>NZ_CP168506.1:0-4800000 GCF_059491455.1 Duganella sp. Dugasp78 | reverse complement strand
CTGGAGCAGACCGGCACGCCCGTCACCCATCAGCCGGACGTGCCGGCCGCGCCCAAATCATGAGCCATTTGCCGGAAGCCACCGCCGTCAGCGCCGGCATGCTGCGCGACTGGGCGCTGCCCATGCCCGGCGGCGACGCCGACAAGGAAGTGCGCGGCCATCTGCTGATCGTCGCCGGCGCGCGCGAGATGCCGGGCGCGGTGCGGCTGGCCGCCACGGCGGCGCTGCGGGCCGGCGCCGGCAAGCTCAGTATCGCCACGGCGGCCAGCGTGGCGGTGGCGCTGGGCGTGGCGCTGCCCGAGGCGCGCGTGATCGGCCTGGATGAAACAGCGGACGGCGGCCTGCTGGCCGACGGCAGCGGGGCCCGGGCGCTGCGGCAGGCCTGCCAGCGTGCCAGCGCGGTGCTGATCGGCCCCGGCATGCAGGACGATGCCGCCAGCGCGGCGCTGGTGCGCGCGCTGCTGCCGCATTGCGTCCATGTCCCGCTGATACTGGATGCCGCCGGCATGCGGATCGCCGCCGGCGACGGCCAGCGCTTCGACAGCGCGGTGCTATTGACGCCGCACGCGGGCGAACTGGCCGGGCTGACTGGCGCCGACAAACTGGAAATCGCCGTCCAGCCGGAAGCGGCCGCGCAGCTGGCGGCGCAGCGCTGGCAGGCCTGCGTGGCGTTGAAAGGCGCGACCACCGTCATCGCCGCGCCGCAGGGACGGCTGTGGCGTCACCAGGGCGGCAACACCGGTCTGGCGATATCGGGATCGGGCGATGTGCTGGCGGGATTGATCGCGGGCCTGGCGGCGCGCGGCGCCGCGCTGGAGCAGGCGGCGTCGTGGGGCGTGGCGCTGCACGCGCTGGCCGGGGAACAGCTGTCGCTGCGCCACGGCCCGCTGGGCTACCTGGCGCGCGAGATCAGCGCCGAAGTGCCGGCCCTGCTGCGCGCCCTGTCCACCCATTAACAGCATATTGCAGTAGAACAGAACCGTGCGCTACCTAGCCACTGTCGTCAGGCGCGGTTCGCCGGGCGCCCCATTACCTTGCGCCGCGAGTACGCCAGCAACGCGACCGCTCCAATGCCGAACATGGCCGCGCTGGATGGCTCGGGGACTGGCGACTGAACGATGCCGACGCTGAAGTCGTAGCTGCGTAGGAAGGTGCCGGTCGCATTACCTCCGCCGATACCGCTGCCGACGACGGGGAAGTCGACGTTCCCGGTTCCGGCAAGGCCCGAGTTGTAGAGCAAGTACGAGGCCCCACCGTTGGCAAAACCGATCGGCTGCCGGTAGCCTGGGATGCTCTGCTCATACAGGCCGGCAAACACAGTCGTTGTCGATCCAAGGGTGAACGTATTACTTCCTCCAAATGTCGCCGACGTGAAGGAGCCGGCCCCGCCGTGCGGGTCGAAGACGCTGTCGCCCACCGCGACGACGTTGTAGTGCGAGCCGTCGTAGGTGGCGAGGAAAGGAGCTACCGTCCCGCCGACAAAATTGCCGCCCCACTGCGAGAATTGGTAGTTGAACGTGGAGGCCGAGTAGTTGCCCGCACCGAGCGTCCGGGATGCCGTCAAATCGACGATGAGCAAGCTGATAGCCGAGTCGTTGGCGTCGATGTAGACATCACCCGGACCGACAATGGTGTCGGCTTGCGATTGTCCGGCATGGAGCAAGCAGAAGCTCAGTGCGAGCGTGGCGGATATGCTTTTCGTGAAAGTCATCTAATTGCCTTCTTTTTTAGGTTGAGGGACCAGATCGGCTGCAGAGGGGCACGGACGGAGCGAGACACACAGAATATTTTCTTGACTACAAATTTGTCGATAAAGCAACTGCAGGCTAAATGAACTCGCAGGACATGTCAACGAAAATCACGGAGGGAGGGGGGGGGCCGTCGAGGACGGACGGCCCGGTATGGAATGACGCTTACACCAGCTTGGCGGAGTGCTCGCGGGTGGCGTGGAACTGCAGCTTGGGCCAGCGTTCCTGCGTCAGGCGCAGGTTGACGCCGGAGGTGGCCAGATAGGCCAGGTTGCCGGCGGCGTCGTAGGCGACGTTGTGGCCCAGCGCGTCCTCGAAGTCGGCCAGCGCCTTCTTGTCGTCGCTGGAGACCCAGCGCGCGCTGCTGATGCTGGTGCCCTCGAACACGGCGTCGACGCCGTACTCGTTCATCAAACGGCTGGCGACCACCTCGAACTGCAGCACGCCGACCGCGCCCAGTACCAGCTCGCCGCCCTGCACCGGCTTGAAGACCTGCACCGCGCCCTCCTCGCCCAGCTGCTGCAAGCCCTTGTGCAGCTGCTTGATCTTGAGCGGATTACGGATGCGCACCGAACGGAAGAAGTCCGGCGCGAAGTACGGAATGCCGGTGAAGGTCAGCAGCTCGCCTTCGGAGAACGAGTCGCCGATCTGCATATTGCCGTGGTTGGGCAGGCCGATGATGTCGCCGGCGTACGCCTCTTCCACCTGCTCGCGCGAGGACGCCATGAACGTCACCACCGACGACACCTTGATCTCGCGGCCAAGACGCAAATGCTTGACCTTCATGCCGCGCTCGAAGCGGCCGGAGCACACGCGCAGGAAGGCGATGCGGTCGCGGTGGGCCGGGTCCATATTGGCCTGGATCTTGAACACGAAGCCGGTGAACGGCTCTTCCTTCGGATCGACCGCGCGCACGGTGGCGTCGCGCTCGCGCGGGGCCGGCGCCCAGTCCACCAGCGCCGACAGGATCTCGCGCACGCCGAAGTTGTTGATCGCCGAACCGAAGAACACCGGCGTCTGCACGCCCGCCAGGAACTGCTCCAGGTCGAACGGATGCGAGGCGCCGTGCACCAGCTCCACTTCCATCTTCAGCTGGTCCATCTCCAGCGGGAACATCTCCGTCAGGCGCGGGTTGTCGATGCCCTTGATGATCTCGAAGGCGCCGTCGGCCTTTTCCTCGCCGGCCTTGAACAGCATGATGGTGTCGTTGAGCAGGTGATACACGCCGCGGAAGTTCTTGCCCATGCCGATGGGCCAGGTCACCGGCGCGCACTGGATCTTCAGCACCGATTCCAGCTCGTCGAGCAGTTCCAGCGGATCGCGGGTTTCGCGGTCCATCTTGTTCATGAAGGTGACGATCGGCGTGTTGCGCATGCGGCAGACGTCGAGCAGCTTGATGGTCTGCGCTTCCACGCCCTTGGCGGCGTCGATCACCATCAGCGCCGAGTCGACCGCCGTCAGCACGCGGTAGGTGTCTTCCGAAAAGTCCTGGTGGCCCGGGGTGTCGAGCAGGTTGACCACGTGGTCGCGGAACTCGAACTGCATCACCGAGGAGGCCACGGAAATGCCGCGCTGCTTCTCGATCTCCATCCAGTCGGAGGTGGCGTGGCGGCCGCTCTTGCGCGCCTTGACCGTGCCGGCCATCTGGATCGCGCCCGAGAACAGCAGCAGTTTTTCCGTCAGCGTGGTCTTACCGGCATCCGGGTGGGAGATGATGCCGAAGGTGCGGCGGCGCTGCACTTCACGGGCGATCAGGGCCGGGGGCCTGGCATTGGCCGGGGAGCCGGCGTCGTCGTTATTCTCGGGTGTTACGTTTTCGATATCGTTGACCATTTGTTCGCGATCTGAGGCGGGGCTGCAAAACCCTCAATTTTACCGATAGTTGGCCCCGCCGTGTGAACTGTTTGCCCGCGGACCCCGCAATGCCAGGCTGGGGTCTGACCCCGTCCGGGGTCCGACCCCTTGGTGGTCCGGCCAGCGTTGCGGTGAAGGTGGCGGGTTTCAAGGCCCTACTCCCCTTTCACCCTGCGCCAGCCCGTGCGGTGGGCGTCGGCCGAGATCTGCTCGGACAGCGGCGAGGTCTTGTTGGTGCCGTCGGCCAAGGTGGTGATCATCTTCAGCTGGCCGTTCGGCAGGCGGATGATGATGAAACCGACCGCCGCCGAAGTGTTCGACAGGGTCGCCCCGACCGGATGGGTGCCGATCGCCTGGCCGTTGCAGACATTGACCTGGTACAGATTGCTCGAGCCGCCCACCGAGCAGGCCGACGACGACGACGGCAGATTGGTCACCACATTGGCCACGCCGCTGACGATCTGCGGGTCCAGGTTCATGCGCTCGCCGGCGTTGACCGACCAGTCGAAATACCAGCCGTCCTTCTGCGTCAGGTCGACCGGGTTGCTGGTGACCTGGTAGGTGTTGGTGTTGCTGCTCGATCCGAGCAGGCTCAGGGTCTGCTTCACCATGCTCGAGCCGCGGATGTCGGCGATCGGGGTGGCGCTGTCCTTGAGCAGGTACAGGCTCTGCACCGAGGCGTCGGAGGTGTCCGGCACGTCCAGCAGGCGGCCGGTGCCGAACAGCACCACCCGCTTGCCGCTGGTGGTGGTGGTGGTGACGCCGGCCACGGTGGTGGTGATCTGCACCGCGCACATGGTCACGTCCGGACGGGTGGTGATCGGCTTGTTGACGCCGGCGTTGCCCAGCATGCTGACCGTGATCGCGCCCGAGGACGCGCTCAGGTCGAAGCGCCACATCTGGCCCAGGTTGTCGCCGCCGTACACGTACTGCACGCGCGGATCGGCGCCCGGATCGTCGCCGATGGCGGAAATCTTGGCCAGGCCGGAGGGCGTGGTGGTGTCGCCCGAGTTGTTGGTGATCTTGCTGATCAACTCGCCGGTGTAAGCGTCCAGGATGTACAGGAAGCCCTTGCCGGTGCCGGTGCCGACGCCGTCGGTGCCGGGCACGTTGTTGTAGCCCGAGGTCAGGAACACCACCCAGCGGCCGTTGGCCAGCGTGCCGAACTGCGGGTTGCCGAAGGTCAGGCCGAGGTCGCCGTCGCTGAGCGGGCAGACCGCGGCGTCGGCGCAGAACTCCCACAGCTGCTTGGGATTGCTGGTGTCGGTGATGTCGAGCGCGTAGTAACCGCGGCCGCCGCCGTTCAGGCCGGCCACCAGCACGGTGCGCCAGCCCACCGAGGCCTTGACGTCGGCCACTTCCGGCGAGCCGTCGGTGGTGAACTGGTGGTTGGTGCCGTAGGTGGTGCTGGCCAGCGCGTACAGCTTCTTCATCGTGATGCGCGGCACGTAGGCCCACAGCTCGTTGCCGGTGGCCGAGTCGAAGGCGTGCAGCATGCCGTCGTTGGCGGCGGTGAACACCGTGCCGGTGCGGTACTTGGCGCTGCTTGGATTGCCGTAGGTGTCCTTGAAGGTCACGTAGTCCGGGTCCGGGTAGTCGTTGCGCGGGTCGCGCACGAAGGCCGGCTTGGACGAGGCGATGTCGCCCAGCACGATGGGGATGGGCCCGGCCGCGCCGGCCGGGGTGTTGAGGGTCAGCGTGTAGGCGCGGAACAGGCTGTCGTCGGCGTACTGCTGCTGGCCGCGCAGGTAGTTGACCAGGTTGTTGCCGTCGTTGACGAGGGCCTTGTCGCCGGCCGACAGCAGCACGCATTGCGACAGCGCGGTGCACTTGTTGGCGAACCAGCCCGGGGCCGGCCCCTTCATGTTGGCGAAGCGGAAGGCATCCGGCGCGCTGGCGACCGCGCCGCTGGTGTTGTACATGTAGATGGTGCGGGTGTCGCTGCTGTCGCCGACCTTCTTGCCCAGCGTGTCGCTGGTGGTCCAGGTGGCGGTGTTGCCGACGCTGCCGTCGGTGCTGTCGATCTTCTTGTCGGACAGCTCGCCATACCACTTCACGGTGGTGAAGGTGTCGGAGAAGATGTCGTTGTCGGTCAGCGTGATGTTCGGCGTCGAGGTGGCAGCCGCTGCGGCCGCGCCCACGTGCACCTGCATGTTCGACAGCGCCTCGCTCAGGCCGCCCACCACGTCTTTCGGGTCCTGGGCGCTGAAGTACTTGCCGTGGCCGTTGATGGCGGCGTGCCACAGGTCGTCGACCCGCTCCTGCACCGTGCTGGCCGTGTTGGTGACGTCCGGGTCGGGCCAGACATAGGCGCCGCCGCCGTTCCACGGGCAGCCGCTGGAGGCCGCCGTGATCAGGTTGTAGAAATCGCCGCCGGTCTTGGGCGCGGTGTCGTAGTTCGGCTCGTAGGTCATCACGCCGTCCACGCCCAGGCCCAGCGTGTAGGTGTTCATGTGCAGGTGGGTGTTCTCGCCGCCGGCCGCCGGCACCGAGCCGGGCTTGCTCATGTCCGGCTCCAGCGCCGGCCGCAGCGACACCGTGGTGGTGCTGGAGCCGCCGTTATACCAGTGCAGCGCCACGTCCGAGATCGACGGCTGCGTCTGCGCGCGCGCGTCGAGGCAGCCGCGCGCCAGGGTGCAGAAGCGCGCCGGGTTCTCGACGTTGTCGTTGTTGACCACGTTGGCGGTGGAGCTGCCGTTCCAGTAGCCGTCGGTGGTCAGGATCATGAAGTTCTGCTGGCACGGGTACTGCACCACTTCCTGGCCGGCCGCGTAGTTGTACGGCGTCAGGTTGCTGAACATGCGGCCGACGTTGTCCATCGCGGTGCGGATCGGCGTCGAGCCCGAGGTGGTGGTGTTGTACAGCGTGGTGTACCAGCTGGCGCGGGCGCTGCCGGTGAAGTCGGCCGGCTTGAGGTCGATGGCGGCGCCGGCGCCGGCGTTCGACAGCTTGACGTAGCCGACCTTGTAGTTGGCGGTGATGGACGCGAAGGCGATGCCGATCGAGGTCTTCATCATTTGCAGCCGGCTCTTGTAGTACACATACCAGTTGGCGAAGTTGTTCATCTCCTCGGCATAGGTGCAGGTGCTGCCGGCGCAGTCGGTGCGGTCGCTGCCCTTCGGATAGGTCTGGCCGCTGACGATGTTGACCCGCACGAAGGGATTGGGCGCGCCGGAGCCGGCCGTCAGCGCCGTGGTGGTGGTCGGGATGGTGTCGTTGACGGCGGCCACGTAGCCGCTGGAGGGGGTGGTGGTCCAGGTGACCGAACCCTGGTTATCCATGGTAAAGGCGCTGATGGTGGCGGTATCGTCGGTCGAGGCCGAGTTCACCAGGCAAACGCTGCTGGTGGTGTAGCCGGCCGGGCAATTGCTGCTGTTGCCCAGGTAGGCCTTGATGGTGCCGGCGGTGCCGACCTTGGTCACCAGCGCCGAGGCGATCAGGGCCGGCGTCTGGCTCTTGCCCAGGCTCAGGTAGCTCGGGGTGCTGGTGGCGGTGCCGCCGACCAGGACGGTGCCGGCATAGCTGAGGTTTTTCAGGATGGCGGTCTGCGACGACGAGGTGGCCGTGCCGCCGAAGGTGACCACCGCCCGGGACGGCGCGTAGGCCGTCACCGCGACGGTCGGCGAGGTCACCGCGATGCCCCAGCCGGCGCGCGAACTGTCCGTGACGGTGACGCAGTTGGCGACGCTGACGCTGCTGGTGCAGCTGACCGGCAGCACCGCCACCAGGTTGTCGGCGCCGAGGACGATGCCGAACACGCTGCAGGCGGGCACCGTGGCCTGGCCGGTCGGGGTCTTGACGCAGGCGTAGTACAGGCTGGTGGAGGCGGCGCCCTTGCCCACCGAGGTGGCGATGATGTTGGCGGCCAGCGCGCTGGCCAGGGTCTGCTGCTTGATCAGGCTGTTGGTGCCGGTGGCTGCCGTGACCGTGGCGTTGGTGACGGTGATGGTGCCGTTGACCACCACGCTGCTGATGCCGAGCGAGCTGGCCGTGGCCGAGGCGCCGATGGCGATGGTGCCGTAGGATGCGGTGGCGCCGGTCGGCTTCGAATAGCCGGGGTAGATGAAGGCCCCCACGCGCTTGCCCTGGCACTGAGTCAGCAGCTTGTCGCTGCACCAGCGCACCTTGGCCGGCACCGGATAGCCGGCCGGCGCGGTGGCGCCGATGGCGGTCGAGACGCAGGTCTTCATGCTGTCGTCGGTGCAGAACTGGCCGATGCCGATGGTGTAGTAGTAGGGGCCGGTGGTGATGGCGCTGGCGGTCTGGTAGGTGGCGTCCGGATAGGTGTAGCTGGCGGTGTTGAACTGGCAGACGCCGCTGCCGTTGCACCACTTCAGGTCCGGGAAGCCGGTCACCAGGTTGATGTTGGAGGTCACCGTGTTGCCGGCCATGTCGGCCTTGTGGGCGCCGAAGCCGTCGCCGCTGACCGAGGTCCAGTTGCTGGTGTTGGCGGCGTTCTGCTCCGGATAGTAGCTGCCGTCGGACTTGATCGGCACCAGGTAGCGGATCTGCGGGTTGTAGTACTGCTTGTTGAAGTCCGGGCTCATGAACGGCGGGTGGCCGACCGCGCAGGCCGTGATGCCGGCCTGCAGGGTGGCGGCGCTGCGGCACAGGTTGTCGTTGACGTAGTCCGGCGTGTAGGTCTGGTCCATCGAGCCGGAGTTATCGAACAGCAGCATCAGATTGGGCTTGACGGTGCCGGTGCCGGTGATGTTGAGCAGCGGCACCTGGGCGATCTGGGTGGTCCCCGCCAGCGCCGGCTGCGACGCGCACAGCAGCGCGGCAAAAGCAAGAGCCAGAGCCGGGGCCAGCCCGGTCAGCGCGGAGGGTAGCTTGTGCATGATGGTTCCAATCAAAAAGACGACGGCCTCACGGCCCTTTCATGACAACTGCTTGCGTGACCACATTGCCGCCACGGGCGCCGACAATGCGCGCCGTCACCACGTAGTGCAGCTGCGGCTGGTCCAGGTAGTTCGGGCTGTCGACCCGGCCGCTCTTGCCGTAGGGCTGGGGGGTCTTGGAGTTTGGCCGCGCCGAGGTCAGCAGGCAGCGGTTGCCGGGCGCGTTGAAGGCGCCGGCAAAGTCGCACAACCGGTGGATCACATACTCGACCCGGTTGCCGGAGGCGTCGGCCGCCAGCGTGACCGAGCCCTGCCAGAAGGCCGGGGTGCTGGCGGTCCAGGTCGGCGTCAGGGTGGCGACGTAGCCGTTGGCCGGCTGGTTGTTTTCCAGCAGCGAGGCGCTGGGCATCGAACGCAGGTAGGCGAAGGCCGTGTGGATGCCGAGGTCGGCCGCCTTGCTGAGCGAGGCGTCGTACGCCAGGTTGGAGGTGGTCAGCGTGGTCGAGGTGCTGGACTTGAGCAGGTAGATGCTGCTCACCAGCATCACCGTCAGCATGATCAGCATGATGGGCAGCGCGATGCCGCGTTGTCGGGTGGACTGGCGCATCACGGCCTCCATTGGGCGTTGCGGATCGGGACGATGGTCTCGAACACGCGGTAGCGGTAGCACTGCCACGACACGCTGTCGCCGGCCACCGCCACGTTGACCTGCACCGGCACCGCCGCCACGCCGGCCGGGGCGGCGCCAGCGAACACGGTGGGCCGCACGGTGGTGGCGGTGCACTGACCGGCCGAGTTCGGCTTCTCGGTGTTCTTGCTGCGCGCCACCACGGCGATGCGCACCGCGGCCACCCGCTGGAAGTCGCCGGGGCTGCCGACCACGCCGTCGCTGTCGGCGTCGATCATGGTGCCGCTCCAGGTGGTGATCTGCATGCCGTCCGCGCCCGGATTGGGGTCGTAGGGATTGGGGCCGGGCGGGCGCGCGTCGAAGCCGTACTGGGCCTTGATGCTGACCACGTTGTCGGTCACCGACACGCCGGCCTGTTCGGCGCCGGGCAGCTCGCTGGCGCGCAGCAGCAGCACACCGTTGGCCACGCTCCAGGTGTGGAAATGCAGCAGCGTGGGCGAGCCGAGGTTGTAGATGTAGGCCAGGTTCTGCTTGTAGGGCCTGGGCAGGCCGGCGGCCGGGTTGAAGCGGTAGGCGCCGCCGGTGGCGACCAGGATGGTGCTGTTGGGCGCGGGGCCAAAGCCGGACAGCTGGAACAGGCTGCACTGGCCGGAGCCGGGCGTCATCGGCGCGATCACCAGCACGTCGCCGTTGCTGAAGGCGTAGGGGTTCTTGCTGTCGACCGTGATGGTGTTGCCGACCGTGTAGTCGGCAAACAGCTTGACCGAGCCGGCGCCGGCCTGCGAGGTGCCGCTGTTGAAGGAGATCACATCCGGGTCGGCGCCGTTGGACTGGATCACCGCCGCCGCCAGCGGCGTGAAGTTGGCGCCGCCGCGCTGAGCGGTCGCCAGCACGTAGCCGTTGGCGTCGGAGAACACGGTGTCGCAGCCGGCCAGCATCGGATCGTTCAGGCCCCAGCCGGCCTCGGTGGCGTCGGCGCTGAGCGAGAACAGCGCCAGCATGCCGTTCTGCATGCTGTCCGAACCGCCGACGGCGGCATCCTTGTTCTGTTCGCCGCTGATGATCAGGCGCGTGGCGAACAGCAGCGCCAGCAGGCCGATCACCACGCTGACCATCAGTTCCACCAGCGAGAAGCCGCCGCGGCGGCGTGAGGTATGGATGTCCATGTCAGAGCGCGATGTAGGAGGTGACCAGATGCTGGTTGAGGGCGTCGCTGGACTTGCGCTTCCACTTGATGGAGATATCCACCTGGATCCGCAGCTGCTGCGGCGTCACCACCACGCCGACGATGGCGCCCGGAATCGCCGCCTTGGTCTCGTCCACCCAGGGCTGGGTGGCGGCGGTGGCCGCCCCGCCCTCGATGGCGCCGTAGTTCAGCAGGTTGTTGCTGTCGGCGTTCATGGTGCCCAGCAGTTTTTCGCCGGCCAGCGTGGCCTCGGCCCGCAAGCTGGCGTCCGACAGCGCCGAGTAGGCGCGCGCCTGCAGGCCGACAGTGCCGATCAGGCCGATACCGAGGATGACAATGGCCAGCATCGCCTCCAGCAGCGCGATGCCGCCCTGGCGGCGCCCGGGCCGGCGGTGCTTGGTGGGTTGGGGAGCGGATTTCATGGAGGACAGGCCCTGGTGTCGGTGTGGGGAAGCCGCGGATCGCACTTGCTGGCCATGCCGGCCAGCGTGATCACCAGCGCCACCACCGGCACCTCGCCGGCGTACCGGGTGGCCGGGTCGAGGCGCAAGCTGGTCAGGCGCTGGCCGAAGCGGGTGTCGACCCAGCCGATCGGCGTGTAGTAGACCTGCGAACTGCCCTCCGGCTGGGTGGTCGGAAGCAGCACCTCCGAGTTCGGCAGCGCATCGGCCGCGCGGCGCACCGACTTGTAGCCGGCCGCGCCCTCGGGATCGTTGGCGGCCGGCGCGTTGACGCTCGACCAGCCGTCCTCGGCCGCGCCGCACTGGGTGGCCGGCGAGACAAAGCAGATATCGACCTGCCAGTCCATCTGCCCGCTGTTGACGTTGGGCGTCAGCGAAATCCGGCTGAAGCTGTTGTGCATCACGGCCTGGCGGCGCGCCAGGCTGAAGCCGTCCGCATAGAATTCGCTGGCGCTGCGCGCCCGGTTGCTGAGCAACCAGTTGCTGGCGTTCGGAATGCCGATCCCCAGCATGAAGGCGAAGATGGTCAGCGTCAGCAGCAGCTCCAGCAGCGTGAGGCCACGCTGGCGGCGCCGGGCCGGCGGCGTCAGTTGGAACATGCGCCACCTTTATGGTCGACCCAGCACGAAGTGCTGGTGCCCCAGCCGGCCGGACTGCCGGTGGTGGCGTGGGTGCCGTTCTGGTCGATGGTGTAGATGAAGCCGTTCATCTTGCCGATGCCGGTGGCCGTCAGCGTGTAGCTGGAGGCGCTGGCCCCGCTCAGCGCGTAGGTGAAGTAGCTGCTGTTGGTCGGAAAGGTGCTGGCGCCGTTGAAGCCGACGTAGGTGCGGTTGTTCGACCAGAACTGCTCGGCCGCCGGCTGGGCGCCGCCCAGCGCGGTGAACGCTTCGCTGAGGCGGCCGCGCTTGACGTAATCGCTGTAGGCCGGGATCGCCACCGCCATCAAAATGCCGACGATGGCCACGGAGACCATAATCTCGATCAAGGTAAAGCCTTTTTGGACACGCTTCATGGCCCGCTCCCGCCTGGTTTTCCGATGACTGGAGTGTAGCGGCCCTAGCTTGCATTTCCCTGAGGAAATGCTGACAAATTCCTGACGCGAGTGAAAAGGCAGCGAAAAGGCGGGAAAAACTAGCGGAAATGCACAGAAAACAGCGCGCCCCGGCCGCCGGCGGCCTCGGCGACGGTGAGGCTGGCGCCGTGGACGGCGGCGATGTCGCGCACGATCGCCAGGCCCAGGCCGCTGCCGGTGGTCTTGTCGTCCAGCCGCACGTAGCGGCTGAACACCTGCTCGCGCTTGCCCAGCGGGATGCCGGGGCCGTTGTCCTCGACGGTCAGCCAGCCGCCCTCGCCGTCCGGCCGGCACGCCACCGTCACCGTGCCGCGCGCCGGCGTGTAGCGGATGGCGTTGTCGATCAGGTTGTCGATCAGGTCGCGCAGCAGGAAGCGGTCGCCCAGGATGGTGACCGGCTGCAGATCGAAGCCGAGGTCGATCGCCTTGAGCGTGGCCTGGTCGACGAAGGACTGGATCGCGACCTCCACCAGCGCGTCCAGCGCCACCGGCTCGAGCCGGGTCTTTTCAAAATGGCCGGGCTCGGCGCGGGCCAGGGCCAGCAGCTGGTTGGTCTTGCGTATCATGCGTTCGGTGGCCGACAGCATCAGCTTGAGCGACTGCGCGGTCTCCGGCTCGGCGTGGCGCGCGCCCAGCCATTCGAGCTGGGTCTTCAGGCCGGCCAGCGGCGTGCGCAGCTGGTGCGCGACATTGGCCAGGAACTCCTGCCGCGCGTGCGCGCCCCGGCTGACCTTGTCCAGCAGGCCGTTGAAGGCCGACACCACCGGCTCCAGTTCGTAGGGCACCTGCGCCGCCGCGATCGGTTCGAGGTCGTCGCCGTCGCGCGCGTTCAGGCCGGCGCGCAGGCGGTTCAGTGGCAGCAGGCCGTTGCTGACCGAGAACCAGATCAGGCCGACACAGGCCAGCGCGAACAGCGATTCCAGCAGCACCAGCGCGCGCACCACGGCCTGGCGGATCTGGGTGCGCTTGCGCAGCGTCTTGGCGACGCCGATGCTGGCCTGCAGCGGCGCGCCGCCTGCCACCGGCAACGTCAGGCGCAAGGCCACGCCGCGCACGGCTTCGCCGCGCACGGCGCCGTCAAAGGCCAGGGCCGGCTTGCTTGCGCCCTCCTCCGCCCCCGCGCGCGGCAGCGGCGGAAAGTCGGCGTCGCCGGCGATGGTCCGGCCCGCCTGGTCGCGCACCACGAAATAGACGGCGTCGGTGTCGTCGCTGCGCAGCACTTGCTCGGCCTGGCGCGGCAGGTCGATGCGCAGCTGGCCGCCGTCCGCGCCCAGGCGCGCGCCCAGCGCGGCGGCCGCGCCGGACAAGCCCTGGTCGAACGCCAGCTGGGCCGGCAGCCAGGCCAGCATATAGGTCAGCGCGCCGCCGGCCAGGTTGATCAGCAGGATGGGGCCGATCAGCCACTTCAGCAGGCGCAGCCGGATGCTATTCATTGTTCATGATGCGTGCGGGGCCGGGGCCTGCTCCAGCATGTAACCGAAGCCGCGGATGGTGCGGATCGAGACGCCGGCGTCGGCGATCTTCAGCCGCAGGCGCGAGATGTAGACTTCCACCGCGTTCAGGGTCAGGTCGTCGCCCCACGGCAGGATGGCGTCGATGATCTGCTGCTTGGACACCACGCGCGCGCCGTGCTGCAGCAGGTATTCCAGCACCGCCCATTCGCGCACCGACAGCTCGATGGTCTTGTCGCGCACGCGGGCGCGCTTGGCCGACATGTCCAGCGCCAGGTCGCCCAGCGCCAGCACGGTGGGCTTGGGGGTGTTGCGGCGCGCCAGCGCGCGCAGCCGCGCCACCAGCTCGGCGGTGGCGAAGGGCTTGACCAGGTAATCGTCGGCGCCCAGCTCCAGGCCGCGCACCCGGTCCTCGATGGCGTCGCGCGCGGTCAGCAGCAGCACCGGCACCTGGCTGCCGCGCGCGCGCAGGCGCCGCACCACCTCGAAACCGTCGATGCCGGGCAGGCCGATGTCGAGCACCACCACCTCGGTGTGCTCGGCGCGCTGCAGCAGCGCGTCGGCCTGGGTGCCGTTGCCGACCACCTCGACCGCCATGCCGTGGCCGCTCAAGACCCGGTTCAGGCCATCGGCCAGGACGGCGTCGTCTTCCACCACGAGTACATGCATGTTCTGTGCGCCAGTCGAATTGGATTTGTGCATTATGCACGCGCCCCGCGGAGAACAACAGGGCTCATGTAGGACCAGGACTACAAAGTGCCATGTTGCAAGCCTACATTTGTGCGTCCCCTCCTCTTATGTTCGCAATCTAACAAAGACCATAAAGTGATGGCAACACTGAAGCGCAGCTTCGGTGCTCTTGTACAGCCAGATTGTGAGGAACAAAATGAACAACACCCAACTTAACGCAACCGACAAAACCGCAGCGCCACGCCTGGCGGTGAAGTCGAAAGAATACACGCTTGCGTCGCGGCCTGTTGTCAGCTACAGCGGCACCCTGCAGAACGAATTGCTGGCCGCACTCCCACGCGACGTGCTGGAATCGCTGTTTGAGCACCTGGAATTGGTGACCCTGCCCTTTGGCAAAGAATTGTTTGAATTCGGCGGCGCGATGGAATACGTGCACTTCCCGACCACCGCCATCGTTTCGCTGCTGTATGTGATGGAAGACGGCGCCACCACCGAGATCGCCGTTGTAGGACATGAAGGCGTGGTCGGCGTGTCGCTGTTCGAAGGCGAGCGCGCCATGTGCAGCGCCGTGGTGCAGGCGGCTGGCTACGGCTACCGCATGAAGGCCCAGCATCTGCGCGATGCCTTCAACCAGGGCGGCGCCTTGCCCGCGCTGCTGATGCGCTACAACACCGCGCTGTTCGCGCAGATGGCGCAGAACGCCGTCGGCGGCCGCCACAGCTCGATCGAACAAAAGCTGTGCCGCTGGCTGCTGGACCGCCTGGACCGCTCGCCATCGAACGAACTCAAGGTCACGCAGGAAATGATTTCCATCATGCTGGGCGTGCGCCGCGAAAGCATCACCGCCGCCGCAGGCAAGTTGCAGGACGACGGCCTGATCACCTACCGCCGCGGCAACATCACTGTGCTTGATCGCTCAGGCTTGGAGGCGTATGCGGGTGAGTGTTACAAGGTGGCGAAGACGGAATACGACCGTCTGCTGGTGGATGTAGCACGCTGTTAAGCACTTCGCTGATGGCCGGCGGCAGCGTCGATGCCGCCAGGCCGGCATCGGCGCGGCGCTCTTCATTCGGCGCACGATTGCGCAACGGTATGGAAACTTCGATGCAGGTACCCGCGTCGTTACGGCCGCGGCGTATCGTCAGCGTGCCGCCCAACAGCAAGGCGCGTTCGCGCATCCCCAGCAGGCCATGCGACATCGGCTTGACGATGGTATTGGAGGCGATGCCGATGCCGTCATCAATAATGCGCAGCGTTAAACCACCGGGGTTCAGGCTCAGGGTGACGGTGACGCGGCTGGCCTTGGCATATTTGCGGATATTGGTCAGCGATTCCTGCACGATGCGGAACAAGGCGATCGACAGGTCGCCCGACTGGCGGGCCGCGTCTTCAATGTCGGCGTCGACGTCGCAATCGCAGCGCACCTTGGCCAGGCGGCTGAATTCGTTGCAATAGCTTTCGATGGCGGCGCACAGGCCCAGGTTGTCGAGCAGGCTGGGGCGCAGGTTCTCGACGATGCGGCGCTTCATTTCCACGGTTTCCACCAGCGTGGCGCGGGCGCGCTTGAGCTGTGTCGCCAGTTCGGGATCGGTCTTCTGCAATTGCTGGGTGACGGCGGCGATATCCATGCTGATCGAGGTCAGGTTGGCGCCCAGCTCGTCGTGCAGCTCGCGCGACAGCCGCACTTTTTCTTCCTCGCTGATGCTGATCAGGTGGCGCGACAGCACCGACAACTGCTCGGTACGCTGCTCGACCTGCGATTCCAGGTTTTCATTGGCGCTTTGCAGCGCGTGCTCGACCTGGGCACGGTTGGCGAAACTGCGCCGCACCAGCTGGTAGAACATGACCAGCACCACGATGGCCAGGGCGTTGATGCCCATGCCCAGCAGCACCGCCTTCTGGTATTCCTGGTAGAACATGGCGCTGCGCGAGACCAGGGTTTCGTTCTGCTCCTGCTCCATGATCACCACTTGCAGGCGGATCTCGTCCATGCTGGCGCGGCCGTCGCTGAGCTTGGCGATCTTGACGATCTCCTCCAGCCCGCCCTCGCGGTAGACGTCGATGGCCTGGCTCATGATGCTCAGGCGGCGGCGCACCAGCGTGTGCAGCTGGGCCAGGTTCTTCAACTGCGACGGATTATCGGCAAGCAGCTTGTCGAGCTCCTTGAATTCGATCTCGGTTTCGGCCAGCGCGGTCCTGGTGGGGCCCAGGTAGGCGTCGCGGCCGGACAGGAAATAGCCGCGCATGCTGCTCTCGGCATCGAGCACCAGCACGTTCAGGTATTGCAGGCGGTCGGCCACGCGCGCGGTCTGGCCCAGCTGGACCTGGGCGCCGCGCAGCGCTTGCAAATTGTGGAACAGGCTGAATCCGTTGACGATCAGCAGCAACGCACAGGTCACGCACAAGACGGTCTTGTACAGCGGCAGGCGATGATGCGGCGCTGTTTCGACAGTGAAATACATCCTGAGGGGCTTCCTTCGCAAGGTTTGATCCGAGGCGAACATACGCCACACTAGCCGGATTATAGACCGATGAGGAAAGGAATGCTTTTGGAGCACGCCGCAATGGTGCGCGCCCCGGCGCGATCAATCGAGCAGATTGTTCTTCATCGCGTAGTAGGTCAGGTCGGAATTCGACTGCATGCCCATCTTTTCCATGATGCGGGTGCGGTAGGTGCTGACGGTCTTGATGCTCAGCGACAGCGCCACGCCGATGTCGGACACCGTGGCGCCGCGCGCCAGACGCAGGAAGACCTGGAACTCGCGGTCCGACAGCTCGGTATGCAGCGCCGTGTTGGGATCGCGATCGAAGCTTTGCGCCAGCAGCTCGCCGACGGTCGAGCTGACATAGCGCCGGCCCTGGTACACGGTGCGCACGGCCGAGATCAGCTCGTCGGCCTCGCATTCCTTGTTGAGGTAGCCGTTGGCCCCCATTTTGAACAGGTTCAGGGCGTACTGCTGCGCCGGATAGCCGGACAGGATCAGCACCGGCAGATCCGGCTGGCCCTGGCGGATGGTGCGCAGGGTGTCGATGCCGCTCTGGTCGGGCATGGCGATGTCCAGCAGCAGCACGTCACAAATTTCGCGCCGCGCGATGTCCAGCGCCTCGCGCCCGGTCCCCGCTTCGGCCACCACGTCGAAATCTTCCGACGATGAAAAAATCTGTTTGAATCCCGCTCTAACTATCTGATGGTCGTCACAAATGGCAACGCGTATCATTGTTTCCCCTCGTTTTGTCCGGCTGTGCGCCATAGGCCCCACCGGACTTCACGCCACCGTCTATCAGCGTAGCTGATATGAATAATGTTGAAATTATAGCAGCAATCATGCCGCTAGCCGCGCTTCGCGACAGCAGTACAAACTAGGATTGCTTGAGCAATGTCAAGATCGCCTGCAATTCGCCGCGTATCATTTCCCGGTCCAGCGGAGCAGGAACGTCCGCGGCCGGCAAGCCGTTGACAGCCAAGCCGCCATCATACTCCGCCGCCGCGCCATCATACGCACGGCTGTCGAGCTTATTGCGGGCGCCGCTGATGGTGAAACCCTGTTCGTACAGCAGTTCGCGGATGCGGCGTATCAACAGCACTTCGTGGTGCTGGTAGTAGCGGCGGTTGCCACGCCGTTTGACCGGCTTGAGCTGCGTGAACTCCTGCTCCCAGTAGCGCAGCACATGCGGCTTCACGCCGCACAGCTCGCTCACTTCACCGATCGTGAAATAGCGCTTGGCCGGGATCGGCGGCAGCACAACCAGTTCGGATTTGGCGAGGCGGTCATTCATCACGGCTCAGTCCCACTCAGGCGGCGCGCGCCATCGGATTGCTCTCTTCGACCATGCCCTTGAGTTTTTGACTGGCATGGAAGGTCACCACGCGGCGCGCCGTGATCGGGATTTCTTCCCCGGTCTTCGGGTTGCGACCCGGGCGCTGCGGCTTGTCGCGCAGCTGGAAATTGCCGAAACCGGACAACTTGACGGCCTCGCCGCGCTCGAGCGCGTTGCGGATCTCGTCAAAGAAGGTCTCCACCATGTCCTTGGCCTCGCGCTTGTTCAGGCCGACCTGTTCGAACAACAGTTCGGCCAGCTCCGCCTTGGTCAGCGTAGGCAAATCTTTTTCCGCATCCTGGCGTACCTTGGCCACCTGCATGGCCCGATGCAAATCGGCAGCCAATGCGGATTGGAGTACGGCGGAATCTACGTCGTTATTATTAATTTTCCTGCCCTGCCTTATCTAAGAACGAATGAGTCCGGCAAAGGCCGGACTCCCGAATGGTCGAAAAAATGATGATTTTACAACAATCCCGGCTGCCTAGCTACGCAGACGGGCGCCGTGTTTTTGCTGGGCGGCGTCGCCGACAGCGGCCATCACAGCTTCCACCACATCGTCTTGCAGCGTATTTTGAGTATCTTGCAAGCTAAAGCGGAAAGCAAGCGATTTTTCGTCCGCCTCCAGTCCTTTGCCCCGATATTCATCAAACAAAACAATGGCTTGCACGATCTTGCCCTGCGGACTCATTTGCACAGCAGCATTAAATGCGTCCAGCAAATCCTGCGCCGGCACAGCCTGCTTGACGACCACCGCCAGATCGCGGGTGGCGCCCGGGAACTTGGAGATTTCCGTATATTCTGGCACGGATCGTTGCTGCAAAGCAATAGCATCCACCTCGAACACCACCGGCGCGTGCGGCAGTTCGTATTTTTGCAGCCATCGCGGGTGCAGCTCGCCGATGAAGCCGATAACCTTGCCGTCCAGCAGCACATGCGCCGAGCGGCCCGGATGCAGCGCCGGATGCCCGGCCTTGACGAAGCGCAGCGACAGCGGCGCGAACAGGTGCTCCAGGTCGGCCTTGAGGTCGAAGAAATCGACCGCGCGGTTGTCCTGGCCCCACTGCTCGTCGGCCACGTTGCCGTAGGCCATGGCGGCCACGCGCTTGGGCTGGTGGTAGCCGGCGACGGTCAGCGCGCCGTCGGCCACGCTGTCGTCGCGCAGGTAGATGGCGCCGATCTCGAACAGGCGCACGCGGCTGGCCTTGCGGTTCAGGTTGTAGCGCACGTTGGCCACCAGGCTGCCGATCAGCGTCGAGCGCATCACGTTCATCTGGCTGGCGATCGGGTTCTGCAGCTTGATCGGGTTGGCGTTGCCGCCGAAATCCTGCTCCCAGGCCGCGTCCACAAAGCTCATGTTGACCACTTCCTGGAAGCCCAGGTCGGCTAGCTGGTGGCGCACCGCGAACAGCGAGCGGGTGTTTTCCGGCGCGATGATCATGGTGTTGGCAGCCACCGGCGCCACGGTCGGGATGTTCTCGAAACCGTAGACGCGCGCGACTTCCTCGATCAGGTCTTCCTCGATCTCGATGTCGAAGCGGTACGACGGCGACGTTACGGAAAACACGCCATCTGCCAGCGTGAACGGCAGCGCCAGGCGGGTGAAGATGTCAGCGATGGTCTGGTCGTCCAGCGCCACGCCGATCACTTTCTGTGCGCGGGCGGTGCGCATCTGCACCGGCGCGCGCTTCGGCACGTTGACGATCTGGTCGTCGACCGGGCCGACCTGCGTGGTCGGCGTGCCGCAGATTTCCATCAGCAGCGAGGTGATGCGCTCGATGTGCTCGACCGTGGTGGCGTAGTCGACGCCGCGCTCGAAGCGGTGCGCCGCGTCGGTCGAGAAGTTGTACTTGCGGGCGCGGCCCTGGATGGCGTTCGGCCACCAGAACGCCGCTTCCAGGTAGATAGCCTCGGTGTCCAGCGAGACGGCGGTGGCGTCGCCGCCCATGATGCCGGCCAGCGATTCGATTTCCTTGTCGTCCGAGATCACGCCGACCCATTCGTCGACCGTGACGGTGTTGCCGTTCAGGAGCTTGAGCGTCTCGCCGGCCTTACCCCAGCGCACGTTCAGGCCGCCGTGGATCTTGGCCAGGTCGAACACGTGGGTAGGACGGCCCAGCTCCAGCATCACGTAGTTGGAGATGTCCACCAGCGCCGACACCGAGCGCTGGCCGCTGCGCTCGAGGCGCTGCTTCATCCAGTCCGGCGTGGCGGCCTTGGCGTTGAGGTTGCGGATCACGCGGCCGGAGAAGCGGCCGCACAGGTCCGGCGCCGAGATCTTCACCGGCAGCACTTCGGCGCTGTTGACGGCGACCGGGCGGAAGGCCGGCACGTGCAACGCCACGCCGGTCAGCGCCGACACTTCACGCGCCACGCCCAGCACCGACAGGCAGTCCGCCTTGTTCGGGGTCAGCTTGATGGTGAACTTGAGGTCGTTGAGCGCGTAGTAGTCGCGGAAGTTCTGGCCGACCGGGGCGTCGTCCGGCAGTTCCAGCAGGCCGCTGCCCTCTTCCGACAGCTTCAGTTCCTTGGCCGAGCACAGCATGCCCTGCGACTCGACGCCGCGCAGCTGGCCGACCTTGATTTCAAACGGCTTGCCGTCGGCGCCGGGCGGCAGGATGGCGCCGGCCATCGCGCACACGACCTTCAGGCCGGGGCGCACGTTGGGCGCGCCGCAGACGATGTTGAGCAAGGTGCCGGTGCCGACATCGACCTGGCAGACGTTGAGGCGGTCCGCGTTCGGATGCTTGGCCATCTCGCGCACGTGGCCGACGACCACGTTGGAGAACGGCGGCGCCACGGCTTCGACTTCTTCCACTTCCAGGCCGGACATCGTCAGCAGATGGGCCAGTTCGTCCGAAGTCATCTTCGGATCGACCATGGTACGGAGCCAGTTTTCGGAGAATTGCATAATCAAGCCTTTTAGTTATCGTTGCCCCGTCGTTCCCGCGCAAGCGGCGGTCCGTCGCTACGGAATCCATGCTGAAGCGGCTTAGCCTGCGTTCCATGGATTCCCGCCTGCGCGGGAATGACGGCGCTTCAGTCTCGTATTAGTTGAACTGCTTCAGGAAGCGCAGGTCGCCTTCGTAGAACAGGCGCAGGTCGCTGACGCCGTAGCGCAGCATCGTCAGGCGTTCCAGGCCGGAGCCGAACGCGAAGCCGATGTACTTTTCCGGGTCGAGGCCGAAGTTGCGCACCACCGAAGGATGGACCTGGCCCGAACCGGAAATCTCCAGCCAGCGGCCCTTCAGCGGACCGGAACCGAAGGCGATATCGATCTCGGCCGACGGCTCGGTGAACGGGAAGTACGACGGACGGAAGCGCACCTGCAGGTCGTCGGTCTCGAAGAAGGCCTTGACGAAGTTCAGGTACACGCCCTTGAGGTCGGCGAAGCTGATGTTCTCGGCGATCCACAGGCCTTCGACCTGGTGGAACATTGGCGAGTGGGTGGCGTCGCTGTCGACGCGGTAGGTGCGGCCCGGCGCGATCACCTTGATCGGCGGCGTGTGGCTGCGTGCGTAGCGCACCTGCATCGGGCTGGTGTGCGTGCGCAGCAGCAGCGGCTTGCCTTCGCTGTCGTTGCCCTCGATGTAGAAGGTGTCCTGCATCGAACGGGCGGGATGGTTTTCCGGGCTGTTGAGCGCGGTGAAGTTGGTCCAGTCATTTTCGATCTCGGGGCCGTCGGCCACGTCGAAACCGATCGAGCGGAAGATCGCTTCCACCCGCTCCCAGGTCCGCATCACCGGGTGGATGCCGCCGCCGGCGCGTCCGCGGCCAGGCAGCGAGACATCGATGGCCTCGGCGTTCAAGCGGGTTTGCATCTGGGCGTCGGCCAGCGCGTCGCGCCGGGCCGTCAGCGCCGCTTCAATCTGCCCCTTGGCAGCATTGATCAGGGCGCCCTGCGCCTTGCGCGCTTCAGGGTCGAGCTTGCCCAGACCCTTCATCAATTCGGTGATCTGGCCGGTCTTGCCCAGATATTTGGCTTTGGCATTTTCCAGTGCGGCGGCGTCATCTTTGACCGCGTCGAAATCCTGCACTGCTGAGGCGACGAGTTGTTCCAGGGAGTCCATGCGTTTTTCTTATCCTCAATCAAAAACGGGGCACAGGTATCAACCTTTGCCCCGTTCTCAGTCGCGGACCCGTTGCCGGGACCGCGCGTCCAAATCAATGCGTATTAGGCAGCGATTTTTGCTTTCACAGCGTTGACAATCGCAGCGAACGCTGGCTTGTCCATCACTGCCATATCGGCCAGGACTTTACGGTCCAGTTCGATCGAAGCTTTCTTCAGACCATTCATGAAGACGCTGTACGTCACGCCATGCTCACGGGAAGCGGCGTTGATACGAGCGATCCACAGACGGCGGAAGACGCGCTTCTTGTTACGACGGTCGCGGTAAGCGTACTGACCAGCGCGCATCACTGCTTGCTTGGCAATACGGTATACCTTGCTGCGACGACCGCGGTAACCCTTGGCCATGTTTAATACTTTTTTATGACGGGCACGAGCTGTAACCCCACGTTTTACTCTAGGCATAGTAACTCCTTAGTTGTGAGATTAAGCGGTTGGCATCATACGCATAACAGACGTGACGTCCGAAGCGTTGATGTTACGGGTGCCGCGCAGCTGACGCTTGTTCTTGGTGGTCTTCTTGGTCAGAATGTGGCGCTTGAACGCCATACCCGATTTAACAGTACCACCCGGACGCACGCGAAAACGTTTTTTCGCGGAGCTTTTGGTTTTCATTTTTGGCATAGCAATCTACCCTCTTGGGTAGCTCCATATCAAACAGGATTGCAGGTGGTGACACTACGTCACGCTTAGATGCCTGCTTTCACTTGTTTTTGCAGCAGATGCGAGTCCACTACATTACAACAGCCGGCAATTATAGACCAGTTGCTGCAATTCTGCACCACAAATTAAAAAAGGCGCCACTGGGGCGCCTTCCGCCGTCGCTCCCGCGCAGGCGGGAGTCCATACTGAGCCAGCTCCGCATGGATTCCCGCCTGCGCGGGAATGACGAAATGTTACTTCTTTTTCTTCGGAGACAGGACCATGATCATCTGACGGCCTTCCATCTTCGGGAACTGCTCGACCTGGCCGTACGGCTCCAGATCGGCTTTCAGGCGTTCCAGCATACGGAAGCCAATATCCTGGTGCGCCATTTCACGGCCGCGGAAGCGCAGCGTGATCTTGGTTTTGTCGCCTTCATCGAGGAACTTGATGAGGTTACGCAGCTTGATATTGTAGTCGCCGTCATCGGTACCCGGACGGAATTTGACTTCCTTCACGGCGATGATCTTCTGCTTCAATTTCGCTTCGTGAGCCTTCTTCTGCTCCGAATACTTGAATTTGCCGTAATCCATCAAACGGCAGACCGGCGGGACCGCGGTAGGCGCGATCTCGACCAGGTCGACGTTTGCTTCTTCCGCCAGGCGGAAGGCTTCGGCCAAAGTCACGATACCGAGAGGCTCGTTATCGACCCCACTTAAACGCATTTCAGGGGCAGTGATTTCGCCATTGATGCGATGCGACTTGTCAGTAGCTATGGTGATTCCTTTTAAAATCTAATGAAGAGCTGTGCGATCAGGCTTTGTTGGCGACGTCTTGCTGAAGTCGCTCGATCAGGGCATCGATGGACATGACGCCCAGATCGACATTGCCCCGTGCCCGCACAGCCACGGTATTGGCATCCCGCTCTTTATCGCCAACCACAAGGATGTAGGGCAGTTTTTGGACGGAATGTTCGCGTATTTTATAGGTTATTTTCTCGTTGCGCAAATCGGTCTGCACGCGGAAGCCGCTGCGGCGCAGCTTTTCAGCCACTTGCGCCACATATTCGCCCTGCGCGTCGGAGATGTTCAGCACCGACACCTGCACCGGCGCCAGCCAGGTCGGCAAGGCGCCCGCGTAGTTCTCGATCAGGATGCCGATGAAGCGCTCCATCGAGCCGACGATCGCACGGTGCAGCATGACTGGTACCTGGCGGCTGTTGTCGGCCGCCACGTATTCGGCGCCCAGGCGCTCCGGCATGAAGAAGTCGACCTGCATGGTGCCGACCTGCCATGGACGGCCCAGCGAATCCTTCAGGTGGTACTCGATCTTCGGACCGTAGAACGCGCCCTCGCCCGGCAATTCGGTCCAGGTCACGCCGCAGGCGCGCAGGCCCGAACGCAGCGCGTCCTCGGCCTCGTCCCACACTTCATCGGTGCCGATGCGGTTGTCCGGACGCAGCGCCAGCTTGACTTCGATGTTGTTGAAGTCGAAGTCCTTGTAGACCTCCATCGCTTGCGTGTGGAAAGCCACCACTTCCGGCTCGATCTGCTCTTCGGTGCAGAAGATATGGCCGTCGTCCTGGGTGAAGCCGCGCACGCGCATGATGCCGTGCAGCGCGCCCGACGGTTCGTTGCGGTGGCACTGGCCGAACTCGCCGTAGCGCAGCGGCAGGTCGCGGTACGAACGCATATTGCTGTTGAAGATCTGCACGTGGCCCGGACAGTTCATCGGCTTCAGCGCGTAGGAGCGGTTTTCCGACTCCGTCACGAACATGTTTTCGCGGTAGTTGTCCCAGTGGCCGGTCTTGCCCCACAGGCTGGAGTCCAGGATCTGCGGCGCCTTCACTTCCTGGTAGCCGTTGACCTGGTACTTGTTGCGCATGTATTGCTCGACCTGCTGCCAGATGGTCCAGCCCTTCGGATGCCAGAACACCAGGCCCGGCGCCTCGTCCTGGAAGTGGAAGAAGTCCAGCTGCTTGCCCAGCTTGCGGTGGTCGCGCTTTTCCGCCTCTTCCAGCTGGAACAGGTACTGTTCCTGGTCTTCCTTCTTAGTCCAGGCGGTGCCGTAGACACGCTGCAGCATTTCGTTCTTGCTGTCGCCGCGCCAGTAGGCGCCGGCCAGCTTCATCAGCTTGAACACTTTCAGCTTGCCGGTCGACGGCACGTGCGGGCCGCGGCACAGGTCGGTGAAGCTGCCTTCGGTGTACAGCGACACGTCCTGGTCGGCAGGAATCGACGAGATGATCTCGGCCTTGTAGGCTTCGCCGATGGACTTGAAGTAGGCGACGGCCTCGTCGCGCGGCAGCACCTTGCGGGTGACCGGCTCGTCCTTCTTGGCCAGCTCGGCCATTTTCTTTTCGATCGCGACCAGGTCGTCAGGCGTGAACGGACGCTTGTACGAGAAGTCGTAGTAGAAACCGTTTTCGATGACCGGGCCGATGGTCACCTGCGCATCAGGGAACAGCTCCTTGACGGCGTAGGCCAGCAAGTGGGCGGTCGAGTGACGGATCACGTCCAGGCCCTCAGGGTCCTTGTCGGTGATGATGGCCAGATCGGAATCTTTCTCGATCAGGAAAGAGGTATCCACCACTTTGCCGTCAACCTTGCCGGCCAGCGCGGCCTTGCCCAGGCTGGTTGCGATGCTGGACGCCACTTGTGCAACGGTGACTGGGCCGTCGAATTCACGGGCAGAACCATCAGGAAGGCGAACTGAAAGCATAACGATCTCCATTTCGGCGCGGGCGCCAGGTAGTAGTGCAAAAAATGATAATAAAAACGCGGACGAAAAAAAACGCGGGCTAGCCGCGTTTTCTCTTTTTTTGAGCAAAAGAATACCGATCGACTAGCGTCACTCCCAAAGCTTGGTAGTAGTTCGCGGTGTCATAACCGGATTGCCTTTCTCGCTCTTACATGTTCTGGTGGGCGGTGCAGAATTCGAATCTGCGACCCCTTGGATGTCGACCAAGTATTCTAACCAGCTGAACTAACCGCCCGGGGGTACTGCACTGTACTGCTATTTTACTGCGCTTTTACTACTGTGCTACGTAATCTGGTGGGCGGTGCAGAATTCGAATCTGCGACCCCTTGGATGTCGACCAAGTATTCTAACCAGCTGAACTAACCGCCCGAAGACCAGCATTATAGAGAGCGATCCGAAGAAAAACAAGGGCATTCAAAGGAAACATTTACAAAATGCACTATGACGCCGCGATACGCGCGCCATCGACATCCTGTAAACTATGGCCGTCCCCATCACAACAAGAAGCCCATGCAAGCCGAAACCCGCGCCAACACTAGCGTAGAGCTGCCTCCCTCCCCCTCCGCCCACCTGCACGAACACCGCGACGGCGACGCCCAACATGCCCACTACAATGTGCAGCGCAGCCCGTCCGTGCTGGCGTGGTCGCTGGTGCTGACGCTGGGGTTCGCGGTTGTCGAGGTCGTCACTGGCTTCATGTCGAACTCGCTGGCGCTGATTTCCGACGCCGGCCACATGGTCACGGACGCTGCCGCGCTGGGCCTGGCGCTGCTGGCGCAACTGATCGCCAAGCGGCCGCCGTCGGCGCGCCACTCCTTCGGCTTCGGCCGCGCCGAGGCGCTGGCCGCCTTCGTCAACAGCCTGGTGCTGCTGGTATTGGTCGGCTGGATCGTCTACGAGGCTGCGCAGCGTTTCACGCAGCCGGAACAGGTGCAAGGCGGTACCGTGTTCATCGTCGCGGGCATCGGCCTGCTCATCAACCTGGCGCTGGCCTACATGCTGTCGCGCGGCGACAGCAATATGAATACACGCGCGGCGCTGGTCAATGTGATCGGCGACCTGCTGGGCTCGGTGGCCGCGCTGATCGCCGGCGCCGTCATCTACTACACCGGCTGGATGCGGATCGATCCGCTGCTGTCGATCTTTGTCGCGCTGCTGATTCTGAAATCCACCATCGACGTGCTGCGCGAGTCGTATCACTTCCTGATGGGCGGCGTGCCGGAGCAGATCGATTATTTGCGCGTCGGCGCGGACCTGGGGAAAATTGACGGCGTCCGCTCGGTGCACGACCTGCATGTATGGGATATGTCGCCGGGCCACCCGGCGCTGATCGGCCACGTGGAGATCGCCGACCTCGCGCACTGGCCCGAGATCCTGCACGCCATCAAGGCCATGCTGCTGGAAAAGCATGGTATCGACCACATCACTTTACAGGCAGAAGTAGCCCACGATGCATAACTTTGAAAAACGCCGCGACCGATACAACGCCTTTGCCGCATTTGAAAATCCGCTGGTCAACCTGAGCTTCGAACTGGAGGTGCAGGACTTCCGCCCGTTCTGCAAGGCCGAACAGCTGCCGCCGTTCCACGTCTTCCTGTACTGCGTGCTGAACTCGCTCAGGGAAATCGACAACTTCATGTACCGCGTCCACGAGGGCGAGGTCATCAAGATCGACGACTTCATGGCCTCGTACACCGTGCTCAACCGGGACAACAACCTGAACTTCGCGCGCTTCACGCTCTCGTCGGACCTGCGCGAGTTCGTTGCGCGCAGCGTGGAGGCGAAGAAGTTCGCCGAAGCCAGCGACGCGCTGGTCAACACCACCGAGGCGCTGAGCCCGCTCGACAAGAAGCGCAACGTCCACATCACCTGCATGCCATGGCTGAAGCTGGTGGCGATCGAGCATCCGATCTACCGCCACGAGAGCTACGACATTCCCTCGCTGGCCTGGGGCCGCTTCAGCGATCCGCGCGCCGACGGCAAGCTGACGATGACCATGTCGGTGCTGGCCCACCACGGCTTCGTCGACGGCTACCACATCAACCTGCTGGCCCAGGCCATCGTGGCGCGCGTGGCAAAAATTATCGCCTAAACGACGGGGGTCAAGTCTGACATTCGGACACGACCTCTACCGTAACGACCGCTACGGTAGAGGCCGTGTCCGAATGTCAGACTTGACCCCCGTGGTTTTAAGCGCGGCGCGCTTCCTGCACGCCGGTCACTTCGGCGATGGCGTTCAGCGCTTTTTGCAGCTGCGCGGTGGCGCCGATTTCCGCCGTGAAGGTCATGCGCGCAAAGCCTTTGGCACTTTGTGTGTTGACGCCGATGACGTTGATCTTCTCGCGCGAGAAGATCTCGGAAATGTCGCGCAGCAAACCCTGGCGGTCGCCCGCCAGGATGAAGATGTCGACCGGGTAGACGGTGTCCGACCCGGCACGCCCCCACTCCGTCACGATCACCCGCTCCGGCGCCTTGGCGCGCATCTCGGCGAAGTTCTTGCACGTGGCGCGGTGGATCGACACCCCCTTGCCGCGCGTGACGAAGCCGACGATGCCGTCCGGCGGCGCCGGCTTGCAGCACTTGGCCAGCTGCGTCATCAGGCCGTCGGTGCCCACCACCAGCACGCCCGACTTGGCGCCCTGGTCCACGCTGGACGCCTTGCTCTTGCCCAGCACCACCGCGTCTTCCGGCTCGGACGGCTCGCCGGTGTCATGCAGCGCCTGCTCAACGTGGCGCAGGCTGAATTCATCCTTGCCCACCGACAGGAACAGATCGTCCACCTTGGCAAAGCCCAGCTTATTGGCCAGCGCTTCCAGGTTGACCGCCGTCTTGCCTTCGCGCTGCAGGGATTTCTCCACCATCGCGCGGCCGTGCGACAGCGTTTCCTGCATGTCGATGGCGTGGAACCAGGCGCGGATCTTGGAGCGCGTGCGCGTGGCCACCGTGTACTCGTCGCTGAGCCAGTCGCGCGACGGCCCCGCCGTGCCCGGCGCGCCCTTGGCGGTGATGATCTCGCAGGTCTGGCCGTTCTTCAATGGCGTGTTCAGCGGCACCATGACGCCGTCCACGCGCGCGCCGCGGCAGCGGTGGCCGACGTCGCTGTGCAGGTGGTACGCGAAGTCGACCGGCGTGGCGCCGACCGGCAGTTCCAGCACGCGCGCCTGCGGCGTCAGCACGAAGATACGGTCGTCCAGCGCGGCGGACTTGAGCTTCTCGACCCACTCGCGCTGCTGCTCTTCCTGCCCGACCACGGCGTCGGCGACGTCGGTCTTCCACGCCAGCAGCTGGCGCAGCCAGGCGATCTTCTCGTCGTACTTCTGGCCGGCGAAGTTGGAGCCGCCCTCTTCCTTGTAGCGCCAGTGCGCCGCCACGCCGTACTCGGCAAAGCTGTGCATCTCCTGCGTGCGGATCTGCACTTCCAGCGGCCGGCCATCCTCAGCCGTCACGACCGTGTGCAGGGACTGGTAGCCGTTCGATTTCGGCCGCGAGATGTAGTCGTCGAATTCCTTCGGGATCGGGGTCCAGATATTGTGCACCACGCCCAGCACCGTGTAGCAGGTCTTGACGTCGGCCACGATCACGCGGAAGGCGCGCACGTCGTACAGGTCGGTGAAGTCCAGCTCCTTGCCCTTCATCTTGCTCCAGATGGAGTAGATGTGCTTGGGTCGGCCGAACACTTCGGCCTGGATGCCGGCCGCCGCCATCTCCGACTGCAGGCGCTCGATCGCCGAGGTGACGAAGCCTTCGCGCATCATGCGCTTTTCTTCCAGCATCTTGGCGATACGCTTGTAGGCCTCGGGCTCGATGAAGCGGAACGACAGGTCCTCCAGCTCCCACTTGAGCTGCCAGATCCCCAGCCGGTTGGCCAGCGGCGCGTACAGGTCCAGCGTTTCGCGGCCGTAGGCGCAGGTCATGTCGTTGAACAGCTTGATGTCGGCGAAGTAGCGCAAGGTCGTCACGCACGACGCCAGCCGCACCAGCACCACGCGCATGTCGGAGGCCATCGCCAGCAGCATCTTGCGCAGCGTTTCAACCTGGGCCACCGCCATCTGCGCGGCGTTGCGGCCGCGCGCGACGGCACCCTGCTGGCCCTGGCCCTGGCCCTGGGTCTGCGTCAGCTCACGCAGGCGTATCAGCTGGCGCACGCCGGCCACCAGGTCGCTGACCTCCTGGCCGAAACGCGGTTCGATGATGGGCGCCTGCGTCGTGTCGAGCAAGGTCAGCTCGAACATCAGGCCGGCGATGCGGGTCTCGACGTCGGTGCGCATGAAGGCCAGCGTGCCGGCCACGCCGACCGCGAAGTCGATCGCTGGCTGGCCGCTGACGCACAGCTTGTCGCTGTAGGCGCCGCCGGCGAAGTCCAGCGCCGACAGCATGCGGGCGCTGTCGTCGGGCGACAGGCCCAGGACCAGCTGCTCCGATGTGGCGCTCGTGAGCGCGGTGATGGAAACCATGATGCCCCTAGCGCTGCGCTGCGACGACGATGATTTCCACCCGCCATGCCGGATCGGCCAGCCTGGCTTCCACCGTGGCGCGCGGCGGCGTGTGGCCGCCCGGCACCCAGGCGTCCCACACTTCGTTCATGCCGCCGAAATCGGCCAGGTCGGCGATGTAGATGGTGGTGCTGAGGATGCAGGTCTTGTCGCTGCCGGCTTCAGCCAGCAGGCGGTCGATGTGGCCCAGCACTTCGCGGGTCTGGCCCTGGATGTCCAGCGTCTTGTCGTCGGCGATCTGGCCCGCCAGATACACGGTGCCGTTGTGGATGGCCACTTCGGACAGGCGCTTGCCTACATGCAGTCGTTTGATTTCCATACTTTGTTTTCTTCTTTAATTAACCCAACAGGAATTGCTTAACTATCGCGATCTGGTCGTCGTGGAAAAAGGTCGGCGCGTGGCCGACGTCCGGGATTTCCACCAGCGTGGCCTTGGGGCCGCGCTGGGTCATCAGCGCCGCCGTCTCGGCCGACAGCAGGTCCGACTCGGCGCCGCGCACCAGCAAGGTCGGGCAGCGGACCGCATCGTAGGCGGACCACAGCAGCGCTTCATCGGCCGCGGCCGATTCCGGCGTGGCGGAGCGGAACGGCAAGGCCAGTCCCATATCGTAATGGCGCACCCACTTGCCGTCTTTATCCTGGCGCAGCACGTCGCTCGCCAGTTTATGCCATTCCTCCTCGGTGTGCTGGCCGAAGGTCAGCGAGACGTCGCGGATGAACCGGGCCGCCTCGTCGAAGGTGTCGAAGCGCAGGTCCTGGCCGATGTAGTCGCCGATGCGCTGCAAGGCCATCGGCGCCAGCACCGGGCCGATGTCGTTGAGGATCAGCTTGCGGATCGGGTTGTCCGGCAGCGAGGCCAGGCCCAGGCCGATCAGGCCGCCCATCGAGGTGCCGAACCAGTCGACCGTCTGCCGCTCGCCGTCCGGCAGCACGCGCGCCAGCAGGGTGACGATGTCGCTGACATACTGCGGAACCCGGTACAGCTGCGGATTCTTCAGCCAGCCGGAGCGGCCGCGGCCGACGATGTCCGGGCAGATCACGCGGTAGTCGCCGGCCAGCGCGCGCGCCATGTTGTCGAAGTCGTCGCCGACGCGGGTGACGCCGTGCACGCACAGCAGCACATGAGGGTTGCTCTCGTCGCCCCACTCCTTGTACGACATGCGGTGCAAACCAGCCAGCGACAGGCATTGAACAGACTTTATTTTTGCTTCGAACATGCGACTTCCTTGGTGGTTTTTATAGTGATTTGTGCAATGCTGTTTAGAAATACCATTTTACCGGGCGTTGCGCTTAAAATCCTACCGAAGTGTATCGCAGCACGACTTTAATCTCCAACCCTCCAGAGGACACTATGGCAAACAAGACTTTGAGCGGCAAAACAGCGCTGGTGACCGGCTCCACCTCCGGCATCGGCCTGGGCATCGCCCGCACCCTGGCGGCGGAAGGCGCCCACGTGCTGCTGAACGGCTTCGGCGACGCCGCTGAAATCGCCCAGCTGCAGATCGACCTGGCCCGGGAATTCGGGGTGCAGGTGGCCTACCACAATGCCGACATGTCCAAGCCGGCCGAGATCGAAAGCATGATCGCTTTCGCCGGCGACAAGTTCGGCGGCATCGACGTGCTGGTCAACAACGCCGGCATCCAGTACGTGGCCAACGTCGAGGACTTCCCGGTCGAGAAATGGGACGCCATCATCGCCATCAACCTGACCTCGGCGTTCCACACCTCGCGCCTGGTGCTGCCGCGCATGCGCGCCAACAACTGGGGCCGCATCATCAACCTGGCCTCCACCCACGGGCTGGTGGCCTCGGCCGGCAAGTCGGCCTATGTCGCCGCCAAGCACGGCCTGATCGGCCTGACCAAGGCCAGCGCGCTGGAGACCGCCGCCACCGGCGTGACCGTCAACGCGATCTGCCCCGGCTTCGTGCTGACGCCGCTGGTGCAGAAGCAGGTCGACGCCCGCGCAGCCAAGGACGGCATCAGCAACGAGGACGCCAAGAAGGCGCTGCTGGCCGACAAGCAGCCGTCCGGCGAGTTCGTCACGCCGGAGGAGCTGGGCGCGCTGGCGGTGTTCCTGTGCAGCGACGCCGCCAGGCAGGTGCGCGGCGTGGCGTGGAATATGGATGGCGGCTGGGTGGCGCAATAGGAAGTTGCCACAAACCGGGCGCAGCTTCGTTATGCCGCCTCGCCGTGCAGGCGCACTGCCTTCGGCGCCATGACTCGCTGCGCCCGGTTTGTGGCAACTTCCAAGTTTACTTCCGTTGCATAAGGGATATCACTGTTGTGAATGCGGTTAACCACAATGGTGATGTCTCCTATTTTGTCGGATGATGGGCTCATCACAAAAACGCGAGGAGACCCCGTGAAAAAGCCGTTTTATAAAATTCTGTACGTGCAGGTGTTGTTCGCCATTGCCTGCGGCATCCTGCTAGGCATCTTCTATCCATCCGACGCGGTCAGCATGAAACCGCTCGGCGACGGCTTTATCAAACTGATCAAGATGATCATCGCACCGGTGATTTTCTGCACCGTGGTCGCGGGCATCGCCGGCATGCAGGACGTCAAGAAGATCGGTCGCGTCGGCGGCAAGGCGCTGTTGTATTTCGAGGTGATCTCCACCTTCGCGCTGGTGATCGGCCTGTTCGTGGCCAACATCATCCGTCCGGGCGCCGGCTTCAACGCCGACCCGGCCACGCTGGACACCAAGTCCATCGCCGAGTTCACGGAAAAAGCCAAGCACCAGTCGACCATTGACTTCGTGATGAACATCATCCCGAACACCGTGGTGGACGCCTTCGCCAAGGGCGACATCCTGCAGGTGCTGCTGATCGCCATCCTGTTCGGCTTCTCGCTGTCGCTGCTGGGCGAACGCGGCAAGCCGGTCACCAAGCTGATCGACGACCTGTCGTCGGCCATCTTCGGCGTGGTCGGCATCGTCATGAAGGTCGCCCCGATCGGCGCCTTCGGCGCGATGGCCTTCACCATCGGCAAATACGGCATCGCCTCGCTGAAACCGCTGGCCACGCTGATGGGCTGTTTCTACCTGACCTGCTTCCTGTTCGTGGTGGTGGTGCTGGGCACGGTGGCGCGCCTGACCGGTTTCTCGATCTTCAAGTTCATCAACTACATCAAGGAAGAGCTGCTGATCGTGCTGGGCACCAGCTCGTCGGAAAGCGCGCTGCCTTCGCTGATGACCAAGCTGGAACGCCTGGGCTGCTCCAAATCCGTGGTGGGCCTGGTGGTTCCGACCGGCTACTCGTTCAACCTGGACGGCACCAACATCTATATGACGATGGCGGCGCTGTTCGTGGCGCAGGCCACCAACACCGACCTGACCTTGACGCAGGAGCTGACCATCCTCGGCGTGGCGATGCTGACCTCGAAGGGCGCGTCCGGCATCACCGGCGCCGGCTTCATCACGCTGGCGGCCACGCTGGCGGTGGTGCCGACCATTCCGGTGGCCGGCATGGCGCTGATCCTGGGCATCGACCGCTTCATGAGCGAATGCCGCGCGCTGACCAACTTCGTCGGCAACGGCGTTGCCTCGGTGGTGGTATCGCACTGGGAAAAAGAGCTGAACCACGACACCCTGCACAAGGAACTGAACAATCCCGGTTCGACCGTGACCGACCCCGACCTGCAACCGCTGACCCGCCACGCGCACTGATCAGCCTTTCCCGGCCACGCCCCGCACGCCGTCCGACGGCCTGCGGGGCGTTTTTCATATATATTCTGGGAATGAAATCCACTCCCCTCCACCTCCCGGCCGCCGCCCTGCTCTGGCTGGCCGGCGGCATCGGCAGCGCCGCCGAGCCGGCGCCGCAGGTCGACGCCATCTACCTGGCCGCGCGCCACATCGGCTACACGGGCAAGCTGCTCGGCGCCAGGCGCGTCGACGACCGCGACGGCGAGCACCTGCTGGTGCTGAGCCGCAAGGCCAGCCACGCCGACGACCACATCGAACTGGCCGCCACCTACTACGGCCGCCAGGACGGCCGCTGGCAGACGGAGTGGACGGTGCGCGACAACGTCGACTGCCCCATCCTGGACCATAGCGCCGATTTCTTCCTGGCCGCCATCCGCATCACCGACCTGAACCACGATGGCCGCAGCGAAATCACCATACCGTATAAACTGTTTTGCAGCGGCGGCATCGACTACTCCACCGTCAAGGTGATCCTGCGCGAAGGCGCCACCAAGCTGGCGATACGCGGCGAGCTGGAATTCCACGACAACGGCCCCGCGCTCGAGGGCAAGCGACAGTACGACGCCATCCTGCTGCAGCCAGCCAACGCCGCCTACAAGCGGCATATGGACGCGGTATGGAACAGCATCGCCCGCCGCCGCGAGTGAGCGCCGCATAAAAAAAGCACGCCGCAGCGTGCTTGGTTTGCGGCGGCTGGGCTTACAGCGCCGACATGTCCAGCGCGACGCCGGTGGCGGCCTGGATCTGCTCCTTGCTGACGCCGGGCGCCAGCTCGGTCAGCTTCAGGCCCTTGCCGGTCACTTCCATCACGCCCAGGTCGGTAACGATCAGGTCCACCACGCCGACGCCGGTCAGCGGCAGCTCGCATTGCTTCAGCAGCTTGTGCGAGGTGGTGCCGTCCTTGGCGGTGGCGACGTGCTCCATCAGCACCACCACCCGCTTGACGCCAGCCACCAGGTCCATCGCCCCGCCCATGCCCTTGACCATTTTGCCCGGGATCATCCAGTTGGCCAGGTCGCCATGCTCCGACACCTGCATCGCACCCAGGATCGCCAGGTTGATCTTGCCGCCGCGGATCATGCCGAAGGAGTCGGCCGAGCTGAAGTAGGCCGCGCCCGGCAGCGCCGTCACGGTCTGCTTGCCGGCGTTGATCAGGTCGGCGTCGACCTCGTCGTCGGTCGGGAACGGACCGATGCCCAGCAAGCCGTTTTCCGATTGCAGGAACACTTCCATGCCCGCCGGCACGTAGTTCGCCACCAGGGTCGGCAAGCCGATGCCGAGGTTGACGTAGTAACCGTCCTGCAATTCCTTCGCCGCGCGCGCGGCCATTTCGTCACGAGTCCATGCCATAGTAATCTCCGATATTCTTAGTTAGCGCGCACGGTGCGCTGCTCGATGCGTTTTTCCGGCGTGGCGTTGACCACGATGCGGTGCACGAATATGCTCGGCAGGTGCACGGCGTCCGGGTCGATCTCGCCGATTTCCACCAGCTGCTCGACTTCGACGATGGTGACCTTGCCGGCCATCGCCGCGTTCGGGTTGAAGTTGCGCGCGGTCTTGCGGAACACCAGGTTGCCGGCCTTGTCGGCCTTCCAGGCCTTGACCAGCGCGACGTCGGCCACCAGGCTGCGCTCCATCACGTACTGCTCGCCGTCGAACTCGCGGATTTCCTTGCCCTCGGCGACGATGGTGCCGACGCCGGTCTTGGTGAAGAAGGCCGGAATGCCGGCGCCGCCGGCGCGCAGCTTCTCGGCCAGCGTGCCCTGCGGCGTGAATTCCAGCTCCAGCTCGCCGGCCAGGTACTGGCGCGCGAACTCCTTGTTTTCCCCCACGTAGGAGGCGATCATCTTCTTGATCTGGCGGGTCTCCAGCAACTGGCCAAGGCCGAAGCCGTCCACGCCGGCATTGTTGGAGATGGCGGTCAGGCCGGTCACGCCGGAATCGCGCAGCGCGCCGATCAGCGCCTCCGGGATGCCGCACAGGCCGAAGCCGCCAACCGCGATGGTTTGCCCGTCTTGTACGACGCCCGCCAGCGCTGCGGCGGCATCAGGATAGATTTTATTCATGGGTGTCCCTTTATGGTGTGTTGCTGAATCCTTGCTAACATTATTAAATGCGCTAGCGACGAGGCGTCTCAGCATAGAATACGCACATCAAAAGCACAATACCGTAGAACTACCTGCCGCCCCCACACATGAACTCTGCCCCGGTCATCGATTACGAATCCATCTTCCTGCACGCGCCGGTCGGCATGTGCATCTCGGAGAACCGCGTCATCCAGTCCTGCAACGAGGCGCTGGCGTCGATGTTCGGCTATGCGCGCGCGCAGTTGCAAGGCCTGTCCTTTGTGGTGCTGTATCCGACCATGGACGAGTTCCTGCGCACCGGCGACCGCATCATCCCCATCATGAACGCCAGAGGCCGCTATTCGGACGAGCGCATCATGCGCCGCGCCGACGGCGAACTGTTCTGGTGCCACGTCACCGGCCACGCGATGAAGGCGTCCGAGCCGCTGGGGCCCGGCATCTGGACCTTCGAGGACGTCAGCGAAAAACGCCCGGTGACGGCGGAGCTGACGCCGCGCGAACGGGAGATCGCCGCGCTGCTGGTCGAGGGCAAGACCAGCAAGACCATCGCCCGCCAGATCGACCTCAGCCCGCGCACGGTGGAAATGCACCGCGCCAAGCTGATGCGCAAATTCTCGGCCGCCACCTCGTCCGAGCTGGTGCACAAGCTGGTCGGGCTGCAGCTCTGACCAACGTCATTCCCGCGCAGGCGGGAATCCATACGCCGCATCCCCGCCGGCTCAGCATGGGTTCCCGCCTACGCGGGAACGACTATGCTTTACATCGCGGTCATGCCGTCGTCGGCCGAGATGATTGCGCCGTTGATGAAGTTGGAATCCTCGCCGGCCAGCAGCAACAGCAGGCCGTCCAGGTCGTCCGGCTTGCCCGGGCGCTTGCGCGGCAGCATCTCGATCAGCTTCTGGCCCTGCTCGCTGGCGAAGTATTCCTCGTTGATCTCGGTCGAGATGTAGCCCGGGCAGATGGCGTTGGTGTTGATGCCGTACTTGCCCCACTCCACCGCCATGGCCTTGGTCATCTGCACCACACCGGCCTTGCTCATGCAATACACGCCGATCTGCGGCATCACCCGCAGCCCCGCCACCGAGGCGATGTTGATGATGCGGTGCTTCTTGCTCGGGTCGCCCTTGGCGCGCGCGATCATGCGCTTGGCGGTCTGCTGCGCCACGAAGAAGGCGCCGCGCAGGTTGGTGTCCATGACAAAGGCATAATCCTCCGGCGTGACGTCGACCAGCCGCTGGGTGGTCGACACGCCCGAATTGTTGACCAGGATATCGATCGGCCCGGCCTCGGTCTCGGCATGGGCGATGGCCGACTTGATGCTGGCGTAGTCGGTCACGTCCAGGCTGACCACGTGGGCGGCGCCGCCGTCCGCCTCGATCTCGGCGCGCAGCTCCTTCAGGCGCTCGGTGCGGCGCGAGGCCAGCACCACCTGGGCGCCGGCCTGGGCCAGCACTTTGGCAAACCGGGCTCCGAGACCGCTGGAGGCGCCGGTGATCAGCGCAATTTTTCCCTCAAAGTTGACTTCTATGCCCACGAGCTACTCCTAGTGTTTGGTATGTGTGATGAATTCGCCGACAGCGTGGCTGTCGTATCGTTATGATTACACAAATCGCCAGTATTAGATTGCAGTGTCTAATAATGTCCCTCAAAATGGCGCCCACATTGCATTCCGGGCGAAAAAGAAGCACACTCGTGCTTAAATTTTCCTCCACCCTCATTGACCACTATAAGAACAGACCATGACACAGCCACAAAATCTAGTAGAACAGTACGGCCCGCGCGACGCGATGGAGTATGACGTCGTGATCGTCGGCGGCGGCCCTGCGGGCTTGTCGGCGGCCATCAAGATCAAGCAGCTGGCCGCGCAAAAAGGCCAGGACGTGTCGGTCGTCGTGCTGGAGAAAGGCGGCGAGCTGGGCGCCCACATCCTGTCCGGCGCCGTGATGGACCCCAAGGCCCTGACCGAACTGATCCCCGACTGGAAGGAAAAAGGCGCGCCGCTCAACACCGCCGTCACCGAAGACCGCGTGCTGTTCCTGACCGAGACCAAGGCCATCAAGACCCCCAACTTCCTGCTGCCGGCCTGTTTTGAAAACCACGGCAACTACGTGATTTCGCTGGGCAACGTGGTGCGCTGGCTGGGCCAGCAGGCCGAGGCGCTGGGCGTGGAAATCTTCCCCGGCTTCGCCGCCGCCGAGATCCTGTACAACGACGACGGCTCGGTCAAGGGCGTGGCCACCGGCAATATGGGCGTCAAGCGCGATGGCGAAGCCGGCGCCGACTTCCAGCTGGGCATGGAGCTGCACGGCAAATACACGCTGTTTGCCGAAGGCGCGCGCGGCCACCTGGGCAAGCAGCTGATGGCCAGGTACGACCTGAACAAGGGCAAGGACCCGCAATCGTACGGCATCGGCATCAAGGAACTGTGGGAAATCGACCCGGCCAAGCACCAGCCGGGCCTGGTGGTGCACACCACCGGCTGGCCGCTCGACAGCAAGACCTATGGCGGCTCCTTCCTGTACCACCTGGAAAACAACCAGGTCATGGTCGGCTATGTGGTCGGCCTGAACTACGAGAACCCGTATCTGTCGCCGTACGAGGAATTCCAGCGCTACAAGACCCACCCGGCCATCAAGACCTTCTTCGAAGGCGGCAAGCGCATTTCCTACGGCGCCCGCGCGATCACCGCCGGCGGCCTGCAATCCTTGCCCAAGCTGGTGTTCCCGGGCGGCGCCCTGATCGGCTGCGACGCCGGCTTCCTCAACATGAGCCGCATCAAGGGCAGCCACGCCGCCATCAAGTCCGGCATGCTGGCCGCCGAGTCGGTGTTCGAGGCGCTGGGCGCCAGCCGCCAGCACGACGAACTGGCCAGCTACCCGGTCGCTTTTGAAAAATCCTGGCTGCACGAGGAACTGCACGTGGCGCGCAACGTCAAGCCGTGGCTGAACAAGGGCCTGTACCTGGGCTCGCTGATGACCGGCATCGACCAGCTGGTCTTCCGCGGCAAGGCGCCGTGGACCCTGCACCACAACCACGCCGACCATGAATGCCTGAAGCCGGCCTCGCAGTGCGCGCCGATCAGCTATCCCAAGCCGGACGGCAAGCTGACCTTCGACCGCCTGTCGTCGGTGTTCATTTCCAACACCAACCACGCCGAGGACCAGCCCATCCACCTGACGCTGAAGAATCCGAGCGTGCCGGTGGACGTCAACCTGGCCCGGTACGCTGGCCCGGAGGCGCGCTACTGCCCCGCCGGCGTCTACGAATTCGTCAAGACCGACGACGGCGCCGACCGCCTGCAGATCAACGCCCAGAACTGCGTGCACTGCAAAACCTGCGACATCAAGGATCCGACCCAGAATATCGTCTGGATTACGCCGGAAGGCGGCGGCGGCCCCAACTATCCAAATATGTAAGGCAAAAAAGCAACGAAAGCACAGCAGCGCGTCCTCCGGGGCGCGCTGTTTTTTTATTCTGGGCACAATTTGTTGCGCCGACCGGGCAAAAGCGGACCATAATCGTGCGGTGGACAGGCTGCGCGGCCGGCCAAATCCAAGGAAAAACGGCCGCTGGTGCAAAATATTTTATAAATTTCCACGAAGCATTTAATGTCCTTCCAGATATGGTCGTCTTGTACTTGGGAGAGCACAAAGGATCCGTTGCTCCGAACTGAATCCACCTACCAGGAGTTATTTCATGCTGAGCCTTCACACTAACGCTGCGGCCCTTTCCGCACAGAACTCGATCTCCCGCACCCAGATGGCGCTGTCGACGTCGCAGACCCGCCTGAGCACCGGTTTCCGTGTCAATTCGGCCATGGACGATGCTGCAGGCCTGCAAATTGCAACGCGTCTGACCGCCCAGACCAGCGGCATGGCCATGGCTATGCGCAACACCCAGAACTCGATCTCGATGCTGCAAACCGCCGAAGGCGCGTTTGACGAAGTCACCACCATGCTGACCCGCATGAAAGATCTGGCCACCCAGGCAGCCGATGCCTCGTCGACCGCAAAAGACCAGGCCGCACTGCAGTCCGAGTTCGACGCCCTGGGTAGCGAACTGAACAACGTCATGAAAAACACCACCTTCGGCGGCGCCAAGCTGATGGACGGCGGCACGATCTCGTCGTCGATGACCTTCCAGATCGGCGCGACCAAGGCTGAAACCATGTCGATCGACCTGTCGACCGCCATGACCGCCCTGACCGGCACCGCCCTGACCAACGTGTCGGCACGCTACGCAGCAGGCGGCTCGGCAGTCGGCACCGAGATCTCCGACGGCACCGACGGTACCGCATCGGCCAGCAACGCCGCCGGCCAGACCGCAGCGAACAACGCCATCGACACGATCAGCACCGCGATCGACCAGGTTGGCGGCATCCGTTCGTCGCTGGGTGCAGCCGCCAACCGTCTGGACCACGTGTACAACAACTTGTCGAACATTTCGACCAACACCAAAGCTGCAAAGGGCCGTATCATGGATACCGACTTCGCGGCTGAATCGTCGAACATGACCTCCAGCCAGATGCTGCTGCAAGCTGGCACCGCCATGCTGAAGCAATCGAACAGCACGTCGTCCCTGGTTATGTCCCTGCTGCAGTAATCGTAGCGCCTTCCTGATCTGCTCGCGGGTCGGGAACACAAGGAGCCAACCGGAGTATCGGTTGGCTTTTTTTTCATCGGATTTTTTCGAGAGCGAGCTTGATGGCTTTAGACCGCATCGGACCCACCGCGCGCCCGCTGGGCATCCCGGACCGGCAGACCACCCCGCCAGGGCCGGTCGCGCGCGCGCCCGGCGAGGTGCCGCTGGGCGCGGACTATCCGGTCGGCCCGCTGGCGCCCGAGGGCCCCGGCGCCGTCGGCGTGCTGCTCGACGGCCCGGACGGCCTGCCGCTGCCGCAATCGGGCGTCGAGGCGCTGGCCGCCGCGCTGGCCGAGGTGCCGAACGCCGCCGATCCGGCCGCGATGCGCCCCAATCAAGTCTTTTTATCGCGCCAGCTGGTCTGGCAGCCGCCCGACACCCAGATGATGGCCGCCTCGTGGCAGGTCATGGTGCGCACCTACGCCGAGCAGCGCGCCGCCTGGCTGGAGCAGGCCAACGGCCAGCATGTGCCGTCCAGCCTGTTCATGGCCGACCACACGCCGGCGGCGCTGCGCGACGGCCGCCCCGGCCTGCCGCTGGTGACCGAGATGGAGCCGTGGCGCTTCGCCGTGTACGCCTGGGGCGCCGAGCGCCTGGTGCTCAAGGTCATCGTCAAGGACGACGAGGACCAGGAACGCAGCAACCGCCGCCGCCGCTCGCGCGTGGCGCTGCGGCTGGAACTGATGCTGCCGGGCGTGGGCCGGGTGGTGATCCAGATGGAGCCGGCCACCGGCAACGGCGTGGCGCTGGAGGTGGGCGCGGCCCAGACCTCGGCCATGCAACACATGCGCGAAATGCTGCCGCAGCTGGCGGCCACCGTCAGCCGTTGCGGCCTGACCATCCTGCGCTGCCGCCTGCGGCGCGAGCTGCCGCCGCCAAGCGGCGAGCACAACTACCCTACCCGCGCCCACACGGCCGCGCTGAGCCAGGCCATCTTCAAGGCCATGGCGGAGCTGGCCGTGCTGCTGTCGCAGCCGCTGCCGCCGGACGACCTGTTCTCCGAATCGGCCTGAGCGCCACCGCATAAAAAATGCCGCCCGGTCCGTGGACGGGGCGGCATACTGCCGTGCGTGGTCGGGATCAGCCGACCGTGCCGATGATGCTCACTTCGCGGTTTTCCGGAATCTCGTTATACGACAGCACGTGCAGGCCGGGCGCGAACAGCCGCGCGTAGCGCGCCAGCAGCGGACGGATCTGCGGCAGCACCAGCAGCAGCGGCGGCGTGGCCTGCTGCTTCATCTGCTCGCGCGCCACCGGCATGTTGACCTGCAGCTGCGCCAGCAGGTGCGGATCGATGGGGTAGTTGTCCAGCACGATCTTGCCGCTCTGGCGCGCCTGGTTCAGCGAGCCCAGCAGCATGTTCTCCAGGTCGCCGCCCAGGTTGAAGGCCTGCATCTCGGTCTTCTGCCCGAACAGGCCGGTGACGATCTGGCGCCGCAGCGCGCAGCGCACCTCGGCCGCCAGCAGGATCGGGTCCTTGGTGGTCTCGGAACTGTCGACCAGCGTGGTGGCGATCGGCACGATATCCTTCAAGGACACGTTTTCCGCCAGCAGCACGCGGAACACGCGCAGCATCTGCGTGTGGGTCAGCGCCTTGTCCAGCGAGGCGGCCAGCTTGGGCGAGAGCGCCGCCAGCCGGTCCATCAGCGCCGGCACGTCCTCGTGGCGGAACAGCTCCGGCAGGTACTCGCGGATCAGCTTGGACAAGTGGGTGGCGATCGCGCTCGGCGCCTCCACCACCTGGTAGCCCAGCCCCAGCGCGTTGGCCTTCTCGCTGGTCTCGATCCAGGTCACCGGCATGCCGTAGGCCGGCTCGATGCCGGGGATGCCGTCGATCTGGCCGTAGATGTTGGGCGACGGGATGGCCATCAGGCGGTCGGCAAACACCTCGGCCTGGGCCACCACGCTGCCCGACAACACCACCGAATACTGCGAGGGTTTCAGGCCCAGGTCGTCGCGCACGATGATGGGCGGCAGCAGCAGGCCCATGGCCTCGGACAGGCTCTGGCGCACGCCCTTGACGCGCTTGGTCAGCGGCTCGCCGTGGGCCTTGTCGATCAGGCTGACCAGCTTGTAGCCCAGCGCCACCTGCAACTGCTGCACGGCCGGCAGGCTGTGCCAGTCGAGCTCGGGGCCGCGGTCGTCGCGCAGCGCCGCCTCGATGGCGTCGAGGTTGTTGGTCTCGGGTGCCTTGACCCGCTGCAGCAGCCGGTAGCCGACATAGGCCAGCACGAAGGCGAACGGACCGAACATCTGCCACGGCATGCCCGGCACCAGCGCCAGGATCAGCATCATGCCCGAGGCGCTCAGCATCACCTGCGGCGAGGCCAGCACCTGGCCGCCGACCTGCTGCTCGAAGTCGCCGGAGTCGGAGATGCGGGTCACCAGGATGGCGGCCGCGGCCGACAGCAGCAGCGCCGGGATCTGCGCCACCAGGCCGTCGCCAATGGTCAGCAGCGCGTACTGGCGGAAGGCGTCGCCGAAGGACATGTCCTGCATCAGCGCGCCGATGGCCACGCCGCCGACCATGTTGATGATCAGGATCAGGATGCTGGCGACGGCGTCGCCGCGCACGAACTTGGAGGCGCCGTCCATGGCGCCGTAGAAGTCGGCCTCGGCGGCGACGTCGAGGCGGCGGGCCTGGGCCTTTTCCTGGTTGATCAGGCCGGCGTTGAGGTCGGCGTCGATCGCCATCTGCTTGCCCGGCAGGGCGTCCAGGGTGAAGCGCGCCGACACCTCGGAGATGCGCTCGGCACCCTTGGTCACCACCATGAAGTTGATGATCATCAGGATCACGAACACCACGATACCCACCACGTAGTTGCCGCCGATGACGACCTTGCCGAAGGCCTCGATCACCTGGCCGGCCGCGGCCGTGCCCTCATGGCCGTGCAGCAGCACCACCCGGGTCGAGGCCACGTTCAGCGTCAGCCGCATCATGGTGGTGGCCAGGATCACGGTCGGGAACACCGAGAAGTCCAGCGGCCGGCGTGCCGACACCGACACCAGGATCACGATCAGCGCCAGCACGATGTTGAAGGTGAACATCACGTCCAGCAATATCGGCGGCAACGGCAGGATGATCATCGCCAGGATCACCAGCAGGAATGCCGGCGTGGCGAACTTGTGGCGACGCGCTTCTGCGACCAGCCTGTTCAAAAAATTCATGACTTACTAGCCTCGCTCATGGATGTGGGGACATCGACTTCTTTTGGATACACCGGCTCGGCGTTGCGCCGTCCGGTACGGAATGCCTTCAACTGCAATATATAGTTCAGCACCTGCGACACCGCCTGGTACAGCTGGACCGGGATCTGCTGGTTGACCTGGCTGGTGTTGTAGATGGCGCGCGCCAGCGGCGCCAGCGGCATCACCTCGATCTTGAACTCGGCCGCCAGCTGGCGGATGTACAAGGCCATCTCGTCGATGCCCTTGGCCACCACATACGGGGCTTCGGCACGGTTCTGGTCGTACTTGAGCGCCACCGCGTAATGCTCCGGGTTGACGATCACCACGTCGGCGGTCGGCACCGTCTTGCGCGCGCTGCGCCGCGCCATGGCCCGCTGCAGCTGGCGGATGCGGCTCTTCACTTCGGGCCGGCCCTCGCTCGACTTGTGCTCCTCCTTCTGGTCCTGCTTGGACATGCGCTGGTTCTTGGCGAAGAAATACGCCTGCGCCGGCACGTCGACCAAGGCGAAGATGATAAACACTGCGACCAGCGACATCAAGCCGTCCAGCATCAGATTCGAGCCGGCCAGCATGGCCTGGCCCATCGGCATGTGCTGCAGCTGGGTGTAGCTCTGCACCGTCGAGCGCGCCACATGCACCAGCACCGCGATCAGCACGCCCGCCTTGCCCAGCGAGATCAGGAATTCCGTGCCGTGCTTGGCGCTGAACAGCCGCCCCAGGTTGGCCGCCGGACTCAGGCGCTCCATCTTGGGCTCCCAGTGCTTGGTGCTGACCACCCAGCCGCCCGGCACCATCGCCCCCAGCACGATGAAGAACGGCACCACGAACAGCGGCAGCACCATCTTGATCAGCAAGGTCATCGCCGAGCCGAACACGGTGGACATGGCGTTGTCGATCGCGCCCGAGGAGCTCAGCGGCGCAAAGCTCTGGTGGAAGATCTCGAGGAATTCGCCCAGGTAGTCGGGCAGCAGGTAGACAAACAGCTTCAGGCTGACCAGGATGCCGATCGCGGTCGACAGGTCGCGCGAGCGCACCACCTGCCCTTCCTGGCGCGACTTCTTGAGCTTCTGCTGTGAAGCCTTTTCTGTCTTGTCGGCGCTGTCCTGTTCAGCCATGGACCGCCACCTGCATCTGCTGGCGTATCAGCTCCAGCACCATATTGGTCATGCGCACATAATGCTCGGGGATGAAGCGCACCACCTGCGCCAGCATCATCAGGCCGAAGATGGTGATCACGGAAAAACCCAGCGCGAACAGGTTCAGGCTGGGCGCCACGCGGTTGAGCAGGCCAAAGCCCAGCTGCACCACCAGCGTGGAAAACACGATGGGAATGGCCAGCAGCATGGCGGCGGAAAAAATCCAGGCGACGTTGTAGGCGATGGCGTTGATCAGCAGCGGGCTGTAGCCGTGGCCCAGCGGCCAGGCCTTGAAGCTCTGGCCGATCACGTTGGCGATCACCAGGTGGCCGTCGATGGCGAAGAAGACGATGATCGACAGCACCGACAGCAGCGCCGACACCACGTCCGACGACTGGCCGTTCATCGGGTCGTTCATCACCGCCATCGAAAAGCCCATCTGCGACGACACCAGGTAGCCCAGCACGCCGATCACCGACATGGCAAAGTGGAAGGCCAGGCCCAGCACAAAGCCGATCAGCGCCTGCTCGATGCTGGCCGCCACGCCCTGCATGGAGAACGGCTCGATCGCATAGGCGCCCGCGCCGGTGGTCAGCGGCAGCATCAGGATGGCCAGCACCAGCGCGATCAGGATGCGCACCGTGACCGGCGTGACCGCCTCGCCCAGCACCGGGGCGCCGATGAACATCGCCAGGATGCGGCAGAACGGCCACCACAGCGCGGTGAGCATCGGCAGCAACTGGCTCAGAATCGGTTCCATGACGGCGACGCTAGCCGACCAGCGTGGCCGCGCGGGTAAAGATCGAGACGCAGAAGTCCATCAGGTAGCCGGCCATCCAGCGCCCCATGAGGATGATCGCCAGCAGGGTCACCAGCAGCCTCGGCAGGAAGCTCAGCGTCTGCTCGTTGATCTGCGTGGCGGCCTGCACCAGCGCCACCACCAGGCCGGTGATCAGGCCGGGCACGACCAGGATCACCACCAGCAGCATGACGATGTGCAGCGATTCGACCACCAGGTCGACGGCAACTTCGGGAGTGAGCATAGGGCCGCCTATTGTTTCAGTACGCCTGCACGCTCGTGACGAGCGTATTGACGGTCAGGGTCCAGCCGTCCACCAGCACAAACAGCAGCAGCTTGAACGGCAATGAAATCACCAGCGGCGAGAGCATCATCATGCCCATCGCCATCAGCACCGACGACACCACCAGGTCGATCACCAGGAAGGGAATGAACAACATGCAGCCGATCTGGAAGGCGGTCTTGAGCTCGGACAGCACGAACGCCGCCAGCTTGACGGTGAAGGCGTGCTGCGCCGGCTCGGTGATCTTGTCCTCGCCGGCCAGGTGGGCGATCTGCTGCAGCGCCGCCTTGCTGGTCTGCGCCAGCATGAAGCGCGACACCGGCTTCTCGGCGATCTGCAGCGCCGCCTCCAGGCCGATCTTGTCCTGGTCGTAGGGCACGAAGGCTTCGGTCCAGATCTGGTCGCCGATCGGGCGCATCACCAGCAAGGTCAGGATCAGCGCCACCCCGGTGATGATGCGGTTGGGCAGGCCCTGCTGCAGGCCCAGCGCCTGGCGCAGCAGCGACAGCACGATCACGAAGCGGGTGAAGCTGGTCATCATCATGACCATCACCGGGAGCAAGCCCAGCAAGGTCATGATGATCAGGATCTGGGTCTTGACCGTCAGTTCGGTTTTGGCGCCGGGCACCACGTTGGCCAGCAGGTCGACCGCGTGGGCCGGGACGCAGGCCAGCAGGCCCAGCAACGTCAAGCCCGCGGCCGCAGGCAGCAGTCGCCGGCGCCACTGCGGGTTCGGGCTCCAGGTCATGGAGTCATCATGTCGAGATTCAGGCCGTCCAGGTCGATCACTTTGAGGCCGTAGTTCTCGCCCGCCACCACCACCTCGGCGCGGCCGATGGCGGTGCCGTTGACCTTGATCACCAGCGGCTCGCCGGCCAGCACGTCGAGCTCGACCACGCTGTCCGGGCCGATCGCCATCAGCTCCTGCAGCGAGATGCGGGCCGAGCCCACCTCCAGCGTCAGGGTCACGGGGATCTTGCGCATCATGGCCGGCAGGTCGCGGCGCGCCGGCGTGGCCGGCACGTCGGTCAGCTCGGTGCCGACCTGGTCGATAATCATTTCTTCGGACAGGTCTTCCAGCAGGGCGTCGCTGGGATTGGCTACGTTCATGTTCATCATGTTATTCGGCATCTTCAAAAGAGGTTAAACAGAGTTTGCCTTTGTGTTCGGTGACGGCGGCAGTGAAGAGGCGGGAATCCTCGAGCAGCACATCCGCTCTGTTCAGGCTGATCGGGATCACGTCGCCGACCTGGAGGTCGTACAGGCTGCCCAGCGGCACCTCCTTGCTGGCCAGGCGGCCGACCAGGCCGACCTGCAGGCGCTGCGCCAGCGGCGCGGCCGGCTTGGCCTTCTTGCCGGCATCGCGGTCGCGCAACAGGCCGCGCAGCACGCTGGCCATCAGCGTCTTGTCGAGCGCGAACCAGTACTGGCCGGTGGCGCCGCTGCTGATGTCGGCCACGGTGACGGTGATGATCCAGCTGCCCTTGGGCGGATGCGAGCCGGGGGCCGGCTTGAATTCGCTGTCGACCGCCCCGCCCTCGCCTTCGGCCGCGGCCGGCTTGTCGGACACCGGCAGGTTGAGCTCGATGCGGCCGGCCAGGATGCCGGCCAGCTGTTGCCCGAGAACAACAGCCAGGCGTTCCTCGGTGGCGGTCACGCGCACCGTGTGCTCGTCCAGCGCGGCGGCGTCGGCCTTGCCGCTGCCGTAGCGGAAGTTCAACACGCTCAGCAGCACCTTGCGCTCCAGCGAGAAGGCAATCTGCCCGGCCGGCGCGGCAAAGCTGAGCCAGCGGCTGCGGATATCCTTGTCCTCGATCCGGTCGAAACTGACGTCCTCGACCTGGAAGCCGCCCCAGTAGCGCCGGTTCATGTTCAGCCGCATCGACTGCGCCAGATCGTCGCGCAACTGCGCCGCAAAGAGATGCAGCAGATGCACCGGCCGCCCCAGCAGGCATGGGTCCAGCACTTGAGGTGGCGCGGTCTGTTTTGTGGTTGTCATGTTTTCGCCATGTCGGAAATTCTCAGCTACTCCCCCATCATCGCACTATCCAGCTAAAAACTGGTTACTTCCGGCGCACTATTTGAGGAATATTACCTATCGTAACTTAAAGTCATGCATTGTCGTTAGCGCAGGATACATCAAAATTCACATTATTGCCAAACAACAATATTTGTCAGACTGATTCCAGCCGGCAAATAAGTCTTTACAAGAATATTGCTAGCCAGTAAGCTTAACTCGCTACACGTCGTCTGACGCTGCTCTGCAACACACTTGAATACATGGCGCTTAGTGAATGATTTATAACGATATTTGCCGCAAGAGAACAGTTTCCGGCGGCCGCAGATTGGTAGGACGCGCCTGTCCACTTCCCCCTTACACCCATGTCGCCGCCAGCGCGCGGCCCCGGCCTTGATCCCCATGCCTACGCTGCTTTCATTACAAGAGTGTGACATCGGCGTCACACCCGCGGGCGGCTGTCGTTTGATGGAACACAGCGACCCGCAGATAAACAACGCGGAGCTTGCTGCTTTCGGGCAATCTGGATATGGTAGACATATGGGACTAACGTTGCATAAACGGGAGATAGCAAGATGAGTAACGGAATCTCTAACCTGATACAGGCCGACCTCGCGTCGCTCACCAACGCCGCGCACAACCTGGCCAGCCAGAACGTGGCGCCGGCCGCGCAGTTTGCCGGCGCCGGCGACGCCCAGCCCGCCTTCTCGTTCGCCCAGTCCATGAAAGACGCGGTCCACAAGGTCAACGACGCCGACGCCAACGCGGCCCAGCAGATGTCCGACGTCGACGCCGGCAAGAGCGACGACCTGGTCGGCGCCATGCTGTCGAGCCAGGAAGCCAGCCTGTCCTTCTCGATGTTGATGCAAGTACGCAACAAAGTGATGGGCGCCGTGGACGAGCTCATCAAATTGCCGCTGTAAATACAGCGTGCCCAGTTCAACGCGAAAGCCAACAACGTGATCAATTCCATCAAGTCCGCCTTCGAGCGCTGGCGCGCCAGCCCCGTGGCGCTGGCCCTGCCTCCCAATCTGCTGAAAAACCTGTATCCGCTGCTGCTGCTGGCCATCGGCGTGACCGCCATGGTGCTGATGTACCTGTGGAGCGACCAGTCCGGCTATAAGCCGGTGTTCGGCGCGCGCGAAAAAGTCGCCGCCGCCGACATGATGACCGTGCTCGACGCCGACCACATCCCCTACCGCCTGCATCCCGAAAGCGGCCAGGTGCTGGTGCCGAACTCGATGCTGGGCAAGGTGCGCATGCTGCTGGCGGCCAAGGGCGTGACCGCGCAGCTGCCGGCCGGCCTGGAGCTGATGGACAAGAACGACCCGCTGGGCGTGTCGCAGTTCGTGCAGGACGTGCGCTTCCGCCGCGGCCTGGAGGGCGAGCTGGCGCAGTCGATCATGACGCTGGACGCGATCGCCCACGCGCGCGTGCACCTGTCGATCGCCAAGTCGACCTCGTTTGTCTCGTCGGACGGCGAGAAGTCGTCGGCCTCGGTGGTGGTGGCGCTCAAGCCCGGCCACACGCTGGCGCCCGAGGCCATCGCCGCCGTGGTGAACATGGTGGCCGGCAGCGTCGCCAGCCTCAGCCCGCAGCGCGTCAGCCTGGTCGACCAGACCGGCAACCTGCTGTCCTCCCACATCGACCTGGCCGACGGCTTCGACGCCGGCAGCGCCGGCAGTGAAAACGGCAAGCGCTACCAGGACGAGGTCAAGGCCAACGTGCGCAGCCTGCTGGGCCCGGTCATCGGCGACGACAACTTCCGCATGAGCGTGATGGCCGTGGTCGACAACGACAAGGTCGAGGAAACGGTGGAGAAATACGGCGCCGATCCCAAAGTCACCAGCGAGGCCATGCGCGAGGAGCTGGACCGCAACCGCGTGGCGCAGGGCGTGCCGGGCACCTTGTCGAACCGGCCGCCGCCGGCCAACGCCAACCCCAGCGACGCCGCCAAGCCGGCCGCCGCCAACGACCCCAACAATCCGGCCGACGGCACCGCGCGCAAGAACGCCACCACCCGCCAGTACGCCTACGACCGCAGCATCACCCAGACCAAGCGCAGCCGCGGCCGCCTCGAGAAGCTCAGCGTGGCCGTGGTGCTGGCGCAGGCCGCCTCGCCCACGCCCAAGACCGGCTGGAGCGCCAACGAAATCGCCAACATCGACAAGATCCTGCGCAACGGCCTGGGCATCAACGCCGAGCGCGGCGACCAGCTGGTGGTGTCGGCCATGAACTTCCCGCCGAAGGCGGCCATGACGCCATGGTGGCAGGAACGCGACAACGTGGTCGACATCAGCTCCTACGTGATGTACGGGGTCGGCATCATCCTCGGTTATCTGCTGTTGCTGCGTCCGCTGATGCGGCTGGCCACGGTGCGCTTCACGCCGGCGCCGCAGGAACTGGCGCGCATCGCCGCCGAACGCCGCGCCGCCGAACAGGCCGCCGTGGTGGCGGCCAAGGAAGCCAAGGAAGCGGCCGCCGCCGCGGCCGGCACGCCGGCCCTGGCCGGCGCCGCGGCGCCGGGTGCGCCGGGCGCGGCCCCTGCCCTGCCGGGCGCCGCCGCCGCGCAGCCGGGCATGCCGGTGGTGCCGCTGCTGGAAAACTACGATCTGCCGCCGCCGGGCTCGGCGGTGGACGTCATGGTCGACCACCTGAAAGTGCTGGCCGCCAAAGAACCGGAACGTGTCGCCGAAGTCGTCAAACAATGGATGCAGAAAAATGGCCGAACTCAATAACCCCGACGAAGAAGACTACGGCAACGCCGTCCGCAACGCCCAGCTGTCGCCGGTGGAACAGGCCGCGATCGTGCTGCTGAGCATAGGCGAGGAGCCGGCCGCGGCCGTGCTACGCTGCCTGTCGCGCGAGGAATTGCTGGAGGTGACCCAGGTGATGTCGCGCATGAGCGGCATCAAGGTCGAGTCGGTCAAGACCGCGATGCAGACCTTCTTCGACGACTACCGCCAGCAGTCCGGCGTGCACGGCGCCTCGCGCAGCTACCTGAAGCGCTCGCTGGACCTGGCGCTGGGCGGCGACCTCGCCAACACCGTGCTCAACAACATCTACGGCGACGAGCTGCGGCCCAAGATGGCGCGGCTGCAGTGGGCCTCACCGAAATGGCTGGCCGAATACATCTCCAACGAGCACGTGCAGATGCAGGCGGTGTTCCTGGCCTTCCTGCCGGCCGCGCTGGCCGGCCAGATCATCGACGCCCTGCCGGCCGACGGCCGCGACCTGGTGCTGCTGAACCTGGCCCGGCTGGAAGAGATCGACCGCGACCTGCTGGTCGAGCTCGACGAGCTGGTGGTGCGCTGCCTGTCCTCCTTCGATTCGCAGAGCACCAGCGTGGAAGGCATCCGCCAGGCCGCCGAGATCCTCAACCGCCTGCCGAGCAACCGCGCGCAGATGGTCGAGCTGCTGCGCGCGCACGACCCCGAGGTGGTGTCCAAGATCGAGCTGTCGATGTACGACTTCTTCATCCTCGGCAACCAGTCCGAGGTGGCGATCACCCGCATCATCGAGGAAGTGCCGCTGGAACAGTGGGCGATCGCGCTCAAGGGCGCCGAAGTGTCGATCCGCGACGCCATCCTCAAGACCATGCCGAAACGCCAGGCCCAGGCCTTCGAGGACATGATGCGCCGCGCCGGGCCGATGCCGCTGTCGCGCATCGAACAAACCCGCCAGGAAATCATGGCCACCGTCAAGGCGCTGGCCGACGTCGGCGAGATCGAGATCCAGCTGTTCGCCGAACAGGTGGTCGAATGAAGCAGTTCCGCGCTTACCGCTTCCCGCCGCTGGCGCAGTTCACTAACCTGGCGCACCAGCGCGCCGTGGCGCACAGCCACAGCCAGAGCGGCGACGGCGGCGCCCAGTGGGCCGCCTCGGTCAGCGAGGGCTTTGAACAGGGCCAGCGCGACGGCTACGAGATCGGCCTGGCGCGCGGCCAGGAGGACGGCTTCGAGGCCGGCCGCAACCTGGGCCAGGAACAGGGCCGCGAGGAAGGCCGCCACGAAACCCTGGTGGCCTACGACCAGATGGCGCGCCCGGTCGACGCCATGCTGAAAAGCCTGAAGAAGCTGCGCTCGGACTACCGCGCCGCCCAGCGCAAGGAAGTGGTCGACCTGGTGGCCAAGGTGGCGCGCCAGGTGATCCGCGCCGAGCTGGCCTTGCAGCCGGTGCAGCTGATGGCCCTGGTCGAGGAAACGCTGGCGTCGATGCCGCCCACCCGCGAGGAAATCGACGTCTTCCTGAACCCGGAAGAATTGAAACGCATCGCCGAGCTGGACCCGAAACGTTCCAAGCGCTGGAACCTGATTCCGGACGCCCGCCTGGAGGTGGGCGAATGCCGCATCAAGGCCGGCGACAATGAAGTTGATGCCGGATGTCATCAACGTCTTGCGGCTGTCATGGAACAGGTCGATAATCAACTTCAAGCTGCCGACGGCGGCGATGAACCGGAGAGCGAAGAGTGATCGCTGACGCCTTACGCAATCTCGAACTGGGTTCCGTGCCCATGGCGACCCCGACCGGTCGCCTGGTGGGGGCGTCCGGTTTGCTGCTCGAGGCCGTCGGTTGCCCGCTGCACACGGGCCAGCGTTGCCAGATTGAGACAGTCGGCGGCGAATGGCTGGACGCGCAGGTGGTGGGTTTCCGCGACAAGCTGTCGTTCCTGATGCCGTTCAAAAAGGCCATCGGCCTGACCACCGGCGCCCGCGTGCTGCCGTCGGCGGAAAAAGTCAGCCTGCAGATCGGTTCCGGCTGGCTGGGCCGCATGGTCAACGGCCTGGGCGAGCCGATCGACGGCCTGGGCAAGCTGTCCGGCGATTTCCCGCTCGAGCCGCTGCCGCCGCGCATCCATCCGCTGAAGAAAAAGCCGGTCACCGAGGCGCTGGACGTCGGCGTGCGCGCCATCAACGCCATGCTGACCCTGGGCAAGGGCCAGCGGGTCGGCCTGATGGCCGGCTCCGGCGTCGGCAAGTCCGTGCTGCTGGGCCTGATGACCCGGCAGACCGTGGCCGACGTGGTGGTGGTCGGCCTGATCGGCGAGCGCTCGCGCGAGGTGCGCGAATTCGTCGAGATGTCGCTCGGCAAGGACGGCCTGTCCAAGGCCGTGCTGGTGATCGCGCCGGCCGACGAGAGCCCGCTGATGCGCATCATGGCCACCGAGCTGTGCCACTCGATCGCGGCCCACTACCGCGACCAGGGCAAGAACGTGCTGCTGCTGGTCGACTCGCTGACGCGCTACGCGATGGCGCTGCGCGAGGTGGCGCTGGCGCTGGGCGAGCCGCCGGCCACCAAGGGCTATCCGCCGTCGGTGTTCTCGGCGCTGCCGCAGCTGATCGAATCGGCCGGCAACGGCGAGAACCAGAACGGCAGCATGAGCGCGATCTACACCGTGCTGGCCGAGGGCGACGACCAGCAGGACCCGGTGGTCGACACCGCCCGCGCCGTGCTCGACGGCCACATCGTCATGACCCGCGAGCTGGCCGAACGGGGCCACTACCCGGCGATCGACATCGCCGCCTCGATCAGCCGCTGCATGAGCCAGGTGATCAGCCACGAGCACATGCTGGCGGCGCGCGCGCTCAAGGCCAGCATGGCGCGCCACGACCGCGTGCGCGACCTGATCCCGCTGGGCGCCTATGTGCCGGGCGCCGATCCGATCACCGACAAGGCGGTGCAGCTGCACCCCAGGGTCGAAGATTTTCTGTGCCAGGGCACCAAGGAAGAGGCGCCGTTCGCGCCCTGCGTCCAACAACTTGAAAAGCTGATGACATGAGCCAACACAACATCCGCAACCTGACCACGCTCGTGGCCCTGCGCAACACCGAGGTGGAGCGCCTGCAGACCGAGCTGGCGGAAAAGGAAAGCTTGCGTGAACGTTATCAAAAAAACCTGGAGCGCCTGACCGGGCTCTACACCAACAGCGGCCCCAGCGGCAACCTGCATCCTGCGCTGGCCGGCAACTGCGGCGACTACAAGCAGGCCGTGATGCAGATGGCCGACAGCCACCGGCTCGACCTGCACATGCACGAGGCCGACATGGCGCTGTCGCAGCAGCAGCTCAACGCGGCCTGGGCCAAGCGCGAGGTGCTGGGCAAGGTGCTGGTCAAGCAGCAAAAGGTGGTGCTGGCGCAGCAGAATGTACAGGAACGCAAGCAACATGACGAATTAGCAACTCAACTATGGATGCGCGGCCAGAAATAAGCGCGCGGCCCGCCGCGGGCTGAAAAAATAGTTAGGAATATTTTCATAGGGAAACGATTAAGGTCGCCTTATAACAGGGTACACTCAATCATCCTTTCCAGGAGCACGATCATGGCAGTCATCAGCAGTCCAACCTACGACCCGCAAACCACGGCGACCAATCTGGCCAACGCGTATGTGGCGCCGACCAAGGCCGGCCTGGACGCCCGCAATGCCCAGGCGACCGCCACCGTCTCCGCCCTCGGCAGCCTGGGCAGCGCGCTGAGCGCCTTCCAGTCCACGATGCAGTCGCTGGTGACCGGCACGGCCAGCGTCAGCGCGGCGGCCGCCACCAGCAGCAACACCGCGATCGCCACCGGCAGCGCCAGCGCCACCGCCGTGGCCGGCACCTACTCCTTCTACGTCGAGCAGCTGGCCACCGCCGGCCAGGTGTCGTACAACGTCAACGACAGCGCCGCCACCAACGCCGGTTCGCTCAAGGTGATGCTGGCCGACGGCTCCAACTTCCAGATCGACCTGGCCAACGCCGACAGCAATATGGACGGCAAGCTGTCGGCCAAGGAAATCGCCGCCGCGATCAATGTGGCCGCCACCAACAACTCCCGCGTCACCGCCTCGACCATGACGGTCAACGGCCAGACCAAGCTGGTGATGACCTCCACCCAGACCGGCGCGAACAACGCGGTGGCCTCGCTGGACGTGTCGGGCCTGGCCGATGCCGGCCTGCAGTCGGACCTGTCGACCCAGAAGGTCGAGACCGTCGCGAACGACGCCATCGTCTGGATGGGCGACCAGAACACCGGCACCAAGGTCACCCAGGCCTCCAACACCTTCAGCACCATCGACAACGTCAAGTTCACCGTCAAGCAGGCGCAGTCGCCGGGCGCGACGCCGGTGCAGCTGACCATCGGCCCCGACAACAGCACCACCGCCGCCAACGTCCAGACCTTCGTCGACGCCTACAACAAGCTGCTGGCCGTGTTCAACTCGGTCACCGCGGCGGGCGACCACACGCCGACCTCGGCCACCGACAGCACGCCGCGCTCGTCCGACGCCGCGCTGCACAACGATTCCGGCGTGACCGCGCTGCGCGCCGCGCTGGGCTCGGCGCTGCGCAGCGTCACCGGCGGCAAGTCGCTGATCAGCTTTGGCATCACCGCCTCGCGCGACGGCACCCTGTCGCTGGACACCGCCCGCCTGCAGAAAACCGTGGCCGCCGATCCGGGCAAGATCGACACGCTGTTCGGCCGCGCCGGCCTGGCGGTCGATTCCGGCGTGCTGGGCAAGATGAACAAGCTGGTGACCACCTGGACCAATTCCGCGACCGGCCTGATCGGCAGCCGCAAGAGCGCCGCCACCAAGGTGCAGGACGACGTCGCCAAGCGCCAGGTGGCGCTGCAGGCCCAGTTCGACAACTCCTACAAGCGCTATCTGGCGCAGTTCAGCGCGCTGCAGCAGCTGCAGGCGTCGATGACCAGCACCTCGAATATGTTCACGGCGATGTTCTCGCCCAATAGCAGCAATTAAGTTAACGAACCACAACCAGTACGGTGAACACCATGTTGAACCACGAAGCCTACAGCAGCTACCACTCCACCAACCTGGACGCCCAGGTGAGCCGGGCCTCGCCAATCGAACTGGTGCTGGTGCTGACCGACGGCTTGCTCGAAGAGCTGGCGCGCGCGCGCGGCCACATCGTCGGCAAGCGCTACGAGCTCAAGGCCAACAGCCTGAACAAGTGCACCGACATCATCAACGGCCTCGCCAGTTCGCTGGACTTCGACAACGGCGGCGAAGTGGTGGAGAACCTCGGCCGCCTGTACGACTACTGCGCCGGCCGCCTCTACACCGCCGGCGTCAGCCTGGACCCGACCATCATCGACGAAGTGACGACCTTGCTGACCACGATCAAAAAGGGATGGCTGGGTGTACAGGCCAAAAATGGATAGGCAACGCACGCTGCTGCAAATGGCGCAAAAGATGAGCGCCGCCATCGCCGCCGAGGACTGGAAGATGCTGGCGGCCATGAATACCCTGATGGTCACCGCCTTGCCGCAGATGGCAGCCCAGGGCCAGTGGAGCAGCAGCGAACGGGCCGCCCTGTCGGCCTTGCGTCAGATGCATGAAGAAGCAGTGCGCGCATGTAACGCCGCCGCCGAGGATCTGGAACGGCGGCTGCATGAAATGCAGGCCAACAAAGAAGGCTGGCTGGCCTATGCGCTAGACAGCGAACAGTTAGAAACCGGAATCCAAGCATGACCATGACACTCTCCAGCGCTACCGCCTCGGCCAAAGCCGCGAAAGCCGAACTGACCGCTCCGGTCGCCGCCAACAACGGCGGCCGCGACAGCATGCCGACGCCAGCGCCCGCCCATCATGCCGCCGACCAGGGCAGCCGGGTGCCGCCCAAGTCCGCACCGCAGGCCGGCAACACCCCGAGGCCGCAGGCCGGCAATCCGGCCCGGCCTGCGCCGACGGCACGCAGCGCCACGCCGGCCGGCAAGAACGATCCGGTCAGCTATCCGGGCCACGACCAGGCCGAGCCGGCAAGCGATGAAGCCCCGTCCGACGCGCCGCTGTTTGCCCAGTTACTGCAACTGACCGACCCGCTGGTATCCGCCCCGCTGTCGGCCGATAGCGACAGCGGCGACGACGGTTCGGCCGACGCCGCCACCGCCACGGCCGCCCTCCCCGCCGATGCCGCCGCCAGCGCCAGCGCCGACGCCACCACGCTGGTGCCTGCCATGTTCAACGCGCTGCAGGCCAACGCCGCGCAGCAGGCCACGCCGGCCGCGGGCGCAGGGAGCGCCGCCCCGGTGCGTGTCGACGCCGTCGGCGCCAGCTCGACGCTGAACAACGCGGTCACCCGTCTGAACCTGTCGGCCGCCGGTGTCGCCGTCACCGCCGCCCCGGTCCCTGCACCGCTGGCGACCGCCCCGGCCCCGGCCCCGGCCCCGGGCGAGGACGGCGCCGCCGTCGCCAGCGCCGCGGCGCCCGCCCCGGCCCCGGTCGGCGCGATCGCGGCCGGCACGCCGCAAAACATCTACGCCATGGCCAACAGCGCCGCGCTTGGCGCGCAGCTCCAGCAGCCCGTGGCGGACGCCCCGGCGCAGGCCCCGGCCCCGGTCAGCGCGACGCCGCTCAGCGCGATCCCGGTCGCCACGCCGCAAAACCTCTACGCCATGGCCAACAACGCCGCGCTCGGCGCCCAGGCCCAGCAGAGCGCGTCGGATGCGCCAGCCCCGACGGCCGCCGCCGCGCCTGCCGCCGCCAGCGCCGCGCTGCCCCAGGCCGCCGCGCCCGCCCCCATCGCCGTCGGCGCCGCCTACACGCCGGCCCTGCCGCGCGTGGCGCCGCGCACCACCGATGCGGCCGCCGCCGATACCCCCGACCTCGGCAGTACGGCCACCGCGGTCGCCGCCCCGGTCAAGGACGACAGCATCGCCCGCAGCAGTGCACCGGCCCCGGCCCCGGTCGGCGCCAGCGTCGGCTTCAGCCAGAACACCCAGGCTACCACGCCGGCCGCCGCCGTGGTCAAGCTGGCGGGCGCGCCGGACCAGTGGCAGCAGCCGCTGCGCGAAGCGCTGGGCGAGCGCCTGCAGGTCCAGCTGCAACGCAATGACGACCACGCGGTGATCCGCCTGGAACCGCCGAACATGGGCAGCGTCGAGATCTCGATCCGCCACAGCGCCGGCGCGCTGCAGGTGAACCTGAGCGCCAGCCACAGCGAAGTGCTGCGCCAGCTCAACACCATCGGCGACAGCGTGCGCCAGGACTTGTCGACCCGCCAGTTCGCCGACGTCTCGGTGACGGTGTCGTCGTCGCGCGCCCAGGCCCAGGCCGACAGCGGCGGGCGCAACGGCCAGCAACGCGAGCAGCAGCAGGGCCGCGCGCCGGGCCGCGCCCTGTCCGACGACGAAACCACCACCTTTGCCATGATGTCCGAGCGGGAGTAATCAGTAGATGAAGAACATGAAAATGATCATAGCGCTGGTGCTGGTGGCCGTGGTCGGCGCAGCAGTGGCCGGCGGCGCAGTCTGGTGGATGTCGAAGGCGAAAGACGAGCCGGCGGCCGAGGGCAAGCCCGCCAGGAAGGAAGTCAAGAAGGAAGTCAAGGACGACAAGTCGGCGCCCAAGTACCTGACGGTGGACAAGGTGGTCATCATGCTCAAGCGCCAGCCCGGCGACACGCTGAGCCACTACATGTCGGCCGACCTGGTGATCACCACCACCGAGAAGAAAGAGAAGGAAGCCAAGGAACAATTGCCGATGCTGCGCAGCGTGGCGGTGCGCACGCTGTCCAACCTGCCGATGGCCACCGCGCAAGTGATGACCATCGACCAGTTCGCGAACGAACTGAACAAGGCTTTCGACGACACCTACGAGCACGAGGGCCGGGAAAAGCCGTTTTCCGAAGTCTTGATTGGCAAGCTGATCATTGAGTAGGCTGCGGCTAGCATGAAGACGAGTGGTGCGACCAGTGGAGCGGGCATGGCCTATATAGAGCAATATGCGGACGCTTATGCCGAAAGTTATGGCGAACCCGGCGTCGCGCCGGTGACGCACAGCGTGGCCGACGAGCAAAAACACCTGCTGTCGTACGCGCCCCTGGTCAAGCGCATCGTGCGCCAGCTCAATTCGCAGATCGCCGGCGCCATCGACCGCGACGACATGGAGCAGATCGGCCTGATGGGGCTGCTCGAGGCGCTGCGCCGCTACGGCGAGCCGGACGGCGCCTTCGGCAGCTACGCCAGCCTGCGGGTGCGCGGCGCCATCCTCGACGAACTGCGGCGCCAGGACTGGCGGCCGCGCGCGGTGCGTCAGCAAAGCCACAAGCTACGCGACGGCGTGCGCGCCCTGACCCGCACGCTGGGGCACGAACCGAGCGACCAGGAAATCATGAGCGCCCTGAACCTGACACCCGAAGCCTACCAGGCCTACCAGATGGACGAGAACGCCGAACTGATCGCCAGCTTCGACGAGGTGCTGCAGGAAAGCGTCAGCCACGACAGCGCCCCCAGTCCCGAAGAGCAGCTGATGGTGCGGCGCAGCCTGGAGCAGGCGCTGCGCGGGCTCGACGAGCGCGAGCAGCGGGTGGTGCAGATGTATTACGAATTCGAACTGAGCTACAAGGAAATCGCCGCCGTGCTGGACCTGACCGACGCCCGCGTCTGTCAGCTCAACAAGGCGGCGCTGGGCAAGATGAAGGCAGTACTGCAAAGCGCCTGATCCAGAGCGGGCGCAAGGCAAGATTAGAATCATGACGCGGAAAGGCGAATCATCATGCAGCAAATAGTCGGCATACTCATAGTTTTAGGCAGCGTCTTCGGCGGCTTCTTCCTGATGGGAGGGGTGTTCCATCAGATCTGGCAACCGATCGAGCTGATCGTGATCGCCGGCGCCGGCTTCGGCGCGCTGGTGATCGGCAACCCCAGCCATGTGCTGAAGGAGGCGGTCACCCAGATCAAGAAGATCGTGTTCCGCAAAAAATACGACTCCGAATTCCAGCGCCAGCTGCTGCTGCTGATGTACGAGCTGCTGCAGCTGGCCGCCGGCGGCCTCAAGGCGCTCGACGCCCACGTCGAGGCGCCCAAGGACAGCCCGCTGTTCCAGCGCTACCCGCGCGTGCTGGAGGAACCCAAGCTGCTGGCCTTCATCGTCGACAACTTCCGCCTGATGGCCATGGGCAAGATCAACGCCCACGAGCTCGAAGGCGTGCTGGAGCAGGAACTGGAAGCCATCCACGCCGAGCTCGAACAGCCGGCCAAGTCGCTGGCCAAGATCGGCGAGGCGATGCCGGGCTTCGGCATCCTGGCCGCCGTGCTGGGCATCGTGATCACCATGAACACCGTCAGCGAAGGCGCGACCTCGGGCGAGATCGCCGAGCACGTCGGCGCCGCCATGGTCGGCACCTTCATCGGCATCTTCTTCTGCTACGGCATCTTGGATCCGATCTCCAACATGATGAAGCAGCTGGTCAACCAGGAGGCGTCGAACAAGGAGACCGTCAAGGTGGTGCTGGTGACCCACGTGGCCGGCAAGCCGCCGCTGCTGGCGATCGACGCCGGCCGCCGCCTGGTGCAGCTCAACATCAAGCCAAGCTTCGCCCAGCTGGAACGCTGGATCAACGACCTCGAAGGCCGCGACAGCGCGCCGGCCGAGGACAGCTCGCGCAGAGGAGGCCGCGGTGCTAAAGTCGCATGACAAGGGGCATGAGCAAACCATCGTCAAGCGCGGCGGTGGCAAGCACAAGCACGACGACCACGGCGGCGCCTGGAAGGTGGCGTTCGCCGACTTCTGCCTGGCGCTGATGTGTTTGTTCCTGGTGCTGTGGCTGATGGCGGCCCGTAACTTCGAATCGCTGGAACAGATCCTGACCGAGGCCGACGGCGCCAAGACCGACCAGGGCAAGGGCGTCATGCCCGAGCAGGTGGGCGGCCCGCGCGGCAGCCTGATCGACCGCTTCCCGATGCCGCACACCGGCAGCACCGAGGAGCCGGGCGACGCCAAGGCCAAGGGCGAGGCCCACACCAAGATCACCGGCGAATCCCAGCCCATCATCGAGCAGGCCAAGGTCACCTACGACAGCCCGGCCGACCTGGCGGCCCTGTCCAAGGCCCTGACCAAGATGAGCGCCGAGGCCGGCCTGACCAGCAACCTAGAATCGGTGATCACGCCCTACGGCCTGCGCGTGATGCTGCACGACACTGACCACCAGGGCATGTTCGTGCGCGGCTCGGCCGTGCCGACCGACAAGTTCCGCGCCCTGCTGCGCAAGATGGGGCCGCTGTTCCGGCAGATGGAAAACCAGATGCTGATCGTCGGCCACACCGACTCGCTGCAATACGCCGACCGCAGCTACGCCGCCTTCTCCAACTGGACGCTGTCGGCCAACCGCGCGATGTCGGCCCGTTCGCAGCTGCTGGCCGGCACCATGAACCCGGAATCGGTGCTGCAGGTGGTGGGCATGGCCGACCGCGCGCCGCTCGACACCAAGCGCGCCGACGCCGGCGTCAACCGCCGCATCGAGCTGCTGATCCTGACCACCGCCCAGGCCAAGTCGATCGCCACCATGTTCGGCATGCCGGGAAGCAGCAGCGCGCTGACCGAGGACATCGACACCGCCCTGCCGGACGCCACCCTGCTGCAAAAACTGCGCGCCAAGCTCGGCGGCGACAGCCCGGTGCGCGACCCGCGCCACAAGAAATAAGACGCACACAGTATGGAAACCAAGCCAAGCAGAGGCACACGTATGAGAATCTCGACAGGAAGTCCCGACGGCGTCGCTGTCCAGCGGGTGGCGGAAGCCGCCCCGGCGGAAGCGGCCGAGGCCGTCGCCGCGCCGGCGCCGCAGGCACCGCTGCAATCGGCGGTGCTGCAGCCGGCCCTGCAGGCGATGCGCGAGATGCCGGAGATCGACCAGGAAAAGGTCGACCAGCTGCGCGACGCGCTGGCCAAGGGCGAGCTGCCGTTCGACCCCGCCAAGCTGGCCGGCCTGGTCCAGCGTTTCCACGGGAGCGAGAAGTGACGGCAGCGGGCCAGGCCGGCGGCGCCCCCGCCACCCGGCAGGAAGCCATGCGCCAGCTGCTGGCCGGCGTGGCCGACGATCTGCTGGCCTACCAGCAGTTGCGCGGCCTGCTGGAGCAGCAATTCGACGCCGCCGTGCGCCACCAGGGCCCGCAACTGGCCGCCGTGGCCGAGGCGATTTCCGCCCTGGTCGACGTCATGCAGGAGCGCCGCGTCCTGCGCGTGGCGCTGGTACAACGTTTATTGGGACCAACTTCGACAATGTTGCAGGCATTTGCCTTGCTGAAAAATGCGGCACGGGAGAGAATGGAAGCTGACTGGGCAACCCTGGAACAGATGGTGATCGAATGCAAACGTCTGGGCAAGCGCAATAGCGACTTGCTGGTGGAACAGTACAGCATCATGCAGCGCGTGCTGCATGGCGAGGAGCAGATTTATGCACCAGCTTGACCGGATGCAATCGACCGCACCGACCGCAGCAACCGTATCGAACATGAGCGCCAGCCGCCCCACCGCGGCGCTGGGCGGCATGGCCTCGTCCGGGGCCTTCGCCTCGACCTTCCAGCAAGTCCAGCATGACGTCGACAGCTTCATCGCCCAGGGCGGCCGCTTCAGCGCGCCGGCCGCGGCCGCCGGCAGCGCGGCCACGCCGGCCATGACCCTGCAGGCGATGGCGCTGCGCCACCAGGGCGCCGGCGCCATCAGCGGCGGCGCCGAGGCCGATATCCAGCAACAATTCCTGGCCTCGATCCAGCCCTGGGCCGAGGAAACCGCCGGCAAGCTGGGCGTATCGCCCGACATCGTTGCCGCCCACGCCGCGCTGGAATCGGGCTGGGGCCGCAATCCGCTGCGCCAGGGCGGCGCCGACAGCAACAACCTGTTCGGCCTGAAGGCCGGCGGCGGCTGGCAAGGCGCGGTGGCGGCCGCCAGCACCACGGAATTCGAACACGGCGCCATGCTCAAGAAGGTCGAGCGCTTCCGCAGCTATCCGGACACCGCCAGCGCCTTCCGCGACTATGCGGACATGCTGACCAGCAATCCCCGCTACCAGGCCGCGCTCAACACCGGCAGCGACGCCCGCGCCTTCGCGCAGGGCCTGGCGCAGGGCGGCTATGCGACCGACCCCAACTACGCCGACAAACTCAGCAAGCTGGCCGCGCAGTTGCAACGCGGCGGCAGCCACTTCACTGCGTCGGGGAATTAGTGGACACGGGCATATCGACCGGCTCCACCGTCGCCGCGCCCGTCACCCTGGCGCGGATCACGGTGCCGTTGGCGTTGCGCACCCGCACCAGCGTGCCGCGCGCGCCGCTGTCGAGCGCCTCGCCCGCCATGCTGACCTCGATCTGCTCGCGCTTGGCGACGATGCGCACGGCGTCGTTGCGCTTGACCAGGGTCGGCGCCGTCAGCAGGGCCATGCGCAACACCTCGCCGCTGCGCAGCGCGCGCCGGCCGCTCAGGCCCACCACTTCCTGCGGATCGGCCACGCTGTCGGCGATGCCGGAGATGTCGTGGCGCTCCAGCAACACATCGTCGTCGGTCAATACTTTCCCGGATGGCACATCGCTTGCCACCACGGCAATGCGCGCCGAGATCTGCGCGCGCACCACGAACTCGTATCGCCAGCCGTCGGTGCCGGCGCAGACCGCGGCGAAACGCATGCGGCTGGGCAGCCGCGTATCGAGCGCCTCCACCGTGACCGCCTGTCTGCATGCGGCCAGCGGCCTGCTGCCGCGCACCACGTTGAGCTCGAACTTCGGTTCCACCAGGCCGCTGCTGTCGGCCCAGTTCTGCACATGGGCGCGCGCGGCCGCCTCCACCGCCAGCGGCACCTGTTCGGCGGCGGTCGGCACGGGCGCGGAAAAAGCCGCGGAAAATGAAGTGCAAAACAGCAACATTGCACGCAAAGCGGTTACAATACTTTTGTTGAACATGGGCAATACCTCTACTATGATGCCAGGGCGCCATTCTACCCCGGCGCCAGCGGTTTTCACTCATGCAACATCGTTTTACAGCAATGCCTACTCAGGGGATGAACATGGCGATTAATTTCAAAGACGCGGTGGGCCTGCATGCCGACGCGCTGCACCTGCGGGCAGAGCGCACCCGCATCCTGGCCTCCAACATCGCCAATGAAAACACGCCCGGCTTCCAGGCGCGCGACATGGACTTCGCCGCCACGCTGGCCAGCACCCAGGCCGACGCCACGGGCGACATCGGCGGCGACGAGGACAGCGCCATGATGTACCGTGTGCCCTACCACCCCACCCGCGACGGCAACACCGTCGAGATCGGCGTCGAGCAGGCGGCGTTCTCGCAGAACGCCTCGGACTTCCAGACCAGCCTGACCTTCGTCAACATGAGCCTCAAGGGCCTGGCCAAAGCCATCAATGGCCAATAACGGTCAATAAGGAGCGCGAGATGTCGTTCAAGAATATTTCAGAGATCGCCGGCTCGGCCATGGCCGCGCAGTCGGTGCGTCTCAACACCATCGCCAGCAACCTGGCCAACGCCGATTCCGTGGCCGGCACCGAGGCCGACACCTACCGCGCCCGCAAGCCGGTGTTTGCCGCCGTCATGGGCGACAACATCGACGACATGGGCAACGCCGGCGGCAGGGTGCAGGTGCTGGACGTGGTCGAATCGAGCGAGCCGCTGCGCAAGGTCTACGAACCGGGCCATCCGATGGCCAACGCCGACGGCATGGTGTTCTACCCCAACGTCAACCAGGTGGCCGAGATGACCGACATGATGTCGGCCTCGCGCGCCTTCGAGACCAATGTCGAAGTACTGGGCCGCATCCGCACGATGCAGCAATCCCTCCTCAAACTCGGTGAAGGTTAAGCCATGACAGTCAGTCTCCTCAACAACGGCGCCAGCACGCCGGCCGCCACCGGCAGCAACATCACCGGCAACAGCGCCAGCGCGACCTCGGACATGTTCACCAAGCTGCTGGTGGCGCAGATCAAGAACCAGGACCCGCTGTCGCCGACCGATCCGGCCCAGTTCGTCCAGCAGCTGACCCAGCTGTCGCAGACCGAGTCGCTGCAGAACCTGTCGAGCCTGACCAGCGCCAACGCCAGCGTGCTGCAAAGCATGCAGGTGCTGGCCCTGGGCGCCCAGGTCGGCTCCGACGTCATGGCCGAGACCAGCACCCTGAGCACCGACGGCGCCACCAAAATCAGCGGCCAGATGACGCTGGGCGCGACCAGCACCACCACGCGCGTGGTGCTGACCGGCCTGGACGGCGGCAAGCACTACGTCAACCTCGGCACGACCGCGGCCGGCACCGTGCCGTTCAGCGTCGACCCGACCGCGCTGGGCCTGCCCGCCGGCACCTACACCATGACGGTCGAGACCAGCACCAAGGAAAACCCGCCGGTCGACCTGCAAGGCCGCCTGAACAGCGTACGACTGGCCGCCAGCGGCAGCGTCGTCCTGAACGTCGGCAACATCGGCGAGGTCGCGCCGACCGCCATCACCGCTTTCAACGGTAAATCCACCGCTTCCGCCACTCAATCTAGTCTCTAAGAAAGGTATCCATCATGAGTTTCGATATCGCATTGTCTGGCATCCAGGCCATCAACGAAGCGCTGGACGTCACCAGCCACAACATCGCCAACGCCGGCACCTACGGCTACAAGACCTCGCGCGCCAACTTCTCGTCGCTGGTGGCGGGCGACCAGCCGACCGGCGTCAAGATCGGCTCGACCACCCAGAACATCGGCCTGACCGGCGGCATCCTCAACACCGGCCGCTCGCTGGACGCCTCGATCAACGGCGCCGGCTTCTTCATGGTCAAGGACAGCAGCAACACCATCAACTACACCCGGGTCGGCATCTTCAACACCTCCAAGGACGGCTTCCTGACCGACGCCTCGGGCCGCAAGGTGCAGGGCGCCACCATCACGCCGCCGAGCACCCAACCGGGCGCCCAGGGCGACATCACGATCCCGACCGGCCAGATCCCGGCCGTCCTCAGCGACAAGCTCAACTACGTCGGCAACCTGTCGTCCGACTGGACCCCGACCGTCTTCCCGGCGCTGGCGGCCGTGACCCCGACCACCCCGCCCGACCCGTCGACGTTCAGCATGTCCAAGGCCTCGATCATCTACGACACGCTGGGCGGCCAGCACACGCTGACCCAATACTTCAGCAACACCGCGCCGGGCTCCATCCAGGTCAATTTCGTCCTCGACGGCAACGGCGTCTCGACCGACAACCTGGTCTTCAGCCCGACCACCGGCCAGATGACCACGCCCGACCCCAACGATCCCGCCGTCAACGGCAAGCTCGCGCCGATCGACCTGAGCGCGATCGACACCTCGGATCCGACGCTGTGGCCCGGCTTCATCAGCGGCGCCAAGATGACCAGCGCCTTCGTGGTGGACTACACCGGCACCACGTATTTCCGCGGAGAAGCCACCACCTCGACCAACAGCGCCAACGGCTACGCCTCCGGCACCTTTGCCGGGGTCGACCTGGCCAAGGACGGCTCGGTGATCGCCAAGTACAGCAACGGCCAGAAGCAGCCGGTCGGCAAGCTGACGCTGGCCACCTTCCCCGACGAGGGCTCGCTGACCCAGGTCGACGACACCAGCTGGGTGCAGTCGCAGGGTTCGGGCACGCCGCTGGTCAACTTCGCCGGCGTCGGCATGACCGGCTCGCTCAACACCAGCTCGCTGGAACAGTCGAACGTCGACATCACCTCGGAACTGGTCGGCCTGATGACCTCGCAGCGCAACTACCAGGCCAACTCCAAGGTCATCCAGACCGAGAGCCAGATGATGCAATCGCTGATGCAAGCGCTGTAAGGACAAGCTGACCCATGGATGCGCTGATCTACACCGCCATGAGCGGGGCCGAACGGGCCCTGCGCGGCCAGCAGGTACACGCCAACAACCTGGCCAACATCGAAACCGGCGGCTTCCGCGCCAACATGGAGCTGTCGTCGGCGCAGACCGTCAACGGCTACGGCTACGACGACCGCCACATGTCGCAGCTGCAGGCCAACGCGGTGTCGACCCGCCAGGGCACGCTCAAGGCCACCGGCCGCGATCTGGACGTGGCCATCGACGGCAACGGCTTCTTCGCGGTGCAGGGCCCGACCGGCGAGGCCTACACCCGCGCCGGCGCCATGACGCTCGACGAGGCCGGCACGCTGAAAATCAACGGCAACGTGGTGCTGGGCGAAGGCGGCCCGATCTCGCTGCCCGAGTACAGCAAGATCGCGGTCGGCGCCGACGGCACGGTGTCGATCCAGAGCCCCGGCACCACCACCATGCAGACCATCGACAAGCTCAAGCTGGTCAAGGCCGAGGCCTCGGAGCTGACCAAGAACGAGGCCGGCCTGCTGGTGGCGCGCAGCGGCCAGCCGCTGGCCACCGACGCCACCGTGGTGGTCAAGCCCGGCCACCTGGAGGGCAGCAATGTCTCGGCGGTGGAGGAAATGGTCGCCACCATGAGCTTGAACCGTACCTTTGAAATCCAGATGAAGTTGTTCAAGGCCAGCGATTCGATGGCCGAAACCGGTAACCGCCTGATCGGCGGCTGAGCCGGTCCACGTTACACTACAGGGAGAAATCATGAATCCAGCAATGTGGATCAGCAAAACCGGCGTGCAGGCGCAGGACGAGAAACTGCAGGCCATCGCCAACAACCTGGCCAACGCCAACACCGTCGGCTTCAAGCGCGACCGCGTGGTGTTCGAGGACCTGTTCTATTCGATCGAGCAGCAGCCCGGCACCCAGCGCGCCGACAACAACACGCTGGCGCCGTCCGGCGTCCAGCTGGGCAACGGCGTGCACATGGTGGGCACGCAAAAAGTCTTTAGCCAGGGCTCGCTGCAAACCACCGGCAACCAGCTCGACGTGGCGGTGATGGGCAACGGCTTCCTGTCGGTGCGCCAGCCCAACGGCGAGACCGCCTACACCCGCGCCGGCCAGTTGCAGGTCGACGCCAACGGCATCCTGGTCAACGCCCACGGCCTGCCGCTGATCCCGCAGATCACCATTCCGGCCAACGCCACCTCGCTCACCATCGCCGAGGACGGCGTGGTCTCGGCCACGCTGGCCGGCAACACCACAGCCAGCCAGCTGGGCCAGCTGACCCTGACCAGCTTCATCAACCCGACCGGCCTGCTGGCCCTGGGCGAGAACCTGTTCGCGGAAACCCCGTCCAGCGGCACGCCGACCGACGGCAAGCCGGGCGACGCCCAGTGGGGCAAGCTCAAGCAAGGCACGCTGGAAGGCTCGAACGTGCAGGTGGTGGAGGAAATGGTCGACATGATCGCCGCCCAGCGCACCTACGAGATGAACACCAAGGTGCTGTCGGCCGCCGACAATATGCTGCAATACCTGTCGCAGGCCGCGCGATAATGAAAGCCGCCCTGCCCGTCCCCGGTTGGGCCAAGGCGGCGCTGGCCGCCGTGCTGGCCGCGCTGACCGGCTGCGCCGCGCTGCAGCCGCCGCCGGTGCGGCCCGGTCCGTCCGACGAGCCGCCCACCGTGTCGCGCGCGGTCGGCCCGAAAGGTACTTCCGGCGGCGTCTACAGCGCCGACCTGGGCCTGTCGCTGACCTCGGACAGCCGCGCCTTCCGGGTCGGCGACGTGGTCACCGTCAACCTGCAGGAAACCACCCAGGCCAGCAAGAAGGCCGGCACCAGCTATTCCAAGAACTCGGCCGACAACATCGTCGCCCCCAACCTGCTGGGCAAGACCTTCGGCAAGGCCGCACTCGGCCTGGGCGCCTCCAACACCTTCGCCGGCGACGCCACCAGCACCCAGCAGAACGCCCTGACCGGCGCCATCACCGTGATCGTGCAGGAAGTGCTGCCCAACGGCCTGCTGCGCGTGTCCGGCGAAAAGACCCTGACCCTGAACCAGGGCGAGGAATTCGTCCGCCTGCGCGGCTACCTGCGCGCGGCCGACATCGACGCCGACAACCAGGTCTCGTCGCTGCGCATCGCCAACGCCCGCATCGCCTACTCGGCGCAGGGCACCTTGGCCGACACGCAGTCGGCCGGCTGGCTGTCGCGCTTCTTCAACGGCCCGCTGATGCCGTTCTGACGGCCGTAGTTTTAGATAGGGTGAACCCCATGAATTTCCGCAAGCTCTCCCGTCTTCTGGCCCTGCCGCTGGCCTTCTGCGTCGCCCTCGGCGTGGCCCTTCCTGGACCGGTCCAGGCCGCGCAAGTGCTGCGCAACCTGGTCGCCGTCGAAGGCATGCGCGACAATCCGCTGGTCGGCTACGGCCTGGTGGTCGGCCTGAACGGCAGCGGCGACTCGACCCAGGTCAAGTTCGCCAGCCAGTCGGTGATCAATATGCTCAAGCAGTTCGGCGTCAAGGTGCCCGACGGCACCGACGCCAAGTCCAAGAACGTCGCCACCGTGATGGTGTCGGCGGTGTTCCCGCCCGGCTACCGCAAGGGCCAGAACATCGACGTCGTGGTGTCCTCGATGGGCGACGCCAAGAGCCTGCGCGGCGGCGCCCTGCTGCTGACGCCGCTGCGCGCGGCCGACAACGAGGTCTACGCCCTGGCCCAGGGCAACGTGGTGGTCGGCGGCTTCAGCGCGGCCGGCAAGAGCGGCTCCTCGGTCACGGTCAACACCCCGACCTCGGGCCGCATCCCGAGCGGCGCCGCGATCGAGCGCGAGATCGCCAGCGACTTCGCCACCAAGCCAACGGTGCGCCTGTCGCTGCGCCACCCGCACTTCCAGACCGCGATCAACATCGTCGACACTATCAACCAGCGCTTCGGCGACATCGCCACCACCAACGACGCCACCAGCATCGACGTGGTGGCGCCGGCCAACCCGACCCAGCGCGTGGCCTTCATGGCCAAGCTGGAGGCGCTGTCGATCGACGTCGGCGACGACGCCCCCAAGGTGGTGTTCAATTCGCGCACCGGCACCGTGGTGATCGCCGACGGCCTGCGGGTGCGCGCGGCCGCCGTCACCCACGGCTCGCTGAAGGTGGTGATCTCCGAATCGACCAAGGTCAGCCAGCCGAACGCCCTGGCCCAAGGCAACACCGTGTCCACGCCGCAATCGCAGGTCAGCGTCGACCAGGGCTCGGGCCAGATGTTCAAATGGCCGGCCGGCGCCAAGCTGCAGGCAATCATCGACGTCATCAACAGCCTGGGCGCCTCGCCGGACGACATCATGGCCATCCTGCAGGCGCTGGACCAGGCCGGCGCCATCGAAGGCGAACTGGTCGTCATCTAAGGAAAGCCATGAACTTCGACCCCAGCAAATTCGACGGCAGCACCATGCGCATCGGCGTGGCCGACAAGCTCAGCGAGACGCCGGTGGTGGCCGCCCCGGCCGTCGACGACGGTGTCGACCCCAAGTACCGCGCCAAGGCCACCGAGGCGGCGGTCAAGTTCGAGAGCTTCTTCATCGGCCACATGCTGCACCAGATGCGCGCCGGCACGCGCGAGCTGTCGGCCGAGGACAGCGTGTTCAAGGACAAGCTCAACGAGGACATGCTGGACATGGCCGACAACCTGGTGGCCGACCAGCTGGCCGGCCGGCGCGCCTTCGGCGTGGCCGACGCCATCCTGCGCCAGCTGCTGCCGCCGGCCAGCGCCCCGCTGGCGCCGCAGGCCGGCCTGCCGCGCCAGGCGGCGGCCGCGCCGGCGTCAGATGTTGCCGAACCGCAAAACATTCCCGCCACACTTAATCCGGCGCAGTAAACGGTCGCCCTTTACAGTTAACGGACCAGTGGACCTCGTGTAAGCACTGCAAGCGACTGGTCCTCCGGCCTTCACCAGGAAAGACCCTTGCAATATGAGCATCTCTAACAACGCACTGTCCGGCGCCCTGGCCGCCCAGGCTGCCCTGAACACGGTCAGCCAGAACATCGCCAACTCGCAAACCAAGGGTTACACCCGCCAGGGCGTGCTGCTGCAGACGCTGGCCAGCGGCGGCGCGGCCAACAGCCCCGGCAATGGCGTGCAGGTGGGCTCGCTGCTGCGTTTCAGCGACTCGTATAAGTCCCAGCAGCTGTGGCGCGCCGCGTCCGACCTGGGCAAGCACACCCAGGTCCAGCCTTACCTGACGCAGATGGAAAAAGTCATGAGCGATGACAAATCCAGCCTCAGCTACGGCATCGACAACTTCTTCAAGGCGCTCAACGCGGCCGGCGTCGACCCCACCTCGACCCCGCTGCGCCAGCAGGTGATCACCGCGGCCGACTCCATGTCGCAGCAGTTCAACAGTATTTTCAACGTCACCTCCAGCCAGATGATCTCGGTGCAGCAGCAGCGCTCCGCCATCCTGCCGGGGCTGAACCAGTCGCTTGCCGGCATCGCCGCGCTGAACCAGCAGATCATCACCGTCGGCGCCAACGGCTCCAACACCTCGCCGCTGATCGACCAGCGCGAGCAACTGATCGACAGCGTCGCCTCCCAGGTGGGGGTGGAAGTGCTCAACAATCCGGACGGCACCGCCAGCGTCTCGCTCAAGAGCGGCCAGCCGCTGGTGGTCAGCAACCTCGGGGCCACGCTGGCCTTCGACACCACCAGCGGCATACAGCAGCTGAACGTGACCTTCGCCAACACCACCTTCAAGCTCGACGACACCAAGGTCGGCGGCCAGCTGGGCGGCCTGGCGGACTATCAGGAAAACACCCTGAAGCCGCTGCAGCAATCGATCGCCGAGATCGCCGAGCAGATGTCGACCAAGGTCAACAACCAGCTGGCGGCCGGCCTGACCAGCCCCGGCGTCAACGGCACGCCGCTGCTGGTGTTCAACCCGGCCAGCGGCAGCGGCCTGCTGCAGGTGGTGAGCGGCTTCAAGACCAGCGACCTGGCCTTCTCCAGCGACGGCACGCCCGGCGACAGCGGCAACCTGCAGCAACTGGTGGCCATCAAGGGCCAGCCGATCACCCTGACCACCCTGGGCAGCGTGCTGCTGGGCGACGCCGACACCCAGCTGGTCGGCAAGCTGGGCATCGACAGCCAGCAGAACCAGGCGCAGATGAACACCGCCACCACGGTCCGCCAGCAGTCCGAGGACGACTGGAAATCGACCAGCGCGGTCAACACCGACGAGGAAGCGATCAACCTGGTCGAGTTCCAGAATATGTATCAGGCCAACATGAAGGTGATCGCGGTCGCCAACACGCTGTTTGACGCCACCTTGCACATGTTCGGTTAAGGAGAGCCCGTATGCGCATCGCCACCAGTCAGTTCCAGGCCACCATGAACCGCGGCCTGCAGGACAACCAGAGCCATCTGGCCCAGATCACCGCCCAAATGGCGTCCGGCAACAAGATCCAGCTGCCGTCCGACGACCCGGTCACCAATGTGCGCCTGTCGCGCCTGACCCGCGAGGAAGCCATCGTCGGCCAGTACCGCGACAACATCGCGGCCGTCAAGATCCGCCTGACCACCAACGAAACCTATTTGCAGAGCATGGCCAACGACATCACCCAGAGCCACGATCTGCTGGTCTGGGCCTCGGACGGCAGCAACACCGCCACCGACCTGAAGGCCATGGTCAACCCGATGAGCGCGCTGCGCGACAGCATCTTCTACAGCGCCAACGAAAAAGACCAGGAAGGCCGCTACATCTTCTCCGGCACGGAGACCAACACCCCGGCCATCAGCTTCGATCCCACCGCGGCCATCGGTTCGCGCTACAGCTTCACCGGCAACCAGAACCAGCAGAAGACCGTGGTCGGCAACGGCATCACGCAGACCGTCAACGTCGACGTCAAGGGCGTGGACGACCTGCTCAACCAGATGGACACCACCATCAACGAACTGACGTCGGCGACGCTGACGGTGGGCTCGCCCTCGCTGACGGCCGCGCTGGGCGCCAATATGGACGGCGCCAGCAGCGCGCTCGACCTGGTGTCGGGCAAGATCGCCGACCTGGGCGGCGCCCAGAACATCCTGTCCACGCTGGACGGCAACCACGCCAACGTCAGCCTGTCGAACCAGACCGCGATGCTGGACCTGGGCCAGCTGGACTACGGCGACGCCGCCACCCAGCTGAACGGTTATAATCTGGCCTTGCAATCGTCGTACAAGGCCTATTCCAAGATCAGCAATCTGTCGCTGTTCAACATCCTGTAATTCCAGACTGAGCATCGTATGCAAATCTCGCCCAATTCCACACCCAACGTCATTGTTCCTGGCAACGCCAGCAATGCCAGCGCGGTGGACGGCACCGCGCTGGGGCTGAACGGCGAGAATGCAGCCACGGCCACGCCGGTCACGCCGACGCCCACTTCGGCGGCGCCGCTGCGCCGCGGCCTGAACAACTGGGACCAGCCGCTGCAGGGCGACATCTCCGGCGCCCAGCAGGCGCTCGACTTCCTCGAACAGAGCGCGGCCCAGCTGCGCAACCTGAAGGCCGACCTCAGCGCCCGCCTGGCCAACCGCCAGCGCGCCGACGGCACGCTGGACGCGCGCGTGCGCCAGTTCAGCAACAGCTGGCGCAACCGCAGCGCGGCCTCCGGCGGCACGCTGGACGCCCGCCTCAAATTCAGCAACAAGGCCAGCACCACCCGCTTCACCGTGCGCGGCATGAACCTCGGCAACCTGCGCACCGGCGGCCGCGAAGTGCTGGCGATCTCGCTGGGCGGCGGCCAGAACCTGCGCTCGGTGGTGCTGGAGCCGGGCCTGTCGGACGAGGAAATCGCCCAGCGCTTCGACGACGCGCTGGCACCCAGCGGTGTGCGGGCCAACCTCAACGAGGAGGGCCAGCTAGAGTTCAGCACCGCCGAATCATCGTGGGCCAATGTGCGCGACACCATCGCCGTGCAGGGCGGCGGCATGCGCTTCCCGACCGGCCAGCTCAACCGCGTGAAGGCCGAGGCCGAGGCGCCGGCCGTCGATCCCGACAGCTGGCAAACCTCGGACATGGACGCCATCCGCTCGACCCTGCAGCAGGTGGTGCAGGCGCTGGCGCAGGTGGAGCAGGCGATCGCCTCGGTGCACACCGCGCTCAGCCAGGTCAGCGCGCGCGTGCAGAGCGCGGCGCCGCGCGACAGCACCGCCGGCATGGACCAGGTGGCGCAGAATTTCGTCTCGACCACCAAGCAGCCCGGCTACCAGTCGCTGCTGTCGATCACCTCGGCGCTGGCGGGCATCAGCCGCGAGCGCGTGATCTCGCTGCTGAGCCTGCGCTAGGCAGGCCGCCTCCCCCGCCTCATTCCACGGCCTGCCGCGGCAGGCCGCGCCGGGCCAGCTCGGTCAACTGCTCGGCCGGCAAGGCCTCCGCGTACACAAAACCCTGCGCATAGTCGCAGCCGGCCAGCGCCAGCAAGGCGCTCTGGGCCGCCGTCTCCACGCCCTCCGCCACCACCCGCAGGCCCAGCTTGTGCGCCATGACGATCAGCGCCTCGCACATCGCCAGGTCGCCGCTGTCGACCGCCAGGTGCTGGATGAAGCTGTGGTCCAGCTTGAGCAGGTCGATGCCAAAGTGCTTCAGGTGCGACAGCGAGGAATAACCGGTGCCGAAATTATCCAGCGCCACCTGCAAGCCCATCTCGCGCAGCTCGCGCAGGCGGTCGGCGGCCTTGGCCATGCCGTCCATCAGCACGCCCTCGGTGATCTCGATGACGATGCTGCGCGGCGCCAGCTGCAGCTCGGCCGCGTAGTTCAGCCAGCCGACGTAGAGCGCGGTGTCGCCGCGGAACTGCGCCGCCGACTGGTTGATGCTGACCTGGAAGCCCGGCCCCAGCTCGTCCTGCCAGCGGCGCGCCTGCAGGGCCGCCTGGCGGAACACCCAGTCGCCGATCTCCATCATCAGCCCGCCCGACTCGGCATGCTGCAGGAAATCGGCCGGCGCCAGCAAGCCGCGCTGCGGATGGCGCCAGCGCAGCAGCGCCTCGGCGCGCTCGATGGTGCCGGTCTGCAGGTTGACGATGGGCTGGAAGTGCAGCGCGAACTGGCGCTCCGCCAGCGCCGTGCGCAAGTCCAGCGTGATCTGCTGGCGCGCCTGCGCCGCCAGCTGCAGGTCGGCCGTGAAGTAGCTGTAGCGGTTGCGGCCGGACTCCTTGGCCGCGTACATGGCCTGGTCCGCATGGCGCAGCAAGTCCTCCGGCGCCAGCGCGTCCGACGGATACAGCGCGATGCCGATGCTGGCCGAGATCGACGGGTTGGCCGCGCCCAGCGCGAACGGCCGGTTCAGCAGCGACAGCATGGTCTGCGTGATGCGCTCGATGCCGGCGGTCTGCTCGATGCCCGACAGGATCACGGTGAACTCGTCGCCGCCCAGCCGCGCCACCGTGTCCGAGCTGCGCACGCAGGCGCCGATGCGGCGCGCCGCCTCCACCAGCAGGGTGTCGCCGTGCGCGTGGCCGAGCGTGTCGTTGACCTGCTTGAAGCCGTCCAGGTCGATGAACAGCAGCGCCAGCTGCATGCCCTCGCGCTGCGCCTTCTTGACCTCCTGGCCCAGCCGGTCCTGGAACATATGGCGGTTGGGCAGCGCGGTCAGGTCGTCGAAATTGGCCTGGTGCCAGATGCGCTCGGTGGTCGCGCGGCTGTCGGTGATGTCGGTCACCAGCGCCAGCGCGCCCAGGTAGCTGCCCTCGGCGTCGAAGATGGGGTTGGTGGCCAGCGTGGCCCACAGCTCGCTGCCATCCCTGCGCAGGAACTTGAATTCGTGGCGCTCGGCCACGCCCTGCTGGCGCCGCGCGATATTGCGCTCCAGGATGGCGCGGCCCTCGTCGTCCATGAAGGCCACCAGCGGCTGGTCCAGCATCTCCTCGATGCTGTAGCCCAGCATGTGCGCCATCTTCGGGTTGACAAAGCTGGTGCGGGCGGCGGCGTCGATTTCCCAGATGCCCTCCTCGGCGCTGTGGACGATGCGGCGGAAGCGCTCCTCGCTGCGTTCCAGCGCCGCCAGCTTGCCCTCGGCCAGCTCCAGCACCACGCGGATCGCCTGGCCGCTGGCGTCGGCGCTGGCGCGCAGCGTGACCGGGAAGCCCTGCTGGTTGCGCGCCCGCGTCATCTGCAGCGCGCATTGCTCGGGATGCTGGCTGTTCAGCGCCAGCCGCACGAAACGGTCGAAGTCATCATGGAAACGGGACGCGACAAACTGCCGCAGCGGCACCTTGCCCGGGTTGTTGCGCGGCAGGCCGAGCAGGTCGGCCGCCACCACATTCATCTGCAGGATGGTGGTGTCGAAGCCGAGCACGAAATAGCCGACCGGCGCCAGCAGATAGACATCGTTGAAATAGGTTTGCTCGGCGTCGAGCTCATCGACCGAGGGCAATTCGGCGAACGGTTCCATCACCGCGCCTTCGTCCATGATAGCCATGCGGGTGAGCCCATCGATGCGCGCCGCGGAGATCGGCTGACGGCCAGCATGCAACCCGGTATTGTGCGTAGGCTTCTCCATACCACCCCTTTGCGTAGGTGTTCAGACTAGCATTTAAGCCGCGCACTGTCGAGAGAACGGCGACGGCTCAGCGATGTGCGCGATTCAAGCGTTGTTCTGCGCGCCGTTGCAGCGCTTCGAACAGCAGGCTCAGCCCCCAATAGATGACGGCGGCGGCCACATACAAGGGCAGCGGCCGGAAGGTGGTGGCGATCACCTCCTTGGTCGACAACATCAGTTCGGTCATGGTGATGACCGAGACCAGCGAGGTATCCTTGATCAGGCTGATCAGCGTATTGCTCATGGCCGGCACCGCGATGCGCAGCGCCTGCGGCAGCACCACGTGGTACAGCGTGGGCCAGTAGCCCAGCCCCAGGCTGTAGCTGGCCGCCCACTGTCCCTTGCTGACCGCGCCAATGGCGCCGCGCAGGCTCTCGGACAGGAAGGCGCCGGCGTTCAGGCTCAGCGCCAGGATGCCGGCCGTCACCGGCGTGAATTCGATGCCGATGCTGGGCAGGCCGTAGTAGATGACGAACATCTGCACCAGCAGCGGCGTGCCGCGCATCAGGCTGACATACACGCCGGCCGGCCAGCGCAGCGCGCGGTAGGGCAGGATGCGCAGCACCGCCACCGGGAAGCCGATCAGCAGCCCGCCCAGCATGGCGGCCATGGCGAAGATCACCGTATAGCCGGCGCCGCGCAACATGACCGGCGCGGCCTCCCGCAGCAGTTCCAGCAAGCCCTGCCAGTCCATGCTCAGGGCGCCTTGCTGACGTCGGTGCCGAACCATTTCAGCGCGACGGCCTTCAGGCTGCCGTCGGCGGCGGCGGCGGCCAGCGCCTGGTTCAGGGCCGCCTTGAACTGCGGATTCCCCTTCTGGAATGGAATGCCCATGCGCTCGACCGAACCCACCTGCGCGCCGGCCTTGATCGGCAGCTTGGAAATCTTCAGCAGGTAGGCCGACATCAGGCTGTCGTTGAGCGCCGCGTCGATGCGGCCGCTGGCCAGGTCGGACATGGTGTCCGGCGCCGCCGCGTAGCTGCGCACGTCGATGCCCGGCACCGCCTTGGCCTGCTGCTCGTAGACGCTGCCCTGCCCCACGCCCAGCTTCCTGCCCTTCAAGTCGGCCAGCGTTTTATAGCTTGCCTGCTCGTCCTTGCGCACGATCAGCTGCGGCATCGAGTAAATGTACGGCGCCGAAAAGTCGAAGGCCAGCTCGCGCTTGGGATTGATGCCGACCTGCGAAATGATCACATCGTATTTATTGGCCGACAGCCCGGCCAGGATGCTGGCCCACTCGCTGCTGACGAACTCCACTTTCACGCCCAGCTTGCCGGCCAGCAGGCGCGCCACGTCGACGTCGTAGCCGGCCAGTTCGCCGGTCTTCTGGTCCTTGTAATTGAACGGCGGATAAGTGCCTTCCAGCGCCACCTTGAGCGTGCCGCGCGCCTTGACCGTGGCCAGCAGATCGGCCGCCGACGCCGGCAAGGCCGCGGCCGCCAGGGTCAGCACCAGCAGCGCGCCTTGCGCCAGCTTGAAAGTGAAATCACGTTTATGCATGGAGTTCCTTGTGTATGTGGCAGGCGCTACCAGGCGCCCATGCGGCGGCGCAGGCCGAAATCATGGCCCACGACCAGGATGGAACTGGCGATCAGGCCGCTCAGTCCTATCATCAACTGTATCAGTTTATCGTCCGGCAGTACCCACAACCGGCCCTGCGGCGCCTCGTCCACGCGCGCGGCGGCCATGATCAGGGGCGCCACCCATTCCGCATCGGGCGTAACATCGAGGATCAGGGCGCCGTCCTGCGTGGTCTGCATATAGATCTCGCCGCCCTCGGCCAGCGTGAAGCACACGCCATAGCCGGTCTCGTTCTTGGCGATATGTTCCTGCAGGCTGAGATCGTGCTCGGCTATCCACAGTTCCACATCGGCCGGGGTCTCCAGCCCGCTCCACGGCACCGGACGGAAACGCGGTGGCGCAGGCTTGTCATCGTCTTGCATAGTCATCCTGTTTTGCTTGCTCAGCCGCCAGTTTAATCGATGGGAGGAAATGACCGATGAAATATAAATATCCATACGGCCCCGGCCGTCTTGAATACGAGTCCGAGTTCACCCGGTTCCTGAACGATTACCTGCGCCAGCACCCGGAAGTGCGGCGCGACCAGCAGCTGGGATGGCGCATCTTTTGGGAGCGGCCGGTCGATCCGAAAAACATAGACCGCGACCGCGCGGCCGAGCTCAAGCCGACCGTCTACCACTCGTATTTCTACGAATGAAGGTCAGCCCTTCCATGTGCGCTTGAGGCCGGTATCCGCATGGATCCAGCCGCCGCGCGGACCGGAGCGGTAGTAGAAGCCCACGCCGCCCTGGCGGAAGCTCTTGACCAGGCCGCCCAGCACTTCGGAATTCAGGTTGGCCAGGCGGATATCGGCGGCGCGGCCTTCGATGTGCAGCGACTGGCGCGCAGCCGGCACGCCCGCTTCGCGCAGCTTCTGGTTGGAAGCCGGGGTGCGGTAGCCGGACAGGATTTCCAGCGGCGTATCGATGCCGTAGCGCGCCACGAAGGCCTGCGTGCCCCACAGCGTTTCAAACAGCTTGGGATCGATGGGCGCGGTCTCCTTGCCGTTGACGTCGCGCAGCAGGTGGCACAAGTCCTGGTAGGCCGATTCGATGATCTCGCCGTCCTTCCAGTACAGCAGCTTGGCGCGCTCGCCCGAGGCCGGACGGATCACGTCGATGGTGCGCGGCTTGAGCCAGAACTCCAGGTCCAGCGCTTGCGCGTCGAAGATGTCGGGTGGCGGCTCCAGCTCGCCGAAGCCCGACGGGGCCGTGGCATGCGGCATGCTGACAGGCGGCTTGACCTGGGCCACGGCGCTCGATGCGCCAGCGGGCGCGGCCGGATGCGGCGCCGGCTTGGGCGCTGCGGCCGCGCTGTGTTGAACGGTGCCGCGTGAAGCGCATCCTATCGTCGGCACCGATAAAACACCCGCTGCCGCCAGGCCCAAACCCTGCTGTAAAAAATCTCTGCGCGTTGCCATAGCCTACCCGTGAAAACCAATGTGGATACTATAGCGTATGCAGAGGGAAATGAAAAAGGGAACAGGCCCGATTTTCCGCAAAAAACCGGGCACCGCCTGATGCTAACGGAAAGCCAGCAGCTCCACGTGTTCGGGTACGAAGCGGCCGTCAGCCAGGCTGCGCGACGGCACCACCATCGTCACCGAACCGCTCGCACCGTTATCGTCGTGCAGAACGATCTCCATTTTCAGTTGCCGGTCCAGCGCCACGTAGTTGTCGCGGGTGGTGGCAACGATCTTGTGCTCCGGCCCCTGATCGACATGAGCGTACATATTCAAACCACGACTGGTGATGGACAAGGTCTGCCCATTCGACAAGCTGTACTGCGCCACAAGGTTGCGATAATCCTCGGGCCACATTTTGCTATACGTATCGGGCAATTCAATGCGGAGTTGACGTGCTGTGACCGGCACGGTGACGGTATCCTCGGGCGGTTGTGCTTGCAATGCCGGCGACAGCGCCAGCCCGCCCAATACTACGGCTATGCAGATATTTTTCATGATTTTATTCCCCGGTTAGGAGATTCCATTTAAGCATTCAGGTCGCGAAACACAAATTCATTCTGTCTATCGTCGGCATCGCGACATATAAATTTAAAATGGCTCATGAATACGACGTCATGCAGTCGGACTGGCTCATGAATACACTCAGGCGGCCGCAGCCTCACGCTCGGTGAACAGCAGGTCGGCGCGCGGCTCGTCCAGCAGATAGCCTTGCGCCAGCAATGGAGTGTTCGCAGCCTCGCCCAGCTGACGCAGCACCGCCAGCGACTGCGTGGACTCCAGGCGCTTGAACACCACCTGCACGCCGGCCGCCGCGCAGCGCTTCAACAAGGCCAGCAGCGTTTCGCTGTCCTGCAGTTCGCGCGCGTCGAGCTTGAACACATCGGGTCGCAAGCGATCCAGCATGGATAAGGCTTCCCGCGCGCTGGGCACATTGACGGCGAAGCGAAAACCGTTGCGGCGATAATTGTCGGACACATAGTTCAACAGCCAACCTTGCTGCGGCGAGGCCGCCGGCAATTGCAGCACCACGCGCTGCAGCGGCAGTTCCAGCGCGTCGAGGATGCGACGGAAGGCGTGGCCGTGATTGCTGCTGACCGCGCTCAGCAAACGATCATGCACGTTCAGGTACAAGTCCTGCCCGCCCCCTTCCGCCTGGCGGAAGAAATTAATCGCGTGCAGCATGCGGCACAAGCGATCCAGTTCGATCGACTCGTCGTCGCTGGCCGCATGGTCGAGCAGCCTCCACAGCGACAAGCCCTGGTCCTGCGCCGACACGCTGCGCGCCAGGCCTTCGTAGGCCTGCACCTCGCCCGACTCCAGCTGCCGGATCGGCTGGAACGCGCTGCTCAAGGTGCAATTGAAAAACCGTCCCTGGGCCCGGCCCTCGTGATCGAGCCAGATGCTGGAAGCGGCGCCGGTCGCGTCGGATAAACGCGCCAGGTATTTTTGCAGGATGGGGAATGACATGGAACTCCTCGACAAATGCGAACAATACCGACAGCGTAGACCCGCGCGCGGCAAAGCAGAACGAATGCTTTCAGCTATGGATATGCCAAAACATTCGTTCCTCCCGCCGGGCGCGGCCGCTATCGTGGGTCATCGCCACTCTTCGCCGAACACCATGTGCCAACTACTCGCCATGAGCAGCAGCAAACCCGCCACGGTCGACTTCTCCTTCGCCGGCTTCGCGCTGCGCGGCAGCGAGCATCGCGACGGCTGGGGCATCGCATTGCACACGACCAGCGGCTGCCGGCTCTACACCGACGCGCTGGCCTCGACCCACTCGCCGCTGGCGGCGCAGATCCGCAACCATCCGATCAAGGCCAGGAACGTCGTCGCGCATATCCGCAAGGCCACGCAGGGCCGCATCTCGCTGGAGAACAGCCATCCGTTCACGCGCGAGCTGTGGGGCCAGACCTGGTCCTTCGCGCACAACGGCGACCTGAAACTGTTCGATCCGAATCCCAGCCTGTACTCGCCGCACGGCGACACCGACAGCGAGCGCGCCTTCTGCCATCTGCTGTCCGGCCTGGCGCTGCGCTTTGAAACGCGGCCGCCGCGCCACGTGCTGTTCGGCGCGCTGGAAACGCTGGCCGGCGAAATCGCCGCCTACGGCACCTTCAATTTCATCCTGTCCAACGGCGAGCTGCTGTTCGCCCACTGCAGCACCGAGCTGCATGTGGTGGTGCGCGAATACCCGTTCTCGGTGGCGCAGCTGGTCGATTGCGACCTCAGCATCGACTTCAGCAAGCACAACCACCTTGACGACCGCATCGCCGTGATCGCGACCCAGCCGCTGACCTCGAACGAAGCCTGGACCCGCTTCGCGCCGGGCGAGCTGAAGCTGTTTGTCAACGGACTGGAAGTGGGCGCGGCGCCGGTGCGGCGCCAGGAATGGGAATTGGAGATCTGCTGCTGAGTTGACTTACGCGGAGTTGCAATTGCAGAAGCGCTTGCGCTTGCTGCCGTCCGCCGCTTCGGCGCTGGCGTCCAGCTGCTTCCAGAAGAACACGGTTTCGACGCCGTACGGCGACCGCACCTTGCCGGCATCCACATAGCCGCGGCGGGCGAAGAACTCCTGGCCGGTGGCCGTACTGTGCAATTGCAGCGCCTTCACACCCCAGCTGCACGCCTGCTCCTCCATGCGCGCCAGCAGCGCCTTGCCGACGCCTTGCCCCCGCGCCTCCGGCAGCAGATAGCACAAGGCCAGCTTGCCGGCAGCGGTCAGCAGCGCGACGCCGACAACCACGCCTTCGCTGAGCGCGACCAATGAAAAATTCGTTGGCGAACTGAACCAGTTCGCCACCATCTGCGGAGTTTTGTTGCCTAGCCAGGCGTCCAGGATGGCGGGATCGTTTTTATGATCCAGGTCGCAGCATTCCGTAATCGAACGGCGCAACACTGTGCATGCCGCATCCGCATCTGTCGAAGCAGCAATACGAATTTCAAGACTCCGAATTTCAAGACTCATGTACGCTCACAAATATTCCCGATAGCAAAAATGAAGCGCTACGCAGTTTCCCCGCGTGCCTTCTTCAGTGCCTGAAACCCACTATACACCAAGCAGCAAAAGCCGTTGCGGGCACGCCCGATTGACTCTCACAGCCTAGAGGCTGGCCCTGTTTTTGCCCACGAATGTTTTCAAAAATCGTTATGCGGTTTTTACTGAAAACCTCGTGACAAACATACCTTCTAAGCATATTACGAAAAATTCGTATCTTTTCCGGGCGAAATTTTACACCATGGCCGCCTGTTATTCCGAAAGCTCATGATGACCACCAAAAAACCTGCCCGCCGCCTGCTGATCTCCTCCTTCCTGGCCGCCTCCGCCGTGATGCTGGGCCTGCCATTGCAGGCCAGCGCGGCTGAAACCGTGCTGCTGAATGCATCCTACGACGTCGCACGCGAACTGTTCAAGGACATCAATCCCGTCTTCGTGGCAGACTGGAAGAAGAACACCGGCGAGACCATCAGCGTCAACCAATCGCACGGCGGCTCGTCCAAGCAAGCGCGCTCGGTGGCCGACGGCATGGAAGCGGCGGTGGTCACGATGAACCAGGCGAACGACATCGACATGCTGGCCGACAAGGGGCTGGTGGCGCAGGACTGGGCCAAGAAGTTTCCGCACAACGCCGCGCCCTTTTATTCGACCATGGTATTCCTGGTCCGCAAGGGCAATCCGCAACATATCAAGGACTGGGGCGACCTGGCCAAGCCCGGTGTCAAGGTGGTCATTCCCAACCCCAAAACCGCCGGCAACGGCCGCTACACCTACCTGGCGGCATGGGGTTCGGTGCTGAAAAAAGGCGGCACCGAAGCACAGGCGCGCGAGCTGGTGGGCAAGATCTTCAAGAACGTGCCAGTGCTGGACGCCGGCGGCCGCGGCGCCACCACCACCTTCACCCAGCGCGAAATCGGCGACGTGCTGGTGACCTTCGAAAACGAAGTGAACCTGGTGCGCGCCGAGTTCGGTAACAACTTCGAAGTGGTCTACCCGTCGATTTCCATCCTGGCCGAATCGCCGGTGGCGGTGGTCGACAAGGTGGTCGACCGGCGCGGCATCCGCAAGCAGGCCACCGGCTACCTGAACTTCCTGTACACCGAGCAGGCGCAGGACATCATCGCCAGGCACTACTTCCGCCCGCGCTCCGAGGCGGCGTTCAAGAAGTACAACGCCAACTTCCGTCAAATCACGCTGTTCACGGTAGATGACGTCTTCGGCGGCTGGAAATCGGCGCAGAAGAAGCATTTTGACGACGGCGGGGAATTCGACAAGATCTACCAGACCAAATAAGGATATACGGATCGATTCGTTTGCAAATGGCCCGGCTGGCCGTAATCTGGAAGCGTAGTAAATCAACCAGATAAAGGAAGCACGATGGCCATTTCTGAAATTAACGTACGTAACCAGTTCCGCGGCAAGATCAAGGAAATCATCTTTGGGCCGGTCGTTTCGGAAGTCGATGTCGAAACCCAGCACGGCATCGTCACCTCGGTGATCACCTCGCGCTCGATTCATGACCTGGATTTAAAGGTCGGCAGCGAAGTGATCGCCCTCGTCAAATCCACCGAAGTCTCGATCGCCAAGATCAGCAACAACTAAGTCCCAGCCGCCGCCGCGGCCATCACCAAACAAGAAGCCCTGAGCGCGCCCGTCTCAGGGCTTTTTCCATTCGGCTCACCCCAATGAAAATAAATAGAATCGTCGAGTTACATTCAATAGACGAGAAACCACTTTAATGTTATCTTCTATCCTCAGGGAATATTGCCGCACAGCTAGACTAGTTTTGCGCAGCGTCAACTTCTGACGCCCGATACACTCCTCTCTTTCCAAGAATACCTAACATGCTCAAGAAAATTGTCGCTGTATTGCTGAGTTCGTTTACTGCGGCTGCGCTCGCGGTACCGCTCGGCTCGCAGTCGGTGCTGGTCGTCGAAGACGGAACCGGCAAAGTGCTGCTCGAAAAAAATTCCAACGTTCAAGTCCCGATCGCCTCGCTGACCAAGCTGATGACCGCGATGGTGGTACTCGATTCCAAGCCGGACATGGATGCCCCCATCAGCATCGATAAAACCGACGTGGACACGCTCAAGCACAGCACTTCGCGGGTGCCGGTCGGCGCCGAGATCGCGCGCCGCGATGTGCTGCAACTTGCATTGATGTCGTCAGACAACCGCGCAGCCGCATCGCTGGCCCGTACCTATCCGGGCGGTCCCGCCGCGTTCAAACTGGCGGTCAATGCCAAGATCAAAGCCCTGGGCCTGACCCAGACCGTGATCGAAGAACCGACCGGTCTGTCGCCCAATAACCGCTCGACCGCCACCGACCTGGTCAAAATGGCAACAGCCGCTTCGGCCTATCCGGACATCCGCCGCATCACCACCGACACCAAGGATGTGATCAATATCAAAGGTCGCCAGGTTGAGTATCACAACACCAACCGACTGGTCGGTGCCAAGGGTTGGGACGTCGGTTTGTCCAAGACAGGCTACACCGAAGAAGCCGGCCGCTGCCTGATCATGCGCTTCAAGTCTGCGGGCAAGAATGCCACGTTGGTGTTGCTCAACGCCAAGGCCAACTCGGCCCGATTGATGGATGCATTCAATATCCGCCGCTTCGTAGCCGGTCCGGATGGGGAACCAAAAGTCATGAAGGCTTCCGTCACCCACCACAAAAAAGCCGCCAGGACGAGCAAGCGCCACCGCCGCGCGGCCTGATCTTTTCAGCCTGCCGAAACGACAACCGGACCCGAGGGTCCGGTTTTTTTTGCCCTCAGCAAGCTAGTTTTTGGTATTTATATGCCAATTTCTAGCATGGTTTAGCTATGACGAGGCCTTGAACAGGCATCGTACGGAGGGATTAGTTGCCGAGCAAAGTACGCAGGCCGCTGGCCCGCTGGGTGCGCTGGGCGATGGCGTCGAGCAGCACCTGGCTGTTCGGCGTGAGTAACGTGAAGTAGTCGCGCGCGCGCGTGATGCCGGTGTAAATCAGCTCGCGCGCGAGCATGCCGCCGCTGTCCTTAGGCAACACCAGCACCGTATGCTGGAATTCAGAACCTTGTGATTTATGCACCGTCATGGCAAACGCCGTCTCTACATTACGTAGCCGTGTGGCAAGAACACTGCGCACATTGTCGCCTTCCGAGAAGTAGACGCGCAGCACGCCAGGACGTGCCGGATCGGGTAAAGTCAGGCCAATGTCGCCGTTGAAAACGCCAGTGCCGTAGTCGTTGCGCGTCACCATGACCGGGCGGCCGACGTACCATTCGCCGCTTCTTCGCAGTAATCCGGCGGACTGCAATCTTTGTTCAATGACATCATTCAATCCAGCAACACCCCACTCGCCTTCGCGCACCGCGCACAGAATCCGGAAGGTTTCAAAGCTGGTCAGCACGGATTTCACCCATGCAAGATGTACGATCTCATCGCCTTCCGGCACTCCATTCCTGATCATTTTCAGGTAAGCCTGGTAGCCACCGGCGGCGTCGGCGCGGCCCGCCAAGGCCAGTTGCAACAGGTCGGCGGACTGTGCCGGATCGATCCAGGCCACCTTGCCTTCAGTGCCTTCACGCAATATTTGTAGTGCAGAGGCAGCATTTCCGGCATTCACGGCCAGCGCCAGCGCGCCGATCGGGCCGCCGAAACGCCGGCTTTCGCGCAACATGACGGTCTGCTGGGCAATGGGTCCGCCGTCACCGGCGAAGCTCTCGGGGATCTGCTGGCCGGCGCTCGCTTGCACATAAGACAAGGTTTCCGACTCGTAGCCGCCCGCTTCCGCGTTGTGGCACAGGTCGCCCAAGACCGCGCCAGCCTCCACCGATGCCAGCTGATCCTTATCGCCAAGCAAGATCAGCGTCGCGCTCGCAGGCAAGGCGGCCAGCAATGCTGACATCATTTCCAGGTGGATCATTGACGCCTCATCAACAATCAACACGTCGACGTCCAGTTGATTGCCGGCGTTGTGCTGGAACGCCCGGGTATCCGGCCGGGCGCCAAGCAGGCTGTGCAAGGTTCGCGCCGCGCCCATGCGAGCCGCCAATTCGCGCAACGGCAGCGCCGCGCCGACTTTTTCGGCCAGATCATCCAGCGCGGTGTCAATCGATTGCTTGAGCCGGGCCGCCGCCTTGCCGGTCGGAGCGGCCAGCGCCACGCGCAGGCCGGACTGGCGCTCACCCGCAGTGGCAAACAGCAAGGCCAGCAACCGCGCCACCGTGTAAGTTTTGCCGGTGCCGGGGCCGCCGGTGATGATGCCAAGCTTGCCGCGCATGGCCACCGCGCAGGCGATTTTCTGCCAATCGGTAGTGCCGCCGCGCGGTGCGTGCGGGAACAGGATGTCCAGCCAGTGCCGCACAGCGGCCGTGCTGGCCTCGGCGTCGAGGGCGATCAGACCGCCCAGCGCGCGGCCGCGCACGGCTTCGGCGACCAATGTTTCATCGCGCCAATAGCGACGCAGGTAGAGGCGCTCGCCGTCCAGCACCAGCGGTTGCTGGAAATCCAGGTCGCCCACCGGCCAGACCTGGTCGCAGCCCGACAGCAGCGCCCGCCAGGCGGCCGCGTTCTTCGGCCAGGCACCGACTGCATCGCGCAGCGTGCGCCATTCGTCGCTGGTCCAACCCAGCTGGCCGGATGGATCGCCAGCCAATTCGTCGAGCATCAGACAGCTGTGTCCCCGCCCCTCAAGTTCCGACAACAGCACGCAAACCGCCATCAATTGTGGCGAACTTTCGCCTACCGACGCAATAAACCGCGCAAAAGCCCCGCTCAGGCGGCGCAGCTGGCCGTTTTCGGTCAAGGCATCAACCTGCTCGAACAGGGCGGCGGACATTTCAATACTCATGCGGTGCCTCAGCTTGCGCGACGCCGGACTCATCCAGCAACCGATCCAGCCCGGCGAGCAGCTCTGGATCAGGTTCTATCAGGTAACAACCGCGCGTTTGCTGGTTCGCAATGCCGCGCAGGAACAGGAAAATCGCACCGCCCAGATGCTCGGCCGGGTCATACTGCTCGCCAAGCCGGCTTTGCAGCAGCCGGTGCAGCGCCAGCATGTAGATCGCGCCCTGAATATCGTAGCGATGCTCGGCCATCGCCGCCACCAGTGCCGGCTGGTGATAGGCCGAGTCGCCCGCGCCCAGCGCGTTCGATTTGTAGTCCAGCACCCAGAACCGGCCCTCATGCTCGAACACCAGGTCGGCAAAGCCTTTCAACATTCCATGCAGCTGACGCTCCGGCAGCGCCGGCCGCGCCACGCCGCCCAGCAGATGCGTCGCGCACAGGCTATCCAGCGCACCGGTGCTCAGGCGCTCGCTGGGGAACCAGAACTCCATCTCCGGCAGCGGCGAGGCGATGGCGCTCAGCGGTGCGCCGAGATACGGCAAGGTGGTGCCGGCGATCTCGCGCAGCCACGCCAGCGTATCCTCCAGACGATTCCCCCAGCCGGCGCGCTCCACTCGTCGCGTCAGGCGCGCTTCAAAGTGTTCGTGATCGACGATGGCAAAGCCCTCCTGCCCCATCCACTCCAGCTGCTCGTGCAGGAAGTTACCCGGCACCGAGCCACGCGGGAAACGGTGCCAGGGCGCGTCTTCCACGCGGGTCGGCAGCGCGATCGCCGGCATGCCGGCGCCTTCCAGCAGGTTCTCCTGCAAGCCGTCGCGCGGCACCGGCATGGACGGCCCGGCACTGCCGATAGTGCCGGTCGGCCCGGTGCGCCGTGCCAGCGAACTGAAACTGCCCACCGACCAATCGCGCTCGAAACGGCCGCTGTAAAGCTGCGGCTCCAGCAACGGCGGGCGTTGTTCGATGCGGCTCAGGCGCGTGAACTGCTGCATCGCCATCTCCAGCGTCTCGATGCTGATGCCGTCGCAGCCTTTGCACGCGTGGCCCCAACGCTCCATCATCAGGTCCGATGGCAGCGCCTCGCCGCCGGTCAGCAGATAGCCGAGAGCCGATTCATGCAGCGTGTTGTCGCCTGCCTTGCGCGCAGCCAGCGCCGTCACGCCCAGCCACAGGAAGTGGCGCGCGCGGGTCAGCGCCACGTACAGCAGGCGCAGGTCCTCCTGCAGGCGCGCGCGTTCGACCAGCTCCATCGCGGTGTCGGTCAGCGCCATGTCGATCTGGCGCACGCCATCTTCATCGCTGAACTCGAAGAAGCTGCGGTTGCGTCGCTCCACCTTGCGCGCCGTGACGGCGAACGGCAGATACACCAGCGGATACTCCAGCCCTTTCGATTTGTGGACTGTGACGACCTTCACCAACTCCGCATCGCTTTCCAGCCGCAGCACGCGTTCGTCGCCGGCGCCCTCGCCGCCTTCGATCTGCTCGGCGAGCCAGCGTATCAGCGCCTGCTCGCCATCCAGCTGGCGGCTGGCCGATTGCAGCAGCTCCGCCAGGTGCAGCAGATTGGTCAGGCGCCGCTCGCCGCCCGGCTGCTGGAGCAAGGCCGCCGGCAGTTTCAGTTCATGGATGAAGCGGCGAAGCATCGCCAGCACGCCCTGCCGCTGCCATACGATGTGCAGCGCCTTGAGCTGCTCGACGCGCGCTTCCCACGCCAGTTCGTCCGACGACAGCAGCGCCAGTTCCGACAGCGGCAGTCCGGTGGTGCGGGTGGCGAAGGCGGCGCGTGCCAGAGCGCCATCCAGCGGACTGGCGACGGCCGACAACCAGCGCAGCAGATCGGCGGCTTCCTCGCTGTCGGTCACGGAGTCCTTGTCCGACAAATAGACGCTGGCGACCTGACGCCGTTGCAGCGCGCGGCGTATGGCAGCGGCCTCCTTGCGGTCGCGCACCAGCACGGCGATATCGGCCGGTTGCAGGCGCACGAAACCTTTCGGACCGTCGAAGCCCGCGCGCTCGTCGTTGAGCTGCGCGACGATATGCTCGGCGCAGTGCCAGGCGAAGAATTCGCGGTAGCTGTCCGCCTTCAGGTCCTGCGTGGCGCTGCAGGCGATGACCAGCGCCGGCACATCGCCCGCCGCGTTGACCATGCGCTCGCCGCGCCCTTTGGCGCCGACCGCCTCGAACGGCAGCGGATTCACGCGCGTGCCGGGATCGCGGAAGCGGAAGGCGCCGCGTCCGAAGCCTCCTTCCGCCGGCTGGCCCTCGGCATACATGAACAGGTGATTGACGGCGTCCACCACCGGCTTGGTCGAGCGGTAGTTGGTGCCCAGCTGGTAGTGGCGGCCGGTGGTCGCCGTGCGCGCGGAGAGGTAGCTGTGGATGTCGGCGCCACGGAAGCCGTAAATCGACTGCTTCGGATCGCCGATCAGGAACAGGCCCGTCTCGGCATCGTTGTCCGCCACGCGGTACAGCAGGTTGAAGATCTGGTACTGGTTGGGCGCCGTGTCCTGGAACTCGTCGACCATCGCCACCGGGTACTGGTCGGTGATGCGCTTGCGCAGCGCGGCGGCGTTTTCGCCTTGCAGCGCCGCGTTCAGACGATCCAGCATGTCGGCGAAGCCGAACTGGCGACTGCGTTTCTTCAGTTCGTCCATGCGCTTGGCGACAGCGCCGGCGGCGTGGCGGTACAGCGCGTGCGACAAAGGTTCGATTTCTTCCAGCGCTTTCTTCAGCGGTTCGATGGCATCGAAATCGTCGGGGATCGAAGCCGTGTAGCCTTTTGAAAAAGCGTCTTCGAGACCGTGCGGCGTCAGGCGCTTCCAGGCGGTGTCCGAGATGTCGGGCATGACCATGGCCGTGTCCTCGGCCCAGGCACGCAGGCCGTTGAACCAGCTGACCAGCGAATCGGCGCGCATCTTGTTACCGTTGAAGCATTTGGGCGACAGCACGCGTTCAGTGGCGATCCATTGTTCCATGCGGTTGGCGCGCTCGATCCATCCGGCCTTCAGGCCAGCCAACTGCGCCTGCTGCTCGCGCTGGACGGTGGCGATCAGCTCACCCAACGATTCAATGCGCGCGCCTTCGCCGATGATGTCGGCGCGCTTGACCAGCTCCCGTATCGACTTCTTCAACGCGCCCACATCGCCCCAGCACGACAGCAGCGCGTCCAGCGACACGGCGTTGAGCGGATAGACCTGCTGGCGCCAGTAATCGTGCGCGGCGTCCTCGAACAAAGCCTGCTCATCGCTGACCAGCTCCTCGTCGAACAAGCTGCCGCTGTCGAAGGCGTGCTCGCGCAACATGCGCTGGCACCAGGCGTCGATGGTGAAGATCGCCGCTTCGTCCATCGTCTCCGCCGCCAGCATCAGGCGGTGCGCGGCTTGCTGCTGCTCACTGTGGCTCGGGTAGGACTCGAGGATGGCGTCCAGGTACTCGTCGCGCGCAACACCGCTGCCCGCCCCCAGGCCCATCGCCGAATAGCCGCGGAAGTAAGCCGCCGCCTCCACCAGCCGCTCGCGCACGCGGTTCGACAGCTCGCGCGTTGCGGCGCGGGTGAAGGTCATCACCAGGACATCGGCCGGCAGCAAGGGCCGCCGATAGGCGTTGTCGCCGCCGTGACCCAGCACCAGCCGCACGTACAGCGCGGCGATGGTCCAGGTCTTGCCCGTGCCGGCGCTGGCCTCGATCAGGCGCGAGCCGTGCAGCGGGAAGCTCAAGGGGTCCAGCGAATTAGCCGTGCTGCTCATGCTGCGTCCTCACCGTCGATGGGGTCTATCGTGATGGAGTGTTCCAGCCAGTCCGCCAACGGTCCGTAGAGCGCTTGCGACACATCGACAAAATCCGGCTCGGCGCTGAGCGCCGCGAAGTCCGGCCACAGGCGGGCCAGGCACAGGTCCTCGTTCTCGCCGGAGATCTCGAAACCGCCGTCGTACACGCCGCGCGGATCGCCTTCCTGCGCCAGCGCCAGAGCGGTCTTGCAAGCGGTCGGCAAGGGACGGTTCATGCCATCGCGCCACAGGCAGACCAGCTCCCGCAAGGCTTCCAGCGCGTCGGCCTGCGCCAGCGGCTTCATGCTGACGATGGCGTCGCGCGCCACCAGGTAGCCGGCGACCGGCATTCCGGCCGCCGCCACAGCCAGCTGGCGCAGCCACATGGCGATTAATTTATCGCCGCGCGGCCTGCCCTGCTTGTCCGTCACCTTGGACGACATTTGCGCCAGCCATACGGTCTCGCTGCCGTTGCTGCGCAGCTGGTCGATCCAGTCGTCGATCTGCACACCGGCCAGCTGGAGATTCAGCGGCACCTTAGGCGCCGGCAGCTCGTAGCTCGCGCGCAGCGTCAGCCACGCGCAGCGCACCGGCACCAACGCCTGCACCAACTGATGCTGGTACTGCTGGCCGATCAAGCCTATTGGTAGCACTCCCTCGCGCGCCAGCCGTTCCGCGCGCTCGGTCATCTTGTTGTAGACCTGGTCGAGTTCTTCCGGCTCGGCGCCGTCGTCGAGCATCGTATCTTCGAGCAGATAGCGTTCCAGCGCGTTCAGGGAGAACGGCTCCTCGTCCTCGCCCACCAGCGCGGCGTCGCCGAACATCACGCCGAGACGCTGACGGAAGAAGAAGCGTACCGGCTGGCGCATGAAATTGTTCAGGCTGATCAGTTTCAGGCGGAATTTATCGTCGATGTCGAACGGCGGCAGCTCGGCGGCAGCGGCGTCGCCGGCCTCCTCGCCGTGCGCTTCTCGCCATTCGCGCGCATACGTCAGCAGGCCGCCATCCTCGAAGTAGCGGCGACTGAACGGCTGCAAGGCATGCTCCGTGGTGCGCACGTGCAGATCGAGCTGCCAGCCGTTGACCAGGTAATCGCGCAGCTGCGACACCAGCACCGACGGCGGTTGCTCGCTGTTGTCGCGCACATTGCGTCCGACCCAGCTGATATACAGCTTGTCGCGCGCGGCCAGCAGCGCCTCCAGCATCAGGTAGCGGTCGTCGTCGCGGCGCGAGCGGTCGCCGGGACGCGCCATGCCCGGTTGCGCCAGCAGGTCGAAATCGGCCTTGGGCGCGCGGCGCGGGAAGTCGCCATCGTTCATGCCCAGCAGGCAGACCACGCGGAACGGCACGGCGCGCATCGGCATCAGCGTACAGAAGGTCACGCCGCCGGAGACGAATTGGTGGTTCAGCGTCGGCTCGTCCAGTAAACCCAACCACGCCTCGCGCAGCACCGCCAGCGGCACCGCCTCATCGTACTGCGCACCTTCGCAGGTCTCCAGCCAGTTGTTGAGCGCATCGTCCAGATGCGCCAGCGTCAGGCGGTCGCCCTCCTCGCCGGCTTTGAAGAAGGCCGCCAGCAAGGCGCGCGCTTGCACGCCCCACTCAGCCGGCGAGCGCGATTGCACCAGCACGGCGCGCCAGTGCAGCAGCGCCTCGACCAGCTGCGCCAGCGATCCGGCCAGCGCGGCATCCAAGCCGCCTACTTCGCCATAGGCCTCGATACCGGCAAAGGCCGCATCTTCGCCGCTGGCGTAACCGAGCAGCATGCGGCGCACGCCGAACAGCCAGGAATTCTGCTCGCCCGCCGCGCCCAGGCCAAGGCCGGCACGGTGTTCGGTATCGAGCCCCCAGCGCACGCCCGCGCCCTCGATCCACAGGCCCAGCGTCGGCAGGTCGTCTTCGTTCAAACCGAAGCGCGCGGCCAGCGCCGGCACGTCCAGCAGGTCGCGCACCTCGCTCTGGCGGCAGCGCTGTTGCGGCAATCGCAGCAGCCATTCCAGCGCCACCAGCAGCGGATTGACGCTGCGGTCGTTGACGTCGCCGATTTCAAACGGGATGTAGCGCGGATCGCTGCGGCGGTACTGCGCGAACACCGCGTGGATGGCGGCGGTGAAGGTGTCGATGTCCGGCACCATCACCACCACGTCGCGCGGACGCAGGCCGCTGCCGTCGGCGAACATGGCCAGCAGCTGGTCGTGCAGCACCTCCACCTCGCGCTGCACGCTGTGGGTGACGTGGAATTCGATGGAGCGGTCATCGTCCGGCGGCGGCGCCTGCGGATGTTCGGACAGCGGCAGCAGGTCGCGTATCGCCGCCTGCACCTGCGACAGCAAGGTATCGCCCTCGCCGTCGCTGAACAGGTCGATGCGCAGCGGCGCGACTTCGTCGTTTTCAGCTGCCGCGGCGGCCGAGGCCTCGTCGAATTCGTCCAGCATGCGGATGAAGTCACGGCCCTGCCGCCCCCAGCTGGCCAGCAGCGGGTGGCTGTGCGCATGCAGCTCCTCCAGCGGTATCGCGCCCAGGTCCTGGCCGTTGCGCAGCTGCTGGCGGCGGTGCGCGGTGCGCAGCAGCTCGCGGCCTTCGATGATATCGCCCCAATAGAACTGGCAAGGGTTGGGTACCGCCAGCAGCACCTGCGTATGGCGCGACAGCGAGGCCAGCGCCTGCAGGCTTTGGTACGGCAGCGCCGAAACGCCGAAGATCACGATGCGGCGCGGCAGGCGGCCCAGCGGTTCCTCGCCGGCGGCGCAGGCGCGCACGAATTCGGTGTGGACGGTGGCGCGGCCCAAATCCCGTTCGTGCGGCTCGACATCGGCGATCACCGCGCGCCACAACTGGCCTTGCCAGCGCTGGTCTTCCGGCAGCGGCTGCGCGTCGTTGCGGGCAGAATTGGTCATAACCTGCATCTGATCGCGGCCCTGGGCCCAATCGTCCAGCCAGTCGGCGCGATAGACCTGGTATTGATCGAACAAGTCGGCCAGGCGTTCGGCCAGTTGCAGCCGGCGTTCCGCCTCGCCGTCGGCCAGGAAGTGGCGCAGCGGCGTGAACACGGGATCGGCCAGCAAGGTGGGCAGCAGGCGCATCAGGCGCCAGGTCAGCGGGCCCTTGTCGAAGGCGGAGCGCACCGGCACGCGCTCGCGCCCCAGCATGCCGCGATAGGTCTCCCACAAGAAGCGCGCCGGCAGCGCCACGCGGGTGGCGGCGCAGACCCGCATCTCCTGGGCCAGCGCGATCTTCAGCCACTCGGCCACGCCGTTCGACTGCACCAGGATGGTTTCCGATTCGAGCGCGCCCAGCGGATGATTGCGCAGCCATTGGAACACCGCTGCGCGCAGCTGCTCCATTTGATTACCGTGCAAGATCAGCAAGCCGGGGGTGATACTCGAATGCATAGGGCTCTTTGTGGGAATAGAGCCCGTATTATCGCTCTAGCCGGGATCGTAGGCCAGCAGTTCCTGCTCCATGCGCTGGTTCAGCAGCGCCAGCATGGCGTGCAGTTGCTGCACCAGCTGGCGGGCGTTGGCACAGTCGGCGTCGTGCCGCACGTTTTCCAGCGCCAGGCACAGGTTCCCGAAGCGCATCGCGCCCACCGCGCGGGCGGAGGATTTGATGCGGTGCCCCAGTTCGGACAACTGCAGCAGGTCTTCCTGCGCCAGTGCCGCGTCGACCTCACGCAGTCCCTCGCGCGCCGAGTCCAGGAACAGAAACGCGTACTTGCGCATCTTGTCGGCCTTGCCGCCGAAGGTCTGCGCCAGCGCGGCGACATCGAGCAGCTCCGCTTCATCCGGCCTCGAAGCCGGCGGCGGTGCCGGCGTCTCAACCCGCGCGGCAGGTAGCTCCGCGCCTGGCGCCATCGCCCGCACCGGCCCTTGCAGCGGCGCGGCCGCGCCATCGGCCATCGTGAAGTAGGACGGCGGCGGCGGCGCCAACGGCCGCGCGAAGCTGGCCGTGCGCGCCCGTTGGCTCATCCACCGGGACAGCATATTGAACAGCAGCTTGGGCGCGATCGGCTTGGTGACAAATTCGTCCATGCCCGCGCCCAGACAGCGCTCCTGGTCGTCGCGGCCGGCGTTGGCGGTCATCGCGATGATCAGCGTGGCCGACAGTTTCGGATGGGCGCGGATCAGGCGCGTGGTCTCGTAACCGTCCATCACCGGCATCTGCACGTCCATCAGCACGCAATCGAAGCGCTCCTTGAGCAGCAGGTCGATCGCCTCCTTGCCGTTGTTGGCCACGCAGACGGTGGCACCGGCGTCCTCCAGCAGCTCCTGGCCCACCTGCTGGCTGAAGATATTGTCCTCGACCAGCAGGATGGAGGCGCCGCGTATGCTGTCCAGCACATCCGGCTGCACCGACTCGTCGCTCGCCAGCAGCATGCTGACGCCCTTGGCCAGCCGCGCCGTGAACCAGAAGGTGCTGCCGGCGCCGGGATGGCTGTCGACGCCGACGCCGCCGCCCATCAGTTCCGCCAGCTGCTTGCTGATGACCAGTCCCAGGCCGGTGCCGCCGTAGCGGCGCGTGGTCGAGGTATCGGCCTGGTGGAAGGACTGGAACAGCTGCTCCAGCTGGTCCGGCGACATGCCGATGCCGTGGTCCTCGACTTCGAAGCGCACCAGGATATGGCCGTCGCGCTCCTCCAGCGGCCGCGCGCGCACATACACCTTGCCGTTTTCCGAGAACTTGATGGCGTTGCTGGTGAAGTTCAGCAGCACCTGCTCCAGCCGCAGCGGATCGCCGCGCAGCTGCTGCGACAGTCCCGGCCAGATCTCGTACACCAGCTCCAGCCCCTTGGCTGCCGCGCTCTCGCCCAGCTGGCTGGACATATTGGACAGCAGCGAATCGAGCGAGAAGTCCAGCACCTCCAGGTCCATCTTGCCCGCTTCGATCTTGGAGAAGTCCAGGATGTCGTTGATGATGCCCAGCAGGTGCTGGCCCGAATGGTAGATCTTCTGCAGGTAGTCGCGCTGCTTGGGATGCGTGACCGACTTCAGCGCCAGGTGGGCCATGCCGATGATGCTGTTCATCGGCGTGCGGATCTCGTGGCTCATATTGGACAGGAAATCGCTCTTGGCCTGGTTGGCGATGTCGGCTTCCTCCTTCAGCTGATGCAGCTCGGTGACGTCGGTCGACAGGCCGATGACAACGGTGACCGCGCGGTCTATCTCCACCGGCACCTTCACGGTCCACAGGTGCTGCACCACGCCGTCGCGGCCCACGTACCGGGTCTCGCCGGAGCGCTTGACGTTATCGGCGAACACCGGCCGTTCCTGCGCCCACGCGGCGTCGGCGACGGCGGCCGGCATCAGCTCACGATCGAGCTTGCCGACGATCTGGTCCACCGGCAGGCCCATCGAATCGGCCATCTTGGCGTTGACGTAAATGTAGCGGCGCTTCTGATCCTTCATGTAGACGTGGGCGTCGACGTTGTTGAGCACCGTGTCGAGCAGCACGCCCTGCTTCAGCGCGCGGCGGCGCGAAGAGTACAGCACGAAGAAGTAACTGTACAGCAGCATGGTGCCGGCGAAACCGGTCAGGCCGGAGACCCACGGGAAATACAGATCGAATCGCGTCAACAGTTCGGATTTCCTGACCTGGAACTGCGCCTTCCACAGGCTGCCATTGAAATCGATCGGCAGTATCGACTCGAAGTATTCACCGCGTGCCGCAGCCGGAATGGCCGCCGCCTGCATCGAGCCGTTGTCGTTGAACAGCAGGCGGTCGCTCTTTTCGATCACCAGGCGGCGCTGGTCGACCTCCTTGCTGCCATCGGCATACACCATCAGGTGCACCTGGCGCACCGTCATCTCGTCGATGGCACCCTGCACCAGCTTGGACACGCTGAAGCCGATGCCGACCGATCCCATATAAGCCGTGCGCCGGCCCTCCACATCGGCCACCGGCATATTGCGGCGATAGACCGGCAAGCGGATGCCCAGGCCGGTGTGCGGCGACGGATGCCGGATCACGATGGGCTGGCCCGAGGCGCTGACCTGGCCGCTGTCGCGCGAGGCCGCCACCAGTTTGTCGACAATAGGATTGGCGACCACGTCGACGCCCATCTTCTCGTCCATCATCGACGCCGGTTCCAGATAGGTCAGCGGAGCGTAATGCAGCCGCCGGCCCGGCGGTTTGATGTCGAAGTCCGGATAGCCCTGCGGCGACATGCTGCGGTCCGCACGCACGCGGGCGACGAAAGCGTCGCGCTGCGCGTCGGGCACCAGCGGCGCCCAGGTCACCGCCTCGATGGCCGGGAAGTGGTGCGGAATATCCAGGCTGGCCACGTATTGATGAAACTGCAGGCGCGTCAGATCGTCGCTGGTCTGGAACAGCGCCACCAGGCCGCGCGTCAGATCGGAATACGATTTGATGCGGGCCGAAATGCCGTATTGCGTGCTGCGCGCCAGGTTCTCGAAACGCTGGCTGGCGTCGTCGTCGACCGTCTTCGCCGCGGCGCCGTACAGGCCCGCGCCGACGGCCAGCGCCAACGCGACACCCGCCAGCCAGAACAACAGGCGGGGGCTGCGGACCGCTTCCGTCGCGTTACCCGATTTGAGCATGCGCCATCACTTTAGGTCGATAAATTTGCGGAAAATTTTGCATCACAGCAGCATACTATTAATGCCGCTCGGGAACCAGTGAAACAATTGGAGAGAATTCACCAATAATTCGCACCAAATTCAAGGGAACCATATGCAGCAAGGCGCGCTCTAAAGGATGAGGCCGGCAATCGCCGGCGTTGCGGGAGACTCATCATGCGCGCGCCAACCATGATAGCGGTATTTTTCTCAAGCATCATCGCCATGCCGATAACAGGTCATGCGACAACTGTTGACCACCACGAATTCGACGCTTGGCTGGAGGCCCCCTTCCAGGCAGACGCGCACGGCGCGCGCACGCTGGCGCTGCACTTTACCGCGCCCGAGCCGCAGCCGGGCGACACCGTGCGCTGGCGCCTGGCCCTGCTGGCCGCGGACGGCCGCACGCTGCGCAGCTGGCGCGGCGCGCTGCCAATGGCCGAGGCCGCACGTGACGCGGCCGATGTGGCCATCCGCTGGCGCACGCCGCCGACGATGCGCCACGGCATCTACAGCTTGCGCCTGCGGGCCAGTACGGGCGATGGCCCCGTTGTCGAACAAAGCTGGAGCGTGATGGTCGGCCAGCGCCGCGCGCCGCTGGCGTCCAGGCTGGCACCGACGGCGGTGGAAACGCTCCCCTACACCGTCTACCTGGGCAACCTGCACAGCCAGACCAATCACAGCGATGGCGGCGGCGCGCTCGACCACTGCACCGGCGCGCAGCCGCCGCAAAGCGCCGCGCTGGGACCATCGGACGCTTATGCCTACGCTCAGCAGCACGGCCTGGATTTCCTGATGACGTCCGAGCACAACCACATGTACGACGGCTCGGACGGCAGCAACCCCGCCGCCGACCCGGCCGCCGCCAAGGCGCTGTACCAGGGCGGGCTGCAAGCGGCCGCCGCGTGGAACCAGGCCCATCCGGGCTTTGTCGCCATCTACGGCCAGGAATGGGGCGTCATCAGCCACGGCGGCCACCTCAACATCCTCAACAGCGAACAGTTGCTGGGCTGGGAACGCAACGCCCTCGGCGAGCTGATCGCCGATACGGAAAGTCCCAGGGGCGACTACGCCTTCCTGTACAAATTGATGCGCGAACGCGGCTGGGTGGGCCAGTTCAACCATCCGCAGGACGAGCAGTTCGCCATCCAGGGCAAGCCGCTGGCCTGGAACGCCGACGGCGACCAGGCCATGCTGCTGTGCGAGGTGATGAACAGCAGCGCCTTCTCGGCCCGCAGCGATGAAACGGAAACCCACCTGAGCAACTACGAAGCGGCCTGCGACAAGCTGCTGGAGGCCGGCTACCATGTCGCCTTCAGCAGCGACCAGGACAACCATTGCGCCAACTGGGGCGCGTCCTACAGCAACCGCACCGGCGTGCTGCTGCCGCCCGGCGCGCCGCTGGACGGCCCCAGCCTGCTGGCCGCGCTGCGCGATCGTCGCGTATTTGCCACGATGGATAAGAACGCCAGGCTGGTCCTGACCGCCAACGGCCACCTGATGGGCGAGCGCTTCGTCAATCGCGGCAAGCTGACGTTGCAAGCGAACTACGCCAGCACGGGCGGACACGGCGCAGCGGCCATCGCCATCTTCCACGGCGTGCCCGGACGGAACGGTAAAGTTACCCTGCTCAGAAACAGGGCCCGCAACGTGGTCCAGCCCGCCGTCGGCGAGCATTTTTATTACGCCAGAGTGACGCAGGACGATGGCAAAATGCTGTGGAGCGCGCCTGTTTGGGTCAGCCAGACAGCCCGCAATCGTGCGCTGCGGAATATTGAATTCCGATAATATTTTTTTTGGTAAAAATATTCTACATGGCGATTGTCATATTGATAAAATGCTGTTTTAACCATCGTATGGTAAAAGCGCAATTTTGCTTGACTCCCAGATATACAAGAGTATCTTTTACCTTCAAGACACAGTGCGACCGCCCGACACCTCAACCGTTCAGCCAGCCGTGCCTATCCCAAAAGTCCTCCTCGTAAATGACGACCCGGCCAGCCTGTATGCGCTGGAGAGTCTGCTATCCGAAGCCGCCAGCCAGCATGTCTATGAGCTGCTGACGGCGGGCTCCGGCAAGGAGGCCTTGCGCCAGGTGCTGCTGCACGAATTCGCCGTGATCCTGCTCGACGTCAGCATGCCCGGCATGGACGGTTTCGAGACGGCCGAAGCGATCCACTCCCACCCGCGCTCGGCGAGCGTGCCCATCATCTTCATCACCGCGCACTACGCGGACGAGATCAACCGCCTCAAGGCCTATCAGAAAGGCGCGGCCGACTACCTGTTTACGCCGGTGATACCGCAGATCCTGCAAGCCAAGGTTGCGGTGTTCGTCGAAATGACGAAGAAGAATATCCAGCTGCGCAAAAAGAGTGAGCAGCTGGCGCGCCTGAACCAGGACCTGCGGGTGCAACGCCTGCAAGACCTGGAGCGCATCAACGCCGAGCTGGAACAGGAAATCAAGGATCGCAAGCAGGCCGAGTTGCGCGCCCATGAATTGTCCACCCGCGACGCGCTGACCAACCTGGTCAACCGCCGCGCGTTGATCCAGCAGCTGGAGCATGCGGTGGCCACCTCGGACCGCAGCGGCACCGGCTTCGCGCTGCTGTTCCTCGACCTCGACAAGTTCAAGCAGATCAACGACAACCATGGCCATGAAGCGGGCGACGAGCTGCTGCGCCAGGTCTCGGCGCGGCTGACGGCGGCAGTGCGCGTGGCCGACGTGGTGGCGCGGCTGGGCGGCGACGAATTCGTGGTGCTGATCGAAGGCCGGGCGGCTGCCGCCAACGCCGCGCGCGTGGCGCGCAAGATCGAACTGGCCTGCGCCCTGCCCTTCGACATCGCCGGCCATCGCATGAAGTCGGGGGCCAGCATCGGCATCGCCATCTATCCGCAGGACGGCAACAACGCTCAGGCGCTATTGAAAAATGCCGACACCGCCATGTACCACGCCAAGCAGAACGGCGCCGGCCCGATCCAGTTCTTCCACGAAGAGCTCAACGTGCGCGAGCGCGAACGCGGACAGTGGACGCTGGAGCTGCGCAAAGGGCTGGCCGCCGGCCAGCTGGAACTGCGCTACCAGCCGCAGATCGACATCGCCAGCGGCCGCATCCTCGGCGCCGAGGCCCAGCTGTACTGGCACCACCCCGACAAAGGCATGCTGGAGGCGGAGCAGTTCCTGCCGCAGGTGCAGGACCGGGGATTGCTGGACCGCGTCGACGCCTGGGTGATCGGACAGGCCTGCGCGCAGGCCGCCCTGTGGCAGCGGGTCGCCGCGGGCGGTGCGCGTGGCCGCAAAGTCGCGCCGCTGTGCATCTGGATCAACCTGGCCACGCTGCAGCTCAATACCGACCTGCTGCAAACGCTGCTGCCGGCGATGCGCAAACAGCACCTGGCGCCGGGCAGCATCGGCGTGGAGCTCAGCGAAAAACTGCTGCAAGGCCCGGCCGAACCGCTGACCCAGTTGCTGCTGCAATTGCAGGCCGGCGGCGTGCGCGCCGCGCTGGACGATTTCGGCAGCGCGCGCTCCTCGCTGGCCGCCTGCAAGCGCTGGCAGCTGAACACACTGAAGATAGACCGCAGCTTCATCCACGCCATCGGCAACAACGAAGGCGGCACCGACGTCGTCGCCGCCGTCATCCACCTGGCCCGCGCGCTGTCCATGCGGGTGGTGGCGATGGGTGTGGACCAGGTCGAACAGCTCGACCTGCTGCGCGCCCTGGGCTGCGACAGCTGCCAGGGCGCGCTGTTTTTCCCGCCGCTTTCCGCCGCGGCACTGATCGAACACGCAGGCGCCAGGCCGCGGGCGTCCGCCATGAAATCCCACTCCCTCCTAAACGACGAGGACTAAGCCGATGAACGATATGACCGACCTGGGCGAACAGATCGACGCCAAGCGACTGCTTGCGACCCTGATGGCGCTGAAAAAAGGCGATTTCACGGCGCGCATGCCGTCCGACTGGACCGGCATGGCGGGCAAGATCGCCGACACCCTCAACGAGATCATCGAGACCAAGGAAAAAATGGTGTCGGTGGTGACGGAGGTCAGCCGCGTGGTGGGCCGCGAAGGCCGCCTGACGCAGCGCGCGCAAGTGCCCAACATGGCCGGCGGCTGGGCCTCCATCATCAGCGCCGTCAACGCGCTGATCGACGACCTGGTGCGCCCGACCACCGAAATGGCGCGCGTGATCGGCGCCGTGGCGAAAGGCGACCTGTCGCAGACCATGGCGCTGGAGGTGGACGGCGTGCCGCTGAAAGGCCAGTACCTGCGGGCGGCCACCACGGCCAACACCATGGTGGAACAGCTGTCTTCGTTCTCCTCCGAGGTGACGCGGGTGGCGCGGGAGGTCGGCACCGAGGGTAAGCTGGGCGGCCAGGCGCAGGTGAAGGGCGTGGCCGGCACCTGGAAGGACTTGACCGACTCGGTGAACTCGATGGCGGGCAACCTGACCTCCCAGGTGCGTAACATCGCCGAGGTGACGACGGCGGTGGCGAACGGCGACTTGTCCAAGAAGATCACGGTGGACGTGCGCGGCGAGATCCTGCAACTGAAGGACACCATCAACGTGATGGTGGACCAGCTGCGCTCCTTTGCGTCGGAAGTGACGCGGGTGGCGCGCGAGGTGGGTACCGAGGGTAAGCTGGGCGGCCAGGCTTATGTGCCGGGCGTCGGCGGCACGTGGAAGGACTTGACCGATAACGTGAACTTCATGGCGTCCAACCTCACGGGCCAGGTGCGTAACATCGCGGCGGTGACCACCGCCGTGGCGAACGGCGACTTGTCGAAGAAGATCACGGTGGACGTGAAGGGCGAGATCCTGGAACTGAAAAACACCATCAACGTGATGGTGGACCAACTGTCCTCCTTCGCATCCGAGGTGACGCGGGTGGCGCGCGAGGTGGGCACCGAAGGTAAGCTGGGCGGCCAGGCGCAGGTGAAAGGCGTGGCCGGCACCTGGAAGGACTTGACCGACTCGGTGAACTCGATGGCGGGTAACCTGACGGGCCAGGTGCGTAACATCGCCGACGTGACCACCGCCGTGGCGAACGGCGACTTGTCGAAGAAGATCACGGTGGACGTGAAGGGCGAGATTCTCGAACTGAAAAACACCATCAACGTGATGGTGGACCAACTGAACTCCTTCGCATCCGAGGTGACGCGGGTGGCGCGCGAGGTGGGTACCGAGGGTAAGCTGGGCGGCCAGGCCAACGTGCCCGGCGTGGCCGGCACCTGGAAGGACTTGACCGACGGCGTGAACTCGATGGCGGGTAACCTGACGGGCCAGGTGCGTAACATCGCCGACGTGACCACCGCCGTGGCCAACGGCGACCTGTCGAAAAAGATCACGGTGGACGTGAAGGGCGAGATCCTGGAACTGAAAAACACCATCAACGTGATGGTGGACCAACTGTCCTCCTTCGCATCGGAAGTGACGCGGGTGGCGCGCGAGGTGGGTACCGAGGGTAAGCTGGGCGGCCAGGCTTATGTGCCGGGCGTCGGCGGCACGTGGAAAGACTTGACCGATAACGTGAACTTCATGGCGTCCAACCTCACGGGCCAGGTGCGTAACATCGCGGCGGTGACCACCGCCGTGGCGCGCGGCGACTTGTCGAAGAAAATCACGGTGGACGTGAAGGGCGAGATCCTGGAACTGAAAGACACCATCAACGTGATGGTGGACCAACTGTCCTCCTTCGCATCCGAGGTGACGCGGGTGGCGCGCGAGGTGGGTACCGAAGGTAAGCTGGGCGGCCAGGCCAACGTGTCCGGCGTGGCCGGCACATGGAAGGACTTGACCGAGAACGTCAACCAGCTGGCGGCAAACCTGACCAACCAGGTGCGAGCGATCGCCGAGGTGGCGACCGCCGTGACACGCGGCGACTTGTCCCGTTCCATCCAGGTGGAGGCGCGCGGCGAGGTGTCCTACCTGAAGGACAACATCAACGAGATGATCCGAAACCTGAAGGACACCACGCTGAAGAACGCGCAGCAGGACTGGCTGAAGACCAACCTGGCGCGCTTCACCCGACTGCTGCAAGGCCAGCGCGACTTGCAGGCCGTGACCAAGCTGATTCTATCCGAGCTGGCGCCGCTGGTGTCGGCCCACCACGGTGTGTTCTACATGATGGACTCGCAGGAATCGGACGCCCGCCTGCGCATGATCGCCAGCTACGGCTACCGTTCCAGCCGCAAGCTGCCCACCTCCTTCCTGCCGGGCGAAGGCCTGGTGGGCCAGTGCGCGGTGGAGAAGGTGCGCATCTGGCTGACCGACGTGCCGCGCGATTACATCGTCGTCTCGTCCGGCCTGGGCGCGGCGCCGCCGACCAACATTGTGGTGCTGCCGATTCTGTTCGAGCAGCAGGTCAAGGCGGTGATCGAGATCGCGTCGCTGGACCGCTTCACCGAAACCCACCTGTCCTTCCTCGATCAGCTGATGGAATCGATCGGCGTGGTGCTGAACACCATCGAGGCGAACAGCCGTACCGAATCGCTGCTGACGCAGTCGCAATCGCTGGCGCAGGAACTGCAACAGACCAACCAGGAACTGGCCGAAAAAGCCCGCCTGCTATCCGAGCAGAACATCGAGGTGGAGCGCAAGAACCGCGAGGTGGAACAGGCGAAACTGGCGCTGGAAGAGAAAGCCACCCAGCTGGCGCTGTCCTCCAAGTACAAGTCCGAGTTCCTGGCGAATATGTCGCACGAGCTGCGCACGCCTCTGAACTCGCTGCTGATCCTGGCGCAGCAGCTGGGCGACAACCCGGACGGCAACCTGTCCGGCAAGCAGGTGGAATTCGCCAAGACCATCCACGGCTCCGGCTCCGACTTGCTCACGCTGATTAACGACATTCTGGATTTGTCGAAGATCGAATCCGGTACGGTGACGCTGGACGTCTCCGAGTACCGCTTCCAGAACCTGCGCAACTACGTCGACCGCACCTTCCGCCACATGGCCGAGGCCAAGCACCTGGGCTTCTCCGTGGAGCTGAAGGACAACCTGCCGACCGCGATGATGACCGACACCACGCGCCTGCAGCAGGTGCTGAAAAACCTGCTGTCGAACGCGTTCAAGTTCACCACGCACGGTCAGGTCTCGCTCAGTATCAGCCTGGTGAACAGCGGCTTCTCCAGCGACCACCCCAACCTGCTGCACGCCGACGCGGTGCTGGCCTTTGCCGTCAACGACAGCGGCGTCGGCATCGCCGCCGACAAGCTGCAGCTGATCTTCGAAGCGTTCCAGCAGGCCGACGGCTCCACCGCCCGCAAATACGGCGGCACGGGCCTGGGCCTGTCGATCTCGCGCGAGCTGGCGCGCCTGCTGGGCGGCGAGATCCGCGTCGAATCGGCGGTCGGCAACGGCTCCACCTTCACGCTGTTCCTGCCTTACAACCGGGCCGGCTTCATCAACTACGACATGGGCCGCCAGCCGCAGGTGCGCCTGCCGGCACCTGCCCCGCAAGTGGTGTACACGCCGCCCCACTACAACGAACTGGCGCAGCCGGACCACGACAGCCTGAGCGCCATCACCGATATCGAAGCCGACATGGAGCAATACGGCAGCAGCGACGACCGCGGCCTGGTGGCGCCTGGCGATCCGTCGGTGCTGATCATCGAAGACGACGAGCGCTTCTCCAAGATCGTGCTCGATTTCGCGCGCGAGAAGAACTTCAAAGGCATCGTCACGCTGCAAGGCGATTCGGCATTGAGCCTGGCGCGCGACTACCTGCCGTCCGCCATCCTGCTCGATCTCGATCTGCCGGACATCGACGGCTTCACGGTGCTGGACCGCCTGAAACGCGACCCGAGCACGCGCCACATTCCGGTGCATGTGATGTCCAGCCTACGCGAGCGCGAACGGGCGCTGCGCCTGGGCGCGATCTCCTACCTGAACAAACCGGTCAGCAAGGCCGCCCTGCAGGAAGAATTCTCGCGCATCCAGAAGTTCCTGCTGGGCGGTAAGCGCAGCCTGCTGGTGGTGGACGACGAACAGATGCAGCGCGACGCCATCGTCGCCCTGATCGGCGACACCGACCTGCACATCGTCGCCGTCGATACCGGCCAGGCGGCGCTGGACGCGCTGCGCGAAGCGCGCTTCGACTGCATGGTGCTGGACCTGACGCTGCCCGACATCAGCGGCTTCGACCTGCTCGACATCATCGGCAAGGACGAATCTCTGCGCGACCTGCCGATCGTGATCAACACCGCCAAGGAGTTGAACCGCAAGGAAGTGGCAAAGCTGAAGCGCTACGCCAAGACCATCGTCATCAAGGATGCCCGCTCGCCGGAGCGCCTGCTGGATGAAACCGCGCTGTTCCTGCACCGCTCGCAGGCCAGCCTGCCGGAAGCGCAGCGCCGCATGCTGGAGGAGATCCACGCGGCCGACGGCGGCCTGGCCGGCCGCAAGGTGCTGATCGTCGACGATGACCTGCGCAACATCTTCGCGCTGTCGTCGCTGCTGGAGCGCCAGCAAATGCAGGTGTCGTTCGCCGAGAATGGACGCGACGGCATCGAGGTGCTGGAAAAGGATCCGACCATCGAGATCGTCCTGATGGACATCATGATGCCGGAGATGGACGGCTACGACACCATGCGCGCCATCCGCCGCATCCCCAAATTCAAATCGCTGCCCATCATCACGCTGACGGCGAAGGCGATGAAGGGCGACCGCGATAAATGTATCGCGGCCGGCGCGTCGGACTACATCACCAAGCCGGTGGATGTGGCGCAACTGCTGTCGCTGATGCGGGTGTGGCTGCACTGATGGCGGTGATGAACTCGTTCCTGGCTTCACTGCGGGCGGCGTTGCGGCCCGCCGACTCCGCCGGCACGGCCAGCACCGTCAGCACGACGGCGCCCGAGGCGGCCGCCGCGCCGCCGGCGGGCCATGCGGATGCGCCGCGCCGCCACTCGCCGTCCACCGTCGAGGAGCTGGAACTGGAGCTGCTGCTGGAGGCGGCGTTCCAGGTCTACGGCTACGACTATCGCGGCTATCAGCGCGACGTCGTCACGCAACGGGTGCAATCGGCGATGAAGCAGCTGTCGCTGGCCACCATCTCGGAGTTGCAGGCGCGCGTGCTGCACGACGCGCATGCGTGGAGCGCGCTGCTGCGTGAGCTGTCGGTGGAACCGGCGCTGATGTTCGACGACGCTGCGGAGGTGTCGCTGCTGCGCATGTCCCTGGGCGTGTGCCTGCATGGTGCAGCGCTGCCGCGCGTGTGGCTGGCCGACTGCGCCGGCGCGCAGCAGGCGTGGACGCTGGCTATTCTGCTGGAACAGGAACAGCTGGGCGCGCGCACCGAGATCTACGCCACCGTCTCCAGCGACGCACTGCTGGCGGAGGCGCAGGCGGCAAGCTTGCCGATGGCGCGGCTGGGAGAGCTGCAGGCGAACTACGTGCGCAGCGGCGGCGTAGGCAAGCTGCTCGACTATTTCGAAGTCAGCGGCGACGGGCTGCACGCGACGCTGCTGCCGCACCTGCGCAGCCGCATCACCTGGGCGCAGTACAACATGGTGACGGACGCCTCGTTCAACGAGTTCCAGATGATCCTGGGCCGGCGCACCCTGCCCGACTTCGGCCCGGCGCTGCGCCAGCGCGTGCTGCGGCTGTTCAACGACAGCCTGGCGCAATCGGGCATGCTGGTGCTGGACCGTCCGCTGGAATCGGGCGATCCGCTGGCCGCCCACTACAAGCCGGTGTTCCCGCACCAGCCGTGGTACAAGCGGATAGCGTAACCCCCGTCATTCCCGCGCACGCGGGAATCCATAGGCCGCCTGCGTTATTGCATCAGCATGGATTCCCGCCTGCGCGGGAAGTCATTTCCCCCAATGGGGGGAATGACAGACTTCCTAATACGGCGCCGAAGCGCTGGGACGCTCTGCGATGCGGTCGCGCCAGGCCTGCAGATACTCCATGCCTTCCGCGCCCGGCCGGAACTTCATCAGGCCGCGCGCAAACTCCAACGCGCAGAACGCGGTGATATCGGCGATGGTGAAGCGCTGCCCCGCCACAAACGGCTGACCGGCCAGCACGCCATCCAGCCAACGCGCCGTCTCGCGCATCTTCTCGCCCTGCGACGCGCCGAAGTCGGCAAACTGCGGCTGCTCCAGTATCGCCAGGCCCGGATGCGTATGACGTATGCAATTGGCGATCCCCATAAACAGGTGCAGCTCAACGCGACGGTCGGTCATCTCGATAAAGGCGCGTTCGTCGAAACCATCGCCCATCAGGTTGGGCTCGGGCGCGTAGCCTTCCAGCCAGGTGCAAATAGCCCGCGTTTCGCACAGGATGCGGCCATCGTCCAGCTCCAGCGCCGGCACCCGGCCGAAGGGATTCTTGGCCAAATAGTCCGCGCTGCGGTGGGCGCCGCCGACCAGGTCGATCGAAACCTGCTCAAAATCGGTCAGCCCTTTCTCAGCCATGAACACGGCAACCCGGCGCGGATTGGGCGTGCGTGGCGATGTATAGAACTTCATATCCAACTCTCTTCGGGTGATGGGTAGATTGACATTGTAACCAGTTAGCCTTAGATTGCACGCTGGCCCACGAAGCCAACAACGGTTTATATCGTATGCCTACCGGCTCACCCACCTGAAGGATTTTGCATGCAACGTAGTCTGATTTCGCTCGCCGTGATGGCGCTGCTCGGCTTCTCTTCCGGCCTCGCTCCACTGACCGTGGCCGCCGCGCCGGCCGCCAAGGCCGCCAAGGTCACCACGCAGCTCCCCCGCACCGCCGTGCCGACCCACTACGCGGTCTCGCTGACGCCGGACGCCGCCAACAGCACCTTCAGCGCCAGCGTCACCATCGCGCTCGACATCAAGCAAGCCAGCAATAGCATCACCCTCAACGCCGCCGACCTGAAATTCAGCGCCGCCGCGATCAGCGCCGGCCCCGGCAAGCCGGCGCTGGCCGCCAGCAAGATCAGCGTCGACAACGACAAGCAGACCGCCACCTTCGAGTTCGCCCAGCCGCTGGCCGTGGGCAGCTACCAGCTCAAGCTGGACTACACCGGCGTGATCGGCACCCAGGCCACCGGCATGTTCTCGCTGGACTACCAGAACGGCGGCGCCAAGCACCGCGCCCTGTACACCCAGTTTGAGAACTCCGAAGCCCGCCGCGTGATCCCGTCGTGGGACGAGCCGTTCTACAAAGCCACCTTCGCGCTGGAAGCGACCGTGCCGGCCGGCCAGATGGCGGTGTCGAACATGCCGGTCGCCTCCACCAGCAAGCTGGCCGACGGCCGCGAACTGGTACGCTTCGCCACCTCGCCGAAGATGTCGACCTACCTGCTGTTCTTCAGCCTGGGCGAATTCGAACGCGCCACCGCAGTCTCCGGCGGCACCGAATTGGGCGTCGTCACGCAGAAAGGCTCGATCGGCCAGGCCCAGTTCGCGCTCGATTCGTCGGTCGCCGTGCTCAAGGAATACAACGACTACTTCGGCGTGAAATACCCGCTGCCCAAGCTGGACAACATCGCCGCGCCTGGCCGCAGCCAGTTCTTCAGCGCGATGGAAAACTGGGGCGCGATCTTCACCTTCGAATCCGCGATCCTGCTCGATCCGCGCGTCGCCACGCAGTCGGACAAGGAGACTTCCTTCCTGGTGGCCGCGCACGAAATGGCGCACCAGTGGTTCGGCGACCTGGTAACGATGGCCTGGTGGGACGACCTGTGGCTGAACGAAGGCTTCGCCTCGTGGATGGAATCGCGCACCACCACCCGCCTGCATCCTGAATGGAAGTGGGAACTGCGCGCAGTCGGCACCCGCGAGCACGCCATGCAGCGCGACGCGCTGGTCACCACCCACCCGGTGGTGCAGCACATCAGCACCGTCGAACAGGCCAGCCAGGCCTTCGACAGCATCACCTATCAAAAAGGCGAGTCGGTCATCCGCATGCTGGAGAACTACGTCGGCGACGAAGCCTGGCGCGCCGGCGTGCGCAGCTACATGGCCAAGCACGCATATGGCAACACGGTGTCCGACGACCTGTGGCGCGAAGTGGAAAAGGCCGCGCACAAGCCGGTCACCGCGATCGCGCATGACTTCACGCTCAAGCCGGGCGTGCCAATGATACGCGTGGCCGATGCGGTCTGCAAAAACGGCCAGACCACCATCGCGCTGACGCAGGGCGAATTCAGCACGGACCAGACCGACAAGAAGCCGCTGAGCTGGCGCGTGCCGGTGATCGCGCAGACCGTGGGCGGTGCGCCGGTGCGCACCATCGTCAACGGCAAGGCCAGCATGACGCTGCCGGGCTGCGGCACGGTGCTGGTGAACGCCGGCCAGAGCGGCTACTACCGCACGCTGTACGCGCCGAAGGCGTTTGCCGCGCTGGCCGACAGCTTCGCCGGCCTGTCGGCCATCGATCAAATAGGCCTGCTGTCGGACAGCTGGTCGCTGGGCATGGCGGGCCTGATGCCGGCCTCCAGCTTCCTGGACCTGGCCAGCAAGGCGCCGCTGGACGCCGCGCCGCAGGTGTGGAACCAGATCGCCGTGTCGCTGCTCACCCTGCACGACAGCTACGAAGGCAAGCCGGAACAGCAGGCAGCGCTGGACCGCTACGCGCGCAAGCGCCTGGCACCGGTGCTGGCGCGCGTCGGCTGGACCCAGGCCGCGGATGAAGCGGCGCCGGTGGCCAACCTGCGCGAAAAGCTGATCAACGTTCTGGGCGCCGTCGGCGACGAAGGCGTGGTCGCGGAAGCGCGTCGCCGTTATGCCGCCTCGGCCACCGACAAAGATGCGATGCCGGCCGCGCTGCGCCGCCCTATCCTGGGTGTGATCGCCACCAACGCCGACGCCGCGACCTGGGACCAGCTGCACGCCGCAGCCCAGGAAGAAAAATCAAGCATGATCAAGAGCGAGCTGTACGACCTGCTGGGCACCGTCAAGGACAAGGCGCTGGCGCAGCGCGCGCTGGACCTGGCGCTGACCGACGAAGGCGGCGCTACCGAAGGCGCGTCGATCCTCAACCACGTGGCCGCTCATCACGCGGACATGGCCTACGACTTCGCCATCAGCCACTATGCACAGCTGGAGAAAAAGGTCGACGGCAGTTCGCGCAGCCGCTACTTCCCAGGCCTGGGCGGGCGTTCCGCCAATCTGGCGATGATCGACAAGCTGCGCGCCTACGCCAAGCAGTACCTGCCAGCCGAAGCGCAAGGCGACACCAGGACCGCGATCGCCTCGATCCAGTACCGCGTGAAGCTGCGCACCACCCGCCTGCCGGAAATCGACAGCTGGCTGGCCAAGCACGGCTGAGGGCAAGGGGCAAAAAAAACCAGCGTCATCGTGAGATGATGCTGGTCGCGAAAACGCTCGAGAGCGTGGGGATGTCCGACTGCCCGGCGGCGATGGTGCCGCCTGGGCGAAATTTGTGCCGGGCTTGATGGAGTCCGGCAACCGGGCGCGAGGCTTGAACCTCGCGCTACAGGTGTTACTTTGCCAGCGATCGGCCGGCATAGGCTTAGGGATTCATTAAGTTGGGAATCCGGGCTGGAAGGAGGCCGGATCGGGGTGATGGTGCCGGTGTTTCAGGCCACCGGCCAGCCTGCTGAGTCATGCTTTGTGAAATCCCGCACCGGCTTGGGTGCGAGACCAACTGGAGCACGCTGGAACCAGCGAGACGCAGCATAATCGGGCATTATGACGGCCAAATGACCATGGTGCTCGAATGACAAAATTATATAACTATCTAAGAATCGGCACGCTGTGCGCTGGCATGGCGGCTTGCACGCAGTTGCCCGGCAATGCACCGCAGGCCGTGCCTGCGCCGGCGGCTTCGCCCGCCCCTGTCGTTCATCCGCCGCCGGCAGCCGCCGAGCTGACCATCGACAGCGCGCAATCGCTGATCGCCGTCACGGTGCGGCGCGGCGGCCTGCTGGCACGGCTGGGTCATGATCACCTGGTCGCCGCCCGCCATATCAGCGGCACCGTATCGCCGGCGCAGAACCGCGCGGATTTCCAGTTCCGCCTCGATCAGCTCACGGTCGATGAGGCCGAGCTGCGCATCGCCGCCGGCCTGGAAAAACAGCCCTCCGCCGACGCCATCGACGGCACCCGCAACAATATGCTGACCAGGGTACTGGATGCGGAACGATATCCGCTGGTGCAGGTGCACGCCGAACGCGGTGCACCCGGCCAACCGCTGCAAGTGGCGATCACGCTGCACGGCGTTACGCGCAGCATGGCGATCCCGGCGGAGATCAGCGAGACGACAGGTGTCATGACCGTCACCGGCAGCGTCAACCTGAAACAAAGCGATTTCGGCATTACGCCATTTTCCGTGATGGCCGGCGCGCTGGCGGTGCAGGATCAGCTGGAGCTGCGGTTTACGCTGGTGTCCAAATAAAAATAAAGTCAAATAGGCAACGCTGACGGGATTTATTGTGCTATTCTTTTCGATGAAATATCGACAACGAAATGTACCTCCCTTCGGCCCTCACTTATGACTGGAACGAACATGAAAGTCTTTAAAAAGGCGGTGATATTTTCCGCGTTGCTGGCTTGCTCTGGACTGATGGCGCACTCCGCCATTGGCGCGAACGTTACCGGTTCGCCATTCAGTCAGCAGATCAATGACGCTTTCGGCGGCTTCACTATAAGTTTTGGCAATAATTTCATCAACACCGACCAGCACGGCACCTTCGACGACCTCATCGGGTTCGGCGCCGGTTCGCCGTTCGAAGCCAGCGGCTCGGTCTCGTCGAATTTCACGTCGACGCAATCGCTGACACTGGCGTCGGTAAAACTGGTGAACTACACTCTCGATATCAATAACAACGTCATAGTTGTATCGTCCCTCAACGCCTCGCAACTGTTGCCGAATTACTTCAGCTTCCATGCGAACAACCTGAGCCAAGGACAGTACTATTTGGAAATCACCGGCGTCGTTAACGGCACTAGTGGAGGCTCCTACGGCGGCAGCCTGAACGTGACGCCAATGGAAGCCGTACCTGAGCCGGCAACCTACGGCATGTTACTGGGCGGCTTGGGCCTGGTAGGCTACGCAGCCCGCCGCAAAAAGACCAGCTGATCCCGGTGCGGCCGCTGCGCCGCAGCCACGAAAAGCGCATGCGCCGGCAACGGCCATGCGCTTTTTTAAACTACTGAGCGAATTCAACGATAACAGCTGAAATTGATGCGATGCTAAATCTGGCCACTTCGGCCGGATATAAACTGGTAGATCACGAGTTCAAACCGGTAAAGTAAGGTGTGACGCTGAGAGAGATCAGCATTAACTTGCCATCAAGACAACAAAGAGTCCGCTTCCGTAGCCGATAACTGTCAAACCTACTCCGCAGAATCAGTTAGGCCCCTGGTTGACCAGTGGGCCTGTATGAGCCATTAGGTCAACAGTATTTGCCAACCACTTTAAATCTTCCGCTGGCACATTTGGTCCGTGACATCCAGTGTAAAACACCACGGTTTTTTCTATACCTTTCGTAGTAACCGAAATCGAAATTGAAGGATGGTCTGTAGGCAAGCTTACACAGCCATCTCTTTCAAACTGGTATTTTTCCTGCATCTGTTCGAATCTCACATGACGTACCGCTGCCGCCAACAGTTCAATATTGGCGGCGGGTATACTAGATTGACGAGCTCCTTTGACCGTCACGAAGTCTTCACCCACATATTTCACTTGTCCGTTGCTGCGAATTTCAACTACGTAAATGGGGCATGGGCCATAGCACGCGGTCCGCCGCAAGGTTACGACATCAAATTGTGTTGAAATGGGCGCTGACGTCAGATGCCCAGAAATTCCGCTGGAGCAAGCCGCAACCAAAAGAACAAGAATGCCAAGGAACAGTTTTTTCTTCATCTCTTCTACTTTTTGAGTGACGGCTTTTGGCCGGTTGTGGTTATCGTTGCTTATTTTCTTTAGATTGGAATGATGAGCGGATGTTTTCGTTCAATGCCCTGGCGCGTCGCTATTTTTTGTATACGATCTCGTTGTCTATCATATAGAGAACACACTCTTTATGGGCGACTTCCCTGCAGTTTTGGAGAGCACGTTCCCTGATATCAATCGGCTTGGATGGGTCCTTGGGGCGAGCACCCCACGCTGCCGCGTAATTTGCGGTGTCGGAAATGGCAAAGGCACGCGGCAGCGGTTTTGTCAGGAATTCCCTGAAGTATTCCTGACCGCGGGGTTTAAGGTATGGCAATGGCGTATTCACATCTGGTGCAGCCGATATCTTCGTGGGCTGGCCAGGTGGCGATGGTAATGCTGAGTCCATCGCAACCGCGCTGGCAACTAGGCTGTCTATTTTGATCATGCGCTTCGCCAATTCATTCGCGCAGTCCGCAGCATAAGTAGATAATTTGGTGCGCAGAAATTGACCATGATTCTCAGTCAATTTCTCGTGTGATACCGCGTCGCTTAACTCTTTAGGACTTCTTGCGCAATAATCTTCGGCGACTATTCGGCTATTTTTCACATCAATAAGTCGAGCGCGAGCAACATACCGCACGTGGTAACTGTCCCAATTGGCTGGCATGTAGCCGTACGACCAGTTAATGGTTTTTATATCCACGACAAAGTCGCTGGATGAGTAGCTCTTAATGATCGTCTCAAGACTGTCGTCTTGTAGAGGAAGCTCCGTTGCAGCGAATTCCACCAGATGATACTTATCGACCAATCCCTTGCGCAGTCCCGCAGCAATGTCGATCGCGGGATCTGCGATCCTGTTATCTTTGATGAACGAATTTCCCTCACTAATCATCGCCACCGCCCCAAGCATGGCAAACGCAGCCTTGCCCGGCGTCATAGCAGCAAAGTCGGCGATCGGATAGCGACTGACTGCTACCCGGGCTCCCGGGTGGAAAGACATCTCAGTGTCGGACGCGACCGGGGTACGATGTAAGGGTGTCGTGCACGCTGCAAGCAATAGCACAGGAAGGAGTATGGGAACCGTACGGCGAATCTTCATTTTGACTGGATGTCCTTATCGCTATCACTTAAACGAGTTAATAGATTTTGGCTGATCTCAGCCTACTATTGCAGGATACCAGCTTGTCGAAATGGAATAATCACGAATTCTCACGCCATAGTAATGCCCCGGAAAATTCCGCTGAGCTTGGACCACCACCACGGCCCGGCTCAATCAATCACCAAGGCCACCCGGCCTTCATCCCCACACGGCTGAGTGCTCTGTCCGGCCTGCTCAAACGCCGAACACAAACGATTCCCCTGCGGGTCCTCCAACTGCGGATGGATGCGCAACAGGTAAGCCCCAGGACGCCAGTCCCGTGCCGGCGTGAAACGCCATTCCTGCTCGCCGGCCGTCAGGCTAGCGGTGCCAGGCACTCGCCGCCCATCCGGCCCCTGCACGGAAATCTGCGCCGCAGCGGCGCCGTCCAGCGCGGCAGGAGCGATAACGCGCAGAGGCTGGCGGCCTCCGCGCCGCACGGTCTGCAACGCCCATTGTTGCGGATCGATGCGCTGGCGCAGCGGCGCCGTCACCAGCCAGCGCTGTTCCAAAGGCCGGCCCAGTTGCGGGTCATCGATACGCAACATCACCGACTGGCCGCTTCGCAAGGCCGGCCCCAGCGCGAGATTCGGCCCGACTCCGCTCTTGATACGGCCCGGATGCAACAACAGTGTCACATTCCTGCCGCTCTGGTCGGGCAGCGGCAGGTCGAGAAAGGCGTCGGGGATAGGCGTGCCGGCGCTGTCGAACAGCGCGACATGGGCCATGTCCAGCGGCGCCGCCAATGGCTGATCGAAATGCAGCTCGATCCGCAGCAGGTTTTCCGCCACCGCCGGTCCGGAAGGGGTCACACCGGCGCCGGCCAGCACCAGCTGCGGCGACAGAGCCAACGCCAGCAGCGCGATGCTAGCGCGCCAGTTCAGGATAGCCCTCGATGGTGCGCGCATATTTGTGGAAGTCGCGGAATTTGTCGCCGTCCGGGTAGCGGTAGTCGGGGAAATCGTACTCGTTGACGAAGTCGCTCAGACGCAGGTAGCCGCCTTTAGGAATCGACACCAGCTGCATCTCGCCACCGGCCTCCGAGCGGCGCAGCGCCAGCAGCAATTGCGGATTGAGGTTATCAATCCGCATCACCGCCGACAGCGGCGTCATGGTCGCCTTGACGCCGAGGTACGGCTTGGCCGGCCATTCAATCGGCGTATTCAGGCCGGGCGCAGCGGCGGCGCTGGCCAGATCGGCGGCGCTCAGCAGGTCCGCCGAACGGCTGGAATTGACCAGCAAGGCATATTCCGCATCGCCCATCTTGAAACTCACCAAACCGTTAGGTGCACTGCCCCAGCCCAGCTCCCCCACCGTCCGGGCGGCGATATGCGCGCCGTCCTTCAGTTCCTTGAGCGGGATGGTGACCAGCGGCGTGCAGGTATAGGCCGCCACCAGCGTCGGTTCGCCGCCGATGGTCATCACCGTCATGCTGCGGATGGGTGCGCGCGTTTCGATCTGGTTGTGCACCGGATGGTACATCTCGATCGTGGTGGCACTGGCCTTGCCGCTGAACGGATAGTCGTACACCCGCAAGGTGGAGGCGAAGCTGCGGTTCGACAGCCCGGCCACGTACAGCTTGTTCTGATAGTAGCGCATGTCGGTCACGGTCAATGTCTGTTGGGGCAGATCGCGCCAGAAAGTGACGTCGGCCGTCGGCGCATCGGCGATGGCGGCCGAACCCGAAGTCCTGCCCAGATCGAGCCGTCTGACTGTCCCCGCCGCGTCAATACTGACGATGGCTGGCTTGCTCCGGCCTTGGGCGCCGCGCACGGTCAATGCCACGTACGCCAGCTCGCTGTCCGGCTGCACGGCCAGATCCTCAAAGCGCAGCGCCGCCGGTGCTACGCCAAGCGCCTTGGCGATCGGCGCCTGCACATCCATCAGATTGAACGGCTTGCCAGCCGGCTTGGCGGATGCCGGCACCTGCAGCGCAAAAATGCGCGCGCCCTTCCAGTCGGCGACAAACAAGGTATTCGCGTCGCCGAAACTCAGCTTGCTGGCAGACTGCATGGCCAGCGGCGCCGCATCGGCAAACCCTGCTGCGAGGAGAAGACTCAACAATAATCTGCTTCGGGTGTACATGGCGACCGTCCTTTCACTTGATGGCGAAAAGCCAGTATAGGTATGGTCGCCATGCAGGTCGCTCCGCCAAAAGTCGGTGTGTCTTGCCACCCTGGCGTGTATTGAACGGTGCTCAGTTTTCCCAATAGCCGCGCCGCATCGCGATCATCACCGCATGCGTGCGGTCACGCGCATCGAGCTTTTGCAAGATGGCTTTCATGTGGGCTTTGATGGTGTCCTCGCTCAAGCCCAGCTGGTCCGCCACGCGTTGGTTCGAATTGCCCTCGCCCACCAGGCGCAGCACTTCGATCTCGCGCTTGCTCAAGGCATCCAGCAGAAAACTGTTCGCCAGGCTGGCCGCGACTGGCGGCGGCAGCGAGCGCCGGCCGGCGTGCGCGGAGATGATATGGTCGCCCAAGGTGGTGCGGGCCAGATTTTTCAGGACGTAGCCGCTCGCGCCCGCCTTCAGCCCACGCGCCACCTGCACGTCGCCATCGAACGTGGTCAGGATGATGATGCGCGCCGCAGGGTCGATGACGCGTATCGCGCGAGTCGCTTCGATGCCGTTCATTCCGGGCATCTGCAAATCCATCAGCGTGACATCGGGCCGCCATCGCTTGTACAGTTCGACGGCGGTGTCGCCATCGTCCGCTTCGGCCACCACCGAAAATTTCGGATTGGCCGACAGCACCGCGATGATCCCGCTGCGCATCAGGGGATGATCGTCCGCGATCATGACGCTGATCAGGTCACTGTCCATATCCATGCTCCCGTATCGTTCGCGCGAGCGTATCACCGCCTGCGCCGCCACGCATCACACTATCGGGTATATGCCAGCGTGGCCGGCACCTCCAGCTGCCACGTGGTACCGCTGCCTTCGCAACTGTGCACCTCCAGCCTGGCATCGATCCTGGCCGCGCGTTCGTACATCCCGCGCATGCCCCAATGGTTCTCGCGGCCGCCGTCATTAAGAACGGCGGCGGGAATGCCGATGCCGTCGTCGCTCAGGATACAGCGGAATTCCCGTCTGCCGTAGCGCAGTTCAACGTCTATCCTGGCCGCCCTGGCATGGATATAGGCGTTGGTCACCGCCTCGGTGACGATCGCCAGTGCCTCCTTGTAGATGGTCGCGTCGAGCTGGCGGGCGGTGCCGGAAATCGTCAGGTGTATCGGGCCGGCGTCGCCACGCTGCAGGCGCGCTGCCGCGGCCAGCACCGCGTCCGCAAAACTCAGCTTGCAGACGTCTTCCCCGCGCAGCTCGCGGATCCGCTCCCGCCCCTCGCCGAGCACGTCGTCGGCCTGCTGCAATGCGGTTTCGATCTGCAGCCGCGCCGTATCCTTCGCCGGCAAGTCCAGCAGCGCCGCATGCACATGCAGCACCAGCCCCTGCACCGATTGCAGCAAGGTGTCGTGCAACTCCCTGGCAATGCGCTCGCGCTCGTTGATCCGCTCCTGCAGGCGCACCGTCATCTGCCTGCTCAGATGCCCGATACGCCAGCGATAAGCGATGTAGCCAACCGAGAGCAAACTGAATGCACACAGCGTCTTGAACCACCAGGTCTGTGTGACTGTGGGCGCGATAGAAAAATCCACGGAGGTGACGGCGTCGGACCAGTTGCCGTTGTAGTCGGTCGCGTTAACGCTGAAGCGGTAATCGCCAGGCGCGAGGTTGCTGTAGTAGGCGCTGCGGCGCGCGCCGGCCTCCTGCCACGTCGCATCGACCTCATGCAGACGGTAGCGGAAGCGCAACCGTTCGGGGATCGCCAGCGCCGGACTGGTGTAATCGATCTGCAGCGCGGAACTGCCGGGCGCGAAGCGGACAGTCTGCTGCCACGGTTTGCCGTCGCCAGGCGGTCCCAGCGTCTTGATAACGACAGGGCGCGCAGGCGCGGACGGCAGCGGTTCGCCGGGCGTCAGACGGAACACGCCGGTGGACCGGGCTATCCACAGGCGCTTATCGGATGCCAGCACCAGCGACGGCGTGGGCGTTACATAGGGAGCGCTGCCCTCCAGTCCATCCAGTTGGTCCAGCCGCTCGTACTGCACCTGATAGTCGCGCTGCTGTTTGAATTTGACGATTTCCGCACTCGGAATGCGGAACAGGCCGGCGACGGCGTTCAGCCAGAGATCGCCGTTATCCAGTTCGACGATGCCGGAAATTCCGTGGAAGGTCTCGCCATTGACGCCGCTGAGCCGGTTAAAACGGTCCGCCCCCAGCAACGCCAGGCCCTTCTCACCGCCGGCCCATACGTGCTGGCCGTGCAGGTGCAGCGCCATCACCGTTCCCAGCGACCATCCTTCGGCCGGACCGTAGCTGCGCCACGCCGCGCCCTGCGCGTGGACCACCACGCCGGGGTAATAACCGAGCCAGAGGCCGGCCGCATCCGAGCGTGCCATGACATTGACTTCGCCTTCGCGCCCAGTCTTTTCCCACGTCCCCTGCGGGCTGCGGCGATACAGGCCATGCTGCACCAGCGCCACCAGCAGGCCGTCATCCTTGTCCGCCAGCAGCGCCTGCACCTTGGCCCCGCCTGCGGTGGCAGGCAAGGCCACCGGCTGGCTGCCCTTGCCCTGGAACCGGTTCAAGGTGTCGTACGAAGCGCCCCAGAGTGCGCCATCGCTGGTGCGGGTAAAACTGGTCAGGTTGCCGCGCCAGCCGGTGCCGGCGCGCGCCCAGATTGGTGTGGCGCTTACCTGGCCGGTCTCGTCGGCGACAATATGATAGCTGCCGATCCAGGCGCCGGCACTGTCATCGGCGATGATGCCACCGCCCATGGCCGCGTCAGGAACATCGAGCTTGGTCAGGCGCCGGTGGCGAAACCGGTCGATGCCGCCTGCCGTTGCGGCCCAAATATTTCCCTCTCGATCTTCGAAGATCGCGCCCACGGCGCGCCCGCTCAGGCCCTGCAGCGGCGCCGCCCTGGCGATTCCCTGCGCCGTGCGGTATTCGAGTCCTTCCGGCAGGCCTACCCAGAGGTCTCCATGGCGGTCGATCAGCAGGCTGCCGGGATCGCCGAGGTCGCCCCAGCGCCGGTAGGCTGTGTTCTGTCCGGCCCCTGTTAGCAGGTTGAGCCGCGCGTGCAGCGCATCCCAGCTCACCACATTGCCATCAGGGAGCTCGAACAGCACGCCGGTCCCACTGTCCACGGCAGCCTTGGCAAATCGGGTCTCGCCCGGCTTGAGAAAGTACACGCCCGCATCGCCCTGCGCCCACAGCACGCCATGGCGATCGCGCATCAGTGTTTTATATCGGCTGCCGGTCAGCAGCCACGAACTGTCCGCCTTGTGCCAGCGCTCGCCTTCCATGTAGTACAGGCCCAGCGCGGTGGCAGCCCACATGCGGCCGCTGCCATCCTGCTCCAATCCCCATACCGCACGGCTGGGCAAGCCGTCCTGTTCACCGTAATTGCGTATCAGCCCGCGCCGCAAAAAGCTGGCGCCGCCGGTGCGGTAGCCTATCCATAAGCCGTCAGCCACCGCGTTCACCAGGCTGACGTTTTGGGTCAGCACAGCCGCATTGGCCGGCGCAAACTGTTCAAACTGTATGCCATCGAAGCGATACAATCCGCCCGCCCCGCCCAGCCACAACCAGCCATCGCTGGTCTGCGTTATCGACAAAACCTCCTCCGGCGCGCCGTCGCGCGCGCGCCAGCTGGTGTGATGCGAGTTGATTGCCGGCGGCATAGCCCAGCAGGAAACCACCACGCAGCAAGCAAGGACCGCGCGGCCACAGCCACGCAAGAGATTCTTCATCATATTAATTCAGAATTAATTACAATTATGCAACCATGATGCTGGCGATTGTATAGAATTAATCTACCCGATAGTGTGTATGTTTAACTTTATCGTTTGGCTATCCTGTGATTCCAACCACAGGAGTCGACATCATGCTAATCAACCTTACCCGCGCAGCCGTATTCGGCGCAGCCCTTCAACTTGCCCCGGCGTGGGCCACGACTTTGCCGTATCCGTCTACTTTCAAGATAGAAAACATCAAGACGCCGGAGGCCACCATCCACGTGCGTGTCGGCGGCAGCGGGCCGGCGGTGGTGCTGCTGCATGGTTTTGGCGACACCGGCGACATGTGGACGCCGCTGGCGATCGCGCTGGCCAAGGACCATCGGGTGATCGTGCCGGACCTGCGCGGACTAGGTCTGTCTTCCAGGTCCGAAGCTGGCTATGAAAAAAGGAACCAGGCCGGCGATGTCCGCGCCGTGCTCGAGCAGCTCGGTGTCGACCAGGCAGTCATCGTCGGCCACGATATCGGCACCATGGTGGCCTACGCCTACGCCGCGCGCTATCGCGACAAGACCATCAAGCTGGTGGTAATGGACGCGCCGGTGCCGGGCGTTCCTCCGTGGGAGCAACTGGTGCGCCTGCCGGCTTTGTGGCATTTCGATCTCGGCGGCAAGGATGCCTTGCGCCTGGTCCAGGGGCGAGAGCGTATCTACCTGGACCGATTCTGGAACGACTTCGCCGGAGATCCGGCCAAGGTCGACGAAGCCACCCGTGCGCACTACGCCAAACTCTACGCCGCACCCGGCGCCATGAAGGCGGCCTTCCAGCAGTTCCAGTCGATCCGCAAGGATGCCGTGGAAAACGCCGAATCCGTGAAAACCAAGCTGAGCATGCCGGTGCTGGCGATCGGCGGCGAAAAGTCGTTCGGCGCCAATGAAGCGGTCGTCATGCGCAACGCCGCCACCAACGTCACCGAAAAAGTGATCCCCAACGCCGGCCACTGGCTGATGGAGGAAGCGCCCGACGCGACTATCCAGGCCGTGCTAACGTTCGTCAACGCCAAATAAGCAAGGAGAATCGAGATGGACTTACGACTCAACGGCAAGCTGGCACTGGTCAGCGGCAGCACCGCCGGCATCGGCTACGCGATCGCCTCCACACTGGCCCAGGAGGGTGCCAGCGTCATCGTCAACGGCAGGACGCAGGCCGCCGTCGACGAGGCGGTGGAACGCATGCGCACGGAGACGCACGGCACGGTCCACGGCTTTGCCGCGGACCTTAGTCAGGCCGAGGCGGCCAAGGAGGTCGTGCGCCAGCATGCCGGCATCAGCATTCTGGTCAACAACCTCGGCATCTTCGAGCCCAAGCCGTTCGAAGATATTCCCGACGAAGACTGGCTGCGCTTTTTCGATGTCAATGTCCTGAGCGGTGTTCGCCTTGCGCGGCTGGTGCTGCCGGAAATGAAGCGGGCGAATTGGGGCCGCATCATCTTCATCTCCAGCGAAAGCGCGGTGCAGATCCCCACCGAGATGATCCACTACGGCATGACCAAGACCGCGCAGCTGGCCGTGTCGCGCGGCCTGGCGGAATCGGTGGCCGGCACGGGCATCACGGTCAACAGCGTACTGCCGGGGCCGACGAAATCGCGCGGCGTCGGCGACTTTGTCGCGGACATGGCGCGCGTGAACGACAAGAGCCTCGAACAGATCGAGTCAGAATTCTTCGATCAGGTGCGCCCGACTTCGTTGATCAAACGCTTTGGGACGCCGCAGGAGGTCGCCTCGCTGGTGGCCTACGTGGCAAGTCCGCTGGCGTCGGCAACCACCGGCGCGGCGCTGCGGGTTGACGGCGGCGTCATCAAGAGCGCCTTCTGACCCAGGCAAAAAAAAGCCCGCGGCACAAAGAGGCGCGGGCCAAAAGTTTTCAAATCGGGAGAGACTTGAAAGAGCAAAGCCAGTATTGCAGTGCAACATTACGCCCTGATGACAAACGGCACCGCGAACAGACTTTTTTTGCTTTTTTCAACGAGAAATAATCAGTTTCAGCCCCAGGCCGACAAAAATCGTGCCGGCCACGCGGTCCATCCACATGCCCGCGCCCGGATGGCGGTTGATCCACGCGCCGACCGCGCCGGAAAAATATCCCAGCAAGCCGAACAAGACCACGCCCTGCGCCGTGAACAGCAAGCCCAGCTGAGCGGTCTGCCAGCTGACGTCGCCCCGCTCCGCCATCACGAACTGCGGCAGGAAGGACAGGAAGAACAGCACCACCTTGGGATTGACGGCGTTGGCGAACAAGCCCTTGGCAAACAGCTTGCCCAGGCTTTCATCCGGAACCCCTGCGCCCTGGACGCGGGCGCCGCCGCGACTGCGCAGCGCGCCGATGCCCAGCCAGATCAGGTAGCCGCCGCCCAGCAGCTTGAGCGCGCCAAACGCCATCGGCGAAGCCTTGATCAGGGCGCTCACGCCCAAGGTCGCCAGCAGCGTGTGGCTCAGGCAACCCAGCGCGCAGCCGAGGCCGAACACCATGCCCTGGCGCCGTCCGCGCGACATGCCCACGCTGAGCACCATCAAATTGTCCGGGCCCGGCGAAATCGTGATCAGCAAGGCGGCGCTGAGGAAACCAATGAATTGTTCTGGAGAAATAAGCACGGTCGCATCCCTGTGGTGCAAAGGCGCCATCTTACCTGCCCCGCTCGCCATGCGCCAAGCTCCGGCCCATGCCCTAAGTCAATTTTTAAATAAAACAATAAGTTCTCGTTTAAAATGGAAAAAACCCAACTTATCGACACCGGCGGCCTTCGGAACACTAATGAGTATAGCTTGCAAGATGTCTTACGGTCTGCCCCGTGGCGTGTTGCTCATGCTGCTGGCGATGCTGGCATGGTGGCAACTGGCGCTCAGCCCCAGCGCAGCCCGCGCTGCCGAGCGCGAGCCGGCCGCCATCAGCGTGAATACCGCAAGTATCGATTTAATGACCACAGGCAAGTTATACCTGGACGAAGGCCAGCCCTTCCCGGTCGATGCCGCCGGCCTGCCCAAGCTGCTGGCCGGGCTCAATCCCGCCTCCAAGGTCAATCTGCTGGGCGGCAGCTACTGGCTCTATGCCGAGCTGCGCAACGACAGCCATCAGCCAGCCTGGGTCATCGATCCCAACGACACGCTGATCGACATGGTCGACATCCAGGTGTTCGGTCCCGACGGCAGCGCGCGCCAGATGCTGACCGGCTACCGCCAGCCGCATTCCTACCTGCTGCACTACGGTAAGGACGTCGATCTGCAGCCCGGTCAGCGCTACCAGGTCCTGATACGCTTCGCCAGCCCCTACTACGCCCGCACGCCGGTGATGTCGGTGCTGCCGCGCACCGCCTACCAGCAGCTGGTGGCGCGCGAGAACGTGCTCATCATCGGCTCCATCGGCGCCCTGCTGGCGCTGACGGTGTTCAACTTCTTCATCTACTCGATCACCCGCGACAACTCCTCGCTGTACTACTCGCTGTACGTGCTGTGCTACGCCGTGGCCTGGGGCATGACCTTCCACATGACGGCCGACCTGTTCGGCTGGCACAACCTGCAATGGCACTACGTGCCCTTCTTCCTGCTGCCGGTGCTGAGCACCATGTTCTACACCAACTTCCTGCGGCTGAAGGAGCATTCGCCGCTGCTGTACCGGCTCAGCCGCATCAACATCGTGCTGCCGCTGGTGACGCTGCCCAGCTGCTTCTTCTACCTCAGCTATGCGCACACCATCGCCACCATCGTCATCTCGATCTGGATGACGATGGCGCTCACCAGCGGCATCGTGGTATGGCGGCGCGGCTACTACCCGGCGCGCTTCTTCGTGCTCGGCTTCGTCGCGCTGATGGTGCCTGGCTTGTTCATCCTGCCGGCCAACCTGGGCCTGATCCCGGCCGTGATCTCCAACGCCCAGCTGTTCACGCTGCTGGGCGGCACGCTGGACGGCGTACTGCTGGCGTTCGCGCTGGCCGACCAGATCCGCCTGCTGCGCAACACGCTGGAGCAGCGCGTGCAGGAGCGCACCGCCCAGCTCACCGAAGCCAAGGAACACGCGGAAGTGGTCAGCCGCCACCGCATCGACTTCCTGTCGGCGATGAGCCACGACATCCGCACGCCGCTGGCCGGCGTGATCGGCATGATCAAGTTCGCCATGCGCGACCAGTCGGTGCGCGGCCGCACCGAGGAATACCTGCGCATCGGCTTGCAGAACAGCGAATCGCTGCTGGCCATCCTCAACGACATCCTAGACTTTTCCAAGATCGACGCCGGCCGCCTGTCGATCGAGACGGTGGACTTCGACCTGATTGCGCTGGTCGACGACGCCATCGGCATCCTGCAAGGCCAGGCCGACGCCAAGAGCCTGCTGCTGCGCTGCGACCTGGCGCTGGACCTGCCGCGCTACGTGCGCGGCGATCCGACCCGGCTGCGCCAGATCCTGCTCAACCTGCTGGGCAACGCCATCAAGTTCACCGACCGCGGCGAAGTGCGGCTGGACGCCTCGGCCCTGATGACCGTCGACGGCCGCACCAGCGTCAGCTTCGACATCACCGACACCGGCCCCGGCATCCCGGCCGAGACGCTGCCACGCCTGTTCCAGAAGTTCGAGCAGGCCGACCACTCGACCACGCGCCGCTACGGCGGCACCGGCCTTGGCCTGGCGATCTGCAAGGAGCTGGTCGAACTGATGGGCGGCTCGATCGCCGCCGAAAGCCGGGTCGGCGTCGGCTCCACGTTCAGCTTCACGCTGCCGCTGGCGCTGGGCGCGGCGCCGGCAATCGATCCATCCAGCCTGCCGCGCAAGGAGCACCACGCCTACCGCCTGCGCGTGCTGTGCGCCGAGGACGTGCGCACCAACCAGATCATCGTCAGCACGCTGCTGGAAAACATGGGCCACGACATCCGCGTGGTGGAAAATGGCTTGCAGGCGCTGCACGCGCTGAGCAGCGCCGCCTATGACCTGGTGCTGATGGACGGCCGCATGCCGATGATGGACGGCGAGCAGGCCACGCGCCTGATCCGCAGCGGCGGCAGCGAAGACTACCGCGTGCTCGATCCCGGCATTCCGATCATCGCGCTGACCGCCAACGCCAGCGACCATGACCGCGCGCGCTACCTCGCTGTGGGCATGGACGGCTTCCTCAGCAAGCCGGTCGACGAACGCCTGCTGTACGACCAGATCGAAAAAACCATCGCCCAGCACCTGAGCCGCGGCCGTCCGCTGCGGCCCACCGATACCGTGCGCCTGGCCGCCAACCGCGAACAATCGCTGGACGAGCAGTTCGGCGTGGCGCCGGCGGTCGAGAAGCGCATCGATCCGGCCACCGTGCAGATCATGCCGCTGGCTGGGCTGTCGCACTCGCACATGCAGCGCATCACCCAGGCCTTCCTCGACGAGGCGCCGCGCCGGCTGGAGACCGCGCGCGCCGCCGTCACAGCCGCCAACGCCCACGCGGCGGCGGCGGCGATCCACGCACTCAAGGGCAGCGCCGGCTATCTGAGCTCGACCCACCTGCACACGCTGTGCCACGAAATGGAGGCCGCGGCGGCCGCCGGCGACCTGGCCGAAGTCACCCGCCGCATGCCCGCCGTGGCGGCCGCGCTGGACCAGGCCTGCAACGACCTGCGCCGCGCCGCCAGCGACGACGTGAGCTTGTCGCAGCAGGAATCGACCACCTGACCCGCACGCGCAAGCGGCGGTGACGCTGCTACACTGGCGACATCCAACCAAGGAGATGCCGCATGTCCAACCGCACACTCAACCTCACCGATACACTGTACGACTATGTACTGGCGCATTCGCTGCGCGAACATCCGACGCAAACAGCCCTGCGCGACGCCACCCGCGGCCATGACCGCGCCACCATGCAGATCGCGCCCGAACAGGGCCAGTTCATGGCGATGCTGGTCAAGCTGACCGGCGCCCGCCACACCATCGAGATCGGCGTATTCACCGGCTACAGCGCGCTGTCGGTGGCGCTGGCGCTGCCGGCCGACGGCCGCATCCTGGCCTGCGACATCAGCGACGAATACACCCGCATCGGCAAGCCGTTCTGGGCGCAGGCCGGCATCGCCGATAAAATCGATTTGCAGCTGGGCCCCGCACTGGCCACGCTGGACGCGCGCCTGGAGGCCGGCGAGGCGGGCCTGTACGACTTCGCCTTCATCGACGCGGACAAGGTCAACTACGACGGCTATTACGAACGCTGCCTGCGACTGGTGCGGCCCGGTGGCCTGATCGTGATCGACAACACGCTGTGGAGCGGCCGCGTCGCCGAGCGCGCCGACAGCGACGACACCGCCGCGCTGCAGGCGCTGAACATCAAGCTGCACCACGACGAGCGCGTCGACCTGTCGCTGCTGCCGCTGGGCGACGGCTTGACGCTGGCCCGCCGCCGCTAGCCGCATCAGAAGTCGGTCTCGCCCTCGATCACGGCCGGATGGCCACTCATCGCGCGCGAGGTCTGCATGCCGGCCATCACGGCCGCTTCCACGCAGCCGGCGTTCAAACCGGTCTTGATCCAGTCGCCCGTCAGGTAAAGATTGGAGAAGCCGGATTGGTCGGTCTGCAAACGGTACCTGGTGCTGTTCACCACCGACATCACGTAGCGCTCGGACGGATCGACATTGGCGCGCCAGTACTGGCTGTCGAAGCGCGCCACGCCGGTCGCTTCATTGCCGTCCACCAGCCATTGCCATGGGAACGCGCCGGCCGGCCCGGCCGCCGACCACAGCGAAGCGATCCTCTTGCTCAACTGCTCGACCGCGCCCTCCTTCGCCTTCGCCGCCATGCGCGCCGGGAAGCCGGTCTCGCTGGCCGGCGGATAGCTCGCCACCGGCAGCGCGCTGCAGAAGTAGGATACGTTGCGCGGGTCCAGCTGCGCCGGCCAGGCTTCGCGGCATAGCAGCTGGTCCATCGGCGCCCAGGTGTCGTAAGGCTCGCCGAATCCGCTCAGCACCGGCTGCTGGCCATCGGGCTGATAGTCCCAACCCATCTGCTTCAAGTCCTTGTCCAGCCAGACCTGGTAGGCCTGCGTGGCCACCGTCTGCACCTGTTCGTAAGTGGTGTTCAGCGCCGGGCTTTGCGCCAGCAGCTGCGGACACAAAGGCTTGAGCGAACCGACCGAGATGCCGAACACCACCTGGTCGAAATCCACACCGCGCCTGAGCGTCAGCACCGGCAGCTCTTTGTCGAAGTGCTGGTGATACAGCTTCGGCCAGTCGCTCCAGTAGGATTCCAGGTTGAGGTCGTGCTCCTGCAGCAGCGCCGCTTGCGCCGGATCGATCTGGCCGTAGTTCGGGGTGCTCGGCCAGCAGGCCAGGTCCTTGACGTCCACCAGCGGATCGTAGGCAGCGCCCTTCAGCGCCACCTGCTGCGTCATGCGGATGCTGCCGATCTGGCGGCCATCCGGCACCAGCTCCTCGACCTTGTGGAAGAACTTGAACTTGACGCCGCGCGCCAGCAAGGCCTGGTACAACGGCGTGAATACCGTGTCGCCCATCCCCGCCTGCATCTTGAACATGATGCCGCCCTTGTAGGCCAGGCCGATGCGCGCCATCGCCCGCAGCAGCGTGCCGGCTTCGATATTGGGCTTGCCGAAATCGCCGCCTTCGTAGGCGAACACCAGATCGTAGAAGCCGCGCACCGGCGCCGAATCCACGCAGAGCTTTTCGTCGCCGCCGTGCTTAGTCAACCACTGGCGGAAATCGACGTCGTTGATCACGTCGAAGCCGTTGCGTATGACACCGTCCTCGAACACGCCCTTCATCACCGTCACGCCCAGGTCCAGGCAGATGAACAGGCGGCGGATGTCGTCGCTGGCGTCGCCGTCGGCGTGGTCGACCAGGCCGCGGTAGCGCGAGTGCAGCCGCTGGCGCACGCCCTCCAGCGCGCCAGCCAGCGCCAGGTGCTCTCCCACCTTGTGCTGCGCGACATCGGCCGGCAGGTTGACCACCATGCCGTACAAGGCGCCGCCCAGCAGCGACATATCTTCCAGCAGCTCGTGCGCCGACGACGTCACGCCTTCAGCCAGGTGATACAGCCAGTCCGGCAGCACGCCAGTGTGGTGCTCGTGCGCGGGCAGCTCCAGTTCGCGGGTCAGCTTATCCAGGCTCTTGATCCACTTGTCGATCCAGCCCATCATCGCCACCGCCAACTGCCACAGCGTGATCTGCTCGTTGCCCTCGCCCGGCTCGCCCGGCAGCGTCGGGAACACGATGGACCAGTTGTGCCACTGGTCGCCGACCTGCTCCGACAGCGCCACGTAATCGTGCTGCTTGAAGGCGTCGCGCCAGGTCGCCAGCGGCGCGCCGGCCGGGCGATCAAGGCTGGTGTAGGCCGCCTTGATCATCTTGAACGCGTTGGAATAGAAGCCGAACCAGATGTGCAGGCCGTGTTCTTCGATGCGCTGCCCGTACTGCGCATTGCGCCCGCTGGCGCCCTTGCCGCCCAGGCGCCAGCCTTGCTGGTAGACGGTGATGTCGTAGTTGTTCTGCCAGCCCGGCAGGTCGCTCAGGTAGTAGGCCGCCGTCATCGATCCCACACCGCCGCCGAGGATGGCGATCTTCTGCGGGGCGATCGAGGAATTGTCGATCAACTCCTCGCCCGGCTGCGCGGTGAAATCGAAATTCAGGTTGTACGGCAGGATGGCAGTCTGCGCGCCCACTTGCAGGCCCAGCGTCTCATTGAGCGGGAAGCTGTCGAAGGCATGCAGCACGCACTCGTATTCGTAGCCCAGCAGCTTGCCGCCGTGGATCCTGTCGATGGTGGCCGGGGCCGCGAGGATGGCCTGGTACACGGCTTTCAAACCGGCGCTGTCCGGGAACTGCTTGAGGAAGATCTGGTCGATGCGCGGATTGCGCAGCAGCGAGATGATGTCGTCCCAACCCGCCACGTCCAGGTTGAAAAAGTCCGGGATGGACAGGAACAGCTCTATCGCCTGCTCGATCAGATCGAGCACGCTGGTGATGGGTCTTTCGATGCCGGTCTTGCGGGTCGCGTTCACTTCCAGCAGCGGGTGCATGTCGATCTTCGTCTCCGGCGCAAACGGCTGGAAGCCCTTGGCCGCGACCGAGCAGCGCAGCGGCTCCGTGCCGGCCGCCGGGATCTCGTACTCGCACAAATATTTGGGATAGCCGAACAGCTCACGGCCGTTAATCAGCGCCATCGCGTCGTCGACGAAGATGTGCGCGGGGTAGTAGTAGATATGGGCCAGCTTGCCCTCGTCGTCCATGGCGCCGACCATGATCCAGGTGACGATGTCGATCTCGGTGATCCAGCCCTTGGCATGATCGACCGGGGCCGCCGAATCGGCGTGGTTGACGCGGGTGAAGGTCAACAGCACATAGGGAGAAATCGCGTTGAAGCGCATGCGCTGGCCGGCCACCTGGTTCAGCGTGTCGTCCAGCGTGGCCTGGAGCTTGGCCAGATCGCCCTTGACGAAGAAACCGTACATCTCGGAGTTTTTCAATTGCAGCGGCGAGTGCATCATCACCGAGCCGCCCTGGTAGATATATGAAGGTCTGGTCGCCATGAGCTCATTTTTCGAGGATTGAACAGCGTTCCAGTGTATTGCAAATCCGCTGATCGTTGCCGAAAAATAATTCGCCGCCGTGGGTGTAGGATGTAGCCTGAGCCACAGACAAGGAAGTCCGCATGGGTCGCGATCATCATGAACCCCGCGCCTGGGTCCGCATGCCGTCGGAGCGCCGGCTGGACCTGCTCGACCCCACGCCGTTCGACTGGGAAGACAGCGACCTGGCGCTGGGCCTGGCGCGCACCTATCGCTGGGGCGGCCATTCGGCCTGGCCGCTGCCGCTGTCGGTGGCGCAGCACTCGCTGACGGTGATGCACTTGCGCGCGGCCGCCTGCACGGCGGTCGGCCTGGCCTTGCCGCCGCTGGCCGCGCTGCGCGAGCTGCTGCACGACGCGGAGGAAGGCCTGCTGGGATTCGATTGCGTCTCGCCGCTCAAGCCCTTCCTGGGCGACGGCTTCAAGGCGCTGACGGTGCGGCTGGAGCGCGCGGTGTTCCTGCGTTATGGCTTGCAGCACTGGACGCCGAAGGAACACGCCGCCCACAAGATGGCCGACCGGCTGGCGGCCGCCAGCGAAGCGGTGCACGTGGTGGGATGGTCGGCGAAGGAAGTGCTGCACACGCTGAAGATCACCGTGCCGCCGTTGAGCGAAGATCCGCTGCAAGCCATCTACGGCGGCACCGCGTGGGAACCCTGGCCGCCGACCCTCGCCAGCGAGCGCTTCCTGGCCGAGCTCGACCGTTTAAAAACTCTCAGCGCCTAGGCCTTCCGAGCGATGTCGCGTGCTCGACTACAGCGCTATACTGAGATGTAACTTTATCTGGAGATTCCATGACGACACCCGAAAACGAACTGGTCAACAACGCCCGGCTGACGACGCTGGCGCGCGCCTTGCGCGACTTGCACAAACAGCTGATCCATGTGGAGACACAGTATTTCGGCGCGGTCGGCAGTCCGCTGGAGCATTTGCAGCTGGTGGCCAATCATCCGCATTTCGCCTGGCTGCAAAAACTGTCGGGCCTGATGGCGCAGATGGATGAGCGTCTCGATGAACCGGAACCGGTCACCGTGGCCGAAGCTGGCGCCTACCGCAAGGCCATCGAAGCGCTGATCGGTCCGTCCGAAAACGGCGACGCCGAATTCCGCGCCAAGTACAACGCGCTGCTGCACGACGGCACCGAGATCATCATGGCCCACGGCGCCGTACGCCAACTGCTGGCGGGAATCTGACAGCCATCCAATTCCTGAAGAAAAGCCGCTAAGCAGCCGTATTTAAAGCGCTTTTCTCAGATATCCACACCAGCTGTGGATAAGGTTGTGAATAACCGCCACTTGACAGCCGAGAGCGCCTTTAACGGCGCGGGTTTCAACAAAATGCCTAATCCACAGGCAGATTTTTTACCCAATAAAATCAATAACTTACATCCCGTAAAATTCAGACATCAAAGGTTTTCCAGCCCGCTTGAAAAATATTTTTTTGTGCATAAGTAGGCTAGTAGAGACGCTGATGCACGCCTGCCGGGGAATCCTTTGACAAAAGTGCTAGCAAGGAATAGTGTCACTCTGAAGGTCCGCAATTCCCTTCTTCGACTTATCGCGGGATTGACGCATGAATCAGAACGACGACGACACCGATTGGATGATAGAGGACGAAGCGCCGCCGGCCAGCCAGCCGCAGCCTGGCAAGCCCGGCGCAGCACCGGCACCGCCGCCTTGGCGGGTGCTGATCGTGGACGACGATGTCGATGTCCACGTGGTCACCAAATTTTCATTGAGTAATGTCTGCTTCCAGGGGCGCCGGCTCAGCTTCCTGCACGCCTACAGCGGCGAAGAAGCCCTGACGACGCTGCGCACCACGCCCGACATCGCGCTGGTGCTGCTGGACGTCATCATGGAAACCAGCGACGCCGGCCTGAACGTGGCCCGTCATATCCGCGACACCTTGCACAACAACCTGGTGCGCATCGTGCTGCGCACCGGCCAGCCGGGCCAGGCGCTGGAGCACAGCATCATCCTCGACTACGACATCAACGACTTCTGGTGCAAGACCGACCTCACCACGCGCAAGCTGTTCACCACGGTGATCTCGTCGCTGCGCGCCTACTCGGGACTGGCGCAGGCGCACCGCCAGATCCAGGCGCTGCAGCAGGAACTGGACCAGGCCAGGACGGTACTGGCCGCGGTAGACCAGCACGCGGCCATGATGACGCTGGATGCGCGCGGTAAGATTATCTCGGTCAACGATAAATTCTGTACAGTATTCCAGTACAGCCGCGAGGAGCTGCAAGGCGCCGATCCGCGCCTGCTGCACGCCCCGCCCTATCCGCCGGATCAATTGACGGACGCCCTGCAAGCGCTGAAGGAAGGCGAAACGTGGACCGACGTGGTCAGCGCCTGGCGCCGCGACGGCCAGGAAGTGCGGCTGCGCGCCACCGTGACGGCAACCGCCGACAAGCCGCCGCACTACATCGTCGTCGCCAGCGTGCTGCAGGCGCTCAAAAGGCCGCTATAACGCCTAAGTCGCGGATTGTTATAGCTCTTTTCGGGATATCCACAGAGACTGTGGATATCTATGTGGATATCCCCCCATTGACACCGCAGAGAGGCTTTACCTATGCGGTTTTCAACAAACTGCCCATCCAAAAGGCAAAATCAAACCCCTTATAAATCAAATACTTAGCACACCACTTATTGTACCAAGAAAATATTTCGAAAATAATTCTTGTCAACATGGTTTGTGCATAAGTAAACAAGGCACCGCACCAGGCGGCTGTCTCAATGCGGGGATTTTCGACGCAGTTCAGGGTGTAATAACACCCGTTCGATCACTTGCGGATCGACGTTATGGGATTTCAGGTATTCGATCGCACAAACGGTATTAAAGCTGGACTGCACTTGAATGCCACGGTTCACTGCGGCACTGCATTGCTCATCGCGACGCTGCTGTAATAACGAAACGTTCATCATGATCCTTAACAAGAATTGAAGGTACGGACGTTGATCCGCGTCATGCCTAGGCCAGTATCGGCCACCTTACACCAAAGTCAATGTCAGCTTCCTATCAATTCCGAATTTAAAACGCACCGTACTCCTGGGTTCATAGACATGCGGCAATACCGGCGCGATAATGGTGCATGCCTACCGATCCGCCACGCCCCCGCCCCGCCTCGCTACTTGATCTATTCATCTCTTTCACCATTTTGGCGCTCCAGGGTTTCGGCGGCGTGCTGGCCGTTGTGCAGCGCGAGCTGGTCGAACGCAAGCGCTGGCTGACGCAGGAAGAATTCATCGAGGAATGGGCGGTCGCGCAAATCATGCCCGGCCCCAATGTCGTCAATCTGGCGCTGATGGTCGGCAGCCGCTACTACGGCTTGCGCGGCGGCCTGACAGCGCTGGCGGGCATGCTCACGCTGCCCCTGCTGCTGGTGCTGGCGCTGGCCGTGCTGCACTCCCACTACGCCCATCATCCGGGCGTGGCCGGCGCGCTGCGCGGCATGGCGGCGGTGTCGGCCGGCATGATCGCCGCCACCGGCCTCAAGCTGGCCTCCGCGCTCGGCAAGCATCCGCTGCCGATGTGGCTGACCGGCGCCATCGCGCTGCTGTGCGTGGTATTCGTGGTGCTGCTGCACATGCCGCTGGCTTACACGCTGCTGGTCTTGGGCAGCATCGGCGTCACGCTCACCCACCGCAAGCTCAAGGGACATCAGCCATGAACGACGCCCCGCTGCACCTCGTGCTGAGCCTGACCGACTGGGTCAACCTGTTCGCCCACTACATGCTGCTGTCGCTGATGTCGATCGGCGGCGCGATTTCCACCACGTCCGAAATGCACCGCTTCCTGGTCGAGGAACATCACTGGCTGACGCAATCGCAGTTCAACGATTCGATCGCCATCGCCCAGGCCGCGCCGGGCCCCAACGTGCTGTTCGTGGCGCTGATGGGCTGGAACGTCGGGCTCAATGCCGGCAGCTATACGCTTGCGCTGGCCGGCGTGCTGGTGACGATGCTGGGCATTATGATACCGAGCACCACCCTGACCTATCTGGCGGCACGCTGGGGCCACCAGAATCGCGAGCTGCTGGGCGTGCGCGCCTTCAAGCAAGGCATGGCGCCGGTGGTGGTCGGGCTGATGGTGTCGGTGGGGATCATCCTCGGCAGCGCGCATCACAGCTGGGCCACCGACTGGCCCCTGTGGACCCTGTCGGTGGCGGCAGGCCTGGTGATCTGGCGCACCCGCATTCACTTGCTGTGGATATTGGCAGGCGGTGCGCTGCTGGGCTGGCTACAGCTGGTTTAACCCCGGCACAGCGGGGTCGGACCCCGCGGGGTCCGACCCCAACGGTTCATCGCTGTGCGGGGTTCTGGTAGCCGCCGTAGTATTTCACCGGGCTCCAGTCCGGCTGCACCTCGGGCAAGGCCGGCGCGTACTGCTTGAACTCCTGCGCCGCGTACACCACCTTGCCGTTGACGATGGTCAGGCTGCTTTCCAGGTTCTTGATCTGCTCGGCCGACATCGAGAAATAATCCTGCGGCAGTATCACCAGGTCGGCGTACTGGCCGGCGGCCAGCGTGCCCTTGAGCTTTTCCTCGCCGCTCATCCATGCGCTGCCCTGCGTCATCAGCTTCAACGCCTGGTAGCGGCTCAACACATCCCTCGGCCGCCAAACGCTGAGGCCGCCTGCGGTCTTGCCCGTCACCGCCCAGTAGATCGACGGCCACGGCCCGTAGCTGCTAACACGCGTGCCGTCCGTGCCCAGGCCGACAGGGATCTTCATCTCCAGCATTTTTTTAATTGGCGGCATCTGGCGGGTCTGCGCGCCATACTGCTTCCAGTACAGCTCGCCCTGGAAGTACATGCGGTTTTGCACCGCGATGCCGCCGCCCAGCGCCTTCACCCGCGCCAGCTGCTTGTCGCTGATGGTTTCGGCGTGGTCGAAGAACCAGCGCAGGCCGTTCAGCGGCGTATCCTTGTTGACCTTTTCGATGACGGCCAGGTCGCGGTCTATGCTCTCGTCATAGGTCGCGTGGATGCGGAACGGCCAGCGGTTCTTGATCAGCAGGCGCAGCACCGGCTCCAGTTCGCTCTCCATCTGCTGCGGCATGTCCGGTCGCGGCTCCAGGAAGTTTTCGAAGTCGGCCGCGCTCCACACCAGGTTCTCGCCGCCGCCCTCGGTGTTGTAGCCGTTGGCGTAGAACAGGTGATCGTTGCGGTCGGGCTTGGTCATGGTCAGCCAGCGCTGATAGTCCTCCAGCTCCTTGCCCGGTTTCTGCGCGAACAGGTAGTAGGAGGTGCGCACGGTCAGCTTGCCGCTCTTGGCCAGCTCCAGGCTGACCGCGTAATCGTCGGGATAGGCTTGCCCGCCGCCGCCGGCGTCGATGGCGCTGGTCAGGCCCAAGCGGTTCAGCTCGGTGTAGTACTGCTGGGTGGAATTGAGCTGCTGCTCGCGCGGCAGCACATTGGTCTTGCCCAGCGTGGTGTACAGGATCATCGCGTTTGGCTTGGCGATCAGCAGGCCGGTCGGCTTGCCGTCCGCGCCCAGCTCGACCACGCCGTCCTTGAATTTGGTGTCGGCGTTGTAGCCCAGCGTGGCGACGCCCTTCTGGTTCAGGAAGCCCAGGCCGTACAGGTACAGCAGGAACACCGGCTTGTCCGGCACCGCTTCATTGATTTCGGCCAGCGTCGGCAGGCGCTTTTCCTCGAACTGGAATTCGTTCCAGCCGCCGACCACCTTGATCCAGGCGCCGTCCGGCGTGCGCGCGGCCTGCTCCTTGAGCATTTGCAGCGCCTTCTTCAGCGAGGTCACGCCGTCCCAGCGCAGCTCGGCGTTGTAGTTCAAGCCTTCGCGAATGATGTGCAGGTGCGAGTCGTTGAGGCCGGGGATGACGGTCTTGCCGCCGGCGTCGATCAGCTGGGTGCCGGCCGCCTTGAGTTTCAGGATCTTGGCATTGCTGCCGACGGCCTGGATCTTGCCGTCCTTGATGGCGAGGGCTTGCGCGAAAGCGCCTTCCCTGGTCATCGTGGCGATCTTGCCGTTGCTGATGATGAGGTCCGGCGCGGCCGTGTCTGCGGCCTGCGCCATACCGGCACAGGCCAGTGCGGCCGCTACCGCGAGCTGGTTCAATGTCATGCTGCTGCTCCTAAAATAAACGGGCCGGCGCGGTACCAGGTATGAGTACCGCGCCGGCCCACATCAGGAGCTAACGAATTGAGCCAGGCTCAGTTCGATTAGTCCTTGATGGATTCGACTGCGAAAGTCAGGGTTACGTCGTCGCCGACGTAAGGTGCGTATTTACCGGCGTTGAATTCGGTACGCTTGATGGTGGCGGTGGCGTTGGCGCCGCAAGCCAGTTTCTTCAGCATCGGGTGATCCATGCACTGCAGGTGGGTCACGGTCAGCTTGACTGGCTTGGTCACGCCTTTGATCGTCAGGTTGCCGTCGATCGACGCCAGCTTGTCGCCGTCAAAGTTGAACTTGGTCGACTTGTAGGTGATGGTTGGGAACTTGGCGGTGTCCAGGAAGTCCTCGCCCTGGATGTGGCCGTCGAACAGTTTCGAGCCGGTGTCGACCGATTTGGCGTCGATCGTGGCTTCAACCGAACCGGTCTTGGCGGCGGTATCCAGCACGATCTTGGCGGTCGTGTTGTTGAAGCGGCTTTGCTGGGTCGAATAGCCGAAGTGGCTGTACTCGAAGCGGGCAAAAGTGTGATTAGCGTCGGAGGTGAAGCTATTCGACGCGGCAGAGGCGGACAGCGAGATACCAGCGGCAACCAGCAGGGCGAAGATTTTTTTCATTAGTAAGACTCCAGAATGTGGGAACAAAGTATAAGAACTCGACCCGGCCTACGGTAGCGGCCTGGTGCATGTCTTCGAGTGAACCGATTATGCTCGTCACATCCAAAGTTGTAAAACGAAAAATTTACCACGTTACTATCGATTAAATCGATCATAAAGCGGGCGACTCATGTGGAAATGATACCGCGGCAGGCACAAAACGGCGATCTGCCTAAAGGCCGGTGGCCGCCCTACCCGGCGGGGGTAATGCGGCCACGGAGGGATGTCAGGCTGCGGCGGCCACGGCAGCCGGTTGATGCAGGATGCGGCCCAGCAGCCGCTGTTCCAGCGCCGCGAACGGCGCGCTGCCGCGTGCGCGCGGGCGCGGCAAGTCCACCTTCAGGTCCAGTGTGATGCGGCCCTCCTCGATCAGCAGCACGCGGTCGGCCAGGGCCAGCGCTTCCTGCACGTCGTGCGTCACCAGCACGGCGGTGAAGCCGCGCGTCTGCCACAGCGCTTCAATCAGCTGCTGCATCTCGATGCGGGTCAGCGCGTCAAGTGCGCCCAGCGGCTCGTCCAGCAGCAGCAACTGCGGCTCGTGCAGCAAGGCGCGCGCCAGCGCCACCCGCTGCCGCTGGCCGCCCGACAATTCGGCCGGCCAATCATCGGCACGATCGGCCAGGCCCACGGTCGCCAGCGTGGCCGCCGCCGCGTTCAGCGAATGCGGCATGCCGATCGCCACGTTCTCCAGCACCGATTTCCACGGCAGCAAGCGCGCCTCCTGGAACATGATGCGGATGCTGGCGGCGATGCTGCCGTTGCCGACCGCGATGCTGCCGGCATCGGCACTGTCCAGCCCCGCGATGGCACGCAGCAGCGTGCTTTTTCCGCAGCCGCTGCGGCCAACCACGGCGACGAATTCGCCGGCGCGCAGTTCCAGCCGGACGTCGCTCAGCACCGGCCGGGCGCCGAACGATTTGCTCACGCCGTCCAGCGCCAGGGACACGCCCTGCCGCCTGGCAGGCGTGGGCGCGATGGGCTGGCGGCTCACGGAATGGCCGATGTCAAATGGAGCGGTCGAGATATGCATACGGTTTCCTTCATTAACGGTAAGCGGGATTCCAGCGCAGGAAGTGCTTCTCCATCCCGCGTGACAGCAGGTCGGCCAGCTTGCCCAGCAAGGCGTACAGCAGGATGCCCACCAGGACCACGTCGGTCTGCAGAAACTCGCGGGCGTTCATCGTCATGTAGCCGATGCCCGCCTGCGCCGAGATGGTTTCGGCGACGATCAGCAGCACCCACACCAGGCCGAGCGAAAAGCGCACGCCCACCAGTATCGACGGCAGCGCCGCCGGCAGGATCACATCGCGGTACAACGGCCAGCCGGACAGGCCGTAACTGCGCGCCATCTCGATCAAGCCCTGGTCGGCGGAGCGGATGCCGTGGAACGCGTTCAGGTACACGGGGAAGAACACGCCCACCGCCAGCAGGAACAGCTTGGCCGTTTCGTCGATGCCGAACCACAGGATCACCAGCGGGATCAACGCCAGCGCCGGGATGTTGCGCACCATTTGCAGCGTGGTGTCGAGCAGTGTTTCAGCGCGGCGCACGCTGCCGGTCAACAGGCCAAGCAGCAGCCCAGCGCCGGCGCCGATCGCAAAGCCGCTGGCCGCGCGCCAAAGGCTGGTGCGCAGGTGCAGCCACAATTCGCCGGAGACGGCCAGGGTCCAGAAAGCCCTGGCCACCGCCAACGGCTCCGGCAGGATGCGGCTGGACAGCCAGCCCAGTTGCGACGCGGCCTGCCAGCCGGCGATCAGCAGCACCGGCAGTATCCACGGCGCGACGGCGTTGGGATGGGGAGCGGTCGACCTCATGTCACGCCGCCTTCTTCGGCACGATAGTGTTGGCCATCACTTCGCCGAACGGCCCGCTCAGCGACTGCTCGCCGGCCGCCTTGCCTTTGCCCAGCAACGGGAACACCAGCTCGGCGAAGCGGTACGATTCCTCCAGGTGCGGATAGCCGGAGAAGATGAAGGTCTCGATGCCCAGGTCCGCATATTCCTGGATGCGCGCCACCACGGTCTGCGGATCGCCCACCAGGGCGGTGCCGGCGCCGCCGCGCACCAGGCCCACGCCCGCCCACAGGTTGGGCGAGACTTCCAGCTTGTCGCGGCGGCCGCCGTGCAGCGCGGCCATGCGCTGCTGGCCCACCGAATCCATCTTGCCGAACGCCGCCTGCGCCTTGGCAATGATGTCGTCGTCCAGATGGCTGATCAACTCCTCGGCCGCGCGCCACGCCGCCTCATTGGTCTCGCGGACGATCACGTGCAGGCGGATGCCGAACTTCACGGTGCGGCCATGCGCGGCGGCGCGGGCGCGGATATCGGCGATCTTCTCGGCCACGGCGGCCGGCGGTTCGCCCCAGGTCAGGTAGACGTCCATCTGCTCGGCCGCCAGCGCGTGCGCCGGCTCCGACGAGCCGCCGAAGTACAGCGGCGGATACGGCTTCTGCACCGCCGGGAACAGCGTCTTCGCGCCCTTGACCTTGATATGCCTGCCCTCGAAATCGTAGCCCGCATCACCGCCCTCGCCCGACAGCGAGGCGCGCCACACGCGGATGAATTCATCCGATATCTCGTAGCGCCTGGCGTGGTCGGCAAACAGGCCGTCCGCTTCCAGCTCGCCCTGGTCGCCGCCGGTGACGACGTTGATCAGCAATCGGCCATTGGACAGGCGGTCGAACGACGCGGCCATGCGCACCGCCAGTCCCGGCGTGGTCAGGCCCGGACGGATCGCCACCAGGAACTTGAGCTTTTGCGTCGCACCGATCAGCGATGAGGCGACCACCCAGGCATCCTCGCAGGAGCGGCCGGTGGGCAGCAGCACGCCGTCGTAGCCCAGCGTATCGGCGGCGACTGCGCACTGCTTCAGGTAATCGGCATCGACCGGGCGCGCGCCCTGGGAGGTGCCGAGATAACGGCTGTCGCCGTGCGTGGGGATAAACCAAAAAATATTCAGGGACATAATGGATTCCTCAGAGCGCTTCTTTGACCACGATGGGTTTCGGGATCAGCTTCAGGTTGGAGAAAGCGTCCGCGATCTTTTGCTGCTGTTCGATCACGGCGCCGTTGATCGGCTTGACGCCGTAGGCATAACGCGAAGCGGCCAGCGCCACCACGTCCACATCCAGGCCGGTCTGCGCCGAGAGGATGGCGGCGACTTCCTTCTGGTTCTTCGCGCCCCACTCGTCCACCTTGGCGAGTTCGTCGAGCACGATACGGACGATCTCCGGGTTCTTCTCCGCATAGCCGCGCGAGGCAAGGTAGAACTGGTGGTTGGCGACCAGGCCTTTGCCATCGGTCAGCACGCGCGCGCCCAGCTGCTTCTCGGCAGCGGCCAGGAACGGGTCCCAGATCACCCACGCGTCGACGCTGCCGCGTTCGAACGCCGCGCGCGCATCGGCCGGCGGCAGGAAGATCGCTTCGACGTCCTTGTACGCCACGCCGGCCTTCTCCAGCGCCTTGAGCAGCAGGAAGTGCACATTGGAGCCTTTATTCAGCACCACCTTCTTGCCCTTCAGGTCCGCCAGGCTGCGGATCTTCGAATCCTTGGGCACGACGATCGCCTCGCTGGACGGCGACGGCGGCTCATTGCCGACATAAACCAGCCTGGCGCCCGCAGCCTGCGCAAAGATGGGCGGCGCTTCGCCGACGGTGCCGAAGTCGATGCTGCCGACGTTCAGGCCCTCCAGCAGCACGGGGCCAGCCGGGAACTCGGTCCATTTGACGGTGACGTTTTTCGCGGCCAGCCGCTGCTCCAGCGTGCCGCGTCCTTTCAGCAAAGTCAGCGTGCCGTATTTCTGGTAGCCGATGCGGACTTCCTGCCTGGCTTGCGCGCCGGCGGCCGACGGAGCGCCGGCCGCGATGACGCCCGCCGCGAACAGCAGGCCCAGTGTGTGGCGGCGCGATGCGCGTTTTTGTTCGATGCTCATGGTTTTCCTTTTTGGTGGTAATCAGCGTGCAAGGCGTACCGGCTGCAGCGGCGCCACGTACACTTCTTCGGTGCGGCCGGCCAGCGCTTGCAGGCCGTTGGACAAATCCTCGACGCCGGCGTCCACGCGCCAGGCGACGGCCGGGTCCAGCGTCAAGCCGCCGCCGTCGCTCCAGGCCAGCTGCTGCGAAGTGGCGTAGATACTGGCCAGCACATGGCGCGCTTCGAGCGCATGCAGCACCGGCCGCAGCGCATAGTCCAGCGCCAGCATGTGCGACTGGCTGCCGCCGGTGGCCAGCGGCAGCACCAGCTTGCCCGCCAGGCCATCCTGCGGCAGCAGGTCGAGGAAGGCTTTCAGGATGCCGGTGAACGAAGCCTTGTACACCGGCGTGGCGATGACGATGGCGTCGGCAGCGGCCACCGTGGCCAGCGCGCGCTTGATCGCCAGGTCCGCCGTATCGGCATGCAGCAGCGCCCGCGCCGGCAGATCGCGCACTTGCAGGGTGCTGTGCCGGTGTCCTTGGATGGCCAGCTTCTGGCCCACGTGATCCAGCAAACGGCCGGTGCTTGAAGGGAGTGCGGGGCTGCCGCCGATAAGAAGTATGCTCATTGCTGCTCCCTGTGTTGTTCGTGCCAACCAGATTAATTCCGCACCAATGAAATCAAAACGAATAGTTTTACGTTTTGATATGCGTTTTTCCGTTATAACTTTTCGGAATATAGAAAGGGAAAAAACTTCGTTTGCCGCATGAGCTGCGGATGAGATACTGCGCGCACCGGTACCTTACAAGCGGCACCACCCGCTTAATTCTGATGACTACACCACTGATTCGCATCGATCATGCGAGCAAAACCTTTGCGCTGCCCGACGGCGGCGCGTTCCACGCGGTACGCGACGTTTCGCTGGAAGTGAACCAAGGCGACATCTTCGGCCTGATCGGCAAAAGCGGCGCCGGCAAATCGACCTTGCTGCGCCTGTTCAACCTGCTGGAGCGCCCCGACAGCGGCCGCGTGTTTGTCGACGGCCGCGAATTGACCGCGCTGTCCAAGCGCGACCTGCGCGACGCGCGCCGCAATATCGGCATGATCTTCCAGCAGTTCAACCTGCTGCAGAACGCCACGGTATTCGACAACGTCGCCTTCCCGCTGCGCATCCACGGCGGCATGACGCCGGCGCAGATCACCGCCCGCGTCAACGAATGCCTGGAGCTGGTGGAGTTGAGCGGCAAGGCAGCCAACTACCCGGCGCAGCTGTCAGGCGGCCAGAAGCAGCGCGTCGCCATCGCCCGCGCGCTTGCCAGCGGCCCGGCCGTGATGCTGTGCGACGAGCCCACCTCCGCGTTGGACGCCGAGACCACGCGCGCGCTGCTTGCCACGCTGCGCGACATCAACCGCCGCCTGAACGTCACCATCGTCATCGTCAGCCATGAGCTGTCGGTGCTGGGCGAGATCTGCAACCGCGTGGCCGTCATCGAAGACGGCGCCATCGCCGAACAATTCGCACTGGACGATGCCGCAAGCGTCAACGAACCTCGCAAGACCGCACTAGGCCGCGAGCTGGCGCAGCACGGCGCCGCCAGCGCGCTCGCCAACATCAACAACGCCAACCCGGAGGCAGCCTATGTCTGAATATCTCGCCTCGCTCGACGCCATCATCGCCATGCTGCCGGAGATGTGGACCGCCCTCGGTCAAACGCTGACCATGCTCGGCATCGGCCTGACCGCCGCAGTGCTGATCGGCGGCCCGCTCGGCATCCTGCTGTTCCTGGTGGCGGACGGACAATCGCTGCAAAACCGTCCCGCCTCGCTGGTACTCGGCTGGCTGGTGAACACGGTGCGCTCCTTCCCGTTCATCATTCTGCTGGTGGCACTGGTGCCGTTCACGCGCATCATCGCCGGCACCTCGATCGGGCCGCTGGCCGCCGCCGTGCCGTTGTCCTTCGCCGCCGTGCCCTACTTCGCCCGCATGGTCGAACAGAACCTGCGTGAAGTGCCGCGCGGCGTGATCGAAGCGGCCCACGCGATGGGCGCATCGGAACTGCAAATCGTATTGCGCGTGCTGCTGGTGGAGGCCCGCTCCGGCCTGGTGCTGGCGCTGACGGTGCTGTCGATCAGCTTCCTGTCTTACTCCGCCGTGGCCGGCGTGGTGGGCGGCGGCGGCATCGGCGACCTCGCCATCCGCTACGGCTACTACCGCTTCGAGACCGACATCATGGTCGCCACCGTCGCCATCCTGATCGCCATGGTGCAGCTGATTCAATTCACCGGCAACCGCATCGCCAAACGCCTGGACAAACGCTAATTTAAGGGAACCAACATGAACGCACCTCGCCGCAACCTGCTGCTCGCAGCACTGACCATCGCCCTCGGCATCGCCGCGCCAAGCTACGCCAAGGACCCGAAAGAAATCGTGATCGGCACCAGCGCCGGCCCGTATGCGGACCAGATCAAGCTGGGCATCAAGCCTATCCTGGAAAAGCAGGGTTACAAGATCAAGCTGGTGGAGTTCAACGACTACATCCAGCCGAACTTCGCGCTGGCTGAAGGCTCGCTGGACGCCAACGTCTTCCAGCACATCGTCTATCTGAATGAATTCGCGAGCAAGAACAAGCTCGCGCTGGCCGACCTGGTGAAGATCCCGACCGCGCCGATCGCCATCTACAGCAAGAAACATAAGACGCTGGCCGAAGTGAAGGAAGGCGGCTCCGTCGCCATGCCGAACGACCCGACCAACCAGGCGCGCGCGTTGGTCATGCTGGAGCAACTGGGCTGGATCAAGCTGCGCGACAAGTTCGACCCGGTAAAGGCGTCGGAAAAGGACATCGCCGTCAACGTCAAGAAGATCAAGCTGATCGCGCTGGACGCGGCGCAGCTGCCGCGCTCCCTGCAGGACACCGACTACTCCTTCGTCAACGGTAACTACGCGCTGGCGTCGGGCATGAAGCTGAAAGAGGCGCTGCAGACCGAGAAGATCTCGTCGAACTACATCAACCTGGTGGCGATCCGCAGCGCCGACAAGGACAAGCAGTTCGCCAAGGACCTCGCGGCAGCCTACCGTTCGCGCGAGTTCCTGGCCGTGACCAACAAGTACTTCCCGGACTACTCGAAAACCGAAGACCAGCTGGCGCTGGAAGCTAACGGCGCGACGAAGCCGGGCAAGTAACGACGTCAGTCCAGATCGGAAGCAGCGTGCCGCTCAGGCACCTGCTCTTCCGGCTCGCCGAAGGTCCGGTTGACCTTGCGGCCACGGACCACCGCCGGCCGCGCAGCGATTTCATCGGCCCAGCGCTTGACGTTCTTGTACTCGTGCACCGACAGGAATTCACCGGCGCCGTAAATCTTCCCAAGTACCAGAACGCCATACCACGGCCAGATCGCCATGTCGGCGATGGTGTAATCGTCGCCGGCGACGTAGCGGTGATCGGCCAGCTGACGATCCAGCACATCCAGCTGGCGCTTGACCTCCATCGCATAGCGGTTGATCGGATACTCCAGCTTTTCCGGCGCGTAGGCGTAGAAATGGCCGAAGCCTCCGCCCAGGAACGGCGCGGAACCCATCTGCCAGAACAGCCAGTTCAGCGTCTCGGTGCGCGCCGCCAGTTCCTTCGGCAGGAAGGCGCCGAACTTCTCCGCCAGGTACACAAGGATCGAGCCGGATTCAAACACGCGCAATGGCTGCGCGCCGCTGCGGTCCACCATCGCTGGGATCTTCGAGTTGGGATTGATGTCGACGAAGCCGCTGGAGAACTGCTCGCCTTCGTTGATACGTATGAGCCAGGCGTCATATTCGGCACCAGTATGGCCGGCAGCCAGTAGCTCTTCCAGCATGATCGTCACCTTCACGCCGTTCGGCGTACCCAGGGAATAGAGCTGCAGGGGATGCTGCCCGACCGGCAGCTCCTTCTCGTGCGTGGGCCCAGCGACCGGCCGGTTGATGCTCGCAAAGGTACCGCCGGATGGCGCTTCGGCCACCCACACTTTTGGCGGCACATAGTTCGATTGATCCGTCATTCATATCTCCTGAAACTTGAACTCTTCACGAAGCAAGCCAAAGACATGAACGTCGACGACTGCACCGTGAAGAATTTCCGACTGCCGGAGGGTTCCCTCCAGCGTAAAACCCAGGCGCTCCGCCACCCGCCGGCTGGCAAGGTTCCCGACCGCGCACTGGAGCTCGATCCGGTTTAACCCAAAGCGTCTGAAACCATATCCGATCACGGACAATACCGAGGAAGTCACGATGCCTCTTCCCTGAAAATCGCTGCCGATGAAGTAAGCGACGGCAGCGCTTTTGTTGGCGACATCGATGTCCTTCAGCCGCACCGCGCCGCATAAAACGTCATCCAGGAAAATATGCCACTCCAGCATATCGCCGGCCGCAAAGGCATGCTCCGCTTTCCGGAGGTGCGCGGCGGCGGCATCTTCTGCTGCCAGCCAGACGACCATCGGAACAAAGGCCTGGAGGTGCTCGGCGTTCTCGCGGATCAGCAATGAGAGCGACGCCGCATCGGCTTTGGCGACAGGCGCAACCCGCACGCCGCCAGGTATAGCAAAGACTGAATCTTCCAAATGAATATCTGCTCCCGAAGTATGACCGATCTAATCGTTGCGCATCTGCGCTTGCGAGACATTGCTCCCGGCCGGCACGCTTTGCGTGAGCCATACATTGCCGCCGATGGTCGAGCCGGCGCCGATGGTGATGCGGCCCAGGATGGTCGCGCCGGCGTAGATTACCACGTCGTCCTCCACCACGGGATGGCGTGGCACGCCCTTGATCAAGGCGCCTTTTTCATCTGCCGGGAAGCGCTTGGCACCCAGGGTCACGTGCTGGTACAGGCGCACGCGCTGGCCCAGCACCGCCGTCTCGCCGATCACCACGCCGGTGCCGTGGTCGATGAAAAAGCTGCCGCCGATCTGTGCGCCCGGATGGATGTCGATCCCGGTCAGCGAGTGGCCGATGTCCGAAATCAGCCGCGCCAGGAACGGCGAGCCCAGTCGGTGCAGGCTGTGCGCCAGCCGGTAGTACAGGATGGCGATGGTGCCCGGATAGCACAGCATGATCTCGGCCACCGAGGTCGCCGCCGGGTCGCCCGAGAACGCCGCCTGCACGTCGGACACCAGCAGCCCGCGGATGCCCGGCAGGCCGGCCGCGAACTCGCGGGTGATGGCGTAGGCCTGGCGCGTCAGCGCTTCCTCATCGGCGTCGGCGTCCTCCAGCGAGAACTGCAAGCCGCGCCGGACCTGCTCCGTCAGGCGGTTCAGGGTGGTGTTGAGCGTGTCGCCGACGAAGTAGTCGATGCTCTCGTCGGTCAGGTTGGGCCGCCCGTAGTGCGTCGGGAACAGCACCGCCGACAAGCCGTTGACGATGATCGTCAGCGCCTCGCGCGACGGCAGCTCGCGCACCTTGCCGTGATGGCGGATGTTGTGCGTGGCCTCGCGCGAGATGCGCAGCTGCTCGATCACGCCGCCCAGGTTCCAGTGCGACGGCTTGACGCCGGTTCCATCATAGGTATCGATAGTCATAGTGTCTCGAATTATAAAAACGTTGGCAGCAGGGCGAAGGAATGATTTCGCCCTTGGATATGCGATGACTGCATATCGCGTAAAATGCCGGGTCCACTGAACAATACGCCTTAAATGAATATTTTGCTGACACTGCTGCTGGCCGGCCTGACGATGGTCGGTCCGCTGGCCATCGACACCTATCTGCCATCGTTCCCGGCGATCGCCCAGACCTTCGACGCCAGCCCGATGCTGATCCAGCAGACGTTGAGCATGTTCCTGTTCTGCTTCGCCTTCATGATGCTGTTCTACGGCACGCTGTCCGACTCCTTCGGCCGCCGCCCGGTGATCCTGGTGTCGCTGGTGCTGTACGTCGCCGCCTCCATCGTCGGCGCGATGGCGCCGTCCATCGGCGTGCTGCTGGCCTGCCGCATCGTGCAGGGGCTTGCGGCAGGCGCCGGCTCGGTGGTCGGCCGCGCCATCGTGCAGGACCGCTTCTCCGGCGCCGCCGCGCAGAAGATCCTGTCGCACATCATGATGGTGTTCGGCCTGGCGCCGGCCATCGCGCCGGTGCTGGGCGGCTGGCTGCAGGTGAGCTTTGGCTGGCGTTCGATCTTCTGGTTCCTCAGCGCCTTCGGCATCCTGATGTTCATCGCCGTGCAGCGCGCGCTGCCGGAGAGCCTGGCCGTCAAGGACCGCCATCCCTTCCACCTCGGCGTCATCGCCGGGAACTACTGGAAGGTGCTGTGCCACCACCAGTTCCTGCTGCTGTCGATCGCCGTCGGCATGAGCTTTGCGGGCGTGGCGCTGTATATCGGCTCGGCCGCCTACTTCGTGATGAACATCCTGCACCTGCCGGAGACGGCCTTCGCCTGGATGTTCGTGCCGCTGATCAGCGGGATGGTGGTCGGCTCCGCGCTGTCGGGAAAATTCGCGCACAAGTTCGCGCGCACCACGCAGGTGTGGATGGGTTTTGCCGTCATGATCGCCGCCGGCATCATCAACGTCGCCTACAACAATGCCTTCGTCGCGGCCGTGCCTTACGCGGTGATGCCGCTGTTTATCTACTCCTTCGGCCTGGCGCTGGCGATGACGCCGTTGTCGCTGATCGCGCTGGAGTACTTCCCCAACAACAGCGGACTGGCGTCGTCGATGCAGTCGTTCATCCAGATGCTGCTGTTCGCGCTGGTGTCCGGCCTGGTGGCGCCGCTGCTGTTCGACAGCGCGCTGAAACTGGCCTGGGGCGTGCTCGCCAGCCTGGTCGTCAGCGTGATCGCCTGGCTGCTGGCGCAGACCGGCAAGCCGGTCACGCATTGAAGATATTTCGAATAATCCCCAATTTGTCATTCCCGCGCAGGCGGGAATCCATGCACCGCCGCTGACCATGCGACCTATGGAGGGAATTCAAGCAATGCTTGGATTCCCGCTTGCGCGGGAATGACGGGGATCTTGAGGTTCCGTTAAGCCGTCAAGGCCAGGGCGTCGGATTCACATCGACGTACTGAGCGCCGCCCTGCTCCGGCTCGCGGGCATCGCCCTGGGCGTTGATCGGCGACGGCCGCCCGGGCGCCTGGGCCGGATTGCGCAGCCCCAGCAGCTCCTTGCGGGTCTCGACGAAGTCCGCGCTCGACAAGGGATGCTCCTTGTCCGGCCAGTTCTCCTCCGCCCATCGCTGCAATTGTTCGTAACGCTGCCAAAGTTCGTTGATGAACTGGCGGCGTGCGGCGTCCTTATCCATGCTCCCTCCTGTGTATGTTGCAAGTCTGTGGCAAACTGCCGGTATCGTCCGTTAGGCTCCGCACCAACATACCATGGAACTCCACATCGTCATCGAAGGCAAGAGGGATTTGGGCGGGCAGCTGTACCGCCAGCTGAGCGACTCGATCCGCAGCGGGCGCCTGGCCGACGGCCAGCAACTGCCGCCTAGCCGCCTGCTGGCCGAGCAGCTTGGCCTGTCCCGCAAGACTGTCTCCGATGTCTACACCCGCCTGACGCAGGAGCGGCTGGTGCTTGGCCAGGTCGGCAAGGGCAGCTTCGTCAGCGCGCCGGCCGAGGCCAGGCCGCGCCGCCAGCTCGCCGCCAACCTGGCCAGCGCCGCCATCGTCGCCAAGTGGGAAGCCATGCACACGCCGCTGCGCGCCCCCTTCCCGCAAGGCCGCTCCCGCTATGAGTTCGTCGGCGGCTGCGTCACGCCCTCGCTGTTCCCGATCGACGAGTGGCGCCGCTGCATGCTGCATGGCCTGCGCCAGGACATCAAGGGCAGCGGCATGTATCGCCATGCCGAAGGCATCGCCGAACTGCGCACCGCCATCGCCCACCATGCAGCCTTCGCGCGCGGCGTGGTCTGCACCGCCAACAACGTGGTCGTCACCAACGGCGCCCAGCAGGCGCTGGACCTGCTGGGCCGCGCGCTGCTGGAACCGGGCTGCGTGGTCGCCATCGAGGAACCGGGTTACCCGGCCGCGCGCATGCTGTTCGCCAGCCAGGGCGCACGGGTGGTCGGCATCGGCGTCGACCGCGAAGGCATGCTGGTCGACCAGATCCCGCAGGGCACGCGGCTGATCTACACCACGCCGGCCCACCAGTTCCCGCTGGGGATGCAGATGAGCGTGGCGCGCCGCGAGGCGCTGCTGGCGCGCGCGCTGGAAATCGGCGCCATCATCATCGAAGACGATTACGACAGCGAGTTCCGCTACGACGGCCGCCCCACCGACTCGCTGCAAAGCATGGACCGGCACGGCGTGGTGGCCTTCGTCGGCAGCTTCTCCAAGGTGATGCTGCCGGAACTGCGGCTGGGTTATGTGGTGCTGCCGGAGGCCATACAGAACGCGGTCCTCACCGTCAAGCACCTCAACGACTGGCATACCGCCACCGCCAACCAGCACGCGCTGGCCAAGTTCATCGCCGACGGCTACCTGTCGCGCCACATCCGCCGCTGCGGCGCGATCTACGCGACGCGGCGCGAACGCCTGCAGGCGCTGTTTGCCGATGCGCTGTCGCCCTGGTTCGAGCTGGTGCCGGCCAGCGCCGGCTTCCACCTGGCGGCGCTGTGCAAAAAGCCGTTCGACCTGGAGCTGTTGCTGCGGTTGGCGCGGCGCGCCGATGTCGGCCTCTATCCCTTATCAAACTTCTACGTTTCCACGCCGCCGAAGGCCGGCCTGTTCCTCGGCTACGGCGGCATCGAGACGCTGGATATCGACATCGCACTGCTGAGGGTCCGCGATATTCTTCTTCAAATGGAGTAAAGCTTAATCCGCATGTAGAATAGTGGATTGCATTGTAACGACGCCGAGCCAGCCATGCGCCTCACCTCCTTCACCGACTATTCCCTGCGAACCTTGCTGTACCTGAGCGCACACCGCGACCGGCTGGTCACGATCCAGGACATCGCCGACGTGCACTCGATCTCGAAGAACCACCTGATGAAGGTGGTCTATCAGCTGGGGCAGTCGGGATTGGTGGAGACGGTACGGGGCCGCAACGGCGGCCTGCGGCTGGCGAAGGAACCCAAGGACATCAATATCGGCGCGCTGGTGCGGACGACGGAGACCGACTTCTTCATGGCCGAATGCTTCGACCGCGAAACCGATACCTGTCCGCTCACCCCCAACTGCGTGCTGAAGCACACGCTGAACGACGCCACCAAAGCCTTCCTGGCCGTGCTGGATAAACAAACGCTGCAAGACATGCTGCCGCAGGCCCCGTCCAACGCGGCCAAGCCGGTGCGCATCGTGCGCGGCGCGACCCAGCGCTAGGCCGCGTCCTGCCGCAGCCGCGGCAGCGACGCCATCAAGTCCGAAAACCGCTGCCCCTGTATCATCACGTGCTCGCGCAGCAGGCGCGCTGCCAGCTCGCCGTCGCCGCCGACGATGGCCTGCACCACACCGTCATGCTCGTGGTAGGACGTGGCCAGGCGGTCGCGCACGCGCAGCTGCAAGCGGCGGTACGGCCGCAGGCGCCGGTACAGGTTGCGCGTCTGCTCGATCAGGAACTGGTTATGGGTGCCGGCGTAGATCGCCTCGTGGAATAACTCGTTCTTGTAGTAGTAGACGTCCGGCTCCTGCGCATCGCGCGCATCCTGGCAGGCCTGATGGGCCGCCAACAGCGCCTGCTGCTCCTCCGGCGTCATGCGCCGCGCCGCCAGGCGGCCGCAGGTCGCCTCCAGTTCCGACATCACCTCGAACATTTCCACCAGCTGCTGCGGCCCCAGCTCCGCGACGATGGCGCCGCGCCGGGGACGTATCACCACCAGTCCCATGGACGCCAGCTGTATCAGCGTTTCCCTCACCGGCGTGCGCGAGACGCCGAAGCGCGTGGCCAGCTCGGTCTCGTCCAGGTGCTGGCCCGGTTTGAGTTCGCCGACGGCGATCATCTCTTCAATTTCTTCACGCAGTGTGGCGGAATGGGTGGTCATGGTGTTTTTGCAGCCCTGTGTATAACAAGCTTCATTATAAACAGTCAATTTAGCTTGACAATGTATTCCAACGATATATTCTTGTATACACAAAAAAGAACGTTGCATATTTTACCCACCTTGGAGGAATCATGAGCGTAGTCACCCGCAGGTCCGTACTGGCCGCCCTGGCCGCCAGCCCGCTATTGCTGCAGCCGGCATGGGCGCAGAACACCACCCTCAAGATTTCGCACCAGTTCCCCGGCGGGACGGTCAGCGAGGGCGACTTCCGCGACCGGCTGACCCGCATGTTCGCAGCCGAGGTGGAGAAGCGCAGCAAAGGCAGCCTCAAATTCGAGATCTATCCCGGTTCGTCGCTGATGAAGACCAACGCCCAGTTCTCGGCCATGCGCAAGGGCGCGCTGGACATGTCGCTGGTGCCGCTGTCGTATGCGGGCGGCGAAGTCCCGGAGGTGAACATCGGCCTGATGCCCGGCCTGGTGACTTCGTACGAGCAGGCCTACGGCTGGAAAAACGCCGAAGTGGGCAAAGAGTTGAGCCGCATCCTGAACGACAAGGGCATCGTCTTGATCAGCTGGATCTGGCAGGCCGGCGGCGTGGCCTCGCGCACCAAGCCGGTGATCGACCCGGACGACGCCAAGGGCATGAAGATACGCGGCGGCTCGCGCGAGATGGACCTGATCCTCAAGGCCGCCGGCGCCGCCGTGGTGTCGCTGCCGTCCAACGAAATCTACGCCGCCATGCAGACCGGCGCGATGGAAGCGGCGCTGACCTCCTCCACCTCGCTGATCTCGTTCCGCCTGGAGGAAGTGTCGAAGGCGCTGACCACCGGCCGCGCCGGCGCCTACTGGTTCATGTTCGAGCCGCTGATGATGTCCAAGGCCGTCTTCGAGCGCCTGACCAAGGAACAGCAAGCCACCATCATAGCCGTCGGCGCCGAGATGGAGGCCTTCGCGCTGAACTCCGCCAAGGCCGACGACTCGGAAGTGGCCAGCGTCTATGCCAAAGCCAAGGCCAAGGTAGTCGACCTGAATCCGGCCGCGCTGAAGAAGTGGCAGGCCATCGCCCGCACCACCGCGTGGAAGGACTACGGCGAACGCAATGAAAACTGCGCCAAGCTGCTCAAGCTGGCGGAGAAGACGCTGTGAGCCACGGCATGGAGCTGGAGCCGCCGCGCGCCGCGGCCCCGCCGGACAACGCCATCGTCGCGATGGCGACCGCGCTGCTGGGAAAGCTCAATCAGGCGCTGATGATGGTGTCCATGGTGGCGCTGGTGCTAACGGCGCTGGTGCTGACCTACTCGGTGGTGTCGCGCTACTTCTTCCACGCGCCTACCGACTGGCAGGACGAAGCGTCGGTGTTCATGCTGGTCGGCGTGACCTTCTTCTGCACCGCCTACGTGCAATCGCATCGCGGCCACATCGGCATCGAGGCGCTGGCGTCGCTGCTGCCGTCGCGCGTGAACGCGGCGCGGCTGTTCATGGTGGACCTGGTGTCGGCGCTGTTCTGCGCCTTCTTCTCGTGGAAATCGTGGACGCTGTTCCATGAAGCCTGGGTCGACGGCCAGACCACCTCCTCCACCTTCGCGCCGCCGCTGTGGATACCCTACGCCATGATGGCCGCCGGGATGAGCATCCTCACGCTGCAAATTGTGCTGCAAACGCTGGCACGCATGACAAATAAAACGGAGCGCGCGGCATGAGCGACCTGACTCTTGGCGCCCTGTACGGCGCCGTTACCCTGGTGGTGATGTTCTCCGGGATGCCGATCGCCTTCGCGCTGGGCGTGGTGGCCACCGGCTTCATGTACTTCTGCATGCCGCCCTCCTCGCTCGACACCATCACCCAGAACGTGTACGAGGAAATGGCGTCGATCACGCTGCTGTCCATCCCCCTGTTCATTTTGAAGGGTGCGGCCATCGGCAAATCTCCCGCCGGCAAGGACCTGTACTCCGCCATCCACACCTGGATGCACAAGATACCGGGCGGCCTGGGTATCGCCAACGTGTTTGCCTGCGCGCTGTTCGCGGCGATGGCTGGCTCCTCGCCAGCCACCTGTTCGGCCATCGGCTCGGCCGGCATTCCGGAGATGCGCCGTCGCGGCTACTCGCCCGGCTTCGCGGCCGGCATCATCGCCGCCGGCGGCACGCTGGGCATTCTGCTGCCGCCTTCGATCACCATGATCCTGTACGCGGTCGCCGCCGAGCAGTCGCTGGGCCGCCTGTTCCTGGCTGGGATAGGCCCCGGCGTACTGCTGGTGCTGCTGTTTGCAGGTTACGCCGTCTACCGCGCGCACAAGGAATACAAGGCCGCGCTGGTCATCTACGAACAAGGCGGCGCCAAGTCGGCCTATCTGGAAGACGAGCACTTCACGCTGGCGCAAAAGGTGGAGATGCTGCCGCGCGTGCTGCCCTTCATCATCCTGCTGATCGGCGTGATGGTGGCGCTGTACGGCGGCTTCGCCACGCCGTCCGAAACGGCGGGCCTGGGCGCGCTGCTGGCGCTGGTGCTGCTGGCCGTGATCTACGGCGTGTGGCGGCCGAAGGATCTGTCGCCCATCCTCAGCTCATCGATCAAGGAGTCGACGATGCTGTTGCTGATCATCGGCATGTCGCTGTTCTATTCGTACGTGATGAGCTACCTGCACATCAGCCAGTCCGCCGCCGCGTGGGTGGTCAGCCTGCACCTGTCGAAGTGGCTGCTGCTGGCGGTGATCCTGCTGATGGTGATCGTGTTCGGCTTCTTCCTGCCGCCGGTTTCGATTATCCTGATGACCGCGCCCATCATCCTGCCGCCGCTGAAGGCCGCCGGCTTTGACCTGATCTGGTTCGGCATCGTCATGACGGTGGTGATGGAGATGGGCCTGATCCACCCGCCGGTGGGCTTGAACATTTTCGTCATCAAGAACATCGCGCCCGACATCCCGCTCAAGGATGTGGTGTGGGGCGTGTTCCCGTTCCTGATCCTGATGTTCGCGGCGGTGCTGTTGTTGTGCGTCTTCCCGTCCATCTCCACCGGACTGCCAGACATGATCATGGGAGCAAAATAGATGAACTGGAATACCCTTCGCGACAACCGCGACGCGCGCTTGCAGCGGGTGCGCGCCGCTTTGGGCAATCAACTGGACGGCAAAAGCCTGCCCGCCGCGCGCATCGCCGACCTGCTGCACACGGTGCTGGAGTGCGGCGACCGCGTCTGCCTCGAAGGGAACAACCAGAAGCAGGCCGACTTCCTCGGCCACGCTCTGGCCAGCCTGAACCCGGAGCGCATCAACAACCTGCACATGCTGCAATCGGTGCTGGCACTGCCGGAGCATCTGGACGTGTTCGAGCGCGGCGTCGCCTCGAAGCTGGACTTCTCGTTCTCCGGCCCGCAGGCGGTGCGCGTGGCGCGGCTGGCTTCCGCCGGCAAGCTCAATATCGGTGCGATCCATACCTACCTGGAGCTGTTCAGCCGCTACTTCATCGACCTGCCGCCGCGCGTCTGCCTGATCGCGGCGGAGGCGGCGGACCGCCACGGCAACCTGTACACCGGCCCGAACACCGAGGACACGCCGGCCATCGTCGAAGCCACGGCGTTCAAGCAAGGCATCGTCATCGTACAGGTCAACCGCGTCGTCGACACCGTGCCGCGCGTCGACATCCCGGGCGACTGGGTCGATTTCGTCGTGCAGTCGCCGCGCCCCTACTACATCGAGCCGCTGTTCACGCGCGATCCGGCGCAGATCTCCGAGATCCAGGTGCTGATGGCGATGATGGCGATCAAGGGCATCTACGCCGAGTATGGCGTGCAGCGCCTGAACCACGGCATCGGCTTCGACACCGCCGCCATCGAGCTGCTGCTGCCGACCTACGCCGAGTCGCTGGGCCTGCGCGGCAAGATCGGCAAGCACTGGGCGCTCAATCCGCACCCGGCGCTGATCCCGGCAATTGAAGCGGGTTTCGTGCAGTCGGTGCACTCCTTCGGCTCGGAACTGGGCATGGAGGACTACATCCACGCGCGGCCGGACGTCTTCGCCATCGGCCCGGACGGCACCATGCGCAGCAACCGCGCCATGTGCCAGGCCGCCGGCCACTACGCCTGCGACATGTTCATCGGCTCGACGCTGCAAATCGATTTGCAAGGCAATTCGTCGACCGCCACCGCCGGCCGCATTTCCGGCTTCGGCGGCGCCTCCAACATGGGCGCGGACGCGCGCGGACGGCGCCACGCCAGCCCGGCGTGGCTGAAAGCCGGCCAGCAGGCGCGCGAAGGCCGCAACACCATCCCGCGTGGCCAGAAGCTGGTGGTGCAGATGGTGGAGACCTTCCGCGAGCATATGCAACCGGCCTTCGTCGAGAAGCTCGACGCGTGGGAGCTGATGGAGCAGGCCAGGATGGCGATCCCGCCGGTGATGATCTACGGCGACGACGTCAGCCACATCCTGACCGAGGAAGGCATCGCCAACCTGCTGATGTGCCGTACCGACGAGGAACGCGAGCAGGCCATACGGGGCGTGGCGGGCTACACGCCGGTAGGCCTGGCGCGGGATAAGCGGATGGTGGAAAACCTGCGCGATCGCGGTATCATCCAGCGCGCGGAAGACCTCGGCATCGACAAGCGCATGGCCACGCGCGACCTGCTGGCCGCCCGCAATATGAAAGACCTGGTGCGCGCATCGGGCGGCTTGTACCAGCCGCCCAAGCGTTTCCGCAACTGGTGATCCGTCGTCCTCGCGCATGCGGGGACCCATACTCAGCATGGATTCCCGCGTGCGCGGGAATGACGAGGCAGAAGAACGTGAGAGGAGCTGGCAATGGAAACACTGAACTACCGATTTGAACAAGGCACGCAGCGGCTGAAGTCCGCGCCCCATGTGGTGGGCGTGGTCGGCTCCGGCAACCTGGAGGTGCTGATCGAACCGGCCGACCTGGCTGGCGCCTGCACCATCGAAATCACCACCGCCGCCGTCGGCTTCGGGCCGATCTGGGAGGCGGTGATGCGCGACTTCCACCAGCGCTGGCTGCTGGCCGACACCCGCATCTCGATCAACGACATGGGCGCCACGCCCGCCGTCGTCAGCCTGCGCATGGACCAGGCGGTGCAGACCATGCTGGGAGCCGCGTGATGAGCCGTGGAGCCAGCTATCAGGAAGCCAACGCGCGCGAACGACTGCAGCAGCTGTTCGATGCGGACAGCTTCGAAGAATTCCTGCCACCGTCGGCGCGTATCGTCAGTCCCCACCTGGGCCAGTTGAACGCGCCGGTGGCGTTTGACGACGGCGTCGCCGTGGGCCGCGCAACCCTGGAAGGCGTCACCGTCTACACGGCGGCGCAGGAAGGTGGCTTCATGGGCGGCGCGGTCGGCGAGGTGCACGGCGCCAAGCTGGTCGGCCTGCTGCGCCGCGCGGTACGCGACCAGGTCGCGGCGGTGGTGCTGCTGGTGGAATCGGGCGGCGTGCGCCTGCATGAAGCCAACGCCGGCCTGATCGCGGTCTCCGAAGTGATGCGCGCGCTGCTCGACGCGCGCGCCGCCGGCATCCCCGTGATCGTGCTGGTGGGTGGTTCAAACGGCGCCTTTGGCGGCATGGGCATCGTCTCGCGCTGCGCCAACGTGGTGGTGATGTCCGAGGAAGGCAGGCTGGCGATGTCCGGCCCGGAAGTGATCGAGACCGCCAGCGGCGTCGAGGAATTCGATTCGCGCGACCGCGCGCTGGTATGGCGCACCAGCGGCGGCAAGCACCGCTATCTGATGGGCGATTGCCAGCGCATCGTGGCCGACGATATCGCAGCCTTCCGCGCCGCCGCATGCGACGCGCTGGCCGCGCTGACCGGCAAGCCGGCGGAGCTGACGCTGGAAGCGCTGGAAGCCGAGCAGCAGATGCTGGACGATCGCATCGCGCGCTTCGGCACCTTGATCGATCCTGTCGATATCTGGAGCGCCATGCAGATCGCCGACGCGGCCAATATTCCGATGCTGGATGTGGACAGTTTTATCGCGGCCGCCGACAAGCGCCGCATGGGAGCCTAAGGTGGACTGGAAAAAACTGGCGGACACGCTGTTCCCGCAAGGGCACGCCATCATCGAGCAGGACGATTTCCTGTGCGGCAGCGCGCAGGTGGATGGGCAGGCGGTGGCCGTGATCGGCACCACCGGCCACACGCCGATCGGCGTCGAGATCGCGCTGGCACAGGCCAAGGCCATCCTGCGAACAGTGCGCGATTTCCCGGGCATGCCGATACTGATGCTGGTCGATACGCAGGGCCAGCGTCTGCGTCATCGCGACGAGATGTTGGGTATCAACAGCTACATGGCGCACCTCGGAAAATGCGTGGACCTGGCGCGGCGCAAGGGACACAAGATCATCGGTCTGGTGTACGACCAGGCGCTGTCGGGAGGTTTCATCACCAGCGGCTTGATGGCCGACGCCTGCTACGCCCTGCCCGACGCCACCATCCGCGTCATGGGTTTGCCGGCGATGGCGCGTATCACCAAGGTGCCGGAGGAACGCTTGACGGAACTGGCGCAGAGCAATCCGGTGTTCGCGCCGGGGCCGGAAAACTATCTGCGCATGGGTGGCCTGGAAGCGATCTGGGAAGGCGACCTGGCGGCGCAGCTGCGTGACGCGCTAGCCGCAGCGGTCGACGGCGACCAGCGCAGCGCATTGGGACTGCAGCGCGGCGGACGGCGCTGGGCGCAGCCGGTAATCGATGCCGTGATGACGGACGGTCATGTACATGCCGCCTGAATCGGAGCCGATGGTGCAGTCCGGAGCAGCCGCTCATGGCCTCGAACGACATATGTTGGCCTGGCTTTCTGAACAGGGCTGGGTCGATGTGCTGCGCGCGGCGCAGCCGCAGCACCGGGCGGCGCTCACGCTCTGGCAGGGGCAGGATTGGCCGGCCGTGGTGCGGCGTTTCGATATCGACGCGGGGCCGGACGATGTCTGCCTCGGCCTGCCGCTGCCGCCGGATGAAGACACCGGCGAGAAGGTGCGCATCTCCTTGCGCGCGCAGGTGTCGGAAATCAGCAGGACATCGCCGGCGGTGGAGTTGCGTTCCGCGCTGCGCAGTGCCGGCCCCTGGCGCGAGGCGCTGACGGCGCTGGAGCGGGAGGCGGAACATCTATACCTGCGCATCTACGGCTCGATGGCGATGCAGTCGCTGACTGGCTTGCTGTACCTGACGCCCACCTCGGATATCGACATCCTGTTCCATCCGCGCACCCACGAAGAGCTGCACGACGGCGTGGCGCTGCTGTCACGGCACGCGGCGCAGGTGCCGCTCGACGGCGAGATCGTGTTCCCCGGCGGGCAGGCGGTGTCGTGGAAGGAGTGGCGCATGGCGACGACCAATCCGGCCAGGGTGATCGTCAAGGAACTGCATGCGGTGCGGTTGGCCGATACGGCATCGCTGCTGTCGGCGCTGGAGTCTCGTTGATGCGCCCCGCCCTCGCAGCCGCGCGCCTGCGGGCGCCGGCGACGATGAAGCCGGGCCTGAGCCGCACGGCGCAGCACCGTTTTGCAGGTAACGTGGCACGGCTGGCGGTACGCAGCCTGCATGCGGAGCTATGCCTGTATCCCAAGCCGGGATTGGTGTCGCTGGTGGACCGAGGCAGCCATGACGACATGGACGCCCTCACCTTCATGCGCAGCCTGTTCTCGCTGCGTCACTACTTCAGGAAGATCTGCCTGGCGGGACTGAACGACGCACCGTTCACGCGGCTCAAACAACTGGGCATCGAGGCCGAAGCCGCGATGCTGAAGGCGACGCGTGGGATCAACACGCATCGCGGCGCGATCTTCAGCCTTGGCCTGCTGTGCGCCACCGCCGGCCGCGCCCGCGCGCAAGGCACGCCAATGACGCCAGCCGCGCTGCGCGCCGCCATGCTGATACGCTGGGGCGAGGAGCTGGCCATGCACGCCGCCGCGGTCACTGTGGCGATGGCCGACGCGCCGTCGCCGCAGCTCAGCAACGGCCTGCGCGTCGCGGCGCAATATGCCGTCAGCGGCGCGCGCGAAGAAGGCGCGCTAGGCCTGCCGTCGGTGTTCGAAATCGGCGTGCCGGCGTTGCAGGCCTCACGCGCGCGCGGCGCCAGCATGACGCACGCGCGCATCGACACGCTGTTCACGCTGATGGCGCGCATCAACGACAGCAACGTGTATCACCGAGCCGGCCCGCAAGGCGCGCAGACTGTGCGCACACACGCGCAGCGTTTCATCGACCTCGGCGGCACGGCCAACGCCGACTGGCACGCCCAGGCGCTGGCCAGCCATCTGGCATTCGTGCAGCAGCGTCTGTCCCCGGGCGGCGCGGCGGACTTGCTGGCCGCCAGCTGCCTGGTGCACGCCATCGCCGCGATGGGGTACCACGAGCAATGACAATGTCCTACGGCGCGCAATCCCGGCTGCTGCTGCTCTGCCCAGGCCAGGGCGGGCAGCACGCCGCGATGTTCGACCTGCCCCGCAGCTGCCCGGCCGGCGACGCCGTCGCCAGCGCGCTGCTGGCCAACCTGGCGCTGGCCGACGAAGCCGACATCTACGCCAACCGCAACGCCCAGCCGCTGATCGTCGCTGCAACGCTGGCGATGTGGGAGGCGATACGCGAGTTCACGCCAGCGCCTGCGCTGGTGGCTGGCTACAGCATCGGCGAACTGTCCGCCTACGGCGTCGCCGGCGCCTTCCAACCGGCGACGGCGGCGCAGCTCGCAGCAGCACGCGCGCAGCTGATGGACGACTGCGCCCAGGCCCTGCCCGGCCAGACGCTGATGGCGATCTCCGGCCTGGCGCTATACCGCGCCGCGCCGCTGCTTGCCGAACACGCTTTTTACATGAGCATAGAAAACGGCGATGACGCCTGCATCGCCGGCGGTCCGGCCGCCAGCGCGGAAGCGCTTGAGCGGGCGGTGCACGCGGCCGGCGGCCGCAGCACGCGTCTGCCGGTGGGCGTGGCCTCGCACACATGCTATATGCAGGCCGCCGTTGCACCCTTCACCGCAGCCCTGCAGCGGACAGAATTCGGACCGATGAGCGCACCGGTACTGGCGGGTGTCGGCACGATGGCCGTCAGCAGCAAAGCGCTGGCCGTGGATCAGCTCTCGCGCCAGCTGGCGCAGACCATCCACTGGGCCGCCTGCATGGATGCCGCCGCCGAAGCCGGCATCACCTGCGCGCTGGAACTCGGTCCAGGCGCCGCGCTATCGCGTATGCTGCAGAGCCGTCATCCGCACATCAACACCCGTTCCATAGCCGATTTCCGCACGCTGGACGGCATCCGCAAATGGCTGGAACGCGCAGCCGGCTAGCGACAACTCAAGCGCGATTATGCTGGGTCGCCCAGGCGACGATATTGGAGGCATCCATTGCGCCCGGCTGCCGCGCCACCTCGCGCCCGCCCTTGAACAACGCCAGCGTCGGAATGCTGCGGATCGCATAGCGCGCCGCCAGCTCCTGCGCCTCCTCGGTGTTGAGCTTCACCACGCGGAACTGCGGCTCCAGCCGCTGCGTGGCCTGCGCGTAAGCCGGCGCCATCGTCCGGCACGGCCCGCACCATGGCGCCCAAAAATCCACCAACACGGGAATATCGCTGCGCTCGATATGTTTGAGGAAGCGCGCGGCCGACAGGTCCAGCGGCTGCCCGGTGAACAGCGCCTTCTGGCACTTGCCGCACACAGGCTGCTGCGCCAACCTGGCGGAAGGCACGCGGTTCACGGCGTCGCAATGGGGGCATACGATGTGCAGCGACTCAGGCTGCGCGGCGGCGGTATTCGTCATCTTTATCTCCAGACAGCTTCAAGCCGCCCATGATAAAGCAAGGACAAAAAAATTGCCGCGCTGCGCGATGCAAGATCGCGGGCGCGGCGAGGACTAGCGACTACCGGCTGGGACGCCTGGCTCAGGTCTCCTTGCGGGCGCCGGTCTGCTTGCCCGCTTGAGCAGCCTGGGCGGCAGTCTGCGCCTGGGTCGCCTGACCGCCTTGCATGCTGCCTTCGCGGCCTTCACGCCCTTCGGTGCCGTTCTGGCCGGCGCTTTGCATGGTCGAAGTGCCGCGCATTTCATTGCCGCGCGACTGACGGGCGCCGTCCTGATGGGTAACGAACGGATCGGAGAAACGTTGCACCGCGTCCTGATGGGTACGCAGGGTTTTTTCCGTTTCTTCCGAAGTGACGCGGGCCACTTCGTCGGCCAGTGCCTTGGCGGTACGGCTGGTTTCCTGCACGTGCTCTTCCGCCACTTTGGACAGATCGACCTGGGTGTCGGCGGCGATGCGAGACAGATGCTGCTGGTAAGCGCGCAGCTTCTCGGCGGTGGGTTGGGCATGGGCGGCGGCGGCGGCAATCGCCTCCGTCGGACGGTGCGCGGTGATGATTTGCTGGCTCGTGGTCGTACCTTCTTCCAGCATGGTTTGAGCCAATTGAATATTCAGGTCGCTATATTGCTGAATAGTGCGGAAGAGAGACTTGGACATGTCGTTAAAGAACGACAATTGAGCTTCCATATGAGTTTTGGCTGCGGGGGTCACGGATTGGGAAAATGGGTACATAAATGCCTCGAAAAAAGAAAGAGTAAGGAATGGCTGGGAATTGTCGAACCGGTTTCGACGACGCGTCTGCAGCGCGAATGCCAAGGCTACGTTAGGCAGTCCCACGACCTATGATCTACATCAAATGTGCGTAGTCCCTCCCCCCGGAACTCTGGAAACCGGATTAATCCTAGGTCATCCCTTCTTCAGTTCCGCGCACTCCTCCACCGCTCGTGCCAGAGCCCGCCAATCGCCAGCGCCAGGCCCAGCAACAACTGGACGCCGACCGTTTGTGCCGTGGCGACGCCGTTGAATCCAACCACATCCAGCACCGGCACCGTGATCGCCTGCGTGGCGATGTACAGGCCGAACAGAAACAGCGCGAGGAAGGTGCGCGCGCTGCGGCTCAACCCGCCAAGCAGACTGGCGACGCCGGCCAGCGCCAGCACGCCGGTCGACAGCGCGGCCGCGCGCAACGGCGCCACCATCGTCCAGCGCAACAGCACAGGCGCGATGAACAGCAGCGCCAGCAGGCAGGACGCCAGCAATTGTCCGCCATAGCGCCGCTCGGCGCCGCCGGGCGCCGTTCCGCTCATCGCGTCAACGTCGTGCTGGTGGTCGCGCACGCTGATGTCGCTGACCAGGATGCCCCAGACGGCGACGGCCGCGACGACCACGCGGCCCAGCGCCGCCGTCGGCGCCAGGCAGCCAGCCGTCAACAGCACCAAGGCCGCCGCCACCGCCGCCGGATTGGACGCCAGCGTCAACGCCAGCACCGCCAGTGCCTGGCCGGCCATGCCCGGTACGCGCGCGGCCAGGCCGAACAGCGGGCGCACCGGCCGGATCAATGGCCGCAACACGCGGTTAGCCAACGCCAGCGGCGACCAGCGGCTGCCCGATGCGCGCACCTTGACCCGGTCCGGCGCGAAGCGATGAAACAACCGCCAGGCCGGCAGCAGCGGCAGCAAGGCCACCAGCGCGCAGCCGACGCGTGTGGCTCCCAGCCCCGCCGGCCACAACCAGGTAGGCAGCACCCGCGGCGGCAGCGACGGATTGAAGGTGCCGCCGCCGATGGCGAAACTGGACGTGTGCAGGAGCGCCTTCACTGCCATCGTCGTCACCCCCATGCCGGAGAAATCGATCAGCAGCAGCGGTGACCACGCCCCATTGCCCTGCTCTGTCAGCGCGACAGGCGTCGCCAGTTGCGCCACATAGAGGACGAAGTACAGCACGTCGCCGCGCTTGCCCATCAGCGGCGCCCACGCATCGCACAGCAGCGCCATCGCGGCGGTGAAGAACACCAGCGGCAGCAACAGCATCGTGAAGGTCTGCAGATACACCAGCAACTGGATCGGTCCCTGGCCGCGCAACATATGCAGCACCAGCATGGTCAACATGAAGATGGCCAGCAGGCCGCACAGGTAAGCCACGCCACCCAGCCAGCGGCCGAACAGGAACACGGCGCTGCTCACCGGCGTGGACGCCAGCACCGAGCCGGCGCCGCTGCGCACGTCCTCGCTCATGCGCCCGCGCACCAGGTAGAAACCGGCCAGCCCGAAAAACAGGCCGCCCAGCGCCGCGCTGCCGAGGGCCAGGCAGCTGCTGGTGTAGGCCACGCGTACATCGTCGGCGGTGATCATCACCTGCCCCTTGGCGGGATCGCCCACCATCAGCCAGGTCAGCGCGATCAGCGCCAGTACCGCCACCAACGTGCCGGTGCGGCGCATGCGCAGCCGCACTTCGGTCAGCACCAACAACTTCAACGCCAGCGCGTTCATGCCACGGCTTCCTGCACCGCGTAACGCTGCGTCATCAGCGCTTCTTCCAGCGTCGGCTCGGCCGGTACCGCGCCGGCGCATGGCGATGTCGGATGGGCGATGCGCAGGCTGATGCCGTGCTCATTGCGCTGCGCCTGCAGCACCTGCACCTCGGTGCGCAAGGCTTCGTAGTGCTGCGCCTCCACCGTGACCGACCATACCTGGCTGCGCGCGGCGCGCACAAAGCTGTCCGGCGTGTCGAAGGCCATCAGCCTGCCCTTGTTCATGATGGCCAGTTGGCCGGCCATGTTCTCGATGTCGGACACGATATGCGTCGACACGATCACCAGCTTGCGGAAGCCTATCTCCGACAGCAGGTGGCGGAAGCGCAGTCGCTCTTCGGGATCGAGGCCGGCGGTCGGCTCGTCGACGATCAGCACATCGGGATCGTTGAGCAGCGCCTGCGCGATGCCGAGCCGGCGCCGCATGCCGCCGGAGAATCCGGCCGCCTGGCGGTGCGCATGCTCGTGCAGGTTGACCATCTCCAGCAGCAGCCGCAAACGGGCCGGATCGCGCACGCCCTTCAGCGCCGCAAAGTACTGCAGGAACTCCAGCGCCGTCAGGTTCGGATACACGCCGAAGTCCTGCGGCAGAAAACCCAGGCGCCCGCGTATCGCCTCCGGTTTCTTCACAATGTCCACGCCGTCGAACAGTATCTGGCCGCTGGTAGGCTTGGTCAACGTCGCGATCATCTGCATCAGCGAGGTCTTGCCCGCGCCGTTATGGCCAATCAGACCGACCACGCCGGCCGGCAGGTTCAGACTGACGTCGTCCACCGCCCGTACGTTCTTCGCATAAGTTTTGACGACGTTTCGTAATTCAAGCATGTGCAAGCGGCTCCTGGAAATGAAAGCAGGGCCGGGCCGGCACTGTGCCGGACCGGCCCCGCTTGCGGGTGCTTTATTCTACTGTGTTATTTAAATAACACCGCGGCTTTTTGCACCGTCAGCCACACGCCGATCGCCAGCGGAATGCCGACCGCCAGCCAGCCGAAGGCCACCGCCGCCGGGCTGGTGACACCGTTCGACACGACCACCGTGCCAGTCGATGCGGCGGCGTCGCGCTCGTGCGCCAGCCGCTTCTCGATGGCCAGTTCGGCCTCCGTCATGAAGTGCTTGTCGGCCACCGGACGCACCATCAGATTGCACAGCAGGCCAATCACCAGCAGGCCCGCCAGCACGTACATGGTGATGTCGTAGGCCTGCGCCTTCGGCACGCCGTGCGCGATCTGGTACTCGCGGATGTAGGTCACCAGCAGTGGACCGAACACGCCGGCCATCGACCATGCGGTCAGCAGGCGGCCGTGGATCGCGCCCACCATCTGGGTGCCGAACAAGTCCGCCAGATAAGCCGGCACGGTGGCGAAGCCGCCGCCGTACATCGACAGGATGATGCAGAAGAAGCCGACGAACAAGGCCAGCTGCGCGCCATGCGCCATCGATGGAATCAGGCCGTACAGCGAGATGCCCAGCACGAAGAAGATGCCGTAGGTGGCTTTGCGGCCCAGGAAGTCAGAGCACGAGGCCCAGACGAAACGGCCGCCGATATTAAACAGCGACAGCAGGCCGGTGAAGCCGGCGGCGATCGCGGCGATCTGCCCTTTCTGCGCCAGCGTCAGGTCGTTGAACGCGACGTTCACGCCCAGCAGCTGGCCAGCGAAGATCTCCTGCAGCAGCGGCGATGCCATGCCCAGGATGCCGATACCGGCTGTCACGTTCAGGCAGAGCACCCACCACACCAGCCAGAATTGCGGAATGCCCCACACCTTGCTGGCGTGGACGTGGCGGTTGGTGATCATGGTGTTGGCCGCGGCCTTGACCGGCGGCGTCCAGCCGGCCGGTTTCCAGCCGGTCGGCGGCACGCGGTACGACAGCGCGCCTGCCATCATGAAGACGAAGTAGATCGCCGCCATCACCAGGAAGGTCTGCCACACGCCGACCGAGTCGGGGGTGGCGAAGAACTTCATCAGCTTGTCGGCCAGCGGCGCACCGATCATCGCGCCGCCGCCGAAGCCCATGATGGCCATGCCGGTCGCCATGCCGCGGCGGTCCGGGAACCATTTGATCAGCGTCGACACCGGCGAGATGTAGCCAAGACCGAGGCCGATACCGCCGATCACGCCGGAGCCCAGCCACATCAGCCAGATCTGGTGCTGGTATACGCCCAGCGCCGATATCACCAAACCGCCGCACCAGCACAGCGCCGACACCACGCCGGCCTTGCGCGGCCCGGCGTGTTCCAGCCAGCCGCCGAACAGCCAGGCGGCCAGGCCGAGGAAGACGAAGAACATGGTGTACATCCAGCCCAGCATCGAGATCTGCCAGTCGCAGGTGGACGACATGATCTTGGCCATCAAGTCCATGTCGGCCGGACAGGCCAGTGATTCCTTGATGCCGAGCGCGCGCGACAGCGGCAGCCAGAACACGGAAAAACCGTAGGCCATGCCGATGCACAGGTGGATCGCCAGCGCCGCGGGCGGCACCAGCCAACGATTGAAGCCGGCCCCCGCCACCGTCCGTTCCTTGTCCAGAAAATCAAATATCGCCATATGAAAGCCCTCATATATTCATGTAATTAGAGTCTATATTTCCTCTTAAGCAACTACGGACGGGAGCGTAGCATAAAGCAAGTGAGTTGTCTCAATCAAAGACGTGCATTCTGCCCGCCACGGGTGTACACTTGCAGAACTTGCCGAGGGGAAATATCATGGCCATCGCCGCACTTAGCTCTGGAGTCACCGGTCTCAATGCCGCCGAACGCGCCTTGGGCAATAGCGCGCACGCGATCGCCAACATCGGCACCCAGGGTTTCCAGCCGGCGCAGGCCGTGTTCAAGGAAAACGCGCCGGCCGGCAGCGGCGTATCGATCTCCTTCCAGGCGCAGCAGCTGCAGGCGGCGGACGCGCCCAGCGCCACCGACCTCGCCACCGAAACCACCAACTCGCTGGTCTACAAGGCGCAATTCGATCTGTCGGCCAAGGTGATCCAGGCCGCCGACCAGAATATCGGGACCATAATCAATACCAAAGCTTGACAGGGTCTGGCCGAATCGGCACATTGAAGTCTGCCGAAGAGGGAGACCCATGATAAGAGACCAGGAAACGCTGAACATCCTGCTGGACAGCATCCGCCGCTTCGTGCGCGAACAACTGGTGCCGCACGAGCAGCAAGTGGCCGACACCGACGAAATCCCCCCCGCGCTGGTGGCGCAGATGCGCGCACTGGGCTTGTTTGGCCTGTCCATCCCCGAACAGTACGGCGGCCTCGGATTGACGATGGAGGAGGAAGTGCTGGCCGCGTTTGAAATCGCCCGCACCTCGCCCTCCTTCCGCTCGCTGTTCGGCACCAACAACGGCATCGGCTCGCAGGGCATCCTGATCGACGGCACCGAAGAACAGAAGAACACCTGGCTGCCGCGCATGGCCTCCGGCGAAATCGTCGGCTCCTTCGCGCTGACCGAGCCGGGATACGGCTCGGACGCCGGCTCGCTCGCCACCTCCGCGGTGCGCGACGGCGACCACTACATCATCAACGGCACCAAGCGCTACATCACCAACGCGCCGGAGGCCGGCGTCTTCACCGTCATGGCGCGCACCGACGGCACGCGCAAGGGACCGGGCGGCGTCTCCGCCTTCATCGTCGAGCGCAGCACGCCGGGCATCTCGCTCGGCAAAAACGACAAGAAGATGGGCCAGCGCGGCGCCCACACCTGCGACGTGATCTTCGAGAACTGCCGCGTGCCGGCCGCCAGCATCATCGGCGGCCAGGAAGGCCAGGGCTTCAAGACCGCGATGAAGGTGCTGGACAAGGGCCGCCTGCACATCTCTGCGATCTGCGTCGGCGTGGCCGAGCGCATGCTCGAAGACGCGCTGCGCTACGCAATGGAGCGCCAGCAGTTCGGCCAGCCCATCGCCGAGTTCCAGCTGATCCAGGCCATGCTGGCCGACAGCAAGGCCGAGATCTACGCCGCTCGCAGCATGGTGCTGGACGCCGCCCGCCGCCGCGACAACGGCGAGGACATCCCGACCGAAGCCTCGTGCTGCAAGCTGTTCGCCTCCGAGATGTGCGGCCGCGTGGCCGACCGCTCGGTGCAGATCCACGGCGGCGCAGGCTATGTGTCGGACTACGCGGCCGAGCGCTTCTACCGCGACGTGCGCCTGTTCCGCATCTACGAAGGCACCTCGCAAATCCAGCAGCTGGTCATCGCCCGCAACATGATCAAGGCGGCCGGGGCCTGATGGAGGCCATCGACACCGCCCGCATACTGGCGACGCTGCCCGATCGCCTGAGCGGCATCCCGCGCCGCTGGGCCGCAAGCGCGCCGCAAGCGTGGGCGCTGCACGACGGCGCGCGTCACTGGACCTACGCCGAACTGGCGGCGGCCGTCGACGACACCGCAGCCCTGCTGCGCGCGCTGCAAGTGCGGCCCGGCGACCGCCTGATGGTGGTCGGCGAAAACTGCGCGGCGCAAGTGGCGCTGATCTTCGCCGCCGCCGAGGTGGACGCCTGGATCGTCAACGTCAACGCCCGCCTGTCCGCGCGCGAGGTGGACCAGATCATCGTCCACAGTGGCGCGCGGCGCGTGATCTACCTGTCGACGCCCACGTCGCCCGAATCCGCCGCGCACGGCCAGCGCCACGCGGCCGTGTCCACGCCCTCGCCGTTCGGCGCATGGATGATCGGTGCGCTCAATCCCGACTGCACACCCGAGCCGGTGCACGCCGATGCGGCGCAACAGGTGGCGGCGTTGATCTACACCACCGGCACCACCGGCCAGCCCAAGGGCGTGATGCTCACGCATCGCAACCTGCTGTTCATCGCCGCCGTCTCCAGCACCCTGCGCGGCCTGACGCCCACCGACCGCGCCTACGGCGTGCTGCCCATCACCCACGTCTACGGCCTGGCCTCGGTCATGCTGGGCACCCTGTACGCGGGCGCCTGCCTGTACCTGTGCCCGCGCTTCACGCCGGACGCCGTGCTGAAGGCGATCCGCGACGATGGCCTGACCATCCTGCAAGGCGTGCCCGCCATGTATGCGCGCCTGCTGGAAACGCTGGGTGGGGCCGGCGAACAAGTGGCATCGCAGCTGCGCTTCATCTACGCCGGTGGCTCGCCGCTGGCGCCCAGCCTGAAGGCGCAGGTGCAGCAGCTGCTTGGCCTGCCGCTGCACAACGGCTACGGCCTGACCGAGACCTCGCCCACCGTCAGCCAGACCCGCCTCGACCAGCCGCGTGACGACGCCTCGGTCGGCCAGGTCATCCCCGGCGTCGAAGTGCGGCTGGTGGATGCCGGTGGCATCGACGTGGCACCCGGCGAGGACGGCGAACTGTGGGTGCGCGGCCCCAACATCATGGCCGGCTACTACCGCGAGCTGGAACTGACGGCGGCGGCGATGCGCGACGGCGGCTGGCTCAATACCGGCGACGTCGCGCGGCAAGACACGGACGGCGCGCTGTTCATCGTCGGCCGCACCAAGGAGTTGATCATCCGTTCCGGCTTCAACGTCTATCCGCTGGAGGTGGAGACGGTGCTGAACGCCCATCCGGCGGTAACGCAATCGGCAGTGGTAGGCCGCAGTGCCGCCGACGGCAACGAGGAAGTGGTGGCCTTCGTCGAACTCGACCCGCGCCGTCACGTCACGCCCGAAGAATTGCAGCAGTACCTGGCGGGCCTGCTGTCGCCGTACAAATGCCCGACCGAGATCATCGCAATGCAAGCCCTGCCCGCAGCGGCAACCGGAAAAATATTGAAAGGACAGCTGCGGCAACTGGCACAAAAATAACCACAAAGAGGGAGACAGTCATGAAAAACATCACAATCGCGGCACTGATCGCGATGGCACTGGCAGGCGGCGCGTACGCCGAGGAGTTCACCGTCGGCGCGGAGCTGCCGCTGACCGGCACGCTGGCCCGCGTGGGCTCCGGCATGCAGGAGGGCGTGCTGGTGGCCGCCGAAGTATTCAACAAGACCAACGGCAAGCACAAAATCAAGATCATCACCATCGACGACGAATCGGCGCCGGCCAAGGCGGTGGCGGCGGTGGAGAAGCTGGCCAGCCAGGGCGCAGTGGCGATCACCGGCGGCTACGGCTCCAACAACATCTCGCCGGCGTCGGACGCGGCCAACAAACTGGGGCTGGTCTACATGACCTCCGGTGGCGTGGACGATAGCCTGGTCAACAGCGGCCGCAAGAACTTCTTCCGCATTAATAACACCGCCGGCTACGAAAAAGCCGTGCAGGGACTGCTGGCCGATATGGGTACGAAATCCGTCTCCATCGTGTTCTCGACCAAGGAAGCCACCTCCGACCTGACCAACTCGGTGCAGAAGGCGCTGACGGCCAAAGGCGTCAAGGTCACCACGCACTCCTTCGATCCGGCCATCACCGATTTCAAACCCATCATCAACAAGATCAAGCTCCAGGACAAATCGGAAGCGATACTGATGGTCGGCTACGAGAACGATTACGTCGGCATCCTGCGCGCCGCGCGCGTGCTCAAGCCGCCGGTCAAGGCCATGATAGGCGTATGGTCGCTGGCGACGCCGAAGATGGCGACCGAATTCCCGGACCTCATGCCCAATGTGTACGGCACCGCGCTGCTGCCCTTCCCCGCCGTCTTCGACAGTGCCGACGGCAAGGCCTTCGCTGACGCCTACAAGGCGCTCTACAAGAAGGAGCCGGACTACCTGGGCCAGTTCGGCTACGTGCAATCGATGCTGCTGTTCGAAGCCATCGCCCGCGCCGCCGACAAAGGCACGGTGAAGAAAGGCGGCGTGGCCGAGGAGCTGCGCAAGACCGACCGCGAAACGCTGATCGGCCGCGTGCAGTTCGGCGCCAACGGCGACAATCCCAACTTCGTGCACCGCATGGGTCAGCACCAGGGCAAGAACATCGTCATCGTCTGGCCCAAGGAGACGGCGACCGGCAAGATGGTGTACCCGGGCCTGCCCTGGTAAGCCGCCGTGACGGAACTGATACTCCAGGCGCTGTACTCCGGCCTGCTGCAAGGCGGCTCCTACGCGCTGATCGCGCTGGGACTGGCGCTGGTGTTCGGCACCATGCGGGTGATTAACCTGGCCCACGGTGAGCTGGTGCTGCTGGCGGCCTATATCGCCTACTCGGTGGAGTCGGGGCTGGGACTCAATCCGGCGTGGGCGATACCGATCGCGCTGGTCGTGGTCAGCGCGACGTCGGCTGGCGTGTATTGGATCGTCAGCCGCATCAGGAAGGACCGCGAGATCAACTCACTGATACTTACCTTTGGCATCGGCGTGATCCTGACCAATCTGATCCTGCTGATCTGGAAGGCCGACGTGCGCTCGACCAGTTCCAGCTGGTTGCAGGAGGCCTTCGTGGTGGGGCCGCTGTACAGCATGCGCAGCGAGTTGATCTTCTTCGTGGTCAGCCTGGTGCTGATGGGCGGCTTGTGGTGGTGGCTGTCGCGCAGCTGGTATGGGCGCGCGCTGCGGGCAGTGTCCAGCAACCGTGACGCCGCCAAGTTGATGGGCATCGCGCCCGGACGCACGGAGCTGGTGTCGTTCATCGTGGCCGGCATGCTGGCCGGGTTTGCCGGCGTGGCCTTGTACAGCTATGGCGTGATCCAGCCCGCGTATGGCGGCGCGTTGACGGTCAAGGCCTTCATCATCACCGTGCTGGCGGGGATAGGTTCCATCCCCGGTGTGCTGGTGGGCGCGGTGCTGCTTGGGGTGGCCGAGGCGCTGACCGTCACGCTGGCCAGTTCGGCCCTGCAGGAGCTGGCCGGCATGACCTTGTTCCTGCTGGTGCTGCTGGTGATGCCGAATGGCTTGATGGGCGCGGCCCGGAGGCGCGGATGAACCCGCACGGCGGCCCGAGGGGGTCGGACCCCGTACGGGGTCCGACCCCGGCGTCCGGGTTGCGGGGTAGCGCTCAATCGAAGTCCGCAAGGCTGGCGTATGGCGCCCTGATCGTAGCCGCCTACGTCGCCGTGCCCATGCTGCTCGGCGCCGACAACTACGTCATGAGCCTGATCGTCGCCGCCATGATAATCGGCTGTGTCGCCCTGTCCTGGGCGCTGCTGGGGAATATGGGCGGCATGGTCAGCTTCGGCCACAGCGCCTTCTTCGGCGTGGGCGCCTATGTATCGGCCATCGTCACCGTCAAGCTGGGCGTGCCGGTGCTGGCGGGGATCGCGCTGGGCGGCGTCGGTGCGCTGCTGGCGTCGGTGGCGATGCTGCCGGTGCTGCGGCTGCGCGGCCCCTACTTCGCGCTGGCCATCCTGGCCTACGCCCACATCTTCCGCATCCTCGCCACCGAATGGAGCTCGCTCACCGGCGGCTCCGGCGGCATCGCCAACATCCCGGTGCTGCCGACGATCTTCGACTACGACATGAGCAGCAAAACCGGCGCCTACCTGGCGATACTGACCATCGTGCTGCTGTTCGCACTGGCCTACCGCGCCATCCGCGCCAGCTACTACGGCATCGCCCTGCGCGCCATGCACGACAGCGAGGACGCCACCCGCGTGGTCGGTGTCAACAGCACGCTGCTCAAGGGCCTGATGCTGATGGTCTCCGCCTTCATGGCCGGCGTGGCGGGCGCGTTCAACGCCCACTACATCAACTTCCTGGAACCGGACTACGCCTTCAACAGCGTATGGGTGACGGTGCCCATCGTCGCCGCCATCTTCGGCGGCTACCGCACCATCGCCGGGCCGGTAGTCGGCGCGCTGGTGGTGTACCTGCTGGACCAACTGGTGTTCAAGTCGCTGATCCCCACCGGGCATCAGCTGGTGTTGGGTGGACTGCTGGTGGCAATGATCATCTTCAGCCCCAGCGGCCTGCTTGCCCTGCTGCGAAGGAAGAACCATGCTTGAGCTGAACAATCTCTCGGTCCGCTTCGGCGGCCTGACGGCGGTCAACGCGGTCAACCTGACGGTCGGCACGCACGACGTGGTCGGCCTGGTCGGCCCCAACGGCGCCGGCAAGACCACGCTGTTCAACGCCATCTCCGGCCTGGTGCGGCCGACCGGCGGCACCATCCGCTTCGACCGCCACGACGTGATGCGCACGCCCATCTACCGGCGCGCGCGGCTGGGCATAGGCCGCACCTTCCAGATCCCTCAACCCATGCATGAACTGACGGTGCGCGAGAACCTGGTCGTGGCGCAGCGCTTCGGCACCGGCAAGGTCGACGAGGACAAGATCGCCGAGATCCTGGAGTTCACCAGCCTGACCGACAAGGCGCACCGCGACGCCGCCACCGAACTGGCGCTGACCGAACTCAAGGCGCTGGAAGTGGCGAAGGCGCTGGCCACCACGCCCAAGCTGTTGCTGCTGGACGAAGTGCTGGCCGGGCTGGAGACCAACGGCAAACGGCGCTTCATGGGCATGCTCAAGGAGATGCATGCGCGCTTCGGCGTCGGCATTATCATCATCGAGCACGACATCGAGACGATCAATTCCTTGTGCCAGCGCGTGGTGGTGCTCAACTTCGGCCAGCTGATCGCGGATGGCACGCCGGACGCGGTGTTCAACGATCCTGAAGTCATCCGCAGCTACACGGGAGCGGCGCATGCTTGAAGTAGACCAGATCCGCGCTGGCTACGGCGCGATCAACGTGCTGTGGGACGTATCGCTGAAGGCCGAAGCGGGCAAGCTCACCACCATCATCGGCCCGAACGGCGCCGGCAAGACCACGCTGCTGCGCGCCATCATGGGACTGGTGCCGGTGGATGGCGGCGAGATCCGGCTGGCCGGCAAGCGCCTGAACGGCACGCAGACCTGGGAGATGGCGGACCACGGCATCGCCATGATCCCCGAAGGCCGCATGGTCTTCCGCGACATGGGCGTGGAAGAAAACCTGATCATGGGCGCCTTCCACAAGTCGCACCGCGCACATGTGAAACAACGGCTGGACGAAGCCTACGCGATGTTCCCCCGCCTGCGCGAACGCCGCACGCAACTGGCGGGATCGCTGTCCGGCGGCGAGGCGCAGATGCTGGCGATGGCGCGCGGGCTGATGTCCAACCCGCGCCTGCTGATCATCGACGAACCCTCGCTGGGCCTGGCGCCGCTGGTCGTCAACGAGCTGTTCGAGATACTGGAGCGGCTCAAGGCCGGCGGCCGCACCATTATCCTGGTCGAGCAGAACACCGAACGCGCGGTGGGCGTCGCCGATCATGTCTACCTGATGCAGAGCGGACGCATAGCCCTGTCCCAGCCGGCATCCGAGGTCGAACTCCAGCACCTGCACGATCTTTACTTTGCCCGTTAAGGTACCTGCGTCCCTATTCAGCGTGCAGCTTCGCCAGCTGTTCAAGAATGACGTAGCCAGCCTTGACGCGCGCGGGAATCGGGTAGTTGCGGTTCGCGAGGATCACCACGCCGATCCGCTGCGCGGGGACAAAGGCGACGTAGGCGCCAAAATTCGAGGTGGAGCCGGTCTTATTGAAAAGCGTGGGGCCGGCCGGTAACTGCGGCTTGGCGAGCAACTGCGCCGGGTTCCCTTCCCAGATCATCTTCTGCGAATTTCCGGATAAAAGGCGTTCCTGCGAGATTGGCCAGGCATACTGCTCCCAACCCAATCCTTGCACCAGTTCACCGGACTTCAAGTAGCCCACATGCGTGCCATCGATCGCGCGGCGCACCGGTGCATCAAGCGCGCTCGGGTCGATATTGAGCTGCACATAGCGAATCATGTCGGCGGCACTGGATTTGACGCCATACGTTTCAGGCGCGAGCACTTCGTCGGGGTGGACGCGCCCCGGCTTGTTGGCTTTGTTGTAGCCCCAGGCATAGCTGGGCATGGCGGCTTCCGGTACGCGCATATAGGTGCTGTGCAAGCCGAGCTGCGGGAACAGCTGGTTTTGCATTGCATCGGCAAAATCCTTGTTTAGCGCCAGCGCAGTCACACGGCCAAACAGGCCCAGGCTTGGATTCGAATATTCGCGCAGCTTGCCTGGCGCGGCGACTGGCTTCCAATGCTGGTAATAACGGACCAGTTGCGCATCATTTTCCACCGCGTCAGGCAGCTGCAGGGGCAAGCCGCCGGCGCTATAGGTCCCCAGGTGCAGCACCGTCGCCCGGTCGATCGCATGGCCTTTCAGGGCCGGAAGGAATTTGCCGGGATGGTCGGCAAGCGACAGCTTGCCCTGGTCGATCGCCTGCGCAGCAAGCGTCGCGGTGAAGGTCTTGCTGATTGAGCCTAGCTCGAATAGCGTGCGCTCGTTGACCGGCGACTTGTCCTCGCGGGAAGCCAGGCCATAGTTGAAGAACATCGATTTGCCATCGATGGTGACTGCGATGGCCATGCCCGGCACATCGAATTCCGCCATCACGGGCTTGACGGCTTCATCGACGATGGCGCGCACGTGGTCGGGGTTGGCAGCGGCGAAGGTATGCAGGTGAAGCAAACCGGCGAGAGCGAATGCGTAATAGCGCAGGTTCAAGAAGTAAGTCCTTTTATAGGTTGTTGCGGAGGGCGCGAGTAAGTCGCGCCGATGAGACAGGGGTGGGAACACACTGCAGCCCAACGGCTGCCTGCTTCCATGTTCGTTGCGGCATTCTCCAACTTTTTGCAATATTGCACAAGGCTAGGAACAACGAGTTGGCCGCGACCTCCTCGCTTACGATTTCGATCAAGAACGTGCGCAGCCTGCATCTAGATGGAGGCGTCAAGGACAGGTCGCCTGTTCAAAGTCGCCTCAGATGTCATATGCAGTTAGCGGAAGGCATTTATTGGATAGAATGGCTAGAGGCGCTGGTAGCCATCTCGCTAGACATCTATTTTAAAAGGCACTGCATGGCACTGAAATTCAAAAAAGACACGTCAAGGCAAGGCGTGGGAAGCGAGCGAAACATCGTCTACCTCTCCCTGAACAACTGGGACGACTACAGCTTTAAAACCACGTTTCACGCAACGTTCGTCGATTCGGCTGGTAACGCCCATAAAATCGGCGACGTGAAGATCGGCTATGTTGGCCAAGGTAAAGGCTGGACCGCCGAGCATATGCCGGACGAATTCGACAGCTTACCGAGCAACTTCTTCTCGCTCGGGCAAAGCATAGAGTACTACAGCGCACTCCGCGCCCTGCCCGGCGAGTACCGCGAAGAGATCCTAGCAGCCTTGTGCGACGTAGTTCGTACCATCGAGGCCCTATCCGCAGCAATGGAGCAGGACGTCTTCATTACGTCGTTGCTCAGGTCCGTGAATTATGCGTCCATTAACGAACAGTTCCGACGCGTTATCGACGGAGGTGCTGTGCGGACAGAATACCATTTCGGCTATCGTACACAACAGAAAGCCGAGCATGCCGAGTTCTCCCTTACGTTCGACGTCTACCCGAACGTCAAGCCTTCGCAGAACATCCACGTCCTCATCGGACGGAACGGGATCGGAAAAACCACGCTGTTGAACGGAATGATCGCTTCACTGACGAACGAGCGCGAAAATGTCGATGGCTCCGGTTACTTCTTCGATATGGCAGCCCAGCCGCAACCGACCTTAATCGGTAACGGTTACTTTTCAGGCGCCGTTTCCGTTTCGTTCAGCGCGTTCGACCCTTTCCATCCGCCCCAAGACCGGAACGACGGAGCCAGCCAATTGAGGTACTCCTACATCGGGTTAAAGGAGGTGCGCTCGGATGGCAAGATGCGGACGAGCAAGCACAAGGATCTTCCTGATCTCGGGAAGGATTTCCTGTCCAGCCTGATGGGGTGCTTTGGCCTGTCACTGAAAAGAGAGCGATGGCTTACAGCGATCCGTTTCCTGGAATCCGACACGAACTTCCGGGAAATGGATTTGGCCCGGTTGGTTGAGATTAACGATCAGGAAGACTTAAAGAAGCGCGCAGCAAAAGTCTTCCTTAAGATGAGCTCGGGCCACGCAATAGTTTTGCTAACAATTACTCGCCTCATTGAGAAAGCCGAGGAAAAAACCCTTGTCCTCATGGACGAGCCGGAAAGCCATCTCCATCCTCCCCTTTTGTCAGCGTTCACCCGGGCGCTCTCCGATCTGCTTCACAAGATCAACGGCGTCGCGATCATAGCCACGCATTCGCCTGTCGTATTACAGGAAGTGCCAAAGAGCTGCGTGTGGAAAATGCGCAGGACGCGGCTTTCGGCACAAGTCGACCGTCCAGAGCTCGAGACCTTTGGCGAGAACGTCGGAACGCTCACAAGGGAGGTCTTCGGTCTTGAGGTGACTAAATCAGGGTTCCATGATGTCTTGGCTCGGTCGGTCGCGGAGGGGAAGAGCTTCGAGCAGATCGTTCAAGAATTTGGCGGACAGATAGGGTTTGAGGGCCGGGCACTGCTGATGTCCCTGGTGACCGAGAGGAATTCTTTAAAGGCAGGTGGCTAATGCGCGCAATGCAGAAGCCTACGCAGGATGCGAACGATGTTTTTGGTAAGTGCGTCGGAAGCATAGCGAACCACGGCCTTCAGGAACGGCTTATTGCTATTGCCGCAACTCTGTTCGCAGAAGGGGTCGACTACGACGGGAGGGCGAGTGCTGCGCAGCTTTTTAGGATTGCTGCCGACACTAACGGAAACGACGTTGTTGTGCGCGGCATGGTCACCAAGGCCGAGCTGAAGAACGTGTACACCAGCCATATGGTCGCGAAGAGTAAACAGGCCAGGGACATCTATCAGGCCCTACTTGATCGCGCGCCGCTTGGCCTTTGTCCTTCATGTGGTTTCGGCCAAGCGGAAACCTTGGACCACTACCTGAATAAGGCTGGATTTCCTCAGTTTTCTGTGCTGCCTTATAACCTCGTTCCGGCATGTAAGAGCTGTAACCACGGGAAGCTGGATTCAGTCGCGACCACAGCGGGCGAGCAGCCGCTTCACCCGTACTACGACCAAGGGCATTACGTTTCGGAGCAATGGATGTTTGCCGATGTGCGGGAAACCTCTCCGCCTACGGTCAGATATTACGTATCGCCGCCATACCAATGGGACGAGGTCTCGAAAGAGCGCGTGGCATCTCACTTCTCGGGGTTCCAACTTTCAAGGAGGTTCGGCGTGCAAGCTACCAGCGAACTGGCCGCGCTCCGCCAGACCCTATCTATGTTTTGTCCGACAGAGGACTCACGGCGAGCCCGGCTTGCCGAGTATGCGGCAGTTCACCGCAGCCTCCATATGAACTGCTGGAGAACAGCGCTTTACCAGGCGTTGGCGAACAGCGAGTGGTATTGCCGGGAGGGGTACTCCGCTGGGTAAGTGAGCACACGGCAGTTTTTGCCCCGAGAAGGCCGGACTAAGCAAGGATTCGAGAAGTCGCGCTGCGCTCGGTAAGCGTGCGGTACCGTATGCTGCAAGTGTTATCGGACTACGTCCGGGCCGATGATGTATTCGAAGAACTGCTTCCCATGAGCTGTTGTCTTGCACACCCGTTGCATGGTCTGCCCATTCGTAATCGCATTACTGAAAGTGATGTCCATAAGTCCGTAGTTCGAAAGCTGGACAGCTGCGGGGACGTCGAACGCGCTCCCGATTTCGTATGCATATATCTGCGTAAGTTGTCCTATCAAATAGGGATTCAGGTCCCGGATAGTGAAAGCGTAGATATCGAATGCCTGGCGAGATATCTGGCTTTTGACCATCAGCGCGAAAGCCCTTCCGAGGTACTTCGCCAAAACCAGGTTGTCCGCCTTATCAAGCAGCAGCAATGTCACCTCGCCGATCTCGTCAGCGTTCTTCTCTCCGCATTTCTCTTCGAAAAACGCCTGACGCTCTTCGGCTGAAATCGACTCGACCTCGTTCAGAAACAAAGAAATTTTCCTTGCGAAGAAGTAGGCGGCGACGTCGTTACCCGCCTTGAAGAGGCCAATAGCGGTCCCTATCACGGGGATCTCGCGTAGTAACCCTGGAGTAAGCAGCGAATCCAGAGCCACCTCACCGAGCCTCGCCGCTAGGTCGGCTGAATTCTTGCTCTTCACCGCAGACTTGATGAGTTCCTTGCCCGGTTTCATTCTTTCTCCATTTCGTTTCTCAATGCCGAAACCGCCTCGCCGCGAAAACTTGACGCCGTTCGATTTGGCCGCACATTCTCAATTCCGGAACTCCCGCATGGGCTGGAAAATGTCCAACTCAAGGATATAGTTTTTTGACTTCGGTGTGGGCACTACTCGCATAATGCGGCTCCAGGCCTTGTACTCCGTGGTCTTGACCAAGCTCTCGGTCTTTTTCGCAGGCGCACTCACTCAAACTGGTCGAAAGTCCAAATCATAGCACTGATCTTGCCCCCGTATAACCGGACACAGCTTATCGCTTAGTTAGCGCCGCTTTCCTGAGCCCGGCGCGCCAGCTCCCTCCTGAACAAGCGAGGCGATTTCAACTTCAACGACGAGTGCGGATGAACCTCATTGAAATGCAAAAAAGCGTCTGGCAGTTGAGCGAGAACGACTTTGGCATTGCTGCGGTCCATCAGGCTGACGTAGTCCCGTTTAAACGTGTTCACGAAGCTCTCGGCGATCCCGTTCGACTGCGGGCTGCACACTGGTGTATGAATCGGCTCCAAGCCCAATGCGCGCACCAGAGCATGCGTTTCATGGGCCCGGTAGGCGCCGCCATTGTCGCTCAAGAATTCCAGCTTCGCAGAGCCGATGCTGGCCTGGCCAAACCGAGCCTCGACCGCTTCCACCAACATGTCGCGTACTGGCTCGCCAGGCAAGCCACGTTCAGCCCAGGCACGCCACGCAATGATTTCGCGATCACAGCAGTCCTTCATGAACACACCTGTGACCACCTCTCCATTGTCGCAAGCGATCTCGAATCCGTCCGAACACCAGCGCTGATTCGGCTCGGCCACGGCCACGACGCCGTCGTGAACGCGGTTGCTGACGCGGCGTTTAGGCGCCTTCGGCAGCAACAGGCGGTGCTCCTTCATTACCCGATAAAATCGCTTGTGGTTGATCGACTGCAGGCCCATCAAAGCACGTGTTCGATTCACCAAGGCACCCGCCCTGCGATAGCCGTAAGTCGGCAGTGCCGTGATTTCGGCGCGCACCGCGTCGACCAAGATGGCGTCGGCAGGCTGGTGGAACGTCTGCACGGTACGGCCGTCAACCCAGTCGGTCGGGCGCGCCGCCCTGGTGCATACATTCGAGCGCGCCACGCCCAGTGCCGAACAGACCGCCTTTACTGGCCGTCCTTGTCTAACAAGGGCGAGCGCGCAATCCACTTTTTTTCGCGAGCGAACTCGACTGCCTCCTTCAGGATCTCCGCTTCCATCGTCTTCTTACCCAGCATCCGTTGCAGCTGGGCGATCTGGGCGCGGGCCGCAGCCAGCTCGCTTGCCGGCACCACCGATTCACCTGCAGAGACCGCTGTGAGCGCGCCTTCGCGCTCCAGCTTGCGCCAGTTGAACAGCTGGCTGGCGCCGACGCCGTGCTTGCGGGCGACCAGCGAGACGGTCATGCCTGGCTCGTATGTCTCGCGCACCAGCGCCGCCTTCTCATCGGCTGACCAGCGCCTGCGGCGCTCCTGGCTAATCGTTACAACCTCGATTGTTTGCTTGTTCCTAGTCATATGCACAGTCCTATTCCTATCCGTAAGAATAGCGCATAGGCTGTGTCCGGTGAATCAGGGGGCTATTTCAGCACCTCGCTAAAGTTGAGCCAGATACTGGCAGCCGGCGAAACAGAACGACACCAGCGTATATGCGAAGGCCGGCCCCATCCAGCAGGACAACGCCACATCGACCGATCAATCCTCTTTATCTCCCACACCGCTCGTCCCGCCGATCTGGACGAATATTAGTTTCAATGCAATACTCACGACCACGCCGATTATTCCGATGAGTTCCAACATGGCGGTTCCCCGTAGATGGTGAAGAGACGCTTCACTGTAACGGCGCACCGTTGATCAATCCAATATCAAATACGGCGTACAACTATCTCGAAACGGCATAGCGGTGATTTCCCTTAAACAGTTTAAATATTTTGTCGAGATCGTGGAGGCCGGCAGCTACTCGCGCGCGGCGGAAAAACTGTACGTCGCGCAATCGGCGCTGAGCCGGCAGATCAAGGAGCTGGAGGACGAACTCCAGACCCAGCTGCTCACGCGCGACTCGCGCCACATCCTGCTGACGCCGGCCGGGCGGCTGTTCTTCGAACGCAGCAAACGCATCCTTGAAGACATCGACCACACCGTCGTCCAGGCCCGGCAAGTAGGCCTGGGCGCGCAAGGCCTGATCCGTTTGCAGCACTCCAGTTCGGTGATCCTGACGCCAGCGATGACGGCCGCCCTGAGCCGGCTGCTGGTGCAGTTCCCCGGCGCGACATTGGAGATCTCGATGGCGCCGTCGGAAGACCAGACCATGGACATCGAGGAAGGCCGCGCCGACATCGGCCTGATCCGCATGCCGACCTTGCGCAAGTATCCGCACATCCAGGTGCGCGAGCTGACCACCGAGCGGCTGATGGTGGCGGTGTCGCAGCACTCGCCGCTGGCGGCGCTGGACAACATCGAACTGCCCAGCCTGAGCAAGGAGCCGTTCATCTCCATCCCGCACAAGGACCGGGGCGGCCTGAGCTACCTGGTGGCCAACCTGTGCCTGGACCAGGGCTTCTTCCCGACGCCGGCGCGGGTGCTGTCGCGCAAGTCGTCGCAACTGAGCCTGATCGAAGCCAACCTCGGCATCGCCATCGTGCCGGAGTGCATGCGGCTGATGGCGCCGGCCGGCGTGCGCTTCATTCCGCTGTCGCGCGGCGGCCTGGTCACCAAGGTCGGCCTGGCCAGCCGCCGCGAGGCCGAGCCGCTGGTGACCGCCTTCGCCGACGCCCTGGTGCACGAGCTCAACCCCGCGTCCTAGCGGGCGACTGATGGCGCCGGCATGTGGCACACTGCTATCCTGTAGACAGTGCACGAGGACGGCATGAGCGCGGGAGCGGACGACAAGGACCAGGCACAGCCAACGCGGCGTCGGCGCAGCGGCGATCGCGACCGGCGCGCGCGGCCGGACATCGGCACGCCGAGCTACCTGGATCCCGGCGACACCATCTTCAGCCTGTGGGGCCGTGTGCTGATGGCGCGCTACCGGCGCGTGGCCGCCGCCGTCACGCGCCACATCATCCAGCGGCCGCTGCATATCGGCGTCTCGGCCCGCATCTTCCATCCGGAGCCCGGCGCCACCGGCCTGCGCAGCAAGAACCTGCAATACCTGGAAGAGTCCATCGCGCAATGGGTGATGTCGCGCGACGTGCTGGTGTTCATGATCCCGACCGTCAACACCGACGGCCTGCTGCACCCGTCCAACATCCGCCTGCGCGACTACGCCAAGCACCTGGACGGCCTGGTGCTGCAGGGCGGCGCCGACGTCTCGCCGCAAAGCTATTCGGAAACGCCGACCCGCCCCGAATGGAGCGGCGACCGCGCGCGCGACATGTACGAGCTGGAGCTGCTGCATGAATTCGTCGAGGCGGGCAAGCCGGTGCTGGGCATCTGCCGCGGCTGCCAGCTGATCAACGTGGCCTTCGGCGGCACGCTGTACCAGGACATCGCCTCCGACGTGCCCGACTCGCTGGCCCACGTCAACGAGGACTACGACCGCAACCGCCACCAGGTCAGCTTCCCGGCCAATTCCTCGCTGGCCAAGCTGTTCAAGGGCAGGAGCGCCGGCCTGGTCAACTCCATCCACCACCAGGCCGTCAAGACGCTGGGCCGCGACATGGCGGTGGAGGCGCTGTCGGTGCCGGACAATATGGTGGAAGCGATCCGCTACCGCAAGGCGCCCTTCGTCATGGGCCTGCAATGGCACCCGGAATTCCACCAGGCCGGCGGCGTCGAACTGCTCGACTGCACCGCCATCCTCGACAATTTCCTGCGCGTGGCGCGTGAAACGCGCTTCTAGCGGCGCCGCGAAAAAATTGGCCGAGACTGCTTGCCGGGTGTAAACTCACGGAATACACCCGATGAGGCCTCCCATGACGTGCCTGCGTAGCGCCACCATGATCGCCGTCAGCTGCCTGATACTACCCTGCGCCGCCGACAACGCCATCAATATCGCCTACAACGAACGCCCGCCCTACATGGTAGCCATGCCGGGAGGGATGCCAGGAGGCCTGACCGGCACGCCCACCGTCAAGGCCTTCCAGGCCGCCGGCATTCCCGTGGTCTGGCAAAACCTGCCGACCAACCGCCAACTGCTGATGATCCACGACGCCAACTCGCTGAACTGCGCGATCGGCTGGTTCCGGACCGCCGAGCGGGAAGGCTTTGCCAAATTCACCAAACCGATCTACCGCGACAATGATTGGAGGGTGCTGACCAGCGCCGCCGTGGCCGCGCACGGCGACAGCTCGCTGCACCAGCTGCTGCAACGGCCGGAACTACGCATCCTGGTCAAGGACAATTACTCCTACGGCCGCGAGCTGGACAAGCTGCTGGCGCCGCGCAAGGCCACGCTGGCCATTTCCACGGCGACCACCGGCAAGATGGCGCAGTCGATCAGCAAGGGCGCGGCGGACATGATGTTCGTCTCCGCAGTCGAAGGCAACTACATCATGACCAACCATTCCGCGGCCGAGACCGGCAACCTGCGCCTGCTGCACTTCCACGACATGCCGCAAGGGCTGGAACGCCACATCATGTGCAGCAAGGGCGTGCCGGACGACGTCATCAACCGCCTGAACAAGGCGATCACCGCCAGATAATCATGCGCCCCGGAAGCGCTGGATCGCCGCGTCGACCATGCCCTCGGCGCTGCCGCTGCGCTCGAACTGCTGGCGCAGATAGTGGGCGTCGCTGCCCTCGTGCGTGACCTGCACCAGATGCTGCAGGCCCGCCGTGCCGCCCAGCGCCGCGCCGTGCGGCTCCATCTTGCGCAGCGTGGTCAGGATGTCCTCGCGCAGCGACAGGCTCTCGTAGGTCTTCGGATGCACCAGCGTGCCGTCCAGGCCGAAACGGCAGGCCTGGAAGCGGTTGTAGTTGTAGACCAGGTAATCGTCCTCCACCGGCGCCGCCTCGCGCCGCTCCAGCAGGTAGCGGCACAGCGCCTGCAGATACACGGCCAGCGCCGCCGCCCGCTCCACCGTCAGCGGCGTGTCGCACACGCGCAGCTCGATGGTGCCGTACTCCGGCTTGGGCCGGATATCCCAGTAAAAGTCCTTCATGCTCTTGATGACGCCGGTGTGCTCCATCTTGGCGAAGTACTCGTGCTCGAAGGTCGACCAGCTTTGCGTGAACGGCGCCCGCCCGCTCATCGGGAAGGCGAACACGGAGTTCAGCCGCGCCGAGTTGAACAGCGTGTCGTTGCCCTGCACGTAGGGCGACGACGACGACAGCGCGATGAAGTGCGGCACGTAGCGGCTCAGCGAATGCAGCAGGAACAGCGCATCGTCGCCCGAGGCGCAGCCGATGTGCACGTGCTGGCCAAAAATCGTAAACTGTTTAGCCAGATAACCGTACAGCTCCGACACTTCCTTGAAGCGCGGCTTGGCAAAGATCCTGCGGTCCGACCATTTCTGGAACGGATGCGTGCCGCCGCCGCAGATGCCGATGTTGAGCTGCTCGCCGGCCTGCACCAGCGTATCGCGGATCACCTGCAGCTGCGCCACCAGCTCGCTGTGATGCGTGTGCACGTCGCTGTTAATCTCGATCATGCTCTCGGTGATTTCCGGCGTGACGTTGCCGGGAAACGGCTTGCGGCTCAGCAGGTGCAGCAAGTCCGGGCTCGACGCGGTCAGGTCGAAGTCCGACAGGCTGACCAGTTGCAGCTCCAGCTCCACGCCCATGGTGAGCGGCTGCGATGATTTGAAGGGTTCCAATGGCATGTCAATGCTCCTCTTTAGCGGCGGTTTCATTCGCCCAGATCAGCGCGCGCTGCGTGATGATGGGGCCTACCACTTCCAGCAACAGCGTCATCGCCGCCAGCGCGGCCAGTTCGTCGACCAGCACGATGCCCATGTAGCGGGTCTGCTCCAGCAGCAGCGTGACAAATACCGACATCGGCGACAGCGCGATCCCGGTCAGCAGGCCCTTGCGCCACGAGATGCCGCCGACATGCGCAAACGCCGCCACGGCGACCGCCTTGACGAAGAAGCGCACCAGCAGCAGCACCACGCCCAGGCCGGCGCCGGCCACCACGCGCTCCCACTCCAGCGTGGAGACGGCGAACACGAACAGCAGCACCGTCAGCAGTTCGCCGATGCCGCCGAAGTTGCGCTCGGTGCGGCTGAAGGCCACCCGGCTGTGGCGCGCGGCCAGGCCGAAGGTCAGCGTGGCCAGCACCGGCGAGACGTCGAACGCGTGCGCCAGCGCCACCAGCAGCACCACGCCCATGGCGAAGGCGATGGTGCCGTCCTGCGCCATCGCGCCCAGGCGACGCAGCACGGCCGGCACCACAAAGCCCATCGCCGCGCCCATCACGGCCGACATCAGCAGTTCGATCAGGCTATGCGACACCGCCTGCGTCAGGCTGCCGGAAGTCTGGAACACCCAGAAGCCGACCACCACCTTGAACACGAACACGGCCAGCACGCAGTTGATGGCCACCAGGTGCAGCACGCGCTCGGTCACCTGCCCCGAGCTGTCCTCCTCGTTGATCACGCGCAGCACGCCGGCCGGCGAGGTCGACATGGCCAGCGACGCCAGTAACAACGAGGTCAGCGGCGGCATGCCGGTCAGGTGTGAAATCAGATAGACCACGCCGAAGGTGGCGGCCGATTCGGCCAGCCCGCTGACCGCGATCCAGGGATTGATGCGCAGCCAGTGCAGATTGATGCGATAACCGAATTCAAACAGTATCAGTCCGAAAGCCAGGTTGGCCAGCAAGGTCACCGTGCTCGATGCGCCGCTGCTCAGCGCGGCCGGAAAGGCCTGCGCCATCAGGAAGCCGACCAGGCCGTAGACGCTGATGCGCGGCAAGCGGGTCCAGCGGTGGATGAACTCTCCTGACAGCCAGGCCAGCGCAATCGCCAGTGGCCAGCCCAGTTCGGCCATAAAGACCTGAATATCCGGCATGTACTTCTCCTTTTAAAAGATACTTGTACAATTCTGTACAATTGTTCGCGTTTTGACTGTGCGCTAAGAAACATAAAGGATCACCATGCTTGAACTGATCAGCGAACACGCCTGTTTTGGCGGCGTGCAGCGCTTCTACCAACACGCCTCGCGCGAGATCGGCCTGCCGATGCGCTTCGCCGTTTTCATTCCAGTCAAGGCCGCCGAAGGCCGCGTGCCCGCGCTGTTCTACCTGGCCGGACTGACCTGCAACGAAGAGACTTTCATGATCAAGGCCGGGGCCCAGCGCGCCGCGGCCGAAGCGGGCCTGATCCTGATCGCGCCGGACACCAGCCCGCGCGGCGCCGGCGTCGATGGCGAGACGGACAACTGGGATTTCGGCGTCGGCGCCGGCTTCTACCTCGACGCCACGCAAGAACCATGGACCACGCACTACCGCATGTACAGCTACATCCACGAGCTGCGCGAACTGGTGGTGCGGGAACTGCCTGTGGACGCCGAACGCATCGGCATCTTCGGCCACTCGATGGGCGGCCACGGCGCGTTGACGATCGCGTTAAAACGGCCGGACCTGTTCCGTTCCGTCTCCGCCTTCGCGCCGATCGCCGCGCCGTCGATGTGCCCCTGGGGTAAGAAGGCCTTCAGCGGCTACCTCGGCGACAACCCCGGCGCATGGGAACAGCACGACGCCAGCCTGCTGATGGCGCGCTTGCACACGCCCTTCCCGGCCGGCATCCTGATAGACCAGGGCCTGGGCGACAAGTTCCTCAAGGAGCAGCTGTATCCGGAAGTGTTCGAGGCGGCCTGCCGCACCGCCGCGCAGCCGCTGGAACTGCGGCGGCATGCGCGTTACGACCACGGCTACTACTTCATCGCCAGCTTCATGGAAGACCACATCCGCTTCCATGCGCGCTGCCTGGCGGCGCTGTAGGGACCGCCGCTGCGGAATGACGAGGTTATAGCTTGATTTCCGTGCCCAGCCGTTGCAGGAACTGCCCCAGCCACGCCGGGTGCGCCGGCCAGGCCGGCGCGGTGACGAAGTTGCCGTCGGTGACAGCCTGGTCCACCGGAATGTCGGCGTAGCTGGCGCCGGCCAGCCGGACTTCCGGCGAGCAGGCCGGATAGGCCGAGATGGTCTTGCCGCGGATGACGTCGGCCGCCGCCAGCAGTTGCGCGCCGTGGCAAACGGCGGCGATCGGCTTGTTCGCGGCGGCGAACTGCTGCACGATCTCGATCACGCGCGGATTGAGCCGCAGGTATTCCGGCGCGCGGCCGCCGGCGATCATCAAGCCATCGTATTTGGCCACGTCGACATCGGCGAAATTGGCGTTGAGGGCGAACAGGTGGCCCGGTTTCTCGGTGTAGGTCTGGTCGCCTTCGAAGTCGTGGATGGCAGTTTTGATGGTGTCGCCGGCCCGCTTGTCCGGGCACACCGCGTGCACCGTATGCCCCACCATCTGCAGCGCCTGGAATGGCACCATCGTTTCGTAGTCCTCTGCAAAGTCGCCGGTCAGAAACAGTATTTTCTTAGCTGCCACGGTATGTCCTTTCGAGAAATGAAAAACAAAAAAAGGGCCGTGACGTCGCCGTCACGGCCCTTCGATAGTACCCTTGTTCGCGCCGGCGTGCTTACGCCGCAGCTTTGCCCAGCACGGTGCGGATGGTGCCCGCCAGGTCCTCGGCGGAGAACTTGGCCACGTACGCGTCCGCGCCCACGCCCTTGACGTGGTCTTCGTTGGTCTTGCCCGACAACGAGGAGTGGATCACGACCGGAATCTTGGAGAAGCGCGCATCCTGCTTGATCAGGCGGGTCAGCGTGAAGCCGTCCATCTCCGGCATCTCCAGGTCGGTCAGCACCATGGCCACGCGGTCGGTGATCGGCACGCCTTCGGCTTTGGCGCCGTCGGCAATGTGCTGCAGGCGATCCCACGCTTCCTTGCCGGACTTGGTCATGATGAAGTGCACCCCCATCGCTTCCAGGCCCTTCTCGATCAGGTTGCGGGCGACCACGGAATCATCCGCCGCCAGGATCACCGCGCCCGGCTTGAGCATGACTTTCGGGCCGATGGTTTCCGGATCGACGTCCTTGCCTTCGGGCGGCACCAGCTCGCGCAGGATGGTTTCCACGTCCAGCACCTGCGCCAGGCGGGTGTTCTGCACGTCGCCGTCGACGCGCGCGATACTGGTGACCTTGCCGCCGGCCGTGCCTTCGGCGGTCAGCACCTGGCTCCAGTCGAGGCGCACGATTTCATCCACCGATTCCACGGCAAACGCTTGGGTGGTGCGGGCGAATTCCGTCACCAACATGATATTCAGACCAGTTTTGGGGGTCACACCGACGATGCCTGGCAAATCCAGCACCGTGATGATTTGTCCGCGCAGATTGACGACGCCCAGCATATGTGGCGGGGATCCGGCCACTGCGGTCACTTCCGGCATCGCGACAATTTCGCGGATTTTGAAGACGTTAATACCGAACAACTCGGAATGTTCACCGTTGGCGTCGGCGCCAAGGCGGAACAGTAGCAGTTCGAATTTATTGGAGTTGGTCAGGTTACTGCGCTCATCAACTTCCTGTTGAACTGATTTCATAGATTTCGTCTCCGTCGGTGGTAGCTCCGTAGCAAGTATAACGGCTGCGACTCCCAGCGTCACACTTTGCCCACGCAGATATTGTTTTGCAGCACGAGATACAACGTTTGCCGGCACTGTGGACCAGATACGGACGTAAAAAAAGGAAGCCCTCAGGCTTCCTTTTAATGTGCTACCGAATTCTGGAGCGGGAGAAGAGTCTCGAACTCTCGACCTCAACCTTGGCAAGGTTGCGCTCTACCAACTGAGCTACTCCCGCAGAAGACGAAATTATGACAGAAAGATGTCCGTTTTACTAGTGCTCCGCTTCAACTTTTTACAAAATCATCGATAGTGTAAGCTGGCAAACATTTCGCAATGTTAAAGGAATGGGGATGGATTCGATCGAAGTCGTGCTGGTGATGCTGCTGGCGGTGGTGGCCAGCGCCTATCTGACCCGCTTCCTGCCGCGCGCGGTGCCGCTGCCGCTGGTGCAGATCGCGCTGGGCGCGCTGATCGCCGCCAAGTCCACCCGCGGCGTCGACCTGGAGCCGGACCTGTTCTTCCTGGTGTTCCTGCCGCCGCTGCTGTTCCTGGACGGCTGGCGCATCCCCAAGAGCGGCCTGCTGCGCGACAAGGGCACCATACTTGAGCTGGCGCTGGGGCTGGTCATCTTCACCGTCATCGGCGCCGGCTTCCTGATCCACTGGCTGATCCCCGCCATGCCGCTGCCGGTGGCCTTCGCGCTGGCCGCCATCATTTCGCCGACCGATCCGATCGCGGTCAGCGCCATCGCCGCCACCACGCCCATCCCCAAGCGCCTGATGCACATCCTGGAGGGCGAATCGCTGCTGAACGACGCCTCCGGCCTGGTGTGCTTCCGCTTCGCCGTGGCGGCCGCGCTGACCGGCGCATTCTCGGTCAGCACCGCCGCCCTCACCTTCGTCTGGCTGGTCGCGGCCGGCATCGGCGCCGGGGTCGTGGTGACCATGCTGGTGACGCGCATGCAGTACTGGCTCAGCTGCCGCTACGGCGAACCGGTGGGCTCGCCCATCCTGGTCAGCCTGCTGCTGCCGTTCGGCGCCTACCTGGTGGCGGAGCGCCTGCACGCCTCCGGCATCCTGGCGGCGGTGGCGGCCGGCATCACCATGAGCTACGCGGAGCTCGGCGGCCACACGCTGGCCAACACCCGCATCCAGCGCTCGGCCGTGTGGGACTCGGTGCAGTTCGCGCTGAACGGCATCATGTTCGTGCTGCTGGGCGAGCAGCTGCCGGACATCTTCCGCGGCGCCAGCGCCACCATCGAGGAGAGCGGCCATTTGAATCCGTGGTGGCTGGCCGTGTATGCGGTAGCCATCAACGTCGGCCTGCTGGTGCTGCGCATGCTGTGGGTGTGGGCCTCGCTGCGGCTGACCATCTACAAGCAGCGGATGCGCAACGAGCCGCGCATGAAGATCAATCCGCGCCTGCTGCTGGCAACCACGCTGGCCGGCGCGCGCGGCGCCATCACGCTGGCGGGCGTGCTGACGCTGCCGCTGGCCATGCCCGACGGCGCGCCCTTCCCGGCGCGCGCGCTGACCATCTTCCTGGCCTGCTCGGTGATCCTGATCTCGCTGCTGACGGCCAGCCTGGGCCTGCCGCGCCTGCTGGCCGGCATGACCTTCCCGGCCTCGCCGGAGGAGCAGCAGGAGGAAGACCTGGCGCGGCGCGCGGCCGCCATCGTCGCCATCGAGCAGACCCAGATCGCCCGGATGGAGGCCGAGTCCTGCATCGACCCGGAGGTGTACCCGCAGGCGGCGGCGCGCATCATCGCGTTCTACCAGCACAAGCTGCGCGAAGTCGATCCCGCCAACGTCGCGGCCTGGCGCAAGACCGACCACGCCGAGAAGGAACTGCGGCTGGCGGCGCTGGAAGCGGAACGGCACACCATCTACGAGCTGGCGCGGCACGACCACATCTCCGACGAGATCTCGCGCAAGCTGGTGCGCGAGATCGACCTGATGGAAGCGCGCTACCGCTGACGCCCAGCCTGACCGGGTGGCTTGAAAAATACATAATTGCTTATGTAAATAATGCTAATATGACCATTTCAACAAGCCGAATTCTAAAACCACGATGAAAAAAATTCCATTTTTTGCGGCGCTGATCGCCTCGGCATTTGCAATCGCTTCCGGCGCGGCGCGTGGCGCGTCCGAGGCTGCGTTCGACGATACGGTCCGAACCAAAGTCATTACGGAATATGCGCAGCGCCTGGAAGACAGCTACGTGTTCGCCGATAAAGGCAAGCTGATGGCCGACAGCCTGCGCGACCACCTCAAGCGCGGCGACTATGCCAATCTGGGCGAGAAAGAACTCGTGGACAAAGTTCAGGCGAGCCTCGACGCCGTCGTGCCTGACTTGCACAACGGCTTGATGTACGTGGACTTTGACCTGCTCGACGAGCCGCCACCATCTCCGGCAACCCCGGCCGCACCGCCTGCGCCTCGTCCGGGCCCGGATAACTACGGCATGGCAAAATTCGACATCAAAAACAAGGTGGCCTATCTGCAAGTGAGCCGTTTCGCGCCCGTAGACCGATTTGCCGCGGAGGCGGTGGCCAAGGTCATGTCGCAAGCCGCCGCCAGCCAGGCCATGATCATCGACCTGCGAAACAGCCAGGGCGGCATGCCGCAAATGGCGACGCTGCTTTCCAGCTATCTCTTCGATGACAAACCCGTGCATCTGCTCGATGAGCTGGACCGTGCAGGCAAGGTAACCGACTCCTTCATCACCACCCCGACGTTGGCCGGACCGCGCTATGGCAGCAAGCGGCCTGTCTACGTCCTCGTCGACGAGGAAACCGTCTCGGCATCCGAATCGTTCGCCTATGGCCTACAACAAATGAAACGCGCAACCATCGTCGGCAGCAAGACCGCAGGCGGCGCGCACAAACAGTTCGGCCAGCCGGTGTCGCACCATCTGATTGCGTTTGTGGCCGTCGGCCGGACCGTCAGCCCGCTCACCCAGGCAAACTGGGAACGCACCGGCGTCCAGCCAGACCTGGCCGTGCCGCCAGCGCAGGCCTATGACGCCGCCTTGGCGAACTTCAGGAAAATCGCGCGCGACAATTAACCCAAGCATGGCCGTCGCCTGCCCGTCGATCGGCCGTTGACGTATCGATAAGAATCGGCAATCATCTGGGCCATGCTACCGAAGCGCACACAAACCACCATCGCAGCCGCCTGGATTTTGTTCTGGCTGCTGATGAACGTCACCGCCGTTCAGGAATACCTGCGCGACCACGACCACGGCGTGTGGAAGCCGATTGTGTGGGAGACCTCGTCCGCGCTGACCGGCACCCTGCTGCTGCTGGCCCAGCGCCACTACACGCGCCGCTACGACCATTTGCTGGCGCAGCCGCTGCAATGGTTCGCGCGCCAGCTGGCGTGGCTGCCGGTGTACTGGGTGCTGTTCGTGCCGGTCGCCTTCGGCATCCGCTTTGGCGTCTACGCGCTGGCCGGCGAAACCTACACCCACCTGCCCTGGCCGCAAACATTCCTGTACGAAGACGTGAAGATGACGGTCTTCTTCAGCATCTTCGCCACCATCATGTTCGGCGTGCTGTCGTATCACGCGATGCAGAACGAGAAGCTGCGCGTGGAGCGCGTCAACGCCTCGCTGCGCGAGGCCCAGCTGCTGCGCCTCACCCAGCAGATGCAGCCGCACTTCCTGTTCAACGCCCTCAACACCATCTCCTCGCTGATGCACAGCGACGTGGCGCGCGCCGACGCGATGCTGATCCAGCTGGCCGACGTGCTGCGCGCCACGCTCGACGTCAGCGAGCAGCACCAGGTCCCGCTGGAGATGGAGCTGCGCCTGCTGCGCGGCTACGCGGCGCTGATGAGCGAACGGTTTTCCGACCGCGTGCACATCGACTGGCGCATCGACGAGGCGCTGCTGGGCTGCCAGGTGCCGGTGATGAGCATGCAGCCGCTGCTCGAAAATATATTCAAGCACACCGTCGAACGCCGTCGCCAGGCGACCGCCATCACCATCTCGGCCAGCCGCGAGCAAGGCGCGATGCTGCTGCGGCTGGAGGATGACGGCGGCACGCTGCCGGCCGGCGCCGACGCCGACGACGCGCGGCCGGGCGGCGGCATCGGCGTGCGCAACCTGCGCGAACGGCTGGCGGCCCTGTACGGCGCCGGCGCCACCTTCGACTTGATCCAGCTGTCGCCCGCCGGCGTGCGGGCACAAATGCGATTGCCATGCGCGTCCTGATCGTCGACGACGAGCGCCCCGCGCGCGACAAGATGCGCCGCCTGCTGGAGCTGGAGCCGGACATCAGCGCCATCGACGAAGCCCGCGACGGCGTCGACGCGCTGGAACGCCTGCCCGGCTTCGCGCCCGACCTGCTGCTGCTCGACATCCAGATGCCCGAGATCACCGGCCTGGAAGTCGCCGCCTCGCTGCCGGCACCGGCGCCGCTGGTGGTGTTCGTCACCGCCTACGACGAATACGCGATCCGCGCCTTCGACGCCAACGCCATCGACTACCTGCTCAAACCCTACGACCAGCAACGCCTGCAACGCGCCCTCCAGCGCGTGCGCGAACGACTCGCCCAGCAGCGCGCCGCCCTGACCGTCCAACCCATGTCGCCAACGCTCATCGACGAATCCACTCTTGCCCCCGCCCCGGCACCATCGCATCCGCTGCCCGCCATCAGCCAGCTGCTGATCCCGGAACGGGGCGGCACCCGCATCGTCCGGATCGAACATATCCAGTGGATAGAAACGGCCGACAACTACGTCGTGCTGCACACGGCCGACGGCCAGCCGCTGATGCGCCAGACCCTGGCCGGCCTGGTCGACAAGCTCGGGCCAGGCTTCCAGCGCTGCCACCGGCGCGCCGCCGTGCAGCTGGACTGGATCGCCAGCGTGCAGCACCTCGACAAGGGCGACGGCGAACTGGTGCTGCGCAGCGGGGTGCGCGTACCCTGCTCGCGCCAGTACCGCGCCGAGGTCATGGAACGGCTGCAAAGCCGGTAAGCCGGCTCGCCCCACCGGCATCCCGGCTCGCCCCAGCGCGCTGGACGCCGGCCGAGGGCTCTCGCTAGACTGGCTTCATTCAACCAGGAGCCAGCCCCATGAACCCTACCGAGAACAACCGCCTGTACTTCCTCGACTGGATACGCATCTTCGCGTTCTTCGTCCTGATCTTCTACCACACCGGCATGTACTACGTGAGCTGGGGCTGGCACGTCAAAAGCCCGTACGCCAGCGACGCCATCGAACCGCTGATGATGCTGTCCTCACCGTGGCGGCTTGGCCTGCTGTTCATGATCTCCGGCGTCGCCACCGCCTTCATGCTGCAGAAGATCCGCGTCGGCGCCTTGCTCAAGCAGCGCAGCTGGCGCCTGCTGGTGCCGCTGGTGTTCGGCATGCTGGTGATCGTGCCGCCACAATCGTATCTTGAAGTGATCGAAAAGCTCAACTACGCCGGCAGCTACGGCGAATTCATGCGCCTGTACGTCAGCGGCTACCACGGCTTCTGCAAGCAAGGCGGCTGCCTCGACCTGCCGACCTGGAACCATCTGTGGTTCGTTGTCTACCTGTGGGCCTATACCATGGTGATCGGCGCCGTGGCCGCACTGGCCGGCGCCGAGCGCCTGCGGTCGTGGTCCGCCACGCTGGGCCGCCAGCTGACCGGCTGGAAGATCATCGCGCTGCCGGTGCTGGTGCTGTTCGTGGCCCGCTATGCGCTGGTCGAGTACTTCCCCGAGACCCACGCGCTGGTCAACGACTGGTACAACCACGCACATTACTTCTTCCTGTTCGGGATGGGCGTGATGCTGGCGCTGCAAAATGGCTTCTGGGCCCGAGTGGACGCGCTGCGCTGGACCAGCCTGGGACTGTGGCTGTTCAGCTGGGCCGTGGTGGCGTGCCTGAACGCGATGCCGGAGCCGGTGGCTAACCTTCCCATCATCGCGCAACTGAAACCGCTGCTGCGCATGATCGTCTGCCTCGGCCAATGGGTGCCCATCCTGGCGATCTGCGGCTTCGGCCACCGCCACCTGGCCTTCGACAGCGCCAAGCGCCGCTACCTGACCGAGGCCGTGTTCCCGGTCTATATCCTGCACCAGACGCTGATCGTCGGCATGGCGCACTGGCTCAAGCCGTTGAAGATGGCGCCCGGCTTCGAAGCCGCGGTGCTGATCGTGCTGACCTTCACCATCAGCTTCGGCCTGTTCGAGGTGGTGCGCCGCATCGCCGTGCTGCGCCCGCTGTTCGGCCTGGGCCGCCTTACTTCACAAACGTCAGCGTATGCACGGCAGGTCCCGGCAGCAGCGGCGAGTCCCGCCCGCTAAGCCAGTCGCTGCGGCCATCCAGGAAGTATGGCGACAATGGATGGCCGCTCTGCCCTCCGGGCATGTTGAAGATACCCTGCTCCTCGTGGCCCGGCGACACCGTCAGCCGCTCCGACTGGCCGAAGACCGGCCCCGCCACGCGCGGCATGTGCTGGTCGCCGGGCAGCATGTCCGGCGCCACCTTCAGGTATTTGCCCAGCACCGGCACCACCGCGGCAAACGGATGCGCGCTGGCCGCCGTGTTGCGCTGGCCCCAGGTGGCGCTGGCCAATGGCTTGCCTTCCTTGGTCAGCTCCGCGATCACACGGTCCAGCGCCGCCAGTTGCAAGGCTTGCCAGCTGGCGTACTGCGACGGCAGCCAGCCGGCCGGTTGCTGGTCCAGCACGCGCGCCATCACCACCGGCCAGCGCGACGTCACCGCCGCCATATTGGACTTGGGATCGATCTTCGCCATTTCCTCGTTGGCGCTTTCAAACAGGATGTCGTACAGCGCGTACATGTAGGCGCGCGTGATGCGGTAGCCGACCGAGTCCACGCTGGCCTTGCCGGTCCAGCTGTCCTTCAACAGCTTCAACGCTTCGGCGCGTTGCGCGTGGCCTTCGACGGCCTTGGCGTCCAGCGCGGCGATGGCGCGTTCCCGCCAGGGGGTCATGAAGATGGCACGGTTGTCCAGTGTGATGGCGTAGACTTTTTTCACATCGGTCTTGGGACCGAGCGCGGTCAGGTCGTCGCGTACCTGGTGGGTGCGCGCGCCGAGGTCGAAGCCGCCGTCGCCCAGCAGCTCGGCGCCGGCGTTGGCCAGCTGGCGGCTGTTGGCGGTGGCCAGCTGGCCGCCGGCCGGGTTGACCACCTTCGGATATTCCTCCGGCTTCAGCCAGCCGGTCCAGACGCCGGCCTGGTCGTCCGCCGACAGCGGATAGGTCGCGGCCACGCCGGCCGACGCGCGGCGCGGCAGCGCACCGGCGATGGTCCAGCCGATATTGCCCTTGTCGTCGCCGCTGACAAAATTCTGCGCCGGGATGCCCATCGTCGGCGCGATCGCCAGCGCCTGCTCCAGCGTGTCGGCGAACTCCAGGTTCCTGGCGTTGACGTTGACCGCCGCAGCGGTGTGCGCGACCCAGTGGACCGCGTAGCCATGGCCCATGACCTCGCGGATCGGACCGAGACTGGTTTCGCGCACTGCCAGTTTGGCCGCCGGTTCGCCTTTGATTAATATCGTTTCCTCATGCACCACCGGGGTCTCCCAGCCGGCCTGGGTGCGCACCTGGCCGGGCTTGGCCGGGTCGGTGTCGAGCGCGATCAGGTCCAGATAGTCGCCGTAGCTGTTGGTGAAGCCCCAGGCCACATGGCCGTTACTGCCAACCACCACCGCCGGCGTGCCCGGCAGCGTCACGCCGACCACCCGGCGCTGGCCGCCTTTCCCGTCGGGGAACTGCAAGGCCGCGCGATACCAGATCGCCGGCAGCTGGATGCCGAGGTGCATATCGTCGGACACGATGGCGCCGCCGTTGTCGCTGCGGGTGCCGGCCACGGCCCAGTTGTTGCTGCCTACGGTGTTGAGGAATTGTGCCGACGCCACCTTGGGATCGGTATGCGACACGCTGCCATCCGACTTGGGCTTGCCCCACCACGCGGGCGGCGCGGCGGGGATCGCGATGTCCGCGGCCGCCACCGATTGCGCGTCGAGCGGCGCATCCCACTGCGTCGATTCCGGCGCCAGGAAGGCGCGCTGTTCGTCCGTCGCGTGGTCGCGGAACCAGCCGCGCGCCAGCTCGCGCGGTTCCTGGCCGCCTTGCAGGTCGAAGTACATGGCCCAGATCACCAGCAGCGAATCGGCCGTCGACCAGGCGCGCGGCGGCATGCCGATCAGCGCGTACTCGAACGGCTTGGTACTCAGCTTGTCGAGGCCCGCGTTGACGCCGGCCACGTAGCGGTCCAGCAGCGCGCGGTCGGCCGCCGGCATGGCCGCCAGCGCCAGCTCGGCGCGGGCGCGGAAGCGGTGCAGGCGATGGGATTTATCCAGCGGCAGCGCGCGTGCGCCAAACAGTTCGGACAATTCGCCGGCCGCCACGCGGCGCAGCAAGTCCATCTGGAAGTAGCGCTCCTGCGCATGCACGAAGCCGGTGGCGTAGGCCACGTCCAGCCGGCTACCGCCGCTGATCAGCGGCACGCCATGCGCATCACGCGCCACGCTGGCGCCAGCCTCCAGTCCCGCCGCCGGCACCGTGCCCTCCAGCTGCGCCAGGCTGCCGCGCAAAAACAGCCAGGCCGCCGCGATGGCCAGCACGATCAACACCACCAATCCGATTACGACACGCTTGGACCATACCGCCAGCCTGTTCTTTTGCATAGCATCCCCACGATTGATTAAAATACCATGTTGGGGATAGTGCCAGAGAACCGGCCGCGCAGGCAATCAACTGCCGGATATCAGAGCGTAAGTTCCCAGGTTTCGTTGACCATGTCCTGGCCGAAGGCGTGTACCGGCTCCCCGGCCACCAGCACATAGCCCTTGCTGCGGTAGATCTGACGGGCTTCCTTCTGCTGGTCCGTGGTCCAAAGCCGCATCTTGCGATAGCCGGCGGCGCGCGCGTAGCGATGGCACTCGTCCACCAGCCGCGAACCGAGGCCGTAGCCACGCGCCTGCTCCTCCACCAGCAGCAGGCGCAGCTTGCCCACGCCGTCCTCGCCGCTGCGCGCCAGCGCGATCGAACCGACCGGCTGGCCCGCCATCTCGGCGATCCAGCACTGTTCCCGCGCCGGATCGAAGTTGCGCTCGAAGTCGGTGCAGATCTCGCCGACCAGGGTCTCGAAGCTGTCGTCCCAGCCCTGCTCCGCGGTGTACAGCGCGCCGTGGCGGCGGGTGATCCACTCCATGTCGCCGGCGCGGAAGGTGCGCAGCACGAAAGGCTGGGCGTATTTCAGGCCGCTGCCGGCATCGAGCAGCTGCTGGATGGTGCGCATCGCATCGAGCATGCGCAGTTGATCGGCCTCGCCGAATCGGCCCAGCAGATCGCCGATCTCGTCGCGCGAGCGGCGGTCCAGCGGTTCGTAGACGGCGCGGCCCTGGGCCGTCAGGTGCAGCAGCTTGGAGCGGCCGTCGGTGGCCGACGGCACCTTGGACACCAGTCCCGCGCTTTCGAACTTGGCCAGGATGCGGCTCAGGTAACCGCGATCCAGCCCAAGGTCGCGGCCCAGCATCGCGGCCGGCTGGTCGCCGTGCCGGGCCAGCTCGTACAGCACGCGCATCTCGGTCAGCGTGTATTCGCTGTGCAGCAGGCCTTCGCGCAGCACGCCGATCTGGCGCGTGAAGAAGCGGTTAAAGGAGCGGACCGCCGCAACGCGGTCGTCGAAAACAGGAACAGACATACACCCTCCGGATGACACATAGGCCGATTCTGCAACATATTGTTGACTGAGTCAACAATAAATCCCGCGGGTGCCGTAACGGTGCTAGAGTCACAACAACCCCACTCCCAGCCACCGACGCCCATGCAAGCAGCCCCGATCCCCGACAACGACGCGGAGCGCCTGGCGGCGCTACGCGAACTGCTGATACTGGACACGCCGCCGGAAGAGCGCTACGACAAGGTGGTGCGATTCGCCGCCGAAGAATTCGACGTGCCGATCGCGCTGCTGTCGCTGACCGACGAGAACCGCCAGTGGATCAAGGCCAAAGTGGGCATGGCCGTATGCGAAACCGCGCGCGACACGTCCTTCTGCGGCCATGCGATCCTGCAGCCGGATATCTTCGTCATCGCCGACGCCCGCGCCGACGCGCGCTTTGCCGACAATCCCATCGTCACCGGCGAACCGCATGTGATCTTTTACGCCGGCGCGCCGCTGGCCATGCCGTCCGGCTTCACCATCGGAACGCTATGCCTGATCGACCACAAGCCGCGCACGCTGGACGCGACCGAGCTGGCGATCCTGGCGACGCTGCGCGACCTGCTGCGGGAAGAGCTCTGCCAACATCCGGAGGCGACGCATGTCTGAGAAAGGGATCAAGGAACTGAACATGCTGCTGGTGGAGGAGCAAACGCTGTTGCGCCGAACCGTTGCACTGACGGCGCGCACCCTGGGACTGGGGACCATCCATGAAGCAGCCACCATGGAAGCGGCTGAGCGCTTGCTGCGCGAGCACAGCTTCCAGGGCGCGGTGATTTCAATCGACTGCGGCTCGCTGCCGGGGTGCGACTACAATCTGACCCTGCTGGACCGGATGCGCAACGGCATGTACGTCAGCGAGAGCAGCATCCCGATCGCGGTGATGGCGGAACACGCCACCGCCAAATTGCTCGACGATCTGCGCCAGCGCCACATCAGCCGCGTGATCCTCAAGCCATTCCGCGCCAAGGTGCTGCTGGACGCCTTCGCCAGTTTCGAGCAGCCGGCGTCGCACAAGCCTTAATACATCTCCTTGGCCACTTCGCGCACGGTCTTCAGCAGCAGGCTGGCGCCCGGCGACATGATGTGGCCGTCCACCGTGATGATGCCGTAGCCGTCCATGCGGCATGGCAGTTCGATCGGCAGGATGCTGAGCACATTCTGCGACTCGTAGTATTTGGCGACCGCGATCGGCATGACGTTGAGCGCGTCCGTCTGCTGCAACAGCGGCTTAATCAGCAGCATGGCGGTGGTATCGACCACGTTGACCGGCACTTCGAGGCCGGCGCGGCGGAACATCAACTCGCAGCGAGCGCGCAGGATGCTGCCTTGCGGCGGCAATATCCACGGCTGGTTGGCGATGTCGCGCAGCGACAGGCTGCGTGCCTTCAGCAGCGGATGGCCGGGACGCACCACCGCGCACGCCGGCTCGTCGCCCAGTTCCTCGTAGCTCAAGCCCTCCGCGCTCTGGCGCTCAGGGATACGGCCGATCATGAAGTCCAGCCGGCCGCGCTGCAACTGCTCCAGCAGGATGTTGGACTGTTCCATCTCCACACCGATGCGCAGCTTGGGCGCCAGCACCTTGGTGCGCGTGATCGCCTGCGGCAGCAGCGCGATCCCAGGCGTCATGATAGTGCCGATGTCCACCTGCCCCGACAGGCCGGCCTTGATGGCGACGATGTCCTCGTGCGCCAGCGAGAGGCTGGTCAGCGCCATGCGGGCGTGGCGTATCATGGTCTCGCCGTAGATGGTCGGCTCCATGCCGCGCGGCAGGCGGTCAAACAGCTGCACGCCCAGCATCTCCTCCAGGTCCTTGAGCTGCTTGGAGGCGGCCGGCTGCGTCATGTGCAGCTCTTCGGAGGCACGGTGGATATTGCGTTGTTCGTCGAGCGCGATCAGCAGCAGCAGCTGGCGCGTTTTCAGGCGCGCGCGCAAGAACCAGTTCGGGTTAGTTTCCATGGGAAAATGATATCACAATCGGTATAGATGTTGATGACATACCGACTGTTGCGGTATCACTTGCATGCGCCAGACGGATTGGCGGCCGGGCCTTCCCTGGTCTGCTTGATGAATGGGATGGTGCCGTCGGCGTTGTATTGGAACTCTTCGACCGCGACCGAGCGGCGGTACTCGCCACCGCCCGGCAGCTTGGCGTTGTGGTAGAAGATGTAGGACTTGCCGTTGAAGTCGACGATGGCCTGGTGGATGGTCTTGACCTTGGCGTTCTTCGACATGATCACGCCGCGATACTGCCATGGCCCGGTCGCGCTTGGACCGGTCATGTAGGCCGTCTCCTCCGGGAAGTTGCGGGAATAGGATAAATAGTATGTGCCGTTATGCTTGTGCAGGTAGGACGCTTCGGTGAACATGTCCATGCCGACGGTCTGGATCGGGCCGTCGAATTCGATCATGTTCGGTTTCAGCTTCGCATACTTCAGCACCGTGTTGCCCCAGTAGAGATAGGCCTGGCCGTCGTCGTCCTGGAAGATGGCCGGGTCGATGTCGTCCCAGGCGATCGGCGTTTGCAGCGTCATGTCGTTGCTGACCAGCGCCGAACCGCGCGCATCGACGAACGGGCCGGTCGGGCTGTCGGAGACGGCGACGCCGATGGCGTGGCCGGGTATGGTCGCGTGGTCGACGGTCGAGTAGAAGTAGTACTTGCCATCGCGCTTGGTGATGTCGGCGGCCCAGGCGTGGCCCTTGGCCCATTTAAAGGTGGATGCCTGCACAGGCGAACCACGGTCGGTCCAGTTCTTCATGTCGCAGCTGGTGTAGACGCGCCATTCGTTCATCACATAGTCCGGGCTTTTCGGCGTTGCCTCGTCGTGGCCGACGTAGAGGTAGACGGTGCCGTTTTCCACATAAGCCGAAGGATCGGCCGTGAACAGCTTGGGGAACAGCGGGTTGGCCGCCTGCGCGGCACTCATCGCCACGCCCGCCATCGCAATGGCAGCGAGTCGAATCAGCTTGGTCTTCAAAGGTCTCTCCGTTTATTTTTTATGTTTTGCGCCCAGCGCCATCAAGCGTTGCACCACGCAGAAGATGAACAGCAGGCCGCCGATCACGATCTTGGTCCACCACGAGCTGAGGGTGCCGTCGAAGGCGATCAGCGTCTGGATGGTGCCCAACACCAGCACGCCCGACAGCGAACCGGCCACGTAGCCGTAGCCGCCGCTGAGCAGCGTGCCGCCGATGACCACCGCCGCGATGGCGTCCAGCTCCGTGCCCTGCGCGTGCAGGCCGTAACCGGACAACATGTAGAACGAGAACAGCACGCCGGCCAGTGCCGCGCAGAAGCCGCTGAAGGCATAGATCAGCACCTTGGTGCGCCCTACCCTCAGGCCCATCATCAGCGCCGACTGCTCGTTGCCGCCGACCGCATAGATGGCGCGGCCGAACGGCGTGCAGTGCGCGACGTAGATCGCGGCGGCCAGGGTCAGCATCGCGATCAGCGCGCCGGGCGAAATGAAGCCGCCCAGCACCGGCAACTGCGTCTGCGACATGGCGACGTACAGCGGATCGTCAATGGTGATCGAGTTAATGCTGATCAGGTAGCACAGGCCGCGCGCCAGGAACATACCGGCCAGCGTGACGATGAACGGCTGCAGCTTGAAGTAATGGATCATCGCGCCCATGGCCGCGCCGAAGCCCGCGCCCAGCGCCAGCGCGATGGCGATCACCAGCAGCGGCGGCAGGTGCCAGGTTTGAAGCAGCCACGCGGAGATCATCGTGGTCAGCGCCAGCACCGAGCCCACCGACAGGTCGATGCCGCCGGAGAGGATGACGAAGCTCATGCCGACCGCGATCACCAGCAGGAAGGCGTTGTCGATCAGGAGATTGAACAGCACCTGCATGGACAGGAAACCGGGATAGGCCACGCCGCCCACCACCAGCAGGACGATCAGCAGCAGCACCGTGACCAGCGACGTGAAATACGGCGACGCCATCCAGGCGCGCCCGCGAAGAATCATGGTGCTCATGCTGCGCCACCTTTGCTCTTGGCGCGGAAGGCGCGCCACATGTTCTTGAATTCCGCCGACTGCGACAGGCATACCAGGAATACCACGACCGACTTGACGACCATGTTGATTTCCGGCGGCAGGCCGATGGAGTAGATAGTGTAGGTCAGCGTCTGGATGATCAGCGCACCGATCACGCTGCCGGCCAGGCTGAATTTACCGCCGGCCAGCGAAGTGCCGCCCAGCGTGACGGCCAGGATCGCGTCCAGCTCCAGCAGCAGGCCGGCGTTGTTGGCGTCCGCGCTCTTGATGTTCGCACTGATCATCAACCCGGCCAGGCCCGCGCAGGCGCTGCAAAACACGTAGACGAAGAAGATCAGTACCGCAGTCTTCAAGCCTGCCAGCCGCGCGGCGACCGGATTGATGCCTACCGCCTGAATGAACAGGCCCAGCGCTGTCTTGCGCATCAACAGCGCCGTGACCAGGAATACGGCGCCGACGATGTAGAGCGAGAACGGCAGGCCAAACAGGTAGCCGCTGCCGAGGAAGAAGAAGGGCTTGTAGTAGACCGTGACGATCTGCCCGTCCGTGAACAGCTGCGCCAGGCCGCGCCCCGCCACCATCAGGATCAGCGTGGCGACGATGGGTTGCAGGCCGAGGCCCGCCACCAGCAGGCCGTTCCAGGCGCCGCACAACAGCGCCGCGCCCATGGCCGCGCACAAGGCCCATGCCATCGGCGTGTTGGCGACGTATTCGGGCACGCCGTTCTGCATCACCATCGTGCCGCCGATGAGCATCGCGGCGACGGTGCCGCTGATCGCGACCACCGCACCGACCGAGATGTCGATGCCGCGCGTGGCGATCACCAGCGTCATGCCGAGGGCGGCCAGCACCAGCGGCGCGGCGCGGTTGGCGATGTCGATCAGGCTGCCGTACAGGTGGCCGTCCTTGATCTCAAGATGGAAGAAGCCGGGAACCAGCAGCAGGTCCACAAGCAGCAGCAGGAACAGCGCGGCCAGCGGACGGAATAAGGGATGGCGCACAAACATGGATACAGTCGATGGTGAGGTGGGCCCGGACGCGGCAGCAACAGCAGCGGCGCGCGGAGGGGCGATTTCGTTGAGCGGGCTATTCATGGACGTCTCCCGCGGCGATCACTTGCAGCACCGAGCTTTCGTCCAGCGCACCGCGCGGATACTCGTTTCCGGCCTTGCGGTCGCGCATGACGACGACGCGGTCGCTCACGCGCAGCACTTCCGGCAGCTCGGACGATATGAACAGGATGGCCATGCCCTTGCGGCACAGGGCCGTCACATAGTCCATGATCTCCTGCTTGGCGCGCACGTCGATGCCGCGCGTCGGCTCGTCCAGGATCAGCATCTTCGGCTCGGTGGCCAGCCAGCGTGCCAACAGCACCTTCTGCTGATTGCCGCCGGAGAGCGTGCCGATAGGCGTCTCGATGCTGGCCGTCTTGATGCCCAGCGCCTTGACGTATTCCTCCGCCAGCTGCTGCTGACGCTTGAGCGGAATCGCGCGCAGGATGCCGGTGCGGGCTTGCAGCGCCAGGATCAGGTTCTCGCGCACGGACAGCTCCAGCACCGCGCCTTCATGCTTGCGGTCTTCGGAGCAGAAGCCGATGCCGGCGGCGATGGCGTCTCGCGGCGAGGCGAAGCTGCATTCCTTGCCGTCGACGACGATGCTGCCGCTGTCCGCCTTGTCCGCGCCAAACAGCAAGCGTGCCGCCTCGGTGCGGCCGGAGCCCAGCAAGCCGGCCAGGCCTAGCAACTCGCCCTGTCGCAGTTCGATATCCATCGGCGACAGCGCGCCTTTGCGGCCCAAGCCGACCGCGCGCAGGAAGGTCGTCAGTTTCGATGGCGCCGAAGGGGCGGCCGGTGCGGCTGATGCAGCGGCACTCTCGCCAACCGAAGCCGCCGGAGCGCCGACCATCTTGTTGACCAGATCAAACCGCGACAGCTCGCTGCACGCGTACTCGCCTTCCCGCTCGCCGTTGCGCATCACGGTGATGCGATCCGAAATCGCATAGGTCTGGTCCAGGAAGTGCGTGACGAACAGGATCGCCATGCCCTGCTCGCGCAGGCCGCGCAATACGCTGAACAACAGCTCCACTTCCTTCTCATCGAGACTGGAAGTCGGCTCGTCGAGTATCAGCACTTTGGCCGATACCAGCAGGGCGCGCGAGATCGCCACCATCTGCTGGATCGCCAGCGGATAGCGCGCCAGCGGCAGCGAGACGTCGATCCGTATCTGCATCCGTTCCAGTAGCTCCACCGCCTGCCGCTGCATGCCGGCCCAGTCGATGCCGCCGCGTTTGCGCGGATAGCGGCCGATGAAGATATTCTCCGCCACCGACAAGTTCGGGCAAAGATTCACTTCCTGATAAACGGTGCTAATGCCCAGGTTCTGCGCCTCCAGCGTGGACGCGGGCTGTATCGCCCGGCCTTCCAGCAGGATCTGGCCCTGGTCCGGCGTGTACACGCCGGTCAGCACTTTGATCAAAGTTGATTTGCCGGCGCCGTTCTGGCCCATCAGCGTATGCACTTCGCCCGGATACAGGTTCAGCGCTACGCCGCTCAAGGCCTGCACACCAGGGAATGCCTTGCTGATGCCGCGCAGCTCCAGCACCGGAGCGGGCGCGGAAGTTAAGATGGTCATTGGATCAGTATTTACGGTTCGGGAATTCCTTGGCCGCGACTTCGGCCGGGAATACGCTCTCTTGAGTGACGACGCGCTTAGGCACCGGCTTGTTGGCGACGACATCGCGCGCCAGCTGCATCAGCTGTGGCCCCAGCAGCGGGCTGCATTCCACGGTCACGTTCAGCTTCCCGGCGATCATCGCCTCGAAAGCGCCTTTGACGCCGTCGATCGAAATCACGACGATGTCCTTGCCCGGTTTCAGGCCTGCTTCCTCGATGGCCTGGATCGCGCCGATCGCCATGTCGTCGTTATGCGCGTACAGCACATTGATCTTCTTGCCTTCGGCTTTAAGGAAAGCCTCCATCACTTCCTTGCCCTTGGCGCGGGTGAAGTCGCCAGTCTGCGAACGGATGATCTTCAGCTTCGGATTGCCGGCGACGACTTCCTCGAAGCCCTTCTTGCGGTCCAGCGCAGGTGCCGAGCCGACGGTGCCTTGGAGCTCAACGATATTGATAACGGTATCGGGCGTCTTCTTCGCGCGCTCCACCAGCCAGCGGCCGGCGCGGCGGCCTTCCTCGACGAAGTCCGAGCCGATGAAGGTGGCGTACAGCGAAGGATCGCTGACGTTGACGGCGCGGTCGGTCAGGATGACCGGGATCTTGGCCGCCTTGGCTTCGCGCAGCACGGTGTCCCAACCCGATTCCACCACCGGCGAGAACGCGATCAGGTCCACGCGCTGGGCGATGAAGGAGCGGATCGCCTTGACCTGGTTTTCCTGCTTCTGCTGGGCGTCGGCGAATTTGAGGGTGATGCCGTCCTTCTTGGCCGCTTCCTTGATCGACACGGTGTTAGCGGTGCGCCATTCGCTCTCGGCGCCGACCTGCGAAAAGCCGATCACCAACGGTTTGGCTGCGAAGGCCGAAGTATTGAGGGCAAAGGCGGCAACGAATGCGGCGGCCAGTACGGTTCTGCGATTACAAGTCATAGCAAGGTCTCCAGGTGGATTTTGTGTATTTTCTGGATCAGATACTATGAGAAACTCAAATATCTATCCAATGATATTTTGGCGCAGTTCGATACGATTTTTGATATTACCGTAGCAGCCGCAAGCCATACAAGCCGCCCGCCATCGAACCTTCGCGGGCGACGAACTTGACCACCAGCTTGCCGCCAGCCGCCGTGGCGGGCGGGATGACGTAGTCCCGGGTGTAGATCTCCTGCGGCGCCGTGGCATCCAGGGCCACCTCGGCCAGCAGCTGGCCATTGACAAAGATATCAAAGCGGCGGCCGGCATCCTGGGTCGAATAGGTCAGCCGCAGCGTACGCGCCTCGGCCTTTTTGTCGGTCAGGTCGTAGCTGAACCATCCGCTCGCGTGCCGCCAATGCCGGCCTTTGTTGACGCCTGCGTCGGCACCCTCGCCTTTGAAGAAGTGATCCGATTCAGGCTGCTGCTCGCCCGGCGCCACCTGGTCAATGGTCTGCGCGTCCAGCGCCAGACGGTCCGCCTCGTCCTGCGCGGCCTTGGACTGCATGGACGCCAGGTTGGCCGGCGTCGAATACGGCCAATAGACGACGTAGCGCGAATCGTGCAGGCGGAAGAACGGGATGAAGGTGACGTTGTCGACGTTCTTGCCCTGCACCAGCCCCGGCGCAGTGAACGTCAGCGGCTTGCCCGGCACCGGCTTGAAGCGGTCCATGAAGGCCTTGGTGTCGCTGACCAGCATGGGCGCGGACTCCAGCGGACAGACCTGGCCTTGCGCCACGTGGCCCATGCGCGAGTCGTCGGCGAAGAAGTTCAGCTTTTCACCGGCGAAGGGATTGGTTTTCGCCGCCAGCACAATCGGGCCATGCAGCACCGCGTAGTAGTTGGACTTGTCCGGCATCTGCTCCAGATGGGTTTTCATCGGCAGGCGGACCTCGACCTTGTCGCCGTCGCGCCATTCGCGGCGCAGGCCGACGTAACGGTCAGCGCCCGCGTCGGCCGCAACCGGCTTGCCGTTGACCGTGATGCGCAAGGCGCCACGCGCCACCCATTCGGGATAGCGGATCTTCATCGTGAAGGCCTTGTTGCCCTTGACCGTGATGGTGCTGTGGTCTTCGTCCGGGAAGTGGTTGGCCTGCGTAACGATCACGCCCTGCTCGCGCCAGTTCAGCGTCGAAGGGATGAACAGGTTCACGTACAGCTGGTCGCCGCGATGGGCATATATGAACTCGCCGTACTTGGCATGGCTCTCGATGCCCGAGCCTACGCAGCACCACATGGCCTTGTCCACCTGCGAATAGACGCGATAGTGATTGGGCCGCATCGGCGTGAAGTAGACGAAGCCGCCGCTGTCCGGCCGCTGCGAGGACAGGATATGGTTGTACAGCGCGCGCTCATAGTAGTCGGTGTAGCTGCCCTTGGCGTCGCCGAGGAACAGCAGCTCCGTGAGCTTGAGCATATTGTAGGTGTTGCAGGTCTCGGGACCTTCGACCTCCTCGACCATCGACGAATAATCCTTGTCGTCGTGGAAGTGCTCCTTGACGCTGTTGCCGCCGATGGCGACGGTACGGTGATCGTGCACGGTCTGCCAGAAGAATTGCGCGGCCTGCTGCCAGTCGCGGCGGCCGGTGATGTCGCCGATGCGCTTGAAGCCGATCACCTTGGGGATCTGCGTATTCGCGTGCAGGCCGGTAAGCTGGTCCTTGCCCTCCTCCAGCGGCCGCAGGATGGCCTGATGGGAGAAGCGGATCGCCAGGTCCATATACTTTTTCTGCCCCGTCATCTGGGCGACATCGGCCAGCACTTCATTCATGCCGCCATGCTCGCTGCGCAGCATGGACTGCATCTGCTCTTCGCTCAGGTGGGAGGTCAGTTCCAGCGCCCAGTTGGCCATGCCGATCAACATCGCGCGGGCATCCGCGTTGCCGGTATAGGTGTATGCATCGCGCAGGCCCGCGTACACCTTGTGCAGGTTGTACCACGGGACCCACTTGCCGTTGACGGAGAAATTGTCGGCATGGAGTTCGCCTTTGGCGATAGCCTGCCAGGCCGCGCTGCCGTCCGGGACGCCGCCGATGTAGCCATTGCCGTTGCGTTCCTGGCAGCGCTTGAGCTCCGCCACGAAGTAGTTCAGGCGACGTAGAATCTCCTGGTCGCCGGTGGACGCGTACATCAACGCCAGTGCGGACAGATAGTGACCGCCAAGGTGGCCATCCAGGCCGGAGGATTCCCAGTTGCCGTAACTGGGCTGCTTCAGCGGCAGGCCGGCTTCGCGCAGGAATGGCGCCAGCAGGCGGTCGGGTTCCATCTCAAGCAGGTAATGGAGATCCGTCCGCTGGGCTTCCAGGAAGGGGCTGTCGCCAAGGCGGACGTCGGCGAGCGGGAACAGCTGCAACGGTGCCGCCGCAGCCGATGCACACAGCATCGCAGCGGCGATCAGCGCCGCCGTGCGCAGCGCCGCCCTCATCGCGATGGCAGCTGGTTGCTGCGGTATCGGTTCAGGTCCGCCGGATCCACCTGCGGCCAGTTGTCGGCATCCCATTTCATTTCCATGATTTTCAGTTTTTGCAGGTAGTTGTCCGCGGTCTCATAGGCGTGCAGCACCATGTAATCCTTGCCGTCGAAGGTGTAGGCGCTGTTGTGGCCTAGGCCCTTCCAGTCCTTGTCGCCGGCGATGACGATGGAACCACCACCCTTCATCATGTCGACACCGTTCTTGTCCACGTAAGGACCGGTGACGTCCCTGGACCTGCCCACAACGACGTGGTAGGTGCTATCGCCCTTGCGACAGCAAAGACCGAACGACGCGAACAGATAGTAGTAGTCGCCCTTCTTGAACACAAACGGCGCCTCGATCTCGTCCGCCCCCGCCGACTTCCCGGCCACCGACGGTGCGTGCGACCGGCTGGCGATCGCATGCCATTCCTGCGGATCGGCGAGCCCGGTCCAATCCGCATTGAGCTTGACCAGCTTCAGGCCACTCCAGAAGGAACCGAACGCCATCCACGCGCCACCCTTGCCGTCTTCAACGATGTTCGGGTCGATGGCGTTCCAGTCGTCGCGCAGCGGCACGGATTGCAGCATCATGCCCTTGTCTTCCCAACGGTAGTCGGGCGAACGCGGGTTGAGCGTCTTGTTAACCGTAACGCCGATGCCCGACGTGTTCTTGCCGAAGCCGGAAACCGAATAATACAAATAGTATCGACCGTTATGGAAGTGCACGTCTGGCGCCCAGATATGGCCATCGAAGGTCGGTGCGGCACGCTTGGCCCACACCGGCTGGTCCTTGAAGATACGGCCTTCCGGCGTCCAGTCCTTCATGTTTTTGGAGCTGTAGAAGGTGATACCCGGCCCGGTACTGAATACGTACCAGGTATCGCCCTCCTTCGCCATCACCGGATCGTGGACGCTGACTTCCTTGGCTGCGCAAGGTAACAGCGCCAACAGGCCCAATGCAAATATCGCAGACCTCATCCTAACTCCCAGTACGCGCGCCCCAGATCGACACGCCATCCACCGACTGCGCCGTCCACGTCACCACGAAAGCGCTGGCGTTGGTATTCCACTGGCGCGACAGCACGCCGTTGAAAGTTCCGGTGGCGCCCAGCGAAATCGTGATCTTGTTGGCGCCATTATGCTTCCAGGTGCCGGTTGCGGCACCGGAAACCGTGCCGTCGGCGGCCAGCTTGATGTTCTGCGAAGCCTTGATCGCCGCCGTGATGTCCTTGCCGTGGTTGATCATCTTATACGTACCGGCGGCATCGGCGGCAGTCACCTCGGCCGACAGCGCCGTCGCGTTCTTGCTGAGCGGCGCGTAGCGGAACGGCGACACCACGATCCAGCCATCTTCGTTGATGAACATCTCGTGTACGCGGATCTGATGGAACTCACCGGTGCCGGGGAAGCGCGTGTGGAACACCAGGAAGTACTGGCCAGTCGCCGCCTCGTAGTAAGCGGAGTTGTGACCTGGCGATACGTAGCCCAGCGGCGTTCCGGTCTCGCCATCCGCCAGCGCGAACTGGTAGTTGCCCATGATCTTCTGGCCGAATGGAGCGATGCTGGCGTCGTCGAACAAGGGCAGCGCGGGATTGGCCTTGACGTTGGCCATGTCGTTGCCCTTGGCGTCGACGTACGGACCGTCCGGATTCAGCGAGCGTGCCACGCGCATATTGTAGGCGCCATTCGCATCCAGTCCGCCGAAGGACGTGAACAGGTAGTAGTACTTCGACTGTGGGCTGTACATCACATACGCGCCCTCGATGCGGCTGTGGTTCCCGCCCATCAGGTGCTTGCCGTAGCCCTGGCCCGGCTTCTGCAAACCAGTGACCGGGTCCATCGCCAGGATGAAGATGCCGCCGGAATAGGAGCCGTAGATCATCCACAGCTTGCCGTCCTTGTCGAAGAAGGTGTTCGGATCGACCACGTTCGGCATCGTCAGCGCATCGTAGACGTTGACGCCGTCCTCGCTGACCAGGCCCCACATGCCGGATTTGAGCATGATCTGCTTGTTGACGTACGGGCCTTCGATCTTGTCCGCCACGGCCACGCCCAGCGCGGAGCGGGGCGAATCGCCTTTGCAGGAGTTGTAGTAGAAGTAGAACTTGCCGTCGCCGAGCTTGACCACGTCCGGCGCCCACAGGTCCGTCACCTGCGCCCAGGCGAAAGTGTCCGCCAGGGCGGTGACGACGTTGTTGAACAGCGGATTGGCAGCGTTGACGCCGTCCGCGATCTTGGTCCAGTTCATCAGGTCCGTCGATTTTGCGGCGGCCAGGTGCGAGCCGAAGACGTAGTAGGTACCGTCCACCTTGATCAGCGCCGGATCGTGCACCGAAGCGTCGCCGAAGGTGATGGACGTTGGCGTTGGCGTCGGCGTTGGCGTTGGCGTCGGTGTCGGCGTTACCGTGCCGCCGCTGCTACCGCCGCCACCGCCGCCGCAACCGGCCAGCAGCAATGCTACGCCGCCGGCGATCGCTTTACGGCGCGATAGCGAAATATCGTGTTCGCTCATGGCGTCACTCCACCGCTACAACGACAACGGCCTTGGCCGGAATCTTCACCGTCAGCTTGCCGTCCACCGCGTTGGCGCTGTACGGCGCAGGCTTGATCGCCTGCGGGGCCTGGAAGGTGTTATGCGCGTCCATCGCGGCTGCGGTCAGCACGCGGCCCTTGACCGACTTGATCGCCTGCCCCGGAATGTTGATCGCCACATCCGCAGCCTGGCCCGGATTGGTATTGACCAGCGCCAGATACAGCTTGCCATCCGTGCCGCGTGCGGCCGATGCGCTGATCTCAGGGACGCTGGCGCCGTCCAGCGCATACTGCGGATTGTTCGACAACGTCAGCGGCAACGAGGTGGCGCCCTGGAACGGCACGTACATCTCGAAGGCATGATAGGTCGGCGTCAGCACCATCTTGTCCTTGTCGGTGATGATCATCGATTGCAGCACATTGACCATCTGCGCGATATTGGTCATGCGCACCCGGTCAGCATGGGCATGGAAGATGTTGAAGTTAAGCGCTGCAACAACCGCATCGCGCAGGGTGTTCTGCTGAAACAGGAAGCCGGCGTTGGTGCCCTTCTCCACGTCGTACCAGGTGCCCCATTCGTCGACGAACAGGCCCAGTTTTTTCTCAGGATCGTTCTTGTCCATCACGGCGGAGTTCTTGACGATGTGGTCCTCCATACGCAGCGTGTTGGTCAGCGTGGACATCCACTCCTTCTCGGGGAAGCCGGTGGCGGCGCCCTTCACATCCCACTGGCCGGTCGGGATGGTGTAGTAGTGGAGGCTGATGCCGTCGGTCTGGCGCTTCACCTGCTTGCTCAGCACATCGGACCAGGTCACGTCGCTGTCGTTGCCGCCGCTGGCGATCATCTTCGGACGGTATTGGGACGGCGCGCGCAGGAAGGTCTCGACGTTCTTGTACAGATCCGCATAGTGTTCCGGCGTCATATTGCCGCCGCAGCCCCAGGCCTCGTTACCGACAGCGAAATAGGCGACCTTGAACGGCTTCTCATGTCCATTCTTGCGGCGCAGGTTGGCCAGCGTGGACTGGCTGTCGGAGGTCATATACTCGACCCACTCCGACATCTCTTGCGCACTGCCGGTGCCCAGATTGCCGTTGACGTAGGCGTCCGCGCCCAGCAGGTCGATCAGGTCGAAGAACTCATGAGTGCCGACTGCGTTCGATTCCGCCACGCCGCCCCAGTTGGTGTTGACCTTGACCGGGCGCTTCTCGCGCGGGCCGATGCCGTCCTTCCAGTGGTATTCGTCAGCGAAGCAGCCGCCTGGCCAGCGCACCAGCGGCACATGCATGGCCTTCAAGGCACCGACGACGTCATTGCGCCAGCCCTTGGTGTTCGGGATCTTCGATTTCGGGCCGACCCACATACCTTCGTAAATGCCGGTACCCAGATGCTCGGCAAACTGGCCGTAGATGTCCTTGTTGATGACGGCGCCCGGTTTTCCGGCGTCGATGGTCAGGCCGATGGTATCGGCAGCGAATGCTGCGCCGGAGGCGAGCAGGCAAAAGGCGAGTACGCCTTGCTTGATGGTGTTCATAGCAATCTCCTTGGTTATAGTTTTATGACAAAGCCGCGCTGCGGCTTGATCGGTACAGCGACTTCTTTTCCTGCAGCGATACAAAATCCGGACTTATACCCAGCCGGCGTCGACGATGAATTCCTGGGCGGTGCACATCGCGCCGTCTTCGGCTGCGAGGAACAGCACCATCGAAGCCACGTGCTGCGGCAGCAACTTGGTCGGCATGCACTGGTTACGCTTGATGTCCTGCTCGCCCGCGTCGTCCAGCCACAGGTCGATCTGGCGCTGCGTCATCACCCAGCCTGGAGTGACGGTGTTGACGCGGATGCCGTGCGCGCCGAACTCGCGCGCCAGTCCTCGCGTCAAGCCGTGGACGGCCGCTTTGGACGTGGCATATACCGGATAGCCGGCGTTCTTGACGTGCCACGAAATCGAGCCGACGTTGATAATCGATCCGGCGCCCTTCTTCTTCATGCCTTCCAGGACCGCTTGGCAGGTGAAGAACATCGGGCGCTGGTTGATGGCGATGCGCTCGTTCCAGTAGTCCACCGTCACTTCGGCCGTCTCGTGACGCTGGTCGTTGGCGGCGTTGTTGACGAGGATGTCGAAATCGCCGATGGCGGCGGCCATCTCGGACATGGTGCTTTGCAGAGCTGGGATATCGGTGATGTCGCACTGGCGGAACAGCGGCTCAGGGTAGCCGGCTTCCTTCACCCGGCGGATCAGGGCCAGGCTGGCATCGCGGGCGATGTCGACGAACGCCACTTGCGCGCCCTGCTCGGCGAAGGAAATCACCATCGCTTCGCCGATGCCGGTTCCGCCGCCTGTGATGAATACGCGCTTGCCGCGCAGGCTGCCAAATTTGGCTAGTTGGGTCATGCTGTCTCCTGCTTTTTTATGTATTTTTTTGCTCAGCACGGATTCCGCGCCGGCGGACCGCCGCCGTCGCGGAACCGATGCTGACTTGAATCAGGCGCGCGTCAGTTCACCCTCGCGGCGGCGCCAGGTTGCGGTGCCGCTGTCGCGTAACACCTCGGGCAGCAGCGCCTGCGACAGGTTCTGGTACGACACCGGACGCAGGAAGCGCACGATGGCGCCCGTGCCCACGGAGGTGCTGCGACCATCGGAAGTCGACGGGAATGGACCACCGTGCACCATCGCGCTGCAGACTTCAACGCCGGTCGGGAAGCCATTGGCCAGGATGCGGCCTGCCTTACGCTCCAGCACCGGCAACAGCGCGTGAGCCAGATCCAGATCGCCATCGTCCAGTTCCAGCGTGGCGGTCAGCTGACCTTCCAGGCTCTCGGCGACTTGACGCAGTTCGGCGATATCCTTGCAGGCGACCAGCAACGAAGCCGGTCCGAATACTTCTTCCGACAGCGCATGCTGCGCCAGGAAGGCCGCACCGCTGGTGACGAACAGCGCGGGCGCGCCCTTGCCTTCGGACTGCGGCGCCAGCGCCAGCGTCTTCACATCCGCATGTCCCGCCAGTTGCGTGATCCCGCGCTGGAAGCTGCCGGCGATGCCCGGCGATAGCATGGCGCACGCGGCGCCGCCGGCCAGCGCTCGTGCGGCGGCGTTAGCGAAGCGGTCCAGATCGGCGCCAGCGATGCCGATCACCAGGCCGGGATTGGTGCACATCTGCCCCACGCCCAGCACCAGCGAGCCGGCGAAACCAGCGGCGATTTCCTCGGCGCGGGCAGCCAATGCACGCGGCATCAGGAACACAGGATTGATCGAGCTCATTTCCGCATACACGGGAATCGGCACCGGACGCGCAGCCGCCACGGCCATCAGCGCCGTACCGCCGCTGCGCGAGCCGGTGAAGCCGACCGCCTTGATCGCAGGATGACGCACCAGCTCCTGGCCGATGCCGTTGCCGCTACCGGTCAGCAGCGAGAACACGCCGGCAGGCAGGCCGCAAAGCTCAACCGCCTTGACCACGGCGCGGCCTACCAGCTCCGATGTGCCAGGATGCGCGGAGTGCGCCTTCAGCACCACCGGGCAGCCGGCAGCCAGCGCCGACGCGGTGTCGCCACCGGCCACAGAAAAAGCCAACGGGAAGTTACTGGCCGCGAAAACCGCTACCGGACCGAGACCGATCATGCGCATCCGCAGGTCCGGGCGCGGCGGCGCCCGATCCGGCAGCGCCTTGTCGATGCGGACGTCGTTCCACGAGCCTTCGCGCAGCAGGTTGGCAAACAGTTTCAGCTGGCCGACGGTGCGGCCACGCTCACCTTCGATGCGCGCGCGCGGCAGGCCGCTTTCGGCCATCACGCGCTCCACCAGCACGTCGCCCAGCGCCATGATCTGCTCCCCGATGGTCTCGAGGAAGACGGCGCGCTTCTCATCGCTCAGCGCGCGGAAGGTATCGAATGCGTCGTCGGCCAGGCGGCAGGCCTGATCGATCTGTTCGAAATCGACCGCATGAAATTCAGGCTCCATCGGCTGCTGCAGCGATGGGTTGTAGGCGCGGATGGCGCTGCCCGTGCCTTTGACGGCCACGCCGCCTATCAGTGCTTCACCAGTAATGATCATAATGCTTTCACTTTCGCGACTTCGGTTTTGTACACGGCCAGCTTGTTGCGCAGGGCTGGGCCAAATTGCGGCGCTTCGATTTCAAAGGTCTCGCCGGGCTTGACAACGATGTTGTCGGCCACGCTCAGCGTCGCCGTGCCGAAGAAGTGGATGTGCACATCGCCGGGACGCTTGAACAGCGGGTACTTGAAGTGGTGATGTTCCAGGTTGCCGATGGTGTGCGACATATTCTGCTCGCCGCTGAAGAACGCCTTCTCCCAACGCACTTTGCCTTCCACGTCGTAGATGCGCGAGGTGCCTTCGATATGGGCCGGCGCTTCGCCGACCAGCAGCGCCGGGCCCAGGCCGCAGGCGCGCAGCTTGGAGTGCGCGAGGTAGAGGTAGTTCTGGCGTTCGGTCACGTGGTCCGAGAACTCGTTGCCGATGGCGTAGCCGACGCGGTAAGGCTGGCCGTCGTCGCCGATCACGTACAGGCCGGCCACTTCAGGCTCTTCGCCGCCGTCCAGTGCGAAGTCGGGCATGTTCAGGGCCTGGCCGCTGGCGGCGACAACCGAGCCGTCGCCCTTGTAGAACCACTCCGGCTGTACGCCGGCCTCGCCCGCGGCAGGCTTACCGCCTTCAACGCCCATGCGGAACATCTTCATGGAGTCGCTCAGGGATTCGACGTCGCCGCCGATTTTCTTGTGCATGGCGTCGCGGGTATCGGCGCTGCCCAGATGGGTCAGGCCGGTGCCGGTGACGTAGCAGTGGGCGTCGTCGCTGTGGTCCAGCGGTGGCAGCAGGCGGCCGGCCGCTGCGACGGCGTCGAACGCCACCACGGCGGAGCCGGTGGCGTGCGCCGCCAGGTCGGCCAGCTTGATCGACCGGCGGATCGCGGCTTGCGCCAGCGCGTAGGTCGTGTCGTAGCCTTCGATGACGCGGATGGTGTTCTGTTCCAGCACGCCGATCTGGCGCGCGCCTTGTTCGTTCTTGAATTGTACGAGTAGCATATAGTCTCCTTTGCCCCCGTCATTCCCGCGCAGGCGGGAATCCATACTTCGCATGCCTTCAGGCGGTCTATGGATTCCCGCTTTCGCGGGAATGACGGCGGTGGTTATATTGATTAGTGCGAGTGGCGCGGTACGGCCGATCCGCGGTTCCCGACCAGGAAGTCGAAATCGCAGCCTTCGTCGGCTTGCAGCACGTGTTCGATGTAGAGTTTCTGGTAACCGGTCTTCGGTCCCGGCGCCGAGCCGATGACGCGCGCGGCCTGGCGCTCGGCCATCTCCGCATCCGAAATCTCCAGGTTCAACAGGCCGCCGGCGCAATCGAGCGTGATCCAGTCGCCGTCCTTGACGATGCCCAGCGGGCCGCCGGCCATCGCTTCCGGCGCCACGTGCAGCACCACGGTGCCGTAAGCGGTGCCGCTCATGCGCGCATCCGAGATGCGGACCATGTCCTTGACGCCGGCCGCCAGCAGTTTCGGCGGCAGGCCCATGTTCCCCACTTCAGCCATGCCCGGATAACCTTTCGGGCCGCAGTTCTTCATCACCAGCACCGAGTTGGCATCGACTTCCAGTTCAGGATCGACGATGCGGCTCTTGTAGTGTTCAAAGTCCTCGAACACCACGGCGCGGCCGCGATGCTGCATCAGCTCCGGCGTGGCGGCCGACGGTTTCAGCACGGCGCCGCGCGGCGCCAGGTTGCCGCGCAGGATGCAGATGCCGCCATCCTTCAACAGCGGCTTGTCCAGCGGGCGGATCACCTCATCGTCATAGATCGGCGCTTCCTTGCAGTTGTCCCACAGCGATTTGCCGTTGACGGTCAATGCGCCCGGATGCGGCACCAGGTCGCCCTCGCCCATGCGGCGGATGGCGCCCGGCAGGCCGCCGGCGTAGTAGAACTCTTCCATCAGGAAGCGGCCCGACGGCAGCAGGTCGACGATGGTCGGCGTGCCGCGGCCGACGCGGGTCCAGTCTTCCAGCTCCAGGTCGACGCCGATGCGGCCGGCGATGGCCTTCAGGTGGATCACGGCGTTGGTCGAACCGCCGATGGCGGCGTTGACACGGATCGCGTTCTCGAAGTTCTCGCGCTTGAGAATCTTCGACAACGTCAGGCCTTCCTTCACCATCTCGACGGCGCGGATGCCCGACATGTGCGCCAGGATGTAGCGGCGCGAATCGACGGCGGGAATGGCGGCATTGTGCGGCAGCGTGGTGCCCAGCGCTTCGGCCATGCAGGCCATGGTGGACGCGGTGCCCATGGTGTTGCAGGTGCCTGCGGAGCGGGAGTGGCCCGATTCCGCCGACATGAATTCATGCATGCTGATTTCGCCGGCCTTGACCTGCTCGTGCAGCTGCCATACGGCGGTGCCGGAGCCGATGTTCTTGCCGTTCAGCTTACCGTTCAGCATAGGACCGCCGCTGACGACGATGGTCGGAATGTCGACCGATGCTGCACCCATCAGCAGCGCCGGGGTGGTCTTGTCGCAGCCGACCAGCAGCACCACGCCGTCCATCGGATTGCCGCGGATCGATTCTTCGACGTCCATGCTGGCCAGGTTACGGGTCAGCATGGCGGTCGGACGCAGGTTCGATTCGCCGTTGGAGAAGACCGGGAATTCAACCGGGAAGCCGCCGGCCTCCAGGATGCCGCGCTTGACGTGCTCCGCCAGCTTGCGGAAGTGCGCATTGCAAGGAGTCAGCTCCGACCAGGTGTTGCAGATGCCGATGATAGGCTTGCCCTGGAATTCGTGATCGGGAATACCCTGATTCTTCATCCAGCTGCGATACATGAAACCGTTTTTGTCTTGGGTACCAAACCACTCGGCGGAGCGCAGCTTCACCTTTTTATCATTCTCGGACATGCATATCTCCTCAGTATGGGCTTGTACGGGGGCATGCTTGTCGTACCCCCGCATCGATAAGGCATACTAAGTTGTAGTGAGATATCTTTCCAATAAATTATTATTCGACTTCGATACCTGAATTGGTATCAGTCCTCGACGGTGAAGCGGTAGCTCATGACGGTGCTGTACTCCTCGCCCGGACGCAGTATCGTCGAGGGGAATTCAGGATGGTTCGGCGAGTCGGGATAGTGCTGAGGTTCGAGGCAAAAACCGCTGCGATGGCCGAAGATACGCCCTTTTCCGCTCATCCCGTCGTGCAGGAAGTTCCCGCTGTAGAACTGCACGCCCGGCTCCTGGGTCAGCACTTCCAGCACCCGGCCGGAGGACGGATCGCGCACGCGGGCCGCCAGTTCCAGCGCGCCGGGCGCGGATTTTTTCAGCACGAAGTTGTGGTCGTAACCGGCGCCGTGGCGCAGCTGCTCGTCGTCCTGGTCGATGCGCGCGCCGATCGCATGCGGCGCGCGGAAGTCGAATGGCGTGCCTTCCACCGCGGGCAGTTCGCCGGTGGGTATCAGGCCGCTGTCGACCGGCGTGTAGGCGTCGGCGACGATGGTCAGCTCGTGGGACAGGATGTCGCCCTTGCCGGCCAGGTTGAAATAGGCGTGGTTGGTCAGGTTGACCGGTGTCGCTTTGTCGGCGATGGCGTGGAAGGCGATACGCAATTCGTTATTGTTGCGCAGTTCGTAGATCACCGTCACCTCCAGCTTGCCCGGATAGCCTTGCTCGCCGTCGGCGCTCAGGTAGCTCAGGATCAGGCCTGCCGATTGCGGCGTGGCGAAAGTTTCGGCTTCCCACATGCGGCGGTGGAAGCCGTCCACGCCTCCGTGTAAATGGTTTATACCGTTATTCACGTCCAGCTGGTACGACTCGCCGTCCAGCGTGAAGCGGCCGTTGGCGATGCGGTTGCCGTAACGGCCGATCAATGCGCCGAGGTAGTGGGATTCGCCCAGATAGGCCGCCGCGTCGTCGAAGCCGAGGCAGACGTCGGCCAGCTGGCCGTTGCGGTCCGGCGTGTGGATTTCGGTGATGACGCCGCCAAGGTCGCTGATCTTGACGATCATGCCGTTGGCGTTGGTCAGGGTGTACAGGGTGGCTTCTGGGCCGAAGGCGGTTGTGGTGATGGTTGGCTGCATGGTTGTTTTCTACGGCAACGGCGGCCGACGGAATTGGTTCCGTGGCCGCCGCGAATGTTCTATAGATTCCCGCTTGCGCGGGAACGACGTGTGTTCAGGCTATTCAGGCCATCGAGGGCTTTCCGAATACCGGCATGCCCTGCTCGTCCCACTTCAATGGTTTGACGTAGGTGTGGCGGTCCGGATTCCACAGCGGATCGCCGATAATCTCGGTATAGGTGCGTGCATGATAAACCAACATGACGGTCTCGCCATCATCGCCGATGGTAAAACTGTTATGTCCCGGTCCGTACACACCGTGTTCGAAGCAGGTTTGCAGCACCGGCTGGCGCGACTTGGTCCACGAGGCCGGGTCCAGCAGGTCGCTCCTGTCATCCGCCCACAACAGGCCCATGGCGTAGTTCTCGTCGGTGGCGCTGGCCGAGTAGCTGATGAAGATCTTGCCGTTCTTCTTCAGCACCGACGGTCCTTCGTTGACCCAGAAGCCGCGGATCTCCCAGTCGAATTCCGGCTTGCTCAGCATGACCGGCGGCCCGCCCAGCTGCCACGGCGTTTTCATCGGCGCGATGTACAGGTTGGAATTGCCCTCGATGGCCACGTCCTTCTGCGCCCACAGGTAGTACAGCTGCCCCTTGTGGGTGAAGGTGGTGGCATCCAGGCAGAAGGTGTCGATGCCGGTGTCGATCTGGCCCATGAACTCCCACTCGCCGACCAAAGGATTCGGATTGGCGTTGCGGATCGCGTACATGCGGTGCTGGAACAGCTTGTCCTTGATCTCGCGGCTCGGCGCGGCCGCGAAGTAGACGTACCAGGCGCCGTCGTTGTAGTGCAGTTCCGGCGCCCAAACCAGTTCGCTATACGGGCCGCTATCCGGCTTGTGCCAGATGTCGACCTTGTCCGCGTCCGCCAGGCCGGCGATGGTTTTCGCGCGGCGCAGCTCGATGCGGTCGTACTGCGGCACCGAGGCGGTGAAGTAGTAATAACCGTCGCTGTGACGAATGATAAAAGGATCGGCGCGCTGCTCGATCAGCGGAGTCAGTACATCTTCCATTGCTTCGATTTCCCAATAATTAGACTGCCACATAGCCTTTGACTCCCAATTCCGCCTTAACCTCGGTGTAGTACTTGTCGTTGATACGATACTTGAACATCAAAACCCCCATTACGGTATGGAAGAAGCCTGGGATCAGCGTCATCATCAGGACGATGCCGTGCAGCGTGTAGGCGCTCTGCTCGACGTTGGGCACATACGCGAAAAGCGTCAGCAGCTTGCCGACCAGGATGCCGGCGATGCCCATGCCCGCCTTCTGGCAGACCGAAATGCCGCCGAAGGCGAAGCCCGATACGCGCTTGCCCGTCTTGACCATGCCGTAGTCGATGGTCTCGGCGATGGCCGACCAGAACACCGGCGCATGCAGGTCCACCACGAACGACAGCAGGAAGTACAGCACAAACGCCAGCACGGTGTCGCCCGGCCCGACGAAGAAGTACATCGCGGCGCTGATCAGGCCCACGCCGATCTGGGTCCAGCGGAACAGGTTGACCTTGCAATAGACCTTGGTGATCCAGGTCGAGGCGATCATCGACACGATGGCGGCCACCACGCCGGTGGACAGGAAGGCCGAGATGGTCGGGCCGTCCGCGCCGAGATAGTATTTTGCGTAGTAGATCGCCACCGAGCCGCGCACCACATAGCCGATGGTGCCGGTCACGCAGACGCCGCACAGGATCAGCCACTGGTCGTTCTTCACCAGCACCTTGACCTGCTCCCACAGCGACTGGCGCTGCACCACGTGTTGCACGCGCTCCCGGGTGGTGAAAAAGCAGAACAGGAACAGCAGCACGCCCATGCCGGCCATCACGGCCATGGCGAACTGGTAGCCGGCGGCCGCGTTGCCGGCGCCCCAGCGCTCCGACAGCAGCGGCACGATCACCGTCACCATGAAGGCGCCGATCTTGGCGAAGAACAGGCGGTAGCCGTTGGCGGACAAGGTCTCCTGCGGGTCCTTGGACAGCGCGCTGGGCAGCGAGATATACGGAATGCCGACGCCCGCCGTCATGATGGTCATGATGATGTAGGTCGAATAGGCCCAAACCAGCTTGGCGCTGTAGCCCCAGTCCGGCGTCGTGAAGACGAAGAACACGCTGAGGCCATACGGCACGGCCAGCAGCAGCAGCCACGGACGGTAACGCCCCCAGCGGCTGGTGACGCGGTCGGTGATCTGGCCCATCGTCAGGTCGGCCATCGCGCCGACAAACTTCACCACGCCGAACATCATCGCCAGGTCCATCGTCTTCAGGCCGTAGATATCGGTATAGAAGAAGGTAATGATCAACATCATCGATGAAATCACCACGTTCAGCGCCATGTCGCCGGCGCCAAAGCCTATTTTTTCCACCAACGATAATTTTTGATTCGACATCGGATACTCCACCAGGTTGTCGTTCCCGGCTGCGCGGGGACGACGTCAACACAACAAGACAGAAACGCTCTTAGATCTTCCAGTTCAGGGTCATGCCGACCGAACGGTCATAGCGGCGCGCAGCGCGTGGTTGCAGGGGCTTGTCGGTCCAGTGGTGTGACCGAGGTTGGGGACGCGACGATCCCGGGGGCAGGCTGTTTCATAGGTCTCCAGTATGTATTTATAGTTATGTGGTCCGGCTTAGGGCTAGTTGCGATACGACAGCTAACTTGAAACTCATCTTAGGGTCTGGATAGAAAACAAACCAATCAATTTTTTCGGATTTTCGATATCAAAAAAGATATCAACCACCACGCGGATGCAAAAATGTGGTTTCGCGCCAAGCCGTCGTCCGGCGCCCGGAAAAACAAGGGGCGCCGCCCGGAAAACCGGTGCGGCGCCCCTCTTCTTGACCGACAGGACTTACATCTGCCAGCGGAGGGCAGCCGAGACCGAGCGTCCGATCTGGAGCGTACCGAAATTGGTCAGCTGCGGGGTACCTGCAGTGCCGAAGTGGTAATACTGCTGCTGCATTTCGTTGGTCAAATTGACACCACTGATATCGACCGACATCCTGTCGTTGATTTTATAGGAGATCTGCATGTCCACACTCTTCTCCGGACTACGCCAGATACCAATCGGATTGGCAAACAAGGCGGCTTCGTTTTTGGCCAGGAAGGCGGAGCGCCAGACATAGGACAGGCGCGCGCTGATCGGACCCTTTTCGTAAGCCAGGGTGGCGTTGTAGGAGCTGTGCGACACGCCGAAGAACGGCGTCTCGAGCTGCGAGACGATGACGCCGGCATCATTGGCGTCAGGCACGTTCTGCGACGAGGTGAGCCGCGTATAGCTGCCCTGGATGCCCAGGCCGTCCAGCAGGCTCGGCAGCCCTTTCGGGAAATAGATCAAGCCGAGCTCGCCGCCTTTGATGTCGCCGTTGGAGGCGTTGACCGGCGAGTTGATGACATAGTCATAGCCGTTCGTATGGTCGCCGCCCGAGGTCGAGTTGCGGAACGGGTCGTTCGCCGGATCAACGTGTACCTTGTGACGCAAGCTCACGACCAAGCCGTCGATCTTGCGCTTGAACAGAGTGCCGTAGAGTGCGCTGTCCTTCTGGAAGTACCACTCAGCCGTCAGATCGAGGTTCTTGGAGTGCGTCGGTTTCAGGTCGGGATTGCCGCCGCTGCCCGAGCCATAGCCCACCTTGGAAACGTCGTCGCCGAGTTGCAGGACAGGATTCAGGTCACCGAAGCTCGGGCGGCGCAGGGTTTCGCCATAGTTGAAGCGCACCACGACGTCCTTGGATGGGTCGTAAATCAGGGTCATGCTGGGCAGGAACTTACTGGTCGACTTGCTGGCACCGGACGGCGTGACCGCCTTGGTGGTGGCATCGACCTTATAGAAGTTCATGTCGGTATCGACCTTAACGTAGCGCATGCCGAAATTGCCGCGCAGGCGATGGCCGAACAGCTCGTTCTGGGTATTCCCCATCACGAAGAGGTTCTTGGTCTTTTCATCGACGTCGAAGGTCTTCTGCAGGCTCAGTTTGTCCGTCGTCAGGAAGTTCGCATCGGCCGAGTTATACAGCTTGCGCCAGTCGTCGATATGGTCGCGGATGTAGTAGGCATTGGGTTCCACCCATGAGCGCGGAACGTCCGAGATGGCCGTGCCGAAGTTCGAGTTGGTGGAGGAATACGCCGGCCCCAGCGAGGCCAGGTTGCGGCCCAGGAAGGCCGATTGCGTGCGGTTGGCCTCCGACGCCTTGCGGTCGTCGAGGCGCATGCCGAACTGGACCGTCTGCAGCGGACCCCAGTCGGCATCGTAGACGCCCGCCAGACTGGCCGTCGCGGCGCTACCCTTGTTGCGGTTGGCGGTATCGTAGAACTGCGCAACATTCCACTTGGTCGGGTCGGTCAGATCGGCATTGTTATTGAAACGGAACGCCGTGTTGTTGCCGCCGGCATTGAAGTCGACGTCGATAGACGGTGCAACGCGATCAATCCGGGTGGCTGTGAATTCCGAGTGATAGGTGCTGGTCTGGTACGACAGATCACCTTCCAGCTTCAGCCTGTCGCCCAGGTCCCACTTGCCGTTCAGGGCATAAACATAGGAATCGGTCGCCGACGTGGTGTAGTCGCCGCTGTTGAAACCATAGACGCTACCGACGTTACGGCTCTTGATGATGTTCGTTCCCGGGAACGTCGTAATCGAGCCCGCAGGGTTGCTGCCGAGATCACCCCACCAGTCGACAAAGCTGAACAGCATCTGGTTGAAGGCCTTGTCACGATAACCGTTGTACATCGATTCGAAGGTGTAGACCGAATCACCGTTCGGTTTCCACTGCAAGGCGAGATTGGCGGCAGGACGCTCCCGCTCGCCCTTAAGGTCGCTCTGGAAAACGGCGTCACGGGCCAGGTAATACGGATAAGCCTTGCCGTTGAAATTCAGCGTTGAACCCGCTGCAGTCGGCAAGCCGGTATGGGTGCCAGGCGTCCAGATGTTGTTGTCGAAGATGCGCTGCAAGGGCGTGTAGCCTGCGGGATCTTCGGCGGCATTGGGGCTGGTGAACGGCACCATGGCACCCGGCGTCACGCTTTCATTGCGGTACTTCGTCTTGGCTTCCGACAGATTGACCAGGGCACCGACTTCGCCGATGCCGGTTTCCCAGCGGTTGCTGAACATGGCGCTGAGCTGAGGATTGGCCTTTTTGGCGGGTTCGAGATAGGTTTCACGCGCCGACAGCGAAATTTTCTGGCCCTTGAAATCGAACGGCCGCAGCGACTTCACGTCAACCTGGCCTGCAATGCCGGTTTCCAGCTGGCTGGCGTCGCGCGTCTTGTAGACGTCAATCTGGCGAACCAGGGTCGAGGGAATGTCCTGCAGCGCGACCTGGGTGCCGGACGCGGTAAAGATAGTGCGGCCGTTCCAGGTGGTCTGGACGTCGGGCAGGCCACGGATGGACAAGGTGCCGACTTCGCCGCCGGCGCGGTCGGTGACCTGGATCCCCGTCACGCGCTGCAGCGCTTCGACGACATTGTTATCGGGCAGCTTGCCGATGTCTTCGGCAACAATCGATTCCACCACCTGGTCGCTGGTGCGCTTGATTGCCAGGCTCTTGATCAGGGATGCTTTGACGCCCGTGACGACCACGGTCGGGGCGGCGTCAGTCGCGGTGTCATTCGGTGAGGTCTTTTCGGTGGCCGCTTGCGCCCATACCGAGGCGCTGCTGAGCAGGCCGGCTGCGGCCAGTACGGCGACGCCGGTTTTCAGGACAAGGCGATGCTTCGCCTGGGACTCGACAGTCCCGGTCATTTGCTTGTTCATATGTCTCCAGTGTTTTAGTTATGTTTTGCTGCTACGTCGGAATTCATCTTAGGGTCAGGCAAAAAAACAAACCAATCAATTTTTTCGGGTTTTTGATATCAAAAAAAGTATCGTCACGGGTAGTGGAAACGAAAAAAAAGCCCGCACCTGGCGGGCTTCATGCATTTTTTGCATGACCTTACTGGAACGCGACCTCCGTGAAGCTGCGTAACTTTCGACTATGAAGCTTGTCCACGCCAAGGGCGCGCAGCAGCTCCAGCGCGCGGATGCCGATCCGTAAATGTTGGTCGACACGCTCGCGGTAAAACTGGTTAGCCATGCCCGGCAATTTGATCTCGCCATGCATGGGCTTGTCGCTCACGCACAACAAAGTGCCGTATGGCACGCGGAAACGGAAACCGTTGGCGGCGATCGTGGCGCTTTCCATGTCCAGCGCAATCGCCCTGCTCTGGCTGAAACGGCGCTCCGGGGTGCGCTGCGGCAGCAGTTCCCAGTTGCGGTTGTCGGTGCTGGCGACGGTGCCGGTGCGCATCACGCGTTTCAAATCGTGGCCGGTGAGCTGCGTGACCTCGGCCACGGCGGCCTCGATCGCCACCTGCACCTCGGCCAGCGGCGGGATCGGCACCCACAGCGGCAGGTCCTCGTCGAGCACATGGTCCTCGCGCACATAGCCATGCGCCAGCACGTAGTCGCCCAGCTGCTGGGTGTTGCGCAGGCCGGCGCAATGGCCCAGCATCAGCCAGGCGTGCGGACGCAGCACGGCGATATGATCGGTGATGGTCTTGGCATTGGCCGGACCGACCCCAATATTGACCATGGAAATGCCGGTGCCGTCGGCGCGGATCAGGTGGTAGCCCGGCATCTGCGGCAGGCGCGGCAGCGGCGCGCCGTGGGCGTCGCTGGCCTGCACCGCCTGGCCGACGCGGCGCGTGACCAGGTTGCCCGGCTCGATGAAGGCGATGTAGTCGTCGCCGGGCGCGCTGCCCGCCTGCCCCATCAGCTCGTGGCCCAGCTTGACGAATTCGTCGATATAGAATTGGTAGTTGGTGAACAGCACAAACTTCTGGAAGTGCTCGCACGAGGTGCCGGTGTAATGGCGCAGCCGTTGCAGCGAGTAGTCCACGCGCGGCGCCGTGAACAGCGACAGCGGCTGCGCCTCGCCTGGCGGCGGCTCGTGGGTGCCGTTGGCGATGCCGTCGTCCATCGCGGCAAGGTTGGGCAGATCAAAAACGTCGCGCATCAGCAGGCGCCGTTCCGCGCTCATATTGCCTTCGATGTGCTCGTGCTCGGCAAACGAGAAGTGGATGGGGATCGGCTGCGAACTGGTGCCCACTTCGATGCGCAGATGGTGGCTGCCGTGGTTTTTCAGCAGCAGCTTGAACTGTTGCTGGTAGTAGCGTTCGAACAGATCGGGCCGGGTCAGCGTGGTCTCGTAGGTGCCAGGGCCGGCGACGAAACCGAACGCCAGCGTCGAATCGGCGCGGGCCACGGTGTCGGTATGGACCCGCACGAAGGGGTAGCAACCGCGCACGTGCTCGCCGACGTCCTCGCCGGCGACAAAGCGTTTCATGGCGTCGCGCAGGTGGGCGACGTTGGCCTCGTAGATGGCCAAAACCTGTTCATAAGCTGCAATCGGATCGTCAAATTGCATCGGGGCGATAAACGGACGGCTCGGTGACATGCGGCTCCTTGGCGACACAGGGGAAGATCCCTTATTTCTTATTGTAAAGGCTGACAGCGGAACTTGCATTCTTCCTCTATTGGAACGCACATCCGTACCGTACAATGACACCCGCCAACACAGAATAAAGTTTCAACATGAATGACCCAGTAACGCCGCACATCCCTCAATCGCATCCGGACATCCTTTACGGGAAACCGCAAAGCGAGTTGCTGCGCGAGGAAATCCTGGCGGATCTGCTGGAAGCAAGCGCCGCCCGCACCCCCGACCAGACCGCGCTGATCTTCGGCGCCCGCCGCCTCAGCTACCGCGAATTGAACGCCCAGGCCGACCTGGTCGCGGCCCGCCTGATCGACGCCGGCGTGCAGCCGGGCCAGATCGTCGGCCTGTGGCTGCCGCGCGGCATCGAGCTGCTGGTGCTGCAAGCTGGCATCGCCAAGGCCGGCGCGGCCTGGCTGCCGGTCGACGAGGACACCCCGGTCGAGCGTCTGCAAGTGTGCCTGGACGACGCCGACGGCGCCGGCGTGCTGACCTGCGCCGCCTTCGCGCCGCGTCTTGCGGACATCGGCCGTCCCGTGTGGACCGCCGAGGCGCTGCTGGCCGCCCCTGCCGCCGGCGCCACGCTGGTGCGCCGCGGTGCCGTCTCGCCGGACGTGCCGGCCTACGTCATCTACACCTCCGGCTCGACCGGCAAGCCGAAAGGCATCCTGATCACCCAGCGCAGCATCTGCCACTTCCTGCGCAGCGAAAACGCGGTGCTCGGCGTGACCGCGCAGGACAAGGTGTACCAGGGCTTCTCGGTGGCCTTCGACATGTCGTTCGAAGAGATCTGGATCGCCTACCTGGCCGGCGCCACGCTGTGGATAGGCCCCAAGGAAATCAGCGGCGATCCCGAAACGCTGCCGCGCATGCTGGACGAAAACCAGGTCACGGTGCTGCACGCCGTGCCCACCCTGCTGGCGTTGTTCAACCAGGAAGTGCCCAGCCTGCGCCTGATCAACCTGGGCGGCGAGATGTGCCCGGAATCGCTGGTGGAGCGCTGGTCGCGCCCCGGCCGGCAGATGTTCAACACCTACGGCCCGACCGAGGCGACAGTGTCGGCCAGCCTGGCGCGTTTGCAGCCCGGCCATCCGGTCACCATCGGCACGCCGCTGCCCAACTACGGCCTGCTGGTGATCGACACCAGCACCGAACCGGCCATCGCCGCCACCGCCGTCGCGCAGGGGCCGGATGCGCCGGCCGGCGTCGACGCCGACAACCCGCTGGCGCAAGCGGCCGTCGCGCCGCACGAACCGGCGCTGCGCCTGCTGCCGCGCGGCGAGATCGGTGAACTGTGCATCACCGGTCCGGGCCTGGCGGCCGGCTACCTGGGCCGCCCGGACCTGACGGCGGAAAAATTCCTGCTCAACCCGTGGTCCAGCGGCCTGCACGACGCCCGCCTGTACCGCACCGGCGACCTGGCCCGCATCGACGCCGACGGCGAGGTGCTGTGCCTGGGCCGCGCCGACGACCAGGTCAAGATACGCGGCTTCCGCGTGGAGCTGGGCGAGATCGAGGCCGTGCTGGCGCAGCAGGAAGGCGTGGGCACCGTGGCCGTCCTGCTGCGCAAGGACGATGGCATCGACCAGCTGGTGGCCTACATCGTGCCGGAAGCCGCCGCTGGAACTGCGCTTGATGTCAAAGCGCTGCGCGCCAGCCTGGCCGCCAAGCTGCCGCCGTACATGGTCCCCGGCCGCTACGAAATGCAGGAAGCCATGCCGCGCCTGACCTCCGGCAAGATCGACCGCAAGGCGCTCAAGGCCATGCCGCTGAGCGCACCACCGGCCGGCAGCAACGAAGAATCCGACCTGCCCGAGACCCCGGCCGAGGAAGCGCTGTTCGCCGCGCTGGCCACCCTGTTCCCAGGCCAGCCGGTGCTGCGCCAGGCCGACTTCTTCACCGACCTCGGTGGCCACTCCTTCTTTGCGGCGCGCCTGGCCTCGGCCCTGCGCGCCGATCCGCGCTTCGCCCACATCACCGTGCGCGACATCTACCAGCAGCGCCAGGTCGGCAAGATCGCGCTGGTGCTGGCCGATGCGCCCAAGGCCGCCGAAGCGGAAGCCGACTGGACGCCGCCCTCCACGCTCAAGCGCTGGACCTGCGGCATGGCGCAAGTGGCCGCGATGCCGGCGCTGGTGGCGCTGCGCATGGCGCAGTGGCTGGCGCCGTTCTTCACCTACCACTTCTTCACCGGCGATCCCGGCGACTCGGTGGCGCGCGCGATCACCGCCTCGGTCGGCGTGTTCCTGCTGGCGACCATCGGCGAATTCGCCATCGCCATCGCCGGCAAGTGGCTGATCGCCGGCCGCCTGAAAGCCGGCGACTATCCGCTGTGGGGCATCACCTACTACCGCTGGTGGCTGGCCGACCGGCTGGTGGAGGCGGCGCCGGCCTATCTGCTGAGCGGCTCCTCGCTCAGCGCCTGGTGGCTGCGCGCGCTGGGCGCCAAGGTGGGCAAGGACGTCATCATCGGCTCGATGACCCTGCGCTCGCCCGACCTGCTCGCCATCGGCGACAACGTCAGCATCGGCAACGCCGTCAATTTCGAGAACGCCCGCGTGCAGCGCGGCCGCCTGCTGCTCGGCCAGATCACGCTGGAAAACGACAGCTGCGTCAGTTCCTTCGCCGTCCTGGAGGGCAATACGCATATCGAAGCGCTGGGCCACCTGGAAGGCCAGTCGGCGCTGGGCGACGGCATGCGCGTGCCGGCCGGCCGCGTCTGGGCCGGTTCGCCGGCGCGCGACACCGGTGCCTTCGACACCCAGCGCCTGCCGCCGCGTCCCCAGGTCAGCGCCGCGCGCCGCATGGCCGAAGCCGCGTTCTTCGTCTTCGGCATCCTGCTGATCGTCACGCTGTTCTTCATGCCGGTGTTCCCCAGCTTTGTGCTGATCGACTGGTTCGACGAGCAGGGCTGGCTGCCGTGGATACAGGGCGACGACGTGCGCATCCAGCTGCTGCGCTACTTCCTGCTGGCCTTCCCCGCCAGCACGGTGCTGATCGTGCTGACGGCGCTGCTGTCGGCCGGCATCCGCTGGAGCGTGCTGCCACGCCTGCAGCCGGGCCGCTCGGCCATCCACAGCAATACCTACTGTGCCAAGTGGCTGGTGAGCCAGATCCAGGAATCGAGCCTCAACGTCCTGCACGGCATTTACGCCACCGTGTTCGCGCCCTACTGGTATCGCCTGCTGGGCGCCAAGGTCGGCAAGGACGCCGAGATCTCCACCGCGCTGGGCGTGGTGCCGGACATGCTGACCCTGGGCGACGAGACCTTCATCGCCGATGCCGTCATGCTGGGCGACGAGGAGATCGACGGCGGCTGGATGGTCATGAAGCCGACCGTGGTGTCGAACCGCAGCTTCGTCGGCAACGGCGCCTACATCCCGGACGGCACCATCCTGCCGGAGAATGTGCTGATCGGCGTGCACTCGTGCGCGCCGGCCAACGAGCAGATAAAGAACGGCGACACCTGGCTCGGCTCCCCGCCGATCAACCTGCCCGCGCGCGAGCAGACCAGCGGCTATCCGGAAAACCTGACCTTCCATCCGTCGCCGATGCGCCGCCTGGGCCGCGGCCTGATCGAAGCCTTCCGCATCGTCGCGCCGCACGCGCTGGTGATCGCGGTCGGCTACACGCTGGTGCTGGCGGTGATGCCGGCCGCCGGCGCCGGCCGCTGGGCCGAGGTGACCTGGGACCTGACGCTGGCTGGCCTGGGCTATGGCGTCGGCAATTACATCTTCGTGGTGCTGTTGAAATGGCTGCTGATCGGCCGCTATCGCAAACAGTCGGAGCCGATGTGGACGCCGTTCGTGTGGCTGTCCGAAGGCGTGACCAATCTGTACGAAGGCATCGCCGTGCCGAACTTCATGCGCTACCTGCGCGGCACGCCGTGGCTGCCGCTGGCGTTCAACATGCTGGGCTCCCGCATCGGCAAGGGCGTCTACCTGGACACCACCGACATCACGGAATTCGACTGCGTCCACATCGGCGACCACAGCGAGCTCAATGCGCTGACCTGCCCGCAGACCCACTTGTTCGAGGACCGCGTGATGAAGATCGACCGCGTCACCATCGGCCGGAACGTCTACATGGGACCGCGTAGTTCGGTGCTGTACAGCGCCGTGGTCGGCGACAACGCCCGCCTCGGCGCGCTGACGCTGGTGATGAAGGGCGAACAGATTCCCGCCAACGGTTACTGGGCCGGCTGTCCGGCCGCACCCGCAAGATGACGGCGCTGATCATCCACCCCTGGCCCGGCCCTGTGCCGGCGCCGCAGGACGGCCTGTTCGTGATTGGCGTCGCGACCAGCGTGGACCGGCTGGTCGCCCGCACGCAAATCCGCTCGGCGACGTGCGCCGCGCTGGCCGCGGTGCTGGGCATCGACGCCGGTGCTATCCTCATCGACAGCACGCCCGGCCAGGCGCCGCGCATCACGCTGGCCGGCGACGAACGCGCCATCGGCTGCTCATTCACCCACGAAGACGGTTATTCGCTGGCCGCCATCAACCTGCATGGCGCGGTCGGCGTCGATTTGATGCGTGCGCAGGAGGTCCACGACTGGCAGGCCGTGGCGCGCGACTATCTCGGACCTGAAGTCTGCGCCACGCTGGCGGCCACACCCACCGCCGAATGCACGCTCGCATTCACCTTCGCCTGGACCCGGCACGAGGCCGCGCTCAAATGCCTGGGCATGCAACTGGTCGAATGGTCGGAGGATGTGGCCACGCTGCAGACCAACACGCTATCCACCCTGCTGCCAGATAATCTGGTAGTCTCGTTGGCTTTCCAATCCGTGGACCCAAGCAAATGAAAATCGCAATGGCCGGCCTGCTGCTGGCGTTATCCGGGATAGCCCATGCCGCCGGCTGCGGCCCCGACAAGCTGGGCACCGCCCGCACCCTCACGCTCAAACGCGAGGGTGCGCTATACGGCGCCATGCAGCACGCGCCGCTGCCCCTGCAAAAAAACGAAATCGTACTGACCTTCGACGACGGCCCGGTGCCGGCAACCACGCCGATGGTCCTCAAGGCGCTGGCGGACCAATGCGCGCGAGCCACCTTCTTCATGGTCGGCACCAATATCGAGAAATCGCCTGAACTGGCGCGGCGTGTGGTGGCGGAAGGCCATTCGGCCGGAGTGCACGGCCAGACGCACACGAACCTGTCCACGCTGAGCGAGGCGGAGCAGCTGGCCGATCTCCATCAAGTGCAGGCGGCCTACCAGGCAGCCTTCGGCAAGCCCACGGCGGCCTATCGCTTCCCCTACCTGGGAGAGACGCCAACCATGCTGGCGGCGCTCAAGGAAGCCGGCATCACCGTGATGTCGATAGACCTCGGCATCAACGACTGGCTGCCGGAAGACACCACCGAGATCCTGGTCCAGCGCCTGGTCAAAAACCTGGGCGAAAGCGGCGGCGGCATCCTCCTCATGCACGACGCGAACCTGCCGACCGCGAAGGCGCTGCCGGAACTGCTCAAGCTACTCAAGCAGCGCGGCTACAGCATCGTGCATCTGGAGTGGAATTAAGCGGCAGCGTCGAGGAAGAAGATGGCGGTCATCCTGGCCGGCGTCTTCTCGGTGGGCTTGTCGATCTGGACCTGGGCACAGTCTTCGGCCACCAGGCTGCGCCAGTTGCCGATACCGGCGGCGGAAAACAGCGTATGCGCCTTGGAGCTCATGCTCATGTCGATCGCCAGGCGCGCATTGCGCTCGCCGGTCTTGGCGTAGTTCACGCCGCGCAGCTCGATACCGAAGGCCGCCAACCATGGCTCCCACAGGCCCGACTCCACGCCGCGCACGATGCGGTTCAACATCTCTTCCAGCGTCAGGCCCTTTTTCACGACCGCGCGCAGCAGCGCCAGCGACGGCGCATGGCGCGCATCGGTACTCTGCTTGCCGGCGCCGCTCTCGCCGATCGCCTTGGTTTCCTTGGAAAACGCCGCGTCGCGCTCGGTGTAGTCGCGCATGCGCGAGTAGAAATCGGCGTTCAGGAAAGGATTCGCTACCCGGCCCGCAGGCGCTTGTTGTTTTTGGTTCGTCATGATCAGGCCTTAATGTGTAAGGCCGTAGTTTAACCGACCCGGAACGCTTCGACGACTATCCTGGTCGCATCGGCGAGGATCTCGCTGCGCGCCTTGTCGTCCTTGCCGGGCTGGGTGAGGTAGACCACCAGCACCACCGGCGCCCGGCCCGGCTGCCAGATGACGCCGATAACGTTGGTGCTGCCATAGTCGCCGGTGCCGGTTTTATCGGCCACCAGCCAGCCGGACGGCACACCGGCGCGGATGCGGGTGTCGCCGGTGGTGTTCCCCAACATCCAGTCCTTGAGCTGCTTGCGCTGCGCCGCGCCCAGGCCGTCGCCCAGCACCAGCTTGTGCAACGACTCCGCCATGGCCGCCGGCGTCGTGGTGTCGCGCGGATCGCCGGGCAGCGCGGAGTTGAGCTCCGTCTCGATACGGTCCAAGCGGAACTCCATGTCGCCTATCGAGCGCGCGAACGCTGTCACCGCCGCCGGTCCGCCGATCTGCTTCATCAGCAGGTTGGCCGCTGTGTTGTCGCTGTACTGGATGGCCGCCTCGCACAGCGCCGCCACCGTCATGCCTTTGCCGACGTGTTTTCCGGTGATCGGCGAGTACGTCACGAGATCGCTTTTCGCATACCGCACGTGCTTCTTCAGCAGCGACGGCTCCCTGGCCAGCACGGCGGCGGACAGCATCATCTTGAACGTGCTGCAAAACGGGAAGCGCTCATCGGCGCGATGCAGCAGCCTGCGGCCGTCGGCCGTGTTCCACGCCGCCACGCCCAGCCGTCCACCCGATTCGGTCTCCAGCCTGGCCAGCAGCGCCGCCGCTGAAGGCGGCGTGGCGCCCGGCGCGCCATCGAGCAAATCCGCAGCGCGGGCGAAGGGAGCGGCGGCAAGCGCCAGCATCAGGACACGGCGTGTGGCGAAAACGGTCATGGTACACAGGTGTAAGGTTAGTAATGTTTTGCATATTACCAGCCGTTCCTTAAACCCGGATTCAATTGAACGCACCCCATTTGGCGCCGGATGTAGACTCTTCACATGGCCCCTCAAGTCCTCATCGTCGGCGCCGGTCCCACCGGCCTGGTACTCGCCGTTCGGCTGGCGCGGCATGGTGTTGCCGTGCGCATCATCGACAAAAACAGCGGTCCTGGCCAGGCCTCGCGCGCGATGGCGGTGCATGCCCGCACGCTGGAATTCTATCGGCAGCTGGGCTTTGCCGACGTCGTCGTCAACCTCGGCATCAGGATCGAAGCCATCCACTTGCGCGAAGGCGGCGAGGATGTCGTCGAACTGCCGCTCAAGGACATCGGCGCCGGCCTCAGTCCCTATCCCTTCGTGCTGGCCTTTCCGCAGGACGACCACGAGCGCTTCCTGGTCGAGCAGCTGAAGGCCCTGGGCGTGGAGGTCGAATGGAACACCGAACTCGAATCGTTCACGCAGGACGAATGGGGCGTGCGCACCGTATTGGAACGTGGCGGCGACCGCATCGCCTGCAGCAGCGCCTACCTGTGCGGCTGCGACGGCGCCCGCAGCCGCGTGCGCGATACGCTGAAGCTCGATTTCTCCGGCGGCACCTACGATCATCTGTACTACGTGGCCGACGTCAAGACCTCCGGGCCGGAGAACCGCGACCTGGTCGGCCACATCGGCGCCAACACCTTTGCGCTGATGCTGCCGGTGCGCTCGCGCGGCATGCAGCGGTTGATCGGCATCCTGCCGCCGCAGGCGGAAGCCCTGCCCGAGCCGGGCTTCGAAGACATCCGCCCGGTGCTGGAGCCGCTGCTCGGCATCCAGGTGGAACAGGTCAACTGGTTCTCCACCTATCGCGTGCACCACCGCGTGGCGACGCAATTCCACACCGGCCGCTGCTTCCTGGCAGGCGACGCGGCCCACATCCACAGCCCGGCCGGCGGCCAGGGCATGAACACCGGCATAGGCGACGCCGTCAACCTGTCGTGGAAACTGGCCCACGTGCTGCAAGCCCGCGCCGACCCCGCCCTGCTCGACACCTACCAGGCCGAACGCATCGTCTTCGCACGCAAGCTGGTGGCCACCACCGACCGCGCCTTCCAACTGATCGTCGCGCAGGGCGCCAGCGGCCAATTGCTGCGCAACTGGCTGGTGCCGCATGTGTTCCCAGTGCTGGCCGGCTTTGCGGCGGCGCGCCGCACGCTGTTCAAGACCTTGTCGCAGGTGCAGATCCACTATCCCGACAGCCATCTGAGCGGCGGCCGCGCCGGCGACGTCATCGGCGGCGACCGCCTGCCCTGGGTCCCACTGACCGACGGCGCGGACAATTTCAGCGCGCTGCAAACGCTGGACTGGCAACTGCATATCTACGGCCAGCCATCGGCCTTGCTGGGCGCCGCCGCGCACGAAGTATCGCTGCCGCTGCAGGTCTATCCATGGAGCGACGCCGCTGCGGAAGCCGGCCTGCTGCGCGACGCCGCCTACCTGATCCGTCCCGACATGCACGTGGCGCTGGCCCTGCCGCGCCAGGAGCTCGACTCCCTGCGCGCCCTGGTGGAACGCTATCGCCTGCGCTTCGCCCCTGCAGTAGCGACGGTCGCAGGGAGCCCGGTATAATTGTTTTTCCGTCACCATTGATACCAGCGCACATGACAGAGAAGACATTGAACGCCAAGGTGGATGCCTACGTCGGCAAGCCGGGCAAATGGCAGGACGCCTACCTCAAGCTGCGCGCCATCGCGCTCGGCTGCGAGCTGAACGAGGAGTTCAAATGGGGCCATCCCTGCTACACCCTCGACGGACAGAACATCGTGCTAATGCACGGCTTCAAGGAGTACTGTGCGCTGCTGTTTTTCAAAGGCGCCTTGATGCAGGATCCCAAGGGCATCCTGATCCAGCAAACGGAGAACGTGCAGGCCGGACGCCAGATCCGCTTCACCAGCGCCGAAGAAATCGCCAGGATGGCAGCGACCTTGAAGTCCTACATCCGCGAGGCCATCAAGGTGGAGCAGTCGGGCCAGCAGGTGGAATTCAAGAAGACGGCGGAATTCGCGATGCCGGAAGAATTCCTGAACAAGCTGGAGGAATCGCCCGCCCTGCAGGAAGCGTTCAACGCCCTGACGCCAGGCAGGCAACGCGGCTACCTGCTGCACTTCTCGTCAGCCAAGCAGGCCAAGACCCGCGAGTCGCGCGTGGAAAAATGCATCCCGCATATCCTCAAGGGCAAAGGGCTGGACGACTAGGACCTGTCGACCTCATCGAACCGCCAGTGCATAGCCGACGTTCTCCTTGGGGATGTTGTAGACGCCGAAGTCGCAGCTGAACACGCTCCATGCATCGCCGGGGCTGGCGGCGTTGGTGGTGGAAGTCCAATAATACTGAAACTGCGCAAATTTGGAAAAACTGGCGGGCTGCGAAGCGATGCCCGCCTGAGCGCTGTTGAACGACTCATTGAAATAGTCCGCCATATTGGCTTGCCCGCGATCCGCCAGGCTTTGCATTTCTTTCCGGTTCGGCATACGCCAGGCGCCCGCGACGGAACCGTCCGTCAGGCCGCACTGGCCGCTGGCGAGCATGCTGATGGCACCCAGCGCCGCCGTCCAGTTCTGCTGGATGCAATCGGCCTTCTTCAGCCAGATCAGGCCGGTGGCCGTGTCGGTGACCGTGCCGTTGCCATTGTCGCGCATCCGTGGCGCCGGCAGCGGTGCGCCTTTTTCCTGCGAGCCGTCGTCGCCGCTGGCGTAGAAAACATAGAAGCCCGTCGCCTGCAACTTGGCCGCGCCGGTGCTCGTGCCTTTGACCGCCCACACCGCATTCGTCGAGGTGGCCTTGATGTTGAGGTTGGAAGCAGAATTGTCGTTGATGTAGCGCCCATCCTGCATGCGGATCGCCCACGCGTTCGGCGAGCCGCCCTGTCCGCCATAGTAGCTGGTCGAGGTCCAGTAGATTCCGGACGAGACGGCGGTGAACGGGTGGCCGGCGGTGAGCGCGGGATTGCTGGCGGAGACGTCGACCAGGCTTTCGAGCTCCACCAGGTTGGGCAGGCGCCAGTCGCCGGGCCTGGAGCCGTCGGTCAATCCGCAGGCCCCGCTCGCCAACTGGTTGGCCTCGGTCAGCGCGTTCGCCCAGAGCGCCGGACTCAGGCACCCGGCATTTTTCAACCAGACCAGACCGGTCAGGTTGTCGGTGACTGTGCCGTCCTGGTTGTCGGTGTAACGCCTGCCCGGCCAGGCCACGCCTTTTTTCAGCGCGCCATCGTCGCCGGCGACGTAGCTGCCTGACTGTCCGGTCGAGGCGATGGTCGCCAGTGGATTGCTGCCGTCGTAGGCATTGAAGTTGGCGCCGGTGATGGAGTTATTAACTGCCGAAATCAAATTGACAACGTTGAACATGATGGGGGAACCGCCATCGGGATTTGAAAACGCCCCGTTGTATTCGGACCGCGTAACGGCGGCGCCGGTATTGACGTACCAATTCTTTGGCGACGGGTCCCACAGATAAGCGGAACGGTCGCCCGACACATTCGTCGCCATGAAAGGATTGAACGCGTAGCCAGCCTTGGAGGCAAAGAACTGGTAATTTTGCTTGCACGACAAGGTGCAGGAAGTCTGCAGGCCGCTTACGCTGTAATTCCCATTGGCGTCGGTGGTGGTGGTCGCGAAGACACGGTTGTTATTGGTGGAATAGACCGTCACGGTGGCGCCGGCCATCGGCGCGCCCTTGAACATAACCGTGCCGGAGGCGGTATTCGACGGCACAGGGACAAAGGGTTGGGTATTGCCATTGCCGCCCCCGTAGCCGCCGCCTCCGCCCCCACCGCAAGCGTTGATCAGGCTGACGCCAAGCACACCAAGCAGCAAACGGATGGGCCCCATGGTTTTCTCCCTAGTTTTTTGACAGTCTAGTCCCCTTCCCGGGCTGACGCTACTTAGATGTTAAACTCTCGCCTCTACGCGGGAAATTTTTACTACACACGGATGAAAACCATAGCCATCATCGGCGGCGGCGTCACCGGCGTCACCACTGCTTACGCGCTTGCCAGGCGTGGCTACGCCGTCACGCTGCTGGAGCGCCACCGCTACGCCGCGATGGAGACCTCGTTTGCCAACGGCGGCCAGCTGTCCGCCTCCAACGCCGAAGCATGGAACCACCGCGGCACCATCGTCAAAGGCCTGAAGTGGATGCTGAAGAACGATGCGCCGTTGCTGGTCAATCCGAAGCCGGGCTGGCATAAGCTGTCCTGGTTTGCCGAATTCATCGCCGCCATTCCCCGCTACCGCGACAACACCATCGCCACCACCAGGCTGGCCGTGGCCGCGCGCGAACACCTGTTCAGCTGGGCCGCGCAGGAAGGCATAGACTTCAACCACAAGCGCGCGGGCATCCTGCACATCCACCGCGACCGGGCCGACTTCGAACACGCAGCCGAGGTATCGAAACTGCTGGCGCAAGGCGGCCTGCCGCGCCGCGCCGTCACGCCCGAGGAAATGCGCGCCCTCGAGCCAACGCTGACGGGCCAGTTCTACGGCGGCCACTACACCGAAAGCGACAGCTCCGGCGACATTCACAAATTCACCACCGGCCTGGCGCAGGCGGCGCAGCGCCTGGGCGCGGACCTGCGCTTCGACCAGCAGGTGAGCCAGGTCCGCGCCGACGCCAGCGGCGCCTTCATCACCACCACGCACGGCGGCGCCGCCGATACCCGGCGCTACGATGCGGTAGTGGTCTGCGCCGGCACCGCCAGCCGCGAGCTGGCGGCCATGCTGGGCGACCGCGTCAACGTCTACCCGGTCAAGGGTTACTCGGTCACCGTCCACCTGCACGATGCGGCCAGCCAGGCCGCCGCGCCCAACGTCAGCCTGGTGGACGACGCCACCAAGCTGGTGGCCAGCCGCCTGGGCACGGACCGCCTGCGCGTGGCCGGCACGGCGGAATTCAACGGCTACAACCGCGACATCCGCGCCGACCGCATTGCGCCGCTGCTCGACTGGGTGCAACAATGCTTCCCCGCCATCTGCACGCGCGACGTCACGCCCTGGGCCGGCCTGCGTCCGATGATGCCGGACCTGATGCCGCGCGTGGGCCGCGGCAAGGCGCCAACCGTGTTCTACAACACCGGCCACGGCCACCTGGGCTGGACCTTGTCGGCCGCCACCGCCGACATCATCGCCGGTACGGTGATGGCCGCAGTGGGCGCGCCAACGGCATCCGTTAATCAGCGTACCGCGCAAGGCTTGAAAATGGCGTAAACTGCCACCATATTCAGCCTGTCCCTACAAGGAGATCTGACATGACGGCAAAATCTTTCGCACGTATGACCCTGCTGGCCAGCGCCCTGGCGCTGGCGGTGCCGGCGTTTGCGGCTGAACCCACGATACATGATGTTTACGTAGCCGCAGAAGCAGGCAAGTACAGCGACGCCCAGGCGCTGATGGACCAAGTCCTGAAAGCCCGCCCGAACAGCGCCACCGCGCACTTCGTGGAGGCCGAGCTGCTGGCCAAGCAAGGCCAGTTCGCCGCCGCACAGGGCGAGCTGTCCACGGCCGAACGGCTGTCGCCCGGCCTGCCGAAGGTGAATCCAAACGCGCTGGCCAAGCTGCGCACGCTGCTGGCCGACGGCCAGCGGCCTAAAGCCAACTATTCGCAGCAGCAGCCGGCCCGCAGCAATGGCGCTTACAGCAATGGCAATTACGGCGCACCGCAGAGCAGCGGCATCCCCTGGGGCACCATCCTGATCCTCGGCGGCGGCCTGCTGGGCTTTATCTGGCTGGCGACGCGCTTCATGTCGCGCCGTAACGCGCAGACCGACAGCTACAACAATCCGGCCGGCTTCAACCCCGGCGGCGCTCCGGCGCCCGGCTATGCACCAGGCGGCGCTTATCCGCAGCAGGGCTATCCGCAGCCAGGTTACGGCCAGCCGCAAGGTAGCGGCATGGGTTCGCGCATCATGGGCGGCCTGGCGACCGGCGCCGCGGTGGGCGCGGGCATCGTCGCGGGCGAGGCGCTGGCGCGCCAGTTCACCGGCGGCAACCACGATTCCGGCAACCACGACCAGCCGCGCAACGATATCGTCTATGACGACCCGTCACGCGACGAACTGCTGCGCCGCGACGACATGGGCGGCAACGACTTCGGCGTCAGCGGCGGCTGGGACAATTCCGGCGGCGGTGGTGGCGGTGGCGACAGCGGCGGCGGTGGTGGCGGCGGCGACTGGGACTAATCTCACCTCACGGGGCGCGGCGCTCACCCGCCCCGGCTGCCTCCATCGCAAGATCCCAATACGGCGGATCGCCGAAATACTCCTTCAAATGACGTATCAGCAGCTGGGCCTTGGCCTGGTTGGAACGCCCCGGCATGAGCACCGCATGGACGGCGGACTCCTGAGGGTCGTGCCGGCCTGGCGCCGCGCCGCGCTGCACCGGCGCCATCGGGAACACTGGCACCAGCTGGCCGGCGACGATGGCGTCGCTCACCAGCCAGTTCGCCAGATGCACCAGCCCGGCGCCGCCGATGGCCGCGTGCAGCAGCGAATCGGTGTCGTCGCAGCGCAGCTTGCCCCTGACGGCCAGGGGCTGGTTCTGGTTCACACCGTCGAAACGCCACCAGCCGCGCGGCGCCGCGCGCCCGGTCACGGTCAGGCATTGGTGGTTGAGCAGGTCGAGCGGGCTTTGCGGCCAGCCATGACGCTCCAGATAGGCCGGGCTGGCGCTGACCACGCGGTGCTGGACCGCCAGCCGCGTCGCCACCAGGTCGCTATTGGGCAGCACGCCGGCGCGCACGGCCACGTCGACCCGGCGCGCGGACAGGTCGACGATATCGTCGCTGACGTGCAGCTCCACCTCCAGCAGCGGACAGTGCCGCAAGAACTCGGCGATGGCCGGTGCCACGTGCAGCCGGCCGAAGGCGGCCGGCGCCGTCACCGTCAGCAGGCCGCGCGGTTCGGTGTCCAGCTCCTGCACGGCGGCCTTGGCTTCCTCCAGCTCGGCCAGGATGTTGCGTGCGCGCGGCAGGAAGCGTTCGCCGGCATCGGTCAATAACATCTGGCGCGAGCTGCGCAACAGCAGGCGCGCGCCCACATCCTCCTCCAGCGCGTCGAGCTTGCGCGACACCGAGGATACCGCCATCTTGAGCTCGGCCGCCGCGCGTGACAGGCTGCCGTACTCCACCACCGCCAACAGACACTTCAGGCAATCTATCATTTCATTCCATTTTTGCATTTAGCGCAAATCTCATTTGCATTATTGAGTATTGTGCCATTATTTGCAAAGATGCATACTATGTTTAGTAAATCCATTGATAAGGAAAACAATATGCAGCTCATCCGTACACTCAGCCCGCTTGCCGCCGCCCTCGCCTTCGCCATCAGCGCCCCTGCCATGGCCGCCGCGCCGCTGGCCGGCACCAACGCGCCCGGCTTCGCCCGCATCATGCTGGGGGATTTTGAAGTGACCGCGCTCAGCGACGGTACCGTCGACCTGCCGATCGACAAACTGCTGCTGCAGCCGGAGGCCAAGACCGACCAGGAACTGGCCCGCTCCTTCCTGGCCAACCCGATGGAAACCTCGGTCAACAGCTACCTGGTCAACACCGGCGCCAAGCTGGTGCTGATCGATACCGGCGCCGGCAACCTGTTCGGCCCGACGCTGGGCAAGCTGCTGGCCAACCTGAAGGCCTCGGGCTACCAGCCGGAACAGGTTGACGAAGTGCTGATCACCCATATGCACCCGGACCACGTGGGCGGCCTTGCGGCCAACGGCCAGGCGGCCTTCCCCAACGCCACCATCCGCGCGGACAAGCACGATACCGACTTCTGGCTCAGCCAGGCCAATATGGACAAGGCGCCGGCCGACAGCAAGGGATTCTTCCAGGGCGCGATGGCGTCGCTGGCGCCCTACGTCGCCAACCAGCACCTGCAACCATTCAACGGCAGCAGCGACATCACGCCCGGCATCCGCGCGGTAGCCAGCTACGGCCACACGCCGGGCCACATCAGCTACATGGTTGAAAGCAAAGGCAAAAAACTGCTGCTGGTGGGCGACCTGATCCACGCTGGCGCGGTGCAGTTCGACCATCCGGAAGTGACCATCCGCTTCGACACCGATCCGAAGGCCGCCGCCTACGCCCGCAAGCAAGCCTTCACGGAAGCCGCCAAGGACGGCACGCTGATCGGCGCAAGCCACCTGCCCTTCCCCGGCCTGGGCCATCTGCGCAGCAGCGGCAAGGCTTTCCAATGGGTGCCAGCGAATTACACCCAGTTGCGCTAAACTGAGCGCCATGGAAAAGCCTGACATCCCTCGCCCCATCAGCGTGCTGGTGGTTGATGACCACCCCTTGCTGCGCACGGGGCTGGGCGAAGCCATCGCCAGCCAGGACGACATGGTCGTGGCCGGCGAAGCCTGCAACGGCCGCGAAGCCATCGAGCGTTACGAGGCCTTGCGGCCGGACGTGACCATCATGGACATCGTCATGCCGGAGATGTGCGGCGTCACCGCGCTGCAGGCGATACGGCGCGCGCATCCCGGCGCGCGCATCGTCATGCTCACCACCTACAAGGGCGACGTGCAGATCCTGCGCGCCGTGCAGGGCGGCGCCGCGGGTTTTTTGTTGAAGAGTACCTTGCGCAGGGAATTGCTCGACACGATACGCGGCGTGCACCAGGGGCAGCGCCGCATCCCGCCGGAGATCGCCATGGAACTGGCCCAGCACATGGGCCAGGGACCGCTCAGCGCGCGTGAAACGGAAGTACTGAGTCACGCCGCCAACGGCCATTCCAACCGGAGCATCGCCGAGCAGCTGTCGATTTCCGAAGAGACGGTGAAGGCGCACATGAAGAACGTGCTGTCCAAGCTGGCCGCGAACGATCGCACCCATGCGGTGACGATCGCCCTCAAGCGCGGCATCATGTCGATCTAGTCGCTGGCCGCGCTGGCCAGCCACAACAGCAGCACGCATGGCAGCATCAAGCCGCTGAAGCCGATTTGAATGAACGCCAGTGCGCCGCTGATGCAGCCCACCGCAAACGCCAGCACCGGCCAGGCCAGCTTCTTCAGGCGTCCGCGCGCCTCGCTGTCGCCGCGCAGCGTGTCCACCAGGTCGATCACCAGCTGCGTCACGTTGCCGGTCATGACCGTGGTGGCGGCCACCTTCCCCAACAACAGCTTGCCGTAGGCGTTCTGCACCGCCATCGCGCCCGCGCACAGCATGCCGGTCAACAGCGTCAACGGTGCCTGGGGCAAGTCGATGGGCGCGCCCACCCAGGCGCTGACGACGCTGCCCGCCATCAGCAAGGCCTGGAGCAGAAAGCTGTTGCGCAGCTGACGGTCGCCGGCGCGTTCCCAATGCAGTATCAGCAGGCGCGCCAGCGCCACGAACAGCACAAACACCGGAAACACCAGCAGCTTGAGCAGGACGTCTGGCGACGGCCGCGACAACGCCCGGCCGATCAGCACGAAGTTGCCGGTGACGTGGGCCGTGAACAATCCGAACAGGCCGACAAAGCCCAGCGTATCGACGTAGCCGGCCAGGAAGCCCAGCGCCACGCTTTGTTTAATATCGCCGCGCTCCATCAGGCCTCCTTTTGTATGTCGTGCCACGCCACCAGCAGGAAGGCGCCGGCCAGGCCCAGGTGTTCAAAGAAGCCGTTGGCCGCCATGAAGCGTTCCGGCCCGGTGATTTCCCAGAAGCGGTTGGCGACGAAGGTGGCCATCAGCGTGAACGCCGCCAGGTAGCCCGCGCCCAGCCAGCGGTAGTAGCCGCTCAGGATCATCAGCGAGGCGCCCAATTCGCCGGCGATCACCAGCGCGGCCATCGGGCCGGCCGGCGACAGGCCGAAGTGCTGCATCTCGCCGATGGCCGACGGGAAGTCGAACAGCTTGTTGATGCCGCCTTGCAGATAGGCGGCGCAGATCAGCAGCAGGCAGATCCAGCGCAGCCAGGGGGCGCCCAGCGATGCCAAGCGGGTTTTGAATGAAGTCGCCATCATACCGCCCAGCAGGCGCAGCCCAGCGCGCCCCAAAAGCTCTTCAGATCCGACGTCGGCAGCTTGCTGGCCCACGCGCTGGCGTGCTGGTGGCCGTGGACGTTGCACTGGTTGGCGCAACCGCAGGCGGCCTGCTGCTGGCGCAGCTGCTGCTGTTGGCGCTTGCGCTGCTCCAGTTCCTTCAGGGCGGCGCGGTTGTTGCCGATCTGCTCGCCCCAGCCGGCATAGCCGCCGAAGCGCCGCACCGGCGACCAATCCGGCATGGCCGGCGGCGGCGCCTCGTCATAGCTGGCGAATTCGCCGGCCGCGTAGACGATCTTACCGCCGACGATGGTCAGGCGCGAGGTCATGTCGGCGATCTCGCTTTCGGCGCAGGCGTAGAAGTCCTTGTCCGGCACGATCAGGTCGGCCAGCTGGCCCGCTTCGATGCGGCCCTTCTTGCCCACTTCGTTGGAGAACCAGGTGGTGTTCTCGGTCCACATGCGCAGCGCGGTTTCGCGGTCCAGGCAATTGGCGCGCGGGTACAGCTGCATGCCGCCCACGGTCTTGCCGGTGATGAGCCACGCCAGCGACACCCACGGGTTGTACGAGGCCACGCGGGTGGCGTCGGTGCCGGCCGAGACCTTCACGCCGGCTTCCAGTATCTTCTTCACCGGCGGCGTGGCCTCGGCCGCGCCGTGGCCGTAGCGTTCGACGAAGTATTCGCCCTGGAAGGCCATGCGGTGCTGCACGGCGACGCCGCCGCCCAGCGCGGCGATGCGGTCGATCGACTGATCCGAGATGGTCTCGGCATGGTCGAAGAACCAGTTCAGTCCCGTCAGCGGGATATCCTGGTTGACGCGCTCGAACACGTCCAGCGCGCGGCTGATGGTTTCGTCGTAGGTGGCATGCATGCGCCATGGCCAGCGGTTCTGCGCCAGCACGCGCACCACGCCTTCCAGGTCGTCCTCCATCGTGTCCGGCATGTCCGGGCGCGGCTGGCGGAAGTCCTCAAAGTCGGCCGCCGAGAAGGTCAGCATTTCGCCGGCGCCGTTGTGGCGGAAGTAGTCGTCGCCCTGCTGGTACTTGACGCTCTGGGTCCAGTTGAGGAAGTCTTCCTTTTCCTGCTTGGGCTTTTGCGTGAACAGGTTGTAGGCCAGGCGTATCGTCAGCTGCTTGGCGTCCGACAGTTGCTGGATCACCTGGTAATCCTCTGGATAATTCTGGAAGCCGCCGCCGGCGTCGATGGCACCGGTCACGCCGAGGCGATTGAGCTCGCGCATGTAATGGCGGGTCGAGTTGACCTGGTATTCCAGCGGCAGCTTGGGGCCCTTGGACAGCGTCTGGTACAGGATGGCCGCATTCGGCTTGGCCAGCAGCAGGCCGGTGGGATTGCCGGCGCCGTCGCGCAGGATCTGGCCGCCGTGCGGTTCAGGCGTGTCCTTGGTGTAGCCGACGGCGCGCAAGGCGGCGCCGTTGAGCAGCGCGCGGTCGTACATGTGCAGGATGAACACCGGCGTATCCGGCGCCACCGCGTTCAGCTCCTCGATGGTCGGCAGGCGCTTCTCGGCGAATTGATGCTCGGTGAAGCCGCCCACCACGCGCACCCACTGCGGCGCCGGCGTGATCGCCACCTGCGCCTTCAGCATGCCCATCGCGTCGGCCAGGCTGCGTACGCCGTCCCAGCGCAGCTCCAGGTTGAAATTCAGGCCGCCGCGGATGATGTGGCAATGGTTGTCGATCAGGCCGGGCAGCACGCGCTTGCCTTGCAGGTCGATGACCTTGGTTTGCGGACCGGCCAGCGCCATGATCTCATTGGCGCGGCCCACGTGCGTGAAGCGGCCATCCTTGATGGCCACCGCCTCGGCGTGCGGATTGCTGCGGTCCAGCGTGGTGAACAGGCCGCGGTGCAGGATCAGGTCTGGGTTCATTATGCGTTCCCTTTGGTTTCGTCGTTCTTTTGCGCGGATGGCAGTTGGCCGAAGCAATGCGGCTTGACGTGGTCCTCGATCCACGAAACCTGCTTGGCCGCCGGTTCCCACAACTGGCGCAGCAGCGGCGGCAGCTGTTCGCCGAGCAGGATGCCCAGCAGGCCGACCAGTGCAATCACCGGCGGCGCCGGCGAGCGCACGTTCAGGAAGCCATAGATTAATCCAACCAGCAGGCCAACGGCCAGGGACACGATATACATTTTGGACATGGGAATTCCTCAGATCAGGGGTGAAACTTCATGGCCACAGTGTAGAAGGCCTGAACGCCTTTGCCATCACCGGTAATGACCCTCATTTACTCGTCCTTTTGGGATAGGCACCCCTCAATAACCCTTTCTAGGTAGGCTACACCCCCTGCATCGGGTCGTGGCAAAACCGTTCAACCAGTTTAATCTTCTGCCCCAGGACAGCAAACGAATTTAATGTGTATATTTTGGGAGAATTGAGATGCGACTGGATACCAGGAACTGGCCACACACCGCAATCGGCGGAAATGGCGCGGCGGCTGCCGGCCCCCTCGCCAACCACGATAGCAAGATACGCGTACTGATCGCACACAGCGACGCCATCGTAAACGCCGGCCTGGCCGCGCTGCTCGGCGCCGAGAGCGACATCCAGCTCACGCGCGACGGAGCATCGCCGGCGCCGGCGGACGTGATCATCCTAGACCACAAGGGCGCGCTGGAACACATGCGCCAACGGGCCAACGCGCCGCAGCACAGCGAGGCGCAAGCGCGCGTGCTGATCGTCACGCAGATGGACCGCGAATGGGAAGTGCGCACGGCGATGATGGCCGGCGTCCACGGCTACCTGCTGCAAAACTGCGCCGCCGACCAATTGCCGGCAGCGGTGCGCACGCTGAACCGCGGCCTGCGCTATCTGAGCGCGGACCTGAGCCGCTGCGTGGCCGACAGCTTCACGCGCATCGGCCTGACCAACCGCGAGACGGACGTGCTGCAGCTGCTGGCGCAAGGCCAGTGCAACAAGTCCATCGCGCGCGAACTGGGCATCGGCGTCGGCACCGTCAAGACGCACGTCAAGGGCCTGTTCGACAAACTGGGCGCCACCGCCCGCACCCACGCCGTGGTGCTGGCGACCCGGCGCGGCCTGGTAGGCGACGGCGCCATCGGCCAGCATTGACTCCGTTACGAGATTGTCATTGGCGAAGTTCGCAGAAGCCCTGTAAAATCGGGGCATGCACGCACATACACTCTCCGTAGGCACTTCACATCGCACGACGCGCATCCAGCGCGTCCTGATGTTGTTCGTGCTGGTGTTCCTGTCGCTGCAACTGATCGGGGCGAGCTCGCACAAGCACGCCTACACCGACACCAAAAACGATTGCGCAGCCTGCGTAGTCGCGCACATGCCGGCCGGTGTTCCGCCGCCGGCATTGGCGGTGGTGCCGGTGGCGATGCTGGTCAGCCTGCCCGCCCTCGTCCCGCAGCGTTTCATCCGGGCCCGCCGGATCGACTTCCTCACCCCGCCCTCGCACGCGCCGCCCGGCGTTGCCACGCTCTCCTTCTGATTCGCTTTTTCCGTCGCGATTTTTCGTCACGCCTTACACGGTCGCCATTTTGCGCCCCGTGCGCGTAGCCGCGCGCCTGCCCGACACGATCGCGCAGGCCGGAGGCTAGCCACGCCTGAACATTCAAGGATTTACTATGCAACGCACGCCACAACTCCGCACCCTTCCACTGCTGCTGGCCGCCGCCTTCTACGCCCACCACGCCAGCGCCGCCGACGATGCCGCCGCCAGCGCCGACGGCGCCCCGCTGCAGCAGGTGGAAGTGACAGCCGCCCACTTGAAGAGCGCACGCATCGACCTGTCGCCGAACGTCGGCACCACCATCTATTCCATCGACCGCCACATGATCGAGCAGCTGGGCCGCGGCGACAACACACCGTTCAACGAAGTGCTGCTGCGCCTTCCGGGCGTGAGCCAGGATTCGAAAGGCTCCGGCTCCATCCACGTGCGTGACGACCACGCCAACGTGCAGTACCGCGTCAACGGCGTGCAGCTGCCGGAGAGTATCACCGGCTTCGGCCAGTCGATCGACACCCGCTTCGTCCAGCAGACCGACTTCATCACCGGCGCGCTGCCGGCGCAATTCGGCCTGCGCACGTCGGGCATCGTCGACATCCAGACCAAGGAAGGCACGGTCAAATCGGGCGGCCGCGTCGGCGTTCTGGTGGGCGGTAACGACTACGTCGAGCCGAGCGCGGAATTCTTCGGAACGCAGGGCGCCTTTAACTACTACCTGTCCGGCAGCTACCTGTCGAACGCGCTGGGCATCGAGAACCCGCTGCCGACCCGCAGCGCGCTGCACAACCGCACCAGGCAAAGCAAATCCTTCGGCGCCCTCTCCTGGTTCCTGGACGAGCAAACCCGATTGGGCCTGATGTTCGGCACCTACAACGGCCGCTTCCAGATTCCGAACAATCCCGACCAGGCGCCGGGCTTCTCGCTCACCGGCCAGAGCGACGCCGGCGCAGGCACCAGCAAGCTGCCATCATCCCAGCTCGACGAACGCCAGCGCGAAGTGAACCGCTTCCTGGTGCTGTCGCTGCAAAAGAGCATGGGCGACCTGAATTACCAGGTGTCGGCCTTCCATCAATATTCGGAACTGCACTACACGCCGGACGCGCTGGGCGATTTGATCTACAACGGCGTGGCCTCCAACACGCTGCGTTCCAACTCCTCCAGCGGCGCGCAGTTCGACGCCAGCTATAAACTGAACGACAGCCACACCATGCGCGCCGGCCTGGCCTATTCGCGCCAGGCCACCCACAGCGACAACGCCGTCGCTGTGTTCGACACCGACGACAGCGGCGCGCAGGCCGGCACCGATCCGCGCACCATCATCGACAACAGCGGCAAGACCGGCAGGCTGTCCAGCTTCTACCTGCAGGACGAATGGCATATCGCCGCACCGCTGACGCTGAACTACGGCCTGCGCTTCGACAAGGTATCGGCCTTCATCGACGAGCAGCAATGGAGCCCGCGCGTCAACCTGGCCTACCAGGTCGCAAAGGGCACGGCGCTGCACGCCGGCTACTCGCGCTACTTCACGCCACCGCCGCAGGAGCTGGCGGCGCAATCGAGCATCGACAAATACGCCGGCACCACCAATGCGCCGCAAGTGGCGGTGTCGGACAACGTCAAGGCCGAACGCACCAACTACTACGACATCGGCGTGAGCCACCAAGTCAATGAACAGCTGACCGTGACGGCCGACGCCTACTACAAAAAAATCCGTAACATGCTGGATGAGGGCCAGTTCGGCCAGGCGCTGATACTGTCGCCGTTCAACTACGATCGCGGCTACGCCAAGGGCCTGGAGCTGTCGGCCGTCTACAACCACGCCAACTGGGGCGGCTTCCTCAACGTGACGACGCAGCAGGCCAAGGGCCAGAACATCGTCTCCGGCCAGTCGCTGTTCGGGCCGGACGAACTGGCCTACATCGCCAACCACTACATCTACGTCGACCATGACCAGACCTACACGGTATCGGGCGGCGCCCACTACCACTGGGGCGCGACGCAGCTGAGCGGCGATTTCCTGTATGGCAGCGGCCTGCGCATGACGCCGGACGGCGCCGCGCCGAACTCCGGCACGCTGCCGCACTACACCACCGTCAACCTGTCCCTGACGCACAACTGGAAGAATACAGCCGTCGGTAACGTCGAAGGCCGCCTGGCGCTGGTCAACGCCTTCGACAAGACCTATCTGCTGCGCGACGGTTCCGGCGTAGGCGTGGGCGCGCCGCAATACGGTGCTCGCCGCACGCTTTACGCAGGAATTTCGGTCGAGTTCTGATTTTAATGAGGAGTGCATTGCGACGATACCGCATGTAGCATCCGCTGCTACTCGGCCCGCCGCGCTTTCACACAGGAGATTCGGGAACGCATAATCCACAACCACCGGAGAATCCCTATGCGTATCCTGAATATCCTGATCATCGCGCTGCTGGCGGCCTTGCTGTCCAGCTGCGCCTCCATGAGCTACAGCCGCAGCGCCAAGCAGGCCGGCAGCGTCGTCGATTACCTGTACCCGGACGCCAGGGAAGCGCCGGCGATGACGCCCACGGTGACGCGATTGCGTCCGCCTGTGCGCGTCGGCATCGCCTTCGTCCCCGGCGCGGGATGGGGCAACGGTACCTCGGAAGCCATGCGCATGAAACTGCTGGAGCGCGTGCGCGACTCCTTCTCCAGGCATCCCTACATCGGCAAGATCGAGATCATTCCGAGTCAGTACATGCGCGCCAAGGGCGGCTTTACCAATCTTGAGCAAGTGGCGCGCATGTTCGACGTCGAGGTGGTGGCCCTGCTCTCCTACGACCAGGTACAATTCAACGACACCAATGCGCTGTCGCTGCTGTACTGGACCATCATCGGCGCCTACGTGATCCACGGCGACCAATACGACATACAGACCATGCTGGACGCTTCGGTGTTCGACGTCCACAGCCACAAGCTGCTGTTCCGCGCGCCGGGCACCAGCCAGGTCAAGGGCAGCGCCAGCTGGGCCGGTTTCAGCGAAAAATCGCGCGCCGCGCAGACCGAGGGTTATAACGCCGCTGTCGACCAGTTGATCCCCAACCTGCAGGCGGAACTGGACGGCTTCCGCGAACGCATCAAGCACGACGCCAACTACCAGGTCGAGAACAAAGCCGGCTACAAGGGCGGCGGCGCCATGGACTGGTTGGGCCTCGCGCTGGTCGCGCTGCTGGCGGTGCTGGCCTGGCGACTGCGGCGCCGTGCCTGAGATACTGGAGTACGACCGCCACGCCCTGCTGGCCGGCCAGCTGTGGCGCCTGTGGACCGGGCACCTGGTCCACTACTCGCCGCGGCACGCGCTGATCGACTTCGCCGTGGTGCTTGCCGCCGCCGTGATCGTGGTGCACCTGAGCGCATCGCCGGCCACCGGCGTGCGCCGCCTGCTTGTCGTGCTTGGGCTGGGCGCGCCGTTCATTTCATTGGGCTTGTTGATGGCCGCACCGGACTGCCTTTACTACCGCGGCGCATCCGGCATCGCCGCCATGCTGGTCGTGGTGGCCGGCGGCGCATTGTGGCCGCGCGCCACCCGCTCCGTGCGCGCCACGCTGCTGCTGATGGCCGCCACGCTGCTGGCCAAGATCTGCGCCGAAGCCGCCGGCACCGCGCATGGCTGGTCCAATCTGCCGGCAGACGTAGTGATCGCGTGGCAGGCGCACCTGCTGGGCGTCGTCGCCGGCGCCGTCGCGCTCACGGCCTGGAAGCCCCGGCTGCAACCGGATTAACTATCGATGTGAATCTGATGCGCTTGTGTTTCACATGCCTCAACATTGTCGTTAATTCTTGTGTATCTGGCATGGATGTAGGCATAATCCAGCCAGCACCCACGGAGGACGACATGAGCATCCCTGCCCGCACCGTAATTTCCGCCAGCCTTGCCGCAGCCTTTTCCTTTTTCGTGCCCCCCGCGTGGGCCGCCGACGACATCCCCTCGGTGGTGGTCACCGCGCAGTCCCGCAAGCAGTTCGTGCAGGATGTGCCGATGACCATCCAGGTGCTGACCGCCAAGGACCTCGACGCCATCGGAGCCAAGGACCTGGGCGACTTGAACGGCTACGTTCCCGGCCTGGTGGTGGACGCGAACGAGCCGACGCAGCCCGGCTTCGGCATACGCGGTGTGCAGACGGGCGACTTCGGCATCGCCACCGATTCGCCGGTCGGCATCTATGTCGACGGCGTCTACACCGGCAAGACCGGCGGCGCGCTGATGAACTTCATCGACGTCCAGCGCATCGAAGTGATCAAGGGCCCGCAAGGCACACTGTTCGGCCGTAACAGCGCGGCAGGCGCCATCGCCATCACCGCCAATGAACCGGGCAAGGAGCTCGACGCCGCCGGTCATGTCAAGCTGGGCAAATACGGCCGCGCCAATGCCGACGTGATGATGAACCTCCCGATCAGCGACAGCTTCGCCGCGCGCGTGGTGGCGGTACGCTCGGGCAGCGAGGGCTGGGTCGACAACACCGCCACCGGCAAGAAATCCGGCGACGACAAGGACTGGGCCACCCGCATCACGCTGCGCAAGGACTTCGACGCCGCCAAGCTGGTGTTCGCGTGGGAGCACGAGAACATGGAGCAGTACGGACGCCCGGCCTTCGGCGTCGTCAAGGATCCGCGCCTGCCGCTGGGCGGCTACACCGGCGTCTACGATGCGGCCTACACCGCCAACTTCATCAATCCTTTCAATGTGCCGCTGCAGAACGACGACCAGGGCAGCGAAGGTCGCAAGTTCGACGGCGCCACGCTGCGCTTCGAAACGCCGCTGGCCGGCATGACCTTCAGTTCCACCACCGCCTACCGCCGCTTCGCCACCCACAACGTGACCGACAATGACGGCAGCGCCCGTCCCGACCTGTACCTGACCACGCTGGACGCCAAGCGCGCCCACAGCTTCCAGCAGGAGTTCAAGCTGTCCGGCAAAATCGATAAGCTGGACTGGATCGCGGGCCTGAGCTTCTACCACAACAACGAGCATCAGGACGCCGGCGCCTTCGTCACCACCGGCACGCTGGACACCCTGAGCCAGTTCGCCGGCGGCCAGCCGAATTTCGCCATGCTGTTCGGCGGCCTGGGCGCGGCGGGCTTGCCGGGCGTCGGCGCGGACACGGTGTTCAGCTGGGACGAAACGCACTACAGCGACGTCAAGACCAGGTCGGCCTCGATCTACGGCGACGCCATCTGGCACCTGACGCCGTCCACCAACGTCACCGCCGGCCTGCGCTACACGCAGGACAAAAAGCAAATGACGTGGTACGTGCCGGGCCGGGTGTCGCCGCAGTTGGACGACTTCCTCAACAGCTATGGCCCGCTGGCGGGGCTGGATGCGTCGGCCTTCCCGTCCAATGTGATCTTCAGCACCGCGGCGCAGCTGGCGTCGTCGCCCGTCACGCGCGAGAAGGACTGGACCGACTGGAGCCCGCGCCTGGTGCTGGACCATAAGCTGAACAAGGACACGCTGCTGTTCACCTCCCTGGCGCGCGGCTACCAGGCGGGCGGCTTCAACATCTTCACGCCGCCCAATCCCGCCGCGCCGGCCAGCGCCGGCAAGGATCCCAGCTTCGCGCCGGAAAAGATGACCAACTTCGAAGCCGGCGTGAAGACGGCGCTGCCCGAACTGCGCGCCACCGTCAACGCCTCGCTGTTCGCCTACAAGTTCAAGAACCTGCAGGACATCCAGCTGTACAGCGTGGGCACGGTGCCGACCTATAACGTGGTGTCCAGCGACCAGAAGGCGTATGGCCTCGACCTGGATGGCCGCATGCGCATCACGCCGCGCGTGACGGTCTTCGGCGGCATGGAATATATCGACCAGACCTACACCCGCTACCAGCGCCTCGATGCCGCCGGCAATGTCACGCTGGACCTGGGCGGCCAGCCGGTGGGCACGCCGCGCCTGACGGCGATGGCCGGCGTGAACCTCAACTGGGAGACGCTGGGCGGCCGCGGCAACCTGAATTTCCAGGGCACGCATTCGACCGCGCAGCGCTGCAACAGCGACACCGCCAAGCTGCAGTGCCTGACCACCGCGCAGTTGAAGACCGGCAGCGCCACCAGCAAGTTCGACCTGCGCCTGGGCTGGGACAGCCCTACTTCGCGCTATGGCGTGGCCCTGCTGGTCAACAACGTGTTCGACCAGCGCTACATCACCAGCCTTGGCGGACAAACGGAGCAATACGGCGCGCCCTATGCCTACCTCACGCCGCCGCGCATGATCGCGGTGGAGTTCCGGGCCAGCTTGTAGATGGCGAGGATATTCAAGGTCGCCGCGGCGGCAGCCCTGGTACTGGGCGGCGCCGTGCTGGTGCTGATGCTGCATCCGCCGGAACTGCTGCGCGTGGGCGCCAGCTACGGCGCCAAGATGGTGTGCTCGAACGTGTTCATCGCCGGCCGCGACGCGCAGGCCGTACTGGCCGACGACGTGCAGGCGCCTGGCCATCCCCTCCTCAAGCTGCTGAAAGTGCGTGTCGACCAGGAGCGCAAACTGGTGCGCGCCGATTTGCTGGGCTTTATCGGCAAAGGCCTGGCCGTGTACCGTCCCGGCACCGGCTGCGCCGTGGTGCCGGATGGCGACGTCGCCCAAGCCGCACAGTACCAGTTCTCGCCGTTGAAGATCTGGGCGCCGTCCGCCAACGTGCCGTGGCCGACCGGCTCGCGGCCGGAAACCATAACGGCGGTACAGGCCTTGCTGGCGCAGGATGCGCTGGCCGGTCCGGGCATGCGCGGCATGGCGGTGATCCATCGGGGCCGGCTGGTGGCGCAGCGCTACGGCGCCGGCTTCAACGCTGGCACGCCGCTGCTGGGCTGGTCGATGACCAAGACCGTCAGCGCGGCGCTGGTCGGCATCCAGATCGCCGATGGCAAACTGACGCCGCAGCAAAGCGGCTTCTGGCCGCACGCCGGCGATCCGCGCGCGGCGATCACGCTGGCGCAGCTGATGGCGATGAGCAGCGGCCTGCAGTTCAACGAAGGTTATGGCGACGTCTCGGACGTCACGCGCATGCTGTACCTGGAGCCGGACATGGCGGCCTACGCCGCCGGCCAGCCGCTGGTCCAGAAGCCGGGCAGCGCATGGAACTACTCCAGCGGCACCACGCTGCTGCTGTCGCGGATCTGGCAGCGCGCGGTGGCGGGCGCCAACGCCGCGCCGACATCGGCGGCCGTGCTGTCGTTGCCGCATTCGCGCCTGTTCGAGCAGCTGGGCATGAGCAGCGCCGTGATGGAGGCGGACGCGCGCGGCAATCTGGTCGGCTCCAGCTATATGTATGCGAGCACGCAGGATTGGGCGCGCTTCGGCCAGTTCCTGCTGCAGGACGGTATCTGGCAAGGCAAGCGCCTGCTGCCGGAAGGCTTCGTGGCCGGCATGCAGCAGGTGGCGCCGGCGTCCGGCGGCCAGTATGGGCAGGGACAGGTATGGCGCTGGGGGCCAAACGGCGCCACACCGGAAAACCAGTATCCGGACCCGCCGTTCAAGCTCCCCGCCGACACCTACTGGCTGGAGGGCCATGACGGCCAGGCCATCGCCATCGTGCCGTCGAAGCAGCTGGTGCTGGTGCGGCTGGGCCTGACGCCGGATCGCTACAACTATCAACCGCAGGCGCTGCTGGGCGCCGTGCTCAAGGCGCTGGAATGATGATGGCCGGTGACGGCGACGTCATTCATCCCGAGGGCCGCCTGCGCTGACGTTGCATGCCACCGCCAGCCGGTGTATCGTCAGCGCAGTTCAACCAATTCCAAGGACCTGATGATGGCGCTACTGATACTGGGCTTGCTGATTTTCCTCGGACTGCATTCGGTCCGCATCTTCGCCGGCGACTGGCGCACCGCCATGCGCGCCCGCTTGGGCGAGAACGGCTGGAAGGGACTGTATTCGCTGGTGTCGCTGGCCGGCTTCGGCTTGCTGATATGGGGCTACAGCCTGGCGCGCCAGCAGCCGGTGGTGGTGTGGTCGCCGCCGCGGTTCATGGCGCATATCGCGGCGCCGCTGATGGTGCTGTCCTTTATCCTGCTGGCGGCGGCCTATGTGCCACGCAACGGCATCAAGGCGCGCCTGCATCATCCGATGACACTGGCCGTCAAGGTCTGGGCGCTGGCCCACCTGCTGGCCAACGGCACGCTACATGACATCATCCTGTTCGGCAGCTTCCTGGTGTGGTCGGTGCTGCTGTTCCGCACCGCCCGCCGGCGCGACGCCGCCGCCGGCACCGTCTACCCGCCCGGCAAGGGCGTAGCGACGGCCGTCACGGTGGTGGTGGGCTTTGGCGTTGCGGTGGTGTTCGCCCACTGGCTGCACCTGATGCTGATCGGCGTGAAGCCGTTCTGAATCCTCAATTGCATTTGCCCCGCATCACCGCAGCGATCACCCACGGCAGCGAGAACGGCCCTACCACGGCGATGGGGCCGATCTGGGCGGGTTGAAGCTTGAGCGCGTCGCCGTGCAGGCAGTCGGGCACCTTGGCCTGCTCGAAGGCGGCCGTCATCCTGTCATGCGCGGTGGGCGAGGTCGTGCCGAACACGCCGGCCGCGCGGTTCGCCGTGTCGGCCGGACGCGGATCTTCGGCGATGATCTCGCGCACCACCTTGTGTATCAATTCGTCGGACAGGACCGGCGGCTGGCTCAGGTCGCGCGCCAGCGGTTCGGGCGGTGCCCTGACCGGCGCCGGCGGCGCCACCTCCGGCATCGACCACGCGGCCACGGGCATCAGCGCCAGCCAGCCTGCGGCTAAAATTTTCCTCATCAAGTCTCCACTTTCCTGTATCCGCTACGCACCCTGGGCATGGTCCGACGGCGGCTCGCCGGCGGCCACGCGGACGGCGTTGCGGCCGCCCTGCTTGGCCGCATACAGCATTTTATCAGCCTGCATCAGCCAATCGGCCGGCGTGCGGCGCTTGTCCATAAACGCCACACCGATCGAGATCGTCAATGGATGGCCGTCGACCAGGCAGGCCGCGGCCACGGCGGCCCGCAGGGTTTCGGCCAGCCGGCTGGCCGCATCCAGCGCGGCGCCGTTGGCGATCACGGCGAACTCCTCGCCGCCGTAGCGGAAGATGCGGTCGCTCGAACGCGTGTGCAGGCGCATCACCTCGCACAGCCGTATCAGCGCCTGGTCGCCGGCCGCGTGGCCGTACAAATCGTTGACCTGCTTGAAGTGATCCAGGTCCAGCAACAGCAGGCTGGACGCCAGGTGCGGGCGGCGCTCGTCCGCATGGTCGGCCAGCTTGCGGTCCAGCGAGCGGCGGTTGCCGACGCCGGTCAGGAAGTCCAGCTCGTTCTCGGTGTGCAGCGCCTTGTTCTGCTCGCCCGTGCGCTGGGCAAAGATGTAGGCGAACAGATTGACCAGGCCGATGGTGACGACGATGGTCAGCAGGTTCAGCACCGCCAGCTGCGACAGCAGGATCACCACCAGCGCCGCCAGCGAGGCGCTGTTGATCGCCACAGCCACGCCGGGCCGCAGCAGGAAGTAGCAGGCGATCATGGTCGGGTACACCCAGTAGATCAGCGCCACGCCGCGCAGGTACACCGTCGCCAGCATGCCGGCCGAATAAAACAGCGTGACGCAGATGCTGGCCACGCGATGGCGGCCGGTGCGCCACACATGCACGATCACCGCCAGCATGGCCAGCACCAGCGCCATGTCGATGGTCGCCGAGATCCACTGGTGCTGCGTCAGGCGGTAGATCCCGAATGGCAGGATGCTGGGGACGGCCAGCGCGCACAGCCACATCAGAATCACTTCTTCCATGCTGCGCTTGCGCTGCCCGGACAGCCAGCCGAAGCGGCGCGCCGCCCCCTTGTCCGCCGCGCTCATGTTCGCCGGCTTCAGGTCGGCTGCCCGGCGGCGTGCGCCGGCGCGGCGCCGCCGTGCGCCGCGGCCTGCGGATCGGCCTTGTGCTGGCCGGACAGGAACATATACATGGCCGGCACCACGAACAGGGTGAACAGGGTGCCGATCGACAGGCCGGTGAAGATCACCAGCCCCATCGCGTGACGGCCGGCCGCGCCGGCGCCGGATGCGACCACCAGCGGCACCACGCCGAACACCATCGCCGCGGTCGTCATCAGGATGGGACGCAGGCGGGTGGCGGCGGCCTCCTCGATCGCCTCGCGCTTGCTCTTGCCGGCGGTGCGCAGGTGGTTGGCCACCTCCACGATCAGGATGCCGTGCTTGGAAATGAGCCCCATCAGCGTCACCAGCCCGACCTGGGTGTAGATGTTGATCGAGGCGAAGCCGAGGAAGATGAAGGTCATCGCGCCGAACAGCGCCATCGGCACCGAGAACAAAATCACGATCGGATCGCGGAAGCTCTCGAACTGCGCGGCCAGCGCCAGGAACACGATGATGACGGCGAACGCCATCGTCACCACGAAGCCGCCCGATTCGCTCATGTACTGGCGCGAGCCGCCGGAGTAGTCGACCGTGTAGCCCGACGGCGCCACTTCCTTGACGGTGTTGCGCAGGTATTCCAGGATCTCGCCCTGCGAGGCGCCGGTCACGCCGGCGATGGTCGCCGAGTTCAGCTGCTGGAAGCGGGTCACCGATTCCGGCTGCACGCTGTACTTGATGCTGGCCACGGTGCTGGCCGGGATCATGGCGCCGCTTGGGGTCTTGATGTAGAAGTCCAGCACGTCGGCCGGATTCAGGCGGTCGACCTGCTGCACCTGCGGGATCACCTTGTACGAGCGGCCGGAGATCGAGAAGTAGTTGACGTAGCCGCCGCCCAGCGCCGCGCCCATGGCGTTGCCGAAGTCCTGCTGCGTCAGGCCCAGCGTGGCCAGCTTGTCGCGGTCCACCTCGACGCGCGCCTGCGGCGCATCGATCTTCAGGTCGACGTCGGCGAAGTAGAACTTGTTGTCCTTGCGCGCCTTGTCCAGCACCGCCTGCGCCACCGTGTTGAGGTTCTCGAACGGCTCGGTGGTGGTGATGACGAACTGCACCGGCAAGCCGGAGCTGCCCGGCAGCGGCGGGAACTGGAACGCCGCCACGCGGCCACCGGCCACATGGCTCCACTTTTCCTGCAGGTCCTGCTGGATCTCGTGCGCCGAGCGCGAACGCTTGTCCCACGACTTGAACAGCACGCCGCCGATGCCGGAGTTGGTGGTCGGCACGCCGGTGATCTGGAACATCTGCTCGTACTCGGGCAGCGAGTGGGCGATGTCGAAGATCTGCTTGGCGTAGGCCTGCATCTGGTCCGAGGTGGCGGTCGGCGCGCCGACCACCTGCGACAGCACGATGCCCTGGTCCTCTTCCGGCGCCAGCTCGGACTGCGACATCTTGAACATCACGCCCAGCAGCAGGCTCAGGATCAGGCCCATGACGATCAGCACCGGCCAGGTGTTGAGCAGGCTGTGCAGCAAGCGCAGGTAGCCGCTGTGGACCTTCTCGAACACCTTGTCGATGGCCTTGACGAAACGCCCTTCATCCTGCTTGGGGTCGAAGAAGTGGCCGCACATCATCGGCGACAGGGTCAGCGCGACGATGCCCGACACCGCCACCGCGCCGGCCAGGGTGAAGGCGAACTCGGTAAACAGCGCGCCGGTCAGGCCGCCCTGGAAGCCGATCGGCACGTACACCGCGATCAGCACCACGGTCATCGCCAGGATCGGGCTGCCCAGCTCGCGCGCGGCGATGATGGCGGCGTCGAACGGCTTGATGCCCTCCTTCATGTGGCGGTCGACGTTCTCCACCACGATGATGGCGTCGTCCACCACCAGGCCGATGGCCAGCACGATGGCCAGCAGCGTCAGCAGGTTGATCGAGTAGCCCAGCATCAGCATCACGAAGAAGGTGCCGACCAGCGACAGCGGCATCGCGATCACCGGCACGATCACCGCGCGGAAGCTGCCCAGGAACAGGTAGATCACGATGGTGACGATGATCAGCGCTTCGACCAGGGTCTTGACCACCTCGTCGATGGAAGTGTTGATGAACTCGGTCGAGTCGTAGACGATCTCGCCGGTCAGGCCGTTCGGCAGCTGCTCCCTGATCGGCGGGAAGGCCTCGCGCACGCGCTTGGCCACATCCAGGATGTTGGCTTCCGGCGCCACCTTGATGCCGATGAACACCGAGCGCACGCCGCTGAAGGCGACGTTGAAGTCATAGTTCTCCGAACCCAGCGTGACGGTGGCGATGTCCTCCAGGTGGACGATGGCGCCGCCCACCTGCTTGACGGCCAGCGCCTTGAACTCGTCGACCGTGTGCAGGTCGGTGCCGGCGGTCAGCGGCACGGTCACCATCTGGCCCTTGGTGGCGCCCAGGCCGGTCAGGTAGTTGTTCTGCGCCAGCGCGGCGCTGACGTCGGTCGCGGTGACGCCGTGCGCCGCCATCTTGCCGGCGTCCAGCCAGGCGCGCAGCGCGAACTGGCGCGCACCCAGCAGCTCGGCGGTCTGCACGCCCTGGATCGAGTCCAGCTTGGGCTTGACCACGCGCGCCAGGAAGTCGGTGACGTTGTTGGTCGGCAGCGTGTCGCTGTAGAAGCCCATGTACATGGCGTCGGTGGTCTGGCCGGTCTGCACCGTCAGCACCGGCTGCTGCGCCTGCTGCGGCAGCTGGTTGCGCACCGAGTTGACCTGGGTGGTGATCTCGGTCAGCGCGCGGTTGGAATCGTAGTTCAGCCGCAGGGTGGCGGTGATCACCGACACGCCGCTGTTGGACGAGGACGACAGATAGTCGATGCCCTGCGCCTGCGCGATGGCCGATTCCAGCGGCTGCGTGATGAAGCCGGCCACGGTGGCGGCGTCGGCGCCGTAGTAGGTGGTGGAAATGGTGACCACCGCGTTCTGCGTCTTCGGATACTGGTTGATCGGCAGGCTGAACAGCGAGCGCAGGCCCAGCACGACGATCAGCAGGCTGACCACGCTGGCCAGCACCGGCCGCTTGATGAAGATGTCGGTGAAATTCATGGCGCGGCCTTCCTTAGTGTTCCTGCGGCGTCGGATTCGGGCTGTTGGCCGGCTGCACCTTGTTGTCGATCACGGCCGGCGTGCCGTTCTTGAGCTTGAGCTGGCCGCTGGTGACCACGGTCTGGCCTTCCTTGAGGCCGGTCAGGATGGCGACCTGGTCGCCGCGCGTGGGCCCGGTGGTGACGAACACCTGCTGCGCCACCAGGTGGGCGTTGCCCTTTTCATCCTTGAGCGGCTCCCTGGCGTCGGCCGGCGGCGGCGCCAGCACGAACACGGTCGAGCCGTAGGGGTTGTAGGTGATGGCGGTCTGCGGCAGGGTCAGGTATTTCTTCTGCTCGCCCTGGTCCAGGCTGACGTTGGCGAACATGCCCGGCAGCAGCTGGCGCTTGGCGTTCGGCACGGTGGCCTCGACCTGCACGTTGCGCGTGGCGGCGTCGACCTTCGGGCTGATCGAGGTGACCTTGCCGGGGAAGCCCACGCCCGGCCAGGCGTCGCTGCTCAGGCTGAGCTTCTGGCCGACGGACAGGCCGGCCAGCTGTTTCTGCGGCACGTAGAAATCGATATAAACGGTATCGATGGTTTGCAGCGTGACCAGCTTGTCGCCGGGGTTGAGGTACTGGCCGGGATTGACGGCGGTGATGCCCAGCTTGCCGGCGAACGGCGCGCGGATGGTCTTCTTGTCGACCACGGCCTGCTGCTGCGCGGCCAGCGCCTTGCGGCTCTTCAGGTCGGCCTCGTCGTTGTCCAGCTGGGCCTGGCTGATGGCCTGGGCGGCGAACTGCAGCTTGTCGCGCTTGAGCACGGTGGCCGACAGGTCGGCCGCCGCCTGCAGCGCGCGCAGTTGCGCGATGTCCGCATCGGCGTTCATCTCGAACAGCACCTGGCCGGCCTTGACCTCGTCGCCCGACTTGAAGTGCACCTGGCGCACCAGGCCGGCGATCTCGGAGGTGACGTCAACGCCGCGCACCGGCACCAGCGTGCCAACCGAGGTCAGCTGCGGCTGCCATTCCGAAACGGTGGCCTTGATCGCGGTGACGACCTGCGCGGTCGGCTTGGGCGAGCTGGCGATCAGCTTCTTAATCTGCAAATATTTGCCGAACGCCAGCACGACGATCAGTAAAAGGACGCCGCCTATCATGATGAACATACGCTTGGTCATGAATCGTTCTCCCGCTTATTGGTGTTGTTTGATATGTGCTTACTTCGCGCTGCCGTAGGGCGCGGCGGCCGACACCGCCGTGGCGGCCGGCACCCCGCCGTTGCGGTTCCACCAGCCGCCGCCCAGCGCCTGGAACAGCGCCGCCGTGTCGGCATAGCGCGCCGCCTGCGCCTGCACCAGCGCCACGTGGGCCTGCTGGTAGCTGCGCTGCGCGTCCAGCAGCGTCAGGTAGCTGATGCCGCCCAGCTTGTACTGCTGCGTGGCCAGCGCCAGCGATTCGGCCGCCAGCGATTCGGCTTCGGCCTGGGCCTTGAGGGCGGCCGCGTCGGAGTCCAGCGCGCGCAGGCTGTCGGCGACGTTCTGGAACGCGTTCAGCACGGTGGCGCGGTATTGCGCGGCCGCCGCGTCGTAGGCCGCCTCGGCCGCGCGCCGCTTGGCGCTCAGGGCGCCGCCGTTGAAGATGGGCGCGGTCAGGCCGGCGGCCAGGTTCCAGGCCGTGGTCTCGGCGTCGAACAGCTTGCTGAAGGTCTGCGCCGACGAGCCGTAGCTGCCGCTCAGCGTGAACTGCGGATACTGGGCCGCCGTCGCCACGCCGATCGCCGCGCTGGCCGCGTGCAGCTGCTCTTCGCTGGCGCGGATGTCGGGCCGCTGGCGCACCAGCGCCGACGGCAGCGACACCGGCAGCGTGTCCGGCAAGGTCAGCGACTCCAGCGCGAACTCCGGCATGCCAGCCTCGCTCGGCAGCTTGCCGGCCAGGACGGACAGTTGATGGCGGCTTTGCGCCAGCGCCTTTTCCAGCGGCGGCAAGGTGGCGGCGATCTGCGCCACCTGGTTGCGCTGGCTCAGCAAGGTGTTGCGCGGCACGGCGCCAAGCTGGAATTGCTTGTCGATCACGCCCAGCTGCTGGTTCAGGGCGTCCAGCACTTCATGGGTCGCCTTGAGCTGCGCGCGCAGCGAGGCTTCGCGGATGGCGGTGGTCACCACGTTGGCGCTCAGCGCCAGGTAGGTCGCCTCGACCTGGAAGCGCTGGTAATCGACCTGGGCGCGCGCGCCTTCCAGCGTGCGCCGGTTGGCGCCGAACACGTCCGGCGTGTAGGCGACGTTGACCGAGGCGTTGTACAGGTTGAAGACGCCGGCGCCGTTGCCGGCGGTGGCGGCGGAAACCTTCTCGCGCGCCACGCCCAGCTGGCCGTTCACGGTGGGATAGACCAGGCTGCCGGCCTGGGCGTTATAGCTTTCCTGCGCCTGGCGCAGCGACGCTTCGGCCGCCGCCATGGTCGGGTTCTGCTCCAGCGCGCCGCGTATCAGCTGATCGAGCGCGGGCGAGCGGAACACCGTCCACCACTGGGCCGGAATATCCTGCCCCGGCGCGAACTGCTGGGCGCCGCCGCCGACGCCGGCCGATGCCGCCGTCCGGGCCGCCAGCGGCGTCGGGGTGTAACTGTCGCCCGCCGAAGCCGGAGCGGCCGGCGTCTTGAATTCGGGGCCGAGGGCGCAGCCCGCCAATCCCGCCGCGACCAGTGCCGCCACGCCGGCGCGCAGTGCTTGCCGCTGGAACCGTCTGAAGTTCTGATTTCTCACAAAAAACCCCCGCTGAAGGTTCATGCCACGTCAAAAGGTTAACTCAACCATACTTTTTGCTGACATATTCGCATTTTTTACGTGATGGGTGTATTTTTTGTATGACGTTGGCGCCGCGAAAAATTGCTGGACGAAAAAAAAACGGGCTTCGCCGTCAAGGCGAAGCCCGTTTAATGAGTAAGCTGCGTGGCAGATCAGGCGGCTTCGGCAGTGGCCACCACGCCGTAGGCGCGGTTGGCTTCGGTCAGCGAAAACGCCGACGGGCCGTTGACCACGGAGTCCTCTGCGCGCTCGCTGCTGCGATAGGTGATCGGCATCTGGTAGCGGCGCAGCTCTTCGGGACTGATCTTGCCGTCCTTGTTGGTGTCGGCGGCCATGTCGACCTTGCCGCTGCCCAGCACGCCATTTTCATCGACGCCAGGCAAGGGCTCGGGCAATACCAGCTTGTTGTCGTCGTCGCTGCCGTTGCTGCCGTCAACGCCGAACTTGAAGTGGAAGAACTGGGTTTCAGGACGCTGCACCAGGCGCTTCAAGCCATCGTCGAATTGCTTCAGCGCCAGCTTCATGCCATCGTCGTCCGATTCCGCCACGGCCTTGACGACCGCGCTGGCCTTGTCGGCCGCGTTGACGGTCAGGAAGGCATCGTTTTGCACCGGGGAGTTGAAGCCCGGCAGCGACAGATAGGCGGCCACCGATGCGCTCAAATCCGCATTGGTTTCGGCTACAGGACTGGCGTTTTTCTTCGGCTCAAGCGCCTTCTCGGCGACAACCGCCGCAGGAAGGGTAGCACCACCAATATTGTTCACCATGATCATAATCGACTCCTGTTTGACGACGCCTGGAACTGTCGAACAAAAAAATTTCTACCCCGTCATTCTATCAAGAATTTGGCAACAATCACCATTTTTAGCGGCCTGTAGAGCGAAAAAGTGTCTTTTTCCCATGCGAAACTTGCATCAAAGCATTGTTTCGATTTGTCGAATTAATCACTCAAAGCCTGCAATAGTTTTTCTCCATCAGGACAGCCCCAACCGGTGCACGCGTCCCATCCCGGCACCGCCTGTTGCGCACCGTTATTGCCGGCCGTGACGTCCCTGGTCACGCCCCTGCCCTGCAAGGAACCGTACAGCAGCGGATGCAGGAAACCGACCGGATGGCCCAGCCGCTGGTTGATCAGCGCCAGCAGTCCGGCCCACAGCGGCGCCACCGCGCTGGTGCCGCCGAACACCAGGTTCTGGCCGTCGACCCTGACCTTGTAGCCGCTGGCCGGATCGGCATCGCCGGCCACATCCGGCACGCCGCGCGCGGCCTGGCCGTCGGCCACGCCCTGCTGGTAGTCGGGCCGGCTGAAGAAATTGCTGTAGCCGCCGCCGGTGGCACTGTTGGGGCCGCTGTTCCATACGGTCTCGACGGCGGGGCCGCCGTCCTGCAGCATCACGCGGGTGCCGCCGCAGGCCAGCGCGTGCGGCGCCGACGCCGGGAAGTCCACGTGCTGGGCGCCGTCGCTGACGCCGTCGGTGGAGCCGTTGTCGCCGGCCGCGCACAAGATCGTCACACCCATCGCGGCGGCGTCGGCAAAGGCTTGCTCGAAGGCGGTCATGGCCTGGCCGGTCCAGGCCGATTCGGGCGCGCCCCAGCTGATCGAGATCACCGACGGCTGGTTGACGGCGTCATGCACGGCGGCGGTGATGGCGTCGAGGAAGCCCCGTTCGGTATTGGGCGCGTAGTAGACCGCGATCAGCGCGCCCGGCGCCACCGCGCCCGCCACCTCGATGTCGAGCATCACCTCGCCGTCGGCGCTGTTGGCGGTGGTGGGACGGTTCTTGGCGTGGTCGATGCTGATCGATTTGACGCGCGGCACCGGCAAGCCCAGCTCGCCGAAATAGACCTTCAGGTCGCGCGGCCGGCTGCCGCCGCCCAGCTCGATGATGCCGATGCACTGGCCGCTGCCATCCAGGCCCTGCGGAAAGTTGTACAGCTGCGCCAGCTGCGGCGGCGTGAACGCGATATTGGCGGCCGCCGCCGAGGCGAAGCCGTCGGCCTGCAGGCGCTGGAACTTGGGCGTGGCCACCGGCCTGTCGTCCAGCCCGAACACACCCTCGACCACGCCGGCCAGCGCATCGGGCACGCTCAGTTCGCCGGTCCGGCCGCGATAGCTGCCATCCGGATATTCGTATTCCTCCAGCTGGACGCCGAAGGCGCTGCTCATCTGCGCCGCCGTGCCGGCCAGCACCACGCGCCGCTGGGCCGCGTTGCTGCTGATGACCACCATGCCGCGCTGGGCCGCGAAGGCCTCGACCTTGGCGATGTCGGCGTCACTGGCGCCATGCGCCTGGGCGAACTGCTCGCGGCTCAGGTACTGGCGCGCAACCGGCTGGGTGTCGGCCGTGGCCGCCTGCAGGTCCAGCTGCGCGCGGTCGGGCGCGGCGCGCAGCCGCACGGTGATTTCTATGGTCTGCTCGTCCGCAACCGGACCCAGCGGGATAGCGCCCTGCAACGCCAACTGGCCGCTGCCGGGAATGATATTGGGGTGGGAAGTCGTGGCCATCGTGAAGCTCCTTTTCGATTGAGTTGCTCTCAAAAGATACTGGCCGCGATGGCCGCGCGATTGACGCAGCACAGAGGAATCACTGATAAAAATGCCCAGGTTCATCTTGCCATGATCTCACAATGGAGATATATTCCCGAATATGAGAAACGATATCGAAACCCGCCTGGCCCTGCGCCTGGCCGCCCTGCGCGAGGAGCGCGGCCTGTCGCTGGACGAGCTGGCCGCCGCCAGCGGCATCAGCCGCGCCACGCTGTCGCGCCTGGAACGCGGCGAGAACAGCCCCACCGCCGCCCTGCTGGGCAAGCTGTGCGCGGTCTTCGGCCTGCCCATGTCGCGCCTGATCGCCGAGGCCGAGGCCCAGCCGGGCGAGCTGCTGCGCGCCGCCGACCAGGTGCTGTGGCAAGATCCCGCCACCGGATTCAGGCGCCGCATGGTGTCGCCGCCGGCGCGCGGCTACGGCGTCGAACTGGTGGAGGGCTGGCTGCCGCCCGGCGCCCGCATCGACTACGACAGCGCCTCGGTGCCCGGCATGGAACAGCACCTGTGGCTGCTCGAAGGCGCGCTGGACTACACGCTGGACGGCGCCACCCATCACCTGCAGGCGGGCGACTGCCTGCGCTTCCACCTGTTCGGCGCGACGCGCTTTTTCTGTCCAGGGCCGTCGCCGGCCCGCTACCTGATCGCCCTATGCCCACCATAAAACAACTCGACGCCGCCGGCCTGCGCCGGCATGCCACCGACCTGGCGCAGGTGCTGCGCGACTGCGTGCTGCACGGCGCCAGCGTCGGGTTCCTGCTGCCTTGCCCGCTGGAGGAAGCGCGGGCCTTCTGGCTGGCGCTGGCGCCGCAGATCGACAGCGGCGAGCGCCTGCTGTTCGTCGCGCTCGACGACCACGGCGCGCCGTGCGGCACCGTGCAGCTGGTGTTGTGCAGCCTGCCCAACGGCCGCCACCGGGCGGAAATTTCCAAGATGCTGGTCCATTCCGGCGCGCGCCGGCAAGGCATCGCGCTGGCGCTGATGCGGCACGCGCTGGAGCGGGCCCGCGCGCTTGGCTGCAAGCTGCTGGTGCTCGACACCTGCACCGGCTTTCCGGCGCAGGCCATGTACGAAAAACTGGGCTTCGCCGTGACCGGCGTGGTGCCCGACTACGCCGCCCTGCCCGACGGCACGCTGGGTTCGACCACCTTCATGCACATGCTGTTGTAACCGCCACATCCCCCCCATTGACGCGGCGTTTGCCCCTCATTTTGTGTGATATCATAATTACATCAAATGCCGGGCAGCTTCTCACTTCGTGTTCAGACTCTAAGGCTTCTCTCTGCTGGATGATGACCGCCACCCCAAACGTACATCCAACCATAACAATGAAGAGAAGACAGGAAATTGAATTACTGCGTGTGCTGAGCGCCTTCGGTATCGTCTGGTATCACACGGCGACCGTCGGCCGCGATGTCGCCTATTCCGGCCTGATCGCCTTCTTGATCATTTCAATGTACTTCTCCGCTCGCGCCGGCGGCGACTCCAAGACCATATCGGAGCGCGCCCGTACGCTACTGGTCCCCTGGGGCATCTGGTTCGTCTTCTACGGCTTCCTGAATGTCGTGAGCAACCACCCCTATCTGGCGCTCGACCACGGCATCATCGCCGGCTTTTTGGCCGGCACCAGTATCCACCTATGGTATTTGCCATTTATTTTTCTTGCCATCGTCTTCTTCGACCTTATCAAGGAGCATATAGATGAGCGAACCCTGTCCTATATCTGTTTCTTCCTGGCCGCCGCCATCCTGGCCCTGAACCGGTTCTGGCGCGACCAGTCGCTGGCGTTTAATTATCCCTATGCCCAGTATGCGCATGCGCTCGACGGCGTACTGATGGGCGTGTTCTTTGCCAATTGCGGCGCCTTGCCACGCGCTTTGCGCGCCGTGTTTATCGCCGTCGTGCTCGCGGCCTGCCTTATTTTCGCACTACCGATTCCAGGCGTCGGCATTCCATACTTGATCGGTATCGCGGTGGCGGCCGTCATCGTGCTGCCCAAGTGGGATCTGGAGTTCGACTTCGACATAAAATGGCTTACCGAGTGCACGCTGGGTATTTACCTGTCTCATATCTTCTGGCTCAAGGCGATCAGGAAGGTGGCCAATATCGACGACCTGGTGCTGCCTTTCCTGGTGTTTGCGATATCGGCGCTGACCGTATGGGCCTTTAAAAAGACTGCGCCCAAGCTGGCGAAATACGCGGTATAAACCGCAGCCACAGCTTGTCATCGAGCAGTCACAAGGATGGAGTAGCATATCGCGGGCGCATGGTAGGCTGTGCGCCCACCATCCTTTCCAACCTGACGACGACCCAACATGACAAAGACACTGTCCCTGCCTGCACTCGTAATCGCGACCGCCTGCCTTGCGCTGAACGCCGCGCATGCCGCCGCTCCCGCCGCCACCCCGGACCAGCCCAAGCTGGTGGTGGTGCTGGTGGTGGACGGCCTGCCGAACGAACAGGTGCAGCGCTATCGCGACCAGTTCGGCCAGGGCGGCCTGCGCCGCATGCTGGACCAGGGCGCGTCGTTCAGCAACGCGCACCAGGCGCACGGCATCACCGTCACCGCGATCGGCCACAGCGCCGTGCTGACCGGCGCCTACCCGTATGTGCACGGCATAATCGGCAATAACTGGATCGACCCGATCACGAAAAAATCGGTGTACTGCACCGAGGACACCAACTACACCTACATCAACGAAGAGACCAAGCCAAGCGACGGCACCGCGCCGACCCGCCTGAAAGTCGACACGCTGGGCGACCAGCTGCGCTACGCCACCGGCAACCGCAGCAAGGTCGTCACCGTCTCCGGCAAAGACCGCGGCGCGATTCTGCTGGCCGGTAAAACCGGCACCGCCTATATGTACATGGACAAGAGCGGCAACTTCGCCAGCAGCACCTACTACATGAAGGAGCATCCGGCCTGGGTGCTGCAATACCAGGCCACCAAGCCGCAGGACCGCTACTACGGCAAGTCGTGGACGCCGCTGCTGGCCGAATCGGCCTACGCCGGCGACGCCAGCGAAGACCTGAACCAGGTCAAGCCGGGCACCCACAACCGCCTGCCCTACGCCTACTACAGCGAGAGCGGCGAGATCGATGCCGGCTACTACAACAGACTGAAGACCGGCCCCTTCCTCGACCAGCTGACGCTGGACTTCGCGCGCGCCGCGGTGGAAGGCGAGAACCTGGGCCGCAATCCTGCCGGCGTGCCGGACCTGCTGGGCGTGAGCCTGTCGGCGCACGACTACGTCAACCACGCCTTCGGCCCGGAAAGCAAAATGTCGCACGACCACCTGCAGCGCGTGGACCGCATGCTGGCCGATTTCTTCAACTATCTCGACAAGCGCATCGGCATGGACAACGTGCTGGTGGTGCTGACCGCCGACCACGGCTTCCCGAACACGCCGGAGTTCTCGCGGACGCAGCACATCGACGCCCAGCGCATCGACGGCAACAAGCTGATGGCCGCGCTGGACAAGCACCTGTCGGAAAAATTCGGCGGCGCCAAGCTGCTGAGCGCCTGGTCGCTGCCCAACATCCACCTGGACTACGCGCAGATCGACAAGAGCGGCCTGAAACGCGAAGACGTGGAAAACGCCGCCGCCCGCTACCTGCTGGCGCAGAACGGCATCGTCGAAGCCTACACCCGCACCCAGCTCGAAAGCGGCGCCGCCAACACCACCCGCATCGACACGCTGATGCGCCGCGCCTGGAACCGCGAAGCGTCGGGCGACCTGATGGTGGTCACCAAGCCTTACTGGTACTTCGGCACCGGCAGCAGCGGCACCTCGCACGGCTCGCCGTACGCCTACGACACCAACGTGCCGCTGATGATCATGGGTAAACGCTGGATCAAGCCGGGCGCCTATGGCCAGTATGCGGAAGTGGTCGACATCGCGCCGACCCTGGCCACCCTGCTGCACGTGCGTCCGCCGGCCGGCGCCGAGGGCCGCGTGCTGACCGAGACGCTGCGCTGAGTAAATAGCATATTGCCACTCTTAAATAATATATTGGCAATATTGTTAAATAGTGATAATTTGTCATTTCCTACAACAGAGATGGGGGAATGATGAATAAATTTGCATTCGCGGTACTCGCCTTGGTCGCCGGCTTCGCCAACGCCGGCACCTTGTACAACAATGGCCCGGCGGTCGACGGCGACGGCAAATCCATCCTCGCGCCGGACGCCGACACCATAGGCTTCGGCGATCAAAGCGCAGCGGGCAATTTCGTCGCTGACGATTTCCACGTCACGGCGGGCCAGAGCTGGAATGTCTCCAGCCTGAGTTTCTACGGCTATCAGACCAACGCGGGCAAATTCAGCTTTACCTCCGCCACCTGGAGCATCGTCTCCGGCGACGACGTCAACACGGGCGCGGTGGTCGCTTCGGGCACCAGCGCGGTCACCAATGGCGGCCTCGCCGGCTACCGCGTCACCGGCGCAACCCTGGACAACAAGCAGCGCGGCATCTATCAGATCGACGCCGATATCACCGACGTCAAGCTGGGCTCCGGCCACTACTGGCTGACCTGGGGTCTGGCCGGCAGCGCCGCCGCTACCGGCCCATGGCAGCCGCCGACATCCGATGCGCGCGAAGGCAACGCGGCGCAAACCAGCGGCGGCGATCCTTTCGCGTCGCTGATCGATGCGCGCAACAATCTGACGGTCGAACTGCCGTTCGCCGTCAACGGCACCATCGCCGCCGTGCCGGAGCCGGAAACCTACGCCATGATGCTCGGTGGCCTGGGCCTGATCGCGCTGGCACGCCGCCGCGCGCGCCGCGGCTGACATCCAGCCCCGCTCCGTCGGTCATGCGGGCGCCCCCCCCGGCGCCCGCAGTCATATCAGCGCCTGGGGCGGCGACGACGGCCGGCGCGCCAGCAGCTGCGACAGTTTGCGCAAGGCCGCAGCCAGGCGGTGACTGTCGCGGATCGAACCCAGCGAAATGCGGATCGCGTTCGGCGGCCGCGCGCCGGCGTAGAACGCCTCCGATGACGTCACCGCCAGGCCCTCCGCCTGTGCCGCCAGCGCCAGCGCGTGCGCGCTCCAATAGCCCGGCAACGGCAGCCAGATATGGATGCCGTCGCCGCCCACCTCCGCCTTGCCGGCCAGGAGCTGGTGCGCCAGTTGCTGGCGGTTGCGCGCCTCGTCCCTCACCCCGGCCAGCAGCCGCTGCGCCGATCCATCGTGTATCCATTGCGTGGTCAGCGCCGTTGTCAACGGCGTGGGCATCAGCACGAAGGAACGCAACGCCGCCATGAAGCCCTCGCGCTGCAACGGATCGGACAACAGCACGAACGCCGTGCGCAGGCCCGGGGCCAGGCACTTGGACAGCGTCGAGATGTAGTTGACCTGGCGCGGCGCGTAGTGCGCCAGCGGTGGCGGCGGCGCGTCGGCCAGCAGCCAGTAGGGATCGTCCTCGATGATCTGCACGCCGCAGCGCGCGGCCACGCGCACGATCTCGCGCCGGCGCGCGGCCGGCATGGTGTGCGTGGTCGGATTCTGCAGCGTCGGGTTCAGGTAGATCAATGCCACGCGCTGCTTGCCGCAGGCTTTTTCCAGCGCCTCCGGCAGCATGCCCGCCGCGTCCACCTCGACCGCCTGCACGCGCCGGCCCAGCTGCGCGGCCGCCGTGCGCAGGCCGGGATACACGGCCGGTTCGGCCAGGATGGTATCGCCGGGGCGGCTCAGGGTCAGGATCAGCGCCGCCAGCGCGGACTGCGCGCCGGGACACACCACCACCTGCTCCTCGTCCACCCGGCCCAGCATCGGCGCCAGCCACGCCGCGCCGGCCGCACGGTCCGCGGGGCTGCCGCCGCCCAGGTGGTAGTTCATCAGCAGGCCGCTGTCGGTGCGCAGCAGTACCTGCGCCAGCCCCTGTTTCAGCAGGTCGTCGAAGTCGACGCCGGCCGGCGGCGGCGGGATGTTCATGCCCAGGTCCAGCAACTGCGCCAGTTCCACCTTGGGCGCGGCCGCGTAGGTGCCGCGCGCGCCGTGCCCCTCCAACAGATTGCGGCGCTTGGCCTCGTCGTAGGCGCGCGTGACCGTGGTCAGGTCGATGTTGAGCAGCTGCGCCAGGCGGCGTTGCGGCGGCAGGCGGTCGCCCGGCTTCAGGCGGCCGTCCGCCAGCGCCTGCTCGACGAAATCGGCGATCTGCATGTAGCGCGGCCCCGCGTGCTGGGCGAACCGGCCTACCCAGGCAATCGCCTGGCTTTCATCTTGTACGGATTTCGATTGCGACATTTCACCCAGATGTATGGATTTTACTTCCCGCAAGTATGCATGAAAACCCGACATTTATCGCAAATCGAAAATAAAGTATCGCGGCTGGAAGTGCTTCCAGCTATAGTAGCGTCGATATTTAACCACTGTGACGACGACATGAATAAATACGGTTTGCTGCTGGCTGCCTTCGGCGTGATCGCCTCCCCCTCCTTCGCGGCGGCGCCGCATGCGACCACCGCCACCGGCGTGGTCGAGGGCACATTGGAGGCTTCCGGCGTCAAGTCGTATAAAGGGATACCGTTCGCGGCGCCGCCGGTCGGCGATCTGCGATGGAAGGCGCCGCAGCCGGCGCAGAAGTGGCGCGGCGTGCGCAAGGCCGACCACTTCGGCCCGCGCGCGATGCAGCTGCCGCTGTTCGGCGACATGGTGTTCCGCTCCGACGGCATCAGCGAAGACTGCCTGTACCTGAACGTCTGGACGCCCGCCAAATCACCCAAGGACAAGCTGCCGGTGCTGGTCTACTTCTACGGCGGCGGCTTTGCCGCGGGCGACGGCTCCGAACCGCGCTATGACGGCGAAAGCATGGCCGCCAAGGGCATCGTCACGCTGACCGTCAACTACCGGCTCAACATCTTCGGCTTCCTGGCCCATCCGGAGCTGACTGCCGAATCGCCGCACAAGGCGTCCGGCAACTACGGCCTGATGGACCAGGCGGCGGCGCTGCAATGGGTGGCGAAGAATATCGCTGCTTTCGGCGGCGATCCAAAGCGCGTGACCATCGCCGGCGAATCGGCCGGATCGTGGTCGGTCAGCGCGCAGATGATGTCGCCGCTGGCCAAGGACTTGATCGCCGGCGCCATCGGCGAGAGCGGCGCCCTGCTCGGCCTGGACGGCCCCCCGCCGCTGGCGGTCGAGGAAAAGAAAGGCGCCGACTTCGCCCGGAAAATCGGCGCGCCCACGCTGGCCGCACTGCGCGCCATGCCTGCCCAGCAGCTGCTGGACACCCTGAAGCAGCCGGGCGCGCCGTGGTTCGTCAGCATCCAGGACGGCTATGTGCTGCCACGCAGCCCGGTCGAGATGTACGCGGCGGGCGAGCAGGCCAAGGTGCCGCTGCTGGCCGGATGGAATTCGCAGGAGGGCTACTACAAGCAGATGCTGGGCGAAGCTGAGCCGACGCCAGAGAACTTCAATAAGATACTGCAAGCGATCTACCGCGACCGCGCCCCGGCCGCGCAACAAGCCTATGGCGGAGACGTCATGCAGGCCGCCACCGATCTTTCCGGCGACCTGTTCATCGCCCACGGCGCCTGGAAATGGATCGATACGCACGCGCGCACCAGCGGCCAGCCGGTCTACCGCTACTACTATTCCCACCCGCGTCCGGGCGAGACCGGCGCCGGCCATGCGGTCGAAATCGAATACGCGCTTGGTAACCTGCCGGCGAATAAAGTCTATGCATGGACCGCCGACGACCACACGCTGTCGGCGCAGATGCAGGACTACTTCGCCAACTTCATCAAGACCGGCAATCCCAACGGCGCCGGCCTGCCGGAATGGCCGCGCGCCAGCAGCGGCAAGGGTTCCCGCCTGATGCGGCTGGACCTGCCATCGGCCGCGATGACCGCCACCGACGACGCCCACCACGCCTTCCAGGAGCAGCAGCGGGAAACCAGATAAACAAAAACGAAAACTGCCACTTAGTTTGTATTTTATTGTATCGACCGGTAATTCTTTGAAAAGTTGCTATACACTAGCTTCCTTTATTCGGGAAATCATCGGGAATACAAACTATGCGCAAGACTATCGGCTTCATGGCCCTTTGCTTGACGGCGTCCGCGTTCGCGGCGGAACCTTTCGACGACAAGTTCCGCCAGCTGGACGAAATTCTCCCCACCGCCAATTCCTACCGCACCGCTTCCGGCGCGCCCGGCGCCGCCTACTGGCAGCAGCGCGCGGACTACACGATCCGCGCCTCGCTCGATGAAGCCAAACGCGCCATCACCGGCAGCGAGCAAATCAACTACCACAACAACTCGCCCGATACGCTGAGCTACCTGTGGGTGCAGCTCGACCAGAACATCTACAAGAAGAACTCCGACGCCCGCATGATGCTCACGCAGCCCTCGCGCGAAGCCTGGGCCAAGGCGCGCACGCCGGAAGACGGCTACAAGTTCGAAGGCATGCGCGGCATCCTGGCCGGCCGCGAATTCGACGGCGGCTACAACATCAAGACCGTGGCCGCCGGCGGCCAGCCGCTGAAGTACACCATCAACCGCACCATGATGCGCATCGACCTGCCGTCGCCGTTGAAGCCGGGCCAGAGCTTCGCCTTCAATATCGACTGGTCCTACAATATCAACGAGCAGCAGGTGCTGGGCGGCCGTTCCGGCTACGAGCACTTCGACGACGACAAGAACGACCTGTTCGAAATCGCCCAATGGTATCCGCGCATGGCGGCCTACTACGACGTGATGGGCTGGCAGCACAAGCAGTTCCTGGGCTCCGGCGAGTTCACGCTGGAATTCGGCGACTACGACGTGCAGCTGACCGTGCCGGCCGACCACGTGGTGGCCTCCACCGGCGAACTGCAAAACCCCAACGACGTGCTGTCCGCCGCGCAGCGCGACCGTCTGGCCAAGGCGAAGACCGCGACCGCGCCGGTCGTTATCGTGACGCAGGAAGAGGCGGAGAAGGCCGAGAAGTCCGTCAGCACCGCATCCAAGACCTGGCACTTCAAGGCCGCCAACGTGCGCGACTTCGCCTGGGCCTCCAGCCGCAAGTTCATCTGGGATGCGCAGGGCTTCAAGAAGGATTCCACCAACGTGATGGCGATGTCCTACTATCCGAAGGAAGGCAATCCGCTGTGGGGCAAGTACAGCACCCAGGCCATCATCCACACCATCGACCAGTACAACAAGTACAGCTTCGACTATCCTTACCCGACCGCGATCTCGGTCAACGGTCCGGTCGGCGGCATGGAATACCCGATGATCTCCTTCAACGGCCCGCGCCCCAACAAGGACAAGAAGACCGGCGCCCTCACCTGGTCGCAGCAGACCAAGTATGGCCTGATCGGCGTGATCATCCACGAGGTGGGCCACAACTACTACCCGATGATCATCAACTCGGATGAGCGCCAGTGGACCTGGATGGACGAAGGCCTGAACACCTTCGTGCAGTACCTGGCCGAGCAGGCGTGGGAAGAAAACTACCCGTCGCACCGCGGCGAGCCGCGCAACATCGTCGACTACATGCGCAGCCAGAACCAGGTGCCCATCATGACCAACTCGGAGTCGCTGCTGCAGTTCGGGAACAACGCCTACGCCAAGCCGGCCACCGGCTTGAACATCCTGCGCGAGACCATCCTGGGCCGCGAGCTGTTCGACTACGCCTTCAAGGAATACGCGCGCCGCTGGAAGTTCAAGCGCCCTACCCCGGCCGACTTCTTCCGCACCATGGAAGACGCTTCCGGCACCGACCTTGACTGGTTCTGGCGCGGCTGGTTCTACACCACCGACGCGGTGGACATTAGCATCGACGGCATCAGCGAATATGGCGTGAGCACCAAGGATCCGGAAAAGGAGAAGGCCTGGAAAAAAGCGCAGAAGGACGCGCAGCCGGTGTCGATCTCCGATCAGCTCAACAAGTTGCTGCCCAAGCGCCTGGACGCGCATCCGGAGTTGAAGGACTTCTACAACGAGCACGACGAATTCACTGTCACCAACAAGGACCGCAACACCTACGCCGAAGCGATCGAGAAGCTGGAGCCGTGGGAGAAGAAACTGCTGGACCAGGGCAAGCACCTGTACCTGGTGGACTTCTCCAACCTGGGCGGCATGGTGATGCCGCTGATCCTGCAGATAGAACTCAAGAGCGGCAAGAAGTACATCGAGCGCATTCCGGCTGAAGTGTGGCGCTACTCGCCGAAGAAGATCACCAAGTTGATCGTCACCGACGAGCCGATGGTGGGCCTGACCCAGGATCCGTTCTGGGAGACCGCCGACATCGATACCACCAACAACAGCTGGCCGCGCAAGGTGACGCAGTCGCGCATGGAACTGTTCAAGACCGAGCGTGACCGCAACAACCTGATGCGCGACTTCAATACGCCGCTCAAGGGCAAGGGCGACAAGTCGTCCAAGGACGCGTCGGACGAATGATGCTGCGTGCCTTGCGCCTGACCGTGGCGACCGTGCTGGCATTGGCCGGCACGGCGGCCGCCGCCCATAATTTTCACATGGGCATAGCCGACATCAGCTACAACGACCGCACCGGCAACACCGAGATCGTGCATACCTACGCGGCGCACGACCTGGCCACGCTGCTGGCCAATCTCTACGGCCGCAATTTCGACCTCGGCCAGGCGGACAGCGAAGCCCCGCTGCGCCGCTACGTCGAGCAGCAGTTCTACATCGAAGGCCCGGACCGCAAGCGCCTGCCGCTGCACTGGGTGGGCGTGAAGGCGGACGCCGACAGCGTCGTCATCTTCCAGGAGATCGAGGGCAGAAAGCTGGCGCGCGCGGCGCGCATCCACAACGCCTTGCTGATAGACTTCCTGCCATCTCAAAAGAACACAGTCAATCTGCAAGCCGATGGCCCTGTCCAGACTCTCATCTTCGATCAAGGCAGCGTCGATCAGACCACTCGCTAAGTGCCTGCTGCTCGTATTGGGCTCGGCCCAGGCCGACGACCAGATCCTGCAACGGGTGCTGGTGGAAGGCTCGCGCGGCAACCAGCTGGGCGTGGCCGACGCCGCCAGCGCAGGTAGCATATCGCAGCAGGAACTGGCAGCGCGCACCGTCTACCGGCCCGGCGAAATCCTCGAAGCGGCGCCCGGCCTGATCGTCAGCCAGCATAGCGGCGAGGGCAAGGCCAACCAGTTCTACCTGCGCGGCTTCAACCTCGATCACGGCACCGACCTGCGCACCACCGTCGACGACATGCCCGTCAACCAGCGCAGCCATGCGCACGGCCAGGGCTGGACCGACTTGAATTTCCTGATCCCGGAACTGGCGGTGCGCCTCGATTACAAAAAAGGCCCCTACTCCGCCGGCGAAGGCGATTTCGCCTCGGCCGGCGCGGCGTCGGTGGTGTACGCCAACCGCCTGCTGCAAGGCGTGGCCACGGCGACGGCCGGCCAGAACGGCTACGGCCGCGCGCTGCTGGCCGATTCGCTGGACGCAGGCAAAGGCAGCCTGCTGTACGCTATCGAAATGCTGCACAACGACGGCCCCTACACGCACCCGGACGACTACCAGAAACTGAACGCGGTGCTGCGCTACAGCCAGGGCTATGCCAACAACGGCTTCAATGTCAGCCTGATGGCCTACCGCGCCGACTGGAACGCCACCGACCAGATCCCGCTGCGCGCCGTGCTGGATGGCCGCATGGGCCGCAACGACGCCATCGATCCGACCGACGGCGGCAAATCGCACCGCTACAGCCTCTCCGGCGGCTGGCGCCGCACCAGCGAGGACAGCGCCTCCAAAGTCAACGCCTACCTCGTCGCCAACCAACTGGACCTGTACTCCAACTTCACCTACTTCATGGACGATCCGGTGCACGGCGACCAGTTCGCGCAGCCGGACAAGCGCGTCACCGGCGGCGTCAACGCGAGCCATAGCTGGCACCAGCACGCGGACAGCGGCGACAGCGTCACCACCATCGGCATCCAGCTGCAAAACGATAATATCTTTAACGGCTTGCTGAACACGCAGGCGCGCAGGACGCTGTCGGCGACGCGGCAGGATCACATCGTCGAATCCAGCGCCGGCCTGTATGTCGAGAACAGCATGCGCTGGAACAGCGCCTTGCGCAGCGTGGCGGGTGCGCGCCTGGACAGCTATCGTTTCGACGTCCGCAGCGACCTGGCGGCAAACTCCGGCAGGGCCAGCGACCATCTGGCGAGTCCGAGCCTGAGCCTGATCTACGGCCCATGGCAAACGGCGGAACTGTACGCCAACATCGGCAACGGCTTCCACAGCAACGACGCGCGCGGCGCCACCATCCACGTCGATGCCAAGACCGGCGCCGCCGTCGACAAGGTATCGCCGCTGGTGCGCTCGCGCGGCATGGAGCTGGGTGCGCGCAGCAGCTGGCTGCCCGGCTTGCAGTCGGCGCTGTCGGTGTACCGGCTGGATTTCGATTCGGAGCTGACCTTCCTGGGGGACGCCGGCACCACCGAGGCGGGACGGCCAAGCCGCCGCTACGGCGTGGAATTCTCGAACTACTACAAGCCGCTGAAATGGCTGTCGGTCGACCTGGACCTGGCCTACGCGCGCGCCCGTTCGCGCGACACGGCGCCGGAAGGCGACTACATCGCCGGCGCCATCGAAGGCACCGGCCAGCTGGCGCTGACGGTGGACGGCGGCGGCCCGTACTCAGGCTCGCTGAAGCTGCGCTACTTCGGACCGCGCCCGCTCATCGAGGACAACAGCGTGCGATCGAAGCCCAGCCTGACGCTGAACGGCCGCCTCGGATGGAGGATCCGCAAGGGCCTGACACTGGAACTGGAAGCCTTCAACCTGACCAACCGCCGCGACTCCGCCATCGACTACTACTACCCGTCGCAACTGAAGGGCGAAGCGGCGCCGGTCAACGACATCCACTTCCACCCCATCGAATCGCGCTCGCTGCGGGCGACGCTGATCAGGAATTTCTGATCAGCGCCGGTCAGAACTCTTCCCACTCGTCCTTGCTGGCGGCGGCGCTGGCCTTCAGCTTCTTGGGCGCGGCCGCAGGCTGCGGCGCGGCCTTGGGACGCGCGGCCTTGGGCAGCGTCGCCACCACCGGCGCGGCCGCGCGCACCGGACGCGCCGGCGGCGCATACGCCGCGGTCGAGGCGTTGATCTTGAACGCGCTGACGACTTGTTCCAGCTTGTCGGCCTGGTCGCGCAGGGTCTGCGCGGTGGCGGCGGTTTCTTCCACCAGCGCCGAATTCTGCTGCGTCGACTGATCCATCTGCGTCACCGCCTGGTGCACCTGCGCGATGCCGTCGTTCTGCTCCTGCGTGGCCGCGCTGATCTCGCCGACGATGTCGGTCACCTGCTTGATGCTGGCGACCACTTCCTGCATCGTGGTACCGGCCTGCTCCACCAGCTTGGTGCCCGAGCCGACCTTCTCCACCGAGTCATCGATCAGCGCCTTGATCTCCTTGGCCGCAGCGGCCGAGCGCTGCGCCAGGTTGCGCACCTCGGTCGCCACCACCGCGAAGCCGCGGCCCTGCTCGCCGGCGCGCGCCGCCTCCACCGCAGCGTTCAGCGCCAGGATGTTGGTCTGGAAGGCGATGCCGTCGATGACCGAAATAATGTCGACGATCTTGCGCGACGATTCATTGATCGAACCCATGGTCACCACCACCTGCTCCACCACGGTGCCGCCCTGCGCCGCCACGTCCGAGGCCGAACGCGCCAGCTGGTTGGCCTGGCGGGCGTTGTCGGCGTTCTGGCCGACGGTGGACGTGAGCTGCTCCATGCTGGCCGCGGTCTGCTCCAGCGCCGCCGCCTGCGACGAGGTGCGCTGCGACAGGTCGCCGGTGCCGCTGGCGATTTCCTGCGACGCCGTGCCAACCTCGATGGTCGAAGTGCGCACCGTATCGATCACGCCGGCGATCTGCTCCAGCAGCTTGTTGAAGGCCACGGCGGTGTGGCCGACTTCGTCCATGCGCTCAACGCTGATCTGCTTCGTCAGGTCCAGCGAATGGCTCACGTCTTCCAGCGTGTCGCGGATCGACGCCAGGCTGCCCTTGATGATGACGTACAGCTGCCACGCCAGCGCGCCGGTCACCAGCAGGCCAAGCAGCACCACGCTCACCATCAGGCGGAAGGCGAATTTATAGGCGGCGTCGCTCTCTTCGCGCACATCGCTGATCAGCTTATTGTTGTAGGCGATATGGTCGTCGAAGCCTTTCTTGACGGCGGCGGCCGACAGCGCCAGCGGCGTGCCGGCCAGCAGCGTGGCGCGCACCGCGTCCATGTCGCCGGCGTGGGCGCCGGCCACGAACGGGATCAGCGCCTGGCGGTAGGCCGCCATGTTGGCCTTGTCCGCCTCCAGCATCTTGCGGTCGGTATCGTCGAAGATGCGTTCCTTTTCATAGGTCGCGATGACTTCGTCGAACTTGGCGTGGGCTTCGTTGTAGGCTTTGTCCAGCGCCGTCTTGTCGGCCAGGTTGGAGAACACCGACAGGCGATAACCGGCCAGGCGGCTATCGGCAAGATAGCCTTTGGCCATGTTCAGGCCGGCGATGCTGGGAATCAGGCGGGTTTGCACCATATCGAGGCGCTGCTGTGCTCGTGACAGTTGGGTCAGGCCGGTAATGCCGACGAAAATCAGCGCGAGTAACGCCAATGACAAAGTCAAGATCAAGCGCTTTGTAATAGTCATGGTGACTGTCCATAGAAGTGGGGGAATGATGTAGAAGCCAGCCGTCTGTGCGGCCATAGGCCAGTATAGCGGAACAGTGTTACCGCAGAATAACTAAACGAGAATATACGCCGCACTGCTACTAAAACACAACGCATGCAAATCGCAATCCCCCAGCCGCACGCCGACTCAGGCGGCGACCAGCATTACCTCGCCGCGCCGTTGTGTCAAGTAGGGATAACCACAGGTGGCGGCACGGTGTGGCAGCGCACAGCGGCGCCGACCGCGCAAGGGCAGAATGCCAGCATGGATATCTCGCTGACACGCCCCAAGCCGCCACCCGCCGCCTATGCCCTGCATCGCCAGATGAGGGCGGTGCAGCGCTGCATGTCGGCGTCAACAGTGGAGGAATCGGTCAGGGCGACCAGATGGGCGAGTGCCTGGTATCGGCTGGTGCAACGCAAGCTGGATCAACTCCAGTATGCGCCCAGGTACCGGCATTAGGTGTTAGCCGTTAGGCATCAGGCGGGGACGTAGCAGCTGCCGGCGTGGCGTTCCATGGCGTGGCGGTCGAGTACGACGATGGTGCCGCGGCGGCATTCGATCATGCCTTTCTCTTGCAGCTTGCCGGCGCAGCAGGTGATGCTTTCGCGCCGCACGCCCAGCAGGTTGGCGATCATTTCCTGGGTGACCTTCAGCTCCTGCGACAGCGAGCGGTCCAATCGCTCCAGCAGCCAGCGGCACAGGCGCTGCTCGATGCTGCCGTGGCGCGCGCCCGCCACCGTCTGCGCCAGCTGCGCAAACAACGCGCTGGTGTGGCGCATCAGCTGCTGGGCCAGCGCGCCGCCGTCGAAGAAGGCCGAGCGCAGCACGGCGGCCCGGATGCGGTAGCCGTAGCCGGCGCTTTGCACGACGGCCGAGCAGTTGGCGCGTTCGGTGTCGTACATCGACACGCCGACCACGCCGTCGCGTCCCACCACGGCGATCTCGGAGGCGCCGCCCTCTTCCGTCACATATTGCAGCGAGACGATGGCGTTGGTGGGGAAGTAGGCGTATTCCATCTTCTCGCCGAAGTCGAACAGGTGTTTGCCTGCGTCCAACGGCACCAGCTCCAGATGTTCGAACAAGCTGATCAGCTCTTCGCGCGACAGTGCGCGCAGCAAATCGTTCTGCTGGGCACCGGTGACGCTGACGACCGGTGCGGCTGCTTCTGCCTGCGTAGTGCGCGCTGCCTTCTGCGATACGGCGGAATGGGTAGCATGGTACATGGCGTGCCTCTTGGGGTGTTGTCGATCATTGCGACCTGATGAACAACACTATATCCGCGCCATGTGCGCTCGATTATAGGAGCACGTACGAGGCATATGTAGGTTGGGAACATAGGGCCATGTGGTCCCTGTCCTACGGCGGGCCTTGCACGCCAGTAACGGCCAGCCCCTTCAGACCTTGAATTTGTAGCGTGACGCCTCTTCCAGCAGGCGCTCGTCGCGGCTGCGCAAACGCCCGGGATTGCGGCGATGTTCCGGCTCGGCAACCACGCGGTGGATCACCGTTTCAGCCACGCCGCGCTGGCTGAGATAGGCGGCGGCACTGTCCGGACCTTTACGGTCAGCAACTTCGATACCGGCTTCGACGACTTCGGCGCCGACATAGTCGGGACGGAACGTATGGGTGGTCGACATGGCAGCCTCCGGGGTGGAAAATGGTTGATGAACACCATGAACCCATTGTATAGCACCCTGAGCCGAACGCTACCTTCCAGGGCAGGCGCCGCCTGCCCCGCTTGCTGCTTACTTTGCCGGCACGGCCGCCAGCGTCTCGTGGCTGCTGGTGGTGCGTTGCGGTGCCTTGTGCACCATGGTGTAGGCGTAGTCGACGCCCATGCCGTAGGCGCCCGAGTGCTCGCGCACGATGGCCATCACGGCATCGTAGGTTTCGCGGTGGGCCCAGTCGCGCTGCCATTCCAGCAACACTTGTTGCCAGGTCACCGGCACCACGCCGGCCTGGATCATGCGCTGCATGGCGTAGTCGTGGGCTTCCTTCGAGGTGCCGCCGGAGGCGTCGGCCACCATGTAGATTTCGTAGTCGCCCTCGGCCATCGCGCACAGGGCGAAGCTGTTGTTGCACACCTCGGTCCACAGGCCCGAGACGATCACCTTCTTCTTGCCGTTGGCCTTGAGCGCGTCGCGCACCTTCTGGTCGTCCCACGAGTTCATCGACGAGCGTTCCAGCAGCGGCTTGCCTGGGAAGACATCCAGCAGCTCAGGGTAGGTGTGGCCGGAGAACGCTTCGGTCTCGACGGTGGTGATGGTGGTTGGAATATTGAACACCTTGGCGGCCTTGGCCAGCGCCACGGTGTTGTTCTTCAGCGCCTGGCGGTCCATCGATTGCACGCCGAAGGCCATTTGCGGCTGCTGGTCGATGAAGATCAGCTGGCAGTTCGTCGGTGTCAATACTTCAAGTTTAGGGTTGGTCATGGTGGCTTCCATTTTGATGAGGGGTGGATACGGCGCCCGCTGCGTTCTGCGCGGCTGCGATCATCTTAGGCCCGGCGCCGCGCCGGCACCACTGGCTAAATGGAGAGACTGGACTACCCTTTTACAGGCCGCGCGGTCAGCGCCGCGGCATTTGCTGGTCGAGGAAGGCCACGGTGGCGTCGACGGTCGCTTGCAGCCAGGGATCGAACAGCCAGAAGGAATGGGGCGTGTCCGGCAGCACCAGCGTGCGGCTGGCCACGCCGGCCTGCGCCATGCCGGCCGCCATGGCCTCGCGGCCGGCGGAAAAGCGCGGCTGCGCGCTGGCGATGAACAGGATGGGCGGCATGCCCGGCCGCACGTAGCGGATCGGCGACGCCTCGGCCCACAGCGCGCTCTTCTGCGCATAACGCCCGCCGAACCAGGCGCCGGCCGCCGACGGCTGCTTGGCCGGATCGTCCTCGTGCTTCAGCGCGAGTTCCGTCGTGAAGTCGGACAGGCCGTCGATGTTGACGATGGCCTGCACCGCGCTCGACACGGCCCCCTCGCCCGCGCCGGGGTCGAACTGGCCGAGGTGGCCGGTGACGCCGGCCAGGCTGGCGATCTGGCCGCCGGCCGAGCCGCCCGCCAGCGCGATGCGTTGCGGATCCAGATGGTACTGGCCGGCGTGGGCGCGCACCCAGCGCACGGCGGCGCGCGCATCGTGGACGGCAGCCGGATACGGTGCCTCGCCGGACAGGCGGTAGCTGATCGCGGCCGCCGCGTAGCCGTGCTGCGCCAGCCGCACCGCCATCGGCGCGAACTCCGAGCGGAAGCCGGATCGCCAGCCGCCGCCGTGCACCAGCACCACCACCGGCATGCCGACATCGGCGCGCGCGGCCAGCGGCAGGTAGAGGTCGAGCTTGAGGCAACGCTCGCCGTACTGCGCGTAGGTCAGGCCTTCAATACGGTTCACGTCCACCGGCAGCGCCGCGCTGGCGATGCGGATCGACGGATAGTCGCGCGCCAGCTTGGCGTAGGTGTGCGGCGCGTCGTAGGTGTTGGCGGGGTCGGGCGGCGGCTCCACGCAGGACGCGGCGGACGCCGCCGCGTGCAGGCACAGCGCGGCGAGCGTGGACAGGCAACGGGCGGCCGAAGCGGGCGTCATAGTTAAAGGTGCGGCAGCCACGCGGGCTTGGTGTCGGTGTACAGTTCGCGCCGCACCGGGCCGTCGTACTCAGGCTCCAGCGTGCCCAGCGTGACGGCGATGCGGTCCGGCGCCTGCGTGCTGCGCCAGAACAGCGTCGAGCCACAGACCCGGCAAAAGCCACGCCGGCCATGCGAGGACGAGGCGTATTCGGTGATCAGGTCGGCGCCGCGCTCGACCACGTAGCCGGCGGCGGCCACGTTCGCATACGAGCCGGCGGCGGCGCCGTGCTGCTTCTGGCACATGGTGCAGTAACAATGGCTGGCATGGCTGACCGGCTGGTCCGCCCGGTACGCCACGCCTCCGCACAGGCAACTGCCGTGCAACTGGCCGGTTTCATTCATAGTCTTCGCTCCGTCATCGTGGCACCAGCCGCCATGATGCGCGCGGCGCGCGAGGCGCGTCAATCCCGGCATGCCGCATCGGCATGTTACATTCACGGCAGTCCCTCCACCAAAGGAACCCGGCTTCGAAGTTCACCACCGAGATCGTCGCCGAATTCGATAAGAAAATCTACGCCGCCGACGCCAATGTGCGCCTCGGCCAGAAGACCCATTGGTGGCAGACGGAAAGCTCCATGCGTCCGCTGTATGTGAAGTTGAAGGAGCTGGCCAGCAAGCCACCGCAGCAGACGCCTGACCTGACGCCGGAAGATCCGACAGTCAGAAATCGGAATTGGAACACGAGTTTTGACGGCATCGCCGGCGTATTTGCCACCGATCCGGCTGTCAATGCGGTCCTGATCACCTTTATCGCGGCGGGCCTGTACTCGCACTCGATCGCCATCGTACGCGAGCGTGCCGGCAGCTTCCAGTTCTATGACTGCAATGCCGGTTCCTATCGCATCCTGCCCGATAAGCTGCGAGACTTTTTAAAGGCCTACAATACCCATTGCCTCCCCAGAAAATGGGCGGGATACCACGAGCCGGACGACAAGCCGTTCAACGATATTTACAAGGTCGCTTTGCTTGGCCCTAGCGGACCGGCCGCCACACGCAGCTGACGCCGGCGTTATGCGTGTCCGGCTTGTCCGCCGCGCTGCCGGCCAGCGGTTCGCGCGGGCGGCGCCGGCGTTCGGGAAAAAGAAAACCCACCGTCTCGCCCACCGCCGAACAGGCCGCGATCAGCTTGAGCGCCTGCATCGGCTCGGCAAACGCCACAGCCGAGGCCTGCTCCAGTGTTTTTCCCGTGGTCGGCAATTCGGTGGTGAACGCGCCGTCTATCGTCAGGAAGCGCACCGACCGGATCTGCAGTTCGCGCCCGATGGTTTCCTGGCTGGCGCTTTCGAGGACCACGCTGCCGCCGACGCTCAACGTTATGCTCACCACGCCGTGCTGCCGCGAAAACGCGACCTCTGCGGTCTGCATAAATCATCCTTCCAAAAAAAGACTGCCTCCGATCAGAGGCAGTAAGGGTAGGCCACATCGAGTGACTTCAGCAAGCTATCTTGCCAGCCAGGAATTACCGGCGTGTGACATTGGCTTGCATTTGAGGATGTTTTTTCACGATGTCGGCCGCCTGGCGCCGGATGCGGGCGATTTTTTCCTCGACCTTGGCCAACTGCTCGGCCAGCAGGCGCGGCAATCAGCCCGCGCCGCACGGCAAATGCACGGTGAACGCGGCGCCGCCCCCCCGCCTGCAGCTCCTCCACCAGCAGGGTCAGGCGCTCCACCTCCTCCATGCAGGAGCGCAGCGTGTCGACGTGCGGCCGCGACCTGGCCGCCTTCCTGGACCCGCTGAGCGCGTTCGGCGGCCCGGTCGCCCTGCACCTGCGCGGCATGACGCTCAACGTGTCGAGCGCGGTCGGCTTCATCGCAGTGTTCGGGATGGCGGTGATGGACGGGATCCTGATGGTGTCCAACCTGAACCAGCTGCGCGCCGCGGACGGCCTGTCGCTGAGGGACGCCGTGTTGAAAGGCGCCTACAGCCGCTTCCGTCCGGTGCTGATGACGGCCAGCGTCGCCGCGCTGGGCCTGCTGCCGGCCGCGCTCGCGCACGGCCTTGGCAGCGACGTGCAGCGGCCGCTGGCGACCGTGGTGGTCGGCGGCCTGATCACGGCCACCGGCCCGACCCTGGTGTGGCTGCAGGCGCTGTACTACCTGGTCGAGCGCTATTTCGAGAACCAACCCAAGCCGGCCGACGCCGTGGCCAGGTACAGCCTGGACTTGCAGATGCGGCGCGAGAACGTGAGCAGCGCCCAGGCCGGCGTGTCGCGGCGTGTCGATTGCCGGCGTGCGGCCCGATCCGGTGCTGACAGCCTCGGCGGACCTGGCGACGGCCACGGTGCAGCTGCAGCTGGCAGTCGGCGCCAACTAATGAGGTGGGGGTCAGATACCGTCTTGAATGGCAAGCCCTTTCGATAAGTAATTAGGATCGAAAGGCTTGTCATTGCGTATCACCCCATAAATCAAGTGAGCCAGCTTGTGCATGACTGCCCCGATCACGGCTTTCTTTGCCATTCCGGTCGCGGCAAGCCGTTCGGCGAATTGCCGCAGGATGGGGTTATGTCGGCGCGCCACCAAGCTCGGCATGTACAGGGCAGCGCGCATTGAGGTGCTGCCGGTTCGACTGATCGTCGTTCGTGCCCTCAGCGAGCTTCCAGAGCTGCGTTGTTTGGGCGTTACCCCAAGAAAGGCAGCGAAGGTTTTCGCGCTGTCAAAGCGGCGAATATCCCCCAAATGCCCCAGTATTTTTGCCACGGTCGTCGTTCCGACGCCAGGTATGGTGGCGAGCAGATCGGCATCGTGCTTGAGGCCAGGATGGCGATCTATGTGATCGTCGATGTCGCCTTCGAGCTTCTCTATTTCTACGCTGAGCCAAGCGACATGCTGTCGCACATGCTGCGCGACGTCCTCCATCCCGCTGATGATCAATGCCTCCAACCGATTTTCTTCCTGCTGGCGAATGTCCTTCAAGGCTTGGACGCGCAGCGACCAAGCCCGCAACTGGCGCTGCTCCAGCGGCGGCGGACTCCAGGGCGCGGGCTTCATCGCGACGCAGTAGCGTGCAATCAGCCCGGCGTCGATCGTATCGTTCTTGTTGCGAATATTTTCGCTGTGGCCGAAGCCCTTGATGCAGACTGGATTGACCACGCTCACCACCAGCCCGGCCTGGTGGAGCGCCAATGCCAACGGCTCGGAATAGACCCCGGTCGCCTCCATGCAAGCATGCATTGCCGACAGGGGAACTTTGGATTTGGTGAGCCAGTCGACCATTGCCCGATGGCCTTCGGCGGAATTTTCCAGCACTTTGGTCTTGGTTTTTCCGTTGACCAGCAGTGCAATATCTAACTTCTTCTTGCTGACATCAATACCTACCGCTGCGCATATCGTATCCATTTTTGACCTTCCTCGTATGCGGGCTTACGCGCTGGCGCGATGGCCCCAGATACCGTTCGGACTTATCAAATGAAACAGGCAGAGGCACCTATCTGACCCACGTGCTCCACGGCACTAAGTCTGATCAGCGTCACTCCGCCTGGCCGCACCTACCTCCTTATTATCCGATGGAGATGCGGTATGCTCAATATACGAAGTCTGACATTCGGACACGACCTCTGCCGTAGCGGCCGCTACGGCAGAGGCCGTGTCCGAATGTCAGACTTGACCCCCAGTTGTTAGGCGGCGACTACTTGCACCACGACCTTGCCCTTGGCGCGGCCTTTTTCCAGATACGCCAGGCCATCCTTGGCCTGCGTGAACGGGACGACAGTATCGATTACCGGACGGATGTGCGAAGCCTCGATCAGCTTGGCGATCTCCATGAGCTGCTGTCCGTCCGGGCGCATGAACAGGAATGAGTACGTGGATAGCCGCTTGCCGGCCAGGCGCATGATCTTGCGGCTCAACAGGCCGAACACCAACGTCATCAGGAAGTTCATGCCGCGCCGGCGCGCGAAGGCGGCGTCCGGCGGACCGATCAGCGAGACTACGGCACTCGCCGGCTTCAGGATGCCGATCGCCTTCTCAAGCCCGTCGCCCCTGGTCGTGCCCAGCACGGCGTCGTAGCCTTTCAGCACTTGCTCGAATTCCTGTTTCGTATAGTCGATCACCTCGTCGGCACCGAGGCTGCGCACCAGTTCGACATTGCCGGTGCTGGTGGTCGTCCCCACCGTGGCGCCGAGGTGCCTGGCCAGCTGGATCGCGAACGTGCCTATGCCGCCGGAGCCGGCCGGAATGAACACCTTCTGCCCAGGCTTGAGCTGCAGACGTTCCTTGAGCGCCTGCCATGACGTCAGCCCGACCATCGGAATCGAGGCGGCCTCCACGAAACTGAGGTTGACCGGCTTCAGCGCCGCAGCCGATTCCGGAACGGCGGCAAATTCCGCCAGCGTGCCGGTGCCCAGATCGAAGACGCTGGCGTACACCGCGTCGCCCACCTTGAAACGGCTCACGCGGCTGCCGGTCTCCACCACGATGCCCGCCAGGTCGCTGCCCACCGTGGCGGGCAACTGAAACTTCAGGATAGGCTTGAAGCTGCCTTTCGGGATCATGTAATCGATGGGGTTGAGGCCGACCGCGTGCACCTGCACGAGGATTTCGTCCGGCTTGATGGCGGGACGGGGAATGTCGGCGAATTCAAGCTGGCCGGTCTTGCCATACCGTTTCAGGATCAGTGCTTTCATGATTGCCTTTTCATATGTGATTATGCCAGCCGCAGATCCTTGCGCATGCCAGCGTCCATGACGCCGGCCGGCGCAAAGGTGCGCAGCAGACGCAGGCGCCCGGCCAGGCCGCCGGCGGTGTAGCGCAGTTTCGGCTTGCGGGCCAGGGCCGCTTTCAGCACCGTCGCCGCCACCACCTCCGGTCCTTCGGCGCCGGCCATCACTTCCTGCACACGCTGGGTCACGGCGGTCCGCACTTCGCGGTAGCTATCCAGCTTGGCGTCCGCCGCCAGCATATTGGCGTCGAACGGCGTGTTGGTGTAGGCCGGCTCGATGACGACGGCCCGGATATCCCAATTGCGCAGTTCGTGGTCCAGCGATTCGGTATAGCCTTCGACCGCGTGTTTGGTGGCCGCGTACAGCGCGCCATACGGCATCGGCAGGAAGCCGAGCACCGAGCCGATGTTGATGATGCGGCCCGCGCCCTGCGCCCGCATATGCGGCAGCACGGCGCGGGTCATGCGCACCATGCCGAAGAAGTTGGTGTCGAAGATGGACTGGGCCTGCCCGATCGAACTCTCCTCCGCGCCGGCCGGCGCGACGCCGACGCCGGCGTTATTCACCAGCAGATCGATGCGCCCTTCGCGCCGCATCACTTCGGCGACGGCCGCCGACACCGAGGCGTCGCTGGTCACATCCAGCGCCAGCATCGCGTAGGGCTGCGCGCCCGCCTGGGCGCCGCGGCGGCTGGTGCCGTACACCTTGAAACCCGCCTCGACCAGTTGCTTTGCCGTGGCGGCCCCTATGCCGGACGAGGCGCCGGTGACCAATGCAATCTTGCTGCTCATGGTGTTTCCTTTCTAGTGACTGCCAGCACAAAATATGACGATCATCATATTTTTATGCAAAAAAACGCCCGCCCGGTAATTCAGGCGGTCGTCGGGGTAAGTAGCTTCAGGGTCGCCGCACGCAGCGCCGCCGACAGCTTGGGATCGTCCACCGCACGCGCGACCATGGTGGTGCCGATCAGGGCGCAGACCATCGCCATCGCCTGCTCATGGGCCTGCGGCTGGCCCCAGTCGGGCAGCTGGCGGGCGAACAGGTCGATCATTTCCTTGATGTGGATGGTCGCGGCGCGCCGCACCTCCGGCGCCTGGCGCGGCATCTCCGAACCCAGCGCGGAGACCGGGCAGCCAGTCTCGATGGCGTCGATATGCTCTTGCGACAGGTAGGCCTGCATCATGGACTGCAAGGCCTGCCCCGGCGGCGCGGACGCCGCCACCCGCGCCGCCAGCGCGACCGACTCCGCGCCCGCGCGGTCGCCGGCCTCGGCCAGCAAGGCGTCGCGGGATTCGAAGTGGGCGTAGAAGCCGCCGTGCGTCAGGCCCGCCTCCTTCATGATGTCGGCCACGCCGGTGCCGTCATAGCCGCTGCGGCGGATGGCGCGCGCCGCCACTTCCACGATGCGTTCGTGGGTGGCTTCCTTGCGGCTGGGCGTCGCGCGTTTGGCGGGTTTCGAGTTCATGATGAGCATCATATCTTATTTTTCTCCATGGTGCACGCGGCGTTCCAAAACTCGCTTGACAAGGCCGCGGCCTTCGCCAATACTATACCTTATGGTTAACTATAAAGATCCCCAGCTGGACCTGATCTTCGCCGCGCTGGCCGATGCCACGCGGCGCGGGGTGCTGGCGCAACTGGGCGACGGCAGTTGCACCGTCACGGAACTGGCGCAGCAGTACGAGATGTCGCTGCCCGGCTTCATGAAGCACCTGGCGGTGCTGGAGACGGCCGGGCTGATCGCCCGCTCGAAGGAAGGACGCGTGGTGCGCTGCGAGCTGCATGCCGCGCCCATGCAGGATGCCGCCATGTGGATCGCCCATTACCAGCGTTTCTGGACCGACCAGCTCGATTCGCTGGGACGCTATCTCTACCACCAGGAGGAAATCGCATCATGCCAACCACCGAACAACCCGCCCAAGTCAGCCTCCGACGCGTCTACCCCGTCGGCCCCGAAAAAGTCTGGCGCGCGTGGACCGACCCGCAAGCGCTGAGCCAGTGGTTCGGCCCCGGCGCGGCCTCGCTGACCAGGGCGGAGATCGACCTGCGCGTGGGCGGCCAATATCACCTGGCCTTCGCCGGTCCCGACGGCGGCCTGAATCAATTGACCGGTGTTTATCAGGAGGTGGCGCCTTTTACGCGGCTGGTCTTTACCTGGGCCTGGCACAGCACGCCGGAACGGCAGTCGCGCATCAGCATCGATTTAACCCCAGTGGCGCAAGGCACGGAACTGCGCTTCGTGCACGACCGCTTCTTCGACGAGCAGGCCCGCATCAACCACGAGCGCGGCTGGGCTCTTTTCTTCAGCAGTCTTGATCGTTACTTTTCAGGAGGTTCGCTATGAAATACCAGGGAAGCTGCCATTGCGGCAGAGTGAAATTCGAAGCCGAAGGCGAGATCGCGTCGGCGCTGTCCTGCAACTGCTCGATGTGCCAGCGCAAGGGCACCTTGATGTGGTTCGTGCCGCGCCCGGCCATGCATCTGCTGACGCCGGACGAGAACGCCAGCACCTATCTGTTCAACAAGCATCTGATCAAGCACCGCTTCTGCCCCACCTGCGGCATCTCGCCCTACAGCGAGGGCACGGCGCCCAACGGCGACGCCATGGCGGCCATCAATATCCGCTGCATTGAGGGAATAGACCTGGACGCCATCCCCGTCAACCACTACGACGGACGGTCGCTGTAATGCGCTCGACCGCCTGGAGATTTGCTTTTAAAATAAGACGCAGCAAAACTACAGGAGGCTGAGGCATGAAGCGCTGGTCGATTCCATTTGCTGTACTGGCCGGGGGCGCCGTGGCGGGCGCGCTCGACATCACGTTCGCGATTTCCTTTGCCGTCTACAACGGCCTGACGCCGGAGCGGCTGCTGCAGATCGTGGCCAGCGGCCTGCTGGGCAAGGCGGCCTTCGACGGCGGCGCGTTGACGGCGGCGCTAGGATTGCTGAGTCACTTCGCGCTCAGCTTCCTGTGGATGGCGCTGTTCCTGCTGGCGGCCCGGCGCGCGCCGGCGTTGCTGTCCAGGCCGCTGCTGTCGGCGGTCCTGTTCGGCATCGTGGTGTTCCTGGCGATGCGGCTGGTGGTGCTGCCGCTGTCGGCCTTCCCCCGCCCCGTCACCTTCCAGCCGCTGTCGACGGTGCTGGACCTGGCTTCCCATATGTTTTTGTTCGGCCTGCCGATTGTGTGGGCCACCCGCAAGGCAACGCTCTGAACCCACAAGGAAACCCAGATGGAACCACGCTCCACCGATGCCACTGAAATGCTGTTCTCCTACGGCACGCTGCAACAACCGGAAGTGCAGATGGCGACGTTTGGCCGCCTGCTGTCCGGCCGCCAGGACAGCCTGCCGGGCTATCGCCTGTCGGCGGTGGCCATCGACGACCCGGCCGTGGTCGCAACCAGCGGCAAGACCCATCATCCCATCGTCTCCCGCACCGGCTCGCAGGACGACCAGGTCGCCGGCTCAGTGCTGGCGGTGACGGCCGATGAGCTGCGGGATTCGGACCGCTACGAGGTGGCAGCCTATCGCCGCCAGAGCGTCGCGCTGGCCTCGGGCACGGTCGCCTGGGCTTATGTGGACGCGCGGGACGCGCCGGTCCTGGCATAAAAAAAGGGCAGCCCCGGCTGCCCTTCTTCCTGCCAAACTACGCTAGATTCAGATCGCTGCCAGGGCCGCGTTGAAGGTCGCGCTTGGACGCATGACCGCTTCGGTCTTGGCTGGATCCGGATAGTAGTAGCCGCCGATATCCATGGCCTTGCCCTGCACCGAGTTCAGCTCTTCGACGATCTTGGCTTCGTTGGCCGCCAGCGATTTGGCCAGTGGCGCGAAGTAGGCCTGCAGTTCAGCGTCCTCGGTCTGGGCCGCCAGCGCCTGCGACCAGTACAGCGACAGGTAGAAGTGGCTGCCACGGTTGTCCAGCTCGCCCGTGCGGGTCGATGGCGACTTGTTATTGTCCAGCAGCTTGCCGGTGGCTTCGTCCAGCGTCCTGGCCAGCAGCTTGGCCTTGGCGTTGCCGGTCTTGATGCCCAGGTCTTCCAGCGACACCGCCAGCGCCAGGAACTCGCCCAGCGAATCCCAGCGCAGGTGGTTTTCTTCCACCAGCTGCTTGACGTGCTTGGGCGCCGAGCCGCCGGCGCCGGTTTCGTACATGCCGCCGCCGGCCATCAGCGGCACGATGGACAGCATCTTGGCGCTGGTGCCCAGTTCCAGGATCGGGAACAGGTCGGTCAGGTAGTCGCGCAGGATGTTGCCGGTCACCGAGATGGTGTCCAGGCCGCGGAAGGCGCGCTCCAGCGTGTAGCGCATGGCGCGGGTCTGCGACATGATCTGGATGTCCAGGCCCTTGGTGTCGTGGTCCTTCAGGTAGACCTGCACCTTCTTGATCACTTCGTTCTCGTGCGGACGGTAGCTGTCCAGCCAGAACACGGCAGGCATGCCGGAGTTGCGGGCACGCGTCACGGCCAGCTTGACCCAGTCGCGGATCGGCGCGTCCTTGACCTGGCACATGCGCCAGATATCGCCCGCTTCCACGGTCTGGGTCAGCAGCACTTCGCCGGTGGCCAGGTCGGTGATGTTGGCGGTGCCGCCTTCCGACACTTCGAAGGTCTTGTCGTGCGAGCCGTATTCCTCGGCCTGCTGGGCCATCAGGCCGACGTTGGGCACGGTGCCCATGGTCTTCGGATCGAAGTTGCCATGCCATTTGCAGAAGCCGATCATCTCCTGGTAGATGCGGGCGAAGGTCGATTCCGGCATCACGGCCTTGACGTCCTTCGGACGGCCGTCGGCGCCCCACATCTTGCCGCCGATGCGGATCATGGCCGGCATCGAGGCGTCGACGATGATGTCGTTCGGCGAATGGAAGTTGGTGATGCCCTTGGCCGAGTCGACCATGGCCAGTTCCGGACGGTTGGCGTGGCAGGCGTGCAGGTCCTTGAGGATCTCTTCCTTCTGCGAGGCCGGCAGCTTCTCGATCTTCTCGTACAGGTTGGCCATGCCGTTGTTGACGTTCACGCCCAGCTCATCGAACAGCGCCTGGTGCTTGGCGAAGGCGTCCTTGTAGAAGATGCGCACGCAGTGGCCGAACACGATCGGGTGCGAGACCTTCATCATGGTGGCCTTGACGTGCAGCGAGAACATCACGCCGGTCTTGAAGGCGTCGTCGATTTCCTTCTCGTAGAACTCCAGCAGCGCCTTTTTGCTCATGAACATGCTGTCGATGATTTCGCCGGCCTGCAGCGAAACCTTCGGTTTCAGCACGATGGTCTTGCCGGAGGCGGTGATCAGTTCCATCTTGACGTCGCGCGCCTGGGTCAGCGTCAGCGATTTTTCGCCGTGGTAGAAGTCGCCGTGGTGCATATGCGAGACGTGGGTGCGCGACGCCTGGCTCCACTCGCCCATCGAATGCGGGTGCTTGCGGGCGTATTCCTTGACGGCCTTGGGCGCGCGGCGGTCGGAGTTACCTTCGCGCAGCACCGGGTTGACCGAGCTGCCGATGCACTTGCCGTAGCGGGCTTTCAGTGCTTTTTCCGCATCGGTCTTGGCGTCTTCCGGGTAGTCCGGCAGCTTGAAGCCGCGCGCCTGCAGCTCGCGGATGCAGGTGGTCAGCTGGCCGACCGAGGCGCTGACGTTCGGCAGCTTGATGATGTTGGTGTCGGCCAGCTGGGTCAGTGCGCCCAGTTCGGCCAGGGTATTGGGGACCTTCTGCTCGTCGGTCAGGAACTCGGGGAATTCGGCCAACACCCGCGCCGCCACCGAGATATCGCTGGAGGTCACGTCCACGCCAGCCGATGCAGCGAACTTCTTAATAATAGGCAGCAGCGAATAGGTCGCCAGCATGGGCGCCTCATCGGTCAGCGTGTAGATGATTTTAGTTTTCTGTGTTGCCATGTTCATTCCATGTCATGCGGGCGAGACCCGCCGATTGAATTCCTCCGTTCCAGATTGCAAGATGATGTGTCGTAATCCGGCAACGGCCCCAAGACTGCATTTTAGCCCTGTTGGCCGCTGATGCCCAGTGGCGGATTCTGCGTATGGGGTCTTTGCCTCCAATAAATGTAAAAAGAACATCCACTTAAGTTGCTGTAACGCACAACTTTAGCAACTAAAAGTTTCAATAAGCTGCACCAATACATATTTCATTGTTGCACCAGTGTTGAAAGTGATTATGTGAGAGTTTCCTAGCCTCATCAGCCCTCTAAGATCGTCCCGACGTTCTGCCAAATTCTCATTTGAATATTTGGAATGCAAATAAGGCCTTAAGGAGGCAGTATGAAATTTCAGAATTGGACTGTAGCGAACCGGCTGGGACTGGGTTTCGGCCTGAGCGCCGCGTTTCTGTTGATAATCATCGCGCTGGCCCTGACCAGCATGCGGCAGATCCAGGGGCGGCTGGACGAAATCACCAAAATCAACGACGTCGAGACCAAACTGGCCCAGGTAATGGACCTGACAGTTACAGAACGCGCGCTGGCCACACGCAACCTGATCCTGCTCAAGGAAGACAAGGAAATCCAGATCGAGGTCAACCGTATCGCCGAGCAGCAGAAGAAATACGCCACCGCCCAGGACAAACTGGGACAGATGTTCGCCACGCTGGGCGGCACCTCGGCCGAGGAAAAGGACTTGCTGGAGCAAATCCGCAAGCAATCCGAGCAGGCCGTCCCCTTCATCCAGCGCGCCGCCGCGCTGGCGCTGGAGCAAAAACAGGACGATGCCTATAAGCTGCTGCGCTATGAGTTCCGGCCGGTGCAGAAGCGCTGGTGGGAATTGCTGCGCAAGCTGATCGCGGTCGAGGAAAAGCAGAACACCGAGGCGGCGGAAGCGGCCGAGGTGGCCTATGCCCAGGCCCGCACGGTGATGCTGATCATCGGCTCGCTGGCCTTGCTGACCAGCGTGGCGGCGGCCTGGCTGATCACCCGCGGCGTCACCCGCGAGCTGGGCTGCGAACCGGGCGAAGCGGCCGAGATCGCCGGCCAGATCGCCGCCGGCAACCTGACCGTGCGCGTCGAGCCCAAGCCGGGCGACCAGCGCAGCCTGCTGTTCGCGATGCGCTCCATGCGCGACAGCCTGGCCCGCATCGTCAACCAGGTGCACGCCAGCACCGAGACCATCGCCTCGGCCGCCGGCCAGATCGCCTCCGGCAACCTGGACCTGTCCTCGCGCACCGAGCAGCAGGCCAGCACGCTGGAGGAAACCGCCTCCTCGATGGAGGAACTGACCAGCACCGTGCGCATGAACACCGACCACGCGCGCCAGGCCAACGGCCTGGCCGAATCGGCCTCCGACGTCGCCGCCACGGGGGGCGCGGTGGTGGCCCAGGTAGTCGACACCATGGCCGCCATCGATGTCTCGGCGCGCAAGATCGTCGACATCATCGCCGTCATCGACGGCATCGCCTTCCAGACCAACATCCTGGCGCTGAACGCCGCCGTGGAAGCGGCGCGCGCCGGCGAACAGGGGCGCGGCTTCGCGGTGGTGGCCACCGAGGTGCGCAACCTGGCCCAGCGCTCGGCCGCGGCGGCCAAGGAAATCAAGGACCTGATCGGCGACTCGGTCGACAAGGTCCAGGCCGGCAACCGCCTGGTCGAGCAGGCCGGATCGACCATGCACGACGTGGTCTCCAGCGTGAAACGGGTGACCGACATCATGTCCGAGATCATGCTGGCCAGCCAGGAGCAATCCTCGGGCATCGAGCAGATCAACACGGCGGTCACGCAGATGGACGACGTGACCCAGCAAAACGCCGCCCTGGTGGAGGAAGCGGCCGCCGCCGCGCACGCCATGCAGGACCAGGTCAACAGCCTGAACGACCTGGTCAGCGTATTCCGCACCGAGGCCAAGGCCGGCGCCGTGCAGCCGCTGCAGCGGGTCGCGGTGGCCGTGCCGGGCACGTCGCGCCGCGCCCCGGCCCTGACCGCCGCCGCGCGCCCGCGCGGCGTGCCCAAGGTCGATGCGCAGGAATGGGAACAGTTCTGATACGGAGGAAGCGGAATGGGTAAGCTCGATAGAATCGAAGAGGTGGGCCTGCCGGGCGCGCCGCATATTTTCTGGCACGGCAGCCAGGTCACGGCCGAGGTGCGCAGCCGCCAGGCCGGACAACGGGCGGCCACCGTCTGGCTCACCGGCCTCAGCGGCGCAGGCAAGTCGACCCTGGCGTCCGCGCTGGAAGGCCGGCTGGTCGGCACCGGCCACATGGCCTATGTGCTGGACGGCGACAACCTGCGCCACCACCTGAACCGCGACCTCGGCTTCTCGCCCGCCGACCGCCAGGAAAACATCCGCCGCAGCGCCGAAGTGGCCAGGATCATGAACGACGCCGGCCTGTTCGTGATTTGCGCCTTCATCTCGCCGCTGCGCCAGGACCGCGAGATGGCGCGCCAGATCATCGGCGCCGACAACTTCCTCGAAACCCATATCAGCGCCTCGGTCGACGTGTGCGAGGCGCGCGATCCCAAGGGCCTGTACCTGAAGGCCAGGGCCGGGCTGATCCCGGAGTTCACCGGCGTCTCGGCGCCGTACGAGGAGCCGCTGGAGCCCGCGATCAAGCTCGACACCGGCGCGCTGCCGCTGGACGCCTGCTGCGAGCGCCTGTATCGGCAGCTGGCGCGGCGCTTCCTCTGAGGCCGCCGTGAGCGCCGCGCACAACCACGATGTCTTCAACGGCGACGCCGACGGCATCTTCGCGCTGCACCAGATGCGCCTGCACACGCCGCTGCAGGCCGAGCTGGTGACCGGCGTCAAGCGCGAGACCGAGCTGCTGCGGCGCGTGCCGGACGGCTGCACCGGCCAGGTGCTGGTGCTCGACATCGCGCTCGACAGCAACACGGCGGCGCTGCGCCGCCTGCTCGACGGCGGCGCCGAGGTCGCGTATTTCGACCACCACTCGGCCGAGCGCGCCTTCGGGCACCCGCGGCTGCGGCTGCATTGCGACAGCGCGCCCGACGTCTGCACCAGCATCCTGGTGGACCGCCACCTGCACGGCCGCCACCGGCCGTGGGCGGTGGCGGCAGCCTTCGGCGACAACCTGGCCGAGGTCGCCTGCCGGCTGGCCCACGGCATCGGCCTGGACGCCGCCGCCGTCGAGGCCCTGGCGCAGCTGGGCAAGGTGTTCAACTACAACGCCTACGGCGAATGCGAGCAGGACCTGCACATCGCCCCGGCCGCGCTGTACCGCGCGCTGGCCGGCCACGAGCATCCCTTCGACTTCATCGCCTGCAGCGAGATCTACCGCGAGCTGTGCGCCGGCTACCACGACGACTGCGCGCGCCTGCAGGACCTGCGGCCGCACGCGCGGCTGAGCGGCGGCGCGGTCTACATCCTGCCCGCCAGCGCCTGGGCGCGGCGCATCAGCGGCGTGCTGGCCAACCAGCTGGCGGCCCAGCACCACGGCGCCTCGTTCGCCGTGCTCAACGAGCGCGACGACGGCTCCTACCTGGTCAGCGTGCGCTCGGGCGCGCCGCTGACGCACAGCGCCAACGGCTTTTGCCAGCAATTCGACACCGGCGGCGGGCGCAAGGCCGCCGCCGGCATCAACCGCCTGCCAGCGGCGGAACTGGACCGTTTCATGGACAGTTTCCACCGCTACTACACCACGTCGCCAGCCGGCGCGTTTACCAAGGAAGAACCAGCATGAACGATAGCTCAAGCAAGGGCGGCACCCAGCGTCCGCGTCCCGTGATGATGATCCCGCTGCGCCGCTGCGGCAGCCACGCGCTGCGGCTGCGCCTGAATATGTCGCCGCAGTTTTACTCGCCCTACCCGCTGCACATCGTCGACCTGATGCCGCTGCTGCCGCTGTACGGCGACCTGCACGACGACCGCGCCTACTTCAACCTGGTGGTCGATGTGGTCGGCCTGCAGGCGGTCAGCATGGTCAAGTGGCCGGAGGTGGTGTTCGATCCGGTGGAGATCTTTGAAACGCTGCGCAACCAGCCGCGCAGCGTGCACCGCGTGGTCTGGGAGCTGCTGCTGCGCTCCGGCGAGCAGCGCGGCGCCCGGGTGGTGATGGACAAGTCGCTCGACAGCGTGCACTACGCGCAGGAGCTGATGACGCTGTATCCCGACATGCTGTTCGTGAACGTGGCGCGCGACCCGCGCGCCCAGGTGGCGTCGATGAACCGCGCCATCATCCACGACTTCGACACCCGCCTCAACGCCCGCACCTGGCTGGCCGCGCACCAGGCGGCCGACCGCGTCATGCAGCAATGGCCCGAGCGCGTGCTGACCATCCGCTACGAGGACTTCCTGTCGCAGCAGCAGGCCACGCTGGAGACGGTGTGCGGCTTCCTGGACATCGACTTCCTGCCGCAGATGCTGGACGGCGCCGCCTCGCGCGAGGCGCGCCAGCTGTCGCAGATGTCGGCGCTGTGGTCGTCCAACTGCTATCCGCCGATCGCCGCCAACATCGACAAGTTCAAGCAGCAGCTCACGCTCGACGAGATCAACGTCATCGAAACCCTGACCGGCGACTATATGGACCGCTACGGCTACACCCGCCTGGCGGCCGGCGACGCGCCGATGCAGCCGGCGCAGTTCGACCAGGCGCTGGGCCGCTCCACCAGCGGGCGCGAACTGGCCTGGCGCGATCTGGAGCACAGCAACTTCCGCGACTATGCGCTGCGCCGCAGCCGCGCCGACTACCTGGAACGGCTGCGCGCGCGCCTGCTGGCGCAGCCTTCGCTGCCCGGCAACGGCCAGCGGGTCACGCTCGACCAGCTGGACCCGGCCGCGTTCGCGCCGGCCGACTAAGGGAACCTCGAACAACGTCATTCCCGCGCAGGCGGGAATCCATGCTGAGGCTATGGGCATGCGGGGTATGGACCGCGACGGCGGACCGTCCCACCTGCGCGGGAATGACGTTAAGTCTGGGCCAGCAGCTCGGCGCACCTGGCCAGCGCCAGCCGCAGTTCGCGCATCTTGGGCGGCTTGCTCAGCACCTGGTCGACGTGCACCGGCGCCTCGCCGCTGTCGGGGATCAGGCGCTGGCCCCAGCCGGTCAGCAGCACCACCGGCGTGGCCGGCGCCACCCGCTTGACCGTCTCGGCCACCTTGCGGCCGTCGACATAGGGCATGCCGAGGTCGGTGATCACCACCGCGTAGCCGTGCCCCGCCTGCTCGGCCGCGCAGAACAGGTCGATGCCGGCCTGGCCGCCGTCGGCCTTGGTGACCTGGTGGCCGTCCAGGCTCAGGATGTTCTCCAGCGACGCCAGCACCGTCGGGTCGTCGTCCACCACCAGGATGCGCAGGCCCGGCCCGGCCTCCTGCGCCGGCGCCGCGAGCGAGCCGCCGGCCGACGCCGACGCCACCGGGAAATACATCCTGACCGCCGTGCCGTGCTCCAGCCGCGACTCGATGGCGATGCTGGCGGAGTGGCGCTCGATCATGCCGTACACCGTGGCCAGGCCGAGGCCGGTGCCGCGCTCGCCCTTGGTGGTGAAGAAGGGCTCCAGGCAGCGCCGCTGGGTGGCCTCGTCCATGCCGGTGCCGTTGTCGGCCACCTCCACCAGCACATACGGCCCGGAGCCGTCGTCCAGGCGCTCGACGTGGCTGGTGCGCAGGGTCACGGCGCCGCCTTCCGGCAGGGCGTCGACGGCGTTGAAGATCAGGTTGGTCAAGGCTTCGCGGATCTCGCCCTCGACGCCGAGGATGGGCGGCAGCTCCGCTCCCAGCTCCTGGCGCATCTCGATCACGATGCCGCGCTGCTGCGGCATGTCCGACCAGCGCGCGCGGGTCAGGTCGACCACGTGCTGCACCATCAGGTTGACGTTGACGGTGCTGTGGGTCAGCTGCGGTTCGCGCTGGCGGTAGAACTCGCGCATGCGCGCCACGGTGGCGGCCACGTCGTCGATGGCGCGCTCGATCACCTGCAGGCAGGCGCGGCCGTTCTCGCTCAGGCCGCGCTCGGTCTCCAGCAGCGACTCGGCGTACAGGCCGATCGGCGAGATGGCGTTGTTGATGTCGTGCGCGATGCCGCTGGCCATCTGGCCCAGCGCGCGCAGGCGTTCCTGCTTGGTCACCTGCACCTGGCTCTGGTGCAGGTCGTCGTAGGCCTGCTGCAGCGCGCCGTACAGCCTGGCCTGGTTGGCGGCCAGCGCCACGTGCTCGCTGAGCTGGCGCAGGAATTCGCAGTCGGTGCTGGAGAAGGCGTCGGTGCGGGCGCGCGCCACGATCAGCACGCCGAACACCGTGCTTTCGGCCAGCAGCGGCGCCAGCACCAGCGAGCACATGCCCACCTTGGCCAGCCGCCGCGGGAAGGGGAAGTCGACCGCGCGGATGTCGGGCTCGTACACCAGCTGCCCGCGCACGCAGCGCGACAGGCCGTTCTGGTCGATCTCGATGCGGGCCGCCTCCCCCATCGCCATCGCCTCGGACAGCTGGTAGCTCTGCATACCGACGCAGCTGACCGACAGCTGGGCGCCGTCGTACAGGCAGATGGCGCCGAAGTCGATGGGCAGCTGGTCCTCCAGGCAGCGCAGCACCACCTGGAAGATGCTGGGCAGGTCCTGCCGCTCGCCGATCGAGCGGGTGATCTGGTGCAGCAGACTCATGCGCGCCAGCTGGGCCACCACCCTGCGCTCGGCCGCCAGCCGCTCCGACACCTCGGTCTGCAGCGCCACGTTGGCGTGGATCAGCTCGTCGCGCGAGACGGTGGTCTGGCGCAGCCGCTGCACCATGCCGTCGAAGGAGCGCGCCAGGTTGCCGATCTCGTCGTCGGAGCGCACGTCCAGCACCACGTCCAGGCTGCCCGTGCCGACCACCTTGGTGGCCTGGTGCAGGCGCGACAGCGGCTTGCTCACGCTGCGGATGGTCAGGCCCATGGCGCCGATCACCACCAGCAGCACCAGCCCGCCCAGCACGGCGCCGGCCGTCACCAGGTCGGACTGGGCCGACAGCATGTTGGCGCGGCTGATGCGGGCCAGGTCCTCGGCGTCGGACATCATGGCCTGGGCCCGGTTCATCATCAGGCCCGACAGCCTGGCCTCCAGCTCCAGCAGGATCAGGCGCCGCTCCGGCGTGCGCTGGAATTCCGCCTGCAGCCCCTGCAGCTCGTTGAACAGGCCCAGCAGCGACTGCTGGCGCTCGCGCACGTCGCGCAGCAGCGCCAGCTCGGCCTCGTCCGCGAAGCTGCCGTCGTCGGCGATCATGCGCTGCAGCGACTGGTGCCGGTGCAGCCATTGCGCCCGGGTGCGGCTCTGGTGCTGCTGCACGTATTCCAGCGACAGGTAGCGCAGCGCCGCCGCGCCGCGCAGCACGTCGCCGGTCACCTCCGCCTTGGCGATCTCGTGCCGCATCTGCTGGGTGGTGCGGGCGAACACCGCCGCCATGATCGCCAGCAGCACGATGCAAATGATTTGCGCCAGCTTGAGGCGGGTGGAAATTTTCACGCGGGGGCCCCTAGTAGATGATCGTCACCTCGTTCGGGCTCACCGACTTGAGCCCGTCGAGGTAGATGTAGTCGAGGAAGTTGGGCACTTCGCGGGCCGTCGTCAGCCCGCCCTTGATGGCCCAGCGCGACTGGTCCTCCAGCACCAGCAGCAGGCTCTGGTCCAGCTCCAGGCCGAAATGGTGGGCCGGCCAGGCTGCCAGCATGGCGCTGGCGCCGCTGGCCGAGAGCTTGGGGAAGAAGGCCACGCCGGCGGCCGGATGCTCGCGGCAGAAGCGCTCGCCCTGCTCCAGCGCCTGCAGCAGCCGCAGCACGGTCTGCGGGTGCTGCCCGATGTAGCGCGACAGCGTCACCATGTTGTAGATGCTCTCGTAGACGTCGGCCCCGGCGAAGCGGATGGCGTTGGCGCCCAGGCTTTCCTCGGCCGCGCCCAGGAAGGGATCCCAGCCGCTGACGGCGTCCACCTTGCCGTCGGTGATGGCCTGCTGCAGGCCGTCGGGCGGATAGTTCACCAGCTGCACGTCGTGGGTGTCGAGCCGCTGGCGGTTGAGGAACACCTCCAGCGTGAAGTGACCCGAGGTGCCCAGCGTGACGCCGATGCGTTTGCCCTTGAGGTCGGCCGGGCGGGCGATGCCGCGATCGCGCCGCGCCACCAGTCCATGGTCGCGCCCGGTGCGGAAGATGGTGCTGATCACCTGGATGGGCGTGCCCTCCATGGCGAAAAACATGATGGGGATGTCGGCCACCGTGGCCAGGTCGGCGCGGTTGGAGGTGACCGCCTCCAGCGCCTGGCGGCCGTTGGTGTAGGGTTGCAGCGTGACCGCCAGCCGGTGCGCGGCGAAATAGCCCTCGGCCTGGGCCGCCATCACCGGGCAGGCCCCCACGTAGTCGGTGTTGGTGGCGATCACCAGCGCGCTCGGCGGCGGCGCCGGCGCGGCCACCGGCCGCCATGCCAGCCACGTGACAACGCCGGCCAGCACCACCGTCACGACCAGGACCGGCAGCCAGCGGGCGGCGAGGTGCAAACGCTTCATACGGTCTCCCGGCTAAGCCTGCTTTTTTCTGTGGAGGGCGCGGCCACGGCGTTCAATTGGCCTGCTGGCTCGGCACGCGCGCGCCCGGCATCGCGGCCGCCGCGCCCTGCAGCGGCAGCTCGATGCGGAAGGTGCTGCCCTCGCCGGGCGTGCTTTCCACGCTGATGGTGCCGCGCATGGCCTCGACCAGGCGCTTGCTGATGGTCAGGCCCAGGCCCGTGCCCTCCTCGTTGCTCTCGTCGCGTCCGGCGCGGCCGAAGGGCACGAAGATCGCCTGCAGCTGCTCGGGGCTGAGGCCGATGCCGCTGTCGCTGACCGCGACCCAGCCGTAGCCGCTGCGCGAGAGCCCGCAGCTGACCGTGACGCTGCCGTGCACATGGTTGTACTTGATCGCGTTGGACAGCAGGTTCACCAGGATCTGCTTGAGCCGCATGCGGTCCACGCACAGCTCGAGCGTGCAGTCGGCCGGCATGACCAGGGCGATCAGGCGCTTCTCGGCCAGCGGCGCGACGATGGCCTGCACCTCGCGCAGCACCTCGTCAAGCAACACCGCGCCCAGCATCAGCGACACCTTGCCGGCCTCGATCTTGGACAGGTCCAGCATCTCGTTGACCAGCTGCAGCAGGTGGCGCCCGGACGAGACGATGTTGTGGCAGAAGCGCTGGCGTTCGCCCTCGGCCTTGGGGAATTTGTCGCTGGCCAGGATCTGCGCGAAGCCCAGGATGCTGTTGAGCGGCGTGCGCAGCTCGTGGCTCATGTTCGACAGGAAGGCCGACTTCTCGCGGTTGGTGCGCTCGGCCTCCTTGCGGGCGGTCTCGAGGAACAGGTTGACCCGGCCCAGCTCCTCGACGCGGTCGCGCAGGGCCGCCTCCAGCCGCAGGTTCTGGGTGCGCAGCCGGCGCGAGTCCAGCGCGCGCGCCAGCACCGGCAGCAGGGTCGCGGCCTTGAACGGCTTGATGATGTAGTCCACCGCGCCGATCTTCATGGCCTTGACGGCGGTATCGACCGTGCCCTCGCCGGTCATGATGATGCAGGCGATGCCGGGGTCGAGCGCCCTGGCCGCCTCGATCAGGACCAGGCCGTTCATGCCGGGCATGATCATGTCGGTCAGCAGCAGGTCGAAGGCGTGGTCGCGCAGGTGGGCCAGCGCCAGTTCGCCGGTGGCGAAGCCGACGGCGTCGAAGTCGTGTTGCCCCAGGATGTCGCACAGCGCCTTCAGATGGGCAGCCTGATCGTCCACGACCATGATACGCGAACGCGGGACAAGCTCAGACATGGTGCCTCCTGGAACCGTTGATGGCTGAGGCAATTATGCCTACTTTACCGCGCGGAAATCTCACCAATTCTATCTCCTAGCTGTCGACCTCCGTCCCGTCCGCCCGCGGCGGCCGGCCGAACATCATCTTCTGGTAGCGGAAGGCGTCGCGGATGTTTTCACGCATCGCCAGGTCGTCCCATGGCTTGGTGTAGAAGCGGTAGATCTCACCGCGGTTGATGGCGTTGAGCACCGCGTCGAGCTCGGTGTAGCCCGACAGGATGATGCGTATCGTCGACGGGTACATCTGCTTCACACGGCTGAGGAACTCGGTGCCGTTCATGCCGGGCATGCGCTGGTCGCTGATCACCACCTGCACCTGGCGGCTGGCAAGCAGATCGAAAGCCTCCTCGGCGGTGTTGGCGCTCAGGATGCGGTAGCCGTCCGGACGCAGCAGGCGCGCCAGCGCGGAGCGGATGCTGGGTTCGTCGTCCAGCAGCAACAGCGTGGGTTGCTGGCCGGGCGTTTCCTCGACCGGCAGGGCCAGCGCGCGCTCGGTGCGCAACAGCTCGCCGAAGTCCGGCGCCGGCAGGGGCTTGCTGAACAGATAGCCCTGCATTTCGTCGCACTGGTGGCGCCGCAGATAGGCCAGCTGGGCCTCGGTCTCGACGCCCTCGGCGATGACCTTGAAGCCCAGGCTCTGGCCCAGCGCGATGACCGAGCGCACGATGGCCGCCACCTTGGGCTCGGTCAGCATCTCGCGCACGAAGGACTGGTCGATCTTCAGGAAGTCGACCGGGAACAGCTTCAGGTAGGCCAGGCTGGAGTAGCCGGTGCCGAAGTCGTCGATCGACAGCGCGATGCCCATCTGCTTGAGGCCGCGCACCACCGCCACCGCGCCCTCGACGTTGTGCATCACCAGGCTCTCGGTCAGCTCCAGCTCCAGGTAACGCGCGTCGAGCCCGCTGTCGGACAGCGCGGCCTGCACCTCGCGGCTCAGCGCCGGATCGCGGAACTGGCGCGCCGACACATTGACCGCCACCCGCAGCGGCGTCAGGCCGGCCTGCTGCCACTGCATGTTCTGGAAACAGGCGGTGCGCATCACCCAGCGCCCGATCGCCACGATCAGGCCGGTCTCCTCGGCCACGCCGATGAAGCGCGCCGGCGACACCATGCCCAGGGTCGGATGGCGCCAGCGCAGCAGCGCCTCCATGCCGACCACGGCGCCGCTGCGCAGGTCGACCTTGGGCTGGTAGTGCAGGCTGAGCTCGTCGCGCGCCAGCGCGTGCCGCAGCTCGGCCTCGATCATGGCGCGCTCGGTGATGCGGCTGTGCATGGCCGCCTCGTAGAACTGCAGCTGGTTGCGGCCGCCCTCCTTGGCGCGGTACATGGCGATGTCGGCGTGCTTGAGCAGCTGCTGCGGCTCGCCGCCGTCCAGCGGGTAGACGCTGGCGCCGATGCTGCAGGTGACGGTCAGGACCTGGCCGGCGATGGTGAGCGGCGCGGCCACCGTCTCCTGCACCTGCTGCAACACGGCCGAGGCCGGGGACTCCGGCGAGTCCGACAGCAGCAGCAGGAACTCGTCGCCGCCCAGGCGGGCCACGGTGTCGCTGTCGGCCAGGCAGGCGCGCAGGCGGATGCCGACCGCGCACAGCAGCTCGTCGCCGGCCTGGTGGCCCATGCAGTCGTTGACCAGCTTGAAATTGTCCAGGTCGATGAACACCACCCACAGGTGATGGCCGTAGCGCTCGGCGTAGCTGATGGCCTGCGCCAGGCGGTCGCCGAACAGCGCCCGGTTCGGCAGGCCGGTGAGCGGATCGTGGTTGGCCTGGTGCTCCAGCTGCACCTGGTAGTTGATCGACTCGGTCATGTCGGTCAGCACGCACACGTGGTGGCTGGGCGGGCCGGCCGGCGCCGGCACCGGCGCCACATGCAGCCGCACCCACAGCAGGTGGCCGTCGCGATGGACGATGTGCAGCATCATCGTCACCTCGTGCACGCCGCTCAGGGCCTCGCGCAGGGCCTCGCGCTCGCCGCTTTCCTGCTCCAGCAGGCGGTCCAGCCGGCGCCCCGCCGCCTCGGCCTCGGCATAGCCGAACAGCCGCGTGAAGGCCGGATTGGTGTAGTCGACCAGGTCGCCGCCGGGGCCGTGGGCGGTGATCACCACCGCGTTGTCGCTGGCCTCGAGCGCGCGGCCGCGCAGCTGCAGGGTCTGCTCGGCCTGCTTGCGGTCGGTGATGTCCTCGATCGTGCCCAGCACGCCGATGATGTTGCCGTGCTGGTCGTGGAACGGCAGCTTGTTGATCAGGTACCAGTGCAGGCGGCCGTCCTGGCGCACCAGCTGGTCCTCGTCGTTGAAGCGGGCCCGCCCGGTGGCAACGATGGCGCGGTCGTCGGCGCGGATGGCGTCGGCGTTGTGGCGCCAGGGGAAATCGTCGTCGGTCTTGCCCACCACCTCCTCGATCGCGCGCAGGCCGGCGGCGGCCGCAAACACGGTGTTGCAGCCGCAGTAGCGGCCGTCCAGGTCCTTCCAGAAGATCTGGTGCGGGATGTGGTCGATCACCAGCTGCTTGAGCTCGCGCGAGGCGTACAGCTCGGCCTCCATGCGCAACTGCTCGGTGACGTCGTGCGCCATCACGAAGCGCGCCTGGTGGCCGGCGATGATCAGCGAATGCGAGGAAATCCTCACCTCGATGCGGCTGCCGTCCGCCCTGACGTGGGTCCAGCCGCCGGCCAGCTCGGCGCCCCGCAGCGGCGCCGCGGCCAGGTTGCGCTCCAGCGCCGCCAGCTGGTCGGGCGGGCGGATGTCCTTGATCGTCATCTGCAGGAACTGCGCCTCCGTGTAGCCGTAGTGCGTCACGGCGGCGGCGTTGACCATCAGGAAGCGCAGCGTCTGCAGATCGTAGATCCACATCGGCTGCGGATGGTGCTCGAACAGGCGCTTGAAGCGCAGCAGCGATTCATACACGTCGTAATCGTTGAGGTCGTAGGCCATGCACAGGAAGCGCGCCGGCCGCTGCTCCGTTGCAGGTTGCAACTCGATCGTCTGGGTTACCGGATGGAAGCTGCCATCGGCGCCCAGCAATTCCAGTTCGCCATGCCAGTAGCCGCTCGCGCGCGCGGCCGCCAGCGCGGCGTCCTGCAACAGTGTGGCCGCCCAGCCGGTGTACAGGCGCGCCGCCGGCTCGCCCAGCTTGTAAGCACCCAGCTGCTGGCGGCAGTACAGATTCATGGCCGACACCCTGCCGTCCAGCCCGACCGTGAAGACAAAATACGGACAGTGGTCGAAGCAGGTTTGCGGATCGATGGCGTCACCGTTGACACGCTGTCGGACAACGACAGCCGGCGCTATCGGCTGTTCCGTGATGGCGGGTGAACGTGGATCAATTTGCATGGGCAGACAGGCGGCATGGCGCGGCAGTACATCGTGAGTTCATCTTAACAGATGCAAACGATGCGCAGCGCGCCATATTGACGCCGGGCCATGTTGCCGCGCGCGCAGATGGGAGGCGGCCGTTGGCGCCCACCCCGATTGCGAAAACCGTCAAGCGAGAGAATGAAATTGAGGCAGACGCGGCTTGCGCGCGCCGCCGCCGCGTTCCCGGATTGACATGCTGTATATTCCCCCACAAACTTGCATGATGCATAAGACCCCGATGAGCTCCGCCTTCCGTATCCATCGCTGGCTGGCGGCCGGCCTGCTATGTGCCGGCCTCGGCCTGTCGGCCGGGTGCGCCGCCGCCGAACACCTGGTGATCGACTACGTGGTGTCCAACAGTCCGCAGCGCAGCGCGCTGCTGGGCATCATCGACCAGTTTACCGCCGCCTATCCCGACATCCAGGTCGAAGCCCGCGGCTACCCGCAGGAGCAATACAAGCGGGATTTCACCGCGCGCCTGAGCACCAGCCGCGCCGACCTGGCCTTCTGGTACGCGGGCGAACGCCTGGGCGACGCCGCCCGGGGCAAGTTACTGTCCCCCCTCGGTGGCGAGCTGGTCGCGCTGCTGAAGAAAAAGAAATTCTCCGCCGCCGCCATCGATGGCACGCGCGTCGGTGGCGAGGTCTATGGCTTTCCGCTGTACCACTATGTCTGGGGCTTCTTGTACCGCAAGTCGCTGTTCGAGCGGCTCGGCCTGCGGCCGCCGCTCAACTGGAGCGAGTTCCTGCAGACCTGCGAACGCCTGCAGGCGGCGGGCGTGACGCCGCTGGCCGTGGGCGCCCGCAGCGGCTGGCCGGCCGCCGCCTGGTTCGACTATCTCAACCTGCGCATCAACGGCATCGACTTCCACCGCAAGCTGCTGCGCGGCGAGGTCAGCTTCGGCGACGCGCAGGTGCGCCAGGTGTTCGACGTCTGGGGCGATTTGCTGCGCAAGGGCTACTTCCTGGCGGCGACGATGGAGCAGGAAGCGGACCGCGTGCCGCCCTACCTGTACCACGATCAGGTGGGCATGGTGCTGATGGCGAGCTTTGCCGCCGCCAAGTTTCCGGCGGCGCTGGCGGCCGACATGGGCTTCTTCGCCTTCCCCAGCTACACGCCCGGCCTGCCCGCGTACGAGGAAGCGCCGCTCGATGTGCTGGTCCTGCCGGCGCGCGGCGTCAACCCGCGCGCCCGCGATCGCTTCCTGGCCTTCCTCGCGGAGAGCGGCGCGCTGCGCCGGATCGCCGACGCCGACCAGACCTTTTCGGCCCAGGCCGACCCCGACGCGCCGCCCACCCTGCTGGGCGACGCCACCAACGAGATCCTGGCGCGCGCCGCCGGCCTGACCTTCTTCTTCGACCGCGACGCCAGGGCGGAACTGGTCGCGCCCACCTATGACGGACTGCGCCGGTTCCTCAAGCCGCCCCATGACACCGAGCAGGTGGTGCGCTACATCGAGCGCTCGCGCCGGCAGCTCCGGGCGCCGGCGCGCCGCCCCTAGGCGCGGCAGCGGCCGCCCGGCTGGCTGGCCGGGCACGGCCCCAGGCAGCGCAGCTCAGTGCGCCGCCGTCCGCAGCTGCCGCAGCATCGCTTCCAGCTCGGACGCCGGCACCGGCCGGGAAAAATAATAGCCCTGCATCAGGTCGCAGTTGGCCTGGCGCAGGAACTCCACCTGCTGCGCGTTCTCCACGCCCTCCGCCACCACCGACAGGCCCAGGCTGTGCGCCAGCGCGATGATGGCGATGGCGATCGCCGCGCCGTCGCCCGGCACGTCGCTGACGAAGCTGCGGTCGATCTTGAGCTGGTCGATCGGGAAGCGCTTCAGGTAGGCCATCGACGAATAGCCGGTGCCGAAATCGTCGATCGACAGGTGGATGCCGGCCGCCTGGATGCGCTGCATCAGCGCCAGGTTGGCCTCGACGTTTTCCATCATCGCGCTCTCGGTCAGCTCCAGCTCCAGCAGGTGGGCCGGCAGCCCGGTCTCGGCCAGCAGGGCCTCGATCTCGTCCATCAGGTCCTTGTCGCGGGTCTGATGCGCCGACAGGTTGACGGCCATGTGGGCGATGCCCTCGAGCAGGCCCTCGCGCTGCCATTGCGCGGCCTGGCGGCAGGCGGTCTGCAGCACCCAGCGGCCCAGCGGCACGATCACGCCGCTGTCCTCGGCCACCGGGATGAACTCGGCCGGGCTGACCGGCCCCAGCTCCGGACAGGTCCAGCGCGCCAGCACCTCGAAGCCGATCATGCGGCCGCTGCGGGTGTCGATCTGCGGCTGGTAGTGCAGCGTCAGCTCGTCGTTGTCCAGCGCGCGCCGCAGCTGGGCCTCCAGCGTCAGGCGCTTGCGCGCGCGCAGCGTCATCTCGTGGTGGAACACCTGGCTGGCGTTCTTGCCCAGATGCTTGGCGTGGTACATCGCCGTGTCGGCGCCGCGCATCAGCGACTCGGCGTTATCGCCGTGCGCCGGATAGGTGGCCACGCCGATGCTGGTGCTCACGTGCAGCTGATGGCCCTCGAGGCAGAACGGCGGCGCCAGCGCGCGCAGGATCTTGTCGGCCACACCGGCCGTGACGCCGGCCGCGTCGTCGGCCTCGACGACGACCACGAACTCGTCGCCGCCGACGCGGCAGATCAGGTCCTGCGGGCGCAGGGTCTCGCGCAGGCGCTGGGCCACCAGCTGCAGCAGCAGGTCGCCGCAGGTGTGGCCCAGCGTGTCGTTGACCACCTTGAAGTTGTCCAGGTCAAGCAGCAGCAGGCCGACCGCCGTGTGCTGCCGGTCGGCCCGGCCCAGGCTGGCGTCCAGGCCCACGTTGAAGGCGTTACGGTTCGGCAGCGCCGTCACCGGATCGACGTGGGCCAGGTAGTGCAGATGGCGCTCGGCCGCCAGCACCGCGGCGCGCATGCGCGCCACCAGCAGCCAGGCCAGCGCCATCGACGCCAGCGCCACCGCCAGCGTGTAGGCGGCAAACACGGCCAGGCGGCGGTACAGCGGCATCAGCGTCGCCCGCAGCACCACGCTGCCGATCGCCGCGCCGTTGGCGCGCACCGGCTCGAGCACCTCGAGCGCGTCGGCGGAAAACACCTGGCGCCCGGTCTGCAGGGCGTCGTTGATGGTGGGCAGGGCGCCGCCGGCGCGCCGGTAGCTGGCCAGCGGCACGCTGCGCGGATCGAGGATGGCGGCGCTCTCGACCACCGGCGACAGGGCCAGCCCGGCCAGCGTTTCGGCGGCGGCGCGCTGGTCCTCGAACATCAGCGCGGCGCTGCTGTTGCTGCCGACGATGCGGGCCTGGACCTGGACGTCGTCGAGCAGCGCGGCGCGCAGCGCCACGTACTGGAACAGCACCAGCAGCAAGGCCGCCACGCCGAGCGCGGCGCCGGCCACCAGCAGGATGCTGCGCGCGACCGTGCTGCCGAGCGGCGCCGCTTCCGCGCCCGCTCCCGCCGCCACCGGCAGCGCGGGCGTCATTGCACGCTCCTGGCCAGGCGCAGCAGCTTGGAGCTCAGCACCATGCGCGCGGCGCGCAGGGCGCCGAGGTCGGCGTCGAAGACCACGCGCTTGTCGTCCATGAACAGCGCCAGCATCACGCCGGCGCGGGCGAGCTGGCGGTCGTCGGCCACGGTCAGCACGCTGGCGCCGCCGGCGGCCAGCTCGTGGCGCAGTTGCGGCCAGGCGTCGCGGTCCTGGCGGTCCAGCACCAGCACGTGGCAGTTGCGCGGCGCCGCGCCGGTGGCCAGCGCGCGCACCTCCAGCCGGTGGCCGTTGACGTTCTTGTCGCGCAGGTCCTGCAGCGCCGCCAGCAGCGCGTTGCCGCTGTACGCGCACAGCACCAGCGGGCTGGCCGCCGGCAGCGCCTCGGCCGGCCATTCGGCAAACACCGCGAAGTTGAACACGAAGGCCGCCTTGAGCTGGTATTCCGGCACCGCGCTTTGAGCGCACGCGGCACCGCTCCAGCCGCCCAGCAGCAAGGCCAGCGGCAAGGCGGAAAACCACACGGCGAGGGAGCGCACCGTCGGCATCTTAGTAGTCCAGTGTCAGTTTCAACTGCAGCCGCCGGCCGTCCTGCCGGATCGCGTCCTGCAGATGCTCCACCGAAGCGGGATCGGCATAGCGGCGGTCGAACAGGTTGTAGGCGGTCAGCGCCAGGTCGGCGTGGCGCGACAGGCGCTGCGAATACAGATTCAGGTTGGCCAGCAGGTAGGCGCCGGTGCTGCCGCCCTGGATCATGCTGCGCCGGCCGACGTACTGGGCCTCGGCGCCGGCGCGCCAGCTGCCGTACAGCGGCAGCGTCAGGTTCAGTTTGGCCAGCTGCCCGGGCGTGTTGACGTTGCCGCCGTCGCCGCCGGCGCCGTCCTGGCGCGTGTGCTGCCAGCTGTAGCTGGCCTTCAGGCGCGTCGCGTTGCTCCAGTTTTGCTCGTATTCGAGTTCCACGCCGCGCGCCACGGCGCGGCCGGAATTGACGAACATCGGCAAGCCGCCATTGTCGCGCTGCGTGATCAGCGCCGACACCACGTTGCGGAACACCGAGACCGTCGCGCGGCGGTTGCCGGGCAGCTGGCGCACCAGCGCCAGCTCGGCGCTGCCGATGCGCTCGCGGCCCAGCGCGGGATTGCCCAACTGGCCGCCGTCGCCGGGCACGCTGTAATACAGCTCGTAGCTGTTGGGTGCGCGGTAGGCGCTGCCGTACAGGGCCTTGACGGTGGTCTCGGCGTTCCACTGCTGCACCAGCGCCAGGCGCGGGCTGAGCACGCCGCCGGTGGACACGTGGCGGTCGTAGCGCAGGCCGGCGTTGAGCAGCAGCGCCGGCGTCAGCGCCACCTGGTCCTGCAGGTACAGGCCGTAGCGGTTGCCGTCGTGGTTTTCGTTCAGGTACTGCCAATAGGGCTCGACGTCGAAGTTGAGCATCCGCTGGCGATAGTCGTCCTCGAAGGACAGGCCGGCCAGCAGCTTGTGCTCGCCCACGTTGGCCAGCAGCGACAGCTCCGCGCCGCACCAGCGGCTGGCGAAGACGTCGCGGTTGAGGGTGGCGTTGTCGTTGTCCGTGGCGTAGTAGCCGAGCGAGCCGTATTCGCCCCAGTAGGCGCGCGCGTTCAACTCGAGCTGCGGCGACAGCGTCGCGCGGTACGCCAGGTCGACGTAGTTCTGCGTGTCGACCGTGCGCGAGCGCGGATCGTCGAAGCGCTGGCTGAACGAAGCGGTCGGCACGCCCTTGTCGCGCTCGGCATGGATCAGGGTGGCGGTGTAGTCGCCGTGGATGGCCTTGGCGAACAGGCGGTGGCCGCTTTCATAATCGAGGCCGCGCGCCCAGCCGTCGCTGACGCCGTCCTGCGCGTAGGCGGCGTAGAACTGGTCGCGGCCGTCGGTCTTGTAACGGCTGGCCGCCAGCAGCCAGTCGGTGCCGAAGCTGTCGGTCCAGGCCTGGCTGGCGTGGCCGCGGCGGGCGCCGTCCTGGCCGCCCGACAGCGTGGCGGTGCCGCCGTCCATGTCGCGCGGGCGGCGCGTGATGACGTTGATCACGCCAAAAAAGGCGTTGGCGCCGTACACCGACGAACCGGGACCGGGCACGTATTCGATGCGCTCGACCAGCTCCAGGTCGAGCGGGAATTCGCCGCCCATCGGCCCCGAATCGAACACCACGTCGTTGATGCGGTTGCCGTCGATCTGCAACAGGAAGCGGGTGTTGTAGTCGCCCGGCCGCAGGAAGCCGCGCGCGCCCATGTAGGAATAGTTGCGGTCGTAGCTGGCGTAGACGCCGCGCACGCTGCGCAGCGCGTCGGCCAGCGTGCGCCAGCCATAGGCGCGGATGTCGGCAGCCGTGATCACGGTGACGCTGGACGGCGCCTCGCTGGCGCGCTGGACGAACTTCGACGCGCTGTACACCTCCAGCGACATCAGCTGCTCCAGCGGCAGCGCGGTCAGGTCCTGCGCGCCGTCGTCGGCCAGTGCGGCGCCCGCTTGGAGCGCGAGGATGCCGCAGAGGATGGGAATGCGAAGCGGGACAGGTCGCCGTTGCTTAATCTTTGCCATATACCGCTCGATAATTGCTCTAATAAAACATGTTCGCAGGTTGAGGCCCGCTTGTACAGTCGCTAGGGACGACGGCGATGATGCGTTGGCGTTTCCGCAACAATACAGCGCTGCCCTGCGGCCGATAGATGTTTCTCTTGACATGTGCCCCGACACCCCTACCCCTACCTAAAACAATATAGCTGAGTGCAAAAGTCTTATTGGAAGTCATAGGTGCAAATCGCCTAAGATGAAACTTGGCAGTTTCATCAGAAAAATGGCCCCGGCCGCAGCTTGGCCGCCAGCCCGGAGACAACCTCTTAATCGTGAGCACAGCATGAGCACTTTTTCAACCCTGGACATTACTGTCTTTCTTGTTTATTTCGTCATGGTGGCGGGCTACGGCCTATGGGTGTACCGGCGCAAGCAAGCCGGTTCCGGCCTCGCCTCGCATGACTACTTCCTGGCCGAAGGCTCGCTGACCTGGTGGGCCATCGGCGCCTCGCTGATCGCCTCCAACATCTCGGCCGAGCAATTCATCGGCATGAGCGGCTCCGGCTTCCGCATCGGCATGGCCGTGGCCGTCTATGAACTGATGGCAGCCGCCACGCTGGTGATCGTGGCCGTGTTCTTCATGCCGGTCTACCTCAAGAACCGCATCTACACGATGCCGCAGTTCCTCGAACAGCGCTACGGCAAGGCGGTCGCCACCACCATGGCACTGTTCTGGCTGGGCCTGTACGTGGTGGTCAACCTGACCTCGATCCTGTACCTGGGCGCGCTGGCCATCAGCAGCCTGTCGGGCATCGCCCTGCTGCCATGCATGCTGTTCCTGGCCGTGTTCGCCGCCATCATCACCCTGGGCGGCATGAAGGTGATCGGCTACACCGACGTGGTGCAGGTCACCTGCCTGGTGGTCGGCGGCCTGGTCACGACCTGGCTGGCGCTCGACATGGTGGCTGCGCTGAGCAGCAAGCACGGCGCGCTGCAAGGCTTCTCCGAGCTGTACAACAGCGCCCGCGGCCACTTCGACATGGTCCTCAAGCGCGACAACCCGAACTATATGGACCTGCCGGGCCTGTCGGTACTGCTGGGCGGCATGTGGATCGTCAACCTGAACTACTGGGGCTGCAACCAGTACATCACCCAGCGCGCACTGGGCGCCGACCTGCCGACCGCCCGCAAGGGCCTGCTGTTCGCGGCCTTCCTCAAGCTGCTGATGCCGGTCATCGTGGTGCTGCCTGGTATCGCCGCTTACGCGCTGGACAAGTCCGGCGCGCTGGGCGACGCCATGAAGGTCGGCGGCGAAGTCAATCCCGACCGCGCCTACCCTATCCTGCTGGGCCTGCTGCCATCGGGCTTGAAAGGCATCGCCTTCGCCGCGCTGACCGCCGCCGTGGTCGCTTCGCTGGCCGGCAAGGCCAACAGCATCGCCACCATCTTCACGCTCGACATCTACAAGAAGGCCTTCAACAAGGAAGCCAGCGAACAACGCATGGTATGGATCGGCCGCGTCAGCGTGGTCGTGGCCATGGCGCTGGCCGTGCTGATCGCGCCGATGCTGGGCATCGACAAGAAAGGCGGCTTCCAGTACATCCAGGAATACACCGGCTTTGTCTCGCCAGGCATCCTGGCCATGTTCCTGCTGGGCTTCTTCTGGAAAAAGACCACCTCCGGCGCGGCCATGTTCGCCACCCTGGGCGGCCTGGCCGGTTCGATCCTGCTGAAGTTCCTGCCGACCATGATGGACCTGTCCTTCCTGGCACCGATCGGCTTCTCCAAGGACAACGGCAGCGGCGTGTTCGAGATTCCTTTCCTCGACCGCATGTTCATCGTGTTCTGGGTGGTCGTGGCCGGCATGGTCGTGATGAGCAAGATGGCCGACGTCAAGCGCGACAGCTCGAAGCAAATGCACATCGACACCTCGCTGTTCCGCGTCGACGGCGCCTTCGCGCTGGGTTCGGCCGTGATCGGCATCGCACTGACGACAATCTACAGCCTCTGGTGGTAACAAGGGCAGTGAAATAAAAAGCCCCGTGTGGCCTTGCGACGATCTTGAGCGTCGCATGCGCACACGGGGCTTTTTTTTTGGTTCTTCGCGGACTTCCGCGAAACTAGCTAGCGCGACGGCGGCGCGCGACGCCGATCACCGCCAGGCCGAGTGCCAGCATCGACAGGCTGGTAGGTTCCGGTACCGCGGCGGCCAGCGTGAAATCATCCATCACGAACCCGCCCTTGTCGCGCGTGATGCTCAGGCGCGAGACGCCGGTGAAGTTCGCCGCCACCCAGCTGTACGTGCCGCTGATGGCGACGTGATCGGTGGTGCCGATGACCTTGTTGGCGGCGTCATACGCGGTGATATCGATCCACGTCGCCTTGCCGCCGTTGGTGGCCGGCGTGGCGAACCACGCGCCCGAGAAATCGAACGCGGTGGTGCTGCTGACGCCCAGGTTGTTGGCCTGACCGTTGACCAGGAACTGGTTGCCGGAGTGCGCCGCGTTGGCATAGCCGGTCTGGCTGGTGTCAAACACAAACCAGTTCTTATCCCAGGTGAACCCGGCGTACGGATTGGGCACGCTGGCCCGCGTTTTCGCGAGGTTGTCGAAGGTGACCACGCCCGCGTGGCTTTGGGTCGCCAGCAGCAGTCCGCCGGCAAGTAATGCGATCAGTGTCTTTTTCATGTTTCTTCCTTATTATTTGCAAACGTCGCCGGTGACGGTCGGGATGGCGGCGCCGGCCACGACGAAGCCGAAACTGGCCGAGGCGCCGGGGGCGATGTACGCGTTCCAGCCCACGTCCGAGGCCGAGTAGCTCGGGCTGTTGCCGGTCAGGTTGGCGTTCCACAGGCTCTGCACCACCGAGTTATCGCTATAGGTCCAGTTCACCGTCCAGCCGTTGACGGGCTGGGTGCCGTTGTTCTTGATCGAGATGTTGGCGATGTAGCCGCCCGGCCACGACGCCGTGACGTCGTAGCGGCAATCATTGGCCGGGCCGGCGTGCACCGGCGGCGCCGCCGTCACCGGCGTGGCCACCACCTCGCCCAGCGCCGTCGACTGGCCATAGGCGACGCCGCGGCCGTTGGTGCTGAAGTAGACCTGGCCGTAGATGTTCATGTCGCCGGTCACGATGCGGGAGCCACCGTATTGGTGCGCGTCGTCGTTCAGGCGCACCCAGGTCGCGCCGGCGTCGGTCGAGCGCATCATGCCGTTCACGCTGCCCACTGTGCCGAACATGTAGACGGTCGGGTAGTTGCTGTCCGGGGCCGCCTTGCCGAAGCCGACCGCGCTGCACTCGTTGACGGTGCCGATCTTGGTGAAGGTCGCGCCGCCATCGGTCGAGCGGGTCAGGCCGCGGCTGTTCAGGCAAACCCAGATGTCGCCCTCATGCCCTGGGGCGACGCGGATCATGTCCGAGCCGCTGGCCGGCAGCGTGCCCTTGAGCGCGAAGGAGACGCCGCCGTCCGTGCTGGCCATCAGCTTGCCGCTGGTGTCATAGGCGTAGAACTTGTTGACGTTGACCGGGTCCGCCACCACGCGGGCGTTGTTGATGGCCAAGTCAGTGACCGGCGTCCAGCTGGCGCCATTGTTGGTCGAGCGGTAGGTGGTGGTGGAGTTCTCCGGGCTGTGCAGGAGCACCAGGCCGTTGGCCGACAGCGCGACGGTGCCGCGCGAATTGTTGAGCGAGGGCGCCTTGCTCCAGGTGGCGCCGCCGTCGCCGCTGGTATACAGTGCGCTGCCGATGCGCGCCATGTAGCGGCCGTCCTGCGCGGCGATGGCCAGGCCGGTGGTCGAGCCCATGGACGGAGAGTGCCGCACGCCGTATTGCGACGGGTCGGCTTGGATGAAGCCGTCATAGTCGCCGATCACCGTCACCAGCGGGCCGTTGGGCACGCTCTGGATGTCGTAGGCGCCGGTCTCCTCCACCCCCTTGACCGCGAAGCCCCAGGTGCCGGTTTGGGCGTCGATGTTGGTGGTGCGGAAGATGCCATTGCCCGAGCTCACCCACACGGTCTTGGTGTCGAACGGATCGAACTCCAGTGAGCCGGCCCAGTGGATCGAGGTGTCCGCGGCGTAGGGCACGCCCATGGGGTCGATCTGGAAGCCGCGCTGCACCACGTTGGTCCAGTGGCGGCCGGCGTCGGTGGTGGTGAAGATCTGGTCGCCGTAGCTCTTGCCCTGGCTCCAATAGGTGTTGGTGGTCGACAGCGCCAGGTGCTTGGGATTGGCAGGATCGATCGTGATGCCGGCGTACGGGTGGTCATATTCGGACGGGGTGATGTTGGTCCAGTTGCCGCCCGCCGCGTCGTATTCCCAGACTTGGCCGGTACTCATCGGTTCACCGTCGGCCCCATGCGGACCGGCGCCGTTGGCGTAGGTGATGTACAGCATGCCGTCCGGCGACAGCACGGCGCGCTGCGGCATCAGGCCGGTGGGACCACCCTCGACCGGCTCGAAGGTCTGGCCGGCGTCATAGCTGAAATACAGGTTGGGGCCGACCGAGTCGAAGCGCGACACACCGACGAACATACGCTGCGCCATGCCCTGGTCCACGCTGGTGGGGTCGAGCAGCACGAAGCTGATGCCATTCTGGTTGGGAGTGGTGGTGACGTCCAGGCCGTCGAGCCGGCTCCAGCTGGCGCCGGCGTCGGTGCTGCGGAACAGGCCGTTGTCGCGGCTGCCGGCGTACAGCACATCGCCATTGCCCGGATCAACCTGCAGCTTCTCGCCGTTGCCGCGGCCCATGCCGTTGCCATGGATGTGGAACTGGCTGGTGACCTCGGTCTGGGCGAAGGTCTTGCCGTAGTCGCTGGAGCGCAATATCACGGATTTGCCGCCGCTCAGGTAGCTGGTGCCCGCCATGATGTAGACCTTGGCGGCGTTGTGCGGGTCGACCGCCAGCGATTCGGCGCCCATCAGGCCGGTGTCGGCGGTGCCGACCCAGTCGTTCAGCGCGATCCAGCGCGTATGGGCCGCGTCCCAGCGGTAGGCGCCGCCGACGTCGGTGCGCGCGTAGATGATGCCACGCTCGGTCTTGCTGGGCACCAGACCGGAGACATAGCCGCCGCCCCCCATGGCCACCACGTCCCAGTGATAGTTTTCCGCGATGGCGGCCGATTGCATCCCGAACGCCGACACCAGCAGCGCCAACAATGGTTTTATTCTCATAATTGTCTGTCCCTTATTTTTATGCTCGCGCAAGCTGCGCGTAGGGACATTGTGCAAATTACACGGCGTTACTTCAATTATGATATCTACCGGAGCGGCACATGAAATTGTCGTAAACATGGCCGGCCAGTCTCGCGCGGCACGGTGGCGCCGGCGAGATGGCCATCAATGGCGTGCTTTTATCGCACGGCGCTTAGCGGGAAGCCTTGCGCAGCGGCTTGCCGTTCACGTCGTAGACGGCGGCCTCCAGGTGAACCACGGTGCTGACGGCCTTGCCGTCCGCAGCGCTGCTCGCCAGGATCAGCTTGTAATCGCCCTTGGCGACTTTCCAGGTCTTCGATGCCGAGTCATACATCGCCAGCAAGCGCGGATCGACGGTCACGGAAGCCTGCACGCCGGCACCCGGCTGTACCTCGACCTTCTGGAAGCCGGCCAGACGCTTCGGCGCTTCCCAGCGGGCGGTCAGCGGCGACACGTAGACCTGGGCCACCTGCTTGCCCGTCACCTTGCCGGTGTTCTTCACCGTGAACGAAGCGCTCACGACGCCATCCTTGACGCTGGCGGCCAGGTCCGAGAAGGCGAACTCGGTGTAGGACAGGCCATGGCCGAACGGGAACAGCGGCGTCAGGCCCTTCAGGTCGAACCACTTGTAGCCGACCGCGGCGCCTTCGCTGTAGTTGACATCGAAGCGGCGTTCCGCCTCGGGGTAACCGTCCACCGCCGGACGCGGCAATTGCGATTCCGACGCCGGGAAGGTCGCCGGCAAACGGCCCGACGGATTGACCTCGCCGACCAGCACGCCGGCAATCGCCTCGCCGCCGCTGGTGCCCGGATACCAGGCCTCCAGCACGGCCGACACTTTCGGCAGCCACGGCATGGTCACCGGACCGCCGGTTTCCAGCACCACGACGGTATTGGCGTTGGCCTCGGCCACGGTGGCGATCAGCTCGTCCTGTTTATCGGTCAGCGACAGATTCGGCATATCGAAGCCCTCGCCCGCCCACTGGGTCGCGAACACCAGCACCACATCGCTCTCGCGCGCCAGCTTGGCGGCGGCGGCGCGGTCGCTGCCGTCCGCGTAAGCCACCGTCGCCGACGGCAGCCGGGCCTGGATAGCTTTCAACGGCGACGACGGATACACCATGACCGGGCCCGGCCAGGTCTTCGGCATCAACTCCGGCGCCGCGTTGCCGCCGACCGGATACACCAGCGACGAACCGCCGCCGGCCAGCACGCCACGGTCGGCATAACCGCCGATCACCGCGATTTTCTTGGCCGAACGGCTCAGCGGCAAGGTGCCGGCGCTGTTTTTCAGCAGCACCATGCCCTCCTGCGCATCCTTGCGCGACACGGCCGCGTGCGCGGTGAAGTCGATCGTTTCAGGCTTCGGCGCCACCGGATGGTCCACCACGCCATGCTCGAACATCGCGTGCAGGATGCGGCGCACCATATCGTCCAGGCGCGCCTGCGGCACCCAGCCATTCAACACGGCTTCCTTCAACGGCGGGCCGAAGTAATCGGCGAGGTCGAACGGCATGCCGGATTGCTGGTCCAGCCCGGCGTTGGCGGCCGGGATCGTGCTGTGCGTCGCGCCCCAGTCCGACATCACCCAGCCCTTGAAGCCCCAGTCCTTCTTCAGCACCTCGCTCAACAGATAGCTGTTTTCGCACGCATAGATGCCATTGACGCGGTTGTACGAGCACATCACCGAGCCGGGATTGCCCTCCTCGTTCGCGATCTGCAAGGCCAGCAGGTCCGACATGCGGGCCGAACGGTCGTCGATCTTGACGTTGAGCGTGGTGCGGCTGGTTTCCTGGTCGTTCAGGGCGAAGTGCTTGAGCGTGGACACAATGCGGTTCGACTGGATGCCCTTGATCTGCGCGCCGACGATCTTGCCGGCCAGCAGAGGATCTTCGCCCGCGTATTCGAAGTTGCGGCCGTTGCGCGGCTCGCGCATCAGGTTGACACCGCCGGCCAGCAGCACGTTGAAGCCATAAGCGCGCGCTTCCGCGCCAATCATGGCGCCGCCCGCATAGGCGGTGTTCAGGTCCCAGGTGGCGGCCGTGTTCAGGCCCGACGGCAGCGCCGTGCCCGGCCGCGCATCCGGGCCGGCCTGGCTGGCCACGCCCACGCCGGCGTCGGTTTCCCACAGATTGGGGATGCCAAGGCGCGGCACGCCATAGATGAAGCCGGCCGACTGCTTGTGCGACGGCGCCGGCCGCGTGGTCTTCTTCGATTCCATGTCGGCGCCCAGGTAGCCGTAGACCAGCTTGAGCTTCTCGTCCAGGGTCATCGCCGCAACCGCCAGGCGGGCGCGTTCCTCCGCGCCCAGTTGGGCGTTCATCCAGGGCTGGGATGCGGGGGCGGCGGTCTCGCCGACGGCGCCGGTTTGCGCGCCGACGCTACCGCAGCAAAGCACCACGGCAGCCGACAGCAGGCTGATTTTTGTCTTCAATTTCATTTATCTCCATCACTTTCTGAACTGTTTGCGGGCGATTGTGCCCGCAGCGCGCAGACCGGGCAATTACGAAAATGACCAAGCGCCGGAACAATATTCCGCAACGCCTTCTTGTTGTCAGAATAATCCCAAGGTAATATACGGTATACGATTTCTGGATGACGGCAAATCATGAATCAGCTCGCGAATGCCTTCGGATGGGACCATCCCGACACGCTCAAGGAGTGCTTCCGGCGCAGCGGGGCCACCGAGCCACTGCGGGCCTGGATCGGGCCGTTGCCGCTGTCGGGCGCGGTGATCGTGCGCTGGACCGCCGACGGCGCCGACACCGCGGTCCGCTCCATCGTGCCCCACCCGGACAGCTATCGCATCGCCATCCAGCTCGAACCACAGCAGTCCGAAGTGTGGACCGACGACGCCCGCGTCTGGAGCGGCGTGATCGGCGCCAACCGCTTCCGCGTCTGCATGCCGGGCGCCACGGGGCGCTGGCGCCGTTTAAGCGGCTGCGACATCGTCAATATCTTCATCCCGACGGCGACCGTGCGCGCCATGGCCGCGACTGGCGGCCATAGCCTTTCCACCCTGTCCAGCAACTGGATCGCGCCGGACCGCGTGGTCATGGACCTGACCCTGAAGCTGCTCGACGCCGACACGCTGGCTGGCGCCTGGGCACCGCAATTCCGCGACCACCTGACATCGGCCCTGGTGGCCTATCTGCTGCAGCAGCACGCGCAGTTGCCCGCCGCGTCCGCCACGGGCAGCCTGGCGGGTTCGCGGCTGCAGAAGATACTGACGTATATGGCCGAACGGCTGGCCGACGAAATCCCCGTGGGCGACCTGGCCGGCGCCTGCGCGATGAGCGAGTCCCACTTCTCGCGCGAATTCCACAAATCGGTCGGCATCCCGCCGCACCAGTACCTGATGAAGCTGCGCATCGAGCGCGCGCGGGAAATCCTGACCGCCAGCGACGCCCGCATCATCGACGTCGCGCTCGACCTCGGCTTCTCCAGCGCCAGTCATTTCTCGCGCGCCTTCGCGCGCCGCTACGGCATGGCGCCGGCGGCCTTCCGCCAGCTGGCGCGCGAAGTGCCGGCCGAGGTGTGTGCGGCTGCAGTTTGAAAGCGTTTTTTTGCTACTTCCGCAGGATTTGACGCGCAAGCTCCGCCTGGACATCTCAAGATCCAGGCTGCCAGCTTCTATAAGGCGCCAATAAAAAGGGAGACCAGAGACATGCTTCAAATGAAACGCATCCGACTCGCCATGCTGCTCGCATTTGGCGGCGCGGCCATGACATCCGCCCTGCCCGCGCTCGCCGGCGGACAAAACCAGCCGCAGGAAGGCCAGGACAAGGAGGCGACGGAGGTCCAGCGCGTCACCGTGACCGGCTCGTCCATCAAGCGCATCGCCGGCGAATCCGCACTGCCGGTCACGGTGATGAAGGCCGATGAATTCGTCAGCAAGGGCATGACCACCATCGAGGAAGTGCTGTCCTCGGTGTCGGCCAACCAGCAAACCACCGTCGGCAGCACCAGCATCGGCTTCGACGGCGGCGGCAAATCGTCGGCCAATCTGCGCGGCCTGGGCGACGACCGCACGCTGGTGCTGCTCAACGGCCGCCGCCTGGCCAACCATCCCTTCGACGGCAGCAGCGTCGACCTGTACGCCATCCCGTTCGCGGCGCTGGACCGGGTCGAAATCCTGCGCGACGGCGCCTCCCACATCTACGGCACCGACGCCGTGGCCGGTGTGATCAACTTCATCACCAAGCGCTCGTTTACCGGCGTCTCGGCCACCGTCGAAGCCGTCGTTCCGCAGCAGACCGGCGGCCGCGAAAAGCGCGGCAACGTCACCGGCGGCTTCGGCGACCTGGAACAGGACGGCTACAACGTCTTCGGCGTGCTCGACCAGCACGAACAGCGCCGCGTGCGGTCGATCGACCGGCCCTACTCGTCGACCGGCATCCAGCCGGCCTTCGGCATCAACAAGACCAGCGGCACCACCTTCCCGGCCAACTTCTTTTCCGCCAGGGGCATCACCGGCAACCCGCGCTACGCGAGCGGCTGCCTGGCGCCGGACACGGTGCCGCAAGCGGGCAACGGCACCACCGACATGGGCACCTGCCGCCAGGATTACGCGCGTCTGGTGGACGACGTGCCAGAAACCCGCCAGACCACCGCCTACGCCAAGGGCGCGCTGCGCTTCGGCGCCTACGGCCTGGCCACGCTCGACTACCTGCATTCCGAGAGCGAGAACATCAGCCGCATCGCGCCGCCACCACTGACCGGCCTGACGATGCGCGCGGATAACCGCTGGTATCCGGGAGGCGTCGGCGGCACGCCCGCCGTCGGCGGCCTCACCGGCGAAGACCTGACCATCAACTGGCGTCCGCTGGAGGCGGGGCCGCGGACGTCGAAAAACCTCGGCCTGTCCGACCGTGTGGTGCTCAACCTGGAAGGCTCGGCCTTCGGCTGGGACCTGACGGGCGGCGCCAGCTACGCGCAAACGCGGGTCACGCAGGATTTCACCGGCGGCTATGTGAAGGACGCGCTGATCCAGCCCGGCATCGCAGCCGGCACGCTCAATCCCTTCGCCGCGCAGGACGCCCAGGGCGTGGCCTACCTGCACGACGCGCTATTGATCGGCAACGCCCTGACCGCCAAGGCGAAGAACGCCGGCATCGACGTGCGCGCGACGCGCGACCTGATGGCACTGCCCGGCGGCGCCCTGGCGCTGGCGGTCGGCGCCGAGCATCGCAGCGAAAATTCAAGCTATACCGTCAACCACGCGGTGGTCGACCAGGCGGCCATCTATCGCGCCACCGCGCTGTTCGGCGTGAAGGACCAGGATGCCTCGCGCAAGCTCTCGGCCGTGTACGCCGAACTGGTCGCCCCGCTCCACAAGACGCTGGAACTGCAGTTCGCCGCCCGTTCGGACCGGTACAGCGATGCCGGCAGCACCGTCAATCCGAAGATCGGCCTCCGCTACCAGCCGGTGAAGCAGGCCATGTTCCGCGCCTCGGCCAACACCGGCTTCCGCGCGCCGACCTTGTATGAAATGCACTCGCCGGTATACGACACCTACACCGTGGGCGCCTACGACGACCCGGTGCTGTGTCCCGGCGGCGTGGCCAAGACCGGCGTCAATCCGCTCACCGCATGCCACTCCATCCAGCCGGGCAAGAGCGGCGGCAACCCCGAACTGCACCCCGAGAAGTCGCGCTCGTATTCGTTCGGGGTGGTGCTCGAGCCGCTGAAGGACCTGACCGCCTCGCTCGACTACTGGCACATCAAGGTGACCGACGGCATCGGCGCCGCGCTGACCGAGGCCGAGCTGTTCGCCGATCCCGACAAATACCGCGACCGCTTCCACTACAACGCCAGCGGCACCGCGCTCGACTACGTCAACCTGTCCTCGCTGGCCAATCTGGGCATCCGCAAGGGAAGCGGGGTCGACGTGACGCTGCAATACCGCTTCCCGCAGACATCGGTAGGCAGCTTCGACACCTGGTTTAACGGCACCTACGTCACCAGCAATATGTGGCAGCTGACACCGGACGTCGCGCCGTTCGAAAGCATCGGCGTGTACAACGGCGCCACGCGCTGGAAACACAATCTCGCCCTGCGCTGGATGAACGGCCCGTGGAGCGCGACGCTGTCGCAACGCTATACGTCGGGCTACACCGACCAGAACGCGGTGGCCGCGCAGTATCAGCGCGACGTCTCCGCCTATTCGCTGTGGACGCTGTCCGGCGCCTACACAGGCTTCAAGAACACGACTGTCACCGCCGGCGTCAAGAATCTGCTGAACAGCGACCCGTCGTTCTCCAACCAGAACGCCAATCCGCAAACCGGCTACGATCCTCGTTTCGCCGATCCGATCGGCCGCGCCTTCTATATTCGATTGACCCACAAATTCTGATTATGAAAAACTACCTGTTCAAAGCATCCGGGGCGCTCGCCGCCCTGGCCTGCGCGGCCTGCGCGCATGTGGACCTGATCAAGGCGCCGCCATCGCGTTTCGGACTCGATCCCTTCTACGCACAATATGCCGACGCCCAGGGCATCCCCATCATCGGCTCGCGCCAGGTTCCCGAGGCGGCGATGCTGGCCGCGCGCGACATCGTGATCGCGATGCTGTCGTACCGCCACGACGTGCGCGACGAGCTGGTGCGCCAGGGCGCCCGCGTCGGCGTCATGGCGATCACGGAAAACACCACTGACATACCGGAACAGCGAGACTGGAAAAAGCCCGCCATCGACGACCCCAGGCTGACCAAGTGCGAAGTGCGGGACTATGCGAAGACGATCGGCCTGCAGACGGACCGCCAGTATTGGGACGCGCGGTCGCGCGGCATGGGCGGGCTGTACACCACGGGCGCCGCCGAGAACATCATGGGTGTGCCGAAGACGCGCTACTACGGCGAGAACATCCTGGTGCACGAGTTCTCGCACAACATCATGGGCGCCCTGCGCACCACCGATCCGCAGCTCATCGCCCGCCTTGAAACCGCTTATGCAAAGGCCAAGGAAAAGCGTCTGTGGCAAGGCGCCTACATGGCCAACACCCTGGAGGAATACTGGGCCGAGGGCACGCAGTTCTGGTTCAACTCCAACAAGGCCTACATCACGGACACGCTGACGATCGTCAACGACCAGCACTTGCAGGCCCACGACCAGGAGCTATACGCCATCCTGTCCGAAGTCTACGGCACCAATCACCATATAGCGGCCGACGTGTTCTATATGCACCCGGCCCGCATGGACAGCGCGCACGTGTCGCTGGACACCTCGGGGAAAGCCAGGGACGACTGCTACTCCTGAGACCCGCCGGGTCAGTGCTTGAACTCCCGCCGCAGGTCCTCCAGCGTCGACGCGATATGGTCATGCATCATGGCCGCGACCACGTTGGCCTTCCCCTGCGACCACAGTTTAAGCATGGCCAGATGCTCCTTGTGCGCCCGGTCCTCGCGCCCTGCGGGCTCCAGGTGCTTGCGGGCATAGCGTTCGGAGATGATGTTCAGGCGCTCGATCATCTGGATGGTCAGCGGACGGCCCAGCGGCCGCACCAGCGACATATGAAAGTCGCGGTTGCGGCCGCCCACCTGATCCTTGTTCGAGATCATCGCCTCATCGAGCGCATCCAGCGCGCGCCTGGCCGCAGCCTTGTCCTCCGGCGTGGCGAGCTTGGACGCCTCCGCGACCGCATCGGGCTCCAGCTTCAGGCGCAGCGCGTAGACCTCTTCCGCCTCGTCCGCGCTCAAGGGCCGCACGAAATAGCCGCGATTGGCATGGGACACCAGCAGGCTTTCCTGTTCGAGCCGCGCCAATGCCTCCCGCAGCGGGATTTTACTCACGCCCAGTTCGGCCGCCAGCGCATCCTGCCGGATGGCGACGTCCGGCGGAATCCGGCCGGCGATGATGCGTTCACGAACCAGCGTGAAGATTTGTTCGGAGAGTGTTCGGATTACAAGGCTCATGCTCCAGCAACCATTCGAATAAAGTATACGAATTATACGCACACTGATTCGGATGGCGAAAAAAATCCGGCCGTCTCCATAGAAGACGGCCGGATCGTCAGCAACGCTTATTTGAAGCTGTAGTCCAGGCTGACATACACATAACGGCCGCGCGGATCGCCCCAGCTGTCGTTGTAGCCCAGCGAGGAACCGGGATCGAAGGCCGGATCGCGGTTGAACACATTGTTGGCGCCGACGCGGATCACCGCGTTCTTGATGCCGGAATAGCCCAACGACATATCCATCGTGGCGATGGCCGGAATCCGCCGCCCCTTGGCATAGAAGTCATACCATTGGTTCTGCACCGCGGACGGCGAACGATCCACCTTGGTGCCGGCCACGTACTTGACGATGCCGGTGGCGCTCCACGATCCCAGGTCCCAGTTCACACCGACGTTCGCCAGCACGCGCGGATTGCCGTACTCGCCGGCGTCGCACGAGGTGTTGTTCGGACAGTTGATGTAGACGTTATCGGCCAGCAGCACCGTGTCGTAGCGTATCGTATAGTTGGCGTCGCCGAACACCTTGAAGCGGCCCAGCCGGTCCGTGCGGAAGGTGTAGGACGCATCCAGATCGATGCCCGAGGTGTGCGACTGGAAGCGGTTGACCCAGCCGGTCTTGAGGTTGGACAGCTCGCCGCGCAACGGCCCCAGCCGCGCCCGGTCCGCCGCCGACAAGGCTGCATAGGCCGCGATATCGTCGGCCGTGACGGCGTCGCGCGTCACGTGCGACTTGTAGGCGCCATCTTCGTTATCCAGCACGGTGGTGCTGTCGAGGACGTCGATCTTGTTTTTCCACTTGATATCGTAATAGGTCAGGCCGATGTTCAGGTCCTTGAGCGGTTCGATGACGAAGCCGATGTTGTACTGGTTCGACTTCTCCGGCTGCAGATCCTTGGTGCCGACGTTGGACGTCTTCACGTAACGGGTGCAGTAGGTATCGAAATACACATCGCCTTCGACGCAGCGGTGCGGGTCCTTGGTCGGCGAGAAGGAATCCCTGCCCTCGCTGAAGCGCTGCGGCAGCGACGGCGCCACCATGCCGGTGCTGTAGTTGGCACGCAGCATGAACGCCTTGGTAGGCGCCCACTTCAGGCCAAGCTTGGGATTGGTGGTGGCGCCGGCCAGCTCATATTTGTCGTAGCGCACGGCGGCCTGGGCCTCCAGCGTCTTCAGCAACGGCAGGCTCAGCTCCGCATACACGGCCGACAGCTTTTCCGAGCCCGAGATCGGCGGCAGCACCGCGTACTGGCCCAGCAGGCCCTGCTGCCAATCCTGCGACGGCGTGTACGACAGCGAATTCTTGCGCAGCTCGGAGCCCAGCGAGACACCGATCTTCCCGCCCGGCAGCTCGCCGAACTCGGTCGCGGCCTGCACCTTGATGGAATCGGTTTTGCTGCGGGTCTTCACATACATCTCGCCCGACAGCTCGCGGATCAGGGCGTCCGAATTCTTGTTCACGCCGAAGGGATTGAAGCGCCCGTCGTCGACCGCCTGGTTCAACTCCTCCAGCTTGTAGGCGCCCAGCGTATCGGTGCGGCCCCGCTCCTCGCCGTGCGACAGCGTGGCCGACCAGTCCCAGCCCGCCAGCTCGCCTTTGAGGCCGGTGAGCAGCCAGAGGTTGTCGACGTTGGTCTTGATGCCGCCCTCGTAGACCGGGAAATCGCGCCGCACCGTCACCGGCTTGCCATAGGTGTTGAAGGGATTCGAGGCCGGGATGACCAGGTTGTTGCGCGCGCGGTTCTGCAACCAGGACGACTGGCCGACGATGCGCTTGTCGAAGTTGGTGAAGAAGGCGTTGGCGAACAGCGTCAGGTCCGGCGCGATGTCCCAGTTCAGCGCGGCGGTGGCACCGGCGCGGCGCGACGGCTTGACCAGGTCGGTGAATTCCGCGGTCGCCGACAGGCAGCCGTTGCGGGTCGGCGATGGGAACCATTCGGCGCCGCTCGGATACGGCAGCTTGGAGCCGGGCAGGCATTCCGGGTCGGCAAAGCGGTTGCCGCCGATCGACAGCGTGCCGGCATCGGTGCCGTGGGCACCGTATACATTGGCGTACTGCAGGCCGCCGCTGGCGCCGAAATCGATATGGTTGGCCCAGTCGCGGTCGGTGCCCTTGATGCGCTTGGTGTCCTCGTACATGGCCGCGTAGGTCAGGTTGAATTTCTGCGTGGCGCGGTCGCCGTAACCGCCCGCCACCGACAGCTTGCGCACATCGCCGCCGCCCAGCGTGGTGGTGCCGTAGCTGGTGCTCAGGTCCACGCCCTGGTAGTTCTGGCGCATGATGAAGTTGATCACGCCACCCACTGCGTCGGTGCCGTAGATGGCCGAGGCGCCGTCCTTGAGCACCTCGATGCGCTCGATCGCCGCCAGTGGCAGCATGTTCAGGTCCACCGAGGTGAAGCCGTTGGAATCGTCCGAGCCGGACACCGGCAGGCGGTTGCCGTTCAACAGGATCAGGGTCGGCATGCCGCGCAGGCTGGCCGTGGTGGCGCCGTTGCGGAAGTCGTTGCCGCCGCCGAAATCGCGGCCGTTGCCGCCCACCGACGGCAGGTTGCGCAGCACGTCCAGCACCGAGGTCGCGCCCGAGCGCTTGATATCCTCCTTGGTGATCAGGGTCATCGGCGAGACGCCCTCCTGCGCAATGCGTTTGATATTACTGCCGGTGATTTCCACCCGCTCCATCTTGGCATCCGGTTGCTCCTGCGCCAGCGCCACTGTCATGGCCTGGGCCGACAACAAAGCCAGCGCCACCTTCACCCAGCGCACACCTATTTTTTCCTGAAACATAATGCTCGTCTCCTAGTGATGACGTCCCCCATCGACAGTGCGGGATCGTAATAAAACTGCCGGTTTGCTTCGATCGCGTGCTCAACGAGGCTATCGAATCGCAACAGAGCTTACGTGTCCCCGATGAGGACGTCTTGGCAGTCTTGGCACTGGAAACAATCGAAATCGGCACAACCGCGGCCGAAACGAAGATGGCTCCCGAAGGAGCCATCCATGAACACCACTTGCAAAAGCGGCCGGAACTAGACGATCCGCAGCGCGAAGGCGTAAGGCAGCGCCGGCGCGGCGGCCGGCAGCGTCACCTGCAGGCCGCTCACCGATTGCTCGAATGCCAGCGACTTGCTGCCGCCCACCAGCTCGACCCGCGCGATGCCCTGTTTCAGGTGCGGGCTGCCGGCGCGCATGGCCTTGATCGTCACCTTGCCGTCGGCCGGCCAGCCCAACACGAAGGCATACACCGCATCGCCCTTGACGGTGAAGCGCACGTCGGCCGCCGAGAACGGCTTGTTCTTGCCCTCGTTGAAGCCCGCGCCCGACATCGGCGCCGAAGCCTCCTCCATCACCGGGCCCTCGCCGAATACCGCCCACGGCCGGCTGTCGTAGATGCCTTCGCTGTTGACCGCCATCCAGCGGCCGATTTCCTCGACGATGGCCTGCTCCAGCGGATCGATGGTGCCGTTGCCGCGCACCGGCACGCTGAGCAGCAGGTTGCCGTTCTTGCTGACCACGTCGATCAGCGTGTGCACCACCGTCTGCGCGCTCTTGTACGACTTGTTGTCGTAGATGCGGCGGTCGTAGTGCCAGCTGCCGATGCAGGTGCAGGTCTGCCACGGCAGCGGCTCGATGGTGTTGCTCTGGCCGCGTTCGATATCCCACACCATGGTCTTGCGCTGCTGCTCGCTGAGGATCTTGCCGTTGACCACGGCCTCCAGCTTGCCCTTCCTGGCGATGCTGCGGTTGTACATGTGCGCGGTCAGGCGCAGGCCGACGTCGCTGACCGGCGACAGCGGCAGCTCGGTGTCGTCGAAATACACCAGGTCGGGATCGTAGTTGTTGATCAGCTCCATGGTGCGGTCGTAGAACTTCTCGCAGTACGCCTGGTCCGGGATGGACGCGCCGTTACCCCAATGCCATTGATCGCCGCCGCTCTTGCTCAGCGGATGGTTCTGCACATACAGCGCCTGCGGATCGAGTCCATCCCACCACTTGCCCTTGCCGTCGGCCTTGGTCATGCGGCCATCGTAGGGCACACCGGCGTACGGGCCGTTCTTGTCGGCGCCCTGCGCCGTCTCGTACCAGGTCCATGCGTGGGCCGCGTGCACGCTGACGCCGAAGCGCAGTCCCTGCTTGCGGGCAGCCTTGGCCCAGCCGCCGATCAGGTCCTTCTTCGGACCGACCGTGGTCGAGTTCCATTGCGGCTGGTACTTGCTGGCGTACAGGTCCAGATTGTCGTGGTGGTTGGCCAGGGCCACGAAGTATTTCGCGCCGGCTTTCTTGTACAGCGCCACCAGGGCGTCGGGATCCCAGCGCTCCGCCTTCCACTGGTGGATCACGTCCTTGAAGCCGACCTTGGACGGGTGGCCGTATTTCTCCAGATGGTAGCGGTAGTGATCGCTGCCCTCCTCGTACAGGCCGCGTCCGTACCAGTCGCCATGCTCTGCCTCGCATTGCGGGCCCCAGTGCGCCCAGATACCGAACTTGGCGTTGCGGAACCAATCCGGGGTCTGGTATGCCGCCAGCGAATTCCAGTCCGCCTTGAAGGGGCCGGGCGCCATGGGCTCATGGCCGCCGAACGGCGCCGCGTTGGTGGCGTAGGTAAACGGGGATAGCGCCAGGGCCGGAATGGCCGCGCCCAGGTGCCGCAATAATTCTCGTCTCTTCATTATTGGTTCCATCATCAAGTTGGGAAAGCCTGCGCGCATTGTGCTGGCCGCCCCATGTCGGTGCAATTGCGAAAACCAACATTGCGCGTCATAAAATCAGGCAACCCGGCCAGTTGTCCACGCAGGGGAGAATGATGAGAGAAAGGATTTACTAAGGTGCGAGTATGGCCTACAGTACATCCGCGTTTTTTATTTAGATGGAGCTGACGCCAATCGCGCCAGGCGCCCCTCGTCCTCGATACATACGCGCGACAGCCAGGCTCGCAGTGGACGGTCATACCATCTGGACAGCGCCCACGCCAGCAGGGTCACGCCGCAATACAGTACAACGACCATGGCCGTCAGCAGCGGCTTGCCTGGATGGGTCGACCAGTTCCAGTGCGCGAAAAGATAGATGAAGGGATAGTGGACGATGTACACCGGATAGGACAACTCCCCCGCTATCCGGCAAACGCGTCCCACCCAACCCGCCATGGGTGCGGTGCTGGCGCCGGCCATCAGCACGAACGGAAACACCAGGATCACGCAGCCGGCTTCGAACAGCCAGTTGACGCTGCCCACCAGCATCGGCGTGACGAACACCCCGACCAGCAGCAGCGACAGCAGCAAATACGGTGCCGGCAGCGAGACCCGCAGCCGCATCCTGTACACAAGCAGCCCCAACAGGAACGGGCAAGCCAGCCGGATCGGCGCGACCCAGAAATGGCCCCATCCCCAGCCGTAGCCGAGATTGCCGAAATGCCTGGCCGTCAGCAGCAGCGCCAGCGCACTGACCAGGCACAACGTCACGTGGGTCTTGCGTCCCAGGCGCGGACCGTACAGGACATACAGCACGTTGCCGAGGTATTCCTGGCACAGCGTCCACGCAGGGCCGTTGACGGAATGCGTTTCGCCGAAATAATTGGGCAGGGTCGGCGCCGGCAGCAACAGCACGTTGAGCGCGAAGGTGAGCACCAGCATGCCCAGCGACAGCTTCGCGCCGACCCTCTGCGCCTCGCCGACAAAGGGATCGAGCAGGTAGACCACCACGCCGATCGCCATCGCGGCCAGCACCATCGGGTGCAGCCGGATCAGGCGCCGCTGGAAGAAGCCTGCCACCGACAAGCCCTGCCCGCCGCCGCCGTGCTGCGCCAGGCGGTCATCGTAGGCATGGCCCTGCACGAAGCCGGACAGGGCAAAGAAGAAATCAACCGCCAGGAAAGTGTGAGCAAAAGGATTCTGCTCCGGGCCGGGCACCAGCATTTCCCAGATGTGAAACAGCACCACGCTGAAGGCCGCCGTACCGCGCAGCCCGTCCAACACCTGGTAGTGCGGCTTCATAGCGGCGCTGCGGGGACGGCACCGGAACCGCCCTGGCGGAAGATGTGCTGGGCGTAGTGGTACAGATTGTCCGCCCAGCTCTCGCGGTCATGACCGTGCTCGTCCACATTCCAGACGTGCGCGATGCCGTGCTGCTTCAGATAACGATGCAAGGTCTGCGAACCGTCGATCAGCCCGTCCTGGTTGCCGCACGACAGATACAGCAGCCGCGGCTGGGCGTGTCCGCTCCCAGGCAGCAGCGCGGCCGCCGCCTTCAGGTTGGGCGCCGCCGAGAAGGCGCCGACCCAGCCAAAGGTGTCCGGATGGCCCAGCCCGATGTTCAGCGCCTGGCCGCCACCCATCGACAGTCCGGCGATCGCTCGTTGCGCCTCGCCGGCCAGGGTCGGATACTTGCTGTCGATGGCCGGCACCAGCACCTCCGGCAACTCGCGCTCGAACGCCGTGAAGCCGGCGATGTGCGCAGGCGTGAAGGTGCGGTCGCCGGGCGGCGGGCGGTCGTCGGCCAGGGCGCGGCCATTAGGCATGACGACGATCATCGGCACCGCCTTGCCGTCGGCAATCAGGTTGTCGAGGATGGCCTGCGCATGCACGTAGCCGCGCCACTCGTCGTGGTTGCCGGCGATGCCGTGCAGCAGGTACAGCACCGGGTAGCGCCGCTGCGGCGTGTAGCCGGCCGGCAAGTAGACATTGGCCTTGCGCCGCGTGCCGGTGATGCCGGACTCGTAGCTGAATTCCTCGATCCGGCCCTGCGCCACGCCGGGCCGCACCTGGTCGAACCCGGCCGGCGCGGCGGCAAAGGCCCGCACGTCGTCGGCCGCCAGCACCACAGGCTGGGCCGGGCGCGGTTGATTGAGCAGGCGCTCGATGTCGGGGCGCATCGCGGCGGCCCAGATCCGGTAACCCTTTTCCGACAGATGCAGGAAGTCCGGCTGGTTCTCGGCCGACAGCGTGCCGTCGGCGCCGATGAAGCGGGCGCCGTAATTGTGGAAGAAGACGTGCTGGCCGTCGTCCAGCGTCGCCACCATCTTGTCGAGCGCGACGATGCGCTGGCGCACCGGCTCATCGGGCTTGGCGCCCGACGGCAGCACGGCGTTGAGCAGGATGCGCGCCGCCGGATACTGCGCGCGCAGCCGGCCAACCACGGCCTGGATGCCGCCGAAGACCTGCTCCGGCGTTTCGCCGCACAAGTTGAAATTGTTCACGCCGATCAACAGCACCACCACCTTCGGCTGCAGGCGCGCGATGGCCGGATCCTGCAGGCGCCACAGCACGTTGCCGGTATTGTCGCCGCCGATGCCGAAGTTGGCCGCCTTCATCTGGCCGAAGTTGGCGTCCCACACCGGCTTCGACCACATCTCGGTGATCGAATCGCCGAGGAACATCACGTCGATGTCGCCCTTCGCGGCCCGCGCCACCTGATCCGCATGCATGCCGCGCCAGCGCTCGATCGACATCCACGGGTACTCGACCGCGCGCGCCGCCGGTGTCAGGGCGCACGGCGGCAGCGGCTGGGCTGCGGGCGTATCGGCGGCAAGGGCGCCATGGACGGTCAGGGCGGTCATCAACAACAGGGCCAGGCGGCTGGACATGGGGGGCATCCTTTTTTATTTCGGTCAATTGCAGCGATTTTGCAACCCGCACCGCGCCATATCAATTATGAAAATCACCAACCTGCACAGTGTTTCTTGTCAACCCCGCCACAACGGCTGAGTTACCCGTCACAATAAGCGCCAGTAACTTCCGGCTACCGCTGGACACGACGGACAGCGACTCCAGCGCGACTGTCCGCATTTGAGACTTAATCTTCATACCGACTTCCTAATGAACACATTCTCGGCACTTGATACCATTGTTTTTCTTGTCTACTTCGTCATGGTGGCGGGCTACGGCCTATGGGTTTACCGGCGCAAGCAAGCCGGTTCCGGCCTCGCCTCGCATGACTACTTCCTGGCCGAAGGCTCGCTGACCTGGTGGGCCATCGGCGCCTCGCTGATCGCCTCCAACATCTCGGCCGAGCAATTCATCGGCATGAGCGGCTCCGGCTTCCGCATCGGCATGGCCGTGGCCGTCTATGAACTGATGGCCGCCGCCACGCTGGTGATCGTGGCCGTGTTCTTCATGCCGGTCTACCTCAAGAACCGCATCTACACGATGCCGCAGTTCCTCGAACAGCGCTACGGCAAGGCGGTCGCCACCACCATGGCACTGTTCTGGCTGGGCCTGTACGTGGTGGTCAACCTGACCTCGATCCTGTACCTGGGCGCGCTGGCCATCAGCAGCCTGTCGGGCATCGCCCTGCTGCCTTGCATGCTGTTCCTGGCCGTGTTCGCCGCCATCATCACCCTGGGCGGCATGAAGGTCATCGGCTACACCGACGTGGTGCAGGTCACCTGCCTGGTGGTCGGCGGCCTGGTCACGACCTGGCTGGCGCTCGACATGGTGGCTGCACTGAGCAGCAAGCATGGCGCGCTGCAAGGCTTCTCCGAGCTGTACAACAGCGCCCGCGGCCACTTCGACATGGTCCTCAAGCGCGACAATGCGAACTATATGGACCTGCCGGGCCTGTCGGTACTGCTGGGCGGCATGTGGATCGTCAACCTGAACTACTGGGGCTGCAACCAGTACATCACCCAACGCGCACTGGGCGCCGACCTGCCGACCGCCCGCAAGGGTCTGCTGTTCGCGGCCTTCCTGAAGCTGCTGATGCCGGTCATCGTGGTGCTGCCTGGTATCGCCGCTTACGCGCTGGACAAGTCCGGCGCGCTGGGCGACGCCATGAAGGTCGGCGGCGAAGTCAATCCCGACCGTGCCTACCCTATCCTGCTGGGCCTGCTGCCATCGGGCTTGAAAGGCATCGCCTTCGCCGCGCTGACCGCCGCCGTGGTCGCTTCGCTGGCCGGCAAGGCCAACAGTATCGCCACCATCTTCACGCTCGACATCTACAGCAAGCTGTTCAACAAGACCGCCAGCGAACAACGCATGGTATGGATCGGCCGCGTCAGCGTGGTCGTGGCCATGGCACTGGCCGTGCTGATCGCGCCGATGCTGGGCATCGACAAGAAAGGCGGCTTCCAGTACATCCAGGAATACACCGGCTTTGTCTCGCCTGGCATCCTGGCCATGTTCCTGCTGGGCTTCTTCTGGAAAAAGACCACGTCCGGCGCAGCCATGTTCGCCACCCTGGGCGGCCTGGCCGGTTCGATCCTGCTGAAGTTCCTGCCGACCATGACCGACCTGTCCTTCCTGGCATCGATCGGCTTCTCCAAGGACAACGGCAGCGGCGTGTTCGAGATTCCTTTCCTCGACCGCATGTTCATCGTGTTCTGGTTCGTGGTAGCCGGCATGGTCGTGATCAGCAAGATGGCCGAAGCACGCCGCGCGGCCAACACCCGCCACCTGCACATCGACCACAGCCTGTTCCGCGTCGATGGCGCTTTCGCCTTCGGCTCCGCCGTGATCTGCGTACTGCTGGCCACGATCTATACGGCCTGGTGGTAAAACCTATGTGAAAGGAGGTGCTCGCCCAGTCTGTGCAATGCCTGTTCTTGAAACACAAACATAACACTTAAATTTAAGGAGATATGTCTTGAGAACAAACACCATCCTGAGTACCTTCTTTCTGGCACTGACCGCCGCCGGTTGCGGCGGCGGCACTGCCGACACCGCAGGCACCGGCAACAAGCAAGCCGCCCGCCTGCAGCTGGGCGGCAAGCCAGCCCCCACCTACCCCAGCTACAACACCAGTCCTCAGCCTGCCGATCTCAACGGCATGGCCAGCGACGCCGTCACACTGGCCACGCGCATCAAGGCCGGCTACAACATCGGCAATACGCTGGAAGCGATCGGCGGCGAAACCAACTGGGGCAATCCCGCGATTTCGCTGCAGCAGATCCAGCTGATCAAGCAAAGCGGCTTCACCGCCGTGCGCCTGCCCACCTCCTGGGACCAGTACGCCAACCAGACCACGGCCAAGATCAGCGATGCCTGGCTGGCCCGCGTCAAGCAGGTGGTCCAGTATTGCGTCGACAACGGCCTGTACGTCATCGTCAACATCCACTGGGACGGCGGCTGGCTCGACAACAACATCAACGCCACCGCGCAAGCCTCGGTGAACGCCAAGCAGAAAGCGTATTGGGAACAGATTGCCACCGCCCTGCGCGGTTTCGACGAGCACCTGATCTTCGCCAGCGCCAACGAACCGCCGGCCGGCGATGCGACGCAGATGGCCATCCTGCTGTCCTACCACCAGACCTTCATCAACGCGGTGCGCTCGACCGGCGGCAAGAACGCCTACCGGACGCTGGTGGTGCAAGGTCCGAAGACCGACATCGACACCACCTACAACCTGATGAACACCATGCCCAGCGACAGCGTGCAGCGCCGCATGATGGCCGAGGTCCACTACTACACGCCGTACCAGTTCACGCTGATGGATGCGGACCAGAGCTGGGGCAACCAGTTCTTCTACTGGGGCGGCGCCTACCACTCGACCACCGATACGGCCCACAACGCGACCTGGGGCGAGGAAGCCGACCTGAACGCCTACTACGCCAAGATGAAGACCAAGTTCGTCAATCAGGGCATACCGGTGGTGATCGGGGAATTCGGGGCGATGCGGCGCAGCGGCCTGTCCGGCAGCGCCGACCTGCAGCTGCACCTGAACTCGCGCGCGTATTTCCTCAACTACGCCAGCCGGCAAGCGGTGGCCAACGGCATGATGCCGTTCTATTGGGACAATGGGGCGACGGGCAACAACGGCTGGGCGATCTTCAATCGCTGGACCAACACCGTGGTTGACCAGCAGTCGCTCAGTGCATTGATCCGTGGCGGAAACGGGCTGGGCCTCTGACCCAGCCTTGATGCCTGACAACGCGGCCCCTGCACCAGGGGCCGCTTTTCTTTCTAGTACGTGTAGCGCATCGACACCGTATAGCGCGGCCCGGTGGCGAACCTTCCTTGGTCTCGGTGGTCTGGGTCGACTTGTGCTTCGACTGCTGTACTTGGACCAGTCCGCCATCGACGGCCCGCCCTTGCCGTCCTGCGGCGCCAGCTCGGCGGAAATGAAGGGGTAGCGCGCCGCGTTGCTCAGCTTGAAATCGAAGTGCAGGCGCTCCTGCTGCGCGTCGATGTGCACGGTCGACGCACCGCCCTGGACGATGTCCGAATATTCGGCGGCGTGCCAGCGCACGCCGTCTTTTTGCGCCGGCAACAGCACCAGCGACAGATAGCTCCGATCGACGCAGACAGCGGCCGCCAGCGCATCGACGACGATCAGCAAAATCAGCGCCAATCGCGCGGGCCGGCGGCGCCGCGCCATGCCGCTTGCGCTAGCCGTTGGCGGTACGCAGTTCAGCCGCCTCGAACATGCGGTCCCGGTAGGCGCGCGGCGTACAGCCCAGCTCGCGCTTGAACACCAGGTGCATATACTGGGTCGAGCCAAAGCCGCAGCTCAGCGCCACGTCGGCGATGCTGAGTTCGCCGCTGTCCAGGCCGGCCTTGGCGGCCTCCAGCTTGCAGCGCAGCACCATGTCATGCACGCTGCACCCCAGTTCCTGCCGGAAGTAAGCTTCCAGCGACGAGCGCGACACCCCCAGGTGCATGGCCACCTGATGGCTCTTGAGGCTCTCGCTGGAGTGCTGGCGGATATAGTGGCAAGCCCGCATCACCAGCGGATGCCCGCTGGGCTGGTGCAGGCTGGACGCGCGCACGTTGACGCCGGCCGGCGGCACCAGCACCGGCCCGTTGGCCACGCGCGCCCGGTGCAGCTTCTGGCTCAGCAGATGCGCCGCGGTGCGGCCCATCTCGTGCGCGCCCTGTGCGACCGAGCTCAGCGGTATCGGGGTGAGCATGCCCACCAGCGGGTCGTTGTCGATGCCGATCAGGGCCACCTCCCCCGGCACCGCGATGCCGGCCATGTTGCATGCTTGCAACAGCTGGCGCGCGCGGGCGTCGGTCACGGCGATGATGCCTATCGGCTTGGGCAGGCTGCGCAGCCAGGCAACCTGGCCGTCCAGCGCGCCGCCCCACGAGCCGGGGGTGGTGGCGCAGCCCTGGTAGATTTCCGCTTCGCTGCGGTCGTTCCACATCAGGCGGCGGAACGCGTGCTCGCGCTCCTGGGCCCAGCGGTTCTCCGGGGCCTCGGGCAGGCTGAACATGGCGAAACGCTGCAGGCCGACGTCGATCAGGTGCTCGCGGGCCTGCTTGACCAGCTGGAAGTTGTCCGTCGCCACATAGGGCACGCCGGGCGGATACTGGTCTTCGGCGGCATAGGAACCGCCCACCGCCACCACCGGCAAGGGGCAATCGGCCAGGGCCGCCGCCACGCCGGGATCATCGAAATCGGCGATGATGCCGTCCCCCTGCCAGCTGGCGATGCCGGCCAGGCGCAGGCAGAAATCCTCTTCCAGGAATACTTCCCAGGCCACGCGCTTGCTGCCCAGGTAATCGGCGATGCCTGCCAGTACTTCGCGATCGAATGTTTTGTTGGCGTTGAACAGCAGCGCAATCCGGTATGCTTTGGTGGTGCTCATCATGCGGACACCAGCTTGCGGCGCGACAATACGCGCGTTGGTACCTTGCTCATAGTCTCCTCCAGATCGTTATTTTTATACCCTCTCGGCAGTGCCGGAGCGTTCCTTAGAGAATAAGAAAATCTGCACGGAGACGGTAACGTTCAGGCTGGAATTGCTAGCAAAACGAATGTATTTGAAGGAATTATGATGATAGTGTTAGACCGGTGTGGCAGAACAGGCGCTGCGGAAAGCCTTGGGCGTGCAGCCATACTCCTCTTTGAATAGCTTATTAAAATAGGAAACATTGGCATAGCCCACGGAATAGGCGATTTCCGCCACCGTGGCCGTGCCTTTCTCGGCCAGCAGCCGGGCCGCCTCGGTCAGCCGCAGCTTGTTTAAATAGCCACTGAAAGTGAAGCCGAGCTCGTTTTTCAGGATGTCGTAGACCTTGTTGCGGTTGATCCCGGTTTCCTCGACCACCCGCTCCAGGTCCAGCTCGGCATCGGCGTAGCGGCTGGAAATGAATTGCATGAGGGCCGTGGTTTCCTTGTCCCGATGGGGCTCCAGCGACAGTTGTTGATATGCCACGAACGGCAAATCCTTCTGCAGCTTGCCTTTGACGTCGTCGATCAGGGCCTGCGCATGTTGCCTGAAAAACCAGACACCGAAGCCGCTCCAAACGACGATCAACAGCGCCCCGAGCAGCACCAGATAGCGGCGGTCGCGGCCCTTCAGACTCAGCTCGCGGATCTCCACCTCCAGGCCGACCTCGCGCGGACTTTGCGGCGTGCTGCCGATGGCGATCTTGGGCACCTTGTCGAGCTTATAAGCGTGTTGCGACAAGGCCTGCTGCGCCAGCAAAAACCACCACTGCGGCGTTTCCAGCCGCGTCAGGTCCAGTTCGATGCGCGATTCGTTCTCGTCGCAGGAAAAGTAGGACAAGGGGGCGCGGTAACCCAGAAACTCCTGCTGGTCAGAGCGCCTGCCGACAAAGGTTGGAATGCTGAGCGCCAGCGTGTTGGCCGGCGAACACTTCACCAGCAGGGAAATCGACGAATACCGCGACAGGTCGACGTGGACCGGCTGCCCTTTGCGGTCGCTGAAGTTCAGTTCGGCGCCGGCGTAGCCCTCGCCGGTCTTGGGGATGCGGAAATCGAAGCGCAGCCGCTGCTGGGCTTCATACAGGTGCAGAATGGCCTTGCCGCCGGGCCGGGTATCCCAGCTCGACTCGCCTTTCCAGGGCAGCGGACTGTCGGCCGCTGGCAGCAGCGGCGCCTGCAAATAGCTTAGTCTGACACAGATATAGCCGAGCACTACGCACGCCGCGATAAGACAAAAGCACCCGACTAGTGCTTTTTTATAAAATTCTTGCATTGAAAGCCTGGATCAGAGTAAGTGACTGTCGCGTCCGGGACGCTGGCTGCCGGTATCCGATGTTACGCGTTCGCAGATCATCTGGCAATGCGGACACGGCCAGACGGCCGTCGCAAAAAAAAGGGGCGGCCGAAGCCGCCCGAATACCACCGGAGAGGTAGTGGAGAGTACGAACAGGGACCGCCTGGTGCGCCCGGTACGGCAGCGCCGCCCCGCAATCCCTGAGACGTATTCTCCGATCCGGGCCGACCTGCCGCAATTGTCAAAAACGTTAATATGGACATGAAATTACGTAGACCCCGCAAGGCACCGCGAAATCATTGGCAGGCTTGGCAATTTTCATAATTGCGCGGCCATACCGCAGGTCTCCACAATGGCTTGCTGATTATTATGGAGACTTAGTATGTTAAAACGAACCCTGCTCTCGCTGGCGTTGTCGTACGCGACCGCCGCCGCCTGCGCGCCGGCCGCCGCGCCGCCGCCCTTCCCCACCGTCCTGTACGGCGCGGCCTACTATCACGAATACATGCCCTACGAGCGGCTCGATAAAGACGTGCAGATGATGAAGGAGGCCGGCTTCAACGTGGTGCGCCTGGGCGAATCCACGTGGAGCCTGTGGGAGCCGGAAGACGGCCGCTTCGAATACGCCTGGATGGACCGCGTCATCGACGCCATGGGCAAGGCCGGCATCAAGGTCATCATGGGCACGCCGACCTACTCGATCCCGGCCTGGATGGCGCGGCAGAACCCGGAGATCCTGGCCCGCAAGTTCAACGGCGCGCAGAACACCTACGGCATGCGCCAGAACATGAACACCGACTCGGCCGCCTACCGCTTCTACGCCGAACGCCTGATCCGCAAGATCGCTGCGCGCTACAAGGACAACCCCAACGTCATCGGCTGGCAGGTCGACAACGAGACCGGCAGCTACGGCGCCGCCAACGACGATGTGTTCGTGCGCTTCCAGCATTATCTGGAAAAGAAATTCGGCACGCCGGAAAACCTCAGCAAGGCCTGGTTCCTGAACTACTGGGGCCAGGACCTGCACAGCTGGACCGACCTGCCGCGCCCGGACGGCGCGCAGAGCACCGGCTACAAGCTGGAGTGGACGCGCTGGAGCCAGATGCGCGTCACCGACTTCCTCAGCTGGCAGGCCGGGCTGATCCGCGAATGCGCCTCGCCGCGCCAGTTCGTCACGCATGACTTCGCAGGCACCATGCACGCCGATGTCAACGAGCAAGACGTGGCGCGCGCGCTCGACACGCCGGCCGTCAACATCTACCACTGGGGCCAGCGCGAGTGGTACAACGGCGCCGACCAGACGCTGCAGGCGGACTTCATCCGCTCGCTCAAGCGCAACAACTTCCTGGTCACCGAGACCAATGCCCAGACCACCGACTGGTCCTCGTCGTTCCAGTATCCGCCGTACGACGGCCAGTTCCGCGAGGATGTCTACACGCATTTGTCCAACGGCGCCAACATGGTCGAGTACTGGCACTGGGCGTCGATCCACGCCAACCAGGAGACCTACTGGAAAGGCGTGCTGTCGCACGACCTGGAGCCCAACCGCGCCTACGCCGAGATGAGCCGCACCGGCCGCGAGCTGCAGAAGATCGGCCCGCGCCTGGTCAACCTGAAGCTGCACAACGACGTCGCCATTTTGTGGAGCCGCGATTCGCTCAACGCGCTCAACGACATGCCCTTCGCCAAGGACAACCAGTGGGGCGGCGGCGGCACCAAGGCCGACTACGGCGGGCTGGTGCGCCAGATGCACCGCGCGCTGTACGACCTGAACGTCGGCACCGACTTCGTGTTCTCGGACACGCAGGACTTCTCGGCCTACAAGCTGCTGATCGTGCCGTCGCTGTACGTGGCCGACGACGCGCTGCTCAAGCGCATCTCCGACTACATCCGCAAGGGCGGCCGCGTGGTGATGACCTTCAAGAGCGGCTTCACCAACGAGAACGCCGCCGTGCGCTGGACCATGGCGCCGGGACCGCTGCGCGAGGCGCTGGGCTTCCACTACCAGGAATTCTCCAACCTGGCCCAGCCGCTGACCTTGAAGGGCGATCCCTTCCAGGCCGGCGCAGACAACAAGGTGCAGCACTGGGCCGAGTTCCTGCAGCTCGACACGGCCAAGGCGCTGGCGTGGTACGACCATCCGTTCTTCGGCCGCTGGCCCGCCATCACGGCCAACCAGTACGGTTCGGGCAAGGTGGTCTACGAGGGCACCTACCTGTCGGACAAGCTGCAGAAGGCGGTGCTGCAATCGTCGCTGCAGGAGCTGGGGATGGTGGCGCCGGAGCGGCAGTTGCCGGCCAGCGTGCATGAGCGCTCGGGCGTCAACGGCTTCGGCCACGCGGTGCGCTACTACTTCAACTATTCCGGCGCGGCGGTCAACTTCAACTACCGCCACCAGGCCGGCGTTGACCTGCTGAGCTCACGCCACGTGAAGCCGGACGAGGCGATGACGCTGAGTCCGTGGGAACTGGCCATCGTCGAGGAAGACGGCAAGGCCGGCCCTTCCGACACGGCGAAGTAAACGGAAATAGCCCCGCGCCGGCGTTGCACCGGCGCGGGGTAATGCCGTTCATTAAGCGTGGTCGTTCCCGCGAAAGCGGGAACCCATGCGAAGCTTGTCTCGCAGGCGCCGTATAGATTCCCGCTTGCGCGGGAATGACGGCAGGCGATTCAAGCTTAACTAAACGGCATTACGGCGCGGGGCTGTTTTGATCAGGCTTTTTTGCGGCGGCTCATGAAGGCCAGCAGGCCCAGGCCGGCGCCCAGCATCGCGTAGGTGCTTGGCTCCGGCACGGCGCTGACGTCGATGTTGTCGAGCTGGTCGGCAGCGCTCGAACTCAGGCGCAGCTCACGGATGCCGTTCTGCGCCATACTCCACGTCCCCATGCCATTCAGCATGCCGATCTGCTTGCCGTCGGCCGACACCGTGCTGCCCTGCGAGGCATAGTCGAAGCCGGCCAGGTTGAAGCTGCCGCCGCCCTTGCGGGTCAGGGTCACGTAGGTGCCCTCGCCATTCTCAATGCCGTCGTGCCAGTTGTAGGTCTGCGGTTCAAAGGTGCCGGTGCCGATATTGGCCATGCCGGGCTCCGCGTTCGGTGCGTTCAAGGTCAGCAGGAAGCCCGCCTCCTCGTAGACCAGGTTGTTGCCGCTGTAGCTCATATTGGGCAGCATCTCGCCGGTGTTGCCGTACATGACCAGCTCGGCAATGCCGTCAAAGGTCAGCACGGCGGCGCCGGCGCTGCCGGCCAGCGCGCTCAGGCCCATGCCCAGCACCAGGGCGCCGACCAGCTTGTTCAATTTCATGCGATTCATTTCATTCTCCAGATTGGGTGTGATGCTTTGCCGGACCAGGCGCTTGTCTCAGCGCCCGGTCCCAGGGTTTAGTAGCTGAACAGGACGCCGCGGCCGCTGCCGCTGATGTACAGGCGTCCAGGTACGTTCTGGTCGGCTGCCAGCGTGCTGATGCCGCCGTACTGGTGCTTGTCGTCGTTGAAGCGGGTCCAGGTGGCGCCGGCGTCGTCCGAGCGGTACACGCCCCACACGCCGTTGATCACGCCGGCCACGTACACCGAGGCCGAGTACTTGGCGCCGGCCGGCGCCTTGCCCAGCGCGATGGAGGTGGCGCCGTACACGTCAGGCTGATACGGCGACTGGCCCCAGATCGGCGCGGCCGCGCTCAGCTTAGTCCAGGTCGCGCCCGCATCGAGCGAGTGCAGGATGCTCTTGCCGTCCGTGACCCATACGTCGCCTTCCACGTTCGGATTGACCGCGATCGACGTCGCGCCGAAGTCGGCCGTCCACGAATTGGCCGCGAACGTGCTGCTCTCGGTGAAGGTGTGGCCGCCGTCGGTCGAGGTGTAGAAATGCGGCGTTTCCGACCATTGCGTCCACCATGCGCCGCCCGAGTTGTAGGCATAGACCTTGTTCGGATTCTTGCGGTCGGCCGCCAGATGGTAGGCCCGATCGATGCCCATCGGAGCCAGGGCCGGCAGGTTGGTGTAGGTCCAGGTGGCCCCGCTGTCGGTCGTGTAGGCCGGCGTCGACATGGACGGCGCCCAGACGATGTTGTTCAGCTTGGTGACGATAAGGTTGCTCGCACCGCCGTTGTTCGCCACCGCGTCGGGATGGTTGGTCGCGAAGGCTTTCCAGGTCACGCCGGAATCGGCGGAATAAGCGCCGACCACGGTGCTGCCCCACCCATGGGAGCCGGTGGTGGCCATGTAGGCCGGATTGGACCACGCCAGGTCCGCGCTGAAGGTGGTGCCGAACAAGCTGTTCGAAGTGCGCACCGGCGTCTTGAGCAGTTCCGTCTGGACCCAGGTGCTGATGTCGCCCGCGCTGCGCAGCAGCGTGTAGTTGGCGCCCGGCGGCGGCGCCGTCAGGGAGGTGGTGGCGGTTTCCTCGATGCCGATCGCGGCATCGGTCCAGGTCGGCTTAGTCGCCGAGGCGTTGTGGGTTTCCCACACGCCGCCGCCGTGCACATGCAGGATGTGCTCGGGGTTGTTCGGGTCGATCTCGACGTCGTCGGTCCAGCCCGAGAAGCCATCGCTGGCCGGCAAGTGCGGCGCGGTCGAGGCGATCTCGCGCCAGGTCGCGCCGGCGTCGTCCGACAGCTGGATCACAGGCTGGCCGTCCCAGTTGCCCCAGGAGTTGGTCACGCCCAGCGCGATGCGGGTGCTGGCGCCGCTGCCGGATACCGACAGGCCGCCCATGCCGAAGTTGACCCACTGCTGGGCATCGTACTTCTTCAGCAGGGTCCAGTTGGTGCCGTCGAATTTGTACAGGCGCGACGGGCCGTTGGCGCCAGGGCCGTTGCTCTGGGTGAAGGCCACGTACATCATGCCATCCTTGGCGCGCACCATGTGCGGCACGATGAAGCCGGCCACGTCGGCCGGCGTGGCGATGCCGGTCCAGGTCGCACCGCCGTCGGTGGTCTTGTACATGGCGTAGCTCAACCCCGCCGTGTCGGCGTAGTCCTTCGCGACGGCCGTGTAGATGGTCTGGGTGGCGCTGCCGGTGCCCTTGGTGTTGGTGTCGAAGATCACCTGCTCGAAGCCGGTCACGCCGTTCGACTGGACAGCGTTAATTTCGCTCTTGCTCATGACGTGCGTGGACAGCGACGTCACCTGGCTCCAGGTCTGGCCGTAGTCGCTGCTCTTCCACATGCCGCTGGCGCGGGTGGCATAGAACAGGATGGACGGCTTGTTCGGGTCCACCATCAGGCGCTCGCCGATGGCGCGGCCCGGACTGTTGCTGCCTGCCGAGAACGGCAGCTTGACGTATTGCCAGGTGTCGCCACGGTCGGTGGAGATGTACAGGCGGGCATCGGCGTTTTCCGACAGGTACATGCCGGTGCCCATGTAGACGCGCATGTCGTCGTTCGGGTCCAGCGCCATGGTTTCGCTGCCGTGGTGGTAGCCGTCGATCGCGCCGAAGCCGTCGGTGATCGGCACCCAGGCCTTGGTGGCGGCGTTCCAGCGGTAGGCGCCGCCCATGTCGGTGCGCGCGTACAGCACGTCCGGGCTGGTCGGATGATAGATCAGGCCGGGGACGTAGCCGCCACCGCCGAACTTCACGGCGCCCCAGCGGGTCGCCATCTGCGCCGAGGTGGCGCCGCCCATCTTGAGGCTGGCTGCCGTCTGCGACGCCTTGGGGCTGTCGCTGCCACTGCCGCCGCAGGCTGCCAGCAAGGCCGCCAGCAGGCCGGTGACGGCCGCGATGTGTCTCTTCTTCATATTTTTATACTCCAGGATAAAGGGTGTTACAACGAACAAAAGGACGCGCCACGTCTGGCGCGGTACCGGTACTGTTTTTACATAGGCCAGCGGCCCGGATGCGGGCGGCTAACGGGCCAGGCGACGGACGTACTGCGTATGGTCCGGCATGGCAGAAACGGTCTGCGCGATGATCTGGCGCAGCTGGTAGTAATGCGCGTGCAATCTGTCCATATCCATGAAGTCGATGAGCGGATCGTCGGCCTTGGGCACGATGCCCAGCCCCGCCAGGATCGAGACATGCGACGACACCGAGAAGCCCTGCCGGTCGTAGATGGCGACGCGTCCGGTTTCGCGGAACAATTCGATCTGGTGCCTGAGCGTGTCCGGTATGGCCATGCCGGCGCAATAGCGCCAGAACTCGGAATCGCTGCGCTTGGTCACCTTGTAGTGCAGCACGATGAAGTCGCGCACGCTCTCGTAGTTGCAGGCGACCAGGCGGTTGAACTCGTCGGCCAGCTCGGGACGGAAGCCGCGGTCGGGGAAAAATTCCAGCAGCCAGCCGACCGCGTTTTCAATCATGTTGATGCTGGTCGATTCCAGCGGTTCCAGGAAACCGCCCGATAGGCCGATGGCGACGCAGTTCTTGATCCAGGTCTTGCGGCGGCGGCCGGTGGTAAAGCGCAGCTGGCGCGGCTCGTCGAGCGCGCGGCCGTCCAGGCCGTCGAGCAGCACGCGCGCCGCCTCGGCATCGGTGGTGAAGCCGTCGCAGTACACGTGGCCGTTGCCGGTGCGGTGTTGCAGCGGGATGCGCCAGGTCCAGCCCGCGCTCCTGGCGGTGGACACGGTGTAAGGGGTGAGCCGCTCGACGCTGGCGCATGGCACGGCCTGCGCGCTGTTACACGGCAGCATGGCGCTCCAGTCGTCATAGCCGGCCTGGTAGATGCCTTCGATCAGCAGGCCGCGGAAGCCCGAGCAATCGATGAACAGCTCGCCCTCGACCCGGCGGCCGTCGCGCAGTTTGACGGCGGCGATGTTGCCGCTCTCCGGATGCTGCTCGACGTCGCTGATGTGGCCCTCGATCCGGGCCACGCCGCGCGCCATGGCGTAGTCGCGCAGGTAGGCGGCATACAGGCCGGCGTCGAAATGGAAGGCGTAGTTGTAGTCGTTGCCGCCGCCAGGCTGGTCGCCGCTGGGCGGCGTGAACCGATGATGGCGGGCCATCACCGACGCCATCGACCAATCCTCGTACGGCGGCATATCCTTGATGTTGCGCGCCAGCCGCTGCCAGTACTGGTAGGAGCTGCGGTACTCGATGTCCGGGCCGAAATCGCCGAAGCCGTGGAAGAAGCGGTTGCCGAGGTGGCCCCAGTCCTTGAACTCGATGCCGAGCTTGAAGGTGGCCTTGGTCTTGGCCACGAAGTCGGCCGGGTCCAGACCGAGCGCCTGATTGTACTGGCGGATGGTGGGCAGCGTCGCCTCGCCCACGCCGACCGTGCCGATTTCAGGCGACTCCACCACCACGATTTCGCAAGCCCTGCCCAGCTTGAGCGCGAGCGGCGCGGCGGTCATCCAGCCGGCGGTGCCGCCGCCCACGATGACGATCTTTCGAATAGCCTTGTCAGCCATGTCTCCCTCTTATTGTTATGCTATTTCCCGGACATCTATGGTCCATGAAGACATCTTATGCATAAAAGCGGGCCGCACAAATTACAAAAACCGTCAAGCGCGGACATCATTTATCGCAACCGCCCGGCCCGCCGTTTCCGGCCCCAGGCGGCGGTGATACCATCCGCCGCAGGCAGCCGGCACGCAGCGTCCGGCACGTAAAACCAATAGGAAACAACCATGAAACATCCGTATCTGTCCCGGACCGCCATCGCGGCGGCCGTGGCCATGAGCCTGTGCCTGCCTGCCCTCGCGGCGCCGGCCGGCACCAACGCCGACGCCGGACAGCGGGCCAGGGACCTGCTGGCGCGCATGACGCTGGAAGAAAAAGCCAGCCAACTGCAACACGATTCGCCGGCCATCGCGCGCCTGGCCATCCCCCGCTACAACTGGTGGAACGAAGGCCTGCACGGCGTCGCCCGCGCCGGCAACGCCACCGTCTTCCCGCAGGCCATCGGCCTGGCGGCGACCTGGAACAACGCGCTCATCACACGGGTCGGCGACACGGTCGCCAGCGAGTTCCGCGCCAAGTACCTGGAGACGGTCGCCGCCGACGGCAGCACCGGCATGTACCGCGGCCTGACGGTGTGGTCGCCCAACGTCAACATCTTCCGCGATCCGCGCTGGGGCCGCGGCCAGGAGACCTATGGCGAGGATCCCTACCTGACCTCGCGCATCGGCGTCGCCTACGTGCGCGGCCTGCAGGGCGACGATCCTGGCGGGCCCAAGGTCTCCGCCACGGTCAAGCACTTCGCGGTGCACAGCGGCCCCGAGTCGGACCGCCACCGCGACGACATCCATCCCTCGCCGCGCGACCTGACCGAGACCTATCTGCCGGCCTTCCACGCCACCATCACCGAAGGCCAGGCGCTGTCCATCATGTGCGCCTACAACGCGGTGGACGGCGTGCCGGCCTGCGCCAACGAGCACCTGCTCAAGGACTATCTGCGCGGTGCGTGGAAATTCCGCGGCCACGTGGTGTCCGATTGCGGCGCCGTGGCCGACATCCACACCGAGGGCGCGCACCGCTACACCGAGACGCCCGAGCAGGCCGTGGCGGCGGCCATCAAGGCCGGCACCGACGTGTTCTGCGAATTCGGCGACTCGCCGACGGCCGCCCCCGCCACCATGGTGCGCGCCGTGCGCCAGGGCCTGCTGGCCGAGGCCGACGTCGACCGCGCCTTGTTGCGCCTGCTCGAAGCGCGCATCCGCCTGGGGCTGCTGGAGGCGCCCGGCAAGCGTCCGTTCCAACAGATCACCGCCAGGGATTACGACACCCCGGCCAACCGCGCCCTGAACCTGGAGGCGGCGCGCCAGTCGCTGGTGCTGCTGAAGAACGACGGCCTGCTGCCCCTGCGGCGCGCGCCGCAGCGCATCGCCGTGATCGGCCCCAACGCCGACAGCGTCGACGCGCTGGTCGGCAACTACAACGGCACGCCGACGCATCCGGTCACCGTGCTGCAGGGCCTGCGCGCCAGGTTCCCGAACACGCAGGTGGACTACATCGAAGGCACCGGCTGGGTCGCGCCGCCGCTGCAGGACGTGCCGGCGTCCAGCCTGTGCCTGGACGAAGCGTGCACCCAGGCCGGCATCAAGCTGGAGCGCTACGACAACCTGGCGCTGGCAGGCAAGCCCGCGACGGTCGAGACCATCGCCAAGGCCGAGTTCAAATGGGGCTGGCCGAACGCCTACGACCGCAAGACCTCGGCGCGCTGGAGCGGCTACCTGCGCGCCACCGAAAGCGGCGTGCACAACTTCCGTCTGAAGAGCAACCAGGGCTACCGCATCCGCGTCGACGGCCAGCTGGTCACCGACCTGTGGGACCTGGCCTGGCCGACCTCGAAGACCGAACTCAAGCTCACCGCCGGCAAGGTCTACCGGATCGAGATCGAAGCCCAGCAGAGCGGCTGGGACGGCGACCAGCAGCTGCAATGGACCCAGCCCAGCTTCGACGACACGGCCGCGCTGGAAGCGGCCCGCCAGGCCGACCTGGTGGTCTACGTCAGCGGTCTGAACTGGCAGCTGGAGGGCGAGGAAATGACGGTGCACGCGCCCGGCTTCGCCGGCGGCGACCGCACCAGCATCGACCTGCCCGCGCCGCAGGAGGCGCTGCTGGAGCGGCTGGGCGCGCTCGGCCGGCCGCTGGTGCTGGTCAATCTGAGCGGCAGCGCCATGGCGCTGAACTGGGCCGACCGCAAGGTGCCCGCCATCGTCCAGGCCTGGTATCCGGGCGGCGAAGGCGGACAGGCCGTCGCCGAACTGATCGCGGGCGACTACAGCCCCGCAGGCCGCCTGCCCGTCACGTTCTATAAGTCCGCCGCCGACCTGCCGCCGTTCAAGGATTACGGCATGCAGGGGCGCACCTACAAATACTTCAAGGGCGAGCCGCTCTACCCCTTCGGCCACGGTCTGAGCTACACGCACTTCAGCTACACGGCCAGCGCGGCCACGCCGAAGTCGGTCTGCGCCGGCTGCGGCGTCACGCTCACGGTCGACGTGAAGAACGACGGCGAGCGCGCCGGCGACGAGGTGGTGCAGGTCTACGTCACCCGCCCCGGCGACGCCGCGCCCAACAGCACGCTGGCGGGCTTTACCCGCGTCGCGCTGAAACCGGGCGAGCACCGGAAGGTGAGCTTCAAGCTGGAAGGCAAGGCATTGAGCACGGTGGACGCGGCCGGCAACCGCAGCGTCGAAGCCGGGCCTGCCACCGTGTGGGTGGGCGGCGGACAGCCGGCCGGCGCCACGGTCACGCGGCCGTCATCCGGCGTCAAGCTGCAGCTGACCGTCAAGGGCCGCCGCAGCCTGCCGCCGTTCTGAGAGGCGCAGCCCTAGAACCGCGTGAAGCGCTGTTCGTTCGGGCCGCCAAGCGCCTTGGCCGCACCGTTGGCGACCACCTTGCGCGCCTCGTGCTTGGCAACGCCATCCCAGGCCGGCGACGGCGCCAGCGCCGGTGCGCCGGCGCGTTTCGCCGTTGCCAGCTTGAAGAACGACATGGTCTGCTTCAGCTGCTCGGCCTGGCCGCTCATCTCCTGGGCGGTAGCGGCCAGCTCCTCCGAACTGGCCGCGTTCTGCTGGGTCGATTGGCTCAACTGGCCCACCGCCGAATTGATCTGGTCCACGCCGGCGGCCTGCTCCTCCGACGCCGCCGTGATTTCCTGCACCAGATCCGAGGTCCTCTTGATGTTCGGCACCATCTCGTCGAGCAGCGAGCCGGCCTTTTCCGCCAGCTTCACGCTGTTGATCGCCACCTCGCCGATCTCCTGCGCCGCCACCTGGCTGCGCTCGGCCAGCTTGCGCACCTCTGCCGCCACCACCGCGAAGCCCTTGCCGTGCTCGCCGGCGCGCGCCGCTTCGATCGCCGCGTTCAGGGCCAGCAGATTGGTCTGGTAGGCAATATCGTCGATGATGCTGATCTTCTTGGCGATCTGGTTCATCGCCGACACCGTTTCCTTGACCGCCGTGCCGCCCTGCGCCGCCTCCACCGCTGCCTTGGTGGCGATGCCGTCGGTGACCTTGGCGTTGTCGGTGTTCTGCGAGATCGAGGCGGTGATCTGCTCGATCGACGCGCTGGTCTCCTCGACGCCGGCGGCCTGCTCGCTGGCCGCCTGCGCCAGCGACTGCGCGGTGGAGCTGACCTCCTCGGACGCGTTGGCCAGCGCGGCGGCGCCGCTGGACACCTCGTGCACCACCTCGGCCAGCTTGGCGGCCATGCTGTTGACGGCGGTCTTCAGCTCGGCGAACGCGCCATGGTAGTCGCCGCGGATGGTCTTGGTCAAATCGCCCGCTTCCATGCCTCCCAGCACCTGCTGGACCTCGCGCAGCGGGGTGACGATGGCGTCGAGCGCACCGTTCACACCCTGCACGATGCGCCGGAAGTCGCCGGCATGCCGGGCGGCGTCCGCGCGCGTGTCGAGCTCGCCGGCCTGCGCCGCCTTGGCCAGGGTACCGGTGTCCTCGATCAGGGCCAGCAGGTTGGCGCGCACCTGCTCGATGGTCTGATTGATGAACGCCTTCTTGCCCGGGAAGGTTTCCAGCGGGGCGCTGAAATCGCCCTCGCCAAAAGCCTTCACGCAGGCCATGGCCTTCTTCTTGACCGCGATGTGGCCCGCCACCATGTTGTTGATGCCCTGCGCCATGTTGCGGAAATCGCCCTCGAATTTCTGGGCGTCGATCATCACGTCGATGTCGCCCTTGTCGTGCTCCGACGACATCCGGTTCATCTCGGCGATCAGGCCCTTGAGATTGCCGCGCACCTGCTCGATGGTGTCGTTGATGAAGGCCTTCTTGCCGGGCAGCTTGTCCATCGTGGCGTCGAAGTTGCCGCGGCCAAATTCCCTGAACACACCCATGGCGGTTTTTTTGGTGGCGATGTGCGACTCGACCATCGCGTTGATGCCCTGCGCCATAGTGCGGAAATCGCCCTCGAACCGGTGCGCGTCGATCGCCACGTCGATGTCGCCCTTTTCATGCTCCGCGCTCATCCGGGTCATCTCGGTGCGAACCGCCTGCAGGTTGTCCAGCAGGCGATTGACGGCGCCGCCCGCCTTGGCCAGGGCGGGCGGCAAGGCCTCGCTGTCCACCCGTTGGGAGAAGTCGCCGCCCGCCGCCGCGATCAGCACCCGCGTGAGGTTCTTATCGGTGGCGGCCTCGAATGCATCCCGCTCCAGCTGCAACTGCCGTGAGGTTTTTATCTGAATCATAAGCACTCCTTGACCAGTATGAGAGACGGCGTCTCCACGCCGGGCGGCTCGACTTTGGATCAGATACTACTTGATTTTGTAAGATAAATTTCAACCGTGCAGGGAATTTCGTTGGCCTGTTGTAATCCTGATGCTGGCACGTTAATGTTCGGCCAAACTTGCGAAAACCATCAGGCCACTGCACCGGCGCGGTCGTCAATAACTCCCCATCCTGACCTTCAGCGTCACCGGCTGGCCGGTGAAGTTGAGGCCGTGGTCGGTCTGGTCGCCGTTCCAGTTGCGCTCCATGACCCACTTGCCCTGCGCGTCGAAATGCCCTTCCTCGACGCGGGCGTACATATACGGCTTGCCGGCGTTGGCGCCAGTGCCTTCGAGATGGATGCGCACATGCTGGCCGAACAGGATGAACTCGTTGTCGCCGATCTGCGCCACCGCCACGCCGCCCGACGGCGACTCCGTGCCCGGCGGCGCATCCGTGATATGGGCCGGATCGGGCTGGCCGCCCAATTGCCATTCGCGGAACGAGGCCTTGATGTTCCAGCCCTTGAACGTCAGGCTCTGCGGCGTGCGCGCCTCGGTTTCGGCCAGGCCGTCGGTGCGGCCCTCCAGCGCCCAGCGTGCCCACTGCCGCGCCATCGGACTGAACGCGGCGTAGATCTTGCCGAAGGGCTCGGCCATAGCTTTATCCTTGAGCTTGGAACCGAGCGGATAGTTGCTGTAGTCGGCGTAGTCGACGCCGAACGGCGACACCCCGATCGCGCCGCGGCCCAGGATCTGGTAGACGTAGCGCGCGTAGGTTTGCGCATTGCCCATCTCCGGCACGAACAGCGCGTTGTCGCGGCGCTTGAACTGCTCCAGCGTGGCCGCCACCTTGTTGGACTCGGGCAGGTAGATGTCCGGCGCGACCACGTCGATGTGCGGCGCGGCGGCCTTGTAGATGTCGATCACGTCATAGCCCGGACCGCCGCTGGCGAAGTTTCCCTTCCACGGCGCCATAGTCTCGAGCGGATCGCGCAGCGCGTTGTTGACGTACATCGGCAGGTCGTACACCGCGCGCCCCGCCTTGGCCACTTGCTCGATATGGCTGGCGATCGCATAGGCGTGGAAATACTCGTCCGCATACGGACCATAGACTTGCGACCAGCTGCCGCTGGCCGCGCCGGGCACCGGCGGCTTCTTGCGCGCCAACACCGCCGCCGGCACCGGCTGGCGGAATGCGGCCTCGGCTTTCGGACTGAAGTCGCGCACGGTGCCGTAGGTGCCGACTTCGTTTTCAACCTGCACCATGATCACGGTATGGTCCGCCGCGTCGATCTGCTTCAGGTGGCCCATCAGGGCGACAAAGGCCTTGGTGTCGGCCTTGACCGTCTGCTCACCCAGCGGCGACAGGCAATAGCTGTTCTTGCCATCCTTGTCTATCATGCGCGGGAAGCGCTGGTTGTCGAACTTGACCCACTCGGGCGTATAGGCCGGCCCGGTGTTCTTCCAGGTGCCGAACCACAGCAGCACCAGCCGCACCTTGTTCTGGCGCGCCTCGGCCACCAGCGTGTCGACGTAGCCGAAATCGAACTTGCCCTCGACCGGCTCGATCTGCTCCCAGGCCACCGGGATCTCCAGCGTGTTGGCGTGGGCATCCTTGACGGCGGCCCATACCTTGCCGAGCGCGGCCGGATAGTTGCTGGAGTTATGCGCCTGCACACCCAGCATGGTAAACGGCTGTCCATCGACGATCAGCGCATGGTGGCCATCGTTCTGCACCAGGCGCGGCAGTTCGCCGGCTTGCGCGCAGGCGATGGAAACAGCGAGCGCACACAGCGCGATAATTGGTTTGGTCGTCTTCATTTGCTTGCCTTTATGATTGCTGCGATCACGTCGGGGTCCAGCTGGGCGCCCGTCTTTCGGTCTATCATGCCGCCGGTGTCCCAGTAGACCGGCACCAGTCCATGCCGGAAAGCCGACTGCGTGATGTACTGGTCCCAGGCCTTGCGGTACACGTCCATGCCGGGATACGCGGCCTTGATGCCGGCGCCGTACTCGCCCAGCAGCACCGGCACGCCCTTGTCGGCAAAGGCGGTCTTCATCTTCTGGAACTCGGCGTCGGCCCACGCTTCGTTGGCCCATGACTCCACCGCCGCCGGGTCGGTCGCCTGCGCGCCCCACTGCCAGATCTTGCTGTCGTTGTCGAGCGTGAAATGGAAGGGGTCGTAGTAGTGCACTTCCATGAACAGCCGGTTGGCGACCGTGTCCTTCGGCACCGTGTTGGTGGCGGCCGTGCTGTCGATGTTGGTAAAGTAGCCCTGCACCACCAGGTGGCGCAGCGCGTTGTTGCCGCCGGTGGCGCGCACCGCGTTCACGAAGGTCTGGTTGAAACCGTTCTGCACAGCCGCGTATTCGGCCGTCGGCGCGCCGTAGGTATTGTCCTGGCCGACCTCGTTGGTGCCGGCGAACAGCAAGGTGTCGTCGTCGTTCCTGAAATAGTTGGCGATCTGCGTCCAGAAGCGCGTCAGCTTGTCGTTGATCGCGGCCTGCCGGTCGTAGGTGGTGTGGTTCATCCAGCCGCCGTCCCAGTGGATGTTGATGACCGTGTACAGGCCGGCGGTGTGCGCGTAGTCCACCACCTGGCGCACGTGGGCCAGCCACACCGCGCTGATGTTGTTGTCGGCATCGGCGTACTGGCTCCACGAGATCGGAATGCGCACGGTCTTGAAGCCGGCAGCCTTGTACGCGTTCATCAGGGTCTGGGTCGGCACTGGATTGCCCCAGGCGGTTTCATTGGGCAGCGCTTCGAGCGTGTTGCCGAGGTTGATGCCGGGCGACATCAGCTTCGCCAGCTCGGTGCTGGTCATGGCGCGCATGCCGCTCGGGGTTGCGACCACCGTGGTGGTCGCGGTCGCGGCGGCGACCTCTGCCGATGGCGCACCGCCACCGCTGCAGGCGGTAACGCCGGCGGCAAGCAGGATCGCCGTGGCCACGGCGATGGCGCAGGAATATCGTTTCACTGGAGTCTCCTTCTTCTTGAAGACTGCATTCTGTCGACCTTGCCGTGACACGGCAATTACAAAAAAGATCAACGCCGGCAGCGAAAATGGACAACCGGCGCATCCATGCAAAACTCAGGGCCCCACACCGTTCGCGGCGGCCGGTATCACGGACAATTCCGCCGCGTTGGTCGCGCCGCCGCGCCACACCTCGTCCAGCGCGGTGAAGCGGAAGTAGCGCGCGTTGACCGGCGCGAAGCGCGCCTGCTGGCTGTCGGGGTTGTTGCGGATGTTGGCGAAGGTGCCGCGCTCGATGGCGGCGGTCCAGTGCGCGCCGTCCTCGCTGGTGTCGAAGCGGTAGTTCTCGACCGTGCCGCCGAGCTGGCCGTCCTGCCGCGGCAGGTAGACCAGGCCGGCGATGCGGTGCGCCTGGCCCATGTCGACCGTGATGGCGTGCGGCAGCTTGACGTCGGCGCCCCAGCGGGTATTCCAGAACGTGGACGGATCGCCGTCGATGGCGTACATGGCCGGCTGGCTGGCGTCTTCGTTGTCGACCGCCACCACCTTCCAGCCGCGCGGCGACAGGCCGATGAACTCGCGCCGGCCGGCCACGCCGAGGCGGCCGTCGGGCAGCAGCCGCGCGGCGCGCACCGTGCCGCTGGCCGCCAGCGCCAGCGGCGCGCTGTACACCGGCGAGCCGGCCACGGGCGCGGAGCCGTCGGTGGTGTAGACGATGGTGCCGCCGCCCGGATGGCTGATGGCCACCCTGCCGTCGGCGTCGCGGTCGGCGATGGCCGGCGGCAGCAGCTCGGTCGATTGCAGGTAGAGGCCCACCTCGGCCAGGGTCGGCGCCAGCCGCGCGCCGGTGATGCGCACCCGCACGCGGTCGGTGGTCACCGGCGATTTCAGCCGCACCAGGCGGCGGTGGCCGACCGTGGTCAGCTCGTCCGTCGCGATGGGCTGGGCCGCGACCCAGGCCGCGCCGTCCCAGGTGTCGATGGCGAACGATGCGATGCGCTGGCCGCGCTGGTCCACCGCCTCCTGCAGCGACACTACGTCGAAGCGGGCCGGCTTGCGCAGGGCCAGCGTCAGCGTGCCATCCGTGCGGCCGGGGGCGGCCTCCCACCAGGTGTCGAGTTTGCCGTCCAGCGCGGCGCCGGCGGCGTGGCGCGGCGCGGCATGGTCGGCCGATGCGTGGGCGCCGGCCGCCAGGTCGGTGGCGAAGGTGGCGCGCATGATCTCGCCCACCTGGCCCAGCGCGGCGACCTGGTCGTCCGGCAGCAGGCCGCGCCGGTCGGGCGACAGGTTCAGGATCAGGTTGGCATTGCGGCCGATCGACGAGTAAAAGATGTCCACCAGCTGCGTGACCGGACGCGGCCGTTTGTCGCGGGCCCAGAACCACTGGCCGTTGGCCAGCATGGTGACGTTGGTCTCGGCCGGATACCACCACAGGTGCGCGCCCGGCTTGAGCTGGGCAGTGCCGCCAAGGTCGCCGCCCTGCATGTCGGGCCAGCGGAACTGGGCGGGCGCGGTGGGCAGCGGGATCACGCTCCATTCGGTGGTGCGGCCGTAGCCGCTTTCGGTGCCGACCCAGCGCACGTCCGGGCCCTTGCCCATGATGACGGCCTGCGGCTGCAGTTTGCGGATCAGGTCGTACCACGCCTCATAGTCGTAGGTCTCCGCCACGCTGGGGTCGGGATTGGCGCCGTCAAACCACACCTCGTGCACCGGGCCGTATTGGGTCAGCAGCTCGTACAGCTGGTTGAGGAAGTAGCGGTTGTAGTCGTTGACCCGGTAGCGGTAGGACCGGAAGCCCGGCGCCGGCGCACGGCCCCGGGACGGGTCGCTCTGGAAGCTGGCCGGGTCGGTGGGGATGGCCGACATCACGGCCGGGCTGCCGTTGCCATAGTAGCCGGCCGGATTGGACGGGTTGCTCTTGAGCTGGTACAGGTCGGCCGGCGACAGGTAGATGCCCAGCTTGACGTCGGCCGCGCGCGCGGCGTCGGCCACCTCGCGCACCAGGTCGCCCTTGCCGCCGCGCCACGGGCTGGCGGCCGACGAGTGCGCGGTGTAGCGGCTGGGCCACATGGCAAAGCCGTCGTGGTGCTTGGCCACCAGCACGATCATCTTGCCGTCGAGCTGCTTGACGGCGCCCAGCCACTGGCGCGCGTCCAGCGCGCTGGGGTTGAACAGCGACGGCGCCTCGCGCCCGCTGCCCCACTCCACTTCATTGAAGGTGTTGACGCCGAAGTGCAGGAAAAAGGTGCGTTCCAGCCGCATCCAGGCACTCTGGTTGGGACGCGGCAGCACCTTGGCCGCCTTCTCGGCGATCGTGGCGGCGCTGTCGCCGGCAGCGATCACGTGCTCCGTCGCATAGGGAATCGCATCGGCCGCGGATGCCGCCAGCGGCAGGCAGATGGACGCGAGCGCGCTCAGGCACAGGTGCTGGAAATACCGCATGGGTATGGTCTCCTCATTCTATTTGTCGATGCAGGCGGCGATGCTAGCACCGGCCACAGGCATGCGGCACAGGCGCCGTGCTGGCTGTTAAATATCGTTCGGCCGCTTGATGATTTCCATAACTTCCGCAAGCCTGCCCGCGTCCTTCAATTTCAATTTGGCTTTGGCATTTTTCATGATTGCGGTGCCCGCCTGGTTTGATCACACTGAATTCCAGCTGCCCCGCTTGGGGCGCTTCACGCTTGGCCAACTGGAGATAGAGGAGACACCCTAAGCACCAGATGCCAGGCTTTCATTGTTGGACTCATTGAAAGCGATAACTAAATGAAAAAACCATTGCTTTACAGCGCGTTGCTGCTATCCCTGTTTGCCGCCAACATCATCGCCATGCCGGCGCAGGCGGCCGGACCGGCCTATAGCTGGAACAACGTCAAGATCGGCGGCAGCGGCTATGTGCCCGGCGTCATCGCCCACCCCGGCCAGCAGGGCCTGTTCTACGCCCGCACCGACGTCGGCGGCGCCTACCGCTACAACGCCAGCAGCAAAACCTGGACCCCGCTCAACGACTGGATCTCGTCGGCGCAATTCAATATGAGCGGCATCGACTCCATCGCCGTTGATCCGCGCGATCCGAGCAAGCTGTACCTGGTCGGCGGCATTTATTACAGCGGCGGCAACGCCACGCTGATGATCTCCAACAACCAGGGCAGCACGTTCACGCAGGTGCCGCTGGGCTTTACGGCCGGCGGCAACGAGCCCGGCCGGCAAGTGGGCGAGCGCCTGATGGTCGATCCCAACCAGGGCTCGGTGCTGTTCTACGGCACCGGCAACTACGCGGGCAGCGCCAGCAGCAACGGGCTGTGGAAAAGCAGTAACGGCGGCAGCAACTGGTCCAGGGTAAGCGGCTTCCCTGCCCTGTCGAACGACGGCACCGGCGCCGGCATCTCCTTCGTCGCCTTCCACAAGGGCTCCGGCACCAACGGGCAGGCCACCCCCGTCCTCTTCGCCGGCATCAACACCAAAACCGTCGAGCAGACCGGCTCCAAACTGTACAAGAGCACCGACGGCGGCAACAGCTGGTCGCCGGTCTGGGGCGGACCGGGCGGCCTGCTGCCGCAGCGCGGCCAGATCGGGCCGGACGGCAATCTCTACATCACGTTCGCGGCCTGGACCAGCAACACGGACGGCAACGGCAAGGTGTGGGAACACTACGGCCCCGACGGCCTGACCAAGGGCCAGGTGTGGAAGTACGATATCGCCAACAACCAGTGGGCCTATATCACGCCGTGGAGCAGCAACAACACCAACGGCGAATACAGCTGGGGCTTTTCCGGCCTGTCGGTCGATCCCAGCCATCCGGGCCGGCTGATGGTCAACACCATCGACCGCTACGACTCCCAGGGCGAAACCGCCTATGTGTCCACCGACGGCGGCGCCCACTGGACCGACCTGGTGGCCAACGCCACCTTCGACAGCAGCGCGGCGCCGTGGAACACGGTGTACGGCCCCATCCACAATCTGGGCAACTGGAGCGCCTCGGTGCTGGACCCGTTCAACACCAACCACGCCTTCGTCACCTCCGGCGGCGGCATCATGGAGAGCAACAACCTGACCGCCGCCAATCCGGCCTGGGCCTACGGCGAGAACGGCATCGAGGAAACCGTGCTCAACGCGCTGATCTCGCCGCCGGCCAACCAGTACGGCTCGACGCCGCTGATCAGCGGCGGCGGCGACGTCTGCGGTTTCGTCCACAACAGCGTGACCACGGCGCCGGCCCAGTCGTTCTCGAATCCGACCTGCAACAACGTCACCGGCATGGACTACAAGAAGACCGACTCCACCTACGTGGTACGGGTCGGGAACGATGCCTACAGCGCCGTCAAGCACTTCGGCGCCATCTCGTGGAACGGCGGCTACAGCTGGAGCGCGTTCAACAGCAACGGCACCGCCGTCGACGGGGGCGGCAGTGTCGCGGTGAACGCCGACGGCTCGTCCATCCTATGGGCGCCCAAGGACGCGCCGCCGGCCTATTCCAACAACAACGCCTATTCGTGGAATTCGCTCAACGGCGCGCTGCCGAACAACGTGAAGATCGTCGCCGACGGCTACAACGCCAACCTGTTCTACGCCTACAAGCGCGAGACCGGCGCGTTCTACGCCAGCAGCGACAAGGGCGCGACCTGGGCCACCACCAACGCCGGCCTGATCGCTTGGGGCGACCAGCTGGTCGCGCCGGCCGGCCAGGGCGGCGACGTGTGGCTGGTCACCTACACCGGCCTGTACCACACCACCACCTCGGGCTGGGGCGCCTGGGTCAAGGCGCCCGGCGTGACGCAGGCGGGGGCGCTGGGCTTCGGCAAGGCAGCTGCCGGCTCCAGCTATCCGGCCATGTATGTGGAAGGCACGGCCAACGGCGTATGGGGCATCCACCGCTCCACCGACGGCGGCAATACCTGGGTGCGCATCAATGACGACCAGCACCAGTGGTACGGCACCAACCACGTGATCACCGGCGATCCGAAAACCTTCGGCACGGTGTACATCGGCACCAACGGCCGCGGCATCCTGTACGGCACCTCGGCTAACTGAGCATCCCACCGCAAGCGCCCCGCCACAATGGCGGGGCGTATAATTGGCAAATACCTGAGCAAGGGGAATGCGTTACACTAGTTGACATCAACAGGCACGGAGGTGCGCCATGACAGCCTTCATTCATCACGAAGACGACCAATCGCTCGACTCGACGGCAAAAGACACGCCAAAAGACAACTCGCTTGCTCAAGCACGCAAGCGTCGCGTGGAGGCTTTGCGCCGCGTCGCCGGCATCTGGGCCAACCGCACCGACATTCCCGCTGACGGCCTGACCTATCAATTGGAGTTGAGGTCCGAATGGCGCTAGTCCTTTTCGACACCAACATACTTATAGACGCCCTTAAGGGATACCCACCGGCAATCGAGGAGCTGGAATATTGGGACAAGCCAGCAATCAGCGCGGTCACCTGGATGGAGGTCATGGCCGGCACCAGAGACGACTACCCGTTTTGGGCGACGACTGGTTTGAACTTTTCACAAAAACCATTCCGGGTCCGCCGCAAGGCTGATTGAAAAACTCGTCGTCCCATACCACCGGACGACGAGCTTCTTATCTGGCCAGCAGTTCGACGCCCAACGGCTCCAGCCGCAGCGTGCCGGACCACTGCTTGCCGCCCAGTACACCCGTCATGGCGCCATCGATCGCGATGTCTTTGGCCTCGCCGGTGGTGTTGACGTACAGCGTGCGGCCCTCGACCGTGCGGGCGTAGACCCCGTCCGGCGTCTTCGGCCCCGGCACGATGCCCAGGCTGGCGTACAGCTGGCGGTACAGCGGCCCCATGATCTGCGGCTGGGCCGGCGTGGCGACATAGATCGCCCGGCCCTTGCCGTAGTTGTTGACCGTGATCGACGGCGGCGTGCCGTCGACGTTGATGAAGCGCGCCAGCACCTGCGCGGTGGACGGCTCCAGCACCTCGTAGTTGCCGATGCTGCCCTTGACTTCCTCGTCGCCGATCTTGGTCATCAGCGTGCCGCCGTTGTAGAACTCGTTGGTGCGCAGGCCGAACACGTCGGTCAGGCGGCCCGGCAGCGGCGTGTTGAACCACTGGTTGTGCTCGTTGACCTTGTCCGACAGCGCGGTCATGATCACCGTGCCGCCGTCGCCGACGAACTTGCGGATGGCGTCGGCGCTGGCCTGGTCCATCAGGTACAGACCCGGCACCACCAGCAGGCTGTAGCGGCTCAGGTCCTCGTGCGCGATGTTGATGACGGCCGCGTCGATGTTGTCCTTGAACAGCGGCTCGAAGGCGTTGTGCGCCTGCGTCAGGTATGGCGTGCTGATGTAGGGCCGCACGGTGTTGTTGTCCGCCGGCGGCGGGTTGGTCGCCTGCATATTGTCGAACGAGTAGGCGAAGGCCACCTTCGGCTGCGTCATGCGCGGGAAGCCCAGCTTTTGCAGCTTGGCGAAGTCGGCCGCGATGGTGGCGAACTCGCCCAGCTTCCACGATGGCCGGTCGTCGTGGTCCAGCAGGCCGAACAGGGCCTGCTCCTCGCCGCCCAGGTGGCTGTTGTAGGTCCACGCCAGCACCGTCTGCGCGCCCAGCAGCAGGCCGAAGTGCGCCCACATGCGCGAGCGGCCCTTGGTGCCGTAGTAGCCCGGGCCGCCGGCGGTGAACTCGTTGAACCAGATCGGCGTCGACATGGCGCCCTTCATCATCAGCGCCTCGAAGCCGGAGCCGATCGGCGAGCCTGGGTAGAAGCCCATGGCGCCGTAGTGGGCGTACTGGCGGTAGGTCGACAGGTAGTCGAAGCCCTTGCGGCCGGCGCTGTCCCACAGGTTGGAGATGGCCGGCTTGTCCGGCGTGTTCTTCTGGCGGATCGTTTCCAGGTCCGTCAGTGCGCCGACGGTGACGTCGGACCAGTAGCGGCGCAGGTCGATCAGGCGCTCGTAGGCGCCGGGGCCGTCCGCGTACGGCAGGCGCACCTCGTCCCAGTCGCCGATGTGGCGCGACCAGCGCTGCGTGGCCCAGGCCTGGTTGAGCGTGTCCAGATTGCCGTACTTCTTCTTCAGCCAGACTATGAAGCGCTTGCGGTCCGCCTCGGAGTACGACATGTAGCCGTTGCCGATCTCATTGTCGAAGCCGATGGCCAGCAGCGCCGGATGTTTGGCGTAGCGTTTGGTGAGCTTGTCGGCGAAGCGGGCCACCAGGCGTTTGTAGTCCGGGTCGCTGATATTGTTCATGTAGCGCTCGGCCGCGTCGAGGCGGTTGCCCTGCTGCGTGACCAGGTTGACGCCGGGGTATTTGTGGTGCAGCCACAGCGGCGCCGGCAGCCCCGCGATGTCGACGATGACGCGGATGCCGGCGGCCTGCATCTGGTCCATGATCCAGTCGAAGGTGGCGAACTCGAACTTGCCTTCGGACGGCTCGAAATAGTCCCACGACAAGTCGCCCATGCGCACCACCTTGAAGCCGGACTGCTGCATCAAGGCGATGTCGCGCTTGATCTGCTCGCGGCTACGGTCGACCGGCTGGTAGCAGGTGCCGACGAACAGCTGGCCGGCGCCCGGCCAGTCGGGATGGCCGGGCACAGCCCCGCCCTGCGCCCAGGCGGGCGCGGGACCGAGCGTGGCCAGCGCCAGCGTGCAGGCGGCGGCGATTTTCAGCAGACGACGCGTCATGCTCAATCCTCCCGCGTCAGCGTCACCAGGGCGACGTCGTTGCTGCGCATCGGCACCTTGACATCGACGGCGCCGCCCTTGCCGACCTTGACCACGCGGTCGGTCTCGGGCAGGTCGCGGGTCTGCGCCTGCAGCTGGTCGACCTGGGCCGGGGTCAGCGTCTTCGGCGCGCCCATCTCGATGTAGGCCGAGTAGGCGTCGTTGGAGCGGAAGCCGGTGCGGCGCACCTGCAGGCGGTACTTGCCGGGCTGGACATGGTCGAAATGCACGGCCAGCGGCGCCGACGGCGACGACGGCACCAGGCGGCCGTAGAACGGCCGGTTGCTGACCTTCTGCTCCGGCTGCTGGAAGTCCCACACCAGCGCGGTCACCTTGCGGCCGTCCGAGGACGCCATCACCTGCGCGTCGGCGACCGGGATCTCGTTGCCGCTCAGCGCGTGCAGATATTTGTAGGCGAAGTACGCGGGCTTGCGGATGCCCTGCGGATTGAGCAGGCCGAAGCCGCCTTCGAACGGCTTGCTCGGCGGACCCGGCTCTTCGAACAGGTCGGTGTAGGTCCAGTAGCTCATGCCCTGCACCAGCCCCTTGGTGGCCTTGAGCTTGCTGAGGATGTACGGCGAGCTGATGTAGGAATCGTGCACCAGGTCGCGCGGCGTGTAGCTGGTGCTCCACTCGGTGAAGTACATCGGCAGCTTGGGGAATTTGGACGCGGAGATCTGCTCGCGCACGCGCCGCACGTCGCCGATGATGGCGTCCGGCGACGGCGACAGCTTGGTGTCGCCCTCGCCTTTTTCGTCGAGGAAGCCGCCGTCCACGCCGTAGGTGTGGGTGGTGACGAAATCGACGGCGGCGCCGCTCTTGGCCACATGGTCGAGGAATTCCGGCACCCAGGCGGCGCCGGCGGTGGACGGCCCGCCCACGCGCAGCGCCGGATCGAAGGCCTTGATGGTGTTGGCAGTCAGGTCATACAGCTCGAAATACGCCTTCTGGTCGGCGTGCTCCCAGAAGCCGTCCAGGTTGGGCTCGTTCCACACTTCGAAGAACCAGCTGCGCACCTCCTCCTGGCCGTAGCGCTGCTCGATGTGGCGCACGAAGGCCGCGATCAGGTCCTTCCATTTGGCCGGATCGGGATGCGAGGTGTTGCCCTGCCAGTAGAAGATCTTGCTCTGCGAAGTCGCCATGGCCTCGGGCGTGAAGCCCAGCTCGACGAAAGGCTTGATGTGGCGCGCCAGCATCTTGTCGTACAGCTGGTCCAGCTTGGTCCAGTCGTAGACGGTCTGGCCGTTCTCGACGCGCACGGTGCCCAGCACGTCGTGGAAGATGGCGTGGAAGCGCAGGTAACGGAAACCCAGTTCATCGACCGTGGTCTTCAGGTGCGCCATGCTGTCGTCGCGCTGCAGCGTGCCGGGATAGTCGGAGCCGACCGACAGGTCGTAGAAGCGGTCGAGCGGCTGCAGCGCCTGGGCGACGTCGACAGCGATGCGGCGCGGCGCCGGGTGGCCGGCGTGGGCCGCCGACGCGGCCGCCAGCGGCAGGCAGATCGAGGCGATTGCCGCCAGACAGATAGGACGGAAATGGTGCATTGCTAGGTCTCCTTCGGGAATTATTGGCGGGATGCTAGCATCTGCGCTGCCTATCCGAAACATGGATTGGAACCGTTAGTACATTTCGTTAAGTGGATTGGTGATTTACGTAATTCCAGCGGCTGTGCGGCAATTTTGTTGGCGACGTTGATGCTTTTTGCAATTGCCGCACCCGCACTGCGCGGACAGAATCGGATACCCATCGGATCCCTATTTTTGAATGGAATTTATGACGCGTAAATACCTGCGGTTGCTGACCGCCCTCGCCTGCTGCGTGGCGGCCCACGCGCCGCAGCCGGCGTTTGCCCAGGCCGGGCTCACCGACGAGCAGCGCTCGGCCGCCAAGTCCCTGGCCGATTCCGGCACGCTGGCGCCGGAGCTGCGCCTGTCCGCCCAGGACATGGCCTGGTGGCGCGACGCCAAGCTCGGCATCTTCATCCACTGGGGCCTGTACGCGCTGCCCGGCAAGGGCGAATGGCATATGTACAACGACAAGGTGCCGGCGGCCGAGTACGCGAAGCTGGCCAAGGACTTCCACCCGGCGCACTTCCGGCCGGAGGGCTGGGCCACGCTGGCCAAGGACGCGGGCGCGCGCTACATGGTGATGACGGCGCGCCACCACGACGGCTTCGCGATGTTCGACAGCCCGTCCAGCTACGGCCAGTACGACGCCATGCACGCGGCCGCCCATACCGACTTCATCGCCGGCTACACGCGGGCGGCGCGGGCGCAGGGCCTCAAGGTGGGCATCTATTATTCGCCGATGGACTGGCGCTTCCCCGGCTATTTCGCGCCGCGCGAACTGAGCGCCAACGCCGCGCTGATGAAGCAGCAGGGCTACGGCCAGGTGCGCGAGCTGATGAGCAATTACGGCCCGGTCGACATCCTGTGGTACGACGGCGGCTGGCTGGCGCACCAGGGCTCGGACGCGGACGCGGCCTGGTTCTGGCAGCCGGAGATCCTCAACAAGATGGTGCGCGAGCACCAGCCGAAGGTGGTGATCAATCCGCGCTCGGGCTGGCAGGGCGATTTCGATACCGAGGAAGGCGATGCGCCGATCACCGGTCCGGTGCGGGCCAAGCCGTGGGAAAAGACGTTCTCGCTGTCGTTCCGGGCCTGGGGCTACACGCCGGGCGGCGGCGCCATGGCGCCGGACCGCGCGATCCGGCTGATCGTGGACGCGGTCACCCGCAACGGCAATGTGCTCGCCAACATGAGCCCGGACCCGGACGGCGATATTCCCGTCGACCAGGTGGCGACGCTGCGCGCGCTGGGCGCGTGGATGACGCGCAACGGCGCCAGCCTGCAGGACACCCGTCCCGGCCCCTATCAGCCGGTGGATGGCGTGTACGGCTCAACCGTCAAGGGCCGCGACGTCTACCTGCACGTGCTGGCGTGGCCGCAGCAGCGCCTGAACCTGCCGCCGCTGGCGCAGCGCGTCGTCTCGGCCAGCCGCATGGACGGGCGCAAGGTGCAGTTCGAGCAAACCGCCGGCGGCGTATCGGTCGAGGTGCCGGCGGCCGAGCGCGACCCGGTCGACACCGTGATCCGGCTGGAGATGGCGGCCGCCGTGCCGTCGCTGGCGCCGTAAGCGGCCCGTGGACGGCATCGCGCCGGCCTAGCCGGAGTGTTCCTCCGTCTGCTTGGCGGCGTACATGGCCTGGTCGGCGTAGCGCATCAGCTGCTCGGGGTCGGCGCCATGCTCGGGACAGAGCGCGACGCCGACGCTGGCGGTGACCGTCAGTCCCAGCCCGGTGGCCAGCAGCATCGGCGCCGACAGCACCTGGTGGATCTTGTTCACGATCTGCAGGGTGTCGTCGGCCACCAGCACTTCTTCCACGATGATGACGAACTCGTCCCCGCCCAGCCGCGCCACGGTGTCCGATTCGCGCACGCAGTGCTTGAGCCGGTGCCCCACTTCGCGCAACAGCAGGTCGCCGCAGGCGTGGCCGTGTTCGTCGTTGATCTGCTTGAACTTGTTCAGGTCGACAAACAGCAGCGCCAGCCTGCCCTGGTGACGCTGGGCGCGCGCCACCGCCATCTGCAGGCGGTCGAGGAACAGCCGGCGATTGGGCAGCTGGGTCAGCTCGTCGTGCTGGGCCATGAAGCGCAGCCTGGAATTGAGCTGCTTGCGCTGGATCGCCGTGGCCACCTGCGTGGACACGAACAGCAGCAATTCCCGGTCCTGGTCGCTGTAGCTGGACTGGTCCGGGCCGTCGCCGCTTTGCAGCATCAGCACGCCGATGTGGCCCTGGGTGGTCGTCAGCGGCACGCCCAGCCAGCAATCGGGCAGCATGCCGGCCGCCTGCAATGGCGGCGGCAGCGCGGCAGCGGTGGCGGGCGTGAGCAGCATCGCCTGTCCGCCGCGCAGCACCTGCTCCGCCAGCCAGCACGCCAGCGCGGGCGGCGAGCCGCAGCCATGGGCGTTGACGTGATAGGAGAACTCCATGCCTTCGGCGCCGTCGCGCCGCAGGGCCACCGCGCATCCCTGCGCCGGCAGCATGTCGCCGATAATCTGGTGGATGTGCCGGAACAGGGCCGGCAGGTCGTCGCTGGCGTGCGCCGCCTCCGAGATCGCATACAGCGCGGATTGCATCGCCTCGGCCCGCCTGGCGGCCGTGACGTCGCGCGCCACGGCCACGCGCAGCTGGTCTGCCTCGGACCAGCGCGCCGACCACATGATGTGGACGAGCTTGCCGTCCTTGCGGACGTAGCGGTTTTCAAAGTGGGCGTTAGGCTGGCCGTCCATGATGGCGCGCGCCGCCGCGAGGGTGCGCTCGCGGTCGGCCGGGGCGACCAGATTGATCATCTGCATGCCGACCATTTCCTGGGGGGCGTAGCCGAAGATGCGCTCGCAGGCGGCGCTGACAAACACAAAACGGCCGTCCGCATCGACCATGCACACGGCATCCATGAGCAGGTCGGTAAAGCGGGCGATCGTGGCGGCGGTGGTTTTATGCATATCGGCCAATTCTAGTACCGAATGCCGGCGCCAAGGCGCCCGGCCGCCCTGTAATGCCCGGAAAACTCCGCCACTCAACTGCCCCGGGCCGGGAACATGCCAAATTATTCCATAAATATCAAGCACTTGGAAAAATTCCGGCGGATTCCAGGGGGCGCCGCGCCGTTGTTTTTCAAGCAAAAAATGGTTCAGTCCATATGGAACACCGGGCGCATCATCGCCCAGTGCTCGCCTTCCGCGCGGCTCGCCAGCGGCAGCTGGCACGGTTCACAGAAGGTCCACCAGCGCTGGGTCTCCGGGTCCGCCGCCACGGCGCGCATGTCGGCGTCGAAGTCGCTGCCGTGGTACTCCCAGTAGCCGAACAGCAGATTCTCCGGCTCGCGCAGGAAGATGGTGTAGTTGCGCACGTTCGCCGCGGCCAGCGTGGCCAGCACCTGCGGCCACACCGCAACGTGCAAGGCCTTGTATTCGTCGATCTTCTCGGGAGCGATCCCGATCACCATGCCCATACGTTCCATTGCTTATCCTTGTTTCATTCAATAAAAAGGCCGCCGCAGTGTGGTGGCCGACGCAGCCGATTGTACGCAATATATTTTATACATTCAACGACTTTTCTCCCGTTTTAGCCATGGCCCGCAGGGCGATTGGGGGTAAAATGGCATCCTTTACTTTGCCCGCACACCATGGCCAAGCTTCCTATCACCACCCGGCGCAGCATCAACCTGCTGCTCGATCACGCCGCCAGCCACCTGAAGGTCGGCGACGCCATGCCCACCGAAATGCGGATGACCGAGATCGCCGAAAGCAGCCGCACCGCGGTGCGTGGCGCGCTGGCCCATCTGGTCGAGCATGGCCTGATCGCGGGCATGAAGGAGCGCTTCCTGCTGCGCAAGCCCAAGCCGTCCGATTACTTCGACGTGGCCGAACTGCACAGCGCCACCGAACAACTGCAGCAAGTGCTGATGGAGCGCATCTACGAACGCGACCTGCCGCCCGGCGCGGAGTTCACCGAGGTCGAGCTGTCGCGCGCGGCCGGCGTGAGCACCATTGCCGTGCGCGAGTTCCTGATCGGCTTTTCGCGCAACGGCTTGATCGAGAAAACGCCGCGCGGCAGCTGGCGCCTGTGCGCGTTCGACACCAAGTTCGCGCAGGAGCTGGGCGAGGTGCGCGAGATGTTCGAGCTGAAGGCGATCGAACGCATCGCCGGCCTGGCGCCGGACGATCCAGCCTTCGCCCGCTTAAAGGAGCTGCTGGCGCGCCACGAGGCGCTGGGCAAGGAATCAGCCGAGAGCCACGTCGAATTTCCCGCGCTCGACCGCGAGTTCCACACCTTCCTGATTGGCCTGCTGAACAACCGCTTCGCGGAAAACCTGAACGAGGCGGTGTCGATGGTGTACCACTACCACTACCAGTGGGACAAGCGCGACGAGCTGCCGCGCAACCAGCATGCGGTGCAGGAGCACCTGTCCATCCTGCGCCCGCTGGTCCGGGGCGACGTGCCGGCCGCGCTGACGGCGATGCGCGACCACCTGCACTCGTCGCGCTCCACCATGCTCAGCGCGCTGCATCAACGCGAAAACAGCACGCACCCGCACTGAGGCCGTAGCGGATCAGGCGTTGAGCGTGATGAAGCCGCCGTCGATAGGATAGTCGGCGCCGGTGATGAACGAGGCCTCGTCGCTGCACAGGTACAGCGCCAGCGCCGCCACCTCGTCCGGTCGCGCCATGCGGCCGATCGGCTGCGTCTTCGACAGGCGCTCGAACATCTCCGCCTCCTGGCCCGGGTAGTTCTTGGCCAGGAAGCCGTCGACGAACGGCGTGTGCACGCGGCCCGGCGAGATCGAATTGCAGCGTATCTTGTCCTGCAGGTAGTCCTTGGCCACCGACAGCGTCATCGCCATCACCGCGCCCTTGGCGGTGGAGTAGGCGAAGCGCTCCGGCACCGCCACCCACGCCGCCACCGACGCCATGTTGACGATCACGCCGCCGCCGTTCTGCCGCAGCAGCGGGATGGCCGCGTGCAGGCAGTTGTAGGCGCCCTTGACGTTGACGTTGATGACGCGGTCGAAATCCTCTTCGCTGGTGGTGTCGGCCTTGCCCACGTGGGCGATGCCGGCGTTGTTGATCAGGATGTCGATCGCGCCGATCTGCGCGAACAGCGCCGCCACCTGCGCCTGGCGCGTCACGTCGCAGGCGTGCGCCGTGGCCTGGCCGCCCGCCTCGCGGATGGCGCTCGCCACGCCGGCGCCGGCGGCCTCGCTGACGTCGAGAATGTGCACCGTGGCGCCGCTGCGCGCGAACATCGTGGCGATGGCCGCGCCGATGCCGCTGCCGCCGCCGGTGATGACCGCCCGTTTGCCGGTTAATTCAAACATGCTTCGATACTCCCTGTCGATGAAATGCTGGCCGGCTGCCGGGCCTCCCGCTGCGCCGCGCGCGCGAACCACGCGATCACGAGGAAGCACAGCAGAGGCACGGCGTAGCCGTATTGAAGGTTATGCGTGGCGTCGCTGATCGCGCCGAACACCAGCGGCAGCACCGCGCCGCCGACGATGGACATGACGATCAGGCTGCTGCCCATCTCGGTGTCGGCGCCGGCGCTACCGATGCCGAGCGAGAAAATGGTGGGGAACATGATGGACATGAAGAAGGCGATGCCGATCACCGCGGCCAGACTGACGGCGCCACTGGAGAACATCGCCAGCGCCGACAGCGCCACGCTGCCCAGCGCGTACACCAGCAGCAGGCGCGCCGGCGCGATGAACTTCATCAGCCAGGTGCCGGCGAAGCGGCCGACCACGAAGGCGGCGCCGCAGCCCCAGCCCAGGTAGTCCGCCGCCTTGATCTGCGAGAGGCCGGCCGCGCGGGATGCATACAGGATAAAGAAGCTGAACACGCACACCTGCGCGCCGACGTAGAAGAACTGGGCGATGACGGCGCGGCGGATCGGCGCGCGGCGCAGCGCGCGCAGGATGGCGCCACGCGCGGGCGCGGCCTGCTCGGCGGCGCCGGTGGTCGGCAGCTTGAGGAAATAGAACACCAGCGCGATGGCCATGATCACCAGCGCGATCACCAGGTACGGGCCCTTGACGCTGGCCGCCTCCGCCGCCAGCAGCGCTTGGCGCGCACCCTCGGGCATGGCTTGCAGCTGGGCGTCGCTGGCGCCGTCGACCAGGATGGCGCGGGCGCCGGCGATCGGCGCCAGCGTGGCGGCCAGGCCGTTGAACGATTGCGCCAGGTTGAGGCGCTGGGTGGCCTGCTCCGGGCTGCCCAGCAGCGTGATGTAGGGATTGGCCGCGGTCTCCAGCACCGTCAGCCCGCAGGCGATGATGAACAGCGCGCCCAGGAAGAACACGTAGCGCTGGGTGTCTGCGGCCGGAATGAACAGCAGCGCGCCGGTGGCGAACAGCGCCAGGCCGGTCATCATGGCGCTCTTGTAGCCGGCCTTGCGGATCAGCAGGCCGGCGGGCAGCGCCATCACGAAATAGGCGATGAACACCGCCGAATCCACCAGCGCCGATTGCAGCACGGTCAGGCTGAAGGACTTGCGCAGGTGGGGGATCAGAATCGGGTCGAGATTATGGACGAAGCCCCACATGAAGAACAAGGTGGTGATCATCGCAAAGGCAAACTTGTAGGAATGCCCGCTTGCTGGTGCGGTCGGTGTCATGGAGTCTCCGTATGTGGCGCTTGGGCGCCTTGATGTTCTATCCATTATTCAGCCGCTGCGGCGGTCGGGCCGCAGCGGTATTACCACTACTTGCCTAGCCGTCGATCAGCGCCGGATCCCAGGCGTGGACGGTCTGGTTCTGCTGGCCCAGGCCTTCGATGCCCAGCGCCATACGGTCGCCCGCGCGCAGGTAGACCGGGTCCGGCTTCTGGCCCAGGCCCACGCCCGGCGGCGTGCCGGTGCTGATCACGTCGCCGGGATTGAGCGTCATGAAGCGGCTGATGTAGCTCACCAGATGCGCCACCGTGAACACCATGGTGCGCGTGTTGCCGGTCTGGTAGCGCTTGCCGTTCACGTCCAGCCACATGTCGAGGTTCTGCGGATCGCGCACCTCGTCGGCGGTGACCAGCCACGGGCCCACCGGGCCGAAGGTGTCGCAGCCCTTGCCCTTGTCCCACTGGCCGCCGCGTTCGAGCTGGTACTCGCGCTCGGACAGGTCGTTGACCACGCAATAGCCGGCCACGTAGTCCAGCGCCTTGTCTTCGTCGACGTAGCGCGCGCGGGTGCCGATCACCACGCCCAGCTCCACTTCCCAGTCGCTCTTGACCGAGTCGCGCGGCAGCACCACGGCATCGTTGCAGCCGATGATGGAGCTGGTGGCCTTGGCGAACAGCACCGGCTCGGACGGCACGGCCATGCCCGATTCGGCGGCGTGGTCGGAATAGTTCAGGCCCACGCAAATCAGCTTGCCGATGTCGGCCACGATGGGCGCGTAGCGCACCGGTTCGGCGACCAGCGGCAGCTGCGAGGCGTCGATCGACGCGAGGCGGTCCAGGCTGGCGCGGCCGAGGTGGGCCGAGGTCAGGTCCGGCAGCACGCCGGACAGATCGCGCAGCTTGCCCTGCGCGTCGAGCAGGCCTGGTTTTTCATTGCCCTTGGGGCCAAAGCGTAACAATTTCATCGATATCCCTTATACGTCACTTCAAAAAATTCAGGTGCCTTGCGGCGTTGGTGCATTACGGTCGACCAGGCCCTGTTCGATCAGGGCTTGCCACAACCCGGCGGGCAGCGGCTGTGCGAACCACTCGGCATTCTGGCGCAGCTGCGCCGGGTTTTGCGCGCCGGGGATGCAGGACACCACCGCCGGATGCGCCATCGGAAACTGCAGCGCGGCCGCCTGCAGCGGCGCGCCGGCCTGCGCGCAGACTGCGGCGATGGCCTCGACGCGGGCGATGATGTCGGCCGGCGCGTCTTCGTAGTTGAACTTGCGGGTGCCGGCCAGGATGCCGGAATTGAACGGCCCGCCGATCACGATGCCGATGCCGCGCTGCGCGCAGCGGTCCAGCAGCGGCGCCAGCGCGGCTTGTTCCAGCAGGGTGTAGCGCCCGGCCAGCAGCGCGCAGTCGATATCGCAGGCTTCGATGGCGTCGGCCACCACTTCCCATTCGTTGACGCCCAGGCCGATGGCGCCCACGCTGCCCTCCTCGCGCAGCTGCGTCAGCGCGCGGAAGCCGCCGCCTTCCGTCAACTGCTGCCAGTAGTGCGCGTGCATGTCGCCATGCGTGACGCGGCCGATGTCGTGCACGTACAGGATGTCGACCCGGTCCATGCCGAGGCGCTGCAGGCTGTCCTGGTGCGAGCGCATGACGCTGTCGTACGTGTAGTCGAAATGCGGCCGCAGCGGCAGCGGCCGCGCCCAGCCGGATTCGCCGGGCCGCACGCCGGCGTCGGGCCGCATCAGCCGCCCGACCTTGGTGCTGACCACGAAGCTGTCGCGCGGACGCTCGCGCAGCGCGGCGCCCAGCCGGTGCTCGGACAGCGTGTAGCCGTAATATGGCGCGGTGTCGAAATAGCGGATGCCCAGGTCCCACGCGGCATCGACGATGGCGCGCGCCTCGGCGTCGCTGACCGCCTCATACAGGCCGCCCAGCTGGGCGCAGCCCAGTCCCAGGCTGCTCAGCGCTATGCCGCTGCGCGGCAGTGTGCGCGGGTCGTTGACATGCATGTCAGGCCGCTTTCAAGGGGAAGCATCCGGGGCCGGACGCTTCGAATTGTTTATAGGTGAGGATGAACTCCTGGTGCCCCAGCGCCTCCGAACAGCTTTGCGCGCCGTTGGCCACCTGCGCCACCAGCTGCACGATCTCGGCGCCGACCTGCTCCAGCGTGGCGTCGCCGCTCAGGATGCGGCCCGCGTTCACGTCCATGTCCTCGGACAGGCGCTCGAACGTGGCCGGGTTGGCGCACACCTTGATCACCGGCGAGATAGCCGAGCCTACCACCGAGCCGCGCCCGGTGGTGAACAGCGTGACATGGGCGCCACAGGCGATCAGCTCGACGATTTCGGCGTTGTCGGAAATGTTAGGGAAGCCAAAGCGCACCTCGCCGTCCGGCACCACGTCCAGCAGGTACAGGCCGCCGGTGTCGGGCTGGTCGCCCGGCTTGAGGATGCCGCTGATCGGCGAGGCGCCGCTCTTGGCGTAGGCGCCCAGCGATTTTTCTTCCTGCGTGGTCAGGCCGCCGTCCGCGTTGCCGGGGGCGAAGCTGCCGTGGCCCAGCACCGTGTAGTAGTGCGCGGCCTTGTTCACGCAGGCGACGATGGCCTCGCCCAGCTCGGGCGTGGCGGCGCGGCGCTTCATGTGGAATTCGCAGCCTACCAGTTCGCCCGTCTCTTCGAAGATGCAGGCCGCGCCGGCCGCCACCAGCTGGTCGAAGGCGACGCCGACGGCCGGGTTGGCGGTGATGCCGCTGGTGCCGTCCGAGCCGCCGCAGATGGTGGCCACCACCAGTTCATCGAGGCCCATCGGCACGCGCTGCTGCGCGTCAAGCGCTTCGCGCGCCCAGCGCACCCATTCGATGCCGTCGGCCACGCTGGTGCGGGTGCCGCTGTTCTGCTGGATGGTGATGGTGTGAACCGGCCGGCCGCTGGCCGCCACGTCCTCTTCCAGGCCGCGGCGGTTGAAGCTCTCGCAGCCCAGCGAGACGATCAGCGCGGCGCCGACGTTCGGGTGGGTGGCCAGGCGCTTCATCATGCGGTCGGCGTAGTCGTTCGGATAACAGCCGGGGAAGCCGATCAGGTGCACCTCCTGGCCGGGGAAGGCGTTGACGATCAGGCGCGCCACGTGGTGCGCGCACTCGACGGTGTAGGCAACGGCGACGACGTTGCGGATGCCTTTGCGGCCATCGGCGCGCAAGTATCCCGACAGTGCGGGCAGTGCTGGGTTGGACATCAGTGGGTGCTCCCGATGAAGGAATGGGCGTCCGACGCCAGAGTATAGGTCGGGATGTAGTCGCTGACGAGATTATGCGTGTGCAGCATGGCGCCGGGCGCCACGTCGACCGTGACGGTGCCGATGATGGCGCCGTAGCGCAGCACCTTGTCGCCGGCCTTGAGCGCGCGGCGCGCCACCTTGTAGCCCAGCGGGACGTCTTCGGCCAGGATCACGGCCGCGCCGTCGACCTCCAGCGCCTCGCCGGCCGCCAGCGGCAGGCGGGCGATCAGGCAGTTGTCTTCGGGCGCCATCAGCAGCAGGCACGGGGCCGAAAAGTGGGTGGGTGTGGACATGGATCGTTCCCTTACGGATAAAAGTCGGCAGCAACCTCTCGATTGTATGCGATATATCACGTACAATACAAGCACAACCAACCTCGATACGGAAAAATCCATGATGAAAACTGTTGTTTGCCTATCCCCCGGCGATCTGCAACTGGTGGAGCGTCCGGTGCCGCAAGCGGCGGCCGGCGAAGTGCTGGTGCGCGTGCGCCGCATCGGCCTGTGCGGCACCGACATGCATATCTTCCGCGGCACCCAGCCCTTCCTGCAGTATCCGCGCGTGATGGGTCACGAGCTGTCGGGCGAGATCGTCACCGCGCCCGAGGGTAGCGAGCTGAAAGCCGGCGACCAGGTCTATGTGATGCCCTACCTGTCCTGCGGTACCTGCATCGCTTGCCGCCAGGGCAAGACCAATTGCTGCACCAACATCCAGGTGCTGGGCGTGCACCGCGACGGCGGCATGACCGAATACCTGACGCTGCCCGAGCGCTTCGTGTTCAAGACCGACGGCATTTCGCTTGACGACGCAGCGATGCTGGAGTTCCTGGCCATCGGCGCCCACGCGGTGCGGCGCGGCAGCGTGCGGGCCGGCCAGAACGTGCTGGTGGTGGGCGCCGGCCCGATCGGCATCGCCGCCGCGCTGTTCGCCCGCCTCAAGGGCGGCAACGTGACGGTGCTGGACGGGCGCGAGGACCGCCTGGCCTTCTGCCGCGACGCGCTGGACATCCCGCGCACGGTGACGGTGGGCGAGCAAGACAAGGCGCAGCTGTCGGAACTGACCAACGGCGAGTTCTTCGACGTGGTGTTCGACGCCACCGGCAACGTCAAGGCCATGGAGCGCGGCCTGGAATTCGTCGCGCACGGCGGCACCTATGTGCTGGTGTCGATCGTGCTGGACCGCATTTCCTTCGCCGACCCGGAATTCCACAAGCGCGAGACCAATCTGCTGGGTAGCCGCAACGCCACCGCCGACGACTTCCGCGAAGTGCTGGCGGCGATGAAGGCGGGCCTGGTGCCGACAGGCCTGATGAACACGCACCGCACCACGCTGTCCGATTTCGTATCGGTGCTGCCGCAATGGATGGACCCGGCCGCCGGCGTCATCAAAGCCATCGTCGAGGTGTAAATGGCCTCGCCTATTCTGCAATTCGGCACCAGCCGCTTCCTGCAGGCGCACGTGGACCTGTTCGTCCACCAGGCGCTGGAAAGCGGACAGGCGCTGGGCCGTATCACCGTGGTGCAAACCACCGGCAACGCGCAGAGCGCGCAGCGGGTGGCGGCGTTCAACGCGCCGGGCGGCTATCCGGTGCGCATCCGTGGCCGCGCGGACGGCGCGGTGGTAGAGCAGGAACACCGCGTGACCGCCATCGAGGCCGCGCTGCAGGCGGACCGCGACTGGGCGGCGGTGCGCGCTCTGGCCGCCGGTCCGGTGCGGGTGATCGTCTCCAACACGGGCGACCGCGGCTACGAGCTGTCGGAGCAGGACGGCCCGGCGCTACTGGACGCGGACACGCCGCCGCGCAGCTTCCCCGCCAAGCTGCTGGTGCTGCTGCATCAGCGCTACCGGCAAGGCGCCGCGCCGGTCACGCTGTATCCGTGCGAACTGGTGGCCAACAACGGCAGCGTGCTGCGCGACCTGGTGTGCCGGCTGGCGCGCGACTGGCGCACGGACGACGGCTTCGTCGACTATTTGAATACCGCCTGCGTGTGGGTCAATTCGCTGGTGGACCGCATCGTCTCCGAGCCGATCGAGCCGGCCGGCGCGGTGGCCGAGCCTTACGCGATCTGGGTGATCGAGGCGCAACCGGACATGGTGCTGCCTTGCAGCCATCCACAAATCGTCGTCACGGACCAGCTGGAACCGTATGAGCGGCGCAAGCTGTTCCTGCTGAACCTGGGCCATACCTTCCTGGCCGAGCAGTGGCTTCAACAACGCCGCTCGCCTGACGAGACGGTGCTGCAGGCGATGGTCGATCCCGCACTGCGCGCGCCACTGGAAGCGCTGTGGGAAGAGGAAGTGCTGCCTGTGTTCGACGCGCTGGACGAGGCCGACATCGCGCGCGCCTACCTGGCGCAGGTGCGTGACCGCTTCACCAATCCCTTCCTGGCGCACCGGCTGGCCGACATCGCCCAGAACCACGAGCAGAAGAAGCAGCGCCGCCTGCTGCCGGTGGTGGCGCTGGCCTCCGAACTGGGCCTGACGCTGGCGCAACCGCGCCTGCGCGCGGCGCTGCAACAGGAAGCGGCATGAGCGGCGCCTTCTGGTCGGTGGGCGAATGCATGCTGGAGCTGCGCCCGCAAACGAAAAGCACCATCGCCCACGCGGCGGCCGGCGACAGCTACAACACGGCGGTCTACCTGAAGCGGCTGGCGCCGGCCATGCCGGTGCGCTACGTCAGTGCGCTGGGCGACGATGCGATGAGCGGTTTGATCCGCGAGCACATGCTGTCCGAGCACATTGACGACAGCCTGGTCGACATCCGCGCCGGCGGCACGGCGGGGCTGTATGCGATCGCCACCGACGGCAGCGGCGAGCGCCGTTTCACCTACTGGCGCGCGCAGTCCGCGGCGCGGTCCATGCTGTCGGGCGCGCACCTGGCGCGACTGGGCGCGCAGCTCACCGGCTGCCGCGTGCTGCTGCTGACCGGGATCACGCTGGCCATCCTGGACGACCAGCGGCGCGCCGCCCTGCTGGCGCTGGCGGCGCAAGTGCGCGCGGCCGGCGGCTGGGTCGCGCTGGACAACAACTACCGCGCCGCGCTGTGGGATGTGAAGACCGCGCGCGAGTGGATGAACCGCGCGGCGCAGGTCTGCACCCATGCCCTGTTCAGTTTTGACGACGAGGTGCTGCTGCATGGCGACCGCAGTCCGGCGGAGGCGCTGGCGCGCATAGGCGCCCTCGGCGTGCCGGAAGTGGCGCTCAAGCTGGGCGCAGGCGGCTGCCTGGTCGGCGGCGCGGCGCTGGAGGCGGTGCACGTGCCCGCGCTGGAAGTGCGTGCCGTGGACACCACCGCCGCCGGCGACAGCTTCAACGCCGGTTACCTGGTGCAGCGCCTGCGCGGCGCATCCAGCGTCAAGGCGGCGGAATTCGGTTGCGCAGTGGCCGCCGCCGTGGTGACGCATCCGGGCGCTATCATACCGTCGGCAGCCCTTCCCTCTTTGAACACGGAGTCATGATGCGCATCGACGCCCATCAGCATTTCTGGCAACTGGCCGCGCGCAAAGGCGCATGGCCGCCGCCGGAGCTTACCCCCATCTACCGCGATTTCCATCCCGTCGACCTGAGCGCGCTGCTGACGGAAAACGGCGTGGCCGCAACGGTGCTGGTGCAGTCCATGCCCAACGAGGCCGATACCCGCTACATGCTGGATCTGGCCGACCGTCACAGTTTCATCCGAGCCGTCGTCGGCTGGACGGACTTGAAGGCGTCCGACGCGCCCGAGCGCATCGCCGCCCTGGCCACCCATCCCGCGCTGCGCGGCCTGCGGCCCATGCTGCAGGACCTGGACGACAAGGACTGGATCGACGATCCGGCCCTGGCCCGGGCGGTGGACGCGATGCTGCGCCATGGCCTGAGCTTCGACGCGCTGGTACTGCCGCGCCACCTGCCGGCGCTGCTGGCCTTCGCGCGCCGCCACCCGGAGCTGCCGATCGTGATCGATCATCTGGCCAAGCCGGCCATGGATGGCGCGCCGCACGCACAGTGGCTGGACGATATGAGCAAGCTGGCGGCGCTGCCGCAAGTGGAATGCAAACTGTCCGGCATGGTCACGGAGGCTGGTGCCGGTTGGACGCTGGAGCAGTTGCGTCCCTACGCGCAGCATGTGCTGCAAGCCTTCGGGCCGGAGCGCGTGATGTGGGGCAGCGACTGGCCGGTGCTCACGCTGGCTTCCGACTACGCGGCATGGATCGGTGCCAGCGAGGCGTTGCTGGCGCATCTGGACGAGCGCCAGCGGAAAGCGGTATTCGGCCTGAACGCCCGCCGCTTCTACCGGATCGACTGATATGCAACCAGCCACTCTCACCGAATCCCAGGCATCGGCCAACCGCCAGTCCGAGCCCCGCACGTACCGTGTGGTCGCCGAGCGGATACAGGAGCTGATCGCCCGGCAAGGCATCGCCGCTGGCGAGCGCCTGCCCGCCGAGCGCGAACTGTCCGCATCGCTGCACGTCAGCCGCGCTGCGGTGCGCGAGGCGCTGGTCGCGCTAGAGCTGGGCGGTGTGGTCGAAGTGCGCGGCGGTTCCGGCGTGTACGTCTGCGTACCCGGGGCGTCGCCGGCCGCCGTGCCGGAAGCGGGGCCGGGCCCGTTCGAGGTCCTGTCCGCCCGCAGCCTGATCGAAACCGAAGTCGCCGCCATGGCCGCCAAACACGCCAGCGCCGCCGCGGTGAGCGCCATCCTGGCGGCGCTGCTGGAGATGGAGCGCAGCCATGAAGACCGCTCCAGCAACGAGCAGGCGGACCGCAACTTCCACCTGGCCATCGCGCGCGCCAGCGGCAACACGGCGCTGGTGGGCGTGGTCGACTACCTGTGGCGTCAGCGCAGCAGCCTGTGGCACCGGCTCAAGGAACACTACCGGACCGAGGAACTGCGCAAGACCACACTGCTGGATCACCGCGCGATCTTCGACGCCATCGCCGGCAGCGATCCGGTCGCCGCACGAAGCGCCATGCGCGCCCACCTGCAGCGCGTGAACCGCACCTTGGCGGGCGGCAGCTGAATCAGGCGCCGGCCAGTTGGTTGAAACTCGGCCCAGCCAGTCTGTAGCTGAGCCGGTCCTCCACCTGTCTGGCGCCCAAGCCTCGGTAGAAAGCGATGCCGCCGGCATTGCCTGCCTGGACCGGCCAATCGATGCGGCAGCATCCGTGCTCCACCGCATAGCGCGCCACCCATGCCATGAGCGCCCTGCCCACGCCCTGGCTTCTGCCGGACGATAGCACGTACAGCTCCTTGAGCCAGCATTGCCGGCGCTTCTCGGGAGCGAATTCAACCAGCGACCACGTCAGCGAGATCGCCGCCAAGCCCAGCACTTGGCCGTCGTCGCGGACGGCCACGGCAAGGCACAGCGGCGATTCGGCGGCAAGCAGGTGCTCGAGCAGATGGCTGCGCACCGCCTCGTGCGACGGCGGGATGCCCTGGTTGTAGTAGCTGTGCAGTTCGCACAGCAGGTCCAGCAGCGACTCGTGCAGCGGCTCGGAGACTAGTTCGACTCGCATTGATGACTTGGGAAAATGGTGAGTAAGCCAGCAATAATATACGAAGCCGGCGTGGCGGGCGCCAGCGGCAACGCGGCGCTGGTCGGCGTCATCGATTATCTGTGGCACCAGCGCAGCAGCCTGCGCACCGGCTCAAGGAGCATTACAGGACCGAAGAGCTGCGCCTGACCACACTGGTGGATCACCGCGCGATCTACGACGCCATCGCCGCGCGCGCCGCGGCCGGCGCGCGCCGCCATGCGTACGCACCTGCAGCGCGTGAGCCGCACCCTGGCTGGAGGGACTTGATCGTCCACTCCCCTCATGCGTAGCGGTTGTCGGAGTAATCGTTACGTGCCGATCTCAAGCCGAGTCACCCCTTTAAAATGAGCGATCACGTTCTCTTCTTCATACTCAGAAATCAAGTCGTCAAAAGCACTACCACCGCTCACCAACGCATCCTGTACGCGTTTTGCGTCTTCTTTTATCTGCGGCATGATCGGCGAATCGTCCGGCATGGCGAGAATCCGGCTAAGTCCAACTCGCCCTTCCTCCAGACGTCCAGCCAAGCAATGCGCAATAACATAGTCAAGTGCTACGTTTGGCCTAAAGAAATCACCTTTCGGCTCAAACTCACGTAAGAACGCATCCGGATCAGACATGTTTTTCAGATAGGGAAGATGTTCACGAACAATAGGTTCAAGAATCTCCCGAGCGGAATGTTCAAAAACAATAGGTTCGAGAATGCCTCCAACGACTGCGGCCCTGTCGCCGTCAATAGCCACCTTCGCATGCACGCGACCATCCAACGAAATGCGTTCGCTATAATTTAGCGTCATATTAGTCATTGCAGGGCTAAATAGAGGCACTACAATACGCCATATGTAAAAAACGCCCTTAACCGATGTTCTGTCAAGCAAAATTCCGCGAATGAGGTGCTTGGTCGGAACCACAATGACCATTCCTTTCACCTCTTCGGTGCCGCCTACTGCATCTGCAATAGATTTAGAAATTTTAGATAATAACTTCGACATTTTTTCTTCCCTCACTCGCCAGGAGGTTGCGGATACATAGCCATGATTTATCCCCAAAATTTGAGAAAATGGAACCACTGATCCGCTTGGATTTATTGGAGACTTTATGGTCACTAATCTAGTCTATACATTTCTGATCAGTCACCCGTTTTGCCGACACTACCCCGCCTACACTGCTGAACCAACTGTGCGATTCGAATCGGAGTATCTATTTCGCCAAATACTCCAAGTACCTCGGCTGAGGGAGCATCAATATCAAGACGCCGGAAAATTCCGAGAATCAGGTCCTCATCGAGTTCCTCTTCCGCAATCCCATAGATTTGGCTCAACTTGTCGCCAGGGTACGGTGTAAAACCAGAAACATACACCCAATCGAGCAGTTCTGCCCAGATTAGAGAGGCCGCAGCTTCGTCGCCACCAGCGCCACTGATCTGTCGCACAAATTCACCTTCGTCTATAGCAAGCCGCTGTGTTAAAAGACGTCGTTGCTGCAAGCTAAAAGGTAGTGCGAGCGCTGTTTGCAAAATACCATGTCCCATATTAGTCTTCATTGATAGTGCAACCGGTGATCATCGCGGCATCATAAGCATTCCCCATCCGAGGACTGGCATGGCTCGCCAACTTAACAACCCGGAGTCGGCGCGCGGCTTCCTGCTGCACTACCCGGCCGAAATGATGCGGGAATACCAAATGACCCGCACCAAGCCGGAGGGGGCTGATAGCCCAGCCCTCCCCCGAGGCTCTTTTCAGTGATCCGTTTCCGATGGTAGAAACAGTGATACGCCCTTCGATTACTCTTTGTAATTATCGTTGCAAAAAATAGAAACCACCTTCCCAGCTTCAAACCAAACTTGTACGCCGAGTTCAAAAAATTCGTAGGTTATTTGTTGAGTTCTGTCATCGACCCAAAGAGGATCGCCGATCTCATCGGGGGTACCAAGAATAGCCACGAGCTCTTCATGCACTTTTCCGATCAAATCATATCCCCGGAAATAACAGTTATTGAAACATTTAATGCAAACAAGTTTATGCTCTTTAACATAGCAATGTAACCCTTCGTACTTCGTGTAAGTGTGCCATCGCAAGATATCATTAAAACCGTCGATATCCTCAATATAGCCGAGCATTTCAAGGGCTTTATCTGTTGACCCAAACAAGACATCGCCGACACGCTGCAGAGGAACAATTTCATTGATTTTCATATATATTTCACCTCATCCACTCGCGCCTTCTCTTCGACTGTCACACAGGCCTCATGAATATTCAGGCCAGCATTCAGTAGGGCTAGCAATTCTTGGGTAAACTGCAGCACAGGAAAATGTCGCCAGCTTGAATTCGTGCCGCCGCTTTCGGACTAGCCTGCGTTCGCATTTCAACGACAGCCCATCCAAACGAACGGGCTAGACCGAGCACATCGGACTCGGAGTCCCCCATCAGCTTAATAGTCGTTCGCTCCGGTGAGCTTCCTTTTTGAACGACCAGGCGGCATTCCATTTACGGATCCTGCTGTATTTGGCAGAATTAGTATAAGCACAATACCCACACACATTCTCACACATACTCACCACCTCAAAATTAACGAGCCAGGAGCAGCAACGGCAATGCCGCCGAACGGGAACTGGCCGCGTCGCTGCGCCAAGCGCTGATCGCGCTGGAACTGGGCACGCCATCACCGCGCGCGACGCTGCCGGCGCGAGCACCTGCAGCATGTGACCCGTGCCCTAGCCGGCGGCTGACTGCGCAGCGCTTGGCAGGCGCTTACCTGGTGCTGGTTGACACCTGGCCCAGTGCCTGCTGCAGCGGTTGCGCCTGCGGATTGCTGACCGTGCCGGCGGCGATATCCTGCGGCGACAAGGTGCGGCCGTAATAGGCGTTGGTCAGGTCCTGATTGAAACGGATGTCGTTCAGCCCGACCGCCACAGCGTCGCCGAACAGGCCCTTGGTGCCGCTCCAGGCCACGATGTCGCCGCTGCCGGCCGTGCCCTGCGCCAGCTTGGACCAGTTGAGCACCGTCAGGCCGGCGTCCGCGCTCAACGAAAAATTATTCTTCTTCATGAACTCGCTGACGGCCTTGTCGTTGTTAAGTATCATCGCGATCGGCCCGCCCTCGGCGCCGATCTGAAGGCCCAGCGTCAGTCCGCCCAGGTCATAGAACGCCGGGCCGGTCCAGGCGCCGTCGGCGCGCTTGAGCAGCAACAGTCCGGCGCCGCCGTGGGCGCCGACACCCAGCGCCGCCTTGCCGTACGAGGGCACGATCAACACTCCCTTGGCCTGCTGCAGCAACTGCTTCATGCGCGGCTCGGCCTCCAGCTGCCGCACCACCGCCAACGCGTCGCTGACGCGCTGGGTCGCGCTTTGAGCCGGCTTGGCGGACATACCGCTCTGGGCGGTACGGCTGCCGGTATCCTGCGCCGTGGCGCCGGCGCTGGCCATCAACGCAATCGCGCAGGCCAGCGCGGCTCTCCTTGCTTGGTATTTGAAAGGCATGACATCCTCCTTCTAAGCGTGATCAGGCGTACGCGCGGGATGGCGTACCACACGATGCTAGCGCCGCGCGCCGGCGAGCAGCTCTGACTTGCATCAAGCGTGTGCGCTTGCGCTCCACATGGCCGGCGACTGGGCAGAACCACGCGGCGCGCAGCCTGTCCAACCCGGATTGACAGCAGAGGGAGAACAGCCATGAACACAACCACCAGGCTGGAGCAACACGTCTGGAAATCCTACTTCGACAAGGTATCCAGACTGCTGGAAGGAAAACGCGTTGAAATCGAGGTGGCCTCGCTCGCCATCGGCAGCCAGATCGCCGCCGAGTGGCTGCCGCTGCTGGGCGTGACCTACGACGAGAAAAACGATCTGCTGGCCATCATGGCCGATGGCCTGGACCACATGATCCGCCATCCGCGCGAGGTGTTTGTCCAGACCGAGGGGACGGATCTGCAAACCATCAGCGTCACCGACCAGGACGGCACGATCCAGATTATCCGTTTCGGGGAAGCGCCGGCGCTGCCGGCGCCATGAGCTGAGGCGCGGCCGTCACCGTTCGAGGTACTGTCTTCCCGAAGTGTGATCGAGACCGAGGTCGCGGTGGTTAGAGTGTTTACGCAAGCGGTAACTTTTTTAATTAGGCTGCGCGGGCTTATTCGCTGCCCCAGATATCCTTGATGCGCGTGGCGCTGTACTTCAGATCGGAAAAAGTGACGCTAGCCCCCGGACCTTCCGGGCATTGCGTGATCAGGCCGACCTGAAGCGGGCCCCGGTGCGGGAAACGGAAGATCCTGACCAGATACCAGCCCTTGCCTGCCGGCGCGGCATACAGTGCAAAGGCGTCGCCCATGCGCGCCACCCGCAAGTAGGCCGTGTCCGCCGCGACTTCGACCGAGTTCGCGTCGTCGGAAAACTCATTGGTTACCACCGATACGATGCGATGGGCGCCAGTGTAATCGCGCTCGAACTCGAACTTGAACCAGTGCTGGGGATCGGCCTCGACATACACTCCTCCGGCATCGTACTTGCTCGCAAACGGATGCGTGACGGCAGTGCTGAAAACAAAATCACTGTCGGCGGTGGTGAAGACCAGCCGTGGCGCGTTGTCCGGAGCGTGGCCGCCGCCCGACCAGACATAGCGGTCGGTCCTGGAGCCAGTGGAGATCCTGATGCCATTGCCGGTGAGCTGATAGTCCAGCGGCGCCGGCGCCCAGTGCAGCGTGGCGTCGAGGCCTGACACCCGCACCGCCTGCCCCATGTCGGGCGCGGCATGGACTGGAGGCAGGCACGAGACGGCCAACGCGCCAAGTACCGATATCATGATTCGTCGCATTCTTCCTCCAACAGGCGTTGTGGTTCGGCGTTCGCTCGATGCCGAGGCCATTATATTGCCGCCCGTTGAGGCCGAAAGTATCAATATCCGCCAATCCCACTAGCGAAATTTCGGGACTGTAACGCGGCGCGCCAAGCTCGGAGTGTGGCCCCTGGTAGCAACGGCTCAGCGCACGTCCAGCAGCTCGACGTCGAAGATCAGGTTGGCGTTCGGCGGAATCGGGCCGGCGCCGTTTTCGCCGTAGCCCATGCTGGCGGGCACGATCAGCGTGCGCTTACCGCCGACCTTCATGCCCTGCACACCTTCATCCCAGCCCGGGATGACCCGGCCAGCGCCCAGCGGGAAGCTGAAGGGATCGCGTCCGATCGAGGAATCGAACTGCGCGCCGTGCTGCAGTGGCGCGTTCGGCTCGTACAGCCAGCCAGTGTAATGGACCACGGCGGTGGCGCCGGCAACCGCTTCCTTGCCGGTGCCGGCCACGGTGTCGATCTTTTGCAGGGGTGCGGCGTTGGCGACGGCGGGAGCTGGCGCCTTGGCGCGGTCGCAGCCGGCCACGACCAAGGTGAGGGTCAGGCCTATAACACAGGAGGACAGCAATTGTTTCATGGTGTGCTTTCGTGGATGGTGGCGACAAAGCAAAAAGGGCAGCCACATCGGCTGCCCTTCTACATACTGGAGCGGGAGAAGAGTCTCGAACTCTCGACCTCAACCTTGGCAAGGTTGCGCTCTACCAACTGAGCTACTCCCGCTTGGAGTTCAAATTGTCTGGAGGCGAGGATCGGAGTCGAACCGACCTAGACGGCTTTGCAGGCCGCTGCATAACCGCTTTGCTACCTCGCCAGAGGAAACTTTTGACCAAGATGCACAGCGGGGTTACGCGCTGCGATCCGAAATTCTGGAGCGGGAGAAGAGTCTCGAACTCTCGACCTCAACCTTGGCAAGGTTGCGCTCTACCAACTGAGCTACTCCCGCATTGGAGTTACTGATTTTTACTGCGCCAGCCAGTCCCGGAGAAACTGGAGCGGGAGAAGAGTCTCGAACTCTCGACCTCAACCTTGGCAAGGTTGCGCTCTACCAACTGAGCTACTCCCGCATTTGGAGTCCAACATCATAGCAGCTAGCGGTCATTATTGCCAGTGCTACTTGGTTCTTGATAACTTGGAGCGGGAGAAGAGTCTCGAACTCTCGACCTCAACCTTGGCAAGGTTGCGCTCTACCAACTGAGCTACTCCCGCGTCGCTGTCATCAACAACAGGCCAGCATTGTATAGATGATCCACAGCATCTGTCAATGGCCTTGATGCCAATCTTATCGGTTCCACTCCAAAGCCGGCGGCCGGCCCTGGTCCGGCTGGCTGTAATCGCAGACGCCATGCGGGAAAATCCGCTGCATCCAGGCCTTTTGCTGCGCCGTCCAAACCACGCCAGCGGGATAGCTGCCGTCACCCAGCGCCTGGGCGACTGGCTTCAACGCGCACTTGAAGACGTCGCCCCTGATGGACTCCCCCGCCACCATGCGCGGGCTGGAAAACAACGGGAAGGCCTTGGTACATGCGCCCGGCGGCCTGGCGTCCAGGATGCCGTCCCAGACGGATGGCCCGGACGCGATGACAGCGCCACCGGTATCGATGCAGCGGTCGGTGAATTCGGCCGGCGCCGCGCCGCCGCCCAGGACCCGGTCCATCACCGACAAGGCTTCCAGCACCCTGCCCGGCATGTCGGCGTCGGAGCGGGTGAACCAGATCACCTGGCGCCTGGCCTCCGCGCGGTTGGCATGCAGCAGGCGGGCCCGCACCGAGAAGGCCTGACGCGCGTTGTGCATGTTCAGCTCCGGCTCCAGATAGGGCCGCAGATCGATCATCGGGATGCCGAGACGCTGGCCGGTGAATACCTGGCCTGAGCTGTAGGCTTTGCGCATCGCCTCCACGCTGCCGCTGCGGCGCGGCGCCGGCGCGCCGTCCGGATCGCGGCAGGTGGCGCTGCGCAGTATGTTGCGGCTGTCGTAGGGATCGTCCTTGCCCTGCCAGTCCACGAAGTCGGCCTGCTCCTTCCAGCCGCCCACGCAGGCGTTCAAACGCAGGAATTCGTCGACGCCGATGCTGCCCTGCCCCAGCGCTTTCAGGCCGTACTGCACGCCCTCGTTGTCGATGGAGATGGGGGCGTAGCCCTGGCTGTCGGTGCCGTAGATATCCGCCAGGTCGTTCCAGTGCGTCCATTTGACTTTATCAAACGCGCCGGCGGGATAGCGGTAGAAGGCCGCGGCAAGGTCGTAGCGGTCATCCTTGTAGCGCGGGTTCAGCACCGTCACGATCGCCATCTTCCAGCCGTTGATGCACTCGGTCGATCCGGCGCCGCCGGTCCAGGCGTGGCGCGCAGTGTCGCTGGCGTTCATGCCTTCGATCGCAATTTGGTTGGTCCACCTGGCCCATGGCGACGCGGGATTGAGCGCCACCTCGTCCTTGAAGTACTGGCTCAGTAGCGGGCAATCCGAGATCGGGATGGTCTGCGTGATCATGTCCGGATAGGACTGCAGCGGAATGCCGCCATCCAGCAGGCCGGGATGGTTTTGCGCGAACAGGTACTGCTGCACCGCGCCGCCCGATCCACCCAGGCCGATGGTGGACAGCGGCGCGCCATAGGCTTCGACAAAGCGGGCCTTGGTCAGCATGGCGGTCTGCCCGGCCAGGCGCATGTTGTAATGGACGCCGGCCTCATTGCCGGACGAGCTGACGATGGCGTAGCCCTGCTCCAGCAGGGGGATCATCAGCTGGCGCTCGTTGCCGCTCAAGCCTCCGGACTTGAACCACAGCGGCAGGCCTTGATGATGGCCGATGCCGACACCGCCGCCCAGCCAGTACACCAGCTTGCGGTTCCAGGCCGCCGGCTCGGGCGCGGCCGCCGGCGCCAGCATGGCGATGGTGTAGACGAAGCGGTTGATGGTCCCAACTTCAACCCGCACCACGAAGGGCACGACGGCGCCGTTGCGCTGAATTGTCGTCAGGTCTGTTGGAGGCGCCGCGTAACCGGTGGCGGGATCGAAGGGTTTAAAGCGGCTGCCGGCAAGGTAGAAGTACTGCACCCGTGTCGCGATGGCGCAATTGCGGCTGTAGCCGACGATGGCGCCGCTGCTTTCATCGACCACGGGGTGGCCGATACCGTCCTGGTTGTCGACGCTGGGCTGGCCCAGGCCGGATTCCTGCGTGCGGCAGACGAAGGGTTGTTGTTGCTGCGCCTGCGCTGCCAGGCAGATTGCGGTTGCCGCGCAAGCGGCCAGGAATCTCCAAAGCGCCATGGCGTATGCTCCTGATCTGGTGGGGTGAGCTTCACCAGATCATAGCATTTTGCCATTAGTTCAGCGTGCCCGCCTTTTCCTTGATCAGCGGCCACGCCAGGCGCAGGTAATAGAACATCGACCACACCGTCAGCACGGCCGCCACTTCCAGCAGGCGCGAGCCCCAGAACTGGGTGTCGATAGCGCCCCACAGCACGTCATGGAACAGCAGCAGCGGAATCGCCATCATCTGCGCGGTGGTCTTGATCTTGCCCAGCGAGCTGACCGCCACCGATTTGGAGGCGCCGATCTGCGCCATCCATTCGCGCAGCGCCGAGATGGCGATCTCGCGGCCGATGATGATGAACGACAGCACGGCGTTGGCGCGGTCAAGCTGCACCAGCACCAGCAAGGCGCCCGCCACCATCAGCTTGTCCGCGACCGGGTCGAGGAAGGCGCCGAAGGCCGAGGTCTGGTTCCAGCGGCGGGCCAGGAAACCGTCAAACCAGTCGGTCACGGCGGCGACGATGAACACCAGCGTGGCCGCCAGGTTCTGATCCGCCACGGGCAGCACGGTGGTGGGCAGGTAGTAGACGCCTACCACCAGCGGAATCAGCGCAACGCGCAACCAGGTCAACAGTATCGGTATATTGATGGGCATAAGCTAGGAAATAAGTGCGGCCATGAAAATTGTTAATGCGCCGCTAGTCTACCTTGCCGCAGCACATTAAACCAGCGCACTGTTGTTGTGCACGTTTTGAGGGAAGCTGAGCGCGGTCATTCCCGCGCAGGCGGGAATCCATGCTTCAGGGCTGAAGTCGGCGAGCTATGGGTTCCCGCCTTCGCGGGAACGACGGCTTTTCGAACTGCCTTTAGTGCAGTTGGCGGTAGATTTCTTCTGCTAATGCGCTGGAGATGCCCTCGACCTGCTTCAGATCCTCGATACTGGCGTCGACCACGCCGCGCAGTCCGCCGAACCGCGCCAGCAGGCGCTGGCGGCGCTTGGCACCAATGCCTTCGATCTCCTCCAGGCGCGAGGTCTGGCGGGTCTTGGCGCGCTTGGCGCGCATGCCGGTGATGGCGAAGCGGTGCGCCTCGTCGCGGATCTGCGCCACCAGCATCAGCGCCGCCGATTCCTTGCCCAGCTCCTGCGCCGGCCGGCCGTCGACGAACATCAGCGTCTCCAGGCCGACCCGCCGCCCCTCCCCTTTGGCGACGCCGACGATCAGGCTGATGTCCAGCCCCAGCTCGGCGAACACCTGGCGCGCCATCTCGATCTGGCCCTTGCCGCCGTCGATCAGCACCACGTCCGGCATGACGCCGTCGCCGTTGGCGACCTTTTCGTAGCGGCGCATCAGCACCTGGCGCATCGCCGCGTAATCGTCGCCGGGGGTGATGTCGTTGATGTTGTAGCGGCGGTATTCGCCGTTCTGCATCTGGTGGTGATGGAACACCACGCACGAGGCCTGCGTGGCCTCGCCCTGCGTGTGCGAGATGTCGAAGCATTCCACGCGCAGCGCGTCGATGTCTTCCGGCTCCAGCTGCAGCGCCTCGACCAGCGCGCGCGTGCGCGATTGCTGCGAGCCCTGCTCCGACAGCAGCCGCGCCAGCGAGATCTCGGCGCCCTTCTGCGCCAGCTCCAGCCATTTGCGACGCTGGTCCTGTGGCTGGAAGATCAGGTTGATGCGGTGGCCGCACTGATCCTGCAAGGCCTGCATCAGCGCCGGATGGTCGAATTCGATGTTGAGGATCAGCGTGCCGGGGATGAACTTCTCGGTGTAGTGCTGGACCAGGAAGGCGGCCAGCACCTCGACTTCGATCGCCTCTTCCGCGATGGCGGCGGCGTCGCCGATGTGGTTGGGGAAGTAGGCGCGGTCGCCCAAATGGCGGCCGCCGCGCACCATCGCCAGGTTGACGCAGGCGCGTCCGCCCTGCACCAGCACGGCGATGATGTCGACGTCGGCGTCGCCGGTGGTTTCCATGCTCTGCTGGTGCAGCACGCGCGACAGCGACTGGATCTGGTTGCGCACGCCGGCAGCCAGCTCGAATTTGAGCTCGCCGGCGTAGGCGTGCATTTTCTTTTCCAGGTCGGCCATCACTTCGCTCTGGCGGCCGCGCAGGAAGCGCGCGGCGTTTTCGACGTCGGCCTTGTAGTCTTCCTTGCTGATCAGGTCCACGCAGGGCGCGCTGCAGCGGCCGATCTGGTGCAGCAGGCACGGGCGCGTACGGTTGGAGTAGACGCTGTCTTCGCAGGTGCGGATCAGGAACACCTTCTGCAAAATCTGCATCGATTCCTTGACCGCCCACGAGCTGGGGAACGGGCCGAAGTACTGGTTCTTCTTGTCCACTCCGCCGCGGTAGTAGACCATGCGCGGCGCGTCGCCGCCGGTGATCTTCAGGTAGGGATAGGATTTATCGTCGCGGAACAGGATGTTGAAGCGCGGGCTGAGGGCCTTGATCAGGTTATTCTCAAGGATCAGCGCTTCGGCTTCGCTGTGGGTGACAGTGGTCTCCAGCCGCGCGATGCGCTCGACCATCATGGCGATGCGCGGGCTGCTGAGGTTTTTCTGGAAGTAGCTGGAGACGCGCTTCTTCAGGTCGCGCGCCTTGCCGACGTAGAGCACCTTGTCTTCGGCGTCGAAATAGCGGTACACGCCCGGCAGGTTGGGCAGCTTGGCCACAGTGGCCAGCACTTGTTCGCGCGGATCGGGCGCGGAGATTACTTCGTCGGTCAATTCTCACCTCTAGCAGCCGCCCCGTCGTTCCCGCGCAGGCGGGAACCCATGCTGAGTGTACTCATGCGGCGCATGGATTCCCGCTTTCGCGGGAATGACCGGGTATTTCTTGTTCGACGATGACGAAGGCGACGGCGTATTCTTCCTCGTCGCTGACCGTCACCTGTGCAGACAGCTTATTCTTTTCCATGAATTCCTTCAGCACGCCACTGCACACGATCACCGGCTTGCCGCTGGGGGCGTTGAGCATCTGCGCGGCCGGCCAGGTCATCGGCATGCGCATGCCCAGGCCGATGGCCTTGGAGAAGGCTTCCTTGGCGGCGAAGCGCGTGGCGACGAAGCGGATGCCGCGCGCCGCGTTCTTGGCCTTGCGCGCCAGGTACTTCTCCATCTCCTGCGGGCCGAGGATCTTGGCGGCGAAACGGTCGCCATTGCGCGCCAGCGCCTCCTCGATACGCGGAATCTTGCAGATGTCGGTGCCTATGCCGTAGATCACTTGGCCCGTCCCAGGCGGGTGGAGACCATGATGGCCTTCATCTCGCGCACGGCGTTTTCCCAGCCGACGAACACCGAGTGGGCGACGATGGCGTGGCCGATATTGAGCTCGGCGATTTCCGGGATGGCGGCGATGGCTTGCACGTTGGTGTAGTGCAGGCCGTGGCCGGCGTTGACCTTCAGACCTTTCGATACGCCATACAGCACGCCGCGATGGATGCGCTCCAGTTCAGCGGCCTGCTCGGCGCCTTCGGTGTCGGCGTAGCGGCCGGTGTGCAGCTCGATCACCGGCGCGCCGATTTCGGCGGTGGCGTTCATCTGCGCTTCGTCAGCGTCGATGAACAGGCTGACGCGGATGCCCTCGGCCTGCAACTGCTTGACGGCGGCCTGCACGGCGTTGAAATGGGTGACCACATCGAGGCCGCCTTCGGTGGTGACTTCGGTGCGCTTCTCGGGCACCAGGCAGACGTCGGCCGGCTTGATGCGGCAGGCGAAGTCGATCATCTCCTGCGTGACGGCCGCTTCCAGGTTCATGCGGGTCAGCAGCTGGGGCGCCAGCGCGATCACGTCGGCATCCTTGATGTGGCGGCGGTCTTCGCGCAGGTGCAGCGTGATGCAGTCGGCGCCGGCCTGCTCGGCCAGCAGCGCGGCGCGGATCGGGTCCGGATACGTGGTGCCGCGCGCGTTGCGCAAGGTGGCGACGTGGTCGATGTTCACGCCGAGGTCGATGATGGTGCCGGAGGGTTGCAGGAAGCTCATTGGTTTATACCGTTTATCTAGTTATAACTGCATCAGGTCGATCAGGATCTGGCGCGTGTTCAGCGGCGCGCCGCCCAGGTGGTGCGCCAGCAGAAAGCGCATCAGCTGCTTGCTCTGCGCCTGGGTGGCGGCGTCCTGGTAGTCTTCGCGCTCCATGTCGAGCAGGGTCTTGCCGGCCACGCGCGGCCACGGGTCGGCGGCGCGCTCGGGGCGCGGGCCGCGTTCCGGGTCCACCACGTAGACCACGTCGGTCTGCACGGCGCGGCGGGTTTCGGTGCAGCGGGTCAGGTCGGCGGAGACGCCTGTCTCTTTAAGTAGGGCCCGTTCGAATTTTCTCAAGACGATGGGCGCAGGTTCATTGTGCGCCAGCTGGTTCAGCGTGGCGACGTAGTGGTCGAACAGGCGCGGGTGGGCGTCGTCGCGCGCCAGCAGCTTGACCAGCAGCTCGTTCAGGTAGAAGCCGCACAGCAGCGCGGTTTTCTCCAGCGGCAGCATGCCGCCCACCCATTCGGCGTCGGTCAGCGTGCGCAGTTCGGATTTGCCGACCCAGCTGGAGGACAGCGGCTGAAAGGTTTGCAGCACGCCGCGCAGCTGCGAGTGCGGCCGCTTGGCGCCCTTGGCGATCAGGGCCACGCGGCCGAAGTCGCGCGTGAACAGGTCGATGATGAGGCTGGTTTCTTTGTAGGGATAGCTGTGCAGGACGAAGGCCGGCTGGCCGGCGACCTTGGTGCCGAAGGTGCGCTCGCGCGACGGTGCGCGCGGGCGTTTGGATGTTGTGACTGGTGGTGCTGGTGATGCCGGCACCGGGACGGGCACCACTTCACGCTCCGCTTCAGTTACGGCCTGCTGCGGTGCCGCTGCGATGTCGGCGTCTAGCGTGGTGGTGGACATCGCCCCTCTTCTTTATTCGTAGCCGTAGGCGCGCAGACCCGCTTCGTTGTCGGCCCAGCCGGATTTGACCTTGACCCAGATCTCCAGGTACACGGGGCCGCCGAACAGTTTTTCCATGTCCAGGCGGGCCTGGGTGGAGACTTCCTTCAGGCGCGCGCCCTTGTTACCGATGATCATGGACTTGTGCGTGTCGCGCTCGACCAGGATGGCGGCGAACACGCGGCGCAGGTCGCCCTCCTGCTCAAACTGCTCGATCAGCACGGTGCTGGTGTAAGGCAGCTCGTCGCCGACGAAGCGGAACAGTTTTTCGCGGACGATTTCCGACGCCAGGAATTTCTCGCTGCGGTCGGTGATGTCGTCCGGTCCGAAGATGGGCTGGTTCTCCGGCAGGAATTTCTTGATCTCTTTTTCCAGGCCGTCCAGCTGGAAGCGCAGCTTGGCCGACACCGGCACGATGGCGGCGAAGTTGAACTTGGCCGCGACCTGCTGGGCGAACGGCAGCAGCACCGCCTTGTCCTTGACGCGGTCGGCCTTGTTGATCACCAGGACCACCGGCACTTCGGTCGGCAGCAGGTCCAGCACTTGCTGGTCGGCCGGGCCGAAGGTGCCGGCCTCGATCACGTACAGGATCAGGTCGGACGAGATCAGGGTGTTGGTGACGGTCTTGTTGAGTGTCTTGTTCAGCGCGTTCGCGTGGCGGGTCTGGAAGCCCGGCGTGTCGACGTAGATGAACTGGGCGTCGTCGTGGGTCTGGATGCCGGTGATGCGGTGGCGCGTGGTTTGCGCCTTGCGCGAGGTGATGCTGACCTTGGCGCCAATCAGCGTATTCATCAGGGTCGATTTGCCCACGTTCGGGCGGCCCACGATGGCGATATAGCCACAACGGAAGTTGGCGGAGGTCGTTTCGGTATTCATTTCAGTTCTCTTTTTACTTGTTTGCTGCTTTGGCAGGCGGTGGCGACGGTTCGTTACCGGCCTCGGTCGTCTGCACGGTGGCGATGCCGGCCAGCTTGAGCTGGGCGGCGCGCGGTTTGGACTTGCGGCCGGCGGCCGGGGTCTTCACCAACGCTTGTTCGGCCACTTCCAGCGCCAGCTTGGCGGCGGCCTGTTCGCCGGCGCGACGGCTGCCGCCGCGTCCGTAGACCTGGATGCCCAGCTTGGGCACCAGGCATTCGATTTCGAATTCCTGGCTGTGCGCGGCGCCATGGGTGGCAACCACATTGTACAGCGGCAGCGAAATCTTCTTACTTTGCAGGAATTCCTGCAGCAGGGTCTTGGCGTCCTTGCCCAGGGTTTGCGGGTCCACCGATTCCAGGATGGGAATATAGAAGGCCCGGATCACGTCGCGCGCGGGGTTGAAGCCGCCGTCGAGGAAGATGGCGCCCAGCAGCGCCTCCAGCGTGTCGGCCAGGATCGAGGGACGGCGGAAACCGCCCGACTTCAACTCCCCTTCGCCCAGCCGCAGGAACTGCGACAGCTCCAGCTTTTGCGCGATCTCGTACAGCGACTGCTGCTTGACCAGGTTGGCGCGCAGGCGCGACAGGTCGCCCTCGTCGATCGCCACGAAGCGCTCGTACAGGATGGACGCGACCACGCAGTTCAGGATCGAATCGCCCAGGAACTCCAGTCGTTCATTATGCAAACTGCTGTGGCTACGGTGCGTCAAGGCTTGCTGCAACAGGCCAGCATCCTGGAACGTATAGCCTAAACGGGTTTGCAATAACTGAAGATTCATTGTTCTGTTCGGTTCTGTCTGAGCTGTTTATTTAACTTATTGATCGGTCTTGGCCGGGGACTGGACGCCGCCCTTGGCCGTGGTGCCCTGGTATTCCAACAGCAGGCTGGCCGGCCCGACCAGCGGGATTTTCTTTTCGTAGGCGAAGCTGATTTCAAATTCGCCGTTTTCCTTGGCAATCAGCAGATCGTGGCTGGTGATCGAGCTGATGTAGCCGGTGGTCGCGTTGGCGTCGAACGACTTCTGCATCTCCAGCACGGAACCGCCGGTGGCCTTGGCCGTGACGATGGCGTTCTGGATCGCCCGGTACTCGGTGTAGGTCGGCACGATCTTCAGCGCCAGCACGCCGATGAAGCCCAACGCGGCCAGCACCACGATCAGTCCGACCAGGGAAACGCCCTGCTGCTGTTTCAGGCTTGCTTGCATCTTAGTCCCTTTCACCATGGTCCGCCGTCAGTGGAGGCTTAGTGGATGCTGCCGATACGGCGCAGGTTACCCAGGTTCATCCACACGAAGAATGCTTTACCAACAATGTTCTTGTCCGGCACAAAGCCCCAGTAGCGGCTGTCCGCGCTGTTGTCGCGGTTGTCGCCCATCATGAAGTAATTGCCCTGCGGAACTACGCAGGTGAAGCCTTCATACTTGTAGGTGCAGTTTTCGCTGTACGGGAACTTCTTCACACCATCCAGGCTCAGCGTAGGCGCCGCCTCGTTGTTGAGGATGCGATGGCTGACGCCGGTCAGGTCTTCCTGGAACTGTTTGTTATATTGCAAGTGCTCGTCGTCAAGGTAGTCGTCCAGCGGCGTGTACTTCACTTCCACGCCATTCACCGTTAAGCGCTTGTTTTCATATGTGATTTTATCACCCGGCACGCCAATGACGCGCTTGATGTAATCCTGGCTCATATCCAGCGGATATTTGAACACCATCACGTCGCCGCGCTTGGGGTCGTTGATCTGCACGATCTTCTGGTTCAGCACCGGCAGGCGGATGCCGTAGGTGAACTTGTTCACCAGGATCAGGTCGCCCACCAGCAGGGTCGGCACCATCGACGACGACGGGATCTTGAACGGCTCGTACAGGAAGGAGCGCAGGAAGAACACCAGCGCGATCACCGGGAAGAAGCTGCCCGAATATTCGATCCAGGTCGGCTGGCGCAGGATGCTGGACTCTATCTCGGCACGCTTGCCCTGGTTGTCGAGCTTGATGCCGTCGGCGGTGGCCCTGGCGGTGCGGGCGTCGTACTCGGCCAGCGCACGGTCGGCGGCGGCACGGCGCTGCTTGGCCAGGTAGAACACATCCAGGAACCAGATCACACCGGTGATCACCATCAGTACGAACAGGATTAAAGCAAAATTACCTAAGATCACTTGCAGGTTCATTTGTCGTCCACTTGTAAGATTGCCAGGAACGCTTCTTGTGGAATCTCAACCGAGCCCACTTGCTTCATGCGTTTTTTACCTGCTTTTTGCTTCTCCAACAGCTTCTTCTTACGGCTGATGTCGCCGCCGTAGCACTTCGCCAGCACGTTCTTGCGCAAGGCCTTGACGTTCTCACGCGAGATCACGTTGACACCGATGGCCGCCTGGATCGCCACGTCGAACATCTGGCGCGGGATCAGCTCGCGCATCTTGGCCGCCACCTGGCGGCCGCGGTAGGCGGAGTTGGATCGGTGCACGATGATGGCCAGCGCGTCGACCTTCTCGCCGTTGATCAACATGTCGACCTTGACCACGTCGGAGGCGCGGTATTCCTTGAACTCGTAGTCCATCGAGGCGTAGCCGCGCGAGGTGGACTTCAGCTTGTCGAAGAAGTCCAGCACGATCTCGCCCATCGGCATTTCATAGACCAGCTTGACCTGGCGGCCGTGGTAGGCCATGTCCATCTGCACGCCGCGCTTGCCGATGCACAGCGTGATCACCGAGCCCACGTACTCTTGCGGCATGTACAGGTTGACCGTGACGATGGGCTCGCGGATCTCGTTGATCTTGGTCGGCTCCGGCATCTTCGACGGATTGTCGACCTTGATGATGCTGTTGTCGCGCATGACCACTTCGTACACCACGGTCGGGGCCGTGGTGATCAGGTCCATGTCGAATTCGCGCTCCAGGCGCTCCTGGACGATCTCCATGTGCAGCAGGCCGAGGAAGCCGCAGCGGAAGCCGAAGCCCAGCGCCTGCGATACTTCCGGCTCGTACATCAGCGCGGCGTCGTTCAGCTTGAGCTTTTCCAGCGAGTCGCGCAGCGCGTCGTACTGGTTGGCTTCGACCGGGAACAGGCCGGCGAACACTTGCGGCTGCACTTCCTTGAAGCCCGGCAGCGGCTCCGCCGCCGGACGGTTGGCCAGGGTGACGGTGTCGCCAACCTTGGCGGCCTTCAGTTCCTTGATGCCGGCGATGATGAAGCCCACCTGGCCGGCCGACAGCTGCGGCAGCGAGACCGAGCGCGGCGCGAAGATGCCGACGTCCTCCACCAGCTGCAGCGAGTCGGTGGCCATCAGTTTGATCTTGTCCTTCGGCTTGAGGGTGCCGTTGATCACGCGCACCAGCATCACCACGCCGACGTAGGGGTCGTACCACGAGTCGACGATCAGCGCCTGCAGCGGCGCATCCGGGTCGCCCTTCGGCGGCGGGACTTTGGCGATGATCGATTCCAGCACGTCTTCCACGCCCAGGCCGGTCTTGGCCGAGCAATGGACGGCATCGCCGGCTTCGATGCCGATCACGTCTTCGATCTCGGCGATCGCGGTCGGCGGGTCGGCGTTGGGCAAGTCGATCTTGTTCAGGACCGGCACCACTTCCACGCCCAGGTCGAGCGCGGTGTAGCAGTTGGCCACGGTCTGGGCTTCCACGCCTTGCGAGGCGTCGACCACCAGCAGCGCGCCTTCGCAGGCCGACAGCGAGCGCGACACTTCGTAGGAGAAGTCGACGTGGCCGGGGGTGTCGATCAGGTTCAGGTTGTAGACGATGCCGTCGCGGGCCTTGTATTGCAGGGCTGCGGTCTGCGCCTTGATCGTAATGCCGCGTTCGCGCTCCAGATCCATCGAATCGAGCACTTGCGACTCCATCTCGCGTTCGGACAAGCCACCGCACAATTGAATGATGCGGTCCGCCAGGGTCGATTTACCGTGGTCGATGTGGGCGATGATGGAAAAATTGCGTATGTTGTTCATTAACAAATATTCAAAAACGGGTTTGAAACGACGGGGCGCGGAAAATGCGCGCAATACGAAAAAAGCGCTCCGAGCGGGGCGGTAATGCCCTGGCGAGCGCCTTGATGACAGCCACTAAAAGCAAAACGGAAGCTTTTCTACCCCCGCATTTTACCGGATTTCAGAGGGGAAAGGCCGACTTATGCGGTGCGAAATGCATATTGCTTAAGGTCTTGGGGTAAAAAATGTCGGGGGAATGCTTATTTATTAAGCAGACCTGAGCAGTTGCAGCACTTTTGCTTCGTCCAGGAAGTAGTGGCACAGCTCGGGCTGGGACAGGTCGGCGTACAGCACCGGGACCAGTTCGTCGAAACGGGCCACCAGGGCGTCGTCGGCGTCGACGTCGATCACGTCGACGGTGATCGGCCGTTCCGGCGTTTGCAGGCGCATCAGGGCGTCCAGCATGTCCTGGCAGAGGTGGCAGTAACTGCGGGAGTAGAGGGTGAAGTGCATCGTATCCGGGAACCGCCCACCCCGCACTGCGGCGACTGGGGTCTGACCCCGGACGGGGTCAGACCCCGCCTTTACGGGGTCAGCGCGGTTCAATCAGCCTGTTACTTGGCGCTGGGACGCACGGAAACGAACTGCGCGACGTCGCCGCGGCGCACCAGCAGCACCGAGGCCTTCTTCGGGTCGAGCTTGGCCACGGCCGCGTTGAACTGCTTGGCGTCCTTGACTTCGACGTTGTTCAGCTGCAGCAGCACGTCGCCCTCCAGCACACCGGCGCGGCCCGCCACGCCTTCGGCCGAGTCCACCACCACGCCGCCGTCCACGCCCAGGTCCTTCTTCTGGTCAGCCGACAGGTCGCTGACCTTCAGGCCCAGTGCGTTGGCCTTGACCACCGCCTCCGGCTCGGCGCTGCCGCCCTTGCCCTTGCCTTTGCCGGCCTTGGCGGTCTTGTCCGCTTCCAGTTCGGCCACGGTCACCGGCAGGTCCAGTTGCTGGCCCTTGCGCCAGACGGTCACCACAGCCTTGCTGGCCAGCGCGGTGCCGCCCACCAGGCGCGGCAGGTCGGACGAGCGGGTCACCGGCACGCCGTTGAATTTGAGGATGATGTCGCCCGCCTTGATGCCGGCCTTGTCGGCGGGACCGCCCGGCTCCACCAGCGACACCTCGGCGCCCTGCGCATTCTTCAGGCCCAGCGATTCCGCCACTTCCTTGCTGACTTCGCCGATCTGCACGCCGATGCGGCCGCGCGTGACCTTGCCGTTTTTCTTCAGCTGCTCCGACACGCGGATCGCCTCGTCGATCGGCACCGCGAAGGAAATGCCGTTGTAGCCGCCGGACAGCGTGGCGATCTGCGAATTGATGCCGATGACTTCGCCGCGCATATTGATCAGCGGGCCGCCGGAGTTGCCGGGGTTGACCGCGACATCGCTCTGGATCAGCGCCAGGTAGTCGCCGGTGTCGCGCTGCTTGGCCGAGATGATGCCGGCGGTGACGGTATTTTCCAGGTTGAACGGCGAGCCGATCGCGATCACCCATTCGCCGACGCGGATCTTGTCCGAATCACCCATGATCAGGAACGGCAGCTTGTCGCCCTCGATCTTCAGCACGGCGACGTCGGTGCGGGCGTCGGCGCCCAGCACCTTGGCCTTGAACTCGCGCTTGTCGGTCAGCGTGACGAACACCTCGTCGGCGCCGTCGACCACGTGGGCGTTGGTCATCACATAGCCGTCGGCCGACAGGATGAAGCCGGAACCGACGCCGCGCTGCACCGGCTCGTCGGACGGCGCCTGGCGGCGGCCGCGCGGCGTGCCCTTGCCGCCGGGATTGCCCGGCTGCGGCAACGCGCCGCCAAAGAAGCGGCGCAGGAATTCCTGCATCTCTTCTTCGCCGGGCTGGCCGTCGGCGCCGCCGCGGTTGCCCAGCTTGAGGCGTTCGGTGGTGCGGATGTTGACCACGGCCGGACCGACGCGGTCGACCAGGTCGGCAAAATCCGGCAGGCCGATGACGGCGCCGGTGACCGGCGCGGCGGCCGCTGCGGTCGCCATGCCGAACACGGCGGGCGAGATCCATACGCTTGCGCTGACCAGCAGCGCGGAAAGAGTTTTACTACCAGCAGAGAAATTATTTTTCATGGAAAGTATCGGTCTTTATAAAGTTCTGGAACGCAAATACCCCTCGGGCGAAGTTGCGCGAGGCTGGGGCTAGCGTATGGTAAGCGAAAACTCGCCCGATGGTGCGCGCGAAGATGTTAAAAGCGTATGCGCTTCACGGCAAGATGACGTCCGCCGGCGACTCGGCCGGGTCCGGCGCCGAAGGGTCGGCCGCACGCGGCGCCGGGGCGGCGGCAGGGCCATGGGCAGGCTCGGCTGCCAGGCGGGCCGCCAGCGACGCGCTGAAGCCGTCGCTCAGCTCGCCGTGGGCCTGATCGCGCAGCACGTCGCCGGCCAGGTGGTAGGCGCGCCAGGCCGCCCGCCCTTCCGCCGTGCCGAGCGCCGCCAGGGCCAGTTCACGCTCGCTGTCCGCCAACTCGCCGTCAGCCAGCGCCGAGATGTTTTCGTGCAGTCTTTTCTGGGTATCCATCGCGCATCCCGCCATGTCAAAACAAGTCCGCCGCGCCCGCATTTCCAGACGCCAATAACAGTTGCCATCATTCGCCCCTTACCAACGCTTGTCAACTGGCAAATCCAGCAAGGGTCGTAATTTCTCGGCGATGACTTCGCGGGCGCGGAAAATGCGGCTGCGCACCGTGCCGATCGGACAGGCCATGATGTCGGAAATTTCTTCATAGCTCAGTCCCTCGATCTCGCGCAAGGCTATCGCGGTGCGCAAATCCACGGGCAAGGCATCCATCGCCGCATTGACGGTTTGGGCGATCTGCTTGCTAGCCAGCATGGACTCCGGCGTATTGATGTCGCGCAAATGCTCGCCATCGCTAAAGGCTTCGGCTTGTTCGGCGTCTGCTTCGGTCGACGTAGGCGTGCGGCGGCCTTGCGTCGCCAGGAAATTCTTGGCGGTATTGATGCCGATGCGGTACAGCCACGTATAGAAGGCCGAGTCGCCGCGGAAATGCCGCAGCGCGCGGTAGGCCTTGATAAATGTCTCCTGCACCACATCCTCGGCTTCGGCCGGATCGTGGACGATACGCGACAGCAAGCGCATCAGCCGGCGTTGGTACTTCGCCACCAGCAGATCAAACGCCTGCTTGTCACCATCCCGCACCCGGTCGACCAGTACCTGGTCGCACTCACGTTCTGTCGTCACTCCTGCATTCCTCGGTGGCATGCAGCGTGGCCGAATAATATAGCCATATGCTATAGAGTTAGCCCGCTGCAAGAAGTTCACAGTGTTCGCGTTTTTATTTCGGCCCGTGCGGCGATGGCTCGGCAGGCCAGCGACATGGCGCGCCAGTCGGCGGGCGTCACGCTGTCAGGCAGTACCGTCACCACCTGCACATCGCCGTGGTCGCCGCCCAGCCGCAAGAGCAGCAAACCCGGCCATATGGTCGAGCCCTCCAGCAGGCGCAGCGCCATCCCCGTCTCCCGGTATACCGTCAGCCGCAGCTGGCCGACACCGGAAATATCAAGGTGGCGTGCAATACGATACGGACGCCCGCGCCACAGGCCGAATAGCCCGGCAAGCACGCAACACAATGGCGCGCACCAGCCGGGACAGGCAGCGGCAGACGCCATCGCGCAGCAGCACACGCCGGCATGCAGCAGGCGCAAGCCGGATGAGGGGCGAACGATGACAGAGACCGCAATCGACATGACAGCAGCGCGCGCTCAACAACGGTTCAACAAAATAGGGAGTTACAGTCGGAAGCGCCGGCCGCGAAGGCCGGGCAATTCTGGCGCCGGCGAATGCCGGCGCCGAATCCACGCTCACCCTGTTTGGACAAGGCTGGCGCGGATTAGTTCAACGCGGGGTCGAACTTTTTTGCGGTCTTTAGATCTTGCCGAACACCAGGCTACCGTTGGTGCCGCCGAAGCCGAACGAGTTCTTGACTGCATACTCGATCTTCATCGGACGGGCCACGTTAGCGCAGAAGTCCAGGTCGCAAGCTGGGTCCTGGTTGAAGATGTTGATGGTCGGTGGCGACACCTGATGGTGGACCGCCAGTACCGTAAACACCGCTTCCAGGCCGCCGGCGCCGCCCAACAGGTGACCGGTCATCGACTTGGTCGAATTGATCACCATGTTCTTGGCGTGCGCGCCGAAGGTGCGCTTGATGCCCTGCACTTCCGCCACGTCGCCCAGCGGGGTCGACGTGCCGTGTGCGTTCAGGTAGTTCACCTGGTCCGGATTGATGCCGGCGTTGGCCAGCGCTGCAATCACGGACTTGCTGCCGCCGCTGCCATCTTCCAATGGCGAGGTCATGTGATAAGCGTCAGCGCTCATCCCGAACCCCAGCAGCTCGGCGTAGATCTTGGCGCCGCGTGCCTTGGCGTGTTCGTACTCTTCGAGCACCATCACGCCGGCGCCCTCGCCCAGCACGAAACCGTCGCGGTCCTTGTCCCATGGGCGGGACGCGGTCGCTGGGTCGTCGTTGCGGGTCGACAGCGCACGGGCCGAGGCGAAGCCGCCCAGACCCAGTGGCGATACGGTCGATTCCGCGCCGCCGGCCACCATGACGTCGGCGTCGCCGTACTCAATCATGCGGGCAGCCGCGCCGATGCAGTGCAGGCCGGTGGTGCAGGCCGTGACGATCGACAGGTTAGGACCACGCATGCCGTACTTGATCGACAGGTTACCCGAGATCATGTTGATGATCGAGGCAGGCACGAAGAACGGCGAAATACGGCGCGGACCGCGCTTGTCGTACTCTTCCTTGGTTTCTTCGATCAGCGGCAGGCCGCCGATACCGGAACCGATGATGACGCCGATGCGATCGGCGTTCTCTTCGGTGACGACGATGCCGGAGTCTTGCACCGACTGGATGCCGGCCGCCATGCCGTAATGGATAAAGGTATCCATGTGGCGCGCTTCCTTAGCGGGGATGTAATCCTCGATATTGAAGCCTTTGACTTCACCGGCGAACTTGGTGGTGAAAGCTTGCGCATCAAACTTGGTGATGGTGGCAATCCCGGATTTACCCTCGGTGATCGCGGCCCACGATTCGGCAACAGTATTGCCAACCGGAGTCACGGCGCCCAGGCCGGTGATGACAACACGACGGTTTTTAGAACCTCTCAAGCGATTCTCCTAAAGTCGATCGGGCAGCAATTACGCCTTGACGTGGGCGGTAGCGTAGTCGATCGCTTGCTGTACGGTGGTGATCTTTTCTGCTTGTTCGTCAGGGATTTCCATTTCGAATTCGTCTTCCAGGGCCATCACCAGTTCCACGGTGTCCAGGGAGTCAGCGCCGAGGTCGTCGACGAACGAGGATTCGATCTTGATGTCTGCTTCGGCGACGCCCAGTTGCTCAGCGACGATTTTCTTAACGCGTTGTTCGATATCCGACATGTTATGGCTCCATTTTGTTTGTTACGGAAAGCGCGCATTTTATCAGGTTTGCGCACTGAAAAACTAATTTCGGCAGCTGCTGCGAATTTCACTGCAACTAATCCGAAATCACTGCTAAAAGACGAGAACCGGTGGTTTTACGCCACCGGAACACATCAGTTCATATACATCCCGCCGTTCACGTGCAGGGTGGCACCGGTAATATACGACGCCTGCGGCGACGCCAGGAAGGCGACCGCCGCCGCGATATCCTCAGGCTTGCCCAGGCGCGCCAGCGGAATCTGCGTCAGCAGGGCGGCGTGATGATCTTCGCCCAGCACCTTGGTCATGTCGGTATCGATAAAGCCCGGCGCCACGCTGTTGACGGTGATGTTGCGGCTGCCGATTTCACGCGCCAGCGCGCGGCCCATGCCTTCCACGCCGGCCTTGGCGGCGGCATAGTTCATCTGGCCAGCATTGCCGGAGGACGCCACCACCGAAGTGATGTTGATAATACGCCCAGTCTTCGCTTTCATCATGCCGCGCAGGACGGCGCGCGACAGGCGGCCGACCGAGCTCAGGTTGGTAGCGATGACGTTGTCCCACTCTTCGTCCTTCATGCGCATGGCCAGCTGGTCCTGCGTGATGCCGGCGTTGTTGACCAGGATGCCGATGGTGCCGTAGGCCTTGCTGATGTCGTCGATGACGGCGGCGCAGCGCTCGGCGTCGGTGACGTTGAGGACCACGCCCTTGCCTGCTTCAGCGCCGATCTCGGCCAGATAGGCGGAAATCGCCTCGGCGCCGGCTTCGGTGGTGGCGGTGCCGATCACGCGCGCGCCTTGACGGGCCAGTTCCTGGGCAATGGCTTTGCCGATGCCGCGCGATGCGCCCGTTACCAGGGCAACTTGATTTGCTAAATTCATTTGTATCCTTAAACGTTTAGGGAGTGTGCCTGATGATACGGCAGCTTATTTGAGCAGGGTCAACACGCGTTCCAGCGAGGCCTGATCGGTGATGGCGTCGCCAACCAGGGTGGCGTCGATGCGCTTGGTCAAGCCCATCAGCACCTTGCCCGGACCGCACTCGACCACTTGCGTGATGCCTTCGGCGGCGACCTTCTGCATGGTTTCGACCCAGCGCACCGGCGCGGCGGCCTGGCGCACCAGCGCATTCTTGATGCTGGCCGGATCGTTCAGCACGGCGACGTCGACGTTGTTGATCAGCGCGATCTGCGGCGCCGAGAACGTCAGGTCGGCCATGTAGTCGCGCAGGCGGTCCGACGCCGGCTTCAGCAGCGACGAGTGGAACGGCGCCGACACCGGCAGCTTCATGGCGCGCTTGGCGCCCTTGGCCTTGGCGATTTCGCAGGCGCGCTCGACCGCGATGGTGTCGCCGGCGATCACCACTTGCAGCGGCGCGTTGAAGTTGACGGCCTCGACCACCGCACCGACCACGCCGGCAGCGGCTTCGGTGCAGGCGGCGCGGACGTCGTCGTCCGACAGGCCCAGCACCACGGCCATGGTGCCCATGCCGACCGGCACGGCTTCCTGCATGGCTTGCGCGCGGAAGCGCACCAGCGGCACGGCATCCTTGAACGAGATCACACCGGCCGCGACCAGCGCCGAGTACTCACCCAGGCTGTGGCCGGCAACGATGGACGGCAGCGGACCGCCGGCGGCGATCCAGGCGCGGTAGGTGGCGACCGCGGCGGTCAACATCACCGGCTGGGTGTTGGTGGTCAGGTCCAGCTCTTCCTTCGGGCCTTCGGCCATCAGCTTGCCCAGGTCGAACTGCAGCGCGTCCGATGCCTCGGCGATGGTTTGCGCCACCACCGGATTGCCGGCAAAGCCGTCCATCATCGCGATCGCTTGCGAACCCTGGCCTGGAAATACAAAAGCAAATTTAGTCATACTTCATCCATCTCATTTTTATTGAACGCTACGCTAGCATGCCATCGTGACAGCTTTGCTACCGACGAGCCCGTTAGAACTCTAATTCTAATTCAGCCCGTTAAAACCTAGCCAAAACCGCGCCCCACGTAAAGCCGCCGCCCACACCCTCCATCATGATGTGCTGGCCTTTCTTGATGCGGCCATCGCGCACGGCGACGTCCAGCGCCAGCGGGATCGATGCGGCCGAGGTGTTGCCGTGCTGGTCGACGGTGACCACCATCTTCTCGGCAGGCAGGCCCAGCTTCTTGGCGGTGCTGTTCATGATGCGGATGTTGGCCTGGTGCGGGATCAGCCAGTCGATCTGGTCGGCGGTCATATTGGCCTTGTCCAGCGCTTCGTGCGCGACTTTCTCCAATACCGACACGGCCAGCTTGAACACGGCCGGACCATCCATGTACAGGAAGGCGCTGCCGGCAACCGCGCCGCCATCGACCGAACCGGGCACGCTGAGGATGTCCGAATGACGGCCGTCCGCATGCAGCTTGGTGGCCAGGATGCCCGGCTCTTCCGATGCGCTCAGCACGATGGCGCCGGCGCCGTCGCCGAACAGCACGCAGGTGGTGCGGTCGTCGAAATTGAGGATGCGCGAGAACACTTCCGCGCCGATCACCAGCACGTTCTTGTGCACGCCGGCGCGGATGAAGGCGTCGGCGGTGGAGACGGCGTAGACGAAGCCGCTGCACACGGCTTGCACGTCAACTGCCGCGCTGTTGTTGGTGATGCCCAGTTTTTTCTGCACGATGCAGGCGGTGCTGGGGAAGCTGCCGAAGAAGTCCGGCGTCGAGCTGGCCAGCACGATGAGGTCGATGTCGTTCGGCTCCAGGCCGGCCATCTCCAATGCCTGCTTGGCGGCATTGACCGCCAGGTCCGACGATTTCTGCTCAGGCTCGGCGAAGTGACGCGCCGAAATGCCGCTGCGGCTGACGATCCATTCGTCCGACGTCTCGATGCCCTTGGCGGCGAGTTGATCAGCCAGATCCTGGTTGGTCACCCGCTTTGCCGGCAGATAGCTGCCGGTGCCGATAATTTTGCTGTACAAAGTCATGCCGTCTACCGTCCACTAAATAGTTGAGCCAGGTACTTCCGGGGTTTCGGTGTTACGCGGCATCAGCTCGGCGATCAGCGTCGAGATATGCGGCAACACATCATTTTTTGCAGCATCATACGCCCGCTTGATCGCCCATTCAAAGGAATATGCATCGGCGCCGCCGTGACTCTTGAAGACCAGGCCGCGCAGGCCCAGCAAGCTGGCCCCATTGTAACGCGACGGCGACAGGCGGTTCTTGATGGCCTTCAGTGCGCCGCTGCCCAGCAGTGCGCTCAATATCGTCAGCGGATTGCGCTTGAATTCGGTCTTCACGGTGTCGGCGAAGAAGCGCGCCACGCCCTCCACCGCCTTCAGCGTGACGTTGCCGACGAAGCCGTCGCAGACCACGATATCGGTCGTGCCCTTGAAGATGTCGTTGCCCTCGACGTTGCCGTAGAAGTTCAGCGCGCCGCGCTCGTGGTCGGCCTGCAGCAGCTTGCTGGTGGCCTTGACGACGTCGTTGCCCTTGATGTCTTCGGTGCCGACGTTGAGCAGGCCCAGCGTCGGACGCGCGATGTTTTCCATGGCCGACACCAGCACCGAACCCATGATGGCGAACTGGTGCAGGTGATGCGGTTCGCAATCGACGTTGGCGCCCAGGTCCAGCATATAGGTCGGGCCGCCCTTTTGATTGGGCATGATGCTGCAGATCGCCGGACGGTCGACGCCGGTCATGGTCTTGAGCACGTAGCGGGCCACCGCCATCAGCGCGCCGGTGTTGCCGGCCGAGACCGAGGCTTGCGCCTGGCCGTTCTTGACCTGCTCGATGGCCACGCGCATCGACGAATCCTTCTTGCGGCGCAGGGCCACTTCAAGCGGATCGTCCATGGTGACTTGTTCGGAGGCGTGCACCACGCTCAGGCGCGGATGGGCATCGGCATGGTGTTTTTTGAGTTCCGCGCGGATAACGTCTTCCAAACCGACCAGTATCAGTTCAGCATCAGGCTCGTGTTTGACGAAGGAAATAGCTGCGGGGATAGTGACCGAGGGGCCGTGATCTCCGCCCATGCAGTCGATAGAAATTTTGATTGTCATTTGTTTTGATTCAGTACCACGCTCCAGCCTTTACAAGGCAAGCTGCGGCAAGCTGCGGACCGACCAGTTCCAGGTCTACGCGTTTCAAAATGACGGTGTGCAAAAGAGGATTGCAGCCGATGATAAAGAAAAAGCGATGCTTCGCGACTTATCCACGTAGCACCGCCTATTTCCGGGTCCAGCAAAAGCGTCGATTACTCGTCGTTTTTGGTTTTCAGGACTTTACGACCACGGTAAAAGCCGTTAGGGCTGATGTGGTGACGCAGGTGGGTTTCACCGGTGGTTGGCTCGATGCCCAGTTGTGGAGCAACCAGGAAATCGTGCGAACGGTGCATACCGCGCTTCGAAGGGGACTTCTTGTTCTGTTGAACTGCCATGTTAATGACTCCTAATACATAAGTTCTAAAATTTTAACACATTCGACCAGCAAATACATGCGAATCGAGTATCCTGCCGGCAAAACTGAACCGGCATAGTTAAACTGAGATTTACTACATTTCACTGCTGACTTGCCATACTCGATTTACTACACGCGTTTGACACGTTCTTTACAACACTACTTATTCGGATTTGAGGCCCTTGAGGGCGTCGAACGGCGACAACTTCACGCTCTTGGCCTTGTCCAGCAGGGCGGCATCGGGGCAGACATCGTGTTTCGGCGTATGCGGCAAGGCCAGCAGCGCTTCGTCTTCCACCAGATCCATCAGCTCCATGCTGCGGCTGCCGACGATCACATCGATCGTCTCGTCGTTGATCATTTCTTCAATCTCGTCCGCCTGCTCATCGTCCTTACCCAGCATCAAGACCGTCGAAGCATCGATGGTGTGCGCGTAAGGCGTCAGGCAGCGCTGGCAGACCAGTTGCACGGTGCCGGCAACCGACAGCGTCATCTGCGGGAAGCCCATCTTGCTGGTGCCCCCTACTGCTTTCCAGGCGATCGTGCCCGACGTATCGGCGCAATCCCGGGTCAAACGGGTCATTTCGGCAACAGGCGTCACGCCTTGCTGGCTGCCGTTGCTCCGACAAAAATCAAAGGCGTCGATCACAATAGCATTCATTACAGAAATTTCCCCGGAAAACCTGCGATAATAACAGGGTTTTCATCGCCAAGTCAAAGCCTTAGCGTATTTTTCGTTCTTTTTGTGCCGCTGGCACTACCGGCGACAGAGCATATAACATTCCCCTCATGACATCAAGTTTACTCGTACTCGCCTCCAGCTCCGCCTACCGCAGGGAACTCTTATCACGGCTGCAACTGCCGTTCGACGTCGCGGTGCCGGACATCGACGAAAGCCCCCTTCCCGGCGAGACGCCCAGCGCCACGGCGCTGCGCCTGGCGCGCGAAAAAGCCGCCGCCGTGGCCGCCAAGATGCCGGGCCGCGTCGTCATCGGCTCCGACCAGGTCGCCACGCTGGACGACGAGCAGATCGGCAAGCCGGGCAACCACGCCAACGCCCTGGCCCAGCTGCAGAAAATGCGCGGCCGCGAGGTGATCTTCCACACCGCGCTGTGCGTGTGGGATGGCCGCGACCAAAGCTGCCAATTGGAAGACATCCGGACCGTCGTCAAGTTCCGCGACCTGCCGGACGCCGAGCTCGACGCCTACCTGCGCATCGAGCAGCCCTACGACTGCGCCGGCAGCGCCAAGAACGAGGCACTGGGCATCGCCATCCTGGAACGCATCGACAGCAGCGACCCGACCGCCCTCACCGGCTTGCCTTTGATCGCGCTGACAGGCATGCTGCGCCAGATCGGCGTTTCCTTTTTTAATACCTGACTGTTTTTATGACCGGCACCCTCTTTTTAATACCGAACACCCTGGGCGAGACTGAAGCGCTCGCCTCCGTGCTGCCCGAACAGGTGCAACAGATCACCTCGCAGCTCGACTATTTCGTCGCCGAGAACGCCAAGACCGCGCGCGCCTTCCTCAAGCTGGTCAACGCCCGCCATCCGCTGGCCAAGCCGCTGCAGGAGATCAAGATCTCCGAACTCAACGTCAACACCCCGGCGGCCGCGCTGGCTGGCCTGCTGGCGCCGCTGCTGGCGGGACAGGATGGCGGCTTGGTGTCGGAGGCCGGCGTGCCGGCGGTGGCCGATCCCGGCGCCGACCTGGTGCGGCTGGCGCACCAGCACCACATCCCGGTGCGGCCGCTGGTGGGGCCGTCGTCGCTGCTGCTGGCCGTGATGGCGAGCGGGTTGAACGGACAGAGCTTCGCCTTCAACGGCTACCTGCCGACCGATGCCGCGCAGCGCGCCACCCGCATCAAGGAATTGGAGCAGCGCTCGCGCAAGGAAAAGCAAACGCAGCTGTTCATCGAGACGCCCTACCGCAACGCCGCCATGCTGGAAGCGCTGGTGGCGGCCTGCGCGCCGGGCACGCTGGTGTGCGTGGCGACCGACCTCAGCCTGCCGTCGGAAACCATCCGCACCATGAGTGCGTCGCAATGGAAGAGCGCGAAGGCGCCGGACTTCCACAAGAAGCCCACCGTGTTCCTGCTGCTGGGCCAGTAAACCGGCGTCATGCCCGCGCAGGCGGGCATCCATGGAACGCCTCCGCAGCTGGCACCGCATGGATTCCCGCCTGCGCGGGAAGGACGCTCAGACGTTGCGGGTGTAGTCGGTGACCCACTCGATCGCCGCCAGCTGGATTGCGTACAGCTCGGCCGGGGTCAGCTGCAGCTGGTGCAGCATCTGCGCCAGCAACTGGCCGTCGCGGTTGCGCTCGAGGTGCTCGATCAGGCTCAGCATGCTGCCGTAGTCGCCGCTGCGGTGCAGCAGCGCGGCGCGCACCTCGTCCAGCACGTTGACGCTTTCCAGCACGTCGCGCATGTGGATGGAGAACAGCGTATCCATCAGCGACATCACGCCCACCGTGAAGCCGATGTCGGCGCTGACGCGCTGCCCCGGCCGCAAATGCTCGACCATCAGCTCCAGCGTCTTGCCGCGCGTGGTGGCCAGTTGCAGCAAGGGCGAGGTGAATTCCTGCGCTCCGCCGTTCTTCACGTACAGCAGGATCTGCAGCCAGCGCCTGAGCTGGCGCCGCCCCAGCACCATCAGCGCGTGGCCGACCGAGTTGATGCGGTAGCGCGCGCCCACCGCCGGCGTGTTCACCAGCCTCAGCAGATTCAGGGTGATCAGCGCGTCATGCTTGACGCTGCGTTCGATCTCGTGGCTGCTGGCGTCGGTGTTGAGCAGGTCCAGCAGGTGCAGCACGCTGCGCTGCGAGGGCGAAATCTTCTTGCCGCTGAGGATGACGGGACGCGCGAAATAATAGCCCTGGAAATATTCGAAGCCCAGCTCCATGCATTGCTGGAACTCCTCCATCGTCTCGACCTTTTCGGCCAGCAGCTTTTGCTTGGGGTTCTTCAGCACGCGCGTCAGCGCCGGCAAGGTGCCGGGCTGCATTTCCTTGATGTCGACCTTGATGACGTCGCACAGCGGCTGGAATTTTTGCACGTCCTCGGACTGGCCGATCACGTCGTCCAGCGCGAACTTGAAGCCGGCCTGCTTCAGCTCGCGGATGCGGTCGAGGATTTCCGGCGTGGCCTTGACGGTCTCCAGGATTTCCAGGATGACCTTGTCGTTCGGCAGAAAACGGATGAAGTCGCTCATCAGGCCGATGGCGTCGACGTTGACGAAGGCCATCTGGTCGCCCACCACGTGCTCCATGCCCAGCTCGGAAGCGTGGGCGATCACGGTGGCGGTGGCCTCGGCGTCGTCGGTGACGCTGGCTTCGTTGCGGGTGCGGGCGTCGCGAAAGAGCAGCTCATAAGCCACCAGCCGCTGTCCCCGGTTGAGGATGGGCTGGCGCGCGAGAAAGAAATTATCGGCTAGCTTGGATGGCATCGTGGACGGCGCGATCATCATGGGAAGCTCCCAATCCGCAATCTGCTTTATTTCGGGTTGCCGTCTCAAGCGGCAATCCGCTAATCACCAGACTATACCCAGCTATACCGTCCTGACAACATTTTTCTAGCGCGTAACGGGCCGCCGCGCCGCATTGTTGCGCGCAGCCGTCGGTTTGCCGCTCTCCAGCGTGAAACGGGCGCCGCTATCCTTGCCCAGCACCTTGACCAGGTAGGGCATGACCTGCTTGAGCATCGGCTCCAGCGTGTACGGCGGATTCAGGATGAACATGCCGCTGCTGTGCAGGCCGAAGCCGTCCGGCATCGGCGTGTTGGTGGTCAGCACGACGTTGAGCCAGTCGCTGCATTGCAGCTGCTTGAGCTTGTCGGCGAACTGGCGCGACTCCATGCGCTGCAGCAGCGGATACCAGACCGCGTAGGTGCCGGTCGGGAAGCGCACCAGTGCTTCGGCCAGCGTGTCCTTGACCTTCTTGTAGTCCTGCTTGTCCTCATATGGCGGATCGATCAGCACCAGCGCGCGGCGCGACGGCGGCGGCAACAGCGCCTTCAGCGCCTGGAAGCCGTCGCCGCGGGTGACCAGCACGCGCTTGCCGCGGGTGGTCGGGCGGATGCCCTGCTGCGCGGCGTGCTCGTCGAGCTTGCGGAAGTTATCGGCCAGCAGCTTGGAGTCGGCCGGATGCAGCTCGAACAGGCGCAGGCGGTCCTGCTCGCGCGCGACCTGGTCGGCGATGTAGGGCGAACCGGGGTAGTAGCGCATCTTGCCGCTGGGGTTCATGGCGCGCACCAGGTCGACGTATTCCTTGAGCGGCGCCGGCATGTCGGTGCGCTCCCACAGCGGGCCGATGCCGGTGTCGTACTCGGCGTTCTTGGAGGCGAAGGTGCCGTCCAGCGCATAGACGCCGGCGCCGGAATGGGTGTCGATATAGCTGTAGGCGGTATCTTTCTGATTCAGATACTGCATCAACTGGATGGTCACGAAATGCTTCAACACATCGGCGTGATTACCCGCGTGAAAACCGTGGCGGTAACTCAACATAAGCTTGGTACTTCCTAAATGAGATGGTGCGGAACAATCCGGCATTATCCACTAGAAAGCGTGCTCCGCCAAAAAAGCGCCCATATCGTTTACGTCAAAGCGTGCACCAGCATGGTGACTAAGATGGTAGAGCCGGGCTGCATCCGCAGGCGCGGCGATCTTTCATGGAGGAGATTATGGCATTCAATAACGTAGGTCCGCTGACCTTCCTGGCGCCGGGGCAAACGGCGTTCTGGAGCTACAGCTACCCCAGCGACCATGGCACGCAGTTCGCCTCGGCCGACGTCAAGGCCCCCAACCTGGGCGCGGTCCACATGGCGGACCAGCAAAGCAAGCGCAAGGAAAACAACGGCAACGCCACCTATTTCGTCCAGATCCACAACAAGGGCATAGGCGGCGCCTTCCACAACCTGCAAGGCGGAGGCATGGTATGAAAATGACGATCATTACGGACGACCAGAACAACATTCTGGGCGCAGTCCAAGGCCACTCGCTGACCGACAAACAGGGTCAGGTGGAAGCCAGCGTGTCGTTCGCGCCCGGCCACTCCACCCACATGCTGGAGGTTGACGACGACCTGGGCACCATCAACGACATCGACGACTTCCAGGGCCGCCTGAAGCAGCACCTGGACCAACATCTGGCCGGCAAGCCCTGAGGCAGCAACGCGGCGCAAGCAAGCTGCCTTGCGCCGCGTCTCCCCGCTCAGGCAACCTTCTTATCGAAAAATTGTTCGTCCTCGGTCGAACCATGCAGCGCGGTGGTCGACGACTGGCCGTTCTGGATGCACTGGGTGACCGCGTCGAAATAGCCGGTGCCGACTTCACGCTGGTGCTTGACGGCCGTGAAGCCCTTCTCGGCAGCGGCGAATTCCGCTTCCTGCAATTCCACAAAGGCCGACATCTGGCGCCGCGCATAGCCGTGCGCCAGGTTGAACATGCCGTAGTTCAGTGCATGGAAGCCGGCCAGCGTGATGAACTGGAACTTGTAGCCCATGGCGCCCAGTTCCTTCTGGAACCTGGCGATGGTGGCGTCGTCCAGGTTTTTCTTCCAGTTGAATGAAGGCGAGCAATTGTAGGCCAGCATCTTGCCGGGGAAGCGCGCGTGCACGGCTTCGGCGAACCGCTGGGCGAAGGCCAGGTCGGGCTTGCCGGTCTCGCACCAGACCAGGTCGGCGTATGGCGCGTAGGCCAATGCGCGCGAGACCGCCTGGTCGATGCCTGGCCTGACCTTGTAGAAGCCTTCCACAGTGCGCTCGCCGGTGCAGAACGGCTTGTCGTTGTCATCCACGTCCGAGGTCAGCAGGTCGGCCGCCTCGGCGTCGGTGCGGGCGATCACCAGCGTCGGGGTGCCCATGACGTCGGCCGCCAGGCGGGCGGCGGTCAGTTTTTCCACGGCCTCGCGCGAGGGCACCAGCACCTTGCCGCCCATATGGCCGCATTTCTTGACCGACGCCAGCTGGTCTTCGAAGTGCACGCCGGCGGCGCCGGCGTCGATCATGGATTTCATCAGCTCGTAGGCGTTCAGCACGCCGCCGAAACCGGCTTCCGCGTCGGCCACGATGGGCGCGAAGAAATCGATGTCGTCCTTGCCTTCCGACCACTGGATCTGGTCGGCGCGCTGGAAGGTGTTGTTGATGCGCTTGACCACCATCGGCACCGAATTGGCCGGGTACAGCGACTGGTCGGGATACATCTCGCCGGCCAGGTTGGCGTCGCCGGCCACCTGCCAGCCGGACAGGTAAATCGCCTTCAGGCCAGCCTTGACCTGCTGCATGGCCTGATTGCCGGTCAGCGCGCCGAGGGCGTTCACGAAAGGCTCGTTATTGACCAGGTGCCACAGTTTTTCCGCGCCGCGCTTGGCCAGGGTGTGCTCGATCTGCAAGGAGCCGCGCAGGCGCACCACATCTTCGGCGCTATAGGTGCGGGTCACACCCTTCCAGCGGGGATTGCTGTCCCAGTCTTTTTGCAAAGCTGCGATTTGCTGTTCACGAGTTGCCATGGTGCTCTCCTATTTAAAAACGAAATCCGTTAAATAAATAGTAGCCCTCTTTGCGCCATGCGCCAATAGTCTTATATAAGACACATAACTCAATATTATTCGTTTAAAATCAACAACATAAACACAATTTTTTATGATACGAAATGAAATTTCTTAAAATGGGAGAGATGAACGTATCCACCAGTCATTCATTTCCGCATTGTGAAATGGATGTCTCGCCAGATGAAAACCCGCGAAGCTCAGGCAAGCATCTGCTGCGCCACCAGGATGCCGTCGGCATCGGCATAGATCCAGTCGCCGGGCTGCACCGGCACGCCCTGGATATGCACCCGCACATTGCGCTCGCCGACGCCCTTCTTGCCGCTTTTTTGCGGATGGGCGGCCAGCGCGCGCACGCCGATCTCGCAGGAATTGATCTCGTCGGTGTCGCGGATGCAGCCGTCGACGATGATGCCGGCCCAGCCATTGTCCTGCGCGAGCAAGCCCAGCTGGCCGCCGACCAGCGCGCGCCGCAGGCTGCCGCCGCCGTCGATCACCAGCACGTTGCCGCCGCCCTGGGTTTCCAGCACCGCGCGCACCAGCGCATTGTCCTCATGCACCTTGAGCGTGGTCACGCGGCCTGAAAAACGCCGCTGCTTGCCAAAGTGCAGGAACACCGGGGGCAGCACGGCCAGACGGCCGTCCTCCAGCAGAGTGGCGTTGTCGTCGCATAAATCAGTGGTTGCAAAGCTCATGGTGGTCCCGTGCGTTGGATTAAGGTAGCAAGGATTCTATGCTGTTTTGGGCACGCCCACCATGCGGGTCTTGCCGCCGACGCCGATCGCGGTCAGTATCACCAGCGCCTGGAACACGGCAATACCGATGAACACGCCGGCGGGATGATGGCCGTCCATCAGCGCACCGAACAGCAACGGCCCCAGCGCCAGCCCGCTGTCCAGGCCGGAATACACGACGCCAAACACGCGGCCGGTGGCGTTGGCCGGCGCCGCGCCGCGTATCATCAAATCGCGCGACGGCCCGGCAATGCCGGTCACCAGGCCGATCAGCCCCATCAGGACAACCGCCAGCCAGGCCGGCAGCACGGCGGCGGCCAGGACTAGCGCCAGCAGCGCCGCCGTGCCGAACGCCAGCATGATGATGCGGTCGTGATGACGGCTGCCGGCACCCAGGAAGCCGCCGTACAGCATGCCCGCCGCCGAGGCCAGCATGTAGGCGGTATAGGCCGTGGTGGCCCACGCCAGCGACATGCCGTACAAGCTCACCAGGCTGGTGGCGGCAAAGCTCTGGATGCCGGCCAGCGCCACCGCCGAGATCAGGAAGAAGGCAAAGCACATCCACACCACCTGCAGCCGCAGGAAGCTGAACGCACCACTCCTGCCGCCCGCAGCAGCAGCCGCCGTCGCCGCGACCGGTTCCGCCCGCAGCGCATGGCGGTTCCAGACCAGCAGCGCCAGCACCGCCAGCGGCAGCAAGGCCGCGCTCAGCAGCGCCGTGCGCCAGTCCGTGCGGCCGGCCACGAAGGTCAGGAACAGGGGCGAAACCGCCCAGCCGATATTGCCGCTGATACCGTGCACCGAAAAGCCGTGTGCCAGCCGCGCCTTGGACACCCGCTGGTTCAGCAAGGTGTAGTCGGCCGGATGAAACACGCTGTTGCCGCAACCGGCCAGGACAGCCCCCAGCATCAGCTGCGCGTAGCTGTGCGCGCCGGACAGCATCACCGCCGACAAGCCCAGCAGCGCGATGCCGCTGAACAGCACCGTGCGCGCGCTGTAGCGGTCGACCACGAAACCGGCCATCGCCTGCCCCACGCCGGAGACGGTGAAGAACACCGTCATCAGAAAGCCCAGTTCGGCATAGGAAAGATGGAATTCCGGCTTCAGCCACGGAATCAGCGCCGCCAGGATCACGTGGTAAAAATGCGATGTGCCATGCGCCAGCCCGACCAGGCCGATGACCCTGGCGTCCTGCCGCAGCAACGATGTGTGGTTCATGCCGGCTCTCCGTTTCAAAAAAAGAAAGGACAGTGTAAGCATTTGCCGCCAGACCGATTTAAGATAGCGGGTCAACATTTATCGAAAATCCGCCATGCCGATACCAGTCGTCACGCATACGCAATTCAACTGGCACTGCGACTTTCCCACCGAGGCCAGGCCGCTGACCATGTCCGGCCGCGACCTGCCGGCCGACGCCGTGCTGCTGCCGCACCACCATCCGTGGGGCCAGTTCACCTACGCGATGCAGGGCGTGATGCGGGTGACGGCCAACCACAGCAGCTGGATCGTGCCGCCGCAGCGCGCCGTCTGGATCGCGCCGGACATCGAGCACGCGATCACGGTGCTGGAGCCGACCCGGCTGCGCCCGCTGTGCGTGCACGCCAGCCGCTCGCCCTTCCCCGACGCCTGCAAGGTGGTCGAAGTGTCCAGCCTGTTGCGCGAGCTGATGGCCGCGCTGGAGCAGCACGACCAGGCCGAGCAGTCCGGGCGCGAGCAGCTGCTGGCCGACATGATCCTCGACGAACTGCCGCGCTGCGCCGGCCGTGCGCTGCGCGTGCCGCTGCCGCACGACAAGCGCCTGAAAACCCTGTGCGACGCGCTGATCGCCGATCCCGGCGCCGAGCACACGCTGGAGGGCTGGGCCGGCCGGGTCGGCGCCTCCGAGCGCACGCTGACGCGCCTGTTCGAGCGCGAGCTGGGCATGAGCTTCAGCCAGTGGCGCCAGCAGGTGCGGCTGGCGCACGCGGCGCCGCTGATCACGCGCGGCGTGCCGCTGTCGCAGGTGGCGGCGCAGCTGGGCTATGCCAGCCAGTCGGCCTTCTCCGCCATGTTCAAAAAGACCTTCGGCAGCACGCCGACAGCTTTTTTTGCTGAAAGATAGATAAACGGTCAAGTTTTCGGTCAATGCACCGTTAACGTTGTCTTGGACGAAAGTACGGTACATTAGTGGAAATTCAACAACTGGAAAAGCGGTATCGCATGACGGACGTGTCTCTCTTCTCGAGCGAGCAGATCGCAGCGCTGCTGGCCGCGCTGCCGGACCCGGCATTTATCCTGACGCGCAGCGGCGTCTACGCCGCCATCTTCGGCGGCACCGACGCCCGCTACTACCATGACGGCAGCACGCTGGTCGGCAAGCGCATCGCCGAGGTGCTGAACACCGAGAAAGCGGCATGGTTCCTGGCGCAGATCGCCGTCGCGCTGGCCAAGAAAGGCTTGCACGTGGTCGAGTACCGGCTCGACCGCAAGGATGTGATAGGCCTGGACAGCGACGGCCCGGAAGACACCATCTGGTTTGAAGGCCGGCTGCAGGCGCTGGAATACCAGGTGCTGGGCGAGGATGCCGTGCTGTGGGTGGCCAGCAATATCACCGCCAGCAAGAAACTGGAGGCGCTGCTGCGCATGCAGAGCGAGACCGACTCGCTGTCCGGCCTGGCCAACCGCCGCAAGCTGATGCAGGCGCTCAGCGACAACCACGAGCGGCACGCCCGCTACAAGACACCGGCCTCGGTGCTGATCTTCGACATCGACCACTTCAAGGACATCAACGACAAGTATGGCCACCTGAGCGGCGACAAGGCGATCCAGACCACGGCCGAGGTCTGCCGGCACGAGCTGCGCAGCACCGACTTTCCGGCCCGGCTGGGCGGCGACGAGTTCGTGATCCTGATGCCGCACACCAGCTGGGAGCAGGCGGTGCCGATCGCCGAGCGGCTGCGGCTGCGCATCGCGGAACAGTTGCGGGAGCTGGGCACGCTGGGCAGCGGCGCCACCATCAGCGGCGGCCTGAGCGAAATGCTGCCCGGCGATACCTCAAGCGAGGACGTGTTGAAGCGGGCGGACGATGCGCTGTACCGCGCCAAGCGCGACGGCCGCAACCGCATCGTCCACCACGGCGCCTAGCGCCGCGATCAGCTGAAGCTCAACTCGCCATTCACGGCGTCGACGTGGATGGTGTCCTTGGGGCCGAAGCGGCCTTGCAGGATCAGCTTGGACAGCGGATTTTCGATCTGCTGCTGGATCGCCCGCTTCAACGGCCGCGCGCCATACACCGGATCGTAGCCCGCCTCGGCGATCTTGTGCAGCGCCGCTTCGGTGACGGACAGCGTCATCTCCATCTTGGCCAGGCGCTGCTCCAGGATCGCCAGCTGGATCTTGGCGATGGCGCCGATGTTCTTCTCATCGAGGCCGTGGAACACCACAATCTCATCGATACGGTTGATGAACTCCGGCCGGAAGTGCGAGCGCACCTCGGCCATCACCGCCAGCTTGACCACGCCCGGATCGGACTCCTCCATCGCCTGGATCTTGTGCGAGCCCAGGTTGGAGGTCATGATGATGACCGTGTTCTTGAAGTCCACCGTGCGGCCCTGGCCGTCCGTCATGCGGCCGTCGTCCAGCGCCTGCAGCAGCACGTTGAACACGTCCGGGTGCGCCTTCTCCACCTCGTCGAGCAGGATCACGCTGTACGGCTTGCGGCGCACGGCCTCGGTCAGGTAGCCGCCCTCGTCGTAGCCCACGTAGCCGGGCGGCGCGCCGATCAGGCGGGCCACCGAATGCTTCTCCATGAACTCGCTCATGTCGATGCGTATCATCGATTCCTCGGTGTCGAACAGGAAGCCTGCCAGCGCCTTGGACAATTCCGTCTTGCCGACCCCGGTCGGCCCCAGGAACATGAAGGAGCCGTACGGACGGTTCGGGTCCGACAGGCCCGCGCGCGAACGGCGGATGGCGTCGGAGACGGCGTCGATCGCCTCGTCCTGGCCCACCACGCGCTCGTGCAGCTTCTCCTCGATGTGCAGCAGCTTGTCGCGCTCGCCCTGCATCATGCGCGACACCGGGATGCCGGTCGCGCGCGACACCACCTCGGCGATTTCCTCGGCGCCGACTTCGGTGCGCAGCAGCTTGGGCTTGGCGGCCTCGCCGGCGTTCAGGTTGGCGCTCTCGGCCTGCTTGAGCTGCGCCTCCAGCTCGGGCAGGCGGCCGTACTGCAGCTCCGACACGCGCTGCCAGTTGCTCTCGCGCGTGGCCTGCTCCATCTGCAGCTTGATGCGGTCGATCTCTTCCTTGATGTGGGTGCTGCCCTGCACCACCGCCTTCTCGGCCTTGAGGATTTCCTCGTAGTCGTTCAGCTCCCGGCCCAGCTTGACGATCTCCTCGTCGATCAGGTCCTGGCGGCGGCGCGAGGCCTCGTCCTTCTCCTTCTTGACGGCTTCCTTTTCGATCTTCAGCTGGATCAGGCGGCGTTCCAGCTTGTCCATCACCTCCGGCTTGGAATCGATCTCGATCTTGATCTTGGACGCCGCCTCGTCGATCAGGTCGATCGCCTTGTCGGGCAGGAAGCGGTCGGTGATGTAGCGGTGCGACAGCTCGGCCGCGGCGATGATGGCGGCGTCCGAGATGGCGACCTTGTGGTGCAGCTCATACTTGTCCTGCAAGCCGCGCAGGATGGCGATGGTGGCCTCGACCGACGGCTCGTCGACCAGGATCTTCTGGAAGCGGCGCTCCAGCGCGGCGTCCTTCTCGATGTACTTGCGGTACTCGTCCAGCGTGGTCGCGCCAACGCAATGCAGCTCGCCGCGCGCCAGCGCCGGCTTGAGCATATTGCCGGCGTCCATGGCGCCATCGGCCTTGCCGGCGCCGACCATCGTGTGCATCTCGTCGATGAAGACGATGGTCTGGCCCTCGTCCATGGCCAGCTCCTTGAGCACCGCCTTCAGGCGCTCCTCGAACTCGCCGCGGTACTTGGCGCCCGCCACCAGTGCCGCCATGTCCAGCGACAGCACGCGCTTGCCCTTGAGCGAATCGGGCACCTCGTTGTTGACGATGCGTTGCGCCAGGCCTTCGACGATGGCGGTCTTGCCGACGCCGGGTTCGCCGATCAGCACGGGATTGTTCTTGGTGCGGCGCTGCAGCACCTGGATCGCGCGGCGGATCTCGTCGTCGCGGCCGATCACGGGATCGAGCTTGCCGGCGCGGGCGCGCTCGGTCAGGTCCAGCGTGTATTTTTTCAGGGCTTCGCGCTGGCCTTCGGCCTCGGCGTTGTCGACCTTGGCGCCGCCGCGCACGGTGTCGATGGCCGCCTCCAGCGATTTGCGGACCAGGCCGTTCTCGCGCGCCAGCTTGCCGGCGTCGGACTTGTCCTCGGTCAGCGCCAGCAGCACCATCTCGCTGGAGATGAACTGGTCGACGCGCTTTTGCGCCTCCTTGTCCGCCAGGTTGAGCACGCCGACCAGCTCGCGGCTGGCCTGGACATCGCCGCCGGTGCCGGACACCTTGGGCAGGCGCTCCAGCGAGGCGCCCAGCGCCTTGCTCAGGCCGCCGACATTGACGCCGGCGCGCTGCAGCAGGGAGCGCGCGCTGCCGTCGTTCTGGTTCAGCAGCGCGGTCAGCAGGTGGACCGGCTCGATGTATTGATTGTCATTGCCCACAGCCAGACTCTGCGAGTCCGACAAGGCTTCCTGGAGTTTGGTGGTGAGTTTGTCTTGCCGCATGGAATTGCTCCGATCAATTTAACTTATCGCATACATAGGGATATGCGATCCGTTTTCAAGGAGACACCTTTTAAATACACAAATCCATGACCTGCATCAATTACGGCACGGTGCTCCATTTTTTCAAGGCGTCATCGTCGCTGACGCGGGCGTCCACCCAGCGCGCGCCGGCCGGGGTTTGCTCTTTTTTCCAGAACGGCGCTTCGGTCTTCAGGTAATCGATGATGTACTCGCAGGCGGCGAACGCCTCGCCGCGGTGCGCCGACGTCACCGCCACCAGCACGATCTGCTCCATCGGCTTGAGCGGCCCGACCCGGTGGATCACCAGCGCGCCGAACACCGGCCAGCGCTGGCGCGCCTGTTCGATGATGGACAGGATGGATTGCTCGGTCATGCCGGCATAGTGCTCCAGCTCCATCTCCGCCACGCTGGCGCCCTCGTTCAGGTCGCGCACGGTGCCGACAAACGTCACGATAGCGCCAACCTTGGGATCGGCGGCGCGCAGTTGCGCCAGCTCGGTGCTCAGGTCGAAGTCCTCGGTCTGGATGCGGACCTGGCAGCGATCGCCCCCGCTCATGCACGCTCCGCAGCGCCGATGCGGCGGAACAGCTGTTCGATGCGGCTGGCGGTGCGGTCGTCGGCCAGGGCCGGCATCGCGCACAGCTGCAGGTAGGCGGTGCCGGCGCTCTGCGGCTTCTGGCCGGACTTCAGCGACGATTGCAGCACCTCGACCTGCATCTTCAGGCGCTCGCGCGCGAACTCGGCGCCGCTGTCGACGCCGGCCACGATCTCCAGCCGCAGCACCTCATCGAGCAGCTTGGCGCGGTTGCGCTCCAGCTGCTCGGCGTAGGCGCTGCGCTTGCCGTCCAGCGCGCCCAGCGCCGCGTTGAAGCGGCCGTGCAAGGCGCGTTCGTACTCGGCGGCCAGCGGCGGCAGCGCCGACCAGCGCGCCTGCCAGTCCGCGCCATCGATGGCCGCGCCGTCGGCCGGCGCGCCGATCGCGCTTTCCAGCGCCTGGCACAGGCGCAGCTTGTCGCGCAGCGCGTTGGCCTGGGCGGCGCCGGCGCGGCGCTTGATCGCATCGGCCTGGCCCTGCACCGCTGCCACCGCCGCCTGATAGCGCTGCGTGATGCGCGCCTCGGACGCGCGCGGCACCGCACCGGACGCATGCCAGGCCGCAGCCGTGTCGCGCAGCAGCTTGGTGATGGCCGCCAGCTGCGCCTTGTCCTCGCCGCTGAAGGTGGCCGTTTCCAGCTCGTTGCACAACGCTTCGCGCGCGTGCAGGTGGGCCTTGCGTTCGTGGTCGGCGGCGTGCGCGGACTCCTTGCGCTTGGCGAAGATCGCATCGCAGGCGGCGCGGAAGCGTTGCCACAGCGCCTGCTCGGCCTTGCGCTCCAGCGGCAGCGCCTTGGCCTGCTCCTGCCAGCGTTCCTGCAGGCGGCGCAGATTGTCCAGCGTGTGACGGTCGCTGGCCTGCATCTGCTCCGCCTCGGCGATCAGCTGCTCGCGTTTGGCGGTTTCAATCTTGCGCTGTTCGGACAACGGCGCCAGCATCTGCGCCAGCGCCTTGTCGAAGGCTTGATCGAGCTTGCGCTTTTCCTTGCGGTCGATGGTGCCCAGGCGGCCCCACATCTGGCGCAGGCGCTGGCCGGCGGCGGCCACGTTCTTCAGGTCCGCGCCCTCGCCAGCTGCGGTGGCGGCCATGTTGCGGGTTTCGTCGATCAAGGCCTGCGCCTTGGCGGCGTTGGCATGGCGCTCGTCGGCCAGTTGCTTGAAGTGGGCGGCGGCCGGCGCGTAGGCGGCGGTGCAGGCGCTGTCGAAACGCTCCCACAAACTCTTGGGTGCGTGGCCGGATACCGCGTCCAGCGACTTCCAGCGCTCGCGCATGCTGCCGACCTTCTTGGCCAGCTCGCTCATCGCCAGGCCCAGCGCGGGCAGCTCTTCCACGGCCTTGACCAGCTCCTCGCGCGAGACGTTGCCGCCCCAACGGGCCCAGTCGCCCAGACGCTTCAGCTCGGCGCGGACGTGGTTCAGGCGGTCGGTCTGGGCCGGCGTCAAGCGGGTCTTGTGCTCCTTGAGCCATTTGTCGTGATCGGCGGCGGCATGCAGCAAGCCCTGCGCCAGCGCGGCTTCCATCGCGTCCAGCGTTTCGAGGAATTTCTTGTCGGTTTCCCTGGGCGCGGCCGGCTTCTTCGGCTCGCGCGCGGCGGGCGCGGGGGCGGCGGCTGGTGCGGCGGCCGATGAGTCAGCCACAGGCGCGGCTTCCGGCACCGCGGCCGGACGCTGGCTGGCGGCCGTCAACGCGGCGCGGCTCTGCTCCAGCGCCTGCGCGAAATCGCTCAGCAGATGCTTGGGCAAGGCGTTGTGTTCGGGCGCCTGCTGGTATTCGGCCTGGGCGGCGGCGTGGCGCTCCAGCGCCTGCTGCGCTTGCTCGGCAGGTAAGCCGGCGGATGGCAGCTGGCGCACGGCCGCCATCGCATCGATGATGGTCCGCTGCAGATTGACTTGCGCCTCCAGCCGCGCAGCCAGCGCGGCGCGCGCGGCGGCGTACGGCTCGGCCAGCGCCGGCACGGCGGCGGTGACTTGCCATTGGCGATCCAGGTCGGCCACTTGATTGGGGGTCAGCTTCTCATCCTGCAACAGGCGCTGGGCCTGGTCCAGGCAGGCTTGCGCCTTTTGATGCTCGGCCTGCTGATAGCGGATCGCATCCAGCCGTCCCTGCATCAGCTTGGCGACGCGGCGGTCGGTATTGCGCATCGCCTGCAGCACCTGTTCCAGCCGGGCCTGGGACTGGACATGCTCGGCGGCGGCCAGGCGCACGCCGGCGAATTCGCTATGCAGGATCAGCTCGACGGCGGCGGCCTCGTCGCCCGCCAGCGCGGCGGCCCGCTGGGCCTGCTCCTCGCGGCGGCCGGCCGATGCGGCGGCGGCTGCGCCCTGGTCGAGAGTCGCCACGGCGGGCTGTTGATCGGCCGCCTGGTCGGTAGTGCGCTTGAAGATGAAATCGAACATGGTGCGCTATGAGATGGCTAAAACCACCATCATAGCAAAGCGAGGGGAATTTGCCCGATGCGTATGCTATTTGGGCGGCTATTTCATCGCCGGCAACTGCCGGGTCGATCGGACCTGAGGAGCCGGCGCCGCTTGCGCCTCGCTTTCCTCGATGCTTACTATCGGCAAAACCTGCAAGCCGGGGATGCTGATCTGGCCGTCGTCCACCGTGCGGACTGCACCGGCCAGGTTGCGCGCGGCCACCGCCTTGGGCTTGGCCGCCTCGACCGACTCCACCGGCGTCATGCCGGCACGTTTCATTTCTTCCAGATGCTTGTCATGCATCATCAATTGATTCGCAATGGAAAACCACGTCTCGCCGGCGATGGCGTTGCGGGCGATGGCGAACAGTTCCTGCTCTTCCTTTTCCAGCCGCTTCAGCAGCGACGCGCAAAACGTCTCGATGCTGTCGCAAATCAGGTTGACCTGGTCGTCGCGCACTTCGGCCACCGAACCCAGCTTGTCTTGCAGCATGCGGATCGACAACAGTGCCGCCTGGTTCAGGCGGTTGAGCTCCTCCAGCAGCTGGTCGGCGCGCTCGGTTGCCTCGCGCAGCGCGGGGATCAGATACATCTCGGTCTTGCGCCAGTGGCAGGCCTGGTACAGATTGTTCAAATTCTCGCAGGCATATTCCAGCTGCGACAGCGTGATGCTGTTCTGATGCATCAGTGTCGAGCGCACATACTTTTGGAACGATAACAAACTGAGGCGGACACTTGCGTGTTCCACCGACAGTGCTACCAGAGTATATGTGGCAGTTAACATTCTGACTCCCAAAACTGAAGTTGCGCGCGCCCGGGCGGGCGGCAAGAGCGGAAGTGAAAGTGTAAATAAAGCCGACAAACACGCTTTGAGCTAGAACAAACCAAGGCCGCAGCGCTATACCTATAAATATATAACAACCCGGCCGCGAATGCTATCGTAACGACAATTGCAGGCGCACCATACCTGCTTCAGGATGCGGCAAAACCACGCCGCCGAAATGGCGCACCAGTTTTTGCACGCCGAGATTTTCCGACAAGGCGTCGCCGACGATTTCCGCCGTGCCCCGGCTGCGGAAATAATCGACCAACTTCTGGAACAGGATGTAGCCCAGTCCCTGCCCTTTCAAATCGGAACGCACGATGATGGCAAATTCAGCGGACTGATTGTCCGCGTCGGCCACGGCGCGCACCACGCCCAGCGTCTCCGGCTCGCCGGCGGGGCCGTTGCGGGTGGCGATGAAGGCCATCGCGCGGTCGTAGTCGATCTGCGTCAGGCGCGCCAGCTGCGACGGCGGCAGCTCGCGCATGGCGGTGAAGAAGCGCAGCCGCACATCGTCCGGATCGAGCGCGGCGAAGAACACCTGGTGCTGCGGCGCGTCCTCCGGCCGGATCGGCCGCAGCAGGATGCGGCCGCCGCGCCAGTCCAGCTCCTGCTCCAGCTCCAGCGGGTAGGGGCGGATCGCCAGCGCACTGTCGCTGCGGGCCGGCGCCAGCCGCACGCGCGCGGCCAGCGCCACCACGCCGCCGCCAAGCGCCAGCAGCGGATTGAGATCAAGTTCCGCCAGCTGCGGCAGGTCGGCCACCATGTCGGCCACCTGCACCAGCGTGCGGCACAGCGCGTCGGCGTCGGCGGCGGTCTGGCCTTGCGCCAGCAGGCGCGCCACGCGCGTGCGGCCGACCATGTCGCGCGCCAGCACCATGTTCAGCGGCGGCAGGCCGGCGGCGCGGTCGGCCGCCACCTCCGCCGCCAGGCCGCCCTGGCCGAAGAACACCACCGGCCCGAACACCGGATCGGTGGCGATCTGGATGCGCGCCGCGGCCAGCGTGGCGCCGGTCAGCGCGGCCTGCTGCGGCGTGGCCAGCGCGATGCCGTAAGCCGACAGCAACTCGCGCGCGTCCTTGTGGGACAACTCGCTGCGGCCGGCCGCCAGCACCGCGACCACCAGCGTCTGCGCCGCCGCGCGCTCCGGCGCCGCAGTGGCGGGCAGGCGCGCCGGCACCTCCATCAGCAGATCCTGGTTGCGCCGGTACTGGGCGATCTGCAGGAAGCCGTGGATCGCCTTTTCCGGCGTGTCGTAAGTGGGCAGGCCGGCGTCGGCGAACACCTGGCGCGCGGCCGCCACCGAGCGTCCGCCCAGCCAGCAGGACAGTACGTTCTTGCTAGCGTTGCGCATCAGCGGCGCCACCGCCTCGGCGATCTGGTTGCTGGGCACCATGGCGGTGGGCGCATGCAGGAACAGCAGCGCGTCGGCCTGGGTTTCGCCCAGCAGCGCCTCCACCGCGCCGGTGTAGCGCTCGACCGGCACGTCGGCCAGCAGGTCGACCGGATTGGTCAGCGGCGCCTCGGCGCGCTTCAGCAGGCGCAGGGTCTCGGCCGACAACGGTGCCAGTTGCGCGCCGCCGCACGCCAGCGCGTCGGCCGCGATCAGGCCCAGGCCGATGCCGTTGGTCAGCACCGCCAGCCGCTCGCCACGTTGCGGGCGCTGGCGCGCCAGCGTCTCGACGGCGTCGAACAGGTCTTCGGTGGAATGCACGCGCAGCATGCCGGCGCGGCGGATCGCGGCGTCGAACACCAGGTCGGCGCCGGGGGCGGCGTCGCGCCCCACCTTCAGCACGATCACCGGCTTGCCGCGCGCCGCCAGCCGGCCGGCCGACATGAACTTGCGCGCGCAGCGGACGTCCTCGATGCACAGCAGGATGGCCTCGGTCTCGGTATCGCCGGCCAGGTAGTCGAGCAGGTCGCCGAAATCGACGTCGGCCCCCTCGCCCATCGTGACGAAGCGCGAGAAGCCGATGCCGCGCAGGCTGGCCCAGTCCAGCACCGCCGTGCCCAGCGCGCCCGATTGCGACACGAAAGCCAGCTTGCCGGGATCGGCGGCGATGTGGGTGAAACTGGCGTTAAGCCCCGACAGCGGCGATTGCAGGCCGACGCTGCCCGGCCCCAGGATGCGCAGCAGGTGCGGCTTGGCCGCGTCCAGCATCGCCTGCTGCAGGCTGCGGCTGCCGGCGCGGATGTCGGCCAGCCCCGCCGTCATGACGATCGCGGCGCGGGTGCCGCGCGCGCCCAGCTCCGCGACCAGGCCCGGTATGGTCGACGGCGGCGAACACAGGATGGCCAGGTCGGGCGCCGCCGGCAGGGCCGACACCCTGGCGTAGCACGGCATGTCATGCAGCATCTGGTGCTTGGGATTGAGCGGCCAGAGGGCGCCGCCGTCGCGGCCAAAGCCGGCTTGCGCCAGGTTGGCCAGCACGCGCGTGCCGATGCGCTGCGGGTTGTCCGACGCGCCGATCACCGCCACCGAGCGCGGTTGGAACAATCGATCGAGATTCCTGATGCTCATGGCGGCCCTGTCTTTTTACCAGCGTGATGCGTGGTCCTCGGTCACGCCCATCATCTGCGTGACCATGCGTTTCGGTTGATCGGGCGCGCTGCGCACCCAGCCGGTGAAGGTGCCGATCGGCTGCAGATAGCGGCTGGCCGCCACCACCAGGTTCTTATTGTCGCGGCGCGCGCCTTCCGGCGTGAAGTACAGCTCCAGCAGATCGTCCTCGGTGAAGATGTGCCACTGCGACAGCAGGTCGCTGCTGTCGTAGATGAAGTGCACCGGCGCCAGCGCGTGCACCTGGCCGTCCAGCCACAGCGCGTTCTCGTTGCCGCCGAAGTAGCCCGACTGCAGATTGAAGCCCATCTCCAGGTCGTGCGCCGAGGCCCAGCGCCAGGCGGTGTTACGCGCCAGCAGGCCGTTGGAATAATCGAAGCTGGCGACGCCGCCGGCCAGGTTGTAATCCTCGCGGAAGGTGCGCACCTCGCCGCTCAGCGGCAGGCCGGACGACTTCTGCGTCGCATGCACCGAGCCTTGCGCCACCGGCCCGGTGGCCAGCAGCAGCGGCGAAGCGCCGGGGCCGAATTCGGCGTCGATCTCCAGGTAGTCGCAGCGCAGCGTCAAGCCGTAGCTGCCGTCGTCGCGGCTGTCGATGGCGATGCTGCTCTTGCGCGTCTTGAAACTGCTCGACGCGCCGGCATGGTCGGCCAGCCGCGCCGACAGGCCGGGCAAGCCGTCCTGCCCGAAGTTGGCCAGCATGTCGCTGTCGCTGCGGTCGAAGGCGTAGGCGAAGGCGGTGCTGGTCCAGCCCAGGTCGACGATGGCCACCGCGCAGAAGATCTGCTCGGTGCACAGCGCCACGTAGTGCCAGCGCTTGTGATGGAAGCGGCGCCACAGGCGGTTGCGCGCAAACGGCGCGGCCAGCTGGCTCCAGTCGATATGACCAACCTGGCCGGCGTAGCGGCCGAACAGCGGCTGGCCGTCCGGGCCCAGCAGGCTGGCGGGGGCGGCGGGCAAACTCATTGAACTCCCATCATGCGGCTTCCATTTCCTTGATATTGTTGGCCAGCGCGGCGCGCAGCAGCGGCGCGAAACTCTCCGGCGTGGCCTCGGTGATCTGTACATCGGGGCACTGGTGCCAGTTGGCCAGGCGCTGCAAGGCGCCTGCCACGTCGCGCACAAAACGGTCGCTGACGCGCACGCCCGGCTCCAGCACCAGCGACTTCAATTCGAACACGCCGCCGCGCCGGTGCGCCTTGGCGTCCACCCGGCCGACCAGCGCGCCGCGCCGCAGGATCGGCAGCGTGAAGTAGCCGTAGCGACGCTTTTCCGCAGGAGTGTAGCACTCAAGCCGGTAATCGAAGCCGAACAATTCCAGTGCGCGGCGCCGGTCCCACACCACCGGATCGAACGGCGACAGGACGGTGGTCAGCGTCGGCGCCAGCGTGCCGGCGGCGGCCGCGTCCAGCAGTCCGGCGTGGTCGGGGTGGACGTAGACCGGATCGTCCCACTCATCGACCCAGGCTCGAAGCAGCAGGCCCTGCTCCACCAGCTCCTCCGGATCGAGGCGCGGCGGCTTGGTGCGGAAGTAGTCGCTGATCCAGCCGGCGCGCGCGCAACCCATCGCCTTGACCGCCTTCAGCACCAGCGCGCGGCGGGTGTCGTCCATATGCGGCATGCGGCTGTCGTCCCAGCCGGGCAGCACGCGCTCGGCCAGGTCGTAGATGCGCTGGAAGTTCTCGCGCGCGGCGATCATCAGCGCGCCGGACGTGAACAGCACTTCCAGCGAGCGCTTTTCCGGCTTCCAGCTCCACCAGCCGCCACTCTGGCCGTCGGTGCGTTCGAAATCCGAGGAGCGGGTCGGGCCATTGGCACGGATGTGAGCCAGCACGGCGTCAACCTCGGCGCGGCGTTCGACCATCCAGCGCTCCGAATACTTCCAGCCCATCGCGGCCGGATCGAGCATGCGGTGGCGATACAGGCCGTAATCCTCGATCGGCACGAAGCAGGCCTCGTGCGCCCAGTACTCGAACAGCTGGCCGGCCGCCAGCGCCTGCTCCAGCCACGGCTGCGGGTAGTCGCCCAGGCGGCTCCACAGCACCAGGTAGGGACTGCGCGCCACCACGTGGATGGTGTCGATCTGCAGCACGCCCATCTGCCGGATCGCCTCCACCACGTCGGCCTGGCGCGCCTTGCGGCGGCGCGGCTGCAGCAATCCCTGCGCCGCCAGGTGCAGCGCCCGCGCTGCGGCCAGGCTGATTATCAATTCGGTCATGAGCGCTATTCTAATAAAGAAATCAACATTGCCTGTGATCGGAAAGCGGTTTTTTTTGACGCGCAAGCCACAAAGGTGACATTTCCGTGCAGAATATCCACACAAGGCAAGCAGCTTTCATTTCGCGGGGAACGTTGATTTTCAATGAACTATTTCGCCACTCGCCCGATCGTGATTTTTCTACGCCGTCTGTATCGTGCGATACTGCTGCCCGTGTTTGCACTGGCGCTGCTGGCGGCCATGTGGGCGGCGGTGGCCTACCAGCTCCGGCAGGAGAAGCGGACCGCCCACTACGAGGCGGTGCTGCATAGCCAGTCGCTGGCACGCACGCTGGCCGAACACACCAACCACCTGCTGCGCCAGCTCGACCACGCGACCCAGCTGTTCAAGCTCAAATACGAGGAAACCGGCGGCACGCTGCGGCTGGCCGAATTCACGCGCAGGAACGGCCTGCTCGATTCGCTGCTGCCGTCCAAGCTGGACCTGCCGCTGGCGCTGATCGGCGCCGACGGCAAGTTGATCGACAGCCGCAACGGCTACTTTGCGCCGGACCTGCGCGAGCAACCGCTGCTGCTCCATCACGCCAACAATCCGGCCGATACGCCGCTGGTCTCGACCCCGGTGGTCGAACCGCGCACCAAGAAATGGCAGATCCTGATCTCGCGCCGGCTGAACAACAGCCGTGGCGAGTTCGCCGGCGTCATCATGGTGATGATCGATCCCGCCGCCTTCGTCGAGGACTACGACCGCCTGAACGTCGATCCCGGCGGCGCGGTGCTGCTGGTCAGCCGCGAAAACGGCATGTCCACCGCCCGCGTCGACGAACAGCTGATCATCAGCGACTCGATCGACTTCACGCCGGCGCAGGACGGCGGCCAGCAGTCGGACGAGCTGCTGCTGGCGCATCCGTTCGACGCCGTCGAGCGCATCTACGGCTACACCGAGATGCCGCGCTACCAGTTGCTGGCGGTGGTCGGCAACCCGGTCACATCGGCGATGGCGCCCTTCGAGCACCGGCGCGACATGTACTACAGCGCGGTGGCCGTCGCCACGGTGCTGGTGCTGCTGTTTGTCGGCCTGCTGATGCAGCAGGCGCACCGCCTGCGGCGCAGCGCGCGCATGATCACCGAGGCGCAGGCCATGCTGCGGGCGGCCACCGAAGCCAGCATGGACGCGGTCTACCTGCTCAAGGCCTGCCGCATGCGCGGCCCGGGCCATGAGGTGATCGACTTCACCATGGCCGACCTGAATGAACGCGGCGCAAGGCTGCTGAGCTCCACGCCCCAAGAGGTCCAGGGCAAGCGCCTGATGGAAGTGCTGCCGGCGCTGCACACCGAGGGCTTCATCGACAAGTACAAGGCGGTGCTGGCCAGCGGCCGGCCGCTGGAGGAGGAATTCGAAGTCGACTTCCTGCCGGGCTACGACCATCTGTGGCTGCACCACCAGATCGTCGCCATCCACGACGGCGTGGCCGTGACCACGCGCGACATCACGCCGCGCAAGGAAAGCGAGCTGGCGATGCGCAAGAACCAGGCGGAGCTGGCGGCCGTCAACGACGCCTCCCCACTGGGATTGATACGCGCCGATCCCACCGGCCACTGCACCTACGTCAACCGCACCTTCGAATTCATCACCGGCCTGACGCGCGAAGAGGCGCTGGGCGATCAATGGATGCGGGCCATCCATCCCTCCGACCGCCCGGTGCTGAAGGAGGCCTTGAAGCATATGGCGAAAACCCGCGTCCCCTACCAGGACACGGTGCGCTGCGTGCACCCGGACGGCATGATGATCTGGATCTCGTTCAAGGTCGCGGCGATGGTGGTGGACGGCCAGATCTACGGCTTCGTCGGCACCGTGGACGACATCACCCACGTGCGCAAATCGGTGATGGCGCTGCGCGAAAGCGAAGCGCGGCTGCGCACCATCGCCGACACGCTGCCGGCGATGGTGGCGTATGTCGACTCGGAGGAAATCTACCGCTTCCACAACGTCGCCTACGAGCGGGAATTCAACCGCACCGGCATGTCGGTGCTGGGCAAGACCATCGAGGCGACCATGGGCGCGGAACGTTACAACTTCCTGTCGCCCTACATCAAACGCGCGCTGGCCGGCCAGACGCTGACCTTCGAAGAGCAGGATCCCGACGCCACCATCGGCCGCACCTTCGAGGTGGTCTACATTCCGCAGATGGACGAAGACGGCGTGACCGTGATCGGCTTCCACGTCATGCGGCAGGACATCACGGCGCAAAAGCGCGAGAAGCAGCGCCTGCTCAAGCTGTCGCAGGTCGATGCCCTGACGGGGCTGACCAATCGCGCCGGCTTCCTGCAAAAGCTGCAGGACACGATGGCCGCCTGCCGCGAAAACAATACCCTGATGGCGGTGATGTACATGGATATCGACCGCTTCAAACCGGTCAACGACACCTTCGGCCACAGCGTCGGCGACGCGCTGCTGAAGGCATTTTCGGGGCGGCTCACGCACGCCATGCGCGCCAGCGACACCATCGCCCGTTTGGGCGGCGACGAGTTCACCATCATCATGGAGCGCATCGGCCGCGCCGACGCCGCCGACGCGCTGGCGGCCAAGATCGTCACCACGATGCAGGCGCCGTTCGACCTGGATGGCACGACCGTGTCGATTTCCGCCAGCATCGGCATGGCCTACTACCGCGGCGAGGATGTCACGCCGGCCGAGCTGCTGAACCGCGCCGACGTGCTGCTGTACGAGGCCAAGCAGGCCGGCCGTAACACCTACCGCGCCGGCCCGGCGCTAGCCGCGACGGCCAGCAGCGCGGCCTAGCCGCCGGCCGATCCACTTTAATCAACTCATGCGGCGCCATCTTGCGCTATATTGTGCGCTTCCCGGCTGTTTTGATTACACATCTTCATGCGTCTGCTGCACACCTCCGACTGGCATCTCGGCCAATCCCTGCATAATTTCGAGCGTCACCACGAGCACCAGCACTTCCTGGACTGGCTGCTGGACACCATCGCCGCCGAGCAGGCCGACGCGCTGCTGATCGCCGGCGACATCTTCGACAACGCCAATCCATCGGCCGCGTCGCAGAAGCAGCTGTATCGTTTTTTGCAGCAGGCCAGGGAGCGCGTGCCGCATCTGAACCTGGTCGTCATCGCCGGCAACCACGATTCGCCGGGACGGCTGGAGGCGCCCGGACCGCTGCTGGAGGCGCACGGCACGCGCGTGGTCGGCAGCGTGCAACGCAAGGCGGATGGCGAGATCGACCTGGAACAGCTGGTGCTGCCGTTGACGGGCCGCAGCGGCGCGGTGGAAGCGTGGTGCCTGGCGGTGCCCTTCCTGCGTCCCGGCGACGTGCCGCGCGTGGCGGCCGACGAAGGTGCCGATCCTTATTTGGCCGGCATCGCCCTGCTCTACAAACAGGCGCTGGAACTGGCGCTGGCCAGGCGGCAGCAAGGCCAGGCGATACTGGCCATGGGCCACTGCCACATGGTCGACGGCCAGATGTCCAACGATTCGGAGCGCCGCATTGTCATCGGCGGCACCGAGATGCTGCCGGCCGGGATCTTCGGGCCGGACATCGTCTACGCCGCGCTGGGGCATCTGCACCTGGCGCAGAGCGTCGGCAAGCAGCAGCACATCCGATATTGCGGCAGTCCGATTCCGCTGTCGTTTGCGGAGGTGGCCTATCAGCACCAGGTCCTGCGCATCGATATCGACGGCGCGGCGGTCCGCGAGATCACGCCGCTGATGGTGCCGCGCGCGGTCCCGTTGCTGCGCATTCCGGCCAAACCGGCGCCGCTGGCGCAGGTGCTGGAGGAACTGGCGGCCCTGGACTTGTCGCCGGCGGAGCCGGAGCAGCAGCCCTTCCTCGAGGTGCGGGTGCTGCTGGACGCGCCGGAGCCCGGCCTGCGCGCGCGCATCGAGGCGGCGCTGGACGGCAAGCCGGTGCGGCTGGCCAAGATCGAGACATCGAGCGCGGCGCGCAGCACCTCCATCGATGACGAGGTGATGACGCTGGATCAACTGGAGCAGCTCAAGCCTGACGATATCTTCCGCCAGCTATACCGGCAAAGATTCGACAACGATGCGCCGGCCGAGCAGCTGAGCGCCTTCGCGGAACTGATGTTGACGCCGGGGCAGCCATGAGAATCCTGAAAATCGGCGGCAAGAACCTGGCCTCGCTGGCCGGCGAATTCGGTGTCGACTTCGAGCAGGAGCCGTTGGCATCGACCGGCCTGTTCGCCATCAGCGGCCCGACCGGCGCCGGCAAAAGCACCCTGCTCGACGCGCTTTGCCTGGCGCTGTACGACGCCACGCCGCGCCTGTTGAAAGTGGCCGGCCGCAGCTACCTGACCGACGTCGGCGCGGAGACCGTCTCCACGCAGGACACGCGCACCCTGCTGCGTCGCGGCACGGCGGAGGGTTATGCGGAAGTGGATTTCGTCGGCAACGACGGCGCCTCGTACCGCGCCCGCTGGAGCGTGCGCCGTTCGCGCACCAGGGCCGAAGGCGCGTTGCAGCCGACCGCCATGACGCTGCACCTGCTGCCGTCCTTGCAAGCGATAGGTGGCACCAAGACCGAAGTCAAGGTGGAAATCGAGAAGCGCATCGGCCTGTCGTTCGAGCAGTTCACGCGCGCCGTGCTGCTGGCGCAGAACGAATTTTCCGCCTTCCTCAAGTCCGAGGACAATGAACGCGGCGAGCTGCTGGAGACGCTGACCGGCAGCACCGTCTACAGCGAGATCTCGATGCGGGCGTTCGAGCGCGCCAAGCTGGAACAGGCGGCCCTGCAAAGGCTGATCGGCCGGCTGGCCGACCAGAAGCCCTTGAGCGCGGAACAGCGCGCCGAACTGGAAGCACAAAGCGCGACCGCCGCCGCAGAACTACAGGCGCTGGAACAGCGCAAGGCCGAACTGGAACAGGAACTGCGCTGGCACAAGCAGGCCGAAAAACTGGCCGAAGACGAGCAATTGGCGCAGCAAGCCTGCCAGGCCGCCGCCGCCGAGGTGCAAGCGTCTGCGCCGCGCCGCACCGCGCTGGCGCGCATCGCCGCGGTGCAGCCAGCGCGTCCGCTGGCGGGCGAGATCGACCGCATCGCCGCGGACCTCACGGCCACGCAAGCCGCCATCGCCACCAGCACGCAGGATGCCGCGCTCGCGGCGCAGGCGCTGGAGCGGGCCGTGGCGGCGCAAACACAGGCCGCGTCGCAGGTGCAGGAAGCGGAAGCAGCCCAACGCGCAGCCGCGCCGCAACTGGACCAGGCCAAGGCGCTCGATGCCCGCATCGAAGCCATACTGCCCGCCTACCGGCAAGCCGCCGCAGCGTGCGAGAAGGCCGACCAGGCGGATGCCGTCGCCAGGGCCGCGCTGCAGGAACGGCAGGATGAACGCAAGCGCCTGGGCGCGCAGCAGGAAGCAGGCACCGCGTGGCTGGCGCAACACAAGCAATGGCAGACGATGGCGCAGTCGTGGGAGCGCTGGGACGTACTGTTCGTGCAGGCCGGTCAAGCCGCTTCGCAAGCCGAAAAGCTGAGCGGCGCGCTGGCCCGCGTGCAGCGCAACGCCAAGGCGCATCGAGACGACGAGGCCGACGCCAGCGGCAAGCTGGCCGCTTCCGGCATCACCGTGCAAACACTGGAGGCGCGGCGGCAGGATGCGGTGCAGGCACTGGCGGTCTTCTCCGCCGAGCAGCTGCAGACATCGCGCCACGATCTGGAGCTGCGCCGCGACCAACTGGCGTCGGCTGAAAAGCTCTGGATCGAACTCGATGCGCGGCAATCGCGACATGTGCATATCCAGGCGCAGTCCGCGCAGCTGCGGCAGGCGGTCGAAACGGCCGAGATCCAGCTGAAGGCGGCGCAGCAGGAAGGCGTCGGCATCCTGGCGGCCTTCTCGCAGGCCGAGCGTTCGCTGAAGCTGGCGGAAGCCGCCTGCGCCAGGAACGTCGAATCCTTGCGCGCCGCGCTGGAGGACGACACGCCTTGCCCCGTGTGCGGATCGAACCAGCATCCATATCGCCACGATAACGATGGCCTGCACGACATGCTGGCCGAGTTCCAGGCGGAAGTCACCCGCTGTCGCCAGCGCATGGAGGCCAACGTCAACCAGCAGGCGGCGCAACGCGCCACCGAACAGGCCAGCCTTGAGCAGTTGAACGCGCTGGCCAGCGAAGGCCGTACCGTGGCGCAGGCGCTGGAGCGCGTGGCCGCCGCGTGGCAAAGCCACCTGCAGGCAGCGGCATCAAGCGAGGCAGCGTCGCATCTGCCGTCGACGCTGCCGCCGGAGCCGGAGCGCACCGGCTGGTTCGTCGCGCAGCTGGAACAGGTACGCGACGCGCTGCTGGCCATCGAGCGGCAGGAACGCGCGCTGCATGCGGCCCGCATCGCCCGCGACCAGGCGCAATCGGCCTACGACCTGGCGGCGGCCGAGCATACGCGCTTGCAGAGCGTCGCCTCGCACGCGCAGACCGCGCTGGCGCAATCGAATACGGAACACAAGGCGCTGGACGACCAGCGCATCGACGTCGCGTTGACGCTGAGCGCCCTGCTCTCCGACCTGGACCCGGCCTTCAGCGGCGGCGACATGCCGAGCGAAGACTGGAAGGACGACTGGAAAGCAGGCCCCGCGCGATTCCACGAGGCCCGCCAGGCCGAGAGCAAGCAATGGCTGGCGCAGCGCGCCGCGTACGACGAACGCGCAGCCGCCATCGCCACCGTCGAGATGGAGATGAAGGCGCTCACTGAGGCGCAGGCCAGGGCCAGTCTGGACGCCGTCAACGCCCGCGTCATCTACAGCAGCGCCGACGCCACGCTCAAGGACATGCAGCAGCAACGCATGGCGCTGTGGGGCGGCAAGGAAGTGCGCGACGTCGAAACGGCGCTCAACGCCGCCATCGACGCCGCCAGGGAGCGCCTGGCCGGTCTGCAAACCGCCGCGCAGCAAGCCGCTCACGCCCGCACTCGCGCCGACGAGGCGATGGCGCAAGCCACGCAACGGCTGGCGGCACTGCACGGCGCGTCGGCATCGGCGACGGCAGCGCTGGCCGACTGGCTCGCCGCATTCCAGCAGCGCCAGCCCGACGCCGGCCTGCGCGACCTGGAGCACCTGCACGCACTGCTGGCGCATTCCAGCGAGGAGGCCGATGCCGAACGCGCCGCGCTGCAAGCCATCGACCGCGCCGCCGACAACGCCGCCACCGTGCTAAATGAACGCCAGCGCCAGCGCGAACAACACCGCTTGTCCGCGCCGCCGGAGCGCACGCCGGTGGACGATCAATCACCGATCGCCTGCCTGGCCGCTGCCCTGAACGAACTGGCCGTCGAACGCAAAACCGCCCACGATGGCGCCTCCGCCCTGCAACTGGCGCTGGCGCAGGACGACGCCAAGCGCCAGCAGTCGCAAGCCATGCTGGCCGATATCGCGCAGCAGGAAGCGGTCGAGCAGCGCTGGGCGCGCATGAACGATCTGATAGGCTCGGCCGACGGCAAGAAGTTCCGCAACTACGCCCAGCAATTCACGCTGGATGTCCTGCTGGGTTACGCCAACGCCCACCTGAACCACCTGGCGCGCCGCTACCAGCTCGAACGCATCGCCAACCCGGCCAGCCCGTCGCTGGCACTGCTGGTGCGCGACCAGGACATGGGTGGCGAGATGCGCTCGGTGCATTCGCTGTCCGGCGGCGAATCGTTCCTGGTGTCGCTGGCGCTGGCGCTGGGACTGGCCTCGCTGTCGTCCAACCGCGTGCGCGTCGAGTCGCTGTTCATCGACGAAGGCTTCGGCAGCCTGGATGCGGAAACCCTGCGCGTGGCCATGGACGCGCTGGACGGCTTGCAGGCGATGGGCCGCAAGGTCGGCGTCATCTCGCATGTGCAGGAAATGACGGAGCGGATCGCCGTAAAAATATTGGTGCAACCTTCGGCAGGCGGCAAAAGCGCAGTCACCGTGCGGTAGAATAGTGCTTTATTGATAATTCAGGCCAGCTCATGAAATTGCTGCTTTGTCTGTGTTTTTGCTTGTCGACCGCGCTGCCGTTGGCGCATGCGGCTCCCTGCGCCGCGCCGGCCACGCTAGCCGACGGCTGGGAAGCCGCCGCACCCGACGCGGCGGGCTTCAATCCCAACGCGCTGTGCGTCACGCTGACCGCGCTGGCCGAAGGCGAGGACAATATCCACGGCATCGTCATCGAGCGCCACGGCAAGCTGGTGGCGGAGATCTACCGCACCGGCAAGGACCGTTCGATCCGGCGCGGGCTGGGCGCATGGCCGCCGTTCGCGCCGACGGTGACGTTCGGCGCTGACACGCTGCACGACGTGCGCTCGATCGGCAAGAGCGTCATCAGCCTGCTGGTCGGGATCGAGAAGCAGCGCGGGAAAATCGGCGCGCTCACCACGCCGGTGCTGGACTTCTACCCCGAATACCAAGACCTGCGCTCGCCGCAGCTGGACGCCATCACCCTCGAACACCTGCTGACCATGAGCGGCGGCTGGAAGTGGGACGAAGGGGCGCAGCCCAACAACGAGCTGCGGCTGTACTGGAAATCCGACCAGCTGCGCTATGTGCTGGAGCGCCCCATCGTGGCGCCGCCGGGCACCGTGTGGAACTACAACGGCGGCGGCACCACCATCCTGGCCGACATCGTCAGCCGCGTCAGCGGCCAGCCGTGGATCGAGGTGGCCCGCAAGGAGCTGTTCGAACCGCTGGGCATCGTGCAGTGGGAATGGGTGACGGACTTGCGCGACCGGCCGGCGCCGTTCTCCGGACTGCGCCTGCGTCCGCGCGACATGGCCAAGCTGGGACGACTGATGCTGAACCACGGCCGCTGGAACGGACGCCAGATCGTGGCCGAGGAATGGGTGGATGAATCGCTGAAGCCGCGCCTGGGCGTGGGCTTCAGGAGTCCGGGCAACCAGCCGGACGAGCTGCGCTACGGCTACCAGTGGTGGGACGGCACGGCGGCCTGGCACGGCCACCGCACGCCGTGGAGCGCGGCCTTCGGCAACGGCGGCCAGCGCATCTTCATCGTGCCGGAGATGGACCTGACGGTGGTCATCACCGCCGGCGACTACGGCTCGGAGGCGATGGCCGCCAAGGTCAACCAGCTGCTGCACACGCTGATCGCCACCGCCAATGACTAAACTGTCCTAGCGTTCGCGGCGCTCCTTTCGTTCGAGCTTCAGCATCTCCCACCCCAGCTCGCGGCGGATCTGCTGAGCGTCCGGCGGCGGGCGCCGTTCAGCGATTTGCGTCTGCAACCACTGTCGCACGGATTCTTTGCTCGGTTGCTTCTTACGGTCCATGGTCTTGCCTCTTTGTGGAAGATGATCCCTGTAGACCCTCAACGCGGGCGCGCCGTCTCAGTTGACTTGCAGGCCGCAGCGAATTTGCAACCATTTGCTACAGATTTGCTATCATTCAGACGAGCAGGAGGCAATGCGCACCACCATGAGCACAGGCGCCATCACACCGAGTTCCGCCAGCCAGCCACCAGCGCGCGCGACGCCGCCGGCGCAGGTGAGGTCGTCGGTCACGCCTGCGGGACCGGCCTCCGCCTCGAGCAGCTCATCGCCGAACACCAATTTCTCCGGCAGCGACTCCGTCACCAACCTGACGCCTGAAGCGCTGGCCCTGGTCGCCCAACTCAAGGCTCGCGACACCGAAGTGCGCCAGCACGAGCAGGCGCACCTGGCCACCGCCGGCGGCCTGGCCACTTCCGGCGCCTCCTACACTTATCAGCGCGGACCGAACGGGGTCGATTACGCCATCGGCGGCGAGGTGCACATCGATACCTCGCCCGGCCGCACGCCGGAAGAGACCATCGAGCGGGCCCGCACGATACAGGCGGCGGCGCTGGCGCCGGCCGATCCCTCCGGCGCCGACCGCGCGGTGGCGGCCCAGGCGGCGCAGCTGGAACTGCAGGCCCGCGCCGACCTGGCGACGCAGCAGCTGGAGCAGGCGGCGGCCCAGCTGAATAGCCACGGATCGGGATCGGACGATGCCGCCAAAGTCCGGCGTACCTACGAAGCGCCGCCGCTGGTGGCGCCCAAGCTGGATATCTATGCCTGAGTGATAAAATCCCGCCTTTGCCAGTCACTTAAAGAGCAACCATGTTAAAAGCACCACGCACCCTGACCTTCAAATGCGCCAAGTGCGCCAAAGCCGTGCAGGTCCGCCTGCAAAAGGTATCGGCCTGCTCGCACATCCAGCCTTACCTGGGCATTTGCGCCTGCGGCGAAGTCAAACACCACGCCATCGGCCAGAAAGACGCCGTCGCTTCCTACCTGGCGGCGCCGGAAGGCTGGACCCACCATCATTAATCTGCGCGCAGGCCTCAAGAAATCGCCAGCGGCACCGTTATAGAAGTACTATCAAACGGAATCTGCTGGAACCTGCCATGTCTATCCTACCTGCCCACGGCCTCCGCGCTTTGCCAGCGCCCCTCTACGGCGCCAACCCGCGCAACGACGGCAAGACCACCGGCGCGGCTGCCTCCACGCCGGTGAAGGCAGCCAATTCTTCGCCTACGTCCCTGTCCGACGACGCCCTGGCGCAGCATGTGGCCTCGGTCGGCAACTCGACGGTCGATTTCGCCCAGGAGTTTGTCAATAAATTCGCCACATCGCTGTTCGGCGACGCCGGCAAGGGTGCGACCATCAGTTTCGACTCGGCCAGCCTGGACACCTCGTCCAGTTTCGGCGTGGGCGTGCAGCACAGTTCCGGGCCTAACGGCAGCAGCGACGCCGCCGCTTTCGACCTGATCGACAGCTCGCACTTCGTCGGCAAAGGCACGATCACCACCGCCGACGGCCGCAAGTTCGATTTCGAAGTGGAAGTGCAGTACGACGCGGAGCTCAGCGGCGCCGCCAGCCAGAGCACCAACACTCCAGGCAGCACCGCCACGACCGGCAGCGACAGCCAGCCAGCCGGCACGTCCACCAGCAAGCCAACGGCAAGCAACGGCGCCAGCGCCGACAACCTGCCGACGGTGCAGGTGCCGAACATCGACTTCCCTGGCACGCTGGCCGACCTGTTCCAGCTGATCGGCCGCGACCTGCACTCGGCGCTGTCGACCGGCGACAGCTCGCCGAGCCAGACCAGCAACGGCATCGACCGCAATACACTGCGCAACCTGTCGCTGCGTCTTCTCAGCCTGGTCAACAGCAAGGACACCAACACCTACAGCGCGCCGACCGCCGCCGACAAGGTTAAACCGGCCAGCGACGCCACCGGTGCGCAGGCCGCGCCGGACCCGATCAAGGCGACACCGGCAGGCGTGAGCGCTGTGCCAGCGCCGGCCGACGATCCCATCTCGACCATCGCCGCCAACGACGCCGCACCGGGCGCCAAAGACGCCACCAGCTAAGCGCCAAGTATAATAAGCGCCTCAACACCGAAACGCCGGCAGGGATGGACACCATCCCCGGCGTTTTTTGTGCTTCCGCTTATTACACCTACCGATTGCCCCGACATGTCCGCACAAACCACCGCCTCCCCTACGCCGCAACAGATCCACTGGGAGGAGAACGGCGTGCAGTGCGCCGCGCGCTGGCGCTCCGAAGCCGGCATGCCGCCGCCGAAGCGCGTCGTCCTTGCCGACGACCGCACCAATGCCGACGTGGCCTACCGCCTGGCCTGCGAAGGCACGGCGCTGCTGTGGCGCGGCGACTTCCAGAACGCCCGCCAGCTGCTGCAAGCGCTGGCGCGCCGCGCTGATCACAAGGGCAAGCCTTCGAAAAAGGCCAAGCCGGCCAAGCCCCCCGCCACGCCGACCGAAGCCTTCCACCTACATCGCCAGGCGCAGTCGCAGCGGGCGCGCACGCTGGCCATGCTGCTGATTCCTTTCGATGCCGGCTACGCGATTCCGCTGCGCCGCGCGCCCGACGTGCAGCTGGCCTGCAACGAGGCCTACGGCCGTTTCGAAGAGCCGTTCGTGGCCTCGCTACGCGAGCTGCTGGGCGTGATCGGCGCACACGAGTGGCGCCGCACCGGGGTGGAGATCCCGGCGCTGGACGCGCGCATCCATCCGCACTACGGCGTCTTCTCGCCGGTGCGCGGCGAGTATGTGGAGCTGGTGGCGAATACGCCGCTGCCGGCCGGCGTCAAGCTGGCCTACGACATCGGCGCCGGCACCGGCGTGCTGTCGGCGGTGCTGGCCAAGCGCGGCGTGGCGCGCGTGATCGCCACCGACCAGGATCAGCGGGCGCTGAGCTGCGCGCGCGAAAACCTGGCGCGGCTGGATCTGGACGGCCAGGTCGAGCTGCTGGAGGCGGACCTGTTCCCCGAAGGCCGGGCGCCGCTGGTGGTGTGTAATCCACCGTGGGTACCGGCGCGTCCGAGCTCGCCGATTGAATACGCGGTCTACGATCCGGACAGCCGCATGCTGCGCGGCTTCCTGGCCGGCCTGTCGGCGCACCTGACGCCGGGCGGCGAAGGCTGGCTGATCCTGTCGGACCTGGCCGAGCACCTGGGCCTGCGTCCACGCGCGGAGCTGATGGAATGGATCGCCGCCGCCGGCCTGAAAGTCCTCGACCGCCACGACGTGCGCCCCACCCACCCGCGCGCGGCCGACGCCACCGACCCGCTGCATGCCGCCCGCGCCGCCGAGGTCACCTCGCTGTGGCGCCTGGCGGCCGCGTAACACGGTCGGCTATCGAAAAATGCAATATTTGTAGTTCTGCTATGCTCGCTTGAGTCAACTTCATGGAGGACCTCCCATGTTCAAGCGATTATTCGGGCTGCTGTCGCCACAGCCGGCGGCGGCCGTTCCGCCTCCCGTCCAGCTGTTGAGCGAAGAGGCGTACGCGCGCTACAAGGCCGGCGCCTCCCAGCTCATGCGCCTGATCTCGCGCCACCTCGGCGAGCAGGAAAGCGAACGACTGGTGCGGCATGTGGAAGCCAAGTACGATACCGCCGGGCTGACCGGCATCGACGAGATCCGCTGGCTGTTTTACGACGCCATGCTGGACGACGAAGGCCAGCAGCGCGGACAGTGGCTGATGCTGCAGGTCGACTGGAAAGCCAGCGAGGAAGTCGCCTGGCAGGTGCAGGAAATGCTGGCGGCGCGCGGCGTCGAGCCCTTGTGGCAGTGGGATCACGAAGGCAAGACCGTCATGCAGGGGCTGCGCGACCTGTCGCACTGGCTGGCGCCACGGCCATTGTCCCTGCTGATCGTGGACTACGAATCGGATTCCTACTACGCGCTCATCATGGAAAACGCATTGGTCGAGCAGACGATCGCCCTGGCGCAGGAGGCCGGCGTGAAAGTCCTGCGCTTCGAGGACTTCGCGGCCACGCAAAACGAGGAATGATGCGATAAGCATAAGCGCCACTTAAAAAATCCATCGAAATATAAGTGACTCTTATTTCGCCCCTTGCGGAACGCAGAAGGCCTGTGTATAATTCGGGCCTCAGACGCGGGGTGGAGCAGTCTGGCAGCTCGTCGGGCTCATAACCCGAAGGTCACAGGTTCAAATCCTGTCCCCGCAACCAAATTCAGGCAGAAGCCGTTGACTCCAAAAGGATGCAACGGCTTTTTGCTTTTTCGGGTGTGCCAAGTGTGCCGGGTGTGCCATATATCGTCGTGGACGCGTTTCCAGCTGACTGCCGCCACCGTTGTCGGAGCGGTACACGCCCCACACGCCGTTGATGACGCCGACCAGATACACCGAGGCCGGCGCCTTGCCCAGGGAGATGGCGGCGGCGCCATACACCTCCGCACAGCGACAGCGTGCGGCCGCTGCCGGCCCCGCCGCAACACCTCCCCCGATCGGCCTATTGCTTGTAGAACGTCACGTCATCGACATAGAGCAAGGAGCTGTTGCCCGAAGGATCGTTCGAGAAGAACCCGATCTCGGCAGTGCCGTTGGTGACGTTGATGTCGCTGATGACGACCTCCGTGTATGCGTCGGAATTTGGAAGGTCGGCAGTCATCTGGCCTGCGCCGAAGTTCTTGACGTACATCTGCCGCTGGCCCCCAAAGCCTTTCACCCAGGCCTTGAGCGTGTACAGCCCATTGCTCAGGCCGGTCAGGCCTTTGTAGGTCGTAACGTAGTAAGGGTTCGCGCCCCAATGCGTCAAATGGGCAGTACCAGAGTTCGCGCCCCACATTTCGATATATGAAGGTCCCGCTGGCCAAACTCCCCAGCCGTCCAGCCCGTTCTCGAAGCCGGGATTGCTCAACAGGTTGAGAGAAGCCGCGTAATTTGCCAGGTAGGCCTTGAACAAGCGCGCGAACTGGCCGCCGTCGTCCCTGATGTCTGCCGACGTGTCACCGCCGGGACTGAAGCTGATCGCGAATACGCCGGCGTCCGAGTACTGCTTTGTATGCGTCAGCATGTACTGGACGTGGTTGTCCCGATAGTGCTTCGGAGTTCCGCCGGGAGTGTTCGAGGGCACGCCCATTGGTGTCTGCCAGAACAGGATCGGTATGCCGCCCATGCGGTTTCGCACCGTGGTCCACGTATCGAGGGCTGTGTTGAAATTCGGTGTGGTGACGTTGTTCTCGTCCAAGTAGAACGGGCCGGGGCCGCGATTCGCACACTCGGCCACGGGCACGGGGACTTCAAAGCAGCCGGCGTCGCGATCACTCGTCTGCGCCACGATGAAGTCGGCCTTGTCTGCGCCGAGTTTTGCCATGAAGCCGCCGGTTTTGTCCGGGTCCCCATACCACAACGACACGGGGAAGCCCATCCTCGTCTTGGGCGCTAACGTCCGTCCGAGCTTCAACAGGCAACCGACAACGCCGACGACCGTATTCGGTTCGCTGGCGCATTCCGGCACCGAGGTCACGAGCGCCGGAATCTTGGTCGGATCGCCGCCGGGGGCAGCGCCCTCTGCGAAGCCCCAGAAGTCAGGCTCGAGGTTGACCAGGGCGGGACGGCCGGTATCGTTGATCTTCTGGAACATCAGCCTGACTTGCGACCAGTAGGCGGCCATGAACCCCGCGTCGACGAGGACGGTCATGTCGTTACCCCGCCAGGAAGGCATCTGGAACAGGGTGAACATCGGCACGGCGCCCACGGCCGCGACGTCGTCGGAAAATTTCGTGATGACGCCACCGTCCGGATAGCCGTATTGCCATTGAGGCCATGCGTTACCGCCGCCGCCGGAGTTGTAACCCGTGACCGCCACCAGATAGGTATCGATGATGTCCGGACGGATTCCCTGGGCCTGCATGTCCGGGATAGGACTGGCCGCGCCGAGCCCCACGAGGAGCCGGTCGGGCCTGCCCATTGCTGCGGCGAGGGAGCCCGACGTCGACATCGATGGCGACGTCGACATCGACGCCAACGTCGCAGTCGGAGTCGGGGCAGCGCTGTTGCTCGAATTGCCCCCGCAACCGGCCAGCATCAGCGACAGCACGAGCGCGCTCGGGATAATGTTTGTTTTCATTAAGGTTTCCTAATGTTTTACCAACAACAAAAGCGAGCACGAGGCCACTTTGCGCATTCCTGCGATTGTGACTGGCCCTTCCGGGAACGTGATCGCGGCCAATAAGACGTGCGTTGCACGGTCAACCTATAATTCGTTCGAGCAAATTTAATCGATGTTTTTCTCCTTGCGAGCGCATCGCTTCCAGGCCGGCGATGACGTCCGGGTACAGGGCGCGATGCTGGGTTGATGGTCAGGTATAGGCGCTGATAGGCCGCCATGGCCGCGTCGAAGCAGCGCGCCACCGCTGCCGCCCCCGCCGCAACAGCTCCCCTGATCGGCCTATTGCTTGTAGAACGTCACGTCATCGACATAGAGCAAGGAGTTGTTGCCAGAAGGATCGTTCGAGAAGAATCAGATCTCGGCAGTGCCGTTGGTGGCGTTGATGTTGCTGATGACGACCTGCGTGTATGCGCCTGAATTCGGAAGGTCGGCGAAGTTCTTGACGAGCATCTGCCGGTGGCCACCAAAGCCATTCACCCAGGCCTTGAGCATGTACAGCCCATTGCTCAGGCCGGTCAGGCCTTGGCAGGTCGTAACGCGATTCATGATCTTCACGTGACCCGCGTCGCTCGGATGAAAGAAATCGGCGAAGTCCGTTGAAGGGGACGGGATCAGCCAACCGTCGGTGTTGATGTAGTGCACTTTGATGTCGCCGGCACTCGACCGGGTGTTCACGGGCCGCGCGTCGCGCAGAAAGAACAGGCGCGTTATCGCGTCCTTTATTGTTGACCATCGCAATGTCTCCTTTGCTGACGATATCGGCTGGCTTCGAATCTGTCGAAATGAAACCAGCCGGTGAACATATTGCACGCTGCTGCGCGGCGGCGAAAGGCCAGAACCGCCGATAACGTGAGTGATATTTCGTGGCCGGGGCGACCTTGGAGGCGAACGGTATGCGCAATTTCCTTGATGTCGTGAACGACTTTCCACCAGACGTACTAGCGAAAGCTCGCTCGACCAAGCCCTCGGCATCGCTATCGCTGTCGTCCAGATATTTGCAGACGGCGATCCAGACCAGCAGGCCAACAGCGGCCATGCCGCCATCGATCACGGCCGGCGGGATCGGTGCAGCCGTCACCGTTTCGCAAGGACGGCACGCGTACTGCGGGCGAATGTGGCGATGCACGAAGAAGCGCGCCGGCTCCACGTCGAGCTGCTCGCTGACGTACATCACTCCAGAAAACCGTCACAATCTGCCGCTGGATGGCCCTGCCGCCGGAAACGAAGCATGGTAGCGGCCGCCCCCATACCCAAGCCGTCATAAAACTGTCACAATCGCTTCTTTTGGTTATCGAGGGAGACGCGCGTGAAGGATCAAATTCAGGTTTCAGCCCAGCAGGAGCAGGATGCTCCCGCCAGCCCATCACGCCGCCGCATCTTCCAGGCCGCCGCCGCCACCGGCATCGCGGCATCCCTACCCGCCCTGAGCGAGGCCGCCACCGCCAAGCCGGCCGCCGTCGCCGGCTCGCTGGACGCCAAGCTGCAAGCCCACATCAAGACCGTGGTCGTGATCTACCTGGAAAACCGCAGCTTCAACAACCTGTTCGCCAACTTCCCCGGTACCGCCGCGCCGTTATCGGCCGTCACCGCGGCCGCCTGCCAGCAGCGCGACCGCGACGGCTCCGTGCTGCCGGCGCTGCCGAAAGTCTGGGGCGGCATGGTGCCCAACACCCAGGACATCGGCGGCAAAAAATACGTGCTGAAGGAAGACGACATCAAGGGCCTGCCAAACGGCCCGTTCAAACTGGTCGACACCGAAGGCAAGCCGCTGCCCGAAGCCGTGATCACGCGCGACCTGTGGCACCTGTTCTACCAGAACCAGATGCAGATCAACGGCGGCAAGAACGATGGCTTCGCGGCTTGGGGCAACACCGGTGGCATGGTCATGGGCTACTACGGCGAGACCAGCAAAAACCTCGGCCTGTGGAAGATCGCCGAGCAGTACACGCTGTGCGATAACTTCTTCATGGCGGCCTTCGGCGGCTCCTACCTGAACCACCAGTTCCTGATCGCCGGCCGCACGCCTGAATACTTCAACGCCAAGGACACCGCCGCGAACAAGAAGATCGCGGTGCTGGACGACGGCCCGACCGGCATGCGCCTGTCCGTCACCAAGGACAGCCCCGCCTCGGCGATGGACGGCCAGCCGATCTACACCAACAACGGCGCCATCACGCCGGACGGCTACGCGGTCAACACCATGGCCCCGCCCTATCAGCCGAGCTACATCCGCCCGGCCTTCGACGGCGATCCGCTGCTGGCCGACCCCAAGGATGCCGGCACCCTGCCGCCACAATCCTACGACACCATCGGCGACCTGCTGTCGGCCAAAAAGGTCAGCTGGGCGTGGTACGGCGGCGCGTGGCAGGCGGCGCTCAACGCGCGCGGCGGCGGCGAGAAGCCCAACTTCCAGTACCACCACCAGCCTTTCAACTACTTCAAGCAGTTCGCGCCCGGCACCGCCGCACGCGCGGAACACCTGCGTGACGGTGGCCTTGGCGACAGCCCGATCTCGAACAAATTCCTCGCCGACGCCATCGCCGGCAAGCTGCCCGCCGTGACCTTCTACAAGCCGCAGGGGAACCTGAACCTGCACGCCGGCTACTCGGACGTCGAGTCGGGCGACGCCCACATCGCCAACGTGATCGAGCACCTGAAGAAGTCCCCGCAGTGGAAGGACATGGTCATCGTGATCACCTTCGACGAAAACGGCGGCTGGTGGGATCACGTGGCGCCGCCGAAGGGCGACCGCTGGGGTCCGGGTTCGCGCGTCCCGGCGATCGTGGTCTCGCCGTACGCGAAAAAAGGCCAGGTCGATCACAGCTTCTACGACACCACCTCGATCCTGCGCTTCATCACCCGCCTGCACGGCCTGCCGCAGCTGGAGGGCATCAAGGTGCGCAACGAAGCCTTCGCCGCACGCAACGCGCTGCCGCCGGGCGACCTGACGGCCACGCTGAGCTTCCGATGAGTTAGTGCGGGCGGTAGCACCTCTGTGTTACAATCCGCGACTTACTTACTGAGCCCGACTGCTGCAGCCGGGCTTTTGTTTTGAGCGGCGCATTTTCACCGGCGCCGTGGGCACGAGATTTAAGAATGAGAGATAAAAAAGATAACGCCACGTTCGACCTGCCCGGCTTCAGCCCGGCCGCGCCGCTCGAACCGGAAGCGAAGCGCCCACCGGCGCCGCGCGGCAAGCGTCCCACGCTCAAGCAAGTGCAGCTCGAACTGCTCGAACCGACCGACACCACCGGCCTGCCGGTCTGGGTGCGCGACGAGAATCTGGACCTGACCGGCTTGCCGGTGTGGGCGCCAAACTAATACCAACCAATATCACAGCGTCAGCGAGCCTGTTAGACTGTGACCACGTCCTTTTTGAACAGGTCTGACACCATGACATCCACCGACTCCACCGCGTTTTCCAGCCTGCCGCTGACCACCGCCCTGCTGGACAATCTCGACTCGCTCGGCTACAAGGAAATGACCACGATCCAGGCGCAAAGCCTGCCGTCGGTGCTAGCCGGCCGCGACCTGATCGCCCAGGCCAAGACCGGCAGCGGCAAGACCGCCGCCTTCGGCATCGGCATCCTGGCCAAGCTCAATCCCGCCTGGTTCGCCGTGCAGGCGCTGGTGCTGTGCCCGACCCGCGAACTGGCCGACCAGGTGGCCAATGAACTGCGCCGCCTGGCGCGCGCCACCGGCAACGTCAAGGTGCTGGTGCTGACCGGCGGCTCGCCGATGCGTCCGCAGATCGCCTCGCTGGAGCATGGCGCCCACATCGTGGTCGGCACGCCGGGCCGCGTGCGCGACCACCTGGGCCGCGGCACGCTGGACCTGTCGAAGGTGGAAACGCTGGTGCTGGACGAAGCGGACCGCATGACCGACATGGGCTTCTACGACGAAATCGCCGGCATCGTCAGCGCCTGCCCCAAGCGCCGCCAGACCTTGCTGTTCTCGGCCACCTACCCGGACGACATCCGCCGCGCCACCGATTCCTTCCTGGCCGATCCGGTCGAAGTGACGGTCGAAGCGCAGCACGACAACAGCCAGATCGAACAGCTGTTCTTCGAGATCGGCTTCGACGAGCGCAACGCCGCCGTGGCGCGCCTGCTGGGCCACTACAAGCCGGTATCGGCCATCGCCTTCTGCAACACCAAGGTGCAGTGCCGCGAGCTGGTGGAAGAGCTGCAGGCGAAAGGCTTTTCCGCCATGGCGCTGTACGGCGAACTGGAACAGAAGGAGCGCGACGAGATCCTGGTGCTGTTCTCCAACCGCAGCTGCTCGGTACTGGTGGCCACCGACGTCGCCGCGCGCGGCCTGGATATCCCCAACCTGGAAGCGGTGATCAACGTCGACGTGTCGAAGGACACCGAGGTGCATATCCACCGCATCGGCCGCACCGGCCGTGGTGCCGAACAGGGCCTGGCCTTGTCGCTGTGCGCACCGAACGAGAAGAAGTGGGTCAAGCTGATCGAGGAATACCAGAAGGCGCCGGTCGAATGGTTCGACCTGAATTCGCTGGACGAAAACGACTACGGCGTCGATCCGGCGCCGATGATGACGCTGGTGATCTCCGGCGGTAAAAAGGACAAGCTGCGTCCGGGCGACCTGCTGGGCGCACTGACCGGCGATGCCGGTCTCTCGAAAGAACAAGTCGGCAAGATCAACGTGTTCGAGTTCCAGACCTATGTGGCGATTGATCGCCGCGTGGCCTACGATGCCTTCGAGCGCCTCAGCAAGAACAACCCGCTGGGCGGCGACTTCGGCGCCATCAAAGGCCGCAACTTCAAGATGCGCTTCATCGAATCCTGATGTTTTGACCCCGCACCGCCAGGCGGGGTCGGACCCCGTACGGGGTCCGCCCCCTATGCGGCGCGGCTGGCGTATCGGTCAAGTGCGTGGGGTAGCCTCAACGAGGCTGCTCGATATGCGGCAGCAGCACCGTCAGGATGCCCAGCAGCGGCAGGAACGAACACAGTTTGTACACATAGGCGATGCCGGCCACGTCGGCGATATGCCCCATGGCTGCGGCGCCGATGCCGCTCACGCCGAACATCAATCCAAAGAAGATCCCAGCGATCATGCCGACCTTGCCCGGCATGAGCTCCTGCGCGAACACCACGATCGCCGAAAACGCCGACGAGATCACGAAGCCGATCACCACCGACAACACGGCCGTCCAGAGCAGGCCGACGTAAGGCAGCATCAGCGTGAACGGCGCGGCGCCGAGAATCGAAATCCAGATCACGCGCTTGCGGCCGATGCGATCGCCGATAGGCCCACCCATGAAGGTCCCCGCAGCCACCGCCGCCAGGAACAGGAACAGATACAGCTGCGCCGACGACACCGACAGGCCGAATTTATCGATCAGGTAGAAGGTGTAGTAGCTGCTCAAGCTGGACATGTAGATGTATTTGGAGAAGACCAGCAGCGCCAGCACCACCAGCGCGCCATACACGCGCCCTTTAGGTAAAGGCGATACGGCATGCGAGTCGGCCTTGCGCGGCAAGCCGGCCAGGTGGGCGCTGTGCCAGCGGCCTACGCGCACCAGCACCATGATCGCCGCGGCCACCAGCAGCGCGAACCAGGCGATATTGCCCTGCCCACGGCCGATAACGACGGCCGCAGCCAGCAAAGGTCCGAGCGCCGAGCCGACATTGCCGCCGACCTGGAACAGCGATTGCGCAAAACCGAACCGCCCACCCGAGGCGATGCGCGCCACGCGCGAAGCCTCCGGGTGGAAGGTCGAGGAGCCGACGCCGATCAGCGCGGCCGCCACCAGCAAGGCCGGAAAGCTGCCGGCGACGGCCATCATCAAGACGCCGATCAGGGTGGCGACCATCCCCAGCGGCAGCAGGTAAGGCATCGGGCGGCGATCGGTGTACAGGCCTATCCAGGGCTGCAGCAGCGAAGCGGTGCACTGGAAGGTCAGCGTGATCAGGCCGACCTGCGCGAACGTCAGGCCGAACTGCGCCTTCAGCATCGGGTAGATCGACGGCAGCATCGCTTGCGTCAGGTCGTTCAGCAGGTGGACCAGTGCGACAGCGCCGAGGATGGAGATAACGGTGTCGCCATGGGGGCGACTGGCGGGAGCAAGTGTGGAAGTAGTCATGCAGGCTAGTGTAATATGGCTGAAAAACCACCCTATTCCATTTTTCGTCGATTAAGTGACAAATGAAAGCCCTTCACCGCAGCAGCGATCATCGGGATTACCAACGCGTGCCGCGCGTCATCACGGCGATGGCGCGCGACGCGGTGCACGGCGCGTCGGCGCCGCCACACAGCCACGAACGCGCGCAACTGCTGTATGCCACCGAAGGGCTGATGAAGGTGAAGGCCTCCTTCGGCGTGTGGATACTGCCGCCACGCCGCGCGCTGTTCATCCCGCCCGGCGTGGTGCATCAATGGACCTCACTGAGCCGTGTGACGATGCGGACTATCTACATCGACGCCAGGACGGCGGAGGCTTTCGGCGACAGCTGCCGCGTGATCGAAGTCAGCCCGCTGCTGCGCGAGCTGATACTGTCGCTGCTGGATGAGCCGATCGAATATCCGCTGCCCGGCCGAGGCGAGCACCTGGCGATGCTGATCCTGTCCGAACTGGCGGCGGCGGAGACGGTGCCGATCGCGATCCCCTGGCCGCGCGACCGGCGCCTGCTGGCGGTGTGCGAGGCCATCGTGGACGATCCGGGCAGCCCGCGCACCATCGAAGACTGGGCCGCCGAAGCCGGCGCCAGCGCACGCACCTTGATACGCCTGTTCCCGAAAGAGACCGGACTGCATTACCGCCAATGGGTACAGCAGGTGCATCTGGCCGAGGCGTTCGGCCGGCTGGCGCGCGGCGACAGCGTGGGCGAGATCGCGTCGGCGCTGGGCTATGCCAGTCCGAGCGCGTTCAGCGCGATGTTCCGCCGCATCCTCGGCAAGACGCCGCAGCATTACCTGAACGGCTGGCGCGCGCCGTTGCAGCCGGCTTAGGCCGTCGCCAACGCGAAGCGGAACACGGCGCCACGCTGCGGCACGCGGACCAATTCGATGCTGCCGCCGTGCAGCTGCAGGATGCGGCTGACGATCAGCAGGCCCAGCCCCCCTTCCCTGTGCTCCCCGCGCAGCGCGAACGGGCGGCGGAACAGCACCTCCTCCATATCCGCCGGGATGCCCGGCCCGGTATCGCTGACGGTGATGCGAACCAGACCTTGCCCACCCGGCTCCACCGTGATTTCCACTGTACCGCCGGCCGGCGTATGCCGGATCGCATTGTCGAACAAATTGGTCAGCACACGTTCGATCATGCCCAGGTCCGCGCGCGCCATCGGCGCCGGACGCGGCAGCACGGCATTCAGGTGCAGTTGCTTCTCCTCGGCGCGCAGTTCGAATTTCTGGAACACGTCCTGTATCAAATCGCTGATCGAGAAGGCTTCAATCTCCGGCGCCACCGCGCCATGCTCCAGGCGCGCCAGCTCGAACAAGGCCTGCGCCAGACGGCCCACCTTGCGGCTCTGCGCCAGCGCGATGCCGAGATAGTGCTGACGGCCCGCCGCGTCCAGCGTTTCGTCCTTCAACGACAAGGTCTCCAGATAACCGTGCAGCGAGCCTAGCGGCGTGCGCAGGTCGTGCGAGATGTTCGCCACCACTTCGCGGCGCTCGTGATCCAGCTGGCGCATGGTCTGCCACTGCTCGTTGATGCGCTCCGCCATTTCGCCGTAGGTGCGCTCCAGGATCGCGATCTCGTCGCGCCGGCCGCCGGCGCTGGGCGGCGGCAGCACCAGCTGCTCGGCCTTGGTGTCGAGCTGGCGCATATTGGCGGCCAGGCGATGCAATGGCCGCGTGATCAGGCGGAACGCCACCAGGCCTGCCAGCAGGCCTAGCAAGGCGACGATCGCCATCGACCACAAGGTCGTGCGCAGCACTGAACTGGCTGTGGCGCGGGCGGCGAGGCGGTCGTGCTCCTCGCTTTGCAGGATGACGTAGATGTAGCCGACCTTGCGCTCGTCCATACGCAGCACGGCCGCGCTGAACACCTTGCGGCCGCTGTCGCTGCGCGGGTCGTCGCCCTGGATCGGCAAGGGCTGGTTGTCCAGCAGGCGGCGGATCGGTTCAAGGTTCACACGGTCGCGCTTCAGGTGGCCCTCCGGCGCGGCGTGGCCGACGATGCGGCCGTCCATGTCCAGCAGGTAGACCTCGACGTTGGGATTGACCACCATCAGCTGGCCGAACAGACGGCGCACCGTTTCGGGGCCGAGGCCCACACTGGCCGGCGCGCCGGGCGCTGGCGCGGCATCGCTGTTCGCATGCATCAGCTGCGCATCGAGCGCGATGCTGCGCGCCAGTCCGCGCGACAGGCCCTGCACCACTTCCTTCTCATGCATGATGTTGGCACGGATCTGCAACCATGCGGACGCGCCGCAGCAAGCCAGCAGCAGCACCGAGAACACCAGCGACAGGCGCTGCGATAAACTCAGGTTCATGCCGCAGGCCCGCCGTTGGCGAAGCGGTAGCCCTTGCCCCATACGGTCAGGATGCGGGTCGGGTCGGCCGGATCGGCTTCGATCTTGGCGCGCAGTCGGTTGATGTGGGTGTTGACCGTGTGCTCGTAGCCGTCATGCTGGTAGCCCCACACCTGGTTGAGCAGGTCCAGCCGGGAGAACACTTTTTCAGGATGCTTGACGAAGAAGTACAGCAGGTCGAATTCGCGCGGCGTCAGGTCCAGCGGGCGGCCTTCGACCTGCGCTTGCCGGGTCAGCGGATCGAGACGCACGCCGTTCAGCTCCAGCGCGCCGGACTCGTTGCGCTGGTTGCGGGCCATGGCGTCGGCGCGGCGCAGCAGCGCCTTGACGCGGGCCACCAGCTCCAGCACCGAGAACGGCTTGACCAGGTAATCGTCCGCGCCCAGCTCCAGGCCGAGGATGCGGTGCACTTCGCTGGAGCGTGCGCTGGTGATGATGATGGGCGTGTAGGTCGCCATCGCGCGCGCCTGGCGGCAGATCTCCAAGCCGTCCACGCCGGGCAGCATCAGGTCGAGGATCAGCGCATCCCAGCCGCCGGTGCGCAGCTGGGCCAGGCCCTGGTTGCCGTCGGCGCAGTGGGTGACCTGATAGCCCTCGTCCTGCAAATGCAGGCGCAGCAGGTCGGCGATGGGCATATCATCCTCAACGATCAGGACGCGTTTTGGTAAATCCATAGTCAGTCGGGCCGGGTAAAAGTCTGGATGCCGCCATTGTGCGGGATTCCTGCGCTGAAAAGTATCACATTTAATTGAAGTTTACGTGAGGATTTCGCCAGCCCTTCCCGGCCACAATGGCTGCATCGACATTCCACTTTATGGAGTTCATATGACTTCCAGACGCAAATTTCTCCTGACTAGCGGTGCCGCCCTGATGGCAGGCGCCGCAGCTTTAAAATGGCGCGCCGCCCAGGCCGCCCCGGCTCCGGCCTGGGAAGTGGCCCACACAGACGCCGAATGGCACGCCCTGCTCTCGCCCGCGCAGTATGAGATTTTGCGGCACGGCGGTACCGAGCGGCCGTTCAGCAGCCCGCTCTACAAGGAGCACCGCGCCGGCAAATTCTTCTGCGCCGGCTGCCAGAATCCCTTGTTCTCGTCCGCCACCAAGTTCGATAGCGGCACCGGCTGGCCCAGCTTCTGGAAGCCGCTGGAGCGCGGCGTCTACACCAGCCGCACGACGTCGCTGGGGTTCCGTGGCGCGGAGGTGCAGTGCCGCCGCTGCGGCGGGCACCTGGGCGACGTGTTCGACGATGGCCCGGAACCGACCGGCCTGCGTTATTGCATCGACGGTCTGGCGTTGACTTTCACGCCTGGCGCGGCTTAACGGAGGTTGATCATGTTACTGATACTTCTTGCTTATCTGGGCGGCGCGCTGACGATACTCAGCCCGTGTATTTTGCCGGTGCTGCCGTTTGTGTTTGCCCGCACCGGGCAGCCATTTGTACGCAGCGGCCTGCCGATGCTGGCCGGGATGGCGCTGACCTTTGCGCTGGTGGCGACGCTGGCGGCCGTCGGCGGCGGTTGGGTGGTGCAGGCCAACCAGTATGGACGCTGGCTGGCGATGGCGCTGATGGCCTTCTTCGGCCTGACCCTGATGCTGCCGCACCTGGCGGATCGCCTGACCAAGCCGCTGGTGGCGCTGGGGGACGAGCTGTCCAGCAAGGCGCAGGCGTCGGATGCGACGGCTGGCGATGGGGCCTGGTCTGGAGCGCGCGCGTCCTTCCTGCTGGGGATCGCGACCGGCTTACTGTGGGCGCCCTGCGCCGGTCCGGTGCTTGGATTGGTGCTGACCGGCGCGGCGCTGAACGGCGCCAGTACCGGGACGACGTTGCTGCTGTTGGCCTATGCGGCGGGTGCTGCGACTTCGCTGGCTCTGGCGCTGCTCATCGGCGGTAAGGTCTTCAACGCGATGAAGCGTTCATTGGGCGCGGGCGAGTGGATACGGCGCGGCCTCGGCGTGGCGATGCTGGGCGGCGTAGCTGCCATCGCCAGCGGCCTCGATACCGGGCTGTTGACGCGAGTGTCGACCGTGGCGACGGCAGGGCTGGAGCAGAAGCTGATCGATAAGCTGTCGCCGCGCGATCCGCAAGGTGGCGCAATGATGGCCGGCGGCGCGATGCGTGGCGGCGATGCGGCGGCAGCTTCCGGCGCCACGATGTCGCGCACCGCCATGACCGGCAAGGGCCCTGGCATGACGGCCATGCACGCTGCTGCGCCGGCTGACGAGGCGCTCCCGGTGGAAGGCAAGCTGCCGCCGCTGACCGGCGCCGTCGACTGGCTGAACTCCGCGCCACTGACCGCGGCCCAGCTGAAAGGCAAAGTGGTGCTGGTCGACTTCTGGACCTACTCATGCATCAACTGCCTGCGCACCATGCCTTACGTGAAAGCCTGGGCGGAAAAATACCGCGACCAGGGCCTGGTGGTGATCGGCGTACACGCTCCCGAATTCGCCTTCGAGCGCGATGTCGGCAACGTCCGCAAGGCGATCAAGGACCTTGGCATCACCTACCCTGTCGCCGTCGATAACGACTACGCCATCTGGCGCGCTTTCGGCAACCAGTACTGGCCGGCGCACTACTTTATCGACGCCAAAGGCCAGATCCGCCATCACCATTTCGGCGAAGGCGAATACGCCCAGTCCGAGCAGGTGATCCAGCAACTGCTGGAGGAAGCGGGCCGCAAGGACGTCGCCAACACAGTCGTCAGCGCGGAAGACGCCAAGGGCGTACAGCAGGCCGCCGACATGGGCCAGGTGGCTTCGCCGGAAACCTACCTGGGCTACGAACGCGCACAGAACTTCGCCTCGCCGGAAGGCCAGGCCGCGGACAAGCCGCGCAGCTACACCGCCCCATCGCAGCCGGCGTTGAATCAATGGGGCCTGGCCGGGAACTGGCTGTCGCAGCCTGACCAGGTCACGCTCAGCCAGGGCACGGGCCGCATCGTCTACCGCTTCCATGCGCGCGACCTGCACCTGGTGCTCGGACCCGGTAAGGACGGCAAACCGGTGCGCTTCCGCGTGACGATAGACGGCGCCGCGCCTGGCGCCAACCACGGCACCGATGTCGCCGCCGACGGCAGCGGCACCATCACAGGCCAGCGCTTGTATCAGCTGGTGCGGCAATCCGGCAGCGTTGCCGACCGCACCTTCAGCATTGAATTCCTCGATCCCGGCGTACAAGCCTACGCCTTTACCTTTGGTTGAAACGGAGAGCACATCATGAACAGAATCCTGAAAAACTGGGGCGGCCCTGCGGCCTTGGTAGGCGCGGCCATCTTCGGCGTGGCGTTGTGGCAGCAGCCGGCGGAATCGGCGGAAGTCGCGGTGGTGATCGCGCCGCCGACAGTCGATGAACCGGCCGGCACCGAACATGCCGCCACCGCCGTCTTTGCCGGCGGCTGCTTCTGGGGCGTGCAGGGCGTGTTCCAGCACGTGAAGGGCGTCAGCAACGCCGTCTCCGGCTACGCCGGCGGCGACAGCCGCAGCGCCAACTACGACGCCGTCAGCGGCGGCGACACCGGCCATGCGGAGAGCGTGAAGATCACCTACGATCCGGCGCAGGTCAGCTACGGCAAGCTGCTGCAGATCTTCTTCTCGGTGGCGCACAATCCGACGGAGCTCAATCGCCAGGGCCCGGACAGCGGCACGCAATACCGCTCCGCGATCTTCCCGCAAACGCCGGTGCAGCGCAGCGTGGCGGAAAAATACATCGCCCAGCTGGATGCATCGCGCGTGTTCAAAAAACCGCTGGCGACCAGGATTGAAATGGACAAGGCCTTCTACCCGGCCGAGGCCTATCACCAGAACTTCCTGACGCTGCACCCCAGCCACCCATACATCGCGTTCAACGACCTGCCGAAGGTCGAAAACCTGAAGCGTATCGCGCCGGACGTATATCGCGCCGACCCGGTTCTGGTCCGCAAGGGGTTGTAGTACAATTACAGCAAAATACTACGCGGCCAAGCGCCATGGATACCAGAGACGACCCCTCCCCCGATTCACCGCTGCGCCGCCGCCTGTTGGGAGGGCTGTTGTCCGCCGCCGCACCGGCGCTGCCGCTGATTTTACCGTCCAACGCCAGCGCGGCCGATGCCCCCATCCAGGTCGGCGGCCTGCCAGTCACCTGCAATCTGACGCTGCCGGTGGCCTGCATGGCGAAGGCCGCCAGCGCGGGCAAGCCGGGCGCCCTGCCGCGCGGTTTCGAGTACAGCAAATACAACGGCTGGCCCGAAGTCAAGGAATCGCTGATGACGGGCCGCATCCAGGCAGCCTACATGCTGGCGCCGCTGGTGATGGACCTGGCCGACAAGCGCATCCCCGTCAAGATCGTCTCGCTGGGCCACCGTTCGGGCGCCGTCATCATGGTGCGCACCGATTCGACCTATAAAAAATTCTCCGACCTGCGCGGCAAGCGCATCGCCATACCAAGCCGCTTCGCGGTGGACTTCCTGTTCCTGCGCAAAATGCTGGCGCGCGAGAAGATGACGCCCAAGGATATCGAGATCGTCGAGATGGCGCCGCCGGACATGCCGGCCGCGCTGTACGCCAAGGCGGTGGACGGCTACTGCACCGGCGAGCCGTTCGGCGCCGCCGCGCAGCGCGCCGGCTACGCCCGTCCGCTGGCGATGACGCGCGACGAATGGCGCAACTACATCTGCTGCGTGCTGACGGTGCGCGAAGAACTGATCAAGGAAAACCGGCCATTGGTGCAGGAGCTGGTCAACTACGTGCAGGCCGCCGGCAGCTGGCTCGATTCCACGCCGGTCAGCCGCGAGAAGGCGATCACCATCGCCGCCGGCCGCAAGTACTTCAACCAGGACCCGAACATCCTGCGCTTCGTGATGCAGAACCCGGCCGACCGCGTGACCTACGGCGACCTGCGCATGATACGGGCCGAGTTCGACGAATTGATGCAGCTGTCGATCGAGGCCGGCACCATCAAGCATCCCATCGCCTACGAATCCTATGTGGACGAAAGCTTCGTCAAGGCCATCAAGCCGGTCGCCATCAACATATGAGCAAGCTGAGAGTTGCGCTACTGGCGATGACGATCGCGTTCGGCGCCCAGGCCGCCGACACGCTCGGATTGAAAGCCGGCGTGTTCGATCCGCCGCGCATGGCGCCCGACTTCACGGTGCGCGGCTCGGACGGCAAGGAGCTGAAACTGAGCCAGTACCGCGGCAAGCTGGTGCTGCTGGAATTCGGCTACACCTCGTGCGTGGACGTGTGCCCGGTGTCGCTGGGGATGCTGGCCGAGGCGCGCCGGCAGCTGGGCGCGCAGGCCAGCCAATTGCAGGTCATCTACGTCACCGTCGATCCGGAACGCGACACACCCGAGCGCATGCGCAACTACCTGCGAGCTTTCGATCCGACCTTCATCGGCGCCACCGGCACGCCGCAGCAAATGGCGCGCGTGCGCCAGGACTACGGCATCACCGCCACCAAGAAAATGATCGACGGTAGCAAGACCGATTACACCGTCGGCCATTCCTCGTACCTGTACTTCGTCGATCGCAAGGGTAGCCTGCGCGCGCTGCTGCCGTTCGGGCGCACCGCCGCCGACGTGGTGCACGACGCCACGCTGCTGTTGAAGAATTGAGTACGCGGCGTCTACATAAACCGGCCGCCATCGCGCTGGGTCTTGCCGCAACCGGCCTTGTAGCGCTGTGTGCGTGGGCCGCGCTGGCGCCGGTCTCCCTGCCCTCGCGCGACGAGCTTTTTGAAATCCCCAACGGCACCTGGGCGCGCCGCATGGCCGGCGACAAGGTGGAGATCCTGCCTGCCGAAATCCATCTGACGCAGGGCGCGAACGACGTGCTCCTGCTGCGCAACAAGGACAACGTGCCGCAGATTTTCGGGCCGGTGCTGATCATGCCGGGCCAGAGCTTCCGGCTGCCGTTTGAAACCGTCTCGGTCAACGACTTCGCCTGCACCGCGCACGCCAGCGGGCAAATGCGGGTGGTGGTCGACGCCATGCCGTCGGCCGGCTGGCAACGATTGAAGTGGCGCGCCGCGCGTGCCTGGGCACGTGCGCCGCATCTGTTTTCTACCTGATTGGACGTTATGGAAAAACTCAAGAAAATCCTGCCGCCGCTGGCGGTGCTGGCCGCGCTGATCGCCGTGTGGTGGATCGTCGTGGTGCAGACCGAAAGCGTGATCTTCCCGACGCCGCTGCAAGTGGTGACGGGCACGCTGGAACTGGCCGAAGACGGCACGCTGTGGGAGCACATCGGCGCCTCGCTGTTCCGCGTCGGCACCGGCTTCGGGCTGGCCGCGCTGGTGGCCATCCCCATGGGCCTGTGGATGGGCCGCGTGGACGGCGCCTACATCACGCTCAATCCCATCTTCCAGATCCTGCGGCCGATCTCGCCGATCGCGTGGATACCGCTGGCGATCCTGTGGTTCGGCGTGGGCAACCTGTCGCCGGTGTTCCTGATCTTTATCGCCGCCGTGTTCCCGATGATCGTGCAGACCGCGTCCGGCGTGCACACCATCGAGCGGCGCTACCTGCGCGCGGCGGAGAACTTCGGCGTCTCGAAGACCACGCTGTTCCGGCAGGTGATCATACCGGCGGTACTGCCGGAGATTATCGTCGGCATGCGCATCGCGCTGGGCGTGGCGTGGCTGGTAGTGGTGGCGGCCGAGATGATCGCGCTGCGCTCCGGCCTGGGCTACCTGATCATGGACTCGCGCAACGCCGGCAACCGCTATGACCTGGTCATCGCCGGCATGATCATCATCGGCATCATCGGCCTGATACTGGACGCCGTGATGCGCAAACTCGAAGGCCTCAAATCGGTAAGGTGGCGCTATGGACGCTAAAATCGTCGTCAACGATATCAAGAAAAACTTCAAGGAGCTGCCGGTGGTCGGCGGCGTCTCGCTCGATGTGAAGGACGGCGAATTCGTCGCCATTGTCGGGCCATCCGGCTGCGGCAAATCGACGCTGATGAAGATCATCGCCGGCTTCGAGCAGCCCAGCGAGGGCGAGGTGCGCATCGATGGCGCGGTGCGGCGCGGCCCCAGCCCCAAGGGCATCGCGATCTCGCAGCATGGCTCGGTGTTCCCGTGGCTGACGGTGCAGCAGAACCTGATGTTCGGCCTGACCGGCAACGGCCATGGCGACAAGTCGGCGCTGGCCGATCACTATGCGGAGATGGTGGGCTTGAAGGGCTTCGAGAACAGCTATCCGCACGAACTGTCGGGCGGCATGCTGAAACGGGTGGAGCTGGCGCGGGCCTTCGTCGTCAAGCCGGAGATCCTGTACATGGACGAGCCCTTCTCCGCGCTGGACGCGTTGATGAACCTGAAGATGCGCACCGAACTGCTGCGCATCCTTTCGGAGGAGCGCCACACCGTCATCCTGATCACGCACGACGTGGAAGAAGCCCTGTTCATGGCCGACCGCATCCTGGTGCTGTCGCCGCGTCCGACGCGCATACAGGCGACGTTCGACGTGCCGCATCCGCATCCGCGCAAGCTGTCCCGCCCCGAACTGCAGGAGATGAAGGAACAGATCCTGCGCGAACTGGGCGTGACTATTTGACCTGCTTGAGCACTTCCAGCACAGCCTCGGTCACGGCTTCAGGCTTGTCGGCCTGAATCCCGTGGCCGGCGCCGGCCACGATGCGCTGCGTGCCGCGCGTGGACAGCGCGGCCATCTGCTTCTGGATCGCGACGTTCTCGTCCTCCATCGCCTTATTCAGCGCGCTTTGCGGCTGGTTCGGCACCGCGTAAGGGCTCACGCCGCGCGTCAACACCACCAGCGGCAGGTCGCCGAGCGGGCGGCGCAAGGCGCGCAGCTGTTCGTCGCTGTCCTTCATCGCGTTCCACTCCGCCACCGTCGTGCGCCAGTAGGCCGGCTTGCGCTCCTGCGCCAGCACCACCGAGCCAAGCGCGGGGCCGAAGAAGGCCGGCGGATCGCCGATGCAGCTCTTCTGCTGCTGGCTGCCCGCCGCGATGCCCTTGCCTTTGCTGGCAGCGGCCAGGCAGTACTGATTCTGCTGCTCGACCATGCTGTATATCTGCTTGATCTTCCCCTCGGTGACTTTATCGAGGCGGCTGGTTTCATCCTCATGCTGCGCCTCGACCAGCACCAGGCCCTTGACCTCATCCGGGTAACGATAGGTGTAGACCTGCACGTTAGCGCCGCCCAGCGAATTACCGACCAGGATGTAGGGCGGCTTGACGCCGGCGCCTACCAGCAGCTTGTGCAGATCCTCGGCCACGTTCTCGGACGTATTCGGGTGCGTGGCGGGCTCGCTGAAGCCGAAGCCGGCGCGGTCGAACACGCAGGCGCGCGTATGCCTCGCCACTTCCGGCTGCACCTTGAACCACGCCCAGCCGGCGTCGCCGGACGGCGAGTCGAACAGCACGGTGGTATCGCCCTCTCCGCTGCAATGCAGATTCATCTTGCGGCCACCAACATCGATCAACTGCTGCGGCTTGGCGAAGGCGCGGCCGCCATCGCTCTTCACGGCGGAAGCCGCCAACACCGGGGCAACCGCACTGGCGGCCAGCGCCAGCAGCGCAAAACAAAACACAGGTTTACTCATTCAGATCATCCTTAAATTAGGGTCAAGTCTGACATTCGGACACGAGCTCAAGCTTATCAACTTTACTACAGTTGTGCTCGTGTCCGAATGACAGACTTGACCCCAATTTTATTTAGCGGACGGCGAGGGAGACGCTGGCGGGGAACTGCGGCGCGCGGCGGTGCAGCGTCGCTTGCTCGTAGGAGTAGGCCATGCGGATCAGCATGGCTTCGCTGTAGGCCGCGCCGACAAAGGACAAGCCGACCGGCAGGCCGTGCACATACCCCGCCGGCACCGTGATGTGCGGATAGCCGGCCACCGCCGCCGGCGATGAGAAGCTGCCGCCGAAGTGGTCGCCGTTGATGAAGTCGGTCAGCCATGCCGGGCCGCCGGTCGGCGCCACCAGCGCGTCGAGCTGGTGCTCGCGCATGACCTGGTCGATGCCTTCGGCGCGCGCGTAGCGCTGGTTGTTGGCCAGCGCGTCGCGGTAAGCCGGGGTATCGAGATCGCCCTTCGCTTGCGCGCGCTCCAGGTATTCCTGGCCGAAGTACGGCAGCTCTTGCTGGTGGTTTTTCTGGTTGAAGGCGATGACGTCGGCCATGTTGGAGACCGGTGCGTGCGGCGCGTACTCCTTCAAGTAAGCCGCCAGGTCGGCCTTGAATTCATACAGCAGCACTTCGGTCTCGCTGTCGCCGTATTTGCTGACGTTGGGCACTTCGGTGTCGACCAGGATCGCGCCTTGCGCCTTCAGGTCCAGCAGCGCTTTTTCGATCACCGCGTCCAGATCGTCGTTACTGCCGAAGAAGTTGCGGGCCACGCCGATGCGCTTGCCCTTCAAGCCGCCCTTCTCCAGCGCGGCGCGGTAGTCGCCGGCCTTGCCGGCGCCTTCCTGCGTGACCGGATCCCTGGCGTCGACGCCGGTCATCGCGGCCAGCATCAGGGCGGCGTCGGCGACGCTGCGCGCCATCGGGCCGGCCGTGTCCTGCGAGTGGGCGATCGGGATGATGCCGCTGCGGCTGACCAGCCCCAGCGTCGGCTTGATGCCGACCAGGCCGCAGATCGAGGCCGGCGAGACGATCGAGCCGTCGGTCTCGGTGCCGACCGCCAGCGTGGCCAGGCCGGCGGCAATCGCCGCGCCCGAGCCGGAGCTGGAGCCGCTGCAATTGCGGTCCAGCGAATAAGGATTCAAAGTCAGTCCGCCGCGCCCGCTCCAGCCGCTGACCGAGTGCGTCGAGCGCATATTGGCCCATTCGCTGAGGTTGGTCTTGCCGATGATGACGGCGCCGGCCGCGCGCAGCTGCGCCGCAACGTGGGCGTCGCGCGCGGCGCGGATGCCGTTCAGCGCCAGCGAGCCGGCGGTGGTGCTCATGCGGTCGCCGGTGGCGATGTTGTCTTTGAGGAGGACGGGGATGCCGTGCAGCGGACCGCGCACGCGCTTGAGGTTGCGCTCGCGGTCCATGTCCAGCGCGATCTTCAGCGCTTCGGGATTGATTTCAATGATGGCGTTGAGGCGGGGGCCGGCTTTGTCGATGGTCTTGATGCGCGCCAGGTATTGCGAGGTCAGCGAGTGCGAGGTCAGCTTGCCGGCCTCCATCATCTGCTGCTGCTCCCAGACGCCGGCATCGAGGATGCCACCGGGACCGAGCTTGGACGCCGCACCGGCCGGCGCCGCGAGCACCCGGTTGCCGCCCGCAACAGCACCCGCCGCTACGCCGATACGAACGAAATCCCTGCGATCCATGCCATCCTCGTGAGTGGTTTGTCCCGATCACCATTGCGCACTATTTATTGCGTGACATAAATATATCAGCGTGTTACAAGCCACACCACAAAAATTATTACAAATCAGCAAATAATTACTAAGACCAAACAAAAAAAGCACGCCGGCATAACGCGGGCGTGCTTTTTTAGCAAGGAGAACCGATTAGTTACGAACGATACGCTTGTATTCGTTGGTACGGGTGTCGATTTCGATGACGTCGTCCTGGCTCACGAACAGTGGCACTTGCACGGTGTGGCGGTGGGCTTCGATGGCGTTTTCGATCTTGGCTTCTTTCAGGACGTTGCCCGAAGTGTTGCCCTTGACCGCAGGCTCCGAGTACACGACCTGACGTGCGATGGTGGTTGGCAGTTCAACCGAGATCGCTTTGCCGTCGTAGAACACGGCTTCGCATTCCATACCGTCTTTCAGGTAGTTCAGCGCTTCGCCCAGGTTTTCTTCTTCGATTTCGTACTGTTCGTAGTCGGCGTCCATGAAGACGTACAGTGGATCGGCGAAGTACGAGTAGGTCACTGGCTTCTTGTCCAGAACCACCACGTCGAACTTGTCGTCGCCGCGGAACACGTTTTCCATTGGGGTGTTGGTCAGAAGATTCTTCATCTTCCATTTGTACGTGAAGCCCGTGCGGCTCGAACCGTTGACGTCGGAGCGCAGAACGATCATAGGCTTGCTGTCAACCATGATGATGTTGCCAACACGAATTTCTTTTGCAGGTTTCATAGAGAGTATACGTAAAAAGTAGGTTGCGTAAAAATCATCTGTCGCCAGGCTGAATGCCCAAAGCTCACGGTTGATCGGGTAAAAATGTGCTAGTGGACTGTAACAGTCAAACGATAGCGAAGGACGCCAGCCTGCGGCGCAGGGCAAGGCGCAAAGCGCAGCGATAGTGAGCTATCGCGAGCATTTGCAACGCCGCCATGCGCAGCGGGCTGGCGGCAGGCGCTATCGTTTTGACTGTTACAGTTCACTAGAGATTAACCCGGCATTATACCTTGTTTTTCCCGCGCCGCCTATCTCAGCGTGGCGGCAAACGCCATCAGATTGGCGGCCAGATCGCCGTTGGCCAGCATCTGCGCCTGCCACTCGCCGGCGCGCGTCTTCATGGCCGGCATCTCCTGCGCGAAGGCCTGCCACAGCGACGGCCAGCCGCTGCCCTCGCCCGCTGTCGGCGCGCCGTTCCAGCGCAGCGAAAACTCGGCCAGCGCGTCGAGCCCGACCGCGTAGCGCTGCAGGAAGGCGCGCAGCTTCTTGTGATGCAGGTTTTCGTCCTGCGGGTAGATGTGCCAGATGAAGGGCTGGTCGGCCCATTGCGCGCGCACGAAGGAATCCTCGCCGCGCACGAAGTTCAGGTCGCAGGCCCACAGCAGCTTGTCGTAGTCCGGCTGCGGCACGAAGGGCAGCACGCGCAATGTCAGCGCGCCGTCGGTGGCGCTGGCGCCGGCCTTGGCCTCGGCGCCGAGGAAGGCTTGCACCGACTCGGCCGCCACGCCTTCCGGCACCAGGCAGGTGACGGCCTGCTCGCCCTGGCGCCAGACATCCAGCAGGGCCGAGACCGGCGCGTGCGGGTAGCAGAACAGCGAGACCTTGGTGGCCGCCATCTCGCCCGTCGTGACGCCGAAGCGCGCGAGGAACTGCGCCATTGCCGCCGGCGAGGACTGGAACTGGCGGCGCTGCTCATCGAGCTCCGCTTCGTGCAGCAGGCCGCCGGTTTTGTCGGTGAAGCCGGGGAAGAAGAAATGCTTGGTCAGCGGCAGGCGCGGATGCGGCGACGTCAGGCGATGACAACCCTCGACCCACTCCTCGGCCGTCAAGCCTTCCAGGTTGAACCACACCGGCCGCGGCTCGCACTGCGCCATCGCTTCGATGTAGCTGGGCGGGATGTCGACGGCGAAGAATTCGATCACGATGTCGGCCACGTCGGCCGGCGTGTAGACGCCGTCCTGGTCGCGCCAGTGACGCACCTGCACGCCCTCCAGCTGCTGGCTGCCGGCGGCGGTGTCGACCTGCGGGCAGATGCGGCGGAAGCTGGCCAGGTCGTCGACCCACAGCGTGACGCCGATGTCGTGCTCGCGCCGCAGCTGGCGCGCCAGGCGCCAGCAGATGCCGATGTCGCCGTAGTTGTCGACGACACGGCAGAACAGATCGAGGCGGCGGAATTTCTTCATGGCGGGGTCGGAAAAAAAGTGAGGCTGGATGATACCTGATTAACGCATGGCGGCCACCAAGAATACCAAAACTTCCACTGGCTACCCCAGTCCAATCCCTTCCAGCGCAGGTCCACGCGCTGCACGCTACACGCCGCACGCGGGTAGCGCTGGGAATAGCAACCCAAAAAAAGGAGATGTCATGAACGAGTATCAACAATACTATGCACAACAACTAGCACCGCAACAACTGGGCGGCCTCGCGCCGCAGGGTTTCCTGGGCAGTTTGCTGGGCGCACCGCTGGGCGGCCTGATCGGCCGCGGCATTGGCGGGCTGTTCGGCAACGCTCATCTCGGCAGCCAGATCGGCCAGGCGGCCGGCGGCATCGGCGGCTCCTTCCTGCCACTGGGCGTCGACCCGGTGACCGCCGCGTATGCACAACAGGCGCAACAACAGCAACTGCAGCAACTGCAACAGGCCCAGCTCGCACAGCTGGCCCCACAAGGCTGGTTCGGTAACATCATCAAGAGCGTGGCACAACCACTGGGCGGCGCCATCGGCGGCGCTTTCGGTAACTCCGGCCTGGGCAACACCATCGGCGGCATCGCCGGCCAGCTGGGCGGCATGCTGCCGTTCGCGGCCGATCCGGTGCAGCAGGCCTATGCCCAGCAAGCGGCGCAGCTTCAACAACTACAACAACTACAACAAGCCCAACAACTCCAGCAGCTGCAAGCACAAAGCCTGGCGCCGCAAGGCTGGTTCGGCAACATCATCAAGAGCGTGGCGCAGCCGCTGGGCGGCATGATAGGCGGCGCCTTCGGCCACTCGGGTATCGGCAACACCATCGGCGGCATCGCCGGCCAGCTGGGCGGCATGCTGCCGTTCGCGGCCGATCCGGTGACGCAGGCCTACGCACAGCAGGCGGCGCAGCTACAACAACTACAACAGCTGCAGGGCCTGGCGCCGCAGGGCTGGTTCGGCAACATCATCAAGAGCGTGGCGCAGCCGCTGGGCGGCGCTATCGGTGGCGCCTTCGGCAACTCCGGCCTGGGCAACACCATCGGCGGCATCGCGGGCCAGCTGGGCGGCATGCTGCCGTTCGGCGCGGATCCGCTGACGGCGGCGTATGCGCAGCAACAGGCGCAGCTGGCCCAGCTGACGCAGCAGGCGCAACTGGCCAACGCCGGCAACACCGCGCTGTACGGAGGAGGCCAAACCCTGCATTAACCGCGCGCCGATGCGCTGACCGGACGGCGTCGCCGTCCCCTGCCCTCCGACGGCGGCGGCCGCGGAGGGCGCTGCACTTTTCAAGGAGACCCTTATGTTAGAAGCGCAAGGCGCGCAGGCCAGGAAGGCCAGGTATCTGGTCCATGCCACCGATGGCGCGCCGCTGGCTGATTTCCTGACGCTGGCAGACGTCGATCCAGAGATCAACGTGGTCGACGTCATCGGCCCGCACGACCAGCCGCATACGGCGGTCGTTGAAATCAGTCCCGACAAGGCCCGCGTGCTGGAGCAGCATTTCCGCAGCACCGGCACACCCTCCCACCAATTGACGATAGAACCGGACCAGCCGCTGTCGCTTTTCGACCGCGAGCAGGCCGATCCGATTTGAAAGGAAAGTCCATGCCCAAACCCTCCAACGACGGCGCCTCGTCGCCGCCGGATCCCACGCTCTCCGGCGGTAACGAAACCGCCGGCTCGACAGATTCCCCGGGCCGCTCGGCGCGCTCTTCCAGCGCCAGCAGCTCCAGCAGCGCCGGCCCGGCCTCCACTGCCACGGACACGACGACCGATGTCGGCGGCGATCCCGGCAAACGCGCCGCCGACGGTGGCGGCCGCACGGTTACGGCGCGCAAGAAGCAGTATGTGATCGCGCCCCGCCAGCCGGACGGCTTGCAGGCCATGAGTTTCCAACCGTTGCAATTCTCGGCGCTGGAGCAGGCGCTGCGCAGCAGCAATGACATCGAAGTGGTCGACACGGTCGGCCCCAAATCCGTGCTGGGCGCGCTGGCCGACGGCATGGGCGGTTCGCAGGGCGTGCTGGTGGCGCGCATGACGGAACAAAAAGCCGCCGTGCTGCATCAGCAAGGCCAGGGCCGGCTGCTGGTGGAGCATGACCAGCACCTGAACCTGATGGACCCGGCACTGCGCCAGCCGGCGATGGTGACCGGCGTGATGTCAGCCGGCGGCGGGCCGGTGCTCAACGCCGTCGTCAGCGTGATCGGCAAGGACGGCGCGCCGCAGCCTGACGCGGAGGTCTCGCTGTTCGGCAGCATGCTGCCGGCCAGCGGCGTGACCGATGCCAACGGCCAGGTCACGCTGTCGCTGTTCGGCGAGACGCCGGACTCGGTGCGCGGCCTGTACGTCAAGCCCAAGTCCGATTACTGGAGCTTCTACCAGCGCGACCCCGACATCAGCACCGACGAGGCCAACGTGGTGACGCTGCGCGCGCTGTCGGACTGGCCGTCGCTGGCCGGCTTCCCGCGCCAGCGCGCCTACGGCTGGGGCCAGAAGGCGATGCGGCTGGATCAGCTGCCCGGCAACTACCGCGGCCAGGGGGTCAAGATCGCCATCATCGATTCGGGCGCGGCCACCACGCATGCCAACCTCACAGGCATCAAGGCCGGCTTCGACGTGCTGAACAAGAAGACCAATCCCGACGGCTGGGACCAGGACACGCTGGGCCACGGCTCGCACTGCGCCGGCGTGATCGCGGCGGCCGACATCGCCTCCGGCATCCGCGGCTTCGCGCCGGACGCCGAGGTCCATGCCTGCAAGCTGTTCCCCGGCGGGCAGATCAGCCAGCTGATCGACGCGCTGGAATACTGCATCGACAAGCAGATCGACGTGGTCAACCTGAGCCTGGGCGGGGCCGAGGTGTCGGAAGCGCTGGAGCAGCAGATCGTGCGCGCCAAGCGGGCCGGCATCGCCTGCATCGTCGCGGCCGGCAATTCGGGCAGCGCGGTGCAGTATCCGGCCTCGTCGCCCAATGTGCTGGCGGTGGCGGCGGTGGGCAAGCTCGACGAATTCCCGGCCGACAGCTATCACGCGCAGACGCTGGACCAGAACGTCGACGCCTATGGCTATTTCACGGCCAAGTTCAGCTGCTTCGGTCCGCAGGTGGCGGTGTGCGCGCCGGGCGTGGCGATCACCTCCTGTGTGCCGCCGAATAATTTCGCGGCCTGGGACGGCACGTCGATGGCGACCCCGCACGTGACCGGCCTGGCGGCGCTGACCCTGGCGCACCACCCGGACTTCCAGTCGCCGCAGTACAAGGCGCGCGGAGCCGAGCGGGTCGAGCGGCTGTTCCAGATCATCCGCGCCAGCGCGCACCGGGTCAGCCTGGCGGACCAGAGCCGCACCGGCTTCGGCCTGCCGGACGTGCTGGTGGCGGTGGGCTTGCAGGCCCAGGCCGGCCAACAGCCGGCGCAGGTGGCGCCGCAGCAGGCCGGCGTGATGACGCCGATGATGGCGTCATCGCAGCTGGGCAACGCGATCGGCGGCGGCATGGGCGGCGCGATGAGCGGCCTGATGGGCGGCGGCGCGGTCTACGATCCGCTGGGGCTGGACGTGACGCGGGCGGCGCAGATGGCCGCCTACAGCACGCAATGGCCGCAGCTGCACGTGGGACGCTTCCCGATCCCGCATCCGTACAACCCGATCATGTGGTAGCGCCGGAAATGCAAAAAGCCGCACGAGGCGGCTTTTTGCATGTTTGCTGCTTGACTGGCGTCCCCAGGGGGATTCGAACCCCCGTACTCACCGTGAAAGGGTGATGTCCTAGGCCTCTAGACGATGGGGACAGAAATCTGTCCGAGTTACTGACCTTGCTGGAAAAATCCTGGCGTCCCCAGGGGGATTCGAACCCCCGTACTCACCGTGAAAGGGTGATGTCCTAGGCCTCTAGACGATGGGGACTTTTCCAAGGCGCGAATCATAGCAGTCAAATTCGCGCTTGGCAATAGCAAACCCTTGTTTTTACAGGAAAAACCCGAAACATAGTCGGGCTTGCAACAAGCCGTTGAAGGCCGCAAAAGGCCGCAAAAACAAAAAAGCCGCTCAAGGCGGCTTCTGCGATGCTGGCGTCCCCAGGGGGATTCGAACCCCCGTACTCACCGTGAAAGGGTGATGTCCTAGGCCTCTAGACGATGGGGACATGTCGGTGCTTCCTGCGCTAATGGTGGAGGTAAGCGGGATCGAACCGCTGACCTCTTGCATGCCATGCAAGCGCTCTCCCAGCTGAGCTATACCCCCCCGGGCGCAGAAAGTCTTCTGTCGTACTACGTTTTACTACTCATCAGCCTGGCAAAGCTGGCGTCCCCAGGGGGATTCGAACCCCCGTACTCACCGTGAAAGGGTGATGTCCTAGGCCTCTAGACGATGGGGACCTTGGAACTACGGTAACACAAACATTATCATCTCCGCGCAGTGGTGGAGGTAAGCGGGATCGAACCGCTGACCTCTTGCATGCCATGCAAGCGCTCTCCCAGCTGAGCTATACCCCCCGGGCGCAGAAATAATAAAAGCCGCTTGCGCGACTTTTGTTTTCACTACTTGTATCTATCCAGCGTAACGCCAAACATCAAACAATCAGTACAAACAACGTCAACTACAACATCTACAACTTGGCGTCCCCAGGGGGATTCGAACCCCCGTACTCACCGTGAAAGGGTGATGTCCTAGGCCTCTAGACGATGGGGACTGCGAACAACCAATTCTGCAACGTGGTGGAGGTAAGCGGGATCGAACCGCTGACCTCTTGCATGCCATGCAAGCGCTCTCCCAGCTGAGCTATACCCCCGTTTGCTGCAGAAACAAGAGTATAGCAAAGAAGCTGCGCTATGCAAATACCCTTTTGCAACTTTGCTCAGGATTCAAGTGAGAATCAGAGAAATTTCGCCAGGCGCGCCACAATCGCCTCGCGGCCGAAGATCTGCAACACCGCATCGATGGCCGGCGTTTGCAGCTGGCCGGTGACGATCAGGCGCAGCGGCATGGCCATCTGCGGCATCTTCAGGCCGTTGGCGGCCAGGACTTCCTTGATCATCGCGGCCAGCGCTTCCTTGGTCCACTCCACCGTGGCGCAACGCTCGGCAAACTGCGCCAGCGCCGGCTTGATGGCATCGGTCAGGTGCTGGGCCATCAGCGCGGCGTCCGGCTGCGGCGCGCGGTAGAACAGCATGGCGGCGTCGGCCAGTTCGTTGACGGTGTTGACGCGCTCCTTCATCAGCGCCAGCACGGCCGGCAGCGCAGGCGCGCCGTCAAACACGGCGCCGGCGGCCAGCATGCGCGGCTGCGCCAGGGCGGCCAGGCGCTCGTTGTCGGCCTGCTTGATATAGTGGTTGTTGAGCCAGTTCAGTTTTTCGATGTTGAACTGCGCGGCCGAGTTGGACAGGTGGGTGCCATCGAACCAGCTGCACACCTGCTCCATCGAGAACACTTCATCATCGCCATGGCTCCAGCCCAGGCGCGCCAGGTAGTTCAGGATCGCTTCCGGCAGATAGCCTTGCGCCGGGTAGTCCATGACGTTGACGGCGTCCTTGCGCTTGGACATCTTCTGGCCGTCGGCGCCCAGTATCATCGGCAGGTGGCCGTACAGCGGCAGCGGCGCGCCGATCGCGCGCAGGATGTTGATCTGGCGTGGCGTGTTGTTGACGTGGTCGTCGCCGCGCAGCACGTGGCTGATCTGCATGTCCCAGTCGTCGACAGCCACGCAGAAGTTATAGGTCGGCGTGCCGTCCGGGCGGGCGATGACCAGGTCATCCAGCTCCTTGTTGCCGATGGTGATGGTGCCCTTGACGAAATCGTCCCAGGTCACCTCGCCGTCCAGCGGATTCTTGAAGCGCACCACCGGCTTGCGGTCGGCAGGAACGGCCGGCAGGGTCTTGCCCGGCTCAGGACGCCACGTACCGTCGTAGCGCGGCTTCTCGCCGGCTTCACGCATGCGTTCGCGCATCGCCTCGACTTCTTCCGGCGACGAGTAGCAATGGTAGGCGGTGCCCGCCTCCAGCATCTGCGCCACCACTTCGCGGTAGCGGTCCATGCGCTGCATCTGGTAGAACGGGCCTTCGTCGTGGCTCAGGCCCAGCCACTCCATGCCTTCGATGATGGCCTGCACCGCCGCCGGGGTCGAGCGCTCCAGGTCGGTGTCCTCGATACGCAGCACGAAGGTGCCGCCGAAGTGACGGGCGTAGGCCCAGGAGTACAGCGCCGTGCGGGCGCCGCCCAGGTGGAGGTAGCCGGTCGGGCTCGGTGCGAAACGGGTGCGGACTGGCTTGGCTGGTGCAATAGTCATCGAAGTAGGAGTGCTTATGTATAAAAGAAGCTATTTTACCGCGTCGGCGAAGGTGCGGCGATAGCGCTCCGACGCCGGCACGGTGGTTGGCACTCCCGCATGCCCCTCCGGCTTACTTGACGGTGATCTTGATGTCCTTGCTCATGCCGGGACCATAGGACTGGTGCAGGCCGTTGGCGAACTGCATCGACAAGGTGTAGGTGCCGGGTGCCAGCTTGACTTCGGTCTCGGTCTGGCCCTTGCCGAAGTGGATGTGATGCTCGTCGGCCGGCACCACTTCGCCCGCCTTGACCGGCGCGGCGTTGATCAGCAGGTGGTGGTGGCCGGTGTTGGCCGTCATGTCGCCGGCCGGCTTGACTTCCATGCCGGTGACAGCGAACTTGACCTTGAACGGGCTGGTGACGGTGGCGCCGTCGGCCGGCTCGACGAACGAAACCGATTGCTGGGCGAAGGCGCTGGCGCTCAGGGCCAGGAAGGCTGCGGCGGCTACAAGGTTTTTCATCATGAAGTGATCTCCGGTTTAGTCGTTTTTAATAACAATGCTGGGGAACTTGCTGGTCATATCCTTGGCCTTCTCCGAGACCTGTACTGCAATCTTGCGGGCGATGTCCTTGTAGATGGCGGCCATCTGGCCGTCCGGCTCGGCCACCACGGTCGGCTTGCCGGAATCGGCCTGCTCGCGGATGGACAAGGTCAGCGGCAGCGCGCCGAGGAACTCGACATTGAAATCCTTGCACATCTTCGCCCCGCCGCCGGCGCCGAAGATTTCTTCCGCGTGGCCGCAGTTGGAGCAGATGTGGGTGCTCATGTTCTCGACGATGCCGAGGATCGGAATGCCGACCTTCTCGAACATCTTCAGGCCCTTGCGCGCGTCCAGCAGCGCGATGTCCTGCGGTGTGGTGACGATGACGGCGCCGGTGACCGGCACCTTCTGCGACAAGGTCAGCTGGATGTCGCCGGTACCGGGCGGCATGTCGACGACCAGATAGTCCAGGTCGCGCCAGTTGGTCTGCTCCAGCAGCTGCTGCAGCGCCTGCGTGACCATCGGGCCGCGCCACACCATCGGCTCGTCCGGGTCGATCAGGAAGCCGATCGACGACACCTGCACGCCGTAGTTCTCCAGCGGCTCCATGGTCTTGCCGTCCTTGGTCTCAGGCCGGCCGGACACGCCCAGCATCATCGGCTGCGACGGGCCGTAGATATCGGCGTCCAGCAGGCCGACCGAGGCGCCCTCGGCGGCCAGCGCCAGCGCCAGGTTGACGGCGGTGGTCGATTTGCCGACGCCGCCCTTGCCGGAGGCCACGGCGATGATGTTCTTCACATTGGGCATCAACTTGAGGCCGCGCTGCACGGTGTGCGAGATGATCTTGCTGGACACGCCGACGCTGACGTTGCCAACGCCCGGCAGCGCGCGCAGGCCGGCGATCACGCTGGCGCGGATGGCGTCGAACTGGCTTTTGGCCGGGTAGCCCAGCTCGATATCGAGGGAGACATCGCCGCCCTCGACCTTCAGATTCTTCACGGCCTTGCCGGTCACATAGTCTTTCGTTGTATTCGGGTCAACGATTTTGGACAGCGCGGCTTTAACGTCTTCTACTGTGATGCTCATGTAACTCTCTCCGTAAAATGTGCCCTCATTCTAGCGCATCGCGCCAGAAAACCCCTCGAACGTGCGCAGTTGCGGCTTCCACTGTTAAAATGTTCTTTTTCCACCCACAAAGTGCATCAACCATGACCCGCAAGCTGTTCGTCACCACTGCCCTGCCCTACGCAAACGCCGCTTTCCATATTGGCCACATGATGGAGTACATCCAGGCCGACATCTGGGTCCGGTTCCAGCGAATGCAGCGCGACGGCGACGCTCAACGGGTGGTGCACTTCGTCGGCGCCGACGACACCCACGGCACGCCAATCATGATCGCCGCCGAAAAGGAAGGTATCACGCCGCAGGAATTCGTCGCCAAGATCGCCGCCGGCCGCGCCCAGTACCTGGACGGTTTCCACATCGCCTTTGACAACTGGTATTCGACCGACTCGCCGGAAAACGTCGAACTGTCGCAGGGCATCTATCGCAAGCTGCGCGACAACGGCCTGATCCAGACCAAGATCGTGCCGCGCTTCTACGACCCGGTCAAAGGCATGTTCCTGGCGGACCGCAACATCAAGGGCGAGTGCCCGACCTGCCACGCCAAGGACCAGTACGGCGACAACTGCGAAGTGTGCGGCGCGGCCTACCAGCCTACCGAGCTGATCAACCCGTTCTCGGTATTCACCAACGCCACGCCTATCCTCAAGGATTCGGAGCAGTACTTCTTCAAGCTGTCCGACCCGCGCTGCTACCAGTTCCTCAAGGACTGGCTGAACACGCCGGGCCGCCTGCAGCCGGAAATGGTCAACAAGGTCAGCGAATGGCTGGGCGAAGCCGGCGAGAAGCTGGCCGACTGGGACATCTCGCGCGACGCGCCCTACTTCGGCATCCCGATTCCCGACGCGCCGGGCAAGTTCTTCTACGTCTGGCTGGACGCGCCGGTCGGCTACCTGGCCAGCCTGAAGAACTACTGCGAGAAAAAAGGCATCGACTTCAACGCGCTGCTGAACGATCCAGGCACCGAGCAGATCCACTTCATCGGCAAGGACATCGTCTCCTTCCACCTGCTGTTCTGGCCGGCCATGCTGAACTTCGCCGGCCATCCGGTGATCGACAAGCTCAAGGTCAACGTGCACGGCCATCTGACCGTCAACAACGAGAAGATGTCGAAGTCGCGCGGCACCGGCATCTCGCCGCTGCGCTACCTGAACCTGGGCATGAACCCGGAATGGCTGCGCTACTACATCGCCTTCAAGCTGAACTCCAAGGTGGAAGACCTGGACTTCACCGGCGAGGACTTCGTGGCCCGCGTCAACAGCGACCTGATCGGCAAGTACGTCAACATCGCCTCGCGCTGCGCCGGCTTCATCGCCAAGAAGTTCGACGGCAAGCTGGCGTCGTCGCTGTCCGAGGGCGCGCAGGGCTGGATCAAGCGCGCGCTGATCACCGCCGACGGCGTCGAACGCCAGGCCAGCATCGCCGCCAATTTCGAGGCGCGCGAGTTCGGCAAGGCGCTGCGCGAGATCATGGAAATCGCCGACATCACCAACCAGTACGTCGACGAGAACAAGCCGTGGATACTGGCCAAGGACGAGTCCAAACTGGCCGAGTTGCACGACGTCTGCACCACGGCGCTGATCCTGTTCCGCCAGCTGACCATCCTGCTGTCGCCGGTGCTGCCGGGCGTGGCCGCCAATGTCTCCAAGTTCCTCAACGACGCGCAGCTGGTGTGGGCCGATACCGACGTCGCCAGCGGCGTGGTGTCGAGCGCGATGCTGGGCCGCACCATCGGCGCCTACGCGCACCTGATGACGCGCGTCGATGCCAAGATGATCGAGGACCTGTTCGACGCGCCGGCGCAGCAAGCTGCCGCCGCAGCCGCTCCGGCGGTCGCCGCCAAGCCGGCCAAGCAGGCCGCCGCGCCAGCCGCGCCGGCCTTGCCGATGCCGGAAGGCGTGGAGGAACTGGCGCCGCAGATCAGCATCGACGACTTCGTCAAGATCGACCTGCGTGTGGCCAGGATCGTCAACTGCGAGCACGTCGACGGTTCGGACAAGCTGCTGCGCCTGACGCTGGACGTGGGCGAAGGCCGCCTGCGCAACGTCTTCTCCGGCATCAAGTCCATGTACCAGCCGGAAGAGCTGGTCGGCAAGCTGACCGTGATGGTCGCCAACCTGGCGCCGCGCAAGATGAAGTTCGGCGTGTCCGAGGGCATGGTGCTGGCAGGTTCCGCCAAGGACGAGAAAGCCAATCCAGGCATCTACATCCTCAATCCGTGGCCGGGCGCTGAGCCAGGCATGCGCATCCGCTAAGGGCTAGCCGATGAACATCGTGGTTCGGGAAGCGCGGAATGACGATGCCAAGCTGATTGCCGACCTCACGCGCGCAGCGTGGGCCGGCAAGGTCAGCGTCACCTCCAGCGGCCACCGCGAGACCGCCGTCCTCGTTGCAGACCACCTGCGCGATGGCGGCGGTTTTGTTTTGCTGGTCGATGAAGAGCCGGTGGGTTCGGTGCGCTGGCTGCCGCTCGACGCGGAGCCGGATGTGTGGGAGATCTGCCGCATGGGCGTGCTGCCGCAGTACCGCGGCGACAATCTGTCGCAGCACCTGCTGGAGGCGGTGATCCATCATGGGCTGGCGAGCGGCGTGGAGGAAGTGCGGCTGGCCGTGCGCGGCGACCAGCCCAAGCTGATCGACTTCTACACCGCCTTTGAATTCGAATTAGCGGAAGAGCTTGAATACTCCCACGCCAATCCGATGGAACCGCCGCCGCTGGTGATGCGGCGTTCGCTCAAGCACTAAGCCGCTACGCCGCGGCGTGGCTGATGTGCTTCAGCAGGGTTTTGATATCGGCTTCCGCCTCCGGCGACACCTGGGTGAACATGCAGCCCACATGCAGCTGCTCGCCCAGCAGGAAGGAGCGGACGGAGCGCGTGACCCGAATTTCCATTTCCGCGACGATCACCGATTCCGACTCGGATTCCGTTTCCAGTTCCAGCCGCACCTCCACCACCTTGCGGCCCTTGAGCAAACCCTTCGTCGCACTCTTCGTGCAGCGCAGGCCCATTCCGCCCTGCGCGAAATCGTAGATGGGCAGCTCATACATCCTGCCGTTCACCTCGAACGAGGCCATGAAAGTGACGCCCAGCGGCGTTTCCACGCGCTCGAACCCGCGCCGGTTCAGCACCGCGCAGGTTTCCGGGAAGACCATCGGGATCAGCTGCGGCTGGCCGGGAAGCGAGTTCCAATCCATATTGGACAGGCGGAATTGAATCTTCGCGTTGCTCAGGACGGTGACAAAAGTGACTTTGCCAGGCGGGAGGATTTCCCCTTCGTTCAATTCCATCACGAAGTGCGGCAATTCGGGATCGACTGACAATATGCGGCCAAGCACCGGCTCACGGACGCCGCTGGTGTACATCGAGATCGCATCACCGCTTGCGGCAAGGGCGGTGAATGCATCGCCGATATCATCTTCGGTCGTCATGTCATAGGAATTGGCGGAGGCTGGGATGGGGCCTATCGCATCTTGCGGCCGTGGCGGTCCTCTACGGATCGGGACGGCAGTGTGCTCAGTGAGTAGCATGTCACCACCTATAATGTAGACGTTTATTTAGGTCTCTTATAACTTCATCATAGTTTGTAATTTGCCGCGTGGCAACCTATATTTTACATCTTGAAAAATGGAGGTGGAAACAACCCACCTCCACCGCCAATTCCTACTTATAAATCCCACAACCAATCACGACGTCCTCCACGCGCTCGACGTAGGTGCGCTTGCCGTCGATGGTGCCGGTGCTGGGGTTGGGCCACTTGTAGTCGATCCAGCCCTTGCCCTCCTTGCCCATGCCCAGCGCGAGAATGTCCTTGATCAGGAACTTGCCGTCGGCGTCCTTCATCTCCAGCACGTTCTTGCCGACCAGCTTGAGGTTGGCGCCGTTGGCCTGCTCGATGCCGTCGCCGTTGGCCAGGAAAGCGAAGATGTACAGGTCCTTCTGAATGAACTGCCCCTTCGGATTATTGAACTCGGCAAAGGCTTTTTCCTTGCCGTTCTTCTTCAGGAACTCGGCGGCCTTCTTGACCATCGCCACCGCCTCGTCGGCCGTGCCCTTCTCCGCCGCGCCGGCACCCGCAGTGAACAGCATTGCAGCACAGCCCATCACGAAGTATTTCAACAGTTTTTTCATTTTCAACTCCTTGAATTAAAAACACGAACGTCGATTATTCGATGCCAGCCAGGCCAGCACCGGCCCCACGCCCACCACATCTGCCGCGCGGGCGATAACAGCCTCGGTGACGCACCACGGATAGGGCAACGAGGCCACCCATTTCATGACCGGCGCCAGGGCCGCCGGCGGCAATATCTGCATGACTTCGACGCTGATCGCCAGCCGCTCGGCCAGGCCGGTGACATCCTCGAATTGCCAGTCATAGCGCCCGCAGCCGACCCGCACGTTGCCGCTCCCCTTGTCCGTCATCGCCACCAGCCATTCGCAGCTGAAGGTGGGCACCACTTGCCCAGGCGGAGGCGTCAGACAAAAAGTATAGACGTTCTCGTAGCTTTGCCCGAAACGGCGCACCAGCACATCCGCAATGGCGTCGCGTCCCTGCGACAGCGGCGGGAAAGCGATGCTGTCGGTGTGGACCTGCATCGATAACATGGCGTCCTCGCTGAAGGCCTCGGCCATCAGGTGCGGACGATTGCCATCCTTGGCCAGCAGATAGCTATGGATGGTGTGGGCGGGGGAGCGCATGGCGGCCGCCTAGAAGACGTGGCGGATGCCCAGATTGATGCCGCGATTCCCCGTGCCGCCTTCAATCGCGCTACCGACCGTATAACCGGCGCCGTTCTTGTTGCGGATGTATGCGTACACGCCGTACAAGTCGGTGCGCTTGGACAGGTAGTAGCGATAACCCGCCGCCAGTTGCTGCGCATCCTGGTTGTAGCTGGTCTTGTCGTTCTTGCGGATGTAGGAGGCCAGCCATGTGCCCATCCCCTGCGGCACCGTCACACCCAACAGCACCACGCTGCTGTCGATCGTCGGCGTCGGCGCCACCGCGTAGCCGAACGGGTTGTTCAGGTTGCGCGGCAAGGCGCTGTTCAGGCCCTTGTCGACGCCGTAGGCAAAGTGCGCCTTCGCCACGCCGAAGTCGTACAGCGCCGTCAGCACGGTGTTCTTTGCGCTGCTGGTGTTCTTCAGCGTGGCGGTATCGTTGTTGCGGTTGTGATGCGCCAGGCGCAGCACCAGCGGGCCGTTGGTGTAAGCCAGTGCGCCGCCGAACTGGCGCTGCGCCTTGCTGTCGCCCGCCACCTCGCCAACGCCGTAGACCACTTCCGCATTGAAGCCGTTGAACACCGGCGACGCGTACTTGATGGAGTTGTCCATGCGGCTGGCGCTATTGCCGGTGGACGCCATCAGGTTCTTGGTATCGCCAGCCGTGCCGGAGCCGAAGGGATCGACCGCCGCCACCGCCAGATACTGCGGCGTGTACTGGCGGCCGAAGGTCAGCGTGCCGTCCTTCTTGCACTGCAGGCCGACGTAGGCCTGGCGACCGAACAGCAAGCCGCCCTGCCCCATCGCGCCGGTATCGGCCTGGAAGCCGTTCTCCAGCAGGAAGACGGCGGACAGGCCGTCGCCCAGATCCTCGCTGCCTTTGAAGCCCAATCGCGAACCCGATTCAACTCCGCTGGTCAGCTTGGTGCTGGAAGCAGCAGTGCCAACGCCACCGCTCTCGCGCACCACCGCCATGTCGACGATGCCGTACACCGTGACGTTCGATTGAGCTGCAGCCGTCCCCGCCAATGCGCTCAGCGTGAGCGCAAGCATAGTCTTGTTCATTTTTTTCCCCAGTTATTCAGGCTCTGATATTGGAGGCGGGATAACGAGCCTTGGCTATCCCGCCCGTTTGCTTATTTGATTCCGAAGCCGCCGCCGCCCGGCGTCTCGATGGCGAAGACGTCGCCGGCCCGCATCTCGGCAGTGTGCGTGGCGCCGAACTCCTCGACCGTGCCATCGCCGCGCTCGACCCAGTTGCGGCCCAGCGCTCCAGGCGCAGCGCCCTCCAGGCCAAACGGCGCGATGCGGCGGTGGCCGGCCAGGATGTTGGCCGTCATCGCCTCCAGGAAGCGGATGCGGCGCAAGGCGCCGTCGCCGCCCCGCTGCGCGCCATCGCCGCCGCTGCCGCGCCGGATCGCGTGGGTTTCCACCAGCACCGGGAAGCGCCACTCCAGCACTTCCGGATCGGTCATGCGCGAGTTGGTCATGTGGGTCTGCACGGCGGCCGTGCCGTCGAAGCCCGGCCCGGCGCCGGAACCGCCGGCGATGGTTTCGTAGTACTGGTGCTCTTCGTTACCGAAGGTGAAGTTGTTCATCGTGCCCTGCGAAGCCGACATCACGCCCAGCGCGCCGTACAGCGCGTCGGTGACGTACTGCGACACCTCCACATTCCCCGCCACCACAGCGGCCGGATAGCGCGGGTTGAGCATCGAGCCTTCCGGGATGATCAGGTTGAGCGGCTTGAGCACGCCCTCGTTCATCGGTATGTCGCTGTCGATCAGCGTGCGGAACACGTACAGCACGGCCGCCTTGCAGACCGACAGCGGCGCGTTGAAGTTGGTCGGACGCTGCTCGCTGGTGCCGGTGAAGTCCACCGTGGCGCTGCGGCTGGCGTGGTCGATGGTCAGCTTCACCTTCAGCACCGCGCCGTCATCCATCTCGTAGGCGAAGCTGGCATCGCGCAGGCCGCCGATGGCCTTGCGCACCGCCGCTTCCGCGTTATCCTGCACGTGCTGCATGTAGGCCAGCACCACGTCCTCGCCGTAGCAGGCGGTGGCCTTCAGCAGTTCGTTGGCGCCGGTCTCGCAGGCGCCCAGCTGGGCGATCAGGTCGGCGATGTTCTGGTCGATATTGCGGCTCGGCCAGGGACCGGCGCCGAACAGGCTGCGTACCAGCGGCTCCAGGAACACGCCCTTGTCGACGATCTTGACGTTATCGAGCAGGACGCCCTCTTCCAGGATGCTGGTGCTGTTGGGTGGCATGGAGCCGGGCGTGATGCCGCCGACGTCGCCGTGGTGGCCGCGCGCGGCGACATAGAACAGCGGCTCCGGCCGCACCGCGAACGGCGGCGCGCCGACGTCGCCGTACACCGGGCAGACGATGGTGATGTCCGGCAGGTGGGTGCCGCCGTTGTACGGCACGTTGAGCACATAGGCGTCGCCCGGTGCCATCGTCGTCGCGTGCTGGCGGATCACGCACAACACGCTGTCGCTCATCGAGCCCAGATGGACCGGGATGTGCGGCGCGTTGGCGATCAGGTTGCCGTGGCGGTCGAAGATCGCGCAGGAGAAGTCCAGCCGCTCCTTCATGTTGACCGAATAGGCGGTGTTCTCCAGCGTGGTGCCCATCTGCTTGGCGATCGCCATGAACAGGTTGTTGAAGATCTCAAGATGGATCGGATGCACGGCCGTGGTCATCTTGTGCGCGCTGCCGGCGGCCGCGCTGCGCTCCAGCAGCAGCGTATGGTCGGGCAGCACACGCGCGCTCCAGCCGGCGTCCACCACGGTGGTGGCGATCTCCTCGCGGATCAGCGCCGGACCGGCGACGCGGCTGCCCACCGGCAGCTCGGCGCGCACGTGCAGCGCGATCGGCACGGTCTGGCCATCGACGTAGCTGTAGACGCGGCCCGGCGCATCCCCGCCGCCGCCGGCCGGCACTTCGATGACGAAGTCGGCGCCATCGCCCGCGCCGATCGCCTCGGCCGACACCGATTCGATCACCAGCGGCTGGCCTTCCATGACGAAGCCGAAGCGGCCGCGATACAGCTCCGCAAAGGCCTCGCTCATCTCGGCCATGCTCGACATCGGGATGACGAAGGCGGAATCGCTGTCCTGGTACTTCAGCCGCGCACACAGTTCGACGCGGATGTCGTCCTGCGCCACCTGCTGCTCCAGCAGTTCGGTGGCGGCCTCGCGCGCCAGCGCCACCAGTTGCGGTCCCAGCTCGGCCAGCGTGGCGTCGCTGAGCGGCTGCTCGACCGCGCCTTCACGCATGGCGCGGATGTCGGCCAGGCCCATGCCGAACGCCGACAGCACGCCGGCAAACGGATGGATCACGATCTTGGTCATGCCCAGCACGTCGGCCACGCGGCAGGCGTGCTGGCCGCCGGCGCCGCCGAAGCAGCACATGGCGTAGCGGCTGACGTCATAGCCGCGCTCCACCGAGATCGATTTGATCGCCTGCGCCATATTGTCGACCGCCACCGCCAGGAAGCCGTCGGCCACGGCGGACGGCGACAGCCGCGTACCGGTTTCGCGGGCGATCTTCTCGGCCAGTTCGCCGAAGGCGCGCACCACCACATCGCGGTCCAAGGGCTGGTCGCCGTTCGGGCCGAAGACGTGCGGGAAGTGCTCCGGCTGGATACGGCCCAGCATCACGTTGCAGTCGGTGACGGTCAGCGGGCCGCCCTTGCGGTAGCTGGCCGGACCAGGATTGGCGCCGGCCGATTCCGGCCCGACCTTGAAGCGGCCGTTCTCGAAGCTGCAGATGGAACCGCCGCCGGCCGCCACGGTATGGATGTGCATCATCGGCGCACGCACCCGCACGCCGGCCACCACGGTCTCGAACACGCGCTCGTAGGCGCCGTCGTAGTGGGCGACGTCGGTCGAGGTACCGCCCATGTCGAAGCCGATCACCTGTTTCAGGCCGATCGCCTCGCAGCTCTTGACCGCGCCGACGATGCCGCCGGCGGGGCCGGACAGGATCGCGTCCTTGCCCTGGAAGCGGGCGGCGTCGGTCAGGCCGCCGTTGGACTGCATGAACATGATGCGCGTGTCGCCCGTGTCGGCCGAGACCCGCGACACGTAATCGCGCAGCACCGGCGACAGGTAGGCATCCACCACGGTGGTGTCGCCACGGCCGACGATCTTCATCAATGGGCTGACCTGGTGGCTGACGGAGATCTGCGTAAAGCCTGCCTCCCCAGCCAGCGCCCGCAGCCGCTGCTCGTGCTGCGGATAGCGGTAGGCATGCATCAGGACGATGGCGATGGCGTCGATGCCCTTGGCGCGCACCGCGGCGAACTGCCGGCGCAGCAGCGCTTCATCCGGCGCTTGCAGCACCTCGCCGCGTGCGCCGATGCGCTCGTCGATCTCGATCACTTCCTCGTAGATCAAATCGGGCAGCTCGATGCGCATGGCGAAGATGTCCGGCCGGTCCTGGTAGCCGATGCGCAGCTGGTCGGCGAAGCCGCGCGTGATGGCCAGCGCGGTGCGCGCTCCCTTGCGCTCCAACAGTGCGTTGGTGGCGACGGTGGTGCCCATCTTGATCACTTCGATCTGTTCGGCCGGCAGCGGATCGCCCGCCTTCAGTCCGAGCAGGTCGCGCATGCCTTGCGTGACGGCGTCGTCGTAGCGCTCCGGGTATTCGGACAGCAGCTTGTGCGTGACCAGCTTGCCGTCCGGACGGCGCGCGACGATGTCGGTGAAGGTGCCGCCGCGGTCGACCCAGAACTGCCAGCGGAGTTGTTGGGCGGGGATGTCGTTTTTCATGATGTTACCTCTACTGTCTAAATACTGTCTAAATCAGGATTCAAGTTGTTTGCCGGCGGTTTCGGGCAGCGTTAGCGCGGCCAGGATCATCACGCCGTAGGCGGTGCCGGCGAACACGCCGATCGCCTCGCCCAGTGCCATCGACTGGCTGCTCAGGCCTATCATCAGCGGGAACAGCGAGCCGATGGCGCGGCCCATGTTGTAGCTGAAGCCCTGTCCGGAGCCACGGATCGCGGTCGGGAACAGCTCGGTCAGGAAGGCGCCCATGCCGCTGAACACGCCGGACACGCAGAAGCCCAGCGGGAAGCCGAGGAACAGCATCACGCTGTCGGTCACCGGCAAGCGGGTGTAGGCCAGCGCGATGCACAGCGAGCCGGTGGCGAACAGGATGAAGTTCTTCTTGCGGCCCAGGTAGTCGGTCAGGAAGGCGCTGACGATGTAGCCCACATACGAGCCGACGATCACCATCGCCAGGTAGCCGCCGGTGCCCAGCACCGTCAGGTGGCGTTCGGTCTTGAGGAAGGTCGGCAGCCAGGTGGTGATGGCGTAGTAGCCGCCTTGGGCGCCGGTGGTCAGCAGTACGGCGCGCAGCGTGGTGCTCAGCATCTTCGGTGCGAAGATCTGGGCGAACGAAGCGCGGTCCTCCGGCGCCACCTTCTTCTGCTGCGCCACGAACACCTCCGGCTCGTCGACGAAGCGGCGGATGAAGATCACGAACAGCGCAGGCAATATCCCCAGCAGGAACAGCGAGCGCCATGCCCAGTCATGCGGCAGCAGCGAGAACATCAGCGCATACAGCAGCGCCGACACGCCCCAGCCGATCGCCCATCCCGCCTGCACCATACCGACCGCCTTGCCGCGGTCCTTGGCGCGGATTACCTCGCCGATCAGGATGGCGCCGGCGGTCCACTCGCCGCCCATGCCGAAGCCCATCAGGCCGCGCGCCACCAGCAGCTGGGTGAAGTTCTGCGCCAGTCCGCACAGCACGGTGAAGACGGCGAACCACAGGATGGTCAGCTGCAGCGTCTTGACGCGGCCGATGCGGTCCGACAGGATGCCGGCGATCCAGCCGCCGGCGGCGGAGGTCAGCAAGGTGACAGTGCCGATCAAGCCGGCGTCGCCCTTGGACAGACCCCAGGTGGCGATCAGCGTCGGGATCACGAAGCTGAGGAACTGGGTGTCCATCGCGTCGAGCGCATAGCCGATCTTGCAGCTCCAGAAAGTGCGGCGCTCCTTGCCGGTCAGTGCGTGGAACCAGGCGAAGTATCCTTCGGGCTGGGTGGTTGATAGTGCTCTGGTATTCATGATGCTCCCCCTTTGATTTGGCGTAGCCGTCCCCGTTAGGACGCGCGGTGCGGGTCCGTCATGGGCGCCACTTTGGTTTTTAAACTAGAACGCTGCTAAGGATGAATTGAGTATGTCGGTCACCAGCATGTAGCCCGGCTGGTGGGTGATCACCAGCGGCAGGCGCGCGTGGCGGATGGCTTCCTGCGGCGTCACGCCGCATGCCCAGAAGACCGGTATTTCGTCCGGCATGATCTCGACTGCATCGCCGTATTCGGGCCGCGCGATGTCGGCGATGCCGATCAGCGACGGGTCGCCCAGGTGGACCGGCGCGCCGTGCACCGCCGGATAGCGGCTGGTGATCTGGATCGCGCGGATGGCGTCGGACGCCTTCATCGGCCGCATCGACACCACCATCTCGCCGCCGAACGGACCGGCGCCCTGGTTGCGGATATTGGTGCGGTACATGGCGACGTTGCGGCGCTGTTCGATGTGGCGCAGCTTGATGCCGGCCTCGATCAGCATCTGCTCGAACGAGAACGAGCAGCCGATCGCGAACACCACCAGGTCGTCGCGCCAGACGTCGTGCAGCGCATACGTTTGCGACGCCAGCTGGCCGCCACGATAGACGTTGTAGCCTGGGACGTCGCTGCGCAGGTCCATGTCGGCGCCCAGGCGCGGCACGTTCCACTGGCCAGGCTCCCCCACCGCCAGCAGCGGGCAGGCACGCGGATTACGCTGGCAGAACAGCAGGAACTCGTCGGCATGCGCCTGCGGCAGGATCACCAGGTTGGCTTGGGCGTATGGGCCGCAATGGCCGGAGGTCGGCAGGCGGAATTCGCCGCTGCGTACTTTGTGACGTAATTCGAGTGGGGTCATGGCGCTGGTCTCGTTCAAATCATGAATAACTTGCATGAGTTAAGAATAAACTTGAATAACCCTATACGCTATCTAGTTATTTTTGCTGTTGTTGTATAGTTTTTCTTACCACTCCGCGCTATCTTGGTGCGCCGGGTTAAGGTATTCTTATTTGCTATGAACACCCGCTTCCTGGAAACCTTCGTCACCCTCGCCCAATTGCGCAGCTTCCGCGCCACGGCCCGTGCGCTGCATGCCACGCCGGCCGCCATCTCGCTGCGCATCAAGACGCTGGAGGAGGAGCTGCAAACGGAATTGATCGACCGCGCCAGCAAGGACTTCCGCCTCACCGCCAACGCCGAGTACCTGCTGGCCCATGCCAAGGCGGTGGTCGACGCCACGCGCCGGCTGATGGCGGCGGCGCAGAAGGACAGCGCGATCCGCGGCCGCCTGCGCGTGGGCGTGATCGAATCGGTGGTGCACAGCTGGCTGGCGCAGTACATCCGCGAGTTGAACGCCATGTACCCGGAGCTGGAGGTGGACCTGGCGGTCGACATGAGCAATGTGCTGGAGCGGCGCCTGCGCGCGCGTGAGCTCGATCTGGTGATCCAGGTCGAGGGCGTGGAGAGCAGCGACATCGTCTCCGAGGCGCTGGCCGTGTATCCGCTGCACTGGATCGCCCGCAAGGGTCTGATCGACACGCGCAAGGAAGGCCTGAACCAGCGCGTGCTGGCCCTGCCCATCCTGACCTTCGGCCGCGGCACGGCGCCGCAGCGCATGATCGAGGAAATCGTCAGCAAGATGGCCAACCTGGCGATGGTGCCGCTGGAGCAGACCCGCATCACCTGCTCGCCGTCGGTGGCGGCCATCGTCCAGCTGGTGAAGGATGGCTACGGCGTCGCCGCCATCCCCAGCCTGTTCGTGGTCGACGCGCTCAAGAACGGCGAGTTCATCGAACTGCCGGTGCAGCCGGAACCGCCGGCCATCATCGTCTCGATGTGCTTCCACTCCAATGCCGAGATGCTGGTGCACGCCGCCGCCAACGCCGCCCGCCAGGCTTGCGCCAGCTACTGCGCGCAGATCGATCCACGCTACATCAAGTCGCTGGGCTGAGGCCCCGTCCCGGTCATGCCGATTGCACAACAGTAAAAATACTGGGGTGCGCGTGCGCGCGCGGTTTTGATCTACTATTTTTGTGCGGCCGGCGCACCCACTAACGACAACGGAGACACATCATGGCATTCAACATCAAGCGATTGATGGGGCAGGCGTTCGTCTGTTCGATCCTGCTGGCGGCGGCCTGCCTGGCGCAAGCGGTGACGGCCGGACCCGGCACGTGGAGCTCGCAGCAGACCTGGGCCGCCGACAGCGTCAACGGCGGCAATCTCACCGGCTTTTTCTACTGGCCCGCATCGCAGCCCACGCTGGGCGGCAAGCGCGCGCTGGTGCTGGTGCTGCACGGCTGCCTGCAGACGGCCGGCGGCGACGTGATCGACAGCGGCGGCGACGGCGGCTTCAACTGGAAGGCGATGGCCGATCAATACGGCGCCGTGATCCTCGCGCCCAACGCCACCGGCAATGTCTACAACAACCATTGCTGGGACTACGCCAACACCACCCACACCCGCAGCGCCACCGGCCACGACGCCATCCTGCTCGACCTGGTCAGCCGCTTCGTCAACGACCCGCAATACGCCATCGATCCCAAGCAGGTGTATGTGACGGGCCTGTCGTCAGGCGGCGGCGAGACGATGGTGCTGGGCTGCCTGGCGCCGGACATCTTCGCCGGCGTCGGCATCAACGCCGGGCCGCCGCCGGGCACCACCACCGCGCAGATCGGCGCCGTTCCCTCCGGTTATACCGCCACCACGGCAGGCAACCAATGCAAGGCGATGGCGGGCGCCAACGCCGGCGCCTTCGCCACGCAGATCGCCGGCGCCATCTGGGGTACTTCCGATTTCACGGTGGCGCAAGCCTATGGGCCGATCGACACGGCCGGCATGCGTCTGGCCTACGGCGGCAGCTACAGCAAGGGCGCAGCGGTCGCGGTGGCGGGCGGCGGCAGCAACGTGCCCTACACCGACAGCAACGGCAAGCTGCGCACGCACGAGATCACGGTGAGCGGCATGGGCCACGCGTGGCCGGCCGGCAGCGGCGGCCAGAACACCAATTTCGTCGACAGCACCAAGGTCAACTACCCGGCCTTCGTCATGGATTTCTGGTTCAAGAATAATCTGCGCGCTGCGTCGGCGCCGGGGCCGGTGATGACTTCCTGCGGCACCACAGTGGTCAGCGGCAGCGGCGTCACCGTCAGCGGCGCGGCCACGGCCAGCGGCGGCGTGGCCAGCTACGCGGTGCAGCTGAACGGCCCGACCGCGATCAACGACACGGCGGCCGGCAGCGGCGCCAGTTTCAGCAAGAGCTACAACGTCGCCAGCGGTTACTACACGGGCAGCGTGACCGCCACCGACACGCAGGGCCAGGTCTCGACCGCCTGTCCGCTCGCGCAATTCCTGGTCGGCAGCGCGCCGGTGCTGCCGCCGCCGACCGGCTTGAGCGCGGGGACGCCAACCTCCAGCGCCGTGGCGCTGAGCTGGAACGCGGTCAGCGGTGCCACCGGCTACAACGTGTATCGCAACGGTGCCAAGTTGACCGCGTCGCCATTGACCGCCACCAGCTACACCGCCGGCGGGCTGGCGGCCAGCACCAGCTACAGCTTCGCGGTGTCGGCGGTTGGCGCGGCGGGCGAGAGTGCGCTGTCGACGGCGATCAACGTCACCACGGCGCCGGCGTGGAGCTGCGCCAGCACCAGCGCCAGCAACTACGCCCATGTCCAGGCGGGACGCGCGCACGACAGCGGCGGCTACGCGCTGGCCAATGGCTCCAATCAGAACATGGGGCTGGACAATCTGTTCTACACCAGCGTGCTGGCGCAGACGGCGGCCGGCTACTACGTTATCGGCAACTGCCCTTGAACGTAAACATCGGCCATCACAGCGCCAGCGTGATGGCCTCGCTGCCGGCGGCCGGAACGACGGAGCACAGCAGCACCTGGCCTGCGGCGACTTCGGCGCCGCACACGCGCGTGTATTCGACGGCACCGGACAGCAGCCCGGCCGCGCAGGCGCCGCACTGGCCTGAGCGGCAGCCCGATTCAGCCGGCACGCCCTTGGTTTCGGCCAGCTCCAGCAGGCTGCCCTTGCCATCCCACAGCGCCGACATGCCCGACTGCGCGAACAGCACCGGCACCGGCGCGGCCGGCGGGCCGGCAGGCGTGGCCGGTGCTGGTGCCGTGTCACGCCGCACGCTGGCCGGACCGAAGGCTTCGAAGCGGATGCGCGCGTCGGCCACGTTCAGGCCGCGCAAGCCGTCGTACATCTGCTGCATGAACGCCGCCGGACCGCACAGGTAGAAATCGTAATCGTCGAACGGCAGCTGCGTCTTCAGCCAATCCAGGTCGATGCGGCCGGCGCTGGACTGCCAGTTGGCGATGTCGCTGGCTTCGCCCTCGCCGCCGCTGTAGCGTATGTGGACATTGAGGTTGCGGTGCCCGGCAGCCAGCGTTTGCAGATGGGCGGCAAACGCATGCTGGTCGCGATTGCGCGCGCCATGGAAGAAATGGATGGGATGCCGGTGCCGCGTGCGGTTGCCGTTCACCAGCAAGCCGTTCAGCATGGCGATCATCGGCGTGATGCCGATGCCGGCCGACAGCAGCACCGCCGGCCGCCGCGTGCCCCGCTCGAAAGTGAAGTCGCCGCCTGGCCCAAGTAGCTCGATGCGCGCGCCGCGCGCCAGGTGGTCGTGCAGCCAGCCCGATACGGCGCCGTCGCGCTTGACGCTGATGCGGTAGCCGCGGCCGTTCGGCGCATCGGACAAGGTGTAGCTGCGGATGCGCGATGCACCATCCGCCTCCACGCGCAGCGAGATGAACTGGCCCGACACATGCGCGGCGACGCCCATGCCGTCTGCCGGCTCCAGGTGGAACGACTGCACCGTGGCGCTCTCCCGCACCACGTCGGTGACGGTGTACGGCCGCCACGCACTGGTCAGCGCGGCCGCTTGCTGCACGCGGTCTGCCTCCTCCCACACACCGGTGCGCGCCACTTGCGCGGCCGGCTTGGGCGCGCTCCAGCGGAACGGCAGCGCATCCACGTTGCGCACCACTTCGCGCACGTGCAGCCGCAGCAGCTGTTCGGCGCCGGTGAAGGCGCGCAGTTGCGGGCCTTCCCAGATGATCTCCGCTTCCACCGCCACGTGCAGCATGTCGCCGCGTTCGAAGTCGATGAACAGCAATCCCGCGCGCGGATAGGCGAGCAGATTACCCATCGTGTTGAAGAAGAAGTTACCGACGAATTCAGGCGAGGTCAGTGTGAGATCGTCGTCCACCCGCACGAAGCCGGGCCGCCCGCCGCGGTGCGAGACATCGACGCCCCGTCCCGCCTCGGTCTCCAGATTGGCGCTGGCGATGAAGAAGGTGTCGGCACGGCCAATCAACTCGCGGTCCTGCGCGCTCAGCGCGGCGGCCCGCAACACCAGCGGCACAGCCGCCGCCGGCACGGGCGTCTGCTCCCGGTCCTGGATGTACTGCGGACAGTTGCCGAAGCTCTGCGTCACCGCCACCCGCATGCCGTCCTGGTCGAGCGCCGCGATCACGCCGTTGACGCGGTTGCGCCGCCGCGTGTGCGGCACCAGTCCCAGCCCGCCGATGTGGGCGCCCTCGCGCAGCTGGCCCTGCAGCGGATCGCCGGCCAGCATGCCGCCGGCGATGTGCAGCGTGCGCGCATCCGGCGTCGAGACAAAGCCCGCATCGTTGACCAGCATGGTGGCCCACGGCCGCCCCGCGCCATCCAGCGCGCCGATGAAGAACAGCGGCAGCTCGCCGAAAAACTGGCGGTGCTGGTCCGGCATGTAGTCGCGCACGCCGGCCGCGCCGACGCCCGCCATCTGCTCGCGCACACCCACCCGCTGCTGGATGGCCAATTCGCCCGCATGGAATGGTGTGGCGCTCATGATGGTCTCCGTTCAGATGGTTTCGGGTGCGAGGCCGCATGCCGTCGCGGTCATGGGCACAAAGCCGGGCAAGGCGCGGACGTTGGTCAGCCAGGCGCGGATGTTCGGATACGGCTTGAGCGACACGCCGCCTTCGGGCGCATGCTCAATGTAGGTGAAGGCGGCGACGTCGGCGATGCTGGGCTGCTCGCCCAGCGCGAAGCGGCGGCCGGCCAGCTCCACTTCCATCGCGTCGAACAGCCGCACCGCGATGCTCTTGGCGCGCTCATGATCGAACGGCAGCCCGAACGCCACCACCAGCCGCGCCACGCACGGGCCGTAAGCGATCTTGCCGGAGGCGTTGGACAGCCAGCGCTGCACCGTGGCCGCGGCCAGCGGATCGCGCGGCAGCCAGCGGCCGCTGTCGTCGTATTTCAAGGCCAGGTAGACCAGGATCGCGGTCGAATCGGGCAGCGTCACGTCGCCGTCTTCCAGTACCGGTATTTCGCCGAAGGGGCTGCGCGCCAGATGCTCGGGCGTGCGGTTCTCGCCCGCCCGCATGTCGAGCTGGACAAATTCGTACGGCAGGTTCAACAGGCTGAGGAACAGGCGCGCGCGGTGGGTGTGGCCGGAAAGGGGGGAGCCGTATAGCTTCATGATGGATGTCCTGTAACGATGTATGGTCAGGCCAGTATATTCAGCCGCAATCGTGCTGATAAGCTGGACAAAACAGGAATCTCAGTTCACCCTAGGTGAACAATCATCATTTCCACCCGCCATGGCCGATTTAAGCACCATCAACCTGAACCGCCTGATCACCTTCGTTGCCGTGGTCGACGCCGGCTCGCTGACGGCCGCCGCCGAGCGCCTTGGGCTGGCCAAGTCCATGGTCAGCAAGCATGTGCAGTTGCTGGAGGCGGAAGTGGGCGTCGGCCTGCTGCTGCGCTCGACCCGCAAATTGTCGCTGACCGAGGCTGGGCGCGACTTCTACGAGGCCAGCCGCCAGCTGTTGCAACAGGCCGAGCAAGCCATCGAGCAGGCCCGCAGCGGCCGCGCGATCCCGCAGGGCACGCTGCGGGTGGCCGCGCCGATCGACTACGGGGTGATGGTGGTGGCGCCGGTGCTGTCGCAGCTGCGGCTGCGCTATCCGGCGCTGAAGGTGGAGCTGGTGTGCGGCGACAGCCTGATCGACCTGATCGCCGAGGGCATCGATGTGACGGTGCGGCTGGGCAAGCTGGCCGATTCGGGCTATATGGCGGCGCGCGTCGGCCGCATGGTGCGGCTGCTGGTGGCCAGCCCGGAGTTCGTGGCGCGGCACGGCATGCCGGACCATCCGCAGGCGCTGGCGTCGCTGCCCTATATTTCGCTGACGGTGCTGCGGCAGCCCAACACCTTCACGCTGGAGGACGGCGCCGGCCGGCATAGCGAAGTGCGGATGCGCAATATCGTCTTTTCGACCAACACCGCCCCCGCCTGCCGCGCCGCCGCGCTAGCCGGCGACGGCGTGCTGCGCGCGACCTGGTTTTCGGTGCGGGAGGACTTGGCCGCCGGCCGCCTGGTGCGGCTGCTGCCGGACTGGTCGCTGCCGGAGGGCGACATCCACGCGGTGTTCCCGGCCACGCCGCACCTGCCCCAAAAGGTGCGCGTGTTTATCGATGCGCTGAAGGCGGCGGCCGGCGACTAGCGCTGCGGAGACGGCGGCGCTTCAGCAGCGCCACCGCTACAGCTGCAGCCACCGCCGCGAAACCCAACCAGAGCCAGGTCGCGATCACCGACGCCGGTTTGCGCTCGCTTGGCGCCGTGGCGTCCTTGAATGCGGCCGGCAGCAAACGGGACGCCACCGGCACGATCTTCCAGTCCGCGTGGTTGGCCGGCGCGCGCTGCTGATACTCGTGCAGCGACAACACCGGGGCGCTGCCGTAGGCGCGCGACGACGGAAACTGCGGTATGCGCACGAACATCAGCGCTTCCAGGTCCCGGCTCAGTTGCGCCTCCAGCGTGCCGCCAGCGGCCCTGCCCTGCGCGGCCAGACGCGTGAGCAGGTCGGCGGCGACGGTATTGAAGGCGGCGAACGGCAGCAACTCGGTGCGCTCGGTCTTGAGGTAGTCGTAGGCGCTCTGGCCGCTGGCCAGGCTGACCTCTTTCAACGCCATGTACGGCAAGGCCAGCGCCGCCTTTACGGGACTCTCGCCGCCCAGGCGCGGGATGTCCCAGCCCAGCGTGCGCAGGGTTTCGACGTTGATGCCGGCGCAGTTGGTGCTGGCGTGGCGGTAGTGGAAGTCCTGCCGGTAGAAGTGGTTGAACACGCGGCTGATCGCCTCCTGGTACAAGGCCGGCGCGCGCGCGTCCTTGAGCACCGCCACCAGCATGTAGGACGGGCGGTACCAGGCCTGGCCGCTGTTGAGGTCCGCCAGGTAGGCGTCCATCGGCAGGATCGAGGCAACGATGCCTTTCTCGCTGACCGAGGCCAGGCTGTAGAAATTATTCACCAGCCAGTTGTCCCACTCGCCCGCCGGCCCGAAGCGGCCGGTGGCGACCGCAAAGTGGCCGCCGTAGGATTCATCGTCATCGCCCTGCGCGCCGTTGAGCATGAAGGCCAGTACCGGCTTGCCGGCCAGCGGCATGGGCTGGCGGCCGCCGTCGCGGCGCCACAGCGTCCGGCTGGCGTAGGCGGCGGTGGCGCCACCGTGCTGCGCGCGGACCAGGCTTTCGATGCTCTCGCCGCCGGCCAGCGGCTGGCTGGGCGCGGCCGCAACGAGCGCGTAGCGCTTGGGCCACAAGGTGCGGATCACGAAACGTTCTTCATTCAGCACGCCACGGGCCTTGACGTCGCCGCTGGCAAAATACGCCAGACTGCCGCGGTCCACGTAGGATCGGTTGGAGGACAGCCTGGGCGTGAACTCGACGGCCAGCGAGGCGCCGCCGTCGCGCCGTATCAGGCGCGCGTCCGGTGCCAGGCGGCCCTCTGCCACGTGGGGCGAGCCGATCCACACCAGCGGCGGCGCCTGGTCGCGCGGCCGGCCGCCGGCGTCGGTCAGCCAGGCCTTGACGTCGTCCTGCGCCCGCAGCCGCGGCGCATAGCCGGCCGGATCGGCCTTTGCCACGGCGATCATGTCGTCGTTGAAGTACCACAGCGCCTGCTCGCTCGCCACGCAGTCGTGGCAGCGGCCGGTCGTCAGCTTGAAACGTTCGCTGGGATACAGGCCCAGCAGGCCGGGCGCCAGCGCGTCGCGCAGGCTGGCGTCGGCGGCCAGCGCCGCTTGCCGCGGCAGGACGACGCCGATCAGGGCCGCCACGGCCAGGATGCCGCTTGGTTTGAACGGACTGTGCCGCATACTGTCCTCCGCTGAGTGATGGCGAAGGTGCAGTGTAAGTCGGCCGATACCGCTGCTTGTTGCGCTCCGTTAATCTTCCTGCGCTAGCGCCGCGCCGACACCACGATGCCGCCGACGATCAACGCGAACGCGGCCACGTGGTAGCCGTGCGGCGCCTCGCCCAGGAAGGCGGCCGACAGCACGGCGGTGAACAGAGGCGTGAGGTTGACGAAGAAGGCGCCGACCGACGGCCCCGCCGCCTGCACGCCCGCGCCCCAGCAGCGGAAGGCGATCACGCCCGGCCCGGCCGCCACATAGGCCAGCGCGGCTGCCAGGGTCCAGCTCCATTGCACCGGCGCCGCGCCCAGCGCCTGCTCGCCCAGCGCAAAGCCGCCCGACCACAGCACGCCGAACGCCACCTGCGCCAGCAGGAAGCCGGCCCAGTCGGCGCGCAGCGCGGCCGGCTCGCGGGCGCGCGTCAGCAGCCAGCTGTACAACGACCAGGCGATGGTGGCCAGTATCATGAACAAATCGCCCGCCACCAGCCGCAAGGCCAGCAGATGCTCCCACTGGCCGCGCGCCAGCACCAGCAGCACGCCGCCGATCGACAGCACGGCGCCGGCCACCTGGAGCCGGCCGACCGGCACGCCGAAGAACAGCCAGCCGGTCAACATCATCCACACCGGCATGCCGGAGGCCACCAGGGTGACGTTGATCGGGGTCGAGGTTTGCAGCGCCATGTACTGCAAGGTGTTGTACAGGCCGATGCCGAGCAGGCCCAGCAGAGCGTATTGCTTCCAGTAGCGCCACATGCCGGCGTCGCGCCGGAACACCGGCCCGGCCAGCGGCAGCAGGATGGCGCCGGCCAGCGCCCAGCGCAGGAAATTGAGCAGCACCGGCGGTAGTTGGTCGTGCACCAGCCGGCCGACGATGGAATTGCCGGCCCACAGCAGCGGCGGCAGGGTCAGCAGGAAAATGGTGCGGGGCGTCAGGCGGGTGCTCATGGGTAGTGATTTTCGTGGTAATGATGCAATATTGCCGCCTGAGCTTAGCCGATTCTGCCGTTTCTCGCTGGCGGCTAGCAATAGCATTGGCGTCCGGCCGCTGCGGCGCGGTAAAATACCTGTTGCTGATCCACCCACTTGAAAAATATGAAACTCTCCAAACAACATTCGATGTACGAATCCGAGCACACCCTGTTCATCAAGGCGCTGAAGGAAAAGAATCCGGGCATGGAAGCTGGCCAGCAACAGGGCCGCGCCTTGCTGTGGGATCGTCCGCCGGTGTCGCTCGATGAGCAGGAGCGCCAGCTGAAATCGGCGATCAAGCAACAAGCCTACGTTTATCAGAACAAAGTCTAAGCACCGGGGCGGCAAGGATGTTGCCAGACGATACGGCTGAAGCGCAGCAGGCCGCTGCCGAGGACGGCATCGCCGAGGCGACGGCACTGCCGTCGGCGCAGCTGTCGCCGGAGATCCCGGGCGAGTTGGCCGATGCGGCCGGGGCGGCCGGCGACGCAGCCGCCCAGGCCGCGGCCGTGACCACCGAAGTGGCCGCCCTCGCCCGCCTGTACGGCGAGCCGCTGCTCAAGCTGCCCAACGACCTGTACATCCCGCCCGACGCGCTGGAGATCTTCCTCGACGCCTTCGAAGGCCCGCTGGACTTGCTGCTCTACCTGATCCGCAAGCAAAACTTCAACATCCTCGACATCCCGATGGCGCAGCTGACGCTGCAATACCTGAAATATGTCGACCAGATCCGCCTGTCCAACCTGGAGCTGGCCGCCGAGTACCTCTTGATGGCGGCCATGCTCATCGAGATCAAGTCGCGCATGCTGCTGCCGCAGCGCCAGTCCGAGCTCGACATCGAGAGCGACGACCCGCGCGCCGAGCTGGTGCGCCGCCTGCTGGAATACGAGCAGATCAAGCTGGCCGCCTACGACCTGAACGCGATCCCGCAGCTGGACCGCGATTTCGTGCGCACCCAGATCTTCATCGAGCAGAGCCTGGTGCCGGCCTGGCCGGACGTCGAAGCCATCGATCTGCAGCAAGCCTGGCTGGACGTGATGAAGCGCGCCAAGCTGACCCAGCACCACAAGATCAGCCGCGAGGAACTGTCGGTGCGCGAGCACATGACAGCCATCCTGCGCCGCCTGCAATCGAGCCGCTTCGTCGAGTTCGCCGACCTGTTCGACATCGCCGGCGGCGTGCCGGTGGTGGTGGTGAACTTCGTCGCGCTGCTGGAGCTGGCCAAGGAAACCCTGATCGACATTACCCAGGCCGAGCCGTTCGCGCCCATCTACGTGCGGCTGGCGTACTCGCCGGCCTGAGCCCCCTATTCCCATTACGTCCAGAGCGACCACGACATGAAAATCGTCACCTCCATAGAAGAACTGCGCGACCAACTCAGCGGCCAACTGCGCACCGCTTTCGTCCCGACCATGGGCAACCTGCACGAGGGCCACCTGTCCCTGATGCGCCTGGCGCGCAAGCACGGCGACCCGGTGGTGGCATCGATCTTCGTCAACCGCCTGCAGTTCGGCCCGAACGAGGACTTCGACAAATACCCGCGCACCTTCCAGGCCGACGTCGAGAAGCTGGAGAAGGAAGGCGTGTACGTGCTGTTCGCGCCGACCGAGAAGGACCTGTACCCGGAGCCGCAGGAATTCCGCGTGCGCCCGCCGGACGACCTGGGCAACACGCTGGAGGGCGAGTTCCGTCCCGGCTTCTTCACCGGCGTCACCACCGTGGTGCTCAAGCTGTTCTCCTGCGTGCAGCCGCGCGTGGCGGTGTTCGGCAAGAAGGATTACCAGCAGCTGATGATCGTGCGTAACATGAGCCGCCAGTTCGCGCTGCCGACCGAGATCATCGCGGCCGAGACCTACCGCGCCGATGACGGCCTGGCGCTGTCGTCGCGCAATATGTACCTGTCGCCGGCCGAGCGCGCCGAAGCACCGGCCCTGTACCAGAGCCTGAACTCGGTGGCGGCCGAAGTGCGCGCCGGTCATCTGGACGTGTTCCAGCTGGAGCACAAGGCGATGGACGACCTGGCCCAGCGCGGCTGGAAGCCGGATTACATCTCGATCCGCAAGCGCATCGACCTGCAACCGCCAAGCGCCGGCGACCTGGCGCAAGGCACGCCGCTGGTGGTGCTGGCGGCCGCCAAGCTGGGCTCGACGCGCCTGATCGACAATCTGGAAATTTAAGGTTTAGGCGGCGCCGCGGGCGGCGCCGGCAACACGGTGATGCCCTGCGGCGGGACCTGGATGATCATGGCCGGCGCCGCGGCGGCGGCCGGCTGCGCCTTGGGAATGGCGTTGTTCAGCACGAAGGTCATGATGGTGACCACAATGGTGATCGCCGCGACCAGCACGCCGACCATCCATTTGACCGACTGCGACGTGGCACGCTCGAAAGCGCTGTCGATTTTCGCCTCCAGCGCGGCGCGCATCTCCACCATCATCGCGACGACGGCTTCGAGCTTGGCGTCGGTGGCTTCGAACCTGGCATCGAACTTGGCGTGGGTGGCAGCGAGCCCGGCGTCAATCTTGGCGTTGGTGGCGGCGAACCCGGCGTCAATCTTGGCGTTGGTGGCGTCGATCCTGGCGTTGGTGGCGCTCAGCCCGGCGTCGAGCTTGGCGTCGAACGATGACACCTTGGCGTCGATATAGTCTTTGTCGGAATTGGCGTTCATGCGCCGATAATCCGCCTCGCCACCGGCCCTGTCAACGCCCGCACGGGCGCCGCTTGCGACGGATCAGGCGGCCACGTTCTGCGCCCAGGCCAGCGCCGACAGATGGGCCTTGTTCACGTCTTCCGGGCTCAGCTTGAGGGACGCGGCCAGCGAGGCCACCAGGTCGGAATTGAGTTCGCAGGCCTCGGCCAGCGCCAGATACGGCCCGTATTTGCCGCTGCGCGTCAGCAGCGCGGCCACCACGTCGTCGGACAGCTGGATGTTGGTCAGCACCTCTTCCATGCTGATGCCCAGCAGCCGGTCCAGCAGCGAGAACATGCCCGCCACGAAGACGTTTTCCGCCTCGCTCTTGCCCAGCGCCGCCAGCGCCAGAAGCTCGGCCAGGCGGCCGCGCACCACCGCCGTCTCCAGCAGCACCGGCGAATAGCCCGAGGTGCTGGCCGTCGCCAGCAGCAAGGTCAGCCAGCGGTACAGCGGCGTGTAGCCCAGCAAGGTCAGCGCCTGCTTGAGCGACTGGATCTCGCGCCCGGCGCCGAAGCCGGCCGAGTTGATGAAGCGCAGCAGCTTGTACGACAGCGTGGCGTCGCGCTTGAGCACGGCCTCCAGCTGCGGCAGGTCGGCGTTCTGGCGCACCATCTGCATCAGCTGCATGATGATGGTCTGGGCCGGGTTCATGCCCTTGCTGTCGCTACTGGGGCGCGGCGTCAGATGCAGCTTGCCGACGAAGGCGTTCAGGCCCAGCGCGGCGCAGGCGTCGAAGTCGGCCCAGTTGTTGACCGGCCGCGCCACCATCGCCACGGTCGACTGCTTCAACGCCGCGTAGGCGCGCGCCTGGCTGCCGACGTCGGCGCCGGAAAAGCGCACTTCCACATACGAGGCGATGGTCGGCAGGCGGGCGCCGATGCGGGCCAGGTCGGCTTCGCGCAGCAACACGCCCACATTGCCGGCGCGCAGGGCTTGCACGGCGGCCAGGGTGTCGGGGCGGGCCAGTTCGGAGGTTTTGATCGAGAGGACGGTGCGTTCCGGCGGCAGCTGGTGCAGCGCGTCGGTCGACAGCATGGCCGGCACCGCTTCGAGGAAGAGTATCTTGTCGCGCAACAACCAGTTGTCGTCGCCATCGACCATCTGGCCGGCGACGAAGGCCACCAGCGCCTCCAGCTCGGCCGGCGTGGACGGCGTGGACGGCGCCGCGCCCTGCCGCTGCCAGCAGATTTCATACCCAACCACACGCTGCTTGGGATCGAGCAGCGGTTCACGAACGAGGAAATTGGTTTGATGCATGATGCTCGTGTCGGAATAGGCCCGCGGCGAACGGGCCGGTACAGATCAGAAGCCCAGACTATCCAGCAAGTCGTCCACCTGCTCCTGGTCAGCCACCACGTTCTCGCGGGTCGGATCGATTTGCGGTCCGTTCAGCAAGCCGTTGTCGATTTCCTTCTTCATCTGTTCGGGCGCAAAGTCGATCAGCATCTGCACCAGCTGCTTTTCGAGGTTCTGCGCGATCGAGGTGACCTTTTTGATCACCTGCCCGGTCAGGTCCTGGAAGTCCTGCGCCATCATGATGTCCATCAGATGCGCCTTGGTCTGCGAGGTCCCGGCCGATGCGCCGTCAAGCGCGGCGACGGTTTGCTGCGCCAGGGCGCGCCACTGCTCGTCCGAGGCGCCGGCCGCCAGCAGGCCGTTCCACGAGGCGCTCAGCTGTTTGGCGTCGCCGGCGATCTGGTCCTGCAGGGGACTGGCGGCGTCGGTAGCGTTTAACACTTTCTGTGCCGCGTCCTCGCTCAGGCGCGCCACATAATCAAGGCGATCGCGGGCGTCCGGGATGTCCGACGCCGCTTTTTCGATCAATTTATCCAGGCCCAGGCCGCGCAGGCTTTCATGCAGGGCGCGCGTCATGTGACCTATACGCGACAGAAACTCCTCATTCGGCTCCACCGCAGCCGCGATGGCGCCGCTTTGTTGCTCAACCATCATCAAGCTCCGAGCTTCTCGAAGATCTTGTTCAGCTTTTCATCCAGCGTTGCAGCGGTGAAGGGCTTGACCACGTAGCCATTGGCGCCGGCCTGGGCCGCCGCGATGATGTTTTCCTTCTTGGCTTCGGCGGTCACCATCAACACCGGCAATTTGGCCAGCGCGGGATCGGCACGGATGTTTTGCAACATGGTCAGGCCGTCCATGTTCGGCATGTTCCAGTCGGACACGACGAAGTCGAACGATTCGGCACGCAGCTTTGCCAGCGCCATCACGCCGTCCTCGGCCTCGTCGACATTGGCATAACCCAGTTCTTTTAACAGATTCCGGACAATGCGGCGCATCGTCGAAAAATCGTCAACGACTAAAAATTTCATCTTTGGATCAGCCATGAATTACTCCGTTGTTTCTCTACGCGGTGGTTGTTAATAATATCTACGTGCCAGCAAGTTGTAGGATAGCATTTTCGTTGCTTTAAGGCGAACAAAGTAGCAGTAAAACGTCACACTTGACGATTTAAAGCGCATTTGCCCCCGTCATACCCGCAATGCGCGCATGCCGTGGGCCGCCAGGTAGCCCAGCACCATGCCGGGCAGCGCCTGCAGGGCTCCCACCTCGTGGGCGGCGCCGACCGCGATCGCCTCGCGCGGCATGCCGAACACCACGCAGCTGGCCTCGTCCTGGGCGAAATTATACGCCCCGGCTCCCTTCATCTCCAGCATGCCGGCCGCGCCGTCCTTGCCCATGCCGGTCAGGATCACGCCGACCGCGTTCTTGCCCGCGCACTGGGCCGCAGAACGGAACAGCACGTCGACCGACGGCCGATGGCGGTTGACCGGCTCGGCCTGGTCGATCCGGGTCATGTAGTTGGCGCCGCTGCGGGTCAGGTACAGGTGCGAGTGGCCGGGCGCGATGTAGGCGTGGCCGGGCAGCACCCGCTCGTTGCCGGCCGCTTCCTGCACCGAGATCTTGCACAGCGAATCGAGGCGCTTGGCGAACGAGCGCGTAAAGCCCTCCGGCATGTGCTGGGTGATCAGGATGCCGGGACAGTCGGACGGCATCTGCATCAGGAATTCGCGGATCGCCTCGGTGCCGCCGGTGGAGGCGCCGATGATGATCAGCTTTTCCGACGAGGTCAGCGGATTGCGCAGCTGCGGCAGGGGGGCCTGGCCCTCGGCCCCGGCCTGCGGCAGGGTGCGGGCGCGCACCCGCGCCTTGGAGGCGGCGCGGATCTTGTCGGTGATCAGCTCGGTGTACTCGCGCATGCCGGCCTGGATCGAGATCTTCGGCTTGGTGACGAAGTCGACCGCGCCCAGCTCCAGCGCGCGCATGGTGATCTCCGAGCCGCGCTCGGTCAGCGAGGACACCATCACCACCGGCATCGGCCGCAGCCGCATCAGTTTTTCCAGGAAGTCGAGGCCGTCCATCTTCGGCATCTCGACGTCCAGCGTCAGCACGTCGGGGTTGGTTTGCTTGATCAGCTCGCGCGCGACCAGCGGATCGGGGGCCGCGCCCACCACTTCCATGTCGGGCTGGCTGTTGATGATCTCGCTCATCACGCTGCGGATCAGCGCGGAGTCGTCGACGATCAGGACTTTGATCTTCATAAAATACTACTTTCCGGGCAAAAGGCCCTGACTACACTATCAATATCAAAACAGGTCGATCTCGCCGCCCACCGGCGCCACCTTGAGGCGGCTGGCGTATTCGATCTCGCGCCTGGCCAGGGTGTCGTTATGGGTCTGCATCAGTTTCTTGACCAGCACCTTGCCGCTGCGCGGGAAGAAATAGACCTTGCGCGGGTGGACGTCGTTCAAGTCCTCGGCCACCACGCGGATTTTCTCGACCTTGAGGAAGTTGAGCACAAAGGCGGCGTTGCGTTCGCCGACGTTGATGGCGGTGAAACCCTTGAGCACGGCGCCACCGCCAAACACCTTGGCCTCCATGTTCTCGCGCTTGGCGCCGGCCTTGAGCAGATCGTTGATCAGGATTTCCATCGCATAGGTGCCGTAGCGGGCCGAGGCCGACACCGGGCTGTTGGTGTCGCTGCCGCCGTCGGGCAGCATGAAGTGGTTCATGCCGCCCAGGCCGGTGACGCGGTCGCGGATGCAGGCCGACACGCAGGAGCCGAGCACGGTCACGATCAGCATGTCCTTGTTGGTGAAGTAGTACTCCCCCGGCAGGATCTTGGCGGCTTCGCAGTCGAACGTTCTATCGAAATATACGTTCGTGGCAAATTGTTCGAGGTCCATGTTTTACTCTCATGTGCGTTGCGTTGCCTTGAGGGCAGCGCCACGGTGTTGTTCGTCCAGCTCATACACCGTCTTGCCGCGTAGTTTGAGCGACTCCGACACGTAGAGGAAATTCTCGGAATGGCCCGCGAACAACAGGGCGTCCGGTTTCATCAGCGGGACAAAGCGGGACAGGATTTTACGCTGTGTAGCCTTGTCAAAGTAAATCATGACGTTGCGGCAAAAGATCACGTCGAACTGCCCGCTCAGCGGCCAGCTGTCTGCCAGCAGGTTGAGCGGCTTGAAGGTGATCATATTGCGCAGCTCGGGGCGCACGCGCGCCATGCCCTCGCGGTCGCCCTTGCCTTTCAGGAAAAAGCGGCGCGAGCGTTCGGGCGACATCTTGTCCAGCCGGTCCATCGAGTAGACGCCGTTGGCGGCGGTGGCCAGCACATTGGTGTCGATGTCGGTGGCGATGATGTGGCAGTTGGGCGTGAGCGTGTTGAACGCTTCGCACACGGTCATGGCGATCGAGTACGGTTCTTCGCCGGTCGAGCTGGCCGAGCACCAGATAGTGATCGGTTCGCGCTTGTGCTTGATGTGTTCGGCCAGCAGCGGGAAATGGTGCGCTTCGCGGAAGAACGAGGTCAGGTTGGTGGTCAACGCGTTGGTGAACGACTCCCATTCCTCGCCCAGGCGGCCGGCCTCCAGGTCGTCCAGGTACTTGCCGAACGAGCCGATGCCGGTGGCGCGCAAACGCCGCGCCAGGCGGCTGTACACCATCTCTTGCTTGCTGTCGGCCAGCGAAATGCCGGCCCGCTTGTAGATCAGGCCACGGACGCGTTCGAAGTCCTTGGCGTTGAAATCAAACTCTTTGACGGTGTCTCTGGTTTGCGGCATATGTTAAAACCTCTTATCTGTAAAACTAACAATGCCCACGCCGCCGTCATTCCCGCGCAGGCGGGAATCCATACTCAGTATGGGTTCCCGCCTGCGCGGGAACGACGGGGTATTGCTTAAAACTCTTCCCACTCGTCGCCGGCTGCCGGCGCGGCGCTGGCCAGCTTCTTGGGCGCGGCCGGCTTGGCCGCCGCCACCGCCGGGCGCGCGGCCGGGCGGGTGCTCACCACCGGCGCCGGACGGGGCGCCGGCGCGGCCACATGGGCGGCCGGACGGCGCGCGTCGTCCTGGTTCAGCTTGAAGATGCTGACCGCCTGCGCCAGCATCTCGGCCTGTTCCTGCATGCTCTCGGCCGCCGCGGCAGCCTCCTCCACCAGCGCGGCATTCTGCTGGGTCATCTCGTCCATCTGGGTGATGGCCTGGTTGACTTCCTCGATGCCGTTGCTCTGTTCCTGGGTGGCGGCGGTGATCTCGCCCATGATGTCGGCCACCTGGCGGATCGAGGTGACAATCAGGTCCATGGTCTGGCCGGCCTCGTCGACCAGCTTGCTGCCGGCGTCGACCTTGTTGACCGAGTCGCCGATCAGTTCCTTGATTTCCTTGGCGGCGCCGGCCGAGCGCTGCGCCAGGTTGCGCACCTCGGAGGCCACCACCGCGAAGCCGCGGCCCTGCTCGCCCGCGCGGGCCGCTTCGACCGCCGCGTTCAGCGCCAGGATGTTGGTCTGGAAGGCGATGCCGTCGATCACGCCGATGATGTCGACGATCTTGCTGGAGCTGGCCTTGATCGAGCCCATGGTCTCGACCACCTGCGACACCACGGTGCCGCCCTTCTCCGCCACCGACGAGGCGGTCACGGCCAGCTGGTTGGCCTGGCGGGCGTTGTCGGCGTTCTGCTTGACGGTGGAGGTCAGCTCTTCCATCGACGACGCGGTCTGTTCCAGCGAGCTGGCCTGCGACTCGGTGCGCGCCGACAGGTCGGCGTTGCCGGAGGCGATTTCCTGCGAGGCCGTCGAGATCAGCTCGGTGCCGTTGCGCACGTCGCCGACGGTCTTGGCCAGGCTGTCGTTCATGTCCTTCAGTGCCTGCAGCAGTTCGCTGGTCTCGTCCTTGCCTTCGACGTAGACTTGCGAGGTCAGCTCGCCGGCCGCCACCTTCTGCGCCACCCCGACCGCGCCCGACAGCGGCACCGTGATCGAGCGCGTGATGACCATGGCGCACACCACGCCCAGGGCCACGGCCACCGCGCCCAGCAGGAACAACATCATCATCAGGTTGCGGTCGGCGGTGACGGAACCGTCCATCACCTCCTTGGCGTTGGCGTGCTGCATGTCGACCAGCTTGTTAATCAGGGTCAGGGTCTGCTGGTTGAGCGGATCGATGCGGCCGGAAATGACCTTGGCCGCGCCCTCGCTGTTAAACGCCAGCACCTGGCCGATGGCTTCCTTGAAGGCCTTGTCGACGTCGGCGTCCAGCGCGGCGATGTCGGCCAGCACCTTCTTCTCGGCGTCGTTCAGGCCCAGCGCCTTCAGGTCGGCCAGCGCCTTGTCGTAGCGGGCGCGCTGGTCCTTGACCTTCTGCTCTTCCTTCTGCATCAGGCTGACGTCGGACTGCAGGCCGATGTTGCGCATCGCGATGCCGGTCTCGAGCATCGAACTCTTCATCGCGCCGGCCTGCAGGTCCTTGGCGGTGGACAGCGACAAGCCCTGGTTCAGCTTGTTCTTGTTACTGTAGTTGAGGTAGTTGGTCATCAGGACCATCGCCACCAGGATCGCCAGAATACTGCCGAAGCCGATGCGCAGCCGTGCGCCAATTTTGAAGTCGCGTAAATTCATGTTGTTTTCTCCCCTATGCTGTCTGTTCTTTCGTCCGCCGGGAACTGCCTGCGGACCCCGTTATTGTGTGGGTACTCTGGCGCGCTCTCTCCCGGGCGCTGCCGTGCTGCCATTCCGGGGGCGTGGCTCAGGCCGCCAGCTGCTCCATCAAGCCCATCTCGGCGCTCGACATCAGCTTGTCGATGTTCACCAGGATCAGCATACGCTCATCAATGGTGCCCAGTCCAATCATGTAGTCGGAGCTGAAGGCGGTGCCCATTTCCGGCGCCGGCTTGACCTGCTCGGGCGTGAGCGTGGTCACGTCCGACACCGAGTCCACCACCATGCCGACGATGCGGCCGCTGATGTTGAGGATGATGACCACGGTGAACTGGTCGTACACGGGCGAGCCCAGGTTGAACTTGATGCGCATGTCCACCACCGGGATGATGATGCCGCGCAGGTTGATGACGCCCTTGATGAACTCGGGCGCGTTGGCGATCCGGGTCACCGTTTCGTAACCGCGGATTTCCTGCACCTTGAGGATGTCGATGCCGTATTCCTCCGACCCCAGCGTGAACGCCAGGTATTCGTGGCCGGCGATCTCGTTGGCCCCGGTGGTTAGTACGTCTGCCATGATGGTTTCCTTGGTGGGATTAGCTAAAAATCTGTTCGTCAGCGAGCTGACGGGACGAGCGGATCAGGGCGGCGACATCGAGAATCAGCGACACGCCGCCGTCGCCCAGGATGGTGGCGCCGGAAATGCCGGCCACCTTGCGGTAATTCGATTCCAGGTTCTTGACCACCACCTGCTGCTGGCCGACCAGGTCGTCGATGAACAGGCCGGCCTTGCGGCCGTCGGTCTCGATGATGACCACGATGCCCTGGCAGGGGTCGGTGAAGCGCGGCGTGATGCCGAACATCTGGTACAGCGGCACCAGCGGCAGGTATTCGCCGCGCACCTTGATGACCCGGCCCTTGCCGGAGATTTCCTTGACGTCCTCCGGCACCGGCTGCAGCGATTCGATCACAAAGCCCAGCGGCAGGATGTAGACCTCCTCGCCGACCCGGATCGACATGCCGTCCAGGATCGCCAGCGTCAGCGGCAGCGAGATCGAGATGGTGGTGCCGAAACCCTTGGCCGAACGGATGTCGACCACCCCGCCCATGGCGGTGATGTTGCGCTTGACCACGTCCATGCCGACGCCGCGGCCGGAGACGTCGGTCACCTGCTCGGCGGTGGAGAAGCCGGGCGCGAAGATCAGCTGCCAGACCTCGGCGTCGCTCATGTTCTCGTGCAGCGGCAGGCCGTTCTGCTCGGCCTTGGCGAGGATCTTCTCGCGGTTCAGGCCGCCGCCGTCGTCCGACACCTCGATGATGATGTTGCCGCCCTGGTGGGAGGCCGACAGGAACAAGCGGCCGGCGTCGCTCTTGCCGCCGGCGCGGCGCACCTCGGGCATCTCGATGCCGTGGTCGATGGAGTTGCGCACCAGGTGGGTCAGCGGATCGACGATGCGCTCGATCAGGCCCTTGTCCAGTTCGGTCGCGGCGCCGTTGGTGATGAAGTCGACCTTCTTGCCCAGCTTGGCCGCCAGGTCGCGCACCATGCGCGGGAAGCGCGAGAACACGAAGTCCATCGGCATCATGCGGATCGACATCACCGCTTCCTGCAGGTCGCGGGTGTTGCGGGTCAGCTGGCTCACGCTGTTTAATAGGCGCTCGTGCACCATCGGGTCCAGCGTGTCGACGCGCTGCTCGATCATGGCCTGCGTGATGACCAGCTCGCCCACCAGGTTGATCAGCTGGTCGACCTTCTCGATCGACACCCGGATCGACGACGACTCGGCGCCGGAGCCGGCGCCGCCTCCGCCCTTCTCTTCCTTCTTGGCGGCCTTCTTTTCCTCCTCGGCGGCGGCCTGCTGCTGCACCACCGGCGCCTCGATCACGATGCCGGCGGCCGCGCGGATCTGCTCGACCGGCTGGAAGAAGCCGTAGCCGCGGGCCTCGTCGGCGCCCTCCTCGGCGGCGGCGCGGATCTCGTCGAGCGGCTGGAAGAAGCCGTAGCCCTCGCCAGCCGACGCCGGCTGCAGCTCGGTCTCGTCGAAGAAGCCGTAGCCCAGGTCCTTCTCGACCTTGGAGCGCTCGGCGTTTTCCAGCCTGGCCTGCTTGGCGTCCAGCGCCGGCAGCTCGGTCACCACCATGTCATCCGGGTTGAGCACGAAGGAGCAGATGGCGATGACGTCGTCCAGGCTCTCGTGGGTGGTGACCACCATGGCGTTGCGGTCGCGGTCGAGCGGGGTGATGGACACGTGGCCCATCAGGCCCAGCTCGGCGCCCAGCGCGGTCACCTCGCGGTGCACCATGGCCGGCAGCTCCAGCCGGTAGCGGCGCCCGCCGCTGTGGTCGACCGCCTTGGCCTCGCCCGTGTGGAACGACGGCGCCACGGCGGCCATGGCCGCCAGCGGCACGTCCTGCGCCAGCGACTGCAGCATCATGCGCACGTCGCCGACCGCGTCCTGGTCGACGGTGCTGCCGTGGCGGTGGCCGTCGAGCTGCATCTTGAGGATGTCCTTGGCCGCCAGGAAGGCGTCCACATGCTCCGAGGTCAGCGCCATCTCGCCCTTGCGGACGCGGTCCAGCAGGGTTTCCAGGATGTGGGTCACCTCGGTCATGTCGGTCACGCCGAACGTGGAGGCGCCGCCCTTGACGGAATGGGCGGTGCGGAAGATCGCGTTCAGGTCCTCGGCGTCCGGGTGCTCGACGTCGACCGCCAGCAGCAGGCGCTCCATTTCAGCCAGCAGCTCCTCGGCCTCATCGAAAAAGACCTGGAAGAACTGGCTTATATCGATGGTCATGGGGATACTCCGTAAGTTTCGCTCAGCATCATTGCACGCGCCTTATCAGCCGATGACCTTCTTCACTACCTCGATGAGCCGCTGGGGATCGAAGGGCTTGACCAGCCAGCCGTTGGCGCCGGCGGCGCGGCCCTTGGCTTTCATCTCGTCGGACGATTCGGTGGTCAGCATCAGGATGGGGGTCTTCTGGTAGGCCGGCAGCTCGCGCAGCAGCTTGATCAGCTGCAAGCCGTCCATGCGCGGCATGTTCTGGTCGGTCAGCACCAGGTCGACGCCCTGCAGCTTGGCCTTTTCCAGGCCGTCCTGACCGTCCACCGCCTCCACCACCAGGTAGCCGGCCGCCTTCAGGCTGAAGGCCACCATCTGGCGCAGGGAACTGGAATCATCAACTGCAAGTATTGTCTTGGCCATCTTTGCTCTCACTCATTAAATGCGGGACACGGGCCCCGTTTGTATCAATCGGCAGGTTGCGGCGTCTAGAACAGTTCGATGTCGCCGCTCTCCAGGTGTTGTTGGCTGACGGCCTTGCGCAGCACGCTGCGCAGCTCCAGGCTCTGGATCGCCAGCGCCATGCTGACCTTGCCCAGCAGCGCGACGATTTCCTCGTTGTCGCTCTCGGGCAGCATCTCGGCGCCGTGCGCGCCCAGCGTGCCGAGGAACTCGCGCAGGCCGGTCACCCGCTTGAGCGTACGGTCGAGCAGCTGGCTGGTCATGTCCTGGAACTGCAGGCTGGTGATGGCGGCGTTGACATAGCCGCCCACCTGGCCCTGCAACGATTCCAGCTGGACCCGCTGCTCCGGCGTGGCGGTGCCGCCGTCCAGCAGCAGCTGGATGGTGGCCTGCTCGGCCTCGACCGCCTGATGGATGGCCATGAAGTTGAAGGACAGCTTTTCAATCGCCTCCTCCAGCAGCAGGCCGGTCTGGATCAGATCGGTCTCGACTTCGGTCAGATGCTTGCGTCCGTGGTCAGACACGCCCGACAGCAGGCGTTTCACATGTGAGCCCAGGATTTTTTTTCTCGTCATAACAGTCTCGTTGTTCCGCTTGTCGTACAGCCGCCTATTTGCGCACCGGCGGCCCGGCCGGGACCGGCGCCGCGCCAGTCGCTTGCGCCTGGCCCTCTTCCGCGCCCACGTCCATCTGGCGGGCGCCGTCGCGCATCACGTTTTCCTCGGTGCGCTTGTTCATCACGATGATGCTGATGCGGCGGTTGATCGGGTTGAACGGGTCGGCCTTGTCCAGGTGGGCGGCCGAGGCCAGGCCCACCACCCGCAGCACCTTGTTGTCGGCCATGCCGCCGGCGATCAGCTCGCGCCGCGAGGCGTTGGCGCGGTCGGCCGACAGTTCCCAGTTGCTGTAGCCGGCGTCGCTCAGGTAGGGCGTCGAGTCGGTGTGGCCGGACAGGCCGATCTTGTTGGGCACGTCGTTCAGCACGAAGCCGATGGCGTGCAGGATCTCGCGCGTGTACGGTTGTAGCTCGGCCTTGGCCAGCGCGAACATCGGGCGGTTCTGCTCGTCGACGATCTGGATCCGCAAGCCCTCGCTGGTGATGTCGAGCAGCAGCTGGTCCTTGTATTTCTTGAGCAGCGGGTTGGCCTCGATCTGCGCCTCGATCTTTTGCTTGAGCGCCTTGAGGCGCTGGTTTTCCTCGGCCTCCAGCGCGGCCTTGGCGGCGGTCAGGTTGAAGGTCTTCTTGATCTGCGGATCGTCGCTGGCCTTGACCTGGCCGTCGCGCCGGGTCAGGTCCTTGCCGCCGCCGGGGATCACCGAGGAGCTGTCGCCGCTGCCCGAGCCGCCCTGCAGCGCCACCTTGAGCGGCGTCTTGAAGTATTCCGAGATGCCGTTGAGGTCGCCCTTGGTGGTGGAGCCGAGCAGCCACATCAGCAGGAAGAAGGCCATCATCGCCGTCACGAAGTCGGCGTACGCGATCTTCCAGGCGCCGCCATGGTGGCCGCCGCCGCCCTTCTTGATGCGCTTGACGATAATCGGCCGCAAGCCCTCTTCAGCCATGGCGCTTCCTTATAGTTGCCGCGGCGCCGCCTGTCATGCGCGCGCTCACTTAGCCTTCGATTTCTTAATATGATCTTCCAGTTCGGCAAAGCTGGGGCGCTCGGTTGAGTACAGCACCTTGCGGCCGAACTCCACCGCCAGCGCCGGCGCATAGCCGTTCAGGCTGGCCAGCAGCGTGACCTTGACGCACTGGTACATCTTGGTCGACTCGTCGAGCTTTTGCTCCAGCAGGCTGGCCAGCGGACCGACAAAGCCGTAGGCCAGCAGGATGCCGAGGAAGGTGCCGACCAGCGCGTGCGCGATCAGGATGCCCAGCTCGGCCGGCGGCAAGCCCACCGACTCCATCGTATGCACCACACCCATCACCGCCGCCACGATGCCGAAGGCCGGCATGCCGTCGCCCAGCTTGGCCAGCGCGTGCGCCGGCACGGCGTGCTCGTGGTGGTGGGTCTCGATCTCGTTGTCCATCAGGTTCTCGATCTGGAACGCATCCATATTACCCGACACCATCAGGCGCAGGTAATCGGTCATGAATTCGACGATGTGATGGTCCTCCAGCACGCTGGGATACTTGCTGAACAGCGGGCTCTGCTCGGGGCTGTCGATATCGCCCTCGATCGACATCAGGCCTTCCTTGCGCACCTTGGAGAGCACGTCGAACAGCAGCGACATCAGCTCCATGTACAAGTCCCTGGTGTAGCGCGAGCCCTTGAACAGGGTCGGGATCGCGGCCAGCGTGGCCTTCAGGGCCTTGGCGTTGTTACCGACCAGGAAGGCGCCCAGCGCGCCGCCACCGATCATCACCAGCTCCAGCGGCTGCAGCAGCGCGGCCAGATGCCCGCCGTTCATGGCGAAGCCACCGAACACGCCGATGCAGACCACCACATATCCAATTATGACTAACAAGTGCCCAGACTCCCCGGTATGAAATCGGCCGGCATCAACCTAACAATCGCCCGATTTCAATAAATTTACATGTAGAACTACAATAGCGTGACTAGGGGGGAGCGGGCAAGAGAATAACGCGAAATGATGCTTAAAAGTACCATATGTAGAGGGCATTCTCAGCCTCTGTGGCGCGGATGGTGCGGTCGGGCGCACGGGCGTCGATAGCGAATTCGTAGCTGAGCAGCATGCTGCCGGGACGCATCTCGGCCGCCGCCTTGCGCCACAGGCCGGCCATCGCGGCCGGCGACAGATAGGCGAACACCAGCTGGTACTGGCCGAAGTCCAGCTTTTCATAATCGCCCAGCGTGAAGCGGGCGCGGCTGCCGCTGACGGCGGCGCGCAGCCGGCTGACCAGCCAGGGCAGCGGCGCCAGCTCGATGCCGCTGCAGTCGGCGTCGGGCCGCTGGCGGGCCAGGTACAGCACCAGCCCGCCCAGGCCGCTGCCGATGTCGATCACGCGCAGCGGCGGGCCGTCGGCGGCCGGCGGCGGCAGGACTTGACGTACAGCAGCCCAGACCGCCAGGGTGGACGGGTAATACGGCACTTGCGTACGAAAAGTCGACCAATACCAGCCCAGCAACACCAGGAACACGGCCAGGAACAGCCAGGACGGCAGCTGCAGCGCCAGCGTGGCCAGCAGCGCGGGCGGGAACAGCAGCTGGATCGGGCGCCACCACACGGCCAGGCCCAGCTTCCAGCTCAGGCCGGCCGCCAGCAGGCCCTGCACCACGGCCGCGCTCCAGACATCGACGGGAAAACGCAAACTGGCCATCACATACATGATGGCCAGCGTCAGCGGCGCGGCGCCGCATTGGATCAGCAGCGCCCGCACGGCGGGCGCGCGGGCGATGCGTTTCAGGTAGGAATCGGGGCCGGGCCGGCTCACGCGGCCAGGGTGTCGGCGTCGCGGGCCTTCTTGGTCTTGCCGGCGCGCGAAGGCATGTGGCACAGGCCGCAGACGTAGCTGCCGTTCAGGTCCATGCAGTTGACCACGAACTTGCCCTGGCATTTACCGCACGGGGCCAGCTCCAGCATCTTGCCGCTGAAGAAGCGCACCAGCGTCCAGGCGCGCGTCAGCGACAGCAGCGGCTCCTCGCCCGCTTCCGGCGGCATTTGCTCCAGGTACAGCTTGTAGGCTTTCATGACCGCCTCGATGCCGGTGGCGCCGGCGTGCTCGGTCAGGAATTTATGGATATTGATGAACAGCGAGGAATGGATGTTCGGCTGCCAGGTCAGGAACCAGTCGGTGGAGAACGGCAGCATGCCCTTCGGCGGCGACACGCCCTTGAGCTCCTTGTACAACTTGAGCAGGCGCTCGCGCGACAGCGACACTTCCGATTCCAGCAGTTGCAGGCGCGCGCCCAGCTGGATCAGTTCGATGGCCAGCTGGATTTCCTGGGCTTCCGTCACTACGCTTTTCTTGGACATGATCCGGCTCCGGCTGGGTGATCAGGCGATTTCTTCGACGGCCTGGCCGGCCATCAGGATGGCGGCGTGCGACTGGGCCAGCACGCGGTCTTTATTGTAGTTGGTCAGCATCGACAGGATGGCGCTGTCGTCGAAGCGGAAGCGGGCCAGCATCATGTTGCCGCCTGCCAGTTTCAGGATCTGCGCGTTGCTCATGCCCTCGATCAGGTCGGCGATGTCGGCGGCGATGCCGAGGCGGAAGATCGCGGTGACTTTGTCGGCGCGGATCATCTGCTGGGCCAACATCAGGTAGCTCAGGTTGGCGTCGCGAATTTCAGCCATCATATCGTTAGCGGTCATTTCCATCTCCTAGTCCGTTATCTGCACTGCGGAACACAATTGCGTTTCCAGTGAGATACATTCTGCGGGAGCAACAAAAATACGAGTAGAGGATGGCCTCCGTATTTTTCGTCGGGAAATAGCGAACGCGACCCGTCGGTGTTTGTCTGACAAACACTCGCAGATCACTCATCCACGCCCTTGCGGCGCAGGCTTCTTAAGGTCCAAGATCTTCAAAAAAGTCCTGTTATGAAACGAAAAATAGTGCAGTTCAGCGACTCTTTTTTGCTACATCTAACCCGGTTACGGCAGCGATTCGGGGAACTTTAGGGCTCCGGCGAAAATATTTTGAATTATTTTCGCCTCCATCTTGCTACCTGATGGCACTTTTCCGCTCATCATGAAACTGGTAACGGCAGCGCTTTGGGGAACTTTAGGGTTTTTTTGAAAAAAATCGAAAATAATTCAAAAAAAGTCGCAAAGCCAGCAAACATGCGGGTTTGCAGCCACCCCGCCAGCCTGGGGTCTGACCCCGTACGGGGTCAGACCCCGGTTTTTCGGGTTACACTGGCAACTTATTGAAGCCTAAAGCATTTCACCACCCTTGCAAGAAAGTTACACAATGACAACTCGCAACGACTGCCTGGGCCGCGACGCGCAAGATCCGCTCGCCGCCCTGCGCGACCAGTTCGACCTGCCACCCAATGTGATTTATCTGGATGGCAACTCTTTAGGCGCCCGCCCCAAGGCCGCGCTGGCCCGCGCCCAGCACGTGATCGCCCAGGAATGGGGCCATGACCTGATCCGCAGCTGGAACAGCGCCGGCTGGTTCGACCTGCCCAAGCGCCTCGGCAACCGCCTGGCCCCGCTGATCGGCGGCGCCGACGACGAGGTGGTGGTCACCGACACCACCTCGGTCAACCTGTTCAAGGCGCTGGCCGCCGCGCTGCACATGCAGGCCGCCGATCCGGCAAACGCCGAACGCCGCGTGATCGTCACAGAACGCTCCAACTTCCCCACCGATATCTATATGGCCCAGGGCCTGAGCGGCTGGCTGGAACGCGGCTACACCGTCAAGCTGGTCGACACGGTGGACGAACTGCCGGCCGCCATCGGCGCCGACACCGCCGTCGTCCTGCTCACCCACGTCAACTACCGCACCGGCTACCAGCACGACATGCGCGCCACCAGCGCCCTGGCCCACGCGGCCGGTGCGCTGATCGTCTGGGATCTGGCGCACTCGGCCGGCGCTGTGCCGGTCGACCTCAACGCCGACGGCGCCGACCTGGCCGTGGGCTGCACATATAAGTACCTGAACGGCGGCCCCGGCGCGCCGGCCTTCATCTGGGTGCCGCGCAAGCACCAGGCGCGCTTCCGCCAGCCGCTGTCGGGCTGGTGGGGCCACGCCGCGCCGTTCGCGATGGCGCCCGACTTCGCCCCCACCGACGGCATCGGCCGCGCGCTGTGCGGCACCCAGCCGGTGGTGTCGCTGGCGATGGTCGAATGCGGCCTGGATGTGTTCGGCCAGACCACGATGGCCGCCATCCGCGCCAAGTCGCTGGCCCTGACCGACCTGTTCATCGAGCTGGTCGAACAGCGCTGCGCCGATCATCCGCTGGGCCTGGTCACGCCGCGCGAGCACGCGCGTCGCGGCAGCCAGGTCAGCTTCACCCATCCGCACGGCTACGCGGTGATGTCGGCCCTGATCGCGCGCGGCGTCATCGGCGACTACCGCGAACCGGCCATCATGCGCTTCGGCTTCACGCCGCTGTACACCAGCCATGCCGACGTCTGGGACGCGGTGGAGATCCTGCGCGACATCCTGGACCGCAAGGACTACAACGTCGACGCCAAGCGCGACGCCGTCACCTGAAACGAGATATATAATATGAGCGATTCCAAAGACACGGCCAGCGGCTGCCCGATGCACGCCGCGCCCGCCCCGGCCACCGCCGGCGACGCCCAGTGGCACGGCGCGCAAATGGACTTCAGCAACAAGATGAGCTATGGCGATTACCTGGGTCTGGACCAGATCCTCAACGCCCAGCACCCGCTGTCGCCCAACCACAACGAGATGCTGTTCATCGTCCAGCACCAGACCAGCGAGCTGTGGATGAAGCTGATGCTGCACGAGATGCACGCGGTGCGCGCCCACCTGCAAGCGGACGACCTGGCGCCGGCCTTCAAGATGCTGGCCCGCGTGGCCCGCATCATGGACCAGCTGGTGCACGCATGGGATGTGCTGGCAACCATGACGCCGCCTGAATACACGGCCATCCGCCCCTACCTGGGCGCATCGTCGGGCTTCCAGTCCTACCAGTACCGCGAGATCGAATTCATCCTCGGCAACAAGAACGCCGCCCTGCTCAGCATCCACACCACCGCGCCGGACGCCTTTGCCGTGCTGGACAAGGCGCTGCGGGAGCCTTCGGTGTACGACGAGGCGATCAAGCTGCTGGCCCGCAACGGCCTGTCCATCGCAGCCGGGCGCCTCGACGCCGACTGGACGCTGCCGACCGCCGCCGACGAGTCCGTCAAGAACGCGTGGCTGGAGGTCTACCGCGACCCATCCCATCACTGGGCGCTGTACGAGCTGGCCGAGAAGCTGGTCGACCTCGAGACCGCGTTCCGCTTCTGGCGCTTCCGCCACGTCACCACGGTCGAGCGCATCATCGGCTTCAAGACCGGCACCGGCGGCACGGCCGGCGTCAGCTACCTGCGCAAGATGCTGGACGTGGTGCTGTTCCCCGAACTGTTCGCCCTGCGCACCGCGCTTTGAGATTGCCACGAGAATACACATACCGGTTGTATGTGCATTCTCCTTGTAGCAAACCTGCTGAAATTTTTACTGAATCCTACTGAATTGAACTTCCTTGGTCTCCTGCTGTCCAACTCAGTAGGTAGAAGCAGAAATCAGTAGATTTCAGTAAGGAGAACAGCATGGTTCCTACAATGAGCGTGAACGTCTCCCCATCCACCGTGTTCGCGCTGATGGAGCGGCTGCGTGAGACCGGCTCGAGCATCGATCCCGCCGAAGCCGTGGATGCCGCGATACGCCACTGGCTCGCGGCATCGGGCCACGCCCCAAATGCCGCGCCACGCGGCTACCAATGGAAAACGCTGTTCCTGCCCGAAGGTACATGGCTGCGCATGGCCTTCCGCGGCGACCATGAATACGCGATCGTCGAAGGTGATCACATCATGTACAAAGGCCGCGCCGTCTCGCCCAACCAATTCGCCAGCCACCACGCCGATAGCGTGCGCAACGCATGGCGGGACATATCCGTGCGCATGCCCGGCGAAAAGAACTGGAAATTGGCCGGCGTGCGCCGCCGCGAACTGGCACGTGCCGCTGCCGCAGCGCCCACACCCGCCGTCGCAAGCTCCCCGACCACCGCGCCAACCGCGCCCACGGCCGATGCCCCTTGCATAACGCTCCCCACTGCCGCACCGCCACGTGACTGCACTCCCGGCCAAGGCTGGACCGAGCCCGAGCGCAGAAAATTCCACTTCCGCTTTGAAGACGTCGCATTCGATTGAATGCAATTGTCCACGCTTGCGCAAACTGCCAGCGCCAGCAGGAATCGCGTACCCCGCCGAGGTAAGATAAATATCATCTTACCCAGCAAGGAAACCGCATGGACTACGAAGTACTGACCCTGGCCGGCCTGTGGAACTCCGGCCCCGCCCACTGGCAAACGCAGTGGGAAGCCAAGCACCCCGGCTGGCTCCGCGTACCGCACCGCGACTGGGAAACCCCGGACCGCGACGACTGGGTGGCCGACCTCGACGCCGCCATCGCGCAATGCCAGCGCCCGCCGGTGCTGGCCGCGCACAGCCTGAGCTGCTCGCTGGTCGGCCGCTGGGCCGCCTCCGGCTCGCCGCGGAGGATCGCCGGCGCCTTCCTGGTCGCCCCCAGCGACACCGACGCCCCCAGCTATCCCGACTGCACCACCGGCTTCCAGCCCATGCTGCTGGAGCGCCTGCCCTTCCCCAGCCTGGTCATCGCCAGCAGCGACGACCAGTACGTCAGCCCGCAACGCGCCCGCCAGTTCGCACAGGCCTGGGGCAGCGACTACGTCGAGATCGGCAACGCCGGCCACATCAATGGCGACGCCGGCTACGGCCCCTGGCCCAAAGGCGAACAAATGCTGCTGAATTTCTGCGCCAGGCTGCAACGCTGAGGGAACTCCCGCGCCGGCCCGCCCTCTAACCATGGCATCACGCATAAAGGAGGGAAGAACAATGAACCAGCGCATCCGCAACTGTGCAGCGGCCACCGGCCTGCTGCTCACTGTCATGACGGCCAGTGCCGCCAACTACTCGGCCATCCTCACCGGCCCGCAAGAATCGCCGCCCAACAGCTCGACCGGTCTGGGCGCGGCAGTGGTCAGCTTCAATGCCACCAGCCACATCCTGGAGGTGGACGTCGCCTTCAGCGGCCTGCTCGGCCCCACTACCGCCTCGCACATCCACTGCTGCACCACCACGGCGGACGCCGGCACCGCCGGCATCGCCACGGAAACGCCAACCTTCGGCGGCTTCCCGCTGGGCGTGACGCACGGCGCCTACTCCAACACCTACAACACCTCGCTGGCGGCCAGCTGGAACCCGGCCTTCATCAGCAGCCACGGCGGCACCACGGCCGGCGCCGAATCTGCCTTCGCCGCCGGCCTGGCCAGCGGCGAAGCCTACATCAACATCCACACCGCCAGCTATCCCGCCGGAGAGATACGCGGCTTCCTCAAGGCCGTGGCCCCGCCGGTGCCCGAACCGGCCATGTTCAGCATGCTGGGCCTCGGCGTGCCGGCCGTGCTGCTGATGGCGCGGCGCCGCCGCAAGACGTAACTAGCGCGCCGCGCCGACCAGCGGCAGCTCGATATAGCTGTCGTGGTAGACGCGCTGGGTCGCCTTCCTGTAGTCGGACGGCTGTGCGAAGAAAATATTCGGCACGAAGGTCTGCGGGTTGCGGTCATACAGCGGGAACCAGCTGGACTGCACCTGCACCATGATGCGGTGGCCCGGCAGGAACACGTGGTTGGCGGTCGGCATGGCGAAGGTGTACGGCAAGGCCGTATTGGCAGCGATCGGCTTGGCCGTCTCCAGGCTCTCGCGGTAGCGTCCGCGGAAGATATCTGCCGACACCATCAGCTGATAGCCACCCATCTCCGGCTGCGCCGCCACCTGGTCCGGATAGACGTCGATCAGCTTGACCACCCAGTCCGCATCGCTGCCGCTGGTGGCGGCCAGCAGGTGCGCCACCGGTTCGCCGCTGATCTTCACCGGCGCCGTCAGCACGTCCGTCGTGTAGCTCAGCACATCGGTGCGGCCGGACGCCTCGCGCTGGTCGTCGGCCAGCCATCGCGGCCAGGTCTGGCCCTTGGCCTCGTCATAGCCATACGGCGCGATCGGCCGCGCGCGGAACGGCACCGGCTTGGCCGGGTCGGACACGTACTCGTCAAACGCCGTCCGCTGCGCCGGCGCGGAAGCCGGGCGCGGCGCCTCGTTAGTCAGGCTCAGCCGGGCATTGGCCGCCAGCCTCAGCGTGGCTGGCGCGATCGCGCAGCCGCTGACGCAGCCGCTCGGCCAGCTGTTGAGCGAACGCCACTTGTTGGTCCCGGTCTCGAACGCCGACACCGGCGCGATCTCCGCCGCCGGCGCATCGTCCTTCAGGTAGCGGTCCAGGAAAGGCCGCAAAATCTCCTGCCGGAAGTGCAGCGCCGTGTCGCTGTTGAAGCGCAGCGCGCCCAGCCGGCTGCCGTCGCCGATGCCGCCGCCATGATTCCACGGCCCCAGCACCAGGAACACCTTGTTGTCCTTGTCGTGCGGCTTGATCGCCTTGTACACCGCGATGGCGCCATAGATATCCTCGGCATCCCACAGGCTGTGCACCAGCAGGGTCGGCACCGTCACCGGCTGCCGCGCCAGGATCTTGTCCATCGCCTGCGCGCTCCAGAAGGCGTCATAGCTCGGATGCGCGACGATCTTGCGCCAGAAGCCGCTCTGCTCCACGCCGCGCTGGCGCGCCAGCTCGCCCACCGAGCCGGCGCGGATGAAGGTGTCGTAATCGTCGAAATGGCTGCTGTACCACTTGGCCTCGTTGCGCCGCGTGACCACCTGCTCCAGCACATACGACAAATTGATCTGCCGGAACGCGCCGTTATGGAACCAGTCGTCGCCGCGCCAGCCGTCCACCATCGGGTTCATCGGCACCGACACCTTCAGCGCCGGATGCGGATTCACCAGCGCCATCAGCGGCAGGAAGCCGTCGTAGGAAATGCCGATGATGCCGACCTTGCCATTGGTCTCGGGAATATTCTTGGTCAGCCACTCGATGGTGTCCCAGGTATCGGTGGAATGGTCGACCGGCGTCGGATTGAGCGCGCTGCCGCTCAGCGGCCGGTTCATCACATAGTCGCCCTCGGAGCCGTACTTGCCGCGTACATCCTGCACCACGCGGATATAGCCGCCCCCGACGATGACGTCGGCCGCGTTGTCATAGCCCTGCAGGATGGATTCCATCTGCGAGCTCTCGTTGTGGCTGGTCAGCTCGACCGCATTGTAGGGCGTGCGCGTCAGCAGGATGGGCGCGTTGCGCGCCTTGCGCGGCACGATGATCACGGTATTGAGCTTGACGCCGTCGCGCATCGGCACCATCACGCTGCGCTTGACGTAATCCAGGCCGTCGGTGGGCGCCTTGAACTCATCAGGCGTCTCGCTGGGCAGTGCGAGGTAAAGGGGAGCGGCGGCGACGCCCGGCGTCGATGCCGGCAGCTGGGCCAGGACGGCCGGAGCGGAAACAACAAGGGCGCCAGTCAGCGCCCAGAGGATCTTGTTCATGTGGATTCCGGGAATGTGCCAGTGAAGCCGCAAAAATAGCACACCTCCCGCCGCCCCCGTCATTCCCGCGAAAGCGGGAATCCATGCACTGCATGAATTCCCTCCATAGAACGCATCAAAAGCCACCTCAGCATAGGCTCCCGCTTTCGCGGGAGCGACGAGTCCTTACTTGCCAGCCCCGCTCAGCAGCATTTCATTCAGGCGCTTGACGAAGGTGGCCGGATCGCTCAGCGAACCGCCTTCGGCCAGCAAGGCCTGGTCGAACAGGATGTTGGCCCAGTCGCTGAAAGCGCTGCCTGCTTCTTCGTACTTCAGGCGCGTCACCAGCGGGTGATTCGGGTTGATCTCCAGGATAGGCTTGGACTCCGGCGCGCTCTGGCCCGCAGCCTTCAGCATGCGCAGCAGGTTGCCCGACAGCTCATGCTCGTCCGCCACCAGGCAGGCCGGCGAATCGGTCAGGCGGAACGTCACGCGCACGTCCTTGGCCTTGTCCGACAAGGCTTCCTTCATCTTGCCGACCAAATCCTTGTAAGAGGTTTCGGTCTCCTCGTGTTCCTTCTTCTCGGCCTCGTCTTCCAGCGCGCCCAGATCCAGGCCGCCCTTGGCCACCGACACCAGCTCCTTGCCTTCGAACTCGGTCAGGAAGGACAGCATCCACTCGTCCACGCGGTCCGTCAGCAGCAGCACTTCCACGCCCTTCTTGCGGAAGATCTCCAGGTGCGGCGAGTTCTTCGCGGCGACGTAGTTATCGGCCGTGACGTAGTAGATCTTGTCCTGGCCCTCCTTCAGGCGCGCCACGTACTGCTCCAGCGAGACGCTCTGCTCGTCGTTGTCGTTGGCGGTCGAAGCGAAGCGCAGCAGCTTGGCCAGGCGGTCCTTGTTGGTCGCGTCCTCGCCGATGCCCTCTTTCAGCACCTGGCCGAACTCCTTCCAGAAAGTGACGTACTTGTCCTTCTTCTCCTGCTCGTCGGCGTTCGCCAGCTCCTCCAGCATGCCGATCACGCGCTTGGTCGAGCCGTCGCGAATCACCTTCACATCGCGCGACTCCTGCAGGATCTCGCGCGACACGTTCAGCGGCAGGTCGGCCGAGTCGATCACGCCCTTCACCATGCGCAGGTAGGCCGGCATCAGCTGCTCGGCGTCGTCCATGATGAACACGCGCTTGACATACAGCTTGATGCCACCGCGCTTGTTGCGGTCCCACAGGTCGAACGGCGCCTTGGCCGGGATGTACAGCAGCTGCGTGTACTCGCTGCGGCCTTCCACGCGGTTGTGGGTGTGCGTCAGCGGCGCCTGGAAGTCGTGCGACACGTGCTTGTAGAATTCCTCGTACTGCTCCGGCGTGATCTCCGACTTGTTGCGGGCCCACAGCGCGCTGGCCTGGTTGATGGTTTCCAGTTCGTCCTTGACGACGGTTTCCTTCTTCTCCTCGTCCCACTCCTCCTTCGCCATCACGATCGGCAGCGAGATATGGTCGGAGTACTTGCGGATGATGGACTTGATTTTCCACGACGACAGCAGCTCGTCCTCGCCCTCGCGCAGGTGCAGGATGATGTCGGTGCCGCGGCCGGTCTTCTCGATCTGCTCGACCGAGTAATCGCCCTCGCCGGCCGATTCCCAGCGCACGCCTTCGGAGGCTGGCGCGCCGGCGCGGCGGGTTTCAACGGTGATCTTGTCGGCGGCGATGAAGCCCGAGTAGAAGCCCACGCCGAACTGGCCGATCAGGGCCGCGTCCTGCTGCTGGTCGCCCGACAGCTTGCCGAAGAATTCCTTGGTGCCCGATTTGGCGATGGTGCCCAGGTGCGAGATCGCCTCGTCCCGGCTCATGCCGATGCCGTTGTCGGAGATGGTGATGGTGCGCGCGGCCTTGTCGAACGAGACCTTGATCTTCAGTTCATGGTCGTTGCCATACAGGGCGTCGTTGTTGATCGCCTCGAAGCGCAGCTTGTCCGAGGCGTCGGACGCGTTCGAAATCAGCTCACGCAGGAAAATCTCTTTGTTCGAATACAGCGAGTGGATCATCAGCTGCAGCAGCTGCTTCACTTCGGCCTGAAAACCCAGGGTTTGCTTATCGGTGTCTGCCATTTTGAAAGCCTCAATAGTCTTGTGGTGAATGATACAAAAAATGCAAAGCTTTTACGAAAGTGGGGATGATAGGAGCGATTTCAAGACCGATCCAGCTCCCGCTCCAGGAAACGCCACACCGCCGGCTCCTGCATCGCCGCCACATTGAGCCGCATGCGGGTCGACGGCAGCTGCTTGGGCGAGAACAGGCTGCCCGGCGCCAGCAGCAGGTTGTGCGCCATCGCCTTTTCGGTCAGCACATTGGTGTCGCAGCCGGCATCGACCCAGACGAACATCCCGGCCGGCGGCGCCACATCCACCTTCAGCCCCACCCGCTCCATCTGGCGGATGGTCTTGGCGCGGATCGCGTCCAGCCGCGCGCGCACCCGGTCGATATGCTTGCGGAACGAGCCCTCCGACAGCACCTTGTACACCACCCGCTCGCCGATGTCGCTGGTGGTCAGCATGGTCAGCATCTTGCGGTCGGCGAGGCGCTCGGCCCGTTCCGGCGAGGTCGCGATGAAGCCCACCCGCAGGTTGGCCGCCATCGTCTTCGAAAAACCGCCCAGGTAGATCACCCGCCGCAGCTGGTCCAGCGCCGCCAGCCGCGTGGCCGGCTGCACCGCGGCACCCGGATGCAGGTCGCAGTAGATGTCGTCTTCGACGATGATGAAATCGTGCTCCTCCGCCAGCCGCAGCACCTGGAAGGCCTTGGCCGCCGATAGCGAGGTCGAACTGGGGTTGTGCAGCACCGAGTTGATGATGTACAGCTTGGGCTTGTGCAGCGCGGCCAGCTCCGCCAGCTGGGCGATGTCCGGGCCGTCGGCCAGGCGCGGAATGCCCACCACCTTGGCACCCAGCGCGGCGAAGGAGCCGAACATCAGGAACCAGGCCGGGTCGTCGACGAAGATGGTGTCGCCCGGCCGCGTGAACTCGCGCGCCACCAGGTCCAGCGCCTGCGTCACGCCGGCCGTGGTGACGATCTGCTCCGGCGCGGCGGCGATCTCCAGTTCGGCGAACTTCAGCTGCAGCTGCTGGCGCAGCGGCAGAAAGCCCTGCGGCACGCCGTAGCTGACCAGCAGGTTGACATGCTGCCGGCTGACCGCGCGCAGCGCATTGGCGATGGCCGCGCCGTCCAGCCAGTCGGCCGGCAGCACGCCGGTGCCGGGCGTGTGCCCGTGCGGCATCTGGCGGAACATATTCCGCACCAGCCAGACCACATCGATAGGCTTGGCGCCGGGGTGTTCGCGCTCGCCCTCGGCCGACCTGCGCCGCGAGCCCGGGCGCCGCTCCGCCAGGTTCAGCTCCATCGCCGCCGGCTCGCGCACGAAGAAGCCGGCGCCGCGGCGCGACTCCAGGTAGCCCGACGCCACCAGCTTGTCGTACGACGCCACCACCGTGAACGCCGACACCCCGTGCGCCGCCGCGAACGCGCGGATCGACGGCATGCGCGCGCCACCGCGCAGCAGGCGGTCGTCGATGCGCGCCGTCACCGAGCGCACGATCTGGTCGATCAGCGTCTCGCCCGACTCGCGCGACAACAAGCCCAGCACCATCCCGGACTGCGCCGCCCTCTCCGGCTTCTCCGCGCCCTTGCCGGCCCCGCGTCCCGCGCGCGCGGCCGGCGCCGATGTCGGGCTCACCGAAGCCACCGCCGGTCCCGGCGCGGCCGCGGCAACCGCCCGGCCCGAAGCCAGCTTGGCGGCCGCGCGGGCGTCGGCCGCCGCCAGCGCATCGGCCACCGCCTCCGCCGCGGCCGACGCGGCGGCGCCCAAAAGTGAAGTGCGTGTGCGTGTATTGGTCATTTTACCGTCACAGTATGAGAAATTATGTGTGCAAGTGTACTGGCACTGTACTGGCTTTGTCACGTAGCATACAACCATACCAACCATAATGCCACCGGAGACCCGCATGACCCACAGCGCCCCGCCGCCCGCCGGCCCCGCCCCGTCATACCCGCGCAGGCGGGTATCCATGGAACGCAAGCTCAGCATGGATACCCGCCTGCGCGGGTATGACGGCGGACAACGCGGGTATGACGGCGGACAACGCGGGCATGACGGCGGCCGGCGGCTGAGCGACGAAACCAGCGGCATGCTGCTCGGCCTGATCGCGGTCGCCATCTTCAGCCTGACCTTGCCGTTCACCCGGCTGGCGGTGGGCGGCGCGCTGGCCAGCCACGGCGCCGGCCTGTCGCCCACCTTCGTCGCCCTGGGCCGCGCGCTGGTAGCCGCTGTACTGGCCGGCGGCTGGCTGGCCTGGAAACGCGCGCCGCTGCCGCCACGCGCCGCCCTGCTGCCGCTGGCGATGGTGGCCGCCGGCTGCATCATCGGCTTCCCGTGGCTGACCTCCATCGCCATGCGCAGCCTGCCGGCCGCCCACGGCGCCGTCCTGGTCGGCATCCTGCCGCTGGCCACCGCCGTCTTCGGCGCCCTGCTGGCCGGCGAAAAACCCTCGGCCGGCTTCTGGATCATGGCCAGTGTGGGCTCGGCGCTGGTGGTCGGCTTTGCGCTGGGCCAGAGCGGCGGCAGCCTGCACCTGGCCGACCTGGCGATCTTCCTGGCCGTGCTGCTGGCCGCCATGGGCTACGCCGCCGGCGGCCGCCTGTCGCAGACGCTGGGCGGCCAGCACACCATCTGCTGGGCGCTGGTGCTGTCCGTGCCGGTGCTGCTGCCGCTGGTGGGCTGGCTGTGTTGGCAGGACGGCCCGCAGCTGGCCGCCGCCGGCGCCGCCGCCTGGACCGGCTTCGCCTACGTCTCGGTGTTCTCGATGTTCATCGGATTCTTCTTCTGGTACCGCGGCATGGCGCTGGGCGGCGTGGCGCGCGTCGGCCAGGTGCAGCTGGTCCAGCCCTTCCTGTCACTGCTCGGCGCCGCCGTGGTTTTGGGCGAGGCGCTGGAATGGCCCACTGTCGTTTTTGCAATCGCCGTCATCGCCGTGGTGGGTGCCGGCCGCAAAATGCAGGTAAAACGTGGCTAAAACCGTAGACTATCTTGATTTTGCCCCGTTTGCGGGCACGCCCTGCCGCTGACGTACAATATCGGTCTAGGTCTCAGCATTCCCACTTACTTTTTGGATAACCACATGTCTGTCTACGAAAAACTGAAAGCGCTCGATATCACCCTGGCCGCACCCGCCACCCCGGCAGCCGCCTACGTCATGTACGCTCAAAGCGGCAACCTGGTGTTCCTGTCGGGTCATATCGCCAAGCGCGCCGACGGCAGCGTGTGGGTCGGCCAGCTGGGCAAGAACATCGACACCGCCGAAGGCAAGGCCGCCGCGCGCGCCATCGCCGTCGACCTGATCGGCACCCTGCAGGCGGCCGTCGGCGGCGACCTGACCCGCGTCAAGCGCATCGTCAAGGTCATGAGCCTGGTGAACTCCACGGCCGAATTCACCGAACAGCACCTGGTCACCAACGGCGCCTCCGAGCTGCTGGGCGAAGTCTTCGGCGAAGCCGGCAAGCACGCCCGCTCGGCCTTTGGTGTCGCACAAATCCCGCTTGGCGCCTGCGTCGAAATCGAACTGATCGCGGAAGTCGCGTAAGCGGGCGGCTCCTTATCCGGAGTCGTTCCTTTTATAAGAGCACGCCACAAGCGAGCTTGTTGAATAGCCGGCCACGCCGGCATCCTCTAGTGAGACATGTATGAAAATCGAAAACCCTAATCCGATCCAGTGGCGCTTCTCCGAACGCGCCGACCAGCTGCAATCGTCGTTCATCCGCGAGATCCTGAAGATCACCCAGCAGCCGGAGATCATCTCCTTCGCCGGCGGCCTGCCGTCGCCGCTGACCTTCCCGGTCGACGAAATGAAAGCCGCCTTCGACAAGGTGCTGAGCGAGAACGGCAAGGTCGCCCTGCAGTACGGCCCGACCGACGGCTACCTGCCGCTGCGCCAGTGGATCGCCGATTCGCTCTCCACCAACGGCGCGAAAATCGTGCCGGAACAGGTGCTGATGACCTCCGGCTCCCAGCAAGCGCTGGACCTGCTGGGCAAAGTGCTGATCGACGAAGGCAGCCGCGTGCTGGTCGAGACCCCGTCCTACCTGGGCGCGCTGCAGGCGTTCTCGGTGTACCGTCCTGAATTCAAATCCGTGGCCACCGACGAACATGGCCTGGTGCCGTCGTCGCTGGACGCCGTCGCCCAAGGCGCGCGCCTGCTGTACGCGCTGCCGAACTTCCAGAACCCGACCGGCCGCACCCTGTCCGTCGAGCGCCGCCTGGAGCTGGTGGAAACCTGCGCCCGCCTCGGCCTGCCGCTGATCGAGGACGACCCGTACGGCGCCCTGAGCTACAAGGGCGATCCGCTGCCGAAGATGGTGGCGATGAACCCGGAAGGCGTGATCTACATGGGCTCCTTCTCCAAGGTGCTGACCCCCGGCATCCGCCTGGGCTACGTGGTCGCCCCGCTGCCGCTGGTGCGCCGCCTGGAGCTGGCCAAGCAGGCCGCCGACCTGCACACCTCGCAGCTGACGCAGATGGTGGTGCACGAAGTGATCAAGGACGGCTTCCTGGGCCGCCACATCCCGAAAATCCGCGCGCTGTACGGCGACCAGTGCCAGGTCATGCTGGACGCGATGGCCCAGCACTTCCCGGCCGGCGTCGAGTGGACCAAGCCGGAAGGCGGCATGTTCATCTGGGTCACGCTGCCTAAGCACATCGACGCCATGAAGCTGCTGGACGAAGCCATCGCCCAGAAGGTCGCCTTCGTACCGGGTTCGCCGTTCTACGCCAACGAGCCGGAGACCAACACGCTGCGCCTGTCCTTCGTCACTGTGGCGCCGGACCGCATCCGCAGCGGCATCGAGATCCTGGGCAAACTGATCGCCGCCAAGATCTAAGTCGTCGTACCATTCGTGGGCGGCGCTCGCCGCCCACATCCCCCGGCTTTATCACCAAAAGTAACGAGCGCCAGCCAAAGCATTAACATCCCATCAACAATAAGTAAGCCAGTCCCCCGTTGGTGTGGCATCCGCGTCAATTCCGAAGAAATCCTCAATTAGCGGCGGATTTTTTTTCACCCGGCGCCGGGCCGACGCGTTATGATTTGAACGGATAGTCACTTTCAGATCAGGCCAGCCTTTGTTCACCACAGTCCCCCATCCCATCCTTGCCACGCGGCGCGATGCCGCGATACTCATAGTGGACGACGCGCCGGAGAACCTGAGCGCACTGCGCAAACAGATGGTCCAGCAGGGCTACCAGACCTTCGTCGCCACCTCCGGCGAACGGGCGCTGAAGATCGCCCGCCGCGTGCATCCGGACCTGATCCTGCTCGACGTCGTGATGCCCGGCATGGACGGTTTCGAAACCTGCCGCCAGCTCAAAAGCCACGCCGCCACCCAGCGCATCCCGGTCATCTTCATGAGCGCGCGCACCGAGACCGAGGACGTGGTGGCCGGCTTCGACATCGGCGCGGTCGACTACATCAGCAAGCCGCTGCGCATGGCCGAAGTATCGGCCCGCGTGCGCACCCAGCTGCACATCCGCAGCACCAGCGAGACCCAGGAAGAACAGGCCGAACGCCTGCGCACCATCGTCAACAACATGGCCGAGGGCCTGCTGATCATCGAGGCGGACGGCCGCATCCAGTTCACCAACCCGGCCTGCGACAAATACCTGGGCTACCAGGAGAACGAGCTGGCCGGCCGCGCCATCGCCGACCTGCTGAACCCCATGGTGGCGCAGGAATACCTGGACTACTTCGACCGCTACGCCGCCGCGCCGGAAGCGGCGCACAGCCACGGCACGCGCGAAGTGATCATCCGCCACCGCAACGGCAGCTCGGTGTGCATGGACCTGACCCTGACGCCGATGTACCTGCGCCAGCCGCTGTTCATCGGCCTGCTGCACGACATCACCCACCACAAGCAGTCGGAGGACGCGCTGCAGCGCGCCGCCATGGTCGACCCGCTGACCAAGATCGCCAACCGCCGCCACTTCGACACCTTCCTGGAGAAGGAATGGCAGCGCGCCATGCGCAGCGGCCAGCCGCTGTCGCTGGTGGTGCTGGACGTCGACCACTTCAAGCTGTACAACGACACCCTGGGCCACCCGGCCGGCGACGCCTGCCTGCAGCAGGTGGCGCAGGCCATCGCCTCGCACGCGCTGCGCCCGACCGACCTGGCGGCGCGCTACGGCGGCGAAGAATTCGTGCTGCTGTTCGCCGAGACCGACGGCGACTCGGCCTACCTGCTGGCCGAATCGATACGCGCCCACGTCGAATCGCTGCAGATCCCGCATCCGCGCTCGACCACCTCGGCCTGGCTGACGGTGAGCATCGGCGTGGCCACCATCAAGCCGCACCAGCTGGACAACACCGAATCGCTGTTCGTCGCCGCCGACCGCGCCATGTACGTGGCCAAGGAAGGCGGCCGCAATCAGGTACAGGCCACCACCACCGGCGGCGCCGCGATGGAGGCGGTCAAGGCGCTGGTGATGCGCTGATCCGGCCATGGCCGCGCAGGGCCTTGAGCCCGAGCGGCACGCTGCCCGCCAGCGCCAGCAGCGAAAACAGGATCACGCCCTGGCCGCCCAGTCCCTGGAACAGCGCCCCTGCACCCACCGTGCCCAGCGCCACCGCGGCAAACGTCACCACCACCGATTGCGACAGCAGCCTGCCGTCGCGGTCGCGCGCCGAAATAAAACTGTTCATTATCGCCATGACGGTATAGAAGGCGGCGTTCAGCGCCAGCTGGGCGACGAAGAACGCCGCCGCGCTGTGCGCGCTGAAGAAGCCGGCCACCGACGCCGACATCACCGCCAACGCCGCCATCACCGTCAAGCCGCGCCGCGCCGCCAGCGCCGGTATCGCCGGCACCACCGCGCCGAAGAAGCCCAGCAGCGACGACAGCGACAGCAGCATCCCCGTCGCCGGCAAGGACAGGCCGATGCGCTCCCCCTGCAACGCCGACACCGTCCACACGCCGGCCTGCACGCTGTAGACGCCGACGAACACGCCCCAGGCCAGCCACACCTCGGCGCGGCCGCGCCGCCGGCCCGCATACACCTCCGGCTGCGGCGCCGGCATCAGCACCGGCACACGCACCGCCCCCAGCGCCAGCACCGCCGCCAGCAGCGCCAGGCCGTACCAGATCCCGCTGCCATCGGCCACGCCGGGCAGCAGCGACAGCAGCGTGAACACGCCCGCCACCGCCAGCCCGGAAAGCAGCAGCACCACGCCCCACAGCCGCTCCGCATCGCGATGACAGGCCAGGCAGATGCCGACCATGACGATCATCTGCGCCTCGCAGAACCCGGCCGCGAAGCGCGCCGCCACGAACGCCGGCGCCGACACGATCAGCGCCGACAGCACCTGGCTCCATAACAGCATCACCAGCGCGCCGGCGGTAAGCCGCGATGGCCAGCGCCGGGCCAGCGCCGGCAGCACGATGCAGCCGGCCAGCATGCCCAGCATCTCCGCTCCGGCCAGCATGGTGGCCTGTCCCTCGTCCAGCCGCAGGCGCGCCATCGTATTGGTCACCAGCAGCGGCATCATGGTGGTGCCGCCTATGCCCAGCGCCCAGCAGCAGGCCAGGATCAAGGTGGGACGGGCTTGGCGCGCGGACTGCGCTGGCGTGATGATCATCTGTTCTCCGAAGTGTGCGGCGTCTCTGCGCGCCATGACCAAGCATACGACGCCGCCGCGCCGGCGCAGGGCCCAAACGGCCAAAAAGAGACACCAATACGGCCATTTCCGCGGCGGACGCCCCAAGCGCGGCTATCCATACTATGCTGTTTACATCTTCAAGAGGAGCCCCCGTGACGGCGAAATCCCACCATCCCGATGCCGAAGCCGACGTACAGCCCCACGTGATCCGCCAGGTGCTGCAACTGCTGGCCAGTCGTGGACACTCGCCCGAGCGGCTGTGCAAGGGGCTGGGCTTCACGCCCGAGAATCTGTGCGACGCCAGCTTCCGCGTCTCCTACCGCCAGACCAGCCAGCTGGTCAAGCGCGCCATGCAGCGCTGGGGCGACCCGGCCATCGGCCTCGCTACCGGCGCCCGCCAGACCGTGGTCTGTTTCGGCCTTCCAGGCCTGGGCATGCTGACCTGCGCCACGCTGGGCGAAGCGTTTCACTACCTGATCCGGCACCAGCGCGCGGCCGGCGCCTTCACCGTCAATGAACTCGGCATCCTCGATGAACACCACTTCGTCGCCGAGGTGACGACGCGTTTTCACGATCCCGAGATGGAGCCGTTTTTTGTCGAGGAGATTTTCGTCAGCAGCGTCGAAGTGTCGCGCGCGCTGGTCGGATCGCACTTTCGCCCGGCGCGGCTGGAGCTGCGCTATCCGCGCCCCGCCTATGCCAGCGCCTACAACGAGTACTTCCGCTGCCCGGTGGTGTTCAACGCGCCGCTGAACCGGCTCATTTGCGACATGGCCTGGTTCCACTGCCCGCTGCCCACCTACGACCGCTACATGCAGGCCACCCTGCAAGCGCAGATCGAGCAGCTGCTGGCCGTCGAGCAGCCGCGCAACGACCTGGTGGAATCGATCATGAACCTGCTGCGGGCCTCGATCGACGAGGTGCCCGGCCTGGCCGCCGTGGGCGAGGCGCTCAATCTCAGCGAACGCACGTTGCGCCGCCGTCTGTCGGACCTGAACACGTCCTATCAGCGCCTGGTCGACCAGGTACGCTACGAATGCGCGCTCGACCTGCTCAAGCGCAGCGACATGCCGCTGGTGGAAATCGCCATGGCCACCGGCTTCACCGATGCGCGCAACTTCCGCCGCGCGTTCAAGCGCTGGTCCGGCATGCTGCCGAACCAGGTGCGGCAAGGCGCCGTCGCGCCGCGCCTGAATGCCTGGGCCTGATCCAGCGTCAGGACAGCTCCCACTTCCCTTCATGGGAAACCACCAGCCCGCGCTTGCGCAGCGACTCCAGGTAGCGCGCGTGGCCGCGCACGCCCTTCTTGCGGAACAGCGGTATCAGCCGCGGCAGAAAATTCGGCGCCAACATCGCCAGCCGCACCGACCATGACTCGCTCAAGCGCGGATAGCGCTCCAGGCAAGGGCTGTCCAGCATGCGCATCACCTGGCGCGCCACGTCCGCCGGCTGCTGCGGCGGATCCATGAACTGCAAGGTGTTGCCGCCTTCGACCGCCTCGCGCATCAGCATCGGCGTCTCCGTGGCGGAGGGCAGCACGTTGCCGACATGGACGCCGTGCCGCTCGCGGTCCATGCCCAGGCACAGCATGGCGCCGCGCAGGCCGAACTTGGTGGCCGAATAGACCCCGGTCTCCGGCAGCGGGAAGATGCCGCCCAAGGACACCGTGTTGATCACGCGGCCGTCGCCGCTACGCTGCAGGGCCGAGAAGGCCAGCCGCGTCAGCACGATGGGCGACAGCAGGTTGATGTTCAGCTCCCCCAGGATATGGTCGACCGAGCGCTCCTCGAAGTGCCCGGTGCCGGTGATGGCCGCGTTGTTGACCAGGATGTCGAGCCGCCCGTAGCGCGCCTGCACAAAGGCCAGCAAAGCGGGCAGCTTGGCGAAGTCGCTCAAGTCGACGGCGAAGCCGACCGCCGCCGGCCCCAGCTCGGCGGTGGCGCGGTCCAGCGCCTCCTGGTTATAGTCGGCCAGCACGCAGATGATGCCCCGCGCGATGAAGCCGCGGCAGATCTCGCGGCCGATGCCGCCGGCGCCGCCGGTGATGAGGGCGACCCGGCCGCCCTTCGGTGTTGTAGCCATATGCGTTCCTCTCAGGTGTTGGTACCGCCGGCTGCGCCCAGCTGCATCCAGATGGTCTTGGTCTCGGTGTACTGGTCGTGCGCCATCAGCGATTTTTCACGGCCGCCGAAGCCGGACTCCTTGTAGCCGCCGAACGGCACGCCGGTGTCGCCCTCGGAGAAGCAGTTGACCGACACCGTGCCGGCGCGTATCGCCCGCGCCACGCCGTGCGCGGCATCCAGATTGCTGGTGTAAACCGAGGACGCCAGGCCATAGTTGGTGTCGTTGGCCATCGCAATGCCCTCCGCCAGCGTGTCGAAGCCCAGCACCGACAGCACCGGCCCGAAAATCTCCTCGCGGGCGATGTTCATCCCCGGCTGCACGTTGTCGAAGATGGTCGGCTCGACAAAGCTGCCGCCGGAATCGCGCCGCACCTGCGCGCCGCCGTGCACCAGCGCCGCGCCCTGCGCCTTGCCGCCGTCGATATAGGCCAGCACGCGCTGCATGTGGCCAGGCTCGATCAGCGCGCCCACCCGTGTGGCAGGATCGAGCGGATCGCCGACCCGCCACTCGTCGAACGCGCCCTTCACCAGTTCCAGCAGCTCGTCCTTGCGCGAACGGTGCACGATCAGGCGCGAACCGGCGCTGCAGTTTTCGCCCTGGCAGAACAGCGCCCCTGTGGCCACCTGCTGCGCCACGCGCGGCAGGTCGGCGGCGTCGGCCAGCACCAGCGCCGGGCTCTTGCCGCCGCATTCAAGCACCACCCGCTTCAGGTTCGACTCGGCCGAGTATTTGAGGAACAACCGCCCCACCTCACCCGATCCAGTAAAGCTGATGCAGTCGATGTCGCGGTGCCGACCCATCGCCTGCCCCACCGTCTCGCCGTAACCCGGCACGATATTCAGAACGCCTTCCGGAATGCCCGCCTCCAGCGCCAGGCGGCCCAGCATCAGCGCCGTCAGCGACGTCTGCTCGGCGGGCTTGATCACCATCGAATTGCCGCTGGCGAGCGCCGGCCCGATCTTCCAGCCGGCCAGGTAGAGCGGGAAGTTCCACGGCAGGACAGCACCCACCACGCCGATCGGCTCGCGCACGATCATCGCCACCACATCGGGCGCGGTCGGCGCCATCTGGTCGTACAGCTTGTCGGCCGCCTCGGCGTGCCAGCGCAGGCTCTCGATCATGTCCGGCAGGTCGGCGCCCAGCGCATCGCGTATCGGCTTGCCCGAGTCGAGGCTCTCCATCAGCGCCAGCGTTTCCAGGTTGGCCTCGACCAGATCGGCAAGGCGCAGCAGCACCTTCTTGCGATGCTTGGGCGAGGCCCCCGACCAGTGGCCACGTTCGAAGGCCTGGCGCGCCGCGCTGACCGCGTCGTCCACCTCGACGGCGCCGCAGCGGGCGATGCCGGCCAGCCGCCGTCCGGTGGCGGGATTGATGGAGTCGAACTCCTCGGCCGAGACGGCGTTGACGAAGCGACCGCCGATCAGCGCGCGGGTTTCAAAATCCAGCTGTGTCGCCTGTTGCTGGTAGTAGTGCACTGTCTTGTCCACGGATGTTCCCCTCAAGCTGCCGCACGCAGCGCCGGCGATGGTTGCGCCGCCGCGCTGGTGCGCAAATGGTCGTAATAGGTTTCGCTCAGTTCCGGCCAGCCCATCTTCTTGCGCAGCCGCTTCAGATAGGACTTGAGCGCGTGCGCCTCCAGATACACCTCGTGCCGCTGCGACTTGACGAATTTCAGGCCGCCCGACAGATCCGGATCATCCCCGGCGATCAGCGCGTCGAACCGGCTGGCGCCGCCGGGATTGTCCATCTGGTCGCGCAGATAGGCGGCGATCATGAAGGCTTCCGTGTCGAACAGCTTGTAGGCGCTGGAATTGGTTTCGACATAGCCGATGCCGAACAGGTTGTGGTGGTCGCGGCTGAACATCGACAGGTAGAGCTGCGGCCTGCCGCCGCGCCACTCGAAATATTCAGCTGCGTATTTGCAGCTCCACTTGTAGCCGGTGGCGTAGATCACCAGGTCCAGCTGCTCGCGGCTGCCGTCCTTGAAGACCACGTCGTTGCCGTCGTAGTAAGCGATATCCGGCTTGACGGCGATATTGCCGTGCTGGAGATTGTGCAGCAGCTGGGAGTTGAGCAGCGGATGGCTCTCGAACAGGCGGTGATCGGGCTTGGGCAGGCCGAAGCGCGTCAGGTCGCCGGTGAACATCTTCAGCAACAGCCCCATGACAGGCCGCGCGATCCACATCGGCAGGTGCGGGCCGCTCTCGCTCACCTGGTCGGCCGGCAGGCCAAACAGATGCTTGGGGATGAAGTGGTAGCCGCGCCGCAGGCTGATGAAGGCCTTGTCCGCGCGCGCCGCCGCGTCGCAGCCGATGTCCGCGCCGGAGTTGCCGGCACCGACGATCATCACGCGCTTGCCGGCGAATTCGTCGCTGCTCTTGTAGGTGACGGAGTGGCGGATCTCGCCATTGAACTGGCCCTTCACTTCCGGCATATTGGGGTCCCAGTTGCAGCCGGTGGCGCAGATGACGGCGCGATAGCGGCGCCGACTGCCATCGCCCAGCGTTACCAGCCACGTCCCGCTGTCTTCCTTGTGCACGTTCTGCACCGCCGTGTTGAAGCGGATCGCGCCGCGCAGGCCGAAGGCCTCGGCATAGCTGCGCACATAGCTCAGTATCTGTTTATTGGTGGGATAGTCGGGGAAGGACTTCGGCATCGGGAAGCCGATGAAGCCCGACAGGTCGCGCGACGAAATGAAGTGGGCCGATTCATAGATCGGGCTGCCGGGATTGTTCATGTCCCAGATCCCGCCCACATCCGAATGGCGCTCGAACTGCTCGTACGCCAGCTTCATGCCCTTCAACGCCCGCGCCGCAGACAGGCCGCCCGGCCCTGCACCCACCACGCACACCGCGTTGCCGCAATCGATAATTTTATCCGTCTGTTGGTTCGCCATGTTCAGTCTCCCGTTTATGAAAATACAGGATTCATTGTGCAAACAAAGGCGATGCCGCACGGGGGCCAAAAGGACAGGCAGGGAGCAATTCCGGCCAAGACGTCCGCGCGGGCGCCCCTGCAACACCGGGACCGGCTTGGCCTCGCCGGCATCCCTGGCTGTCCGATCCAGCCCCCCTCCTCGTCCGATGCGCGACTACAGTCCATTCACAACGCAGCAGAAAAAACACATCCATCAACCCGGGAGACATCGTGAAGACACCAGCAATACATCCACCATCCAGCCGCATGCGCACCCTCGCGCGCCACATCGCCATAGCGTTCGCGGGCGGCGCGACGCTCGCCGCGCACGCCGCCAACGACGACGTGCAGAAAGTCGTCGTCACCGCACAATCGCGCTCGCAATCGGCGCAGGACGTGCCAATCTCGATGGAGGTCGTAACGGCCAAGGACATCCAGAACCTCGGCGCCAAAAACCTGGGCGACCTGAATGGTTATCTGCCCGGCCTTCAAGTCGATGCCACCCAGGCCACGCAGCCGGTGTTCGGCATACGCGGTGTGCAGCCGGGCGATTTCGGCATCGGCACCGACACGCCGGTCGGCATTTACGTGGACGGCGTGTACACCGGCAAAACCGGCGGCGCGCTGATGAACTTCATCGACATCCAGCGCGTGGAAGTGCTGAAAGGGCCGCAAGGGACTCTGTTTGGCCGCAACAGCGCCGCCGGCGCGATCTCCGTCGTCACCAATGAGCCGGACGACAATTTCGACATGGCCGGCCACATCAAGGTCGGCAACTACAACCGCCTCAATATGGACGCGATGCTCAATCTCCCGCTAGGCAAGGACACGGCGGCACGCCTGGTGGTGGTGCGCGCCGCCAGCGATGGCTGGGTGCGCAACGCGGCCACAGGCACCCGCACCGGCGGCGACAACTCATGGGCCACCCGCCTGTCGCTGAAGCAGAAGATCAAGGACGCCACGATCAACCTCTCGTGGGAGCACGAGCAGCTGCGCCAGCACGGCTGGCCGGCGTTCGGCGTGGTCAAGGATCCGGCGCTGCCGCAGGGCGGCTACACCGGCGCCTATGATGCCGCTTACATCGCCAACTTCGTCGACCCGCGCAAGGCACCGCTGGAGAACGACACCGATGGCCGCGAGCGGCGCGTGTTCGACGGCGTCACCCTGCGCACGGAACTGCCGCTGGACGGCGTGACGCTGCGCTCGACTACCGCCTTCCGCACCTTCTCCTCGTCCAACCTAACCGACAACGACGGCACCAGCCGGGCCGACTTCCGGCTGGCCACCGACGATCATAAGAACGCCTACAACTGGCAGCAGGAGTTCAAACTATCTGGCAAGACCGATAAGCTGGACTGGATCGCAGGCGTCAGCTTCTACGACAACCGCGAGCGCCAGACCTCTTCAGCGATCGTCAACACGGCGACGCTGGACACCATCAGCCAGATGCGCGGCGGCGCCGCCGATTTCGCCACGCTGTTCGCCGGCCTGGGACAAGCCGGTGTACCCGGCGTCGACGGCTCGTCGAATTTCTCATGGGGTGAGAACACCTACCCCAAGCTGCGCAGCCGCGCCGTATCGATCTACGAGGACATCATCTGGCACGTGACGCCAGCCACCAACCTGACCACGGGCGTGCGCTGGAGCCGCGACCGCAAGACGATGCAGTGGTACGTGCCTGCGCGCCAGTCGCCGGAACTCGACGCCCTGCTCGACACCTATGGCCCCGTCGCCGGACTGGATGCATCGGCGCTGCCGGCCAACGTGGTGTTCGGCGCAGCGGGACAGTTGGCCGCCGCGCCGATCAGCGCTTCCCACAGCTGGAACGACTGGAGCCCGCGCGTGGTGCTGGACCATAAGCTGACTGGCGACCTGCTGTTGTTCGCATCGCTGTCGCAGGGTTACCAGGCCGGCGGCTTCAACGTCTTCACCCCGCCGAATCCTGCGTCGGCCGATCCCAAGGTACGCGATCCGAGCTTCGCGCCTGAGAAGATGACCAATCTGGAGCTGGGCTTCAAGCTCTACCTCCCAAGCATCAAGGCCACGCTGAACGGTTCCCTGTTCGCCTACCGCTTCAAGAACCTGCAAGACATCAAGCTAGGTGGCACCGGCGCCATCTCGACCTACAACATCGTCAGCAGCGACCAGCAGGCCAAAGGACTGGACCTCGATGGCCGCATCCGCGTCGGCCACGGCATCACGCTGTTCGCGGGAGTTGAATTAATCGACCAGACCTACCATCGCTATCAAACCACCGGCAACGACGGCACGGCGCTGAACCTGTCCGGCCAGCCGGTAGGCACGCCCGCCTTCAGCGGCATGGCCGGCATGAACGGCAGTTGGGATGCGCCTGGCGGCAGGATCAGCGCAACGCTGCAAGGCAGCTACCACAGCAAATCGCGCTGCAACGACGACACCCGCGCCCTGCAATGCATGAACGCACCGGCCTTCAGCACCGGTACGGCGGTCAGCAAGACGGACCTGCGCCTGGCCTGGGACCACGCCAGCGGCAAGTTCGGCGTGGCGCTACTGGTCAACAACCTGTTTGACAAACGCTATGTCTACAATCTCGATGGCCAGACCAAGCCGCTCGGCATGCCGTTTGCCAGCATCACGCCGCCGCGCGCAATCGGCTTGGAACTGAGAGGCAGCTTGTAACGAACAAGGGGCGCGCGGCAGGCAAGCCGCCGCCCGTCATTCCAGCTTGGAGTCTTGGTCGCAAGCGTATTTGGGATGCGGCGCTGGAGCGAGGAATGTATCGATGGCGGATGTAATTCTGGCCTTCAGTTGTTCGCTGCCAGCATCTTGCATATCGTTGTGGCGAGAGCCTTCGATGCGGACCACGCAAGTACCGTAGCGGCTCCGCTCTTCCGCGTTCGGCAGGACACCAGGGTCCGCAGTGGTGTCGCTGGCACGAATTGTCAGGACGTGGATACCAATTGAACGTGGCAACGCGACCCGCCGGCTGTCGAGGCTGATCAGACCGGAAACGCGGCCCGCATTGTCAGCGGCGAACTGCGCCGAACTGTCTCCGCCAAGGGAGTGCCCGACGAGGAGCAGATGGCGCCAATCGAACTGCGGATACCGAACTGCGGTTTCATCGATCGCGGTGGAGATCGACCGAGAGGCCACACGGGCCAATGCTTGTACTTGCTTCGACACTGGAGCGTTCGGGTCCAATTTCACGCCGCCGGCGCTGTCCTGCAGGGTGATAACCAGGTAACCCATCCGGTTAAGATAGTTGGTGACGAAAGCGTAATCCGAACCAGAAAGTCCATATCCTGGGCTTAGGATTGCTACTGGACATGGTATCGCGCTCGTACAGGCTTGAACATTGGCTGGAACGTGAATGTCCGCTGGGACGGCAGCCATGGCCATAGGCATGCCAAACATCAAGGGCATCAGGACGAACAGACGGCGCATGCGATCCTTTCTTAATACGTATTAGCTCAAGTTTGATCTGACACGCTGTGTCAGCGGGCCGGCTGCTTCCGCCCCATAACGGAAGCCGTCCCCCCTTGCTCTTCCGGCATCCTCCTGCTACCTAATGACTTCTATTTAGAATGGAGGCCATCGTACATCCCCACGCACCATCTATAATCGGTCAAGTGAAACGACGAGAATTGGTGCCAGAGGTATCTTTTTTTCGATCCAGCTCCGAAGAAAGTCCTTCTGCCAGCTTCCTAGCTCCTTAGAACTTTGAAGCAGTTGTACCGCTCTCTTATGCTCATTTTTTGCACAGCTCATTATTAATGCTTTAGCCGCACTCGTCTTCCGGAATACGGGAATCGAGTTTGAGGAATTAAATACCGCACCGGCCTCCGCAACTACTGTTGCAGTTAGATCGGTAACCTGATGAAGCGACTTCAGCATCCACAAATAAAATTGGCTTCGATCCGACCGCCTAACCGCCATCGCCTGCTCTGTAAGCTTAATTGCATCGGCCAAGTCCAGAGGTAAGTTCTTCTCTTTTGCTACCTTCAGTGCTAAAACCAGCATAAGGTCAGCGCTTCGCACCAAATGGAATTCTCGACCAGATCGTTCAGAAACGGTCTGGAGATTGACAAGAAGTGATTGGATCTCAGCAAGTTGGTCACCATCGTTGGGATTATTGGCAAATCGATAAATCTTTGCTTTAACTAGAGAGTTCAGGTTATGAAGTGCGTCTTGCCGCTCATATGCTTTCTCCGCAGCGCGCACTGCTGCATCGAGTCTAGGAGGACTTAAACGCAGATTGGAGCGGGATATCTCAGTAAGCACCGCACCGTGCTGCCTGGCAGCATAAGAGATATCTTTGAGAATTGAGTTTGCTACTTCAAATTCAGCGAGCGCATCACTGTGATTACCCGTTACCCTAAATCTAAAGCCATTGAGGAAGGCCGCCATAGCTTGAGCTTGCCTCTCCTTTTTCGAGCCTAAAAAGTGGGAGCTTAAAAATGTACGCGCTCTATCTACGTCGGGGTCATTACGAGTACGTGCGGCAGCGAGACCAAAATATCTAGCGATCTCAATGCGAATCGTTTCATCCACGTAGTTCGTAGAATGAGTCAGTTTATCCATAGCTCGCCGCAAAATCGAATGCGAGACTTCGTACTCCTCTTCTATGTAGCGTTCTACGCCCGTCTTAAACAACATGGAAAGTGAAATGAACGGTTCTACAAAGGGAGGGGGCTGACCGGACGAACGTAACGAGGCTGCGGCCTTGTTTGCCAGATAAACCATGCCGTGACCATCATCAATCTCATGTTTTTGACCAGCAAAGTCCTGCAAAACTTTATCTAACTGTGGCACAGGGCCGCTTTCCCATAATACGAAACCCAATCTGCGCTGTAATAACGGTGGAATTCTCAAAAGACTATCTGAAAGCTGTTCAAACACGCCGTACTGCAACAACCCGTAGAGATCATAGCTACCATAGCCCTGCATTTGCATAATTTCTTCAAGCGTAGACTGCGCAACTACCCCTAACTTCTCAACGACCTGCATCGCTATAATGTCAGCGGGGCTATCCTTAAATTTTCCTACTATATATCCAAGCAGCCCCGTTAATGATGCTGAAAATTTTTCCTCCTCAGAACGAGCAAGCCGCTCCAGATGCTGCAAGTTAGCCTCACTTGACGCCAACCGCATAATATTTTGGCACAGACTTGGACTACTCCCAGAGATATGGCAAACCATAAGTTGATTTTCAGCCGTCCATTTTGCCGGATCGGGGTCCACATGGCTGAGATTGAAAACCAGTTCCCCCATCTGGGGTTCATCCAAACCTGGCACCCGCGCTCTGCCTGCACTTGGGAAATGGCGGAGCAATTCGTCTGTCACTGGGTTTGATGTCACAAAGAAGATGAGGGGAGCTGGGCCAACTTTAAAAGGTTCGACCGCTTTCGCTACCCATTGAGGAATGCCAGCAGAGGGATCAACGCCACTGTAGCGATCCATGATGAGAACTAAATAATTCCTAGTAGCCCTGAAGCGATGGACGATCTTTCGTATCTCTTTAATAGGGTCAAGTTCGCCGGAGCTAACCCCCATAATAATATCGAGCTTTGTACCAAAGGACTCACCCGAGCACTCCAATAGCCGCTCAAGAACATCCTGTGGCCCTTCTACATTATCGAATGCTACCAATTTAGGCAACAGATGTTTGCTACCTTCCATATAAGTCTTGATAGCAGTTCGTCGACCATCGCCCTCAGCACCCGAAACAAAAATAAACTCTTTCTTGTAAAAACCTCCTCCGTCCAGCGCGGCGGCAATGGATTTTTGAATCTCGGGACGCCGAACCAGTATGGAGGTTGAAAAGCCAGTTGATTCAAGTTTCCTTTTGATCAATTCGGCAATGCCGTCGATATCTCGGTCTGGAGAAACAGCGCGCTCAAGTCGCCATCTACCTAACGTGAACTCCTCTTTTCCGTTAATAGGGTTCTTTCCGCGTCGCTGAATATTCGGAGATTTTCTAGAGGTCTGCACGACTAGCAACTCTCGACCGGAATCGAGAGACTCCGCTCCTCTTTTAAAGCTTGCAAGTTCCAACATAGCATGTTCACTAGCAATGTAGTCATCAGACCAAAACGCTACGAACAGCTTGCATGTATTAACTTCCGCCTCAATCTCTTTTCGAAAAGCGACCCCCTCCTCGCCATTTCGTGTGTACATATACACTAGTCCATCCGGGAGGAGACTTTTTACCTGAGCTGCAAGGTGGGTGTCACGTACACCACCCATCGAAAGGAAAATTGAATGCATATGATAATTTTAATGTTTATCTAAAAAATCGCGCCAGGGGTCAGAATCTCATGCGAAAGTCGGCTATTGGCCGCTTACAGCCTAAGCGCCGTGTTCCAGAAGAACCAAATCACCTTCACCATCTCGCTCAAGCGCGGAACCAACTGGGAGGTCTATGAAAGCCAGTATCGACGGGTCGTAATTCACGATCGTATTGACGTCGTAGACATCATGATGCTCACTTTGACCCATATACCGTTCGTCTTCGTCACCCGCAAAGAAACGCCAACCGCTGTCTTGCTCGTTTAATGGTATCCCTCGGTACATATAGCCTACTGGACAACCATCGACGACAATCCGGTCAGTGGCTAAGCATCCTCCAACCCCACTTACTATCGGCGCTATTTCTTCCGGCGAAAGCTTGAATTTCTTGGTCTGCAATTTTTTCACCCAATATTTCTTGACACACTGCTATGCTTGAAGGGCTGCTTGTGGCCGATAGGCGAACTATTCGTATAACTCAGACCAAGCCAATCGTTCTTCCGTCCATTCATCTAGTTCGGACTCATCCAGGCTGGAAAGCATTGCACCGAGCTTCAGCTCGCCTTTCGCCAAGGCGAGCACACCGAGAATAGCGTTAGTAGTGGCGCTGTCGATTTCTGCGCCGATGTCCGCCAAGGCCAAAGCGGAGGCTTGCTCCCACGCGCTATCGTAATCCGCTTTCAACCATTCGGGTACAGCGGGATTATCTTTACGATGACGCGCAACCTCTATAGTCGCTAACAGTCCGTAGAAATTCCAATCGCGGGCTGCAGCGTTGTTTGCGATGCACACCAGTTGGGGCACCGCAGCGTAAGAAGCAATATCAACATTGCCTTGATGGTGAAGCTCGTCCCATAGCTCATTCCATACATCACTTCCATTTTGCATCGACCGCAGGGCTATCGACACATCATATGGAACTCTGTAACCGCCGTGGAACTCCTGCCATTTGTTATCTTTCAAACTCAGCATGAATTAATCGTCTTTCGTTTGCGACGGGCTGCTACTGGCCGGTAGCCGCATCATTTGAAGTTATAGCCTGAGTTTGAAGCCCTCATGGCTGCCAGCAAAGCCAAGGCGCGTATAAAAACGATGTGCTTCGATTCGGGTTTTGTCACTGGTAAGTTGCACTAGGCTGCAGCCACGTTCATTTGCCAGCTGAATTGCCGCCTTCATAAGCCAACTACCCATGCCTTGTCCGCGCATAGCGCCATCAACGCGGACGGCTTCAATATTAGCCCGAAGTGCGCCACGACGGCTAAGTCCCGGTATGAAGGTCAACTGCAGCATTGCAATTACCTTCTCACCCAGCTCGCCGACCAACAAATACTGATTAGCGTCGCTATCAATGGCATTGAATGCCTGAACATAGCACGCATCAGTGCTACCGACAGCCTCTCGATTTTTCCCTAATGCGTCGTCGGCCAACAGTTCAAGGAGCCGAGGCAAATCGCTGAGCGTCGCGCGTCGCGTAGACAAGCTCTGATGGTCGATCATTGATAGTGTCCGATGAGTCTGCAATTGGCCGTTAACGGCTAAGCTTCAAGCAGCCAATTATTTGGACGAACGAAGCCAATAACGTCCGCCGAAATCTGTTCGAAAAAGTGGCGGAACACCTCTGCATTTTCGACCTGCTGGCGCTTTGCCACGTAGCTGAAGGGCGACACGGAGACCGAGGAGCAGTCAGCGGTTTCCGCCTGTGCCATCGTCAAAAACGTTCCGTCTGCATCGCTTGCGATGCACCATTTCAATTGAGTGCACGCACCGAGAAGCAGTCCGAAACCAAAACCTAAGCCCGATATCGCCACGTCATCTGTCGCGCGGCCAAATTCTTTATCCTGACGCCACCGAGCTCTTAGAAAATCCACGTAGATTGGGGTAACTGGAAAAGCGTTGACTACGTCAACGTGTGGCGTATATCGGGCATTCAACGCGAGTAAGTTCGGCAGATTCTCGGTCCGCAGACGGTCGAGTTCTCCCGCATCAAGCTGGTGGTCAATCGTGAATCTGTAAGCTTCAGAATTCATGCGCAAGGAATCAATTCAATTAATAGAGACGTCTGCTCTTGGCCGTGCCCGACCCAATACACAAGGATACCAGCTTGCCCAAATGAAAAGCTCACCAATTTCCACAGCGTTCGAATATAGCCGCATCTTGTCAGGCGTATAGTAGAGCTTCAATTCAGAAGGTCTCTCATGTCGCCCCATCCAATGGTTCGACGAAATAGGTTTAGACCCCACGGCGTACAGCACACACACAACGCGCCGGACGAAGCCCACTCTCATCTACCGACACAAAAAAAAATCTGCGAGCGGTGCAGCTATTGCTCGGCCATACGCGACTGGACAGCACAGTTCGATATCTTGGTATTGAGGTAGACGATGCACTGGAAATGGCCGAGCAAACAGACGCTTAAGAAGAGGAGCGACGCCAGCAGTCGCCCGAAGCCGCCAATCGTCGTTCCCGCGAAAGCGGGAACCCATGCTGAGCATTCAGACAAGCGGCGTATGGATTCCCGCCTACGCGGGAATGACGGGTCTTGGCCGTCAACGGCCAATAGGCTCTACCGAAATAACACTTGCACGTAAAGCCTTAAAGCCACCGGATAGACCATAGCAGTGGTTTATCTCAACGGCAAGCGCTTGCGCATCCTCATCAGCATCGTGCATCAACCTAAAGTCCAATCCCGAAATCACGTTTTGATGGTTTAGACCATCCAGTTCCAGGTCGCTGACATGCTCGAACAGAAAATGAATGAGGGAATCATTTTCCAGCCGATACGCGCTCTCTTCGGAGGTATCACGCGTCATGTTCCAACCCCGCACGTACAAATCAATACTTGGATAATATTTGCCATCGGGTAGACGGCGCGTGCGGTCAAGTACAACTTTGTACACCTCGCCGTCATGGAAGCCAGGCCAACGTCCGAAGACGTTTAATACAAGTTCATGGTTCTCAATAAATTTGTAAGTGTCCATAAGTCATTCATGCGCTAAGGTCCGGGAACGGCTGCTCTTGGCCGAATCCAGCCGGCCTCGTTCATGATAGCAGCTTGCCTACCTACAAAATCACAAATGCTCACTCCAGGCTGAAGCCGCCCCGTTGCAGACGATCACGTTCTAGCTTCGAAGCTTAGTTCTCCGCCAAGTTCAACGCCATAGTGACCGAGGGGCGTTCCGAACGAATAGCAATCTTCGTAGTCATTTCCGAAGGAACTGCAATGGATGACGAGTGAGTGCTTGTTTTCGAAGTTGAGGCGCAGATCAAAAGCCGGCGTGGAACAAGTCACTGCCGTGATTCGTTGTCCGCAAATGGATCGGCTGCCATTGACCATTGGACCATCATTGGCGTTCGACATATGGCTCCCTGCGACGACTTTCGAGTCAGAGTCAATTCGCCATGGGCACCAGATCAACATCGAATAGGCACCTTCATATCGCCGGATTAGCTCACTCAAATGAGGATTGTTCACAGGCTTTCGTCTGAGCGTCCGGGCGCCAATGTGCAGTCCGAGGACGGATCCAGAGCCTTCACCGCAAACGACGCCCCAACATTCTTCGCCAACCAATACTGAAAGGTCGCACAGAAGTGCATCGCGTAAGGACATGCTGACTTTCCGGTTAATTATTGACGTGTCTGTTGTCACTGCCCGCTTCTGGCCGCTCTCAGTCCCACGCTCCAAGCTGGACTAAGTTGGATCGAGGTCCGTAGGGAAGCGACTTGCTTCTAGCCATTCCGCTTCATCTAACCCCTCGGTTTTCTCGCGGCGATGCCACGCCCGGTTCAAATGCGAAAAAACATGCCCGAGGTCGATACGTAGATTTACCTCGTCATAGTCTGCATCATCGCTCATATTGGATAGCAACGTAGCCAAGTGTTCTTGGGCATCTTCAAGCTCGTGCATAAGTGCCGCCCACGCAACTGGCGCGCTTTCCTTGCTAATCATGGGCAACCTTTAACTGTGTTTAGGCAAATCCGGAACTTTCGCTTGTAGCGGGTACCTGTCGATTGTACTCGAGACCGACCGGCACCTGCGGGCTGGGCCTCTGATCGTCCTTGTACCAACAGATCGGTCCGACCTCATCCTTCGGGTCAGCGGCGAGAGCTCGCATCAAATCGCGGCCATCATCGGTGCGATCGATCCAGACGCTTTCGAGGCCAATATCCTGGCACTGACTCGATCAACGTTTCTGGCTGAAGAAAAATTGTCTTTCTCATAGCGACGCAATACGCTACGATCTAGTCGGTCAACTGCGGCCTGCCGATTGCCGCATCCTTGTCTAAACCTACTTGGTAGCCCTCGCAGTGTCCGAGCAAATTGTCGATCCCGCCGTCGCAGATGCACCCGCGCCGCCCGTTCCGCGGCGAGCAGTTGCCGCAGCCCTTGCGCTGTTCTGGCTGGCTTTCGTCACCATGTACACCTTGCGGGCGGCACTGCTCGGGGTCGACCATCAAGCCGAGTCGTTGATGCGTCGTGCGGCGGTGGCGACTGTTGGCATTTCGCTTTCCTGGCTGATGTATCGGGTGCTCGAACGGACCGCAACGGCATCGTTGCGCCGGAAAATCCTGCTGACCGTGATCATGAGCTTGCCCTTCGGAGCGGGGTTTGCCGCTGTCAATGTTCTGGTGTTTTATGTCATCGCGCCGCTGCCTGGTGCGGACTGCAACATGGACGCGCCATGCATCAACCACCAGGTCATTGTCGCCATTTCAGACTTGTTGATCAGCTGGACCTTTGTTTTCCTTGCGTGGGGCATGTTGTGCCTGTCCCTGACGTCGGCGGCCGCGACCAGGCTCGCCGATTCGCGTGCCAATGCCCACCGAGCTGCGGCCCGCGTCGCTGAAATCCGGGCCTTGCGCTACCAAGTCAACCCGCACTTTCTCTTCAACGTCCTCAACTCGCTGATGACTCTCGTCCGGCGCCGTGACATGGCCGAAGTGGAAGTGATGATTGGGCAGATCGCGCGTTTCATGCGCTACAGCCTGACAGCCGATCCCCTGGCAGACGCCGTTCTGGCCGACGAAGTCGATATACAGGTCGGCTATCTCGAACTTGAACGCCGGCGGTTTCCACTGCGGCTGCAGGTGCGGGTGGACGTCACCGTCCAGGCCGCAGCCTCGCTTATACCAAGCTTGCTGTTGCAGCCGCTCATCGAGAACGCCGTCAAGCATGGGCTGGGCTGTTCAGCCGACCCTGTACTGATCCAGATCCTGGCCCGCGTCCTGCCCGATGGCCAGCTTCAGATTGTGATCGAAGACGATGCCGTTCATGTAGGCACGGCGCCAAAAGGCATGGGCATAGGCCTGAAAAACGTCGCCGAACGTCTGGCCCTCCAGTACGACGGCAAGGCGACGTGCACGGCCGGGCCTGTGTCGCCGAGTGGTTTTCGGGTGGTGTTGCTGCTGCCAACGTCCAGGCGCTAGCAGCAATGTCGATCCGCGCATTTATCATCGACGACGAGCCGCTCGCGATCGACGCTGTATGTCAGATGTGCCAGCAAGCCGGCACGGTGGATGTGATCGGCCACGCCAGCGATGGAGCAGCGGGCCTGATCGCGCTCGCATCGCACAGGCCCGAGCTTGTTTTTCTCGACATCGGCATGCCCGGTATGGATAGTCTTGCGCTTGCCATGGCGATTCAGGCCTGGAACCCCGCGCCGCTCGTCATTCTGGTGACCGCGTTCGATCACTTCGCCACGCAGGCCTTCGATCTGGCCGTCGTCGATTACCTTCTCAAGCCCTTGGAATCGAACCGCTTCATGCGGGCCGTGAACAGAGCGGAGCGGATCCTCGCGGCACGCAGGGCCACCGTTGGTCACGCGCCGCCGATGCAGGACTTCTGGGTTCCCCACGCGGGCAGCATCGTGCGCGTGCCCGCCGATTCAGTGCTGCGCATCGACGCCGAGCGAGACTATGTCCGGCTCAGCGTCGAAACACGCTCCTACTTGATGCGCGCCGTGCTGTCGGCGCTTGTTGGCCGCCTCGACCCGGCGCTGTTTGTGCAAGTGCACCGCTCCACGGTCGTGCGCATTGACTGCGTTGCCCATTTAAGGCACGTAGGCGCGGGTGCCTGGGAAATCATCGACCGCGACGGCCGACCTGCCAGAGTCGGTCGCAGCTATCTCACGGAAGTCAAGGCGCGGCTCGGATTGCCGCTACCGGATTGACCGTGGGCGCGTGCAGTTCGTCGCGCTGAAACGTCGTTCGTCGATTATCAATCGTCTTCGCCTGGTCTCCCAATTACAGTGCTGCGCAAGCCCGGAAACCACCACCTCTATCGAGAACGCATGAATGCCACCAAACCCAATTATGTAGCGATCCGCGCCGGCATGCTCGGCGCGTTGCTGATCCTGGCGCAGCAAGTTGGCATCGCGGCCGACACGCCCCCGGCCGGCGCGCCGAAAATTTTCGCGGCGGGGGTCATTTCCGGCCCCGCCAATGATGCCGACCCCACTTTTTCTCCCGATGGGAACACGGTCTATTTCTCCCGCAATAACACGATCATGCGCTCACAGCGGGCCGGCGACCATTGGAGTCCAGCGCAGATCGCCGCGTTTTCGGGGCAATGGATGGACCAGCAACCGAGCATGGCCCCGGACGGCTCCTTCCTGGTTTTTGTCTCCAACCGCCCCGTCAAGCACGGCGACTTGACGGGGCCCGCGGGCAACCTGTGGCGCGTCGATCGCCTCGGCGACGGCTGGGGCGAACCGGTGCACCTGCCCGCCACCGTCAACCGCGGCAATAGCACGTGGGCGCCCAGCGTGGCAGGCGACGGCAGCCTGTACTTTATTGAGCGGGCCAGTGCCGAAGCGCCGTTCCGCCTGTGGCGCTCGCAATATCGAAACGGCGCCTACTTGCCGCCAGTAGCGCAATCGTTCGGCGACCCACGCACGCAGGATGTCGACCCGGCCGTCGCGCCGGACGAATCGTTCATCGTGTTCGGCTCGATGCTGCCTGGGCCAAACGCATACGAACGCTTGTCGATTGCGTTTCGGCGCGGTGAAGGCTGGGGCACGCCGGTTGATCTAGGCGAGCTGGTCAATGGTCGCGGCTCCATCGATACCAACGAGGCACGGCTCGGGCCCGATGGCCGAACCCTGTATTTCAGCACCAGCAGAACCGAAGCTGTCCGTTTCCCGCGCACACTCGCGCAGGCGCGGGAGGATCTGGCCAGGAGCGAGCAATGGGACAACGGCAGCCAGAACATCTGGAGCGTGTCCCTGGCGCCGTGGCTCGATGCGCACGCGGCGGAAGCGGGCCGGTGACCTGTTGGCGCACCACGTCATGACCTGCGCACGCGTTACGGCGTAAGGTGCCGCCGCGTCACCCGGAGCGCGGCCAGGCCGCAGATAAGGCTAGCGGCAATTGCTGCCATTGTTCATATCGATCACGTCGCCGTTGATGAACGCCGGCGCATCGGTGGCCAGCCAACTGACCGTCTCCGCAACCTCCACCGCGAGGCCGAGCCGCTGGCTGATGGTCGCCGCCATCAAGCGCTTCTTGCGCTCTGGCGGGATGGTCTTCGTCATTTCCGTTTCGACGGGGCCCGGCGCAACCGAGTTGGCGATCACGCCCCGTGGCCCGTATGTGCGCGCGAGCGAGCGCATGGCGTTCATGAGGCCAGCCTTGGAGATGCCATACCAGATATCCGGATGGCCAATTTCGCCTGCGATCGATCCCATACTGATGATGCGGCCGCCGCCATTATTGGCCATCCGCTCGGCCACGGCGACACTCAACCTGACTGCAGTGATGAGGTTCACATTGAGGATGTGAAGGATAGCGTCCGCATCGTAATCGCTGGCCGTCATGGGATTCATGATGCCGGCATTGTTAATGAAAACGTCGGGCGTACCGATCTTGTCGATGATCTGCGCGGTCTGTTCGTAATCCGACACATCGGCGGTCCACGAAGTCAATCCCTGGTGGACGGAAGCCATGCCAGACCGGGACAACACATGCACCTCAAATCCCTTATCCAGAAGCTTCTTCGAAATTTCATACCCGATGCCCCGGTTACCGCCAGTGATAATCGCCTTCATTCTTAAATCCTAAGTTGTTGTAAAGAGCAGTTAATAGAAGCCGCGTGTCACTGATCATCCAGCACCGCCGTTGACCACGGTGCCAGCACGGTCCAGCCCAGGCGTTCGTAAAGCGCGCGCCCGGCTTCTGTTGCGACAAGAAGCCGCTCCATGACACCGGCTTTTTCAGCCACGGCATCCAGGTTCTGCATCACCACGCTACCCAGGCCGAGCCGGCGATGGGCTTCTTCTGTAATGATTTGGTCAAACACAGCGCTACCCGCATGCACCGCGACGCGGCCTGATGCTGCCAACTCGCCGCTGGCATGAATAACACGTGCGATGTGTCCTCCATGTTCGGCTTCCACCAAAACGTGGTAGTCCGACGGTAAGATCGCCTTGCCTGGTGCGGCCGCCGGGCCGCGCATCAGATACCCGGGGGCTTCGATTTTCCAGCGGTCCGAAAGTGCGGCACGCATAACATCAGGCGCAACGGGCGCCTTCAAGAAGATACGGGGAACCTGTATTTGCGCGGCACAAGCTTTCAGTGCAGGCCCAGCGTCGACGAACACATGGCGACGTAACTCTCCAGCAGTACCAACTTCGACGCACAGTCCGCCGGAGTGATTGAACGGAAGCGACAGGCCCCGAGCCAGGCTGCGGCCTTTGAGCCAACGTTCGATAAGGGTTAAATTCAAGCTCATAGTTCTCATTGGCGTCAATTTCAATTGGCGTTATCGAGGCGAAGCCGGGCTACGAAGACGGCAAACAGCAGCGTTCCGAACAGGGCGGACATCCTCATGACATGAGCACAAATATTATCGAAAATATATTATGCCATATGCCGTTTCAAAGCTGTTCCGGATAGCCCGTGATATCCGCGATCTCCTGGTACATCGGCTGCAGCTGCTTGTACATGTTCAGGTACACGCGCCGATACAGCTTGTCGTAGATCTGCCGGTTCGCCTCGATCGGCTGGAACACGCGGCCCGGCCGCGTCATCGCGCGCGTCGCGCTGTCGAAGTCTTTGTGCAGCCCCAGTCCCGCCGCCACCGCGATGGCCGCGCCCAGTCCCGACGTCTCGTACACATGCGCGCGCGCCGCAGGAAGGCCGAAGATATCGGCCGTCAGCTGCATCGCCGCATCGCTCTGCGATCCGCCGCCGGCCACGCGTAACTCCGTCACCGGCACGCCGCCGCGTTTCTCGATCCGCTCCCTACCCTCGCGCAGCGCGTAGGCCAGGCCTTCGAGGATCGCCCGGTACATATGGGCGCGCGTGTGAACATCGCCGAAACCGATCATCGCCCCCTTGGCTTCAGGGCCAGGTGTCTTGATGCCGGGGCTCCAGTAAGGCTGCAGCATCAGCCCCATCGAACCGGGCGGCACCTCGTTCACCAGCGCATCGAACATCGCCTCCGGCGACCTGCCCTGCTGCGCGCCGGCCATCTGCTCGAAGTGCCCGAACTGCTCCTTGAACCAGTTCACCATCCAGTAACCGCGAAAGATCTGCACCTCCGTGCTGTAGGCGCCCGGAATGGCCGCCGGATAAGGCGGTATCAAGGGCGTGACCTCGACATATTTTTTGGTGGTAGTGTTGATGGTCGCCGTAGTGCCGTAGCTCAGGCAGGCGATGTGCGGCTCCAGCGCGCCGGCACCTATCACCTCGCAGGCCTTGTCCGCGGCGGCGGCCACCAGCGGCGTGCCTTCCGGGATGCCGGTTGCCTCGGCGGCGGCGGCGGTGATCGCACCGATCACTGTGCCCGGCGCCACCAACTCCGGCAGCATATCCGCCCGCACGGCCAGCGCCTCCCATTTCCAGTCGCGCGCCCCGGCCCACTTGTGGCGCTTGTAATCGAACGGCAGATACGCCACCTGCGAGCCGACGGAATCGACATGCCGCCCGCACAAGCGAAAATTGAGAAAGCCAGACAGCAGCAGATACTTGTCGGTCTTGTCCCATATCTCCGGCTGATGCTCGGCGATCCAGTTGATCTCGGCCTCACGCCGGAAGTACTCGATGGTGCCGGAAACGCGCGCCAGCTTGAACGCCGTACGCCACAAAAAACTCAACGGCTTCTGCTTGCCCACACGGCGCTGGTCCAGCCATGTGATCGCCGGCCGCAGCACTTTGCCGTCGCGGTCCAGGTTGACCACCGTGCCGCGCTGGGTCGTCACCGCCACGCCCTTGACAGCGGCCCGCGGGATATCGGTCGAAGCCCACAGCTGCTGGCACGCCTGGCCTACCGCCTTCCAGTAGCCATCGGCATCGTGCTCCGCCCAGCCGGGATGATCGGAGAAGTATGCCTGCAAATGCACTTGCGCCTTGGCGGCAAGGTTGCCGTTCAAATCGAACAGCAGCGCGCGCACGCTCTGGGTGCCGTTGTCGATGGAAAGAAGGTATTGATCGGCCATGTCGCTCTAGTCTCGTAATGCGTGCCCGTACTTATGCGGGCAAGCTGTAGTGGGTATTCCATAATGCCAGATAGGCAGCCTGCTCGACATTCCATCGCTCGTCGCTCCACCCCAGTTCCGGCTGGCAGATGGCACGTAGCCGGTCGAGGATCTCGACACCGCCACCGCGCAGCTGGATGCCGATGCGGCTACGGCGCAGCAGCAGGTCTTCCAGCTTCTGCACCGACTCGCAACGGGCCGCCCAGCGCAGCTGCGCCCAGATGGTCTCTGTGCCGGGAATCAGCGCCAGTTCCCCTGGCTGTGCCGCCGCGACCAGCTCCCGCGCCAGCGCGCCGTAGCGCCCTTGCAGGCGCAACGCCTGGCCCGCCGGCAGGTGGCGCTGGTAGCGCAAGCGGAACGGCGGAGCAGCGCCAAACACCGGCTGCGGCTCCAGCTTGTCGCACCACTCCGGCAGCAGGGTGGCCGCCAGCTTGAGCGCATCCAGCGCGATCACGCGGAACGTGGTCAGCTTGCCGCCGGTGACCGTCAACAGCCCATCCTCCAGCCACAGCGCATGGTCGCGCCCTTCCTTCGACGGATCGGCCTTGCCGCTGTCGATCACCGGCCGCACGCCCGCATAGCTGGCGATCACGTCGCTCTCTTGCAGACCCAAATGCGGGAACTGGTCATGCAAGGCAGCCATCAGGTAATCGACTTCAGCGCGCGTGATCGCCGCCTCACGGGACAGGTCGCCCTTGTGGTCGACATCCGTCGTGCCGACCAGCGTAACGCCTTCCCACGGAAAGGCGAACACCGGCCGGCCATCCTGCGGATGCATCAAACTGATCGCCTGCGCCAGCGGCAAACGCCAGGCCGGCAGCACCAGATGACTGCCACGCAAAGGCCGCAAGCGCGGCTTGGCACCACGCGACGCAGCATCGCCCTGCAGGCGCAAGCCATCCGCCCAAGCGCCGGTCGCGCTGATGACCAGCCGTGCGCGCACATCATGCTGCGCGCCATTCAGCCCATCGCACAGCCGTACTCCGCGCACGCCGCCATCGACCCGCAGCAGCGATTCCACCGCCATGTAATTGACCGCGACGCCGCCATGCTGCTGCGCCTCCTGCAGCACGCGCATGACCAGCCGCGCATCGTCCGTCTTGGCGTCGGTGTAGACCATGCCGCCCTTCAGCCCCGCCGTGGAGACGTTGGGCGCCAGCGCCTCGAACTCGGCTCGGTCGAAATAATGGCGTGCCTTCTGTCCCGCCATCCGGTCATAGATCGCCAGCCCAAGCAGGAACATACGCTTGCCAGGCTTGCGGCCTTCAAACTCGCCGAAGGCAAAGCTCTGCGGCTCCACCAGGCCCGCCGCCTGCTGCAGCAAATGCTCGCGCTCATGCACCGACTCGCGCGTCAGCGCAAACTGGCCTTCCTTCAGATACCGCAAGCCGCCGTGCACCAGCTTGGACGAGCGGCTCGACGTGCCCCAGGCGAAATCCCGCTGCTCCACCAGCAGCGCCTTCAACCCGCGCCGCGAAGCCTCCAGCAAAATCCCCGCGCCGGTGATGCCGCCACCGATGACGATCAAATCCCACTCGCGCCCCAGCACCTCCGTCAGGCCAGAACGACCGCCACTGCGCCACAGCGCCGTCATGGCAGCAGCTTCCCGGGATTCATGATCTGCTGCGGATCGAAGTGTGCAAACAAGGCCCGCATCGCCGACAAGCCCAACTCGCCCTTCTCCGCCTCCAGGTACGGCGCATGATCGCTGCCCACGCCATGCTGATGGCTGATGGTGCCGCCGCTCTCCACGATCGCCATGCTGACCGCGTGCTTAAGCGTGCGCCAGCGCGCCAGGTCCTGCTCATAATCGCCGGCCAGCCGGTACACAAAGGTCGAATAAACGCTCGCCCCCTGCACGTACAGGTGCGACAGGTGCGTATAGGCGTGCACCTTCTCGCCGTGCTGCGCCAGCGCTCCCGTGGCAGCCGCCTCCAGCGCCCGCATCATCGTGCCGACGCGCGGCCAGTCCACCGCAGTCTCCACCGTATCGATCGCATAGCCATGCTGCCAGGCCGCGTTGCGCAGATAGACATTGCGGAAGCGGTTCTGCTTCCACTTGTCGCCCATCTTGCGGCCGATGTGCGCACCGCCGTGCGCCGACGTCAGCGCCAGCGCGTCCTTCAACGCCGATTTGGCCGAGGTCTTGCGGCCGCTCACGCCTATCATCAGCATGCACTTGCCGTCCTTGCAGCCGCGCCACGACAGATAGCGTTCCAGCGCGGAGATCAGTTTCTTGTGGCCGGCCAGCGCCAGCATGGTGGTCGTCTCCAATGGATTCGACAAGCGCAGCATCGACAGCGACAACCCCGCCTGCACCACCTGCCGCACCGCTGCCTCCGCCGCCTCCCAGCTCGGGAAGAACACCGCATGGAAGGCCTCGTACTCCGGCAGCGGCGTCACGCGCACCGTGGCCTCGGTCAGGATGCCCAGACGGCCCTCTGAGCCCAGCACCATCTCGCGCAGATCCGTGCCCGCCGCCGATGCCGGGAAAGTAGGTATATCCAGCGTGCCGGCCGGCGTCTCCACCTTGCCGCCCTTGAACATCTGCTCGATACGCCCGTAGCGCAGCGACTGCTGGCCGGAGGAGCGCGTCACCACCCAGCCGCCCAACGTCGAATATTCGAAGGACTGCGGGAAGTGGCCCAGCGTGTAGCCGCGCGCCCGCAATTGCGCCTCCAGGTCCGGCCCGAACACGCCGGCGCCGAAGGTCGCAAGCTGCGATTCCGTATCCAGGAAATACATCTGCCGCAAGCGCGTCAGGTTCACCGCCAGCACCGGCTGCGCGCCGGCCTGCGCCGTCAGATGCCCGGCCACGCTGGTGCCGCCGCCCTGCGGTATCAGCGCAACACCGAACTGCTGCGCATAGTCGATCAGCGCCCTCACCTGCTCGGCGCTTTCCGGATAGGCCACGCCATCCGGCGCCGTCTCGATCACGCCGTAACGCAGACGCAGCCAGTCCGGCAGGCTCTGGCCCAGCGCGTTGCGCAGCCGGACCTCGGCCGAGGTGTCGATCAACCCACCGATCAGCGCGTGCGACGGCAGCCGCGACGGCGCGATCCGCGCGCACGCCTGCTCGAAGGCCGCATCCGCCACCGGCGTGCCGGCGCCGATGCGCTGCGCCAGGAAACCCAACGCGTCCTCGCTCAGCGCAAACTCTATCGTATCGTCACCCCAACCGTTCCAGCGTCTCATTGTTTTCCTGTCTGCGTAGCGGAGCGCTTGCTATACTGGCGCGCACCGAGTTTGAATGACAACAGAATAAGATAACGAACCAACTAGGTATTGCGCTTTTATGACACACGCCTTGTCCAATCATGCCAAGTAAGCCCGCTGACCTGTCGCGCCGCGTGGCCGGCTCCTACCTGCAGCCTCTGCTCGAAGCGGCAGCCGCGCGTGGCGTCACGGCTGCGGCACTGGAGCACGCTGCTGGCATGGCGCCGGACTCCCTGCAACCGCTGCCCGAATCGCTGCACGCCGACGACTACGTGCGCCTGCTCGACATCGGCGCCGAACTGGCAGCCGATCCGAATTTCGGCCTGCACGTGGGGGAACGGGTCAAGCTGGGCACCTACAGCGTGTATGGCCTGATCCTGCTCAGCTGCCGCGATTTCGGCCAGGCCTTCGAGCAGACCATGCGCTACGAGCAGCTGGCGCATGACCTGGGCCGCTCCGCGCTGACGGTGGCCGACGGCGTGGCGCACTACACCTGGCACAGCAACTACAGCCCGGCCCAGCGCCACCTGGCCGACAGCGTCTTCGCCGGCATCCGCGTGTTCGGCAACTGGCTGGCCGGGATCACGCTGCCGGCCGCGCAGCTGGCGCTGATGCATGATGGCGGCGCTCCCGAAGCCCGCGACGAGTATCTGCGCGTGCTGGGCACCATGCCCAGCTTCGGCGCTCCGGCCAACGTCGCCAGCTTCGACGCCGCGCTGCTGGCCTTCCCCGTGCCGAACGCCGACGTCAGCCTCTACCCGGTGCTGCAACAGCACGCCGAGCAGCTGCTGCGCCAGCGCGCGCAAGCCGACAACTCGATCGCCCAGCAGGTGCATGCGGCCATCGTCCGCAACCTCGCACACGGCCAGGTAAGGCTGGCCTCCATCGCCGAGGAATTGAAACTGTCGCCACGCACGCTGCAGCGCAAGTTGAGCGACGCCGGCGCGAGCTTCCAGCAGATACTGGACCAGGCCCGCTTCGCGCTGGCCAAGGACTACCTGCGCCAGCCGGACCTGAGCCTGGTGGATATCGCCTTCCTGCTGGGGTACCAGGAGCAGAGCGCCTTCAATCACGCGTTCAAGGAATGGGCGGGCGTCAATCCCGGCGCGTATCGAAGCTAGATCGGATTGCCCTTGACCCGAATGAAGGGCCCCAGGCACTTGTCCGTGCGCCGCTCCACGCACATCAGGAACATATCGCCGCTGGGGTGGAACAGCAGATAGCTGGTGACGGCGCGTCCGACCTCGGTCACGTCGCCGAGGCAATCGCGTTTGCCGTTATCCTTGACGATGGTGTCGACTTCCTTGTAGAAGCCCTCCTTGTCCGGCTGGTCGCTGATGGCGAAGGTGGACTCGGCCACCTCCTCGTTGCTGAACACCAGCGTGGTGCCGTCGCCGCGGATGCGATAGGTCTCGCTGCATGAACCGTCCGGCAGCGTGATCTGCCAGGTCCCGATGACGGGATGACTCTGGCGCAGCGGCGCCACCGTTCCCGCGCTGGCCGGCGCCATCAAGACCGCCGGAATCGCCAGCATCGCCACCGCCCGCCTCAGACGCTTGTTCATGGCCCGCCTCCGCTCACGCTATTTTTCAGCCACCGCCTTCATATTCGCCAGGCCGGTCTCGAAGTCCTTACCGATCATGCTGTCCATGCTCACCAAGAGGCCCATCAGCTTGGTCGTGAAATTGCTTGGCCCGGACATGGTCCAGCTCACGGTGGTCAAATCGCCCTTGGGTTCCAGCGCGAACTGGGTCAGGCAGTGCGACTCGAACGGCTTCAGGAAATCAAGCTTGATGTCCACCTTGGTGGGTGTCTGGCCGGTGATCTCCATGCGTCCCGCACCAACCTTGTCGTCGCCTTGCCATGCGTAGACGGCGCCCTGATCCCTGGGCGCGCCGCTGAAGGTGCGCTGCATGGCCGGGTCCAGCTTTTCCCAGGGAGACCAGGACGTCCAGTTGTGGAAATCGCTGATCAGCGGCTGGATCTTCTCGGGAGGCGCCTTGATGGCGATGGTGCGCTGCACGCGGAAACTGTCCGGCTGCATCGCGGCCAGGCCCAGCACAATCAATACCAGAACGACGACACCGATGGCGATCTTCTTCAGCATGATTTCTCCCTTTTTTAAGATGCGCGTCTAGACTATCATGTTTTTTTGATCAGTCGCACCGGCAACGCGCTCGGCGTCATCGTGAAGGTGAAGCGCTCCTCGACCGGCGCCGCGCCCGGCACGCGCTCGATCGCGAAATTCTTGGCCAGCATGGACATCGCCATCTTGATCTCGGCCATCGCCAGATAACGGCCGGGACAGAAACGCGGCCCGCCGCCAAAGGGGAACAGCTTGCGCGCGGGATCGTCGCCGCTGCCGTTGGCGCCTTCCAGCCAGCGCTCCGGCTGGAATTTTTCCGGCTGCGCCAGGTCGCAATCGCGCTCCGACGCCTGGCGCAGCAGCAGGAAGATCAACGTACCGGCCGGCACCAGCAGATCGCCCACCACCGCGTCGTCGTTCGGCTGCGCCGCCATGACGGGCGCCACCGGCTTCAGGCGCATCGCCTCGCGGGTGGCGGCGTCGATGTATTTCAGGCGGTCCAGCAGATGGTAGTCGTCCAGCACAGCCTTGGAGCCCAGCACCTGCTCCGTCTCCACCGCCATGCTGCGCGCGGCCTGCGGATGGGACGACAGAAAATCGATCAGCCAGGCCGTCGTGTTCGACGTCGTATCCTCGCCGGCGAACACCATCGTGATCGCGTTGCCGACCACCGCCTCGTCGGTCAGACCGGAATCCGGCTCGTCGCGGGCGACGATCAGCGCCTCCAGCATATTGGATGGCTTCTGCCGCAATGCCGGATTGGCCTCGATGCGCTTGCGGGCATCGGCGATGAAGCCAAAGATGGCGCGCTGGATGCGCGCGGCGGCGGCGATGGCCTCGTGGTCTTCGGCGCGCTTGAGCATCGAGATGCGCCAGTAGGCAAACGGCGACGTCAATCGCTTGGCCACCAGTTTGAACAAGAATTCGATATCGCGCTGCAGCGGATGCTCCTCCAGCTCCAGCGTGTTGATGTCCTGGCCCATCGCCAGGCCGATGGTCACATCCAGCGTATAGGCCTTCAGGTCGCGCAGCACATCGACCGGCCTGCCGGCGGCGATGGCGGCGTCCCAGCGCAGGCGCAGGCGTTCGGTCAGCGCCGTCAGCGTGGGGAAGAAGTTATGGATCACTTCCGGCGTCAGCGCCCGCATCACCAGCTTGCGCTGGCGGCGCCAATCCTCGCCCTCCGCCGTGAACAGGCCGCGCGTGCCGACTTCGTTCAGCATCTCGGCAGTACGGCTGGAGCGGCGCATCGCGTCGGGCCGATCGCGCAGCAGGCTGGCGATCAGTTCGCGGTCCGATATGGCGACGATTTCCTTGCGCATGATGCGGAACTTGTAAATGGCGCCGAACTCGCGGCTCCAGTCTTCCAGCGCCTGATGCAAAGGACGGCGATTGATATCGCGGACATTACCCAGCAGCGGCCGGCCCTTCGGCCCAGGCAGGTCGGCGAGGCTGCGCAGCTGCGGCGGCGCGACGGACGTCAGTTCCATGGTGTTCCCCATTCGATTAAGTCTCCGCGTACACTATACCCTGAAATGTTGACGATATACTCACTCAATTGAGGAAAGCCATGCTATCGCACGTCTACGTAGGGATTAACGACTTCGAACCCGCGTTCGCCTTCTACCATGCGGTGATGGCGGAGCTGGGCACACGTCTGCGCTTCAGCGACGCCGCCAAACCGTGGGCGGCGTGGCAGCCGGCCGAGGGCGCGCGCCCCCTGTTCATCATCGGGAAGCCGCATGACGGCCAGCCTGCCGCCTGCGGCAACGGCCAGATGATGGCCTTGATGGCGCCGACACGCGCAGCAGTCGACCGAGCGCATGCCGCCGCGATGGCGCATGGCGGCCAGTGCGAAGGCCCGCCGGGGCTGCGGCCGCACTACCACGCCAACTACTACGGTGCCTACTTCCGCGACCCGGAGGGGAACAAACTCTGCGTGGTCTGTCACGACGCCGAATAAGGTGCACTGATAACCGTCCCCTGGTGGAAAACGATCTGCCACACGTCATTTGTCTTCCGCCAGAGCGTCGTCCGGCGCGTCCGCCGGTTTGGCTGCTGTAGAACATAGTTGAGCTGATAGAGGTCCTGGGCGATCTGGCGGATGGCAAAGTCCGAGCACGACCAGTCGTCGGGTTCCGGCGTCTTGTAGCGCTCCAGCAGATGCGCGATCACGAAGTCGCGATCATAGGTCGCGCCGCTGGCGCCTATCTCCCAAAAATCGTCAACCGTCATGTCAAGCAGGTCTGCGCGGCTGGTGCCGAACTCGCGGCGATGGAAGATAGGCTCGCGCGCCCTGAGCACTTCGAGTATCGAATCGAGATCGGAATTCAGCATCTGTTAATCCTGTTTAAGTTTATAAAACACCTGGCCGATTGCTGCAATGCGTCACTATTTCGACGGGTATAATCCGCAGTCGCATGCTAGACCAAAACCTCCTCGCCAGCGTGCACCATATCAAAACTAAAGGACTCTTCGTGCATCGTTCACTGATCAGCGCCGCTTGCTGCGCCCTACTCCTCTGCTCCACGCCATCGCTGTACGCCCAGACCGCCGCGCCGGTATCCGGCATCGATCTGAAAACCCTGGACCCGGCGGTACGTCCGCAGGATGATTTCTACGGTTACGTCAACGGCGTCTGGACCCGCAACACCGAGATCCCGGCCGACAAATCGACCTGGGGCACCTACATCGAATTGCGCGAAACCGCGCAAGGCCAGCTGCGCGCCGTGATCGACGCCACGCTGAAAAATCCCGGCAAGGCAGGCAGCGACGCGCACAAGATCGCCGACCTGTACTCCAGCTTCATGAACGACAAGGCGCGCAATGCCGCCGGCTTCAAACCGTTGAAGGCCGACCTGGCCCACGTGGCCGCCATCAAGGACAAGAAGGACTTGCCGGCGTTGTTCGCCTACCTGCAACGCAATGGCATACAGACGCCGTTCTCGGCCTACGTCGCGGCCGATGCGCAGGACCCCGAGCACTATACCGTCAGCATCAGCCAGTCCGGCCTGGGCCTGCCTGACCGCGACTACTACCTCAAGGACGACGACGCCAAGCTCAAAGCCGTGCGCGCCAAATACCAGCAGCATATCGAAACCATGCTGACCATGAGCGGAGACAAGGAGGCCGGCACACACGCCGCCCAGATCCTCGACATCGAGACCCGCCTGGCCGCGGCGCAATGGACCCGCGTGCAGATGCGCGATCCGGTGAAGTCGTATAACCGCGTCGAGTTCGACAAATTCGCGACGCTGGCGCCGGCCTTTGACTGGAAGGCTTACTTCACCGCTGCCGGCCTGTCGCCGAAAGAATCGTCGGCCGTAGTGCGCCAGCCAAGCTTCCTTGGCGGCTTGTCCGAGATCCTGTCCAACGTGCCGCTGGAATCGTGGAAGAGCTATTTCAACTGGCGCATCATCGAAAGCTATGCGTCCTATCTGAACGACGCCGCCGTCAAAGAACGCTTCGCCTTTGAAGGCACGGTGCTGCGCGGCGTGCCGCAAAGCGAACCGCAATGGCAGCTGGCGCTGCGCTTCACCGATGGCGCGCTTGGCGATGCTGTCGGCAAGCTGTACGTGGAAAAATATCTGCCGGCAGAAACCAAACCGCGCGTGATGGCGATGTTTAATAACTTCGTGGCCTCGTTCAAGGACGGCATCGAGAAGCTGGACTGGATGGGGCCGGAGACCAAGAAGGAAGCCCAGCTCAAGCTGGCGGCCTTGAAACCGAACATCGCCTATCCGGATAAATGGCGCGACTACAGCGCCATGAAAACGCAGAAGAATGACCTGATCGCCAACGTGCGCGCGGCACGCGCCTGGAGCCGCCAGCGCAACCTTGAGAAGCTCGGTCAAACCGTGGACCGCGATGAATGGTCGATGACGCCGCAGACCGTCAACGCCAGCTACAGCCCGTCGCTGAACGCGATCACGATCCCGGCCGCGATCCTGCAGCCGCCGTTCTTCAACGTGAAGGCTGAAGACGCGGTCAACTACGGCCTGCTCGGCATCACCTTCGGGCACGAGATCAGTCATGCCTTCGACGACTCCGGCAGCCAGTACGATGCCAAGGGCCGCCTGCGCAACTGGTGGACTGCCGAAGACCGTACCGCCTTCAAGGCGCGTGCAGCAGGCCTGGTCAAACAATATGGTTCGTACAGCCCGGTGCCGGGTTACTTCATCAACGGCGAGCTGACCCTGGGTGAAAACATCGGCGACAACTCGGGCCTGTCTATCACGTATCAGGCGTATCAACGTTCGCTGCAAGGCAAGCCGTCACCAGTGCTGGACGGCCTGACCGGCGAGCAGCGCCTGTATATCGGCTTTGCGATGAAGTGGCGCGCCAAGCTGCGCCCGGAAGCGGCAATCGCCCAGATCAAGAGCGATCCGCATTCGCCTGGCGAATTCCGCGCGAAGGGCACGGTAATGAACCAGCCGGGCTTCTACCAGGCGTTTGATATCAAGCCGGGCGATCCGATGTATCTGCCGCCGGAACAGCGCGTCATCATGTGGTAAGGATGGTTCGACATGCCTCGACCGCGCGCGGTTGAAGGCATGGTCGGATGACTCTCCCCTTTTCGGCCCGGTCGGCATGATGTCCGGGGTAAAGGGGGATTTCTATCCGTCGCGACAGCGGCGTGAATGCGGGATTTTCTCAGCTCGCACATACACTCGCGTTGTACTTCCGAAATCGCCCCATCTCGGACCTTGAGAAGCGCTGACAAATTCAGGGCCAATTTGGAAATTGGAACTGTTGCCTAAATCCTGCTACAGGCTCCGCTAACACCATTCAGCAAGCGCGGATATCCTCATAAAGCTCAGGTTCATTCAGGCTATTTCTTAAAAGTGAATGCGTGACTTTTCTCAAAAATTCATTCGCATGACTTGAGTTGCGCAAGATCGTAAACTCGCCCTCAAAGGTCAGAATGGAACCGTGCGCGACGGCGCTACGATAACCATATAGCTTATCCCAAACCTTCTTCGGAGACGTATTTCCGAAATAAGCATCATACGGGATTGGTTGATCAAACCTGCGGGACAGTAGTGCAACTTTAGTTGTAATTTGATGATTAATGGAGTCGCCCTTGTCAATCGGCTTGTGAGTTATAAGTGATTCGATAATCGCGAAGAGTCCCAGAACTTCAAACAAGGTTTCAGAGGATTGAGCATTGAGCAACCACAATCTTTGCAGGGCGTGTTCTATTACTGAGTGAGTTCCTGGTCGTCTATCGGGCCCAAGGAGGTTAGCAATCGCAGCGTACACCTTGGTCACTTGCAACAACGATTCAGGAGTCAGTACAACACCTTTTTCTATCCCTGCGGAAGAGTGCATCATGTTTAGAAGCTGATCATGCCATCCTGCTCCCCCATAGCTATCAATATGAAGCCCTTGATTGTTGAACGGAGTGTCACATAGTTCCGAGGCATAGCCAATCCAATGGCTCGTAGAGCCGGCTGAGGGAGTGCGAATTACATAGTAGCGCCAATCTTTGGCGTCCAATTGAGTCCAATGCCAGCTCGATTGATTTTCATTTGAAACTACAGTTACTTTATCGTATTCGTATTGCAAGTACGGAGTTTCAAACTGGCTGCTAGGGCGCCGACTACTCAGCAACGCCTTTAGCGCGTCTCGTTCTTCGTTAGTGGCGCGATCAATAACACAGTTCGGAGCCACCGTAAAGGGAAAAACTCCGTCATCAACTTGAACGCGCCCCAAAATCAACGATACTCGACGGGAGTTCAGGAATCTAACTTCAAAACTACCATTCTCTGGATTGGATGCAGATGAAGACGTCGTCATAATATTGGAACTGCTATTGTCATTTCTAAATATTCGCAAAAAATGTCAGCTTCCGTTTGCTGACTTCTTAGCCCAAAAAACGAGCAATTCCCTTAGTAGCGAGCGCAATGAAAGGAACGATAATTTCATAAATTTCGAGGTCCGCTTCTGGCCGATAGCGAACGAGGTTAAAGCAGCGCTCAGCTAAAAACGCCAACCACGTTATAGACAAACCCGCCGAACATCAGAGCCATCGACAACCACATTGCTGGCAGCAGGCGAGGAGGAAACAACTTGGCGTAGGCATTGCGCTCCGCGCTGTCGTCGAGACGGACCGGCATACGCGCAACGCGGAAGAAGTCGCCGTAGGGGACGAAGGCCCAGATGCAGCAATATAGGCCTAGGCCAGCGCCCATCAGGGCGTGGCCCAGCTGGCCGCTCGGAACCAAAAATACGGCATTGGCGACCAGTGCGATACCGACAATGGAAGCGGCTACGGAAACAAGGGTCGCACGGTTCGGTTGAAATCGCATCATCTTTACTTTCAATGGTTCTACGAGCAGAGCCACATGATAGCGCCGCGAACAAAGAAAACATACTCTTCAATTCTCACACGTCACCGTTCAATTTTCAGCGTTCAAAGACGATGTGGACGTATATGCATGCGATTGTAGGTCACCTCTTGGCCGATCTCAGCCTGAAGTAACAGGATACCAGCTTGTCGAAATGAAAATGTCTCACATTCCCACAATGCAATGACGATTGCGTAGTAAAAACGCATGAGAAAGCTCTAATCGGCGTCAACCGACTTCACGCCCGGAGCCCATCCAACGGATCCCCGCAATCCCTGTCATCTCGCCGGCTTCCAATCGTTTTGTCGATGCCGTGCACATTGTGGCGCTGACGGAAAATGGCCAGTCCGGCCTGCAACAGGAAGTGGGCATCGATTTCATCGATAGCCGCCAACAGGCTCTGAATTCGATAGCCCTGCCCGATGAGATCAAACCGGTGGACTATTCCCTAATGGCCGTCTACAACAGTTTTACCTACGCCTCGCGCGATGACGCGCTGAACGTGACCATGATGATCAATACGTTGACGCCATCGTTGCCTGATCCCGGCCCAACGCCCCCGGTCTCCGAACCGGAAAGCTACGCCATGCTGTTGGCCGGCCTTAGCACGCTCGCTTTGCTGGCTCGGCGTAAGAAGGCCCGCAGCGTTTGATCGAGTCGCGCATCGTCACGCCTTGGCCACACGCGGACCAAGGCATGATGCTTTTTGTGCTTCGACAGACTGCTTAACGAGGGCGCTTAGGATGGCATCTAGCTCATGTGAAAAATCCACTCATTGTCAAGCCAACGGCATGAACCTTCCAATTCAAAGCGGTCTATAATGGTCTTCCGTGAAGTCTAAACTTAGATAGACCATGGCGACGACTACAAAAAAACCGCTACCCCGCCCATCGACCGCCGGTGTGACAAGACTGGTTCCCCGCAGTGGCATCGCGGCCAAGAACCAGCACACAGGCACCTTCAACAGTGATTCAGCAACTGCAATCGAGGACATGCGCCGCGGCATCCCCTCCAGTGTGGTACCAATGATCGCAAATCGCTTCGGAATGAGTCAGGATGAACTGTTCGTGGTGTTGCGGCTGCCGCGCAGCACGATGAAAAGCCGCATCAGCAAGAACGGGGTGCTCTCCTCTTCCGAACAAGACCGCGTGTATCGCGCCGATCGTGTCTGGTCGCGTGCGTTGGAGGTGCTGGAAGACGAAAATGCCGCTCGCGCATGGATACGCCGTAGCAATCGTTCGCTAGGCGGCGAAACTCCATTGTCGCTGTTGGATACCGAAGCGGGCTACGAGCTCGTGCTGCACACACTGGGCCGGATCGAATACGGGATCATATCCTGATGGCTACAGCGCCGCAAATATTGTGGCGGATCGTCAAGCATACCTCCAAGTACGCGGCCGATGACCTCAGTGGCGGCGGCGCCAAACTCACAGGTGGCCGTTGGAACAGCAAAGGTAATTCTGATCAACCCATTGCACTCGGCACATCGCAGGTACTGAGGCAATTCATCTACGATCCACGGCTTTGACAACTAGCTTGGCTAGCTGTCAAAGCGTATCACTAGTTGCTACATGTATCAGGCCAGCGCTTCTTTCGCCGCTTCCTCGGGCGACAAGCCGTCGTAAAACAGATCGGTGAACCACTCGACCTGTTCTTCGATATGCTCCTGCGCCTGCTCCTGCGTGGCACCGCCCTTCACCAGGAAGCCCTCCACTTCGATACACCAGTTGATCAGTTCCAGGGTTTCCGGGTCCAGTTCTTCTTTTTTCTTTGCCATGATAGTTCTCTACATCGTGATGGATACAAGCCGCCAGTGTAACAGGCGGCCCGGTTACTTCGCCGGATACAGCACCACCTGCACATAATTGTTCATGTCAAAGTAGCGCTTGGCGGCGTCTTTCAACTCGGCCGCCGTCAACGCTGCCACACGCGATTCGTAGGTCAGCACTTCGTCCGGATCGGTCTTGTTGAAGAAGGCGTTCATCAACACCCCCATCCAGTAACCGTTCTCGCGCAAGCCCCTGCGGTAGTTCTCGATCCACGAAGCCTTTACCTTAGCCAGGTCCGCCTCTTCCGCGCCGTTCTCCTTGATCTTGTCGATCTCCGCGAATGTCGCCGCCAGCACCTTGTCGACATTCTCCGGCGCGCACGGCAGGTTGGCCGTGATCGAATAATTCTGGTACGGGATGCGCTCCATGTTCCCCCGTACGCCACCGCTGTACATCGCGCCCATCTTCTCGCGCAGCACCTCGATCAGTTTGATGTTCAGCACCTCGATCAGCGCCTGCAAGCGCATGCGCTCCTGCGCCGAGAACGACGCGTCACCGGTAAAGGACAAGGAGATCGTGCTCTTCGGCTCAGAGCCCGCATGCACTTCCTTCTTGACCACGCCGCGCACCGGGCGCACACCTTCATCCTTGAACGCCACCGGAATCTCGCCCACCGGCAGGCTGGCCAGATAGGTGGCGATCAACGGCTTGATCTTCTCGACATCGAAGCTGCCGGCCACGAAGAAGGTAAAGCCCTTGGCGCTGGACATGCGGCTGCTGTAGATATCGACCACGCGGTCCATGCCCAGTTGGTCGAAGTCGGCCGGCTTCGGCGCCCGCTGCACGCGCGGGTTATTGTTGTACAGCGTCGCAGTGATGGTGTCATTGAAGATCGACTCCGGCCGCACCATATTGTTCTTCGCCAGTTCGCGCTGACGGTCCACGTAGGCACTGTAGATGGCGGCATCCTTGCGCGGCTGCGTCATGTTCAGGTACACCAGCTGCAGCATGGTCTCGACGTCGCCGCTGCCGGAGCCGCCGCTGACGGTCTCGTTGATCGAGCTGACGCTGGCGTTGGCGCCCGCCGTCTTCCCGGCCAATACCTTCACCAGATCGCTCGGCGTGTAATCGCGCACGCCCATCTGGTGCACGATGTTGCTGGCGTAGCGCGCGTTGAACAGGTCCTGGTCGCCGAACAGCGACCAGCCGCCGTAACGCAAGCCTGCGAGTATCACCTGGTCGTTATTGAAGTCGGTAGGCTTGAGCACCACCTTGACGCCGTTACTCAGCGTAAGCTCCGTCAGTCCCAGTTTGGCGTTGACGCTCTCGCTGACGATGCTGCCCGCCTTGGGCGGCGCCGCCATCAACTGGCTGGAATAGACCTTCTCCTCCTGCGCCTTGACGCTAATCTTCTCGGCCGCGCTGGCAGTGGCCAGCAGCTCTTCGGCCTTCGGCGCCGGCACGCCCTCCGTCTCGGTACCCGTGTAGATCACCAGTTTGTTCTGGCCGTCCGGGATCGCCGCACGCACGGCGGCGTTCACCTCCGACAGCGCGATGCCCGGTATCAGCTCGCTGGCGTAGCGGTACTCCATCGCGATGCCGGGGATGGTCTCCTTGTCGAGGAAATTGCGAATGTACTCCGCCGCATAGCCGGCCGAATCCGATTTATCGCGCTCGTTGTACATGCGCTCGTAGTTGCGCAGTATGCCCTTCTTGGCGCGCTCCACCTCGGACGCGGTAAAGCCGTACTGGCGCGCGCGCTGGTCTTCCTGCACCAGCGCGTTGATGGCCGGCGTGGCGCCGCCCTTGCCCAGCACCGCACCGGCACCGAACGAACGGTAGCCGCGCATCACGGGGCTCATTCCGCTGCCGCCTTGCAGGAACGGCGGGTTGGCTTGCTGCGTCAGCTCGTGCATGCGTTGGCTGAGGATAAAGCTGTACATATTCTCGATCAGCTTCTGGCGATAGTCGGCGATGGTGGTACCGGCCGGCCATTCCTGGATCGGGTAGCGGATGAAGATCGAGTTCGCGCCGACCTCCTTGTCCGTAAACACCACGCCTTCGGATGCCGCGCGCTCGGGGATCTTGGCGTATTCGCGCGGACGCTCGTTCTGCGGATTTTTCAACCCACCGAAATGCTGGGTGATCAGCTTTTCCGCGTCGGCCGGCTCGATATCGCCGACTACCACCACCGCCATCAGGTCCGGGCGATACCAGTCGCGGTAGAAGCGCTTGACGGCGTCGTACTTGAAGGTCTTGAGGATGTCCTCTTTACCGATCGGCATGCGCTGGGTATAGCGCGAGCCGTTCAGCACCTTCGGCAGCAGCACCTTGTTCATGCGGTCGTCGACGCCCTTCCCCAGCCGCAGTTCCTCCAGCACGATACCGCGCTCGCTGTCGATGTCAGCGTCGTTGAACGACAGGCCGTGCGCCCAGTCCTCCAGCACCTGGAAGCCCTGCTTCACTACCTCCGGCTTATCGGTCGGTATCGGCAGGATGTAGACGGTTTCGTTGAAGCTGGTGTAGGCATTCAGATCGGCGCCGAACTTCACACCGATCGACTGGAGATAGGACACCAGCTCGTTGCGCTTGAAATGGGTCGAGCCGTTGAAGGCCATATGCTCGGTGAAATGCGCCAGGCCTTGCTGGTCCTCGTCTTCCAGGACCGAGCCGGCCTTCACCACCAGCCGCAGCTCCAGCTTTTTCTCCGGACGGGTGTTCTTCTGCACGTAGTATGTGAGGCCGTTGGCCAGCTGGCCCACCTTGACCTGCGGGCCTACCGGTATCGGATCGCTCAGTTTCAACGGCGGCTGATCGGCGGCTTGCGCCATGAGGGAACACGCCAAAAGAACGGCGGCGGAGGCGCTACGCATTATCATCAGCTTCATACCTGTTGCATAATTAAGAAGGAAAAAAGCTACCTTACACTGAAATTCTTAATTTTGGCTATATTCCTTTCTAAACCGGCTTGCCCAGCCTGACGTAGCGGTACACCAGTACCAGCGCGCCGGCATAGGCCGCGGTGATCAGGCAGAAGGCCAGCGGCAAGCGCCACGCCCATTCGGACACCATATGCATCACGGTGCCCATCATCGCCACGCCGACCAGGGCGCCGATCTGGCGATTGGCGTTCAACGCGGCGGCGGCGCTGTTGGCGTGCGCCTTGCCGGCCACCAGCATCACCGTCGCCGTCATGCCCGGTATCGCGATGCCGATAGCGAAGTTCATCGCCACGGCGGCCAGCACCAATTGCAGGTACGGCGTTTGCGGCGTCAGGCCGATCAGCATCACGAACGCCATGCCCAGGCCCACCATCAGGCCATACATCATCGGCGGCCGCGTGCCGACGCGGGCGGTGATGCGCCCCGAAGTCAGGTTGCCGACCGCGAAAGCGGCCATCATCGGTATCAGCTTCAAGCCGGTGTGCAGCGCATCCGCGCCGGACTGCTGGATATAAAGGCTCAGCAGGAACAGCTGGCCAAACACGGCGAAATTAATCAGGAAGCCGACACCGTTGGCCGCAGCGAAAGCCGGTGTGTCGAACAGCGCCCGTGGCAGCAAGGGATGCGCGCCGGTGCGCTCGCGCCGCACCAACAGGAATGCGGCCAGCACCGTCGCCGCCAAGGCCACCAACACCGGCGCCGAGCCCCAACCCAACGACGGACCTTCGATCAGCACAAAGCTCAGGCCCGCCAGCGCAGCCACGCCCAGCAGATGGCTCAGCATCGACAGCGCGCGCTCCAGGCGCGGCGTGGCCGGCGCCACCACCTGCGTCAGCACGATGCCGAGCAGGCCGATAGGCACGTTCACCCAGAACACGCTGCGCCAGCCGAACGTATGGACCAGCAGCCCGCCCACCAGCGGGCCTGCCGCCGATGAACAGCCGACGATCGCCGACCACGTGCCCAGCATGCGCGCGCGGGTGGCCTGGTCTTCATAGGCGTGCGTCAGCAGGCTCAGTGAACTCGGCATGAACAGCGCCGCGCCAGCGCCTTGCAGCAGCCGCGCGGCGATCAGCGCGTTGCCGCTGGGGGCCACGGCGCACAGCGCCGAACCAAGAATGAACACGCTCAAGCCGCCCTGGTAGACGTTCTTGGGGCCGTAGCGGTCGGCCAGCGCGCCGCCGGCCATCAGCAGCGCCGCGAAAGTTAGCGTGTAGCCGTCCACCACCCACACCAAACCGGTGAGCGGCACGCCCAGGCTGAGCGAGATGTCGGACAAGGCGGTATTGACGGCGGTGACGTCGACCATCGCCATCACGAAGCCTATGGCCAGTGTCATCAACACCAACAAGGCGGGAATCTGGCGCGGCTCGATGGCCGGCGCCGCGGTGCCAGGAGTAATCATGATGCTTCCTTGAGTAAGTTTGCATCGATGTTAGTCGTCTTGCATGATGCAGTAAATACGCATAAGATCAGCACTCCGATGCAAAAATGCATCACCACCGGATACCCGCATGGACTGGGACAATGCCAGGATCTTCCTCGCCATCTACCGCAAGGGCACGCTGCGCTCGGCCGCCGCCGCCCTCGATATCGATCAGGCCACCGTCGGCCGGCGCCTCAACGCGCTGGAAAAGTCACTCGGCGCACGCCTGTTCCTGCGCACGCCGTCCGGCTACCTGGCCACGCCAGCCGGCGAGCTGGCCGTCACCGCCGCCGAATTGATGGAGCACGCGGCCCTGCAGTTCCAGCGCGAGATGCAGGGCATCGACAACCGGCTGTCAGGCATCGTGCGCGTCGCCACCTCGGACACCATCGCCAGCCACTCGGTGCTGGGCGCCATGCAGCGGCTGCATATCGTGCATCCGGAAATCCGCATCATCCTGAGCACCAGTACCGAGATCACCAACCTGACCCGGCGCGAAGCCGACCTGGCGGTGCGCACGCTCAAGCCCACCAGTCCCGACCTGATCTCGCGCCACCTGACCCGGCGCAGCATGGGCCTGTACGCCACGCCCGCCTACCTGGCCGAGCGCGGCGTGCCGGTCCAGGGCAACGGCATGCAAGGCCACGACATCATCATTTACCAGGGAGCGGTGGCGCCGCGCCACATGGAAAAGCTGTGCTTCGAACCCATTGCCAACGCGCGCGTGGCGATAGAAGTCAACAGCGGCATGATGATGCTGGACGCGGCCCGGCGCGGCATGGGCGTGGCCGAACTGCCCTGCCACATGGCCGACGGCGATCCGCAGCTCACGCGCATCTGGCCCGACCGCGTCGACCATTACGATGTCTGGCTGGTGATGCACAGCGACCTGAGTCGCAGCGCCCGCGTGCGCGCCGCCGCCGACGCCATCATCGCCACCTTCGCCGAAGAATAGGCGCCTGAGGCGGACGTACGCCGACGCTGCGGCAGTGCTAAGATGTCAATATGAGCATAGAAGCAGCCATCCCGTCTGCGCTGAAGCGCCTGAACCACGCAACCGCCGCCTGGCTGAACAGTTGGTGGCGGCTGCTGCAATTCGCGGTGTTGATGCTGTCGCTGGCGTTCACGCCCGGCAGCTACGGCGGCGCCAACCGCAACCTGCTGGCGCGCCACATCGTGCGCGACACCGCGCCCAACCTGGCCTGGTACGGTGTGCTGTCGGCGCTGGTCAGCCTGGTGCTGATCCGCATCGTGGTGGTCACATCGCGGAGCTACGGCCTGTCGCGCTTCGCGCTGGAGATGGTGGTGCGCGTGCTGGTGCTGGAACTGATCCCCTTGACCGCCGCCGCCTTCGTCGCGCTACGCACCACCCTGCCCGCCGGATTGGAGTTCTCGCAAAGCCGCAACAACGCCGCCAATACCAGCAACGACGAGCTCCAACGGGAATTCTTCCCGCGCGTGGCGGCCGGCGTGTTCGCCGTCTGGATGCTGGCCGCCGTCAGCTGCGTGACGACGCTGATCCTCGCCTACCTGTCGCTGTACGGCTTCACGCCATGGGCGCTGCCCGGCTACACGCGCGTGGTCGGCCAGGTCTTCAATCCGGCGGTGGCGCTGATCCTGGTGCTGAAGATCGTCTTCTTCAGCTTTGCGGTCGGGCTGATTCCGATGGCCTCCTCCTTCTATTTCGGCGCCAGCTATCGCGCCAAGGTCACGCACGGCCTGTACGACATGGTGCGGCTGTTCGCCGTGATGCTGCTGATCGAGATCGCCTCATTGATGGGCAATTACTACTGAGCGGAATGAGACAATGACCGAACAAACAAACGAAGCTGCGTCTGTACCGGTGCGCAATGCGGAATTCAAGGCGGCGCTGCTGCTGGTGCTGATGGTGCTGCTGGTGGCCGGCTCTGCGCTCTACCTGCTGTACGCGCGCGGCGCCTTCGAATCGACGCAGACGCTGGTGCTGCAGGCGGACGATTCGGAAGGCGTCACCGTCGGCATGGACGTCACCTTCGCCGGTTTCCCGATAGGCCGCGTGCGCCGCATAGAACTGGGCAAGGACGGCAAGGCACGCGTGATCGTCGACGTGCCGCGCAATGATGCGCACTGGCTGCGCAGCTCCAGCATCTTCACGCTGGAACGCGGCCTGGTGGGCGGCGCCAAGCTGCGCGCCTTCAGCGGTATTCCGACCGATCCGCCGCTGGAAGACGGCGCCGCCCGCGCGCTGCTGGTCGGCGACGCCGGCGCCGAGATTCCGCGCCTGCTGGCCGCCGCCAAGGAACTGCTGGAAAACCTCAACGCGCTGACGGCGGAGAACTCCGCACTGGCCGCGAGCCTAGCCAACGTCCAAGGCGTCACCGGCAAGCTGAATGGGCCCAGCGGCGCCATGGGCCTGATCGCCGGCGACGACAAGAACGCACAACAACTGGCGGAGCGCGCCAACAAGCTGCTGGTCACCGTGAACGCGCTGGCCACCAAGGCCGATAGCCTGATCGGCCACGCCGACAACCAGGTCTTCGGCAAGCAAGGTGTGATGACGGACGCGCAAGCGACCATCGTGCAGCTCAACGGCCTGCTGGCCGACGCCCGCAACAGCCTGAAGAAAATGGACGCGGTGCTGGTCGAGGCGCAGGCCGTCGGCGCCAACGCCAAGGAAGCCACGGCCGACCTGGGCACGCTGCGCGGTGAAGTGGAAAGCAGCTTGCGCCGGGTCGAACAGCTGGTCAATGAGATCAACCGCAAATGGCCATTCAAGCGCGACACGGAGATCAAGCTGCCATGAAGACCAACGCCACCCTGATCGCGACGCTGCTCGCAACCGCGCTGCTGGCCGCCTGCGGCAACAACCCGCCGGTGCCGGACTGGCAGATGAACGCGCAGAGCTCCATCGAGCGCTCGACCGCCGCCTACATGTCCGGCAACGCCCGCGTGGAAGTGGCCGAGTACCAGCGCGCCCGCGAAGCGCTGGCCAGCACCGGCAAGGTCGACCTGATGATACGCGCCGAATTGATACGCTGCGCCGCCCGCGTCGCCTCGCTGGTGTTCGAAGAGTGCACCGGCTACGACAAACTGTCGCAAGACGCCAGCCCGGCCGACCGCGCCTATGCCGCCTACCTCGCCGGCCGCGCCACCGCCGCCGACGCCGCGCTGCTGCCGGTGCAGCACCAGGCGGTGGCCTCCGCGTCGGGCGACACGGCCGCCGCCAGCGCCGTGCAAGCCATCGCCGATCCGCTGTCCAAACTGGTGGCCAGCGGCGTGCTGCTGCGCGCGGCCAAAGCCACACCGGAAGTGCTCAGCGGCGCCGTGGATACCGCCTCCGCGCAGGGTTGGCGCCGTCCGCTGTTGGCATGGCTGGGCGTCCAGGCGATGCGCGCCACGCAAGCAGGCGACACCGCCGAAGCCCAACGCCTCCAACGCCGCATTAACCTCGTCACAGAGAAACCGCTGTGACTACCGCGTCGGCTCATCGCGCCCGGATCGCTGAGGAACGCCCGTTTTCTGTGGGCCGGCTTCTGCTAGAATCTCGCCCCTATGAACACCCGACTCGTCTACTCCACTGAGACCGGCCGCATGTGCCCCGATTGCGGGCAGCCGGTCGCCGATTGCCGCTGCAAGGCAACAGCCAAATCCAAACCCGTTGGCGATGGCGTCGTGCGCGTGTCGCGCGAATCGAAGGGCCGTGGCGGCAAGACCGTTACGTTGGTCAAGGGCCTGGCGCTGGACGCCACCGCTCTCGCCTTGCTCGGCAAGCAGCTGCGCAGCGCTTGCGGCTCCGGCGGCACCGTCAAGGACGGCGTCATCGAAATCCAGGGCGACCACTGCGACCTGGTGATGGAGGCCCTGAAAAAACAGGGTCTCCAACCCAAACGCACCGGCGCTTAACGGGTGCGCTGGTTCGACAGATAGACATTGTCGCCTTCTAGCTTGCTGCCGTCACGCACCGCGGCCTGCCACGTTTCAGTACTCACTACCGCGCCGAAGTTGGAATGAAACACCGTGTTGAACACGCGATGGATCTCTTCCGCACTGGCCTTGCCTGCCGCGTTCTCGTATGGCAGCGCGCCGGTGGCATCCTCCAGAACTTCCACTTGCAAGCCGCGATGCTTCGCCTCGTAGATGGTGGACGCATTGCAGTTGTGCGTCATGTAGCCAACGATAGTCAATGTGTCGATGGCGTGTTCCTTCAGCCATTCGGCCAGGTCCGTACCGGTGAACACGCTCGCCATGTTCTTGTTGATGAAATGGTCGTGCGCGCGCTGTGCCACCGCCGGATGCAGCTTCCAGCCGTCCGAACCCAGGCCGAAGATCGGTGAGGCTGCCGGCGCGTCATGCTGCACCACCACCACCGGGATACCCGCCTCGCGCGCCACGTCCATGGCACGGCCAATGTTCGGCAGCGAGGTCTCAACCGGCGGATATTCAATCTTCATCTGGCCGGTGAAGTATTCATTTTGTACATCGATCACGATCAAGGCACGGCGTGGGGTTGCGGTCATGATTTTCTCCTGTAGGATAAGGCGGAAGCGCCCGGTGATTGATATTCTCCGTCACCGGGCTGTTATTCAAAAGTGGCCCGAAGGCCACCATACGATATAATCAGGCCATGTCTGCACGCATTTCACCCGCCCGGAAATTCCGCATCGCCGTCATCGCCTTCGACGGTATCAACCCTTTTCACCTGTCGGTGCCGTGCCAGGTATTCGGCGCCCAGCGCGCCGACTGCGAAAGCGCGACCTTCGACGTCAAGGTATGCGCGGAAGAGCCGGGAGCGTCGCTAACCACCACAGCCGGTTTCGACATCGTCGCCCCCCACGGCCTTGTCGCCCTGACCCGCGCGGATATCGTCATCATGCCTTCATGGCATTCCGACTGCCGTCCCGCTCCCGCCGACCTGCTGCAAGCCCTGCGCAAAGCCCACCAGCGCGGCGCGCAGGTAGTAGGCCTGTGCGCCGGCGCGTTCCCGCTGGCGGAAGCCGGCCTGCTGGACGGGCTCACCGCCACCACGCACTGGGCCAAAGCCGATGCGCTGGCGGAGCACTATCCCAAGGTCCGGGTTGACCGCGAAGTCCTGTATGTCGATGAGGGAAAAGTGGTCACATCGGCCGGCGTAGCGGCGGCTCTGGATTGCTGCCTGCACTTGCTGCGGCAGTTGTGCGGCGCGGAGGTCGCCAATCGCGTGGCACGGCACATGGTGGTCGCGCCGCACCGGCAGGGAGGACAGGCTCAGTTCATCGAGCGTCCGCTCCCCGTCAGCGGAAGCGACGACCGTTTCGCGCAGGTGCTGGCATGGGTCGGCGAGGATTTGACACAGAACCATAGCATCGATGCGCTGGCCGAACGCGCCTTGATGAGCCGCCGGAATTTCACCCGGCACTTCCGCCAAGCCACCGGCACCTCGGTCAAGCAATGGCTGCTCAACCAGCGGATGGCCCACGCCCGGCGCCTGCTGGAGGGCAGCGAGGTATCGATCGAGGTGGTGGCGCAGCAGGCGGGATTCGGTTCCGCGCTATCGCTGCGCCAGCATTTCCGGACGGCGTTGCGGACTTCGCCGTCCGAGTATCGCAAGTTGTACCGCTCCACGGCGCCGGATTAACAGCGCGGAAGCTTACTCCCCCGCCGCCGCAGCGGCTTCGCGCAGCTTGTCCTTCTTGCTCTTGCGCTTGCCCTTGATGCCGCCGTTGACGGTGTCCGTCACCGAATTGGCCGCGGCTGGCGGCAGCGTCTCCACCGCTTCGAAGCCGGCGATCTGCTCGCGCGGCAGCAGGATGTCCTGGCGCTTTTCGATCAGGCGGAAATGCTGCTCCGTCTCCGCGCTGACGAAGCTGATCGCCACCCCGCTCTCGCCCGCGCGGCCGGTGCGGCCGATACGGTGCGTGTAGTCCACCGCCGATCGCGGCAAGTCGTAATTGACCACCGCCGGCAAACGGGCGATGTCGATACCGCGCGCCGCCACATCGGTCGCCACCAGCACCTGCAGGCGGCTGGCCTTGAAATCGCCCAGCACCTCCGTGCGCGCTCCCTGGCTGAACTCACCGTGGAAGGCGCCGGCGCGGATGCCGTTGCGGTTCAACTTATCGGCCACATGCTCGGCCGCGTACTTGGTCGCGACGAACACCAGCACCCGGCTCCACTTGTGCTCCTGGATCAGGTGCTTGAGCAGCATGGTCCGGCGCGGCACGTCGACCATGATCGCGCGCTGCAGGATATCCGGCTTGCTCAGCGGCTCGGACAGCACCTCGATGCGCGTCGGCTGGTGCAGCATGCCGTCCGCCAGTGCCTGCACCGCCGGCGGAAAGGTCGCCGAGAAGAACAGGTTCTGGCGCTGCTTGGGCAGCAGTTCCAGGATGCGGTTCAATTCTTCGCTGAAGCCCAGGTCCAGCAGGCGGTCCGCCTCGTCCAGCACCAGCATCGCCGTGCGCGAGATCTTCAGCGCATTGTGGTCGATCAGGTCCAGCAGCCGTCCCGGCGTGGCGACGACGATATCGGCGCCGCCGCGCAGCGCCATCATCTGCGGATTGATCGACACGCCCCCAAACACGATCGACACCTTGACCTGCATCGGCAGATGCGCCACCAGCTTGCGGATCGACTCGCCTACCTGCGCCGCCAGCTCGCGCGTCGGCACCAGGATCAGGCCATGCAGCTGGCGCGGGCCGTTGCGGTTGTCCAGCAGCGATTGCAGCAGCGGCAGCGCGAAGGCGGCGGTTTTACCGGACCCGGTCTGCGCCGCGCCCAGCACATCCTCTCCGCGCAGGATGGCGGGAATGGCGGCGCTCTGGATGGCGGTCGGCTCCTGGTAACCGATTTCGGTAACGGCGTTAATCAGTGAGGGAGCAAGGCCCAGCGAAGAAAAAGACATGTTGGCCTTAATAGTGTGAATTCCGGCAGTATAAAGCATGCGCACCACACCCCGGCCGCGCCGATTTGCCCTGGACAAAGATTCGTGGGAATATAGCATTTTGATAAAGCCTACAACCATGATCAATTGGGACGCCCACGCTTGCCTGCCGCAGCATCCGCAGGCCGATTTCACCCCCGTGCAAAAGCTGCATGCCGCCGGGGTGAACTACGTCTCGCTCAACGTCGGGGGCGACATGAACCCGATCTCGCAGGTGATGTCCGTGATCGCCGGCTACCGCGCCACCATCGCCTCGGACCCGGACCGCTACGTGCTCATTTCCAGCGTGGACGACGTGATCCAGGCCGCCGCTGACGGCCGCATGGCTATCAGCTTCGACCTGGAAGGTGCGATGCCGCTGCTCGATCAGCCTGAGATGATCGCCCTGTATGCCCAGCTGGGCGTGCGCCAGATCCACTTCGCCTACAACCGCAACAACAACGTCGCCGACGGCTGCCACGACCTGCCGCGCGGTCTCACGTCGCTCGGCCACAGCATGGTGAGCGCGGTGAACGACGCCGGCATCCTGATGGACTGTTCGCATACGGGCCGACTGTGCAGCCTCGATATCATGGCCACATCGACGCAGCCCGTGATCTTCAGTCATGCCAATCCGTACGCGCTGGTGCAGCATGGCCGCAACATCACCGATGAGCAGATCCGCGCCTGCGCTGTCACCGGCGGCGTGGTATGCGTATCCGGCCTGTCGTGGTTCCTCGGTAAGGAGCATCCGACCGCCGACGACGTCGCGCGCCATGCGGCCTATGTCGCGGAAGTGGTGGGTGTCTCGCACGTTGGCATCGGCCTCGATATCTGCTTCCAGCAGCCCGGCCTGGACGACACGCCACCTGGCGACTTCGACCCGGGCTACTGGTGGCCCGCCTCCGCCGGCTACAGCACCAACCGCCCACCGACCTTCACGCCGCCGGAAGTCTGGCGCCAACTGGCCGCCGCGCTGCGCAAGGTCGGCATGACCGACAGCGAGACCGAGCTTGTCCTGGGCCGTAACATGATGCGCGTGGCGCAGCAGGTGTGGAGCAAGCCGCAGGCGCTGCTGAAGGCTGCCTGACTATTTGCGCAGGCGCGCTTTCAAGTAGCTGAGCAGCACCAGCTTGAACTCCGCCACCAGTTCCATCCGCTCGGCGGCCGCTGCCCCGGCGTACAAGGGATTGAGTCCCTTGACGATTTGCAGCGACACAGTGGCCAGCCGCAGCGCCTCCTCCTCTTCCAATTCCGGCTGCTTCTCCCTCAGCGCCGCGCCTATCCTGGACCGCAGCCGCTGGCGCGCGCCCGCATCGCGCTGATACCCAAGCGTCGCATTGAGCAGCGTGAAGTAGGCCGGGTGCTCGTTGAAAAACCCGATCATCAGATCGAAGATCCGGTCAACCAGCGCGGCGATGCTCAGTTGCGAGGCATCGGCAATCAGCGTCGTCCAGCGACGCGCCATCTCCTCGCCGTAATGCTCACGCAGCGCCTTCGCCAGGGCCAGCTTGTTGGGAAAATACTGATACAAGGCTCCGATGGACGAACCGGATCGCTCGGCGATGGCGGTCATGGTCGCGGCGTCGTAGCCGGCTTGCGCAAACACGGCCGCTGCGGCATCCAGCATGGCCGCCATGCGCTGTTCGCCGCGCAGTTGCTGCGGCTTGCGCCTGGCGTTTTTTTCAATATCTGAGGGCATCCTCACATTATAAACGAATTCGGCCTATAATTATCTGAGGACACCCTCACATTTAAGGAGCCAACAATGAATCTCGAACCTTCCAGCACAGCCCTGGTATTGATCGATCTACAGCACAGCAACGTGGCACGGGAGCTGGCGCCGCATACGGCGCAGCAGGTGGCGGCCAACGGTGCCCGCCTGGCCGACGCCGTGCGCCGCGGCGGCGGTACCGTGGTCTATGTCCGCGTACTGGTTAACGAGCTACTGCGCCTGCCGGCAGATATCTCGCTGGCCCGCGATCCGTCCGCCCCACCACCACCGCCGCAAGCGTCCGAACTAGTCGAGCAGGCAGGCTGCCAGGCGGGCGACATTGTGATCGCCAAACGCCAGTGGGGGGCGTTCCATGGCACGGAACTGGACCAGCAGTTGCGCCGCCGCGGCATCCGTACGCTCATCATGGGCGGTATCGCCACCAACTTCGGGGTCGAATCCACTGCTCGCGCAGCCTTCGACCAGGGCTACGCGCTGGTGTTTGCGCATGACGCGATGTCCAGTCTGAAGGCGGAGATGCACCAGTTCGCGGTGCAGAACATCTTCCCCTTCATCGGCCATGTGCGCAGCACGGATGAACTGGAGACGGCACTCCTCAAGCGCTAAGCGCCTTCATTTCCCGCACCGGCAGCCACTGCGCCACGCAGAAAGCCATCTCCGGCACGATAAACAGCCAAAGCAGCGGCGCGCCGGTGACCGCCAGCGTCCAGATCATCCAGGTCGAAAACAGCAGCCGCGCCGCGCCGTCGAAACGGCCGAAGCGCTGCTGAGGATCGCTGATGCGCAGCAGCGACCACACCAACACCACGCTGCCGAGCAGACAGGCGAACAGCACGTGGAACGGTTCAAACGCCGGCAACGCGGCGCCGCCCAGCCGCTGGTTGATGTCGTCCAGCTGGGCGCGGGCGAAAGCGAAGCTCCACGGCGTGGCGAAAGGCGCCGTCACGATCAGATCGTAGATGGCGCTGCCGAGGACAATTTTACGGAAGGTGGATGGTGCAAGCATGACGTCTCCTGGAATAAGATGGAGCCATGCTAAAGCCTGGAGTACACTCCAGGGTCAATCGATATTTGGAGCCTGGGCATGCAAATTGGAGAAATCGCCAGCGCCACGGGGCTAAGCCGGGATACCTTGCGCTTCTACGAGAAGCGCGGCCTGCTGCGCGCGCGCCGCAGCGCCAACGGCTACCGCGACTATCCGCCGGAAGCGGTGGACTGGCTGCGCTATATCCGCCTGGCGCAAACGCTGGGCTTCACGCTCGGCGAAATCGAAGCCGACCTGCCGCTGCTGGCCGAACCGGAATCGTCCGCGCCCCAACTGCGCGCAGCGCTCGAGCGCAAGCTGGAAGACATCGACAAGCGCATCGACGGCCTGCACACCCTGCGCGGCGAATTGGTTCGCAGGTTGGGCGAGAACATGGAGGCCTGCCCTTTGCAGAACGGCCCTCTGCCGGCTACTTTGCTGCCTTGATTAGTTTGCAGTCGTCCGCGCCGAACTCCGACTGGAACTGCAATAGCTGCCCCGCCACCTCCAGCGCCTTCATGCGCGGCGCGACCAGCGCGTACTGGCCTGCCTTCAGCTTCTCGATCAACGGAGCGCACTCGCTGCCGCTGGCATCGAGATGGCCGGCCACCGCCCACTTGCCGTCGGCGCGTTCGGTGTAGAGCGGTGCCGGCATGTAGCGGCCGGCGTTAAACAGCAGGACTTCCGGCTTGCCGTCGCCGTCGACATCAAGCACCAACGCATCGCAGTTGCTGCCACGGCTCACCAGGCATGGCAGGATCGCCTGATCGTCCATGGGGCTCCACCTCTGGGCCGCGAAGCCGGCCGGCAGCTTGGCAGTAGGCGGCCATACCTTGACGTTGTCGGCTATCGATACCGATGGGACCTGCGAGCCTGGACCCCAACGGTTAGGTTCCTTCAAAGCCTTGGTGGCCAGGTCGCGTATCAGTGCCGCATCCGGGCCGCTGGCCTGCTGCGACAGGTGCGTCAAGGCCTCCAGCCCGTAGCGCTGTCCTTCGAAACGCAGATAGCGGAAATCGAATTCGGCGGCCTTGGTACGGCCCTTCTCCAGCCGCGCCACCTGATTGTTCACCGACAGTCGCACCGGATCGGCGATGGGCGTGAACAAGGCAAGCAGCACCGCCAGCACCACGAAAGCCGTCGCCACGTTGACGTTGGCGATGGGGCCCAGCCAGGTCTCATAACGATGCGCCGCCCAGGCGTAGCCCAGCGCGTAGCAGCTTGCCACCACGAGGCATGCGGCGGCGATCACACGATCCGAGGTCCAACCGTAGTCGTACACCCGCAAGCCCAGCGCATAGATGGCGATGGCCGTCAGCGGCAGCACCAACAGCGAAGCCACGCGCGCGCTCACCCGCACCACCAGCGCCGCCTTGGCATGGCCATTCTGGAAGGCGGCGTTAATCAGCACGATCAGCACCGCGTCCGCCGCCAGCAGCAGCGAGGTGGCGTGCCGCGTCGCCCACAATGCATCCAGCCCCGTGAACGGCAGCGCGCACAGGAAACCGCTGACGATCAGCGCCGCCACCGGCAGTATCCACGACAGCAGCACCAGCAGCAGGCTGCGGATGCCGCGCACGATGGCCGGCCGCACGTCCGTGATATGCATCGCGCACGACCAGGCGAAGCAGATCACCGGCACCACAAACCACGACTCTTCCATCATATGCTTGAGGAAGCCAAGCTTCACCATCGCAAACAGGCCGCTACCCATCAGCAGCACCAGCCACAGCGCGCCGACGAAGAAGGCCGAGAACTTCAGTTGCACTGCCAGCTTCCACGCCAGCTCAAAATACGTGTCGTAGCTGGCGACACGGCGCTTGTCCGATGCCCCCGCCATCACCAGCGAATGGGCGATGTACATGAAGACCGCACCGAAGATCATCACGGGACCCGACATCGAGGTGAACGCGCCTTTCGCAAGCTCGCCGGCGCCCCGCCCCACGCCTGCCTCGCGGCTGACGGCATGCAGGCCCATAATCAGCACCACACCAGTGGCGACCGCCATCCATTGCGCCACCTTCTTCGGCGCCAGGTGCCCCATGGCCGAGATCAGCATCGCCGGCAGCAGCGAGCACGCCATCAACAGGGGCGTCATCACATACGGCGTGCCGGCCGGCCACCAGCCGCCCCGGTCGGCCTGGTACAGCCAATACAGCAGCGCTCCCTGCGCCAGCCCGGTCGCCAGGCGCAGCGCCATCACCTGCCGGCTGACGCCCGCCTCCATCGTCGTTTCATCCTGTTCCATGCCTGACCTCTATGTGAACCGTGGGCCGCAGTATCTCACATGTTTATTATTTAGCATTGATAGCAAGTCTGCCAGCCGCCGTATGACGAGGCCTGCGCAGAGGCGCTATAATGGTTGTCTACACTGCTCTTTTTTCAACGCTCCGCATCCGGTCCGCCAAGTGAATCCACATCTCGACAAGCTGCAACCCTATCCGTTCGAAAAACTGCGCCAGCTGTTCGCGCAGGTGACCGCCAGCCCACAGCACAAGGCCATCAGCCTGGGCATGGGCGAACCCAAACATCCTACGCCGCAGTTCATCCAGCAGGCGCTGATCGACAATGTGGACGGCCTGGCCAGCTACCCGACCACCATCGGCTCGGACGCGCTGCGCGGCGCCATCGCCGGCTGGCTGGAACGCCGCTATGGTATTCCCAAACTGAACCCGGCCACCCAGGTGCTGCCGGTGAACGGCTCGCGCGAGGCGCTGTTCGCACTGGCGCAGACCGTGATCGACCCGGCCGCCAAATCGCTGGTGGTCAGCCCGAATCCGTTCTACCAGATCTACGAAGGCGCGGCCTATCTGGCCGGCGCCGAGCCGTACTTCGTCAACTCCGACCCGGCACGCAACTTCGGCTGCGACTACGACAGCATTCCATCCTCGGTTTGGGAGCGCGTATCGCTGCTGTTCCTGTGCTCCCCCGGCAATCCGACTGGCGCCGTGCTGACACTGACCGACTGGGAGAACCTGTTCGCCCTGTCCGAGCGCTACAACTTCATCATCGCCGCCGACGAGTGCTACTCCGAGATCTATCACGGCGAGAAGGCACCATTGGGCGCGCTGGAAGCGGCCCACACGCTGGGCCTGTCCACGGTCGACAAGCCCTACGCGCGCCTGGTGGTGTTCAGCAGCCTGTCGAAACGCTCCAACGTGCCGGGCATGCGCTCCGGCTTCGTGGCCGGCGACGCCGATGTACTGAAAAAATTCCTGTTGTACCGCACCTATCACGGCGGAGCCATGAGCCCTTCCGTGCAAGCTGCTTCGATCGCGGCCTGGAACGACGAAACCCACGTCGAACAGAACCGCGAAAAATACCGCGCCAAATTCGCCGCCATCACGCCGCTGCTGCAGGAAGTGCTGCAGGTCGAACTGCCGGACGCCGGCTTCTACCTGTGGGCCGACGTCAGCCAGACCGGCCTGTCGGACACCGAATTCGCCCAGCGCCTGTACGCCGAATATAATGTCACCGTACTGCCGGGCAGCTACCTGGCGCGCGACGCCCACGGCGCCAATCCGGGCCGCAACCGCATCCGCATGGCGCTGGTCGCCGAGACGGAAGAAGGCCTGGAAGCTGCGCAGCGCATCGTCCAATTCTGCAAAAACCTCAACAAATAAGATCGCACATCATGAGCCAACAACTCCAGCAAATCATCGACCAGGCATGGGAAGACCGCGCCAACATCAACCCAGGTAACGGCACCGCCGAACTGCGCGACGCGGTTTCGCACGTGATCGCAGGCCTGGACGCCGGCTCCATCCGCGTGGCCGAAAAAACCACCGGCGACTGGGTTGTGAACCAGTGGGTCAAGAAAGCCGTGCTGCTGTCCTTCCGCCTCGAGAACAACGTGCAGATGCCGTCCGACGGCACCATGCAGTTCTACGACAAGGTTCCGACCAAGTTCGCCAACTACACCGCAGAAGATTTCGCCAAGGGCGGCTTCCGCGTGGTTCCGCCTGCCGTGGCGCGCCGTGGCTCCTTCATCGCCAAGAACGTGGTGCTGATGCCTTCCTACGTCAACATCGGCGCCTACGTCGATGAAGGCGCGATGGTCGACACCTGGGCCACCGTCGGTTCGTGCGCGCAGATCGGCAAGAACGTCCACCTGTCCGGCGGCGTCGGCATCGGCGGCGTGCTCGAACCGATGCAGGCCAATCCGACCATCATCGAAGACAACTGCTTCATCGGCGCCCGTTCGGAAATCGTCGAAGGCGTGATCGTCGAAGAGAACTCGGTGATCTCGATGGGCGTGTACATCGGCCAGTCGACCAAGATCTACGACCGCGCCACCGGCGAAGTGACCTACGGCCGCGTGCCTGCGGGTTCGGTGGTCGTATCGGGCAACCTGCCTTCGGACGACGGCAAGTACTCGCTGTACTGCGCGGTCATCGTCAAGCGCGTGGATGCAAAAACCCGCGCCAAGACCGGCATCAACGAACTGCTGCGCGGTATCTGACCCTTCGGCTGAATCGAGGCCTGCGGCTAAGGCGTGGGCATGGGGTCGGACCCACCGGGTCCGACCCCGGCATCTAGGTTCAGGGGTAAAACTAAGGAGAGTGCCATGGCCATGGAACGCCTGTTCCAGCTGATGAAGGAAAAGAACGCGTCGGACATGTTCTTTGCGGTGAATTCGCCGGTACACATCAAGATCAACGGCAACCTGATCCCCATCAATCAGCAAAAGCTCGAACCGGACAACATCCACTCGCTGCTGTCGGAGATCGCCTCCCCCGCGCAGATGGAGGAACTGGCCGCGACCAATGAACTGAACATGGGCGTGTCGGTGCCGAACATGGGCCGCTTCCGCCTCTCCGCGTTCAAGCAGCGCGGCACCATCTCCGCCGTATTCCGCTTCGTGCCGGCCACCATACCGGTGCTAGCCGATCTTCAGCTGCCGCCGGTGCTGGCGGACCTGATCATGGAAAAACGTGGCCTGCTGCTGCTGGTCGGCTCGACCGGCTCCGGCAAGTCCACCACCATCGCCTCGATGCTGGACCACCGCAACGAACTGCGCTCCGGCCATATCCTGACGCTGGAAGACCCGATCGAGTACCTGTTCAAGAATAAAAAATCCATCGTCAACCAGCGCGAGATCGGCAGCGACGCCAAGGACTTCTACACCGCGCTGCGCAACTCGATGCGCCAGGCACCGGACTGCATCCTGATCGGCGAGATCCGCGACAAGGAAACCATGGCCGCAGCCTTGGCCTACGCGCAGTCTGGCCACCTGGTGCTGGCGACCCTGCACGCCAACAACAGCTATAACGCGCTAAACCGTATTATCAGTTTCTACCCGATCGAAAACCGCGCCGCGCTGCTGCAGGACCTGTCGTCGACGGTCAAGGCCATCGTCTCGCAGCGGCTGGTCCGCTCGATCAACGGCGGCACCCGCACGGCGGCGGTGGAAGTGATGGTCAACACCCGCTACATCTCGGACCTGATCGAAAAAGGCGAAATCGGCCAAATCAAGGAAGCGATGGAGAAGAGCATGTCGCCCGGCTCGCAGTCGTTCGAACTGGCCCTGCTCAAGCTGGTGCAGGATGGGCTGATCAGCCAGGACGAAGCGCTGGCCAACGCCGATTCCGCCACCAACCTGCTGTGGCTCCTGAATAATGGCCCGGACAGCAAGAACGCCCAGGCCGAACCGGAAGCCAAATCGCCGCCGGACGAGGCGTCGTTCACCGAGTTCACGTTAAATACCTAGTCGGGAATCTCGCGCCGGTCCTTCTCCACTGTTTGCACCAGGCCCCAACCCAGCTGCCGACGGATATCGACAATGGACGGCGGCGGGCAGTGTTGCGCCTGTCGCTCGCCCAGGTAGTGACGGATCTGTTCCTTGGTCGGTTTCTTCTGCAATTCCATCCTGCGGCTCCTGAACATGGTAAATGTCTTAAATATCTTGCAAGGCTGCCGTCAGTCCCTTGCAAGGATCAAGCCGCCCGATCCATAGTAGGCAATGGACGCGGCGACCACCAATGCCATTTCGATCAACAGAGATATCAAATTGACATAGCTGGAGGCCGTTATCGGGGCTGCCGGCGGGATTTCGGGACGGAGACATGGTATTCTGTCGGCCTTCCGCCGTCTTCATCCCAATTCAAGCACATGACAACCACCCTCTACGGCATCCCGAACTGCGACACCGTCAAAAAGGCCCGCGTCTGGCTGGCCGGCGCGCAGCAGGATTTTGTGTTCCACGATTTTAAAAAGCAGGGCCTGACGCGCGAGATCGTCGCCGGCTGGCTCAAACACCTGTCGCGCGATGTGCTGGTGAATAAAAAAGGCACGACCTGGCGCGCGCTGTCCGACGAGCGCAAAGCCTCCATCGTCGACGACGAAAGCGCCATCGCGCTGATGCTGGAAAATCCGTCCGTGATCAAGCGCCCGGTGCTGGACAAGGACGGCACCTTCGCCGTTTCCTTCTCCGACGCCCAGTACAAACAAATCTTCGACAAATAAAAATGACTCCATCCAAGACCCTGGCGCTGACCGAAAAGCTGATCGCCCTCTCCTCTGTCACCCCGGACGATAAAGGCTGCCAGCAGCACCTGATCGATTTGCTGTCGCCGCTGGGTTTCGCCTGCGAGGTGATCGAATCGAACGGCGTGACCAATCTGTGGGCGCGTCGCGGCACCACCTCGCCGGTGCTGGTGTTCGCCGGCCATACCGACGTGGTGCCCACCGGCCCGGTCGAGCAATGGCGCTCGGAGCCCTTCAACCCCACCCACCGCGACGGCAAGCTGTATGGCCGTGGCGCCGCCGACATGAAGACCTCGATCGCCGCCTTCGTGGTGGCCTGCGAGGAGTTCGTCGCCGCCCACGCCGACCATAAGGGCTCGATCGCCTTCCTGATCACCAGCGATGAGGAAGGCCCGGCCATCGATGGCACGGTGGTGGTCTGTAATATCCTCAAGGAGCGCGGCGAGACGCTGGACTACTGCATCGTCGGCGAGCCGACCTCCGATGAAACCCTGGGCGACATGATCAAGAACGGCCGCCGTGGTTCGCTGTCGGGCAAGCTGACGATCAAGGGCGTGCAGGGCCACATCGCCTACCCGCAGCTGGCGCGCAACCCGATCCACCTGGCCGCGCCCGCGCTGGCCGAGCTGGTGGCGGAGCGCTGGGACGAGGGCAACGAGTACTACCTGCCGACCTCCTGGCAGATGTCCAACATTAACGCCGGCACGGGCGCCAACAACGTCATCCCCGGCGAGATGATCATCGACTTCAACTTCCGCTTCTCGACCGCCAGCACCCACGAGGAACTGAAGCGCCGCGTGCACGCCATCCTGGACAAGCACAATCTGCACTACGACCTGAAATGGGCGCTGAGCGGCCTGCCCTTCCTGACGCCGCGCGGCGTCTTGAGCGATGCGCTGTCGGCCGCGATCAAGTCGGAAACCGGCGTCGATACCGAATTGTCAACCACCGGCGGCACCTCGGACGGACGCTTTATCGCTCAGATCTGCCCTCAGGTGATAGAATTCGGGCCTCCCAACGCAAGTATCCACAAGATCGACGAGCATATCGAGCTGCGTTTTGTCGATCCGCTGAAGAATATCTATCGCCGCACGCTGGAAAACCTGCTGAGTTAACGTCGTACCCGCGAAAGCGGGTACCCATACCGAGTATCCAATCCCGCTCGGCATGGATACCCGCTTTCGCGGGTATGACAGCATTTTACCGAGATAGCCATGAACACGACTCCTTTCACCACGCCGCGCGACCTGTTGCGCTACGCCGTCACCCGCTTCAACGCCGCCGAGCTGTTCTTCGGCCACGGCAGCGTCGAAGCCTTCGACGAAGCGGCCTACCTGATCCTGCACACGCTCAAGCTGCCGCTGGACCGCCTGGACCCGTTCCTGGACGCTAAGCTGCTGCCGGAGGAAATCGCCGCGGTCATGGCTGTCATCGACCGCCGCACCAACGAGCGCGTGCCGGCCGCCTACATCACCAACGAAGCGTGGCTGGGCACCTACAACTTCTACGTGGACGAGCGCACCATCGTGCCGCGCTCCTTCATCGCGGAACTGATCCCGCAGTACTTCGCGCCGTGGGTCAACGAGCCTGAAAACGTCAGCAACGTGCTGGAACTGTGCACGGGCTCCGGCTGCCTGGCCATCATGCTGGCCGACGCCTTCCCGGATGCGCACGTGGACGCGGTGGACATCTCGGCCGACGCGCTGGAAGTGGCGAAGAAAAACGTCGCCACCTACAAGCTGGAAGACCGCCTGACGCTGATCCAGTCCGACCTGTACGCCAATGTACCGGACAAGAAATATGACCTGATCATCACCAATCCGCCGTATGTGAACTCGTCGTCGATGAGCAAGCTGCCGATGGAGTACCGCGCCGAGCCTGAACTGGCGCTGGACGGCGGCAAGGACGGCATGGACCTGGTGCGCAAGATCGTCGCCGGCGCCGCCGAGCGCCTGACCGACGACGGCATCCTGATCGTCGAAATCGGCAATGAGCGCGAGTTCGCCGAAGCGGCCTTCGGTGAACTGGGCCTGACCTGGCTCACCACCAGCAACGGCGACGACATGGTATTCCTGCTGACGGCCGACCAACTCAAGCTGTAAGCACCCCGCAACCCGCGACGCATGGGGTCTGACCCCGTGCGGGGTCAGACCCCGGTTTGCGGGTTGGCGCACACTAGCCTCCACCATTCAAAGACCAAGATGATTCGCTTTATTCAAGTAAGCCTGATGCGCGGTATTAAGCCGCTGCTGGAACAGGTCGATGTCACCCTCAACCCCGGCGACAAGATTGGCCTGATCGGCGCCAACGGCGCCGGCAAATCCAGCCTGTTCGCGATGATGCGCGGCGAGCTGCACCCGGACCAGGGCGAGATCGACTTCCCGGCCAAATGGCGCGTCGCTTACGTGGCGCAGGAAACCCCGCCGCTGGAGCGCGCGGCGCTCGACTACGCCATCGACGGCGATGTCACCCTGCGCAAGCTGGAAGCGGAACTGGCACGCCTTGAATCGGAGCCTGAATCGTCCGAGAACGGCATCGCCATCGGCGAGATCTACAGCGCGCTGGCCGATGCCGACGCCTACACCGTGCAGTCGCGCGGCGAGCAGCTGCTGCTGGGCCTTGGCTTCTCGATCGACCAGATGCAGCAGCCGGTAGCCAGCTTCTCCGGCGGCTGGCGTATGCGCCTGAACCTGGCGCAGGCGCTAATGTGCCCTTCCGACCTGCTGCTGCTCGATGAACCGACCAACCACCTGGATCTGGACGCGATCATCTGGCTGGAAGACTGGCTCAAACGCTACACCGGCACGCTGCTGATCATCTCCCACGATCGCGACTTCCTCGACGAAGTGGTCAACGTGGTGGTGCACATCGACGAGCGCAAACTGAAGCGCTACTCCGGCAACTACTCGTCCTTCGAACGCCAGCGCGCGGCGCAGATGATCCTGGCCGCCGGCGCGCTGGAAAAGCAGCAGCGCAAGCGCGCCCACCTGGAGTCCTTCGTCAACCGCTTCAAGGCGCAGGCCTCCAAGGCCCGCCAGGCGCAGAGCCGCATGAAGGCGCTGGCCAAGATGGAAGAACTGGCGCCGCTGCGCGCCGCCGCCGAATTCTCGTTCGAATTCCGCGAGCCGCTCAGCGCCCCGAATCCGCTGCTGGTGATGGAAGACGTCGACGCAGGCTACAAGATCGAAGACGAAAAAACCGGCGAGATCACCCACAAGACCATCGTCAACAACATCAAGTTCTCGCTGCAGATCGGCCAGCGGATCGGCCTGCTGGGCGTGAACGGCGCCGGTAAGTCCACGCTGATCAAGACCATCGCCGGCGAACTGTCGCCGCTGACCGGCGACGCCACCATGGGCAAGGGCCTCAACATCGGCTACTTCGCCCAGCACCAGGTGGAGATGCTGCGCCACGACGAATCGCCGCTATGGCACCTGGCGAAGATCGCACCGACCGTGCGCGAACAGGAGCTGCGCAACTTCCTGGGTGGCTTCAACTTCCCCGGCACCATGGTCACCAGCTCGATCGCGCCGTTCTCCGGCGGCGAGAAGGCCCGCCTGGCACTGGCCCTGATCGTCTGGCAGCGCCCCAACCTGCTGCTGCTCGATGAACCGACCAACCACCTGGACCTGGAAACCCGCGAGGCGCTGACCGAAGCGCTGGCGCAGTTCGAAGGCACGCTGGTGGTGGTATCGCACGATCGCCACCTGTTGCGCGCCACCACCGACCAGTTCATCATCGTCGCCGACGGCAAGCTGCAGCCGTTCGACGGCGACCTGGATGACTACAAGGACTGGCTGCTGCAGACCAAGATGGGCAAAGGCACCGACGTGCTGCCCGCCGCCGGCAAGGCCAACAAGACCGAGTTCCCGGTCGCCTCGCCGGTCGCGCCGCCGCCGTCTGCGGCGCCGGTGGTCAACAGCAAGGAACAGAAGCGCAAGGAAGCGGAAGACCGCCAGCGCCTGGCCACGCTGCGCAAGCCGCTGGAGCAGAAGATCAAGCGCCTGGACGACCAGATCGCCAAGCGCAGCGCGCAGAAAGCCGAAGTGGATGCGGCCCTGGGCGAGTCGTCGATCTACGACGCCGCCAACAAGCCCAAGCTGAAACAGCTGCTGGCCGATCAGTCCTTCTTCACCAAGGACCTCGGCCAGCTGGAAGCGGAATGGCTGGAGTTGCAGGAGCAGCTGGAAGCGCTGGCCTAACCAAACGGCCGTCAAGCGGCCTGGCGGGCGCCCATCTTTACTTTTTGGATCGACATCAGCTTATCGATGTCGACCACGATCAACCGGCGCCCGTCCGCTTCGCCGATGCCGACCAGGTATTCCACCGCGCTGGCGCCGGGGATGGGCTGGATCTGCCCCAGCGTCAGCTGCACGATATCGGTCACACCATCCACCACCATCCCCATCACGCAGCTCGACAGCTTGAGGATGATCACATCCGTCAGCGGATCGTGCTCGGGCGGCTTGGGCCCGAAGGCGATGCGCATGTCGACGATCGGCATGATCACGCCGCGCGACACCGCAACCCCGGCCACGATCTCCCCTTCCGACGAAAACCGCTCCAGTGCCTTCAGTGGCCGCAACTCCTGCACCTTGCTGAAGTCCAGCGCGTAGTCGAGACCACCCAGCCGGAACACCAGATATTGGCCCGGCGCAACGGCAGTGTCGGCGCTGGTGGCTTGCATAGTCGATGAAGGCATAATGATCCTTTCGTCCGGGACGTGCGGTAACAGGCATGTGCCATCCTACCTTCGCCCCCCGCTCCGGTCGTTGAGCGGCGTCAATATTCACCCGGCTCGCGGCGGCTGGTTTGCTACAATGAATTCATGACTACAGACCTCCCCCTCAGCGGCATCCGTGTGCTGGACCTGACCCGATTGCTGCCCGGCCCCGTCGCCACCATGCACCTGGCGGACATGGGCGCGGAAGTGATCAAGATCGAAGATCCCGGTCCCGGCGACTACGCGCGCGTCATGGGGCCGGTGCGCAAGGAGGTATCGCAGTTCTTCGTCGCCGTCAACCGCGGCAAGCGGATGATGCGGCTGGACCTGAAGGACGCCGCGCACCGCGAGCAGCTGCTGGCGATGGTGGAGACGGCCGACGTGCTGGTCGAAAGCTTCCGCCCCGGCGTGATGGATAAACTCGGCCTGGGCTGGCAGACGCTCCGCCAGCGCAATCCCAGGCTGGTGATGTGCGCGATCTCCGGCTACGGCCAGCACGGCCCCTTTGCGCAGCTGGCCGGGCACGATATCAACTACATCGGCTATGCCGGCATGCTGGACCAGAACGCCGGCGCCGACGGCGTGCCCGCGCTGCCCAACCTGCAGGTGGGCGACCTGCTGGGCGGCGCGCAATCGGCGCTGCAGGGCATCCTGGCGGCGCTGGTGGCGGTCAAGATGGGCGGCGCCGGCCGCTTCGTCGACGTCTCCATGACGGCCGCCGTGATGGCGCATAACATCATGCCGCTGGTGGCGGTCAACAACGGCGCACCGGCCGCGCCGGGCCGCGACCTGCTGACCGGCGGCGTCCCCTGCTACAACGTCTACCGCACGGCGGACGGCCGCTACATGGCGGTCGGTGCGCTGGAGCTCAAGTTCTGGCAGGGCTGCTGCGACGTGCTGCAACGGCCGGACCTGAAGCCGCGCCACTGGCAGCTCGGCCAGCAGGTCGGCGGCGAGGATGCGATGGCGCTCAAGGCCGAACTGGACGCGCTGTTCGCCAACCGCACGCTGGCGCAATGGACCGAAGCCTTCGCCACCGCCGACTGCTGCGTCTCGCCGGTGCTGCGCACCGAGGAAGCCATGCTGCACCCGCTGTTCCGCGACATCGTCAGCCGCCGCACGCACGACACCGAAGGCGAGTCGTGGTCGGTGGCGCAGCCGGTGAGGTTTGCGCCGTGATCGATGTGAACGAAGTGGAGTTCAACGCCATCCGCGCCCAGGGCCCGGGCGGCCAGAACGTCAACAAGGTTTCGAGCGCGGTGCATCTGCGCTTCGACATCGCCAGCTCGTCGCTGCCGGAGCATATCAAGGAACGCCTGCTGGCCATGCGCGACCAGCGTATCACCAAGGACGGCGTGGTGGTGTTGAAGGCGCAGCAATCGCGCAGCCAGGAAGCGAACAAGGAGGAGGCCTTGCGCCGCCTGCAGGAACTGGTCGACAGCGTGGCCGTGCTGCCCGCCGTGCGCCGTCCGACCAGGCCCACCCGCAGCTCGCAGCGCAAGCGCCTGGACGGCAAGGCCAAGGACGGCGAGCGCAAACAACTGCGCGGCAAAATCAGCCTGTAGGCTAATCCGTCGTCGGCGCCCAGGCGATCGGCCCGGCGCCGCCGGCATAGATGGTGCTCATGCCGGCCGCCGTGGTACGCACCTTGGCCTTGACCTCCTTGGCCGGCCGGTCATACGCCGGCGGGCCGTCCGGCACGAAGCTCATGGTCCGCAGCAGCACGTCGCCGGTCAACGCCTGCACCACGCAGCGCGAGCCGCTCATCACGGAGGCCTTCTGCCGCTGCACCTGGTTGACCTCTTCCTGCGCCTGCTCCTGCTGCACCTGGGCCGCCTTCATCGCCAGCGAAATCTTCGCCACCGCCTTCAGCGACGGCCCCACCGCAGCCGCCATCTTGTGGAACAGCGGCTCCTGCTCCGGCGTCAGCATCACCTCGCGCTTGCGCACACGGGTGGCCAGCGTCAGATAATTGCGCACCTCGGTCTGGCCGGTGATGGCGTCGATCTCCGCCTTGCGCAGGCTGGCCTCGTGCGCCGCGTGCTGCACCTTCGGCTGCAGCTCGGCGATCTTCTTGTCGAACTTGGAGGTGTCCGGCACCAGCGTGTAGAGCAGCATCTCGTTCTGCTTGCGCGGCCCCGCGCTGGCGATCTCGATCTTGCGCGCGGCGATGGCGCAGCCCTCGGCCACCTTAATCACCACTTCCTCGGCCATGATCTCGCAGTTGCTCGCCTCGCCGATCACCACCCGCGTGCCGGAGATGATGCAGCTCTCCGCACGCGCCAGCGTCACCTCGCCGCGCTTCGTCTGCAGCACCGAGCCGGAAGCCACACCCTGCACCCGTATGCCGCCATCGGCGTTGGTGACGGTGCCGCCCATCAGGTTGCGGCTCAGGACGATGTCGCCGCCGCGCGAGACGATGATGCCGAACACGTCGCCGTGGATGGTGATGTTGCCGCCTTCGACCGAGCGCTGCTCCTGCACGTCGCCGAATTCCTCGTACTCGCCGGTCAGCTGCAGATTGCCGGTGGTGCGCGCGCTGACGCCTTCGCGGCTGATGATCTTGGGGCCGATCGACAGGCGCTTGCTGCCCGGGTCCACGCTGAGGAAGCCCTCCACCGCCGACACCAGGAACTCGCCGTCGCGCAGGTGCTCGATCACCGTGCCCTCGCCGGCCACGCTGCTCAATTCGATATCGCGCGGAACCGGCGGCTCTATCACAATGCCCGACAATTCATAACCGCGCACGCCCGCCGTGCGCGGCACCTTGCGCAGCAACTTGACGTTGGGCTTGACTTGCGGGAAGCGGTTCTGGAAGGCCTGCAAATCGAGCTTGCCGTCCGACTTTTCGCGCGGCGCGTTGCTGCGATGGATATCCTGCGACACTTCGACGATGGCGGCGTCGCGCCCCGGCGTGGCGTTGAGCCGCCGGGCGACGATGATGCGCGCCAGGCGCCCGCTGGCGATGACGTCGCGCACGGCCGGCGCGTCGATGCCGAAGCGTATGCCCTTGACCCACATGTCGGAAACGAATTCGTCGAAGTTCAGGCGCGCCGGTTGCGGCGGCATGCCCGGCACCTCGAAGAACACCGGCTCGAAATAGTATTCGGCCTCGCCGTTGATGATCTTGACGGATTTGTACAGCGCCCGGCGCGGCGGATGGAACGGCTCGATGCTGTCGGCGAAGCGTATCAAGGGCTTGCCGGTCAGGTTGGCCGGCAGGTCCGGGCCGCAGTTGTAGAGCAGCTTGATGAAAACGGCGTAATCGAGCCTGGCGAAATAGGCGCTGCCGAGGAAGACCTGGCTGATCGCCGACAGGCAGGAAACGGTCGAGGCGCCGGCGGCGAAATAGACCCCGTCCGCGCGCTTGACGATCGCTGCGGGCAGCTCGCTCTCCGCGTTTAAGTCCAGCGCCGTCGCGTCATCAGACACAGTAATCCCCAGAAAAATGTACGTCGAAACGCCGCCCGGCCAGACAGCGCTTCTTCACTTTGTAATGTTGAATCTAGATTAGCATGAACCGCGGGCCTTGTGCGCGCACCTTGGCTAGCCCGCCACAGGCCGCGGCCGCGCGTTGAGGTGCCAGTCCAGCGAGCCGGCGCTGTCGCTGAACAGCACCTCGCCGCCGCTGGGCGAACCGCGCAGGCGCTGCTTGATGTCCTTGGCGGGCAGCTGCGTCAGCGCCGCGACGTCGGCCAGGAACGGCATGGTGCGCACCATCGTATCGCCGCTGACCATGTGCAGGCCGCAGCGCGCGATGCCCGCCGCTTCCGCCTTCTGCTCGATCACGCGGGCCAGCTTGTCCTGCAATAGCTTCTGCTGCGTCTGGCCGGCTTGCAGGTCGGTGCGCAGCTTGGCGATGGCCTGCAATTCGGTCGCCACCGCGCCGGCGATCTTGCGCAGGTGCTGGCCCTGGTCGGCGGTCAGCTGCAGTTCCTGCGCCCGCAATTTCTCGGCCAGCGCCAGGTAGCGCCGCACATCCGGCACGGCCGCGATGCGCTCGGCCTCCTGCTGCGCCGTCAGGTTGGCCGCCTCGAAGCCCGCCACCCGTAGTTCCAGGTCGGCGATCTCCTGGTCGAACTGGCTGACGTCCTTTACCAGCACATAAATGACCATCTCGGTGCGGCGGCGCGGGCCGGCGTTTTCGATTTCGACGTTACGGCCGGCCACCGCGCAGCCCTCGGCCACTTCGATGCGGATTTCCTCGGCGATGATCTCGCAGTTGGAGGCCTCGCCCACCGTCACGATGGTGCCGGAGATGACGCAGTTCTCGGCCCGGCCGATATGCACCGCGCCGCTGCGGGTGGAGATCACCGAGCCCGAAGCGACACCGGTGACGGTGATGTTGCCGGCCGCGTTGGCGATGCTGCCGCTGACCAGGTTCTTGTCCAGCACCACGGTGCCGCCGCGCGAATGGATGTTGCCATAGACGTTGCCGTGCACCGTGATGTCGCCGCCGGTGACGTCGCGCTGCTCCTGCACGTCGCCGAATTCCTCGTAGGCGCCGGCCAGTTCCAGGTTGCCGGTGGTGCGGCCGCTGACGCCATCCTTGCTGACGATTTTATCGGTGATGGAAATGCGGTTGGACTTGGCATCGACGTTCAGGAAACCTTCGCGGGTCGATACCAGATACTCTTCATCGCCCATCATCACGGCATCGGTGCCGTCGCCGGCGAAGAAGCGCAGCGTCAGGTCCTTGGGCGTGGCGGCCGGCGTCATGCGGCCGGCCAGGTCGAAGCCCGGCTGCCCCGGCACGGCGGGCAGCTTCTTCAGCAAACGCACGTTGGCCTTGATCTGCGGGAAGCGGTTCTGGAAGCTGCTCAGGTCGATGCGGCCGTCGGCCTTGGTCTTGGGCGCGTCGCTGCGGTGCAGGTCGGACGATACTTCGACCACCGTCGCATCCTGGCCCGGCTCCGGCTCCAGCTCGGTGGCCACGGTGATGCGGTCGGCCTTGGTGGACGCGATGGCCGCCGCCACCGCCGCCACCTCGATGCCGAACAGGATGCCCTTGTTCCACATCTCGGCCACGAACTCGTCGACATCCAGCCGCGTCGGCCGCTCCGGGATCACGGTGCCGTCCGGCAGCGTCATCTCGTCCAGGTACAGCGTCTCGAAATAGTATTCAGCGTAGCCGCGTCCCATCTTCGGATTCTTGTACAGCGCCACGCGCTGCGGCTCTATCACGCGCACCTCGTCCGCCAGCCGCGCCATGCCCGGCGCGCCGGTGTCGGGGCCGACGCCGTACAGCGCCTTGATCAGCAAGGGATAATTCAGGCCGGCGAAATAGCAGTGGGAATGGAAGATTTCATTGATGGCGGCGGTCAGCGTCAGCGGCGACAGCGTCAGGTCGATGTAGATGCCGTCCGGCCGCTTCAGCAGCCCGATAGGCAAGCCGCTCCCCGGAGCGTGGGACTCCTTACCTTGCACGGCAGGGGCAACCTCTTGAACCACCATCTTCCTCCGAACGGCACGCGGCCGAAAGGCAATTGCGTGTAATTAACAGATATTACACTCAGACTAAGGAAAAGAAAGCGATTTTCGTGGCGTGCATTACACAACTGTGAACTAATTGCTACAGATCAATGTTGAACCTATAACAAAGCGCAGCGTCCTCGCCGCGCTCTATTTACGCGGCGGGTTGGCGTAGATATCCTGGCCCGCTTCGTTGATCTGGCGGCGCAGGTCGCGGCGCTCATCGGGTGTCAGGCGGCCGGTGCGGTGGTTCATTTCGGCGTTGCGGCCGACGGCTTCCTGCATGGCGCGGCGCTGGCCCTCGGCTCGGGCCTCGTAGCCGCGCGGATCGAGCTGGCGGGGTTCGGCCTGGCGCGCAGGCGGCGCTTCGCGCACGGGCTGGCTGCGCGGCTCGTCGCGGTTGGGCGCGTCGCGCTCCGACGAACCGTCGTGCGCCATCGCCATCGCGGCGCCGCTCAGCAGCAGAACACCCAACAGGGATCGAACGCAAAAATTTGCGCTTGCTGCCGCGTAGTTTTTTTTGTGATCGATGCCCATGATGTTCCTAGAAAGCTGAATCTATGCCCAGAGTGTATGATGCTTTACCTGAGGGGGTAAGACGAATTGGGTAAAGTTTGTAACACTTTGTAATGGGTTGTCACAGACGTTTTCGCAATGCGATTATGACGTTACCATAGCAACATGAATATGACAAATTTGGCAGGCCCAATGACTAGCACAACGACTGAATCCGGCAACACCCCCGCTAACCAGCATGGCCACCAGGCCAAGATTATGGTAGTGGACGACGACGTGCGCTTGCGCGACCTGCTGCGCCGCTACCTGACCGAGCAGGGCTTCAACGTCTTCACCGCCGAGAGCGCGACGGCCATGAACAAGCTGTGGCTGCGCGAGCGCTACGACCTGCTGGTGCTGGACCTGATGCTGCCGGGCGAAGACGGCCTGTCGATCTGCCGCCGCCTGCGCGGCGCCGGCGACCAGACGCCGATCATCATGCTGACCGCCAAGGGCGAAGACGTGGACCGCATCGTCGGCCTGGAAATGGGCGCCGACGACTACCTGCCGAAGCCATTCAACCCGCGCGAGCTGGTGGCCCGCATCGGCGCCGTGCTGCGCCGCCGCGGCCCGGACGAGATCCCCGGCGCGCCGTCGGAAACCCCGCAATCGTTCGAGTTCGGCCAGTTCGTCCTGGACCTGGGCACCCGCACGCTGAAGAAAAACGGCGAGACCGTGCCGCTGACCACCGGCGAATTCTCGGTGCTAAAAGTGTTCGCCCGCCACGCGCGCCAGCCGTTGTCGCGCGAAAAGCTGATGGAACTGGCGCGCGGCCGCGAATACGAAGTGTTCGACCGCAGCCTGGACGTGCAGATCTCGCGCCTGCGCAAGCTGATCGAGCCCGATCCGTCGAGCCCGCTGTACATCCAGACCGTCTGGGGCCTGGGCTATGTGTTCATTCCGGAGGGGCAGCCGCGCTAAGGCGCGGACGCGCGCATGAAGTTTCCGTCGAAGTTTCCCTTTACGTTTAGAGTCGCCAGCCTGAAGAGCGGCCTGTTCTGGCGCACCTTCTTCCTGCTGGGCGCGCTGACCACCACCAGCATGACGGCCTGGGTCGGCATGATCAGCGTGGTGCAGCACGAGCCGCAGGTGCAGCAGATCTCCTCCCAGGTGATCTCGGTGGTCACCATCACCCACGCCGCCCTCACCCACTCGGCGCCCGAACTGCGGCGCGAGCTGCTGTTCGACCTGGTGTCCAACGAAGGCATCCGCGTGTTCACGCTGGAGGATGACGACAAGGTCGATCCGCCGCCCGACAACGCGCTCATGCCCGACATCCAGAAACTGGTCAAGGCCAAGCTGGGCGAGGACACCCGCTTCTCGGCCCGCGTCAACGGCGTGGCCGGCTTCTGGGTCAGCTTCAAGATCGACGACGATGCCTACTGGCTGATGCTGGAACGCGAACGCATCCGCGGCCTGACCGGCATCCAGTGGCTGGGCTGGGCCAGCGTGGTGTCGGTGGTGTCGCTGCTGGGCGCGGCCTTCATCTCCAGCCTGATCAACCTGCCGCTGCGCCGCCTGACGCAGGCCACCCGCGCCTTCGCGCAGGGCAAGCGCCCCGACCCGCTGCCGGAAAAGGGCCCGATGGAAATCATGGAGGCCAACCGCAGCTTCAACCAGATGGTGGTGCAGCTGCAGCAGGTGGAATCGGACCGCGCCGTGATCCTGGCCGGCATCTCGCACGACCTGCGCACGCCGCTGGCGCGCATGCAGCTGGAGGTGGAGATGGCCAACCTGTCGAACGAGGCGCGCGAAGGCATCCAGTCCGACATCGGCCAGATGGACGACATCATCGGCCAGTTCCTCGACTACGCCAAGCCGACCGAGGTGTCGAGCTTCATCAACGTCGACATCAGCGAGCTGCTGGAAGACACCGCGCATGAAGCCGGCCGCCTGCCGGACGTGCGCATCAGCACCGACATCGTGGCCAACGCGCACGTGATGGGCAACGCCACCGACCTCAAGCGCGTCATCAACAACCTGATCGAGAACGCCCGCCGCTACGGCAAGACGCCCGGCAGCGAGCTCACCGAGATCGACATCAAATGCAGCACGAAGGGCATGCACACCGCGCGCCGCGTCATCATCGAAGTGCAGGACCACGGCAACGGCGTGCCGGCCGACCAGATCGAACAGCTGCTCAAGCCCTTCACCCGGCTTGACGCCGCGCGCGGCCAGGCCAACGGCGCCGGCCTGGGCCTGGCCATCGTCGACCGCGTGATGCTGCGCCACGGCGCCGAACTGCACGTGCGCAACCGCGACGGCGGCGGCCTGCTGATCCAGATCGTGATGAAGGCGATTTGATGCGGGCAGGCTATCTTGCGCTGCTGCTGGCGGCAGCTGGCCCCGCCATTGCCGCCAAGCCCGCCAAGCCGCCCGCCGCGCCGCGCATCGAGCAGCGCGCGCCCAGCGACGAGGAGCGCGGCTCCTTCGACGACTACTTCCGCCAGAAGATGCTGGCCGAGTCCAAAGGCGCGCGCCCGGTGCCGCCGCTGTTCGCGCCGGCGTTCGACATCCAGCGCCAGCATGGCAAGCCGTGGCAGGTGATCGCCCGTGTCGATTCGGCGCCGCGCCATTCGGCGGTCGACCTGTGCCGGCAAATCCGTTCGAGTTTCATCTACGACGCCAAGGCGCCCAAGGATGGCCGCTGGACCGAATCGGCCCAACCGCCGAGCTGGCATGTGTGGCTGGCGCAGCCCAGGACCATCTGCACCGCCGTCCCGCACACGGTGCTGATGGACCAGGCGCTGCCGCCGGAAGATGTGGTGGCGCTGCTGCGCCACTATCCTGAACTGCTGAACCGCGCGCGCCTGCTATTTGCCGGCAACTCGCAATGCATCCGCCAGCGCGCCCTGCCCTTCACCTTGCGCGCGATCGAGCCGGCGCCTCCCGCTGCCGGCGCGCCAGTCATGTTCAGCCTGGTATTTGACAGCGACCGCGACACCGTCGCCCGCGTCGCCGTGCGCAAGCACCGCGGCGAGTATGCGGCCTGGAACGTCAGTTGCGACTAGCGCTGCTGCTGCGGTTGATCGGGTGGTCTTGCGGCTCCAGCAGGCGGGTCAGCAGCAGCTCGGTCGAACCGTAGCCGTACAGCGAATCCGCCTCCAGGCCTTGCGTATCGTAGGGCACGGATTCCTCGCGCTCCGAGCGGCTCGGATCCGCATCCGAATACGTCACGCGCCAGGCGCGCTTGAGCGAATCGGCGCGGCGCAGGAACTGCGGCATCGGCCACCGCGCCGGATCCCAGTCCGCCACATCGCCCAGCACGCGCCAGTGGCCGCTGGCCAGCGCCATGTCGCCCACCCGCAGCACCTTGACCGCGTCCTGCGGCTGCAGCGTGTTGAGCTCCTCCAGCGAAGGCAGGCGCGCCAGCTTGGGGCCGAACAGATACGCCAGCATGATCTTGCTGCCCGGCGACAGCCGCGCCACCAGGCCCCAGCCGTAGCCGCCATCCAGCAGCGGTATGGCGAACCAGCTTCCCTCTTGATACGACTGCCTCATTCCCACCCTTTCACTCGCACGATGCAGCAGAGTGTCGCCAAAATGTATGGACATGATGGCGCCTCCGATAAAAGCTGTGACTGCTTCGTTGGCGCCCTGCGGCGCAAAACGCAAGTGTAGCGGTGCGGCGCGGATCGCGGCGCACGGCACCGCGCCTGCGGCACTGTGCTACACTAACGCCTCGCTAGGGGTCCTGGAGCATTGCTACCGGGTGAGAGATACCCTTCGTACCTGATCTGGATAATGCCAGCGAAGGAAAGCGCAAAGCGGTTCCTCCCCTCCTTTGATGGCTCTCTTCGCGGCTCCAGCCGAGAACAAGAGAGAGCACACAATGTACAAACCAAGTTTCGCAGTTTCCGCCATCGCCCTGGCGGTGCTACAGGCATTCCCCGACGCCGCCGTCGCTGAAACCTCCGCCGCCGAGCAGGCCATGCCCGAAGTGGTGATCACCGGCGCCCGCGCGCAAGCCAGCCGCGCCAGCGTGGCCGGCTTCTCCAACGCGCCGCTGCTGGAAACGCCGGCCTCGGTCAGCGTGCTGACCTCGCAGCAGATGCTGGACCTGCAAATCCGCTCCACCACCGACGCCGCGCGCTACGACGCCAGCATTGGCGACTCCTACAACGCTGTGGGTTATTCCGAGCAGTTCTCCATCCGCGGCTTCAAGCTGGACAACGCCTCCAGCTACCGCAAGGACGGCATGGCCATCTCGGCCGACACCCAGATCCCGCTGGAAAACAAGGAACGCCTGGAAGTGCTGAAAGGCCTGTCCGGCCTGCAATCGGGCGTGTCGACGCCGGGCGGCATCGTCAACTACGTCACCAAGCGCCCGACCGACACGCCGCTGCGCACGGTGGTGCTGGAAGAACGCGAACGCGGCACGCTGTACGGCGCCGTCGACCTGGGCGGCCGCTTTGAGGACCAGCGCTTCGGCTACCGCTTCAACGCCGCCGCCGAGCGCCTGCGCTCCTACATCAAGGGCGCGGACGGCAACCGCAAGTTCGTCTCGGCCGCCTTCGACTGGAAGATCTCGCCGCAGGCGCTGCTGCAGGTGGACGCCGACTACCAGAAGAAATCGCAGGTGACCGCGCCCGGCTTCCAGCTGCTGAACAATGAAACGCTGCCGGTGATCCCTGCCGACACCATGCTCAACAACCAGCCGTGGAGCCGTCCGGTGGAAACCACCAGCAGCAATATCGGCGCCCGTTTCGAGTACAAGTTCACGCCTGACTGGAGCACCACCATCAGCGCCAACCAGCACCAGTTCAAGCGCGATGACTACACGGCCTTCCCTTACGGCTGTACCGCCCAGCAGCTGTACCCCGGCTTCTGCGGCAACGGCGATTACGACATCTACGACTACATCAGCCTGGGCGAGAAGAAATCGCCGCTGACGGTGCAGGCGCTGGTGCAGGGCAAGTTCAGCACCGGCTCGCTCAAGCACGAATTCACCGGCGGCGCATCGTTGTTCAAGAACAGCGAGAAATGGGGCAACTACCTGTACACCCAGGCCGGCACTGACGGTCTCGCGTTCAGCAACATCTACCACCCTATCATGGTGGCGCCGGCGCCCGGCACCAGCGGTCCGGTCTCCGAGCGCCGCCGCGACAAAGAGCGCGCCGTGTTCGCGCAGGACATCGTGAGCATCAACGAGCAGCTCAAGCTGCACGCCGGCGCGCGCTACGTGCAGGTCAAGCGCGACGAGTATGTCGACTCGAACGCCCACACCGACGCCGGCTTCTGGCTGCCGAATGTGGCGCTGGTGTACAGTCTGCGTCCCAACGTCTCGGTCTACACCTCGTATGCGCAAGGTCTGGAGCATGGCGGCGTCGCGCCGATCGGCACGAACAATCCAGGCATCGCACTGGCGCCAGGTAAATCGAAGCAGGTCGAAGTGGGCGTCAAGGCCGACATCCATCCAGACCTGAGCGCCAGCGTGGCGCTGTTCGAGATCCGCAAGGGCCTCGAATACACCGATGCCCAAAACTACTTCGTGCGCAACGGCCAGGCGCAGCACCGCGGCCTGGAAATGGCGCTGAACGGCCGCGCCTCGCGTGAACTGACGGTGGGCGTCTCGGCGATGGCATTGAACTCGCAGCAGCACGACACCGGCTCGGCGGAACTGGACGGCAAGCGTGTCACCGACGTCCCTGCCTTCAAGTCGACCGTCTACGCCGACTACGCGGTGCCGCAAGTAGCCGGCCTGTCGGTCAACGCCAACTGGATCTATTCGGGCAAGAAGGCGTTCGACAACCAGAACCAGGTGTTTGTGCCGAGCTACCATGTGATGAACCTGGGCGGCGCCTACGCCACCCGCATCGGCGGCATCCAGACCACGCTGCGTGCCAGCGTCGACAACGCGTTCGACAAGTTCTACTGGCGCGACGTGACGCCGGAGCTGGGTGGTTATCTGATACCGGGCGCCTCGCGCACCTTCCGCGTATCGGCCCAGATGGACTTTTAACCCCGCATCCCTAAGCGATACGCCGGCCGCGCCGCTTAGGGGTCAGACCCCAACGGGGTCTGACCCCGCATGGCCGTGCGGGTTAAGCCTAAAAGACCAGCTGCACGCGCATCGAAAAACTCTTCGCTGCGCGTGCCGAATTCCTGCCGATCAGGTAAGCGAATTCGTACTTGATCTCCTGCCGGCCGATGTCGCGGTGTCCGAACACCGCCGGCCCGGCGCGGTGCGACTGCTTCCGGTATGGCAGCCAGTCGTTCCACTTCCCTACTTCCCCGAATGCCTGCACGCCGGGTTGCAACCACGGCTTCCAGTGATGCCTGACTTGCAGCTGATAGGTCAATCCCATCGGATTTTCGCCACGCTGCGTGCCAGCGTCGACAACGCGTTCGACAAGTTCTACTGGCGCGACGTGACGCCGGAGCTGGGCGGCTATCTGATACCGGGCGCCTCGCGCACCTTCCGCGTGTCGGCCCAGATGGACTTTTAACCCCGCATCCCTAAGCGATACGCCGGCCGCGCCGCTTAGGGGTCAGACCCCAACGGGGTCTGACCCCGCCTGGCCGTGCGGGTTAAGCCTAAAAGACCAGCTGCACGCGCATCGAAAAACTCTTCGCTGCGCGAGCCGAATTCCTGCCGATCAGGTAAGCGAATTCGTACTTGATCTCCTGCCGGCCGATGTCGCGGTGTCCAAACACCGCCGGCCCGGCGCGGTGCGACTGCTTCCGGTATGGTAGCCAGTCGTTCCACTTCCCTACTTCCCCGAATGCCTGCACGCCGGGTTGCAACCACGGCTTCCAGTGATGCCTGACTTGCAGCTGATAGGTCAATCCCATCGGATTTTCGCCACCGCCCGGCGCCACGCGATAGTCGCGCTGGAAGAACAGGTTGGCGTTGAACTGCGTGCGGCCGATCTCCGTCTGCAGCACCGGGCCCCATTCGAGCGTATAACCGCTGGCATTGTCGCGCGCCCTTTCCACTTTGGTATGCAGCGCCAGGTCAAAGGCATACTGGCCTTGCGTCAGCAGGTAATCGTTCTGCCAGGCCGTCTCCTGCCAATGGGCTGTGCCGCCGTTCGACTTGACCCACTTGGCGTACACCTCGGTGTACCAGCGCGACGTGACGCCGTAACCGATGCCGATTTCCGGCGCCGCCACGGTAAAACCCTTGTAGTGGGCGTTCCAGTATTGGTAGTCGATGGAAGCCTGGCCTTCCACATCGTAGGTGGAGACCAGGTAGTAGCCGGTATCGGCCAACGCCAGCGGGGACACGCACATCAATATCGCCGCCAGCCGTTGTTTCATCGCAGATGCCGCTCCACTTGGGATAATCGTTCGCCGGGATCGCCCGACACCAGCAGATAGGGTATCCCACGTGCCGCCAGCTCGTCCAGCAACATGCGGTTGACGATGACGCTCACTTCCTCGGACTCGCGCTGCAAACCGTCCGCCACCCAGGGGATGTCCGGCGCCGTCACCAGCGTGAAGGCGTAATCCTGCTGGTGGTCGGCAGCCAGCGCGGCTAACTGCTCGTCGATGCCGCCGAAGTAATGACGGCCGTAGACCACCGTCATCAGCGGCGCAGTGTCGCAAAAAAGATACTTGTTGGCGCGCGGCGCGGCCGCATCCTCTCGGTCGCGCTGCGTCTCGGCGATGTGGAACTGGTCGGCCGCCACCGGCACCCTGGCCTCGGTGTCGACGAACTCGCGCAGGTACTCGGGCACCCACAAGGTTTGATAGTGCTCGGCCAGTGCCGCCGCCAGCGTCGACTTGCCGGACGACGTGGTGCCCAGTATGGCCACGCGCAGCGGCGGCGCGTGCGCGCTCATTCCAGCGCCATGCGGCCGTCGCGGCCGTCCGTGCGGTCGCTGCTCCAGGCACGCAGCCCGATCACCGCCATGCCGACGAACACCGCATACAACACGGCCGTCAGGACCAGGTGCTTGTGCAGGTACAGCGCCACGTACAGCACATCGACGATGATCCACACATGCCAGTTCTCGATCTTTTTACGCGACAGCAGCAGCTGCCCGACCAGACTGCCGGCGGTCAGGAAGCCGTCCGAGTTGGGCACGTCGGTATCGGTATAAGACTTGAGGAACCAGGCCAGCAGCGCGAAGCCGGCCAGCCAGCCGCCTGCGGCCCACCAGCGGCCGCGCGCGTCCAGCGAGGATACGGGCAGCCGCTCATGACTGTCGTCGCCATGCAGCCACTGGTACCAGCCGTAGAACGACACGGCGATAAACACCAGCTGCAAGCCCATGTCGCCATACAGCCGCGTGCCGAAGAACACCAGCCCGTAGGTGGCCGACGAAATGATGGCGAACAGCCAGCCCCAATGGCTCTGGCGGATGTTGAGCCACACCGTGGCCACCGACAAAATGAAGGACACCAGTTCCAGCGGGGACGTGGCCACGCCTGCCAGATGCCAGGGCATGTTCAGGTACCCCAGGAGAACCGCTAGCTCGTTCATTATTTTTTCTTGGCCGGATACTTGATGGTCAGCTCTTTGAGCACATTATCGGCATGGTCCACTTCGGCCATCACCCACAGCATATAGCGGATATCCATATGGATGGCGCGGGTGATGGCGGTGTCGAAGTACCAGTCCTTGGTGATGGACTCGTAGGTCGAATCGAAGTTCAGGCCGATCAACTCGCCGTTCTTGTTCATCACCGCCGAGCCGGAATTGCCGCCGGTGGTGTCTGCGCTGGTCAGGAAATCGACCGGCACCGTGCCCAGGACTGGGTCCATGAACTGGCCGTAGCGCTTGGCCTTGATCGCATCCAGCAGCTTTTTCGGCGCGTTGAACGGATCCTTGCCGGTGTTCTTCTCGACGATGCCCTCGACCGTGGTGAACGGGCCCTTGGTGATGCCGTCCTTCGGCGAATAAGGCGACACCGTGCCGTAGGTCACGCGCAGCGTCGAATTCGCATCGGGATAAACCGGCTTGCCCTGCGACTTCTTCCACGCGATCACGGCCTGCATGTATTGCGGGATCACGCGTTCCAGGTTGCCGTCCAGTTCCTTGCGGCGTTCCGTCAGCGACTGCGACACGCCGTCCAGCTTCACGGCCAGCTGCATGAAGGCGTCGTCCGACGCGGCCAGCGCGGCGGCGTCCTTGCCCACCCACGCCAGGCGCTTGGCGGTATCGCCCAGCGACGACTTGGCATACAAGGCCGGCACCGCATCAACGGCCGGCAGCAGCGCATCCATGCCGAGGACGTGCATGGACTTCGGCAGCTTGGCGTAGCGCTGCAAGGCGGCGGTGAAGCGCGCCTGGTCGACACTGCCCACATAGGACTGCTCCAGGCGGTTCAGGCGGGCCTTGATGAAGGTCAGGTCACGCTCCTGATAACCGGCCTCGCGCTCCGCGTCCGGCTTGGCGCCCTCGCGCGCCAGGCGGTACAAGGTGCTCGCGCTCTTCAGCAGATCGCTGGTCGTGGCGACGCTGTGGCCGAATTCCTCATCGCTCAGCGCCAGGTCGGCGGCGATCACCGCGTCCAGTTCCGCCAGCAGGGTTTTCGACACGCCCGGCTGCCTGGCGTACCAGGCGCGGAACTCAGCATCCTGCACGTCCTTGATGGCGGCGATGTCCTTGCGCGCAAAGCCGTCCAGCAGGCCTTGGGTTTTCTTCATCACGTTGTTCATGCTCTTGTCGACGCTGGCGTAACGCACGGCGGCTGCGGGATTGCCCTTGGTGGCGGCGGCGATCACGTCCAGGTCGGCCTGAATCTCGGCCACCTTGGCCGGATACGCGGCATCGCGCGCGGCGCGGATTTCCGACGGCAGCTTGTAGCGGCTGGTGCGGCCAGGGTAGCCGGCCAGCAGCACCGGGTCGCCGTTTTTCAGGCCGGTGGCGGAGACCACCAGGAAGTCCTTCGAGTGGTAAGGCACGTTGTCCGGGGACGGGTCGGCGGGGCGGCCATCCTTGCCGACGTAGGCGCGCAGGAAGGAGTAGTCGCCGCCCTGGCGTGGCCATTCGTAGTTGTCGATGTCGCCGCCGAAGTTACCGATCATGTCGGCCGGCGCGTACACCAGGCGCACGTCGCGTATCATCATCTGGCGGATGCGGTAGTACTCCAGGCCGCGATGGAAGGCAGGCACCGAGCAGCGGTAGATCTTGTCGCTCTCGCATTCGGCGATCAGCGCCTTGATCGATTTTTCCACGGCGTCGTGGCGCTGCTTGCCGCTCATGGTGTCGCTCACGCCTTTGAGCACGCGGTCGGTGACGTTTTCAACCTTGTCGGTCACGTAGACCAGCGTGTTCGGGCCGCCCGGCAGCTCTTCGGCGCGGGTCTTGGCCAGGTAGCCGTCGACGATGTAGTTATGCTCAGGGGTGGCGTTGCGCTGGATCGCGCTGTACGCGCAGTGGTGATTGGTCACCACCAGGCCGGCGTCCGACACGAACGACGCCGAGCAGCCGGGCAGCGAAACGATGGCGCTCATCGGATGCTTGGACAGGTCGGACAATTTCTCGGCCGGGATGGTGATGCCGATGCGTTTCAGTTCGGATTTCAGCTGCGGCAGCTGGTACGGTTGCCATTGGCCTTCGTCGGCCTGCGCCGCTCCGGCGCCGATCAGGGCCACCGGAAGTACTAGATATTTTAACAAGATATACACCCCAGTTTGAGTTCTGGCGGCAGTATATTCCTTCTGCGGATAGGTGAAAATGCTTTTATGAGCAGCCGGCCTGGACCTGGGAACGCATCGACATCGAGGTCAGTTTCGGTCCATGCCAATAGCGCGAATCTAAAGATTAATTTCAGCAAGAAAAAAAGCGGGACTAGATAATAATAACGACACCAGATGAGCTTGGCGCTTAGTCCCCGTTTTACCAAAGATACTTTTCAACTGGCTACGAATGGTGTGGATAGACGTGCCACGCTCGCTTGCGGCATCTTCAAGCGTTTTACCGCAGCATAATGCCACGGCAAGCTTCGCCTCGGCTTCAGACAGACCAAATAAGCGTTTTACCAAATCAACAGTAATTACTGGCGAGTTCTCTGGATCAAAGATAAACATCAATGCCGCACCTTGCGACAAATTGCTTCCTGAAGGGCGCAACGGCATGATCATCAATATGAGCGGCATTCGTGCCGAGCGATGCAACAATACGACATTCCCTGGGTCGACAGTTTCACCGTGGCTTGCGCGAATTGCTTTGGTCAATTCAAGATTCAGGCTCCTTCTCGCCATGAGGTCGCGCGTAAAGATGCGTCCGTCCTCTATCCAGCAGTCTCTACTACCTTTAAGTAATAATTCGCTGCTACGATTTGCATGCACTACGCGGGAGTATTCATCGAAAAGCACAGTCGGCATCGCCAACACATCAAGACTGCTAGCAAGCACATTTTGCCCAAGTTGAAGCTCTGTGAAGCGTTGACGCATCTGGATTGCACGTTGTAAATGCGGCACAAACTCGTTTAACTGATCAATTTCATCACGAACAAACGGCGCCTGATCAGGAGAACGTTGGAGATACAGTTGGGTGAGCCAATTCCCTTCCCGGAGCACGGTTGCGCCTGTGGAGTAAGCGATACCTTGCGGTACAACCCATTCCTGGTAGAAGCGCGTAGCGGGGAAATTTTCTGGATACGGAACATCCAGATTACTGGCGTAAAACAGCGCGATCGGCTCAGCCATGATGTGCTGCGCCAGCATGTCTTCGCTGCTGTATTCCTGCACATAACTATCGATCGATGTCCCGTATACCCATAGTCCGTGGATATCGTGCGTCACTGCGTTTCGAGCGATCATCGTCACAGACTTGGACTGAAATGCGCGACACAGCGTTTCAATGAAGTCCTGAAATCCGGTCGGCGCCATAACGGCATCGTACAGGCATCCAAGAAGGGCCTGCTTGTCAGCTGTTGACAAAATACTCATTCCACAACACTCCTGGGCGGTGACGACTCTTCTCAGGCAGCTCGCTCCATGTCCAGCAACACCTACCCAATAGAGACTTTAGGCTCGATAGCAATATTTTTGATGATCTTATCAACAATTCACTCAAATGAGCGATGTTTTTTTGGGCGGAAAATTGCAATCTGAAAAAGAGAACTGACCGAGAAAAAAGTGGCTATTTCGACATGATTGCATATCGTGTTTGCTGAAATATAACGTTTCCCGTGCGCGGATCTGGTAGAACATTGTTTCAGTAATCAAAGGATAAAAATGAATTATAAAAAATTGGGTTCGATAGTCTTGACGGGATTTATCGCTGGAATGGCTGGCTGCGGCGGCGGCGAAAGTGCTTCGAATGCCGTGGTTACTCCACCCGCTCCGACTATCCCGAGTCTTTCAGGGGTATTTAGCGACGATCCGGTGGCAGGCCTGTCTTACTCTACAAGCGGCGGTTATAGCGGCACGACCGATGCCAAAGGAAATTTCAAATATAACAGCGGCGATACCGTAACGTTTAAAATTGGGAATCTCACGCTGGGCGCCGCCAAAGGCGGAAATACCATCGGCCCGGCTGATTTGTCTTCAAATTCAGATGTAACAACCAATTTATATGTCTTGCTGCAATCGCTAGACAATAAAAGCGTGGCAAATACCATTACGATCCCCGCTACCCTGAGCACCTTAGATCTGAGCGGCGTTGATATCACGCAAGCTCCAGCAACTTTTGCCGGCAGTGGTAATGCAGCGCTGCTTGCAGCACAAGCAACTGCGGGCATCTCTACCGGAATTGTTTCGTCTCCAGTCGCGCTGGCCCACGCGAATACGCAATTCCAGCAGCAGAGTGCTGGGGTATGGCAGTTGTATCAGGGAGATGTGGCTCAACCAATCATATTTCGCTTCGACGCCTCCGGCGGCTATTTAATGGGACAAGCATCAGGTACAAAACCCGGCATCGAAAAAGGGACGATCGTCGTGGATCCGCTGACTGCCCATTTTGCTGCGGGAAGTATAGCCCTTGACACCAATGGTGATGCAGGCTTGTCTAACTTATCCCCCGCAGAAAAGACGGAGACCATGAAATTAGACGGTCAGAATATCACCGTCAGAGATTCATCCGGAACACAGATATTTCAACTCCGGCGAGTCTCTAGTAACTCTTCAAGCGTCGTTGGGGTTTGGTCATTAAATTCGACTACAACTCTCGCGACACAACATTTCGTATTTTGGGCGGACGGTCATTACATGATGCTTGATCCAGTTGGAGATACGGGGACGAGTCGTTGTGGAAGTCCTGGAATCGAATATGGAACGTATACGTTTGTAGCAAGCACCGGTACGTTGACAGCCACTGCGGCCAGTGTTGATACAAACGGTTGCGGAGGCCTGCATGACACAACGTTGTCAGGCGTGCAGAACATTACTGGGAAATTAGCGGCAGACGGCGCTACTTTTACCGTGGATGCAGATACCGTATTGATGCGTGTTTCACCCTGATCAAAGTTAGATCAACAGCAGCGGCGACGTCAGGTGGAAGAATCCGCAACGCCGCCACTGCTTCCCCGGGGCACTGCGCAATATCTCAATTCGAATCAGGGAGCAAATGCTGTTGAAATTCTGCGCGCAATGAATTAATAGTTCGCCCATATGAGCGTTCTACTGCGTGATCGAATTCCGTACCTGAAAGCAATAGCTTAATCAGGTTTTCAAAATCTGCAGGATGCGAATCGTGCAGATAGTGGACAAACAAAGCACCCACTCTGTACAAAAGCCAGTTCGCCCTACCGGTCTTGCCTACAGCATCGCGTGGGTCTTTCGTGCTGAACCAATAATCAACTGTACCCGATTGAAACGCCTCTGTTTCCTCCAAGCTCATTTGATGGAAGACGTCTTTCTCCTGTGTGTATGCGGCCCCTCCGTCCGCCACAAAAACAGCTAGCCCCTCTCTAAACCAAAGCGGAATGTTTTCAATAGACGGCTTTTCACCCAGATGCGTATAGAAAAGATAATGTGTCAGCTCGTGGGTGGTCAGTTCGTTGAGCGATGACTCGTCTCCGTCGAATGCACCGGGTGATAAGAAGAGCTTCCCCCAATAAACGGCACCTTTGACATTTTTTGACAAGAAGACATATTCATTGAATACCTCTTGCGATGAGCAAACATAGACCTCTATGCTTTTCTTAAATTTTGACTTAAGAATTAACTCAACACTATCCTGGCTGTGCTGCAGTATCCTTTGCGTTGCTATCGCATTTTTCTTTGAGTTCTCTTGATATCGAATTCGTGAGTCAGTCGAAAGCACGATAAAGTCATCCGTAGACTTGAACTTTGCTCTCAACGCTTTCAATAACATTGGCTGACTTAAAATTGAAGCAGCGGCAAAAATTAATACAATAAAAAATATAACAAATGAAATTTTTAAAATTCTCGACTTCGACTTCTTCATAAGGGTGAGCCGCCTGGTTAGTAATAACAAAAGTCAGCTTTCGTCCAAAGTAAAAGAGACACAACCGCTGACCATATCCCGTCAACGCAGGAGACCCATACCGCCCCTGGTAATCGGATATCCCATTCAGAAGCATCTGTGCACATGGCGGCCGACATCAAACGAGCGCCATTCGAGAACTCTATAAAGAGTTCAGGAACGGAACCTTGGATAGCAAGATTTTCGATCGTGGTGCCAACAAGCGCGTCTATACCATCATCACCCCGCTCCTCACTCCGCCAACGCCACCGAATCAGATCGGCTTCGAAAAAACGTTCACCAGATTTCCATCGGGATCACGTAAAAGCAGGGAGATATTTCCCCATGGCATGGTCGTTGGTGGCATCACGACTTCTGCACCCGCATCGCTCATGCGCACCAATACCGCCTCAACGTCGTCAACTTGAAATTCCAGGATCGCCGATCGATTAGCGGCCGGCGTTGCGGCCCCCCGGTTGAAAAGTCGAATCAGATGCTCGGAGCTTATCGCTAACACGCTCCCGTCAAAGCGTATTTCCGCAAACCCATCAGCGAGACGTAACGGCTCAACACCCGACAGTTTTTGGTAGAACGCTACAAGGCGCTCGAATTCATTGGTAACAAGACGAACAGACGCAAACTTCATAATTGACTCCTGATAGAAATGAGGAGCTCATGCTAACCAAAGATACTGTCAGTTTCTGTCAGTATCCTGCGACCAGCAGACAGTGGTTCAACGAAACTATCCTAGATGCTTGGCCAAGCGCAGCACGGCCTGATCGATCAGCTGCGTCGGAATCAGGCCCAGCCCAAACACCAACCCGTTCGGCGGCGCGGGGGCCACCGCATACTGGCTGACCGGTTCGACCCGTATCCCCTCCTCTGCCGCCGCAGCGACGACCTGCTCAGCCCGGTCGCCATCGCGCAGCTGCGCGGCGATGTGCAGCCCACCTTCGGCTGGAATCACCGACAACTTCCCCGGCAGATGGCGCTGCAAGGCCCCCATCAGGATCTGCTTGCGCTGGCTGTACACCTGGCGCATCTTGCGGATATGACGGGCGAGGTCGCCATCGTCGATGAAGGCCGCCAGCGTGTCCTGCGCCGCCACCGCACCGTGCCAGTCGCTGCGCTGTTTCGCGCCGACCAGGGCGGGACGGGCCCACGCCGGCGCGATCACATAGCCCAGCCGCAAAGCCGGAAACAGGCTCTTGGAGAAGGTTCCGACATAAAACACCGAGTCGTCCCGGTCCAGGCTTTTCAACGCATCCAGCGGCTGCGACGAGTGACTGAACTCGCCATCGTAATCGTCTTCGATGATCAGGCTGCCGTGTTCGCGCGCGAACGCCAGCAAGGCCATGCGGCGCCGCAGCGACATGACCTGCCCCATCGGAAACTGGTGGGACGGCGTCACGCAAATCAGCCGCGCGTCGGCCGGGATGCGATCGACCACCATGCCCTCGGCGTCGACCGGGACCGGGACCAACACAGCGCCGGCGCTTTCCAGCGCCCAGCGCAACGGCGGATAGCCCGGATCCTCGAACGCCACCTTGGTCACGCCCGGCTCGATGAAGATGCGCGCCAGCAGGTCGAAGGCCTGCTGCGCGCCGGAAGTCACCAGCACGTCGCTACCACTGCAGGCCACCGCACGGGCAAACGACACATGCTTGGCGATGGCGGTCCGCAGCGCCTCCCGCCCTTCCGGCGCCGCGTATTCGGCCGGCGCGCGCTCCAGCTGGCGCAGCGAGCGGGCGTCCAGGCGACGCCAGGTATCGAACGGAAACTGGCTGGTATCGGGCAGTCCCACCGCAAAATCGTATTCGAAGCGCGCCGCCGCCGACGGTCGCAGCACGGTGGGTTCATGGCGCCAGCGCGGCAGCAGCAAGGGCGTCCGGTCGGCCGCCACGCTTGCCGCGCGGGGCGGATCGGCCTGGTAGATGTCGGACACGAAAGTGCCGCCGCCGGCGCGCGCCGCGACCAGTCCTTCGCTCAGCAGCAAATCGTACACCGCCATCGCGCAATTGCGCGACACGCCGCATTGCTCGGCCAGCGTGCGCGAGCCGGGCAGGCGCAAACCGGCCGACAGCCGGCCATCGACGATGGCGGCCCGCATCTGCTGGTGCATGGAACGCAGGATTTGCCGGGAGCCACGCTCCGGCAGCGCAAGGGTGATCGGAAGAACTGGCTCCATCTGGACCTGTAGTGGCTGAAAAAACCGGTAAGGAAGCATCCAACCGGCACCCTGAAGTTTGCCCGGACTGGCTCTGTTGGACATCGCCCCGGCTTGCGACACTGTACACCTCTTCAATTCATTCACCAACACCATGCCATCCAACCTGCACCGTCTTTTTGCCAGCGCCGCGCTGCTGACCGCGATGGTGCCCGGCCACGCCGCCGATGGCCCCACCCTGTACGGCACGGTGACCGCCGGACTGTCCTACATCGACCACATCGGCGCCAACAACGAGCACGTCACGCGCGCCTCGAACAGCGAATGGGGCACCAGCCTGATCGGCATGCAAACGGCCGAGGCCCTGACGCCCGATCTGCAATTGCTGACCCGGCTGGAAAGCGGCTTCAACACCGCCACCGGCACCGTCGGCAGCGACGGCATGCTGTTCAGCCGCTATGCCACGCTGGGCGTGGAGAGCAAAACCTGGGGCAGGCTGGAAACCGGCCGCTCCATGGCCTACAGCAACGACGTCTGGTATATCGATCCGATGGGCCTGAACTGGTCCGGCTCCGCCACGCTGACCAAAGGCCATAGCTGGAACGCGTGGAGCCATACCGTCGGCTATCGCAGCGCGGAGCTGGGCGGCCTGGCCATCGGCTTGCAGACCAGCGTGGGCGAGCGCGCGTGCCGCAGCACCGCGGCCGTGCTCAGCTACCAGCGGGCAGGCCTGGACGTCCGCGCGATTTACGATGAAACCCGCGACAGCCAGGGGCATCTGTCGGACCTGTTCGACGCATCGCGCGAATTGATCGTGGGGGCCCGCTACGACCACGGCGCCAACTCCTGGTTCGCCGCCTACAACGTCGTGCGCGCACCCGATGCCGCCGCCGGCAGCGACACGGCGATGCAGCACGTGTGGGCCGGCGTCAACCGCAAGGTAGGCGCCCGCGATCTGCTGCGCCTCGGCATCTACGGCGCGCGGACCAACGTGACCGACTCGCGCGGCCTGCTGTTGAGCGGCGGCTGGGAACACAGCTTCGCCCCGGCGCTCACGCTGTGGGCCACGGCCGCCGTGGTGCGCAACAGCCGGGAGGCGGCGTTCCCGGTGGCGGCCTACTGGCAGGACTTGCCAGCGCCGGGCGCGACGCAACACACCGTCAATGGCGGCCTGATCTACACCTTCTGAATTCCCATCACTCTTTGAAAGGATCGAACATGAAAACCGAACAAGACACGACGCCAGGCGCCGAGTGGATCGTCGAGGGCGAAGGAAAATGGTCGCAACCCCTGCAGTTCCTGCCCGGCGACACCGGCTGGGTGGAACTGATGCGCCTGTCGCCCGGCGTCAGATTGGGGCTGCACCGGCATACCGGCCATGTGCACGCCTTCAATGTGCAAGGGCACCGGCAGCTGGGAACGGGCGAACAAATCGGCCCGCACGCCTATGTGTACGAGCCCGAAGGGAATGTCGACTGGTGGCAGGCCACAGGCGACACACCGCTGGTGGTCTTTGTGGTGGTCACCGGCGCGGTGGAGTACCTGGCGCCGGACGGCTCCGTGCTGCGCCGGATTACCGCGCTGGACCGCAAACAGGATTATCTGCGCCACTGCGCCGCGCACGGGCTGCAGCCGGTTCTGCTGGACCCGTCAGCGCATTGAGCTGACGCTGCGCAGTCAGGCAGGCAGCTCGAAGTCCATCGTCAGCGTGCAGCCGCGTCCCGGCGCGTACTGGCCGATGTCAAGCCGCCCGCCCAGCGATTCCACGCGCTGCGCCATGCCGATCAAGCCGAAGGACTGGCTCTTGTAGCGGTGCTGCGGCGCGATGCCGACGCCGTTGTCGCTGATGCTGAAGACCAGGCGGCCGTCGCGCCGCGCCAGCTGCACGTCGACCCGGCTGGCGCCCGCATGACGCCGCACATTGCTCAGCGCCTCCTGCAAACTGCGGAACAGCACTATCTCCATCTCCGGCGCGATGGCGGCAAACACCGCTTGGTCCGGCAGCGCCAGCGAGCAGGCCAGGCTGCTGCGCTTACGGAACTCGCCCACCTGCCACTCCAGCGCCGCCTGCAAGCCCAGGTCCAGCACCGCCGGCCGCAGCTCGTTCATGATGCCGCGCACGCTGCTGATGGTGGTGTCGACGTTCTCCAGCACCGCGTCCACGCGCTGGTGCAGGCGCGCGTGGCGCTCGCTGGTGCGGGCGGCGAGCATGGAGATATCGATGCGCAGCGCCATCAGGTTCTGTCCCAGCTCGTCGTGGATGTCACGGGCGATACGGGTGCGTTCGCTTTCCTTGACCGTCTCCAGATGCTCGGCCAGCTTGCGCAGCTGCTCGCGCGATTCGTGCAGCGCCGCCTCGGTGCGCTTGCGCTCCACCACTTCCAGCATCAGCTGGCGATTGGCCTCGGTCAGTTCGGCGGTGCGCTCGGCCACCCGCGCGTCAAGCTCGCGCGACAGCTTCAGCAACGCCGTCTCGGCCTTCTGGCGCGCCGTGATGTCGGAGAACACGCCAATGAAATGGCTGATCAAACCATCATCGTCGCGCACCACCGTCAGCGACATCGAGGCCACGTACGGTGTGCCTTCGCGCCGCCGGTTGTACACCTCGCCCTGCCATTTGCCATAAGTACGCAGGCAACGCAGCGCCTCGGCGTGGTAGCCGATCGGATGTGCGCCGGGGCGGCCCAGGAAGCGCGGATTGCGGCCCAGCGCCTCCTCCACCGCGTAACCGGTCAGCGTGGTGAACGCGGGATTGACGAAGACGATGTGCTGCTCGGCATCGCACACCAGCACCGCCTCGTTGATGCTGTCGAGTACCTGGAAGGCGCGCCGCCGCGCATCCTCGCGCACATCCTCGGTGCCGATATCGGTCAGGATCATGCGGCAGGAGCGGCCCGCCGCATCCATATTGGCTTCGATGCGGACCTGGCGCTGCCCGTGCACGGCGTTGGGCGCGAACAGCGGTACTTCCAGCACCGCGCGCCCGCCGCTGTCGAGCAGGTCGAGCAGGAAGCCGCGCAACAGTGCCTGCGCCTGCGGCGCCACGAACTGCTCGAAGCGCCGGCCCGCCAGGTCGGGCAGCGGCCGCGCCAGCAGCACGGCGGCGGCCTGGTTGGCGCGTGTGATGCAGCCGTCGGCATCGAGCGACAGGTAGCCCGACGGTGCCTGGTCGTACAGCGCGGCGTAGCTGTCGCGTCCCGCCTCGGCCTGGTCGCGCTCGATCTGCAACTCGGCCAGGGCCATGTTCTGCATATCCAGCTCGATCTGGCTGACCTGGAGTTCATGCCAGCGCCTCAGTTCATCGCTGCCGGCGTCGCCCGCCGGTGGCCCGACCTTCGGCAACGCCGCCACCGTCAGCTCGGCGATCAGGCGCAGCTGCACAGGATCGAGTTCCGGACGCTGGCTCTTTTTCATGCTGGCCCTACTCCTTCTGCATCGAACGCAGCTGGGACTCCAGCAGTTTCGATTCGGTGATGTTGATGAAGGTGACGACGACGCCGTCGATCACATTGTTCACGGTCCGGTAAGGCATGATGCGCACCGTGTACCAGCCGCCGCTGTTGGTCTGCACCTGGCGTTCGCGGAACACCAGCGTGCGCAACACCTCGCGGGCATCGGCCTCCAGTTCGGCGTACTGCAGATCGTTGACGATGTCGCCCAGCGGCCGGTGCACATCGCTCGGTATCAGCTTGTAGATCTGCTTGCTCTGGTCGGTGAAGCGGCGGATGCGCAGCTCGCCGTCGAGGAAGATGGTGGCGATGTCGGTGCTGTTGAGCAGATTCTTCATGTCGCCGTTCACCACCGACAGGTCGTCGAGCTTGGATTGCAGCTCGGCGTTGACGGTGTACAGCTCCTCGTTCAGCGACTGCATCTCTTCCTTGGAGGTGGTCAGCTCCTCGTTGGTCGATTGCAGCTCCTCGTTGGTGGACTGCAGCTCCTCGTTGGCCGACTTGAGCTCCTCGCGCGAAGCCTGCATCTCGTCGCGCACCGCCTGGATCTCCAGCCGCGCCTGCGCCAGCTGCTGCTCCAGTTCCAGCACATACGGATTGGTGGAGCGCGCGCGGCGCTTTTCCACCGGCAGCGGCACGGTGGCCAGCGTCAGCAGGACGGCGCCCGACAGCGGGCCGTTGTCCGGCATGGCCTCGGCGGTCAGGTCCAGCGCCTGCGACGGCTTGCCGGCCTCGTCGCGCTGGATCAGGCCGCGCACCGCGATCACGCCCTCGCCCTGCGCCGCGCGCTTGAGCAGGTCGGCCAGCTCGTGCCGCAAGCCCTCGCGCGCCATCGCGTGGATGTTCCAGTTGGCCTTGCCGGCGGCCGGCTCCAGATAGGCGCCGGTGCGCCCGTGGATGTACAGGATGTCGCCGTGAATATTGAGCAGCACGGCGGCCGGCGTGTGCTTCTTGAGCAGCTGCTGCTCGACCTGGGATTGAAGATTACCGTTCATGGATGGCGGATGCGGCTCATTGGCTGTGGGGACCGAGACGTTGTTGACGCGCGTCGGGAAATAGTTGGCGACGCGATGGATGGACGCATCCAGGCGGCGGTAAATGCGGCCCGTGCCGGACATCGGCGCGAACAGCTCGTTGAAATGGCCGGGCGTGTCGGCGCTGCCCAGCATCAGCAGCCCTTCGGGCTTGAGCGCGTAGTGGAACAGCGGGATCAGCTGCTCCTGCAGCTTGGCCGTGAAATAGATCAGCAGGTTGCGACAGCACAGTATATCGAGCTTGGTGAACGGCGGGTCGGAAATGACGTTCTGGCGCGCGAAGATGATGGTGTTGCGCAGGTCCTTGCGGATGCGGTAGCCGCCCTTCCCGGCCGGCATGAAGTAACGCTGCAGCAGCAGCGGCGGGACCTCGGCCTCGATGCCGGCGCCGAACACCCCCTGGCGCGCGCGGTCGATGGCGTCGTCGTCGAGATCGGTGGCGAAGATCTGCAGCGTATAGCGCGCCGAGGGCCGTTCCCGTTCCAGCACCTCGCTGAAGGCGATCGCCAGCGAATACGCCTCCTCGCCGGTCGAGCAGGCCGGCACCCAGGCCTTGAAGGCGGCGCCGCCCGGATGCGCGGCCAGCAGCCGAGGCAGCGTGGTCGTCATCAGGTAGTCCCACACCTTGGCGTCGCGGAAGAAGCTGGTCACGCCGATCAGCAGCTCCTTGAACAGCAGGTCGATCTCGGCCGGATTATCGCGCAGGAAGGCGACATAGTCGGCCAGCGTCACGCACTGGCGCAGCTTCATGCGGCGGTCGATGCGGCGCAATACAGTGCTCAGCTTGTAGTCGGAAAAATTGGCGCCGGTCTGCTTGAGCAGCAGCTGGAACAGCTGCTGCAGCGCGTCGCGCTGGGCCATCGCCTGGGCCGGCAGGCTGGGTTCCTGGTTGTTCCACCAGCCGATCAGGTGCGCCGCCATCTCGCCCGGCAGCGCCACGACGTCGACCACGTCGGCGGCGATGGCGCTGAGCGGCATGGGATCGAAGCGCGCCGAGGTGGGCAGCTGCGCCAGCGTCAGGCCACCGGCTTCGCGCACCGCGCCCAGGCCCAGCGTGCCGTCGGTGCCCATGCCGGAACAGACCACGGCGGCCGCGTGTTCGCCGCCGCGCGCGGCCAGCGCCTGGAAGAAGCGATCGATGGGAAAGTGGTGGCCGCGCGGGCCGGACGGCGGCAGCACGGCAAAGGCGTCGCCGTCGAAACCGAGGTCGTGGCCGGGCGGGATCACGTACACATGGCCGGCTTCGACCAACATGCCGTCCTCGATCTCGTGCACCGGCATGCGCGTGACCCGTTGCAGCAGCTCCGGCAGCATGGCCTTGTGGGTCGGGTCGAGGTGCTGGACGATGACATAGGCGAAGCCGCTGGCCGGCGGCACGCTGACCAGGAATTCGCAAATCGGATCAAGGCCGCCTGCGGACGCGCCCACCCCCACCACCGGCACCAGGCCAGGCACAGACCCGGCCTTCGGAATATCGATAGCGGATACAGCGGCTGCATGAGCGGTTTGTTTCGTCATCGTGGGTTGGCGACCGCCGGAACAACCCTGCACCGTGGTCAGGCGTCTTGGAAAAAGTAGCAATTGTTGACATCTTGCCAGATGATTATACAAACACCTAGTCCAAAAACCAAGCGAACGCCCCTGTGCGACAACAGCTAATCGCTCGCGGCATGCCAGCCGCCGCCGAGCGACTGGATCAGCGCCACCGCCGTGGTCTGGCGGTCGGCCTGCGCCTGTACCAGCGCGCGGCGCGCGGACAGCGCGGTATTTTGCGCCGTCACCACGTCACTGTAGCCGACCTGGCCGGCGCGGTAGCGGTTGAGCATCTGCGCCTCGACCTGGTCGGCCGCCTCGGAGGCGAGCTTGCGCAGGTCCTGCTGCTGGGCCAGCGCGCGGGTCGCGGCCAGCTGGTTCTCGACGTCGGCAAACGCGCTCAGCACCGTCTGGCGATACTGGGCGATGGCGGCGTCGCGCTGCGCCTCGGCGCCGCTGACGCGGGCCCTGGTGGCGCCGGCGTCGAACAGCGTCTGCGCCGCCGACAGGCCCAGCGACCACAGATTGTTGGAGGCGTTGAACAAGCCGCCGGTGGAGCTGGAGCCGTAGCCGAAGGAGCCGGTCAGGTTCAGGCTGGGGAAGTAGGCGCTGCGCGCCACGCCGATCTGCTCATTGGCGGCGGCCACGCGGCGCTCGGCGGCGGCGATGTCCGGCCGCCGCTGCAACAGCGTCGACGGCACGCCGGCCGGCACGTCCGGCACCACCACGTTCCACGGCGCCGGCGGCAGCGCGAAATCGCTGGCGGCCTTGCCCAGCAGGACCGCGATCGCATGCTCCAGCGTGGCGCGCTGGCGGACCAGCGTGACCTGGTCGATGCGGGCATTGGCCAGCTGGGTTTGCGCTTGCAGCAGATCCGACTTGGCGGCGATGCCGGCGTTGAAACGGTTCTGCGTGATCTGCAGCACGCGCTCATAACCTTCGGTGGTGGCGTCCAGCAGCGCCTTCTGGGCGTCGGTCTGCCGCAGCGAGAAGTAGTTGGTGGCCAGCTCGCCCTGCGCCGACAGGCGCGCGGCGGCCAGTTCGGCGGCGCTGGCCTGCATGCCGGCCTTGGCGTTGTTGGCGCCAGCGCGCAGCTTGCCCCAGACGTCCGGCTCCCAGCTGCCGCCGATGTTGGCGCGGTACTGGTTGCCGGTCGGCGTGTTGCCGCCTCCGCCAGAGCGGTTGGCGCTGCCGTTCAGCGTCGCCGACGGGAACAGCGCGGCGCGCTGCTGCTCGACCAGCGCGCGCGCCTGCGCGTAGTTGGCGACGGCGGCGGCCACGTTCTGGTTCGAGACTTCGATGCTGTCGGCCATCTGGTTCAGCAGCGGATCGCCGAACAGCTGCCACCACGGGCCGCGTTCCAGCGTGTCGGCCGGCGCGGCGGCGGTCCAGCCGGCGGCCACCTTCTCGGCGTCGCTGGCGGTTTCCTTGTAGACCGACGGCTGCGGCGTGGACGGCAGCTGGTAGGCCGGGCCGACCGCGCAGCCGCTGGCCAGCACGGCCGCGATGGCGATCAGGGAGTAACGGAAGGATGGTGCGTGTTTGTTCATGGTGTACCCGGCGCTTCGCTGTGGATGCGGCTTAAATGTTGTTCGGACGGGCCGCGGCGGCGCAGCTTGTCCATCAGGATGTAGACCACCGGTGTGGTCAGCAGCGTCAATACCTGGCTGGCGATCAGGCCGCCGATGATGGCCACGCCCAGCGGCTGGCGCAGCTCGGAGCCTTCGCCAAAGCCGATCGCCAGCGGCAGCGCACCCAGCGCGGCGGCCAGGGTGGTCATCAGGATCGGGCGGAAGCGCAGCAGGCACGCCTCGCGCACCGCCTGCACCGGCGTCAGGCCGCGCGAACGTTCCGCCTCCAGCGCGAAGTCGATGATCAGGATGGCGTTCTTCTTGACGATGCCGATCAGGAGGAAGATGCCGATCAGCGAAATGGTCGAGAACTCCATCTTGAAGATCAGCAGCGCCAGCACCGCGCCCACGCCGGCCGACGGCAGCGTGGTCAGCACGGTGACCGGATGCACCAGGCTCTCGTACAGGATGCCCAGCACGATGTAGATCACCACGATGGCGGCCAGGATCAGCAGCGGCAGCGACTTGTTGCTGTCCTGCGCGGCCTTGGCCGAACCCTGGAAGCTGCCGCGCACATTGTTCGGCATGCCGATTTCCGCTTCGGCGGCCTTGATCTGCTCCGCCGCGTCGGACAGACTGGTGCCCGGTTGCAGGTTGAAGGCGATGGTGGTCGCCAGTTCGCCGTCCTGGTGGTTGATCGAGGTCGGCGCCGAGCTTTCTGCGAAGCTGGCCAGCGTCGACAGCGGCACCATCGTGGTGGCCTTGGTGCTCAGCGCGGAACCGGACGATGCATCCTTGACCGCCGGCGCGGCCACGTTGGCCGGGGTGGCACTGGCTGTGGCGGTGCTGCCGCTCGCGCCCTTGTTGGCACCCGCGCTGGTGCTGCCTGCGCTGCCTGCGCCAGTCGGGGCCACCGTCACCGCCACCGGCGCGCCGTTGGGATTGCTGGCGCTCGGCGCCGGCAGGCCCTTCGACGGCACATACACGTCGTTCAGCGCCGCCGGGCTTTTGGCGTACTCGCGCGGCACCTCCATGATGACGTGATACTGGTTCAGCTCATCGTAGATGGTGGCGACCTGGCGCTGGCCGAAGCTGTCGTACAAGGCATTGTCCACGTCGCGCGCCGACAGGCCCAGGCGCGCGGCGCTGCTCTTGTCGATGGTGACGAAGGTTTCGACGCCGTTGTCCGCCTGGTCGGTATCGACGTCGGTCAGCGCTTTCTGGCTCTTCATCGCATCGGCAAGGCGGCTGGCCCACTTCTTCAAATCGGCCTGGTTGTCGCTCTTCAGCGTGTACTGGTAGTTCGAATTGGCCTGGCGTCCGCCGGCCCGCAGGTCCTGCACGGGGCTCAGGAACAGGCTCACGCCGGTCACCCTGGCCAGCTTGGGACGCAGGCGCGCGATCACCGCCTGCCCGGCCACGGTGCGCTGGTTGGCCGGCTTCAGGTTGATGAACATGAAGCCGCCGCCGGCGCGACGGCCACCGGTAAAGCCGACCACCGTGGCGACGTCGGGATCGTCCTTGATGATGTTGACCAGCTGGCGCAGCTTGCCCTGCATGGCCTGGAACGAGATGCTCTGGTCGGCGCGGATGCCGCCGTTGATCTGGCCCGTGTCCTGCTGCGGGAAACCGCCCTTCGGTATCGCCGCGAACAGGTAGAAGTTCAGGCCGATCACGAACACAAGGCTCAGCATCACCAGCCAGACGCTCGACAGCGCCCAGTCCAGGCTATGCTCGTAGCCCTTGTGGATAAAGTCGAAGCCGCGCTCGAAGAAACGGGCGATGCGTCCCGGCGGCCCGCCGTGCGCCTGGCCGGGCTTGAGCAGCCAGGCACACATCATCGGCGTGGTGGTCAGCGAGATCACCAGCGAGATCATCACCGCCGCCGACAACGTCACGGCGAACTCCTTGAACAGCGCGCCGAACTGGCCGCCCATGAACAGCAGCGGAATGAACACGGCGATCAGCGAAAGGCTGATCGACAGCACGGTGAAGCCCACCTCGCGCGCGCCCAGCAGCGCCGCCTCGAAGCGGTCCATGCCGGCCTCGATATGGCGGGTGGTATTTTCCAGCACCACGATGGCGTCGTCGACGACGAAGCCGGTGGCCACCGTCAGCGCCATCAGCGACAGGTTGTTCAGGCTGAAGCCCAGCATATACATGGCGCCGAAGGTGCCCAGCAGCGAGACGATGGTCGCCACCGCCGGTACGATGGTGGCGCGCACGCTGCGCAGGAAGGCGCTCACCACCAGCACCACCAGCAGGATGGAGATGATCAGCGTGATCTCGATCTCGCGCAGCGACGAGCGGATCGAATTGGTGCTGTCGCTGGCGACGTCGATCTTCACGTCCGGCGGCAGCTGCGCCTGCAACTGCGGCAGTTGCGCGCGCACGCTGTTGACGGTTTCGATGACGTTGGCGCCGGCCTGCGACCGCAGGATGACGATGATCGCCGGCCTGCCGTTGAACAGGCCAAGGTTGTTGTTGTCCTCGACGCCGTCGATCACCTGCGCCACGTCCTGCAGGCGGATCGCGCTGTCGTTGCGCCAGCCGACCACCAGGTTGCGGTAGTCGGCTGCCGAGCGGCCGCCGCTGGCGTTGGCCGAGACGGAATAGATCTGCAGGCGGCGGCCGTTGCCCTGCAAGGCGCCGCGCGGACGGTTGGCGTTGGTGGCCTGGATGGCCGCCCGCACGTCTTCCGCCGACAGGCCGTAGCGGTTCAATGCATATGGATTCAATTCGACGCGCACCGCCGGCAGCGAGCTGCCGCCCAGTTCCACGTCGCCCACGCCGGTCACTTGCGACAGGCGTTGCAGCACGGTGTTGGAAACGGCGTCGAAGATCTGGCCCGGCGTGCGGGTTTCCGACGTCAGCGCCAGGATCATCACCGGGATGCCGGAGGTGTTGGCCTTGCGGTAGGTCGGATTGCTACGCAGCGTGGCCGGCAGGTCGACACGGCTGGCATTGATCGCCGCCTGCACTTCGCGCGCGACCGAGTCGACGTTGCGGTTCAAGTCGAACTGCAAGGTCACGCTGGAGGAGCCGGGGTTCGATTGCGACGTCATCTCGTTGACGCCGGCGATCACGCCCAGGTGGCGCTCCAGCGGCGTGGACACGCTGGTGGCCATGGTCGCGGGACTGGCGCCCGGCAGGTTGGCGTTGACCGAGATGACAGGGAAATCCACCTGCGGCAGCGGCGCCACCGGCAACACAAAGAACGCGCCGATGCCGGCCAGCGCCAGGCCGCACGTCAACAGGACCGTGGCGATCGGACGCTTGACGAAGGGTGACGACAGGTTCACAGCGCACCACCTTCAATGGAAGCCGGCGGTGGCGCCGCCTTGCGGCCGAAGCGGCGCGCCAGGCTGTCGAAGCCCAGGTAGATCACCGGCGTGGTGAACAGCGTCAGCATCTGGCTGACGATCAAGCCGCCGAAGATGGCCAGACCCAGAGGACGACGCAGCTCGGCGCCCTCGCCCCAGCCCAGCATCAGCGGCACGGCGGCGAACAGCGCGGCCAGCGTCGTCATCAAAATCGGACGGAAGCGCAGCAGCGCGGCCTGGTGGATCGCCTCACGCGGCGGCTTGCCCTCTTCCCGCTCCGCGTCGATGGCGAAGTCGATCATCATGATGGCGTTCTTCTTGACGATGCCGATCAGCAGGATGATGCCGATGATGCCGATCACGCCCAGGTCCTGGCCGCTGACCAGCAGCGCCAGCAAGGCGCCGACGCCGGCCGACGGCAGCGTCGACAGAATCGTCAGCGGGTGGATATAGCTTTCATACAGCACGCCCAGCACGATGTAGACGCAGATCACAGCGGCCAGGATCAGCCACAGTTGATTCGACAGCGAGTTCTGATAGGCGCCGGACGCGCCGAGGAAGGTCAGCGTGACCGAGGCCGGGAACTTGATCTCGGCGGCGGCCTGCTTGATGCTGTCCACCGCCGTGCCCAGCGAAACACCTGGCGCCGTGTCGAAGCCCAGCGTGGTGGCCGGGTACTGCGCCACGTGCGTCACCTGCAGCGGCGCGGCGCGTTCGCTGATGGTGGCCACCGCCGACAGCGGCGTGGCCTTGCCGGAGCCGGTGCGGATCTGCAGGTTGCCCAGGTCGGCCGGGGTGGTGATGTCGTCGCGGCGCGCTTCCAGGATCACGCGGTACTGGTTGGTCTCGGTGAAGATGGTCGAGACGATGCGCTGGCCGAAGGCGCTGTACAAGGCGTCATCGATGGAGGCGGCGGTGATCGACATGCGCGAGGCGCTGTCGCGGTCCACGCTGACGTAGGCCGCGTTGGCGCTGGCGCCGACGTCCGACACCACGTTGCGCAGTTCGTGCTTGGTGCGCATCTGCTCCGCCAGTTTGGTGGCCCACTGGTTGACGGTGGCGTTGTCCGCGCCTTCGATGGACACGCGGAACTGGGTCGGGCCGGATTCGGCGTCGATGGTCAAGTCCTGGGTCGGTTGCAGGTACAGCGTCAGGCCGGGGATCTGCGATACGCGCTGGCGCAGGCGGTCCATGATCTCCTGCTGGCTGCCGGTGCGCTGGTGCTTCAGGTTGATCAGCATGCTCCCGGTGTGGAGCATGGTGTTGTTGGCGGCGTCGACGCCGACCACGGAGCTGAGCGTGCCGACGTCCGGATCTTCCAGGATCAGGCGTGCGGCCTGCTGCTGCAGGTCCGCCATCTTGGCGTAGGAGACGGCCTTGCCGGTTTCCAGGCGCGCTTGCAGCTGGCCGGTGTCCTGGGTCGGGAACAGGCCTTTCGGTATCACCACGTACAGCAGCACCGTCAGCGCCATCGTGCCCAGCGCGACCAGCAGCGTCAGGCCGGCGTGCTCCAGCACCCAGGTCAGCGAGCGGTCGTAGTGGTTGATCACCCAGTCGAAGAACTGCTGGAAGCGGCGGGCGAAGCGGCCCGGCTTCTCTTCGGCATGGCTCTTGAGCCAGCGCGCCGACATCATCGGCACCAGCGTCAGCGACACCACGGCGGAGATCAGAATGGTAATCGCCAGCGAGATCGCGAACTCGCGGAACAGGCGGCCCACCACGTCGCCCATGAACAGCAGCGGGATCAGCACGGCGATCAGCGACACCGTCAGCGAGATGATGGTGAAGCCGATCTGCTTGGCGCCCTTGAGCGCGGCGGCCATCGGCGTTTCGCCTTCCTCGATATAGCGGGAGATATTCTCGATCATGACGATCGCATCGTCGACCACGAAGCCGGTGGCGATGGTGAGCGCCATCAGCGACAGGTTGTTCAGGCTATAGCCAAGCAAATACATCACGCCGCAGGTGCCGATCAACGAGATCGGCACCGACAGGCTGGCGATCACGGTGGCGCGCAGGCTATGCAGGAAGGCGAAGATCACCAGCACCACCAGCACCACGGCCAGCAGCAGCTCCATCTCCACGTGTTCGACCGAGGCGCGGATGCCGGTGGTGCGGTCGCTCAGCACCTCGACCTTCATCGCGCCCGGCAGGCCGGCTTGCAGCTCCGGCAGGCGGGCCTTAATCGCGTCCACGGTGGCGATGACGTTGGCGCCAGGCTGGCGTTGCACATTGAGGATGATGGCCTTACGGTTGCCGGACCACGCGCCCAGTTCGACGTTTTCCGCGCTGTCCTTGACAGTGGCGACGTCGGCCAGGCGCACCGGGGCGCCGTTCTTGTAGGCCAGGATCAGGTCCTTGTAATCCTTGGCCGTCACCAGCTGGTCGTTGGCGTTGATGCTGTAGGCGCGGGTGGGGCCGTCGAAGCTGCCCTTGGCGCCGTTGGCGTTGGCGGCGGTGATCGCGGTGCGCAGCGTGTCCAGCCCCAGGCCGTAGGACGCCAGCGCGTTGGTGTCCGCCTGGATGCGCACGGCGGGCCGCTGGCCGCCGCTGAGCGTGACCAGGCCGACGCCGGACACCTGGCTGATCTTCAGCGCCAGGCGGGTGTTGACCACGTTCTGCACCTCGGTCAGCGGCATCGTGTCCGAGGTGATGGCCAGCGTCAGCACCGGCGCGTCGGCCGGGTTGACCTTGGCGTACACCGGCGGCGCCGGCAGGTCGGTCGGCAGCAGCGAGGCGCCGGCGTTGATGGCGGCCTGCACTTCCTGCTCGGCCACGTCCAGCGTCTGGCCCAGGCCGAACTGCAAGGTGATGATGGAGACGCCGGCGGCGCTGGTGGAGCTCATGCGCTGCAGGCCGGCCATCTGGCCGAACTGGCGCTCCAGCGGCGCGGTCACGGTCTGCCCCATCACTTCGGGGCTGCCGCCGGGGTACAGCGTCTGCACCTGGATGGTGGGGAAATCCACCTGCGGCAGCGCGGACAGCGGCAGGAACTTGAAGCCGACGATGCCTGCCAGGACGATCGCCAGCATCAGCAGCGATGTCGCTACCGGCCGCTGGATGAAGGGTGCCGATGGACTCATTGTTGTGCCGCGCCCTGTTCTTTGCGATGATGACGACGCTCGCCTTCCGCCGGAGCGGAGGTTGCATCGGCAGCCGAAGCGCCCGGCGCGCCATCGCGCTTGCCCTTCCAGCCGCCCGCGCCGCCGGCACGTTCGCCGCCCGCGGCGCCATCGTGCCTGCCCTTGCCGCCGGCCCCCGGCAGCGTGACCCTGGCGCCTTCCCTCAGGCGGTCGCCGCCTTCCGTGATGACCTGCTCGCCCGCCTGCAGGCCGCTGGCGATCTGCACTTTATCGACCGTGGCCTGGCCGCGCGTGACCGGGCGCACGGTGACGGTCTTGTCCTCCTTGAGCACATAGACGAAATCGCCGCTGGCGCCGTGGCGCACCGCCGTCACCGGCACCATGACCGCATCCTTGATGGTGCGCAGCTCCAGCCGCACGTTGACGAACTGGCTGGGGAACAGCGTCGACTTGGCGTTGGCGAAGCGCGCCTTGGCCTTCACGGTGCCGGTCTGCACGTCGACCTGGTTGTCCATGGCCGCGAATTTGCCGTTGTCCAGCGCATTAGTGCGGGTGCGGTCCAGCGCGATGGCCGGCAACTGCGCGCCGCCATTCACTTCCTGCATCACGCCCGGCACGCTGTCCTGCGGGATCGAGAATTCCACATCGATGGGCGACAGCTGGGTAATCACGGCAAGGCCGTTGGCGTCGCCGGAACTGACCAGGTTACCGATATCGACCACGCGCAAGCCCACGCGGCCTGTAATCGGCGCGATCACCTTGGTGTAGCCGAGATTGAGCTTGGCCGTGCCTTCCTGCGCGCGGTCGGTCATGACGGTGCCTTCCAGCTGCTTGACCAGCGCCGCCTGCGTGTCCACGTCCTGGCGGGCGATGGAGTCCTGGCCCAACAGCGTGCGATAGCGGTTCAGCGTCAGCTTGGCGTTTTCCAGCTGCGCTTCGTCACGCTGGCGTTGGCCGGAAGCCTGCAACAGCGCCATTTCGAACTGGCGCGGATCGATCTGCGCCAGCACCTGGCCGGCCTTGACCATCTGGCCTTCCTTGAACAGCACCTGCTGCAGAATGCCCGACACTTGCGGACGCACCGTGGTGGTGGCTGCTGCTGTCACCGTGCCCAGTGCTTCCAGCGTGACCGGAATGTCGGCCTTGTCGGCAGTCGCCACGCCGACCGTGGTGGCGGGGCCGCCACGCCGTCCGCCGGCGCCGCCCGGACCACCAGGGCCACCAGGACCGGGAGGACCGCCCGCGCCTAGTGCGCCGGGCGCGCCGGTGCCCGGCGGCTGGTGTGTCAGGTACCACGCCAGGCCGCCCAACCCCGCCATGGCGGCGACCGCGATGACGCTGCCCACGACTTTGGCGCGGCGGCTGCGCTGTGGTGGAGTGGCGGGCTGATTCGGCTTGGCTGGTGTATCCATCTTGGTCCTTTTTTATGCGTGCGTATCCATGGCAAACAGGCCATGGCGATCAATGCGAGGACTCTAGCACAGGCACCCCGCCGTGTCAGTCGCAGCCCGCCCGAGGTTACAAAGTCGATACAAATCAAGGACTTTGCGCGCATAAGGTTAAAGTAGCTTTACATATCTTTACCAGCCCGACATCGCCGCTTCACGCTGGCGGCGCACACTGGCCTCGTTGTCCCCCACATTAACCAAACGAGGATAAAACATGAGTATCTTTAACCGCCAAACCATCGCCGCATTCCTGCTGGGTTCCACCTTGGTCGTGGGCGTCGGCGCCTTCGCGGTCGAACGCCACATGGCCATGGGCGGCCCGCACGCCGCCATCGACGCCGGCGCCCATATGGACCACATGCTCAAGCACCTGTACGTGGAAGTCGACGCCACCGATGCGCAGAAGGCCAAAATCGAACCGCTGGTGAAGGCCGCCATGGCCGACATCAAGCCCATGCACGAGCAACTGCACCAGATACACCAGCAGGTGATCCAGCAGATGTCCGCCGCCACCATCGACCGCTCGGCGCTGGAAACCACCCGTGCACAGGGCGTGGCGCTGGCCGACCAGGCATCGAAGCGGCTGGTGCAGCTGCTGGCCGACGTGGGCGACACCCTGACGCCGGCGCAGCGCCAGAAGCTGGCCGATCACCTGGGCCAGATGCACGAGCGCCACGGGCATCACGGCTAAGCCGTCTTGTGAAGCGGATCGCCTGTCCGTAGAATGGTCCGGGTAAACCTCAATCGTGAATCCCATGCCTGACCATATCCTGCTGGTTGAAGACGACCCCCGCCTGGCCGAGATGCTCACCGAGTATCTGAGCCAGGCGACTTTTCGCGTCACGCACGCGCCCAACGGCCGCGCGGCGCTGGAGCACATCGGGGCCGGCGACATCGACGCCGTGATCCTGGACCTGATGCTGCCCGATATGGACGGCCTCGATGTCTGCCGCCAGCTGCGCGCCATCTCCGACATTCCGGTGCTGATGCTGACCGCGCGCGGCGACGCCATCGACCGCATCATCGGCCTGGAAATCGGCGCCGACGACTACCTGCCCAAACCCTTCGAGCCGCGCGAGCTGCTGGCGCGCCTGCGCGCCATCCTGCGCCGCCGCGTCGAGCACCGCCACCAGCCCGACGGCCCGGCGCAGCGCAACGCCGAGTTCCTGCGCTTCGGCCGGCTGGAGATCGACCCGGCAGCCCACGCCGCGCGGCTGGATGGCGTGCCTTGCGAGCTGACCGCCTACCAGTTCGACCTGCTGCTGGTACTGGCGCGCCACGCCGGCCGCGTGCTGTCGCGCGACAGCCTGATGGAGCTGCTCAAGGGCGAGCCGCTGGAAGCCTTCGACCGTTCGATCGACGTCCACATGTCGCGCATCCGCGCCGCCGTCGAGGACGATCCGAAGAAACCGCGCCGCATCATCACCGTGCGCGGCGCCGGCTACCTGTTCGCCAAGGTGCAGGACTGATGGCCGGCCCGCGCTTCAGCTGGGGCCTGCCGCGCCTCTACTTCCGCTTCTACGTGACGCTGCTGGTCAGCCTGTTGCTGTTCGCGATGGCCGTGGTGATGGTATGGAACCGCAGCGGCGGACCGCTGGAGCGTTCCAACGCCATGCTGGCGATGGCGATCCAGAACGCGCTGGCGCCGGCCGATGCGCCGCAGGCCGCGCAGCAGGCCGCGCTGGAGCGCATGGCCGGCAGCCTGCATGCGAACATGTCGCTGTACGACCGCCACTGGGAGCCGCTGGCCGTGGTCGGCATACCCATTCCCCCGCATCACTGGAAACGGCACGACATGGGCAATCCGCCGCTGGAATCGTATGTGCGGCTGTCGGACGGCCGCCATTTGCTGTCCAGCGAGCCGCTGGGCTTCACCCGGCCCATGGCCATGCTGCACAACGCCCTGCTGCTGCTGGCGCTCGGTATAGGCGTCGCCGCCTTTCCGCTGGTGCGGCGGCTGACCAAGCGGCTGGAGCGCTTGCAGCAAGGCGTGGAATCGCTGGGCGCCGGCGACCTGACGGTGCGCGTGCCGGTCGAAGGCAAGGACGAAGTCGCGCGGCTGGCGCAGAGCTTCAACCGCGCCGCCGACCAGATCGAACAACTGGTGGGCGCGCACAAGACGCTGCTGGCCAACGCCTCGCACGAGCTGCGCACACCGCTGGCGCGCATCCGCCTGGCGCTGGAGCTGATCAAGGATGGCGTCGACCCCAAACGCCGCGCCGGATTGGAGCAGGACATCGCCGAGTTGAACGAGCTGCTCGACGAGATCCTGCTGGCCAGCCGCCTCGGCGCCGTCCGCGACAACGCGGAACTGGAGGAACTGGATCTGTTGGCGCTGGCCGCCGAGGAATGCGCGCGCTACGACGACGCGGTGCTCAACGGCGCTTCGGCCGTGATGCAGGGCGACCCGCGCCTGCTGCGCCGGCTGCTGCGCAACCTGCTGGAAAACGCGCACCGCCACGGCGTGCCGCCGGCGCATGTGACCATCGCCTGCAACGAGGGCATGGCGACGCTGGCGGTATGGGATAGCGGGCCGGGGATACCGGCGGAGGAATTCGAGCGGGTGTTCGAGCCGTTCTACCGCCGGCGCGGCACGCGCGACAACAGCGGCGCGGGCCTCGGCCTGGCGCTGGTGCGCCAGATCGCCCGCCGTCACGGCGGCGAGGCCCGCTGCGTGCTGATGGCCGATGGCCGCAGCAGCTTCGAGATTACGCTGCCGCTGGCGACAGCGCCAGAATGATGTCGTCGTAATCGGTGTCGCCAACGCGGAAGGTGCGCTGGCCGATACGTTCAAAGCCGCAGCGCTGGTAGAACGCCAGCGCATCGTGGTTCCCCGCATAGACACCGAGCAGCACGCGGCCGGCGCCGCGTGCACGCGCCTCCGCCACTGCCGCATCCATCAAGCGCTTGCCGACGCGCTGGCCGTGAAAGCGATGCAGCAGGTAGATGCGTTTGATTTCCAGGTCGTCCGCGCGCGGATCGCCTACCGGCAGCTTGGCCGGCGCCAGCACCAGATAGCCTATCGGCGCCCTGCCCGGCGTGGCTTCGGCCAGCCAGATGCGCATGGCGTCGTCGGCCAGCCAGTCGCGGTAGACGGCCGCCGCGTGCTGGCGTTCACAATGGGCGATAATGTCGCCGCCGTCGAGGATGCCGGCAAACGCTTCGAGGAAGCTGGCCTTGCCCACAGCGGACAAGGCCTCCTCGTCACCGCGCACGGCGGCGCGGATGGCGATCTCGCCGCTCATATCAGGGCGACTCGCACAGGCAGTGGGTGATCGCGGTAAACGGCTTGTGCGCCGCCGTGATCTCCGACAGCCAACCGAGGTCGTTGACGATGCCGGCGGCCGCGTTGGGCGGCAGGCCGGTGCTGGCGGTCACGCCCAGCTTGAGTTGCGCGGCGAGGGTTTGCGTCACGGATTGGGCCACCGCCTGCGCGGCCGAGCCGCCCACCATTTCGATCACACGGTCAAACTTGCTGGCTTCGCGTTCGATATAGACCACGCGGTAGTCGGTCAGCCTGGCGCGCTTGGCGGCGGACTTGAGCGCGTCGTTGTAGCTGCCCAGCGTGTCGACCAGGCCGCGCTCCTTGGCTTGCGCGCCGGTCCATACGCGACCCTGCGCCACGGCGTCGATTTTCTCCGGCGTGGTCTTGCGGGCCTTGGCGGCGCGGCCGGTGAACTCGGCGTAGATATGGTTGATGCTGCCCTGGATCACCTGGCCGAAGCGCGGGTCCAGCGGACGCAGTGGATTGCCGGCGTCGCCCAGCCAGGTGGTCGGCTGGCCGGCGGTGTGGATGCCCAGCTTGTCGATCACCTTGTCGGCGGTTGGCAGGATGGCGAACACGCCGATCGAGCCGGTGATGGTGTTCGGATCGGCGATCACTTCGTCCGACGACATCGAGATCCAGTAGCCGCCGGATGCGGCGACGTTGCCCATCGAGACCACCACCGGCTTGCCGGCGGCGCGGGTCAGTTCCAGCTCGCGGCGGATCAGCTCCGAAGCGAAGGCGCTGCCGCCGGGCGAATCGACGCGCAGCACCACGGCCTTGATATGGTCGTCCTCGCGCGCGGCGCGTATCAGCTTGGAGGTGGAATCGCCGCCGATGGCGCCTGGACCGGCGGTGCCGTCGCTGATCTCGCCCTGCGCCACGATCACGCCGACGGCGTCGCCGGTCAGCTTGGTGTGCACGCGGGCCAGGTAGTCGTCAAAGCTGATCTGGCGGAAGGTCTTGCCATCGGTGTCGGGGGCGCCGCGCTTGATCATCATGTCGCGCACTTCGTCCTTGGTTTTCAGGCCGTCGACCAGTTTGGCCGACAGGGTCAGCTTGGCCAGATCCCCGTTGACGGCGGCCACTTGCGCCGGCAGGTCGTTGATGGTCTTCATGACCTGGCCTTGCGGCAGCTTGCGCGCTTTCTCGACGTCGCCGGTGTAGGAGGCCCACAGCGCGTTGTTCAGGTACGATTCCGCCTCGACCGCCGCCGGCGACGGGCCGTTGGCGATGTAGGGTTCACCGAAACTCTTGTAGGTGCCGACGCGCAGCAGGTTGACCGTCACACCCAGCTTGTCGAGCGCGTCGCGGTAGTAGTTGCGATAGCGGCCGTAACCCTCCAGCAGCACCATGCCCATCGGGTGCAAATACACCTCGCTGGCATGCGCGGCCAGCAGGTACTGGCGCTGGTCGTAGCTGGAGCCCCAGGCCACCACCGGCTTGCCTGCGGCCTTGAAGCGGTCGATGCCGGCCGCCACTTCGCGCAGCATGGCCTGGCCGCCGCCTTCCATCTCGTCGGTCAACAGCACGGCGCCGGTGATCTCAGGGTCCTTGGCAGCCGTCTCCAGCACGGACAGCACATCGCGCAGCTGCATCATCTTGTGGTTCTCGCCGCCGCGCACGCTGGTCAGCAGCGCGTCGCGCGCGTTGGCGCTGGACTGCTCGACCAGCTGGCCCTTCAGGTTCAGCACCAGCGTGGTCTTGGGCGACAGCGGCTTGGCGCCGCCGCCGAAGATCGCGTAGCCGAGGATGATCAGCACCAACAGGAACAGCAGGTTCAGCACCGTGCGACGGCCGGTGTCCAGTGCGCGCCAGAAAAAGGCGAAGCCGCTGCGGAGGTAGGAAAACGGGGATCTGCTCATTTGTACTCCAGTTGATTGCGTAATTTGCAAGAATAATACTGCATGCCACCGTTACTGTCTCGGTTTGGAAATCAGCAGCAGCCCGGCGAACACCAGCACGCCGTTCAGGATAAGCAACTCCAGGCCGAGGCGATAGCTGCCAAACAGCAATTGTTGATTGCAGTCAACAACATAGCACAGCGTCGGGCCGGCCAGCGCCGCCAGCGGCACCCAGCGGTCGCGCACGCCGCGCCGGGTCAGGATGCCGAAGGCGAACAGGCCTAGCAACGGGCCATAGGTATAGCCGGTCAGCTTCAATACAAGGCCGATCATGCTGGCGTTGTCCACCCATTTGAACAGCAGCACCAACAGCAGGAACAGCGCGCAGAACGCCAGGTGGACGCGGTGGCGCAGGCCCACCTTGGCCGCCTCCGTCAGGTCGGCGCGGCGCTGCATGCCGAGGATGTCGATGCAGAAGGTCGATGTCAGCGCGGTCATGGCGCCGTCCGCGCTGGGAAACAATGCGGACACCAGGCCGATGAAAAAGATCAGCTGCACGGCGGCCGGCATGTGCTGCATCACCACCGCCGGGAACAGCTTGTCGCCGCTCGCGGCCAGGCCGACCGTGGGCGCGTACAGGCTCAGCAAGCCGCCCAGGAACATGAACAGCAGCAGCACAGCGGTCAGGACCGCGGTCAGCAGCAGCATGTTCTTTTGCGAATCGCGCAGCGTCCGGACAGAGATATTTTTCTGCATGATCTCCTGGTCCATGCCGGTCATCGCCAGCACGATGAAGAAGCCGGCCAGGGCCTGCTTCCAGAAATACGCGGGGCTGTCGACCGAGGTGGTGATCGCGCGGGTCAGGCCGCGCGCCTCCATCGCCGCCAGGCTGGCGGTCAGGCTCAGGTTCAGCTGCCCCAGCAGCCAGCCAGTGCAGATCACCAGGCCCAGCAGCATGCCGGCAGTTTGCAGCGTGTCGGTCCAGACGATGGTCTTGACGCCGCCTTCGTAGGTGTATAGCAGGATCATGGCCAGGATCACCAACGTGGTCAGCCAGAACGGCACGCCCAGCTTGTCGAGGATCGTCGCTTGCAGGATGTTGACCACCAGGTACAGCCGCGCCGACGCGCTCAAGGTGCGCGACAGGATGAAGAAGGCGGCGCCGCTCTGGTAGGAGCGATGGCCCAGGCGCTGGTCGAGATAGCTGTAGATCGAGGTCAGCTTGAGGCGGTAGTACAGCGGCAGCAGGATAGTAGCGACGGCGATATAGCCCAGCACGTAGCCGAGTATCACCTGCAGATAGCCGAAGCCGTCGCGGCCGACGGCGCCGGGCACGCTGATGAAGGTGACCCCGCTCAGCGTGGTGCCGATCATGCCGAACGCGACCAGCATCCAGTTGCTGCGCTTGTTACCGATGAAGAAGCTGTCGTTGGTGGCGTTGCGGGAGGTGCGCCAGGCCACGGCCAGCAGCAAGGCGAAATAGGCGAAGATCAGGCAGAACAGGGAAACAGCAGACATGAGGGACGATCCGGCGGCGAGTAGTTCAGTTCGCCGCCAATATACACCTGCCGCGCGCCTCACTCCACCTTGGTCAGTTCGACGCCATCGACGGTCATTTTCATTTTGTTGTCTTGCGGGTGCGGGGGCCGGGTGACCACGAATGTGCTGCGGATGATGCCGACGCCGGCGTCGAAGTTATCGCCGTTGAAGTCGATGATGTCGACGTTGAGATCGAGATTCTTGCCCGGCTGGTTGCGTTTGTAGTGCAGCTTGCCGCTGGCTTCGATGTTAAGCTCCATGTCCTTGCCCTTCCAGTCGCCGATGTAGGCGCGCTTGGCGGCCGGGATGGGCTGCGGGTCGGCCTGCGCCAGCATCGGCGCGGCCAGCAGACACAACAGCAAAACAGGTTTGAATGACATGGCAGTCCTCTTCGGTCAGCGTTAAGATAGTTAAAATAGCCATCCGATTGTACTGTAGCCTAGAGATGAATTCCGAAAAACTTGCCTTGCTGCTGACGCGTGAAATGCCTTACGGTAAATACAAAGGCCGCGTCATTGCCGACCTACCCGGCCATTACCTGGGCTGGTTCGCGCGCGAGGGATTTCCCTCCGGCGAACTGGGCGGCCTGCTCGCGCTGATGTACGAGCTCGACCACAACGACCTGCGCAGCCTGCTCGATCCGCTGCGCCAGGCCAGGGCGCGATAAGCTGTCCGGAAACGACAGGGCTACAGTATCCCGGCATCCTTGAGCCAGTTTTCAACCAGCGTCGGCCACGACGAGATCGGATGCTCCTTGTCGCGCAGACCGAAGGCGTGTCCGCCCTTGGCGAACAGATGCACCTCCGCCGGCACGCCCGCCTGCTCAAGCGCCCGCGCATACAGCGTGCTGTTGCAGATGGGGTCGACCGGGTCGTCCCAGGCTTGCAGCAGGAAGGTCGGCGGCGTTTTTCCGGTGACGCGAATGCTGGGTTCGAGCGTGCCGCCGGCGCGGCACAGGTGGCCCGGATACAGCGCAATCGCGAAGTCGGGCCGGCTGCTCAGTTTGTCGACCGCATCGACCGGCTTGTACGTCAGCGCGAAGATATTGCTGGTCTGCGCGACCAGGTAGCCGCCCGCCGAGAAACCGATCACGCCGATCTTGTCGGGATTGATGTTCAGCTCCTGCGCCCTGGATCGGACCAGCCTGATCGTCCTTTGCGCGTCCTGCAGCGCGCGCGGAACCTTGGGCGTCACGTGGCAGTTGCATTTTTCGTCCCAGTAGTGATTACCTTTGGGAACGCGGTACTTGAGCAGCACACAGGTGATGCCGCGCGAGGTCAGCCAATCGCAGATCTCAGTGCCCTCCAGGTCCATGGCCAGGACCTTGAAACCGCCACCGGGAAACACCACGACCGCCGCCCCGGTGTTCTGGCCCTTGGGCGCGTACACCGTCATGGTTGGCTGGCTCACGTCGCTGGCCTGGAGCCAGCCGCCGTGGCCTTCGCGCGCAGCGACAGACTCCGCCTTCGGGGCCGCGATCGCATCCGGCACCGCGCCGGGCCAGATCGGAACCTGCACCAGGCCCGGCGACGGTTGCCAGGTCTCGGCCCGCGCCGGAGCATTGCCGATCAGCAGAACCATGACAAACGAGAAGATACTAAATTTGAGCATGCAGGGTCATCCAGTCCGGTTGTTGTGGTTAATGGGCGCGCTGCGCCCCGCGCGCGGCTTCGCCATCCAGCAGGTAGTCTGAAAAAACCTCCTCGTTGTAGGAAAGGCCATCCAGCGTTTTGAGAATGGCCGCCTCTTCAACGAACATGCCTTCCTCGCCGGTGTCCGGGTCGATCCGCTTGAAGTCGAACACGCCGGCATAAGTCGAAAAGGTAATGGATGCCAAAATAGTCTCCCGCTCGCCAGTAGAGTGTCAATCATATCATTTCCACAACTACAAGACTGACGGCAGAGGCAATCGTGACATCCCGAAAATGCAAATACGTGTATAAAGAAGACACTATTGCACCAGTGAAGGAGAACGTCATGGCACACCAGCCGCACAGCTGTACATGCTTCATCATCCCGACCAATATGCTGCGCAAACTGGCCGACGACGCCACCTCGCCGGCGGACCGCTGCCTGCTGCTGGACCAGTGCGAAACGTCCGCCTACCTGCGCGGCCAGCGCTCGATCTCGCCGGTCGCGACGGGCGTGGCCGCCGTCGGCGAAAAACGCCGCACGGTCTACGACGCCGGCCACAAGACCACCCTGCCCGGCAAGCTGATACGCACGGAAGGCGGCGCGGCGGTGGCCGACGAGGCCGTCAACCAGGCCTATGACGGCGCCGGCATCACCTACGACTTCTATCGCGAAGTCTTGAAGCGCAACTCCATCGACAACAAGGGCTTGCGCATCGATTCCACCGTCCACTACCAGAACAAGTTCAACAACGCCTTCTGGAACGGCCAGCAGATGGTCTATGGCGACGGCGACGGCAAACTGTTCCTCGGCTTTACCGGCGCGCTCGACGTCATCGCCCACGAGCTGACCCACGGCGTGACCCAGCACGCCGTGCCCGGCGGCCTGATCTATGAAAATCAAAGCGGCGCGCTCAACGAGTCGATCTCCGATGTGTTCGGCAGCATCATCAAGCAGTGGAAGCTCAAGCAGAACGTCGAGCAGGCGGACTGGCTGATCGGTGCCGGCATCCTGGCGCCCGGCGTCGGCAAGGCGCTGCGCTCGATGGCCGATCCGGGCAACAAGGACATCACCTGGTCGGGCGACGATCAACCGAAAACCATGGCAGGATACGTGGAGGGCGGCGATGTGCACTTCAATTCAGGCATCCCCAACCATGCCTTTTACGCGGCGGCCATCGCGCTCAAGGGCAACTCATGGGACAAGGCCGGACCGATCTGGTACAAGGCGCTGGGCTTGCTGACGCCGAACGCCAGCTTTGCCGACATGGCCAAGGCCACCTCGCAGGCCGCCAGCTTGCTGTATGGCGCCGATTCGCCCGAACAGCATGCGGTGCATGCGGCATGGAAAGTGGTCGGCGTGGTTTAGGAGGAATGCTATGACACGTTTATCGTTGCGATGTACCGGAGGCTTCACCGGCCCGGCGGGCGCGCAGACGCGCACGGTCGATCTGTCGCTGCTGCCGCCGCATCAGGCGCATGAGCTGGAGCACCTGCTGACGGCCAGCGATTTCTTCGCCTTGCCGGACAAGCTGGTCAAGCCCGCACCCAGCTCGTCGGACTTTCTGTACGACCTCAAGGTGGACCAGGGCCAGCAGGCGCACTGCGTCCGCTATCACCTGGACGCCGTGCCGCCGCCGCTCAAGGAACTCACCGACAAGCTCAACGAAGTCGATCCCGACTAGGTGATCTTCAATTCCGGATAGCCGGTGCGCGGGTCCAGCTCGCGCGTGAAGCGCTGGCCGGGCAGCAGCGCCAGCAGCAGTTCCGCCGTGGTGCGCACGATGCAGCCCGCGCACACATGGCCGCCCAGCACCCGCCCCTGCGCATCCGACACCGCCATGTGCAGATGCGCGCCGTCGGCCGAGATCGATCCGGCCAGGGTCAGGATCTCCAGGTCGCCGCGCAGTGCGTCCGGCTGCGGCAGGCCGGCGTAGCGCAGCTGCGCCACGCTCAGGCTGCCGATGCCCTGCAACACAAAGCCCGCCTGATGGCCGCTGGCGACCAGGGCCGCCACCACCGCCGCCCGCACATCGTCACCAGGGTTGAGCCGCAGCGCCAGCGTTTGCATCAGGCCACCATGCGCGCGAATTCGCCCTGCTCGACCAGCTTTTGCAGATCGTCGGCGCCGCCGATCAGCGTGCCTTTCACAAAGATCATCGGGAAGCTCGGCCAGCCGGTCCACATCTTCAGCGCCGTGCGCGGACGCCATTCGGACAGGTAGCTGCCATAGCTCAGGTATTGGTAGGGCGTGCCCAGGCCGTCGAGGATTTTACGGGCCTTGCGCGGGAAGGGATTCAAGCCCATGCCAACCACCACCACAGCATTGGCGGCCACGGCGGCCTGCACTTCGGCCACCAGGTCGCGGTGATAGCCGCCGACGCGCTCGCGCACGGCCGGGTGGATATGGGCTTCGTCCAGGATGTTACGGCTCATCGGTATTCCTCATGAATGATAGATGAGCGTAAGAGTAGCCGTAACCGGCGCGGCGGCATAGCCTTTTCCGCGCCGGCTGCCGGCGAATCACAGGTTGAGCTTGGTGATCTTGGTGCCTTCGAGGTTCAGGTTGGCCATCAGGCCGGCGTTGGTCAGCACCAGCGCCTGCACCGGATTGTTGGCGGTGGTGGTGTCGATCTCGCCGTTGGCGCCCACTTTCAGCAGCGCCACCGAGCCGTCGACACCGGCCGTCCAGCCTTTGCTGTTGCGGAATTTATCCAGCGCTTCCCTGGTCATGAACAGCAGCACCACCGCCTTCGATTGCGCGCCGGCCTGGAAGCCGACCGACACCGATGCCACGCTGTAGTAGTCGACCGTCTGGCCGCCGGTGCGCAGCACGCCCTTGCCGTATTCGCCGCCCACCACCAGCCCCGCCGCCAGCACGCGCGGGAACACCAGCACGCCGGCGGCCTTGTGCACCAGTTCGCGCGAGCCCTTCACTTCCGAATACAGGCGTTCCAGCGTTGCGTAGGAACCCTGCTCGATCTCGGTGCGCACGGCAGCCGAATCGGCCTTGCCGGCCGAGGTGGTCGTGGTGCAGCCGCCCAACGCCAGACCGGCGAACATCAGCGCTGCGGTGCTGCGGACCAGGAAAGTACGTTTTTGCATGGGAATCTCCGAAAAAGATGAAAGGACGGCAGGTTGCCATTATTGCCATTACCCTGCGTATTCTGTCACTTTCCGGCGTTTCGTGCTCTATCCCATCCGTATCAAACGCGCTTGCCCTGCCCGAACAAAATGGCGCGCTCTTCGGCCGACATGCTGCGGTCCTTGCGCGCATAATTGTTCTCCACGCCGACATAAGCCTTGACGGTGGCCGGCCGCGCCCGCATCGCTTCGAACCAGCGTTGCAGGTCGGGGAAATCGGCCAGCGTCTGCCCGTGCCCCTCGTGCGGCACGATCCACGGATAGCAGGCGATGTCGGCAATCGAGAACTCGCCGGCGATGAAGTCGCGGCCCTGCAGCTGCTTGTCCAGCACGCCGTACAGGCGGCTGGTCTCGCGCGTGTAGCGGTCGATGGCGTAAGGCACGATCTCCGGCGCGTAGACGTTGAAGTGGCCGATCTGCCCGGCCATCGGCCCCAGTCCGGACACCTGCCAGGTCAGCCATTGCAGCGCTACCAGCCGCGCGCGCGGATCGCGCGGCAGGCCGAAGCCGCTCTTCTCGGCCAGGTATTGCAGCATGGCGCCGGACTCGAACATGCTCAGCGGCGGGCCGCCGTCGGCCGGCGCGTGGTCCACCAGCGCCGGGATCTTGTTGTTCGGCGAAATGCGCAGGTATTCCGGCGCAAACTGTTCACCCTTGCCGATGTTCACACGGATCAGCCGGTATTCAAGACCGGCCTCCTCCATGTACATGGTCATTTTTAAGCCGTTGGGGGTGGCGGCGTAGTAGAGATCTATCATGGGTTGATTGTGCACGTGGATGGCCCGCCGGCAGGATGCCAATCGCGGGATTTTTCAGGAGGCCAATCGGGCATCAACGGTGACCGAAGGCCAGGCGTTTGCCTTCGCGCAGCATGCCGGCGAAGTCGGCCGCCGGGATAGGCTGGCTGAACAGATAGCCCTGCAGCTGGTCGCAGCCCAGCTCGCGCAGGAAGCTCATCTGCTCGGCCGTCTCCACCCCTTCGGCCACGATCTCCTGGCGCAGCTGCTGCGCCATGGTGACGATGGCGCGCGCGATGGCGCAATCGTTTTCCTCATACGGCAGGCCGATGACGAAGGAGCGGTCGATCTTCAGGGTGCTGATCGGGAATTTCTTCAGGTAGGCCAGGCTGGAATAGCCGGTGCCGAAGTCGTCCAGCGCCAGCGCCATGCCCATCGCCACCAGCTCGTTCATGATGGCGATCACATTGTCGGTGCCGCGCACCAGCAGGCTCTCGGTGATCTCCAGGTTGATCTGGTCGGGCTGCACGCCGTGCCGCTCCAGCACCGCCGCGATGCGCTTGGGCAGCTGGTTGTCGAACTGCCGCGCCGACAGGTTGACCGCGATCGGCGGCATGATCAGGTTGGCGTCCTTCCATTCGCGCACCTGGCGGCAGGCTTCCTCCAGCACCCAGGTGCCGAGGTCGAGGATCAGGCCAGTCTCTTCCGCCACCGGGATGAACACCCCCGGCGACACCAGGCCGCGCACCGGATGGCGCCAGCGCAGCAGCGCCTCGGCGCCGACGATGCGGCCGCTGCGCAAGCTGACCTTGGGCTGGTAGTACAACATCAGCTCGTTGTTGCTGAGCGCCTGGCGCAGCTCGCTCTCGATGCGCAGGTGCTCCTTGGCGCGCTGGTTCATCTCCTCGCTGTAGAACAGGAAGGCCGATTCGATATTCTGCGCGGCCTTGTTCATCGCCACGTCGGCGTAGCGGATCAGGGTCGGGACATCGGTGCCGTCCTCGGTGTAGACGGTGATGCCGATGTGGGCGCCGACCTGCAGCCGATGGCCGCCGATAACGATGGGCGCGACCAGCGCGGCCAGCAGCTTTTGCGCGACGATGGCCGCGTGTTCGCGCTTTTCGATGTGCAGCAGCGCGACCGCGAACTTGTGGCCGTCCAGCCGCGCCAGCACGTCGGCCTCGCGCAGCGACAGCCGGAACAGGCGGCCGATCTCGCACAGCAGGTCGTTGCCGATATCGTGGCCCAGCGTGTCGCTGATGGCGCCGACGCGGGTGATCTCGATCACCAGCAGCGCGCCGTGCTCCTGCGAGCGCTTGGTCTCGGTCAGCGCCTGGCCCACCAGCTGGTTCAGCAGGCACAGGTTGGGCAGGCCGGTCAGCGTGTCGTAGTTGGCCATGCGCTGCATGCGCGCCTCGGCGTCCTTGTGCACGCTGATGTCGGAGAACAGCGAGAAGGTGTGGCTGATCTTGCCCTGCTGGTCGCGCACCACGCTGATGGTCACCGACTGCGGGAACAGCTCGCCGTTCTTGCGCTTGCCGATGATCTCGCCGCGCCACGGGCCCTGGCCCTGCATGGCCGAGCGCACCTTGGCGCGGAACTCGGCGTCGTGCACGCCGGAGCGCAGCAGGTCGGGCGTCTTGCCGATCGATTCCTCCGGCGTGTAGCCGGTGATGCGGGTGAACGAGGAATTGATCGAGACAATGCGCTCGTGGGCGTCGGTGATCAGCACGCCCTGGTCGCTGTCCTCGATGATGCGGGCGTGCAGGTTGAGCTTGTCCTGCTCGGACAAGGCTTCGTTGACCTTGCTGAGCTTGACCAGCATGCCGACCGCGTCGCCGGCCTCGTCGTGACGCAGCAGGATGTGCAGGTTCACCCAGATCAGCTCGCCGCTCTTCTTGCGCCGGCGCACCTCGGTATGGGCGCCGCCGTTGGGGCTGCCATCGGTCTCGAAGAACAGCTCGGCGACGTTGCCGTCGTCGTCGCCCTCGGCGTACAGGAACAGCACGTGCTGGCCCAGCGCCTCCTCGGCGGCGTAGCCGAACATGTGCTGGGCGCCGGCGTTCCAGCCGGTCAGGTAGCCGGCCAGGTCCAGTTCCAGCTCCGCATCCGCCGGCGCCGCCGCAGCGGGCAAACCGGCGCCCGCCTCGGCCAGCGTTGCGTCGAGCCGGGCCAGCGTCGCCGCCAGCGCCTCGCCCGATTCGCTGCGCGCCTGCCGGCTCAGCGCAAGGCAACGCTCGATCGCGTCACGCATGGGGACTACCTGCCTTGCCTGCCGATACGCCCTGCATCCACAAATAGGCGTCGGCCAGCACCTGGTTGAAGCCGGCGTTGTCGATCTGCAGCGCCTGCAAGCCTTGCGTCAGCGCCGCGACATCGTCGTGCTCGGCGGCCTCGACCACGCTGAGCAGCTGGCCCAGCTCGCCTTCGCGCGCCAGCAGCGCCTGCTGCACGGCTTCGCTGATGGTCAGCGGTTGCAGCACCTCGGCCAGCGGCAGGCCGAACAATACGCCCAGCAGCGAGAACATGCCGGCCATAAAGGCCTGCTCCTGGCGCGGCTTGTCGTGGCCGGCGGCCTTGGCCAGCAGCTCCATCGCCCGCGCCCGCACCGACACGCGCGCCAGCAGCATGGCCGAGCGCTGGTCGGCCTCGCGCGACGAGAACAGCATCAGGTTGAGCCAGCGGCGCAGCTGCGAGCGGCCCAGTATCAGAATGGCCTGCGAAAAACTGGTGACGCGGCGGCCGGTGCCCATGCCCAGCGAGTTCACCAGCCGCAGCAGGTGGTAGGACAGCGTCGGATCCTGGCGCAGCAGCGCTTCGATTTCGTGGGTGTCGGCGTCGGCCGAGACCAGCTGCACCAGCTTGAGCGCCAGCGCGCGCGAGGCGGCCTGGCTGCCGACCGGCTTGGGCGGCGGCGCCAGGAACCAGTCGCCCTCGATCCAGGCAACGCTGGTGGGCAGCTCGGCGGCCAGCGCCATATCGCTGTGGTGGACTTTATCGGCGGGCAGCGCCCTCCAGCCGGCCTCGTCCAGCAATTGATGGACGGCCGCCGCCCTGGCGTCGGCCTGCCCGGCGCCAAGGCGGAAGCGGTAGTAGCAGCTCATGCTGCCGGAGGCCAGTTCCTGCAACGCCTTGACCGGCACCATTTCGACCTGCAAGCCCTCGGCATCGAGCAGCAACGCCGAGGGCACGCCGTTGCGGTCGGCCAGGGGATGCAAAAACACAGGCGGCATGGCAGTCGTAGCGCTCATGATGGTGTCCAGCGAAAGCAGTCGGTGATCCCGCTATGGTACTCCGAAATTATTGACCTCGGCCAACATTATGCTGGCGAAGCGGGCAATATCAAGCGATGGGGCAGATGCCCGACCAGCCGCTCAAGCAGCCCCGGCTGTTTCATGCGCTTGAGCCACCACTGGAGCGCGGCGCCGTGCTCGCCGCTGCGCCAGGCCAGGTAGAAGGTTTCGGCCGGTTTCGGCTCCTCCACTTCCTTCTCCACCAGCAGCCCGGCGGCGATGGCGGCGCGCGCGCACGGCTCCGGCAGGAAGCCGAAACCCATGCCGGCCAGCTGGTACTGGAACTTGGTGGCCATGTCGGGCACGGTCAGGGTGTCCTGGCCCAGCAGCAGGCCGACAGTGCGCGGCGCCATCCGGCGCGCCGAGTCGGCCACGCTGACGGCGCGGTATTGCTGCAGCTGCACCCGGTCCAGCCGGCCCGCCACCGCCGCCAGCGGATGCGTGGGCGCCACCGCGAAGACGAAACCGATCTTGCCGATCGGCAGGGAGACATAGCCGCCGCCGGCCGGCCCGTCGCCGGCCACGCCCACCAGCAGGTCGGCGCGGCGCTCCAGCAGCGCCTCCCAGGTGCCGGACAGGGCTTCCTGGACGATGCGCAGCCGGGTCTGCTGGGCGACCTGGTAGAAGGCCTGGATATCGTCATGGAGCATGCAGGCCGAGAACATCGAATCCATGCCGACCGCCAGCTCGGTCTCCCAGCCGGAGGCCACCCGGCGCACGCGGTGCTCCAGGTCCTGGGCGGCCTTCAGCAGGTAGCGCCCCTCCTTGAGCAGCTCGACGCCGGCCGCCGTCAGCTCCACGCGCGGGCCGTTGCGCTCGAACACCTGCACGCCGAGGTCGTCCTCCAGCTTGCTGACGGTGTAGGAGATGGTCGAGGGCACGCGGTGCAGTTCCTTGCCGGCGGCGGAGAACGAGCCGCGGCGGTCGATGGCGTCGACGATTTGCAGGGCTTCCAGGCTGAGTCTGAGCATTCGATTTTTTCGATAATAAAAGGGTAAATTTTCCGTTTTTTTATTCCGAATCGCGGGTCTATACTGTGATTCATGGATGCAGCGATCAGAAAACAGCTTTCAAAATTATCGCACATTAACTTACAAGAAACGGAGCCCTACCATGTTGCAAATTCGTAAAAGTGAAGAACGCGGCGTCGCCAACCACGGCTGGCTGCAATCGCGCCACACCTTCTCGTTCGGCAGCTATCACGATCCGAAACATACCGGTTTCGGCCCGCTGCTGGTCATCAACGAAGACCAGGTCCAGGCTGGCCAGGGCTTCGGCACCCACGGCCACCGCGACATGGAGATCATTTCCTACGTGCTCAGCGGCGCGCTGGAACACAAGGACAGCATGGGCACCGGCTCGGTGCTGCATTACGGCGACGTCCAGCGCATGAGCGCCGGCAACGGCGTGCGTCACAGCGAGTTTAACCACTCGCCGAGCGAGCAGGTGCATTTCCTGCAGATCTGGATCCAGCCCAACCAGACCGGCATTCCGCCAAGCTACGAGGAAAAGCACTTCACGCCGGAGAGCAAGCTGGGTCAGCTGCGCCTGATCGCCTCCAGCGACGGCCGCGAGGGCTCGGTGCTGATCCACCAGGACGCGGCGATCTACGCCACCCTGATGACGGCCGGCGACAGCCTGAAGCATGAGCTGGGCACGGGACGCCAGTCCTATGTCCACGTGATCCGAGGCGAGGTGACGGTCAACGGCACGGCGCTCAAAGGCGGCGACGCGCTGAAAATCACCGGGGAAACGCTGGTGACGCTGCAAGACGCCAAGGCGGCGGAAGTGCTGGTGTTCGACCTGCCCGCATAAAGGTAGAGGCCGGCCTAATAAAACTTTCCGCCAGTTTTGGTATCATGAAGGGCGCGCCGGGTCTGTTCGAACAGCCCGGCGCGCCTTTTTTACCAGAATATCAATCAATTGAAGAGCATAGCTATGTCGCAGAGCGCAGCAACCCCGGCAACAGACGAACTGGATTACATGACTTCCTGCGCCCTGCCGACCCCTTGGGCCCAGTTCACGCTGCACGCCTTTGTCGAGAAGGCCACCGGCAAGGAACACCTGGCGATGGTGCTGGGCGACATCGGCAATGGCGAGCCGGTGCTGGCGCGCGTGCATTCCGAGTGTCTGACCGGCGACGTGCTGTTCTCGCAGCGCTGCGACTGCGGCGCCCAGCTCGAAGGCGCGCTGAAGAAGATCGCCGCCGAAGGCCGCGGCGTGCTGCTGTACCTGCGCCAGGAAGGCCGCGGCATCGGCCTGATCAACAAGATCCGCGCCTATCGCCTGCAGGAAGCCGGCGCCGACACGGTGCAGGCCAACGAGCAGCTGGGCTTCAAGCCGGATCAGCGCACCTATGGCCTGGTCAAGCCAATGCTGGGGCAGTTCGGCGTCAAAAGCTTACGCCTGATGACCAATAATCCGCGTAAGATCGATGCCATGACCAAACTGGGCATCGAGGTGGCCGAACGCGTTCCGCTGCTGGTCAACCGTAACGCCTTTAACCAGCACTACCTGAATACCAAGGCCGCCAAGCTGGGCCACATGATGACGCCGCTGACCCCGGCCCCGGTGGAGGATGGCGCGCTGTAAATAGCATCGTCATTCCCGCGCAAGCGGGAATCCATACGCCGTATGACCAGAGGCGCGGCATGGAGCAAATTCAGGCGATGCATGGATTCCCGCTTGCGCGGGAATGACGATTTTGCGGTTATTCGAGATCCTCTAAAGTCGATTTTTAAGGATTGCATGAAATTTAACGAGCTTGCTGTCTCCATCGCCCTGAGCTGGGCCAGCGCCACCGCGTTGGCTGCTCCGGCCGCAACCACGCCGACCACGCCGCCGCAACTGGCCGCCGCGCAGTCTTCCGCCAAGGCCTCGGCCCCGGCCGCCGACAACGCCGACGCCGCACCGCTGCCGCCGCCCTCCAGCGCGGCCCAGCATCTCTACGGTTCCGCAAAAAACGACATCCTGCAGGTGCGTTCGCTGCTCAAGAGCGGCCGCACGCAATCGTCGGTCGGCTCCGGCTTTTTGATCGGCACCAGCAACCTGGTGGTCACCAACTATCATGTGGTCTCGCAGTTCGCGCTCGATCCCGACACCTATGTCGGCGAATGGGTGGACACCAGCGGCCAGCGCGGCAACGTCGAACTGCTGGCGGTGGACGTGCTGCACGACCTGGCCGTGCTGCGCGTGAGCCGCAACGGCACCGGCTTCTTCAAGATCCCCGAACAGCTGGCCAGGCTGACGCAGGGCCAGTACCTGTACTCGCTGGGCAATCCGCTGGACCTGGGCTTCGCCATTTCCGAAGGCGCCTACAACGGCGTGATCGCGCGCAGCTTCTACGACCAGCTGATGTTCACCGGCCCGATCAACTCGGGCATGAGCGGCGGCCCCAGCGTGACGGTCGACGGCGCGGTGGCCGGCGTCAACGTCTCCAAGCGCCTCGACGGCGAGCTGGTCAGCTTCCTGGTGCCGGCCCGCTTTGCGCAGGACTTGCTCAAGCGCGTGGAGCAGCAACAGAAAGCGCCGGCCGATTTCACCGCCGTCGTCGCCGCGCAATTGCTCACCCATCAGCGCGCCATGGTCGATCAACTGCTGGCCAGTCCGCTGAGCCTCAAACCGATGGGCCCGTATCAGGTGCCGGTGCGCGAGTCCGAGCAGATGCGCTGCTGGGGCCGCTCCAACGTCAAGGCCGACAAGCCGTTCACGGTGGACGACGCCAGCTGCGCGATGGAGTCCGCCATCTTTGTCAGCGGCTCGCTGCAGACGGGCCAGCTGAGCATACGCCACCAGTACCTGCGCAGCACCGGGCTGGGCAAGCTGCGCTTCGCGCAACTGGCCAGTTCCTCGTTCAAGAACGAACACTTCGGCAACAACAAGGACACCCGCCTGACCGGTCCGCAATGCACCGAGGACTTCGTCAAGAACAAGGACGTGCCGCTGCGCGCCGTGCTGTGCGTGCGCGCTTACCGTAAGTTCGCCGGCCTGTACGACTTCGCGCTGCTGACCGCGACCACCGACCAGGGCCTGATGAGTTTGCAGAGCCGGCTCGACGCGCGCGGCGTCTCGTATGAAAACGGGCTGCGCCTGTCGCGCGTGTTCATCGATTCGATCGGCCTGGCGCCGGTGGCCAGGAAGCCCGCCGCGCCGGCCAAGGGAGGCGCGCAATGAAAGCCCCCTACTTCATCGAGATCCTGGCCCGCAACGGCGACGTGCTGCACCGTCACAAGGTGGCCGGGCTGCCGATCCGCCTGGGCCGCAGCTACGATAACGACGTCATCCTCGACGACGCCCACAGCGCCGCCGCGCACGCCGTGGTCGACGCCAACGAACAGGGCGAGCTGGTGCTGCGCGACCTCGGCAGCAAGAACGGCACTTACATCCAGGGCAAGCGCCAGACCAGCATGGTGCTGGACGGCGACACCGTGGCGCGCCTGGGCCACACGCGGCTGCGCGTGCGCGCGGCCGACTTCCCGGTCGCCGACGAACTGGCCGACACCACCATGCACGGCTGGGAAGGCGCGGTGCCGGCCACCATCGGCCTGGCGCTGATCGCCATCTTCACCTGCGCGGAAACCTGGTTGTCCGACGTCGAACCGTTCGCGCTGATACGCTACCTGCAGGTGCTGGCCACCAGCCTGGCCGCCGGCCTGGTGTGGAGCGGCTTGTGGGCGCTGGCCAATCGCCTGTTCGGCGTCCACGCGCGGCTGGGGCGGCACTTGTTCATCCTTGGCAGCGCGCTGGCCGTGGTCGGCTTGTGGCGGGTCGCCAGTTCGGTGCTGGCCTATGCGTGGTCGGCCGAAGCGTTCACGCGCTACGGCAACCTGGTCACGCTGGCGATCGCCTGCGGCATGCTGTTCTTCCACCTCATCACCATCAAGCCGCATCATCCGCGGCGTTTCGCCATCAGCTGCTGGGTGATGTTGGTGGGCGGCGCCGGCCTGATGTTGATGACCAACCTGCAAGGCACGGGCCGCGCCGCCGACGAGCTGTACATGTCGGTGCTGCTGCCGCCGGAAGTGCGACACAGCGCCGACCACAGCGTCGACCAGTTCATGGCCGATGCCGCCAAACTGAAAACCAGCGCCGACGCCGCGCGCGTCCGCACAGTCAAGGACGGCACGCCGGAAACCGAGGACGACGACGACGGCGCCGAATAAACCATAGTGAGCCAGACGTAAAAAAGCCCGCCGGCCTGAACGCGCTCAACATTGCGCTCAGTGCCGGCGGGCTTTTTTTGTACTGTCTTTACTTGGCGGCTTTGCGGCGGCGGGCGATGGCGCCCACCAGGCCCAGGCCTGCCAGCATCATGGCGTAGGTTTCCGGCTCAGGAACGGCGGCGGTGACCGACACATTGTCCAGCACGGCGCCCGACCAGCCGTCGCCACCGACGCTGCTGAACACCAGCGCTTGCGAACCACCGGTGGTGGTGAAGTTGAAGGTGTGGTTGGCGAGCCCGCTGCCGCCATCGAACGCGTAGTGGTTGCCACCAACGAACACATCCAGACCTGCGCCGTTCGAATACGGATTGTGAGTCAGGTCGAACGACAGCGTGTAGGTGGCGCCGGCGACCGCGTTGAACGATTGCGACAGTACGCCGGGACCCGGCGAGCCCAGCATGTCGATGCTGTTGCCCGATATCGAGTTGTAGCTGTGGTTGATGATATCGACCGACTTACCGCCGACGGTCCAGTAGGCGATCGCGCTATCACCGGCGCTCACCATGACGTAGTTGTTCAAATTGACGCCGCTGGCAATTTCAAAGTCGCCATTCTGGATCAGGTTGTCGGCCGATGCGGCGCCCGAAACGCTTGCTGCGGCAATGGCTGCTGCCAGGATCAATTTGGACATTTTCATGATGTGACTTTCAAAAAGGAGGGAACAGCGACTCAATGACGCCATTCTACCGAACAATTTCAAAGACACAACTTAAATTTCATTTTGTTACTGAATATATTTTTTTAGGCAACATTGTGACGACATCAAGAAGGCCAGCCGCGCAGCACCTGGTCCACCACCTCCTGCAACTGTTTGCGGGTGGCGCCAGCCGCCGCCTGCACCGCCATCCCATTGGAGACCGTCATCACATAGCGCGCCATCTGGCCTGAACAGCTGTCGGCCGGCAGGTCGCCGTCGGCCTTGGCGCGCTCCAGGCGCGCGCGCAATTTGGCCTCGCTGGCGGCGCGGCGTTCGATCAAGGTGTCGCGGATAGGCAACGCATCGTCGCTGCAGGCAAGCGCGCCGTTGATCACCAGGCAACCGTGCGGGTTCTCGGAGCAGGTCTGGGCGTCGGCATTGCCACGCAAAAAATGCTCGACCACGGCGCGCGCGGTCGGCTGCTCCAGCGCCGCGTTGAACAGCGGGTCGTGGCTGGCGCTGTAACGCTCCAGCGCCATGCGGAACAGATTCTCCTTGTTGCCGAACACGGCGTACAAGCTGGGGCGGTTCATGCCCATCGCCTCGGTCAGCTCGGGCAGCGAACTGCCTTCATAGCCCTTTTCCCAGAACACTTTCATGGCCTTGTCGAGCGCCGTCTCCGCGTCAAAGGTGCGCGGGCGGCCGCTCTTGCGTGCGGAAGCGGAAGTATCTTTCATACCGTTCGGTTAAAAATTCGTTGACAAAGTTGTTTGTGGTGTTCATTATGAACCGATCAGTAAAAAATTCAAGTATTTTTACCGCTCATAGGAATCACCTCACATGAAAAACCACACCAACACCCAAGCCGTCCTGCGCGACGACGCGCCCTCGCCCCTCCCAACACCCACCCGTTCCGCCTGGCTGGCCGTGCTGTCGGTCGCCGTCGGCTCATTCGCGCTGGTGACGACGGAATTCCTGCCGGTCGGCCTGCTGCCGTCCATCGCCGCCGAACTGGGCGTGACCGAAGGCGTCGCCGGCATGATGGTGACCATTCCCGGCCTGGTGGCCGCGTTTGCCGCCATCCTGGTCACCATCGGCGTCGGCAAGACCGACCGCCGTTACGTCATCTGGGGCCTGACCGCCACGCTGATCGTCTCCAACCTGATCGTCGCGCTGTCGCACAGCTACCCGCTGGTGCTGGCCGGACGCGCGCTGCTGGGCATAGGCGTGGGCGGCTTCTGGGCCATCGGCGGCGCGCTGGGCAACCGGCTGGTGCCGGAAGCCTCGGCCGCGCGCGCCACGTCGATCATCTTTGCCGGCATTTCGCTGGGCACCGTGGCCGGCGTGCCGGCCGGCGCGATGATCGGCGAGATGGTGGGCTGGCGCACGGCCTTCTTCGCCGCCAGCGCGGTATCGATGCTGGTGCTGGCGGCGCAAATGTGGCTGCTGCCACGGCTGCCGACCACCTCCGCCCTGACCTTCGGACAGCTGCCGGCGCTGCTGCGCGTGCAGAAGGCGCGGCTCGGCATGCTGGCGACGCTGCTGATCTTCATCGGCCAGTTCGCCGCCTACACTTATGTGACGCCGTTCCTGAGCCAGGTCGCCGGCCTGAGCGCCAAGACCATCAGCGCGCTGCTGCTGATTTACGGCGCGGCAGGTTTCGCCGGCAATCTGATCGGCGGCTGGGCGGTGGCCCGAAGCGTCAAGAATTCGCTGATCGCCACCGGCGTGATCATGGGCTTGTCCGCAGCGGCGATGCCGCTGTTTGGCACCACGGCCGCCGGCGCGACGGTGTTGATCGTGATCTGGGGCCTGGCCTTCGGCATGATGCCGATCTCGGTGCAGACCTGGATGTTCAAGGCGGCGCCGGATGCGATGGAAAGCGGCGGCGCGGTGTTCGTCGCCACCGCGCAGATCTCGCTGGCCAGCGGTGCGCTGGTGGGCGGTGTGTCGGTCGACTATCTGGGCGTGTCGAGCGCGATGGTGGTGGGCGGCGTGTTTGCGCTGGCGATGGCCGCCGTCATCGCGGCGTGGGCGCGGGACGACGGCAAGCCGCTAGCCAAGCTGCACGCCGTACACTGATCAAATCCGGCCGCGTTTGAATTCAGCCAGGAAGGCCTTGGTCTCCCTGGCTGAGAGCACTTTGATTTCGTCGCCGTGCCAGGCGTACAGATATGGCGTGCCGCCGAGGCGGTCGGTCAGCTTGGCGTCGAGCAGGAAGCAGGTGCCGATCGGATAATCGTCGCTCATGCGGCGCGAGCACTGCACATGCAGCTCCGGCGAGAAAGCCTGTCCCGGCACCGGATGGATCTCCACCCCGCCCGCGCGCTCCACCGAATGCACCGCCACCTGCCGATAAGCGTAGATATCACGCGCCATCGTCCATCCTTTGCCGTCAAAAGCGCCATGGTAGCAGATCGTTTGTCGATCCTGCCTATCGCACCAGCGACGTAACGAACTCCAGGAAGGCCAGCGTTTTCGCCGGCGGATGATAGCGCGACGGGTAATAGGCATACATCGGAAAGCGTTCGTCCGGCCAGGCCGTCAGCACCGGCGTCAGCGCGCCTGAACGCAGCAGCGGTTCCACCGCCAGGTCGATCACCTGCGCCAGGCCGTAACCGGCCAGCAGTACACTTTCCATGGTGCCGGCGTCGTTCAGCGTGAGCTGGCCGCGCGGACTGACCACCGTGGTTTTGCCGCCGCGATGGAACTCCCATTCGTAGGGCCGGCCTGTGGCCGGATTACGGAAATGGATGCAGGTATGGTCTTCGCTTTCCAGATCGGCCGGCTTCTTCGGCACACCGTTGCGGCGCAGGTAAGCCGGCGTGGCCACGGTGAGCACGCGCGTGTCCATCAGCTTGCGGGCGATCAGCGATGACGATTGCGGATCGCCGAAACGTATCGCCAGATCGAAGCCGTCGCCCACCATGTCGCCCAACTGGTCGCGCGCCACCAGATCCAGATCCAGTTCCGGATGCCGCTTCAGGAAGGCACCCAGTTTGGGGCCCAGCAGCAGCCGCGCCAGCAAAGGCTCGATGTTGACGCGCAGGCGGCCGCGCACCACGACCGCACCCTCTCCGGCCGAGGTCACCGCCTCCTCCAGCCCCGCCAGCAGCGGTCCGATTTGCGCGTAGAAGCGGCGCCCTTCGTCCGTCAGCGATACCTTGCGCGTGGTGCGGTCGAACAGCCGGATGTTGAGCCGCGCCTCCAGCTTGGCGATGGCGCGGCTGACGCCAGACTGCGACATCTCCAACGCCTCGCCCGCGCGCACAAAGCTGCCGGCATCGACGATCGCCGCCAGCACGCGCATGCCGTTTACTACCCGTTCGTCAAACGCCATGATATATGCCAATTAGTCATGAATGATATGAGTTCCATGTTATCGGAGTATCAGTGGTTATGCATCAAAATTCTTGCATGCGGACTTTCCGTCTCATTCAAGGAGAACACGATGTATGCAATTACAGGTATCACAGGTCAGGTAGGTTCGGAACTGGGCAGGCTGCTGCTGGCGGCCGGGCTGCCGGTGCGCGCGGTGTTGCGGGATGCTGCCAAGGGCGAGCAATGGTCGGCGCGCGGCGCACAGGTGGCATTGGCGGATATCGCCGATGCGACGGCGCTCACCAACGCGTTCAAGGGTGCCGAAGCTGTGTTCGTGCTGCTACCGCCAACCTTCGATCCGGACGAGGGCTTTCCGCAAGCACGCGCGCAGATCGAGGCGCTGTACCAGGCGTTGACAGCAGCCCGGCCGGCGCGCGTGGTAGTCCTGTCCACTGTCGGGGCGCAAGCCGCGCAGCCCAACCTGCTGAAGCAACTGGGCTTGATGGAGCGCCGGTTCCGCGAACTGGATATGCCGGTCACCTTCCTGCGCGCGGCCTGGTTCATGGAAAACAGTCTGTGGGACGTGGCGGCGGTACGCGCCAACGGCGTCATGCCGAGCTTTTTGCAGCCACTGGACCACGCCGTGCCGATGATCGCCTGCCGCGATATCTCGGCCGTTGTGGCGGAGCTGCTGCAGCAAACCTGGCACGGCGTACGCGTGGTGGAGCTGGAGGCCAGCGCGCGCGTCAGCCCGAATGATATCGCTGCCTCATTCGGCCGCTTGCTGGGCAAACCAGTGCGCGCGGTCGCGGTGCCACGCGATACCTGGATGGAGCTCTTCACGTCGCAGGGGATGAAGAATCCAACGCCGCGCATGCGGATGCTGGACGGCTTCAACGAAGGCTGGATCGAGTTTGAGGGCGGACGCGAAGGCTTACGCAAAGGTGTCACCACGCTAGATCAAGCCATCGCCGCATTGCTGGAACGGGTGCCGGCATGAGCGGTCGATTGCTAGGTCAACGCGTGATCTTACTGGGCGCATCGTCGGGCATCGGACTGGCGGTGGCACGGGAGGCCTTGCGCGAGGGGGCGGAGGTGCTGGTGGCGTCGAGCCAGATTGCGCGCATCGAAAAGGCACTGGAGTACCTCGGCAGCAAGGCCCAGGGCTGCGCGCTGGACCTGCTGGACGAGCGGGCCATTGAGCGCTTCTTCGCCACAATCGGCGAATTCGATCATCTGGTCTACACGGCGGGCGATGCACTGAAGACTGGTGCGCTATCCGATACTAATCTGCCGGCGGCGCGTTCGGCGTTCGACCTGCGCTACTGGGGCGCACTGGCGGCGGCCAAACACGGCGCGCGGCATATCCGGGCCGGAGGCTCGATCACCTTCACGACCGGCATCGCGGCGGCGCGTCCACAAGCAGGATGGTCGCTGACGGCCAGCGTCTGTGGTGCCGTTGAGGCGTTGACGCGGGCGTTGGCGATGGAACTGGCGCCAGTGCGGGTCAATGCCGTATCGCCCGGATTGATCGCGACAAATCTGTGGGCGGATTTTGCGCAGGCGCAGCGCGAACAACTGTTCGCCGATGCGGGCGACGCCTTGCTGGTAGGGCGCGTGGGCTCGGCCGAAGATGCCGCCGCAGCCTACCTGTTCCTGATGACCAGCGGCTACGCCACCGGCCAGACCCACGTCGTCGACGGTGGAGCACTATTGATCTGATCGTAGTACGGTTGAGAATAGCAGGCACAGGATATCGGATCAATGCCATGCCCAATTATGATGACGAGATCGAGATTGATGAGGATGGCCCGGAATACGATCCGCGATACTTTACCGAGCCCGTTCACAAAATTAACGGAAGGATTATTCCGCCACGAAAATCTCCAACCGATCCGATTGACCCGGAGGTTTTGGCGTTTATGAAGTCGATCACGCCGCTGGTGCAGATGGAACCGGAAATCTTGGGCGGGATGCCGGTGTTCAGGGGAACGCTGGTGCCCATCAAGCGCATGTTCGACTATCTGCTGGCGGGAAAACCAATGAATGATTTTTTGGCAGACTATCCAACGGTTTCCCGCGACATGGCCATTGGCGTGCTGGAAAACGACGCGACCTTGTTTTACGAGGCGATCAGCAAGGCGATCGACTCCGCCGCGATGCCCTCTTCCCTGCCCAGGTAACCCAGCTTCTCGTTGGTCTTGGCCTTGATGTTGACCTGGCCAACCGCCACACCCAAATCCTCCGCGATATTGGCGCACATGCTGGCGATGTGCGGCGCCATCTTCGGCCGCTGCGCGATGATGGTCGCGTCGATGTTGCCGATGCTGTAGCCGGTGGCCACCACGCGCCGCGCAGCCTCCTTCAGCAAGGTGCGCGAGTCGGCACCCTTGAACTGCGGATCGGTATCCGGAAAATGCTTGCCGATGTCGCCCAGCGCCGCAGCGCCCAGGATCGAATCGGTGATCGCATGCAGCAGCACGTCGGCGTCCGAGTGCCCCAGCAGACCCACATGATGCGGGATGTCGACGCCGCCGATAATCAGCTTGCGTCCCTCCACCAGTGCGTGGCAATCGTAACCCTGGCCGATGCGGAATGGGAGTTTGGTCATTTTTCTATCCTGTGTTATTCGCCGGCAGCCAGATACATTTCCGCGATGCGGATGTCGGCCGGCAGCGTGACTTTCAAATTACGTGGATGGCCTTCGATCAGCCGCGGCGACAGGCCAAGCATCTCGACGGCACTGGCGTCATCAGTGATGGCGTTGGCGTCCGGCGCGCTGCCCAGGGCGCGCAGCAGCAGCTCGTAGCTGAACATCTGCGGCGTCTGCGCCAGCCACAGGCCGTTGCGCGACACCGTCGTCGCGGCCACCGGCACCACGCCGGTCGCGCGCTTGACTGTGTCCACCACCGGCAGCGCCAGCAGGCCGCCCGCCGCGTCGTCGCCCACGCCGTCTATCAGCTTGGCGATCAGCGCCGGCGTCAGGCCGGGACGCGCGGCATCGTGCACCATGATCATGTCGCCGCCGGCGACTACGCCTTGCAGCTCGCGCAAGGCATTCAGCACCGTGTCCATGCGGGTGGCGCCGCCGCAGCGCAGCACCGTCACGCCATCCAGGTCCGCCGGCAGCACGCCGTCGATCTGGCCGTCAGCCGCGCTGACCACCACATAGGTATGCGCCACCAGCTCGCTGGCGCGGAAGGCGTCCACCGCGTGCCGCAGCATCGGCTTACCGCCTACCGTCAGGTATTGTTTGGGTCCGTCCGCCGCCATGCGCGCGCCGACGCCGGCGGCGGGCAGCAGCGCAAAGTAGCGCGGTGTGTGTTTGGATGCAGTCATCGTGTTCAATTATTTATGGCGACGCAGCAGGATCGCACCGATCTCGCCGTCGCAAACCTTGCCCAAGCGGGCGTATTCTTCGGGCGAATCGATCTCCGCCTGCTTCGCCTTGCCCTTGTCAAATTCATCCCGGATGAACGGGAACCAGCTGCCGTTGATCTCATGCTCCAGCGCCGACATCGCGGTGCCGGACGGCCCATAGAGCGGCTTGGCCTCGAAACGCTTGTTCAAGGCATCGCGCACCACCTGCTCCACGCGCGCCAGGTTTTCCATATACGCCTGCATATGGCGCTGCTCGTGTTCCAGGATCGCCGTGTACGCGCAAGTACCCGGCGCGAACTCGTTGCCGACATAGATCAGCACCGGCGAATAATTCAGCTTCAATTCCACGCGCGGCGCGATGCATTCATAGCCGCTGACCGGGTCCTGCAAAATCTGGCCGCCCAGGTCCACCGCGTACTGGCCCTTGGTCACGGTCAGGCCGAGCGTCACCATCTTGTTATCGATGTTGCCGTATTTAGCGGTCAATGCGCGGTACGGCAGCTGGTTGTTGATGGTATAGCCATTCTGTTTGACCGACAGCACCGACACCGTCTTCGCAATCGTATCCTCGCAACGGATCTGGAACGGCGTGCGCTGCGCGGCGGCGCTTGCGGTGCCGCTGGCCAGCAGGCCCAGACCGACGAGAATGACGAGCTTCATAGCTTCCAGTCGCCCGCGCGCAGCTTGTCCAGCCAGAAGATGCCGATGACGGTTTTGACGTCGGTGATTTTCCCTTCGCGTACCCATTGCAGCAGCTCGTCGATGGTAGCCGTGAAGGTTTCGAGGAACTCGCCTTCGTCCAGCTTCTGCGGGCCCGCTTTGAGGCCGCGCGCCAGGTACAGGTCCAGATGCTCGTCCGAATAGGCGATGGCGTTGTGGATGGTGCTGACGAACTGCCATTCGCTGGCGGTGTAGCCGGTTTCTTCTTCCAGTTCGCGCTTGGCGCTGGCCAGCGGATCTTCGTTGTGGTCGATTTTCCCGGCCGGGAATTCGATGAACACCTGGTGCAGCGGATAGCGGTATTGGCGCTCCATCAGCACCGTACCGTCGTCCAGCAGCGGCAGGATCACCACGGCGCCAGGGTGCAGCACGTATTCGCGCGCGGTGTGCTTGCCGTCGGGGAGTTCGATAGTGTCGCGTTGGACTTTGAGGAAATGGCCGTCGTAGACCATTTCACCGTCGATACGGGTTTCTGTCAGATGCTTGTCCATGCCTGCTCCACGTCGTTGAAGAACGATAGTGTATCAGCCGTGACGCTTGCGCAGGTAGCGGACAATGAATCCTGGGAAGCCCAGGACGATGAAAATACAGGCGGAGATTGCGTAGAACTCCCACGTCTGCGGGAAGCGGTTGCCGATCTGGGCTTCGAGGGCGAAGCCGATGGCGCCAACAACAAAGTACAGCACCGCCATCTCCGCCAGCCGCACGATCAGCGGCTTGCGGGGCCACTTGGTGGCCACCAGCGCGAATACTTTGTCGTTGAAAAACGGCAGGTTGGCGGCCACCAATGCAGCGGCGATCACCAACCAGCTTGCGACGGAAACATCCATCAGGTGTTCAGCGTCAGGGTCATGGCTTTCAGGCAGGCCGCCAGCAGCGGGCCTGGCAGCAGGCCCAGTGCGACGATGGCCAGGCCGTTCAGGCTCAGTGCGAAGCTCATGTCGCCCTTGACCACGATCGGTGCATTGTCGGTCGGCTCATCGAACCACATCATCTTGACGACGCGCAGGTAGTAGAACGCGCCGATCAGCGAGAACATCACCGCCAATACGGTCAGCCAGACCTGGCCGGTGCCCAGCACGGCGGTCAGCACCGAGAACTTGGCGGCAAAGCCCATCATCGGCGGCACGCCGGCCAGCGAGAACAGCAGGATCGACATCACCACCGCGAACCAGCCGTTACGCTTGCTCAGGCCCTTGAAGTCGGCCAGGTTTTCGGCTTCGAAGCCGGCGCGCGACAACAGCATCAGCATGCCGAAGCTGCCGATGGTGGTCAGCACGTAGGTGATGGTGTAGTACATCGCAGCGCTGTAGGCAGCGGCGGCGCCCGTGCGGTCGGTGCTGCCAACCACGCCAGCCAGCAGGCCAAGCAGCACGAAGCCCATTTGCGCGATGGTGGAGTAAGCCAGCATGCGCTTCAAATTGGTCTGCGCGATCGCGGTCAGGTTACCGATGGCCAGCGACATCACCGCCAGCACCATCAGCATCTGCTGCCAATCGACTGCCATCGGCAGCAGGCCTTCCACCAGCAGGCGGATGCAGATGGCGAAGGTAGCGATCTTCGGTGCGCCGCCCAGCAGCAGGGTCACTGCGGTTGGCGAACCTTCATAGACGTCCGGTACCCACATGTGGAACGGCACGGCGCCCAGCTTGAACGCCAGGCCGGCGACCAGGAACACCAGGCCGAAGACCAGGATGGTCGGCTTGATGGTGCCGGCTGCGACAGCGGTGGCCACTTTGGCGATGTCCAGCGTGCCGGTCGCGCCGTACAGCATCGAGATACCGTACAACAGGAAACCGGAAGCCAGCGCGCCCAGGATGAAGTACTTCATCGCGGCTTCGGTGGCCTTGTGGTTGTCGCGGCGGATCGCCACCAGCGCGTACAGCGACAGCGACATCAGTTCCACGCCCAGGTACACGGACAGGAAGTTGGAGCCGGAGATCATCACCAGCTGGCCCATCGTGGCGAACAGCGCCAGCACGTAGAACTCGCCGCCCAGGTTACCGCTCAACATGCCGCGGTCGTCCGCGTATTGGCGCGAGTAGACCAGCGTCAGGCCGACGGCCAGGTAGGTGAACAGCTTGAGCAGGTTCGACATCGGGTCGGACACGAACATGCCGTTGAAGGTGTAGACCGTGGTGCCGGCCGCAAAGTCGTGGTAGCTCAGCGCACCGCAGACCAACAACGTCAGCAGCGACAGCACGTAAGTCACCGAGCGCTTACCCTGCGACAGGAACATATCGATCAACAGGACCGCGCAGGCGCCGATCAGCAGAGCGATTTCTGCGGACAGCGGCATCATGTCGACAGCCGTTTGTGGAAGTGGAGTAGTCATTTATGTGTTTCCGTTTTCAGTAAGGCAGCTTGCTGTGGGCAACGTGCGCCAGCAGGTCTGCAACCGAGGTTTGCATCGTGTCGGTGAATGGCGCTGGGTACAGGCCCATATACAGCACAGCCACGGCCAGAATGCCCAGCATCAGGAATTCGCGGCCGTTGATGTCGACCAGTTCAGCGACGTGGTGGTTGGCCACCTTGCCGAAGATGACGCGCTTGGCCATCCACAGCGAGTAGGCGGCGCCCAGGATCAGCGCGGTCGCGGCCAGCAGGCCGATCCAGAAGTTGAACTGGGTGGCGCCCAGGATCACCATGAACTCGCCGACGAAGCCGGAAGTCGCTGGCAGACCGCAGTTGGCCATCGAGAAGAAGATGAACAGCGCGGCGAACTTCGGCATCTTGTTGACGACACCACCGTAGTCGGCGATCTGGCGCGAGTGCGCCTGGTCGTACAGCACGCCGATGCACAGGAACATCGCGCCGGAGATGAAGCCGTGCGAGATCATTTGTGCGATCGCGCCCTGCACGCCGATGTTATTGAAGATGAAGAAGCCCAGGGTGACAAAGCCCATGTGCGCGATCGACGAATAGGCGACCAGCTTTTTCATGTCCTTCTGTACCAGCGCGACCAGGCCGATGTAGATCACGGCGATCAGCGACAGGGTGATGACGAACGGCGCCATGTAGTGCGATGCATCCGGCACGATAGGCAGCGAAAAGCGGAGGAAACCGTATGCACCCAGCTTCAGCATGATCGCGGCCAGCACGGCGGAACCGCCGGTAGGCGCTTCCACGTGGACGTCCGGCAGCCAGGTGTGGACCGGGAACATCGGAACCTTGACGGCGAAGGCCATGAAGAAGGCGATGAAGATGAAGATCTGCTCTTTCATCGTCAGGGCGATCTTGTGCCACATCAGGATGTCGAAGCTGCCGCCCGATGCCTTGTACAGGTAGATGATGGCGACCAGCGTCAGCAGCGAGCCGAAGAAGGTATAGAGGAAGAACTTGAATGACGCGTACACGCGGTTCTCGCCGCCCCAGATACCGATGATGATGTACATCGGGATCAGCGTGGCTTCGAAGAAGAAGTAGAACAGCAGGCCGTCCATGGCGCAGAACACGCCGATCATCAGTCCGGACAGGATCAGGAAGGCGCCCATGTACTGGGCCACGCGCTTCTGGATCACCTGCCAGGCCGAGATCACGACGATCACGGTGATGAAGGCGGTCAGCGGCACGAACCACAGCGACAGGCCGTCGATGCCCAGCGAGTAGTAGATGTTGAAGCGCTCGATCCACGGCGACTTCTCGACGAACTGCATGCCGTGGGCGGCGTTGCTGAAATTGGTGATCAGCGGGATGGTCGCGATGAAGCTGACGATGGCGCCGATCAGCGAACCCACGCGGACCATCGCCGCGTTGGTGTCACGGCCTACTGCCAGCACGATCAGGCCGAAGATAATCGGGAGCCAGATCGCGAGGCTCAGGTATGGAGGTAGTGTAGATATAGTTGACTGCATCATGGTTATCGTTATCTCTTTGCGTATCAGCTAATTAAGCGTGCCAAAACGGCAGGAAGTAGACCAGGAACCCCAGAATGCCGAGGATCATGACGAACGCATAGTGGTAGATGTAACCAGTCTGCGCCAGGCGGGTCAGCGACGAGAACCAGCCCACCACTTTGGCGCTGCCGTTGACCAGCAGGCCGTCGATCAGGGTCTTGTCGCCGATGTTCCACAAGCCATTGCCGATCAGGCGCGCGCCGCCGGCAAACACCACCTCGTTGAACTTGTCCATGTAGTACTTGTTGTCCAGCAGCGTGTGCAGGAACTTGAACTTCTCATAGAACCAGGCCGGTACGCGTGGATTGATCATGTAGCAGTAGTACGCGGTAGCGACACCGGAGATGGCCAGCCACAGTGGCAGCGACGTCAGCGAGTGCATCGCCATCGCCATCGGGCCGTGGAACTCGTGCGTCAGTTCTTCCATCGCAGGGTGGTTTTCGCCGAAGGTGATCACGCCCTTGAAGAAGTCGCCGAACAGCATAGGACCGATGGTCAGGTAGCCGATGATGACCGAAGGGATGGCCAGCATCGCCAGCGGGAACCAGACCACGAATGGCGATTCATGCGGCTTCTGACCTGGCTCCAGGCCATGGTGGCCGTGGTCTTCTTCTTCGTCGTGACCATGGTCGTCGTGACCGTGGCCATCGTCATGAGCGGCAGCTGCCGGAGCATGATGGTGATCGTCATGCGCGTGGGCCTTGCCGAAACGCTCTTCGCCATGGAACACCAGGAAGTACATACGGAACGAGTAGAACGCGGTCACGAACACGCCAGCCAGCACGGCGAAGTTGGCGAAGCCTGCGCCCCAGATATGGGTCGCGGCGACGGCTTCGATGATCGAATCCTTCGAGTAGAAGCCGGAGAAGAACGGCGTACCGATCAACGCCAGGGAACCGAGCAAGGAAGTGATCCAGGTGATAGGCATGTACTTGCGCAGGCCGCCCATGTTGCGGATGTCCTGGTCGTGGTGCATGCCGATGATGACCGAACCGGCGCCAAGGAACAGCAGCGCTTTAAAGAATGCGTGGGTCATCAGGTGGAACACAGCCACCGAGTAAGCGGACGAACCCAGCGCCACGGTCATGTAGCCCAGCTGCGACAAGGTCGAGTAAGCGACCACGCGCTTGATGTCGTTCTGGATGATGCCCAGGAAGCCCATGAACAGCGCGGTGATCGAGCCGATGACCAGGATGAAGGACAGCGCGGTGTCCGACAGTTCGAACAGCGGCGACATGCGGGTCACCATGAAGATACCGGCGGTAACCATGGTCGCCGCGTGGATCAGTGCCGAGATCGGGGTTGGGCCTTCCATCGAGTCAGGCAGCCAGACGTGCAGCGGGAACTGCGCCGACTTGCCCATCGCGCCGATGAACAGGCAGATACAGGCAACGGTCAGCAGCGCCCAGTCGGTGCCCGGCAGGGTCAGCGTCATCAGCTGTTCCTTCTTGGCGAAGACTTCCTGATAGTCCATCGAACCGGCGTAGGCCAGCAACAGGCCGATACCCAGGATGAAACCGAAGTCGCCGACGCGGTTGACCAGGAAGGCCTTCATGTTGGCCACGATCGCCGTCGGGCGGGTGTACCAGAAGCCGATCAGCAGGTAGGAAACCAGGCCCACCGCTTCCCAGCCGAAGAACAGCTGCAGGAAGTTGTTCGCCATGACCAGCATCAGCATCGAGAACGTGAACAGCGAGATGTAGGCGAAGAAGCGGTTGTAACCTTCATCTTCGGCCATGTAGCCGATGGTGTAGACGTGCACCATCAGCGACACGAAGGTCACCACGCACATCATCATCGCCGACAGCGCGTCGATCTGGAAGCCGACCACCAGCTTCAGGCCGGCCACGGTCATCCAGTTGTAGACGGTGCCGTTGTAGCTGGAACCGTTGACGACGTCGTTGAGCGTCATCGCCGACAGGATAAAGGCAACCAGCACGCCCAGGATGGTCGCGGTGTGCGAGGTCTTGCGACCTACGACGTTGCCAAAGAATTTAGTTCCTAACAAGCCCGCAATCGCGGCGCCGGCCAGCGGCGCCAAGGGTATGGCTAGCAGGAGATTAGGGTTAAGTGTAACCGCCATGATGAACCTTAATCGTTATTTTTCGAGGTTTGAACTTTAGCCACGGGATCAACCCTTCAGGCTATCCAGGTCTTCAACGTTGATGGTGTCCAGGTTACGGAACATCACCACCAGGATCGCGAGGCCGATTGCCGATTCGGCAGCCGCCACGGTCAGGATGAAGAACACAAAGATCTGCCCGGCCGCATCGCCCAGGTAGTGCGAGAACGCGATGAAGTTCATGTTCACTGCCAGCAGCATCAATTCGATGGCCATCAGCAGAACGATGATGTTCTTGCGGTTCAGGAAAATACCGACGATCGAGATCGCGAACAGTATCGCGCCAAGAACGAGGTAGTGAGCGAGCGATAACGTCATGGTGCCTCCTTAACTTCAGCTTCGGCCTGGCCACGCGTGGTGACCGGCGCGATCTTGACGATCTTCAGGCGGTCATTGCGCTTGACGCGTACAGCGTCGGCAGGGTCGAAATGTTTGGTGTCCTTGCGCTTGCGCAGGGTCAGCGCCACGGCGGCGATGATCGCGACCAGCAGGATGACGCCGGCGATTTCAAAGCCGTAGACGTATTTGGTGTAGATCTGGATACCCAGCTCCTTGGTGCCGCCGATGTTGCCGGCGTTGACCGCCTGCTGGTCGAACGACAGGAAGGAGCGCCACAGTACAGCAGCCATTTCCAGCACGATGATGACGCCGACGAAGGACGCCAGCGGCAGGTAGCCCCAGAAGCCTTCGCGCATCTTGTCGGTGTCGATGTCGAGCATCATGACCACGAACAGGAACAGCACCATGACGGCGCCCACGTAGACCAGCACCAGCACGATGGCGAGGAACTCAGCCTCCAGCAGCATCCAGATGCCGGCAGCCGAGAAGAACGCCAGCACCAGGAACAGTGCGGCGTGGACCGGATTGCGGGCCGTGATAACGCGCGTCGCAGCCAATATCATGATGGCTGAGAAGGCGTAGAACAAAGCAGTTTTAAATTCCATAACTAACCCAAGAGACGTACATTATTGATCGACACGCTGACTGTGGGTTTGCCCATGGCCTCGCCTTGGCGAGGTCAGGACAACCCCAATTAATGTCAGCGGTAAGGAGCGTCCGCTGCGCGGGCTGCGGCGATCTCGTTTTCATAACGATCGCCAACGGCCAGCAGCATCTCTTTCGTGTAGTACAGATCGCCGCGTTTTTCGCCGTGGTATTCCAGCACGTGCGTTTCAACGATCGAATCAACCGGGCACGACTCTTCGCAGAAACCGCAGAAGATGCACTTGGTCAGGTCGATGTCGTAACGCGTGGTGCGGCGCGAACCATCGTCGCGCTGCTCGGATTCGATGGTGATCGCCATCGCCGGGCACACCGCTTCGCACAGTTTGCAGGCGATGCAGCGCTCTTCACCGTTCGGATAGCGGCGCAGCGCGTGCAGGCCGCGGAAGCGCGGCGACATCGGCGTCTTCTCTTCCGGGTACTGCACGGTGATCTTGCGCGAGAACATATACTTGCCCGTCAGCGCCATCCCTTTGATCAGTTCGGTCAGCATGAAGCTGCCGATAAAGTCTTTTAAACGTTCCATTTTTTCCAGTCCTTACTTCCAGATATTCCAGGATGTCTGCATCCAGCCGGCCACGAACACCAGGTACACCAGCGTCAGAGGGATAAACACTTTCCAGCCCAGACGCATGATCTGGTCATAGCGGTAGCGTGGGAAAGTACCGCGCACCCAGATGAAGACGGACACCAGGAAGAACGCCTTGGCGAACAACCAGAAGAAGCCGCCGAAACCGCCCCAGAATTCCAGGAACTTGAATGGTGCAGCCCAGCCGCCCAGGAACATGATCGAACCCAGGGTCGCGATCAGGATCATGTTGGCGTATTCGGCCAGCATGAACATGGCGTAGGCCATGCCCGAGTACTCGACCATGTGGCCGGCAACGATCTCGGACTCGCCCTCGACCACGTCGAACGGGTGACGGTTGCACTCCGCCAGGCCCGAGGTCAGGTAGACCACGAACAGCGGCAGCAGCGGCAGCCAGTTCCACGACAGGAAGTTCAGGCCGTGCTCGACCATCATGCCCTTTTGCTGGCCGGCGACGATGTCGCCGAAGTTCAGCGAACCGGACACCATCAGCACGACCACCAGCACGAAGCCCATCGGGATTTCGTAGGAGATCATCTGGGCCGAGGCGCGCATCGCGCCCATGAACGAGTACTTCGAGTTCGAAGCCCAGCCGGCGATGATGATGCCGTAGACTTCCATCGAGGTGATCGCCATCAGCAGCAGCAGGCCGGCGTTGACGTTGGCCAGCACGGCTTCGGCGCCGAACGGCACCACCGCCCAGGCGGCCAGTGCCGGCATGATGGTCATGATAGGACCGATCACGAACAGGCCGCGGTTGGCCTTGGCCGGGGTGATGATCTCTTTAAACAGCAGCTTGAGCGCATCGGCGATCGGCTGCAGCAGGCCCATCGGACCGACGCGGTTAGGACCGACGCGGATCTGAATCCAGCCGATGAACTTACGTTCCCACAGCGTCAGATAGGCAACCAGGCCCATCAGCGGCAGCAGCACGACGATGACGCGGATCAGTGCCCAGATCAGCGGCCAGGCCGGAGCCAGCACGCTGTTGGCGCCCATGGCGTTAATAGTAGTGACGAATTCAGGCAGAGCCATTATTTACCCTCCCCTGCTTTTTCAACGGTGATGGAACCGAACATGCCGCCCAGTGCAGCGGTCGACGCGTGAGCGGCGGCGACACGGACTGCGTTGGCTGGCAGTTTGGCATCAACAGCGGCGACCAGGATCGCGCTGCCGGAACCTTGCGTTACCTTGACCTTGTCGCCGGCGGCGACACCCAGCTGCTGCGCCAGAGCGCTCGACAGGTGCGCTTTAGGCGCAGCCGCGTCGGCCATCTTCTGCAGCGACTCGGCGCGACGCACCACTGCGTCGGCGAAGTAGATAGGCACGTCAGCAATACGTTCCGTACCGGTCGAAGCAGCGGAGGCTGCAACAACAGCTTGTTTGGTGACATTGTTCAGCCTGGCCGACAGGTCGGTCACGCCGGCACCCAGCACTTCGTCGCGGATCGCTTCCGAGGTTTCGTATTCGAAACCGGACAGGCCGAGGATGTTGCCCAGCACGCGCAGGACTTTCCACGCAGGGCGGGTTTCCAGCAGCGGCTTGACGGTGCCGTTGAAGCTTTGCGCGCGGCCTTCGCAGTTGACGAAGGTGCCCGAGGTTTCGCTGAATGGCGAGACCGGCAGCAGCACGTCGGCGTATTCCATGCCGTGCTTGTAGGCCGACATCACAACAACCATTTCCGCGTGTTTCAGTGCGGCGGCGGCGGCTTGCGGGTTTTGCGCGTCCAGCTCAGGCTCGACGTTCAGCAGCACGTAGGCTTGCTTCGGCTCCGAGAACGCCGGCACCTTGGTGCCGTTGGCGTTGACCAGGTAAGCGCCGACGGTGTTGGCGGCTTCGGTCAGGTAGCCCAGCTTGGCGCCGGTTTGTTCGGCGATCCATTGTGCGGCAGCGTGCAGCGCGGCGGCTTGCGGGTGCTGCGTTGCCGCGTTACCCAGGAACACGCCCTTGTTCTCGCCCGAGATCAGCGAGGCGGCGATCGCGTTGGCGGCGTCGGAAGCTTGTACGCCTTCGAAGCCTGCAGGAGCAGCAACTTCTTTAGCCTTAGCCACGGCAACTACCACTTGCGACAATGCCGACAGCCACTCCGACGGAGCAACGATCATCTTGTTCGCAACGTTCATCAGCAGGTCATCGTCGGTCGCGTGCAGGATGGACAGCTTGGCGCCGCCCTTCACTGCCGTACGCAGACGGGTAGCCAGCAGCGGGTGATCCTTGCGCAGGAACGAGCCGATGACGAAGGCGCGGTTCAGCTGGCCGAACTCGGTGATCGACATGCCCAGCCAAGGGGTCACATCGCTCAGCGAGAAGTCGCCGTGACGCAGGCGCGTGTCCACGCTGTCCGAGCCCATGGCGCGAGTCAGCTTTTGCAGCAGGTGCAGCTCTTCCAGCGTCGAGTGCGGCGTGGCCAGTGCGGCCAGCGCGTTGGCGCCGTGTTCGTGCTTGATGTTCTTCAGGCCGTGCGCCACGTATTCCAGCGCGGTCTGCCAGTCGACTTCCTTCCACTCGCCGCCCTGCTTCAGCATCGGCTGGGTCAGGCGATCGGCGGCTTCCAGGCCTTCGTACGAGAAGCGGTCCTTGTCGGAAATCCAGCACTCGTTGACGGCGTCGTTTTCCAGCGGCAGCACGCGCTTGACCTTGCCGCCCTTGACCTGAACGATCAGGTTGGCGCCCAGGCCGTCGTGCGGCGAGACCGATTTGCGGCGCGACAGTTCCCACGAACGGGCGCTGTAGCGGAACGGCTTCGACGTCAGCGCGCCTACCGGGCACAGGTCGATCATGTTGCCGGACATTTCCGAGTTCACGGTCTGGCCGACGAACGCGGTGATTTCCGAATGTTCGCCGCGGCCGATCATGCCCAGTTCCATCACGCCGGCCACTTCCTGGCCGAAACGTACGCAACGGGTGCACTGGATGCAGCGCGCCATCTCCTGCATGGAGACCAGCGGGCCGGCATCTTTCGGCACGACGACGCGCTTGTCTTCTTCGTAGCGCGATTCGCCCTTGCCGTAGCCGACTGCCAAGTCTTGCAACTGGCACTCGCCGCCCTGATCGCAGATCGGGCAGTCCAGCGGGTGGTTAATCAGCAGGAATTCCATCACGGACTTCTGTGCCTGTACGGCCTTGTCCGAAGCGGAGCGCACAATCATGCCTGCCGAGACCGGCGTTGCGCATGCTGGCAAAGGCTTGGGCGCCTTTTCCACTTCGACGAGGCACATACGGCAGTTCGCGGCGATCGACAATTTCTTGTGATAGCAGAAGTGCGGAATGTAGGTTCCCAATTTGTTGGCGGCGTCCATCACCATGCTACCAGCAGGGACTTCGACTTTTTTGCCGTCTATTTCGATTTCAACCATGGTGATCGTTACCTGACGCAGCTTAGATGTAAGCGGGCACTAAGCAATGCTTGTGCTCGACGTGATATTCAAATTCTTCGCGGAATTGCTTGATGAACGCGCGCATCGGCATCGCCGCGGCATCGCCCAGTGCACAAATGGTGCGGCCCTGGATGTTGTCGCAGATCGAGTTCAGCACGTCCAGGTCCGAAGGACGTCCCTGGCCGTTTTCGATGCGGTGGATCATGCGGTACATCCAACCCGTACCCTCGCGGCATGGGGTGCACTGGCCACACGATTCTTCAAAGTAGAAGTACGCCAGACGCTCCATCGCCTTGACCATGCAACGCGTTTCGTCCATGACGATGACGGCGCCCGAACCGAGCATCGAGCCAGCCTTGGCGATCGAGTCGTAGTCCAGGTCGGTGTTCATCATCAGTTCGCCGCGGATCACCGGAGCGGACGAGCCGCCAGGGATCACAGCCTTGATCTTTTTGCCGCCGCGCATGCCGCCTGCCAGTTCCAGCAGTTTGGCGAACGGGGTGCCCAGCGGGACCTCGTAGTTGCCCGGCAGTTCAACGTCGCCCGAGATCGAGAAGATCTTCGAGCCGCCGTTGTTCGGACGTCCCATGCCCAGGTACTTTTCAGGACCCATGTTCAGGATGAACGGAACAGCCGCGAACGTCTCGGTGTTGTTGATGGTGGTCGGCTTGCCGTACAGGCCGAACGACGCAGGGAAAGGCGGCTTGAAGCGCGGCTGGCCTTTTTTGCCTTCCAGCGATTCCAGCAGCGCGGTTTCCTCGCCGCAGATGTAGGCGCCATAGCCGTGGTGCGCGTGCAGCTGGAAGCTGAACTCGCTGCCCATGATCTTGTCGCCCAGGAAGCCGGCGGCGCGCGCCTCTTCCAGTGCATCTTCAAACTGGGTGTAGACCTCGAAGATCTCGCCGTGGATGTAGTTGTAGCCCACGGTGATGCCCATGGCGTAAGCGCCAATGGCCATGCCCTCGATCAGCGCATGCGGGTTGTAGCGCATGATGTCGCGGTCCTTGAAAGTGCCCGGTTCGCCTTCATCTGAGTTGCATACCAGGTACTTCTGGCCGGGGAACTGACGCGGCATGAAGCTCCACTTCAGGCCGGTAGGGAAACCCGCGCCGCCACGGCCGCGCAGCGACGACGCTTTGAGGTCGGCGATGATTTGTTCCGGGGTGATCTTCTCTTCGAGGATCTTGCGCAGGGCGCTGTAGCCGCCGCGCTTGACGTAATCTTCCAGGTGCCAGTTCTTGCCGTCCAGGCCGGCGAGAATGACTGGGTCGATGTGACGATTGTGGAGTGACGTCATTTCTTGAGTTCCTCCACCAGGGTATCGATTTTGTCGTTGGACATGAAGCTGCACATGCGCTGATCGTTCACCAGCATCACCGGCGCGTCGCCGCAGGCGCCCATGCACTCGCCTTCCACCAGCGTGAAGGCGCCGTCTGCCGTGGTGTCACGGAAGTCGATGCCCAGCTTTTCCTTCAGGTGGTTGGCCGCGCGCACGCCGCCCGACAAGGCGCATGGCAGGTTGGTGCACACGGAGATCTTGTGCTTGCCGACCGGCTTGAGGTTGTACATATTGTAGAAAGTGGCGACTTCCTGCACGGCGATGGCCGGCATGCGGATGTACTCGGCCAGCTCGGCCATCACTTCCGACGAGACCCAGCCCAGTTCAACCTGGGCGTGGGCCAGCGCGGCCATCACGGCCGACTGACGCTGGTCGGCCGGATACTTGGCCAACTCGCGGTCGATTTTTTTGTAGCACTGCTCTGATAACAACATACTTTTTTCCTTAGCGGTCGATACTGCCGAACACGATATCTTGCGTGCCGATGATGGTTACGGCGTCGGCGATCATGTGGCCGCGCGCCATTTCATCGAGCGCTTGCAAGTGCGCGTAGTCGGGAGCGCGCAGCTTCATGCGGTATGGCTTGTTGGCGCCGTCGGAAATCAGATAGATGCCGAACTCGCCCTTCGGATGCTCCACCGCGCTGTACGCTTCGCCCGGCGGCACGTGCATGCCTTCGGTGAACAGCTTGAAGTGGTGAATCAGCGATTCCATATTGGTCTTCATGTCCACGCGGCCAGGTGGCGCCACCTTGCGGTTGTCGGTCATGACCGGACCCGGATTGTTGCGCAGCCATTCCACGCACTGCTTGATGATCTTGTTCGACTGGCGCAGTTCTTCCACGCGCACCAGGTAGCGGTCATAGCAGTCGCCGTTGGTGCCGATAGGCACGTCGAAGTCCATCAGATCGTACACTTCGTACGGCTGGTGCTTGCGCAAGTCCCACTGGATGCCCGAACCGCGCAGCATGGCGCCGGTGAAGCCCATGGCCAGCGCATCTTCCGGCGCAACCACGCCGATGCCGACGGTACGCTGTTTCCAGATACGGTTGTCGGTCAGCAGGGTCTCGTATTCGTCAACATAGGTCGGGAAACGGCGGGTGAAGTCTTCGATGAAGTCCAGCAGCGAACCCTGGCGGTTTTCGTTCAGGTTGGCGACTGCCTTGGCCGAGCGGATGATCGACGGCTTGTGCTGCGGCATCGCGTCCGGCAGGTCGCGGTAGACGCCGCCCGGACGGTAGTAGGCCGCGTGCATGCGCGCGCCCGACACCGCTTCGTAGCAGTCGAACAGGTCTTCGCGGTCGCGGAAGCAGTACAGGAACGGGCCCATGGCGCCGACGTCCAGCGCGTGCGCGCCCAGCCACATCAGGTGGTTCAGGATGCGGGTGATCTCGTCGAACATCACGCGGATGTATTGCGCGCGCAGCGGCACTTCCAGGCCCAGCAGCTTCTCGATGGCCATCACGTAGGCGTGCTCGTTGCACATCATCGAGACGTAGTCGAGGCGGTCCATGTACGGCACGGATTGCAGGTAGGTCTTCTGTTCCGCCAGCTTCTCGGTACCGCGGTGCAGCAGGCCGATGTGCGGGTCGGCACGCTGGATGACTTCGCCGTCCAGCTCCAGCACCAGGCGCAGCACGCCGTGCGCGGCCGGGTGTTGCGGACCGAAGTTCAGGGTGTAGTTCTTAATTTCAGCCATGTTTTACTTCCCGTAGTTTTCTTCGCGGATCACGCGAGGCACGTTTTCACGCGGCTCGATGGTGACCGGCTGGTAGATCACGCGCTTCTGCTCGGGGTCGTAACGCATTTCGACATAGCCCGATACCGGGAAGTCCTTGCGGAACGGATGGCCGATGAAACCGTAGTCGGTCAGGATGCGGCGCAGGTCGTTGTGGCCTTCGAACAGGATGCCGAACATGTCGAACGCTTCGCGCTCGTACCAGTTGACGGCGCGCCACAGCGGCACCAGCGACGGCAGCAGCGGCATGTCGTCGTCGGCGCAGAACGCGCGCACGCGCACGCGCCAGTTGTGCTTGACCGACAGCAGATGGACGACCACTGCGAATCGCAGGCCGTCCCAGGCGCCTTCGCCGTAGTTCAGGTAGTCGACGCCGGCCAGGTCGATCAGCTGATCGAAGCCCAGCGACTTGTCGTCGCGCAGCGTTTGCATCACGCCGTAGTAGTCGGCGGCTTTCACGACCAGCGTGATTTCGCCCAACGCAACGGTCGTAGTAACGCGATCGCCCAGGGCAGTGCCGAGGGCGGTTTGCAGTTGTTCCAGATGTGTAGTCATATTCTTGAAGCGACCCCGTTAGCGTGCGATCGTATTGGTGCGCTTGATCTTGTTTTGCAGCTGCATGATGCCGTACAGCAGAGCCTCAGCCGTGGGCGGGCAGCCCGGCACATAGACGTCCACTGGCACGATGCGGTCGCAACCGCGCACCACGGAGTAGGAGTAGTGATAGTAGCCGCCGCCGTTGGCGCAGGAGCCCATCGAGATGACCCAGCGCGGTTCCGGCATCTGGTCGTAGACCTTGCGCAGCGCGGGCGCCATCTTGTTGCACAGCGTGCCGGCCACGATCATCACGTCGGACTGACGTGGCGACGGGCGGAACACGACGCCGAAGCGGTCCATGTCGTAACGGGCTGCGCCCACGTGCATCATTTCAACCGCGCAGCATGCCAGACCGAACGTCATCGGGAACATCGAACCCGTGCGCGCCCAGTTGATCAGCTTGTCGGCCGAGGTGGTGATGAAACCTTCGTTTAATACGCCTTCAATAGCCATGGCTTATTCCCAATCAAGGGCACCTTTCTTCCAGATATACCAAAAACCGACGACGAATTCAGCGATGAAGCTCATCATCACCAGGAATCCGTTCCAGCCCAGTTCGCGCATGGATACGCCCCACGGGAAGAAGAATGCCGTTTCCAGATCGAACAAAATAAAGAGAATTGCGACGAGGTAGTAACGCACGTCGAATTTCATGCGCGCGTCTTCGAACGCTTCGAAGCCGCATTCATACGGGGAGAGCTTAGCCGCATCTGGCTTGTTAGGCCCGAGGAGGTGGCCCAGAACTTGGGGAGCGATGCCTACGCCGAGACCGACGAGGATGAACAACAGGACGGGGAGATAATTTTCGAGGTTCACGATTGATGAGCTTATATTGAACGGTCGGTTAAAAGGACACACTGCGGTGTTCTGCGGTGCTCTTAACGTTCGTCCCAATCGTAAGACTGCTTAGACCAGGATCGAACGACACATCCTCGTAAAAAAGCCAGCTCAGGTACACTTCGGTGCTCCCTTGCTGGCCTTATATTTCTGGTGCCGACGACGAGACTCGAACTCGTACAGCTTGCGCCACTACCCCCTCAAGATAGCGTGTCTACCAATTTCACCACGTCGGCGTAAGGCCGCTATTCTACTGTGTTTTCACGCCGTTGTTAATCCGTATTGCGCCAAAACAAGAAGAAAAACGATAAATCTTTGCTTCTTTTCACTCTGAATTGTTTTTCTAGCTTGTGAGGCTAATTTACTGCCAAAACAATGAGCAAACAACTTAAAAAGTTGCTAAGGGAACTGCATAACTTCACAACTAGTTCATTATTATATTACTTTGGGATCGATGCTGCAGGACCCGTGGCTGCCGGAGCGGCCGGTGCGGCTGCTGGAGCTGCTGGTGCGGTCGGGATGGCTGCCGCGCCGGTCGCAGGCGCCGGTGCTGGAGCTGGTGCCGCTGGCAGGGCCTTATCCATCACGCCGCCGCTGACGGTGCTGCCGTGCTGGGTCGAGATGTAGGACAGGGCCAGCGTGGCGCTGAAGAAGACTGCGGCGGCGACGCCGGTCGACTTGGACATGAAGTTCGACGAACCGGTCGCGCCGAACAGGCTGCCCGAAGCGCCCGAACCGAAGGCCGCGCCCATGTCGGCGCCCTTGCCATGCTGCAGCAGTACCAGGCCGATAATGGCGATGGCGGAAATGACTTGCACTACGATAACCAGGTTGAACAAGGAGTTCATGTTATTCCATTCAAAAATAAAAGATTTGTATCGTTTTGTTTCTACTGCTGAATTCACTACTTACACGGCTTGAATAATCCCAAGGAAATCCGTCGCCTTTAATGCGGCGCCGCCTATCAGGCCGCCGTCGATGTCCTGCTGGGCCATCAATTCTTTTGCGTTGTCCGGCTTCATGCTGCCGCCGTACAAGATCTGCACGCCGGCCGCGACCGGTGCATTCTTTTGCGCCATGCGCGCGCGCAGCAAGGCGTGCGCCTCCTGGGCGATTTGCGGCGTCGCGGTCTTGCCGGTGCCGATCGCCCAGACCGGCTCGTAAGCCAAGACGATCCGGGCCAGGTCGTCGGCGCCGATCGCATCCAGCACCGCCTGCAACTGGCCACAGATGACCGCTTCGGTCTCCCCTGCTTCGCGCTGCGCCAGCGTTTCGCCCACGCACACCACCGGCGTCAGGCCGGCGGCCAGCGCCGCGACAGTCTTCTGCGCCACCAGTTCACTGCTTTCCTTGTGATAGGCGCGGCGCTCGGAGTGGCCGCACAGCACATAGCGGGAGCCGAAATCGACCAGCATGCCGGCCGAGACTTCGCCCGTGTAGGCGCCGCTGGCGTGGACCGACACGTCCTGCCCGCCCCAGGCGACCGCGCTGCCTTGCAGTTCAGCCTGGCACTGGGCCAGGTAGGGAGCCGGCACGCACACGGCGCAATCGGCGCCAAAGTCGTTCAGGCCGGCCAGTATGCCGGACAACAATGCCGTATTGCCGGCGCGGTTGCCGTTCATTTTCCAGTTGCCGATGACGAGTTTGCGACGCATAGTAGCCTAAAATTCAATAACCCGCTATTTTAACGCGAGGCTGGAAGCCCGGTCAAACCAGCGGATGGGCACGACGTCCACAAAATAGCAAAAATACTACGAACGCCCGCCCCGTCATTCCCGCGCAGGCGGGAATCCATACTTGGCCGGCCAGGTGGCGGCCTATGGATTCCCGCGTGCGCGGGAATGACGGTGGCTTGACCTAGATTACTTGCAACATGATCTTGCCGACATGATTGCTGGTCTCCATCAGCGCATGCGCGGCGGCAGCCTGCTCCAACGGAAACACTTCGTAGATCACCGGCTTGAGCTTTCGCGCCGCCATCAGCGGCCACACCTTGTCCAGCAGCTGCTTGGCGACCGCGCCCTTGAAGGCGGCCGAACGCGGCCGCAGCGTCGAGCCGGTGATGGTCAGCCGGCGGCGCAGCACCTGCCCCAGGTCCACCGTGGCCTTGCTGCCGCCCAGCGTCGCGATCAGCGCGATGCGGCCGTCGTCGGCCAGGCAGGAAATTTCACGCGGCAGGTAGTCACCACCCACCATGTCGAGGATGACGTCCGCACCACGGTCGTTGGTCAGCGATTTGACGATGACGGCGAAATCCTCGGTCTTGTAGTTGATGCCGCGCTCGGCGCCCAGTTGCATGCAGGCGGCCACCTTGTCATCGCTGCCGGCCGTGGCAAACACGCGGTGGCCCAGCGCGCTGGCCAGCTGGATCGCCGTCACGCCGATGCCGGAGCTGCCGCCCTGCACCAGCAAGGTCTCGCCAGCGGCCAGATGGGCGCGGTCGAACACATTGCTCCAGACGGTGAAGTAATTCTCGGGAATCGTGGCCGCCTCCAGCATGCTCCAGCCCTTGGGAATGGGCAGCACCTGCTCCAGCGGCGCGACCACGTATTCGGCATAGCCGCCGCCCTGCACCAGGGCGCAAACTTTATCGCCGATATCGAAGGTGGTGTAGTCGAGGTCGCCGTCGACGATCTCGCCGGCCACTTCCAGGCCCGGCAGGTCGGAGGCGCCCGGCGGCGGCGCATAGTTGCCCATGCGCTGGAACACGTCCGGGCGGTTGACGCCGGCCGCGTGGACCTTGATCAGCACCTCGCCGCCCTTGACGACCGGCATCGGCCGCTCGCACAGTTGCAGGACATCGGCCGGGCCGGGATGGGTGATTTCAATCGCGCGCATGGCTCGCCCTCTCATGAAGAAAGGGCGATTGTACCCCGCACCGCGACACTGGGGTCGGACCCCGTACGGGGTCCGACCCCGCCTTGCCCGGGGGTCGAACTCCGCCTTGCCCGGGTTTCAACCGCCGCCGGTGCGCGATTGCTTGGGCAGCGGCGTGTTCGGCTTCCAGGCGGCCGACAAGGCCTGCCCCTCCTCGATCTGCTCCGGCGTCATGCTCTTGACCACGGCCGAACGCTGCTCGGCCGCGTTCATCGAGCCATTGGCCGCCGCCAGGTTCCACAGCATGTAGGCGATCACGTTATCCTGCGGCATGCCGGCCATGTGATAGCGGTACATCAGCCCCAGCGCCTGCTGCGCGTCGGGATGGCCCTGCTCGGCCGCCTTGCGGAACCACGTCACCGCCTGCTTGTGATCCTGGATCACCGCGTTGCCGGTGTAGTACATGGCGCCAACCACGTACTGCGCGTCGGCCTTGCCCTGCAGCGCGGCCTTGCGGTGCCACTCCAGCGCCTGCTTGTAATCCTGCGGAACGCCGCGGCCCATGTAATACATCAAGCCCAGCAGGTGCTGGGCGTCGGCATTGCCGGCCTTGGCCAGCGGCGCTATCTCCTTCAAGGCCGCCGCGTAGTTCTTGTTGTTGTAGGCGGTAGCGCCTTCGGCGAATCCGGCCATCGCAGCCTGTTGCAGGCTTAGTACGAGTCCGATCGCTAGTATGATTTTTTTCATGTCGCGTAGGTGTGTATGTTTTACTTCCAACTTACCTTGCCCAGGCCGTCAACGCTGACGTTGCGATTCAGGGGCTTGCCATAAACAGTGACCGATCCCAGGCCGCTCAAGTTCAATGTCGCATTGGTCTTGGCGTTGACGGTGGCGTTGCCCAGTCCGCTCAAGTCGACGTCGACCGAGTCGGCCTGGAACTGCTGCGCATTCAGCCCGCCCAGTCCGCCCAGGTTCGCCTTCAACAGCTTGCTGTGGCCGCCGAGCGTGATGTAACCGGCGCCGCGCAGATCCAACTCCACGCTGTCGTTCTCGCTGACCCACAGGTGCATGCTGCCGACGCCGCCCAGGTTGGCCTTCAGGCTCTTGTAGTCACAGACCACTTTCATCGTGCCGGCGCCATCCATCGTCAATTCCAGTTCGTCGCCGCTGAAGCCGCTGATCTCGGTCGAGCCCACGCCTTCCGACACCACTTCCCGCAACATCGGCAACACCAGCTCGGCGCGCGTGGACGAGCGGCCGATCTTCAGGCCGCGGCCTTCGGTCTCCAGATGCAGCGTGTCGCCTGTGGCCGAGGCCGTCACCTTTTCCATGGTGCGCTTGTCCGCGTACAGCGTCAGCGACGGCGTGTCGCCCCGGCGCAGCTTCAGGTCCAGTACGCCATCGAGCTTGACGCGCACCACGCGGGCGTCGAGCTGGACCACGCGCTTCTCGGTCGGCTCGTCGGCAGCTTGGGCGCGGCCGAACAGCGCACAGAAAGCGGCAAACAGCAGGCCAAATTGGAAAAGCTTGTTCATTGTCGGGTTCCTCTGGTGTTGTACTTAGCTGCTGCGAACGGCTAATGTAGCAGCGCACTAAGCTTTTTAGCAATCTTTGCAGTACGACCAATTGTCAAATTACGACAGGCTGGCTTTTTCCACTGCGGTCAGGCGCTTGGCCTTGATTACTACAACTTGCATCGGAGCTTGGGCGGCGGCCACCTCGATGGCCGGTTTCAACGCCACGCTCGCTTGGGCGGCGGCGCTGGCGTAGGCGGAAGCGCCCAGCAGCACGGCGGCGACAACGAAGATGGCTTCCATGTTTTTGGCGATGTTCATTTTGCTCTCCTTGAATACGTTTCGGTATGTGATCACTATAGCGATCACCTGCCTGACGCTCATGCGGATTGCGACGAACTGCACAAATAGGGGACTGGGCGACAAAAAACGGGGAATAAGGATGAAAAGCGCGGCGCGGCACTCAGGCCGGCAGGCGGATGATGGCGTTCAGGCCGCCGTCGCGATGATTTTCCAGCACCAGCTGACCGCCATGCGCCTCGATCACGCTGCGCGCGATACCGAGGCCCAGGCCCATGCCGGCGTCGTTCTGCTCGCGGCCGTGGGCCAGCCGCACATAGGGATCGAACAGGCTGGCAAAGGCATCCTCAGGCACGCCGGGGCCGTGATCGCGCACGGCGATCGCCACCGCGCCCGGCTCCACGGCGACGCTGATCTCGGCGCGGTCGCCGTAGTACAGGGCGTTGTCCAGCAGGTTGCCGATGGCACGCTTCAGAGCCAGCGGCTTGGCGCGCACGGTGATGCCGCTGTCGCGATACCCCACCTCGTGCCCCGCCAGCCGCGCGCTGCGCACCATGCGCCCCAACAGCGCGTCGAGCTTGACCTCGGCCGGGTTCTCGTGGATGTCGCTGTCCTTCACGCATTGCAGCGCGCCTTTGACCATCATGTCCAGCTCATCGAGGTCTTCTTCGAACTCGTTGCGCAACGCTTCGTCGTCCAGCAGCTCGGAGCGCAGCTTGAGGCGCGTGATCGGCGTGCGCAGGTCGTGCGAGATCGAGATGAACAGGCGCTCGCGGTCCTCGATGTAGCGCTGGATCCGTTCACGCATGGCGCTGAAGGCGCGCGCGGTGTTGATGAATTCACGGCTGCCCGTTTCCGGCAGCGGCGGCGCGCGGTCGTCCTGTCCCTGGCCGAAGGCGGCGGCGGCGTCGGACAAGGCGGCCAGCGGCCGCGTGATCCAGCGCACCACCAGCAGGCAAAGCAGCAGCACCACGGCCAGCGACAGCCCTTGCAGCGCCAGGCGGTCCCACGCCAGCGGATCGTTACTGCTCAAGAAGTACGGGTTGGGCATCAGCGCCGCCATGTACAGCCAGTTGCCAGGCTCGATCTCGGTCTGGATCACCAGTATCGGCGCGGGGTCCGGCTGGATCAGCAGGATGTGCTGGACCCAGGCATCCGGCAGGTCGCTCAGGTGGACGCCGTCCTCAGACACCACCAGCTGGTCCGGCCAGGCGAAGGCCAGGTGGAAGCTGGGCGAATGCGGCAGGTCGCTCTTCAAGGTAGCGCCCACGGTCGCCAGCACACTGCTGGCCAGCGGATGCTCGGCGATCTGCTTGACCGGCACATAAGCGTGATTGAGGTTGACGAAGAAGCGCGTACCGCCCATCTCGCGCAGCTGCTGGATCAGCAGCAGACGATAGTTGGCCGGCAGGCTGCGGAAGAAGCGGATCGCGCCGGATGCGCCATGCGCCACGTACTGCGACGCCGATTGCGCCTCCACCTGCGCCTTGGCGCGCAGCTGGCTGGCCCAGATCACGCTGGCCGCCAGTTGCGTGACCAGCAGGCCGGCCGCCATCACCAACATCAGGCGCCCCAGCAGCGACTGCGGCCAGATCCTGCGCAGCCGCTGCAGCATCCGGCCGGATGCGCGCTTAAGCATGCGAGACGCTGACGTCGGCCGAGAACACGTAGCCGGCGCCGCGCACAGTCTTGATCAGGGCCGGCTGCTTGCCGTCGTCGTTGAGGCGCAGGCGCAGGCGGCTGATCTGCACATCGAGCGAACGGTCCAGTGGACCGGCGTCGCGGCCACGGGTTTCCTCGCACAGCACGCTGCGGTCCAGGATCACGCCCGGATGTTCGACAAAATACTTCAGCAGCTGGAAGTCCAGGCCTGTCAGCGCAACGACCGCGCCGGCGTGGTCCAGCACCTTGCGCTCCATCAGGTCCAGCGTGAAACCAACGAAGCGGTAATAGCGCGCCGACGGCGTCTCCAGCGCGGTGCGGCGCAGGATGGCCTTGATGCGGGCCAGCAGCTCGCGTGGGCTGTATGGCTTGGCGATGTAATCGTCCGCACCCAGCTCCAGCCCGACGATGCGGTCGGTCTCGTCGGAGCTGGCCGTCAGCATGATGATGGGGACATTCGAACGCTGGCGCACCTGTTTGCACAGCGCGAAGCCGTCGGTATCGGGCAGCATCACGTCCAAGATCACCAGCGACAGCTGCTCGGCATGCGCGTGCAGCTCGGCCAGGAAGCTCTCGCCGTTGTGCGACAGGATCACCTCGTACTGGTTTTTCTCCAGATAGGTCTTGAGCAGGACGCGGGTCTTTTGGTCATCGTCTACGATCAGTATCTTGCGCACCGGGTGCTCCTTGGCTTCTGAGGTTAAACAACCGGAACAGCACGCCCAGGCGGCGTTGCGCCTCGGCCGGCGTGGCCCGGTCGTCTAGAAAATATCGGTGGATTTCGGCGATGATGGCGTCGCGGCTGGCTTCATCGGTGGCCATGCGGTGCACCAGACTGGGCGCCTGCCCCGCCGCGCCCTGCGCGAAGGTGGTCCAGGAGGCGCGCGCGCAGCTATCCATTTTGGACGGATCGGCGTCGCGTCGCACCGGCACGGCGCCCTTCAGCGCATTGAACTCCGCCTGCACCGTCGGCGACACTAGCAGGCGCGCCATCTTTTCCTGCGACGGCATGTGGCGGTAGTCGCCGGCAAACATGGTCAGCGTGTCGACGCTGTAGAGGTGGTACTTGCCGGTGCCCGGCGCGGTGCCGCAGGCATAGTCCTCGTCCAGCGCCATGCCGCGTTCGGCCAGCTCCGGCTTGGCCCAGTCGCCCATGATCATCATCGCGGCCTCGCGGCGCGCGAACTGGCGCACTACCTCCGGCCACGGCCGCTCATCGAGCTGGCCGCTGATCCAGCCCTTGACGATGCGCAGCCGCTCCAGCGCTTCGGCGGTGCGGCGGTCGGCGGCGGCGGCCGGATTGCGGCGCACGAACAGCTCGCGGTAAAACTCAGGGCCGCTTTCGGCCAACACCAGGTTTTCGAACAGCGCGGCCACCTGCCACGATTCGCTGCTCTGCGCCAGCGGCATGATGCCGGCGGCCTTGAACTTGAGCGCGACGGTCTGGAATTCTTCCCACGTCTGCGGCGGCGCTAATTTCAGCTGGGCGAACAGCGCGCGGTTGTAGTACAACGTATTGACGCGGTGGATGCCGAGCGGTGCCGCCACCACGTGCTTGCGATGCTGGATCAGGGTCTGGATGGTCGGGAACAGGAAGCCGCTCCAGTTGCCGGCGCCGGCGACGTTGTCGATCTCCAGCAGCAGGCCCAGTTCCGCCCATTCGGCGATGGAGACGCCGATGATCTGCGTGACTTCCGGCGCATCGCCAGCCAGCACGCGGCTTTTCAGCACCTTGCCGGCACCCAGGCCAGCGCCGCCCGGAATGGCGGCATCCTTCCATTCGAGGCCTTCGTCGGCCATGCGCGCGGCCAGCGCGTTGGCGGCCTTGCGCTCGCTGCTGGAAGTCCACCAGTGCAGTACCTGCAGCGTGTTGAGGGAAGTGGCCGGCGCCACGGCGCCCGCTGCAGCATGCTGCGACTGTTGCGCCGCATAAGCCATGGGCAGTGCGCCGCCATTGAAGGCGCAGGCCGCGGCGAGCAGGCCGAAGGTCCACGCCCGCCCGGACGGCGCGCGGAGGGCGGTCGAACGAAAGCGTAACCAGTCGAACCTCGGCAAGGCTACTTTTTCTATCGACGCAATCACTCGTTATCCCGAACAAAACAGTGCCATGATTATAATGGAGAAGCCAGCATCCGGGATCAATTGGTATGCTCCGCGTGCGCGCGCCCGGCTCAAGGGTTGTCGATGTACGACACCCTGCCCATCCTGCCGTTACGGTCGAACGCTGCCACTTTGATCGGTCCCTTGTCGGATATCGGCCCGTTCACTGGTTTGCTATTGGTATTCGGTTCGCTGCCGTCGCTGGTGTAGCGCATGGCGATGCCCGGCAAGACATGGTTGACCAGCACCCGGCCGCCGTCCAGCGTCAGGCCCGGTGGCGCGATGCGGTAATCGACGCCAGCACGTTCCAGGTCGAGGCGCGGCAGCACGCGCTGGCTCAGCGTGTTGACGAAGCCGGACCATGCGGCGCGGTGCAGCGCCGCCGCTTTGCCGGCATCGTGCTCCGTCGCCCAATCGGGATCGGCAGCCCATGCGCGTTCGGCCACCGCCAGCAGGCGTGGCATGACGAGGTAGTCCAGGCGTTCCGGCGTGCGCACGGTTTCGGTGAACAGCGTCGCTTCCAGGCCGCGTATGCGGCGCTTGCCGTAGTCGGTCAGGGAGTCCTTGCCCACCAGCGGCGGGTTGGCGTTCTTCAGGTAGTCCAGCGGGATGAAGTCGTAGACCGTGTCCAGCTCGACGTAGGCACCCCAGTTCACGCCCGGCTCTTCGGGATTGGCGTTGTAGGCCATGTCCATGTACATCCTGGTCACCGGCGCCAGCACGATGTCGTAGCCGGCGTTGGCGAGACGGTAGGCAAAGTCCTCGGCACCCTCGGTGTTGTTCCAGACGTAGGCGCTGAAGCCGCGCTGCGTAAAGTGCGGATTCGGTATCAGTTTGTGCTCGCCGCGCAGCCTGGTCGCGCGGGCCGCCATCTCCTCCCATCCGGAGGCGTACAGGCCGCGCTTGCGCAGGATGGCGTCGACCCGGTCATAGAAATAGTCCCACAGTTCAGCGGTGCTCTCCAGTTTTTGCTTCCGCATGACCGCGCGGCTGGCGGGCGACTGCTCCCATGCGCCGGCCGGCAGTTCGTCGCCACCGACGTGGATGGTATGCAGCGGCGCGCCGGCTTCCTTGTGCATCGCCACGACCTGCGCTATCACGTGGTCGATGAAGTTGAAGCTGGACTCCAGGCCGGGATTGATCACTTGGTCGTTGTACAGCTGCGCCGACGTGTAGACAGACTTGTCGGCGAGATCGTTGAGCAGGTATTTGGCGGCGTCGCCCTTGCCTTCCGCTTTCAGGCGGTGGTAGCGCGCTTCCATCGCCTTGACGGCGGCGCGCGCGTGGCCCGGCATTTCGATTTCAGGGATCACTTCGATGTGGCGTGCGGTGGCGTAGCGCAGGATCTCGATGTATTCGGCGCGGGTGTAGTAGCCGCTGCCGCTGGCGTCGCGTGGATCGGGGCCAGAGCCGTAGGCCGGTTGCAGCCGTACACCTGGCTTGGCGCTGTGGCCGCGCACCGCGCCGATGCTGGTCAGTTCTGGCAAGCCGGCGATCTCAAGCCGCCAGCCTTCGTCGTCGGTCAGATGGAAGTGGAATTTATTGAGCTTGTAGCGCGCCATCAGGTCCAACAGCTTGAAGACAGTCTGCCTGGTGTGGAAGTTGCGGCTGACGTCCAGCTGGAAGCCACGGTACTCGAAGCGCGGGGCGTCGGTAATGGTCAGCTCGGGCAGTTCCATGTTGGCGACGCCCGGCAGCGGCAGCAGGTCGCGCAGCGATTGCAAGCCGTAGGCGACGCCGGCGGCGCTGTTACCGACGATGTCGATGCCGTCCTTGATCGTCAGCGTGTACGCTTCCGGCGAGGCGGAGCCAGGCACCGCGCCGACGCGCAGGCGCAGCGTCGTTGCGGCGCCGCTGGCCGTTGGCAAATTGGCCGGGAACAGCGAGCGCGCGAAGGCGGCTTCGGTTTTCAATGCCGCCGGGGCGACGATATTCGGCAGCGCGGCCAAGCGCAGCTTGCCGGCGCCCGCTTGCAGATGCTGCGGTGTCGGGAATACCGGTGGCAGCGAGGCGGCCGGCATCCAGTCCGCATTGGCATTGCGTCGATATGTGTCCTGCACGGTGACCACCGGCTTGGCGCCGCTACTGCCCTTGTCCAGCTGTTCGGGACGCGTGAGCGGCAGCAGCTGGTAGTCGGCGATGGCCTGGCCGACGTCCGGCGCGGCATCGTAGACCAGGTAAGGTCCTTCCGGCGCCTTGGCCAATTTGATGATCAGGTTGGGATGGTGGTAAGCGATGTTCAGCGTCTGGCCCGCCGGCACGCCCGCAAATCCGGGCGCGGGGCGAATGCGGAACAGATTGCCGGCTACCTGCTCCAGCAGCAGATTGCCTTCCAGCGGGCCGGTGGCAACGCCGTCCATGACGTTGAAGTACAGCGTCCAGCCCTGCGGGGGCAACGGCTGCTGGCTGAGATTAGTCAGGATCAGGCGCGCCTGCGTACCGCCGCGCGGCGCTTCAGGTGTGAACACATTGCGCACCAGCTCCCAGCGCAGGCGGATCTGCGCGCCGTTGGCATATCCCGCCACCGCACCCTGCCCGGCCGCCATCTTTGCTTCCGGCGCGGCCTGCGCCGCCACCCCGCCCGCCATCGCCACCATCAGCCACGAGGCCAGCGCGATACCACCGTACTTGGTCTGCTTACGCATTCGACTCCTTCTCAATCGCCAGGGGGCGACGAAGCGGATGGCGAGACGTTATTTATCCCGCCATCCGCTAGTCGCCACGCCTGGTTTTTTAGAACTTGGCTTTCAAGCCAATGCTGTAACGCGCGCCGTTTTCATACACGCCCACCGGCAAGCCGTCGGTCGTATTGGTGCGGATAACTTCATTGGTGATGTTCACTGCCGTCAGGTACAGGCTGATCTTCGGCGTGATATCCCAGCTGGCCGAAGCATCCCACTGGCCGTAGGCGCTGGTCACGTCCTGGCCGCCCTCATCCAGCGCACCGTAGGCCTTGGAGCGGTAATTGTACGACAGCCGCGCGCTGTAGCCGTTCTTCTCAAAGAAGCCGGTGATATTGGCCTGGTTGCGCGAGTTGCCGACCACGTTCAACTTCACGCCGCCCGCGTTGGCGCCGGTTTTGGCGTCGGTGTAGGTGTAGTTGACGATGGCGCCAAAGCCGCTGCTAAACGCCTGCTGCCATTGCAGTTCCAAGCCGTTGACCGTTTCGCCGTTGTTGGCGTTGTACGGACGGCTGACCGGACGCATTACGCCACCCACGTTCTCCGTCGCTGTCTGCGTGTAGATGAAGGTATCGAGCTTCTTCGCAAACACCGTGGCCGACAGCAGCGATGCATCGGCGTAGTACCACTCGGCGCCGATCTCCGCCTGGTTGGCGTGATAAGGCTTGAGCAGTGGATTGCCGGAGGTGGCGGCGTTGGTGGTGCCGCTGACTTCCGTACTGGCGCTCAAGTCGCTGTAGGTGTTACGCGCCATCACACGCGCCACAGCGCCGCGCACAAGCAGGTCCTTGTTGACGGCATAGACCGCGTTCAGGTTGGGCAGCACGTCGGTGTAGCTGCGGCTGACGTTGGCCAGCGTGTAGTTGCCGCTACCGGTCAGGTCCTGGTAAGCCTCGGAGTTCTGGTCGGTCTTGACGATACGCGCGCCGAAGTCGCCGCGCCATTGGCCGGTGGCGAAATCCGCACGCGCATAGGTCGCGTAGATCTTCTCCTTGATCTTGTAGTACTCGCCCTTCGCTTCCGCGTAGACCATGCCCTTGTCGTACATGGGGAAGCCCTTGGAGTAGGCCAGGCCATCATCCACCCACGCGTACTGGGTCAGCGAGCCAGGATTGGCGGCCTTTTGGCTCAGCAGCGGCGAGGCGCCGGTCGACAGGTCGGCCAGCGAGAACGACTGCCAGCCCACATTGCCCGGACCGTCCGTGCCGATGGTGCGATGGTTCTGCACCGTGGTGTCGCGGAACTTGGCGCCGACCTTGAACGACTTGAAGAAGCCATTGTTCAGATCCAGCGTCAGGTCGCCCTGCGCATAGTTTTCCTTGGTCTCCATGCGGCGGATCCAGTCGCGCGAGCTTTGCAGCGTCAGCTTGCTCGGATCGAGCGGATTGATATCCAGGTACTTGACCTCATACGTGTCCGGCGCGATGTTGATGGTGGTGCGGGTATTCCCGACGAACCAGAAGTTGCGGTCATGATCGCTGCCGCCCGAGCCCTTGGTGGTGCCGGCCTGGCCGTGGAATTTCCAGTTGTCGGCATCGTAGGTGCCTTCCAGGTCCAGCACTTCCGATTTGATGTAGGACTGGCGGAAGATAGGCTCGAACGAAACGCCACCCGTCGGGCCGACGGTGCCGCCGACCAGCGCCTTGGTGCCGTTGGACGTGGTGATGAACTTCGGATTGGTGACGGCGATATTACCATTCGCATCCGCCAGGCCGCCCGCTTCCCACAGGTAGTTCTGGTTGCTGTTGTCCATGCTCATATCGGAGTTCATGTAGTTCAGCGAGATGTCGGTGTTGACGTTCGGGCGGGCCTGCAGCGTGATGTCGCCGGTGGTGCGTTTGCGGTCCTGACGGAAGATGGCCGAGCCACCGCCCCACGATGCATACGCGCCCGGCGTCACAACGCCGTTCTGGTCGACGATGTTGTACTTGGTCGCGTCGGTGAAGTCTTCCAAGCCGTCGCGGCGCATGGTGCGCTGCTGGCGGCTGATGGCGACCAGCGCGCCGAAGGTCTTCTGCTCGTTGGTCCAGCTCAGCAGGCCGGATATCTGCGGATCGGTTTTCTTCGGCAGCTTACTATAGGTCTCCTCGACCGACACCTGCGCCACCAGCGGCTTCAGTTGGAGCGGCTTGCGGGTCTTGACGATTACCAAGCCGCCGATGCTGCCCTCGTCCAGGTCGGCCGACGGGCTTTTGTAGACGTCGATGCTACCCACCAGCTCAGACGCCAGGATGTCGTAGTTGAAGCCACGGCTTTGCGAATCGTTCTTCCACCAGTAGCCGGAAGCGACGGCCTGGCCGTTCAACTGGGTCAGGTTCAGGTTCTTGTCGGTGCCGCGCACGAAGATGTCGCGGCCCTCGCCCCAGGTGCGGTCGACCGAGATGCCGGGCACGCGTTGCAGCGAGTCGGCCACGTTCTTGTCCGGGAATTTGCCGACTTCCTCGGCGGTGACGGTGTCGATGACGTTGCCGGAATCGCGCTTCTCGGCCAGGTTGCGCTTCAGGCGTTCGCGGATGCCGCGCACTTCGACGGTGGCCGCGTCGCCAGTAGCAGCTGGCACACCGGCATCGCTGGTTTGAGCCGCTTCGGCCGCAACCGGATCTGCCGCATACACGTGGTGCGCAAAGCCTCCGCTCAGCGCCAGCGCGATCAGGTTAGGTAGTAGTTTTTTCTTAAATACCGGCTTAGTCATTCAATTCTCCCTGTTTGAAAAATGTGAACCGCATTGGATATCAAACGCTGCGCATCATGCCGCGAGCGGCCGACACCATATTCCCCGGACGCAGGCGTCGTAGCGCCTGTCCCCCTTCGTCAAACACCTGGAAGGCGGTGCTGTCGGCCGAGAAGACGATGGACTGTCCGATCTCGACGTGACGTTCGCCGTCTCCGCGTATCACCACGTCTTCTGCACCTTCACGACTGACGTAGATGTAATTGGCTTCACCCAGGTGTTCGACCACACTGACCTCGCCCTTGAAAACTTCCGAACCGGCGCGCGATTCGTTGATATGTTCGGCGCGCAGGCCGAGCGTGACCTTCATGCCCGCGCGCAGGCCGCTGCCGTCGACGTAGGCACGCACCGATTCGCCGCTGGGCAGCAGCACCAGCACGCCGCTGGCGCCCGCCTCGGCGACGGTGCCGGCCATCAGGTTCATCTTCGGTGAGCCGATGAAGCTGGCGACGAACAGGTTGCGCGGCTGCTGGTACAGGTCCAGTGGCGTGCCGGCCTGCTGGATCTGCCCTTCGTGCATGACAACGATCTTGTCGCCCAAGGTCATCGCCTCGACCTGGTCGTGCGTGACGTAGACGATGGTGGCGTCCAGCTGGCGATGCAGCTTGGCGATCTCCAGGCGGGTTTGCACGCGCAGCGCGGCGTCCAGGTTGGACAGCGGCTCGTCGAACAGGAACAGGCGCGGTTCGCGCACGATGGCGCGGCCGATGGCCACCCGCTGCCGCTGACCGCCGGATAGCTCGCGCGGCAGGCGCTCCAGCAGGTGCTCGATCTTCAGCGTCCCGGCGGCGCGGGTGATGCGCTCCTTGATTGCCGCCTTGTCCTGCCCCGCCACCTTCAGGCCGAAGGCCATGTTCTGGTACACCGTCATGTGCGGATACAGCGCGTAGCTCTGGAACACCATGGCTATGCCGCGTTCGGCGGGCGGCAGGTGATTGACCACCTCGTCGCCGATCGCCATGCTGCCGCCGGTGATGCTCTCCAGGCCGCACAACATCCGCAGCAGCGTCGATTTGCCGCAGCCGGAGGGACCGACCAGCACCACGAACTCGCCGTGCGCGATATCCAGGTCGATGCCGGCCAGGATATCGGTCTTGCCGTCATAGGATTTACGCAGTTCTTTTAAGCTGACACTTGCCATTGCATTCCTCTTTTAAATCGTTTCATCGTCATTCCCGCGCAGGCGGGAATCTATACTCAGCATGGATTCCCGCTTTCGCGGGAATGACGTTGGCGCTATTTCACCGCGCCGGCCGTCAGGCCACGGATCAATTGACGCGAGAAGACCGCGTACAAAATCAGCATCGGGATCACCGCCAGCGACAACGCCGCCAGCACGGAATTCCAGTCGGTGACGTACTGGCCGATGAACTGCTGCACGCCCAACGTGACGGTCTTGGTGCGGTCGGACGGCGCCAGGATCAGCGGGAACCACAAGTCGTTCCACGCCGGGATCATGGTGAACACCGCCACCGTCGCAATCGCCGGCCGTATCAGCGGCAGGATCACCTGGAAGAAAATGCGGATTTCGCCGACGCCGTCGCAACGCGCCGCGTCCTTCAGCTCCGAGGGCACCTGGCGCATGAATTCGGACAGGATCATGATCGCCAGCGGCAGGCCCTGCGCCGTGTACACCAGGATCAGCGCGGCCAGCGTGTTGACCAGGTCAAGCTTGACCATCAACTCCAGTATCGACACCGTGCCGAGACGGATCGGGATCATGATGCCGAGGGCGAGGAACAGCGTCAGCACGCGGTTGCCCATGAAGCTGTATTCCGACAGCGCCCATGCCGCCATCGCGCCGAACAGCACGATGCACAACAGCGCCGCCAGCGTCACGTACAGGCTGTTACCGAAGTAAAGAAGGAAGTTGGTGCTGGCCAGGACCTTCTGGAAGCCGATGAAGGTCAGCGACTCCATCGTCGGCAACGCCAGCGGATCGTCGAAGATCGCTGCGCGGCTCTTGACGGAGTTAATCAGGATCAGCGCGATCGGGAACAGTGCCAGCACGGTGTAGGCGATCAGCGTTGCATGCACCATCAGGCGGCCCAGGTCGAAGCGACTGGCCAGCGGTACGGGTGGATTCATGGCGATAGCGGTCATGGTGCGGCCCTCACAGAGCAAAGCGGGTCAGCCTGCGCTGGACACCGATGAAATAGACACCCACGCCAGCCAGGATTACCAGGAACATCAGCGTGGCGACGGCGGAACCCAGATAGGCATTGCCGACCTGCGCCTGGTAGCCGAAGAAGGTGCGGTAGAACAGCGTGCCCAGGATATCGGTCGAATAATTCGGCCCGGCCAGCGCGCCCTTGATCGAGTAGATCAGATCGAAGGCGTTGAAGTTGGCGACAAAGGTCAGTATCGTCACCAGGCCCAGCGTCGGATAGATCAGCGGCAGCTTGATCTGCCAGAAGATGCGCAGCGCGCTGGCGCCTTCCACGTGGGCCGCTTCGACGATTTCCTCCGGCACCGCCAGCAGTGCGGCGTAGATCAGCATCATCGGCATGCCGATGTACTGCCACACCGAGATCATCGACAGCGTCGCCAGGGCGGTTTCCTCCTGCCCCAGCCACGGCGCGAACCAGTCGGCCAGGCCGGCAAAGCCCATCAGCTTCTCGCCTACGCCCCACAGCGGCGACAGGATCAGCTGCCAGATAAAGCCGATGATCACCACCGACAGCAGTGTCGGCAAAAAGATTAGCGTGCGATAGGTACGGGCGCAGCGCAGTCCTTTCAGACTAAACAGCGTCGCCAGCAGCAGGCCGATCGGGTTCTGCAGCAGCATGTGGATGCAGAAGAATTTTGCGTTATTGGCCATCGCATTCCAGAAGCCCGCCGACCAATCCGGATCGAGCAGGATGGTGCGGAAGTTCTCCAGGCCGACGAAGACGGCCTTGCCGCTATCGTCCGCGCTGAAGAAGCCCTGCGCCAGCGTCTGCACCAGCGGCAGCGCGCTAAACAGGGAGTAGACGATCACCGCCGGCGCCAGGAACAGCAGCAACTGCCAGGGCCGCACCGTATTAACAACGTGTTTCAAGTAAGCCTCCAGAATTCGGGCAAAAAAGAGCCGGCGCCGCGCCCGGCGCCGGCCAAAGGAATCACACAATCAGGGGGAGGGATTGGTGTGATACTACTTTTGCTGTGGCTTGTACCACTTCGCAAATCCGTTTTGCAGCTTGGCTGCGGCATCCTTGGGCGCCAGCTTGCCGTTCAATACCTGCGCGTTCACGTTCCACAATTCGCTTTCCATGCTGGGCTGCCCGCGATTCAGCACCTGGGCGTTGAAGCGTATCGTCGAAGCGCAGCTGCCGCGCCATTCCGCCATCTGCTTGGCTACCGGATCGCGCACCGAGATCAGGTGGTTCGACAGCGAGAAGAAGCCGGTCACGCGGTTGGTGTAGATGTCGGCGAATTCCTGCGAGCCCACCCAGGCCAGGAACTTGTAGGCGTCTTCCTTGTTGCGGGATTTTTTGTTGATGCCGATGCCGATGTCCATGTGATCGGAAATGAAGCACGGGTCGCCAGCCTTGCGCACCGGCGGCGCGAACGCGCCCAGCTCCAGGCCCGGCGTCTGGGCGAAATATGAGATGTCCCACGAGCCGGTCGGATAGATCGCCGCGCGGCCCAGAGCGAACTGGTTCTGGCTGTCGCCGTAGGTCTGGGCGCTGGCGCCCTTGCCGAGGTAAGTGCCCATCTTCTGCTCGAACTGCAGGGCCTCGACGAACGGTGCGTCGGTCAGCTTGGCTTTGCCGGCGATCAGCGCCTTGCGGCCTTCCTCGCCACGCCAGAAGTTCGGGCCGATATTGGTATAAACCATTTGGCTCGATTCCCACTGGTCGGCCGTGCCCAGCGCCAGCGGTGCGACGCCGCCCTTCTTCAACGCTTCCAGCACGGCGAAGAATTCATCGACGGTCTTCGGCGCTTGCAGGTTCAGCTTCTTGAAGATCTTCTTGTTGTATAAGAAGCCGTGGATCACCGAGGCCACCGGCATGCAGAAGGTATCCTTGCCGTCGTCGGTCTGCCAGGCCACCGTTGAAGTGGGCGCGAAATTCTGCATGCCCGGTTTGCCGTCCAGCTTATCCAGATGGCCTTTCTTGTAGAGCGACAGCGAGACATCGAACGGGCGGCAGGCTATCAGGTCGCCCGCGGTGCCGCCGGCCAGGCGCGCGGCCAGGCTGGAATCGTACTCGGTCGGCGCAGTCGGTGCGAATTTGACTTCGATGCCGGGGTTGCTCTTTTCGAAGGCCGGCAGCAGGACTTTTTCCCACAGCGTCTTGTCGTCGACGCGCCAGCTTTCGATCACCAGCGTGCCGGCCTGGCAGGCCTGGGCGGAAAACAGGGCGATCAATAGAGCGCGGCGAACAGTACGGCTTACTTGCATGGTGAGTCCCTTTGCGTAGCTTTATTTACAACGATGAATTTATTCTAGCATTGGCTTTTCTGTGACAGGCGAGTGAGTTGCCTTACGGAATAAACAAGCTAAGCCATTGAATTCATTGATATAAATTTCCACCAAAGGATCACGACATTACATTTCCTTACCGCCGATGGGAACGCAAAGGGGGTGTGGCGGGGACAGCAGCCCCGCCCTGCAAAGCTTCGTAAGAAATGCTTACATAACTTTACAAAAAGCTTGCGAACTTGTTGTTGGAAGGCGGCAGATGGCGTGCAGGCGGTCGGCATATTCCTTAATCAGCAGCAGCGAGCTGACGTCGGAATCGAATACCGAATACAGGCCCTGCTCTTCCTGCGGCGGGTCGCCGACGAAATCGTTCCCGGGCTTCCACCAGTAATCCGCGTTGGCCGCGCGGCCGGCGCCGCCCCACGCCCAGAAATTGAAGCCGGCGACGGGATCGCCTTTGCTGGCGCGCTGGTAGATGACATCGAAGACTTCGCGATAGAAGCGATCGCGGATCTTGGTGGTGGCCTTGATGCTGAACGAAGGTCCGTCGCGGTCGAGCCCAAACTCTTCCAGCACGATAGGCTTGTTCAGTTTCTTCGCCAGTTCGATGTGCGCGTTCAGGTACTCGCGACTCTTGGCGACGGCACCGTCCCAGCTGCCGCCTGGGTTCTTCGAATCGAACCAGCCCCAGTTCTTGGGCCACAGGTGATAGGTCAGGTAGTCGATATTGTTGGTGCGGTGCGCGTCCAAATAGAGCTGCGCATCCTGCGCGGAGCCGACCACGCCCTCGCTGCCGCTGCTGACCATGTGGTTCTTGTCCAGGCTATGGATGTAGCCCGCCGTCTCGTCTATCCACTTGACGTAGACCGCCCTTTCCTTCGGCGTTACCTGGCTGGTGCCCGGACGCGGCTCATTGGCCAGCTGCCACGCCATGATGCTGGCGTCTTCGGAGTATGGCTTGCCGGTGACGGTGTTGACACGCTTGACGATGCTGGCGATCACGTTGCGGTACTCGGCCTGCGCGGCGGCGCTGCGATAGAAGCCGGCGGTACTCGTCAGGAAGCCGTCGAAGTCGTGGGTGGCGTTCGGATCCAGCGCAGGCGTGCCTTCGAACCAGTTCAGGTACTGCGTCATGCCGCCGGACCATTGCCAGAAGTTGTTCAGGTAGAGCACCACCGTCATATCGCGCTTGGCGACTTCCGCCATCAGGAAGTCCAGGCCGACCAGCAGTTCCTCGTCGTATCGACCCGGCGCCGCCGTCGTCGCGGGACTGACCGCGCTCTTGATGTCCGTCTTTTCCGAGACGGCCAGCACGCGCAGGTTATTGATGCCCAGCGCATGCATATTGTCCAACTCCTTCAGCAGGCGGGCGCGTTCGCCGACACCTCCGGCGGCGCCGAGGTAGCCGCCGTACCAGAAGTTTGCGCCAGCGATGTAATAAGCCTGGCCCTTGCGGGTGAAGTGCGTCTTCTTGACGCTGACGAAATCGCCGTGCGCTTCGGCCGCGCCAGCCGTGCCGCAAGCGCCCGCCATCAGGGCTGCGGCGCAGAATTTGATTAGTGGCTTCATGATTTATTTTGTAGAGTACATGCTGGCATACTTCACGCCGAAGTAAAGAATAAAGGTGTAGCACGCGGCCGGCACGAAGAACGACCATTGCAGGCCGATGGAGTCAGCCAGCAAGCCCTGTGCGAAAGGCACGACGGCGCCGCCGACGATGGCCATGCACAGGATGCCCGAGCCCTGGCCGGTCTGCTTGCCCAGCTTGTGCAGCGCCATGCTGAAGATGGTCGGGAACATGATGGAGTTGAACAGGCCAACCGCGATGATGCTCCACATGGCGAGCGCGCCGCTGCCGAAGATGGCGGTCAGGATCAGCACAATGGACGCTGCGGAATTGAACGCCAGCGCCTTGCCTGGGCTGACATAACGCATCACGCCGAAGCCGACGAAGCGGCCTATCATGGCGCCGCCCCAGTAATAGCTGACGTAGTGCGCGGCCGCGCCGGCGGGCAGGCTGGCGACGTTCGCTTCGCCGAGGAAGTTGATCAGGAAGCTGCCGATACTGACTTCGCCGCCCACGTACAGGAAGATGCCGATCGCGCCCAGCACCAGGTGACGATGGGCCAGCACGGATTTCTCAACGGTGGAGATAACGCCGCCCTCTTCTTCCGCATGGCTCATCTTCGGCAAGCGCACCAGCGCGAACAAGATGGCCAGCGCCAGCAGCGCCGCCGCCAATGCCAGGTACGGTCCCTGCACGGCGGCCGCTTCCTCGGCCTTGGTCTTGACCAGGTTCGCCACGGCGGGCGCGCCTTCGGACAGGATCAGGATACCGCCCAGCGTCGGCGCAATCGTGGTGCCCAACGAATTGAAGGCTTGGGTCAGCGTCAGGCGGCTCGATGCGGTGGCCGGCGCGCCCAGCACCGTCACATAAGGATTGGCCGCCACCTGCAGGATCGTGATGCCGCTGGCGAGCACGAAGAAGGCCAACAGGAACAACGCATAGCCGTTCATCGACGCCGGATAGAACAGCGCGCAACCGCAGGCCGCCAGTACCAGGCCGCTGACCGCGCCGCGCTGGTAGCCGATACGCTTGATCAGCATCCCGGCTGGCAGCGAGACGATGAAGTAGGCGCCGAAGAAGCAGAACTGCACCAGCATCGCTTGCACATAATTAAGGGTATAAATCGATTTCAGATGCGGAATCAGCACGTCGTTTAGCGACGTTAGCAGCCCCCACATGAAAAACAGCAGCGTGATGATAACCAGCGGGACGCTGTTGCCGGCCCCCTCCTGATCCGCCTGGCCGTGAGCGCGCATAGCGGCCGATGCAACGTGTTCCATAAATCTGTCTCCCATATGGATGGTTTTTATATTAATGAAAAAGATTCTGCATGGGCGCTATCCGGCGGTCAAACAGCAAGCGTATTTCGGCCGCAGTTTAGCCACCTTCACTAAACACACCGATATAGCCGCGACGCCGCCACAGCGGCATGGCGAAGGGCTAAAGCTGGCATGTTTAGTAAATTGCGCTAAACTTTTCGGGAAAATCATCTAGCTGTTTGACCGGGCATGGACGCTTATGCAAGACTGCGTCACACAGAATCCTGTCGACGGCCGCGCCGCGAGCAGTTTCATAAAGATACTTGGAGGGTAGATGGGCAATGCCACGAATGTCGCCGGAGTGACGATACGGGATATCGCCCGTGTCGCCGGGGTGTCCGCCGGGACCATCTCGCGGGCGTTGAAGAATGAACCGGGATTGACCGAGGCCACCCGCCAGATGGTGCTGGAAGCGGCGCGGGAACTGGGCTACGACTTCTGCAAGCTGCGGCCGAAGCGTCTGCGGCGGCTGACCTTCCTGCTGCACCGCCAACACAACACCGCGTCGAGCAGCCCGTTCTACTCGCCGGTGCTGCACGGCGCCGAGGAAGCCTGCCGCAAACAGGGCATCGTGCTGTCGTTCATGGCGGTCGGTCCGGCGGACGGTTTGATCGACCAGATACGCATGCATGCGCCGGACGGCATCGTCTGCGCCGGCTTCTTCGAACCGGAAACCTTGAGCGCCCTGCGCTCGACCGGCAAGCAGCTGGTGCTGATCGACATGCAGCTGCGCGGTTACAGCTCCGTCAACCCGGACAATATGATGGGTGGCTACCTGGCCACCAAGCACCTGATCGACACCGGCCGCACACGCGTGGGCTTCATCTCCGGCCCGCTGTCGCACTACAGCATCCGCGAGCGCGCGCGCGGCTACCGGCAGGCGCTGTTTGAAGAAGGCATCCTGGCCGATCCGCGCCTGGAAGCCGGACTGCCGGACGGCGTGGACCTGGAAACCGGCGCCTGGGAAGCGATGGAGCAGCTGCTGTCCCTGCCCCATCCGCCCGATGCGGTGTTCTGCTACAACGACAGCGCCGCGCTGGTGGCGATGCGCTGCTGCCTGGCCAAGGGTTTGAAGGTCCCGCACGACATCGCCATCGTCGGCTTCGACGACATCGCGACCGCCGTGCTGGGACATCGGCCGCTGACAACGCTGCGCATCGATAAGAAAGCGTTGGGAGCACTTGGCGTGGAACTGCTGCTCAGCGGGCAGCAGGAAGAAACGGTAGAAAAGATCGCGCCGGTGGAATTGATCGTCCGCGCAAGCACCGTTTTCGACGGCTGGCGCATACAGAAATAATCTTTACAGACCAGGTTTTGCCGCAGGGCGTACGGTTCGCAGGAGCCGTACGCGGGGACTGCTGCGCGCCTGGAAAACATACAGCGCTTGCCGTACAAGGCGGCCTGCTCTTTTTAACCCACAAACGGACCTGACGATGGTACCAGATTTTCAATCCCGCGCGACGCTGCTGAACCACATACGCCACACCAAGCACTTCTACGACGATCGCTGCGTGGACCCCAGCGGCGGCTTCTATCACTTCTACAAGGATGATGGAACGGTCTACGATGCGCACACCCGCCACCTGGTCAGCAGCACACGCTTCATCTTCACGCATGCGATGGCGTGGCGCCAGTTCGGCGAAGCCGGCGATCAACAGCGCCTGCGCCATGGCCTGGACTTTTTGCGCAAGGCGCACCGTAACGCCGACACCGGCGGCTACGCCTGGCAGCTGGACTGGAACAACGGCGCCGGCATCGTCACCGACGGCACCAACCACTGCTACGGACTGGCCTTTGTGCTGCTCGCCTACAGCCATGCACTGATGGCCGGCGAGACCCAGGCACGTATCTGGATCGCCGAAACCTACGCGCTGATGGAACAGCGCTTCTGGCAATCCGCGCACGGCCTGTACGCCGACGAAGCCAGCGCCGATTGGTCTACCCTCGCCTCCTATCGCGGCCAGAACGCCAACATGCACGCATGCGAAGCGTTGATCGCAGCGTTCGAAGCAACCGGCGAACGAGCCTACCTGCTGCGCGCCGAAACGCTGGCCCACAACATCACGCAACGCCAAGCCACGCTGGCCGATAACCTGATCTGGGAGCACTACCACGCCGATTGGTCGGTCGACACCGAATACAACCGCCACGACAAGAGCAACATCTTCCGCCCCTGGGGTTATCAACCGGGTCACCTGACCGAGTGGGCCAAGCTGCTGCTGCTGCTGGAGCGCCACGGTGCGCAACTGGAAGGCGGCAGCAACTGGCTGCTGCCGCGCGCCGTCGAGCTGTTCGACGCGGCGCTGGCCAAGGCATGGGACCACCAGCACGGCGGCATCTACTACGGCTTCGCTCCGGACGGCAGCATCTGCGACGACCTCAAATACTTCTGGGTGCAGGCCGAAAGCCTGGCCACCGCGGCGCTGCTGGCCGCGCGTACCGGCGAGATGCGCTACTGGACCTGGTACGATAAAATCTGGGCCTACAGCTGGGAGCATTTCGTCGACCACCAGCATGGCGCCTGGTATCGTATCCTTGGCGCGGACAACAGCAAGCTGACCGACGAGAAGAGCCCCGCCGGCAAGGTGGACTATCACACCATGGGCGCCTGCTACGAAGTGCTTAACGTTTTAAAGGACTAAGATGACAGCCTTTCCGGTATTCGTGGCGGCGGGTGAAGCGCTGACCGACATGATCGTTCAGGACCCGCAACAGCAGCAGTGGCTCAGTCAAGTGGGTGGCTCGACCTGGAACGTGGCGCGCACCATGGCCAGGCTGGATGTGCCGACCGCCTTCGCCGGCGCCATCAGCCGCGATGTCTTCGGCGACGCGCTGTGGCAGGCCAGCGAGGCTGCGCGGCTGGATCTGCGCTTCCTTCAGCGCTGCGACAAATCGCCGCTGCTGGCGATCGTGCACCGCACCGATCCACCGGCCTACTTCTTCGTCGGTGACGACAGCGCCGACTTGCAGTTCGATGCGACGGCGCTACCGGACGGCTGGCGCAAGCACTGCAAATGGGTGCACTTTGGCGGCATCAGCCTGGCGCGCCAGCCGCTGGCGGACAAGCTGGTGGCACTGGCCGAACAGCTCAAGCAGGACGGTGTGCGCATCAGCTACGACCCAAACTATCGCTTGCTGATGGACGAACGCTACGACGCCACGCTGCGCCGCATGACGGAGCTGGCGGACGTGATCAAGGTGTCCGAAGAAGATCTGGAAGGACTGTTCCGCACCACCGATATCGATGGCGCCTTCGCTACGCTGCGCGGCTGGAATCCCGCCGCCACCTGCCTGTACACCAAGGGCGGGGCCGGCGCATCGCTGCACGTCGGCGACCAGGCGTGGCACCTGCCTGCGCCGCTAATCACCGTGATCGACACCGTCGGCGCGGGCGACGCCAGCATCGCGGCGCTGGCGTGGAGCATGATGCATCGCCCGCAAAACCAGCCTTTGCAGCATTTGCAGTTCGCCGTGGCGGCAGGCGCCGCCGCCTGCCTGGGTGCCGGTGCTTCGCCGCCGTCGCTGGCGCAGATCGAGGCGCTGCTCCAGTAAGAACGTCGATGCAAACTTGGCATTTAAGCTATCCCCTAAGACTAACGGCTGCCGAAAACACAACAACCGATGCAATTCGGTACGGAACTTCTTTTTTTATAGTGATAGACTTGGTAGGTCTTTTCATAATATGAGAGGCTTACCCCATGAACCAGATGACCAGGCGTCAGTTCCTTCGGGTGACTGGCGCGACCATCGCGGGTTCGAGCATCGCGCTCCTCGGTTTTGCGCCGGCATCGGCCCTGGCCGAAGTCCGGCAGTACAAGCTGGCGCGCAGCACCGAAACCCGTAACACCTGCCCCTACTGCTCCGTGGGCTGCGGGATTCTCATGTACGGCCTGGGCGACGGCGCCAAGAACGCCAAGGCCAGCATCATCCACATCGAGGGCGATGCCGACCATCCGGTCAACCGTGGGACGCTGTGCCCCAAAGGCGCGAGCCTCATCGATTTTATCCACTCCGAAAACCGCCTGATGGTGCCGGAGTACCGCGCGCCCGGTGCGACCGAATGGAGCAAGATGTCCTGGGACGACGCGCTGACCCGCATCGCCAAGTTGATGAAGGCCGATCGCGACGCTAATTTCATCGACAAGACGGCGGACGGCAAGACCGTCAACCGCTGGACCACCACCGGCATGCTGTGCGCGTCGGCGAGCACCAACGAAGTAGGTTACCTAACCCATAAAACCATGCGCAGTCTGGGCATGCTGGCATTCGACAATCAAGCGCGTGTATGACACGGTCCGACGGTGGCAGGTCTTGCCTCGACATTTGGACGTGGTGCGATGACGAATCACTGGGTGGACATCAAGAACGCTGATGTCATCCTGGTCATGGGCGGTAACGCAGCAGAAGCACACCCTTGCGGATTCAAATGGGTCACGGAAGCGAAGGCGCATCGCGGCGCCAAGTTGATCGTGGTCGATCCGCGCTTTACCCGTACCGCTTCGGTGGCGGACTACTACGTCCCTACGCGTACCGGCGCGGACATCGTCTTCCTCGGCGGGATCATCAACTACCTGCTCACGAACGACAAGATACAGCACGAGTACGTCCGCAATTACACGGACATGCCCTTCATCGTCCGCGAGGACTTCGCCTTTAACGACGGCCTGTATTCGGGCTACGACGAAAAGGCGGGCAAGTACACCGACAAGAGCAGCTGGAACTACGAGATGGGCGACGACGGCTTTGCCAAGATCGACGCCACGCTCGAGCATCCACGCTGCGTGTACCAGCTGATGAAGAAGCACTACGCGCGCTATACGACGGCGATGGTGGAGAAAGCCTGCGGCGTACCGCCGGAGAAGTTCCTCAAGGTCGCCGAGATGCTGGCATCGACCGCCGTTCCAGGCCGCGCCGCCACCATCCTGTACGCGCTGGGCTGGACGCAGCACTCCACCGGCGCGGAAACGCTGCGCACCGGCGCCATGGTGCAGCTCCTGTTGGGGAACATCGGCATCGCCGGCGGCGGCATGAACGCGCTGCGCGGCCACTCCAACATCCAGGGCCTGACGGACCTGGGGCTGCTGACCAATATGCTGCCCGGCTACCTGACGCTGCCCGGCGAAGCGGAGCAGGACTTCGAGGCCTATGCCGCCAAGCGGGCGCTGAAGCCTTTGCGTCCGAATCAGCTCAGCTACTACAGCAACGCGAAGAAGTTCCTGGTCAGCTTCATGAAGTGCTGGTGGGGCGACGCCGCCACGGAGGAGAACAACTACGCCTTCGACTACCTGCCCAAGCTGGACAAACCCTACGACATGATGCAGGCCTTCGAGCTTATGCATCAAGGGAAGATGAACGGCTACATCTGCCAGGGCTTCAACATCCTGGCCTCGGCGCCGGACAAGCAGAAGATCACGGAAGCCTTGTCCAAGCTGAAGTACCTGGTGGTGATGGACCCGCTGGCGGTTGAGACAGCGGAGTTCTGGCGTCCGTTCGGCGAGTTCCACCAGGTCGATCCGACCAAGATCCAGACCGAGGTGTTCCGCCTGCCGACTACCTGCTTCGCCGAGGAACGCGGCTCGCTGGTGAGCTCCTCGCGCGTGCTGCAGTGGCACTGGCAAGGGGCCGATGGTCCGGGTCAGACCAGGAGCGACCTTGAGATCATGTCCGGTATTTTCCTGCGCATCAAAAAGATGTACCAGACCGACGGCGGCAAATTCCCCGACCCTATCGTCAACCTGACCTGGCCCTATACCAAACCGTTCAGCCCAACGCCGGAAGAACTGGCGATGGAGTACAACGGCAAGGCGCTGAAGGAGCTCACCGATCCCAAGGACCCGACAAAAGTCATCCTGAAGAAGAATGAGCAGGTGGCCGGCTTCGCGCAATTGCGCGACGACGGCAGCACGGCGTGCGGCTGCTGGATCTTCGCCGGCTGCTGGACCGCGGCGGGCAATCAGATGGGACGGCGCGACAACTCCGACCCGAGCGGCATCGGCCAGACGCTGAACTGGGCCTGGGCCTGGCCAGCCAACCGCCGCATCCTGTACAACCGCGCCTCGTGCGACCCGAAAGGCAAGCCGTGGGACCCCACCCGCAAGCTGGTGGGATGGAACGGCACCAACTGGGCCGGCGCCGACGTCCCCGACTTCAAGGCGGACGAGCCGCCGGAAAACGGCATGGGTCCCTTCATCATGCTGGCCGAAGGCGTGGCGCGCTTCTTCTCGCGCGACGCGATGGCCGAAGGTCCCTTCCCGGAGCACTACGAGCCGTTCGAAACGCCGGTGGGCCACAACCCGCTGCATCCGAACAATCCGCGCGCCACCAGCAACCCGGCCGGCCGCATGTTCCCGAACGACCGGGCCAAGCTGGGCAAGGTGGCGGAGTTCCCGCACGTGGCCACCAGCTACCGGCTGACGGAGCACTTCCACTACTGGACCAAGCACGCGCGCCTGAACGCCATTATCCAGCCGGAGCAATTCGTCGAGATCGGCGAGGAGCTGGGCCAGGAGCTCGGCGTCGCGCACGGCGACCGCGTCAAGGTCAGCTCCAAGCGCGGGCACATCGTGGCCAAGGCCGTGGTGACCAAGCGTATCAAGGCGCTCATCATCGACGGCAAGAAGACCCACCAGGTCGGACTGCCGATTCACTTCGGGTTCAAGGGAGTCACCAAACCGGGCTACCTGATCAACACCCTCACGCCGACGGTTGGTGACGGCAATTCACAGACACCGGAATTCAAGTCCTTCCTGGTGAAAGTGGAAAAAGCATGACCGCCCGAGGAGAATGACCATGGCACTACAATCCCTTGATATCAAGCGCATGTCGGCGACGACGGTGCAGGAGCCGGTGGCGCGCACGCCTGTCACCGGCACCGTCGCCAAGTTGATCGACGTGTCGAAGTGCATAGGCTGCAAGGCCTGCCAGACCGCCTGCATGGAATGGAACGACCTGCGCGACGACATCGGCGAGACCACCGGCGTGTACGACAATCCTATCGACCTGTCGCCGCAATCGTGGACCGTGATGCGCTTCTCGGAACACGAGCGCAACGACGGCAACCTCGAATGGCTGATACGCAAAGACGGCTGCATGCACTGCGAAGACCCCGGCTGCCTGAAGGCCTGCCCGGCGCCGGGCGCCATCGTCCAGTACACCAACGGCATCGTCGACTTCCATCAGGAGAACTGCATCGGTTGCGGCTACTGCGTGGCCGGCTGTCCGTTCGACGTGCCGCGCATCTCGAAGAAGGACGACCGCGCCTACAAGTGCACGCTCTGTTCGGACCGCGTGGCGGTGGGCCAGGAACCGGCCTGCGTCAAGACCTGCCCTACCGGGGCCATCGTCTTCGGCACCAAGGAGGACATGAAGGAGCACGCGGTGGAGCGCATCGAGGACCTGAAGTCGCGCGGCTACGCCAACGCCGGCTTGTACGATCCGGCAGGCGTCGGCGGCACGCACGTGATGTATGTGCTGCACCATGCGGACCAACCGGGCCTGTACCACGGCCTGAAAGCGAATCCGAGCATCAGCCCGATGGTCGGGCTGTGGAAGGGCTTGACCAAGCCCCTGGCGCTGGCCGGCATCGCCGTCACCGCGCTGGCGGGATGGTTTCACTATTCGCGCGTCGGTCCGAATGAAGTCAGCAAGGACGAGGAAGCCGAGGCGCTGCATGAGGCCAACCGTATCCGGGAGGGCGAAAAATGAGCACCCCAAATCGCGACAAGGATGGCAATCCGCTGATCGAGCGCTATACGCCGAATGAGCGCAGCAACCACTGGGTGACGGCCATCTGCTTCATCCTGTTGGCGGTGTCCGGGCTGGCGATGTTCCATCCGGCGACGGCGTGGATGGCCGTGTTCCTCGGCGGCGGCCAGTGGACGCGTATCCTGCATCCGTTTATCGGGCTGGTGATGTTCGTGTCGTTTGCGCTGCTGGTGATGCGCTTCTGGCACCATAACAAGTTCGAGCCGGGCGACAAGCAGTGGCTGGATCAAATCGGCGACGTCGTCAACAACCGCGAAGACAAACTGCCCAAGGTGGGCCGCTACAACGCGGGGCAGAAGCTGCTGTTCTATGTGCTGATCTTCTGCATGGGCGGGCTGCTGCTGTCCGGCGTGGTGATCTGGCGGGCTTACTTCGCGTTCTACTTCCCGATCGAGATCGTGCGCTTCGCCGCGCTGCTGCATGCCTTCTGCGCGTTCGTGATTATCTGCTCCATCGTGGTCCACATCTACGCGGGTTTGTGGGTGAAAGGTTCGATCGGCGCGATGGTGCGCGGCGCCGTCACTTATGGGTGGGCGCGCAAACATCACCCGCGCTGGTTCGAGGAAGTCGCCCGAAAATCGCGTGATTAGCTCAGCAATTTAGGATTAGAATAGTCTCCGGGCCGGCGGCTCCGTCGCCGCCGGTAATCTGGGAGACATCTTGGTACAACGTCTACTTGCACCCGGCGAGATCGAAGCGCTCGATCACAACGCCATTCCGCGCCTGCTGCTGCCGCAGTCACGCAGCCTGTTCTCCGCGCGCGCCGCCCGCCTGCGCCAGCTTGCAAAAAATGAAATCAAAGGTATCCCGGTCGGCGAGACGCTAAGCGGCTACCTGCTGCTGATGGCGGCACTGGTCGACGCGCAGGCCGCCGTGGCGCTCTCCCTTCCGGCAGAGGCCTTCGCCCTGCCCGACGCTGCCGACATCGACGTCTCGCTCGAACACAATATGCCGCCGCTGCCCGTCAGCGGCGCGCGGCCGCCGTCGTGGCGCGCGGTGTTCGACGCCCTGCTCGATCAACTCGATCCGCTGGCGGAAGGCCAGCCGCAGATCGCCACGGTGCTGGCCGAACTGCGCGCGCTCGACAGCGCCGAGCTGGAAGGCTGCGCCGACGCCGTGCTGTCGGAGCTGACCGACAGCGTGAATCCATTGCACGCGCCGTTCGTGGCGGCCGCATTGCAGGTGATGTGGACCATGCGCGCCGGCCAGCTGGACGCGCAGCGCGTGCAGCCACTGGTGACGAATACACTGTGCCCCGTGTGCGGCGCGCATCCGGTGGCCAGCGTGATCCGCATCGGCGGACAATCGCAGGGCTATCGCTACTTGCAGTGCAGCTGCTGCGCCAGCGAGTGGCATATGGTGCGGGTCAAATGCTCGTGCTGTGAGCATACGGCGCGCATCGCCTACCAGAGCATCGAACCGGCCGAGGCAGCCGGCACTACGTCGGAAATCGCCAACAAGGCCAATGACCCAAGCAAGGTGGCGCGCGCCGAAACCTGCGACGACTGCCGTACCTACCGCAAGATCTTCAACCAGGAGCACGACTACAACGTCGAACCGCTGGCCGACGACCTGGCCAGCCTGGCGCTGGATCTGCTGGTGGGCGAAGCCGGCTACGCCCGCGCCAGCGGTAATCCTCTGCTGTGGTTCAACGCCGAATGAGCGGCAAGCCGGACACCGCGACCACCGCCGGCCGGCGCAAAGACGCCGCCTCGCCCACTGGCGCCGAAGCGGGCGCGCCAGCAGCGGCGGGCGCCATCCACCTGCCTGCCGTTCACCTGATCCTGTCGGACACCGCATGCGAACCGCTGATCGCCGAATACGGCCGCGTGCAGACGCTGGAGGCGGCACGCGTGCTGTTGGCCGAACGGCGCAGCATCATGCTGGCCAGCCGCCGCGACGGCATGCCGGCCGCCGCCACTGGCGATACCGGCATCCCGGCCTTGCTGGCCATGCTGGCCAACCGCCTGCACGACGCCAGCCGTTCGCCGCTGCGCCCTGTCTTCAATCTCACCGGCACTGTCCTGCATACCAACCTTGGCCGCGCGCTGCTGCCCGACAGCGCGGTGCAAGCCGTGGCCGAAGCGCTGCGCTGGCCGATGAACCTGGAATGGGATATCGACACCGGCAAGCGCGGCGACCGCGACAACCTGGTCGAAGACCTGCTGCTGGAACTGACCGGCGCCGAGGCGGCCACCATCGTCAACAACAACGCGGCCGCCGTGCTGCTGATGCTGAACACGATCGCGCAAGGCAAGGAGGTGATCGTCTCGCGCGGCGAGCTGGTGGAAATCGGCGGCGCCTTCCGCATCCCGGACATCATGACCCGCGCCGGCGCCGTGCTGCGCGAAGTGGGCAGCACCAACCGCACGCACCTGAAGGACTATGCCGAAGCCGCCGGCCCACAGACCGCGCTGATGATGAAAGTCCATTGCAGTAACTACGCCATCACCGGCTTCACCAAGAGCGTCGAGTTGCCGGAGCTGGCGCCGCTGGCGAAGCAGCACAACATCCCGCTGGCGGTGGACCTGGGCAGCGGCACGCTGGTCGACCTTGAACAATATGGCCTGCCGCACGAAACCACGGTGCGCGAAACCATCGCCAGCGGTGCGGACCTTGTCACCTTCAGCGGCGACAAGCTGCTGGGCGGGCCGCAGTGCGGCATCATCGTCGGGCGCGCCGACTTGATCGCACAGATCAAGAAGAATCCGCTCAAGCGCGCACTACGCGTCGGCAAACTGACGCTGGCCGCGCTGGCGCCGGTGCTCGCGCTGTACCGCGCGCCGGACTTGCTGCCCGAACGCCTGACCACACTCAAGCTGCTGACGCGCCCCGCCGCCGCCATGCGCGAGCTGGCGCAGGCGCTGCTGCCGCCATTGCAGGCGGCGCTGGGCGCCGGCTATGAAGTCAGCAGCGAAGCGATGATGAGCCAGATCGGAAGCGGCGCCCTGCCCGTCGACCAGCTACCCAGCCACGGCCTGGTGATACGCGCCGCCGCTGCTGGACGCATCAGCAATGCGCTGGGCGTGCTGGAACAGCGCCTGCGCGCATTGCCGCTGCCGGTGATCGGCCGCATCGCGCAGGACGCCTTGTGGCTAGACCTGCGCTGCCTGGACGACCACCAGCGCCAGCGCTTCACAGACCAACTGGCGCTGCTGGCCATATGATCGTCGGCACGGCAGGCCATATCGACCACGGCAAGACCACGCTGACGCGCGCACTTACCGGCGTCGACACCGACCGGCTGAAGGAAGAAAAAGCGCGCGGCATATCCATCGAACTCGGTTACGCCTACACGCCGCTGCGCATCGACCACCCCGACGGCGAGATCCTCGGCGTGATCGACGTGCCAGGTCATGAAAAATTTATCCGCACCATGGCCGCAGGCGTTACCGGCATCGACGCCGTGCTGCTGGTGATCGCCGCCGACGACGGCATCATGCCGCAGACGCTGGAACACCTCGCCATCCTGCGGCTGCTGGGCGTGCGGCGCGGCGCCGTGGCCCTGACCAAAATAGACCGTGTCGACACGCCCCGCGTGGAACAGGTGGAGCGGGACATCAATGCCCTGCTGGCGGCGACCGACTTTGCCGAGGCGCCGATCTTCCGCACCAACGCCAGCGCGGACGCGGACGCCGGCGTGCAGGCTTTGCGGGGATATCTGGCGCAGATGGCCGCATCGCTGCCGGCCAGCGACGAACGGCGCCTGTTCCGGCTTGGCGTGGACCGTGTGTTCACCTTGTCCGGCCAGGGCATCATCGTCACCGGCACGGCGCTGGCGGGCAGCGTGCGCGTTGGCGATGTGCTGCAACTGGCGCCGGGCGGACAGCAGGCGCGCGTGCGCAGCATCCATGCGCAGAACCGGGGCGCCGACAGCGGCCGCGCGGGTCAGCGGCTGGCATTGAATTTAAGCGGCGTGTCGAAGGAAGAGATACAGCGCGGCACCTGGGTAGTCGCCCCGGCGCTCGCCGCCTGCTCCGAACGCATCGACGTCGAACTGACGCTCATGCCGGACTGCGGTCAGACGCTGAAGCCATGGTCGCCGTTGCACGTGCACCTGGGGGCTGCGCACCATACGGCGAACGTGGTGATGCTGGACGGCGACGTGCTGGCGCCGGGCCAGACCGGCCGCGTGCAGCTGGTGCTGGACGCGGCGGTGCACGCCGTCCCCGGCGACCGCTTCGTGATCCGCAATGCGCAGGCCACCGCCACCATCGGCGGCGGCATGGTGCTCGATCCCTTCGGCCCGGCGCGCAAGCGGCGCAGCGCCACGCGGCTGGCGTGGTTGCAAGCGCTATCAGATTTCGTCGCCAGCGGCGATGTCGCCTCGCTGCTGGCCCGCAGCGCGCTGGGCTTGCGCATGTCGGCGCTGGTGCGCCTGTCGCAGCTGCCGGCCGATCAAATCGCACTACCGCCGGATACCATCCAGGTCGCCCTGCAAGGCGGCGACCAGCTGCTGTTGGCCGCCGCCGAAGTTCAAACGCTGGAAGCGCGCATCCTGAACGGCCTGACCGAATTCCACGCGCGCGCGCCGGACGACGCCGGCCCCGAACTGTGGCGCCTCAAGCGCATCGTCGCGCCGGAGATGGAAGACCGCTTATGGAGCCGCTTGATCGAAACGCTGATCGGCGCAGGCCAGGTGAAACAGCGCGGCCGCAGCCTGCACCTGCCGGGGCACAGCGTGGAACTGAGCGAACAGGAACAGGCGCAGGCCAAGCCCCTGCTGGCCGCCCTGCTGGAAGGCGCATACGATCCGCCGTGGGTACGCGACCTGTCGCGCGATTACGGCATGCAGGAAGCGGAGGTGCGGCGCCTGCTGCTCAAGCTCTCCAAGACGGGAGCGATCAGCCAGCTGGTGCCGGACCTGTTCTACCATCCAAAACGACTGGCCGAACTGGCGGCGCTGGTGGCGTCGCTGCCCGAAGCGCAGGCGTCGGCGTTCCGCGACGCGACCGGACTGGGTCGCAAGCGGGCCATACAGATATTGGAGTTCTTCGATCGCGTCGGCTATACTCGGCGCGTGGGTAACACCCACTTGATACGACCCAACGCGGTCTGGTCGTACAGTGGCGAGTAGTACCACGGAAGGCATACTCATCCGGTGATGGGGCCGGGCTTCAAACCCGGTGGGGGGCGTCAGACGCTCCCCTGTAAGTTCGACTCCTACTGCCTTCCGCCATTCACCGTGTCGGCCACCATATCGACGGCGGCATCGAAGCTGGCCGGGTCTTCCGCCAGCAGCGACCACAGACGATTGTGTTCCGCGCCCGGCACCACATACAGCCGGCTCGATTGCGCGCGCGTGGCGGCGGCCACCAGGCGTTCCGGAATCTCCCGCGGGATCGTGGCGTCGTTCTCGGCGGCGATCACCAGCAGGCGGCCTTCGAAGCGCGACATGATGTCCCAGGCGTCGCTGTCGACCCAGCTGCGCTCGCGCCGTATCACGACCGAGAAGTCTGGTCCGAACGGTACTTCATATGCCGACGGCGTGAAGACGCCGGGCACGATCAGCACCAGCGCGTCGACGCGATGACTTTGCGTGAAGCGGATGGCGTTGTAGGCGCCCATGCTGGCGCCGATGATCGCCAGCGGCTCAGGCAGGCCACGCGCAGCGGCCACCGCCTGCGCCTGGCGCGTGCGGCTCGCCACCGACGATTGCGCCAGCGTCCCGCCGGTGTCGCCATGGCCAATGCAATCGAAGCTGCTGCTGCCGATGCCGCGCTGCTGCAAGGCGCTGCGCAGCATATGATGGCCGCGACGGCTGCCGGTGCCGGCGCCGTGCAGATACAGCACGCGGTTGTTGCTGTCGCCAACGTACTGGTCGCCCTTCAGCACATGGCTGTCAAAGGGCACATCGAAATCCACGATCATTTGCTTGTCTCCTCGGCCAGACGCAGATTGAGCTTGTCGCGCGCCACCTTGACGTAGGCTTTGCAGCCTTCGCCGCCATCCAGCAAGGCATTCGGCTTGCCGCTTTTGAGCTTGTCCCACATGCCGGAGAATTCCGGGTGCACGGCGACGATGATGTCGCACGAGGCGCGCTCCAGCGCCGCATAACTTTGTTCGAATTGCTTCACCACTTCCGGGTGCGCGGTGAATTTATAGCCATCGCTGGAAATCGCATTGATGCTGTCGGCGAAGACGATGTTGGCGCAGCGGTCTTGTTCGCAGGAGCGCCACGTCCAGCTGGTGCCGCCTGCCGTGTGGCCCGGCGTGTACATGGCGGTCACCGTCAGCGGCCCGACTTTGACGGCTTCCCCATCACGCACCGTGCGTACCTTGCGCACCTTGGCAAACGGCGTGCTGCCGACGAACTGCGGATCATCCTTGGCCATGCTGCCTTGCTTCAGCGCGGCGGCCGTCAGCGGACTGGCCACCACCGTCGCGCCGGTCATGCGCTGCAGTTCGGCGATGCCGCCCGCGTGGTCGAAGTGATCGTGCGAGCTCAGTATCAGCTTGACGTCCTGTATGCGGAAACCCAGCTTGCGGATGCTGGCGGCGATGCGCTGCGGCGAGTCTGGATAGCCGCCGTCGAGCAGGATATGGCCTTGCGGTGACGTCACCAGCACCGAGCTGAGGCTGCTCACGCCGACGTAATAGCTATTGCCATGAATTTGAAACGGTTCGACCGGTTTATTCCAGTCGTCGGAATTTTGGGCGGTTGCGGTGACGGCCAGGCCGCACAGCAAGAGCGCGAGACAGTTTTTGATCATCAATGTGTTAGCAGAGGGTGAAAAGGCCACGGCATTGTACCTTGATCAAGGTGGAAAGATTGCTTAAGAAGCAGTATGTCCTTTTTACCGCGAGGAAATGGTCATGAACTTATCCGCTATGAAGGTTGGCAAACGGCTAATGATCGGCTTCGGCGCGACTTTGCTGCTGTTGCTGTCCATCGCCGCGAGCAGTTGGCTCAGCATCCGCAGCAGTGCCGCCGACACCGATAATCTGCTGCGCGGGCGCTTGAAAGTGGAGCGCCTGATCCTGCATTGGAAGGGGCTAGTCGATACCAATCTGCAACGGTCGCTGGCGGCGGTCAAGTCCACCGACCCGGAGGTCCAGAAGTTCTTTGAGGACAGCATCGCCCGCACCTCCGCGCAGGCCCAGGAAGACCTGAAGCAGATCACCGAACTGATGAAGGACCCGGCGGCCAAGGCGCTGTTCACGGCGACCGCCGACAAGCGCACGCAGTACCTGGCCGTGCGCAAGCGCGTGCTGGCCGAAAAGAACGGCGGCGATCCCGAGCAGGTCCGCCGCCTCGTCGAACAGGAATTCCTGCCCGCCAGCGCGGCGTATCTCGCCAGCCTGCAGGTGCTGATCACCCGCCAGACCGAGGTGATCGACGAGATCGGCGACGGCATCCTCCAGCGCAGCGCGCAGTCGGCCTGGATGATCGTGGCGCTGAGCGCCGCGTCGGTCGCGCTGGCGCTGTGCCTGGGCTGGCTGATCAGCCGCTCGCTGCTCAGGCAACTGGGCGGCGAGCCGGCCTATGCCGCCGGCATCACCGACCGCATCGCCGCCGGCGATTTGACGGTGCAGGTCGCACTGCAGCCGGACGACCGTTCCAGCCTGCTGTACAGCATCGCCGCGATGCGCACGCGGCTGGCTGCCATCGTCAGCGAGGTGCGCGCCGGCACCGACGCGGTCGCCACCGCGTCGAACCAGATCGCCAGCGGCAATATGGACCTGTCCGCCCGCACCGAGCAGCAGGCCGGTTCGCTGGAGGAGACAGCGTCGTCGATGGAGCAGCTGACCGCCACCGTCAAGCAGAACGCCGAGTTCGCGCGCCAGGCCAACCAGCTGGCGTCGGCCGCGTCCGGCGTGGCCGCGCGCGGCGGCGAGGTGGTGGCCGAAGTGGTGACGACGATGGAATCGATCACCGCCTCGTCCCGCAAGATCGTCGACATCATCGGCGTGATCGACGGCATCGCTTTCCAGACCAATCTGCTGGCCTTGAACGCGGCGGTGGAGGCGGCCCGCGCCGGCGAGCAGGGACGCGGCTTCGCGGTGGTCGCCAGCGAGGTGCGCAACCTGGCGCAGCGTTCGGCCAGCGCCGCCCAGGATATCAAGCAACTGATCGGCAAGTCGGTCGAGACCATCGCCAACGGCGCCACGCTGGTCGACGAGGCCGGGCTGACGATGAGCGACATGGTCGCCAGCGTCAAGCGCGTGAGCGACATCATGCAGCAGATCATGCACGCGGGCGCCGAGCAGCAAGCCGGCATCGAGCAGATCAACCAGGCCATCATCGAAATGGACGGTGTGACGCAGCAGAACACCGCGCTGGTGGAACAGGCCGCCGCGGCGGCGGAGGCGTTGCAGGGGCTGTCCGGCCACCTGGCCGGGCTGGTGAGCGTGTTCCAGGTGGAGGACGCGGCGGCGGCCGACGGGCTTGCCATCCCTGCTGCCCGGCCCGGCTCCGCTGCGGCGTCGCGTGCCGCGCCGACGGCGGAACCGCGCCTGGTACTGACCGCTGGCTGAGCTTTTTTGGACGGCCGTGCCGGGCACCATGGTCATACACGGCAGAGACTGGCACAATGTCGGTTCGCCACCGACCGGAGCCGTCCATGCAACCATCCACCCTGCGCGCCGCCATCGCGGCAACCGCCGCGACCATCGCCTCCCTGGCCGTCCAGGCGGCCGAGCCGAAACTTGGCGCCGCCGAAAAACTCTACCAGGCCAATTGCTCCGCCTGCCATGGCGTCAAGATGGAGGGCGCCGTCGGCCCGTCGCTGGGCGATCACACCTGGCTGCATGGCGCGCCGACCAAGGCCAACCTCATCAAGATCATCAGCAAGGGCGTGCCGGAGAAGGACATGCCGGCCTGGTCCCCTGCCCTGAACGCCACGCAGATCGCGCTGCTGGCCGACCTGATTGCCGCCAACGCCGCCAAGCCAGCCGTGGCGCTGACGCCTGAGGCCAAGGCACAGCAGACTGTGCCTGACCTGGCCGGCTTCAAGCTGCCCAAGGGCTTCCATATCAGCGTCTACGCCAACCAGGTCAGCGCCGCGCGCAGCATGGTGGTGTCGGACAGCGGCATCGTCTATGTCGGCTCGCGCAATGCCGGCAAGGTGTACGCGCTGGTGCCGCGCGCCGACAAGCAGACGGCCGACGTGGTCACCATTGCCGAAGGCCTGGCACACCCGATCGGTGTGACGCTACTCAACGGTGCGCTGTATGTGGGCGAGATCGGCCGCGTGATCCGCTTCGACAATATCGACAAGCGCTATGCGCAGAAACCGTCGTACGAGGTGGTCAAGGTCAGCCTGCCGAACGACAAGTGGCACGGCGAGAAGGTGATCAAGGCCGGGCCGGACGGCAAGCTGTACATCCCGGTCGGCGCGCCGTGCAATGTGTGCGATGTCGAGGATACCAAGAGCGCCAAGATCTACCGCATGAACGCGGACGGCAGCCAGCTGGAGGAATACGCGCGCGGCGTGCGCAACACGGTGGGCTTCGCCTTCCATCCGGCCACCAAGGTGCTGTGGTTCACCGATAACGGCCGCGACGAGATGGGCGACAACACGCCGTCGTGCGAGTTGAACGTGGCGCCCAAGGCCGGCCTGCATTTCGGCTTCCCGTATTGCCACGGCGGCGTGGTGCCGGATCCCGACTTTGCCAAGGGCCGCAGCTGCGAGGAGTTCGAGCCGCCGGTCGCCAAGCTGGGGCCGCACGTGGCGCCGCTGGGTTTGAGCTTCTACACCGGCAAGCAGTTCCCCGAGGCGTATCGCAACCAGGTCTATATCGCCGAGCATGGCTCATGGAACCGCTCAACCAAGAGCGGCTACAGCGTGCGCCTGATTACGCTGTACAACAGCAAGGTCGTCACCGACACCGCCTTCATCGACGGCTTCCTGCGCGGCGAGGACGTGGTGGGCCGGCCGGTGGACGTGGCCACGCTGCCGGACGGTTCGATGATCGTGTCGGACGACTATGGTGGCCGCGTGTACCGCGTCACTTACGACGGAAAATAATCCGGCGCTAATCTCTGTCCAAAGTCCCACTCCCGGACTTTGGGCAGGCCGGTCAAACTGGTTTCGCGGACGCAGCTCGAAAAGTCCGGGACGAAAAAAAACCGCCCCGAAGGGCGGCTTTCGATCGGACTAGTCGGGGATTACTGTGCGGCTGCAGCAGCGGCTTCTTCAGCAGCGGCTTTCATCGACAGCTTCAGGCGGCCGCGGTCGTCGGTTTCCAGAACCTTGACGCGCACTGCCTGGCCTTCTTTCAGGTAGTCGGCAACGGCGTTGACGCGCTCGTTGGCGATTTGCGAAATGTGCAGCAGACCATCTTTACCTGGCATGACCTGAACGATCGCGCCGAAGTCCAGCAGCTTCAACACCACGCCGTCGTAGGTCTTGCCCACTTCGACCGATGCGGTCAGCTCTTCGATGCGGCGCTTGGCTTCCTGGCCGGCGGCAGCGTCGACGGAAGCGATGGTGACCACGCCTTCGTCGCTGATGTCGATCTGGGTGCCGGTCTCTTCGGTCAGCGCGCGGATGACTGCGCCGCCCTTGCCGATGACGTCACGGATCTTCTCCGGGTTGATCTTGATGGTGATCAGGCGCGGTGCGAAGTCCGACAGTTCGGTCTTCACGTGCGGCATGGCTTTTTGCATTTCGCCCAGGATGTGCTCGCGGCCTTCCTTGGCTTGCGCCAGTGCCACTTGCATGATTTCCTTGGTGATGCCCATGATCTTGATGTCCATCTGCAGCGCGGTGATACCGTTGCGGGTACCGGCTACCTTGAAGTCCATGTCGCCCAGGTGATCTTCATCGCCCAGGATGTCCGACAGCACGGCGAACTTGCCGCCTTCCTTGATCAGGCCCATCGCGATACCGGCGACGTGCTCTTTCATCGGAACGCCAGCGTCCATCAGCGCCAGGCAGCCGCCGCAGACCGAAGCCATCGACGACGAACCGTTCGACTCGGTGATTTCCGACACCAGGCGCACGGAGTAGCTGAACTCTTCCGGTGCTGGCAGCGCGGCGATCAGCGCGCGCTTGGCCAGGCGGCCGTGGCCGATTTCGCGGCGCTTAGGCGTGCCGACGCGGCCGGTTTCGCCGGTGGCGAACGGTGGCATGTTGTAGTGCAGCATGAAGGAGTCGGTGAACTCGCCCATCAGCGCGTCGATCTTCTGGCTGTCGCGTGCGGTGCCCAGGGTGGCAACCACCAGCGCCTGCGTTTCGCCGCGGGTGAACAGCGCCGAACCGTGGGTACGTGGCAGCACCGAGGTGCGGATCGAGATCGGACGCACGGTGCGGGTGTCGCGGCCGTCGATGCGTGGCTCGCCGTCCAGGATCTGGGTACGGACGATCTTGGCTTCGATGTCGAACAGGATGTTGTTCACTTCGGCTGCGTCGACTGGCGCGGCGCCAGCGGCGGCGGCTTCAGCGGACAGGTCAGCCAGCACTTCGCTGGTGGCGGCCTTCAGCTTGGCGGTGCGCTCCTGCTTGTCTTTGGTCTGGTAGGCTTCGTTGATTTTGCCTGCTGCGAAATGCGTCACGCGGCCGATCAGCGCTTCGTTCTTCGCAGGTGGGACCCATTCAACTTCCGGCTTGCCGCCGTCGCGCACCAGGTCGTGGATCGCGTCGATGACTGCTTTCATTTCGGTGTGGCCGAACACCACGGCGCCCAGCATGATCTCTTCAGACAGCTGCTGCGCTTCCGATTCCACCATCAGCACGGCGGTTTCGGTACCGGCGACCACCAGATCCATCTGCGAGGTCTTCAGTTGTTCAACGGTAGGGTTCAGGATGTACTGGCCGTTGGCGTAGCCGACGCGCGCTGCGCCGACCGGGCCGTTGAACGGTACGCCCGACACGCACAGGGCGGCCGATGCGCCGATCATGGCGGCGATGTCTGGATCGATTTCAGGGTTGACCGACAGCACGTGAATGATCACTTGTACTTCGTTCAGGTAGCCTTCCGGGAACAGCGGACGGATAGGACGGTCGATCAGGCGGGACGTCAGTGTTTCTTTTTCCGAAGGACGACCTTCACGCTTGAAGAAACCGCCCGGGATCTTACCGGCAGCATAGGTTTTTTCAACGTAGTCGACGGTCAACGGGAAGAAGTCCTGGCCTGGCTTGGCGTCTTTGCGCGCCACGACAGTTGCCAGTACCACGGTATCTTCAATCGATACCATGACTGCGCCGGAGGCCTGGCGAGCGATCTCGCCGGTTTCCAGCGTCACGGTGTGTTGACCGTACTGGAAGGTTTTCGTAACTTTATTAAACATGGGTAATCCCTTTCTATTTGCCGACAGATTTTCAGGGGCTGTCGTTCACCTCACCACAGACGGCATGTGCCGTCTTTACTGCAACTGCTAAAACCCAGGAATTCCATGTCGCACTGCCAAGACGCTATTCTGCTTGGCAATTTTCCCGGCGAAAATGACAAAATGCCCGCGTCAGCAAACTGGCGCAGGCATTTCGATTAAGCCGGATGACGCAAAAAATTACTTACGCAGACCCAGTTTAGCGATCAGATCGCGATAACGGGTAGCATCTTTGCCCTTCAGGTAGGACAGCAGGCTCTTACGACGGTTAACCATCATAATCAGACCACGACGCGAGTGGTGATCCTTGCTGTGTGCCTTGAAGTGGCCGTTCAATTCGTTGATGCGTGCGGTCAGCAGCGCAACTTGAACTTCCGGGGAGCCGGTGTCTTTTTGACCACGGGCGTTGTCCGCGATAATGGCGGCTTTGTTGATGTTTTCTACGGTCATGATATTTACCTTTAACATGCGGTGCGCGGAGTCGTAACCCTGCACATCGTGAACTTCAAAAAAAACTGATCCGAAGACCAGACCCGGAAGTATAGCGGAAAAACTCGCACATGTATCCTGTGTTGGCTACAATTGTTCTATCTTTCCGGTCCTATAGAGGGGTTTGCGATGAAAAAACTGATATTTGTGGCAATCTTGCCAGCCGTGCTAAGCGCTTGCGCCAGCCTCAACACCCCTCCGCTGGCGGCCGGCGAACCCGTCGACGCCGTCAAGGCGAAGCTGGGCCAGCCCACTGCCACCTATGCCAACGGCCCCGACATCATGCTCGAGTACGCCGGCGGCCCGTTCGGCCAGTACACCCACATGGCCCGCATCGGCCCGGACGGCAAGCTGATTTCCTTCGAGCAGGTGCTGAGCAGCGAGAAGTTCGCTGTCATCAAACCGCGCAAGGATGACAAGCAAACCGTCCTCAGCACCTTTGGCAAGCCGGCGCAGCAGGTGCATTACGCCAGCGTCGACGGCGATGTGTGGGTTTATCGCTACAAAGAGCAAAACGTCTGGGATTCCGTGATGCACGTGGAATTCGACCGCAACGGCATCGTCCAGGCCATGGTCAACGGGCCGGATCCGGAGCGGGAATCGCGCCGCCGTTAAAAAAATGTAGCTAAGATACAAGAAAACATCCTTGTATCTTGCTGAATCTCCGTATTTTGTAGCCAAACTACTTTTTCAAGTAGATAATACGCCAACAAAAACGGAGATTCCCCATGCATGCAAACCTGAAACTGGCCGAGACCGGCGGCACCACCACGCCCACACCAAAGCCGAAGCTGTCGTTCTGGGCCATCTGGAACATGAGCTTTGGTTTTCTCGGCATCCAGGCCGGCTTCGCCCTCCAGCAAAGCAACGTCCCGCGCATCTTCCAGACCATGGGCGCCGAGCTCGACAAGATCGGCTTCCTGATGACCGCCGCGCCGCTGGCCGGCCTGCTGGTGCAACCCATCATCGGCTACCTGAGCGACCGCACCTGGGGCCGCTGGGGCCGTCGTCGGCCCTACTTCTTCCTCGGCGCGGTACTGGCCGCGCTGGCGATGCTGGGCTTGCCGAACGCCACCGTGCTGTGGAGCGCCGCCGCCATGCTGCTGGTGCTCGACGTCGCGATCAATATTTCGATGGAACCGTTCCGCGCCTTCGTCGGCGACCTGCTGCCGAAAGAACAGCTGACCACGGGCTACGCGGTGCAGACCTTCTTCATCGGCGTCGGCGCGGTGGGCGCCTCGGCCCTGCCGTGGGTGCTGACGCACTGGTTCGACGTCGCCAACACCGCCGTCGCCGGCAAGGCGCCGGACTCGGTGGTCTATGCCTTCTACATCGGCGGCGCGATCTACCTGGCGGCCGTGCTGTGGACCGTGCTGCGCACGCGCGAATACTCGCCGGAACAGCTGAGCCAATTCCATCCGGAGCAGGAACAGACGACGCCGGCGCCGACCGGCCTGCGCGGCTTCATCAACGACTACCTCAACATGCCGAAGATCATGGTGCAGTTGTCGCTGGTGCAGTTCTTCACCTGGTTCACCTGGTTCTCGATGTGGACCTACGGCACGGCCACGCTGACCCAGCACATCTACCATGCCGCCGACACCACCTCCGCGCTGTACAACGAAGGCGCCAATTGGTGGGGCGTGTGCGGCGCGGTCTACAACGCGGCCTCGATCGCCTTCGCCTTCGTGCTGCCGCTGATCGCCGCGCGCACCAGCCGCAAGACCGCGCACGCGCTGGCATTGGTCGTGGGCGGACTCAGCTTCATTTCGATCTACTTCATCACCTCGCCGACGATGTTGTTGCTGTCGTTCGTCGGCGTCGGGCTGGCGTGGGCCAGCACCTTGTCGATGCCGTATGCCATCCTCGCGGGGAAAATTCCGGCTAAGAAAATGGGCATGTACATGGGCATGTTCAACATGTCCATCGTGATCCCGCAGGTGGTGTCCGGCGTCTGCCTGGGCTACTTCCTGACGCGGGTCTTCCATGGCAGCGCCGTGATGATGTTGGTGCTCGGCGGCATATCGATGTTCATCGCGGCGGCGCTGGCGACGCGCATCGAAGAGGACGAGTAGGACCAGTCCCACGACATATTTGGGAGTGCGCCGACGTCTATCGCAATAGGCGGTTGTTAAGATTCCGAAATTCAAGCGCCAATTGATCGGAGTCTTAAATGTTCTCATGCACACCATCGGCCCGGCACGCCATCTGTGCCGCCGCCCTGCTCGCTCTGAGCAGCGCTACCGCGACCGCCTGGGCCGATCCCTCGCCGGCGCTTGACCGCGCCAACGTCTCGGTCGGCGCGTACTACGCCAATCCGCGCATCAACTTCGAAGGCGACACCAACTACGGCCACATCGACAGCGGCAGCTACCAGGCCGATCATGTCACGCTGCCGCGCGTGAGGGCGCAACTGCTGCTGGGCGATACGCAGGGCCTGGACTTCGATTACTACAACTACAGCAAAACCTACAACCCCAGCCTGAGCGGCACCACCAACCGCAACGGCATTCCGCTGACCGGCAACGGCCGGCTGGACGCCAGGCTGAAGCTGGACCTGGCCAACCTGGCCTACAAATGGTGGCTAGGCAGTGGCAACGACGTGTTTGGCATCGGCGTCGGCGCCGCCTATTACCACGCCCGCGTCGACGGCACCGCCAGCGGCGTGTTAAACGGCATCGCCGGCAATGCCGCGTATGCGGAAAACGAGAACGCCTACGCGCCCTTGCTGGAGCTGGGCTGGCGCCACGCCTTCTCGCAGAACCTGCGCATGTATGCGGACGCCAGCGGCATCAAGAAGAACGGCGGCAGCATCCACGGTCACATCTATGGCGGCGCCATCGGGGTCGAATGGTATCCGACGCCCGCCGTCGGACTGGTGGCGGAATACAGCGCGACCAAGATCAGCTTGAGTCGCGACCGCGACGCGACCGACGTCAACGTCCGGCTGAATGGCCCGGCAGCCTACGTCAAGTTCCGCTTCTGAGCCACGCGGCCAGTTCGGCCTTGCCGCTGGCCGGGACTTGCAGCGCGCGCGTGTCGTCGCTGCGGCGCAGCCAGCCGCGCTCGACGAAGTTGTCCAGCAGCGCCACGACCAATGGCCCGGCGAAGTGATCGCGCCGCTCGGACCAGTCGACGCAGCCGTATAACTGGCGCTGGGCCGACGCGCCTTCCGACAGCCGGATGCCCAGCTGCCGCAGCTGCGCTTCGCCCGCAGGCGTGAGCGGATAGTCGTGACCATCGCCCTCCCCTGGTTTCACCCAGCCGTTGTCGACGAAGCAGCGGCACAGATCAACGCCCAGCACGCCAGCCAGATGACCGTAGCAGCTGCGCGCATGCCGCAGGCCGCGCATGGCCGGCGCCTGCCAGCGCGTGCTCTCGGGCAGCGCGCCGTCAGCCACACGCAGCAGCGCCTCCAGCGCGTGAGCGACGTTGCCGTCGGCGAGCATGTAGTAGCGATGGCGTCCTTGCGCGCGCACGCTCGCCAGCCGCTCCTCCACCAGCAGTTTCAAGTGCTGCGATGCGGTCGGCGCGGAGACGCCGGCATGCTGCGCCAGATCAGTGGCGGTGTAGAAGCGGCCATCGAGCAATCGCGACAGCATGAGCGCGCGGGTCGGATCGCCGATCGCGGCGGCCACGCGGGCGAAGCGCGGTTGCGGCGTGCTCATCGCGCGGCCACCGGCGGATGGTATGGCGGCGCTTCGTCGCGCTCCATCAAGCCGTAATCGCGGATGACGCTGGCCACGCGCAAGCGATAGTTGTCGAACACGTCGGCACGGCCTGCGCTTTGCGCTTCACGGTCGAATATCACGGCGATCATGTGGCGCTCCTGAGCAAAAAGGCGTTGACGGCATTGTAAAGCAGCTCGCGCGACGGCTCCAGGTGCGTTTCCATCAGTTTGATCATTGCAGCCTCCTGTCATCGAATCGACAAGATAGCTGTTTGAATCGGCGCATGCTTCGGCGTGGAACGAAGCATGGTGCGGATGGCGGCGGCTCACTGGGCCGGCTGATCCGGTTCCGGCGGATAGGTGATACGCAAGCCCTCGACGCAGGCAAAGGGAGTCAGCTTGTGCGGACGCCGCTGGCGGGCGTCAATGATCTCGTCGACATGAACGCCGCGCACCAGCAAGGCGTCGGCCACCAGCGAGCGGTGGCAGCGCCACGGCACGGCTTCCGCGCACATCAGCGCGCAGGACTTGCTGCGCCCCAGTTCAATCACCGCATCGACGTTGTCCGCAAACTCATCGGTCTGCATATAGTCGGCGTAACCGCGAAACGACAGGTTACGCCAACCACTATTGGGGGAATCCTTATGCGGACGGCGCAGGCCGCCAAGGCCCGGCAGGTAGCGGTATTCGATGCCGGCCCCGGCCAGCGAGGCCGCGAGCTGGTCCTGGCCGAATTGCGGGTTGTGGCGCGACTTCGGCACCGTCCGGATATCGAGCACGCAAGCGATGCCGTTCAGGCGCAGCAGCTCGATGAAGTCCTCGATCGTACGGTTCGAATGGCCGATGGTGCAGACGAGTTCCGGTGACATACGCATCTTTCACGATAACTGTGCGTACATTCTGTCACGGACGCGCAGCGCGCGGCGCACCGGCCGGCTTACGGCCCCGCGCGCGTCACTGCTCCGCTTCGAACTTCTCTTTTACCAGCGGCAGGAAACGCTCGGCGACAAACCACCGGGTGAACCCGCAATCGCCGCAGACTACGACGCGATATTTTGCGCCATGAAGGAAGCCGACCGGGAGCAGTTCAGCAGGCGGGGCGACTTCTTTTGAAAAATGCTCGCTGCCGCCACATTCCACACACGATTTTCCATCCGCCATTGCCTCGTCTCCCTGGTTATCAAGTTCATTCGTCTTGCCATTACCCACGCAGGCGCGCATCAACGGTTGATGGCACTCGCGAGTTGATTCGCACGTTTCGTCGATTGCGCATCTATCACAGGAAGATGCAGCCCGAACGACAAGACCTTCGGTGGCCCGTTGCCGGCCGTGAGGTTCAATTCATAAAACACCGGCTGCCCATCGCTGGCGAGGGACGTGTACCGGAGTTGCACAAACCTCTGAACCTTGAGCGAGCCATTTTTATGCGCAGGCACTTCCAGCTTGATGCTCTTCCCCTCAGGCAGCGTTGCAATGGGATGCATCGTCGAGAAGCCGCCCAGGCTGTCGTCGACGCGCTTCAGGGTGCGCTCGGCCGCGCCGGCATCTTGCGTTGCCTCCGGCGCGAACATGGCTGCGGCGTCCCTGAAACGCTGATGCTGCAGCGCGTCCACGAATTTATCGGCGACCATGGCCGGACTGACGTCGCCATGGGCCATGGCCGACGTACAGAGCAACAGTGCGCCAAGACCGGTCAAGCTGAATTTCAGATTCGATATGCTCATCAAAAACTCAGGGCTGCGGGTTGACGCGCTCGATCTTCGAGTGCAGTTTGTTCAAGGCCGACAGATAAGCCTTGGCCGAAGCAACGATGATGTCCGGATCGGCGCCGACGCCGTTGACGATGCGGCCTTCCTTCGACAGGCGCATCGTCACCTCGCCCTGCGACTGGGTGCCGGTGCTGATCGCGTTGACCGAGAACAGCACCAGCTCGGCGCCGCTGCCCACTTCGGATTCGATGGCGTTGACGGTGGCGTCGACCGGGCCATCGCCCTTGCCTTCAGAGGCGTGCTCTTCGCCGTCGATCGAGAACACCACCTTGGCGCTCGGCGTCTGCCCGGTGTTCGACTGCTGCGACAGCGAGAGGAAGCGGTAGTACTCGCCCTCATGCGATTGTTCTTCGTCCGACACCAGCGCCAGGATATCCTCGTCGAAGATCTCGGATTTGCGGTCGGCCAGCTCCTTGAAGCGGACGAAGGCGGCATTGACTTCCGCTTCCGAATCCAGGTCGATGCCCAGTTCCTGCAGGCGCTGCTTGAAGGCGTTGCGGCCCGACAGCTTGCCCAGCACGATCTTGGTGGCGGCCCAGCCCACGTCTTCGGCGCGCATGATCTCGTAGGTCTCGCGCGATTTCAGCATGCCGTCCTGGTGGATGCCGGAGGCGTGCGCGAAGGCGTTGGCGCCGACCACCGCTTTGTTCGGCTGCACCGCGAAGCCGGTGATCTGCGACACCATCTTGGAGGCGGCGACGATCTGCGTGGTGTCGATGCCGACGTCGAGGTTGTAATAGGCCTTGCGCGTGCGCAGCGCCATCACCACTTCTTCCAGCGCGGTGTTACCGGCGCGTTCGCCCAGGCCGTTGATGGTGCATTCGATCTGGCGCGCGCCGCCTATCATCACGCCGGCCAGCGAGTTGGCCACGGCCAGGCCCAGGTCGTTATGGCAGTGCACCGACCAGATGGCCTTGTCGGAATTGGGGATGCGCTCGCGCAGGCGGCGGATGGTCTCGCCGAAGATCTCCGGCACCGCGTAGCCCACCGTGTCGGGGAAGTTGATGGTGGTCGCGCCCTCGTCGATCACGCCTTCCAGCACGCGGCACAGGAAGTCCTCGTCCGAGCGGCTGCCGTCTTCCGGGCTGAACTCGATATCGTCGGTGAACTGGCGGGCGAAGCGCACCGCGTTGCGCGCCTGCAGCAGCACTTGGTCCGGCAGCATGCGCAACTTCATTTCCATGTGCAGCTTGGAGGTGGCGATGAAGGTGTGGATGCGTTTGCGTTCGGCCGGCGCCAGCGCTTCGGCCGCGCGCGAGATGTCGCGGTCGTTGGCGCGCGACAGCGAGCAGATGGTCGACTCGCGCACCACCGAGGCGATCGCCTTGATGGACTCGAAATCGCCCTGCGAGGCGGCCGCGAAGCCGGCCTCGATGACGTCGACGCGCAAGCGCTCCAGCTGCTTGGCGATGCGGACTTTTTCGTCCCTGGTCATCGAGGCGCCGGGCGATTGCTCGCCGTCGCGCAGGGTGGTGTCAAAGATGATGAGGCGGTTCGATGAGTTGCTCATGATAGCTCCGTGGCTGATGCTTCGTTACGCGACACGTCATTCCCGCGAATGCGGGAATCCATACCCGGCATGCTCAGCATGGGTCCCCGCCTGCGCGGGGACGACAGATTTTAATTACTTAGCGGCGTTCGCTGGGGTCGTTCGAGTCCTCGTCGGTCTGGATCAGGCTGACCTTCTTGCCCTTAGCCAGGCGCCAGGCCGACACCACATAGCCCGACAGGCCGTAGGCGATGAAGATCGGGAACAGCACTTTCGGCGGGTCGATCGACACCAGCGCGAACCCCAGCGCGATCAGGAACACCGCGATGAACGGCACCGACTTGCGGAAGTTCACGTCCTTGAAACTATAGAACGGCACATTGGTCACCATGGTCAGGCCGGCGAACACGGCGATGCTCCACGAGACCCAGCTCAATTGGAGGCCGGGCACTTCCTGGTCCACCATCAGCAGGATGAAGCCGGCCACCAGCGCGGCGGCCGACGGCGAAGGCAGGCCCTGGAAGAAGCGCTTGTCGACCACTTCGATGTTGGTGTTGAAGCGGGCCAGGCGCAGCGCGGCGCCGGCGCAGTAGACGAAGGCGGCGATCCAGCCCAGCTTGCCCAAGCCGCGCAGCGACCATTCGTAGATCACCAGCGCCGGCGCGGCGCCGAAGGACACCATGTCCGACAGCGAGTCGTACTGGGCGCCGAATTCGCTCTGGGTGTTGGTCAGGCGGGCGACGCGGCCGTCCAGCCCGTCGAGCACCATGGCGATGAAGATGGCCCAGGCGGAGTGTTCGAATTTCTGGTTCATCGCCATGACGATGGCGTAGAAGCCGCAGAACAGCGCGGCGGTGGTGAAGGCGTTCGGCAACAGATAGATCCCGCGGTGGCGCGGCCGGTCGAGGTCCTCGCCCCTGGCGCGGCGTGCAAAACGGCTGAAGCGCGACATCTGGGGCGTTTTGCCTTGGGCGGCGCCATTCTTGGCTCGGCGACGGGGGAATTTGGCCATAAGGTTCCGTTTCTGATTAGCTGATCATGTTGCTTCATCATTATAGAGGAGCCGACCATAAAAAAGGGGATGGCGCGCCATCCCCTTATTCTGCCCAAATTTGCTTATTTGAAGCGCACCTTGCCCACCAGACGCATTTGCAGCGTGGTTTCGCCCGGCTCGAAGCTGGGCTCTTCCACTTGCGCGGTGGCGTTGGTGGCCATCGCGGTGGTCACGCGCGAGCCGGCGACCGACACGCGGTCGAGGTAATTGCCCGATCCTTCGAAATCGATAGTGTCGACCACCGCGTCGCCGACCTTGCGGCCCATCGCATGGGCGATCGAATTGACGCGCTCGTTCAGGTTGGCGTAGGTGGCGGCGATGCGCTGGTCGTCGAGCTTGCGGGTGGTGTCCGGCGTCAGGCCGAAGTGCAGATTGTTCAGCGCCATGATGCGCTGCGCGGCGGCAACCGTCTTCGGCAGGCCGGACAGATTGGTGGTGGTCACCTGCAGGGACTGGCCGACGCGCCATGCGGTCGGCACCCGCGGCTTGCGCGGCTGGCCGGGCACCGGCGCCGACACCGGCTCTTCGGGGTAGACCGGGTAGGTGTAGTAGCCCTGGGTTTTCAGGCTGGCCTGCGGGTCTTCCTGCTTGACGAGTTCCAGGCCCTGCTTCATCTTTTGGTTGACGCGGGAAGCGGCGGCGGCCTTGTCCTTGTCGACTTCCTCAACGCCCAGCGTAATGGTGGCCTGATCGTTGGCGTGGCGGACTTCGCCGAAGGCCGGCACCACGATCAGGGCACCGCTGGTCGGCAGGGTTTCCAGCGGCGCGGCCTGCGCGGACAGCGCGAAGGTGGTGATAACGGCGGCGGCCAGGTATTTCAATGCGGTCATTACGATCTCCAGAGTTAACAGAAAGGCAATCGCAACTGTACATCAACACGCGCCGCCGCGCATATGGTTTTACTTGAAGCGCACCTTGCCGACCAGGTTCATCTGCAGCGTGGTTTCGCCCGGCTCGAAGCTTGGTTCGGCCACATCGGCGGGCTCCATCATCTTGGATGAGCGCATCAGCATTGGCGCCGGCGCACCGCCCATGCGTTCCTGGGCGTAGTTGCCCGAGCCTTCGAAGTCGACCGTGTCGAGCATGGCGTCGCCGACCTTGCGGCCCATCGCGCTGGCGATCGAGTTGATGCGCTCGTTCAGGTTCTTATAGGTGGCGGCGATGCGCTGGTCGTCCAGCTGGCGCGTGGTTTCCGGCGTCAGGCCGAATTGCAGGCTGTTCAGGGTCAGGATCTTCTGGGCGGCGGCCACGGTCTTCGGCAGCTTCTCCAGGTTGGTGGTGGTCACTTGCAGATATTGGCCCACGCGCCAGGCGGTCGGCACGCGCGGCTTGGACGGCTGGCCGTTCGGCATCGGCCGCTCTTCAGGATAGACCGGATAGGTGTAATAGCCCTGGGTTTTCAGGCTGGCGCTGGGGTCTTCCTTCTTGACGATATCCTGGCCCTGCTTCATTTTCAGGTTGACGCGCGAGGCGGCGGCGGCCTTGTCCTTGTCCTGCTCTTCGACCGCCAGTGTGGCGACCGCTTGATCGTTGGCGTGCTTGACTTCGCCGAAGGCCGGCACCACGACCAGCGTGCCGGTAGTCGGCAGCGATTCAAGCGGGGCGGCGTGGGCGGCAAGCGCGAAGGAGGCGGCAGCGGCTGCGGCGAGTGTTTTCATGACGGTCATTGCGGGCTCCAAAGTTAAAATTACAACAAGGCGAACTTTACCCGAAATTACCTTCAGTATACGTAAGACATAGTGAGTCTTTGTAACATTCGTCAGCGGCCCAGCATGTCCAGCACCGGTCGTTGAAGCGCCGTAGCCAGTTGCCGGTGCTGTAGTTCGTCCAGATGGACGCCATCGACCTCGCTGGCTTGAATAAACTCCGCCGCATCCAGGAAAGAGCAGCCGCGTTCCTCGGCTATGCGCGCGTAGCAGCGGGTGAAGTGGGTCGACTTTTCCTCTGCGCCGTGAAATTTCTCCACCATGGTTCCTGCAAGCCTGGCGATTCGTGGCGGCGCGACCAGCAACACTTGGGGAGCAACCCGCATCGGCTCCGCGCAGCATCCCTGGACAATATCGACCAGCACGCCAGCACCCAGCGAGGATTCGTAGGCGCCCACGCCGTAGACCGCTTGCAGATCGTTCGTTCCGAGGAACATGATGACGAGATCGATCGGCGCATGGGAGTGGAGGATGGGCAGCAGCAGGTCCTTGCCATTCCGACCGGGACGGAAGGGATCGTTCCAGACGGTGGTGCGCCCGTTCAGGCACTCCTCGATCACGCGGATGTCGTCGCCCAGCAGCTGTTGAAGAATGCCGGTCCACCGCTTGTCGTACGGGTGACGCTGCCTGGTCCCTGGAATAATCCCCCAGGACATCGAGTCCCCGTAACACAGTACATGCTTTGCGGCCATCGCGTACCAACCTCTCCAGAGAAAACAAACGTCAGCCAGCATAGCACTTGGCCGGCGGTTCGCGGCCCCCCTTGTGCTAAAGTTCCGCCGGACTCCTTTTTTTGAAAGCCGACATGTCGTATCCGTATTTGAGTGATGTGATCAAGGCCTGGACCGGCTATGAGCTGCCGTTGCCGCTGGCGACCTTCGGGCTGTTCGTGGCCCTGGGCGCGCTGGTGGCGGGGGCGCTGCTGCGGGCTGAGCTCAAGCGTCTGCACGACGCCGGCCAGATCGGGCCGGCGCGCGTGCGCGGTCGCGAGGTGCCGCCGCAGGAGGTGGTCAGCGACCTGACGATGGTGGTGCTGGCGGCCGGCATATTCGGCGCGCGCCTGTTCCACATCCTCGAGCACACGGCGCAGTTTGCCGCCGATCCGATGAGCATGATCTTCACGCGCTCCGGCCTGAGCATCTTCGGCGGGCTGATCGTGGGCACGCTGGCAGGCATGGTGTGCGTGCGGCGCTGGCGTTTGCCGGTACGCCCGCTGCTGGACGCGGCGGCGCCGGCCATGATGATGGGCTATGCCATCGGCCGCATTGGCTGCCAGGTGTCGGGCGACGGCGACTGGGGCATCGCGGCCAATATGGCACTCAAGCCGGACTGGCTGCCGACCTGGCTGTGGGCACAAACCTATGACAACAATATCTACGGCGAGCTGATCGCCCTGCCCGGCGTGTACCCGACGCCCATCTACGAAACCGCGATGGCGTTGCTGTGCTTTGCGGTGCTGTGGGCGCTGCGCAAGCACGCGTTCCGCATCGGCTGGCTGTTCTCGGTGTATTTGCTGCTGGCCGGCGTGGAACGCCTGCTGATCGAACAGATCCGCGTCAATCCGGTGTTCAACGTGGCAGGCCTGCATGCGACGCAGGCGGAGATGATCGCCGTCGCGCTGATCGTGCTGGGCGTGATCGGCACCGTGATACTAAGCCTGCGCCCATCGACGCGCGCGATGTCAAAAGACTGAAACCGGAGGGGCAGGATGAAACGAAAAAAAGCCGGCAATCAATGCCGGCTTTTTCGTGACGAAGAGGATGCTTAGTTCTTCGACTGGTCGACCATCTTGTTCTTGGCGATCCAAGGCATCATGGCGCGCAGCTTGGCGCCGACTTCTTCGATCTGGTGCTCGGCGGTCAGACGACGGCGCGAGATCAGGGTCGGAGCGCCTGCCTTGTTTTCCAGGATGAAGGACTTGGCGTACTCGCCGGTCTGGATGTCTTTCAGGCACTGACGCATCGCGTCTTTGGTGGCCGAGGTCACAACCTTAGGACCGGTCACGTACTCGCCGTATTCGGCGTTGTTCGAGATCGAGTAGTTCATGTTGGCGATGCCGCCTTCGTAGATCAGGTCGACGATCAGCTTCAGTTCGTGCAGGCATTCGAAGTAGGCCATCTCCGGAGCGTAGCCCGCTTCGGTCAGGGTTTCGAAGCCGGCCTTGATCAGCTCGACCGCGCCACCGCACAGGACTGCCTGTTCGCCGAACAGGTCGGTCTCGGTCTCTTCGCGGAAGTTGGTTTCGATGATGCCGGCACGGCCGCCGCCGTTGGCCGAGGCGTACGACAGGGCGATGTCACGGGCGATGCCGGACTTGTCCTGGTACACGGCGATCAGGTGCGGCACGCCGCCACCCTGGGTGTAGGTGGCGCGCACGGTGTGGCCTGGGGCCTTCGGTGCGACCATGATCACGTCCAGGTCGGCGCGTGGCACGACTTGGCCGTAGTGCACATTGAAGCCGTGGGCGAAGGCCAGCACCGCGCCTTGCTTGGCGTGTGGCGCGACGTTTTCGTTGTAGACCTGGGCGATGTTCTCGTCCGGCAGCAGGATCATGATGACGTCGGCGGCCTTGACCGCTTCGTTCACTTCGGCCACTTTCAGGCCGGCCTTCTCAACCTTGCTCCACGAGGAACCGCCCTTGCGCAGGCCGACGGTCACGTTGACGCCGGAGTCGCTCAGGTTTTGCGCGTGGGCGTGGCCCTGCGAGCCGTAGCCGATGATGGCAACGTTTTTACCCTTGATCAGGGAGAGGTCAGCGTCTTTGTCGTAGAAAACTTTCATGGTATTTCCTTTGCTATATTTTTAGTAAAAGCCAGCGGCATTTCCGTCATTCCCGCGTAGGCGGGAATCCATAGTACGTGTCCAATCCGGCGAAGTATGGATTCCCGCCTGCGCGGGAATGACGCCGTTAAACTTTGAGGATGCGTTCGCCGCGTCCGATGCCGGAACCGCCGGTACGTACCGTTTCCAGAATGGAAGCGCGGTCGATCGAATCGATGAACGCGTCGAGCTTGCTCTTGGCGCCAGTCAGTTCAATCGTGTAAGTCTTCTCGGTGACGTCGATGATGCGGCCGCGGAAGATGTCCGCCGTGCGCTTCATCTCTTCACGCTCCTTGCCCACCGCGCGCACCTTGATCAACATGAGTTCGCGCTCGATATGCTGGCCTTCGGTCAGGTCCACCACCTTCACCACCTCGATCAGGCGGTTCAGGTGCTTGGTGATCTGTTCGATGATGTCGTCCGAGCCGGTGGTGACGATGGTCATCCGCGACAGGGTCGCGTCTTCGGTCGGCGCCACGGTCAGCGTTTCAATGTTGTAGCCACGGGCCGAGAACAGGCCCACCACGCGCGACAGCGCGCCGGCTTCGTTTTCCAGCAAGACAGAAATAATGTGTCGCATCTTATAAGTCCTCCGAACCCAACAGCATTTCAGAGAGCCCTTTGCCCGCTTTCACCATCGGCCAGACGTTTTCCGATTGATCGGTAATGAAGTTCATGAAGACCAGCTTGTCTTTCATGCCGAAGGCGTCGCGCAGCGCGCCGTCGACGTCGCCCGGCTTCTCGATGCGCATGCCGACGTGGCCATACGCTTCGGCCAGCTTCTCGAAGTTCGGCAGCGAATCCATGTAGGACTCGGAATAGCGCGAACCATAGTCGATCTGCTGCCACTGGCGCACCATGCCCAGGAAGCGGTTGTTCAACATGATGATCTTCGGCGTCAGATGGTATTGCTTGCAGGTCGCGAGTTCCTGGATGCACATCTGGATCGAGCCTTCGCCGGTGATGCAGGCGACGGTGGCGTCCGGGTTGGCCATCTGCACGCCCATGGCGTACGGCAGGCCCACGCCCATCGTGCCCAGGCCGCCCGAGTTGACCCAGCGCTTAGGCTTGTCGAACGGGTAGTACTGCGCGGCCCACATCTGGTGCTGGCCGACGTCGGAGGTGATGAAGGCGTCGCCCTTGGTCACTTCCCACAGCTTCTGCACCACCGATTGCGGCTTGATCACCAGGTCCGAGGTCGGATACTTCAGGCAATCGCGGCCGCGCCATTCGCCGATCTGCTTCCACCAGTCCTTGAGCGCTGGCGCGTTCGGCTTGGCGTCCGTGGCGTCGAGCTGGGCCAGGAATTCGATCAGCACGTCCTTGACGTTACCAACGATCGGGATGTCGACCTTGACGCGCTTGGAGATCGACGATGGATCGATGTCCACGTGGATGATCTTGCGCGGGTTGGACGCGAAGTGTTTCGGGTTGCCGATCACACGGTCGTCGAAGCGGGCGCCGATGGCGATCAGGACGTCGCAGTGCTGCATCGCCATGTTCGCTTCGTAGGTGCCGTGCATGCCAGGCATGCCGACGAACTTGTCGTCGCTGGCGCGGTAGGCGCCCAGGCCCATCAGCGTGTTGGTGACCGGGAAGCCCAGCTTGTCGACCAGCTTGTTCAGCTCGGGCGAGGCGTTGGCCAGGATCACGCCGCCGCCGGTGTAGATCATCGGACGTTCAGCCTGCAGCAGCAGCTGGACCGCCTTGCGGATCTGGCCGGAGTGGCCCTTGTCGACCGGTTTGTACGAACGCATCTCGACCTCTTTCGGGTACGAGTACGTCGTCTTGTGCATCGAGATATCCTTCGGGATGTCGACCAGCACGGGGCCTGGACGGCCGGTGCGGGCGATGAAGAAGGCTTTCTTGACGGTTTCCGCCAAATCCTTGACGTCTTTGACGAGGAAATTGTGCTTGACCACGGGACGGGTGATACCGACCGTGTCGCATTCCTGGAAGGCATCCTGGCCGATGGCGTGGCTAGGCACCTGGCCCGAGATCACGACCATGGGGATGGAATCCATGTAAGCGGTGGAAAGACCCGTCACGGCATTGGTGACGCCCGGACCGGACGTGACCAGCGCGACACCAACCTTGTTCGAGCTGCGCGAGTACGCATCGGCGGCATGCACTGCGGCCTGTTCGTGACGCACGAGGACGTGTTGGAATTTGTCTTGCTTGAAGATGGCGTCGTAGATATACAGTACGGCTCCGCCCGGATAGCCAAAGACGTGTTCAACGCCTTCCTCGGCCAGGCAGCGCACCAGTATTTCAGCGCCTGTGAGCGTGTTCGCTCCGGATGATGCGGTTGCTTCGGTATTCATGAAACATTCCTTTCAAGGTCCATAGGAGATTGATCGGATGCTCTTTCCTAACGAAGTAGGCCCACCTCTACAGCATTGCCCTGCTTCCCTTTTTTTCTGCAGTCACAGCTGCCTCTTCCGTCAACCGTAGTGACGTGCAAAGCAGTGCTAGCTGCAAACTCTCGTTTGGCTGGATCTATCTGTAGCGGTTCTGCGTACCTCTCGCGCTTGTGGCACGGGTTAGAGCAAACTGCTGACATATGAAAGCGCGTCTCGTCGATTGCGGCGTTGTGTGCCTGCTGCGACCAGACCATAGAGCTTCGGGGTGTTCAAAGCGTCCCATACGGTACACCCGGAGCACCGGTTTGGGCAAGGGAAATATCGAAAATACCCCCATTCCGGTACATTTTGCATCGTCCAAGCCGCAAAAACCATGCAGAAATGGCCAATTTTTGCTAGCATGCGCTCAGTTCACGAGCCGCCACCTAGCGGCCCAGCGCCGGCTTTCCCGGCAGTATCCACACCCGACGCATGGCCACAGACAAAGAATTATCCGACTTTCTCGAAAACGTCGAGCGGCGTGCCTTTAAACAAGCCGTCTATGCAGTGCGCAAGGACGAGTCCGCATTGGACATCGTGCAGGACGCGATGATCAAGCTCGCCGAGAAATACGGCGACAAGCCGGCCGCCGAGCTGCCGATGCTGTTCCAGCGCATCCTGCAAACCACCATCCTCGACTATTTCCGCAGGGAAAAAGTCCGCAACACCTGGGTTAGCCTGTTCTCCGGCATGGGCCCCTCGGGCGACGAACATGAGGATTTCGACATGCTCGAATCCTACGCCGCCGAAGAGGGTTCCGAGGCTTCCGAGTCCAGCGCGGACAAGGTCGAGCGCCAGCAAATGCTGGCGCTGATCGATGCCGAAGTACAAAAGCTTCCGGCGCGTCAACGAGAAGCCTTCCTAATGCGTTATTGGCAGGACATGGACGTGGCTGAAACAGCCGAAGCGATGGGATGTTCCGAGGGGAGCGTGAAGACACATTGCTCACGCGCAACACACGCGCTCGCCGAATCGCTCAAAGCTAAGGGAATCAAACTATGAACACCGACGATCTGAATTTCGCTTACAAGGTGCGCCACGCGCTCAATGAGCACCTGGACGATCTGCCCGCATCGACCACCGACCGCCTGGCGCAAGCGCGCAAGCTGGCGCTCGCCCGCAAGAAAGCCCACGTGGAGGCGCCGCTGAAGGTACGCGTCAGCAAGAACGCGCTGGCTGGCGCCGGCACCGGCTTCTTCTCGTTCACCTGGATGACCCGCATGGGCGTGGCCTTGCCATTGCTGGTGCTGGTCGGCGGCCTGGCCGGCATCTACCACTACGAGCAGGAGCAGCGCGTGGCCGACCTGGCCGAGCTCGACGCCGCCGTGCTGTCGGACGAATTGCCGTTGTCCGCCTATCTGGACCACGGTTTTAACGCCTACCTGAACCAAAGCGAGTAACCAGTATGGCATTGAGCGGTCGCGCAAAATGGGGCGCTGGGACGGTGGTGGTGTTAGCGATAGCAGCGGCAAGCGCGGCGTTGGTCGGCTGCGGCCAGTCGTCTGAAACGCCAGCCCAGCCCACCGCGCCGAGTTCGTCCGCCACCGGCGTGCAGCCCGGCGTGGAGGCGGTAAAACGCGCGTTGACCAAGCCGGCGGAAAAGACCAAGTGGAAGGATTTGACGCCCGAGCAACAGCAGGCGCTGGAGCCGCTGGCGCCCGAATGGGACCAGATGGAGCCGATCCGCAAGCAAAAATGGCTGGGCATCGTCAAGCGCTACACCTCGATGAAGCCGGACGAGCAGGCCCGCGTGCAGGAACGCATGCGCGAATGGGTCAAGATGACGCCGGAAGAACGCCGCCAGGTGCGCCAGAACTTCACCCGCGCGCAGAAGATCGATCCGTCGCAGAAATCCACGCAGTGGGAGTCGTACCAGCAGCTCTCCGACGAGCAGAAGAAGGAACTGGCGGCCAAGGCAGCCATGAAGAAGCAGGTCGCCAACCTGCCGACGCCGGCCCAGAGTAAGAAGAGAACCGTGGCGCCGATCAAGCCGGCCGTGCCGACCACCGGCGGTCCCGCCGTGGCGACGCAGGCCGCGCCTGCCGCCGTGGCCGCGCCGGCCGCGGCGCCCGCCACGGATACGGCCGCCGGCGCGACCATACCCAACGCATCGAACGTCGCACCGGTCGTCGCGCCTGCCGCGCCGGCGTCCACCCCGCCCGCCCAGCCTGCCAACAGCAATGTCAAATAAGCTGCCCGTCACCGTCCCCACCGTCAAGCGCCGTCTGATTTCCATGGTCTACGAAACCCTGCTGGGTTTCGCGGTGCTGTTCCTGCCCTTCCTGGTTTTTGAAGTCGCCGTCCACGGCAGCCACACGCCGACCATGGAACACATGCGCCAGGCGCTGGCCTTCCTGGTGCTGGGCGCCTACTTCATCCACCAGTGGAGCCGCGACGGCCAGACCCTGGCGATGAAGACCTGGCGGTTGAAACTGGTGCGCCCCGGCCACAGCCACCTGTCGCTGCAGGCGGCCGCCGTGCGCTACCTGCTGAGCTGGATGTGGGTGCTGCCGGCACTGCTGGCCTCGCTGGTGCTGGACCTGCACAAATGGCAAGCGCTGGGCGCGGTCGGCGCCGGCATCCTGCTGTGGTCGCTGACGGCCTTCCTCGACAAGGATCGCCAGTTCCTGCACGACAAATTGACCGGCACCCGCCTGATTCAGCTGCCGCCGCCGGAAAAGAAAAAGAAGGCCGTGCCGGCGGTGTAATTTTCACAATCTTCTGTGGCAGAATAGTCCTTTCGCCACAGGGGGTACCAATGAGCAAAGTTGTTCGCACGATGTACGGGGCGGCCCTCGCCCTGTCAGTCTCCGCCGCGTTCGCGGCCGACATTCCCGCCGCGCCGGTGGCGCGGGTTGAACCCGTCAGCGACAGCTACTTCGGCGAAGCCGTGGTCGACCGCTATCGCTGGATGGAAAACGACAAAGACCCCGACTGGCTGCCCTACCTCAAACAACAGAACGCCCACGCCCGCGGCGTGCTTGATGCGCTACCCAAGCGCGACGAACTGCTGTCACGCATCCAGCAACTGTCCGGCGACGTCGCCACGCCAGCCCGCGTACAGAAGGCCGGCGCCCGTTTGTTCTACCAGCAGCGCCCGGCCGGCGCCAACAACTTCAAGCTGTTCGTGCGCGAGGGCGGCAAGGACCGCGTGCTGGTCGATCCGACCAAGCTCGACACCAAGACCAGCCACGTCTCGCTGGACTGGTGGCAAGCCTCGCCGGACGGCAGCAAGCTGGTCTACGGCCTGTCCAAGGACGGCAGCGAAGACTCGGTGCTGCAGATCATGGACGTGCGCACCGGGACCATCCTCAAGGAGCGCATCGCCGACACGCAGGGCGCCAATCCAAGCTGGCTGGACGACAGCTCCGGCTTCTTCTACAACCAGCTGACCGGCAAGAACAACACACCGGAGCGCTACCTCGATTCGGTGGCCCGCTTCCACAAGCTGGGCGCCGATCCGGCCAGGGATCCGCTGCTGATGAAGCGCGGCTTCGATCCGGCGATCGCGTATGAAAAAATCCAGGCGCCGTACATCGGCACTTCGCTGCACTCGGCCACCGCGCTGCTGATCCTCGCCGACGTGCGTCCCGAGAAGCGCATCTACGCGGCGCCGCTGCGCGATGTCGTCAAGGGCAAGGCCAAATGGCAGCAGGTGGCAGACTTCGCCGACGAAGTGACCGACGTGGACATGGAAGGCGACAAGCTGTACCTGCTGTCGACCAAGGACCATCCGCGCGGACGCCTGCTGAAAACCTCGGCCAGGACGCCATCGCTGGCCAAGGCAGCCGAGGTGGTGGCCGAATCGAAGCTGGTCCTGCAGGGCATGGCGCGCGCCAAGGACGGCCTGTACCTGCGGGCGATGGATGGCGGCCCGAGCGCGCTGCAACGCCTGGGCAACGACGGCAAGCTGACCACCATCGCCCTGCCCTTCGAAGGCACGCTGCGCGAGATCGAGGCCGATCCCGACGCGCCGGGCGTGCTGGCTGTGCTGACAGGCTGGCTGGAACCGGCCGGCATCTGGAGCGTGGCCGCCGACGGCAAGATGAGCGACACCGGCATCACGCCGAAGCCAGCCATCGACACCAGCGCCTACACCACCGAGCGCCGCTACGCCACCGCCAAGGATGGCACGCAGATTCCGTATAGCCTGATCTACAAAAAGGGCCTGAAGATGGACGGTAAAAATCCGGCCTTCATCTCCGCCTACGGCAGCTACGGCTCGGCAGCGTACACGCCGGCGTTCGCGGGCCGCACACTGGCACTGGCCGACCAGGGCGCCATCATCGGCTACGCCAATGTACGCGGCGGCGGCGAGTTTGGACGCCAGTGGCATCGCGCCGGCCAGCTGGAAAACAAGCCGAACACCTGGCGCGACCTGATCGCCGTGTGCGAGGACATCAACGCGAAAGGCTATACCTCGCCGGCCCACCTGGCGATCGGCGGCCGCTCGGCCGGCGGCATCACGATGGGCCGCGCGCTGGAAGAGCGTCCGGACCTGTTTGCGGCGGTGGTATCGGGAGTGGGCTGGCACAATCCGCTGCGCTACGTGGCGGAGCAGAACGGCTACGGCGAAGAACCTGAGTGGGGAGCGATTGCCGACCCGGCCGGCTTCAAGGCGCTGAAGAGCATCGACAGCTATCAGCAGGTGGTGGACGGCACGAAGTACCCGGCCATCATGCTGACCACCGGTGTGACCGATCCGCGCGTGGCGCCGTTCCATCCAGCGAAGATGGCGGCGCGCCTGCAGTCGGCGACGGCCAGCGGCAAGCCGGTGATACTGCGGGTGGACTTCGACGCCGGCCACGGCATGGGCTCGACCCGCGCGCAGCAGGATGTGGAAGCGGCAGACACCTACGCCTTCATCCTGTCGCAGACTACCGCGAAGTAATCAGAAGCGTTCGTGATCCTGCAGGTAGCGCCACTCGCCTACCGGCAGGCTCGCCATCGCGATACGGCCGATGCGGATGCGCTTCAGCGACACCACGGTCAGGCCGACCAGTTTGCACATATGTTCGATCTGGCCCGGCTTGGGATTCTTCGGCGCGAAGCGCAGACGGTTCTCGTTCTGCCAGCTGACCTTCATCGGCGGCAGCGGCTTGCCGTTGAACGGCAGGCCGTGGTTCAGCAGCGCCAGGCCGTTTTCCATGATGGTGCCGGTCACCTCGGCGATGATCTCGTGCTCGATCTTGGCCGCTTCGTCGACCAGCTTGCGGCTAACGCGAAAGTCCTGCGTGAACACCAGCAGCCCGCTGGCCTTGGTCTCCAGCGGCGTGGTCAAGGTCAGGTTGACCAGGTGGCGCTTGAGGAAGCGCTGGCCCGGTGCGGAGCGCGTCAGCGAGGCAGGGTTCAGCAAGTGCACCGCCGGCGAGCCGTCCTTGCCGATGCCGCCGTTGGCGCCCACCGGCTTGTGCAGCAGGATCGTCACCGGCAGGATCTCCAGCAGCGTGGCGTCGGGTGCGACGTCGATCTGCTGATCCATCGTCACGCGGGCGCCCGCCTCCTCCACCACCACGCCGTCCACGCTAACGAAACCGCCCTCGATATAGAGTTCGGCTTCACGGCGCGAGCATGGGCGCATCTCCGACAGGCGCTTGGCCAGGCGGACGGTGTTATCGGTGCTGCTATCAGCGGTGGTATCGGTCATCCGAAAAAATCTCCAAAAACGGTAATGGCACGGTCGATGTCCTCGCGCGACGCATCCATGTGCGTGACGATGCGCAGGTGCGGCGACATCGATACGCGGATGCGGGTCAGTTGCAGCACGTCGTTCAGGCCACGGCAGGCATCGGCCGGGATATCGACGTAAAAAATATTGGTTTGCGGCGTGCTGACCTTGATGTTCTTCAGCTTTGCCAGTTCGCTCGCGAAGTAGCTGGCGTTGTCATGATCTTCCACCAGCCGCGCGAAGTTGTGCTGCAGGGCGTACATGCCGCCCGCAGCGATCATGCCGGCCTGGCGCATGCCGCCGCCCAGCATCTTGCGCCAGCGCTTGGCCTCGGCGATCAGCGGCTTGCTGCCGCACAGGACGGAGCCGATCGGCGCGCCCAGGCCTTTGGACAAGCACACCGAAACGGAATCGAAACCAGCGACAGCGGCACGCGGGCTCACACCCAACTTGACGGCGGCGTTGCAGACACGCGCGCCGTCGAGGTGCGTGGCCAGGCCGCGCTCGTGCGCCAGCGTGGTCGCCTGCTTCAGGTAGTCGAGGCCCAGCACGCGGCCGCCGATGGTGTTCTCCAACGCCAGCAGCTTGGTGCGCGCGAAGTGGAAATCGTCCGGTTTGATGTAGGCTTCGATGTCGGCCAGCGCGATGCTGCCGTCAGGCTGGTTGATGATGGGCTGCGGCTGGATACTGCCCAGCACCGCAGCACCGCCGCCTTCGTAGCGGTAGGTATGCGCTTCCTGCCCGACCAGGTACTCGTCGCCGCGGCCGCAGTGGGCCAGCAACGCCAGCAGATTGCTCTGCGTGCCGGACGGCGCGAACAGCGCATCCTCATAGCCGAACAGGTCGGCAGTGTATTCCTGCAGGCGGTTGACGGTGGGATCATCGCCGTAGACATCGTCGCCGACGTCCGCTGCGTTCATCGCGGCGCGCATCGCCGCGCTGGGGCGGGTGACGGTGTCGCTGCGGAGGTCCAACCATTTTTCGTTCAGCTCACTCATCGTTCCATCACCCTGTTTGATTTACTGTTTTGCTACCTGCTCCGTGAAAAAGCGGTTGCCCATCTCCTCCAGCCCCAATGTCTCCAGCACTTCCTGCAGACGCTCCGATGGTCGCTGGCGCGGCAGGTTCTTGTACGTGGCGATGATCAGCTCATTCTTCATCGAGTGTTCCCAGCCTACCAGCTCGGTCACGTTGACGTGGTAGCCGTGCGCCTCCAGTTGCAGGCAGCGCAGCACGTTGGTGATCTGGCTGCCGAATTCGCGCGTGTGGATCGGGTGGCGCCAGATCTCGGTCAGCGCGGACTTGGCCAGCGACTTGCCCTTGTTCTTCTTCAGCACCGTCGCGACTTCCGCCTGGCAGCACGGCACCAGCACCATGTACCTGGCCTTCTTCTTCAGCGCGAAGTGGATGGCGTCGTCGGTCGCCGTGTTGCAGGCGTGGAGCGCGGTGACGACGTCGATCTGGTCCGGCAGCAGCTTCGATTCGGTGGACTCGGCCACCGACAGCGGCAGGAAGGACATGCCGGGGAAGTTGAACTGCTTGGCCAGTTCCTGCGAACGCGCCACCAGCTCTTCGCGGGTTTCGATGCCGTAGATGTGCGAGTTATCGTTCAGCGCCTTGAAGAACAGGTCGTAGATGATGAAGCCGAGGTAGGACTTGCCGGCGCCATGATCCACCAGCGACACGCTCTCCTTCTCGCCCAGCACTTCCTTCAGCAGCGGCTCGATGAACTGGTACAGGTGGTAGACCTGCTTCAGCTTGCGGCGGCTGTCCTGGTTCATCTTGCCGTCGCGGGTCAGGATGTGCAGCTCCTGCAGCAGCGCGACGGTCTGGCCTTCGCGGATTTCCGGCATATTGTCCGCGCCGGTGACGGTGGCACCGATTTTTACCGCTTGCTTATTGGGCTTCATCGATCCACGCCTGCTGAATCGCTTCGAGGACTTTTTCACCGCCGCGCGAGTGGTCGTCGTCGAACTCTTCGAGGTCGACGATCCAGTTGTGCAGATCGGTGAAGCGGATAGTCAGCGGATCGATGTCCGGGTGCTTATCGTAGAGCGCTTCCGCAATCGCGGTGATGTCGGTCCATTTCATCTCAGTGCCCGCCTTCGCTTGCGTGATTGATGGTGTATTTCGGGATCTCGACGACCAGGTCCTCATCCGCCACTACCGCCTGGCACGACAGGCGCGACACGGCTTCCAGGCCCCAGGCCTTGTCCAGCAGGTCTTCTTCGGTTTCGCTGGCTTCGTTCAGCGAGTTGAAGCCTTCGCGCACCAGCACGTGGCAGGTGGTGCAGGCGCAGGACTTCTCGCAGGCGTGCTCGATGTGGATGTCATTTTCGAGCATGACGTCGCACAGGGTCTTGCCGGCTTCGGCTTCGATGACGGCACCGTCCGGGCACAGTTTTGCGTGGGGCAGGAATACGATTTGTGGCACTTGATACCTCTACATTTTGATTAGCCCCACCGTCGTCCTCGCGAAAGCGGGGACCCATAGGGACGCGATTCAGTCGGCTCAGCATGGATTCCCGCTTGCGCGGGAATGACGCCTGGCGCCTTAAACTACCTGGTCCAGCGTCTTGCCGGCCAATGCGCTGCGCACGCTGCGATCCATGCGGCGCGATGCGAATTCTTCGGTGCCGTTGGCCAGCGCTTCGACCGCGAACTTCACGGCCGCGTGGTCGGCGGCGCCGGTCTGCGACTGGGCAACCACGTCGCGCACCTTGTTCATCAATACGTCGACTGCCGCGCGCTCTTCATCGCTCAGCAAGCCAGCATCTTCGTCCAGCGCCGACTGGGTGGCCAGCATGATGCGCTCGGCCTCGACCTGCTCTTCGCGCAATGCGCGGGCGACCATGTCGGTATCGGCCGACTTGTACGAATCCTGCAGCATGCGCGCGACGTCGTCGTCGCCCAGGCCATAGGCCGGCTTGACGGTGATCGACGCTTCCACGCCGGAGCGCAGCTCGCGCGCGGACACGGACAGCAAGCCGTCCGCATCCACCTGGTAGGTGATGCGGATACGGGCGGCGCCGGCCACCATCGGCGGAATGCCGCGCAGCTCGAAGCGCGCCAGCGAGCGGCAGTCGGACACCAGCTCACGCTCGCCTTGCAGCACGTGCACCGCCAGCGCGGTCTGGCCATCCTTGAAGGTGGTGAACTCCTGCGCGCGGGCGCAAGGGATGGTCGAGTTACGCGGGATGATCTTCTCGACCAGGCCGCCCATCGTCTCGATACCCAGCGACAGCGGGATCACATCCAGCAGCAGCCAGTCGTCGCCTGGCGCGCGGTTGCCGGCCAGCAGATTGGCCTGCACCGCCGCGCCCAGCGCCACCACCTTGTCCGGGTCGATGTTCGCATGCGGGATGGTGTGGAAATATTCGCTGACCGCGCGCTGCACGTGCGGCATGCGCGTCGCGCCGCCGACCATGACCACGCCATCAACGTCGTCCGCGTCGACATTCGCGTCGCGCAGCGCCTTCTTGATGGCCTTCATGGTCTTGTCGATCAGGTGCTTGGTGATCTCCTGGAAGGTCTCGGCGGTGATCTTCAGATGCACTTCTTCGCCCGAGCCGAGGATCGCGTCGACGGTCACATCGTTTTTAGTCGACAGCTGTTCTTTCGCTTCGCGCGCCTTCACCATCAGCACGGCGGTGTCTTCGTCCGACAGCGGCGCCAGTTTTTCCTGCTGGTGGATGTAGCAGAACAGGCGGTGATCGAAGTCGTCGCCGCCCAGCGCGGAATCGCCGCCGGTGGACAGCACTTCGAACACGCCCTTGCTCAGCTTGAGGATGGAGATATCGAAGGTGCCGCCGCCGAGGTCATAGACCGCGTACAAACCTTCCGAGCCGTTATCCAGGCCGTAGGCGATGGCGGCGGCGGTAGGCTCGCTCAGCAGGCGCAGCACGTTGATGCCGGCCAGCTGCGCCGCATCCTTGGTGGCCTGGCGCTGCGCGTCGTCGAAGTAAGCCGGCACGGTGATGACCGCGCCCACCAGATCGTCGCCCAGCGAATCCTCGGCGCGCTGGCGCAGCGTGGCCAGGATCTGCGCCGAGATCTCGACCGGGCTCTTGACGCCGGCGATGGTCTTGAGCTGCACCATGCCAGGGGTGTCCTGGAAATCGTAGGGCATGTTTTCCGCGTAGGCGATATCGGCCAGGCCGCGGCCCATGAAGCGCTTGACGGAGACAATGGTGTTCTTCGGATCGGTGGTCTGCGCGGCTTGCGCCTTGTAGCCGATGTTGGCGTGGCCGTTCGGCAGGTAACGCACCACGGACGGCAGCAGCGGGCGGCCATCCTCATCGTTGAGCACTTCTGGAATGCTGTTGCGCACCGTGGCGACCAGCGAATTGGTGGTGCCCAGGTCGATACCGACCGCCAGCCGATGCTGGTGCGGTGCGGTGGACATGCCTGGTTCGGAGATTTGCAGAAGTGCCATGGATGGACCTGTATTCTTATCTTGTCTGCTGAGGCGCGCGCGAGGCGCCGCGCTCAGGCTTCGATTGCTTCAAAGGCGAAGCGGACTTCTTCGCCGAATTTTTCAAGGAACATCAGCGCGCGCACGCCTTGTGCCGCCGCGTGGAAATCGCCGGCGCCGATCTGCGTTTCGATCTCCGCCAGGCGCGCCTTGCGTTCGTTGCGCAGCTGCTTGTCCAGCGCTTCCAGCGCGTCGCTGTCCTTGGCGGCGCGGGCGTCGCCCAGCTCTTCGCGCCACTCCATCTGCTGCATCAGGAAGGCCATCGGCATCGCCGTATTCGACTCGGTCTGCAAATCGACACCATTGAGCTCGCACAGGTACTGCGCACGCTTCTGCGGATTCTTCAGGGTCTGATAGGCTTCGTTGGCGCGCGTGGCCCACTGCATGGCGACGCGCTTTTCGGCGTCGGTGGCATTGACGAACTTGTCGGGATGGACGCGGCCCTGCACGTCGCGGTAGGCGCTGTCCAGCGCTCCCGCGTCTACGGCAAACTGCTGCGGCAGATTGAACAGCTCAAAGTGATTTTGCATGGCTTATCAGATGCGGAAGCTTTCGCCGCAACCGCAAGCGTCTTTCTCGTTCGGGTTATGGAACTTGAAGCCTTCGTTCAAGCCTTCGCGCGCGAAATCGAGCTCGGTGCCGTCGATGTACGGCAGGCTTTTCGGATCGACGAATACTTTGACGCCGTGCGACTCGAACACGCTGTCTTCCGGCGCGACTTCGTCCACGTATTCCAGCTTGTAGGCCAGGCCCGAGCAGCCGGTGGTGCGCACGCCAAAACGCAGACCGACACCTTTACCACGGCGTTCGATGTAGCGGTTGATATGCTTGGCTGCTTTTTCGGTCAGGGTGATTGCCATTTGATTCTCCTGCGTCGTTCCCGCGTAAGCGGTGGTTCGCCATCGCGAAATCCATGCTGATTGGCCGTATTCGGCTCAGCATGGATTCCCGCTTTCGCGGGAATGACTGGGTTACGCTGCGACTGGGTGCTTGGTCTGGTAGTCCAGTACCGCTGCCTTGATGGCGTCTTCCGCCAGGATCGAGCAGTGGATTTTCACCGGCGGCAGCGCCAGCTCTTCAGCGATCTGGGTGTTCTTGATGGCCAGCGCCTGATCCAGCGTCTTGCCCTTGACCCATTCGGTCACCAGCGAGCTCGATGCGATGGCCGAACCGCAGCCGTAGGTCTTGAACTTCGCGTCTTCGATCAGGCCATCGGCGCCGACTTTGATTTGCAGCTTCATCACGTCGCCGCAAGCCGGTGCGCCGACCATGCCGGTGCCGACGGTTTCATCGCCCTTTTCGAACGCGCCCACGTTGCGTGGATTTTCGTAGTGGTCCAACACTTTTTCCGAGTAAGCCATTTTGATGCTCCTGTATCTGAATAATTAGTGGGCTGCCCATTGGATCGAGCTGATGTCGATGCCTTCTTTGAACATGTCCCACAGTGGCGACAGCTCACGCAGTTTGTGTACCTTGGACTTCATCAGGTTGACGGCGAAGTCGATGTCCTCTTCGGTGGTGAAGCGGCCGATGGTGAAACGGATCGAGCTGTGCGCCAGCTCGTCGCTGCGGCCCAGGGCGCGCAGCACATAAGATGGTTCCAGCGAGGCCGAAGTACAAGCGGAACCGGACGACACGGCCAGGTCTTTCACGGCCATGATCAGCGACTCGCCTTCGACGTAGTTGAAGCTGACGTTCAGGTTGTGCGGCACACGGTGTTCCATGTCGCCGTTGATGTAGGTTTCCTCGATCTCCTGCAGGCCCTTGGCCAAGCGGTCGCGCAGACCCTTGATGCGGGTGATCTCGCTGTCCATTTCCACTTTCGCCAGGCGGAAGGCTTCGCCCATGCCGACGATCTGGTGGGTAGGCAGGGTGCCGGAGCGCAGGCCGCGCTCGTGGCCGCCGCCGTGCATTTGCGCTTCGATGCGCACGCGCGGCTTGCGGCAGACGTACAGCGCACCCACGCCTTTCGGGCCGTAGGTCTTGTGGGCTGTGAAGGTCATCAGGTCGACCTTGGTCTTTTGCAGGTCGATCACCACCTTGCCGGTCGCTTGCGCGGCGTCGCAGTGGAAGATGATGCCTTTCGAGCGGCACAGTGCGCCGATTTCGTCGATCGGCTGGATCACGCCGATCTCGTTATTGACCAGCATGACGGAGACCAGGATGGTGTCCGGGCGGATGGCGGCGGTCAGCTGCTCGATGGTGATCAGGCCGTTGTCCTGCGGTTCCAGGTAGGTCGCCTCGAAGCCCTGGCGTTCCAGTTCGCGCACCGTGTCCAGCACTGCCTTGTGCTCGGTCTTGACGGTGATGATGTGCTTGCCCTTGGTCTTGTAGAACTGCGCGGCACCCTTGATCGCCAGATTGTTCGACTCGGTGGCGCCGGAGGTCCAGATGATTTCGCGCGGGTCGGCATTGACCAGTGCAGCGACGTGGCCGCGCGCCTCTTCCACGGCCTTTTCCGCGGTCCAGCCGTACATGTGGCTGCGCGATGCCGGATTGCCGAACTGCTCGCGCAGGTAAGGAATCATCATGTCGGCGACGCGTGGATCGATCGGCGTGGTGGCCGAGTAGTCCATGTAGATCGGGAAATGCGGGGCGGTCTGGAACTTCACTGGCGCGATGTTTTTTTCAGGGGCATTCATCTGGGTTACTCCGTTAACTAGTTCTCTTAACCAAGCGCGGCGTGGTTACGGTGCATCACGACCACGTTTTGTTCAGCATTCTTTTGCTTCTGTTGATCGACCAGATCCTGCAGCGACACGGAATCCAGGTAATCCACCATTTTTTCATTCAGCGTGGCCCACAGTTCGTGGGTCATGCAGCGTGCGCCGCTGGCAGCGTCGGCGCCGTGGCAATTTTCCTTGCCGCCGCACTGGGTCGCATCGAGCGGCTCATCGACGGCGATGATGATGTCGGCCACGGTGACCTTGTCGGCGCGGCGCGCCAGACTGTAGCCGCCGCCCGGACCACGGATCGATTCGACGATCTCATGGCGGCGCAGCTTGCCGAACAACTGCTCCAGGTAGGACAGCGAAATGGCCTGGCGCTGGCTGATGCCCGACAACGTGACCGGGCCTTTGCCTTGGCGCAAAGCCAGATCGATCATCGCAGTCACAGCAAAACGGCCTTTGGTGGTCAGACGCATCACTACCTCGGTTCAACTGGGTTAAAATATCGACCTGATCGCTCATCACGGTGTTGCACAAGAGCTGATTAGTTGATCGATTTAGTCAAGTATACCAAACTTTAACAAAGTTTGCCCGGTAGGCCTTTTGCCCAAAGGGTTACTTACCCTTTTAATAACTTCATCGGTTGAAACAACTGATGCATGTCGCGATTGCCGATAAAACTCAGGTTGTAAGGGTGTTCTGCAGCGATCTGCGGGAATTCCTTCATTACCGGCAACTTGCCCAGCAACTCAGCGATTTTCCCCCATAGAATCATCGTCGGCGTTTTGGACGCCTGCGCGGCCAGGCCGGCCATCACGGTCTCGAAGAACGGCAGCCAGGCCTTGGCATCCTTGGCCGGGGCCACGTGGCTGCGGAACACCAGCGAGGCGTTCAGCAGCAAAAACCCCTGTTGGATCAATTTCTGCTGCATCTCGGCCAGCGTCTGGATGTGGCCGCCCGATGCGCTGCGGGCGCGGGCGGAGACGGCGGCCATGGCCTCGCCGGCGGTGTTGTCCAACGACAGTTGACCGTCGGCCACCAGCAGCATCTTCATGAAGTTGCGCAGCGAGGTGGCCTTGTTGACCGGCTTGGACAGGCCGCCGCCCTCCTCGCTCGACCACAGGCTGCCGACCGCGCCGTCCATGAAGCAGACGCCGGTGGCGCTTTCCTCGCGCGGATACGGGCCTTCGCCCACCAATACATAGCGCACATCCTGCAACGGCAAGGCAAAGGCGGCAAACAGGCGCTGCCCGGTCGGCAGGTAGTGGTCCTGGGCCAGCTGCGGCAGATAATCGGGGTAGGCCTTCATCATGGCCTCCAGCCCCTTGATCAGCAATGGGCGCCAGGAGGCGTCGGCGTGCGGCAGCGCATCGAGGATGGAAGTCGGGATCGTCATGGGCGGAAAGCTTTGGGGCAAAGGCGCGATTGTATCGCCGAATGCTCCCCGCCCCAATATGTCAGGCCAGGCTCCAGCCAGGTTTTTTCATGCTTGCCAGATCGGCCAGCACCAGCGCGGCCAGCGAGGACACCAGGATAAAGCCGGAGTTGCCGCCCACAAGCGGGCTGGGGTGGTAATGCAACACGTCCATCGCCAGCCGGCTGACGATGAAGGTGTAGGTCAGCGCATAGCTGCGCATGATCCAGGTCCGGTGCAGGTCGATCTTGCGCTGCATGACGGCCGCCACCGCCACCAGCGTGGCATACAGCCAGCATACGGCCTGCGCGCAAGTCATCCAGCGCTCGCTGCCGGACAGGTGGTCAAGCGCGATCCAGATCGCCGTCGGCGCGCCGATACAGATCGCCAGCAGGTAGGCGTAGCCGATCGGACGGTGCAGGCGGCGCGTGTGCCGGTAAGGCAGCAGCTGCAGCGGCGCGGCAAACAGCGCCACGCTGCCGGCGGTCGCATGGACGTGCAACAGCAGCCGGTAGTCGCTGGTCCTCAGCTCCCAGGCCGGATTCCAGCCCAGCAGCATCGGCAATTCGACCTGCACCATCACCCAGGCCACCAGGCCGCCCAGCACAAAAAAGAAAATCCACAATTGACGTTGAGAGACCGTATCAAGCATGACGTCCTCGATAAAAAGTCGGCCCGACGTGCAGCAGCGAAGGGCCAAGGTTGGAGGAATCACACGACGATCTTGTTCGCCGATGTTGCCGCACGACAATTAACGCATTCAATCGGCGTGCGCGCGACAAAAAAAATGTAACAGTTGAGCTTGGATAATTTAACAGACAATATTTGCCGGCCTTTTTACAACAGCTCAGCAGACCAGCCGCGAGTGACGCCGGCGCGCATGTCCCGGCGCTTGCGATTCAAGCGCTTTTGCCTCACTATTTGGTAACATTGTGACAATGAGGCTCTCGTGGCGACTCCCGACATCTTCAAACTGAAAATCGAACGCGGAGCCACGGTGCAGGCCCCGGGCCAGCGCAGCAAGCGCCGCCGCTGGATCCGGATCGCCGCGATCGTGGTGGCGGTCGGCATTGGCGGCCGCCTGGCGATGGGCCAGTTCGCCGGCAAGCCCACCGTCGAGACCGTCACCGTAGCGCAGACCTGGCCGTCGCAAAGCTACACCCTGCTCAACGCCACCGGCTACGTGGTGGCGCAGCGCAAGGCGGCGCTGTCGTCCAAGGCCACCGGCCGGCTGGAGTGGCTGGGGGTGCTCGAAGGCAGCAAGGTCAAGAAGGATGAGGTGATCGCGCGGCTGGAGAACCGCGACGTCAGCGCCACGCTGGGCCAGGCGCAGGCCAACGTCAAGGTGGCGCAGGCCAACCTGGAACAGGGCCAGGCCGAGCTGCTCGACGCCCAGGCCAACTTCAAGCGCACCGCCGAGCTGCTGAACCAGAAATTCATCACCGCCTCCGCCTATGACACCGCGCAGGCGCGGCTGACCAAGGCCAAGGCCAACATCGCCGGCTTCAACGCCGCCATCGCCGCCGCCAGGGCCAACGCCCAGGTGGCGCAGGTGGCGCTGGACCAGACCGTGATCCGCGCGCCGTTCGACGGCGTGATCCTGACCAAGAGCGCCAACGTCGGCGACAACATCACGCCCTTCTCCTCCGCCGCCGACAGCAAGGGCGCGGTGGTCACCATCGCCGACATGGACACGCTGGAGGTGGAGGCCGACGTCTCCGAGTCCAACCTCAGCAAGATCCGCGTCGACCAGCCGACCGAAATCCTGCTCGACGCCTTCCCCGAGCTGCACCTGGCCGGCACCGTCTCGCGCATGGTGCCGACCATGGACCGCAGCAAGGCGACCTTGCTGGTCAAGGTGCGCTTCATCGACCGCGATCCGCGCGTGCTGCCGGACATGAGCGCCAAAGTGGCCTTCCTGTCGAAGGCCGTGCCGCCGGAGGACAAGCAGGCCGTCACCGCCGTGCAGCCGGCCGCCATCGCCACGCGCGACGGCAAGGCGGTGGTGTTCATGATCGACGGCGAGAAGGTCAGGCAGGTCGCCGTCACGCAGGGCCGCAAGATCGGCGAGCTGGTCGAAGTCAAAGGCGTCAAGCCCGGCGACAAACTCGTGATGGCGCCGGACGCCAAGCTGCACGACGGCGCCCCGGTCAGCCTGGCGAAAAAATAATGAGCGAACCACTGGTACTGATCGAGCACCTGGTCAAGTCCTACCGCCGCGGCGACCAGGTGGTGGAGGTGCTGCGCGATATCAGCCTGGCGATACCGGCCGGCGACTTCACGGCACTGATGGGCCCTTCCGGCTCCGGCAAGAGCACGCTGCTCAACCTGATCGCCGGCATCGACAAGCCGGACAGCGGCGTGCTGCGCATCGCCGGCCTCGATATCGCCGGCATGGGCGAGACCGACCTGGCGCGCTGGCGCGCCACCAACGTCGGCTTCATCTTCCAGTTCTACAACCTGATGCCGGTATTGTCGGCGTTCGAGAACGTCGAACTGCCGCTGCTGCTCACGCCCCTGTCGCGGCGCGAACGGCGCGAGCGCGTCGAGCTGACGCTGGCGATGGTCAACCTGTCCGACCGCATGGACCACACGCCGAACGAACTGTCGGGCGGCCAGCAGCAGCGCGTGGCCATCGCCCGCGCCATCGTCACCGACCCGACGCTGATCGTGGCCGACGAACCCACCGGCGACCTGGATCGCAACTCCGCCGCCGAGATCCTGGCCCTGCTGCAGCAGCTGAACCAGCAGCTGGGCAAGACCATCATCATGGTCACGCACGACGCCAACGCGGCGGCGCAGGCGCGCACCATGATCCATCTCGAAAAAGGCGAATTGATCGCCGGCGAGCCGGCCGTTCCCGCCTAGCGCCATGTACACGCTGCGGCTGATCTTCAAGAACGCCATGCGCCACAAGCTGCGCACCTCGCTGACCATCCTCGGCCTGGTGGTGGCGATCTTTTCCTTCGGCCTGCTGCAGACGGTGGTCGATGCCTGGTACGCCGGCGCCGAAGGAGCGTCCAACACCACGCTGGTCACGCGCAACAAGACCTCGCTGGTGTTCCCGCTGCCGCTGTCCTACCAGGCGCGCATCCGCGCGGTGCCGGGCGTGTCCGGCGTCGGTTTCGCCAACTGGTTCCAGGGCACGTACAAGGATCCGAAAAACTTCTTCGCGCAGTTCGCCATCTCCGGCGAGAGCTACCTGGACATCTATCCCGACTACCTGCTGCCGCCGGACGACCGCGCCGCCTTCCTCAAGGACCGCAAGGGCTGCATCGTCGGCCGCAAGCTGGCCGACCAATATGGTTTCAAGGTCGGCGACATCATTCCGCTCAAGGGCACCATCTACCCCGGCAACTGGGAGCTGGTGGTGCGCGGCATCTACGACGGCAGGCAAAGCACCACCAACACCGCCACCCTGTTCTTCCACTGGGACTACGTCAACGAGACGATGAAGAAGGTGACGCCGCGCCGCGCCAACCAGATCGGCGTGTACGTGGTGCAGATCGACCAGCCGGAAAACGCCGCCGCCATCTCCGCCGCCGTCGACAAGGAGTTCGCCAACTCCCTGGCCGAAACGCTGACCGAGACCGAGAAAGCCTTCCAGCTGGGCTTCGTGTCGATGTCCGAGGCGATCGTGGTGGCGATCCGCGTGGTGTCGTTCGTGGTCATCGTCATTATCGCGGCGGTGATGGCCAACACCATGGCCATGAGTGCGCGCGAACGGCTGGGCGAGTACGCCACGCTGAAGGCGCTCGGCTTCGGCCCCGGCTTCCTGACGCTGATGATACTGGGCGAATCGCTGCTGCTGTCCGCGTTCGGCGCGGCGATCGGCATCGTCGTCCTGTTCCCGTTCGCGGCCTTCCTCGGCAAGGTGATGGGCACCATGTTCCCGGTGTTCGAAGTGTCGCAGCAGACGGTGATCCTGCAGGTGCTGGCGGCGCTGGTCATCGGCGCCGTCGCCGCCATCGCGCCGACCATCCGCGCGGTGCGCATCAACATCGTCGACGGCTTGAGGAGCATAGGGTGAGGCATCAGCCATGAAAATCCCGCTCTCCTACGTGGCCCGCAACCTGTGGGCGCGGCGCCTGACCACGGCGCTGACCGGCGCCGGCCTGGCGTTGGTGGTGTTCGTGTTCGCCACGGTGCTGATGCTGGACGAGGGCCTGCGCAACACCATGGTCACCACCGGCGAATACGACAACGTGATCCTGACCCGCCGCTCGGCCGACACCGAGGTGCAGAGCGGCGTGGACCGCACCCAGGCCAGCGTGGCCTCCAGCCACCCTGCCATCGCGCTCGGCGCCGACGGCCAGCCCTTGCTGTCAAAGGAAACGGTGGTGCTCATTTCGCTCAACAAGCGCGGCTCGGCCAAGCCGTCCAACGTCATCATCCGCGGCATCTCGCCGCGCGGGCTGATGCTGCGACCGCAGGTCAAGCTGACGGCGGGCCGCATGTTCCGCCCCGGCGCTTCCGAGATCATCGCCGGCGCCAGCATCGCGCGCCGCTTCGAGGGCGCCGGCATCGGCGAGACGCTGCGCTTCGGCCAGCGCCAGTGGACCGTGGTCGGCCTGTTCGACGCCGGCAACAGCGGTTTCGATTCCGAGATCTGGGGCGACGCCGACCAGCTGATGCCAGCCTTCCGCCGCAACGTCTACTCGGCCATGGTGTTGCGGCTGGCCGACACCTCGCTGTTCGATGGCTTCAAGAAGGACATCGAAACCGATCCGCGCCTGACGCTGGACGCCAAGCGCGAACAGACCTTCTACTCCGACCAGTCGAAAGCGCTGTCGACCTTCATCAGCGTGCTGGGGCTGATCCTGTCGATCATCTTCTCGATCGGCGCGATGATCGGCGCCACCATCACCATGTACGCCTCGGTGGCCAACCGCGTCGGCGAGATCGGCACCTTGCGTGCGCTGGGCTTCCAGCGCCGCAGCATCCTGGCCGCCTTCCTGGCCGAGTCGATGCTGCTGGCGTTGGTGGGCGGTGCTCTGGGCTTGGCCTGCGCCTCGCTGATGCAGTTCCTGTCCTTCTCGACCACCAATTTCCAGTCCTTCTCCGAGCTGGCCTTCGGCTTCCGCCTGACGCCGGCGATCGTGGTCAAAACGCTCATGTTTTCGCTGGCGATGGGCATGGTCGGCGGCTTCCTGCCGGCGCTGCGCGCGGCGCGCATGAAAATCGTCGACGCCTTGCGCGCCGCATGACGAAGGACACCCAACAATCGCCAGGTAAAGCGTGCTAGACTTTCCTGAATGCAAATTTCGCCGCATCCGCCTTTTTTGCCTTCGGATTCAACGCCGACATGCTGTACAAGGACTGCCCACCTGCCGCGCACGGAACCGGGCCACGCCACCTCTGGCGCCGGCTGCTGCTTGGCTGCGCGCTGCTGATCACGATGCTGGCGGCGCCGGTGTGGGCCGCCGGCGAGCGCAAGGTGCTGGTGCTGTATTCGCTGGGCTCCGATTCGGCGTCGTCCTGGCAGCGCTTGATCAGCAAGGGTTTGGCGGCCGAACTGGCCGATAAAAACCTGACCTCCTCGCTGGGTATTTTCGAAGAGCGCTTCGACGCCGTGCGTGTCGGTGACCAGCAGGCGCAGGCCAGCATGGAGCCCTACCTGCGCACCAAGTACGCGCGCATCCAGTTCGACGCCATCATCACCGAGAACTATGTGGCGGCGCGCTTCCTCAGTGAGCACCCCGACCTGTTTCGCGGCGTGCCGCGCCACTACATAAACCACGGACGCCTGAACTGGACGCCCTCCGACGGTATCGCCTATCAGGTGCAGACCAGTTTCGAACGCGCCATCGGCATCATCCCGCAGGTGAAGCCGGACGTGCGGCATGTGGTGGTGATCGGCGACAGAACGGAGCGCATGCAGGAATCGGTGGACGGGGTGCGCCAGGCTGCCAGCAACTACGAGAAGCAAATACGCTTCGAATACTGGGATCAACTCAGCTACGAGGAGATCTTCCGCCAGGCAGCGCTGCTGCGGCCAGGCAGCGCCATCTTCTTGCTGCCCACCTACCAGGACAGCACCGGCGCCCGGCGCCGGCCGGTGGACATCGCACGCAGGCTGGTGGCCACTACGCAGGTTCCGCTGTTCACCAACTGGGAGCCCATCGTGACGCCCGGCACGGTCGGCGGCTACGTGGTCAGCGCCGAGCGCATAGGCCGCGCCATCGCCGCCATCGTGATGCAGCGGAAGCCCGACATCGCCGGCATTCCCGGCTACCTGTTCGACTACGGCGCGGCGCAGCGCTTCCACTTGCAGAACATTCCGCCGACGGCGCAATGGGTCAACCGGCCGCGCAGCATCTTCGAGGAGTACCTGTGGCAGATACTGGCCGGCGCCACGCTGATCGTGCTGGAGGGGATATTGATCTCGGCGCTGATCGTCGCGCTGCGTGGGCGCCGGCAGACGCTGTCCGCCCTGCACGATGAACGCAACCAGCTGGAAGCGCGCGTGCTGCAACGCACGCTGGAGCTGATGGTGGCCAACACCAAGCTGGAACAGCTGGCCACCACCGATCCGCTGACCGGCATCGGCAACCGCCGCCGCATGACGGAGCAGATCAACAAGGAGCTGGAACGCAGCCGCCGCTTCAAGCATCCGCTGTCGCTGCTGATGGTCGACATCGACCACTTCAAGAACGTCAACGACATCTACGGCCACGAGGCCGGCGACCGCGCCATCGTGGCGGTGGCCAAGGCGCTGGCGGGCGGCATGCGCAATATCGACATGGCGTCGCGCTTCGGCGGCGAGGAGTTCGTGCTGCTGATGCCGGAAACCGATATCGATGTCGCCAGCGGCGCCGCCGAGCGCTTACGCAGCGACGTCGCGGCCCTGCGCATCGCCGGCGACAACGGCGAGCAGATCGCGCTCACCGTCAGCATCGGCGTGGCGGCATCGGTGCCGGAGGGCGCGCCGGACAGCGCCTCGTCGCTGCTCTCCCGCGCGGACAAGGCGCTGTACCAGGCCAAGCACGAAGGGCGCGACCGGGTGATCAGCGCCTGACCTCGCGGCTTGCCCGCTCTTCCTTGTCTCGACATTCAAATACGAATCATTATCATTTGCGTTGACATTCTCATCTTTGACAGATAAGCTGGCGGCATAGCATTTAAGACAAGCTTTCATCTTATAAAACTCCGCCATGCCCCACACCCTTGCATTCCTTCCCCACTACGCCGCCGCCCATGCCCGCACGCTGCGTCAATTCATCGAAGCCTTCTGGAATGAGGGCTGCCTGACCGGCGTCATCGAACCGCAGCGGAACCGGCTGTGGCTGGAGGGGTGGGACGAGCAGGATGCACCGCTGGTCTACAACATCGATATCGCGGGCCGCAGCGCCTTCGACCGCCTGCGGCTGTGCGGCGAGGTGCGCGCCTCTGGCCAGCCGACGCCGGACATCCCCACCGTGGTATCGGCGCTGGTGCGGCACCTGCAACCGCAGGCGGAGGCCTTGCGCCGCTTCGTCGCCGAGCTGCAGCAGACCGCGCTCAAGCAGGCCTGGTCGATGACGGCGGCGCCGCAGGCCACGCTGCAATCGCCCTACGCCTTGCAGGAAGCGGAGTTGGGCGACGGCCACCCTTACCATCCCTGCTTCCGCTCGCGCATTGGCTTCAGCATCGACGAGCACCGACGCTACGGCCCGGAGTTCGCGCAGGCCATCGTGCTGACCTGGCTGGCGATCGACCGCGAGGCCAGCGAAACTCATTTGCTGCCGGGCCTCGACTACGACAGCTTCGTGCAGTCGCAATTGGGAACGGAGGAGTACCACCGCCTGCTTGGCCTGGTCGAAGCCCAAGGCCGCGCGCCGGCGCGCTACCGCCTGCTGCCGGTGCATCCCTGGCAATGGGAGCATGGCGTGGCGCCGCACTTCGCCGACTGGCTGGCCGACGGCACCTTGCTGCACCTGGGCGCGGGCCGCGTCGAATGGCTGGCGCAGCAATCGATACGCTCGCTCAGCAGCCTGGCGGAAGATGGCCGCTGCAACCTGAAGCTGCCGCTGGCCATCGCCAATAGTTCGGCCGACCGCATCCTCTCCGACCACCACGTGCACAACGCGCCCATCATCTCGCACTGGCTGGATGCCATCTGCCGCGACGATGCCTTTCTCGCCGACGGCCAGCGGCTGGCGATACTGACCGAGCCGGCCGGCATCACGATCGCGGCGGCGCGCCAGCGCAGCGGCGCCTACGGCATGCTGGGCGCGATCTGGCGCAGCGCACCGGAGTCGGTGCTGGCGGAGGGCGAACAGGTTTTCCCGATGACCGCCCTGACGACGCTGACCGCTGACGGCGAACTGACCATCGCCCCGTGGCTGGCGCGGCACGGCGCGGAACGCTGGGTGGCCGCGCTGCTGGAGGCGAGCGTGCCGCCGCTGCTGCATCTGATGATGGCGCACGGTGTGCTGCTTGAATGCCACGCGCAAAACACCTTGCTGATCCTGAGCGATGGTCTGCCGCGCCGCATCGCCATCCGTGACCTGCCCGGTGGCCTGCACTATCTGCAAGGCGCCACCAATGCAGCGCAACTGGCCGGCCTGCGCACCGCGCCGGCTTACCGCAACGCGCTCAATGCCAGCGCGGGCTTTATGTTCGACTCGCCGACGGAGGCGCGCGACTACCTGCTGGAAGTGCTGTTCTTTATTAACCTGGGTGAGCTGGCGTGGCGGCTGGAGCGCCATCACGGCTACGCGGAGGCGCAGTTCTGGGCCCAGGCCGCGCGCACCGTCCTGGCCTATCAGTCGCGCTTCCCGGAAAACGCCGCACGCCATCGCGAGTTCGATCTGCTCGGCGAACGGCTGCGAATTGAGTGCCTGGCCGCGCGCCGCCTGCTCGGATGGAACACACAGCGTTTGCGCACGGTCCGCAACCCGCTGGCCGCCGCGCAGACGCCGGCGTCGACGTCACCGATCCAGAGCGGCCGCCGCCCATGAGCATCGCGCAAGCCGCATCGCGGCAGGCCGGGACGACGCGCGCGGTGATGGTCACCGTCGCCGGCCATTTCGGCGCGGCGTTCGCAGCCTTGTGCATGCCGCCGTTCTATGCCCGGATACTGGAATCGAGCTTCCCGGCGAACGCGCCATCGGCAGCGCTGGCCGGCTGGTATTTCACGCTGCCGACGCTGGCCGCAGCCATCGCCAACCCGGCCTGGGGGCGGCTGGCCGACCGCATCGGCCGGCGCGCCTCGCTGATGCGGGCGCACGCTGGTTTGTGCCTCAGCTTTATCCTCACCGGCCTGGCGCGCACGCCGCTGGAATTCGCATTGGGCCTGATGCTGCAAGGGCTGCTGGGCGGGACCTTCTCCGCGTCCAACGCCTATCTGGCGGAACAGCTGCCGCCTGCGCGGCTGGCGACGTTGCTCGGCGTGATGCAGGCGTCGGCCCGAACCGCCTTGTTCGCCGGCCCGGCGCTGATCGGCATGATGAGCGGCCACGCCAACGTGCTGCAGCTGTTCCTGTACCTGGCGTTGTTCCCCGGCGCCGCCTGCGTGGTGCTGTACCTGCTGCCGGACGCTCCTGCACCGCGCCGGTCCGTGCAGGCATCGGCCGCTGCGAACGCCTGCGTCCCGTCCGGCGCGCAGGCCATCGCCGACGGCGACAGTGGCTGCGGCGTCAGCGCGACGAACCTGTACCGGCTGCAGGCGCTGTTCGCTATCGGCACCGTGCTGTCCTATCCCTACTTCGTCAGCGATCTCGCGCAGCGGCTGCAGATCGGCGCCGCCACGGCCGGAATCATGTTCGGCCTGCCGCACGCGCTGTTCCTGCTGCTGGCATGGCCCCTGGGGCGCAAGCTCGGTCAAGCCAATGCCCGCGCCGCCCTCGGATGGTATGCCGCGCTGACCAGCGCCGGCCTGCTGCTGCAGGCACTGGCCGACGCGCTGCCGATGCTGCTGACCGGCCGCATCCTGATGGGCATCGGCATGACTGGCGCCTACCTCGCCATCAACACGCTGGCCGCTGCCACATCCACCATCGCCCACGTCGGCCGCCACTTCGGCAGCCTGGAAGGGGCCAACAAATGGGGCGCCGTCAGCGCCGGCCTGCTGGCCAGCCTGCTGGCGCCATCGCTCGGCTATGCCGCCCCGCTCTGGTTGGGCGCAGCTGTCGTCGCCGCGCTGTTTATTTCACTGAAATGGAGACTGCTATGAACTCACCGCTGTCAGCCCGACATCTGCAACCCGCGCCTTCCGATGCAGAGAGCTTCGCCGAACGCCAGCACGGCCGCCTGCTGATCAACTGCTATGCGCGCGAGGTGGCGATGCAGGAGCACACGCTCGCCGTGCTGCCGGCCGGCCGTGGCGCGCATCCGGCGATGCCCGCCGATTATCATGGACAGGTGCTGGAAATCTCCCTGCCCCGCGTGGGCAGCCAGTTGTGCGTCGGCGTGCTGCACGTATCGGCTACAGCCAATTTCGACTACACCACCGGCGTCTACCTGCGCAGGGGCCAGGACGCCTGGCGCGACGCCGGCTGGCGGGAACTGGCGCGCCTCATCATCGAAGACCTGTCGCGCCGCGCCGCGACACCGTTCAACGACGAACTGCTGCAACAGATCGGCGACAGCATCGCCACCATGCAGGACGTGATGGACCGCCGCCCGGCACCACCGATGCAGCTTGCCGCAACCGGCTCCACGCCGCTGCAGGCCTATATCGAGAGCGAACAGGGGCTGCTGACCGGCCACCCCTTCCATCCCGCGCCGAAAAGCCGCTCCGACTGGTCGCCCGCCGAGCAGCGCGACTACTCGCCGGAGCACAAGGCCAGCATGCGCCTGCACTACTTCCAGCTTCCGCAGGAATGGCTGCTCAGCGACAGCATCGACGCCGGCGCGCTGCAAGCACTCGATGCCGACGGTCTGCAGGCCAGCGAAGGCGGCGCGATCCTGCCGCTGCATCCGTGGCAGGCCGGCTGGATGCGCCGCCAGCCGCGTATCGCCAGCGCCCTGCGCAGCGGTGAAATCCGCGACCTTGGCCCTCATGGCCGCCACTTCCATCCGACGGCGTCGGTGCGCACCCTGCTGGCCGGGGACGCAGCGTCCTTCGTCAAGCTGTCGCTGAATATGCGCATCACCAACTGCATTCGCAACAACGCCCGCCACGAACTGCAAGGCGCGCTGACCGGCACGCGGCTGTACCGCATCATGCAGGCCGACATGCAAAGCCGCTTCCCCAGGTTCAGCGTGCTGGAAGAACAGGCCTACGTCACCGTTGACCTGCCCGGCGCCGACCCGGAGCTGGCCAACGGTTTTGGCGTGCTGCTGCGGGAAGGCGTCGCCGGCCTGCTGCAACAGGGTGTGCAGCCGATTGTGTGCGCCGCGTTGTTCGGCAATGGCGAACATGGACGCAAACGGGTCTTCGCCCACATCGAACGCTATGCGCTGCATCGCGGCTACACACTGGAGCAGGCCGCGCGCAGCTGGTTCGCGCGCTATGCTGAAAACGCGGTACATCCCATCCTGTATCTGCTGTTCGAACACGGCGTGGCGTTCGAGCCGCACATGCAGAACACGGTCGTTGGGCTTGACGGCGAAGGTGCGCCCAGCCACTTCATCGTGCGCGACCTGGAGCTCACGCGGCTTGCGCCGCAGGCGCAGGCACAGGCCCACGCCATGCAGCTGGAACCCGGCACGCTGTCGGCATTGTGCTGCACCGACGAACGGGCCTGGATACGCATCGGTTACTGCCTGTTCGTCAATAACCTGTGCGAGGTCATCGCCACCATCGCCAACGGCAACCACACGCTGTACCTGGGCCTATGGGGAGTGCTGCGCAATACGCTGCAGGACTATCTGGCGAAGTTCCCCAATCCGTCCGCCAGCCGCCGCATCCAGGGGCTGCTGGCGGGCGAACCTCTGCCAGCCAAAGGCAATCTGCTGACGCGCTTCCTGCGTCAGGCCGATCGCCAAGCCAGCTATCTTCCCTTGTATCACCCGCTCGGCGTCGTCAACGGCGCAGCGGCATCCTTATAACAACCGCTCTCCCAAACATGAAAACAGTTCTTAAACCATTACCCCTGCTGCTGGCGGGCCTCGCTTTCTCCGTCCAGGCGGACGACATCCAAACCATGCAGCAGATTACCGTGACCGCTTCCAGCGACAGCCTGGCCGCCGTCGCCGCCGCCGGCACCAAGGCCCAGGGCAGCCTGCTCGACGCGCCGCAATCGGTCAGCGTGGTCACCCAGGAAAACCTGCGCAACCGCGCAGCGCTGACCAGCAAGGATGCGTTGGACTACGTCAGCAGCGTGGTGGCCGGCCAAGGCGAAGGCCGGCGCGACGAGTTCTACATCCGCGGCTTCTACTCGCTGCGCGACGCCAGCCTCGATGGCGTGCGCGACGACACTCTGTATTCGCGCGACCTGGCGACGGTCGAGCAGATCGAAGTGATCAAGGGCGCGGCGGCCGCGCTGTATGGACGCGGCTCGGCCGGCGGCCTGATCAACCGTGTCAGCAAGCAGCCGCGCGCCAAGCAGGACACCGAAGTCTCCGCCACGCTGGGGTCGGATAAGGAGCGGCGCGTCAGCGTCGACGCCGGCGGCGCCCTGAGCGACAGCATCAACGGCCGCCTGATCGCCGTGTATGACACTGGCGACAACTATCGCGACGTGGTCGAACACACGCGCAAGCTGCTGGCGCCTTCGCTGAAGTTTGCACTGTCGCCGGCCACCTCGCTGCTGCTGCAAGCCGAGGTGCAGCGCGAAGACCGCACGCCGGATCGCGGCGTGCCATCGCTGGCGGGCCGTCCGGTCGCGGTGTCGCCGTCGACCTTCTACGGCGAAGGCTACGACTACACCAGCACCGACAGCGACATGGCGAAGGCCAAACTGGAACACCGCTTCAACGACCGCCTGAAGCTGGAGAACACCTTCCAATACAACCGCACCGAACTTGAGGGCGTGAACACCCGCAACCGCCGCGTCAACGCGGACAACACAGTGTCGCGCCAGATCACCTACTTCCCGCAGACGCAGCGTAACCTGATCAATCAAACCGAGTTGACGTACACGCTGGGGCAGCATGCGTTGCTGGCCGGGTTGGAGTTGTCGGACCAGCAGCGCGACGTCGTCACCGCGCAGACCGGCATCGCCTTTCCGGTGAACCTGTACGCGCCGCAGCATGCGCTGCCAGCGCCGAACCTGGGCACGCTGCCGGTCTCGCTGAACAACGCGTTCACGGCCAAGACGCAGGCGTTGTACCTGCAGGACCAGATCACCATCGCCGCGCAGTGGAAGGCGCTGGCGGGTGTACGCTTCGATCGTTTCCAGCAGGAGCAAACCAATCGCCTGACCAAAGTGTTCGGCGAGCGCACCGATAACGTCTTCTCGCCGCGCGCGGGCCTGGTGTACCAGCCGCTGGACGGTCAGTCGTGGTATCTGAACCTGAGCCGCTCGTCGCAGCCGGGCGGCGGCGACCTGCTGTACACCGGCAGCACGCCGCTGTCGCAAGTGAAGCCGTTGCAGACGGATTTGCAGGAAGTGGGCTACAAACAGGATTGGATGGGCGGCCGCTTCTACACCACCGCCGCGCTGTTCCGCGTCGAGCAGCGCAACCAGTTGACGCTGGACCCGACCGATACGGCCGGCCTGCGCCAGCTACAGGTCGGCAAGCAGCGCAACCAGGGCGTGGAGCTGGAGCTGCAAGGCGCGCTGTGGCAAGGCGGCCACCTGGCCGCGTCCTACACCTACAACGATGCGCGCATCGTGGCGTCCAACGATATCCCGAGGGGCAACCGGGCGGAGATGACGCCACGCCATCGCGCGTCGCTGTGGGTGGACCAGGAACTGGGCGGCGCATGGACCGCCGGCCTGGGCGTGCTGCTCAGCGGCGACCAGTTCGCGCTGTCCGACAATGCTGTGCGCCTGCCCGGCTACGGCCGCGTGGACGCGGTGCTGGGCTATCGCGGCAAGCGCTACGACGTGCGGTTCAAGTTGAATAACGTCGGCAATGCGCGCTTCTACGAATCGGCCATCAACAACGTGCAGATCCAGCCGGGCGCGCCGCGCAATGCGAGCGTGACGTTGACCACCCGGTTCTGATCCTGCCTGCGCCTATTCGGCGTCCGGCTGCTGCGACGGGTGCGCCTGCTGGAAGGCAGGCAGCTCGGCGCAGGCATCGAAGATGCGCATGATGGTCGGATACGGCGTCATGTCCACACCGAAGCGCTGAGCGCCGAATACCTGCGGCACCAGGCAGCAGTCGGCCAGCGTCGGCGTGTCGCCGTGGCAGTAGCCGCCGGTGCGCATATCGTCGGCCAGCATGCGCTCCAGCGTCGCCATGCCGGTGCGCAGCCAGTGCTGCTGCCATTCCAGCTTGACTTCCTCCGTCAATCTCAACTGCCCCTTCAGGTACTTCAGCACGCGCAGGTTGCCCAGCGGGTGCGTATCCGCCGCCACGGTCAGCGCCAGCGCGCGCACGCGGGCGCGGTCGGTTGCGGTGGCGGGCAGCAGCAGCACTTGCGGGCGGGTCTCCTCCAGATATTCGATAATGGCCAGCGACTGGCCGATCACGCTGCCGTCGTCGTCCAGCGTCGGCAGCAGCGCCGATGGATTGAGTGCCCGGTAGGATTCGGCGAGTTGTTCGCCGCCATCGCGCAACAGGTGCACCGGCACGGCCTCGTAGGCCAGGCCTTTCAGGTTCAGCGCAATGCGCACGCGGTAGGCGGCGGTGCTGCGGAAGTAGGTATAAAGCTTCATGCAAAATCTCGTTCAAGAATGGGGGCTGCCTGCGGACGCTCCATCATCCACAGCATGGCGGCGGACAGCAGCGCCGGCACGGCGGCGATAATGAAGATGGTGCTGTTCGGCCAGTTCATGCGTATCAACTCACCGCCCAGCACCGGGCCGATGATGGAGCCGACGCGGCCCACGCCCAAGCTCCAGCCGATGCCGGTGGAGCGCAGCGTGGTCGGATAGTAGTTGGCCGCCAGCGCATTCACAGCGGGCTGGCCGCCGACGATGCAGAAGCCCGCCACCAGGATCGCCAGGCACAGGAAGGCCAGCGACGCTTCCGGACGGCCGATCAGCACGATCGCCACGGCGGCCACCAGGAAGCCCGGTATCAGCACGCGGCGGAAGCTGGAACGGTCGATCAGTTGGCCCATCATCAGCGTGCCGATGGTGCCGCCGACCGGCAGGATGGTGCCGGCCAAAACTGCCATGCTGGTCGACAGGCCGGCGCCCTTGAGGATGGTCGGCAGCCAGTTCGACAAAAAGTACAGGTTGAGCAGGTTGAGGAAGTTGACCAGCCAAAGCAGCACGGTGGTGCGCGCGCGGCCTTCGCGGAACAGTTCCGTCACCGAGCCGCGCTTGCCGGCCTTCTCATGCACCAGGTAGCGGCTGCCCGCATGCACGGTGGACGATGGATCGATGCGACGCAGCCACTGCGCCACGCGCTCGACGCGCTTGCCGCTCAGGACCACGTACTGCATCGACTCCGGCAGCATGAAGATCATCAGCACGCCGATCACCAGCGGCATCACGCCGCCGACATAGAACACCGACTGCCATCCGAACGACGGGATCAGCGCGGCCGAAGCCAGGCCGCCAACCACGGCGCCCACAGTGAAGCCGCAGGAGACCAGCATCATCAACGTGACGCGGCGCCGCGCAGGGCTGTACTCGCCCGCCAGCGCCATCACGTTGGGCATGATGGCGCCGAGGCCGATGCCGGTGACGAAGCGCAGCCATTGCAGCTGTTCCAGCGTGGTGCACGAAGGTGTGAGCAGCATGCAGACCGAGAAGAACATCGTCGCACCGATGAGCACCGGACGGCGGCCGATCTTGTCGGCCATGACGCTGAACACCAGCGAACCGGCCAGCATGCCAAGCAAGCCGGCGCCGAACACCGGCCCCAGGCTGGCTTTGCTGACATGCCATTCCTGGATGATGGCCGGCGCCACGTAACCCATCGCCTGCACGTCGAAGCCGTCCATCAGGATGCACAGGCCGCACAGCAAATAGACGCCGATCTGGAAGGCGCCGATCTTGTTCTGGTCGATGAGTGCGGGGATATCTACTTGTTGTTCCATCTTGGTCTCCTCCTGCCTCGCCGGCGCTTTAGCTGCGCTCTTTGTAGTGCGTGACGGTTTGCTCGATGGCGCCGAAGATGCTGGCGCCCTGCTCGTCCTTCATCTCGATACGGACGCTGTCGCCGAATTTGAGGAAGCCGGTTTGCGGCTTGCCGCCTTCGATGGTCTCGTACATGCGCACCTCGGCCAGGCAGCAGTAACCCACGCCGCCGTTGGCGATACTCGATCCATGCAGGCTGCCCTGCTTGTTCGACACCGTGCCCGAACCGATGATGGTGCCGGCCGCCAGCTCGCGCGTGGCGGCGGCGTGCGCCACCAGCTGCGCGAAGTTGAAGGTCATATCTTCGCCGGCGTTCGGCTTGCCGAAGGGCTGCTGGTTCAGATCCACCAGCAGCGGCAGGTGCAGCTTGGTGTCGGCCCAGTGCGCGCCCAGTTCGTCCGGCGTGACGGCCACCGGCGAGAAGGCGCTGGCGGCTTTCGACTGGAAGAAGCCGAAGCCCTTGGCCAGTTCGTTCGGGATCAGGTTGCGCAGCGAGACGTCGTTGACCAACATGACCAGGCGGATCGCTTTTGCGCAGTCGTCGGTGCTGGCACCCATGCGCACATCGCCGGTGATGACGGCCACTTCGGCCTCCAGATCGATGCCCCATTCTTCGGACAGCGCGAAGATCGGATCGCGCGGGCCGATGAAGCTATCCGAGCCGCCCTGGTACATCAGCGGATCGGTGTAGAAGGACGCCGGCACTTCGGCGTTGCGCGCCTTGCGCACCAGCTCAACGTGGTTGATGTAGGCCGAGCCGTCGGCCCACTGGTAGGCGCGCGGCAGCGGCGAGTGGCAGTACTGCTGGTCGAACGGATGGGTGTCGACGGCGTCGCCGGAATTCAGCAAGGCGTAGACCGTCTCCAGGCGCGGGGACACCAGCTCCCAGTTGTCCAGCGCGTGCTGCAGCGTGGCGGAGACTTTCGGTACGTGCTGGTAGCGCGACAGGTCGCGGCTGACCACCACCAGGCGGCCATCGCGGCTGCCGTCTTTCAGGGTTGCGAGCTTCATGCCTTCACCTCCGGTGCGTGCATCCAGGCGGCGTGCTTGGGCGCCTTGCGGGTCTGCGACCATTCTTCCAGCATCTCCCATTTGACGGCGTCAAGCTTCTGCATCATCTCCGGCGTGCCGGTGTTGACCGCCAGTTCAAGGCGGTGTCCGTTCGGGTCGAAGAAGTAGATCGATTTGAAGATGGTGTGGTTGATCGGGCCGATCACGTTGATGCCGGCGGCGACCAGGCGCTCCTTGGCGGCCAGCAGTTCGTCCATGGTCTCGACTTCCATCGCCAGGTGCTGCACCCAGGCCGGGGTGTTGTGGTCGCGGTCCATCGGTGCCTGCGTCGGCAGCTCGAAGAAGGCCAGCACGTTGCCGTGGCCGGCGTCCAGGAACACGTGCATGTACGGGTCCGGCGCCTTGGTGGACGGTACTTCGTCTTCGGCGATGGCCAGCACGAAGTCCATGTTCAGGTGTTTGACGTACCACTCGACGGTCTGCTTGGCGTCGATGCAGCGGTAGGCCACGTGGTGTATTTGCTTGATTTTCATGTTTGTCTCCAACTCAGTCATTCCGCATTAAATGCGAATTTCAGATATCATACAAACAATATTTTCCAGCTCACTTATCAGATTTCCCGATGAATCCTAGTCTGCGCCAGATGCGCGCCCTGGTGGCGCTCGCCAAAACCGGCAGCTTTACGCTGGCCGCCGAGCATCTCAATGTGACGCAATCCGCGCTCAGCGGACAGATCAAGGAGCTGGAGCAGATGCTGGGGGTGCGCGTCGTCGAGCGTACCACGCGCAAGGCGCAGCTGTCGGAGATCGGCCGCGAGCTCACGCCGCTGTTCGAAAAGATGCTGCAGGACCTGGACCGGGCGATGGCCGACATCGCCAGCCGCAAGGCACTCAAGCAGGGTTCGGTGCGGGTGGCGGCGCCGCAGATGCTGTCCTGCACGCTGATACCGGAGGTGATCGCAGCCTACAAAGCGCGCTATCCGGACGTGCAGGTGTGGCTGGCCGACAGCCCGGTCGAGATGGTGTCGGCGCGGGTGTTCAGCGGCGAGGCCGACTTTGGCATCGGCCCGGACCGCGACACCACCGCCGAGATCGAGGCGCAGCCGCTGTTCGAGATGCCGTTCGTGGTGGTGTATCCGCCCGGCCATCCGTTGGAGCAGCGCCAGCGCATCACCTGGGCCGATGTGAACGAGTTTCCGCTGATTTCGCTGCAGGGCCAGTTCACCGAGCGGCTGCTGCGCGACATGCACGCCTCGTTCCGCGAACAGTCGCTGAGCCCGTACAACGAGGTCACCTTCATGACCACCGCGCTGGCGATGGTGCATGCGCGCCTGGGCATCACGGTCTGCCTGCCGTATGCGGAAAAGATGGTGCAGCTGTACGGTTTGCAGATGCGGCCGCTGGAATCGCCGGCGCTGACGCGGCGCTTCTTCGTCTACACGCGCAACGCGCGGGCGCTGTCCCCCGCTGCCGAGAGTTTCGTCGCCTTCCTGCAAGAGTTTGCTGCGGCTCATCAGTGGAATGTGCCGCAGGGCTGATCGTTTTATAATTGACTTATGACAGCAGATACCATCGCCATCAATCAGAAGATGGACCAGTTCGACGGCCACCACAGCGTCTGGCTGTTCGGCTATGGCTCCTTGATTTACAAGGCCGACTTCCCCTACCTTGAACGCCGCCCGGCCAGCATCGCCAACTGGACGCGGCGCTTCTGGCAAGGCTCGCACGACCATCGCGGCACGCCAGAGGCGCCGGGCCGGGTGGTGACCATCATCGAAGAGCCCGGCGCGGTGTGCCACGGCATGGCCTATCTGGTGACGCCGGAAGTGTTCGCGCACCTGGATCATCGCGAGAAGAACGGTTACCTGCGGCTGGCGATCGCCATCACGTTTGAGGACAGCGACAGCGTCGAAGGCCTGGTCTACATCGCCACGCCGGACAACACGGCCTTCCTCGGCGCCGCCTCCGAGCAGGAGATTGCGCTGCACATCGCCCGCTCCGCCGGGCCCAGCGGGCCGAACAGCGACTACCTCAATCACCTGGCCCACGCGCTGCGCGAACTGGGCCGCCATGACCAGCATGTGTTCGAGATCGAACGCCATCTGGCCGCGCTAAAGAATCATCAACCGTAACGATAACGATCGCGAGCCCACACCCTATGAGCCATATCGACCAGCGCCGCCGCAACCTCTGCATGCAACTTCTCGGCGGCCTCGCCGGTATCGCCCTCGACGGTTCTGTCATGGCCAGTCCTTCCGCGGATGAAGCCACCAAGGTGTTCCGGCTCGATGGGGCGGGCGTTACGTACGCGTTCGGCGTCAACAGCGACGGGCAGTTGCAGTCGATGTACTGGGGCAGCGCCTTGTCGGGCGAGGACAGGCTGGCGGCGCCCGTGCCGGTGCCCGAGAACTCCTCCAATGAAATGCCGGTCACGATCACGCCGTTCGAGTTCCCGGGCTTTGGCGGTGGCCTGACCGTGGAGCCGGCCCTGAAAGTGACGTTCCCGGACGGCGTGCGCGACCTCGTCTTGCGCTACGTGAGCCACCAGCTCGACAAGGACCGGATCGTGGTGCGGATGAAGGACGCCAGCCGCGCCGTGCACGTGACCCTCACGTATGCGATGGATGCGGCGACAGGCATCCTGGCCCGCTCGGCCGTGGTGGAAAACCGCACGGCCAGCTGGATTCAGCTCGACCAGCTGGCGGCGGCGAGCATCAGCCTGCCATACAGGGATGACTACCGCCTTTCCTACCTCACGGGGCATTGGGGCGGCGAGTTCGCATTGCAGACGCGCCCGATCGAGCCGGGCTCCATTGTGATTGAAAGCCGCAAGGGCGTGACCTCCCACCAGGCCAATCCCTGGATCGCGATCAGCCAGGCCGGCACGGAGGAAGAATCCGGCCCCGTATGGTTCGGTGCGCTGGGATGGAGCGGCTCCTGGCGCATCCATGTGGATATGGATGCGCTGGGCGGCGTCCGCACGACCGCCGGCTACAACCCTTTCGACTTCGCCTATCGCCTGAAACCGGGGGAGAGTTTGGCGTCGCCCGTGTTCCACGCGGGGTATTCGGAGGGCGGCTTAGGCGGCGCGTCGCGCATGTTCCACCGCTACCAGCGCGAGCGCATCCTGCCTGGCGCGCCGCAGCCGCGACTGCGCCCCATTCTCTATAACTCGTGGGAAGCGACGACTTTCGCCGTCGACGAAGCGGGACAGGTGGCGCTGGCCGAGAAAGCGGCAAGCATCGGCGTGGAGCGTTTCGTTGTCGACGATGGCTGGTTCGGCGCGCGCAATAGCGACAAGGCCGGCCTGGGCGACTGGTTCGTCAACCGGCAAAAATTCCCGAACGGACTGGCGCCGCTGATCAAGCGGGTCAATGCGCTCGGCATGGAGTTCGGGCTGTGGGTGGAACCGGAGATGGTCAATCCGGACAGCGATTTGTATCGCGCCCACCCGGACTGGGTCATCAACTTCAAGGGCCGGCCGCGCAGCGAGGCACGCAACCAGCTGGTGCTGAACCTGGCGCGCAAGGATGTGTATGAGCACCTGCTGACCGTGCTCGACAAGCTCCTCGCGGAGCATGACATCGCCTTCCTCAAGTGGGACCACAACCGCGCGTGGTCGGAGCCGGGCTGGCCGGAGGCGGCAACCGGCGAGCAGCAGAGACTGTATGTCAGCTACGTGGAAAACCTGTACAAGCTGCTGGCCGAACTGCGCCGTCGCCACCCGAAAGTCGAGATCGAATCCTGCGCCAGCGGCGGCGGCCGCGTCGATCTCGGCATCATGGCGCTGACCGACCAGGTGTGGACATCCGATAACACCGATCCGTTCGACCGGCTGCTGATCCAGGACGGCTTCAGCCACGCCTATGCGCCAGGGATCATGATGGCCTGGGTGACCGACGCGCCGAACTACCTCAACAAGCGCGTGACGTCGCTGGAATACCGCTTCCTGTCGTCGATGCAGGGCGCGCTGGGTATCGGCGCCAACCTGAACCACTGGAAGGAAGAGGATTTTGCGAAAGCAAAGCGCCTGGTCGCGGAATACAAGACTATCAGGTCGACGGTGCAGCGGGGGGACCTTTACCGTCTCGTGTCGCCGCAGCGCGGGTCGGCACGCTCGGCCACGCTGTCCGTGGCGCAGGATGGCAAGCAGGCCGTGCTGTTCGCGTTCCTGCACTCTGGCGGCAGGCGCAATGCGCAGCCGGCCATCCAGCTGCGCGGGCTCGATCCGAAGCGCAACTATGCGCTACGTGTGATTTCCGGCAGCGCGACCGCGCAGACACCGCAACGTGCCAGCGGCGCTTACTGGATGGGGCGTGGAATCGATGTCGTGCTGGAAGGGGATTTCCAGGCTGCCGCCTTCGTGCTGGACGGGGTTTGAAACCGCTAGTTCAGGCTGGCGAGGTAGGCGCACAGCATATCGGCCAGCGCTTCCGAGTAGCTGTGTATCTCTTGCTCCGTGCGCGGCGTTTCGGAGAACTGTTTGCCGACCGCGCTGAAGGTCGTCATGACCAGGTCGCCGGCTAGTGTGCGCACGCTGTCCGTCGCCGTGGGCAGGGCTTCGCGCATGAAGGCCTCGATGATGCGGTCGACAGTCGAGCGCGTCTCGTGCGCTTCGGGCGTGTCGCGGTAGAACGGCGCCGCGTCGTTGAGCGCGGTGCGGATCTCGGCCTCCTCGCATTCCGAGCGCAGGAAGGCGTGGACCAGCAGGCGCAGCCGTTCCAGCGGCGGCTTCTGCGCGTCCTGCAGGATGTTGATCAGCATCGCGGTCGTTTCCCGCCACTCGTCCGCCTGCAGCCTGAACAGGATGGACGCCTTGTTCGGAAAGTACTGGTAGACCGATCCCACACTCACACCGGCACGCTCCGCCACCCGGGTGGTGGTGAAGCGGTGCACGCCCTCCTTCGCCAAAACCTGAATAGCCGCTTCCAGAATCGCCGAAACCAGGTCGGCCGAGCGCGCCTGTTTTGGCTTGCGGCGCGAGGAGATAGCGGCTTTTGCTGGGGCGGTCATGGGGATGGTTCCGAATGCGAATATGAAATGTGAAGGATTCTTCATATTATATCCATTCTTCATTCGAAAGGAATCACCATGACAACCCTGACCAATAACCCTGTAGCCTCCCTGCTCGACCGCCTGTTTGACGAAGCCGACGCTGTGCAGTTCGACGCGATTCCAGCCGTCGCCGAATTGTCCAAGGACGAGCGCGAACGCCTGTTGCGCAGCAAGACCGAATATCTCAACCTCTACCATCGGCTGAAGGATGTGCCGTTGCCGGTGTCGCGCCAGACCGGCGAGCTGCTGTACATGCTGGTGCGCAGTTCGCGCGCCCGCAATATCGTCGAGTTCGGCACGTCGTTCGGCATCTCGACCTTGTACCTGGCGGCCGCATTGCGCGACAACGGCGGCGGCCACCTGATCACCAGCGAGTTCGAGCCGACCAAGGTGGCGCGGGCACGCGGCCATCTGGAGCAAGGCGGCCTGCTCGATCTGGTGGACATCCGCACCGGCGACGCGCTGGAAACGCTCGCCCGCGACCTGCCGGAACAGGTCGACCTGCTGCTGCTCGACGGCGCCAAGGCGCTCTACCCTGATATCCTCGGCCTGGTGCGCAGCCGGCTGCGGCCGGGCGCGCTCGTCATCGCGGATAACGCCGACATGAATCCGGACTACGTGGCGATGGTGCGCTCGCCAGCGTCCGGGTTCATGTCCCTGCCGTTCGCTGAGGATGTCGAACTGTCCGTTTATACCGGCGTGACGGCCTCCTCGTCAGAATAAATCCATCTGCCCGGCATCGGCCGCCGCCTTGGCGCGCGCGCCCAATGGCGGCACCACCAGTGGACGTGTGAACTGCGATGCGTCCATGTTGTGAAAGCGGCTGCCGCGCCCGGTCAGGCCGAGGCGTTCGGTGGCGATCTTGAAGCGCTGGCGTATCAGCTCGGCCCACACGCCCTCGCCTTTCATGCGGGCGCCGAAGGTGCTGTCGTAGTCTTTGCCGCCGCGCATTTCACGCACGCGGTTCATCACGCGCTGGGCCCGCTCCGGGAAGTGCGCCTGCAGCCACTGGTGGAACAGCGGCGCCACTTCCCACGGCAGGCGCAACACCGTGTAGTGGGCGCTGACGGCGCCGGCCTCCTTCACCGCTTCCAAGATGCGTTCCAGATCGGGCTCGGTGACGAAGGGGATGATGGGCGCGACGCTGACCGCGACCGGAATGCCGGCGTCGGTCAGCGTGCGTATCGTGCGCAGGCGGCGGGCCGGCGCGGCGGCGCGCGGCTCCAGCGTGCGCGCGATGGCCGGGTCCAGCGTGGTCAACGTGATGGCGACGCCGGCCTGCTGCCTTGCCGCCATCGCCGACAGGATGTCGATGTCGCGTTCGATCAGCGAGGACTTGGTGATCAGGCCGACGGGGTGCTGGCATTCCTGCAGCACCTCCAGCACGCGGCGGGTGAGCTTGCGCTCGCGCTCGCAGGGCTGGTAGGCATCCGTGTTGACGCCGAGCGCGATCGACGACGGCTCGTAGCCGGCCTTGGCCAGCTCGCGCCGCAGCACTTCCGGCGCGTTGACCTTGGCGAAGATCTTGCTCTCGAAATCCATGCCGGGCGATAGGCCGAGATAGCTGTGCGTCGGCCGCGCGAAACAATAAATGCAGCCGTGCTCGCAACCCCGGTAGGGATTGAGCGAGACGCTGAAGGGCAAGTCCGGCGAGGCGTTGCGGCTGAGGATGGACTTGCAGAGCTCGTCCGTGACTTGGGTCTTCCACGGCGCGGCTTCCTCTTCTTCGCGCTCCCAGCCATCGTCATACGCCTCGCGCGCGTGCACCTCGAACCGGCCCTGCAGGTTCGACACCGCGCCACGGCCTTTTTGCGCCTTCAACGACGGCGGCGGCAGCATCACGTGCTCTTGATTGTTTTCATCGTGGTTTTGATCGTGAGTCATCGCGGCACCAAACTACTGTATACATATACAGTATTCTATGCGCTTGAAATGCCGATATCAAGCTAAATATCAAAGGTGCATGCTTGCCTCCTTGGGAACCAAGTGATCAAGCTGGTATCATGCAGGGCTTCCGGGGGACGGAATTTCCCCGCGCCACGCGCGCCCCCACCCACACCTCGCCAGGATGCCGCCGATGCGGCGACCAGGCTCACCCGATACGAGCAAACAACATGAACAATTCGAGTCAACCATTGCCGTCGTTTTTTAGCCGGATTTCCATCGCCATCGGCGCGTTTTTCCGCGCGCTGTCCGACGCCGAATACGCCGCCCGCCTGATGCGCATCGACGACGCGCCGCAGCCGGCCGCCGCGCCAGTCGCCGCACCTGCACCTGCCCCCGCGCCCGCGCCCGCGCCAACGCCACTGCGCGTCGCCACGCCGGATGCTGCCTTGCAGCTTCTGAGTCTGTTCCAGCGCGAGGCGCGCCTGATCGACTTCACCCAGGAAAACCTGAGCGCCTATTCCGACGCCGACATCGGCGCCGCCGCGCGCGTGGTGCATGAGGGATGCAGCAAGGTGCTGCGCGAGCACTTCACCATCGAAGCGGTGCGCAGCGAGGCCGAAGGCAGCCGCGTGGTGCTGGAAGAAGGCTTCGACGCCAGCGCCGTGCGCCTGACCGGCAACGTGGTCGGCAGCGCGCCGTTCCGCGGCGCCTTGAGCCATCGCGGCTGGCGCGCCGCCAACGTGCGTCTGCCGAAACTGGCCGAGGCACACGACGCCTCCATCCTGGCGCCGGCGGAGGTGGAATTATGAGCGATCCACGCTACGCCATCGGCATCGACCTTGGCACCACGCACAGCGCGCTGTCCTATGTGGACCTGAGCGCCAGCGATGGCGAGAAGACCCAGCACGGCGTGCTGGCCGTTCCGCAGCTGACCGCACCGGGCACGGTGGAAGAGCTGCCGCTGCTGCCCTCCTTCCTTTACCTGCCGCACGCCGACGAACTGGCGCCGGGCGAATTGAGCCTGCCGTGGCCGCAGTCGCCGGAAGAGCAAAGCGCCGTGGTCGGCGAGATGGCGCGCAGCCGTGGCGCCACCACGCCTATCCGCCTGGTCTCCAGCGCCAAGAGCTGGTTGAGCCATCCCGGCGTCGACCGCCGCTCCGCGCTGCTGCCGAACGACGCGCCGGAAGAAGTGGCGCGCGTCTCGCCGCTGGAAGCATCGACCCGCTATCTGACGCATCTGCGCAAGGCATGGGAGCAGGCCTACCCTGATGCGCCGTTCGGCGAGCAGGCGGTGACGGTGACGATCCCCGCATCGTTCGACCCGGGCGCGCGCGAACTGACGGCCGACGCGGCACGCGCCGCCGGCTACACCAACCTCACTTTGCTGGAAGAGCCGCAAGCGGCCCTGTACAGCTGGATCCAGGGCAGCGAAGGCCGCTGGCGCAAGGAAGTCAAACCGGGCGACATCATCCTGGTGGTGGACGTGGGCGGCGGCACCAGCGACTTTTCGCTGATCGCGGTGCTGGAACGCGACGGCGTGCTGGAACCGCACCGCATCGCGGTGGGCGACCACATTCTGCTCGGCGGCGACAATATGGACCTGGCGCTGGCGCACCTGGTGGCGCGCAAGCTGGCCGCCAACGGCACTCAGCTCGATGCCTGGCAAATGCGCGCGCTGACCTACGGCTGCCGCAGCGCCAAGGAAAAACTGCTGGCCGACGCCAGCGTCGATACCTGGCCTATCGTGGTGCCGAGCCGCGGCTCGAAGCTGATCGGCGGTTCGATCCGCACCGAACTGACGCGCGACGAAGTGACCACCTTCATCCTCGACGGCTTCTTCCCGCAGGTGGAAGCGTCGGCACGTCCGGCGGTACGCACGCGCGCAGGCCTGACGCAGCTTGGCCTGCCGTATGCACAGGACGCGGGCATCACGCGCCATCTGGCCGCCTTCCTGGCGCGCCAGCTGGGCGCGACCAGCGAACTGGAAGGCTACGCCGGCAAGCAAAGCGCCGACGCCACCTTCCTGCATCCGACGGCGGTGCTGTTCAACGGCGGCGTGTTCAAGTCGGACCTGCTGTCGCAGCGCATCATGGCCGCGATCAACGACTGGCTGTACCTGGAAGGCGCCGAGCCTGCGCGCATGCTGGGCGGCGCGGACCTGGACCTGGCGGTGGCGCGCGGCGCGGCCTACTACAGCTACGTGCGGCGCGGCAGCGGTGTGCGCATTCGCGGCGGCACGGCGCGCGCCTACTACGTGGCGATCGAGTCGTCGATGCCGGCCATCCCCGGCATGGAGCCGCCTATCCAGGCGCTGTGCGTGGCGCCGTTCGGCATGGAGGAAGGCAGCGAGATCGAATTGCCGAATCAGGAATTCGGCCTGGTGGTCGGCGAGCCGGTGCAGTTCCGCTTCTTCGGTTCGTCGGTGCGCCGCCAGGACCAGATCGGCGATCTACTGGACTTCTGGAGCGCCGATGAACTGATCGAGTTGAACGAGATTCAGGCGACGCTGTCGCCGGAAGGCCGCCAGACCAGCGATGTGGTGCAGGTGCGGCTGCATGCGATGGCAACCGAATCGGGCACGCTGGAACTGCAAGCGGTGGCCAATGACGGCCAGCGCTGGAAGGTGGAGTTCGACGTGCGCGCGGGTGCCCAAGCCTGAGCATGAGTCAATACGTCGTCAGCATCGATCTCGGCACCACCAACACGGTGCTGGCTTATTCCGAGCCGGGCAGCGCGCAAATTCGCCTGTTCGAGATCGAGCAGTTGGTGGCACCGGGTGAAGTCGGCGCGGCTGCGTTGCTGCCATCGCTGCGCTATCACCCGGCGCCGGGTGAGCTGGCGGACGGCGATCTGCAACTGCCTTGGTCTTCGGCCGATGTGGCGGGCCTGTCGCAAGTGGTGGTGGGCCGCCTGGCCCGCAAGCTGGGCGCGCAGGTGCCGGGGCGCTTGGTCTCCAGCGCCAAGAGCTGGCTGTCGCATCCCCAAGTGGACCGCATGGCGCCGATACTGCCGTGGGGCGCGGAGGCCGATGTGGCCAAGGTGTCGCCGGTGGCCGCCAGCGCCTCCTATCTGGCGCATGTGCGGGCGGCGTGGAATGCGCGCTTCCCTGCTCATCCTTTGGAACTTCAACAGCTGGTGCTGACAATACCCGCTTCGTTTGACGAAGGCGCGCGCGCGTTGACGCTGGAGGCGGCGCGCATGGCCGGCCTGCCTGGCCTGCGCTTGCTGGAGGAACCGCAGGCGGCGTTTTACGATTGGCTGTTCCGTCAGCGCGCGACGTTGGCCGCAGATCTGGCGGACACGCGTCTGGTGCTGGTGTGCGACGTCGGCGGCGGTACGACCGACTTCAGTCTGATCAAGGTCGAGATGATCGATGGCCAGCCGCAGATCAGCCGCATCGGCGTGGGCAACCATCTGATACTAGGCGGCGACAACATGGATCTGGCGCTGGCGCATCTGGTCGAGACGCGCATGGCATCGAATGCCGGCGGTGCGGCGACGCGTTTGTCCGCCAGCAGCCTGTCGCAACTGGCGGAGCGCTGCCGGGCGGCGAAGGAACTGCTGCTGGCGGCCGATGCGCCGGAACGCACCACCGTCACCCTGCTCGGCTCCGGCTCGCGCCTGATCGGCGGTTCGCGCTCGGCCGACCTGACGCGCGAGGAAGTGGCGGCGTTGGTGGTGGACGGCTTCTTCCCTTTGAACCAAGCGCAGGAACCCGCGCGACGCGGCCGTGGCGCCATCGTCGAATTCGGCCTGCCCTACGCCAGCGACGCGGCGATCACGCGACACCTTGCCAGCTTCCTGCGCCAGCACGCGGCGGCCGCGCGCGAAGCGCTGGGCATCGCGGCGGACGATAGCATCGCCATCCCGATCCCGGACACGCTGCTGCTCAACGGCGGCGTGTTCCGCGCCGACGCGCTGGCCCGCCGTCTGGAAGCTACGCTGTCCAACTGGCGCGGACAGCCGCTGCAAGTTCTGCACAACGACAATCCCGATGTGGCGGTAGCGCGTGGAGGCGTCGCCTACGCGCTGGGCCAAGCCGGGCAAGCGCCGGTGATCGGCGGCGGCTCGCCGCGCAGCTACTTCCTGCTGTTCGACGACGAAGCGCGCCACGACAAGCCGCGCCGCGCGATTTGCATTCTGCCGCGCGGCAGCGTGGAGAACCGCGAGATTCTGCTGGCCGACCGCACCTTCGCACTGCGCCTTGGCCGGCCGGTGCGCTTCCACCTGGCCTCGTCGATCTCCAAAGGCGCGCCACCGCAAGCCGGTGAGCTGGTCGAGCTGCAAGCCGACGACTACATCCAGCTGCCGCCGATCGCCACCGTACTGCGCGACAGCAGCAGCGCCGATGCCCGCAAGGAGATCCCGGTGCAGCTGGCCGCCACGCTGAGCGAAGTCGGGACGCTGGACGTGCACTGCGCCGCCATCGAAGGCGCGCAGCGCTGGTTGCTGGAGTTCCAGCTGCGCGGCGAAGCCGTTGACGACGACAGCGATACGGCTGCCCCGCAAGAGGCGCCGATGCAGGCCGGCTTCGACGCCGCCATCGACAAGATAGATCGCATTTTCGGCAGCCGTGCGCAGCAGGTCGACATCAAGGAAGTCAAGCAGCTGCGCGTGCAGCTCGAACACCTGCTGGGCAGCCGCGAGAGCTGGGCGACGCCGCTGCTGCGGCGCCTGTTCGACGCGCTGATGCAGCGCGCCAAAGGCCGCCGCCGTTCGTCCGAACACGAGCGCGCGTGGTTGAACCTGAGCGGCTATTGCCTGCGTCCCGGCTTCGGCTACACGCTCGACGAGTGGCGCATCGAGCAGCTGTGGGCCATGTTCGACACCGGCATCCAGCACCACAAGGACAGCCAGGTCTGCGCCGAATGGTGGACGCTGTGGCGCCGCGTGGCCGGCGGCCTGAGTGTGGAAGCGCAGTTGCGCGTGCTGGACGATTTCGCCTTCAACGTGCAGGCCGACGCGCAGGAACGCGGACGCCGCCCGCACACGCTGGTCAACGGCAGCGAGGAAGACATGCTGCGCCTGGGCGCATCGCTGGAGCGCATTCCCGGCAACTACAAGGCCGAAATCGGCGCGTGGATGTTGGGCCAGCTGGAAGCGGCGACCAAGGCCGCAGTTAAAGCCGCGGCCAACAAGACCCTTGGCGCAGCCACCGATGCAGGCAAGGCTGAAGCGGCACAGGCGCGCTTCCTGTGGGGCTTGAGCCGGGTCGGCGCGCGCCAGCCTTTCCATGGCAGCGCGCACGATGTGGTGGAAATGGCCGTCGTCGAGCAATGGCTGACGGTTATCCTGTCGCTGGATTGGAAGAAGGTGGAACCGGCCGGTTTCGCCGCCGCCCATCTGGCGCGCATGACGGGCGACCGTACCCGCGATATCGGCGAAACGCTGCGGACGGAAATCCTGCGGCGCCTTGCTGCCATTGGCGCGCCGGCCAACTGGAGTGCGATGGTGCGCGAGGTGGTGCAGCTCGATCAGGCCGACGAGAAACGCATGCTGGGCGAATCCTTGCCGCCGGGCTTAAAGCTGATCGCCTGAGCCTGACGGCGGCCGCGCAACGTAGCCCGCCTGCTGGGCGACGAAACCATCGAAGGCATCGATCAACGGATTGAATTTGTTTATATCGTTTTCAAGCTGGGCCAGCGCGTAGACCGTGGCCTCCAGCGTGGACAGCTGGTCCGGCAGATGCGCCTTGCGGATCAGGTAGTGCGACGGCGGCGTGTCGCGCAACGGCAGGCGCGGCAAGCCTTGCAGCGCGGGATTCAGGTACAGCATCTTGCGGCTTTTGCGCCAGGTCCCGTCCAGCACCACCAGGCGCAGAAGCTGCGGCTCGCGCAGCCAGGCCGCATCGAACGGCTGCGCTGCGGTCAGACCCAGCGATTGATCGGCCGCCGTGTCGGGATACAGCAGCACGCTGCGGCGCTCCGGCGACAACAACGCCTGCATGTGCTCCGGCGCGAATGTCTCCCCCACTTGCAGGCGGCTGTTGGCCAGGCTCAGATGCAGCAGGCGCGCGCTGCCCTTGGCGTTGTTCACTTCCATCGGATGTTGAAGGATCAGCACCTCCACCTGATTCGGCAGCGCCGCGACCCAGCGGCAGATGCAGGTCTGCTGCGGACGCAGGCAGACGGCGCACAGCGCGCGTTTGGAAGGTGGAGTGGATGGTGCGGCGGCGCCGCCGGTGCTGGTCGTCATAGACCGCCATTGTACCGAAGGCGCCGGCGTTGCTTAGAACTCTTCCCAGTCGGATTCGCTGGAAGCGACCGTTGCGCGCTTGGGTGCCGCCGCCAGCGCCTTCTTGGGCGCAGCCGCCACCGGACGCGGTGGTGGCGCCGCCACGCGCGGACGCGCAGGCGGCAAGGCACGCGCCTGCGCCGCCATCTGCGACCCATCGAGCTTGAACACGCTGACCACATCGGCCAGCCTGGCCGATTGCTCCTGCATCGATTCGGCCGCCGCTGCGGCCTGCTCCACCAGCGCCGCGTTCTGCTGCGTTACCTGATCCATTTGCGTGATCGCGTCGTTCACCTGCGCGATGCCGAGGCTCTGCTCTTCGCTGGCGTGGCTGATCTGGCTCATGATCTGCGTGACGCGGCTGATGCTGACGACGATTTCGCTCATGGTCTGGCCGGCCTTGTCGACCAGGTCCGAACCCTGCGCCACCTTCTGCACCGAGTCGTCGATCAAGCCTTTGATGTCCTTGGCGGCGGCGGCCGAGCGTTGCGCCAGAGTGCGCACCTCGGAAGCCACGACCGCGAAGCCGCGTCCCTGCTCGCCGGCACGCGCCGCCTCCACCGCCGCGTTCAAGGCCAGGATGTTGGTCTGGAAGGCGATGCTGTCGATGACCGAAATGATGTCGACGATCTTGCGCGACGAGTCGTTGATCGAGCCCATGGTGCTGACCACCTCACCCACCACGGCGCCGCCACGGCTGGCGATCTCGGACGCGGTGACGGCCAGCTTGTTGGCCTCGCGCGCGTTCTCGGCGTTGAAGCGCACGGTCGATGTCAGCTCCTCCATCGAGGATGCGGTTTCCTGCAAGGAGCTGGCTTGCTGCTCGGTGCGCGACGACAGGTCGTGGTTGCCGGAGGCGATCTCGGTTGAAGCGTTGGCCATCAGGTCGGTGCCGCTGCGTACCTGGCCCACGATGTTGACCAGGTTCGTGTTCATGGTTTTGAGAGCGCTCATCAACTGGCCGGTTTCATCGTTGCTGCTGATCTGGATATCGCTGGTCAGGTCGCCCGACGATACGGTCTCCGCCACCTTCACCGCTTCGTTGATCGGATGGGTGATGGTGCGCGTGATCCACCATGCGGCGCATACGCCCATGATGATCGCGGCCAGTCCCAGCGCCACCAGCACGGTGCGGCCGGTAGTGTACTGGCGCTGGATCTCGACTGCCGCCTGGTCCAGCAGGTCCGCCTGTTTATCGGAGAATTTTTTCAGCGCGTCCAGGTAGAGGATGCGGCTTTGCGCCATGTCGCCTTCGTAGAGGCTCTTGCCCTTTTCCAGATCGCCGGCGTTCTTGGCCGTGAAGACGGCTTTGCGGATGTCGGTGTAGGTCTTGCGCGTATCCAGCACCTTCTTGAACAAGGGTCTGAGCTCCTCGTCCTCGATGCTGGCGCCGATCTGGTCCTGGATCTTGGTGGCGCGGCCGGAGGATTCGGCCATCATGCCTTCGAGTTTTTTCTGGTCGGCGGGATCGGCCACCATCCACGCCCCGGTGGTGCGGGCGGCGTTGACCTCGATGATCTTGCCCCATTCGGCGATGAGCCGCTCGTCGCGGATTTTTTCGTTGATCATGCGGTCGGTCATGGCACTGGCGCTGCTGAGCCGGAGGATGCCGATGATGGTCATCGCCGTCAGCATCAACAGGATGAGCGAAAAGCCGAAACCGAGGCGGGTGCCGATTTTCAGGTTGTTCATAGCTGTCCTCCAAATGGGGATGGATAGGCCTTTCAACCCATGCTAGCACCATTTGAAGGAAAACTATAGCCACAAAGGAAATATTTCCAGCAGGCGCTTAGTCGCCGGAGGCCTGCGCCCCCAGCAGCTCCTCGACGCTGGAGATGGCGGCGGGGTCCTTGATCACCGCGCGCAGCCAGACGTGCAGCGGCATGTCGCCCCAACTGGCGGCCTTGTCGGCCAGGTAGGCGACGGGGCTGTGCGGTTCGGTGCGGCGGAAGAAATCGGCGACGCCCCGCAGCTGCGCCAGCGCCTGGCGGCGGTCCTGGGGCGCACCGGTGGCGACCACCACCTGGTCGCTCGCGGCGGTGCTGGTGGCCGCCAACGCCGTCACGCTGCCCGCCGGCGCGACGCTGCGGATTACGGTCTGCAAACAGTCCTTGGCGGCGCTGAAGCCTGGGCCGTCCGCGCCCAGGCGCTGGTCCACAATGCGTTCCAGGTCGGTCAGCATGGCGAAGCAGTATTCCGCATCCGGCAGCAGCACCGCGCCTTCCGTCAATGGCATCTCCTTGACCAGCACCGGCGTGCGGGCCAGGAGCCAGAACAGGTTGCCGATGCGCTGGTCGTAGTCGCCGTCGTCGGCAACTGGGTACATGCCGTCCCAATAGTGTTCGCACAATCCGCTCAGCACCGCGTAGCCGTCGCCCAGGCCGCGCAGGCCGCGTGTCTTGGCGAGCGCCTCGGCCAGCCACACGGCCAGGCGCATGTCCTTGCTGCGGCTGGCGATCATGGCGGCGCTGCGGCTGGCGACCAGCGGCCAGTCGGCCTCCTTCAGGGCCGCGATCCATTCGCCCTGGTCGAGCGTGGGGTCGTCGTGCACGCGCGCCAGCGCGATCTGGTCCACCTCCGCGCTGAAGGCGACGTCCTCGCCGCAGGGTTGGGCCGCGCTGATGGGCTGCAGCAGTTGAGCGATGCTGAACATGGTTCGCCTCCGCGCTATTTGATGGTGTATTTGAACTGGCCCTGTTTGCTGGCGCCGACCTTGATCTTGCCGACGGCGGCACCTTCCGACATCCGCTGCAGCACCGCCTCGGCGATCTCCGGCAGCAGGCTGCCGTTGAGGATATGGTCGACGTTGCGCGCGCCGGAATCGACCTCGGTGCAGCGCGCCAGCACCGCTTCGATCAGCGCCTGGTCGTAGCTGAATTCCGCGCGGTGATGATCGCGGATGCGCTGGCCGATGCGGTCCAGCTTGAGCGCAATGATCTGCGCCAGCACCGCGTCCGGTATCGGGTAGTACGGCACCACTTTCAGGCGGCCCAGGAAGGCCGGCTTGAAATGCTTGACCAGGTGGGGGCGCAGCAGCGCTTCCAGCGCGGTATCGGTCGGTGGTGTCTCCTGGTTCAGGCAGGCCTGCATGATGGCGGCCGAGCCGGCGTTGGAGGTGGCGATGATGATGGTGTTGCGGAAGTCGATCTCGCGGCCTTCGGCGTCGTCCATCACGCCCTTGTCGAAAACCTGGAAAAACAGTTCGGTCACGTCGGGATGGGCTTTTTCGATTTCATCCAGCAGTACCACGCTGTAGGGATTGCGGCGCACCGCTTCGGTCAGCACGCCGCCCTGCCCGTAACCGACGTAACCCGGCGGCGAACCTTTCAGGCCGGAGACGCTGTGCGCTTCCTGGTATTCGCTCATGTTGATGGTGAGGAGTTTGCGCTCGCCGCCGTACAGCAGGTCCGCCAGCGCCAGCGCCGTTTCGGTCTTGCCGACGCCGGACGGGCCGACGAACAGGAACACGCCCTTGGGTTTGTTGGGATCGTCCAGGTTGGCGCGCGCGGTGCGCACGCGCTGGGCCACGGCGGCGATGGCGTGGCTCTGGCCAAGGATGCGCGTCTGCAGCGCATCCTGGAGTTTGAGGACGGTGCGGATCTCGTCCTTGACCATTTTCCCCAGGGGGATGCCGGTCCAACCGGAGACGATGGCGGCGACGGTGGCGGCATCCACGTCGACCGGCACCATCGGCGTTTCGCCTTGCAGCGCTGCCAGTTCCGTCAGCAGCGCCTGGGTTTCCGCCACGCCGTTCGCGGCTGCGCGCCCGCGCGCGATGGCGGCGACGATCGCCTGCTCGCGTTGCCAGCGTTCGTTGTGCTGTGTGTGCTCCGTCTTGAACGCAGCATGCGCATCGTCCAACTGGCGCAGGCGCCGGGCGTGTACATGGCCGTCATCCTCACGCTTCAAGGCGGCGATTTCTACGCACAGCCGCTCCATGCTCCTGGCGGCGTTCTCCAACAGGGCCGGCGTGCCGCTCTGCGCCAGCGCGACACGGGCGCAGGCTGTATCCAACACGCTGACCGCCTTATCCGGCAGCTGGCGACCGCTGATGTAGCGGTGCGACAGCCGCACCGCCTCGGTCACGGCCTCATCGCGGATGCGGATGCCGAAGTGCCGCTCCATCAACGGCGTCATGGCGCGCAGCATGGCGCTGGCGATTTCCTCGCTCGGTTCATCGACTTTGACCACCTGGAAGCGCCGCGCCAGCGCGGCATCCTTCTCGAAATACTTTTTGTATTCGCTCCAGGTGGTGGCGGCGATGGTGCGCAGCTCGCCCCGCGCCAGCGCTGGCTTGAGCAGGTTGGCCGCGTCGTTCTGGCCCGCCTGACCACCCGCGCCTATCATCGTGTGGGCTTCGTCGATGAACAGGATGATCGCGTGCGGGCTTTGTTTGACTTCGTCGATGACGTTCTTCAGCCGGTTCTCGAACTCGCCCTTGACGCTGGCGCCGGCCTGCAACAGCCCCATGTCCAGCGTGCGGATCTCCACGCCTTTGAGCACGTCCGGCACGTCGTCGGCCGCGATGCGCAGCGCCAGGCCTTCCACCACGGCGGTCTTGCCGACGCCGGCCTCTCCGGTCAGGATGGGATTGTTCTGGCGGCGGCGCATCAGGATATCGATCGCCTGCCGTATTTCGGCCTCGCGGCCGATGACGGGATCGAGCTTGCCTTCGCGCGCCAATCGCGTCAGGCTGGTGGTGTATTGGTCGAGCGCCGGCGTGCGGGGACTGCCTTGCGGCGCCATGTCGACAAGCGGGGTGGCGGTGGCTGCGTCGGTTGCGGCCGTTTCTTCCTGCGAGCCATGAGTGTATTTCTCCAGCTTGTGCTTGACCTCATCGATAGGAATTTGCCCGAACAGCGGAGAGGCGCGCAGGGCCAGCTGCGACAGGTCCGGCTCCGTCAGCAGCGCGACCAACAGGTGCGCGCTGCGGATGAGGTCCGGCTGGGGCGTGGCCAGCGATGCGATCAGCCATGCATGCTCCAACAGCAGCGGCAGCTGGCGCGAGAACACCGGTGTGCGGGTGCTGCCGGTCTTGAACTGACTGACTTCGTGGTGCAAATCCGTCTCCAGCGCCTCGGTGCTGACGCCGCACTGGCGAGCGATCAGCGCCACATCGCAGCGTTCCTGCTCCAGCAAAGCGAGGAACAGGTGTTCGACCTCCACTTCATACTGCCCCAGCGCCACACAGATGCTGGCGGCGCGCGTGGCGGCCAGACGGGTGGTGTCATTGAGCTTGCCGATCAGGGTTTTCAGATTGAGATTCATGCTTACGCTCCGCGGATGCTGCGGTTGATTGAATAGTGCAGCGAGGATGGCTGCAGGACGGCGTCGAAGCTGACTGCTTCGCGCATGGGCAATCCCGCCAGCGTTGCGCTGATGGCAAAACTGACGCGGTTAATCGAACCGATCTGGCGCTCCAGGCTTGCCTGCACGTTGCGCAGCCTGGGCTCATGGCGTTCGATGGCGGCCTTGAGGCAGGCGCAGATGCGGGTCCGGTCCTCGCTGCTGCTCAGGCACATGCCGGCAAAGTCGATCAATCCGTAGTTGACGATGGAGCCGGTGCATTCGGGGTAGGCATGCAGCAGTTCCTCGGGTAGCGCGCAGCGCGTGTTAAGCAAATCCTCGAGGTCGCGCGCCACGACATCCTTCAGTTGCTCCAGCGACAGGCCCGTGCCGTTGCAGGCGTGGCCGCCCTGCGGGTCCAGCAAACGGTCGAACAGGCCGGGAGTAAAGCCATTCATCGCGTGCTTTCAAAAAAAGGCCAGGCCGGGCCGGCCTGGCCACAAAAGCGCACCGCGACGAATTACCGCATAGTTCGCAGCGGGCGCGGGGGGAACAAGGTTCAAACGATGCGGTTGCTGGCCAGGTCCCAGCCACCGGAGGTGTTACCGCCGGCGCCACCGCTGATTTTCTGTTGGGTGTATTTCCACTTGACCTTCGAGAATTTCAGGGCAACGTCTTCGGTCAGGATGTCGCCTTCCTCGACAGCCGGCGAGACGGCGCCGATCAGCACATTTTCAATCTCGATCTCGAAGTACTTCACGCGTTCGCCCTGGGCGTCGGCGCGCATGAACTCGAACTTGGCCTTGGGGATGGTGCGTCCCGCCGAACAGGTTTGCAGCAGGATGGGCGAGGACAAATCGGCCAGCTTGGAGAGCACGATGTCGCGATGCTCGCAGCGCTCCGCCGTATGCCCGCCGCCGGTGGAGGCAGTGGCCGATTTCGGCTGCTCCACACCGAAGCTGACCGATTTGCACTCGATCCAGTCCTTGTGCCGGTCGTCGTTGGACTCGCCCTTGATACCATCAATGTAAAGATAGACGTCGATTGCCATTGCATGCTCCTGTCTCAGGTTATAGTGGACATCAGTTGTTGGTCGACTGCGGCAGCTCCGCGACCAGACGGAGGGAAACGGACAATTCATCCAGCTGGAAATGCGGCCGCAGGAAGGACACCGCGCGGTACACGCCCGGCCGCCCCGCAACCTCGTGCACCTGCACCGACGCTTCGCGCAGCGGGAACTGGGCCTTCTGTTCCTGGCTGGCGTTATCGTCCAGCAGGACGTATTTCATCAGCCAGCGGTTGAGGAAATCTTCGACATTGGAGGCCGCCGCGAAGCTGCCGATTTTGTCGCGCATCATGGCCTTCATGTAGTGCGCGATGCGCGAGACGGCGAAGATGTATTGCAGCTGCGACGACAGGACCGCATTGGCGTTGGCCGCTTCCGAGTTGTACTTCCTGGCCTTCTGCGTCGACTGCGCGCCGAAGAAGGCGGCGTAGGCCGTGTTCTTGCAGTGGACCAGCGAGATGAAACCCAGGTCGCTCAGCTCCTTCTCGCGGCGGTCCGTGATGGCGACTTCGGTCGGACATTTGAGCGCGATCTCACCCTCGTCGGTCTTGAAGGTATGGGTGGGCAGGTCGTCCACCAGGCCGCCGCCTTCGACGCCGCGAATCGCCGCGCACCAGCCGAAATCGTCGAAGGCCTTGGTCAGCTTGGCGCCGAAGGCATAGGCGGCGTTACACCACAGGTATTTCTGATGATCGGTGCCATCCACCTCCTCGACGAAGTTGAAGCCTTCGACCGTGGTGCCGTCGACCGGATTGAATGGCAACCGGCCCAGGAAGCGCGGCAGCGCCAGGCCGACGTAGCGCGAGTCCTCCGATTCGCGGAAGGCCTTCCACTTGGCGTATTCCACGGTGTCGAACACCTTGGACAAGTCGCGCGGCTTGGCCAGGTCGCCGTAACTCTCCAGACCAAACAACTCAGGCGCGGCCGAAGCGATGAACGGCGCATGCGAGGCGGCGGCGACGTGCGACATCTGCTCGATGAAATACATGTCTTCCGGCTGGCGCGAGATTTCGAAGTCTCCCAGCAGCGCCGCGTAGGGCGCGCCGCCGAAGGTGCCGAATTCTTCCTCGTAGACCTTCTTGAACATCGAGCTCTGGTCGAACTCCAGCGCCGATTGGAAGTCCTTCACCAGCTCGCGCTTGGTGGCGTTGAGCATACGGATCTTCAGCCCCTGACCGGTGGCCGAGTTCTTGACCAGATAATGCAGCCCGGTCCAGCTTTGCTCCAGCTTCTGAAAAGCCGGCGCGTGCATGATGGCACTCAGCTGGCTGGAGATCAGCCGATCCAGCTCCGCCAGGCGCGCATCCAGCGTGGCCGACAGATTGTTCGATACGACCACCGTTCCATCCAATACCTGGCTGACCAGTTCCGAGATGATGTCCTTGGCACGCTCATGTTCCACATTGGACTTGGCGACCTTGCTTTGCTCGACGATCTGGTCCAGCAGGCTGGCGCCTTCCACCACAGGCGCGGCTTCCTGCATCTGGTTCGCTTGTACGGACATATCAGCCTCCCTTTGTGGACTTTAAGCTGGCCAGCTTGTCGGTATTCTTCAGCACCTCGCTGAGGATGTCCTCCAGCTTGTCGTTGCCGGCCAGCTTGTTGCGCAGGTCGGCGAGCTTGCTGCGCGCTTCCAGCAGCTTGCTGAGCGGCTCGACCTGCCGCACCACCGCCTCCGGACGAAAATCCGACATCGCCTTGAACCGCAACTCCACATTGAAGCTGGTGTCACCGCCGCTGAGTTGATTCGGCACCTGGAAGCGCGCCACGGGTTCAACGCCGCTCAGCACCTCGTCGAAATTGCCACTATCGATGCTGACGAATTTGCGGTCCTTCAGGCGCTTCTTTTCAATTTCCGAATTGCCACCGAAGTCGCCAACCACGCCGACAACAAACGGCAGCTCCTTGTTTTCCATCGCGTCGCCGATCTCCACGTCATACGTCATCTGAACCCGTGGCGGCCGCACCTTGGTCAGGCGCTTTTGTACACTGTCTCCGTTAGCCATACACACTCCATCGAAAAGGAAAACGCGGGCGGCGGACTTACTTCAATCCGCCGAAAGGGTCGCTGCTGTTGGATTGGTTGCTCGCCTTAGGATGCGGCGCCGCCGGCGCGAGGAGAGCCTTCCTGCTGATGGCTGCCGCGGGAGCCGTCTTGTGCGCGGCGTTGTTTGAGGTGGGCACCAGCACATCCTCTCCCAGGCTGCTGCGCAGCAGCTTGGCCAGGTCCTGCGCTTCGGACCGCAGCGAGCCACTGAGATTGTTTTGCTGGCTCAGGTCCGCCAGCGCCTTGGTCGACAAACGCAGGCCGCTAACGGCGACGATGCTGTTACCGAGTTTGTCGTTGGGATCTCGCTGCAATGCCTCCAACGCATTCGTGATCGCTTCGCCATAGCTGGCGCGGTCGAACTTGATCTGCGCCATATGCAGCCAGGGCGTCTTGTCGGCCGGGTAGCTGGTTGCGGCGCTTTTCAGGATAGTCTGCGCCTTGTCGCTCTGGCCGGATGCCAGCGCGGTATCGGCTTCGGCTAGCGCATGTTCCAGCGTCGACGCTTGCAGCTTGTCGCTGCGGACCGGGTCGCCGTCAGTCGCACAAGCCGACAGCAGCAACAAGCTCGCCATGCAGGGCAACCAGGTTCTTGGAGTGATCATCAAATTCTCCTTTTGCGTATGCGGTCATGAGGGAACCCATTATTCATGAATGCCCGCGCCCGCCATTGCGCTGACTCAACTACTGTTTCGTTGCCGCTTTACTTGCGCCGAATCAATTTTCGATCTGCAACCTTTCGTTCTAATGACTGCATCGTCTGGAGAAAATATGAACGCGCAGAAGACTATCGTTATCGCGGGGCTGCTGGCGTTACAGGGATGCGCTGAACTCCCGGATGCGCAAAAGCCGCCTCGCAATGTGGCGATCCGTTTGCACGCAAGTCAGAACCTCAATGCCGGCGCAGGTTCCCAGCCATTGGCGCTGGCGGCGCGGATCTATAAGCTGCGGCAGTCGGCAGCGTTTCAGCAGATACCATTCGACGGCTTCCTCAGCGCACGCGGAGAACGTGAATTGCTCGGCAACGATCTGCTGGAGGTCAAGGAAGTGATGCTGATCCCAGGGCAGCGCTACGAGATCATCGAGCAGGTCACGCGCGAGGCTTACTACATCGGCGTGGTTGCGCTGTTCCGCTCACCTGCGGAGCAGCGCTGGCGGCTGGCGTTCGCCGCCGGCGATGCGGAAAAATCCGGCATCACTGTCGGCCTGCACGCTTGCGCGATGAGCGTCGGCGCAGGCGCTGGCGCGGCAGCTTCCAGCGAGGCCGGCAAGCCGCTGGCCTCGGTCCGTTGTCAATAAAATCGGAGGCAGTATGAGTATTCCGTCCAAAGTTCTTTGGGGCGAGGGTTTGTTCCTGCGTCCGCAGCATTTCCAGCAGCAGGACCAGTACCACGAAGCGCGATTGCAGCAGACTGCCCAGGCGCTGCATCCTTATCTGTGGGGTGTACGCAAAATCGAGTGGGACCTGGACGCGCTGAAGACCGACCGCTTGCGCTTGCAGTCGCTGTCGGCGATTTTCCGCGACGGCGAAATCGTCGACGCACCAGCCAGCGATCCTCTTCCTGCGGCCATCGATCTGTCCATGCTGCCAGCGACCTTGCAGGACCTGACCTTCTACGTCGCCTTGCCCACACTGTCACCCGGCGGTGGCAACGCCGCGACCGGGGAACAGCCGAACAACGCCCGCTACCGCCAAACCACGCGCGACACGGCGGACCTGTACACGCAGGCCGTCGGCACGGAGGTCAGCTATCTGAAGAAATCCGCGCGACTGGTGTCGGACCAGGAGCCGCTGGGCGCCTTCGACTGCATCCCGGTGATTCGCTTGCGGCGCATGGTCACCGGCGGTTTCGAGCCGGATCCTCAATTCATCCCGCCGGCGGTATCGATCGCCAGCGCAGCGGGCCTGAAGGCGCTGCTGGACCGGCTCATGGACGCCTTGCAGGCCAAGGTGCAATCGCTGCAAGGCCATATGCGTGAACCTAGCCGCAATGTGATCGAGTTCCGCTCGGGCGACGTCTCGTCATTCTGGCTGCTGCACACGGTCAGCACGTCCGCTGCGGCGCTGATGCACTACGTCCGCAATCCCGAGCTGCATCCCGAGCGCCTGTTCGAAGCGCTGCTTGCGCTGGCTGGCGCCATGATGACCTACTCCAAGCAGTATTCGTTGATGCACCTGCCGGGCTACCGGCATGAGGACCTGGCGCAGTGTTTCTCCGGCCTCGATCACATCATCCGCGACCTGCTGGATACGGTCATCTCGACCAAGTACTTCTCGATTGCCCTGTCGGAGGACAAACCCAGCTACCACCTGGGCAAGCTCGATTCCGGCAAGATCGATCAGCGCACCACGCTGTACCTCGCGGTCAGCGCGTCGCTGTCGGCGCTTGAACTGGTGGAGATCGCGCCGCTGCGCGTCAAGGTCGGCGCACCGGACGATGTCGAGAAATGCGTGCTGTCCGCCATGCCCGGCGTGAAGATCACCCACGCGCCGCAAGTACCGGCGGCGATCCCCATCCAGCCAGACACCTACTACTTCGCCTTGGAGGGCAAAGGCATGCTATACGAGCAGATGTTGAAAGCACAGTCGATTTCGATCTACGTCCCGGCAGGCATACGCGACCTGCGCCTCGGCCTGATCGCGGTGACAGCATGACGCCCCCCGTCGAGCGCCGCGCCATTCCGACGCTGATGGGTGGCCAGCGCCGCCAGCAGCAGCCCGGCTACGGCCACGTACAGACGCTGGTGGACCTGCTGCAGGAAGGCTTCTACCTGCTGTTCATGCTGAAGAACGGCAGCGTGCCGCCGGAAGAGACCCACTTCCTCGACACCATCACCGCCTACCTGGCGGAATTCGACCGCGAGGCACGCAAGCTGCGCGCACAAGGCGATGACATCGACGCCGCCAAATATGCCTTCTGCGCGGCGCTGGACGAGATCATCTTGTCGTCGTCCTTTCCGATACGCTACGCCTGGGAACGACGCCCGCTGCAGCTGGTGATCTTCGGCGATCAACTGGCCGGCGAACACTTCTTCGATCGCCTCGAAGCCTTGCGCAGCGGCGGCGGCGCACGCCTGCCGGCGCTGCAGGTGTTCCATATGTGCCTGCTGATCGGCTTTCGCGGCAAGTACGCGCTGGATTCCGGCGACAAGCTGGCCTACATGACCGCGCGGGTCGGCGACGAAATCGCCCATATCCAGGGCAAGAGCAAAGGCTTCGCGCCGCAAGCCGAGCGGCCGGACCAGATCGTCCACAAGCTGCGCAGCAATACGCCGCTTTGGGCCATGTCCGCAGTGTTCGCGCTGATAGGCTTGAGTGCCTACATCGGGCTGTCGTCGTCGCTGTCGCATTCGACAGAGAACACGCTGGCCGGCTACAGCGACCTGGTGAAGCTGGCGCCGCGCCCGGCCTTCGTGACTATCACCCTGCCCTGAACCTTACTGGGCAACGCGGAATTCGATGCGGCGATTGCGTGCGCGTCCTTCCGCGTTGCTGTTCTCGGCCACCGGCCGGTCCGGCCCCTGCCCCGACACCATGACCATCTCCGCCGGAATCCCCTTGCCGGCGAGGTAGGTGCGCACGGCTTCCGCACGCGCCTGGCTCAGCGCCAGGTTACTCTCCCGCAGTCCGACGTTGTCGGTGTGGCCAATCACCTCCACCTTCTTGCCCTTGACCTTCTGCAGCGCGGCCGCCATCTCGTCCAGGATGCCCTTACCGGACGCGGTCAAGGTCGCCTTGCCACTCTCGAATTCGATGATGCGCCTGGCCAGCGTTTCGTCCAGCAGGTTCTGCTCCGCCGCGCTGACGCGCAAGCCGTTGTTGACGGTGTAGCTGGGATTGAGGCTGGTGGCGATATCGCTGGCGATCTGCTGGCGCTGCGCCTCGTTGGCCACCTCGCCGCGCACCGTGACGTTGGTGCCGTCGATTTTCAGCTCGCCTTTGCTGATCAGTTTCAGATTGGCCTGGATCAGCTTTTGCACATAGGCGTTCCAGTTGGGCGGCAGCGATACCGGCGAGATCGCGATCTGATCGACGACGCGGTCGGCGCCGTACAAATCGCGCAGGCGCTGAAGCATGGCGACTTTGCTGGCCTCGTCGGGCACTGCGCCGCTGACCAGTATCTGTCCTGGCTTGGGCGTCGCCAGCGGCGGCATCTGCGCGGCACAATAGAGCGAGGTAAATAGCAAGGCCGGCATTACCGCCGGCCAGAGGGTCCGCTGGCGCATCGCATAGCTCCTTATCAGGCAAAGGTTTCGTGAAACAGCGCATGGGCCGAGCGCAGCGACAACTGGCCCTGCTCCAGGTATGCCGACAGCTTCTGCACATTGGCGTCGCCGGCGATCAGTTCATCGACCCAGCCCGCGTAGTCGAAGGTGATCTGCTGCCCGGCCGCGCAAAGCGGATCGATCACCGCTTGCAGGGTCTCCGGCGCGGCGCCGCCGAAGCCGACCACCAGCACCGATTGCTCACGCTGTTCGCCAAAGAACAGGCTCAGTTCGAAATCGGCCTGCTGCAAAAAAGGGATGATCAAATCGAGCCAGAACGCCGCCACCAGATAGCGCTGGCGCGGCGCCGGCGGCAACGGCAGCACCAGGCTCTTATCGAGGCGCGCGGCGCCGCTGCGGCGCACCGGCTGCAGCAGCAGGCCGATCGCCAGTATCATCTGCCGCACCGCCGGCCGGCCCAGCATCGCCTCCAGTCCGGCGACGTTGTGACGATCAAGGAAATCCATGAACAGCTGCTGGTGGTCCGCAGCGCCGGGATCGATATCGACGGTGGTGGCGGCCATCTCCTGCAAGCAGCCTTCCGGCTCCGCCGCGTCGAACACCTGGCTTGCCAGCGGCTCCAGGATATTCCACAACGGCGCCAGCACCAGCGGACTGCGCGCGACAAAGCCGCGCGGATCATCGATCTCGATGGCGCTCATGCCGAGGAAGGGATAACGCCGCTGCGACAGGTCACTGCTGGCCCGCAGATGGCCGGCGATGGCACGCTTGCTGCGCGTGCCGACAAAGGCGAAATCCAACGGCAGCAAGGCGTCGTAATTGAGCTTCCAGCGCGGATCGACGCTGAGCAGGTTCATGACATCGGCCAACCAGCCATCCAGCAGATGGGCCAGCGCCGGGTTGTCGGCGGCCTTGATAAAGTCGGCGCGCGTGGGCAGCTTGCCGAAGTAGCCGATGCGCGCGGTTTGCGACGGCCGCTTCATGGCGCCGCTCCGACGAGCGTTTCCGGCAGCTTCATCCCGCGGAAGCCCTGGTCCTGCGGCGCCGCCCCGCTGCTGTCAGGACTGCTGATGATCTTCAGTCCCATCGCCACCGTGATCGCGCCGCTGGTCCAGCGCAGTTCAAACACGCCGCCGTCGCGCTTTTGCTTGGCCGCCGCGTCGATCATGCGTTTCAGGCCGAACTGGCCAGGTTCATTAAACACCTCCACGCTGCGGCCATCGAAAGCCACCGCCGTGATGCGCGCACCGGGCGCTCCCTGCGGACTCGGATGAACCATATTGGTCCACTGCGCCGGCGTGTTGCGATAGCGTAGCTGCTGGCCGTCGATATCGACCGTGTACTCCAGCGTGCCGGGCGCCGGCATAGGCTGGATCTGGAAGACGGTCTGCGCGGCGGCCGGCGACGAGGCGACGCCGCCGGCGCCTATCGGCGCGATCCAGCCGGGGAAACGCGCCACGGTCTGCGGCGATAGCGTGATGCCCATGTCGGCCCAGGTGCGCGCCGCCAGCACGTCGCCGCGCCGCAGCACCAGCGGCCCCATTGCGCCGGTGGCGAACTTGGCGATCAAGCCGTCCGGCCCGAAGAACTGGGCGATTTCGGCATTGCCGGCTTCGATATGGGCGTTCGGCGAGAACGGATACTTGTTGGCCAGCGACTGCTGGAACGGCTCGTAGACCTGCGCCAGCCAGGTCTTGTTGATCTCCGCTTCGGCCGGGCCGACCAGCACGGCGAAGGTCTGCATCAATGGCCGCACCAGGATGGGACGGATGGATTGCTTCTGCGCGTCGCTCATCCCGGTCAGCATTTGCTCGTCGACGTAGCGTAACGCGTCGGCGAGTTCGGAGCCGCTGCCTTCCAGCGTCTGTTGCATGAACTGGCGCGCGCCCGGGCCGGGGTCGCCCTGGTTCTTCAATTGATTCAGGCGGCTGCGCAGTTTGGACAGTGCCTCCATGTAGGACCGCATCAGCGATGCGTCCCTATCCCTGGCCGCCACCAGCTTGCCGACGCCGGCGAACTCGCGGCCGATGGGCCCCATCGGCCTGTCGGTACGCGCGGGCTCCATCTGCAGGTTGACGCTGACTTGCGAAGGCCCGCGCCGCAGCACGCTGGTCTTGACCCAGTTGACAAAGCCGGTCTGCGCCTCCTTCAACTCGGCGCTCACGATGGCCGGGTTGTCCCACGATGTCTGCTGGTGGATGGTGATCAGCAGCTTGGCAATGGGCGAGGACTGCGGGTCGCCCAGGCGGTTCATCGCAGTGACCGCGGCGTCGAAGCCATTCAGGTTGGCGACGGTGACGCCCTGGACGAACTTCTGCCACTCGCGCGCGTAGTCGGCCTTGTACAAATCGGTCAGTCCCTTCTGGATTTGTTCGGGACTGCCTTCCAGCGTCAGGTCGTCGCGGGCGGCGGTTTTCAGGACCCAGTCCGCGCTTTGCAGTTCGTGCGTGGCGGCTTCACGGAAGGCGTCCTGCACGAACTTCTCCCATGCCTCGCGGGTGTAGGCGCCGGCGATGGCGTAGCTGCCGGTGACCAGCGCCTGATCTGGCTCGTCCACGATGCGCGCCACCGTCATCGCCGGGAAGCGCGTGTTGGCGCGGGCGCGGATGTCGGCGTAGACGCGCTCCCGGGCCGGCATGCCGCGCACCACGCGGCGCAGGTTCTCGCGCGCCTGATCGACCAGCGCCAGCTTCTGCTCGATGCGCGGCCAGGAGGGATCGGCGATCTGCGCGAGGTAGAAGGTCATCAGCCGTTCAGCGCTGTGTATCATCTGCTCGCGCGGCATGGCGCCGCGGTTGTTTTCCAGCCAGCCGCGCCAGTGACGGGTCAGCTGGTCGTTCAGGTGTCCAGGTTCGGCGCGCGCGGTATCGGCCAGCATCAGATAGCTCTTCAAGGCGTTGTAGGCGTCTTCGACGTTGACGGCGGAGGCTTCCTGATACTGGCGGCCCGGCGCGGCGGCAGGCGCCGATGGCGCGGCAGCCGGTGCGCCGGGCGCCTGCAACTGGTCGGCATGAGCGTTCATCTCCGACAGCAGCGTCTCCAGGTTGGCGACCACCGGCTTGAGCATCACCTCCCGCACGCCGGCGAAGTATTCCTCGCGCAGCTTGCGCTGCAACAGCTCGCCCTGATACAGCCCCATACGCAGCGACCATGGCCGGTCCTCGCGGTATTTGTCCAGCTGCTCGATGCGGTCCTGCAGGACCTCCAGCGCCTCCAGCCGCGATTGCAGGTCCAGCCGCTTCGCCTGCAGCTTGATCACCTTGTCCAGGTCCGCCTGGACGTTGTTGACCAGTTGCCGGTTGCCGAGATACGACCAGCTCCAGCCGCCCAGCGATACGCCCAGCAAAACCGCCGCCGCAAAGAACGCCGCATAGGTTAGCTTGACCTTATGCTTGCTGGCGTATTGCGACACCAGATCCTTGTCCGCGAAGATCACGTTGCGGAATAAATTCAGCAGAAAGAATCCGGACTGCCCGCTGCCGGCGGCGGGCGGTGCGTCCGGCAGGGACAGGTCGAAGCGCTTGGCCAGCCGCTGCGACTGTTCGCTGACCGCCGCGCCCTCCTGCAAGGCGCTGGTGAAGTAATAGCCGCGGAACACGGGCTTGAACTGGAACGGGTTCTCTTCGAACAGCGTGACGAGGAAGCTGCGCAGCGGCGCGCGTATCGTCGAGAACTCCAGCGGAAAGGTGAACACGCCCGGCTCCATGCGGTCGTGCCGCTGCTGGCTCATATTGGCCAGGCTCAGTTCCTTCAGGCCGGCGCACAATTCATCGAAACTGTGGTCGAAGAAGGTCATCATCTGCTGGCTGCCGGCGTTGCGCTTGTAGGGCATGGTCGCGCCCCACACGCGTTCGCGCTCGGTGCGCTCGGCGCGCGCGAAGAACTCGCCGAAGCCCGCGATCAGATCGGCCTTGGTGAACACCACGTACACCGGTGCGAACACCTCCAGCCGCTCGATCAGGTCCTGTACGCGCTTGCGCAGGCTGCGCGCCAGCTTGATGCCGGCCTCCGGATCGTCGCCGCGCAGTTCGGCGATGCTGACCGCGATCAGGATGCCGTTGATGGGCGCGCGGCGGCGGTACTTCTTCAGCAAGTCCAGGAAGCCGAACCATTCGGCGCGGTGCTCCTCCTGCACCGAGTAGCGGCCCGCCGTGTCGAGCAGGATGCCGTCGGTGGTGAAGAACCAGTCGCAGTTGCGCGTACCGCCCACGCCCTGCACGATCTTGCCGTCGGCGAAAGGGAACTGCAGGCCGGAGTTGGTGATGGCCGTACTCTTGCCGGCCGCGGGATTACCGATGATCATGTACCACGGCAGCTCGTACAAGGCGCGCGTGCCGGACACGATGCCCATCTTCGAACCGCGGATGGTGTCGATCGCCTTCAGCATGCCATCGCGGATGGCCTTGACCTCGGCGCCGGACTGGTCGCGCGCCTGCGCCTCGGTGGCTGCCTGGGCGCCGATGGCCGCGCCCAGCTGCTCGGATTCGCGGCGGGCGCGCCGGCGTCGCCACAGCCAGGCCAGGCCGGCCAGCAGCAGCATCAGCACCGTGGCCGCCAGCGCCCAGATCAGGGCCAGCTCCAGCACTTGCGCGCCGAGGTAGAACAGGGCCGCCATCGCAGTCAGTCCGATGATGGTCAAGAGGCGGGTATCGGTGAGAACGTGCCAAATTCTTCGCATTATGGTCTAGGCTGGCTTGAACGATAGCGCCTGAGCAGCAAGCGGACCGAGCAATGTTGCCACCAACCAAGCAGGGATTTCTTGATGCGGCGCAACTATCGCCGCGTGCCGTGCTATTTCCGCACGGTACCGGCCACCCGTAATTCAGCGTGGCCGAAGTCCATCATGGCCCAGCGTCCGCCCCAGCGCAGGCCGACCGATTCGGCCACCTCGCCGTACAGGCGGTAGCCGCGCATGGCCCATGGATCTTTTTCGGAGATCAGCAATTTGCCGTCGCGCAGGAAGGCGCAGTCGGCCGCCAGACCAAACTGGTGATAGCTCTGGAAGGCCTTGGCGTTCGTCACACCGGGACCGGCGGCAGCCAGCGCGTTCTGCCGCTCCGGGCTGCGATAGCCCTCCAGGATGGCCATGTCGTAGCCGTGCGTGTCTTTCATGATCCTGAACACCAGCAGCAGGCGCTGCGCGAAATCCGGGTCGAGCAGCTGCCAGTTGCGATTGGCGCCATCGAGCAGCGGCCGCACCAGCGTCACCTCGGCCGTCGTGAAGACCGGCGGCGGCAGCGGCGCCGGTACCGCCAGCTGCTCGCCCTTCAGCAGTTCGGCGACCTGATCGTTGATGGCGTGGCTGTCGCTGTCGTAGCCGTCCAGCATGCTGCGTCCGCTGAGCACCAGCGCCAGCATCGGCGGCACGGTCAGCAGCACCAGGGCCGACAGAATTAATAGATAACGATGCTGCAAGAACCGCAGCACGCGCAGCACGCCGCCGCCGGCCCCGCGTCCGGCCTGCGCCGCCTGCCGCGCGCCCTGCCGGTAGCCGCCGCGCAGCCGCTGTTCGATGCGCCTGCCCATGGTCGACATCGACTGCGCCACCACGTCCCGACCGGCGGGAAACAACGCCAGCCAGGCGCCCACGCAGGCCAGAATGAAAAACAGCAAGACCGAAAAGAGAAACATGGTGCGCTCCATCAAAGCAAGATTGCCCTACAGAACGGACACTGAGGGACTGGAACGCCTCATCCTAGGCGCTCCGGCAAGCGGCGTGAAAGACCAGATCAAATTGGGAGGAAATACCGTGGATACGTCGAAGCAAAAACCCGAGCTGATGAGTTCCAACCGTGTCGCGGCGGACGATGGCAAGCGCATACTGGCGCATCTGGAACACGGTCCCAAGCCTGCGGTCAAGCCGCCGCGTGCCAGCGGCTGGACCATCGATGGCTGGACCATCGGCCTGGGACTGATGCTGGCCTCCATGTGCACGGTCGCGTGGCTGGTGCACGACCATACCCTTACCCCTGACTCATTCGCGCACGGCCGCAGCAGGAGCACGAGTACACGCATCGCCCCGCAACCGTCCGGGGCGGTCGAACGCCAAGCTGCTGCCGCCCCGCCGCCTGAACAGCCGGCGGCTATCGTGAACGAACCGATAGTCAGGCTCTCGCCCGCGCCGGAGACTCGCCCGTCATCAGCTCCGTCATCCGCGGCCGCGCCCGCTCCGGCCAGGCCCGCGCTGGCGAAATCCGAAGCGCCGCACACACCCGGCACAATGCACCGGCAGGCAGCAGCAAGCACCGCAGCCGCGGTCAGCACCGCGCGCTTACCGGTGGCTCGTTCCGCCGCTGTCGCGCCACCGGCGGCGGCCGGCGATACCGATGTCGCCCTGCTCACCGCGCTGGTCGCGCACGCAGGCAAGCCGGCAGCCGTCCTGCCCGAACGCAACCGCGATGTGGTCGAGCGCCAGGACGGCGACAGCACGGCACAACTGCTGGCCCGCTGCAAACAGCTGGGGCTGATCGAAGGCATGCTGTGCCGCTCGCGCATCTGCTCCGGTCGCTGGGACGCCGACCCGGCCTGCAACGCCCCCTCGCACTGATTATTGGATGGACAGCTGCTTGCCGCCGGTGCCGACCTTTTTCGGCAGCGTCAGGTGCAGCACGCCGTTTTCGTAGCGTGCCTCGGCCTGGTCATCATCCACCTCCTGCGGCAGCGTGAAGTTGCGCTGCACCTGTCCGTAGTAGCGCTCGGTGCGCAGGGTGCCGGTTTTGCCGGCGCTGGCCGGCTGTTCTTCCTTGACTTCCGCGCTCAGCGACACCTGATTGCCGTTCACGGCGACCTTGATGTCCTCCTTCTGCACGCCGGGAATTTCGGCCTTGACCAGATACTCCTTTTCGGTCTCGCTCACATCCATCCGCATGCGCGGCGCCACATCGGCGCCGCGCCACGCCGACGGTGCAAAGTCACGGAACATCTCGTCCATGTCGCGGAAAGGATCGAAACGGGCCAGGTCGCGGAACGGATCGATACGCATCAAACTGTTAGCCATGGCAGCCTCCTTCAAGTGTGTGGACTACCATGATAAGAAGCGCCCCGCCCCCTCCTTTGACGCACGTCAAGGCGCGGGCTTGCCCGCGCGCGCAGCAAGCGAGGTGATCATCGCCTCGCTGTAGATTTCGCCCTTGCTGTCGGCGGCCGCGATCATGTCGCGCCACAGGGGCACGATGTCGACCTTCAGCTTGCTGTAGCGCTCGAAGCCGCAGGCGTAAATGCCGCGATAGCTGTCGAAGCGGTGCTCCAGCTTCTCGCATTCGCTCAGCGTGGCATCGGTGAAGGCCTGGCCCTGTTCGGCGCTCCAGATACCGCTGCGCAGCAAGCCATCCAGCGCCATCGCCTCGGCACCGCCCTCGTGCACCCACGGCGGCGACCGCTCGCTGATGCCGCCACGGCGCACATTGTTCTGCCACAGATGCGCCATTTCATGCGCCACCACCTTGGCGATAAGCTCCCGTTTCCTGGGGCTGTCGGCGGTCAGCAAGGCCGTGCCGCCAAGACGGTAGGCGATCTGCGCACCGACCACGCCGCCCTTGATCGACAAGCCCGACGACGCGGTATCGCTGACGGCCACCAGCAGCAGCAAGGGCTGCCGCAACTTCTGCCGATAGGCCGTCGTGTAGTAGGTGGACATTTTGGCGGTAGTGTCGAGCAGGGTTTCCTTGGCCCAGGCGGAGAGCATCGGGTCGAGCAGCACCTGCGCCTCGCCGGCGGGTACCGGCGACTGCGGGCCGAAGTAGGCATAGGGTGTCGCGCTGTTGGACGGCGCGGCCGGCGTGGCGGGCACCAGCACGGTTTCGTTGCCGAGTCCCTCCAGCGTGAAGTTGGCAGCGATATTACGCACCTGCTTGCCAAGCCGGGCTTTACCCTGGAGGAAGCCCAGATAGATCAGGCGCCCGCCGTCGGAGAAGCGGTCCATGGCGACGTATTGCTTCTCGACGAGTTGATCGAAGGTGGAGATTTCCACGCTGAGCTGCCGCAGCGGTTTGCCATCGGCGGCGACCAGCGCGTCCAGCTCGCCGCCGGTGGTCAGCGTCACGCCAGGCGTCAACACCTTCCATGCGGATTTGCGGAACTCGCCGACCGGCGCGAACTGCATCGCCGTCACCGGCTGCGAGAACTGATAATCGGCGCGCCAGGTATCGGGCGCCACATGCGTCAGCCGCACCTGCACCGGCAGCGGTTGCGCGCACCATCCGGCCGCCATGGGCAAGGCCAGCACAACCACACCAAACAATTTCTTCAACATTTCGCGCCATCCCGTCAAAGTGGTAAGGCGCAAATATAGCATGGAAGACATGACTATTTAACAATCGCGGAACCCGCTCGTATACGCACTGGGCTCGGCCATCAGATAAGAGAAGCATTACTGCCGTGATCGATCCACCAGAAAGTTGACGTGGGTTAACGACTTAATACGCCAACCGCCGAAGGTGAAGGCTTGGCTCTTCACATGATCTCCGGAGGACCAAATGTATCGCGGAGGGTCCCACCTGGACTCAACTTGAGTTATTATTTTGGAAATATATTATGAGCGATATTTGGAGAGGCTTGATGAAAAACAAAGTTATCAGCCAAGTCAGCACTGCGGTTCAGGAAACGACCGAACTGCTCAAGCAGAGCGGGCCACTGCCCCAAGGATTGGGACTGGCCAGCGGCGTGCTGGCGCTAACGCTGGCGATATTGTCTTTGCTAGGCGTGGCTGCGTTCCACTACCCGCAATATTTGACCACGCCCGAACTGAGGCATGCCTACTCGCCCGACGTGATACGCCATATCCTATTTGCCGCGCTGGTGCTGTCCGGTTCAATCAGCCTGCTTAACGTGCTGTTCAGGCGCAAACGCCGCCTTAACGCAGTCGCAGGTGTGCTCGTATTGATCTGCGTAGCCGCTGGCGGTTCGCACATACCTGTCACGGATTTTCCCGACCATACGCCATACATTGGTCTGGATTGGTTCATCCTCGACCTACTTGGCTCCACCACTATTTTCGCCGTGCTGGAAAAACTCTTTCCACTCTATAAAGGCCAACTACTGTTCCGTAAAGAATGGCAGACCGACATGGTGCACTTCGCGGTCAACCATTTCATTGTCGGCCTGGCGCTGCTGACGGTGAACTTCGCCATCCACCGCCTGTTCGGCTGGATGTTGAACGACGGCGTGCACGATGCGGTACAGGCTATTCCATTCCTGCCGCAACTCCTGCTGTGCATACTGGCGGCCGACTTGATGCAATACTGGCTCCATCGCAGCTATCACGAAGTGCCGTTCCTATGGCGGTTTCATGCGGTACATCATTCGGCTAAAACCATGGATTGGCTGGCCGGTTCGCGCCAGCACATGCTAGAGCTGATCTGTACCCGTGTTGGCGTGCTGGGAGCGTTGTACGTACTCGGCTTTGATAAAGATGTGATGGATGCCTATATCATCATCGTCGGCTTCCAGGCGGTGTTTAATCACGCGAATGTACACCTGCGGTGGGGACCATTGAGATATCTAATCGTCACGCCGGATTTCCATCACTGGCATCACTCCTCCGACGACGTCGCGATTGACCGAAACTACGCGGCGCACTACGCCTTCCTGGATCACCTGTTCGGCACTGCTATCAAGGGTCAACAGGGCTTTCCCGAAAAATATGGCGTGCAGGGCGACTATATGCCGGATGGTTTCTTGAAGCAGTTAAGGTTTCCGTTCCGCTCGCAAAAATAGCGGTTGCTGGCCTCTTGACTCAAAAAGCAAAAAGCAAAAAGCCCAGCCGGTTAAGGCTGGGCTTTTTTTGTGTTCTGGCTCCCCGACCTGGACTCGAACCAGGGACCTGCGGATTAACAGTCCGTCGCTCTACCAACTGAGCTATCAGGGAAAAGAGGCCGCATTATATACGGCCAATTCCTAGCTGTCTAGGCTAGCGGGCAAATTTCCAAAAAATCAGAAGCTGCCCTTGAACTGCACACCGAACTGACGCGGTTCGTTGACGAAGCCGGTCAGGTTGTTGAAGTCGATCGCGCCGACGATGCGCTCGGTGTTGGTGATGTTGCGAGCGAAGCCTGCCACTTCATACTTGCCGCCCTGCCAGTTGTAACCCACGCGCAGGCCGCCTTCGACCATGGCCTTGCCGGTGAATTCCTTGGCTTCGTACAGGAAGAAGTTGATCTTGCTGCGGTAGGCCCAGTCGGTCAGCACGAACAGGTTGCCGTCGGCCAGCGCCCAGTTGTAGCGCGCGGTCGCGTTCAGGATGACCTTGGGCGCCTGCGGCAGCGGGTTGCCGTCGATGATGACGCGGCCGGCCGCGTTCAGCGGATCGGTCACGGTGCACGAACCGCACTTGGCGACCGACAGCGATGGATCTTCGATCTTGGTGAAGTTGTACGAACCGCCGGCGGTGACCTTGAAGTCAGGCGTCACGAAGGCTTCGAAGTCCGCTTCCAGGCCGCGGCCGGCGGTCTTGGCTGCGTTGATCAGCTTGGTCACATTGGAGGTGCCGCCCACCACGGTCAGCTGCTGGTTCTTCACGTCGTAGTTGTAGATGCTGACCGACGCGCGGGCGCGGCGGTTGAACAGGTCGGCCTTGATACCGGCTTCGTACGACACGATGGTTTCCGCATCGGCCACTGTGATCGGCACCGATGCCGACGCGGCAGCGATACTCGGCGCGCGGAAGCCGGTCGCCACGCGGGCGTAGGCGTTGACGTCCTGGTTGATCTTGTAGGTCGCGCTCATGTCCCAGTTGGCTTTGTTCTTGCTCTCGGCGACCGAATCTGGACCGGTCTGCGTCACGTTGACGCGCGAGGTGGTGGCAAAGTCTTTCTGGTCGTGGGTGTAGCGCAGGCCGCCGCGCAGCACCAGCTGGTCCGACACGTCATAGGTCAACGAGCCGAACACTGCCGAAGCGGTGTTGTTCTGGTGGCTGGCCAGGTGCGAGGTCTGAGCCTGGGTGTTGCTGTCGAAGTTGTCGCTGTAACCGCTGGCGCTTTCCTTGAAGTAGTAGACGCCGCTCTGCCAGTTCAGCGGACCCGGGTTCTTCGACTCGACACGGAATTCCTGGGTGTACTGGTGCAGGCCGCTCAGGCCCCCACCGGTCTGCACCTGGAACGGAATGAAGCCAGGACCGGCCGGGCTGCCGCCGTCGATGTCGCCGCGGCTGTAGTAGTTGTCCACGGCTTCGTAGCCGGTGATCGAGAACAGCTTGACCGCGCCCAGGTCCCAGCTCAGGCGCGCGTTGGCGCCATTGGTGCTCAGGCTCTGCATGTTCTGGCCGTTGGTGGCGATCTTGGTGAAGTCGTAACCGTCGGCGAAGTCGTTGCTGCCCTTCTTGATCAGGTTGGCGCGGAACAGACGGGCGCTGCCGTCGGTGGTGCGCGAGTGCACATTGAACAAGGCGCTGAAGGTGGTGCCAGGGGTGTACAGGAACTGCACGCGCTCGGCGTGTTCGTTGTAACCTTCCAGCACATCGTTCTGCTTGGTGAAGGTGTTGTCGACGAAGTTGTCGCGGTGCTGGCGCAGGGTCGACACGCGCATTGCCCATTCGCTCGACAGCGGCACGTTGACGGCGCCTTCGGCGTTGATGGTGTTGTGGGTCGCCCACGACAGGTTGTAATAGCCTTCCACCTTCTTGGTGTTCGGTTTTTCGGATTCAAACTTGACCACGCCGGCCGGGGTGTTGCGGCCGAACAGCGTGCCCTGCGGGCCGCGCAGCACTTCCACACCAGCCACGTCGAAGATCGGGAAACCTTTCAGGATGCCGTTTTCCTGCACCACGTCGTCGTACACCAGCGAGACCGGCTGCGAGGCGAAGGTGCTGAAGTCGGTGTTGCCGTAGCCGCGGATGTAGAAGCGCGGGAAGGTGCGGCCGTTCGACGATTCCACGTTCAGCGACGGCACTTTGCCGGCCAGCAGGCGGATGTCCTGGCCACCGGACAGCAGCACGTCCAGCTTCTCGTCCTTCAGCAGGGTGACCGAGACCGGCACGTCCTTGATGTTTTCGGCACGGCGCTGGGCGGTGACGGTGACGGTTTCCAGTTGCGGTTCAGCGGCGGTTTGCGCCAGGGCGCTACCGATAGGCATCACGGCGCTCAGCGCCAGCAGGCGCTTGTGCATCTTCGACAGTTTGATCATTCAATTTCCCGATTTAAGGTAAGGCAAAGAGTTAAAAACAGTGTCTCCTGTTCTCTCTTTCTTTTTGATACCACCCGGTCATCTATCGTGACCGTGGCGGCGCAAGCGGAGGTGAGGCCGTTTTTCGATGACTAGAATGCACCGTCTTGCAGAAAGGCGGTATTTTCTTTCATTGATAGCAGGTATTGCAAGAGCAATATAAGCAAATGGGAATTTACTGTTAGAAATTTGGTGCCTCAGGAGGGCGGACTGAATAATAAAAGGCTATCCAGCCCGCCGTGCAGGCAGGAATGACGCATCGATCAAGCTTGTTATTCAGCCATGCCGGATTGCCAAACGTTGTTGTTGCACAACAGGCCTGGCCGCCGGGCGCGGCGTGGCGGCGCCGCCGGCAGCACGCTCGTTGCCCAGCACAAAGCGGCTCATCGAGCCGACCAGGGCCTGGGTCTGCTCTTCCAGGCTGGCGGAGGCCGCCGCCGTCTGTTCGACCAGGGCGGCGTTTTGCTGGGTCATGTCGTCCATCTGCGTGACGGCGTGGTTGACCTGCTCGATGCCGGCGCCCTGCTCGGCCGAGGCGGTGGCGATGTCCGACATGATGACGGTGATGCGCTGCACGCTGGTGACGATCTCCCCCATCGCATCGCCGGCCTGGTCGGCCAGCCGGTTGCCGACCTCGACCTTCTCGACGCTGCGGCCGATCAGCTCCTTGATTTCCTTGGCGGCGGCGGCCGAGCGCTGCGCCAGGTTGCGCACCTCGGACGCCACCACGGCGAAGCCGCGGCCCTGCTCGCCCGCGCGCGCCGCCTCCACGGCCGCGTTCAGCGCCAGGATGTTGGTCTGGAAAGCGATACCGTCGATGACGCTGATGATGTCGACAATCTTGTGCGAACTCTCGTTGATCTCGCCCATGGTCTGCACCACCTGCGACACCACCTCGCCGCCGCGGCTGGCGACGTCGGCGGCGCTGATCACCAGCTGGTTGGCCTGGCGCGCGTTGTCGGCGTTCTGCCTGACAGTGGAGGTCAGCTGCTCCATCGACGATGCGGTCTCTTCCAGGTTGGTGGCTTGCGACTCCAGCCGTGACGACACATCGGCGTTGCCGCTGGCGATGTCGCGCGTGGCGGCGCTGATATGGTCGATGCTGCCCCGCACATCGCCGACGATCTCGCGCAGGCTGTCGTTCATGTCCTTGAGCGCGCGCAGCATCTGCCCCACCTCGTTGGGCGCGCCGACGTCGAAGTCGCTCACCAGGTTGCCGCGCGCAACGCTTTGCGCGACCGCGATGGCATTGCTCAGTGGCCGCGTCACCGAACGCGAAATCAGCAGCGCCACATAGCCGGCCAGCGCCAGCAACCCGAACATGGCGCCCAGCATCAGCCAGCGGGTGATGTAGAAGGCGTGGATCTTTTCGTCCAGCAGGGTGTCCAACTGCTTGCTGGCGGCCGCGTTGAGGGCGAACTGCAGGTCGATGGCCTGGGTCGACAGCGCCACATAATTCTCCGCCGAATAGGTCAGCGTCTCCGGCTGCACGATCTCATGCAGGGCCAGGTCGGTGATCTTGCCGGCGGCCTGGGCGGCAGCGCGCATGGCCGGCGCCAGCGCGGTCTCGAATTCCGGGTTGTAGCGGGCGGCCTTGTCGAACGCGGTCAGCGTCTGGTCCAGGCGGTCCGTCACGCGGGCAACGATGGACGATAACAGCAGGCGGTCGGCCTGGCTGGCCTCCTTCCTCGCCAGCAGGCCGGCGCCCTTGGCGCGGGTCTTGCCCAGCTCCTCGGACAGGTAGGGCAGCTGATAGAACATGGCCTGGATCAGCTGGTAGGAGTCGCGGTCGGGATCAAGGCTGAGGCCGTAGTAATCGCCGATCAGGTCGTTCACCTTGAGCAGCTTGGGCACCAGCGCGGTATGGGCGAGGTAGCTTTGCGGCGCCGTCAGGCTTTTGGAGGCCACCTGGGAACGCAGCGTCTGCCAATCGCCGCGCGCCTGCGCCCAGGCGGCGTCCAGCACCGGGTCGTGCAGACGTTTGACCACCGCATCGGTGGCGTCATAGGCGCTGTCGGCTTCCTGCTGCTTGGCCGCGCGCTTCTCGTCCGAGGTCGCGCCCCCCAGCACCAGCGCCGCCAGGCCGCGATGCTGCTGGGTCAGCTGCACCATGCGCAGCCCCCCCACCACGGCCGGCATGCCGGCGCGCTCGTCCAGATAGGCGTCCAGGGCCTTGCCCGCTTCGCGCATGTACAGCCAGGTGGGAATGCTCGCCAGGATCACGGCGATCAGGCTCAGGATCAGGAATTTGTGCCCCAACCGCAGGCCGCCAAGAAGGTTGTTCTTGTCCATGTCGCGCCTCCATGAGTGTAAGTCGCCGGGCCGTATCCAGCTGAACCTTATGACCCGTTGCTTTCGATCATAGTCTTATACCGAGCGGCCGTGGTGGCTTTAATAGCACAAGTCGCGAATCCGCTACATGCCAAGCGACTTCAGCAATTCGTCGTTGGCTTCGTCCTCTGCCGAGGCGGAGGGCGCCGTGGATCCGCCCCCCTGATTGCCGCGCTCCAGGTCCAGCAACGCGTCCGGGTCGGCCACCTCGCTGGAGTCGAAATCGTGCAAACGGATGAACTCGGTGCGGTCGATCGCCAACTCCAGATAAAAGATATTACTCTTTTCCGTGTAAAACGTGACGCGCCGCATCTCCGGCCGATCCAACGGCGTGTCCACGCTCAGCATAACCTGTTTGGTCAGCACCAGCATTTTCGGTTGGTTCTGCGTGATGTTGGTCTGCAGTTCGCGCCGCACCTTGCCGGTGAAGTCGCCGACGATCTGGTTCATCAGCTCGCCCATGATGTTGGACACCTCGTCCGAGGTGTGCGAACTGGCCAGTTCGGACTTCGGCATGCCCATGTGCAGCATGTAGCGCTCGTAGATTTCCATGGCCGTGTCGGCTGCGAAGTTCAGCACCACCAGGCCGGTGAAGCCGCCGTCGAACAGCACGAAGCAGCCGATATCGGGCTTCAGGCCGGTCTTGGTGATCCGCTGCACCATGCCGGAATAATTGACCTTGCTCTGGGTGGCGACGTTCAGGACGCGGGTCACCGAGTTGCACAAACTCATCAACAAGTCTTCAGTGCCGTACACAACTTCCTTGTTTTCCTCGCTCATGATCGACCTCTAGTTATTTTTAAAAGATGAAAGCACAGTTTCCTGGTCCAGCGAGAGACGGAACAAGACCACTTCGCTCAGCAAGCGGACGACCTCATCTTTCCATTCCTGGTCCCTGCCGGCCGCCGGCAGCGCAGCCAGCGTGCGGCGCAACAGCGCCACTTCGCGCGCCAGCTCACGCACCCGCTGCACCTGATCGACCGCCTCGGCTGAGATGACCATCGCTTTCCCTTCCGGCCAGAAATAAGATTCAGAATACCGAGGTGCAAGATTTCCGTCCACCGGAATCGCGTATTTCCGTGAGATTCGCGTGCCAAAATGCAAAAGCCTGGGTAAACGAAAAAAGCCCGTGATTGCTCACGGGCTTTTCTGTATTCTGGCTCCCCGACCTGGACTCGAACCAGGGACCTGCGGATTAACAGTCCGTCGCTCTACCAACTGAGCTATCAGGGAATTGAGGCCCGAATTATATCCGCTCAAATCGGATTTGGCGACCCCGCCGTGAATTTTTTTTATGCTGCCCGATGCGGCGGCGACAGACCGGGGCGGTCACTATCCCGCATCAACCGGCGCCACGCGCGGCACCCGCAGCGTAAAGCAGGCTCCACAGCCTGGCTCGCTCTCCACCCGCACGCTGCCGCACAGGGCGGTCGTCACCTGGTTGTAAACCACATGCAGCCCCAGACCACTGCCTCCCTGCCCCAGCCTGGTGGTAAAGAAGGGCTCGAACACACGCGCCAGGTTCGCTTGCGGGATGCCGACACCGTCATCGGCGACGCTCAGCTCCACCCAATCGTCGCCATCCGCGCAGGCCGAAATACGTATCTGGCCTTGCTCGCCATCGGGAAAAGCATGCACCAGGGCATTGTTAATCAAATTGAGCAAGGCCTGCTCCAGCGCACCGGGGTAGCTGTCCATGACGATGTCGCCGCTCACCTCGCAATGCACCTGATGGCCGCTACGGCGTATCACCGTTCCCAGCGTCGAGAGGATCTCGCCGCAGGTCTTTTTCAGGTCGAACTGCCGCCGGCGCCTGCTGGACTGGTCCACGGCGACCTGCTTGAAACTGTCCACCAGCTCAGCCGCCCGTCCCAGGCAGTGCAGCAGGATGTCGGCGCCCTGGTCGATGCCGCCGATGAACTCCTGCATGTGCTTGCGCGTCACCCCCGTCTCAAGCTCCCTGGTCATGCTGCCGGCGCTGCTTTTGAGCGTGCTGGCGACCATCAGGCCGTTGCCGATCGGCGTATTGAGTTCATGGGCGACGCCCGCCACCAGATTGCCCAGGGCCGACATTTTTTCCGCACGCAGCAATTGGCCCTGCATCGCCCCTATCCGCTCCAGCGCCACCTTTAACTCATCGTTGCTGCGCGACAGCGCGCGGTTGGCGTCGACCAGATCGGCATTACTTGTGATTAATTTCTGCTGCTGTTCCATGAGCTTGAAATCCGCCTCGATCGCCTTCTTGATTTCCCACAGCAGATCGACGTAGCGCTGTTGATACGAGCGCTTCTTGCTGTCGAGCACACAGATCGTGCCGAATATCTCATCGTCGGGCCACAGCAACGGCACGCCCAGGTAGGAAATCATGTTCAACGCGACATCGGGGTTGCTTTTCCAATGCTCGTCCTCCAGCGCGTGAGGCACATGCAGCAACGCCCGCGTGGCCATCACCGTTTCGCAGTACAGCCCGGTGTTCAGGTTGGCCTTCTCGTGCGCTTCGTAGGGATTGCCCGGCGTGTGGCTGGACACCAGCACCTCGATCTGCTGCGGCCCGACACGCATGATCAAGCCGGCCGGCACGTCGAAGATGCCCGCCATCACATTCGTGGTCTGCTGCCACTTCCCCAGGAAATCGTCAGAAACGACACGTTGTTGATACATAAGGGCTGGCTCCTTGATCGGTCGGTACAAGGGACGCAAATTGCGTATTGATTTGCATGGTAGGCCCATTCGCAGGAAATCTGTGAAATATTATGCGTCCGCATGGATTCCGGCGTTGTTGCCGGCTGCCCCCCATAGTTGAAGATCCGCAACAGGATTTCTGGCGAATAATCTGACTATAATGAAGATAGGAAACTAGACCGATGGGGGCGCCGATGTGGTTAACCGCCGTAGTTTTTGCCACGACTGCCGCCGCGAGCATTGCCGCTGAGCAAGCACCAGTCAGTCCCAGCTCCTCGCCCGCCTCCGTCAAGATAGGGTTGCAAAGCGTGATCGCACCGTTCGTGCTGCCGGACCGCGCCTCCGGCTTGTTGGCCGACGTGCTGCGCGCCGCGTTCGCCTCGCAACAGATCAACGTCGAATTTCTCTATTTGCCCAACGTGCGTTTCGAAGAGCAATTTCGCCAAGGCGTGTTCGACATCACGACGGCCTCTGCTTTGCAACCAGGGCAGGACGGTTATCTGAGCCGGTGGCCGGTTTCGTATTTCCACAACGTGGCGATTACCTTGCGCAGCCGGATTCCGGCCCTGTCCAGCCTGAATGACTTGAAAAACTACCGGGTGACCGCGTTCCACAACGCGCAAAAGCTGCTGGGGCCGGCCTACGCCGCGGCGACGGCGGCTCATCCGAATTACAGGGAGGCATCGACCATGCCCTCCGGCGCCCTATTCCTCGACCGTACGGACGTTATTATTTCGCAGCCCGACGTCTTTCGGTATTACCTCAGGCAGCAGTTGCCGCAGAAGCGCAATTTCGAGGCGGAGCTGGCGTTCCACGACGTGCTGGGGCCGGGAAAATTCTACTGGATGCGGTTCCGCACGCCGGCGCAGCGGGATGCGTTTGAACGGGGCATCGGGCAACTATACGCCACGGGGGAGATCGACCGCATCCTGGACCGCTACCAGCGCGACTACAGCGTGACGCGCGACTTCTTCATCGCCCTGGATTGCCATTTCCGGCCGGAGCTGGCCCCGCAGAAATGCAGGAATCTCGGTATGTCGAAATAAATAGCGCGCCGCAATGCAAAAAGCCCAACCGGTTAAGGCTGGGCTTTTCTGTATCCTGGCTCCCCGACCTGGACTCGAACCAGGGACCTGCGGATTAACAGTCCGTCGCTCTACCAACTGAGCTATCAGGGAAAAGAGGCAATATTATAGCTGCTTACAGTCAATTTGGCTTCCCCTTGGGGAAATATTTTCCTCAGGCGCGGTAGCGCGGCCCGCCCGCCACGATGAAGAGATTGAGGCTGCCGAACTTGTTCGGCACATCCTCTTCGGAAGTTGCCGCACGGCGCCAACCATAATCCGCCTTTACGGGCTGATCGACTGCCTTATCCGGGACATTGGCAAGCAAACCTACAAGCAGGTCAACAAATTTGACGAGGGCAATAAGGCAAAAAAACGCCCCCGCGATTTCTCGCGGGGGCGCTTCTTGTATTCTGGCTCCCCGACCTGGACTCGAACCAGGGACCTGCGGATTAACAGTCCGTCGCTCTACCAACTGAGCTATCAGGGATTAGCACTGCATTCAGGTTAAGCTTAGCCGCTCAACCCGAAGAAGCAAGATTTTAAAGGACTTTGGCGATCGCGTCAATAACGATGTCAATGTTACGGGAATTGAGCGCCGCGACACAAATCCGGCCGGTATCGACCGCATAGATCGACTGGGCACGCAGCTGCTCGACCTGCGCCTTGGTCAAACCCGAGTACGAGAACATGCCGACCTGGTCGCGCACGAAGGCGAAATCATGGGCCGGCGCCTTGGCCTTCAGCTTGGCCACGAAGGCTTCGCGCATTTCCTTGATGCGCACGCGCATGCCGGCCAGCTCGTCTTCCCACATCTGGCGCAGCTCGGGCGTGGTCAGCACGGTGGCCACCACCTTGCCGCCGTGGACCGGCGGGTTCGAGTAATTGGTGCGCACCACGCGCTTGAGCTGCGACATCAGGCGGCTGGCCTCTTCGCCGCTGGCGGCGACCACGCTCAGCGCGCCCACGCGCTCGCCGTACAGCGAGAACGACTTCGAGAACGAGTTCGACACCAGCAGCGGACCGCCGGCGGCAGCGAAGCGGCGCACCACGGCGCCGTCTTCGGCGATGCCGGCGCCGAAGCCCTGGTAAGCCATGTCCAGGAACGGCACCAGGCCGCCATTGGTCACCACGGCGATGATCTCATCCCACTGGGCCGAGGTCAGGTCGGCGCCGGTCGGGTTGTGGCAGCAGGCGTGCAGCAGCACGATGGAACCGCGCGGCATGGCCTTCAGGGCGGCCAGCATGCCGGCGAAGTTCACGCCGTGGGTGGCCGCATCGTAGTAAGCGTAGTTGTTGACGACGAAACCGGCGCTCTCGAACAGCGCGCGGTGGTTCTCCCAGCTCGGATCGCTGATGTAGACCTGCGAATCGGGCGAGAAGCGCTTCAGGAAGTCGGCGCCGATCTTCAGCGCGCCGGTGCCGCCGATGGCCTGCACGGTCACGGCACGCTTCTCTTGAATGACGGCGCTGTCGGCGCCAAATACCAGCTCCTGCACCGCCTTGTCGTAGGCAGCCAGGCCTTCGATAGGCAGGTAGGTGCGCGGAGCCGGCGCGGCGATCAGCAGCTCTTCCGCCTTCTGCACGCACGACAGCAGCGGCACTTTGCCATTGTCGTCATAATAGACGCCCACGCCCAGATTGATTTTGGCCGGGTTCTGGTCGGCGTTGAAGGCTTCGGTAATGCCCAGGATAGGGTCGCGTGGTGCCATGTCGATGGCGCTGAACAAGCTAGGATTCGTCATGATAAGATTGGATTCGATTGGAAGCGGTACGCAGCGGTTGAAGGTAGACAGCGCCCATTGAAAAACTGCTTCAGGCCGCTGGCAGGCCATTATTTTAACAAAGGTCGGACAAGATGGCTGATTTACCAGTAGTAGACACCCCAAACGCAACGGTAGTTACCTTTCCGGACTCGCCGTTCAAGCTGCACCAGCCCTTCCCGCCCGCCGGCGACCAGCCCGCCGCGATCGACCAACTGTGCGAAGGCATCGACGACGGCCTGTTCTTCCAGACCCTGCTCGGCGTGACCGGCTCCGGCAAGACCTACACGATGGCCAACGTGATCGCCCGCAAGGGCCGTCCCGCCATCGTCTTCGCGCCGAACAAGACGCTGGCCGCGCAGCTGTACTCCGAGTTCCGCGAGTTCTTCCCGGAGAACGCGGTCGAGTACTTCGTCTCCTACTACGACTACTACCAGCCGGAAGCCTACGTGCCGCAGCGCGACCTGTTCATCGAAAAGGATTCGTCCATCAATGAGCACATCGAGCAGATGCGCCTGTCGTGCACCAAGTCGCTGATGGAGCGGCGCGACGTCATCATCGTCGCCACCGTGTCGGCGATCTACGGTATCGGTAACCCGACCGAATACCACCAGATGATTCTGACGCTGCGCGCCAAGGACCGCGTCTCGCAGCGCGACATCATCGCCCGCCTGATCCAGATGCAGTACACCCGCAACGAGGTGGACTTCGGCCGCGGCACCTTCCGCGTGCGCGGCGACACGCTCGACATCTTCCCGGCGGAGAATGCGGAACTGGCGGTGCGCCTGGACCTGTTCGACGACGAGCTGGAATCGATCCAGCTGTTCGATCCGCTCACCGGCCGCGTCAAGCAGAAGATCCCGCGCTTCACCGTCTACCCCGGCTCGCACTACGTCACGCCGCGTTCGACCGTGCTGCGCGCGATCGAGACCATCAAGCTGGAACTGCGCGAGCGGCTGGAGTTCTTCCGCAAGGAGAACAAGCTGATCGAAGAGCAGCGCCTGGAACAGCGCACCCGCTTCGACCTGGAGATGATGACCGAGATCGGCTTCACCAAGGGCATCGAGAACTACTCGCGCCACCTGAGCGGCGCCCAGGCCGGCGAACCGCCGCCGACGCTGGTCGACTACCTGCCCAAGGACGCGCTGATGTTCCTCGACGAGTCGCATGTGCTGATCGGCCAGCTGAGCGCCATGTACAACGGCGACCGCTCGCGCAAGACCAACCTGGTGGACTACGGCTTCCGCCTGCCGTCCGCGCTGGACAACCGGCCGCTGAAGTTCGAGGAGTTCGAGCAGAAGATGCGGCAGACGGTGTTCGTCTCCGCCACGCCGGCCGACTACGAAAAGACCCACGCCGACCAGGTGGTCGAGCAGGTGGTGCGCCCCACCGGCCTGGTCGACCCGCAGATCATCGTGCGCCCGGCCAGCTCGCAGGTGGACGACCTGATGTCCGAGATCACGCTGCGCGTGGCCAAGAACGAGCGCGTGCTGGTGACCACGCTGACCAAGCGCATGTCCGAGCAGCTGACCGAATACCTGAGCGATCACGGCATCAAAGTGCGCTACCTGCACAGCGATATCGAGACGGTGGAACGGGTCGAGCTGCTCCGCGACCTGCGCATCGGCACCTTCGACGTGCTGGTGGGGATCAACCTGCTGCGCGAGGGCCTTGACTTGCCGGAGGTGTCGCTGGTGGCCATCCTGGACGCCGACAAGGAAGGCTTCCTGCGCTCCGAGCGCTCGCTGATCCAGACCATCGGCCGCGCCGCGCGTAACCTGAACGGCGTGGCGCTGCTGTACGCCGACCGCATGACCGATTCGATGGAGCGTGCCATCGGCGAGACGGAACGCCGCCGCGCCAAGCAGATCGCCTTCAACGCCGCCAACGGCATCGTGCCGCGCGGCGTGCACAAGGTCATCAAGGACATGATCGACGGCGTCTACAGCCCGCAGGACGCGCGCGAAGAGCTGCAGGTGGCGCAGGAGACGGCCAAGTACGAATCCATGAGCGAGAAGCAGATCAGCAAGGAGATCAAGCGCCTGGAGAAGGCGATGCTCGATCACGCCAAGAACCTGGAGTTCGAAAAAGCCGCGCAGGTGCGCGACCAGCTGCATCACCTCAAGCAGCAGCTGTTCGGCGCACCGGGCGCGGACAATATCGCCTGATAACTCAGGGGGTCTTGACGAAGCTGCTCAAGGCATCGACCAACTGCGGCGCCACCGGAAACTCGGGGCTGCCGTAGGATTTCTTCTGCTTGGCCTCATCGTCGCCGACCATCTTCAGCAGGTGGTTCATGCCTTCCACCACCACCAGCGTGGCGCGCGGCGCGGCCGCCGCCAGCGTCTTCGCTTCCGACGGCTGCACCTGGATGTCGGACGTGCCTTGCAGGATCAGCACCGGCATCGCCAGCGCGGCAATCGCCGTGCGCGGATCATGCTTCAGCGACGAGATCAGATACGGCTGCACCGATGGGTGGTACAGCATCATCAAAGCCGGCGGCACATCGTCGACCGCCTTACCCTGCTTGAGCGCGACCAGTATGCGTTCGTTTTGCGCCTCCAGCTCCGGCGGCAGCTTGGACTTGAGCTGCTCGCGCAGGATGTCGTCGAGCGGATGGCCGGCGCCGGCGATCAGCACACAGGCGTCGGCCGGCGCCTGCTTGCAGGCCTCGGCGGCGATCTGCGCGCCTTCGCTATGCCCGGCCATCACCACGCGCGAGAAGCGCGGATCGGCACGCAGCTTGCGCAGCCATGCGGTGGCGTCGTCGATGTAGTCGTCCAGGCGCAGGTCCTGCTCCTTCCACACCGGCAGCGCGCTGGCGCCGATGGCGCGCTTATCGTAGCGCACCGAGGCGATGCCGCGCTGGGCCAGGGCCTCGGCCACCATGCGCAGCGAATCGTTGGGGCCCGGCAGCAGCCTGTTGTTACCGTCGCGGTCAGTGGGGCCGGAACCGGCGTGCAGCAGCACCACCGGCACCTTGCCGCCGCCATCCGGCACCAGCTCCGTTCCATACAGGGTGCCGCCGCCCACATCCAGCGACACCAGACGCTGGGCGGCATGGACGTGGGCCGACACCGACAATATCAACAACGACAGCAAGAGCTTGAAGCGCATACCAATTCTCCGATCAGTGAGGAAGACGTTTGTAGAGCAGCAGCGAGTAGCCGGCCGCCAGCGGGGCCCAGGCCAGCATCAGCGCCAGCGAAAGCCAATGCGGAGCATTCAGCCAAAGAGCAATCAGGCCAAGCACGCCGCTGGCCACCATCAAGCGCGCCGCCAGCCGGTGCGTGGCGTACCAAACGCGCTCGCTGGCCAGCGTCCACGGCGTGCGGATGCCCATGAAGAAGTTGCGGCGTACCTTGCCCATCGGGTTACCGATCAGGATCAGCAGCACGAAGACGCCGGCCGGCACCGCGCGCTCCATCGGCACGCCACCGTGCAGCGTGGCGGCCAGCACCAGCGCATAGACATAGGCGAGCATGCAGACGATGACGCCGAACAGGTAGTAATAAGTCGACTCGAAGCCCGTCATGTCGAAGCTCCGTGGCGAAATGGCCGGCAGCACCACGCCGGTCAACGCGATCAGCGCCATCAGCACAGGCCCCAGCCACAAGGCCGCGCGCCCGCCTTGGCCGTCCACCAAGCCGTTGATATTCCAGTGCGTCGGCACGTTCCCTGGCAATTGCGGCCAGAAGTACGCGGTGGCCGCGCAGGCCGCGGCGATCAGCACGAAACAAAACAGCAGATAACGCGCTCTCATTTCTTCCTCCCTTTGGTGTCGGCGCCGGCCAGGTCCATCATCCATGACAGCACATCCTGCAGCACCGTGGTGTTCAAGCCGTACCAGATGGTCTGCCCTTCGCGGCGGCGGGTAATCAGGTCGGCTTCGGCCAGCACCGCGAAGTGATGCGACATGGTCGGCTTGCTCATGTCGAAATGCGCCGCCAGTTCGCCAGCCGTCATCTCGCCCGGACGCAGCAGGCGCAGTATCTCGCGCCGCGCCGGATCGGCAATGGCCTTGAAGGCGTTGTTGGAAGCGTTCATATTGAGATAAACATCTAATTAGACAGTTATCTAAATATAGATCGTTTAAAAACGGCGGTCAAGCAATATCCGCTGCCGCCGTCTTGCCTAGATCGCCAGGCCGTCCCGGTCGAACACGTGCCAGCGCGCCGGTTCCACGCGTATCACGGCCGCCTGTCCGTTCTGCCAGCGCACCTCCGGGTCGATGCGGGCGATGAACTGCGTGTTGCCGCCGTCCGGCGTCAGGTAGACGTAGCTCGTATCGCCCAACAGCTCCGCCGCCAGCACCGTGACTGCGATGCCCTCCGCGCCGGCACTCTCCAGCGCCATGTGTTCGGCACGCGCGCCCAGCGTGACGCTGTCGCCCACGGCCAGGCCGGCACGCGGGGCGACCTGCGCCAGCGCGCCGCCGGCCAGGCGCACGCCCATCGCGTGCGGCGCCAACTGCTCCACCCTGCCGCCGATGAAGTTCATGGCCGGAGAGCCGAGAAAGCCGGCCACAAACAGATTCGCGGGACGCTGGTACAAGTCCAGCGGCGCTCCCACCTGCTCCACCACGCCGCCGCGCAGCACCACGATGCGGTCGGCCAGCGTCATCGCCTCCACCTGGTCGTGCGTCACATAGATCATCGTGCTGCGCAGCGTGCGGTGCAGGTTCTTCAACTCGATGCGCATCTGCACCCGCAGCGCCGCGTCCAGGTTCGACAAGGGCTCGTCGAACAGGAACACCTGCGGCTGGCGGACGATGGCGCGGCCGATCGCCACCCGCTGCCGCTGCCCGCCGGAGAGCTCCTTCGGCTTGCGCTGCAATAGCGGTTCGATGCGCAGGATGGCCGCCGCCTGCTCCACCTTGCCGCGAATGTCATCTTGCGGCAGGGCCGCCAGCTTCAGCGCGAAAGCCATGTTGTCGTACACCGTCATGTGCGGGTACAGCGCATAACTCTGGAACACCATCGCCATGCCGCGCGCTGCCGGTGCCACCTTGGTCATGTCCTTACCGCCGATCAGCACCGCGCCTTCGTCGCTGTCTTCCAGTCCGCAGATAGTGCGCAACAGCGTCGATTTGCCGCAGCCGGATGGGCCGACGAACACCACGAACTCGCCGTCGGCAATGCTCAGGTCAATACCGCGCAGGATCTGCTGCTGGCCAAACCCTTTCTTGATGCCTTGTATTTCCAGTCCAGCCATTCCGCCTCCCTGTTAACCTCTGTTAGCCCAGCACCACTTCGACGCGATGCGCCGCACCGTCGCGCCGCATCGGTATGCGCGCCACGCCGTCGTGCACCGCCAGCGACACGCCATCCAGCGCGGCGCTCAGCACGGAACCGGCGTGGCGCTGCGGATTGCGCACGACGATCTCGTAGCTGCCGCCAGCATCCGGCAGTTGATGGCGGATGGTGAACTCCGGCCAGTCGTCCGGAATGCGGGGGGCCAGCACGATGGTGTCGCCGCCTTCGATGCGGAAACCAAGCACCGATTCCAGTCCCACGCGATACATCCATCCCGACGAGCCGGTGTACCACGTCCAGCCGCCGCGTCCGACGTGCGGCGCTTCGCCGTAGATATCGGCGGCGATCACATAGGGCTCGACCTGATACACGGCCACCGCCGCGGGGTCCAGCGCGTGGCTGACGGGGCTAAGCATCTCCAGCAGCGTCGCGGCGCGGCCGCGGCGCCCCGCCTCCGCCATCGCCCGCACGGCCCAGCAGGCGGCGTGCGTGTACTGGCCGCCGTTCTCGCGCACGCCGGCCACGTAACCCTTGATGTAACCGGGATCGTTGGGCGTATTGACGAAGGCTGGGGTCAGCAGGCGTATCAGCTTGTCCGGCTCGGACACCAGGCGCCGCTCCATCGCATCAAGCGCCTGCCTGGCGCGCTGCGGCGGCGCCACTTCCGAGATGACGGCCCAGGCCTGGGCCAGCGCATCGATCTGGCATTCGTCGCTGTCCCTGGAACCGATCACCGCGCCGTTGTCGTAGAAGGCGCGGCGGTACCATTCGCCATCCCAGCCGTCGGCATTCAATGCGTGGTCGAGATGGTCGTGATAGGCGCTATAAACCATCACACGCGTGTTGTCGCCGCGCTTCTCGCAGATCGGCAGGAAGTCCTTGATGATGCGGGACAGGAAAAAACCCATCCACACGCTCTCGCCGCGCCCTTCGCGGCCAACGCGGTTCATGCCATCGTTCCAGTCGCCTGTGCCCATCAGCGGCAGGCCGTGCGCGCCTTGCGTCAGCGAGCGGTCCAGCGCACGGCAGCAATGCTCGTAGACGTCGCCGCTGACGCCGGACAGTTCCGGCTTCAGGTACACCTCGTCCTCGCCCTCCGCCAGCAGCGGCGCGGTCAGGAATGGCTCCATCTCATCGAGCACGCTCCAGTCGCCGGTGGTGCTGATGTAAAAAGCCGTTATGTACGGCAGCCATAACAGATCGTCCGAGAAGCGCGTACGCAGGCCCTGCTCCATCGGCTCCGTGTGCCACCAGTGCAGCACGTCGCCTTCCACAAACTGGTGCGCCGCGTGAATGCGGATCTGCTGGCGGGTCAGGTCCGGACGGGCATAGATCATCGCGCTGGAGTCCTGCAGCTGGTCGCGGTAGCCCAGCGCTCCACCAGACTGGTAGAAGGCCGAACGGCCCCAGATGCGGCAGCTCAGGTTTTGATAGGCCAGCCAGCCGTTCTGCATCAGATCCACGGCGGGCACCGGGGTACTCACCTGCACCGTGCCGACGGTGTGGCGCCAGAATGCCGTGATCTCATCGAACGCCATTTGCACCGCGCCCGGCTCACGGTAGCGCCGCACCAGGTCCAGCGCGGCCTTGCGCTCCACCGTTTCTCCCAGCAGGAATACGCATTCCAGCGTGGCGCCGGGCGCCAGCACATGCACCACCTGGAGCGCCGCGCACGGATCAAGACTGGCGCCGGTGACGCCGTCGAGCCGCGGCACCGTCAGCGCCGCCGGATTGGCCGGGCTGCCGTGGCGGCCGATAAAGGAGGCACGGTCGGCACTGTGGTGAACGGCCGTTCCGGCGCCGGCCAGGGCGGCGGCGAAGGTCACGCCGTCGGCGAACTGACCGGCCAGCGGATTATGGGCCAGCAGCACGCCGCTGGCGTCATGTTCGGTGACGACGAAGGGGCTGCTGTCGGCCGGCGTGCCGCCCAACACCAGCCGCTGATACGAGAACAGCGACAGGCTGCGCGCTGCGGCGCCGCGATTGGCCACGCGCACGCGCACGATCTTCACCGGGTCATGGCGCGGGACGAACATGACGGTTTCCTGTTCAAGCTCGTGACTGACGTGACGGAAGCGCGAGTAGCCGAATCCATGCGCCGCCTCGTAACCAGCGCCAGCGGGCACCGGGCCCGGAAGCGGCGACCAGAATGCTCCGCTGTCCTCGTCGCGCACATAAAGCGCTTCGCCGTGCGGGTCGCGGATCGGATCGTTGTACCACGGGGTCAGGCGGTGCACGCGGCTGTTGCGGCTCCATGTATAGCCTGCGCCGCTCTCGCTGACCAGGAAACCGAAACCTTCATTGGAGATGGCGTTGGTCCACGCCAGCGGTGGCCGGTGCAGACCGCGTTCCGCATCCCAGTTCATGCGGATCACATATTCGTCGCCCGCCTCGGAGAAGCCGCCGTTGCCATTGAAGAAACGCAGCAACGGCCGGCCCGGCAGCGCGAAGGGGCCGTCGGCCCGCGGCGCTGGCAGCGCAGGCGGCGCGTGGGCCGCGCCGTCGATAGCCCCCAACGAGGGCAAGCCTCCGCGTACGATCAGCAAGGCATTCAGTTCGATGCGCGCCATCTCGGCCGGCGCGATATCGTCCGGCCTGCGCCGATAGACGCCTTCCTGCCGCGGCCCGTCGCCATCGGCCACCAGCAGCATGTTCAGCGGCACGCCCAACGCAGCCCAGTAGCGGCGCGCGCGCAGCATCAGATCGACGCTGGCATCGACGCGGCCCACGCTGCGCAACAGTATCATCGGGCCGGCCGGCAAACCGGAGCTCCGCGCGTTCACCGGCACGGCGGCGCCGGCAGACGCGCTGAGCACCGCGCTGGCGATGGCCGCCGTTGACGCGGACACCCGCACAGCCGACTGGCCGTACAACATGGCGCCCGCCAGGCGCTGGCAATACTCGGCCTGTGTATCGGTAAGCCCGATCCGCTGCCGCAACGCCATGCCTGCGGCGCGTGCGGCATCGAACAGCGGTTGGCCTCCGGCGTCCATCGCCGACGTCAGTGCCAACGCCTGATCGCGGCTCGGCGCCGCGCCCAGCATGAAGACCAGCCGCATCTGCTCGCCCGGACGAAGCACGATGCGGCGGCGCAGGCTGAAGGCGGGATCAAGCACGTTACCGGCGCTGGCGGACAATTCGCCATCCAGGCCCGCCGGCGCCCGCAGGTCGCGCCCGCGGCCGACGAAGCGGGTGCGGTCCGTCTCGTATCCTGCGGAGGTACCGCCGGCTGCGGCATGCACCATCCACAAGCCGGCTTCCCCTTCGCCACGAGGGCGGCGGCGCGCCAGCAGGGCGCCGGTGGCGGCATCGAACTCGGTCTGCACAAACAGTTTGGAGAACGCCGGATGCGAAGCCTCGTCGGACTGGCGGTTCAGTACGACCTCCAGATAGCTGGTCAATTCAATGGCGCGATCGATGTCCGACAAATTATTCAGCAAAACGCTGCGCAGCTCCACGTCGCGCTGCGGATCGACGGCGATTCCCATGCGCGCCTCGATGCCATGAGCAACCACGCCGATCCAGCAGCTGCCGGCATCGCCGCCCGCCCAACGCCGCATCCCGGCAGCATCGGCCGCGCCGGGCTGCGCGGCCAGCGACCAAAGCTGGCCGCTCGTGGCGTCGCGCAGATAGAAGAAATAGCCTTCCGCGTCCTCGATGCGGTCGCCGTTCCAGCGCGACAGCATGGAATCGCCAACGCGACTGAAGCCGGTGCCGGCGCCGGTGATCAGGGTGGTAAAGCTGCCGTTGGACAGCAGCTGCGCGTGACGCGACAGTTCAGGATTAGCCATGTTTATACCGGTTGGTTCAGGCAGGTGCCGTTGGTGGCGACGATATCGGCGTACAGCAGCGCGCTGTCCTTCAAGGTACGCTGCTGGGTTTCAAAGTTGACGTGGATGATGCCGAAGCGTTTGGAAAAACCCAGCGACCATTCAAGATTGTCCAGCAGCGACCACACCATGTAGCCGCGCAGGTCCACGCCCAGCTCCAGCGCCGCGTGCAGCGCGCCCATGTTCTTGCGCAGGCAGCTCACGCGCAGGGGATCGTGCACCCGCCCCTCTTCCGCCTGCGGCGGGTCGTAGAAGGCGGAGCCGTTCTCCATCACATACAGCGGGGTGTCGCCGTAGCGCTGCTTGAAGTTGACCAGCGTATCGGTCAGCCCTTGCGGGAACACTTCCCAGCCTGTTTCCGTATAGGTGGCCTGCGTCTGGCGAACCGGCGCAACGCGCAGCGGCCAGTGCGCGGGCTCGTGGCGCACCACACTGCGGGTGTAGTAGTTGATGCCGACGAAGTCCAGCTTCTGGCCGATCAGCTCGAAATCGGCGGCGGGCCAATCGGGCCAGGCCTCGCCGAAGATCTCCTTCAACTCCGGCGGATAGCAGCCGAGGAAAATCGGGTCCAGGTACTGGCGGTTCATGTAGGCGTCGGCGCGGCGGGTCGCATCGAGATCAGCCTGCGACTGGCTGGCCGGATATTTGGGTTCGATGTTGACGACGATGCCGATCTGGTACTTGCCCTCTTCGCGGTAGGCCTTGACGGCGCTGCCGTGCGCGCGCATCAGGTTATGGCTGGCCAGCGCCGCCTCGTGCAGGCTGCGATGGCCGGGAGCCAGCGTGCCGTGCAGGTAGCCGGCGTCCGTCACCACCCACGGCTCGTTCAGCGTGGCCCAGAATTTGACGCGGCCGTCGAAGGCGCGGAACAACACGCGCGCGTAGTCTGTGAACCAGTCGGCGATGTCGGGATTGAGCCAGCCGCCGCGGTCATCCAGCGCCGCCGGCAAATCCCAGTGGTACAACGTCACCATCGGCTCGATGCCATTGGCCAGCAGTTCGTCAATCAGCCGGCTGTAGAAATCCAGGCCGGCCTGATTCACCGCACCGCGACCTTGAGGCAGGATGCGGCTCCACGATACGCTGAAGCGATAGGCTTTCAATCCCAGTTTGACCATCAGCGCCACGTCTTCCTTGTAGCGGTTGTAGTGGTCGCAGGCGATGTCGCCATGGTCGCCGTCGCGCACATTGCCCGGCACCGCGCAGAACCGCTGCCAGATGCTGGCTCCCGCGCCGTCGGCCAGCGGCGATCCTTCGATCTGATAAGCGGAAGTGGCGCTCCCCCACAGGAAGTTGGCTGGAAATTGAATTGCTTTGTTCATGTAAAAGTCCCTTGGAGGCGGAAGTTAAAACGGAGCGGCGTCGATCTGCAAAACCGCGGGAAGACTGGTGATCGTGATCTGTTTTCCCTGCAAGGCCGCCGACTGTCCATTCAGGCGTACGGCACCCGGCGCGCCGGTCCAGGGCCAGCTGTAGATCACGCCGCCGGGCGGCAGGCGCGGCATGGCGTCTATGCGCAGCGTGAGGCGTCCGCCCTGCGCCGCCAGCGTGTAGCTGAGCGGGCCGTATGGCGTGCGCAGGCCGTGCAGACCGATGCCGGCGCCTTGCAGCCACGCGTTCGGTATGCCCTCGCCCAGCAGCAGCGCATGGTCGGATTCGCGTTCGTAGGCGAAGGAGTCGAGTGCGGCGCGGATGTAGTCGGAAGAGATCCACCCGTGCGGCATATCGCCGAGGAAGCGCGGCTGGCGCGCATCGCGGCCGACTACCTCGGCCCACTGATTCCATGCGGCCGGGCGCTGGTCGGCATGGAAGTAGTCCAGCAGCTCGGCGGCGCGCTCGCGCCAACCCAGGCGGATGAAGGCGCTGACGTTGCGCAGTTCATAGGGCGTGTAGTCCTCCCATGCTTTACTGCCGTCGCGGCGGGCGCGGAAAAAGTCCCAGTATTTTTCGTAGGTCGCCTGCAGCATCGCCGGCGGTAGATGCTGCTGTTCGCCGCCGGGCGTCAACGCGATGGTGGACGAGGTGGGATCGAAGTCACCCAGTTCCGCCGCGCCGGGCATGTAGTTCACCTTGTGCGCGGCGGTGCTGGTGGCCAGCGATGCGTAAAGATCGTGGCGGAACTCGTCGCGCTGGGCCGAGAGCCGTTGCGCGGCGGCGCCATCGCCCAATATCGCCGCCATGTCGGCCGCGTCCTTGTAGCCGCGCAGTGCCCAGAAGTCGTCCCAGTAGGAGTGCATCGGCTTGTCGGAATAGCCTTCGTGGCTGATCGATGCCGGCATCAAACCAAAGAGCGAACGGCGTTCCGCTGTCCGGTTGGCGTCGGTGCGTTCGGACTGGCGCAAGGATTCCATGTAGCGCGCGGCGGCCTCCACGCGCGGCCAGGCTGCGGACAGCGCGGCCTTGTCTTGCGTATAGCGATACAGTTCGGCGGCGAGGAAGATCAGCTGGCCGTGACTGTCGTTCTCCGGCACCGGGTCGGCACCGCGGCGGTCCACGCAGCACGGCACCTTGCCGTTGTCGAACTGGTACGGCGCGTACCAGCGCAGGTAGTCGGCGGCGATGGCGGGCTGGCCGAGACGCAGCAGCGCTTCCGACATCATGGCGCCGTCGCGTATCCAGGAGCGGCGGTAGGAGCGCGTGCCTGGCTGTAGCGCGGCGCCCTCGCGGGTCATCAGGATGTGGGCCAGCGATGAACGCAGTGTGTCGGCCATGTGCTGGCCGGCCGGCGGCATGCGCAGGGTGACCTGATTCAGCCTGTCACGCCAGGCGTCCGACACTTTGCCCTGCTCCCGCGTTAGCCAGGCGGCGCGCGCGCCGTCCGGTACGGTAGCGTCAACGCCGCCGGCCATCGGCAGGACGGCTCCCAGCACCACGCTGCCGTGCGGCGGCAACGTGATCTTGTAGGTCAGCGCGGCCGACGCCATGCCGATATCGTCGTGCGCGGTTCGAGCAGCGGCGGAAGATGCGCGCGACGTCGCCGCCCCTGCGCCACCCGGCAACAAGCCGGCATCGAACGACGCCAGCGCCACACTGGCCGGACGCTCCAGCGGATAGACCTTGGCGTCGCCGTTGATGGTCAGCGCCCTGCCATCCCATGCCAGGTCGTTGATCGCGCTGAAGCCGCCCGGCGTGTTGAGGAACTGGCGCGGCGCGTTCACCTGAAAGGGCCGCACGGCCAGCACCAGTTTCAGCTTCCTGCTTGTGCCGGTCAGGTTTTTCAGCGCGTAGCGGGCCAGCAGTTGCGACGACGTGGGCGTGCCCGCTGCCGCCGCGGTCACATCCAGCGTCCACGATGGATGCCGCCACTGCACCGTGGGCACGGGCAGATAGCCGTCGCGCAGGCTCTGGCTGACTTTGACGTCGGTCCAGCTGACCAGCTTTCCGCCGTCCTCGACGAAAGGCTCGACCGAGAAGCCGCCCTGCCGCGACTCGAGGGCGCCGTCCTCGGAAATCAGCGCGCTGTGGTCGCCGCCACCGTCCACGCCCACCAGCGTCCAGTATGGCTGCTGGCCGGAGAAGCCGCGCGGATACAGGCCCCGTTGCGCGCCTTGCGCCACTGCGGAGATGAAATCGTTGGGAGTGGCGCCGTAGGCCAGGTCCTTCAGCTCCACTTCAGCCAGCGCATAGCTTCCCGCCGGGCCATCGTGCAAGGCAAGGCGGATGTAGCGCGCCTCCGATTCCGCCAGTCGCAACGGATCTTCGCCGCCATTGCCGTCGACGACGCGGCGCACCGTGCGCCAGTTGCCGCCGTCGCTGGACAGTTCGATATCGTAGCGGCGCGCATAGCGGCGGCCCTGCCAGTGCAGTACCAGGCCACCGAATTCACGCTCCGCGCCGAGGTCAATCACGAGTTGCTGGCGTTTTCCACCGGTGCTGATCCACGCTGTCGCCGGATCGCCGTCCAATGCCTGGGCCGCCCCGCCCCGTGCGGCCGCCGACGATGCTTGCGCTGTGGCTCGCGGCCATGCCTTGGGCGTGGGCGGAAGCTCGCGGATCGCCAATTGACGAATATAGACCGAACCGCTGCCGCCGCCGCTGCCCGCGCTGACCACGAACTCGATGCGGTCGGCGTGAGTCAACGCATGGTCCTTGGCGGGCCCCCAGGCGAACAGGATCTGGCGCTTCTTGACCCGCACCAGTTGCCACTGTCTCGGGAAAGCGTAGTTCTGCTGCTGGAACCACCAGACGTTGTCGCCGCTGGCGTCGGTCAGCTTGAACTCGAAGTGATTGACCGGCGCATCGGCGCGGATGTAGAACGATATCTCGTAGTTCTCCGGCAGGTCGAGCGGCAGGCTGCGGCGCGCGAAGGCATAGCCGCCACGGCCAGCGAAATCGAAGTCCAGCCGCAGGCCGCCGTCGGCGGCGCCGGCCCTGGACAGCACACCATCCGAAGCCTGCGCCTGCCACTGGGCGATATTCGAAAAGTCGTCGAGCACCGCGGCGTGCGCCGCCACCGTGATCCAAAACGCGGCCAATAATGTGAAGAGACGCTTCATCCCTTGACGCTCCCCACCAGCAAGCCCTGTATGTAGTAGCGCTGCAGGCCGAGGAACAGCAGCAGCACCGGCAGGATGGTCAGCACCGAACCGGCCATCATCAGCTCATTGTCCTGCACGTGCTCACGCGACAGCGACGCCAGCGCCACCGGCAGCGTGTACAGGTCCTTGTCGGTCAAGACAATCAACGGCCACATGAAATCGTTCCACGTGCCGAGGAAGGTGAAAATCCCCAGCGTGACCAGGATAGGCGTCAACAGCGGCAGCACGATGATGCGGAAGATCTGGAACTCGCTGGCGCCGTCCATGCGTGCCGCCTCCAGCAAGGCGTCCGGTATCGTCAACGCATACTGCCGCACCAGGAAGATACCGAAGATGCCCGCCATCGCCGGAACCAGCACGGCGCCGTAGCTGTTCACCAACCCCATATACTTCAACAGCAGGAACAGCGGCAGCATCGCCACCTGGCTCGGTATCACCAGCGCGCCGAGCATGGCCTTGAAGATGCGGTCGCGGCCCTGGAAGCGCAGCTTGGCGAACGCATAGCCGGCGCTGACGTTGAACAGCAACGACAGCAGCGTCGCCGCGCACGACAGCAACACGCTGTTGAGCAGGTACTGGCCTATGCCCGCGTGGCTGAACAGCTCACGATAGTTATGTAATGTGGCGGAGCGCGGCAGCATCGGCAACGGGAAATTGCTCGATTCGCCCGGCGCCATCAACGATGTCGACACCATCCACCACAGCGGGAACAGCGTCAGCGCGCCCGCGCCCAGCATCAGGACATTGAGCAGCAGCGCGCGTGGTTTGTTAGGCAGGGCGCTCATGCATCCACTCCCTTGGCGACGCGCAGCTGCAACAGCGTGACGCAGAACATGATCGCGAACAGGATGAAGGCGACGGCGGACGCCGCGCCCAGGTTCCACCACTTGAAGCCCTGCTCATACATGAAGTACAGCACACTGACCGTGCTTTGCACCGGCCCGCCCTGCGTCATCACGTACGGCTCGGCGAACAGCTGGAAGTAGGCGGACATGCTCAGGATGCTGACCATCAGCAGCGTTGGCCCCAGCATCGGCCAGGTGATGTAGCGGAACTGCTGCCACACGCCCGCGCCGTCCAGGCCCGCCGCCTCGTACAGATCGTCCGGGATGCTTTGCAGCCCGGCCAGGAAGATGATCATGTTGTAGCCGAAGTTCTTCCACAGCGCGAACAGGATAATCGCGGGCATCGCCCAGTGCGGATCGTTGAGCCAGTCCACCGGCGAGATACCCAGCAGTTCCAGGCCGTGGTTGACCATGCCGTAGCGCGTGTGCAGCAGGTAGCGCCAGATCATCGCCACCGCCACCAGCGACGTCACCACCGGCGCAAAGAAGGCGGTGCGGAACAGCCCCTTGAAGCGCGTCAGCCGCGAATGCAGCAACAGCGCGGCCCCCAGCGAGGCGGCGATCGACAGCGGCACGCCCGCCACGACGAAGTACAGCGTATTGCCCAGCGCCTGCCAGAACAGCGGCGTTTGCAACAGCTCGGCGTAATTGCGCAGGCCGACGAAACGCAGGTTGCGCAGGTCGGCCAGCGCGTAGATGTCGAAGTCGGTCAGGCTCATGACCAGCGCCGCCAGCACCGGCAGGAAGAAGAACACGCAGATGACCAGCAGCGCCGGCCCGACAAAACACCAGGCGGCACGCTGCGAGTTCATTTCCCCTCCTTCCGCGCCAGCATCCAGCGGCGCTTTTCGAGGATATGGTCGGCCTTCGCATCCAGTTCGGCGGCGGCCTGCTCGGCCGTCAGCTCGCCGTGCGTTACGCGCTCCGCCACCAGGCGCATCTCGGTCGCGATCTGCTCCCACTCCGGCACCTTGGGCGCCGGCTTGACGCGCTCCAGCTGCTCGCCGAAGGCTTGGGCGTACTTGTCGTTCGCTAGGCGCGGATGCGACCAGTTGCTGCGACGAGGAGGCAGGTCGCCGGTCAGCTCATGGAAGCGCGCCATGGTGTCGGTGCGCGACAGGTATTCGATCAGCTGCCAGCCTGCGCGCTGGTGTTTCGACGATGCGGCCAGCACCAGGCTGGAGCCGCCTGCCACGGACGCCGCCGGCCCTGACGGACCTGGCAGGATGGCCGTCATCCAGCTGTCTTGCTGGTCCGCAGGCAGGCGGCGTTTGAACTCGCCCAAATTCCACGGACCGGAAATATAGAAGGACACATAGCCCATGCCGAATTCGTGGTACACATTGGTGATGCGGTTCAGCGGCGCCAGCTTCTGCGCATACATGTCCGCATACAGCTGCAGGCTGCGGCGGAACCCCGGCGTGCGGAAATTGCCATACCGGCCGCCGTCGCGCAGCAGCGGCTCGTCCTGCTGCAGGGCCAGTGCCAGCAGTGGCTCGAATTCTTCACTGGGCAGCAGGATGGCGTAGTTGTCCGGCCCGACGATGCGCTTGATCGCGGTCATCGCCTTCATCCAGTCCGCCCAGTTTTGTGGCGGCTTTGCGTAGCCGGCGCGGGCCAGCATGTCGCGGCGGTAGAACATCACGCGCGTGTCGACATACCAGGGCACGCCCCACAGCTTGCCGTCGACGATGTTGGTGTCCCAAATGCCGGGGAAGTAGTCGGCCGGCGTGACTAGCTGCGACGTCGCCACCTCGCCGTCCAGCGCCCGCAAGGCGCCGATGGCCTTGAATTCGGGGACCCATGTATTCCCGAGCTGGAAAATGTCCGGCATGACGTCGCCGGCGAACGCGGTCAGCAGCTTTTCATGCGCCGCGGTCCACGGCAGTTGCTGTACTTCGACGCGCACGCCGGGATGGGTGCGTTCGAACTCCGGCATCAGGGCGGTGACGACTTCGCCCTCGCGGCCCATGGCCCAGAACTTCAATACCACCCCCTCCTCCCGGCGCGGCACGCAGGAGGACAGCAGCGCGGCGAAGGCCAGCACCAGCAGAGCCGGAGAAAAGCGCATCCTCATTTCGACAGCCAGCCGCCGGTAAAGCCTGCGCGCGCCAGCCCGCGTCGGATGGCAGGGTTGCCGCGCATGACGCGCCAGACCAGATCGCTGCGGTAGTTCTCGGTCATGGCGATGATCGGCCCCTGGTCAATGCCGAGATAGTCGTTGTCGACCCAGCCTTTGCCGGCCACTACCCGGCCCTGCTGCAGCGGCACTTTGTATTCGAAGCTCGGATTGAACGCGTCCAGGAAGCCGTAGCGGTCGTAGATGAAATCACCGTAGCGCTGTTTTATCTCCAGCACGGCGGGGATGACGATCTCCGGCGCGAACGGCAGCGACGCGGCGACGGCGGTCGGCGCCAGCGTGCAGTCGTCGTAGGTTTTCAGGCCGCCGATGCCGCGCGCGGCGTAGGTGCGGAACGGCAGCTGCCGGCCTTCGTATTCCAGCGTCTTGTCGACCGGACCATCGCTGGCGGTGATGCCCCATACGTTGGCGCCGTAGCCTTTGCAGCGCAGCGGATTGCTGATCGCGTAGTCACGCTGAGCATAAGTGGCACGGCGGCTGTTTTCGAAATAGTCGTAGCCGCGCTCTCGCATGTAGTCGTCGCGAATGTCGCGGAAATCGATCCACACGTGGCTGTACTGGTGGATGAACATGGACGGGAAGCCCAGGTGTTCCTTGTCGCCCTTGCCCTCCAGGTTTTTGGCGTAGTTGCTGGTCCAGGCTTTCCATGCGTCGGGCCGCACCGGATGCGAGGGCGATCCCAATGCCAGCACGTAGATCAGCATCGCTTCGTTGTAGCCCTTCCAGTCGTAGCCGATGAAACCCGACTCGGGATGCCAGCCCAGCGCGATGGACGGCTTGCGCGCCTGCGCCCAGGTCCAGTCCACCCGCTCGTAGATTTCCGCCGCCAGCTTGCGGATTTCCTTCTCGGCGGTGTCGTCGCCGTCGAAGTAGGATTGGCAGAACAAGGCGCCGGCCAAGAACAGCGCGGTGTCCACAGTGGACAGTTCCACCTTGTCGTTGTAGCGCAGCCCCGTCTTCATGTCGAGGAAATGATAGAAGAAGCCCTTATAGCCGCTGGTGCCCGTGCCTTGGGCCGCGCCCTGCGGCGCATCGCGGAAGAAGAGCAGGGTGGCCAGTACGCGTTCGCGCGCCTGCTGGCGCGTGATGTAGCCGCGTTCGACGCCGATCGGATACGCGGTCAGCCCGAAGCCCACCGCCGCCACGCTGGAGAACGGTGGCGTCGGATAACGGTCCGGCACCAGGCCGTTGGCGGGGTTGGCGGTGTCCCAGAAGAAGTCGAAGGTGCGCTGTTCCAGCTGGTCGAACAGCGGCGGCAGCTGGTTATCACGAGCGGCAACGGCGCCGCAGCATAGCGCGGAAACGACAAGCACCAATCCGGCTAGGAGACGCGGCGTACGACGTAGCACGAGGGGCAATGACATGGATCGTTTTCTTCCATCAGAAGGCGTAGCGGGCGCTGAACTTCACGGTGCGCATCGGGCCACCGACCGAGTTCGGCGTACCCAGGTTCTTGTTGTCGCCACCGAGGCGGTTCTGCGGATTGCCGGGACCACCGCCCCAACCGTCGTAGCCGCCGTAATTGACGCTGTTGAACAGATTGAGCACGTCCGCGCGCAGCGACACTTTGCCGTAGCGGAAACCGACTTCCTTCGACACACCGACATCGACCTGGTGGAAGGCGCTGCCATTGCCCTTGGCCGATACGCAGTGATCGAAGCCGGTCGAGCAATCCGTGATACGGTAAGGCAGGCCGGAACCCAGCGTCAGCTTCCCGGACAACATCAACCCGAACGGCAGTACGCCATCGCTCACGCCGGCCACCACCAGGCGATGGCGCTCGACGTCGGTCGATGGATTCCAGCCCGACGTATTGCGGCCGTAGGTCCAGTTGAAGATATCGTTGGTCCATTCCTTGTTGGTGGTCTCGCCGCGGCTGTAGGTATAGGTCGCGCCCAGGCTCCAGGTGGAAGCCTTGGTGTACGGCTTGTCCATCTTCAGATAGGCCGAATCGGTTTTCGCCTCGGTGATGAAGTCGCCCAGGATTAGCGTGCTGAATCCCGGCACCGAACCCCACAGCGGATCGATCGGGCTTTGCGTGCCCCAGCCCCCCTGTGGATCGCGATTGCCGCCGAACCAGTTGAACTGGTTATGGCTGCGCGAATTGGTATAACCCGCCTCGCCGTTCCAGATGCCCAGCGCCTGGCGCAGGCCAAAGCTGAACTGGTCGGTGTAGGCCATCTTGTGATCGCTCTTGATCATCCAGATTTCGCCGCCGGGCTGCGCGTTCTTCTGCGATTCGTCCAGCGCATGGTTGGCGATGGTGCGGTCATACGCCCTGCCCCAACCAGCGAACAGCACCGAGGCGCGGTCGCCCTTGATGTCGTAGGACAGGCCCAGTCGCGGCGCCCACGCGCCCTTGAACGGCTTGCGGTTGCTGCCGGTGCTGATGTAGTCGCGGATATTGACGCCGCCCTTGGCCAGCGACTGCGCATAGGTCTGGCCGGCGGGCGCGCCGTCGCGCGGGTCCTGCTTGTCGAAGATGGCGACGCGGTCGGCCGGCGTGACATAGCTGTTGTTGAGCATATTGTCTTCGTAGTCGTAGCGCAGGCCGAGATTGAACAGCAGCTTGTCGCTGGCCTGCCAGTCGTCCTGGAAGTACAGGCCATACTGGTTGTTGGCGAAGTCCACGCCGCTGGCGGGGATGGCCTTGTCGGTGCGGATAACGCTGGCCAGGCCGGTCACGGTATCGATGCGCTCATAGATCTGGTCGACCGCGCGCGCCGTGCCGGACAGGTCGTAGGTGATGTGCTTGACCTTGACGCCGCCCTTCATCGTATGGCCGGCCAAGCCGTTGTAGGTCAGGTCGTCCTGCAGCAGGGTGCCGCTTTGTTCGCGGAACTGGTTGTTGGGCGAGCCGCCGACGATGATCACGTCGACCACGTTGTTGTCGGTATTGCTGGGCGAGACCTGGTAGCGGATGTACGGCTTGTTGGCGTTCGAATGCGGATTCCAGCTGTATTTTTCGTAGCCCAGGCGCGCCTCGTTGAGCCAGCGGTCGTTGCTCCACTCATGCTTGAAATCGAAACGGTCCTCGTCGTTGCTGCGGTTGAGGACATTCTCGGCCACGCTCAATTTGGCGTCTTCCGGTATCAGGTCGGTCTCGCGGCGCACGCGGGCGGTGGCCTCGACGCGCTGGTCGCGGTCGATCTGCGCATCCACCTTCAACAGGAACAGGTTCTCCTTGAACGACGACACAGACGAACCCTGTTGCGCCAGCAGTCCCGGCACCACGCCGGCGTTGGGCAGCAGGTCGGTTCGCTGCGCCACCACCTGGCGCGGACTGTCGATCTTCTTGCCTTCATACGCGAAGAAGAAGTGCGCCACGTCCTGCTTGATCGGACCGCCCAGCGTCACGCCGTACTGGTCCTGCGACGATGCCGGGCGCGATATGCCCTGGCGCTCGGCGGCCTTCTGGAACGGATCGAGCGCGGTCAGGTTGGTGCCGGTGTGGTCCCAGAACACGTCGCCGTGCAGCTGGTTGCCGCCGGACTTGGTGACGGCGGTGATCGCAGCGCTGGACACCTGGTCATACTCCGCCTTGTAGTTCTGCGAGATGACCTTGTACTCGGCCACCGCCGATTGCGGGAACGGATTGCCACGGCTGGAATCGAGGCCGGAGACGCCGCCGCGCAGGATGTTGTTCTTCTGGCTGACGCCATCGATGAAGACGTTGACGTTGTCCTGGTTCTGCGCGCCGCTCTGCACCTTGACGTTGCCGCTGTTGTCGACGTTGAAGCGCACGCCCGGCGCCAGGTCGGCGAAGGACAGGAAATTGCGCGTCACCTGCGGCAGCTTCTCGATCTGTTCGCGCGAGACCGAGGTGCCGATCTCGGAGCCGGCGACATCGCGCCGCGCGGCCGAATCGGTGATCACCACCTGCTGCACGCCGCCCTGCAAGGCCAGGTTGACCTGGCTGGTCTGGCCGACGCTGACGGTGACCAGTTCCGCCTTCTGCTCACCGACCCTGATCTCGTAGGTGCCGGGGGCGACACCGCTCAACACATAGCTGCCGTCGGCGCGCGTGACGGTGCGGTAGACGTAGCCATTGAGCTGGTTGGTGGCGCTGACCGCCGCACCGGCCGACGGCGCCGCGTTGGCGGCCGTGACCTGGCCCTGGATGGTGGCGCTGCTCAGTTGTGCGCCTGCGTATGGTGCGGCCAGCAAAGCGGCGGTCAGCGAGGCCGCCATGACGGATAGGCGTAAAGCGGGCAAATGGCGTGGGCTTGTTTTCATGTTTGTCTCCTGATTTTTGTTGTGTGAATCTAGGCATGAAGCGGAACTGCGATTTAAGTGGGTGTGCTCTCCCCTGTCGACGCGCGCGCCACCAGCTCTGCGCCCAGCGTCTGCGCGCTTGCGGGCACGCTGCCCGGCTGGCCGATCTTGGCGACCAGGCTTTCCAGCGCCCGCACACCCAGATCGGCAATCGGAACCCGGACGGTGGTCAGCGCCGGGCTGACATACCGCGCAATCGGAATATCGTCGAAGCCCGCCAGGGCCATGTCGCGCGGCAGCTGCAGGCCGCCCTGCTTGAGCGTCAGCAGCGCGCCGATGGCCATCATGTCGTTGGCGGCGAACAGCGCGTCGGGGCGCTGGCCTGCGTCCATCCCCAGCAACAGCTGGCCGACCGCCTGGCCGGACTGCTCGGAGAAGTCGCCCTCGTAGACATGTTCGGCGGCGCCGGGCGCCAGCTCGGCCAGCGCGGCGCGGTAGCCGCGCAGACGCTCCTGCGCCTCGAAGTTGCCGGACGGCCCGGCGAGGAAGGCGATGCGGCGATAACCGCCCGCCACCAGGTGCGCCACCATGGCGTGCGCGCCGCTGTAGTTGTCGACCGAAATGGACGGGTACTGGGTGCCGCCGGCGGCGTTGTTCATCAATACAACGGGCAGGTCTTCCGGCAGGTTATCGGACAGGAAGGCGGCATCGACGTGGGGCGACATCACCAGCAGGCCGTCGACGCGGCCGCGCATGGCGCGGATCGCCAGCGCTGCTTCGTCGGCGTCGCCGTGCAGACTGGAGACCATCAGGTGCAGGCCGCGGCGGCGCGCGGCGCCGTCTATGCCGCGTATGATCTCCGAGAAGAATTCGCCGTACAGGTCCGGCAGCAGCACGCCGATGGTGTTGGTGAAGCTGGTGGTCAGGCTGCGCGCGCCCACGTGCGGCATGTAGCGCATGCGCTTGACCACGGCCAGGATGTGCTTGCGGGTGTCGTCCGTGATGCTGGCATGGCCGTTCAACGCGCGCGAAACGGACGCGACGGAAACGCCCGCTTCCTGTGCCACATCCTTGATGGTGATTGCCATTGATAGCCTTCAGTGAAATGTAACCGGTTACATTGCAATCAAAAAGAAAACCGGTCACGCTTTAGAGGAATGTAACCGGTTACATTTGATATCACAAAGTCTACTCGCCTTTTGTCGGGCCTGTAAAGCGATTTTTGCAATATTGCTCGAAGCCCCCTGGCGCCCTGTCTTAGAGGGTCTTGACGAACTCGCGTATGCCGCCGAGCAGCATTTCGACCGACATCGCGGTCAGGATCAGGCCCATCAGGCGCTCGAAGGCCGTCATCACCTGCGGGCCCAGCACTTTCTGCAGGCGCTCGGCGCTGAGGAACACGGCCAGCCAAACCACACCCACCGCCGCCAGCGCGGCCACGTGCACCAGCACCTCGCCGGTGCTCTCGCGCGAGAACAGCAGCACCGTGGCCAGCGCCGACGGCCCGGCCAGCGCGGGGATCGCCAGCGGCACGATGAACGGCTCGCCGCCTTCGGTGCGCCCCAGCACGCCGTCGGGATGCGGGAAGATCATGCGGATCGAGATCAAGAGCAGGATCACGCTGCCGCCGATGCGCAGCGACACTTCCGACAATTGCAGCGCGGTCAGGAAGTGGCGACCGAAGAACATGAAGACCAGCAGCAGCACGAAGGCGATGGCGCACTCGCGGATCACGATGCGCGAGCGGCGCGCCACCGGCACCGGATTGAGCACGCTGGCGAACAGCGGCACGTTGCCGAACGGGTCGGTCACCAGCAGCAGCAGGATGAAGGTCTGGAAGAAGTTCTGGGTCATGGCATCTCGGGGTCAAATGAAAAACGGGAGCCGAAGCTCCCGTTTGCAGTGTACCACCAGATTCAGCTTAAGCCGATTTGCGGCGGCGTGCTACCACACCCATCAGGCCCAGGCCAGCCAGCAGCATGGCGTAGGTTTCTGGTTCTGGTACTGGCGCGGTTTCGTAGGTGTAGGTCACTTTAGCGTAGCCATCCATCGTCACCATCGTGTAATAGTCGGCATTGCCGTTGTCGCCGACCAGCGATTGGGTCGAAGCGCCCAGAACCGCGCCGCTGTATTTACCGGTGCCGATGAAGCTGCTCAGGTTGGTCGAGTACACCCCAAAATTGCTTTGGACCCATGGGGACAATGCCACATGGCGACCAGACGCACCGGCGTAGTCAGTGTTACCGTCGTAATTACCCAGGCTGAAGAACTGCGAATTCGAAGCATGGGTCAGCAGCGTGTCCGAGCCAACGGTCAGGGTCAGGTCAGCGGCTACGCCAACGGTGAAGTTGCCGGCCGAGCCAGTGTTTTCGATATTCAGTTCACCGTCGTACAGCTTGCTGTACAGATCGATGCGCACCGATTGCAGGGTGCCCAGGCTGCCGTCGAACTGGTCGAATTTCAGCACGCCGCCGCCGTTAACCTCAACGTCTTTAATGATATTGCTGTCGGCGGTTACCACCGCTGCGTTTGCACCCAGGGAGGCGCTCAGGGCGGCCGAGGCCAGCATCAATTTGGTAAATTTTTTCATGTCAGTTTTCCGCGATATTTATCTTGATGGGCCGTCTTAAACCTGTGCTGCGCGCGATTTGCGCTTGGCAACGAAGGCAACCATGCCCAGGCCCAGCAGCAGCATGCCGTAGGTTTCTGGCTCTGGCACTGGAGCGGCGGTGTAGGTATAGACGACTTTGCCGAAGCGGGTAGCGCTCGAATCATAGGTAGCTTTAACACCGCTTGCGCCGCTGCCGGTGATGCTGACATTGGCCGAGAAAGGCGCGTTCACAAAGCCGTTGCCGGTGAACAGTGCGAAATCGCTGTTGCCCAGGATCGCGGCGATCGACAAGGTGGTCGAGCCGGTGATACCAGAGATGACCTGCTTACCGTTCACGGTGTAAGGGGCATTGATCACCTGGGCGGTCGAGGTGCCCAGCACACTGGTGTCCGGACGCTTCAGGCTGATCGTCGCAGATGCGCCGACATTGGCACTCTTGTTCTGAACATTGTTCAGACCGGTAAGCGTGACGTTGGTGGTGACCAGCGAGGAGTAATCGATTTCGATGCCGGTCAGCGTACCCAGAGCGCCGTCAAACTGCTGGATGCTCAGCAGCGAGGTCAGGTTGACGCCGGAGGCCGGAAGAGTTCCCAAGTCGATGGTCAGCGTTTTTGCATAGGCAGGGACAGCAGCGGCAAAAGTGATGCACAGTGCAGAGGCAATCTTTTTCATATTCATATTTTTTCCCGATTAATGTACTAAGAGCGACCGTCCTGAACAGCCCATGGCAATCGCTGAGTTCCTTACTTAACGCAATCTTAACACAGAATATCCTATTTGCATTTCTTTTTACACATCTAAGAGAGTGTATTTGCAATATTAGTTGCCAATAAGTATTTATTCGTTGTCCATGACGCACAAATAAGAAAAGCGGCCAGTGGCCGCTTTTCTGTGGAGCAATAAACGCCGCTGGATGCGCGTTTAGTTGCCGCTCTCGCCCTTCTTGATCCAGGCCGCCAGCTGGTGCGGGCGCAGGCCGTCGTAGTCCTCGAACGGCTGGTGAATCCACGGGTTGTGCGGCAGTTCTTCCATCTGGTAGTCCGGCTTGAAGGCCGAGCTGCCCTTGGTCCAGATTACCGCCGTCTTCACTTCCGTCACGCCGTCGAAGTTGGACTTCAGATGGTCCATCACCTTCATCAGCGTCACGCCCGAATCGGCCAGGTCGTCGACCAGCAGGATGCGGCCGGCCAGCGGGCCCTTGGTCATCGTCATGTACTTGGCGATGTCGAGGTCGCCCTGCACCGTGCCCTTGTCGGCGCGGTAGGAGCTGGTCGACAGGATCGCCAGCGGCACGTCGAAGATGCGCGAGAACACGTCGCCAGGACGCACGCCGCCGCGCGCCAGGCACAGTACCTGGTCGAACTTCCAGCCCGACTCGTGCACCTTGAGCGCCAGGCGCTCGATCAGGCGGTGGTATTCATCCCAGGTGACCCAGAGGTGCTTGTCGTTCGATTGTGGGGTCGTCATATTTGCAAAATCCTTTGATTACTCGAATGGATGACGCAGCACGATCGTTTCCTCACGATCCGGGCCGGTCGATACCATGTCGACCGGCACGCCGACCAACTCTTCGATACGTTTGATGTAAGCGCGGGCCGTGGCCGGCAGCGCCGCCAGCGACTTGGCGCCCACGGTGCTCTCGGTCCAACCCGGCATTTCCTCGTACACCGGCACGCAACGGGCGGCTTCTTCAGCGCCGGACGGGAAGATGTCCACGGCCACGCCGTCGATGGTGTAGCCGGTGCACAGCTTCAGCGACTCCAGGCCGTCCAGCACGTCCAGCTTGGTCAGGCACATGCCCGTCACGCCGTTGATCTGCACCGAACGGCGCAGCAGCGCCGCGTCGAACCAGCCGCAGCGGCGGGCACGGCCCGTCACGGTGCCGAATTCGTGGCCCACTTGCGCCAGGTGATGGCCGACACCGGCATCGGTAGGCAGTTCCGAAGGGAACGGGCCGGAACCGACGCGGGTGGTGTAGGCCTTGGTGATGCCCATGATGTAGTGCAGCATGTTCGGACCGACGCCGGCACCGGCGGCGGCATTGCCGGCCACGCAGTTCGACGAGGTGACGAACGGATAGGTGCCGTGGTCGACGTCCAGCAGCGAACCCTGCGCGCCTTCGAACAGCAGGTTGGCGCCGGCCTTGTGCGCGGCGTACAGTGCGCTCGAGACGTCGGTCACCATCGGGCGCAGGCGCGGCACGTAGGCCAGCGCGTCGTCCAGGGTCTTCTGGTAGTCGACCTTCGGGGCCTTCAGATAGTTTTCCAGCACGAAGTTGTGGTAGTCCAGGTTCTCGGCCAGCTTTTCGGCGAAACGGCTTTCGTTCAGCAGGTCGGCGACGCGGATCGCGCGGCGCGCGACCTTGTCTTCGTAGGCCGGGCCGATGCCCTTGCCGGTGGTGCCGATCTTGGCTTCGCCACGCTTGGCTTCACGCGCCAGGTCGAGCGCCGAGTGGTAAGGCAGGATCACGGGCGCCGCGTCCGACACCTTCAGGCGCGACGCGACTTCGACGCCGACCTTTTCCAGCTTGTCGATCTCGCGCAGCACGTCCGGCACCGACACCACCACACCGTTGCCGATGTAGCAGGCCACGCCCGGGCGCATGATGCCCGACGGGATCAGCTGCAGCGCGGTCTTGACGCCGCCGATGACCAGCGTGTGGCCGGCGTTGTGGCCGCCCTGGAAGCGGACCACACCCTGTGCATGGTCGGTCAACCAATCGACGATCTTGCCCTTACCCTCATCGCCCCACTGGGTACCGATGACGACGACGTTTTTTGCGTTTTTCTTTGACATCACACTAACCTAAAGTTTTAAGAATCCAGTTGCTACCATTATCGTCGAGAACCAGAGCGCGGTCGCACTCGAACTCGTCCAGCTCGTTGCTGTGACCCGGCATACTCTGGATCACGACTTCGCCGGACTTGCGCAGTTCGGCGATTTTTTCCTTCAATTCCGGCGCATTGCCCCACGGCGCGCGGATCGAATGCTTGCGCTCCGCGGTCGGCAGCAGGCGCGCCAGTTCGCGCAGGTCGAGCGAGAAGCCGGTGGCGGGACGCGCCCGGCCGAAGGCCTCGCCTACGTGATCGTAACGGCCGCCGCGCGCCACCGCGTTCGGCAGGCCCGGCACGTACAGCGCGAACATCGCGCCGCTTTCGTACTGGTAGCCGCGCAGGTCGGCCAGGTCGATCGCCACTTCGGCGCGGCCGATGGCCGACGCCGCCAGCGCGGCCAGTTCGGCCAGTGCCTTGCTGATGCCAGGCAGGTCCGGCAGCACGTCGCGCGCGCGCTTCAGCACTTCGACGTCGCCGTACAGGTTCGGCAGCGCCAGCAGCGCGTCGCGCACCACCGGCGAATAATGTTGGGTCAGCGCCTGCAGGTCCGGCACGTCCTTGGCGCGCAGCGCCAGGTACAGCCGGGCTTCATCCTTCTTGGCCGCGGCGTCGCCTTCGAGGATGGCGCGCAGCACGCCGACGTGCGTCAGGTCCAGCCGCACTTCGGTGAAGCCGGCCAGGGCCAGCGAGGCCAGCGCCAGTTCCTGGATCTCGGCGTCGGCTTCCAGGCCGGCGTGGCCGTAGATCTCGGCGCCGATCTGCAGCGGCTCGCGGGTGGCGTGCAGACCCGACGGACGGGTATGCAGCACGCTGCCGGCGTAGCACAGGCGCGTGACGGAGTCGCGGTTCAGCAGGTGGGCGTCGATGCGCGCCACCTGGATCGTCATGTCGGCCCGCAGGCCCAGCATGCGACCCGACAGCTGGTCCACCAGTTTGAAGGTGCGCAGATCGGTGTCCTGGCCGGCGCCGGTCATCAGCGATTCCAGGTACTCCAGCAGCGGCGGCATGACCAGTTCATATCCGTACAGACGGAAATTATCCAGCATCAGTCGACGCAGCTCTTCAATCTTGCGCGCTTCCGACGGCAAAACGTCGGCGATATTCTCAGGCAAAAGCCAATTCGGCATGGGGAGGCAGTTTAAAAATGAACAATGTGGCGCACGCGCCGAGGCCCGCGAAGCGGAAGGCCGAACCTGATATTTTACGCGAAAATGCGTTGCGGGAGGGGAAAAAGATACGCCGGATGTCATTCCCGCGAAAGCGGGAACCCATACTGACTATGGATTCCCGCCTGCGCGGGAATGACTATACAACTTATTTTTTGGCGGGAGCAGCGGCCGGGCCGGCGGCGCCGGAGCCCTTGAAGTACTTGAAGAAGTCCGAGCTCGGGTCCATCACCATCACGTCGCTGCGGTTCTTGAACGTGGCGCGGTAGGCTTCCAGGCTGCGGTAGAACTTGTAGAACTCCGGGTTCCTGCCGAACGCTTCGGCATAGATCGCCGAGGCCTTGGCGTCGCCCTCGCCGCGGATCTGCTCGGCGTCGCGGTAGGCTTCGGCGATGATCACGGCGTGCTGGCGGTCGGCGTCGGCGCGGATCTTCTCCGATTCGGCGCTGCCGGTCGAACGCAGCTCATTGGCCACCCGGGTACGCTCGGCCTTCATGCGCTCGTACACCGAGTTGTTGATCTGCTCGACATACTCGACGCGCTTGAGGCGCACGTCGATGATCTCGACGCCGATCTGGGCCGATTCCGCCACCACCTTGGTGCGGATCGCCTCCATCACCTTGCCGCGCTGGCCGGAGATCACCTCGCCCACGGTGCGCTTGGTGATTTCCTCGTTCAACGCCGCCTTGACGATCTGCGACATGCGGTCGCGCGCGCGGTTCTCGTCGCCGCCGAAAGTCACGTAGTACAGCTTGGGCTGGTTCTCGGCGCGGCCGATGCGCCACTTGACGAAGCTGTCGACCAGGATGTTCATCTTCTCGGCCGTGATGAAGCGCTCGGCGTCCGGGGTCTCGATGGTCATGATGCGGTTATCGAGGTAGACCACGTTCTGGAACGGCGGCGGCAGCTTGAAATGCAGGCCCGGCTCGCGGATGACTTCCTTGATCTGGCCCAGCGCGAACACGATGGCGTACTTGCGTTGGTCGACCACGAACATGGTGCACGACAGCAGCAGGAACGCGACGAAGGCCGCAATGAGGGTACTGGCTAAGCGGTTCATTAACGACCCTCCCGTTCACGTAAGGCATCGCGGGCGCGTGAATCGCGCTGGCGACTGACTTCCACCTGCGGCATCACTTCGGCCGGCAAGGCGGACGACGACGGCGAGGCGGCAGCCTGCGCGGCGGCGCGGGCGGCAGCGGCGGCGCTGTCGGTGGCCGCGGCCTGGGCGATCATTTTATCCAGCGGCAGGTACAGCATATTGCTGCCGGACTTGGCGTCGACCATCACCTTGCTGGTGCTGGAGAAGATCTGCTGCATGGTTTCCAGGTACATGCGGTCGCGCGTGACGCCCGGCGCCTTCTGGTACTCGGCCAGCACCTGCTTGAAGCGCGCGGCATTGCCGGTGGCGTTCTCGGTGATCATGGAGCGATAGCCCTCGGCCTCCTGCAGCAGGCGCGAGGCGCTGCCGCGTGCGCGCGGGATCACGTCGTTGGCGTAAGCCTGGCCTTCGTTCTTCTGGCGCTCGCGGTCCTGCCCTGCCCTGACTGCATCGTCAAAGGCGACCTGCACCTGCTCCGGCGGCTGCACCGCCTGCAGGGTCACGTTCGAGATCAGCACGCCGGAGGCGTAGCGGTCGAGGATCTGCTGCATCAGCTGCTGGGTTTCGAGGGCGACCTTGTCGCGGCCCTCGTACAGCACGAAGTCCATCTTGTTCTTGCCGACGATTTCGCGGATCGAGGTCTCGGCCACCTGGCGTACGGTTTCCTCCTCGTCGCGGTTGTTCACCAGCCAGGCCACCGGGTCCTTCAGTTTGAACTGCACGGCGAACTGGATGTCGATGATATTTTCGTCATCGGTCAGCATCAGCGATTCGCGCGCCTGCTTGTTCTTGATGTTGTTACGATAGCCAATTTCCACCATGCGCATCTGCGAGACCTTGACGGTTTCGTCGCTCTGGAACGGATACGGCCAGCGCCAGTTGAAACCGGAGCCGGTCACGTGGCTGATCTTGCCGAAGGTGTAGACCACGCCGGCCTGGCCTTCCTGCACGATGAAGGAACCGCTGGCGAGCCAGATCAGCGCGATCACAGCGCCAATCGCGCCGGCGGTGGCGCGCATGCCGGCCAGGTCGGGACGACCGCCGCCGCCAGTGCCGCCGCCGTTACCGTCGGGACGATTCTTCTGACCGAAGAAGCTGTTCAGGCGCTGATTGAAATCGCGCCACAGCTGCTCCATGTCGGGCGGCCCTTCGCCGGGCTTCTTGCCTTCATTGGCTTGCGGCTTGCCGTCCTGCTTGCCCGAGCCCCAGCGGGGATCGTTCAGCGACAGCTTCAGGCCGAGACGTTTCATAAGTGACGAGACACGCATTAGTGTGATCCGACATGAGTGAGGGTGGGACTGCTATCCGGTTCCGCAACTGGTTCAGCCAATTCGTCGCCAGTCTCATAGGCCTGATTGAGCCGGGCACCCGGCGCGCTCTTGGCCCATTCGACGATGGCGCCGCGCAGAAGGTCCAGTCCTTGACCGGTGCGCGCGCTGAGGAAAACGCGGGAAATCTTATCATATTCATCCCGCTCGACCGAAGGCTCCAGCCCGGCTGCGTCGATCTTGTTCCACACCAGGATCTGCGGAATATGATCGGCGCCGATTTCCTTGAGCACCAGGTTGACCTGCTCGATCTGCTCCATACGCACCGGCGACGAGGCGTCGACGACGTGCAGCAGCAGGTCGGCATGGATGGTCTCCTCCAGCGTGGCGCGGAACGCCGCCACCAGCTGGTGCGGCAGCTCGCGCACGAAACCGACCGTGTCCGAGATCACCACGTTGCCCACTTCCTGCCCCATGTACACACGGCGCGAAGTGGTGTCCAGCGTGGCGAACAATTGATCTGCGACATACACCCCGGCCTTGGTGACGGCGTTGAACAGCGTCGACTTGCCGGCATTGGTATAGCCGACCAGCGACACCGAGAACGTCTGGCTGCGGCCGCGCGAACGGCGCTGGGTTTCATGCTGCTTGCGCAGCTTGTCCAGGCGCGCGCGCAGGGCCTTGACCCGCTCGCCGATCAGCCGGCGGTCGGTCTCCAGCTGTGTCTCACCAGGGCCGCGCAAACCGATACCGCCCTTTTGACGCTCGAGGTGAGTCCAGCCGCGTATCAGGCGCGTGGCCAGATGCTGCAGCTGGGCCAGCTCCACCTGCAGCTTGCCCTCGTGGGAGGCGGCGCGCTGGGCGAAGATGTCGAGGATCAGGCTGGTGCGGTCCAGCACCCGGATGTTCAGGCGCTTTTCCAGGTTGCGCTGCTGGGCAGGCGACAAGGCGTGATTGAAGATGACGATTTCGATGCGGTGGTCCAGCACGGCCAGACCGATTTCATCGGCCTTGCCGCTGCCGACGAAGTAGGCGGCGTCCGGGGAGGAGCGCTTGGCCGTGATCGTCGTCACCGGGTCCGCACCTGCTGAGCGCGCCAGCAGGTTCAGTTCCTCGATGCTGGCAGCAAAGTCGCCCTGACCGAAATCGATACCGACTAGAGCTGCGCGCATACGACGGTCAAGGCTGGGCGAGTTGAAAAGAAGCGGTGTTGCAAGCGCTTATTCCGCGTCGGATTCAATGTTGAGGTTGACAGCGCGTGCCGGCACCACGGTGGAGATGGCGTGCTTATAAACCATCTGGGTCACAGTGTTACGCAGCAGTACGACGTACTGGTCGAACGATTCGATATGGCCCTGCAGCTTGATGCCGTTGACCAGGTAGATCGAGACAGGAACATGCTCTTTGCGCAAGGCATTGAGGAATGGGTCTTGTAACAGTTGCCCTTTGTTGCTCATAACAGCTCCATTTTATGTTGTTGTGTTGGAATTGGAGGCGAAACGCTTGATTTCAAGTACGTGGCCCAGCGAAAGTCAAACAATTTTCGCTGAAACACCGTTCGCCATGCCGGGAATGGTGCTTCTAAGCCACTGTAACCTGTTTTTGCCTTTTTTGCAGGGCGCACCTGCAAAAAAACCGCTTATTTTCCCGTCATTCCCGCGCAGGCGGGAATGACGTTACTTAGCTTGCGTCTTCGCGAACGGGTTTTTGCCAGTGCGCAGTTCGATGCGCAGCGGCGTGCCCACCAGCTGGAAGGTATCGCGGAAATGCTTCTCCAGATAGCGTTTGTACGGCTCGCCGACCGCGTCCAGGGCATTGCCGTGGATCACGATCACCGGCGGATTCATGCCGCCCTGGTGCGCATAACGCAGCTTCGGACGGATCGAACCCTTGCGGCGCGGCTCCTGCTTCTCCACGGCCTCGATCAGGGCGCGGGTCAGCTTCGGCGTCGACAGGTTGCACATGGCGGCGGCGTAGGCCGCGTCCACCGATTTCATCAGCGGGCCGATGCCCTGCGACTTCAACGCCGAGATGAAGTGCATCTTGGCGAAGGACAGGAAGTCCAGCTTGCGGTCGATGTCGATCTTGATCTCGTCGCGCTCGTCGCTGCGCAGGCCGTCCCACTTGTTGACGGCGATGACCAGCGCGCGGCCCGTCTCCAGCACGAAGCCGGCGATGTGGGCGTCCTGCTCGGAGATGTCCTGCTGGGCGTCGAGCATCAGCACGACGACATTAGCTTCCGAGATCGATTGCAGCGTCTTGACCACCGAGAATTTCTCGATCGCCTCGAACACCTTGCCGCGGCGGCGGATGCCGGCCGTGTCGATCAGCGTGTACTGCTTGCCTTCGCGCTCGAACGGAATCTCGATCGAGTCGCGGGTGGTGCCCGGCATGTCGAAGGCGATCACGCGCTCCTCGCCCACCAGGGTGTTGATCAGGGTGGACTTGCCGACGTTCGGGCGGCCGACCAGCGCGATCTTGATGCCGTGGTCGGTCTTTTCCAGTTCCTCGGGATCTTCCGGACGCTGGGCGAAGGCCAGGTCCAGCGCCTCCTCCACCAGGTCGGCGACGCCGTCGCCGTGTGCCGATGAGATCGAGTATGGCTCGCCCAGTCCCAGCTCGTAGAAGTCGGCGACGACGGCGGTGTAGCGCATGCCTTCCGACTTGTTCACGACCAGCATGACCGGACGGCCGCTTTTACGCAGGAAGTCGGTAATGGTTTTGTCATGCGGCGTCAGGCCCTGGCGGCCGTCGACCAGGAACACGACGATGTCGGCTTCGGCCACGGCCTGCTTGGTCTGCAGTGCCATCTGATGCATGATGCCTTCCTTGGCGACCGGCTCGAAGCCGCCCGTGTCGATGACGAGGAAGGGACGTTCGCCGACACGGCCCTCGCCATAGTGACGATCTCGCGTCAACCCAGGCAAGTCCGCCACCAGCGCGTCGCGCGAGCGGGTCAGACGATTGAACAAGGTCGATTTCCCTACATTGGGTCGACCCACTAGTGCGATTACCGGCTTCATTTTATTACTCGACCGCGAGAGCGGTCACTGTCCCTGATTGGGTTTGGAAAATCAAATTCGTGCCGGCGATGACAGGGTCCGATTGTATCGGGCTGCCGTCGGTCGCGGCGCGACCTATTAATGCGCCATCTTCCCGTGACAGGAGATGGACATAACCCTGGTAGTCGCCGACGGCTACTGCACGGCCGTAGGAGACTGGCGTCGACAGGCGGCGGTATGCCAGCTTGTCGTTCTTCCAGGCGTTGCTGCCGTTTTCACGGCTGTAGGCTGCAACTTCACCTTTGTCGTCGGAGACGAATACAAAACGCTGGTCCACCGCCACGCCGACGTCGGACGACGCGGGCTTGCTCCAGTGCGGCGCGCCGGTGATGGCGTCGAAGCAGGCCACGCGGCCCTGGTAGGACACGGCGCAGACATCCTTTTCCAGGATCACCGGCGTGCCGGCGATGTCGGTGACGCGTTCCAGCTCGGTGGCGCCGCGCGGTTCGCCGACCACCACTTCAAAGCGCGGCAGACCGGTGGCCAGCACCAGCGCCAGCAGCTTGCCGCCCGGCTGGGCGACGTACACGTTGGGACCATTGACCACCATGCCCGGCGCGTTGCGCAGGGTCAGGGCCGGCGTGGTGCGGGTGACGTTCCAGCGCTTGGCGCCGGTCTTGGCGTCATACGCGGTGATCAGGTTGTCGACGCTGCGCACGATCACCATGCCGCCGCCGACCACGGGCGACGACAGCACTTCGCTCGACGCCTGGCCTTTCCACAGCTGCTTGCCGTTGGTGTCGTACGCGAGGATAACACCCTTGACGCCGCCGACCACGATCACCTCGCCGTCGGTGCCGACGCCGGCCGTCAGGTCGGTGCCGGTCTTGACGCGCCATTGTTCCTTGCCGGTGGCCGCGTTCAGGCGCGCCAGCGCGCCATCTGCGTCGGCCACGTACAGGCTGTCGCCGGCCAGCGCCGGGGTAAAGACGGCGGTGCCGGCCTTGCCCATCGAGTATTTCCAGACCGTCTTGGGCGTGGTGCCGCCCTTCAGTTCAACCAGCGGCGCCGGCTGGTTCTTGGTATCTTTGGACGAGAACAAGGAACAACCGGCCAACATCGCAAACAGGCTTGCAGCAATAACTTTTTCGGTAATACGCATAAATTTTCAACCTTGATCGTTACGTACATCGTCGCCCTCGCGAAAGCGGGGGCCCATGCTGAATAAGCTCAGCATGGATTCCCGCCTGCGCGGGAACGACGCTGGATTATGCGGCGTCCTTGGCGGCTGGCACCGAGCCGCCGATGGCTTCAAACTTCAGCTGGATCAACTGGCGGCCTGGGTTCTTCTTGTCGGTGGCGTCCAGCGCGGCCTGGTAGGCGGCGCGGGCTTCGGCCAGCTTGTTCTGCGCGACCAGGATGTCGCCCTTGCGGTCGGCCACGGCGCCGGCGAACTGCGGCGCCACTTCACCAGCCAGCACCTTCAGCGCTTCGTCGTAGGCTTTCTCGTCCAGCAGCAGGCCGGCCAGGCGTACCTTGGCCACGGCCTTGAACTCTTCGTCGCCATGCTCGGCCGCCCATTGCAGCTGGGCCTTGGCCGATTTCAGGTCGTTCGCTTCGAAGCTGGTCTTGGCCGCCACCAGTGCGCTCATCGAGGCGTAGGCGGTGTTGCCGAATTTGCTTTCCATGTCGCCGGCGGCGCGCAGCACCTTGGCGTTGTCCTTGGCGTCGGCAGCCTGCTGCACTTCATCATACAGCGCCGACGCTTGCGCGGCCTGGTTGCGCTGGTAGTAGTTCCAGCCGGTGAAGCCCGAATACGCGGCCAGGCCGGCGATCAGCACCCACGAGGTCAGATTGCCGTATTTGTCCCACCAGGCTTTGAGGGTCGCAATTTGTTCTTGTTCTTCGAGATCGTATGCCATGTCGTTTCGTCTGCAAGTTATAGGAGGTTATGAAAGTACAGCTTAGTGATTGCAATGCTCGTCGTGCACGTGGTGGTGATGGTCGCCGCTGTCGGTGATCTGGTCGACCACGAAATCGACGACGTCGTCGAACGGCACCGTCGATTGCTGCTGCGCGCCCTCTTCCGCGCGCATCGCCTTGACGCTGGCGGTGTGGTTGGCCACTTCGTCCTCGCCGATGATGACGGCGAACGAGGCGCCGCTGCCATCGGCTTTTTTCATCTGGGTCTTGAAGCTGCCAGGGCCGTTGGCGGTCGAGGCGTGCATCACCACATCCAGGCCGGCGTCGCGCAGGCGCTCGCCCAGCACGAAGGCTTGCAGCTGCGCGGCCTCGCCCTGGTGCACCAGGTAGACGTCGCACTGATCGGGCGCGGCCGGTTCGCCGGCTTCCTTCATCAGCTCCAGCAGGCGCTCGATGCCCATGGCGAAACCGACGGCGGGCGTCGGCTTGCCGCCGAAGGAGGCGATCAGCGGATCGTAACGGCCGCCGGCGCACACGGTGCCCTGCGAGCCCAGCGAGTCCGTCACCCATTCGAACACGGTGCGGTTGTAGTAATCGAGGCCGCGCACCAGGCGCGGGTTGATCGCGTACGGGATGTTGTTGTGGTCGAGGATCTTGCGCACGCCGTTGAAGTGCGCCAGCGATTCCTCGCCCAGGTAGTCCAGCAGCTTGGGCGCGGCGTTGACCATCTCCTGCATCGCAGGGTTCTTGGTGTCCAGGATGCGCAGCGGGTTGCTGTGCAGGCGGCGCTTGGCCTCGGCGTCGAGGATGTCCTCGTGCTTCTCCAGGTAGGCGATCAGGTCGACGCGGTGGCGCGCGCGCTCTTCGGCGTCGCCGATCGAGTTCAGTTCGAGGCGGATGTTTTCCAGGCCCAGGTCATCCCACAGGCGGCGGCACAGCATGATCATTTCGGCGTCGACGTCAGGGCCGTTGAAGCCGACGGCTTCGCAGCCGAACTGGTAGAACTGGCGATAGCGGCCGCGCTGCGGACGCTCGTGGCGGAACATCGGGCCGGTGTACCACAGGCGCTTCGGACCTTCGTAGACCAGGTTATGCTCGATCACCGCGCGCACCGTACCGGCTGTGCCTTCAGGGCGCAGGGTCAGCTTGTCGCCGTTCATCGAGTCTTCGAACGAGTACATTTCCTTTTCCACGATGTCGGTCACGGCGCCGATGGCGCGCGCGAACAGCGCGGTGTTTTCCACGATAGGCGTGCGGATCTGCTGGAAGCCGTAGCTTTGCACCACTGACTGCGCGGTGTTCTCGAACAGCTGCCACAGATGCGAATCGGTCGGCAGGATGTCGTTCATGCCTTTGACGGCGACAATTTTTTCAGTTTTTTTGTTTTCGGACATTTCTATTCTCTTCATTTACCGCGTCGTTCCCGCGAAAGCGGGAATCCATACTCAGCATGGGTTCCCGCCTACGCGGGAACGACCGGTTGACTGTAATTCTTTTTCACGTAATTCAGTACGATTTCCTGGAACTCTTCAACGATGCGCTCACCGCGCAGCGTAGCGAACTTGGCGCCGTCGACAAACACCGGCGCGGCCGGCGATTCGCCGGTGCCCGGCAGGCTGATGCCGATGTTGGCGTGCTTCGATTCGCCGGGGCCGTTGACGATGCAGCCCATCACGGCCACGTTCATCGCCTCCACGCCCGGATAGATCTTTTTCCACTCCGGCATCTGGTCGCGCAGATAGGTCTGGATGTTGTCGGCCAGTTCCTGGAAGGTGGTCGAGGTGGTGCGGCCACAACCCGGGCACGCGATCACCATCGGCGTAAATTTGCGCAGGCCCATGGTCTGCAGGATCTCCTGGCCGACCACGACTTCCTTGGTGCGGTCACCGCCCGGCTCCGGCGTCAGCGAGATGCGGATGGTGTCGCCGATGCCCTCTTGCAGCAGCACCGATAGCGCGGCCGTCGAGGCGACGATGCCCTTGCTGCCCATGCCCGCTTCGGTCAGGCCCAGGTGCAGCGGATAGTCGCAGCGCTTGGCCAGTTCGCGGTACACGGCGATCAGGTCCTGCACGCCGGAGACTTTGCACGACAGGATGATCTTGTCGCGGCCCAGGCCCAGCTCCTCGGCGCGCACGGCGTTCTCGATGGCGGAGGTGATCAGCGCCTCGTACATCACCGCCTGCGCGGACCATGGCTCGGCGCGGCCGGCGTTTTCGTCCATGATGCGGGCCAGCAGCGCCTGATCCAGGCTGCCCCAGTTGACGCCGATGCGCACCGGCTTGTCGTAGCGCGCGGCCACTTCGATCATCTGCGCAAACTGCGTGTCGCGCTTGGCGCCCTTGCCGACGTTGCCCGGATTGATGCGGTACTTCGACAGCGCCCTGGCGCATTCCGGATAGTCGTTGAGCAGCGTGTGGCCGTTATAGTGGAAATCGCCGACCAGCGGCACGTCGATCTCCATCTTGTCCAGCTGTTCGCGGATGTAGGGCACTGCTGCGGCAGCTTCAGGACGGTCCACCGTCAGGCGCACCAGCTCCGAACCGGCGCGCGCCAGTTCCTTGATCTGGATAGCGGTCTCGATCACGTTGGCGGTGTCGGTGTTGGTCATCGACTGCACCACCACGGGGGCGTCGCCGCCCACCCAGATCTTGCGCTGGCCGTGCGAGACCAGCACGCTGCGGCTGGCGCGGCGATTAGATGGTCCCGAAGGAATAGCTGTTTGCGTTGAAGACATGATCGTTGTACTCGTACTGATTATTTGATGTTCACGCGCGAAATCGTACCGCCGGCGACCGGCGGCAAGGCCAGCGGCGCGCCGCCCAGCGTGGCTTCCACGCCGCCCGGTTTGCCGACGATCAGCAGCGCCGGATCCTTGATGTCAAAGGTCTCGGTGCTGCCGGCTTTCACCAGCCGCGAAATCAGCGGCGTCGTGCCCGGGCGGCGGATTTCCACCCACGAATCCTGCGTCACCTTCAGCACCAGCTGGTTGCCGCTGGCCGTGGCCGGCGCGGCCGCTGGCGGCGCCACCTGCGCAACCGGCGCGGCCGGCGCCGGCGCTGCTGGCGTGGTCGCTGCCGGCGCGGCTGGCTGAGTGGTCACCGCCGGTGCTGGCGCCGTGTCGGTCGCGCCGCCCGGTGGCGGCACCGAAATCAGCGGCACGCTAGGCGACTGCAACGGCGCGGTTTCCTGGCCCGGCTTGGCCAGCGTCGTCTCGATCGGCGCGAGCGCCGCGTCGGCCGGCTTCGGCGCTTCAACCGCAGCGCTGGCGCTGGCCGCGGCATCCTTGTCCGAACGCTGGAACAGCGAGGCCGGAATCAAGCCGGCCTGGTAGGCGTAGGCGCCCGCTGCGCCCACCACCACCACGACCGCAACCCCCACCAGCCACGCGGCCGGACCGGGCGAACGGCCCGTCATCGAGGGGAAGCGCGACTCGGTGAAAGTGGCGGCGATTTCCTTGCGCGGCGGCGCCGCTTCATGACTGGTCGGCGAGATGACTTCGATCATCGCCACCAGCGGCGTAGCGTCTATCTTCACGACCTTGGCGTACGCGCGCACGAAGCCGCGCACCACGGCCATGTTAGGCAGCGCGGCGTAGTCGCCCGCTTCCAGCGCCTTGACCTGGCGCGGCGCCAGCTTCAGTTGATCGGCGATCTGTTCGACCGTCAGCCCCATCGCTTCGCGCTGGGCTGCCAGTTGTGCTCCGGGCGTGGCCAGGCTGCTGCCCTGGTCCTTTGGCGGTTCTGCCCACTCTGAATTCATTGGTATCCCTGTCTCACTCATCAAACGCCCCACGTTGATAAGCAGCATACTCGGTCGAGCCGGGGTGGTGGCGGCGCAATTGCGTCGCCCAGCTGGTTTCCGCTCCCGTATCGCCCACTTTATGCTGCACCTTAATCCCGAGCCACAGCACATCGGCCGTCAGGCTCTCCATCTTTGCCACCTTGTTCAGACGGGTAATGAAGAAATTGGCGCGCACATAATCGCGCTTTTCAAAATAAACCCGCGCCAGATTGGCGTTGGTGGCCGGCAGGTCGGGCGTCAACTGCAAGGCTTGCAGCAGATAACGCTCCGCGCTGGCGTAATCCTTGATCTTCAATGCGCACGAGCCGGCGTTGTTCGCGGCGTTGGCCGGCGAACGGTAGGCACGGTTGGCCAGCGCCGCGTCGAACAGCGGCAGCGCCTCGGCCACGCGGCCGGCCTGGCACAGGAAGGAGCCGTAATTGTTGGCCAACTCCGGATTCGCCGGCGCCAGCTTGCGGGCGCGGACGAAGTTATCCTCGGCCAGGCCGTTCTCGCCCATCGCCTGGTAAATCAGGCCGCGCATGCCGTAGCCGTCGGCGTAGTTCGGATCGGCCACCAGCGCCAGCTTGACCTCGTCGAGCGCGAAGGTGTACTGCGCCTGCTCGAAGTAGCCGACCGCCAGCTGCATGCGGATCTCCACCTTGCGCTGGGCGGCGGTTTGGTCCGACACCGTGGTCAGCTCGGCCTGGCCGCTCTTGCCGCGCTCAGGTCCCGACGACGCGCAGCCGGCCAACGCCCCCGCCACGCACAGGGCGGCGAGTGTAAGCCGGCTACGCTGCGCCAGGAAGGTCATCAGGAACGGATCTCCACGATCTTGCCGAAGTCAGCGCCGAACTTCTGCTGGTACTCGGCCATCTTCTCCATGCGCTGGGCGACCTTGGTGCGGTCCTGGACTTCGCCGGCCAGCTGGCCGCAGGCGGCGTCGATGTCGTCGCCGCGCGTCTTGCGGATGGTGGTGACGATGCCGCCGTCGACCAGGATCTGGGCGAAGGCCTTGATGCGCGGGTTCTTGGAGCGCAGCAGGCCCGATTCCGGGAACGGATTAAAGGGAATCAGGTTGAATTTGCAGTTGACGCCGAACTCGCGGTCCTGCACCAGGGCCAGGAGTTCGCGGGCGTTCTCGTCGGAGTCGTTGACGCCGTCGAGCATGCAGTACTCGAAGGTGATGAAGTCGCGCGGCGCAAATTCCAGGTAGCGCTTGCAGGCGGCCATCAGCTCTTTGAGCGGGTATTTTTTGTTCAGCGGAATCAGGCTGTCGCGCAGCTTGTCGTTGGACGCGTGCAGCGAGACGGCCAGCGCCACCGGCACTTCCTGCGACAGCTTGTCCATCATCGGCACCACGCCGGAGGTGGACAGCGTGACGCGGCGGCGCGACAGGCCGTAGGCGTTATCGTCCAGCATCAGCTTGAGGGCGGTGGCGGTCGGCTCGAAGTTCAGCAGCGGCTCGCCCATGCCCATCATGACCACGTTGGTGATCTGGCGCTCGCCCTTGGGACCGGGCTCGATGCCTTTGGTGCGGCGCAGTTCGAACTCCGCCATCCATAGCTGGCCGATGATTTCGCCCACGCTCAGGTTGCGCGAGAAGCCTTGCTTGCCGGTCGAGCAGAAGCGGCAGTTGACGGCGCAGCCGGCCTGGGTCGAGATGCACAGCGTGCCGCGGTTCTCTTCCGGGATGAACACGGTTTCGACCGCGTTGCCGTTGCCGACGTCGACCAGCCATTTGCGGGTGCCGTCGGTGGACGTGTGGTCGCTGATGATGGCCGGCGCCGTGACGTGGGCGCGGGTTTTCAGTTTGTCGCGCAGCGACTTGGCCAAGTCGGTCATGCTATCGAAATCCGACGCGCCGAATTGGTGGATCCAGCGTTGCAGTTGCTTGGCGCGGAACGGCTTCTCTCCCAACTCGGCGCAATATGCGATAAGTTGCGCGGGATCGAAGTCCAGCAAGTTGGTCAGAGGTGCGTTCTCGGTCGTGCTCATTTCAAGGCTCAAAACAGTACTAATTATTTTTTCCGTTTCCGCGCCGCGGCGCGGAAACGGATCTTACTGAAAATTACTTACCGAAGAAGTAAGCGATTTCAACTGCGGCAGCTTCGACAGCGTCGGAACCGTGAACAGCGTTGGCGTCGATCGAATCGGCGAAGTCGGCGCGGATGGTGCCTTTTTCTGCCTTCTTAGGATCGGTAGCGCCCATCAGTTCGCGGTTTTTCAGGACGGCGTTTTCGCCTTCCAGTGCCTGGATCATGACTGGACCGGAAACCATGAAGTCCACCAGATCCTTGAAGAAGCCGCGCTCTTTGTGCGCAGCGTAGAAGCCTTCGGCTTCTTCACGCGACAGTTGCTTCATTTGAGCAGCAACGATCTTCAGGCCAGCGCCTTCGAAACGGCTGTAGATTTGGCCGATTACGTTTTTTGCAACTGCGTCTGGTTTGATGATCGACAGGGTGCGTTCGATTGCCATTTAAAAAACTCCAATAAAAAGAAAGGTTTAAAACAAAATTGATAACTCAATCAACCTTTGATTTTACCATAGAACACCCCATCTACCGAGAATCGGACGTAGATAAGCTTGCAAGAGCGGCCATATTCGCCGGTTTAACGGGCAAATATTAGGACTATAGCCAGATTAAGTCATCTTTAAGCGGGTTTCAGGGGCTATTTTGCGCATTTTTACCCCGGCGTGCTATGCTTTTGGCAAGCGGTATTTGAATCACTATGAAGGAGGTTCCCTTATGAACAATATGCAAAACACCTACGATCTGGCGGGAAGCCGCCGTTCGGTGCAGCACGCCGTGCTGCGCAACACCTACTGGCTGCTGGCGCTGTCGATGGTGCCGACCATTTTTGGCGCGGCGCTGGGCGTCTCGCTGCACCTGCCGCTGGGTGGCGGGCTGATGGCACTGCTGTTCCTGGCGGTCGCCTTCGGCTTCATCTGGGGCATCGAAAAGAACAAGGATTCCGGCGTGGGCGTGGCCCTGCTGCTGGGCTTCACCTTCTTCATGGGGCTGATGCTGACGCCGCTGCTGTCGCGCATCCTGGGCTACTCCAACGGTGGCTTCCTGATCATGACCGCGTTCGGCGGCACGGCGTCGGTGTTCGCGGTACTGGCGAGCATCGCCACCGTATCGAAGCGCGACTTCTCGGGCATGGCCAACTGGCTGTTCGCGGGCCTGGTGGTGATCCTGCTGGCATCGATCGCCAACATCTTCCTGGGCATCCCGGCGCTGGCGATCGTGATCTCGGTGGTAGCGATCGCGATCTTCTCGGCCTACATCCTGTATGACGTGCAGCAGATCATCAACGGCGGCGAGACCAACTACATCCGCGCCACGCTGAACATCTACCTGGACGTGTACAACATCTTCGTCAACCTGCTGTCGCTGCTGGGCATCTTCGGCGGCAACCGCGACTAAGCGATATCCGCATCTCAAGAAAACCGGCCCAGTGCCGCAATGCCGTTCAGTCAGACCTGAACGGCATTTTTATTTCAGCCAAGAGAATCCATATGCATCGCACCTTCACACAATTGATACTGATGGCCTTGGTCCTCGCGGCTGGGCCGTGGCAAGCGGCGCGGGCGGCATCGCCGTTCGCGCAGGAAGTGCCAACCACCTACGCCCAGTTTGATGAAGGTGCGGGCAGCTTGGCCCTGGTCGTGGCGGAATTGGCCGCCACCGATTACCTGAAGGGTTACGATTGCCCCAAACCGAAGGCCAACCCCGATGGCACCACCACCGTGGTGATGTGCTTGAACCCGCCGCCAAGCTGGTTCAAGGCGCGCGTGCTGCAGCATGTGGCCGGAGCGGAAATCGGCGACGAGTTTTACGCGGTGACCGGCAGCCATTGGGGCGCGATGAAAGCCGGCCCCGCCGAGCCGCCCAAGCTGATGCTGCTCCATTCGAATGGCACGGCGTTGGAAATGATACGCTATAAGTTTTGGCCTGTCGCCCAAAGCAAGGACGGGCAATATCACCTGGTCGTTCAAAGAGGCCCGATTCATTGGCTGCCTTGCTGGGCCGCTTCGCTGATGCAGGAAATCGACTATGACCAATTCGCCGCCGACCTGTCGATCACGCGAGAGGAATACAACAGCCGTTGGGCGGAAAAATATGCAGCCTTCTACCGCGTCACCGCGGACAGCGTGCGCCCGCGTTACGCGATCCCCGTCGCGCGCTTGCAGCAGGGCTTCAAGGATTTGCCGCTGGCGGCCGCCGGCTTTTCCTGCCCGCCGCCAAATCCAGCACCTTGAGTTTCATGGGGGTCAAGTCTGACATTCGGACACGGCCTCTGCCGTAGTGGCCGCTACGGCAGAGGCCGTGTCCGAATGTCAGACTTGACCCCATTTTTTAGCGAACGTGAAAGCGGGTGGTGGCGATGACTTGGGCGTTGGCGTCGATCAGGGCTAGTTGATGCGGGCCGGGGACAGGGCGCCAGGCGTAGTCGGCACCGGCCTGGCCAAGATCGGCGCCGTCCAGGCGCCAGCGCAGGCCCTTCCCTGCCTGGGCCTGGAAGAAGACGCGCTGGATGGCGTCCGGGATGTCGGGGTCGATGGCGATGATGCTGGCCTCGCCCGGATACAGGATCTTGGGCGCGCGCTGCGTGTCCTGCACCAATGCGATGACCGGGGTTTCGGTGCCGGCGATGAACCATTCGCCGCGCGCCGATTCCAGCGCCGGCTGGTAGACGATCTGCTGGCGCAGCACGCCCGCCGGCGGTTGCGGCGCTAGGCTGGCCTGGCCGCGGTGCAGGTAGTCCATTACGTCGCGCCACACCGGCGCCGCGCCGGTGACGCCGGAAACATCCCACATCGACTGCCCGTCGAAATTGCCAACCCAGACGCCGACTGTGTATCGGTCCGAGTAACCCATGCACCAGTTGTCGCGCATGTCCTTGCTGGTGCCGGTCTTGACCGCGCTCCAGAAAGTCGTGGCCAACTCGTTCTTCAGGCCGAAGGTCAGGCTGCGCGCGGCGCGGTCGGACAGGATGTCGCTGACGATGAAGGCGCCCCTGGCATCGAGCACCCGGCGCGGTGCCGGCGAAGGCGCGGCGCCGGCGCGTGGCGCCAGCGTCACCGCGCCGTACATGCCGCCGTTGGCCAGCGTGCGGTAGGCGTTACTCAACTCCAGCAGCGTCACCTCGGCGGAACCCAGCGCCAGCGAATAACCATAATAGTCCGGCGACTCGGTCAGGCTGCTCAGCCCCACATCATGCAGGCGTTCGTAGAAGCGCTCCATGCCGGTCATCACCAGCGTGCGCACCGCCGGCACGTTGAGCGAACTGGCAAGACTGGTGCGCACGCTGACGTGGCCTTTGAAGTCCTTGTCATAGTTCTGCGGGATGTAGAAGCCGGACGGCGTGGAGATATCGATCGCCGTATCGTCCATCACCGACGCCGCCGTGATCAGCTTGCGCTCCAGCGCCAGCTCATACAGGAAAGGCTTGAGCGTGGAGCCGGCCTGCCGCAACGCGGCCACGCCATCGACCTCGCCACCGCCGGCATTGCCGACATAGGCCAGGATCTCGCCGCTGGCGTTATCCAGCACCACCAACGCGCCGTCGTTGACGTTGCGTTCCCTCAGGGACATCAGCTGCTGGCGCAAGGCCGTTTGTGCGTAACGCTGCAAATCGCCATCGAGCGTGCTGCGCACCGACTGCCCGCCGCTGGTCAGCAGCTGTTGCGCCACCTGCGGCGCCGGCGGCAATTCCGCCGACAGCAAGGGGCGGCTCATCGCGACCATGGTCCGCAGCTCGATCTCGCTGCAGGTGGCCGGCGCCCTGAGCTCGCGCGACAGCGTACACGCGCGCTGCCACACCACCTTGGGCGCCGCGCCCGGCCCGCGCAGCAGGCTGGCAAGAATCATCGATTCGGTCAGGTTCAATCCCGACGGCGCCTTGCCGAACAGGCCGCGCGCCGCCGCGCCCACACCTTGCAGCTCGCCGCGGAACGAGACCAGGTTCAGATAGGCTTCCATGATCTGCGGCTTGGTCCACGTCGCGTCGAGCTGGCGGGCGGCCTTGATCTGGTCCCACTTCTGGCCCCAGCTGCGGCCCTTGGCCGACGCTTGCAGATGCGGATCCAGCTGCGCCGCCAGTTGCATGGTGATGGTGGATGCGCCGCGCGGACGGCTGCGGAACAGATTGTCCCAGGCAGCCTTGGTGGCCGCGCTCCAGTCGACGCCTCCGTGTTCATAGAAGCGCTGGTCCTCGGCCTGCAGCACCGCCGCCGCCAGGCTGGGCGAGATGTCGGCCAGCGCCACCCACGATAGCCGGCGCACCTTCATGTCGATGCGCAGCGACTGCACCGGCTGGCCGTGGCGGTCCAGCAGCTGGGCTTCCGACGGGCGGTAGCCGGCACGCACCTGCTCCGGCGTTGGCACGCTGAAAGCCTCGGCTCCTTGCGCGGCGCCGGCCAGCGCCAGCAGGGTTGCTGCAATCAGTTTCATTTCACGGTCATCGGTGCATTCGGCGCTTCGCCAAACATCTCCGGGCTGTACATCGCTTCGACGCGCGTGGCCGGCAGGTTGAACTGGCCCGGATTATTCAAGCGCACAGTGTACTCCACGCTCCATTTGCCTTTCGGGACAAACTGGTAGAACGCGTGATAGCCCTCGAAGCCGCGCTCCTCGAACACCGGCCACGCCCAACCGCTGCTCTTGTTGCCGCTGCTGAGCAGCTGCGAATCGCGTCCCAGGCCCGAACCCAGCACCGTGGCGCTGGCCGGGATAGGATCGTCGACCACCACCCAGGTCATGTCCGACTGCGCTTCCAAATCCAGATGCACGCGATAGACGTCGCCACGCGACCAGACGCCGGCCTTCTTCTGCTCCACCGGCGTGATGGTCTTGGCGATCTTGTAGCCGCTCGATACCGGCGTCTTGAGCGGCAGCGCGGCCAGCGTCTGCACCGTTACCCACGGCTTGCCGGCGCCGGCGTGAACCAGTTCCAGCTCGCCGCTGCCGCGTGGCCACGGCAGCATCACGCTGCCGCCCTTGGTCGCGCCGCCGAAGGCGATGCTCTTGCTGGCCTGTCCCAGCGTGGCGCTGCTGGTGCCGGTCACCGCCACGTTCTCGAATTTCTGCGAGAACCGGTCGATCGCCAGCACGCCCCAGGCATTGGCCACCGTCGTGCCCCAGCGGCCCTTCTTCTGGCGCCCCAGCGCGCCGCGCGCCAGGCGGCCGATATCGTCCTTCCAGGCCGGGTTGTCCACCATCGCCAGCAGCAGCCGGTTGGCGTTGCTGTCGGCAGAGGCCATCAGCCACCACCAGTCGTCGGTACGCTCGGTCGAGAAGCCCATCGTCGTGCCTTGCAGGTTCAGGCGCGAACGCAGGATCTGGTCCGCCTGCGCCAGCCGCTGCGCGTGCTGCGGCAGCTTGGGCGAGCGCTTGAGCACCAGGTACCAGTCGATGACGGCGGACGTCGGCCACAGATTCGGCTCAATGGAGAACGACTCCACCGCCTCCGGCAGGATGCCGTTGGAGCGCGACAGCGCCTCCAGCGCGGCCACCTTGCGGATCGCCAGGTCGGCGGTCGGCAGCGACGAGTAGCGCGTCACCTTGCCCTGCACGAAGGCCATCAGCCCGGTCTCCATGCGGCCCTTCAATTCATCGGGAATAGCGTAGCCGGCTTCCTGCGAGGCCGACAAGACATAGGCGGTCAAGGTGTCGGAACCCTGCTGCATGCTGGCGAAGTACTTGACCAGGCCGTCGGCGTCCAGATGCGCCGGCAGCGTATCGACCGCCGACTGCCACATCGATTTGTCGTGCAGCGCGATGGCGCGCGAGCTGACCTGCTCGAAGCAGCGGTAAGGATAAGCGCTCATGTAGTCGCGCACGCCCGGCAGCTCGCCACCGAGCCTGGCGCTGAACTGCGCCTGCACGCCGCCGCGTCCCGGCACAGCGCCATCCGGCAGGCGCACCTGCATGGACTGCTTGCCGTCCAGCTGCAGCAAGGTCGCCTGCGTGGTGCGCACCGGCACGGCGGCCACCACCTTCTGCTTGACCTTCAGACGGTCGCGCGAGGCCGGGCCGCCCTCGCCTTCGGTGACGATGCTGGCGCTCACGTCCCATGCCAGCGTGCTCACGGACAGCGGCACCTGGTAATCCCAGCCGATATCCTGCGCCTGGCCGGCCTCCAGCGACACCTGCTGCGGCGCCAGCGCCTTGCCACCCGCATTGGCGGTCAACGTGACCTTGACGGCGGCATTGGTGGTATTACGCAGCGTGAAGCCGGCGCGGAAGCGATCGCCCTCGCGCACCAGCGCGGGCAGGCCGGACAGCAGGATCAAATCCTGCGAGCTACGCACCTCGGTGCGGCCGGTGCCGAACAAATCGGCATCGGCGCTGGCGATGGCGACGATGCGGAAGGCCGTCAGCGAATCGTTAATCGGCACCTGTACCGTCGCTTCGCCGTTGGCGTCCAGCGTGACGCGGCCTTTCCAGAACAGCAGCGTGTCGAACAGCTCGCGCCCCGCGCCCTTGCCGCCGCCACCGCCGTGCGGCACGGCCTTGCGGCCGAAGTGGCGCTTGCCGACCACCTGCATCTGCGCGGTCGCCGTCTCCACTTGCAGGCTACGCTGCTGCATCATCGCTTCCAGCAAATCCCAGCTGGTGTTGGGCATCAGCTCCAGCAGGCCGACATCGACCGCCGCCAGCGCCACCTCGGCGCCTGCGGGCGGCGCCGAGCCGTCCGCGCGCGTGACCTTGACCGCCACAGTGGCCTGGTCGCGGATGTTGTAGACCGGCTTGTCGGCGGTGACCTGCACCTTCAACTCATTGGCCGACCAGCCCACACGCAACGGCGCGATGCCCAGCTTGTAGGCAGGCTTGCCCAGATCGACCAGCGCGGTCGGCCGCACGCTGGCGACGCGGCCGCGCACCACCAGTGCCGACACGTAGACGTTGGGCGCGTAGCTGTTCTTGACCGGGATGGTAAATACCGGCGCGCTGCCCGACAACGGACGCACATAGGTATCGATGATGCCTTCGCGCTCGACGGTGATCAGCGCGGTCGCTTCGCGGAACGGCATGCGCACCTGGAAGCTGGCCGTGTCGCCCGGCTCGTAGCGCTTTTTCTCCGGCAGCAGGTCGATGCGGTCGTTGTCGGTGGCGTTGAACCACCAGTCGGCGCCGTCGGCCACCCAGGTTTCGCGGTTGGTCATCGCCACGCGCTGCTGGTTGTCCTGCGTTTTGGCGCGCAGGATCAGGTTGCCCGATGCGGGCGCCTTGACCTGGCAGATCAGCAGGCCCTTGTTATCGGTCCTGCCTTCGCAGGCGGAGCCCAGCGCCTTGACTTCGTTGTTGTTCTCGTAGGCGTAGAAGCCGCCGATCAAACGCCGTCGATGCGAGTACGATTGCCGCTGGAAGAAGTCCACCGACACCGGGGCATCGGCCACCGGCTTGCCTTGCAGGTCCAGCACCACCACCTGGAATTTCAGCGCATCCTTGCTCAGCGCCCAGCCATCCGGCTGGAGGCCAATCACATAGCTGGATGGCCACAAGGGTATGCGGGTGGAGACGGACAGCGTTTCGCCGTTGGCGTCCTGGTAGGACATTTCGGCCGTCAGGTCATGCGCTGTTTGCACCTTCGGCAACTGGTCCAGCGTGACGCGCGCGCCGCCGGCCTTGTCCAGCGTGAGGTTGCGGGTCCTGATGCCGGATGGGCTGCTGACCGCGCCGCCGGAGGGGTCGGCATCGGCCTCGCCTTCCTCGAACATGCCCTCGTCTTCATCGAAGGCGCCGTTGCTGCGCTCGACGCCGACCTTGACGTCGCCAGCGTTGAAGGTGAAGTCCGCATAGTCTTCGAAGCTGACTGCCTTGTCCTGCACCACGGTGCGCAGCTGCACCGCCGCGCCGCCCGCTGCGCCGCCGGACAGATAACTGAGCTGCACATCCAGATCCACCGCAGATGCCTGGATGGCCGGCGTCTTCGGTCCTTGCAGGATGGCCTTCATGGTCGGCACGCGGAACTGCTCGACGCGGAAGCGCCCCGCAGTGCGGCCGCCGAGCAAGACGGTGTACCAGCCCTGCTTGGCGTCGGCCGGAATCGCCCACTGGTTTTCTGCGCTGCCGTTGGCGCTCCAGGCGATCGGCAGTTCGTATTTCTGCTCGCTCCCTTCGTGCATGACGAAGATGCTGCCCGGCTGGGCCTTGCGCTCTTCCGCCGTCAGCTGCTGCGCGCGCCAGTGGCGCTTGTCCTTGCGCGGCGCGTCGCTCGCGCCGACCAGCGCGATGCCCTGCTCGACATGGCGGCGCAGGAAGTGCTTCATGTGCACCGTCTCGCCGGCGCGCAGCAGTGTGCGGTCGAATACCGTGGCAGCGATGACGGTGTCGGCGGCGCTGCCTTCGGTCGGCAGGTTGAAGCGCCAGCTCTCGATGCCGCGCGTCCAGCTGGAGAGCGTAAAGGTCATGTCGGCGCCATTGCGCACGCTGATGAAGTAACCGCTGGCCGATTCGCAACTACTCTCGGGCAGCTCGTGTGCGATGCTGGCCACGCCCATGCTGTCGGTGACGCCCTGCCACAGCTGCTTGCCGGCGCAATCGCGCACCGTCACTTGCGCTTGCGGCACCGGCTTGCCCTTGTCCAGCGACGTCACCCACACCAGCGACGACTGCGCGCCGCGCTTGAAGTGCGCCACCATATTGGTCACCAGCGCCGCCGTGCTGATATAGGCGGTGGATGGCTTGTCGTTCAGCGCCGCGCCCAGCTTGGGGCTGGCCAGTTCGACCACGTAGAAGCCAGGCTTGCGCAACGGGATGCCGACCACTTCAAACGCCTGCCGGCCGCCCGGCTTGGGCATGGCGAAGCGCTCGACCGCGCCCACTGGCGCCTTCCTGCTCTCGCCCAGCAGCGGCTTGTACAAGGCGTCGCCATACAGCTCCTGCGGTTCCCAGCCATAGCCGGCCATGCGGCGCAGCCAGGACATGATCTGCCGGTCCTGCTCATCCTGCGCGACGCCGCCGTCGTTGACGCGCAAGGCCGCGCCATCGACCCGCGAGGTGCGCCCGGCCAGGCTGCCTTCGATATTGCGCACAGTGACGGGCAGCAGGCGGTCGCCCTTGGCCTCGATGATGCCGAAGCGCGCCGGGAACTTGACCAGCGGCGGCTGCACATCCGTCTGCACTGTCATCGGGAAGCGCGCCTGATTCAGCAAGGGGCGGTTGGCGTCGTCTTTCAAGCCGGCCGGCAGCGACAGCATCAGTTTGGATTTTTCAGGGAACGGGCCTTCGATGCTCAGCAAGTTGACGAAATCGGCCTTGGCGTCTTCCTTGTTGACGCTGGCCTTGTAGACTTTGCCGCCAGGGCCGGTCAACTTGACGGCCAGCGCATCGGCCATGCGGATCGGCGCCGTGAACTCCACGCGCGCCGGCAGGAAGGGGATGCAGCCGCCGTCGGATTTCAGCCTGTCGCAACTGAACTTGGCGGTGAATTCGGGCCGCGTCTTGTACGACCAGGTCTGGTCCTGCGTCGTCGCGATGCCGCTGTCTGCGGCGATGCCGGCGCCCCAGATCAGCGACACTTCCACGTTCGCAGGCAGGCGGCGCTTGCATTGCAGGACTGCCAGTGGCAGCTTTTCCAGGCGCTTGCTGCGCACCGTCGCCGTCGCGCCCCACACCACGCCGCGCGCCTTGAAATAGATCGTCAGGTAGCGGTCCATGAAGGACTTGCGCTGTTCCAGTACCTGCTCGCGTTCCGCGCCGGCCAGCACGCGCACGCCGATTTTTTCGTTGATGCCCTCGGCGCGGCACCAGGCATGGGCGGCGACGGTTTCGTCGCTGGCCGGCGCGTCCAGGCCGAGGATGAAGATCTGCTGCTCGTCGATATCCGCCGCGCCTTCACGCGGCGCCGACTGCACGATGGCGGGGCCGCCGGTATTAAAGGCGAAACGGCGTTCGCCGATGAGCGGCTTGCCCGCCAGATCCTTGGCGTCCGGCTTCAGTGTGAAGCTGCAGGCCACGCCGGCCGGCAGGTCGCGGACGAAATCGTAGCTCCAGTTTTTGCCGTCGATCCAGCGGCCCTTGCCCTCTTCCGGACAGTCGACGGTGAACGGATCGCCCAGGCGCATGTCGCCCAGCGGGACCATCTGGCCGCTGAAGCGCGCAGTCGCCTGTCGCACGCCTTTGACGATGCCGCTGGGGGAAAAGGAGGTGACGGAAGTTTGGGCCAGGACGGCCAGCGGCAGGCTGCACAAGGCGGCCATGCTGATAAAGCGGGACAGGAGGCGCATGCCAACTCCGGTGCTGAAGGGGAATCAGACCAGTGTTGCAAACGCCTCCGGCAAAGTCAACAATATTACCGAAAAAACATCAGGCCAGCTTATTCAGCCAGATTGAACACGCCCATCGATTCAACGTGCGAGGTGTGCGGGAACATATTCACCACGCCAGCCTTGTCGAGCACATAGCCGGCGTTGACCAGGATGCCGGCGTCGCGCGCCAAGGTCGACGGGCTGCACGAGACGTAGACGATACGCTTGGGCAGCAGGTCGGCGCGGGTCTGGCTCAGGGCCACCAGCGCTTCGCTCAGCGCCATGGCGCCGTCGCGCGGCGGGTCGATCAGCATGCGGTCGAACTTGCCCAGCTCGATCAGGTGATCGGCCGTGACCTCGAACAGGTTGCGGGTGTAGAAGGTGGTCTTGTGCGACAGGCCATTGGCCTTGGCGTTCTCCAGCGCGCGCTCGGTGAGCGAGGTCGCGCCTTCGATGCCCACCACTTCGCGCGCCTGCGTCGCCAGCGGCAGCGTGAAGTTGCCCAGGCCGCAGAACAGGTCGGCCACGCGGTCTTCCGGCTGCACGTCCAGCAGGCGCAGGGCCTTGGCCACCAGCACGCGGTTGATGTAGTGGTTCACCTGCGTGAAGTCGACCGGCTTGAACGGCATCTTGATGCCGAATTCCGGCAGCAGGTAGTGCAGTTCCTGGCCCAGCGGGTAGTAAGGCGCGGCCGTTTCCGGGCCCTTGGTTTGCAGCCAAAACTGGATCCCGTGCTGGTCGGCGAAGGCCTTCAGCTTGGCGTCGTCGCCGCCGCCCAGCGGCGCCATGATGCGCAGCACCAGCGCGGTCATGCCCTCGCCGATCGCCACTTCAATCTGCGGAATCTGGTCGAACAGGGTCAGCGAGCCGATCAGCGCGCGCAGCGGCAGCAGCAGGTCCGACACGTGCTTGGGCAGGATCTCGCAGCTCTGGATGTCGGCCACGAAGATCGAGCGCTTTTCCTTGAAGCCGACCAGCACCGTGTTCTTCTTCGCCACGTGGCGCACCGACAGGCGGGCGCGGTAGCGGTAGCCCCAGGTCGGGCCGTACATCGGGCGCATCACCGTCAGCGGACGGACCTTGCCGATATGCTGCAGGTTATCCTCCAGCACGCGCTGCTTGATCGCCACCTGCGCGGTCGGCTCCAGATGCTGCATCGAGCAGCCGCCGCACATGTCGAAGTGCGCGCACTTCGGCTTCACCCGCATATGGGATTCGTGCAGCAGCTCGTCCATGCGCGCCATTTCCCAGTTTTTCTTCTTCTTGAACGTGGTGAATGTCACCGTCTCGCCCGGCAAGGCGCCTTCGACAAACACCACTTTACCCTGGGAGCCGTCTTCATTTTCCAGATGGCCGACGCCGCGGGCGTCCATGTCGAGCGACTTGATGAAGATAGTATTTTCTTGCATAACGTTCAATGTTGAATTGGGAATGGCTGGCGCGGGCACTCCCGTGCCGGGCCGACATCATAGCAGAAGGGAACTATAGCAGGGAATCGCGCACCACGCCGCGCGCGGCCATGGCCCGTTTCAGCTTGACCAGCGCTTCCTGCTGGATCTGGCGCACGCGCTCGCGGGTGACGCCCATTTCCTCGGCCAGGGTTTCCAGCGTGGCCGGGTCGTCGTTGTCGAGGCCAAAGCGGCGCATGATGACGATGCGCTGCTTGTCGGGCAGCTTGGTCAGCCAGTCGCGCACCAGCAGGGTCATCTCGTGGTGCTCGGCGCGGGCGTCGGGGCTGTCGTCGGCGTCGCCGGGCAGCATGTCCATCAGCGACGATTGCGGATCGTTGTCCAGCGGCGCATCGAGCGAGGTCGCGTGCTCGGACAGCGCCAGGATGTCCTGCACCTCCTCCACCGGACGGCCGACCAGCTCGGCGATGTCCTCGGCGGTGGCGTCCTTGCCGTTGTGGTGCTGGGCTTCGAGGTGGTATTTGCCGCGCAGGATCTGGTTCAGCTCGCGCACCATGTGCACCGGCAGGCGCACCGTGCGGGCCTGGTTCATGATGGCGCGCTCGATGCTCTGGCGTATCCACCAGGTGGCGTAGGTGGAGAAGCGGAAGCCGCGCTCCGGCTCGAACTTGTCGATGGCACGCATCAGGCCGATGTTGCCCTCCTCGATCATGTCGAGCAGGACCACGCCGCGGTTGATGTAGTGCTTGGCGATCGAGACCACCAGCCGCAGGTTGTGTTCGATCATGGTCTGGCGGGCGCTGAAGTCGCCGGCCTTGGCCAGCGTGGCGTAGTGCACTTCCTGCGGCGCCGTCAGCAGCGGCCGGGTGCCGATCTGGTTCAGGTAGTGCTGGGTGGTGTCGGTCGACAGCTCGGCCGCCAGCACTTTCTTCAGTTCGTCGACGCTTTCCAGCACCGTGCCCGGTTCGGCGGTCTCCGCCTCGCCGTCCGCAGCTTCGATGGCGACATCATCATTGCTCTCGTCCGGGAATTCGTCCGGGGCCGAGTCGTCATCCATCGGGTTGTGCGGCGTCTGTGTCATGGTTCAGCTAGCGGTTAGGCAGGAATCTGGACGGGTCCACCGGTTTGCCCTGCTGCCTGATCTCAAAGTGCAGCTTGACGGAATCGGCATCCGAATCGCCCATTTCAGCAATCATTTGTCCCTTGGTCACGCTCTGGCCTTCCTTGACCACAATGGTGCGATTGTGGGCGTAGGCCGACAACAAGCTATTACTGTGCTTCACAATAACGAGATTACCATAACCACGGATGCCGCTGCCGGCATACATCACTTTTCCGGCCCCGGCAGCCACGACTTGCTGGCCCGCCTTGCCGGCGATATCCACGCCCTTGTTCTTGCCCTCGTCGAAGGTGGCGATGACGCGGCCCTCGGACGGCCACATCCAGCTCAGTTTTTCCTCGTCGACGCTGGCGCTGGCGCTGGGTAAGGCGACGGCCGGCGGCGCGGCAACCACGGCGGGCGATGGCGCCGGGGCCGGCTTGACGCTGGCTTCGGCCTTGGCGCCGCCGTTGCTGTCGGGCCGCTGCAACTCGGCCAGCGCGCTGTCCGAGTACGGCTTCTTCTCGCCCTTGGGTTCGGTTTTCTTGATCACCGGCGGCGGTGGCGGCGTCTTCTCCACCGGCGGCATGACGATGGCGCCGGTCTGCACGCCGGCAGCCGCGCTGTCTGGCGGCAGCACGCGCAGCACCTGGTCCACCTTGATGTCGTTCGGATTGGCCAGGTTGTTCCAGGTCACCAGGTCGCGGTAGTTCTGGCCGTATTCGAGCGCGATGCGGATCAGCGTATCGCCCTTCCTGACGGTGTACAGGCCGCGCTCGTCGCGGGCGATCTGCGCCGTTTCGCTCGGGGTGGCGGTCTTGACTGGCGGCGGCACGGTGCGGTCGACGACCGGTGCCTGATTCGGGGTGGTGCTGCAGGCGCTCAATAAAGCGAGCGCAAAGCTCATTGCGAGCAAGTTACTTTTATTTGTCATTCTCATCTTAGTCTAATGGTACGGGCACGTCAGACCGTGCCCGGACGCAGCGGCACGAAATGGCAGTCTTCCAGCGTGACGCTGGCCCATTCTGCCTTGCCGGTGCGGGTAATTAATTCCAGGTGCTGCGCGCGGACGCCCACCGGCGCCACCAGCCGACCGCCTATGGTCAGCTGCTCGAGCAGTGCTTGCGGCACCTCCAGGCCGGCGGCGGCCAGGATGATGCCGTCGAACGGCGCCGCTTGCGGCAGGCCTAGCATACCATCTCCGTAATGCAAACGCAGGTTCGGCACGCGCAGCGGGCGCAGATTGGCCTTGGCCAGCTCGTGCAGCGGCTTGATGCGCTCGATCGAATACACCTCCTGCGCCACGCAGGACAGCACCGCCGCCTGGTAGCCGCAGCCGGTGCCGATCTCCAGCACGCGCAGCAAGGGGCCGCCGTTGCGCATCACCTCGATCATGCGCGCCACGATGTAGGGCTGGGAGATGGTCTGGTGGTGGCCGATCGGCAGCGAGGCGTCGATATACGCCTGCGAGGCCAGCGCCTCGTCCATGAACAGGTGGCGCGGCACGCTCTCCATCGCCCCCAGCACCACCGCATCCTTGACGCCCTGTCTGGCGATCCGCTGCACCATGGCGCGGCGCACCGCGTCCGACACCAGCGGATTGCCGCGCGGCGCGGGCGCCGCCACCGGCTGCGCCCGCTCCATGGCGTAGCTGTGCGACTTGGACGGCGCCGCCACCGGCCGCGGGTTGGCATAACCGTGCTGCGGCGCCACGTGGCGGGCCGCGTTCTGGGTCGCCGTCTGCGGCGTGGCCACCGGCGCGAACACCGTCGCCTTCTTGGCCCCCTTGTCGACTACCGAGGATAGCGGGAGGGGAAAGCTACGGTTCTTCTCGTTCATGCCAGGGCCTTTGCCAATGCATCGCGTTGAGTTTTGTGGGTCAGGTCGATCTGCAGCGGCGTGATCGAGGTCCGGCCCTGGGCGCAGGCAAAGAAGTCCGTGCCCTCGCCGGCGTCCCTGGTCGCGCCCGGCGGGCCGATCCAGAAAATTTCCTTGCCGCGCGGGTCCCGGGCCCGTATCACCGGCTCGGCCTGGTGGCGCCGGCCCAGCCGCGTGGCGACCGGCACCGTCAGCTGCTCGTAGGGCCGGTTCGGGATGTTGACGTTCAGCAGATACGGCGCCGGCAACGCTTCATAATAGCGCTGAATGATGTCGCGCGCGTGACGGGCGGCATCCTCGATGTGCTCCCAGCCGTAGGCGCCCTGCGAGAACGCGATGGCGGGGATGCCGAACAGATAGCCCTCGGTGGCGGCGGCAACGGTGCCGGAGTACAGCGTGTCGTCGCCCATGTTCGGGCCGTTGTTGATGCCGGACACCACCAGGTCGGGCCGGTAGTCCAGCATGCCGGTCAACGCCACGTGCACGCAGTCGGTCGGCGTGCCGTTAACAAAATAGAAACCATTGGCGGCCTGCTGCACCGACAAGGGCCGGTCCAGCGACAGGGAATTGGAGGCGCCGGAGCGGTTGCTGTCCGGCGCCACGACCACGATGTCGGCGATGGGGGCCAAGGCTGCCGCCAGCGCGTTGATGCCCGGCGCCAGGTAGCCGTCGTCATTACTGATCAGGATTCTCATACAGAGATTTTACCTGAAGCAATGGCCGGACTGCGCGCCGCGGCGGGCCCGGAACCAGATAAATTTGCGCTAGCGCGACGGTGGCCGGGAGCTGGACAGCGGGCCGTCCAGGGCCAGCAATTCGTCGGCCGCGCGGGTCCACAGATCGCTGGGGCCGGGCCGGCTGCGCGGGCGCGACGGCCGCGACAGCGCCTCGCCATACTCGGCCGCGGCCGCGTCCTGATGCAGCTCCGGCACCAGCGCCGGCTCGCCGATGCGGCTGATCGGACCGCCCAGCAGCATCTGCACCTCCGCCAGCTGGGCACGCGCCTTGCGGGTTTCCGGATGTTCCGGCCCCAGGCGGCGGATTTGCGCCTGCAGCACGGCGTCGAACAGGCTGCCGGCGGCCTCCAGCTCCTGCATCCGCAGCAGGGTGCGGGCCAGCGCGCCCTTGCTGCGCAGCGTGTCGGCGTGTTCGGCGCCCAGCAGCCGCTTGCGCACCGCCAGCACCTGCTCCTGCGCGATGCGGGCGTGCTCGGTGTCGCCGCGATGGAACAGCATGTCGGCCCGGCTCGCCTTGCACGCCAGCGTCAGCAGGTGTTCCGAGCCGAGCTGGCGCAAGTAGGCGTCCAGCACGGCATCCAGCATGGCCAGCGCTTCGGCCGGGCGCCCCTGCTCGGCCAGCGTGGCCGCCAGGTTGGCGCGCGCCGCCAGGGTATCGAGATGCTCCGCGCCCAGCAGGCGCTCGCGCGCTTCGACGATGCACTCCTCAAGGAACTGCGCTTCGTCCAGCTGGCCCTGCATGCGCAAGGCGCCGGCCAGGTTGCTCTGGCTGGCCAGCGTGTCCGGGTGGTCGGCCCCCAGGCCACGCTGGCGCAGGCTCATACTTTCCTCGAAACACGCCAGCGCCTGCCGCTGCCGGCCCTCGCGGCGGTAGAGTTCGCCCAGCAGGTTGAGGTCGCGTGCCAGCGGCTGCGACAGCGCCCGCACCCCGCCCTCCTCCAGCGCCCGGCGCGCATCGCCGATCGAGGCCAGCAGGTGAATTTCGCGGCTCGATTGCCAGGGGAAGTAACCGCCGGCCAGCCAGTCGAGGAAGGCTTCGAAGGTGCGCGTCAGCGAGAAGCGGTCGCCGCCCTGATCCATGCGTACCGCCAATTGCTCGCCGTAGGCGAAGGTGCGCGTCTGCTGCAGCTGCACTTCGTCGAAATAACTGTCCAGCGACATCTGCGACATGCCGTAGCAGGAACAGAGCAGCTGCTCGAAGATGGGCTGGTAGCCCAGTATGCGCTGCGCCGGATCGCCGCGCCGCCATTGGGCGCGCTGCGCGCTATCGCCCATTTCGATGCGCGATGGCAGAGGATAGACCAGTAATGGCCGCTGTTCGTCCTCGTGACTGCGGCGATAGGCGGCCGCGCGGGTGACCAGCGCCTGCACGCCCTCCAGGCTTTGGCGGTTGGGCGTGAACACCACCACCAGCTTGCGCGGCAGCAAGGTGGTGCAGATGCCGGCGCTGTCGGTGCGTCCGGTGCGGGAATCGACCAGCACGTAACGGAAGTGCCGCGCCAGATTATCGGCAAAGCAACGGAACAGCGCCGGACAGCTATCGAACAGCTCGTCCCAATGCATCGCCGCCAGCCGTTCGCCATAGCTGTCGTCGAAGCGGCCCGCACGCATCAGGTATAACTGGCTGCTTTGGTCGACCCGGCTGACATATTGCTCCCATCCAATGGTAGCCAGCACTTCCTGCGCCAACTCCTCCTCGTCCAGCAGGGCCGCCCCCTTGCGGCGGCGCGCCAGCTGCTCGCGGCAAGCCTCGAACAGCTCCAGCACCCCCGGCCCCTCCTCGTGGTGGTCGAAATAATGGTGCAGGCCCGGCGCCTCCAGGTCCCAGTCGATCATCAGTACCGGGGTGGTGGCGTTCTGTTGCCTCGCCAGCAACACCGCGATATTGGACAGGGCCATCGTGCGCCCCGTACCACCCTTGTAAGAATAGAAAGTGACAACTTCGCCGGTTCCAGTCAACGGCGGCAGCGACAAGGTGATATCCATGGCAAACCTTTTAGCGTGGGAAGTGTGGAGGAGGATGTGCACGCCATTCAGGCGGGATCTCCGGCATGACAAAACGGCTGCTGTCATACCCCGGCGGCGTGCATCGTTTTAGGTAGTGGTAATGCTCGGCAATGCGTAAGACGATTTTTTCTATATCAGGGAGAAACTCCGGATTGGTTTTCAAGTCGCCGCTGGCCAGCGTGTAGCGGGAAAAGTCGACATACATGCCTGGCCCGGAAATTTGCGGCGGCAAACCGTCGGGGTGACGGGTCATGATGACGGGGATGATCAGGTGGCTGGGCAGCGGATACCACAGCTTGCGTTCGTTCTCGATAAGTTGCATTGCTGCAAACTCGCGCCGCGTGTAAGCGTGGGCCTCATATTTAGGTGTATAAATAACAATCATGCAAACGCTCTCACACAGCGCGCGCGCGATTTTTTGATCCAGGTCGTCGCCACCACCTAGTTGCTCCCTATCAACAAAGAGTTCGTTCTCGTTGTCGAAGTGAGGTTCCAGATAGCATTTGAGCGCCTCGACCAAGTCGTTTTTAAACTTGCTCATGTAGGCGTGCTGGCCGTGCGCATAACTGAAAAAACAGCCGTGACGGATAGTCATGACATCCTCCGTTGCTGACCTGTAGCGGCACAGCGATTAACCAACTCTAACAATCCACTCAGCAGACACTTTGCGCGAACGCAAACGTGCGGCAGACCGAACTTTGCGCAAACGGGTGGCGGTTTCAGGTATCATAAAAAATCTAACGACCGTTCTATTTTTAAATCAAGGAGACCACAATGAAAGCTGTCGTATGTCAAACCTGGGGTGGACCGGACACCCTCGCCGTCCAGGAATTGCCCGATCCGCAAGCCGGTCCGGGACAAGTGGTGATCGATGTCAAGGCGGCTGGCGTGAACTTTCCAGACGTGCTCATCATTCAAGGCAAGTATCAATTCAAGCCGGAATTGCCTTTCGTTCCAGGCAGCGAAGTAGCCGGCGTGGTGCGCTCGGTTGCTGACGATGTGACAACCTTCAAGCCGGGCGACCAGGTCATCGCCTTCACTTCGACCGGTGGTTTTGGGCAACAACTAGTGGCTCCTGTGCAAGCCCTGGCACCCATGCCGCCCGGCATAGATTTCGACACGGCAGCGGCCATCACCCTCACCTACGGCACCTCGCATCACGCGGTGGTAGACCGTGCCGCGCTAAAAGCTGGCGAGACCATGCTAGTACTTGGCGCGGCGGGCGGTGTCGGGCTGGCTGCGATCGAGATCGGCAAAGCCCTTGGAGCCCGCATCATTGCTTGCGCTTCGACCGATGAGAAGCTGGCGGTGTGCAAAGACCACGGTGCGGACGTGCTGATCAACTACAGCAAGGAGGATTTGCGCGAGGCGATCAAGCTGGCGACCGGCGGCAAGGGGCCGGACGTGATTTACGACCCGGTTGGCGGCGAATATGCGGAGCCGGCGTTCCGCTCGATCGCATGGCGCGGCCGGTATCTGGTGGTGGGATTTGCCAACGGTGAAATTCCGAAATTGCCGCTCAACCTGACCTTGCTCAAAGGTGCGTCACTGGTCGGCGTGTTCTGGGGCGAGTTCGTCAAACGCGAGCCGAAGGCCAACCTGGCCGGCATGCGCCAGTTGATGGAATGGTTGCAGGAGGGAAAGATCAAGCCGCATATTTCGGGCCGGTACAAGCTGGAGGAAACCGCGCAAGCGCTCAAGGACATGGCGGCCAGGAAGGTCACGGGCAAGGTGGTGATCTTGCCCTGACCACGGTCATTTCCCCCACTGGGGGAAATGACTTCCCGCGCAGGCGGGAATCCATGCTGACTACGCGGCAGCCCGGACTGTGTATGGCCCCCCGCTTTCGCGGGGACGACAGGCCGCGATTTTGATACCAGAAGTTACTGACCGGAATTCTTATTTTTGAAGAATTCGATCACTTCAGCCTGTTCGCGGGTACGTTTGAAGGACGGCAAACTCTGCCAGATCCGCTTGCCATACGGCTTGGAAATCACCCGCGGATCGCACAACATCAGCACGCCGCGATCACCCTCATCGCGAATCAGACGGCCAGCACCTTGCTTCAGGTTAATAATCGCCTCGGGCAAAGTGTGGTGCATGAAGCCGTTTTTGCCCTGTTTTTCCATCACTTCAATGCGTGCGGCCAGCACCGGATCGTCCGGCGGCGCAAACGGAAGCTTGTCGATAATCACTAAAGACAGCGCGTCGCCGCGCACATCGACGCCTTCCCAGAAGCTTTGCGAGCCGATCAGCACGCCATTTCCAGCCTTGCGGAACTGATCCAGCAACTCGGTACGGCCCTTGTCGCCCTGTACAAACAGCGGATACGGCAGTCCGCGCTTCTCGAATTCGTCGCGCAAACGCTCGGCTGCACGCTTGACGGCGCGCAAAGTGGTGCACAAAAGGAAAGTTTTTCCGCCCGCCGCCTCGATAACCGGCAGCGCCAGGTCCAGCACCGCGTCGGTGTAACCCATGGAATTCGGGTCCGGCAAGCCCTGCGGGACGTACAAAATCCCCTGCTGCTCGTAATTAAACGGGCTCGGCCAGGTCTTCGACGGCTCGCCGTCCAGCCCCATCTGCTCGGAAAAATGGCTGAAATCGTTCTTCACCGCCAGGGTCGCGGAGGTGAAAATCCAGCTGCGCGGCACGCCTTCGCGCTGGCCGTTGAAGATAGGCGCGATCGACAAAGGTGTCTTATGCAGCTGCAGGGACGAGGCATACGCCTCGACCCAGAACACCGCCTCGGCGCCCTTTTCCACCCGCGCCTTGGGATCGAATTTCCAATCCGCTAACTTTTGCGCCAGTTCCAGGCCGCGCTGGCGGCATTGTTCCAGCGTTTCCGCGCGGGCAGCCTGGGTTTCCAGCACCGCCAGCATGCCGTCCAGCTCGTCCTTGAGCGTCTGCAAGGCCGGAAAAAAATCGCTCGACGGCGCGATTTGCGGCAGCGACAAACGGACGATATCCTGCGGGAACGTCAGGCGCAGGTCGCGCGCGGCCTTCTCCACCACCGTGACCACCTTGCCCCAGTCGGCGCCGTCGCGGGCGTTGGACAAGCCTTCGGCCAGCACATCGCGGCACAATTCCAGCACTTGCGAGGTTGAAAACGTGTCGCCGAAGAACAGGGTGGCGGTGTCCGGCAGCTGGTGCGCCTCATCGAAGATCACCGTGTTGGCGGATGGCAGCAGCTCGGCGATGCCGGAATCCTTCAGCGCCACGTCGGCAAAGAACAGGTGGTGGTTGACCACCACCACATCGGCCTGCTGCGCCTCCTTGCGCGCCTTCATGACGAAGCAATCCTGGTAATACTGGCACTCGGCGCCCATGCAATTGTCGCGGGTCGAGGTCACCAGGTTCCAGATCAGCGCGTTTTCCGGCACGCGGGCCAGCTCGGCCTTGTCGCCGGAGCTGGTCATCTTGAGGAAACGCGAGATTTCGCGCAGGTGGCCGACGTCGTCGCGCGAGGTCATGCGGCCGTTCTGCAGCGTGCGTTCCAGGTGGTAATGGCAGACGTAGTTCGAGCGCCCCTTGAGCAGCGCCACCGACACCGGCGCCTGCAGCGCGGCGCGCACGGTCGGGATGTCGCGCAGGAACAGCTGGTCCTGCAAGTTCTTGGTCCCGGTGGAAACGATGGTCTTGCCGCCCCACAGCAGCGCCGGCACCAGGTAGGCGAAGGTCTTGCCCGTGCCCGTGCCGGCCTCGGCGATCAGCGTGGTCTGGTTGGCGATGGCGTCGGCCACCGCCTTGGCCATCTCGGTCTGCGAGCGGCGCGGACGGTACTCGCCCACAGCCGGCCCCAACGGCCCGCCGGCGCCAAACAGGCGTTCGACCTCGGCGTCATGTTTTCCGGGGGGCTGGTCGGGCGTGGCGCCGACTACGGCGGGGATGGTGTCGGCGGGCGTGGGAAGGTGTTCGGTCAAGGTAAGCTTAGTTGTGGCGCTGCGTGTGGCACTGAGCGGACTCAGGCCGGAACGTCGGGCACTAATTGCATTTTCAGCAGAGTGATATGGTCTTTCAATTGCAGCTTGCGCTTTTTCAGGCGACGCAATTGCAGCTGGTCGTGATGACCGTCCAGCGTGAGCATGTCGATGACCGCGTCCAAATCGCGGTGTTCGACGTCGAGTTCTATCAGACGACGCTGGATATCTTGTACATCAGTCATAATTCTCAGTCTTTACTCACACAAATAGTTTCGCCGGAACAACAAACGTATTGCAAACAAACTGCGACACGGTGCATAGTTTAATCTACGGCGCGCTTGTCGCCAACATAATGATCGCTCACCCGCCGTCTAGGATACAGTGTCGCATATGAGCGCATACAAAATAGAAGCCGGCACAGCCCAGCACATCGGAAACCGGTCTCAACAAAACGACCGGGTGGCCCTGTTCACGGCCGCCCAGGCCCCCGGCTATGTGATGGCCGTGCTAGCCGATGGCAACACCAGCGCCATCGGCTCGGACCAGGTGCTGTTGACCAGCAAACACCTGTTCGACGAAATGCGGGTCGGCGACACCCCCAGCATCCCGCGCCTGCAGGAGCTGATGCGCGCCATCGCCGAGGAAGCGCACCAGGTCATCAAGATGAATCCCATCGCCAAGACCGCCGAGCCGCAAAGCGCGCTGGCGCTGATGGTGCTCACGCCGGCCGGCCAAGCGGTGTGGGCCCATGTCGGCGATGCCCGGGTGTACCGCTTCGCCGGCGAGACCTGCGCCATGCGCAGCAACGACGGCGCCTATATCGAGCACCTGGTCAAGCACGACAATCTGCCGCTGGAAGCGGCGAGAAAACATCGCAACTCCAAGCTGCTCAACAACGCGCTGGGCAACAGCTTCAAGTCGCCCTTCGTCACGGTGGGCTACCACGATGGCTTGCAGGCGGGCGATGCCTTCCTGCTGTGCTCGGACGGACTGTGGCAATTGTTCAAGGATACGGAACTGGCGGCTGTGATCGCGCGCAACACCCCGCGCCAGGCGGCCGAACGCCTGATCAGCAAGGCCGGCGAACGCGCCCAGGGCAAGGGCGACAACTGCTCCATGGCCATCATCAAGCTGGTCGAGCAGCCCAAGGAAATCCCCAACTACACCATCCAGAAAATGCGCCGCGCGATCTAATGCCAAGCATGTCGCTCCCGCGAAAGCGGGAACCCATGGAACGCATCCCGGACAAACTCGGCATGGATTCCCGCCTGCGCGGGAATGACGATGACGCGCGGTTACTGTTTCTTGGCCGAGGCCGCCGCAGCGGCGGCTTCGGCAGCGGCGGCTTTCTTCTTCTCGGACTCCTCATGCACGGCGCGCCGGGCGTCGCTGTCGGCCTTCTTCTTCGCCACCTCGGCCTGGCGCTTTTCCGATTCGGCCTTTTTCTTCTCGAACGCGACGACATTGGCGGCACGCTTGCCGGCGTCGGACGCATCCTGCGCCTCCTGACGCTTGACCTTGGCCGCATGCTCGGCCTCGCGGTCCACCACCTTGCCGCCGTTCGGCGCCGGGCGCGGCGTGTCGTCCACGACCTTGGGTTCCTTCAGCGGCTGGGTCGCGCGCTGCGCGGCCTCGTCCGCATCCTTGCGGGCGCGCTCGGCCAGGTCGGCATCGCGCTTCTCGACCGAATCGGCGCGCTTGAAATGCTCGGCCTCCACCTCGGTGGCGCGCAGCCTGGCCAGCGCGGCGCGGCGCTTTTCCTTGGCCTGGTCCAGGCAGTGATTGACGAAGAACTTGGTGTAGCACACGCGCTCGCTCGCGGCGAACTCCTCGTGGACGGCGGCCCGGTCCTTGTACACCTGGGCCAGCGTGGCATTGGCCTGCTCGACCGAGCGGGTCTGCTGCGCGGCGGCCGGCTGCTGCTCGGTGGTCCGGGCTTGCACCGGCGCGGCCAGCACCGCCAGGGCCGCCAGCGCGGCGACTGCGATCATCTCGCCCAGCGGTTTCAAACTTGGTCTCATATTTTTTTCCTGTTGCGTCACGCCAGCGCGCCGGCCGCTGCGCGCTGCTCTTTATCCATGTACTCGCGCGATTGCATCTCGACGATGCGCGATACCGTGCGGTGAAATTCGTTGGCCAGCGTGCCGTTGGTGTACAGCTCTTCCGGCTCCACCTCGGCCGACATCAGCAGCTTGACGCCCTGGTCGTAGAACACGTCGATCAGCCAGGTAAAGCGCCGCGCCTCCGACGACATCGCGGCCGACATCATCGGAATCCCGGACAATATCACGGTATGGAAGCGGCTGGCGATTTCCAGGTAATCGTTCTGCGAGCGGGGACCGCCGCACAGGGTGTTGAAATCGAACCAGATGATGGTGCCGGCGCGGCGCAGCGCGCGGATCTCGCGCGCCTCGATGCGCACCACCGGATCCTCGTCGGCGGTCTCGGCGATGCTGGCGTAGGCCTCGCGCAGCGCGCGGTCGGTGTTGGCGTTGAGCGGCGTCAGGTAGGAATCGACCTGCTCCAGCGCGCGGCCGCGGTAGTCGACGCCGGCGTCGATGTTCATCACGTCCAGCTTGTCGTACAGCAGCGCGATGGTCGGCAGGATGCGGTCGCGGTGCAGGCCGTCCGGGTACAGCAGCTTCGGATCGTAGTTCGAGGTCATGATGAAGGACACGCCGTTCTCGAACAGTGCGCTCAACAGGTTGTACATGATCATGGCGTCGGCCACGTCCGAGATGTGGAACTCGTCGAAGCAGATCAGCCGGTATTTCTTGGCGATGCGCTTGGCCACCTCGTCCAGCGGATTGGCGACGCCGGTCAGCTCGTCGAGCTGGCGGTGCACGCCGCGCATGAACTCGTGGAAGTGCAGGCGCGTCTTGCGCACCAGCGGCACCACCGAGTAGAAGCTGTCCATCAGGAAGGACTTGCCGCGCCCCACTCCCCCCCACATGTACACGCCCTTCGGCACGTCGGGACGATTGATCAGCCGCTTGAAGGTGCTGGAACGCTGGCCCTTGTAGGCCACCCATTCGTCATAGCACAGCTGCAGGCGGTCGACCGCGCGGCGCTGGGCGGCATCGGCCTTGAAATTGCGCTCTTGCAGCGCATGCTGATAAAACTCTTCGACGTTCATGTGTTCGATTCTTTGTGGCGGCGCGCAAATAAAAACGGGCGGACCGCAGTCCGCCCGCAGTCCGCTTAGGGGTGCTGCTTAGAAGTTCAGCGTGCGCTTGTCGATCGCCAGCGCGGCTTCCTTGGTCGCTTCCGACAGCGACGGGTGTGCGTGGCAGATACGCGCGATGTCTTCAGCCGAAGCCTTGAACTCCATCGCCACCACCGCTTCGGAGATCAGCTCGGAAGCCATCGGTCCGATGATGTGCACGCCCAGGATTTCGTCGGTGGCCGCGTCGGCCAGGAACTTGACCATGCCCGAGGTGTCGCCCAGCGCGCGTGCGCGGCCGTTCGCCAGGAACGGGAAGGTGCCGGCCTTGTAGGCCACGCCGTCCGCCTTCAGCTGCTGCTCGGTGCGGCCTACCCACGCGATTTCCGGCGAGGTGTAGATGACCCAAGGGATGGTGTTGAAGTTGGTGTGGCCGTGCTGGCCAGCCATGCGCTCCGCAACAGCAACGCCTTCTTCTTCCGCCTTGTGCGCCAGCATCGGGCCGCGTACCACGTCGCCCACTGCCCAGACGCCTGGCAGGTTGGTCTTGCAGTCGTCGTCGACCGCCACGAAGCCGCGCTCGTCGAGCTTCAGGCCGACCTTGTCGGCGGCCAGGCCGTCGGTGTTCGGGGTGCGGCCGATCGAGATGATCAGCTTGTCGAACACGGCGGTCTGCGCTTCGCCCTTGGCGTTTTCGTAGGCCACGGTGACGTTGTTGGCGCCCTTGGTGATGGTGCCGATCTTGCAGCCCAGGTTGATGTTCAGGCCTTGCTTGGCGAACAGCTTGCCGGCTTCCTTGGCGATCTGCTCATCGACCGCGCCCAGGAACACAGGCAGGCCTTCCAGCACGGTCACTTCGGAACCCAGGCGGCGCCATACGGAACCCATTTCCAGGCCGATCACGCCGGCGCCGATCACGCCCAGCTTGGCAGGCACGCCTTCGATGGACAGTGCGCCGGTGTTCGACAGGATCAGTTTCTCGTCGAACTCCGCGCCTGGCAGTGCGCGTGCGTTGGAGCCGGTGGCGATGATGACTTGCTTGGCGTTGATGGTCTCGTTGGCAGGCGCGGAGATCGTCAGCGGATAGCCGTCAGCGGTGGCGGCGCCGGCGAAGGCTGCGCGGCCGTGGAAGAAGGTGACCTTGTTTTTCTTGAACAGGAACAGGATGCCGTCGTTGTTCTGCTTCACAACGGTGTTCTTGCGCTTGAGCATTTGCGGCAGGTTCAGCGACAGGCCGGCGACATCGATGCCGTGTTCCTTGAACGCGTGACCGGCGTGCTCGAAGTGCTCCGACGATTGCAGCAGCGCTTTCGACGGGATGCAGCCTACGTTGGTGCAAGTGCCGCCAGGGGCCGGGCCGCCCTTTTCATTTTCCCATGCGTCGACGCAAGCGACCGAGAAACCCAGCTGCGCTGCGCGGATCGCCGCGATGTAACCGCCAGGACCGGCGCCGATGACTACTACGTCAAATTGTTTACTCATTTTTTATTTTCCAATCAGTTCTCTTCTGGTACGAAAATCCATAGCAGAATGTAGATGGCGAGTCCGAAGCCAAAGGTCAGCACAAACAGGACGAACAGCAGACGCCAGATCCAGGCCTCAACGCCGGTGACCTGCCCGAGGCCGCCGCATACGCCACCGAGCCAGCGGTCGGTGCGCGAGCGGCGCAATCGGGTGATGTCGTTGGAGACGCCCGATGGGGCTTCCTTGTCCAGCAACCGGGCCTTGGCAGCGGCGAACTCCTCGTCCGACAGCGCGCCAGCCTGGTGCAGTTCGTGCAAACGCTTGATTTCTTCAGATACGCTCATTAGTGATCCTCTGAGATGAGACCCGCAAGCCGCCTGGGGTCTGACCCCGTACGGGGTCAGACCCCGAACTGCCGGGGTCGACAAGCCTTATAACTTACAGGTCCAGCAGCAGACGTGCCGGATCTTCCAGCGCCTCTTTCATCGCGACCAGGCCCAGCACGGCTTCGCGGCCGTCGATGATGCGGTGGTCGTAGGACATTGCCAGGTAGTTCATCGGACGGATCACGATCTGGCCGTTTTCAACCACGGCGCGGTCCTTGGTGGCGTGCACGCCCAGGATGGCCGATTGTGGCGGGTTGATGATCGGGGTCGACAGCATGGAGCCGAAGGTGCCGCCGTTCGAGATCGAGAAGGTGCCGCCGGTCAGGTCGTCCAGGGTCAGCTTGCCGTCCTTGGCTTTGGCGCCGAATTCGCCGATTTTCTTTTCGATGTCGGCGATCGACATCTGGTCGGCGTTGCGCAGGATAGGCACGACCAGGCCGCGTGGCGAACCGACCGCGATACCGATGTCGAAGTAGCCGTGGTAGACGATGTCGTTGCCGTCAACCGATGCGTTGATGATCGGGTACTTTTTCAGCGCGGCCACAGCGGCCTTGACGAAGAAGGACATGAAGCCCAGCTTGACGCCGTGCTCTTTCTCGAACTTGTCCTTGTACTTGTTGCGCAGTTCCATGACCGGCGCCATGTTCACTTCATTGAACGTGGTCAGGATGGCGTTGGTCGATTGCGATTGGATCAGACGCTCGGCGATACGTGCGCGCAGACGGCTCATTGGCACGCGCTCTTCCGGACGCTCGCCCAGGTTGGCAGCCGAAGGAGCGGCAACTTGCTGCAGTGCTGGCTTGGCGGCGGCTGGCGCCAGTGGCGCAACGGCTGGAGCCTTGGCGCCGGCGGCCAGGGCGTCGCCCTTGGTCACGCGGCCGTCTTTGCCCGAACCGGCGACATCGCCAGCGCTCAGGCCTTTTTCCGACAGGATCTTGGCGGCTGCAGGCATGGCCACGTCGCCTTTCGAACCGCCGGTGGCGGCTGCGGCGGCTGGCGCTGCTGCAGGTGCTGCTGCTGCGGCTGGAGCTGCAACGGCGGCGGCGCCGTCGGTGTCGATGATAGCGATCAGTTCGTCAGCAACCACGGTGCTGCCGTCGCCCTTGATGATCTTGACCAGAACACCCGCGGCTGGCGCCGGCAGTTCCAGAACGACTTTATCGGTTTCGATGTCAATCAGGTTTTCGTCGCGGGCGACTGCCTCGCCGACTTTTTTATGCCAGGTCAGCATGGTTGCTTCTGCTACCGATTCCGACAGCTGGGGGACTTTGACTTCGATTTGTGCCATGTAAAACTCCGTATATTTTATTGTTGCGGCGCCCCGCCGCGTAGCAGCAGGGCGCTCCGTCAAGTAAGTGCGATTATTTGGTCAGGATGAAACCTTTGAGCTTCGAGAACGCCGTCTCCAGCAGGTCTTTTTGCTGGGCGTAGTGCTTGTCGTAGTAGCCGACAGCCGGCGATGCCGACGCTGGGCGGCCGGCGTATGCCAGGCGCTGACCAGCGTCCATGCTCTCGAAGATGTTGTGCTGAATCTGGAACCATGGACCCTGATTCTGCGGCTCGTCCTGCGCCCACACTACTTCCGCCAGGTTCGGGAACTTCTTCAGTTCGGCAGCGAACGATTTGTGCGGGAACGGATACAGCTGCTCGACGCGGATGATGGCGGTGTCGGTCTGGCCACGGGTCTTGCGTGCGTTGACCAGGTCGTAGTAGACCTTGCCCGAGCAGGCGATCACGCGCTTGACTTTCTTGGCGTCGATTTTCTCGTCGACTTCGCCGATCACGGTCTGGAACGCGCCTTTGGCCAGCTCGTTCAGCGAGGAACCCGCATCCTTGTTACGCAGCAGCGACTTAGGCGTCAGGATCACCAGCGGCTTACGGAACTGACGCACCATCTGGCGACGCAGCACGTGGAAGATCTGCGACGCGGTGGTCGGCTGCACCACTTGCATATTGTTGTCGGCGCACAGCTGCAGGAAACGCTCCGGACGCGCGGACGAGTGCTCAGGACCCTGGCCTTCGTAACCGTGCGGCAGCATCATGACCAGGCCCGAAGCGCGGCCCCACTTCACTTCGCCGGAGCTGATGAACTGGTCGATGACCACTTGCGCGCCGTTGACGAAGTCGCCGAACTGGGCTTCCCAGATCGTCAGCGTGTTTGGCTCGGCGGTCGAGTAGCCGTATTCGAAGCCCAGTACCGCCTCTTCGGACAACACGGAGTCGATCACGGTGAACGGTGCCTGGCCTTCGGCGATGTTCTGCAGCGGCACGTAGGTGCCTGCATCCCAACGCTCGCGGTTCTGATCGTGCAGCACGGCGTGACGGTGCACGAAGGTGCCGCGGCCGGCGTCCTGGCCGGTAAGGCGCACTGCGTAGCCCGAAGCGACCAGCGATGCGTAGGCCAGGTGTTCGCCCATGCCCCAGTCCAGGTTCAGTTCGCCCTTGCCCATGTTGGCGCGGTCGCCCAGTACTTTCTCGACCAGCGAGTGCACTTTGAAGTTTTCCGGCACGGTGGTGATGCGGGTGGCCAGGCGCTTCAGCTCGGTCATCGGCACGGCGGTGTCGGCCGAGTCGGTCCACTTGCGGTTCAGGAACGGCAGCCAGTCGACCGCGTACTTGTTCTTGAAGTTGGAGATCACTGGATCGACGGTGTGCTTGCCGGCGTCCATCGCGTCGCGGAAGGCCGCTTGCATCTGCTCGCCGCCATCGGCTGCGATCACGGTCTGCGCCACCAGCTTGTCCGCGTACAGCTTGCGGGTGCCCGGGTGGGTGCCGATTTTCTTGTACATCAGCGGCTGGGTCAGCGCTGGCGTATCTTGTTCGTTGTGACCCAGTTTGCGGTAGCAGATGATGTCGACAACGATATCCTTCTGGAACTGCAGACGGTAGTCCATGGCGATCTGCGAAGCCAGAACCACGGCTTCAGGATCGTCGGCGTTCACGTGCAGCACCGGTGCTTCGATCATCTTGACGACGTCCGAGCAGTAGATGGTCGAACGCGCATCGCGCGGGTCGGAGGTGGTGAAGCCGATCTGGTTGTTGATGACGATGTGCACCGTGCCGCCCGTGCCGTAGCCGCGGGTCTGCGCCAGGTTCAGGGTTTCCATCACAACGCCCTGGCCTGCGAACGCGGCGTCGCCGTGCACCAGGATAGGCAGCACTTGCTTGCCCAGGGTGTCGCCGCGACGGTCCATGCGCGCCTTGACCGAACCCTCAACCACAGGGTTGACGATTTCCAGGTGCGACGGGTTGAACGCCAGCGACAGGTGGACCGGGCCGCCTGCGGTCGAGATGTCCGACGAGAAGCCCTGGTGGTATTTGACGTCGCCGGCTGGCAGGTCGTCGCCGTGCTTGCCTTCGAATTCTTCGAACAGTTCCTTGGGCGACTTGCCCAGGGTGTTGACCAGCACGTTCAGGCGGCCGCGGTGGGCCATGCCGATAACGATCTCCTGCACGCCTTTTTCGCCGGCGCGCTGAATGATTTCATCGATCGAGGCGATGAAGGTTTCGCCGCCTTCCAGCGAAAAGCGCTTCTGGCCGACGTACTTGGTGTGGAGGTAGCGTTCCAGGCCTTCGGCCGCGGTCAGGCGTTCCAGGATGTGCTTTTTCTTCTCGGGCGTGAAGTTCGGGGTCGAACGGATCGACTCCAGGCGCTCCTGCAGCCAGCGCTTTTCGGCCGGATCGGAGATGTACATATACTCTGCGCCGATCGAACGGGTGTAGGTGTCGCGCAGGAAGTTCAGCAGGTCGCGCAGGGTCGCGGTCTCAGGGCCGAAGTAGGTGTTGCTGATGTTGAACACGGTGTCCATGTCCGCATCGGTGAAGCCGTAGAAGGTCGGGTCCAGTTCTGGGATGGACGGACGTTCCTGGCGCTGCAGCGGATCCAGGTTGGCCCAGCGGGAACCCAGGTAGCGGTAGGCGGCGATCAGCTGGGTCGCGGCGACGCGCTTGCGGCCCATTTCAGCGTCGGCGGAGGCCACCACGGTACGGATCGGGCCGGCTTTCGCGCGTTCGGCGAAGGAGGCGATGACCGAAGCGTGGGCGACGTCTGGCTTATTGGTACCGTCGACGGCCGGCACGTGCTGCATGGCGTCGAAGTAGGCGCGCCAGTTGTCTGGCACGGAACCTGGGTTGTTGAGGTACGCCTCGTACAGTTCTTCGACGTACGGTGCGTTCCCACCAAACAGGTAGGAATTGGACGTATATTGTTGCATCATCTTGCTCACCTTTCTTCGCGCTTCGCGAGGAATTAGCGGGTTAATCTAACCTTCCGCGACACGGCCTGACCGGTTAGCGGATTGCACATCAAGTTGTGGGGAAGGGCTATAGTTCTTCAGGTAGTACAAAATCGGACAATCAGAATAGCACCGGTATTGTATCCCAACAACCAATTCCGCGACAAAAAGCGTAACAAATGTTTCGGTATTAATTTTCGCCTAAGCCGCATGGTTGCGCGGTTCCCACACAACGTTTCCATATTTTCAACGGCTTGGGGGCCGTGACCGTAGGCGGTAGAATAGCGCTTTCCCTCACCTCCCCGCCCTCATGCACACCCTAGAGCAGCTACGCGCAGGCCAACTGGCCGGCATCCAGCGCCTGCAAATGTCCAGCGGCCTCACCGAGTTCCCACAAGAGATATTCGACCTGGCCGACACGCTGGAGATCCTGGATTTATCGGGCAACGCCCTGTCCACGCTGCCGGACGACCTGCCGCGCCTGCACAAATTGCGCGTGATTTTCTGTTCCGCCAACCGGTTCACGACGCTGCCGGCGGTGCTGGGCGACTGCCCTGCGCTGACGATGATCGGCTTCAAAAGCAACCAGATACGCGAAGTTCCGGCCGCCGCGCTGCCGCCGAAGCTGCGCTGGCTGATCCTGACCGACAACCAGGTCGAGGAACTGCCCGTCGCCATCGGCCGTTGCACGCAACTGCAAAAACTGATGCTGGCGGGGAACCGGCTGTGCGCCCTGCCGCCCGAACTGGCCGCCTGCTCGCGGCTGGAATTGCTGCGCATCGCGGCCAACCGGCTGGCCGCGCTGCCGGCCTGGCTGCTCGACATGCCGCGCCTGTCCTGGCTGGCCTACGCGGGCAATCCCTTCTGCGAGGCCGATGAAGTGGCGGCCGACGCCGGCGCCGGCATCGCCGGCATCGGCTGGGATCAGTTGCGGCTTCAACAAAAACTGGGCGAAGGCGCTTCCGGCGTGATCCACCAGGCCGCGCTGCGGCAGGCCAGCGGCGAACTGGCCGTGGCGGTCAAGATGTTCAAGGGCGCCGTCACCAGCGACGGCCTGCCGCGCTGCGAGATGACCGCCTGCGTCAGCTCGGGCCAGCATCCCAACCTGATCCCGGTACTGGGCGAGGTGCTGGAGCACCCGGACGGCGCCAATGGCTGCGTGATGCCGCTGATCGATCCGGACTTCGGCAACCTGGCCGGCCCGCCCAGCCTGGACAGCTGCACCCGCGACACCTACCCGGCCGGCAAGCGTTTCAGTCCGGCGGAATTGTTCGGCATCGCGGGCGGCATCGCCTCGGCCGCGCGGCATTTGCATGAGCGCGGCATCATGCACGGCGACCTGTACGGCCACAACATCCTGCACTGCGGCCAGGGCCGCAGCCTGCTGGGCGACTTCGGCGCGGCCTCGCTGTTCGCGCCGGACGCGCCGCACGCGGGCGGGCTGCAGCGGCTGGAAGTGCGGGCCTTCGGCCTGCTGCTCGATGAGCTGTTGGCGCGTTGCGAGCTGCCGGTCGCGCAGCAGTCGGCGTTGGCGGAACTGCAAGCGGCCTGCGTCGTGGAAAATCCCGCCGCCCGGCCGTCGCTGGCGGACGTGGAGCGCCGCATCGCCGCCCTCCATGCCTGACAGCGCTCAGCGCGGCGCCGCGTGCGCCAGCCAGGCCGGGGCGCCGGCGAACCAGTCCAGCAGAAAGTCCAGCATCGCCCGCAGCGCTGGCGACATGTGCTGGCGCGAGGTGTAGATGCCGTAGATGCCCATCTGCTGCGGCGCGTAATCCGGCAACAACGCCACCAGCCGGCCTTCGGCGATCAGCGGCGCGGCGCTGTACAGGGGCTGCAGCGCGATGCCTGCGCCCTGCTCGGCCGCCTTCAGCAAAATCAAATCCTCGTTGGCCGACAGGTTGCCGCTGACCGGCACCGACACCGCCTCGCCATCGCGGTCCGTGAACTGCCACAGGCTCTTGCCGAAGTAGGTGTAGGTCAGGCAGTTGTGCACGGCCAGGTCCTCGGCCCGCAGCGGCGTGCCGCGTTCGGCCAGGTAGGACGGCGCCGCGCACACCACCGAATCGCACCAGCCCAGCTGGCGCGCGATCAGGTTGGGCTCCAGCGCGTTGGTGATGCGCAGCGCCAGGTCGATGCGCTGCTCGACCAGGTTGACGGCGCGGTTGTTCATCTGCAGGTCGACCGCCGTGCGCGGGTAGCGCTTCAGGAAGGCCGTGACGGCGATCGCCAGCGCGGCCTGCGCCAGCGATTGCGAGCAGGTGATGCGCAGCAGGCCTTGCGGCGTGTCGGCGTCGGCGCCGCTGCCCACTTCCATCGCCTCGGCCAGCTCCAGCAGGCGGCGGCAGCGCGCCAGCGTCAGGTCGCCGGCGTCGGTCAGGCTCAGGCGGCGCGTGCTCCGGTGCAGCAGGCGGGCGCCGGCCCACTCCTCCATCTCGGCCAGATAGCGCGTCACCATGGCGCGCGACATGTCCAGCGCCTCGGCCGCCGCGATCATGCTGCCGCGTTCGGCGATGCTGACGAAAACCTGCGCTGCTACGATCCTGTCCATCGATTCATCCGATTTATGCAATTAACAGATGCAGATTACCGTATTTTTCTATCGGATAAAGAAATTTAAGATGGCGTCACTCCAACTTCACACGAAAGACCATCATGATCAAGCACAGCCTGTTGTCCGCCGCCCTCGCCACCACCGTTGCCGGCGCCACCGCCGCACCGCTGACCCTGGAAGTGTTCAATCCGGGCGAAGCGGCCATCTTCCCGGTCGCTTCGGTGATCGTCAGCGGCGCCAAGGATGCGGTGCTGATCGACGCCCAGTTCTCGCGCGGCGAAGCGCTCAAGCTGGTCGAGCAGATCCGCGCCGGCGGCAAGCACCTGACCACCGTCTATGTCAGCCACAGCGACCCGGACTTCTATTTCGGCCTGGACGTGATCCACGCCGCCTTCCCGGATGCGAAGATCGTCGCCACGCCGCAAACCATCGCCGGCATCGAGAAGAAGAAGGATGCCAAGGTGGCGTTCTGGGGCCCTATCCTGAAGGACAACGCGCCGCAGAGCATTATCGTGCCGCAGCCGCTGCAGGGCGACACCATCAAGCTGGAAGGCCAGACCTTGAAGATCGAAGGCCTGAAAGGCGCGACGCCGGAGCGCAGCTATGTGTGGATTCCGTCGATCAAGGCGGTGGTGGGCGGCGTGGTGCTGTTCAACGAGCTGCACGTGTGGACCGCCGACACGCAGACGGCCGAGTCGCGCAAGCAGTGGCTGGCAACGCTGGACGACATCGCCGCGCTGAAGCCGGCCACCGTCGTGCCGGGCCACTTCAAAGTTGGCGCGGCGCTGACGCCGGACAGCATCGCCTACACCCGCGACTACCTGGTGCGCTTCGAAGCCGAGACCGCCAAGGCCGCCAACTCGGCCGCGCTGATCGCCCGCATGAAGGAGCTGTATCCGAACGCCGGCCTGAACGCCGCGCTCGACACCAGCGCCAAGGTCGCCAAGGGTGAAATGAAGTGGTAAGAAGGCAGAACTAGACAAATGCATCTAGATATTTTATTCTAGATGCATTGTCCTGGAATCCGCCTTCATCATGAGCACAGTCCCACCCAAGCCGACCCCGTCCGAACTGGAAATGCTGCGTCTGCTATGGCAAAGCGGGCCGGCGACCGCCAAGCAGGTGCACCAGGCGGCGGTGGAGGCGCGTCCCGACATGAACTACGCGACGGTGCTGCGGCTGCTGCAAGTGATGCACACCAAGGGCCTGCTGACCCGCGACGAAAGCCAGCGTGCGCATGTGTATGCGCCAGCGCAGGAACAGGATTCGCTGCAAACCAATCTGTTGAAGGATCTGATCCAGAAAGCCTTCTCCGGCTCCGGCAAGGCGCTGGTGCTGGCCGCGCTGCGCGGCGGCCACGTCAGCAAGAAGGAACGCGAGGAAATCCAGGCATTGCTGGATCAGGAAAAATAAACCGGGGGTCAAGTCTGACATTCGGACACAGGCTCAACCATAATCGCCTCCCAAAGGCTGAGGTCGTGTCCGAATGTCAGACTTGACCCTCAGTTGATCAACTACAATGAGGCCCCATTCATCGGAGCCTTACCCATGATCAGCCGCTTCAACCATTGGCCCGAGCGCCCTCACCCCGTTATCGCCGTCATGCTCGCGCTGGCGATCTGCGCGGTGCCCGTCCTGTTGCCGCATTTCCGCGTGCAGGATCTGGTGGCCAATCTGTTTGCCTATTTCGCTTGCTGCATCGTGGTCTATCCGATCGCGGCGCTGCTGCGGCGCCGGGTCACCAGCCTGCCGTCGATCTGGGCGATCGTCGTGGTGCTCTTGCTGGGAGCGTGCCTGTATCACACCAACATCATCGCGGAAACCGCCAACCTGCCTTGGCCACAGCGCCAGCCGGTCGTCATCAGCAAGTTCCTATTCAACCTGCCGCAGGCGACGCTGGGCGTGATCGCGTGGTGGCTGCTGGTGGTGCGGCCCGACCGGCGCAACACCCAATCCGAAACCGACGCATAAAAAAACGGGCCGAAGCCCGTTTTTTTGTGTGCTGCAACGACCGGCGATTAACGCTGGTCCAGCGGCTTGACTTCGCGGGTCGTCGAACCGACGAACAGCTGACGTGGACGGCCAATCTTCTGTTCCGGATCGGCGATCATTTCGTTCCACTGGGCGATCCAGCCGATGGTGCGGGCCATGGCGAAGATACCGGTGAACAGCGACACTGGAATGCCCAGCGCCGATTGCACGATGCCCGAGTAGAAGTCGACGTTCGGGTACAGCTTGCGCGAAACGAAGTACTCGTCGTTCAGTGCAATCTTTTCCAGTTCCATCGCCAGCTTGAACAGCGGGTCGTCTTGCAGGCCCAGTTCGTTCAGCACTTCGTAGCAGGTTTCGCGCATCAGTTTTGCACGTGGGTCGAAGTTCTTGTACACGCGGTGACCGAAGCCCATCAGCTTGACGCCGGAGTTCTTGTCTTTCACTTGCGCGATGAACTCAGGGATCTTGTCGACGGTGCCGATTTCCTTGAGCATGTTCAGTGCCGCTTCGTTGGCGCCGCCGTGGGCAGGGCCCCACAGGCAGGCGATACCGGCAGCGATACAGGCGAACGGGTTGGCACCCGACGAACCGGCCAGACGCACGGTCGAGGTCGACGCGTTCTGCTCGTGGTCCGCGTGCAGGATCAGGATGCGGTCCAGCGCGCGCACCAGCACGTCGTTGACCTTGTATTCTTCGCATGGATTGCCGAACATCATGCGCATGAAGTTGGCGCTGTACGACAGGTCGTTGCGTGGGTACACGAACGGCTGGCCGATCGAGTATTTGTAAGCCATCGCCACCAGGGTAGGCATCTTGGCGATCAGGCGGATGGCCGACACTTCACGGTGCTTGGCATCGTTGATGTCCAGCGAGTCGTGGTAGAACGAGGCCAGCGCGCCGACGGTGCCGACCAGCACCGACATCGGGTGCGCGTCGCGACGGAAACCGCGGAAGAAGAATTGCATCTGCTCGTGGACCATGGTGTGCTTGGTCACGGTCTCGACGAACTGGGCCTTCTCGACCTTGTTCGGCAGTTCGCCGTTCAGCAGCAGGTAGCACGATTCCATGAAGTCGGCGTTCACGGCCAGCTGTTCGATCGGGTAGCCGCGGTACAGCAGCTCGCCCTTGTCGCCGTCGATGTAGGTGATCGACGAGTTGCATGCCGCGGTCGACATGAAGCCTGGATCATAGGTGAACTTGCCGGTGCCGGCGTACAGTTTGCGGATGTCGATCACGTCAGGACCAACGGTGCCCTTGTAGATCGGGAATTCTACCGACGGGCTGCCATCGGAAAACGACAGGGTAGCTTTGTTATCAGAGGTGTTCATGGACTCTTCCTTCTTGGAGAGATGCGGCAAATAAAAAAAACGAAACTTTTCTGGGTGTGTCTTTACGCCAGACGCAGTCGCTGCAACAGTGCGCGCACATGCGGCAGATCGACCTCGCCTTCCGGCTCCTTGCGGGCCAGTACCAGATCCATCAGGGCATTGTCCGACAAATCGAGGAGCCGCGTGAATGCGTCCACTTCTTCGTCGGTCAATTCGGTTTCATGCGCATCGAGAAAACGGGTCAGGATGATGTCGTTTTCCAGCAGGCCCCGGCGGGAGCGCCACCGCAGGCGCGCTCGGTTGGCGGGGTCGGCCTGATGCGCTGAGCTGTTCGGTTCAGTCATATGGATGTGCTACTTTATATGAAAACGGGCGACGAGGCCGCCGCCCGTGCGGTGCCGCTTAGATCGCGCGGCGTACCATCAATTCCTTGATCTTGCCGATCGCCTTGTTCGGGTTCAGACCCTTAGGGCAAACGTCGACGCAGTTCATGATCGAGTGGCAGCGGAACAGGCGGTACGGGTCTTCCAGGTTGTCCAGGCGCGCGCCGGTGGCTTCGTCGCGCGAGTCGGCGATGAAGCGGTAGGCTTGCAGCAGGCCGGCAGGACCGACGAACTTGTCCGGGTTCCACCAGAACGACGGGCACGACGTCGAGCAGCAGGCGCACAGGATGCACTCGTACAGGCCGTCGAGCTCTTCGCGCTCGGTCGGGGATTGCAGGCGTTCTTTTTCAGGACGGATCGAATCGTTGATCAGGTATGGCTTGATCGAATCGTACTGCTTGAAGAACTGGGTCATGTCGACGATCAGGTCGCGGATCACCGGCAGGCCTGGCAGCGGACGCAGCACGATAGGCTCGGTCAGCTCGTTCAGGTTGGTGGTGCAGGCCAGGCCGTTCTTGCCGTTGATGTTCATCGCGTCCGAACCGCACACGCCTTCGCGGCACGAGCGGCGCAGGGCCAGCGAGTCGTCGACGTCGGACTTGATGCGCTGCAGCGCGTCGAGCAGCATCTTGTCGGTGTCCTTCAGCTCAACCGTCACGTCCTGCATGTACGGCTTGGCGTCCTGGTCCGGATCGTAACGATAAATTTTCAGTTTGAGAGTGCGTGCCATGTTCTAGCCCTTAGAAAGTACGTGGTTTCGGTTTGAAGGTATCAACCGTCAATGGCTTGGTAACGACCGCTTTGTATTCCAGTCGGTTGCCTTCCGAATACCACAGGGTGTGCTTCATCCAGTTGTCGTCGTCGCGCTGCGGATAATCGTTGTGGGCGTGGGCGCCGCGCGATTCCTTGCGGGCCACGGCCGACGTGATGGTCGCTTTCGCGGTTTCGATCAGGTTGTCCAGCTCCAGCGCTTCGACGCGCGCGGTGTTGAACACCTTGGACTTGTCCTTGAACGAGACGTGCTTGCGGCGCTCGTCGAGCACCATGATTTCCTTGGCGCCCTGGGCCATCATCTCTTCGGTACGGAACACGCCGCAGTACTTCTGCATCGTGGCGCGGATGTCGTTGGCGACGCCCTGCACTTTTTCCGAGCCGGTCGAGGTTTCCAGCTTGTTCAGGCGGTTCATGGCGAAATCGGCGGCGTCCTTCGGCAGCGGCTTGTTTTCCTTCTGCTTCAGGTTCGAGGCCACCACGTGGTTGCCGGCCGCGCGACCGAACACCACCAGGTCCAGCAGCGAGTTGGTGCCCAGGCGGTTGGCGCCGTGCACCGAGACGCAGGCGCATTCGCCGATCGCGTACAGGCCGTTGACGACCTTCTGCGTGCCGTCGCCGTTAGGCGTGACGACCTGGCCGTGGATGTTGGTTGGAATGCCGCCCATCTGGTAGTGGATGGTCGGCACGACAGGGATCGGTTCCTTGGTGGCGTCGACGTTGGCGAACTTGTGGCCGATTTCCAGGATCGACGGCAGACGCTTGGCGATGGTCTCGGCGCCGATGTGGCGCAGGTCCAGCATCACGTGGTCCTTGTTCGGACCGCAGCCGCGGCCTTCCTTGATCTCCTGGTCCATCGAACGGGACACGAAGTCGCGCGGCGCCAGATCCTTCAGCGTCGGCGCGTAGCGTTCCATGAAGCGCTCGCCTTCGGAGTTGATCAGGATACCGCCCTCGCCGCGCACACCTTCGGTGATCAGCACGCCGGCGCCGGCCACGCCGGTCGGGTGGAACTGCCAGAATTCCATGTCCTGCAGCGGCAGGCCGGCGCGTGCCGCCATGCCCATGCCGTCGCCGGTGTTGATGAAGGCGTTGGTCGATGCGGCGAAGATGCGGCCTGCGCCGCCGGTGGCGAAGATGGTGGTCTTCGCTTCCAGGATCATCGTTTCGCCGGTTTCCATTTCCAGCGCGACCACGCCGACCACGTCGCCTTCGGCGTCGCGGATGATGTCGAGCGCCATCCACTCGACGAAGAAGTGGGTGCGGGCGCGGACGTTGCGCTGGTACAGCGTGTGCAGCAGTGCGTGGCCGGTACGGTCGGCCGCGGCGCAGGCGCGCTGCACGGCTTTCTCGCCGAAGTTGGCGGTGTGGCCGCCGAACGGACGCTGGTAGATGGTGCCGTCAGGGTTGCGGTCGAACGGCATGCCGAAGTGTTCCAGCTCGTAGACGACCTTCGGTGCTTCGCGGCACATGAATTCGATGGCGTCCTGGTCGCCCAGGTAGTCGCCGCCCTTGACGGTGTCAAACATGTGCCAGAACCAGTTGTCCTCGGCCATGTTGCCCAGCGAGGCGCCGATGCCGCCCTGCGCCGCCACAGTGTGCGAGCGGGTCGGGAACACTTTCGACAGCACCGCCACGTTCAGACCGGCTTCAGCCAGTTGCAGGGATGCGCGCATGCCGGAGCCGCCGGCGCCAACGATTACCGCGTCAAAGCGGCGGGTAGGGATTGCAGATTTGATAGCTGCCACGATTACACACTCCAGAGTATCTGTACCGACCAAACGGCACAAGCGACCAACCACAGGATGGTGGCGATTTGCAGGGTCAGGCGAAGGCCGACGGCTTTGACGTAGTCCATCCAGATGTCGCGCACGCCGATCCAGGCGTGGAAGAACAGGCCGAACAGGGTGACGGCGCTGATCAGCTTGAACCATTGCTGGGCGAACAGACCGGCCCAGCCTTCATACGTGAAGTTCTGGCCGGTGAGGAAGGAAATCAGCAGGATGGCGGTGTACACCACCATCATCACGGCGGTTACGCGCTGTGCCAGCCAGTCGCGCATGCCGTAGCCGGCGCCGACGACGAGACGCTTAGGTCCGATGTTATTGTTGGCCATCTCAGAATACTCCAAACAGTTTGAGGGCGACCACCGCGGTCAGCGCCAGGCTGACCACCAGTACGGAGGCGGCGGACTTGCGGGCGGAATCCTTGTCCAGGCCGATGTGGGCATCCATCACCAGGTGGCGCACGCCGGCGCAGAAGTGCTGCATATAGCCCCACACCAGGGCCAGGATGATCAGCTTGACCAGCGGGTAGGACACTATCCCCTGGTAGTAGGCGAAGGAGATCTCGGAGCGCAAGCTCTGCTCCAGCAGATAGAGCACGAAAGGCAGCAGCGCAAACATCAGGAAACCGCTGATGCGGTGCAGGATGGAGACGACGCCGGCCAAAGGCAAGCGGTAGTTGGACAATTCGGTAACATGAATGTTACGGAACTCCGGCCGTTCTTTTTTGGGGACTTCCCTTACGGCTTCTGACATAACAAGACCTCCTAAGCTTAAACAAAAATATCGAGACTGCGATTTTCGCCGATTTTCGCACTCATAACCAATATCTATTGTTACATATAACCAAAATAGTGTTTGGCAACACTATGCGACGGCTACTTTCCGTAGCTCAACGTATTATCAGCGCAACAAGGCTACCGGCGTATGACGGCGCCCTGCTTGCGCTGCCTGAAGCGCGTTTCCAGATGCTTCAGGGTCTCCCTAATCCTCAGCTAACTAAGTTCATTGTGATAATGATGACGCTCCGTGGAGTACAACCCACGGCGCAATTCCACGGCCTTGTCGCCATACGTGAACGACACGCGCTCGGACGCCAGCAGGGGCGTATTGACGGGAATATGCAGCAGTGCGGCATCCTCGGCGCCGGCGCAGACGGCGCGGATCTTCTCCGTCGCGCGTATCATGCGGGTGCCGAACTCGGATTCGAACAGGCCGTACATCGGCCCCTTGTATTCCACCAGGCGCTCGGCGGTCAGCCCCTTGAAGGTCACGCCCGGCAACCACAGCTCTTCGACGATGGTGGGCAGGCTGTTGAAGGACTGCACGCGCTTGATGAAGATGACGGCGTCGCCGGATTTCAGGTCGAGCAGGCGCGCCACGTCGGCGGGCGCGCGCATGCGCTTGACTTCGATGAATTTGCTTTCGGGGTAGTGCGGCACGCCCTCGTCGGGCATCAGGCGCAGGAAGCGGAAATGGGCGCGCGCCTCGTGGTGGGTGGACACGAAGGTGCCCTTGCCCTGCTTGCGCATCACCAGGTTTTCCGCCGCCAGTTCGTCGATGGCCTTGCGCACCGTGCCCTGGCTGACCTTGAAGCGGTTGGCCAGCTCCACCTCGCTGGGGATCAACTCGCCCGGCTTCCACTCGCCCGATTGCAGGCTTTGCGTGATGAGCGCCTTGATTTGCTGGTACAGTGGCGAGAAAGTCGGCGACGGCGCGGCCGCGGAGCCCGCAGACGGTCCGGCAGCCCCGCCGCTGCTGGTGTTGGAATTGCTGTTCGGATTGGGCGGGACGGAATTCATAGACCAAGATTTCACCACAAATGCCCGGTGCCGTCCAGCAAAAACAAGCAATAACTTATCTGTCTTATATAAGACATAAGATAGGATTGACAGATACCTGCCACAGGCCTACACTCCCCGGCGAGACGGTTTAGCTAACGCTTCGGCAACCCTTCTAAGCGCTCAATTTGCAGTATGATTACGATTTTCCCGGACCGGCACCGGTCCTGCTTCGAGAACGTTTTAATTCCCACTTTGGAGATTCATCATGGCTAAAACCCCAATGCGTGTTGCTGTCACCGGCGCCGCCGGTCAAATCGGTTACGCTCTGCTGTTCCGCATCGCCAACGGCGACATGCTGGGCAAGGACCAACCAGTCATTCTGCAACTGCTGGAAATCGCCGACGAAAAAGCCCAGAAAGCCCTGAAGGGCGTCATGATGGAAATCGACGACTGCGCCTTCCCGCTGCTGACCGAGATGACCGCCCACTCCGACCCGATGACCGCCTTCAAGGATATCGACGTCGCCGTGCTGGTGGGCGCCCGTCCACGCGGCCCAGGCATGGAACGCAAGGACCTGCTGGAAGCGAACGCCCAGATCTTCACCGTGCAAGGCAAGGCGCTGGATGCGGTCGCATCGCGCAACGTTAAAGTACTGGTGGTCGGCAACCCAGCCAACACCAACGCCTACATCGCCATGAAATCGGCGCCGTCGCTGCCGGCCAAGAACTTCACCGCCATGCTGCGCCTGGACCACAACCGCGCGCTGTCGCAAGTGGCCGCCAAGACCGGCACCGCCGTCAAGGACATCGAAAAGCTGTGCGTATGGGGCAACCACTCGCCAACCATGTACGCCGACTACCGCTTCGCCACCGTCAACGGCAAGGCTGTCAAGGAACTGATCAACGACCAGGAATGGAACGCCAACGTGTTCCTGCCAACCGTCGGCAAGCGCGGCGCGGCGATCATCGAAGCGCGCGGCCTGTCGTCGGCAGCGTCGGCCGCCAACGCAGCAATCGACCACGTGCATGACTGGGTGCTGGGCACCGCCGGCAAGTGGACCACCATGGGCGTTCCTTCGGATGGTTCGTACGGCATCCCTGAAGGCACCATGTTCGGCTTCCCGGTGACCACCGAAAACGGCGAATACAAAATCGTCCAGGGCCTGGAAATCGACGCGTTCTCGCAAGAGCGCATCAACCTGACGCTGAAAGAACTGACCGAAGAGCGCGAAGGCGTCAAGCACCTGCTGCCAGCCTAAGTTCTGACACCACCGCACGTGGAACCGGTTAAACCACCGATCCGCCGCACCCGCCGCGCTGCCGAGAGCAGCGCGGCGTCCGTTTCTACTCAAGATTCCCGCATGCACCCATCCGAGGTTTTATTCCAGGGCAATCGCCAGCCGCTGCTGCTGCCGGCCTGCGACCATTACGCCGGCTCCGAAAAGCTGATGCGCAAATCGATCGCCCTGCAACAAGAGCTTGGCCCCCTGTTCGACATCACCCTCGATTGCGAAGACGGCGCCAGCGCCGGCAACGAGGAAGCCCACGCCCGCCTGGTGACGGAGCTGCTGCTGTCGGACGAGAACAAATTCAACCGCATCGGCGCCCGCGTGCACGATGTCGCCAGCCCGTTCTTCGCGCAGGACGTGGAGATCATCTGCGCCGCCGCCCATCGCCTGGCCTACCTGGTGCTGCCCAAGGTGCACGGCGCCAAGGAGGTGGCGGCCGCCATCAAGCTGATCAACACCCACGCCGCCAAGGCCGGCCGCAAGGACCTGCCGGTGCACGTGCTGATCGAAACCCACGGCGCGCTGCGCGAGGCCTACGACATCGCCGCCCTGCCCCAGGTGCAGAGCCTGTCGTTCGGCATCATGGATTTCGTCTCCTCGCACTACGGCGCCATCCCGGCCAGCGCGATGCGCACGCCGGGCCAGTTCACGCACCCGCTGGTGGTGCGCGCCAAGCTGGAGATCGCCGCCGCCTGCCACGCGCACGGCAAGGTGCCGTCGCATAACGTGACCACCGAGATCAAGGACACGGCGGTTGCCGCCAACGATGCCCAGCGCGCCGCCGCCGAATTCGGCTACACGCGCATGTGGAGCATCCACCCGAACCAGATCAAACCAATTATCAAGACCTTCACGCCGCGCCTGTCCGAGGTCAGCGAGGCGGCCGCCATCCTGCTTGAAGCAGAGGCGAAGCAATGGGGGCCAATTTCCCAAAACGGGCGCTTGCACGACCGCGCAAGCTACAGATACTATTGGACCGTTTTACAGCGCGCCAAGCTGGCCGGGCTGAGCTTGCCCGAGTCCGCCATCGCGCTGATGAACGGCAGCCCCACCGACCCCACACTGGAAACACCATGATGTCCATCTCCAAACTACTCCTGGCCTGCAGCTTCGCGCTGGCCTCCCTGACCCTGGCCGCCGGCGCGCAAGCGCAGACCGCCGCGCCAGCCAAGAAAGCCGTCAAGAAGGCGGGCAAGTCCAAAGCCGCCGCCAAGCCGGCCGAAGCCAAGACGCCGGACGAGGAAGCCGACGAGCCGGTCGTCACCGATTCGGCCGTGACCGAGTTCAACTGCGAACTGGGCAACAAGATCACCATCTACACCAACGCCAACGACGATGCGCACATCGCGCTGCGCTGGAAGAAACGCCTGCACCGCCTGACGCGCGTGGGCACCACCACCGGCGCCCAGCGTTTCGAGAACCATTTGTACGGCCTGGTCTGGATCGGCATTCCCGCCAAGGCCATGCTGCTGGACTCCAAGCAGAACCGCCAGCTGGCCAACGAGTGCCGCGATGCCGAGCAGCTGAAGCCGGTTGCCGTCAATGCCTCGGAGCCGACCAGCACCAAGGTCACGTTCCACTGATGTAGTTCCAAATAAGTTCCAAATAAGTTCCAAAAGGGGCGCGCCGGCACGGGCGCCAGCACCACGGTTTTAACTTCAATAATAGACGATACCCACGAAGGAGAGGTCATGTCCCGCAACACTCTGAACACGCTTAAGGATTTCAACATTTCCGGCAAAAAGGGCAAGTTCTACTCCCTGCCAGCCCTGGAAAAGAGCCTGGGCGCCAAAATCTCCCGCCTGCCGGTATCGATCCGTGTTGTGCTGGAATCCGTGCTGCGTAACTGCGACGGCAAGAAGGTCACCGAGGAACACGTCAAGCAGCTGGCCAACTGGGGCGCGACCGCCGACCGTACCGACGAGATCCCGTTCGTGGTCGCCCGCGTGGTGCTGCAGGACTTCACCGGCGTGCCGCTGCTGGCCGACCTGGCCGCGATGCGCAACGTCGCCTACAAGATGGGCGTGAACGCCAAGAAGATCGAACCGCTGGTGCCGGTTGACCTGGTGGTCGACCACTCGGTCACCATCGACCACTTCCGCGAAAAGGGCGCGCTGGACCTGAACATGAAGCTGGAATTCTCGCGCAACAACGAGCGCTACCAGTTCATGAAGTGGGGCATGCAAGCCTTCGACACCTTCGGCGTCGTGCCTCCGGGCTTCGGCATCGTCCACCAGGTCAACCTGGAATACCTGGCGCGCGGCGTGCACAAGACCGCTGACGGCGTCTACTACCCGGACACCCTGGTCGGCACCGACTCGCACACCACCATGATCAACGGCATCGGCGTGGTCGGCTGGGGCGTGGGCGGCATCGAGGCGGAAGCCGGCATGCTGGGCCAGCCAGTCTACTTCCTGACCCCGGACGTGATCGGCGTGAACCTGACCGGCGTGCTGCGCGAAGGCTGCACCGCGACCGACCTGGTGCTGACCATCACCGAACTGCTGCGCAAAGAGAAAGTCGTCGGCAAGTTCGTCGAGTTCTTCGGCGCAGGCACCGAGACGCTGTCGCTGACCGACCGCGCCACCATCGCCAACATGGCGCCTGAATACGGCGCGACCATGGGCTTCTTCCCGGTGGACGACGCCACCGTCGAATACTTCGAAGGCACCGGCCGCACCAAGGACGAGATCGCTGCGTTCGCTTCGTACTTCAAGGCCCAGGGCCTGTACGGCGTACCGAAAGCCGGCGACATCGACTACACCCGCGTGGTGGAACTGAACCTGACCAGCGTTACCCCATCGCTGGCGGGTCCTAAGCGTCCACAGGACCGTATCGAAATCGGCAACGTCAAGAACAACTTCACCGAACTGTTCTCGAAGCCGACCACCGACAACGGCTTCAACAAAAAAGCTGAAGACCTGAACAAGACCTACACCACCACCAACGGCGTGAACGTGAAGAACGGCGACGTGCTGATCGCCGCGATCACCTCGTGCACCAACACCTCGAACCCGAGCGTGCTGCTGGCCGCCGGCCTGCTGGCCAAGAAGGCTGTCGAAGCCGGCCTGACCGTGGCGCCGCACATCAAGACCTCGCTGGCGCCTGGCTCCCGCGTTGTGACCGAGTACCTGACCGCCGCCGGCCTGCTGCCATACCTGGAGCAACTGGGCTTCGGCGTGACCGCCTACGGTTGCACCACCTGCATCGGCAACGCCGGCGACCTGACCCCGGAACTGAACGCCGCCATCAGCAGCAACGACATCGTCGCTTCGGCCGTGCTGTCCGGTAACCGCAACTTCGAAGCGCGTATTCACCCGAACATCCGCTCGAACTTCCTGGCATCGCCACCGCTGGTCGTGGCCTACGCCATCGCCGGCAACATGACCGTCGACCTGATGACCCAGCCTGTCGGCAAGGGCAAGAACGGCAAGGACGTGTACCTGGGCGACATCTGGCCGACCTCGAAAGAGATCGCCAAGCTGATGAAGTTCGCGATGAACTCGAAAGTGTTCAAGTCGAACTACGCCGACGTCAAGGGCAACCCGGGCAAGCTGTGGGAACACGTGTCGTCGACCGAAGGCAATGTCTACAACTGGCCAGCGTCGACCTATATCGCCGAGCCACCGTTCTTCGACGGCTTCGAGATGACCCCGAAAGCGGCCGCCACCGGCATCACCGGCGCGCGCGCGCTGGGCGTGTTTGGCGATTCGATCACCACCGACCACATCTCCCCTGCCGGCTCGATCAAGGAAGACGGTCCAGCGGGCAAATGGCTGCTGGCTAACGGCGTGATGAAGGCGGACTTCAACTCCTACGGCTCGCGTCGCGGCAACCACGAGATCATGATGCGCGGCACCTTCGCCAACGTGCGTATCAAGAACAAGATGATCCCTGCCAAGGCGGACGGTTCGGCGGTCGAAGGCGGCATCACGATTCACCAGCCAAGCGGCGAACAGCTGTCGATCTACGACGCGGCGATGAAGTACGTGGCCGAAGGCACGCCTACCATGGTGTTCGGCGGCGAAGAGTACGGCACCGGCTCGTCGCGCGACTGGGCAGCCAAGGGCACCCAGCTGCTGGGCGTGAAGGCTGTGATCGTGCGTTCGTTCGAACGTATCCACCGCTCCAACCTGGTCGGCATGGGCGTGCTGCCGCTGCAATTCATCGGCAACGACAGCGTTGAATCGCTGGGCATCACCGGCAAGGAAGTCTACGACCTGAAGGGCCTGGAAGGCGAGATCAAGCCACAGCAACTGGCTACCCTGGTCATCCACCGCGAAGGCAAGCCGGCGCAGGAAGTCAAAGTGCTGCTGCGTATCGACACCCCGATCGAAGTCGACTACTACAAGCATGGCGGTATCCTGCCATTCGTGCTGCGCCAGCTGCTGGCCGCGTAAAAAGTTAGTTGCTTCACTGAAGACGCCGGCTAGTCCGGCGTTTTTTTTTACCCCGCCAGCAAGGGGTCTGACCCCGCGGGGTCAGACCCCGGCATCCGGGCTGCGGGTTTCGTTTGGGGGTTTACTGCCCCGCCCACCCGAATCAACTACAATACGGTTCATAAGGGTTATCATCTGCATGACTGATCCGCTTTATCCACTTTTATGAGACTCTTATTGCGCTATGCGTCGTCCAAATAAAGATTCATCCCATAAGTTGTCTGCCGAGAGCCAGCGCCTCGTCACCTATGCCCTCGCTGTAGGGCAGGCGGCCAGCCGTATCGAAGAGCGGGCCTGGGAACACAGCCTCGATGCGCAACTTCATAAACTCCTCAAGACCGGCCACCAGGAAACCGTCGACTCGACCTTGAACAGCCTGTTCAAGGAAGACCTGAACGCGTACGACGTGTTGATGGACAGCGTGGAAGCGGTCAGCGAATCGAGCAGCATCACCGTCGAGACCGACGGCGTCGCCAAACAGTACGACGTACTGCTGGTGGCCGCGCCGATCCTGGCGTGGACCCGCTTCGCCATCGCATCGGGCGCGATCCCGGCCGATATCCTGACCACGCTGTCGGCGCACTTCTCGGCCCACCTGCTGGCCGACGGCACGCACATGGCGATGTCGCCGACGCTGTTCTCGATCGACCAGCTGCCGCGCAGCCACGTCGAGACCTACGCCAAGGTGCACAAGCTGGCCCAGGCCGCGCTCAAGGGCACGGTGCTGAAGGCCGACACCAAGGTGCCGGAGACGGCGCCCTTCCTGGCCGACACGCGCTACCTGCTGGTGGCCGTGGTGGCGCCGGCGGGCGGCCCGCTGTTCCGCTGGCAGATGCCGGCCAACCAGGCCAACTTCGTAGCCGAGCGCACCAACGCGCTGGAGCAGTGGCGCGCGCAGGTCACGCCGACCATCAACCGCCTGCTGCCGGGCTGCGGCGTCGAGCTGCTGCTGCCGGAGGCTTACTACATGGCCTGCCGCGAGGCGGACAAGCTGATCCGCCCGGTGTCGATCCGCGCCGCCGTGCACTACCTGACGCATACGCTGGCGGTCGAGCCGTCCGAACTGCGCGCGGTGATCGCCGGCTTCGGCGAGGAAAACGCCGACGGCCAGATCGACGAGTACCGCGTGGCGTTCACGCAGCGTTCGTCGCCGGATGTGATCTACGGCGTGGTGTGGCCGCTGTACGGGCAGGAAGATGAGGAAGGCACGCCGCCGGAAGGTCCGCTGCAAGGCGGCCCGGGCGGCGTGCTGCAGCAGCCGGTGACGCCGGTGGAGGAAATCATCCGCCACCTGAACGAGGCCGGCATCACGCAGATCAAGAAGCACAATGAGCGCTTCGTGGCAGAGTTCTGCGACGACTGCGGCGCGCCGCTGTTTGCCGACCCGGTCGGCGAACTGGCGCACGCGGAAATGCCCGAGGATACGCCTACCGGCACCGAGCACTTCCACTAACGGCACGTCATACCCGCGAAAGCGGGTATCCATGCCGCGCATCTGCGGACATGTCGTATGGGTTCCCGCCTGCGCGGGAACGACGGCTTGGCCTTACCAGGCTGAATAAGGGTGCTTGATCAGGCTGGAGTTCAGGTAGCGCAGGTCGTCGGTGACTTCCTCGCCGACCCAGTCCGGCTTGTCGAACGCCTGGTCCTCCGAGCTCAATTCGATCTCGGCCACGACCAGCCCGGCGTTCGCGCCGAGGAACTCATCGACTTCCCAGACGTTGCCGGCGTAGTCGATACGGCGGCGGTATTTCTCGATCAGTGGCTGCTCGCACAAGCCATCCAGCAGCTCGGCCGCGTCGGCCATTGGAATCGGATACTCCCACTCGCCGCGCGTGGCGCCGACGTTGCGGCCCTTGATCGTCATCACCGCCCGCTCGCCCTCGATGCGCACCCGCACCACGCGGTCCTTGTGCGACGACAGATAGCCCTGGCGAAAAAACACCGGCTCGCCAAGGCTCTTCCACGCATCGCCGCGCAACAGGAACTTGCGCTCGATTTCTACGCCCATCTCAGGCGTCCAGCGACAGCAGGATAGGCTGCAGGATGGACGCGCCCAGCGCCGCGCTGCGGGCGCCGTTCCAGCCCACGTGCGGGTCCGGCAGGTCGGCGTTGTCCTTGAACGGCATCTCCAGCGTCAGCGCCAAGCAGCCGAAATGGTGGCCCACGTACTTGGACGCCAGGGTCAGCATGTCTTCCTTGTACTTGCTGGCGGCGTAGCCCACCTTGTCCTGGAAGTCCGGCGTGGCGTTCTTGTAGCGGTCGATGAAGTCCTGCTGCTTGACGCGGCGCTCCTCGCTGAAGTTCTCCAGCATCTCGTTACCGGCCACGAAGTTGTACGGCAGCGCCTCGTCGCCATGGATGTCGAAGAACATATCGATGCCGGTTTCGTGCATCTTCTGCTTCACGTACAGCACTTCCGGGCTGCGCTCGACCGATGGCGTCATCCACTCGCGATTGAGGTTGGCGCCCGAGGCGTTGGTGCGCAGGTTGCCGCGCACCGAGCCGTCCGGATTCATGTTCGGCACGATGTAGAACACGCAGCGCTGCAGCAGCTTGCGGGCGATGGCATTGGCGTCGTCCAGCAGCGAATCGATCAGGCCTTCGATGAACCACTCGGCCATCGATTCGCCCGGATGCTGGCGCGCGATGAACCAGATTTTCTTTTCCGCTTCCGGCTTGCCGATGACGACCAGGTTCATGTCGCGGCCGTCGATGGTGTTGCCCAGGTCGAGCACGCGGGCCAGCGGATGCTCGGCCACTTCGCCCAGCAGGCGCAGGTGGCGCTCGAACGAATACGGCTCGAAGTAGGCGTAGTAGACGCTGTCGGTTTCCGGCGTGTGCTTGATGGTCATGACCTCGCCGTCGAAGGCGGTCGGCACGCGGAACCAGTTTTCGGTGTCGTAGCTGGCGACGGCCTGGTAGTCCTCGTAGCCTTTCGCGTAGGTAGCCTGGCCGGCGTTCAGGAAGCGCATGCGCACCTGCTGGCCGCGCGCGCCCTGCAGGCGGAAGTGGAACCACTGGTGGATGTCGGCGTGCGAGTCCTTGCGCAGATTCAGTTCGATCTCCGCCGCGCTATCCGCGCGCAGCACCTCGATGGCGCCGGAGTCGAAGTTTTGGCTGATTTTGATGGTCATGTTGATCCAATATTAAGTGAATACCGATGACGCTATTTTACCAGCGGCCGCCCATTACGGCGGCGGCAGCTCGTGGATCGCTATGCCTTCGATCGGGTCGATATCGCGGTCCCACGGCCGCAGCGCGATCATGCGCTGGGTGTCCTCGTAGCCGGCCTGCCAGCGGGCGCGGATGCCGGCGGCGCTGAAGTCGATGTCCTTGGTGTGGTCCTCGTTGCCGACGCGCGGTGCTTTCAGCGACACCACATGCATGGTGGTGCCGCAGCCCCACGCCGCCAGCTCGCGCACCTCGGGCGACATCGCCGCCTCGTCCGACAGGTGCAGCGTTAGCTGGCGGATCACGTGGCGCAGCCGGTGCAGCTTGCGCTGCTGCTCGATGTTGCTGGCGCGGCTGGCGTACTGGATCTCCTTGTACTTGTCCAGCACCTGCAGCATGCTTTGCGGCTCGCTGCCGTCCGGGTTCCACACCTGCACCGAGAAGATCACCGAGCTGCGGCGCGGCTCGTCGTCGAGCACCGCCTCGATCGGCGTGTTGGAATAGATGCCGCCGTCCCAGTAGGGCTGGCCGTCGATGCGCACGGCCGGAAAGGCCGGCGGCAGCGCGCCGGACGCCATCACGTGCGAGGCGCTCAGCGTCTCCTTGCGGCTGTCGAAATAGCGCATGCCGCCGGAGCGCGCGTTGACCGCGCCGACCGTGAAGCGGGTATCGCTGTTATTGAGCAGGTCGAAATCGACCAGCGTATCGAGCGTGGTGCGCAGCGGCGCCGTTTGATAGTAGGACGCCTGTTCGACGCCGACTTTGGCGTCGGGATTCCACCACGAGGAGAGATTGGGTTCGAAGAAGGCCGGTATGCCCTGCCCCATCGTCACGGCGTTGGCCAGCACGCGCGGCATGACGGAAAAACCCAGCGCGTTCTGCTCCATGCGGTGCCAGAACTGGCGCAGCCGGTCCATGCGGTAGCGCGGCTCGTTGCCGGCGATGATGGCGCCGTTGATGGCGCCGATGGAGGTGCCGATCACCCAGTCCGGCTCGACGCCGGCTTCGTGCATGGCCTGGTAGACGCCCACCTGGTAGGCGCCCAACGCGCCGCCGCCCTGCAGCGCCAGCACGACTTGTCCCGGCATCGACGGCGACGACAGTTGGGCGGGTTTGCGATTCAAGTGTGACCTCCGGAAGGTGACGGGCTGCGCTGCACTGCACCATCCGATTGTAGTGCAATTCAGCGCCGCCCGCAGCCTTCCTTTATGCCACCGTCACGCCTTTCGCCGTCAGCGCGGCGCGCACGCCGGCGCCGTAGGCCGGATCGGCCTGGTCGAAGTGGGCCAGCTGGCGGGCGATGATCTCGGCGCTCACCTGGCTCAACGGACCGGCGATGTTGTCGAACAGGTTCTGCTGCTCCTGCGCCGGCATCAGGCGGAACAGATTACCGGCCTGGGTGTAATCGTCTTCCTTGCCGCGGCCGTCGTAGCGGGCCGCGCCGCCTTGCAGCGCCAGCGCAGGTTCGCCGTGGCCCAGGCCTTGCGGATGGCTGCCGTTCGCTTCGGTGGCCGCGTAGTTCTGCGCCGCGCCGCCGTTGGCGATGGCCATCGCGCCATCGCGCTGCTGGTTGTGGAAGGGGCAGCGCGGCGCGTTCACCGGCAGGTGCTGGTGGTTGGTGCCGACGCGGTACAGCTGGGCGTCGTGGTAGGCGAACAGGCGCGCCTGCAGCATCTTGTCCGGCGAGTAGCCCAGGCCCGGCACCACGTTGGCCGGCGACAGCGCGGCCTGCTCCACTTCCGCGTGGTAGTTCAGCGGGTTGCGGTTCAGTTCAAACACGCCCACCGGGATCAGCGGAAAGTCCTTGTGCGGCCAGACCTTGGTCAGGTCGAAGGGATTCCAGCCGGTGCGCGCTTCCCAGGCAGCCAGCTCGGCCTCGGTGGCCACCTGCAGCTTGACGTCCCACTGCGGGAAGTCGCCGGCGGCGATGGCGCCGAACAGGTCGCGCTGCGCGTAGTCCGGATCGGTGCCGGCGATGCGCGTGGCCTCGGCGGCGGGCAGGTTCTTGATGCCCTGCCTGGTCTTCAGGTGCCATTTTACGTAGACGCGTTCACCGGCGGCGTTGATCATGCTGAAGGTGTGGCTGCCGAAACCGTCCATGTGGCGGTAGCCATCGGGCGTGCCGCGGTCGGAGAACAGCATCGTCACCTGGTGCAGGCTTTCCGGCGTCTTGCTCCAGAAGTCGAACATCATGGTTGGCGATTTCAGGTTGGTCTGCGGATCGCGCTTCTGGGTGTGGATGAAGTCCGGGAACTTGATGCCGTCCTTGATGAAGAACATCGGCGTGTTGTTGCCGACCAGGTCCCAGTTGCCTTCCTCGGTGTAGAAGCGCATGGCGAAGCCGCGCGGATCGCGTTCGGTGTCGGCGCTGCCCTTCTCGCCGCCGACGGTGGAGAAGCGCACGAAGGTGTCGGTCTTCTTGCCGACCTCGGAGAACAGCCTGGCCTTGGTGTATTGGGTGATGTCGTGGGTGACGGTGAAGGTGCCGTAGGCGCCCGAGCCCTTGGCGTGGACCACGCGCTCCGGAATGCGCTCGCGGTTGAAGTGCTGGAGTTTCTCGATCAGGTGGAAGTCTTGCAGCAGCAGCGGGCCGCGCGGGCCGGCGCTGGCGGAGTTCTGGTTGTCGGCGACCGGGATGCCGGAGGCGGTGGTGATCGGTGGCTGGCTCATTGCTATGGCTCCTGGTTAATTGATAGTGAAATCATTTTAAGGAGCACATCAATAAATATAAAGTTAATTAATTATATTTAATTGATAGTTACCAGCTATCAACCAGGATTGCCGCGCAATTTTACCCCGCGTGCCGTAAGCGATACGCTGGCCGCACCACTTAGGGGTCAGACCCCGAGGGGTCTGACCCCCGCTTGGCCGTGCGGGGTAGGTTCAGGCTTCGCTGATGCGCTTGGCGATGTGGGCCAGCGCTTCCTCGACCTGGTCGACCAGGATCAGGCACAGGTCGCCCGCTTGCAGGCGGCCCAGGGCGGTGTCGATGGCGAGGAACTCGCCGTAGATCTCCTGGATGTGCGTGGTGCGCGGCGCGCCGTTCAGGCCGGAGCGCAGCAGGCCCACCACTTCGCCGTCCACGCGGCCGCGCTGGCAGGCGTCCTCGTACAGGATCACGTCGTCGAAGGCGCGGCCGAGGATCTGCGTCTGCTGCGTGATGTCCTGGTCGCGGCGGTCGCCGGCGCCGCTGATGACCACCGAGCGGCGCTTGGCCGGCATCGTCTCCACCGCCTGCACCAACGCCAGGATGGCGTCCGGGTTGTGGCCGTAGTCGGCGATCAGCGTCGCGCCCTTGTAGTCGAACACGTTGAAGCGGCCCGGCGCGTTGTCGGAATCGTTGGCGAAGGTCTTAAGGCCGAGGCGGATCGCGTCCCAGCTGATGCCCACGCCCCACGCGGCGGCGACCGACGCCATCACGTTCTCCACCTGGAAGCCGATGGCGCCGTTGCGGGTGATCGGCACTTCCGACAGCGGAATGCGCTGCGCGTTCTTGCCCTCGGCGGCGACGATATAGCCGTCTGCCACGTACACGGTGCGGCAGCCCTGCGCCAGGTGCGTGGCGATCACCGGGTGGCCGCGCTCGGCGCCGAAGAAGATCACCTTGCCGCGGCAGTTAGCCGCCATGCCGGCAACGATAGGATCGATGGCATTAAGCACCGCGAAGCCGCTCTCGGAGACGTTCTGCACGATCACGCGCTTGAGCACGGCCAGGTCTTCCACCGTGGTGATGTAGTTCAGGCCGAGGTGGTCGCCGCTGCCGATGTTGGTGACCACGGCCACCTGGCAGCGGTCGAAGGCCAGGCCTTCGCGCAGCACGCCGCCACGCGCGGTCTCGAACACGGCGGCGTCGACGTCGGGATGCAGCAGCACGTTGCGCGCGCTGCGCGGGCCGCTGCAGTCGCCGCTGTCGGTCTGGCGGCCTTCGATGTAGACGCCGTCGGTGTTGGTCATGCCGGTGCGCAGGCCGCTGGCGGTCAGCAGGTGGGCGATCAGGCGCACGGTGGTGGTCTTGCCGTTGGTGCCGGTGACGGCAACCACGGGGATGCGGCCGTTCTCGCCCGGCGCGAACATGGTGTTGACGATGGCTTCGCCGACCGCGCGGCCCTTGCCAAACGACGGCGCGATGTGCATGCGCAGGCCGGGGGCGGCGTTCACTTCCACCACGCCGCCGCGCTGGTTCTCGATTGGTTGCAGCACGCCGTCGCAGACCACGTCGACGCCGCAGATATCGAGACCGATCATCTGCGCCGCTTCCACCGCGCGCGCCGCCACTTCAGGGTGCACGTCGTCGGTGACGTCGGTGGCGGTGCCGCCGGTCGACAGGTTGGCGTTGTTGCGCAGGATGACGCGCTGGCCCTTGGCCGGGATCGAATCGGCTTCCAGGTCCTGCAGCGCCAGCCGCGCCAGCGCGATGTCGTCGAAGCGGATCTTGGTCAGCGAGGTCGAATGGCCGCTGCCGCGGCGCGGGTCGGCGTTGACGATGCTGACCAGTTCACGCACGGTGTGCACGCCGTCGCCCACCACCTGCGGCGGATCGCGGCGGGCGGCCGCCACCAGCTTGTTGCCGATGACGAGCAAACGATAATCGTGACCCGGCAGGTAGCGCTCGACCATGATGTCGTCGCGGAATTCGCGCGCCGTGTGGAAGGCTTTTGCCAGGTGCTCCTTCGACATCACATTGACCGTGACGCCCTTGCCCTGGTTGCCGTCCTTGGGCTTGACCACCACCGGCAGGCCGATTTCCTGCGCCGCCGCCCAGGCGTCTTCGACGTCTTCGACCGAGCGGCCGATAGGCACCGGCACGCCGGCCGCGTGCAGCAGCTTCTTGGTCAGTTCCTTGTCCTGCGCGATGGATTCGCCGATGGCGCTGGTGCTGTCCATTTCTGCGGCCTGGATGCGGCGCTGGCGCGAGCCCCAGCCGAACATCACCATGCTGCCTTCGGTCAGGCGGCGGATCGGAATGTCGCGCGCGACGGCGGCGCTGACGATGGCGCCGGTGCTTGGGCCCAGGCGCACGTCTTCATCCAGGTCGCGCAGTTCGTTCAGGGCGCCGGTCAGGTCGAACGGGGTGTCGGCCAGGGCAGCGTTGATCAGGTTGTGCGCCAGGGTCATCGCCAGGCGGCCGACCGCTTCCTCGCTGTACTCGACCACGGTCTGGTAGATGCCCTCTTCCAGCGTGGCCGTGGTGCGGCTGAAGGTGACCGGGCAGCCGGCCTGCGCCTGCAGGCTCAGTGCCGCCACTTCCAGCACGCGCGCCAGCGGCACGGCGTCGGTGTGGCCGGTGGTGTGCAGGGCGCCGATGGCGGGGAAGCGCGCGTGCAGGCGCTGCTCGAAGCCGGGCAGGTTGGCGATCGACTGCTCCTCGGGCGGGCACGATACGATCACTTCCACCGCCGTGTGGTGGCTCCAAAGATTCGGGCCGCGAAGGGCACGGGTGCGGATGACTTCCATAACTCTGCTTGTTCTTTCGTGATGTATCAGTGATGAGTTCGCTTCGGGTTGGTCTCGAAGGTGCGCAGGCCGGCGCCGATCAGCTCGGGCGTCAGGCCCAGCGCCCAGCCGGCGGCGATCGCGGCCAGCACGGCTTCCGGCGGCACCAGCGGCGACAGCGGCAGGCTGGCGACGTCCTCGTAGCCCTGCGCCAGCACGATGCGACTCACTTGCTGGTCCTGGCGCTGGAACACCACGCGCTTGCCATCCTGGCGGTGTTGGGCGACGGCGGCCAGGTGCTCGTCGACGCCGTAGAAAATCACTTCGCCGTCGCACAGGTCGGCCATGTCGACCACTTGCGCGTCGGCGGCGTTGAGCACCGCCACGCCGCTCGGCAGGATGACGTCGACCTGGGTGCGCAGCACGCCGTACAGCTTGTCGTGGCTGTCGATGTAGAACTCGCTGACGTCCTCGAAATCGCTGACGTCGGTGACCACGCCGACCGCGCACTTGTCGTAGGCCAGGCCTTCGGTCAGGATCATGCGGGCGCTGGCTTCGAACACGCCGGCTTCGACGTTCTTGTTGAGCAGCAGGCGCTCGCCGCTTTCCCAGTCGCTGAAGCCGTCGCGCGGCAGCAGGCGGCCGTTGACGAACAGGCCATCGGCGCAGGTCAGGCCGACCTTCTTGCCGCTGATTTGCAGCAGCCAGGCGATCAGTCTCGAGGCCATGGTGGCGCCGTGCTTGCCGGTGATGCCGACGATGGGCATGCGGCCGCCCTCGTCCGGCGCGAACAGGTGGTCGACGATGGCTTCGCCGACGTTGCGCGGCTCGCCGCTGGCAGGCTTGAGGTGGGCCAGCAGGCCCGGGCTGGCGTTGACTTCGATGATGGCGCCGCCCTGCTCTTCCAGCGGACGCGAAATGTCGGCCGCCACCACGTCGATGCCGGCGATGTCCAGGCCGACCACGCGCGCGGCCAGCGTGGCCATCGCGGCCACCTGCGGGTGCACCTGGTCGGTGACGTCGAAGGCGACGTTGCCGTTCGGCTGGATCAGCACTTTCTGGCCGTCCTGCGGCACGGAATAGGCGGTCATGCCCTGGCGCTCCAGCTCCAGGATGATCTCGGCGCCGTGCTCCGGCGCCAGCGCGTTCAGCGGCGCATCCTCGGTGGTGCCGCGGCGTGGATCGGTGTTGATCTGGTCGTCGACCAGTTCGACGATGTTGGATTTGCCGTCGCCGGTGACCCACAGCGACTCGCCGGCGGCGGCGGCGATCAGGCGCTTGCCCACCACCAGCAGGCGGTGTTCGTTGCCGGCAATGAAGCGCTCGACGATCACGCTGGTGCTGTCGCCCTTGCGCGCGGCCAGCGCGTAGGCGGCCTTGACGTCGGCTTCGGTCATCAGGTTGAGCGACACGCCGCGGCCGTGGTTGCCGTCATACGGCTTGACCACCACCGGCACGCCGATGTCCTGCGCCGCTTCCCACGCCGCTTCGGCGCTGGTGACCAGCTCGCCTTCAGGCACGGGCACGCCGCAGGAGCTCAGCAGCGACTTGGTCAAATCCTTGTCGCTGGCGATGCCTTCGGCGATGGCGCTGGTTTGCTCGGTCTCGGCGGTCCAGATGCGGCGCTGGCGGGCGCCGTGGCCCAGCTGCACCAGGTTGCCGTCGGTCAGGCGGATCGACGGGATCTTGCGCACGGTGGCGGCGTCGACGATGTTGGCGGTGCTCGGTCCCAGGCACACCGACTCGACCAGGTCGGTCAGGTCGATGACGGTGGCGGCCAGGTCGTAGGGCTGGTCTTCGATCATCGCCATCAGCAGGTCGCGGCCGGCGGCCAGCGCGGCGCGTCCCACCTGCTCCTGGCGGGTGCGGAAGGCCATCTTGTACAGGCCGGTGCCGTCGCCGATCTGGCGCGTCTTGCCGAAGCCGGTCTTCATGCCGGCCAGGTTTTGCAGTTCGAGCACCACGTGTTCCAGGATGTGGCCGGCATAAGTGCCGTCGCGCAGGCGCTCCAGGAAGCCGCCGTGCTCGCCCACGCCGCAGCGGTGGACGATCAGCCCCGGCAGGATCGCGGTCAGGCGCTCATACAAGCCAGGCAATAAATTCGATGGGAAATTCTCCAGTTCGCCAATATCCAGCCAAGCCTCGATCACCGGGCGATAGGTCCAGATGTTGGGGCCGCGCAAATGGGTTACGCGGAGAACTTCTATGTCTTTCTTCTTGGTCATGTTTCTATTCTTGTATCTTTGTTATCAGCCGTGGCCAGCCCGCGCCGTATTTTAACCTCTGTACCACCGCTGGCGGCCAAATTGCATTTGGCCGACCCAGCGCGTGCGTTATACTTGCCGCCAACAAAACACTGGTGCTTCTTGATTTCTATCAAGGATGTCACCCATGACAGAATACCGTAAATAAAGCACTTATATCAGTCGCAACATCCACTAGTACCGCCTTTGTTCCACCTTTTTCGCCACTGGAGTACGCTGCACGATGACAACAGAACAACTTTCCTCCAACTCCAGCCAGAGCGAGCTTCCTGAACGCTGGCGTTCCGAGATACAGGCACAACTTTCCCAAGGGGAAAACGTTGTAAGTGCCCTGGAGGTTGACCTGGACGAACAACTTCGTTTCTCCAAGGGAGTAATTGTCGTCACCGAGCGCGGCGTGCTGGCGCGCGCGCCGGGCCGCAGCGACTGGCAACGTTGGCCTTTCGCCAAGGATATGCTGCTGAAGCACCACGACCACGCGGGCGTCGGCCACCTGGAGCTGGTCAACGGCAGCGGCCGCCTGGGCGCGTGGCGCTTCACGCTGGGCCAGAACCTGCATGCGATCCGCCTGGTCGAGCAGTTCGGCGCGCACCGCGACAGCCATGCGCTGGGCGTGCCGGTGGTGCGCGAGGAAAAAAACGTCTGCCCGAGCTGCAAGGCGCCGCTCGAGCCGGAACAGGAAGAGTGCCCGATCTGCACCAAGGTGGTCTACACGCCGCCGTCGACGTGGACGCTGTTCCGCCTGTGGCGCTTCGCCAAGCCGTACCGGCTGCCGCTGGGCTTCGGCTTTGCGCTGATGCTGCTGTCGACCGGCGCGCACATGATACCGCCCTACCTGACCATCCCGCTGATGGACAAGGTGCTGATCCCCTACCAGAACGGGGCGCCGGTCGACACCTCGCTGGTGGCGCTGTACATGTCCGGCCTGGTGGGGTCGGCGGTGCTGGCGTGGATACTGGGCTGGGGCAAGACCTATGTGCTGGCGCTGGTGTCGGAGCGCATCGGCGCCGACCTGCGCACCGAGACCTACGACCACCTGCTGCGGCTGTCGCTGGAATACTTCGGCGGCAAGCGCACCGGCGATTTGATGTCGCGCATCGGCAGCGAGAGCGATCGTATCTGCGTGTTCCTGTCGCTGCACCTGCTGGACTTCGCGTCGGACTGCCTGATGATCATCATGACCGGCGTGATCCTGTTCTCGATCGATCCGTGGCTGGCGATCTTCACGCTGCTGCCGCTGCCGTTCATCGCGTGGCTGATCCACGTGGTGCGCGACCGCCTGCGCACCGGCTTCGAAAAGATCGACCGCGTGTGGGGCGAGGTGACCAACGTGCTGGCCGATACCATCCCCGGCATCCGCGTGGTGAAGGCGTTCGCGCAGGAGTCGCGCGAAGCGTCGCGCTTCCGCACCGCCAACAAGCACAATCTGGCGGTCAACGACAAGCTCAATAAAATCTGGTCGCTGTTCTCGCCGACCGTGTCCTTCCTGACGGAGCTGGGCCTGCTGGTGATCTGGGTGTTCGGCATCTACCAGGTGTCCAAGGGCCATATCACGGTCGGTGTGCTGTCGGCCTTCATCGCCTACTCCAGCCGCTTCTACGGCCGCCTGGATTCGATGAGCCGCATCGTCTCGGTGACGCAAAAATCGGCGTCGGCTGCCAAGCGTATCTTCGATATTCTCGACCACGTGTCGTCGGTGCCGGAACCTGCCAATCCAGTCAAGCTGGCCAAGGTCGATGGCAACATCACCTTGCGCGAAGTGGGCTTCCGCTACGGGAACCGCGCCGTCAACCGCGGCATTTCGCTCGACATCAAGGCCGGCGAGATGATCGGCCTGGTGGGCCACTCGGGCTCCGGCAAATCGACGCTGGTCAACCTGATCTGCCGCTTCTACGATGTCTCGGAAGGCGCGATCATGCTCGACGGCGTAGACATCCGCTCGTTCGCGGTGTCGGACTACCGCCGCAACATCGGCCTGGTGCTGCAGGAGCCGTTCCTGTTCTTCGGCACCATCGCCGAGAATCTGGCCTACGGCAAGCCGGAGGCGACGCGCGCCGAGATCATCGCCGCCGCCCGCGCCGCGCATGCGCACGAATTCATTTTGCGCCTGCCGCAGGGTTACGATTCGATGGTCGGCGAGCGCGGACAGGGCTTGTCCGGCGGCGAGCGCCAGCGCATCTCGATCGCGCGCGCGCTGCTGATCGATCCGAAGATCCTGATCCTCGACGAGGCCACGTCCTCGGTCGACTCCGAGACCGAGAAAGAAATCCAGCGCGCGCTGGAGAACCTGGTGCAGGGCCGCACCACGATCGCGATTGCGCACCGCCTGTCCACGCTGCAGAAGGCGGACCGCCTGGTGGTGCTGGACCGCGGCGTGGTGGTGGAGGAAGGCGCGCACGACGACCTGATGGCGCGCGAAGGCGCCTACTTCCGCCTGTATCAGGCGCAGGCCCGCAACGTCGACACGGATCTCGACGACAGCGGCAGCAAAGAATAAGAGAACCAGAACATGACGACGAATTTTGAATTGACACGCAATCCCTTTGGCCGCCTGGTGCTGACCACGGCCGAGGGCGAAGTGCACGAGAGCGTGGCGCCGGTGCGCGCCTTCCCGGTGCAGGCGCCGGACGACGGCATCGCGCTGGTGAGCACCGACGGCAAGGAAGTGGGCTGGATCGACCGCATCGAGGACTTGCCGGCGGCCGTGGGCCAGCTGGTGCGCGAGGAGCTGGAGGGACGCGAGTTCATGCCGGAGATCGCGCGCATCAGCGGCGTGACCAGCTACGCCACGCCGTGCACCTGGTCGGTGGCGACCGACCGCGGCGACACCGAGTTCGTGCTGCGCGGTGAAGAAGACATCCGCCGCCTGACCGTGGACACGCTCTTGATCTCCGACATCCACGGCATCCACTACCTGATCCGCGACGTGCGCGAGCTGGACAAGCACAGCAAGAAAATCCTCGACCGTTTCCTGTAAGCGCGCCTTTTGCGGCGGGCAGCGCCAGCAGCCTGCCAGCCGCCTCTACACTTTGACATACCGCAGCGTGTGCCTTCAAAAGCACCGCATGATTGATGCCGTGCGCCCGCCATCGTGGCGCCGCAAGGCATACAATGAAACTGCCCGAACCAAAATCCCACTTTCCGCTACTTCCGGCGCCCAAGCGCAAACGCAAGCGCCGCAAGCCGGCCCCTGCCAAGCCGCCGGCGCACGGACCTTTGAAGAAAAGGAACAGTCATGGATGAGATCAAGGAAGAATTGCAGTTCAATTTGCGCTACGCCCAGCGACTGTGCCAACGTACATCTCGCTTTTATCGCAGGATACAGACCACGCTCACCTTCATCAGCCTGCTTGCTGGCAGCAGCGCGGTCGCCGCACTGGCCGCCCAGATGTTGATTCCATCGGCGTGGCTGCTGGGCGTGTTCGCGGTGTTCAGCTGTCTTAACCTGGCGATACGGCCGGCCGACAAAATCGCCGCCAACGATGCAGATACCCGCAAGTACGGCGCGCTACTGGCAAAACTCAACGTGCTGGACGCGCCAACGCTCCAGCAGATGCTGGACGAGGCGCGCCTCTCCGATACGATCGAGGTGGAGCCCCTGCGGGCGGTAGCCTATAACGATGTCGTCATGGAAATCGACGAGCCGGATTCGCTGATTGAACTGAGCCCGATGCAGAAGCTGATGGGCGTTCTAGCCTGATTCCACCAGCCGGCCACGGCGTCGACGAACTGGACCGTCTATTTAAAAGCTTTCATGAGCGCGTCCAGTTTCACCTTCAGCGACTGGTCGTGATGGCTGACCGGCGGCACTTCGCGTTTGACGTCGAGCAGCTGGTACACCGCCATCTGCGCCGCGCGCACCGAGTATTCGACGGTGAACACCACGTCCTCCGGCACCTCGACGAACTGGCTGACGAAGGCCAGGTTGCGCGAGTTGGCCGGTACCGGCAACGGGCGGTCGCTGTTAAAGCGCGGCATGAACATGCTGGTGATGTAGGGCATGCGGCATGGGATGCAGTTGGCCTTGGCCATGATCTCCATGTCGAAATTCAGATGGCCGCACAATTCGCGCAGGATCTCTTCGCCGCTGCAATCGGCCATCGGCTTGGCGACGAAATTGCCGATGCGGTCAGGGTGCAGCGCGTAGCCCCAGAACACCTGCACGCCTTCCGGCTGACCGGCGAAGTGCGGCTGGTGGGCCAGCACGATCGACATCAGCCAGTTCGAATCCTTGAACGTCACCAGCCCACCGGTGCCGGCCACGTTGCCGCTGAACTGCTCCATCTTGTCGAAGAACGCCGGGTCCTTCAGTGTGACCGTGAACGACTCCCACCACGATTCCGGGATGCTGGTATTGAAGGCGGCCGGATTGCCGAACTGCGGACGGTCCACCGCCAGCTTTTCCCACAGCGCCCAGCCCTGGCTGTCGCGCTTGTCCAGCTTGGGCGGCGCGCTGTGCATGCTGCCGAAGCTTGAAGCGTCGGTCATCGAGCCGTTCTGGAAGAACACCAGATCGTGCGGGGCGACGGCAATGGTCATGGCCTCGCCGTTGCGGGTGCATTTCAACGCCGTCGCGGTCAGCGTGCCGCCCTCCTCCAGCAGTTCGATATCGTCGACCATGCAGTTGCGGACGATCTGCACGCCCTGCTGCTGCAACCAGTGCTGCAAAGGCCGCACCAGCGAATCGTACTGGTTGTAGACGGTGCGCTTGACGCCGGCCAGCGTTTCGATGCGCGAGAACTCCATCATGAAGCGATGCAGGTAGCGCTTGAACTCCACCGCGCTGTGCCACGGCTGGAAGGCGAAGGTGGTGGCCCACATGTACCAGAATTTGGTGTCGAAGAATTCGGGCGACAGCCAGTCGGTGATGGCGCTGTCGCCCAGTTTTTCTTCGTCGGCTTCGGCCAGCGCCAGCAGCTCGGTGCGGTCCTGCATGCTGAAGCCCATCGACGTCACGTCGACGCGGAAGCGGTTGCGGTCGACCAGGCGGGCCTGCGAGTGCGATTTGTGCATGTCGTTGAAGGCGACGGTCTCGTCGTAGACGCTTTGGCCTTTGTGCTCCAGCGAGGGGATGGACTTGAACAGGTCCCAGGTGCATTCGTAGTTGTCGGTGGTGAGCATGCGGCCGCCGCGCAGCATGTAGCCGGTGTCCGCGTTGCCGCCGCCATCGAGGCTGCCGCCGGCCAGCGGCAGCGCTTCGAAGATGGTGATGTGGCGGGCATCGACGCCGGCGTCGCGGATCATGAAGGCGGCCGCGGCCAGCGAGCCGATGCCTCCGCCGACCAGATACGCTTTGATGGTGTTGCTCATGGCACTGTCCTTTGTGTGTGTAGGTAAGTGCCACGATAGTGCGGATCTTGAGGCGCGATATCCATGCGCCAGATCAAAAATCCAAAAATATATCCCCCATCCCGGGCTCGCTGGTCCGCAGCGGGCGGTTTGTGCGAAATCAAATGTAGCAGGTCGCGCAGCCCTAGACTCTTAGGAGTTCTTAAGGAGACCGATATGAAAATGATTGTCGTGGTAAATGAGCAGGGACAAGTAGTCGCCGCAGCACATGCCGCTCCCGAAGTCGTGCCGGACGCAGCTAATCCCGGCGCTTCTTCGTCCGGCGGATCGTCATGCGGTTTAGGCGCGCTTCCCGGTCAACGAGTCGCCGTTGTCGAAGTTCCTGAACAACTGAAAGCTCTCGATTCCGAGCAGCGGCTGCGCGCAATACTCGATCATCGACTCCCGCCTGGTGCCGACTCTCTTGAACACTCACCGCGGGCCCAAAAATAGGTTCGTGTTTGACGCATTTTGGAAAGGACTTCTCATGTCATTCAATAACGTACAACCAGCCGACGGGCCCTTCAGCATAGGCTCCGAACCCGTTCGCGTCTGGCTTACATTGGGCAACAGCGAAGATTTTGGCGCCCAGTGGATTATGGCAAATCCCATAGGCCCCGGCAGCCTCGAAGTTTCAAGCTTCACCAAAGAAAAAAGAATCCGGGTACCAAACGCTCTTGATGTGATCTACTGGGTCACCGTGAGCAATGATGGCGAGGATACCTTGTTTAATATCCAGGGCGGCGGGAACGTCTGACACAACGCCGTCAGGCAAATGCGGGAACGGTCCGCTACACCGAGCGGACCGGCCGGCAGTTTTACTTTTCCGTCGAATACATGCCGGCGTATTTCAGGCCGAAGTACAGGATGAAGGTGTAGCAGGCCGCCGGCACCAGGAAGGACATCTGCAGGCTGATGGTGTCTGCCAGCAGGCCTTGTGCGAACGGCACCAGCGCGCCGCCGACGATGGCCATGCACAGCACACCCGAGCCCTGTCCGGTCAGTGGACCGAGCTTGTTCAGCGCCATCGAGAAGATGGTCGGGAACATGATGGAGTTGAACAGGCCCACGGCCAGCATCGCCCACATCGCCAGTTGGCCGCCAGAGAAGATCGCCGTCAGCACCAGCGCGATCACGGCCGCCGAGTTGAAGGCCAGCGCCTTGCCTGGACTGACGTAGCGCATCACGGCGAAGCCGATGAAGCGGCCCACCATCGCGCCGCCCCAGTAGTAGCTGACGAAAGGTGCCGCGTCGGCAGCCGACAGGCCCGCCACTTTCGCATCGCCGATGAAGTTGATCATGAAGCTGCCGATACTGACTTCGCCGCCCACGTACAGGAAGATCGCCACCGCGCCCAGCACCAGGTGGCGGTGCTGCAGCACTGCCGACCAGCCGGCGCTTTCAGCGCCCGCCTGTTCGGCGTCGACGATCTTCGGCAGGCGCGCCAGCGCGAACAGCACCGCCAGCGCCAGCAAGGCCGCCGCCAGCACCAGGTACGGGCCCTGCACGCTGGCCGCCTGGGTCGCGTGGTAGGCCGCCAGCTGTTCGGTGGTCAGCTTGGCCATGTCGGCGGAGCTCATCACGCCGCCGGCCAGGATCAACATGCCGCCCAGCGTGGGCGCCACAGTGGTGCCCAGCGAATTGAAGGCCTGGGTCAGCGTCAGGCGGCTCGACGCCGTCTGCGGATCGCCCAGTACCGTCACGTAGGGATTGGCCGCCACCTGCAGGATGGTGATGCCGCCCGCCAGCACGAAGAAGGCGATCAGGAACAGCGTGTAGCCGCTGGTCGCCGCAGGATAGAACAAGGCGCAACCGGCGGCCGCGATGGTCAGGCCGGCGACGGCGCCGTTCTGGTAGCCGATTTTCTTGATCAGCATACCGGCCGGCAGCGAGACGATGAAGTAGGCGCCGAAGAAGCAGAACTGCACCAGCATCGCCTGCACATAAGTCAGCGTGTAGACTGCCTTCAGGTGCGGGATCAGCACGTCGTTCAGGGAGGTCAGCAGACCCCACATGAAGAACAGGATGGTGACGATGATCAGCGGACCGGTATTGCCGCCCGTCTGCGTCTGGCCGCCTTGCATAGCGACGGCTGGGGAATATTGTTCCATGCTTTGAGAATCTCCTGAGTGTTATTTAAAATCGCCGCACGCCAGCGCATCCTTGTCCGTGGCGGCACCGCCAGCGATCTGGATGTTGGCGAAGGTCGCGGCGAACGGCGCATCGGCGGCCACATTGAACGGCGTGCCCAGTGCCGCCAGCGACAGCCCTTTGGCGCTGAAGCAGGCCAGCGGGATTTTAACCGTCTGCTTGCCCTTGCCCGCCAAACGCTGGAACACGGCGCTGGCGTCCAGTTCCACCGTTTCGATGCCGACGCTGACCTTGCCCTGCGGCGCAGCCGACACGATAACATCAAATTGAAGTGCGCCGTCGGTTGAAGCGAAGGCCGGCAGCTTCTGCGCCTTGGCCGCTTGCGCTTCCAGCCTGGCCGCGCCGGTCCAGGTGAGGCGCTTGGCATCCTGCTGGGTGTTGATCTGCGCGGTTTCGACGGTGACGGTCGGCAGCTTGAAGACGGCGTTCAGGTCCGCGCCCAAGGCCACGCGCTGGGCGCCGCTGCTCACATACAGCGCATAGGTGGAGCGGTCGGCCGGCGCGTACACCGGCACCGCGGTGGTCTTGCCGCAGCCGCCGGCCGGATAGCTGGCGTCCAGCAGCGGCAAGGTGCGCTTGCCGGCCGCACCCGCGTACGTCAGGCCGTAGCCGTACTTGAACAGCGGATCGTAGGCGGCATCGCCAACGTTCAGCGGCGACTGGCAGGCCGACTTCGGCCACGAGAACGACAGCTTGCCGTGGAAGTCCGCATTGACCTTGCCGTCCGCCTTGCGGAACAACACATCGGAGATGCCCTTGCCTTCGGTGCCCGGCAGCCAGGCCGAGACAAAACTGTCCGACAGGTTGAGCAGATCGTTGACGAACAGCGGCCGGCCGGACATCAGCACCGTCACCACCGGCTTGCCCTTGCCCGCTACCGCCTGCAATACCGCCAGGTCTTCGGGATGGCGGCCGGACAGGCGCAGCGTGCCCGATGGGTCGATGTCGCCGTCGCCTTCCGCGTATGGCGTCTCGCCGATGACGGCGATGACGGCGTCGAACTTGCTCACGTCGACGCCGGCGGCATTTTCGCTGAAGGTGACGTTGCCTTCGCCGGCGGCCTCCCGGATGCCGGCCAGGATGGTGTCGCCGAACGGGTAGTCGCTGTTCTTGTTGTCGGTGCCCTGCCAGGTCAGCGACCATCCGCCCGACTGGTTGGCCATGCTGTCGGCGCTCTTGCCGACCACCAGAATCTTCTTGCCGCGCGCCAGTGGCAGCACGCCGCCGTTGTTCTTCAACAGCACCAGCGATTCGCGCACCGCCTGGCGCGCCAATGCGCGCGCCTGCAGCAGCTCCTGCTTGCCGGCGTAGATGTTCTGCGAAGGCTTCTTGCCGTCGAACAGACCGGCGCGCAGCTTCACGCGCAGGATGCGGGTGACGGCATCGTCGATGCGCGACATCGGGATCTCGCCCTTCTCCACCTGCGCGATGGTGTTGGCGATGAAGCTCTTCCAGTGTTCCGGCACCATCACCAGATCGACGCCGGCGTTGATCGAGGCGGCGCAGCTGTCGTTGGCGCAGCCCGGCACTTCGGCGATGGCGTTCCAGTCGCTCACCACCAGGCCGTCGAAGCCCATCTTGGTTTTCAGCGCGTCGGTCAGCAGCTCTTTACTGCCGTGCATCTTGCCGTGGTCGGTGCCGCCCTTGACATCGTTCCAGCTGTTGAAGGACGCCATCACCGTCTGCACGCCCGCCTGCAGCGCCGGGTAGTAGCCCTGCGCGTGGATGTTGATCATCTCCGACATCGTCGACTGGTTCTCGCCGCGGTCCTTGCCCTCGGCCGTGCCGCCGTCGCCGATGAAGTGCTTGGCGGTGGCGACCACCGTGCCGTCCGATTTCAGGTCGCCCTGCAGGCCCTTGACGTAGGCGCCGGCGTAGTCCCTGACGATGGCCGGGTCTTCGGAAAAGGATTCGTAGGTGCGTCCCCAGCGATCGTCGCGCACCACGGCCAGCGTCGGCGCGAACACCCAGTCGATGCCGGTGGCGCGCACCGCCCTGGCGACCGAGCGGGCCATCTCGCCGACCAGCTTCGCATCGCGCGCCGCGCCCAGGCCTATGTTATGCGGGAACAGCGTGGCGCCGTACATATTGCTGTTGCCGTGCATGGCGTCGATGCCCCAGATGACGGGGATCTGCACCTTCATGTCGGTGCTCATCGAGGCGTCGTAGTAGGCGTCGGCCAGCTTGACCCAGTCGGCGGCGCTGGCGTGCTTGTTCCCGTCGGGCCAGCTGCCGCCGCCGTTCAGTACGGAGCCGATGTAGTACTTGCGGATGTCTTCCGGCGTGCTGAATTTGATTTCGGGCTGCGTCATCTGGCCGATCTTCTGCGCCAGCGTCATGCCGGCCACGACCTGCGCGATGCGCGCCTCCATGCGAGGGTCCTGCTTGACGGCGCTGGTGATGTGCGGCCAGTCGGCCAGCGGCTTGGCGGCCGGCGCGGCGGCGATGTGCGCGCCGGCCAGCGCCAGCGTGGCGGCCAGCACGGCGCGACGCAGGGTGTGGTTATTGGTCTTCATTCGTGTACTCGTCTCCGTTATTGATATTGTTATCCCGTCGCTCCCGCGCAGGCGGGAGTCCATACTCAGCATGGATACCCGCCTGCGCGGGTATGACGGTTATTCGGCGTGCAGGAAGGCGCTGTACCACCGGCCGCTCTGCTTGAGGATGCGGCGCTGCGTCGGGTAGTCGATATAGGTCAGGCCGAAGCGGCGCAGATAACCCTCCGCCCATTCAAAGTTATCCAGCAGGCTCCAGGCGAAATACCCTTTGACGTTGCCGCCGGCCGCGATGGCGTCGCGCACGGCGGCCAGGTGGCGGATCAGGTAATCGCGGCGCGCGGTGTCGTTGACGGCGCCGTCGGCATCCACGTGATCGTCGTAGGACGAACCGTTTTCGGTCACATACAAATCGCCGGCCGGATAGTCGCGGGCCACGCGCTCCAGCAGCTCGACCAGCCCTTGCGGCGACACTTCCCAACCGAAGTCGGTGCGCTGGCGATCCCACGGATAGACGATGGCGGTACGCAGCGGGTACTGGTCCGGCGCATCCTTCACCACCTCTGGGAAGTAGTAGTTCACGCCGAGGAAGTCCATCGGCGCGGCGATGGCCTCCATATCGCCCGGCAGCACCTGCGGCGCGTCCCGGCCCACCAGTTGCAGCGCCAGCTCGGGATAGCCACGGCCATACAGCGCATCGAGGAACCAGCGGTTGCGCAGCACGTCGTGGCGCAGCACGGCCTGCTGGTCGGCAGCACTGTCGCTGGCCGCTTGAACCGGATGCAGGCTCAGGGCGATGCCGACCTTCGCGCCCGGCACGTTGGCGCGTATCAGCGGCACCGCCAGCCCGTGCGAGACCAGCACGTTGTGGCAGACCTGCAGCGCCAGCGGCAGGCTCTTGTTGCCCGGCGCGTGCATGCCGTCCCAGTTGCCGTGCATGGACGTGCACCATGGCTCGTTGTGCGTGATCCAGTGCTGCACGCGGTCGCCCAGGTGCTTGCTGACCACGTCGGCGTAGCGCAGGAAGGCGTCGACGGTGGCGCGGTTGGCCCAGCCGCCCTGGTCCTCCAGGTACTGCGGCAGATCCCAGTGATACAGCGTGCACCACGGCTGCAGGCCGCGCGCCAGCATGCCGTCCACCAGCTTCGAATAGAACGCCAGTCCCTGCGCGTTCGGCTCGGCGTCGACGCCGTTGAAGATGCGCGGCCAGGCGATCGAGAAGCGGTAGGAATTCAGGCCCATGGACTGCGCCAGGTCCAGGTCCTCCTCCCAGCGGTGATAGTGGTCGCAGGCCACGGCGCCGGTGGAGCCGTCGCGCACCTTGCCCGGCGTGGCGCTGAAGGTATCCCAGATCGACGGCACGCGCCCGTCCTCCGCGGCCGCGCCCTCGATCTGGTAGGCCGACGTCGAAACGCCCCACAGGAAGTCGCTGGCAAAGTCGCTACGCTGGATCGCCGTCGGCAGGTCGGTAAGTATCATGGTCATGGTTTTTAAGTGGAATCGTTTCCATTTCACTGCAAAAAAAGAGCATGCGACCAGCGCATACTCCTCGTTCTTTACTGCCTGGGCGCCGCCAGCGACGCCCGCTGCGTCACGTGCAGCGCGTAATCGCGCGCCACCGGCCGCTTCAGCTCATAGCAGCGGTTGAGCAGGAAGTTCAGGCCGTTCAAGGTCATCTCGCTCCACGGGATATGCACGCTGGTCAGGCGCGGCGCGGTGAATTCCGCGCTGTGCGTGTCGTCGTATCCCAGCACCGAGACCTGCTCCGGCACCGCCACCCCCGCCTGCTGGAAACAGGACAAGGCCCCCACCGCCATTTCATCGTTGGCGCAAAACACCGCCGTAAATTCATAGCCCGACGCCAGCAGCTGCTCGGCGCAAGCCCAGCCGCCGTCCGGCGAAAACTGGCCGTCCTCCATCCACACCGACGCCGGGTCTATGCCCGCCGCCGCCAGCTCCGCCAGGAAACCGGCGATGCGCTGCTGGTTGTCCGGCGCGCTGGCGCGGCCCGCGATCACGGCGATCCGGCGGTGGCCCTGCTCCAGCAGGGTGCGCGCCGCCAGCCGGCCGCCGGCCTCGTGGTCGACGGTGAAGCACTGCTCGGCGATGCTGGCGAAGGCGTGGTTGATCACCACCACCCGCGACTGGAACGGCCCCAGCGCCACAAAGTCCTCGTCCTCCAGCGCGTTGCTCATCACGATCAGGCCGTCGCTGCCGCGCTCGATCAGGAAGTTGACGCCCTCGATCGCCTGCTGCCGCGCGTCGCCATCGCCGACGCCGAAGGCCACCACCATGTTCAGGCCACCGGCCCGCAGCGCCGTGTAGATCGACTGCAGGATGGGCGTGTAAAACGTCCCGCTCAGGTAGGGGATGTAGACCCCGATCATCTGCGAGCTGCCCGACAACAGCGAGCGCGCCGCGTGCGACGGCCGGAACTCCAGCTCCTCGATCGCCTTGCGCACCTTCTCCTGCGTCGCCTGCGACACCGAGCCCTTGCCGCTGATTACGCGCGACGCTGTGCCCAGCCCTACTCCCGCCAGGCGGGCTACGTCTTTGATGGTTGCCACAGCTTCCCTTATCCGTTCAGTCGGCGGCAAGCATACCCCATCGCGGCCGGCGGTGACAAGCGCGCCGGCCCCCTCGGTTCCGTTCAGTCCCGCAGCGCGGCGGCGATGCTTTTCTGCGCCTTCTCCACCGGCATGCGGGTGTTCCAGAATGCCGTCAGCACGTCCTGCAGGGCGCCGTTCTGGTCGGGCGTCAGGTAGACCTCGATCATGCCCAGCGGCCGCGCCTTGTCGCGCATGATCGCCATGCCGGCCTGGGCGCAGGCGTCCATCGACGACACGTCGACATCGCTGCGCACCGGCAGCGAGCCCTTGAGCTTGCTGAACGCCAGCTGCGCGGCCGGCGCCATCATGGTGGTGGCCAGCAGCTTCTGCGCCCTGACCGCGTCGGCGTTGGCGGTTTTCGGGAACACGAAGGCGTCGCCCTGGATCAGATAGGGCACGGCCGGGCCGAGGCCGGCGATGCAGCCGTAGTCCTTGCCGGCGCTCTGTCTGGCGGCGGCGAACTCGCCCTTGGCCCAGTCGCCCATGATCTGCATCCCGGCCTTGCCGCTGATCAGCATGGCGGTGGCGTCGTTCCAGTTGCGGTTGGGCGAGCCGGCGTCGACATAGCCCTGCAGGCGCTTGAAGGCCACCAGCACCTTCTTGAACGCTTCCGAATTGAGCGCCTTGGGATCGCGCTCGCGCAGCACCTGCAGGTACAGCTCGCGGCCGCCGACATTGGCCAGCATGGCCTGGAACAGGATGTTTTCCTGCCACGGCTGGCCGCCGTGCGCCAGGCCGACCAGGCCGGCCGCCTTGAGCTTGTCGAGCGCGGCAAACAGCTGCTCCGGCGTGGCCGGCTCGGCGGCGATGCCGGCCTTCTTGAACGCCGCCTTCGAATACCAGATCCAGGTCGACATGTGGAGGTCGACCGGCAGCGCGTAGTAATGGCCCTTGACGCGGATGACGTCGAGCATCGGCGCCGGCAGCAGCTGGTCCCAGTGGTCGCGCGCGGCGATGTCGTCGACGTTGTTGAGCGAGCCCTGGTCGATCAGGTCGCGGAACTGCTTGGTGGTGTTGAACTGGGCGGCGGTGGGCGGATTGCCGCCGACGATGCGGTTGATCGCCACCGCCTTGGCCTGGTCGGCGCCGGCCACGGCGGTGTCGACCCAGACGCCGCCGGCGGCGCGGTAGGCGTCGGCGAACTGGCGCACGGCGGCCGACTCGCTGCTGGAGGTCCACCAGTGCATCACTTCGGCGCGCGGCCCGGCGGCCGGCGCGGCCGCGTGGCTGGCGCCAGCGCTCGCGCCCAGCGCCAGCGCGGCCAGCAGCGACGCGGCGGCGGCGTCCCTACGGTGCATCAACATCCTGTCTCCTTGTCCGCCGGTGCGGCCCGGCGATATTCTGTTCAGAGCGCGTTTGGAAACGTTACCAAATCACCCGGACGACTATAGCATCGCTTGTTTTTCAGTGTCAACCGGAATCGCGGCGGCCGGCGCCGGGGCCCGCCGCCGCGCCGCTTACACGCCCTCCGGCACAAACACGCGCAGGCGATGGCCATCGCGGTCGACCGCCACGAAAGTGTAGCCGAAGTCCAGCGCCACCGGACGCTGGGCGATGGCCACGCCGCGCGCCGACCAGTCGGCGTGCATGTCGTTGACCACGCTGCGGTCGCCGACGCTGATGCACAGCTCGCCACCGCCGCCGGAGGCCAGCGCCTTCGGCTCGACCGCGTCGCGCGACCACAGGCCCAGCTTCAGGCCGGACGCCAGCACGAACAGCGCGAAGGTCGGCGCGACATCCACCGGCTGCTGGCCCAGCAGGTCGGCGTAGTAGGTGGCGCTGGCGACCGGGTCGTCGACATACAGCAAGACAAAGTTAGGGCTGATCATCATGGTTCTCCTGGTGGGTTGGCGCGGCACGCTGTCCGGCGCCGCATGACCATAATGTTAAGGGCCGGCTGCGACAGTTTCTGTCAGGAGCATCGCGCTTGTGCCCGATCAAGCGCCGATATTTCCGAGTGGATAGACTTTAGCGGTATCGACACCCAGGAGGCCGCGCATGACGATCCACCGCCGCTGGCCGCGCCGGCAGCGCGGCGCCCTTGCCCTGATGTTCGCCGCCGCCGTGGTCGGCATGTTGCTGCTGGTCGGCATGGCGCTCGACGTTGGCCAGCTGTACACCCGCAAGGCCGAGCTGCAACTGCTGGCCGACGCCACCGCGCTGGCCGCCGCGCGCGAACTGAACGGCACCGCAGCCGGCGTCGCCAGCGCGCTGGCCAAGGCCGCCGACGCCGCCGGCGCGTTGCGCTACCAGTTCGGCAAGGAGCCGGTCGCCTGGTCCAGCGCCGCCCTCAGTTTCAGCGCGAGCCCCGACGCGCCGGCCAGCGACTGGCGCGCAGCCGCCGCCGCCCAGGCCGCGCCGGACGGCCTGCTGTATGCGCGCGCCGACAGCGACAAGCTGGCGCCGGCCCACGGCCAGATTGCCACCGTGTTCCTGCGCCTGCTGTCGGGCGGGCTGGAAACAATGAGCACCTCGGCCCACGCGGTGGCCGGCCGCCTGACCATCGCCGCCACGCCGCTGGCGGTGTGCGCGCTGTCCAGCACGCCCGCCGCAGCCCGCCTCAACCCCGGCCCGCCGGCGCTGACCGAGTTGGTGGAATACGGCTTCCGGCGCGGCGTCGGCTACGACCTGATGCAGCTCAACCCGAACGGCCTGACGCCGGAACACTTTGCCATCGACCCGCTGACGCCGCCCGGCAGCGCCGGCAGCGCCGGCAACACCGCCGACAGCGTGCTCACCCCTTACGTGTGCGCCGGCACGCTGCAGGTCCCGCGCCTGCAGGGCGGCGCCATCACCGTCAAGCGCGGCTTTCCGCTGGCCACCCAGTACCCCCAGCTTAACGCCCGCTTCGACCAGTACGTCGGCGGCACCTGCTCGCCCAACGGCGCGCCGCCCGACACCAACGTCAAGGCCTATGTCTACACCGCGATCCCGTGGATGAGCACGGCGCGCAACGGCCAGGGCGCCAAACGCTACGCCGACGCCGTCAACAACAAGCTGTGGACCGTGGCCGATCCGCTGCCCGCGCCGGCCGGCACGCTGAACGCCGACTACGGCCCGCTGTGGTCCTATGCCAAGGCGGTGCCGTACGCCGCCTACACCGCCGGCGCGGCCGAGCCAGCCACCGGCTACGCCACCTTCGCCGCCGGCACCTGGTCGACCCTGTACGGGCCCGGCGCGCCAGTCGCCAGCAACGCTTACCCGGCCAGCACGCCCTACCTGGCGCTGACGGGCGCCAACTTCCTGGCGCCCGGCGCCGCCAACCTGCCCGGCCTGCGCCAGCGCCGCGTGCTCAACGTGGCGCTGCTGGCCTGTCCGGTGGCGGCAGGCGGCACCGTCAGCGCCACCGTGCTGGCGGTGGGCAAATTCTTCATGACGGTGCCCGCCACCGCCACCAGCCTGTACGCCGAATTTGCCGGCGCGGTGCCGGACCAGGCGCTGGGCGGCGCCGTCGAGTTGCTGCCATGAGCCAGCCCGGCCGCCGCCAGCGCGGCATCGCCGCCGTGGAAATGGCGCTGATACTGCCGGTCTTCGTGCTGCTGCTGGCGCTGCCGCTGTTTCTCGGCCGCGCGCTGTATCACTACCAGATCATGCAACGCGCCGCCCATGACGGCGCGCGCTACCTGGCCTCCTGCGCCGTGCTCGATCTCAAGACGCCGGCGCGCGCCGCGGACGTGGTGGCCGCCGCGCGCGCCATCGTCGCCGCCGAGCTCGATGGCGCCAGCGCCGGCAGCTACCCGCCCGTGGTCACCATCCTCTGCGACGGCACCCAGTGCACCGGCTTTTCCCTGCCCACGACCATCACCGTGAATGTCAGCGACCTGCTGGAGGACGACGTGTTTCCCTATTTTTCCTACGACCTGCTGGGCACCGGCGGCATGTCGCTGAGCGCCACCGCATCGATGCACTATGTCGGCAACTAAGCCCCCACGCGCACCGCGCGGCGCGATCACGGTCGAATTCAGCCTGCTGTCGCTGCTGTTCTTCACGCTGCTGTTCGCCGTGATGGAGGTGGCGCGCGCCATGTATGTGTTGAATACCCTGCAGGAAGTGACGCGGCGCGCGGCGGCGCTGGCCGCCGTGAGCGACTTCAGCAACCCGGCCGTGATGGACCGGCTGCGCCAGACGGCGCTGATGAACGACGGCCCCGGCACGCTGAAGATGGGCCAGCCCGTCACCGACGCCCACCTGCGCATCGACTACCTGTCGCTGGCGCGCAGCGGCAACGGCGATCTCACACCCACCCCCATCCCGAGCGGCAGCCTGCCGGCCTGCGTGGCGCGCGCCCGCCTCAATTGCATCGCCGATCCGAACGGCGCCAGCTGCATCCGCTTCGTGCGCGTGCGCCTGTGCGCGCCGAACGGCAACGCTTGTGACGCGGTGAGCTACCAGACCATCATGCCCCTGTTCAGCCTGTCCGCCACGCTGCCCACCGCGACCGCGATCGCCAGGGCCGAGTCGCTGGGCTTGCAGGCGGGCAGCCCGATGTGTCCGTAGAGGCCAAGAATTGCACTAATACAACACCCAATGCCGCGCGATAGTATTGGCGTAGTGAACCGGCAGCGTATATGCTGAGAACTGGTCTGTATGACGATTCCCCCCAGAAAGCACACGCAAATGAAGCGCCGCTCCCTGATACGGCTGGCATTGCTAACCTGGCTGCCCGCCCGGGCCGCGCCGGGCCAGCCGGTGATCAACGTCTCCACCCTGGTCGGCGACGATCCCGCCACGGACGTCGCCGAGCAGGTGTTGCGCGAGGCCTACCACCGGCTGGGCTACAAGCTCGAAGTGCACCGCCTGCCGGGCGAACGCACGCTGATCTACGCCAACGAGGGCCGCATGGACGGCGAGCTGTACCGCAAACTGGGCATGGACCGCAGCTACGGCAACCTGGTCATCGTGCCGGTGCCGCTGCTGACCTACGAAATCGTGGTCTTCACGCACGGCACCAATTTCATCCTCAACGGCTGGGACAGCCTGAAGCCCTACACCATCGGCCACGTTCGCGGCATCAAGATCGTGCAGGAAAACACCATCGGCATGAAGACCGAGGCCGTGCCGACCATGACCCAGGCCTTCCAGAAAATGATGGTCGGGCGCACCGACGTGGTAGTCGGCAACCGCCTGTCCGGCATGGCCGTGATCAAGAACCTGAAGCTGGACGAGGTGGCGATGCTGTCGCCGCCGCTGGCCTCGTTCCCGGTGTACCACTATCTGCACAAGTCGCGCGCGGCGCTGGTGCCCCAGCTGGCCGCCGTGCTGCGCCAGATGCGCACCGACAAGGTGATCGAGAACATTCAGCAACATGTCTCGAACGGCCCCGCCTGAGGCCGCGCTACATGCCGTGCAGGCGCTTGAACAGGCCGACCAGATCAAGATACTGCACGCCGACATACAGGCCGATGCCGGCGGCGACCAGCAAAGCCGTAACCACGGTGGATTTTTTCATGACGCTTCCTTTCACAGGCTGACAAGAGATTGATGAATGCTGAGACGTGAGGCCGACCATGCCGGCAGGCCGCTCGCCAGCAAGGCGCCCAGCAGGACCAGCGCCGCCCAGGCCAGCGCGCCGGCGCCCGACACGGCCAGGGGAAACGCCAGCCCGAACAGCAGCTCGCCGAGATAGGCGCCGATCGCCGCCGACAGCGGCAGCGACAGGGCGAACGCCAGCGGCACGCTCATCAGCGCCACCAGCACACCCTCGCACAGCACATTGCGCAGCACCACGGCGGAACTGGCGCCGATGCTGCGCATGATGCCGAACTCGCGGCCGCGCTCGGCCACGTTGCTGCCCATCGCCGAGCCCAGTCCGAACAGGCCGACCGCCGCCATCAATAGCGCGATGAACAGCATGGCCGCGATCAGCAGGTCGAAATGACCGTCGACCTCCTTGCGCAGCATGGTCTCGGTCAGGTTCATGCGGACGTCGATGCCGGCGGCGGCCAGCGTGGCGCCGATCCGGCGTGCCGCCTCGGCGATGCCCGCTTCGTCACGCGCGCGCAGCACGATGCGGTAGCTGGCGGCCTGCCCGGCGCGACCCGCCATCCGCGCATAGGTCGGCGCCAGGACGAACACCGTGGCCGCCGTCATGTCCTGGCGCGCGATGCCGGCCACCCGCAGCGTCAGCGTGCGGCCATGGCCGGCGATGCCGATGTCGCCGCCCACCCGCGCCTGCGGGAAGAATTCCAGCGCGGCGCTGTTCAGCACCACCTGGTCCGGCTGGCCGGCGTCCAGCCACCGGCCGGCCAGCATCTCCAGCTTCAGCGTCGCGTTCTGCTCGGGCACCGCCTGCACCGTCAGCGTGCCGTGCGCGCCGTCCGGATAGACACGCTCGATCTCCAGGCCGTCCGCGCGCTGGCGGGCCACGCCGCTATGCTCCCACGCCTCGATCAGCGCCACCTGCGGCAGCGCGCCGAGCAGCTGGGTGACCTGCGCGACCGGCGCCGGACGGGCCAGCAAGGTCTCGATGTCGTAGTGGCGCTCTGCCGCCGCGTCGACCAGGTGCTGCGCGGACGCGGCCCGGATATTCAGGCTGCTCATGTACATGGCGCCGGCCAGCGCCAGCAAGGACAGCGTCAGCAGCAGGCGGCCGCGCCGGCGCAGGCTGTTGCGCAGCGCCAGCAGCAGGCTGCGGTCGACCAGGGGCAGGCGGTCCAGCCAGGCGGCCGGCGCGGCGAAGCGCTGGCCGTGGCTGCCGCTGTCGCTGATGGCCGCCTGCACCGTCGCCGCGCTGGCCTGCGCGACCGGCACCGCGGCCACCGCCAGCGGCAGCAGCACGCCGGCCGCGATCAGCAGCAGATAGCACCAGTGCGGAACGGCGCCGCTGTGCATAGTGAAGTTGAGAAGCTGGTTCAGCACCACACGCGAGAACGCGCGCCCCGCCGCCAGCCCGGCCGACATGCCGAGCGCCGTGGCGATGGCGGCCAGCGCCAGTACCAGCGTCAGGTACAGGCCGGCGATCTGCGAGCGCCGCGCGCCGATGGCCTTCATCACGCCGATCTGGCGCCGCTGCTGCTGCAGCATGCCGCCCACCACGGTGGCCGTCAGCACCGCCGACAGCACCAACGCCACGCCGCTGAACACCAGCAGCATCGCCAGGATCGAGCTCATGACCTTTTGATGCGGATGCTCGCCCGGCGGCGGAATGCGGATGCGCTCCACCGCATGGCCGTTCTGCCGCAGCCAGACGGCCAGCCGCGCCACCGTCGCCTCGATGGCGTCGACATTCATGGGCTGCTCGCTGACGGTCAGCTTCAGCTGGCGCAGGCTGCCGTCCAGGCCCAGCGCGGCCACGCTGGCCGGCGTGGCATAGGCGTACACGGTCTGGCCGCGACTGGCCGGCGGCAACGACGGATCGTGCACGGTGCCGGAGACCAGCAGCGATTGCGGCGCACCGTGGCCGGTGCTGACGCTGAGGCGCTGGCCAATGCGCGCGCCGATCAGGCGCAGCGCGTCGCGCTCCAGCAGCAGCGATCCGTCCGGCGGCGGCCACGCGCCCTGCTCGCGATACACAGTGTTGATGCGCAGCTGATTAAAATCCTCCACCACGAAGATGGTCAACGGCAGCGCCGCGCCCTTGCCCTCACCCGCCAGCGTGACGCCGACCGTGCCGCTGGCCTGCGCCTGCGCGATGCCGGGGAAGGCGCGTATCGCCGCCAGCAAGGGCGCGTCGATGCGCTCCAGTTGCAGCGTGGCCGACGGCGGATTGGTGTCGAGGTAGTTACGGGTGGTCTCGCGACTGAGGATGGTGTAGCTGCTCAACATGGTGGCCAGCCCGCACACGCCAGCCGCCATCGCCAGCACCATCAGGGCCACGCGGCCCGGCGTGAGCGCGACGTCGCGCAACAGCTTGCGCCAGCGCGGGCTAAGCATGACGTACCCGGTTGGCGTGGAGGTCGACGCCGGCCGCGCTGGCGTGCGGCGCGCAGATCCGGCCGTCGGCCAGCGTGACGAGGCGCGTGAAGTACTCGCTGAAATCGCGTTCGTGGGTCACCATCAGCACCGTCTTGCCCTGCTCGACCAGGCCGGCGAACAGCTGCATGATCTGGCGCGTGGTGTCGCTATCGAGGTTGCCAGTCGGTTCGTCGGCGACCAGGATGGGCGCGTCGTTGGCCAACGCGCGCGCGATCGCGGCGCGCTGCTGCTGGCCGCCGGACAGCGCCGACGGCAGCTTGTCGGCCTGCGCGCCGATGTCGAGCTGCTCCAGCAACGCCAGCGCGCGCGCACGGCGCTGGCGCGCCGGGTAGGTGGCACAGAAATCCATCGGCAGCATCACGTTCTCGGCCACGGTCAGCGTCGGCAGCAGCTGGAAGAACTGGAACACGATGCCCAGATGGCGGCCGCGCCAGCGTGCCAGCTCCGATTGCCGCATGCTGTGTACGGCGGCGCCGTCTATCCAGACTTCGCCGGAGGATGGCGTATCGATGCCGGCGGCCAGGTTCAGCAGGGTCGATTTACCGCTGCCGGACTTGCCGACCACGGCCACGAACTCGCCGGCCCCGACCTCCAGGTTGACGCCGTCCAGCGCCATCAGGCTGCCGGCGCTGCTGTCGTAACGTTTGCTCAAATCGCGCAAGACCATCAAGGGTCGCGCCGCTGCGGATATTGTCATGGTTGATTCCCGTCGATTTAATAACACAGCAGCCATTAAACCGACGGGGGATTGCCACTTTATCTCCGTCGTGTGAAGATTTGTAAAGTAGCCAACTTTGTGGACAGGACGATGCAACACCCCGGTTTAGTAATCCTTCCTAAACTGCGCCACGCCAGCATGCTTTCCGCGAATTTGCCACCTGGGTGGGTGAAAATGCCGCAATCAAAACAAGCAACCGCCGTCAGTTTCATAAACGGCGCGCAAAAACCAAAATGAAACCTACCTATTTCCTGCTACTCGCTTTGACCGTGCCTCTCGCCCACGCGCGCGACATCAGCGTCAGTTCGCCCGATGGCGCGCTGGTCGTCAGCATCAGCGACGATCGCGCCAATCCGACCTATCGCGTGACCTATCGGGGCGTGCCCGTCATCACGCCGTCCCACCTGGGCATGGTGTTCAAGCGCGGGGCCTCGTTTGGCGAGGGCTATCAGATTGCCGCCACGGCCAGCGACAGCGCCGACACCACCTGGACCCAGCCCTGGGGCGAGCGCAAGCTGGTGCGCGACCAGCACAACGAGATCCGAGTCGACTTCGCGCGCACGCTCGACGCGCGCAGCAAGTTCACGGTGCGCTTCCGGGTGTTCAATGACGGCATCGGCTTCCGCTACGAGGTGCCCGAGCAGCCAGGCATGCCAGGCGAGATCGAGATCGTCGACGAAACCACCGAGTTCCAGGTCCCCGACGCCGACAAGACGCGCGCCTGGTGGATTCCGGCCCGCGCCTGGCGCGGCCTGGAATACCTGTACCGCTCCACGCTGCTGAAAGACGCGCCGCACGTGGAAACGCCGTTCACGCTGCGCCTGCCGTCCGGCGTGCACCTGTCGATCCACGAGGCGGCGCTGACCGACTACGCGTCGATGACGCTGAACCAGCAGCACGACGGCGTGTTCAAGGCCGACCTCACGCCGTGGTACGACGGCAGCCGCGTGAAGACCCGCGGCGCGTTCAAGACGCCATGGCGCACCGTGCAGATATCGCCCGATGCCAAGGGCTTGTTGAACTCCGACCTGATCCTCAACCTGAACGAACCGAACAAGCTGGGCGACGTCTCCTGGGTCAAGCCGGGCAAATACGTCGGCATCTGGTGGGCCATGCACCTGTGGCAGAAAACCTGGGCCTCGGGCCCCAAGCATGGTGCGACGACGGCCGAGACCAAGCGCTATATGGACTTCGCCGCCAAGTACGGTTTCTCCGGCGTGCTGGTGGAAGGCTGGAACGTCGGCTGGGACGGCGAATGGCAGGACAACGGCGACAGCTTCAGCTTCACCCAGCCTTACCCGGATTTCGACATGCGCCAGATCGCCGCCTACGGCAAGAAACTGGGCGTGGGCCTGATCGGCCACCACGAAACCTCGGGCGCGGTATCGCACTACGCCAGCCAGATGGACGCCGCATTCAACTACTACCGCGACAACAATGTCACGCAGGTCAAAACCGGCTACGTCACCGACAACGCCCGCATCAAGCGCGTCGACGCCGACGGCATCACGCGCTACGAATGGCACGACGGCCAATACATGGCCGGCGAATACCTGCATTCCGTGCTGGCGGCGGCCAAGCGCCACATCAGCATCGACACCCACGAGCCGATCAAGGACACCGGCCTGCGCCGCACCTATCCCAACTGGCTCACGCGCGAGGGCGCGCGCGGCCAGGAATACAACGCCTGGGGTTATCCGCCCAATCCGCCCGAGCACACGGCGCTGCTGCCATTTACCCGCATGCTGTCCGGCCCGTTCGACTACACGCCCGGCATCTTCAACCTCAAGCCGAACGGCGAGCAGTCGGAGAACCGCGTGCGCTCGACGCTGGCCAAGGAGCTGTCGCTCTACGTCGTGCTGTATAGCCCGATCCAGATGGCGGCCGACCTGCCCGAAAACTACGAGGCGCGACGCGACGCCTTCCAGTTCATCATCGACGTGCCGGCCGACTGGGAAGAGAGCCGCGCCATCGCCGGCGAAGTGGGACAGTATGTGGCCATCGCCCGCCAGCAGCGAGGCGGGCGCGATTGGTACCTCGGCGCGTTGACCAATGAAACGGCGCGCACGCTCAATCTCAAGCTCGACTTCCTCGCGCCGGGCCAGCGCTATCAGGCCGAGATCTACCGCGATGGCCCGGACGCCCATTGGGAAACCAATCCCTACGCCATCGTCATCGAGAAGAAGGCCGCAAAACGCGACGACATGCTGCCGCTATGGCTGGCGGCCGGCGGCGGCGCCGCGATCCGCTTCAAGGCGATCGACTAGCGCGATGTTTACTAAAACCGCACTAAACTCCGTCGTCCGCGCCGCCCTCGCCTCGCCGCCGCAGGCTTCGGATGCTATAAACAGCACAATAACAATACCAACTGGAGACGATCAATGACGCAACACCGCACCACCGGCCAGCTCGCGCTCAGCATCGCGCTGGCCATGACCAGCATCTGGGCCGGCGCCGCGCCCGCACCGGAACCTGGCTTCCCGGTCAATACCTTCATCGGCACCCAGGATGATGGCAATACCTTCCCCGGCGCCTCCGCCCCATTCGGCATGCTGCAACTGAGCCCGATCGGCGAGCACTATGCGGGCTGGCGCTACCTGGACCCGAAGATCCGCGGCTTCGGCCACTTCTTCCTGTCCGGCGCCGGTTGCTGGGAACAGGGCGGCCAGTTGTCGGTGCTGCCGGTGACCGGCGACATCGGCCCCGGCGCCAGCTTCGACACCAGCAAGCCGGCCAGCTTCGATCAGAAGAAGTACGCGTCCAGCTACACCCATGAGGGCGAAGTCGGCACGGCCGGCTACTTCAAGATCAAGCTCACCGACTACGGCGGCATCGTCGCCGAAACCACGGCGCTCACACGCGCCGGCGCGGAGCGCTACACCTTCGCGGACACGGCGCGCCAGGGCCATGTGCTGGTCAACGTCGGCCAGGCCAATGAACGCCACTCGGTGGTCGGCAGCACATTGCAGGTGGTTGGCGACCGCGCCATCGAAGGCAAGATCGTCACCAAGAGCTTCTGCGGCGGCGCCCAGTACGCGACCTGGTTCCGCATGGAGTTCGACCGTCCCTTCAGCACGCACGGCGTCTGGAGCGACGCCGGCGGCGCACCCGGCACCCGCGCCCTTAGCCAGCAAGGCGACAGCCGTCCGCACGGCGCATGGTTCACCTTCGACCTGAAAGACGGCAAGGCCGTCACCGCCATCAGCGCCATCTCCCACGTCGACGCCGAGGGCGCGCGCCGCAACCTGCACGCCGACGCCTACGCAGGCGCACAGCCGCTCAGCTTCGACGCCATGCGCGTGGCCTCGCAGCGCGCCTGGCAGAAGGAGCTGAACACGGTGCGCATCGGCGGCGCCGACAAGGATCAGCGCACGGTGTTCTACACCGCCCTGTATCACGCGCTGCTGCAGCCCCTGACGGGCAACGACGCCGACGGCCGCTATCGCGGCTACGACGACGCCCTGCACAACGCCGACGGCGCCACCTACTACGAGTTCTTCTCGCTGTGGGACACCTACCGCGCGCACAACCAGCTGCTGGCGCTCCTGCGCCCGCAGCGCGCGCGCGACATTGCCGATTCGGTGTTGAAGACCCGCGAACAAGGCGGATGGCTGCCGCGCTGGGGCTACGCCAACTTCGAATCCAACGTAATGACGGGCGACCCGGTGACGCCCTTCCTGGTCGACCTGTGGCGCTTCGGTGCGCTGAAAGGCCAGGAACAGCGCGCCTATACGGCGCTGCGTGAAAATGCCTTCGGCGTGCCGCCCTTCGGCAGCCGCAGCGAAGGCCGGGCCGGCAATCCAAGCTACCTGGCAAACGGCTACGTGCAGTACGACCGCGCCTTCCGCGCCAAGGGCATGGATGTCGATCCGCACCACGGCGGCTCCGCCACGCTCGAATATGCGCAGGCCGATGGCGCGCTGGCCTACATGGCCGAGGCACTGGGCAAGCATGACGACGCCGCGCTGCTGCGCCAGCGCGCCGGCAACTGGCGCAAGGTCTGGGATGCATCGGCGGACGACAAGGAACTGGGCTTCAAGGGTTTTCCGCGCGCGCGCATGAGTGACGGCACGTGGTTTGCGGAACTCGACGGCAGCTACAGTCCGCGCGCCGAACACGGCTTCCACGAAGGCACGGCATGGCAGTATCAATGGCTGGTGCAGCAGGATGTGGGCGGCCTGGTGGCGGCGATGGGCGGACGCGCGCAGGCCGCGCGCAGGCTCGACGCCTTCTTCGCCTACGACGCCTTGCGCAAGAATCCCTACGAGGCGGTACGCAAGGATTGGGTGATGGGGCCGTATAACTACTACAGCCAGTATCGCTATAACCCCAACAACGAGCCGGACCTGCATGCGCCGTGGATGTACACGCTGGTTGGCCAGCCGTGGAAGACCAGCACCGTATTGCGCGCTGCCGAAACGCTGTTCACCAACGCGCCGAACGGCGTTACCGGCAACGACGATCTGGGGACCATGTCGGCGTGGTATGTGTTCAGCGTGCTCGGACTGTATCCGTCGATGCCGGGCAGCGGACACTTCCTGCTGCATGCGCCGAAGTTCGCCAGCGCAGAGCTGGATGTGGGCAACGGCAAGACCTTGCGCATCAATAGCAACGCCGCCGGCGGCAAGGCTCAGGCACCGATGGCGATCGAGCAGGTGCGCTGGAACGGCCAGCCGTTGCAGCAGGTCTGGCTGGACTGGGAGCAGCTCAACGCCGGTGGGCAGATCCAGATGAAACTGGGCAGCGACGCCGCCGCGCACACCTGGGGCACGCAAGCGGACGCCCTGCCCGCCGATCTGCGCGAGCCGCGCAGCCAGTAACTACCCCGTCATTCCCGCGCAGGCGGGAATCCATGCCGAGTCTCTGACCACGCGGCGTATGGGTTCCCGCCTGCGCGGGAACGACGGTTATGGCGCTGCCGCCTTCCAATACCGGTCGATCCACTCCCCGTGCGTCGGCATCGCCGCGACGGCCTGCGCCAACGTCGCGCGCATCCCCTCCACGTACTGAACCAACTTATCTTCCGGCATATCGTCCACGATCGGATGGTAGCTTTGCGGCAGGATGCGCTGGCCCAGCATCACCTGCACCCAACTCGGCAACGCAAAGAAATCCTCGCCGTTGCGGAAGTAGCGCCCGTCGCTGCGGAACAGTTCCATCACCTCCCGCAAGCTATCCGGAATGGACATGGTGCAGCAGTAATCCCAGAACGGCGTGTCGTTACGTTCGGTCGCATGATAATGCAGGATCAAGAAATCCCGAACCCGCTCGTACTCGAACGCGGATTCGCGGTTGAACCGCTCGGCCAGCAAAGGGTTGAAATCGCGGCCGGGGAACAAGGCCAACAGCCGGCTGATACCCGACTGAACCATATAGATGCTGGTCGATTCCAGCGGCTCCAGGAAGCCGCTGGCCAGTCCCAACGCCACCACATTCTTGTTCCAGAACTTCTTGCGCATGCCGGGCGTGAAGCGCAACTGGCGCGGCTCGGCCAGCGCCTTGCCGTCCAGGTTGGCCAGCAGCGTCGCGGCGGCCTGGTCGTCGCCGAGGTGGCGGCTCGAATACACGTAGCCATTGCCGGTGCGGTGTTGTAGCGGAATGCGCCACTGCCAGCCCGCCTCGCGCGCGGTGGCGCGCGTGTACGGCGTGATCGGATCGACGCGTTCGCTGGGCACCGCCATCGCACGGTCGCAAGGCAGCCAATGCGTCCAGTCCTCGTAGCCGGTCTTGAGCGTCTGCTCGATCAGCAAGCCGCGGAAGCCCGAGCAATCAATGAACAATTCACCTTCAACGACCTCGCCGTTTTCCAGCCTCACCGACTCGACATAGCCATCGCCGGCGCGCTGATTCACGCCGACGATCTTGCCTTCGATGCGCCGCACGCCGCGCTGCTCCGACAGCTCGCGCAGGAAGCGCGCATACAGGCTGGCGTCGAAGTGATAGGCGTAGGCGATGTCGGCCAGCGGCGAATTGGCCGGCGCATTCCTGTCGCCGGGTACGAACTTTCCCTGCGGCGCCATGACGGTCTGCAGCGAATAATCGCCGATGGGCGCGGCACGTCCCGACTGGAACAGCTTCAGCCAGAACTGGTGGAACGGCAGCGGCCCCAGCGAGCGGCCTATGACACCGAAGCCGTGGATATAACTGTCGCCGATGCGCGACCAGTCCTTGAACTCGATGCCGAGCTTGATCGTGCCCTGTGTCCGTTTGACGAACTCGGTTTCATCGATGCCCAGCATTTGCGCGTTGAACATGCGGATGTGCGGCACGCTGGCCTCGCCGACGCCGACGATGCCGATTTCCTCGGACTCGATCAGCCGTACCGAAGCCTGCTTGCCCAGGTAAGTGGCCAGCGCCGCAGCCGCCATCCAGCCGGCGCTGCCGCCGCCAACGACGACCACGCGCTGGATGCGGTGGTCGGCGCCGCTCGGATTGGGAGTGTTTTTCATTTTTCGCTATCCCTTGCACAAGCAAAAAAGTCGGCAGTTGCCAGGACAGGCAACGCCGACGGGAACCCGGGGGGACGGGAGGAAGATCAGAACTTGTAGTTCAGGCCGAAGTACGCAATGCGGCCGGTGTAGCCACTGGAGTAGAAGCGATCCTTGGTGTCGCTACCCAGGTGCGAACGCGTCTCTTCCTTGGTGAGGTTCAACACCGAAGCGGTCAGGCTCAGTTCCTTGGTGATGTTGTACGCCACGTTCAGGTCGATCTGGCTGTAGGGTTCCTCATACACGTTCAAGCCGTTGTCCAGACCGTCTACCACTTCGCCGCGACGGTTGTACGAAGCACGCAGCAGGTACTTGTCGGTCTCGTAGAACACGGTGACATTGGCCTGGTTCTTGGCGCTACCAACCAGCGGCGACTTGCCGATTTCAGTGCCGTCGCCGAGAGTGATGGCGGCCTGATTGGTCTTGTTGTAGGTATAGTTGACCTGGAAGCCGAGACCGGACGCCAGCGTGTGCTGCGCATACATCTCGATACCCTGCGACACGCCATTGCGGCCGCCGGCCGTGGTCGAGTAGTTCTGCACCGTCACGGACTGACCGCCGACGTTCATGGTCACGTCGCGCACCACCGGCACCGAGAAGTTGCTGACGTTCTTGCGGAACAGGTCGGCGCCGAGCACGGAGCCGCGGTGGAAGTACCACTCCAGGCCCACGTCGAACTGAGTGGCCTTGTACGGATCGAGCTGCTTGTTGCTGCCCTCGCCGAACCAGCCCTGCTTGTCGCCGCCACCAATCAAACGGCGGTCGTTGACGTATTCCTGGCTGTAGTTCTGCAAGCCGCCCGGCGATGCGATGTCGCCATAGCTCGGCCGCGACACCACCTTGGACGCGGCCATGCGCAGCAGCAGGTCCGGGCGCACGTCGAAGGCCAGGTTGAAGCTCGGCAGCACGTCGTTGTAGCTGCGGTCGAGCGAGCTGAGCACGAACGACGAGGTATGCGCAATGTTGTCCGGCAGCCTGGTGAAGCCGCTGGTGCAACCGGAGCCGGCAGGTGCGCCGACCGCAGGCGCGCCGCCCGCCTGGCAAGGCGCCGGGCTGCCATTGGGGCCGTCGTAGAAGTAGTCGTTGTAGTTATCGACCCGGTCGGTCGAATCGGCATGCTGCCTGGTGCGCACCACGCGCAAGCCGACATTGCCGCGCAGACGGTCGGTCTTGATGTTGGCCTGGAAGTAGGTCGACGAGATCTTCTCGTTGACGTTGTAGACGAAGTTGTCTTCGTTGCGGGTCTGCATCTGGCCGTAGGTCTGGTTCAGGTAGGCGATGTAGGCTGGATAGTTAATCGCCGGGAAAGCGCTGGCGCTGATGCCGCCCGCCAGGTTGTCCAGCGACTGGCTGTACAGGAACTGCGGCTGGAACTTGTTGGCGGTGGAATCGCAGCCGGCCTGGTAGCGTTTGTCGTAGTTGGCCGGATCGGCGCCCTTGCACACCCAGTAGTTGTTGCCGGTGCTGCGGTGGGTGCCGCCGTCACGGTACTTGCCGCCGAATTGCAGCGAGTCCAGCCAGTTGCTGTCGCTGTGCCAGGTGAAATCGGCCTGGGCGTATTTCTGCTGGGTGCTGTTGTGGGTCCACGAGGAACTGGTCGAACCGAGGTCGATTTCGCCGATGCCCTTCTGCAGGTTCGCCATCAGCTCCGGCGAGAAGGTCATGGTCGGCTTGCCGGCCGTGCTCCAGGCGCTGGCGTAGTTGCCGAGGGTCCAGCTGCCGTCCGCGTTTTGCAGGCGCGGCTTGATCGGCATGGCGAATTGCAGCTCGGGACCGCCGCCGGCCCAGGTACGGCCGCCCTTGATGGTGGCGTCCAGCGACTCGCCGTGCCATTCGGCTTCGAGGTCGGCGGTTTGCGACAGCGCCTTTTCACGGTTGTAGCTGCCGGTGATCTGCGGCGTCGGGATGGTGCAATCGTCCGGACCGAAGCCGCCGGTGTTGGTCAGCCCGCCGGCCTTGGCCTGGTCTCCGCTGCAGTAGTACTTCTTGCCGGCATGCGCGCTGTATTGCGCGCCGGTGACGATGGTGCCGCTGCGGTCGAAGGTCAGGCCGTCGAGCATGCGGCCGCCCGGCCAGTTGCCGTCGCCGTCATAGCGGGCCAGATTCCATTCCGGGATCTTGAGCGTGTTGGTCTGCGAGTTCTGCGACAGGTCGAAGCGGAAGTAGTTACCCGTCACGGTCAGGTTGCGGATCGGCTTGGCCTGCAAGGTCAGCTGCCCGCCCTTGCGCTCGCGGTCCTCGGTCTTGACGTCGAAGTTGAGCGACGTCGGCATCATGAAATTGGTGTAGTGCTTGCCGTTCTGGTCATTGAAGCCGGACTGGCCCCACCAGTAGCTGTTCATGTTGGACGGCTTGCCGTTGACATCGGTGGCAGGATGCGCATCGTAGTCGTCGCCATACCACTGCCAGTTTTCAACGCCGGCGCCCATGGTGCGGGTGGTGCGTTTCTGCTGCGTGTAGCCGACCAGCACGCCGAAACGGTTGCCCTCGTCGTGCCAGGCGTACTGGCCTGAGAACTGGCCGTCGGTCTTCTTGCTGGTGTCGGCCCAGGTGCCTTCGGCGGAAACGAAGCCGGTGCCTGACTTGACCTCCAGCGGACGGCGCGTATGCAGGATCACCGTGCCACCGATGCCGCCTTCGTCGATGCGCGCTTCCGGCGTCTTGAACAGCTCGGCGCTGGACAGCATGTTCGCCGGCATCAGCATGTAGTTGAAGGAACGGGTCGGATCGCCGTTGGACTCGGCCGTGGCGATGTAGTTGCCGTTCAGTTGGGTCAGGGTCAGTTCCGACGACAGGCCGCGGACGCTGACGTTCTTGCCCTCGCCGCCGCTGCGGTCGATGATCACGCCGGGCACGCGCTGCAAGGCGTCGGCCACGTTCTTGTCGGGGAACTTGCCGATGTCTTCGGCGGTGACCACGTCGACGATGGCGTTGGCGTTGCGCTTCTGGTCGAGGCTTTTCTCGATCGCGTAGCGGTAGCCGGTGACGACCACCGAGTCGACCGGTTTGGCGTCGGCATTCTTATCGGCCGGCTTGTCGGCGGGCGCGGTTTGCGCGTGGGCGCTGGAAAGGGTCATCAGGCCAAGGCTCAAGGCCGTGGCGATCGGCGTCTTGGTCCAGCGGCGCTGCCGTGCAGCGTGAGGGGTTTTGAACGTCATGTACTGTCTCCTGGTCGTGTGCCCAACGAGGGGCTGTATTTATTATTTGACGGTGGCATCGATTTCCTAAACGGCTAAAAAGCCGCTTGCATATCGATGGACACCGCATTCCAACCAGAAAGATTTATACAGAAGAAGCGAAGGGGGCTCTACAAACTTTCAAAGATTGCATGAAGTTTAGCGTGGTTTAGGAAACAAGCGAGGTGGGTACGCGACACCCGCCAGCCGGGCGTCGCCGGGAGTGGGATCAGGCGGGGGTGCCGCGCATGTAGTTCAGTTGCCAGGTGTGGCCGTCGAGGTCCTCGAAGCCGTGGCCGTACATGAAGCCGTAGTCTTCGGCGGCGCCGGTTGGCGTGCCGCCGGCGGCCACGGCCCTGGCCACCAGGTCGTCCACCTCTTCGCGGCTTTCGCAGGTCAGGCAGACCCACATTTCGATCATTTCACGGGTGTCGGGGATTTTCTTGCTGGTGAAGGTGTTGAAGAACGCTTCCGTCATCAGCATGGCGTGGATGCTGTCCTTGGCAATGACCATCAAGGCCGCGTTGTCATTCGAGAACGTGGGGTTGAAGGTATAGCCCAGCGCGCTGAAAAAGGCCTTCGACTTGTCCAGGTCCTTGACCGACATGTTCACAATGATCTGTTTGTTCATGTTGCTTCCTTTCGAGTGTGGTGAATTCCTACCTACGACGTCCGGCATACTCAAAAATCGACATACATTGGCGCCTTTATTTGCAGGAAGATTTCCTTATGGAACATCAACTGTTATAGTGACATTTCGTTCTAAGCGAGGGTTTCGGTACGCCCACAGTACTATGCTCAGTATCCATACCAACTACGCGTCCCTCGCTACCCAACGCACGATTGCCCTCACCTCGGGCAGGTTGGCGGTGACCATGACGCGTCTGGGTACCGGACTGCGCATCAATTCAGCGATGGATGATGCGGCAGGGCTGCAGATTGCCACCCGGCTGAAGGCGCAGTCGAGCGGCATGGACGTATCGATGGGAAATATCCACAAGTCCCAGTCCATCTTGCAAACTGCGGACGGCGCGCTGGACGAAAGTACGACCATCCTTATTCGCATGAAGGACTTGGCAACCCAGGCGGCCGACGGCAGCAGCGCGGCCATGGACCGCCAGGCGATGCAAGCTGAATATACGGCCTTGAGTAATCAGCTTAGCAATATTGCGATCGGCACCACCTTTGGTGGCACCAAATTGCTTACCGGAGACACCGCAGCTGAGCGGGCGGCCGTACAGGCGACGACAGCCAATGCGGTTGCGTTCGCGGCCAGCAGCAGCGCCGCGCTAGGTACCGCCAACGCGCAATATGCTGCGGCGTTCGCGGCAGATGCCGCCGGCTCCACGCCGGCGACCCAGTCGGCGCTGGCCGTCGCCACAGCCGCCGTAGCCACATACACCTTGCAAACCAGTGTCGCGCAGACCGCGGCCAACGACGCCCAGGTCTACGCTGCCAAGGTGGCTCTGGCCTCCGTGGTCAACGGCATCTTTTCCAGCAGCGAAAATTTCCAGATCGGCGCATCAAGCAAGGAGGTCATGACGGTCACGCTGACTCCGCTGCTCGACGCCATGCACACGGCTTTACATGCTGCCGCCACCACTTACGATACCTTCGGCATCGCAAACAGTGCTGCCGGCAGCGACGTCGTCACAGCGACACTGGCCCGCGGCAGCATCGATAAGTTGGGCCAGGCCCTCGACGCTGTGGCCGGCGTGCGCGCGGCAATCGGCGCCTACGCCAACCGGTTGGACCACGCGTACAACAATCAGGCCAGCATGGAGAGCAACACTAAACTGGCGACGGGTCGCATCATGGACACCGACTTTGCGCAGGAGAGCGCCGGCATGATTTCCGACCAGATGCTGATGCAGGCATCCACAACCATGCTGCATCGGAGTAATAGCATCAGTTCCATGGTGATGGGCTTGCTGGTCTGAGGCCGTGGACACCGGCTTGGCTTCCTTTCCTTTTGAGATCAGGAAAAGAGGATGTCTGCATTGGGCGATCGCCAAATGGAAGCGCGTCTCAAAAGCGGGCTACCGCAAGAACAGCATGGTCTCCAGTCAGGTCTAGAGGTTGAGAGCACAAGCGCAAGAATGAACCGCTATGAACGCGGTACACATACTAGGAACAGCGTTGACGGAGCGGATTGGGAACGTCCTCGGCCTAGCACTGACGTACTTCTACGCTCGCAATGAAGACGAGGCCCGTCTAGTCGTTTTTTCCCACCGAACGTAGCAAGACAACAGAGATGAGTCGCTACAATTTACCGAAGAGTTAACTACGCCTTAGCAAGGAGTCTGCCTCCATGGGGCGGATTCGACGCTGTTTCAACATCGGAGCTTTTTACATGGAATCTGATCGACTTCCACACCTGACCAAAGCGGAACTTCACATGCAAGGTCAGTATGCCGACATACTTAACGAAGTGAGAGTTCGTATTGAGGCGCTAAAAACAATTGTTGACGGCACTGCGTCATTACAGCCATGGCTGACAGCCGAACTGATCTACTTGCAGCTTAGGATGCTCTGTGAATTAGTTGCTATCGGGTGTTTGGTGGCTCATGGGGACCTTGGAAAGGAAAAATTGGGGCAACTGCCAAAGCTCTATCAAGCGGGAGCGATCTTGCAAAAACTGGAAACGCTCCACCCAGAATTTTTCCCGATGCCGATAACGATAACGTCATCTAACGGGACACACCATATTGAGTACGTAGAAACTGGCTATTTAAGCAAAGCAGAGTTTTTGGAGCTCTATGCAGAAACCCATCAACACCTGCACAGAGGCAGCATGGCAGTTATCTATCGAGAAACGAATCCCAAGCAGCCGCCAAATGTTGAGACAGGTTTAAATTGGGCAAAAAAGCTTTTGGCACTTCTCAACACGCACCATATAAAGACCTGCTTGGGAAATAAGCAACTAATTTGTTTTTTGGCCCACGAACAAGTCGGCGGTAACGCCTTGGTCATAGCCGCTGTATCCCCTCCACCGCAATAACGTCCATAATTTTAGGTGGCGCTCTTTGCAAAAAGCGAACGACCTTACGTTAGCGGGCTCAACTTCAGGCTAGGAGTTTACCTTAGCGCTGGGGACACCATATCGACGAAATCCGCAGCATCTTTGAAATAGTTTCTAAATGCGTTTGCAATAGCAGCCGGGTTTGCACCACTGACGTAGACTACGTCATCTGCCGGGTGCGCCTTTTCAATCAAGTCACGGAAGTGCAAAGCCCCTTTACTTTCAACCCAACCATATGCCTGCAATCCATCGGCTGAAAAATGCAAAACGATGTTTTTTCTTCGTGGTATTTCTAAATTACTTTTTCGAGCCGCTCTCAAATTGGCAATAATGTGAAGTTCTGCTTCCAAAATTTTCATTTCAGAAACTAGCTCTTTATCGCTGAGATCCGGACAAGGACCGTAAATATCTTCCTTGGTGCGCGCAATATATTCGCTCGAAAGTACAAACAGCCGTTCGCGTCGGACATTCGCACCAACATCGAATTTTATTCGGTGTCCATCGAGGATATCACTAATTTCTACTGCGGTTGCCCAAGCGTGCTGCGCCTTGGTTCTGTACTGTATTTCGATTCGGAGGCCGTTGTAAATGCTCCCGGCGCTCTCATCATTCACGTGATACTGGAATACGTCATGAACGCCCCGGTATCCGGTCGGCTTTGGGAAATCTATGTAGTCGTACTTATCAGCGTGTATTCGCTCGTGCTTAGCGCGACTTTGATGAAATCGTGCTCGAAAATCACGCAGGTCTTCCACGCTATCAAAGATTAGCCGGCAACCAGCTAGGTCATGCATCGTCGACAGGTCTTTTGCTCGCCCAGTTTTAAGCTTGTCGATAATTGTGTTTAATCGTTTGAGTCGCTGCGCGAAAATTACTGGCCTGGCCCCGATGTAGCGACGCAAGGTGTTTCGAAACGTTGTGAGAACGAAGGCATGAGAGTTACGCCAATTGGTAATCACTTCAGCGTCGAGGTCTGTCGCATTGTCTTGCGCAGTACGCTCACCCGCACGGCGTACCGCTGTACGACTATAAAGGGATGGGTCACCGTATGAATATGGCATAAATCGCCGCTGGGCCTTGAGTTTTCAATTCAGCATCTAACCAGATTTATGCATTTAGTGCAACAAAAACAAAAATATTACACTCATTTGGATATGCAAACTTCTTTGGACGAGCGTGTTCCCGCGTACTAGCACTCATCTACGGAATAAAGATTGCGGGCCGATAAAGGCGCCACCAATGCACCTTGCCCGGATTGCTTCCCATTGCCTCACATGCACGGTGATTTGCGCGTTCGAATAAGCCTGGGTGTGCGGCGGGTTCACCCGCTTCGATTTCATTGCATCGCGACATCCACTGAGCCACCTGGTCTTCGGTGAAATGTCGCTCGCCTGGAAGCTCTATATCGCGCTCCAGCAGTGCCCACTCAGAGCTACGCTTGGCGCTGTCGCGTGCTTTGGTGCCGAAGCCGAACACCAACGAGGCGGCGCTGCTGGTCGTGATAGCAATTGCACACCAGGCTACAACCTCGGGATCGGCCATCTTTGCGAACGCATACGAGCCAGCAAGGATCGAGACGACTTTTATAAAACCTTCCCTGAACTCGAATATCCGCTGGCGCTCTTGATAATAGATACGGTTGGCCAGCACACGCTGACGCACGTCGCATCGGCGCTTGTAAAGATATTCGAAATCGGACATAGCTATCTCCTTTCCGTCGGCGCTGGTGGCGCAGGGCGGTGCTCCGCTGGTCGAGGAACGTGTGCACGTTCTTCACGCGCGGGGCTTGGGGTTGGGGTCGGTCGCGGGTTATTGGTCGCCATATCGTACACCTTTTCGAAATCGATCTCTTTCTTGCATTGGAGGAGTGAAGAAAAAAGCAAGTTTCTCACAAGACCAATTATATGCAATATCACAACTAAATTGGCACCGATATTCCGAAGACATACAAAGAAATTCGTCTAAGGCCAACATAATTCAAGGCACCGTTAAGGCAGGGAGCGTAAAACGAAAAAGGCCAATCCGAAGATTGGCCTAAGTCGTTGATTCTATTGGTCGGGGCGAGAAGATTCGAACTTCCGACCCCTTGCACCCCATGCAAGTACGCTACCAGGCTGCGCTACGCCCCGACGAATTTGGAATTATAACAGCGGCTTTAAGTATTTGTCATGTTTGCTTTTCACCGGCGTTGCAATCTCCCCTCTGCGCAGGAGTAAGATAAGCATTTCCGTTCGTCATCGGAAACCCGCATGCACTCCCCCGCCGAACTCGCCGCCCTGCAACAAGCCGCCGACCTCATCAAACAGGCCGACGCCCTGATCATCGCCGCCGGCGCCGGCATGGGCGTCGATTCCGGCCTGCCCGACTTTCGCGGCAACGAGGGCTTCTGGAAAATCTACCCCGCCCTCGGCCGCGCCGGCATGGAGTTCGCCAGCGTCGCCACGCCCTACACCTTCCGCTCCGACCCAACGCTGGCCTGGGGCTTCTACGGCCATCGCTTGCAGCTCTACCGCAACACCACGCCGCACGCAGGCTTCGCCCTGCTCAAAGCCTGGGGCGAAGGCATGGAGGCCGGCTATGGCGTCTTCACCAGCAACGTCGACGGCCACTTCCAGCGCGCCGGCTTCGATCCGCATGGCGTCTACGAATACCACGGCTCCATCCATCACCTGCAATGCATGGAACCGTGCGGCCCGGATATCTGGAGCGCCGACGGCTTCGTGCCGGAAGTCGATACCGAGGCCTGCCGCCTGCTGAACGCCGCGCCGCTTTGCCCGCAATGCGGCGGCATGGCGCGGCCGAATATCCTGATGTTCGGCGATTGGGGCTGGAACGAGCGGCGCGCGGTGATACAGGAGGCGCAGCTGCAAACCCTGCTGCAGAAGGCGCAGCGTCCCCTGGTGATCGAGTTGGGCGCGGGAGCGGTGATACCGTCGGTGCGCCACTTTGGTCAGCGCGTGCTTCATAGTCACAACGGCCGCATGATACGGATTAATCCACGCGAGCCGGATGTCGCCAGCCCGCTCGATGTGGGCCTGGCGATGGGCGCCCTCGCCGCCTTGACGGCGATCGACGCATTGCTATAAACGATTTACACCAATTTCACGGCGATGCCGGACAGGCCATCCACCTTGCCCACCAGCGTCTGTCCGCGCACGACCGCTCCCACACCTTCCGGCGTGCCGCTGAAAATCAGGTCGCCCGGCGCCAGCGCGAACAGCGTGGACAAATTGGCGATGGTCTCGCTGATCGACCAGATCAGGTGATCGATGGTGGCCGATTGTTTGGTCACGCCATCCACCTCCAGCTGGATCGCCGCGCGGTTGATGTCTCCCGCTTCGGCCGCGCGATGGATCATGCCAACCGGCGCCGAGTAGTCGAAGGCCTTGCCGATTTCCCAAGGGCGACCGGCGTCGCGCATCTTGAATTGCAAATCGCGGCGTGTCATGTCCAACCCTACCGCGTAGCCGAAGATGTGCGCGGCCGCGTCCTCCACCGCGATGTTGCTGCCGCCCTTGCCGATGGCGACCACCAGTTCGCACTCGTAGTGCAGGTTGCTGGTCGCCTGCGGATACGGCAGGTCCAGCACCACACCGGGCGGCACCGGGATGACCGCTTGCGCGTCGTTTGGTTTGCAGAAGAAGAATGGCGGTTCGCGGTCCGGGTCGAAACCCATCTCCCGCGCATGCGCCGCGTAGTTACGGCCGACGCAGTAGACGCGGCGTACAGGGAACAGGTCGGTGGTGCCGGCGACCGGTAGGCCGACGATGTCATGGGCGGGAATTACGTAGGATGTCATGATGCTCCGATAGCGGGAATGGGAGATCAGGCATGGTACAACAGCCTCCGCCCGCGCGCAGCGGACGGAAACAATACGAGACAAATCAGGTCATCAGCAGCGCGCGCATGGCGACGCGGAAGGCCTCCGCCAGACTGGCGCGGTCCATGTTCGGCCGGTACAGCGCGCGTATCGTCAGCCCGTGGAAATAGGAGATCAGTGTGTCGAGACGGCCGTCCAGCAGCACGTCGTCCACCGGCAGATTGCGCTGTTCGCGGCCGCGCTTGACCAGCGCGCGCAACTGCGCGCGCGAGACTTCTTCGTTTTCGCGCATCTTGGCGGCGATCACCGGATTGCGCGAGGCCTCGGCAAACATCTCCAGCGGCACGCTCCACGGCTGCGGGTCGAGCGACTCGTCGATGTGGATGGGCGCATCTTCCAGTATCGCTTCCAGCGGATCTTCGCGCGTGGCCAGGTCGCGCAGCAGGCCCGATACATGCTCCGCCTCGCGGGCGACAAAGGCCAGGATGATGGCGTCCTTGCCGTCGAAGTAGTTGTAGATATGGCCGGCGCTCATGCCGGCCTGCTTGGATATCTCGGCCATGCTCGCACCATGGAAGCCGCTGCGCGCGAAGCAGACGGCGGCCGCTTCCAGCACCTGGTTGCGCCGGTTCTGCGCCCGTTCCGGGTCGGTGCGTCGTTTTGCGATGGGTGCGGTCATGGAGTCTTCCTTGGGTAACGATCTTGCCTGAGGCGGTACTGTGGCGAAGCGGCCCCCTTTTGTCAATTTATCAGCAGCCGAAGGCGGCAGGCGCGCAACACTCAGGGCCGGCCGCTGCGGCCACTTTAGCTGCGCTGCTGGGCGGCTTCCGGCTGCCAGCCGCCGCCGAGTACCTTGTACAGGGTGACGGCGTTGCTGGATTTACCCAGGCGCGCAGTGATCAAGCCCTGCTGCGCCGCGTACAGCGCGCGCTGCGACACCAGCGCGTTCAGGTACGAGTCCGCGCCCTTGCGGTAGCGCGCCTCGTGGATGCGGAAGCTCTTGTCGGCCGCATCGACCAGCGCCTGCTGCGAGGCGATGCGCTCGTCCAGCGTGCCGCGCTGGGCCAACGCGTCGGCCACTTCGCGGAACGCCACCTGGATCGCCTTCTCGTACTGCGCCACCGAGATGTCGCGATTGGCCTTGGCGATATTCAGATTGGCGCGATTGACGCCGCCGTCGAAGATCGGCAGATTGATCTGCGGGACGAAGCTCCACGTCGACGATCCCGCCTTGAACAAGCCGGACAAGTTGCTGCTCGCGCTACCGCCCGACGCTGTCAGCGATATGCTGGGGAAGAAGGCGGCGCGCGCCACGCCGATGTTGGCGTTGGCGGCACGCAGCGCGCGTTCCGCTTCCTGCACATCGGGGCGCGCTTGCAGCAGGTCCGACGGCAGGCCCGCCGGAATCGCGGCCAGCTGCGTCACCGCATCCAGCTCGCCGGCAGGCAGAAACTCCGCAGGCACGCCGCTGCCGACCAGCAGTGTCAGCGCGTTCTGGTCCAGCGCCACTTGCGCGGTGTAGACCGCCATGTCGCTGCGCGCCGATTCCACACTGGTCTGGGCTTCATACATATCAACGCCTGAGGTGACGCCGGAATCGAAGCGCTTCTTGCTCAGATCATAGGACGTCTGCTGGCTGCGCAGCGTTTCCGCCGCCAGCTTCAGGCGCTGCTGGTCGGCGATCAGCGTCAGGTAGGCGTTGGCCACCTCGGCCACCAGCGTGATCTGCTGCGCGCGGCGCGCTTCCTCTGTGCCGAGGTAAGTCTGCAATCCCGCTTCCGACAGGTTGCGCACCTTGCCGAAGAAGTCCAGCTCATACGACGCCATCGTCAACCCGCCGCTGTACTGGCGGTTGATGGCCGCCTCGCCGGTGCCTGTCATGGTCGAAGACGTGCGCGATGCGCTCTGGCCGACATTGGCCGACAGCTTGGGCAGCAAAGCCGCGCTGTCGATGTTGTACTGCGCCTTGGCCTTCTCGATGTTGAGCACCGAGACGCGCAGGTCCCGGTTGTTGGCCAGCGCCAGCGCGATCACCTTGCGCAGACGCTCATCAGCAAAGTATTCGCGCCACTGGATTTCCGATACCGGCCTGGCATCGGCCGCCGCTGCCGGCACGCCTTGGTAGGCATCGCCAGCCGGCCAGGCTTGCGCCACCGGTTGCGCCGGACGTTCATACACCGGCGCCAGGCTGCAACCCGCTAGCATCGCCAACGCCGCCATGGTGAATATAGATTTTTTCATGATTTTTTCCACGATCAATGCGCCTCCACAGCGGCAACAGGAGCGGCGGCCTTCTTGCTGAAGAAACCGCGCACCAGTACAAAGAACACCGGCACAAAGAAGATGCCCAGGAAGGTTGCGGACAGCATCCCGCCCAACACGCCGACGCCGATCGCGTTCTGGCTGCCGGAACCGGCGCCGCTGCTGATCGCCAGCGGCAGCACGCCGAGGCCAAAGGCGATGGACGTCATCAGGATCGGACGCAGTCGCAGACGCACGGCCTGCAGGGTCGCCTGCTTCAGCTCCACGCCCTGCTCCTGCAGCTCCTTCGCAAACTCCACGATCAGGATCGCGTTCTTCGCCGCCAGCCCCACCACGGTCAGCAAGCCGACCTGGAAGTACACATCGTTCGACAGCTTGAACACAAACGTCGCCAGCACCGTGCCGATCACACCCAGCGGCACCACCAGCAGCACCGAGAAGGGAATCGACCAGCTTTCATACAGCGCGGCCAGGCACAGGAACACGATCAGGATCGAGATCGCGTACAGCTGCGTGGTCTGCGAGCCGGAGTCGCGTTCCTCCGTCGACAGGCCGGTCCACTCGAAGCCGACACCAGGCGGCAGCTGGGCCGCCATCTTTTCGATTTCCACCATCGCGGCGCCGGAGCTCTGGCCGGGCGCCGGCATGCCGAGGATCTCGGTCGACGGCAAGCCGTTGTAGCGTTCCAGGCGCGGCGACGCGTAGATCCATTTGCCGGTCGAGAAGGCCGAGAAAGGTACCATCTCGCCGTCTGCATTGCGGACAAACCATTTGCCCAGGTCTTCCGGCGACATGCGCGAATCGGGCTGGCCCTGCATGTACACCTTCTTCACGCGGCCACGGTCCACGAAGTCGTTGACGTAGGCGCTACCCCAGGCAGTACTCAGCACCTTGTTCACATCGGCGATCGACAAGCCCAGCGCCGTCGCCTTCTGCTGGTCGACCGTGATCTTGTACTGCGGCGTATCTTCCTGGCCGTTGGGACGAACCGCCATCAGCACCGGATTCTTGGACGCCATGCCCAGCATCTGGTTACGCGCCGCCATCAGCGCCTCATGGCCTACGCCGCCCTGGTCCTGCAGCTGCAGGTCGAAGCCGCTGGCGTTACCCAGTTCCAGCACGGCGGGCGGCGCGAAGGCAAACACCATCGCATCCTTGATCTGCGAGAAGCTGCCCATGGCGCGGCCGACGATGGCGTTCACGCGCTGGCCAGCTCCCTTGCGCTCCGACCAGTCCTTCATGCGGACGAAGGCGATACCGGTGTTCTGGCCGTTGCCGCTGAAGCTAAAGCCAGCCACCGCGAACACCGACGCCACCGAATCCTTCTCTTCGTTCAGAAAGTGCTGCTCGACTTTTTCGATCACCTTCAGCGTGCGCTGCTGGGTCGCGCCGGTCGGCAGCTGGATTTGCGAGAACAGCACGCCCTGGTCTTCCTCCGGCAGGAAGGAAGTCGGCAAGCGCACGAACACGAAGGCCAGCACCGCCAGCAGCAGCGCGTACAGGATCAGCGAACGTCCACCGCGGTTCAGCAGCGCGCCCACCCAGCCCTGGTACTTCAAGCTGCTGCGGTCGAAGCTGCGGTTGAACCAGCCGAAGAAGCCGGTGTTAATCGCCGCATGGCCCTTGGCCACTGGCTTGAGCAGGGTCGCGCACAGCGCCGGCGTGAAGATCATCGCCACCAGCACCGACAGCACCATCGCTGAAACGATCGTCACCGAGAACTGGCGGTAGATCACGCCGGTGGAACCGCTGAAGAAGGCCATCGGCACGAACACCGCCGACAGCACCATCGCGATGCCCACCAGCGCGCCGCTGATCTGGCCCATCGATTTGCGCGTCGCTTCGAGCGGGGACAAGCCCTCTTCCGTCATCACGCGCTCGACATTTTCCACCACCACGATGGCGTCATCGACCAGCAGGCCGATCGCCAGCACCACGGCGAACATGGTCAGCGTGTTGATCGAATAGCCCAACGCGGACAAAATCGCGAAGGTCCCCAGCAGCACCACCGGCACCGCCATCGTCGGAATCAGCGTGGCGCGGAAGTTTTGCAGGAACAGGTACATCACCAGGAACACCAGGATCACCGCCTCCACCAGCGTCTTGACCACTTCCTCGATCGACAGCTTGACGAATGGCGTGGTGTCGAAGGCAATCACCGCCTTCATCCCGGCCGGGAACTGCTTCTCCATCGCCGCGATGCGGGCCTTGACGGCGTTGGCGGTATCGAGCGCGTTGGCGCCTGTGGCCAGCTTGATGGCGACGCCGGTGGCAGGCTTGCCGTTGTAGCGGGCCAGCACGTTGTAGTTCTCGCTGCCCAGCTCCATGCGGGCCACGTCGCGCAGGTGCACGGTGGCGCCGCTGCTCGCGGTCTTCAGCAGGATCGCGCCGAACTGCTCGGCGGTCTGCAGGCGGCTCTGCGCCGACACAGTGGCGTTGAGCTGCTGGCCCGGCATGGCTGGCGCGCCGCCCAGCTCACCGGCCGATACTTCGGTGTTCTGCGCGGTGATGGCGGCGGTCACGTCGGCCGGCGTCAGCTGATAGCTTTGCAGCTTGGCCGGATCGAGCCAGATGCGCATCGCGTACTGGGCGCCGAACAGCGTCACGTCGCCCACGCCTTCTACGCGGCTGAGCGGATCGATGACGTTGGCGGCCACGTAGTCGCCCAGGTCGGCCTGCTTCATGCTGCCGTCTTCGGAGACGAAGCCCAGCACCATCATGAAGTTCTTGGTGGCCTTGGCCACCACCAGGCCTTGCTGCGTGACGATGGCCGGCAGCAGCGGCGTCGCCAGCTGCAGCTTGTTCTGCACCTGCACCTGGGCGATGTCCGGGTTGGTGCCGCTCCTGAAGGTCAGCGTGATGCTGATGCCGCCGGTGCCGTCGCTCGACGAGGACATGTAGCGCAAGCCGTCGATGCCCTTCATCTTCTGTTCGATGACCTGGGTAACAGCGTCTTCCACCGTCTTGGCCGAGGCGCCCGGATACGAGCCGCTGATCGAAATCGACGGCGGTGCGATGCTTGGATACTGCGCGATCGGCAGGCCGAGGATCGCGATCACGCCCGACAGCATGATGACGATGGCGACGACCCACGCGAAGATCGGGCGGTCAATAAAGAAACGTGACATGACCATGCTCCTTTACTGGGCGCTCTTGGCGCTGGACGGCATGGCGCCGCCCACTGCCACGGCTGCGGCAGCGGTGGTGGGTTTCGCGGCGTTGGCCGGCGCGCCGGGCTTCACCTTCTGCACGCCTTCGACGATCAGCAGGTCGCCCGCGTTCAGGCCGGACTTGACCAGCCACTTGTCGCCCAGCGTGCCGCCGGTGACCAGCGTGCGCTGTTCGACCTTGCCTTCCTTGTTCAGCACCAGCGCGGTCGCCTCGCCCTTGGCGTTGCGGGTCACGCCCTGCTGCGGCACGGCGATGGCCTGCTCGTTGACGCCCGATTCCACCACTGCGCGCACGAACATGCCAGGCAGCAGATCGTGCCTGGGGTTGGGGAACAGCGCGCGCAGGGTGACGTTGCCGGTGCCCGGATCGACCGTCACGTCGGAGAACTGCAGCTTGCCGCTTTCCGCGTACTTGCTGCCGTCCGACAGCAGCAGCGTGACCCTGGCCTGGCCGCCGGCCTGCTTCAAGCCGCCGCTTTCCAGCTCGCGTTTCAGGCGCAGCAGGTCTTCGCTCGATTGCGTGACGTCGACATAGATCGGGTCCAGCTGCTGCACGGTGGTCAGCGCGGTGGTCTGGTTGGCGGTCACCAGCGCGCCCGGCGTGACGGCCGAGCGGCTGATACGGCCGCCGATCGGCGCGTCCACGTGCGTGTATTTGAGGTTGATGGACGCCTGCTCCAGCGCGGCGGCGGCCGATTCCACGTCGGCCTTGGCCTGCTCGTTGGCGGCGACGGCGTCGTCGTAGTCCTGCCGGCTCACGCCTTCGATCGCCACCAGCTCCTTGTAGCGCGCCACTTTCGGCCCGCTGGTCATCAGGTTGGCCCGGGCCTTGGCCAGCGCCGCCTTGGCCGAGTTGCAGGCCGCCTGGTAGCTGGCCGCGTCGATCTGGTACAGCGCCATGCCGGCCTTGACGTCGGCGCCTTCGACAAACAGGCGTTTTTGTATCAGTCCGCTGACCTGCGGGCGCACTTCGGCCACCTGGAAGGCGGCAGTGCGGCCCGGCAGTTCGGTCGTGATGTGCAGCGCTTCCGGCGCCACTTTGAAAACGCCCACTTCCGCCACCTGCGCATGAGGTGATTCGGTCGTGGATTGGGAGCAACCAGCAGCCAGCGCGGTGACGGCGATCAGGGCTGCGGTCCTGCAGAAAAGAGCTTCCATAATGTGACTTTCTGTATAAATTATGTGCATAGATCGATAGAATGAACGATCATTCTAATTAAGTCAAGCCAGCTTTTTGTCCATGACACGACAAAACGTGGCGCACGCTGGTGAATTTCAGAGGGTGGCCGGGGCAGGCGCCGCGCCCGGTGCTACAATGAATTAATTTCTTTCAGACATCATTCTTGGCCCGTGCCATGACATCGCAGCCCACCCCACGCGCGGCCCGGCCGCGCCTCACCACGCTGGTGACAGTGGGCGTGGCCGCGACGGTGCTGATGTCGGTGCTGTCGCTGCTGGTGCTGGTCGATCACTTCGCCATCGACTATGCCGAGCGCGAAGCGGGCCAGCGCTTGCAGCAGCTGTCGTGGCAGATGCGCGATGCGCTCAATCGCGTGGTGCAGAAGGCCACCGGCGACGTCCAGCTGCTCACGGAACTGCCGCAGATCCGCGACGCCAACTCCCCCGCCGACGTCCGCCGGGTGCTGGAAAGCCTGCAAAAAACCTTCCCCGACTACGCCTGGATCGGCCTGGCCAATCCCGACGGCAGCGTTTACGCCGCCACCCAGGGCCTGCTCGAAGGCCAGGACGTCAGCGGGCGCGCCTGGTTCAAGGGCGGCCGCGACCAGCTGTATGCCGGCGACTTTCACCCCGCCACCCTGCTCGGCAAAACACTGCCGCACAGCGCCGACCCGTGGCGCTTCGTCGACGCCGCCGGGCCGGTGCGGCGTTCGGACGGCAGCTACCGCGGCGTGCTGTGCGTGCACATGAGCTGGAACTGGGCGCGGCGCCTGGTGCAGACCATCCTGGCGCCGGCCGACCACCAATACTCGGCCGAGATCTTCGTGGTGCGCGGCGACGGCACCGTCATGCTCGGCCCCAAGGGCACCGAGGAAAAGACCATCGACAGCACCAGCCTGGCGCTGTCGCAGTCGGGCGCGCCGGGGTCGCTGAAGGAAACCTGGGCCGACGGCCACAGCTACCTGACCGGCTTCTCCCGCACCGGCAACGCCAACGACCCGGCCACGCTGGCCTGGTCGGTGCTGGTGCGCCAGCCGGAGGACGTGGCGCTGGCCGGCGCCCGCGCGCTGGAGCGCCAGATCCTGCTGCTGGGCGCCATCCTCGGCGTGGCGATGGCGCTGGCGGCGTCGGTGGCGGCGCGCCGGCTCACCCATCCGCTCAACGCGCTCAGTAAAAATATCGAACAGCGCTCGGCCGCGGCGGCCGGCGCCGAACCCGGCGCGCTGGCGCCGGTCCCGCTGATCGACAGCTTCCATGAGGCGCAGGTGCTGTCGCAGGCGCTGGCCGACCTGGTGCGCAACGAGCAGGGCCACCTGGCCACGCTGCGCGGCATGAACGAGCAGCTGGAATCGACCGTGGCCGAGCGCACCCGCGAGATCGCCCGCAAGGCGCTGCTGCTGGAACGCGCGCTGGCGCAGGAGCAAAGCACGCAGCTGCTGCTGCAGGAGCGCGCGGCCGAGCTGCGCGCCATCCTGGACAACGCCCACGACGCCTTCATCGCCCTCGATCCGGGCGGCGTGGTGCTGGACTGGAACCGCCAGGCCGAAAAACTGATCGGCTGGAGCCGCGCCGAGGTGATCGGCCAGCCGCTGGCGTCCATGGTGCTGCCGCCGCTGCTGCGCCGCGCCTACGAGCGCGACATGCGCCAGCTGGCCGACAGCGGCGCCGACACCGTGCTCAATCGCCGCATCGAGCTGACCTTGTGCAACCGCGCCGGCCAGGAGCTGCCGGTGGAGGTGTCGCTGGCCTATGTGCCGCGCAGCAGCGGCCACCTGTTCATCGCCTTCCTGCACGACATCAGCGAGCGCAAGTCGCTGTTCGAATCGATGGCGGCGATGGCGCTGCGCGACACCCTGACCGGCCTGCCCAACCGGCGCGCGCTGATGACGGCGCTCAACGACGCCATCCAGCGCGCCAACCGCCTGCGCCAGAGCTGCGCCGTGTTCTTCCTCGACCTGGACCGCTTCAAGCAGATCAACGACCGCTACGGCCACGAGGAAGGCGACGAGCTGCTGCGCCAGTTCGCCGCGCGGGTGCAGCACATCGTGCGCAAGACCGACACCGTGGGCCGGCTGGCGGGCGACGAGTTCATCGTCATCCTGGAGAACCTGCACAGCGACAGCGCCGCCCAGGAGACCGCCGACAAGCTGCTGCCGGCGCTGCAGCAGCCGTTCCACCTGAAGACCGCCTCCGTCTCGCTGAGCGCCAGCATCGGCATCGCCATCCACCATCCCGACGACCCGCAGGATATCGAGATGCTGCTCAGCCGCGCGGACCGGGCCATGTACCTCAACAAGCAGCAAGGCGCGCAGCAGCGCCTGCAGGGCTGAGCGGCGCGCACGCTTGCTATCGAAAATCCCGCTTCGCCCATTTCAGGTAGTATCAGCCGAAGATCAGCCGCACCCCTGCCATGGGGGGCTATTTTTCGGACCGCCTATGCAAGCCCAGAACAGCGTCACTCATCTGTTTCTCTCTTCCGGCGTGCCCGGCCTGGACGAAGTCCTGGCCGGCGGGCTCACGCGCGACCGGCTCTACCTGGTCGAGGGCGAGCCCGGCACCGGCAAGACCACGCTGGCGCTGCAGTTCCTCAACGAAGGCGCGCGCCAGGGCGAGGCCGTGCTCTACATCACGCTGGCGGAGACCGCCGTCGAGCTGCTGAGCGTGGCGCAGTCGCACGGCTGGACCATGGACGGCATCCACGTCGAGGAAATCCTGCCCAACGAGGACGTGCTCGATCCCGAGCAGCAGTACACCATCTTCCATCCGTCCGAGATCGAACTGGGCAACACCACCCAGCGCATCGTCGCCGCCGTCGAGCACCACCAGCCACGCCGCGTGGTGCTCGATTCGCTGTCGGAGCTGCAGCTGCTGGCGGAAAGCCCGCTGCGCTACCGGCGCCAGGTGCTGGCGCTCAAGCAGTACCTGAGCAGCCGCAACTGCACCACCATCTTCCTCGACGACCGCACCGCCCTCAGCACCGACCTGCAGGTGCGCAGCGTGGCGCACGGGGTGATGAAGCTGGAGCTGGCCGACCAGGCCTACGGCGCCGAGCGGCGCCGCCTGCGCGTGGTCAAGTACCGCGGCATCGCCTTCCGCGGCGGCGCCCACGACTACAAGATCGTCAGCGGCGGGCTGCAGGTCTTCCCGCGCCTGGAGGCGGCCGCCACCCGCGTGGTCAGCGAGCGGCGCCAGCTGTCGAGCGGGCTGCCGGCGCTGGACCAGCTGATCGGCGGCGGCCTCGAGGAAGGCATGAGCACGTTGATCTCCGGCCCGCCGGGCACCGGCAAGTCCACGCTGGCGGCGCAGTTCGTGCACGCCGCCACCCAGCGCGGCGAGCCGTGCGCGATGTTCCTGTTCGAGGAGGCGCGCAACAATATGCTCAACCGCGCGGCCGGCGTCGGCATGCGGCTGGCCGAGGCGATCGAGCGCGACCTGCTGACGATCCAGCAGATCGATCCGGCCGAGCTGACGCCCGGCCAGTTCTCGCACGCGGTGATGCAGGCGGTGGAGCGCGGCGTGCGGGTGGTCGTGATCGACAGCCTGAACGGCTACCTGAACGCGGTGCCGGACGAGCGCTTCCTCGCCATCTACCTGCACGAGCTGCTCACCTACCTGGGCCAGCGCGGCGTGGTCAGCATCGTGGTCGGCGTCCAGCAGGGCATGCTGGGCAGCGGCATGACCACCGCCATCGACGCCAGCTACATCGCCGACAACGTCATCATGCTGCGCTACTTCGAAGCCGAGGGCGAGGTGCGGCAGGCGATTTCCGTGTTCAAGAAGCGCGGCAGCGCGCACGAGCGCACCATCCGCCGCTTCCAGATCAGCAAGGACGGCATCCAGGTCGGGCCGGTGCTCAACGACTTCCACGGCATCCTGACCGGCGTGCCCACCTTCAACGCGCCGCAGGCCGCAGGCGGCCAGCGGCCCGGCTGACACCGATGGAAACGCGCATCCTGATCTACGCGCCGACCGGCCAGGACGCCCCGCTGGCGGCCAAGGTGATGGCGATGGCGTCCATCAACAGCCACATCTGCTGCTCGCTGGCGGAGCTGGCCACGCAGCTGGAACAAGGCGCGGGCGCGGTGCTGACGGTGGAGGAGGCGCTGGCGCCGGGCGGCTACCAGCTGCTGCAGGCGCACGTGGCGCGCCAGCCCGACTGGTCCGACCTGCCCATCATCCTGCTGACCCACCGCGGCGCCGATTCGCCGATGGTGCGCCGGGCCGTGGCCGGCCTGGGCAACCTGAGCCTGATCGAGCGGCCGGTGCGCACGCTGACGCTGATCACCGCCCTGCACGCCACGCTGCGCGCCCGCCACAAGCAGTACCAGGTGCGCGAGGCGGCGCGCCGCAAGGATGAATTCCTGGCCAGCCTGGGGCACGAGCTGCGCAACCCGCTGGCGCCGATCCGCACCTCGGTCTCGCTGCTCACCCATCTGTACCCGGACGCGCAGCCGGTGGCGCGCATCCGCGACGTGGTGGAGCGCCAGGTGCGGCTGCTGACGCGGCTGGTCGACGACCTGCTGGACGTGGCCCGCATCACCAGCGGCAAGATCACGCTGCAGCGCCAGCCGGTGAGCCTGGCCGCGGTGATGAACCATGTCGGCGAGCTGTGCGTGCAGGCGGCCGACGCCAAGCGCATCGACATCGGCTGGCAGCTGCCGGCCGAGGACCTGACGTTCGACGCCGACTATGCGCGGGTGGTGCAGATCATCGCCAACATCGTGTCGAACGCGGTCAAGTTCACGCCGCAGGGCGGCCAGGTGGCGGTGCGCGCGGCGCACGACGGCGACACGCTGGAGGTGACGGTGCGCGACAACGGCATCGGCCTGGATGCCGAATCGATGTCGCGCATCTTCCGCATGTTCGAGCAGAGCAGGACGGTGGCCGGCCAGTTCTCCAGCGGCCTGGGCATAGGCCTGAGCCTGGCGCGCCAGTTCGCCGAGATGCATGGCGGCTCGGTGGAGGTCAGCAGCGCCGGGCCCGGCCAGGGCAGCCAGTTCACGATCCGCCTGCCGGTGGTGAGCGGCGCCGCGCGCGACGATGCCGTGCTGCCGGCCAGCAGCGACGCCGACGGCCGCAAGGTGCAGGTGCTGGTGGTGGACGACAACCAGGACGCCGCCGACTCGCTGGCGGCGCTGCTGGAGATCGACGGCTTCGACGCGCACGCCGTGTACGACGGCGCCAGCGCCATCGCGGCCAGCAGCGCGCATCCGCCGGACCTGATCATCCTCGACCTCGGCATGCCCGGCATGGACGGCTACGAGACCGCGCGGGCGATCCGCCAGCGCCCTGGCGCCGACGGCATCCTGATGATCGCGCTGACCGGCTGGGGCCAGGGCGATGCCCGCCGCCGCTCCGGCGAGGCCGGCTTCGACCATCACCTGGTCAAGCCGGTGGAGCTGGACCAGATCATCCGCCTGGCCGGCGCGCACCACAACCGCGAGCAGGTGCAGGCGGCGCGCTGAGGCGCGCGCCCGCTCAGTGCGGGGTGATGTTGATGGTCGCGCCCTGCAGGTAGACGGCGTTGCTGCCTTCAAAGCCGGAGTCCGCGCCCAACATGATCCAGAAATTGCCGTCCTTGTCGGCCCTCACCACGATGGGGTCGCTCGACTTGCGGCTGGTGCTGGCCCAGTTTCCGCCGGCGCAACCGAGGCCCGCCACGCCCTGCGTGCCCAGCACCTTGCCCTGGGTGCCCGAAACGCCCTGGTTGCCGCGGTCCAGGTTCAGGCGATAGTTGCCGTCGGGGCGCAGCACCGGCTCGATGTTGAAGTAGTCCGCCGCCGCCACCATGTACACGCTGTCGCCGCGCGAACCGCCGACGCCGGCGCAGCCGGTGCCCGCATCGGTCGCATAGTGCAATTCGAAGGTCACGTTGTACTCGGTGTTCTTCACGAAGCCGCCCAGCTGGTGCGTGACATAGGTCAGCACATCGTCGCTGTTGTTGTGCGACGCCAGGTAGTAGCCCTTGCCGCTCAACGGCGCCGGCAAGTCCTTCCAGCCCGAGGCTATTTCAGTGGGCCTGGTCTTGTCGCTGTAGTCGGCCACGTCGCTGTGCCAGCCGTCGATGCCGTTGTTGAAATCCACCGTCACCGTGGACGCCACCGGCGCGGGCAGGTGCTCGTCGAAGATGTTTGGAAAAAGATCGCCGCCGCCGCCGCCGCAGGCGGCCAGCGTCAGGACGCCGGTCGCGGACAGCGCGGCAAGCAGATATCGTTGTATGGTCATGGTTTTCCCTAGTGTGTGCGATGCCCTACTGAGGCATCGACACCTAGTTTAAAGAAAAGCATGCATTATTAGTAATTAATTTGTAATCAATCTTGTAATAATTGGTAACTGGCGCTTACTTCCAGTCGCCACGCAACGCCAGCACGCGCTGCTGCAGGCCTTCCGGCGTCACGTCCTGCGGCGGCATCGGCACGCCGACCGCCAGCGCCAGCCGCGAGCGCAGGCCGGTGCGGAAGGCGCGCTCGAACACATTGGCGCCGCTGCGGCTCAGCAGGTGGCCCCACAGGCCGCGCAGCGCCATCGGGATCACCGGCACCTTGCTGCGTTCGACGATCTTGGCCACGCCACCCTTGAACTCGTTGATCTCGCCGGTGCTGGTCAGGCGGCCTTCCGGGAAGATGCACACCAGGTCGCCCTCGTGCAGCGCCTGCGCGATATCGACGTAGGCCTTCTCCATCAGCCACGGGTCTTCCTTGGCCGGCGCGATCGGGATCGCGCGCGCGGTGCGGAAGATCCAGCCCAGCAGCGGCAGCTTGAAGATGCGGTGGTCCATCACGAAGCGGATCGGCCGTGGGCTGGCCGCGCCGATGACGATGGCGTCGACGTAGCTGACGTGGTTACACACCAGCACCGCCGCGCCTTCGGCCGGAATATGCTCGGCGTCGATGGTGCGCACGCGGTGCACGGTGTGGATCAGCATCCAGGCCAGGAAGCGCATCAGGAACTCCGGCACCAGCGAGAAGATGTAGATCGCCACCAGGGCGTTGAGCGCAGCCGTCACCAGGAACAGCTGCGGGATGGTGAAGCCTCGCCCCAGCAGCACGATGGCCAGGCCGGCCGCCGCCACCATGAACAGCGCGTTGAGGATGTTCATGCCGGCGATGGTGCGCGACATGTGGGCGGGATCGCAGCGGGTCTGGATCAGCGCGAACAACGGCACGATGAAGAAGCCGCCGAACATGCCGATCAACAGCACGTCGCACAGGATGCGCAACATGCCGTGTTGCGCCATCAGGGCGAAGGCGTCCAGGTGCGGGCCGGCTGCCAGCGCCACGGAGCCGGCGCCGGCGGCGAAGCCCTGGCTGGAGAAGTACAGGTCGGCGCCGAACACCGACAGGCCGATGGAGCCGAACGGCACCAGGCCGATCTCCACCTTGCGGCCGGAGAGGCGCTCGCACAGCAGCGAGCCGCTGCCCACACCCAGCGAGAACACCGTCAGCAGCAGCACGAACACGCTGTGGTCGCCGTGCAGGTAATCCTTGGCGTACACGGGGAACTGCGCCAGCACCAGCGCGCCGTAGAACCAGAACCACGAGTTGCCCAGCATGGACAGGAACACCACGCGGTTCTTGCGGGAGAAGTTGATGTTGCGGACCGATTCGCCGATGAAGTTCCAGCTCACCTTGAGCTCGGGCGCCGGCGCCGGCGCCAGCGGGATGCGGTAGCTGGCGACCAGGCCGAGCAGCGCCACGGCGATGGTGGCGACGGCTTCGAAGGCGATGCCGTTGGGCTTTTGCACCACCAGCACCGCGCCCAGGATCTCGCCGAGCAGGATGCCGACGAAGGTGCCCATCTCGGTCACGCCGTTGCCGCCGATCAGTTCATCGGGCTTGAGCTGCTGCGGCAGGTAGGCGTATTTGACAGGGCCGAACAGGGTCGAGTGGACGCCCATGCCGACCACGGCGGTGACCAGCAGCCACAGGGTGTGCGTCATCCAGCCAAGGCCGGCGATGCACATGATGGCGACCTCCAGCCATTTGACGAAGCGGGTCAGGCCGGACTTTTCGAACTTGTCGGCCAGCTGGCCGGCGGTGGCCGAGAACAGCACATAGGGCAGGATGAACAGGCCGGGGATCAGGTTGGTGATCAGCGACGGCGACAGCGTGGTCCAGCTCATCGCATCGAAGGTCAGCATCACCACCAGCGCGGTCTTGAACAGATTGTCGTTGAACGCGCCGAGGAACTGGGTCCAGAAAAACGGCGCGAAGCGGCGTTGCGACAACAGGGAAAACTGATTGGGCTGGCTCATGTCTGCGTCATCCGTTCTGATGGGTGGTACGGAAAGGTTGAACGGATTATAACCCTATGCTCAATGCCGCCGTGCCCTCAGGACACCGACGCGACCTGCGGGATGAAGATGACGATGCGTGTGCCGGCGCCGATGGCGGTGGCGATGTCGATCCGGCCCTCGAAGGCGGCCACCCGCTCGCGCATGCCGACGATGCCGATGCCGGACGACGCCAATGCGGAGTCGTAGCCGGCGCCGTTATCGGCGATCTCCATGCGCAGCCCTTCGCCGTTCAGCGACAGGGCCACCGTCACCTGCGTGGCGCGCGCGTGCTTGGCTATATTGGACAAGGCTTCCTGCATGATGCGGTAGGCCGAGATGCCGATGCCGCTTTCCAGCCGCGCAAAGTCGCCGTCCGCGCGGAACGCGAAGCGGCAGCCGGCATGGGCGCGGTCGTAATGGCGCACCATCTCCTCCACCGCGCCTTCTAGGCCCAGCATGTCCAGCACCTCGGGGCGCAGGCGCCGCACCAGCGTGCGGCCGCTGTTGTAGAGCCCCAGCGCCAGCTTGATGATGGTCTGCGCGCGCTCGCGCACCTCGCCCGGCTCGCTGACGTCGACGATGCGCTGCGCCTCCAGCCGCGCGGCGATCAGCGTCGCGTTGAGCTCATCGTGGATCTCCAGCGCGATGCTCTTGCGCTCATCCTCGACGGCGGTGTTGACCTTGCGGATCAGGCGGCGCTTCTCGGCATCGGCCGCGCGCAGCGCCTGCATCGACGCCTGCAGCGACGCGTTCAAGCCCTGCGACAGCTGCCACGCCAGCAGCGCGCACACCAACAGCCCAAGGCTGGCCACCAGCAGCTCGACATAAAAACGGTGCGTCTGCTTGAGCAGCAGCGCCGACGGCGACATCGTCACCCGCACATAGCCCATGGTCTCGACCGCGCTGCTGCTGCCGGCCGGCTTGTCCTTCAGGTAGGGCTTGCCGTCGGCCGTCAGCATGGTCACGAACATCAGCCGCTTGAGCACGGGCGCCTCGTAGTAGCGCGCGTCCGGCTGGCCCGGCGCATGCGCGGCGGCTTGCACCAGTTGATGCCGTTGCGCGTCCAGCACTTCGATGCGGTCGATGCTGGCATCCGATTGCAGCAGGCCGTTGATGGTCAGCCGCAGGTCATCGTAGCGGTGCGACAGCAGACTGAATTCGCTGCTCTGCGCCAGCACCTTGGCCACCAGCGGGCCGCGCTCGGCCAACTCCTCGCGCACCTCGGACAGCCGCGAATGGTAGGCGTACCAGACGAAGGTGCTAAACATATAGGCCAGCGGGATGACGGTGACGCACAGCAGCCGCGCGCGCACGCTCCAGTGGCGCCAGAAGTTGAACCGCATCCGCTTACGGCTCGATCAGGCCGTGCTTGACGGCCAGCCGCGTAATATAGGCCGGCCGGTGCACGCCCAGCTTTTCCTTCACGGCCTGGCTGATGTTGCTGATGGTCTTGGTGGAGACGTCGAGCTTCTCGGCGATCTCCGCGTTGGTCAGGCCTTCGGCCATCAGCGTGAAGATCTCCAGCGCGCGCTCGTCCAGCTGCGACTGCGGCGACGCGTCGCCGCGCACCGACAGGTTGGCCAGCCGCTCGGCGATCTGCGGCAGGAAGTACAGCTCGCCGTCATGCGCGCGCCGCACGGCCGCCGCCAGGTCGGCCGGATCGCAATCCTTGGTCATGAAGGCGCGCCCGCCGAGGCGGTAGGTCTCCTTGATCAGGCTGTCCTGGTCGAACTGGCTGAGGAAGACGATGGCGGCGTCCGGCGCATGCGCCAGGATCTGCTTGGCCACGTCCAATCCGGTGAGCTGTTCGCCGAAGCGGATATCCAGCACCGCCACGTCGGGCTTGAGCTGCTTGTACTGCTCCAGCGCCTCTTCCGGCGTGCGCGCCTGCGCCACCACGTGCAGCCCCTGCCCTTCGAGCGACATCGCGAAGCCCGTCATGACGATGGGATGATCGTCCGCCAGCATGACCCGTATCTTCTTCACTACTACCTCCTGGAATATTTGCTACCCGATGATGGAAGCATACCACACCATGACAGCGCAAAATATTCCATGATTTCCCTTTTATTTTGCTATTACATGGAATAGTATACTTCCAACACATAGCAATCCCACCACCACCAAGGAGCACATATGCATCAGAAAAAGAATCTCACCGGTCTGACCGTCGTGGCCCTGTTGCACGTCGCGCTGCTGGCCGCCTTCCTGCACGGCTCCAAGCTGACGGTGTTCAGGGTGAAGGAGGCGATGATCGACCTGGCGCCGACCGCGCCCGTGCCGCCGCCAAAGGTGCTGCCGCCGGACGTGCCGCTACCCAAGCTGGCGCCGCCGGATATCTTCGTGCCGCAAGTGGAAACGCCGGTGCTGCCGTCCAACCCGCCGCCGGTGACGGCCCGGCCGCTGACGGACCAGCCACCGGCCCAGCCCACGCCGACCGGGGTCGCCGAACCTGGCGCCAAGACGGTGGTGAAGGCGGCGCCGCAGCTGGTGGCGGCGGTGGTGGACGCCAAGGCCTGCGCCAAGCCGGACTATCCGAAGTCCGCGCTGCGCAACGGCGACACGGGCACCGTCACGCTGGCACTGCTGATCGGCACCGACGGCCGGGTGGCCGATTCGAAGGTGGAGAAATCCAGCGGCTTCCGAGAGCTGGACCGCGCGGCGCAAGTCGGGCTGGGATTATGCCGCTTCAAGCCCGGCACCGTGGACGGCGTACCGCAGCAATCGTGGACCAAAATGCAGTACGTCTGGAGCCTGGACGATTAAAACAAACGCTTCAAACAAGCGGGGGTCAAGTCTGACATTCGGACACGGCCTCTGCCGTGGCGGCCGCCACGGCAGAGGCCGTGTCCGAATGTCAGACTTGACCCCCGCGATTTTCAGACCTATCGCGGCTTGACCGCGACCAGGTTAATCAGCGTTTCCTCACGCACGGCGGCCGGCTTGATGCGCAACGCCGTTTCCATCAGCCCCAGGTCCTCGCGGCTCCACCACAGGAAGGGATAGGAAACCGCGTTGTCAGGCACAGAGAACCCCGCGTCGCGCACCATCGCCAGGTATTCCGGCGCGGTCTTCTGCACATGCATCGGATGGCGGAACAGCAGGCGGATGATCCACGAATGGATATAGCGCTTGGTCGACTCCGCGAACAACAGCACGCCGCCCGGCTTCAACACGCGGTAGAACTCCGCGATGGCGCGCTCCTGGTCGATCAGGTGGTGGAAGGTCTGGTGGCAGAACAGCAGGTCCACCGAGTTATCTTCCAGCTTGATGTTGGAGCTGGAGCAGCAGATAAACTCGGCGGCGATATTCAGCGCCGCCACTTCCTTGGCCGACTCCTGCAGCATCTCGGGATCGATATCCATGCCGATCAATCGCTGCGGCGCATAGCGCCGATGCAGCTTGCCGAGCGAACGGCCGAAACCACAGCCCACGTCCGCCACCACGCCGAAATGGCGCGGCTGATCCGCCGGCATCAGGCGCTGCAAATCCGCCAGCGCGCGCTCCAGCACGTGCACGGTCCACGTCTCGGTGCGCAGAAACCACTTGCCGAACGCCGTCTCCGGCACATGCGGATCCGCTGGTGGCTGTAATAAATCCAGGTTGGCGCTCATAAAACCCTTTGTTGTTCCATAGTTTATAAAATCTCAAGAGTGCGACCGTGACGGCAAAACCACGTACAATATCGGTCCCGTTCCACGCGCTATGCCGACTGTCCGTGTCCAACCATCTTTCCCGCCTGCTGCTTGTACTCTGCTCGATGCTGCTGAGCCCTTGCGCCGCCGCCCAGGATGCGCCGCCCGCGCCGATACCGCCGATACGATTCCTGCTGACCTTCGACGACGGCCCGGCCGCCGCCGACAGCGACAATCCGACCGTGCATATCCTCGAAACGCTGGCCAGCAACCCGCTGCAGGACCACATCAAGGCCGTCTTCTTCACCCAGACCCGCGCCTGGTATGGAGGCGGCACAGAGGTCGGCCGCGGCTTGATACGGCGCGAATACGACGAAGGCCATGTGGTCGCGCTCCACAGCGCCACCGCCTTCCACTCCAATCACCGCTTCATGAGCCGCGCGACGCTGGACGAGTCGATGCAGCGCGGCGTCGACGACCTGATCGCCGTCACCGGCGTCGCGCCCAAGCTGGTGCGCCCGCCGTTCTGGGCCTACGATGCCGATACGCTGGCCTCCTACCACCAGCACGGCATGCGCATGCTGCTGACCGACCTGAATGCCAACGACGGCAAGATCTACGGCGTCAACTTCAGCTGGCACAAGCGCTCCAACATGCTCACCCATCTGGCCGAGACCCGCAAACGCTGGGCCGCAGGCGCCATGCCCTCGGTCGACGGCAGCACGCCGGTGGTCGTCACCTTCCATGACGTGAACACCTACACCTCTCGCCACATCCAGGAGTACCTGGAGATCCTGGTCGACGTCGCGCACGAACTCGACATGCCGCTGGCCGCCAAGCCGTTCTACGACGACCGTGAGGAACTGGAGCGCGCAGCGCTGGCCAGCACCGTCGATAGCGCCAGCGTCAAACAGCACCTGCCAGGCCTGTGGGGCTGGCTGTGGCAGTGATCACGCCAGCGTAACCAGCTCTATCCGCGGCGGTGCCTTCAACTGCAAGGCGCTGCACAACACCACCGACAATTCCTCATGCGGCAGATCGACGCGATGCGCCTGCGCGACCTCGCCCAGCTTGAAGCGCGCTTCCTTCCCGCTCCACAAACTGTAAAAGCCGACGACGCGCTGCGCCTCGTCCAAACCCTGCAACCGCGCCCACTGCGCCATCTCGTCCGCATCGAAGGCCTGCGCCGCCAATGCCGCGAGATCGCGCTGCGGATCGCGCATTTCAATATCCAGTCCCAGCGCGGTCTGCGCGCTCACGGCGCACGCCACCCAGCGCCCGCTGTGCGAGATGCTGAAGCATGGTGCGCGTCCACGCACCAAGGGCGCCTTCAGCAAAGGCGCCGCACCGGGCCTGTCCTCCAGATCGACATCGCGCGGCGCCACGCCCAGCAAAGAGCCCAACGCCATGCGCAACAAGATCCGTCCAGCGACAAACTGACGCTGCCGCTGGGCGCGGACAAAGCGCCGGTAGCGCGCCATCTCGCTCGCGGACAGCCAATCGCGCAGACGCAGCAGATCCTCATCCGCCACACCATCAACATCGGCCATCCAGAGCGAGGCGGCGACTGTCATTGCCGGGCGATCGCCTGGTCGTCGGCGCCGGTCGGGCCGCCTACCGCACGGTCATAATTGGCCATCACATAGCTGGCCGAGAGCTTGCCGACACGCGTCAGCATCAAGTTGTCAGTTATGCCCCACAGGAAGCCCGCCCCCATCGCACCGGCGCGTTGGAAGAATTCCGGGTTGGCGATCACGGCACCGTTGGCATCGTGGATCGACACGTGCATCAGGACACCCGAACTGCCGGCCAAAGGCCCCAGCAGCACGCGCTTGGCGCCGTGCTTGAACGAGAGTTCGTCGACCACCGGCTCGATCACCAGCGTGCGGCCGTTGGCCGGACGCTGGTTCCACTGCGCCACCGACGCCGCCAGCTCGGCGCGGAAGTTCTCGTCGATCTTGGCCAGGCCGGCGACGTCGCCAACATAACCGGCCTTGAACACCACAGGTTTGACTTCAATGCGGCCGTAGGAAGCGAAAGCCTCCTTCGGTGGCGGATTCTGCGCGCTGCTCGCCTTGATCGTGGTCGCGCAGCCGGTCATCAGCAGCGCGCCGCCTGCAGCAGCTGCCATCACGGCGTTACGGATATTTTTATGCATGGCGATCTTTCAATGAGTCGGTAAATGGTCTGTGTGGGATTATTTGGCGAACTTGACGAAATCGGCCTTCAACGCGACACCGGCCATAATGGCGCCATCCGCGCATTCGAACTCGGTCTGGCTGGCCATTTCCTTGTCGTTGAAATTGCTGACGATGTTGACCACGCCATCGGCGCCCACTTCCTGCGCGCGCTTCTGCAGTTGCAGCATCGCCGACAGGAACACCCAGTTGCATGCCTTCTCGGTCGACTTGCCGAAGCCATTGGTGCGCAGGCTGGTCCTGTCGCTGGTGATCTTGGTCTGCACGGCCGGCGTAGGCTGGTCGGCGAAGTAGAACTTGACGCTGTCGCCCAGGCGCTGCTGCGCGTTGTTGGCGGCCATGGCGGCGGCGATCGGCAGCTGGACCATCTTGTCGGCGGCCGAAGCGTACAACGGCGCCACAGCCAATACCAGCAGTGCCATCGCGGAATGCAGTTTCTTCATTGTGGTGTTCCTATTTAACGTACCGTTTGAAAATCAGCGACGTGTTAATGCCGCCGAAAGCGAAGTTATTCGACATCACGTACTCGCACTGCAGTTGCCGCCCTTCGCCGGCGATGTAATCCAGCGCCGCGCACGCCGGATCGATTGCGTCCAGATTGATGGTCGGCGCAAACCAGCCCTCGCGCATCATTTCGATGCTGATCCAGGCTTCCAGCGCGCCGCACGCGCCCAGCGTGTGCCCCATATAACTCTTGAGGGAACTGATAGGTGTCTTATCGCCGAACACCGCCAGCGTCGCCTGCGACTCGGCGATATCGCCCTGGTGGGTGCCGGTGCCGTGCGCGTTGATGTAGCCGATGTCCGATGGCTGCAAGCCGGCGTCCTGCAAAGCCAGCTGCATCGCCTTCTGCATGGTCGCAGCATTCGGCTGGGTGACGTGGCAACCGTCGCTGTTGGTGCCGAAGCCGACCAGCTCCGCGTGGATCACGGCGCCGCGCGCCTGCGCATGCGCCAGGTCCTCCAGGATCAGGCAGCCGGCACCCTCGCCGATCACCAGACCATCGCGGCCGGCGTCGAACGGCCGTGGCGTAGTGTGGCCTGCGTCGTTGCGGGTGCTGGTGGCGAACAGCGTGTCGAACACCGCCGCCTCGGTCGCGCACAGCTCCTCGGCGCCGCCGGCCACCATCGCCAGCTGCTTGCCGCCGCGGATAGCCTCGTAGGCGTAGCCTATGCCCTGGCTGCCGGAAGTGCAGGCGCTGGACGTGGTGATCACACGGCCGGTGATGCCGAAGAAGACGCCGATATTCACCGGCGCCGTATGCGCCATCATCTTGATATAGGTGGTCGCGTTGATGCCCTTGGTGGTGCGCTCCTCCATCATGCGGCCGAAGTCGCCGATGGCGCTCGGCGTGCCCGCCGACGAACCGAACGACACCCCCATGTCGCCGCTCTTGAGCAGCGGGTGCTCCAGCAGGCCGGCATCGGCCAGCGCCAGTTCGCTGGCGCGCGTGGCCATCAGGGCGACGCGGCCCATGCTGCGGATCGCCTTGCGGTTATAACGTTCGGTCAGCGAGAACGGCGCGGCCGGCGCGCCAAGGCGCGTGTTCAGTCCCTCGTAATCCTCCCACTCCTCCATGCGCACCACGGCGTTGCGGTACTGGCCCAGACGCTCGCGGATCGTGGCCCAGTCGTTGCCGATCGGGCTGATGCCGGCCATGCCGGTGATGGCGACGCGGCGGCTCATGCCAGTCCGCCGTTGACGGAGATGACCTGGCGCGTGATGTAGCCCGCCTCTTCGCCGATCAGGAAGCTGACGGCTGCCGCCACCTCCTCCGGCTTGCCGACGCGGCGCGCCGGTATCATCTTCAGCGCTTCTTCCATCGGCACCTCGCTGGTCATGTCGGTCTCGATCAATCCCGGCGCCACGCAGTTGACGGTAATGGCGCGCTTGGCCAGCTCCAGCGCCAGCGCCTTGGTGGCGCCGATGATGCCGGCCTTGGCCGCGCTGTAGTTGACCTGGCCGCGATTGCCGATCAATCCCGACACCGACGCCAGCGTGACGATGCGGCCTGGCTTGCGGCGCTGAACCAGCGGCATCACCAGCGGATTGAGCACGTTATAGAAACCGTCCAGATTCGTTTTCAGCACGATATCCCAGTCCTCGCCGGACATCGCCGGGAAGGCATTGTCGCGTGCGACACCGGCGTTGCACACCACGCCGTAATAGCAGCCATGCTGCTCGATGTCCGCCTCCAGTGCGGCGGCGGTGGCGGCGCGGTCGCCGATATCGAACTGCAGCACGCGCACCGCGCGGCCCATTCCGGCGATCTGCTGTGCGACCGCGTCGGCCTCGGCGCGCTGGCTGCGGCAATGCAGCACCACGTCGTAGCCGTCGCGCGCCAGGCGCAGCGCAATCGCCTTACCGATGCCGCGCGACGATCCCGTCACCAGCACGCTCATGGACTTATTCTGATTCATACTGCGTTTCCATCTTTGAGAAATTGATTGACATTATCCGGCTGGAACACCGTCACCGTGGCCGTCGCCACCGCGCTTGCGCCGCCGGCGACGTCGATGCGGCAGTCGAACGCACCCAGGCCGTTTTCGCCTTGCAGTACCCGCTGCACATGCACCAGCAGCACGCTGCCGTTGGCGAACAGCGGCAGGCCGCAGACATATTTGCGAGATCCGAGCAGGAAGCCCACCTTGACCGCCTCCCCGCGCCGCACGGCCAGCCAGCCGGCATGGGCGGCGATTGCCTGTGCCATGTATTCGATGCCTACCCAGGCGCCGACGCCCTCCTCGCCCGCCAGCATGCTGCCGGCATGGATGCGCACTTCCGCGCACAGGTTGTCGTCGTCCGCGCTCAGCACGCGGTCGAGCAGCACCATCTGGCCGGAATGCGGCACCAGCTCGCGCACGTCCGGCATCGTCATGCGGTCCTCCCCAGCAACAGCGCCGCATTGGAGCCGCCGAAAGCGAATGAGCTGCTCAGAACATGACCCAGCGGGCGGCCCAGTGCCGCGCCGCGCGCCACCAGGTTCAGCGCCGGCAGCGCCGGATCGACCACGCCGTCCCACAGGTGCGGCGGCAGAAGGCCTTGCTGGTTATCGTCCTGCATGGCCAGCCAGCACAACGCCGCTTCGACCGCGGCCGCCGCGCCCAGCGTATGGCCAGTGAACGGCTTGGTGGAACTGACCGGCACTTCGAGGCCGAACAAGGCCGCGATCGCGCCCGACTCCATCGCGTCGTTCTGGCGGGTCGCCGTGCCGTGCATGTTGATGTAGTCGATCTGTGTCGGCGCCACGTTGGCGCGTTCCAGCGCTTGCGTCATCGCCAGCCGCGCCCCCACGCCGGCCGGATCGGGAGCCGACATGTGATGGCCGTCCGACGATTCGCCCCAGCCCAGCAAGGCGACCGTGGCGGCCTCGCCGCTCATCAGGAACAGGGCCGCGCCTTCGCCGATGTTGATGCCGTCGCGGTTGGCGCTCATCGGGCTGCATTGCGCAGCGCTGACCGAGTCCAGCGCGGCAAAGCCGGCCACCGTGAAGGCGCACAGCGAATCGACGCCGCCGGTCAGCACGGCGTCGCACAAACCCATCTTGATCAGGCGCGCGGCACCGGCCATCGCCTTGGCGCTCGACGAGCATGCGCTGGAATGCACATAGGCCGGACCGGCCAGGCCCAGTTCCCACGCCAGCATTTCGGCGGGCGATCCCATCTCCTGGTGGCCGTAGTAGAAGTCCGATGGCAGTACGCCATCCGCCACATGACGGGCGATGGCCAGCTCCGTCTCACCGATGCCGGAGGTGCTGGTGCCGATCACCACGCCGACGCGGTCGGTGCCGTAGCGCGCGATGGCGGCATCCACATCGGGACGAATCTGCGCTAGCGCCGCCAGCGCCAGCGCGTTGTTGCGGCTGCGCTGATGCGGCGGCAGATGCGCCACCGACGGCAGTTCCGTGCGCACGCGGCCTAGCGGCAGCTCGCGGCCGGGCGAGCAGCTATCGGTCGCCGCCACGCCCGTCTCGCCTGCGTACAGGCGTGCCTTCACCTGCGCCGGGCCTTCGCCCATCGCGCAGATAATGCCGCAAGCGTTCAGATAAAATTTCAGCATTCGTCGGTCTCAGTCGGTAGGCGCGGCAAACTGTATCGTCAGCTTATAGTGATATCGCAAATTGTCCAGAACAACCGTGCCGCTCCAGCGCGGCATGCCACTGTAGGAGATCTGCATGATGGGTTGATCATCCAGGAACAAGGTGCGACGGGCGCCCTGCTCGGCGATCCGCCAGCCCTGCGGCAGCGCGGCGGCGATCGCCTCGGCCGGCCACAGGGTCAGCTGCATATCTTCCAGCACGTCCTCGGCGCGCACCTGCGACGGCAGCATCACATGCCGCCACGAGGTCAGCTCCTTGCCGTCGTAATGCAGCGTGAGCACGCGCTGGCTGAACGCCAGGCCGACGACGTCGATCGCGTCCGGCTCCACCTGCAGCGCGACATCGAGATCATCGGTGCGGCCGTTGCGCTCGACCTTCAGGTGCTGCTGCACGCTGATCGAGATGCCCAACGCCGCCGGCGCCAGCTTCAGTCCAAGGCGGGCCTGCGGCGGCGGCTTGGTGGCGCAGGCGGCCAGCAGCAGCGCCGCAAGCAGCCCCGCCAGCGTAGGCGCGATCCGGCGCATTACCCCTGCGCGCATACCGCCTCCAACGCCGCCAGGCGACGCGGCGTCTCCTTGACGAAGGGGTTGGTCAGGTCCCAGGCATAGCCGGCCAGGATTGCCGAAATCATGCGTCGCACTTCCGGCTGCTGCTTCTCGTGGAAGATGATGGTCTGGAAGCCGCCGGCATACCACGACTCGACAAAGGCGCGGAACGTATCCACGCCCTTGCGCAGCGGCGCGCCAAAGTCGGCCTGCCAGTCCACCTGCTCGCCGGCGAACTGGCGTTGCAGCACCGCCGCGGCCAGGCTGGCCGACTTGAAAGCGATGGTCACGCCCGACGAGAACACCGGATCGAGGAACTCGCCCGCATTGCCCAACAAGGCGTAGCCCTCGCCCCACAGCTTGTCGACGTTGGCCGAGTAACCGACGATCTGGCGCGCCGGCGTATCCCACTTGGCGTTCTCCAGCAGCGCCGACAGCGATGGCTCTTCGGCCACGATGGCTTGCAGGCGCTCGGTAGCGCTGCCCTGGTAGCGGTCGAGGAAGCTGGTCTCCGCCACCACGCCCAGCGAGCAGCGGCCGCCGGCGAAGGGGATGGTCCAGAACCAGACATCGCAATGCGTGGGATGTACGGTCACGCGGATCTTGGTGCGATCGAAGCCGCCGCCATGAATGCCGTCTTCGACGTGCGTGAAAATCGCGCCGCGTACCGGGAAGTTGGACGGCGTTTCCAGCTTCAGGAGACGCGGCAGGATGCGGCCAAAACCGCTGGCATCGAGGATGAAGCCGGCGCGGACCTGGTACTGCGCGCCGTCTTCGCCCTTGACCGTGACCAGCGCCGGCGCGCCGTCCTTGCCCAGTTCAATATCGAGCACCTCATGGCGATAGCGCACCTCGGCGCCGAAGCGCTCCGCTTCCTTGGCCAGCAGATGATCGAAGTCGGCGCGCTGCACCTGGTAGGTGGTGCCCCATCCGGCCGAGTGCTTGTCGCGGAAATCGAAATCGGTATAGCGGCCGTTGCGCATGAACGCCGCGCCGTTCTTGAACTGGTAGCCCGCTTCGACCACGGCCCGCAGCATGCCCGCCTGCTCCAGGTAGGCCATACTTTGCGGCAGCAGGCTCTCGCCGATGGAGAAACGCGGGAACTGTTCGCGTTCGATCACCAGCACCTGGCGTCCCTGCTGGCGCAGCAGCGCGGCAGCCAGGGAGCCTGCGGGACCGGCGCCGACGATCAGGATTTCAACGGCTTCGATGTTCATTGCGTCAGTCATTGTTACTTTCTTTAGTGGAGCCAAAACAGGGGACGATCAACCAGACCAGCGCGGTCCCCAGCAGCATCGTCAGGCCGAACGCCTGCAACGCCGGGGTGGAACTCAGTCCCAGCAAACCGAAGGACAAAATCGTATTCGCGGCCGACATGCCGACCGCCAGCCACGGCGTGCGGTCGCGCCGGTCGGGATGTTCCTGCATGAAGATGCCGTAATCGACGCCGACACCCAGCAGCAGCATCAGCGCCAGCACGTGGAACAGCTGGAGGTTCTGCGACGCGAAGCCGAGCAAGGCCAGCGCGGCGATGCTGGCCAGCGCGGTCGGCGCCAGCACGCGCCAGGTACGGCCCCGGTAGCGCGGGAACAGCAGCGCAAACACCACCGCATAAGCGCCCAGCACCACCCAGCTCATATACTGGCGATAGCGGCCCAACACCGATGAAATCTCGGCCACCTTGTCGACCCACTGCACGCCTTGCAATCCATCGGCGGCCAGCTGCACCTGCGGCACCGCAGTGCTGGACAGGCCGCGCAAGGCGACGATGCTGGCGTAGACGCCGTTCACATCGCCCAGCCATAAATGGCGCCACGGCTCGCTGGCCGGAGTCTTCAGAAAATCATCCAGCGTCAGCGGCGTCGCAGCGGTCCGCAAGCCCGCAGCGGTGGCGGCGACCCACTGCGCGTCCTCGCCGGTTTGCGCGGCGATGGCGTGCAGCGGACCGCCGGCGGCCAGCAGCTTGTCTTCGATCAGCTGACGGCGCGCCGCCTGCGTGCGTGCGGACGGCACCCAGTTGGACATCGCCTGGTAGCCGGAGATGCGCCGCGCCGCCAACATCACGTCCAGCCGCGCCTTCAGCGCTTCCTCGCGTTGCAGCACCGTCTCGACGGAATCGCCGCGCACCAGGAAGTACTGCACCGGCGTTGGCGCGTCCAGCAGCTTGCTCAGTTTGAGCTGGTCGGCAATCAGGTGCTTGGGCGGATTTTGCAGCAGGCGGATGTCGTCATTGGCGCCAAGGCGGCTGACGCCGTAGCCCGCCGCCAGCGCGAACGCCACGGCGGCCAGCAGCGTGGCGCGGTTCATGCGCAGCAGCGGCCAGCGCAGCAGGGCCGCGCCGTAGACGCGCACCAGTGCCCCGCTCTTCAGGGTTCGGCTGCCGATCAGCGCAGGGAACCAGCACACCACCGTCAGCCAGGCGAACACCAGGCCAAGCGCGGAGAACACCGCCATCTGGCGCAGGCCGGGGAACGGCGTCAGCGCCAGTCCCATGTAACCGATCACCGCCGCCAGCAACGTCAGGCCGAGGCCCGGCAGCAGGCGTTTCAGCAGCGCCGGCGACGCCAGCTTCTCGTCGGCCGCTAGCCGGTTGCATAGGAAGTAGATGCCGTAGTCCTGCGCCACGCCGATCAGGCTCGCGCCGAACACCAATGTCATCAGGTGCACGCGGCCGAACAGCAGCCAGCACACCGACAGCGCGCCGAGGCAGCCGATGCCGATCGATAGCAGGATCAGTGAAATCGGCTTGAACGAATGGAAGGCGAACCACATCAACAGCACAACCCCCAGCAGCGAGCCGATGCCGATGGTGGACACCTCGCCGCTGGCCTGGGCACTGGCGTTGGCCGCGTGCAGGATCACGCCGGCCTGTATCAATTCAACTTGCGGCGTCGCCTTGCGGGCGGCGTCGCCGGCCTGCTTCAGCAAGGGCAGCACGGTTTCCTGCGCCGTCATCGACAGCGCAGGCACCTTCAGCGTCAGCGGCAGCAGCACGTACTGGCGCTGCGCGTCAGCGACGAACAGATGGCCGTCGCGCGGACGGACCGGGGTTTCCTGCGCGCGTTCCTGCAGCCAGCCGGCGAACAGGCCGAATGGATCGTCCTGCCACGAACCGACGTTCGGACCGCCGAATGGGCTATACAGTTTAGCCAGCGCCGCTTCCAGCCAGAACTGCGGCGGCTGCATGCGCAGCTGCGCTTCCTGCGGCGCCGTCAGCAGCGTCAGGCGATGTTGCTGGAACAGCGACAGCCAGTCGCTCTGCGTCTGCTCGTTGATCGGTGTCGCTTCGAATACGTCCTTGCGGGCGGCCAGCACCGCGCTGTAGGCGTCCGCCGCGCGGCGCGCGTCCTGCCAGTCGGCCGCGCCGACCAGCACCACCACGCGCTGCTGCGCCGCGTCGACCATATGACTGAACGACTGCTGCAACAGGGGATCGCGCTCCTGCACCGGCAGCAGCGCCATGATGTCCGTATCCGGCACAATGCGCTGCACCAGCCACAGATAGGCGTTATGCCCCAGCAGCATGCAGACCACAAGGGCCCACAGCAGCGCAAGTTGGCGGGTACGGCTCAAAACAGTGCCGCCTCTTCCTTGGTCATCGCGGCGTCGCCGGCCTGGATCGCCGAGAACACGATGGTGGTGCGGTCGCCGCTGGCGTCGCCCATGACGATGGTCTTCACGTAGGCGCCGCCATCGAGCTTGATGGTGCCGATGGCTTTTTCCAGCGCCGCCTGGCGCGGCTTGAGCACGACGTTCCAGCTGTTGGCGTCAACCGTGCCGTCCACTTCGAACAGCGTCTCCAGCTGTGCCAGATCGCCGGACAGCAGCGAGAACAGCACGTTGTTGATCATGCGGACGGTCGGCTCGGTCTTGGCGTCCAGGCGCATCGCCACGCGGTCGCCCTGGTAGTTGACGATTTCGTCGCGCGTCAGCCGCAGCGTGCTGGGAAAAGGCTGCAAGGTGCGCCACAACACGCCCTTGCCAGCGACCACGCAAAAGCGGCCGTTGGCGGCCAGCGGCTTCTTCATGCCCGCCAGCTGCTTGCTCTGGTCGAAGCGGCCGCACATGACAGGCGGCTTGGCCAGCATGGCCTGGATCTTCGCGACCGGCACAGCGGCATGGACCACCTGCCCCATCGCAGCCAACACGGCCGCCAGCAATATCGTTTTCATCAGTTTCATACGGGTTCTATCCCCAATTTTTCAAACAGCACAGGAGGCGACACGAAGCACATCTCCTTGGTAGCGATATCGACGGCGACCATGGTGGTACTGGCGCGGTTCAGGCGCTTGCCGGTGGCGGCGTCGGTGATCAGGTAGTCGATCTTCAGGCGGTTTTCCCATTCGACGATATCGGCGCGCAGCTTGAGCGTCTGGCCGAAGGTGGCCGAGCCCACGTAGCGCAGTTGCATGTCGATCACCGGCCACGCGTAGCCGGACTCCTTCATCTGCAGGTAGTTGTAGCCGATCTTGTCCAGCAGCGCGCAGCGCACCACCTCCAGGTACTTGACGTAGCGGCCATGCCAGACGATCTCCATCGGGTCCAGGTCGAAGAACTGCACCTGCATCTCGACTTCCGCGAACCAGCGGCTTTCCTTGTTAGTTCGGCGCATACAGATCCCATGCCTTGGCGCGGATGCGTTCCAGCAGCAGCCGCAGTTCCGGTTCCAGCCGGCGGTCTTCCTCGACCGGCTTGATGTCGGCGCCCAGCGCTTCCTGCATCGCCGCCAGCGCGGCCTGCGGCTGCAGCTCCGGATTGACCTGGCAACGCAGCCATACGCCCTGGCGCACGGTGATCAGCAGCGCGGCGACGACCTGCTCCGTCAATTCCAGCACGCGCAGGCAGTCGCGCGCGGCGATGGTGCCCATGCTGACCTTGTCCTGGTTGTGGCACTCGGTCGAACGCGAGAACACCGAGGCCGGCATGGTCAGCTTGAGCGCTTCCGCCGTCCACGCCGAGGCGCTGATCTGCAAGGCCTTCAGCCCGTGGTTGATCGGCGCGCGCGCGCCGGTGGCGCCGGACAGGTTGGCCGGCAGGCCGTGGTTGTAGCGGCTGTCGACCAGCAGCGCCATCTGGCGGTCCAGCAGGTCGGCGAGGTTGGCGACCGCGTTCTTCATGCCGTCCATCGCGAAGGCGATATGGCCGCCGTAGAAATGGCCGCCGTGCAGCACGCGCTCGTTTTCGGCATCAATCAGCGGATTGTCATTGGCGCTATTGAGTTCATTCTCGATCGACGAGCGGAAGAACGGCATGGCGTCGGCCAGCACGCCGATCACGTGCGGGGCGCAGCGGATCGAGTAGCGGTCCTGCAGGCGCTTGCCGTTGCGTTCCCACTGGTCGGTCGGCAGATTGCTGCGCAGCCATGCCGCCACCTGCTGCATGCCGCCGTGCGGCTTGACCGAGAACAGCACTTCGTCGAAGTGGTGAGCGTTGCCGTCCATCGCGAACGAGGCCATCGCCGTGATGCGGGTGGTCAGTTGGACCAGGTATTCGGCGCGGTCATAGGCCATGCAGGCCAGGGCGGTCATGACGGCGGTGCCGTTCATGATCGCCAGCCCTTCCTTCGGGCGCAGGCGCAGCGGCGTGATGCCGGCTTCCTTCAAGGCCTGCGCGGCCGGCACTTGCACGCCGTCGCGCCATACTTCGCGCTCGCCGCACAGCACCGCCGCCAGGTAGGACAGCGGCGTCAGGTCGCCGCTGGCGCCGACCGAGCCTTCGGATGGAATCAACGGCAGCAGGCCGGCGTCGAGCAGGCGCGTGATCTGCAGCAGCAGCTCAACGCTGACGCCGGAATAGCCCTTGCTCAGCGACGCCAGGCGCGATGCCAGGATGGCGCGCGTCTGCGCCGGCGTGAAGTACTCGCCCAAGCCGACGCCGTGGTAGGTGTACAGGTGGTGAGGCAGCTCGGCCACCAGTTCCGGGGGCACCACCACGGTGCAGGAATCGCCGTAGCCGGTGGTGACGCCGTAGACGGTGCCATCCTCGCGCAGCAGGCGGTCGAGGAAGTCGGCGCCGCGCGAGATCGCGGCGCGGAAGGCCGGATCGTCCGACAGCGCCGCAACGGCACGACCTTGCGCGATGTCGACGATGTCTTCGATCGTCAGGCGGTTCTGGTCGAAGCGCACGGTACGCGGCGTGGTATTGAGTTGGGCTATGTCAGCGAGATGCATCGGATCGTTCCAATTGGGGTAAGTGCCAGAAATCATAAAAGTTAAACCACTGCAGCGGCGCGCGCAGGCAGTAGTGCTCCAGGCGGCGCGCGTAATCGCCGGCCAGTTGCTGGAAGGCGGCGTCGCGGCCCTGGCGCGGTATACTCACGGCGTCGCGGAAGGCCTCGAAATACAGCGACGAGCGCTGCCCGTCGCGGATGGAGAACAGCAGGAACACCGGGCATTGCAGGATATTGGCCAGCACATACGGGCCGACCGGGAACGGCGCCGGCGCGCCCATGAAATCGGCCAGCGCCACACGAGGATTGTGCGACACCGGCACGCGATCGCCGGCGATGACCACGAACTCGCCGCGCGCCACGCGCTCGGACAACAGGATCGCCGTGGCCGGCGACATCTCCGTCACCTGCATCAGATTCAGCTGGCTCTCCGGGTTGAGTCGGGCCAGCATATCGTTGAAGGCCTGCGCGTGCTTGGTGTGGACCAGCACCGTCATTTTGATGTCGCGGCGCTGGCGCGACAGCACGCGGCACAGCTCCAAGTTGCCCAGGTGGGCGCAGATCACCAGCCCTCCCCGTCCGGCCGCCGCCGCGCCGGTGATCAATTCGCTGCCATGCAGGTCCACCGTATCGAGCTTGAACAAGCCGCCCCACAGCAGCATCTTGTCCAGGATGCTCTCGCCGAAAGCGGCGAAGTGGCGCAGCACGCCGGGCGCGGAGGTTGACGTGTAGCTGGCCACGCGGCGCAAATACGCCTGCGAAGCGCGGCGCGGCCGCGGCTTGCTCAGCACATACCAGGCCAGCACCGGATACAGCACCACGCGAAACGGCCAGCGGCCGAATACGCGGCAGATCCAGAACAGCAGGCGCATGCCCGCCACGAAGCTAATCTCGTTGATGGAGGCCCAGTGCAAACTACGCGCGGTCATCGGACTTGCCTTTTGCGCGCCAGCAGGCGGGGAATGCGCGGCAGCATGCCGAAGAACAGCTTCGTATGCATCCACGAGATCCGCACATTATCGCTCCAGACGCGGAAGTGCGATACGCCATCCGACGGATAGCTGACGCGGGTCGGCAAGTTCACCACTTGCAGGCCGTCCCAGAACAGCCGCACCAGGATATCGGTGTCGAAGTTCATGCGTGCGCCGATAGGGCTGCGCGCCGCCAGCGCATTGACCGGCGCCACTGGATAGACGCGGAAACCGCACATCGAATCCTTAATGTCGAACGACAGGGTATTGATCCAGACCCAGATGTGGGTGGCGTAGCGGCCGTACAGGCGCGCCTTCGGCACCGACTCGTCGTAGACCGGATGGCCGGCGACGATAGCGTCCGGACAGGCGGCGGCATGCGCCAGGAACTTCGGCACATCGGCGGTTTCGTGCTGGCCGTCTGCGTCGATTTGCAGCACATGGGTGTAGCCCAGTTCCGCAGCGCGGCGGAAGCCGCTCAGCACAGCGACGCCCTTGCCCTGGTTCTGCGCCAGCCGGACCAGCGTGACTGCGCCGGCATGCTGCTGCACCAGCGCGTCCAACACGGCGGCGCAGGCGGCGCTGCTGCCATCGTCGACCAGGATGCACGGCGCGCTGTGGCGCAGCAGCCCGGCCACTACGGCGCCGATCGCGTGTTCATGGTTATAGACCGGCACCACGATGCAGGGTTTGAAATCACGCATCCGCGTCTCCCAGCATGACGCGGCCGCTGGCATGCTGCCCAGCCTCGGACAGGTAGCGGAATTGCAGGCAGCCCGTGGCCTGGTCGTGCAACAATTCCAGCCGCACCGGGGTCTCCGGCTGTATCACCTGCTGGAACTTGAGCGCGTTGATGCCCTTGAACCGCGTCGGCAGGCTGAAATACTGGCGGCCGTAATGGATCGCCCAGTCGACCTGCACTACGCCAGGGAGGATGGGCGCGACGTCGAAGTGACCATCGAAATACAGCAGGTCGGCCGGCGCGCTCACTTCCAGCAGCACGCGCAGCGGTTCGCGTTCCAGTTCGCGCAATTGCGGCAAGCGCGGACGGCGGTCGGCTGCGCCGTCGTCGCCGTCGAGCAGCGCCAGCAAGGCTGCCAGCGTGGTCTTGCCCTGGGCGTTGACCGGCATCTGGTCCAGATAGCGCCAGCGGCGCGGCAGCGCGACCGCGTCCACCACCGCCGCCAGCACGGCGCGCAGGCGGACGTTGAATGCGGGCTTGCCTTCTGCCTCCAGCAGCGCGCGGCCCGCCGGCGTCGGAACGATGAATGCGGCCAGGCGCTGACGCTCGCCGGCACCAGGTTCGCACAGGACGACGCGAACCTCGGCGACCATGCCGCACGCCAGCAGCGCAGCTTCCATCGCGCTCAGCGAGATGCGCTTTTCTTCGATCTTGACGATACGGTCGCTGCGCCCCAGCAGCAGGAAGCGCTGCTCGCCGACACGCGCGGCACGGTCGGCCAGCGCCAGCCAGTTGTCGTCGGCCAGATGCGGCGACCGCACTTCCAGCGTGTCGTCCGCCGCGCCAAGGCGCCATGCCACCGTCGGGAAAGGCCGCCAGGCGTCGTCAGTGAGACCGCTGCGCTGGCGCCAGGCGACGCCGCCTGTCTCCGAGCTGCCGTAGACTTCCACCGGCACGCTGCCCAGCAGACGTCCGGCGGCCAGCGCCGTTTCCGCCGCCAGCGGACCGCCGGACGAGAACACCGCGCGCAACATAGCCGTCGCGCCGCGCCAGTCCAGATGCTCCGGCAAGCGCTTCAGGTGGGCCGGGCTGGCAATCAGCACGCATGGGCCGGCGGCCATGCCGGCCGCCAGTTCTTCAGGATAGGTGATGCTCAGCGCGTGGATCGCGCGGCCGGTACTGAGCGGCCACAGGACCTTGAACAGCAGGCCATAGATATGTTGGTGCGAGACGGTCGCCAGCACGGCGGCGTCGCCGGCGTTGGCGCCGAACAGTACATCGAGCGTTTCGACTTCGCTCGCCAGCTGCGACAGTTTTTTAGGAATGGCTTGCGCCGCGCCGGTGCTGCCGGACGTGAACACGACCAGCGCCGGCAAGTCGGCAGACAAGGCGCCGCCCATCTGCGCAGCGGTGGATACATCGTCCGCCTCGGCGGGCTGCAGCGGCCGCAGCTCCGCAGGGAACTGGCCCAGGAAGCCGTCCACCGAAGTGCACAAGGCGGCGCAGCTGGCCTCCAGCGTATCGGCGCTCAGCCAGATGGTTTTACCGGCATGCCAGGCACCCAGCAGGGCCGCGCCGAATTCCAGGCTGTCGTCCAGGTAGAGCGCGAAGTCGCTGCCCGGCTGGCCGCGCAGCAGCGCATGCCATGCATGGACATGCGCCAGCCACTGCGCATTGCTCATCACCGAGCCGGCACACCAGCCGGCCACGTCGTCGGCAGGCCGCGCCGCGATGGCGGCGTACAGATTTTCGATCCGGTCAGACATGATGCAGACGCTTGAAACGCAGGCGCACCAGATACTCGGCGCCGAACAGCAATGCCATCAGCACGTATGAGATCACGCCGGTGTACAGCGACCAGGCGGCCTCCGACATCCACAACGCGGTGGCGAAGGCGATCAAGCCATTGATGATAAAGAAGCCGCACCACACCTGCGTCACCTTGCGCATATAGGCTTGCGCCACCGGCGGGAAGTCCTCGCCGCGCAGGCGCGCCATGCGTTCGACCGCCGACATCGGCGTCGTCAGGCTGTAGCCGAAGCCCGCCAGCAGCGCCGCATTGACCAGCACCGGATACAACTTCAGCGGCAGCAGCAGATTGCTCCACACCGCGCACGCCATCAACACCAGCGCGCCCGCCGCCGACCAGCGGGCAACGCCGCTCAGTTTCAGCGCGGGCAGGCGCGTGGCCACGGCCAGCAACAACAGGCCGGCCAGCCAGCGCGGCTCCACCTGCCCATGCCCGAACCAGATCGCCAAGGGATACAGCAGCGTCACCGCCACCGTCAAGACAGTCATCGGCATCGCACTTACGCTGCCTGCTCCGTCATGCCGGCCAGCGCGTCGACCACGTCGCCGATGGTGCGGATGGTCTTGAACACTTCCGGCTGCAGGCGCTTGCCGGTCAGCTGCTTGAGCTTCACCGCCAGGTCGACCGCGTCGATGCTGTCGATGTCCAGGTCGGCGTAGAGGTTCGAGTCTGCGCTCAGGTCAGCTTTGTCGAGTTCAAACATCTCGGCCAGCAGATCGACTACCCAGATCTGCAACTGCTCTTTGCTCATGTCGTTCAAATCAATCATGTCCCGCTCCCTTATTTCTTTCTATGGCTATCGATCATCGCTGCCAGCGCCTGGACCGAGGCGAAATGGCGACGGGTGTCTTCCGAATCGGCAGACAGCGAAATCCCGTACTTCTTCTGCAGGGCCACGCCCAGTTCGAGCGCGTCGATCGAGTCCAGGCCCAGGCCTTCGACGAACAGCGGCGCCGCACTATCGATGTCGGCCGGCGTGATGTCCTCCAGTTGCAGCACATCGATGATCAGTTGTTTCACTTCCAGTTCAAGCATGGCTTTGGCACTTCCCGGTAAAATAATTCTGTAAAAATTCAGTCAACTGGCGCGCCGCCATCACATCGCTGGCGGCACCCTCGGTAAACGCTGCTACCGCCAGGTCATCCTGGACGTCGATCCGTATCAGCACACGGCGCGGCGGCACGCGCCACCACTTGTCGCCCTTGCCCAACGTGGCCGGCTCGCAGCGGATCAGCACCGGCGTCATGTCGCGCGCGCCGCGCACCGCGATGTTGGCCGCGCCGCGCTTCATGCTGATCACGCCATTGCCCGGCGTGCGCGTCCCTTCCGGGAACACGATCAGGTTATTACCGCGCCGCAGAGAGGCGATGCAATCGTCCACCAGCTCCGCCCCGCCCTCGTTGTTGATGTAGCCCGCCGCGCGCACAGGTCCGCGCGTAAACGGGTTGTTCCACAACGCGCCCTTGACGATGCAATCGGCGTTCTTCACGAAGGCCATCAGGAACACGGTGTCGATCAGCGTCGGATGGTTGGCCAGTATCAGCAGGCCGCTCCGGTCCAGCTTTTCGACGCCGCGTATCTCGTAACGCAGCACGCCCAGCGCGCGCATCAAATCCACATAACTGCGAAACGCCCGCCGTATCACCGTGCGCGCCGCCGTCACGCGCCGCTCCGGCTGACGCACCACCACGTTCAGCGCCGGGAACACCAGCACCCGCAACAGCAGCCCGCCAACGCCGAACACCAGAAAACTCAGGCCGGTGGCGAACACGCGCCAGTAGCGCGACAGCATGGCCGCCAGCCGGTCACGCATCGCGGGTCCAGCTCCAGCGCAGGCGTCCGTCGCAGCGCTCCAGCCGCCGCGCACCGCGCAACTGGAAACGGGCCACCTCCAGGCCGGCCGGCATGCCGGCCGACGGCGGCTCGACGCTCGCGGTCCAGTTCAATGATATCGCGTCGTCCGCCGCTGGCGTCAGCAGCCACGCCCACGCATACGGCTGTTCTTCGCAATCCTGAAACGGTGCAAACAACTCCGGCAAAGGGCAATCGCAGGCCACCAGCAGCACCTGGGGCGCGCCGTCCGCCATCAGGCCGCAGGCCTCGATGACGGCATGCTCGATGGTGGCCGCGCCGGCGGCCAGCGCCAGCTGATTGGCGCGGTCGCCGCGGGCAATGCTCAGCAGCCCCGCGATGGCGTTATGCACCGACATGCTGAACGCCGTCGGCGACAAAGGCTCGCCCCGCGCCAGGTCGCTCAGCAGCTCCAGCGAACGCGCCACCTCGCCGTGACGCGAGCAGAAAACCGTGGGAATATCGGTGCGGCCGTCGAGGCATTGGTATGCCACTTCCAGCGCCATCTTACCGAGAAAACCGGCGCGGCGGCGCAGCATCGCAGGCATCGCCTTGACGCCCGGCTCGGCACCGGCCTGGATCGCAAACGGGGTCTGCGCCCACTGTTCCCAGGCGGCGGGATCGGACAGCCCCGGCGCCCATTCGGCGTGCCGGGAAATCGAAAAACTGACACCGTTCGTACGCATGTTATTAAATAATCCAGAGCTTTGAGATGAAAAAGGGACGACCTCATGCTCACATGCCGCAGAAATGCCAGCCGACGTACTTTTCAAATTATAAACGACAGTTCTTGCCGTCACCTCAAATAAATAGACTTAGGGCAACTATTTTATCGTCTATCCCCGCCTTTTGTGCAATTGACAGTGCGGATTCTCTCCAAAAATCACGTTTTTTGGCAGGAAAAAGCGGGGACGGCAGAAAGCGGGAATGTTTCAGAGTGCGGCTGATATGTTTCACGCGAGGACGCGAAAGCGAAGTATATCCCGGACGCGCCTGGGCGGCGGTCCGGGAGGTTGACGGGGTCAGAACACCCAGAGTTTATCGGCCGGCATTTGCAGCCAGTATTTGCCCGCTTCCAGCTTGTACTTGGAATAGGCGCGCAGGCTCATCTCCGGTCCGTCCTCGCTCTTGAACAGGCACTCGAAGCGGTCGCCCAGGTACATGCAGGTCAGCAGCGGCAACTCGATCGCGTTCTCCACCGGCGTCGCGCTGATCTTCACTTCCTCCACGCGGATGATGGTGGACGGCTCGCCGCCGCCGGCGCCGCGCGCGGTGGCCCGCAGCGGCGTGGCGCCGACGGCCAGCGTCACGCTGGCGCCGTCGCGCTGCACCACCTTGGCCGGCAGGCGGTTGTTGCTGCCCATGAATTCGGCGGTGAACAAGGTGTCCGGCGTCTCGTACATGCTTTGCGGCGAGCCTTGCTGCTCGATCTTGCCGTTGTTGAGCAGCAGGATGCGGTCCGAGATCGCCATCGCCTCGGCCTGGTCGTGCGTGACCATCAGCGCCGACAGGCCCAGTCGCACGATCAGCTCACGCAGGAAGGCGCGCGCTTCTTCGCGCAGCTTGGCGTCCAGGTTGGACAGCGGTTCGTCCAGCAGGATCACCGGCGGGTTGTAGACCAGCGCGCGCGCGATCGCCACGCGCTGCTGCTGGCCGCCCGACAGCTGGTGCGGGAAGCGCTCGGCCAGGTGGCCCAGGCCCAGGTTCTTCAGCACGTCGCTGACCTTGTCCTTGATCTCGGTGGCGCCCATCTTGCGCAGCTTGAGGCCATAGGCGACATTGTCGAACACCGTCTTGTGCGGCCACAGCGCGTAGGACTGGAACACCAGGCCCAGGTTGCGGTGCTCGGCCGGCATTTCAAAACTCTTCGCGCCGTCGAACACATTGCGGTCGCCGATGGAGATGGTGCCCTGCTTCGGGCTTTCCAGTCCGGCCACGGCGCGCAGCAGCGTGGTCTTGCCGCTGCCCGAAGGGCCCAGCAGCGCCACCACTTCGCCTTTTTGCAGGTGCATGGACACGCCCTTCAGAATCGAGTTGGCGTGGGCGCCGGTGCCGTAGTCCAGGTGCAGGTCGTTGACGGTCAGTTCATTCATGATGAGGTCTCGTTTCATTTTATTTTGACTTAATTATGCAGCTTCACGCCAAAGCGCAGGGCCACGCCCAGGCCGATGGCCACCAGCGTAATGTTAATGAACGATAGCGCCGCCACCAGGTCGGTGGAGCCGCCGGCCCACAGCGACACCAGCATCGCGCCTATCACCTCGGTGCCCGGCGACAGCAGGTACACGCCGGTCGAATACTCACGCTCGAAGATCAGAAACACCATCAACCACGCGCCCAGCAGGCCGTACTTCACCAGCGGGATGGTGACGTCGCGCGTCACTTGTCCGCGCGATGCGCCGACCGCGCGCGCCGCCTCTTCCAGCTCCGGCCCCACTTGCAGCAGCGCGGTGGAAATCAGGCGCATGCCGTAGGCCAGCCACACCACCGAATACGCCAGCCACAGGGCGAAGATGGTCGAGCGCAGCGACCGCAGCACCGGTATCGCGTGCTCGCTGAGCCACAGGGCCGCGCCGTTGTCCATGCCCTTCAACATGCCATCGAGCCAGCTCGGTACGAACAGGAACACCCACAGGAAGGACAGGCCGGCCAGCAGGCCAGGAATGGCGCGCGGCACCAGCACGCTGTAGTCCAGGAAGCGGGTGATGCCGTCCGGCTTGCGGTGCATGGCCAGCGCGATGGCGCAGTAGCAGATCACCGCGAAGCCGCCGCCGATCACGCCGATCAGGATGGTGTTGAGGATGCCGCGCATCAGCGCCGGCTGCTCCATGATCTCGCGGAAGTGCTGCAAGGTCAGCACGTCGCGCAGGTTGACGCCCTCGCCCCAGTACTCCACGAAGGAGCGCAGCACGATGCCCGACATCGGCATGATGATGGTGAACATCAGCCAGGCGAAGATCAGCGCGAAGGCCAGCCATTTCCATTTACCGAGCGGCATGGACTTCGAACGCGCGCCCTTGCCCTTGATCGAGACGAACTTGTTGGCCGACTTGAGCAACCAGCGCTGTATCATCACCAGCGGCATCGTCACCATCACCAGGCAGACGGCGACGGCGGCCATCAGGTGGTAGGACGGCGTGCCCAGTTTGTTGGTCAGCTTGTACAGATAGGTCGCCAGCACCAGGTGGCCTTCGGGATCGCCCAGCACCAGCACCAGGCCGAACACCTCGAAGCCGAGGAAGAACACCAGCACGGCGGCATAGGCCAGCGCCGGCGTGATCATCGGCAGCGAGACGTTGAACATCACCTGCAGCGGCGACGCACCGGCCACGCGAGCCGCTTCCTCGACGTCGGAGCCCAGGCTTTTCAGCGCGGACGATGCGTACAGGTAGACGTGCGGCACGTGCGTCAGGCCGGCGATCACCACGATGCTGGTGAAGGAGTAGATATTCCACGGGATGAAGCCGAGGATGTCCTTGGCCCACAGCGAGTAGAAGCCCACTGGGCCCATCGAGACCACGTAGCCGAAGCCCATCACCATCGGCGAGACGAAGATCGGCACCAGCAGCATGGGCGCGATGAAGCCGCGGCCCGGCAGGTCGGTGCGTATCATCAGGAAGGCCAGCATGCCGCCCAATGGCACGGCGATGGCGGTCAGGCCGGCGGCCAGCAGGAAGGCGTTCTTGAACGCCACCGAGAAGTCAGGGTCTTCAAAAATGAAACGGTAGGCGTCCAGGCCCAGCTCCTTGGCGGGCATGAAGAAGGGCGCGTTCAGGAAGCTTTGGTAGAAGATCAGCAGCAGCGGCAGGAAGATGGCGGTGGCGGTCAGCGTCACCACCACGCCACGTGTCCAGTTGATGCCGCGCCGGCCGGAGCCAGGGAGAGTGAGAGTTTGCATAGGAATTCCGTTTTGTACGTGCGCATGCGGACACCGACCCCGCAGGTCAGCGGCAGGGGTCTGACCCCTGGGGGTCAGACCCCGCGTCGGTTCGGGTTGCGCGGGCGGGTGGAACGATTACTTCTTGCCTGCGGTTTCTTTCCACTGCTTGAGGAAGGCCATGCGCTTGGCCGGCCCCAGGAACTGCAGCACGATAGGATGCACCGGCACCGGCTTGACGTTGTCCTTGCCGATCAACTTGATCAGGTCCGCCGAGGTGGTCTCGCCGGTGACGTCGGCGCGGATCGCGAACAGCTTGGATTCGTTGGCGACGATGGTCTGGCCGCGATGCGACAGCATGTAGTCCAGCCACAGCTTGGCGGCGTTGACGTTCTTGGCGGCCTTGTTGATGAACAGTACGCGCGACAGGATCAGCGTGTAATCCTTCGGCAGCACCACGCCGATCGACGGATCGGTCTTGGCGCGCACCAGCGCGTAGGAGCCGAGCACGTTGTAGCCGATCAGGTTCTCGCCCGACGAGATACGTTCCATCATGGTGCCGGTGGACGACTGCACGCGCACCTTGGCCGCGCCGAAGGCATTTTCCAGATCCAGGAATTTCGGATTCTCGCGCGCGTCCTGGGTCATGAACATGAAGCCGACGCCGGATTTTTCGATATCGTAGGTGGTGACCTTGTCCTTGAACTTGGGCTGCGTAATGAGCTTGGCGAAGTCGGCGTGCGTCTGCGGCACTTCCTTGGCGTCCACCAGGCGCTTGTTGTAGACGATGGCGGCCGGCTCGAAGGTGGTGCCGTAGGCCTGGTCGTCCCATACCGCCCAGCCGGGGACTTTGGACGTTTCGACCGATTTGTATTTGAGCGCGTAGCCGTCGGAGGCCAGGCGCATTTGCAGGTCCATCGCGGACGACCACATGGCGTCGGCCGTGTTGCCGCCGGCCGCCACTTCGGAGATGAAGCGGTTGTACACTTCGGTGGAATTCATGTCGTTGTATTCGACGGTGATGCCCGGGTACAGCGTATTGAAATCCTTGATCAGCGGCTGGGTGGCCTTGCTGTCGGTGGCGCCGTAGATCACCAGCTTGCCCTCTTTCTTGGCGCCGTCAATGATCTTCTGGTAGTCGGCCGGATAGCCGGCCGGCACCTGCGCGAAAGCAGCACCGGCGAAAAGAGTGGCGCATGCAGCGGCCAAGGTGGTTTTGAACATCATGTTTGTCTCCGTCGTTTTATAGGTATTGGTGTTCAGCGCACCAGACCGAGTTCGGCGGCGCGCCTGCCGTAATCGTCCACGGCCTTTTTTACATATGCTGCCAGCGCGTCGCCGGTCAGCCCAAACGGGGACAGGCCCGACGCCGCGCGCATTTGCGCGAACTGCGGACTGGCCAGCACGCGGTCGAAGTTGGCGACCCAGTGCTGATAATCCGCATCCGACACCTGTGGCCCCATCCAGACGCCCCGGATGATAGGCCACACCACATCGATGCCCTGCTCGCGCGCCGTCGGCACATTCGCCAACACGCCCGGCAGGCGGTGCTCGGCCAGTATCGCCAGCACCCTGGTATTGCCGTCCGCCGCGTACAGCGTCGCTTCGCTGGCGTCGCCGGACACTACCTGCACCAGGTTGGCGTGCATGGCGGCGAAAGCTTCGCCGCCGCCCTCCAGCGCCACGAAACGCAGCACCTTGGGATCGACGCCGGCGGTCTTGACCACCATCGCCATCTTCAGCCAGTCCTGGCTGCCGATGGTGCCGGAGACGCCGATCAGGACCTTCCCGGGATGATCCTTCAGCGCCGCCACCAGCTGGCCCAAGGTCTTGTAGGGCGAATCGGCGCGCACCGCGATCATGCCGTAGTCGGCGCCCAGCGCCGCCACCCAGCGCACATCGGAAGACTTGGCCTTGCCGAACTTGCCCTGCGCCAGATTGAGCAGCGAGCCGCCCGAAAAAGCCACCAGCGTATTCGGTTCCGAACGCCGCTGCGACACCAGCGAATGCCAGGCCACAGCGCCGATCCCGCCCGGCAGATAGCTGATATGCATATCCGACGGCGGCGGCTTCGGCGTGCCGCTCAAGCCCTGCAAACCCTTTTGCGCCAGCTTGCAGGTGAGGTCCATCGCGCCACCCGGTTTGGACGGCACGATGCACTCCAGGCCTGCCGCCTGCGCTGCAGCGCTTAGCAAGAGCGCGGCAATCAAAGCCAGCAAAACTTTAGTCATCTTGGTAGGTATCTTAGAACGGTGAAGCTTTCAAAGCGCTTTCAGAGCGCTTTCAGAGCGCGGCATTTTCATGAAAAATGCCGCGCTCCCTCTTCGGCTTAGAAGCGGTGCTGCATGCCGACGACCAGGCCGTGCTGGCTGGTGCCGAAGGCGGCGTCGTCGCGCGACAAGCCGGTCAGCTGGCCGTTCTTGGACTTGACGTAGGCAGCCGACACATGCAGGTCGGTGCGCTTGGACAGTGCGTAGCGATAGCGCGCCACGTACATGGTTGGATCGGCGTCCTTGCCGGCGGCGACGTTCTTGACGTTGACGTGATAAACAGCGCCGGTCAGCGTGGTCACCTCGTTGGTCTTGTAGGCGATGCCGGCCCAGGTGGTGGTGGCGTCGACGTCGGCGGTGAGCGCCTTGCCGGCGACCAGTTTGTAGTCGCGCACCACGCCAAACAGTTTCAGCGGGCCGTTTTCATAATTCGCGCCCAGGTGCCAGACGGTGTTCTTGTCGCGGTTGCCGGTAGCCGGAACGGTGTTGCCGTTGTTGCGCTCCCAGGTGGCCATCAGGTTCACGGCACCCAGGTTGTAGGCGCCACTGAAGCCGTATTTGGCGCTGTCCTGCGTGCCGGTGGTCTGCTCGCCGGCGGCGTAGTTGGCGCCGAACTTGAAGGCGCCAACAGTGCCGGCGTATTTGATGATGTTGTCGTACGCCGTGGTGAAGCCGTATTTGCTAGGACCGGTAGCAGGGCCCGAGGTGGCCCACGAGTAGTAAGGCGCAAAGCCCATCGGATCGTAGGCGATCACGGTGTCGTACACGGCGCTGAACGAACGGCCGAGAACCACGCGGCCAAAGGCGCCTTCCAGGCCGACGGTGGCCTGGCGCTTGAACAGCACGCCGTCCTGTGCGCCGGTGTCCATCAGGATGCCGCCTTCCAGGTTGAAGATGGCTTTCAGGCCACCACCCAGGTCTTCGCTGCCACGCAGGCCCCAACGCGAGGTATTCATGCCGCCCGAGATCACGCTGGTCTGGCTGCCGCCGGTTGCCGATTTGTTATTGGCCGTTTCCACGCCCATGTCCAGCAAACCGTAGACCTGCACGTTCGATTGGGCGTGAGCGGCGCCGCCAGCGGCTGCCGCGAGTGCCATGATAGCGAGGGTCAACGAGGTTTTTTTCATGTAGGTCTCCAGAGGATGTAGTTATTTGTGGCGACTGATCTTTGCAATCAGGCTGCCACTATAGGAGTCACTTCCTTTCAATTACCTTTCACTGCTCATTCGGCATGGATTCCTGTCGTCCATGCACCACAAATCAGGTGGGGACTTCCCTTTTGAGGCGGCTGCGACCATGATTCTGGCCTTACACTGAACTTATTTCATATGGTTGGCAAGAATTTATGCGCATTCTGTTAGTTGAAGACCACACCGAGCTGTCACATTGGCTGTCCAAGGCCCTGCGGGACGCCAACCTGACCGTGGAATGCGCCGACAACGGCGCCGATGCCGACGCCCTGCTGCACACGCAGGATTACGCGCTGGTGATCCTCGACTTGACCTTGCCGCGCATGGACGGTCTGGAAGTGCTCAAGCGCCTGCGCGCACGTGGCGGACCGCGCGGCCAGACTCCCGTCCTGATACTGACCGCGCGCGGCGGCCTGGAAGACCGCGTGCAGGGCCTGAACCTGGGTGCCGACGATTACCTGGCCAAGCCCTTCGAACTGGCCGAACTGGAGGCGCGCGTGAAAGCGCTGCTGCGCCGCAGCGTCGGCAACGAGGCGCTGGTACACAGCTGCGGCGCGCTCAGTTTCGACACCGTCACGCGCATGTTCAGCTACGCCGGCGCCCCGCTGGCGCTGACGCCGCGCGAACACGCGGTGCTGGAGACGCTGATCACGCGCTCCGGCCGCGCGGTCTCGAAGGAGAAGCTGTTCGACGAAGTCTTCGCGCTGGCCGACGACGCCAACCTCGATGCGATCGAGCTGTATATCCACCGCGTGCGCAAGAAGCTCGACATCGCCGCGCCGGACGCCGCCGTCATCACCACGCTGCGCGGCATCGGCTATCTGCTGCAGCCGCGGCCTGCGCCCGTCCCGGCGCCGGCTGGCGGCGCCAAGGGCGGCTGACCTTGGCCCTGGCCGGCCGCCGCATGTCGTTGCTGGAGAAGATGGCGCGCCGCTTCGGTCCGGGCGCCCTGCCGCTGGGCAGCCTGCGCGGCCAGCTGCTGCGCTGGCTGCTGGGGCCCTTGCTGGTGCTGGTGGCGCTGAACACGCTGTCGGTCTACCACAACGCGCTGGACGCGGCCGACGTGGCCTACGACCGTTCGCTGCTCGCTTCCACGCGCGCGCTGGCGGAACGCGTCTCCATCGTCGACGGCAAGGTGGTGGCGGACGTGCCCTACGTGGCGCTGGACAGCTTCGAGACCGATACGCTGGGCCGCATCTACTACAAGGTCACCGGCATCAACGGCGAGACCGTGTCCGGCTACGCCGACCTGCCGCCGGTGCCGGCCAATGTGCCGCGCTCGGAGGCCTATCCGGCGCTGGTGCGCTTCTATCACGCCAACTACAACGGCCAGCCGGTGCGCATCGCCGCGCTGCTGCAGCCGGTGTACGACGATTCGATGCGCGGCATCGCGCTGATCCAGGTGGGCGAAACGCTGGAGGCGCGGCGCGGCCTGTCCAACCAGATCCTGTTCGACACGCTGAGCTGGCAGGCCTTGCTGCTGCTGGCGGTGGCGCTGCTGGTGTGGTTCGCGGTGCGGCTGGTGCTGCAACCGTTGATGCGGCTGAAGATCGCGGTGGAGACGCGCAGCCTCAATGATCCTTCCGATGTCGATCCGGCGCTGGTGCACAAGGAAGTGCGGCCGCTGGTGGCGGCGATGAACAGCTCACGTTCGCGCCTGCACATCCTGATCAGCAGCCAGCGCCGCTTCATCGCCGACGCCTCGCACCAACTGCGCACGCCGCTGACGGTGCTGAAGACGCAGGCCGAACTGGCGCTGCGCGAATGCGACCGTCCCGGCGCCGATCCGCAGGCCACGCGGGCGGCGCTGCGCGAGATCGTCCACAGCATCGCCGCCACCACCGATTCGACGGTCAACCTGGCCAACCGGCTGTTGACGTTGGCCCGCATCGAACATGGCGGCGACGCCGACGGCGCGGCGGCCCAGTCGGAGCCTGCCTCGCTGCGCGACATCGCGCGCCAGGTCGGGCTGGAAATGGCGATGGCGGCGGTGGCCAAGCAGATCGACCTGGCGCTTGAGGCGGACAGTGAATGCGTGGTTCACGGCCAGGCCCTGCTGCTGCACGAGATGATCGCCAACCTGGTCGACAACGCCTTGCGCTACACGCCGCAGGGCGGCACGGTGACGCTGCGGGTGCGGCCGGATGCGGGCGGCGTGGTGCTGGAAGTGGAGGACAGCGGCCAGGGCATCGCCGCCGCCGAGCGCGAACGGGTGTTCGCGCCCTTCTACCGCGCCGCCGCCACGCTGGAGCGCAATCCCGGCGGCGCCGGCCTGGGCCTGGCCATCGTGCGCGACATCGCCACCCTGCACGGCGCCAGCATCACGCTGGACGACGCCAGCACCGGCCAGGGCCTGAAAGTGACCGTGGCCTTCCCCGGCACCTGAGCCGCTCTGCCCCGGCCCATCGCCGCTGCGGTAAAATACGCTTTATAACGTTAGCGTCCGGGGCACACTATGAGCGAGCAGGACATCCGCTGGCTGCAACGCCTGTCGAATTACCGGCGCGCGTTGACGCAGCTGAAAAAATTCATCGACCACGGCGACCTGAACGAGCTTGAGCAGCAAGGCCTGATCAAGGCATTCGAGTTCACGCACGAACTGGCGTGGAACGTCATGAAGGATTACTTTCACTATCAGGGCAACAGCAATATCAGCGGCTCCCGCGACGCGACGCGCGAGGCGTTTCAATATGACCTGATCAGCGACGGCGAAACCTGGATGGGGATGATTAAAAGCCGCAACCAATCGGCGCATACCTATAACAAGGAAACCGCCGACGAAATCTCCGGCCTGATATTGAAGCACTACTTCGCGCTATTCACGGCGTTCGAGCAAAAAATGACGGAGCTCGCCGATGTCGATTGAACTGGAGCCGCTCGTATTCGGGTTGAAGCTTGGTGTTGTGCGCAGCATGGGTGCTGTTTTTGCCGCACACCCTGAGGTCGAGCAGGCGATTCTGTATGGCTCACGAGCCAAAGGCACTTTCAAACGCGGCTCGGATATTGATCTGTGTTTGACCGGCGCGGGCCTGAACATGCCGCTGCTACTCAAAATAGAGAATCAGCTGGACGACCTGCTGCTGCCCTACAAAATAGATTTGTCGATCCGCGACCGGATCGACAACCCAGAACTGCTAGCCCATATCGAAAGAGTGGGCGTGTCGTTCTATCACCGCAATAAGGAATAAGTACATGATCACCAAAGAAGACATGGTCGAGCTGTTTGCCGACATGAAGCAGAACGCGCCGTGGGACATTTCCAAGCCGCTGTTGTGGGGCTATTTTTTCGCCGATGAGACCAAGAGCAAACTGGAAGCCGCCTCGGAGCAGCTGAAGGCCAAGGGCTATCAGGTGGTCGGCATCTACGACTCCAAGCCGGAAGCCAGCGTGCCCGCGCTGTGGTGGCTGCACGTTGAAAAAGTCGAGAAGCACACCGCCGACACGCTGCACGCCCGCAACCAGGAGTTCTACGTCTTCGCCGAAGAGCACCAGCTCGAATCCTACGACGGCATGGACGTCGGTCCTGCCGCCTGATTACAGCAAGGCCGCCAGCGCCGGGTGGTGCTTGGTGGCCGCGAACTCCGTCACCTGATAGCTGGCGATTCCGTTCCGCGCGAACGGGTCCTGAGCCAGCAAGCCGTCGAGCTCCGCGCGCGACAGCCGTCCACTCGCAATAATCACACCGCCGTCGCGCGGGTTCTTGGGACCCGAAGCGAGAAACATCTCGCGCGCATACTGCTCGTCGAGGAAGGCGCGATGCGCGGCCAGATGCGCCTCCAGTTCCGCCAGCGGTTTCAGATAAGTCAGATTGACGATATACATGCTCGGGTAGCCTTATTGGGAAACCTGGGCATCATATCACCGGGCCAGCGCGTGCATCGGCCCATGAATGAAAAGATTTGGCGTGACATGTCGATTTGGTGGCGAGTCGTTCGTCGTCATCTTAATCACCAGGAGACCATGATGACACTCACCATTACTGCATTTGAACGGTCGCCCGACGGCGGCATGGGACTGGCACGCGACACGCGCGTCCGCTGGGCACTTGAGGAAGTGGGACTGCCCTACGAGGTGCGCCCGGTTTCATTCACCGCGATGAAGGAGCCGGCGCATCTGGCGATTCATCCCTTCGGCCAGATCCCGACCTATGAGGAAGGCGACCTGGCGCTGTTCGAGTCCGGCGCGATCATCTTCCACATCGCTTCGCATCACGCGGGTTTGCTGCCGGACGAGGCCAACGCCCGGGCCCGCGCGGTGACATGGATATTTGCCGCGCTCAACACGGTGGAACCGCCTATCCTTGAACTGGTCACCGCGAAATTTCTGGAGGGGGATAAACCTTGGACCAAGGAGCGCCTGCCTCTGATCGTTGATCGTATCCGCCACCGCCTGGGCCAGCTCTCTGCGCGCCTGGCGGATGCCGAATGGCTGGATGGCGCGTTCAGCGCGGGCGACCTGACCATGGTATCGGTGCTGCTCAGGCTGCGGCCGTCGGGCATTCTGGATGAATTTTCCGGCCTGGCTGCCTATGTCGCCCGAGGAGAGGCGCGACCTGCGTACAAGCGCGCGTTCGCCGCGCAATTGGCGTTTAATTCTAGTCTCTAGCCTAGATCTGGTCGCCTTGCAAGCCTGCGGGATCGGCTCCGGCGGGGGCTGCGAGCCAGCATTCGAGGGTCTACGTCATCGCATCCGAAATATCCTGCGAGCCGCCGCGGCGGCGCAGTTGTTCGGTGGCGCTAGCGCGCCTGGCGCAGCGCCAGGCGGGTAGCGCCGGCGCGCGGCGCCTCCTCCAGCTTGAACACGCTGACCACTTCCGCCAGGTGCGCGGCCTGCTCCTGCAACGAGCCGGCAGCGGCTGCCGCCTGCTCCACCAGCGCGGCGTTCTGCTGCGTGGTGCTGTCGATCTCGGTCACCGCCAGGTTGACCTGCGCGATGCCTTCGCTCTGCTCGTGGCTGGCGGCGACGATCTCGCCCATGATGCTGGTCACCTGCTCCACCGACGACACGATCTTGCTCATCGTGACACCGGCCTCGTCGACCAGCGCACTGCCGGCATCGACCTTGGTCACCGAATCGCCGATCAGCTCCTTGATCTCCTTGGCCGCGCTGGCCGAACGCTGCGCCAGGTTGCGCACCTCGGACGCCACCACCGCGAAGCCCCTACCCTGCTCGCCGGCGCGCGCCGCCTCCACCGCTGCGTTCAAGGCCAGGATGTTGGTCTGGAAGGCGATGCCGTCGATCACGCCGATGATGTCGACGATCTTGCGCGAGCTGTCCTTGATCGACACCATGGTCTGCACCACGCGGCCCACCACCTCGCCGCCCTCGGTCGCGTAGCCGGAGGCCGACTGCACCAGCTGGTTGGCCTGCTTGGCGCTTTCCGCGTTCTGCGTCACGGTGGCCGTCAACTCCTCCATCGCCGACGCGGTCTCCTCCAGGCTGGACGCCTGCGCCTCGGTGCGCGAGGACAGGTCCAGGTTGCCGCTGGCGATCTCGCTGGACGCGGTGGCGATGGTCTCCGTACTGTCGCGCACCTTGCGGATGGTGGCGTTCAGCGACGACACGAAGCGGTTGAACCCATCGGCCAGCGCGCCCACCTCATCCTCGCTCTCGACCGTCATGCGGCGGCTCAAGTCGCCGTTGCCGTCGGCGATCTCGCCCAGCATGTGCGCGGCGCGCGCCACCGGTGCCGCGATCGCGCGGCTGACCAGGAACACCACGAACAGGCCGATGCCGCCGCCCACCAGGCCGCCCACCAGCGCCGACACCGTCACCGAACGCGTGACCGCGCCCAGCACCTCGGCCTCCGGCACTTCGGCGATGACATACATATTCAGCTCCGGCACGAACGACGACGCCACCAGGCGCTTGCCGCCCGGCGCCGAGTAACTGGCGCTGGCGTAGCTCTGGCCGCCCAGCAGTTGGGTGGTCAGCTCGGCGTTAAAGCCCGGCAGGTCCTTCATGAAATGCTGGCCGTCCGCCAGCGCGGCATCGCGGTGCACGATCAGCATGCCGTTCGGCCGCACCAGATAGACGAAGCCGGATGCGCCGACCTTGTAGCTGCGGATGGTCTCGGCCAGCTTGTTGACCGACAGCCCCAGGCTGGCCACGCCGATCTTGCCGTCGCCGGTGTCGAAGCGGGTGTTGATGAAGACGTTGTAGGTGGTGGCGCCCGGCTCCTTGTCCAGGTTGAGCGAATACGGCTTGCCGCTGGCGAGGAAGCTGAAGAACCACTGGTCGGCCGCGGCGCCCTTGTCCAGCGTGCGGCTGTAGCCTTTCTCGTCGAAATATTTGCCGGTGCTGCCGGACACCCACGACACCGCCGCCGCCTTGGCGGACTTGCGGATGCTGGCCGCGTAGGCGATCCAGGCCGGCAGGCCGCTGTCCGGCAGGCCGGCTTTCTCCCAGTCCAGTAGGAAGGTGTTGGCGCTGACCGACAGCGTGGCCGCCAGCGGTTCGCCGATCTGGCGCAGGATGTCGTTGCGAATCTCGCCCACCTCGGCCGGCAGCTCCTGGGTCACCACGCGCTCGCGGATGCTGTTGCCCGTCATGACCACGCTGAGCGTGGCCGAGACCACCAGGAACAGCAGCAGGCAGGCCGCCATGCTGAGCATCAGTTTTTGCTGTATCGACAGACGGCGCAGAAGACTAGCCATGACACTCCCCAAAGGTTAAATCGGCATAAGCATATTTGCAAATCAGCGTAATCGAATAGTGTTGCCATGCGCAACCTAAAATTCCGCGTCCGTGCCGGCCAACAACGCAACCAATCGAACAGGCTGTAGGGGCGCTTTAGTCATATCATTCAGCCAATATAGAGACTATTTAACGACGATGCTTACGAAACTTTCGTTTCGCCAGCTGCTGCTGGGCGTCTTCCTGCTGATCGCCGTGCTGCTGAGCGCCGCTTCGCTACACGCGCTGTGGACCCTCGACCGGCTCGCCGCCCACAGCCGCGACAGTGGACGCCACGCCCTGGCACTGACCGAGAACACCCAGCAACTGGCCGAGCGCAGCGTGGCGATGGCGCGCAGCGCGCGCCAGTTCCTGGTGCTGGACGATCCCGCCTTCCGCAAGCGCTACGCCGACGCCTGGCGCGAGGCGCGCACCGCGCTGGACGCGGTGGCCGCCGCCCTGCCCTACACGCCGCCCGGCACCTTCGAGCGCTGGCGCCATGCCGGCGAGCAGGCCTGGACCATCCTGCAGGCGCCGGCGCGGCCGCGTTCGAGCGCGCGCCAGCAGGCGCTGGAAAAAGTGCTGGCGCCGCTGCCGTCGGTGAACGCGGAGCTGGCCGACGAGGTCAAACAGGAGGTCGAGCGCCGCAACAGCGAGCTGCTCAGCGAGCTGGACCAGCGGCGCGGCATCCTGAAGGGGCAAGTGATGGCATCCATCGTGCTGGCGGCGCTGCTGGCGGGCGGCTTCGGCCTGTGGCTGTCGCGGCCGCTGGCGCAGATCGAATCGGCCATCGACCGGCTCGGCGAGAACCGCTACGACCAGGCCATCGCCGTGCGCGGCCCCAGCGACCTGCAACGCGTGGGCCAGCAACTGAACTGGCTGCGCCAGCGGCTGTCGGACCTGGAGGAGGACAAGGCCCGCTTCCTGCGCCACATTTCGCACGAGCTCAAGACGCCGCTGGCGGCGCTGCGCGAGGGCGTGGCGCTGCTGGAGGACGGCGTGGCCGGCGCGCTCTCGCCCAACCAGCGCGAGATCGCCGGCATCCTCAACCAGAACACGGCAGCGCTGCAATCGCAGATCGAGGCGCTGCTGCGCTACAACGCCGCCACCTTCGATGCGCACCATGTGCGGCGCAAGCCGACCGACATGGCGGCGCTGCTGGCGCAAGCCATCGCCGACCAGCGCCTGCAATGGCAGGCGGCCGGCCTGAGCGTGGCCATCGAAGGCCAGGCCGCGCCGATCGCCGTCGACGCCGACAAGCTGGCGGTCGCCGTCGGCAACCTGCTGTCGAACGCGCTGCGCTTCAGCCCGCGGGGCGGACAGATCGTGTTCCGTCTCGCCGAATCGGAGCGCAAGCTGCTGCTCGACTGCATCGACCAGGGGCCGGGCGTGGCGCCGGCCGACGCGGCGCGCATCTTCGAACCGTTTTATCAGGGCGAGCGCCAGCCGGCCGGCGCACGCCGGGGCAATGGCATCGGCCTGTCCATCGTGCACGAATACATCGCCGCCCACGGCGGCGCCTTGCAACTGCTGCCCTCCGACCGGGGCGCGCACTTCAGAATCGACTTGCCTTATGAAATATGATTTGACCTCCTCGCTGCTGTTGCTGGTGCTCAGCCTGACGCTGGCCGCCTGCTCGCTGACCGCGCCCCGGCCGACGCTGCCGACGCCGGCCGATGTGACGCTGCCGCCGCCACCGGCCATCGTCGAACTGCCGCCGCCGCCGCCGCCGGATGAAGTCGGGCCCTTGCTCAGCTATCACCAGCAGCTGCGCAAGATGACGCAGGGCGACATGCTGAAGGAGTTGAGCGGACTGGGCCTGCAACAGCGCAGCCCGCGCGTGGCGGTCCAGATGGGCATGGTGCTGATGCTGACGCGCGGCAGCGGCGACCTGGCGCGCGCGCAGGCGCTGCTCGACAGTGTGGCCACCGCCACCGAGACCGAGGCGCAGCCGTTCAAGGCGCTGGCGCAGCTGTTGTCCAGCAATTGTGCGGAGACGCGCCGGCTGGCCGAGCATGCCGACAAGCTGGCCGTGCAGCAAAAGGACAGCCAGCGCCGCATCGACCAGCTCAACGAAATGCTGGAAGGCCTGAAGACCATCGAGCGCACGCTGCCGGCCCGTCCGGCGCCCGGTCCGCAGGCGGTGATCAAATGAGCGGCGCGCGCGCCAACCTCGCCACCCCGGTCGCAGGCCAGCCGCCGGCCGCAGCGACTGCACCGGCCGCCGCCCGCGAAGCCGGCGCGGTTGGGGAGGCAGCCGCCCGCGAACCGGGCGCGCTGACCCGCGCCGGCGACAACGGTGCCCCGCGCAGCGTCGCCGCCGGCCAGGGCGCCCACCTGCTGCTGGTGGACGACGACGCCGACCTGCTGCGGCTGCTCTCCATGCGCCTGAGCGCCAACGGCTACCGCGTGACGGCCGTGGGCAGCGCGGAGGCGGCGCTGGCGCGCATGGCGATCGAGCTGCCGCGCCTGGTCATCAGCGACATCCGCCTGCCGGACCGCGACGGCATGTCGCTGTTCCAGGAAATCCGCAGCGCCTGGCCGGCGCTGCCGGTGATCCTGCTGACCGCGCACGGCACCATCCCCGACGCGGTCGAGGCCACCACGCTGGGCGCCTACGCCTACCTGACCAAACCCTTCGACGCCAAGACGCTGCTGGAGCGCATCGTGCAGGCGCTGAGCCTGTCCGCGCCGGACGCCGGCCCCGCCAGCGGCGACCACGCCTGGCGCGCCGGCCTGATCAGCCGCAGCCAGTGCATGGACGAGCTGCTGGCCGAAGCGCGGCTGGTGGCCGCCTCCGACGCCAGCATCCTGATCCGCGGCGAAAGCGGCACCGGCAAGGAGCTGCTGGCCAACGCCATCCACCGCGCCAGCCGGCGCAGCAAGGCGCCGTTCATCGCCGTCAACTGCGGCGCCATCCCGGAGGCCTTGCTGGAGTCCGAACTGTTCGGCCACGTCAAGGGCGCCTACACCGGCGCCGTGGCCAGCCGCGAAGGCTTGCTGCAGGCGGCCGACGGCGGCACGCTGTTCCTCGACGAGATCGGCGACATGCCGCTGCTGCTGCAGGTGAAGCTGCTGCGGGTGCTGCAGGAGCGCGTGGTGCGCCAGCTGGGCTCGGACGTGGCGCGGCCGGTGGACGTGCGCATCCTGTCGGCCACCCACCGCGACCTCGACGTGGCCATGCACGAAGGCCAGTTCCGCGAAGACCTGTACTACCGCCTGAACGTCATCACACTGACCCTGCCGCCGCTGTCGCAGCGGCGCGAGGACATCGCGCCGATGGCGACCCAGTTCCTGCAAGCGCTGGCCGCCAAATACGGCAAAACGGTGCGCGGCTACGCGCCCGGCGCGCTGGAGGCGCTGACCACGGCGGCCTGGCCGGGCAATGTGCGCCAGCTGTACAACGTGGTCGAGCACGTGTGCGCGCTGGCGACCGCGCCGCTGGTGCCCCTGTCGCTGGTGCAGCGGGCGCTGCGGGTGCCGTCGCTGGAAGTGCTGAGCTACACCGAAGCCAAGCAGCGCTTCGAGCGCAACTACCTGGTCCAGCTGCTGAAACTCACTGACGGCAACGTGGCCGACGCCGCCCGCCTGGCCGAACGCAACCGCACGGAGTTCTACCGCCTGCTGCAGAAATACGATCTGGACGCCAGCCTGTTCCGCGGCGACGGCAGCGCTGTCGCCTCCGAGCGACAGGAATAAACGCCGGCAAATCAAGCACTTACGGCGTGGTGGCGGAAGCTTGTCGCCATCTCCCGACAAAAACCGGGCAATATGGCCGGAAATACCATGGCTGGTAAATTCCCGGAAGGAATATACACTTTAAGCGATTGATTTTTAAAGGATTATTATGGCTGGCACGGGGTTTGCAAAGGAGAGGATAACGTCACTGACGTTTCACCCTTAAACTTGAAAGAAGGAAGCAAATCATGATGACTACCAAACTGATCGCCCGCCTGCTGGTTGCTGCAACCCTGACCGCCGCTGCCGCCACTGGCACCGCATTCGCTGCCGGCCAGACCGAAGCCGCAATGGCTGGCGCCGCCAAGACCGGCGCCGCCACCAACGACGACGCCATCACCAGCAAAATCAAAGCTTCCCTGGCAGATCAAAAACAAATCGGCGTGACCACCACCGACGGCGTGGTTGTGCTGAGCGGCTCCGTAGCGAGCACCGATATCGGCACCAAGGCCATCCAGGTTGCATCGGCCGTGCCGGGCGTGAAAGAAGTGAAAAGCGAACTGACCGTCGCTTCGAAGTAAGCAGTAGCAGTAGTAGCAAGAGCAAGACCCCGGTATTAATAGGAGTAACCCTTCACCGGACAGCGTGCGTAGATGCTGTCCGGTTTTTTTTTCGCCCAAACAGCGGGGGTCAAGTCTGACATTCGGACACGAGCTCTGCCGTAACTGGCGTTACGGCAGAGCTCGTGTCCGAATGTCAGACTTGACCCCCGTAGGAATTATTAGCTCAGGTTTTCCAGGCGGATCTTGGTGACCTGGCCGCACACGGTGGCCAGGCCTTCGATCTTGGCGATGGCCGTCATGACGTTCTTCTCCTGCGTCTGGTGCGTCAGGAAGATGATGTCGGTGCGGGTCTCGCCGTCCGCCGGTTCCTTCTGCATCATGGCGTCGATCGAGATGGTGGCGTCGGCCAGGATGCGCGTCAGGTCGGCCAGCACGCCCGGCTGGTCGCTGACGTTCATGCGCAGGTAGTAGCTGGTGGTGATCTCCGCCATCGGCAGGATCTCGATGTCGGTCATCGCGTTCGGCTGGAAGGCCAGGTGCGGCACGCGGTGCTCGGCGTCGGCCGTGGCCAGGCGGGTGATGTCGACCAGGTCGGCGATCACGGCCGAGGCGGTCGGCTCGGAACCTGCGCCCTTGCCGTAGTACAGCGTGGCGCCGACGGCGTCGCCATGCACCAGCACGGCGTTCATCGCGCCTTCGACGTTGGCGATCAGGCGCTTGGACGGGATCAGCGTCGGGTGCACGCGCAGTTCCACGCCTTCGGTGCCGTTGACCTTGGCACGCTTGGCGATGCCCAGCAGCTTGATGCGGTAGCCCAGCTGCTCGGCGTAGCGGATGTCAATGGCGTTGAGCTTGGAGATGCCCTCGACGTGCGCCTTGTCGAACTGCACCGGAATGCCGAAGGCGATCGCCGACATGATGGTGGCCTTGTGCGCCGCGTCCACGCCTTCGATGTCGAAGGTCGGGTCGGCTTCGGCATAGCCCAGCTCCTGCGCCTGCTTGAGCACGGTGCCGAAGTCCAGGCCCTTGTCGCGCATCTCGGACAGGATGAAGTTGGTGGTGCCGTTGATGATGCCGGCGAACCATTCGATGCGGTTGGCGGTCAGGCCTTCGCGCAGCGCCTTGATGATGGGGATGCCGCCGGCCACGGCCGCCTCGAACGCCACCATCACGCCCTTGGCTTGCGCGGCGGCGAAGATCTCGTTGCCGTGCACGGCCAGCAGCGCCTTGTTGGCGGTGACCACGTGCTTGCCGTTGGCGATGGCTTGCAGCACCAGCGCCTTGGCCTCGTCGTAGCCGCCGATCAGCTCGACGACGATGTCGATGTCCGGATCGTTGACGATGTCGAACGGGCTGGACACCACCTTGACCTTGCCGCCGGTGCGCTGCTTGGCGCGCTCCAGGTTGCGGGCCGAGACCGCGACGATTTCGATGCCGCGGCCGGCGCGGCGGCGGATTTCTTCCTGATTGCGCAACAACACGTCGAACGTGCCGCCACCGACGTTACCGACGCCGAGCAAACCTACTTTGATGGGTTTCATATAAATCGTTTCTATAATTTAAACCCGTCATTCCCGCGCAGGCGGGAATCCATACTGAGCCGGCTATCACGCGGCCTATGGATTCCCGCTTGCGCGGGAATGACGGCGAAGTTAGAAGCTGGCGCCGTGACGTTTCCGGTAGCCTTCCATGAACTTGGCGATACGGCCGAAAGCTTCGACCATATCATCCGAATTCGGCAGGAACACAACGCGGAAGTGATCCGGCGCGATCCAGTTGAAGCCGCTGCCCTGGACGATCAGCACTTTGGTTTCGGCCAGCAGCTCGTAGGCGAATTGCTGGTCGTCCGCGATCGGGTAGATCTTCGGATCGAGGCGTGGGAACATGTACAGCGCAGCTTTCGGCTTGACGCAGGTTACGCCTGGAATATCGGTGAGCAGCTTGTAGGCCAGGTCGCGCTGCTTGAGCAGGCGTCCGCCCGGCCCCACCAGGTCCTGGATGGACTGGTAGCCGCCAAGCGCGGTCTGGATCGCAAACTGGCCCGGCGCGTTGGCGCACAGGCGCATCGAGGCCAGCATGTTCAGGCCCTCGATGTAATCTTTCGCATGGTCCTTCTGGCCCGACACCACCATCCAGCCGGCGCGGTAGCCGCAGGCGCGGTAGTTCTTCGACAGGCCGTTGAAGGTGACGAACAGCACGTCGTCGGCCAGCGAGGCGATCGAGACGTGCTCGACGCCGTCGTACAGCACCTTGTCGTAGATTTCGTCGGCGTAGATGATCAGCTGGTGCTGGCGCGCCAGTTCGATGATCTGCAGCAGCAGCTCGACCGGGTACAGCGCCCCGGTCGGATTGTTGGGGTTGATGACGACGATGGCGCGCGTGTTGGAGGTGATCTTGCGGCGCATGTCCTCGATGTCCGGGAACCAGTCCTGCATCTCGTCGCACACATAGTGCACCGGCGTGCCGCCCGACAGCGACACCGCGGCGGTCCACAGCGGATAGTCGGGCGCCGGCACCAGCACCTCGTCGCCGGTGTTGAGCAGCGCGTTCATCGACATGACGATCAGCTCGGATGCGCCGTTGCCCAGATAAACATCCTCGATGGTCACGCCCGGAATATTCTTGCTCTGGGTGTAGTGCACCACGGCCTTGCGCGGCGCGAACATGCCCTTGGAATCGGTGTAACCGGCCGCGTTGGGCAGGTTGATCTTCATGTCCTGGACGATTTCATCGGGCGGATCGAAGCCGAACACGGCAAGGTTGCCGATATTCAACTTCGTGATCTTATGGCCTTCTTCTTCCATCTGCCGGGCTTTTTCCGGCACCGGGCCGCGAATCTCGTAGCAGACTTCCGCTAATTTGTTCGATTTTTGAATCGGTCGCAAAATAAAATCCTGTCTTGGTGAGGCAAACCGCTCAGGACTGCCAAAATGCCCCGGCGGCCCGTGCTGCAATGCGAAAAGACCCATTCTGCCGAAAGCCTCCCATTTAATCAACCTTTGAGGGGTGGAAAGCTCAGGAACATCCCGGAAAAACGCTACAATGGCGCTTCTTTTGCCGACTAAAACCGCGATTTCTGTCATGAAGCTCCACGCCAGCGATACCCAAAAATACCAGACTGTTACCGGTTACGATGAAACCGGCGTCGAAATCAACGCCCAGCGCTACAACTACAGCCTGATCGTGCTGCCGGAAATCCCGCCGCGCGCCTGGGACGCCCCCACCTTCGAATCTATTACCGCAGAGCATTTCGACACCATCGGCGCCGACAGCCCGGACGTGGTCATCCTCGGCACCGGCGCCAAGCAGCGCTTCATCCACCCGCGCCTGACCGCCGCGCTGACCATGCGCCGCATCGGCGTCGAATGCATGGACAGCCAGGCCGCCTGCCGCACCTACAACATCTTGATGGGCGAAGGCCGCAAGGTCACCTTAGCTTTGATCATCGACCACAACGAGGGCAACCCCGCCTGATGAACGACCTGTACAACTCCAAGAAAATCGTCTGGTCACTGCTGGCCGCGTTCATCATCGTCTGGCTGTACATGCTGGGAGTGCGCACGCTGGTGCCGCCCGACGAGGGCCGCTACGCCGAAATGGCGCGTGAAATGCTCGCCACCGGCGACTGGATCACCACCCGCCTGAACGGCATCAAGTATTTTGAAAAGCCGCCGCTGCAAACCTGGATGAACGCGGCCTCGTTTGCCGTGTTCGGCCTGGGCGAATGGCAGGCGCGCCTGTGGACCGGCCTGTGCGGCCTGGGCGGCGTGATCCTGACCGGCTACGCCGGCAACCGCGTGTTCGGCGCCCGCGCCGGCTTCTACGCCGCGCTGGCGCTCGGTTCCAGCCTGTTCTGGGTGGCCTCCGGCCAGATCGATTCGCTGGACATGAGCCTGTCGGGCATGATGACCATCGTGCTGTGCGCAGTGATGATCGCCCAGCGCGACGACGCTGGCGAGCGCGAACGCCGCAACTGGATGCTGGCCTGCTGGGCCGGCATGGCGCTGGCGGTGCTGGCCAAGGGCCTGATCGGCTTGGTGCTGCCGGGCGCGGTGCTGGTGCTGTACTCGGCGCTGTCGGGCGATTTCGCCATCTGGAAGCGCCTGCACCTGGGCAAGGGCCTGCTGCTGTTCTTCGCTGTCGCCACGCCGTGGTTCGTGCTGGTGGCGCTGCGCAACCCCGAACAGCCCTACTTCTTCTTCGTGCACGAGCACTGGGAACGCTTCTTCCTCAAGACCCACCACCGCGAAGGCGCGTGGTACTACTTCTTCGTGATGCTGGCGCCCGGCATCGTGCCGTGGCTGGGCCTGCTGCCGCAGGCGCTGTGGGGCGCCGTGCGCCGCGAGCGCAACGGCGTGTTTCAGCCCAAGCTGATGCTGCTGATCTGGGCCGTGTTCATTTTCTTCTTCTTCAGCTATTCCAGCTCCAAGCTGCCCGGCTACATCCTGCCGATCTTCCCGGCGCTGGCCCTGCTGATCGCGGTCGACCTGGAAAACGCCTCGCGCCGCAGCCGCATGATCGCCGCCGGCCTGCTGATGCTGATCGGCGCGGCCGGCGTGGCCGCGGTGCCGCAGATGGTCACCATGGCGGTGCGCCATCCCGAGGAAACCGCACTGCTGGAAGCCTACCAGCCGTGGGTGCTGATGGCCGGCATCGTGGCCGCCGCCGGCGGCGCGCTGGCGCTGCTGCATGCGCGCCACCTACGGCGCGACCTGACCGTGCTCACCATGGCCGTGGCCGGCTTCGCCGCCACCCAGCTGATCCTGGCCGGCTTCGAGCCATACGGCAAAATGCGCTCCGGCAAAGCCGTGGCGCTGAAGATGCTGCCCGAACTCAAGCCGGACACCAAAATCTATTCGGTCACCACCTACGAGCAGTCGATGACCTTCTACCTGCGCCGCACCGTGGTGCTGGTCGATTACTGGGACGAGTTCACCTTCGGCCTGCGCCAGCAGCCGGAGCTGTCGATTCCGACGGTCGACGAGTTCGTCGCGCAGTGGAACGCGCAGACCAGGCAAGGCGTCAAGGCGCTGGCCATCCTCAGCCCGGAGAAGTACGAAGAGCTGAAGAACGACGGCCTGCCGATGCGCGTGGTGGCCGAGGATACGCGCCGTGTCGTGGTCGCCAACCTGTAACTTATTAAAAAAACACATGAATATCGCAACTTTCGGTTTTATCGTCTTTGGCGTGCTGTTGAACGCCATCGCCCAGCTGCTGCTCAAGGCCGGCGCCAAGAACGTCGGCGAGATCCACCTGACGCTGAACAACCTGTTCTCGGTCGGCCTCAAGGTGGCGATGCAGCTGCCCATCATCGGCGGCCTGACCTGCTACGTGCTGTCGGTGGTGCTGTGGATCATCGCGCTGTCGCGGGTGGACGTGTCGATCGCCTACCCGATGCTGTCGCTGGGCTACGTGGTCACCGCCATCGGCGCCTGGTATCTGTTCGGCGAGGCGCTGACGGTGCAGCGCCTGGTCGCCATCGGCATCATCCTGGTGGGCGTCGCCTTGCTGGCGCGTACCTGACGAACAATTTAGAATGCGGCCATAAGCCAAATCAATAACGAGAGCATAACGAGAGCCACACCCATGACCTCCGCCCTACCTTTCTTGCCATTTTCGAAACCTACCATCGATGAGGCAACCATCGCCGCCGTCAGCGACGTGCTGCGTTCCGGCTGGATCACCAGCGGCCCCAAAGTGGCCGCCTTCGAAGCCCAGATGTCCGAATACTTCGGCGGCCGCCCTGTGCGCACCTTCAATTCCGGCACCTGCACGATGGAGATCGCGCTGCGCATCGCCGGCATCGGCGCCGGCGACGAAGTCATCACCACCTCGATCTCCTGGGTCGCCACCGCCAACGTCATCATCGAAGTGGGCGCCACGCCGGTGTTTGCCGACATCGACCCGGTCACCCGCAACATCGACCTGGACCAGGTGGAAGCCGCGATCACGCCGCGCACCAAGGCCATCATCCCGGTCTACCTGTCCGGCCTGCCGGTCGACATGGACCGTCTGTACGCCATCGCCAGGAAGCACAATCTGCGCGTGATCGAAGACGCGGCCCAGGCCTTCGGTTCCGAGTGGAACGGCAAGCGCATCGGCTCGTTCGGCGATTTCGTCTCGTTCAGCTTCCAGGCCAACAAGAACATCACCACCGGCGAAGGCGGCGCGCTGGTGCTCAACAACCTAGAAGAAGCCAAACTGGCCGAGAAGTACCGCCTGCAGGGCGTGACCCGCAGCGGCGTCGACGGCATCGATGTCGATGTCCTCGGCGGCAAGTACAATATGAGCGACATCATGGCCGCCATCGGCCTGGGCCAGTTCGCCAATATCGACAACATCACCGCGCACCGCCGCAACCTGGCGCGCCATTACTACCAGGCCTTCGGTCCGGAGTTCGAAACGCTGTCCGGCGCCCAGCTGCCAGTGCAGGCCTTCGACACCAGCAAAGCGAATAGTAACTACCACCTGTTCCAGATCCTGCTGCCCGATAACGGCCCGACCACCCGCGCCGACTTCATGCGTGCGATGCAGGAGCGCTTCAACATCGGCACCGGCTACCACTACGCGCCCATCCACCTGTTCACCATGTACCGCGAGCGCGGCTTCAAGGAGGGCATGTTCCCCGTGTCGGAAAAAGTCGGCCGCCTGACGGTGACCCTGCCGATGTTCTATGCCATGACCACGGCCGATGTCGACCGTGCCGTCGCCGCCGTGAAAGCGATCCTGATCAAATGAGTGTGTCGTCGCATATGAAGCCAGACTTTAAACCAGAAATTAGCGTTGTCATTCCGATCTACAACGAGCAGGCCGGCCTGCAAGCCTTGTTCGACCGCCTGTATCCGGCGCTCGACAAGCTCGGCACGACCTACGAGATCGTGTTCGTCAACGACGGCAGCCGCGACAACTCGGTCTCCATCCTGGCCGAGCAGTTCCGCACCCGTCCCGACGTCACCCGCGTGGTGCTGTTCAACGGTAACTACGGCCAGCACATGGCGATCCTGGCGGGCTTCGAAGCCTCGCGCGGCGACATCATGATCACGCTGGACGCCGACCTGCAGAACCCGCCCGAGGAAATCGGCAACCTGGTGGCCAAGATCCGCGAAGGCTACGACTACGTCGGCTCGATCCGCCGCAAGCGCCAGGATTCGGCGTGGCGCACCTATGCGTCCAAGGCCATGAACCGCCTGCGCGAGCGCATCACCAACATCAAGATCACCGACCAGGGCAATATGCTGCGCGCCTATGGCCGCAATGTGATCGACCTGGTCAACCAGTGCGGCGAGGTCAACACCTTCGTGCCGGCGCTGGCCTATCGTTTCTCGCGCAAGCCGACCGAGATCATCGTCGAGCACGAGGAACGCTCGGCCGGCGAATCGAAGTACTCCTTGTACAGCCTGATCCGCCTGAATTTCGATCTGGTCACCGGCTTCTCGCTGGTGCCGCTGCAATTCTTCTCGATGTTCGGCATCCTGCTGTCGATCGCCTCGGGTCTGCTGGTGTTCGTGCTGCTGGTGCGCCGCCTGTTCCTGGGCGCGGAAGCGGAAGGCCTGTTCACGCTGTTCGCGATCGCGTTCTTCTTCATGGGGACCATCCTGTTCGGCATCGGCCTGTTGGGCGAATACGTGGGCCGCATCTTCCAGCAGGTGCGCGCGCGCCCGCGCTACGTGGTACAAACGATATTGGAACAAAACCCCGGCCAGTCGCCCGACGCGCCGGCCGGCGTGGAAAAACGTACCGTAGGCCGAGGCCATGACTGATTTCAACAAACAACGCGCCGTCGTCTTCGGCTACCACAACGTCGGCGTACGTTGCCTGAAGGTGCTGCTGGCCGGCGGCGTCGATGTCGCGCTGGTGGTCACGCACGAGGACAGCTCCGACGAGAACATCTGGTTCGAATCGGTGATTTCGCTGTGCCAGGCCGAGGGCATCCCCTACATCACGCCGGCCGACGCCAGGTCGCCGGAGCTGCTGGAGCAGATCAGGGACATCGCCCCCGACCTGATGTTCAGCTTCTACTACCGCAACATGCTGCCGGCCGAGCTGCTGGCGGTGGCGCCCGCGTTCAATATGCACGGCTCGCTGCTGCCGGAATTCCGCGGCCGCGCGCCGGTCAACTGGGCGGTGCTGCACGGCGCCACCGTCACCGGCGCCACGCTGCACGAGATGACCGTCAAGCCGGACGCTGGCGCCATCGTCTCGCAGATGGAAGTGCCCATCCTGCCGGACGACACCGCCTTCGAAGTGTTCGGCAAGGTCACCGTGGCGGCCGAGCAGGCGCTGTGGCGCGTGCTGCCGACGCTGCTGGCCGGCACGGCGCCGCGCACCAAGAACGACCTGAGCAAGGGCGGCTACTTCGGCGGCCGCAAGCCCGAGGACGGCCGCATCAACTGGCTGCTGCCGGCCCAGGACGTCTACAATCTGCACCGCGCCGTGGCCCCGCCCTACCCCGGCGCCTTCACCGATATCGGCGGCGTGCGCTACGTGCTGCAACGGGCCCGACTGTCTGGCAATTTCGGCAATGTTGTATCGCTAAGTTTGCCACCGGGCTTGACAGTAGTGGATAATTGCATCTTTGGCGTGTGCGGCGATGGCCGCATGCTGACGATTTCCGCCTTGACGGCCGACGGGGTCCCCGTCACGGCCGAGCAGCTGCAATCCCGCCTGGCGGAGCTGTCCGCTGGCGGACAATGAACATTACCTGGGTAACTATCAAATGAAAAAAGTCCTCATCCTCGGCGTCAACGGCTTCATCGGCCATCACCTGTCGAAGCGCATCCTGGAAACGACCGACTGGCATGTCTACGGCATGGACATGAGCACCGACCGTATCACCGACGTCCTGGAGAACGAGGCGTACAAGTCGCGCATGCACTTCTTCGAAGGCGACATCACGATCAACAAGGAATGGGTCGAGTACCACGTCAAGAAGTGCGACGTGATCCTGCCGCTGGTGGCGATCGCCACGCCGTCGACCTACGTGAAGGCGCCGCTGCGCGTGTTCGAGCTGGACTTCGAGGCCAACCTGCCCATCGTCCGTTCGGCCGCCAAGTACGGCAAGCACCTGGTGTTCCCGTCGACCTCGGAAGTGTACGGCATGTGCCACGACGACGAGTTCGATCCCGAGAACTCCGAGCTGATCTGCGGCCCGATCAACAAGCCGCGCTGGATCTACTCCAACGCCAAGCAGCTGATGGACCGCGTGATCTGGGGCTACGGCATGGAAGGCCTGAACTTCACCCTGTTCCGTCCGTTCAACTGGATCGGCGCCGGCCTCGATTCCATCCACACGCCGAAAGAAGGCTCGTCGCGCGTGGTGACCCAGTTCTTCGGCCACATTGTCCGCGGCGAGAACATCTCCCTGGTCGACGGCGGCGCGCAGAAACGCGCGTTCACCGACATCGACGACGGCATCGACGCGCTGATGAAGATCATCGAGAACAAGAACGGCGCCGCCACCGGCAAGATCTACAACATCGGCAACCCGGTCAACAACTACTCGATCCGCGAGCTGGCCGGCATGATGCTGGCGCTGGCGCCGCAGTACCCCGAGTACGCCGAAGGCGCAGCCAAGGTCAAGATCGTCGAGACCACCTCGGGCGCCTACTACGGCACCGGCTACCAGGACGTGCAGAACCGCGTGCCGAAGATCACCAACACCTGCGAAGAGCTGGGCTGGAAACCGACCACCACCATGGCCGACGCGCTGAAGAAAATCTTCGACGCCTACCGCGGCCAGGTGGCCGAAGCACAAAAACTGATGGACTAAGATTTGACCGAGACTTTGCAACCGCAAGCGCCGCTGATGGTGTTGAAGATTGATGTCGACACCTACCGCGGCACCCGTGAAGGCACCCTCAACCTGGTGCAGATGCTGAAGGCCCACAAGGCCCAGGCCACCTTCCTGTTTTCGCTGGGACCGGACCACACCGGCTGGGCGCTGCGCCGCGCGCTACGCCCGGGCTTCTTCAGCAAAGTCTCGCGCACGTCCGTGGTCGAGCATTACGGCCTCAAGACGCTGATGTACGGCACCCTGCTGCCGGGTCCGGACATCGGCAAGGAATGCGCCGGCCAGATGCGCACCGTGCGCGACGCCGGCTTCGAATGCGGCATCCATACCTGGGACCACGTGCTGTGGCAGGACAACGTCGCCAAGCGCGACGGCGCCTGGTCCACCAGCATGATGCGCAAGGCCGCCGCCCGCTTTGCGCGGGTGTTCGGCAGCGCGCCGCGCACCCACGGCGCGGCCGGCTGGCAGATGAACAACGCCGCCTTCGCCGAGCACGACACCGCCGGCTATGCCTACGCCTCCGACGGCCGCTGCATGCTCAACGAGAACGGCACGCTGGCCCATCCTGGCGACGGTCCGCACCGCTTGTCCGACGGCGACAAAGTGCTGTCCCACATCCAGTTGCCGACCACGCTGCCGACCCTGGACGAGCTGCTGGGCCGCGAGATCGACGGTGTCACCATCGGCACCGGCAACATCGCCGCCTTCCTGCTCAAGCTGACCGCCGGCGCCACCCGCGACCACGTATATACTTTGCATTCCGAGCTTGAAGGGCAAAAACTCGCCCCCATCTTCGAGCAGTTATTGGCCGGATGGAAGGCGCAAGGTTACCAACTGGCGTCGATGGCCGATTACCATCAGAAGGTCCAGCACCAGACCATGCCGGTTTGCCCGATTACCTGGGGTGAGCTGCCCGGTCGTTCGGGACAGCTGATCGTACAGGGCGCCGCCCGTTCTTAATGCCTACCGTTCAGGAGAGTGCCTGTGGCTGATAGCCCATCCGTAGTACCCGACTTTTCCGCCGCCATGACCGGCGGCCAGACCTTCCAGCTGTCGGGCCGTCCGGCGCGTCACACGGTGCTGTTCTTCTACCCCAAGGACAACACCCCGGGCTGCACCACCGAAAACATGGCGTTCCGCGACCTGCACGAGCAATTCCAGGCCGCCGGCGCCGAAATCTACGGCATCAGCCGCGACTCGCTGCGCTCGCACGAAAGCTTCAAGACCAAGCTGGGCCTGCCCTTCGAGCTGATTTCCGACCCCGACGAAGCGCTCTGCCTGCAGTTTGGCGTCATGAAGATGAAGCAAATGTACGGCAAGACGGTGCGCGGCATCGAACGCAGTACGTTTGTGATTGACGCTCATGGTCAATTGGTGAAAGAATGGAGAGGCGTGAAGGTAGCGGGTCACGTCGATGAAGTGCTGGAATTTGTAGCGCATCAGGCTTAGTGTCAGGATGCGCGTTGCAGCTTCCGGAGTTGCTCAACCGAACCATATCCAGTCATTTTGAGTCATCACTGTAATTCACACCACCACCCTACATGGTGGCCAGCCGGCCACCACGCGGTACTTTCTCCGGGCATGATGAGCGCCCGTCGGCAGTCTTTAAACCCTGTTTTACCCAGCATCCACCCCATCCGGTCCCAACGTTTCCAACGTTGGGAGTGTGCGTTCGTGCTCGCATTGCGAGCACTCACCTATGGGCGGATTCCTCCAGATTTTTTTCAAATGAGATCCTGATGCCACTGCCAAAATTACCTAGTAAGCCAGCGACTTTACTTCTGGCGAAAGATTATCCAAAAGCGACAGGGCCGCGTCCAGTTCCCGCTGTAGCAGCGGTGGCCGCGGCTGTGCCTGCGCCCGCGCCGAAGAAAGCGGCGCCTGCAAAAGCCCCAAAAACCACCACCAAGTCCAAAGCCGTGGCGTCCGTGCTGAAGGCCGCGCCCGCCGTACTGAAGAACGCTGCAGCCGGCATCGCGCCAGCGGCCGCACCTGCCAAGCCGGCCGCCAAGGCCAAGCCCGTACCTGCCGCGCGCGGCAAGGTCACGCCGATCACCGCCGAGGCGCCGCACCCGGCCAAGCACAAGCCGCATGAAGTGGCGATCAAGTCGTCGACCAGCCGTCACGCCGACCAGACCGGCACCACCAAGCTGTTCGTGCTGGACACCAACGTGCTGATGCACGATCCATCGTCGTTGTTCCGCTTCGAGGAACACGACGTCTACCTGCCGATGATGACGCTGGAAGAGCTGGACAACCACAAGAAGGGCATGACCGAGGTGGCGCGCAATGCCCGCCAGGTGTCGCGCACTTTGGACGCGCTGGTTTCCAACACCGACGACGACGCCATCGAGAACGGCATCCTGCTGTCCAAGCTGGGCAACAAGGACGCCAAGGGCCGCCTGTACTTCCAGACGCGCCTGCAAACGGCGGACCTGCCGGTCGGCCTGCCGGTCGGCAAGGCCGACAACCAGATCCTGTCCGTGGTCCGCTCGCTGGAAGCGGAACAGGAAGGCCGCCCCGTGGTGCTGGTGTCCAAGGACATCAACATGCGCATCAAGGCGCGCGCGCTGGGCCTGCCGGCCGAGGACTACTTCAACGACCACGTGCTGGAAGACACCGACCTGCTGTACTCGGGCATCGTCCAGCTGCCGGACGATTTCTGGACCAAGCACGGCAAGGACCTCGAATCCTGGCAGGAAAATAAAAACGGCCAGAGCGCGACGTTCTATCGCGTCACCGGTCCGTTCGTACCGTCGCTGCTGGTCAACCAGTTCATCTTCCTGGAACCGAAGAATGGCGAAACGCCGTTCTACGGCCAGGTCAAGCAGATCAACGGCAAGACCGCCGTGCTGCAGACGCTGCGCGACTTCAGCCACAACAAGAACAATGTGTGGGGTGTAACCGCCCGCAACCGCGAGCAGAACTTCGCCTTGAACTTGCTGATGAATCCGGAATGCGACTTCGTCACCCTGCTGGGCCAGGCCGGTACCGGCAAGACCCTGCTGGCCCTGGCCGCAGGCCTGGCGCAAGTGCTGGAGACCAAACTCTACAACGAAATCATCGTCACCCGCGTGACGGTGCCGGTCGGCGAAGACATCGGTTTCCTGCCGGGCACCGAGGAAGAGAAGATGTCGCCATGGATGGGCGCGTTCGACGACAACCTCGAAGTGCTCAACAAGTCCGATTCGGACGGCGGCGAATGGGGTCGTGCTGCAACGCAGGACCTGATCCGCTCGCGCATCAAGATCAAATCGCTCAACTTCATGCGCGGCCGCACCTTCGTCAACAAGTTCCTGATCATCGACGAAGCGCAGAACTTGACGCCCAAGCAGGTCAAGACGCTGGTCACGCGCGCCGGTCCCGGCACCAAGATTCTGTGCCTGGGCAATATCGCGCAGATCGACACGCCTTACCTGACCGAGGGCTCCAGCGGCCTGACGTATGTGGTGGATCGCTTCAAGGGATGGTCGCACAGCGGTCACGTGACCCTGGCGCGCGGCGAGCGTTCACGCCTGGCTGACCACGCCAGCGACGTTTTGTAAATGTAGTAGAATAAACCCGTACCTGTTAGCCCCGCCCGCAGCAATGCCGGCGGGGCTTCTTTTTTCTCCGAAGGAACTTTTAAATGGGCTCGCAAGACCATTCCGATGTCGATTTTTAATGCATTGCACAATAAAGGCAACGCCAGCCACGAAAATGCTTGAAACCAGCCGCAAGCTGTATGACACTAGGAACTGCAAGTCTTTGATTTCACCAGCCTTTCGGACCACAGCCGAGGTAAGCGCAATGGACATCCCTATCCTGATCCGAAAAAAAGGCAACACCAAGTATGGTGTCACCGTGCCGGACATTCCCGGCTGCGTCACTACGGGCGAGACGGTGGACAAGGCCATGAGCAACGCCACCAAGGCCATCTATGGCCACGTCGGCCAACTGGTCGAGCAGGGCAAGGCCTTTGAAATCAAACCCTCCGAAGTGGAACTGCTGTCGCGCGAGCCGGACTATGCCGGCGGCATCTGGGCGCTGGTCAGCCTGGACCTGGCCAAGCTGAACGATCCGCCGGAGGATTGAGCTAGCGGCTGCCCGCCTGCCCGCGACGCCACCACAGTTTGCGGGCCAGCCACCAGATCAAGGCCAGTATCAACGACCACGGCAGCAGGTATGCCAGGCCCGTCAGCGTACTGGCGATGCCACCGGACAGATTGCCATTGAAGTCGGACAGCGCATGCCGGATCGGGCTCCAGAAGGACGAGCGGCTGCCCGATTGGATATGGATATGGAGCAGGTCCAGATTGATGCGTTCCATCAGATGGTTGTTCTCGCCGCTGGCCTGCTCCAGTTCAGCCTGCACGCTGGCCTGCTCCCTGGAGAGTTTGATCAGCGCATCGGCATCGATGCCGGGCTTGCGTTCCAGCTCGGTCAAGCGCTGCTGATAAGCGCGCAACATCTCAAGGCGTTTCGTGCTGTCGGACACCGGCCGCGCCAGATCCTCCACACTGGTTTCCTGCCGCGCCAGCTCACCGCCGGCGGCGGCCAGTGCCAGCAGCTGGTTTATCCCCGCAGGCTTGGCGCGCACGCGCAGGGAGGCTTCGTTGCGCCGTCCGCCGTCCAGGCTGGAGCTGAGCAGCATGCAACTGTTTTCCCGATCCGCCTGACAGGCCGCCGTCAACCTGGCCAGCAAAGGCTGGATCTGCTCTTCCCCGGTATCGATGGTCACAATATGCTGGTAGGCCAGGAACTTGCCGCGTCCCGGCGCAGTGCTTGCCGCCAGTGGCACAGAACCATCGATCGCTTGCGGACGGCCGCAGGCAGCAAGCGTCATCACCAAAAGCAAACACAGCAACCTGACCATAGCGTAGACGTCCTTGAAAATATTAAATGTTCAGCAATGCTAACATTTTCCAAGGCAGTGACTTGCCATCAGCGATTTCAACATCAGTGTGGGTGGGCTGCAATTAAGGCAGATAAAGCTCGACCTGCAACCAGAATCCGCCTTGATAGCGGTCACTGTCGCGCCAGTTTTCGATAGGAGTGGGAGGCGGCGGCACTACTTCTGCCCGGTCATACATTGCGATAAAAGCTTCCTGTGCCATCGCGGGAAGATCATCCAAGTCGTCTGCTGCCGTGTACACCTCAGGAAGGTCAGGAAAAGCAGCGCCATAGGCGCTGCCCTCATCCTTCCAGACATAAATCGGATAAAGCATAGTGGCCTTCATTTCAAATTCGCCTGCTTCAAGATAGCCTTGGTAAGACCGATAGACAAATCTTTTTTGGGATGAGGAACAATCACAGTCTTGCCCGAGGCAGTATGAAGAAACTTATGATGGCTGCCACGCGTAGAAACATGGCACCAACCATGAGAAAGAAGGAGTTTGATAAGATTGGTGCTGTTCATCCGGCGACTTTATCGATAAAATCGCTCCGCCGTTCTGCGTCAAAACAAGCCGCGCTCTCCGACAAACGAAGATCATATCGGTGCGTCGCTTAACACTAAATTATCTCCTTGACGCACCAGTGCAGCTCTTCCAACCAGCCTCTCCACTCGCGCTTGAATCAGCTCACGCAAGTGACTACTGGTAGCTTTAAATCCAAATGATCGAGAAACTGACAACACGATCTCTTCCGAACTTGCCCCAAAGTTTCTTTCGACCACGCTACGAATCGCAATATCGATCTCCTTAGGAGGTAACATCTCTGGCTTACGCAATGCGTCGGAAATCACCTCGCTTCGATCTCGGACAATAATCGGCGCACCCCTCATCGATATAAATCGATCTTCAATCACAATTCCTTCTTCTTGGAGAACAAGCTCAAGTCCCCGCTCCACTGCAGCTTGAATACGCCCCCCCGCCCGCTTCAGCCCCCACGTGGACCGCAACCGAACTATGATTTCATCGGCGTGCACAGGGCTCTCTACAGCAACGACTGATTTTATGAGTTCAGCAAGCACGCCAACTGGCGTTTCATGAAGCTCGTGACCGCCCGCAGGTCGCACAGGCCTCGCTTCAATGTAGGCAATACGCTCCTTCTCCATTTCATCCATTGAGGCCAAACCAATTTCAGTCGCCCCTCCCCGATCAATACTAACTATCGTTACAGGCACTGCAAGACTTCTCTTGGACGAGAGTTCTAACCGCGCGTCTAGTTCCTCCCGCGCAGCGTCAATAGCAGTTAGAACGCGCTGAAGCTCGTCTTTCGGTCGGTTAAACCAGTCGGCACTCCATATTCGGTGAATAATCCATCCGTGATCCTCAAGAACTGCCTGCCGCAACCTGTCTCGATCTCGAGCAGACCGTGAACTGTGATAGGTCGCACCATCGCACTCGACACCCAAAATATATCGACCTGGTCGGTCAGCATCTGCGATTGCCAAATCAATGAAGAAACCAGCGATTCCGACTTGCGGATGAACTTGACAGCCATGCTCTTGCAGGGCTTTTGCAACCTGGATTTCAAACGCACTCTCATAATTCCGATCGGTAGCTTGAGCCATGGCAAGGCGGCCAGTACGGGCGTAATGCAGAAATAATTTGAAAGCGTAAACTCCCTTACCTTTTCCCCGTTCCAAGTCAATGTCTTCGTCTGTAATGGAGGAGAATACTTCACATCGCCTCTTCGCCCGGCTAATGAGCACGTTCAAGCGCCGCTCGCCACCGTCCGCGCTCAACGGTCCAAAACGCATCGCCAGATATCCTTGCGCGTTACGGGCATACCCGACCGAAATAAAAATCACATCCCGCTCATCGCCTTGGACGTTTTCCAGATTCTTAACAAAAAAAGGTTCATTAGGATGAAGATTAAAGAATGCTTCGGTTTCCAGATTTTGCCGCCGTAACAATTCCAACTGATCCTGAATCGCTTTACGCTGCTTCACAGAAAACGTGGCGACGCCCAAGGATAGCTCTGGATTCTGGCGGGCATGCTGGATGATGGCATTCGCTACAGTCCTCGCCTCCACCTCATTGGTACCACTGTTGCCAGAGTCAAAAATTCCATCGGCAATGTGACTGAACTGTAGTCCCATACCTGCCTCTTTTGTGTAAGGGCTAGGAACGATGAAAAGTTTGTTCTCGTAGAACTGACTATTCGACACCGCAATCAATGATTGATGCCTGCTACGGTAGTGCCAACGCAACATCCGTTGAGGTAGCCCACGAGCAGAAAATAAACCGAGAATGCTTTCAATGTCAGATACCTGAGCTTCATCGTTTTCTTCATCATCCAACGACCCGCTCGTCATTTTTGAAAAGAACTTGGTCGGAGGAAGTTGCCTCTCATCGCCGACCACAACCACTTGGCGGCAACGCGCAATCGCGCCCAATGCGTCAACTGGCTGAATTTGACTCGCCTCATCCATGACAAGTAAATCAAAATGAAGCTGCCCCGGTGGCAGGAATTGCGCAACGGATAGAGGACTCATCATAAGTACTGGTTTAAGTGCCTGTATCGCAGGTGCGGCCTTGAGCATTAATTGCCGAATCGGCATGTGACCTCGACGCCGAGCCATCTCTCCCCGCAAAACACCCAACGGTCCAGCGCCGCCTCCCCCCTGAGGGATCTTTCGATAATGTGCCTGAACCACCTCCAGGCTGGAGGCAGCTATCCGCTCACGATCTAATGCAGAGAAGTCACTCACCAGCCGTGAGTGGATTTGTCCATCAAAGCGCGCTAGAGCGGGATCGGCAGCCACCTGATCCCTGAACAGCGCTTCGTAATAGGCCATATCAAAGGTTTTGCGCGTGGCGCTGGCATCTATAGTGCCGCCTTCCAGTCCCGCAACTATTTCCGCCAATCCTGCAGCGCTAGCTTGCTCGGCTCTATCTCGATAAGAAACCCATTTAGATAACTGCTCCGACGACTCCATCCACGCAGTCAAGCGCGTGGCCAACTTTGTCACCGACACGTTCCCCGCAGCCTTCGTACCAAATAATTCCCAAGCATCGCTACGCAAACTGCTAAACAACTGCTCAAAGTTTTCAGCAAGCGCCAAAAAGTCCTTCTCAATTGTCACTGCGTTTAAGAGGGGCAAGCCGCGCGCCTCGTGCCGTGCCGCGACGTTGAGAATATCACCGTTCTCGCCTATCCAACGGGTTGCGCTATCCAAAGACGCCCAGTCCGACGCTGTAGCAGCCCACGCGGTGTCAAAGGCCGTGTGGCCAAGTAGCTGACCATCATCAAGTATTTTTTTTGCGGCTTGTGCAGCAATCAGCCTCTCTAGATTCGAGATAATTTCCGACCTAGCTGCAGGCATCCGCACGAATACTTCTGAGCACATTCGGGACATCGAGATCAAATGTTCGATATACACAAGCATCGTCTCCAACGAAACGTCTTCTACGGTAATAGCATCGGGAAACAAGCGATTTCTTTCCGGCCCGATTGAGTTCCACATTTCTTGAAGCAAGCCATGGACATCGAGGAGCAAACGTTGGACATGTTCAGCGCGCACGCCAATGGCAGCTCTATCAGGTAGTCTCTGAGCAATCAGTCTTGGCTCGGCCCCTAAACCTCTTAAACTACGCATCCACTCAACCAGCGCAGACAACGGAGCAACCGACGAACGCTCACCCCGCCAGTCGGCTCCAAAGGCTGCGCGCCCAATGTCGTCATTGATCTTAATGCTCGTGCGCGCCTTCTGTCCCTTCGCCAAGAGATCCAGCAGGGAGAGTTGCCTCGCTAACGGCGTATCCGGAATCTTCAATATGGACTTCACTCGGGCCCGCGCCTTCCGCCAGCCGCCGTTAAGAAACCTAAACATGCCGCTACCATGCGCTGCCAATACCTGGCGCGCATCTGAAAGATCCATATCTAATGCCGCATCCACAATATCGCTTTCAATCTCAGCGCTAACAGAATGCCATACCGAAACTGCCTCGACCAAATCGGCGGCCTGTTCGACGCCTTGCTCCCATATGGTCGCGGCAAAGATTTCCGGACTGGCGTTCGGCGCTGCCGCAACGCGCTCCGCAGTTAATATCCTGTTGGAAATGAAGGTGATCGTCCCTAGGCTTTCGCTACTTCCTAGGGCGCGCGTTAGTCGTGCCGCCTCATCAACAAGTGTCGGTAAGATAGCCAGCAATTGATCGGCAACGGCAAAGGCAGAAAGGTTAAAGTTGACTGGGAGTTGGTCAAAATCTCTACGCAATACGTCCACGTCCACAAACCACGCTGATGGGCTCAAACTGTCACGCAATCCCGACTCGAGACCGCTCCATTGCAGGCCAGCCTCGATCAATCGCTTTATGTGTTCGCGCTTAACGGTCCAACACTCTGCAGTCAAAGCAGAAGCGCTCAAAAGCGGCGCATCGGCAACACGACGCGCACGTTCGATCAACGCGTTCATTTCCACCAAATTTTCTGGCACATCCAGCTCTAACGACTGAGAAAGTGACAACCGGGCTCCACATGCCACGTCAAGATTACTTTTTAACTCGGCGATTCGACGTACAAGGCGCTCTACGTCGGTGGGGAGAATTACGGTCAGCCCAACTCCACGCCAAGGATGCGCGGACGGTGAACCAATTTCAATTATCCTTTGCGCTAACTCAGCGATCAGACCCTCTCGAAACTTACGTTCGTCGGGACTCCAGTTCTCCGGTGAAACCAATCGCAGGTCAACTGGTTGAAAATCCTCTTGACGCAAACGCGTCAGCTCCCCGATAACTTGATATGGTGTCAACTGCGCATTGGAATGCACCTTATGCAGCCTAGTCGAGTGGGAATTAAGTGCGTTTCGGGCTTCTGAAAGCCGAGAATTTAGTGTCGATTCGAAATCACATCTTGGGGCGCCAAGATTGGAAGTACGCCGTAGTTCCTCAAGCAAAATTCGCTTGTTCGCCTTGTTGCTGTGCAGCTCAAGACAGGCATCACCAACCCCCGCGGAATCGAGACGCCGCTTTACCACTTCCAGCGCGGCCATTTTTTCCGCTACGAACAAAACAGTTTTTCCATCGGCGACTGCCGAGGCAATAACATTTGCGATCGTCTGCGACTTGCCAGTGCCAGGAGGCCCTTGGATGACAAGATTCTGCCCCGCTCTGACGTCGTGAACCGCAAGCGCCTGCGAACTATCACAATCAACTATGTGCAACATGTCAGCAGGAGCAATATGCGCATCAATGCACTCATTGTCAGGGAACAACGGTGCAGGTGAGCCAAAACCATCATTTAACAGGCCTTTGATCAAAGGCTGAGAAGTAATACCTGCTTGCGCTGGCCATGCCGCAGGATCCAAGTCGCGATACATGAGGAACTTCGAGAACGAGAAAAACCCGAGAACAATATCGTCAGAATTGACACACCAATCAGGCTTAGATTTGATGGCATCGCCCACTTCGCTTATATAAGCCGCAATGTCGACCTCATCACTCGACTCAAACGGAGGTAATTTCAAACTATGAATACGGTCCAGATAAGCCTCCAGCGACAAGTTGGAAGCGGGATCCTCTTGGCGCCATCTAAGTTTAAATTGCTCTGCCGCGTTTCCACGTTCGAGGCTGACAGGAACTAGAATCAGAGGGGCATAACGAATATTTTTTACATTGGTTGGATCAACCCATTTCAAGGTCCCCAACGCCAGAAACAAAATATTGACACCTTGCTCCTCCTCAAGAGTACGAGCATCGAAATAGAGTTCGAGCAATCTTTTCTGGAGTCCCTTAGACGTCAGTTTAGTCTGGAGTTTCGTATCCACATGACGATTGAAAACGCCATGTTCATTTACGCTTTCGTCCGGCTGAGCTAGATCACCGATTTCATCGCTGTCTTCCACGGAATCAGTTGTGCCCCGAGACATAGCTGCTCGACCGGGCAAGAATGTAAAAGCACGGTTTTCGGTGACCAGCATCCGGAAAATTTCGGATGTTTTTTCATCAATTACCTCGATGGTTCGCGCGGATTTCGCTGATCGCGGAATATTCAACAAGCGATTTCGTGCAGACAAATCCAGCAACTCTGTGCGAGCTCTTTCCAGCTTTTCTGAAATAGACAAACTAGCATGCAAGAAGTTCGATTCGTGACTGTTTTCACCATCGGATATCATTTTTCAGCCCTCATTCATTCAAGGAAATATTTCTTCTCTAAACAATTATTTATTTTAGAACACTTCTTTAATAATGAGCCATTTACTCCATGAACGGCAAAAAAAGAAAGGCAACCGAAGCGTTCTTCCTTGACCTTCCCACGGCGGGAAGGGCTACAGTCTGATCATCGAAACTGTTCGAGGAGTACGAGGATGTATCAACTGCAAGTAGAAAACATGAGCTGCGGCCATTGCGTGGGCGCGGTGACCAAGGCGGTGCAGGCGGTCGATGCGGCCGCAAAAGTCGAGGTCGACCTGGCCGGCAAGACCGTCAGGATAGAGAGCGCCAGCCCGCTGGCGCCATTGAAATCTGCCATCGCCGATGCGGGCTATCCTGTCACCGGCGCGGCCTGATTATTTGTCCAGCTCCGGGTAGCGGCGGAAGATGCCGTCTTCATTGAACGGTATCCGCCGCTTCGACCCGACGTAGGCGACGATGTTGGGCCGCAGCGCCACCTTGTCGCGCAAGGCGATCAGCTCCGGATACGACGGCTCCAGCCGCGCCATCGTCTTAGGGAAGGCATAGCGCAGCCCCTCGACCAGCTGGAACAGCGACAGGTCCACATACGTCAGCCGCGAGCCGACCGCATAGCCGCCCCGTCCCGGATTGCGCGCCACCACGCCCTCGAAGTAATCGAGGAACTTCGGTATGCGCTGCTCGCGGAAGTCCCTGGCGCGCGCCTTCGCTTCCTTCTTCTGCTCTTCGTAGTATTTGCCGACCGCGATCGGATGATGCGTGTCGTGTACCTCATTGACGATGTCGGCGATCGTAAGCTGCAGCTGGTTGGCCCACAAGCGCCCTGCCAGCGCGCGCGGAGCCAGTCCATGCCGGGCGCCGAGGTACATCAGGATGTTGGCGGTCTGCCCGATCAGCAGCTCGCCCGCGCCCAGCACCGGCGGCGCGAACGATGGGTGGTCGACCTCCCCGCCATCGAGGCAGGCCAGCAGCGCCGGCATGCCCTTCTTCTGCCGCGCCACATCGACATACGGTACCGCCGCTTCCTCCAGCGCCAGGCGCACGAATTCGCCGCGGCCTTGCAGGCCGTCCCAGTAATAGAGTTGATAGGGTGTCGTCATGCCAAGATAGTAGCATCGACAACACCTGGACGGCGCCAGGAACGATATTCAGTACACGGTTATAATCGACTGTTGACCTGACACTACCGAGCCCCCATGCCGCCAGTCCCGCCACTTGAAATCCACATTGTCCTGATGGTCGCCGCCGCCGGTCTCATGGCCGGCGTACAGAACGCACTGGCCGGAGGCGGCTCGTTCATCACCTTCCCCGCGCTGCTGCTGGCCGGCCTGAATCCGCTGGCCGCCAACATGACGTCCACCATCGCGCTATTCCCCAGCCAGATCACCTCCGCCTACGCCGGCCGCAAACTGGCGGGCGATGTCGGCCCGCTCACGTTCAAGCAGATGCTGATCATCAGCGCCATCGGCGGCATCTTCGGCGCCATCCTGTTATTGAACACGCCGCCGTCGTTCTTCGCACGGCTGGTGCCGTGGCTGGTGCTGTTCGCCACCAGCGTGTTCGCGTGGGGCAGCTTCCGCAAGAAACCGCTGCACGCCGCCGGCAGTATGCCGCGCTGGACGCTGGTGCTGGTGCAGAGCTGCATCGCCGTCTACGGCGGCTATTTCGGCGGCGGCATCGGCTTCCTGATGCTGGCCGCGCTGACCATCGCCGGCCAGCAGGTGCGCACCGCCGCCGCCACCAAGAACGTGCTGGCGATGGCCATGAACGCCGCCGCCACGCTGATCTTCGCCACCTCCAGCTTGATCAGCTGGCCGGCCGCGCTGGCGCTGTGCGCGGGTGGCATCGCCGGCGGCTTGTGCGGCGGATGGCTGGTCCACCGTCTGCCGGAAAAAATCATGCGCGGCTTCGTCGTGCTGGTCGGCACCGCGCTGACCATCTGGATGTTCGTCAGAACCTAGCCTTCAGCGTCAGGCGCAAGGTGCGCGGCTCCACCGGATGGTAGTGGATGTCGTTGACGCCTTCGGCCGGCTCGCCCTGCAGGCGCGAAGCGTAGTAGTAATCCACGTCGCTGGCCTTGCGGTCGAACAGGTTGAAGGCATCGAGCGACACCGCCCAGCGCCGGTCGATCCTGTAGCCCACCCGCGCATACGCAATCGCCGTCGTCGCCGAACGCTGGCTGTTATCCTCGATCAGCGGACGCGGACCGAAGTAGCGCATCTGGAACGCGCCGGACCACGGACCGATGTCGGTGACGGTGGCGCCGAACGAAGCCACCTTGCCGATCGCGCCCGGTATGTAGTCGCCCACTTCGTCATGCTCGGTGTAGTGCGCGCGCGAATAGGCCAGGTCCAGGTCGAACAACAGCCAGGGCGCGGCGATGTAGTGGTTGTTCCACTCGACGCCCGAACGGTAGCTGCCACGGCTGGCCGCCGTATCGCCGGCGTCGCCGGAGAACACCAGCTCGGACGCCGAACGCAGCTTCCACAAGGCCATCGAGCTTTGCAGGCCGGGCACGAACTCGGTGCGCGCGCCCAGTTCCGCGCCGCGCGTCTTGACCAGCGGCGTCACCGGGTCGATCGGCTCGCGCTCCTTCGGCGTCAGGTGCACGGTGGTGCCGCGCGCGTCGTTGCTGTGGAAGCCCTCGCCGTAGTTGATGAAGAATTCCGTCCTGGCCCATGGCCCCAGCACCACCGACATCTTCGGTGACGTCATGCCCTCGCCCACCTTGCCGGTGTTCTCGGCGATATTGCTGCTCACATCGAAGCGGTAGCGGTCGTAGCGCACACCGGCCGTGGTGCGCAGCCACTCGCGCCACTGCACGGTGTTCTCGAAGTAGACCGAGGCATTCGCTTGCTTGACCTTCGACTGCGTGATGGTGCCGGTGATCTGCCGCTTCACGGTGCTGTACAGCGCCAGCGGCGACAGGTAGTCATATCTCCCCTGCAGGCCGACCTTGTTGTTCACTTCCAGCCCGCCCCACTTGCCGAACCAGGTCTGCGCCACGTCGAAGCCGGTCATGCGGCGCTTTTCGGTCTGGCGCGACTGGTCGCCGTTGACCGGATCGTCGAGGAAGTAGGTGAAGTCGTTGTACAGGTCCAGGCTTGATTGCACCACGTAGGCATTGGCCTGCAACAGCGTGTCGCTGCTGCGGCGGCGCAGCGTGGCGGACAGGCTGTAACGCGAGGTGATGCCGCCATCGCTGGTGTCGATGGCGCCGTAGGGACTGATCTCGCCGCTCCGCACTGCGCGCAGCGGAACCTGGTTGCTGGCATACCAGCCGCCCTTGTAGAACATGCCGGTGACGCTGAACTGGTTGTCGCTGCCGCCCTGGCTGTAGCGCAGCACGCCCAGGCTTTTGTGGAAGGCTTCCGGGCTGACCCACGGCCCGTTGTTGTGGCCCAGCTCCGCGCCGTAGACCAGGTTGCCCTCGCCCAGCGGCGTCGAGCCGGTCACATTGGCGCGGTAGTACTGGTGCCCGCCCGCCGTCACGCTGGCGGTGTTTTCCTTCAGCTTGTTCGCAAGTCCCAGGTGCGCCGCGCCGGCGGAGGCGAAGTCGCCTTCGTCCGCATAGTACGGACCCTTTTTGTAGTTGATGCGGTCCACCAGTTCCGGCATCAGGAAATTCAAATCGGTATAGCCCTGTCCGTGCGCGTGGGTGCGCATATTGACCGGCATGCCGTCGATGAAGGTGGCGAAGTCGGTGCCGTGATCGAGGTTGAAGCCGCGCAGGAAGTACTGGTTGGCCTTGCCGTCGCCGCTGTGCTGCGTGACGATCACGCCGGGCACGAACTCCAGCAGCTCGCCGGGCCGCAGCGCCGGACGGTTGGCGATCAGCTCCGCCGTCACCGAACCCTGGCTGGCGGCGCTGGAGGTGCCGACGCCGTTGTCATAGTGGCCGCGCACTTCCACCGCCACCATGGCGGGGGCGGGGCCGGTAGCCTCCTCGTTGGCATGGGACGCAAGCGGCAGAGCAAGTGGCAGGCCCGCCGCCAGCGCGACCATGGATTTGACGATCATAGGTACTCCTTCAGCTTACTCAGTTTGTTACGGCGGCCGACGTAGCCGGCGCCTATCAGCGCGGCGGCCAGCGCCAGCAGCGCCAGCGTGCCGACAGTCTTCTGCACCGGTGTCAGGTTGGTCAGCGTCTGCATTTCAAAGCCGTTGACCTTGGCGTCGGCAGTATCGGCTGCGACCTTGGCCTTCGGCGCCGGCTCGGCCGATTTGCTCTTCGCATGCGCGGGCGGCGGCGGTGGCAGCTCCTGCGCCTTGGCCTGCAAGGCCTGCAGGTCCGCCACCGCGTTCTGCATGGCGGCGTCGGTCTGCTGCTGCGTGGCTGTCGGCACCGGCGGCTGTGCGGACGGCGCCGCGCCACCGGCACGGCCGGCAGCCGCCGCTCCGCGCGCGACCGCCGCGTTGGTGCCCACGTTGGGCACGAACTGGCCACTGAACTGCGGCGCGATCTTCATCGTCGCCTTGCTGCACGAATCGGCGCTGCACGACACGCCGGCATCCTTGATGGCCTGCGCGTTTTGCTGCGTCAGCTTTTCGCGCACCGCGTCGCTCGGTTTCCAGTAACCGCGTTCGATCGCGCTCAGCATGCGGTCCGTGATGGCCTGGAAGGCACGCAGATTGCCGCTGGTGGCGAAACGCTCGCGCACCTTCAGGCCATGGCGATCCTCAACGTAGGTGTCATACATGCGCTGCCATTTGCCGCCGTCCACCACTTCCGGCACCGTGACCTGCCAAGCCCACAGGTAGTCGACCACGCGGTTGATGTAGCGCGCTCCGGAATAGCCTTCCTTCAGCATGCTGTCGGCCCAGCGCGGGTTCAGGTAGCGGGCCTGCATCTCCTGGCCCATGTACTGCTCCAGCGTCTTGTGGCCCGGCTTGCGCGGGTTGGACAGGTCGCTGACCATCACCTCCGGCGTCTTGCCGTCCACGCTGCGGATCGCCATCGCGGTGCCGCCCAGGTATTGGAAGAAGTCGTCGTTGTCCAAGGTGGCGAACAGGTTGCTGGAGCGGCTGTGCAGCGCGATCTTGCTGCCGCTGATGGCCTGCCTGAACAACTCGCGGCGCTGGCCGGGATCGGCCTTGTCGTCGCCCCAGTAGCCGGCGCCGAACGGATGGCTCATGCGGTTGATGAAGACGTCCGCCACTTCCTTCTCGTTCTGCCAGGCGTTGGTCAGCGGGATCAGCTTCTCGATCTGCGTGCCGTAGGCGCCGCTCGGCAGGCCGAAGATGCGCACCGACGCCATGCGCAGCGCCTCCTCGGCGCTGATGCCGCTGGCCTGCAAGGCGGCGACGGTCTTGGCGCTGTGCGCCTGCATCACGTTGCCGTCTTCGCCGGGGCCGTTGTCGTCCTGCCTCTGCGCCAGCTGCGCCGCCTGGTCCATCAATGTCAACAGGTTGCCGAACAGGTCGCGGAACAGGCCGGAGGAGATCAGCGTCACGTCCACGCGCGGGCGGCCCAGCTGCTTGCGCGTCAGCGCTTCCACGCCGGTCACGCGGCCACGCTCGTCCCAGGTCGGACGCACGCCCATCAGCGCCATCGCCTGCGCCTCCATGATGCCTTCGTGGCGCGAGGTCTCGACGCCCCACAGGTTCATGCTCAACTTGTCCGGCCAGGCGCCGTGGCGCTTGCGGTAGTCCTCCGCCAGTTGCTGCGCCAATTTATAGCCGGCTTCGTAGGTGGTCTTGCTCGGGATGCGCGACGGATCGAGGCCGAAGAAGTTACGGCCGGTCGGCAGCGCGTCGGGATTGCGTACCAGGTCGGCGCTGGCGCCGGTCGGGATGTAGCGGCCGGACAGCGCCTGCATCAAGCGCTCCAGCTCCAGCGCGGCGCTGCGTTCGATGTCGTTTTCCAGCTGGGCGATGCGCTTGGTCTTCTGCTCCGCCGTCGATGTCGTATCGAGGCTGACCACGGCGCGCGCGGTGGCGTTGCGCAGCTCCGGCTTCGGCGCCACGCCGAAGGTGTGCAGGCCGAACGGCGTCAGCTTGCTGCCGGTGTCGTCCAGGTATTCCTCCAGCGCCTCCATGTCGGCTTCGGTTTTGAGCTCGTTCTTCTTCATGTCCTTCAACACGCCGCTCTTGGCCGCCAGGCGGTTGATCGCTGTCAGGTGGCTGCGCGCCAGCAGCGGGCTTTTTTGTTCGGCCACGCGGTAGTCGTTCAGCAGCGCGCCCAGCTCGCGCAGGTCGGGATTCAGGCCGGCCACGTCGAACGGTGGCGTCATATGGTCGATGATGGTGGCCATGCCGCGGCGCTTGGCCTGTATGCCCTCGCCCACGTCGTCCATCACGTAGGGATAGATGTTGGGCATGGCGCCGATCAGCGCCTCGGTCGGATCGCTTTCCGACAGGCCGGCCTCTTTACCGGTCAGCCATTCCTGCGTGCCGTGGGTACCGATGTGCATGACGGCGTTGGCCTGGAAGCCCTTCTGCAGCCACAGGTAGAACGCGATGTATTCGTGCGATGGCGGCATGCTGACTTCATTGTGCAGCTTCTCCAGGTTCTGCTCCCACGCGCGGCCGGGCTGCGGCGCCATCAGCACATTGCCGAAGCGGCGCGCCGGATAGACGAAGAACGGCTCGCCCTTGGCGTTGCGCCACAGGACGGGCGCGTTCTCCGGCTTGCCCCAGGATTTTTCGATCGACGCGCGCAGCGGCTGCGCCAGCGTGATGAACCACTTCTGGTAATCGGCCAGCGGCACCAGCAGCGCCTGGCCGCTTTCGGCCAGATGCTTCAGGCCCGCCATATAGTCGCCCTTGGATTTGCCCGGGTAGTTGCCCCATTGCTGGATCTCGCCTTGCAGCTCTTCCTGCGACGGCGGCAGCGCCGTGCCGGTCTGGTAGCCTTCCTGCTTGAGGCGCTGGACGATCTGCCACAAGCTCTCCGGCAGCACGTTCAGGTAGGCCGCGCCGATGGTCTCGGAGCCGTGCGGATAGTTAAAGTACAGCATGGCGATGCGCTTGTCGCCGTTGGCCTTGTGGCGCAAAGCCAGCCAGCTGGCGACACGCTCATTCAAGCGCTCGATACGCTCAGGGATGGGCGTCTCTTCGACGTAGGCCAGGCCAGTCTGCGCATCGCTGATGCGTTCACGGCTGGCGACCACGGTCGGCTGGATCAGGCCCGCCACTTCGGCGCCGGCCAGCTGCCAGGTGCGCTCGATGATATCGAGGCCGATCCTCGATTCCTGCCACTGCGCCAGCGACTGCTGGCTCAAGGTGATGGCGTTGATCGCCGGGACGCCGATCTTGTCCAGCAGCGCGCCGGTGTTGGCGGTGCCGCCCACCTTCATGCCCAGCGCGACGATCAGCTCGACGCGGCTCTTGCCGTTTTCGTCCAGCAGGAAGCGCAATGGCACGTCGTAGGGATAGCCGAACACCGGCAGCACGTTGTAGCCGCTGGCCTCAAGGCGCGCGACGATGGCCGCCAGCGGCAGCGTTTGTCCCGCCACCAGGCTGGCGCGGTAGAACGGCACGGCGATCCACGGCGCGCCGGTCTTGTAGTTGGCGTAGCCTTGCAGGTACTGCTCGTAGCTGCTGGAGGTGCGGTTGGCCGCCACGTCGTACAGGCCCACCTCCGGCATCGCACGCACCGGCGCGACCTCCAGTTTCGAACCGAAGTGATTGCGCAGGATGTAGCGCAGCAGGTTGCCCATGTTCTCCACGCCGCCCTCGCTGTGGTAGGACTGGATGGTCTTATCGTCGCGCACACCCTGCTCGCGCAGGCTGTCGTCGATGGCGCCGCCGACCGCGAACACCGGACGGCGCGCCTTTTGCAGCGCCTGCAGTTCCGCGCTCAGTCCCGTCATGGCCTGGCGGCTCTTGGCGTTGACGACCACGACGTCGGCGCTGGTCAGCGCATGGTGGTCGGCCGGCGTCATGCCGTTGGCGGGAATGATACGCACGGCGACGTTCAGCTCCTTCAACTCTGCCTGCAAGCCGCGTACCGCCAGCACGGTGGGACGCGATTCGATATCGCCCAACATCAGCGCCAAGGTGCGCGGCGCCTGCGCCGAATGCACGTAACCGCCGATGCACAGCGAGATCACCAGCAGGGCCAGGCCCCACAATTTATTCCGGCACATAGACGACCTTCCCATCCGGCAGTTGATACGCGGTGCCCAGGCGTTTGCCGGAGCCCGACAGCGGCTTGTCGCTCACTTTGCTCACCTTGATTTCGGCGCCTTTCTTGGTCAGCACCTCGACGTGGCCGTCGGCGCTTTTCTTGGCGATGGTGACTTCGGAGTTCGGGTCCAGCAGGTCCATCATGTTCCAGGCCGAGAACAGCGCCAGCATCATGGCGACGATGAAGACGATGCTGGCGTCGAACAGGTTGGCGACGCCGGCCAGCGGGTCTTCGTTATGCTCGCCGATGCGGCTGTAGCGGTGGCGGTTCATATAGCGCATCTCAGGCTCCCGCGCGCACCAGGTGCGGCTTGTGGTCCTGCGCCGCGAGGTGGGATTCGGCGGCGTAGGCGATCTCGGTCAGGTCGCTGCGCAGCCAGTGCTCGCGCACCAGGCCCAGTACATAGGCGCTGACGCTGCACGCCAGGCCGACCACGGTGGCGGTGAAGGCGGTGGTCATCGACTCGGCCATCTTCGGCAGGTTGCCCTGCGCAAGCCCGGCCAGCGAAATGCCCATCGGGATCAGGGTGCCCATCAAGCCCAGCGCCGGGCCGACGCGCACCACGAAGCGCACGCCGTCCAGGCGGCGCACGCCGTTGACGTCAGCGCGCTGCACCAGCCGTTCGAGGCGGGCGTCCAGTCCCGGCTCGCCTTCCTGGGCGGCCAGCACGGCGGCCATCTCCTGCTTCGCGGTGGCGACCAGCACGCGCACGCCGCGTCGGCGCTCCAGCCATTCGGCGCCGAAGGTGCCGAAGCACACCAGCATGTGCAGCACCAGCGCGGCGATCCCCAGCAGCACGGGCAGGTACAGGACGGAGGAAATGGAATACAGCAGTGTCTCGATGGAGTGCACGGCCGCGTCGGCGGGCAGGTTAAACATGGGAGGGTCCTGTGGGCAGAGATGAAAAATCGGGGCGCAGGCGTGCGCGAACGGCGCGTGCGCAAGACACGGCCGCCAGTCGGCAAGGCCGTGGCGCGCAAAATCGATGCATAGATGTAGTTCAAAACAGATGCAAGCCGCTCACTTCCCCGTGAGCGGATTGAACAGAAATGCCTGGGCATTTCCACCTGTCCTGGCCGGTATCCGGGCTGGCAAGCGACACCGCCTGACCTTCCCATGCAACTGCACAGTGGTTTGAAGAGGCGGATTTGTCGTCAACGACGACGCTTGTTTACCGTTGCGGGGGCAGCACATGTTGGCTGGCGTGGCCAGCTCCATGTTTCCCGTTTAACTGCGCGCCTGGACAGGCGCGCGGGCACCAAAACGGGCCGATTATACTTTAATCGGCCAGCGATTGGAGAATCGGGCAGTCGGGGCGATCATCGCCGTGGCAGCAGCTGGCCAGCGTTTGCAGGGTGTCGCGCATTTCCGTCAGCTCGGCGATGCGCTGGTTCAGTTCCGCCACGTGGCCCATGGCGATGGTTTTGACGTCGGCGCTGGCGCGCTCCTTGTTCTGCCACAGCGACAGCAGGTCGCGGATCTGGTCCAGCGAAAAGCCCAGTGTCCGTCCGCGCTTGACGAAGCGCAGCGCATGCAGGTCGTTGTCGCCGTAGATGCGGTAGCCGGCGTCGCTGCGCTTGCCCGGCGGGATCAGGGCGATGCTTTCGTAGTAGCGGATCATCTTGGCCGAGACGCCGCTGGCGGCCGCCGCTTGTCCGATGTTCATGCTTGTCCTTTCAGGTGGTCCGGCTTCCAGCGCCGCAGCAGCAAGGCGTTGCTGATGACGCTGACGGAGCTGAGCGCCATCGCGGCGCCGGCAACCATGGGGTTGAGCAGGCCGAGGGCGGCCAGCGGTATGCCGACCAGGTTGTAGATGAAGGCCCAGAACAGGTTCTGGCGTATCTTGCTGTAGCTGCGGCGCGAGATCGAAATGGCGGCGGCCACCAGCGCCGGATCGCCGCGCATCAGTGTGATGCCGGCGGCGTGCATGGCGACGTCGGTGCCGCTGGACATGGCGATGCCGACATCGGCGGCGGCCAGCGCGGGAGCGTCGTTGATGCCGTCGCCGACCATGGCGATGCAGGTATCGCCGGTCTTCAAGCCGGCGACTGTGCTGGCCTTGTCGGCGGGGAGCATGCTGGCGATGACGCGGCTGATGCCCAGCTGCTTGCCGACGGCGTCGGCGCTGCCCTGGTTGTCGCCGGTGAGCAGGATGGTCTGGATATGCATCGCATGCAGCGCTTGCAGCGCGGCGCCGGCTTGTGGTTTGACGCGGTCGCCGAAGGCCAGCAGGCCGAGTAGCTGCGCGGGCTGCGGCGCGCTTGCGGCGGCCAGCCAGGAAATCGTCAGGCCCTGTTGTTCCAGCGCTGCCGCCCGGGCGCTCAACGCATCCAATGCGACACCCTCTTCCTGCATCAGCCGCGTGCTGCCCAGGATCAGGCGCGCGCCGTCGACGACGGCCGCCACGCCGCGGCCGGGCAAGGCGGTGACGCCGGTGGCGGCCGGCGCGGCGGCGATGGCGCCGGCGGTGGCGGTGGCCACCGCACGCGAGGCGGCGGCGTCGGCCACGGCGCGGGCCAGCGCATGTTCGCTGCCGCGCTGGATGGCGGCGGCCAGCTGCAGCAACCGTTCCTCATCGATGCCGACCGGCTCCAGCGCCGCCAGCGACGGCTTGCCCTCGGTGAGGGTGCCGGTCTTGTCGAACGCCACGGTGGTGATGCGGTGCGCCAGCTCCAGCGCCTCCGCGTCCTTGATCAGTATCCCGTAGCGCGCCGCCACGCCGGTGCCGGCCATGATGGCGGCCGGCGTCGCCAGCCCCAACGCGCACGGACAAGCGATCACCATCACCGCCACCGCGTTGATGATGGCCCGCTCGGCATCGCCGCTCGCCAGCCACCAGCCGGCGAAGGTCAGCGCCGCCAGCACCAGCACCACCGGCACGAACACCGCGCTGACACGGTCCACCAGATGCTGCACCGGCGCCTTGGCCGCCTGCGCATCCTCCACCAGCCGGATGATGCGCGCCAGCGTGCTCTCCGCGCCCACCGCCGTCACCCGCACCAGCAGCAGGCCTTCGCCGTTGATGGCGCCGCCCGTCACGCGGTCGCCGGCATGGCGCGCCACGGGCAGGCTTTCGCCGGTGATGAGCGCCTCGTCGACATGGCTGGCACCCTCCATCACTTCGCCGTCCGCCGCCACGCGCTCGCCGGGACGCACCACCACCAGCTCACCCTGCCGCACATCGGCGATCGGCACCTCGACATCCTGCGCACCGCGCCGCACCCGCGCCGACTCCGGCCGCAGCACCTGCAAGGCGCGGATGGCCGACGTGGTCTGGCGCTTGGCGCGCGCCTCCAGCCATTTGCCCAGCAAAATCAAGGTGATCACCACGGCCGACGCTTCGAAGTACAGGTGCGGCATGGAAGACGACGACGCCAGCAGCTGATACACGCTCAGGCCATACGCGGCGCTGGTCCCCAGCGCCACCAGCAGATCCATATTGCCGCTGCGGGCGCGCAGCGCCAGCCAGCCGGCGCGATAGAAGCGCGCGCCCAGCCAGAACTGCACCGGCGTCGCCAGCAGCAGCTGCGCGCGGCCGTCCAGCATCCAATGGACGCCGGCCAGCTCCAGCAGCATCGGCAGCAGCAAGGGCAGCGACAGCAAGGCCGCCAGCAGCACCGCGCGGCCGCCAGTGGGATGGGCCAGCGTCGGCGCGGCCGGCGTGGGTGCGGGGGCCGATGGCGGCAGTTCCGGCGTGGCGTGGTAGCCGGCTTTGTCGACCGCCTGCGCCAGCAGCGCGAAATCGAGCGGCTGCGACGATTCCACCCGCGCCGACTCGGTGGCCAGGTTGACGCTGACCTTGTCCACGCCCGGCACCGCCGCCAGCACGCGCTCGACGCGGCCGACGCAGGAGGCGCAGGTCATGCCCTCGATGTTGATCGATTGGCTTAGAGGTGAGACGGAGGCAGACATGGCGATCCCGGTGGAAGACTCGATGACGACAGCATCAAGTATCCCACGATGGGAAGGTCAAGTCCAAATTGCGGCGATCAGCGCACTTCGCAGTCGATGACGTTCGACTTGCCGGGCGTGTTACGCGCCGACGGGGCCGTGCTCTGGTTGAACGCCGGCGGCGGCAGGAACTGGATGCCGGGATTGACCGGCAGGATCACCGGCGGCTGCTGGAAGTTGGGCGTGTAACCGAACTGGCCCGCGGCGAAACTGGTGGCGCCCGCAGGGTTGGTCAAATGGATCAGGCCGTCGATCACGTGCACATACAGGCCGGGCGCCAGCATCGGCGGAGGAGACGATGGCAGCGGTGCTTGCGCCAGCATCAGCGGCTGCACCGGCGCGGCCAGCGGATCCAGCGCGGCGGTGCTGGCCAGGTTGTAGGCCAGGCGCGCAGCCACGGCCTGCTCACTCGGCTCGACGATGTCGGCGATGAAGGTGGTGCCGCGGATGCCGATGGTGGCGCTTGGCGTCTTCATGGCGAATTTTTCCTTGTTGCGCTTGCCCAGCAGGCCGGTGACCGAGCGCAGCCCGCCCTTGACCAGGTTGAACGAGGCGTTGTCGGCGTCGGGCTTGCCGGCGTCGTAGCTGAAGTCCTCGACCTTGAAGGTGGTGGCCGGCTTGAGCGTGATCTCGCTATTGTCGATGAACTTCACCAGCGCATAGGTGTTCTTCTCGGTCACCAGCGTGTCGCCGCTCTCGACCTCGGAACGCATCGACAGGATGCGCACCACGCCGTCGGCCTTCCGGGACAGCAGCGGCCCGCTCAGCTGGACCACCGTGCCCACCACCTGCGCGGCCCAGCTGACGCCCGCCGCGCCGCACAGCGCCAGCAACAGCAAGCCCTTGAGCAGGGCCCGGACCATGAGAGAGTTTTTTGGCTGTGACATATTCATTTCCAGTACATTCAGGGGACCGCTCAGTACGCCAGTCCCAGGCGCAGGTGCAGGCGGCTGGCGTTGTCGCGGCCGGTGTTGCCGGCGCGGACCACGTGGCCGAAATCGAGTTGCAGGTTGGCGTAGGTCGACAGCACGAACCGCGCGCCGACGCCGGTGCTGGCGATGGTGGTACTGGTCAGCTCCGCCGGCAGCGGATGGTTGCGCCTGGCATAGGCCTCATCGTAGAAAGCCAGCAGGCGGCAATTCCAGCCGTCGTGGGTGCACAGGTTGGGCGTGTACGCCTCCAGGTTGACGCCCAGGCCGGAGTCGTTGGAAATCTCGCGCTCGATGAAGCCGCGCACCGAGGTCGCGCCGCCGGCACCGAACTGTTCGCCGGGGATCAGCGCATCGCTGCTGTACTGGCCGTTGAGGATGGCGCGCAGCTGCCAGTCGTTGGCCAGCGCGCGGGTCAGGCTGCCGGCCAGGCGCAGCATGGTGTAGTCGGCCTTGGCGCCGGCGCGGGCCAGCGTGAACGCGGCCTGGTCGCCCTTGGCGCCGCCGGCGATATTGCGCAGCAGTGTCAGCTGGCCGCTCAGCTCGCCCTGCTTGATCGGCAGCGTGGCCTGGTAGGCGATGCTGAGCGGATGCACGGTCACATCGTTGCCCAGCTCCTGGCCCTGCAACTGCACGCTGTTCTTGAACGCCTTGTAATCGAAGCCGTAGCTGAGCTTGGCTTCGAGCTCGCCGCGCTTGGCCAGGGTCTGGTTGTAGCGCGCGCCGTACACCGCGCCCTTGCCGCTGACGGCCAGGTTGACCGCGCCGGCCGACACGGTGCCGGAATCGACGTTGGAATAGCTGGCGAAGAAGTCCAGCGAGTCGCCCAGCGCGTACAGCGGGATGTGGTAGCCGGCGCCATAGACCTTGACGCGGCCCGGTTCCTCGGCCGAGGTGGTGTACTGCAGGGACGCCAGGTGGTCGCGGTTAAACAGGTTGGCGTTTTGCAGGATGAAGCCAAGATGGGTCTTGCCGGTCTGCTGGGTGCCGGTGTTGTCGACGTTGACCATGCCCTTCCAGATCGGCTGGTCCTTAACGTCCAGCACGGCGTCGACCTCGTCGTCCTTTTCGCCGCTTTGCAGCTTGAGGGTGACTTCCTTGGCCGGACTCTCGTTGCCCTGCTTCAGGTTGGCCGAGACCGCCTTCAGGTCCGGCGTCCGGCCCTCCTGCAAGGCGGGCAGGCTGCGGCGGATATTGTTCTCGTCGAAGTACAGATTGTTCTTCACGCTGATGCGGCCGATGTGCGTTTCCACCACCCGCAGCAGCACCACGCCGCGGTTCAGCTCCTGCTCCGGCAATTCGATCGTCACCACGTTGTAGCCGCGTTCATGGTAGACCGCTTCCAGCGCTTCCAGCGCCCGTTGCACGTCGCCGAAATCGCGCTCCTTGCCGGTGAATTTGGCCAGCAGCGCATCGATCTGCGCCTGCGGCAACAAAGTGTTGCCCTTGACCTCGAACCGGGATATCTCGAACCGGATCACAGTATTGTCGTCCGCCGCAGGGGCCGCCCAGGCCGAGCTGACGGCGGCGGCCAGAAGGGAACCTGCTAATAGGCGCGTAAAGCTATATTTCATGGGTTCGCTCGTAGTAAGGGTCGCGTGTGATTTGCTAACTTTGAAATTTTGTCATCGACACCGGCAAAGCTTGAAAACGCTCTTCCGATGCTAGCATAGCCCTTATATACAATGCCTATTTGAAAGATTGAAATTGATAGCACCCGCCACCGAGTGTTGGATTTCAGCTCACAAACAGGGCCGCCCCACCGGCGGCCCCATGCTGTCCGGCTCGGCATCAGTTGCAATACATCTTCTTGGTCGGCTCGCTCTTACTGGCGAGCACGTCGACCTTGCCGGTGGACTTGTCCTTATCGTCGGGGACTTTGTCGTCCGGCTTGGTCGTGCCACCGGTGCTGCCGGTGCCGCCGGTCCCGGAGGAAGCGACGCTGCTATCCGGCAGTGTCGGTGCGATCTGCGCATTCAAGATGCCGCCCTGGGTGACGGTGTTGATGATGTTGACAGTGGAGTTCACCGCCTGGGCCACCGGCGGGGATGTCTGGCTGCTGGCTGCGGCGTCCGCGGCGGCCTTGGCAGCGGCGGCGTCGGCGGCTGCCTTGGCGGCGGCATCGGCGGCTGCCTTGGCAGCAGCGTCGGCGGCAGCCTTGGCGGCGGCGTCGGCGGCAGCCTTGGCGGCGGCGTCGGCCGCAGCCTTGGCAGCAGCGTCGGCGGCAGCCTTGGCGGCGTCGGCGGCGGCCTTGGCAGCAGCGTCGGCGGCGGCCTTGGCAGCAGCGTCGGAGGCAGCCTTGGCGGCAGCGTCGGCGGCGGCCTTGGCGGCAGCGTCGGCGGCGGCCTGGGCGGCGGCATCGGCAGCAGCCTTGGCAGCGGCATCGGCAGCGGCCTTGGCGGCGGCATCGGCGGCGGCCTGGGCGGCGGCATCGGCGGCGGCCTTGGCAGCAGCGTCGGCCGCAGCCTTGGCGGCGGCATCGGCGGCAGCCTGGGCGGCGGCATCGGCGGCGGCCTTGGCAGCAGCGTCGGCCGCAGCCTTGGCAGCGGCGTCGGCGGCAGCCTTGGCAGCGGCATCGGCAGCGGCCTTGGCGGCGGCATCGGCGGCGGCCTTGGCGGCGGCGTCGGCAGCGGCCTTGGCGGCGGCATCAGCCGCGGCCTTGGCAGCGGCGTCGGCCGCGGCCTTAGCGGCAGCATCGGCCGCAGCCTTGGCGGCAGCATCGGCGGCGGCCTTGGCAGCGGCGTCGGCCGCAGCCTTGGCAGCAGCGTCGGCGGCGGCTTGGGCGGCGGCTGCGGCGGTGCCACTGCCGGAATCTATGCTCGGCGACGGCGTGCCGCCGACCAGGGTGACCGATCCGGCGCTCACCGTGCCGAATGGGGCTGCCATCGACACGGGTGCGCCGTGGCTGTTGATCGTGGTGGTGCTGCCGACGCTGATGCTACCGTTGGTGGCGACCGCCGAGATGCTGCCGCTCGACGAGCTCACGCTCAACGAGCCGCCCAGTACGATGTTATTGGCCGCCAACAGATTGATCGTATTAGTCGCGCTCAGCGCGCCGCCCAGCACCATGTTATTGGCCGCCACCAGATTGATCGCGTTGGTCGCGTTCAGCACCGATCCTCCCTGCAACATGATGTCGGTGCTGGCCGACAGCGCGATGTTGCTGCCGAAAACGCTGTCGTTGATGGTGATCGGGCTGTGCGCGGTGATCGACACCTCGCCGTTGTAGGCGTGGATCGTGCCGCCGGTGTGGATGCCGCCGTGGTTGTCGATGACGATGTTGCCATTGGAGGTGGTCAGCACGCCCAGCGCCAGTTCGCCACTGCTGACGGTGTTGTTGAGCTGGATGTTGCCTTGACCGTAGATGTTGCCGCTGAAGGCCCCCACATGGTTGCCGGTGTTGGTCAATGCGACGCCACCGTAGCCCGATACGTGCAGGCTGTCGGTCACCAGGGCGCCGGTCTGGGTGATCCCCCCACCACTCTCGCCGGCGCCCAGGGTGATGCCCGCTTGCGCACGCACGTTGCCGATGGCGATGGCGCCGGAGCCGTAGACGTTGAGCGAGCCGCTCATGTCGATGCTGCCGTTGGTCTGCGTCAGGTTGTAGGCGGTCAGGTTGGCGGCGCTGTTGGTGCCGCTCAGCACGCCGCTGGCCAGTGTCAGGTTGTTGATCGTACTTGTGCCGTTCAGCACCGCGCTGCCGCCGTTGAGGTTGAGCGTGGAGCTGCTCAGGCTCGCGGTGCTGCCGACGGTCAGCACGCCGCTGTTCAGCGTCAGGTTGCCGGCTTCCATGGCGCCGGTCAGCGTCATGCTGCCACCGTTCAGGTTGAGTGTGGAGCCGGTCAGATACGATTTGCCGCCGGTGTCGGTGACGGTCAGCGCGCCGCCGGTCAGCGCCAGCTGGCTGCCGCTGCCGACGGCAAGATTGGTCAGCGTGGTGCTGCCGTCGATGCCGGCGGTGGCGTCATAGGTGATGGTACCGGCGCTGGCGCCGATGGAGGCGGCCAGCACGTTGGATCCGCTCGGCGCAACGCCGTCGGCCCAGTTGCCGGCAGCGCTCCACAAGCCGCCGCCGCTACCGGTCCAGGTCGATAATGGACGCGCGGTGATGGTGCCTTGGGCGCTGTTGCTGAGCGTGTAGTTGCCGGCGGCGGAGCCGGTGATGCCCAGCGAGCCGCCGCTGACGCTGACGATTTTATTGACGCCGACATTCTTGTCGGCATATTGCAGGGTGACGCCTTCGGTGATGAGCAGCGACACCGCGTCGAGCGGGCCGGACGGCACGCCCAGCAGGCCGTTGAGCGTGGCGCCGGTCAGCGTGGCGTTGGTGCTGTTGTTGTACTCGCGGCTGGCCAGGGTCACTGTCAGCGGGGCCGGGGTGATGTTGGCGGTCAGCCCGCTCGGCATGCCGGTCACCGCGTAATTGCCGGCTTTGTCGCCGCCCAGTGTGAAGCCGGTGGCCGTCACGCTCTTGCCGGTGCCGACGTTGCGGTTGTCGAAGGTGCCGGTGCCGGCGGTCAGGGTGACGGCGTCGCTGTTGAACACGCCGCTCAGCGTGCCGCCGGCGACGTTCAGGCTCGCCAGCGTGCCGTACTCGCTGGTGACCGGGTTCAAGTCCATGTTGTACACGCGGTTGTTGGCCGTCACCGTACCGCCGACGGTCAGCGGCGCCTTGGTAATATTGACCGTCACATCCGTAGGCGTTACCAGCTGGTAATTGCCGGCCTGGCTGCCGCTTAGGGCGAAGCTGCCCAGCGATACGACGACCAGCTTGCCCTGACCGACGTCCGCGGTTTGCAGCGACAGGCTGCCGCTACCGGTCAGCATCACGGTATCACCCGAAAGCGGGGTCACCGAAGGCGTGCCACCCGGCGTGATGTCGCCGAGGCCGCCGTTGTAAGTGCGGTCGACGGCGCTCAGGCCGGTGATGGCCAGGTTGGCCTTGTTGATCGTGCCGGTGCCGGTGACGGTGCCGCCCTCGTTCAAATCCAGCACGTAGTTGCCGTGCGGGTTGTTGGTCAGCGTCGGCTCGGTGACGGTGATGGTCTTGCCGGTGCCGGCGCCCGCGCTGGCAAAGTTAAAGCTGCCGCTGATGCCGGGCGTGTCGCCGTTCACCGTGTTGCCGTAACTGATGCTGTAGGTGCCGTTGGATGTGCCCTGTACCAGCCCGGTCCCTTGGTCATAGGTCTTGCTGGCGTTGGTGACCGAGGCGGTGATGTGGCGCGGCGTGATGATCAGGTTCGTCGAGGCGTCATAGCTCACGTCGTACTTGGTCGAATACAGGCCGCTGACCTTGTGGGTGCCGACGTTGAGCCCGTCGCTGTAGCTCAGCGTACCGTTGACGTCGACATGGCTGAACGCCTGCGAGTACGCCACCGAGACACCGTCGTACACCTTGGTGCTGCCGCCGCCGGTGACGGTGATCGGTGTCAGCATGCCTCTCAGCAAGGGCTGCGTCTGGCCCTCGTACATGCGCCACACCGACGAGCTGCCATCGAAGTCGAAACCGGTGAAGCTGGCCTGCTGCTTGAGCTGCGTCGAGTTCAGGCCGACGGCCCCGGCGCTGTCGCTGGTGGCGCCGGCGGTCAGGAAATAACCGCCGCTCGCCGGACTGCCGCTGGCGCCGTCGCCGACCAGCGCATTCACCACCGTGCTGGTGTTGGACTTGACGTCGCCGCTGCTGTAGACGGAGGTCAGGGTGCCGCTCCCCCCTTTGCCGCCCAGCAGGCCACCGGTGCTGCCGGTGCTGCCGGAGGTCTTGCCAGTGACATTGCCCTGCACGTAGGAGTCGTGGATCATGCCGTTGGAGTAGCCCGCCAGCCCGCCGACATTCGAACCGTTGCCGGTCACGTTGGACTCGATCGCCACGCCGCTGACGGTGCCGCCCGACTGGTAGCCCACCAGCGCGCCGGTGTAGCTGTTGCCCTCGACCGTGGCGCCGCTCAGCTTGACGTTCTCCAGCGTGCCCGCGCCCAGCAAGGAGAACAGGCCGACACGGTCGCTCGTGCTCTTGATGTAGAGGCCGCTGATAGTCTTGTTGCCGCCGTCGAAAGTGCCGTGGTAGGCATAATCCACGCCGCCGATCGGCTTGAAGCCGGCGTAGTTGCTGCCACTGATCAGGTTCCAGTGCGCCGTCTGGCTGGCGTCGATATCGTTGTCGAGCGTGTAGGAATAGCCGGTGGATAATGAAGCTATCCCTTGCAAGCCATAGACGTCGGCCAGGTGGTAAGGCGTGTTCGCGCCGTCACCGCTGACGGCGCGCACGAAAGTACCGTTGCCGCCGATACGGAAATCGCCGGCACTGAAGGCCGGCAGGGTACCGACCTGCGACCAGGCGCCCTTCTGCAAATTGAAGATGCCGCTGACGGCGACGCTGTCGGTGGCGCTGATGGTGGTGTCGGCGCTGAGCTCCAGGCCGCCGACGTTGGTCGCCGCCTGCAGGGCGATGCTGCCGGTGGCCGTCAGCTTCAGGTTATTGGCATAAGTCAGCGGCTGGCTGACCACGATATTGCCGGCGGCAGACTGGTTCTGGGTCTTCACTTCCAGCGAGTTGGCCGCGGGGTAGTGCGCGCTGGCCAGGTCCGCATTGGTCAGCACCAGCGTGTCGGCCGGGTCGCCGGTCGCGCCCAGGTCCACGGCATTGGTCGTGTCCAGGCTGACCGAGGTGCCGTTCAAGCTACTACCACTGGCCAGGGTCATCTTGCCGGCGAACAGATTGATGTTGGCGTCCGACGTGACGCTGCCCCTATTGGTGATGCGGTGATTGCCGCTGGGCTGGGTCTGCAGGCTGATCACACCGGCATTGGCGACAGCGGCGCCGCTGTTGATGGTCAGGTCGCCGCCGGATTGCAGCAGGAGCGTGCCGGCGTTCTGGCCGCCCTTCAGGTTCAGGTTGCCGACCACGGTCAGGCCGCCCGCGCCGACGCCGGGACCTCCGGAGTTGCCGCCGATAGTCAGCCAGCCGTTGACGGGCAGCTGGATGCCGGCCAGCTCGTCCTGGGTCAGGCCCAGCACGCCGGCGCCGTCGGTGGCGCCAACGCCGACCTGGATATTGACGCTGCTGGACTGGGGCACCAGCAGCACGCCGTGCTGCGTGGTCGCCGACAGCGTGCCGTTCAAGGCCATGTTATCGGCCTGCACCGTGATGTTGCCGCCGGTGGACGAGACGGCCACGCCGCTGTCGACCGTCGCCACGCCGTCGGTCTTGGCCGAGGTCAGCGTGATGTTGCCGGCACTGGTCAGGTTGCCGCTCACCCTGAGATCGCCGGTTTGGGCCGTGGCCGTGAACGTGCCGCCCGCACTGCCGCTGCCGAGATTGGCGCTCGCGCCCGTCAGCACGACATTGCCGCTGGTCGCCTGGAGCGACGCCACGCCGCCGATGTTGTTGCTGTCGTTGGCCAGCGTGATGTCGTTGACCGCGATCGCGCTGAGGTTGTGGACCGTGAGCGCGGAGATCGGTTCGGTGACCTGTGCGATATTGCGGCCCGCCGTCAGCATCAGGTTGCTTTCGCCGCCGGTGACGGGGGCCTTCAGGTAGATGTCGCGCGTGGCCGTCAGCGACAGGGTCCGCCTGGACGAAGGGGAACCGCTGGAAGGCAGGAGAATTTCGCTCAGCACCGCAATATCGCCGCCGCTGTTGCCGTTGGGATTGCCCGTGCTGACCGTCACGTCGTTGGCCAGCAGCGCCGTGTGCAGCGTATCGGTCAACAGCAGCGAATCCTGCACGCTGCCCGACTCCAGGAAGATCGATCCGCCGCTCACCAGATTGAGGTTGCCCACCGAGTTGGGCACGCCGGACACGCTGTCGCTGTCGGCGATGTAGACATCGCTGGGATCGAGCAGCAGCTTGCCGGTGGCGCCCTTGGGCGCGCGGGTATCGACCGTGCCGCGCATGTCGAGGTAATGGCCGGAGGTTTCGACGAAGCCGCCGTTGCCGCCGTTGGCGCCGCCGCGCGCGGAGATGGCGCCGAACATCTGCGTGGCCTGGTCGCTCCAGACGATGACCTTGCCGCCGTCGCCGCTCACCGTGGCGTCGGCCTTGATGACGCTGTCCTTGCCCACATACGATTGCTGCGCGTTCTGCACCGCCGGGTTCTTGCCCTGGTAGTCGCCGCCGACCAGCACCGTGCCGCCGCCGGCCGCGCCGCTGGCGTCGACCACGGCGTTGCCGGTCAGGCCCACCAGCGGGCCCAGCAAGCGGATGTCGCCGCCGGTGTTCAGGTTGCTGCCGGTGGCGCTGGTGCTGCTGCCCGCCTCCACCAGCGTGGTGACGCTGGACTTCAGGATGATCTGGCCGTTGGCGCCGCGCACCGCGCTGTTGGCGTTGATGCCGCCGCGCTGGCTGACCAGCGCGCCATACACGCCGACCCGGCCGCCCTGCGCCACGATCTGCCCCAGGTTCAGCGCCTGGTCGGCCGGCGCCGACACCACCACCTGCACATTCGGATCCTTGGAATCGAACAACTGCACGCTGCGGCCTGCCGCCAGCACCACGTCGCCGTTGGGGGCCGAGATCACGCCGCTGTTCTCCACCGCCGGCGCGACCAGGAAGATCTGGCCGCCGGACGGCGTGGTGATGGCGCCGGCGTTGCTGACCTTGCCCGCCGTGGCGTCGCCGCTGAAGTTGTTTTTGCCGGCCAGGAAGTCGGCGTTGGAGATCGCCAGGCTGGACGCCACCAGGCCGTTGACGTCCACCCGCGAGCCGGCGCCGAAGATCACGCCGTTGGGATTAATCAGGAACACCTTGCCGTTCGATTGCAGCGAGCCCAGGATCTGGGTCGGGTTCTGGCCGGTGATGCGGTTCAATACCTTGCTGTCCGCGCTCTGCTGGATGAAGCGGGTGATCTCGTCCGGCGCCACCGAAAAACTTTGCCAGTTGATGATGGTGTTGGGCGTGTTGGTGATCGAATAGGTCTTACCCTGGAGGTTGAAGCTGGCCTGCCCCGCCACCACGGTCGGGCTGACGGGCGCGGCCTGGGCGCTGGCGTAGCAGGCGGCCACCAGCACGGCGATCAGTTTGCGGCGCAGCGGCGCGGCGTGGGCGCGGCGTTGTGGGGAGCGGCTGGTCTCGGCTTTCATAACGGCATCCTCTATCCGGTGTGGATCTGGCCTCGCGCGCCCCGGTGCGCCGCGAGTCGGTTACTTGGAATTGTTGGTGGTTCGAAGGGCTTAAAAGCATCCGCAAAAGAATAGCCACGAGGAAACTAATATTCCCCTAAGTGTAGCCTTCTTTGTCGAGGCTGCCACGTTTTTTTTCCTGCCTGGAGGACAGTTTTTCCCTGGCTGTGGCTAGATTGCGCCTTTATTATTTCGCCTTCATGATTGAGCTTTTCCAACTATTTGGTTTCAAACGTGGTGACGCCGTCCCAGTCCGCGCCGGGAGGATGAGTTCGGTAATAGGCAATGCGTTCAGTATATAAGGAATACAGGCTGCGGTCAGGCAATAATGCCCTCAACTCAACAATTATCGCCATTGCCTGATCCCATTGTTGCGCGCGCACGGCAGCCAGCGCGCTGTGCCAGCGATCCAGCTCGCTGCGGGTGGCGGGATCCAGATCCTTGTCCAGGACAATTGGCTCGAAAATCGCGACCGGTTCGTTCTTGCCCTTGACCCGCACCAGGTCCAGCTCGCGGTAGGCGTACTCCGGCGCGGCGGCGCGGGTGGCCTCGCCGACCGCGATGCCGACCCCGTACACCTTGGTGATGCCCTCCAGCCGCGAGCCCAGGTTCACGGCGTCGCCCATGACGGTGTAGGCGCGGCGGATTTTCGAGCCCATGTCGCCCACGTGCATCAGGCCGGAATTGAGGCCGATGCCGATCTTCAGCGGCGGCCAGCCGCGCGCGATGAAGTCCTCGTTGAGGCGGTGGGCGCTGGCCTGCATCAGCAGCGAGGTGGCGACCGCGCGGCTGGCGTGGTCGGCAAACGCCACCGGCGCGCCCCAGAAGGCCATGACGGCGTCGCCGATATACTTGTCGAGCGTGCCGCGGTGGCTGTCGCGGATGTCTTCCGACATCGCCGTCAGGTACAGGTTGATGTACTCGCGCAGCTGCTTGGGCGTCAGCCCTTCGGAGATGGTGGTGAAGCCGCGCACGTCGACGAACAGCACGGTCAGCTCGCGGCTTTCGCCGTCCATATTGTATTTTTCCGGATCGTCGGCCATCTCGGCCACCAGCTCGGGCGCCACGTATTCGCCGAAGCGCGACACCAGCGCCTGCCCCTTCCGGACCTCGAAGAAATAGCCCCAGGCCACGTTGAGCACGAACACGGCGGCCACCACGATCAGCTGCATCGCCAGGTTGTAGATCAGGTCGAGCGAGGCGTATTCGTAGTAGTTCAGGCCGAAGCTGGCGGCCAGCACCAACACGCCCAGCAGGATGGAGCGCAGCGGCGACAGCGCGGCCAGCGCAAAGCTGAGCACCAGGCCGATCGCCAGGATCTGCCCGGCCTCCAGCGTGAAGGCATAGTAGGGCCGCGATTTGAAGCGGTTGTCGAGGATGGACTTGATGATGTTGGCGTGGATTTCCACGCCCGGATATTCGGCCTTGACCGGCGTCGCGCGCAGGTCCACCAGGCCGGGCGCGGTGGTGCCGATCAGCACGGCCGTGCCCTTGAGCAGCGCGACCGGCGCGCGCCCGGTCAGCACGTCGGCCGCCGACACGTAGCGGAAGGCGCCGCCGTCGCGGCCGCCGGTGCCGCGGAACTGCACGACCGTGCTCATCGCCTCGCCAACCGGGATCACGCGCTGCTTGCGGTCCGGCAGCAGGATGGTCAGGGCGTCGTAGCCGCCGCTGTCGAGCTGGTTCTGCGACAGCTGGTCCACCGATTCCGTCAGCAGCGGCTTGATCGCCCGCGCGCCCAGGTACAGCCCGGCCGTGGCCACCGACAGCGAGGGATAGTATTTATCGCCGACCTGCTGGATCAGATAAGCTGAGCGGACGATGCCGTCCGGGTCGGTGGAGACGGAAAAACTGCCGCCGCCGGCCGCGGCCCGTTGCAGCACCGGCACATTGGCCTCGTAGCCGGGCGCGTTGTAGGCGGTCAGTTCGCGGCCGTTCAGGTCGCGCTCGGTGAACAGCGGCTTGGGCAGCTCGCCCTTGACCTGGTCCGGCGACAGGTTGAAGCCCAGGATCACCGGCTGCCCGGCCAGCGCGGCGGCGAACAGGCCGTCGTAGTCCAGCGAAGGTTTCAGTTCAGCCAGCTTCTGCCGCAGCGCCGGCACGTCGCTCAATTCCTTGTTGGACAGCTTCTCCAGCACGCCGTAGCCGGAACTGGTGTCCGGCTCGGGGAAGGAAATATCGTAGCCGACCGCCTTGACCTGGTAGTGGCCGGTCAGCTGCGAGATCAGCCGGGCCTGGACGTTGCGGCTCCACGGGAAGCGGCCGAACTCGGTCAGCGCCTGACCGTCGATGTCGACGATGACAATGCGCGGATCCAGCACCGGCGCCTCCAGCTTCATGCGCTCGCCGGCCAGCAGGTTGTCGAGGCGGGCCACGGTCTCGCTCTCCCAGATGTTGAGCGCGTACAGCACGCCGGCGGTCGTGATGAGCACGCCCAACAGCCAGCGCGGGCCGTACTTCAGCAGGGTCTTGGTCCACTTGGCGGGGATCAGGCGCACGCGCGCTCCTTCCGGGGGTTAGGGCGTGAAACCGGGGATCTTGGATTCGTCGATGACGTCGATCTGCTTTTCGTCCATGTTCTTGTGGGCGAACTCCAGGTAGATCTTGTTGCGGATGAAGATGTCGAACAGGTCGGGATCGATGTGGCCGTTGAGCGAGAAGTTGCCGAGGATGCGCAGGGACTCCGACAGCATCTTACCTTTTTTGTACGGCCGGTCCTTGGCGGTCAGCGCCTCGAAGATGTCGGCGATCGCCATCACCCGCGCCTGGATCGACATCTGCTCCTTGGTCAGCCCGCGCGGGTAGCCCTTGCCGTCCATGCGCTCATGGTGGCCGCCGGCGTATTCCGGCACGTTCTTCAGGTGCTTGGGCCACGGCAGCGCCTCCAGCATGCGGATCGACATCGAGATGTGGTTGTTGATGATCTTGCGCTCGGTGTCGGTCAGCGTGCCGAACTTGATGGTCAGGTTCATCAGCTCGTCGGCGTTGAAGAAGTCCTGCTCGACGCCGTCCACGCCGACCCAGCGGCGCTGGCCGATGCGCTGCACGCGCTCCTGGTCCTCCGTCTTCATGCCCTCGCCGCCGACGTTGGCGACGCGGATGAAGTCGCGCTCCTCGCGCAGCGTGGCCTGCAGCTGCGCCAGTTCCGCATCGATCGCGCCGTGGTCGCCGCCGGCCAGCTTGCGCTTGAGCGCGTCGATCTCGGCGTCGCGCAGCAGCACTTCGAAACGGGTGTCGATCTGGGCGATGCGGTCGAAGATGGTTTCCAGCTTGGTGGCCTTGTCGACCACGTGCACCGGCGTGGTGATCTTGCCGCAGTCGTGCAGCAGGCCGGCCAGCCACAGTTCCTTGCGGTCGGCGTCGTTCATGCGGAAATCGGCCATCGGGCCGGTCTCGGTGTTGTGCACGGCCTCGGCCAGCATCATCGTCAGTTCCGGCACGAACTGGCAGTGGCGGCCCGTGTACGGCGATTTTTCATCGATGCCGATGTTGATCAGGTTGACCAGGGATTCCAGCAGCTCTTCCAACTGGGCGATCAGGCGCTGGTGGGTCAGCGCCACGGCGGCCTGCGCCGCCAGCGCCTCGATGAAGCGCTGGTCGGTCTGGCTGAAGGCGCGGATCGCGCCGGTGTCGCTGTCCTTGGCGTTGATCAGCTGCAGCACGCCGACCAGCTCGCCCTCGTGGTCGCTCATCGGCACCGTCAGGAACGATTGCGAATGGTAGTGGCGCAGCTGGTCGAACTTGACCATGCCGGAGAAGTTGAACACGTCCGCCTTGTAGACGTCCTCGATGTTGACCGACAGGCCGAAGTGCGCCGCGTAGGCCGCCACCGAACCCAGGTTTTTCTCGCCGTTCTCGTCAAACAGGGGCACGCCGGGCGCGGTGATCGGCTCGCCATTGATGCCGCCTTGATGTGTATTAAGGGTGTCGTTGATCAGGATCGTAAAATCGAGGTAACGCTTGTCCTCGCTGGGCCGGTACAGCGTACCGCCGTCGGCGTTGGTCATACTCTTGGCAACGATCAGGATACGCTCGAGCAGCGTATCGGTGTCGTGGCTGCTGCCCAGCTGGACGCTCAGTTCCGTCAGCTGGTCGAGCCGCTGCGAGATCTGCGTTTGGTTCAACTCTTGCATGGTTGTTTTTTCAATACCTGTTGTATGGGCTTGTGCCGGCCGTCAGGCGTCCGGGCGCACTTTCGAAGTGTATCGCTAGCATAAGCTGTTGTACATCGGCAAATGACCCACGACACAAAATTAGCGTCGGCAGTGTCGGGTTTTTCCCTGTTGCCGAAAAAAAAAGCTATCATCGACCGCAGCATCCGGCAAAAAAAGAACAGGGACTGAGTATGAAATTTATTTTTTGGGGAGTGCGCGGTTCCATTCCCTCGCCCGGCCCGCGCACCGCGCGTTATGGCGGCAACACCACCTGCATCGAAGTCCGCACCGACAACGACACCCTGATCGTCATCGACGGCGGCACCGGCATCTTTTCGCTGGCCCAATCCCTGTTGCAAAACAAAAAAACCCCGGTCCACGCCAACATCTTCATCACCCACAGCCACTGGGACCACATCCACGGCCTGCCCTTCTTCACGCCGCTGTTCGTGCGCGACAGCCGCGTGCGCCTGCACGGCGTGACCGACCCCGTGACCGGCAACGGCATCGAGCACGTGATGGGCGTACAGTTGCAAAACAGCTATTTCCCGGTCAGCGAGACCCAGATGGACGCCACCATCGAATACCAGACCCTCGCCATCGGCGAGCCGATCCAGGTCGGCGACGCCACCGTGCACAACGTGGTGATGAACCACCCGGTGACCGACCTCGGCTACCGCATCGAGTGCCACGGCAAATCGATGTTCTTCACCGGCGACCACGAGCCGCACTACAACATCCATCCGCCCGGCCACCCGGAACACGCCGCCTACCAGCAATGGATGACGGAGCGCAACGCCGCCATCGACGCCGTGGCGCACGGGGTGGACGCCCTGATCGTCGACTGCTCCTACACCCGCGAGGAATACCCGGCCAAGCAGGGCTGGGGCCACGGCACCTTCGATTCCGCGTTCGCCATGGCGCTGCGCACCGGCGCCAAAGCGTTATACTGCACCCATCATGAACCGACCCGCAGCGACGACGAACTCGAAGCCGTGTTCGCCGACGTGATGGCACGCCACGCGCCGCTGCCGGGCGGCCTGAAGGTCTTCCTCGCTTATGAAGGCATGGAAGTTCTACTGACCTAGCGAAAGCGATCATGAACGACGCCGGCCACCCCAGTCCACACCCCAGCGATGTCGACCTGCGGCTGGCGTTCTTCCAGAAACTGCAAACGGTCACCACCAAGATCCACGCCACCAGCAACCTGGACGAGATCATGCTCGACCTCGGCATGGAGTTCTGCGACCTGTTCAACTGCGACCGCTTCACGCTGTACGCGATGGACCATGAAAAGGACTACATCGTCTCCAAGGTCAAGACCGGGCTCACCTCGTTCCGCGACCTCAAGCTGGCGGTGACGCCGGCCTCGATCGCCGGCTACGTCGCGCTGACCCGCAAGACCATCAACATCGCCGACGTCTACGACCAGGCCGAGCTGGCGCGCTACTCGCCGGAGCTGCGCTTCCAGCAGGGCGTGGACCAGCGCACCGGCTACCGCACCAAGCAGATGCTGGTGGCGCCGCTGATCGCGGTGCAGTCGCGCGAGCTGCTGGGGGTGGTCCAGTTCATCAACAACCGCGACCGCGCGCCCTTCTCCACCATCGCCGAGGCCGGTGTCAAGGAACTGTGCGAGACCCTGTCCGTGGCCTTCAGCCAGCGCATGAAGCCGCCACAGATGGTACGCACCAAATATGACGGCCTGGTGACGGACGCGGTGCTGTCGGCGGCCGAGCTGGAGCTGGCCACGCGCTCGGCCCGCAAGAAGGAGCACGACATCGAGGACGTGCTGATCGACGAATTCCAGGTCAAGCTGGCGGCCATCGGCGCCTCGCTGGAGCGGCACTTCGGCGTGCCCTACGAGCACTTCAAGCCGGACCGCATCAAGCCGGTCGAACTGCTGCGCAACCTGAAGCGCCAGTACATCGAGGAATCCGGCTGGATGCCGCTGGAGGACGGCAAGGAAGGCATGCTGGTGGTGGCGCTGGACCCGGAGCGGGTGGCCAACATCCACATCGTCAGCCAGATCTTCCCCAAGGCCAAGCCGGTGTTCCGCGTGACCAGCAACCGCGAGTTCCGCATGATGGTCGAGCACTTCTTCGGCGCGGCCGGCGACAGCGGCAGCGTCGGCGAACTGTTGTCCGGCATGGATGACGACGGCGACGACAGCGACGGCGGCCCGGTCGAGGTGTCGGAGGCGGTCGAGAACGAGCTGGTCAAGCTGCTCAACAAGATCATCGTCGACGCCTACCGCCAGGGCGTGTCGGACATCCACATCGAACCGCTGCCCGGCAAGGGCAAGACCGGCATCCGCTTCCGCAAGGACGGCACGCTGGTGCCCTACATCGAGATCCCCGCCGCCTACCGCAGCGCGCTGGTGGCGCGGGTGAAGATCATGTGCGACCTCGACATCTCCGAGCGCCGCAAGCCGCAGGACGGCAAGATCAAGTTCAAGAAATACGGCCCGCTGGACATCGAGCTGCGGGTGGCGACCATCCCCTCGTCGGGCGGGGTCGAGGACATTGTCATGCGCATCCTGGCGGCCGGCGAGCCCATCCCGCTCGACAAGCTGGGCGTGCTGCCGTTCAACCTGGAGCGCCTGCGCGCCACCATCGAGAAACCGTATGGCCTGTTTTTCGTCTGCGGCCCGACCGGCTCCGGCAAGACCACCACGCTGCACTCGGTGCTGAACTACCTGAACACGCCGGACACCAAGATCTGGACCGCCGAGGACCCGGTCGAGATCACGCAGAAGGGCCTGCGCCAGGTGCAAGTCAACCGCAAGGCCGGGCTGGACTTCGCCACCGTGATGCGGGCCTTCCTGCGCGCCGACCCGGACATCATCATGGTCGGCGAGATGCGCGACAAGGAAACCGTGGGCATGGGCATCGAGGCCTCATTGACGGGCCACCTGGTGTTCGCCACGCTGCACACCAACAGCGCGCCGGAATCCATCGTGCGGCTGCTGGACATGGGCATGGACCCGTTCAACTTCGCCGACGCGCTGCTGGGCATCCTGGCGCAGCGGCTGGCCAAGCGCCTGTGCGGCAACTGCAAGCAGGCCTACCAGCCGAGTGAAGAGGAGCTGAACCTGCTGCTGACGGAGTTCTGCGAGGAGCTGCTCAACACCGAGGGCTTCATCCGGGACGGCGCCGCCGGCCGCGCCGCCGTGCTGGCCGGCTGGCGCCAGCGCTACGCCAGGGACGGCAAGTTCACGCTATACCGCGCGGTCGGCTGCGACGAGTGCAACAAGGGTTACAAGGGCCGGGTCGGCCTGCACGAGCTGATGATAGGCAGCGACAAGGTCAAGAAGCTGCTGCAGGAACACGCGCGCGTCGCCCAGCTGCTGGCCGCCGCGCTGGAGGACGGCATGCTGACGCTGAAGATGGACGGCATCGAGAAAGTCCTGCTGGGCATCACCGACATCAAGATGGTGCGGGCGGTCTGCATCAAGTAGGCAGCTGCTTTTCAAAGCAGACCGCCAGCGGGTTGCCGATGTACTTGCCGTAGTTGGCGATGCGGCGGTAGCCGTGCGCCTCGTAGAAGTCGACTGCGCGGCGGTTGACCAGGCGCGTCTCCAGCCACAGCGCCTGGTAGCCCAGCGCCACCGCCTCGTCCTCCAGGAAACGCAGCACCGCGCTGCCGACGCCGCTGGTGCCGTGGCGCGCGTACATGCGCTTGATCTCGGCCACGCCCGGCTCTAGCGGCCGCAGCTCGCCGCAGCCCAGGGCCGCGCCGGCGCTGTCGCGCGCCACCACGAAGCAGCCCGCCGGGCCGCAGACGTCTTCGATGTCGAAGGAGGACCGGCCGCTGTCGCCGGTGATCGATTCCAGCGCGGTCGACAACTCCTCCATCAACAACAGGGAGTCGCGGGCGGTGGGATCTTCGGTCTGGAGTTGGATATGGGTATGCATGGTGGGCAAATTATTGCACAGTACAGATCACCAGTTCGGGATTGGCGTTGATGCGCACCGGAATGCGGCTGCACCCCACGCCGCGACTGACGATCAGCTCGCCATTACCGCTCACCGGGAAGCGTCCATAATGATAGGGACGCGACAGCGGGCCGGCCGGCAGCACCAGCGGCGTGCCGTCGCGCAGCGCGATCTGGCCGCCGTGCGTGTGGCCGGCGAAGGCGACGTCGTAGCGCTGGCCGGCCAGCTCCAGCAGGCCGTCCGGCGCGTGCATCAGCAGCACCCGCACGTCGCCGGCACCGGCAAAGGTGGCGGCGACGTCGGGCTCTCCGGTCCAGGGGTCGTCCATGCCGCAGATCGAGACATTGCCGAACGGCGCGGGCAGCGCCACGGCGCGGTTGACCAGCATGTGCACACCCGCCGCCTCGAACCGGCGGCAGATCTCGCCGTCGTCGGTCGACAGGTCGTGGTTGCCCAGCACGGCAAACTTGCCCAGCGGCGGACGGCAGGCCGCCAGCGCCGGGCACAGCACGGCGACATTGGCGGCCGGGCCGGACACGTAGTCGCCGCCCATCAGCAGCACGTCCGGCTGCTCGGCGGCGATGCGGGCGAACAGGTCGTCGAAGATGCCGGCGTGGGTCGGCGGGCCGGCGTGGAAATCGGAGGCAAACGCGATCTTGAGCGGACGCGGCAGGCGCCGGCCGGGCGCCAGCGTGAGCGCGTGGCGGGTCACGCCCAGGCGGCCGTGCAAGCGGCTGTGATAGCTCAGCGCGCTCACCACGCCCCCCATCAGGACAACATTCATCAACGCTGTCAGCTTGCTACGGTGCGGTGAAAAACGCTTGCTGCGGGGAACTTTCATGGGGAGGAACAATCAAACGGGTAAAGAGGCGGCATGATAGCCTATTTGCGCCGCCCCAGGCCGGCCCGGCCGGCTACAGGCTGCGGCTGGCGCTCTGTTGCGACTGCAGCAGCGCCGCGTTCAGCGCCGCGGTAAATTCATCCAGGTTCAGCGGCTTGGTCAGGTAGCTCATGAAGCCCTCCTGCCGGCTGCGCGCGACATCGTGCGACATCGCATTGGCCGACAGCGCGATCACCGGAATCGCCTGCGTGACCGGGTCGGCCCTGAGCAGCCGCATCGCTTCGTTGCCGCTCATGCCGGGCAGGTTGATATCCATCAGGATCACGTCCGGCCGCTGCTCGCGCGCCAGCCGCAGGCCGGTGCTGGCCTCGGTGGCGCTCAACAGCCTGAGGTCGCCGCGAAAACCGATCAATTCCCGCACCAGCAGCAGGTTGGCCGGATTGTCCTCCACGTACAGCAGGCTGCGCTGCCCGGCGCCGGCGGCGACACGCAGTTCCGGCGGCACCACCTGGCTGAAGGCGGCGGGCACGCGGTGCGCGGCGGCCGCCTTCAGCTCGATCCAGAACACGCTGCCCTCGCCCACCGTGCTGCTCACGCCGATGGTGCCGCCCATCATTTCAACCAGGCGCTGGGTCATCACCAGGCCGATGCCGGTGCCCTCCTCGCTGGACGCTTCGCGCCCCAGGCGGTTGAAGGGCTGGAACAGCTGGGCGAGCTGGGCTTGCGTGAGCCCCTCGCCGCCGTCCTGGATCGCGATGCGGGTGCGCTCCGGCGACAGGGCGACGCAGGTCACGCTGATCAGTCCGCCCTTGCGGTTGTACTTGACCGCATTGCTCAGCAGGTTGAGCAGCACCTGCTTCAGGCGCGTGTGGTCGGCCTGCACATACATGCCGGGGTCGAGCACGAAGCGCAGGCGCAGCTCGCGGTTGTCGGCCAGCGGCCCTATCATGTGCTGGCAGGTGCCCATCATCTCCTCCAGCTCGACCGCCTCGACCGACAGCGACAGCGTGCCCGACTCGACCTTGGCCAGGTCCAGCACCTCATTGATCAGCACCAGCAAATGCTTGCCGGCCTTGAGGATGTGCTGCATGAATTCACGCCGCTTCTCCGGCGTCACCGGCATATTGTCGGCCACCAGGATCTGCGCGAAGCCGAGGATGGCGTTGAGCGGCGTGCGCAGCTCGTGGCTCATGTTGGCCAGAAAGGTCGACTTGGCCTGGTTGGCCTGCTCGGCGTTGATCTGCGCGCGCCGCAGCTCGGCCACGAACTGCTTGCGTTCGCTGATATCGGCCAGCACCACCACCGACTGCCGCATGCCGTGCACCTCGAAGTCGTTCATCGCCAGTTCCAGCGGCAGGTGGCGGCCGTCGCGGTGCAGGCCGTCGACCTCGCCGTCGCGGATGAAGGCGTGCTCGCTGTCGGCCGCCAGTTCCGGTATCAGCCGCGAGATGTGGCGCCCCACCACGTCCGCCGCGCTGTAGCCGAACACCTTGGCCAGCGCCGGATTGGCGCTCATCACCAGGCCGGCGGCGTCGGTGGTGAGCACGCAGTCGGCGATGTTGTGCACCACCGCGCGGATTTCCTCTTCCTTGAAGTGCAGCTCCTCCAGCGCTTTCGCGTACTGCGTGGCGCGCTGCTCGTTTTGCAGGTTCAGGCTGTGCAGGTCGGCGCCGCGCTGGAGTGCGTGCTCATGCGAGGCCACCAGCCGCGCGAACAGCTTGTTGCTCTCCAATAGCAGCACGATCAGCACGCAGCTGGCGGCGAACAGGCCGTAGATGCGGCCGGCGTACCAGCCGACGTCGTAGCGGCCGGCGTTGAGCACCGCCGACAGGCCGATGTCGCACAGCCAGGCCGCCATCACCACGCCCAGCCACAGGTCCAGCAGCGAACGGGTGGAATAGCGCCACAACACCGCCAGCGCGACCACGCTGGCGCCCCAGGTGGACGCCAGCACGATGCGGCCGGCCAGCGTGTAGTGGCCGGCTTCCAGAATCGGCGGCAGCAGGTCGTGGCCCATCGTGCACAGCAGGGTGAATCCGGCCACGGCCAGCAGCACCGCGGCGATCGCCCACAGCGCGGCCCAAGGTGGCATGGCTGGCGCGTGCGGCCGCTGGCGTTCGCGATGACCCAGCAACGCATAGGCCGTCACGCACAGGGGGAAGCCGGCGTGCCAGAAGACATATAGCCAGGCCGTGGCCTGGCTATGCCCGCCCAGCCAGCCGCCGGGCGAAAACACCCCCGGGAAGCTCAGCATGTGCGGCACGGTGAGCATGGCGGTGAACAGGTAGCCGCCGGCCAGCACCAGCAGCGATCTCGAGCGCAGGATGCTGAAGTGCCCGAACAGCATGACGGCGGTGATCAGGTCGTTGAGCAGCAGGCTCGATTCATAGATGGGGATAAAGGCGGCCAGCGGCGCCAGCGGCACCTGGACGTAGGGCAGCAACGCGCAGAACACCAGCGCCGAGACGAGCGTCAGCACCAGCGCGCGCTGGCGCGCCGGCCGGTCCGCTACCATCAGTGGCAGCAATGGCAAGTTTGCTGCCGGCGACGTATCCGTCATTCATCCTCCCCAGTGGCTGCCGACCTTTCAGGCTGCAAGCCATATTGTACATCCGCGCTTGTGTCCGCCAGGCTCACATCTGGCGGAACAGGTGCAGATAGCTGCGGCTTACCGACAACACGTCGTGGCGACGCTTCAGATGGATCTGCGCGGTTTCGTTGTCGCCGCGTATCACATGGCTGATCGCGCCCAGGTTGACCACCACCGAGCGGTGCACCTGGGCGAAGCGCTGCGCATCGAGCTGGGCCAGCAGTTCTTTCAGCGGCGTACGGATCAGCGCCTCGCCCGGCTTGCCCTGGTCGCCGCGCCAGGCCACCAGCGTGTACTTCTCATCGGCGCGCAAGAAGTCGATCTCGTCGACGGCGATCATGCACAGCGCCTGCCCCACCTGCGCGCGTATCCAGCGCAGCGGCGGCGGCCCTGCCGGCGTCGACAGCTGCGCCGACAACTGCGCCAGCAGCCGCGCCAGGTCCGGCGCCGGCAGGGTGTCGGCGCGCAGGCGCTGCTGCAGGCGCGCCACCGTCTCGGCCAGCCGCGCCGCCTCCACCGGCTTGACCAGATAGTCGAGCGCGCCCTGCTCGAAGGCCTGGATCGCGTACTCGGTGTGGGCGGTGACGAACACCAGGTGGGCGCGGCTGCCGATCCGCATTGCCGCCTCCACGCCCGACAGGCCCGGCATGTGCACGTCGAGAAAACAGATGTCGGGCTGCAGCGCGTCGAACTGTTCGACCGCCTCGCGGCCGTTGCGCGCCTGCGCCACCACCTCCAGCTCGGGCCACGCTTGCGCCAGCAGGCGCGCCAGCGACTGCCGCAGCAGCGGCTCGTCGTCGGCGATCAGCGCGGTCGGCGCGCGCGCCGTCATCGGCTGGCCTCGCGCAGCGGCAGGTCGACCTCGGCGCAGACGCCGTGCGGCGCCACCGCGGTCAGCCGCAAGGCGGCGTCGGCGCCAAACACCAGCTGCAGGCGCTCGCGCAGTGTGGCCAGGCCGGTGCCCAGGCTGCCGCCACCCGCCTGCAGGCCGATGCCGGTGTCGGCCACCTGCGCCTGGCAGCGGCCGCCGCGCACAAGCACGCGGACGTCGATGCGGCCGCCCTCTTCGCTGGGATCGATGCCGTGACGGATCGCGTTCTCGACCAGCGTCAGCAAGGTGGTCGGCGGACACGGCAGCGGCAAGGCGGCGGCGTCGGCCGACAGCGTGAACTGCAAACGGTCGGGCATGCGCATATGCATCAGCTCCAGATAGGCGCGCACCAGCTGCAGCTCCTGCTCCACGCTCGTGACGGACTCGTGCAGGCGCGGCACCGCCGCGCGCAGATAGGCGATCAGGCTGCCCAGCACGGCCGACGCCTGCGGCGAGCCGGAGTCGACCAGCTCGCGCACATTGGCCAGCGTGTTGAACAGGAAGTGCGGCTCGACCTGGGCCTGCAGCAGGCGCAGCCGCGCATCCAGCGCCTGGCGCTCCAGTTCGCTGCGCTGCAGTTCGAAGCGCAGCGCCTGGTGGCGGGCCAGCGCGTCCTTTTGCCGCACCAGTGCGCCCAGCGCCATCCACGGCGCCAGCAGCACGCCGAGGACGGTAAAGGTCCAGAAGCCGCTGAGGCGTCCAGTGTCGTGCCAGAACGCGGGCGCGCCGGGCGCCGTCGACCACACGTAGATCGCGTACACGGCGACCGGCATGACGAAGGCCACGCCCATCACCTGCAGGGCCCAGCGCGCCAACCAGGGCGGCAGGCGGCGCGGCCATTGCTCGAACAGGCCGAACACCAGCATCGCCAGCAGGCCGAGCGACACGGCCCGCGCCATCAGCGGCCAGAAGCTGGACTGAAAGCCGAGACCGATCGGCAGCCCGATCGCGGCGGACGCGCACAGCGCGAAGCGCACGCGCCGCCAACCCAGCAGCAAGGCGAAACCGCGCGGCGGCGCGGCGGTCAGAGTAGTAGACATGGGCCGATTATAGCCCACGGATTTGGCGGAAATCGCGGCGTCGGCGCCGCTGTTTTGCGGACGCCGGCAGCCATCGTCGTTCGTCGGCGCCGGCCGTGCTTCGTCCGCAAAGGGTCGTCGTTCGTCGGATACGGCTGGCGCGCGCCGGTGCGTTCGGCCATATTCCACTGCGACGCCGGCCAACGGCGCAACACAAACAAGGAGGAGTGAGATGTCGGATACCCTGATGATGGATGGCGCCGTCCCCGCCGCGCGCGGCATGCGCGTGCGCGCCGGCCAGGCGCTGAAGGCCGCCGCCGCGTTCTGGTTCGCGGTGATGGTTGCAGGACAGGCGGTCTTCGCGGCCTATATCGTGTCGTTCTACGGCGGCGCGGTCGCGGCGGGCGACTGGACGCGCTGGAACAAGGTGCTGCTGGTCGGCTATGTTCAGGGCGACCGCGTGGGCAACGCCGCGCTGGCCGCGCATCTGGCGATCGCCGCGCTCGTCACGCTGGCCGGACCGTTGCAGTTGATCCCGGCGCTGCGGGCACGCTTCCCGGTATTCCACCGTTGGAACGGGCGCGTCTATGTCGCGGTCTCCATCGTCACCGCCATCGCCGGCGCCTACATGATCTGGACCCGCAACGCGGGCGGCGACATGATCCAGCGCTTGGGCACCACGCTAAACGCAGTGCTGATCGCACTGTGCGCCGTGATGGCGGTGCGCCATGCGCTCGCGCGCCGGCTGGACCTGCACCGGCGCTGGGCGCTGCGGCTGTTCCTGGTGGTCAGCGGCAGCTGGTTTTTCCGCGTCGGCCTGCTGTTCTGGATATTGGTCAATGGCGGCCCGGTCGGTTTCGATCCCAAGACCTTCACCGGCCCGGCGCTCAACATCCTGGTGTTCGGCGAATCGCTGCTGCCGCTGGCGCTGCTGGAGCTCTACCTGCGCGCTTGCGATGGCGGCCGGCCCGTCCACAAGCTGGCCACAGCGGCAGGCCTGACGCTGCTGACACTGGCGATGGCGGTGGGGATCTTCGGCGCCAGCATGGCCATGTGGCTGCCCCATATTTCCTAGACATCGCTGATCGGCGCGGCGGCCGCCTCGGCAATGCCGCTGGCGGCCATGCCGCGGCAGTAGCGCTCCAGTTTCGCGGTGTCGCAGTGGACCTCCAGCTTGTGCACGCGGCCCCAGCGCAATTCGAATTCATGCACGCCTTGGTTGGAGCCGGTGCTGCCGTCGGGCAGCGTGAAGCGGTCCTTCCACGTCACCGTGGCGACCGTGCGCCATGGCCAGCCGGTGACGGCGACGGCGTCGATCTCGAAGCGCAGGCCCGGCAGCAGCCGCGCCAGGCGCGCGTACCACTGCGCGGTCGACACCATCGTGCGGCGCTCGCCGGCCAGCGGATGGTGGCCGTGCATCACATGGCGGTGCGCGGCCGCGAACTGCGGCAGCACCCGCTCGTAGGCGCCGGCGTTGAGATCCCCGAAAGCACGCCGCAGCTTGCGGCCAACGATGAAGTGGTACATCTGCGCCCCCAATCTTTACACTGGAAAGATCTGTATAGTGCGTTTATATCTTTCTCATGTCAAGATGACTTTATGGCCACCAAGCCCTACCATCACGGCAATCTGCGCGACAGCCTGCTCGATGCCGCCGACACCCTGCTGACGCAGAATGGCGCGCAGGCGCTCACCTTGCGCGAAGTGGCCAAGGCGGCGGGGGTGTCGCACGCAGCGCCCTATCACCACTTCGCCAGCCGCGAACAGCTGCTGGCGGCGGTGGCGGCGCGCGCCTTCGCCGGGCTGGCGGCGGCCATGGCGGCGGCGGACCGCGACCACGCGCGCGCGCAAGGCGAGCGGCTGGTCGATATCTGCGAGGTGTATGTCGAATTTGCCCGCGCGCGGCCGGCGCAGTTCCGTTTGATGTTCGGTCCGATGCTGGCGCAGAAGTCCCGCTACCCGGATCTGAAGCAGGCGGCCGAGGGGGCGTTCAATGTGCTGGTCGCGGCGGCCACCGCTTTCGACGCGGCACGCGGCCCGGAACTGGCGCTGACCGGATGGAGCCTGGCGCACGGACTGGCCAACCTGGCGATCGACGAGGCGCTGACGGATTTGCCGATAGCGGTACCCGCGCCGTCGGTGCTGGCGCGCGCGATGGCGGCGCGGATGCTGGGCCTACAGGGCGGCGTCGGCCAATAGCTGCGGCTGCAGGGCGCGGATGCGCAGCTCGGTGAAGTAGCCGCCGGCCTCGTTGTAGCGCAGGTAGTGACGGCCACAGTTCAGGCAGCGCGCGACCTGGCTCAGGTTGCATGGATAGTAGCGCGGCGCGATGGGCGCCTCTTCGCTGTCGTAGCGCGTGCCGTGCGGGTGATATTCGGCGAAGGTTGGCTCGTCGTACGGGTCGTCCATCAGCGTGCCGACTTCCTCGAAGCGATCCAGCTCCAGCGACGCTGGCAAGCGCTGCCAGGCCGCCAGCGAAACGGTACTGCAACTACACGGCACAGTCACATCGGCAGAGGCCCGGGCCAACAACATCAACTGCGCAAAATCGATTTTCTGCATATTACTTCCATCAAAAAAGGGAGCCGAGGCTCCCTTGCTTGTTACATGATGTGGTGACCGACCCACCAGGCCAGCGCGGCCACGAAGGCCGAGGCCGGGATCGTGAACACCCAGGCCCACACGATATTGCCCGCCACGCCCCAGCGCACCGCCGACATCTTCTGCGCCGAACCAACGCCGACGATGGCGCCGGTGATGGTGTGCGTGGTCGACACCGGCACGCCGAAGTGCGAGGCGATCAGCAGGGTCAGCGCGCCGCCGGTTTCAGCGCAGAAGCCGCCCACCGGTTTGAGCTTGGTGATCTTCTGGCCCATGGTCTTGACGATGCGCCAGCCGCCGAACAGCGTGCCGAACGAGATCGCCGTGTAGCACGAGATCACCACCCACAGCGGCGGCGAGGCGTCGCCGGCCGGTACCTGGCCGACCGCGATCAGCAGCATCCAGATGATGCCGATGGTTTTCTGCGCATCGTTGCCGCCGTGGCCCAGGCTGTACGATGCGGCCGACACCAGTTGCAGGCGGCGGAACCACTTGTCGACCCGGCGCGGCGTCGAGCGCACAAAGATCCACGAGACGATCAGCATGATGATGGAGCCGAACACAAAGCCCATCAGCGGCGACAGGATGATCCACTGCACCGTCTTGAGCAGGCCGCCGCCGACCAGCGCGCCGGTGCCGGACTTGGCCACCGCGGCGCCGACCAGGCCGCCGATCAGCGCGTGCGACGACGACGATGGAATGCCGTAGTACCAGGTGAACAGGTTCCACGCGATGGCGCCGACCAGCGCGCCGAAGATCACATATTGATCGACGATGCCGGGATCGATGGTGCCCTTGCCCACCGTGGAGGCCACGTGCAGGCCGACCACGAAGATGGCGGTGAAGTTGAACAGCGCGGCCATGGCCACCGCCGTCTGCGGCTTGAGCACGCCGGTCGAGACCACGGTGGCGATCGCGTTGGCGGCGTCGTGGAAGCCGTTCATGAAGTCAAACACCAGCGCCAGGGCGATCAGGACGCCCAGCACGTAGATGCTGATTTGTAGGGTATGCATGTTGGACTATTCTTTTGTAGTTATGTATGCGTTACGCGTTTTCGACGATGATGCCTTCGATGATGTTGGCCACATCTTCGCAACGGTCGGTCACGGTTTCCAGGATCTCGTAGATGGCCTTCATCTTGATCAGGTTGCGCACGTCCGGTTCGTCGCGGAACAGCTTGGACATGGCGGCGCGCATCACGTGGTCGGCGTCCGATTCCAGGCGGTCGATCTCTTCGCAGATGGCAACGATCTGGCGCGAATTGTCCATGTTGTGCAGCAGGGCCACGGCGTCGCGCACCTTCTCGGCGCAGGCCAGCACCAGCTCGGCCAGGCGCTTGGCTTCCGGCGTGACCGAGTGCAGGTCGTACAGCGAGACGGTCTGGCCGGCGTCTTCCAGCAGATCGAGGATGTCGTCCATGCGGGTGATCAGCTTGTGGATGTCGTCGCGGTCGATCGGCGTGATGAAGGTCTTGTGCAGCAGGTCGACGGTGGCGTAGGTGATCTTGTCGGCCTGCTTTTCGATGCTCTCGATCGCGTGCACGCGATTTTCCAGATCGTCGAAATTGGACATCAGGCCCAGCATTTCTTTTGCACCTTTGACGCACAGCTCGGCGTGTTGGTTAAACAGGTCAAAAAATTTGCCCTCGGTGGGCATCAAACGTCCAAACATTTTATTCTCCGTTCCATTAATTACTGCAGATCGCCGCCCCAGGTAAGGACGGCGCAAAGATTAGTCGCCCTGGGTTAATCGCCTTGATACAGCGCCAGGTTACCGACATAGTTGCCAAACTTGGTGTACTGGCCGATCCAGGTCAGGCGTACCGAGCCGATCGGGCCGTTACGCTGCTTACCGATAATGATTTCGGCCGTTCCTTTATCGGGCGAGTCCGGATTGTAGACCTCGTCGCGATACAAGAAGATGATGACGTCCGCGTCCTGCTCGATAGCGCCGGATTCGCGCAGGTCGGACATGACGGGACGTTTATTGGGGCGCTGCTCCAGCGAGCGGTTCAGCTGCGACAGCGCGATCACCGGGCACTGCAGCTCCTTGGCCAGGCCCTTCAGCGACCGGGAAATCTCGGAAATCTCGGAGGCGCGGTTGTCGCCCGGCGTCGAGCCCTGCATCAGCTGCAGGTAGTCGACCACGATCAGGCCCAGCTTGCCGCACTGGCGCGACAGGCGGCGCGCGCGCGCCCGCATCTCGATCGGGTTCAGCGCCGGCGTCTCGTCGATGTAGACCTGGGCGTCGTTCATTTTCTGGATGGCGTGCGTCAGGCGCGGCCAATCCTCGTCGTTCAGCTTGCCGGTGCGCAGGCGGTGCTGGTCCAGCTGGCCGACCGAGCCCAGCATACGCATGGCCAGCTGCACGCCGCCCATCTCCATCGAGAACACGGCCACCGGCAGGCCCTCTTCCACCGCGACGTTCTCGGCGATGTTCATCGAGAACGCGGTCTTGCCCATCGACGGACGGCCGGCCACCACCACCATGTCGCCCGGCTGCAGGCCGGAGGTCATGCGGTCGAGATCGATCCAACCGGTCGGCACGCCGGTGATCTCGGAGCCGGACTCGCGCGAATACAGTTCGTCGATGCGCTCGACCACCTGGGTCAGCAGCGGCTGCACCGGGATCCAGCCGGCCGCGCCGCGCGCGCCCTGCTCGGCGATGGCGAAGATCTTCGACTCGGCCTCGTCGAGCATCTGCTTGACTTCCTTGCCCTGGGGCGTGAACGCCTGGCCGGAAATCTCGTCGGCCACGGTGATCAGCTGGCGCAGGATGGAGCGGTCGCGCACGATCTCGGCGTAGCGGCGGATGTTGGCGGCCGACGGCGTGTTCTGCGCCATCGCGTTCAGGTAGGCCAGGCCGCCGACGTCGTCGGCCTTGCCCAGCTGGGTCAGCGTCTCGAACACCGTGATGACGTCGGCCGGCTTGGAACCGTTGATCATCTTGACGACTTGTTCGTAGATGATACGGTGGTCGTAGCGGTAGAAGTCTTCCGGATGCATCATGTCCGCAATGCGGTCGAACGCCGCATTATCGCGCAGCAGGCCGCCGATGACGGACTGTTCTGCTTCGATGGAATGCGGCGGGACGCGGAGTGAATCGACTTGCGGATCGGAGGGGGCGTTCATGGCGCGAATTATACCTGCTTGCTTGAGCCGTATTACAAATTTATGACGAGAAAAAAGCCGGGCAAGCCCGGCTTTTTCAAAGGTGTTGCAACACTTGCCAGACGTTGCCGTCCGGCCAAGTATTAGGCAGCTTCGCCCACAACAGCAACGGTCACTTCCACCACCACGTCGGTGTGCAGAGCAACGCTGACTGGGTGCTCGCCAACGGTCTTCAGAGGACCGGTAGGCATACGCACAGCAGCTTTTTCAACAGCGAAACCAGCTTTGGTCAGCGCTTCAGCGATGTCGAAGTTGGTGACGGAGCCGAACAGACGGCCGTCCACACCAGCTTTTTGCGAAACGGTCACGGTCATGCCGTTCAGTTTCTCGCCTTGGGCTTGAGCAGCAGCCAGCTTCTCAGCAGCGGCTTTTTCCAGTTCAGCGCGCTTGACTTCGAATTCAGCAACGGCGGACGCGGTAGCGCGGCGAGCCATTTTTTGCGGAATCAGGAAGTTACGTGCGTAACCGTCTTTAACTTTAACGACTTCACCCAGGTTGCCCAGGTTGACGACTTTTTCTAACAGAATGATTTGCATAGTTCTTCTCCAGGATCTTATCTAGACGACGCAATTAAGCGTGGTGCAGATCGGTGTAAGGCAGCAGCGCGAGGTAGCGAGCGCGCTTGATTGCGGTGTCAACTTGACGCTGGTAGTGCGCCTTGGTACCGGTCAGACGTGCTGGCATGATTTTGCCGTTTTCCTGGACGAAGTCTTTCAGGGTGTCGACGTCTTTGTAGTCAACTTGTTCTACGTTTGCTGCGGTGAAGCGGCAGAACTTCTTACGCTTGAACAGTGGATTTTGTTGCTTGCGCTTTTCTTTCAGCTTGAGCTTGTTTTTGTCGAACTTTTTACCGAATGCCATTTTAGGCTCCTGTATCTAAATTGAGCTGTCTGGGACAGCACTAAAATCAATGATGTGAAACACCAGGCTTTTGCTATTGCGATTCTTCTTGTTCAGAAAACCGGAGAACTGATACATGCCTGCCAGTGGCGCCTGACTGAAGCGGCCTGAAATCTCGCCTGCGGCAACCGCGGCAATTTCAAACTCGCTCAATCGGGCGATGCCTGCTTCGACCTGCTGCGAGCGGTGCTGGAGTACAGCATTCACGATCGGCATGCCGGCAGGGGTGTAGCGCAAGGCGTCCCGTTCGGCGATCAAAGCAATGAACTGGAGCTGGTTCAGCTCGGTTCCCTGGAACAATTAGGCCGCAGGAGCAGCAGCAACTGCTGGGGCTTCGGTGCGATGCGATTTCGCTGCATCTTCACGTTGTACCGACTTCATCATCGGCGAAGGAGCGGTTTCCGCTTTCTTCATCTTGACGGTCAGGTGACGCAGCACGGCATCATTGAATTTGAAGGCGGTTTCCAGCTCGACCAGGGTCTCGTTGTCGCATTCGATGTTCATGCAGATGTAGTGTGCTTTAGCCAGTTTCTGGATCGAGTAAGCCATCTGACGACGGCCCCAATCTTCAACACGGTGCACGGCGCCGCCGCGGGTGGTTACCGAGGCTTTGTAACGCTCGATCATGGCGGGCACTTGCTCGCTCTGGTCCGGGTGGACGATAAATACTATTTCATAGTGACGCATGCAAACTCCCTTAAGGACTGTGAATATAGCCCACCCTGGCGTCAAGACAGGTGTGGGAAGAGGTAAGCCCGCGACTATATCAGCTTTCCCGGCAAAAGGCCAGCCCCTCGGGTGGGGTCAAGTCTGACATTCGGACACGGCCTCTGCCCTAGCGGACGCTACGGCAGAGGCCGTGTCCGAATGTCAGACTTGACCCCACTTGAAATTATTTCGTGCCAAGCAACAAATTCCCTTGCATTTCGCTTCACACTGTACAAAAATACAGACTGTCTATATACACAGGCCTAAAGCACTCTATGATCAAGCTCACCGCAAGACAGGAACAAATTCTCAATCTGATCAAGGATGCCATCGAGAACACCGGCTTCCCGCCGACCCGCGCCGAGATCGCCAATGAACTGGGCTTCAAATCCGCCAACGCGGCCGAGGAGCATTTGCAGGCGCTGGCGCGCAAGGGCGCGATCGAGATCGCCGCCGGCACCTCGCGCGGCATCCGCCTGCTGGGCGTGCACGCGGAACCGGCCACGCCCAAGGTGCCGGTGTCGCTGATGATGTCGCTGCCGCTGATCGGCCGCGTGGCCGCCGGCTCGCCCATCCTGGCGCAGGAAAACCTGGAGACCAGCTATAGCGTCGACCCGGCCATGTTCTCCTCCAGGCCGGACTACCTGCTCAAGGTGCGCGGCGAATCGATGCGCGACGCCGGCATCATGGACGGCGACCTGCTGGCCGTGAAAAAAGTGGACAGCGCCAAGAACGGCCAGATCGTCGTGGCCCGCATCGGCAACGACGTCACCGTCAAGCGCTACAGGAAGACCGGCTCCACCGTCGAGCTGCTGCCGGAAAATCCGGACTTCAAGATCATCAAGGTCGATCCCGAAGCCGACGAGTTCGCGCTGGAAGGCCTGGCGGTCGGCCTGATGCGCAGCTGGCACTAAGCACGGCGCCTAGCGCTTGCCCGCCGTCTCCGGCAGGTGCGACAGGTCGCGCGCGCTCAGGGCGATGTCGCCGCGCCGGCCTTCCCACGCGGCCTGCGCCAGCGTGACCGCGTCCGCCTGGCGCTTGGCCTCCTCCGCCACCTGCACGAACACCTGGCTCATCAGCGTCTGGGCGGCGGCCATTTCATCGTCCGTCATCAGGTCGGCCAGGTCGGGCGGGATGCTTTTGCCGACCGGCAGCGCGGCGTTGTAGTTGGCAAGGAACTGCTCGTAGCAGGCGCGCCACGCGGCCAGCGCCTGCGTCACCGCAGGGCTGCCAGCCAGCGCTGGACGCATCGGGATGTTGGGCGGCTGGCAGTTGAAGCGGGCCAGCGAGATATCGGCGCCGTCGTAGCGGCTGGTGTAGTACTCGATCTCGGCCTGCCGCGCGAGGCGGCGGGCCTGATCGTCGGCGAAGGCGTTAGTCGACAGCAAGGTCAAGGCAAGTACCCATGCTGCTCTCATCACGCCTCCTCCCGCTTGGCAAAATTGAAAGCTTAGATTATCACAATCTGGTGCGGAGCTCAGCAAGCTTCCAGTGCGCAGGTGAAATCGTCCAGCAGATCGTCGGTGTCCTCGATGCCGACCGACACCCTTATCAGCGATTCGGCGATGCCCATCGAGGCCCGGCGCTCGGCGCCCATCTCGTAGAAGATGGTATGCGCCACCGGGATGATCAGCGTGCGCGTGTCGCCCAGGTTGGAGGCGGGAATCGCCAGCTTCAGGCGGTTCAGGAAATCGAAGCAGTCGATGCCGTCCTTCAGCTCAAAGCTCAGCAGCGAGCCGAAGCTGCGGAACAGTTCGCTGGAGATCACATGCTGCGGATGCGACGCCAGCCCGGGATAGTAGACGGCGGCCACGCGCTCGTCCGCTTCCAGCAGCGTGGCCAGCGCCAGCGCATTGGCGCTGGTGCGCTCCATGCGCAGCGCCAGCGTCTCGGCGCCGACCGCGATGTGGTGCGCCGCCTCCGGCGCCAGCGAGGCACCGAAGTCGCGCAAGCCCTTGGCGCGGATCTGCGCCAGGCCCCATTGCAGCGGCGCGGCTTTCTTGTAGTTCTCGTAGATGTTCGGGAAGCGGGTCCAGTCATAGGCGCCGGTATCGGTCAGGCTGCCGCCCAACGCATTGCCGTGGCCGCCGATCGACTTGGTCAGCGCGTTGACCACTAGGCCGGCACCAACCGACTTCGGGCGGAACAGGTAAGGCGTGGTCATCGTGTTGTCGACGATGTAGAGGATGCCGCGCTGCTGACACAGCTCGCCGATACGCTTGAGGTCGGCCACTTGCGTGCGCGGGTTGGCGATGGTTTCGACGAACACCACGCGGGTCTGGTCGGTGATGGCTGCAACCACGTTGGCGACGTCGGTGGCGTCGACGAAGGACACGCCCACGCCCTGCGCCATGGTGGTCTGCCACAGGCTGTTGGTGTTACCGAACAGGAAAGACGACGACACCACGTGGTCGCCCGCCCGCAGCAGCGCCTGGAACACGGCGCCGATCGCGCCCATGCCGGTGGCGAAGCAGATCGTGCCGACGCCCTGCTCCATCTTGTTGACCTTGTCTTCCAGCGCGGAGATGGTCGGGTTGCCCTGGCGGCCGTAGCGGAAGCCCGGCTCCTTGCCCTGGAATACCGAGGCCAGCTGGCGGGCGTCGGCGTAACCGAAGGCGACCGAGGTGTGGATGGGTTTGTGCAGCGAACCGTGCTCGATGCCCTTCTGGCGATCGTTGTGCAGGATGGTGGTGGTGAAGCCGTAGGTTTTTTTATCGTTCATGGACGGGTACCGGAATTATTGACTGTCGGTGCGATGCCGCTTTCCACCCCGCATTGCGGCAAAAAGGGGTCAGACCCCGTACGGGGTCTGACCCCGGTGGCCGGGGTGCGGGGCTAACGCTCAATCAGCCTTCGGCGGTCGCGAGATTCAGATTCAGTTGCGAGCGGCCCGCATCCTCGGGGCCGGAGGCCTTCGGATGGTGGCGCGCGTACTCCAGCTTGTCCAGGTAGTCCTTGGAGATGTCGCCGGTGACGTACACGCCGTCGAAGCACGACGCCTCGAAGTTCTTCAGCGCCGGATTGACGTCGGAGATGGCGCGCTTCAGCGCGTCGATGTCCTGGTAGACCAGGTAATCGGCAGTGATCTCGCGGCACACTTCCTCGGTGCTGCGGCCGTAGGCGATCAGCTCGTCGCGGGTAGGCATGTCGATGCCGTACACGTTAGGGAAGATCACCGGTGGCGCCGCCGAGGCGAAGATCACTTTCTTGGCGCCGGCTTCGCGCGCCATCTGCACGATCTCGCGGCTGGTGGTGCCGCGCACGATGGAGTCGTCCACCAGCAGCACGACCTTGTCCTTGAACTCGGAAGCGATGGCGTTCAGCTTCTGACGCACCGACTTCTTGCGCGCAGCCTGGCCCGGCATGATGAAGGTGCGGCCAATGTAACGGTTCTTGATGAAGCCTTCGCGGTATTCCACGTTCAGCGCCAGCGCCAGCTGGATCGCGGCGGGACGCGACGAATCCGGAATCGGCATGACGACGTCGATCTCGCCGTCCTTGAATTCGCGCTTGATCTTCTCTGCCAGGTACTCGCCCATCTTCAGGCGGGTGGCGTACACGGAGGCGCCGTCGATCACGGAATCCGGACGGGCCAGGTAGACGAACTCGAACACGCAAGGATTGAGCGACGGATTGTCGGCGCACTGGCGCGCATGCAGCTGCTTGTCGGCGTCGATGAAGACGGCCTCGCCCGGCGCGATGTCGCGCACGAAGCGGAAGCCCATGCCTTCCAGCGCCACGGACTCGGAAGCGATCAGGTACTCGGCGCCCTGCTCGGTTTCGTTGATGCCCAGGCACAGCGGACGGATGCCGAACGGATCGCGGAAGGCCAGCAGGCCGACGCCGGCGATCTGCGCCACGGCAGCGTAGCCGCCACGCACGCGGCGATGCAGCACGGTCACGGCTTCAAAAATCGTGTCGGCGTCGATCGAGATGCCGGTGGTGGCTTTCTGGATCTCGTGGGCCAGCACGTTCAGCAGCACTTCCGAATCGGAATCGGTGTTGATGTGGCGGCGGTCGTTCTGGAACATTTCTTTCTTGAGCTGTTCCCAGTTGGTCAGGTTGCCGTTATGCGCCAGCGTGATGCCGAACGGCGCGTTGACGTAGAACGGCTGCGCCTCTTCCTCGCTCGACGAGCCGGCGGTTGGATAGCGGCAGTGACCGATGCCGGAATTGCCTTGCAGCGTACGCATGTTACGGGTACGGAAAACGTCACGCACCAGGCCGTTGGCCTTGTGCATGGCGAACATGCTGCTGTGATTGGTCGCGATACCTGCCGCATCCTGGCCGCGGTGCTGCAACAGCAGCAATGCGTCATACAGCAGTTGGTTGACAGGTTGATGAGAAACGACGCCGACGATGCCACACATGATGTTGCTCCTGGACTGGGTGCTACTGATTTAAAGAATTCAAAAATTCACATGCTGCGCCATGGCAGCGGGAAGAAAGGCTTTCACCGTATGCGCCCCGGTTTCCGCGAGCGGACTCAATAGCGCATTCTTCCAAAATGCTTGTTGCGGTATCGAGGTCATCCCACACAGGATGACACCGGCCAGCACAATTACAAGGCCGCGACCGAAGCCGAACACCATGCCCAGCGCGCGGTCAACCAGGCTGAGGCCGCCGGCATCGAGCAAGGCGCCCAGCGCCATGCTCAGCAGGCCCGTCAAAATCTTCACACCGATAAACAGTGCGATAAAGGCAAGGATCAGCCGCAGCACCTCGCCCGGCAGCACCGGCGGCAGCATGGGCGCCAGCACGGCGGCGTAGGCGTTGGCGAGCACGAAGGCCACCACCCAGCCGGCCAGCGACAACACTTCCTTCACCAGGCCGCGCATCATGCTGATGATGACCGACGCGACCAATACAAAAATCACCAGATAATCGAAGATCGTCACGTCGGGCGCCTGCTCGATCAGACGGTTTCGAGACGGCCGTTCAGGCCCATAGCGCTCAGCTTGGCCCGCACTTTTTCGGCCTCATCCTTGTTGGTGAACGGGCCCACGCGCACGCGGGTGATGTCACCGGACGGCGTCTTTTGCGTGAAGGAGCTGATGCCTGCTTTCTTCAATTTGTCGCGCAGCTCGTCGACCTTGCCCTGGTCGCTCAGCGCGGCCACCTGCAGTACGAATTTCTGACCGGCTTCGGCGGCCGGCTTGGCGGCCGGCTTGCCTTCCAGGATGGCCAGCGCGCGCGCGTCTTCCGACGGCGCGGCCGGCTTGGCGGCCTTGGCTTCGGCCAGCTTGCGCTCGGCTTCGGCCTTGGCCTTGGCTTCGGCCTTCACTTCGGCCTGCTTGCGTTCGATTTCCTGCTTGTAGTCGGCGTCCTGGCGGGCCTTGGCTTCGTTGTCGGCCTTGAGTTTGGCGACGGTCTCCGCCTTGGCGTCCGCCTTGGCGTCCGCCTTGGCCTTGGCTTCAGCCTTCAGTTCGGCGTCGCGCTTGGTGGTGTCGACCTTGACGGGCGCCACAGCCAGCGGCGCTGCAGGCTTGGCCGGCTTGACGTCGTCGACGATTTCTTCCTTGGCGTCCAACGCGGCGCTCTGCGCGACCGGCGCGGCGACGGCCGGGGCCGGAGCAAGCGGAGCCTCGGCCGGCTTGTCCTTGGCGGGAATCTTGATTTCAATATCGGACGCCAGCGGCTTCGGTTCGGAATCGAGCACCATCGGCAAACCGATGGCGACGCCCAGCGCCAGCGCGATGGCGCCAACCAGGCGGCGGCGCGCGCGTTTCTTTTCCGGCAACACCGGGTCGTCCGCTTCGCGGTCTTTGCTGCGGCGGGGTTTGGCGGAACCATCCGCCGACGAGGCGCGCTTGGAGCGTGCGCGCTCCGTCGCGGCCTGGTCATCTGCGCTGGTGTAATAGCCACTGTCCTGACCGGCGGCCTCTTGCTTGTTTTTACCGAGTTTCGAGAACAAGCCCATGCGTGATTTCAGTCCTGTGCGTTCAATGGAATGCGGATTTTCGTGCCGCCATGACGCCGGCGACCGTGAGGAAAGATCCAAAGACCACAATTCTATCATTCTCCCCGGCTCGGCTGATCGCATTTGCATAGGCCGCGGCCGGATCGTCGAAGATATTGATGGTGCGCTCGGCTTTGTCCGCCTGCACGATTTGCACCTTGGCCGCCAGTTCCGAGGCGCTGGCCGCGCGCGGCGACGGCAGCGTGGTCAGGCACCAGTGGTCCACATGCTCGGACATGGCGGCGATCACGCCGTCGATATCCTTGTCGTGCATGGAGCCGAACACGGCGTAGGTGTACGGGTGGAAGCCCATGTTGCCGAGGTTCTGGTTCAGCGCCGAGGCGGCGTGTGGATTGTGCGCCACGTCGAGGATCACGGTCGGGCGGCCAGGCAGCACCTGGAAGCGGCCCGGCAGCTCCACCGTCACCAGGCCGGTGCGCACTTCCTGCGCGCCGACCGGCAGTTCCAGCTTCAGCGCTTCCAGCGCGGCCAGCGCGGCCGAGGCGTTGAGGATCTGGTTGGCGCCGCGCAGGCTAGGATAGGCCAGCGAATTGCGGCGCTGCGAGCGGCCGCCGTAGTTCCATTGCTGCTTGTCGCCGGAATAGTTGAAATCGCGGCCCATCAGCCACAGGTCGGCGCCGATGGCGTTGGCGTGGTCGATCAGCGATTGCGGCGGCACCGGGTCCGAGCAGATGGCGGTTTTGCCGGCGCGGAAAATGCCGGCCTTCTCGAAGCCGATCGCCTCGCGCGTGTCGCCCAGATAGTCGGTATGGTCGATGTCGACGCTGGTGACGATGGCGACGTCGGCATCGACGATGTTGACCGCGTCCAGGCGTCCGCCCAGGCCCACCTCCAGGATCACGACATCCATGCCGGCGCCGCTCAGCAGGTACATGATGGCCAGCGTGGTGAATTCGAAATAGGTCAGCGGGGTATCGCCGCGCACAGCCTCGACCGCGTTGAAGGCGGCCACCAGCACTTCATCGCTGGCCAGCTCGCCGTTGATGCGCGCGCGCTCGTTGAAGTCCAGGAAGTGCGGCTTGATGTACAGGCCGACCTTGTAGCCGGCGCGCATCAGCACCGATTCCAGCATGGCGCAGGTCGAGCCCTTGCCGTTGGTGCCGGCCACCATGATGACCGGGCAGCTGAAATTCAGTTGCAGGCGCTCCTTGACGGCGAGCACGCGGTCCAGGCCCATGTTGATGACGGTTTCGGCGTGGCGCGACTCAAGCAGTGCAAGCCAGGCGGGCAAAGTAGTTGGGAGATTCGGCATGATGGGGGCTCAGAAATGAAAAACGGCGCGCAGGCCGGCATGATAGCCGATTGCGCGCCGTAGCGTGAGGACGTGGCTGCTTTTAGGCGAGCACTTCGACCGCTTGATTTTGCAGCAGTGCCATCAGACGGGCGATTTCTTCGCGCATCTTGCGGCGGTCGACGATCATGTCGACGGCGCCCTTGGTGACCAGGAACTCGGCGCGCTGGAAGCCTTCCGGCAGTTTCTCGCGCACGGTGTTTTCGATCACGCGCGGGCCGGCGAAGCCGATCAGCGCTTTCGGCTCGGCGATGACGACGTCGCCCATGAAGGCGAACGAGGCCGACACGCCGCCCATGGTCGGATCGGTCAGCACGCTGATGAACGGCAGCTTCTTCTCCGACAGCTTGGTCAGCATGGCGGTGGTCTTGGCCATCTGCATCAGCGACAGCAAGCCTTCCTGCATGCGGGCGCCGCCGGTGGCGGTGATGCAGATGAACGGCACTTTCTGTTCCAGGGCCACTTGCGCGCCGCGCACGAAGCGCTCGCCGACCACGGAGCCCATCGAGCCGCCCATGAATTCGAATTCGAAGCAGGCCACCACGCATGGCAGGCTCATGATGGCGCCGCCCATGACGATCAGCGCATCGGTCTCACCGGTGGCTTCCATGGCTTGCTTGAGGCGGTCAGGATATTTCTTGCTGTCTTTGAACTTCAGCGTATCGACCGGCAGGGTGTCCATGCCGATTTCGTAGCGGCCGCCGGCGTCGAACAGGCTGTCGAGGCGCTCACGGGCGCGGATGCGCATGTGATGGTCGCATTTCGGGCAAACGTGCAGGTTCGATTCCAGATCGGTGCGGTACAGGACGGCTTCGCAGGATGGGCATTTGACCCACAGGCCCTCGGGCATGGTCTTGCGTGCGGCAGCGTCGGAACGCTGGATACGTGGGGGCAGCAGTTTTTCCAACCAACTCATAAATTCTCCTTGCAGCTAACTTGTGGCCGAAGTGTAGCCGTTTCTCGCCCCCCTGTCGAACTTTGCAGTACAACAATTTTTAAACTTCGTCATGGAATTGGCGGGTTTTTAGAGGGAATCACCTACTGCCTCCTCCGCTTGTTCGGCCCCCAAGACAGGCAAATCCAGAGGAATTTTGTAACCTGTATAGGCGATATTCCTTAGGTACAATTCGATAATCCGATGTGCCGGCCAGCCAAACTTATCGCCAATTTGCTGAAAATAGTTGATCGTGTCATTCGGCAAACGCAGCGGCAATTCACGCGTCAATAGCTCGACAAAAGGATTCGGCACCGGGACGCACCTGGAAACATCGATCTCGTCCTCGCACATAGCATCACTCCCCAAAATAAAGTTGGACTTCCAATGCATTGGCTTTGCGAGCAGAAAAAATTCGGATGACGTCATTGCCGCGAAAACAATAGCATACCGACAACAACCTACCTCGATCACTAGCACCGATATTGATAAACCTATCCTCATCGTCCGAGTGTTCGGTGTCAGCCAGAGACCTTGCTCGACCATCATGAAATACCGATTCCGCCTCTTCGAAACTCACGCGATGCTTTTGCAAGTTAGCCTTGGCCTTGCGAACATTCCATTCGAAACGCACGGCCGCTCTCCTTCAACATAGTCAGTGCTTAACTATGTATCAAGGTGAGCGGTCGGGATTTGAGGGGCGGCAAGCGCCCCGGAGAGGTTTTAAGCGTCGAGGGCGCTGCGGATGCCGCTGACAAAGGTTTGCACGGCGGCGACGGCGCCGTCCTTGCCGGCGTTTTCGATTTCCTGGATGATGCGGCTGCCGATGACGACCGCGTCGGCCACCTCGGCCACGGCGCGCGCGGTGGCGCCGTCGCGGATGCCGAAGCCTACGCCGATCGGCAACTGCACGTGCTTGCGGATCGCCGTCAGACGTTCCGCCACTTCCACCGTGTCGATATTGCCGGCGCCCGTCACGCCCTTCAGCGAGACGTAGTAGCTGAAGCCGCCACCAACCTTGGCCACCTGGGCGATGCGCTGTTCGGTCGAGGTCGGCGCCAGCAGGAAGATCAGGTCCAGCTCGGCGGCACGCATGGCGGCCGCGAACTCTTCGCACTCTTCCGGCGGGTAGTCGACCACGATGGCGCCGTCCGCCCCCACCGCCTTGGACTTGGCGATGAAGGTGGCCGCGCCGATGCGCTCGATCGGATTGGCATAGCCCATCAGCACCACCGGCGTGGTCTGGTTGGTCTTGCGGAACTCCGCCACGTAGCCGAACACGTCGTGGATGCCGACGCCGTTGGCCAGCGCCCGCTCGCAGGCGCGCTGGATCACCGGGCCTTCAGCCATCGGATCGGAAAACGGCACGCCGAGTTCCAGGATGTCGGCGCCGCCCGCCACCATGGCGTGCATCAGCGGCACCGTAGATTCCGGCGACGGATCGCCGGCGGTGATGAAAGTGATGAGCGCGGTTTTGTTGTGCGCCTTCAGGGCGCTGAAAGTTGCTGCGATTTTGGACATGGATTTTCTCTTAGTTGAATGTCGAACCGTCGTTCCCGCGCACGCGGGAACCCATGCTGAGTATGGGCCCCCGCTTGCGCGGGGACGACGCGTCAGCTGAAATTCAGCCCCATACGCTCTGCGACGGTATGCATGTCCTTGTCGCCCCGACCCGACAGGTTGGCCAAAATAATTTGATCTTTAGGCAAGGTTGCCGCCAGCTTCGCCGCGTACGCCAGCGCGTGCGACGATTCCAGCGCCGGGATGATGCCTTCGATATGACAGCAATCGTGGAAGGCCTTCAGCGCCTCCTCGTCCGTGATCGACACATATTCCGCGCGACCGCTGTCCTTCAGGTAGGCATGTTCCGGCCCCACGCCCGGATAGTCCAGGCCGGCCGACACCGAATGCGTCTCGATGATCTGGCCGTTCTCGTCCTGCAGCAGATAGGTGCGGTTGCCGTGCAGGACGCCCGGATAACCCTTGGTCAGCGACGCGGCGTGCTTGTCGCCATCCAGCCCCTCGCCCGCCGCCTCGACGCCGATCAGGCGCACCTGCTTCTGGTCGATGTAGGGGTAGAAGATGCCCATGGCGTTGGAACCGCCACCGATGCAGGCCACTACGCAGTCCGGCTGGCGGCCGGTCATCTCCGGCATCTGCACCAGGCATTCCTCGCCGATCACCGACTGGAAGTCGCGCACCAGCATCGGGTAAGGATGCGGGCCGGCCACGGTGCCGATGATGTAGAAAGTGTTTTCAATGTTGGTGACCCAGTCGCGCATGGCTTCGTTGAGCGCGTCCTTCAAGGTCTTGGAACCGGACTCCACCGGCACCACGGTCGCGCCCAGCAGCTTCATGCGGTAGACGTTCTGCGCCTGGCGCTTGACGTCCTCGCTGCCCATGTAGACCACGCACTCCAGCCCGAAGCGGGCGCAGATGGTGGCGGTGGCGACGCCGTGCTGCCCGGCGCCGGTCTCGGCGATGATGCGCGGCTTGCCCATGCGCTTGGCCAGCAGGGCCTGGCCGATGACGTTGTTGATCTTGTGGGCGCCGGTATGGTTCAGGTCTTCGCGCTTGAAGTAGATCTGCGCGCCGCCGGCCAGCTCGGACCAGCGCTTGGCGTGGTAGATCGGCGACGGCCGGCCGACAAAGTGCTTGAGCTCGTAACGGAACTCGTCGAGGAACTCAGGATCCTTGCTGTAGCGCTCGTAGGCTTCGTTGAGCTCGGCCAGCGCGTAGGTCAGGGTTTCGGCGACGAAGGAGCCGCCGTAGGGGCCGAAATGGCCTTTGGAGTCGGGAAGGCTGTAGTCTTTAGCGTGGAACAGCGGCTTCGCTGGGGCGTTCATCATGGTGGATTTCGCTTTCATTCATAGTATCTCCGGCCCGCACCGCCGCGACAAAGTCGGCGATCTTGCGGGCGTCCTTGATCCCCTTGGACGCTTCGACACCACTGCTGATGTCGACGGCGTAGGGGCGTACACCGACCACCGCGTCAGTCGCGTTGTGTACGCTCAAGCCACCACTTAAAACGACCCGAGGCGCGAGATCTTTTGGAATGAGAGACCAATCAAAACCCTTTCCTGCGCCACCGTAGGCATCCACATAGGTATCCAGCAACAGGCTGGTGAACAAGGGACTGGCGGCGCGGCACAGCTGCTCGTATTCTAGCAAATCGGACGGCTGCGTGTCAGGTTTGACGCGGAACACCCGCATGAACTGTCGCCCGGCCGCTGCGGCGATGGCGGCGGACTGCTCCACCGTCTCGTCGCCGTGCAGCTGGATCAGCGAAATCGGCGCCACCTGGCAGGTGGCCGCCACCTCCTCCGGCGTGGCGTTGACGAACAGGCCGGTGCAGGTGATGAAGGGCGGCACGGCGCGGATCAGCCCGGCGGCCTGCGCGGGCGTCACGTAGCGCGGGCTCTTCGGATAGAACACGAAGCCGATCGCATCGGCGCCCGCCGCCACGGCGGCTTGCACGTCTTCCACACGGGTCAGGCCGCAAATTTTGATACGGGTGCGCATGATGCTCCTTTAGAACCAGGGGAGCGCGCTGGTGGTTTCCAGCGGCAGCTCCCATTTGGGGTCGTAGTCGATCTTGGCCAGGTACAGGCCATCCGGCATGAAGGTCGGGGCGGCGGCGTGGCGGTCCTTGGTCTCCAGCAGCTGGCCCAGCCATTCCGGCTTCTCGCGCCCGGTGCCGATGTAGACCAGCGAGCCAACCAGGTTGCGCACCATGTGGTGCAGGAAGGCGTTGGCGGTGATGGTGAACACCACCAGCTCGCCGTGGCGCTTGATCTGGATATCGTGCATCAGCTTGACCGGCGACTTGGCCTGGCATTGCGCCGCGCGGAAAGCGGTGAAGTCGTGCCAGCCGATCAGCGGCGGGATGGCCTGCCGCATCAGCTCCACGTCCAGCGGACGGAAGCAGAAGCCGGCGCGCCCTTCCAGCAGCGGCGAACGGGTCGGATTGTTGTACAGCACGTAGTGATAGGTGCGCGCGCGGGCGCTGAAGCGGGCGTGGAAGAAGTCGTTGACGGTCGGGTCGCCGTCCAGCTGCCTGGCCCAGCGCACCGCGATCGACGGCGGCAGGAAGGCGTTGACGCCGCGCACCCAGGAATGGGTGTCGCGTACCAGCTCGGTGTCGAAATGAACCACTTGCTCCAGCGCGTGCACGCCGGTGTCGGTGCGGCCGGCGCAGGTGGTGGCCAGCGGCACCCTGGCGAATTTCTCCAGCGCCTGTTCCAGCTTATCCTGGACCGTGTGGCCGTCCGCCTGTTTCTGGTAGCCGTTCCACGCGGTTCCGTCGTACTGGACGCCGATTGCTATCCGTTTCAATTGCTGCCCGATGTAATGTCTGAGTCAGCCATTATATACGGAGCGGGATTACCCCAATTGGGCGCGCATCGCATTGGCCTTGGCGATCTGGTCGTCACTGCCGCCGCGCAGCACTTCGTCCAGCAGTTCGCGCGCGCCTTCCTTGTCGCCGATTTCCTGGTAGGCGATTGCCAGGTCCAGCTTGGTGTCCATTTCCATGTGGTGCGCCGACAGCGTGTCGTCGCGCACGTGGGATGGCGCGGCGTCGGCCGCGGCCGGGGCGCCGGAGCCGCCCAGCGCGCTGTCCAGGTCGAGGTCGATGCCGGACAGGTCGAACTCCTGCGCGGCCGGGGCCGGCGCAGGCGTGACTTCTTCGACCGCCTGCAGGGCGTCGGCGAAGTCGCCGGCGTCCAGCTCGGCGGCTGGCGCTGGCGCTGGCACGGCCGGCAGTGCCGGAATTTCAAAATTCATCAGGTCCAGGTCCAGCGGATCGGTGCTGGCCGATGGCAATTCAGGCGCCACCGCCTCGGCAGGCAAGTCCAGGCCGAAGTCCATGCTCAGGTCTTCCGCCGGCGCTGGCGCTGGCGCAGGCACAGGCACGGGCGCTGGCGCGGCTGGCGCGTCGAAGGCGAGGTTGAAATCGTCTTCCGGCAACGCTTCCGGCTCGACCGCTGCGGCCGGCGCTTCAGCCGGCGCAGGCGTGGCAGCGGCCGGCTCGAAGCTCAGGCCGCCCAGATCGAAGTCCATCAGGTTGTCGGATTCCGCTGCCACCGAGGCCGGCGACACCGAGGCATCGGCTGCCTGCGGCAAGGCGGTATCCATCTCGCTGCCGAAGTCCATCAGATTGCTGTTGCCGGCGGCAGCCGGGGCGTCGGCGCCCAGATCCAGGTCGAGGCCACTTGGGGCAGGCGCCGGGGCGGGCGCGTTGAAATCGCTGCTAAAGTCCGATGGGTTGAACGCGGCAGCGCCGGCGGCGACACCGGCGGCAGCCACCGCCGGCGCGGCGGCGAACATGCCGGCGCCGTCGTCGGCGGCAGCGCCACCCTCGGAGTACAGCGGATTGCTTGGGTCCAGCGTACGGCCCATGGCGGCGGCTTGCGCCCATTCATCGCCCTGGCCGCGCGTCATCGAATACAGCTCGGAGGCCTGGCTCTCGAAGGCGCGCGCGTCCTTGCGGGTGACGTAGATTTCCAGCAGCTTCAGGCGCACCGCGTGGCGCTCCGGATGGCTGCGCAGCGCCTCTTTCAGGATTTCCTCAGCCTGGGCGTCGCGGCCGTAGGCGATGTAGACGTCGGCCTCCGCCACCGGATCGACCTCATTGGTGTCGAGCTGGCTGGCCGACGGCGCGAAGTTGGAATTGAACACGCTGTTGTTGGTGTCCACGCTCTGGCCGCCCGTTTCGGCGATCAGCGCCTGCGACGGGATCGCGGTGTCGCCGAGGATGCTGGTCTCTTCCTTCGGCACCTCGAACTTCTTGCGTCGGCGCGAGGCGATCACCGCGCCGACGCCGGCCAGCAGGGCCGCGGCAGCCAGGCCGACGTATTGCAGGTTGTCCATCAACGTTTCGAACAGGCTAGGTTCGAGTTTCTTCGGCGGGATCACCAGCGTGCGCTTGGGCTTGACCGGCGCCGGCGCTTCGACCTGGGCCGATGCGGACACCGAGGCAGAGGCCGAGGCTTTTGCGGAGTCCGCGCCAGCCTTGTTCTTCACCGCCATCAGCTTTTCGAGGTCGTGGACGTTCTTTTCCAGTTCCTTGGTGCGCGCGGCGGCTTCGTCCAGTTCCTTCTGGTGGGCGATCTTGTCTTCCACCGCCATGCCGGTCTTGCCTGCGACCGGCGCGCCGGACGTGGTTTTCGACAGCGTCAGCTTGTCCTTGGCGGCGTTGACGGCGTTGGGCTTCTCTTCCACCTTGGCGGTGATCTTGCCCGACACGTTCTGGGTGGTGTCCGGCTCCTTGGCCGGCGTGCTGTTGGCCACCTGCCCGGCCAGCTTGGCGCGGTAGGCGTTGAAGTCGGCCGCGTGCGCGACCACCACGCCGCGCGCCTCGCCTTCCGGCACGGTGTTGCGGATGGTGTCGGCATCCGGCACGGCCAGGATCTGGCCCGACTTCAGGCGGTTCATATTGTTGCCGGAGAACGCCTCCGGGTTGGCGCGGTACAACGCCACCAGCATCATGTCCAGCGACACGTCGACCGGCTTGACCTGATTGGCGATGCGGGTCAGGTTGTCGCCGGACTTGACCGTGTATTCCTTGGCGGCAGGCGCGGCAGGCTGGCGCACCGGCGCCGGCGTGCTCTGCGCCACCGGCGCGGCGGCCGGCGTCGCGGGGACAGCGGCGGCGGCTGGCGCGGCGTTGCGGCCCAGGTCCACCGGCGCGGCCACCTGCGGCGATTGCGTCGCGCGCATGTCGGCCGGGTCCAGCAGGAAGGTGTATTCGCGGACCATGCGGCCGCCGGTCCAGTTCAGTTCCAGCAGCATGTCGACAAACGGTTCGTTGACCGGCTGGCTGGACGTTATGCGTATCACCTGGCGGCCATTGCGCTGTTCGACTTCGAAGCGCAGCGACAGCAGGGTCGGATTGAAATCGATGTTGGCGGTGCGGAAGGCTTCGGCCGGCGCCAGCTTGGCGACCAGCGCGCCGGCTTCTTCCGCCGAGACCGCGGTCAGTTCGATCTCCGCTCGCAGCGGCTGCCCCAGCGACGATAAGACCGTCAGCTTGCCGAGCCCGGCGGCGTTGGCCGAGGCCGCCACTAACACCGCACTGGCGACAGCTCCGGTGAGTGTCTTCAACGCGAAGGAAACAATGCTGGAGCGAGTGGGTACGTGCATAGTGGGCGGCATCAGGTTGTCAGAGGGAAAATGTTACTTTCCCAGATATACCAACATATCATCATGCTCCAGAGCATGCAAGCTTTGCACGATGTTTCTCTAGTGATACATGAGGATGTGTAACGTCTATGCCTACTTTAAACCAAAAAAAGGGGTTTTCCCTATGAGAGCTCATAGAGAAAACCCCTTCTGCTTTAACAATTGCACAGCATGAACAGTGGTGGGGTCTGACCCCGTACGGGGTCAGACCCCTGCCTGGCCTTGCGGGTTTACTTGTCCAGCACGATGCGCAGCATGCGGCGCAGCGGTTCGGCCGCGCCCCACAGCAGCTGGTCGCCGACGGTGAAGGCCGACAGGTAATCGTCGCCCATGCTCATCTTGCGCAGGCGGCCGACCGGGATGGTCAGGCTGCCGGTGGCGGCGGCCGGCGACAGGTCCTTGACCGACGCTTCACGCGTGTTCGGCACCACTTTGACCCACTGGTTGTTGGCGGCGATGATGTCGTGGATCTCGTCGATCGGCACGTCTTTCTTCAGCTTGATGGTCAGCGCCTGCGAGTGGCTGCGCATGGCGCCGATGCGCACGCACAGGCCGTCCACAGGGATGGCTTTCGAACCGAAGTCCGCGCCCAGGCCCAGGATCTTGTTGGTCTCGGCGCCGCCCTTCCATTCTTCCTTCGACTGGCCGTTGCCCAGGTCCTTGTCGATCCACGGGATCAGGTTGCCGGCCAGCGGCGCGCCGAACTGCTTGGTTTCCTCGGCCGTCAGGCCGTGCTGGGTGGCCAGCACCTGGCGGTCGATTTCCAGGATGGCGGAAGCCGGATTGTCCAGCAGCGCCTTGACCGACGAGTTGATGGTGCCGAACTGGGTCAGCAGTTCACGCATGTGCTGGGCGCCGCCGCCCGATGCCGCCTGGTAGGTCATGGAGGTCATCCACTCGACCAGGTTGTGCTGGAACAGGCCGCCCAGGCCCATCAGCATGCACGACACGGTGCAGTTGCCGCCGATGTAGTTCTTCACGCCCTTGCCCAGCGCGTCCTTGATGACGTGCAGGTTGACCGGGTCCAGCACGATGACGGCGTCCTTCTCCATGCGCAGCGTGGAGGCGGCGTCGATCCAGTAGCCGTTCCAGCCGGCCGCGCGCAGCTTGGGGAACACTTCGGTGGTGTAGTCGCCGCCCTGGCACGAGATGATGATCTCGCACTTTTTCAGTTCGTCGATGTCGGTCGCGCTTTTCAGTTTGGTTTCATTCTTCGCCATCGCCGGGGCGTCGCCGCCCGGATTCGAGGTGGTGAAAAACACCGGTTCGATGTGGGCGAAATCGCCCTCTTCCTGCATGCGCTGCATCAGGACCGAACCGACCATACCGCGCCAACCTACCAAGCCTACGAGTTTCATCATCATTCCTTTATATTGTTTATACCGTTACCCCGTCGTTCCCGCGCAAGCGGGAACCCATGCCGCGCTGGCGCCTACGCGGCGTCAGCATGGATTCCCGCTTGCGCGGGAATGACGGCTCATACGTTTCAGGCCAAAGCCTTGACCACCGCGTTGCCCATCTCTTCCGTGCCCACCTTGGTGGTGCCGGCTTCGTAGATGTCGCCGGTGCGCAGGCCTTGCGACAGCACGTGCTTGACGGCGTTCTCGATGCGGTCGGCCTGTTCGGCCTTGTTCAGCGAGTAGCGCAGCATCATCGCGGCCGACAGGATCGTCGCCAGCGGATTGGCGATGCCCTTGCCGGCGATGTCGGGCGCGGAACCGTGCGACGGCTCGTACAGGCCCTTGTTGTTGGCGTCCAGCGAGGCCGACGGCAACATGCCGATCGAGCCGGTCAGCATGGCCGCCTGGTCGCTCAGGATGTCGCCGAACATATTGCCGGTGACGATGACGTCGAACTTCTTCGGCGCGCGCACCAGCTGCATCGCGGCGTTGTCGACGTACATGTGCTCGAGCGCGACGTCCGGGTACTCCTTGTGCACGTCGGTGACGATATCTTTCCAGAACTGGAAGGTTTCCAGCACGTTGGCCTTGTCGACGCTGGTCAGGCGCTTGCTGCGCTTCTGCGCGGCCTGGAACGCCACGTGGGCGATGCGGCGGATTTCGCCTTCGGCGTAGCGCATGGTGTCGAAGCCTTCGCGCTGGCCCTTGAAGGCGCCGTCCGGGCACTCGCGCACGCCGCGCGGCTGGCCGAAGTAGATGTCGCCGGTCAGTTCGCGGATGATCAGGATGTCCAGGCCGGACACCACTTCCGGCTTCAGGGTCGAGGCGTTGGCCAGTTGCGGATACAGGATGGCCGGACGCAGATTGGCGAACAGGCCCAGGTTCTTGCGCAGGCCGAGGATGGCCTGCTCGGGACGCAGCGCGCGTTCCAGCGTGTCGTACTGGTAGTCGCCAACGGCGCCGAACAGCACCGCGTCGGCCGCCTTGGCCAGCGCCAGCGTGCCTTCCGGCAGCGGGTGGCCGTGGGCCGCGTAGCCGGCGCCGCCGACCGGCGCGCTTTCCAGCTCAAATTTTTCGCCCAGTACGTTGAGGACTTTGACAGCTTGCGCAATGATTTCCGGGCCGATACCGTCGCCCGGGAGGATAGCGATTTTCATGAGTAGTTTTCGAGATTAGATGACGTTGGCCAACCAAGGTTGGGTTGCCAGATGGCGCTCTTCGAAGCCGCGGATAGCGTCGGCGTGACGCAGGGTCAGGCCGATATCGTCGAGCCCGTTCATCAGGCAGTATTTGCGGAAGGCGTCGATCTCGAAGGGATAGGAGACGCTGCCATTGCTGGTGGAGATGCGCTGCTGTTCAAGGTCGACCACCAGACGGTAACCGGGGAAGGCCTTGACTTCATTGAACAGATGGTCGATCTGCGTTTCGGATAAAACGATGGGCAGCAAGCCGCTTTTGTAGCAGTTGTTGAAGAAGATGTCGGCGAACGACGGCGCGATGATGGCGCGGAAGCCGTACTGGTCCAGCGCCCACGGCGCGTGCTCGCGCGAGGAGCCGCAGCCGAAGTTCTTGCGGGTCAGCAGGATCGAGGCGCCCTGGTAGCGCGGCTCGTTGAGCACGAACTCCGGATTGAGCGGACGCTGGCTGTTGTCCTGGCCCGGCTCGCCGTGGTCCAGGTAACGCCATTCGTCGAACAGGTTCGGGCCGAAGCCGGTGCGATGAATCGACTTCAAAAATTGCTTAGGAATGATGGCGTCGGTGTCGACATTGGCGCGGTCCAGCGGGGCCACCAGTCCTTCGTAGATCGTAAATTTATCCATGATTCTCGTTCGGGTTGTGCGACGGCGGACCGTCGCGGCCCGCCGTGCTGCGGTTTATTTTTTGGTCGAAGCGCCTTCCAGCGACTCACCGACTTTTTTGACGTCCTTGCCGAAGCCGTTGACGGTGTTGCAACCGGTCAGGATCAGCGCGATGATGGACAGGGCGAATAGTTTTTTCATGTTGGTGTACTCGTAGTATCAAAAGGAAAAATCAACGCAAGGCTCAGCGTAAAGCGCGTACGTCAACGAAGTGGCCGGCGATACCGGCGGCGGCGGCCATCGCGGGAGACACCAGATGGGTGCGTCCGCCCTGGCCTTGGCGTCCTTCAAAATTGCGGTTCGAGGTCGAGGCGCAGCGCTCGCCCGGTTCCAGGCGGTCGGCGTTCATCGCCAGGCACATCGAGCAGCCCGGATCGCGCCATTCGAAACCGGCATCCTTGAAGATGCGGTCCAGGCCTTCCTTCTCGGCCTGGTCCTTCACCAGGCCGGAGCCCGGCACCACCATCGCCAGCTTGACGTTGGAGGCGCGGTGCTTGCCGCGCACCACCTCGGCGGCGGCGCGCAGATCCTCGATGCGCGAGTTGGTGCAGGAACCGATGAAGACCTTGTCGATGCGGATGTCCTCGATCGCCATGTTCGGCTTGAGGTTCATGTAGACCAGCGCCTTTTCGATGGCGTCGCGCTTGACGCTGTCTTTTTCGTGTTCCGGGTCCGGCACGCGGCCGTCGATCGAGGTCACCATTTCCGGCGACGTGCCCCAGGTCACCTGCGGCTTGATCTCGGCGGCGTTGAGCGTGACCACCAGATCGAACTTGGCGCCGGCATCGGAATGCAGCGTGCGCCAGTAGTCGACCGCGCGGTCCCAGTGCGGGCCCGCCGGCGAGAACGGGCGGCCCTTGACGTAGTTGATGGTGACGTCGTCGACGCCGATGATGCCGGCGCGCGCGCCGGCCTCGATCGCCATGTTGCAGACCGTCATCCGGCCTTCCATCGACAGCGCGCGGATGGTCGAACCGCCGAACTCGATGCAGTAGCCGGTGCCGCCGGCGGTGCCGATCTTGCCGATGATGGCCAGCACCACGTCCTTGGCGGTGACGCCGGCCGGCAGCGCGCCGTCGACCTGCACCAGCATGGCCTTGGATTTCTTTTGCAGCAGCGTCTGGGTCGCCAGCACGTGTTCGACTTCGGAGGTGCCGATGCCGTGCGCCAGCGCGCCGAAGGCGCCGTGGGTGGAGGTGTGCGAGTCGCCGCAGACCACGGTCATGCCCGGCAGGGTGGCGCCCTGCTCCGGCCCGATCACGTGGACGATGCCCTGGCGCTTGTCGTTCATATTGAAGTAGGTCAGGCCGTAGGACTTGGCGTTCTTGTCCAGCGTTTCCACCTGCAGGCGCGAGACCGGGTCGGCGATGCCGTCGGCGCGGCCGGTGGTCGGCACGTTGTGGTCGGCCACCGCCAGGTTGGCGGACACGCGCCACGGCGCGCGGCCGGCGGCGCGCAGGCCGTCGAAGGCCTGCGGGCTGGTGACTTCGTGCACCAGGTGGCGGTCGATGTACAGGATCGTGGTGCCGTCTTCCTCGGCCTTGACCACGTGCGATTCCCAGAGTTTGTCGTAAAGCGTCTTCATCATAATTTATGAGTACTGCTGCAGCCTGTGTGAGTGATCCACTTCGATTATGCCATATTGTGCAATGCGGCAGCGGGCGCCGCTGTCAGGCCTCGTGAGCCGATGCGGTTCCGCCTACCGATACACTTTTTATGACTCCTTTTGAAAAATCTTGTATTGCGAATAAAAAAAAAGCCTGCGTGGACGCAGGCTTTTGGTCTATCTGGCTTAGTGCTGAGACTAAGCCGCCATGCGTACACTACCTCGACATCCGTCCATTAGGAACGATAGGCCCACCACTAGCACCAGTTCGCCTTCGGCCGAACGCGCGGTGCCGGTGATGCCCTCGACGCTAATCGCGGTCATCGGTTTAATCACCAGGTCGGCGGTGCCGTCGACCGCTTCCACCGCCAGGATGTATGGCTGTGGTGCGGCGACAACAATGCCCACCTTCTCGCGGCAGCTCTCGTAGCCCAGCGAATCGGCCAGCGAACGCACCGGCAGCGGACGGCCCTGGTCTTTCAGCACCGGCGCGCCGCCCACCTCCATGAACACTTCCGGCAGCTCGACCACGCGCTGCACCACGGCCATCGGCAGCGCCAGCGCGGCGCCCGAGGTCGAGACCAGCATGGTCGGCACGATCGACAGCTCGATCGGCAGGCGGATGGCGAACTTGGTGCCCTTGCCCAGCGCCGATTCGATGTGGATGGCGCCGCGGTTCTTCTCCACGGCGGTCTTCACCACGTCCATGCCGACGCCGCGGCCGGACACGCTGGAGGCCACTTCCTTGGTCGAGAAACCCGGCAAGAATACCAGCTGGAAGCATTCGTCGTTGGTCAACTGCACCGATTCCGAGATCAGGCCCTTTTGCTGGGCCTTGGTGCGCAGCACCACCGGATCCATGCCTTTGCCGTCGTCCTGAAGCACAATCATAACGCTATTTGCTTCTTGCCATGCTTTGAGCGAAATATAGGCCTTGGCCGGCTTGCCGGCGGCGAGCCGGTCTTCCGGCGATTCGACGCCGTGGTCCAGCGAATTGCGCAGCATGTGCACCAGCGGATCGTACAGGCTGTCCACCACCACGCGGTCGACCTCGGTCTCGGCGCCTTCGATGGTCAGCTCGACGTCCTTGCCCAGGTCTTTCGCCAGTTCGCGCACCAGGCGCGGGAATTTCTGGAACAGGCGGCCGACCGGCTGCATGCGGGTCGCCAGGGTGGCGCGTTGCAGTTCGGTGGAGTAGCGCGAGGCGCGTTCCAGCGTTTCCGCCAGCGTCGCCATCAGGGTCTGGGCCTGGCCTTCGAACTTGAACTGCAGCAGGCGCTCCAGCAGCACGGCGGCCTGGTTGGCGGCCTGCACCGATTCGCCGGCCACTTCCAGCAGCGCGTCCAGCTTGACGGCGTCGACCCGGATCGATTCTTCCTTGGCCGGCGCGGCGTGCGGACGCTCTTCGCGTTTCTCGGCGGCTTCGCGCCTGGCCGGCGCGGCGGCCGGCGCAGCGGCCTGCACGGCAGCCACGACGGCGGCCAGTTCGGCCGCCGGCAGCGGGGCCGATGGCGCATGCGCCGCCGGAGCCGCGGCCGCGACAGGTTTGGTGTAGCTACCGGCCGGCATCACCGCTTCGTACATGCCTTCCCAGTCCAGGCCGTCAGGCGACGGCGCCGAGGCGGGCGCAGCGGCTGGGGCCGGCGCAGGGGCGGCAGCCGCGGCCGGTGCGGGAGCGGGGGCTGGCGCCGGCGTGGCGGCCTTGGCGGCCGGCGCATGCGCCGGCCCAGCCGTGGTCTTGCCTTCGATGGCGTCGGTCAGGATGACTTCCAGATCCTTGGGCATGGCCGGCAGGCTGTCCGGCTCGGCGCCGTTGTTCAGTTCGGCCAGCTGGTCGGCCACGAAGCCCGACGCCTGCAGCGCCGCCTCGATCGCGATCGGCGTCACCGGCGCGGCGCCGGTGCGCAGCGCGTCGAACAGGTTCTCGGTCAGGTGGCAAGCCGCCACCAGCGCCGGCAGGCCCATGAAACCGGCGCCGCCCTTGATGGTGTGGAAGGAGCGGAACACCGCGTTCAAAGTTTCTTTGTTATCCGGGTCGCGTTCGAGCCGCAGCAGATGCTCTTCAACGTTGACCGCAAGATCCATCGCCTCGACGACGAAATCCTTGAGCATATCGTCCATTAGAATCCCAGGTCAGCAAGCAGGTCGTCGACATTGTCCTGGTTCAGCGCTACGGCTGGAGCCGAAGGGCCGGACATCAGGGACACTTCTTTTTGCGCGATTTTCTCGCGTACCGCCGGCGGCGCGTTGTCGCGCAGCAGTTCTGCCAGTTCGTGCTCCACCGTCTTGGTGATGTTCACGACTTTCTTGATCAGCTGACCGGTGATGTCCTGGAAGTCCTGGGCCATCATGATTTCCAGCAGGCGGGCCTTTTCCGCCTCGGTGGCGGCCGAGACGGCCACCGCGAACGCCTGCGAATCGCCGGCCAGCTGCTTGAACTGGTCCAGGCTGAGCTTGCCTGCGAACAGGTCGGCCCAGCGGGTTTCCATTTCCTTGGATTTCTTCGACAGCACGTCCTGCTCCGGCATGCCTTCGTCCAGGGTGTTAAGCACCTTGTTGGCGGCTTGCTCGGTCAGGGTGGCGACGTACTCGAGCCGGTCCTGGGCATCGTTGATCTGCGACGACGCCTCGGTCAGCGCCTTGTCGTAGCCCAGTTCGCGCAGCGAATCGTGCAGCAGGCGCACGATGCCGCCCAGGCGTTCGAACATCGGTTTGTCTTCGCCGTCGGCGGCGCCGTCGGCCGGCGCGGCGGCGGCGACAGGGGCTGATGCTGGGGCTGGTGCCGGGGCGGCCGCGTCTGCGGGCCGGGCCGAGGATACTTCGTCAAACAGGCTTTCCAGGTCGTCCTCGGCGGAGGCCGCTGCGGGGGCAGGTGCTGGAGCAGGCGCTGCCGTCTTGCTCTGAGCAGACACTTCATCAAATAGTGCGTCGAAATCGTCAGCGGCGTTGGTCATAATCCCTGCTTCTCCATAATTTGTAAAATTGCTGCCCTAAACTTGCATGCTTGTGATGACGCTCGGCAATATAACGCTCTTACCCGAGTTTAGCAGGGCACAGCCAGATTATTCAATCCCAGAGTCGGGTCGCCTGCCCTGCGCTCCGGGTCCAAGCCAAGTTTCGTTGTATTTGGAGATACTAACATTGGTTAGATAGACAAAACACGCCTTGAGACACAAAAGTAGTGCTCGAATGCAAAAAAAGCAGGTAAAAAGTATGAAAGCCAACACGGGTGCTACAGCATAAAGCGCTTTCATTTGATAATCATCAAGTCTTTCCATACTAACAATAATGTAAATCGGGGCTACAATTAAGAGCAGCCAGCTGGATTTAAAAGGAGGTTCATCATGTACCGCAAAATCCTGATCACCACCGACGGCTCCGCCGTTTCCAGCAAAACCGCCTGCGCCGGGGTGGCTTTTGCCGAACAGATGAAGGCCGAAGTGCTGGTGCTGTTCGTGGCGCCGGAATACCAGTACCCGATCTACGTCGAAATCATTCCGCCCAGCTATCCCAGCGAGGATGAATACCGCGCCGCCATGCTGCGCGCCGGCAAGGAGCATACGCAGGACGTGGTCGATTCCTGCGCCAGGCGCGGCGTGCCGTGCGAGGCCTTGACGGTGTTTGCGGAAAGCGCGGCGCTGAAGATCGTCGATGTGGCGGAAAAACACCATTGCGACCTGATCTTCATGGGATCGCACGGCCGCAGCGGCTGGGGCCAGCTGCTGTTGGGCAGTGTAACCAACAAGGTGTTGTCGCACGCCAAAACACCGGTGCTGGTGCACCGCCTGATCAAGGAGCCCGGCAGCAAATAAAAAGCGGGCGAGGTGCTTTTTGTAGTAAGATCATAAGATTAGTTCAAACATAATATAGCTTACTTTTAATTACTTTTACCCAAGCATCTCTATGATTCGAATTGTCATTGCCGACGACCACACCATCATGCGCGAAGGTCTTAAGCGCATACTCGACGGCGCCCCCGACATCGATATCGTAGGCGAGGCCATCGACGGCTTCGAAGTCCTGGGCCACGTGCGCCAGGGCGGTTTCGACCTGCTGCTGCTGGACTTGTCCATGCCCGGCCGCAGCGGCGTCGACCTGATCCGCCAGATCAAGGCGGAGGCGCCCAAGCTCGCCATCCTGATCCTGACCATGCACGAAGAGGAACAGTACGCGGTGCGCGCCATCCGCGCCGGCGCCCAGGGCTACCTGACCAAGGAAAGCGCCGGCACCCAGCTGGTCGGCGCCATCCGCAAGGTCGCGTCCGGCCGCCCCTACATCAGCACCGAGGTGGCCGAGCAACTGGCGCTGAACATCATGATGCCCAACGAAAGCCTGTTGCATAAACAACTATCGGACCGCGAATTCGAAGTCTTTTCGCTGTTGGTTGCGGGCAAGTCGATCACGGAAATCGCCAACAACCTGCACCTGAGCGTCAAGACCGTCAGCACCCACAAGACCCGCATCATGCAGAAAATGGGCATGAGCTCGCTCTCAGAGATGGTTCAATATGCCGTGGCTCATCGTCTGTTATCGCCCTTCAAGACCTGATACCTCCGTCCGCCATTAGGACAACTCCTACAATACCGCGCTAGCTCCTACGCGCATATTCAGCCATTGCTGATATCTATCTCCTCCCCTCGTTGGCATACTGAAACCATACGATTCATGCTGCACGGCTACAGACAAGCAGCACGATGCCGTGCGACACCACAACAGGAAACCAAGCAGCACGGTGCAGCCCAGTTCCCATCCTATCGAAAAGCAATACCTGTACACAGGAGATCACCATGCTGTCTACGCAAACGTCTGAAATTCGCCCTGCCACCACTGCGACCATGCAGTCCTCGTCGATGGAGGCTGGCCGTCAGCGCCAGGGGCGGCTCTGGTCGAACCTGAAGGAAGTCTGCGATTTGCTGCACATTCCGGCGGCCTGTTCGGTCACCAACGAGGAGCTGCTGTTCCAGCACGTGCAGTTCAAGACAGGCCAGCGCATCCACACCATCGGCCAGCCGTTCGACACGCTGTACATCGTCAACTCGGGCTTCCTGAAAACAGTGCTCATCGACGAATTCGGCAACGAACAGGTGCTCAGCTTCCCGATGAAGGGCGACATGCTGGGCGTGGACGGCATCCACACCCGCCACTACTCGTCCGAGGCGGTGGCCCTGTCCGACTGCGACCTGATCCTGCTGCCGTTCAAAAAGCTCACGGCTCTGGGCCGGGTCCACCTGGAACTGGAAAACATGATGTACGGCGTCATGAGCCGCGAGCTGGTGCGCGAGCAGGCCATGATCGGCATGCTGGGCGCGCTCAGCGCCGAGGCGCGCGTGGCGCGCTTCCTGGTGTCGCTGGCCGAGCGCTTCGCGCAGATGGGCTATTCCAGCAAGCTGTTCAACCTGCGCATGACCCGCCATGAAATCGGCAGCTACCTGGGCCTGACGCTGGAAACCGTCAGCCGCACGCTGTCGGCCTTCAACGAAATCGGCCTGATCAGCGTGGACCAGCGCACCATCGGCATCAAGGATCCGGAGGCGCTGAAAACCCTGCGCCGCCTGCCGCCTTCGCGCACCCGCGCCAAGCAGCTGGCCGCCGCCAAGACCAAGGGCGCCGAGAGCGACGCGCCCGCACAATTGCTGGCCGCGCTGTAGGCTGGCGCCGCCCTGCTTCGATCCCAGCTTGGGCCCGGTCACTCCTGCCGGGCTCTTTTTTCTCCCAAATAACACTTGCATTCCTCCTGTGCTTTCACAATAATGAATGCGAATCATTCTTATTCATGGAGCCAAGAGATGACCACCACCGTGCCCGCCATCACCGCCCACGCCGCTGCCATCGCTGCCGCGCCGGTCAAGCGCATCACCAGCGCCAGCCTGATGGACGACCGCCGCGAGGTCGAGATCGAGCACGCCGGCCGCATCTACCGCCTGCGCATCACCCAGCTCAACAAGCTGATCCTGACCGCCTGATGTCGCCCTGGGCGCCCGAGCGCCTTTCACCGAATAGCCAGCCGCAAGCGCCAGCCAGACTTCCTAACTGACGCGTCGGCCGCGGCGTAAGGAGCCCCAACCATGTGCGAAAAACATGATCCGTTGGCGGCCACCATCGCCGCCGACACACTCGCCTCGCGCCGCCGGCTGTGGGAACTAGCGCACCGGCAAGCGCTGCGTGTTCATCGACAACTCCTGCATCTCCAGCCTGGCGCGCGGCCTGGAACAAGCCGGAACCGAGTAGTACCCCGCACGGCCAAGCGGGGTCTGACCCGCCGGGTCAGACCCCTGCCTCTGTTCTGCGGGTCTGGCCTGAACTAATAAACGTCGCGCCGGTACCGTCCGGCGGCGGCCAGCTGGTCCAGCGCCTCGCGGCCCAGCGCGGCGGCCAGCGCGGCGTCGACACCGGCCGCCATGCCGTCCAGACTGCCGCACACATAGATGGCAGCGCCGCCAGCGACCCAGGCGCGCACCGCGTCCGCCTGCTCGGCCAGCACGTCTTGCACATAGCGACGCTGCGGCTGGTCGCGCGAAAACACCATGTCCAGTTTTTCCAGCTTGCCGTGCAGCTGCCAGGTCGCCAGCTCGTCGCGGTAGTGATAGTCGTGGGCCGCGTTGCGCTCGCCGAACAGCAACCAGTTGCGAGCCCGCCCGGTCGCCGTGCGCGCCTTCAGATGGCCGCGCAGGCCGGCGATGCCGCTGCCGTTGCCAATCAGGATCAGCGACCGCTGCGCGTTATCTTCCAGGCGGAAGCGGCGATGCTGACGCAGGCGCAGCTGGATGGTCTGACCGAGCTCGGCCTGCTGCGTCAGCCAGCCGGAAGCGGCGCCGTGGCTGCCGTCCTCGTGCGTGTGCAGGCGCACCAGCAAATGCACGCGGCCGTCGGCCGGCATCGAAGCGATCGAGTATTCGCGGGCGCGCCCGCTATCGGCCGGCGCCGACACCTGCGCCAGGTCGCCCGATTCCCAGGCTGGCAGCACGCCGTCCTGCGGTTCCAGTTCCAGGTGATACACCGGCGCGCCGGCGCTGCCCGGATTGAGCAGCACGCGCGCGACCAGCCGCCACGGATCGAACGCCGGCGCGCTCCAGTCCGGCGCATCGCTGGTGCCGGCCACATGACTGAGCTGCTGGCGCCACACGCCGATGGCCTCGGCCGAGCTGCGGTCCACCTCGATGCGCGGGAACAGGCTCTGCGCGCCCTGCGCCTGCAGCCACTGGTCCAGCGCGCGGCCGAAGCCGCAGAACTGCGCGTAGGCGCTGTCGCCCAGCGCCAGCACCGCGTAGTGCAATTGCGGCAGCGCCAGGCCGTTGCTCATCAGACGGCCGGCAAAGGCAGCTGCCGCGTCCGGCGCATCGCCCTCGCCGTAGGTGCTGACCAGGAACAGGATGCGCTCCGCGCCTTGCAAATCTTCGGCATGCAGTTCGGACAGCTCGCTCAGCTGCGCGGGAATGCCGGCCAGCCGCAAGGTCGCCAGCGTCTGGCCGGCCAGCTCCTCGGCATTGCCGGTCTGGCTGGCGTAGGCCACGATCCAGCCGGGGTTGGCGGCGGCTTCGGCCCTGGCGCGCCGCGCGGCCAGACCCTTGCGGCGCGTGCGCAGGTAAGGCGCCAGGCACACCAGCGCGTAGCTCATGCCCAGGCTGGCTACCAGCATCAAACGGGTGGGGTCGTTGGTCCAGATCATTCGTCGAGCATGCTGCGTAAATGGGTACTCATGTGATCGGTAAAACCGCCGTCGCGCCGGCGGACGACAAAGCGCGCCGCCAGCCCCTGTTGCTCGGCCAGGCGCAGGCCGTGTTCGCAGCCCAGCACCGTCAGCGCGGTGGACCAGGCGTCGGCCGCCATGCATTGCGGATGGACCACGGTGACCGAGGCCAGGCCGTTGGCGATCGGCATGCCGTTGCGCGGATCGATGGTGTGGGAATAACGCTGGCCGTCCAGTTCGAAAAAGCGGCGGTAGTCACCGGAGGTCGCCACCGACAGGCCGTGCAGCGCCAGCACCAGTTCGTCCGGCTGCGCTGCGAAGTTATCGGAGCTGTCGGCCACCTGCTCCAGCGCCACCCACCACGGCTGGCCGTCCGGCTTGACGCCGGCGCCGCGCAGCTCACCGCCGACTTCGACCAGGCTATGCGGGTAACCCTGGCTCGTCAAAAAATACGCCAGCCGGTCCACGCTATAGCCCTTGGCCACGGCCGACAGATCGAGCTGCACACCGCCCGGCTGCAAGGCGCGGCGGCCTGCGCGTTCCAGCAGCACCGGCGGCGGCGCCAGCGCGGCGCCGATCTGCGCGTCCGACGGCGGCACAAAATCCGGCTGTCCGAACTTGCCGTGCGGACCGAAGCCCCACAGGTTGACCAGCGCGCCGGCGCAGGGATCATAAGCGCCGCCGGACACGCGCGCCACGTCCAGCGCAAACGCCAGCACATCGAAAAACGCCGGGGGCAGCGGCTGCCAACTGCCCGCCTCGGCCCGGTTGAAACGGCCCAGGTCGGAATCGCTTTCCCAATGGCTCATCTCCGCCACCACGGCGTCCAGCTGCTGCTGCAAGCCCTGCTGCAGATGGGCGCAAGCGTCCTCCGGCGCCGACACCAGCCGCACCGACCAGCTGGTGCCCATGCTGCGGCCACCGAAATCGCGGATCACGCCGCCGGCGGGCGGCGGCGCGTCGGCGATCGCATGGGGCAGCAATACACGGCGCATGGCAGGCGTACCGCGCCTTATTGCGGCAGGATTTCCACCGTCGCCGCATAGCTGACGCGGCGCGGCGGCATCTGCGGCGGCTGGCCCGGCGCCTGCGGCGCGGCCGCCGGCCAGGCGCTGCTGACCAGGTACATGCCGGCCGCCGGCAGCTCGAACGTCGCCTCGCCATTGGCGTCGGTGTTCTTGCGCAGCTCGCCCAGCGTGCCGCGATAGCGCACGCCGCCGGGGATCAGGCTGAAGCCTTGGTTGGCGGCCGGCTTGCCGTCCAGCAGAAAGCGCCAGGTGGCCTTCTCGCCCGCGCGCATATCGTTCGGGTGCGTCACCGGCACCAGCTCCAGGCCGACGCCGCTCGGCTTGAACACCGCCAGGTCCGGCGTGCCGGTCGAGACGAAGGTCTCCAGGCGGCTGTGCATGCGCGTCAGCCTGACATCGCTGGCATCGGCCGGCACATCCCTGGCCAGCGTTTCCTCGCTGCCGCGGAAGCGCTTCATCTCGCCTTCCTTGTTCTTGTAACTGCCCATCACGCTCTGCGACACCAGCGCGATCTTGTAGGTGCCCGGCTTGGGCAGCTTCAGGTCGAAGGTATTGCGCAGCTTGCCGTTGTTGACGTTTTCCATGGCCAGCTTGCCGCCGTCCGGGCCGGTGATGACGATGCCGTCCAGCTTGAGCGGCTGATGGTCGATATCGAACAGGCCTTCGGAAATGGCGGCATCCACGGTCAGCCAGGCTTCCTTGCCTTCAACGATGGTCGACGACGGCAGCAGCCACGGCTTGTGCGCCTGCGCATTCAACGACACCGCCGACAAGCCCGCCAGCGCCAGCACGATAAACGATTTATACAGTTTCATGAACATGCCTTAAGGTTTGAGTTGTACCACCACGGCGCCCAGCTCTTCCTTACCTTGGCCACTCACGTTCTGCGCCGACTTCGGCGGCCACTGCAGCGGCACCTTGACCGCTTCGCGGCCGCCGGCTTCGCGCGCCGCCTCCACCACCAGCGTGTACTGGCCGGCCGGCAGCTTGTCCAGCACCGCCTTCGCCCCCGGGAAGCTCAGCGACTGCTCGCCCGGCGCCCTGGTCGCGCCGCTGACGCCGTCCATCGGCATCCGCAGGTCGCGGCCGCTCTTGCGCCACCATTGACGGACATCCTTTAGCCACTTGGTGCCGGCGTTGTCCTTCTTCCTGACGTCATACAGCACGGCCAGGTTGGCGACCACTTTCTGGTCGGCGTTTTCCAGCCACGCGGCGATGTAGGGACGGTGGTATTCGGCCACGTTCAGTTGCGGCACCTCGAGCTTGAGCGTCAGCTCGGCGCCCATGGCCGTGGCGCTGGCCAGCGGCAGCCCGAGGACGATGGAATAGCGTAATTTCATGGAATACCTGTCGTGAATTTAATGAATGAACAGCAGTGCAATGACAAATGGAATCAGGACGCCCAGGCCCACCATCGGCCAGGTGAACGGCCGGTTGGCCGCGTGGAACTTCAGGATCAGCAAACCGGTGATGCAGAACACCAGGCAGGCGCCGGCAAATATATCGATGAACCAGTTCCAGGCCGGGCCGGTGTTGCGGCCCTTGTGTACATCGTTGAGCCAGGAGATCCAGCCGCGGTCGGTGTTTTCGAATTCGGCCGCGCCGTCTTCCAGCGCGATGCGCACCCAGGCGTCGCCGCCGGCCTTCGGCAATGGCAGGTAGACTTCATCGGCGGCCCACTCGGCGACGCGGCCGCCAGCCTGCACCTTCCAGGTATCGCGCAGCCATTGCTCGGCGGCGGCCGGCAGCGGCTCTTTGGCGCCATCATGGCCGGCGGCGTAGGCGCGCAGCTGCGCCGTCAGCGCGGCCGGCGCGGAGGCCTGCTGGCGCACGACGGCCGGCTTGGCCTCGATCTGCGACGAGTGATTCAACGTGATGCCGGTAATGCTGAACAAGAACATGCCCATCAAACACATCGCCGAACTGACCCAGTGCCATTGGTGCAGATGCTTGAGCCAAACGGCACGGCTGGCGTTACGGGCGGAGGCGGCGGCTTGGGCGCTCAAGGGCTTTCCTTCATGGGCATAAATGTAGATGATAATGATTATCATTTGCGAAGTCAATCGCCATCATGTATCGCTAATGTAAAACTACGTGAAGCCACGCACCGAGTTTTCCCCGCAGGACGGCTAAGGTGGAGCTGTCCACCGCCATCATGGAGGCGCATTATGCCGCTCTATAGTCAGGAACAAATCAACACACTCGCCGCCAAGATCAAGGATGTACGCTTCGGCATGTTCACCACGAGCGACGACGAGAACCTGCTCAGCAGCCGCCCGCTGGCCATGCAGCAGATCGACACCGAAGGCAATATGTGGTTCTTCACGGCCGACGACGCCGACTTTACCACTGCCCTGCCGCAGCATCCCGGCGTCAACATCAGTTTTTGCCATCCGGCGGAGAACCTGTACCTGTCGGTGTCCGGCCACGCCAGCCTGCTGAAGGACCGCGCCAAGGCGCGCGAGCTGTGGCGCCCCATGACGCGCAGCTGGTTCCCCGGCGGCCTGGACGATCCGCACCTGGCGCTGATACGCGTGCGCATCCAGACCGCCGAATATTGGGACGCCAGCGCCAGCAAGATGAAGCAGTTGTTCGAGCTGGCCAGGGCGGCCATCGGCGGCCGCACGCCGCAGCAGACCGGGCCGCACACCACGATCTGCCTGTAACGCCAGGCCCCGCGAAAGCGCGAGCCCATGCCGAGCATCCAAGGTCGGCGTTCTATGGATTCCCGCCTGCGCGGGAATGACGAAAGCCGCCCGCACAGAAGTCTGTGCGGGCGGCCTGTTAACAATCAACGATTACGACTTGGAGCTTGAACCGCTTGACGATCCCGAACGGCTGGAACCGCTGCGGCTGCCTTTACCGCCCTCGTCCTCGTCTTCCTTGCCACCGCTCTGCGATCCGCTGCCGGGTGAGCTGCTCTGGCTGCTACGCGCATCGTTCTTGTGGCTCATGCTGCCGGCCCGGCGCGCTTCTTCGGAAGTGAATTCGTGCGCCGTGCCTTTCTCGTGAGCCGCGCGGCCGCCTTCGGCCGCGATCTCACGCTGCTGCTCCGGGTCCATGGAAGCGAAGCCACGCTTGCTGGTGTCCTTCTGTTGGCTACCCGATTTATCGTCTTGCTTGCTGCCTTGGTCATTACCTTGGTTGGAAGTGGCCATGATGGTCTCCTCTTGAAAACTACCTATAACTGATCCTGCTTGCAGCACAGGAGCAGTCATCGTAGTTCACGGCCCATCCGCACAATATAGGACGCCTGCAGACAGCGACGTAGGACCATTCCGTGTACCAGTTGGTATGCCTAACCGAATGTCCCTTACAACGCCCCGGGCTCAGACGACATCGATGTACTCCACCATGAAGTCCAGGTTCTCGTCCACCTCCTGATTGATGACGACGTGTTCCCCCCCCACCATCAGCATGGCCTCGATTTCCGCCGACAGCCTCGGCGGTCCGTAGGGCGCTGCCCTTCCCCCACTGGACGATACTCTCTGTTTCCCCTGACGCGGTAAGACGGCGTTCTTTTTTCTGGTCGGCATATGTGATCCGTTTTCGATGGTCAACAAAAACGCACGCGGCCCGTGAGCCGCGACGCACTGCCTTCAAGAGTAGCGCGAGTAGCGCGCGCACGCCATCGGAGGCTGCCTACAACTATCGTAGGAGGGTCTCGGAAAACGGCTAGGAGTCGTTAGGAATTAAGTCCTTTCATGCCTTCCTGCGGATAGCGCGCGCCGGCCGCGATGCCGGGCGGCAGCGCCGCGCCGATGCGCGCCAGCTCTTCCGCACTGAGCTGTACGCGCAGCGCGCCCAGGTTCTCCAACAGGTATGGGATGCGCTTGGTGCCCGGGATGGGAATGATGTCGTCCCCCTGCGCCAGCAACCACGCCAGCGCCAGCTGGGCCGGCGTGCAGCCCTTGTCGCCGGCAATCGCGCGCACGATGTCGACGATGCGCTGGTTGGCCGCCATGTTTTCCTCGGCGAAGCGCGGACTGATCTTGCGGAAGTCGCCCTCCTCCAGCGGCGCCACCTTGCCGGTCAGGAAGCCGCGGCCCAGCGGGCTGTAGGCGCAGAACACCGCGCCGACTTCGCGGCAGGCTTGCAGCACGCCGTCCTCCGGGTCGCGCGTCCACAGCGAGTACTCGCTTTGCACGGCGGCCACCGGATGCACGGCGGCGGCGCGGTGCAAGGTGGCGGGCAACACTTCGCACAGGCCGATGGCGCCGATCTTGCCCTGGCGAACCAGTTGCGCCAGGGCTTCCATCGACTCTTCCAGAGGCGTTTCCGCCAGATTCAAACGGTGTATATAGTATAAATCGATATGCTCGATATCCAGCCGGCGCAGCGAGGCCTCGCAGGCCGCGCGGATGTAGTCAGGCGAGTTGTCGACGCGGCGCTCGTAATTGCCGGCCTTGCGCACCAGGCCGAACTTGGTGGCCAGCGTCACCTTGTCGCGCTTGCCGCGCAGGAAGCGGCCCAGCAGCTCCTCGTTGTGGCCGACGCCGTAGGAGTCCGCCGTGTCGAACAGCGTCACGCCCGCCTCGTAAGCCGCCTCCAGCGTGGCCAGCGATTGCGTGTCGTCGGTGGCGCCGTAGAACTCCGACATGCCCATGCAGCCCAAACCGATCCCTGATAATTTCTTCATGCCGACCTCCGTTGTTGGTTGATGGGGCCAGTCTAGCCATCGTGCGCGGCAGGCGGAATGTGCAAAATCGTGATACCTTTTCAGTATCATGAGAAAACTCGACACCCACGCCCTGCAGATGTTTGTCGCCGTCGCCCAGTGCCTGAACTTCCGCCAGGCCGCCGAGCAGCTGCACATGACGCAGCCGCCGCTGAGCCGCGCGGTGCGCCAGATGGAGGAGCGCCTCGGCGTCAAGCTGTTCGAGCGCGACACCCAGCACGTCGCGCTGACGCCGGCCGCCAACGAGTTGCTGCCGCGCGCGCTGCACATCCTGGCGCTGCTGGACCAGGCCGAGCAGGCGCTGCAAACGCGCCAGCCCGCCATGCGGCTGCGGCTGGGCATGACCTCGTCGATGGAGTCCGACCTGTACCGCGCCTTCACCGACGGCATCTCGGCCGCGCTCGGCGACGGGCCTGCGCTGGAAACCGTGTTCGACGCCTCGCCGCGCCTGGTCGCCCGCCTGCGCGCGCGGCGGCTGGACGCGGCCATCATCGCCTTGCCGACCAAGACCTTCGACCTGCCCGTGCTGCAGCTGGGGAAACAGCCGACGCTGGTGGCGCTGTCGAGCCGCCATCCGCTGGCCAGGCGCCGCAGCCTGGCGCTGGCCGACCTGCAAGACCAGCCGGTGTACTGGTTCGAACGGGCGCGCCAGCCGGCCTTCTTCGACCACAGCCACGCGGTGTTCCGCAAGCACGGTTTCGCCCCGCGCTTCCTGCTGGAGCCGCACGACCACCACGTGCTGCTCAGCGACGTCGCGGCCGGCAAGGGCGTGGCCCTGCTGCCGACCTCGTTTGCCGCGATCAGCCGCAGCGGCGTGGCCTACCGCAAGCTCAAGGAAGGCGACGAGCTGGCCGCCGGCCTGGGCCTGATCGTCGCGGACGGCCACCCGGCCGCCGCCCTGCTGCGCCGCCTGGCAAGCGCCACCCTGGGCTGATCCGGCCGGTTCGATCCTGGCCGATTCGCAGCGCACCGGCGCGGAAACGGCTACCATATCGTCCTGGAAAATTTATCTTACAAGATCATCATGACTTTCACCCTCAGCGACACCGCCTACGGCACCGACACTCCCGAAGCCAAACGCGCCATGTTCGACGACCTGCGCTCGCAGCTGACCGGCCTGGTGCATGGCGAAAGCGACCTGATCGCCAACACCGCCAACTTCAGCTCGCTGGTGTTCAACAGCATGCCGGGCCTGAACTGGGCCGGCTTCTACTTCCTCAAGGGCGAGGAGCTGGTGCTGGGGCCGTTCCAGGGCAAGCCGGCCTGCATCCGCATCAAGAAGGGCCGCGGCGTTTGCGGCTCCACCGTGGTGGAAGGCAAGTCCATCGTCGTGGCGGACGTGCACGCCTTCCCCGGCCACATCGCCTGCGACGTCAACTCGCGCTCGGAGCTGGTGGTGCCGGTGCGCGGCGTTGACGGTTCGATCGTCGGCGTATTCGACCTCGACAGCCCGCTGCCGAACCGCTTCGACCAGACCGACGCCGACGGCATCGAAGCCTTGGTCAAGATACTCGAAGCCACGCTGGCCTGAGATTTACCCCGCACGGCCAACCAGGGGTCTGACCCGGCCGGGTCAGACCCCGCATCGGCATCGGGGTGAGCGGCGGCGTTTTTTTTCGCTTGCCAACAGACCGACCGGTCTGTACAGTAAACCCATGACGACACCACCTACACGAGAACGACTGATCCGCGCCATGGGCGACGCCCTGCAGCGCAAAGGCCTGCATGGCGCCGGCCTGAGCGAGATCCTGGCCGCCGCCGACACGCCCAAGGGCGGCCTGTACCACCACTTCCCCGGCGGCAAGACCGAGCTGGCGGTGGCGGCCATCGAACAGCAGGTGGCCGAGCTGTGCGCCCTGCTCGACAAGCTGCTGCCGGCCGCGCCCGATCCGGTGGCGGCGCTGGAACTGTGGACCAGCCGCGCCCAGCAGATCCTGGCCGCCAGCGGCTTCCAGCGCGGCTGCCCGCTGGCCACCGTGGCGCTGGAATCGGAGATCGACGACGTCGCCATCCGCCAGGCCCTGGCCGACGGCTTCGCGGCCATCCGCGCCCGGCTGGCGCAGGCCTTCGAGGCTTCCGGCAAGATCGCCAACGCCGCCGGCCTGGCCGCACTGATCGTGGCGGCCTACGAAGGCGCGCTGCTGCAAGCGCGCGTGGCCGGCAGCGTGGCGCCGATGGAACTGGTCAGCGCCACCCTGTTCCCGCTGCTGCGCGCGCAACTCCAGGGACACCGCCATGACTAAGCCGCAGACCGGGCAACTGATCCTGAACGCCGCCGACGGCTACCCCATCGTCGCCAGGCTGTACCCGGCAACTGGCGCCACGCTGGCCCACCTGGTGGTTGCCAGCGCCACCGGCGTGCCGCAGGGCTTCTACCGCCGCTTCGCCGAGTTCGCCGCCGCGCGCGGCTACCGCGTGCTGACGCTGGACTACCGCGGCATCGGCCTGTCGCGCCCGGCCACGCTCAGGGGTTTCAAGATGGACTACCTGGACTGGGGCCGGCTCGACCTGGCCGCCGCCATCGACCACATGGCCAGCGACGAGGTGCCGCTGTTCATGATCGGCCATTCCTACGGCGGCCACGCGCTGGGCCTGCTGCCCAACCAGCACAAGATCGCCGCCTGCTACCTGTTCGGCACCGGCGCCGGCTGGCACGGCTGGATGCCGCCGCTGGAGCGCGTCAAAGTGTGGGCCATGTGGAACCTGGTCGGCCCGCTGCTGACGCGCTGGAAAGGCTACCTGGCCTGGAGCAAGCTGGGCATGGGCGAGGACCTGCCGCTGGGCGTCTATCGCCAGTGGAAAAGCTGGTGCCGCTACCCGCATTACTTCTTCGACGATCCGACCATGACCGGCATCCGCAGCAGCTACGACCGGGTGCGCATGCCGGTGGTGGCGGTCAACGCGCTGGACGACCTGTGGGCGCGCCCGGCCTCGCGCGACGCCTTCATGGCCGGCTACCGCAATGCCGACGTCACCGCCGTGACCATCGACCCGGCCCGCGCCGGCGTGGGCGCCATCGGCCACATGGGCTACTTCAAGGCCCCGGCGCAACCGCTGTGGGAAGCGGCGCTGGGCTGGTTTGCGTTTCACAATTCTGTAGAATGAAGGTGTTCTCGCCGGCGGCAGGCGGAACACCTCATTTGATCGATCGGGAGATATCATGAAAAAGCAATTTGCATTAGCACTGACTGCGCTGGCATTGATAAGCGAATCGGCCCATGCGGCCGGATGCCTCAAAGGCGCCGCGGTAGGCGCCGTTGCAGGCCATGTCGCCGGCCATCATGCGGTGGTTGGCGCAGTCGGCGGATGCGTCGTCGGCCACCATCTTGCCAAGCAAAAGGCGAAGCAGGAAAAGGAAGCCGAGAAGCAAGCTGAAAAGGAAGCCGCACAAGCTAAAAAGTCGCAACAGCTGCCCTCACCCGCTCCCGCTCCGGCGAAATAGGAAACCAGGAACATCGATTCCTGAAATGCCTTTTACTGGGCGGCGGCGCGCGCCAGCAGCAAGGTGCGTTCGCGCTCGTTCTGCGTCAGCTGCGCCGCGCGTTCGAATTCGCCGCGCGCCTCGTCGTGCCGCCCCAGCTTGGACAGGAAGTCGCCGCGCACGCTGGGCAGCAGATGGTAGTTCTTCAGCGCCGCCACATCCATCAAGCCATCCACCACTTCCAGCCCCGCCTCCGGCCCGAAGGCCATAGCCAGCGCCACCGCGCGGTTCAGCTCCACCACCGGCGACGGCGTCAGCTGCGCCAGCGCGTCGTACAGCGCGGCGATGCGCTGCCAGTCGGTATCAGCCGCGAGCCGCGCGCGCGCATGGCAGGCCGCGATGGCCGCCTGCACGCCGTAGGAGCCGAGACCACGCCCCGTATGCTCGGCGCGCGCCAGCGCCGCCAGGCCGCGCCGTATCAGCAGCTGGTCCCAGCGCGCGCGGTCCTGCTCCAGCAGCAGAATGGGTTCGCCCTTGGGGCCGACGCGGGCGCGGGCGCGCGAGGACTGGATTTCCATCAGCGCCACCAGGCCGTGCACCTCCGGCTCGTCCGGCGCCAGCTCGGCCAGGATGCGGCCCAGCCGCAGCGCTTCCTCGCACAGGGCCGGCCGCATCCAGTCGGCGCCGGCGCTGGCGGAATAGCCTTCGTTGTAAATCAGGTAGATCACTTGCAGCACCGACGCCAGCCGCTCGACCAGCTCGTGCGCGCGCGGCGCTTCGAACGGCACCTTGGCCTCGGCCAGCGTGCGCTTGGCGCGCACGATGCGTTGCGCCACCGTCGCTTCCGGCACCAGGAAGGCGCGGGCGATTTCCTCGGTGCTCAGGCCGCCCAGCATGCGCAGGGTCAGCGCCACGCGGCCGTCGGTCGGCAGCACAGGGTGGCAGGCCACGAACACCAGCCGCAGCAGGTCGTCGCCGATATCGTTTTCCAGCGCGTCGGCCACGGCCGCATCGAGGTTGGGCGCGGCGTCCTGCAACACGCCCTCGATTTCGTAGGTGAGCTGCGCCTCCTTTTCCTGGTGCAGCTGGCGGCGCCGCAGCAGGTCCAGCGCACGGTTCTTGGCGACGGTGGTCAGCCAGGCGGCCGGCTGGTCCGGCACGCCGGTCTCCGGCCAGCGTTCCAACGCCATCACCAGCGCATCCTGCGCCAGCTCCTCGGCCTGGCCGACGTCGCGCAGCATGCGCGCCAGCACGGCGATGATCTTGGCGGACTCCATCCGCCACACCGCTTCGACAATCTTGTGGACGTCAGCCGCCACGGGCTTTTTTCCTGAACGCTTCGCGCAGGCCGCTCTCCAGCAGTTCGGCGCGCAGGCGTTCCTCGGCGGCGCGCATCTCCGGCGTAAATTCCTGGTGGGCGATGCGCTCGCAGGCTTCGCGGATCTCCAGCGTCAGGTCGCCGGGGCTGGGATACGGGTAGGTCTTGGCCCAGGCGATGGCGTCGTCGAGCGAGGCCGCCTGCAGCATCCAGTAGCCGGCGATCAGCTCCTTGACCTCGGCAAACGGGCCGTCGACCACCGAGGTTTTCGAATTGGCGAAGTGGACCCGGGTGGCGGAGGCGCTGGCCTTGAGGCCCTCGCCGGCCAGCAGCACGCCTTGCTGCACGCCCGCTTCGTTGTAGGCGTTCATCACGTCGATGATTTCCGGCGGCGGCGCCATATCGGCCTCGGTGTCGCCGTCGGAGCGGATGAAGACCACGTAGCGCGTCAAGGCCTCGTCACGGCGCGGCAGCGTGCCCGCCGCCGTGCCGCGTTCGTCGAAGCCGACGCAGTTGCCGGGGCAGCCTGCGTCGCGGATTTCATACACGGCGCCGCTGTCGAACAGCGGCCACCAGCGCACCTGCTCGATGGCGTCTTCCTTCGACGCCGCTTCGATCAGGGTGAAGCCGGCCACCAGCTCCCTGGGCGCGAACGGCCCGTGCTGCTGGCTCCATACGCCGTCGCGCCGCAGCAGGCGCACCGCCTCCGTGCTGGGTTTGAGAAAAGTTCCCGGCTCCAGCGCGGGCGGCTGCTGGCCGCGTTCGGTGCTCTGGTTGGCGCGGCGCAGTACCATGTATTCCATCGCGTGCTCCTTTTTTTCGCTACGGTAGCAGCATCACAGGCGGGCGCGCAAGGACTCTTCCTGCGCGACCACCTCCGGCGTGGCGGCCGCGCCGAAATCCTCCATCTCGAACACCTGGCGGATTTCGATTTCCGACGGCACGTCGAACGGATTCGGGCATCGCTTCATCCACTCGATGGCCTCCTCCTTCGATTTCACCTGCAGCAGCCAGAAGCCGGCGATCAGCTCCTTGGTCTCGGCGAACGGGCCATCGATGACGGTGCGCTTGGGGCCGTCGTAGAGGATGCGCGCGCCCTTGGAGCTGGGATGCACGCCCTCGCCCGCCAGCAGCACGCCGGCGTTGACCAGTTCTTCGTTGAACGCGCCCATCGCGGTCAGCAGCTCGGTGCTCGGCATCTTGCCCGCTTCGGAATCCTCGGTGGCTTTAACGATAATCATGAAACGCATATCGCTCTCCGCTTAGCTGCATTCAGGCATCTGTTGCTTCATCGCCGCGTCCATTTCCTCCGGCGTCATGTCCTTGACGTGGGTGGCGATCGACCAGACGTGGCCGAACGGGTCGGTGACCTGGGCATAGCGGTCGCCCCAGAACATGTCGGCCGGCGGCATCTTCTCGGTGGCGCCGGCGGCGACCGCCTGGGCGTAGGTGGCGTCGGCGTCGGGCACGTAGATGTGCAGCGTGACCGGGCTGCCCTTCAGCGCCTTGGGGCTGAGGTTGCCGAAGTCGCGGAACTCGTCCACCAGCATGACGGTGGAGTCGCCGATGCGGACGGCGGCGTGTATCAGCTTGCCATCCTGGCCGGGGATGCGCGCGGTTTCGACGGCCTTGAACGCTTTTTTATAGAATTCGATGGCGTCTGCCGCGCCGTCGACGACCAGGTGGGGGGTGACGCTGTGCATGCCTTCTGGAATCGGATCTACTTTTGCAGTCATGATGCTCTCCTTGGTGTGGGTTGAGGCGAGTGAGAACGCTCACTCTACCTCCACGACGAAGCAGCACGCGTCAAATCGACAGATTTTTTTTAAATATTTTTAAAATTATTGGATGAACTCCACGAGAGCCGGCACCACCTGCTCCGGCGCCTCGTCGATCAGCCAGTGGCCCGAGCCCTGGACGATGACGCTCTTCACGTCCGTGGCCACCGAGCCGACCTGTTTGCCGAGGAATTCGCCGGCCGAGTACTGGCCGGCCAGCGTCAGCACCGGCATGGTCAGCTTGGTCTGCGACAGCGGGCCGAAGTCGGCGGCGTCGCGCTCGAAATCGCTGAAGTAGGCGAAGCCGGCGCGCATGCCGCCCGGTTGCGCGTAGGCCGCGGTGTACAGCTTGCGGTCGGCCTCCTTCACCGACTTGGTCTTGTCGGCCGAGAAGTCGTTCCAGAAGTGCTCGAAGTAGATGCGTTCACGGCCCTGGACCAGCGCCAGCGGCGTTTCGCCGTAGAAGTGGAAGTGCCACACGGCCTTGGCCGGGAAGGCGTTGCGCCAGTCGCCGACGCCGGGAATGAAGGCGTCCATCAGCACCAGCTTGCTGGTGTCGGCCGGGAACTGGGCGGCGTAGCCGTAGGCCACCATCAGGCCGATGTCGTGGCCGACCACGGCGGCCGGCTCGCTGCTGATGCCTTTGACCAGTTCATGGATGTCGACCGCCATGGTTTTCTTGTCGTAGCCGTCGGCCGGCTTTTCCGAGCCGCCGGCGCCGCGCAGGTCGGGCACGATGACGGTGTGGTGCTTGACCAGTTCGGCCATGGCCGGCGTCCACATGTGGCCGGTCTGGCCATAGCCGTGCAGCAGCACGACCGGACTGCCCTGGCCGCCGATCTTGTAGTGCAGTTTAACGCCATTGACTTGCGCGTATTTGTCGGCGAAACCGTCGACCTTGACGTCGATCGGTGCGGCGGCCGCGGCGGCCAGGCCGGTGCTCAGTACGAGGGCGGCGGCGGCCAGGCTGCGGCGGATAATGGTGGTGCTGGTGTTCATGTGGGGCTCCTGAGTGGTGGGTTAGTGCAGCCACTATATGCTTCACACTTAAGAACACCGATACCCAGAACATCAATCAATCATTCATAATTTATGAATTTAAGCACCGCCGCAGCAAGGCGGCGGTGCGGTGAAACAATCAGCCGGCATTACGGCGGCGCAGTGCCGCCAGGCCGACCAGGCCGGCGCTCAGCCGGGTTTCGTTTTCAGCCCGTCAGCGTGATGGGGCGCGCGCCACGGTAAAGTCGACCACGGCGTCGGCCGCCGGCGCCGGCGATGCCGTCAGCGCCGTCTCGAAGTGGCCGCCCAGACGATTGCCGGCGGCATCCTCCAGCGTGGCGCGCACCACGAGCTGGTAGCGGCCGGCGCGCCAGGGCGCCTCGGGCGTGAAGGTCCACACCGTCTCCCCCGCCTTCAGCCGGGCGCGGCCCGCGATCCGGCGGTTGCGGCTGTCCGCGATCGCCAGGTAGCCGGCGTCCCGGCCATCGATGGCGCCGTCCAGCGCCACGGTCAGGGCCTGCTTCGACCCGGCCGTGACCGCCGACAGCTTCCATGCGGACGGCGCCGGGCCGTGATCGTCCACCGGGCCGACCCGCCAGCGCCGGATCGGACGCCCATCCAGCGCCAGAACGACCTCCTCCCCGACTTCCAGGATAGGCCCCATCGCCTCGCGCGCTTGCAGGCCGGTCTTGACGCGGCCGGGATGCATCAGCACCGTCAAGACCTTGCCGTCCGGCGACCACAGCTCCTGCTGAAGAAAGGGATCCCGGACCGGCGTGCCGTCCGCGTGCAGCAGGCTCAGACCGGGCAACACCGGCCCTGCGACCGGCGCGGCCAATACGATAGAGAAGCGCAGCAGGTTGGCCGGCACCTCGGCCGCCGATGGCTGGACCAGCACAACGCGCGGCGGCGCAGCGGCGGCAGCGCCGCCCAGCGCCAGCGCCGAGGCCGCGACGGCGAACAATCGACTGGCGCGCATGCCTACTCCGATGCCTTGATGAACTCAGGATAGCCTTCTTCCTTCAGCAGGACATCCAGCCGCGGCTTGACGTATTTCAGCTGGAACGCGTTGTCCTTGAAGCTGTGTTCCGGGAACGCGTATTCCGACACGTGATCGCTCAGCCTGAAGCTCAGGTCCTTGCTCATGGAGACCAGTTGCAACGCGTCCTTCTCCAGCCGGCGACGCACGAGGACAAAGGATTTCTCGTCGAGGTTGTCGAGCCGCAGCGTGCCCACCAGCGGCTTGGGCATCACATCCACGCCGGTGATCTGGCCATACGGGACGACCTGCTCGATGCCCGGACGGGCGCCGGCGGCCTCCAGTTGCGACACCGGTATCAGGTCGGACACCCGGTCGAAATTCACCAGCAGCAGGAAATCTTCCTTCTTGCCCTGATTGGTCTGGCTGTACGAGATCATGTCGGCAGGCGTATTGCCGTAGCCCAGCTCGGCGATCGTCTTGCCGCGCACATGGGCGCCATCCTTCAACTCGTCGAGCGGGATGGTCACCAGCGGCGTGCAGGTGTAGGCGGCCACCAGGTAGGATTTGCCGCCCCAGCTGGCAAAACTCATGGCCCGGATCGGCGCCCGCGTCTCGATCAGGTTATGGCCGGCGTGATAGATCTCCACCGAGGTCAGCGACTGCGACGCGACGAACGGGTACTTGACCCGCCGCAGGGTCGACGCGAACTCCTGGTTGGACAAGCCGGCCACGAACAGTTCGCCGTCGCGCCACTTCATGTCGGTGACGGTGAAGCTGCGTTCGGGGATTTCTCGCCAAAACTTGAATGCCGAAGTGGGCGCGTCGCGCAGCGCGACCGAGGTCGACGCCGCCGCCTTCAGGTCGATGCGGCGGGTCTTCTTATCGCTGGTCACGGCGATCAGCGCCGGCGATTTCGCCGGGCCGTAGCTGACCGCCACGTACACCTCCGCCGTGCCCGGCCGCACCACCATATCCTCGACGGTGATCTTGGCGCCGCCCACCTCGCGCGACAGGCGCTGCTCCAGGTCCAGCACATTGAACACCGTGCCGGCCGGCTTTTGCGGCGCCGCCGGCAGCGTGATGGCGTGCACCCGCGCCGCTTTCCAGTCGGCGATGAAAAGGATGTTGTCAGGCCCGGCCGCGAGGCGCGAGATGGATTTCACGTCCGCCGCATACGCGCTGGCGGAAGCAAGCAAAAAACAAGATATGGCGATGACTGGACTACGCATGAACAGCTCCTGGTAAATAAATCGATAGGCTTGCCCGCATCGGCGGGCGCTCTCACTTGACCGGTATCAGTACCGGCTTCTTGGTTTCCTTGACCAGGAAAACCAGAAACTTTGCGGGCTTGGTGGCGCTGGCGTTGCGGCCGACGGTATGGATATCCTCCGGGCCTTCGTAGAACGTCTGCCCCGGTGTCAGGGTCTGCTGCTTGCCACCTTTGACACCCATCACGATGGAACCCTCCAGCACGTAGATGTAGCCATGCGCATCATGGCGATGGACCGGGTCCACCGCGCCGGGCGGGTACTCGACCAACAGCATCAGTCCTTCCTTGCCGGGGAGGTTATGGAACGGCTTCTCGATCAGCGGCGTGACGATGGCATCGGCGGCGGCGCTCGCGTGCTGGGTGGCGGCCACGCCTGCCACGGCACAGGCCACAGCGAGCATTTTCCTGGTATCGAACATACTGTTTCTCCTTTTATTGGCTAACCGCCAGGCGGTAGCATGGGTTCATACAAACCGAGACCCATGGCCATGACGACAGCCTGGGTCCGGGTGGACACGCCTAACTTCTGGAACAACTGCTTCATATGGCTCTTCACGGTACCGACTTCGATTCCCAGCCCCCGGGCGATTGCTTTGTCGGAACGGCCGGCGACCAGTACCTGCAACACCTCGGCCTCGCGCTGGGTCAACGGCCGCCGGCGCGACCACTCGGCTTCAAGGCGGCCGGCCATCGGGCTCAGGTAGGAATCGCCGCGGCTCAGCATGCGCACCGCCTCGACCACCTCGCAGGCGTCGCCGCCCTGGATCACGTAGCCGCGCACGCCGCTCTCCATCGCATGGCGCACGGCCGCCGGCTTGGCGTGATACGTCAGCGCCAGCACCGGCCACCGGTTCGCATGCGCCGGTGCGCTCTGCCAGCGTTCGCGCGCAGCGCTCACACCGGCCTCGTAGTCGGCGATAAGGACGCAGGGATCGGCCGGCGACAGCGCGCCGCGCGGTTCGGTGCAAAGGTGGAAGTCAGGCTGCGCCGACAGGATCGCGCGCAAGCCCGCGCTGACGATGGAACATTGGTGCCGCACTTCGACCTGGATCAGGCGCGGGCCTGCCGGCTCGGCCGGGATGAAAAGTGTTTGCATGATGGTCCTTGAATTAGCGCGCGCCGAGAGCGCGCTCGTTGATGCCGCCGCCATGCCTGACCAGCGCGACGATGCACACAATGCCCTGCCTTGCCATCTTGGTGTACGGGCAGACGCGCTCGGCATTGCGTATAAGCTCCTCGGCGGCGGCGACGGCGACGCCGGGCATGTCGATGTTGACTTCGGCAACCAGCATGTAGAGCCCATCCATCGGATCGCGTCCGAACGCCACCGTGACCGCCACCGTGCAGTCCTTGAGCTCGATGCGCGCTTTCGCCGCCAGCAAGCCCAGCGCGCCATGGAAGCACGCCCCCAGCGCTGCGGCGAACAACTGCTCCGGGTTGGTGCCGCCGCCCCGCCCGCCCAGCGCATCAGGCAGGCGCAAGGCGACATCGAGGCTGCCGTCATCCGAGCGCGCGATGCCCGACGCCCTGCCATGCGCGGCCGCACCGCCGCTCACCTTGACGCGGGTCGAGTACAGGGGCTTGAAGTCCTGGCCGAGATATTTGTCCAGCATGGACACCGGCGGTGGGGAAAGCTTTTTCATGGTCGAGTCTCCTGGGGCTGCGGCCGGCGCGTTTAGTGGTGCGCGGCAGCGGCGCTCTCCAGCCAGTGCGCCAGGGTGGTCGTGCCCACGCGGACGGGACTGGCCGGCACCAGGCTCAGCTGAGACAGCTCGGCGCCGAAATAGCGCGCGTGGGGATCGGCCACCACCGTCCGCCCATCCTCGGCGTCGCGCAAATAGCGCTGCACCAGGCCGCACATGCTTTCGCGCTCGGGGCCGGCGATCTCGCACACGCCGTTGGCGGGGGCCGACAAGGCGAAGTCGGCCATGGCGGCGGCGACATCGTCGGCGGCCATCGGCTGCATCAGGGCGGTGGGCAGGCGGATCGCCTGGCCATCGAAGCCGGCCGCCGCGATCCCGCCGAGGAATTCAAAGAACTGGGTGGCGCGGACGATGGTGTAAGGCAGGCCGGAGCGGCGTATCAATTCCTCCTGCGCGATTTTCGCGCGGCAGTAGCCGCTGTCGGTGAGCCGGTCGCTGCCGACCACGGACAGCGCGACATGATGGCGCACGCCAGCAGCGGCGGCCGCGGCCAGCAAATTGCGGCCCGAGGTCTGGAAGAATTCCATCACCGGTCCATCTTCAAAAGACGGCGCGTTGGCGACGTCGACCACGACCCCGGCGCCGGCCAGCACCGACGCCAGGCCTGCGCCGGTCAGGGTGTTGACGCCGGACGACGGCGAAGCAGCCACCGCTTCATGGCCACGCGAGCGCAGCAGGTTGACCAGTTTGCTTCCGATGAGGCCAGTGCCTCCGATAACGACGATTTTCATGATGACACCTTGAGAGTTGGGAGAAAGAGCGCCTTGATGCGGAAGAAATTCTAGGCCCGGGCCGGCGCGGCCGGTAGCCATGCGGCGGGCCGCACGGTGGTGCATGGCAGGCACCAATCGCATGGCGGACTGGCAGAATTCAAGGGGTATTTGTCATTTACGCCGCGTTCGAACGAACCTAACATCAGGTTCAGTCCGCCCCGTGACAACGTGATTAGGCATTTCATGACACTTCATCAGCTCCATCCGAACCACGGTGTCGATCCGCTGGCCTCGAGTTTCGCCACCACCTACGCGGGGGTGATCGCCTTCATCGCGGTGGTCCATGAGGGGAGCTTCGCCAAGGCGGCCGAACGGCTCGGCATCGGGCGCTCGGCGATCAGCCGCAGCGTGCAGAAACTGGAGCGCCAGATCGATACCCGGCTGTTTCTGCGCACCACGCGCAGCACTTCGCTGACGGGCGAAGGCGAACTGTTTTACGAGAACTGCAAGCCGGGAGTGGAACGCATCGCCCGCTCGATCGAAGAGATGCGCGAGCTACGCAGCGGCACGCCGCAAGGCACGCTGCGCCTGAGCGCCACGACGGGCTTCGGGCGCAAGGTGGTGGCGCCGCTGTTGCGCGGCTTTCGCGCAGCCTACCCGGATATCAAAATCGATCTGCTGCTCGACGACCATCCGGCCGACTTCATCGCCGACCGTATCGACGTGGCCTTCCGCAATGGCCGCATGGATGACAGCCAGGTGGTGGCCAAGCAGCTGATCCCCATGCAGATGCTGGTGTGCGCATCCCCCGACTACATTCGGCGGCACGGCATGCCGCACACCATCGGCGAGCTGGCGCAACACCGCTGCATCAATCTGCTGCTGGCCTCGGGGCGGACGGGTGAGTGGCAATTCAAGGTGGCGGGGATCGAGCAGAAATTCATGCCCCGGTCCAACAGCAGCTACAACGATGCCGAGCTGGTGTTGCAGGCCGTGCTCGACGGCGAAGGCCTGGCGCAGCTGGCGGGCTATCAAGTCTGCGAGCACCTGCGCACCGGCCGGCTGGTGGCCTGCCTGGCCTCGTATGCGCCCGACGACCGCGGCCACTATGTGTGCTACCTGAGCCGCCATCAGCTGCCGCAGAGGATACGGGTCTTCATCGACTACATGACCCAGCACATCCGCGCGCTGGACCTGCACTGCCTGACCCATTTCACGCCGGTGGCACAGGCAGAGGGCCTGCGCCGCGACGGCTCAGAATAAGCTGCTGTCGATGACGTCGGGGCGATGCTGGTCGTAGCGCACGGCGTCATTGATCTTGCCGCCCAGGCCGGTCAGCTGTTTGTAATCATCCGGCAGTTGCGCATCGAACGCCATCAAGGCCTGGCGTATCTCCGCATTGGACTTGCCGCCGGCTTTCTGCTCGTTGTAGAGGCTGATACGCTGATGGGTAACCTGGTCGAGCTGCCGCCGGACCCGTTGCCGTACCGTGTCGGTCAGCGTTTCGCCGGTTGCGGCCAGACGATAGGGCATGACATTGTCAGGGATGATGGCGGCGCCGTCCGGGCGGTAGGCGTTGTACTCCAGGTCGTCGGCGTCGGCCGGCGGCAATTCTGGAAAGCCCCAACCTATCTCGTCAAAGTAACGCACCGGCATTTTTTGCCCGCTACGCGGTGCGGCGCTGGCGGCCGGGCTGGCCGTGGAGGCCACGCGATCGGGTGCCGGGAAAAGCGTGGCGCGGGCGGCATCCTGGTTCTGGCGCGGGTTCACCGCCGTCGCGGCCTGGTAGGGATGGGGGTGGACGTTTCCGATTCGATTGATCATGCGGCATCTCCGTTTCAAGCGCCATGTGGACGGCAACGCGCACGTCCACCGCGCTCCATCATGCCTGCTGCGCCGGCCCCGGATTGGCGCATTTCCGACAACACGGCGGTGAGCTGTGCGCACCACTGCGGTGGACTCAGTCGGCTTGCGCACCGGCCGAAAAGCGCTTGCGGTAATCCGATGGCGACATGCCCAGGTGGCGATGAAAAATCACCCGCATGCGCTCCTGGTCGGCAAAGCCGCAGTCGCCGGCGATCTGGTCCAGATTGCGGGTCGAGTTCTCCAGCTGGCGCCGCGCCTTCTCCAGACGAAACAGCTCGACCGCCTTATACGGCGCGTTGCCGGTCTTTTGCTTGTAGACCCGCGAGAAATTGCGCGGACTCATGCACGCACGCTCGGCCAGCATGCTGACCGAGATGTTTGCCAGGCTGAGGTTTTCGGCCAGCCACAGGTGCAGCTCGTCAAAAGCCGCCGTATCCTTGGACTGCGCCTGCAACAACTCGCTGTGCTGCGGCTGGCCGCCGGAGCGCTTCATGAACACCACCAGCTCCTTGGCGACCTGCATGGCCATGGCGCGGCCGCTGTCGGCCTCGATCAAGGCCAGCGCCAGGTCGATGCCGGCGGTGACGCCGGCCGAAGTCCAGGTCGCGCCCTGCTGCACGAAGATGGCTTCGGTGTCCACGCTCAGCGCGGGGAAACGCCGTTGCAGCTCGTCGCACATGGCCCAGTGGGTGGCGACCCGTTTTCCCTGCAACAAACCGGCCTGGGCCAGCAGAAAGGCGCCCGTGCACACCGATGTCGTGCGGCGCGCCAGCTTGGCGTTGGCGCGTATCCAGTCGATCGTGGCCCGGGTTTCTCCCAACACCTCCAGGATGTACGGTGCGCCCGGCACCACGATGGTGTCGATCACACGCCCGTCGAAGTCGCTAAACGGCCGGCTATCGATGCCGACGCCTTCCGCCGTTTGTATCAGTCCACCGTCCAGGCTGACGGTATGCCGCTCGTAGCCGGGCGAGCCACGCTTGAGCATGTTCTTCGAAGCGACCCAAAACGCGGAGTGCGGACCGGTCAGGTCCAGCAATCCCATTTGGGGGAACGCAACGAATAACACCAGCGGTGCTTGGCGATGGGATAGCAGCATAGGAGGTAGGCTTGTAAGGATTAGGCGGGAAGTTGATTTTTACGGAAATAATACGCGCTTCAGCACGGCGTGCGCGCTTGCACCGGCAACGATAGCGCAGTCGGGCCAAGGGCGGTAGTGCCGAGCCGGACGTCACGCTGTTGCATTGCGGGCACCAATGCCCGCAAGGAGTGAATGATGAGCTACGTCTCAAAAAACAGTACGACCGCATGAAAACAGGACACGAGGCCAAGCTAGCGCATCAACGTCCCGCTGAAGAAGCGTAATACGATCAGTCAACCGACACCGTTTTACTCGCGCTGAAAAGTGGAAGCCGTCATAAGCTGTGCTGTAAGGTCGCCGATGTCCCTCTCTAACGGCGTCGAAATAGTATCCTTCCCAATGAATGACAATGCGGCCGGCGGCTTTAAGGTAGATGTGGGTGCAACCGGCATCGATGGCCGTCACCGGATCAGGCAGTCCCATGTTCACCGAGCTTACATGCCCCTCCTCCCGGAAGGACTTGGCGAGATCGTCCACGCTGCGCTCGTAGGATGGCCCCTTACACGTCCGGTTAGCGATTCTGAATCGATCCTTGGCGATCAGGACCTCTTCGCCGAGCATGGCCTTGGCTTGGCGGTCCGACATCGCCGCGATGTCGGCAGAGTCAAGCACCTTAACGAGACGCCATTTTCCGTAGATGTCCACGTTCGGCTCGACCGGAAACTCCACAGCACCTGCTGACCAAGACGCCAGCGCCGTGAGCAGAAGCGCAGCCAGCGCGCGCCGGGCAGCAGTCTGGCGCGCCGTCGAAAATAAGTCGGCAAATCGCATGTCGATCCCTTCAAAGTCTGGATAATTGGACCGCCGCGAAAACGGCGTTGCGCCTATGCTAATTCGATGGCGCCCGGAAAGGCGCGCTCTCCTCCGCGCGCCTTCCGATGAGGCCGTGAGCGATGACCTTCTTCGGCCCCTTCTTCGTGCGCACCGTCATGTAGATCGTTCGAGAGATCGCGCTTGCGGCACCCTTGAAATCGCCATCGTCGACAAGCGAGAGCGCGTTCTCGGCGCCTCTTACGCCCGCGTTGTAGACAAAACTGACCAGTGCGTCGAACTGCTCCTGACTTAGGGCCTGGCGCGACACTTTTCGGCGGACTATCCTCTCCGCGTCGGCGATCCGCGATACGAAGGCCGCCTCGACCTCGGCCGGCCCGACCTTCGTCTTGAGCTCGGTTTCGGAACAGGGCCCTTTATGCGCGAGTGTCCCGATGCCCCACGTACAATTACCGCGACCGGGCCTTCCACCATCGTCGTAATAATAGTATTTGGGGTCTTCGTTCTTGCGCATGCGCGCCTTGGCGGTAGAGCTCATCCGCAGTTTGGAGTTGTCGGTTTTCTGGTCTTTCGAGGCATCATCCGGCATGTCTTCCTCCCGGTGGTTGTGGCTTGGACCGGCCGGCCCAGCCTTGGCACAACTCTATGCTCGCCGGACGCCCCCACCGTGACAACGCGCAAGGGCCGGCATGGCACGCGGTCGGGCAGTGAGCCAACCCATTGAGCGGCCGCAACGGGCTCGGCAGGCGGTGGCGGAATAATGGGTTCCCGCCCGGCGCCGCCGCGCGCGAACCCACGAGGAGAAGGCCATGGCGATCGACGTATATCTGCGCATCGGCGACATCAAGGGCGAGTCCAACGACGACCGCCACAAGGATTGGATCGAATGCAGGTCCGTCCGTTGGGAGCTCTCGCAGCCCAGGTCGGCGACGGCATCGACGGGTGGCGGCCACACGGCCGAGCGGAGCGACCACGGCGACATCGTAATCTCCAAGCTCGCGGACCTGTCCTCGCCGCAGCTCTTGCAGCACTGCTCGTCGGGCAAGACCTTCCCGCCGGTCACCATCGAATTCATGCGCGCCGACGCGATGGGCGAACGGGTCAAGTATTTCGAGATCGCGTTGGAGAATGTGCTGATCGGTGGCGTATCCGCGGCCATCCGGGAAGGCGACATCTTGGGAGAGCATGTCGCGCTGAAATACTCGAAGATTACCTGGCGCTACACGCAGCAGAAGATCACGGGCGGCGCGGGCGGTAACACTGCTGGAAGCTGGAATCTTTCAACCAATCGAGTAGCTTGACCAGCTTGCCACCGCGCTTCCAGTTTCGATCACCGCCCTGAAAGCGAACGCGCTGAGCAGGACGTCTATGGAAAAAACGATCACTATGAAATCCTGAATGAATCCATATCTCGGTTGCGCAGACGAATCCACATAAAAAGTCGCGACTTTGTCAGGTATAACAAAGAGGTCAAAGCGTTCATCCTTGCGCTTGCCAATTTCGGCCACGTCAATTATGGACAGGCATCCTATTACCCTCCTCTAGCCGTCCTTACCGAGCCTACTACGACCCAGATGACAAGTCGGACCTGCTAATTCTTTGCGAAGACTTGTTCGATCGAGAATACAAATACAAAGAGCGTCATGGGGGAAATAGTGAACAGGGCTTTGCTCTTGGATTGTTCGCATCAGACAACCACAAGTACATATCGGCCCTTCTCTACACCTCATCTCTGTCATTAGAAAAACTCACGAGCCTAGCCCCAGATCACGGAAATACGCCAAAGTACGTTTGTGTGGAGCGAGAGATTGTCGAGATGCTTCGGATCAGCGGCAGCTCCCCAAACGAATCTCTCGGGGACGGAGTGTCTTTCCCCCCCCTCGCAGAGTACCCGCTGGAAAATGATTTTTTGCCCTTAAAAAGTATTAGCCATGTGCGATTCGTGGAGGACGAAGCTCAGATAAAAATATCCTGCCATGGCAATAGCTCCCTAATTCAGCGGCGCATCGGACCTCTTGAATTATTACAGGGCAAAATTGACAACCTTGAAAATTTAATACCCCCCCCACAGCTTCCAAAACGATAATGGAAGCGCTCTTGCACGGCTGTCCTGATCGCGGAGCAACTCCTTTTGACGACCTTTCATGTCCGCAGCCATGAATCGATTGTGACAATTGATTGTGACAATTTGATATAAACCAGCCAATTGCAACATGCTAAGATTTATCTAATTTCAAAATGAAATTTTTGATCGAAAAACTACAACCAGGAAAAAAATGCTATTGCGCAACATGAGCATCAATGGGCACGACCTTTTCGGAAATGTTTCATTTGATTTGTCTGATTCGGACGATGTCAACGTCAATTATAAAACTGTGGTGATCGGCCCCAATGGAACGGGGAAAAGCACCATCCTCTCCTGTCTCGCTGATGCGATCACCATTGAATGTAGCGAAAAGAAAAACAAATCGTTAATGGCAATCAATTATGGCTACGACCTGCAACTAAGAGATGGCGAAAAAGATCTGTTGGTGAGTAGTAGTGATCAGACAAAAATAAAAAAATACGGAAAAGGAAAAATTTTAGCGATTTCGTCGACTCCCAACGACCGTTTCCCTTATTTAGCAAAAAACAGCGTCAGAAAGACGCAACAGTATTGCTACTTGGGAATGAAGTCCGCCTCGAATAATATATTCTTCGCGAACATGAAGGAGAAATTATTTCAGGATATCGTGGTCGTTTGTAATTCATTAACGCGCGTGAAAGGCGCGCGACGTGTCTTAGGCGAATTGGGATTTAGTAGCAAATTTTCAATCACCCTCAATAAAGGCAGTAATTTCTCCGCTTTTCAGAAAGCATCCGTCAATATCGCGCCTCGCACTAATAGCAGTACGAAATTTCAAAATGCGGCTTTTTCGGATTTTATTGCATCCACCTTATTTAAGAGAAATCGTAAGTCCATCGGCGGAATAATACGTGAGATCAACAGTTCGAGCGCACCTTACCGGATAGATGCCAATATCGCTACTATTCGTCGAAATAAGATCCTTCTGGATAAGATTGCCTTGGTATCCAATCTTGTGGCAACAAAAATATTGACCATTAGCTCATTTTCAATATTTTCTGAAAATGGTATCGATTTGCACCAGGCCAGCTCGGGTGAGTTTAATATCTTGAAAATCCTCCTTTCCATTCTTGCAAATGTGGAAAACAACTCCGTCATATTAATTGACGAACCGGAGGTAAGCCTGCATCCCAACTGGCAAATCAGCTTCCTCGATTTGTTGGACAAAACCCTGAAGGATTTCTCAGGCTGCCACTCAGTCATAGCGACGCATTCGCACTTCATACTCTCCAACCTGCAGGACAGCGATTCGAGCATCCTCGCGCTTCAACGCAACCATGCGGAAAATAGTATTGAAATTAACAAGCTGGATGTGCATAGCTACGGCTGGTCCCCCGAACACACCTTATATGAGGTATTTGGTGTTACCGGATTCAGAAATAAATATTTGGAACTGGATCTTAGAATACTTATTTCATACATAAGCAATAACAGGGGAAATTTCGCTGATTTTTCCGCCGCCGTTAAGCGTGTAGCAAAATTCAATATTCAAAAAAACGACCCGCTCTACAAATTAATACAGAACGCCAAAGCGATGATAGGAGAAAAAAATGCGAAAAGCGTTGCTATTTCAAGATAAAATAACTTCTGTGGGGACGCTGCTGCCGGCGGAGCGAGCTGTAGTGAAGGCTCTTCTTGCATCAAGTTTAACTCATGATAAAATTTGGAGTGGCACTGGCTGGACCGTTTCTTCTGCCACCATAACAGAACGGAACGACATAAAGAAAAGAATTAAAGATTTTCTGTTGATTGAGCAGGAAAAGTATTGCTACTATTGCGGCTTCAGCTTTGAGTTTAGAAATGGTTTGAAAGGGATACGAGGCATACATCTTGATCATATCGCACCAAAACATAATCACAGAGATCAAATATTTGGCACGAAAAATCTTATACTTGCCTGTTCAAAATGCAACTCCTCCGATTATAAAGGACCTAAGGATACCGTATTAAAAAAGGCCGCTGCGTATAAAAATTGGGAATTCAACATCATCCATCCTTATTTGGATACGTTTTCAGATCATTTGCAATTGTATGATGATGGTAGCCTGCGCTTGGTAAAATCTTCTTCAAAAGGGCGTGCAACCAAGGATATGTTTGGATTGGATGAATCCACGATGGTGCAGATGAGGTCATGTTGCCTCATGTTTGATGCGCATGAAATAGATGACCTGGCCGAGCTGGAAGTTAGGCGGATTACCAAAAAGAACCTTACATCGCATCGATAGGGCCAGGATTCGCTTCGGCCGCCCGACGAGGATGGAGTGGATGCGCACATCTACTACATCGAGAAGATGCTGGCAGGCCTGAACGGCAACTCCCAACGGCGTTCGGTGCCGGGCGAAATGTGCTTCGCCGCTACGTAGCCGGCGACTTGCTGCGAGCCGCGAGCGCGCTCACGTGCGGAACGCAGTTCTTTGGGCACGTGCGTCCGAAAGCGGTAAAATGACAGGTTACGCGCGGGGGCCGGTTGAGCCTTCGCAAAACCAGACTCATGCACCGCCGAAAAAGAACCAATGACCACCGTCCCGAACGAAATCAACGCCGCCGCCGTCAAGAACAGCCCTACCGAAAAAGTCACTCCCATGATGCAGCAGTACCTGAGCATCAAGGCCGAATACCCGGACATGCTGGTGTTCTACCGCATGGGCGACTTCTATGAGCTGTTCCACTCCGACGCGGAGAAGGCGGCGCGGGTGCTGGGCATCACGCTGACCGCGCGCGGCAGCTCGGGCGGGCAGCCGATCAAGATGTGCGGCGTGCCTTTCCATTCGCTCGAAGGCTACCTGGCCAAGCTGGTCAAGATCGGCGAGTCCTGCGCGATCTGCGAGCAGATCGGCGACCCGGCCACCAGCAAGGGGCCGGTCGAACGCAAGGTGATGCGCGTGGTCACGCCAGGCACGCTGACCGACGCCGACCTGCTGCCGGAAAAGGCCGAACGTCCGCTGCTGGCAATGTGCATCATCAGCCAGCGCAAGGTGGCCACGGCCGGCCTGGCGTGGCTGTCGCTGGCCAGCGGCGCGTTGAAGCTGATGGAGTTCTCCGGCGACAGCCGCACCGTCACCGCCCGCATGCAGCAGGAGCTGGAGCGCATCGCGCCGGCCGAGGTGCTGCGCGGCGATAACGCCGACCTGTTTGAAGAAACCCTGAGCTGTCACGTCAACCGCGTGCCGGACTGGCACTTCGACGTCGTCAGCGGCCACAAGTCCCTGCTCGACCAGCTGAGCGTGGCCACGCTGACCGGCTTCGGCGCCGACGGCCTGGGCGCGGCGTTCGGCGCGGCCGGCGCGCTGCTGCGCTATGCCCAGTCGACGCAGGGACGCGGCCTGCAGCACGTGCGCACGCTGACCACCGAAACCGAGAACGAATTCATCGGCCTCGATGCGGCCACGCGCCGCAACCTGGAACTGACCGAGACCATCCGCGGCCAGGAATCCCCCACCCTGTTCTCGCTGCTGGACCACTGCCGCACCGCGATGGGTTCGCGCCTGCTGCGCCACTGGCTGCACCATGCGCGTCGCGACCAGGCCATCGCCCGCTCGCGCCACGAAGCCATCGCCGCGCTGGGTCACGCCGATGCCACCGGCGCGCTGTCGCACACGCTGGCGCAGGTGCCGGATATCGAACGCATCACCACCCGCATCGCGCTGCTGTCGGCGCGTCCGCGCGACCTGGCCAGCCTGCGCGACGGCGTGCAGCAACTGCCGGCGCTGCGCCACGCGATGCAACGCGCGCTGACCGATACCGACGGCCTGCTGGCCGCGATCCACGCCGACATGGCCACGCCCGAAGCCTGCCTCGACCTGCTGCAACGCGCGGTGGCATTGGAGCCAGCGGCGATGGTGCGCGACGGCGGCGTGTTCGCGCGCGGCTTCGACGCCGAGCTGGATGAACTGCGCGCGCTGTCCGAGAACGCCGGCCAGTTCCTGGTCGACCTGGAGACGCGCGAACGCGCCCGCACCGGCATCGCCAACCTGCGCGTGGAGTACAACAAGGTGCACGGCTTCTACATCGAAGTCACGCACGGCCAGACCACCAAGGTGCCGGACGACTACCGCCGCCGCCAGACCCTGAAGAACGCCGAGCGTTACATCACGCCGGAGCTGAAGGCCTTCGAGGACAAGGCGCTGTCGGCGCAGGACAAGGCGCTGGCGCGCGAGAAGATGCTGTACGACCAGCTGCTGGGCGACCTGGCGCCATTCATCGGCAGCCTGCAGACGATCTCCAAGGCGCTGGCCCAGCTGGACGCCCTGACCTCGCTAACCGACCACGCGCTGCGCCACAACTGGTGCGCGCCGCAGCTGGTGGACACGCCGTGCATCAACATCGCCGAGGGCCGCCATCCGGTGGTGGAGAATCAGATCGAGCGCTTCATCGCCAACGATTGCCGCTTCGTCGAAGACCGCCGCCTGCTGCTGATCACCGGCCCGAACATGGGCGGTAAATCGACCTTCATGCGCCAGGTGGCGCTGATCACGCTGCTGGCCTACGTGGGCAGCTACGTGCCGGCCACCAGCGCCACCATCGGCCCGATCGACCGCATCTTCACCCGCATCGGCGCCACCGACGACCTGGCCGGCGGCCGCTCGACCTTCATGGTGGAGATGACCGAATCGGCGGCGATCCTGAACGGCGCCACCGAACACTCGCTGGTGCTGATGGACGAAGTGGGCCGCGGCACCTCGACCTTCGACGGCCTGGCGCTGGCGTGGGCCATCGCGCGCCACCTGATCGACACCAGCCGCAGCTTCTCGCTGTTCGCCACCCACTACTTCGAACTGACGCAGCTGCCGGAGAGCCATCCGACGGCGGCCAATGTGCACCTGTCCGCGGTCGAGCACAAGGACAGCATCGTGTTCCTGCACGCGGTGCAGGATGGTCCGGCGTCGCAGAGCTACGGCTTGCAGGTGGCGCAGCTGGCCGGCGTGCCGCAGCCGGTGATCAAGGCCGCGCGCAAGCACCTGGCGCGCCTGGAAGCGCAGGCGCTGGACGCCACGCCGCAGCTGGACCTGTTCGCCGCGCCGACCACCGACGCCGACGACGAGGAACTCGACGCGCCGGCGCATGGCGCGCCCGCAGCCGCCAGCCCGGCGATGCGTGAGCTGCTCGATGCGCTCGACGATCTCGATCCCGATGCGCTGACCCCGCGCGAAGCGCTGGAGCGCCTGTATCAGCTCAAGCGCCTGACGGAGACGGCGCAGGCATGATGCGGCTGCGCGTCTCCGGCACGGCCACCGCGACTACGCCGTTGCGCCGCCTGCTCGCGATCGCGGCCGGCGTGGCGGTGCTGGCCGCGGGCCATGTGCAGGCCGCGCAGGCCGTGCAGCCGGCCGTGCGCGGCTTCCAGTTCGGCGTGATCGGCCACTCGTTCAAGAGCGGAGCGGATGAATCGGTGCTCAGGCGCGCCATCGCCGACGTCACGCAGACCGCGCCCGCCTTCATCGTCACCACCGGCATCAAGGCCAGCAGCGAGCCTTGCAGCGACAAGCTGTATGCGCAGCGCCGCGCGCTGCTCAACGAGGCGGCGGCGCCGATGATCGTCTCGCTGGCCGGCAGCGACTGGAGCGGCTGCGTCAATTCCATCGGCCGCTCCAACGCCATCGAGCGCCTGAACCGCTTGCGCGAATTGTTCTACGCCGACGGCGAATCGCTGGGCGAACGCCGCCTGCCGCTGACGCGTTTGTCGGCCAGCGCCAAGTTCCGCAGCTACGCCGAGAACGCCCACTGGGAGTATGGCAAGGTGCTGTTCGCCACCATCAACCTGCCGGCCAATAACAACCACTTCCGCGCGGAGGCTGGCCGCAACAGCGAGTATGAAGACCGGCTGGTGGCCAACCGCGCCTGGCTGCACCGGCTGTTCACGCTGGCGGAGCGGCAGAAGATGCACGGCCTGGTGCTGTTCTCGGACGGCGATGTCGGCGTGCAGGCGGAGCAAGGCTTCTCGCTGCTGCCGAGTTTTCAGTCCAAGCAGGATGGCTACGCCGAACCGCGCCGGCAGATACGGGCGATGGCGGAAAAACTCAAAGGGAAGGTGCTGCTGGTCGATACCCAGGGCGGCGCCGGGACCGAGCCGTCCATCGTCTGGCGCGGCAATGTGGGGCATCTGAGCCTGGCCGCGGAATGGGCCGAGGTGCGCGTCGCCCCCGGCACCGCCGCCCTGTTCACGCTCAAGGGCGGCAGCGCCGAGACGACACCGTAACCCCCACCGCAAAGGGGTCAGACCCCGTTCGGGGTCTGACCCCAGGCTTTCGGGGTATCAGTGGATCGGGTGGATGGCGACGTGATCGCCCTCTTCGCCTTCGTCGTCCTCGTCGCCGTGGTGGTGGCCGTGGGCGCCGTGCACGTGGCCGTGGGCGATTTCCTCGTCCGATGCTTCACGCACTTCGGCGACGTTCAGCGCGAAGCGCAAGGCCATGCCGGCCAGCGGGTGATTGCCGTCCAGGACCACTTTGTCGTCAGCGATTTCGGTGACGGTGAAGATCATCGCTTCTTCGCCATCGTCGCCGTCCGGCATGCCTTCGAACTGCATGCCCACTTCCAGCGGCTCCGGCAGGCGGTTGCGCGGCTCGACCTTCACCAGCGAGGCGTCGTAGTCGCCGAACGCATCTTCCGGTTCGATCTGGATGATGGAGGAGTAACCGACTTCCTTGCCATCCAGTTCTTCTTCAATTTTTGGCAAGGTGTTCTCGTAGCCACCATGCAGGTAGACCATGGGCTGACGGCCGTCTTCGATCAGATTGTCCTGGGCATCGGACAGCTTGTAATTCACAGTCACGACCGTGTTCTTGGCAATCTTCATTTTGTAAATCCTTTCTGTATATGAGCCCCGGAATTATACCTTGGATCGCCGGGCGGACCGCCGCCGGCCCGACAATCGGCGCGGCGATGGTTATAATGAGCGCATGAAAAAATTACCTCTCCTCGGCGATATCACGCCGGCGCAATTCCTGCGCGACTACTGGCACAAGAAGCCCCTGCTGATCCGTAACGCCATCCCCGGTTTCAAGCCTTTGCTGAGCATGGAGGCGCTGACCAAGCTGGCCTCGACCAACCACACCGAATCGCGCCTGGTGACCAATGTCGACGGCCAGTGGAATATGCAGCACGGCCCGCTGGAAAGCCTGCCTCCGATGGACCAGAAGGAATGGACCATGCTGGTCCAGGGCGTCAACCTGTTCGACGCCAAGGCCGACGCGCTGCTGCGCCAGTTCCGCTTCCTCCCCGATGCCCGCCTGGACGACCTGATGGTCAGCTTCGCCACCGACGGCGGCGGTGTCGGCCCGCACTTCGATTCCTACGACGTGTTCCTGCTGCAGGCCCAGGGCCAGCGCCGCTGGAGCATCGGCCCGCAGAAGGACCTGACGCTGGTCGAAGGCCTGCCGCTGAAGATCCTGGCCAATTTCAAGCCGAACGAGGAGTTCGTGCTCAATCCGGGCGACATGCTGTACCTGCCGCCGCACTACGCGCACGACGGCATCGCCATCGGCGACTGCCAGACCTATTCGATCGGCTTCCGTTCGCCGTCCTACCAGGAGCTGGGCGAAGCCTTCCTGCAATTCATGGCCGATTCGATCGACCTGCCGGGCCGCTACGCCGATCCGGAGCTGGAAGCGACCGCCAAGCCAGCGGAAATCCCGCGCCACATGCTGAACACCATCGCCGAGGAAATCAACAAGGTCAGCTTTACCGAGGAGGACATCACCATCTTCCTGGGCGAATACATGTCCGAGCCCAAGCACAATGTGTTCTTCACCGGCCCGGCCAAGCCGCTCACGTTCGGCAAGTTCGGCGAAGCGGCGGCGAAAAAAGGCTTGTCGCTGTCGCGCAAGACGCAAATGCTGTACCGTGGCAAACATGTGTTCATCAACGGCGAGTCGTTCGGCGTCGGCCGGGCCGACAAGGTCACGCTGGAACTGCTGGCCAATCACCGCGCGCTGGCCGGCGCGGAAGTCACCCAGGCGTCTGACGATGTCATGGACGCTTTGTACACCTGGTATCAGGACGGCTGGATCGAGTTGGGCTAACCACGGGGAGGCAGCATGGACAGGCAGAGTTTTCCATTCACCACCAGGGCGGAATTTCTCCAGCACCTGTCCAGCTGCTTCACCCGCGCCGCGCACACGCTGACGCTGTTCGACCCGGATTTCGCCATCTGGGAGCTGGGCAGCAGCGCCACCGACGCGCTGCTGCGCCATTTTCTCAAGGCCGGCGGGCAGTTGCAGCTGGTGGCGCATGACGGCCATGCGGTGGAGCGCGACGCGCCCCGCTTTCTGCGCTTGATCAAGGACTACGGCCACCTGGTGGAAGTCCGCCGGACCAGCCAGCAATTACGCCAGCTGACGGACTCGTTCTGCATCGCCGACGGCCGCGATATCGTGCGCCGTTTTCATGCCGATCATTTCCGTGGCGAAGCGGTTTTTGACGGACCGGAAGATACCCAAACCAGCGCCGACCGCTTTATTACAATTTGGTTAGAATCTACCCCCGGTTTGTTCGCAAACTCAACTGGATTATGAGTCAGTTCAAGGTAAAATGCCGGTGTTCGATGCGAACGCTGGTATTTGGTGCGGATTCTGCTAAAGTAGAGTCGAAACCGAAATGTTGCGATATCGCAAAATAGTTGTGCTTACGGCTGTTTGTCCTATTGCGACGCACTAAAAATCGCTATAATATTCGGTTAGGAAGTTTCCGTTGTCTGGCAGGCACCATTTCAGGTACGAAAGCCTTCGAAGACGACCTAATGAGCGATAATTACCGGTAATTATTAATCGCAACAATTGTGTTTAATTTTGAATTAATTAAGGAAAACCCCATGAAAAAATCCCTGCTGATCGTTTCCCTGCTGGCTGTTGCTCTGGCTGCTTGCTCGAAAAAAGAAGAAGCTCCTGCTGCTCCAGCTCCAGTAGCTGCTCCAGAAGCTGCTGCTCCAGCTGCTGCTCCAGCACCAGCACCAGCTGCTGACGCTGCTGCTCCAGCCGCTGCTGCTCCTGCTGCTTCGGACGCTGCTGCTGCTCCAGCCGCTTCGGCTGCTGCTGCTCCTGCTGCTTCGAAGTAATCAGCTTGCGAAAAAAAGCCGGCCTTCGGGTCGGTTTTTTTTCGCCTAAAGCTTTTGCGCAGTTATAAAAAAACCCCGACTGCCTGAACGCGCTCAAGATCGCGCTCAGTGCAGTCGGGGTTTTTCTTTAATGGAACGCTTTATTTCAATTGCTCGTGCAGCAGCGTCAGGATCTTATCGGCCACTGGCGAAGCTTCCGCTTTACCGGCATTGCTCAACACGGTAACGGTGCTGCTGTTACCCGCACCGGCTTTCACCGAAATGCGATAGCGCTGCGCTTCCTTATCGGCTTCCGACGACGAACCCCAGCTGAACAGCTTGCTGAAGAAGCCCTTGGTCTCGGCCGCATCGTCGACATAACGCACGAAGTACATACCCTGGGTACGGTCGCGGTCTTCCACGGTGAAGCCGGCGCGGTCCAGCGCCAAACCGACACGGCGCCAGGCGCGGTCGAAGCCCTCGTCCACCTGCACGGCGCGGTCGGCGCCAGCGCCCACCAGCGACGCATGCTGCGGTTGCACAATCGCGGTATCCACGGCGGTCTTGGCTTGCGCCACTTCCGAACCGTTGCCCAGCTTGGTCATCAGACGCGCCAGGAATTCGGCTTCCAGACCGGGATCGTTAGGACGCGGAGTCCAGGTGGTCGATTCCTTCTGGGCACCGGTCACCACTTCCTGGGCGCCGCGATGGCTGATGTAGATCTCGCTGGCGCCATCGGCGCGGCGTTCGATGCGGGTGCGGAACTTGTCACGCTCGCCGCTCGAATACACCGAGTCGAAGACCTTGCCGATGGTGTTGCGGATGAAGTCTTGCGGGATTTTCGCGCGATTTTCATTCCATTCGGTTTCCATGGTGCCGGCGGTGGCATTTTCCTTGGCCAGCACAAAGCCCGAATCTTCCCAGAACTGCTTCAGCTGCGGCCACAGTTGCTCAGGCGTTTGCTTGATCACCAGCCAGCGCTGGTTGCCGTCGCGCTCGACCTTGATATCGTTGACACTGGTCGGCACCACGGTACCGGCGGCAGGCGTGCCCGGCATGATGGCGGCCGGGCCGGTGGCGATGCCCTTGGAAGCGTTGTAGCCGGAAGCGGTGGCCACACCGTTGTTCGAGTCCGGCAGCGAGTAGCGGTTATCTTTCTGCAATTGCGTCAGATCCGGAGGCACGTCCAGCGTGCTGGCCTTCTTGGCGGACTTGTAATCCACCTTGTCGTTGCCGATTACGGAGCCGATCATGCCGCAACCGGTCAAACTGGCCATCAATGCGCCTACTACGACGGCGCGCTGCGAGGAAATAGAAGCTGTCTTGCGAATAGTCATGTCGTTACTGTTTAAGAAGCTGAAAAGCAGCAAATCAGGGATGATCCGAACCGAAGTCGGGGCTTGTTGCTAAGGTTTTTACAGTACGCCGGCTTCTCGCAGGGCCGCGCGCACCGCTTCGTGGCAATCGGCCGCCAGCGGCACCAGCGGCAGACGGATGCCGCCTGGCATTTTGCCCATTTCCGCCAGCGCCCATTTGACCGGCACCGGATTCGGCTCGATGAACAGTTTCTGGTGCAGCGGGAACATTTTATTGTTCAGCTCCACAGCCTTGGCGATGTTGCCGGCGATGGCAGCTTCGCACATGTCGGCCATGTCGCGCGGGGCGACGTTGGCGGTGACGGAGATATTGCCCGCGCCGCCGGCCAGCATCAGGGCCATCGCGGTCGGATCGTCGCCGGAGTACACGGCGAACGATTTCGGCGCCAGGCGCAGCAGGTCGTAGCCGCGGCCGATGTTGCCGGTCGCGTCTTTGACGCCGACGATGTTCGGGATCTGCGCCAGGCGCAGGATGGTGTCGTTGCTCATGTCGGCAACGGTACGGCCCGGCACGTTGTACAGGATCACCGGCAGGTCCACCGCCTCGGCGATGGCCTTGAAGTGCTGGTACATGCCTTCCTGGGTAGGACGGTTGTAGTAGGGAACCACTTGCAGCGTGGCGTCCGCACCGGCTTCCTTGGCGTAGCGGGTCAGCTTGATCGCCTCGGCGGTCGAGTTGGCGCCGGCGCCGGCGATGATCGGGATGCGGCCCTTGGCGTGGGCAACCGTCGCCTTGATCAGCGCGCAGTGCTCGTCCACGCTCACCGTGGCCGATTCGCCGGTAGTGCCGGCGATGACGATGCTGTCCGTACCTTCGGCGATGTGCCAGTCGATCAGCTGATTCAGACCCTCGAAGTCCAGACTGCCGTCTGCGTTCATCGGGGTGACGATTGCTACTATGCTGCCCTTAATCATAGGTAACCACTGCATAAAGTATTAAAACAACGATTGTAGACGATAGGCCGCTCATATGGTGCAATCAGGGCGACAAATCGGCCGTCAAAATGGCGGTAAAAGCGCCGCCACGCGCGGGAAATCCGGCTTCACGGCGCATAGACGTTGCACCATAGCAGCTTTTGGCGTGTCGATGACGCCGTCTTCGAAGGCCACCACCCGCAAGCCGTGGGTGAGCGCCCATTCCAGCAGCTCGCCGGTCCGCAGCAAAAAGTCGGGATTCGATGGTTTGCCGAACTGCGCATTGCCGTCCGCGAAGGTCTCGTAAATCAACACGCCGTTTGGCGCCAGACTGCTCAACATGTCGGCGATTAGCGGACGATGCAGATAGTTTGTGACCACGATGCCGGCAAATCGATCCGGACCGAAGGGCCAGGCGGCGCCCGCCTGTTCCAGGTCGATGGCGCTGGTGATGATCTCTGGCCCGGCTGCGGCGGCCAGCGCCTCGGCATCGCGGTCCACCGCCACCACGGCATGGCCCAGCGAGGCCAGGTGGCGCGAGTGGCGGCCGCTGCCGCAGGCGAGGTCCAGCACTTCCCCGCCCGGTATCAACGGGGCGTAGCGCTGCACCCAAGGGGAGACGGGATTGCTCAAGGCGTCGCTCATGTGTAGGCCAGGCCCATCGCTTCGCGCACGTCGCGCATGGTTTCCAGCGCCAGCTTGCGGGCGGCGTCGTTGCCGTCGGCGACGATGGCGCGCACCAGCGACGGGTCGTCCAGGTATTGCTGGGCGCGCTCGTGCATCGGCTCCTGCTCCTTGACGATGGCGTCGATCACCGGCTGCTTGCATTCGATGCAGCCGATGCCGGCGGATTTACATCCTTTTACCACCCATTCCTGGGTTTCGTTGTTGGAATACACCTGATGGAACTGCCAGACCGGGCAACGGGCGGGATCGCCGGCGTCGGTGCGGCGCACGCGGGCCGGGTCGGTCGGCATGGTGCGGATCTTCTTTTCCACCGAAGCCTTGTCTTCACGCAGCGCGATCGAGTTGCCATAGCTCTTGGACATCTTGCGGCCGTCCAGGCCCGGCAGGCGCGAGGCGGCCGTCAAACGGGCCTGCGGCTCGACCAGGATCAGCTTGCGGCTGCCTTCCAGATAGCCGAACAGGCGCTCGCGGTCGCCCATCGACAGGCTCTGGGCGTCGTCCAGCATGGCCTTGGCCTGTTCCAGCGCCTCTTCCTTGCCGTCCTGCTGGTATTCGGTACGCAGTTCGTTGTAGAGCTTGGCGCGTTTGCTGCCCAGCTTTTTGACGGCGTCCTGCGCCTTTTCCTCGAAGCCTTTTTCCTTGCCGTACAAGTGATTAAAACGCCGCGCAATTTCGCGCATCATCTCGATATGCGGCACCTGGTCGTCGCCCACCGGCACCTGGCTGGCGCGGTAGATCAGCACGTCGGCCGCCTGCAGCAGCGGGTAGCCGAGGAAGCCGTAGGTGGCCAGGTCCTTGTTGGCCAGGTTCTCGATCTGGTCCTTGTAGGTCGGCACGCGCTCCAGCCAGCCCAGCGGCGTGGCCATCGACAGCAGCAGGTGCAGCTCGGCGTGCTCCGGCACGCGCGACTGGATGAACAGCGTGGACTGCGACGGATCGACGCCGGCCGCCAGCCAGTCGACCAGCATGTCCCAGGTACTGCGCTCGATGACGGACGGGTCGTCGTAGTGCGTGGTTAGCGCATGCCAGTCGGCCACGAAGAACAGGCATGGCAGCTCGGACTGCATCTTGATCCAGTTTTTCAAGGCGCCGTGGTAGTGGCCCAGGTGCATGGCGCCGGTGGGGCGCATGCCGGATACAACACGATCGGGATACATAGTCAGGCTCAGTTCAGAAGGAAAATAAGGGGGTACAACAGCACGTGGAAAATGCTCTGCAAGATGTGCATGCCACCGATCAGGAAGCCGGTCAACAGGCCGAACTGCATCATCAGGATCAGGCCGATGAACACGTACATGCCGTAGCGCTCGATCTGGGCGTATTTACGGGCCAGCGGCAGCGGCAGGATGCCGGTGACGATGCGGCCACCGTCGAGCGGCGGCAACGGGATCAGGTTGAAGATGCACATGGCCGAATTGACGCCGATGCCGGCCTTGCTCATCTCGATAAAGAAATCGTCCTGCGGCACGCTCAGCGCGTAGGTCAGCACCACCCACAGCGCCATCCAGCCCAGGCCCATGGCGAAATTGGCCGCCGGACCGGCCGCCGCCACCAGCGCCATCTGCTTTTTCGGATTGCGCAGGCGGCCGTAGTCCACCGGCACCGGCTTGGCGTAGCCGAGCGCGGGCAGGTGCAGCAGGCTCAGGATCAGCGGCAGGATCACCGTGCCGAAGGGGTCGATATGACGCAGCGGATTGAGGCTCAGGCGGCCTTCGTTGGCTGCGGTGGGGTCGCCGAAGTAGCGGGCGACGTATCCGTGTGCGGCTTCGTGCAGGGAAATTGCAAAAAGAACAGGGATCAGGTAGACCGCGATGGTCTGGATAATACTGTCGGTGTCGTTCATGAGGGGGATTTTACCAGAGGCCGCGAAGTGCTCTTGTTGCGCCGTCAGGGGCCGGCGCACTTGCCCTATTGAAAGCCTGACAATGACAGCCCAGGCTTAGGCCGGGCTTACAGGCCGAACATGGCCGCATCACCCCGGCCCTGGCGCACCAGCTCGGCTTCCGAGCCGCTGAGGTCGATCACCGTGGTCGGCTCCAGGCTGCAGGCGCCGCCGTCGATGACCAGCTCGATCTGCTTGCCGAGCCGCTCGCAGATGGTGTCGGCGTCGTTCAGCGCATCGTCCTCGCCCGGCATGATCAGGGTGGTGCCCAGCAGCGGCTGCTGCAACTCCTCCAGCAGCGCATGGACGATGGCATCCTCCGGCACCCGCAGGCCGATGGTCTTGCGCGACGGATGACTGAGCCGGCGCGGCACGCACTTGGTCGCCTCCAGGATGAAGGTGAACGGCCCCGGCGTGGCGGCCTTGAGCAGGCGGAACTGGCGGTTGTCGACCCGCGCGTAGACGCCGATCTCGCTCAGGTCGCGGCACAGCAGGGTCAGGTGGTGTTTCTCGTCGATGCCGCGGATGCGCCGCAGCCGCTCGACGGCCGCCTTGTCGTCCAGATGGCAGACCAGGGCGTAGCAGGAATCCGTCGGCACGGCGACGATGCCGCCGTCGTGCACAATCTGCGCCGCCTGCTTGATCAGGCGCGGCTGCGGATTGACGGGGTGAACCTGGAAGAATTGACTCATATGGCCGCTGCCGGGGCATGCTCCCGGCCGCTGTTAATAATGGTTAAGATTGTACGCTACGCAAGGCGGCAATACGCTGTTCGAACGGCGGATGGGTCGAAAACAGCGCAGTCCAGCCGCCGGCGGCGGTGATGCCGGCCGCCGCGATCGACTGCGGCAAGGCGCCCGGCTCCATGCCGTTCAGGCGCGCCAGCGCGTGCTGCATCGGCAAGCTGCTGCCCAGCAGCTTGGCGGAACCGGCGTCGGCGCGGAACTCGCGCTGGCGCGAGAACCAGGCCACGATCAGCGAGGCGGCCAGGCCGAAGATGATTTCGCAGACGAACACCGTCACCATGTAGCCGATGCCGGGGCCGCGGCGCTCGCTGTCGGCATTCTTCAGCAGCACGTTGTCGACGAAGAAGCCGACCACGCGCGCCAGGAACACCACGAAGGTATTCACCACGCCCTGGATCAAGGTCATGGTGACCATGTCGCCGTTGGCAATGTGGGCGACTTCGTGGCCCAGCACGGCTTCCACCTCATCGCGGTTCATATTGGCCAGCAGACCGGTGGAGACGGCCACCAGCGCGGAATTCTTGAAGGCGCCGGTGGCGAAGGCGTTCGGTTCGCCGTCGTAGACCGCCACTTCCGGCATGCCGATGCCGGCCCGCTCGGACAGCGCCTTGACGGTGTTGACCAGCCACAGCTCGGTCGACGACGACGGCGTGGCGATCACGCGGGCGCCGGTCGACCACTTGGCCATGGGTTTGCTGATCAGCAGCGAGAAGATCGCGCCGGTAAAACCAACCACCAGCGAAAACGCCAGCAGGCTGCCCAGTTGCAGCGTGTTGCCCGATCCCGGACGGCCTATGCCCAGCAGCGACAGGACGATGGACAGCACCAGCATCACGGCGAGGTTGGTGGCGATAAACAGGATGATGCGTTTCATGGGAGGTCTCCGGTACGGACAAAGTTTGTCCAAGTAGTAAGGTATGACCGTGCGAACGCGAATTCAAGATACAAGCTATTACAAGGCGCCGGTAATCGGCGCGGTAATTCACCGCTCAGAAGTAAGGTCCTAGAACCAGTCGTGCCAGACCGGGGTGACGCTGGCCGGCAGCGGCGGCAGCAGCGAGAAATCGACGCGCGACTCGCCCGGCGCATGGAAATCAGTGCCGCGCGAGGCCAGGAAGCCGTAGCTGTTGGCCAGCTGCGCGTAGACCGCGTATTGCTCCGGCGTGTGACTGCCGGTAACCACCTCGATCGCCGTGCCGCCCAGCTGCTTGAACTCGTCGAACAACTGGCCCTGGGCCAGCTGGCTGAACTTGTAGCGGCCCGGATGGGCGATCACGGCGACGCCGCCGGCGCCGCGTATCCAGTTGACCGAATCGGCCAGCGTGGCCCAGCAATGCGGCACATAGCCCGGCTTGCCTTCGGACAGGTACTTCTTGAACACATCGGGAATATTGGCGCAGGCGCCAATTTCCACCAGGTAGCGGGCGAAGTGCGTGCGCGACATCAGGTCCGGATTGCCGACATACTTGAGCGCGCCCTCGTAGGCGCCCTCGATGCCGACCCTGGCCAGCTGGTTGGCAATCTCGCGGCCGCGGTTGTCGCGGCCGGAGCGCGTGCGGGCCAGGCCGGCGACCAGCCCCGCATTGGCTTCATCGATCTGCAGGCCGACGATGTGCACGGTTTCATTGGCCCAAGTGATCGAGATCTCGACCCCGGTCACAAAGCGCATGCCCTGCTCCTGCGCGGCGGCGCGGGCGGCCGGGATGCCGCCCACCTCGTCATGGTCGGTCAGCGCCCACACGTCCACGCCCGCCTTGCGCGCGTGCTGCGCCACGGCGGCCGGCGCGAGGACGCCGTCGGAAACGTTGGAATGGCAATGCAGATCGACTTTCAACATATGGCTCTGTGATTACGGCAATGAAGTGATCATTGTACGCTGCCTGCGCAAAATCCATCCATCGCCACATCAAGGCTCGCGCCACGGACGCGCGCGCCGCGTGCCAGCAGTTCGGCAAAGCGCACCGGGTCGATGTTGGAGCCGCACACCAGCAGCGCCACGCGCTTGCCCGCCAGCCGCTCGCGCAGCGGACCGAACAGGGCGGCGGTCGCCACCGCGGCGGCCGGTTCCGCCACCAGCTTGGCATCGCGGAACAGGTGCAGCATGGCCAGGCAGATCTCGTCGTCGGTCACCCGCACCACCTCGTCGACGAAGCGCCGGCAGACGCCGAAACTATAGGCCATCGCGTACGGCGCGCCCAGACTGTCGGCCACGGTGTCGACCCGCTCCAGCGCTTCCGGCTGGCCCGACACGAAGGAGCGGTACAGCGCATCCGCGCCGAACGGTTCCACGCCGTACACCGCGCAGGCTGGATTGATCTGCTTGACGGCGGCGGCGATGCCGGCACACAGGCCGCCACCGCCCACCGGCACCACGATCGCGTCGAGCTGCGGCACCTGCGCCATCAGTTCCAGGCCGATCGTCGCCGTGCCTTGCGCGGTCAACGGTCCCTCATAGGGATGCAACATGGTGCGCGTCTCGTCGCGCTCGATCTCGCGGCCGCGCGCGAAGGCCTGGTGCACATCGGACATCAGCAGCACTTCGGCGCCCAGTTCGCGGCAGGCGGCGATGCGGGCAGGACAGGCGTGCTGCGGCATCACCACCTTGGCGCTGCACGCGGCCAGCCTGGCGGCGTAGGCTGCGGCGATCGCGTGGTTGCCGGCGCTGACGGCGACGATGCCGCGCTGCCGCGCTGGCTCATCCAACGCTTCGATGCAGTTGAGGGCGCCGCGCAGCTTGAAGGTGCCGGTCTTTTGAAACAGTTCCAGCTTGAGCCAGAGTTCGCCGCCGGCGAACTGCTGTTCGGCCACGCCGGTCTGCCAGCGCCACACGGGCGTCTCCAGGATTTTGCCTTGCAGGCGACGTGCGGTGTCGTGGATCTCGGCCAGCGAGGGATAGAGTTGGGTCATGGTGCTGCTCCATAAAATATTCGAGGGAATGCGGCTCAGCCGCGTGAGAGAGGCTGGGGGCGCCGAGCACCGGCGCAGCCGCAGCTCAGCGACCCTGAATAATTCGAATAATGGAGACGGCGGACAGACTCCGACCGGCAAACGCGGCAGCACCAGCGTCGGAAGCGACGTGGCGGCGGGTTGGCAAGATGGTCGGATAGGAGGTCATGGGATCGATCATGCCAAATAAGCAAAGCCTTGGCAAGTTTTTCCTTTAGCGCGCCAGGAACGCTTCGATCAGGTGCGCCAGCTCCTCGGGCTGGTCGTGGTGCAGCATATGGCCCGCATCGGCCAGCACCTTGCACTCGACGTCGCGCAAATGGCCAAGCCGGCGCTGCAGTTCCGCGCGCCCTTCCTGCTCGCCACCCATCCAGATCCACATATTGGTCTGCGCGGCCTCCACCCACAGCGTCGGCGCGGTGATCGCGCTCCAGCAGGCCATGATGTCCTCTACATGGTAGGGCAGCGGCCCCGGCTGCTTATGGGCCGGATCGCCGAGGATTTCCCACTCGCCCGCCTCGTTCGGCGCCGACCAGTGCTGCGACAGGAAGGCGGCGCGCTCGTCGCTGAGGCGCGGGTTGGTCTTTTGCAACCGCGCGGCGACGGCGGCCTGCGATGGATAGTTGCGCATTTCCGGTTGCTCCAGCAGCGCGTCCATCCACTTGGCGTAGCGGCCCGGCGCCTGCTTCGGCTTGCTGGAGCGCAGGCCGCCGCCTTCCAGGTTGATCAGCTTGCGGATGCGCTCCGGCCGCGCGCCGGCGTAGATGCCCACCACGTTGCCGCCCATGCTGTGCCCCAGCAGGTTGACCGCCTGCTCCGGCGAATAGTGGCGCAGGATGGCGTCGAGGTCGGCCAGGTAGTCGGGGAACCAGTAGGTATCGGTGCCGCAGCGCTGCGACAGGCCGAAGCCGCGCCAGTCCGGCGCGATCACGTGCCAGTCGCCCTGCAGGGCGTCGACCACGAACTGGAACGAGGCGCCCACGTCCATCCAGCCATGCAGCATGAAGATCTTGGGCGCGCCGTCCCGGCCCCAGTGGCGCACGTGGCAGCGCAGGCCGCGGATAGTCAGGAATTCGGAGCGGGACGAAGTGAAGGTCATGATGGTCCTTGAAAATACGTAAGCCGGCGCAATATCGGTTGCTTGCTGGCGATGAAGTAAAATAATAGCACGACCGTTCGATAGACGCTCAAGCGTAAAATAGCGCCATCCCACCGCTCATCAGCGCTGAATTCAGCACTCAACCTAAGGTTTCCAATGTCTATATATCAACTGGGCGAACATGCGCCCGAGATCGATGCATCGTCATTTGTTGCCGACACTGCCACAGTGATCGGCAAAGTCAGCCTGCACGCCAACACGTCGGTGTGGTTCGGTGCGACGCTGCGCGGCGATAACGAACGCATCACCATCGGCGAAAACAGCAATGTACAGGAAGGCACGGTCATGCACACCGACATGGGCTATCCGCTCACGGTGGGCAAGAACGTCACCATCGGCCACCAGGCCATGCTGCACGGCTGCACCATCGGCGACGGCGCCCTGATCGGCATCCAGGCCGTGATCCTCAACGGCGCCAAAATCGGCAAGGGCTGCCTGGTCGGCGCCGGCGCGCTGGTCACCGAGGGCAAGGAATTCCCGGACAACTCGCTGATCATCGGTTCGCCGGCCAAGGCCGTGCGCACGCTGACCGACGACGACGTCGCGCGCCTGCTCGCCAGCGCCGACAGCTACGTCAAGCGCGGCCAACTGTTCAAGACGCAACTCAAAAAGATCGGATAAACAATGAGCATCACCCCCATCATCGGCCAGGACACCCTGCAGAAATTCATCTTCGACAACGCCGCCGTGCGTGGCGAGTTCATCGACATCTCCGCCACCTGGCGCGAGGTGCTGTCGCGCCACGCCTACCCTGCCCCGGTCAAGAAACTGCTGGGCGAGATGGTGGCCGCCGCCGCGCTGCTGTCGGCCAACCTGAAGTTCAACGGCTCGATCATCATGCAGATCCACGGCGACGGTCCGGTGCGCCTGCTAGTGGTCGAGTGCGATGCCGACCTGCACCTGCGCGCCACCGCCAAGATCGATCCCGACGCCGTGATCGCCGACGACGCCAAGCTGCCGTCGCTGCTGAATGCGCACGGCAAGGGCCGCTTCATCATCACGCTCGACCCGGCCGACAAGATGCCGGGCCAGCAGCCGTACCAGGGCATCGTGCCGCTGGACGGCGACGATGTCAGCACCGTCATTGAAAACTATATGCTGCGTTCGGAACAGCTGGACACCAAGCTGTGGCTGGCGGCGGACGACAACGTCTCGCGCGGCCTGCTGCTGCAGAAGCTGCCCTACAACGGTGGCAAGACCGCCGTCGAGACTGCGCCGCTGACCGAGGACGAAGCGCTGGAAACCTGGAACCGCGCCGTGATCCTGGGCTCGACCTTGAAGCAAGAGGAACTGCTGTCGACCACCATCGACGTGCTGATGCAGCGCCTGTTCTGGGAAGAGACCATCCGCGTGTTCGACCCGCTGCACCCGGCCTTCCACTGCACCTGCACCCGCGAGAAGGTCGGCAACATGCTGAAGATGCTGGGCCGCGCCGAAGTCGACAGCGTGCTGGAAGAGCAAGGCCACGTCGGCGTCAACTGCGATTTCTGCGGCCAGCGCTACGACTACGACAAGGTCGACTGCGCCCAGCTGTTCGCCACCGACGCGCCGGTCGAAGCGCTGATCCCGGCCGGCGAAGTGAAGCACTGATCACCCGCCGTCGCCGTCAAAAAAAACGCGCCCGACGCTCAAGTCCGGCGCGTTTTTTATTGCCGCACCGGTGGGGTCAAGTCTGACATTCGGACACGGCCTCAGCCGTGGCGGCCGCCACGGCTGAGGCCATGTCCGAATGTCAGACTTCGTATATTGAGCATACCGCATCTCCATCGGATAATAAGGAGGTAGGTGCGGCCAGGCGGAGTGACGCTGATCAGACTTAGTGCCGTGGAGCACGTGGGTCAGATAGGTGCCTCTGCCTGTTTCATTTGATAAGTCCGAACGGTATCTGGGGCCATCGCGCCAGCGCGTAAGCCCGCATACGAGGAAGGTCAAAAATGGATACGATATGCGCAGCGGTAGGTATTGATGTCAGCAAGAAGAAGTTAGATATTGCACTGCTGGTCAACGGAAAAACCAAGACCAAAGTGCTGGAAAATTCCGCCGAAGGCCATCGGGCAATGGTCGACTGGCTCACCAAATCCAAAGTTCCCCTGTCGGCAATGCATGCTTGCATGGAGGCGACCGGGGTCTATTCCGAGCCGTTGGCATTGGCGCTCCACCAGGCCGGGCTGGTGGTGAGCGTGGTCAATCCAGTCTGCATCAAGGGCTTCGGCCACAGCGAAAATATTCGCAACAAGAACGATACGATCGACGCCGGGCTGATTGCACGCTACTGCGTCGCGATGAAGCCCGCGCCCTGGAGTCCGCCGCCGCTGGAGCAGCGCCAGTTGCGGGCTTGGTCGCTGCGCGTCCAAGCCTTGAAGGACATTCGCCAGCAGGAAGAAAATCGGTTGGAGGCATTGATCATCAGCGGGATGGAGGACGTCGCGCAGCATGTGCGACAGCATGTCGCTTGGCTCAGCGTAGAAATAGAGAAGCTCGAAGGCGACATCGACGATCACATAGATCGCCATCCTGGCCTCAAGCACGATGCCGATCTGCTCGCCACCATACCTGGCGTCGGAACGACGACCGTGGCAAAAATACTGGGGCATTTGGGGGATATTCGCCGCTTTGACAGCGCGAAAACCTTCGCTGCCTTTCTTGGGGTAACGCCCAAACAACGCAGCTCTGGAAGCTCGCTGAGGGGACGAACGACGATCAGTCGAACCGGCAGCACCTCAATGCGCGCTGCCCTGTACATGCCGAGCTTGGTGGCGCGCCGACATAACCCCATCCTGCGGCAATTCGCCGAACGGCTTGCCGCGACCGGAATGGCAAAGAAAGCCGTGATCGGGGCAGTCATGCACAAGCTGGCTCACTTGATTTATGGGGTGATACGCAATGACAAGCCTTTCGATCCTAATTACTTATCGAAAGGGCTTGCCATTCAAGACGGTATCTGACCCCATCATATTTTCGCGCAGCGGATTTCCATCACGTCGATCGCACCCAGCGTCTGCGCGGAGGTGGCGCTGCGCACCATGTCGACCCGTTCGACACATGAGCCGCGCAGCAGGCGCTCCTGGTTGCGGGTGCAGATCGTCACCGTGCCGGCCGTGCTGGTATTGCAGTAAAACCCTTCGGCGCGCATGCGCACCAGCGCCTGGTCCAGCGGCATGCCCGGCTGTACGGTCTGCGAAATGAAATTGCCCAGCCCCGCCTGATTCACCGTGTAGCAGCCGGCCAGCTGCACAGCCAGCGCCAGCATCAAAAGTTTGCGCATCGCGATCCTCTCTTTATTTCCAGCCAGCAGTGTATCGCACCGTCGTCATGATCCGGTAACACGCGGTGCCTATCATGCGCAAAGTTTCCATTCCTCCAACTGGTATCCAAGGCAGATCATGAACAAGAAATTATCCGCAGTGTGCTTCGCCGCGCTGAGCCTCCCTATGCTGGCGATGGCCGCCAACGTCGCCGCCGCCGTGGCCGACATGGCCGCCGATGCGCCCGCAGCGGCCGCGCCAGGCCTCGCCGTGGATCTGGAAGCGGCCGCCGGCGCGCCGGTCGCCACGGTGGAAATCTCCACCCGCCGCACCCGCTCCTCGGTCGCGCTGACCAAGGGCGATATGCAGAAAATCCTGCCGGGCATTAATCCTTTGAAAGCCCTGGAAACCCTGCCAGGCGTGAGCTTCCAGACCGCCGACCCGTGGGGCAACAACGAGCAGAATCTGTCGCTGTTCGTGCACGGCTTCAGCGGCCAGCAGCTGGGCTACACCATGGACGGCGTGCCGCTGGGCGACCAGCAGTACGGCAACTACAACGGCCTGTCGCCGCAGCGCGCCGTCATCAGCGAGAACGTCGGCAGCGTGATCCTGTCGTCCGGCGCCGGCGACCTGTCGACCGCCTCGACCAGCAACCTGGGCGGCACCATCGAGACCTTCTCCAGCGATCCGCAGCACAGCCGCAACCTGGCCGCGCAACAGACCGTCGGCAGCCACAGCACCTCGCGCACTTTCCTGCGCTACGACACCGGCGACTTCGGCAACGGCAACAGCGCCTACATCTCGGCCGTCCACCACGAGCAGAAGGCCTGGGACTTCAACGGCCGTCAGGGCGGCGACCAGATCAACGCCAAGTACATCAACCAGAGCAACGCCGGTAAGCTGACCTTGTACTTCAACTATTCGGACAAGATCGAGCCGAACGAAGACGCCACCGTGCACTCGGCCACCGAGAAGTTCCAGCCCTACACCCGTCCATTCACGTACCCGAACTTCCAGACCGCGCTGGCCTACCTGTCGCCGACCGGCGCCACGCCTGCGGCCGAAGGTAACAACTACCGCAACTACTACAGCGACGCCCAGCGCACCGACTACCTGACCTACGCCAAGTACGACATGAACATCGGCGAATCGACCACCTGGTCCAACCAGGTCTACTACCACAACGACGACGGCGTCGGCGTGGTGGCCGGTCCGATCGGCGTGGCCGGCCTGCCGGGTCTGTTCGCGGTTTACTTCCCCGGCCAGAACCTGAAGCAGGTGTTCGGCAACTCAGGCTACGCCACCCGCACCACCGAATACGCGATCAACCGCAACGGCTGGCTGTCGACGCTGAGCAGCGAGTTCGGCAACCACAAGCTGCAAGGCGGCCTGTGGCTGGAACATAACCGCTCGTCGGCCTACCGCCGCTGGTACGCGCTGGACGTGAACAACCCAAGCTCGCCATACGATCGTCCGAGCAATCCGCTGATCACGCAATACGGCAGCGAGATCGACAACAAGGTCGCCCAGATCCACGTGCAGGACGAATGGCATGTGCGCAACGACCTGGCGCTGCAGGCGGGCTTCAAATCCAGCCTGCAGTTTGCCGACGGCCAGTTCCCGGTACAGCCTGCCAAGGGCGCGATCGCCAACGGTTCGCTGGCGCTGCCGGTAGGCGAGATCATCACCAAGAAATGGTTCCTGCCGCAACTGGGCGCGCGCTGGGACATCTCGCCTCAGGATCAGATGTTCGTCAACGTGCAGAAGAACATGCGCCAGTTCGTCACCTACGGCGGCGGCGGTGCTTCGCCGTGGAGCCTGGCGAGCCAGGCCGCGTTCGACCTGTTCAAGAGCAGCGCCAAGCCTGAAACCTCGATCACCTACGAACTGGGCATGCGCACCAGCCACCAGCTGGACCTGGGCCCGCTGAAGGCCATCGACGGCCAGGTCAACCTGTACCACGTCGACTTCAAGGACCGCCTGCTGACCATCAGCCCGACGCCGGTGATCACCTCCATCATCGGCGGCAATCCGGTGCTGGCCAACGTCGGCAGCGTCAAGACCGACGGCATCGACATCTCCGGCACGCTGCATTTCGGCCGCGTGTTCTCGTTCTACGATGCACTGTCGTACAACCGCTCGACCTACTCGGACAACTACAACAACGGCAAGGACGTGGTGCAGACCGCCGGCAAGGCCGTGCCGGGCAGCCCGGAGTGGATGAACAAATTCGTCGCCACGATGACCGTGGCCGCCACCGAGTTCCAGCTGATCGGCGACTACGTCGGCAAGCGCTACGCCACCTACACCAACGACCTGGACGTGCCGAGCTACTTCCTGATGAGCCTGGGCGTATCGGGCAAGTTGCCGATGCTGAACAACAGCTGGATCAAGAACGCGCGCTACCGCCTCAACGTCAGCAACCTGGCCAACCGCGAAGGCAGCCTGAACGTGGTGGTCGGCGCCGCCAGCGGGACGTACAATACCTTCCCGATCGCTCCACGTCAGGGCTTCCTGACTTTGATGGCTGACTTCTGATGAACAATCTTTATTTGCCCAAGCGCCTGTCGCGGCGCGGCTTCATCCAGACCGCCGCGGCCGCCACCGCCTCGGCGCTGATACTGCCGGGTTCGGTGCTGGCCGCTGCCACGCCCGACCTGTCCGGCATGCCGGGCATCGGGGCGGTGGGCGCGGGCCCGAAGACCCCGCTGGTGTTCGGCCACCGCGGCGCCAGCGCGCTGCGTCCCGAGCACACGCTGGGTTCGTACGCCAAGGCCATCGCCGACGGCGCCGACTACATCGAGCCGGACCTGTGCAGCACCAAGGACGGCGTGCTGGTCGCGCGCCATGAAGCCTTCCTCAGCGAAACCACGGACGTCGCCAACCATCCCGAATTTGCCAGCCGCAAGACGCGCAAGACCATCGATGGCGAAACCCACGAAGGCTGGTTCGTCGACGACTTCACGCTGGCCGAGCTGAAGACGCTGCGCGCGGTGGAACGCCTGCCGCAGTACCGTCCCGGCAGCGTGCAGTACAACGGCATGTTCCAGGTGCTGACGTTTGAAGAGATCATCGACTTCACGGCAGCGGAAGCGGCGGCGCGCGGCCGCATCATCGGCCTGGTGCCGGAGCTGAAGCACTCGACCTACTTCGCCAGCGTCGGCCTGCCGCTGGAGGACCGCTTCCTGTCCATCCTGGCCGCACACGACTACACGCGCCGCAACCCGGTCGAGATCCAGTCGTTCGAAGTGGCCAACCTGAAGTACATGCGCGGCAAGCTGGGGCAGCGCGCCAATCTGCGCCTGATGCAGTTGGTGATCGGCGAGAACGTGCGGCCGATGGACGTGGCCAAGGCCGGCGGCACGCTGACCTTCGCGCAGATGTGCACGCCGGCCGGCCTGCGCGACATCGCGCAATACGCCGACGTGGTGGCACCGCCGACGCGCTCGCTGATACCGCTGAAAAAGGATGGCAGCCTGGACCAGCCAAGCTCGCTGGTGGATGACGCGCACAAGGCGGGCCTGCGGGTGGAGCCGTGGACCTTCCGTCCGGAGAACCATTTCCTGGCGGCGGACTTCCGCAACAACGCGGGCGACGCCGCGCGCAACGAGGCCGGCTCGATCGCCGAAATCAAGCGCTACATCGCCACCGGCATGGACGGCTTCTTCACCGACGACCCTGCACTGGGCCGCGCCGCCCTCGCCTGAGTCATTCCCGCGAAGGCGGGAATCCATGCACTGCATGAATTCCCTCCATGCGCTGCATGAATTCCCTCCATGCTGAGTATGGGTTCCCGCTTTCGCGGGAACGACGCCCGCTTATTGCATGGGGCTGCTGTGGACGACGACCAGTTGCCACTGGCCGTTGTCCGCCTGCCGCCAGATGCGGGTGAAGCGCAGCAAGGCCTGGAAGTCCTGTCCGCCGTAAGAACCGTCGAGCTTGACGCAGATAGAGGTCATCGGCAGCGCCGCGCTGCCCAGCACTTGCAGCTCGACCGTCTCAACGCTGCGCAATCGCAGCGTGCCGGAGCGATGCAGCTCCAGGTCCTGCGCCTTGTTAATGATTTGCCCCATGTGATTGGTGAACAGCAGGTCATCCGCCAGGATCTGGTCCAGTTCCTTCACGTCCGAGGCCTGCATGGCCAGCCGCAGGCGCTCTTCGGCTGCGCGGATTTCAACATGGCGCTTCAGCGCACTCAATACTTCAGGGAAGTCGCCCACCACCATCGGACCGAACTCGGCTTCCTGCGGTCCCGTGATCTCGGTGCTGTAGCTGACACGCGTCAGACCCGATGGCAGCGCTTCGATGCGGTGACAAACCAGCACGCGATTGTCGTCGATAACCGTTTCGTCGGTGAACTCCTGGTTCTCGCGTACCGTCCGCAAGGTGCTGGTGAAGATATCGTCGCCCGGCACCTGCATCGTGAAGCGGCTGCCCTCCGCGAAAGGGCCGTGCAGTTCGATGTTGACGATGCCGGCGTTCCAGCGCTTCCAGCCGGCGACGTCCGACAGCAGCGCCCACACCTGCGCCGGTGTCGCGCTCGTTTCTATGCTTGATACATGAGTCCACATGGAATTCTCCTCGATTCGATGGAGGACACAGCATAGCGAAACATTAACATTGAAGCAATCCTCTCATATTCATCCATTCTTCAGATATCTTAATGCGGCTCAATGCCCCTCCCCCGCGCGCCCGCACACTGTCGCTTCTACGCGAAGTCTCATCTCACCAGGAGGTCCACGATGGTTGCAAATGCAAACGGAAAAATTGTCAAACTCGGATCGTACAAGGCGTCGAAACAAAATAATTCCATCTCCGGCCTGTCGTCCGGAGCCTTCATGACCGTGCAGCTGCATCTGGCGCGGTCGTCCAGCTTTGCCGGAGCGGGCATCATCGCCGGCGGGCCGTTCCGCTGCGCCGAGACCTACCAGCCAAGCGGGATGGTGACGGCGGAAGATTCCCGCATCGAGAACTCCCTGTACATCTGCATGAACCCGCTCACCCCGCAAACCGGTCCGGATGCGCGGCAGCTGGCCGATATGGCCAGGAAGACGGCCGAAGCCGGCCTGATAGAAGACATCGCCAATCTCGCCGACGACCGGCTCTACATTTTCACCGGCAGCACGGACGAGAAGGTGTCTTCCAACGTCGTCGAGAGAACCCGGCAGTTCTACGAAATACTGGGCGTAAGCCAGGACAATATTGACTACCATGACGATGTGCCCGCAGGCCACAGCATCATCACGGACAACCCGGAAGACTCGGACCTCGAGCTCAATCAGCCGCCCTACATCAACAACGGCGGCTTCATGCAATCCCACCGCATCCTGCGCCATATTTACGGCGACGACCTGAACGCCCCTGCCGAGCAGCTCGCCGGGAAGTTGCTCTGTTTCGATCAGCGGGAATTTCTCGGGGCGGACGAGCCGTGGACCAGCATGAGCCACTTCGGCTACGTCTATATTCCGTCGGGAGTGTTGGACGGCAGTGTGACGCAACCGCGCGTGCATATCGCCCTGCACGGCTGCAAGCAAGGCTACAACTACACCGACTACGTCAACGGCCGCGCGGACACCGCCAACCAGCCGCCGTTTGGCAACCGCTACATTACCACCACCGGCTACAACCACATCGCCGAAAGCAACGGCATCATCGTGCTCTATCCGCAGGCCGAAGGCAAGGACGACGGCCAGATCCAGAACCCGGACGGCTGCTGGGACTGGTGGGGTTACAGCACCAAGGACGAGCGGTCACCTTACTATTCGCGCGACGCGGTGCAGATCAAAGCGATACACGCCATGCTTGACCGCCTTTGCGCTGCTTAAACGACTACGGAGGATGCAATGAGCAAGTTTCCCATTTCTGTCGGATCGAATCCCATTGAGAAAAAAGAAGGCGTCGTCGCCGCGTCGATGGCGCTGGCAGCCAACACCTTCGCGCCGCTGGCGCATGCGATGACCACGCAAAGGCTGGTGCAAAAAGACGCCTCCCATCTGCTCAACAACAGCGCCATGACCATGGCGCTGACGACCAAGCTCTGGGACCCGCAGGTCTGGGGCGAGTTGGCGCAATTGCAGGCCGCGATAGCGCAGCGCCTGTACACCCAGTACCAGGACTGGCACAAAGGCTACGCGATTCTGGTCGACGACTATGGACAGATAAAGCAGGCCAACACCATGTCCAAGCTGCTGGAAAAGCAGGGCAATCTGGTCTCGCAATCGGCCGAGATCCTGACCAGCCAGACCACCAATTTCGTCGAGCTGCTGGAAAACATCGACGTCGATTTTGGATACTGGATGAGCCGCAAACTACAAGACGGTAGCTGACCCCGGTGTTTTTCAGGCGGCCAGATAGTTGTTCTTCACGCGCACATAGTGCTCGGCCGAGTACTTCAGGTAGGCGATCTCCTCGGCGGTGAGCGCCCTCACCTTCCGCGCCGGGCGGCCAACGTACAGGTGGCCGCTCTCCAACACCTTGCCCGGCGAAACCAGACTGCCGGCGCCGACCATCACGCGATCCTGCACGACGACGTCGTCCATGATGATGGAGCCCATGCCGATCAGGCACTCATTGCCGATGGTGCAGCCGTGCAGCAGCACCGAGTGGCCGATGGTGACGTAGTCGCCGATGAGCAGCGGCGAGCCGTCCGGCTTGGCGGCGTTCTTGTGCGAGACGTGGCCCATGGCGAAATCCTGCACGTTGCTGCACGCGCCGATGACGATGCGGTTGACGTCGCCGCGCAGCACGGTGTTGCACCACACCGAGCTGTCGCGGCCGATGCGCACATCGCCGATCACTTGCGCGGAGGCGTGCAGATAAATGTTCTCGTCGAGGACGGGGCTGGTGTTCAGATAGCTGGAGATCGGCATGGCGTTAAGCGACGTAGGTGCTGTCGCCGTGCGGCGCAGCCTGGAAGGCAGGCAATGCTTCGGCCTGGCGGGAGAATTCAACTTGCAGCGGATAGCGCGACGCGTCCACCACTTCCGGCAGCATCTGCTGCATGAAGTGCCAGGTCACGGCGGTCATCACGCCGGCGTGGTCCATCTGCGCCACCGAGAACGGATGCGCGCGCAGCTCCGCCTCCAGCGCATCGAAGGCCGCCAGCATCTGCACGGTCACGCGTTCGACCCACGGCTGGTGCAGCTTCTCGGCAGGACGCACCATGCGCTCGTACACCAGCTGCACGCCCTTGTCGCAGGCGGCCAAGGCCAGGCCCAGCACGCGCAGCGAGCGCAGCAGCTCGGTCGGCATCGACGGCGTCAGGCGGCTGGAAGGCATGGCCAGCGCTTCCGCGTACTGCACGATCAGCGTCGAATCCATCAGCACAGTGCCATCGTCGGCCACGAAGGTCGGCGCCTTGACCACCGGATTGAGCTGGCGGAACTGCTCGAAGGTGCTGAACACCGACAGCGACTGGTGCTCGAAGCGCACGCCCATCAACTGCAAGGTCACCGCCACGCGGCGGACATAAGGTGAATCGAGCATGCCGATTAATTTCATGTTTTCTCCCAAAAGTTAAGCCAGCGCCCACTCGGCGGCCTTGCGCGCGTGGATGGCGGTGGTGTCGAACAGCGGCACGTCGGTGTCCGGCTGTGCGACCAGCAGCGAGATTTCGGTGCAGCCCAGAATGATAGCCTGCGCGCCCTGCGCCACCAAGCCGGCGATGATGCGGCGGTACTCGTCGCGCGAGGCGTCGACGATGCGGCCCAGGCACAGCTCTTCGTAAATGATGCGGTGGACGATGTCGCGGTCGTGCTGGTCCGGCACGATCACGTCGAGGCCGTGGCGCTCGCGCAAACGGTCCTTGTAGAAGGCCTGCTCCATCGTGAAGCGGGTGCCCAGCAGGCCGACCTTGGCGTAGCCGGCTTGCTTGATCTCGGTGGCGGTGGGGTCGGCGATGTGGAACAGCGGAATGTCCACCGCCGCCTCGATGGCATGCGCGACCTTGTGCATGGTGTTGGTACACACCACCAGGAAATCGGCGCCTGCGGCGCGCAGCGAGCGCGCGGCGTCGGCCAGCAGGGCGCCGGCCGCGTCCCAGTCGCCGGCATGCTGCAGGCGTTCGACTTCATGGAAGTCCACGCTGTACAGCACCACCTTGGCCGAATGCAGCCCGCCCAGATGCTGCTTCACCGTCTCGTTGACCTGACGGTAGTAAGGCACCGTCGATTCCCAGCTCATGCCGCCTATCAGTCCTATGGTTTTCACTCGCGCTCCCTCATGTCATCGTGCCTGGAACGCAAGCATACACGCCGCCGCGCATTTGCGCAGCGGACGGAGGCGACGGTCAGGCCATGTCAGAACTGCTGGGTGGACGCCAGTTGCGGCGCGGCAGGCTTGCGCGGACGATAGTTCGGCGCCAGCAGCTTGTATTGCTGGCGGCGTTTGAATTCCTCGGCGCGCTGCTGCCAGGTCGGGCCGTTGGCCGGCGGCGCCGGCAGCACGGTCGGCTCGCCGTTCATTTTCAGCTCGGCGATCGGCGCGTCGCCGGCATCATCCTTGTTGTCGGTGTAGTGAATGCGGCCCTGGGCATCGGCCCATTTGTAGATCTGCGCCTGGCCGCTCGCGCAGGCGCACAGCAAGGTGATAGTCAGTAGTGTTCGGAACATGGCGGATTGTTCTCATGAAGAATCGACCGCCCGATTGTACGAAAAATTTCTAGACGGAAATCTATTGAAATGTCACCTTTATTGCAATAGCACCACCGCACCGCGCACGATCGAATGCACGACGGCCATCACGTCCCAGTTGGTGAGGCGGATGCAGCCGTGCGATTGGGTCTTGCCGATCTTGCCCGGCTCGGGCGTGCCGTGGATGCCGTAGTGTTCCTTGCTCAGTTCTATCCACGCCAGGCCGACCGGATTGTTGGGGCCGGCCGCGAGACGCGCCTTGGCGTCGCCGGCCTTGGCGTCCCAGAACAGCTTGGGGTTGTAGCGGTATTCGGGATTGGTGGCCACGCCGCGCACCTGCCAGCGGCCTTCGGGCAGCGGATCGTGCTTGCTGCCGGTGCTGGCGGGGAACTGCGCGAACGGCATGCCGCTGGCGTCGAGCAGGGTCAGCGTGCCCTCGTGCGCGTCGACCAGGATGGAGCTGGCTTTCGGCAGCGGCTTGGCCACGGCCACGTTGGGCACGACCAGCTGGGTACCGGCGCGCGTCAGCGACTTGCCGGGATTGAGGCGGCGCAGCAGATCGGGGCTGCAATGGAATTTTTCGCCCAGCGCTTCGGCCAGACTGGCGTAACCCAGCGCGGGCAGCTTGGCCTTGGCCATCATGCCGGCCGGGATAGGTGTGTAGGGACCGGCGACGTCCTGTGCGGTGATGGTGTAGGTGTCGAGCACGGGCGCCTGGTCGCGCTCCAGCTCGGCCCAGGTGGCGGCATCGACCACGCCGGTCAGCGGCAGCTGGTGCAGCTTCTGGAAGCCGCGTATCGCCTGGCGCATATTGCTGCCGTAGGTGCCGTCCATTTCGCCTGAAGAAAAGTGCGCACGGTCCAGCAGCACTTGGGCCCGCAACACCTGATCGCCCTTCGCGTGCGGCCCGATGGTTGCCGCATTGGCGGTGCTGGCCACCGCCAGCGCTACTGCAAAAAATAAGACTCTCAAACCAAAACTCGAATGACGATGTGGGCGCCTATTCTAGCGTAAGCGTGCCCGCTGCGGCTCAGGAGTCCAGCTGTTGTGCGACCTCCCAGCTGTGGCCAGCCGGGTCGATGAAGTTTGCCGTGCGCATGCCCCACGGACGGTCGACGGGGCCGGCCAGCACGGTCACGCCGCGCTGTTGCAGCTGCGCGCAGACCGCATCCACGTCCGGCACCCAGATGCTGATCTGGAAGCGCGAGCCGGCATCGCGCGGCGCCACCACGCCCGGCGCGATGATCTCCGGCGCGCTGGCCGTGTGCAGCAGGTTGACGATCAGGTTGTCGAACTTGAGCGCGGCCGACACCGCGTCTTCGTACACCACCGGCACGCCGAACACGTCGAGATAAAACGCTTTGGCCGCCGCCACGTCTTCGACGAACAGGCTGATGGCGCTGAGATGATGCAGGGGAGATGTCATGGGCTTACTCCGGTTTGCGGTATTTTTGCATCACTTCGCCGAGGCGGCCGCGATGGGCATCCAGCCAGCTCCACAACGCTTCAACCTGCTCGTGATGGGCGCGGTAATAATTGGCGTTGAAGGCCAGCCACAGCCGCGTGTTGATCAGCGGCTGCGGCAGCTGCACCACCACGCCGCGATAGCGCTTCAGCGTGGCCGCCAAATGCTCGGGCTTGACCAGGTTGACCGCCACGCCGTCCACCCGGCCCAGCTTGAGCTTCTCGATATTGCGCTCCAGGTCGCGGGCGCCGTCGTCCAGCGTCAGGCCGGACTCGCGCAGGCGGGCGTTGTAGCCGCCGCCTTGCGACGAGCCCAGCACCTTGCCGCGAAAATATTCGTTGGGATTGGTGTTTGCCGGGAGCTTGTCCTTGACGCGCACCAGCACCACCAGTGTGTTGTGCAGCGCGCGGTTGCGGTCGACATTGCCGTCCTTGTCGCGCGGCAGCGCGATCTCGGCCGCGTAGCTGGGCTGCTCGCCCAACGGCGTCATGTCGATGTCGCCCGCCTCCAGCGCCACCCGCAGGCGCGCCACCGGCAAGCGCACCAGCGTCGGCGGACAGTTGAAGCCAGAACCCATGACCGCGTTGCGGATCAGGTCGACCGCCGCGCCCGGCGGTTCAGGCACCTGCTCGCCCTCGCCCATCCAGTACGGCGGACGGTTCTGGTCCATATAGCCGACCCGCAGCGGCGTGCAGACGCCCGCGCCGTGCGCCAGCGGGACAAACGTGGCCAACATCAGCAATATGCCAGCACGGCTCGTCATGGATGACTCAGTTTTCGGGAGGTTTCGGTGCAAGCGGCGGCGGCGCTGCGGCCTGGCCCTTGCCGACGATCTGGATGAAGATTTCGTTTTGCTTGATCATGCTGAGCTCGTAGCGAGCACGCTCCTCCACTGCGCCGGTGCCGTCCTTGAGGTCGCGCACTTCGGAGTCGAGCTTGGCGTTGCGGGCGATCAGTTCCGCGTTTTTCTTGTGGGCCGTGTCGACCTGGGCCTCGAAGTCCTTCACGCGCAGCCATCCCCCCTTGCCCAGCCAGAGCGGGTACTGTATCAGCAGCAGCAAGGCCGCCAGTGCGAGGGTGATCAGACGCATGAGTGGAAAGCGGCCGGAAGTTATCCGGCCGCGCTTACTTGATTACTTCAGATTATAGAACGCGTCGCGGCCTGGGTAGGAAGCGATATCGCCCAGATCTTCTTCGATACGCAGCAGCTGGTTGTACTTGGCCATGCGGTCCGAACGCGACATCGAGCCGGTCTTGATCTGCAGGGCGTTCAGGCCAACGGCGATATCGGCGATGGTCGAATCCTCGGTTTCGCCCGAACGGTGCGAGATCACGGCGGTGTAGCCGGCGCGCTTGGCCATTTCGATGGCGGCGAAGGTTTCGGTCAGGGTGCCGATCTGGTTAATCTTGATCAGGATCGAGTTGGCGATGCCTTTCGAGATGCCTTCCTTCAGGATCTTGGTGTTGGTGACGTACAGGTCGTCGCCCACCAGCTGGATCTTCTTGCCCAATTCCTTGGTCAGGATCGCCCAGCCGTCCCAGTCGCCTTCGTGCATCGCGTCTTCGATCGAGATGATCGGGTACTTGTCGCACCAGGTCGCCAGCAGGTTGGTGAACTCGGTGGCGGTCAGGCTCAGGCCCTCGCCTTCCAGCTCGTACTTGCCGTCCTTGTAGAACTCGGAGGCGGCGCAGTCCAGGCCGATGGCGATCTGGGTGCCTGGCTCGTAGCCGGCGTCTTCGATCGCCTGGATGATCAGCTTGATCGCTTCTTCATGGTTGGCCAGCGATGGCGCGAAACCGCCTTCGTCGCCCACAGCGGTGCTCAGACCCTTCTTGTGCAGGATCTTTTTCAGCGTGTGGAACACTTCGGCGCCGTAGCGGACCGCTTCCTTGAACGACGGCGCGCCCACGGGAATGATCATGAATTCCTGGATGTCCAGGTTGTTGTCGGCGTGCGCGCCGCCGTTGATGACGTTCATCATCGGCACCGGCAGCTGCATCGCGCCCGAACCGCCGAAGTAACGGTACAGCGGCAGGCCGGCTTCCTCAGCGGCGGCCTTGGCCACGGCCATCGACACGGCCAGCATGGCGTTGGCGCCCAGGCGTGCCTTGTTTTCGGTGCCGTCCAGGTCGATCAGGGTGCGGTCCAGGAAGGCTTGCTCATTGGCGTCCAGGCCCATGATGGCTTCCGAGATTTCGGTGTTGATGTTCTCGCAGGCTTGCAGCACGCCCTTGCCGAAGTAACGCTTCGGATCGCCGTCGCGCAGCTCGATCGCTTCGCGCGAACCGGTCGATGCACCCGACGGTACGGCGGCGCGGCCCATCACGCCCGATTCCAGCAGCACGTCGCATTCGACGGTAGGATTGCCGCGCGAGTCAATGATTTCACGTCCGATGATGTCAACAATAGCACTCATGTCATTCTCCAAAGTTAGGCGATGCGAAGTCGCTCCGCGTTCTGATGCGCGTTGCGGACGAAATAACGGGGATTGTACCCGGCGCAAGAGCGCCACTCATACGAAAACTCGTACGCCAGGTATGTTGCATTAGTTGAAGCTGCTTTCCAGGAAGCCAGCTTTCTTGGTGATGCGGTCCAGCTCGATGAGCGTGGACAGCAACTCCTTCATGCGACCCAGCGGCACGGCGTTCGGGCCGTCCGACAGGGCTTCTGCAGGGTTGGGATGGGTTTCCATGAACACGCCGGCCACGCCCACGGCCACCGCCGCGCGCGACAGCACCGGCACCATCTCGCGCATGCCGCCCGAGGAAGTACCGTTACCGCCCGGCAGCTGCACCGAGTGGGTCGCATCGAACACCACAGGGCAGTTCGATTCGCGCATGATGGCCAGCGAACGCATGTCCGAGACCAAGTTGTTGTAGCCGAAGGAAGCGCCGCGCTCGCAGGCCATGAAGTTGTCTTCGTTCAGGCCCTTGGCACGGGCGGCCAGGCGGGCTTTGTCGATGACGTTCTTCATGTCGTGCGGGGCGAGGAACTGGCCCTTCTTGATGTTGACCGGCAGGCCGGACTCGGCGCAGGCGACGATGAAGTCGGTCTGGCGGCAGAGGAAGGCCGGGGTTTGCAGCACGTCGACCACCGCCGAGACTTCAGCGATTTCGTCGATCGAGTGCACGTCGGTCAGCACCGGCACGCCCAGTTCGCGTTTGACGTCGCCCAGGATCTCCAGGCCCTTGTCGCGGCCGGGACCACGGTACGAGGTACCGGAGGAACGATTGGCCTTGTCGAACGAGGACTTGTAGATGAACGGGATGCCCAGCGCGGCCGTCATTTCCTTCAGCGCGCCGGCGGTGTCGAACGCCATCTGGCGCGATTCGATCACGCAGGTGCCGGCGATCAGGAAGAACGGCTGGTCGAGGCCAACGTCAAATCCGCAGAGTTTCATGCTGCATCTCCTTGCAGTGCATCAGTCACAGCGTGCAGGCGTGCGCCGCCGGCGGCCTTGTGGGCCAGTGCTGCCTTGATATAGGACGTGAACAGCGGATGGCCGTCACGCGGGGTCGATTTGAATTCAGGGTGGTACTGCACGCCCATGTACCAAGGGTGCGAATTCTCGCCGGTACGCGGCAGTTCCATGATTTCGCACAGGTCTTCGGTCGGCGTACGGGCCGCCACCACCAGGCCGGCCGCTTCAACGCGCGGCAGGTAGTGGTTGTTGGCTTCGTAGCGGTGACGGTGACGCTCGGTGACCACCGCGCCGTAGATTTCCGACGCCAGCGTGCCCGGCTTGATGGCGCAGGTTTGCGCGCCCAGGCGCATGGTGCCGCCCAGGTCGGAATTCTCGTCGCGCTTCTCGACCTTGCCGTCCTGGCCTTGCCATTCGTCGATCAGGGCGACGACGGGCTGCGAGGTTTCCAGGTCGAACTCGGTCGAGTTGGCGTTGGTCAGGCCGGCCTTGTGGCGGGCGTATTCGATCAGCGCCACCTGCATGCCGAGGCAGATGCCCAGGTAAGGGATCTTGTTTTCACGGGCGAACTGGGCGGCCATGATCTTGCCTTCCACGCCGCGTTTGCCGAAGCCGCCCGGTACCAGGATGGCGTCGTACTTGCCCAGCGCGGCGCAGCCGATGGTCTCGATCTCTTCCGAGTCGATGTACTCGATGTTGACCTTGGATTCGTTGTGGATGCCGGCGTGGCGCAGCGCTTCGGTCAGCGACTTGTACGACTCGGTCAGTTCCACATACTTGCCGACCATGCCGATCGACACTTCGGTCTTCGGATGTTCCAGCGTGTAGATCAGGCGGCTCCAGACCGACAGGTCGGCCGGGGCAGGGTTCAGGTCCAGCGCCTCGCAGATGATCGCGTCCAGGCCTTGGTCGTGCAGCATCTGCGGCACTTTGTAGATGGTGTCGACGTCCCACACGGAGATCACGGCCTGCTCTTCGATGTTCGAGAACAAGGAGATCTTGGCGCGTTCGTCTTCCGGGATGGCGCGGTCGGCGCGGCACAGCAGCGCGTTCGGCGAGATGCCGATTTCGCGCAGCTTCTGCACAGAGTGCTGGGTCGGCTTGGTTTTCAGCTCGCCGGCGGAGGCGATGAACGGCACCAGCGTCAGGTGGACGAAGGCGGTGTTCTTGCGGCCAGCGCGCAGGCTCAGCTGACGCGCGGCTTCCAGGAACGGCAGCGATTCGATGTCGCCCACGGTGCCGCCGATTTCGCACAGGGCCACGTCGTAGCCTTCGGCGCCGCGACGGATGTAGTCCTGGATTTCGTTGGTGATGTGCGGGATCACCTGCACGGTCTTGCCCAGGTACTCGCCGCGGCGTTCCTTGCGGATCACCGATTCGTAGATCTGGCCGGTGGTGAAGTTGTTCACCTTTTTCATGCGGGTGGAGATGAAGCGCTCGTAGTGGCCGAGGTCGAGGTCGGTTTCGGCCCCGTCGTCGGTGACGAAGACTTCACCGTGTTGCATAGGGCTCATCGTGCCAGGATCGACGTTGATGTACGGGTCGAGCTTGAGCATGGTGACTTTGAGGCCGCGCGATTCGAGGATCGCGGCGAGAGAGGCGGCGGCAATCCCTTTACCAAGGGAAGACACGACGCCGCCGGTGACGAAGACAAATTTGGTCATTGCAGATGGTGCCGAACGGCACGTGCGGGAAATTGAAATTATATCCTAAAACCTCCGATTCTTCACCTTCCTGCCCGGAAAAATCCGCAACCGGCCGGGAAAGTCCCGGGAAAGAAAGTGCAAAAATAGCCAGTTTACCTATCAGCCACCACTGTGTTGCACCGTACAGACCGGCGCCTTCAACAAGGCAAAAATGACAACTCATTCATTCAGGGAGGTCATGATGAACTATGAAGAACTCGATGCCTTGGGCATGTATGTGGACCACGGCCACAAGGGGCCCGGTCCGGAACTGATGGGTGCCGATACGCTGATCGGCAATCACGTCCACAACCTGAAAAACGAGCACCTGGGTGAGATCAAGGAAATCATGCTCGACATGCATACCGGCAGAATCGCGTATGCGGTGATGGCGTTTGGCGGCGTGTTCACGCTGGGCGAAAAGCTGTTCGCCGTGCCGTGGGAGGCGCTGACCCTGGATACCATCAACAAACGTTTCACGCTGAACCTGGACAAGGAGCGCATCGAAGCCGCCCCCGGCTTCGATAGCGACCACTGGCCCAATATGGCCAACCAGACCTGGGCCAGCCAGGTCCATACCTACTACGGCACCAGCGGCAACCGCAGCGCCGGCCTGGGCTAGCAGAAATCGCGGCTGATGGTCGGCAGCCGTCCCAGCAGATGGGACATGTCGACCAGCCGCTTGGCGACCAGGTGGCGCACCACGCCCTCCTGCTGCCAGACGCCATACACCCCCAGCAGCGGCGCGCTCAGCACTTCGCGCCGCTGCTGCTCCACCAGCGACGGCCAGATGATGACGTTGACGTTGCCGGTCTCATCCTCAAGAGTGATGAACAGCACGCCCTTGGCCGTGCCCGGACGCTGCCGCACCGTGACCATGCCGCAGGCGCGCGCCAGCATGCCGCTGGTGTAGGTGTTGAGCGTGGAAGCCGGCAGGAAGCGGTGCTCCAGCAGCTTGGCGCGCAGCAGCGCCAGCGGATGGCGGCCCAGGGTCAGCCCGTGCGAGCGGTAGTCGCCCAGGATTTCCTCCCCTTCCGTCGGCGGTTTGAGTACCGGAACTTCCTCATCCGGCGTGGTCGGCCGCAGCAGGTCCTTGTCCGGCGTGGCGCCGACCGCCTGCCACAAGGCTTGCCGCCGGTTGCCGGCCAGATGCTGCAGCGCGTTGCCTGCGGCCAGCACCTGCAGGTCGTGGCGGTCGAGGTCGGCACGGCGCGCCAGGTCCGCCACGCTGGCGTACGGTTGCAGCGCGCGCTCCTGCCCGATACGCTGGGCAGCCTCTTCCCGCATGCCCTTCAGCAGCGACAGGCCGAGCCGCACGGCCGGCTGATTACGCCTGCCCACCCGCTCCTCCAGCGATGAATCCCAGCCACTGACGGTGACGTCGATCTCGCGCACCTGCACGCCGTGGCGCCTGGCGTCCTGCACCAGTTGCGACGGGCTGTAGAAACCCATCGGCTGGCTGTTGAGCAGCGCGCACAGGAAGGCGGCCGGCTCGTGACACTTGAGCCAGGAACTGGCATAGGTCAGCAGCGCGAAGCTGGCGGAGTGCGATTCGGGGAAACCATATTCGCCGAAGCCCTCGATTTGCTTGCAGATCGCGTCGGCAAAATCATCCTCGTAGCCGCGCTCGCGCATGCCGTCCTTGATGCGGCGCTCGTACTTGTCCACGCCGCCCTTGCGCTTCCAGGCCGCCATGGCGCGCCGCAGCTGGTCCGCTTCGCCTTCGCTGAAGCCGGCGGCGATGACGGCGATCTGCATCACCTGCTCCTGGAAGATCGGCACGCCCAGCGTGCGCGCCAACGCCTCCTCCAGTCCGGGCGGACAATGCACCTTTTCCTTCTCCATGCGCCGCTGCAGATACGGATGCACCATGCCGCCCTGTATCGGTCCCGGCCGCACGATCGCCACCTCGATCACCAGGTCGTAAAACTCCCTCGGCCGCAAGCGCGGCAGCATGCTCATCTGCGCGCGCGATTCGATCTGGAACACGCCGATGGTATCGGCCTCGCACATCATGTCGTACGTGGCCGGGTCTTCCTTGGGGATGTCCTGCATCCGGAACGGCGCGCCGCGCTGCGCGCCGACCAGCGCCAGCGTGCGCCGCAACGCCGACAACATGCCCAGCGCCAGCACATCCACCTTCATCAAGCCCAGCTCTTCCAGATCGTCCTTGTCCCACTGGATCACGCAGCGTCCCTCCATCGTGGCCGCCTCGATCGGCACCAGCCGCGACAGCTTCTCGTGCGAGATGACGAAGCCGCCGGGATGCTGCGACAGGTGGCGCGGGAAGCCCAGCAAGGCGATCGCCAGCGCGGCCCACTGCTGCGCCAGTTGCGATTCCGGGTCCAGCCCGCACTCGGCCAGCCGGCCCAGCAGGTCGTTGCGGCTGTCGAACCAGTGGTGCGCCTTGGCCACCTTCTCGACAATCGCCAGGTCCACGCCCAGCGCCTTGCCGCTGTCGCGCAGCGCGCTCTTCGGCCGATAGCTGATCACGACGGCCGCCAGCGCGGCGCGGTCCGCTCCGTATTTTTTGTAGATGTACTGGATCACCTCCTCGCGCCGCTGGTGCTCGAAGTCGACGTCGATATCGGGCGGCTCGTTGCGCTCCTTGGAAATGAAGCGCCCGGTCAGCATATTGCTGCGCTCCGGGTCGACCTCGGTCACGCCGAGGCAATAGCACACCACCGAGTTGGCCGCAGATCCCCTGCCCTGGCACAGAATGTCCTGCGAGCGGGCGTAGCGCACGATGTCGTAGACCGTCAGGAAGTACGGCTCGTACTTCAGGTCCGCGATCAGCTCCAGTTCCTTCTCGATCTGCCCGCGCACCTTGTCGGACACGCCGGCCGGAAAGCGCCCCTGCGCGCCGGCATACACTTCCTGCCTCAGATAGCTGCCCGGCGTGTGGCCCGGCGGCACCAGCTCATGCGGATATTCGTAGCGCAGCTGACCCAGGTTGAAGCTGCACTGCTGCATGATGTTCAGCGTTTCCGCCAGCGCCTGCGGTGGATACAGGTTCGCCAGCCGCAACCGCGAACGCAAATGCTGCTCGGCGTTCTGCGCCAGCGCGTAGCCGCACTCGGCCACCGGCTTGCCGACCCGCACCGCGCACAAGGTGTCCAGCAAGGGTTTGCGCGAGCGCACATGCATGCAGACATGCCCCAGCGCCACCACCCGCATGCCGTGCTGCAGCGCCACCTCGTCGATGCTGAAGCGATGCGCCTCGTCCAGCGCGCGCTGCAGCAGGTTCAGGCCCATCCAGCTACGACCCGGAAATGTCGCCTCCATCCACGCCGCCTGCGCGTGCAGGCGATCGACGTCGTCTGGCTGGAACGCCGGGTAGTGCGGCAGCAGGATCATCAGGCAGCCAGGCAGGCCTTTCAGGTGGGCATAGGCCGGCGGCGGCGCGGCCAGGTCGGCCGGCGTCAGCAGGTAGCTGCCCTTGGCGACCCGGTTGCGCCCTATCGTGATGAGCTCGCAGAGATTGCCGTAGCCCTCGCGATCCTGCGCCAGCGCGATCAGCGACAGCGCCGGGATGCCGTCGGGATTTTTCAAGTGGAAATGGCTGCCGATCAGCAGCGGCAGGCCAGCCTCCCTGGCTTGGGCGTGAGCGCGCACTACGCCGGCCAGCGAGCATTCGTCGGTGATGGCCAGGCCGGCATAGTCCAGCTGCACGGCGCGCGCGACCAGCTCCTCGGCGCTGGAGGCGCCTTGCAGGAAGGAGAAGTTGGTCAGGCAGAACAGCTCGGCATAGGCCGGCAAGCCCTGCGCGGATGGCGTGACGGTGGCATTCATAGCAAGATACTGTGTTTTTATACAGTATCATACACCCTGCGCGGCCATGCTGTCGCCGCGCTAAGTAGTACTACGCAGCGCTGGCGCCACTCTGGCGCGGCAAAACAACAGTAAATAAAGTTTGGCCGCAAAATTGTCAGAAAAATCATTCACTAATGAGCTATTTGACTAAAATCAAATTTTGCACGGGAGAGAAAACTTGTTCGCTAACACGCCATTACGTCATGCCGTACTGCTCAGCCTGTACGGTGCAGCCGCCCTGAGTTTCGCACCATCCGCTTTCGCACAGACCGCATCGGAAGCCAAACCAGACACCCCCATTCAGTCGATCAACGTGGTCGGCTCGCGCCGCGCGACCAGTTCGTCCACCGACACCGTGGTGCCGGTCGATATCATTCCGATGAGCAAGTCCACAGAACAAGGCGGCCAGTTCGACCTGGCGCAAACGCTGACTTATATCTCGCCATCGTTCAACTCGACCCGCCAGACCGGCTCCGACGGCGCCGACCTGGTCGACTCCGCCGCGCTGCGCGGCCTCGGCTCCGACCAGACCCTGGTGCTGGTCAACGGCAAGCGCCGCCACACCACCGCGCTGGTCAACCTGTTCGGCGCCCGCAACCGCGGCAACACCGGCACCGACATGAACACCATCCCGCTGCTGGCGATCAAGGACGTGCAGGTGCTGCGCGACGGCGCCGCCGCCCAGTACGGCTCGGACGCCATCGCCGGCGTGATCGACATCGGTCTGAAGAAAAGCAAGGGGTGCGAAGCCATCGCCGGCTTCAGCGAATACTCCAGGCGCGACGGCAAGAACTACCTGACCTCGGCCTACTGCGGCTTCGAGATCGGCAACGGCGGCACGCTCGGCGTCACCGGCGAGTACCTGGACCGCGGCCGCTCCAACCGCGCCGAAGCGGACAACCCGCGCATCATCGGCGACACCAAGACCAAGAACCAGACCATCTACCTGAACGGCGAACTGCCGACCGTCGGCACGGGCAAGCTGTACTTCACCGCCGGCGGCCAGACCCGCGACGCCTCCAGCGCCGCCTTCGCGCGCGGCGGCGTCGGTTCCGACGACATCCCGAGCCGCAACTCGGCAGCCATGTACCCGAACGGCTTCGTACCGTTCATCAACGCCGACATCGATGACCGCTACGCCATCCTCGGCCACCGCAGCGTGGTGGCCGACTGGAACCTGGACCTGTCGCAGACGTATGGCTACAACAAGATGAAGTACAACATCAGCCACACACTCAACGCCTCGATCGCCAACAAGGACCTGCTGGCCGGCGGCAAGGGCATCAGCCCGGACCGCTTTGATGCCGGCGGCTTCTCGTTCCAGCAGCTGACCACCAACCTCGACCTGAACCACTACTACGACGGCCTGGTCGGCGACGGCCTGAACGTCGCCTTCGGTGGCGAGTACCGCAGCGAGAACTACAAGATCTTCGCCGGCGAACCGGGCTCGTACAACGACGTCGACGGCATCGGCTTCGGCGGCAACGCCGGCAGCCAGGGCTTCCCCGGCTTCCAGCCTGCCGACCAGGTCAACGCCAAGCGCCACAGCACCGCCGCCTACCTCGACCTGGAAGCGGACCTGAGCAAGACCGTCAAGCTGCAGGGCGCGGTACGCTACGAGAAGTTCAGCGACTTCGGCTCCACCGTCACCGGCAAGCTGGCCGGCAGCGTGCGCGTGGCCAACAGCGTGCTGCTGCGCGGCTCGGCCAGCACCGGCTTCCGCGCGCCGTCGCTGCAACAGGTTTATTTCTCGTCGACCTTCACCGACTTCATCGGCGGCGTGCCGACCGACGTGGTGCTGGCGCCCAACGGCGGCACCGTCGCCAACGCGGCCGGCATTCCCAAGCTGAAGGAAGAGAAGTCGACCAGCTTCACGCTGGGCACCACCTGGACGCCGAACGCCGCCGTCTCCGTGACCGCCGACCTGTACGACATCAAGATCAAGGACCGCATCGTGCTGTCGGGCCGCTTCAATGCCGACACCTATCCTGACCTGGCCGAGCGCCTGGCCAAGCTGGGCGTGGGCGAGGCGCAGTTCTTCGTCAACTCGGTCGACACCAAGACCCAGGGCCTGGACCTGACCGCGTCGCACAAGACCAATTTCGGTTCCAACAAGCTGACCACCTTCCTGGCGCTCAACGTCAGCAAGACGGAAGTGACCGGCATCCACGCGCCGGCTTCGCTGAAAGGCTTCGAGGACGTGCTGCTGTCGGAGAAGGAACGCCTGTACATCGAACAAGGCGCGCCGCGCTCGAAGGCCACGCTGGGCTTCGACTACGTGACCGGCCCGTGGGAAAGCGACCTGAAGATCATCCACTTCGGTCCGCAGACCCTGGGCACGTTCAGCGGTACGGCTGCCGGTGTGCCGAACCAGCACTACGAGTCGAAGACCTCGGCCGACCTGAGCTTCACCTACAGCATCAACAAGAACATGAAGTTCACCTTCGGCGGCAACAACATCTTCAACGTCAAGCCGACGTCGCAGAACGCCGACGAGACCGACAACGGTTTCAAGTATGAGAGCGTGCAGTTCGGTCTGAACGGCGCGTCGTACTTCGGCCGCCTGTACGTCAAGTTCTAAGCTTGCGGTCGCGGAACCTGCCGCGCGTGTAGACTGAACCCCGAAAGTTGCCAGCAACTTTCGGGGTTTTTTCATGTCGTTACGAAAGGTGGAAAATGTTTGAGATCAGCCAGCTGCGCTGTTTTGTCGCCGTGGCCGAAGAGCTGCACTTCAGCCGCGCGGCCGAGCGGCTGAATATGACGCAGCCGCCATTGAGCCGCCAGATTCGCCTGTTGGAACACAATGTCGGCGCCGAGCTCATCGAACGCAACAGCCGCATGGTCCGGCTGACCGCCGCAGGCAAGGCTTTCCTGCCGGAGGCCGTTCGTATTCTTCGGCTGGCACATGAGGCGGCGCTCACGGCGCGGCGCGCGGCCAAGGGCGAGCAGGGGCATCTCGCCATCGGTTTCACCTCCGCGTCGGGCTATAGCTTGCTCCCCGAGGTAGTGCGGCGGCTGCGCGAACACTGCCCCGGCGTCTCCCTGACGTTGAAGGAACTGGTCAGCACGGCGCAAGTCGAGGCGCTCAATTCGGGCGAGCTGGACCTCGGCCTGATGCGCCCTCACACACTTAACGCGGAACTCGAAACCATTCCGCTGGTGACCGAGTCGTTGATGTTGGCCATCCATGAGGACGACGCCGGCAACTGGCCGCTAGCGCCTACGCTGCAGAGCTTGCACGGCAAGCCTTTTGTGATGTACTCGCCGTTCGACGCGCGGCCATTTCATCATATGCTGAGCGAGCGATTCGCCAAAGCCGGCGTGGAGCCGGACATCGTCGAACATGTCGGCCAGGTGCATACCATGCTGGCGTTGGTCCGCGCGCGCCTGGGCGTGGCCCTGATTGCCGAAGGCGCGGCACGGCTCGGCTTCAGCGGTCTCGTGATGCGAAAGATGGAGACCGAACCGGTGCATATGGTGTGCGTCCACCGGCGCGATAACGACAACCCCGTATTACGTGTCTTTAAACGCGAGGTATTGCCAACGTTTCACGCTGACTGATCCCACGCGGCGATTCATTATTTGAATTGCTGGCGACACTCTTTGGTTTGGTGATGCATAGATGCCAGCCCTATGATTGATTTGCAAGCCAATCATAAAAATACATAAATCAAGGAGACAGCATGAAACTAGCGGCAGCTATCGCACTCGCCCTGGGCGCAGCCACGGCACAGGCCCAGTCCTCCGTCGCGATCTACGGCATCGTCGATGCCGCCATCGTCGGCGAACGCGGCGGCAGCGCCGGCAACCTCACCAAGGTCACCAGCGGCGCCGGCTCCGCCTCGCGCATCGGCTTCCGTGGCACCGAGGAGCTGGGCGACGGAATGTCGGCGTTCTTCACGCTGGAGGCCGGTACTAAGATCGATACCGGCGAGATCGATGCTGCCGGCACCATATTCAACCGCCAAGCCTTCGTCGGACTGAAGAGCGACATCGGCTCGGTCGCCCTCGGCCGGCAGTACACGCCCTACCACACTACGCTGGTCAATATCGTCGACCCATTTAGCACGGGGTATGCCGGCACCTCCAAGAACCTGTTCCCGGACTCCGGCGCGAACGTCCGCACCAGCAATACGATCAGCTACGCAACGCCGCGCATGAATGGCGTCGACGGCGAATTGTCCTACAGCGCCGGCGAGCAGACCAATATCCGCGCCGGCCGCCAATTCGGCGGAGCGGTCGGCTATGCCGCAGGTCCGTTGAGCGTGCGCCTGGCCTACAACAGCAAGAATTCCGACGTGGTCGCCAGCGGCAGCACCCCGGCGGTAAGCCGCTCCCTGGGCCGCAACACGCTGCTGGGTGCGAACTACAACTTCGGCTGGATCAAGGTCCATGCCGGCTACGGCATCGACAAAGGCGATAACGCCGCGCCCTTGGGCAACCCGAATAATCCTTATGGCGGCGTCAAGCCAACGGCTTCGACCGATGGCCGCGACTACCTGCTTGGCTTCAGCATGCCAGCCGGGACGGGCACCGTGCTGGGCTCGGTGATGCACAAGGACGACCGCACCAGCTTCAACCAGGACGCCAATGCCTGGGGCATCGGATATCTGCATCCCCTGTCGAAACGCACATCGCTGTACGCAGCGTACGGCCACATCCACAATAAAAACGGCGCCGGCTACACGGTCGCCAACAACACAGAAAGCGGCACCGGCAACACTGGCTACAACCTCGGCATGCGTCACACTTTCTAAACCGGCATAAATAGAGACAGGGCATACCGTGGAACAAGCTCAATTCACCAAGCCGCAGACGCGCAAACGCTGGGTCATCCTGGCCATGCTGTTTGCGATCACCACCATCAATTACGCCGACCGCGCGACGATTTCAATCGCCGGGCCGGACATCAAAAAAGCGCTCGGCCTGGACGCGATCCAGATGGGCTTCGTCTTCTCGGCCTTTGCCTGGTCCTACGTGCTCGCCCAGCTTCCGGGCGGCTGGCTGCTGGACCGTTTTGGATCGAAGATTACCTACTTCTTCAGCATCTTCCTGTGGTCCACATTCACGCTGTTCACCGGCGCCGCAGGATTCGTGACCGGAGGCGCGGCCGTGGTGCTGCTGTTCGTGCTGCGCCTGCTGGTTGGCGCCGCTGAAGCACCTTCGTTCCCAGGCAACAGCCGGATCGCTTCGTCGTGGTTCCCCACCCACGAGCGTGGCCTTGCCGCAGCGGTGTTCAACTCGGCACAATACTTCGCCACGGTACTGTTCGCGCCCATCATGGGCTGGCTGGTGCATTCCTACGGATGGCAGAGCGTGTTCTTCGTCATGGGCGCGCTGGGCATCTTCATGGCGTTTGTCTGGCTGAAGACGATCTACGGTCCCAAGGATCACCCCGGCATCAGCGCCAGCGAATTGCAATACATTCAGCAGGGCGGCGCACTGGTCGACCTGGAAAGCGGAGCGCACGCCGCCCAGCCTGCGCAGGTGCAGACCATGGCGTGCATTAAAGAGCTGCTCAGTAGCCGGATGCTGCTGGGCGTGTATATCGGCCAGTATTGCATCACCACGCTCACCTATTTCTTCCTGACCTGGTTCCCCGTGTACCTGGTGCAGGAACGTCACATGACGATCCTGAAGGCGGGCTTTGTCGCCTCGCTTCCCGCCATCGCGGGCTTCCTTGGTGGCGTTAGCGGCGGCTGGCTGTCGGATCGCTTGAACAAGGCGGGCTATTCCCTGTCGGTGTCGCGCAAGCTGCCTATCGTGATCGGCATGCTGCTGTCGATGAGCATGATCGCTTGTAACTACATCGAGACTGATATGCTGGTGGTCGCCATCATGTCGCTAGCCTTCTTCGGCAAGGGCATCGGCGCGCTCGGTTGGGCGGTGGTGTCGGATACCTCGCCCAAGGAAGCCGGTGGCCTGAGCGGTGCGTTGTTCAACACCTTCGGCAATACAGCCGGCATCACCACCCCCATTGTCATTGGTTACATCGTGCAAAATACCGGTTCGTTCTCGGGCGCGCTGGTGTTTGTCGGCGCCAATGCCGCGATGGCCATCTTCAGTTACCTGTTCATTGTCGGCGATATCAAACGCGTCTCGCTGACGACTTCGTTGAATCCAATATCCCAACCACGCTAGAGCTAATTTTATGAACCACATCGTCACCAACGCCCCGGTCGTGACCGACATGCGCGTCGTTCCCGTCGCCGGCCAGGACAGCATGCTGCTCAATCTCAGCGGCGCCCACGGTCCATGGTTTACCCGCAACATCCTGATCCTGACCGACAGCGCCGGCAATACCGGCCTCGGCGAGGTGCCCGGCGGCGAGAAAATCCGCCAGACCATCGAAGACGCACGCCCGTTTGTCATCGGCAAAACGCTGGGCGACTACAACGGCGTGCTCAACACGATGCGCGCCGCCTTCGCCGACCGCGACGCCGGCGGCCGCGGCCTGCAAACCTTCGACCTGCGCACCACCATCCACGCGGTGACGGCGATGGAGTCGGCGCTGCTCGACTTGCTGGGGCAGTTCATGAACGTGCCGGTCGCGGCCTTGCTGGGGGAAGGCTTGCAGCGTCATGCGGTCGAGATGCTGGGCTACCTGTTCTACGTGGGCGACCGCAACAGGACGCCGATGGCCTATCGCAGCGAGCCCGGTGCCGATGATGCCTGGTTCAGGCTGCGCAACGAGGAGGCGCTGACGCCGGAAGCCATCGTGCGCCTGGCCGAAGCGACGCACGCGCGTTACGGCTTTAACGATTTCAAACTGAAGGGGGGCGTGTTGTCCGCCGACGAGGAGATGGAGGCGATCGTCGCCCTGCACGAACGCTTCCCCGAAGCCCGCGTGACGCTGGACCCGAACGGCGGCTGGCTGCTCAAGGATGCGATCCGCGTCTGCCGCGACAAGCACGGCATCCTGGCTTACGCGGAAGATCCGTGCGGCGCGGAGGACGGCTACTCGGGCCGCGAAGTGATGGCCGAATTCCGCCGCGAGACGGGCCTGCCGACCGCCACCAACATGATCGCGACGGACTGGCGCCAAATGGCGCATTCGATCCAGCTGCAATCGGTCGATATCCCGTTGGCCGACCCGCACTTCTGGACCATGCAAGGTTCGGTGCGCGTCGCCCAGCTGTGCCAGATGTTCGGCCTGACCTGGGGTTCGCACTCGAACAATCACTTCGATATTTCGCTGGCGATGTTCACCCACGTTGGCGCGGCGGCGCCGGGCAAGGTGACCGCGATCGACACCCACTGGATCTGGCAGGACGGCCAGCGCCTGACCAGGGAGCCATTGAAAATCGAGGGCGGGATGATCCATGTTCCGGCCCGGCCCGGCCTGGGTGTCGAGCTGGATCCGGTCGAATTGGAGAAGGCCCATCAAGCCTACAAGAACATGGGCCTCGGGGCGCGGGACGATGCCGTGGCGATGCAGTTCCTGGTTCCAAACTGGAAGTTCGACAACAAGCGCCCTTGCCTGGTGCGATAAGGCCGGATTTTCGCCCGCTATCGATGTGTAACGTTTGCTTACACATCGCTAACACTATCCAACCCGGCGCCGTTCTACACTGCCTGCATCTTAGGCACAGGAGCGATTGATGCGCCGGGCATTCCTACTCATGTTGTTGCTCACCCTGTTGCAGGGCGCGCTCGCCTACGCGGCGCTGGGCAGCTCTCCCTCCAATTTCGGTGCGACGCCCGTCAGGCAGGCCGCGCGCAGCCTGGCCGCGGCCGGCGGCGACAACACGGGCGTCTACACCGTCAGCCAGAGCACGCTCGATAGCGGCACCGTCGTGCGCGAGTATGTGAACACGCAAGGCACGGTGTTCGCCGTCAGCTGGAACGGCCCGGCCCTGCCCGACCTGCGCACCCTGCTGGGCGACAAGTTCGCCGTGCTGACCAGCACCGCCGGCAAGCGTCCCAAGGCGGGACACTCGCAACTGGCGTTCGAACAGCCGGACCTGGTGATCGTCTCCGGCGGACACATGCGCGCCTATGCCGGCCACGCGTGGATACCCGGCGCGCTGCCGGCCGGCTTCGATACGTCCACCATCGAATAGGGAGACGCGCATGCACCGTTCCCTCGCCACCGGCCGGCTGCGGCATCGCGCCGGCGCGGCCCTGCTGGCCGCGTCCGGCTCTGCCTGGTTCATTTGGCTCGCCAACCTCATGCTCGCGCTGATCCTCAGCGCCTGCGGCGGCGGTGGCGGCGGCAGCAACACCGCCGCCACAACGCCCACCAGCCAGGCCGATGCCACTGTCACGCCCGTGGTCAGCATCAGCGCCACGCCGACCGCCACCACGGTCGGCCAAGTCGTCACGCTGAGCTGGAGCGTCAGCAATCCCAGCGCGACCGGTTGCACCGCCTCGGGCGCCTGGAGCGGTGCGCTGGACAACAGCGGCTCGCAGACTGTCACGGCCGGCGCGGCCGGCACCGCTTTCTACACCGTCACCTGCAGCGGCGTCAGCAAGACCACCAGCGTTGTCGTCAGCACGCCGCCGCCCTCGCCCACCGTCAACCTGACGCTGGCGCCGGCCAGCATCACCACCGCGCAGAGTTCGGTGCTGAGCTGGTCGTCGGCCAACGCCAGCAACTGCACCGCCGGCGGTGCCTGGAGCGGCGCCAAGGCCACGTCGGGCTCGGTCAGCGTCGTCCCCAACGTTGCAGGCAATTTTGTCTACACCCTGTCCTGCACCGGCGACGGCGGCAACGTCAAAGCCAGCGCCGCGCTCAGCGTGACTGCGCCGCTGAGCAACAGCACCGCCATCGTGGTCGACAGCGGCCCGACCGGCATCAACGGCGCGATCAATATTCCGTATGTCAGCGTGACGGTATGCCAGCCCGGCACCACTACCTGCCAGACCATCGACCACGTGCTGCTCGACACCGGCTCCTACGGCCTGCGCCTGCTGGCGCCGCTCGATGCGGCGCTGAACCTGCCCACGGTGAAGACGCCGTCCGGCGCCGACGCCGGCGAATGCGCCAAGTTCATCAGCGGCTACACCTGGGGCGCGGTACGCCAGGCCGACGTCCGCATGGCCGATGAATTGGCGGCCGGCATCTCGATCCAGGTGGTTGCCGACGGCGGCGCCAACTACGCGGCCACGCCGTCCAGTTGCAGCAGCGCCGGCAACAGCCTCGGCACGCTGGCGGCGATGGGCGCCAAAGGCATCCTCGGGGTCGGCCTGTTCAAGCAGGACTGCGGCGACAGCTGCGCCAGATCGGCGGTCAGCGGCGCCTACTACGCCTGCACCAGCAACGGCTGCGTCGCCAGCAACATGGCGCTGGCGTCGCAGGTCAGCAATCCGGTGGCGTCGTTCGCGGTCAACAACAACGGCGTGCTGCTGGTGCTGCCCAGCGTCGGCACGGCCGGGCTGACGTCGGTCAGCGGCACGCTGATCTTCGGCGTCAACACCCAGAGCAACAACACCCTCGCCGGCGAGACCCTGTTCAAGGCCAACAGCAGCGGCGACTTCAGCACCACCTACAAGGGCCAGACCTACGGCGCCAGCTTCATCGACAGCGGCTCCAACGGCTACTTTTTCAGCGACAGCACGATACGCACTTGTTCGGGAGGGGATTTCTATTGCCCGGCTGCGACGCTCTCGCTCAGCGCCACCAATGCGGCAGCCGACGGCAGCGCCAGTGGCGTGGTCAACTTCAACGTCGCCAACCTGGTGCAGCTGGCCTCGACCATCTCGGCGGCGCAGGTCGGCGGCACGGTGGGCAACACAGCCGGGGCCGGCACTTACTTTGATTGGGGATTGCCCTTCTTCTACGGCCGCCGCGTGTTTGTCGTGTTCGAAGGGGGCGCCGTCAACGGCAAGGCTGGGCCGCTGTGGGCCTATTAGGACGGCGGGCCGTCGTGGCCGGCAGCGCCCGATAAGCGCTGCCGTCAGAGCCGCTGTTGTGGTCCATCTTTTGGTTAGTTGCCTGCCTTCTCGCCATGGGTGCTTGGCCGAAGGATGACGCATCTCTGTGCGCGCCGGCGTTTGTGACCCCGGCATCGCTTGCCAGAATAGCGACAGCCACCCTGGCGGTATCGCGAAATCACGACAAATCCCTGTTAAATCGCGCCACAGGACAAACAATTGTTTGTGTTTTGTCACGACTATGTCATGTACGTTAGGTACAGTCCCGACCTTGAATTTTCCTAATTTGAGGATGCAATGAAAACAAATCTGGTGATGTTGGCTGCATTGACGGCAGCGGGTCTGGTCGGTTGCGGTGGCGATTACACGGCGCCGCCAGCCATCGCCGAAGGCACGACCGTCACGCTGGCGCTGATGGAAACCACCGACATCCACGCCAATGTGATGAGCTACAACTACTACTCACTGGCGGAAGACACCAGCCTGGGCCTGGAGCGCACCTCGACCCTGGTCAGCGCGGCCCGCGCGGAAAACCCGAACAACGTGCTGCTGGACGACGGCGATGTCATCCAGGGCACCCTGCTGGGCGACATGCAAGCCGTCACCAAGCCGGTCGCCTGCACCGACACCATGGCCGTGCACAAAGTCATGAACGCCATGAAGTACGATGGCGGCGGCTTCGGCAACCACGAGTTCAACTACGGCCTGCCGCTGCTGAGCCAGATCACCAATACCGACTTCGGCATTCCGGGCGTTAGCAAGCCAAGCGGCACCTGCGGCGCGCCAGCCTTCCCACTGGTGCTGACCAACGTCACCGGCGCAGCCAGCAACAAGCCCATCGTGCAGCCGTACACGCTGCTGCCGCGCACCTTCACCGCCACCAAGCTGGACGGCACCAAGGTCGACGTCAAGCTGAACATCGGCATCATGAGCTTCGTGCCGCCGCAGATCCTGGACTGGGACCAGAAGAACCTGACCGGCAAGGTCGCCGTGAGCGGCGTGCAGGAAGCGGCCAAGCAGTACGTGCCGGAGATGCGCGCCAAGGGCGCCGACCTGGTGGTGGCGCTGTCGCACGGCGGCCTCGACCCAAGCACCTACAGCCCGAAAATGGAAAACGGCAGCTATCACCTGACCAGCACCGGCATCGACGCGCTGCTGATCGGCCATTCGCACCTGATCTTCCCGAAAGGTAAAGAGACCGGCGCGCCGGCGCTGGACCCATCGTTCGCCGCCTTCCCGGCCAGCGCCAGGATCGACGCCGTCAACGGCTTCGTCAACGGCGTGCCGACCGTGATGGCGCAGAGCTGGGGCCGCCGTCTGGGCATCATCAAGATGACGCTGGTCTTCACCAGTGGCAAATGGGTGGTGCAGCAGGATAAGACCAGCGTGGAATCGCGCGGCTTCAAGTACACCGACGGCGCCACCATCGTGAAGGCCGATCCGGCCATCGCGCCCATCGTCGCCACCGAGCACGCGGCCACCATCGCCTACGCCAAACAGCCGCTGGGCGTGACCACCGACTTTGAAATGTCGGCCTACTTCTCGCTGGTCGGCGACGTCAGCGCGATCCAGCTGGTCAACCAGGCGCAGCTGGACTACGTGAAGAAATTCATCGCCGCCAGCACCGATGCCACCATCGCCAGCTACAAGAACATTCCGGTGATCTCGTGCAGCGCGCCGTTCAAGGCCGGCCGCAACGGTCCTTCGGACTTCACCGACGTCGCGCCGGGCGCCAGCGCCGCCGCGCCGGTCGGCCTGCAAGTGCGCAATCCGGGCGACCTCTACCTGTACAGCAACAACAACCTGCAGGCGGTGAAGATCAAGGGTTCGGACCTGAAGGCCTGGCTGGAAACGGCCGCCAAGCAGTTCGGCCAGATCGACCCGGCCAAGACCACCGAGCAAGACCTGGTGCCGTCGTATGGCACGATCTACAACTACGACGTGTTCTACGCTGAGAACAACGCGCTGACCTACCAGATCGACGTGACCAAGCCGGTCGGCAGCCGCATCGTCAACCTGACTTACCTGGGCAAGGCCGTGGCCGATGGCGACGACTTCATCGTCGCCACCAACGACTATCGCGCGGGCGGCGGCGGCGCCGTGCCCGGCATCGACGGCAGCAAGACCATCATCAAGTCGCCGGACGCCAACCAGACCGTGGTCAGCAACTACCTGACGGCGCAGGGCGCGGCCAGCGGCAAGGTCACGCTGGCGGCCAACGGCAGCGCGCGCAGCTGGAGCTTCGTCAAGGTGGCGACCGCCGGCCCAGTGATCCTGCGTTCGGCGCCCGGCCATCTGGCGCTGGCGAAGGGCAGCGGCATCACCGCCGTCACGGCCGAGGGCGCGCTGGATGCCAGCGGCTTCGCCAAGTACTCTGTGGATCTGAGCAAATAATTCAAGCGTGGTGCGCGGGGCCGGCGATGCCGGCTCCGCTGGTCGTGAGGTCTTTATGCAAGTTAAAAATTATCCCGGCGTAGCGCTGGTCGGCCTGCTGGCCGGCGTGTTCCTGTTCGGCTGCCAGCTGCAGCAGGAAAAGCCGAACTCGGCGCAAATCGAGACGGTGGGCATGAAGGCCATGCAGCAGGCCGACGCCAGCGCCGAGCGCAAGCTGATGGCGTGGTCGGCGCAGAACATGCCGGTGGCGCAGCGCGAACTGGCGCTGTTGTATCAGACCCGTCCGGCGCAGCGGGCGGAATCGCTGAAGCTGTTTGAGCAGGCCGCGCGCAGCGGCGACGTCGACGCGGCGTTCCAGCTGGGCGAGATGCTGCGCGTGGGCGTGACCGGCGTGCCGGCGGCGCCGGCTGCGGCGGCGCCGTGGTACGCGATGGCCGCCAAACAAAACCATGCCAGGGCGGCGCTGATGCTGGGCATGCTCTACAAAAACGGCGACGGCGTCGCGCGCGACGATGCGCAGGCCGCGCGTTGGCTGAACACCGCCAGCGAGCTTGGCAATCCACACGCCATGTTCCTGCTGTCCTACATCTACCGCGAAGGCCGCGGCGTCGCGCAGGACAGCGCCCAGGCCCGCCACCTGCTGGAAGAAGCCGCCGAGCACGAGTATCCGCCAGCGATCCAGGAGCTGGCAATGACGGTGCAATTGGGCGACGCCCTCAGTCCCAAGGACGAACGCCGCGCCGGCTACCTGCTCAAGGAAGCCGCCGAGCACCGCCACAACAACTGGAATCGCTTCTGAGGCGATCGACGATCTCGATCGCATTCAAAGCCAACGGCAACAACGACTCCGTTGAACAACGCACAGACCGTCATTGATCGCGCTCCTAGACTGGGTAAGCAGTCCCCCCATCCATTCGCCATGCAAGGAGCCGACATGAAAAGCACCACCCATACGCAGGACAAGATCCCCAAGCCGATACCCACCGAGACAGATCAGCAGGACGCGATCACGCTGCTGACGGAAGACCATGAACACGTCAAGTCGCTGTTCGAACAGTATGAAGGACTGGGCGACCGCGCCCGCGTCAGCAAGCAGAAACTGGCTTTGCAGATCTGCACCGAACTGACCAAGCACGCCACGGTGGAAGAGGAAATCTTCTACCCTGCCGCGCGCGCCGCCATCAAGGCCGACGACATCATGGACGAGGCCGCCGTTGAGCACGCGTCGGCCAAGGACCTGATCGCACAAATCATCTCGATGGAACCCACCGACGACCTGTACGATGCCAAGGTCAAGGTACTGTCCGAGCTGATCGAACACCACGTCCAGGAAGAAGAGACCGAGATGTTCCCCAAAGTCCGCAACACCAAGCTGGACCTCGATGCGCTGGGCGCCGAGATCGCCGCGCGCAAGGAGCAAGTCGAACTGCCGCCGCACTAGGCCCGGTTCGGTCAGCGGCTGGTAAATGCCGGACAGGCAGCCACGCCCCTGTGACGGAGCGCAGCTGATTTTTTCACTTTACCGCCAGCGCTTCCATCTCGCGCTGCATATTGTCTATGGCGCGCTCGTTGTACTGGTCGGCAAAATAGTCGTTGCCGAACAACTGGCCCGCATTGGCCTTGCGGCACAAATGGGCCAGCGCGCCGCCGCGCTGTTCGCGGTATTTGACGTCCGGCAGGTGGATGTATTCCTGGCGGATGGCGCGCGCGTAGTTCTGGTAGACCTCGTCATCCTGCCCCAGGATGGCCAGGTCGACGCTGAGCAGGGTGTCCTTCAGGCGGTGGCTGATCGAGGCTTCCTGGAAATGGTCGGTGGCGCGTATCAGTTCGGCGGCGTCGCCCATCTCCTGCCCCAGGTGGCTGCCCAGCCAGAGTTGGGCGCTGGCTTCCTCGTTGGTCAGCGCGCCCGGCTCGCCGCTGTGGCCGTACTCGGCGTCATGGAACCAGAAGGCTTGCTTGACGATGTCGACGTCGGCAGGATCGGGCCGGGTGTTGGCGGCCCACACGCGGATCTCGCACAGGCCGTGCACCAGGTGGTCGAGGTTGTGATAGTGGCGCGCCGGACCGCCGTAGGCGGTGGCGCCGGTCAGCTGCACGAACCACTGGTCGGCGTGGGCGATGGCGGTGGCGTCGCGGTGCTCGTAGTCCCACAGCGTCTCCCACTCCTTGCGCAGCCAGCTCAGCACCCAGGCGTGGTAGGCCGGGCCGGGCACGAATTTCTTCATGATCCAGTTCCAGCCGATCGGCCCCTCCAGCGCCTTGACGAAGCTGGAGCTGACCGAGCCGAGGTCGCGCGGCGGCATCACGAAGATGGTCTTGGCGCCTTGCAGCACGTCGACGTTGGTTTGCTGGATCAGGTTCTCGTAGTCGAAATCGGCGGTGGTGCGGATGCCGCGTATCAGGCAGTGCACGCCCTGCTTCTTGGCGGCGCGCGCGGTGTAGTCGCCCTTGACGATGACCACCTTGACGTTGTCCCAGCCCTGCTCGGCGCAGCTGAGGGCGATGATGCTCTTGCGCTCCTCGGCCGAGAACTTGGGCTTCTTGGCCGGGTTTTCGGACAGGAACACCACCACCTCGTCCGCCAGCGAACGGGCTTCGTTCATCACCCACATATGGCCGTTGGTGATCGGGTCCAGGGTGCCCGAAAAGCCGATTTTCTTCATACGCCACTCCAACACCAATGTCAAAGTGGCATTTTAGACTGGAGTGGCCCTTGCAGTCTCAGGAAAATCGACTTTGACCTGCAGCCCGCCCAGGCGTTCGGACTGGCCCAGGGTCAGCACGGCGCCGTGGCGCTCGGCGATCGACTTGATGATCGCCAGCCCCAGGCCGCTGCCGCCGGCCTGGCTGCCCGGCACGCGGTAGAAGCGGCTGAACACGCGCTCGCGCTCTTCCGGCGGGATGCCGGGGCCGGAATCCTCGACGCTGAGCACCACGCGGCCAGGCGCGGCCTTTGTGGCGCCGGCGCTACGGTGCAGGTCGATATCGACGGTGCCGCCGGCCGGCGTGTACTTGATGGCGTTGTCGATCAGGTTGCGCAGCAGGATGATCAGCGCGTCCGGCTGGCCGTCCACCGTGGCTTCGTCGGCGTGGTCCAGGCCCAGGTCGATCTGGCGCGCCTGCGCCAGCCCGGCCATGTCGCCCAGCGAGCGCTTGACCAGCTCGGTGATGCTGACCGGCTCCAGCTTGACATCGTTGACCGAGCCTTCCTGGCGCGCCAGCACCAGCAACTGCTCCACCAGCCGCGTGGCGCGCTCGATGCCGGCCGTGACGCGGCCGATGGCGATGCTGCGTGCGGCCTCGTCCTGCGCCCGCTCCAGGCTCAGCACCTGGAGTTTGAGCGCCGCCAGCGGCGAGCGCAGTTCGTGCGCGGCGTCGGCGACGAAGTGCTGCTGCGCCTCGAAGGCGGTGCGCACGCGGCCGAACAGCAGGTTGAGCTCGTGCACCAGCGGCAGCACCTCGTCGGGCAGATCGTTTTCGGAGACCGGCGACAGGTCGTCCGCCTGGCGCGCCGCCACCTGCCGCTTGACGCGCGACACCGGCGCCAGCGAGCCGCTGACCACCCACCACACCACCAGCATCAGCACCGGCGCCATCACGGCGATCGGGCCGACCGTGCGCAGCGCCAGCGTGCCGGCCATGCGCTGGCGCACCGCCATGTCCTGCGCCACCTGCACCGTCTGGTTGCTGGTCTGCACCGAGAAGATGCGGTAGGTGGTGTTGTTGGCCTTGACGTTGGAGAAGCCCAGCACGGCGCGCTGCGGCAGCGCCGCGCGCGACAGCGAACGGAACACCTGGGCGCCGTCCGGCGTCCACACCTGCACCACCAGGTCGTCGTTTTCGGGATCGGCCGCCGTGTCGGCCGCCTTGTTGGTCAGCGTGGCGCTGGAGCGCAGCGACATCGCCATCTGCTGCATGTGATAGTCGAAGATCTGGTCGGCGTCGCTGAGCGCGCTGCGGTAGGCGATCATCGCCTGCGCGATGGCCGCCATGGTGATGGCGGCCAGCAGAAACCACAGCAGACGGCCGCGCAGCGAGTGGGTCACCACGGGCACCCGCGGCAGCGACGGCAGCCTCACCTTCATCGCCTTCATAGCTTCGGTACCATGTATCCCAGGCCGCGCACGTTTTGGATCAGTTCCGCGCCAAGCTTCTTGCGCAGGCCATGGATGTAGACCTCGACCGCGTTGCTGTTGACTTCATCCTTCCAGCTGTACAGCTTTTCCTCCAGCTGGTGGCGCGACAGCACGATGCCGGGCCGCGCGATCAGCGCCTCCAGCACCGCCCATTCGCGCGCCGACAGGCTGACCTGCTTGCCGTCGGCCAGCACTTCGCGGGTTTGCGGATTGACGCTGACGCCGCCGTGCTCGAAGATCGGCTCGGCGCGGCCGGCCGAACGGCGCAGCAAGGCGCGGATGCGCGCCAGCAGTTCGTCGAGGTCGTAGGGTTTAAGGACATAGTCGTCGGCGCCGGCGTCGAGGCCGGCGATGCGCTGCTCCTTGGCGTCGCGCGCGGTGGCCACCAGCACCGGGGTCAGCTCCTTGCGCGCGCGCATCGAGCGCAGCACTTCAAGGCCATCCTTGCGCGGCAGGCCCAGGTCCAGCAGCACCAGGTCGTAGGTCTGGGTCTGCAGCGCGGTGTCGGCCATCGCGCCATCCTTAACCCAGTCCACCGCGTAGTGCTCGGCCCTCAGCAGGTCGAGCACTACCTCGCCGATCATCGTATCGTCTTCTACCAGCAGAAGTCGCATATTGTTTCCTTTCTGTTTTTGTGTTGCGTTCTGCCGGCCCGCGGGCTTAGCCCAAACGCACCGGTATGAAGATTTTATCGTCGCCGCGCTGTATCAGCAATGCCACCGACTTGCCGGACTTGCCCACCACATCGCGCACCTGGTCGACCGAGTTGACCGGACGGCCGTTCACCGACAGCAGCACATCGCCCGGCTGCACGCCGGCATCGGCCGCCGCGCCGCGCGCATCCTCGATCAGCAAGCCGTTCGGGATGCCGGACTGGCGCTTCTCCATGTTTTCCAGCGGCCGCAGCGACAAGCCCAGCTTCAGCTTGGCGTTGGCCTGCTCGGTGCGGTCATCGTCGGCGGCCGCGACCTTGTCGTTGGCGTTGCCCAGCGTGGCGCTCAATTGTACCGGCTTACCCTGGCGCCAGACTTCCATCGTCACCTTATCACCTGGCGAGGCCAGGCCGACGATGGCCGGCAAATCGCCGGAGCTGACGATCTTGTTGCCGTTGAGCGCGCGGATCACGTCGCCGGGCTTGAGGCCGGCCTTATCGGCTGGGCTGCCCTTCTCGACGTTGTACACCAGCGCGCCCTCCGGCGTGGCCAGGTTGAACGAGTCGGCAAAGCCCTGGTTGACCTCCTGCACCCCCACGCCCAGCTTGGCATGGGTGACCTTGCCGGTCGCAACGATCTGGTCCTTGATCTTGCCCGCCACGTCGATCGGGATCGCGAACGACAGGCCCTGGTAGCCGCCGGTCTGGCTATAGATCTGCGAGTTGATGCCGACCACTTCGCCGCGCGTGTTGAACAGCGGGCCGCCCGAGTTGCCGGGGTTGACGGCGACGTCGGTCTGGATGAACGGCACGTTCCCGTCCGGCAGCGAGCGGCCCTTGGCGCTGACCACGCCGGCGGTCACGGTGTTATCGAGGCCGTATGGCGAGCCGATCGCCAGCACCCATTCGCCCACCTTCAGGTCGTTGCCCTTGGCCAGCGGCACCACCGGCAGGTTCTTGGCGTCGATCTTCAGCACGGCCACGTCGCTCTTCGGATCGGAGCCCAGCACCTTGGCGCGGAATTCGCGGCGGTCGGTCAGCTTGACCACCACCTCGCTGGCGTCGCGCACCACGTGGGCGTTGGTCAGGATGATGCCGTCGGCGCTGACGATGAAGCCGGAGCCGAGGCCGTGGGTCGGCACGCTGCGCGGGCCGCCGCGCTGCTGCGGGCCCTGGAAGCGGCGGAAGAATTCATAGAAAGGATCGTCGGCGAACGGATCGCCACGGCCGGCCTGCTCGCCGCCGTCGAAGCCGACCTTGGTGCTGCCGGTGACGCTGATGTTGACCACCGCCGGGCCGTTATGGGCGGCGATCACGCTGAAGTCGGGCAGCGCCATCATGGGCGCAGGCACGGCGACTGGCGCGGCGGCCTGCACCGGCGCGACGGCCTGCAGTACCACGGGAGCGGCGGCAACGGCATTGCCTTGTTTGACGGCGACGGCGCCACCCACGCCTATCACGCCCAGCACTGCCACGGCGAGGGCTGCACGTTTGAGAGTAGATTCGGACATAGCTGCACTCCTGAATTGAATGAGGTTTGTAGATGTATCCAATATGAGGGCAAAAACTTAGACCCGTCTTAACAAAACAATTGCTTACACCCAAGGCTGGTTTACGCAAAACTGGCCGGATATACCGGCCAGTTCAAAAGCCGTCGTTCCCGCGCAGGCGGGAACCCATACATCGCGTCGTCAGAGGCGCAGCATGGATTCCCGCCTGCGCGGGAATGACGAATTAGCGGATCAGGCGGCCTGGCGCTGCTCCAGGGCGGTGACGTTGTCGCTGCCGTCGATGACGATCTTGCGTGGCTTCAGCGCCTCGGGCACTTCGCGCACCAGTTCGATATTGAGCATGCCGTTGTCGAAGGTGGCGCCGGTCACTTTGACGTGGTTGGCCAGCTGGAAGCGCTGCTCGAAATCGCGGGCGGCGATGCCGCGGTGCAGATAGGTGCGCTCGGTGGTGTCCTTCTGCTTGCGGCCGACGATGTGCAGCGAATCGCGCTCGAAGGTGATGTCGATTTCCGAACGGTCGAAGCCGGCCAGCGCCATCACGATGCGGTATTTGTCTTCCGACACCAGCTCGATGTTGTACGGTGGATAGCTTGGGGTGGCGTCGCCGCGCTGGGCGTCGTTGAGCAGTTGTGCCAGGCGATCAAAGCCGATGGCGGAACGATACAGTGGGGTCAGGTCAAAAGTACGCATGATGAATATCCTTTTAAAGTTAAGCGATATGGACGGGGAAGATTCCCCTCGGTGGTCCCCATCTGGGCAACCACTGAGTCCGATATAAGGATGGGTTTCGGGCCTTTCAAGGCCTTGAAAAACGGCCACAAGATCCCCAGAGCCGCAAAATTTTTCAAAAATATTTACACCGCGCCGCGCCGTCTTTTTGCCAGATTTACAAGTTGCCCGCATGCTACACTCGCCCTCTTGTCCACCCTTGTTATCGACCACATGTCCATATCACGTGCCGCCCTCGCCGTCCTGTTGGCTACCGCCTTCAGCGCCCAGGCAGAAGCCATCTCCGAACAGCCTTACCCAGGCACCATCGTCTTGAAAGTGGACGCCACCAACACGGCGCAGCAAATCTTCCGCGTACGCGAGAGCATCCCCGCCGTGCCCGGCAAACTGACCCTGCTCTATCCGCAGTGGATACCGGCCAACCACGGCCCCAGCGGCGCGCTCAACCAGTTCGCCGGCCTCAAGGTCAGCGCCAACGGCAAGCCGCTGGACTGGCAGCGCGACACCGTCAACGTCTACGCCTTTCATATCGAGGTGCCGGACGACGCCTCGTCGGTGGACGTGGAATTCCAGTACCTGTCGCCGACCGAGGCGAACCAGGGCCGCACCACGATCACCAACGACATCGTCGGCGTGCAATGGCAATCGCTGACCCTGTACCCGGCCGGTTACAACAGCCGCCGCATCACCATGCAGCCCAACCTGACGGTGCCGGCCGGCTGGCAGTACGGCACCGCGCTGGAAACGGCCGCGCGCGACGGCGACCAGATCGCCTTCAAGCCGCTCGACCTGGAAGCGATGATGGATTCGCCCTTGTTCGCCGGCCGCTACTTCCGCCGCATCGACCTCGATCCGGGCGCCAGGGTGCCGGTGCACCTGAACGTCGTGGCCGACTCGGCCGAGCAGCTGGAGGCGACGCCGGAACAAATCGCCCCGCACCGCGCCATGGTGCAGCAGGCCTACAAGCTGTTCGCCTCGCGCCACTATCAGCACTACGATTTCCTGTTCGCCGTCAGCGACGAGTTCGGCGGCATCGGCCGCGAGCATCACCAGTCGAGCGAGAACGGCGTCAAGCTGGGTTACTTCAGCGACTGGGCCAAGCACGAGACGACGCGCGAACTGCTGCCGCATGAATTCACGCACTCGTGGAACGGCAAGTTCCGCCGCCCGGCCGACCAGAACGTCCCCAACTTCAACACGCCGCTGCAGAACTCGCTGCTGTGGGTGTACGAGGGCCAGACCCAGTACTGGGGCGCGGTGATCGCCGCGCGCTCCGGCCTGATCAAGCCCGAGCACACGCGCGACCTGCTGGCCGCCACCGCCGCCCGCTACGACAACACCCGCGGCCGCGAATGGCGCGCGATGCAGGACACCACCAACGACCCGATCGTCAACGCCCGCCGCCCGCAGGGCTGGAACAACTGGCAGCGCGCCGAGGATTACTATTCCGAAGGTGAGCTGATCTGGCTGGACGCCGACACGCTGATCCGCGAAAAGTCCGGCGACAAGCGCTCGCTCAACGACTTCGCCCGCAGCTTCTTCGGCGTCGACGACGGCGTCAACGTGGCCATGCACTACACCTTCGACGATGTGGTGAAGGCGCTCAACGCGGTCCAGCCTTACGACTGGGCCGGCTTCCTGCGCACCCGCCTGGACGGCCACGGCCCCGGCGCGCCGCTGGACGGCCTGGCGCGCGCCGGCTGGAAACTGGTGTACACCGACAAGCCGACCGACTTCCTCAAGGCCCAGGAGGAGCAAAGCAAGTCGGCCAACTTCCAGTACTCGCTGGGCTTCTCGGTGGGCTCGGAGGGCAAGCTGGAAGCCTTCCAGTGGGAAGGCGTGGGCTTCAAGGCGGGCCTGTCGGGCGGCAGCACGCTGCTGGCCGTGAACGGCCGCGCCTACAAGGCCGAAGTGCTGCGCGCCGCCGTCAGGGCCGCCAAGACCGGCAAGGAGCCTATCACCTTGCTGGTGAAAAAAGCCGGCATGTACCAGACCTTTGTGCTCGATTACCACGACGGCCTGAAGTATCCGCGCCTGGAGCGCATCGAGGGCACGCCGGACCGCCTTGAGGCAATTCTGCAACCGCTAAAGTAATTGTCGCTTCAACGGGGCGCCGGCCGCTTGCGGCAGCGCCCCCCCGGGTTATACTGGCCCCATGCCAGACCGGACCGATCCCCGCCCTCCACCGCGCACCGAGCTCGACCAGCTACGCGCGTCCGACCGCATTTTTCACGCCCTGCTCGACAACGCCCCCATCCTGATTTCGACCAAGGATTTGCAAGGCAATATCACGATGGCCAACCGCCATTTCGATATCCTCGACGGCTACGACCCCGCCACCTTTGTCGGCGCGAACGTGTTCGAACTATTCCCGCGTGAAATCGCCGAACAGCTGTGGCGCAACGACCGCACGGCCGCGCAGGAACGGCGCGCCGTCAACGAGGAGGAGTCGGTCTACCACCGCGACAAGACGCTGCACACCTACATGACGGTGAAGTTCCCGCTGCTCGACGACGACGGCCGGGTCTACGCCACCTGCGCCGTCTCCACCGACATCACCGACGCCAAGGCCGCGCAGTTCGACAGCGTGACCGACGAGCTGACCGGGCTGAAGAACCGGCGCTACTTCAACATCCGCTTCAGCGAAGAACAAAAGCGCGCGCACCGCGACCAGCGCCTGCTGACGCTGCTGCTGATCGACGTCGACCGCTTCAAGGAATACAACGACAGCTACGGCCATCCGCAAGGCGATCAGGTGCTGAAGGCAGTGGCCGATGCCATGCAGCGGGCGCTGAGCCGTCCGGGCGACCTGAGCTTCCGCATCGGCGGCGACGAGTTCGCCTGCCTGTTCGCCAGCCACAACGCCGACGAGAGCGAGGCGCTGGCCGAGCAGATCCGCGCCGACCTGGCGGCCCGCCTGATCCCGCACCAGGGCAACCCGCCCTGCGGCCACGTGACGCTGTCGCTGGGGCTGGCCTTCATCGCGCCGGACGCCACGCTGAGCCAGGAAGAAATCTACGAACAGGCCGACCAGGCCTTGTACCGGGCCAAGCACAAGGGCCGCAACACCGTCTCGCGCTAGGGCGGCGGCCTTGGCGTTTGGCTGTTTTGGTGTATGCTAACCGGATGAACAAAGACACCGACATCCAACTCAGCGGCCCCTTCAAGGCCACCGACGGCTCCGGCCGTGCCTACGACGCCAAGGCGATCCGTATCTTCGACGAAGGTTACGGCGCGATCGACGTGTACGTGGACTTTTCCACCTCGATCAGCGGCCTGCACAAGGACAAATCGCTGATCGACGCCGTGGTCGCGCAGCTGCGCACCGTCGGCTACAAGGGCCCGGCCCTGACCGCCGGCGATTCCGTGCTCCAGGAAAGCAAGCTGCTGGTGCTGGAAGCGCCGGACGAATTCAACACCTTCGCCGCCGGCAAGGGCTGGAAAGACCTCGCCGAAGAATTCGACGACGAATAATAGTCATTCCCGCGCAGGCGGGAATCTATGGAACCGGGCCGCAGTTGGCTCAGCATGGATTCCCGCTGTCGCGAGAATGACATCAAATGTAGCGGTCGCTCCAGGCCGCGATCAGGTTCGCCACGTAGACGGCATCGTCGCGCTCGGTCAGCAGGTGGTCCGCGCTGTCAAGCGAGATGAAGCTTTTCGGATGCTTGGCGGCGGTAAAAATCTCCATCGCGTTGCTGATGCCGACCGTGTCGTCGCCCGGCGCGTGCATCACCAGCAAGGCCCGCTTCAGGGCCGCGATCTTCACCTTCAAATTGTGCCCGCCCGCATCCTCGACAAATTGCTGCTTGATGCGGAAAGGCCGGCCCGCCAGCTGCACCTGCGCCTCGCCCTCGCTGGCGATCTCGTCGAGGTGCTGGCTGAACAAGCCGGTCACGCGCACCGGATCGCTGGGCGCGGCCAAGGTCACCACCGCCTTGGCCTCCGGCACCTGCGCGGCCACCGCCAGCACCGCCGCGCCGCCCAGGCTGTGGCCGATCAGCAGGCTGGGGGCGTGGTGGTCGGCGCGCAGGTAGGCGGCCGCCGCCAGCAGGTCCGCCAGGTTGGACGAGAAATTGGTGTTGGCGAATTCGCCCTCGCTGGCGCCCAAGCCGGTGAAGTCGAAACGCAGCACGGCAAAGCCATGCTCGGTCAGTGCCTGCGCGATGCGGCTGGCGGCAAACACGTCCTTGCCGCAGGTGAAGCAGTGGGCAAACAAGGCGTAGGCCCGAATGGCGCCGTCCGGCATATCCAGCCGGGATGCCAGTTTCTGGCCGTCGGCGCCAAGGAATTCCTGTCGATGTGATCGCATGCGCTGTCCCGTGAATGATGGCAGACGCTATTTAACCAAACAAACCGTGCAGATACCAGCGCGCCGACTGCTCGCCCTCGTGGCCGGTGCGCTCGCGGTACAGCCAGTAGTGGGCAAAATCGTCGCCCTCGGCCATGAAGTAGTCGCGGGTTTGCATGGCGCCCCACCAGCCGGCCTCGATGCGCTCGCCGCTGGACATGATCTTCAGCGGCGAGCCGTAGAACGGCCGGTGGTCGCGCATCAGCAGGGGAATGGGCTTGGCCAGCAGCCACGCCGGACGCGGCAGGCTGGGCATGTCCGGCGGCAGCTGGGCGCGGGCGTCGGCGGGACGGATTTTCTCCTGCACGCTGACCCAGGCGTTGGCCTGCTCGGGGCGGTAGTCGGCGCGCGGTGCCGCCTGCAGCACGTTGTCCGGCCCCAGCCGCGCGGTCAGCAGTTCCAGCAGGCGCTGCCAGTCCTCCTTGCTGCCGCCCGGCTCGGGAAACAGCGTATCGCTCGGCGGCGCCATCGGCTGCACCTGCGGCGCCTCCAGGCACAGGCCGATCACCGGCGCGTCCAGCACCTGCTTGGCCAGCCGCTCCTTGAGCAGGCGCACCAGATGCTCGTCGCGCCAGGTCGGCTCGGCCAGCACGATGTCGATCACCGTCGGCGGGCCGGCCACCTTGCCGCGCTCATGCTCCAGCAACAGCCGGATGCGCTCGACCGCGAACTGGCGCGCGCTGAGCCAGCCGGTCAGCTGCTGCAGCAAACGGCGCGCGCCGAACAGCAGCGCCTCGGCGTGCTCCACGCGGTCGAACAATTCCAGCTTGGCGCGGAAGCTGGCCGGCGCTTCCAGCCACTGATGCATCTCGGCACGCTCGCCGTAGGCGTCGTCCAGCATGTCCAGCAAGGCCCTGCCGCAGCGGCGCTGCAAGCCGGGACGCGGCAGGCGGCGCATCTCGCCCAGCGTCAAGCACCCTATGCCTTCCAACCAGCTCAGGTAGGGCCGAGCCGGAGGCAGCAGGCTGCCGGGCAAGCGGTCCATGCGCCGCACTAACGCGTCCATCGTCAAGGCCCGCCCTGCATCGCTGCGGGCCAGCAGCCAGGCGCCGCGCGCGGTGGGCGCGCAGCTGAGCATGGCCGTGAAACCAAGCGCCTCCATGCTGGCCGCCACCAGCCGGCACAGCGCGCGGATGCCGCCGAACAGGCGCAGGCTGGCGCCGACGTCGAGCAGCAGCGTGGCCTCCTCCGCCTGCGCCAGCTGCGGCGTAAATTGCAGCAGCGCCATCGCCACCGCGTGTTGCGCGTCCGCCTCCCGCTGCGGCGCGCGCTGCTGGAACTGCGATTGCGGCGCCAGCATCAGCGCGCCGCCGCGCCGCATGCCGACGTCGACGCCGGCATGCCGCGCCAGCGCCGACATGGCCACTACCCGCTCCTGCTCCAGCACCACGGTGCAGCGGTCATCCGACCAGCGCGGGCAGAATACTTCGAGCGGGAGCCGTGGCAGGTGTAGTCCGATCCAGAGGCGCATGGCGTTGTAGGAGCGATGGGGTTAATGGCAAAAATAAGGGCGTGTCGCGCTGCGGCCCTCGTCGTTTGACGAAGCCGATGTTGATGCCGCCCGACGCCGTGTGCAGCGACAGCCGCAGCGGCGCCGGCGAGGCATCCTGCGCGGCCGCCAGCGGGCGCAGCATGCAGAACAGCGTATCCCCGCTTTGCGCCGCCAGGTGCAAGCGGCGCAGCGTTTCGCCGCGCGCATGGTTTTGCCACAGCAGCAGCGCGCCGCAACAGCCGCTGCGCAGCACCTGTTCGGCGGCCCACAAGGCGTCGCCGCTCTTGGCGCCGCTGCGTATCCAGATCAGCTGCGACGGCTCCAGCCCCAGGGCCGCCAGCGCCAGCGCCTGCGGCGCATGCGGCGGTTGCAGCAACACGATAGGCCGCTTGCCCAAGCCCAGCAACGCCGGCCGCAGCAGGCGCAGCTCACCGATGCCGTGCTGCTGCACCAGCAGGTCGGTCAGCACGCCCAGCGGCCAGCCGCCGCCCGGCAGCTGCGCCGACAAGGCGGCAAAGCCGGTGTCGACGCAGCGCGTGGCGCTGTGCGCCAGTTGCGACGCCAGCCATAGCGATGGATGGACGGCTTCGGGCACAAGGGCGGAAGAGGTGGCGGATCGGCTCATCATGTGGAACGGATTTTACCGCAAATACTGTATAAATACACAGTACTATTTATGGCCGTTTTTGGCAAGGCCAATCTGTATCGTGTAGCCCATGCTGTACCATGTGGTTTAAGCAACTCAACAAGGACATCCTTTGCAAACCATCCAACTGGTCGGCGCCATTTTGTTCGGACTGGCGCTGCTGCACACCTTCGCAGCCAAATCCTTCGAGGTACTGTCGCACCGGCATCCGCGCCACGCCGGCCTGTTCCACCTGCTGGGCGAAGTGGAGGTGGTGTTCGGCTTCTGGGCCTTCATCCTGATCGCCGCCATCGCGCTGCTGAGCGGGGGCGAGTCGGCCATCCATTACGCCGAATCGCGTCAATATACCGAGCCGCTGTTCGTGTTCACCGTCATGGTGGTGGCCGCCTCGCGGCCGGTGCTGGACATCATGGAGCGCCTGCTGCTGGTGCTGGCGAAGCTGCTGCCGATGCGCGTCGAACTGGCGCTGGTGTGGTTCGGCCTGGCGCTGGTGCCACTGACCGGCTCGCTGATCACCGAGCCGGCCGCGATGACCTTGGCCGCGCTGATGCTGGCGCCGCTGGTCTTCCGCGACGGCATGCCGGAATGGCTGAAGTATGGCGCGCTGGGCGTGTTGTTCGTCAACGTCTCGATCGGCGGCACGCTGACCGCCTACGCCGCGCCGCCGGTGCTGATGGTGGCCGGCACCTGGCAATGGGACAGCGCCTTCATGGTCACGCATTTCGGCTGGAAAGCGGCCATCGCGGTGCTGATCAACGCGAGCGCGATCACTTTCGTCCTGCGCCGGCATCTGCGGGCGCCGGCCGCGCCGTCGGCCGAGGCCGCGGCGGCGCCGGCGGTGCCGTTGGCGGTCACCGCAATCCACTTGACCTTCCTGGCGGCGGTGGTGCTGCTGGGCCATCACCCGGTGCTGTTCCTCGGCATCTTTATGCTGTTCCTGGGATTCACGCAGGCTTACCAGCGCTACCAGAATCCGCTGATCATCAAGGAAGGCCTGCTGGTCGGCTTCTTCCTGGCCGGGCTGGTGGTGTTGGGCGGCATGCAGCAATGGTGGTTGCAGCCCATCGTCGAGAGCTTGCCGCCGATGGCGCTGTTCTTCAGCGCGCTCGGCCTGACGGCGATTACCGACAACGCCGCGCTGACCTATCTCGGTTCATTGATCCAGGGGATTTCGGCGCAGTCGCAATACATGCTGGTGGCCGGCGCGGTGGCCGGCGGCGGTTTGACGGTGATCGCCAACGCACCGAATCCGGCCGGCGTCTCGCTGCTGCGGCGCGGCTTCCAGGATGAATCGATAGGCGCTATCGGCCTGCTGGCCGGCGCGCTGGCGCCGACGATCGTGGCCGCGCTGGCTTTTCTGCTTTAACGTCTATACGCCACCTATACGCGCCGGTGGCGTGAGAAGAATTCCAGCATCATCTTGCTGGCGTCCGGGCCGGCCTTGGCGTTGAAGGCCAGTGCGGGGTCGCCACCGCTCCAGGCGTGCTCCAGGTCAGCGATCCGGGCGACGCGCAGCAGCAGTTTTCTTCCTTCGTAAAAATCGTGCAGCTGGTGGGCGTTGTGGCGGCCGCCGCGTCCTTGCGGCTTGTGCGTGATCTTCGGCGCTGCGGACAGGCGATTCAGCAGCCTGCTTTGATGCGCCAGCTGGAATTGGTTGATCGGGCGGACCACCTGGTCGCCCTCGCCCTGGATCAGGATCGCGGGCATGCCGGGGAATTGCGGATGGCGCATCAGCACCTCGTGCGCGGCGGCCTCGGACCGCATGGCGGCGCCGTGCTGCATCACGCCCAGCGCGCCGATGGTGTTGTGGCCAGCACCGAACACCGGGCCTGAATGCAGCCCCATGGCGGCGAACAGCTGCGGATGATTCAGCGCGATGATGTTGGCCATGCCGGAGCCGGCCGAAATGCCGGCGATGTAGATGCGCGAACGGTCGATGGCGTATTGCGACATCACTTGGTTGATCATGCCGACGATGGTGGGGACGTCGCCGCCCCCCTCCTGCGTGGCGCGGTCGTACCATTTCCAGCAGCGCTGCGCCTGCGCGCTGACCAGTTGCTGCGGATAGAGCACGGCGTAGCCCATCTGCTCGGCCCACTGGTTCATCCGCGTGCCTTGCGCGAACTGGGTCGCGGTCTGGTGGCAGCCGTGCAGCATCACCAGCAGCGGCAGGCCTTTGCGTTGCGTGTCTTCGGGCCGGTTGTCGGGCAGGTAGAGCCAGTAGCTCATACGGCGCGTGGGTGCGGCGTAGTGCGATGCAAGCCATTTGCCCGGCGAGGGCGGGACGTGGGGCGCGCGCTGACCCCGCACACCAGATGCCGGGGTCTGACCCCGTCCGGGGTCAGACCCCTTGCTGGCGGGTTTCGACTTGGCGGCCGGCTTGCGTTTTCGTTTGGGTTTGGCGGCTGCGGGGGCGGTGAACAGTGCCGTCACGAGCTTGCTGACGGAACGGCTTTGCCGCGTCCCCGTGCGGACCAAAGTTCGCAACAAACTGCTGGCGGCTTTCTTCATCGCGGCGATCTCCTGTTGCGATAAAGTCTACCCCGAAAGCCGCTCCAGGCTGCGTACGCCAGCGCTCATAACCAACGCTTAGCGCTGCATCGACTCCCACACTTTTTGCAGACGCTTGGCCGATACCGGCATCGGCGTGCGCAACTCCTGCGCGAACAAGGACACACGCAACTCCTCCAGCATCCAGCGGAATTCCACCATCTTCGGATCGGTGTTCTTGCCTGCCGATTTGTCCTTGTTGGCGCGCTGGTACAGTGTCGCGGCCTGCTGCCATTCGGCCATCAGCTTGGCGTCGCGCGCGGGGTCGCCGCGCAGCTTCTCGATGCGCACGTTCATCGCCTTCAGATAGCGCGGGAAGTGCGACAGCTGACTGTACTCGTTCTCCGACAGGAAGCGCTTGTTGACCAATCCCTGCAACTGCGACTGCATGTCGGCCGCCGCCTGCGCGGGCAGTCCCTGCAGGCGCTTGGGCAGGCCATGGAACTCGGTCAGCACCTGCGACAGCAGACGCGCGATCTCGTTCACCAGCAGCACCAGGCGCGATTTGCCCTCGTCCTTGCGCTTGGCGAAACCGGCTGCATCCAGCGGCAACGGATCTTGCAGGCAGGCGATGTCCAGCGCCTTGTTGATGATCTGCTCGCGCAGCTCTTCCTGCGTCCCCATGCTCATGAACTGCATGCCCATCTGCTGCAAGCCGGGAATGCTCTTTTCGATGAACTTGATCTGATCCTTCATCTGCAGCGAGAACAGGCGTCGCAGGCCGACGCGGTGCGTGCGCGCGGCCACGGTCGGATCGTCAAACACTTCCAGATCGCAGTGCGTGCCCTTGTCGACCAGCGCGGGGAAGCCGATCAGCGTCAGCTTGCCTTGCGCGATCTCCAGCAGTTCCGGCAATTCGCCGAAGGTCCACGAAGTCAGGCCGGTCAGCGTGATACCGCTGGTGGCCGTCGACGCAGCGGCGGGCGCGCCCTTGCCTTGCGCCGCCGGTGCGGAGGCTTTCGCCGATGCGGACGACGCGGTGCTGCCTGCGCTGCCGCTCGTACCCAGCGCGCGCATGCTGACGCCCTGGCCGCCCGACGACTCGGCCATCTTCTGGAAGCTCTCGCGCGCCTGCGTGCCGAATTCCGCCTGCAGCGTGGCCAGGTTGCGGCCCATCTCCAGCTGGCGTCCGTGCTCGTCGATCACCTTGAAGTTCATGAAGTGGTGGGCTGGCAGCGTCTCCGGCTTGAAGTCGCTGGTCAGCACCGAGATCGTGATCTGCGCGCGGATGTCGGCGATGATGGCGTCAATCAGATCGCCACGGCCGAACACACCCGCTTCATGCACACGCTCGCAGAACTTGGCGGCGTAATCCGGCAGCGGCACGCAATGGCGGCGCAGCTTCTGCGGCAGGGATTTGAGCAGCAGATGCACCTTCTCCTTCAGCATGCCCGGCACCAGCCACTCGCAACGCTCGCGCGGCAGCTGGTTCAACGCGTACAGCGGCACCGACATGGTCACGCCATCGCGCACGCTGCCAGGCTCGAAGTGATAGGTCAGCTGCATCTCCAGGCCCGTCACCGACATCATCTTCGGGAACAGGTCCGTGGTGACGCCGGCCGCTTCGTGGCGCATCAATTCGTCGCGGTTCAGGTACAGCAGCTTGGGCTCGGCGGCCGTCGCATCCTTGTGCCACTTCTCGAAACCGGCGCCGTTGACCACGTCGGCCGGTATCAGCTTGTCGTAGAAGGCGGCGATCAGTTCATCATCCACCAGCACATCGAGACGGCGCGACTTGTGCTCAAGGTTTTCGATTTCCTTGATCAGTTTATGGTTGTGCGCGAAGAACGGCGCGCGCGTTTCGTAGTCGCCGCCGACCAGCGCATCGCGGATGAAGATCTCGCGCGCCTCCACCGGATTGAACAAACCGTAATTGATGCGGCGCTGGCTGTACACCACCAGCCCGTACAAGGTGGCCCGTTCGGACGCGCTGACCTGCGCCGTCTTCTTCTCCCAGCGCGGCTCGCCCCACGATTTCTTCAGCAGGTGGCCGCCGACCTTCTCCAGCCACTCAGGCTGGATCTGCGCCACGCAGCGCGCATACAGGCGCGTGGTGTCGACCAGTTCGGCCGCCATGATCCACTTGCCCGGCTTCTTCAGCAGCGAGGAGCCCGGCCAGATGTTGAACTTGATGCCGCGCGCGCCAAGGTAGCCGGCGCCCGGTTCATCTTCGCTCTTGAAGCCGATGTTACCCAGCAGGCCAGTCAACAGCGCCAGGTGCAGGTTCTCGTAGGTGGCCGGCGTGTCGTTGATGCGCCAGCCCTGCTCTTTCACGATGGTCAGCAGCTGCGAGTGCACGTCGCGCCACTCGCGCAGGCGCAGCTGCGACAGGAAGTTGGTGCGGCAGTTGTCCATCAGCTGGCGATTGGTCTTCTTGTGCTCAATCGCGTTTTCGAACCACTTCCAGATCTTGATATAGCTGAGGAATTCGGACTTCTCGTCGGCGAACTTCTTGTGCGCCTCGTCGGCGGCCTGCTGGTGCTCCATCGGCCGGTCACGCGGGTCCTGCACCGACAGCGCGGAGGCGATGATCAGCATCTCGTCCAGGCAAACGTTGTCCAGCGCGGCCAGGATCATGCGGCCCACGCGCGGGTCCAGCGGCAGCTTGGCGAGCTTCTTGCCCAGTGGCGTGAGCTGGTTGTATTCGTCGACCGCGCCCAGTTCCTGCAGCAACTGGTAGCCGTCGGCGATGGCGCGCGCCAGCGGTGGCTCGATGAACGGGAAGGTCTCCACATCCGTCAGATGCAGGGACTTCATGCGCAGGATGACCGAGGCCAGCGACGAGCGCAGGATTTCCGGCTCGGTGAACTTGGGCCGTTGCAGGAAGTCCTGCTCTTCGTACAGGCGGATGCAGACGCCGTCGGCCACGCGGCCGCAACGGCCGGCGCGCTGGTTGGCCGCCGATTGCGCGATCGGTTCGATCTGCAGCTGCTCGACCTTGTTGCGATAGCTGTAGCGCTTCACGCGCGCCAGGCCGGCGTCGACCACGTAGCGGATGCCCGGCACGGTCAGCGAGGTTTCGGCGACGTTAGTGGCCAGCACGATGCGGCGCGCGTTGGTCAGCTTGAACACGCGCTCCTGCTCCTCGGCCGACAGGCGGGCGAACAGCGGCAGGATCTCCACGTGCGGCGGGTGGTGCTTGCGCAGGGCTTCGGCGGCGTCGCGGATTTCGCGTTCGCCGGGCAGGAACACCAGCACGTCGCCCGAGCCGAGGCGCGCCAGTTCGTCGACGCCGTCGACCACGGCATCCATCAGGTCGCGCTTTTCGCGGGCGGCGGCGGTGCGCTGGCCCTTGCCTTCGGCGTTGGCCACGGCCGGGTTCTGCACGTCGCTTTCGATCGGGCGGTAGCGCACTTCCACCTTGTACAGGCGGCCGGAGACTTCGATCACCGGAGCCGGCTTCTCCGGCGTGCCGAAGTGGCGCGAGAAGCGGTCGGCGTCGATGGTCGCGGAGGTGATGATCACCTTCAGGTCCGGACGGCGCGGCAGCAGCTGCTTCAGGTAGCCGAGCAGGAAGTCGATGTTCAGGCTGCGTTCGTGCGCTTCATCGATGATGATGGTGTCGTAGTTCTTCAGCAGCGGGTCGGTTTGCGTTTCGGCCAGCAGGATACCGTCGGTCATCAGCTTGACCGAGGCGCCCTTGGTCAGCGTGTCGGCGAAGCGGACCTTGAAGCCCACCGTGACGCCCAGCGGCGTGCCCAGCTCCTGCGCGATGCGCTTGGCGGTGGACGAGGCGGCGATACGGCGCGGCTGCGTGTGACCGATCAGGCCCTTCTGGCCTCGGCCCAGTTCCAGGCAGATCTTCGGCAGCTGCGTGGTTTTGCCGGAGCCGGTTTCGCCGGAGACGATGATGACCTGGTGGCCTTGCAGCGCTTCGGCGATCTCGTGGCGGCGGCCGGAGACCGGGAGGTCTTCGGGATAGGTGATCGGCGGCAGCGGGTTGCGGAAGGCGCGTTCGGCTTCCTTGGCGGCCAGTTCCTCGGGCGTCAGGCGCGACCGGGGTTCGCGGCGCGGCGGCGGCAGCGAGCCCTCGCCATCCGGCAGCGGCGCGCGCCGCCCCCCCCGCAAACCGGAGCCAGGGGTCTGACCCCGTACGGGGTCAGACCCCGCCTCGGTTCGGGGTGCACGTCCAGGCAAACGCGGCTGGCCGCTCTCCGGGCGCGGGCCGCGCGGGCGCGCCTCGCCTTGCGGGCGTGGCTGGCCCTGCCCTGGCCGGGCGTTGGGCGCTTGCGGAGTGCGGGAGGGGGCGTTCTGCGTGCTGGCGGGCGTGCTGGACGCGCCTTTAGACTTGTTGCTGGCTTCTGACATTGTTTTTTACAAAGGTTTTGGCGCGGAAGTCGCGCACCGAATTATAATGCGGCTAATGGAAAACCCTACCCAATTCGTCCAATGGCTGCGCTCCGTCGCGCCGTACATCCACGCCTTCCGTGGCAAGACCTTCGTGGTCGCCTTCCCTGGTGAACTCGTCAGCGCCGGCGCGCTGCAGGTGCTGGCGCACGATTTGTCGCTGCTGCACGCGCTCGACATCAACGTCACCGTGGTCTACGGCTCGCGCCCGCAGGTGGCCGAGCAACTGGCCCTGCGTAACGTCGAAGGCCGCTTCCACAACGGCGTGCGCATCACCGACACCGCCGCCATGGAGTGCGCCAAGGAGGCCGCCGGCGAGCTGCGCCTGGACATCGAGGCCGCCTTCAGCCAAGGCTTGCCCAACACGCCGATGTCGCACGCGGCCATCCGTATCATTTCCGGCAACTTCATCACCGCCCGTCCGCTGGGCGTGATCGACGGCGTCGACCTCGAGCTGACCGGCATCACCCGCAAGGTCGACGCCGAGACCATCCACTCCATCCTCGGCTCCGACGGCTTGGTCCTCCTTTCGCCGCTGGGCTTCTCCCCGACCGGCGAGGCCTTCAACCTGACCATGGAGGACGTGGCCTGCAGCACCGCCATCGCCCTGCACGCCGACAAGCTGATCTTCATCACCGAGACCCCGATGATGACCGACGCCGGCGGCACCGAGATCCGCGAGCTGTCCTCGCACCAGGCCGAGGCCGTGCTGCAGGCCGGCTTCCTGCCGGACGCCACCGCCTTCTACCTGAAGCACTGCGTCAAGGCCTGCGACAACGGCGTCGAGCGCTCGCACATCGTGCCGTTCGAGATGGACGGCTCGGCCCTGCTGGAACTGTTCACCCACGACGGCGTGGGCACCATGATCTCGCACGAGAACCTGGAATCGCTGCGCCAGGCCACCATCGAGGACGTCGGCGGCATCATCAAGCTGATCGAGCCGCTGGAGGCGGACGGCACGCTGGTCAAGCGCGGCCGCGAGCTGATCGAGCGCGAGATCGACTACTTCTCCGTCATCGACCACGACGGCGTGATCTTCGGTTGCGCCGCGCTGTACCCGTTCCCGGAACAGAAGATGGCGGAAATGGCCTGCCTGACCGTCAACCCCGACGTCCAGGCCCAGGGCGACGGCGAGCGCATCCTCAAGCACATGGAGAACCGTGCGCGCGCCATCGGCGTGCAAAAGCTGTTCGTGCTGACCACCCGCACCTCGCACTGGTTCCAAAAGCGCGGCTTCGTGCCGTCCACCGTGGACGCGCTGCCCAAGGACCGTCAGCGCATGTATAACTGGCAGCGCAAATCCCAGGTTTTGATTAAGACCTTATAATCTCGTTTTACAGTCAGCTTTAGGAGCAACACAGATGGCCCGCACCGTGCAATGCATCAAACTCAACAAGGAAGCCGAGGGTTTGGACTTCCCGCCGTATCCGGGTGAACTGGGTAAGAAGATCTATGAATCGGTTTCCAAGGAAGCCTGGGCGGCCTGGTTGAAGCACCAGACCATGCTGGTCAACGAAAACCGTCTGAACCTGGCCGATCAGCGCGCCCGCAAATACCTGGCGACGCAAATGGAGAAACACTTCTTCGGCGACGGCGCCGACGCCGCCATGGGCTACGTGCCGCCAACCGAATAAGGTGGTTGGAAACGCCGGCGGCGCCTGCCGCCGGCGTGCAGGACCTACATCGCCTTACACTGCTTCAGTTCGCATTTCGCCATGAAAACTTTGCCGTTTTCACAAGTCATGCGATACACCTCGACCGGTCCCGGTTCGCTCACCAAACCCGCGCCCCAGCCGCCGTGGCAGCCCTGCTGCTTGGCCAGGCTCTCGACCGTCGCCGACGACACGCCGGCGCGGAACGGCACCTTCTGGATTTCGACCCCGTCCACATAGCTCAACGGCGTGCCGTCGTCGGCGGTGGTGCGCGGCGCCGGCTTGCGCGGCGCGGCTTGCTCGTCGCGCGGCTTGCCGATCGACGGCAGCCAGGAACAGGCGCTCAGCAGCGAGGCGCAGGACAACAGCAGTACCGGCAATCGTTTCATGGGACTGGCTTTCACAGTAGTTGGCGGCGCTTCTACCCCGCCACCATATCCGGCGGAACCGGCTCCGCCACTTAGGGGTCGGACCCCGCAGGGGTCTGACCCCACCACGGGTTGGGGGTCAGAATTTCAGCGTCTGCACGCCGTCCGCCACGCCCAGCAGGCAGACGTTGGCGCCGCGTGCGGCGAACAGGCCGACCGCGATCACGCCGACGATCTGGTTGATCTGCTGCTCCAGCGCCACCGGATCGGCGATCGCCAGGCCGGCCACGTCGATGATCATGCCGCCGTTGTCGGTGATGAACGCTTCCTCGGTGCCCGGCTTCAGACGCAGCTTGGGCGTGCCGCCCAGCTTGGCCAGCGCGCGGGTGACGGCGGCGCGCGCCATCGGCAGCACTTCCACCGGCAGCGGGAACTTGCCCATCACCTCGACCAGCTTGGAGCCGTCGGCGATGCAGACGAACTGCTGCGACACCGAGGCGACGATCTTCTCGCGCGTCAGCGCCGCGCCGCCGCCCTTGATCATGGCGCCGGTATTGGTGATCTCGTCGGCGCCGTCGATGTAGACGGCGATTTCCGGCACGTCGTTGAGGTCGAACACCTCGATGCCGTGGCCGCGCAGGCGCGCCGCGGTCGCTTCGGACGAGGCCACCGCGCCCTTGATGCGGTGCTTGATCTTGGCCAGCTCGTCGATGAAGAAGTTGGCGGTCGAGCCGGTGCCGACGCCGATGATCTGGTTGTCCACCACGTAATCGATGGCGGCGCGGGCTACGGCTTGTTTCAGTTCGTCTTGGGTCATGATGTTTCTATCAGAGAGGGGAATTCAATCCCGCTATTTTAACGGATCGCCCCCGTCCGCCACCGTTTTCGGCAAAAAATTGCGCACAGACAACATCCATCCGGCGCCATTGTCGCAGACTGGCACAAGCGCTGCGGCGACGCAACGATGGTTGCCAGCGACGGGGCCGGATATGCGAGAATGGTCATCACGCAGGTCCAATAATGATGACCGGGGATGAGACATGATGCCGACCAAAACAGTCTTGATTGTCGATGACAGCCGCGTATCGCGCCTGATGGCGCGCCAGTACATCGCCAGCCTGCATGCCGACTGGATCGTCGAAGAGGCGGGCACGGGCGAGGACGCGCTGCTCAAGGCGCGCGCCGCGCCGCCGGACCTGATCCTGATGGACGTCAACATGCCCGGCATGGGCGGCATCGCCGCCGCCGAGCTGCTGCGCCAGGAATTCCCCGCCATACCGATCTCGCTGCTGACGGCCAATGTGCAGTCGGCCACCCGCGAGCGCGCCACCCAGCTCGGCATCGGCTTCATGGAAAAGCCGATCACCGAGGCGCGCATCGCGCAGCTGCTGTCCACGCTGGAAGCGGCCTGATCATGTTTACCCTGTCCGAACTGGAAAACGACGCGCTGATCGAGATCTTCAACATCGGCGTCGGCCAGGCGGCGGCCTCGATGAGCGCCATCGTCAACGAGACGGTGCGCATGTCGGTGCCGTCGGTGAGCTTCATCAACCGCGCCGAGGCCGCACGCCTGCTCGACGGCAAGACCCACGAGGCCGAGGCCATCTGCGGCGTCAGCCAGCACTACGAGGGCGCGTTCGCGACCGAGGCCATCCTCATGTTCCCCGAGGATAAGAGCCTGGAGATCGTGCGCCTGATGGTGGGCGAGGCGGTGCCGCTCAAGGAGCTGACCGAGATGGAGCAGGAGGCCATGTGCGAGATCGGCAACATCATCCTCAACTCCTGCGTCGGCACGCTGGCCAACATCTTCCAGCGCGAGCTGCACGGCTCGCTGCCGCGTTACCACGTCGGCACCAGCGACGAGATCCTGATCGCCTCCGGCAGCCTGCCCGACACCGTGGTGCTGATGCTGCACATCGACTTCCTGCTGGAAAAGCACCAGATCCACGGCTACGTCGCCTTCGTGCTCGACGTCTCGGCGCTGCACGACCTCAAGGAGCAGATCAACCTCTACATCGCCCGCGCCATGGGCCAGGCATGATGAGCCCGTTGACCGAAGCGCACCGCCTGCACCTGCTGCACAGCGTGCTGTGCGCGGTGAACCTGGGCGCCATCGTGCTCGACAACGAGCGCCGCATCGTGCTGTGGAATTCCTGGATGATCAAGCATTCCGGCCTGGGCCACGACAAGGTGATCGGCGCCGACTTCTTCACGGTCTGCCCCGGCCTGCGCGGCGGCCGGGTCGAGGCGGCGATCCAGCAGGCGCTGTACAACAACTTTCCCTCGCTGCTGTCGCAGACGCTCAACAAGGCGCCGTTCGCGCTGTACGCCAGCCCGGTGGCGGCCGCGCGCAACGAGCGCATCCAGCAGGCGGTGGAGGTGACGCCCATCGCGGTCGAAGGCGCGGCGCGCCACTGCCTGATCCAGATTAACGACGTCAGCATCGCCGTCGGACGGGAGAAGCTGCTGCGCGAGCAGGCCATGGTGCTGCGCTCGCAGACCTTTGCCGACGGCCTGACCGGCATCGCCAACCGCCGCCACTTCGACGTCGCCATGGAAAAAGAGCACCGGCGCGCCAAGCGCGGCGGCACGCCGCTGTCGCTGCTGATGATCGACATCGACCACTTCAAGGCCTACAACGACCACTACGGCCACCAGAAGGGCGACCAGTGCCTGATCCAGGTGGCGGCCGCGCTGGCGGCCATGCTCAAGCGCCCGTGCGACCTGATGGCGCGCTACGGCGGCGAGGAGTTCGCCATGATCCTGCCGGAGACCGACGTCGAGCAGGCCACCGTGATGGCCGAGGCGATCCGCGCCCGGGCCCAGGAGCTGGCCATCCCGCACGAGCGCAACGGCGGCGACACGCAGCAGATCACCATCAGCATCGGCATCGCCACGCAAAAGGTCGATGCGACGGTGGAGATCGAGGCGCTGATCGGCGCCGCCGACCGCGCGCTCTACCTCGCCAAGCGCAACGGCCGCAACCGCACCGAAGCCTTGCTGCCGGGCTGATATCCAGCGCGGGCCGCTTGTGCTAGAGTGCCTCCGTGACAATGCAAAAACAATAACATTCCCGGAGAGCCTCATGAAAATCTTTGCACGCGCCAGCGCCGGCACCGACCTGCTGCGCCTGGTTTTATGCGCCATTTTGTTCACCCACGGCGCCTACCGCTTCTACGAGGGCAGCAGCCCCATCCTGGGCCAGATCCTCGAAGAAGAAGGCTTCCCGGCCGGCAGCGGCACCGTGCTGGCCTACGCGGTCAACCTGGTCGAGACGCTGGGCTCGGCGCTGTTGGCGCTGCGTTTATTTACCTTGCCGGTGTGCGCCGCGCTGACTATCATCTACACCACCGGCATCATCCTGTTCCACCGCCACAACGGCTTCTTCGTGGTCGGGCCGGGCACCGGCGGCTGGGAGTACAGCGCGCTGCTGATCACCTGCCTGCTGACCACCGCCTGGGAAGAGCTGAAGCTGAAAATCCCTGTACGATAAATCCACACCGAGGACCAACTTATGACGCAGCTGGCGCCCAACCGCTCGATCCAGGATGTGATGGTGATCCCGGTGTTGCATTACCAGGATGTGGCGGTGGCGGCGCAATGGCTGTGCGAGGCGTTCGGCTTCAGCGAGCGGCTGCGCATCGGCGACCACCGCATCCAGCTCGACATCGCCGGCGGCGCCGGCGCCGTGGTGGTGGCGCAGCGGCCGGCGCCGGCGCCGCCCTGCCCGCACCCGTGCCACTCGATCATGGTGCGCATCACCGACATCGACCAGCACTACAAGCGCGCGCTGGCCGCCAGGGCGCGCTCGCTGAGTCCTCCGACCGGCTATCCCTTCGGCGAGCGCCAGTATTCGGTGGCCGATCCCGGCGGGCATGTGTGGACCTTCACGCAAACCATCGCCGACGTCGACCCGGCCGCCTGGGGCGGCACCCTCATAGGCGGGGGTCAAGTCTGACATTCGGACACGGCCTCTGCCGTAGCGGTCGCTACGGCAGAGGCCGTGTCCGAATGTCAGACTTGACCCCCGCAGTTTGGTTTAGGTCCAGATGCGGTAGATCCAGTAGCTTTCGTCTTCGGATTTCAGCATGCGCGCCAGCTCGTGCGGGCTGTGGCCGGTGATCTCGCGCGCTTCGCGGCAGAAGTGGGCCTGGTCGGAATAGCCGCCGCGCGCGGCCACGTCGGACCATACCACCCGCCCGGCCAGGAACTCGTCGCGGGCGTCGAAGAACGATTGCTCGGCGCGCTGCAAACGCAGCAGCTTGCGCATCGGCTGGCCGGCGCGCGCCTTGATGTGGCGCTCGATGCTGCGCACGCCGCGCCCCAGCGCGGTATCGGCCACCTGCCACGCCAGGTGGCGCACCCAGTCGCCCGCCGTCGCGCCGGGACCGCCGGGACGCGCGGCCTGCCAGCGCGGCGCCAGGAACGATTCCAGCACCGCCAGCCGCGCCGCGTCGTCGGCCGCGGCCAGCAACTCGCCGGACATCGCCTGCCACTCTGGCCCCAGCACACGGTCGACCGCGTCCCAGCGGTTGACCCAGGCCGGCACATCCAGGCCGCTCAACGCGTGCATGGCCTGCGGATAGAAACACACCATCAGCATCCGCACCGGCCCCGGATTGTAGGTGGCCATGGGCCGCGTCTGCGGGCCGACGAACACGGCGCGGATCGAGGTCTTCGGCATCCCCGGCGGCTGCACCACCTCGGCCTCGCCCTCGATGAACCAGGTGATCGAGCAATGCGGCGTGGCGGGGAAGTGATTGAAGCGGTCGGCCGGATCGGTCAGCGGCCGCTCCACCGTGCTGCGCGTGACGCAGGCGCGCACGCAGGAGGCCAGCGCGAAAGGCGGCACGATCAAACGCGTCAGGGATGGTTGGTCGGTGTTGGACATTTGCAAAGTTTATACCAAAGCTGTCGCAAACGTTCAATACGGGCCGGCGGCGGCGCGGCATAGTGAGGCATCGTCACTCAAGGAAGCCGAAATGGAACATGCCATCACCGCCGCCCCCATCCTGCGCACCGTCGAGAACCTGCCGGGACCTCGCCCCTGGCCGCTGCTGGGCAACCTGCCGAACATGCGGCTCGATAGCATCCATCGCGATGTCGAGGAATGGAGCAAGCAGTATGGCCCCGTGTTCAAGATCAGCATAGGCAACGTGCCGATGGTGGTGCTGGCCGGGCATGAACTGGTCAACGCCGTGCTGCGCGACCGCCCGGATGGCTTCCGCCGCCCTTCCATCACGGCCGAGGTGTCGAATGAAATGGGCGGCCGTCCCGGCCTGTTCCTGGCCGAAGGCGCGGCGTGGCGCAACGAGCGCCGCATGGTGATGACCGCGCTGGCGCCCCACGCGGTGAAGGCCTACTTCCCTTCGCTGGTGAAGGTCGGCCTGCGGCTGCAGCAGCGCTGGCGCCAGGCCGCGCGCGACGGCAGCGCCATCGACCTGACCGAGGACCTGAAGCGCTTCAGCGTCGACGTGATCGCCGGCCTGGCCTTCGGCACCGACGTCAACACCATCGACGGCGGCGAGGATGTGATCCAGCGCCATATGGACGCGATCCTGCCCGAGGTGTCGCGCCGCTCGTTTGCGCTGTTCCCGTACTGGCGCTACGTGAAGCTGCCGCGCGACCGCCGCCTGGACGAGAGTGTGCGGCAGCTGGACAAGGCGGTCGATCAACTGATCGGCACCGCGCGCGCGCGCCTGGCCGCCGAGCCGCACCGGCGCGAGCATCCCGCCAACCTGCTGGAGGCGATGATCTGCGCGGCCGACGAAGGCGACAGCGGCGTCAATGACATCACCGTGGCGGGCAACGTCACCACGCTGCTGCTGGCCGGCGAGGACACCACCAGCAATACGCTGGCCTGGATGCTGTACCTGCTGCAAAAGAACCCGGCCGCGCTGCGCAAGGCGCGCGAGGAAGTGCAGCGCGTCGCGCCCGACACGGCGGCGTTCACCATCGAGCAGATGGATGCGCTGGACTATCTGGACGCCTGCGCCCAGGAAGCCATGCGTTTGAAACCGGTGGCGCCCTTCCTGCCGCTGGAGGCCTTGCGCGACAGCGTGATCGGCGATGTGCAGATCCCCAAGGGCGGCATGGTGTGGTGCGTGATGCGTCACGACAGCGTCAGCGAGAGCCACGTCCCGCAGGCCAGTCAGTTCGATCCCGAACGCTGGCTGCAGAAAGGCGACGGCGCGATGAACAAGCATGTGTCGATGCCGTTCGGCGCCGGCGTGCGCACCTGCCCTGGGCGCTATCTGGCCCTGCTGGAAATCAAACTGGCCGGCGCCATGCTGCTCAACAGCTTCGACATCGCCTCGCTCGACACGGTGGATGGCAGGGAGCCGGACGAGTTGATGGCCTTTACGATGTCGCCGGTGGGCCTGCGCATGCGGCTGCGCGACCGCGCGGCATAAGGCATAAGCCGACATGCTGCACAGGATCCATCGCGCAGGCGCCTGCGTGCTCGGCGCTTTTTTGACGCTGCATCTGTTCAATCACCTGCTGGCGACAGTCAGCCCGCAGGCGCACATCCACTTCATGGAGGCGTTCCGTACGGTGTACCGCAACCGGGTGGTCGAAGTCATCCTGCTGCTGTGCGCCGCCAGCCAGGTCGCCAGCGGATTGACCTTCGTGCGCCGGCGCTGGCGCGACCGGCATGAAGGACTCGACCTGTTGCAGCTTGGTTCAGGACTGTATCTGGCGTTCTTCCTGCTGGTGCATGTGGGCGCGGTGCTGGCCGGACGCATGCGGTTCGGGCTCGATACGAACTTCTACTATGCCGCCGCCGGCATGCACGTGCTGCCGTATCGCTACTTCTTCATGCCCTACTACTTCTTCGCCGTGCTGGCGATCACGGTCCATCTGGCGCGGGCGCTGCACTGGCTGGCGCATGATCGCCTGAGCGCGCGGGCGATGCGCGCGGCCAAGGTGCTGCTGGTGGTCTCCGGCTTCACGGCCGCCACGCTGATCGTCGCGGCCTTCTCCGGCGCCCTATACGACGTAACGGTGCCGGCGAAATATCTTGCCACGTTCCGGCCTGCCTGAACTTCGTGTAGAGTTTCCATCTTCAGACGAGGCAGTACCACTCAGGAGTGCGCATGAAAGAATTCAGGTTTAACATTTTCGGTGCCTTTATCGCCATCACTGGCTCAGGCGGAGACTGGCGGGCCTTTTACCTTGGGGCCGATGGGAAGCGCAGGCCGGCGGACTTTGTCGTGCCCGGTGACGTCGCTGAAGACGAGCTGTGTGAATATCTGGCGGACTTGTATCACGAGAATGCCACGCCTCGAAACTGCAAAGCAGTGCAATTAAGCTGAGTCGGGTGAGTGAGCGTATATACTTCGGCGCTGAAGCTCAGTCACCAATCAAGGATGTATATGAAGATGCTGTCTCGCGTTGACGCGAACGTCGCTGCCGAAATCCACCGGCAGTTTCCGCAATTGAAGCAAATCAGGGAGCTGGACTCGGACGGCGGCATGGAGCGCCTGGCGGTCTCCGTGTTCGACCACTGGCTCGACGACGAGAGCGAATGGCATCTGCTGGACTGTTTCGAAGGCCAGGAACGCGTACAGCGCAACAAGAAGTTCGAGCAGCACTGGGCGGCGTTGTTCGACCTGACGCCGGTCTACACGCTGCGCTACCGCGGCCGCTGGCCGGCCAAGGCCAAGGTGGTACTGAAGCGCTACACCGACCGCGAAGGCTTCCTGCGCCAGTCACGCTTCAACGACTACGGCGTGCCGTCGCAATTCGTCATCCTGCCGGAACTAGGCTGCATCTACGCGGCCGGTTGGGACGACACCAATATCCTGTATTTCAAAAACAAGGACCAAGCCGCGCCGGTGCTGGAACTCGCCGTCAAAGCGGGACTATTCTGCCTGAATCCCAACCGCTGATAACTCTAGAACTGTGCAACGTCAAGGCGCACGCTTCGCTTGACGTTATATGTATAGGATATGCATAATCCCTATACAGATGTCGAATTCGATCCAGCCAAGGCAAGAGCAAATCTGAACAAGCACAAGGTTAGCTTTTCCCAGGCGGAAGAAGCGCTGAACGATCCAATGGCCGTCACGATTCAAGATAACGACTCATTGGATGAGCAGCGCTTTGTCACGCTGGGCGCTGACTCTAGCGCAAGAATTTTGGTCGTCGTCCATACCCCTCGTGGAGATCGCACCCGGCTGATTTCTGCGCGCAAGGCCAGCAAAGGCGAGGCGGAGCAATATCATGCGTAAAGAATATGATTTCAGCAAGGGAAAGCGCGGCGCCGTTATCGCGGCAACAGGAAAAACGCGCATTACCATCATGCTTGATGACGATGTCATCCAACATTTTCGAGATTTGGCCGAAGCGCAAGGTACCGGCTATCAAACCATGATCAACACCGCGCTACGGAGCGCAATGAATCCACCTGCCGAACCTGGAAAGCCGATTACGGCGGCGGCTCTCAGAAAGGTCATCCGCGAAGAACTTTCGATGCTTCGGAAAAATGAGAAACCCGCCTGATCTGCCATAAAAAAAGACGCCAGCGGCGTAATGCCGTTCAGTTAAGCCTGAATAGCTTATTGTCATTCCCGCGAAAGCGGGAATCCATACGGCGCCTGCAGGACAAAATCAGCATGGATTCCCGCCTTCGCGGGAATGACGACGCTTGACTGAACGGCATTCGCCAGCGGCGTCTTTTTTCTATCAGCGCAGGCCGCTGGCCGCCTTGGCCAGGTCCGTGATGCGTTGCCAGTCGCCGGCCGCGATGGCGTCTTTCGGCGTCAGCCACGAGCCACCTACGCAAGCCACATTCTTCAGCGCCAGGAACTGCGACGCGGTCTCCTGCGAGATGCCGCCGGTCGGGCAGAACATCACGTCCGGCAGCGGACCGCCAATCGCGTTCAGCATGCCGATGCCGCCGGCCGGCACCGCCGGGAACAACTTCAACTGACGGAAGCCATGCTCGCGCGCCGCCATCACTTCCGACGGCGTCATCACGCCCGGCAGCAGCGGCAGGCCGCTGCTCTTGGCGGCGGCGATCAGCGCCTGCGTCAAGCCCGGCGACACGCCGAACACCGCGCCCGCATCGCGCGCTGCGACAAATTCCTCCGGCTGCGTCAAGGTGCCGACGCCGACGATGGCGCCTTCCACTTCCGACATGGCCTTGATCGCGCCCAGGCCGTGCTTGGTGCGCAGCGTTACTTCCAGCACGCGGATGCCGCCGGCCACCAGCGCGCGCGCCAGCGGTACTGCATGTTCAGGTTCGTCAATCGCGATCACAGGGATCACGGCCGAGGTACGCATAATGTCGAGCAGAGTCATGGTCATGATTTACGCTTCTTTCTTCATCGAGAAATCTTCATCGGAACCTGGCACGGTATTGCCGACCGGGTCTTTGGCATGCAGGCCTACCGTGGTAGGAATCGGCGACGGCAGCGGGAACGTGGTCGCGCCCTTCTCCGCTTCGCACACGCTGTTGCGGAACATGGCGAACAGCTCACGGCCCATGCCCACGCCGTTCGGCGTCAGGTCGGCCGTGGCCAGCGAGCGCGAATGCCACACGCTCGATTCGACCAGCGCTTCCAGCGTGCCGGTCCTGGCGCAGACGCGGATGATGTCGCCATCGCGCACCAGGCCCAGCGGACCGCCGGCCAGGATCTCAGGCGACACGTGGATCGCCGCGGGCACCTTGCCCGACGCGCCCGACATGCGGCCGTCGGTGACCAGCGCCACGTGGCGGCCGGCGTCCTGCAGGTTGGCCAGCGCTGGCGTCAGCGCGTGCAGTTCCGGCATGCCGTTGGCGCGCGGGCCCTGGAAGCGCAGCACGGCGACGAAGTCGCGATCGAGCTGGCCGGCCTTGTAGGCGTCCATGAAGTCTTCCTGCGAATTGAAGGTCAACGCGGGCGCTTCCACCGTCTGGTGCTCCGGCTTGACGGCCGACACCTTCATCACGGCGCGGCCCAGGTTGCCCTGTACCAGCACGGTGCCGCCGTCCGGCGAGAACGGCGCGGTGATCTTGCGCAGCACCGCCTCGTCGCCCGACTCGGCCGGCGCGTCCTTCCAGACCACGCCCTTGCCGCCCTCGCCCAGGAATGGCTCGGTGCAGTGCGCGCGCAGGCCCTTGCCCAGGATGGTGGTGACGTCGTCGTGCAGCAGGCCACCATCGAGCAGTTCGCGGATGACGAAGCCAGTGCCGCCGGCGGCGTGGAAGTGGTTCACGTCGGCGTTGCCGTTCGGGTAGATGCGCGTCAGCAGCGGCACCACTTTCGACAGCTCGTCGAAGTCGTTCCAGTCGATGACGATGCCGGCCGCCTTGGCGATGGCCACCAGGTGCAGCGTGTGGTTGGTCGAGCCGCCCGTGGTCAGCAGCGCGACGATGGCGTTGACGATGGACTTCTCATCGACCACGTGGCCGACCGGCAGGTATTCCTTCGATTGCGCGGTGATGACGGCGGCGCGCTTGGCGGCAGCCTTGGTCAGTTCGTCGCGCAGCGGGGTGTTCGGGGTGATGAAGGCGGCGCCCGGCAAGTGCAGGCCCATCACCTCCATCAGCATCTGGTTGCTGTTGGCGGTGCCGTAGAAGGTGCAGGTGCCGGCGCTGTGGTAGGACTGCGATTCGCCTTCCAGCAGTTCGGCGCGGCCGACCTTGCCCTGAGCGTACAGCTGGCGGATCTTGGCTTTCTCGGAGTTCGACAGGCCGGTGGTCATCGGGCCGGCCGGCACGAACACCGCAGGCAGGTGGCCAAAGTGCAGCGCGCCGATCAGCAGGCCCGGTACAATCTTGTCGCACACGCCCAGATAGACGGCGGAGTCGAACATATTGTGCGACAGTGCGATGGCGGTCGACATGGCGATGGCGTCGCGCGAGAACAGCGACAATTCCATGCCCGGCTGGCCCTGGGTGACGCCGTCGCACATGGCGGGCGTGCCGCCGGCGTATTGGGCGACTGCGCCGACTTCGCGCACCGCATCCTTGATCAGCGCCGGGAAGCCTTCGAACGGCTGGTGGGCCGACAGCATGTCGTTGTAGGCCGAGACGATCGCCACCGACGGCTTCTTGAGTTCCTTCAGCGCCAGCTTGTCGTTGGCGGGGAAGGCGGCAAAGCCATGGGCCAGGTTGGTGCAGGCCAGCGCGCCGCGCTGCACGCCTTTGACGCGGGCGGCTTCAAGATGGGCCAGATAAGCGCCGCGCGATGGTTTGCTGCGCTGGATAATGCGTGCGGTGACGGTTTCTAGGACTGGATGCAACGCCATGATCGTTCCTTATGAATGAATTCCGTGAAATTTTACTACAAAATTTCGAATTCAGCCTACTTTTCTTATATCGATGCGTTGCCGGTCGGATCAAAATAACATCCCGCACCTGGGAGCAACGCCCTTCGCGATATAGTTTTCAAGGAACCGTAGTGAATTTACCGGATTTTCCTGTATCATTCACGCATCCCTCCCTCAGACTTAACGACGCCACTCAATTATGCGCCAGCCAGCACTGACCTCCACTTCCAGCTTCCTAGCCCTCGAATCCCATGCCGCCGACGCGAAATACTGGCAATTGCGAGAACTGTTCGCCGCCGACGCCCAGCGCTTCCCCAAACTGACGGTGGACGCGGCCGGCCTGTTCCTCGATTATTCGAAGAACCGCCTGAACGCCAAGACCATCGGCCTGCTGCTGGACCTGGCGCGCGAACGCGGCGTGGAGCACCAGCGCGACGCCATGCTGGGTGGTGAGAAGATCAATCTTACCGAACATCGCGCCGTGCTGCACACGGCACTGCGTATGCCGCGCGGCAAGGCACTGACGGTCGACGGCCAGGACATCGCGCACGACGTGCACGCGGTGCTGGACCACATCAAGGATTTCACCGACCGCGTGCGCAGCGGCACCTGGCTGGGCCACACCGGCAAGCCGATCACCGACGTCGTCAACATCGGCATCGGCGGTTCGGACCTGGGACCGAAGATGGCCGTGCTGGCATTGCGCTCGTATTCGCACCCACGCCTGAAGATGCACTTCGTCTCCAACGTCGACGGCCATGACATGGACGCCGCGCTGGCGCAGGTCAATCCCGAGACCACGCTGTTCATCATCGCCTCCAAGACCTTCGTCACCGCCGAGACCATGCTCAACGCCGGCACCGCCCGCAGCTGGTTCCTGCAAACGGCCAAGGAAGAAGACCTGGCGCGCCACTTCGTCGCCGTCTCCACCAACACCGACGCGGTGAAGGCCTTCGGCATCGATCCGGCCAATATGTTCCCGTTCTGGGACTGGGTCGGCGGCCGTTATTCGGTGTGGTCGGCGATCGGCCTGGCGGTGGCGCTGGCGGTGGGCTTCGGCTACTTCAGCGATTTCCTGGGCGGCGCGCACGCGATGGACGAACACTTCCGCGAGGCGCCGCTGGAGCAGAACATGCCGGTGCTGCTGGCGATGGTCGGCTTCTGGAACCGTCAGTTCCTCAACGCCGGCTCGCTGTCGATCGCGCCGTACCACCAGGACCTGAGCCGCTTCCCGGCCTACCTGCAACAGCTGGACATGGAGAGCAACGGCAAGCGCGTCACGCGCGCCGGCGCAGAAGTCGACACGCCGACCTGCCCGGTGGTGTGGGGCGAGTGCGGCACCAATGCGCAACACGCCTACTTCCAGCTGCTGCACCAGGGCACCGACGTCACGCCGATCGACTTCATCGCCGCGCTGCGCGCCACGCACGACCTGGCGGGACATCACGATTCGCTGCTGGCCAACTGCTTCGCGCAATCGGAAGCCTTCATGACCGGCAAGACCGCCGCCGAAGTGCGCGCCGACCTGACCGCGCAAAAACTGAGCGAGGCCGAAATCGATGAGCTGGTGCCGCACAAGACCTTCCCCGGCAACCGCCCGTCCAACACCATCCTGATGGACCAGCTGACGCCGTCCACGCTGGGCGCGCTGATCGCGCTGTACGAGCACAAGACCTTTGTGCAGGGCGTGATCTGGGACGTCAACAGCTTCGACCAGTGGGGCGTGGAGCTGGGCAAGGTCCTCGCCAAGAACATCCACGCGGAGCTGACCGGCGACATCAAGCCGGAACGCCACGACAGCTCCACCAATGGCCTGATCATCATGGCCAAGGCCGCGCAACACCTGTAACCGCACCGCCGTCATTCCCGCGCAGGCGGGAATCCATGCTGAGCATCCCGGCCAGCGCACTATGGAGGGAATTCATACAGTGCATGGATTCCCGCCTACGCGGGAATGACGGATCTACTGATAGAGCTGGAATATGAGCACACCAAACATCGAAGTAGCCTACGACGCCGTCATGCAAACCGGCGAGTGCCCGCTGTGGCACGCGCAGGAGCAGGCGCTGTACTGGGTCGACATCCCCGCCTTCACCGTGCATCGCCTCGACCCCGCCAGCGGCGCGCACCGTTCGTGGAAGCTCTCCAGCGAGCCAGCCACCCTGGCCGTCAGCGACCAGGGCGGCCTGGTGGTCGCCATGCGCAGCGGCTTCGCGCACCTGGACACCAGCAGCGATGAAGTGCGCCTGACCGAGATCGCCGCCGCCCCCTACGACACCGCCATCACCCGCTTCAACGATGGCCACGTCGACGGCGCCGGGCGCTTCTGGGTCGGCACCATCTACGAGCCGCGCGACAAGCCGGCCGCCGAGATGTTCGTGCTGGAGAAAGGCGCGATCCGCAAGGCCTGGTCGGGCGGCATGACCAACTCGAATGGCCTGGGCTTCAGCCCGGACTACAGCACCATGTACCACGCCGACACCAGCGCCCACCGCGTCACGAAGCTGGATTTCGACGTCGCCACCGGACTCGTGTCCAACCAGCGCCTGCTGCACCAGTTCTCGATGGACAAGGAGCACAACTACGGCGGCCGCCCCGACGGCGCCGCGGTCGACAGCGAGGGCAATTACTGGGTCGCCATGTTCGAAGGCGCGCGCCTGGTCAAGCTCTCGCCCACCGGCGAGTTGATCGGCGAGATCGCGCTGCCGGTGCGCTGCCCCACCATGATGGCCTTCGGCGGCGCCGACCTGCGCACTCTGTACATCACCAGCGCGGGCGCGCGTCCGGCGCCGGAACTGGCGCAGTTCCCGCTCAGCGGCAAGCTGTTGTCGCTGCGCATGGATGTGGCCGGCCGCACGGAGCCGGCGTATATCGAATAAACTATATGCTGCAATCGCAGCATATGTAGTAAATTTTCTTGCAAAACGACAAATCGTGTAGTAAATTTACAGTCACGACTAGTAATCCCTCTTTCAGCACTCTACATACTGCGAATAATTATGGCTCTTACCGATTTTGACCTGGTTCTGTTTGGCGGCAGCGGCGATCTGGCGATGCGCAAATTGCTGCCCGCGATGTACGCCCGCGACGTCGCCAATGACTTGCCCGCCACCGCCCGCATCATCTGTGTCGGCCGCGCCGACGCCAGCCAGCAGGACTTCCTGCACACGGTAGAGACCACGTCCAAACCGCACATCAAGTCGCCGGCCGTGACGCCGGCCGCCTGGGCCAAGTTCGCCGCCCGCATCGTCTACGTGTCGCTCAACGCCACCGACTCCGACAGCTACAAGTCGCTGGTCGAGGCGCTGCGCAAGGACGACGCCATCACCAAGGTCTACTACCTGGCGACGCCGCCGGCGATCTTCTCGCAGATCTGCGAGAACCTCAAGGCCAACGGCCTGGTGACCAAGAACTCGCGCGTGGTGCTGGAAAAACCGCTGGGCCGCGACCTGGCCTCGGCCAAGCAGATCAACGCCGAAGTGGGCCAGGTCTTCGAGGAATCGCAGATCTACCGTATCGACCACTACCTGGGCAAGGAGACCGTGCAGAACCTGCTGGCCCTGCGCTTCGGTAACATCCTGTTCGAGCCGCTGTGGCGCCGCGAGTGGATCTCCGACGTGCAGATCACCATCGCCGAGAAGCTGGGCGTGGGCAACCGCATGGGCTACTACGACACCTCGGGCGCGCTGCGCGACATGCTGCAGAACCACCTGCTGCAGCTGCTGTGCATCGTCGCCATGGAGCCGCCGACCTCGATCGCGCCGGACGCCGTGCGCGACGCCAAGCTGCAGGTGCTGCGCTCGCTGAAAAAATTCACGCCGACCACGCTGGCGCAGAACATCGTGCGCGGCCAGTACCGCGCCGGCCACGTGGACGGCAAGGCCGTGCCGAGCTACCGCGACGAGCCGGATGCGCCGGAACATTCGCGCACCGAGACCTTCGTGGCGATGAAGGCGGAAATCGATACCTGGCGCTGGGCCGGCGTGCCGTTCTACCTGCGCACCGGCAAGCGCATGGCCGACGGCCTGGCCGAGATCGTGGTGCGCTTCAAGCAGATCCCGCATTCGATCTTCGCGCAGCCGACCAACAGCTTCCAGCCCAATTCGCTGGTGATCCGCCTGCAGCCGGACGAAGGCCTGCGCATGAACCTGATGGCCAAGACGCCGGGCGACGGCATGCGCTTGAAGCAAGCCGAGCTGGAGCTGGACTTCCGCGAATCGTTCAAATCGCCGCGCATGGACGCCTACGAGCGCCTGCTGCTCGACGTGCTGCGCGGCCAGCTGACGCTGTTCATGCGCGGCGACGAACTGGAAGCGGCGTGGGAATGGGTCGAGCCTATCCTGAACAACTGGGAAGCCGACGACAGCTTCCCGATTCCCTACGCCTCCGGCACCTGGGGCCCGGCCGCCGCGTCGGCCCTGATCGGCCGCGATGGCCTGCAGTGGCGCGAAGAAGCGCTACCCGAGGACTAAATGCTGTTAGATTCCATCCGCACCCAACTCGACTCGCTCTCCAAATCGGAGCGCAAGGTCGCGCTGGCCGTGCTTGATCATCCGGGCCAGACGGTCAGCCAGAACATCACGGCGCTCGCCAAGAGCGCGCAGGTGTCCGAGCCGACCGTGGTGCGTTTTTGCCGCACGCTGGGCTACGACGGCTGGCACGAGTTCAAGCTCAAGCTGGCGCAAGGCCTGGCGCTGGCCTTGCCCGGCCTGAACGAGCAACCGACCCAGGACGACCTCGCGGCCGACCTGGTCAACAAGATCTGCAGCCGTTCGATCAACACCCTGCTGGACCTGCGCAACAACCTTGATCCGGAAGCGATCCAGCGGGCGCTGGACATCCTGTCCAAGGCCAACAAGATCGAGTTCTACGGCCAGGGCACGTCCGGCATCGTGGCGGCCGATGCGCAACACAAGTTCTTCCGCTCCGGCGTGCCGACGGTGGCCTATGCCGACCCGCACATCCACAGCATCGCCGCCGCCCTGCTGCGCACGGGCGACGCGGTGGTGGCCATTTCGCAGCGCGGCAACAGCCCGTCGCTGGTGCGCTCGATCAAGCTGGCGCGCCGCGGCGGCGCCGACGTCATTGTGCTGGCGCCGTCCGGCACGCCTCTGGCCGATCTGGCGACGGTGCTGATCCCGATCGACCTGATCTTCAACATCGATCCCTACACGCCGATCTCGGCGCGGCTGGCCTACCTGGTGGTGATCGACGTGCTGGCGGTCGGCCTGGCGCTGCAACGCGGGCCGGAGTTCCGCAAGAAAATGCAGAACGCCCAGAAGGCACTGCAGGAATTCGACCTGCAGTTCGACTCCTTCATCGGCTAAAAACACAACCCCGCATCCTGAAGCGATACGCTGGCCGCACCACTTAGGGGTCAGACCCCGCACGGGGTCTGACCCCGCTTGGCTGTGCGGGTTCCAGGCCGTCGCATTGCCTGAACGGCAAACTGGCCTTTATTGCGTGTCAATATAGAGACTATTGGATTTCGCATTCTTTAACAATCCTTCATGGTTGAGTACAATAAGACAAGCCATATTCCCCTCAACTGACAGTCAGCGCACATGAACCAGCTCGAACAGCTCAAGAAATTCACCACCGTAGTCGCCGACACTGGCGATTTCCAGTCCATCCAGGCCTACACTCCGCGCGACGCCACCACCAATCCTTCGCTGATCCTGAAGGCGGTGCAGAAGGACGAGTACAAGCCGCTGCTGGAAAAAGCCGTGCGCGACAACCTCGACAACTCGATCGCCGAGACCATCGACCACCTGCTGATCGCCTTCGGCAAGCAGATCCTGCGCATCATCCCGGGCCGCGTCTCGACCGAGATCGACGCCCGCCTGTCGTTCGACGTCGAGGGCTCGGTGGCCAAGGGCCGCGAGCTGATCAAGCTGTACGAGCAGGCCGGCATCGAGCGCGAACGCGTGCTGATCAAGATGGCCGCCACCTGGGAAGGTATCCGCGCCGCCGAGATCCTGGAAAAAGAAGGCATCCACTGCAATATGACCCTGCTGTTCTCGCTGGGCCAGGCCATCGCCTGCGCCGAAGCGGGCGCGCAGCTGATCTCGCCGTTCGTCGGCCGCATCTACGACTGGTATAAAAAATCCACCGGCATCGACTACGTCGGCGCCGAAGATCCGGGCGTGCAGTCGGTCAAGCGCATCTACAACTACTACCGCAAGTTCGGCTACAAAACCGAAGTGATGGGCGCGAGCTTCCGCAACACCGGACAGATCCTGGAACTGGCCGGCTGCGACCTGCTCACCATCAGCCCCGACCTGCTGCAAAAACTGGCCGACACCAACGCCCCGGTCGAACGCAAGCTGAGCGCCGAGAGCGTGCCGGGCGCCGGCATCATCAAGCTGTCGCAGGACGAGAAGACCTTCCGCTTCCAGCTCAACGAAGACCAGATGGCCTCCGAAAAACTGGGCGAAGGCATCCGCGCCTTCTGCGCCGATTCGGGCAAGCTCAAGCAGATCATCTCCGGCATGCGCTGATCCAGCACCAGCCAGCCAGGGCAAAAAGGCGGTGACGCAGCGCAAGCTGCGTTACCGCCTTTTTTTGTTTTTTATACATACAAAACGTTACACAACTAGCTGTATTACAATGTTGCGATCTCTGCCAGCTACCCGCCTGGCCGACCAAGCGCCACATATCAATCTTTTACGAGATCCATCCATGAGATTAGTACCTCGTTACACTGCCATTGCCACCGCCGTTTTCACCCTGTCCCTGCTGGCCGCCTGCGGCGACAAAGCCGCCGCACCGGGCGCCCCGCCGCCCGCCACTGTCGCCGTCATCACCGTCGCTCCAGCCGCCGTCACCCTCAGTACAGAACTGCCGGGCCGCACCGAAGCGTCGCGCATCGCGCAGGTGCGCGCGCGTACCGCCGGCATCGTGCTGCAGCGGGTGTTCAAGGAAGGCGGCGACGTCAAGGCCGGCGAGGTGCTGTTCCGCATCGACCCCGCCAGCTTCCAGGCCTCCTACGACAGCGCGCAGGCGGCCGTCGCCAAGGCCGAGGCCAACCTGGCCCAGGCCGAATTAAAGGTAAAACGATATAAACCGTTACTGGCCGCGCAGGCCGTCAGCCAGCAGGAATACGACGACGCCGTCACCGCGCAGAAGCAGGCCGCCGCCGACCTGGCCACATCCAAGGCCGCGCGCACCAACGCCGGCCTGACCCTGGGCTATGCCACCGTCACCTCGCCGATCTCCGGCCGTATCGGCCGCGCGCTGGTGACCGAGGGCGCGCTGGTGGGACAAGGCGAAGCGACGCCGATGGCCACCGTGCAGACGCTGGACCCGATCTACGTCACCATCAGCCAGTCGTCGACCGAGCTGCTGCAGCTGCAGCGCGCGCTCGCCAGCGGCAAGATCAAGGGCGTCGGCAAGAACGAGGCGCGCGTCACCCTGGTCACCGAAGACGGCCAGGCCTACCCGCAGACGGGCAAGCTGCTGTTCTCGGACGTGTCGGTGGACGAGACCACCGGCGCGGTGTCCATGCGCGCCGAGTTCCCGAATCCGAACCGCACCCTGTTGCCGGGCATGTACGTGCGCGCGCGGCTGGACCAGGGCGTCAACGACGCCGCCATCACCGTGCCGCAGCAGGCCGTGGTGCGCAGCCCCGAAGGCTCGTCGGTGCTGATCGTCGGCGCCGACAACAAGGTGCTGGCGCAGCCGGTCACCGCCACCGCCAACGACGGCCAGAACTGGGTGGTCAGCTCCGGCCTCAAGGGCGGCGAGCGCATCGTGGTGGAAGGCTTCCAGAAGGCCAAGCCCGGCGCCACGGTCAATCCGCAGCCGTGGAAAGGCCCGGTCGGCACGGCGCCCGCAGCGGCATCCGCGCCGGCGGCATCCGATCGCGGCACCGCCAAATAACAGGGAGTCCCGATGGCCAAGTTTTTCATCGACCGCCCCGTATTTGCGTGGGTGATCGCACTCTTCATACTGCTGGGCGGGATGCTGGCGATCACGGTCTTGCCCGTGTCGCAGTACCCGACCATCGCGCCGCCATCGATCGTGGTGACGGCCAACTACCCCGGCGCCACCGCGCAGGTGCTGGACGACGCCGTCACCAGCGTGATCGAACAGGAGATGAACGGCGCCGACGGCTTGCAATACGTCGAATCGTCCAGTGAGGCCAGCGGCGCCGTCACCATCACCGTCACCTTCGTCCCCGGCACCAATCCGGATCTGGCGGCGGTCGATGTGCAGAACCGCATCAAGCGCGTGGAATCGCGCCTGCCGGCCGCCGTCACGCAGCAGGGCGTGCAGGTCAACAAGGCGCGCTCCAACATCCTGATGTTCGTCGGCCTGACTTCGACCGACGGCCGGCTCGACCCGACCGGCCTGGGCGATTACCTGGCCCGCAACGTGGTCAATGAAGTCAAGCGCATTCCCGGCGTGGGCCAGGCGCAGTTGTTCGGCACCGAGCGCGCGATGCGCATCTGGGTCGATCCGGCCAAGCTGATCGGCCTGAAGATGAACATGGCCGACGTCACCGCCGCCATCCGCGCCCAGAACGCGCAGGTCACCTCCGGCACGCTGGGCGACCTGCCCAGCCCCGCCAAACAAACCTTCTCCGCGCCCATCGTGGTCACTGGCCAGCTGTCGTCCACCACGGAATTCGGCCAGATCGTGCTGCGCGCGAATCCCAACGGCTCGCTGGTGCGCTTGAAGGACGTGGCGCGCATCGAGATGGGCGGCGCCAGCTTCAACATCAACGCGCGCCTGAACGGCGCGCCGTTCTCCGCCATCGCGGTGCAGCTCTCCCTGACCGGCAACGCGCTGCAAACGGCGACCGCAGTGCGCGCCAAGATGGACCAGCTGGCCAAGTTCTTCCCGCCCGGCGTGAAATACACCATCCCTTACGACACCTCGCTGTTCGTCAAGATCTCGATCGAGGAAGTGGTCAAGACGCTGCTGGAGGCGGTGGTGCTGGTGTTCCTGGTGATGTACCTGTTCCTGCAGAACTTCCGCTACACGCTGATCCCGACCATCGTGGTGCCGGTGGCGCTGATGGGCACCTTCGCCGCGATGCAGGTCTTCGGCTTCTCGATCAACGTGCTGACCATGTTCGGCATGGTGCTGGCGATCGGCATCCTGGTCGACGACGCCATCGTGGTGGTGGAAAACGTCGAGCGCATCATGAGCGAGGAAGGCCTGTCGCCGCGCGACGCCACCCGCAAGGCCATGAGCCAGATCACCGGCGCCATTATCGGCATCACGCTGGTGCTGATCGCCGTGTTCATACCGATGGCCTTCTTCGGCGGAGCGGTCGGCGCGATCTACCGCCAGTTCTCGCTGGCGATGGTGTCGGCCATGCTGTTCTCGGCGCTGATGGCGCTGACCCTGACGCCGGCGCTGTGCGCCACCATCCTGAAACCGGTGGAAGCCGGCCATCATCACGAGAAGAAGGGCTTCTTCGGCTGGTTCAACCGCCGCTTCGCGGTCACCGCCACCGGCTACCAGGGCGTGATCGCCAAGATGATCAAGCGCACCGGCCGTTATCTGGTGATCTTCGCGCTGATCTGCGGCGTGGTGGGCTGGCTGTACGCGCGCCTGCCGTCGTCGTTCCTGCCGAACGAGGACCAGGGCTACCTGATCGCCAACGTGCAGCTGCCGGCCGGTGCATCGAGCAACCGCACGCAGGCCGTGCTGGCGCAGGCCGACGCCTACTTCCGCAAGCAGCCGGGCGTGGCGCGCACCATCGCGGTGGCGGGCTTCAGCTTCTCCGGCAACGGCCAGAACGCCGGCCTGGTGTTCATCCCGCTGACGGACTGGAAGGAGCGCGGGCCGGAACAATCCGCGCAGGCGATCGCGCAGCGCGCGTTCGGCGCGCTGTCGGGCATCCCGGATGCGATCATCTTCCCGCTGTCGCCGCCGCCGATCCGCGAACTGGGTAACGCCACCGGCATCACCGCGCGCCTGCAGGACCGCAGCGCGCTTGGCCACGACGCGTTGATCGCGGCGCGCAACCAGCTGCTCGGCATGGCCGGCAAGAGTGCCATCCTCAAGGGCCTGCGTCCCGAAGGGCTGGAGGACGCGCCGCAGCTGCAGGTCGATATCGACCGCGAGAAGGCCAATGCACTGGGCGTGAGCTTCGCCGACATCAACTCGATGATGTCGACCGCGCTGGGTTCGTCCTACGTCAACGACTTCGCCAGCAGCGGGCGCCAGCAACGCGTGATTGTGCAGGCCGACGCGCCGCGCCGCCTGCAGCCGGCGGACATCATGCAGCTCAACGTGCGCAGCGCGACCGGCACGATGGTGCCGTTCTCCTCGTTCGCCAGCTCGCACTGGATACAAGGTCCGGTGCAGCTGGTGCGCTACAACGGCTACCCCGCCATCAAGCTGACCGGCGACGCCGCACCAGGCCGTTCGACCGGCGAGGCGATGGACGAACTGGAACGCCTGGCGGCGCAACTGCCGCCAGGCTTCAGCATCGAATGGACCGGCCAGTCGCTGGAAGAGAAGACCTCCGGCTCGCAGGCGCCGATGCTGTTCGCGCTGTCGCTGCTGGCCGCCTTCCTGGTGCTGGCGGCGCTGTACGAAAGCGAATCGATACCGGTGGCGGTGCTGCTGGTGGTGCCGCTGGGGATCCTGGGCGCGCTGCTGGGCGCCACCCTGCGCGGGCTGCCGAACGATGTGTACTTCAAGGTCGGCCTGATCGCGATTATCGGCCTGTCGGCCAAGAACGCGATCCTGATCATCGAATTCGCCAAGGACCTGCAGGCGCAGGGCAAGGGCCTGATCGAAGCGACGCTGGAGGCGGTGCACCTGCGCTTCCGGCCGATCATCATGACGTCGCTGGCCTTCATCCTCGGCGTGCTGCCGCTGGTGATCGCCACCGGCGCGGGATCGGCCAGCCAGCGCGCCATCGGCACCGGTGTGATGGGCGGCATGATCACGGCCACGGTGCTGGCGGTGTTCCTGGTGCCGGTGTTCTTCGTCGTGATCCGCAAGATCTTCAAGGGCAGCGAACGCCAGCGCAAGCTGGCCGCACATGAACTGAACGATAAGAAGCATGAAACCTATGACTAAGTTTGCCCACAAGCCCGCCCTGCCCCTGACCGTACCGGCAACGCTGCTCGCTGCGCTGCTGTCGGCCTGTTCGCTGGCGCCGACCTACCAGCGTCCCGCCGCGCCGGTGGCCGCCGCCTTCCCGGCCGACAGCGCCGGCACCGCCGCGCGCACCAGCGTGCCGCTGCCGCTGGCGGCCGGCGTGCGCGACGCCGCCGATACCGGCTGGCGCGACTACTTCGCCGATCCGCGCCTGCAGCAGCTGATCGCCGCCGCGCTGGAAAACAACCGCGACCTGCGCACCGCCGCGCTGCGCATCGAGGAAGCGCGCGCGCAGTACGACATCCAGTCGGCCGACCGTCTGCCGAATGTCAACGTCAACGCCGGCGCCACCAGGGCCAAGACGCCGGCCTTCCTGTCGCCGAGCGGCCAGACCACCATCGGCAAGCGCTATGACGCCGGGCTGGCGCTATCGTCCTTCGAGCTGGATTTCTTCGGCCGCGTGAAAAGCCTGAACGACGCCGCGCTGGCGGCCTACCTGGCCACCGACGAAGCGCGCCAGGCGGCGCAAATCAGCCTGGTGGCGCAGGTGGCGCAAGCCTATTACACCGAGCGCGCCTACGCCGAGCAGTACGCGCTGGCGCAGCAGACCTACGACGCGCGCGCCCGCACCTACAAGTTGACGCAGCAGCGCGCCGAAGTGGGCGCCTCCTCGCGGCTGGACCTGCGCTCCAACGAAACGCTGATGGAAACCGCGCGCGCCGCCGCGTTGACGCTGGCGCGCCAGCGCGCGCAAGCGGACAACGCGCTGACGCTGCTGGTCGGCCAACCAGCCAGCGGCGCCAGCACCGGCGCCATGCCCAGCGACCAGCAGATCGACGCCCTGAGCGCGCTGCCGACCGGCCTGCCGTCGGATTTGCTGACGCGCCGGCCCGACATCCGCGCCGCCGAGCAGCGTTTGAAGTCGGCCAACGCCAACATCGGCGCCGCGCGCGCCGCCTTCTTCCCGCGCATCAGCCTGACGGCGGCGCTGGGCAGCAGCAGCCCGTCGCTGCACGGCCTGTTCGACAGCGGTTCGGGCAGCTGGTCGTTCGCACCGCAATTGACGCTGCCGATCTTCGACGCCGGCCGCAACCGCGCCAACCTGAGCCTGGCCGAGGTGCGCAAGAACCTGGCCGTTGTCGACTACGAGAAGACCATCCAGACCGCCTTCCGTGAAGTGGCCGACGCGCTGGCCGCGCGCGACTACCTGGGCGAGCAGGTATCAGCGCAGCGCGCCGTGCAGGACGCCCAGGCCGACCGCCTGAAGCTGCTGCAACTGCGCTTCGACAACGGCGTGGCCAGTTCGCTGGACGTGCTGGACGCGCAGCGCGAGCTGTTCAGCGCCCAGCAAGCGCTGGTGCAAGCGCGCCTGCAGCGCACCACCAGCGCCATCGACCTGTACCGCGCGCTGGGCGGCGGCCTAAAATAACCGAAGTCATTCCCGCGCAGGCGGGAATCCATACTGAGCTTGCTACAGATGCGTTGCATGGGTTCCCGCCTGCGCGGGAACGACGCGCCCATTTCGTTGACTACGCCATGACTTCTCCAATCACCATCCGCCTGGGCGCGCGCGCCCGCCAGCGTATCGCCGCCGAGGGCGTGCGGGCGGCCGATATCGCCATCGTGCCGGCCGCCGCCGGCGGGCCCAAGGGCCTGATCCTGCACGGCCTCGACTGCTGGATGTTCGGCGGCTGGCTGCAGGCCGCGCCGCGCCAGCGCAAGCTGGTCGGCGCCTCGATCGGCGCCTGGCGCATGGCGGCCTCGGCCTTCGACGATCCGCTCGCCGCCCACCAGCGGCTGGCCCGCCTGTACGCCGGCCAGCGCTATCCGGCCAAGGTCACCGCCGCCTACGTCAGCCAGACCATCCGCGCCCTGCTCGACGAGCTGCTCGACGGCCGCGCCGCCGAGGCGGTCCGCCATGCCGACCACCACGTCTCGGTGCTGACCATGCGCGGCATCGGCCCGCTGGCCGATACCAACGGCCAGCGCTGGCGCGAAGTGGCCGGCTTCCTGCGCGCGGCGGCCGGCAACGCGCTGTCGCGCCGGCGCCTGGCGGGCTCGATGGAGCGGGTGGTGTTCCACAACACCCGCGACGACGCCAACTGGCTGCGCCAGCAGTTCGACGCCTTCACCGGCCATTTCGTCGGCCTCGACGAGGCCAACTTGCGCGACGCGCTGCTGGCCTCGGGCTCGATCCCGCTGGTGCTCGAGGCGGTGTCCGGCATCGCCGGCGCGCCCGGCGGCGCCTACTGGGACGGCGGCCTGATCGACTACCACCTGCACCTGCCCTACCAGCGCGATCCCGGCCTGGTGCTGTATCCGCATTTCAGCGACTACATTGTGCCCGGCTGGCTGGACAAGGCCATGCCCTGGCGCCGCGCCGGTGCCGGTAACCCTGCGCTGGACAACGTGATCCTGGTGTCGCCGTCGGCCGAGTTCGTCGCCAAGCTCCCCAACGGCAAGCTGCCCGACCGCAAGGACTTCCAGTTCTATGGCCAGAACCACGCCGCCCGCACCCGCGACTGGACCCGCGCCATCGCCGAGAGCGAACGCCTGGCCGACGCCTTCGCCCGCTGGTGCGACAAGCCCGACCTGAACCAGGCCGCCGCCTTTTAACTGTTTCAAAAAAGCAACACAACAGCCTGAAGTAGCGTGCCCGCCGGCGCGCGACGGGAGCATACTTGTGACTTGCCAGCCGCGTCGTCCGGCGCACCTGCGCAGCCCTCGTCGGTCCACTTCGGAGCGTCCATCATGAATCTACTGTCTCAACTGCGTATCGGCACCCGCCTCGCGGTCGGCTTCGCCATCGTCCTGCTGCTCGCCATCTGCGCCACCTCGGTGGCCCTGTACAACGCCCGCGCCAACGCCGCGGCCACCCGCCACATGATGGAGCAGCCGCTGGCCAAGGAACGCCTGGCCTCCGACTGGTATGTGCTGATCTACTCGGCCGTGGCGCGCACCGCGCTGATCGCCCGCAGCAGCGACGACAGCCTGTCGACCACCTTTGCCGACGTCATCGCCGACAGCACCAGGAAAGGCGGCGAGCTGATCGGCAAACTCAAGGAGCTGCTGGTCAGCGACGAGGAAAAAGCCGTGTTCGACGCCTCCGCGGCCCTGCGCGCCACCTACCAGAAGGCCAAGACCGACATCATGAACGCCAAGAAGGCCGGCGACGCCGAGCTGGCGGAAAAACTGTACAAGGAGGTCTTCATGCCGTCCGCCACGGCTTACCAGAACCGGGTCCAGGCGCTGCTGACCTTGCAGCGCAAGGCCATCGACGACAACGCCCACGCGATCGACGCCGCCAACGACCGCAGCAACATGCTGCTGATGGTGCTGACAGTGCTGATGGTGTCGATAGGCTCGCTGGCGGCGTGGGTGATCTCGCGCTCGATCACGGCGCCGCTGAAGTCGGCGGTGCAGATCGCCGCCACCGTGGCCAACGGCGACCTCACCACCCGCTTCGCAGAGCAGACCACCCCGTGCGAGATCGGCGAGCTGATGACCGCGCTCAAGGGCATGAACGACGCGCTGCGCAATATCGTCAGCCAGGTGCAGAGCGGCACCAACACCATCGCCACCGCGTCCAACGAGATCGCGGCCGGCAATATGGACCTGTCGCAGCGTACCGAGGAACAGGCCAGCTCGCTGGAGGAGACCGCCTCGTCGATGGAGCAGCTGACCTCGACCGTGCGCCAGAACGCCGAGAACGCCAGGCAGGCCAACCAGCTGGCGCAGGCGGCCTCCGACGTGGCCGAGCGCGGCGGCACCATCGTCGGCCAGGTGGTCGACACCATGGGCTCGATCGACGCCTCGGCGCGCAAGATCGTCGACATCATCGGCGTCATCGACGGCATCGCCTTCCAGACCAATATCCTGGCGCTCAACGCCGCCGTCGAAGCGGCGCGCGCCGGCGAGCAGGGGCGCGGCTTCGCGGTGGTGGCCTCGGAGGTGCGCAACCTGGCCCAGCGCAGCGCGGCGGCGGCCAGGGAGATCAAGGAGTTGATCGGCAATTCGGTCGAGCAGGTCGACCTCGGCGCCAAGCTGGTGCAGCAGGCCGGCAGCACCATGGGCGACGTGGTGGCCAGCGTGCGCCGTGTGACCGACATCATGGGCGAGATCACCTCGGCCAGCAGCGAGCAAAGCATCGGCATCGACCAGGTCAACACCGCCATCACGCAGATGGACCAGGTGACGCAGCAGAACGCGGCGCTGGTGGAAGAAGCGGCGGCGGCGGCGGCCAGCATGCAGGACCAGGCGGCGCGGCTGGCCGACGTGGCCTCGTCGTTCACGCTGGGCGACGAGGGCTTGCGGCCGGCGCTGGCGGCGCCGGCGCGCGCCAGGGCGGCACTGCCGGCCGCGCCATCGGCGGCCCGCTCTGCCCCGGCCGCCCGTCCGGCGCTGCGCCCGGTAGCGGCGGCCAGGCCAGCCACCAAGCCGGCGGCCAGCAAGCCGGCCACCGTCGGCGGCGACCAGGATTGGGAGGAATTCTAAGCGCGGCCTACACCGCCCGCATGGCGTCGCGGATCGACATGCCCCACGCCGCGTTGCGCGGCAGGAAGTAGCCGGCGTCCTGCAACAGGCCCGCATACACGCGGAACTCGCGCATGTTGAGCAGCGTCGAGACGTTGCCGTAGGCGGCGATGGCGGGACTGCGGATGCCGGCAGCATTGGGCTGGAACACGGTCAGCGGAAAGCCGTCGTTGTCGTTTTCCATGTCGGCCCGGGTGAGCGCGCCGAACGCCACGTGGCGGTGCGACTCGGCGTTGTGGTGCACGCGGCGGAAGGCGCCGTTGCCGTTGACCATGCGGCCGTTGAGCAGGTTGATGCAGCGCAGGATGCGCGGCGTGACGTTGCCCATGTCGTAGTGCTCCTCGTTGCCGAAGCCGGCCGGCGCCTGCCAGCCCTGCGGGCGCGGGCGGCCGGTGCTGCTCTCCATGGTCAGCACCTTGTCGAGGTTGGTGCCGCGTTCAAACACCTGGCCCAGGCGCGGCGCCATGCCGTTCATCACCAGCCCGGGCTTGGCGATCCGCGCCGAGCTGGTGCTGCCGTAGTCGCTCCAGCGCGGACACACCGCCATCAAATCGTAGTCGCCGGTCATCGGCCGGTTGTTGGCGCCGGCTTCGGACGAGCACATCACCTCCAGCGGCAGCAGCAGCCGCGAGGCCATGCCGCGCGCGCTGAAGTCGGTGGCGATGGTGTAGACGTGGATCTGGTAGACCGCCTCGCCCGCCGTCGGGCCGGCGCGCTGCCAGCGCGCCAGGAATTCGAACAGCTGGCCGTCGCCGGAACGCTGCGCCAGCAGCGAATAGTCGCGGGTGCCGGGCACGGCCTCCATGAACTGCAAGGCGGTGCGCGGCGGCATTTCCTCGGCCAGCAGCATCTGCAGCGTCAGCTGCTCGAGCGTCAGTTCCAGCACGCGGGCGGTGGCGAAGCGGTCGTTGATGCCCTTCTGGTTGGCGCGCGTGCCCTTCTGCGCTTTGGTCTGGTCGTGGCCGACCTTGCTGTAGGTGCCGTCGTACGGCACGAAGCCGGCCTGCGGCCCCCAGTCCGAGCTCTTGCCCTTGACGTGGAAATTCTTGCTGGGATAGCCGTCCTCCAGCCAGCGCCGCGACCACGGCCCGGTGGAACGGAAGATGATGACCTCATCGAGCTCGTTGGCCACCTGCTGGCTGGCGATCATGTCGAGCCGGGTCATGCCGTTTTCCGGATCGTCAAACGAGGGCGCTAAACCAAATAAGGGCATGGCTGCTCCAGGCTGGATAGGGATTTCCAGTATCCAAGCCTGCCCAACCGGCGTCAAGAAAAATGGTTAAAAATGCCAGTTCCGGCGTCAGCCGTTGAGGAACATCTGTTGCAAATCGTTCAAGAAGCGCTGGCCCAGTTCGGTCGGCTTGATCAGCTTGTGGTCGCGGTAGAGCAGGCCCTTGGCTTCGGCGGCGTTGAGGTTCTTCTCGATCGCGTTCAGGCCCAGGCCGGTGCGCTCGGCGAACAGGTTGGGATCGAAGCCGCCGTGCAGGCGCAGGGTGTTGAGCATGAACTCGAAGCCCATGTCGTCGCGGCCGATCTCGTACTCTTCCTGCACCGGCGCCCCCAGGCGCACCTGCTCCATATAGGCCTTGGGCTGCTTGTAGCGGGCCTGGCGCAGGATGCGGTGCGGGAACGACAGCTTGGAGTGCGCGCCCGCGCCGATGCCCAGGTAGTCGCCGAACTCCCAGTAGTTCAGGTTGTGGCGGGCGCGGTGGCCCTCCTTGGCGTAGGCCGACACTTCGTACTGCTGGTAGCCGTTGGCGGCGGTCAGCCCGGCGATCATGTCCTGCATGTCGGCGCTGGCGTCGTCGTCGGGCAGCGCCGGCGGGTACTTGGCGAACAGCGTGTTCGGCTCCATCGTCAGGTGGTACAGCGACAGGTGCGGCGGCTTGAAGGCCATCGCGGTTTCGACGTCGTGGCGCGCCTCCTCCAGCGTCTGCGACGGCAGCGCGTACATCAGGTCGAGGTTGAAGTTGTCGAAGTTGGCCAGCGCGATTTCCACCGCGCGCTTGGCCTCGTTGTCGTCGTGGATGCGGCCCAGCGCCTTCAGGTGGCGTCCATTGAAACTCTGGATGCCGATCGACAGGCGGTTGATGCCGCTGGCCCGGTAGGACTTGAACTTCTCGGCCTCGAAGGTGCCGGGATTGGCTTCCATCGTGATCTCGCAGTCGCTGTCGAGCGGCAGCAGGGTGCGCACGTCCGACAGCAGGCGATCGAGCCCGGCGGCCGACATCAGGCTGGGCGTGCCGCCGCCGATAAAGATCGTATAAATCTTGCGGCCCCAGATCAGCGGCAGCGCCATTTCCAGGTCGGTGCGCAGCGCGTCCAGGTATTCCTGTTCGGGGAAAGTGTGACCGTCCTTGGCCTCGTGCGAGTTGAAGTCGCAGTAGGGGCACTTCTTCACGCACCACGGGAAGTGGATGTACAGCGACAGCGGCGGCAGCGCCTGCAGGTTCAGCGAACCGGCCTGCAGGTACTTGGCGGCCACGCCGGCCGCTTCGCTGATGTCGGTGGCCGGTTTGGCCGCCTTGCCGGTGGCGCCGACGATTTTAATCGGGATCATTTCAGCTTCTCTACCAGTGCGCGCAGCGCCTGGCCGCGGTGCGACAAGGCGTTCTTTTCGTCGGCCGTCAGCTCGGCGGCGCATTTGCCCAGCGCCGGGATGTAGAAGTGCGGGTCGTAGCCGAAGCCGCCGTTGCCGCGCGGGGTGGCGATCATTTCGCCGTTCCAGCGACCGTCGGCGATCACCGGCTGCGGGTCGTCGGCGTGGCGCACGAACACCAGCACGCAGTAGTAGTACGCGGATTTGTCGGCATGGGCGGCCAGGTCGGCGATCATTTTCTCGTTGTTGCGGGCGTCCGACTTCGGCTCGCCGGCGTAGCGCGCCGAGTACACGCCGGGCGCGCCGCCCAGCGCGTTGACGCAGACGCCGGAATCGTCGGCCAGCGCCGGCAGCCCGGTCAGGCGTGAGGCGTGGCGGGCCTTCTGCAGCGCGTTTTCCACGAAGGTGTGGAACGGCTCGTCCGCTTCGGGGACGTCGTACTCGCCCTGGGCGTGCACGGAAAAGCCAACCGTGGACAGCAGCTCGTTGAATTCTTTCAGCTTGCCGGCGTTGTTGGAGGCGAGGATCAGGCGTTGGGTCATGAGTAATCTGGCGAAACGATGGGGGAACCCGCCATTGTAATCCTTTTGCGCGCCCCGCTGCCGCTAGGGGACCAGCAGCGAGCGGATCTCGGGGTTCTGGTAGTTCTGCTGCGTGACCATGACCGCGCCGGTCAGGATCAGCGAGGGCTTGACGGCGGCGCCCTTGGCGGCGGCCACCGCGGCCTTCATGGCCTGGTAGCCCATCTGGCGCGGGTCCTGCACCACCAGGCCGTGGATTTCGTTCCGCTTCAAGCCGTCCAGCAGGAAATCGGTGGTGTCGAAGCCGACAAACCTCTTTTTGCCGGCCAGGCCGGCCGCCCGCAGCGCGCGCAGCATGCCGTCGCTGGTCGATTCGTTGACGGCGAAGATGCCGTCGACATCGGGATACTTTTCCAGCAACGTGGCCGCGCTGCGGGCGGCCTTGCCGCGCGTGCCGCCGCCGTACTCGTCGGCGACGATGCTCATGTGCGGCGCGTTTTTCTTCAGGTAGTCGACGAAGCCGCTGCCGCGGTCGTCGGTCGAGCCGCTGCCGGCGATGGTGCGCAGCACCGCCACGGTGCCCTGCCGGTTCAGCAAGTTGGCCATGCGTTCCGCCGCCAGCGCGCCGGCGGCGTAATTGTCGGTGGTGACAAAGTTAGTGTGTGCATTGCCGTCCAGCGCGGAGTCCACCACCACGATCTTGATGCCCAGCGCGGCCGCCTGCTTGACCGGTTCGACCAGGCGCGAACGGTCGCCCGGGGCGATAACGATGGCGTCGACATCCGGCTTGGAATAGATGCGCAGGATCTGGATCTGCGAATCGATGTCGTCGTTGTAGGCGGGCCCCCGCCAGGTCAGCTGGACGTGCCCGGCCTCGCTCATGGCGCGGTCCACCCCTTGCCGCATGAAGGTCCAGAAGTCCTGGTCGCGCGACTTCGGAATGAAGACGACGTTCAGGTCCTTGGCGTATGCCGGGACCATCGAAAACGCAATGGCCACCAGCAGGAGCGACATCCATTTTTTCATCCGGATATTGTACTACCGTGGCGCGGCCGCTTGGAATTCCCTCAACTTGCCGGCTCAGGCGGCCAGGCCCAGCGCCTGCTTCTGCAGCTTGATCAGGTCGGCGATGCCGCCCTGCGCCAGGTCCAGCAGGCGGTTCATGCCGGCGCGGTCGAAGGCGGCGCCTTCAGCCGTGCCCTGCACTTCGATGAAGTGGCCGGCGTCGTTCATCACCACGTTCATGTCGGTGTCGCAGCCGGAATCCTCGACATAGTCCAGGTCCAGCACCGGCATGCCCCGGTAGACGCCGACCGAGATCGCCGCCACGAAGCTTTTCAACGGGATCGCCGGCAGCACGCCGCGCGCCACCAGCCTGGAGAAGGCGTCGTACGCCGCCACCATGGCGCCGGTGATGGACGCGGTGCGGGTGCCGCCGTCGGCCTGGATCACGTCGCAATCGAGATGCAGCGTGCGCTCGCCGAACGCTTCCAGGTCGAACGCGGCGCGCAGCGAGCGGCCGATCAGGCGCTGGATCTCCTGGGTGCGCCCGGACTGCTTGCCGCGCGCGGCCTCGCGGTCCATGCGGGTGTGGGTCGAGCGCGGCAGCATGCCGTATTCGGCCGTCATCCAGCCCTGGCCTTTACCCTTCAGGAAGCCCGGCACCTTTTCCTCGATGCTGGCGGTGCAGATCACCTTGGTGTCGCCGCATTCGATCAGCACCGAGCCTTCGGCGTGCTTCGTATAGTCGCGGGTCAGTCGCAGGGTGCGCAGCGCATCGACGGCGCGGCCGCTCGGACGGGATTCAAATGGCATAAACAGTATTCCTTATTTCAGTATTTGGGAGGATTTTTCGATGGCGCCGCGGATCTCGGCGATGGCCTTCTCGATTTCATCGTCGTCGAAGGCGTCGACCGCCGCCGGCGCGGCTGGCTGCTCCGGCACCGGCGCGCTGTTGATCGTGGTGCTGTGCAGGTCCTGCGGCAGGGCTTCGGTCGAGATCACGGTCGACAGCTCGGCCGCGGTCATCACGCCCATGCTGTCGATCACGGAGCTGCCCTGCCACATGATGGCCAGCGCGGTGACGTTGTCGCTGGCGCTGCCCGCCGCGCCCAGCGCCGCTTGCAGCAGGTCCGGCACGGCGCGCACCACGGTCTGGCTGTGCAGGCGCCGCAGCAATTCGTCGTCCGGCAGCATAGACCACAAACCGTCCGAGCACAACAGCATCAGGTCGCCCGGCAGCATGCCGGCGCCGCCGGAGATCTCCACTTTCGGCAGGCTGTCGGCGCCCAGGCAGTTGTACAGCTTGTTGCGGTCGGGATGGGTGGCGCGCTCGGACGGCTGCGCCAGGCCCTTGGCGATCAGGCTTTCGATGTGCGAGTGGTCGCGCGTGCGCGCCAGGATCTGGCCGTCGCGCATCCAGTACAGGCGCGAATCGCCGCAGTGCGCCCAGGTGGCCGTGTTGTGCTGGATCAGGCAGGCGACCACGGTGGTGCGCGGCGTCTCCGGCAGGCCGTGCTCGGCGCGGTAGCGGTGGATGTCGTGGTGGGCGGCCAGCAGAGCCTCCTCCAGGAAGCGCTGCGGCTTTTTCACATACGGCGTGGCCTGCTGCTGGAACAGCGAGGAAATGGTCTGCAGCGCCACGGTGGCGGCGATCTCGCCGCGCAGGTGGCCGCCCATGCCGTCGGCCAGCACCAGCAGCAGCGCGTCGCGGGTGAAGCTGTAGCCCATGCGGTCCTGGTTGACCTTGCGGCCGCCGATGTGGCTTTCCTGATACACGGAGAATTGCATGGTTCAGCCTCTTGTCGAATTAGATCAGCGTATCGGGTCCGGCCTTGGGCTTGGACCTGGCCAGGCCGCCCAGCCGGTCAGCCAGCCCGCGCAGGCCCAGTTTATCGATCACGCCCTGCGGCGGCGGCGGTGCGGCGGGCGCGGCCGCGGCAGCCGCCTGCAGCACCTTCTGCAGCGCGAACAGGCTTTGCGGGCGTTCCAGCGGGTCCAGCTCCAGGCACCAGCGCACCATCTTCACCAGCTCCGGCGTGTACAGGCCTTCGAGCTTGTCGAAGTGGCCGGCCATCTTATCCCCGGTCTTGCGCTGGTCGGCCGGCTGCGGCGGCGAGCCCACCATGCAGGCGAACATCGAGGCGCCGATGCTGTACACGTCCGACCACGGCCCCAGGCCGCCGGTCTTGGCGTACAGCTCGGGCGGGGCGAAGCCGGGGGTGTACATCGGCGTCAGGGTCGGCATGTCGTTGTTGACGGTCTGGCGGGCCGCGCCGAAGTCCAGCAGCATCGGCGTGCCGTCGGTGCGCAGGTAGATGTTGGCCGGTTTCAGGTCCAGGTGCAGCAGCTTGTTGGCGTGCACCTCGCGCAGGCCCTTGAGCACCTGCAGGAAGATGGTGCGGATGAAGGCCTCGCCCACCTTGCTGCCCTTGCTGCGCTGCCTTTGTATATGTTCTTGCAAGGAATGGCCGGACTCGTAGGCCATCACCATGTAGACGGTCTCGTTGGCGCGGAAGAAGTTGAGCACGCTCACCACGTTGGGATGGGAGATGCGGGCCAGCGCCCTGCCCTCCTCGAAAAAGCACTTGAGGCCGATGCGGAACACCGGCAGATGCGCCTTGGAGATGGCCGGCACCAGTTCGCCCTCCTGCCGCAAGGCCAAAGAACTGGGCAAATATTCCTTGATCGCCACCGCGACGCCGTCACCGTCGTACGCCAGGTAAACAATACTGAACCCACCGGACGCAATTTTCTTTACAATGCGATATCCAGCAATTTCCAGACCATCGGGTAACGGGGCGTTGTTTTGTGCAGCCATAGAGTTCCTCGCCTCAACAACCGGATTGTGTGGATAAATCACTGTTTTGTAAAGATTAAATCGGGGACATCCATTGAGCATTTCCAGTATGACGGGCTACGCGGTCGCCACCAGTGAAAGTGCGGCGGGAACACTGACTATCGAAATCAAGAGTGTCAACTCGCGATTTCTAGACCTTCAGTTTCGAATAAACGACGATTTGCGAGCGCTTGAACCCGATTTGCGCTCGGCAATCATGGCGGCGATCACCCGCGGCAAGGTCGAATTGCGCCTCAGCTTTGGCCGCAAGGCCGCGAGCAGCGGCTCGCAGGCGCTGAACCTGCCGCTGTTGACCGAATTGCAACGCCTGCAGGCCGAAGTGAGCGGCCATTTCCCGGCCGCCCCCACCATGTCGGTGGCCGAGCTGCTGCGCTGGCCCGGCGTGATCGAGGAAGCCCAGATCGGCCAGGAATCGCTGCAGGCCGACGTCGCCGCGCTGACCGCGCGCACCGTGCAAGCCTTCGTCCACAGCCGCCAGCGCGAAGGCGCGGCGCTGGAAACCATGCTGACCTCGCGCATCGAGGCGATGGAGGCGATCGTCAAGCGCATCACGCCGCTGATCCCGCAGGTGGTGGCGGCGTTCCAGCAGAAAGCCGTCGAGCGCATGCAGGACGCGCTGGGCCTGGCCTGCCAGGGCTCGAACTCGGCGCTGTCGCGCCAGGACGCGCTGGAGCGCATCCGCCAGGAGGTGATCCTGTACGGCATCCGCATCGACGTGGCCGAGGAGCTGGGCCGGCTGTCGGCGCACCTGACCGAGACCCGCCACATCCTGAAGAAAGGCGGCCAGGTCGGCAAGCGCCTGGACTTCATGATGCAGGAACTGAACCGCGAGGCCAACACGCTGGGCGCCAAGGCCTCGGTCAAGGAACTGGCCGACGCCTCGATGGAACTCAAGCTGCTCATCGAACAGATGCGCGAACAGGTGCAGAACCTGGAATAAGCCTGTCCATCCGCCGCCACACCGCGCCGACTTGCCGCACCCGGCGCGCCGTGGCGGCCGGCCGCCCGGCCACCCTCCTCATAGGGGATTCCCCATCCCCGGCAAATGCAATATGCGTACGGCTATGACAGGTATCGACCGCCGCCGTGCAGCGCCAGCACGCTTTCCCCTAAGCTCTCCTTGCAATACCCATAACGAGACACTGCCCAGGACGGCCGCACCGGCCGCCTAGGCGGACAACAACAGGAGCAGCACCATCATGTCATCAGCCCAGCCACAACTGCGCCCCGTGCGCGAGCCAGCCACGCCTGCCGTCCCCCTCACCCGGCTCGACCAGTACTTCCAGATCACCGAACGCGGCAGCACCACGCGGCGCGAGGTGGTGGCCGGCGTCACCACCTTCCTGGCCATGGTGTATTCCGTCTTCGTCGTGCCCGGCATGCTGGGCGCGGCCGGCTTCGATGTCAGCGCCGTGTTTGTCGCCGTGTGCCTGACCGCCGCCGTCGGCTCGCTGCTGATGGGCGTGTGGGCCAGGCTGCCGATCGCGGTCGGCTGCGCCATCTCGCTGACCGCCTTCACCGCCTTCGGCCTGGTGCTGGGCAAGGGCCTGTCGCCGGCCGTGGCGCTGGGCGCGGTGTTCCTGATGGGCGTGGTGTTCACGGCGATCTCGGTCACCGGCGTGCGCTCGTGGATCCTGCAGAACCTGCCCGCCGGCGTGGCGCACGGCACCGGCGTGGGCATCGGCCTGTTCCTGCTGATGATCGCCTCCAGCGACGTCGGCCTGGTGGTCAAGAACGCCGGCGCCGGCCTGCCGGTCGCGCTGGGCAAGATCACCTCCTTCCCGGTCGTCATGAGCATGCTGGGCCTGGCCGCGATCTTCGGCCTGGAGCAGCGCAAGGTGCCCGGCGGCATCCTGCTGGTGGTGGTCGCGCTGTCGGCGCTGGGCCTGGCGTTCGACCCGGCCGTGCACTTCACCGGCGTGTTCGCCATGCCGCAGCTGAGCGCGCCCGGTCACGCCTCGCTGATCGGTGCCATGGACATCCGCGGCGCGCTCAGCGTGGCCGTGCTGCCCAGCGTGCTGGCGCTGGTGATGACCGCCGTGTTCGACGCCACCGGCACCATCCGCGCGGTGGCCGGCCAGGCCGGCCAGGTCGAGCCGAACGGCTACATCCGCAACGGCGGCCGGGCCCTGACGGCCGACTCGCTGAGCTCCATCTTCGCCTCGCTGGTGGGCGGCGCGCCGGCCGCGGCCTACATCGAATCGACGGTGGGCACCGCCGCCGGCGCCCGCACCGGCCTGACCGCCGCCGTGGTCGGCGTGCTGTTCCTCGGCCTGATCTTCTTCTCGCCGCTGGCCGGCCTGGTGCCGCAGTACGCCACCGCGCCGGCGCTGATGTATGTCGGCCTGCTGATGCTGGGCAGCGTCGCCCACATGAAGATGGACGACAAGCTGGATGCGCTGTCCGGCCTGGTGTGCGCGGTGTTCATCCTGCTGACCTGCAACATCGTCACCGGCATCATGCTGGGCTTCTGCACGCTGGTGGTGGGCCGCCTGCTGGCGGGCGAATGGCGCAAGCTCAACGTCGGCACCGTCGCCATCGCCATCGCGCTGGCCGTGTTCTACGCCGGCGGCTGGGCCATCTGATCCGCAGACTCAGGCCAGCGCCTCCTCGATCAGCGCCACGAACTCCTCGACGCTGATCGGCTTGCTGATATAGCCGTCGCAGCCGGCCGCGCGGATGCGGTCGGCATCCCCCGCCATCGCGAAGCTGGTGAAGGCCAGCACCTTGATGGCGCCGGTGCGCGCGTCGGCCTTGAGCGTGCCGGTCGCCTCCAGCCCGTCCATGCCCGGCAGTTGCACATCCATCAGGATCAGGTCCGGCAGCCGCTCGCGCGCCAGCCGCAGCGCGCTTTCGGCCTCGTTCGCCTGCAGCACCTGGTGGCCCGCGTGCTCCAGCAGGAAGGTCGCCAGCAGCATGTTGGACGGGTTGTCTTCGACGATCAGGATAGTTGCCATCGCGCCCAGCGGCCAGCCGCTGCCTCTCTCATAGACCGGCGCCGCCGCACGGCAGCCACAGGATGAACTCCGAACCGGCACCCGGCGCGCTGTGCACCGCCAGCGCGCCGCCGTGCAGCTCCACCAGCTGCTTGACCAGCACCAGCCCCAGGCCCGTGCCCTCGTACAGGCGCGACAGCTTGCTGTCGAGCTGGACGAACTGGCGGAACAGCCGCGGCAGGTCGTCGGCGGCGATGCCGATGCCGCTGTCGGTCACGCTGATCTCCAGATATCCGTCCGGGTCCGCCCTGAGCGCGGCGCCGCCGCCGATCAGCGCCATGCCGGCCAGCCGCGCCGGCGCCACCCGGCTGGCGCGCAGCGTCACGCTGCCGCCGTCGGGGGTGAACTTGACCGCGTTCGAGAGCAGGTTCAGCACCACCTGGGTCAGCTTGCGGCGGTCGGCCGGCACCGGCGCGGCCAGCGTCGTCTCCAGCTGCAGCACGATGCGCTGGCGCAGCGCGCGCTCGCGCACCACCACCAGGCACTCGCCCAGCAGCGCCGCGATGTCCACCGGCGCCAGCTCCAGCGTCATCATGCCGGCCTCGATCTTCGACATGTCCAGCACGTCGTTGATCACCGCCAGCAGGTGTTTGCCGCTGAGCAGGATGTTGCCGGCGAATTCTTCCTGCTGCGCCGTCAGCTTGCCGGCCATGCCGCTGCGCAGCACCTCGGAAAAGCCGTTGATGGCGTTGAGCGGCGTGCGCAGCTCGTGCGACATATTCGCCAGGAAGGCCGACTTCATGCGGTTGGCCTCGCCCAGCTCGACGTTCTGGCGCGCGATCTCGCGGTTGGACGCCTCCAGCTCGGCGTTCTTGCGCTCGACTTCCCGGTTCGAGTGTTCCAGCTGGGCGGTGTGGCGGCGCAGCTGCAGGTTCAGGTCGTTGACCTGCTGCTCGCGCGACTGCAACTCGCCGTTCACCTGCACCGCCTGCTCGTAGGTCGCCACCAGCAGGTCGAGGATTTGCTGGCGCTCCGAATGGATGGTGTGCTCGCGCCCGTTCAGGTAGAGCACGATGCCCTGGTCCGGGTCGGTCTGCCGGCGCAGCCGGCGGTTGGTCAGCACCTGCTCCAGCCGCGCCAGCAGGTAGGCCGGGGCGTAGGGCTTGCGGATGAAATTGTCGGCGCCGCATTCGAGGCCGCGCACGATGTCTTCCGGGTCGAACAGCGAGGTGATCAGCACCACCGGGATGGCGCGCCAGTCGGGATTGGCCTTGACCGCCCGGCACAGCTGGTAGCCGTTCATTTCCGGCATCACAATGTCCGACAGCACCAGCGCCGGCGCGCGCTCGGCGATCGCCGCCAGCGCCAGCCGGCCGTTGGCGGCCGCGCGCACCGCGTAGCCCTGCCGCTCCAGCAGGTGGCGCAGGTGCTCGGCCTGGGTGCGGCTGTCCTCGACGATCAGGATCTCGGCGCCGGCTGGCGCCACATCGGTGTTCATGGCGCCCCCGGCGTCAAGCTGTTCAACAATCCGGCGATCGCTGCCGGCGCCAGCACGTGGCGCGCGGCGCCCAGCCGCACCGCCTCGCCCGGCATGCCGTTGACGATCGCGCTGTCCCGGTCCTGCGCGATGGTCAGCGCGCCGGCCTCCTGCATGGTCTTGAGTTCCTGCGCGCCGTCGCGCCCCATACCGGTCAATAGTACACCGGCCGCGCCCGCTCCGAACGCCGCCGCCGAACGAAACAGGTTGGCCACCGCCGGCCGCGCGCCGTGCTCCGGCGGCGCGTCCGACAGGGCGATGCGCGCCACGCCGCCCTCCGCCCGCACCGTCAGGTGGGCATCGTCGGGCGCCAGGTAGACGTTGCCGGCCAGCGCCAGCTCGCCATGGCGGGCGACCTGCACCGCGCCGCCGCAGCCGCGCCCCAGCCATTCGACCAGGCCGGCCACGAAGCCCGGCGAGATATGCTGCACCACCAGGATGGGCGCGGCAAACGGCCGCTTCAGGTGCGCCAGCACGGTGTGCAGCGCCAGCGGGCCGCCGGTCGAGGCGCCGATCGCCACCAGCCGCAGCGGGGTGCCGGCCGGCTGCGGAGGCGGCGGCACCAGCGCGGCGGCGCCCCAGCGTTCGCTGCGCGGCCAGCGCCGCACCACGCTGACCTCGGCCATCAGCTTGATGGTGCGCAGCAGCTCCTCGGTGATCTGCGCGTGCTCCGGGTGGCCGGGCCCGGACGGCTTGGCCAGCACCGCCAGCGCGCCCGCCTCCAGCACCCGGAAGCTGTCCGCCACGTCGTGCGCGACCGGACTGGCGGTGACCATCACGATGCGGGTCGGGCTGCTCTCCATGATCATCCGGGTGGCGGCGTAGCCGTCCAGCCGCGGCAGGTGGATGTCCATCGTGATGACGTCCGGCCGCAGCCGCGCGGCCGCCTCCACCGCCTGCTCGCCGTCGGCCACCATGCCGATCACCGTCAGCGCCGGATCGGAATTGATCAGGTAGGCCAGCAGCTCGCGCGCCACCGGCGAATCGTCCACCACCAGCACCCGGATCGCGGCGGTGCGCGGGGCGTTCATCGCAGCAGCCTGCGCACGGTGGCCAGCAGATTGTTCTGCTCCAGCCCCTGCTTGGCGATATAGGCGCTGGCGCCGACGTCGACGCCGCGCTCGCGGTGCTCGCGCGAGGCCAGCGACGTCACCAGCACCACCGGCAGCTCGGCCAGCCGGCGGTCGGCGCGGATGCTGGCGGTCAGGTCGAAGCCATCCATGCGCGGCATCTCGACATCCGACACCACCAGGTCGTAGCTGCCGCCGCGCAGCGCGCTCAGCGCGTCGACGCCGTCGACCGCCACCGTCACGCGGTAGCCGCCCACCTCCAGCATGTTCTTGAGCAGCGCGCGCGAGGTGATCGAATCCTCCACCACCAGCAGCGACGGCCGCGCGGCCTGCGCCGCCGGCGCCGGCAGGGGCGCGCCGCCCACGCCCGCGCCCAGCGCAGACTTCAGCAGGTCGGCCACGTGCAGGATGGGCACCACCTGGCCCGCCCCCAGCACGGTGGCGCCGGCGATGTTGGGCACCCGCCGCAGCTGCGGCCCCAGGCCCTTGACCAGCACCTCCTGCTCGCCCAGCACCGCATCCACCAGGCAGGCCATGCGGCGGCTGCCGCTGGTCAGCAGCGCCAGCGTCAGATAGCCCGACGGCGCCGACGGCGCTGTCAGCCCCAGCACGCGCCACAGCTGCACCAGCGCCAGCACCTCGCCCTCCAGCACCACGGTGGGGTGGCCCTCGACGCTCTGCACCGATTCCGGCAGCACGCGCGCGACCCGCTCGACATGGCGCGACGGCAGCACGAACTGGCGGCCGGCCGTGGTCACCAGCAGGCCGCGGAAGGTCGCCAGCGTGGCCGGCAGCACGATGCGAAAGCGCGTGCCGCCGCCCGGCGCCGCCTCGGCCGCCACGCTGCCGCCCAGCTTCTCGGCCTTCTCGCGCACGATCGCCAGCCCCAGGCCGCGCCCGGACAGGTCGGTCAGCATGGCGCTGGTGGAGACGCCCGATTCGAACACCAGCGCCAGCATCTGCGCCGTGCTCAGCGCCGCGGCGGTCTCGGGCGCCAGCAGGCCGTCGCGCACGGCGCGCTCGCGCACCTGGCGCGGGTCGATGCCGCGGCCGTCGTCGCTGACCAGCAGCTCGACCTTGTCGCCGTCGCGCGGCAGCACTTCGATCGCCAGCCGCGCGCGTTCCGGCTTGCCCGCCTGGCGGCGCTCGGCCGGCGTCTCGATGCCGTGGTCGATCGCGTTGCGCAGCAGGTGCACCAGCGGATCGCGCATCTGCTCGAGGATGCGGCGGTCGATCTCGATCGCCGCGCCGTCGATGCGCAGCTCGACTTGCTTGCCGCTGTCGTGGGCCAGGTCGCGCACCAGGCGCGGCGCCATTTCCAGCAGCGTGGAGAACGGCAGCATCAGGGTGCGCTTCATGTCTTCCAGCAAATTGTCGACCATGCTGGCCAGCGCGCGCCGCTCCTGCCAGGCGCTGCGCTCGATCTGCACGAAACGCTCGCTCGCGGTCTTGGCCAGCAGCGCGTCGCGCTCGACCGCCTCCAGCAGGCGCTGCAGCGACTGCCCCTGGCGGTGTGCGCCGGCCGCGCCCTGGCGGCGCTCCTGCGCGCGGCCGATGGCGCGCGCCTCGGCGACGGTGCGGCTCCAGTGCTTGCGCCAGCCGTCCAGCTCAGCGTGCAGCGCGCGCAGGTCGTCGGCCTGGTGCTCGGCGCTGAACTTGAAGGCCAGCAGCTCCTCGGCCTGCAGCAGCAGCGCGGTCAGCTTGGCGGTGGAGATGCGCACCGTCTGCTCCGGCTCCGGCATGGCGGCGGTGGCGGGCGGCGCGAGCACCGATGGCGCTGCGGTGGCCGCCGGCATCGGCAGCGACGACGACACCGGCGGCATCGACGGCGCGCCACCGGCGGCCGATGGCGGCGTGGACATGCCGTACTGCGCCTCCAGCAGCGCCTGCAGCAACCCGCCCAGCTCATAATGGCCGCCGTCGAGCAGCCCGCGCAGCACGTCGATGGTGCGGTACAGCAGCTCGAACAGCGGCGCCGGCGGCGCGCAGCGGGCGCGCTTGAGCAGCGCCAGCACGCTCTCCAGCGCCTGGCACACGGCCTCGATGTCGGCCAGGTTGACCGCGCGCGCCGCGCCCTTGAGGCTGTGCACCTCGCGGAACAGCGTCTCCACCAGGCCGGCCGCGCGATCGGGCTCGCCGGGCCGCTCCAGCTCCAGCACCAGCGTCGACATGGCGCCGACATGCTCGTCCGCCTCCAGCCGGAAGGTCTCGAGCAGGCGCTGCAGGAATTGTTCGTCGTCCGTGGCCATGCGCCCCTCTTCGCTTTACACCCGATACCGCCCGACCATCGCCTTGAGCTTCTGGCCCAGCGCATGCAGGTCGTGCGCGGCCGCCTCGGCCTGGCGCGTGCTGGCCATGTTCTGGGTGGTCGAGGTCTTGATGTTCTCCATCGCCAGCGCCAGCTGGTCCATGCCGGCCAGCTGCTGGTGCGCCGACACCGCGATCTGGCTGGCCGCCAGCGCGCTGTCGCCGATGCTCTCGGTGAGCTGGCGGATCGCCTCGCCGGCGTCGCGCGACTGCCGCACGCCCAGCTCGACCGCCTTGGCGCCCTGCTCGGTGGCCAGCACCGCGCTGCCGGTGGCCTTCTGGATGTCGCCCAGGATGGTGCGCACCTGGGCCGTGGCCTGCTTGGACTGCGCCGCCAGGCTCTTGACCTCCTGCGCCACCACCGCGAAACCCTTGCCGTGCTCGCCGGCCTTGGCGGCCTCGATCGAGGCGTTCACCGCCAGCAGGTTGGACTGCTCGGACAGGTCGTTGACGCTGGCGATCAGCTCGCCGATCGCCTGGCTCTGCTCGGACAGCCGCATGATGCTCTCGGCGATCAGCTCCATCTGCTCGCGGATCTGCTGCATGCCGTCGATCGACTCCTCCACCGAGCGCTTGCCGGTCTGCGACACCTGGGCCGCCTTCTGCGCCGCCTCGGCCACGTTCTTGGCCTTCTGGCTGGCCATCAGCGCGGTCTGCTTGACCTCGTCGAGCGTGGCCGAGGTCTCGCTCATCACCGCCGCCGCCTCGCTGGCGCCGGCCGCCACCTGGGTGGTGCCGGCCAGGATCGCGCTCGACGACGCCGCCAGCACGTCGACGCCCTCGCCGATCTCGCGGTTCATCTCGCGCAGGTTGAGCACCATCGCGGCGAAGGCCTTGCCCAGCACGTCGTTCCCGGACTGCGGCGCCAGCACCCCGGTCAGGTCGCCGGTGGCGATGCGCTCGGCCGCGGCGGCCTTCTCGCGCAGGTTGTCGACCATCGCCGCGAAGGCCAGGCCCAGCGCGTCCTGCGCCGAGCGCGGCACCACCTGCAGCAGCAGGTCGCCCGAGGCGATGCGGGTGGCGACCTCCACCTTCTCCTGCAGCGACAGCGCCATCTCGCGGAACTTGTCCTGCAGCAGGCCGATCTCGTCGGCGCGCGCGCGCCCGGCCGGCCGCACCACGATCTCGCCGGCCGCCACCAGCCGCGCCGCCTCGGCGATGTCGCGGATCGGCTGCACGATCACCTTGTGCAGCCGCAGCGCGCTGGGCAGCGAGATCAGCAGCGAACCGACCATCACCAGCAGGATGATGCCGCCGTAGCGCACCAGCCGCGTGGCCATCGGCTCGGTGCTCATGCGCAGGTAGACGCTGCCGACCTGGCGCTGCTTCTCGCGGATCGGCCAGGACCCCACCAGCTCGTCGCCGACGAAGCGCCGGCCCTGCGCCTCGGCGCGCGCCGGCAGCGGCAGCGCCTGGCGGTCCGGGCGGGCGTAGCTGGCGAACGGCGCGCCGTCGGCCGCGTACAGCGCGGCGGCGGCGATCTCCGGGTTGGCCTGCAGCGCGTTGAGGTATTCCTGCGCCGCCTTGGGGTCGCTGAACACCAGCGACGGCGCCACGCTGGCGGCCAGGATCTCGGCCTGCACCGCGATCTCCTGCTGCTTCTGGGCGCGGTAGGTGTAGACGTCATAGCTGACGATCACCAGGCCGGCCATCAGCAGGGCGATGGCGCTGGCCAGCACGGTGATGAGCATCAGCTTGCGCCGGATCGGACTGTCGATAAACCAGTGCATTCAACGGCCCTCCTTGCCCGCGCGCGGCTTCACGCTGAGCGCCATGTTCAACAGCTTGGAGCTGATCACCAGGCCGTTGCGCGCGGCCGCCTCGTCGTCCACGCTGAAGCGCACCCGGTTGTCCTTGAGCGCGAAGCTGATCACGCCGCCGCCGCGCGCCTCGCTGACGGTCAGCACCCCGCGCAGCGGCTCGTGCGGCGCCTCGATGCCGCCCAGGTAGGCCACGTGGCAGCCGGCCTCGCGCGTGAGGCTCTTGAGGCGCCGCAGCTGCAGCGGGTGGCTGTCGACATGCTCGCCGTTGATGGCGCCGTCGAGCGCGGCGCCGAACGGGTCGTCGCCCACCACGCACAGCACCAGCGGGCTGGCCGGTGCCGCAAAGGTGCCGGCCGGCCACTCGACGTACAGGCCGAACTTGTACAGGTAGGCGCCCTTGACCGCGTATTCCACCGACTCGGCCTCGGCCGCGCAGGCGGCCGGCGGGGCCAGCGCCAACGCCAGCGCCAGCAGCAGAGGCAGCAACAACGCCGAACGCGCCAGCGCGCGCGGCAGGCGGGTCAGAATTTCCATAGCAGTTGCAGGTCGAGTGTGCGTTCAAACACGGCACGCGGCGAGGTGCCGGCAGCGCTGCCGAACTCGGCGTGGCCCCGGTTCAGCAGGTTGACCGCGCTCAGCGCCAATTCCAGCCGCGCGGACGGATGCCAGCCCAGGCGGACGTCAAGCGAGGTGTAGGCCGGCACCGAGGGATAGGGCAAGGCCGCCACCCGGTCCAGCGACAGGTCCAGTTCCACGCCGCGCGGCAGGTCGTGGCTGGAGCGCAGCGTGTAGCGGTGCGCCGGGTCGTTGCCCAGCAGCGTGCCCGGCCCGCCTGCCGGCGGCGGCCCGCTGGCGCCCGCCTGCAGGCTGACGCGCTCGCGCAGCAGGGTGTGGCTGGCGCTCAGGCGCCAGTCGCGGTTGACCTGGAAGTTGCCCCAGATTTCCAGGCCGGCGGCGTTGCCCTCGGCCTGGTTGCCGACCTCCAGCGTGCCCTTGGCCGCGCCCGCCTCGATGGCGCGCAGATCGTCGTACTTGTTGTAGTAGGCGTTGACCGAATACGAGAGCCGGCTGGTGGGCTGGGAGCGGTAGCCCAGCTCCAGCGCGGTCAGCCGCTCGGAGCGGAAGTTCGGCCCGCCGCGCAGGGCCGCGCCCGGGATGCCGAACAGATAGGCCTCGCGGTCCACCCGCGACGGCGTGCGCAGCGCCCGCGACAGCGCGGTCCACAGCAGCGAATGGGCGTCCGGCTTCCACGCCAGCCGCAGATTGGGCTGGAATTCCAGGCCGGTGTAGGTATTGCGCTCGGCCTTGGCGCCCAGCGTCAGCTTCCACCGCTCGTCGAGCGCGATGGTGTCCTGCACGAACAGATTGGCCAGGTGGGTCGTCACCTGCTCGGGCAGGAACTTCAGGAACGCGCCGTTGGTGGCGGTGCTGCGCCACAGCCGCAAGCCGCCGCCCCACACCAGCTCCTGGCGCGCGCCCAGCGGCAGCCGGTGCTGGGCCTCGAGGTCGTAGGTGTCGTTCGCTTCGCCCAGCATGATCGCGCCCGGTATCAGGTTGTTGACGCGGTCGTAGTAGCCCTGCACCTGCAGCGCCGCGCCGTCGGCCAGCGCGCGCTCCCAGCGCGCCAGCAGGTTGCCGCCGGAGCGGTGCCGCTCGCTGCCGCCATATTGGTCCAGCTGGCGGTCGTACAGGTCGCCCTGCAAGGTGGCGCCGTTGTCGGCCCCGCCCCAGTCGGCGCGGAAGCCGAGCTGGCGGCCGGACCAGCCGTCGCCGGCCGCGGCGCCGGCCACGGTCTGGTTGGCGTCGCGCCGGAAGCCCTTGGCGTACAGCCGCATGCTGGCGTCCTCGCCCAGCCGCCAGCCCTGGCGCACGGCGACGCCGCGCTCCTGGTTGCCGCCGCCCAGCGACACCAGCGTGCCCTGGCTATCCTTGCTGCTGCGGGTGATCACGTTGATCACGCCGTTGACCGCGTTCGAGCCCCACAGCGTGCCGCCGGGACCGCTGATCACCTCGATGCGCTCGATGTCCTCCATCATCACGTCCTGGGCTTCCCAGAACACGCCGGCGTTGAGCGGGTTGTAGACCACCCGGCCGTCGATCAGCACCAGCAGCTTGTTACCGTTGCCGTTGCTGCCGCCGCGCGCGGTGACCGCATACGTGGTGCCATTGCTGCGCGCCACCTCCAGGTTGGGCGCCAGCCGCAGCGCCTCGGCCAGGCTGGTGGCGCCGCTGCGCCGCACGTCCTCGCCGGTGATGATGTAGACGGCGGCGGCGGCGTCGCCCAGCGACTCGGCCTTCTTCGACACCGAGGTGATCGGGATTTCAGCCAGCTCCTCGATGCTCATGCGCGAGAGCTGGCTGGGCAGCTGCTGGGCCGCCGCGCCGGCGGCCCAGCACAGCAGGCCCGCGCCCAGCCACAGCGGGGGCAAGCGGCACTGCGGTATCGATAAAAGCTCCATCGGCATCTCCTTGGTCAGACTACTTGCTGCTCCACCACCATCGCCGGATCGGACAGCAGGCGTCCACCGTCCAGCACGATCAGGCGGGCGGCGGTCACGCCCTTCAGGTAATCGGCGCGGATGCCGCCCAGGGTGGGCGGCGGCGGCTGCAATGCGGCCAGCAGCAGCTGGTTCACGCCGAGGATCTGGTCGGCCAGCAGGCCGAAGCGCATGGCGCCGCCGCGCAGCACGATGATCTTGTTCAGGTCCGTCAAGCCCTGCTCCGGCAGGCCGAAAAAACGCTTCAGGTCGACCAGCGACAAGATCCGCCCGCGCACGTTGACGATGCCCAGCACGAAGGCCGGCGTGCACGGCAGCGGCGTCAGGTCGCGCAGCACGTGCACCTCGTGCACGTGGCGCATTTCCAGCGCATAGCGCTCCTGGGCCAGCATGAATTCCAGCACCTCGGTCTCGGCGTCGGGCGCCGGCGCGGCCGGTGGCACCTGCGCCAGCTGCCGCGCGCGCGCTTCGAGCAGCGCGCGCTGGTGTTCCGGCGGCGCCGCGTTCTGCTGGCGCGCCATGGCGGCGGCCGCCGCCAGCCGCGCGCGCACCCGCTCCCAGTCCATGCCCTGGCGCCGGCCCGGCATCAGCAGGCCCCGCCGCCGACGCGCATCAGCTCGGCCAGTTCGCCGGCGCGCACCCCGCCCGAGTGCGCCAGCACCTGGTCCGGCGCCTGCCCGCGCAGCAGTTCCAGCGCGTTGGCGAAATGGCGCTGCGCCGCGCGCGCCGCGCCGTTGCGCCGGCACAGGCTGCCCAGCGTGAAATGCGCCAGCACGAAGTCCGGGTCGAGATAGAGCGCGTCCCTGAGGGCGCCGATGGCTTCGGCGGTACGGCCTTGTTCTTCCAGGATCAGCGCCCGCAGGTAGCGCAGCGCCGGGTCGCATTTGTCGGTGGCGATCGCGGCGGCACAGCACAGGCTGGCGTCGTCCAGCAGGCCGCGGTCGGCGCACAGGCGGGCCCGCAACGCCAGCGCGGGGGCCGGCGCGGCGACGCTGGGCGCGATCACGATGGGCGCCGGCGCGGCCGGCGTTGGTTCGGGCCGGAGCTCGGCCGGCCGCCGGCGGTACAGCACGGCGGCGGGAAAGCGCACCGGCTCGAACGGCGCCAGCAGGGCGTGGCCGGCCTCGGCCATGCCGACCGCCAGCCAGCCGTCCGCCGCCAGCGCGCCCCCCAGCCGCTGCAAGGCGCGCGCGGCGCTGGCCGGCTCAAAATACATCAGCACGTTGCGGCACAGGATCAGGTCCATGGGCGGCGCCCCCCTTTCCGGGCCGGGAAACAGGTCGGCCGCCAGGTTCAGGTAGTCGTAGCGCACGCCGCGCCTCAGCGCCGGCGCGATGGCGCGCAGGCCGTCCTGCGGCGGCCCGAAGTGGCGCTGCTGCAGCCAGGCCGGCACCGCGCGGAACGACCAGTCGCGGTAGCAGCCCTGCTCGGCCTTGCGCAGGAAGCCGGGGTTGACGTCGGTGCCGAGCAGGCTGACGCGCCAGTCGGCCAGGTCGGGAATCAGGCGCTGCAGCAGGATCGCCACCGAATACAGTTCCTCGCCGGTGCAGCAGCCGGCGCTCCAGATGCGCAGCGTGCGGCCGGCGGCGCGGCGCGCGGCGATCAGCGGCGGCAGCACCTCGTGCTCGAGCGCGTCGAACACGGCCGGTTCGCGGAAAAAATAGGTCTCGCCGACGGTCAGCTGCTGGGCCAGTTGTTCGATCTGCTCGCGGGTGGGCGGCGCCGCCATCAGGCGCCGCATGCAGGCGGCGGGCCCGGCGCGGTCCAGCGCCTGCGCGGCGCGCACCAGCTCGGGCCATTGTCCGCGCGGGAAATGCAGGCCCAGGTGCTGCGTGATGCAGCCGCTGAACGCCGTCAGCAAGGCATCGGACGGCAGGGCTTCGGTATCGCGGTCAACCAGCATCGGATAGCGCCTTCTCGAGAGCCAACTCCTCGTCCAGTGACAGGAAGCGATCCAGGTCGTGGATCAGGATCATGCCGTCGTCCAGCTTCATGACGCCGCTCAGGCACCCGGCGTCGGGAACAATCGAGCCGACCGCCACCAGGGCCTCGTCGGCGCACTCGGCGACACCGTCGACGGCATCGGCGATCAGCGCCAGGCGCCGGCGCGCGCTGCTCGCCAACACCATCTGGTCGCTCAGCGCGACGGCGCGCTGCGGCAGTTGCAGCCGGCGCCGCAGGTCGATCACGGCCACCACCTGTCCCTGCACGTTGACGACGCCGCACACCGCGCCGGGCGCCGCCGGAAAGGGCGTCACAGCGACCGCACGCACCACCCGCTCCACCGCCGCCAGCGGCAGCGCGTAGCGTTGTCCTTCCAGGGTCCAAATCAGCAGCTGTGGCACGATGGTTTAGCCCGGTCGATCCTGCTCAGGTGAGTGAGGAATGCTTGCGATTAATTGTGATACAGAAATCACAAGAAATCCATCCAATTGTCACGCTATCGGCTTTTTACAACAATGCGGGCGACAGGCATCTGCGCTATCATCGGCGGATCGACTGGGAGGGCGGCGCATGGCGAAAACAGGCACGGTGCGGGTGGGCATAGGCGGCTGGGATTACGCGCCGTGGCGCGAGACTTTCTATCCGCAAGGCGTGCCGCAGAAGAAGGCGCTGGAGTACGCCAGCCGCCAGGTCACCAGCATCGAAATCAACGACACCTTCTACCGCACAGCCAAGCCCGAGCACTTCGCCTCCTGGGCCGCGCAGACGCCGGACGATTTCGTCTTCTCGGTCAAGGCCAGCCGCTTCGCCACCAACCGCAGGGTGCTGGCCGAGGCCGGCGAATCGATAGCACGCTTCATCGGCAGCGGCCTGGACGAACTGGGCGACAAGCTCGGTCCGATCCTGTGGCAGCTGGCCGCCACCAAGCAATTCGACCCCGACGACCTGCAGGCCTTCTTCCAGCTGCTGCCCGCCAAGCTGGGCACGCGCAAGCTGCGCCACGTGCTCGACGCCCGCCACGACAGCTTCCTGTGCGACGCTTATTACCAGCTGGCGCGCAAGCACAAGATCGCCACCGTGATCACCGACTCGCCCAAGTACCCCAACCTGGCCGAGCTCACCGGCGAGTTCGCCTACGCGCGCCTGATGAACGCGCAAAGCGAGGTGGAGACCGGCTACACCAGGCCGGCGCTCAAGCAGTGGGCCGCGCAGGCGCACCAATGGCAGCAAGGCGCCAAGTCCGGCGACGCCTACGTCTACTTCATCAACGGCGCCAAGGAACGCGCGCCGGCCGCCGCCATGCACCTGCTCTCACTGCTGTAAATTGGATGCAAGAGCTTGCTCTTGGTAAAATACATCTTTGGGCGACGCAGTCGTGCGCCCGTTGACGTTTTCGAAAGAGAGACATGAGCTCAACCAACTCATTCGCCGGCAGCTTGTTCATGGTCGTCGCGCCCTCGGGCGCCGGCAAGTCCACGCTGGTCAATGCGCTGCTGGCGCAGGAACCGACCATCAAGCTGTCGATTTCCACCACCACCCGCGCGCCGCGTCCGGGCGAGACCCACGGCAAGGAATACTACTTCACCAACGCCGAGGATTTCGTCCAGCGCGCCGACGCCGGCGAGTTCCTGGAGTGGGCCGAGGTGCACGGCAATTACTACGGCACCTCGCGCATCATGGTCGAGCAGCAGATGAAGACCGGCACCGACATCCTGCTGGAAATCGACTGGCAGGGCGCGCGCCAGGTGAAGAAGCAGTTCCCGCAGGCGGCCGGCATTTTCATCCTGCCGCCGTCGATCGACGCGCTCGAGGAACGCCTGCAGAAACGCGCCACCGACGCGCCCCATGTGATCACGCGCCGGCTGCTGGCGGCGGGCGGCGAAATCGCCCACGCTCCCGAGTTCGAGTATGCTATCATCAACGAAGAATTTGCAGTCGCCCTGTCGGAACTGACGGCGATTGTCAGAGCGGCCCGTTGCCGGTTTGCGCAACAAGCGGCGCGCAATGCCTCGCTCTTTGCCCAACTGGGTATCCACGCTGAATAAATACACAAGATTTTAGGAGTTAAGATGGCCCGCATTACGATTGAAGATTGTTTGAAAAATATCCCTAACCGTTTCCAGCTGACCCTGGCCGCGACCTATCGCGCCCGCCAGCTGCTGCAAGGCCACACCCCCAAGGTCGAAGCCAAGGACAAGCCGACCGTCGTCGCCCTGCGTGAAATCGCCGCTGGCAAGGTCGGCCTGGAAATGTTGAAAAAGGTCCCAATGTAAGTTGGGCCCGGCGTTCCCGAACAATGTGAATGGTGCGGTTAGTCAGTAAGTATGGGATATTCTGGTATTGAATATTTTCATTTCACATTCTCATCGAGACGGAACGCAAACGTATGAATCTGATCCCTGCCGATCCGACACTGAGTGGCAAGCCCGTCCGGGCCAACCAGCCGGCCCCTGCGCCGGCTGCGACCACATCAGGCGCCGACGCAGGGGATAGCACCACCACCCTCGCCTCATCCGCACCAGCTCCCATCCCGCCTGTGATTTCTTCGTCGCCCCTGGCCACGCCCACCCTGACCGCGGGCGTAGCCTCGGTCACGCACCTGACCGAAAAACTGGCCGAGTACATGACCGCCGCCGACCTCAAGAAGGTCAAGGAAGCCTACCGCTTCTCGGACGAGATGCACCTGGGCCAGGTGCGCAAGTCGGGCGAGCCCTATATCTCGCATCCGATCGCCGTGGCCGAGATCTGCGCCGACTGGAAGCTCGACGCCCAGGCCATCATGGCGGCGCTGCTGCACGACGTGATGGAGGATCAGGACGTCAAGAAGGACGAGCTGATCGAGCGCTTCGGCGCGCCGGTGGCCAACCTGGTCGACGGCCTGTCCAAGCTGGAGAAGATCGAGTTCCAGAGCCAGATCGAGGCGCAGGCGGAGAACTTCCGCAAGATGCTGCTGGCCATGGCCTCGGACGTGCGCGTCATCCTGATCAAGCTGGCCGACCGCCTGCACAATATGCGCACCATGGAGGTGATGGCGCCGGCCAAGAAGGCGCGCATCTCCAGCGAGACCATGGAAGTGTATGTGCCGATCGCGCACCGGCTCGGCCTCAACAACATCTACCGCGAGCTGCAGGACCTGTCGTTCTCGCACCTGTACCCGCTGCGCTACCGCACGCTGGCCAAGGCCGTGAAGGCGGCGCGCGGCAACCGCCGCGAGGTGGTCAAGAAGATCCTCGAGTCGGTCAAGAACACGCTGTCCATGGCCAATATCGAGGCCGAGGTCTACGGCCGCGAAAAAACCCTGTACGGCATCTATAAGAAAATGCGCAGCAAGCACCTGTCGTTCTCGCAGGTACTCGACGTGTACGGCTTCCGCGTGGTGGTCGACAGCTTCCCGAACTGCTACGTGGCGCTGGGCACCCTGCACTCGCTGTACAAGCCGATGCCGGGCAAGTTCAAGGACTACATCGCGATCCGCAAGCTCAACGGCTACCAGTCGCTGCACACCACGCTGATCGGCCCGTACGGCACGCCGGTGGAGTTCCAGATCCGCACCCAGGAAATGCACCGCACCGCCGAATCGGGCGTGGCCGCGCACTGGCTGTACAAGAACGGCGACTCGAACCTGTCGGACATGCAGCAGCGCACCCACGCCTGGCTGCAGTCGCTGCTCGACATCCAGCAGCAGACCGGCGACTCGGCCGAATTCCTCGAGCACGTCAAGGTCGACCTGTTCCCCGATTCGGTGTACGTGTTCACGCCCAAGTCCAAGATCATCGCGCTGCCGCGCGGCGCCACGCCGATCGACTTCGCGTATTCGATCCACACCGGCATCGGCGACCACACGGTGTCGGTCAACATCAACAACGAGCCGGCCTCGCTGCGCACCGAGCTGCGCAACGGCGACATCGTCGAGATCGTCACCGACGCCAACTCGCGGCCGAGCCCGACGTGGCTGTCGTTCGTGCGCACCGGCAAGGCGCGCTCGGCGATCCGCCACCACCTGCGCACCATCAACCTGCCGGAATCGATCACGCTGGGCGAGCAGCTGCTGTCGCAGGCCCTGAGCTCGCTGGGCATCAATCCGGAGCTGGAAGAGCACCTGGTCGAGCGCCTGCTCAACGAGTCGAGCGCCAAGTCGCTCGACGAGCTGTATGCCGACATCGGCATCGGCAAGCGCATGGCGGCGCTGGTGGCGCGCCACATCTTCGGCCTGCGCGGCGGCGAATCGGCCAGCGCGCCGGTCGACCACAACAGCGCGGCCGAGCTCGATCCGGTGACCATCTGCGGCAGCGAGGGCGTGTCGGTGCAACTGGCGCCGTGCTGCCTGCCGATCCCGGGCGACTCCATCATCGGCCAGCTGCGGCGCGACCAGGGCTTGCTGGTGCACACCGGCGACTGCGTGCTGGCCAAGCGCCAGAAGCTCAAGGAGCCGGACCGCTGGATCGCGGTCAAGTGGGGCACCGAGCTGAACCGCCGTTTCGACAGCCGCATCAAGCTGCTGATCAACAACGAGAAGGGCATCCTGGCGCGCGTGGCGGCCGAGATCGGCGAGTCCGACGCCAACATCACCTATGTCGGCATGGACGAGGACAAGGAACACGTGCTGCACCAGCTGCGCTTCACCATCCAGGTGAAGGACCGCGTGCACCTGGCGGGCCTGCTGCGCAACGTGCGCCGCGTGGCCGGCGTCAACCGCATCCTGCGCGAGCGCAGCTGACCCCGCACTGCCAGGCGGGGTCGGACCCCATACGGGGTCCGACCCCTAAGTGGTGAATCATGCGTATCGCTTAGGGTTGCGGGGGTGGTCCTCACAACGGTTTGCCACTATTGCTCGACGACCTGATTAGCGCTATCTGCTCCCGCGTCAAGTCCTGTTGGAACAGCCGCATATACGCTTGCCGCCGCTCCGCCGGCGTCAGACCCAGCCGCTGATATATCGAATGCTCACTCAGCAAAACGTCCGGCCGCCCTTCCGCATTCGCTCTGTAACTGGACCAGCGATAATTACCTGGAAACCTCACCATGCCAGCCCTCACCGGGTTGAGCTCGATGTAGCGCTGACATACCAAAAAATACGCTTCCGTCTGCACCACGCAACTCTTGTAGCGCCCGTCCCACAGCGCTCCGCTGCAATGATGAACGTTATTAAAAAACTGCGCGTAGCGTTGTGCAACCCCCTTCATCATCCCTGCAAGCCCACCCGCATCGCTGGCCGACACCAGCAAATGCACGTGATTACTCATGAGGACATAGGCGTGCAGCAGACACCCATGCATCAATGCCTGCTCATGCAACCACCGCCTGTAAGTCTCAAAATCATCATCGATGAAGAAGCACCGCTGTCTGTCATGTCCACGCTGGATAACGTGTAGCGGAACTCCCGGCAAGATCAAGCGCGCGTGACGAGGCATGATTTATCCCCCAAAGTGAGCCAGCATAGCCAAGCCACCCAGGTGCTTGCTGACCGCGCTCAACCAACGCTGCCCGCAAGGCTCTAATCGGCGGCCGGAGCCGGATAACTCACTTCAAGGATCTCCAGCTCCTCCACGCCATGCGGCGCCTGGAAGGTGATGACGTCGCCTTCGCGCGCCTTGGTCAGCGCGCGCGCTACCGGCGCCACCCAGCTGATCTTGCCGTTCAGCGGATCGAGCTCGTCGATGCCGACGATGGTGATGGTGCGCGTTTCATCGAGCTGGTTGCAATACGTGACGGTGGCGCCAAAGAACACCTGGTCGCTGCCGTGGTGCACGCTGGGGTCGACGATGGCGGCCGAGTCCATGCGCTTGGTCAGGAAGCGGATGCGGCGGTCGATCTCGCGCAGCCGCCGCTTGCCGTAGATGTAGTCGCCGTTTTCCGAGCGGTCGCCGTTGGACGCGGCCCAGTGCACGATGCGCACCACCTCCGGCCGGTCGACGTCGATCAGCTGCAACAGCTCGTCCTTGATGCGCTGGTAGCCTTCCGGCCGGATATAGTTCTTCGACCCGGCCGGGATCGCCAGGGCCAGCGCCGCCGCCTCCTCGTCGTCGTCCTGCTCCGACTCTTTCACAAATGCTTTGTTCATGCGGGCTATTGTAACGGCTTCGAGCGGTGCCGTGGCTGTTGTGCACGTTCGGTGTTTTTCCCCGCGCCGGCGATGCTTTCACGTATCATGATAGCGATAGAACAATGCTTCAACGATGAAACTCCTCCACCGCTTCTGCCGCTCGCTGTTTGCCCCGCTGGTCTACCTGGCGGCCCTGCTGTTGCTGCTGGAGGACTGGCTGTGGGACGTCGGCATGCGCGCGCTGCAGCGGCTGTCGTCGTGGCCGCCGCTGCACCGGCTGGAGGCCTGGATCTGCACGCTGAGCCCCTACGCCGCGCTGGCGCTGTTCGTGCTGCCGGCGCTGCTGCTGTTCCCGGTCAAGCTGCTGGCGCTGTGGGCGATGACGCGCGGCCATGCGCTGCTGGGCCTGCTCGTCATCGTGCTGGCCAAGGTCGGCGGCGCGGCCGCGGTGGCGCGCATCTTCCTGCTGACGCGGCCGGTGCTGCTGACCATCGTCTGGTTCGCCCGGCTGCTGCACTGGTTCCTGGCGCTCAAGGAACGCTGGATCGAACGGCTGCGCGCCACCCGCGCCTGGCGCCGCGTCAGCGCGCTGGCCAAGGCCTGGCGCCACTGGCGCCAGCACGCCACGCCGTCGCCGCGCGGCTGGATCGCCCGCTTCCGCCGCCTGCTGCGGCGCTTCCGCGCGCGCTGGCGCCCCCGCTAACCCGCCATACTATTTAGATCATTACCATGAGCGCAGCCCCCCTCCCCCCTCCCGACAGCGCGGCCCTGGCCGACGAGCTGGAACAGGTGCGCGCGCGCTTCGACGCCATCGTCTCCAACACGCCCGGCCTGGTCTACCAGTTCGTGCTGCACGCCGACGGCAGCGTCTCCTTCCCCTACCTGAGCGACGGCTGCCAGGCGCTGCTGGGCCTGACGGCGGCCGAGCTGAGCGAACACCCCGCCCGCTTCCTCGAGCTGATCCTGTCCGACGACCGCAAGTCCTACCTGGACGCCATGCAGGCCTCGGCGGCCGCGCTGTGGAGCTGGAACTGGGAGGGCCGGATCTGGGTCGACGCCTGGAAGGACGTCAAGTGGATCAACCTGCGCTGCACGCCGCACGCACTGGCCGACGGCGCGGTGCGCTGGGACGGCATCATGACCAACATCACCGAAAGCAAGCAGGAGCAGCTGGAGGTGCGCCATTCGCGCGCCCGCCTGGCCGAGCTGAGCGCGCACGCCGAGCGCGTCAAGGAGCAAGAGCGCACCCGCATCGCGCGCGAGATCCACGACGAGCTGGGCGGCAACCTGACGGCGATCAAGATGGCGCTCGCCATGCTGGCCGCGCGCCTGGACGAGGTGGGCGACTACCCGGCGCTGCGCGAAAAGACCGACTACGTCGACGCCCTGGTCGACCGCACCATCGACGCCGTGCACCGCATTTCGCTGGACCTGCGCCCGGCGCTGCTGGACCTGGGCCTAGCGGCGGCGCTGGAATGGCTGGTCAAGGAATTCGAGAAGCAGACCGGCATCGCCTGCAGCTTCGCCGCCAACCAGCGCGAGATCGAGCTCGACAACGAGCAGGCCACCGCCCTGTTCCGCATCGCCCAGGAGGCGCTGACCAATATCGCCAAGCACGCTGGCGCCACCCGGGTCAGCGTCAAGCTGGCGCGGCTGCGCCACCACATCCGCCTGAAGATCGGCGACAACGGCAGCGGCATCCGCCAGGCCGACCGCGCCAAGCCGGCCTCGTTCGGCCTGCGCGGCATGGCCGAACGCGCGCGCGCGCTGGGCGGCACGTTGGCGCTGAGCCACGCGGCCGGCGGCGGCACCGTGGTGTCGATCAAAATTAAGCGCGAAACCGAGCGCGCGGCCCTCATCGCGGCCGCCGCCGGCGCTACAATAGCGGCTGAAAACATTTCTGCTGTGAAATAGAAAAAGATTGAGAGAGTCACATGTCAGAAAAAGCCATCATCAAGGTCTTCATTGCCGACGACCACGCCATCGTGCGGGAAGGCTTGAAACAAATCCTGGCCGAGACGCGCGACATCGTCGTGGCCGGCGAGGCCGAGAACGGCCTGGACGCCATCAAGCTGTTCCGCAAGTCGGACTGCCAGGTCATGCTGCTCGACATCTCGATGCCGGACCGCAGCGGCATCGAGGTGCTCAAGCAGATCAAGAAGGAAAAACCGGAGCTGGCGGTGCTGATGCTGTCCATGCACCGCGAGGACCAGTATGCGATCCGCTCGCTCAAGGCCGGCGCGGCCGGCTACCTGACCAAGCAGAGCGCGCCGCGCGAGCTGGTGACGGCGATCCGCCAGGTGGCCGGCGGCCTCAAGTACATCAGCGCGGCGCTGGCGCAGGAGCTGGCCAACCACGTCGGCGAGGACCACGAGGCGCCGCCGCACGACACCCTGTCCGACCGCGAATACCAGACCCTGACCATGATCGCCTCCGGCAAGACGGTGGGCATGATCGCCAAGGAACTGTCGCTGTCGGTCAAGACCGTCAGCGAGTACCGGGCCCGGCTGCTGGTCAAGATGAAGCTGAAAAACAGCGCGGAACTGACCCATTACGCCATCAAAAACCAGCTGATAGAATAGCCGGTCATCCGCCACGGCCGCGCGCTTGCCGCTCTGCCTACGCTTGATGCCCTAATGAAAGATGCCTTCCGGCCTTTTATTCAAGCTATGCCGACCGGGACTCGCACTTATTATGGTTTAATGAACAAACCTTTAAGAGGCAGTATCTGATGTCCAGCAAATCCTCCCCTCCCGAGCAGAATCCGGCCGACATCGCGCGCGAGGCGTTCAAGCGCCTGGCCGTGCGCCGCATCGCGCCGACCCCGGAAGCCTACCGCGACATCTACAACGAAATCGCCGGCGTTCCCACGCCGCCCGCCGCCCCCATCGGCGCGGTCGACCCCGGCCCGGAATCCGTGCTCAGCCAGTTCGCCACCCGCCTGACCGAAAACACCGGCGACCTGGCCGACTTCGGCCGCCGCTTCAACCGCGCCGTCAAGTCGCGCGACTGGGAGGGCTATGCCAAGGCGCTGTCGCAGCTGGTGGAGAAGCACTTCGTCAGCCGCAAGGGCGGCATCGAGGTGGCCGGCCTGGAGGACGAGCAGAGCCGCACCCTGCGCGACCTGCTGAGCCGCACGCTGACCTTCGCCGTGGCCTCGCTGCTGTCGGGCGCGCCGGTGCTGGTGGCCGAGGCCGAATCGCTGGGCGCGGCCACCAAGCTGGCCCACAGCGAGGAGGCGCTGGCCGAGATCGCCGTGCGCCTGAAGCAGCTGTGCTACCAGATCGAGCTGCGCGGCGGCGACAGCGGCGAGCAGCAGGAGCTGCTGCTGCGCCTGTTCAAGCTGCTGCTGGAGAACGTCAGCGAGCTGCTCGACGACGACAGCTGGCTGCGCGGCCAGATCGAGTCGGTGCAGAACCTGATCACCGGCCCGATCGACGTGCGCGCGCTGGAGGAGGCCACGCGCAGCCTGAAGGAAGTGATCTACAAGCAGGGCCAGCTCAAGCACAGCCTGTCGGACGTCAAGCTCACCGTCAAGAACATGATGATGACCTTTATCGACCGCCTCGGCCAGGTGGCGGCCTCGACCGGCGACTTCCACGAGAAGATCGGCGGCTATTCGGAAAAGATCAGCAAGGCCGACAATATCGCCGAGCTCAACAACATCCTCGACGAGGTGCTCAAGGAGACCCGGCTGGTGCAGAGCGAGGCCCTCAAGGCGCGCGACAAGATGGTGCTGGCGCGCCAGGAGGTGCAGGACGCCGAGAACCGCATCCACGCGCTGGAGGCCAAGCTGCAGCATTTGAGCGAGCTGGTGCGCGAAGACCAGCTGACCGGCAGCCTCAACCGCCGCGGCCTGGACGACGTGTTCGAGCGCGAGACCGCGCGCGCCGACCGCCGCGGCACGCCGCTGTGCATCGCCATCCTCGACCTGGACGACTTCAAAAAGCTCAACGACACCTACGGCCACATCGCCGGCGACGCCGCCCTGAAGCACCTGGTCAAGATCGTCAAGGACACGCTGCGCTCGATGGACGTGATCGCCCGCTTCGGCGGCGAGGAATTCCTGATCCTGATGCCGGAGACCTCGGTCGAGGCGGCCTCGAGCACCATGACCCGGCTGCAGCGCGAGCTGACCAAGCACTTCTTCCTGCACGATAACGAGAAAGTGCTGATCACCTTCTCGGCCGGGGTGGCGCTGCGCCGTCCCAACGAGGATCAGACCGAACTGGTCAAGCGCGCCGACAAGGCCATGTACACCGCCAAGCAGACCGGCAAGAACCGGGTGGTGGTGGCGGAATAAGCGGTTTTATTGTCAGTTTGCTTACAGCCCGGCGCCCGCCGGGCTTTTTTTTGCCCAAAAACAAGGCTGAAATATAATTATTTTTGCCCTAAAGATTCCGCGATCGCTGTCGTTTAAACGGGCATGGATGTTGAACTTTAGGCCCGCCAGAGAAAATTTCCCGCCTTTTTAGCCCTTAATTTTCCCACTGGGCAACCGTTACCGATTACAACAGCGGTTTGATTGTCTCGGAATGTGGAGACAGACCAATGGGAACTGAGCATATCGCCGAATCGAAGTATTAAGTCTGGAGAAACATCATGGCACAAGTCATTAACACTAATATTGCATCGCTGAATTCGCAACGTAACCTGACCACGTCGCAAGCCTCGCTGTCGACTTCCCTGCAACGCCTGTCTTCCGGTCTGCGCATCAACAGCGCAAAAGACGACGCCGCCGGCCTGGCGATTTCCGAGCGCTTCACCTCGCAAATTCGCGGCAATACCCAGGCAGCACGTAACGCCAACGACGGCATCTCGCTGGCGCAAACGGCCGAGGGTGGCTTGAGCACCGCAGGCGATCTGCTGCAGCGTATCCGCGAACTGGCAGTCCAGTCCGCCAACGGCACCAACTCCGATTCCGACCGCAAGTCGATCCAGGGCGAGGTCTCGGCCCTGTCGAACGAGCTGGACCGCGTGGCCAACACCACCCAGTTCAACGGCCAGAACGTGCTGGACGGTTCGCTGACCTCGGCCCAGTTCCAGGTCGGCGCCAACTCCGGCCAGACCATCAATATCGGCGTCGGCTCGGCCAAGGCCACCGACCTGGGCAACAACACCGCCACCTCGGCCTACGGCGGCACCCGCGTGTCCGAAGCGGTCGCCGGCAACAAGAACAACATCGCCGCCGACGAAACCCTGACCCTGAGCTCGGGCGCCGGCGTGACCACCAACGTCGCGGTCAAGACCAGCGACAGCGCCAAGACCATCGCCGCGGCCGTCAACAGCCAGTCCGGCACCAGCGGCGTGAAGGCCTCGGCCGTCACCAGCGCCACCCTGTCGGGCTCCGATCCGGCCGCCCCGACCAACGGCCTGAAGGACGGCTCCTACCAGTTCACCCTGCGCGGCACCAACTCGGTGGCCAACGACAAGGAATCGAGCGCGGTCACCATCGCGGCCCAGGTCAAGGGCGGCGACGTGTCCTCGCTGGCACAGGCCATCAACGCCCAGAGCGGCACGACCGGCATCAGCGCCACCATCAAGACCAACTCGGCCGGCACCGCCAAGGAAATCGCCCTGAGCGACGCCAACGGCGACGACATCCAGATCCAGAACACCAACACGGCTGCCGATGACGGCCTGGCCAGCGCCTTCCTGCGCGGCGCCGACAAACCAGCGTCGGGCACCACCGCCGCCGTGCTCGCCACCGGCGTGACCTTCGGCGCCGGCGGCACCGCCGACACCGTCGACAACTCGGGCGCCACCCCGGTCATCACGGCCGGCGCCGGCTCCAGCATCACCGTTGGCGGCCACCTGGACTTCACGTCGGACAACGGCTTCTCGATCAGCAGCACCGGCACCGCCATCGTCGCTGCCACCCAGGCCAGCTCGCTGCAATCGGTGTCCAAGCTCGACGTCAGCACCGTGAGCGGTTCCAACGCCGCGCTGAAGACCATCGACTCGGCCCTGAACCAGATCAACAGCAACCGCGCGGCACTGGGTGCGATTCAAAACCGTTTCGCCTCGACCATCTCGAACCTGAATACCGCGACCGAGAACCTGTCGGCCTCGCGTAGCCGGATTCAAGATACCGACTTCGCGTCGGAAACGGCCAACCTGACCCGCGGCCAGATCCTGCAACAAGCTGGTACCGCCATCCTGGCCCAGGCCAACTCGCTGCCGAACGGCGTGTTGTCCCTGCTGCGTGGCTAAAATCCGGGGAGGGGTTGACCGCCAAGGTCGCTCTGACTAGGTTCCCCGGCTGATTTATTCAGCCGGGGATTTTTCACAAAGGAAGCATCATGACTATCGATACCATCGGCTCGGCCCCTCAGGCCCGCCCAGCAGACCGCCCGGCCAGCGCCGCCGGCGGCGAGGTCGCTGTTCAGGGCGCAGCGCGCGCGCCGGCCACGGCAGTCGAAACCGCGGCCGCCGTCAAAGGCCCGGCCAACGTGCCGACGCTGGATCAGGTCAACCAGGCCGTGTCGCAGCTGAACAAGTCGGCGCAGGCCAAGTCGCAAGGCCTGGAATTCTCGGTCGACACCGACACCAAGCGGACCGTGGTGAAAGTAATCGACCAGACCACCAAGGAAGTGCTGCGCCAGATTCCCTCGCCCGAAGCGCTGGAAATCGCCAAATCGCTGGAATCGAAATCCGGCACCTCCGGCTTGCTGATCCAGCAAACCGCCTGAAGCGGCCGCGCTCGCGCGCGCCGCTTTTTCTGTCTTCATGGCATCCTGCAGGCAGGAGTGCCACCGCCGCGGATCCGACGGCCCCCGCCGGTTGCGACGCCAGGCCGCCGCCCCGCCCCGCCACGCCCCTGCGCCGCCGCGCGCTGCCGTTTTTTTCAGCTTTGCCTGAACTGGCAGGTATTTTCCCCTCTCAAGTCCGGTTTGATTCTGCCGATATTGTCTTATATTATTGCTTTACTCAGGAGCACAACGTGGGCATCTCTTCACCAGGCATCGGCTCGAACATCCCGGTCGACTCCATCGTCAGCAAGCTGATGTCGGTCGAGTCCGCGCCGCTGGCCGACTTCGACAAGAAGTCGGCCAGTTATCTGGCGCAGGTGTCCGCGTTCGGCAATCTGTCCGGCGCGCTGGGCTCGTTCCAGAGCGCGCTGGCCGGCCTGACCTCGGTCAACAGCTTCCAGACCCTGGTCAGCTCGCCCAGCGACAACACCGTGATCACCGCCACCGCCAGCAGCACCGCGCAGCCGGGCAACTACCGCATCAACATCAGCCAGATCGCGCAGGCGCAAACGCTGGCCGCGGCTGGCCAGAAGAGCACCACGGCCGCCATCGGCCTGGGCGCCAAGACCACCATCAATTTCTCGCTCGGCACCACCAGCGGCGGCACCTTCGGCATCGCCGGCACCCAGCTGGGCGCCAGCCTGTCGAGCGGCGGCCTGTCGCCGGGTTCGCTCAGCGTCAACGGCACCGCCATCGCCACCGACGGCTCCACCCGCAGCGCGCGCCTGCTGGCCGACGCCATCAACGCCAAGAGCACCACCACCGGCGTGTCGGCCAAGGCCGCCGCCACCGCCACCAGCGCCACCCTGTTCGGCGCCGCCGGCGTCTCCAGCTTCGGCGAGGTCGACACCAGCGGCGGCGGCACCTACAAACTGACGGTGGGCGGCGTGGAAATCGCCGCCCAGGCCACCGGCGTGGCCGCCGGCGCCGCCGGTGGCGTCACCGCCGCCTCGCTTGACGCGGCCCTGGCGCCCACCACCGCCGTCGGGCGCGCGCTGGCCGACGCCAACATCACCGTCACCGGCACGGCCGCCGGCGGCGACCTGCAATTTTTCAACGCGGACGGCAGCAACATCGCCATCGCCGAGGCGGTCGACGGCACTGTCACCGGCGGCATCGGCAACAGCGGCACGGCCAACATCGGTTCCAGCACCACGGCCGTGGGGTCGATCACCCTGGTGTCGGCGGACGGCAGCCCGATCACGGTGGGCGGCACCGACCCCGCCAAGGCGGGCTTCACCGCCGGCGTCGGCGGCGCCTATCTGGGCGCCAGCTTCGCGGCCGACGCCAGCCGCACCAGCGGCAACATCGTCATCGACAGCTCCAACAATACGCTGCAGGGCATCGTGGCGGCGATCAACAAGGGCAACTTCGGCGTCACCGCCAGCATCGTCTCGGACGGCTCGACCGGCACCAACGCCACCCCGAACCACCTGATCCTGACCTCGTCGGCGACCGGCGCCAGCTCGACCATGAAGATCACCCTGGCCGGCTCCGGCGGCAATCCGCCGGACGACGCGCTGGTTGCCCTGCTGGGTTACGACCCGGGCGGCGTCCAGAACCTGAGCCAGAAGGCGGCCGCGGCCGACACGCTGGCCACCGTCAACGGCATCGCCGTCACCAGTCCCAGCACCGGCATCAACGGCGCCATCAGCGGCATCAGCATCAACGCCCTCAAGGTCGGCAGTTCGTCGCTGTCGGTGAGCAAGGACAGCGGTTCCCTGACCAACTCGGTCAACGGCTTCGTCAAGGCCTACAACGATTTGAGCGGCCAGATCGCGCAGCTGGGCGCCTACGATCCGGACACCAAGACCGGCGGCCCGCTGCTGGGCGACAGCACGCTGCGCAACCTGCAGGCGTCGATCCGCCGCCAGCTGGGCACCTCGATCACCGGCTTGCAGGGCACCAGCCTGACCAATCTGTCGCAGATCGGCATCTCGTTCCAGAAGGATGGCACGCTGAGCCTGGACAACGCCAAGCTGCAAAAGGCCGTCACCAACAACTTCAACGACATCGCCGGCCTGTTCGCGGCGGTCGGCCATGGCAGCGATCCGGACGTCAAGTTCGTCAGCTCGGGCAGCAACTCCCAGGCCGGCGACTACGCCATCAACATCACCCAGCTGGCCACCCAGGGCACGCTGCAGGGCACCGCCGTGCTGCCGGCCGAAACCGTGATCGACACCGACACCACCTGGACCGTGACGCTGAACGACACCAAGCCGGCCACGCTGGCCAACACCGCCACCATTTCGCTGCCGGCCGGCAGCTACAATCCCAGCCAGCTGGCCACGCTGCTGCAATCGTCGATCAACGGCGTGAGCGCGTTTGCCAACGCCGGCGCCACCGTCACCGCCACCATCGGCGACGACGGCAAGCTCAAGCTGGCGTCCACCAGCTACGGCGCCAAGTCGAACATCCATATCGCCACCGCGACCGGCACCGACATCTCGGCCGCCTTCGGCGCCGGCGCCTCGGTTGACGGCCTGGACGTGGCCGGCACCATCGGCGGCTACACCGCCAGCGGCAGCGGCCAGACCCTGACCGGCTCGCCCGGCGCGCCGGTCGACGGGCTGAAGCTCACGATCACCGGCGACACCACCGGCTCGCGCGGCAGTTTTGGCTTCTCCCAGGGCTACGCCTACCAGCTCAACTCGCTGGCGGCGGGCTACCTGGGCGCCCAGGGCGCGATCACCAGCCGCACCACCGGCCTGAACAACACAGTCAAGGATATCGGCAAGCAGCGCGACGCCTTCGCCGCCCGCCTGACCGATATCGAAGCGCGCTACCGCGCGCAATACACGGCACTCGACACCTCGATCGCCAGCATGAATACCACCGCGTCATTCTTGACGCAACAGTTCGCGGCGCTTGCCAAGCAATAGCCGCTGACGCTTTAACAGGAGACAGAGTATGTTCGGATCGCGACAAACTGGCGTGCATGCCTATGCCAAGGTCGGTATGGAAACCGGCGTGGTGGCCGCCAGTCCCCACAAGCTGATCGTCATGTTGTTCGACGGCGCCCTGGTGGCGCTGAGCAGCGCGCTCAACGGCATGCGCAATGGCGATATCGGCGAGAAAGGCAAGTCGATCTCCAAGGCGATCATGATCATCGACAGCGGCCTGCGCGCCGCGCTCGACAAGAAGGCCGGCGGCGACATCGCCGAGGGCCTGGACGCGCTGTACGAATACATGAGCGCGCGCCTGCTGACGGCCAACCTGAACAACGATCCAGCGATCCTGGAGGAAGTGCAGCGCCTGCTGACCGAGTTGCGCGACGCCTGGAATGCGATCGCCGACACCCCTGCCGCCACCGGCATCCGCCCCACCAATCTCGCGAGCGCCTGATCCATGATGACGAGTCAAGATATTTTATCCGTGTACGCCGCCATGGCCGAGCTGACCGAACAGATGGTGCAAGCCGCCACCAGCAGCGACTGGGACCAGCTGGTGCTGCTCGAACAGCGCTGCGCCGCCCACGTGCAGGCGCTGCGCGAACAGGAGCCGGCCCAGCCGATGCAGGGCGCCGACCGCGAGCGCAAGATCAGCCTGATCCGCCAGATGCTCAACGCCGACCGCCAGATCCGCGACCTGACCATGCCGTGGATGGCGCAACTGTCCAAACTGATCAACTCCACCGGCACTGAACGGCGCGTGATTAGCGCCTACGGCAGCGTCTAAAGCAGGGGCGCGCCATGCTGCCGCCGGTTGTCACCATCCTGCCGGTCGCTCCGGCGGCCGATGTCGGCGGTGTCGCGCCGGTCGGCGACGGCCGTCAGGCGGCGTTCCAGCGTGCGCTGCAAAGCCTGGTCGGACAATCGGTCACGGCCGAGGTGATGTCCAAATTCAACGACGGCAGCTTCCTGGTCAAGGTGGCCGACAACGCGGTGCGCATGATGCTGCCGCCGGAGGTGCAGGTCGGCGCCGAGGTGCCGCTGACCGTGCTGAGCGCCAATCCCCGCCCCACTTTCCAGCTCGGCAATGGCAGTCCCGGCAGTTCGGCCACGCTGGTCTACAGCGAACCGGCCGAGGCCGGCGACGGCCTGTACTCGCCCACCCTGCCCTCGCAGGACGCGCCGGCCACACTGCCGGCCACGTCCCGCCCACCGGCTGGCGCCGCCACGCCGGGGCAAGCGGCCACGCCCGGCGCGGCCGCCGCTGAAGCGGGCCCGCCGGCCGAAGTCGATGGCCTGCCCGGCCAGCCCAAGCCGGGAACGCCAGCGGCGGCCGCAACACCGGCAGGCGCGGCGCCGGCGACGGGCGCCGCGCAAACGGCGGCCGGAGCGACAGCAACAGGAGCAGGAGCAGGTGCGGGTGCGGGTGCCGCCGCTGCGGCCGCTGAAGCCGCCGAGAACCCAGCCACAACGGCAGGCCGTCCCGCCAACACGCCGGCGAGCGCCGCCAGCGCGGCGACGCCCGCCACGGCGGCGCCAGGCGCGGTCGCCACGCCAGCCGCTGCTGCCGGTACTGCTGCCGGCGCCGCCGGTGCCGGTGCCAAGGCCAATGCCGCTGCCGGCGCCAGCGCAGCCCCTCAGCCTGGCGCCGCAGGCGCCGCGCAAACGTCCGGCGGCGCGGTCCCGGCCGACGCCGTCAAACCGCACAGCCTGGCCGCCACCTTGCTCGGCAAGGCCCCGCTGACGCCATCCAACGAATTGCCCGACCTCGACCCCGCCACGCCGCAAGCCACGCTGAGCAACACGGCCCGCGTGCTGACCAGCGTCCTCAGCACGGCGCAGGGCGGCACCGGTGCGCAACTGGCGCTGGTCGGCAAGAGCGCGCTGTTTGGCAACGCCGCGCCGGTCACCGACCAGCTGGCGCAGAAACTGCAGGACACCATCTCGCAAAGCGGCCTGTTCTACGAATCGCACGTCACCGAATGGGCCAAGGGCGAGCGCACCCTGCCCGAGCTGATGCGCGAGCCGCAGATGCAGCGCATGCTGCAAAGCGGCGAGAGCGCAGCCCGCGCCGCCGCCAACGGTCCCGACCTGAGCGCGGCGCAACTGATCAACCAGCAACTGCACACCCACGAGCAAGGCCGGGTGCAATGGAACGGCGAAGCGTGGCCGGGGCAACCCATGCAGTGGGAGATTCGCCGCGAACAGCGCGAGGGCCGCCAGGACGACGGCAAGGACGGCGCCGAGGGGGCGCCCGAGCAGATCTGGCGCAGCGGCGTGCGCTTCCGCTTCCCGATGCTGGGCGCGGTGTCGGCGGCGGTGACGCTGGTCGGCGGCCAGGTGCATATCCAGGTGCAAGCCGACGACGGCGACACCGCCGACACCCTGCGCGCCTACGCCAGCCAGCTGGAGCAGGCGATGGAGGCGGCCGGCACCCCGCTGTCCTCGCTGACCATCGCCCAGGAGTCGCCATGACCGCCGACCTGCCGCGCCGTCCGCTGCAGCAGGCGGTGGCCCTCACCTACGAGAACGGCGCCCCGGCGCCCAAGGTGGTCGCCAAGGGCCGCGGGCTGGTGGCCGAGCAGATCATCAGCGTCGCGCTGGAGGCCGGCGTGTTCATCCACGAGTCCAAGGAACTTGTCTCTCTGCTCATGGATGTAGACTTAGATCAACAAATTCCGCCGGCGCTCTATAGGACGATTGCGGAACTATTAGCGTGGCTATATCATATTGAATCAGCGCAAAAGTCTGGATTGCCGCTTCCAGCCGCGCCGGACACCAGCATTCCCCTTACAGAAATTTGACGCGAACGGCAACGATGTACCCACACTTTCAGGATGCGGAATTGGAAAACTGGCACGATTTTGAAGTCGAATCACGCAAGGAGATCATCTCCTTGCTGCGCGGTATCGGCGAAAAAAATCAGTTGATCCGCATGCTGATCCACGGCGAGGCCGACGTCTGCGTCACCTCGATCCTGGAAGTGGACGAGCAGCACAACAGCGTCTACCTGGATTGTTCCATCGACCGCGAGCAGAACAAGCGCATCCTGGCCTCGCGCCGGCTGTCGTTCGAGACCACGCTGGACAAGGTGCGCATCCTGTTTGCGGCCGACCGCATCGAGACCACGACCTTCGAAGGCAGCCCGGCGTTCAAGATCGTCGTGCCGCCGACGCTGATCCGCCTGCAGCGGCGCGAGTACTACCGCATCGCGACGCCGGTAACCAATCCGGTGCGGGTGCTGATTCCGCTGCCGGAGGAAATGGGCGGCAGCACCACCTTCCCGCTGGCCGACATCAGCTGCGGCGGCATCGCCATCCTGGACAACAAGATGATCCTGGGCGACGCCATCGGCCGCAACTACCTCGATTGCAAGATCGACCTGCCGGAAGTGGGCCAGGTGGCGACCTCGCTACAGATCCGCAACTCGCTGGACCTGACACTGCTCAACAACAAGACCAACCGCCGCCTCGGCTGCGAGTTCGTCAACATCTCGCGCGGCATGCTGTCCTACGTGCAGCGCTACATCACCAAGCTGGAACGCGAACGCAACGCCCGCATCGCCGGCCTGATCTAAACTTGCATGTTCATGATGTCGTGGTAGGCCGACACCAGCTTGTTGCGCACCTGGATCGTGGCCTGGAAGTTGATGCTGGCCTTCTGCATCGAGATCATCATGTCCGACAGGTTGACGCTGTCGTCGCCCATCGCGAATTTCTTGCCCATGTCGTCGGCCTGCACCTGGCTGGCGTTGACGCCGTCCAGCGCGTTTTTCAGCGCGTCGGAAAACTCCACCTTGGCCGCCGGCGCCGGCTCGGTCTTGATCACCGGCGGCGTCAGCCCCGGACGCGTGGCGTGCGCCTTCAACTGGGCGATCATGGCCTGGATCTGGCTACCGTCAATTCCACCTGTTTTCATCTCACACTCCATCTTGTTGCTGCCGTGGAACAAATTCCCACGACATCACCGAGCGCGGCGTTACAATACGGCACGGCTCTATCAGTGCTGCCAGAATACCAAGGGCAAGGCCAGCACCCATGGCCGAGCAGGACCGTAAACGGCGCTCTGTTTGGCCGATTGATTTGCCCGCGATCAGGCAATAATGGCTCATCCTCTCTAGAACCTCGCACCGGAAACCAACCATCATGGCCGTAGCCGAACCCATCGACAACGACACAGCAGCCGACGCCGCGGATGACGATGTCGAGAAGCTGCCCTTTATCCAGACGCCGATGGGCCGCAACTTCCTGCGCGCGGCCGGCGCGGCGGCCATCGCCGCCATCCTGCTCGGCCTGTGGCTGTGGAACAAGCCGCCCGAATACGGCGTGCTGTTCTCCAACTTCACCGACCGCGACGGCGGCGCCATCACGGCCGAACTGGACAAGCTCAACGTCAAGCACAAGTTTTCCGAGAACGGCACCGCCATCCTGGTGCCGACCGACCAGGTGCACGACATCCGCCTGAAACTGGCGGCCCAGGGCTTGCCCAAGGGCGGCAACGTCGGCTTCGAGCTGATGGAGAACCAGAAGCTGGGCGTGTCCCAGTTCCTCGAACAGGTCAACTACCAGCGCGCGCTGGAAGGCGAGCTGGCGCGCTCGATCCAGTCGCTGGCGGCGATCGAGAACGCCCGCGTCCACCTGGCGCTGCCGAAACCGTCCGTGTTCGTGCGCGACCAGCAGAAGCCGACCGCCTCGGTGATCGTCACCCTGCACCCCAACCGCCAGCTCGATCCGTCCCAGACCGCCGCCATCGTGCACCTGGTCGCCTCCAGCGTGCCGGAACTGCTGCCGGCCAACGTCAGCGTGATCGACCAGGCCGGCAACCTGATCTCCGACCAGAGCAAGAACGGCAACGCCGGCCTCAACGCCAAGAACATGGACGAGACCCAGCTCAAGTATGTCAAGGACATGCAGCTGCAAGTCATCAAGCAGGTCGAATCGATCATCATCCCCATCGTCGGCGAAGGCAATGTGCGCGCCGAGGCCACCGCCGACGTCGACTTCGCCCAGATCGAGCAGGCCGCCGAAACCTACAAACCGAACTCGCCGCCGGCCGCCTCGGCCATCCGCAGCCAGCAGAGCAGCGAGACCAACGGCAACAACGGCAGCACCAATCCGGGCGGCATTCCGGGCGCGCTGTCGAACCAGCCGCCGGGCACGGCCACCGCGCCGCTGACCCAGACCGCCGGCTCGCCGACCGGCACCGCGCCGGCGCCGGGCACGCCGCCGGGCGCGGCCGCCAACACCACGGCCACCGGCCCGAGCCACAAGGAATCGACCACCAACTACGAAGTCGACAAGACCGTGCGCTACGAGCAGCGCGGCATGGGCGGCCTGCGCCGCCTGACGGTGGCGGTGGTGGTCAACTACAAGCGCATCATCGGCAAGGATGGCAAAGTCACCATCAAGGCCTATACTCCAGAAGAGATGGTCAAGATCAACGACCTGGTCAAGCAGGCCATGGGCTACAACCAGGACCGCGGCGACGCCGTCAGCGTGGCCAATTCGCCGTTCGACGGCGTCGACAAGCCGTTCGAACCGCCGCCGGAATGGTGGCGCGATCCGGCCAACTTGCCGATGGCCAAGGACCTGGCGAAGTTCCTGATCACCGCGCTGATCCTGCTGTACATCGTGCTGCGCATCGTCAAGCCGATGATGCGTCCGGTGTTCAAGAAGATCGACGAGATCAACGCGCCGGAGCCGGAGCCGGAAGAGCCGGAGGAAGTGGTCGAGGAAGGCCCGGACGAGGCCCTCATCGCCGAAGAAGAACTGCGCAAGATGGAAGAAAACACCGTGCGCTCTTACCGCGAAAACCTGGCCATGGCCAAGAAACTGGCCACCGAGGATCCGCGCATCGTTGCCAACGTGATCAAAGAATGGATAGGCGCAAATGACTGAGAATACCGGACTGCAAAAGGCCGCCATCCTGATGCTGGCCATGGGCGAGAGCGAGGCCGCCGAGGTGATGAAGTTCCTCGGCCCGCGCGAAGTGCTCAAGCTGGGCGCCGCCATGGCGACCATGAAGAACGTGCCCCACGAGGAAGTGGTGGGCACCTTGGACAACTTCCGCGACATGGTCGCGGCCGCCTCCACCGTGGGCCTGGACTCGGACGAGTACATCCGCCAGGTGCTGACCAAGGCGCTGGGCGACGACAAGGCCTCGGTGCTGCTGTCGCGCATTTTGGGCGGCAAGGACGCGTCCGGCATCGAATCGCTGAAGTGGATGGATTCGCAGTCCGTGGCCGAGCTGATCCGCAACGAACACCCGCAGATCATCGCCACCATCCTGGTCCACCTGGAGCGCGACCAAGCCTGCGAGATCCTCGGCCACTTCACCGACCGCCTGCGCAACGACGTGGTGCTGCGCATCGCCACGCTGGATGGCGTGCAGCCGGCCGCGCTGCGCGAGCTCAACGACGTGCTGACCAAGCTGCTGTCGGGCAACGAGAACATCAAGAAATCGTCGCTGGGCGGCGTGCGCGCGGCGGCCGAGATCCTCAACTTCATGTCGGGCGAGCAGGAAGGCTCGGTGATGGACAACATCAAGAACTACGACAACGACATGGCGCAGAAGATCATGGACGAGATGTTCGTGTTCGACAACCTGATCGATATCGACGACCGCGGCATCCAGCTGCTGCTGCGCGAAGTGCAGTCGGAAATGCTGATCATCGCCTTGAAGGGCGCGTCGCAGGAACTGCGCGACAAGATCTTCAAGAATATGTCGGCCCGTGCGTCGGAAATGATGCGCGAGGACCTGGAGTCGAAAGGCCCGGTGCGCCTGTCCGAAGTGGAAACCCAGCAGAAGCAGATTCTGCAGATCGTCCGCCGCCTGGCCGACGAAGGCCAGATCGTGCTTGGCGGCAAAGGTGAGGATTCGTTCGTCTAATGTCTCTGTTACCCAAAGAACAGCAGTCGGCGTTCCAGCGCTGGGAGATGACCTCGTTTGGCGACGAGCGTCCCAGCGTGCTCGCGCTGCGCGAAGCCGAACAGCGCGAACGCGACGCCGAACAGGCCCAGCTGGACGCCGAGCAGCGCGTGCAGGAGGCGCTGCAGGAGCAGCAGGAGGCGCTGGAAATGGGCCCGCCGCTGCCGCCGCCGATGGCCTACCCCACCGTTGAGGAACTGGAAGCGATCCGCGAGGAAGCCCGCAAGGACGGCTACGACGAGGGCCATGCGGCCGGCCACGCCGACGCCATCGAGGCCGGCAAGCTGGTCGCGGCCGAGGAGCTGGAACACCTGCGCAGCCTGGCGGCCAGCTTCAGCCACTCCCTGCAGGACGCCGACCAGCTGATCGCCAACGACGTGCTGGAACTGGCCTTGCAACTGGCCAAGGGCATGCTGAAGAACGCGCTGCAGGTCAAGCCCGAGCTGATCCTGCCGATCGTGCGCGAGGCCATCGAATACCTGCCGGTGCTGCAGCAGCCGGCACTGCTGGTGCTGCACCCGGACGACGCCGCCGTGGTGCGCGGCGGCATCGGCGAGGAGCTCGACAAGGGCGGCTGGCGCGTGGTCGAGGACCCGCAGATCGGCCGCGGCGGCTGCAAGGTCGATACCGCCAGCAACCAGATCGACGCCACCGCCGCCGCGCGCTGGCAGCGCCTGAGCCACGCGCTCGGCAAAGAAGTGGACTGGCTGGCCTGACATGGATGCCGCCGCTCCCTCCGTCCCCGCCAGCCCGCACGCCGGCCGCTGGAAATCCTATCTGCACGACTGCGGCGCGCTGGTCGGCTTCGTCGAGCCGATGCAGGTGTCGGGCCGCGTCACCCGCGTGGCCGGCCTGGTGATGGAAGCGGTCGGCCTGCGGCTGGCCGTGGGCGCCGCCTGCACCGTGCCGCTGCCGTCCGGCGGCAAGATCGAGGCCGAAGTGGTCGGCTTCGAAGGCGACAAGCTGTTCCTGATGCCGCAAAGCGATGTCGAAGGCGTGGTGCCCGGCACCCGCGTGTTCCCGGTCGAGCCGGCCATCCCCCGGCCCGGCACCGTCAACCACCCGCGCCGCCGCCCCAGCGACCGCGCGCGCCACCTGCCGGTCGGCCCCGAACTGCTGGGCCGCGTGCTGGACGGCGCCGGCCGCCCGCTGGACAACCTCGGCCCGCTGCATGCCACCGACAGCGCGCCGATCAACACCCGCCCCGCCAACCCGCTGGGCCGCGCGCCGATCACCGAAACGCTGGACGTCGGCGTGCGCTCGATCAACGCCATGCTGACCGTCGGCCGCGGCCAGCGCATGGGCCTGTTCGCGGGCTCGGGCGTCGGCAAGTCGGTCCTGCTGGGCATGATGGCGCGCTACACCGAGGCCGACGTCATCGTGGTCGGCCTGATCGGCGAACGCGGCCGCGAGGTCAAGGAATTCATCGAGCAGATCCTGGGCGAGGAAGGCCTGGCGCGCTCCGTCGTCGTGGCGGCCCCGGCCGACACGCCGCCGCTGATGCGCCTGCAGGGCGCGGCCTACGCCACCGCAATCGCCGAGCACTTCCGCGACCAGGGCCAGAACGTGCTGCTGATCATGGATTCGCTGACCCGCTACGCCATGGCGCAGCGCGAGATCGCGCTGGCCATCGGCGAACCGCCGGCCACCAAGGGCTATCCGCCGTCGGTGTTCGCCAAGCTGCCTATCCTGGTGGAACGCGCCGGCAATGGCGAGATGGGCGGCGGCTCGATCACCGCCTTCTACACCGTGCTGACCGAAGGCGACGACCAGCAGGACCCGATCGCCGACTCCGCGCGCGCCATCCTCGACGGCCACATCGTGCTCAACCGCCGCCTGGCCGAGGCCGGCCACTACCCCGCCATCGACATCGAACAGTCGATCAGCCGGGCCATGCACTCGATCACCTCGCCCGAGCACCAGACCCGCTCGCGCCACCTGAAGCAGCTGTTCTCGCGCTACGAGCGCAGCCGCGACCTGATCAGCGTCGGCGCCTATGCGCCGGGCAGCGATCCGGTGCTCGACCAGGCCATCCAGTTGCATGACCGGATAGAGAATTTCCTCCAGCAGCAAATCACCGAACGGGTGACCATGGGCGAGAGCTTGGCCCAACTTACCTCTCTATTCGACTGATTGCCGCTCACAACAGCGACCTATAATTGACGCATCATGGCTTCCAAAGCGCAACTTGAAACACTGATGGACCTGGCGCGACGGGAATCCGACGACGCCGCCAAGCGGCTGGGCGCCGCGCTCAAGGCGGTCGACGAGGCCAGGCAAAAGCACCAGATGCTGGTCGGCTATCGCGAAGAGTATGCGAAACGCTTCGAAGCGTCGCAGGCGGCCGGCATCACGCCCATGGCTTACCGCAATTTCCAGGCCTTCATGGAAAAGCTGGACGTGGCGGTCAAGGGCCAGCTGGACATGATCAAGCACGCGGAATACCGCGGCGAGCAGGAAAAGGCCGCCTGGCAGGCCAGCGAACGCAAGCGCATGTCCTACTCCACCCTGAACGACCGGGCGGCGGCCGAGGCGCTCAAGCTGGAAAACAAGCGCGACCAGAAGCAGATGGACGAACACGCAGCACGGCAGGCCTACTACAAACGCTGACCTCTTTAGACGCAACCAACCAACACGGCGCGATCATGCAAACCCAGAATCTCCAAATTCCTACTCTGAACGCCAATGCAGTGGCGGCGCCCAAGGTGAACCTGAATCTGAATGCCGGCGGCGCCGACAATGCCTTCCAGCGCGCCCTGTCGCGCGAGATGGACCAGCGCCAGGCCAACGCCGGCGGCGGCAACGCCACCAACAACGCCGCTATCGGCGCCAAGGCGCCTGAGCGTCCCGCCGCTTCGCGCTCGTCCGCGCCCAAGCAGGCGGAGCAGGCCAAACCCGCCTCGCCGCAAAACCAGCAAGCCGACGCGGCCGACAACAACCAGGCCGTCGCCAGGAACGACACCCAGGCCGCACCGGCCGCCCCGGTGCCGGCCAAGAGCGCCGCCAAGGACAGCGACGCCAGCGCCGACGAGACTGCCGCAGACAGCGCCGCCAACGATGCCCAGGCCGCCGCCCAGGCCGATCCGGTCGCGGACATGCTGGCCCTGGTCGCAGCCTTCAACCAGCCGGCAACGCCGGTGGCCGCGCCGGTCGCCAGCGCGGCCGATACCTCGGCAGCCAGCGCCACCGCCGCCACCGGCGCCGTGAGCGCCGCCGACCTGGCAGCCCAGGCCGCAGCTGCAGCCGCCGCCGCGACCTCCGCAGCAGCCGGCGCCGCCACCGACGAGGCAAGCACCGCAGTGGACGCCAAGCCGACCACCGCCCTGCCCATCGCCGCCACGCCGGACGCCGACCCGCTGGCCCCCGACACGCTGAAAACCGCCCAGAGCGGCGCCGACGCCAATGCCGCGGCCGATTTCAAGGCAGCCCTGACGAAAGCCGGCTCGACCGTTCAAACCGCCGCCGACGCGGCCGCAGCAGCCGCGGCAGCCGCCAAGGCCGCCACCGCCGCCAGCACCACAACCGCCGCCACGGCCGTGGCCGTCAGCGCCGCTGCGGCCAAGCCGGTAACGGCCGACAGCAAACCGGTCAGCGCCATCCCCGACGGCCCGGTCATCGATACCCAGACCGACACCACCGACGCCGCGCCGGCCGCGCCGGCCGAACCGGCCGCGCCGATCAAGGCCGGCCCCGGCATGGAAAACCAGGACCACGTGGCCCGCGCCACGCCGCGCCAGGCCGATCCGCTGCAACCCGTCTTCAACGGCAAGACCACCCAGCCAACCGAAGCGGCGCCGGTGCTGAAGGAAGCCGCGCCGGCCATCACCATCGCACCGAGCGCGCAATCGGCGCTGGAAGCGGCCAAGACCGCCATCACCGCCGTGCCGACGGACAAGCTCAGCAGCCGTGTCGGCACCCAGGCCTGGGATCAGCAACTGGGGCAGAAGATCATCTTCATGGCGGCCGGCGGCGAGCAAAGCGCCACCATGGAATTGAATCCGCCCGACCTCGGCCCGCTGCAGGTGGTGCTGAGCGTGAACAAGGACCAGGCCACCGCCGCCTTCAGCTCGGCCCAGCCGGAAGTGCGCCAGGCGCTGGAAGCGGCCATGCCCAAGCTGCGCGAAATGATGAGCGAGGCCGGCATCCAGCTGGGCAACGCCACCGTCTCGGCCGGCATGTCCGACCAGAACAACGGTTTTAACCAGCAGGCCAGCTCCGCGCAGAGCGGCGGCCAGGGCGGCGGCAACCGTTCCGGCGCCAGCTTCGGCGGCGACAGCGGCGCCACGATCGAGGCGCCGCGCAGCGCCCCGCCGGTGCGCCGCGCGCCGGCCGGCGCGGTCGACACTTTCGCCTGATCCCGCTGCGGCCCCAACGACAACCGGGACCGGCCACCCTGCCTCCCGGTTTTGTTGTTTATTTCGATACGGAAACTTCAAGCAGCGCCCGGATCGCCCTTCTTTTCGACGTATGCTATGCCGCAGTCCCAACCGATAATGACATAATGGCGTCATGATCCACTTCCGCACCACGCAAGGGCAATTTTGAAAGCGAACCCAAAAATGAAAGCCGATCAGAAAGTTGAAGCAGCGCCTAGCGGCGGCGGCAGCAAAAAACTGATCATCATCATCCTGGCGGTGGTCCTGGTATTGGGCGCGGCCGGCGGTGGTGCGGCCTGGTTCTTCCTGCATGGCAAGGGCGACGCGGCCGAGGAAGAGGCGCCCTCCAAGAACAAGCACAAGAACGCCAAGAAGGCCAAGGCGGGTCCGCCGGAATACGTGCCGGTGGAGCCGTTCACGGTCAACCTGCAGCCGGGCGACAACGGCGCCGACCAGTACCTGCAGATCGCCTTCACGCTGGAAGTGGGCGGGCTGGAAGAGAAGGAAAACGTCAAGAGCAATATGGCCAAGGTGCGCAGCCGCATGCTGTTGCTGCTGTCGAGCAAGCGCGCCATGGACATCAATACGCCGGAAGGCAAGGTCCAGCTGGCCAAGGAAATCATTGCCCAGCTCAAGGAACCCTTCGAAGACCGCGGTTCGCCGCAGGAAATCGAAGATGTGCTGTTTACCTCGTTTATCATTCAGTAAGTAGATCGTCATGGCTGATAATTTTCTCTCCCAGGAAGAAGTCGATGCCCTTCTGAAGGGCGTCAACGGCGACCAGGACGACGTCCAGGCGCAGGAAGATGTCGCGGGAGTACGAACGTATAACCTGGCCACCCAGGAACGTATCGTCCGTGGCCGCATGCCGACACTGGAGATTATCAACGAGCGCTTCGCCCGTCTGCTGCGGGTGGGCCTGTTCAACTTCCTGCGCCGCAGCGCCGAGGTGTCGGTCGGCTCGGTGCGGGTCTCCAAGTATTCCGAGTTCATCCGCAACCTGGTGGTGCCGACCAACCTCAACCTGGTGCACATGAAGCCGCTGCGCGGCACCGCGCTGATGGTGTTCGACCCGGGCTTGGTGTTCCTGCTGGTGGACAACCTGTTCGGCGGCGACGGCCGCTTCCACACCCGCGTCGAGGGCCGCGACTTCACCCAGACCGAGCAGCGCATCATCCTGCGCATCCTGGACATCGTGTTCGAGGCCTACACCAAGTCGTGGGAGCCGGTCTATCCGGTCGAGTTCGAGTACATCCGCTCGGAAATGAATACCCAGTTCGCCAACATCGCCACGCCGAACGAGGTGGTGGTGGCGTCCACCTTCACGGTGGAGCTGGGCTCGGTGTCGGGCCAGATCCACTTCTGCATGCCGTACTCGATGATCGAGCCGATCCGCGATTCGCTGACCTCCAGCCTGCAGGGCGAGGCGCTGGAAGTGGACAAGCGCTGGATCCGCCTGATGACGCAGCAGATCCAGATCGCCGAGGTGGAGATCGTCGCCTCGCTGGGCACGGCCAAGGTCAATTTCGACGAGATCCTCAATATGCGCGTGGGCGACATCATCCCGCTGACCATCCCGGAACTGCTGTCGGCCACCGTCGACGGCGTGCCGGTCATGGATTGCAGCTACGGCGTGATGAACGGACAATACGCGCTCAAGGTGGAGAAACTGCTCGCCAATGCCGATAACATCAAATAAGGCCGGCGCAACCGCCGCCGGTGACCGCAATACAGGAGAGAAGCATGTCGGATAATCAAGACGATACGATGGACGACGACCCATGGGGCGCGGCCATCGCCGAGCAGGCCCAGGCGGAAGCGGCCGCGCTGGAAAAGCAGCAGGCCGCCCAGGCGGCCAGCGCCGCCGTGTTCACGGACTTTTCCAGCACGCCGAGCAAGACCGAAACCCATAACGATATCGACTTCATCCTCGATATCCCGGTGCAGCTGACGGTCGAACTGGGCCGCACCAAGATCGCCATCAAGAACCTGCTGCAACTGGCGCAGGGCTCGGTGGTCGAGCTGGACGGCCTGGCCGGCGAGCCGATGGACGTGCTGGTCAACGGCTGCCTGATCGCCCAGGGCGAGGTGGTGGTGGTGAACGACAAGTTCGGTATCCGCCTGACCGACATCATCACGCCATCCGAACGTATCCGAAAACTGAATAAATGAAGCACGGACTGACCTCAACCCTGATCCTCGCGGCGGCCCTGGCCGCCGCGCCTGCAATGGCCCAGCGCAGCGTTTCGGGCACCATCGGCGGCCAGCATGCGGCCAGCGCCAGCGCACCGGCCGTGGCCGCGCCGCCGGCCGCCGAAGCGTCCACCGCCGCCACCGCACCTGCCACGGCACCCGCCGCCACGACCTCGCCTGCGGCGGCATCCCCGGCTGCCGGCGCGCCGGTCGATGCGCCCGCGGCGGCGCCAGCCACGGCGAGCACGCCGAACGCCCCCGCCGGCCCGCTGGCGATGACCATCCCCACCCCGCAGCCATCGGCCTCGCCGGCCGGCGGCGGCTTGCTGCAAACCACCTTCGCGCTGATGTTCGTGCTGGCCCTGCTGATCGGCGCGGCCTGGTTCCTGAAGCGCTACGGCCCCAAGAACTTCGGCGGCGGCAACAGCAACGTCAAGCTGGTCGGCGCGCTCAGCGTCGGCGCGCGCGAGCGCATCCTGGTGGTGGAAGTGGGCGAACAATGGATCGTGGTCGGCGCCTCGCCGGGCCGCATGAACGCGCTGGCCACCATGCCGCGCCAGGAAAGCAGCGAAGCGGCCACCACGGCCCCGCTGCCGACCGCCAACTTCGCCGAATGGTTCAAACAAACGATAGACAAGCGCAATGGCAAATAAGCGGGCCGGCATCACCCTGGCTAAGGCCGTCCAACCCCTGTTGATGCTGGCCGCGCTGGCCTGGCCATTGGCGGCCGGCGCCGATTCGAGCATCGGCATCCCGGCCTTCAACGCCACCCCGGCGCCGGGCGGCGGCACCAGCTACACGCTGCCGATCCAGACCATGCTGCTGATGACGGCGCTGACCTTCATCCCGGCGGCGCTGCTGTTGATGACCAGCTTCACCCGCATCATCATCGTGCTGTCGCTGCTGCGCCAGGCGCTGGGCACGCAGTCGGCGCCGCCCAACCAGGTGATGGTCGGGCTGGCGCTGTTCCTGACCCTGTTCGTCATGGGCCCCACCTTCGACAAGATCTACACCGAGGCCTACCTGCCGCTGCAGGAAAACAAGATCAATATGAGCGTCGCCATGGACAAGGGCGCGGCACCATTAAAAACTTTCATGATGAAGCAAACCCGGCAGGCCGACCTGGCCTTGTTCGTGAAATTGTCGCGCAGCCCCGCGCTGCAAGGGCCGGAAGACGTGCCGCTGCGCATCCTGGTGCCGGCCTTCGTCACCAGCGAGCTGAAAACCGCGTTCCAGATCGGCTTCGCCATCTTTATTCCATTTCTGATTATCGACATGGTGGTCGCCTCTGTACTGATGTCGATGGGAATGATGATGATGTCGCCGGCCGTGATCTCGCTGCCGTTCAAGCTGATGCTGTTCGTGCTGGTGGACGGCTGGCAACTGCTGCTCGGTTCGCTGGCGCAGAGTTTTTACTAGGAGACCGCCATGACACCCGAAAGCGTGATGACGATGGGCCGCCACGCCATGGAGGTGACGCTGATGATCGCCGCCCCCATGCTGCTGGTGGCGCTGATCATCGGCCTGGTGGTCAGCATCTTCCAGGCCGCCACCCAGATCAACGAGGCGACGCTGTCCTTCATCCCCAAGCTGGTCGGCATCTTCGTCGCGCTGGTGGTGGCCGGGCCGTGGATGCTGGCGGTCATGCTCGACTACATGCGCGAAGTGTTCGGCGGCATCCCCGGCCTGGTCGGCTAGATATTTTGCCAAGATGTAATAATTTACGATTCAATAAGAAGTTGACTTAAAATAAGAAGGCTGATGCTCGGTGGAAATAAATAGGGAAAACGCCTCATGATTTCGTTCTCCACTGCCGATATCAATCTGTGGATCGCCGGTTTGCTGTGGCCGCTCACGCGCATCCTCGGGCTGCTGGCGGCGTCTCCGCTGTTCGGCAATGCCAGCGTGCCGGCCCCGGTCAAGATCGGCCTGGGCGTGCTGCTGGCGATGATCGTGGCGCCGGCCGTGCCGCTGCTGCCGGGCAGCGATCCGATGTCGCTGGCCGGGCTGCTGATCCTGGCGCAGGAAATGCTGATCGGGCTGGCGATGGGGTTCAGCATCCGCGTGGTGTTTGCCGCGGTGGAGATGGCGGGGGAAATCTCCAGTTTGACCATGGGCCTGGGGTTCGCGACGTTTTTCGACCCCAACACCCAGGGCCGCTCGTCGGCGATCAGCCAGTTCCTGGCGCTGGTGGCGACCATGACGTTTTTGGCGGTGAACGCCCACCTGGTGCTGCTGTCGGTGCTGGTGGAGAGTTTTTACACGCTGCCGGTGTCGGCCTCGCCGGTGTACGGCGGCGGCTTCAAGCAGCTGGCCGACTGGGGCGGCAAGATTTTCAGCACCGGTGTGCAGCTGTCGCTGCCCATCGTCGCGGCTTTACTGATTACCAACGTTGCGCTGGGCATCCTGACACGCGCGGCGCCGCAGCTGAATTTGTTTGGCATCGGGTTTCCGATTACTTTAGGTGTAGGTTTGCTGGTCATCGCCATGACACTCCCGTACTTGGCGACGCCCGTGCAAAACCTGTTTTTGGACGGCGTTGAACGCGCGCGGCTGATGCCGCGCACCTGGTCGCAACGCCCCGACGCGGTCAAACCGGCAAGCTTGCCGGTTCGGCCTCCGGGGCCGCGGCCATAGCGAAATTCAATAGCCGGCCAGCGATTTTTGGTTTCCATGAGGCAATTACTGGCGTATCATGGGAGCTCCCCGGGAGAATAATGCAATGACTTCGATCGTTACCAGTTTCACAACCGACCAGATCGTCAGCCTCACGGTTGCGCAGATCGGCCTGTTCACGACCGAAGACATGCAGGCGCTCAACTCCGACCAGCTCGGCGTGATGAGTTCGTCCCAGGTGCGCGCCATCACCACGCTGCAGCTGAACTACCTGACCACCGACGCCCTGCCCGGCCTGAGCACCGCCAATGTGCCGCAGCTGACCCAGCTGCAGGTGGCCGCGCTCAACACCGATCTGATCAGCTCGCTCAGCACCGACCAGCTGGTCGCCCTCAGCAGCCACGAAATGCAGGCGCTCACCAGCGTCCAGCTCAACATGCTGAACTCGGACCAGATCGCAGCGCTGGAAACGGCCGACCTGCACGCGCTGTCCACCGTCCAGCTGAGCACGCTCGGTTCCGACCAGGTCGTCAGCCTGAGCAGCGACCAGCTCGGCTCGCTGGCCGGCCAGCAATTGCGCGCCCTGAGCACCGGCGCCGTGCAAGCCCTGGCCACCGACCAGATCCAGCTGCTGTCCACCGCCCTGATGGCGCAGCTGACCACCAGCCAGCTCAACGCCCTGACCGTGGACCAGCTGGCCGCCATCACCACCGACCAGATCGTCGGCCTGGGCTCGCTGCAGCTGAGCATGCTGTCGACCGCCTCGCTGATCAACCTCAGCAGCGACCAGATCGCCGCGCTGGAAACCCGCGACCTGGTGTGGCTCAACAGCAGCCAGATCGGCGCGCTCAGCGCGTCGCAACTGAGCGCCCTGAGCAGCGCCCAGATGCAGGCGCTGCGCAGCAACGAAATCGCGGCGCTGACCACCGACCAGCTGCCGCTGCTGAGCACTGACCAGATCAACGCGCTGAGTTCGCTGGCGGCGCTCAATTCCGCCCAGATCGGCGCGCTCACCACCGACCAGCTGACCTCGCTGACCACCCGCACCGTCGCCGCCCTCAGCAGCGCCCAGCTGGCGGCGCTGGCCGCCGGCCAGCTGCAATCGCTCAACAGCGACCAGATCATCGCGCTGTCGACCGCCCAGGTGGCCGCGCTGACCACCGACGCGATCAGCGCGCTCACCACCGACCAGGTGCTGGCGCTTGAGACGCGCGACTTCGCCGCGCTCACCACCGGCCAGATCCGCGCGCTCAGCACCGACCAGATCGTCGCGCTGAGCACCGACCAGATCGTCGCGCTGAGCACCGCCGACGAAGCCGCCCTGCTGCCCGAGCAGCTGGCCGCGCTGACCACCGACCAGATCGGCGTGCTGAAGACCGTCGTGCCGCTGAGGACGGTGCAAATCCAGGCGCTGACCACCGACCAGGTGATCGCGCTGCAAAGCAGGTCCATCGTCAACCTCAGCAGCGTGCAGCTGGCGGCGCTGACCGTCGACCAGGTGCAGGCCCTGAGCAGCGACCAGATCATCGAGATGACGGCGGCCCAGTACAGCACCCTGAGCAGCAATATGCTCAACCTGCTCACCAGCACCCAGATCGGCCAGATCGAGACGCGCGACATCGCCGCGCTGCGCTCGGTGCAGATCGCCCGCCTGTCGACCGACCAGCTGGTGGTGCTGCTGTCCAACCAGTTCGCCGCGCTCACCAGCAGCGCCATCGCCGCCCTCAGCACCGACCAGATCAGCGTGCTGACCACCGACCAGCTGAACGCGCTGTCGACCCTGGCGGGCCTGGCGAGCCGCCAGATCAGCTCCTTCACCACCGTGCAGCTGAGCTCCCTGTCCACGCACAACCTGGCAACGCTGGCCACCGGCCAGCTGCGGGCGCTGAACTCCGACCAGATCCAGTCCCTGACCACCGACCAGATCGTCGCGCTGAGCGCCGCCCAGTTCCGCGGCCTGAGCTCGGCCGCCATCGCCGCCCTCACCAGCGACCAGGTCATGGCCATCGAGACCCGCGATATCGCCGGCCTCAACACGGAGCAGATCAACAAGCTGGGCACCGCCCAGATCGGGGTGTTGAGCACCGACCAGATATTCGCGCTGAACTCGGCCGAAACCGCGGCGCTGACCACCGACCAGGTGCAGGCGCTCAACAGCGATCAGATCGACGCGCTGCGCTTCCTGACGGCGCTGACCACGCGCCAGATCCGCGCGCTGACCACCGACCAGATCGGCACCATCACGACCGCCGACCTGTCCAGCCTGACCACGCGCCAGTTCACCGGCTTCACCAGCGACCAGCTGCAGGCGCTCACCAGCGACCAGATCATCGCGCTCAACTCGGCCCAGCTGGTGGCGCTGAGCACCAGCGCCATGGCCGTGCTGTCGACCGCCGCCATTGCCGCCATCGAGACGCGCGACATCCGCGCGCTGCGCACCGCCCAGATCGCCCAGCTGAGCACCACCCAGGTGGTGGCGCTGACCACCGCCCAGCTGGCCGCGTTCACCACCGGCGAGATCCGCGCGCTGACCTCCGACCAGCTGTCGGTGCTGAGCAGCGAACAGATCGTCGCGCTGTCGACGCTGGGCGCGCTGGCGAGCCGGCAAATCGTCGGCCTGACCACCGACCAGATCGCGCAGATGTCCACCACCGACTTCGCGACCCTGCTGACCAACCAGCTGGCCGCCTTCAATATCGCCCAGGCCGGCGCCATCACCAGCGACCAGGTGGTGGCGATGTCGACCGCGCAGGTGCGCGCGCTCAGCACCGACGCCATCGCCGCGCTCGGCACGGACCGCATCGCCGCGCTGCGCAACGGCGACCTGGTCTCGCTGAGCACGCGCCAGGTGGCGGCGCTGACCACCGACCAGCTGGCGGCCTTGAGCACGCAACAATTGCGGACGCTGACCACCAGCGAAATCGCCGCCCTGACGCTGACCCAGATCGCCGGCCTGAGCAGCGACCAGATCGACGCCCTGTCCACGCTCAGCGCGCTGACCAGCAAGCAGCTGGCCGGCTTCAGCACCGACCAGTTGTCGACGCTGAACCTGGCCGACCTGCGCGCGCTCGGTTCCAAACAGATCCACGCGCTCAGCACCGATCAGCTGGTGTCGCTGACCACCAACCAGATCGCCGGCATGCAGGCGGCCCAGCTGCGCGGCATCGCCGACGGCGACATGGCGGCGCTGACCACCGGCCAGATCGCCGCGCTCACCAACGCCGAGCTGGCCTCGCTGAGCACCCGGCAGCTGGTCAACCTCACCACCGACCAGATCGTCTCGCTGCGCACCGCCCAGATCACCGGCCTGACCACGCAGGAAATCGCCGCCCTCAGCTCCGATCAGAAAGCGGCGCTGACCAGCGACCAGCTGGGCGCGCTCAGTTCGCTGGCCAGCTTCTCCACCGCGGCCATCGCCGCCCTCACGACCGCCCAGATCGCCTCGCTGCCGCTGGCCATCCTGGCCGGCCTGACCACGCGCCAGATCGCCTCGCTGACCACCGACCAGATCGTGGCGCTGAGCTCCGATGAAATCGTCGCGCTGAGCACCGCCCAGTTCCGCGCGCTCGGCAGCGACCAGATCGCCGCGCTCACTTCCGACCAGGTGCCGGTCATCACGCTGGCCGACCTGCAGGCGCTGTCGACCCGCCAGGTCAGCGCGCTCACCACCGACCAGCTGAGCGAGCTGACACCGGGCCAGTTCGGCGCGCTGAGCACGCCCGACATCGCCAGCCTGACCACCCAGCAGATCGCCGCCCTGTCGACCGACCAGGTGGCCAGCTTCGCCACGCTGGCGCCCTTGACCAGCCGGCAGATCGCCGCCCTCACCACGCTGCAGATCGCCAGCCTGGCGCTGGCCAAGATCGCCACGCTGAAAACCAGCCAGATCGCCGGCCTGACCAGCCTGCAAGTAGGCGCGCTCACCACCGACCAGATCGTCGCGCTGAGCACGGCCCAGGTGCGCAGCCTGAACGCCGCCACCCTGGCCGCGCTGTCGACCGACCAGATCGCCGCGATCGAGGTGGCGGACGTGGCCGCGCTGGGCACCGGCCAGATCACCGCCCTGTCAAGCGACCAGCTGGCGGCGCTCACCTCCGTCCAGTTCGCCGCGCTCAGCACCCGCACCCTGGCCAGCCTGACCACCGCCCAGATCGGCAGCCTGCTGCTGACCCAGATCGACAACCTGGCCTCGCTGGCGCCGCTGACCACCAACCAGCTGCTGGCGCTCAACAGCGCCCAGTTGGCCAGCCTGGGCCTGGGCCAGATCGCCACCCTGAGCACGCGCCAGCTCAACGCGCTGGCCAGCGCCCAGCTGCAAGCGCTCACCACCGACCAGATCGTTGCGCTGGACACCAAACAGTTCCGCAGCCTGGGCTCGGCCAGCCTGAACGCGCTGACCACCGACCAGATCGTCGTCATCGAGCTGGCCGACATCGCCGCGCTGCGCACCAGCCAGATCGCCGCGCTGTCCACCAGCCAGATCGCCGCGCTGACGCTGGCCCAGCTGGGCGCCTTCACCTCGCAGGAAATCGCCGCGCTGACCACCCGCCAGCTGGGCGTGCTCACCACCGACCAGTTCGCCGCCCTGGGCAGCCTGGCCGGCCTCGGCACGCGCCAGATCAGCGGCCTGTCGAGCGACCAGATCATCGCGCTGACGCCGGCCCAGCTGGCGGCGCTCAAGACGGCCCAGATCGCCTCGTTCAGCTCCACCCAGATCCGCTACCTGACCACCGACCAGATCCCGGCGCTCACCACCGGCCAGGTGCGCTCGCTGTCGACCGCCGTCATTGCCGCGCTGACCACCGACCAGATCCAGGCATTGAGCGACGCCGACCTGGCCGTGCTGAACACCCTGCAGATGATGGCGCTCACCAGCGACCAGCTGGGCGCGCTGACGCTGCCCCAGTACGGCACCCTGGTCAGCCGTGAAATCGCGGCCCTGACCACCCGCCAGCTGAGCTACCTGAACAGCGACCAGATCGCCGCGCTCGCCAGCCTGGCCGCGCTGACCACCTTGCAGGTGGGCGCCCTCAACACCGACCAGCTGGGCACGCTGACCGCGCAGCGCTTCGCCACGCTGAGCACCAGGCAACTGGCCGCGCTCAGCAGCCGCCAGGTGGACGGCCTCAACAGCGACCAGATCATCGCCCTCTCGACCGGCCAGATCCGCGCGCTCAACACCGCCCTGCTGGCCGCCTTCAACACCGACCAGATCGAAGCCATCGAGGCGCAGGACTTCGCCGCCCTGAGCTCCACCCAGCTGCGCGCGCTGACCACCGACCAGATGCAGGCCCTGCTGACCGACCAGCTGCACGCGCTCAGCCAGGCCGCCATCGCTGCCTTCACCCAGACCCAGCTGTCGGTGCTGAGCAACGCCCAGGCCGGCGCGCTGGGCAACCTGGCCGACTATTCGACGCTGCAGATCGCCGCCATGTCGACCACCCGCATCGCCAACCTGTCGCTGCAGGACATCGACCTGCTGAGCACGCGCCAGATCGGCGCCCTGTCCTCGCTGCAGGTGTCGGTGCTGAACAGCGACCAGCTCATCGAGCTCAACGGCGCCCAGGTGGCCGCCATCAGCCTGGCCGCGCTGGCCGGCATGAGCACCGACCAGATCGCCGCCCTCGAGCCGGCCGACCTCACCTTGCTGAAGTCGGCCCAGCTGCAGGCGCTGACCAGCGACCAGCTGCTGGCGCTGACCAGCGACCAGATCGGCGCGCTGACCACGCGCGAACTGGCGGTGCTGAAGGCCAGCCAGGTAGCGCTGCTGAGCACGGACCAGCTGGTCAGCGTGAACAATATCGGCGGCCTGACCACGGCGCAGATCCGCGCCCTGACCTCCGACCAGCTGAGCGCCCTGCTGCCGTCGCAGATCGCCGCGCTGCGCACCGGCCAGATCGCCGCGCTGAGCAATACCCAGGTCGTCAACCTGACCACCGACCAGATCGTCGCGCTGACCAGCGCCGACATGCTGGCCCTGAACCCGCGCAGCCTGGCCGCGCTGAGCTCGGACCAGGTGGCCGCGATCGAGCTGGCCGACCTGGCCGCCCTGCGCTCGACGCAGCTGGTGGCGCTCACCACCGACCAGATCGCCGCCATCACCACCAGCCAGATCGCCGTCCTGGCCAGCGGCGCCATCGCCGCCCTGACGGCCAACCAGGTGCACGCGCTCACCACCGACCAGATCGTCAACCTGACGGAGGCGCAGTTCCGCGCGCTGTCGACCAAGGCGATCGCCGCCCTCAGCACCGACCAGTTCGTCGCGATCGAGCTGGCCGACCTGGCCGTGTTGCGCAGCCAGCAGATGCGCGCCCTGACCTCCGACGAGCTGGTCAGCATGACCAGCACCCAGCTGACCAGCCTGAGCACCGCGCAGATCGCCGCCCTGAGCACCACCCAGCTGAGCGTCCTGACGCCGGACCAGTTCATCCTGCTCGGCGGCGTGGGCTCGCTCAACACCAGCCAGGTCGCGACCCTGTCCACCGACCGCATCCAGGCGCTCAGCGACGCCCAGCTGGACGCGCTGAGCACCGGCCAGCTGGCGGCGCTCGGCAGCGTCCAGGTCGGCGCCTTCACCACCCACCAGATCGTCCAGCTGTCGCTGCCCCAGTGGCGCGCGCTGAGCACCTCGGCGCTGCGCGGCCTGTACAGCGACCAGCTCGCCGCCATGGAAGCGGAAGACCTGTCCGGCCTGAAGACCAACCAGATCGCCTCGCTGAGCACGCTGCAGATTTCGCTGCTCAGCGTCGACCAGTTCGGCATCCTCACCACGGCCGAGGTGGCCGCGCTGACCGCCGCCCAGGCCAAGGCCCTGACCACCGACCAGCTCAACGCCCTGGCCACGCTGTCCGGCCTGACCACCCTGCAGGTCGGCGCGCTGACCAGCGACCAGCTGGTCTCGCTCAACGCCGACCATATGCTGACGCTGCGCACCGCGCAGATCGCCGCGCTGACCAAGACCCAGCTGCAGGCCATCACCAGCGAGCAGCTGGTCGGCCTGACCACCAGCCAGGTGCGCGCGCTGAGCGTGGCCGCGCTGGCCGGCCTGAGCACCGACCAGATCCCGGCCATCGAGGGGGAGGACATCGCCGCCCTCAGCAGCGCGCAGCTGAACGCGCTGACCAAGGCCCAGTTCTCGTCGCTGACGCTGGCCCAGGTCGGCAGCCTGGCGACGCGGCAGATCGCCACGCTGAGCGCGGTCGACATCGCGGCCCTGAGCACCCAGCAGCTCAACTCGCTCAGCACCCTGGGCGTGCTCAACGCCGGCCAGGTGGCGGCGCTCACCACCGACCAGCTGGGCAGCATCGACGTCGACCACTTCGCCACGCTGCGCTCGGCGCAGATCGCCGCGCTGTCGGCCAGGCAGATGGCGCTGCTGTCGACCGACCAGCTGGGCGCGCTGAGCACCCAGCAGGCGCGCGGCCTGAACCTGTCCATCCTCAGCACCGACCAGATCGTCGCGCTGAACATCGACGCGGTCTCCTCGCTGAGCTCGGCGCAGCTGGCCACCCTCAGGACCAACCAGCTCGGCGCGCTCACCGGCGCCCAGTTCGCCGCGCTGTCGACCCGCTCGCTGGCCTCGCTGGCGGTGACGCAGATCCGCGGCCTGACCACCGCCCAGCTGACCGCGCTCAGTTCGCTGAGCCCGTTCACGCCGACCCAGATCGCCGGCTTCACCTCCGACCAGATCAGCGGCCTGTCGATCGACATGGTCAACAGCCTGCGCACCAGCCAGATCGCCGCGTTCGGCGCCACCCAGTCGCTGGGCCTGACCACGGCGCAGATCTCCTCGCTCGATCCGTCGCTGGTGGCGGCGCTGTCGGTGGCCGCGCTGAACACGCTCAGCGCCGACCAGGTCCACTCCTTCGACGGCAACGACATCGTGGCGCTGAAGACCGCGCAGCTGTCCAACCTGTCGGCCACCACCATCGCCAACTTCAGCGCCGGCCAGGTGGCCGCCTTCACCACCGCGCAGATGCGTTCGCTCAAGGCCACCCAGATCAAGGCGCTGACGCTGGAGCAGATCGGCGCCCTGACCGTGACTGAAATCTCGGTGATGGCCGCGGCCCAGGTGTGCGCGCTGACCGTCGACCAGCACGCGGCGCTGACGGCCGACCAGCTGGCGGTGCTGCCGCTGGGCAGTCCGCTGATCCTCGACCTGGACGGCAACGGCATCCGCACGCTGGGCATGGACGCCGGCGTCAAGTTCGACCTGTACGCCGACGGCGAGCGGCTCAACACCGGCTGGGTCGGCCAGGGCGACGGCCTGCTCGCGCTGGACCGCAACCACGACGGCCGGATCAACGACGGCAGCGAGCTGTTCGGCACCGCCACCAACGGCAGCGGCGGCGGCAAGGCCAAGGACGGCTTCGCCGCGCTGGCCGACATGGACAGCAACCACGACGGCGTGGTCGATGCCAGGGATGGCCAGTTCGGCGACCTGCGCGTGTGGGTCGACGCCAACGCGGACGGCGTCAGCCAGGACGGCGAGCTAAAGACGCTGGCGGCGCTGGGCATCGCCAGCCTGACGGTGAGCGCCACCAAGGTGAGCGAGCTCGACAACAACAACTGGATCGGTCTGCGCTCCAGCTACACCAGCACCGACGGCACGGCGGGCCAGATGGCCGACGTCTGGTTCCTGGCCAGCCGGGCCGCGCAAACCAGCGCGCTGACGCAGGCCATCAACAGCTACGGCCAGCAGGCCGGCGCCGCGCAGGGCAGCGCCAGCGGCCAGCTGACGCCGGCGACGGCGCCCGGCCTGGCCGGCAATGTTGCCGCGCTGGCCGAGCAGATGCAGCGCTACGACGCCACCGCCGGCCTGAGCGGCAGCGCCACGGCGGGCGAGCAGGACTGGTTCCGCAAGCAAGCCACCGCTGCCGGCATGCTGGCGGCAAAATAACTGCGGGGGTCAAGTCTGACATTCGGACACGAGCTCTGCCGTAAGCAATGTTACGGCAGAGCTCGTGTCCGAATGTCAGACTTCGTATATTGAGCATACCGCATCTCCATCGGATAATAAGGAGGTAGGTGCGGCCAGGCGGAGTGACGCTGATCAGACTTAGTGCCGTGGAGCACGTGGGTCAGATAGGTGCCTCTGCCTGTTTCATTTGATAAGTCCGAACGGTATCTGGGGCCATCGCGCCAGCGCGTAAGCCCGCATACGAGGAAGGTCAAAAATGGATACGATATGCGCAGCGGTAGGTATTGATGTCAGCAAGAAGAAGTTAGATATTGCACTGCTGGTCAACGGAAAAACCAAGACCAAAGTGCTGGAAAATTCCGCCGAAGGCCATCGGGCAATGGTCGACTGGCTCACCAAATCCAAAGTTCCCCTGTCGGCAATGCATGCTTGCATGGAGGCGACCGGGGTCTATTCCGAGCCGTTGGCATTGGCGCTCCACCAGGCCGGGCTGGTGGTGAGCGTGGTCAATCCAGTCTGCATCAAGGGCTTCGGCCACAGCGAAAATATTCGCAACAAGAACGATACGATCGACGCCGGGCTGATTGCACGCTACTGCGTCGCGATGAAGCCCGCGCCCTGGAGTCCGCCGCCGCTGGAGCAGCGCCAGTTGCGGGCTTGGTCGCTGCGCGTCCAAGCCTTGAAGGACATTCGCCAGCAGGAAGAAAATCGGTTGGAGGCATTGATCATCAGCGGGATGGAGGACGTCGCGCAGCATGTGCGACAGCATGTCGCTTGGCTCAGCGTAGAAATAGAGAAGCTCGAAGGCGACATCGACGATCACATAGATCGCCATCCTGGCCTCAAGCACGATGCCGATCTGCTCGCCACCATACCTGGCGTCGGAACGACGACCGTGGCAAAAATACTGGGGCATTTGGGGGATATTCGCCGCTTTGACAGCGCGAAAACCTTCGCTGCCTTTCTTGGGGTAACGCCCAAACAACGCAGCTCTGGAAGCTCGCTGAGGGCACGAACGACGATCAGTCGAACCGGCAGCACCTCAATGCGCGCTGCCCTGTACATGCCGAGCTTGGTGGCGCGCCGACATAACCCCATCCTGCGGCAATTCGCCGAACGGCTTGCCGCGACCGGAATGGCAAAGAAAGCCGTGATCGGGGCAGTCATGCACAAGCTGGCTCACTTGATTTATGGGGTGATACGCAATGACAAGCCTTTCGATCCTAATTACTTATCGAAAGGGCTTGCCATTCAAGACGGTATCTGACCCCCGTTTTTTTTGCGCCGGCGTCAGGTGATGTAATTGAACAGCGACAGCCCGGACAGGCTCTTGAACGATTTCTGCGCCGCGTCCAGCGTGGTCTGCTGCTGGGTGAACAGCGAAATCGCCTTCACCGTGTCGACGTCCTGCAGGTTCGACAGCGTGGTCGCGTACTGCAGGTTCAAGTCGTCGCCCGAGCTGTCCAGGTAGTCCAGCTCCTTCAGGCGCGAACCCACTTCCGCCTGGATCGACAGGATGTTGTCGGTGGCGTTGTCGATATTCACATGGGCCTGGTTGAGCTTGTTGTTCAGGCTGGCCTGCCCCGCCGGGCCGTCGCCCGATGAGCGCAGCGCCGAGATCAGGTCGGTCACGGTGGTGAAGATCGATTGCTTGGTGCTGGGCTGCACGGTGAAGTTGTCGAGGTCGGCGGGATCGCCCTTGACGTCGAACTGCACGCCGTCGAAGGTGATGTTCTGGCCGCTGACATAGGGCTGCGGCACGGCCGGCACCGGCGCCGGCGGCACCGGCTGGTTCAGCGTCAGGTCGGTGACGGTGTAGGTGGTGACCTTGGGGATGCCCGGCGTGGCCGGCACCACCTGGAAATCGACCTGGTATTTGTGGCCGGTCAGCTGGGTCGCATCCTTGACCGAGCCGGCGCTGATGATGCCCGAGCCGCCGCGCGTGAAGTTGGCCGGATCGGCGGCGGTGACAAAGGTGCCGTTGCCGGTCGCGTTGTTTTCAAACACCGACGAGCCGGAATCGCTGATCGGCAGCTTGCGGGTCGAGCCCACCTGCAATTCGCGCTGGCCCTGGTCGCCCTGGTAGGCGGCGCCGGTGGCGGTCTGGGTGAACGGCAGGGTGGTCGACTTGTAGCCCGAGAACACATAGCCGCCGGTGCCGTCGGCGGTGTTGGCCTGGCCCAGCAGGTCGGCCAGCCGGCCCTCCAGCTCGGTCGCCAGCGACTCGCGGTCCTTCTGCGTCATGCTGCCGTCGCCGGCGTTGACCGCCAGCGTCTTGATGTCCTGCAGGATCGAGGTCGAACTGGCCAGCGCCACCGTCTCCTGCGACAGCGTGCCCTTGGCGTTGGAACGGTTGGTCACCAGCTGGGTGTTGATCGATTGCGATTGCGTCACCTCCAGCGCGCGCGCGGTGGCGATCGGATCGTCGGCGGCGCTGAGGTTCTTGCGGCCGGTCGAGAGCTGCTGCTGGGTGCGGGCGAGCGCGGTCTGCAGGGAGCTGATCTGCCCTACGCCGACGTCGTAGATCGTCTTGGAACTGATGCGCATGGACATGATAATTACCTAAGGTTGAGCAATACATCAAACAGGGTGCTGGCCACTTGCATGACCTTGCCGCTGGCCTGGTAGGCCTGCTGATAGCGTAACAGATTTGCCGCCTCCTCATCCAGGTTCACACCGGAGACGCTCTGCTGCTGGGCGGTGGCCTGGGCCACGGCGGCGTCGGCGGCCGAGCCGCTGATCTGCGCCTCGCGCGCCTTGTTGCCGACAAAGTTGACCATCTGCGCGTAGGTGGTCTGGTAGGTGGCGTTGCCGTTGTCCAGGATGTTCTTGGTCTGCAGGCCGGCCAGCAGCGCGCCGTTGCGGCTGTCGCCGACGCCGCTGACGTTGGGGCCGACGGTGAAGGTGTCGAGGTCGGCCGGCGTGCCGCTGATGTTGAAGTTGATGCCGCCGAAGCTGATCGCCGCGCCGTCGGTGTACGGCACCGTCGGCGTGCCGGCCGGATACACGGTGGCGACGCCGTTGACCGTCACCGTCACGTCCTGCGCCGGCGGGAAGCCCGACAGCGAGCCGCTGGCCTTGTCGTAGCTCAGCGTGACCGGCGCGGCCAGCGCGTTGCCCGGCGTCAGGTAGTTGATGTCCACGGTGCCGGCGGTGATCTTGGCGTTGCCGGCGTTGGTGGTCGGCGCGGCCGTGGCGATCGGCGCCGCCAGCGCGATCTTGGTGCGGTCGGTGATGGCGACGCTGAACTGGTCGGCCGCGTTGTAGGTCGGCCGCACCAGGAAGTTATCCTTGGCCACCGGCGCGCCGGTGATGGTGTAGTCGACGCCGTCGATGGTTTGCGGCACCGCCTGCGGGAACGGGTTGATCTGCGTGATCTGGCCGTCGCTCAGGCGGGTGACGTTGAAGTTGGTGCCGTCGTAGTCGACGCTGTAGTCGCTGGCGGTGAGCTTGCTGGCGTCGGTGACGACGGCGCTGACGTCGGCCGTGCTGACCGGCGAGTTATGGCTGTTGACGCCGACATAGGCGTTGATCGGATTGAAGAACGCCGTGCCAAGCGCGCCGTTCTGGTCCTGGCCCAGCACGTGCTGGGCGTTGAAGCTGACCGCCAGCCCGGCCGCCACCTGGCCCAGCGAGTTTTGCGCGCGGTCCATGGCGCCGTTGCGGAACGACACCAGGCCGCCCAGCTGGCCGCCGCTCAGCACGCTCTCCGGCAGCGCGTTGAAGACCCCGGTGTCGCTTTGGTAGCCGACCGTCACGCGGCTGGCGTCGGTGGGCGAGTTGGAGGTGGCCAGCTGGAAGGCGGTGCCGCCCACCACCAGCGGCTGGCCCGTGCCGAACTCGACCGTCAAGGTGTTGTTGTCGCCGGCGATGACGGTGGTCTTGATCAGCTTGTTCAGCTCGGTCAACATCTGGTCGCGGTGGTCCAGCATGTCGTTGGGCGCCTTGCCGTCCGTGGTCAGGCCGGCGATGGTCTTGTTCAGCGCGGCGATCTGGGTGGCGTAGGAATTGATTTCGCCGACGTTGGAGGTGATCTGGCCGTTGACGCCGGTGGCGATCTCCGACAGCCGCGCGCTCAGGCCCTGGAAGCGCGAGGCCAGCGACGACGCGGTCGACAGCATCGCCTGGCGCGACGCGGCCGAGGCGGGATTCGAGGTGGCGTCCTGCACACCGTTGAAGAAGTCCTGCAGGGCCGGCGACAGGCCGGCGGTGGGATCGGCCAGCAGGTTGTCGATCTGGCTGATCTGCTTGGTGTAGGCGTCCAGCGAGGCCTGGTTGGACTCGGCGTTGCGCAGCTGCACCGCGAGGAAATTGTCGTAGTAGCGGCGCACGGCCGTCACCTCGGTGCCGGTGCCGACGAAGCCGAAGCCCTGGTCCAGGGTCGCGGTGTCGGACTGGATGGCGGCCTGGCGGCTGTAGCCCACCACGCCGGCGTTGGAGATGTTGTTGCCGGTGGTCGACAGACCTACCTGGGCCGCCAACAAACCGCTTTGACCGATGCTGAGAAGACTGGACATGATGTTTTGACTCTATCTGTAGGGGGTAACGGCAGGCCGTCGCCAAACTTGACTAGCCCGCCAGCGAGCGCTTGATGATGCTGGTGAGCTTGTTCGCGTAATTCGGGTCGGTGGCATAGCCGGCCTTCTGCAGGCCGTGCGCGAAGCTGCTGGCGTCGCCCGCGCTGGCCAGCACTTTTTCGTAGCGCGGATTGCTGGCCAACAGCCTGGCGTAATCCTTGAAGCTGTCGCTGTAGCTGTCGTAGGCACGGAAGCGCTCGACCCTGGTGTGCGCCTTGCCGTTGACGTATTCGGTGGTGGTGGCCTCGACCACCTTGCCCTTCCAGTCGCCGCCGGCCTTGATGCCGAACAGGTTGTGGCTGTTGCTGCCGTCGCGGCCTTTGATCTCGCGCTTGCCCCAGCCGCTCTCCAGCGCCGCCTGGCCCAGCATGAACTTGGCCGGGATGCCGGTGGCGCGGCTGGCCTCCTCGGCGTCGGCGCTGAGCTTTTGCTGGAAGCTGCGCACGTGCGGCGCCTGGCTGCCCTTGTTGCCAATGTTCGTGGCCGGCACCGCGCTGTTGTCGTCCACCGAGCCCGCCGCGCCGGGACCGCCGGCCGCCGCGATGGCGCGCTGCAGTTTGGCGTCCATCAGGCTCGACAGGCCGCCGAAGCTGCCGCCGTTGGCGCCGCTGCTGCTGTCGCCGGCCTCGTTGCCGATCGCCAGCGCCTGCTTGTCGGCGGTCTTGGACAGCTGGCGTATCAGCATGTCCGACAGGCCGATGCCCTTCTTGGCGATGTTCTGGCTGGTCTGCTGGTCCAGCATGGTGGTGAACATCTTGGTCTGCTGGCTGTCCATCATGCCATCCTGCGGCGTCGCCTCGCGCATGCTCTTCATCATCATGTTGACGAACATGGCTTCGAACTGCGTGGCGGCCGTCTTCAACGCCTCCGGGCTGCCGGCCTTGGCCGACTGGCGCAGGCTGCCCATGTCTTTGACGTCAAGGGCGAACTTGCTGCTGAGGTCGTTGGAGGTGTTTGGACTGGTCATGATGCGCCCCGCTTAGATGATTTCCAGTTCGGCGCGCAGCGAACCGGCCGCTTTCATCGCCTGCAAAATGGCCAGCAGATCCTGCGGCGTGGCGCCGATGGCGTTGAGTGCCTTGACCACCTCGGCCAGCGAGGCGCCGCCCTTGACCATCATCACCTTGCCGCTGTCGGCCTTGATGCCCACCTGCTGGTTGGGCGCGACCACGGTGCGCCCGCCCGACAGCGGGTTCGGCTGGCTGACCTGCGGATCGGCGGTCACCGAGATCGACAGGTTGCCGTGCGAGATGGCGCAGGTGTCGAGCGTGACGGCGCGGTTCATCACCACCGAGCCGGTGCGGGCGTTCATGATCACCTTGGCCGGCTGCTCGGCCGGGTTGACCTGCATGTCCTGCAGGGTGCCGATGAAGCTCACGCGCTGGTCGCTGCTGCTGGGCGACTGCACGCGGATCACGCGGCTGTCCAGCGCATAGGCGATGCCGGAACCGTATTTGTCGTTGATCGCCTCCACCACGCGGCTGGCGGTGGCGAAGTCGGCGGTGTTCAATTCCAGCTTGATGAAGTTGCCCTCGCCCAGGCTGGAGGCCACCGCGCGCTCGACCGTGGCGCCGCCGGAAATCTTGCCCACGCTGAGGTGGTTGACGGTCAGCGAGCTGCCGCCCGCGCCGCCGGCCGCGACGCCGACGCCGCCCACCAGCACATTGCCCTGGGCCATGCCGTAGACCTGGCCGTCGGCGCCCTTGAGCGGCGTCATCAGCAGCGTGCCGCCGCGCAGGCTCTTGGCGTTGCCCATCGACGAGACCGTGATGTCGAGCGTCTGGCCCGGCTGCGCGAACGGCGGCAGCGAGGCCGTCACCATTACGGCGGCGACGTTCTTCAATTGCAGCGAGGTGCCCTGCGGCAGGTTCACGCCCAGCTGCTGCAGCATCGAGACCACGCTCTGCACGGTGAACGGGGTCTGCGTGGTCTGGTCGCCGCTGCCGTCGAGGCCGACCACCAGGCCGTAGCCGATCAGCTGGTTCTGCCGCACGCCGGCGATGCTGACCAGGTCGCGCAGGCGCTCGGCGTGGGCCGGCTGCACCAGTAGCGAGGCCGCCACCAGCAGCAGCACCATGGCCGCCAGCTTGCACAGGCCGGCCGCGCGGCGCACGGCTTCGTAGATGTGTTGAGTGCTGTCCATGATCGCCATCAGAAAGGTAACAGGCTTTGGAAGAAGCGCGAGGCCATCGAGGTCATCTCGGCGCGGTCGATCTGGCTATTGGTGCGGTACTCGACCTTGGCGTCGGCCACGGCGGTCGACTGCACGGTGTTGCCGGTGGCGATATTGTCGGGGTTGATCATGCCGGAGAAGCGGATGAACTCCACGCCCTTGTTCATCGCCACCTGCTTCTCGCCGGCCACGATCAGGTTACCGTTGGACAGCACCTCGACCACGGTCACGCCCATGGTGCCGGTGAAGGTGTTGCTGGCCGACTGGTTGTCGCCGTCGGCGAACTTGCTGGCGCTGTTGACGCCCAGCGTGCCGCCGAAGGTCGCTTGCAGCGGGCCGGGCACGCTGGCGCTGACGCTGCCGGACTTGTTGCCCGAACTGGCGCCGGCTTTCACGGCCGAGGTTTTCTCGGTGATGACCAGGGTCAGCACGTCGCCCACCTGGCGCGCGCGGCGGTCCTCGAAGATCGGACGGAAGGCGGCGCTCTGGTAGATCGCGCCGCTGGTCGGCGCCGCCTGCAGCTGGGCGCTGGTCAGCGGACGGGCCGACATCGGCATCTGCACGATGGAGGTCGGCGTGGTCATGCAGCCGCTCAGGGCGCCTGCTGCCGCAACGATGATGATGATGGCGTATTTCATGCTCAGCTCCTTACATCTGCGACAGCTTGGCCAGCATCTGGTCGGAGGTGGTGATGGCCTTCGAGTTGATCTCATAGGCGCGCTGGGTCTGGATCATATTGACCATCTCCTCGACCACGTTGACGTTCGAGGTTTCCACATAGCCTTGCAGGATGACGCCGGTGCCGTTGGTGCCGGGGGTGTTGGTCTGCGGATTGCCGGAGGCGCCGGTCTCGACGTACAGGTTCTCGCCCTTCGATTCCAGCCCGGTCGGGTTGATGAAGGTCGACAGCTGGATGCTGCCGATCTGCTGCGGCGCCACCTGGCCCGGCAGCGTGACCGAAACGGTGCCGTCGCGGCCCACGGTGATCGATTGCGCGGTGATCGGGATGGTGATGGCCGGCTGCAGCACGAAGCCGCTGGAGGTGACCATCTGGCCGTTGTTGTCGCGCTGGAAGGAGCCGTCGCGGGTGTAGGCGGTGGTGCCGTCCGGCAGCAGCACGTTGAAGAAGCCGTTGCCGTTGACCATCAGGTCCTTGTCGTTGCCGGTCGACTGCGGGTTGCCCTGGGTGTGCACCCGTTCGATCGCCACCGGACGCACGCCGGTGCCCAGCTGCATGCCCGACGGCAGGTTGGTCTGCTGCGACGACTGGCCGCCCGGCTGGCGGATGTTCTGGTACAGCAGATCCTCGAACACCGCGCGCGATTTCTTGAAGCCGTTGGTGCTGACGTTGGCCAGGTTGTTGGACGTGACATCGAGCGCGGTCTGTTGCGCTTCCATGCCAGTCTTGGCGATCCACAGTGAACGTATCATGATGCTTCTCCCGTTGCTTGGACGGGAGCTGCCAAAAGCGACAGCTACTCATCCCACGCAATCATTATGCGGGAGAGGGCATCAACTCAAAGCGAGGATCTGGGTGGCTTTTGCGGCGTTATTCTCGGCGTTCTTCAGCAAACTCATTTGCATCTCGAACTGCCTTGCCAGACTGATCATGTTGACCATGGAATCGACCGGATTGACGTTGCTGCCCTCCAGCGCGCCGTCCACCACGCGCACCGCCGGATCATTGTCGGCCGGCGTGCCGCTGAGCTGCCGGAACAGGCCGTCGTCGCCGCGCACCAGGCTCTTGGGGTCCGGATTGACCAGCTTGATCCGCCCCAGCACGTTGGCCGGGCCAGGCTTGAAATCGGTGGAGATGGTGCTGACCGTGCCGTCGCCGGCCACCATCACCGTGGTGTCGGGCGGGATGGCGATCGGGCCGCCGTCGCCCACCAAGGTCTGGCCGCTGGTGGTTTGCAGCAGGCCGTTCTCGCTGACCTTCAGGCTGCCGTTGCGGGTGTAGGCTTCCGAACCGTCGGCCGACTGCACCGCGATCCAGCCCTGGTCGCGCACCGCGATGTCCAGCGCGCGGCCGGTGGTCTGGATCGGGCCGGCGCGCATGTCCGCGCCCACCGTGGAGTTGACCACGAAGGCGCGCGTCTGCAAGCCGTCCGACACCACCGGCACCGCCCGGAAGGTATCGAGCTGGGCGCGGAAGCCGGTGGTGGTGGCGTTGGACAGGTTGTTGGCAACGGTGGCTTGCTGATCCATCACGTGCCGCGCACCTGTCATCGCGGTATAAACCAGGCGGTCCATGGCTTACTCGATTACCGCAGGTTGACCAAGGTCTGCAGCACCGAATCCTCGGTCTTGATGGTCTGCGCATTGGCCTGGTAGACGCGCTGCGCGGTGATCATGTTGACCAGTTCGGCCGTCAGGTCGACGTTCGACACTTCGACCGAGCTGGCCCGCAACGCCCCCATCGAGCCGGCGTTTGGCACGCCGACGCTAGGCGTGCCGGAGGCCGAGCTTTCCGCCCAGGCGTTGTTGCCCAGCGGGGTCAGGCCGTCGACGCTGGCGAAGTTGGCCATCGCGATCTGCCCCATCGGGCGCGACTTGCCGTTGCTGTACTGGCCCAGGATCACGCCGTTGGCGTCGATGGCGTAACGCTGCCACGAGCCGGCCGAATAACCGTTCTGCACCGAGCCCAGGTCGTTGGTGACGCTGCCGTACTGGGTGGTCTTGTCGAAGGTGGTGGCGACCGTCATCGGCTGCTGCGCGCCCGTGTCCGGGAAGATCGGCAGCTGGATGTTGAACGGCAGCGTTTGCGGCGTCGGCACCATCAAGGCCATCGCCTCCGGGTCCAGCACGCCGGTCTTGCTGAACAGCAGCGTACCGGCTTTGACGGCCGGCACGGTGATGGCGGCGGCCAGCTTGGCGTTGATCTGGTCCGGCGTCATGCCGGTGATGGAACCGCTGCTGGTCGGATCGAGCGCAGTCAGGGCGGCTGCCAACGCATCGAGCTGCGCCTGGGAGGCGGCAGCCGGTGGCGTGCTGGCGGCGGTGGTCATCGCGGCGCCGGCGGCAATCGCATATTGCGCAGCGGCCTGGGCGATGACGAGCGGGTCCGGCGGCGTCGCGCGCACCGCGTCGTTGTACACCAGACGCGCGTCGAGCGTGGGCTGATCGGAGTTGATCGCCGCTGCCACACCGGCCGAGACGATTTCCTTGTTGTCGGCCGCCGCGTACACGTCCCAGGTATTGGCATCGGTCTTGACGTAGTAAGTCGTCATGATGTGCGAGGTGCCCAGGCTGTCGTACACGTTGAGCACGGTCTGCTTGTTGTAGCTGGTCGGATCGCCGGCGTCGAACGGGATCGTGGCCGGCACCTTCTCGGCCGAGCTCAGGTTCAGCTGGAAGTTGGCGGTGGTGGTTTGCACCGGCGTCAGGTCCGACTTGTCCAGCGTCAGCGGCACCGGCGCGCCCAGCTGGATCACGCCGGCCGAGTTCGACAGATAGCCGGTCAGCTGCGCGCCCTGGGCGTTGATCAGCGTGTGGGTGTTATCTTCGTGGAACTGGCCGTTGCGCGAGTACTGCACCGCGCCGTTGACCACTTCGCGGAAGAAGCCGCCGCCGTTGATCGAGATGTCCAGCGGATTGTTGCTGGTCTCGATATTCCCCTGCGTGAATTGCTGGGCCAGCTTGGCGGTGGTCGCACCGATGCCAGGGTTGTTGCCCGACACGCCGTTCAGCGAATTGGCGTACAGGTCCGCAAACTGCGCCTGCGAGCCCTTGAAACCAACGGTGCTGGCGTTGGCGATGTTGTTGCCGATAACGTCCAGCGATTTGGATGCTGCGTTCAGGCCGCTAAGTCCTTGTTGGAACATGGTATTCCCCTATGCTAGGTATGACGTGTGAACTGCGTTACAAAACTTCTTTAACATCGGACATCGCGAACTGTCCGAGCGAGGTGTTCAGTTTGACCCCGCCGCTGCCGGTCGACACGCTGGCCACGGCCGCCAGTTGCAGCGGCGAGGCGTCGGTCAGGGTCTTGCCGGCGCTGACCGCCTTGACGGTGAAGGTGTAGCTGCCGGCCGGCGCGGCGGTCTTGGCGTCGGTGGTGCCGTCCCAGGTGATCGGGTAGGTGCCGACGTCGGTGCTCTTCATGTTCATGGTGCGCACCACGGCGCCGCTCTTGTCCTGGATCGAGATCGTCACGCTCTCGGCCGGCGAGGCCAGGTCGATGCCGAACACGCTGGTGCTGGTGGTCTTGCCGGCGCTGTCGGTGCTGGTCGACAGGTCGACGCCCTTGCCCGACACCAGCACGCCCTTGCCGATCAGGTTGGTGGCGGTCAGCGATTGCGAGGCGGCCTGGTCGGTACGCAGCGACTCCAGCGTGGCGTTGACCTTGTTGATGCCGGTCACCGTCGACAGCTGGGCCAGCTGGCTGGTCATGGCCGCGTTGTCCATCGGGTTCAGTGGGTCCTGGTTCTTCAGCTGCGTCACCAGCAGCTTCATGAACTTGTCCTGGTCGGCGCCGACGTCGTCGGTGGACTTGGTGCCGGTGCTGCCGGTGGTGTTGAGCGGCGCCGCCACGGGCGTGTCGATCACTGCGCTGATAGTCATGATGTCCTCTTAAAAATTACTGGCCGATGGTCAGGGTTTTGAGCAACAGCGTCTTGGCCGCGTTCATGGTCTCGACGTTGGTCTGGTAGGAACGCGAGGCCGACAGCATGTTGACCATCTCGTCCACCACGTTCACGTTGGGCATAGTCACATAGCCCTTGTCGTCCGCCATCGGATGCTTGGGGTCGTACATCTGCTTCATCGGCGACTGGTCTTCCACCACCTGCTTGACGCGCACGCCAGTGGCGGCGCCGCCGTCGGCCGGCGTGGTCGCTTCGAACACCACCTGGCGCGCGCGGTAGGCCTCGCCGCTGGCGCTGGTGGCGCTGTCGGCATTGGCCAGGTTGGAGGCCACCACGTTCAGGCGCTGCGCCTGGGCGCTCATGGCCGAGCCGGAAACATTAAAGATATTAAACAGCGACATGATCAGTTACCTCCCTGTATCGCCGCCATCATGTTCTTGATCTGGGCGTTGATTGCGGTGATGCCAGCCTCGTAGCGGATGGCGTTGTCGGCGAACTGGTTGCGCTCGACGTCCATGTCGACCGTGTTGCCGTCGACCGCGCCCTGCACCACGCCGCGGTACAGCAGCGGCGTGCCGTCCGCCATGGTGGTGCCGTCTTGCGGAGGGTTGGGGTAATGCTTGCTGGCCGTGATCTTCAGCGTGGCGTTGGCGCTGGGGCTGGCCTTGTCCAGCGCGGCCTGCATGGCGCTGGAGAAATCGATGTCGCGGGCCTTGTAATTGGGCGTGTCGCCGTTGGCGATGTTCGAGGCGAGCACGCTCTGCCGCTGAGAGCGCAGGCCCAGCGCGGCTTCGTTAAAGCGCAGATAATCGTCGAGTTTCCCAACCATGGCAGCTCCCAATGGACGCACTTGTTATGACAGGATCGATGATACGGAGTTGCTTGTGGTAACCATCGAGCGAGAAGACAGCGCTTTTCGGTCCTATTCAGGGCTTCAAGTCCAGGCCGCCAGACTATGATGGCAACATTGAAGGGGACTCTCACACCATGAAACGACTGCTCATCACTGCCGCCCTGCTGGCCCTGCTGCCGGCGGCCCAAGCTCAGGCTCAGACTCAGCAAGCCGCGCCGCTGCGCCAGGACGCGGCCGCGCTCAAGCGCACCGTCGAACAGTTCCTGCAAGTACAAAGCGGCGGCCTGCCTGGCCAGGTCACGGTCGCCGTCGGCGCCGTCGACCCGCGCATGAACCTGGCCGCCTGCGACTATCCGCAAGCCTTCTTCATGCCCGGCGCGCGCGCCTGGGGCAAGACCACGGTCGGCGTGCGCTGTGCGACACCGGCGGCCTGGACGGTATATATTCAAGCCACGGTCACCGTGGTCGGCGACTACATCGCCAGCGCCGCGCCGCTGGCCCAGGGCCAGACCATCGAGGCCGGCCAGCTGGTGACCCTGAAGGGCGATTTGACAACATTGCCTGCCGGGATAGCCACCGACATGGGCCAGGTGATCGGCCGCAGCACCAATATCTCGCTGCCGCCGGGCACGCCGCTGCGCCTCGACACGCTGCGCAGCAAGCCGGTGGTGCAATCGGGCCAGCTGGTGCGGCTCGTTTCCAGCGGCAACGGCTTCAGCGTGTCGGCCGAGGCGCGCGCCATGAGCACGGCCGGCGACGGCCAGGTAGTCCAGGTAAAAACTTCCGGTGGGCAACAAATCACCGGGATCGCCAAGGCAGGCGGGCTGGTGGAAGTGGCGTTTTGATCGAACGCCAGGGGTCTTGAAGTACGGCAAAGCTAAAGTTTTGGCCTTGGCCGCCGTTACATACTCAGATCCCGGAGTTTCGTACTCCTACCAGAGAAGGATGATGCTGTGAAAATTAACGATACATTGAAGAGCACGACCGGCTTGCCGTCGTCGTCGCCCGCTTCCACCTCGACTGCGCGCGGCGCGGACAAGGCGGCAGCCCCGGCGACGCCGGCGACGTCCGACAACGTGCGCCTGTCGCCGCAAGGCCAGGCATTGGCGGCCAGTGCGGCCGGCGGCAGCGCGGTGTTCGACACCAAAAAAGTCGAGCGCATCAAGCTGGCAATCGCCGACGGTCAGTTCCAGGTCAACTCGGAAAAAGTAGCGGATGGCTTGCTGGACACAGTCAAGGATCTGCTGCACTCTCGCAAACGATAGGTCCACCATGTCAACCGCTACCCCGCTGAACAGCCTGCGCGAAGAAGAACACATCATGACGACCCTGCTGGGCGTCCTGAAGCAGGAGCAGCAGTGTCTGGTGGCGGCGGAAATCGACGGCCTGACGGCGGTCACCACCAAGAAATCGGCACTGGTCACGCAGATGACCCTGTTGTCGGCCCAGCGCCACCGCGCCCTGGGCAAGGCCGGTTACCCGGCCGAGGAAGCCGGCATGGATGCCTGGGTTGCCGCCAGCGGCGCCGAAGCCACCGAAGCGGCCGCCCTGTGGCAAGCGCTGCAGCATCATGCGCGCGAAGCCAAGGAGCTGAACCGCATCAACGGCATGCTGATCAACAAGCAGATGAACCACACGCAAGGCGCGCTGCAAGCGCTGCGTCCGCAAACGGCGGCCGCGAACAACTTCTACGGCCCTGGCGGCCTGTCCACGTCCCTGCCCCGCAGCCGCGGCTTCCTGGCCGGCTGATCCGCTTTCACCCCGCACGGCCAAGCGGGGTCGGACCCCGTCGGGGTCCGACCCCTAAGCGGCGCGGCCAGCGTATCTACTTAGGCACGCGGGGGAACAATCAAGGCAACGCCGGCGTCGGCACTTCCGTTACCGTATCCGGCATCCCGGACAAGATCGTGACCGCCACGCGGCGATTGCGCGCGCGGCCGATCGGATTGTCGTTCGGCGCCACCGGCACATTCGAGCTGAAGCCCACCGCCGTCAGGCGCTCCGGCGCCACGCCGGCGTCGATGAACAGCCGCACCACGCTGCTGGCGCGCACCGCCGACAATTCCCAGTTGGACGGGAACAGCGTGTTGCGGATCGGCTGGTTATCGGTGTGGCCTTCGACCTGCACCTTGTGATCGTCGTTCTTCAGCAGGCCGGCGACGGCGCGCAAGGCTTCGGTCGATTCATTGGTCAGCCTTGCGTCGCCCGGATCGAACAGCACCGAGGCATTGATCTCGACGCTGACGCCGCGGCTGTTCTGCGTGACGCGCACCTTGCCCTCCTTGACCAGCGGCGCCAGCGTGGACAACAAGTCCTGCGCCAGCTTGGTCATCTGGGTCTTTTCCTTGCGCAGCAGCTCGGCGTGGCGGCGCAGGTTGGGATTGGGGATGGGCAGGTTGGGCACTTCGGTGTTGACCGGCTTGGCCGAGCCGGCGCCGCCGAAGGCATCGCCCAGCGCCACCGACAGCACCTTGTAGCGGCCGATATTGACCACCGAAATCGCATACATGACAACGAAGAACGCGAACAGCAGCGTGATGAAGTCGGCGTAGGAGATCAGCCAGCGCTCGTGGTTTTCCGGTTCGTCGTCGAACTTCCTGCGGGCGCGCCGGTTCTGCATGTCAGTGTTCCCGCATCAGCGTGGCGATGCGTTCGTCGATGACGCGCGTGTGGTCGCCGGTGGCGATGTCGTAGAACACGGCGGCGGCGATTTCCTGCTGGTGCACCGCCTGCGTGACGATGGCCTTGAGCTTGTTGGCGATCGGATAGAAGAACAGGTTGGCCAGGCCGACGCCGTAGATGGTCGACACGAAGGCCACCGCGATGCCGGAACCGAGCTTGCTGGGATCGGACAGGTTTTCCATCACGTGGATCAGGCCCAGCACCGCGCCCAGGATGCCGATGGTGGGCGAATAGCCGGCCGCCGATTCCCAGATGCGCACCGCCTGGCGCTCTTCCGTTTCGTAGGCGGTGATTTCGGTGTCGAGGATCTGGCGCAGCTTGTCGGGGTTGATGCCGTCGACGATCAGGCGCAGGCCCTTGGTGTTGAACTTGTCCTTGGAGGCGAGCATATAGCGCTCCAGCGACAGCAGGCCGTCGCGGCGCGCCGCCAGGTTCCAGGCGTTGATGTCGCGCGCCAGCACGGCGCGGGTGTCGGCCGGCGGCGCGAACACCAGCCGCAGCATCCGCACGCCGTGCAGAAAGGTTTTGAAACGGGTCTGCAACATCACCGCGCCGAAGGTGCCGATCACGACGATCGCAAACGCGGCCGGCTGCAGCAACGACGCCAGCTTGCCGCCTTCGAGCGTCTGGCCGACCACGATGCCGGCCAGCGCCAGCAGCACCCCGGCTACGCTGGCCCAGTCCAAGACCGCTCCCGGAGTGAGGCGCGCAGACGCGCCACGGCCTGCGTATGCAGCTGCGATACGCGCGATTCCGATACGCCCATCACGGCGCCGATTTCTTTCAAGTTGAGCTCCTCTTCGTAGTACAGCCCCATCAGGATTTTTTCGCGCGGCGGCAGCGCGTCGATGGCGTCGATCACGGCCTGGCGGAAGTCGCCGTCCAGCAGCGAGCGCAGCGGGTCGCTCTCCTCGTCCGAGCAGTAGCGGTCGAGGAAGCTGTCGTTGCCGTCGTCGTCGTGAAAATCTTCGTAGTACACCAGCTGGTGGCCGCCGCCATCGGACAGCATTTCCTGATAGTCGGCCAGCGACAGCTTGAGCATCTTGGCCACTTCCGACTCGGTCGGCGGATGGCCGAGGCGCTGCTGCAGCGTGCTCATCGCGGTCTCGATCTTGCGCATGTTCTGGCGCATCGAGCGCGGCAGCCAGTCGCTGTTGCGCAGCTCGTCGAGCATGGCGCCGCGGATGCGCAGCACGGCGTAGGTTTCGAACTGGGCGCCATGCGTTTCTTCGTAACGGCTGATGGCGTCGAGCAGGCCGATCATCCCGGCTTGCACCAGATCGTCGACTTCGACGCTGGGCGGCAGTTTCGCCTTCATGTGATGGGCCAGGCGCTTGACCAACGGCATATGCTCCGTCAGCAAAGAATCCTTGTCCGCTTTCCCTTTGACCGTGTACATAGCCTGTTTATTATTGATTAAGCGCTAAAATTGTCATGCTCCCTTAACGGAAAGATGGCGAGCCCGCCAGCGCGAAGCGCCCCGCCAGTTGACGAAACGCGACCGAGGCCCCGGCCAGCGGAAACGCATCGACCACCGCACGCCCCAAGCGTGCCGCGCGTTGCAGGTATTCGTCCGCCGGCACCGAGCCCATCGAAACGAGATTCACCGCGAGGTATCGGCTGGCTGCCTGTGCCATATTATCGTATACCACCTTTGCTTCAGATTCGGAAGCCCCGGTGACCAGAATTCCAAACGGCCGGCGACCCAGCTCCTGGTTCAGGCGCTTGATCATACTGTACGCGGCCTTGATCGAGGTAGCGCTATTCGACACCTGCACCACGATTTCCGAGCTGGCCATGACCGGCACCGGGAAGGCCACGCCGTCGAACTCGCCGTCGACGATGACGATGCCGGTCTGCTTGGCCAGCACGTCGAAGGCCTTGGCCAGGCGGCGCGTCTCGTCCGGGCCGTTGCGCGGCAGGCCGCGTGTCATCGACGCCACAGCGAAGCCTTGCGGCACCTGGTGGATCACCTGGTTCAGCGCGCATTCCTGGCGCGCCACGTTGAGCAGGCTGGCGCCGCCGTCCACGCCCAGGCGCGAGGCCACGCCGTGGGCGCTGGCGCAGGCGTCGACCAGCAGCACGTCGTTGCCGGCACGGGCCAGCGAGGCGCCCAGGTTGACCAGCATGGCGCCCTTGTCGTCCTGCGGCGTGGCCGACAGGAAGGTGACGATGCGGGGCTTGGGCCCCGCCAGCATGCGGCGCAGTCCCTCCGCCTGGTCGAAATCGAAATTAGCCAAGGTGCACCTCGCGCATTGCTGGTTCGCCGTTGCTCATCAGCAGAGGCAGTTCGGCATCCAGGTATTGGGTGTTGACGACATCGCGTTTCAATTTGAAAGCGCGGTCGATCAGGTAGGCCGGATCGGCCAGGTGCAGGTCTTCCGGCACGCGCTGGCCGTTCGACACGTAGAACAGATTGAGTTTTTGGCGGATCACCACGTCGAGCACATTGCCGATGGCGGCCGCCTCGTCCAGCTTGGTCATGATGCAGCCGGCCAGGCCGCTGCCCTGGTAGGCGCGCACCACTTCGTTCAGGGTTTCCTGGGTGGCCGTGGCGTTCAGGCACAGCAGGCGCTTGACGTCGGCGCCGGCGCCTTGCAGCATCGATACCTGCTCGGTCACCATCTGGTCGCGCTGGCTGACGCCGACCGTGTCGATCAGCACGGTGTGCTTGTTCTTCAGTTCCTTGAGGGCGATGCGCAGGTCGGCCTCGTCCTTCACCGAGTGCACCATCACGCCGAGGATCTTGCCGTAGATGCGCAGCTGCTCGTGGGCGCCGATACGATAGGCGTCGGTGGTGATCAGGGCCAGCTTGTCCGGGCCATGGCGCATCACGCAGCGCGCGGCCAGCTTGGCGGTGCTGGTGGTCTTGCCGACGCCGGTCGGGCCGACCAGCGCGAACACCCCGCCCTGCTCGATCAGCGCGTCTTCGTTGGCCATGGTTTGCAGGTTGCGGGTCAGGACATTCTTGATCCAGCGCAGGCTGTCGGCGGCGTCGCGGTTGGCCGGCAGTTTTTCGATCAGGTAGCGCGCCAGGCTGGCCGAGAAGCCGGCCGCCAGCATCTCGCGCAGCACGGCGGCCTTCTGCGGCTCGCGCGCCTGCGTGGTGCCCCAGGAGATTTCGGCCAGCTGGGTTTCCATCATGCCGCGCATGGCGCGGATCTCGCTCATCATGCCCTGCATCTCGGCGGCGGCGTTTTGCTTGGCGCTGGCGACGGCTGCGCTGACCATGGCGGCGATCTGGTCGGCATCCACCAGCGGCTTGGCCGGCGCTGGTGCTGGTGCAGCGGCTGCCGCCTTGGTGGCGCTGGCGAACGACGAGGCGGACGCCACCACGCGGCGCACCGGTTGCGCTGGCAGGGTGGCTGGCGCCGGAGTTGCGGTTGGGGTATGCGATTCGAGGCGCGGCTCCATGCGCTGTTCCAGGCGCGGCTCGGCGCGGCCTTGCGGCACGGCGGTGTTCAGGTCGAGCGACGGTGCCGGTTCGGCCATCGGCGAATGTGGCGCCGGCATGGCCAGCGAGGCGGCATCGTCGTTGGCGAGGGCGAGGATTTCAACGCCGCCGTCGGCCTGGCGATTGGACAGGATCACGGCATCGGGGCCGAGCGATTCGCGGACTTTGCGCAGCGCCTCGCGGGAAGTCGGTGCGGTAAATTTTTTGACGTTCATGGCCGGCTCTCAGGAGTCTAAGTCAGGCAATGCGTCTTCCGGATGAAACGCCTTTACGCTGACAGTGCCATTATTGACGATGCACTCTGGAAACGATCCGAGGAACAGGGGGGCAAATCGGCCGCATTTCGCCATTGCGGCCGAGGCGGCTTAACTGGCGCGGAAAACCTCGTCCAGCGAGGTGGCGTCGACAAAGTTGCGCGCCCACGTGGACAGCTGCGGCACCTCAGCCCCGGCGATGCGCGCCTGCACCGGCGCATCCAGCGGGCCGAAGCGTTGTGTCAGCAGCTCAGTGAGCACCTCGACCCACCCTTCCTGCCTGCCTTCTTGCCGGCCTTCTTGCCGACCTTCTTTCAAGCCTTCCTTCCTGCCGATTTCCATTCCAATGCGTTCGATAGAAGACAAATAAGTCATGGCCTTCCTCCTTTCAATCTGCAACATTCCGGATCGCAAACGCGCCTCAAGCCCCTCCGGCAAACGCATGATCCAGTCGATCACCCGGTACAAATTGATGATACGCTGCTTGTCCCAGTCACGCTGATACAGAAGCTTAGTGAGCTGCCATTTGGCGATACGCCGCCGATGGGCATTCCCCTTGGTTTGCTGCGCCTGAAGATGCGCCACCGTCACCAATGCAAAAGGATTCGGATGCACATGCAGTTCGTCGATGCGGCCGGAAAAATCGAGCAGCTTCACGACTGGAAATTCAATCTTCATTTCACAGCCCAGCAGCCTATAGCCAAACGATCCAGGCCGCCATCGCGAACCACCATCGGTCAGCAGCGCCAGGCTGGCGACCGGTCGCTGGTAGCGATCATAGACACGATAATTGTAGACAAACATGCGCTCGGCAAACCGCACATCGCGCCAGCCCTGCACCTCCAGATGCACCAACACCCACTGCTCGCTGCCATCATGCAGATGCACGCTGACCAGCTTGTCGAGCAGGCGCTTGCCCAGCTCGGCATCGCGCGTCAACGCGCCGAATTCCTGATCGAGAAAAGTATGCTGCCGCGACCAGTCGATCGCAGCATGCGCAAGGGGAAAGTAGAACGCCATGAACTCCGGAAAGTGGTGCATGACCACTTCCTTCCACGGCGTATCGAAATCGTCGGCGTCCATGCGAGCAGTCTAGGCCGCCCGCATGGATGCATCCGCGATCCGCTCAAACTTAGGCCGGCTGCTGCCCCACCAGCGCTGTCACGCGGATGGTCTTGGTCTCCGGGATCTCCGCATGCGACAGCACCTTCAGCTGCGGCAGGGCGCGGCGCAGGAAGCGCGACAGCAAGGCCCGCAGCGGCCCCGGCACCAGCAGCACCGGCGTCAAGCCCAGCGCCTCCTGCTGCTGCGCCGCCTGCTGCGCCTGCTGGGCGATGGTGTCGGCCAGCCCCGGCTCGATGCCGGCGCCGTCCGGACCGCTGGCCGCCAGCGCCTGCATCAGCAAGCGCTCCAGGCGATTATCCAGCGTCATCACCGACAACTCGCTGGCGCCAGGGAACAGCTGCTGCACGATGGCGCGGCCCAGCGCGATGCGCACCAGCGCGGTCAGGTCGCTCGGGTCCTGCGTATGCACGGCGTGCTCGGCCAGCGTCTCGATGATGGAGCGCATGTCGCGGATGTGCACGCCTTCCATCAGCAGGTTCTGCAGCACCTTCTGCAGGGTCGACAGCGACACCATCTTCGGCACCAGGTCCTCCACCAGCTTGGGCGCGTCCTTGCCCAGGTGATCCAGCAGCGACTGCACTTCGGCCCGGCCCAGCAACTCGGAAGCGTGGGTCGTGATCAGGTGATTCAAATGCGTGGCCACCACCGTGCCGGCGTCGACCACCGTGTAGCCCATGCCCTGCGCCTGGTCGCGCAGGTTGGCGTCGATCCAGGTGGCCGGCAGGCCGAAGGCCGGATCGGTGGTCGCCATGCCCGGCAAGGTGCCGCTGGCCATGCCCGGATTGATCGCCAGGAACTGGCCGTTGAAGGCCTCGCCCGTGCCCACCTCCACGCCCTTGAGCGTGATGCGGTAGGCCGACGGCTTCAACTCCAGGTTGTCGCGGATATGCACCGGCGGCGCCAGGAAGCCCACCTCCTGCGCGAACTTCTTGCGGATGCCCTTGATGCGCTTGAGCAGCTCGCCGCCCTGGGTCTTGTCCACCAGCGGGATCAGGCGATAGCCCACTTCCAGGCCCAGCGTATCGACCGGCATGATGTCCTGCCAGCTGGCCTCTTCCTGCTCCGGCGCGGCGGCCGGTGCGGCGGCCGCTTCGGCCGCAGCCACCTCGGCGGTCTTGCCGGCCTCGGCCTTGCGCGTCATCAGCCAGGCCGAGCCGGCGAGCACGCTGGCCAGCAGCAGGAACACCAGGTTGGGCATGCCGGGGATCAGCCCCATGCCGCCGATGATGGCGGCGGTGATGTACAGCACCTGCGGCTTGGCGAACAACTGCCCCACCACCTGGGTGCCGATGTCCTGCTCGCTGGCCACGCGCGACACCACGATACCGGCCGCGGTCGAAATCACCAGCGACGGGATCTGCGCCACCAGGCCGTCACCGATGGCCAGCAGCGTGTAGTTCTTCAGCGCGTCGGCAAAGCTCAGGTCGTGCTGCAGCAGGCCGACCAGCAGGCCGCCGACCACGTTGATCACCGTGACCAGGATGCCGGCCACGGCGTCGCCACGCACGTATTTGCTGGCACCGTCCATGGCGCCGTAGAACTCCGCTTCCTGCGCCACTTCGCTGCGGCGCTTGCGGGCGTCGGCCTCGCCGATCAGGCCGGCGTTGAGGTCGGCGTCGATCGCCATCTGCTTACCCGGCATCGCATCCAGGGCGAAACGCGCGCCCACCTCGGCGATACGGCCCGCACCCTTGGTCACCACGGTGAAGTTAATGATCGTCAAAATAATGAAGACCACGATACCGACCGTGTAGTTACCGCCGATCAGGAAGTGGCCGAAGGCCTCGATCACCTTACCGGCGGCGTCGGCGCCGGTGTGGCCCTCGGTCAGCACCACGCGGGTCGAGGCCACGTTCAGCGACAGGCGCAGCATGGTCGACACCAGCAGGATGGTCGGGAAGGCCATGAAGTCCAGCGGCTTGACCGTGTACAGGCTGGTCAGCAGCACGATCACCGCCAGTGCGATGTTAAAGCTGAAGAAGATGTCGAGCACGAAGGCCGGCAACGGCAGCACCATCATCGCCAGCAGCATGATGATCAGGATAGGCGCGGCCAGGCTGCTCTTGTTGCGGCTGTTGGCCAGGCCTTGCAGCCACGGCGGCAGTTTCAGGTTGCTCAGGGCGTTCATGCGGGTGCTCCGTTATTCAAGTCGGGTTTCTTCTTTTGCGATGCGGGGTTGAGCGGATCGAGCTCAGGCGGCACATCGAGTTGCTTCGGTATATCCGGACGGTTGCCGCCGCCCTTGCTGAACATGCGCAGCTGGAACACATAGGCCAGCACCTCGGCCACGGCCGAGTACAACGCTTCCGGAATCTCGTCGCCGATCTCGGTGTGCTTGTGCAGCGCACGCGCCAGCGCCGGCGCTTCCAGCATCGTCACCTTGTGTTCTTTGGCGATCTCGCGGATCTTGGCCGCCACCTCGTCGGTGCCCTTGGCCACCACCTTCGGCGCGCCGCGCATGCCGTCGCTGTACTTCAGCGCCACCGCGTAGTGGGTCGGGTTGGTCACCACCACGTCGGCGGTCGGCACGTCGGCCATCATGCGGCGCTTGGCCATCTCGCGCTGCAGCTGGCGGATCTTGGCCTTGATCTGCGGGTTGCCGTCGGATTCCTTGGATTCCTGGATCAGCTCCTGGCGGGTCATCTTCAGCTTGTTCGCGTAGTGCCACATCTGGTAGGGACCGTCGATGGCGGCGATCAGGCCCAGCGCGCCGACGATGAACAGGAAGCTGCTGCCCAGCATATTGAACAGGTGCACCATGCCCAGCTTGAGCGGCTCCACCGCCAGGCCGATCACGGCGTCCTTCTGCTTCATCACCACCAGCCAGGCCACCAGGCCGACCACCAGCGCCTTGGCCACCGCCTTGAACAGCTCGACCAGCGAGTTGGACGAGAACATATTGCCGAGACCGTTGGCGGGATTGAGTTTATTGAAGTTGGGCGCGATGGCCTTGCCGCTGAACAGCCAGCCGCCCACCAGCAGCGGCGACGCCAGCGCCACGATCATCACCGCGATGCCCAGCGGCAGGCAGGCGATCAGCACCCGCACCACGTCGACCAGGATGCGGTTGAGCAGGATGTCGGCATCGAAGATTTGTTCCTGGTTCAGGGTCAGGCCGGACACCAGGGCGGCATTGAGCTGGCGTATCAGCCCGTCGCCGGTCATCCACAGGCCGGCGCCGGCCGCCATCAGCACGGTAAACGTCGCCACTTCCCGCGAGCGGGGAACGTCGCCCTCTTCACGCGCCTGCTCGAGGCGCTTCGCTGACGCGGGTTCGGTCTTTTCTGCGTCGCTGTCTTCTGCCATGGAATCTGCCTGCTGCGGGGTTTATCTCGACCGTGCCATTATCGGGCGCGACAGGGCCGGGCCATCGCCGGAATACGGCGGTATTTCCAGCCCTGCTCGTAGATTCCTTACGGCAATTTCCGGCCGATCGGCTCGGCGACGGCCTGCTTGACGGCCTGCTCGATGGCGCCGAACACGGATTTGCCGTCGCCGTTGAGCATTTCGATGCGGATGGTATCGCCGAACGCCATGTACGGCGTGAGCGGCGCGCCGCCGGCGATGGTCTCCAGGCAGCGCTGCTCGGCGATGCAGGAATAGCCGCGCTTGGCATCCTTGTTGGACACCGTGCCGGAGCCGATGATGCTGCCGGCGCGCACATTGCGCGACTTGGCCAGGTGGGCGATCAGCTGCGGGAAGTTGAACACCATGTCGACGCCGGCCTGCGGCTTGCCGACCAGCTTGCCGTTCCAGGTCGACAGCAAGGGCAGATGGACCTTGCCGCCCTTCCAGGCGTCGCCCAGCTCGTCCGGCGTGACCGCCACCGGCGAGAAGCTGGTGGCCGGCTTGGCCTGGACAAAGCCGAAGCCCTTGGCCAGCTCGTCCGGGATCAGGTTGCGCAGCGAGACATCGTTGGCCAGCATCAGCAGGCGGATGCGCTGGTGCGCCTGGTCCGGCGTCGCGCCCATGGTCACGTCGTCGGTGACCACCGCCACCTCGGCCTCGAAGTCGATGCCCCACTCCTCGTGGAACAGTTCGATATCGTCGGTCGGCCCGAGGAAATCGTCGCTGCCGCCCTGGTACATCAGCGGATCTTCCCAGAACGACGGCGGCAGCTCGGCGCCGCGCGCCTTGCGCACCAGCTCGACATGGTTGACGTAGGCCGAGCCGTCGGCCCACTGGAAGGCGCGCGGCAGCGGCGCCATGCAGTTGCCCGGCTCGAACTCGAAGCTGCGGCGCGCGCGGCCCTGGTTGAGCTCCTGGTAGATGGTGTCGAGCTGCGGCGCGATGAAGCTCCAGTCGTCCAGCGCGCGCTGCAGGGTGCGCGCCACGCCGTCGGCCAGTTGCGCGGTCTTGAGGTCGCGCGACACCACCATCAGCTGGCCGTCGCGGGTGCCGTCCTTCAGCGTTGCCAGCTTCATGCGGCGGGCGCCAACAGCGCCAGTTGTTCAGCCGTCAGGTAGCACCACTCGCCTTCGGCGATGCCCAGCGACTCCAGCGTCAGCGTGCCGATGGCGGAACGGTGCAAGGCGCTGCAATGGTTGCCGGCGGCCGCCAGCATGCGCTTGACCTGGTGATACTTGCCCTGCTCCAGCACGATTTCCAGCTGATGCTCACCACGCTTGACGCAGGTCTGCGCCGCCAGCGGCGCCGGCTCGTCGTGCAGCTGCACGCCGGACAGCAATTGCGCCACCAGCTCGTCGGTCACCGGGTCCTGCGTGGTGGCCTGGTAAATCTTCGGCACATGGCGCTTGGGCGACGATTGCGCGTGGATGAAGGGGCCGTCGTCCGACATCAGCAGCATGCCGGTGGTGTCGTGGTCGAGGCGGCCGACCGGCTGCACTTCGCGCCAGCTGAACTGCTCAGGCAGCAGGGTCAGCACGCCGGGATGGTGGCTGGGCTTGCGCGAGCATTCGAAATTGGCCGGCTTGTTGAGCGCGATGTACAGGTGTTCGCGGTAGACCCATTCTTCGTCGAAGATGGTCAGCACCAGGCCATCGGTCTCGATGCTGGCTTTGTAGTTGTCATGCACCACGCCGCCGATGCTGACTTCGCCGTCCTCGATGAGGGAGCGGCAATACTTGCGGGTGCCGTAACCCTGCGATTGCAGGATGCGGTCTAGGGATAGTTTACTCATGGCCGGATTTTACAGGATGCCGATGGCAGCGGGAAGGCAGGTTTTGTTGCGGCGCAGCATGCATACTAGACAGCAGTCAACCTTGATATAGATCAATCCTCGCGCCAATTCTGTTGATAAACTGAATTTGCGCTAGGAATCCGCCTAGTCCATTAGGATCAGGACTTACCATGTCTACCTTACTCTCCGTTACAACCGCAGCCCAAGAACAGGCCGCCACGCACAGAACCGAACTGCTGCTGGCGCGCTGCCGCAGTGGCCTGCCTGCGGACGCCACGCCCGCTGGCACACTGGAGCACTGGCATGCCGCCCGACAAGCGCAATTCCTGGCCTGGCTGGACGCCGGCGGCTTCGCACAAAGCGACGCCGAAATTGAAAACAGCGGCATTGCGCCGCTGTTTTCAGCCCCATCACAGGACTCTTTACGAGGAATCGAAATTCTCTCTACTCCGCATCAATGATGCAGCTGAGTAGTTCCATCAAACTGAACAAGATCGTGCTGACAACAAGATAAACTGTTTATATCGGCCCCCCTTGGAAAGAACTACAACACCACTATAGTCCACCCGGTTGGATATGCAAGCATGAAAAAGGCTGGATTGATAATGTTAATCGGCAGTCCAGTGATGCGATCACTGCGACTAACGGCCAGCCTGCCTCGCCACCCGCCTAACGCAGGCTGGGCTTGCCGTTATCCATCGCCGATTTGACCGCGCCGGCGCCCATCGCCGCGCCGAATTTCTTCAGCACGCGCTCCGGCAAGCCTTCATGCTGGGTGTAGTCGATGATGTCTTCCGCCTTGACCACGTCGCGCGCCACGCTGTCGACGGTGCCGAAGGCGTCGGCCAGGCCCATGTCGATGGACTTGGCGCCAGTCCAGAACAGGCCGGAGAACATTTCCGGGGTTTCCTTCAGGCGCTTGCCGCGGCCGTTGCGCACCACCTGGATGAATTGCTGGTGTATCTCGTTGAGCATGGTCTGCGCGTGCTGCTTGTGCTTTTCGGTCAGCGGGCTGAACGGGTCCATGAAGCCCTTGTTTTCGCCGGCGGTCAGCAGGCGCCGCTCGACGCCGACTTTTTCCATGATGCCGGTGAAGCCGAAGCCGTCCATCAGTACGCCGATCGAGCCGATGATGCTGGCCTTGTTGACGTAGATGCGGTCGGCGCCGGCGGCGATGTAGTAGCAGCCGGAGGCGCAGATCTCATCGACCACCACATACAGCGGCTTGGCCGGATAGCCCTTGCGCAGGCGCACCATCTCGTCGACGATCATGCCGGCCTGCACCGGGCTGCCCCCCGGACTATTAATATGCATCACCACCGCCACCGAGCCGCTGTCGGAAAACGCCTTGTTCAGCGCCGGAATCACCACCGAGGCGGCGCCGCTGCCCTCCGACTCGATCGCGCCTTCGATCTCGATCAGGGCCGTGTGTCGGCCCAGGGTTTCCTCGGAACCGGTCCAGCTGATATCCAGGTAAGCGCTCAACCCGACCACGATTACCAGCAAGGTCACGGCCTTGAAGAAAATGCCCCAGCGGCGCGCCGCCTTCTGTTCCTTGAGCGTGGCAAACACCAGCTTTTCCAGCACCTCGCGCTCCCAATTGGACGCGGTGACGCCCGCCTTGGCCGGCGCGACAGGCGCGGATACTGGTTTTTCGGCGCTGTTGCCGTCGTTTTCGCTAGTGTTATCGCTCATAGTTCTCGTCTTGTCACAGTCAGGCGCGCGCGGGGCGCACGTAGTCATCCGGTTGCCAGAAAATCTGCTGATCGCGCTCGACCACGCTGATCGGGCGCAAACGTCCGCCTTTGCACGGTCCGCCGGCGCAAAAACCGCTTTCCGGCGCATAGATCGCGCCGTGGGTGGAACACATCAGGTACAGCCCGCTGGACTCGAAGAACTCGCCTTCTGCCCAGTCCAGTTCGATCGGCACGTGGGCGCAGCGGTTCAGGTAGGCATAGGCCTTGCCGCCGTAGCGCACCACAAAGCCGGTGCCGTCATCGCCGCCCGCGGTCACCAGGAAGCGCACGCCCTTGCCGCCTTCCAGCACGGCGTCGGCGGCGCAGATCAGGATTTCCTCATCGGCCATTATGCGTGCTCGCTCAGCCATTGATGCAGCTCGGCCACCGTGGCGGCCGAATACAGCGGGTTGCAGGCCGCCAACTGGTCGACCGGATGGGCGCCATACTGCACCGCGATGGCGGACGCGCCGGCATTGTTCGCCATCAGCAAATCATGCGAAGTATCGCCGATCATCACGGTACGGCGCATATCCTGACCCAATTCCCGCGTCAGCTCCTGCAACATGGCGGGATGGGGCTTGGAGAAGGTTTCGTCCGCGCAACGGGTGGCATCAAACATCGACAACAGCTTGACATCGTTCATGGCACGATTCAGGCCTACCCGGCTCTTGCCGGTGGCCACCGCCAGGAAATAGCCGTTCTGCGTCAACTCCGTCAGCATGTCGTGCACGCCGGGGAACAGGGTCAGCTCGTGATCGCGCGACAGGAAATGATAGCGGTAACGTTCCACCATGCGCGGATAGTAGGACGGATCGATCTCCGGCAATACCGCCTGCATGGCTTCGTGCAGGCCGAGGCCGATCACATGGGCGGCAACGTCGTCACGGGGTATCGGCAGGGACAAGTCCCTGGCCGCCGCCTGTATGCATTTCACGATCGTTGATGTGGAATCCATCAACGTTCCATCCCAATCGAAGACGATCAGATCAAATTGCTTTCTTGCCATGTATTCCGGCCTGCTAGCGCTGGCCGGCTCCTTCAATAATATTTGCGATTAGTTAAGAGGTTTCCCCAAGCTTAGCAAGAATCGCTCACATTCGGCGGCCAATGGCGCGTTCAGTGTCATGATTTTGCCGGAATCCGGATGCGTAAAGGTAATCTGATGGGCGTGCAGGAACATGCGCTTGAGTGCGCCACGCGTGGCATCGGCTTTCAGCAAGACGCGGTTCAGCGCAAAATCGCCGTATTTGTCGTCACCCAGGATGGCGAAGCCAGAAGATGACAGGTGGACGCGGATCTGGTGCGTGCGCCCGGTCTTCAGTTCGGCCTCCAGCAGCGCAAAGTCCTGGAACTTCTTCAGCAGCGTGAACACCGTGTGCGAAGGCATGCCCTCGGCCTGCACGGCCACGCGGCGCTCGCCGTCGGCGGTGGTGTATTTGTGCAGCGGCAGCTTGATATGCTGGCGCGCGTTTTTCCAGTCGCCCGCCACCATCGTCAGGTAGCGCTTGTCGGTGTGGCCGTCGCGCATCTGCTCGTGCAGATTGGTCAGCGCCGAACGTTTCTTCGCCAACAACAGCAAACCGGAGGTGTCGCGGTCCAGGCGGTGCACCAGCTCCAGGAACTTGGCGTCCGGACGGGAGGCGCGCAACTGCTCGATCACGCCGAACGACACGCCGGAGCCGCCATGCACGGCCACGCCGGCCGGCTTGTCGATCACCAGCAGGTGGGCGTCCTCGAAAATGACCTTGAATTCGGCCGCCGGCACATGCGCGGTATCGGCCTTCTCGGCGATGCGCACCGGCGGAATACGCACGATATCACCCTGTACCAGACGGTACAACTGGTCGATGCGGCCCTTGTTAACGCGCACCTCGCCCGACCGCAGAATACGATAGACGTGGCTCTTCGGCACGCCCTTGCAGACGCGCAGCAGGTAGTTGTCGATGCGCTGACCTGCTTCTTCTTCAGTGATGGTGACGAACTGTGCTTGCAGCGGAACCGGCAGGCCAACCTGGGTTGTTGAAGGTGGGATAACATCTTTTTGTTGCTTCATTTGCTCTGTCTTCCCAGAAATCTCTCTAAGTCCTTCATTTTGAATATATAATTGTTTCGCTGCGCTTCCATCTGCGGCAAGTGTAAGAATAAAAGCACATTTTACACAGGGGCGTCTCCACTGGCCTCGCCAAATTGCAAATTCAGAGGAAAAAATGTATACGCACCACCCCTGCAGGAATCAAGGTTGCACCGTTGTTGTAATCGGATGTCGGCAGGGATGCTGAATTAATATGGTTGGATTGTAAGGATAAAGTCCGGCCAGCTTGGCCTAGGTCGAGCTGGCCGGTTGATGAAGTTGATAACGCTTGCCGTTTTCGCCAGACCCCATGCTTTGCTGCAAGCTCGATGGACGGCTGAAACAAGCCTGAAGCATTGTATCTTCGCGAAGTTGCGATACTTGTAGTACGTAAGCCTGGTCAGGATTTGGCTCTCAGCGACGTTGCTCACCGCCTGCATTTCTCTGCCGTCCGTAGGGGCCGCATGGATGAGTTGCAGGTGATGCGAGCACTCGGCATGTCGATCGACTCATGCGCCCAGTTGCGGTCGCAATACGGATGTTTTCGTTCGCGTTGCTGCGCCGCACAGGATGGGCATACCCACCGCAATCACATTAATTCTCGCGTATATCCCTGTACCACGCTGCCTCGGTCTAAGAAACCGAGCGGCACAGAGATGACCTACGGGTCGCGGAGTTAATAAAAATGAAACGCATGTTGTTTAATGCTACGCAGCAAGAAGAACTGCGCGTAGCGATCGTCGACGGTCAGAAACTGATCGATATCGACATCGAAACCGCCGGCCGCGAACAGCGCAAATCCAATATCTACAAAGGCGTGATCACCCGCATCGAGCCGTCGCTGGAAGCTTGCTTCGTCAGCTACGGCGAAGATCGCCACGGTTTCCTGCCATTCAAGGAAGTAGCACGCACTTACTTCCGCGAAGGCGTGGATGTCCGTAACGCCTCCGTCAAGGAAGCGCTGCGCGAAGGCCAGGAAATCATGGTCCAGGTCGAAAAGGAAGAGCGCGGCAACAAGGGCGCCGCCCTGACCTCCTTCGTCTCGCTGGCCGGCCGCTACCTGGTCCTGATGCCGAACAACCCGCGCGGTGGTGGTGTATCCCGCCGTGTCGAAGGTGAAGAGCGCCAGGAACTGCGCGAAACCATGGACAAGCTGGACTTGCCGCCAGGCATGTCTGTGATTGCCCGCACCGCCGGCATCGGCCGCAACGTCGATGAACTGCAGTGGGACTTGAACTACCTGATGCAACTGTGGCGCGCGATCGAAGGCGCCGGCAAGTCGGCCTCGGGCGCCTTCCTGATCTACCAGGAATCGTCGCTGGTGATCCGCGCCATCCGCGATTACTTCCAGCCTGACATCGGCGAGATCCTGATCGACACCGACGACATCTACGAACAAGCTCACCAGTTCATGAGCCACGTGATGCCGGACATGGTGCACCGCGTCAAGCGCTACAGCGACGACGTGCCGCTGTTCTCCCGCTTCCAGATCGAGCACCAGATCGAAACCGCCTACAGCCGCACCGTGCCGCTGCCATCGGGCGGCGCCATCGTGATCGACCACACCGAAGCGCTGGTCTCGGTCGACGTCAACTCGGCCCGCGCCACCCGCGGCTCGGACATCGAGACCACCGCCTTCAACACCAACTGCGAAGCGGCCGAAGAAGTGGCCCGCCAGCTGCGCCTGCGCGACCTGGGCGGCCTGATCGTGATCGACTTCATCGACATGGAAGTGGCCAAGAACCAGCGCGAAGTCGAACAGCGCCTGAAAGACGCGCTGCACCACGACCGCGCCCGCGTCCAGATGGGCAAGATTTCCCGCTTCGGCCTGATGGAACTGTCGCGCCAGCGCCTGCGTCCGTCGCTGTCCGAAGGCTCGCACGTGACCTGCCCGCGCTGCTCCGGCACCGGCCATATCCGTGACACCGAATCGTCGGCCCTGCAAGTCCTGCGCATCATCCAGGAAGAGGCGATGAAGGAAAACTCGGCCACCATCCACGTGCAGGTTCCGGTGGACGTGGCAGCCTTCCTGCTGAACGAAAAGCGCGGCGAAGTGCTCAAGATCGAGACCCGCCACCGCATCAGCATCATCCTGGTGCCGAACAAGCACCTGGAAACCCCGCACTACAAGCTCGAGCGCATCAAGCACGACGATCCGCGTCTGGAAGACAGCCAGGCGAGCTACTCGCTGGCCGAGCAAGCCGAAACCGACATGGCCTACAGCAAGCGCCAGAAGGAAGAAGCCAAGCCGCGCCAGGAAGCCATGGTCAAGACCATCACTCCGGACCAGCCTGCACCGCTGGTCGAGCGCAAGCCGACCGAGACCGTCATCAAGCCAGCACCGGCCCCGGCGCCAGCGCCGGCCGAGCAAGGTTTCTTCGCCAAGCTGTTCAGCTTCCTGAGCCCGAAACCGGCGCCGACGGCCCTGCCGCAGCAGCCGACCATCGTGGTCAAGGCGCCGGCCGGCGACCGTGGCGACCGCAACGCGCGTGGCCCGCGTGGCCGCAACCGTAACGGCAAGGGCGCAGGCCGTGGCGAGCGCGAAGAGCGCGAACCAGGCGCAGCGCGTCCAGCCCAGGACGAAGCGAAAGCAGCCGACGCCAACGGCCGTCCGGCACGTCCACCGCGTCCACCGCGCGAGCCACGCGAACCGCGTGAGAACCAGGCAGCGGAAGGCCAGGCGCCACGCGAACGCGCAGAACGTCCGGAGCGCGCAGAGCGCACCCCGCGTCCTCCGCGTGAACCACGCGGCGAGAAAGCGCCAGTCGAAGCCAAGGTTGAAGAATTGGCGCTGAACGTCGGCGTGCCGTCGACCGGCCCGGTGACCGAAGCGGCCACCAGCATCCTGAAAACCGCGCCGAGCACCGGCCCGGAAGGTGAGGAAAACGAAGCAGCGGTGGACGGTGAAGAGCCGCGTCGTCGTCGTCGTCGTGGCGGCCGCAACCGCAATCGTCGCGACCGTGACGGCACCGAAGGTGTGGAAGGCGCGGAAGGCCAGGAAGCGGCCGCAGGCGAAGCTGGTGAGCAAGGCGAGCAGATCGTCCTGAGCTTCAGCGCGCCAGCCGCCGAGGCAGCCGTTGCTCCGGCAGCCGCCGAGGCGGTGGAAGCGCCGGCCGTGGTGGCACCAGTCGCCGCCGCGCCAGTGCTTGCTGAAGCACCGGTCGCCGAGCCAGTCGTTGCGGCTATCGTTGCACCGGAACCAGCGCCAGTTGTTGAAGCGCCTGTGGTCGAAGCAGCGCCAGTCGCCGCCGAGCCAGTCGCTGTCGTGGTGGAAGCACCAGCAGCGCCGGTCGAAGCGCCAGTGGCCGAGCCAGTCGTCGCGGTAGCGCCGGCCGTGGTGGAAGTTGCCGCACCAGTCGTGGTGGAAGCCGCGCCGGTCGCAGCGGCGCCGGCACCGGCTCCTGCCCCAACGCCAGCTCCTGCCCCGGTTGCAGCGCCAGTGCATGCCGAGCCAGTCGCTCCGGTCGCCGCAACGCCTGCGCCTGCGCCGGTCGCAGCACCAGCACCAGCGCCGGTTGCGCCATCGGCCCCGATCGACCTGCAAGCAGTGCTCGGCTCCGCCGGCCTGACGCTGGCAGCCACCGATCCAGCCAAGCTGCGCGCCGCGCAGGAAGCCGCCGCCAAGGCGGTAGCACCAGCCCGCGTTCCTCGCGAACGCAAGCCGTTGCCACCGCAAAATGACGAGCCGCTGGTCCAGGTGGACACCCGCCGCTAATCGCAGCGGACCGCAAGACCAAAAAGCCCCGCCGGCACCGAGCGCGCTCCTCAGCGCGTTCAGGCCGGCGGGGCTTTTTTAATGGAAGCCCGCCCCACCGAGTTGGCGGCGGCGTGCTATCGTAGCTTCTTGTCGTTACCCAAGCGTTATCCCGCATTTCAAAAACAGCAAGGTTGTAGAGTCATGGCAGAGAAAATTATCATGCTGGCCAACCAGCGCCCCGCGCCGCCAGCCATTCCCGCTATCCTGGAAGCGCCGACCGGCCTGTTGAGCGATCAACTGGCCCGCCCGCTGCATGACCTGCGCATCTCCGTCACCGACCGCTGCAACTTCCGCTGCGTCTACTGCATGCCCAAGGCGGTGTTCGACAACGACTACCAATACCTGCCGCACACCTCGCTGCTGTCGTTCGAAGAGATCACGCGCCTGGCGAAAACCTTCATCGCCCATGGCGTCGAGAAGATCCGCCTGACCGGCGGCGAACCGCTGCTGCGCAAGAACATCGAACGGCTGGTCGCCATGCTGGCAGAACTCAAGACCGTCCACGGCAAGCCGCTGGACCTGACGCTGACCACCAACGCCTCGCTGCTGGCGCGCAAGGCGCAATCGCTCAAGGACGCCGGCCTGCAACGCATCACCGTCTCGCTCGACGCGCTGGACAACGCCACCTTCCAGAAAATGAACGACGTCGACTTCTCGGTCGACGACGTGCTGCACGGCATAGACGTGGCGCACCAGGTGGGCCTGGGCCCGGTCAAGATCAACATGGTGGTCAAAGCCGGCATGAACGACCAGGAGATCCTGCCGATGGCCCGCCATTTCAGGAACACGCCCTACATCCTGCGCTTCATCGAATACATGGACGTCGGCGCCTCCAACGGCTGGAAGATGGACGAGGTGATCCCGTCGGCCGAAGTGGTGCGCCGCATCCACGCCGAGATGCCGCTCGAGTCGCTGTCCCCCAACTACACCGGCGAAACCGCCGCCCGCTGGCGCTACGCCGACGGCAGCGGCGAGATCGGCCTGATCTCCAGCGTATCCCACGCGTTCTGCGGCGACTGCACCCGCGCGCGCCTGTCGACCGAGGGCAAGCTGTACACCTGTCTGTTCGCCACCAGCGGCCACGATCTGCGCGCCCTGCTGCGCGACGGCCGCAGCGACGAGGAAATCAGCACCGTGCTGGCGCAGTTGTGGCGCGCGCGCGGCGACCGCTATTCCGAGCTGCGCACCAACAATACCGACGGCCTGCAACGCAGCGCCAACAAAGTGGAAATGTCTTACATCGGAGGGTAGTTTGTCTTTGAAGAGCAAGGTCACCGGACTGATACTGGCGGGCGGGCGCGGCACGCGCATGGGCCGCGTCGACAAGGGTTTGCAGCCGTTCCGCGGCGCCACGCTGGTGGAACATGTGATGCGCCGCCTGGCGCCGCAAGTGTCGGCCGTCGTCATCAACGCCAACCGCAACCTGCCGCAGTACCAGGCCGTGGCGGGCGCCGCGCCGGTGCTGCCGGATTACCTGGACGGCTTTGAAGGACCGCTGGCCGGCCTGCAGATCGGCCTCCAGTACTGCCCCACCGAATTGCTGCTGACCGCTCCGTGCGATTCCCCCTTCCTGCCTGAAGACCTGGCCGAGCGCCTGCACGCGGCGATGCTGGCGCAGGATGCCGACGTCGCGCTGGCCGTGACGATGGAGAGCGAAGCAGGCGCCGAGCCGCAGCGCCAGCCCCATCCCGTGTTCGCGCTGCTCAAGGCCAGCCTGCTGCCGCAGCTGGACGCCTACCTGGACACCGGCGCGCGCCGCATGGAGAGCTGGTTCAAATCGCTGCGCGTGGCCGAGGTGATGTTCGACGACGCCGACGCCTTCCGCAACATCAACACGCTGGCCGAGCTACAGCAGCACGAACGGGCGCCAGCACCGGCCCCCAAAATCCCCGCAGCCGATCCCGCTGCGCTGTCCGTGACCGAAGCGCAGCGCATCATCTGCGAGCGCGTGGCGCCGATCGCCGCCACCGAACGGCTCGCGCTGCGCGAGGCCCTCGACCGCGTGCTGGCCGAAGACATCATCTCGCCGATCAACGTGCCGGCCTACGACAACTCGGCGATGGACGGCTACGCACTGCGCGGCGCCGACCTGCCCGCGGCCGGCGCGCCCGACGCCACGTTCAAGGTGATCGGCATCGCCTACGCCGGCCAGCCGTTCACGCAAGCACCACAAGGCGGCGAGTGCATCCGCATCATGACCGGCGCCGCCATCCCGCCCGGCTGCGACAGCGTGCTGCCGCAGGAACTGGCCGCGCACATCGGCAGCGACACGGTCACCATCCGCCATGGCGCCATCCGCACCGGCGCCAACCGCCGCTTCGCTGGCGAGGACTTGAAGGCCGGCGGCGTCGCGCTCGCGCAAGGCAAAATCATCCGCCCCGCCGACCTGGGCCTGGTGGCCTCGCTTGGCATCGGCGAAGTCACCGTGCAACGCAAGCTGCGCGTGGCCTTCTTCTCCACCGGCGACGAACTGCGCTCGCTGGGCGAGCGCCTCGACGACGGCTGCGTCTACGACAGCAACCGCTACACCCTGTTCGGCATGCTGACGCGCTTGGGTTGCGACGTCATCGACATGGGCATCGTGCGCGACGATCCGGCCGCGCTGGAAGCGGCGCTGCGCGACGCTTGCGCCAACGCCGACGCCATCATCACCTCCGGCGGCGTTTCCGAAGGCGCGGCCGACTACACGCGCGACATCCTCGGCCGCATCGGCGATGTCGCCTTCTGGAAGCTGGCGATGCGCCCCGGCCGTCCGCTCGCCTTCGGCCAGATTCAAAGCGAGGCAGACAGCGCCTGGCTGTTTGGCCTGCCCGGCAATCCGGTGGCGGTGATGGTTTCGTTCTACATGTTCGCCCGTCCCGCGCTGCTGCGCATGATGGGCACGCAGGCGACGCAGCAGCCGATGCAGGCCCGCACCACGGAGGCGATCCACAAACGCCCCGGCCGCACCGAATACCAGCGCGGCATCGTCAGCGCCAGCGCCGACGGCGCACCGCAAGTGCGCCTCACCGGCGCGCAGGGCTCAGGCATCCTGAGCTCCATGACGGAAGCAAACTGCATCGTCGTTCTGCACGAGGCGCAGGCGGACATCACCGCCGGCGACATGGTCGAGGTGCTGCTGTTCGACGGCTTGATCTGAGCACATGATCCAGCCCGACGGAGCTCACCCGCGCCTGCGCATCCGCAACCTGCAATCGCCGCTGGCCGGCCCGTTTTCCTTCGACCTGGAAGCGGGCCAGTGCCTGACCATTTCCGGCCCGTCGGGCGCGGGTAAAAGCCTGTTGTTGCGCATGGTGTGCGATCTCGATCCCAACACCGGCGAGGCCCTGCTGGATGGCCTGCCGCGCTCCGGCATGGGCGCACCCGCATGGCGCGCCGGCGTGATCTACCAACCCGCCGAAGCCGCATGGTGGCTGCCGACCGCCGGCGACCATTTCAAACCCACGCAGATGGCGCGCGTGCGCGAGCTGCTGCCGCAACTGAACCTGACGCCATCGCTGCTGGAGGCCGACATCGGCCGCCTGTCCACCGGCGAGCGCCAGCGCATGGCGCTGGTGCGGTCGCTGGCCTGCAAGCCGCAGGTGCTGCTGCTCGACGAACCCACCGCCGCGCTGGACCCGGCCGCCGTCGCCGCCACCGAACAGCTGCTGCAAAAGGAACTGGCCGCGGGCCTGTCCATCATCCTGGTCACGCACTCCACAGCGCAGGCACAAACGCTGGGGCACCGCAGCATGACGATGTGCGAGCGACGCCTGACCGAAAACGGGGCCGCGCCATGAGCGCCAGCATGACGCCGATCCAGCCGGGCGCCATCGACCTGGCCATCGCCTCCTCGCTGGTGCTGCTTAACGCCGGCATCTCCGCTTACCTGGGCTTGCGCATGCAACGCAAGATACTGTGGTCCGCCACACGCATGGTAGTGCAGCTGCTGCTGGTCGGGCTGGTGCTGCGCTGGGTGTTCGCGCTGGCTTCACCGGCCGCCACGCTGGCCGTGGCGCTGCTGATGATCGTCGCCGCCGCGCGCGAAGTGGCGATGCGGCCCGCGCATGGCCTGCGCGGCTGGCCCGGCGTATGGCTGGCCACCGCCAGCGTCGGCCTGTCCAGCGTCGCCACCGCGATGCTGGCGCTGCTGACGGTGCTGCATCCGACGCCGTGGTATGAGCCGCAGTATGCGATCCCGCTGATCGGCATCGTGCTGGGCAACGTGCTCAATTCAGCCAGCCTGGGATTGGACACCTTCTACGGCGGCGTGGTCAACGCGCGCAACGCGATCGAAGCGCAGCTGGTGCTGGGCGCCACCCGCAACGAGGCGCTGGCGCCGCTGATCCGCGAATCGGTGCGCAAGGGACTGATCCCGCTGATCAACCAGATGTCGGCCGCCGGCATCATCACCCTGCCCGGCATCATGACCGGCCAGATCCTCGCCGGCATGGATCCGATGGACGCGGTGCGCTACCAGATCCTGCTGATGTTCCTGCTGGCCGGCGGCAGCGGGCTGTCGGTCACGCTGGCGGTCTACCTGGCGGCGCGCAGCGTCACCGACGAGCGCCACCGCCTGCGGCTGGAGCGCCTCGCCAGCCGCTAATCTTCCTGCTGCTGCAAACGCAGCAGCGCCTCGGCAGAGTTGGCGAACAATGCCGCGTCCTTCTCGATGCGGCGGAAGGCACGTCCCAGGCTGGCGCGCATGAAGGTGCTGTGCGCGTAGCGCGTCACCTTGCTGTAATAGCGCTCCGCCAGCTGGTTCACCGCCGCCACGTACTGGTCCATCAAGTCCGGCACGATCGAGAAGTTATCATAGTTGATCACCGCCGGCACCTTGCGGCCCAGCGGCGCCAGGCGCTCCGCCACCATCGCGCAGATGGTGGCGATGGTCTCGGCATCGCTGATCTCGAAGCCTTCGAAGTTGACGAAGAAGAGCTCCTGCTGCGCGTCGTACACCAGCCGCTGCTCCAGCGGCAGCGCCAGGAAGTCGGCGCGCCAATCCATCGCCAGCGGGCCGAAGATGCGCGCGTCCATCACCTTCAGCTGCGCGCTGATCGCAGGCTTGAAATCCATATGCGCCAGGATGTCGCGCTCCACGTCCATGCCGGGCGCGATCTCGATCAGCTCCAGCCCCGATACACCGCCGTCCAGCACTAGCCGCATCACGCAGCGCTCGGTGATGAACAAGGCTTCCTGTCCGCGCCGCGCCGCGTACTCGCCGCTGTAGGTGCGATGCTCCACCTCGTTGATGAACTTGCGGGTGGCGCCCTTGTCCGCCGTGAAGGTGCCGACAAACACCACCTTGCGCGCGTTCTGGCTGATGTTGATGAAGCCTCCGGCGCCGGCCAGCTTGCTGCCGAATTTGCTGACGTTCAGATTGCCGTGGCGGTCGGCCTGCGCCAGGCCGAGCACCGCCACATCCAGCCCACCGCCGTCGTAGAAGTCGAACTGGTAGGGCTGGTCGATGACCGCGTCGGCATTGGTGGCCGCGCCAAAGTTCAAGCCACCGGCCGGCATGCCGCCGATCACGCCCGGCTCCGCCGTCAGCGTGACCAGGTCGAGCAGCTTCTCCTCCGCCGCCACCGCCGCCACGCCCTCCGGCATGCCGATACCGAGGTTGACCACGTTGTTCGGCCGCAGCTCCATCAGCGCGCGGCGGGCGATGATCTTCCGCTCCGACATGGCCATCGGCGCCACCGCCGACAAGGGCACGCGCAGCTCGCCCGCATAGGCCGGGTTGTACGGCTCGGCGAAGGTCTGCATATGGTATTCGGGCTTTTCCGCCACCACCACGCAATCGACCAGGATGCCGGGAATCTTGACCTGGCGCGGATTGAGCGTGCCGCGCTCCGCGATGCGCTCGACCTGCACGATGACGATGCCGCCCGAATTGTGCGCGGCCATCGCGATCGCCAGCGCCTCCAGCGTCAGCGCCTCGCGCTCCATGGTGATGTTGCCCAGGGCGTCCGCCGTGGTGCCGCGGATGATCCCCACGTGCACCGGCTGCGATTTGTAAAACAGGTATTCCTTGCCGCCCAGCGTGAGCAGCTCCACCAGCTCCTCGGTGGTGCGGGCGTTGATCTTGCCGCCGCCGTGGCGCGGATCGACAAAGGTGCCGAGGCCGACGTGCGTCAGCAGGCCAGGCTTGCCGGCCGCGGTGTCGCGGAACAGCTGGCTGATAACGCCCTGCGGCAGATTGTAGGCTTCGATCTTGCCGGTCATGGCCAGCTGCTGCAGCTTGGGCACCAGGCTCCAGTGGCCGCCGACCACGCGCTTGAGCAAGCCCTCGTGGCCGAAGTGATTCAGGCCGCGCTCCTTGCCGTCGCCCTGGCCGGCGGCGTAGACCAGCGTCAGGTCGCGCGGATGGCCGCCGCTGTCGGCGGACAGGAAGCGCCGCTCCAGCGCCACCGCGATATTCTCCGCGAAGCCGACGCCGACAAAGCCGCCGGTGGCGATGGTGTCGCCATCACGTATCAGGCTGACCGCGTCGGCCGCGCTGACGATCTTGTTACGCTGAACGGCTGGCTTGCCGATCGTGGAAAAATCGGGACTGCGGTTTGACATGGCTAGCTCCTGTTTTTACCCCACACGGCGCTCAGCGGCAGGGGTCTGACCCCGTACGGGGTCAGACCCCGACTTGTCGGGGTGACGGCGCGTCTCAATCTACATCCAAATCATTCTTGTCGATTTCAGGTCCAAGCAGCAGTTGCGCCGCCTCGCTCGGCAGCGCCTCCACCGTCTTCAGCTTGCGCGCCATCTGGCGGCTGCGCGTCTCGGCCGATTCGATATTCTTGGCGGCCCGCTCCAGCGCCAGCCTGGTGGCCGACAGCACGTCGCCGAACTTGCCGAACTCGGTCTTCACCGCGCCCAACACCTGCCACACCTCCGACGAGCGCTTCTCCAGCGCCAGCGTGCGGAAGCCCATCTGCAAGCTGTTAAGCAGCGCCGACAAGGTCGACGGCCCGGCGATGCTGATGCGGTTCACGCGCTGCAGCTCGTCGGCCAGGCCGGGACGGCGCATCACTTCCGCGTACAGGCCTTCGGTCGGCAGGAACAGGATGGCGAAATCGGTGGTGTGCGGTGGCGACACGTACTTCTCCGAGATGGTCTTGGCCTCGCCGCGCACCGCGCGTTCCAGCTCGCGCCCGGCCAGCGCCACGCCTTCCGCGTCGGCGCGGTCGGCGGCATCCAGCAGGCGCTCGTACTGCTCCTTCGGGAACTTGGCGTCGATCGGCATCCACACCGGCGCCCCGCCCTCCACCTGACCCGGCAGCTTGAGCGCGAACTCCACCCGCGCGCCGCTGCCGGCGATGGTCTCCACGTTCTTCGCGTACTGATCGGGCGTCAGCACCTGCTCCAGCAGCATCTCCAGCTGCACCTCGCCCCAGGTGCCGCGCGTCTTCACATTGGTCAGCACCCGTTTCAGGTCGCCCACGCCCAGCGCCAGCTGCTGCATCTCGCCCAGGCCCTGGTGCACGCGCTCGAGCCGCTCGGACACCTGCTGGAACGAAGCGCTCAGGCGCGCCTCCAGCGTCGCGTGCAGCTTCTCGTCGACGGTCTTGCGCATTTCCTCCAGCCGGGCGCCGTTGTCCGCCTGCAGGTCCTTGATCTTGGCTTCCAGCGTGGCGCGCACTTCCTGCATGCGCGCGGCGTTGGACTCGGTCAGCCGCGCCAGCGTTTGATTCATGCTGTCGGCGAACTGCTTCAGGCTGCGGCCCTGCTCGTCGCGGCCGACCAGCCCCTGCGCCTCCAGCTGGCGGCGCATGGCTTCGAACTGCTGCACGCTGGCCGCGTGCGTGGCTTGCGCCGTGGTTTGCAACTGCATGCGCACTTCGCGCTCGACGCGCTCGATGCGCTCGGCCAGGCCGCCATCGGCGCCGGCTGCGCCACGCGCGCGCAGCAGCGACAGCAGCTGCAAGCCGATCACGGCGGCAACGGCCAGCAGCAGCACATAGAATTCGATCTGGCTCATGGCGTCAATCCGGCTTGTTGCGCATCCAGTCGGCGGTTTGATAGAAGGACTCCATCAACCGCAACCGCAACGCCTCGTCGATGCCGACGTCCTCCATCGCCCACGCCATCGCGCGCAGCCACTGGTCGCGCTCCTGGGTGCCGATGGCGAACGGCATGTGCCGCATGCGCAGGCGCGGATGGCCGTGCGCCTCGATGTACAGGTCCGGCCCGCCCATCCAGCCGCTCAGGAACATGAACAGGCGTTCGCGCGCGTTGTCCAGCGTGGGCGGGTGGGCGGCGCGCAGCAGCGCAAACTCCGGCTCCAATTCCATCAGGTCATAAAAGCGGTCGACCATCTCGCGCACGCGCGATTCGCCGCCGATTACTTCATAGAGAGTTCGGGATTCAGTCATAAACTCCATGATAGCGCACCAGGCGGCGAACCGCGGCCTTCACACCAGCGCAAGCCGGCGCAGGCGCCGTGTCGACGACCAGTTCTCCAGGTCGGCCTCGTCGCGGACGTCGTCGCAGGCCTGGATGATGCGCGACAGCTGCATGCGGTCCAGGCCGGAGTTCAGCGTCAGCCGCACCAGCGAGCGGTTCTTCGGCGTGGCCGGCGCGCAGAACATGGCGCCGTAGACGCCGTGCCGCTCCAGCAGCTTGCGCAGCGCCAGCGTCTTCGGCTCCGGGCCCGGCTCCAGCGCGATGATCTGCTCGCTGCCGTCGCTGACGTTGTAGCCCAGCGCGCTCAACTCCTCGCGCACCTCGACCGCGTGCGCGCGCAGCGCGGCGCGGCGGTCGTCGGCCGCGGCGACGAAATCGATGGCGGCGTCGAACCAGGCCAGCTCATGTCCCAGCAGGCAGGAGCTGAAGATGGCCGGGCGCGACTCCGACAGGAAATAGCCCTTGAACTTGCTGGAGCAGGTGATGAAGCCGGCGCGCCCGGCAAACGCCTTGGCCAGCGACGCCGTGCGGAAGTGCACCCGCTCGCTCAAGCCCAGATCGGCCACCAGCCCGGCGCCACGCGGGCCGTGCGTGCCCAGCGAATGCGATTCGTCGACGATCAGCAGGCAGCCGCTGCGCTCGGCGATCTCCACCAGCTCGCGCAGCGGCGCCACGCTGCCATTGGTGCTGTACAAGGCGTCGACCACGATCAGGCCGCGTCCGTGGCGGACCAGCTGCTTTTGCAGATGCTCCAGGTCGTTGTGCAGGAAGGGCACGGGCATCGCGCCGGCCGACTGCACGCCCTCCCACAGCGAGGCGTGGGCCTGCATGTCGAGGTAGACCGGGATGCCGGGCGCCGCCAGGGTCTGCACCAGGCCGACATTGGCGGCCCAGCCGGACTGCGCCAGGATGCCGTCCTGCGCGCCCATGAAACGGGCGAATTTGCGCTCCAGCCGGTGCTGCGCGCTGCCCTCCTGCAAGTACACGGCCGACATCAGCAGCTCGCCCTGGCTGTTGGCCAGCGCCGCCATCTGCGCCTGCATCAGCAGCGGCTCGCCGGCCAGGCACAGGTAATCATTGCCGGCCAGAAATACCGCGCCGGCCGGCGTCGGCTGCCATGCGTGCGGGTGCTCGCCGCCCAATAGCAACTCGATACGGGTGACATAGTGCTCATCCATGCGCCGTGTCACGAAATCGGGCATGTGTTGTTCGGCCGGTAACGCAAAAATCTGGCCATGGGTGTTGTGCTGGGTTATCGCGCGATGCATTTCTAGCTCCTTTCGTTGTTTGGGAATGGTTGCTTTTTTATGAATACGATGCCAACCATGAGGCCAAAAAAACAATAGGTAGTTGATGCTGATCAACCAATGAATTGATATGCAAGAGGGCGTTGCAATTTAGGGCGATCATGGCACCTTGATAAAAGTCAAATTGCTCATGACGCCTCCACTGCAAGAACGCTGGAAACGCTGGCAGCACGGTCTGGTCCAGTCGCTGTTGCTTTACCATGGCCGCGAGGACCATGCGCTGGTGCGCGTGCTGTTGCTGGCCAGCATAGGCACGGTCGGCATGCCGCTGTACTACGTGATCTGGCAGAACTTTTTCCCGCAGGAATACGAAACCCTGCCGCTGCGCCTGCTGGGCATCCTGTTGTGCGCGCTGGGCCTGTTCGCCCGCCAGTTCAGCCGCCGCATGCTGAACCTGTACCTGCTGATCACGCTCAGCTACATCTTCCCGTTCTTCTTCACCTTCATGTTCCTGATGAACCACGGTTCGGGGGTCTGGAGCGAGTCGCTGCTGATCGGACTGGTGGTGCTGTTTCACTTCGATACCAGCCTGGCGCTCAAGGCTTACCTGATCGGCACCAGCACGGCTTGCGTGGCCGCCGTCGCGCTGGGCGAAGGCGCGAGCATCGTGAGCCAGCCGGTGCTGCAGCAGTTGCCGATCCACCTGTTCACCATCGCCGCGCTGTCGGCCGCCAAGATCAGCCGGCACGTGCTGGCGCAGGAAAAGCTGGCCGGCCTGGGCGCCGGCCTGGCCACCGTGGCGCACGAGCTGCGCACGCCGCTCACCAGCGTCGACGCCAATGTGCGCGGCCTGCTGCGCATGTACGCCGACACCAGCAACCGCACCCGGGAGGACCGCCTCAGCGCCATCGACGCGCTGGCGCGCATCCAGTTCGAGGTGCGCCACATGAACCACATGATCGACCTGTTCCTGCTCAGCGCCACGGCGGTGCGGCAGAACCTGCGGCCGGTGGAGGAGGTGACGATGGAGACGGTGGTGGAAGCGGCGCTCAAGCGCTATCCCTTCGCCAACGTCAGCCAGCAAAAACTGGTGGCGCTGGAAGTGCGCGGCAACTTCAGCTTCGCCGGGCAGACCGAATTGTCGGTGGTGGTCCTGCTGAACCTGCTGCGCAACGCGCTCAAGGCGGTGCAGCGCGCCGGCAAGGGGCGGGTGCGCATCGTGGTCGACGGCGCGCACCAGCCGCCGCGCCTGCTGTTCATCGACACCGCGTGCGGCATCCCCGCGCAGCAGATGCCCCTGATCTTCCGGCGCTTCTACTCCCATCCGCCGCACAACGGCGCCGGCATCGGCCTGGCCCTGTGCGAGGAGATCATGCTGGCCTGGAACGCCACCATCCGTTGCGTGTCGCGCGAGGGCGCCTACGCCATCTTTATCCTTGAATTCCCCCCGCAGCAGCCCATTCCGAGGTGATCCATGCATTTGCCCGTCTATTCCCATCCGACCCTGACCGTGCTGGTCGACGACAGCGACTCCTTCCTGCGCAGCCTGTCGTTCCAGCTCGACCCCCGGCTGGCCAGCCAGACCTTCCACGACACCACGGCCGCGCTGCAATGGCTGCGCCAGGAACCGCAGTCGGGCTGCGTGCCGCTGCATGTCAACTTCGACATGCACAACCTGCCGGCCGACCAGTGCAACGTGGCGCTGGACCTGGAGCGCATCTACCGTATCGGCGAGCAGCGCCACCGCTTCGCCACGCCGTCGGTGCTGGTGGTCGACTATTCGATGCCGCAGATGAACGGGCTGGAATTCTGCGCGGCGGTGGCGCACCTGCCCTGCAAGAAGATCCTGTTCACCGGCGCGGCCGATGAGAAGATCGCCGTCAGCGCCTTCAACCGCGGCCTGATCGACCGCTACATCAAGAAGAGCGACGACCATGCGCTGGACATCCTGGAGCTGGAAATCGCGGCGCTGCAGCGCGACTACTTCGACACCCAGTCGGAAACGCTGCGCGAGCTGGTGCTGCTGCATAACTACCACTTCCTGGGCGATCCGGCGCTGGCGCGGCTGGTGCAGGAACTGAGCGCCAGCATGGGCTTCGTCGAGCACTACATCTTCCCGAATCCGACCGGCATCCTGTTCCTCGACAAGCACGGCAAGGCCAGTCTGATGGTGATCGAAACCGAACAGGGCATGTATGCGCAATACGAGATCGCGCGCGACAGCGATGCGCCGCCGTCCTTGATGGACGCGCTGCTGGAGCGGCGCGTGCTGCCGTTCTTCTCCGACCGGGACGGCGACGGCATGTACTCGCGCCGGGTCGGCGACAACTGGCACCGCTACTGCGCGGCGCCGCGCGTGTGCCAGGGCCGCGAGACCTACTACTGGGCGCTGTTCGAGCTGCCGCCCCACTACTTCGACCAGCAGCCTTACGCCTACGCCGACTTCCTCAGGGAGCACGCGGCGCAGGAAAGCGTCGCGGCCTAGGCTCTAGGCTTCGCGCAGCGTTTGCAGCGGTGGCTGGCGCAGCACGTTGCGCAGGCCCAGCCAGCCGCCGGCGATGGCGCACAGCGCGCCCGCCACCAGGCCGACCAGCCACACGACCGGGCTGAAACTCCAGGCGAACTTGAACTGGTAAGTGGCCAGGGCCCAGCCCATGGCCGCCGCGCCGCTCGCCGCCAGCACGCCGGACAAGGCGCCCACCAACGAGAACTCGATCAGCTGCGCCTGCGACAGCTGCTTGCGGGTCGCGCCGAGCGCGCGCAGCAGGCCGGCCTCGCGGGTGCGTTCGTCCTGCGATCCCATCAGCGCGGCATACAGCACCAGCACGCCGGAGGCCAGCGTGAACACGAACAGGAATTCCACCGCCGTCACCACCTGGTCCAGCACCGCCTGCACCTGGCGCAGCAGGCCGCCGACGTCGACGATGGTCAGGTTGGGATAGTCGCGCGTCAGGGCGTTCATCACCGCGCCCTGCCCTGGCGGCAGGTGGAAAGCGGTGATCCAGCTCTGCGACACTTCCGTCATCGCGGCCGGGTTGATGATGACGAAGAAGTTGACCCGCATCGAGCCCCACTCCAGCTTGCGCAGGCTGGTGATGGTGGCGTCCACCGGCGTGCCGGCGATATCGAAGCGCAGCTTGTCGCCCAGCTTCCACCTCAGTGTCTTGGCGATGCCCTCCTCCACCGAGGCTTCCGGCGCGCCGGGCTTGTCGGCGAACCACCGGCCGGCGCTGATCTTGTTCTCGGCCTGCATCTGCGCCATGGTCGACAGGTTGAATTCGCGGTCGGCCAGGCCCTTGGCGCGGTCGTCGGTGTAGGTGTCGGCGGTGACGGGCTTGCCGTTCACGGCGGTCAGGCGGCCGCGTATCATCGGATACTGCGGCGCGTAGCTCACGCCCGCCGCCTGCAGGCGCTTGCCGATATCAGCCGCCTGCTCCGGCTGGATGTTGATGATGAAGCGGTTGGGCGCGTCCGGCGGCGTGGCGTTGCGCCAGGCCGTCATCAGGTCGCCGCGCACCACGGTCAGCACCAGCAGCGCCATCATGCCCAGCGCCAGCGAGACGATCTGCACCACGGTGGCGCCGGGCCGGCGCTGCAGCGAGGTGATGGCGAAGCGCCAGCTTTGATGGTTGATCGCGCGCCGCAGCGGCTTGAGCGCGGCCAGCGCGCCCCAGCCCACCAGGCCAAACAGCGCGAAGGCGCCGAGGAAGCCCAGCGCCGTGTACAAGGCCAGCTGCACGTCGCCCGCCTGCCACAGCAGCAGCGCGACGAAGCCGGCCAGCCCCAGGCCGTAGGTGGCCAGCGCGGTCACCTGCGGCGGCTCCTGCTCGCGGCGGATCACGCGGTTGTGCGGCACTTTGCGCAGCTGCAGTATCGGCGGCAGCGCGAAGGCGGCCAGCAGCAGCATGCCGGTGGCCACGCCCTGCAACGCCGGGTAGAGGGTCGGCGCCGGCAGGCTGGCCGAGAGCAGCTTGCCCAGCACTTCGAGCAGCACGTAGTGGCCGCCGAAGCCGAGCGCCACGCCCATCGCGCTGCCGGCCAGGCCGACCAGCAGGAATTCGATCAGGTACATCAGCGTGACTTCGTTCTGCGTCAGGCCCAGGCAGCGCAGCATGGCGCAGGCGTCCAGGTGGCGCTGCATGAAGCGGCGCGCGGCCATCGCCACGGCCACCGCCGCCAGCATCGCCGACAGCAGGCCGACCAGCGACAGGAAGCGGTCGGCGCGGTCCAGCGTGGCGCGCATTTCGGGCCGGCCGTTTTCCAGCGACTCGACGCGCACGCCCTTGATATTGTTTTGTTTGATCTGCGCCTGCAGCCATTGTTCATAGGCTGTGGCGACGGCCGCGCCGTTCTTCAGCGACGATGGCGCCGCCAGCAGCAGGCGGTAGGACACGCGTGAGCCGGGTTGTATCAGGTTGGTGGCCTCCACGTCTTCCAGCGCGAACATCACGCGCGGCGCGAAGGCCAGGAAGTTGGCACCGCGGTCGGGCTCGGAGGCGATCAGCTGCGCCACCGTGAAGCTCTTGTCGCCCAGTTTGATGCGGCCGCCGATGGCGGTCTTCAGGCCGCCCAGCAGGCCGGCGTCCAGCCACACGGTGCCGGGTGCGGGCACGCCGCTGGCCGCGGTGCCGTAGCTTTGCTCGGCCTGTTCGGGGTTGGTGGTGATCTTCAGCTGGCCGCGCAGCGGGTAGCCGGGGCCGACCGCCTTCAAGGACGCCAGCAGCGACATCGATTGCTCGCCCTCGCCCGCCTGCGCCATGCTGGCGAAGCTGATGGTGTCGGTCATCAGCAGGCCACGCCTGGCCGCCTCGGCGCGCCAGGCCGGGTTGACCGGCAGGTCGGCGCTGATGACGACGTCGGCGCCCAGCAGCTGGTGGGCGTCGCGATCGAGCCCGCTGCGCAGGCGGTCGATGAAGAAGCCGGTGGCGGACAAGGCAGCCACCGCCACCGTCAGCGCGATCAGCAAAAAGCGCAGCTGGCCGGCGCGCCAGTCGCGTGCCGTCATCTTCAAGGCGAGTTTGAGCATGGGAGTCTTTCCTTGTCACGGCAGCCGCCGCACGTCATTCCCGCGCAGGCGGGAATCCATGCTGAGCCGGCTTCGGATACGGTCTGTGGATTCCCGCGTGCGCGGGAATGACGTTACAGGGCGGCGAAATACGCGTCGACTTCATCGAGGAACTTCTGCTTCTGCTCGGCCGGCAGGAAGGCCGCCGAGAAGCTGTTGCGCGCCAGCCGCTGCGCGTGGGACAGGCCCAGCGGCAAGGCCTCAAAGGTGGCGACGAAGTTGGCGTTCATGTAGCCGCCGAAGTAGGCCGGGTCGTCCGAGTTCACGGTGGCGACAATGCCGGCATCCAGCAGCTGCAGCAGGTTGTGCTGCTCCATGCGCTCGAACACGCACAGCTTGACGTTGGACAGCGGGCACACCGTCAGCGCGACCTGCTCGCGCGCCAGGCGCTGGGTCAGCGCCGCGTCTTCCAGGCAGCGCACGCCGTGGTCGATGCGCTCGACCTTGAGCACGTCGAGCGCGGTCTCGATATACGCCGGCGGGCCCTCCTCGCCCGCGTGCGCGACCAGGTGGAAGCCCAGCTCGCGGCACTTGGCGAACACGCGCGCGAACTTCTCCGGCGGATTGCCGACCTCGGACGAATCGAGCCCGATGCCCATGTACTTGTCGCGGTAAGGCAGCGCCTCTTCCAGCGTGGCGAAGGCGTCCTCCTCCGACAGGTGGCGCAGGAAGCTCAGGATCAGCGTGGCGCTGACCGGGCTGTCCTGGCAGGCGCGGTGGATGCCGTCGATCACGGTCTTGATCGGCACGCCGCGCGCGGTGTGCGTCTGCGGGTCGAAGAAGATTTCGGTGTGGCGCACATTGTCTGCCTCGGCGCGCTTGAGGTAGGCGGCGGTCATGTCGTAGAAGTCCTGCTCCTGCAACAGCACGCTGGCGCCGGCGTAGTAGATGTCGAGGAAGGATTGCAGATCGGTGAACGCGTACGCGGCACGCAGCTCTTCCACCGAACCGTAGGCCAGCTTGACCTGGTTGCGCTGGGCCAGCGCGAAGATCAGCTCCGGCTCCAGCGAACCTTCGATGTGGATGTGCAGTTCGGCCTTGGGCATCCGCTGTACAACGGTGCGCAATTGTTCGTTCAACATTATTATTTTTTCCTGTGACAGTGAGCGGGATCAGCGCATCTTAGCGCATGCGGCGAGAGTGCGACAGCGGCGGCCAAGTTGCGGCAAAATTTATCTGTTTGCGGCACGATCAGCACAGCGCGCGCAGGCGTGATACTGTGGCATAAAAGCGCAAAAAAATGCCCTTGAAATTCACGAAAAGATCACAAATTTTCTTAAAAATAATCTTATTAATCAATTAGTTACGAAAGAGTATTAACCATATTACGACATATCTTTTGACTTCCGGCACCAATAGCGCAATAATCAATTTCATAGACGTAAGAAGCGTTACGGCCAACACATAAAAGCCGCCAACCGGCCATAAAGCCAGCTCACCGGCACGGGCAATCCGTGCCATAAAAAAGAAGCTGGCGACGTATAAATAAGAAGAAAAATAATAAAGCAAAGGGTATGCACGGACCAGGGCCAGGGCAGGCGAACTGCCGGTGACCCGTGACAAGCAGGTTTACATTAAAGGACATCCAAATGACCATTTTTGACAACTACGCCGCACGGTACGAACGGACCAAAGAAGAAGAGATGTCCATGAAGGAGTATCTCGAACTTTGCAAAAAAGATCGACTTACCTACGCCAGCGCTCCGGAGCGCATGTTGGCCGCCATCGGCGAACCGACATTGGTCGATACCCGCAACGACACGCGGCTGTCACGCATCTTCGCGAACAAGGTCATCAAGATTTATCCGGCGTTCCGCGAGTTCTACGGCACCGAGGAAGTGATCGAGCAAGTGGTCTCCTACTTCCGCCACGCCGCGCAGGGGCTGGAGGAACGCAAGCAGATCCTGTATCTGCTGGGCCCCGTGGGCGGCGGCAAATCGTCGATCGCCGAGAAGCTCAAGTCGCTGATGGAGCACGTGCCCTTCTATTGCCTGAAAGGCTCGCCGGTGAATGAATCGCCGCTCGGCCTGTTCAACGAGGAAGAGGACGGCGTGATCCTGGAAGAGGACTACGGCATCCCGCGCCGCTATCTGCGCAACATTCCGAGCCCGTGGGCGGTCAAGCGCCTGCACGAGTTCAACGGCGACATCAACCAGTTCCGCGTGGTCAAGCGCTACCCGTCGGTGCTCAAGCAGGTCGCCATCTCCAAGACCGAGCCGGGCGACGAGAACAACCAGGATATTTCCTCGCTGGTCGGCAAGGTCGACATCCGCAAGCTGGAAGATTATTCGCAGGACGATCCGGACGCCTACAGCTACTCGGGCGGCCTGTGCCTGGCCAACCAGGGCCTGATGGAATTCGTCGAGATGTTCAAGGCGCCGATCAAGGTGCTGCACCCGCTGCTGACCGCCACGCAGGAAGGCAACTACAAGGGCACCGAGGGCTTCGGCGCGATTCCGTTCGACGGCATCATCCTGGCGCACTCGAACGAGTCGGAGTGGAAGACCTTCAAGAACAACCGCAACAACGAGGCTTTCCTTGATCGTATCTACATCGTCAAAGTGCCGTACTGCCTGCGCGTGACCGACGAGATCAAGATCTACGACAAGCTGGTGGCCAACTCCTCGCTGTACCAGGCCCCATGCGCGCCCGGAACCCTGAAGATGATGGCGCAGTTCGCGATCCTGTCGCGGCTGAAGGACCCGGAGAACTCCAGCATCTTCAGCAAGATGCTGGTCTACGATGGCGAGAACCTCAAGGACACCGATCCGAAAGCCAAGTCCATGCACGAGTACGTCGACTATGCGGGCGTCGACGAGGGCATGAACGGCTTGTCCACGCGCTTCGCGTTCAAGATCCTGTCCAAGGTCTTCAACTTCGACAACACCGAAGTGGCGGCCAATCCGGTGCACCTGTTATATGTGCTGGAGCAGCAGGTCGAGCGCGAGCAGTTCCCGCCAGAGACCGAGCAGAAGTACTTCTCGTATATCAAGGAACACCTGGCGCAGAAATACGTGGAGTTCATCGGCAAGGAAATCCAGACCGCCTATCTGGAATCGTATTCGGAATACGGCCAGAACATCTTCGACCGCTACGTGACCTTTGCCGACTTCTGGATCCAGGATCAGGAATACCGCGATCCGGACACCGGCGAGAGCTTCGACCGCGAGTCGCTGAACAACGAGCTGGAGAAGATCGAGAAGCCGGCCGGGATTTCCAATCCCAAGGATTTCCGCAACGAGATCGTCAACTTCGGCCTGCGGGCGCGCGCCAACAACGGCGGCAAGAATCCGGCCTGGACCAGCTACGAGAAGTTCCGCACCGTGATCGAGAAGAAGATGTTCTCCAACACCGAGGAACTGTTGCCGGTGATTTCCTTCAACGCCAAGGCCAGCGCCGAAGACGCCAACAAGCACGCCGACTTTGTCGCCCGCATGGTGGAGAAAGGCTATACGGCCAAGCAGGTGCGGCTGCTGTGCGAATGGTATTTGCGTGTGAGGAAGTCGTCTTAAGCAGCCCCGCATGCTTTTAGCGACACGCGTGCGCACCACTTAGGGGTCTGACCCCGTGGGGTCAGACCCCGCCAGGCCGTGCGGGTATAAATAGTAGCAGGAGGCATCTTTTGACTTACCTCATCGACCGACGTTTGCAGGGCAAGAACAAGTCTGCGGTCAACCGCGAGCGCTTCTTGCGGCGCTACAAGGCCCAGATCAAGGACGCGGTGGGACGTGCCATCAAGGGCCGCTCCATCACGGATATTGAGAACGGCGAAAAAGTCTCCATCCCGGTCAAGGACGTGGGCGAGCCCTCGTTCGGCCACGCCCACGGCGGCGTGTGGGAAACCATCAACCCCGGCAACCAGGAATACCTCAAGGGCGACCTGATCAACCGTCCCAAGGGCGGCGGCGGGGCTGGCCGCGGCAAGGCCGGCAATAGCGACCAGATGACCGAGGACGATTTCATCTTCGAGCTGTCGCGCGAAGAATTCATGAACTACTTCTTCGAAGACCTGGAGCTGCCCAACCTGGTCAAGACCCAGCTGACCGCCACCACCGAGTTCAAGAACCAGCGCGCCGGCTACAATATGTCGGGCACGCCGTCCAACATCCACGTGCTGCGCTCGCTGCGCGGGGCCCTGGGACGGCGCATCGCGGTCGGCGGCAGTTCGCGCAAGCGCGTGATCGAGGCCGAGCGCGAGCTGGAGGAACTGCTGCTGGACGGTGAGCCGCTGGACGCGCCGCGCGTGGTGGAGCTGAAAAAGCTGATCCACCATCTGCACACGCGGCTGCTGGCCATCCCCTTCATCGACCCGTTCGACCTACGCTACAGCAACCGCATCAAGGTACCCAAGCCGATGACGCAGGCGGTGATGTTCTGCATCATGGACGTCTCCGGCTCGATGGACGAAACCCGCAAGGACACGGCCAAGCGCTTCTTCATCCTGCTGTACCTGTTCCTCAAGCGCGTGTACGACAAGATCGAGGTGGTGTTCATCCGCCACCACACGGCCGCGGCCGAGGTCAACGAGGAGGAGTTCTTCCACTCGCGCGAATCGGGCGGCACCGTGGTGTCGTCGGCGCTGCACCTGCTCGACAAGATCATCGACGAGCGCTACGGCGCCGGCAGCTGGAACAGCTACGTCGCCCAGGCCTCCGACGGCGACAACTGGGACAACGATTCGGTACTGTGCCGCCAGCTGCTGGTCAATACCATCATGGCCAAGGTGCAGTACTACACCTACGTGGAGATTACCGACGGGCCGCCGCAAAACCTGTGGGAGCAATACTCGCAGATCCCCGACCATCACCCGCATTTCGCGATGCAGAAGATCGTCACGCCGGCCGATATCTATCCGGTGTTCCGTGAACTGTTCAAGAAACAGCCTAAATAGGCAGCCGAACAATGAATGATATGACCGCCAAGCCGCGCCATCCGCGCGCCCTGCCCGAACAGTCCGAGTGGACGTTCGAACTGATCGAGCAGGCCCACCAGGAAATCCGCCGCGTGGCCGAAGGCTTCGGGCTGGACACCTATCCCAACCAGCTGGAGATCATCACCGCCGAGCAGATGATGGACGCCTACACCTCGGTCGGCATGCCGGTATCGTACAACCACTGGTCGTTCGGCAAGCATTTCCTGTCGACCGAAAAAGGCTACAAGCGCGGCCAGATGGGCCTGGCCTACGAGATCGTCATCAACTCCAATCCCTGCATCGCCTATCTGATGGAGGAGAACAGCCTGACCATGCAGGCGCTGGTGATCGCGCACGCGGCCTACGGCCACAACTCCTTCTTCAAGGGCAACTACCTGTTCCGCACCTGGACCGACGCCGACGCCATCGTCGACTACATGGTGTTCGCCAAGAACTACATCGCCGAGTGCGAGCAGCGCCACGGCATCGACGCGGTCGAGCTGCTGCTCGACTCCTGCCACGCGATCCAGAACTACGGCGTCGACCGCTACAAGCGGCCGGCCAAGCTGTCGATGATGGAAGAGCGCGCGCGGCAGAAGGAGCGCGAAGCCTATGTGCAGTCGCAGATCAACGACCTGTGGCGCACCCTGCCCCGCCGCGAGGAAGAGGAAGAGGAAAAGGTGGCGCCGCGCTTCCCGCCCGAGCCGGAAGAGAACCTGCTGTACTTCATCGAGAAATACGCGCCGCTGCTGGAACCCTGGCAGCGCGAGATGGTGCGCATCGTGCGCAAGATTTCGCAGTACTTCTACCCGCAGCGCCAGACCCAGGTGATGAACGAGGGCTGGGCCACCTTCTGGCACTACACCATCCTCAACCAGCTGTACGACGAGGGCGTGGTGGGCGACGGCTTCATGATGGAGTTTTTAAAGAGCCATACCAACGTGGTGTACCAGCCGCCGGTCAACAGCCCCTATTACAGCGGCATCAACCCGTACGCGCTGGGCTTCGCCATGATGACCGACATCCGCCGCATCTGCGAGCACCCGACCGACGAGGACCGCGAATGGTTCCCGGACATCGCCGGCAGCGACTGGCGCAAGACGCTGGATTTCGCAATGCGCAATTTCAAGGACGAGAGCTTCATCGCCCAGTACCTGTCGCCCAAGCTGATCCGCGAATTCCATTTCTTTGCCGTACTGGACGACGACAATAACGAAAAACTGGCAATCTCCGCCATACACGACGACCTGGGCTACCGCTACGTCCGCCAGCAGCTGGCCGAGCAGTACAACCTGGGCAACCGTGAGCCGAACATCCAGGTCTGGTCGGTCAACACCCGCGACGACCGCGCGCTGACGCTGCGCCACACGCAGTTCCAGCGGCGGCCGCTGAACCAGCAGGCCGGCGAGGTGCTCAAGCACGTGGCCCGGCTGTGGGGCTTCGACGTGCACCTGGAAACGGTGGGGCCGAGCGGAGAAATCATCAGTTCGCTGGAGGTGAAACGGGAGAAACGGGCGCGCGGAAGTTGAGTGACATATATATAGCGCTTTTTCCGGTCCCGGGCATGGCTCTTGCAAGGGATGAATCGGGGTCAGAGGCACTGCTCTGACCCCGGTTTTTTTAAAAAATGCATGCCGCAGGCCAGAAGTCAACAACTTTCGTCACTGACTTGCAAGATGCCTGCCGCAAGAATTTCGTAAAAGAAACTTTTGCGGCCAAATTATCAATTGTTAGTAGTAAAATTACGCGCATAAAATTCCGTTTTTGGGCTTAAGGGAAAACTAAGTAATGTCGTGGTGCGTTCCGCCCCAAAATTGCCCCGGACAGTCTTGCAAATTGGGCTAGAACGGTGCAAAGAGAGCGCTATCACATAGGAAAACCCTATGAAATTTAACCGGTTTTAGGGATGAAAATTCTATGTAAAATCAAGAATTCGTATGTATAATTCGCCGACGTCCCGGATGCGGCTGTTGTTTTATGTCGCCATTTTGGGGTTTAGTAGCAACAAAAAGAGTTGGTATTGGAGAAAGCAGGCATGAATTTCACGCACAACGAGAAAAGCACCGGGAAGAACTTTACAGGCATTACCATTGTCGTTTTGTTGCACCTCCTGGTTGCTTATGGGATCGTGACGGGCTTGGGTAAACGTCTGGTGAGCAAGATGATCGCACCAGTGGAGACCAAGATCATCGAGGAGGTTAAACCTCCACCACCGAAAGAACTCCCCCCGCCACCACCTCCGCCAGAGATGAAAGCGCCACCACCGCCTTTCATCCCCCCAGTTGAGGTGAATGTGCAGCAGCCTCCGCCGCCGCAAAACACGATCGCTAACGCGACCAACGTGAAACCTGCGACGACCGAGATCCAGAAAGCGCCTCCGGCTCCGCCGGCGGCGACGCCAGGTCCGGCAAAATCGGTGCGCACGCCAGCCGTGGCTGACATGAGCACCTGCGCCAAGCCTGATTATCCGAAAACCTCGCTGCGTAATGAAGAAACCGGTGTCACCACCGTGTCGTTCCTGATTGGCGTCGATGGTTCTGTGATGGATTCCAAAGTCACGAAGTCCTCGGGCTTCCGCGACCTGGACAAGGCAGCTCAAAACGCCTTGGGTAAGTGCCGGTTCAAGCCAGCCATGGTCGATGGCAAGCCGGAGCAGCAGTGGCAGCCAGTGCAGTACGTCTGGTCGCTGGATTAAACCGAGACCGAGTCTTCAGTCTCATATTTGTGATTTCGTTGTCAAATAGTTCAGCGATCTTATTTTATCAATTTGGAGGAAGCATGTTTAAGAATACCCGTTTGTCCGCTGTACTGGCCGCTGTGCTGTTTTCCGTGACCGCAGCCACCGCCCTGGTTAGCGCCCCAGCCTTCGCTGACGCGCCAGCCTCGGCCGCCGCTTCGGCACCAGCAGCGGATGCGGCAGCCGCACCTGCACCAGCAGCAGAAGCTCCAGCTGCCAAGGGCGGCAAAGAAGAAGTGGACAATCCTTACGGCTTCGAAGCTGTCTGGAACGGTGGTTTCGTATCGCGCGGCACCCTGATCATCCTGTCGCTGATGTCCATGGGTTCGTGGTACATCATCATCACCAAGCTGATCGACCAGATGAAGATCTTCAAGCAGTCGAAAGAAACCTCGGCCAAGTTCTGGAAAGCATCGTCGATCGCTGCTGGTTCGGCAGCCCTGAAAGACGGCTCGCCATTCCGCTTCATCGCTGAAACCGGCACCAAGGCCACCGTGCACCACGACGGCGCCCTGCTGGAACAAATCGACCTGTCGACCTGGGTGACGATGTCGATCCAGCGCGCTGTGGACAAAGTTCAGTCGCGTCTGCAAGACGGCCTGTCGTTCCTGGCAACCGTGGGTTCGACCGCACCGTTCATCGGTCTGTTCGGTACCGTTTGGGGTATTTACAATGCACTGATCGCCATCGGCATGTCGGGTAACGCATCGATCGACAAGGTTGCAGGTCCAGTGGGTGAAGCGCTGATCATGACCGCTTTCGGTCTGTTCGTCGCGGTTCCTGCCGTTCTGGGTTACAACTGGCTGGTACGTCGTAACAAAGCCGCAATGGAAGACGTGCGTTCGTTCTCCGCTGACGTGCACTCGGTACTGATCTCGGGCGCGATGTCCACCAGCGAAGCTGGCCGTGCCGCCGGCGCTAAAAAGATTGGATAATTAATCATGTCGATGTCCGTAGGCTCCGATAGCGGAGACGAAGATCAAGTCATGTCAGAAATCAACACGACGCCCCTGGTGGACATCATGTTGGTTCTGCTGATTATCTTCCTGATCACGAGCCCGGTTGTTCTGAAGCTGATCAAGATCAAGCTGCCAGAAGAAGCCAACCAGGTTATCCAGACCAAGCCGGAAGATGTCAACATCGTTGTCAGCAAGGATGGCGACATCTACTGGAATCAGAGAAGGATGCGCGACGCGAATGAGTTGTTCGACAATCTGAAGGTGGAAGCAGTGAAGTTGCCTCAGCCGGAAGTCCATGTACGTGGCGACCAAGAAACACGCTACGAAGCAATCGGCAAGGTTATCTACACCACCCAGCGCGCTGGTATTCAGAAGGTCGGCTTCATCACCGAACCGCCTGACAAGGGTTAATCCCCTCTAGTGCATCGCAGGCCCGCAGTCCGGGGCCTGCCCTTCTTAAAAGGAAACACCATGAGTATGAATGTCGGCTCCCCAGCCAGCGGTGGCGCGGACCCGGAACCAATGATGGAAATGAATATGACGCCCCTCATCGACGTGATGCTGGTGCTGATTATCATGATGATCATTACGATTCCAAAGGCCAACCACTCGGTCAACCTGAACATGCCGGTCGGCACCCCGCCGCCGCCAGTCAAGGAACCTGTGGTCATTACGATTGACGTCGACTTCGACGGTACGATTCTGTGGGATAACGCTGTCGTTCCCGACCGCGGCACCCTGGAAGCGAAACTGACCGACGTCGCAGCGCAACCAGACCAACCGGAAGTGCATCTGCGTCCGAACAAGCTGGTGTCGTACAAAGTCGTGGCAGGCGTGATGGCTGCGGCCCAACGTCTGGGCGTGACCAAGATTGGCCTGGTCGGCAACGAACAGTTCCAATAATCAGTTCTATGTTCAACAATAGGCAGGACCATTCCTGCCTATTTCGCATTTTGATGAAAGAAAACTTACCCATGACCAAGTTTCGTCTCGCTCATCTCGGCCTGGTAATGGCCGCTATTGGTTTCACAGCAGCAGCTCCTCTGGCAGGTCTCTCCTCGGTTGCCTACGCGGCCGACGCGGTGCGCGCTGAAATCGGCAAACCATTGCAGGAAGCACAGAAACTGGCTGCGGCAGGCAAGAATAAAGAAGCACTGGCAAAACTCAAGGAAGCCGATGCTGTCGGTGGCAAGTCGCCCCACGAATCCTATCTGATCGAACGCACCCGCGCATCGGCCGCAGCAGCCGCTGGCGATAACGACGCCGCCGCCAAGGCCTTCGAAGCCGTGATCAACTCCGGCAAGCTCTCGCCTGCCGAACAACCGAAATTCACCCAGGCCCTGGCCGGCATCTACTACCGCGCCAAGGACTATCCAAAAGCCATCACCTGGATCCAGCGCGCGCTGAAAGACAACCCGAGCGACGGCCAGATGCACGAACTGCTGATCCAGACCTACTACATCAGCGGCAAGTACGCCGAAGCGGCCAAGGAGCTGCAATCGTCGAAAGCCGGCTCGGAAGCGTCGCTGCAAATGCTGGCCAATATCCAGCTGAAGCAGAACGACAAGGAAGGCTATGTCCAGACCCTGGAAAAACTGGCCGGTTCCTATCCGAAGACCAGCTACTGGGCCGACCTGCTGAACCGCGTGTCCGGCAAGCCTGGCTTCTCGTCGACGCTGTCGCTGGACGTGCTGCGCCTGCGCCTGGCCAACGGCCTGCTGAGCAAGCCGGGCGAGTACATGGAAATGTCCCAGCTGGCGCTGCAGGCGGGTGACCCTGCCGAAGCGATCAAGATCATCGACCAGGGCTACAAAAAAGGCGCGCTGGGCACCGGCTCCGACGCCGCCCGCCACCAGCGCCTGAAAGACCTGGCCGCCAAGACCCAGACCGAGTTCGACGCCAAGCAAGCCGCGCTGGAAGCGGAAGCCGTCAAGAGCAAGGACGCCGATGCGCTGGCCAATATGGGCTATGCGCTGGTTTCCGAAGGCAAGGCCGACAAGGGCCTGGCGCTGCTGGACCAGGCTGTGAAGCTGGGCACCGCGAAAAATCCTGATGCCGTCAAGCTGCACCAGGGTATCGCCCAGTTCAACGCCGGCAAGAAGCCTGCCGCGCTGGCCACCCTGAAATCGGTCAAAGGCAAGGACGGCACCGCCGAACTGGCCCGCTACTGGACCCTGGTCATCAACCACCCGATGTAATTCGGGATTGCGATGCGCATAAAGCGCTGTCCGGCCCCGCGCCGGACAGCGCTTTTTTTATGCATGACCCGGCAAGGCGGGGTCGGACCCCATCCGGGGTCCGACCCCAGAACGGGCCGCTTTACGGGTTAACTGTCGGCTATCTCAAACAAACCGTATAATCCTCCATTTAGCGACAGTTCCCCCAGATTCCCATGAAGGTATTTCGAGGTCTACCCAATGCAGCGGCGCGTGCGCCCTGCGCGCTCACGATAGGCAACTTTGACGGTGTCCACCTTGGCCATCAGGCATTGCTGGGCCGCGTGCGTGCGGCCGCCTCGGGCCTCGGGCTGGAAGCGGCCGTGATGACCTTCGAACCGCATCCGCGCGAATTCTTCGCCCATAAAGCCGGCGACCTGTCGAAAGCCCCGCCGCGCATCGCCAACCTGCGCGACAAGCTGCAATCGCTGTCCGACAACGGCATCGACCGTGTCATCGTCGAGCACTTCTCGGCGCCGTTCGCCGCGCTCACGCCGCAGGAATTCACCGAGAAGGTGCTGGTCGAGGGCCTGCACGTCAAGTGGCTGATGGTCGGCGACGACTTCTGCTACGGCGCCCGCCGCGCCGGCAACGTCCAGATGCTGCTGGAAGCGGGCCGCCACTACGGCTTCCACGTCGAAACCTTGCCCACCGTGATGAACGGCAGCACCCGCATCTCCTCCTCCGCCGTGCGCGCCGCGCTGGCCGAGGGCGACTTCGCGCACGCCGAGGCGCTGCTGGGCCACCCCTACGCGATCTCCGGCCACGTGATCCACGGCCAGAAGCTGGGCCGCACGCTGGGCTTCCCGACGCTGAACCTGCGCGTGCCGCACCGTCCCGCGCTGTCCGGCATCTTCATCGTGCAGGTGCACGGCCTGGCCGACCGGCCGCTGGCCGCCGTCGCCAGCCTGGGCGTGCGCCCCACCGTCGACGACAGCGGCCGCGTGCTGCTGGAGGTGCACGTGTTCGACTTCGCCCAGAACTGCTACGGCAAACAGGTGCGCGTCGAGTTCCTGCACAAGATACGCGACGAGGAAAAATACGTCGACCTGCCGACGCTGACCGCCGCCATCGACCGCGACGCCGCCATCGCGCGCGAGTACTTCAAAGAGCGCGACGGCGCCACCACCGCCACCGACCGAATTTAACCGCGCGACCAGCTACGCGCGCCGGCTACACAGAACTCCCCGAATAAAAATCACTGAAGATAACCATGTCCGATAACAAATCTGCAAAGAAGCCTGAAAGCAAATACCCGGTCAACATGACCGAAACCCCATTCCCGATGCGCGGCGATATGGCCAAGCGCGAGCCGAACTGGGTCAAGGAGTGGCAGGACAAGAAGATCTACGAGCGCGTGCGCAAGGCCGCCGCCGGCCGTCCTAAATTCATCCTGCACGACGGTCCTCCGTACGCCAACGGCGACATCCACACTGGCCACGCCGTTAACAAGATCCTGAAAGACATGGTGGTCAAGGCCCGCGGCATGGCCGGCTACGACGCACCCTACGTGCCGGGCTGGGATTGCCACGGCATGCCGATCGAGATCCAGATCGAAAAACTGTACGGCAAAAACCTGCCAACCGCTGAAGTGCTGACCAAGGCCCGCGCCTACGCGCTGGAGCAGGTCGACCGCCAGCGCAAGGACTTCATCCGCCTGGGCGTGCTGGGCGAATGGCAGAACCCTTACCTGACCATGAACTACTCTAACGAGGCCGACGAACTGCGCGCCCTCGGCCAGCTGCTGGAGAAGGGCTACGTCTACCGCGGCCTGAAGCCAGTCAACTGGTGCTTCGACTGCCAGTCCGCCCTGGCCGAAGCCGAAGTGGAATACCAGGACAAGCGCGATCCGGCCATCGACGTCGGCTTCAAGTTCGCCGAATTCGACAAGCTGGCCACCGCCTTCGGCCTGGACAAGCTGCCGACCGAGAACGGCTTCATCGTCATCTGGACCACCACGCCGTGGACCATCCCGTCCAACCAGGCGCTGAACGTCAACGCCGAAGTGATCTACTCGCTGGTGCAGACCGAGCGTGACGGCCAGCCTTTGCTGCTGATCCTGGCGCAGGACCTGGTGGAAGCCTGCCTGGCGCGCTACAAGCTCGAAGGCACCACCATCGCCACCTGCCACGGCGCGGCGCTGGGCGGCATCAGCTTCCGCCACCCGCTGCACGCCTCGGACGCCTTCTTCGACCGCCTGTCGCCGATGTACCTGGCCGAATACGTGACCACCGAAAGCGGCACCGGCGTGGTCCACTCGGCGCCAGCCTACGGCCTGGATGACTTTATCTCCTGCCGCGCGCATGGCATGAAGGACGAGAACATCCTCACCCCGGTGATGGGCGACGGCAAATACGCCTCGTCGCTGCCGCTGTTCGGCGGCATGACGATCTGGGAAGCCTCCAAGCCGATCTGCAACGCGCTGAAGGAAGCGGGCGCGCTGTTCGAAGTGAAGATGTTCGACCACAGTTATATGCACTGCTGGCGCCACAAGACGCCGATCATCTACCGCGCCACCTCGCAGTGGTTCGCCGGCATGGATGTGAAGCCTAAGGACGGCGGCCACACGCTGCGCGAAACCGCGCTCAAAGGCATCGACGAGACCAAGTTCTTCCCGGACTGGGGCAAGGCGCGCCTGCACGGCATGATCGCCAACCGTCCCGACTGGACCCTGTCGCGCCAGCGCCAGTGGGGCGTGCCGATGGCCTTCATCGTCCACAAGGAAACCGGCGCGCTGCATCCGCGCACCCCGGAGCTGCTGGAACAGGTGGCCAAGCTGATCGAAAAGAGCGGCATCGACGCCTGGCTGGCGCTGGACCTGAAAGACCTGATCGGCGACGAAGCGGCCATCTACGAAAAGAACAAGGACACGCTGGACGTCTGGTTCGATTCCGGCTCGACCCACCAGACCGTGCTGCGCGGCTCGCACAAGGAGCAGTCGGCGTTCCCTGCGGACCTGTATCTTGAGGGTTCGGACCAGCACCGCGGCTGGTTCCACTCCTCGCTGCTGACGTCCTCGATGCTGAACGGCGCCCCGCCGTACAAGGCCCTCTTGACCCACGGCTTCGTGGTCGACGGCGAAGGCAAGAAGATGTCCAAGTCGCTCGGCAACACCATCGCGCCGCAGGACGTCTGGAACAAGCTGGGCGCCGACATGCTGCGCCTGTGGGTGGCCACCACCGACTACACCGGCGAACTGTCGATCTCCGACGAGATCCTCAAACGCGTGACCGAGGCCTATCGCCGCATCCGCAACACGCTGCGCTTCCTGCTGGCCAACCTGTCGGACTTCGACGCCGCCAAGGACGCGGTCGCGATCAACGACATGCTGGAGATCGACCGCTACGCCGTCGCCAACATGGCGTCGCTGCAGGCGGAAATCGCCGAGCACTATATGCAGTATGAATTCCAGCCTATCTACTCCAAGCTGCAGAACTTCTGCTCGGAAGACCTGGGCGGCTTCTACCTGGACGTGCTGAAGGACCGCCTGTACACCACGGCCGTCACCTCGCACGCGCGCCGCTCGGCGCAGACCGCGCTGTGGCACATCACGCAAAGCCTGCTGCGCGTGATGGCGCCGGCGCTGTCGTTCACGGCGGAAGAAGCGTGGGCGATCTTCGCCGGCGAAGAAGCCTACAAGGCCAGCGACGAAACCATCTTCACGCAAACCTGGTGGAAGCTGCCGGAAGCTGCCGACGCGGCGGCGCTGCTGGCCAAGTATACGGCCCTGCGCGCGGTCCGCACCGACGTCACCAAGCAGCTGGAGGACGTGCGCACCTCGGGCGCGATCGGCTCCTCGCTGCAGGCGGAGCTGATCATCAAGGCCGCCGGCGACAAGTACCAGCTGCTGGCCAGCCTGGACGACGACCTGAAGTTCGTCTTCATCACCTCGGCCGCCAAGGCGGTGCAGGTGGCGAGCGAAGCGGAAGAAGCGGTTGAAGTGAGCGCCTCGGCGGCCGGGAAGTGCGAGCGCTGCTGGCACTATCGCGCCGACGTCGGCTCGCATGCGGACCACCCTACCCTGTGCGGCCGTTGCCACAGCAATCTGTTCGGTGCAGGCGAAAAACGCAAGTTCGCTTAAGATATGACCCGCCGTCGTTCCCGCGCAAGCGGGAACCCATACTGAGCTTGCGGCGGACGCTCAGCATGGATCCCCGCCTGCGCGGGGATGACGGAGCTAGCCGCTTAGAACCAATTTGAACAACCCATGGCCACCAAAAAAATCTTTCCGACCAAATCCTCGGCCAGCCTGACGCCTTGGCTGGGCATCGCCGCCATCGTCATCCTGTTCGACCAGCTCTCCAAGATCACCATCACCAAGACCTTCCAGCTCGGTGAAGAGAAAGTCATCACCTCCTTCTTCAACCTGGTGCTGGCCTATAACAGGGGCGCGGCGTTCAGCTTCCTGCAGAACAGCGGCGGCTGGCAGCGCTACTTCTTCACCGCCATCGCGCTGGGCGCGGCGGCGTGGATCATCGTGCTGCTGAAAAAGCACGGCAACCAGCGCATGTTCTCGTGGGCGTTGTCGCTGATCCTGGGCGGCGCCATCGGCAACGTCATCGACCGCGTGCTGTATGGCCACGTGGTCGACTTCCTCGATTTCCATTGGAGCGGATTTGGCCACTTCCCGGCGTTCAACGTCGCCGACTCGGCCATCTGCATCGGCGCGGCGCTGTTCATCCTCGATGAACTGCGCCGGGTGAACCGCTAACTGGGGCAGCACATCATGATGGAATTGACCGGCAAGAAAATCGTCCTCGGCCTGTCCGGCGGCGTGGCCTGCTACAAGGCGGCGGAACTGTGCCGCGCGCTGACCAAGGCCGGCGCCTCGGTGCAGGTGGTGATGACCGACGCCGCCACCCACTTCATCACCGCCGTCACCATGCAAGCGCTGTCCGGCAACAAGGTGTTCAGCAGCCAGTGGGATCCGCGCGTCGAGAACAATATGGCCCACATCGACGTCACCCGCGACGCCGACGCCATCCTGGTCGCGCCCTGCTCGGCGGACTTCATGTACAAGCTGGCGCACGGCGTCTGCGACGACCTGCTGTCGACCCTGTGCCTGGCGCGTCCGCGCCTGGTGCCGCTGCTGGTGGCGCCGGCCATGAACGTCGAAATGTGGCAGAACCCCGCCACCCAGCGCAACGCGCAGCAGCTGCGCGACGACGGCATCGTCATCTTCGGCCCGGCCGCCGGCGATCAGGCCTGCGGCGAAGTGGGCATGGGCCGCATGCTGGAACCGGCGCAGCTGCTCGAAGAGCTGATCGCATCGTTCCAGCCCAAGGTTTTGGCGGGCAAGCGCATCCTGATCACCGCCGGCCCGACCTTCGAGCCGATCGACCCGGTGCGCGGCATTACCAATCTGTCCTCGGGCAAGATGGGTTACGCCGTGGCGCGCGCCGCGCGCGAAGCCGGCGCCGAGGTGGTGCTGGTGTCCGGCCCCACCGCGCTGCCGGCGCCGTTCGGCGTCCAGCGCATCAACGTGCAAAGCGCGCTGCAGATGCACGACGCGGTGATGGCCAATGTCGACCACCAGCACATCTTCATCGCGGTGGCGGCGGTGGCCGACTGGCGCGTGTCCAACTCCAGCGAACAGAAACTGAAGAAGAACCCGGACGGCTCGGTGCCGGACCTGAAGTTCGAACAGAACCCGGACATCCTCGCCGGCGTCGCCGCGCGCACCACGCTGGCCGGCTATCCTTACTGCGTCGGCTTCGCCGCCGAATCGGAAAACCTGATCCAGTTCGGCGCCGACAAGCGCGAGAAAAAAGGCATCCCCCTGCTAGTGGGGAATATCGGTCACCACACCTTCGGCCAGGACGACAACACCATCATCCTGTTCGATGAAAACGGCCACACCATACTGCCGCGCGCCGACAAGCTGACGCTTGCGCGCCAACTGATTTCGGAGATCTCGAAACGGATCTCCCAGCACTCCTTATTTGCCAATTAAATGAAAAACATCGACGTCAAAATCCTCGACCCGCGCATGAAAGACCAGCTGCCGGCCTACGCCACGCCAGGTTCCGCCGGCCTCGATCTGCGCGCCTGCATCGATGCGCCCATGGTGATCGAAGCCGGTCAGACCGTGCTGATTCCAACCGGCCTGGCGATCCACGTCGCCGATCCGGGCTACGCCGCCATGATCCTGCCGCGCAGCGGCATGGGCCACAAAAACGGCATCGTGCTGGGGAATCTGGTAGGCTTGATCGACTCCGACTACCAGGGCCAGCTGATGATCTCGACCTGGAACCGCGGCCACAGCGCCTTCACGCTGAACCCGATGGAACGCCTGGCACAGCTGATCATCGTGCCGGTGCTGCAAGTCGGTTTCAACGTGGTCGAGGAATTCGGCGACAGCGAACGCGGTGAAGGCGGCTTTGGCAGCACCGGCAAACACTAACAAAAACATACGGAGACCCGGGATGGTCCAGCAGAACAAGATCAATAAATTCGCCTCATTATCCCTGTTGGCGGCGGCAGCGCTGCTGCCGGCCTGCTCGACCTTCCAATCCAAACCGGCGCCCGCGCCCACCGAGCCGGTGGTGGCCCGCGTGTTCACCGAAGAAGCGCCGGTGGTCACCGCCAAGATGGCCGCCGCGCGCGATGCCCTGAGCCAGATGGTGGCCTTGCAGGACCGCCTGTACCGCATCGCCGGTCCGCTGTTGATCAACAACGCGGACCTGTGCCGCACGCAGGCGCGCAACCTGCTCGGCTTCACGGCCAAGAACAAATACTCCTACACCGGCGAATTCGTCGACGCCGCGCAAGCGGTGCTGAACTACGGCGACCGCCTGGAAGTGGCCAGCGTGCTGACCGGCAGCGGCGGCGCGCGCGCCGGCCTGCGCAAGGGCGACGGCCTGGTCGCCGCCGGCGGCAAGACCCTGCCGACCGGCCAGAACGCCGAGACCCTGGCCGCCGGCATCCTCGGCCCGCTGGTCTCCGGCCACCAGTCGCTCAACCTGATCGTGGCCCGCGATGGCCGCAACCAGGAGCTCAACGTGCCGGTCACGCGCGCCTGCGCATTCAAGATCGACATCGGCAACTCGGACAACATCAACGCCTACTCGGACGGCCAGCGCGTGCTGATCACGCGCGGCATGGTCAACTTCGCGCAGAGCGACGAGGCGATCGCCTACGTGCTGGCCAAGGACATCGCCCACAATGTGCTGGGCCACGCGGCCACCACCCGTTCGGCCTACACGGTCGGCGGCATCATCGACAACCTGGTGGCGGTGCGGCCGGACACGACGATGCTGATCACCGGCGGCGGCGTCAAGCCCATGCCGCAGGAACTCGATGCGGCGGCCGACTACCTGTCGCTGTACATGGTGGCCCGCGCCGGCTACAGCCTGGATCACGCGCACGCTTTCTGGCAGCGCCTGGCCGGCCAATATCCCGCCACGGTGTTAAACGGGTATACTGCCATCCACCCCGCCGTTAACTACCGCCTGTCGGTGATCGACAAGACCATCGCCGAGATCAAGGGCAAGCAGGCGGCCAAGAAACCGCTGGTGCCGTAGCACGGAGAGACCACCATGAACAAGCCGGGCCTGTTGGCAATCATCTTGATACTGATGTGCAGCTGGGCCCAGGCGGCGCAATGGGCCAGGGTCAAGGGCGACGGCGACGGCGTCTTCTACATCGACAAGGCCAGCATCATCAAGGTCGACAAGACGCGCAAGGTCTGGTCCATGCGCAGCTTCGGCAAGCCGCAGACCACGCCCGAGGGCAAGCCTTACCGCTCGGTCAAGGCGCTGCACCTGTACTCCTGCGAAGACCGCACCACCGTGCTGCTGTCGCAGGTGTTCTATCCCGAAGCCATGGGCAAGGGCGAGCCGGTCGAAAACTACAAATACGAGAAGTTCAACCCGGAAGACATCGTCCCGGACAGCCCGTTCGACAACGCGCTGGCCGCCGTGTGCAAGTGACTTAGTTGGGGAACTTAGTTCGGAAAATTAGGGAACACATTCCCCATCAGCCAGGTGAGGCCCGCGCACAGCAGCACGGCGAGTATCAGCACGATCAGCAGGCGGCCGAATTTAGGCGAGCCGTCGTCTTCCTTGGGAGTGGTCATGGCAGTTCCTGCAAGCTTTAGAGAGCCGTAGTATATTCCATCCATGGACAGCATCGACCTCGAAGTACTTAAAACCAGCGCCGCGTGGATCGCCGCCGGCCGCCGCTGCGAACTCATCACCGTCATCAAGACCTGGGGCTCCAGTCCACGCCCGGTCGGCGCCACGCTGGCCATCTGCGAGGACGGCACGGTGATCGGCTCCGTTTCCGGCGGCTGCATCGAGGACGACCTGATCGCCCGCGTGCGCGACGAGGGCATACGCCGCACCGTGCCGGAGATCGTCAGCTACGGCATCACCGCCGACGAGGCACACCGTTTCGGCCTGCCCTGCGGCGGCACCATCGAGCTGGCGATCGAGCCGCTGTCGGCGCGCAGCCGCGTGGCCGAACTGCTGGAACGGCTGGAGCGGCACGAACTGGTGCAGCGCCGCCTGGATCTGCACAGCGGTGAGGTGGAACTGTCCAAGGCCGCGCCGGGCGCGCAGATGCAGGTCAGCGAGCGCGCCATGGTCAGCCTGCACGGCCCGCGCTGGCGGCTGCTGATCATCGGCGCCGGCCAGTTGTCGCGCTTCCTGGCGCAGATCGCCACCGCGATGGACTACCACGTCATCGTCTGCGACCCGCGCGAGGAATACCGCGCCGGCTGGCAGGTCGACGGCGTGCAGCTGGTGCACGACATGCCGGACGATATCGTGCTGGCCTTGCAGCTGGACCGCCGCAGCGCAGTGGTCGCGCTGACCCACGATCCCAAGCTGGACGACCTGGCGCTGATGGAGGCGCTGAAGTCGGACGCGTTCTACGTCGGCGCGATCGGCTCGCGCCTGAACAACGGCAAGCGCCGCGAGCGGCTGCTGGAGTTCGACCTGACGCCGGAACAGCTGGCGCGCCTGCACGGGCCGATCGGCCTTTACATCGGCAGCAAGACGCCTTCCGAGATCGCGATCTCCATCCTGGCCGAGATGACCGCGATTAAGAACGGCGTGCCGACGGCGATGCTGATCCCGCACGCGGCCACGCCCAGCATGCCCGGCGAGAATGCCTGCGTGGTGCGTATCGACGCGACGTAACCCCTCACCCGAAGGGGTCGGACCCCATGCGGGGTCCGACCCCGGCTTGCGGGTTGCGGGGTAAAGCAAGAGAATTCAAAAGCAAGAACCGGCTAGCCCATGGCCCGCGTGGTACGGGACAATAGCGCACCATAAAACGACTGGAATCCGCATGAGTACCGCCAACCTGTTCCGCCTGATCCTCCTTGCCGCCATCTGGGGCGGCTCCTTCCTGTTCATGCGCATCGCCGCACCGGTGCTGGGCGCCGCCGTGTTGATCGAGTACCGCGTGCTGTTTGCGTCGCTGTTCCTGGCGATCATCGCGCTGGCGCTGAAAAAGCCGCTGGACCTGCGCCAGCACTGGAAGCATTACCTGATCCTCGGCCTGTTCAACTCCGCGCTGCCGTTCCTGATGTTCGCCTTCGCCGCGCGCACGCTGTCGGCCTCCCTGCTGGCGGTGCTGAACGCCACCACGCCGCTGTGGGGCACGCTGATCGCCGCCGTCTGGACCCGCCAGATGGTCAGCGCCAAGGTGATGCTAGGCCTGCTGCTGGGCGCCTGCGGCGTGGCGCTGCTGGTCGGCTTCGACCACGTGACCACCAAGCCCGGCGCCGGCATCGCCATCGCGGCGGTGCTGTTCGCGTCCTTCAACTACGGCATCGCCAGCAACTACGCCAAGCAGGCCAAGGCGGTCGAACCGTTCTCCAACGCGCATGGCTCGATGTGGGCCTCGACGCTGCTGGTGCTGCCGGCGCTGCCGTTCTTCCCGGCGCCGGGCGAGCCGACCATCGGCATCATGGGCGCGGTGCTGGCGCTCGGGGTGCTGTGCAGCGGCGTGGCGTACCTGATCTACTTCCGTTTGATCCAGGACGTCGGCCCGTCGTCGGCGCTGACGGTGACCTTCCTCAGCCCTTTGTTCGGCATCCTGTGGGGCATGCTGTTCCTCGGCGAGAGCGTGGGCTGGTACACCTTCGTCGGCGCCGCCATCGTCATCACCGGCACCGCGCTGGTGACGGGCTTCCGTCCCGGCTTCGGCTTCCTGAACAAGGCCAGGACGGCGTGAAGCCTTTCACCCTGCCGCTGCCGGCCAACTACCGGCTGCACGATGTACTGGCCTTCCACAGCCGCGATGCGGAAAGCGTGGCCGAGGAAGTCAGCCCCGAACGGCTGCGCAAGGGCATGCTGATCGCCGCTGTGCCGGTGGTGCTGGAGATCGTGCCCGACCATCCCGTCGCGCCCACCAGCGCCAGCTGCACCGTGCATGCGGATGGCAAGCTGTCCAAGGCCGCGCAGGAGCAGGTGCGCGAGGCGGCGCTGAGCATCCTCGGCCTGCGCATCGATCCCGAACCGTTCATCACCTTCGCCGCCGGAGACAAGATGTTCGGACCGCTGACGCGCGCGCAACCGGGCCTGCGCATCGTGCAATCGGCCACCGTGTTCGAGGCGCTGACGTGGGCCATCATCGGCCAGCAGATCAACCTGTCGTTCGCGATTGCGCTGCGCCGCACCTTCATCCTGCAGGCCGGCCGCCAGCACAGCAGCGGCTTGTGGTGCTACCCGGCCGCCGCCGACGCGGCCAAACTGCAGATCGATGACCTGACCAGCCGTAAATTCTCGCGCGCGAAGGCGGAGACGCTGCTGCGCCTCGCCGGCCTGGTCGCCAGCGGCGAGCTGCCGCTGGAGCTGTCGCCGTCGAACAGCATCGAACAGGTGTCGGCCGCGCTGCTGGCGGTCAAGGGCATCGGCCCGTGGACCGTCAACTACGGCCTGCTGCGCGGCTATGGCTACGCCGACTGTTCGCTGCACGGCGACGTCGCGATCCGCGCCGCGCTGCAGCACCTGCTGGGCGAAGAGACCAAGCCGGACATGCCGCGCACCGAGAAAATCCTGGCCCGCTACAGCCCTCACCGCACCATGGCCGCCGCCCACCTGTGGGCCAGCCTGCATCCGCGCGATCCTGAGTAAGATTTTGCTTGAGCCTGACGCCGCGTCAGGCTTTACGCTGCATGCCTTACCGTGAAGGAGTATGCAATGCAGCCATCGCCCCTCGGCCACCTGGCCGGCCCCAAGCCCAGCGCGTGGATGACCGCCACCTTGCGCGCCGCGCATCAACTGTACGACCAGCCGCTGATCCTGCGGGACGCGGTCGCCCTGTGCATCCTGGGCGCCGAACGCGAAGCCCAGCTGCGCGCCGATGAGGAACGCCAGCGCCATCCGCTGGCGGTGGCCATGCGCGCCACGCTGGTGGTGCGTGCCCGCCTGGCCGAAGACAGCTGGCAGGCCGCGCACCGGCAAGGCGTGAACCAGTATGCGATCCTCGGTGCGGGCCTGGATACCTATGCTTATCGCGCCGACTGCATGCCGTCCGCGCGGCTGTTCGAAGTCGACCTGCCAGCCATGCAGCAATGGAAGCGCGCATGCCTGCGCGCGGCGGGCATCGCGGAGCCGACGTCGCTGACTTACGTCGACACCGATTTCGAATCGACCTCGCTCAGCGCGGACCTGCTGCAAGCGGGCCATGACGGCGACGCGCCGACCTGCTTCTCCTGGCTGGGCGTGACCATGTACCTGCGACCGGACGCCGTGATGCGCACTTTGCAGGATATCGCGGCCTGCCCGCCGGGGAGCAGCATCGTCTTCGACTACTGCATGCACGACTCGCAGCTCACCGAGGCGGAGCGCGTGGGACTGCGCGTGGTGACCGGAGCGCTGGCGGCGCAGGGCGAGCATCTGCTCAGCGCCTTCGATCCGCAACGGCTGGAACACATGCTGCGCCAGTACGGCTTCAGCCAGGTCGAACACTTCGGCGCGCAGGAACTCAGCGAGCGTTATCTGAAAGACCGCAGCGACGGCCTGCGCCTGAGCGGCATCTTCCGCATGATACGGGCCACGGTTTAACGTACACTGCTGGGCATGGAAAAAACCGTACTGAAGATCGGCGAACTGGCCACACGCTCCGGCCTGACGGTGCGCGCGCTGCACCACTACGACAGCATCGGCCTGTTGACGCCATCGGCACGCGCGGATTCCGGTTACCGCCTGTACAACCGGGACGACGTCGCGCGCCTGCATCACATCCAGGCGCTGCGGCGTTTCGGCATGTCGCTGGCCGATATCGCCACCTTCCTCGCCAGCCCGGACGCGCCGTTCGCCGACATCGTCGCGCAGCAGATCGCCGCGCTGGGCAAGCAGATCGAGCAGGCCACCACGTTGCGCGAGCAGCTCACGCAACTGCAGGACATGCTGAACGGCGGCCGCAGCCCCGAACTGTCCGACTGGCTGGAGACGCTGGAGGAAATGGACCTGTACGACAAGTACTTCAGCCGCGAGGAGTTGAGGCGCCTGCCCTTCTGGCAGCAGGGTGCGCGCCGCAACGCCGCCTGGGACAAGCTGGTGACCGAGGCGGAAGCGCTGATGACGCAAGACGTGCCGCCGGACGATGCGCGCGCTGGCGATCTGTCGACACGCTGGATGCGGATGCTGGAGCACGATACCGCCGCCAATCCCGAATTCGCGCGCCGCCTGACCGTCATGCTGGACCAGGAGCCCAAGGCGCAGCAGCAGACCCGCATCACGCCGGCGCTGAAGGAATACGTGTCGGCGGCGTTCGGCGCGCGCAAGCTGGCCATCTACGCGCGCTATCTCAACGCCGACGAAATGCGCGGCATGCGCGAAAACAGCGGCAAGAACCAGAACGAGTGGATGGCCCTGATCGCGGCTGTGCATCAGCACCTGCAGGACGGCATCCCCCACGACGCGCCGTCGGCACAGGCGCTGGCACGGCAATGGATGGCGCTCTACCTGTCGCAGATCGGCGGCGACCCGGCCACGCTGGCCAAGATCCGCGCCGCGCACGATCAGGAACCGGCGCTGCTGAGCGGCACCTGGATCACCCCCGCCATGCTCGACTACATCCGGGCCTCCCGGGCCACGCTCGCTTGATCGCGCGTAAGGTGCGGGGCCATATTGCGACCTAAGATCGTCGAGGTGCCCCCACGTCCTGGAGACCTCGATGATACGATTCAACAAAAATTCGACCGGCCGGCGCGGCCGCGTACCGCGTCTGGCCCTGGTGCTGCTGACGCTGGCGCTGGGCGCCTGCAACACCGCGCGCGACACCGACAGCCTGATGGCCCAGGCGCGACAATATCGCGTCAAGGGCGAGACCAAGGCCGCCATCATCGAGCTGAAAAACGCGCTGCAGAAAGCCCCCGACAACGCGCCCGCGCGCCTGCTGCTGGGCGAGGTCTATATCGATGCGGGCGACGTGGCATCGGCCGAGAAGGAAGTGCGCAAGGCCCAGGCGCTGGGCATGGGCGCGGCGGAAGTCATGCCCCGCCTGGGCAAGATCATGCTGATGCAAGGGCAATTCCAGAAACTGCTCGACGAAGTCAAACCCGACCCTGCCAGCCCGCACCAGACGGAGCTGCTCGTGCTGCGGGCCAACGCCTACCTGGGCCTGGGCGACACGGCGCAGGCTCAGCAACTGTTCGACGCTTTGCTGGCGAAGAACCCGGACCTGGCCGAAGCGCTGCTGGGCCAGGCCAGGATCGCCACCCTGTCGCACCGCCTGGACCTTGCCTGGCAACATCTCGAACACGCGCTGGCCAAGCATCCCGACAATATCGACTGCCTGCGTTTCAAGGGCGACCTGTTGCGCATGCAAGGGAAGAACGCGGCGGCCCTGCAGACATACAAGCAAATCCTGACGCTCCAGCCCAACAATACCCAAGCCCATATCGACAGCGCCACCCTGCTGCTGCAGGACAAAAAACTGGCCGAAGCCCGCGCCGAAATCGATGCCGCCCGCAAGATCTCGTCCAACACCCTGCCGGTGCTGTACACCCAGGCCTTGCTCGACTTTCAGGAGGCGAAATATCCGGCGGCGCGCGATACCTTGCAGCTGATATTGCGGGTGATGCCGGATCACATGCCCAGCTTGCTCCTCATGGGTTCCGTGCAGTTGGCCATGGGCTCGCCTCTTGAGGCCGAACTGTCCTTCCGTAAATTTCTCGACGCAAATCCGCGCCATCTCTACGCCAGCAAGCGCCTGGCCGGCCTCCTGCTGAAGAGTGGCAAGACCGACGACGCCATCGCCGTGCTGGGGCCGGTGCTGGAGGCTAATCAGTCGGATGTGGAACTGCTGGCCCTGGCAGGACAGGCGCAGATGCAAGGCAGGCACTTCGCCAAGGCGGCCGAATATTTCCAGGCCGCCAGCGACCTGGCGCCGCAAGCGGCCAGCTTGCATACCTCGCTGGGATTGAGCCGTCTGGGCGCCGGCGAATCGGCGCGCGCGGTGACCGAACTGGAACAGGCGACCGCCTTGAACGACAAGAGCGGCAAGGCCGGCATCCTGCTCGCGATGACCCACTTGCGCAACCAGGAGTACGACAAGGCGCTGCAGGCGGTGACGGCCATGGAAAAAAAAGACGGCAAAAATCCGCTGGTGCAAAATCTGAAGGGCGGCATCCTGCTGTCCAAGCACGACCTCGCTGGCGCACGCGCCGGCTTTGAACAGGCGCTGGCGTTGGACCCCGCCTACCTGCCGGCTCTCGACAATCTGGCGCAAATGGACCTGGTGGAAAAAAAACCCGAACGTGCCCGCCAGCGTTACGAAGCGGCACTCGCCAAGGATAAGAAAAACATCGGCCTGATGACGGGCCTGGCCAAGCTGGCCCTGACACAGAATAACAGCGCGGAAGCGGTGCGCTGGCTGGAACGCGCCACCGCAGACCACCCCGAAGCCTTGACCCCGGCATTGCAGCTGGCGACGCTTTACCTGCGCACCGGCGCCAGGGAAAAATCGCTGAAGCTGGCGCAGGCCGTCCAGGCCAGCCATCCCGCCGATCCCGAAGCGCTGGCGATGCTGGCGCAGGCCCAGACTGCGAACGGCAGCAACGAAGCGGGGCTGGAAAACTATACCAAACTGGCCGCGTTGCAGCCGGCATCGGCCGCGGTGCAGCTGCGCATCGCCTATGCCCAGGTCGCGCTCAAGGACAATGACGCCGCCCTCGATTCGGTCAAGAAAGCCTTGCGCTTGAAGGAAGACTGGTTTGAAGCCCAGGTCCTGGCAACCAGCTTGCTGGTGGAGGGCAAAAACTACGCCGAAGCGCTGGCCATCGCACAAACCGTACAGCGCCAGCGTCCCGAGCTGCCAGCGGGGCTGACGCTGGAGGGCGACATCTGGATGGCCCAACACAAACCGCAGGACGCGCTGCGCGCCTACGAGCGGGCATTCAAGATGAGCCCGTTGCCGCCGCTGGCGATCAAGATCCACCAGGCCCTGCTGCTGGCAGGTAAAACCCGGGAGGCGAGCCTGCATGCCGCCCAGTGGTTGCAGCAACATCCAGGCGACCCCGGTTTCCTGCTCTACCAGGCCAGCGCCGATCTGGCGGCCGGGCGATACAAACCTGCGATCAGCGCGTTCGAGACCATCGTCCGGCAAGACCCGAAAAATGCGGTGGCGCTCAACAACCTGGCCTGGGCCTACCAGCAGGAGAAGGACCAACGTGCGTTGGCGACCGCCGAACGGGCTTACCAACTGGCCGGCGCCAACCCCGGCATCCTCGATACCCTGGGCTGGATCCTGGTGGAGAAAGGTGAAACTGCGCGCGCCCTGCCTTTGCTGAAACAAGCCAAGACCCTGACACCCGACATGCCCGACATCGGCTACCACCTCGGCCTGGCGCTGATGAAGTCCGGCGACAGGCGCGCCGCGCGGCTCCAGTTCGAGCAACTGCTGGCCACCAATAAAGATTTCCCGCAACGCGCCGAGGTCCAGGCGATGCTGGAGTCCTGGTAAGCGCGCAAGAGTGTCGGCTTTCTTTACACGTCATCTGAGCGCATCGGCAGAATTTTAAAAATATGGTTTTAAAACATATACTTAGCACGTCCTTCAAGCATGGCTTGGCATTTGCTTAGTAGTGGATAGCCGACTGACTCCAATCGGTCGGCAAGGTATTGAAACCCCACCCTAGCGTAGCGATACTCCAATCATCAAGGAAGGAAACAAAATGAAGAAACTCAGCATATTAAGCGCTCTGCTGGGAGCGCTATTTGCGGCCGGCGCAGCTCAGGCAGCCACGCTCAACACCACCAGCGCCGCCAATGTGATCTTTGCAGGCAACCCGAGTGAACCGCCCGCTCCTTCGGCGACCGGCGGCGACGGCATCCTCCAGAACTTCACCGGCATAGACTGGCACCAAAACGGCGCGGGCCTGGTTCAGGGCTTTAATCTCAGCCCCGCCAACAATACCGGCGATTTCGTCGATTTCACCCTGACGTATCAAGCCTTCGCCGGGGTCATCAACACCACCTCGCCCACGCCGGACCTGCGGGTTGCCCCTCCCGGCCCCGCAGTCGGCACCTATGAGCTGACGACGGTCGCCACCCTGCACGAACGGGCAACTTGCCTCACCGCGGGTTGCTCCTCGGTGGCGATCACCTTCACCCCCGCCACCAACAGCAACTGGTCGATTTATTTCGATAACGCTCCCAACGCCAATCAAGCGGCCGGTACCGGCTTTACCGATGGCGCGCTGATGCTTTCCGGCACCTGGGATTCGGAACTGTCGACCTTCCTGGCCACCGGCACGTCCGGCACGCCGGGCGCAACCGGCGTTGGCTCGGCGACGTTGATCGGCACGGTCTTGTTCACGAACGGGGCCTACGTCTCGCCGGCCCTGGCCGGTACGCGCTTCGACAGCACGCTCAACTTCCCCGGCCCCGCCGCGCCCGACTTCACGCGCCCGCTGCTGGTCAATGGCATCGCCACCGGCCCGAACACGAACTCGCAATTCGTGTTGAATGTCGATGGGGCCCAGCAATTCACGCCCGTGCCTGAGCCAGCCACCCTGGCGCTGGTTGCCGCCGGCATCTTCGGGATGGGGTCGCTGGGCCGTCGCCGCGAGCAAAAGAAATAGTCCGTCGTCAGGGCTATCGATACAGGCCGGCGCTTAAAGGCGCCGGCCTTTTTTTTATCGCCCGGTTTATTTCAAGCGGCGTGCCGGGCTGCCGCCCCACACCTCGCCGCTGCCGATGCGCGTGCCTTTGGCCACCAGCGAATTGGCCGCCACGATCGCGTTATCGCCTATCGTCACGCCGGACAAGACCACCGCATGGGCACCTATCGTCACATGGTCGCCTACCGTGATGAAATAATGGCCCAGGGTGTCGCCCTCGATCACATGGGGCACCAGCAGGGCCGTTTCGCCGACCACGCTGTTGGCTCCCATCGTCACAAACGAGGGATCGTAAATGATGCCGGAGCTGTAGGTATTGGCGCCCAGGCGGGCGCCCAGCGCAAGATAGATCAAGCGCATGATGGGAATCGGAATGATTCCGCCACGTATCAAGGAATTGAACAGTATCAGGTAAAACAAGACATAGACCTGATAGATGAACTCCTGCCTGGAGCCGAATTCGATATTGCCGTCATGCAGGGGCTGCGCCCACAAGAAAATCCGAAATATGAGCAGGCCATACAGGTAGACCAGCAGCACCGCCGCCGCGCTGACGGCCACGCCCCGGAAATCGCCCAGGCCGGGAATGGCGCCCACACCGCAGTAAGCGCTCAGCAATGCCAGCAGCAATACCAGCGCCAGCATGGACAGGAAGACGACAATGGAGGTCGGTCTGATTTTTCGCATGAACACACTCCCCATAGGAACAACCGATTATAGGGAAAGGGCGTTTTTGCAGTCGCGGAAACGAAAAAGCCGCTGACACCTGACGGCATCAACGGCTTCGAATTTGGTTGCGGGGACAGGATTTGAACCTGTGACCTTCGGGTTATGAGCCCGACGAGCTGCCAGACTGCTCCACCCCGCGTCTGTATGTAGCTATTATAGGGCAGATCATTAGTTTAGGCAATATTAATCCTGAAATCGGCTGTGATAGCCCGAATATATGCAGTTGCCTATAGACATAGGCTATGCCGCACAGGCTTCAATCGGTGTAAAGTAGCCAAAGTAAACATCCTTATCGCGACTGAGCTATCCCCTATGAAATTCTGTTCCGAATGCGCCTCCCCCGTCAGCCTGGCCGTGCCGGCCGGTGACAACCGTCCGCGCTATGTGTGCGGCAACTGCGCCACCATCCACTACCAGAACCCGAAAATGGTGCTGGGCTCCATCCCCGTGTGGGAAGGCGACGGCGAGCTGAAGGTCTTGCTGTGCAAGCGCGCGATCGAGCCGCGCCACGGCTTTTGGACGCTGCCGGCAGGCTTCATGGAAAACAATGAAACCACGGCCGAAGGGGCCATCCGCGAAACCCAGGAGGAAGCCGGCGCCAACATCGAGCTGGGCCAGCTGTTCTCGCTGCTGAACGTGGCGCGCGTGCACCAGGTCCACCTGTTCTACCTGGCCACGCTGCTGGACCTGGACTTCGCCCCCGGCGAGGAAAGCCTGGAAGTAAAGCTGTTCAGCGAAGCGGAGATCCCGTGGGACGAGCTGGCCTTCCCCACCATCCGCACCACGCTGGAACTGTTCTTCGCCGACCGCGTCAAAATGCGGGAGGGCGGCAGTTACGGTTTCCACACCCAGGACATCAACCGCAACATGCGTTCGGACCTCTGACAACATGACGCAGTCCCTATGATTCCGTGGTTAGAAACCCATAGTCCCTTCCCCGACGTCGCCCAGGCGCTGACCACCGACGCGCCCGGCCTGCTGGCGGCCGGCGCCGACCTGTCGCCGCAGCGGCTGCTGATGGCTTACCGTAACGGCATCTTCCCCTGGTTTTCCGAAGGCCAGCCCATCCTGTGGTGGAGCACCGATCCGCGCATGGTGCTGATGACCGACCAGTTCCGCGTCTCCGACAGCCTGAAGAAAACCCTGCGCAAGGTCGAGCGCGAGATGGCCGCCGGCGGCCGCTGGCAGGTGCGCTTCGACAGCGCCTTCGAGCAGGTGATGCGGGCCTGCGCCGCGCCGCGCCGGGACGGCCCCGGCACCTGGATCTCGGAAGACATCATCGCCGGCTACACCGGCCTGCACCGGCTCGGCTACGCCCACTCGTCCGAGCTGTGGCTGGACGGCGAGCTGGTCGGCGGCGCCTACGGCGTGTCGATCGGCCGCATGTTCTACGGCGAATCGATGTTCGCCCGTGTCACCGACGGTTCCAAGATCGCGCTGGCCTACCTGGTGCGCTTCCTGCGCCGGCACGGCGTCGCGATGATCGATTGCCAACAGGAGACCGGCCACCTGGCCTCGCTGGGCGCGGCGCCGATTCCCCGTGCGCAATTCCTGGCGCATCTGCGCAACACTATTGAATTGCCTCAGATCACCGCATGGGAACCCATTGCACCACTGGCTGCGGACAGTTAAGCTAAAGGTGACAAGCGCCTTCGGAAACTTGGCGCTATCATAGGTCCAAACCACCTGCCCTCGATAGGACGTGCATGACGCACCTGAACGATCTGCCTTTCGCGACGCTGCAGTTTTACACCACGGCGCCCTACCCTTGCAGCTACCTGGACGCGCGCCAGGCGCGCTCGCAGGTGGCTACCCCTTCGCACCTGATCAACGCCGACGTCTACTCCGAACTGGTCAAGAACGGCTTCCGCCGCAGCGGCATCTTCACCTACCGCCCGTATTGCGACGGTTGCCAGGCCTGCATCCCGGTGCGGGTGGTGGCCGGCCAGTTCGCGCCCAGCCGCGGCCAGCGGCGCGCCTGGGCCCGGCATAGCGACCTGACGGCCGGCGTCGCCACGCTGTCGTTCTCCGACGAGCACTACGAGCTCTACCTGCGCTACCAGAGCAAGCGCCACGCCGGCGGCGGCATGGACCAGGACAGCCGCGACCAGTATGCGCAATTCCTGCTGCAAAGCCGGGTCAACACGCGGCTGGTGGAGTTCCGCGAACCCGGCGGCACGCTGCGCATGGTCAGCATCATCGACGTGCTGTCGGACGGCCTGTCGTCGGTCTACACCTTCTTCGATCCCGATGTCGGGGGCGCCTCCTACGGCACCTTCAACGTTTTATGGCAAATCGAACAGGCGCGCGAATTGAAGCTGCCCTATGTCTACCTGGGCTACTGGATCAAGGAAAGTCCGAAGATGTCCTACAAAACCAACTTCAAGCCGCTGGAGGCGCGCATCAAGGGCGTGTGGAGCGTGCTGGACGACGCCTGATAAAATACGGGGAACTACAACAAGAGCTCCCCATGTCCGAAAAATTCCTGTACTCGCTGACCCGTCCGCTGCTGTTTTCCATGGACGCCGAAGCCGCCCACCACTTCACCCTTCCCGCACTCAAGCGCGCCGCCGCGCTGGGCCTGACCAAACTGGTCAAGCAGCCCAAGGCCGACCCGCGCACCGTGATGGGCATTACCTTCAAGAACCCGGTCGGCCTGGCCGCCGGCCTGGACAAGGACGGCGCCTACATTGACGCGCTGGCCGACCTGGGCTTCGGCTCGATCGAGGTGGGCACCGTGACGCCGCGCGCGCAGCCGGGCAATCCCAAGCCGCGCATGTTCCGCCTGCCGGACGCCAACGCCATCATCAACCGCATGGGCTTCAACAACGGCGGCGTCGACGCCTTTGTCGCCAACGTGCAGTCGTCGCGCTTCTACCAGGACAAGGCCGGCGTGCTGGGCCTGAACATCGGCAAGAACGCCGACACCCCGATCGAGCGCGCCACCGACGACTACCTGCACTGCCTGCAAAAAGTCTACCCCTACGCCAGCTACGTGACGGTCAACATCTCTTCGCCGAACACCAAGAACCTGCGCCAGCTGCAGGGCGGCTCGGAGCTGGACGGCCTGCTGGGTACGCTCAAGGACGCGCAACTGCGCCTGGCCGACCAGCACCAGCGTTACGTGCCGCTGGCGCTGAAGATCGCGCCGGACATGGACGGCGACCAGGTCAAGAACATCGCCGACGCGCTGCTGCGCCACAAGATCGACGGCGTCATCGCCACCAACACCACGCTGAGCCGCGACGCCGTCACCGGCATGCTGCACGGCGCCGAGGCGGGAGGCCTGTCGGGCGCGCCGGTGTTCCAACTGTCCAACACGGTGATCCGCCTGCTCAAGGCCGAGCTGGGCGATGCGCTGCCCATCATCGGCGTCGGCGGCATCATGCGCGGCGCGGACGCCAGGGTCAAAATGGAATGCGGCGCGCAGCTGGTGCAGCTGTACAGTGGACTGATCTACGCGGGCCCGGCGCTGGTGCGCGATTGCGCGGACGCCGTACGCGGCAAATAAAAGGAGGCGGCATGCAGCAGACACAACTTGGCACAAGCGACCTGAACGTCAGCAAGATCTGCCTGGGCACCATGACCTTCGGCGAGCAGAACACCGAAGCCGACGCGCACAGCCAGCTGGACTACGCGCTGGAGCGCGGCATCAACTTCATCGACACGGCGGAAATGTATCCGGTGATGCCGCGCGCGGAAACCCAGGGCGCGACCGAGCGCCACATCGGCAGCTGGCTCAAGAAGAGCGGCGCGCGCGGCAAGGTGGTGCTGGCCACCAAGGCCGCCGGCCCCAGTCCGCACATCAGCTGGGTGCGCGGCGGCAAGCAGAACTTCGACGCCGCCAATCTGCGCGCGGCGGTCGAGACCAGCCTGCAGCGGCTGCAAACCGACCATATCGATTTATACCAATTGCACTGGCCCAGCCGCAATGTCCCGGTGTTCGGCTCCAACGCCTTCAATCCCAAGCTCGAGCGCGAATGCGTGGCGATCGAGGAAACGCTGGCCGCGCTGGGCGAGCTGATCAAGGAAGGCAAGATCGGCGCCATCGGCGTGTCCAATGAATCGTGCTGGGGCGTGAACGAGTTCATCAAGCAATCCGAGATGCGGGGCCTGCCGCGCATCGCCACCATCCAGAACCTGTACAACCTGACCGCGCGCCATTTCGAGACCAGCCTGCTGGACGAGACCTGCTTCCGCGAGAACGTCAGCCTGCTGGCCTACAGCCCGCTGGCCTTCGGCCAGTTGACGGCCAAGTACCATGACGACCCGAAGACCAAGGGCCGCCTGACCTTGTTCCCGGTGACCTGGAGCCCGCGCTACCTGCGTCCGACGGTGGTGTCGGCCGTGGCGCAGTACGCCGAGCTGGCGCGCGCCAACGGCCTCACGCCGACCCAGCTGGCGCTGGCGTGGTGCTACTCGCGCTGGTTCGTGGCCTCGACCATCATCGGCGCCACCAACCTGGCGCAACTGAAGGAAAACATCGACGCCTACAGCGTGCAACTGCCGGCCGAGGTGCTGGCCCAGGTGGACGCCATCCACGCCGCCATCCCCAATCCCGGCCAATAACCCCTTGGGGTCAAGTCTGACATTCGGACACGAGCTCTACCGTAACACGGAGTTACGGTAGAGCTCGTGTCCGAATGTCAGACTTGACCCCAGGCGCTTTTAAACAACACTCCCGCCACCGCTGTTGCACGAAAAGCCCGCTGTGCCTGCACGTTCTCCAAATCTTGCATATCATTAGACGTAACCATTCGTGTGCAGCAACTTTGCGCACTGGCAAGCTTTCCTCATCACCAACGTAGAAAGACCGTCACATGAGCACACGCCGCATCGCCCGTCCCCTTGCCCGCCCCCTCCTGCTCAGCAGCCTGATCGCCACCGTCGTCATTCCCGCCTTCGCCCAGCAAGCCGTGGCCGACGGTGAATTGCAGTCCGTGGTCGTGACCGGCACCTATGCCAAGAACCGCCGCACCATCGACTCCGAATCGCCGGTCGACGTCATCGGTGCCAAGGACCTGCAGGCGAGCGGCTCGACCGAGCTGGCCACCGTGCTGGGACGGCTGCTGCCGTCGATGAACTTCCCACGCCCGTCCGGCGCCGACGCCAGCGACGCCGTGCGCCCCGCGCAGCTGCGCGGCCTGTCGCCGGACCAGACGCTGGTGCTGGTCAACGGCAAGCGCCGCCATACCACGGCGGTGGTCAACGTCAACGGCACCCAGGGCCGCGGCTCGGCGCCGGTGGACCTGAATGCAATCCCGCTGGCGGCCATCGACCACATCGAGGTGCTGCGCGACGGCGCGGCGGCCCAGTACGGCTCGGACGCGATTGCCGGCGTGATCAACATCATCCTGAAAAAAGGCGCGGCCGGCAGCGAGGCCGAAGTGGGCTGGGGCGAGTACCAGAAGCGCGACGGCAAGGCGCTCACCGTGCGCGGCTCCACCGGCTTCAACCTGGGCGACCAGGGCTGGGTGCGGGTGGCGCTGGAAGCGTCCGACCGCGACCCGACCAACCGCGCCGGCCCCGACCTGCGCAACCCGGCCGAGCCGCGCTACGGCAAGGTCAACCAGCGCTTCGGCGATCCGGAAACCCGTCCGCGCACCGTGTTCGTCAACAGCCAGTACCGCGTCAACGACGATATCGATTGGTACGCCTTCGCCAACTACGGCCAGCGCAACACCTCGGCCGCCGCCACCTGGCGCACCGCGCTGAACGGCACGGCGCAGCGCACGCCGCTGTTCCCGGAAGGCTTCCTGCCGCTGGAAAACAGCGAGTCGACCGACACCTCGCTGGTCACCGGCCTGCGCGGCGAAGCCGGCGGATGGCGCTGGGACGCCAGCCTGAACTACGGCAGCAACGAGTTCCAGCTGGACCTGGACCACACCGTCAACCAGACGCTGGGTGCCAACAGCCCGACCCACTTCTACGCCGGCAAGCTGAAGAACACGCAGCAGCTGTTCAACGTCGACGTCGCCAAGGAATATCCGGTGGCGGCCTTCAGCGGCCCGCTGACGGTGGCGCTGGGCGTCGAGGCGCGCCACGAGAAGTACGAGATCGGCGCCGGCGACGAGGCGTCCTACGTCGGCACCGGCGCACAGGGCTTCTCCGGCTTCCGCCCGATCAACGCCGGCAGCAACAGCCGCCACAACGAATCCATCTACGCCAACCTGGAAGCGGAAATCACCAAGCAGTTCTCGGCCTCGGGCGCGCTGCGCCACGAGCGCTACAGCGATTTCGGCAGCACCACCTCGGCCAAGGGTTCGGCGCGCTACGCGTTCACGCCGGAATTCTCGCTGCGCGGCACGGCCTCGTCCGGCTTCCGCGCGCCGTCGCTGGCGCAGCAGTTCTACACCATCACCACCACCAACTTCTCGGTGGTGAACGGCGTCAACACGCCGATTGAAACCGGCACTTTCGCGGTCGGCAGCGCGGCCGCGTCGGCGCTGGGCGCGACCCCGCTGAAGGCCGAGAAAGCCCGCAACTACAGCCTCGGCGTGCAATGGTCGCCGAGCCGCAACTGGAACACCTCGGTCGATGCCTACCGCATCGACATCGACGACCGCGTGGCGCTGTCGGCCAACATGACCCTGTCGCCGGCGCTGCAGACGGCGCTGGCCAAACAGGGCATTCTGGTGGGCGCGGGCCGCTACTTCACCAACGCCATCGACACCCGCACCACCGGCGTCGACGTGGTCAGCACCTACCGTTGGCAGACCGAGGCCGCCGGCCGCTACGACTTCACCGCGGCCTACAACCACAACAAGAACTCGCTGGAGCATGTCAACGACAACCCGGCCATCCTGAGCGCCAACGGCCTGACCCTGATCGACCGCCAGACCATCAACCGCCTGACCGTCGGTTCGCCGAAGGACAAGTTCAGCCTGGCCACCGACTGGTCGCTCGGCGCCTGGGGCGCGCGCGGCGTGGTGACGCGCTACGGCAGCTTCACCGTGACGCAGAATAACGCGGCGCTGGACCAGGTCTACGATCCGCAATGGGTGCTGGACTTGTCGGCCAACGTCAAGCTGAACAAGAACTGGCGCCTGAGCGCGGGCATCGACAACGTGACCAATCGCTATCCCGACCAGGTCACGTCGGCGGGCAACCTCAACAACAACGGCATCAATCCGTACAGCGGTTTCGCGCCGAACGGCTTCAACGGCCGCTACTACTACGCCAAGGCCGGCTACAGCTGGTAAGCGGCTGGCGCCCCGCAAGGCCTGGAGGGGTCTGCCCCCGCAGGGGTCAGACCCCAGCCTCTCCGGGGTAAGCCGGCGCTCACGCCGCGGCCAGTTGCGGCAGGCGCTGGCGCGGCGCAGGTGACTGCCCCGCCAGCTTGAACACGCTGACCGCCTGCGCCAGCAAGTCCGCCTGGTCGCGCATGCTTTGCGCGGCCGCGGCGGACTCTTCCACCAAGGCGGCGTTCTGCTGCGTCACATCGTCGATCGAGACGATGGCCTGGTTGACCTGCTCGATCCCCGTGCTCTGCTCGCTGCTGGCGGCGCTGATTTCCGTCATGATGTCGGCCACCTGCCTGACCGCCTTGACAATGCCGTCCATCGTCGCGCCGGCCTCATCGACCAGCAGCGATCCCGCGTCCACCGTCTGCACCGAGCGCGCGATCAATTCCTTGATCTCCTTGGCGGCGCTGGCCGAACGCTGGGCCAGCGTGCGCACCTCCGAGGCGACCACGGCGAAGCCGCGTCCCTGCTCGCCGGCGCGCGCCGCTTCCACCGCCGCGTTCAGGGCCAGGATATTGGTCTGGAAAGCGATGCCGTCGATCACGCTGATGATGTCGACGATCTTGCCGGAGCTTTCCTTGATCGCGCCCATCGTCGTCACCACCTGGCCAACCACCTGCCCGCCCTTGGTGGCGAAGTCCGATGCCGCCACCACCAGCTTGGTGGCCTGACGCGCGTTCTCGGCGTTCTGCGTCACGGTCGACGTCAGTTCCTCCATCGACGATGCGGTCTCCTCCAGGCTGGACGCTTGCTGCTCGGTGCGGCTGGATAAATCCAGGTTGCCGTTGGCGATCTGATTGGACGCCGTCGCGATGGTGTCCGTGCCGGCGCGCACCTGGCCCACCGTGCGCGCCAGGCTGTCGTTCATGTCGATCAAGGCACGCAGCAGCTGCCCGGTTTCATCGGTGGTGTCGCACTCCATGTGCATGGTGAGATCGCCGCCCGCCACCGCCTGCGCCATGCCGACGGCGCGGTTCAGCGGCTGCGTGATGCTGCGCGTGATCCAGTACAACACCCATGAGGCCAGCGCGGTGGCGATCACCGTCAGCAAAATCATCGTATTGCGCGAGCTGGTATAGGACTGCTGGGCCACGGTGCTGGCCTCCTCGACCGCCGCGTTCTGGAATTTGACCAGCTCGGTCAGCGCGTTCAGGTAGGCAGTTTGTTCCTTGCGTACCGCGCTCAGCAGATAGTCCACCGCCTCTTCGCGCTTGCTGTCGTCGGCCGACATCTTGAGGAAGGTGGTCTGCACCACCGTGTATTTGTCGCGCGCTTCGAGCACGGCTTTCATCTTGGCCTTGCTCTGCGGGTCTTCATCGTCGGCGATCAGCACGGCCAGCTTGTCGAGCCGGCCGGCGTTGTCGGCCTTGCGCTGCTCCACCCGCGCCAGCTCCCCCTTGACGACCTCGGGGTCCTTGGACAGCATGGCATTGCGCATCGCGCGCGCCACGTCATTGAGGCCGCCTATCGTCTCGTAAGCCAGTATGACCTTGGGTATCTTGTCGGACGCGAGATCCTGGGTGTTGTTATTCAACTTGCCAAGATTGCCTATGCCGATCACCGAAATGCCGACCATGAACACCATCGACACGCCTAGTCCGGCAGCAAGCCGGACACCTATCTTCCAGTTACCGATACCCATTTACGTGCTCCCCAGAGTAAGACCAACGGACTTAAATTCTTGGTTGCTGCAAACTAGTTTTGGGTTTTAGTATAGGATCAATCAGCCGTGCCTGATGGAAAAAAATAGCAAACTGTTAGCTGGCCGCCACAGCCGGGCGGCGGCCGCCGGATCAGGACAAATCCCCGCCATTCAGGGCCGCGTCGATATCGGCGCGGCTCAGGTCGGGCGCGAATTCCTGGATGAAGTGGTAGGCGTAGGAGCGCAGATAAGCGCCGCGCCGCACCGCCAGCCGCGTGGTGTTCTGCGCAAACAGATGCGACGCCTCCACCGCGCGCATGCCCTTGTCGCGGCCGTGGTCGAAGGCCATCGAGGCCACGATGCCCACGCCCAGGCCCAGCGCCACATACTGCTTGATGACGTCCGAGTCCATCGCCGTCAGCACGATGTCGGGCTTGACGCCGGCGCGCTCGAACGCCGCGTCGATATGGCCGCGGCCGGTGAAGCCGACGTCGTAGGTGATCAGCGGGAACTCGGCCAGGTCCTCCAGCCGGATCGGCGAACGCCCCAGCAGCGGGTGGCCGTCCGGCACCACGATCAAATGGCTCCAGCGGTAGCAAGGGAAAGACACCAGGTCCGGGAACTGCGACAGGCCCTCGGTGGCGATGCCGATGTCGGTCTTGCCGGACAAGATCCATTCGGCGATGTGCTCGGGCGCACTCTGCTGCAAGGCGATGCGCACGTCGGGATAAGCCGTGCGGAAGCCCTGCACCACTTTCGGCAGCGCATAGCGCGCCTGCGTGTGGGTGGCCGCCACGCTCAGGGTGCCGCTCTGCTGGCCGGTGTATTCCAGGCTGGCCTGTTGCAGGTTCTCGGCCTCGATCAGCAGGCGCTCGATGATCTTCAGGATGCCTTTGCCAGGCTCGGTCATGCCGGTCAGGCGCTTGCCGTTGCGTTCGAAAATCACCACGCCCAGCTCGTCCTCCAGCTCGCGGATCTGGCGGCTGACGCCGGGTTGCGAGGTGAACAGCGCGTTGGCCACTTCGGTCAGGTTATAGCCACGGCGCGCGGCTTCGCGGATGGACCGCAGTTGTTGGAAATTCATATGGATGCTCCACCATCAACAAATACATGCAGGCGCTTGGGACGCACTACCAGGGTTTCGCCTTCTTTCAATTGCAGATGGCTGTATCGTTCGTTCGACATCACCGCTTCGATCAGCTCGGTGGTATCGCTGCGCTCCAGGTCCAGCTGCGCCAGCGGGCCGATCGCGTGCGCGCGGCGCAGCTTGACGACGATGCCTTCCGCGCCCGGCGTGTAGCGGTCGATCTCCAGGTCGTGCGGCCGCACGTAGGCAGTGCCCTTGCCGTCGGCCGATGGCTGGCCCGGCACGGTGAAGGACGCGTCGCCGCTGGCCAGGATGCCGTCCTGCACGCGGCCATGGAACATGTTCACATTGCCGAGGAAGCCGTACACGAACGGCGAGGCCGGATGGTTGTAGACCTGGTCCGGCGCGCCGATCTGCTCGACGTTACCCTTGTTCATCAGCACCACCTGGTCGGCCACTTCCAGCGCCTCCTCCTGGTCGTGGGTGACGAAGATCGAGGTCACGTGCAGGTCGTCATGCAGGCGGCGCAGCCAGCGCCGCAGTTCCTTGCGCACCTTGGCGTCAAGCGCGCCGAACGGTTCGTCCAACAGCAGTACGCGCGGCTCGACCGCCAACGCCCGCGCCAGTGCGATACGCTGGCGCTGCCCGCCCGACAGCTGCGGCGGATAGCGGTCGGCCAGCCAGTCCAGCTGCACCAGCTCCAGCAGCTCCTTGACCTTGCGGCGGATCTGGTCCTCCGACGGCCGCTCGGCGCGCGGCTTGACGCGCAGGCCGAAGGCGACGTTCTCGAACACCGTCATGTGCTTGAACAGCGCGTAGTGCTGGAACACAAAGCCGACCTGGCGCTCGCGCACGTGGCGGTGCGAGGCGTCGCTGGCGTCCAGCAGCACCTGGCCCGAGTCCGGATGTTCGAGGCCGGCGATGATGCGCAGCAGCGTGGTCTTGCCGCAGCCGGAAGGCCCCAGCAGCGCGGTCAGCTCGCCCTGCGGGAAATCCAGCGACACATTGTTGAGGGCGACGAAATCGCCGAAACGCTTGTTGATGTTTTTAACTTCGATGGTCATGGCATTACTCCGTTGTGCGCGCGTTGTCGGCGATGGATTCGTTGAGGCGCCAGGCGATAAAGGATTTCAGGGCCAGCGTCACCAGAGCCAGCAGTGCCAGCAGCGAGGCCACGGCAAAGGCGGCGGCAAAGTTGTATTCGTTGTAGAGGATCTCGACCTGCAAGGGCACGGTGTTGGTCTCGCCGCGGATGTGGCCGGACACCACCGACACCGCGCCGAACTCGCCCATCGCGCGGGCGTTACACAGGATCACGCCGTACAGCAGGCCCCACTTGATGTTGGGCAGCGTGACGCGGCGGAAGGTGTCCCAGCCGGACGCGCCCAGCACGATGGCGGCCTCCTCCTCCTCGCTGCCCTGCGCCTGCATCAGCGGGATCAGCTCGCGCGCGACAAACGGGAAGGTGACGAAGATGGTGGCCAGCACGATGCCCGGCACCGCGAACAGGATCTTGATGTCGTGCGCCTGCAGCCACGGGCCGAACCAGCCCTGCGCGCCGAACAGCAGCACATAGATCAGGCCGGAGATCACCGGCGACACAGAGAACGGCAAGTCGATCAGGGTCAGCAGGATGCTCTTGCCGCGGAACTCGAACTTGGCGATGCACCACGAAGCGGCCACGCCAAACACCAGGTTCAGCGGCACGGCAATCACCGCCGTGATCAGGGTCAGCTTGATGGCCGAGATCGCATCGTCCTCGATGATGGCGGCCAGGTAGGCCTCCCAGCCTTTGCGGAAGGCTTCGACGAACACCGCCACCAGCGGCACGAACAGGAACAGCGTGAGGAAGGTCAGCGCGATGGCGATCAGCGCGACGCGCACCCACCGTGGCTCCAGCGTTTGCGGGGCCGACGGCAGCTCGCCGCGACGCACAGGCGTGCTTGGAATGCCGCTCATGATTTCCCCGACTTTCCGCGAGCCCAGGCTTGCAACAGGTTGATGGTCAACAGCATGATGAAGGACACCACCAGCATCATCACGGCGATCGCGGTGGCGCCGGCGTAGTCGTACTGCTCCAGCTTGGTGATGATGAACAGCGGCGTGATTTCCGACACCATCGGCATATTGCCGGCGATGAAAATCACCGAGCCGTACTCGCCGGTGGCGCGCGCGAAGGCCAGCGCGAAGCCGGTCATCAGCGACGGCAAAATGGTCGGGAACACCACACGGCTGAAGGTCTGCCAGGCGTTGGCGCCCAGGCTGGCGGCGGCTTCTTCCAGTTCGCGCTCGGCGTCTTCCAGTACCGGCTGCACGGTGCGCACCACGAACGGCAGGCCGATGAAGGTCAGCGCGACCACCACGCCGACCGGCGTGAACGCGACCTTGAAGCCCAGCGTGCCTTCGAGGAAGCGGCCGAACCAGCCGTTGGCGGAATACAGCGCGGTCAGGGTGATGCCGGCGACAGCGGTCGGCAGCGCGAACGGCAGGTCGACCAGCGCGTCGATGATGCGCTTGCCGGGAAACTGGTAGCGCACCAGCACCCAGGCCACGATGCCGCCGAAGACGACGTTGACCAGGGCGCCCAGCAGCGAAGCGCCGAAGGTCAGCTTGTAAGAGGCCATCACGCGCGCCGATGTCACCGCGCTCCAGAAACCTTCCCAGCTGAGCGTGAAGGTCTTCAGGAACACGGCCGACAGCGGGATCAGGACGATCAGCGTCAGGTAGAAAATGGTGAATCCCAGCGACAGCCGGAACCCTGGCATGACGCGGAAAGGCGCGCCCCGGACGGCGCTGGACGCCGTGGCGGGCGCAGCGAGAACTGCTGACATGTATGCTCCCTTATTACAAATTCTTCTATAAGGGCTGCATAATCTCATCTGCGCTTCATATTACAAACGAAGCATTTTTCATTTGGTTAGACGGTAATGCTATATGGTTTTTAAAAAACCAGCTTGGCCGCGACCGCGACCAGGGTGAAGGCCAGCAAGCCACGCAGCATGCGTTCCGGCACGGCGCGGGCGGCGTAGGCGCCGATGGTGATGCCGGGCAGCGAGCCGACGAGCAAGGTCAGCAGCAAGCTCCAGTTGATCGAACCCAGCCACCAGTGGCCGACGGCGGCGATCGCCGTCAGCGGCACGGCGTAGGCGATATCGGTGCCGGCCACTTCGGCGGCGGTCAGGCGCGGGTAGAGCATCACCAGCAGGGTGGCGCCGATGGCACCGGCGCCGATGGAAGAGATGGTCACCAACGTGCCCAGCACGACGCCGGAGACGATGGTGGCGATGCTCAGCGCCCTGCCCTGCAACTGGCGTTCGGGACGGGCCATGATCCAGGCCAGCATCTTGCGTTTGAATAGTAAGGCGACCACGGTCAGCATCACCGAACCGGCGATCATATAGCGGATGACCTGGCCGATTTCCTTGTTGAGCGTACCGAAATATTTGAGACCCAGGCTGGCCAGCAAGGCGGCCGGCAAGGCGCCGAGGCAGAGGCGGCGCACGATTTCCCAGTGCACCGTGCCGCGCATGCGGTGGGTGAAGGTGCCCACGCCCTTGGTCAGCGAGGCGAAGGCCAGGTCGGTGCCGACCGCGACCGCAGGGGTGACGCCGAACAACAGCGTCAGCAGCGGCGTCATCAACGAGCCTCCGCCCACGCCAGTCATGCCGACCAGCAGGCCGACCGCGAAACCAGATGCGACAAATGACAAATCCATGCAAATCCCCAAGAGTAGATCGCAGAGTAACTACTCTAGGGGAATATCCAAACAACGCAATCCTTATTTGCTTATGCCTTATTTATTTGGCTGGGGTGTGACGCGCAAGTAAGGTCGGGCTGCGGTGTATCCTTTGGGATACTTTTGCTTCAACACATCCGGGTCCTGCACAGTGAGCGGGATGATGACGTCGTCGCCGTCTTTCCAGTTGCCGGGGGTGGCCACGGTGTAGCCGTCGGTCAATTGCAGGGCGTCAATAACGCGCAACACTTCGTCGAAGTTGCGGCCAGTGCTCATCGGATAGGTCAGGCTCAGGCGGACCTTTTTGTTCGGGTCGATCACGAACAGCGTGCGCACGGTGGCCGTGGTCGAGGCGTTCGGGTGGATCATGTCGTACAGCGTGGAAACCTTGCGGTCGGCGTCGGCAATGATGGGGAAGCCCACCACGGTGCCCTGGGTTTCCTCGATGTCGGAAATCCACGACTTGTGCGATTCAGCCGGGTCGACCGACAGCGCGATCGCCTTGACGTTGCGCTTGTCGAACTCCGGTTTCAGCTTGGCAGTCAGGCCCAGCTCGGTCGTGCAGACCGGCGTGAAGTCGGCCGGGTGCGAAAACAGCACCACCCAGGAATTGCCTGCCCACTCATGAAAGTGCAGCTTGCCGATGGAAGAATCTTGTTCAAAATCAGGGGCGGTATCGCCCAAACGTATCGTCATGGTCAGCTCCAGATGGGAAAAAAGCCGGCGTTCAATTCGCCGGCAACGCACTATTCTGCGCCTTTTCTGCTAAAAAATACAATATTTCGAGACGACTATGGATCGCCGCTCATGATTACTTGGGCTGGTAGATCTGGTCGAACAGGCCGCCGTCGGCGAAGTGCACCTTCTGCGCCCTGGTCCAGTCGCCGGCCACGTCGGACAGCTTGAACAGCTTCACGTTCGGGAACTGGGCAGCGTATTTCTTCGCCTCTTTTTCCACGGCCGGACGGTAGTAGTTTTTGGCGATGATTTCCTGCGCCTCATCGGTGTACAGGAAGTTCAGGTAAGCCTCGGCCACCTTGCGAGTGCCGCGCTTGTCCACCACTTTGTCGACCACGGCCACCGGCGGCTCGGCCAGGATGGACACCGACGGTGCGATGATGTCGAACTTGGCCGGGCCCAGTTCCTTGACCGCCAGCAGCGCCTCGTTTTCCCAGGCAATCAGCACATCACCGATGCCGCGCTCGACGAAGGTGGTGGTGGCGCCGCGCGCGCCGGAATCCAGCACCGGCACGTTCTTGTACAGCTTGCCCAGGAAGTCCTTGGCCGAAGCTTCGCTGCCGCCAGGCAGGCGCAGCGCGTAGCCGTAGGCGGCCAGGTGGTTCCAGCGGGCGCCGCCGGAGGTTTTAGGATTCGGCGTGATGACGGCCACGCCAGGCTTGACCAGGTCGCTCCAGTCCTTGATGCCTTTAGGATTGCCCTTGCGGACCAGGAACACGATGGTCGAGGTATAGGGAGTGCTGTTGTGCGGCAGTTTTTTCTGCCAGTCCGGTGCCAGCAGCTTGCGCTCCGCGATGGCGTCGATATCGTAGGCCAGTGCCAGCGAGACCACGTCCGCCTCCAGGCCGTCGATCACGGCGCGGCCCTGCTTGCCGGAGCCGCCGTGCGATTGTTTGATTTTCAGCACATCGCCGGTCTTGGCTTTCCAGTCCCTGGCGAAGGCGGTGTTGACGTCCTGGTACAACTCGCGGGTCGGGTCGTAGGACACGTTGAGCAACGAAATCTCGGCGGCCAGGGCTGGCACGACGGCGGTAACGGCAAGAACAACAGCGATCATTTTTTTGGACAGCATTGGATTCCCCTGGTAATGAAGGTCTCCAGATTACGGCGGTCCTTTATAAATGAGAACTAAGCTTTTAGCAGCTCCTTATACAAAAACTTTATATGCGTTCAGTAGAAACGGTTGAACAGCACCACGCCCCAGGCGCTTGCGGCCAGCAGGCAGGTCAGCAACACTGCGGCGCTACCGAAGTCCTTGGCGTTCTTGGACAACGGATGGCGCTCCAGCGACACCCGGTCCACCACGGCTTCGATGGACGAATTGATCAGTTCCACGATCAATATCAACATCAACACGCCGATCAGCATCAATTTCTCGAACGCCGAGATGCGCAGCGCCAGCGCGATGACGGTGCCGACCACGAACAGGCTCACTTCCTGGCGGAACGCATGCTCATGCTTCCAGGCCGACTTGAAGCCGTCGATGGAATATAAAAAGGCCGAAAAGATACGTTTCAGACCGCTCTTGCTCTTGAATTCGCTCACTGGTTCCATGAATATGCCGCTAAATTAGAATGTCTCATTATGCATCAATTCCCATTTTTTTCACATTATGGTATAAAGTAGCTATCGCATACTGCACCGCACCAACCACATCATGAAAATCGAAACCGTTCCAGAGCAAAAGACCACTATCCAGGTGATCGAGCGTATGGTGGCGCTACTCGATGCGCTGGCCAAGTACCCCGACCCCGTGAGCCTGAAGGAATTATCCAAGGTTTCCGGGCTACACCCTTCGACCGCCCACCGGATTCTCAACGACATGGTGCTGACGCGCTTTGTCGACCGCATCGAACCGGGCACCTACCGGCTCGGCATGCGGCTGCTGGAACTGGGCAATGTTGTAAAGAGCCGACTGTCGGTGCGCGAGGCCGCACTGGATTTCATGCGTGCACTGCACAAAAAAACCCAGCAGACCATCAACCTGTCGGTCCGCCAGGGCGACGAGATCGTCTACATCGACCGTGCCTTCTCCGAGCGTTCAGGCATGCAGGTGGTGCGCGCCATCGGTGGCCGCGGCCCGCTGCACCTGACCTCGACCGGCAAGCTGTTCCTGTCGGTGGACGAGCCGAAAGCCATCCGCGCCTACGCCACGCGTACCGGACTGGCCGGCCACAACAAGAATTCGATCACGGATCTGGCCAAGCTCGAGCGCGAGCTGAACCTGGTGAAGTCGCGCGGCTACGCGCGCGACAACGAAGAGCTGGAACTGGGGGTGCGTTGCATGGCCGCCGGCATCCACGACGACAGCGGCAAGCTGATTGCCGGGCTGTCGATCTCGGCGCCGGCCGACCGTCTGCAGGACGAGTGGCTGGAAGACCTGGTCATGACCGCCAACCAGATCTCCGCCACGCTGGGTTACATTCCGGTCGAATAAGTCGTGGTTGGCGCGCTGAGGCCGGCCGGCTTCAGCGCTTCCAGCCATTTACGCATGCGGCCCGCATCGGCCGTACGCGACTGCTTGCCCTTGGAATCGAGGAACACCATGATGACCGAGCGGCCTTCAATGACCGCCTGCATCATCAGGCAGCGCCCCGCTTCGTTGATGAAGCCGGTTTTTTGCAAGCCGATCGCCCAGTCCGGGCTGGCCACCAGATGGTTGGTGGTGCCGAACTGCATGGGACGGCCGTTGGTCTCCACCATGGCCTTGGCATCGGTCGAGTACTGGCGCAGGATGGGCTGCTGATACGCCGCCATCGCCAGCTTGGCCAGGTCGCGCGCGCTGGCCACATTCATTTTGGACAGGCCGCTGGAATCGACGTAGTGGGTGTCGACCATGCCCAGTTCGCGGGCCTTGGCGTTCATCGCCTCGACAAACGCAGGCTTGCCGCCCGGGTAGTTACGGCCCAGGGCCGACGAGGCCCGGTTCTCCGAGCTCATCAGGGCGATATGCAGCATGTCGGCGCGGCTCAGCTGGGTCCCCACCTTCAGGCGCGAGCTGCTGAACTTTTCGCGGTCGACGTCCTCGTCGGTGATGGTCAGGATCTCGTCCATGTTCTGCTTGGCTTCGACCACGACCAGGCCGGTCATCATCTTGGTGATCGAGGCGATCGGCAGCGCGACGTTGGAATTCTTTTCAAACAGCACTTCGGAATTGGCCTGGTCCAGCACCAGCGCCACGTTGGATTTCAGGTCCAGCGGATCGTGCGTCAAGTTCAGTCCGGCCAGGTCGCCCATGGTCGGCACAGGCGGCGCGGCAACGATGAGGCGCTGGTACACCACCTTGCGGCGGCCGTTGACCTTGATCACGCGCTTGACCACGCGTTCGCCAGGCTCGGCGGCCACGCGCACAGGCCCGCGGGCCTTGACCTTCTTCACGTGGTGTTTTTTCGGTGCGGCGCCATCGGCAGCCTGGGCTGTCGTCGCGGTGAGCGCGGTGGCGGCGAACATCAGCGAAATGAGCGCACTGAGAGCTAGTTTAGACATTCATATCCCCGAAAAAAACGTTGCAGAGAAAGCGCAAGACCTGTTGCAGTGTAGCAAAACTGCGGACAAGCGCAAGCAGATTTAACATTGAGCGCATCGATGGTTGCGTCGATACAATATAGCGCCGTAGGTTTTCAACAAGCTAGTTCTAACCAACAAATTTAACAAATTCATCGAGCGCCATACGGTCCGTGATCAAGGTATTCTCAACTTTCGAGTGATCGGCATAACCGAGCGCCATGCCGCACACCACGGTTTCGTTGTCCGGCAAGCCCAGCTCGCGGCCGATGATTTTATGATACTGGGTAAAAGCCGCCTGCGGGCAAGTATCGAGCCCCCTCGCCCGCGCCGCCACCATGATGTTTTGCAGGAACATGCCGTAGTCCAGCCACGAGCCCTGCTCCATGACGCGGTCGATGGTAAAGATGAGACCTACCGGAGCACCAAAAAATTCATAATTGCGGCCGTGTTGCGCAGCCATGCCGGCCTTGTTGTCCCGCGTCAAGCCCAGCAGCGCGTACAAATCCCAGCCCACCTTGCGGCGGCGCTCGATGAAGGGCGAAATCCACTCGCGCGGGTAGTAGGCGTATTCCTCGCTGTGCTGCCTGGCCTGCTCCGGATCGTTATGGACGGCCAGGATGGCCGACGCCAGCTGCTGCTTGCGTTCGCCGTCGAGCACGTAGACCTTCCACGGCTGGGTGTTGGTGCCGGACGGCGCCCGCGCCGCCACCTGCAGGATCTGCGCGACGTCGTCGCGCGCCACGGCATGCGGCAGGAAGGCGCGGATCGAGCGGCGGCTGGTGATGGCGGCGTCCACCGCTTGCTGGTCGGGAGTTGAGATCATGTGCGCTCGCTTAGTTGGTTTTTTTGACGACAAATATCACACCGGTAACCGCCAGCACCATGCCTGCTATGCCGAGGGCGTTGAAAGCTTCGCCAAACATCAGCCAGGCCATGACCGCGGTGGTCGGCGGGGTCAGGTACAGCAGGCTGGTGACCTGGGTGGCATCGCTGCGGCGTATCAGCGCGAACAACAGGAAGATGGCGCCGATCGACAAGCCCATCACCGACCACAGCAAGGCGCCGACAAAGCGCGGCGTCCACTGCACCGCAGCAAAATCCGGCGTCAGGCCTTCGAAAATGATCGCCAGCGGCAAGACCACGACCAGCGAGGCAGCAAACTGGATCACGGTGCCGGTGCGCAAGTCGAAATGCGGGCAATTACGTTTTTGATACAGGGTGCCGATGGTGATCGACAGCAAGGCCAGCACACACAGCAGGATGGCGTCGGTCGACAACCCGGCCAACTTGATCTTGGCTGCCACCACCAGCCCCACCCCGCCGAGGCCACACACCAGGCCTAGCCATTGTCGCGGCCGCACCTTCTCGCCGATCAGCGGCGCGGCGAAGGCGGTCAGGATGGGTTGCATGCCGACGATCAGCGCCGACAGCCCGGCCGGCATGCCAAGCTTGATGGCGCACCAGACGCCGATCAGATAGCCGGCCTGCACCAGCAGCCCGGCCAGCGCGATCTGCCTGATCTTGCCCTGCGGCCAAGGCGCTTTCAGCAGCAGCACGGCCGGCACCAGGAACAACAACACGCCCAGGAAGCGCATCACCAGGAAAGTCAGCGGCGGCGCATACGGCAGGCCGAACTTGGCGACGATGAAGCCGCTGCTCCACAACAGCACGAAAAATAGCGGCAGCGGCGACAGGAAAGTGGCGTGTTTGACAACCACAACGGCGCTTGGGGTGTTGGACATGGCTAAACCGGGAAAACAGACTTGCGGCATGAAAGGAAATCGGCGCCGGATTGCGGCGCCGACTCGACTGGATGCAAGTCTATCACGGCAGGCGTTTCATCACTGAACTAGCCCGGTCCAGCCATATTTTCCTCAGAGAAATGCTTTCTTAGGGCTAAAGTTGATTCTATGATGCAATGCACAAAAAATCGCTTGACTTAATTTTTGAAGGCCGTAAAATCGGGTTTGTTGCGTTGCACAATTTGTTGTTCGGTCTGAAACGTGGATTGCCTGTTTCGCACCGGCTGTAGAAACAGCAGTACTTAATCAATGACTACTTTCCTGGAGATTTTAAATGTTTTCAATTCCTGAGCAATTTTCCAATGCGACCAAAGCTAATTTCGAAGCTCAATTCGCGATTTTCTCGGCCCTGACCAACAAAGCTTTCGAAGGTGTTGAGAAGTTCGTCGACCTGAACCTGACCGCTGCCAAGGCATCGCTGGAAGAGTCGTCGATCACCACCAAGCAACTGCTGTCGGCCAAGGATCCACAAGAATTCTTCTCGCTGGCTTCGGCACAAGCCCAGCCTAGCGCAGAAAAAACCATCGCTTACGGCCGTCACCTGGCGACCATCGCTTCGAGCACCGGCGCTGAATTCAGCAAAGCTGCTGAAACCCAGATCGCTGAAACCAACCGCAAAGTCATCTCGCTGGTGGAAGAAGTGAGCAAGAACGCCCCAGCTGGTTCGGAAAACGCTGTCGCCATCCTGAAATCGGCCATCGGCAACGCCAACGCCGGCTACGAGCAGTTCGCCAAGACCGCCAAGCAGGCTGTCGAGTCGATCGAATCGAACCTGACCTCGGCCGTGAACCAGTTCACCGCCGCTGCTGCAAAAGCTGCCCCAGCCAAGAAGTAATCACGGAATACCGGCGCGGTAGGGCGCCGGTTCCTGCAAAAGCCTCGGCCTTGGCCGAGGCTTTTTCATTTAAAACTATCCCATCAGAGCAGCGGGATATGCCAAAGAGGCATTCTCTTTGCCATCGTTCCAGCCTCTACTAATTTCATATCTCGCTATCTGACGGACGTCATCGCTACGATCAAACTCCATACTATTTTTCAGAGTTGCAAGGGCATCTTTATGCCATCCTCTAGCTAACTCTCTAAGAGCGGATATTCGTACGCTACTATTTTTGTCGGAGCTAATGACTTTTTTCACTAGAATCCACGTCTCGGGATCGGAGGGGAATCTTTTCGCTAGTGCAACCAGTGCACACAACCGTACACTTCCGTTGCGATCAAAGGATATTCGATTCTTAAAAATATCCTGCACCCCATCATACTTCCACCAAGTAGTAGCTAATTTAGATACAGCGACATGGCGGACGCTAGAACTCCTATCTCGAATCCCGTACTTCATTATTCTCTCTAGCTGAATAGGTTGCGCATCGTCAGTCAAGATATAAGATATTAAGATTGCCGATCTAATATTTTCATTTTTATTTTCACCGAGCATCAACTCCAATTCCTTAGCCATTTTCGAATGCATTGAAAACCTACATAAGACCTCAATTGCCGCCACCCTCACCTCATCCAAATCACCATAAGCAGAAATTTCTTTTACAATATCAAAAACTTCCTCGTCGGATCCAAAATACTCAGAAAGCAGCCCTATAGATTTACGCCGAACGTATACTTTAGTGCTTTCTAATGCTGCAGAAATAATTAATTTACGGATATCGGCGTCACCGGGCCGTCCTCTTATTAACGCCTCCATGGCCACAACGCGGAGGCTTGGGTTATCTGATGCTTTAGCTATTTTTAAAACTATATTATATGATGCAATATCGTCTCTCCAATCTATAGCCAGCCGCTCTATCGCATCTCTATTTGCCCCAATTGCGTCGTCCTGAACCGCCAATCTTTTAATATTACTCAATATAGACTTTTCGTGCCGCCACTCATTTAGCAAAATAAATTGAGCATAGCCATTAATAAATCTATTTTTTTCCGACCTGATTATTTTTTTAATTAACAAAAGTGATTTTGGATTATTTCGCCAAGTCTCAGATATCACTTGAATCGCATTTTGACGCATATCAACGCCACGATTGCCTTCAGCAATATCTACGAAAAATGCAAATGCGCTCTTATCATCTCCCCAGATAATAGAAATTTGCTTCATTGCACAATATCTAACATATGAACTACCATCTGAATTAACTACCATTCTAAGGTGTTCCAGTAAGTCCCATTTTTTAGCAGACATCAAACAAATCGCATCGACGGCAGCTGCTCGCGCGTGATCATCTGGCCCCGTCAAGGAAAGATCTTTTATTAACTCAAAAATCTCTAAATCATCAGGCCAACCAACAGCTAGCTCAAATATTGCCATGGGACGAACGCGATTTTCTTCTTTCGCCGTAGCGTGCAACTTCAGCCATGCAAGAGTTACCGGATCATTTCTCCAACCCTGTACTAACAACCTTATAGCTGCGGCCGAGACCTCCCATGTTCCATCGGTTTCCGCCCGCAAACAAAGCCAATTAGGTATCTCAGGATCGTCAGGCCAGATCACTGCTAGAAGGTTGAGCGCCTTAATTCTTACCGATCGAGCTTGACCAGCTTCTAAAGACCAAGGCTCGCAATAATGTCTCTGATCAAATCTAGATAAATCTTTTGCCCATTCTTTTAATTTTGTTTCAAGAGGCCCTAAACTTGAACGTTTAATTACCTCCCCAACGCAGCGTACAGCAAGGAATATATGATTAAGAGTTTCATTAGTATCCCGCTGTACAATTAACCATTCCACTATTTCTTCTACAAATTTCGTCGCGACAATGCCGGTTAGAAGACATAGAACTTCATGCCAAGTTTCATCGGTCCAATGACCGAAAATTTCTTCCTTTAACTGATCGAGTGTAAGCGATTGTTCTTTTTCGAAGCGCTCTCGAATTTCAACAGCACAAAAATATTCTAAAAAAGTTCGATGTACAAAAGCATAAGAATGCCCCCCCATAAAGCAAAGCATGAAATTTCTTCCACGCAGTTGGTCAATTAAGGACCGAGCAGCGCGATCTGGACGTAATACTCGCGCCTCAGCCAGCCCCTCTGCAAGGGTTTTTTCTAAAGTACTTTCATCTATTAGATTTCCACTAATTCCGCGTTCAGAATTCTGCATCGCTTTCGCAATTCTCAGTAACAATCCACGCTTATCTTTAAAGTCTAGTGATGCACTCGTTAGGTCTGGGTCCCCTTGAAAAGCCATTTCTACTTTCCATTGATGCAATAAAAGGCGCGCGCACTGCTCATAAAGCTCAGCGCGATCACGAGGTAGATCTTGAGTCCGGTTAAGTATTGCCATCATAGTCAACAAAAGAGGATTCCCCGCTAACTGAGCAATCGCCGCTGAATCCGCTATAGCCCTAGTCAAAAGGACACGCTTACCTTCTCCAATATTTTTATCCTCATATGCGCCATCATGCCATTTGGAAAGGAAATTTGATATTTGCCCACTATCAAGATCTTGTAGCATAAAGTGACGAAAACCTTCATCATTCCACGCTTGGTGCTGGTAGCCTACTACCCGTGAAGTAACAATAATCCGACATAACGGGAATTCGTGTGCAAAGCGATGAATTGCAATGGTGATCGCTCGCCGATGGTTCAAATCAAATATTTCATCAAGACCATCAAACAAAACGATCGCAGAATTTCTTGCCAACCAATCACCTAACAATGATTGATCAAAATGCCAACGCACGCCAATTCCGCCATGCAGGTAATTCAAAAAACTCTCATTTGGATTGGCTGCTATGATGCGTGAGAATTCCCGGAGTTCAATCAAAAGAGGGAGAGCACGTTTTGATATATCCTTTAACGGAACTTCCGCCCATTCTAGGAGCAGATGCTGTAAAAGCGTCGATTTTCCTGCACCAGGATCCCCTAAAACCACCAAGCGATTAATCAAGGGATCGTTAACAACTTCAAGTACAGGGCGTGGGATTTGATCCATATACGCCTTATGGTGCTGCTTAAGAGAAACATCATCAATTTCGTCGCTATCAATCTCGCCTGATTTTCGTAACTGTTGTTGCATTTCTTTGGGCAGCTCGAAGACCCGAGGCATAAAATTCACGCACTCTCGTGCATTCTGCTCAATAAACATCGTAGTTAACGCTAACGGTCGAATGTCATGCGTTGTAGGGTCTAATTCCTCCAGTTTTAGGCGGCTGTATCGAGCACGCATAGCTTTACGATAACCATCCAAGTCTAGACCAGATGTGAAATAGCCCCCTGATTCACCGGACACAGCCTATGCGCTATTCTTACGGATAGGAATAGGACTGTGCATATGACTAGGAACAAGCAAACAATCGAGGTTGTAACGATTAGCCAGGAGCGCCGCAGGCGCTGGTCAGCCGATGAGAAGGCGGCGCTGGTGCGCGAGACATACGAGCCAGGCATGACCGTCTCGCTGGTCGCCCGCAAGCACGGCGTCGGCGCCAGCCAGCTGTTCAACTGGCGCAAGCTGGAGCGCGAAGGCGCGCTCACAGCGGTCTCTGCAGGTGAATCGGTGGTGCCGGCAAGCGAGCTGGCTGCGGCCCGCGCCCAGATCGCCCAGCTGCAACGGATGCTGGGTAAGAAGACGATGGAAGCGGAGATCCTGAAGGAGGCAGTCGAGTTCGCTCGCGAAAAAAAGTGGATTGCGCGCTCGCCCTTGTTAGACAAGGACGGCCAGTAAAGGCGGTCTGTTCGGCACTGGGCGTGGCGCGCTCGAATGTATGCACCAGGGCGGCGCGCCCGACCGACTGGGTTGACGGCCGTACCGTGCAGACGTTCCACCAGCCTGCCGACGCCATCTTGGTCGACGCGGTGCGCGCCGAAATCACGGCACTGCCGACTTACGGCTATCGCAGGGCGGGTGCCTTGGTGAATCGAACACGTGCTTTGATGGGCCTGCAGTCGATCAACCACAAGCGATTTTATCGGGTAATGAAGGAGCACCGCCTGTTGCTGCCGAAGGCGCCTAAACGCCGCGTCAGCAACCGCGTTCACGACGGCGTCGTGGCCGTGGCCGAGCCGAATCAGCGCTGGTGTTCGGACGGATTCGAGATCGCTTGCGACAATGGAGAGGTGGTCACAGGTGTGTTCATGAAGGACTGCTGTGATCGCGAAATCATTGCGTGGCGTGCCTGGGCTGAACGTGGCTTGCCTGGCGAGCCAGTACGCGACATGTTGGTGGAAGCGGTCGAGGCTCGGTTTGGCCAGGCCAGCATCGGCTCTGCGAAGCTGGAATTCTTGAGCGACAATGGCGGCGCCTACCGGGCCCATGAAACGCATGCTCTGGTGCGCGCATTGGGCTTGGAGCCGATTCATACACCAGTGTGCAGCCCGCAGTCGAACGGGATCGCCGAGAGCTTCGTGAACACGTTTAAACGGGACTACGTCAGCCTGATGGACCGCAGCAATGCCAAAGTCGTTCTCGCTCAACTGCCAGACGCTTTTTTGCATTTCAATGAGGTTCATCCGCACTCGTCGTTGAAGTTGAAATCGCCTCGCTTGTTCAGGAGGGAGCTGGCGCGCCGGGCTCAGGAAAGCGGCGCTAACTAAGCGATAAGCTGTGTCCGGTTATACGGGGGCAAGATCAAGATGAGTTAACCGCGATCTTTACGGAAATGGAGGTATCAGGAATAAGTGAACGTATAAACGGAGCAAGGTCGCTAAAATCATTACCAAACGCAAGCGGCTGAATCCAAGGCGTATTGCTGAGACTCCTTTGGCAGTTCACAATCTCGGAACTACGGCACAGAAAATAGTGCCTAGGAGATACGTCGCTTATACTTTTCGATGCCCATTCAATTAACCGCGTAAAGTTCGGATCTTGCAATGTTGCGCCGCAGCCAATAAATAAAAGTGTACGATCAATGGTAAATAACTCAAGTACAGCCCGCGCGTGGAAATTATCCCGCGCTGAAATATATGAACTGAGTCCAAGTACAACAGATTCAGGCTCTTTAAACCATCCATGTAAATGGAGTACTGAATTTTGATCACGACCTGTCAAGATCTCTTGTACATCATCGCTTTTCATCCAAGTAACTGCCTGTTTCCCGGTAACGTCTTCTAACAAGTTATCGTAATTCAAGGTAGCCAAGACTCCGGGCAGCAACGAAATAGCGTTAATTAGACTAGAATCTTTAACCTTCAGACGACCAATGCTATCTTTTAACCATCCGCGATATACGCCCTTCGAGCGGCTCATTAGGCGTTGAGATACGGCTTCCGCAGCAGAGATCATAAAATCGGTCTTACCACTTTCAATTTGCATTTTTAGCAAATTAACATCTAAATCATCGGCCAACTCAAGTCGGCGACAGTGCTCAACACCATGAAGGAGAAGCCCTACCCAAGAACTTACGCTGTAGCCCTCTACGTCCTGTCTCTGGGATACCGCAACAGATACACCACTTCCAGTGATGGTCACGACGCGACCCGAAGCCAGATCAGCTTTCAATTTTTCGATTAAAGACTCTGCCCTCATTTAGCCTCCATGTGGTTGATTATGCAATACGCTATTTAACTCTAATTTCTTGTGCGGTTGCAATTTTTCTTGAGGGAAATCGAAAAAAAAGGAGCAGTCACCTGCTCCTTTTTTTAGTTTCAAACTAACGCTTATTCGCCGAGGTAGGCGGCTTTGACGCGCGGGTCGTCCAGCATGTCCTTGGCGTTGCCGGTCATGGTGATCTGGCCAGAGTCCATGACGTAGCCGCGGTGCGCGGCCTGCAGCGCCAGCTTGGCGTTCTGCTCCACCAGCAGGATCGTGATGCCCTCTTTCGAGACGTTGCGGATCACCTCGAAAATCTTCTCGACCATGATTGGCGACAGGCCCATCGACGGCTCGTCCAGCAGCAGCAGCTCAGGATGCGACATCAGCGCGCGCGCCATCGCCAGCATCTGCTGCTCGCCGCCCGACAGCGTGCCCGCCATCTGCGCCGCGCGCTCCTTCAGGCGCGGGAACACGTCGAACCACTTGGCGATGTCGGCCTCGATGCCGGCCTTGTCGTCGCGGGTGTAGGCGCCCATCATCAGGTTTTCCTGGATCGACATGCGGGTGAACACGCCGCGTCCTTCCGGCACCATCGCCAGGCGCTTCTCAACCAGGTGGAAGGACTTGCTGCCCTTCAGCGACTCCCCCTTGTACGATACCGTGCCCTCGACCTTGCAAGGCGGCAGCGTGCCAGTGATGGCTTTCAAGGTGGTGGTCTTGCCGGCGCCGTTGGCGCCGATCAAGGCCACCAGCTCGCCCTTGTTCACTTCCAGATCGATGCCTTTGACGGCCTTGATGCCGCCGTACGCGACTTTCAGTCCCGATACTTTAAGAACGTTGTCGCCCATTAGTGCGATCCTCCCAGATAGGCGTCGATCACCGCCTGATTGCTTTGTATTTCCGCCGGCAGCCCCTCGGCGATCGGCTTGCCGTATTCCAGCACCATCAGCCGGTCGCACAAGCCCATCATCATCTTGACGTCGTGCTCGATCAGCAGCACGGTCTTGCCTTCGTTCTTGATCTTGACCAGCAGCTCGCGCAACGCCAGCTTCTCGGTGGCGTTCATGCCGGCCGCCGGTTCATCCAGCGCCAGCAGTTGCGGATCGGTGGCCAGGGCGCGGGCGATCTCCAGGCGGCGCTGGTCGCCATACGACAGGAACTTCGAGGTGCGGCTGGCGAACTGGCCGATGCCGACGAAGTCCAGCAGCTCCTGCGCACGCTTGCGGATCGATGCTTCCTCCTCGCGCGCCGCCTTGTGCCGGAACACGGCGCCGAACACGCCCTGGTGCGAGCGCACGTGGCGGCCGACCATGACGTTTTCCAGCGCGGTCATCTCGCCGAACAGGCGGATGTTCTGGAAGGTACGGGCGATGCCGGCCTTGGCCACCTCATGCGGCGCGGACGGCGAGTACGGCTTGCCGGCCAGCTCGAAGGTGCCGGTGTCCGGCTGGTACAGGCCGGTGATGACGTTGAAGAAGGTGGTCTTGCCGGCGCCGTTGGGGCCGATCAGGCCATAGATCTGGCCCTTCATGATCTTGATGCCGACATCGGTCAGCGCCTGCAAGCCGCCGAAGCGCTTGTTGACGCCGGCGATGTTCAGAATAACTTGTTCGCTCATTTCTGCTTTCCTCAGGCCGCCACGGTGCCGGACGATTGATCTTTGGTGTCGGAGTCGCCGTCGGGACGGTCTTCATGCTTGGGCGCCGGCCACAGACCCGCCGGACGGTTCAGCATGATCAGCACCATCGCCAGGCCGTACAGCAGCTGGCGCAGCACTTCCGCCTCGATCACCACGTGGCCGAACAGTTTTTCCTGCAGCGGCTCGACCACATGGCGCAGCACTTCCGGCAGCGCCGCCAGCAGCGCGCCGCCCATGATCACGCCGGGGATGTGGCCGATACCGCCCAGCACCACCATCGCCAGCACGGCGATCGACTCGGTCAGCGAGAACGATTCCGGCGACACAAAGCCCTGGAACGAGGCGAACATGGCGCCAGCGATGCCGCCGAACGAAGCGCCCATCGAGAACGCCAGCAGCTTGACGTTGCGGGTGTTGATGCCCATGGCCTTGGCGGCGATCTCGTCCTCGCGGATCGCGACCCAGGCGCGGCCCAGGCGCGAGTGCTGCAGGCGCGAGGTGACGAACACCACGGCAATGCACAGGAACAGGAACAGGAAATAATAGGCGTTCACCGACGGCATGGAGAAGCCGCCGACGACCACGTTGGCGCGCGAACCCGCCTCCCCCGCCAGGTTGACGCCGAACACGCGGATCGGGTCGATCAGGTTGATGCCCTGCGGACCGTTGGTGAAGTTGATCGGCTCGTTGAGGTTGTTCATGAAGATGCGGATGATCTCGCCGAAGCCCAGGGTCACGATGGCCAGGTAGTCGCCGCGCAGCTTCAAGGTCGGCGCGCCCAGCAGCGCGCCGAACAGGCCGGCCAGCGCGGCCGCCAGCGGCACGATCAGCCACACCGACAGGTGGATGCCGTTTTGCTGGATGTCCGGTCCCAGGATCGCCACCAGCGAATTGCCGACGACCGGGTATTCGTTGATCAGCGATTCCAGCAGGGTCGCGAACTGCGGCGAGGCCAGCAGGCCGGTCATGTAGGCGCCCACCGCGTAGAAGGCGATGTAGCCCAGGTCCAGCAGGCCGGCGAAGCCGACCACGATGTTCAGGCCCAGCGCCAGCATGATGTACAGCAGCGCCATGTCGATGATGCGCACCCACGAGTTGCCGAACTGCGAGGCGACGAACGGGAAGATCAGCAGGCCGATCAGGACCACAGCCATGCTGCTGTAGGCCTTGCGCGGGTTACGGGTGGTATCGAAATTCAGAATAGCCATGGTCAGTTCCTCCGCTTAGGCACGGTCCGCAACGCGCTCGCCCATGATGCCGGACGGACGCACCGTCAGCACAATGATCAGCACGACGAAGGCAAAGATGTCCTGGTAGTGGCTGCCGAGGAAGCCGCCGGTCAGGTCGCCGATGTAGCCGGCGCCCAGGCTCTCGATAATGCCGAGCACGATACCGCCTATCATCGCGCCGTAGATGTTGCCGATGCCGCCCAGCACCGCGGCCGAGAAGGCTTTCAGGCCGGGCACGAAGCCCATCGCGAACTGGATCGACGCATAGTTGGCGCCCCACATCACGCCGGCCACGGCGGCCAGCGCCGCGCCCAGCGCGAAGGTGGCGACGATGACCTTGTTCGAGTCGACGCCCATCAGGCCGGCGACCCGCGGGTTTTCCGCCGTGGCGCGCATGGCGCGGCCCATCTTGGTTTTTTCCACCAGCAGCACCAGGCCCGTCATCGACAGCGCGGCCAGCACCAGCAGCAGGATCTGGGTCTGCGAGATCAGCGCGCCGCCGACCGTGATCGGCTCCGACGACAGCAGTTGCGGGAAGGCCAGCGGGTTGCGGGTCCAGATCATCATGGCGATGGTTTGCAACAGGATCGACACGCCGATGGCGGTGATCAGCGGTGCCAGCCGTGGCGCATTGCGCAGGCGGCGGTAGGCGACCCGCTCGATCAGGATGTTAACCGCCATGCACACCGGGATGGCGCCGCCGATGGCGATCGCCAGCTTGACGTAGCCAGGCAGGTCCGGTGCGTATTCGTTCAGGTATTTGAGGATGGTCAGGCCGGTCATCGCACCGATCATCAACACATCGCCGTGCGCGAAGTTAATCAGGTTCAGCACGCCGTAGACCATGGTGTAGCCCAGCGCCACCAGTGCGTACATGCTGCCTAGCACCAGTCCGTTAATAAGTTGTTGGATAAATGTATCCATGAAGAGTGCCTTTACTTTTGGTGTTATGTCTGCACAGCGGTTCATCTAACAAAAACGGCACCCGGAGTTGTCTCCGTAGTGCCGCCGTTGACTACACGTTCATGATGCAAATTTCATGCCTGAACCAGTAGCGTCTCCCTGCGAGCCGCGCCCTCTTTTTATAAGCCTAAACGACAACTTTTTGAGAGCGAGGCAATGATAGCGAGATTCTGGAAAAACTAACTCCGGAATAACGGAAAGATGCAAAATTTAATTCCGTTTCATCCCGAAAGTTGTCAAACCCCGCCCTCCGCTGGTGCAGTTTTCTGTCCATCCAGGCCCCTGGGCAGCGGGAAAGTGACCGCTTCCTGCACGCCGTCCAGCGTGCGCACGCTGCGCGCGCCCAATTCCTTCAGGCGGTCGATGACGGCGTGCACCAGCACCTCCGGCGCCGACGCACCAGCGGTGACGCCCACGCGCAACTTGCCTTCCAGCCAGAGCGGGTCGATCTGCGTGGCGTTGTCGACCATGTAGGCCGGCGTGCCCTTCTTTTCCGCCACTTCGCGCAGGCGGTTGGAATTGGAGCTGTTCGGGCTGCCGACCACGATCACCACTTCCACCTGCGGCGCCATGAATTTCACGGCTTCCTGGCGGTTGGTGGTGGCGTAGCAGATGTCGCCTTTTTTCGGCTCGATGATCGCCGGATATTTGCGCTTGAGCGCTTCGATGATGTCAGCGGTGTCGTCCACCGACAACGTGGTCTGGGAAACATAGGCCAGCTGGTCAGGCTTGGTGACGTTCAGCTTGTCGACGTCCGCCACGGTCTCGACCAGGTACATGCCCTCTTCGGTCTGTCCCATCGTGCCTTCGACTTCCGGATGGCCATCGTGGCCGATCATGATGATCTCGCAGCCCTGCTTGCGCATCTTGGCCACTTCCACGTGCACCTTGGTGACCAGCGGGCACGTGGCGTCGAAGATGCTCAGGCCGCGCGATTCCGCCTCTGCCCGCACCGCCTTGGACACGCCGTGCGCCGAGAACACCAGCGTGTTGCCGGCCGGGACGTCGTCCAGGTCCTCGATGAAGATGGCGCCCTTGTTGCGCAGGTCTTCCACCACGTAGGCGTTGTGGACGATCTCGTGGCGTACGTAGATGGGCGCGCCGAACTGGGTCAGCGCGCGTTCGACGATTTCAATGGCGCGGTCGACACCGGCGCAAAAGCCGCGTGGCTGGGCCAACAGGATTTCGGTATCGCTCATGAGTTCCTCACAGCACGGAGATAAGTTGGACTTCGAATTTCAGCGGCTGGCCGGCCAGCGGGTGGTTGAAGTCGAACAGGCAGGTTGCCTCGCCCAGCTCGCGCAGGATGCCGGCGAAGCGGCCGCCGCCCGGCGCGGCGAAGTCGACCAGGTCGCCCACCTTGTAGTCGGCGCCCGGCACCGAGTTGTCGTCCAGCGTGGCGCGGGTGACTTCGCGCACCAGTTCCGGGTTGCGCGGGCCGAAGCCGACGCCCGGCTCCAGTTCGAAGGTCTTGTGCGTGCCTTCGGGCAAGCCGATCAACAGCTCTTCCAGCACCGGCGCCAGCTGGCCCTGGCCCAGCATCAGCGTGGCCGGGTTGCCATTGAAGGTGGTGACGATATCGGTGCCGTCCAGCGAGGCCAGGCGGTAATGCAGGGTGAGGTAGGCCGACTGGGTGACGACGGCGGGTTGCGCGTTAGACATGACGTGAGATTCGTTGAGCTGGCAAAGGCTCTATTGTAAGCCACCTTGCCGCCAGCGCCCTCCAAGCGCGCAAAGGATTGACTGAAAACGTTTTCATAGGCATATTTGTAACGTTTTATGGCCATCGGGAGGAAGATCATGGAAATACAGACCCACCAGCGGGTTGCCGCCATTGATATGTTGCGCGGACTGGCTGTCATCGGCATGATATTGGTCGCCTACGCCGGCGACTGGGACCACCGCTTCCGCGTGCTGACCCACGCCGACTGGCAGGGCTTCGCGCTGGCCGATATGATTTTCCCCAGTTTCCTGTTTTGCGTGGGCGCGGCCATGCCCTACTCGCTGCTCAAGCGCGCCGGCGACCAGTCCGCCGCCGAAGTGCTGGCCTACCTGGCGCGGCGCTCGGCCGCGCTGTTCCTGCTGGGGCTGGTGCTGAACCTGCTGCCCTCCTTCGACTTCGCGCACGTGCGCCTGATGGGCATCCTGCAACGCATCGGCATCTGCTACCTCGCCGTCGGCGCGCTGGTGCTGGCGCTGGGCCGGCGCACGGCGGACGGCTTCTTGCTGCCGCCGCGCTCCGTGATGCTGGCCGCAGCGGCTGTGGCGACGGCCTATGGCGCCCTGCTGCTGGCCTGGGACGCGCCCGGCTGCGGTCGCGCCTGCTTTAATTCCGTCCACTCGCTGCCCGCCGTGATCGACCGCGCCGTGCTCAGCGTTGATCACCTGTGGCCCTATGGCCTGACCAACGGCCAGGTCACGTACGAGCCCGAGGGGCTGCTGTCGACCGTCGGCGCGCTGGTCAACGTGCTGGCCGGCCTGACAACGGGACTGGTGCTGCGCCGTGGCGGCGACGCCTGGCTCCAGCTGGCGCTGGCCGCCGTGCTGCTGCTGGTGGCCGGCTTCGCGCTTGATCCCTTGCTCCCGATAGTCAAGAAGATCTGGACGCCAAGCTTCGCGCTGCTGTCCTCCGGCTTTTCGCTGCTGGCGCTGGTGCTGCTGCGGCGCGCGACGGCCGGCGCCAGCGTCATCCTGGCGTTCGGCGCCAACGCCACGCTGGCCTTTGTCGCCATCAGCCTGCTCGACTGCGCGCTGCAACTGCCGCTCAACGCCGGGCAATCCTGGCATGACAGCCTGGCGCACGGCCTGGGCGGCCTGATCGCCGACGCCAGGATTGCCTCCGTCACCTACTCCGCCGGGCTGGTGGTGGTGCTGGGCACGCTGCTGCTGGCGCTGTACCGGAAGAAGCTTTTCCTGCGCCTTTAAGCTGGGTTAGTACCGTCCGCGCCGGCGCGCCGAGCGCCCCCATGCCCATCACGGACTTCCGCCAGCTGCCACGGCGATTTTCACCATGGCTCACATTGCTTGCAATTTCTGCGGTTTGCAAGAAATTCGCTTGCCAGCGATATCGTTGCGCACGATGACCAGCCTATACTTCCGACGCGGAATAGCGCGACTGCCCCCCCCCCCGGTTGCAGGTTCCGCTTGCGATGGCGGCCGACGTCAAGCGCTTCCTGCAAGAGCTGTGATGGTGATCGCTTTGAAGGAGTAAACGCCTGGCTCTTTCGCTTAAATCGCCTTCCGCTTTTCCACCCTCATTTTCCGATCCTCATGAAAAAAACAACCCGATCCGCTGTCGTTCTCTTGTCCGCGTTGGCTACGCTGCCCGCAACGTCATTCGCGCTCAACCCGGTGATTCAGACGATGTACACCGCCGATCCGGCCCCCGTGGCCCATAAGGGCACGCTCTACCTGTTTTCCAGCCACGACCAGGATGTCGGGGAAAAAAACAACTTCAACATGAAGGACTGGGTGCTCGCCACGACGACGGACATGGTGAACTGGACCCAGCATGGCGCGGTCGCCTCGCTCCGGGATTTCCCCTGGGCCTCCAAGGAGAGTTCCGGCTGGGACGGTTTTGACAATGGTGCCTGGGCTCCCCAGGCCATCGAGCGGGATGGCAAATGGTATCTCTATGCCCCGGTACAAGGCCGCGGCATCGGCGTGCTGGTGGCCGACAATCCCCTCGGCCCCTACACCGATCCCATCAAAAAACCGCTGATCGCCGGCCACTACGACAGCATCGATCCGACCGTCTACATCGACGACAAGGGCCAAGCCTATCTCGCCTGGGGCAATCCCAATCTGTGGTCGGTCAAGCTGAACAAGGACATGATTTCCTACGACACCAGCGTCGGAGAGAATGGTCTCATTCGCCATCCGATGACCGTCAAGGCCTTGGGCAAGCGCATCCCTCCGGACGAAAAACGCGGTACGTCCTACGAAGAGGGGCCTTGGCTGTATCAGCGCAATCATCGCCACTACTTGTTTTTTGCCGGCGGTCCGCTCCCCGAGCCTCTCGGCTATTCCACCGGCCCCACTGCCGAAGGCCCGTGGACCTACGGCGGCGTTGTTATGGCGCCGCAAAGTGCCTTTACCAACCACCCGGGCGTGGTCGATTTCAAGGACAAGACCTACCTCTTCTACCACAACGCCGCGCTTCCGGGCGGCGACGGCTTCAAGCGTTCCGTGTGCGTCGATGAGTTGAAGTTCAACCCGGATGGCTCGGTCCAGCCGGTGCAGCCGACCAAGGAAGGGCCGGCACCGGTCGCCACCCTCGATCCTTATACGCGCGTCGAAGCCGAGACCATCGCCTGGTCTTCCGGTGTCAAGATCGAGCCCAGCAGCGCTGGCGGCCAGAATGTGCGCGACATCCACGACGGGGCCTACATCGAGGTGCGCAATGTCGATTTCGGCGTGGGCGGCGCGCGCGCCTTCCTGGCCAGCCTTTCCAGCACAGCCAAGCTGAAACAAGCCACCGGGGCGACGATCGAGATTCGTTTGGGCAAGGTCGACGGCCAGTTGATCGGCACGCTGCCGGTCTCGGGAACCGGCGGCCAATGGAAGCCGCAGTCCACCCGGATCTCCGGAGCCTCCGGCATCCAGGATCTCTTCTTCGTGTTCCGCGGTGCGGCCGGCGAAGAACTGTTCAAATTCGATTACTGGCAATTTTCCCAGCACGACCTGGCTGCGGACCGCAAGGAGCTTTTCCTGCACCTTTGAGTAGGGTTAGTACCGCCCGCGCCGACGCGCCGATAATCGACGGCAGAACGATTACCGGAGACCGTCATGCCCATCATGAACTGGCCGTTGGAGCGGCGCCCTCGCGAGCGCCTGATACGCGAAGGCGCCACCGCGCTGACGGACGCGGAATTGCTGGCCATCTTCCTGCGCATCGGCGTGCCCGGCAAGGATGCCGTGCAGCTTGGACAGGAAATGGTGCATCATTTCGGCTCGCTGCAAGGCCTGTTCAGCGCCAATCTGCGGCAATTCTCCGCCATCAACGGCCTGGGCCCGGCCAAGTTCGCCCAGCTGCAGGCCGTGATGGAATTGGCGCGGCGCGCCATGCTGGAAGAAATCAAGGCGGGACAGGCGCTGGGCTCGCCCAAGGCCGTCAAGGAATACCTGCGCATGCTGTTCCGCGGCCAGCCCTGCGAATCCTTCCATGTCCTGTTTTTGGACGTAAAAAACCGCCTGATCGACGCCAGGGAAATGTTTCGCGGCACCCTGACACACACCAGCGTCTACCCGCGCGAAGTGGTGAAAGCGGCGCTGACCTGCAACGCCGCCAGCATCATGCTGGCGCACAACCACCCGTCCGGCACGCCCGATCCCAGCGAATCGGACCTGCTGCTGACGCGGGCCCTGGTGCAGGCCATGGCGCTGGTGGACATCCGCATCCTCGACCATTTTGTGGTGGCCGGCCACCAGGTGCACTCGTTTGCCGAGCACGGCCAGCTATGAGTTTACCCCTATGGGCTCAAGGGTTTACGAGCGAATTCACAATTGTTAAATATTTTTAGATATTCGAGACACAATTGTTTTTCACAAGTCATTGAAAAAGCTGAGTTTTTTGGATATACTCTTGTTTTTCCAATTGTGGAATGTCTTTTAAGGAGTGCGTTATGGCACGTGTTTGCCAAGTTACTGGGAAGAAGCCGATGGTCGGCAACAATGTTTCCCACGCAAACAACAAAACCAAACGTCGTTTCCTGCCTAACCTGCAGAACCGTCGTATTTTTGTTGAATCTGAAAACCGCTGGGTCTCCCTGCGTCTGTCCAACGCTGGTCTGCGCGTAATCGACAAAGTCGGCATCGATGCCGTACTGGCCGACATGCGCGCCCGTGGCGAAAAAGTCTAATTAGGGAGCTACCATGGCAAAAACTGGCCGCGACAAAATCAAACTGGAATCGACCGCAGGTACGGGTTTCTTCTACACCACCACCAAGAACAAGCGCACCACGCCTGCTAAAATGGAGATCATGAAGTTCGATCCTAAAGCACGCAAGCACGTGATGTTCAAAGAAACCAAGATCAAGTAATCCGATCTTCGCTTCTCGCAAAAAAGCCGCTCAGCATCAGCTCAGCGGCTTTTTTCTTTTACAGGCAGCCCTCGATGTACTGCACTTCCTTCCAGGCGCCGGCATAGATCGCGCCGACCTTGCCCTTGCTGGTGTCGAAGCGGATCGCGTACTGCCCGCCGCCGGCCTTGACGGTCAGGGTCTGCTCGCTGTCGTCGTAGGCCTGGGGCGCCGATGCCACCGCCTCGCCGTAGACTTGCCGTATCTTCTCCACCGGGTCGCCCAGGCCGATGCCGCGCTCGGATAAGATGCCCTCCTCCATCACGTCCACCCGCTTCAACACGTCGCCGACAAACATCAGCAGCAAACCGGGCTGGCGCGCCGGCTCCAGCTGGAAGCAGTTCGGCGAACCACGCAGCTCTTTGGGCGTACGCTGCATGTGATCGCCCAGCACTTTGTTGACGGCATCGAAACGCATGCCGATCTTCAGCGGGCCGGCGCCGTCGAAGCGCACCGTCCAATCGGCGGCGTGCGCGCCGCACAGCGGCCAGGCCAGCGCCAGGGCCGCCAGGTAAGTTCGCAATGTCATGTCGCTCCTTGAAATGAAAAACGGCCCCGATAATCGGGGCCGTTCAATTGTATCAATACTTTCTTATGCGTAGCTGCGCAGGCGGAGCGAGAAGTCCTGCAGCGACTTGATGCCCGACGCTTCCGCGCGGTTGCACCAGTCTTGCAGCTTGTGCAGCAACTGGTCGCGGGTGAAGTGCGAACGCTCCCAGATCACGCCCAGTTCCACGCGCATGGTGTGCATGGTTTCCAGCGCCTTGCTGTGCTGGAACAGTTCCACCAGCTGCTGTTGCTGCGGCGCTTCCAGCTTGCCCGGCTCGCGCTGCAACAGCTTGCGCGACGACTTCAGGAAGCGGGCTTCCAGCTGGGCCTTGTCCTTCAGGTGTTCCAGCTCTTCTTTCCAGGCGTGCTTGACCGATTTGGCGTACTTGGCCATCACGTCGTAGCGGTTGGCGATGACCGATTGCAGCGTGTCGAAGTCGGCTTCGATCTTGCCTTTGGCGAACTTCGGCTCCGGTGCGCGTTTCTTGACCTTGGCCAGGCCCATCATTTCCAGCGCGCGGATGTAGCCCCAGCCGATGTCGAACTCATACCACTTCGACGACAGCTTGGCCGAGGTGGCGAAGGTGTGGTGGTTGTTGTGCAATTCCTCGCCGCCAATCAGGATGCCGAACGGGATGATGTTGGTTGCCGCGTCGGAGCAATCGTAGTTGCGGTAGCCCCAGTAGTGGCCAATGCCGTTGATGATGCCGGCCGCCGTGACGGGGATCCACATCATCTGCACGGCCCATACGGTGATGCCGATCACGCCAAACAGCATGACGTTGATCACCAGCAGCGACGCCACGCCCTGCCAGCTGAAGCGGGTGTACAGGTTGCGCTCAATCCAGTCGTCCGGCGTGCCATGGCCATACTTTTCCATGGTTTCCAGGTTCTTCGATTCGGCGCGATACAGCTCGGCGCCTTCCCAGAACACCTTCTTGATGCCGCGCGTGACCGGGCTGTGCGGATCTTCCTCGGTGTCGCACTTGGCGTGGTGCTTGCGGTGGATCGACGCCCACTCCTTGGTCACCTGGCCGGTGGTCAGCCACAGCCAGAAACGGAAGAAATGGCTAGGGATGGCGTGCAGCTCCAGCGCGCGGTGCGCCTGGTGACGGTGCAGATAGATGGTGACGCTGGCGATGGTGATGTGCGTAACCACCAGCGTATAAAAGAACACTTGCCAGGCGGTGAGTCGGGTGACGCCGTTAGACAAAAAATCCAGTACAGCATTTAAACTAAAAATCATTACTACTCCATAGTGGGCGTGTCTCGCAGTGCGGTCGTTCCGCCAAGATTGCGTTTTTAACAGGCGCAGGAAGTCCGCTAGTCTTACTTTTGGACGTTATTGTACGCTGAATTAAACGTGATTAGCGGAAGGATTTCCTGCAGTCACTGACGAATTCTGTGGCACGGTCGTGCTTTCCTGGGCGGCCAATTGTTCCGGCACGGGGCCGAGGATGCGCATTTCCCGCTGCGGGAACGGCACGGAAATGTTGGCGGCCTTCAGCGCGCGCCAGATCGCGCGGTTGACATCCGAGGTCACGCCGCCGCGGCCGTTTTGCGGATCGTTGATCCAGAAATTCACCTGCAAATCCAGGCCGTCCGCGCCAAAGCTCAGCAACTGCGCCGACGGCAGCTTGTCTTCCTTCTGCACCCGCTCCACCGTCAAGGCGGCCTCTTCCAGCAGCTTGAGCACCATGTCGACATCGGTGTCGTACGCCACCGACACCTTGGTCGAGATGTTCAGCATGCTGCTCGACAGCGAGGAATTCTGCACCGCGCCCGACACCAGCATCTCGTTCGGCACGATGGACTCGACGCCGTCCAGGCCCTGCAGCACGGTGTAACGGGTGTTGATCTGCGTCACACGGCCGCTGTATTTATCGACCGTGATCATGTCGCCGATGGTCAGACTGCGGTCCAGCAGGATCACGAAGCCGGACACGTAGTTGCTGGCGATCTTCTGCAAGCCCAAGCCCAGGCCGACGCCCAGCGCGCCGCCGAACACCGACAGCACAGTCAGGTCGATCCCCACCAGCGACAGGCTCATCAGCACCGCCACCAGGATCAGCAAGGCCCGCGCCGTGCGCGCCACCACCACGCGCAGATTGGTGTGCATGCCCTGCACCTTCATCAGCTGCTCTTCCAGCGCGGCGCCGGCCCACATCGCCAGCATCAGCAGCAGGATCACCGACACGGTCGCCTGCAGAATGTCAGCCAGCGACACCTTGTATTTACCCAGCGGCAGGATGGTGTCGTCCATGAAGTCGAACACCTCCTGGTACAGGCCGGTGATGTACAGCACGAAGGCCAGCCACACCAGCAGCTGGAACACCTTCTCGAACGCCAGCATGGTGGCGCTGATCTGGCCGTGCCGCGCAAACACACGGCGCAGCAGGTAGACCGCGAAGCGGATCACCACCAGCGAACCGAAGATGGGCAGCGCCACCTTGATCAGGTTGACGTGGAATTGATACTTGGACAGCGCCACGCGCGACAGCGCCAGCAGGCAGACCACGGCCAGCGGTGCCATCACGCGGCCGAAACTTTCCACCCCGAAGCCAAGTACGCCGCTATGCACTTCCTGGCGGCCGAAGCGCTTCTTCAGCAGCCGCGCCAGGCCCCAGCCCAGGACCACGGAGCCGACGATGGCGGCAAGCTGCCACAGCCGGCTGGGATCTTGCAGGTCGCCGGTCAGGTCGTCGATCAGATTAAGCAGGGGCGGTTGTTGTGACATGGGTGGAGGGCGTAATGGCTGAGGTGTGTAGATTAACGTAAAAAAGGCCGGAAACCCGGCCTTTTGCGATGAGTCGTGCGGCCGATCACTCGTCGGCGGCTTCCTCTTCATCCTTGACGATGACTTTCTTGGCCATCGGCTTGCGCTCGAACACGGCGGCGAAGAAGCCGTCGGTCTGATGCTTGTGCGGCAGCAGCTTCAGATAGTCGCCCATCTCCAGCTCGATGCGCTGTTCGGCCAGCACCTTGTTCATCGGCACCAGCTCGAAGTCCGGATGCGTCTCCAGGAACTGCTTGGCGATGAAGTCGTTCTCGTCGTCCAGGAAGCTGCACGTGGCGTAGACCAGGCGGCCGCCGCCCTTCAACAGGCGCGCGGCGCCGGCCAGGATGGCGGCCTGCTTGACCTGCAGTTCGCCGATCGCGCTTGGCTGCTGGCGCCATTTGACGTCGGGATTGCGGCGCAGGGTGCCCAGGCCCGAGCAAGGCGCGTCGACCAGCACGCGGTCGATCTTGCCGGCCAGACGCTTGATCTTGGCGTCGCGCTCGTGCGCGATCTGCACCGGATGCACGTTGGACAGGCCGCTGCGCGCCAGGCGCGGCTTCAGCTTGGCCAGGCGCTTCTCGGAGACGTCGAAGGCGTACAGGCGGCCGGTGTTGCGCATGGTCGCGCCCAGTGCCAGCGTCTTGCCGCCGGCGCCGGCGCAGAAGTCCACCACCATCTCGCCACGCTTGGCGCCGACGATGGCCGACAGGATCTGGCTGCCTTCGTCCTGCACTTCGATATGGCCTTCCTTGAACAGCGGCAGGTTTTGCAGCGCAGGCTTTTGCGTCACGCGCAGGCCCAGCGGTGCGAACGGGGTCGGCGTGCTGCGGATCGGCGCTTCCAGCAGCTTGGCGGCGACCTCGTCGCGGGTGGCCTTCATGGCGTTGACGCGCAGGTCCAGCGGCGCGGGCGAGTTCATGCCGTCGGCCAGCGCCAGCGTTTCCTCTTCGCCCATCTGCTCGACCAGTTTGTCGAACAGCCACTTCGGCATGTTCGAGCGGCTCGACTTGTGCATCACCTTGCGGTCGATCTGCAGGATGCGCTCGACCCACGACACTTCCTCCTCGGTCAGGCCGCCCAGCGATTCGACGCCGACCGCGTCCGCCATGCCCAGCAAGGTCAGGCGGCGCATGGTGGCGCCGCCGCCCGCCTCGGAGAAATCGGTATAAAACGATTTGTTGCGCAGCACGTTGTAGATGCACTCGGCGATGGCGCCGCGCTCACGGCCGCCCAGGCGATGGTGGTCTTTGAAATAGCGCGACAGGGTGGTGTCGGCCGGCGCGGCAAAGCGCAAAATCTCGCGCAACACTTCTTCGGCGTTGGCGAGTATCGCTGGTGGCAATCTCATGGAATTCCTTGGTTAGTTTTACTTTGTATGGTCCACGTGGACCGCGCCCTGCGCTATCGTCAGCCTGCCTTCTACGAACCAGCGTATCGCCCGCGGGTAAATCACATGCTCCTGCTGCAGCACGCGGGCGGACAGGGTTTCAACCGTATCGTCGGGCAACACGGGCACGGCGGCTTGCGCCACCATCGGCCCGTGATCGAGTTCGGCTGTCACGAAATGCACCGTCGCGCCATGCTCTGCCACGCCGGCGGCCAGCGCCTGCGCATGGGTCGCCAGGCCGGGGAACAGCGGCAGCAGCGATGGATGGATGTTGAGCATGCGGCCGGCGTAATGCGCGACAAACTGCTCCGTCAAAATCCGCATGAAACCTGCCAGCACCACCAGATCGGGGGCGAAGCCGTCGATCACGGTTTGCAGGGCGGCGTCGAACTCGGCGCGGCTGGCGTAGTCTTTATTAGCAACGATGGCCGTCGGGATTCCATGTTCAGCAGCGAATACCAGCCCGGAGGCGTCGGCGCGGTTGCTGATGACGGCGGCAATCCGGGCGGGCCAGCGCTCGGCTTGCGCCGCGCGGACCACCGCTTCCATATTGCTGCCGCGACCGGAAATCAGGATGACGATGTTTTTCATAGGCCGACATTGTACCTTGTTCAGGCAGTCGGGACTACAACTGAACAAGAATTGTTGCAATGCAGCAGGACGCCACGGGGCGCAGAAGCGCCGCTCCAACGCAGGCGCGGGAGGGGATGCCGGCTTACTCGAAGGAGTAAAATACCCGGAACGGGACTTTCTTGTCGGCCCAGTAATCGGCAGCGTCGCGGAAGACATCCAGCAGGGTTTCCCGTGCTTCCTTGTCAAATTTCTGGGTATTGGGCAATTGCTCCAGCACCACCAGGAAACCACTCTGGGTGCCGGCGCCGGCCATGGTTTCGGTCAATGTCGTCCGCAAACCATCGAAATTCTTGCCTATACCCTTGGGGAACAGGAACGATTCCGCAATGATGCCCAGGACTTGCTGCTTGGTCGCGCCGGCGATGCAATGCGCGTACAGGAAGTGATGTCCCAGGCGGGCCGCTTCTTCCTGCAGTTCGACTACGCGGAAGGCGCGGATCGATTGCACGAGGTTGGGCGGCACGGTCATTAGCAAACTCATGTTTCCCTCAATTTGACCTGGTATGTACGGTGTGTCCACTTTACTGTCGAGCGTGCCTATTTTGTGAATTAAAGAGTAAATAATTTGAGCACCTGTCCACTTTACACGGCGAACTGGTCTGCGTTCGCCATGGCTGATTCAATATGTTTCTCGAATCCCATACGCATATTAGGGTAACGTGTTGTTCCTCTCAGATCAATACGAATGTGATGACCCACGCAATATTTGTTAAAAACAGAACATTTTGCGAGGATTTTAGGGGTCAAATCGGCACAATTCCCTCTTTTGGCCCCACGACGCCGTTTCGTGACCACTGTTACAATTTGTTGCCACAGATACCTGTTTAGCACTAGTTGCTGCCAGCTTACGGGATTACCATACAAACCATGCAATATCAGAATCCCTGATAAGACATCCAAACTGAAACGAGGTACCAAATGAACTTGCAAGCCAAACTGATCGCATCCGTACTTTGCGTAGGCGCCCTGCCCTTCGCCGCCCAAGCTGCCGATTTTGAAGATTTCGGCCGCGTCGTTCGTGTGACCCCGCAAGTGGAACAGATCAACCGTCCGCGCCAGGAATGCCGCACCGAATACGTCCAGGTCCAGCAGCCGGCGCCTCAGCGCGGCGTGGGCGGCGCCATCATCGGCGGCCTGATCGGCGGTCTGGCCGGTAACCAGGTTGGCGGCGGCACCGGCCGCTCGGTGGCGACCGCGGCAGGCGCCATCGCCGGCGCCGTTGCAGGCGACCGCATCGACAACGCCAACACCCCGTCCAGCGGCGGCACCCAGGAACAGCAAGTGAAACAGTGCCGCACCGTCGACCACTGGGAATCGCGCACCTCCGGCTATGAAGTCACCTACGACTATCGCGGCCGCAACTACACCAGCGTGATGTCCTACGATCCGGGCGAGCGCGTGCGCCTGCGCGTGGTCGTGGAACCGATGCAGCGTTAATCTCCCGCCTCTCCCCCAGCACTGCCGGTCCGATGACCGGCAGTGTCGTTTTCAGGCTTGCTTTGCTGCAAGGCATCGCGGGATAATGCTGCTTCACCCCTGTCGCCCGCCCCACGCCATGCTGATCAAACGAAAATCCATCGAACAAGTAGAATCCTCCCGTCCGGCCTCGCCGCCCGCCCGCAAGCCCAAGTACGCACCGGTGACGCTGTCGGAGCAGGACGGCGTGCGCTACCTGCACTTCGGCACGGAATGGGTGCAGGGCGCGATGCGCATCCGCAAGCCGAACTGGCCCGAGCTGGAATACGCGCAGCAGATGATGGCCTGGATGCTGTGGCTGGAAAAGCCGGCGCGGATCGCCCAGCTGGGCCTGGGCACGGCCACGCTGACCAAATACTGCTACACCACCTTCCCCGACGCCGCCGTCACGGCGGTCGAGCTGAACCCCTCGGTGATCGCCATCTGCGCCTCGATGTTCAAGCTGCCGGACAACGACGAGCGCCTGAACGTGGTGGAGATGGACGCCCTCGACTACGTCAACGACCCAGCCAACGCCGGCACGCTGGACGTGCTGCAGGCGGACCTGTACGACGCCACCGCGCGCGGCCCGGTGCTCGACAGCGCCGAGTTCTACCAGTCCGGCAACGCCTGCCTGACCGACGACGGCATCATGACAGTCAACCTGTTCGGCGACCATCCCAGCTATACGCGCAACATCAAGGCCATCAAGTTCGCGTTCGAGCAAGTCATTTGCCTGCCGCAGGTACATGATGGTAACGTGGTGGCGATCGCCTTCAAGCGCAAGCGCGCGATCGACCTGGAGGCGCTGGCCGCGCGTGCCGCGCAGATCACCGCCGACACCAAGCTGCCGGCCAAGACCTGGGTCAAGGGCATCGCAGCGAAGTAAACAGGGCTAATGCGGCAGCGGGCCGTTCCGCTGCCGACTTTTGAAAGTGGCACGATGTCCGCAACGTCCGCACCTAGCATCAGTCCCGCCGGCAAACCGGCGCCGCTCGATCTGCAACAGATCTACACCTGGCTGCTGGCCGACGGCATGATACGCAAGGCCGAAGTCAAGGAGCTCTACGCGCAGAGCCAGGGCATCCTGAAGAACGCCATCGGCCCCATGCATCCGCTGTGCGCGGTGGCGCATGGCAAGCTGCTGTCGGCGCAGCCGCCGCACAAGCTGCTGACCCTGGACGCGCTGTGCGAATGGCTGGCGGCGCGCACCGGCCTGGCCTTCACCCGCATCGATCCGCTGAAGATCGACTTCACCCGCGTGGCCGACGTCATGTCGGCCAGCTACGCGGCGCGCTTCAACATCCTGCCGCTGGAGCTGAACGGCGACACGCTGGTGGTGGCCACCGCCGATCCCTACGCCATCGAGTGGGAAGCGGAGATCGCCAAGATCTCGCGCCGCACGATACGCCGCGTGATCGCCAACCCGCTCGACATCGCGCAATACACCACGCAGTTCTTCAGCCTGGCCAAGTCGATCAAGAAGGCCAACAAGAACAACACCAACGATCTCGCGCTGCGCAACAACTTCGAGCAACTGGTCGAGATGGGCAAGACCAACAAGCAGGTCGACGCCAACGACCAGCACGTGATCAACATCGTCGACTGGCTGTGGCAGTACGCGTTCGAACAGCGCGCCTCGGACATCCACCTGGAACCCAAGCGCGACATGGCGGCGATCCGCTTCCGCATCGACGGCGTGCTGCACCAGGTGTACCAGGTGCCGGCGGTGGTGATGATCGCGATGACCGCGCGCATCAAGCTGCTGGGTCGCATGGACGTGATCGAAAAGCGCCGCCCCCAGGACGGCCGCATCAAGACCCGCACCGCCGGCGGCCAGGAAATCGAACTGCGCCTGTCGACCTTGCCGACCGCCTTCGGCGAAAAACTGGTGATGCGCATCTTCGATCCCGACGTGGTGGTCAAGACCCTGCCGGAGCTGGGCTTCCCCGCCGACGACGCGCAGCGCTGGGATGCGCTGACCGCGCGCCCGCACGGTATCATCCTGGTGACCGGGCCGACCGGCTCCGGCAAGACCACCACCTTGTACACCACGCTGAAGGCGCTGGCGACGTCGGAGGTCAACGTCTGCACGGTGGAAGACCCGATCGAGATGGTGGAGCCGGCCTTCAACCAGATGCAGGTGCAGCCGGGCATCGAGCTGTCGTTCGCCGACGGCGTGCGCGCGCTGATGCGGCAGGACCCGGACATCATCATGGTCGGCGAGATCCGCGACCTGGCCACCGCCGAGATGGCGATCCAGGCCGCGCTGACCGGCCACCTGGTGCTGTCCACGCTGCACACCAACGACGCGCCATCGGCCGTGATGCGCCTGCTGGAGCTGGGCGTGCCCTACTACCTGCTGGAGGCCACCCTGATCGGCATCATGGCGCAGCGCCTGGTGCGCACGCTGTGCACCGAGTGCAAGAAGGACGACGGCGAACTGACCGACGACATCTGGCAAAGCATAGGCGGGGCCTGGGACTTGCCCAAGCCGAGCAAGGTGTATCGGCCGGTGGGCTGTCCCGAATGCCGGCAGACCGGCTATCGCGGCCGCACCGGCATCTACGAGCTGCTGACGGTGACCGAGGGCTTCAGCGACATGGTGCGCGAGCAGACCGACATCCAGGCGCTGCGCCGCCAGAGCGTGGCCGACGGCATGAAGCCGCTGCGCATCGCCGGCGCGATGAAGGTGCAGGAAGGCGTGACCACGGCGGACGAGGTGCTGAAGGTGACGGCGGCGCTGGGGATGAAGTGAGAAGTGAATAAATTGTTTTCACAAAACCCTTTGCAGTTTGCGCAAGGCTGTATATAATACGGCCTCTTTCGGGGGTCGTTAGCTCAGCTGGTAGAGCAGCGGACTTTTAATCCGTTGGTCGCAGGTTCGAATCCCGCACGGCCTACCACGAATTTTAGCAGTACAGAACAGGGTTTCCCGCTTCGGCGCGAAGCCCTTTTTTGTGTCTGCATATGAAAAATATTCCTCAATTGGGGAATATTTTCTCACCCGACTCGTCCCAGCCCACCTCCCGATCAAGTTCAGTCGCTTCACCAGCTCAGGTCACTCAGGTACTAAAAAGTTCTCGGCCATACGCCTTCCCATCCCGAGATTGCGGTACATTGTCCCAACCAAAAATTGCTGAGGAGCTTTTCCATGCAAAAGGAAGTCTACCGCCAATGGCTAGAGGGGCAGAAGTACGAAACCAACACCATTAACGCTCAACTGTACCGTACAGCACGCGTCGAAGAGCACTACGGCAACCTAGACGAGCATTTCGCTATGGATCGCATGGAAAGCCTCCTGGCAGCTATGCGTTACTCGAAAGATGACGAGCGCAACAATCGCCCCAACCCCAGCAAAATTCCCATTGAGGGTGTCATTCTCAAGAACCTATCTTCATATCGAGATGCGATCAAAAGGTATTTGAAGTTCGGGGACTCTCCAGGCCTTCAGAAAGTGGCATCAGCGCTCCCAACTGCAAGAGTTGATAGCCCTTCAATCGCTGACGAAAAAAATGGCCAGCGGATCGGCTTGGAGCGCGATATGCAAGCCGCTTTGAGAGTAGAGATTCATCAGCTTGAGCAGGGTATCTCGATCATTGACGATGGAGCAGAGCGCTCAGTCGACTCTGGTTTCATCGATATCATGGCCCGTGATGCGGCAGGTGTAGCGGTCGTCATCGAACTTAAAGCCGGACGTGCGGGCCGTGAGGCAGTCGGACAGATTCTCAGCTACATGGGAGACATTGCGACAGAAGAGGATAGCGGAAAAGTGCGCGGCATCTTGGTGGCTTCGGACTTCGATGGAAAAGCAAGAGCGGCGGCCCGCATGGTGCCGAATCTCATTCTTCGCAAGTACAGCGTTAGATTTACGTTTTCGGACGGACACAACTAACCGGCACAGGCGGGCAACAAATAGCCGAAGTTGTAGCACCCCATTCTTAATCAAGCAAACGGGAGACGTTTCGTGCCAGATATTGTTCAGTGGGCAGATTTGCAAGCAGATTTTTCGGATGGGCTGCTACTAGGAAACGGGGCGAGCATAGCCGTTCACAATGGATTTCAATATGCGTCACTGTTCGAAGCTGCGCGAACACAAGGCCACCTTACTGCGGATGTTGCCGCAGTATTTGCAGCGTTCAACGAAAACGATTTTGAATTGGTATTGCGTCGCCTCTGGCAAGCCAAGCTTGTCAACCAAGCGCTAGGAATTCCGGGGGGCGAGGTTGAGGCCGCATACAGCCAAGTTCGTACCGCCTTAATTGCAACTGTCCGCAGCGTCCATGTGACCTACGACAACGCCCTGCCGCATCTGCGCCCAATCTTCGAGTTCATGAGCGGGTTTAAGACCGTGGTGTCACTAAACTATGATCTGGTCGTCTATTGGGCAGCGATGTATGGCCGTCACTGGAAACCAAATTGGTTCAAAGACTGCTTCAATGCAGGGTCATTTACAGAGGACTGGAAGCGTTTGCGTGCGCCCTGGGGAGCCGCAGGCGGATCCACACTCTACTTTTATCCGCACGGCAATCTAGCGCTTACAAGAACACGCGGCGAGATTGAGAGCAAGATCACCGCCGGAGGGGCGGCACTGCTAGAGACCATTTTAAATGAATGGGACAGTGGTGATACTGTGCCGCTCTTCGTTTGCGAAGGCACAGCAAGCCACAAGAAGGACGCCATCCAAAGCTCATCCTATCTACAGCGCGTCTATCGTGAAGTTCTACCCGATCTGGGCACTTCATTGGTCATATATGGATGGGGAATTGGCGAACAAGAAAGACATCTGCTGGAACAGATCAGACGCGCACGCTGTCAACGAGTTGCCGTTTCCGTTTGGGGCGCAGATCAAGCATACGCACAAAGGATCGAAGAACAACTTCATGCAATCGACATAGCGGACATCAGATTCTTCGATTCACGCAGCCCAGGATGTTGGAATAACGCCGCATTGCCGGAAGAGGAAATGAAATGAAAATAGATGCTCAGGAGGATTTTGAATTGGATGAGCCAGCCGCTAAGAGTCACACTCCACCAGGTTGGTCGATCCAAAGAATTGAAATTATTCCGGAAGGCAAGGCACCAAAGAAATATGGGCCGATGGTATATCGATTCGGCGCAGCGCTCACGCTTAGTGTCATTCTTCCGAGAAGAGGTTGGACACTTGTAAAGCAAACTAAAAATTACGCGTACCTAATTCCGCCTCCCGATCAAACTACGCAACCATTTCATATTTCCGTCGCAGTTCCGTCAGACCAAGAGTGTTTGGAGATCTCGCGCAGATGTTATGCAAAAGGCAAGTCTTGGATTTATCAATTGGGGGAGTGGCCGGCTGCGTATTTTCACGAACGAAATACTAACATCCGGGAAATGTGGCGAGATCCAGCAACTGGCGAGATGGCATCGCGCCTACATCGTTCCCCACCGAAGTCCACTCTTTCTATTGGCGAATGGGGCGTATGGAATGCCAACGTCACGGGAGTGGCCGGTGAGTTTGTGAATGGCATACTCCCGCCATCTTCGGTAACGCCACAACAAACAATTGGTTCAATAGAAAATATTCCCCTAACTGAGGGAGGCGCAAGGACTGTTGAGCTGACTACATACGAGCGAAATAGTACGGCCCGACGGCTATGCATCGAGCACTACGGGCCTACCTGCAACGCATGCGGTTTAAATTACGAGGACAAGTACGGCGCTATAGGTTCTGATCTTATCCATGTTCATCATATCACGCCACTTTCAACAATTGGCGAGGTATATGAAGTAGATCCACTACACGACTTGATACCATTGTGCGCTAGTTGTCACCATGTCGTTCATAGCAGAATACCCCCCTACTCTGTGGCTGAGATTAGCGGGGCAATCAATGCCCAAGTCGGCGATCTGCCTCCGCAAATCCATCCCTAATGTCCGGGAAACGCCACGCATCTGTCGCGATATAGGCATACCTGACAGGTGTTGTAAAGTTTTATCATAGCTTGCAAATTTAAAAATATTCGCTTGGGTTTTAGGGTTTTTTCGGTTAATATTTCCAGTAGCAAAAATACAATAACCCCACTTAAATGGAGTATCAATTGAAGCCTCTCAATAGTTCTCCCTCTACCCGAGTCATACCAACAACCCTGGCATTTTCCATAATCTTTTCAGCGCCAGTATTTGCTGCTCCTACTGTGCCGCAATTATCCACTTTTGAAAAATTGCTCGTTGAGTCCAAACCCGGTCGATTCGAAGCACAGATAAAATCCGCGTTTATCAACGATGAAGTTATGCCTAATTCTGGCAAAACTCTGCGCCAAGAGATTCAGGCGGTCTTCGCCAACAACGGGTGCCCTCTACCGGAAAAAATTAAGTCAAAGCTCAACAAAGATTATCCCGATGGTTACATACCAGAAGACTTGGACAACCTGCTCTTCCCTGATAAAAAAAATCTACCTACATTCAGAGCGATCAGGGAAACGTCAGCCGCCGCTGTGCTAAACACCGTATCCTTCGCGCACTCTGCCGGAGCCCCTCCGACTGCAGCACGTTTGAAAGGCTCAGCAAGCTACATTGGTACGAATCCTTTGGTGTTGGTTGACCAAGGAATTAACTCTACCGTCTATACGATGGACTGTTCTGGTTACTTTAGCGCAGCGTTGTCTCTAGGTGTGTCGGGGTTTGGCGGCCTCGGAGATTTCAAGGGTTCAGCCAATGAAGCTCTCAAGACTTCCAAAGCCATGCTCATTGCAAAAGCCACAGTTTTTTCTCCCGTAATTGCGGCGTTTTTTCCAAACAACACTTCGCAGGGAAACAAACTGAGCAATCGTGCGCGTCTGGATATTCTCTATTCCATTGCAAACGAGGTGGACATTGCTTATGCAACAGCACCTCTGACGTTGCCTATTATCGTTGCTCAAGAGTATAAATTGCTTTGGGCGTCCAATTCTGGAACATCTTCCATGCAGGGGCAAGCTACGACATCCGCCAACGCGACCGCAGGTCTTGGGGTCGTCACATTCCAAGGGTCAACGTCAGCCACTGGCACGCTTGCGCGTCAACTGACATTTTCTGGTTACAACACGTATGTCCTCGACGAGTCCAATGCTCAAGATAGTCCGGTTCGCTCATATGGGCAGGTTCTGCAGGACAGCATCGACCTGGTCAGAGGCGCTGCCACTAGCGACCCAGCGTCGCTAAATCCTGGCTGGGTTAGAGATCACTTTGAAGCATCATTTGCAGACTTCAACGAAAATATCTGCAACCTTCCATGGACTGCTTCCGTGGTCAACGGAGTAAACCCAGGCGCTGTCTCGGCTAAATGGATCGGAAACATCTGTACCTTCTCTTTTAAACCAACAGTCGGCACCAAGCCGGCTAGCCCTATTGAGGTAAAAGCATTTGGGCTAACGAACGCACCATCCAACCTTCCACTTTCAGTTCTCATGCCGATTCAAGGGCAGCCTTGATTCACGTGTTCTAAGGCATTGGGGGGCCTTTACCAATTTATCGGACTTTCCCTTGGTTTGACGTTGACCGGCGCGAACCGGAACACAGTCAAATCGCACGTCCAAAAGCCGGTGTAGGCAGGCCACCTCGCTCAGAATGGAGTCGGACGCGGAACTTGGCATGCGATCGTCGGACTGCCCTGGCAGGCCGGCCGAAACAACGATTTTTGGGGGAATATTCCGCGGCAACAAATGGAACTGCCGGGCCAAGAAAGAGGAAGAATAGGAGAAAATATTCCCCACGTTTTTTCGGAAATCCAGACTGTATATGGGTTACTTTCCGATAGCATCGAGGACTTTTAATCCGTTGGTCGCAGGTTCGAATCCCGCACGGCCTACCACCGAATTCAGCAGTACCAATTGAGGCTTACCCGCTCCGGCGCGTAGGCCTTTTTTGCGTGCCTTTCAGGGCCGTGCTGCGCCGATGTATTGGGCCATGATCGCATCATACGTACCGTTGGCGCGTATGATCTTCAGGCCGGCATTGAAGGCGTCGCGCACGCGCGCATCGCGAAACACTGCCTTGCGCGGGCTTTCCGGAAAGATCCTGTGGTAGGTCACCGCCTTCGTGCCATCGATCTGCGGATCGAGCTTGTTGCTGAAGTAGTGAAAGATCAAACGGTCCCCCACCACCACATCGACCCTGCCGGTAAAGAGCAGCTTGTTTTGCGTGATCTGGGATGGCACCTCCCGGTAATCCGCATGGCCGTTTACGGCCACGCTGAAACGCTCGCCCAGCACCATGCTGGCGTTCTGGAATGCCACCACCGAATAGCCGGACAAGTCCTCAATCTGCCGAAGCACCAGGTGCCGGCTGGTGAGCGTGGTCGCGACGTTTTGGTAAACAATGTAAGGGTCGGTGAAGAAATCCTGGCCACCGATCCCTTCTGTCGTCGACAGCATGCCGTCGAGCTGGCCGACACGCAGCATTGCCAATGCCCGCGTCTGTGGCAAACTCCGGCCCACCATCTTGTAGCCGCCGGCCTCCATGGCCCGCTTGGCAATGTCGTAATCGAGGCCCGCGGTAGCCGATTCCATGATGTAGGGTGGCTTGGGCAGCCCCATGCCGACAATCACTTCCGGCATTGCCGATGCCTGTGCGCGCGCATCAAAGCCCAGCGCGCCAGCGATGGCTAGCATGATCGGAAAGAACAGCCATTCGCCCAGTTGCGCTCGCAACTGTGGGGCACGATGGCATGACATGTGGCCTCCCCCAAAAAAAAGGACGGTGTAGGAATCAATTACCTTACACCAAGTAAAATGAAATTCATACTCCCCGGCCTGGTTTTGACGAAGCCGCCGCCGGGCTCTGTGATCAAGCCCTCTTCAGAGGCTTGCCGGTGTGCGCCAGGAGCGTTGAACGGCGGCGCCGCCCGACTCGTCCCATGCCGTCAAAGGCTGCTGCAGTAAACGGCGCAGCGCGTCCTCATCCGGGACGTCCAGCTCCATCACCCCGCACCAGCCATTGCGGCCGCTGTGCTTCACCAGATACAGCGCCGCATCCGCCACCTCCCTGACAGCCTGCCAGTCCAGCGCACGGGGGAGCCGGCTGGAGAGCGGGAAACACGCATAACCGACCGAGCAGGTATTCGGCAGCAGGCGGCCGTCCGGCAGCACGAAGGGCTCGTCGGCCACCGCCGCGCGCGCACGCTCCGCCAATTCCGCAGCGCGGTCGCGCCGGGTGCCGCGCGCCACCACCAGGAATTCCTCGCCGCCCCAGCGAATCACATAATCGCTCTCGCGGAAGATGCCGCGCAAGCGGTGGCGCATCTGGCTGAGCACAGCATCGCCCCCGCCGTGCCCGTAGCGGTCATTGACCTGTTTGAAATGATCGATATCGATCAGGAAGAAGATCAGATCGGCCTCCTCGCTTGAGGCCTTGGGCCGGCGCAGGCAGTCCTCATGGTGGCGGACAGACAGCGCGATGTCCGCGTCGATGCGCTCGTCAAGGAAGCGGCGGTTGTGCAAGCCGGTCAGCGGATCGGTCAAGCTCGCCATTTCCAGCGCCTGCGACTTGGCCGCCAGCGCGGCCGCCATTTCCTGCAGCTCCGCGGTGCGCTCGGCGATGCGCGATTCCAGTTCTTCCTTGCCGCGACGCAGGCGCAGCGTGCGCCACTGCACCACGCCCATCATCGCGGCGCCGGCCAGCGCCAGCATGCCCAGCCTGGCCCACCACGTTTCCCACCAGGCCGGCAACACCGTCACCGCCAGCGACGCCTGCGTATCGCTCCATACGCCGTTGCGGTTGCTGCCCTGCACCTGCAGCGTGTATGCGCCCGGCGGCAAGTTGTCGTAGCTGGCCACGCGCAGGTTGGCGTCCGTTTCGCGCCAGACGGGATCATATCCCTGCAGCCGGTAGCGATAGCGGTTGCGCTCGGGGGCGCTGTAGTCAAGCGCGGTGAACTCGGCGCGGAACGACCGCTGCGGCGGTGCCACGGTGATCCCGCCCGACGCGGGAAGCGCCACCTGCCGCGCGCCGACCGACAGCGCGGTCAGCAACACCGGCGGACGATACGACCAGACCGCGTATTTATCCGGCTCCACCACCAGCAAGCCGGACGAGCCGCCGAACAGCATGCGCCCGTCGCGCAGTTGGGCGTACGAGCGGAACCAGCCGGTGCCGATGTCGACCCCGTCGGCAAAGCTCAATTCGTCGTAACGCCCGGAGGCGGGATCGTACATGCCGCGCTGGGTCCATATCCGCCCGGCCCGGTCGCGCAGTAAATTGGCGCCGATGGGATGCCCGCCCGGCCCCTTGCTGTCGATGGCCAGTGTGTAGCGCGCCGTGTCGCCCTCAATCCGGTCGACGCGATAGCGCCCGCCGTCGGAGTCGATCCAGAGCCCGTCGGCGTCGGCCAGCAGGCCTTTCACGGCGTAGTGGCCATCGGCCGGTTGCGGCGCCGCCGCCAGCTGGTGCGCCGTGCCGCTGGCGGCGTCGACGCGGAACACGCCGGCGGCAGTACCGGCCCACACGCGCCCCGCGGGGTCCTGCGCCACGGCGTCGACGATGCCGCGCATGGCGCCGCCGCCCGCCAGCATCACCGGCGCCGGCGCGCTCGCGTCCGCGGCTTTGCGCAGCAATCCATTCGGGGTGGCGATCCATAACACGCCATCGCGGTCGGCCAGCATCCGCCGGATGCCGCCGGCGACGTCGAAACGCCGTATGAAGCGGTGGCCCTCGTCGAATTCGTACACGCCGGTGCCAGTGCCGGTCCAGACATGCCCGTCGCGCCCCTGCGCGAGGCTGAGCACCTGCTCGTCGGGCGCGCTGCCTCTTGCCGGCTGGGCGGGCAGTGTCAGGTTGCCGGTGCGCCGCAAGGTCTGGTCCAGCACGGAAACGCCGAACTCGGCGCGCCCCAGCCAGATTTCGCCGTTGCGCGTTTCAACGATGCCGCGCGTGACGATGCCGTCCGATGGATCGTCGAGCGCAGGCCGGTGCACGGCAATGCCCGGCAGCGGCGGCACATAGCGCTGCACGCCACCGCCGTAGGTGCCGACAAACAGCACACCCGAGCGGTCGCGCACGATGCCCTGCACGATCGGCGCCGCCAGCGCGCCGATCCGTCTGGCGATGTGCCGTATCCGCTGCTGCACCGCGCCGCTGTCGGCCGCCCGGATTTCTATCCCGTTGGTCCGCCCTATCCACATCTGGTTGCCATCGGTTTCCTCGATGGCGTGGACCGCGCTGCCCGGCGCGGCCTCGCCATCGGGCAGCCACGTGGCCCGTCCGGACGCCGGGTCCACAATCAACAGCTCGCCGCTCACGGTGCCGACCCACAGGCGGCCGGCGCGGTCCTCCCGCAGTTTGGACACCACCAGACGCGCCAGCCTTGCCTGATCCTGCGGATCGCGCAGCACCGGCAGGTAGCGGTCGGCCGCGCGCGCCTTGCGCACCAGTCCCTTCTCGCTGCCCACCCACAGGTCGCCGCGGCGGTCGAGCAGCAGGGCCGCGATGTTGTTGCCCGGCTGGGCGTCGTCGTCGGCGCGCACATGCGCGAACCGGCCCGTGGACGGGTCGAAGTGATCCAGCCCGCCGCCCTCGGTGCCGATCCAGAAACCATCGGCGCCGTCGGCAATGATGGTACGGACCGCGCCCTGGGCTAACGATTGCGGGTGCTTCGGATCGTGACGGTAAAACACCGAGCGCCCACTGCGCGGGTCCAGCCCCGCCAGCCCGACCGAGGGCACGCCCAGCCACACTCGTCCGTCGCGCCCGGCCGCGATCGCCGAGACGAAACTGATGAGCTCGGCGTCGCCGACATGCTCCTTGAGCGGGAATCTGACGAATTGATAGGCGTCATAGCGCGCCACGCCGGTTGGGCCGCCGGCCCAGATATACCCCTGGGCGTCCTGCGCCAGCGCGGAGACCACCCCGTCCACAATGCTGTTGTTCGCGAGCGTCTGAACGAACTGCGGTTCGGAGAGATGCTGGGCACCCGCCAGGGAGGCCTGGACACCCAGCAGGAACAGCAGCGGCCGCCGCCAGCGAGATGGCCAGCCCCGGGTTGCGGTCACATGGCGTGACTTGGCAGTGTTCAATTTTTTTCCCACATGGTGGTGCACGTCAGCCATGCGCCCGACGCCATCTGTTTGGTCCGCTACATTGTATCAGAGGCCGTTTTCCCGATACGTGGCGCGGCGCCCTCATCAGGCCGGTAGCTGCCCACATACCGGGCGCGGGGACGGATCATGCTGCCGGTGGCGACCTGCTCGGCAGCGTGCGCGATCCAGCCGGCGGAACGGGCCAGCGCGAACAGGATTTCCCCAGCCGCCGGCGGCCAGCCGCAGACCAGACTCATGGCCGACAGCGCGAAGTCGGCGTTGGCCGGCATGCCCAGCCGCGCGGCGACGCGCTCGCCGATCGCCAGCACGGCGCCGGCCTGCGGCCACGCCGACATGCGGCCCAGCAGGCAGGCGCCGCGCGGATCGCCTTGCGGGTACAGGGGGTGCGAGAAACCGACCATGTCGGGATCGCGTCTGTCGAGCCAGGCGGCGATGCCGGATTCGATGCTGTCCGATGCAAGCGCCGCTTGCAGCATGGCGCGGATCACGGTGCTGCCGCCGCCGTGCTGGGGGCCGGACAAGGCGGCCAGGCCGGCGCCGAGCGTGGCGGGCTGGCCGGCGCCGGTCGACGCCACGCAGCGCACGGTGAAGGCCGAGGCGTTCAATTCATGGTCGGCCAGCAGCACCAGCGCCGCACGTATCCACTCGGCTTGCGCGGCATCGGCCTGCCATGCCTGCGCCACTTGCAGGTGCAGCGGCTGCGTCGATGGCGCGCGCTTCAGCAACAACGCGGCCAGCATGCGCATCAAGGCGGCGCCGGCGACGAAATCGTCGCGCGCGGAGAGCGACTGCGCGCACACGGGCAGCATGCACATGGCCGCTTCCAGCGGCGGCATGGCGCGCGTGCTGTCGATGGCCGCCGCAACGTCCGCGGCGAACCGCGCGTGCGCGGCGTCGGCCGCGGCGAAGTAGTCGATGCCGCCGTCGTCCCATAGCAGGCAAGCCGCCTGCTCCAGCGTGGCGCCGGCGGCCAGCGCCAGCACGTCGTGGCCGCGATAGTGCAGGCGGCCGTCGGCGATGCCGGAGATGCGCGTCTCCAGCACCGGCGTGCCCCAGCTCATCGCGGCGGGCCCCGTGTGGCCGCCGCGCTTGCCGTCGGCCTTGCGCGCGGCCAGCCGCAGCACCTCGTCGTGCGGATAGCGCTTGCGGCGCTCCGACTGCGCGCTGGCGGAGGTCAGCAGCCCCCGGCTGACATACGAGTACAAGGTGGCGAGGCTGACGCCGAGGATGCGCGCCGCCTCGGATGCGGACAGGTCTTGGTTCATGCGCATATTGTAATGTCGATTGCAGGAATCAAGATTGACCCGCCCGCCGGCGCGCTTTTAGACTGCAATCATGCAATCGCCTCCCTACGCCGCCGCCATTTTCCAGCCCTTGCGCCACGCGCGCTTCCGTCAGCTGTGGCTGGCCAATCTGCTGTCCAACCTGGGCAGCCGGATGCAGGCCTTTGCGGCGGCGTGGCAGATCGCCTCGCTGTCGCATTCGCCGCAGCTGACGGCGCTGGTGCAGACCGCGACCTGGGCGCCGATGCTGCTGTTCGCCCTGCCCGCCGGCGCGCTGGCCGACACGCTGCACCGCCCCACGCTGCTGTTCCGCACCAACGCCGTGATGGCGCTGGCCGCCGTCGCGATGGCGCTGCTGTCCCAGGGCGGCAGGCAGCCGGTGCCCGCCTTGCTGCTGCTGACCTTTGCCATGGGCGCCGGCCTGGCGTTCACGATGCCGGCGTGGCAGGCCTCTATGTCCTCGCTGGTGCCGCCGCAGGAAGTGGAAGCGGCCGCCACACTGAACAACCTGAGCTACAACCTGGCGGCGCTGGCCGGGCCGGCCCTGGGCGCCGTGCTGTTCCAGCTGGCGGGCGCCGGTCCGCTGTATTGGTTTAACGCGCTGTCCTTCAGCGCGCTGCTGTGGATCTATCGGCAATGGCGTTCGGCGGAACGGCCGCGCGCGGCGACGCCCGCCGTCCGCCGCCACAGCATGGGCAGCGCGCTGCGCATCAGCGGCGCCTCGCCCCGCTATCGTTCGCTGCTGCTGCATGCGATGGGCATCTTCTTTGTGTCGGCGGCGTTCGCGGCGCTGCTGCCGCTGCTGCATCCCGACGCCGCCACCTACGGATCGTTGATGGGCGCGCTGGGCGCCGGCGCGGTGCTGGCCGCCGGCGTGCTGCCAGCCGTGCGCCGCCGCGTCAGCAGACGGATGGTGCTGGCCGGCGGCCTGGGCGTGTATGGCGCCATGCTGGCCACCATCGGCCAGGCCGCCTCGCAGCCGCTGCGTTTGCTGATGGTGCTGGGCGGCGGCGTGGCGTGGTCGGCCATCGTCACCACGCTCAACGGCGCCGCGCAGAAAGCCTTCCCCGACGCGGTGCGCGCCAGAACGCTGTCGGTGCACATCCTGGCGATCGCCGCCGGCCAGACCGCCGGCAGCGCGGCGTGGGGACTGCTGGCCACGCGCTACGGCATCGTCCCGGCACTGACGGCGGCGGGCATGGCCACGCTGGCCTGCGCGGGACGGGTTGCCAGTTCAACAGATTTTTTGGAGGCCGCATGAACGACATCACCATCAGAAACCTGCAGGCGGAAGACGCCGCGCCGCTGCTGCAATTCGAACTGGAGAACCGCGCATGGTTCGAGCAGCACATCGCGCCGCGCGCGCAGGAGTTCTATACGCCGCAAGGCGTGCGGCGCCATATCGAACAATACCTGGACGGCTACGCCGGCGGCACCTGGCATCCCTGCGTCATCCTGGACGGGCCAGGCCGCATCGTCGGACGCGCCAACCTGAAGGACATCGACCGCCAGGCCGGCAGCGCGGAAGCCGGCTATCGCATCGCCAGCGACCACACGGGACAGGGCCTGGCCACGCGCGCGGTGCGCCACCTGATCGCGCTGGCGGACCAGCAATGGCGTTTGCGCTGCGTGCTGGCCTACGTCGCCGACGACAATCTCGCCTCGGCCCGCGTCCTGAACAAATGCGGCTTTGTCCAGGACGCGCGCCAGACCGGCATGGATGTCATCGCCGGCAGGCCGCGCGACGGCCATCGCTTTGTCCGCACATGCCCATGAGACGACAGGCCGATACTGGTGTAAGCTTGTCATCAAACAGTGCTCAATGCGACATGGGGAGAGACAGATGGCAGGACAGCAAAACGGGTGGAGCCGGCTGCTCGGTGCGGCATGTTGCGTGCTTGCGCTATCGACCAGCCTGCCTGTCCGTGCCGTCGTGCTACGCACCGCCGCGCAGGAAGGGACGGAACCCAAGTTCATCGTCGATGGCAAGGACCGCGTGGTCGGCCTGTGCGTCGACATCATGCGCGCCGTCGAGCAGATAGACCCCACGCTGCAATTCGTCGGCGACCAGCGCTGGAAGCCGCTGATACGCGCCTACTCGGAAATGGAAACCGGCCAGCAGGACGTGCAGTGCGCCATACAGCGCACCGCCGAGCGCGAGCAGCGCTTTCACTTCCTCGGGCCGGCGCTGTACAGCATCGATTACCACTTCCTGGCGCGCGCCCAGGACACGGTCAACATCACGCAGTGGGACGACGTGCGCCGGCTGGCGCCCGACAACATCGTGTTGATCAACCGCGGCTTCGCGGCCAAGGACATCCTGACTGCGATGGGCGGGATCGAAGTCGACGCCAACTCCACCAATCCGCAACTGAATCTGCAAAAGCTGATCGCCGGACGCGGACGCCTGTTCTTCCACCGCGGCCCTGGCCTGCAACGGCTGCTGGCGCGTACCGGCACGGTCGACAAGGTGCGCATCCTGCCGAAGGTGATGTACAGCGCCAAGCTGTATTTCGTGACCAGTAAAAAACTCGCCGCCTTCGTCAGCGAGCGGCTGGAGCGCGCCCTGTTCCAGCTCGAGAAGAACGGCGAACTGGAACGGCTGATCCGCAAATGGGATTGAGATGAAACGCGCCGTCCTGGCCGCGCTGGCATTGCTGCTGTCGGGCACGGTGCGCGCGCAGGATGGCGACCTGACTGTGCACATGGAGCCGCAACAGGCGCAGCAAGCGATCCTGCAAGCGGTGCAGCGCATTCCCCCGCAACGCGAAGAACGCCGGCGCTACCGCATGGCCCTGCCCTACGGCGCGCCGCTGTTCCCGCCCGATGCCGACCTGGCCTTGCCGCCGGCCAGCCCGGCCCTGACGGCGTGGCTGCGTCTGCCGGCGGAGCAGCGCCGCAACGATGTATTGCTGGTCCCCGACGTCGATTACTACTGGAACGCCGAAGGCCGGCTGTACGCCTGCGAGTTCATCGTGCATGTGCGCGCGGCGGGCGATGGCCGGTCGCAACTGACCGTGCTGCAGGTGCGGCCCACCGTCTACGCCGGCAAGTCCTTCAAGCTGCTGGGCCGCACCGGTCCCGGCGCCTACCAGGACGTGCGGCCCGCCACACCGTCAGCCCGGAGCGCGGCCGAACTGCGCGCCTTTCTGGCGACGGCGCTGGGCCAGCCACGATAGCGGCAGGCCCACCACCATCAGCGTCAGGCTGCCCGGCAAGGGCACGGCCGTCACCGCCAGCGTGACCGAGAACGGCGCCAGCTGCACATCCGACACTTGCAGGAAACTGCCACCGGCCAGCGGATCGCCGCTCCACCACTCGCCGGAGAGAGAGAAGCTGCCGCTATCGCTCATGCCCGGCAGGGCGGACGAGAACACTTGCACGCCGTATAAGCCATTGTGCGCAAGCGCATCGAAGCTGGCCGTGATGGCGGAGCTCGGCGCCAGCGCGGGAAAGTCGAAGTAGCCGGCGTCCGGCGTGCCGATGCTGAAGGACGTGGCATTGAGCTGGGTCGGCAGGAACCAGTTCGACGGATCGGTGTTGACCAGCTGGTAGCCCCAGCCTATCGTATCGCCGGGACTGCCGGTGAGCGCGCCGTCGGCCGGCGAGGTGGCGAAGATGAACACGAGCGGCGTCGCCTGCGCGGCGGGCATCCACAAACAAGCACACAAGAGCATATTCCACAGCAGCGCGGCCAGCGCAAACAGGTATCGAGGTTTCATGACGGTTCCTCCGGTTTATTTGGGGATGACGGATTGCGCCTGCGAGTAGGCGTAGACCACACCGCTCAGGTCGCTGACGCTGCCGTTTTCGATCACGCTGAAGCGCTGCACGGTGGCGGGCACCCTGACGGTCAGGTGCACGGTGAAGAAACTGCCGACGTCGACGTTCGGCGTCACCATCGGCAGCGCCGGCGACGAGGCCAGCGTGACGGTACCGGAGCCGGTCAGGGTGCGCAGCGACACCGAGGACAAGGTCATGTCGTGCGCGGTGCCGACGCCGATGTTGGTGAGCCGCACATCGATGCCGACGAGGCCGGGCTCCACGGTTTCCTGGCCGACGATGGCGGCGGTGAAGTCGGGCCGTCCCGGCACCTGCGCCGCGCCGGTGACGAACACCGTCAACGATGCGCTGTTGTGGAGCGTGGCGACGCTGGTGCTCTGCGCCGACACGGTGATGCTGTCGGAACTGCCGATGCGCGCGCCGGCCGGCGGCATCAGCGTGACGGCGACACTGGCGCTCTCGCCGCTGGCCAGCGTCAGCATGGCGGGCGTGACCGAGGTGATGTAGTGCTGGTCGTCGGTGGCACCGATGCTGAAGGTGCCGGCCGGGCCGTCGTTGCGCACCAGGTACAACAGCGTGGTGGCCACGCCGGGGCGCAGGTCCTGGCGCGACGGCGGCGTCACCGACACCGTCTGCGGCTGCACCATCACGCTGACCAGGCGCTGGTACGGGAAGCCGGAACTGTCGGCGCCGGTGGCGTAGGCGAGGAAGGCTTCATTGGGCACGGTCAGCGCGCCGAAGAACTTGCCGCTGTCGGTCTGGTCCTGCTCCAGCGCCAGCGGCGACAGCAGGTCGAAGTTCTTGCGGCGCAGCTGGAACTGCGGCGCGCTGGCGATGCCGGTCAGCGCGGCGATCGCATACAGCGACTGGCCCGGCCCCGGTTCGCCGTCGATGGTCAGCAAGCCCTGGTGCGGCGGCAGCGCGCCAAAGCGGGCCAGCTTGAAGGAGCTGAAGGCCAGGTCGGCCACGCCGTTGACGTTGACATAGGTCTGGTCGGACGAGCCGCTAATGGCCAGCGTCCAGGCGCCGCGCGGCGGGCTGTCGATCGAGATGATGACGCCGCTCGTCAGGCTCAGGTATTTGGTGGCGTTGGCGGCGGTGATCGCCACGCCATCCGGCCGCGTCAGCGTGACCACCGGCTGCACGCCCTGCACCGTGCCGCTGACCGACACCGTCAGCCGGCTCATGCTGCTGTCGACCGGCACCGTGTAGCGCTTGACGCTGGGGTAGGTGTCGACCAGCGACAGCACTTGCACCACGTTGTTGCGCACCACCAGGTCGGCCAGCTGGGTGACGCTGGCGGCCTCGCTGCCGAACAGGAAGAACACCTGGCCGCCGGTCTCGGCCGCGGCCTGCAGGAAGCCCGGCGTCAGCGGCGAGCAGCTGCCGAACAGCAGCGGATAAATCTTGATGTCCTTGCTCTTGGCCAGGCTGATCACGGCGCCGGCCAGGCTGGCGTCCTTGGCGGTGGCGTCGGTGTACATGAACAGGTCGCCGCCGGGATCGGCCAGCGACAGGCCGTTGTACATGCCGGTCATCGCCAGCTCGGGGCAGTCGCCGCCGCCCGATGCGCCCAGGCCGCTGATGGCGCCCTTGAAGATGCCGGCGTCGTTGGTGGCGATGGTGGGGCCGGTGAACGGGTCGTTGAACGGCGCCAGCACGTATTGCAGCGGTTCCTCGTCGGTGCCGAGGCGGGCGTCGACAATGCTGGTGGCCGAGGCGCGCACGCCGGCGATGATGCCGCCCATGCTGCCGGTGGTGTCGATGGCGAAGGCCAGCGTGGGGCCGGCGCCGAGCAATGCCTTCAGCTGGGCCGGCGTGATCTCGGCCTTGATGTCTTCGATGAACTGCTGGGTGCCGGCGATGGCGGCCGCGGCCGCCGTGTTATGGAAACCGCTGTGCGGCGAGATGTCGCAGTACAGCGTGTCCTTGTTGATGCCTTCGCGGAAGTAGCCGAGCGGATCGCTCGATGGCGAGCTCTTGTCGAGCGGACCGCCGTGGCTGCATTTGAAGGGGCCCGGCTTGACGCGGTCCTCGCCGCCGTAATAGCCGCTGGTGAGCAGGCTGCCGATCAGGTTGGACGAGTTGGCGCAGGTCAGGCCGGTGTTGGTGAAGCCGGAGCAGGTCGGCGTCGCGGGACCGGCAAAGGCCAGCGGGCCGGGGCGGCCGACGCCGGGATGGGCGCCGCTGTTGCCCTGCTCGACCCAGTTGCTGTGCGAGTAGAAATCCTGGATGGTGTGCAGCGCGCCGCCAAGGTTGTCGCGCGCGCCGGTGGCGTTGATGGGGTCGCTGCGCAGCGCGTCCAGCACGTTCTGCTTGAGCGTGGCCAGCCGCAGCTGGGCGCCGGCCGCGTTCTCGCCGTCGAAGTGCTTGGCCGAGCTGGTCTGGTCTTCATCGACCTTGGCGTCGGCCTCGATGATCTGGTCCAGCGCCTTCTGCATCGACGCCGTGAGCTTGGGCACGGCGAAGTAGCGCTTGTCGAGCGCCTCGATGCCGCGTTGGGTGATGTCCTGGTGGGTCAGGCTGCCGGCCGACTTGGACGTGATGAAACAGACCAAGCCGTTCTTGGGACAGAAGGCCTGGCCCGGTAGGCTGGCCGCCAGCAGCAACGAGGCCAGTAACAAGGAGGGAGCGATGCGCATACGATATCCTTTCCCATGCGTGGAAACACCAGTCCGCGCCAGGCGGACACGGGGCGGTGTGACGCATATATCGTGCCGTGCTCTGCTCTTCCTTTGTAATCAAGCGACTGGCGTGCGCCGGGCGGCCGGCGCGCATTTCACTGTCAAGTTCGCCGACAGTTTTACAGCGGCGCACCCAGCAATTTCAAGTGCTGGACGGCATTGCCGTTTTTCGGATCGAGTTGCAGCGCGCGCTGGTAATGCTGGATCGCCAGCGGTTTGTCCTGCGCCGCCTCGTAGGCCTCGGCCAGGCTGTCGTGGGCGTTGCCGCTGTCCGGATGCAGCACCGCCGCCAGCTTGAACACGGCGATGGCGCCCGGCTTGTCGCCGGCGCGCAGCAGCTGGTAACCCCAGGCGTTGAAGTCGTCCTCGCTCAACTCAAATTTCGGGTCTTGCTTGCGCAGGTTCTCGTACGCCTGCTGGATGTCGGCGAAGCCGGACTTGGCCGCCTCGTGGGCCAGCGTTTCCATGGTCGGCGGCGAGCCTTTCGACAAATGGGTCGACACCGTCAGCAGATGGTCCGGCACGCCGTTCTGCCTGGGCGGCTTGGCCAGGAAGGCCTTGGCCGGCGCCTGTCCTTTCAGGTAGGCGTCGAGGAACTGCAGCGTGTAGCGCGCCATCCAGCCATGGGACTGGCTGACCTCGGCCGCCGTGTAGTCGTTGTAGGCATCATCGCCAACGAAGCGCAGCGCCTCGGAGGCAAAGGCGAAATGCTCCATCGCCGGCAGCGTGACGGTGTAGACGTCGGAATACTTCAGCTCGTTGAGGAAGCTGACGTTGGGCTTGTTGCGCCTGGCGAGATCCTCCAGCGAGCGGGGCCGCGCGGCCAGGAACAACATCGGCACGGTGATGCGCGCCGGCTGCACGTACTTGGCCTCCTGCACGCGCTCCGGCCAGTAGCGCACCGAGCCGTCCAGATTGACCAGCGCCTTGACGCGGCTGTCGCGCGCGGCGACGAAGACGTTGGAGATGCCGCCCCAGCTGTAGCCGGCGACGGCGATGTGGCCGGTGTCGGCCTGCGGCAGCGTGTGGGCGTAGCCGATCAGGAAGGCGATGTCGGCGGCCTGCGCCTCGATGCCTTCGAGGTCGTCGCTCATGCCGCGCGCGTGGGCGCCCATGCTGGGACTGGCGATGACGATGTAGCCGTGGCTGGCCAGGTACTCGCACAGGTCGGCGTTCTCGTAGGTATGGGCGCTGAAGCTGGGCGCGTAGATCACCACCGGGAATTTGCCGGCGGCCGGCCGAGCGTCGCGCAGCGCCCACATGCGGCGTGTCATTTCTTCGCGCGCCCGCGCGGCGCCGATGGGCAAGCCCTTCAGGCGCACGTCGACATTGGTGGCGATGGCCGCTTCCGTGTTATCGAAGCGCTCGTCGCTGGCGCCAAGACGGTAGTAGTCGCCATAGACGACGGCCTTGCCGGATTTTTGCGCCGGATACCAGATCACGGTCTGCATCGGCCGCGCGGTTTCGCCGCTCACGGGCTTGCCGGTGACCACGTCGTATTGGCCGAGATAGCCGCGCGCATAGTCGTACTGCTCGACCACGCGCAGGCCGACGCTGTGCGGCCCCGGCGTCACATCGAAGCTAAAGTTGGAGGAGGCCTGGCTGAGGCCGGTGGCGAAACACATCATCAAGGTAAACAGGATACGCACTGGCATACTTTCCTAAAGTGGGGTGAAATAAAAAGTGAAACTAGTCGCCCAACATCCGGGCGTTGCCGGAGACGCGGATCGAACTGCCGGCCTGGTCGGGAATCTCCACGCGCAGATGGCAGGGCGCGCCCATGTCCTCGCCCTGGATGATGTCGATGGCGCCGCCGTGCGGCCAGTCGAGATCGCGCAGATAGCCGCCCAGCGCGGCCGCCGCGGCGCCGGTGGCCGGGTCCTCGTAGACGCCGCCTGAGGCGAAGGGATTGCGCGCGTGGAAGCGCTGCAAGGTTTCCGCGTGCACCAGCGAGATCGTCGTCAGGCCATGGTGGCGCATCAGCTTGCGGCCGTCCGCCAGCTGGTAGCGCATCGCCCGCAGCTGCGCGCGGCTGGCCAGCGCCAGCACCAGATGGTTGAGGCCGCCGTGGGCGATGGCCGGCGGGATGCGGTCGTCCAGGTCGGCATGGCTGTAGCCGAACAGCGCCAGCGCGGCCGTCACCAGGGCGGCCGGGGCCGGTGCGCTGGAGGTGGCCGGCGATTGCAGCGCGGCGCTGCCCTGCCCGCCCTTGCTCCGGGCCTCGACGGTGACACGGGCGTGGTTGGTGGTCAGCGGGAAGATGCCGTCGCCGTTCTGCTGCGCCAGCACCGTACCGAGCGCGATGGTGGCGTGGCCGCAGAACGGCACTTCGCCATCCGGCGAGAAATAGCGCACCCGCCAGCCGTCGCCGGTGGGCGCGGCAAACACGGTTTCCGAGTAGCCCATTTCGGCGGCGATGCGCTGCATGGCCGACTCCTCCGGCAAGGCCGAGCGGATCATGACGCCGGCCGGATTGCCGCCCTGCCCGCCCGCGGTGAAGGCGGCGACTTTGTGGATCTTGGTGATGGTCTGCATAGATGGCTACTCCATTGGTTGGATGAATGGACGCTTAATTGACAGCAATGGGAGATTTGGTCACTATCGTCGCTTCACCGACTTTACAGCGACCTCGTCATGACTATACCGCGACTTTCCATTTTTGCCATATTGATTTCGGCAGGCCTGGCCGGCGGCGCCATCGCGGCCGACGCGCCGGCCGCGAAACACGCGATCACCCACGAAGACGTGTGGCTGATGAAACGGGTCGGCGCACCGCTGCCCAGCCCGGACGGCAAGTGGGCCGTGTTCTCCGTCACCGATCCGGCCTACGACAGCAAGGATCAATGGTCGGACCTGTGGATCAAGTCGCTGACCGACGACACGCCGGCGCGCCGCCTGACCTTCAGCAAGGGCGGCGAGAGCGGCGCCAACTGGTCGCCCGACAGCAGGCAACTGGTGTTCGTGGCCAAGCGCGACGGCGACGACGCCGCCCAGCTGTACCGCATCGACGTGGCGGCCGGCGGCGAGGCGCAGCGCCTGACCACGCTGACACTGGGCGCGCGCCAGCCCAAGTTCAGCCCGGACGGCAAGCAGCTGCTGTTCGTCAGCGACGTCTACCCCGGCAATGCCAGCGAGGACGACGTCAAGCAAAGCGCGAAAGAACGCAAGGACCGCAAGTACAGCGCACGCGCCTACGAAACCTTCCCGCCGCGCTTCTTCGACAAATGGCTGGACGATAAAAAAGTGCGGCTGTTCGTGATGGATGCGGAGGTCGGCGCCAAGCCGCGCGACCTGCTGGCCGGCAGCAAGCTGGCGGCGCTGCCGGGCTTTGGCGGCGGCCAGGGCGACGAGGGCCAGTCGCTGGACGCGATCTGGTCGCAGGACGGCAAGGCGGTGGTGTTCGCGGCCTCGACCAACCGCGACGAGGCGGCGCGCGCCTCCGGCTACACGCAGATCTTCAGCGTGGCCATGGCCGGCGGCGAACCGCAGCAGCTGACCCAGGACAAGCACAGCTACCACGGCCTGAAATTCAGCGCCGACGGCAAGACGCTGTTCACGCTGACCGAGGCCGAGGAAGAAGGCAAGGTCTACGACGTGACCCGCCTGGCCAGCTTCGCCTGGCCGTTGAGCAATCCGGCGCCCAAGGTGCTGACGGCCACGCTGGACCGCTCGATCTCGCGCTTCGCGCTGCCGGCCGGCAGCAACCGCATCGTGTTCAGCTACGAGCATGCGGGCCTGGAGCAACTGCACTCGGTCAACTACGTCGGCGGCGACCTGCGCGACGAAGCGTCGCCGCCGACCGGCAGCATCGGCTCGCTGGCGTCCGGCGGCAAGGCTGTGGTGGGCGTGTGGGAATCGTCCATCAATCCGCCCGAGGTGTACGCCTTCGGCAATGGCGCGCCCAGGCGCCTGACCGCGTTCAACACCGAGCGCGCGGCCGGCATCGACTGGCAAGCGCCCGAGCATTTCTGGTTCAAGGCCAGCGACGGCCGCATGATCCACAACATGATCGTCAAGCCGGCCAATTTCGATCCGGCCAAAAAATATCCGCTGTTCGCGGTGATCCACGGCGGCGCGGCCAATATGTGGCGCGACCAGTTCGTGATCCGCTGGAACTACCACCTGCTGGCGCAGCCGGGCTATGTGGTGCTGCTGACCGACTACAAGGGTTCGACCGGCTACGGCGAAGAGTTCGCGCGCGCGATCCAGGGCGATCCGCTCAAGGGCCCGGGCGACGAGGTCAACGAGGCGGTCGACGAAGCGATCAAGAAATACAGCTATGTCGACGGCAGCCGTCTGGCGGCCGGCGGCGCCAGCTACGGCGGCCACCTGGCCAACTGGCTGCAGGCGACCACCACGCGCTACAAGGCGATCGTGTCGCACGCGGGCGAGATGGACCTGGTGATGCAATGGGGCAGCAGCGACAGCATCCACGGCCGCGAAGTCAACAGCGGCGGTCCGGTCTGGGGCGACAAGGCGGTGTGGCGCGAACAGAGCCCGGTGATGCAGGCAGGGAATCACGACAAGGGCACGGGCTTCACCACGCCCATCCTGATTTCGGTGGGCGAGCTGGACTACCGCGTCCCGGCCAACAACGCGCTGATGAACTACGCCACCCAGCACCGCCTGAACGTGCCGGCCAAGCTGCTGGTGTTCCCGGACGAGAACCACTGGATCTTGAAGGGCGATAACAGCCGCTACTTCTACAGCGAGGTGCACGGCTGGCTGGCCAAGTATCTGAAGTAACCGAAGTACGCTGGGCCAAAGAAAAAGCCCCGTCTGCCTGAACGCGATCCAGATCGCGCCCGGCGCAGACGGGGCTTTTTAACGCTGGTAAGATCAGGCCTGCTTGCGGCGGCGTGCCACACCGACCAGCGCCAGGCCGGCCAGCATCATGGCGTAGGTTTCCGGTTCCGGCACGGCAGTCACCGAGTTGATCCAGGCGACGTGCGAGAACGTCGCGGTGGAGCCGGACAGGTCGCCGAAGCTCGATCCGTTCTGGTCGGCGACGTCGCAACCGGCCAAGCCGATGATACCGCACGCGCTATTGCCTTGCCAGCCCCACGAGTGCACGCCCGACAACAGCCATTCCTTGCCGTTCCAGACGAAGTCGCCACCGCCGGAATCGCCACCGGCGATCAGCGCTTCATTCGCCCCCTTTCCGGTACCGCTGCTCCAATGATTCCCCGTAACGTCGGCAATGCGGCCCAGCGTATTTTGATCGGCGGTTCCGTTGTCGAAGTCGCTCATGTAGGTGGTACCCGGAGCGTAGAAATCGGGGTCATAACCCCAATCGGCGACTTTGTCACCGTAGGCCTTGTTGAAGGTCTTGCTGTCGACGTCGAAGGTGTTGTAGCCGTAGTGGCCGAAGTTGCCATCGTTCCAGTTGGTGGCGCTGTTGGTAGTGGCCTTCTGGGTGGTGCCGTAGCCCGCCATCAGGTAATCCTTGCCGACGTCGTTGGTCGTGCTCAGCTTGTAGCCTTTGATGGTGGTGACGGCGGTGTCCAGTTTCAGGATGGCGATGTCGGCACCGGAATCGAGCGAACTATCGCCGTGCCAGGCCTTGTTCACATAGGCGTTGCCGACGGAAACGTTACGGGTCACGGCAGCGGTGCCGCCCTGCCAGCCGAACTGCACGGTCATGCTGCTGAAGTTATCGGCGCAGTGCGCTGCGGTCAGCACATATTGACCACCTGCCAGCAGCGAACCGGAACAAGCCCAGTTACCATCGGCATTGCTGAAAGTCAGACGGGCCACGCCGTCCAACGCGCCAACCACGCCGTTGAAGCTCTGGCCCACGGTGAAGCGCCAGTCGCTCACCGTCGAAGTGTTGCCGGTCATCGGCTCCAGCTTGGCCAGATCGGCGTTCAGGCCGGAGGAAGCCTGGGCTGCGCCGGCGGCCAACAGGGCCGCGGCCACGGCGGCCAGCTTGAATTGTTTGGTGTGGAAGATCATAAAAAAACTATCCTTAGTTTTAGGTTTCTTGTAGAAAGTTATAGAGCCTTGAATAGCAACCACAGCCTTCATCACCGAAGTGCATCCCAGAAAGCTGTAGTCAGAAAAGCAATATAACATTGTTCTTTTATGAAGTATTCTTGTTGTAAGAATATTTATTTTTGCGCGACTTTCTTGATAATTGTTACGGTTTGTGACATGTAATGTAGAGCTTGCCTCAATAAAGTTGACATTTGGCTAGCCCTGTTATCGCAGATCAATATTTGGCGGCAAAAGCCGGCCTCAGGCGGCCTTGGCCGGCGCGGCCGCCGTCACCGCCACGGCCGGCTTGCGGATCAGCAGGATGACGCCGGCCGCCACCAGGCAGGCGGCGCCGGCGGCGAACAGCGCCGGATTGTAGGTCAGCATCAGGGTGCGCACGCGGCCGGCGCCATACGCGGCCACGGCCGCGCCCAGCTGGTGGCCGGCAAACACCCAGCCGAACACCATGCCGGCCTTTTCCTTGCCGAAGGTGGCGCCCGCCAGCCGCACCGTCGGCGGCACCGTGGCAATCCAGTCCAGGCCGTAGAACATGGCGAACAGCGACAGCCCGTACAGCGTGAATTCCGAATACGGCAGCCAGAACAGCGACAGCCCGCGCAAGCCGTAGTACATAAACAGCAGCTTGCGGTTGTCGTAGCGGTCCGACAGCCAGCCGGAGGCGATGGTGCCGACCAGGTCGAAGGCGCCCATCATCGCCAGCACCGAGGCGGCCGGCACCGCCGACAGGCCGGCGTCGCCGCACAGCGAGATGAAGTGCGTCTGGATCAGGCCGTTGGTGCTGAGGCCGCAGATGAAGAAGGTGCCGAACAAGATCCAGAACACGCGGTGATTGGCGACCCCGGCCAGCACCTTGAACGGCGTGGCAAAGGTGACCCGCATCGGCGGCACCGGCGGCGCCACCGGCGTACCGACAGGGGCGCCAAACGGTGCCAGGCCGACTTCGTTGGGACGGTTGCGCATCAGCAGGAACACCAGCACCGCCACCACGGCGCAGGCCAGCAGCACCGGGATCACCGCCATGCGCCAGCCGTGGTGCTCGATCAGCCAGGCGCCGATCGGCAGGAAGATCAGCTGGCCGGTGGCCGAGCTGGCTGTCAGCACGCCGACCACCAGGCCGCGGTGGGTGTCGAACCAGCGGGTCGAGACCACGGCGCTGAGCACCAGCGCCGTCATGCCGGAACCGATGCCGAGCATGATGCCCCAGAACAGCACCAGCTGCCAGAACTGCGTCATCTGCGTGGCCAGCGCCAGGCCGCTGGCGACCAGCGTCAGCGCGGTGACGACGACGTTGCGCAGGCCGAAACGCTCCATCAGGATGGCGGCGAACGGCCCCATCAGGCCGAACAGCATGAAGCGCACCGCCAGCGCCGACGAGATCTGCTCGACGTCCCAGCCGAATTCCTTCGACAGCGGCTGCAGCAGCGCACCCGGCAAGCCCAGCGCGGCGGACGAGCTGAGCGCGGTGAGGAAAGTGAGGGCGACGATCACCCAGGAGAAGTGCAGGCCGCGGCGTTCCAGCCAGCGGGATAACGGTAGTGCGAACATGACGGTCCTCGCGTAGTCGGTGCGCGCAGAAGGCACGCTGACCCCGATCTTAAATTATGATCATAATGAATGCAAGCGAAAAAAAGGGACCGCGGGCCGGCGGTCCCTGCGGCCCGGAGGCCGGCTGGGGGACAACTTACTTGATGCGCAGCGAGCTTTGCACCTTGTTCACACCCTTGACGTTGCGGGCCACGTCGACGGCCTTGTCCACCTCGGCCTGCGACGGCACGAAACCGCTCAGCATGACGGTGCCGTTGGTGGTTTCCACATGCACGTCCAGCGATTTGAGTGCGGGCTCGGCCAGCAGTTCAGATTTGACCTTGGTGGTGATCACGGAATCGGCCACGGTATCCTTGGCCATCTCGCTCTTCTGCTTGGTTTCGCAGGATGCCTTGTCGGTGCCGGTCATGGTGCTGCAATCGATGCCGGTCTGGGCGGCGTCGGCCATTTTCTTGCCGGCCTTGGCGTCGTTGATGGCGGCCACGTGGACCGACTTGGCGGTGTCGAGGCAGCTATCCTTGTCGGCGCCGGTCATCGGCGCGCATTTGGCCTTGGCCAGGTTGTAGTTGGCGTCCGCCAGTTCGGTCTCGGCTTTCTTCACCGACCGCTTGTCGTTCTTGTACTGCATGGTGGCGTTGGCCTCGCTGTTGGCGCGGGCTACCTTGGCCTGCTCGATGCAGATGTCCTTGGCGGTACCCGATTGCCCGCCGCAAGCTGCCTTGGCGCTCTTGTAATCGATCTCGGCCTGCTTGGTCGCGGCCTTGTAGGCCACCGTGTCGTTATTAGGCGTGGTGGCGGCGAAGCTGGCGCTGGCGGCCGTGGCCATGACGAAGAGGAGTATTTTGTTCATGATGTGTCCCTTTGTGGTGGTTGATGGACACATTAAACGCCCGCCTCCCGCCCTGCTCTGTGCGGGAACGTACAGTGTTGCGGAATTGGCCCTGCGGGGTTTATTCGTCGCGCAACAAGCCTTGGCGCCACAGGCTGGCAGCCTGCTCGAACACGGGCTGGCTGGGGTTGAAGGCAGCGCCGGTGGGCGCCATTTGCAGCCAGACCAGCGTGCTGTGCGAGCCGTTAACGGACGCGGCGGCGTCCGCCGGCTGGCGCACCTGGCGCATCCAGGTGGCGACGGCGGCGTATTGCTGCGGATGGCGGTGCTGGGTCCAGGCCAGCGCGACCAGGTCGGCATAGCCTTCCTCGCGGCGGGTCAGGCGCAGCGCCTGGGCTTGCGCCTGCGCCGCTTGTGCGGGCTCCTCAAAGCCGGCCGGCAAGACGTGCCACACGCCCTGCGCATAGCGCCAGCAGTGGCCGATCTCGTGCGCCACCATGGCCTCGATCATCAGCGGCTGCTGCGCAGCGGGCACGCTGGCGAGGATGTCCTCGGCGTTGGGGTTGCCACGCATCGACAGCACCAGCTTGCAGCGCCCATCCTGGAAGCCCAGCGCCAGCGGCACGTCGGTGGCGCGGGCCTGCGGTTGCACGGTGATATCGATGGGCAGCTTGAGTTCCTCCTTGGCATAGGCCAGCACGGCGGAACCGGCGGTGAGCCAGCGGGTTTCCATATCGGTCAGTTGAGCGGCGGAAGCCAGGCCGGCGGAGGACAGGAGCAGCAGAAATAAGGGGCGCTTGATCATCATGACCAAACTGTAGCATGCAGCGGGCAATATTTATTGCCATCAAGCAGGTTCTACAACAGATTAATTCTACGTAGAAAAAGATGAATCATTGAGGTTTTAAAATCGTGGTGGGGTCAAGTCTGACATTCGGACACGGCCTCTGCCGTAGCGTGCGCTACGGCAGAGGCCGTGTCCGAATGTCAGACTTGACCCCCACGGGTTACTTGCCCAGCAGCGTGTTGGCGGTCTTGAATTCAGGACGGATGTCGTTCGGCACCGCCTTCATCTTGTCCAGCGCCTTTTGCACATCGGGACGGATCACCACGTACTTGGCCATCATGTCCTTGGCGCGGGCGTAGTCGCCGGTCGCCTCGATGGTCAGGAACTCGCGGTCGAGGTCGATCACTGCCTGCTTGATCTTCCTGAAGTCCACCGCAAAAGTGCCGTCGCCGTGCGAGATGAAGCCGCCCTTGTCGAGGATGTAGTTCATCTGGATCGCCATGCCGCGCGCGTGCGAGTCGGTCAGGCCGAAGTGCAGCGTGCGGAAGCCCGAGGCCAGGAAGGTGGTATACAGCTTGCGCTCGGCCGCGGCGCCCTGCCCCAGCGTGCCCGCCAGCTGGCCCTTGTCCATCATGTAGGCCAGCGCGTACAGGCCGGTGATGTCGGCCTTGGCTTCTTCGATGGTCGAGTAGGCTTCCTTCAGGTCCTGGCGCGGCGTCGAATTGGCGCCGTTGTTTTTGGTGATGTGCGGACCAAGGCCGTGCGTGATTTCATGCGCCAGGATGTGCGTGAAGAAGGAGTCGAAGTCGATGTCCTTCTGGTCGGCCGGCTTCAGCACCAGCTTGGAGATCGGCGTCAGCGTGGATTTGAATTTGGCTTGCTGCACGTTCTTCAGCATCACGCGCTTGGAGCCGCGCTGGCTGATGATGCGCTCGTCGTTCGGCAGGTTGTAGGCGGCGGTCTGCACACCCATGTTGCCGTCGCCGGCGCCGTACACCTGGTTGACCACCACCATCGGCGCCAGCGCGCCAACTTTCGGGTTGCGGTACTGCGCGTCCAGCGGCAGGTTGTCCTCCAGCTCCTGCATGTGCTTGGCGAAGAAGTCCAGCTTCTGCGTTTCCTTCTGGTCGCGGATGTTGACGTAGGCTTCGAACGCGGCCTTGTAGCCGAACAGTTCGTCGTTGTAGGTCTCGTACGGGCCGATGGTGATGTCGACCGGCGCATCCAAGTCCATCCACGCGAAGTCGGAGGCCAGGTAGTCGTTGCTCAGGAAGGCGTCCGCGCGCAGTTGCAGGAACTTCTTCAGCGAGGCGTTATCGGTATCGGCGGCGGCCTGCTTCAACAGCGCGGCGGCCTTCTCCAGCTCCGGCTTGTACTCGTCCGAGTATTTGACGATGGTGAACTGGCCGGCCGCGTTCTTGCGGATGGTGGTGAAGAACCATTGCGCCTGCTCCTTGTCTTTCGCAGACAGCGTGTTCATCCAGCTTTCCAGCGCCTGCTTGGTCGCGCCTTCGGGATAGAAGTTGCCGCCCTCAGGCTTCTTGGCCGGGATCGCGATGCCGTACAGCTCAGCAGGCAGGAAGCTTTGATGATCGTCCAGGATCGACCACGGACCTTTGTTGAGCCAGAAGTAGTTCAGGCGCGCCTTGCCCAGCGGCGTCTGATCCTTTTGCAGCGCGGACCACAATGCTTCGTTGCCGGACCAGCGCTGGCGCAGTTGCAGCACGTCGATGATCTTGGCCGCTTCGATCAGCTTGGCGATGGCTTGCTTGTCGCCGGCCGAGAGCTGGCTGGTGTCGGCGGTCAGGGCGACCGGCGCGAAGCGCTTGGTCATCTTTTCCAGGTCGGTCACGCTGGCCGGCGCGGCATAGGCGGAGGCGCAGGCAACCGCCAGGGCCAGAGGGAGCAGTATTTTTTTCATTCGAACCTCAGGGTGGAGTGAGATCCGCATTGTAGTACAACGGATACCACTCCCTCACCTCTACCAGGCCCGATATACCCGTCCAGTTTCAGCGCCATCGACGCTGCGGGCGTAGGACAAGGCGGCGCGGCTGCCCTTGATCGGCTCGAAGCCGGTGAACAGGTCGCCGAACAAATGCATCGACTCCTGCAACACCGTCGGGCTGACGGCGTTGATGCGCAAACCGCGCGGCAGCTCGATCGCGGCGGCCCGCACAAAGCCCTGCACCGCCGCATTGGCCGTCGACGCCGCCACCGCTCCGCGTATCGGATGCTCGGTATCGACGCCGCTGGTCAGCGTGATCGAACCGCCGTCGCTGAGGAACTCCTGCGCCACCAGCGCCACGTTGACCTGCCCCATCAACTTGCCATTCAGGCCCACGTGGAAATGCTCCGGCGTCAGCTCGGCCAAGGGCCCCACATGCAGCGCGCCCGCAGCCACCACCACCGCGTCGACGCGCCCCACCTTCGCGAACAAAGCCCGTACCTGCGCGATGTCCTCGATATCAACCTGCTGCTGCCCGCCGCGCGCGCCGACCACCACCATCTCATGCCGCTGCCCCAGCTGCTCGACCACGGCGCTGCCGATGGTGCCGGTCCCGCCGATCACCATCACCCTCATGCCGAGGCTCCCCAGGCGCGGTAGACCTGCCCGGTCTGCGCGCCATCGACGCTGCGCGCGTACGCCAGCGCCACGCGGCGTGCAGGCAGCGGCTCGAAGCCGATGAAGAACGGACCGAAGCTGCCCATCGATTCCTCCAGCACGGTCGGGCTGACGGCATTGATGCGCAAGCCGCGCGGCAGCTCGATCGCCGCTGCCCGCGCAAATCCCTCGACGGCGGAATTGACCATGGTGGCGCTGATGCCGTTGCGGATCGGCTCATCGGCCACGATGCCGCTGGTGAGCGTGATCGAGCCGCCGTCGTTCAGGTACTCCTGCGCCACCAGCGCCACATTGACCTGCCCCATCAACTTGCTGTTCAGGCCCACATGAAACTGCTCCGGCGTAAAGCCTTCCAGCGGCGCGAAGTGCAGCGAACCCGCTGCCACCACCACCGCGTCCACGCGGCCGATCTGGGCGAACAAGGCGCGCACCTGCGCGATGTCGGCGATGTCCGCCTGATACTGCCCGCTGGAGGCGCCAACCGTGACGATCTCGTGCCGCTGGCCCAGTTGCTCGACCACTGCCTTGCCGACCGTGCCGGCCGCACCGATGACGACTACTTTCATGCTGTTCTCCCTGTGAGTGAAAACACCAGTATCGGCCACAACCTCAAAGGAATAAATGCGCTAATATGACGATCATTACTAACCCAGAATTAGCAATCGCATGGACAAGCTGCGCAGCATGGAGATCTTCGTGGCGGTGGTCGACGCCGGCAATTTCACGGCCGCCGCCAGCGCCTTCCAGCTATCGCCGGTCATGGTCGGCAAGCACATTGCCCACCTGGAGGCCACGCTGGGCGCGCGCCTGCTGACGCGCACCACGCGTCGCCAGAGCCTGACGGAAATCGGCGCCCAGTACGTTGAACAGTGCCGCGCCATCCTGGCGCAGATCGCCGCCGCCGAAACCGGCGCCGAAGCGATGCGCAGCGTGCCGCGCGGAAGGCTGCGCATCACCGCGCCGGTCTCCTTCGGCAGCGAATGGCTGTCACCCGCGATCAGCGACTACCTGCGCCTGCATCCCGAAGTCGGCGTGGACCTGAACCTCAACGACCGCATGGTCGACATGGTGGAGGAAGGCTACGACGCCGCCGTGCGCATCGGCCCACTGGACGATTCCGGCATGATCGCGCGCCCGCTGTTCAACTACGCGATGTCGATCTGTGCCTCGCCGGCCTACCTGAAAAAACACGGCACGCCGCAAACGCCGGACGATCTGGCGCGGCACGAGTGCCTGGACTTCATGGTGGGGACGGTGGGCGTGAACTGGCGCCTGCAATCGGTGCACCAGATGCGACAAGGACGCGGCAAGCACGAGCTGCCGGCCAGCCGCTTCCGCACCAACAGCGGCCAGGCGCTGCGCATGGCCGCGCTCAAGGATTTCGGGATCGTGATGCAGGCCGAGGTGCTGCTGGCGCAGGACATCGCCGCCGGGCGGCTGGTGCCGGTGCTGTGCGACTATCTGCCGCCGGCACGGCCGATGCATCTGATCTACCAGCGCGACCGCAGGGCCACGCCCAAACTGACCACCTTCATCGACTTCATCGTGGAACGCTTCGGGCCAGCGGCAGCGCTGCCGCTGGCCTCTTCCGCGTAAATCGCAACTCGAAGCCGTCGTCCTCGCGCAAGCGGGGACCCATGCTACGTATTCAAGCACGGCTCAGCATGGAGGGAATTCAGGCAATGCCTGGATTCCCGCTTGCGCGGGAATGACGGGGTTGCGGTCGTCTTACTGCGCCACTGCGGCCAGTTGCGCCGACGGCTGCCAGCCCGCGCCCAAGGCACGCGCCACCGACACCGCGGCCAGCAGGCGCTGGGTGTTGATCTGTACCGCCGCACGATCGGCCGCCAGCGCGCTGCGCTGCGCATCGGTCACGTCCAGGTAGGTCGACACGCCGCGCTCGTAGCGCGCACGCGCCACCAGGTAGCCGCGCGCCGCCGCCACCTGCGAGGCCGACTGCGCCTCGCCCTGCAGCTGACGCTCCTGCACATCCGACAGCGCGTCTTCCACTTCACGCAAGGCCGTCAGCAGCTTGGTCTCGTGATTGGCGATCGCCTCTTCATAGCGCGCCTTGGAGATGGCCAGGTTGGCCTTGTTGCGGCCACCGTCGAAGATCGGTAGCGACAGCGCCAGAGGTCCGATGCTGAACTGGCGCGAACCGCCCTTGCCCAGTTCCTTCAAGCTCTCCGACGCGTAGCCGAAATTGCTGGTCAACGTCAGCGAAGGATAGAACGCGCCTTCGGCCACGCCGATCTGCGCGTTGGCCGAACGCAGGTTGGCCACGCTGCCCGCCAGGTCCGGACGCTGCGCCAGCAGGCTGGCAGGCAGGCCGACCGGGATCGCCGGCGGTTGCGGCAGCACGGCGGCATTGGCGTTCGGCGCCGTCAGCAGCGCCGATGGCGAAGCGCCGACCAGCGTCGCCAGGCTGTGCTCCAGCAGGTTGCGCTGGCGCTGCACCTCATGCAGGTCGGCCTGCGCGTTGGCGCGCTCGATGCGGGCGCGCGATACGTCCAGCTCATTCGACAGGCCGGCGTTGAAGCGCGCCGTCACCAGCTCTTCAGTCTCGCGGCGGGTGTCCAGCGCGCCGTTCAGGATCGCCATCTCGGCGTCCAGGCCGCGCAGCTGCCAATAGGTGGTGGCCAGCTGCGACGACAGCAGCAACAGCACGCCGTCGCGGTCGGCCTCGGCCGCCAATGCCTGCGCGTCGGACGCTTCGACCAGGCGGCGCACGCGGCCCAGCAGGTCGACTTCATATGACAGCGAAGCGCCCACCGCGTAGTTGTTACCCTTGATCGAACGGCCGCCCAGCGCCAGGCCTTGCGAGGTCTCGGCCGAGGTGCGCGAGTTCGACACCGAGGTGCTCACGCTCAGCGAAGGCTGCTGGCTGGAGCGCGACACGCCGGCCTGCTCCAGCGCGATCACCAGGCGCTGGGCGGCGGCCTTGATGCTGGGGTTGTCGCGCAGCGCGGTTTGTTCCAGGCGGTTCAGGGTATCGTCGTTGAACACGGTCCACCACTGCGCCGGCAGATGCGCCTCGCTGGCGCCGGCTTGCGGCAGGTGGCGGAACGAAGCGTCGGCGACGTTCTTCGGCGCGGAGAAATCGCTGCCGACGGTGGCGCAGCCGGTCACTGCCAGCGTTACGGAAACAGCGAGCGTCAGGCGCTTCAAAGCTGAATTCAACATGGTGTTACCTCATAATTAAAATTAATCACTCCGTCGTTCCCGCGAAAGCGGGAACCCATACACAGCATCCCGGCTGGCGTTCCATGGATTCCCGCCTGCGCGGGAATGACAGTTGGCGCTTAGTGCGCGCCGCCGCCACCGCCACCCGAAGGGGCTTTGACTTTGTCTGAGAACCACAGCACGCCGATGCAGCCGAACAGCACCGCCGCCACCAGGAAGAAGCCGTCGTTATAAGCCATCACATACGCCTCGCGCCGCACGATGCCGTCGATCGCTTTCAAGGCCATGTCGCCGGCGCTGGTGGCATCGAAACCCTTGCTCATGAACGACTGCGTCAACGCGGCCAGGCGATCCTGCGTGGCGGCCGCGAAACCGGTCACCGATTCGCCGATGCGCTGCGAGTGGAAATGCTCGCGCGAAGTCAGCGCGGTAGCCAGCAGCGCGATGCCGATCGAACCGCCCAGGTTGCGGGTCATGTTGATCAGGCTCGATGCCGACGGCATGTCCTTCGGCGAGATGCCGTTCATCGCAAAGTTCGACAAGGTCAGCATCACGAACGGCTGGCCCAGCGCCCGCACCACCTGCGACAGCAGCAGCTGGTCGTAGCCGGTGCTGGCATCCATGTAGGCGTTCATCAGGCAGGAGCCGCCGAACAGCAGCAGGCCGAAGGAGCACAGGATGCGGTTGTCGATCTTCGACGACAGCTTGGCCACGAACGGCATGATGAACAGCTGCGGCAGGCCGGCCCACATGATGACTTCACCGATCTGCATCGGCGAGTAGCCGGCGATCTGGCCCAGGTACAGCGGCAGCAGGAACGAGGAACCGTACAGGCCCATGCCCATCGCCATCGACAGCGCGGTGGCCGCGAAGAAGTTGCGCTGACCGTACAAGCCCAGGTTGACAAAGGGCTGCTTGCGCGTGGCGCCCGTCACTGCCCAGCCCAGCAGGCCGATGATGGCCATCGCCGCGAAGGTGATGATGAAGGACGAATCGAACCAGTCCTTGCTGTTGCCCTCTTCCAGGAAGATGGTCAGGCTGCCCAGGCCCAGGGCCATGAAGCCGATGCCCAGCCAGTCGGCGTTGAACAACAGGCCGGGTTGCGCCTTCTCCTTGTCCAGGCCGAGGGCGATACCGCCGATCAGCAGCAGGCCAGGCACCCAGTTGATGTAGAAGATCGACGGCCAGCCATACAGCTCGCTCAGGTAACCGCCGAAGGTCGGGCCCATCGACGGCGCCAGGGTCGCGGTCAGGCCGAAGATGGCCATACCGGTGGCGCGCTTGGACGGCGGCAGCTTGGCCATCACCAGCGTCATCGCCATCGGGATCAGCGCGCCGCCGGTAAAGCCCTGCAGCATGCGGAACACGATCATGCTTGGCAGGTTCCAGGCGAAGCCGCACAGCGTGGAGAAGCCGAGGAACAGCGCGGTGGTGCCCATCATGTAGGCGCGCATGCCGAACACGCGCGTCAGCAAGCCGGTCATCGGGATGATGATGATCTCGGCCACCAGGTAGGCGGTGGCGATCCACGAGCCCTCTTCCTGCGTGGCGGACAAGGTGCCGAGGATGTCCTTCAGCGACGAGTTGGTGATCTGGATGTCGAGCACCGCCATGAAGGCGCCCAGCATGCCGGCGGCCACCGCCATCCAGGTGCGGCCGGAGACCTTCTCGCCCGGCATGATCGGCGCGAGCGCGGGTTTCCCCACGCCGCCGGCCGGCGTATCGATTGTGGTGCTAGCCATGACAGGGCTCCTTAGTGCGCCGCTTTGTCGCCGGACTGGCGGATCGCCACTTCGGCGATCGCCGACATGCCCGGTACCAGACGGCCGCTCAGGGCCTTGACGTCTTCTGGCTTGAAGGTGATCTTGACCGGCACGCGCTGGACGATCTTGGTGAAGTTACCGGTGGCGTTATCGGCCGGCAGCAGCGCGAACTGGGCACCGGAGGCTGGCGCGAAGCTGTCGACTTTGCCGATCAGCTCACGGCCCGGAATCGCGTCGATCGACACTTTGACTTCCTGGCCCGGCTTCAGGTCGGCCAGCTGGGTTTCCTTGAAGTTGGCGGTCAGCCAGACGTTTTCCTGCACGATGGCGGTCAGCTGCTGGCCGGCCGTCACGCGCTGGCCCACTTCGATGCTGCGCTTGCCGATGCGGCCGCCGACCGGCGCCAGGATGCGGTTGTAGGCCAGCTGCTGCTGGGCGTCCTTCAACTGCACGCGCAGCACGTTGACCTGCGCCTTGAGCACGTCGCGCGCCGCGTGGGCGGCGCTGATCTGGGCCTTGGCGGCGGCGGCGTTGTCCTTGCGGGCGGCCAGGTCGGCCACGGCACTGGCGCGGCCGGCGACGGCGCTGTCCAGTTCCGCTTTCGAGACGGCCTTCATCTGGCTGTTATACAGCTGGCCGTAACGTTCGGCGTCCTGCTTGGCGCGCACCAATTGCGCTTCCGACTGCGCCACCTGGGCGGCGGCGGCGCTGGCCTGGGCCTGGGTCTGGGCGATCTGCGCGTCCGACTGCGCCACCTGCTGCTCGGCGCTGGCGATCTGCGCCTGGATCTGCTCGACCTTCACGTGCTGGTCGAACGGGTCCAGCTCGGCAATGACATCGCCTTCCTTGACGATCTGGTTATCGTCGATCAGCACCTTGGTGACCACGCCGGCGATGCGGGCCGAGACCGGATGCACGTGGCCGGCCACATAGGCGTTTTCCGTCTCGACGAAATAATGGCTGCGGTACCACATGCGGCCGCCGGCGGCCAGCGCGGCCAGCGCGACGATGGCGGCGATCACCAGCACGCGGGTATTGGACTTGGCCGGACCGGCCGGCGCGGCGGCGGGCGCCGCAGGCTGGGCGGCGGGTACGGCGCTGAGCACTTTCTGTTCTTGGTTGTGCTGAGTGGACATGTGCAGCTCCAAATAAATGAAATGGGAGAAGTGCATTATTAGCCCGTTTTTTGGCAAAGTCAAGAAATGAAACGATTGCATTTCATTTTATTTTGGACTACGATGTCCGCATCCATTAACATGTCAGCCCATGAAGATCACCGCCAACGCCGCCGCCCTGGACGACCCGGATTGCCCGGAAGACGCCGCCAATGACTCCCCCGACTCGCCCTGCTACGGCAAGGCGGCCGGCCGCCCGCGCGCGGCCGACAAGGAAGCCCGCCTGCAGGCGCTGCTGCACACGGCGGCCAAACTATTCCTGGAAAAGGGCTACAGCAAGGTCAGCCTGGAAATGATCGCCCGCGAAGCGCACGTCGCCGTGCGTACCATCTATGTCAAGTTTGGCGGCAAGGCCGGGCTGCTGAACGCCGTCATCACCAACGGCCGCGCGCATTTCTTCGCCGGCATGGCGGATATGGAAGCGGATATGCGGCCGTTCCGGGAAGTGATGGAAGACTTCGCGCTGCGCTTCCTGGAGCTGGTGTCGGCGCCCCCGTTCGTCAGCCTGCACCGCATGGTGGTGGCCGAGGCCAGGACCACGCCGGAGCTGGCCGAAACCTTTTACCAGGCCGGCCCGCTGCGCACCCGCCAGGAACTGATGCGCTTTTTCGGCCGTCCCGACATCCGCGCCCAGCTGCGTCCGGAAGTGCCGCTGGAGACGGTGGCGGTGCACCTGATCACCTGCATCATGGGCGACACCATGGTGCGCATGCTGTTCCCGATCGACCATCCGCCCACCACCGACGAGCTGCGCGCCCGCGCCGCCCAAGGGCTGGACCTATTCTTCCACGCCGTGCTGCGTTAGAAGCTGTGCATTTTTATCATTTGCTCTATACTGTTTTTTTACCCACGGAGCAGACATGAGCAAAACGAATCGACTGGACTGGAGCAGGCAGGTAACGCTCATGAACGAGCGCATCAAAATGTTCCAGGCCAACCCTGGCCAGGAACAGCTCGACGCCGTCATCCAGGAAATGCAAGCCTACGCCGAAGCCGCGCGCAACGGCGGCATCGAAATCCCGACCCGCTTCACCGTCAACTAAAACGCCTGAAACGCCGGCGCCGCGCGGCGCTCTACTCCGCTGCGTCGATCGCCTTGCGGGCCCACACCAGCATCTGCTCGGGATCGTCCAGCAGGAACTCCGGCGCCGAATAGAATTTGCGGACCAGCACCGTGCCCTTCCTGGTCTGGTAGGAAAACGGCGCCGCGCCTTCGGCCTCGAACTCGGCGCGGGTGGCGTCGCTCACGCGCAGGTACAGCGTGCTGCCGATCACCCACGCGAACTGCCGGCTGTGATACTTGAAAGCGCGGCCGCCGAAGAACGCGCCGTCCGACAGGGCGGCACCGAGAGGCGCGAACTGCTCGCGCATCCAGCCGACAAATTCAGCGCTGGCGGCCACCTTATTTGCGCGACATCGCGACCAGCGCGTCCAGCACCTGCAAGGTGGCCTGGTCCAGCTGCTGGCGCGGAATGCCTGGGTTGCTGGCGTCCACCAGCGAAGGATTGGTCAGGTAACGGCCATTGACGATCAGCGTAGGCGTGCTGTTGACTTCATACGTGCTGGCCACGCGGCCGGCGCTTTTCAGCCGGGTGATGACCGAGAACGAGTTGTACGCGGCCAGGTATTTATCCTTGTCGATGCCGTTCTTGACGGCCCAATCGAGGTTGTCCGCATCGCTCTTCAGGCGGCGGCGCTCGACGTGCCAGGTGGTCAGCAGCTTGGCGTGCAGCGACTCTTCCAGCTTCATCGCCTCCAGCGTCAGGAACATATGCGCTTCGGGATCGTTCTCGCCGGTCAGCGGCAGGTGAATGCGGCGGAACACGATGCCATCGCCCTGCTTCTTCACCCACGCCAGCATGGCCGGCTCCAGCGCGTAGCACGCCGGGCAGTGATACATGAAGAACTCGATCACTTCGACCTTCTTGCCTTCGGCCTGTACCGGCTGCGGCGTTTTCAGGGTGGTGTACTCGGCGCCGTTCTTCGGCGCGGTGGGCGATGCGAAGGCGGAACCGGCCAGCAAGGCGGCGACGGCGACAGCGAGTTTCAGGCGAAGCATGGTTATCCTTTATGAAAAAATCTGCACAGCGAATATACCAGCTTCCCCTGCGCCGCGGCGGGCCGATTAAGGCGGCATTAAGTCTATGAGCCTTTTGTGCCGGGCTTGCGGCAGGTGTTATTCTTTACGCTCTATTTTCTTCAAACTCACGGAGTCCACATGGCATTGAAACCGTTCACGTTCGCAGCACTGGTGCTGGCAATGGGGAGCGCAGCCGCCGCCGCGCTGTCGCCGGTCGAGCAAAAGATCGTGGCCGAGGTCAAGGCGCATTCTGAGCAGGGCTTGCAGTTGCTGGAGCGCTCGGTCAACATCAACAGCGGCACCATGAACCACGAGGGCGTGCGCGAAGTCGGCAAGCTGTTCCGCGAGCAGTTCGACCAGCTGGGGTTCACCACCCGCTGGATCGACATGCCGCCCGCCGTCAAGCGCGCCGGCCACCTGCTCGCCACGCGCGAGGGCAAGCAGGGCAAGCGCCTGCTGCTGATCGGCCATCTGGATACCGTGTTTGAGAAGGACAGCCCGGTGCAGCTGTGGAAGCGCGACGGCGCCCGCGTGCGCGGCCAGGGCGTCAACGACATGAAGGGCGGCGACGTGATCATCGTCGAAGCGCTGCGCGCCTTGCAGCGCGTGGGCGCGCTCGATAACACCACGATCACCGTCATGTTCAGCGGCGACGAGGAGAACGCCGGAGACCCGGTCGAGATCTCGCGCGCCGACATGGTCGCCGCCGCCAAGCGCAGCGACCTCGCGCTGGCCTTCGAAGCCACCATGCGCAACAAGAACGGCGAGGACACCGGCACCATCGGCCGCCGCGCCTCGTCGTCGTGGGATCTGGAAGTAAAAGGCAAGCAGGGCCACTCCGGCGGCATCTTCAGCGAGAGTGCCGGCTATGGCGCCGTGTACGAGGCGGCGCGCATCGTCGACGGCTTCCGCCAGCAGGTGATCGAGCCCGACCTGACCTTCAGCCCCGGCCTGATTTTGGGCGGCACCGAGGTCAGCCTCGACGCCACCGGCTCAAAAGGCCAGGCCGCCGGCAAGGGCAATGTGATCGCGCGCACCGCCACCGTGCACGGCGACTTGCGCTACCTGAGCTACGCGCAGCGCGACCGCGCGCACGCGAAGATGAGGGCCATCGTCGCGCAAAACCTGCCGGGCACCAGCGCCAGCATCAGCTTCCACGAATCGTATCCGCCGATGTCGCCGACCGACGGCAACCTGGCCATCCTGAAGACCTACTCGCAAGCCAGCAGCGACGCCGGCCTCGGCGAGATCCCCGCCCTGCCGCCGGGCCTGCGCGGCGCCGGCGACGTGCAGTTTGTCGCCCCGCTGCTCGACAGCCTCGATGGCCTGGGCGCCACCGGCAACGGCGCCCACTCGCCCGACGAAGACCTGGAAATCGCCTCCATCGAACGCGCCACCATCCGCACGGCGATCCTGCTCTATCGATTGACGCGCTAGGAATTGCTCAGGCCCCTGAAGTGATATACAGAAATAGAATGACTCATATTCCAACAATAAATTTTCAATATATGCTGCAGCGCATTATATTGAGGGCGTACCAATCATTCTTTTTGAACTTTCCTTCAGGAGCCCCTCATGATCGCCAAAGTCCGAAGCATCGCCATCGCCATCGCCCTGGGCACGTCCGCCCTGGCCGCCAACGCCACCGAATCGGCCACCCGCCTGGAAGCGGCCGACTGCGCCGTCCCATCCTACCGCAGCGCCTGGGATGATGAAGTCACGGGCACCGTACGTCTTGCCGTGTTGATCGGCACCGACGGATCGGTGCGCGAAGCCAAAGTGGTCGAATCGAGCGGCGACCGCCTGCGTGACCGTGCCTCGCTGCGCGCCAGCACCAGCTGCAAGTTCGCCCCCCTGTCGAAAACCAACGGCGCCCCGGTCTGGGCTGTCGTGCAATACAAGTGGGTCTTGAACTGATGTCGGCCTGCCCGGCTGCCTGGCACCACGGTGCCGGCAGCCCGAGCCTGGATACCGCCTCTCCCGGTCAGCGGCCGATGACTTTCAACAGCGATGGCGCGGTCTTGGCCAATTCGGCGTCGCCGCTGACGCTCAGCTTGCCGCTGGCCTCATCCCAATTCAGATGACGCGTGGTGCCCTTGCCTTTCTCGTAGTCGTACGACACGCCGTCATCGTCATATAGCGCGAAGCTGGTGTTCTTGCCCGGGTAGACCACGATGCTGGAGATGGCCTGCTGCGTCGCGGTGGACTGGATGTCGGCGCCCATCGGCACGATGGAACCGGCCTTCACGAACACGGGAATCTGCTCGATCGGCGCAGCCACCCTGACCCACTGGCCGCCGGCCAGCTTTTCATTGGTCCAGTAGTTGTACCAGTCGCTGCCTGCCGGCAGATAAACGTCCTTCTGCGTCTGGCCCTGTTCCGTCACCGGCGCCACCAGGAAGGCCGGGCCGAACATGTATTCGGTGCCCAGGTTGGCCACATTCGGATCGTTCGGGAAGTCCATCCACAACGCGCGCATGAACGGCGCGCCGGTGTCGTAGGTCTTGCGCGCCTGGCTGTAGATGTAGGGAATCAGGCTGTAGCGCAGGCGGTCGTAGCGCGCCAGGATGGCTTCGGCCTGCGGGCCGTATTCCCAGATCTCGGTGTGCTTGCGGTCGCCGTGCAGGCGCAGGGTCGGCAGGAAGGTACCGTACTGGAACCAGCGCGTCAGCAGTTCAGGATAGTCGTGGTTCTGGCCCACGGTGTCGCGCGCGCCTGTCGGATCGACCAGCGGTGTCTTGGTCGCGCTGGTGGTCTGCGCCAGCCACGGCCAGCCGCCGATGTCGTTGCCCCAATAGGCGATGCCCGATGCGGTCATGTTCAGGCCAGTAGGGATCTGGCGCGACAGCGCCTCCCAGGTGGTGCCGACGTCCGAGGACCAGAACAGCGCGCCGGTGCGCTGCGAGCCGAGATAGGCCGCGCGCGACAGGATCAGCACGCGTTTGTTGGGCTTCCAGGCGCGCATGCCTTCGGCCGCGCCTTCCACGTGCAGCAGCGGGAACAGGTTGCGATAGCGGTCGCCCGAGCCGATCGAATAGAAGAAGCCGTCCGGTACCAGATCCGGCTCGGTCTCGTCCAGCCATGGGTAGTCGAAGCCGTGCGACAGGATATTGTCGCGGGTGTGTTCCCAATACCACTTGCGGGCGGCCGGATTGGTGGAGTCGATCAAGCCGCCGGTGCGGTCGGCGCGGAACGGCAGGCCGTCGACGCTCTTGCCATCCTTGTCCTTCAGCAGATAGCCCTTGGTATCGAGCTCGTTGAAATAACGGCCCGAGGTTTCAAAGCGCGGCCAGACCGAGACGATGGACTGCATGCCCATGTCGTGCAGCTGTTTGTTCATACCATCCGGGTCGGGGAACTGCGCCGGATCGATATCCATCTGGCCCATGCGGGTCCAGTAGAACCAGTCGATCACCATCACGTCGAGCGGATATTTTTTCTGGCGGTAGGTGTTCGCCACGCGCAGCACTTCGCCCTGGCTCTCGTAGCGGGCCTTGGACTGGATCAGGCCAAAGGCGGCCTTCGGCGGGATCGGGGTCTTGCCGGTCACGCGCGCGTAGCCGGAGTAGATCTGTTCCGGAGTGCTGCCGGTGATGACGAAGAAGCTGACGCGATCGCCCACATTGGACTGGAACACCGTGTGGCCGTTGACGCCGGCCGTGAAGCGGGTGGCCGACGGATTGTCCCAGACAATGCCATAGCCCTTGGACGACACCATGAACGGCACGCACACGGTCTCGCCGGCCGGCGCATCGTACCAATGCTTGCAATCGAGGGTGCGGCCGCGCAGATCCAGCGGGCCGGTCGACTCCTGGTTCTGGCCCATGCCGTAGTAATGCTCGTCGGCGGGCGCCGCGAACGAGGCGCCGACCTGGTAGGTTTTCTCGCCGCTGACGGTTTGCGGCGACATCTCCCAGCTGCCCATGTCCAGGATGACCTGGCCCTGGGCGTTCTTGATCTTCAGCGCGACCGGCGCCAGCGACGGTGCAAAATATTTTTCACTGGAGGACGGTGTGTGCGGCGCCGGCGCTGCGGCGATATGCAGGCTCATGGCCGCCGAGGTGAAGACGTCGCCATCCTTGCCGCTCTGCTGGCGGAAACCGGCCGGGTCCGACGCTTTCGGCAGGATGCCGTAGCCCGGCCCTTTCAAGGCCTCCGCTTTGTCGGCGGCGATGGTGATGTGGACGATGTTGGGACCGTAGGCCTCAACGGAAACCCAGGCGCCGTCGCGGTCCAGGGTGGCAATAGGGGAAGCTTGTGCGGCGCCGGCCAGGAAGGCGGCCGGGATCAGCGCACGGAGGGAGGTGCTCATGTAATGTGTCTCTTTTGGCAGTGGTTATCAAGCCATTCTGCAGACGATCCCCCAATATGGCAATTATGAAAATCCCCAATCGGCCTAACAAAAAAACCGGGAACAAGTCCCGGTTTCGTGTGATGCAGACTGTCGCTTAGCGCTTGCGCGGCGGCGGCAGGTCGGTGCAGACGCCTTCGTACACTTCGGCGGCCATGCCGATCGACTCGCCCAAGGTCGGGTGCGGGTGGATCGTCTTGCCGATGTCGGTGCCGTCGCAGCCCATCTCGATCGCCAGCGCGATCTCGCCGATCATGTCGCCGGCGTGCGTGCCGACCATGGTGCCGCCGATGATGCGGTGCGTTTCAGCGTCGAACAGCAGCTTGGTGAAGCCTTCGGCGCGGCCGTTGGCCACGGCGCGGCCGCTCGCTGCCCAAGGGAAGTGGCCCTTCTCGACCTTGATGCCCTTGGCTTTCGCTTCGTCTTCGGTGATGCCGGCCCATGCCACTTCCGGATCGGTGTAGGCCACCGATGGAATCACCTTCACATCGAAGTGCGACTTCTGGCCCGCTGCGGCTTCCGCCGCCACGTGGCCTTCGTGCACCGCCTTGTGCGCCAGCATAGGCTGACCCACCAGGTCGCCGATGGCGAAGATGTTCGGCACGTTGGTGCGCATCTGGCTGTCGACCGGGATGAAGCCGCGATCGGACACGATCACGCCAGCCTTGTCGGCGGCGATCTTCTTGCCGTTCGGGCTGCGGCCCACCGCAACCAGCACCAGATCGTAGACCTGCGGCGCTGGCGCTGCGGCGCCGGCTTCCGCCGCTTCGAAGGTGACTTTGATCCCTTCCGGCAGCGCTTCAACGCCTACCGTTTTGGTCTTGGTCATGATGTTGTCGAAGCGCTTCTCGTTGAACTTCTGCCAGACTTTGACCGCATCGCGGTCGGCGCCTTGCATCAGGCCGTCCATCATTTCGACCACGTCGATGCGCGCGCCGAAGGTCGAGTACACGGTGGCCATTTCCAGGCCGATGATGCCGCCGCCGATAACCAGCATGCGTTTCGGGATCTGGCGCAGTTCCAGAGCGCCGGTCGAATCGACGATGCGCGGATCTTCAGGCACGAACGGCAGCTTCACCACAGCCGAACCGGCAGCGATGATGGCCTGCTTGAACTGCACCACTTTCTTGGTGCCGTCGGCGGCCGTGACTTCGATATGGTTCGCGCTCAGGAACTGGCCGACACCGGTGACGACTTGCGTCTTGCGTGCCTTGGCCATGCCGGCCAGACCGCCGGTCATGTTCTTGATGACGCCTTCCTTGTACTTGCGTACCTGGTCGATATCGATGGTCGGCTTGGCGAAAGTGACGCCGGTGTTGGACATGTGAGCGGTTTCGTCGATCACGGATGCCACGTGCAGCAGCGCTTTCGACGGGATGCAACCGACGTTCAGGCACACGCCGCCCAGCGTTTCGTAACGCTCGACGATGACCGTGTTCAGGCCCAGGTCCGCAGCGCGGAACGCGGCGGAGTAACCGCCAGGACCGCCGCCCAATACCATCATGTCGCAGTCGATGTCGACCTGGCCGGCGTAGCTGCTACCGGCTGGTGCGGCGACCGGCGCGGCTGGCGCGGCGGCTGGCGCAGCAGCAGGTGCTGCAGCAGCTGGAGCCGGGGCCGCAGCAGGCGCCGGTGCGGCGGCCGCGCCAGCGACAGCTTCCACCACCAGCATCAGCGAGCCTTCCTTGACCTTGTCGCCAACCTTGACCTTCACTTCTTTCACCACGCCGGCGTGCGACGATGGGACTTCCATGCTGGCCTTGTCCGATTCAACGGTGATCAGCGATTGGTCTACCTTGATGGTATCGCCAACCTTGACCATCACCTCGATCACTTCAACTTCTGCAAAGTCGCCGATGTTCGGCACTTTCACTTCTGTGCTCATAGTCGCTCCTTACAGCAGAATTTTGCGCATGTCGCCGAGCACTTCGCTCAGGTACACGGAGAAGCGAGCACCCATCGCGCCGTCGACCACGCGGTGGTCGTAGGACAGCGAGGTACCCATCATCAGGCGAGGCTGGAATGCCTTGCCGTCCCACACCGGCTTGATCGATGCCTTGGACAAGCCCAGGATCGCCACTTCTGGCGCGTTGACGATAGGCGTGAAGTGCGTACCGCCGATGCCGCCCAGCGACGAGATGGTGAAGCTGGCGCCCTGCATGTCGGTCGGTTTCAGCTTGCCTTCGCGTGCTTGCAGCGACAGCTCGGTCATCTCGCGAGCGATCTGCGAGACCGATTTCTGGTCGGCGTTTTTGATCACCGGTACAACCAGGCCGTTCGGCGTATCGGCCGCGAAGCCGATGTTGTAGTACTGCTTGAGGATCAGGTTTTCACCCTTCTCATCCAGCGACGCGTTAAACGACGGGAACTTCTTCAGCGCGGCGACCGATGCCTTGATGACGAAGGCCAGCATGGTCAGCTTGGCCGCGTCCTTGTTCTTGGCGTTGGCGTTGTTGGTCTCGACACGGAACGCTTCCAGGTCGGTGATGTCGGCATCGTCGAACTGCGTGACGTGCGGGATCATGACCCAGTTGCGATGCAGGTTAGGACCGCTGATTTTCTTGATGCGCGACAGCGGCAGCAGTTCGGTCGGACCGAATTTGCTGAAGTCGACCACTGGCCATGGCAGCACGCTCATGCCGCCGCCGGAACCGGCTGGCGCCGATGCGCCGGCAGGTGCAGCGGTGGTACCGGCCATCACGCCCTTGACGTAGTTCTGCACATCCAGCTGGGTGATGCGGCCTTTAGGACCGGTGCCTGGCACCTTGCCCAGATCCACGCCCAGTTCGCGGGCGAACTTGCGGATCGACGGCGATGCGTGCGCCAGCTTGCCGGTTTGGACCGAGCCTTGCGAAGGCGACGGCACTGCCGTCGCGGTGCTTGCAGCAGCAGGCGCCGGCGAAGGCGCGGCAGCGGCTGGAGCAGCAGCGGCTGGAGCAGGTGCAGCAGCGGCTGGAGCAGGTGCAGCAGCGCCGCCCGTAGCCTCGACCACCAGCACCACGGTGCCCATGGCAACCTTGTCGCCAACCTTGATCTTCACTTCCTTCACCACACCAGCGTGCGACGAAGGGATTTCCATGCTGGCCTTGTCCGATTCAACGGTCAGCAGCGACTGATCGACCTTGATCGTGTCACCAACCTTGACCATCACTTCGATGACTTCAACTTCCTTGAAGTCGCCAATGTCCGGAACCTTCACTTCGACCGGACCGGCCGATGCAGCAGGTGCAGGAGCCGGCGCTGGTGCGGCAGCAGCGGCAGGCGCCGGTGCTGGGGCCGCAGCGGCTGGTGCAGGTGCGGCAGCTGCAGGAGCAGCGGCGGCGCCATCGGCTTCCAGCAACAGCAGCAGCGAACCCTCGGCCACCTTGTCGCCGACCTTGACCTTGATTTCCTTGACCACACCAGCGGCGGACGAAGGAATCTCCATGCTGGCCTTATCCGATTCAACAGTAATCAGCGACTGGTCTACCTTAATCGTATCGCCTACTTTGATCATCAGCTCGATGATTTCAACTTCCTTGAAATCACCGATATCCGGGACTTTAACTTCCACAATGCTCATAGCGTTTGCTCCGTGTTCTATTTATAACAGCCTCAAATCCGTCATCCCCGCGCAGGCGGGGATCCATACTTTGCAAGCAGTCAGGCTGCGTATGGATTCCCGCTTTCGCGGGAATGACGGTGTGGCGACGGTATCGAGTTTGACCTTATTGGGTCACCGGATTTGGCTTGTTGGCGTTCAGGCCGTACTTGACGACTGCCTGCTCCACCACCTTCGCGTCGATCTTGCCTTCTTCCGCCAGCGATTTCAGCGCAGCGACCGTGATGTAGTAACGGTTCACTTCGAAGAATTCACGCAGCGCGGCACGGGTGTCCGAACGGCCGAAACCATCGGTACCCAGCACGCGGTAGGTGCGATCTTTAGGAATGAAGGCGCGGATCTGTTCAGCAAACGCACGCATGTAATCGGTCGTCGCGACGATAGGGCCGCTGGTATTGTTCATCAGCTGCGTCACGTACGGCACGCGTTGTTCCTTGGTCGGGTTGACCAGGTTCCAGCGCTCTGCGTCCTGGCCATCGCGGGCCACCAGCGTCAGCGACGGAGCGGACCACACGTCGGCGGCGATGTTCCAGTCGTTCTTCAGCAGTTCGGCAGCGAAGATCGATTCGCGCAGAATGGTGCCGGAGCCGATCAGCTGCACGCGCTGCTTGGCCTTCTTATCACCTTCCTGGAGCAGGTACATACCCTTCAGGATGCCCTCTTCCTGGCCCGGCTTGATGCCAGGGTGCGGGTAGTTCTCGTTCATGATGGTGATGTAGTAGAACACGTCTTCCTGTTCTTCCACCATGCGGCGCATACCGTCCTGGATGATCACGGCCAGTTCGTGGCCGAAGGTCGGATCGTAAGGCATGCAGTTCGGTACAGCCGCTGCGAACAGGTGGCTATGGCCGTCTTCGTGCTGCAGGCCTTCGCCGTTCAGCGTGGTGCGGCCGGCGGTGCCGCCCATCAGGAAGCCACGGGCGCGCATGTCGGCGGCGGCCCATACCAGGTCGCCGATACGCTGCATGCCGAACATCGAGTAGTACGTGTAGAACGGGATCATCACGCGGTTGTTGGTCGAGTACGACGTCGCCGCAGCGATCCACGAGCTCATACCACCGGCTTCGTTGATACCCTCTTGCAGGATCTGGCCGGCCTTGTCTTCGCGGTAGTACATCACCTGGTCTTTATCGACCGGCTCATACAACTGGCCTTGCTGGTTGAAGATACCAACCTGGCGGAACAGGCCTTCCATACCGAAGGTACGCGATTCATCGACCAGCACCGGCACGATGCGTGGACCGACGCTGGCGTCTTTCAGCAGCGTGGTCAGGATACGCACGTAGGTCTGGGTGCTCGAAACTTCACGGCCTTCGGCGGTCGCGTCCAGCACGTTCTGGAATGCGGACAGCGGCGGCACGGTCAGCTTCTCGTCGGCTTGCATGCGGCGGGCCGGCAGGTAGCCGCCCAGCGCTGCGCGGCGCTCGTGCAGGTACTTGATTTCCGGAGCGTCGTCGGCAGGCTTGTAGAACGGGATGTCGGCCAGTTGGTCGTCCGGGATAGGGATCGAGTAGCGGTCGCGCATTTCGCGCACGGCTTCGTCGGTCAGCTTCTTGGTGTTGTGCGCGGTGTTGCGCGCTTCGCCGTGCTTGCCCATGCCGAAGCCCTTGATGGTTTTCACCAGCAGCACGGTCGGTTGGCCTTTGTGTTCCTGCGCGACCTTGAAGGCGGCGTAGATCTTGTGCGGATCGTGGCCACCACGCGTCAGGCGCCAGATGTCGTCGTCGGTCATGTTGGCGACCATTTCCAGCAGCTTCGGATGCTTGCCGAAGAAGTGCTTGCGCACGTAGGCGCCGTCCTTGGCCTTGTAGTTCTGGTATTCGCCGTCCAGGGTATCCATCATCACTTTGCGCAGGATGCCGTCCTTGTCCTGCTTCAGCAGCGCGTCCCAACCCGGGCCCCAGATGACTTTGACGACGTTCCAGCCGGCGCCGCGGAAATCCGCTTCCAGCTCTTGAATGATCTTGCCGTTGCCGCGCACAGGGCCGTCCAGGCGCTGCAGGTTGCAGTTGACGACGATGACCAGATTGTCCAGCTTCTCGCGCGCGGCCATGCCGATCGCGCCCAGCGATTCTGGTTCGTCCATCTCGCCGTCGCCGCAGAATGCCCAGACTTTACGGTCGGTGGTGTCGGCGATCGAGCGCGCGTGCAGGTACTTCAGGAAGCGCGCCTGATAGATCGCCATCAACGGGCCCAGGCCCATCGACACGGTCGGGAACTGCCAGAAGTTCGGCATCAGTTTCGGGTGCGGATACGAGGACAGGCCCTTGCCGTCGACTTCGCGACGGTAATGGGTCAGCTGCTCTTCGGTCAGGCGGCCTTCGAGGAAGGCGCGGGCGTACACGCCCGGGGACGAGTGGCCCTGGATGTACAGCAGGTCGCCGCCGTGGCTTTCGCTAGGCGCTTTCCAGAAGTGGTTGAAGCCGATGCCCAGCATGTTGGCCAGCGAGGCGAACGAGGACAGGTGGCCACCGAGGTCACCGTCGACGCGGTTGGCCTTGACGACCATCGCCATGGCGTTCCAGCGCATCCACGAGCGCAGCTTCTCTTCGTATTCCAGGTTGCCTGGGCAGTGGACTTCGAGGTGGGAAGGGATGGTGTTGACGTATGCGGTATTGGCGGAGAACGGGATATCCGAGCCGCTTTGGCGGGCCAGGTCGATCAGGCGTTCCATCAGGTAGTGAGCACGTTCAGGGCCCTCTTGCTCCAGCACTGCGGCTAGAGCGTCCAGCCATTCTTTGGTTTCTTGCGAATCAGGGTCGGTGTTTGCCGTTACCTGGTCAAGTTGAGCTGACATGTATTAAGTCTCCTGAGTTGAGTGCGGATGGAACGCTGCTTAGCTGCTAATTATTTACCAATACTTTAATGCCGTGTGCGATTCTAACAGCAGTTTTCTGCTTTTTCAAATTACGATATGTCATTTCGTATTATGAAATCACGCTATGAAAATCTTTTGCGTCGCAACATGACTAAACCGCTGGAAACGCGGCGCAGTGCGCGCGGCGGCTTTATAATCCTGCTTTCCTCTCCAACCTGGTTAAATCATGCCTGCTCAACTGATCGACGGAATCGCCCTCTCCCAAAAACTGCGCGCGGAAATTGCTGCACGTGCTGCCGCCCTCACCGCCCAAGGCAAACAGCCCGGTCTGGCCGTGATCATCGTCGGCGACGACCCGGCCAGCCACGTGTACGTGCGCAACAAGGTCAAGGCCTGCGAAGACGCCGGTTTCTATTCGTTGAAGGATCAGTACCCTGCCGACCTGAGCGAAGCCGCCCTGCTCGAGCGTATCGCCGCGCTGAACGCCGATCCGGCCATCCACGGCATCCTGGTGCAAATGCCGCTGCCCAAGCACATCGACCCGCACAAGGTCATCGAAGCGATCTCCACCAAGAAGGACGTCGACGGCTACTCGGTGCTGAGCGCCGGCGAGCTGATGGCCGGCCTGGACGGTTTCCGTCCGTGCACGCCGTACGGCTGCATGAAGCTGATCGAAAGCACCGGCGTCAACCTGCGCGGCAAGCACGCGGTGGTTATCGGCCGCAGCAACACCGTCGGCAAGCCGATGGCGCTGCTGCTCTTGCAAGCCAACGCCACCGTCACCATCTGTCATAGTGCGACGCCGGACCTGGGCCTGTACACCCGCCAAGCCGACGTTGTTGTGGCCGCAACCGGCCGCCGCAATACGCTGACCGCTGATATGGTGAAGCCGGGCGCGATCGTGATCGACGTCGGCATCAACCGTGACGACGCGGGCAAGCTGTGCGGCGACGTCGATTTCGCCGGCATCAAGGAAGTGGCATCGCACATCACGCCGGTACCTGGCGGCGTGGGTCCGATGACCATCACCATGCTGCTGATGAACACCGTCGAGGCGGCCGAGCGTACTTAACCCGACAAGTCGGGGTCTGCCCCCATGGGGTCAGACCCCCATCGCCGCCGTGCGGGGTGAACGGTTCCCGCGAGCGTACGTAACCAATATTGGAACTGATATGACTACAGATAATCCCCTCCTCGACTTTAGCGGCCTGCCGCGTTTCGATGCGATCAAGCCCGAACACGTCACCCCGGCGATTGACGAGCTGCTGGCCAAGAGCCGCGCCGTGGTCGCGCAACTGGAAGCGCCGTCCGAGCAAGTGACCTGGGATAACTTCGTCACCCCGCTGGAAAACGCCACCGAGCTGCTGGGCCGCGCGTGGGGCATCGTCAGCCATCTGAACAATGTGGTCGATACGCCCGAACTGCGCGCCACGTACAACGACAACCAGCCGAAGGTCACCGAGTTCTGGACCGCGCTGGCCCAGAACGAGGCGCTGTTCGGCAAGTACAAGGCGCTGCGCGCGTCGGCCGGCTTCGACAGCCTGTCGCCGGCCCGCAAGCGCATCATCGACAACGCCGTGCGCGATTTCCGCATGGGCGGCGCCGAACTGCCGGCCGATAAGAAAGAACGCTTTGCCGAGATCCAGGAAGAGCACGCGTCGGTGTCGACCCGCTTCTCCGAAAACGTGCTTGACGCCACCAACGACTACAAGCTGCTGGTGACCGACGAAGCCGACCTGGACGGCCTGCCTGCGGACGTCAAGGCCGCCGCGCGCGCCGCCGCAGAAAAGGAAAACAAGCAAGGCTACGAATTCTCGCTGCACTTCCCGTCCTACTTCCCGATCCTGCAATTCGCCGACAAGCGCGAACTGCGCGAGACCATCTACCGCGCCAACGCCACCAAGGCCTCCGAGCAGGGCGATGTGTTCAGCAAGAAGGAAGACTGGGACAACACGCAAAACATCGTCACGCTGCTGAAACTGCGCGACGAGGAAGCCAAGCTGCTGGGCTACAAGAACTTCGCCGAAGTGTCGCTGGTGCCGAAGATGGCGCAGTCGCCGGACCAGGTGATTGCCTTCCTCGAAGACCTGGCCAAGCGCGCCCGTCCGTTCGCCGAGCAGGACTTGGCCGAACTGAAAAAATTCGCGCAGGACGAGCTGGGCATCGCCGAGCTCAAAGCCTGGGACATCCCCTACGCTTCCGAAAAACTGCAGGAGCGCCGCTACGCCTTCTCGGCGCAGGAAGTGAAGCAGTACTTCCCCGAACACAAAGTGGTCGACGGCCTGTTCCGCCTGATCCAGAACCTGTTCAACGTCGAGATCAAGCCCGACGACGCGCCCGTATGGCACAAGGACGTGCGCTTCTTCCGCATCGAGCGCAACGGCAAGCTGATCGGCCAGTTCTACCTCGACCTGTACGCGCGCGCCGGCAAGAGCGGCGGCGCCTGGATGGACGACGCCCGCGGCCGCCGCGCCGAGGAAGAAAAAGTCCAGACCCCGGTCGCCTACCTGACCTGCAACTTCACCGAGCCTGCGGTGGTGGACGGCGTCGCGCAACCATCGCTGTTCACCCACGATGAAGTGATCACGCTGTTCCACGAATTCGGCCACGGCCTGCACCACATGCTGACGCAGGTGGACGAGCTGGGCGTGTCCGGCATCTCCGGCGTCGAGTGGGATGCGGTGGAACTGCCGTCGCAGTTCATGGAGAACTTCTGCTGGGAATGGGAAGTGCTGGAGCACATGACCTCGCACGTGAACACCGGCGAGCCGCTGCCGCGCGCGCTGTATGACAAGATGCTGGCCGCGAAGAATTTCCAGTCCGGCCTGCAGACCTTGCGCCAGGTGGAGTTCTCGCTGCTCGACATGCACCTGCACTACGACTACGACGCCAGCACCGGCAAGACCGTGCAGCAGCTGATCGACGAAGTGCGCGCCAAATTCGCGCTGATCATTCCGCCGGCATTCAACCGTTTCCAGAACTCCTTCGGCCACATCTTCGCCGGCGGCTACGCGGCCGGCTACTACAGCTACAAGTGGGCCGAGGTGCTGTCCGCCGACGCCTACGCCGCGTTCGAGGAAGCCAAGGCGCTGGGCCCGGACGCCACCACGGCAACCGGCAAGCGCTACCTGCAGGAGATCCTGTCGGTGGGCGGTTCGCGCCCTGCGCTGGAATCGTTCACGGCCTTCCGCGGCCGCGAGCCCAGCATCGACGCGCTGCTGCGTCACAGCGGCATGGCGGCCTGATCATGAAGCGGCTGGCCATGCTCACTGCCGCGCTGCTGTGCCTCGGCACGGCCAGCGCCCAGGTGTACAAGTGGGTCGACGACAAGGGCGTGACCCACTACAGCGACCAGCCGCCACCGCCGTCGACGCCGGCCAAAACAAAAGTCGAAGTAAAATCGTTTTCCGCCGGTGGCGCTTCGGTGGAGCTGCCGCCGGAACTGGCCGAGGCCGTGCGCAATCGGCCGGTCACCTTGTACACCACCGCGCAGTGCGATGGTTGCAGCAACGGCCGCGCCATGCTGATGGCGCGCGGCATACCCTTCATTGAAAAAACCGTTGCCACTGTGGACGACCAGTTGGCGTTGAAGAAGGCCGGCGGCAACGGCCAGTTTCCGCTGTTGCTGGTCGGCCGCAGCAAGCTCACCGGCTTCGAACAAAATAGCTGGGACGTGTTGTTAAGCGACGCCGGCTATCCTTTGGAAAAACACTTGCCGCCGAATTATCAATATCCGGCGCCGGTTTCCGCCGCGCCGCCGCCACCGCCTGCGCCCGAACCAGTGCGCGCCGTGGAGGAGCTTCCCAAGCCCCTGCCGCCGGTCAACGCGCCACCCGGTTTCCAGTTCTAGACATTGCGTTCGGTAGCAACATCGATGCCAGCGCCAAAAATTTTTTTCGCATAAACTGGAATCACGCAGCGCCCCGCTGCATGCACTTCCCCTCTACAGAACAGATCAAACAGCTATGACACGCATCGATTTCCACACCAACGTGCCGGACAAAATCGCCTATGCCTGCCGCCTCGTGCGCAAGGCTTACGCGGCCAACACGCGCGTGGTACTGATGGCAGACGATGAGGCGCAACTGGCAGAACTTAACGCGGCGATGTGGACATTTTCCGCCACCGACTTCCTGCCCCACATGCTTGCAGGCGACGCACTCGCCGCGCACACGCCAATCATTCTTACGGACAACGATGAGGCAGAATTACCACACAAAGATTTATTGGTAAATTTGTCGCGCCGCGCGCCTTCCGGGGTCGCGCAATTCGAGCGCATGATCGAAGTGATTTCCTCCGATGAGGATGATGCGGCTGCAGGCCGCAAGCGCTATGTCGCATACAAGCAGCAAGACTACCCACTTACCCACTTTGTCACAGGAAAATCATGAGCCAAGCCCAATCGTTTGACGCCAGTATCCCTGTATTGACGGAAGTCCTGAAAGCCGAGCCACTGGGCGATGACCTGCTGCCCGGCGAGGATGCTTCCGCTACCCGTTCCACCCTGTCCAAGCGCGCCGAAATGGCGGCTGGCCTGGAAGCCGACGCCATCGACAACTGGAGCGATGCCGAGTGGGCGATGATGGAGCATCGCCTGTCCGAACGCATCATGCACCAACTGCAATCGCGCGTGGACTTCGTGCTGGAGCAGCGCATCAAGGACTGCATGGCCGAAGTCCTGACCCACGCCCTGCACGGCCTGACCAACGAAATCCGCATCGGCCTGCATGACACCATCGAGAAGATCGTCGCCCGCGCCGTCTCGCAAGAGCTGACGCATCTGCAAGCCCAAAAGAAATAAGCCCCTCCCCCGGTCCGCGCCCACATGGTGCGCGGACCGCACTCTTCCAGCGCGCCGCCGCACCAAAAGTTGGAAAATTCCACGCCTCGCCACATCAAAATCTGGAAAAGCAGTTAAAACTGCACCGCCCTGCGATTCTCCCTTTGCGCGTAGAATAATTTGTTGTACCTTTTGGCCTTGCAGAAAAAATTCTGCGGCGTCCAAGAAGTACCGTCGCTTATTCAACCACTGGAGAATGCATATGCTGTTCAAGACCAAATTCATTCCACTCGCCATCGCCCTGGCTTTTGCTGGCAGCGCCGGCGCGCAAGAAGTGATCAAGATCGGCCACGTCGCGCCGGTCTCCGGTCCGTCCGCGCACCTGGGCAAGGACAATGAAAACGGCGCCAAGATGGCCGTCGAAGAATTGAACGCCAAAGGCATCAAGATCGGCGGCAAGCCGGTCAAGTTCGTGCTCGTGCTGGAAGACGACGGCGGTGATCCGAAACAGGGCACGGCGGTCGCGCAGAAGCTGGTCGACGCCAAGGTCAACGGCGTGATCGGCCACCTGAACTCGGGCACCACCATCCCTGCCTCGAAGATTTACTTCGACGCCGGCATTCCGGAAATTTCGCCAGCCACCACCCAGACCAAATATACGCAGCAAGGCTTCAATTCGGTGTTCCGCGTGGTCGCCAACGACGCCAAGCTGGGCGGCACGCTGGGCAGCTATGCGGTCGGCAAGATGGGCGTGAAGAAGATCGCCGTGATCGACGACCGCACCGCCTACGGCCAGGGCGTGGCGGAAGAGTTCATCAAGGGCGCCAAGAAGGCGCTGCCGGGCGTGCAAATCGTCGGCAAGGAATTCACCACCGACAAGGCCACCGACTTCAACGCCATCCTGACCACCATCAAGGGCAAGAATCCCGACCTGATCTTCTTCGGCGGCATGGACTCGGTAGGCGGCCCGCTGCTGCGCCAGATGAAGGCACTGGGCATCCAGGCCAAGTACATGGGCGGCGACGGCTTGTGCACCGAATCGCTGCCTAAGCTGGCCGGCGCCGACGCGGTCAAGGTCGTCACCTGCGCCGAAGCCGGCGGCGTGCCGCCTGAGCTGCAAAAGAACATGGACGACTTCCACGCCCGCTACAAGAAGAAGTACAACATGGACGTGCAACTGTACGCGCCGTATGTGTACGACTCGGTCATGACGATGGCGGCCGCGATGCAGGCGGCCAATTCGGCTGAGCCTGCCAAGTACCTGCCGTTCCTGCAGAAGATCAAGTATCAGGGCGTGACCGGCCTGATCGAGTTCGATCCTAAGGGCGACATCAAGGACGGTTCGCTGACGCTGTACAACTACAACAACGGCACCAAGACCATCACCTCAGTCATCAAGTAATACAAGCCGCATAAAAAAGCCCCGTCGGCCTGAACGCGTTCAAGATCGCGCTCAGTGCAGATGGGGCTTTTTTTATTCTAGCTCGGTGCTGATTACTTCTGCGCCAGCACCCATTTCACCAGGGTCTTCGCTTCAGCTTCGCTCACTTGCGGATTGGCTGGCATCGGGATCGCGCCCCAGGTGCCGGAGCCGCCCTTCATCACTTTGGTGACCAGCTTGGCTTCAGCGTCTTTCTGACCGGCGTATTTGGCGGCGACATCCTTGTAGGCAGGACCGACCAGCTTAGTGCTCACAGCGTGGCAAGCCAGGCAGTTCTTGGCCTTCGCCAGGTCCATGCCCGCATCCGCCATAGCGGCTTGCGATGCGAATGCCGAAGCGACCACCATACCAACCATCATCAAATTACGTTTCATTGCTTTCTCCAGGTAAGTGCTACTCAATTCTGCCAACAATTCTACCGTGTTTTCCCCGTGAGCATTAAACGCCATACAGGATATGCCCGTTGACGAATAATAGAATATTGCTGCCCGTAAAGCCGTTTTCTTTGTAAGATGACGTAACTGGAGGAGCCCATCATGCCTATTATTCTGGTGATCGTCGCCCTGTGCGGGCTGCGCTATTTTGAAGTGTGGAAGTTCGCCCAGCTGTCCTGGTGGTGGATTATCGGGCTGATGGTGTTCGCCTTCGTGTGGTTCGAGTTCCTGGAACCGATGCTGGGCCTGGACAAGCGCAAGGCGCACGACGAAGACGAAAAGCGCCGCAAGGCGCGCGTGAAGCAGAATTTCGACAAGAAATAGTACCCTGTCGTTCCCGCGAAAGCGGGAATCCATACTGAGCCTCTGATTCGGCGTCCTATGGATTCCCGCCTGCGCGGGAATGACGTGAGATCTTAGCGCTTGATCTGCGACAGATCGCGCACGGCGCCGCGGTCGGCCGACGTGGTCAGCGCCGCATAAGCCTGCAGCGCCTGCGACACATAGCGCTCGCGGTTGACCGGCTTCCACGCCGCATCGCCCTTGGCCTCCATGGCCGCACGGCGCGCCGCCAGATCGGCATCGCTGATGCGCAGGTTGATGGTGCGGTTCGGGATATCGATATCGATCATATCGCCCTCTTCCACCAGGCCGATCGCGCCGCCTTCCGCAGCTTCCGGCGAGGCATGGCCGATCACCAGTCCCGACGAACCGCCCGAGAAGCGGCCATCCGTCAGCAGCGCGCAAACCTTGCCCAGGCCCTTGGACTTGATATACGAAGTCGGATACAGCATCTCCTGCATGCCAGGGCCGCCCTTCGGACCTTCGTAGCGGATGATAACCACATCGCCCTCATGCACCGTATCGCCGAGGATGCCCTCAACCGCAGCGTCCTGGCTCTCGAACACGCGTGCCTTGCCGCTGAATTTCAGGATGCTCTCGTCGACGCCAGCCGTCTTCACGATGCAGCCGTTCGCTGCCAGGTTGCCGTACAAGACCGCCAGGCCGCCGTCCTGCGAATAGGCGTGCGCCTTATCGCGGATGCAGCCGGTGCTGCGGTCCGTATCCAGCGCGCCGTAGCGCTCCGATTGCGAGAACGCCACCTGCGTCGGCACGCCGCCAGGCGCGGCGCGGAACAGCTGGTGCACGGCCGGATCGTCGCTGCGCTTGATGTCGTTGCGTTCGATCGCATCGCCCAGCGTCGGCGCGTGGATGGTCGGCAGCGAGGTGTCGAGCAAACCGGCGCGCGCCAGTTCGCCCAGGATGGCCACGATGCCGCCGGCGCGGTGCACGTCTTCGATGTGGAACTTGTCGGTCATCGGCGCGACCTTGCACAGGCACGGCACCTTGCGCGAGATGCGGTCGATGTCCTTCATGTCGAAGTCCACGCCCGCCTCGTGCGCGGCGGCCAGCAGGTGCAGCACGGTGTTGGTGGAACCGCCCATCGACACATCCAACGCCATGGCGTTTTCAAACGCGGCCTTGGTGGCGATGGAGCGCGGCAGCACCGAGTAGTCGTCCTGCTCGTAGTGGCGCTTGGCCAGTTCGACGATCAGACGGCCGGCGCGCAGGAACAGCTGCTCGCGGTCGGAGTGCGTGGCGACGATGGTGCCGTTGCCCGGCAGCGCCAGACCCAGCGCCTCGGTCAGGCAGTTCATCGAGTTCGCGGTGAACATGCCGGAGCATGAACCGCAGGTAGGGCAGGCGGAGCGCTCGATCTCGGCCACGTCGGCGTCGCTGACGGTCTGGTCGCCGGCCTTGATCATGGCATCGACCAGATCGAGCTTGATGATCTTCTGTTTGCCGTCGACCACCTTCAGCACCTTGCCCGCTTCCATCGGACCGCCGGAGATGAACACCACCGGAATGTTGATGCGCATCGCGGCCATCAGCATGCCCGGCGTGATCTTGTCACAGTTGGAGATGCAGACCATCGCATCGGCGCAATGGGCGTTGACCATGTACTCGACCGAGTCGGCGATCAGGTCGCGCGACGGCAGCGAGTACAGCATGCCGCCGTGGCCCATGGCGATGCCGTCATCGACCGCGATGGTGTTGAATTCCTTGGCCACGCCGCCGGCCTTCTCGATCTCGCGCGCCACCAGCTGGCCCAGGTCCTTCAGGTGCACGTGGCCGGGCACGAACTGGGTGAACGAGTTCACCACGGCGACGATAGGCTTGTCGAAGTCGCCATCCTTCATGCCGGTCGCGCGCCACAGGGCGCGGGCGCCGGCCATGTTGCGGCCGTGGGTGGTGGTGCGGGAACGATATTGCGGCATGATGTTTCTCCTGGTAAGGCGGCCTTAAGGCCTGCGACGTAGCATGACAGATTGCCTTTCCCCTGCGCCGGTGTCAAATATAGTATTTACGATCCTGTGAGTCGTATAAAATATCACTGGATAGAATTTCAACAGTAACCAATATGAACATCGAACTGCGGCAACTGCGTTATTTCGTCACCGTCGCCGAAGAGCTCCACTTCGGCAAGGCGGCGCTGCGCCTGCACATGACGCAGCCACCGCTGTCGCAAACGATACTGGCGCTGGAGGAGCTGCTGGGCGCCCCGCTGTTCGAGCGCAACCGCCGCGGCGTGGCGCTGACGCCGGCCGGCCTGGCGCTGCTGCCGGAAGCGCGGCGCATGCTGGCGCAATCGCAGGAGCTGCCGCAGCTGGTGCAGCGCGCCGCCGCCGGCGAAGTGGGCAGGCTGACGCTGGCCTTCATCTCGTCGGCCGACTACAGCGTGCTGCCGCCCTTCCTGCGCGCCTACCGCGCGGCCTATCCGCAGGTGCAGATCACGCTGCAGGAGGCCACGTCGGACCTGCAGCTGGACGACCTGCTGCACAACCGCATCGACGCCGGCCTGCTGATCCCGCCGCTGCCGGATAAAGCGAAGCTGGAGCTGGACTACCTGCCGGTGCTGAGCGAGCCGCTGGTGCTGGCCCTGCCGGCCGGCCTGCTGAAGAAGCAAGGCAGGCTGGCATTGGCCTCGCTGCCGCAGCTACCGCTGATCATCTTCCCGCGCGCGATCTCGCCGGCCCTGTACGACGCCATCCTGTCGGTGTTCCGCGACGCCGGCATCACACCGGAGATAGGCCAGCAGGCGATCCAGATGCAGACCATCGTCAGCCTGGTATCGGCCGGCATGGGGATGGCGCTGGTGCCGCAGTCCGTGTCCAACCTGATGCGGACCGGGGTAGAATACCGGGCGCTGCGCGACGCCACGCCGCTGGTCGAAACCGGCCTGGCCTGGCGGCGCGACAATGCCTCGCCGGTGCTGCGCGGCTTTTTGGAATTATTAAGAAAGAACACCCCATGCTGATACACCCGATGCCCGATCCGATCGCCCTGCAACTGGGGCCGGTGGCGATCCACTGGTACGGATTGATGTACGTGCTCGCCTTCGCCCTGTTCATCACGCTGGGCCGCGTGCGCATCAAGCAGCCGCACATCGCCGCGCAGGGCTGGCGCAAAGAGGACCTCGACGACATGCTGTTCTACGGCATGCTGGGCGTGGTGATCGGCGGCCGCATGGGCGAGGTGCTGTTCTACCGCCCCGGCTTTTTCTTCGCCAATCCGATCGAGATCTTCAAGGTCTGGCATGGCGGCATGTCCTTCCACGGCGGCTTCCTCGGCGTGTTGATCGCGATGGCCGTGTGGGCGCGCAGGAGCGGCCGCAATCTGCTGGACGTGTACGACTTCATCGCGCCGCTGGTGCCGCTAGGTTATGCCGCCGGCCGCCTGGGTAACTTCATCAACGCCGAACTGCCGGGCCGCGTGGTCAGCGATCAATCGCTGCCGTGGGCGATGCTGTGGCCGGACACGAACTATCCGTTGTCGCCGAATCCCGTGTTCCTGCAAGGCCTGCGCCATCCATCACCGCTGTACCAGCTGCTGATCGATGGCCTGGTGGTATTCGTCATCCTGTGGCTGTATGCGCGCAAGGAACGCCCGCGCCTGGCGGTCGGCGCGATGTACACGCTGCTGTATGGCTGCGCGCGATTCTTCACCGAATACTTCCGCACGCCGGACTGGGAAACCACCATCCTGGGCATGCCGATCACCTCGGGCCAGGTGCTGTCGCTGCCGATGATCGTCGGCGCGCTGGCGATGCTGGCTTGGGCCTACACCGTCAAACAAAAAGGCCGCGCGCCGATCTAATTCTGGGGTCAAGTCTGACATTCGGACACGGCCTCTGCCGTAGCGAGCCGCTACGGCAGAGGCCGTGTCCGAATGTCAGACTTGACCCCATGCCTTGCGCAACATGTAGGCGGCGAGGCAGTACAGCACCACCGCGAAGATTTTCTTGAGGGTCTGCACCGGCAGCTTGTGGGCGGTGCGCGCGCCCAGCGGCGCCAGTGTCACGCTGGCCGCCGCGATCACCAGCAACGCCGGCAGGTAGATGAAGCCCAGCGAGTACTCGGGCAGGCCGGGCGTGCCCCAGCCATAGTAGATATTCGACAGCGTGCCCGCCAGCGCGATCGGAAAGCCCAGCGCGGCGCTGGTCGCCACCGCGTTCTGTATCCTGACGTTACGCCAGGTCATGAACGGTATCGACAGGAAGCCGCCGCCCGCCCCCAGCAAGCCGGCCACCAGGCCGATCACACCACCGGCGCCGAACATGGCGGCATTTCCCGGCAGGCCGCGCTGCGCATGGCCCTCCGCCACCACCGCCTTTTTAGCGAACAGTATCTGCGTCGCGGAGAAGGACAAAAACACGCAGAACAAAATCGCCTGCCCGGCAGGACTCATTTGCTTGGCGATCCACGGCCCGCACCAGGCGCCGAGCAATATCCCCGGCGACAGCAGCAACGCCACCCGCCACAGCACGGCGCCGTGCAGATGATGCGCGCGCACCGACGACATCGACGTGAACAGGATCACGCCCAGCGATGTCGCCACCGCCATATGAATGTTCACGCTATCGGAAAAACCCTTGGCGCTGAAGATCATCGTGATGAACGGCACCAGTATCATGCCGCCGCCGATGCCGAGCAAGCCAGCCAGGAAGCCGCCCACGGCGCCCATCATCAGCAGCACCAGCACCAGGCCGATATCCATCAAGCGCCTTTCTTGAGCAGCTTGACGATGGTGTTCCACTGCGCCGCCGTCACCGGCGTGATCGACAGGCGGCTGCCTTTTTGCAGCACCACCATATCCTCCAGCGCCGGTATGGTGCGCATCTCGGCCAGCGACAGCAGCCGCGTTTTCTGCGTGCCCTGCACATCGACCGAAATCCAGCGCGGCTGCTCCGGCGTGGCCTTGGGATCGTAGTACTTGCTGTCCTTGTCGAATTGCGTGGCGTCGGGATAGGGACCGCCCACCACCTTCGCCAGGCCGGCGATGCCGGGTTCCGGGCAGCTGGAGTGATAGAACAGCACACCGTCGCCATCGTGCATGCCATCGCGCATGAAGTTGCGCGCCTGGTAGTTGCGCACGCCGAACCACGGCGTGGTCTGCGCGGGCGACGCCATCACGTCGTCGATGCTCACTTCATCAGGCTCGGATTTCATCAACCAATATTGCATGGGCGACTCCCAATAAAAACGTCCAGACGAAAAAAAGCAGCTGCGCACTCACATGCTTGCAACCGCTTCTTGGTATGAGGCCCCGCCTGTGCCGTCTTTGCCGGCATCCCGAACCAAACGGTTCAAGGTGGTCACAGTTAGTTCAATTTCGGGTTCATCGGACTAGCGACGCTCACGCCCATCGAACAAAATTCCGCAACCGGTGCACATAAATGGTTCAAGGAATATATGGCAATCGCGAACACCGCAGGGTGAAACGAAGTTTACTCTTTTGTCCGCCGCAAAGGAAGGAGTTTAGCGAATTAAAACAGGGTTTCTTGCGGCGTCAGCGCGCTATCGAGCACTTTATGCATGGCGCTGATCTTCGTCTGCACTTCCAGTATAGACATGTCCGACAACGGTCCAACCGGCGACTTCACCGACAGGAACTCCGCCGCCATGCCCAGCGCCGCCATCACGGCGATGCGGTCATTGCCCTTGATTTTGCCGCCGTCGCGTATCGCCGTCATCTTCTTGTCCAGGAAGGACGCGGCCTCGCGCAGCGCGCGCTCCTCGCCCTCCTTGACGACCAGCCGGTACGGCGAACCCATGATGGTGACATCCAGCTGTATCATCGTGCGTCCTCGTTTTCAGGCTGTTGTTCCTCTTCGGCGTCGCCGTCGAGCGCGGGGATTTTTTCCAGCAAGGCCTCGACGCGGCCGGCCGCCTCGCTCAACTTGCGCTGGTAGCCCATGTTCTCCACCACCAGGGCGGCATTGGCCTGACGCAGTTGTGCATTTTCCCGGCGCAGCGCCTGGGTCATCTCGGCCAACTGGTCGATTTTGTCGGATAGTTCTTGGAAATCTGAAATCATCCCGCCACTATAGGCAGCGCGCGGAACGCCGTCAACCGAATCGCGCCGCCAGCCCGCATATTTGGCGGGCAAGCGCGCGATTTATTTCCTCACTGTCAACGTGGCGACAAAAATTGTTACTTTGCCAGCGGGCGTGGCGTAATACTCACAAAGCCCTCAATGCCGCTGGCCTGGCCCGGCTCGGCCTCGACGATGACGTTGATCTCGCGCCAGCCGCCGCCGGCCGGCAGCGGCAGCTCGAATGCTTCCAGCGCATAACTGTCCTTCTTGCCGACCAACTGGCCGTCCAGCCACACCTCCGCCTTGCCGCGCACACCGGCGAAGTGGATCATGCCGCTGCCGTCGGACAGGTTCTTGCGCGGCGCGAAGCCGGCACGGTACAGGTGATACTTCGCGGCGGCCGGCGCGATCATCGGCGGCGAACCCCAGCCCCAGGTGTTCATGTCGAAGCTGGCCAGCTTCTGGTTCGGGTCGGGACGCTGGTCGCTGTCCGGCGCGATGCGCCAGCCGCGCACAAAGGTCAGCGGCGCGTCGGCCTGCGCCACGTAGGGCTGCGCGGGCGTGGCCTTGACCGGGATGCTGATGTGCGCGGGCGCCAGGCCGGGCGCGGTGGCGGTCACGCTGATCGCGTCCGTGCTGGCGTAGTTGGTCTGCACGATCAGCTGCGCCAGACCGTTGAACAGGCGGCGCGTCGCGCCCTTCTCGTCCTCGTGCGAATTCGGATCGCCGTTGCCGTGGCCGATGGAGCGGCCGCCGCCCGTTACCGCGAACGTCACCTGCGCATCGGCCAGCGGCACGGCGCGGCCTTGCGCATCCAGCGCGCGCACGGTGATCGGCATCGCATCGCGGCCGTCGCCGGCCAGCTGCGCGCGGTCCGGCACCAGCTCCAGCGCGACGGCGGAACCGGTGGTCTCGACCGAGGTACGCACGACTTCCTTGCCGCCGTTGTAGCCGATCGCCTCCAGCTTGCCGGGCGCGTAGGCGACATTGAAGCTGTTCATGCGGTACTGGTCCACCTTCTGCTCGCCCAGCAGGCGGCCGTTCAGTAGCAACTGTACGCGCTCCACGTTGGCCATCACCATCACGCGGATGTCCTTACCTTCGCTGCCGCTCCAGTTCCAGTGCGGCGCGATGTGGATCAGCGGACGGTCCTTGATCCACTGTACCTGGTGCATATAGTAGGCTTCCTTGGGGAAGCCGTTCAGGTCCATGATGCCGAACACCGAGCTGACCGATGGCCATTCATTCGGCGTCGGCTCGCCGCGGTAATCGAAACCGGTCCAGACGAAACCTCCCGCCACATACGGCCGCGTGGCAATCGCCTGCCAGGCGTCGCGATGGGTGTTGCCCCACTCGGCCGCGTCGTCGTCATAGCTGGCGATCAGGTTCTTCTCGCGGACGGTCTTGAACTCGCCGCGCGTCATGTAGGCCGAGGTGTCCTCGGAGCTGGTGAAGGGCTTGTTCGGATATGCCTTGTGATAGCGGTCGTAGTCGGGCACCTGGTAGTTGGAGCCCACCACGTCCACCGCATGCGAAACGTTCAGCTCCGTCAGGAAGCCGCCGTTCATCGCCGCCGTGACGGGACGGGTATCGTCCAGCGCCTTCACCGTGGCCGACATGCGGCGCACCATTTCATAGCCTACCTCGGTAGCCTGCTCCGGCTCTTCGTTAAACACCGACCACAGGACCACGCCCGGATGATGGCGGTCGCGCTTGACCATCCACTCCAGCTGCTTCATGTAGTCCGGCGATGGATTGAAGTTGCGGTTCTCGTCCATGACCACAAAGCCCATGCGGTCCACCAGGTCCAGCACCTCGGCCGCCGGCGCGTTGTGCGAGAAGCGGATCGCGTTCACGCCCAGCTCTTTCAGCCGGCGCAGGCGATACTCCCACACCGAGTCCGGCACGGCCACGCCGACGCCAGCGTGATCCTGGTGGATGCACACACCCTGCAATTTCACATGCACGCCGTTGAGGAAGAAGCCCTGCGCCGCATCGAAACGGATGGTGCGGAAGCCGGTATGCAGCGATACCTCATCGAGCGCCTTGCCATCCTGAAGCACGCGCGTCGTCACGCGATACAGATTGGTTTTCTCCAGCGACCACAAGGCCGGGTTGGCGACGGCCAGCGGCACCTGCACCGTATCCGTACCCAATGCCGCCACGCGCGCGGAAGCGCTCTGGCGGGCCACCTGCTTGCCGGCGGGGTCGAACACAGACACTTCCACCGTCACGCCGCTGGCCTGCTTGCCGCTGTTGTTCAGCGTGACCTCGACCGGCAACGTCCACTGATTTCCTTTACCCGGACGCGGCGTCGCGTGCACGCCGTCGGTGACCACATGCACCGGATCGCGCTTGACCAGCCACGCATGGCGGTACATGCCCGCGCCCTCGTACCACCAGCCTTCCATGGCCTCCGCGTCGGCGCGGATGGCGATGGTGTTCATGGCGTCGCCGTAGCGCAGGTAAGGCGTGATATCGATATAGCTGGAGTTGTAGCCGGACCAGTTGCGGTTCACGACATTACCGTTCACCCAAACGGTGGCGTGGGTGGCGATGGCGTCGAACTGTAATTCGAAGTGGCGGCCGCGATCGGCCGCATCCACGCGCAGATAGCGCCGGTACCAGCCGATGCCGCGCGGACGATAGCCCTGCGAGATATTCGCGTTGGGGTCGAATGGCCCTTCGACCGCCCAGTCGTGCGGCAGGTCCAGGTGGCGCCAGTCGGAATCGTCGTATTCGGTGCCGGCCGCGCCGCGGGCATTGCCGGCCTTGGCACTGCCGTAGGATTCGCCATGCCCCTTGATCGGCGGCTGGACGATATCGCCCAGGTGGAACAGCCAGCCGCGATCCAGCGACAGGCGCTCACGCCCCGGCGTCGCGGCCTGCGCAGCCACGCAGGCCGACAGCAGAAGGATGGCGGACCAAAGCCGCCGCCAGTTGAATGTGTACGATTTCAATTCGCGCCCCCTTAACAAAAAAACGGAGCAGCACCATCACGCACCGCTCCGCTAAAACCACGATAAAACAGATTACAGCTTAAACGACAGCCCCAGGTTGAAGCGGCGGCCAAACTCGGTCACCTCCTGCTGCACCGGGATGTTCGCGCTGGTATAGACGGCCTTCTGGTTGGTCAGGTTGTCGACCCCGAAGCGCAGCTGGACGTTCGGCGTCAGTTGCTTGGCCAGGTTCAGCGTCACATAGGTTTCCGCTTCGTTCTCGATCAGCTGGCCGGCGCCCCAGGTTGGATTACGCACGAAAGCACTGTGGTAGTTGGCCGACACGCGCGCCTCGTAGCCGGCCTTCTCGTACCACAGCGTCACGCCGCCGTTGCTCTTCATCAGACCTTCGATCGGATAAGGATTCACGCTCGGCGTTTTCTCGCGGATGTTACTGGTCGTGTAGGCGTAGTTGCTGGCGATACCCAGGCCGTCGAACGGCGCAGGCAGCGAAGTAAAGGCCTGCTGGTACACCAGCTCCAGGCCACGGATGTCGCCGCCGTCGCCGTTGACCGAACGGGTAATGGTGGCTGGACGGCCGTTGACGGTGGTGGTGTCGCTGGTGATGGCGACGTAGCGCGATACCTTTTTGTAGAACGCGCCGGCCGACATCAGAGCGCCTTTGCCGAAGTACCACTGGTAGGCCAGGTCGACCTGGTTGGCCATCATCGGCTTCAGCTCAGGATTACCGGCGCTGCCGGTGACCGGCTGCGTGGAATCCGATACCACGTTCAGGTTGCGCGATGCGCGCATCTCGTCCAGCGGCGCCCGCGACATGGCGCGCGCCACGCTGAAACGCACCTGGCGTTCCTGCGCCTCGTCCATGTTGAAGATCAGGTTCAGGCTAGGCAGGATCTCGTTGTACGAGGTGCCGCCTTCCACTGCGGTCGGCGCCGCGCCGTTCAGCGACTGCGCGCCGTAGCCGGTCTGCGTGGTGTGCACCAGGCGCACGCCGACGTTGCCGCGATAGGTCTTGCCGAAGGCTTCGCCGTCCAGGTCACCCTGCACGAAGGCCGAGGTGCTGCGCTCCTTGACCTTCCAACCCGACAATGCATCGTTCCGGATTTGCCAATCCTGCCGCATCTGACCCTCGGGATTAAAGGCGTTGGAGCCAAAGGCAGCGGCGGTCGACGCACCGAAGTCCTTCAACGCGATATACGAAGGGAAGCCGCTGACGTTGACGGTCTCGTAGGCCGAGTCGGGAATCGCCGCCGTCGGACTCAGCTGCCAAGTGGTCTGGCGATAGCTCTTCTCGCGGTCGGTGGCGCGCACGCCGACCTTCAGGCGGCTGACGATGCTGTTCTCGATCGGGCGCGAGGCGCTCAACGACACGGCGTTCAGCAGATCCTTGACATGGCCGTCGGTGTCGACATACAGCGTGGGCGTGCCGAAGTTGGCCGGGTTGCCGGTGTCCAGGCCACCGAAGTCGTAGCTCTGGCGCTCGTCGCCCGTGAAGGACCAGTTGATGGTGGTACTGTTTTTCGACGTCTGGCGCAGGTCGCGCCACTGGCTGGCGCGCATCGCGTGCGAGGACGACAGGTCCGACTCCACCTTCCAGTCGCCGATGTCGAACTTGGCGTTCAAGCCGCTGGCGGCGACGCTGTTATCCTGGATCCAGCGGGCGTCGTTGTTGATGACGTTGACCCAGTTGACGGTGCCGCCGGCCACATAGCCGTTGCGGATATCGAGGTTGCTGAAGTTGCCGGAGTTGCCGCCATCCCAGTTACCCATGTCCCCGGTCCAGTGCTGCAGTTGCGCCTCGTCGATCGCGGTCTTGGCGTAGTAGCTGTCGGCGGTGATCAGCACGTCCTTGTTCGGCTTCCACTCGGCCTTGGCCAGCACGCTGGTGCGCTTGTCCTTGCCGTGACGGACGTCGTCCTGGAAGCCCCACGGCGTCTTGTCCACCTTGCCGTCGCCGTTCAGGTCAGCCGAGTGGTCCTCGTTGAAGCCCCAGTGACGGATGTTCTTCTGCATCGACGGCTGGTCCTGGTAGCTGAAGGCCAACGCCACGCCCAGCGTCTTGTTGTTGAACTGGTCGATGTAGACGCCACCCAGGCGCGGCGCGGTCTTGTCGGCGCCGCCGATGTCCTTGGCCAGCGCGTAGTACAACGCATCCGCCTTCAGCGAAACCTGGCGGCCCGAATACTTCAGCGGCGAGACGGTTTGCAGGTCGATGGTGGTGGCGATGCCGCCTTCGGCCAGTTCGGCGTTCTGCGTCTTGTAGATGGTGGCGCCGCTCAGCGACTCCGACGGGAACTGCTCGAAACGCACCGCGCGGTTAGGCTCCGACGAAGCCAGTTCACGGCCGTTCAACGTGGCGCCGATGAAGCGCGGGCCCATGCCGCGCGCGATGATCTGGCTGGCGTTGCCGCGATCCAGGCCGGACGCCATGCCAGGCAGGCGCGCCAGCGATTCGGCGATGGTGGTATCCGGCAGCTTGCCGATGTCTTCCGACGAAATCACTTCCACGATGCTGTTCGAAGCGTCCTTCGCCGCCAGCGCGTTGCGCACCGAGGCACGGATGCCGGTGACGTTTACTTGTTGGGGTTCGGCTGCGGCTTCCTGGGCAAGCGCTTGTTGGACCAGCAAAGGGGAAGTGAAGAGCGTGGCAATGAGCCAGCTCATTTTTTTGTGCTTCATGTGCATCTCCGGTGTTGTTTTGGTTTCGTCTCTGATTGACGACCTGGACGAATAACTGGATGCTAACGAAACGAAAGAAGCACTTCCAATAGCTTATTGCGTGCGTGCCATACGAAGTTCGTATATCACGCTTGAGTACGCTTACTCTGGACGTTGATAGTGGGGATAGATGCTTGCCGCGGCATCGCGCAGCGCCAGCAGCATCGCATCGGCGCCAGGCGAGAGCTGGTGCCGTTTGCGCGTCACAATGCCGAACGAATCCATGCTCACGCCCAGATCGAACGGCAGTATCGTCATCAGGCCGGCCTCCAGATACGGCTGCACGGCGTCCGACGGCAGCGCGACGATCATGTCGTTGCTCATGATGAGACTGGCCACCACCGGCAGGTCGAGGGTCTCGACGGTTTCCGCCGGCTGCTCCAGGCCGTGCGAGAGGAACAGCGCGGTCAGGCGGTCGCGCAGGATGCTGCCGGCCGGCGGCAGTATCCAGCACTGCGCCATCAGGTCCTCCAGCCGCAGGTCGGTGCGCGCGGCCAGCGGATGGCCGGCGCGCGCAATCAGCAGATGCGGCTCGTCCGTCAGCGGTTCGAAATTGAGTTCGTCGGCGGCCGCCGTGTCGAGGATGCGGCCCACCACCAGATCGAGCTCGCCGCTGCGCAGGCGCTCCACCAGCGCTTTACTGGTCGACATGCTGACCGAGACATGCACCCGCGAGTGGCGCGATTTCAGCAGGTTGATCGCCTTCGGCACCAGGCCGGTGGCCGGCGCCAGCACGGTGCCGATGCCCACGCGTCCGCGCAGGCCGGACAACAGCTCCATCACCTCCTGGTGCGCCGCGTCCATTTCCGCCAGCGCGGCGCCGGCGCGCCGTATCAGCACCTTGCCGTACCAAGTCGGCGCGACCCCGCGCGACAGGCGTTCGAACAACTGAACGCCAAGGGCGTGTTCAAGCTCGCCCAATAATTTGGACGCGCCGGGCTGGGTCAGGTTGGCGGCTTGCGCGGCATGCGCAATCGATCCGTGCCGGCCCAATTCGACCAGCAATACCAGATGGCGGGTTTTCAGGTGGGAGCGGACGAAGCGGTCGGAGCTTGAGTCGGTCATAAGGGTGATTTTCTGGATCGCCCATCATAAGGGCGCGCCGATGCAGCGTCAATCACCCTGGCCTGCAAGTTGGGAAGCGGCGACGTCCGCCGGTGCGTCATCGAACGGGGTGTCGGCCACGCCGGGCGCCAAGCCCCCGGCCACGCCGGCCGGCAATCCATACAGGCCGCCGCACGCGCCCAGAAGCAGCAACTGCTGCAATCCAGCGCCGCCGAAGGCCATGCCGGCCACCGGCTCGCGCGCCAGTTCGATGTACTGGCGCACCTGGCCGTCGTCGCCGTACTGCGCCAGCGCCCCGCCCTGCACGCTCCACAGCGTGTCCGCGCTGTCGACGGTGGCGGCGCCGCGCTCCCGCCCCGGCGCCGACGCGAACACGCGCACATCGCTTACCTTGGCGCGCTCCGCATCGTAGGCGCATTGCATGATGTCGCCCCTGGCGGCGTCGGCGAAGTACATGCGCGCGCCGTCCACGCTGAAGGCGATGCTGCGCGCCGTGACCACCACCGGCAAGGCCAGGCGGCGCAGCCCATGCTGGGTCGAATACTGGTAAAAGCTGCCGATAGGCCGCTGGTCGGCGCCGGTGTTAGCGGTACCAAAGACAAAATTCCCGTGCCGGTCGGTGCTGCCGTCGCTGATAACGGTGCGCGCCTCGGCGGCGTCGATGGTCGCCAGCACCTGCGTCAGGAGCGGGCGGCCGGACTGGCCGGCGGTCAGCAGCTCCGCCATGCCCAGGCGCTTGCCTTGCCCTAGCAGCATGCGCCCGGAACGGCAGCACGCGATCACGCCGGCGCTCTCCATCAGGCGCACGCCGCTCGGCATGCCGTCCTGGGCGGGCCAGGCATACAGCTGGCCGCCGCGCGGGTCCGGCCAGCGCCAGCGGGCCGCCTGGGCGTCCCAGCGCAGCGCGCATCCGGCCTGGCCGGCGCGCACCAGCATGATGCCGGGCGTGGAGGCGAGGGGCGTACTCGGTTGACTCATGCTGCGGGCGCTCCAGGTAGATGACGTGACCGCGCCAGTCTAAGCGGACCTTCCCTTTCGCAGATATGAATAATTCGCCCGCTGGCATGCCGATATCGCATAGGTAGGCGCCGCCGCCTAATGCTATGCGATATTGATATGCCTACTTACGAATTAATCATATTTCCAGCCTAGCTGGCAGGCTTAGACTGGACGCTGTTCCTGAACTTACTTTTCCACTCCTATGAAAATCATCAAACTGACGACCTACCGTGTTCCACCGCGCTGGATGCTGCTCAAGATCGAAACCGATGAAGGCGTCGTCGGCTGGGGCGAACCGGTCATCGAAGGCCGCGCACGCACCGTGGAGACGGCGGTGCAGGAAATGGAATCGTACCTGATCGGCCAGGACCCGGCCCGCATCAACGACCTGTGGCAAACCATGTACCGCGCCGGCTTCTACCGCGGCGGCCCGATCACGATGAGCGCCATCGCCGGCATCGACCAGGCGCTGTGGGACATCAAGGGCAAGGTCATGGGCAAGCCGGTGTATGAGCTGCTGGGCGGCCTGGTACGCGACCGCATGAAGATGTACAGCTGGGTGGGCGGCGACCGTCCTTCCGACATCATTGACCACATCCGCAAGCTGCGCGAAGGCGGCTTCAATACGTTCAAGATGAACGCCACCGAGGAACTGGCGATGCTCGACACCGCCGCCGCCGTCGACAAGGCGGTCGAGCGCGTGGCCGAGATCCGCGCGGCCTTCGGCAACAGCATCGAATTCGGCCTGGACTTCCACGGCCGCGTGGCCGCGCCGATGGCCAAGGTGCTGCTGCGTGAGCTGGAGCCGTATCGCCCGCTGTTCGTCGAGGAGCCAGTGCTGGCCGAGCAGGCCGAATACTATCCGCGCCTGGCCGAGACCACGTCGATTCCGCTGGCGGCCGGTGAGCGCATGTACTCGCGCTTCGAATTCAAGAACGTGTTCCATGCCGGCGGCCTGTCCATCGCGCAGCCGGACCTGTCGCACGCAGGCGGCATCACCGAGTGCATGAAGATCGCCTCGATGGCGGAAGCCTACGACATCACGCTGGCGCCGCACTGCCCGCTCGGCCCTATCGCGCTGGCGGCCTGCCTGAGCGTGGACTTCGTGTCGTACAACGCCGTGCTGCAGGAACAGAGCATGGGCATCCACTACAACAAGGGCGGCGAACTGCTGGACTACGTCGTCAACAAGGAAGACTTCCTCATCACCGACGGCTACATGAAGCCGCTGACCAAGCCTGGCCTGGGCGTGGTGGTCGACGAGGAGCGCGTGATCGCAGCCAGCAAAAACGCGCCGGACTGGCGCAATCCGGTGTGGCGCCACGCGGACGGCAGCGTCGCCGAGTGGTAGGCACGGCGGCAAGCCGATAAAAAAAATAACGGAGACTACATGCCATTTTTGTTGCGCCGCCATTCGGGCGCCGCGCTGATCGCGGGCGCCCTGGCGGCCAGCACCGCCAGCGCCGATACCATTCTGTCCATCGACGCCAGCGCAGCGACTCCCGTACCGAAAGCGGCGGCGCTGCGCATGGGCAGTTCCGTCGCGCCCAACGGCGACAGGCTGGGCGCCAACGCCCGCTACCTGACACGCAACGGCGCGCCGTGGCTGCCGGTGATGGGCGAGTTCCACTACAGCCGCACGCCCGCCTCGCAATGGGAAGCGGAGCTGCGCAAGATGAAGGCCGCCGGCATCGACATCGTCACCAGCTACGTGATGTGGAACCACCACGAAGAGGTGGCCGGCAAATTCGACTGGCAGGGCAACCGCGACCTGCGCCGCTATGTGCAGCTGGCCGCCAGGGCCGGGCTGGACGTGGTGGTGCGCGTCGGCCCGTGGGCGCATGCGGAAGTGCGTTACGGAGGCATTCCGGATTGGGTGGTCAACGCCATGCCGACCCGCTCCAACGATCCGCAGTACATGGCGCTGGTGGAGAAGCTGTACGCGCAGATCGGCGCCCAGCTCAAGGGCCAGTTGTGGAAGGACGGCGGCCACGTCATCGGCATCCAGCTGGAAAACGAATACAACATCGATGGTCCCGGCCAGGGCGCGGCGCACATCGCCGCGCTGAAGAAGCTGGCGCTGAAGGCGGGGATGGACGTGCCCTACTACACCGTCACCGGCTGGGACGGCACCATCTATCCGGACGGCGAAGTGACGCCGGTGTTCGGCGGCTATCCCGACGAGCCCTGGGGCACCAGCACCAGGGAGCTGCCGCCAAAAGAGACTTACGCATTCCGCTTCGACACCCGCGTCAGCGGCGACCTGGGTGCGCAGACCGCCGCCCACGCGCCCGGCACGGCGGAGACGGACAAGGATGTGACGCCCTTCCTCGGCGCCGAATATGGCGCGGGCCTGCCCTTCATGTACCGCCGCCGCACGGTGGTGTCGGCGGACGATATCGCGTCGATGCTGCCGGTGCAGCTGGGTTCCGGCGTGAACCTGATGGGCTACTACATGTTCCACGGCGGCCGCAATCCGACTGGCCTGGGTGGCACCTCGATGGAAGAGAGTACCCTCAGCGGCGGCTACAACGACACCACCATGATCAGCTACGACTTCCAGGCCCCGCTTGGGCCGGATGGCCAGCAGCGCAAGGTGCTGGAGAAGCTGCGGCCCTTCCATCTGTTCCTGCACGATTTCGGCTCGCGCCTGGCGCCGATGACGGTGCGTAAGCCGGAAGCGTCGCCCGCCACGCCGGACGATCTGAAGACGGCGCGCTTCGCCGTCCGCAGCGAGGGTGATCGCGGCTTCCTGTTCGTGAACAACCACGTGCGCCAGTACCCGATGGCGGCGCAGCAGGCCACGCAGTTCTCGGTCAAGCTGCCGGGCCAGACCATCACCCTGCCAAGCACGCCGGTCGATATCGCCGACGGCGCTTATTTCATCTGGCCGCTGAACCTTGATCTCGACGGCGTCAACCTCGCCTATGCGACGGCACAGCCATTGGCCTTGCTCGACCAGGGCAAGGCCGGCGTGGTGGCGGTGTTTGGCGCCAGCGCTGGCGTGCCGGTGGAGCTGGCGTTCGACGCCGCGCTCGCACCGCAGATCCATGCCAACGGCGCGCAGGCTTCCGTGGCTGGCGGGCGCGCGCTGGTGCGCGGCGTGCAGCCCGGCGCCGGCGCGGCGCTGACTGTGCAGCGTGAAGGCAAGCGTCCGTTGACCATCGTCGTGCTGACGGCGGAACAATCGCAGCAACTGAGCGTGGCGGAGCTGGGCGGCCAGCGCCGCCTGATCCTGAGCGGCCAGCAGACCTACGTCGCCGACGGCGCGCTGCAAATGCGTTCGGCGGGCAGCAACAAGTTCCGCTTCGCCGTCTACCCTGCGTTGAGCGGTCAGCCAAAGGCAAGCACCGCCAGCCCTGCATGGACGGCTGCGGGCAAGAGCGCCACGGACAATCAGAGCAAGCCCACAGCCGTGGAGCGCGTCGCCCTGCGCGCCGCCGGCAACGACGGCATCTTCCAGGCCTTCGAAGCGGAGCTGCCTGTGCGCGATGTGAAGGCCATCGTTACGCCGACGCGTGCGGCGCAAGAGGCGGCGCCCATCGTCATCGGCGGCGGCGCGAAAGCCGCGCTGCAGCCGCTGCCGGAAAACTTCAAGGCCGCGGGCGCGTGGCAGATCAACGTCCCGCGCGAACAGCTGCGCGGGCTGGACGACGCGCTGCTGCAAATCGACTTCGTCGGCGACATCGGCCGCCTGTACTCGGGCACGCACATGCTGGACGACTGGTACTACAGCGGCTACCAATGGCAATTCGGCCTGCGCCAGGCCAGCGCCCTGCTCGACCAGCCGTTGACCGTGTCCGTCCTGCCGCTGCGCGCCGATGCGCCCATCTACCTGCCGAAAGAGGCGCGCCCCGACTTTGCTGGCCAGCCTCAAATCGCCACCCTGCGCAGCGTCAGCGTGATACCCGTGTATCGACTGCGCGTGTCGCCTTAAATAAAACTTCAGCACGGAAGTGGCCGCGTTTCACCGGCCCGACCAGTCCCACCGACGCCGCGCAGCCGGCGTGGGACTGGCTTTGTCGCGGGCGCGCGACATCGCCGCGGCCCACGGCGGCAACCTGACGCTGGCCGACGCGGAGCCGGGCCAGGTGCGTTTCCGGCTGACCCTGCCCGCCGCCTGAGCCGGCCCAATCACATCAATTCAGCAAGTATGTCTTGAAATAGCCCAATACCGTCCCTATAATTAGCACTCGTTCCAAGGGAGTGCTAACAGCGCTCTCGGCCAAACTTTCCGCCACAGCAAGCTTATTGGTGTGGCAACAAACTGTACCATTGTTAATTTAAGGAGTTTTGAATGAACCTTCGCCCTTTGAACGATCGCGTAATCGTCAAACGCCTCGACCAGGAAACCAAAACTGCGTCCGGCCTGATCATCCCTGATGCGGCTGCTGAAAAACCGGATCAAGGCGAAGTCCTCGCCGTCGGCAATGGCAAGATTCTGGAAGATGGCAAAGTCCGTCCGCTGGATGTCAAAGTAGGCGACCGCGTCCTGTTCGGCAAATACGCCGGTCAAACCGTCAAAGTCGACGGCCAGGAACTGATGGTCATGCGCGAAGAAGACATCATGGCAATCGTCGTCAAGTAATTGACCCGCACGTTTGCACTAGTACTCACCTAATTCTGGAGAAACAACATGGCAGCTAAAGAAGTAATTTTCGGCGACGCAGCGCGCGCCAAAATGGTTGAAGGCGTCAACGTCCTGGCCAACGCAGTCAAAGTCACCCTGGGCCCTAAAGGCCGCAACGTTGTGCTGGAACGCTCGTTCGGCGCCCCTACCGTCACCAAGGACGGCGTGTCGGTCGCCAAGGAAGTCGAACTGAAAGACAAGCTGCAGAACATGGGCGCGCAAATGGTCAAGGAAGTTGCTTCCCGCACCAGCGACAACGCCGGCGACGGCACCACCACCGCGACCGTGCTGGCACAAGCCATCGTGCGCGAAGGCATGAAGTTCGTGGCCGCCGGCATGAACCCGATGGACCTGAAGCGCGGCATCGACAAGGCCGTTGCCGCCACCGTCGAGCAGATCGCCATCATCGCCCGTCCATGCACCACCACCAAGGAAATCGCCCAGGTTGGCTCGATCTCCGCCAACTCGGATTCGTCGATCGGCGACCGCATCGCTGAAGCGATGGAAAAAGTCGGCAAGGAAGGCGTCATCACCGTGGAAGACGGCAAGTCGCTGAACGACGAGCTGGACATCGTTGAAGGTATGCAGTTCGACCGCGGCTACCTGTCGCCATACTTCATCAACAACCAGGAAAAGCAAGTCGCGATCCTGGACAATCCGTTCGTCCTGCTGTGCGACAAGAAGATCTCCAACATCCGTGACCTGCTGCCGGTACTGGAACAAGTCGCTAAAGCCGGCCGTCCACTGCTGATCATCGCCGAAGACATCGAAGGCGAAGCACTGGCAACCCTGGTTGTGAACAACATCCGCGGCATCCTGAAAACCTGCGCAGTCAAGGCCCCAGGCTTCGGCGACCGTCGCAAGGCCATGCTGGAAGACATCGCGATCCTGACCGGCGGTCAAGTGGTTGCTGAAGAAGTCGGCATGACCCTGGAAAAAATCACCCTGGAAGAACTGGGCCAGGCCAAGCGTATCGAAGTCGGCAAGGAAAACACCATCGTCATCGACGGTGCTGGCCGTGCTGAAGGCATCGAAGGCCGCGTCAAGCAGATCCGCGTGCAGATCGAAGAAGCGACCTCGGACTACGACCGTGAAAAACTGCAAGAGCGCGTGGCCAAGCTGGCCGGCGGCGTTGCCGTGATCAAAGTCGGTGCAGCCACCGAAGTTGAAATGAAAGAAAAGAAAGCCCGCGTTGAAGATGCACTGCACGCAACCCGCGCTGCCGTGGAAGAAGGCATCGTGCCAGGCGGCGGCGTAGCCCTGCTGCGCGCTCGTGCCGCACTGAACGTCAAAGGCGACAATCCTGACCAGGAAGCTGGCATCAAGATCGTTCTGCGCGCGATGGAAGAGCCACTGCGCATGATCGTGCAAAACGCCGGCGAAGAAGCGTCGGTGGTGGTTGCTGCGGTTCTGGCCGGCAAAGGTAACTACGGTTACAACGCTGCCAACGGCACCTACGGCGACATGGTTGAAATGGGCGTTCTGGACCCAGCGAAAGTCACCCGTTCGGCACTGCAAAACGCAGCATCGATCGCTGGCCTGATGCTGACCACCGACTGCATGATCGCTGAAGTCACCGAAGACAAGCCAGCCGGCGGCATGGGCGGTATGGGTGGCATGGGCGGCATGGGTGGTATGGACGGCATGATGTAATTGCCGGCATAAGCCTCGCTGTACAGAAAAGCCAGCTTCTTCGGAAGCTGGCTTTTTTTATTTGCAGACCGCGGTGACGTTGATGAAATCGACGAAACTGACGCCGCTGCTATTCGTGCCCGCGTTGTTGGTCAAGGTGCAGGTCTGGCCGGTCGGATTGCTCGAGACCGTCACGTTATAACTCGCGCCATTGCCGACCAGCGGCGAATACGACTGCGCAAACACGCTCAGTCCGTTGGCGCTGGCTTTCAGGATATTGCCGTTGGCGTCGGAGAAACTGACGGAATTGCCGGCCGACAGACCCGACACCGTCACCCCCACGTAGTATTTCACCAGCCCGACCGCCGCAACCTGGCACGTCACGGCGACATTGCTGATATCGCCCCCATCTGCCGCGACCGTGCCCGTCCCATTGGCGACGGTGCAGACGTTGCCGTTCGGGTTAGCAAACAGCGTGACACTGTAGGCCGCGCCGGACGCCACCGGATTGGCAAATTTAAAGCCGCCGTTCGCGCCGACGGCGATGGTCTCCGCGTTGTTATTGACCAGCAGCGCGGTGCTGTTGGACGCCAGGCCACTGACGCTGCCCGATATGGTGGCCGTTTTAGCTGCCAGCGGTACCGACGGCGCGCTATAACCTCCGCCACCGCAACCGGCCACGGACAATGCCCCCACAAGGGCGAGCACCTTGAGTTTGCTCATACATCCTCCAAAAAATTTAACAAATGCGCGAGAAGGATATCATTTAATTAAAGTAGGAAATACAACAATTATCACCGCCGGGGCCGATTCGATTGAAAAGTTAAGATTGATTTAAAGACAATCCCTGCCTACAATCGACGTTCCTCCACTTTCCTCAGACGGGACCGCCATGCGTGCTTATCGCCTTCTTCCATTGCTGCTGTGCGCCGGCCTCGCCCATGCCCAGAAGATGCCGGCGCAGGACACCGTCAAGGGCGGCAAGGATCATCCGCTGCTGTCTCGCTTTGAAGGGTCGAAGATGGTCGGCTACGGCCTCAAGGAATTCGACGAGGTGATGCTGCCATCGGGCAAACGCGTCGATAACCGGGGTGGCCAGATGGCGTTCGACAGCACGCTGCTGTTGGAAGGAAAATACACCCGCATGGCCTACAACTTCCCGCCCGAACGCTCGGCGCTGGAGGTCATGCGCAACTACCAGGCGGCGCTGGAAAAGGCCGGACTGAAAACCGTGTTCGCCTGCGCCAAGGATACTTGCGGCAAGAACTTCGGCGAATTCTTCCTCGAAAAACGCGTCGGCGATCATTTCATCCAGGGCGCCGAAGCCAGCTGGGACCCGTTCAACTACGGCCGCAACGACGAACGCTACCTGCTGGCCAAAGGCACGCGGCCGGACGGCTCGCTGGTCCATGTAGCCGTGTACTCGGTGGCGCCGGTACAGGACAAGCTGGGCGGCATCTATGTCGAGATCGTCGAAGCCAAGGCGATGGAAGGCGGCAAGGTATCAGCCAACCTGAACGCGGCCGACATGGCCAAGGGCATCGCGGCCGACGGCAAGGTGGCGGTGTACGGCGTCTTCTTCGACACCGACAAGACCGACGTCAAGCCGGAGTCCAAGGATGCGCTGGCCGAGATGGCCAAACTATTGCAGCAGGACGCCAAGCTGAAGCTGTACGTGGTCGGCCACACCGACAACCAGGGCGCGCTGGCGCACAACCTGGAGCTGTCGCAGAAGCGGGCGGAGTCGGTGATCAAGGTGCTGGCGGCCGATTACAAGGTCGACGCCAAGCGGCTGAGCGCCAAGGGCGTGGCCTCGTATGCGCCGGCGGCCTCGAACGATGCCGAGGCCGGACGCGAAAAGAATCGCCGGGTCGAGCTGGTCAAGCAGTAAACAAGTCGGCAGCGGGGGCTACAGCGCGATCAGCGACGCGGCCTCCATTTTCAGCAATAATTCTTTGCACCTGTCCTCGTCGTATCCTTCCACATCCCCCTAACGCTCATCCGCCCCATGGTAACGAGGTGGCCCTCGGCCGCTCATTTTGCGAAACATGGTTATCGCAATTGGTGATTTTGCATGATTTTTTTGCAATATAATAATTCTTCAATGTCTTTTCCAACTAGGCCAGCAATGCAGTGACCTTCTTGACTTTGATCAGGATCACCTCAGTGAAAATTTTCCATAAGACACCTACCCAAGCGTTTGCCGCCACTGCGGAGGCGGGGGCGGAACTTGCCAGCCTTGATTCAATATCGCCGCTGCAAGCCGAATTTCAATAATTTCACTAGTGGAAAAAAACAATGTGGCAAATCATTCGTTTTAAGAGGGCACTCCGAACTCTGGCCGTGCCCTTCATATTATTTGCCGGCGTGAGCAACGCTCATGCGGCGGACTTTACAACTCCGAAAATGAAGTGGCAAGGCGGTCAGGCCGCTGCCATCTGCGATGATCCTGCGGGCATTTGCTATACCGTCGAGATGCCGAAGAACATGGCGAATATAGAGGGTATCTATCCGGCACCGATTATCAGCAATGCCCGCGCCAGCTGGGTGGCGCGGTCGAAATATGAGCTGTTTGTGTGCGCCGTTGTGCTCAACTCCCCGAGAGTCGCGTGCACCACGATTAACGTCCGTCCGTTCCCGGCAGAATATGCCGACCTACGCATGAAATATTCATCATCGGGAAAAACGCGAATTGCGGTGGCTGGCAGAGGCGCCGCGGCCGGCCATGCATTTCTTGTTATCGATGAAAAGGACATCAACCTGGCATACGCCGTTGCAGTGGTCAAGCTGCAGGGCACGATTGATGCGATGACGCAGGTTGACGCGCCATATACCGGCCGCATGACTGTCTATGATCCGCGCACGCCCGGTGCTCCCCCCGAGGAGGAGTGCAAATGGCAAAACGGCGGCTGGACGTGCTCGGGGCCGAAGCCGTACGACGATTGTATTCAGGTCGCAGGCCCCAAGTGGTTCTGCAGGATTGCCAGCGAAATACCCGAACCAGAGCTTGATGCTTGCACCGAATAGGTAGCAGTGCGTTAAGCGGCTGAAGGTCTGCCAAGTACTCTCACTTGCCAAGAAATGGATTGAATTATGCTTCAGAGAAAAACGTTAATCGCTGCGCTGTTGGTGGTGGCAGCCACCTCGGTGATGGCAGCCAATTCGGGTTTGACCGTTGATGACAAGGATCGAGAGAAGGGAGTGGAGTTCTATCCCAAGCACCAGAATCATACACTGGTCGATATCGAAAGCAGACTTCCCGACGGCGTGCGGGGGTTAACCTCGTTCGAACATCCAGAGCCGGTGAGGATGGGCGACCGCCCATCATATCTACGTTCCTACGCCTGCCGCTTTTCCATATTCGGCGTGGCTGATCTCCAGGATTCCAAATCGTTCGTTGCAAAGGATGACAAGGGAATTCTCACCAAGTTGCGTTTCAAGATGGTGGATAGCTGGAGGGTAGGTTCGAGCCCGAAGGACCAAATCTTCGACCTGATCGTTCCAGGGGGAGAGGTCGAGTATAAGGGGGAAAGGTTCCGAATAAACAATCCTCTGGCCAGCTATGTCAAAGGCCGTCGGTACCTGATGGTCATTCAAGGCGACGATACGGAGAAGGCCGACAAAACCTTTGTCGGGGTTCCACGTCTGCGTGAGGTTTCAAATGGAATCATCTATGCACCGTTCAGCGCGCCGCCATTCGAGTCCGGAATGAGTCTGGTCAGTGCAAAGGCATCGGTTCAAGAAGCCTTAGAACAAAAGGGCTGCGAATAAAACCGTTCAGGCGTCGCGATACTCCGCTTCCAGCTCCTCGCGGCGCGGGGTGTCGGCGATGTGCAGGATCAGCGTCTCGCGCAGTTCGTGCGCGGGATGCGCGGCGCGGTGTCTGGCGTACCAGAAAGCTTCGCCCAGCTCTTCGTCCTCGTGCGCTGTGACGATCAGCTTTTGTTCGTCCGGCACGTCTTCGTAGTTGACCGCTTCCAGGCTGGCGTCTTCGATCGCTTCGCGCCAGGCCTCGCACTGCCTGCCCCACGTGAGCGCCAGCGCGCAGCCGGACTCCACCAGCCAACGGCAGGTTTCCCACATCATCATCTCCGCCACATCGGCCTCGACGACCAGCACGGCTTTGAATGTCGACAGGCCTTCCAGCGCGGGAAGATCGCTGTCCGGGGTCAGGTGTAAATAACGGATGACTGGCTTCTGCATGATGGGACCATAAATATCGAATCCCGGATTTTAACAGGGAGGAGCCCGCCCCTCCTTGGCATCAGGATAGACCGCCTTGGTGGCGTCGTAGCCGCTGTTGATCTCATTGCCGACCTGTACCCATTCGCGCCAGCGTGTGGTTGGCCCAGGCCGCCGGCTTGGTCTGCAGGCCGGGATCGGCCCAGCTGTCACTGTAATGGAAGTCGACTGGCGAAAGTGGCGGACTGTGCGGCCAGGCTGAACGCCAGGCCGCACAACGCCCACAGCAAATTCCTGAACTTCATGAGTCCTAGCCGAAGCGCGCTGCAGGCACGCCGGCCACCTCCAGCCGCACAGCGAACACGCCGCCGGTCAGCGGGAACTCGCGCAACTGCTCGGGCGTGTTGTCCTCGCGGGCGGTGGTGATGTACAGCGTCTTGAGGTCGGCGCCGCCAAAGGTGCACGAGGCGGGATTGCGTACCGGCACATGGATGGTGTCCAGCAGTTCGCCGTCCGCCGAGTAGCGGCAGACGCGGCTGCCTCCCCACTGCGCGATCCAGACGCAGCCTTCGCTGTCGACCGTCATGCCGTCCGGCGAACCTTCGCCGTCGCCGAACTGGCGCCACAGGCGGCGCGCGCCCAGCGTGCCGTCGGCCGCCAGCGGATAGGCGTAGGTACGGCCTTCATAGCTGTCGGTGTGGTACATGGTGGTGCCGTCCAGGCTGAAGGCCGGGCCGTTGCAGATGTGATAGCCCTGGTCCGCCACCGTCAGCGACAGGTCGGTATCGAGCCGGAACAGCTGGCCGATGGTCTGCGCGTAGTCGGTGTTGTGCATGGAACCGGCCCAGATGCGGCCGGCGTTGTCGACCTTGGCGTCGTTCATGCGCTGGGCGCTGCCGGCCGGGAATGGACGCGCCAGGTATTCGACGCGCAGTTCCGGCTCCAGCCACACGCGGGCGATGCCGTCGCGCAGGCCGGCCATGAAACCGTCGCCGTCGCGGCGCGCGATCAGCCAGCAGATGTAGTCGGGCATGGCCCAGCTGCGGCGCTGGCCGCTGGTGGCGTCCAGCGAATGGAGCATCTGGTTTTTCAGGTCGACGAAATACAGGCGATTTTGCTCCGCCACCCACAGCGGGCCTTCGCCCAGCTCAGCGCCGGCTTCCCAGATACATTGCACGTCATGCTTGCTCATCAGTTTCACTCCAAGTATCGAATTCGCCATCATACGGATAAAGCGCGCCACTTGCCGACATAGGCGGCGGCGCGCTGGCCCAGTTCGTCCAGGCTCACGCCCGGCGTGTACAGCTGGCCGCCGATGCCGAAGCCGGTGGCGCCGGCGCGTACCCAGCCTTCCATATTGTCCGGGGTGATGCCGCCGACCGGCCACATCGGCGTACCGGCCGGCACCACGCTGTTGAACGCCTTCAGGCCGTTGTGGCCGACCATATCGGCCGGGAACAGCTTCAGCGCATGGGCGCCGGCGTCCAGCGCGGCGAAGGCCTCGGTCGGCGTGGCGACGCCGGGCGCGCAGTACATGCCCAGGTCGGCCGCGCGACGGATCGCGGCCGGATTGCAGTTCGGCGAAACCAGCAGCCGCCCGCCCGCCTCATACACGGCCTCGACGTGGCCGACGTTGAGCATGGTGCCGCCGCCGACCAGCGTGTCGGGCAACTGCTGGTTGACCAGCGCGGCGATGCATTCGAGGGCGCCGGGACGGTTGAGCGGCACTTCCAGCGCGCGGAAGCCGGCCTGGTGCAGCACCCTGCCGACCGCGACCGCCTCCGCGGGTTGCAGGCCGCGCAGGATGGCGACCAGGGGAATGGTGGGATGGGAAGGAGTCATGATCAAGCCTGTTGGATGAATTGGGAGATCGCGGTGCAGTACACGCGATGCGGATCGAGTACCTCGCAGCGCAGGCCGAAGTGCCCGGCGGCCACGGCGTAGCGGGCGGCCAGCGCCGGCGAGCCGATGACGGTGATGCCGGCCGCGCCGCCGGTCCCGGTCAGCGCGCGGGTGGCGGCGGCAAACTCGGCGCCGATCAGCAGGCCGCTGACCACGGCCGGCGCCAGCGCCTGCGGCGCGCTGCGCGAGACCACGCCGGCGCGCACCCGGAACAAGGTGTTCGACAAGGGTTCGTTCAGGACGGCCTGGTCCAGGCCGATGGCGTAACCCTCGGCATCGGAGGCGTCGCCGCCCATCATGGACGACAAGGTGCCGCGCGCCGACAGCATGGCGAACAGCTCGCCGGTCATGTAGGTGGACAGCGACTGGATCAAGCCGTCGCGCAGCAGCACCCATTTGCTGTGGGTGCCGGGCAGCACCAGCCAGCCGTCGCGATGGCCCAGCGCCACCGCGCCCAGCAGCTGGGTCTCCTCGCCGCGCATGACGTCGACGGCGGCGCCGTTGCGATAGCAATAGCCGGGAACGATGCGGCAGCGGCCGGCCCAGTCGGCGTCGGTCACCGGCGCCAGGTGTTGCGGCAGGCGCTGCAAGGGCACCGAGCTGTCGAGGTAATCGACCTCCTGCCAGCCGGAGGCGCTGCCGACCATGCCGGACATGATCACCGGCACCCGGCCGTCCACGCCCATGGCGTCCAGCAGGCCGGCCAGCGAGGCGCCGAAACGCTCGCGCCCGCCGACCGCCAGCATACCCTGGTCATCCTCACGTTCGGCCAGGCAAGCGCCGTGTTGATCGACCAGATAGGCGCGGCGGTTGCTTGTGCCCCAGTCCACCGCCAGTATATTTTTGTCCACTATGCAATCCCATTTACGACGCTGCCGTCATGGTACGAAAAAGGCCGCCTGGACTCCAATGAATTATCTCGCGGAAGTAATACCAAAATGGTATAGCCAAGGGCTGCTGAGGCCGGTAAAAGTTGCCCCTCGGATGCCTTTGGTTTAGTATGACCGCAACCAACAATCCAGGCATCCCGTTTATGGCATCTCGCACTCCGTCCACCCGAAATCTGTTCATTGCAGGCGCCTTCGCCGGTGCGCTGTTGTTGGGCGGGGGTGTTTATTTTGCCGCCATGAAGCCGGCCGAATCCCAGGTCCTGCCGGCCCATGCCAAGCCGCCGGCCAGCGCCAGCGGTTCGGCCTCGGCTTCGGCGTCCGCCAGCGCGACGGTGGCGCCGCGCGCGGCCGCCAATGTGACGCCGTCGGCCCCGGCCGAAGTCCAGCATGTGCGCACCAAGGAACAGGCCGCCGCCGCGCTGATGGCGTTGCCGGAACTGCAAGCCTGGTCGGCCATCGTGGAGAAGAACTCCGGCGGAAAATCGCACGGCGCCCTGATCGAGTACGACCCGGCCCCGCGCAAGCTGAACGGCAAGAGCTACTGGCAGTTCAGCTTTGTGGAAAACAGCAGCGATGCGGCGCAGCGCTGGGAAAGCTTCCTGGTCTCGTCGAGCGACGAGGAAATCCTGGTGGAAGACGCCAGCACGGACGAGGTCATCAGCCTGGCGCGCTGGCGCCGTGAAAAACACCCGGCCAAGCGCACCGGCATCGACGGTTAAGCGAGCTTCTGCTCCGCCAGCGGCGCGGCCTTCGCGGCCGCACCCACCTGCCCTATCCACAACACCGAGAACAAGGTCAGACCGGCTGCGATCCAGCCGTTCAGGCCGTAGCCGACGATATGTCCGGCCGCGTCGGTATGCAGCATCAAACCTCCCAACAGCGCGCCCACGCCGCTGCCCAATTGCTGGATCGCCGAGTTGGAGCTGAGGAAGGCGCCACGCCTGGCCGGCTCCGGCACCGTCGTCATCAGCGCTTGCAGCGGGATGTTACGGCCCGACAGCGCCATCATGAAGAACGGGAAGAACAGGATCACCGCCACCAGCGGGATCACCGGCATATGCGTCATGAACATGATGGGCAGGATGGAGAACAGCGCGATATAGCGGTACACCCGCTGGGCGCCGACGCGATCCGACCATTTGCCTATCCTGCGCGCGCTGAACAGCGTGGCCACGCCGCCGGCCAGGTAGACAAAGGTGATCTCTGCCGGCTGCACGCCGATATTCTCCACCAGCACCGGCGAGATGAAGGGGATCACCAGCATGCCCGTCAACATGTTCACGCCTGACAGCAGGAAGGCCTTCAGATGGCCGCGCACGCGGTACAGGCCGATCAGATTGGGCAGCACTTCGGACAGCGGCACGCGCCGCGTCAAATGGCCGTTGAGCGACGGCAGCACACGCCAGGCCGCGCCCCAGATCAGCAGCGAAAACACCACCAGCAGATAGAACGGCGAGGCCCAGCCGTAGTTCGCGGCCAGCATCACGCCGGTCGGCACGCCGGCCACGGCGGCCAGGCTGAACGAGGTCAACACGATGCCGGTGGCGGCGCCGCGGCGCTCGGCCGGAATCAGGTCGCCGATGATGGCCATGATGATGGAGGCCAGCACGCCGCCGGTCAGGCCGGCAAAGGCGCGCGACAGCACCAGGATGTGGAAGTTGGGCGCCAGCGCGCAGGCTAGGTTCGACAAGGTGAACAGCGCGAACATCGTCAGCAGCAAACGCTTGCGGTCGAAGCGGTCGATATACATGGAGGCCAGCAGGCCGGACAGGCCGGCGCACCAGGCGTAGGCCGACACCGCGCCGGACACGGCGGCCGGTTCGATGGAAAAGGCGCGCATCAGCTGCGGCGCCAGCGGCATCATCACCATGAAATCCATGATGACGGTGAACTGCGTCAGCGCCAGCAGCCACAGCACCAGGCGTTCGCGCGCCGCCGGCAGCGGCAAGGTCAAGGGGGAATTTGCTTGCATATTGTTGTGCTCCCTTCAGCGGGCTTATTCCAGCGCCAGGATGTCAGCGGTGGTGCGGCGCAGGATGGCGCGTATCAGCTCCAGCTTGGCGGCGCTGGGATGGTTCTCCTGGCCCTGGGCGATCACCGCGTGCTTGAGTTCATGCATGATGGTGCGCAGGTCGTCGCGCGACTCGGCCGGATCGCTCATGCGGGCGACGATGGCATCGACGAACTGGCGGTTCTCGGCCAGGAAGGCCTCGCCTTCCGGCGTAATGGTGTGCAGCTTCTTGTTGCCGTCGGCGGTGGCCACGACATGGCCCATGTCGAGCAGCATCGACAGCAGCGGATAGATAGCGCCGGGACTGGGCGTGTAGCCGCCACCGGAACGCTGCTCCAGCTCCTTGATGATTTCATAGCCGTGGCGCGGCTTTTCCGCGATCAGCTGCAACACGATGTAGCGCATGGCGCCGGCGTCGAACATCTTCGGACCCCGGCCACGACCGCCGCCGCCGCGATGGTGGTGATGGTCGCCATGCATGGCGTGATGGCGATGTTGATGATGTAAAAATCTAAACATTTTGGCTTTCCTTCCGATATAACAAGTTAAGATATAACTTATTGAGATATATCTTAACCTCTTTACGGAAGAGTTCAAGGACTTTTTTATATAATTTGCGCTTGACCTTCACGCCACGTCAGAGTTCACGATGCTGCCATGCTCACAGTAAAACAACTGTCCAAACTGACCGGCGTCACCGCCCGGACGCTGCACTACTACGACGAGATCGGCTTGCTGAAGCCATCGCGCGTCGGCGACAACGGTTATCGCTATTACGGCGAGGCGGCGCAGCTGCGCCTGCAGCAGATCCTGTTCTACCGGGAGCTGGACGTGCCGCTGGCGGAGATCCGCAAGCTGATGGACCGCGACGATTTCGACGTCATGGCCGCGCTGCTCAGTCACAAGGAAGCGCTGCGCAACCAGGCCGAACGACTGCAAGGCCTGATCGCGACTGTGGACAACACCATCCTCCACTTACAAGGAAAGCAGATCATGAGCAGCGAAGGTTTATTCTCCGGCTTGAACGAGCCGCAGCAGCAGGCGTATGCACAGGAAGCGGAGCAGCGCTACGACGCCGCCACGGTACGGGCATCGACCAAGCAATGGGGCGCCTACAGCAAGGCCAGGCAGGACGCCATCATGGCGGAAGGGAATACTGTTTATACCGATATGGTCGCGGCCATGCCGCAGGGAGCGGACAGCGCGGCGGTGCAGGCGATCGTGCAGCGCTGGCGCGACCATCTGGAATACTTCTGGGTGCCGCAGGTGGAGCAGCTGACCAGCCTGGCCGCCACCTACTCCGAAGACCCGCGCTTCAAAGCCAACTTCGACAAGCTCCACCCGGAGCTGGCGACGTTCATGCTGCACGCGGTGCAACACTACGTCGGGGGTCAAGTCTGACATTCGGACACGGGCTCTGCCGTAGCGGCCGCTACGGCAGAGCCCGTGTCCGAATGTCAGACTTGACCCCGGTGTTTTAGCTGTCGAGGTGGGAGATCAGCAGGCGGCGGTTGTCGTCGCCGCCGCTGGCGGTCTTGTGTTCGACCACCAGGCGCGAGTTCTGCGCGTCCAGCGATATGCCCACCGACAGGATGTCGATCAGCAGCAGCTGCAGGATGCGCGAGATCATCGACAGGAAGGTCGTGCTGTCTTCGCTGTGGTCGACCGCCAGGCACACGCTGGCTTTCTTGGCCAGCGGCGAGTTGCTCGACGTGATGGCGATGACGTCCGCCCCCGCCGCCCGCGCCGCGTCGACCGCCGCCAGCAGGTCCGGCAGCTTGCCGGAATTGGAGATGGCGATCACCACATCGCCCGGATTCAACAGCTCGGCCGCCAGGGTCAGCAGGTGCGAGTCGCCATAGGCCGAGGTCGGAATACGGAAACGGAAGAACTTGTGCTGGCCATCCAGCGCCACCACGCGCGAATTGCCCATCGCGTAGAACTCGACCCGCTTGGCCTTGGCCACCAGCGCGATCGCCTTGTCCAGCGAACGCACATCCAGCTGGTCGCGGAATTTCAGGATCGCGGAAACAGTATTGTCGATGACCTTGGCGCTCAGGTCGTGCGTGCTGTCGCTGACGCGCACCTGGCTGTGACGCACAGGAATCGCGCCGGTCAGGCTGCTGGCGAACTTCAATTTGAAATCGGCCAGGCCCAGGAAGCCCAGCGAACGGCAGAAACGAATCACGGTCGGCTGGCTCACTTCGGCCAGGCGCGCGATGTCGGCGATCGGTTCGTTCAGCACCAGGCGCGGCTGCTCCAGCACCAGCTGCGCCACGCGCTGCTCGGCCGGCGTCAGCTCGTGCTGCAAGTGCTGCACGCGCTCCATCAGCGTGTTGGCGCCGCTGCGTCCGCGCAGGTGCTCGGACAAAATCGTCGCCACGCCGTAGAACGCCGGGTTGGGCGTGGTGATCACATAGGTCGGAATCTCCGACAGGTAGCTGGTGAAACGGCCCTTGGCCTCGAAGCGCGTGCGGAACGGCGACGAGGCGAACCACTCGCCCATGCGCGGCACGATGCCGCCGCCGATGAACATGCCGCCGAACGCGCCCAGGGTCACGGCCAGGTTGGCGGTGGCGCCGCCCAGCATGGCGCAGAAGCATTCCAGCACTTCCAGGCACAGCGGGTCTTTGTCGGTCAGCGCGCCGGCCATGATCTCCTGCGACGTCAGGTCGCGCACCTGGCGTCCATTGCGCTTGGCGATGGCGCGGTAGATGATCTCCATGCCGGGGCCGGAGATCAGGCGCTCGGTCGATACGTGCGACCAGGTCTGCCAGGCGTACTGCAAAATCGAATATTCGCGCTCGTCGGCCGGCGCGAAGTTGGTGTGGCCGCCTTCCGAACCCAGCGTGACGAAACCGTCCACGGTCGGGATCACGCCCGACACGCCCAGGCCGGTACCCGGCCCCAGCACGCCGATGACGGAATTGGAGGCCGGCTTGCCGCCGCCCACCTGCATCAAATCGGCCGGCTTCAGGCCCGGCAGCGACATCGCCAGCGCGGTGAAGTCGTTCACCACCAGCAGCGTGTGCAGGCCCAGCGCGCGGCGCACCTCGTCGGTGGAGAATTCCCAGTCGCGGTTGGTCATGCGTACATGATCGCCGCTGACCGGATTGGCCACCGCCAGCGCCGCGTGGTTCAAGGTGACATCGGAGTGGTCCGCCAGGTAGGAGCGCAGCATCGCCACGATGTCGGTGTAGTCGTCGCACTTGAGCACGCGCACCGCGCGGAACTCGCCGGGCGCGGTCTGCAAGGCGAAGCGGGCGTGGGTCGCGCCGATGTCGGCCAGCAGGCGCGGGCCGTCGGCGAAGGCGGTGCGGTGCGGTTCAGTTTTTGATCTACTTCAGCTTGTTTCATCGTCAATTCAGTCAAAACAGTTGGCGGAAGCATACCCGAAATACGTAATGTTAAGAAGGAAATTCCCGCGCCCGTCACTCCCGCGTTCCTACCACCGTCACTCCCGCGCAGGCGGGAGTCCATGCTGAGTATGGAGGGAATTCAGGCAATGCCTGGATTCCCGCCTGCGCGGGAATGAACCTGTCAGCGGGCGTAACCGAACCAGGCACCGAAGGCCGGCAGCTGCACCTGGCCATCCACCACCGTGCCCGGCAGGCCGTAGCCGTCCATCTGCTCGGCGCCCACCGCCTGCGGCAGCGCGCAGCTGACCGGCTCCGCACCCAGGTTGAACACGGCGATGATGCCACGCTCCCCTTCTGCATCGCGGCGCAGCGCCAGCACCGGTTCCGGCGTATCGAAGAACTGGATCGCGCCGCGCGTCAGCTGCGGCAGCTTGCGGCGCCAGGCGATGAACTTGCGGGTGAACTCCAGCGACGACGCCGCATCGCCCTCCTGCACCGAGGCCGCCTTGGCCAGGTGGTCCGGCGATACCGGCAGCCATGGCTTGCCTTCGGTGAAGCCACCGTTGGCGTCGCTGGTCCAGGCCATCGGCGTGCGGCAGCCGTCGCGGCCCTTGAACTCCGGCCAGAAGGTGATGCCGTACGGGTCCTGCAGCAGCTCGAACGGCACGTCCGCCTCGGCGAAGGCCAGCTCGTCGCCCTGGTACAGGCACGGCGTGCCCTTCAGCGACAGCTGCATCGCCAGGATCATCTTGGCGAAGGCCACCGGCGCGTCCGGGCCGCCCCAGCGGGTCGCCACGCGCTGCACGTCGTGATTGCCGACCGACCAGGAAGCCCAGCCGCCCTTGACGCGCGCTTCGAAATTCTCCACCTGCTTGCGGATGTAGTGCGACGAGCAGGTCGGCACCAGCAGGTTGAAGCTGTAGGCCATCTGCAGCTTGTCGCCGTCTGCGGTGTACTCGGCCATCACGGCCAGCGAATCGTCGGCGCCCACTTCGCCGATGGCGACCGCCTTGTATTCATTCAGCAGCGCGCGCAGCTTCTGCAGGAAGGCCAGGTTCTCCGGGCGGCTCTTGTCGTAGATGTGCGCCTGCATGCCGTAGGGGTTGACGTCCGAGACGGTGGCGGTGTCGCGGTTGACGGCCGGCGGGTTGCTGCGCAGCTCCTGGTCGTGGAAGTGGAAATTGCAGGCGTCCAGGCGGATGCCGTCGACGCCGCGCTCCAGCCAGAAACGCAGCGCGTCCAGGTGCGCCTGCTGCACTTGCGGGTTGTGGAAATTGACCTGCGGCTGGCTGACCAGGAAATTATGTAAATAGTATTGACGACGGCGCGTGTCCCACTGCCACGACGAGCCGCCGAACACCGACATCCAGTTGTTCGGTGGATTGCCGTCCGGTGCCGGATCGGACCAGACGTACCAGTCGGCCTTGGGATTGTCGCGGCTGGAGCGGCTCTCCTTGAACCACGCATGCTCCTCGGCCGTGTGGGCCATCACCTGGTCGATCATGATCTTCAGGCCCAGGCTGTGCGCCTTGGCGATCATCACGTCGAAGTCGGCCAGCGTGCCGAACATCGGATCGACATCGCAGTAATCGGAGATGTCGTAGCCGAAGTCCTTCATCGGCGACTTGAAATAAGGCGAGATCCAGACGATGTCCACGCCCAGCGATGCGATATAGTCCAGCTTTGCCGTAATACCAGGTATATCGCCGATGCCGTCACCGTTGGTGTCGTTGAAGCTGCGCGGGTAGACCTGGTAGATGATCGCCTCGCGGTACCAGTCCTGGGAGTGCGGGGAAACTTGTGTAAGTTGCTTAGTCATAAGAAAATCCGGGGTTGGCAAAGCTGGATATGAGTTTGTAGACAATATACATCACGAATATGGTTTTTTCAATCCATGAGGCACTTGCGGATTAATACAATTAATCCATAAAAATCAATATCTTACGAATAAACACAAGAATTCGTCGGATAAAAATAGTAGTCAAACTACACAAAATCAGGAGAGAAAATAGTGAGCAATACCGGCAACGGGCCGATGCCCCGGCAAATTCCCTACATCATCGCCAACGAAGGCTGCGAACGTTTCAGCTTCTACGGCATGCGCAACATCCTGACGCCGTTCCTGCTCAGCACCTTGCTGCTGTTCGTGCCGATGGCCGACCGCGCCAGCGAGGCCAAGCACGTATTCCACACCTTCGTCATCGGCGTGTACTTCTTCCCGCTGCTGGGCGGCTGGCTGGCCGACCGCTGGTTCGGCAAGTACAACACGGTGTTCTGGTTCAGTCTGATCTACGTGGCCGGCCACGCCTGCCTGGCGATCTTCGACGACAACCTCAAGGGCTTCTACTTCGGCCTGTTCCTGATCGCGTTCGGATCGGGCGGCATCAAGCCGCTGGTGGCGGCCTTTGTCGGCGACCAGTTCGACCAGACCAACAAGAACCGCGCCAAGCTGGTGTACGACGCCTTCTACTGGATCATCAACTTCGGCTCCTTCTTCGCCTCGCTGCTGATGCCGCTGTTCCTGCGCGACTACGGCCCGGCCGTCGCCTTCGGCATCCCCGGCATCCTGATGGCAATCGCCACGCTGGTGTTCTGGCTCGGCAAGCGCAAATACATCCACGTGCCGCCGGCCGCGCCGAATCCCAATTCCTTCAGCAGCGTGGCCCGCACCGCGCTGATGAGCAAGCAGCCCGGCCAATCGCGCCCCGGCCTGGTGGTGGCCGGCGTCGGCGCGCTGGGCGCGGTGGCGTCGCTGTGCATGACGCCGCAATGGGGCTTCGTCATCGCCGCCTGCCTGGCGCTGGTGCTGGTGCTGGCGTTTGGCGGCATCGGCGTGTCGATGCAGCTGGACCGCGCGCGCGGCCTGCACAGCGATGAGGCGGTGGAAGGCGTGCGCTCGGTGCTGCGTGTCCTGATCGTGTTCGCGATGGTGACGCCGTTCTGGTCGCTGTTCGACCAGAAGGCATCGACCTGGATCGTGCAGGCCAACTCGATGAACAGCCCGCTGCTGAACATCTTCGGCTGGGAATTCACGCTACTGCCGGCGCAGATGCAGGCGGTCAATCCCATCCTGGTCATGCTGCTGATCCCGTTCAACAACCTCGCGCTATTCCCCATCATGCGCGCGATCGGCATCACGCCGACGCCGCTGCGCCGCATGGGCATGGGCATCGCGCTGTCGGCCGCCGCGTGGGTGGTGATCGGCATGATCCAGCTGCGGATGGATGGTGGCGACAAGGTGTCCATCCTGTGGCAGCTGCTGCCGTATGCGCTGCTGACGCTGGGCGAGGTGCTGGTGTCGGCGACGGGGCTGGAGTTCGCCTACAGCCAGGCGCCGGCGCCGATGAAGGGCATCATCCTGAGCTTCTGGTACCTGGCGGTCACCATCGGCAACCTGTGGGTATTGATCGTCAATGCGGGCGTGAAGAACGACGCCGTCAGCGCCTACATCGCCACCAGCGGCTTGAGCGTGATCGCATTCCAGATGTTCTTCTTCGCCGCCTTCGCCCTGCTGGTCGCGGCGGTGTTCGCGCTGTACGCGCTGCGCTACAAGATGGTTGACAATTATCGAATGGATGCTCCAAAGGTCGCGTAAGCTTGGCAGTCATCTCAAAAGAAGAATCGACAGGGATGGCTGCCCAACGCGACCCATTTGCGCCCGTAATTGCCGGGAAAATCCAAATCGTAAGAGAGCAAAAAATATTGCTCGATAGCGACTTGCCGGACTTGTATAACGTTCCTACAAAAGTTCTGATGCAAGCCATCAAACGAAATAGCGAACGCTTCCCATTAAACTTTATGTTTCAGCTGGCCGATTCGGAGTGGATGGCTTTGAGGTCACAATTTGTGACCTCAAAGACCGGACGCGGCGGACGGCGCTACGCCCCCTACGCGTTCACCGAACAAGGCGTCGCCATGCTCTCATCAGTGCTTGGCAGTGCCACAGCAATTGCGGTAAATATCGAAATCATGAGAACGTTCGTTCGCATGCGTGAGGCATCTATATCGAGCAAAGAACTCGCGTTGCGGCTAGACCAGCTAGAAAGCAGAACCTCTTTGCTTTCTATACAAAATGACGACCTTAGACAATACACACACGCCCATATCAAACAGATATTTGAGGTCCTACGCCAACTGACAATCAAACCCGAGCCCGCGCCTAAACGGCCGATAGGTTTTATTGTTCCGGAAGAAAAATAACGTCGCAGTACAGAAAGTATCAAAACTACAGATTTTGGATTACCATAACCGGCAAATACAGGGGTATTTGCCGGTTTTTTGTAGCCGCACTACCTAAATCTATAGTTTTTGGGAGGCGGCGATATGGGTGGTAAGCATTTGGGGACGTGGCGATGGGTCGCCGGGGTTTCTGTTGGCGGCGCGCTGGCGTTGACCTGTATGGCGGCTGCGGCGGCCGATGCGACGCTCGCTGCTTGCGATGGGCCGTTCGCCACCGTCCTGCAGCCAGCCGTCGTCGCCGATGCGCGGGCTTACTGGCTCGATCACCAGCTGATCAAGTGGCCCGGCGCCGATGCTTCCGGCGGCGCTTTCAAACTCTATTACTCCGCTTCCGCTGCGCTGCATACGGCGCCTGGTGCGCGCGTGTCCGGCGCGGATGGCTCGCTGGCCTTGGCGCGCTTTGACGGCAGCTTGCCGTCCGATGTCGCGCAGCGCTTTAAATTCGTCGGCAACGGCGCGGCGCTGACGCTGGCCGCCACGGATGCGGCGCGCCTCGGCGGCGTGCTGACGCAGCAGGTCATGCTGGTGCAGGAGGCCGATGACGGCACCGTGCGCGACGCCACCGCACTGCAAATCGCCGGCGCGCTCGATGACTTGTATGCGGGCGCCGCCAACGCGCGCGATCTGGGCGTCAGTGTCGGTGGCTCGGGCGCGCAATCGCGCAAGCAAACCGGCTTCAAACTCTGGGCGCCGACCGCGCAACACGTTGCGCTGTGCACCTACGCCAGCGGCTCCGGCAAAGCCTCCGCCATCACCACCATGCAGCGCGACGCTGCCACCGGCATCTGGTCCGCGCACCTTGATGGCAACCGCTCCGGCCAGTACTACCAATACCTGGTGGACGTGGTGGCACCATCGACAGGCCTGGTACGCAACCTCGTCACCGATCCCTACTCGATCAGCCTGACCACCGACTCCAAACGCAGCTACATCGCCAACCTGAACGCCCCCAATCTGAAGCCCGCCGGCTGGGACAAAACCCCCGCCCCGAAAAAGGTCGCAGCCCAATCCGACATGACGGTCTACGAACTGCATGTGCGCGACTTCTCGATCAACGACGGCACCGTCAGTGCCGCCAACCGCGGCAAGTACACCGCCTTCACCGAAGCCGGCTCCAACGGCATGAAGCATCTGGCAGCGCTCAGCAAGGCCGGCATGACCGACATCCACCTGCTGCCGGTATTCGACATCGGCAGCGTGCCGGAAAAAGGCTGCGTCACGCCGGCCATCCCGGCCGGTCTGGAGCCGGACAGCGACGTGCCGCAAGCGCTGGTCGCCAGGACCCAGGCCACCGACTGCTACAACTGGGGCTACGACCCATACCACTACAACGCGCCCGAAGGCAGCTACGCCACCAATCCGGCCGATGGCGCCAGGCGCATCATCGAGTTCCGCCAGATGGTGCAGGCCCTGCACAAGACCGGCCTGCGCGTCGGCATGGACGTGGTGTACAACCACACCTTCATCGCTGGCCAGAACGAGAAGTCGGTGCTGGACCGCGTGGTACCCGGCTACTACCACCGCCTGAACGCCAACGGCGCGATCGAGCGCTCCACCTGCTGCGACAACACCGCCACCGAAAACCTGATGATGGCCAAGCTGATGATCGACTCCGTCGAGCAGTGGGCCGTGCAGTACAAGATCGACTCGTTCCGCTTCGACCTGATGGGCCACCAGCCGCGTGCAGCGATGGAGCAGTTGCAAGCCCGCGCCAACCGCGCCACCGGCCGACAGATCAACCTGATCGGCGAAGGCTGGAACTTCGGCGAAGTGGCCGACGGCGCGCGCTTCGTGCAGGCGTCGCAGCTGTCATTGAACGGCAGCGGCATCGGCACCTTCAGCGACCGCGCGCGCGATGCGGTGCGCGGCGGTGGTGCCGGCGACAGCGGCGTGCAGATAATCACGCAACAAGGCTACATCAATGGCCTGGTGTACGACGCCAACGCGCAAGCGGGCGCACGCCCTGCCAGCGACCTGCTGCAAGCGTCGGACCTGGTCAAGGTCGGCCTGGCCGGTTCGATCCGCAGCTACCCGCTGCAAACCTGGGACGGCAAGACGCAGCAGCTGCAGGACATCGTCTACGGCGGCAACCAGCCCGCAGGCTACGCCAGCGAACCGGGTGAAGTGGTCAACTACGTCGAGAACCACGACAACCAGACGCTGTACGACATCAACGCCTTCAAGCTGCCTCGCACAGCCACCAGCGCCGAACGCGCGCAGGTGCAGATGCTGGGCGCCGCCATCAACGCCTTCAGCCAGGGTGTGGCCTACTTCCACGCCGGCTTCGATATCCTGCGATCCAAATCGCTGGACCGCAACAGCTTCGAATCGGGCGACTGGTTCAATCGCCTGGACTGGAGCTACCAGGACAACTACTACGGCACCGGCGTCCCGCGCGCGGAAGACAACGGCAAGGACTATGACCTGATCAAGCCACTGCTGCGCGACGCCGCCATCAAGCCGTCGCCGAAAGACATCGCCTACGCGCGCGACGCCTTCCGCGATCTGCTAGCGATCCGCTCCAGCAGCACCCTGTTCCGCCTGCGCACGGCCGCCGACATCAAGCAGCGGCTGCGTTTCCGCAACACCGGCAGCGGCCAGGTGCCGACCGTGATCGTCGCCCACCTGGACGGCGCCGGCTACGCAGGCGCCAACTTCAAGTCCATCACCTACCTGATCAATGTCGACAAAGTAGCGCAACGCGTGACAGTCGAAGAAGAAAAGAATCGCCGCTACCAACTGCATCCGGTGCACACCAACATGGCCGCAGCGGACAAACGCGTGGCCCTGGAAGCCAAGTACGACGCCACTTCCGGCACGTTTGCAATTCCGCCACGCAGTGCCGTGGTATTCGTAGAAAAGAAGTAAACACCGTGCTATCTTTTCGGCTCCCTGTCGAGCCGGAAAGAGCACATAATGAGACACAACCATATCGCAGCGCTGTTTACGCTGACCTTTACGCTTACCCTCGGCGCATGCGGCGGCGGCGACTACACCGCGCAGGCAAACCGCGCACCGGTCGCCGCTGCAGGCCCCGCACAAGGCGTGGCGGCGGGCACCTCGGTCAAGCTGGCGGGCAGCGGCACCGACGCGGACCAGGACATCCTCAGCTATTCATGGACGCTGACCAAACCCGCAGGCAGCACGGCCGTCCTGCTGAACTACCACGTCGCCACACCGACCTTCTTTGCCGACCTGCCGGGCGTCTACGTCGCCACGCTGACCGTCAACGACGGCAAACTCGATAGCGCGCCATCGTCCGTCATCATCACCGCGCAGTAGCCGACACACCTTGTTTAGTAATCGGCCAATAAACACGGCGGCCGCCCGGGGCGGTTGGTTTCCGGCGATGGCATAACTGCTACACTGGTTTTCGCCAGTCACCACCGCCAAAAATATGAAACCGTACACGCTCGCGCTGCCCCTTTTCCTGTTTGCGCTGACCGCTTCCGCCGCGCCCATCGCCGATCCCGTCGAATGGATCAATCCCCTGATGGGCACCGCCAGCAAGCCCGAACTCTCGAACGGCAATACCTATCCGACCATCGCGCTGCCGTGGGGGATGAACTTCTGGACGCCGCAGACAGGCAAGATGGGCAACGGCTGGGCCTACACCTATGACGCCGACAAGATCCGCGGCTTCAAGCAAACGCACCAGCCGTCGCCGTGGATGAACGACTACGGCCAGTTCGCCATCATGCCGGTCACCGGCAAGCTCAGATTCACGCAGGACGACCGCGCCAGCTGGTTCTCCCACAAGGCGGAAGTGGCCAAGCCCTACTACTACAGCGTCTATCTCGCCGACGCCGACGTGACCACCGAAATCGCGCCGACCGAACGCGCCGCGCAGTTCCGCTTCACCTTCCCCAAGACCGACGAGGCCTACGTGGTGGTGGACGCCTACGACAAGGGTTCTTACATCAAGGTGCTGTCGGCGGAACGCAAGATTGTCGGCTACAGCACGCGCTACGCGCGCGGTCCGCTGCCGAAGAACTTCAAGAACTACTTCGTCATCTACTTCGACAAGCCATTCGCCTCCACCCACATCTGGAGCGGCGACAAAATGGTGAGCGATGTCATGGAGCTGGCCAGCGAACATAGCGGCGCGGTGGTCGGATTCAAGACCGAAAAAGGCGAGAAGGTCGGCATGCGCGTGGCCTCGTCCTTCATCAGCGAAGAACAGGCGGAGCTGAACCTGAAGCGCGAACTGGCCGCCGACAGCTTCGACGCCACCGCGCAAAAAGGCAAGGACGTGTGGAACAAGACGCTGAGCCGCGTCAGCGTGGAAGGCGGCAGCGATGCCCAGACGCGCACCTTCTATTCCAGCCTGTATCGCATGCTGTTCTTCCCGAACAAACTGTATGAGATCGACGCCAACAACCAGATCGTCCACTGGAGCCCTTACAACGGCAAGGTACTGCCGGGCTATATGTTCGCCGGCACCGGCTTCTGGGACACCTTCCGGGCGCTGTATCCCTTCCTGAACCTGATGTACCCGTCGATCAACCGCGAGATGCAGGCCGGCCTGGTCAACGACTACAAGGAAGGCGGCTGGCTGCCCGAATGGTCCAGCCCAGGCCTGGCCGACGTCATGATCGGGAATAACTCGGCATCGGTGGTGGCGGAGGCCTACGTCAAAGGCCTGCGCGGCTACGACATCGACACGCTGTGGCAGGCGTTGAAACACGGCGCCGACAACGAAGGGCCGATGAGCGCCGTCGGCCGCGCCGGCGTCAAGTACTACAACGAACTTGGCTACGTGCCGTACGACGTCAAGATCAACGAGAACGCCGCCCGCACGCTGGAATATGCGTACGACGATTTCGCCATCTACCAGCTGGGCAAGGCGCTCGGCAAGCCGCAGTCGGAGATCGGCATCTACGCGCAGCGGGCCATGAACTACAAGAAGCTGTTCGACCCGGAGACGGGCCTCATGCGCGGCAAGAACCAGGACGGCAGCTTCCAGTCGCCCTTCAATCCGTTCAAATGGGGCGACGCCTTCACCGAGGGGAACAGCTGGCACTACACCTGGTCCGTGTTCCAGGACGTGGCCGGGCTGGTGGACCTGATGGGCGGCCGCGAGAAGTTCGTCGCCAAGCTGGATCAGGTGTTCACGCTGCCGCCGACCTTCGACGAAAGCTATTACGGCGATGTGATACACGAGATCCGCGAAATGCAGATCGCGAACATGGGCCAGTACGCGCACGGCAACCAGCCTATCCAGCACATGATCTACCTGTACGGCTACGCCGGCGCACCGTGGAAGACGCAGTACTGGGCGCGCGAAACCATGAACCGCCTGTACAAGGCCACGCCGGACGGCTACTGCGGCGACGAGGACAACGGCCAGACCTCGGCCTGGTATGTGTTCTCGGCGCTGGGCTTCTACCCGGTCACGCCGGCGGTGCCGCAGTACGTGGTCGGCGCGCCGCTGTTCAAGAAGGTCACGCTGCGGCTGGAGAACGGCAGGACTGTGGTCATCAACGCACCGGCCAACAGCGACAGCAAGCGCTATGTCAACGCGCTCCAGGTCAACGGCAAGCCGTATTCGAAGAACTGGCTGAGCCACGCGGGCCTGATGCAGGGCGCGGTGCTGGACTTCGATATGTCGGACAAGCCAAACACGCAGCGCGCCACCGCACCGGCCGATGCGCCCTACTCGCTTTCGACGGACCGCTGAAGTAACCCCGCAAGCCCAGGGTCAGACCCCGAGGGGTCTGACCCTTGTGTATCGCAGTGCGGGGTGAAGGCATCTACTCCTGGCCGACCAGAATCACGGCGTTCTTCGTGCCGAAGTTGACGCTGCCACCTTTGACGACGGCAGTTTTGCCGGAGTAGTAGTCCTTGACCTTCTGGCCGTTGGCAAACACGCCGTGCAGATTGATGCTGGCGGGTTTGTCGGTCGGCAGGTCCAGCGCGACGACGACCTTGTCGTGCAGCGCGCCCTGGTCGTAGGTGCGCTTGAAAACGTAGGGCTTCGCTTGCAGCTGCTGGTGCACGCCCGCGCCCACCGCCACGTGATCCTTGCGGAACAGGCCGATCTTGGCCCAGTGCGCGCGCACGTCGGCGACCTTGTAGCCATCGCGCTGCGCGTTCTGCGCCAGCTCGTCCCAGTTCATGAAGGAGCGCAGCTTGGCGTCGCCCACCGCATCGGCCACGTCCAGCTTGCGCGCGGTCTCGTCGCCGTAATAGATCTGCGCGGCGCCGGGCGCCAGCAGCAGCTTGTTGGCGCTTTCGAACGGCTTCTTGCGCGACGCATCGAACGGCTTGTCGTAGTCGTGCGAGTCGATGTAGTTCAGCACCGAGTAGCCATCGAGCGCGCCGCCATGCAGCATGCTCGAATAGCTGCTGAACAGCGATTCGTAATCCTTCTCGGCGTCGTACACCAGCCCGAAATTGATCAGGCTATTGAAGCCGCTCTGGTAGTAGTTGGCGGTCTGGCCGCCACCAAGGTCGAACACCTGGCCCTGCGCGATGTTGTAGTTAAAGACTTCCGCCGTCGAATAAAACTTGTCGTCGCCGAGCTTCTTGTCGGGATTTGCGCGCTTCCAGTCTTCGAAGGCCGCAGCGGCCACGGTGTTCAGTTCCTTCCATACCTTGGCCTCGACGTGCTTGACGGTGTCGGCGCGGAAGCCGTCGACGCCGTACTTGCGCACCCAGTCCGAATGCCATTTCATCAGGTAGTAGCGCGGTGCACGCGGATAGCCGGTGCGGGCGAAGAACTCATTCAACTCCTTCACTTCGCGCTCGAAGCGCCCTTCGCGCTGCCACTTGGCCGCCAGGTTCTCCGGCAGTTCGACCGGCGTATCGCTGTCGGTGCGGAAGTCTGGCAGGTTCTTCACCAGCGTGCATTCGATGGTGGTCTTGGCGTCCTTGTAGGTGCACTGCGGACCGGTGCGCACCCAGTCGTCCGGCCAGACATAGTCGGTCTCGGTGACCGGGCCGGTCTGGTTCATCACCACGTCCAGCAGCACGCGAATGCCGTGCGCGTGCGCGGCATCGACCAGATTGCGGAAGTCGTTTTCCGTCCCCAGGTTGGCGTCGACGGCGGTGAAGTCGGCGGCCCAGTAGCCGTGGAAGCCGTAGGACTTGCCGGTGCCTTCATCGGTGCCTTCGTGGATCTGCTCCACCGGCGGCGACACCCAGATGGCGCTCACGCCAAGGCTGTCGAAATAACCTTCATTGATCTTGCTGGTGATGCCGGCCAGGTCGCCGCCCATATAGCCGCGCAGCGGGGCGGCGTCCGCCTTGCGGCCGTAGGCCAGATCGTTGCCGACATAGGCGTTATTGAAACGGTCGGTCAGCATGAAATAGATGGTGGCATTCTCCCACAGGAATGGCTTGCGCGCGGCCTGCCTGGCGGCCGGCTGGGCGCTGGCAGCCGGTCCAGCTGCGGCTACGCCTAATGCCAGCGCCAAAGTCATTGCAAGGGGAGTCAATTTCATGCTGTCGTCCTTTATCGAAGTTTTATGTGGTGACGGTCGGGCGCGCGCGCCCGGTCCATCCGGCGATGCCGCCAACCTGCTCGGCGATGAGTATCAATGCGGACAAGGCCTGCTGGGTGGGCAGATGATGGTAGGCTGGATCGCTTTCGTAGCGCTCCAGGTAGACGCGCAGGGTCGCGCCCTCGGTGCCGGTGCCGGACAGGCGGAACACGATGCGCGAGCCGTTGGTCATGACGATGCGTATGCCCTGCTGCGTGGCCACCGAGCCGTCGACCGGATCGGTATAGGAAAAGTCATCGGCGAAATCGACGACGTAATGGCCCAGGTCCTGCCCCGCCAGCGTAGCCAGCTTGATGCGCAGGGAAGCCATGAGTTCATTGGCGGCCTCGGTTTCAACCGCCTCGTAGTCATGGCGCGAATAATAGTTTCGGCCGAAGCGCGCCCAGTGCTCGCCCACCAGCTGTTCCACCGATTTGCCGCTGGCGGCCAGCAGGTTAAGCCAGAACAGCACGGCCCATAAGCCGTCCTTCTCGCGGATGTGGTCCGAGCCGGTGCCGTAGCTCTCTTCGCCGCACAAGGTGGCCTTGCCCGCATCCAGCAGCGTGCCGAAGAACTTCCAGCCGGTCGGCGTTTCGTAGCACGGGATGCCCAGCGCATCGGCCACGCGGTCGGCCGCACGCGAGGTCGGCATCGAGCGGGCGATGCCTTTCAGGCCGGCGCGGTAGCCCGGCGCCACGCTCGCATTCGCGGCCAGCACGGCCAGGCTGTCGGACGGCGTGACATCGAACCTGCGGCCGACGATCATATTGCGGTCGCCGTCGCCGTCGGAGGCGGCGCCGAAGTCGGGCGCATCGTCCGCCGCCATGATGGCGATCAGCTGCGCGGCGTTGACGGGGTTGGGGTCCGGGTGATGGCCGCCGAAATCCTCCAGCGGCACGCCATTGATGACGGTGCCCGCCGGCGCCCCCAGCATGCCTTCGAGGATGGCCTTGGCGTAAGGGCCGGACACCGCGTGCATGCCGTCGAAGCACATGCGGAAGCCGCGGCCGAACAAGGCCTTGATGGCGTCGAAGTCGAACAGGCGCTGCATCAATTCCGCATAATCGGCCACCGGGTCGATCACCTCCACATCCATCTGCTCGATGCGCGAGGCGCCGGGGCGGTCGATGTCGATGGCAGGCGCGTCGCTGATGCGGTACTGCGTAATGCTTTCGGTGCGCTGGTAGATCGCCTCGGTCACGCTCTCCGGCGCGGGGCCGCCGGCGGCGATGTTGTACTTGATGCCGAAGTCGCCATCCGGCCCGCCCGGATTGTGGCTGGCCGACAGCACGATGCCGCCCAGCGCACCGTGCTTGCGGATCACACAGCTGACGGCGGGCGTCGACAGGATGCCGCCCTGCCCCACCAGCACCCTGGCGAAACCGTGGGCGGCCGCCATGTGCAGGATGGTCTGCACCGCTTCGCGGTTGTGGAAGCGGCCGTCGCCGCCCAGCACCAGCGTTCTGCCGGCGCAGTCGCCCAGCGTGTCGAACACGCTTTGCACGAAGTTTTCGAGATAGGCAGGCTGCCGGAAGGTGGTGACTTTTTTCCGCAAGCCCGAGGTGCCCGGCCGCTGGCCAGAAAACGCCTTGGTCGCTACGATTTGTATGCTCATGTTCGCTCCGCACAGGTAAAGGATAGTATTCGCAGCCTCTGTTGTACCTGTTCCGGCAAACGGGCGGCGCGCGAATACGTGATCAAGCGAACAATCTTACATCAGTGTCCGGCCGGTTCGGCGTTGTCCCGCACGGCCAGCGTCAGCACGCCCGCCACCACCATGCATACGCCGCCCAGCATCAGGGTCTTGACGGTATGGCCGGCGAACCAGTGCCTGGTGACGAAACCCAGCAGCAGGCCGCTGACGATCTGCGGGATGGTGATGAAGAAGTTGAACACACCCATGTAGTAGCCCATGCGCTTGGCGGGCAGCGCGCCGGCCAGGATCGCGTACGGCATGGTCAGGATGCTGGCCCAGGCGATGCCGACGCCGATCATCGGCACGAACAACAGGTTCAGGTCATGGATGGAGTAGATGCTGAACAGGCTGATGCCGCCTATCGTCAGGCAGCTCATGTGCACGAACTTGCGGCTGGTCTTGCGCGCGAAAATCGGCAGGATGAAGGCCGCCAGCGCGGAGACGCCGCTGTAGACCGCAAACATCACGCCGACCCGGTTGCCCGCTTCCTGGAACGCCACCGATTGCGCGTCGGTGGTGCCGAACACGTTTTCGCCGATGGCGGAGGTGGTGTAGATCCACATCGCGAACAATGCGATCCAGGAGAAGAACTGCACGGCGGCCAGCTGCACCATGGTCTTCGGCATCTTGGTGAAGCCGCCCATGATCTCCTTGAGCGCATGGCCCAGGCCCTTGGTGCGGCGCTGCTCGGCGCGGAACGCTTCCATGTCCTCGGGCGGCGTTTCCTTGACGGTGAGGACGGTCCACAACACGGCCAGGAAGTAGATGGCGCCGCCGGCGTAGAACGAGTAACGCACCGTGTCGGGGATCGCGCCGTTGACCGGCACGTTGCTCACGCCGAGGAAGTCGGCGAAGATGGTCGGCAGCAGCGAGGCGATCACCGCGCCCCAGCCGATGAAAAAGGTCTGCATCGCGTAGCCGGCGGTCTGCTGCGATGAACCCAGCTTGTCGCCGACGAAGGCGCGGAACGGTTCCATCGACACGTTGATGGCGCCATCCATCAGCCACAGGACCACGACGGCCATCCACAGCGCGGTGGAATTGGGCATCAGGAACAGCGCGATCGACGCCAGCATGGCGCCGACGAAGAAGAACGGGCGGCGGCGGCCCCAGGTCGGATGCCAGGTGTTGTCGCTCAGGTAGCCGATAATCGGCTGTACCAGCAGGCCGGTGACCGGCGCCGCCAGCCAGAACAGGGAGAGGTCGTCGGGATTGGCGCCCAGCGTGGAGAAAATCCGGCTGGTGTTGGCATTTTGCAGCGCAAAGCCGAACTGGATGCCCAAAAAGCCGAAGCTCATGTTCCATAACTGCCAAAACGACAGTATGGGCTTGCTGCTGGAAGATTGCATGCTGCGTGTCCCCGACTATTTCTGAAATTTGTAGCAAAATAACACGCAGCCTGATACGTGTCAATTGAAAGAGTTTCCCAGTAAAATAAAGGAAACAAGCCATCCCAAGGGCAGAATTTTGTAGTCAAATGTAGCCAAACAACAAAATCATAACAACCTGAGAGACCACGAACTTACATGAAAAGCAACTCCATCGCCAAACTTACGGCCGTGCTGCCGCTGCTGGTCGTCAGCCAGGCCGGGCAGGCGCAGAACGCCGACCGCAAATTCGACAGCGCCACCCGCAACGGCGGCCAGCTGGAAGTCCGCACCAGCGACGGCGGCTATGTCATCAAACCCTACTCCGCCGGCATCGTCGAAACCACCTTCGTGCCGAACGGCGAGCAGCTGGACCCGGCATCGCACGCGGTGGTGCTGGCGCCGGCCGCCGTCCGGACCACGCTGACGACTAAACCCAACAGCATCGAATATGCCACACCCGGCATCGTCGTCACGATTACCAAGTCGCCGTTCCAGATTTCGTATGCCTACAAGGGCAAGCGCCTGGTCGCGGAGAAGCATGGCTACGTGAAGATCCAGGACGACCCGGCCACCGGCAGCAAGGATATCAACAAGGGCGAAGCGCGCACATTGGAAGGCATCGAGTTCGCGCTGGATAAGGACGAAGCCTTGTACGGTGCCGGCGAGCGCGCGGTCGGCATGAACCGCCGCGGCCATCGCTTCACCTTGTACAACAAGGCGCACTACGGCTACGACGACAAGTCCGAACAGATGGGCTACGCGATGCCGGTCGCACTGTCGTCGAAAATGTACGCGCTCCATTTCGACAATCCGCAAACCGGCTACCTCGATTTCGACAGCGCGAAGAACGACAGCCTGACCTACGAAACCATCGGCGGCCGCAAGACCTATCAGGTGATCGCCGGCGACAGCTGGGAAGACGTGGTGGGCAACTACACCAGCCTGACCGGCAAACAACCGCTGCCGCCGCGCTGGGCCTTCGGCAATTTCGCGATGCGCTTCGGCTACCGCAACGAGGCCGCGGCGCGCGACACCGTCAACAAGTTCATCGCCGACGACATCCCGCTCGACGCCATCGTGTTCGACCTGTTCTGGTTCGGCAAAACGATCAAGGGCACGATGGGCAACCTGGCCTGGGACAAGGACAGCTTCCCCAACGCCACCGGCATGATCGCCGACTTCCAGAAGAAAGGCGTGCAGACGGTGGTGATCACCGAGCCGTTCGTCCTCGATACCTCCGCCAAGTGGCAGGAGGCGGTCGACAAGAAGGTGCTGGGCATGGACGCCAACGGCGCGCCGCTGACCTATGACTTCTACTTCGGCCACACGGGGCTGATCGACATCTTCGGCAAGCCGGGCAAGGACTGGTTCTGGAATATCTACAAGGGCCTGCGCGAGCAGGGCGTGACCGGCGTCTGGGGCGACCTGGGCGAACCCGAACTGCATCCGGCCGGCATGCGCCACGCCACCGGCAGCGCCGACCAGCTGCACAACATCTACGGCCATCAATGGGCACGGCTGGTGGCGGAAGGCTACCGGCAGGACTTCCCCACCGAGCGCCCCTTCATCCTGATGCGCGCCGGGTACTCCGGCACGCAGCGCTACGGCATCATCCCCTGGTCCGGCGACGTGGACCGGAGCTGGGGCGGTTTGCAGGCGCAGCCTGAAATCTCGCTGCAGATGGGGATGCAGGGCGTGGGCTATATGCACTCGGACCTGGGCGGCTTCGCCAATCCGGTGCTGGACAATGAGCTCTACACGCGCTGGCTGCAGTACGGCGTGTTCCAGCCGATCTTCCGCCCGCACGCGCAGGACGAGGTGCCGTCGGAGCCGGTCTACCGCGAAGACCGCACCAAGGCGCTGGCGCGCGAGGCCATCCGCCTGCGTTACCGCCTGCTGCCGTATAACTACACGCTGGGCTTCGACAACAACCAGAAAGGCCTGCCGCTGATGCGCCCCATGCTGTACGAGGAGCCGGGCAACGCCAAGGTGCGCGCGATGTCGTCGACCTACTTGTGGGGCAAGGACTTCCTGGTCACGCCGGTGCTCAAGCAGGGCGCGACCACGGCGGACGTCTACTTCCCTGCCCGTAGCGCGTGGTTCGATTTCTACAGCGGCGAGAAGCACGCCGGCGGCGCCACCGAGTCCGTCAAGCTGAGCGAGGACCACGTGCCGGTCTACGTACGCGCCGGCGCCTTCATCCCGATGGCCAAGGTGGTGCAGACCACGCGCGATTATTCGACCAAGCATATCGACCTGCACTACTACCACGACGCCTCGGTCAGCGCCGGCACCGGCAAGCTGTATGACGACGACGGCACGACCGCGCAAGCCTACGAACAGGGCAAGTACGAACTGCTGCGCTTCTCCAGCAAGCTGCAAGGCCGCAGCCTGGCCCTGCGCATCGAATCGGAAGTAGGCCAGCAGTACCAGCGCCCCGAGCGCAGCATCGCGCTGCAGGTGCATAACGTGACGGCCCACCCGTCGCTGGTGCGCGTTGATGGCAAGACGGTCATCTTCGTCTGGGACGAGGCGGCCAAGGTGCTGAACGTCTCGCTGCCGGCCAGCAGCCAGGCCGCGCGGAGCGTCGCCATCACCCTGTAAGCGTGTATGATTGTTGGCCATCGAATCGAACGGTTCGATGGCCAACAAGACCATATACGGAGATAGGGAGATGCCAGTGTCACCAAAAATCATCAGCACGCTGTTCGCGCTCAGCGCCATGACAGCCGCCAGCACTACCGTGCTGGCTGCCCCCGCAAAAAAACCAACCGTCGCAGAAGCCGAGCGCTTCCTGACCGACACCGAAGAACGCCTCAATAAGCTGAACAACGAACAGTCCCGGGGCGCCTGGGTCGGTTCCAACTTCATCACCGACGACACGGAAGCCATCGCCGCCTTCTTCGCCGAACGCTATCTGACGGCCGCCGGCGAAGCAGCGATCGCGGCGCGCCGCTTCAACGGCTTGAAGCTGCCGGCCGAATCGGCCCGCAAGCTGATGCTGCTGCAGCAGACGCTGGTCTTCGCCGATGCCAAGGAGCGCGAACAATACGCGCAGCTGCAGGCGGCCATGACCGGCGCCTACGGCAAAGCCAAATACTGCCCGAAGAAGCCTGACGGTACGGCCGATGCCTGCATGGCGCTGGGCGAAATGGAAAAGGTCCTGGCCAAGAGCCACGACGAGGCCAAGCTGAAGGAAATGTGGCTGGGCTGGCACGCGCAATCGCCGTCCTACAAACAGAAGTACGCGGACTACGTCGCGCTGTCGAACAAGGGCGCCAAGCAGATGGGCTTCGTCGACACGGGCGCCATGTGGCGCGCGCAGTACGACATGCCGCCGGAAGCCTTCTCCGCCGAGATGGAGCGCCTGTGGCAGCAGGTCAAGCCGCTGTACGATGCGCTGCACACCTACACGCGCTACAAGCTGCGCCAGACCTATGGCCCGGATGTGGTACCGCTGACCGGCCCTATTCCTTCCCACCTGTTCGGGAATATGTGGAGCCAGAGCTGGACCAATCTGTATCCGCTGCTGAAGCCGGCGACTGGGGCAAGCAGCTTTGACCTGAGCAAGGTGCTGGAAGACCGCAAGACCGACGCCAGGCAGATGACGCAATACGCCGAGCGCTTCTACACCTCGCTGGGCATGCAGAAGCTGCCGCAGTCGTTCTGGGAACGCTCGCTGCTGACCAAGCCGCGCGACCGCGACGTGGTGTGCCACGCCTCCGCCTGGCCGCTGAACGAGAAGGACGACGTCCGCATCAAGATGTGCATCACGCCGACGGCTGAGGACTTCACCACGATCCATCACGAGCTGGGTCACATCTACTACTTCCTCAACTACACCAAGCAGCCCTACCTGTTCCGCAACGGCGCCAACGATGGCTTCCATGAAGCCATCGGCGACACCATCGCGCTGTCGATCACGCCGAGCTATCTGCAAAAGGTCGGCCTGATGGACCAGGCGCCGGATGCCGACGCCGACATCGGCCAGCTGCTGGAGCGCGCGCTGAGCAAGGTCGCGATCCTGCCGTTCGCCTACTCGGTCGACAAGTGGCGCTGGGACGTCTACTCGGGCAAGACCAAGCCGGCCGACTACGACAAGAGCTGGTGGCAGCTGCGCGAGCAGTATATGGGCATGAAGCGCCCTGCGGCCATCGACGCCAGCGGCGCGGGCTTCGACGCCGGCGCCAAGTACCATGTGGCGGCGGACGTGCCGTATGCGCGCTACTTCCTGGCCGATATGCTGCAGTTCCAGTTCCATCGCGCGCTGTGCCGCGAAGCCGGTTATACCGGCCCGCTGCACCGCTGCTCGGTGTACGACAACGCCAAGGCCGGCGCCAAGCTGCAGCAGATGCTGGCGATGGGCGCGAGCAAGCCGTGGCCGGAAGCGCTGAAGGCGATTTCGGGCGAGGATAAGATCGACGGCGGCGCGCTGCTCGACTACTTCGCGCCGCTGAAGACCTGGCTCGATACGCAGAACGCCGCCTTCGCTGCGGCTGAGAAGAAGTAACGCCACCCCGCACGGCGACGCAAGGGTCAGACCCCGTACGGGGTCTGACCCTGAGCGCAAGCCTCGGGGTTCGCGCTAGCGCGCGCCGTAGTTAGGGCGCTTCACATTCATCGCCGCCTGGCAGTGGGCGGCGATGAAGTCTTCGTGGTTCGGCATCTTGCCGGCGCAGTTCTCCACCACGGTCTTGATGGTGCGCAGGTGCGCCTCGATCTGCTCCTGCGGGAACAAATCCACCAACGGATGATAGGACTGCGGCCGCATGCCCTGCCCCAGCATCACCTGCAACCAGCTCACCGACGCGAACATCTCGTCCTTCTCGCGGTAGAAGCGGCCGTGCTGCTTGAACAGGTCCATCTTCTGCCTCAGGCTTTCCGGCACCTCCATCGTGCGGCAGTAGTTCCAGAACGGCGTGTCGTCGCGCTCCGTCGCGTGGTAGTGCAGCACCAGGAAGTCGCGGATCTTATCGACCTCGAAATGCGCCTGGCGATTGAACTCGTCGATATTGTCCTGGTTGAAATCGCGGTCCGGGAAAAAGCTCATCAGCCGCGCGATGCTCGACTGGATCAGGTGGATGCTGGTCGATTCCAGCGGCTCCATGAAACCGCTGGCCAGGCCGATCGCCACCACGTTCTTGTTCCAGAATTGCTTGCGCTTGCCGGTGACGAAGCGCAGCGGCTTCGGTTCTGCCAGCGGCGCGCCGTCCAGGTTCGCCATCAGCTGTGCGGTGGCCTCGTCGTCGCTGATGTATTTGCTCGAATAGACATGGCCATTGCCGATGCGGTGTTGCAGCGGGATGCGCCACTGCCAGCCGGCCGTGCGCGCGGTGGCGCGCGTGTACGGCGTGATCGGGCCGGTCGATACACACGGCACCGCCAGCGCGCGGTCGCACGGCAGCCAGTGGGTCCAGTCCTCGTAGCCGGTGTTCAAAGCGCCCTCGATCAGCAGGCCGCGGAAGCCCGAGCAATCGATGAACAGATCGGCTTCGATACGCTCGCCGTTTTCCATCATGATCGCCGCCACATGGCCATCGCCTTCGCGCACGACGACGTCAGCCACCTTGCCCTCGGTGCGCACCACGCCGCGCGCCTCGGCGAACTTGCGCAGGTATTTGGCATACAGGCCGGCGTCGAACTGGAAGGCGTGGGCGAGGTGCGACACCGGCGAATTGCCTGCCTCGACGGCGCGCATGAATTTGTTCTGCGGCGCGGCCACCGCCGCCAGCGAATACGCGCCGAAGTCCGGCGCCAGCCCGGCCTGATACAGCTTGAGCCAGTAGTGGTGGAACTCGACCAGCCCCATGTCCACGCCGATGCTGCCGAAGGTGTGGATGTAGTTCTCCCCCAGCCTGCCCCAGTCGACGAACTGGATGCCCAGCTTGAAGGTGCCCTGCGTCTCGCGCAGGAAGTCGTCTTCGTCGATGCCGAGCGCCTGGTTGAACAGTTTGATCTGCGGGATGGTGGCCTCGCCCACACCGACGGTGGAGATCTCGTCCGATTCGACCAGGCGCACCTGGTAGTGGCCGCCCAGCAGTTTGGACATGGCCGCCGCCGTCATCCAGCCGGCTGTGCCGCCGCCGACGATCAGGATTTGCCTGATGCGGCGATCCATTTGGTTTTGCTGCATGTCTGTCTCCAGCTTTTTATGTTGTCCGGTATTGTGCACGAAAAACCCCTCGCACCTGTGCGGCAGGCCCGCGCCAGCACTTAGGGGTCGGACCCCGCGGGGTCCGACCCCGCATGGCTGTGCGGGTTAAAAAAAAACACCCCCTGCCGGCTGCTGCTGACAGGGGGTGCTTTGGAGCGGACCGGATTACATCTTGTAGTTCAGGCCCAGCAGCATGGTGCGGCCGTACTTGGTGTACTCGCCCGGCACTTTCAGGGTGCCGTTGCTCAGGGTGGTCTGGTACGCGGTATCGTTCGCGTTGATCACCTGGAACAGCAGCGACAGGCCTTTGTACTGGCCTTCCTTGAACTCGTAACCGAGCTGGAAGTCCACTTGCGCCGCGCCCTTGATGTCGGTGAAGGTACGGTCGGCGCCGAAGCCGGTCACTTCGCCACGGAAGTTGGAGCGCTCGCTGCGGGTCACACGTGCCGAGTAACCGGACTTCTCGTAGAACACCTGCACGTTCGACACGGTGCGCGACAGGCCTGGCAGTGCGCCGGTGGTGCCGGGACCGTCAGGGGCGATCTCGCTCTTGGTGCGGGAAATCGAACCGGTGGCGCCGAAGCCGTCCAGGCCAGTCCACAGGACCTTGCCGTCGATGGAACCGGACAGCTCCACACCCTTGATCGAACCGCCCGTGCCGTTGGCTGGCTGGGTCAGCGTGCCGATATTGGTTTTCGGCGTCACGCCATCGTTAGGATAGCTGGTGAAGTCGAACGGCACGATCTGGTCGTAGATGTAGGTCTTGAGCTTCTTGTAGAAGGTCGCGGCGCTGAAGTAGGTGCTCTTGTCGAAGTACTTCTCGTACGTCAAGTCGAGCGCGTTGGCGCGCCATGGCTTCAGGCCAGGATTGCCGCCGCTGCCGGTCCACAGCAGCTTGGTGGTGTCCACCGAAGCGCTCGACGATGCGCGCAGCTGGTCCAGGCGCGGACGGGCCATGGTCTTGCCGAGGCCGAAGCGCACGTGCTGCTCGCTGCCCAGGTCGAAGTTCAGGTTCAGGCTAGGCAGGAAGTCGTTGTACGAGGTGCCTTCTTCCGTGGTCTGCGGCGTGTTCAGGTTCTTGGTGTCGACGTTGAACGCGCTGGAGCTCTGGTTGGTGTGGATCATCTGCACACCGAAGTTGCCCTTCACCGGAACACCCCAGGTGTCGTCGATGCCGAGCTTGGCGTAGGCGGTCGAGACTTTCTCGCTGACCAGCCAGTCCTTGTTGTAGATGTCCTGGTGAATCTTAGGCGTCAGCGTGTACAGGCTGTTGACGGCGCCCATGATGTCGTAGGACATGATGCCAGGGATGCCGGCGAAGCCCAGCGAGGTCGGATCCTGGATCAGGTTGGCAGGCACGGCGATCGGTGCGCGGCCGTTCTTCAGGTTAACCAGCATCTCGGCCGATTGACGGGTCTTGTCGCGCTTGGTGAAGTTGACGCCCACGTCCAGGTTGCTGAACATGCCGTCCAGGCTGCGCTTGGCCGTGAAGCGGGCCGATTTCAGCTTGTCGGTCACTTGCGGGTACTTGACGTAGCCGTCCTGGCCCCAGCCGCCCGAATCGCTCAGCTTGACGACCGATGGGTCGGCGTAGTTCAGGCCGGTGGTCACTTGCGGCAGGCCGGTGTTGTTGTCGCGGACGATCTTGGCGGTGTCGGTGGTGGCTGCGCCGGCGTAGGTTTCCAGGATCATGTCCTGACGGTCCGCCTTCGAGTAGCTGAAGTCGGCGATGGCGGTCCAGTCTTCGTTCACGCGCAGCTTGTTGTTCCAGCCGATCGCGAACAGCTTGTCGCGGTTGGTGTTCAGGTCGTTACGCAGCACAGGCTTGATGCCGCCGACGGTCGCGCTTTGCAGCACCTGGGTGCCGCCGTAGCTGGCGAACACGGGATTCGCGTAGGTCAGGTCGCCCATCCAGTTGCCGGTGCCGAACTGCATGCCGCGGATGGTGGTGTCGGAATCGAATTTCGAGTAGTAGGTGTCGACCATCGACTGGAAGTCGCGGGTCGGTTTCCACTGCAGCACTGCCATCAGGCCGTCGCGGGTCTGCTTGGTCGAGCCGGCGTCGATTTCGTTGCCGGAGTTGGCCAGGCCGGTGGTGCTGCCGGTCTTAGGGTCGAAGCCGTAGCCCCAGCTGCTCCACTTCTGGTACTGGCCCGGGGAGTCCAGACGAGCGTAGCCCAGCGCCACACCCAGGGTGCGGTTGTTGAACTGGTCGATGTAGATGCCGCTCAGGCGGTAGCCCTTGTCCTTGTAGCCGGCGTTTTGCTTGCCCAGCGAGTTCTTCTCGCCGCGCACGTTGATCGCCATGGTGCGGCCCGGGAATTCCAGCGGACGCACGGTTTGCAGATCGACGGTGCCCGACAGGCCCTGGCCGACCAGCGATGCGTCCGGGGTCTTGTAGACCACGGCGCCGTTGATCAGTTCCGATGGATACTGGTCGTATTCAACGCTACGGTTGTCGCCGGTGGACGCCTGCTCACGACCATTGAGGGTGGTGGTCGAGAAGTCTGGCGCCAGGCCGCGGATGCTCAGCACCTGGGCGCGGCCCGCGACGCGTTGCGCGGCCACCCCTGGCAGGCGCGACAGCGATTCGGCGATCGACACGTCCGGCAGTTTGCCGATGTCTTCGGCGGAGATCGCTTCAACGATGGATTCGGAATTCTTTTTGACGGAGATAGCGTCTTCGATACCGCGACGGATACCGGACACTTTCACCGTTTGCGTAACAGGCGCGTCGGCGGACTGGCCGGCGGTCGCGTCTTGCGCGTAGGACGAGCCGGAAATGGCGGACAGCAGCAACGCACAGCCGGCTGCTACCGGGCTCAACTTAAATGCAACACTGGTCGGAGCCGAGTTGGCGCCGCGCTGGTTGGCGGAATTCATCATCAAATGTCCCCTCACTCATCTAAAAATATACCCGCGACAACTACAGCCTGCTCTCGCACCATCGACTACACGGGTTCCAAGGATTGCAAACGTTCTAAAAGACGTTCTATAAAGAATTTTGTACTAAAACTAGATTCTGTGTCAATCAAACTTCAGTCGAGCTACGCCACCAGAGGGGCGCTTGCCCGTGAGCGCCCAGCGAAAATGCCATGCGCGTTGTATTTCGGCTACAGCACTCCACGGTCAATAGTGTAGTGGAACTACATTTTTTGACCTCATACCACTTCACTTTGCAGCATTTCCGACATCTGCCGCAGGCCAGAATTATCCTTACAACAATATTTACCGCAACGGCATCGGGAATTGTATTAAAACTAGAATCATCGATTTGATGCCCACCCTCTTTCATAGTATTCTCGACGATAAGCCCATAAAAATGCACCTGTAGTCCGACTACTTAACGGAGACTCAATGAACAAAACCCTCGCCGCCGCGCTGTTGTCCGCGCTGCCGTTCATCGCCCACGCCGATACCTACCGCATCGAACACATGGATCCGCCGCTGTGGTGGACCGGCATGCACAACAGCACGCTGCAACTGATGGTGCATGGGCCGCATATCGCCGACCTGGAGCCGGCGCTGGCCTACCCCGGCGTGCGCATCGCCTCGGTGGCGCGGGTCGCCAACCAGAACTACCTGTTCATCAATCTGGATATCGCGCCCGACGCGGCGCCCGGCGCGATGGACCTGGTGTTCAAGCGCGGCAGCCAATCGGTGCACTACAACTACCAGTTGCTGGCCCGGATCGCCGGCTCGGCCCAGCGCATCGGCTTCAACAGCAGCGACGCCATCTATCAGGTGATGCCGGACCGTTTTGCCAACGGCGATCCGTCCAACGACAATGCGGCCGGCATGACCGAGCGTGCCAACCGCGCCGACGCCTCCGGCCGCCACGGCGGCGACATCCGCGGCATGGCCGACCATCTGGACTACATCGCCGCCATGGGCTTCACCACCGTCTGGCCGACGCCGTTGCTGGAATCGAACTCGCCGGCCTACTCCTATCACGGCTACGCCACCACCGATCACTACCGCATCGACCCGCGCTATGGCAGCAACCAGGAGTACCGCAACTTTGTCGCGCAGGCGCGCGCCAAGGGCCTGGGCGTGATCCAGGATGTGGTGCTCAACCACATCGGCAGCAAACACTGGTGGATGCAGGACATGCCGACGCCGGACTGGCTGACCTATCAGGGCAAGTTCGTGCCGACCGAGCATCACCGCGTGGCGCTGCAAGATCCCTACGCGTCGGACGAGGACAAGCGCAACTTCACCGAGGGCTGGTTCGTCGAAGGCATGCCGGACCTGAACCAGGCCAACCCGTACGTGGCGACCTACCTGATCCAGAACGACATCTGGTGGATCGAGTATGCGGGCCTGTCGGGCCTGCGGGTCGATACCTATGGCTACTCCAACACCGAGTTCCTCAGCCGCTGGTCCGGCAGCGTGATGGCAGAGTATCCAAAGCTGAACCTAGTGGGCGAGGAATGGACGCCGCTGATACCGGTGGTCGCGCACTGGCAGGAGGGCAAGCAGAATTTCAACGGCTATCAGTCGCACATGCCAAGCATGATGGACTTCCCGCTGACCGACACCATGCGTCGCGCCCTCGCCGCGCCGGACGGCGCCGAACATGGCCTGACGAACCTGTACGAGACGCTGTCGCAGGATTACCTGTATCCGAACGCCGGCAACCTGGTGCTGTTCGAAGGTAATCACGACATGTCGCGCATCTACAGCGAGCTCAATGCGGACGACAACTTGTTCCGCATGGCGATGGCCTTCGTGGCGACCGCGCCGCGCATCCCGCAGTTCTACGCCGGCACCGAGATCCAGATGACCAGCACCACCAAGGGCCGCGACGACGCGTCCTACCGCCGCGACTTCCCCGGCGGCTGGCGCGGCGATGCCGTCAACGCCTTCACCGGCGCCGGCCTGACGGCGCAGCAGGCGGCCGCGCAGGCGTACGTGAAGAAGCTGTTCAACTGGCGCAAGGGCGCGTCCGTGATCCACCACGGGAAGATGATGCACTATGGCCCCGAGCACAATACCTACGTCTACTTCCGCTACGACGGCGCCAAAAAAGTCATGGTAGCCTTGAACAAGAACAGCACCGACACCGTGCTGAAGACCGCGCGCTTCCACGAGATGCTGAGCGGCGCGCATGCAGGTGTGGACGTCATCAGCGGCAAGCGCGTTGCGCTGGATGGCGAGGTCACGCTGCCCGCACGCTCGGCGCTGATACTGGAGATCGAACAATGAGTTTCGCCCGTCGCCGCCTTGGCGCCTTATCGCTGCTGGCCATGCCCGCCATGGCGGCTGCCGCCACCACGCTGAGCACCAGCTATCCAAGCTGGGACGGCAAGCAGGAGACCGTGCGCTACACCACACCGGACGCCAACGCGGCGCTGCGCAGCTACACGCAATCGACCACAATGCGCGTGCGCGACGGCGGCAAGCAGGAGATCAGCTATGCCGAAGCACAGGGACAGCCGTCCGTCCGCAGCGGCAACCTGGCCTTCGACGCCTTGTTCACGCTGGCCGGCCTGGAGATGAAGCAGGACTCGGTGGGCGAGATCCGCGACGGCAGCTACAACGGCGGCAACGCCATCTCCTGCAACTGCTTCGAAACCGGCGAGCTGTGGCACTACGTGTGGACGCGCGACCTGTCCTACGCGGCCTCGCTGGGACTGGGCATGCTGGACCCGCGCCGCGTGCGCAATTCGCTGGAGTTCAAGCTGTCCGGCTACCGCGACGGCGTGCGGCCTGGCGCGCATGCCGCCGGCAGCGCTGACGGGTTGCAGATCATCCAGGACACCGGCAGCGGCGGCAGCTGGCCGGTCAGCACGGACCGCGTCAGCTGGGCCTTCGGCGCCGAGGAAGCCTTGAAGGCGTTGGCGCCGGACGAGCGCAAGGCCTTCGCGGCGACCGCGTTGCGCGCCCTGTCGAACACGCTGGAGAACGACCGGCTGGCCGTCTACGACGCCGCCGACGGCTTGTACAACGGCGAGGAATCCTTCCTCGACTGGCGCGAACAAAGCTACGCGGGCTGGATCGCAAGCGACCTGGCGAGCATGGCGACGTCCAAGGCCTTGTCCACCAACGCCGGCCACTACAAGGCGCTGACACTGGCCGCACAGCTGGCGCAGGAACAAGGCAACGCGGCGCTGGCCGACAAATACGCGGCCTGGGCGGCGGACCTGAAGCGCGCCATCAACCAGCGCCTGTGGCAGGCCGACGCCGGCATGTACAGTAGTCTGACCGCCGGCCACTTCGACGGCGCGGCGATGTACAAGTACGACTGGCTGGGACAATCGCTGGCGATCGTCACCGGCATCGCCGACCGCCAGCAGGCCGAGAGCATCCTGGCACATTATCCGCATGGCCCGCTGGGCGCGCCGGTGATCTATCCGCAGCAGCCTGGCGTGGCGATCTATCACAACCGCGCCATCTGGCCGTTCGTGACGGCCTACGGTTTGAAGGCGGCGGCGCAGACCGGCAACGTCGCCGTCGCCGACGCGGCCTACGCTACGCTGATGCGCGGCGCGGCGCTCAACCTGTCGAACATGGAAAACCTGGAATGGCTGTCCGGCCAGCCGCTGTTGAAGGACAAGCAGGCGCAGGGCGACTTGAGCGGGCCGGTGGTGGATTCGCGGCGGCAGCTGTGGTCCGTCGGCGCTTATCTGGGCATGGTGGTGGGCGACGTGTTCGGCGTGCACACCACCAATGACGGTATCGCGCTGCGTCCTTTCGTGACAGCGAAGTTGCGGCGCGAGGCGTTTGCCGGCAGCGATACGATCACGCTGAACAATCTCGCGCTGCGCGGCAAGCGCTTGCAGGTGCGCCTGTCGCTGCCGCCCGCCGCGCACGGCGACGGCTACTACGAAGTCGATGCGGTGGCGCTGAACGGCAAGCCGGCCGCGGCCACGCTGGCCTGGCCGGAGCTGGCTGCGGAGAATATCATCGAGATCCGCCTCGGCAAGCTGATCGCCGGACAGCAGGTCAAGCGCAGCGTCAACGCGCAGCCGCTGGCGCTTGATCCTGCGGTGTATTCGCCGCCGGAGCCGCGCATCGTCAAGCTGGAACGCGGCACTTACGATTTCCCGACGCTGTACCTCGAAGGCGCCGGCAAGGGTGTGGTCTACAACATCTACCGCAACGGCAAGCTGGCCACGCAGCGCGTCACCGCCAAGACCTGGGCCGACCGCCGCGCCCCGCTGCTGGGCAAGGGCGAGAGCGATAACCTGTGCTATGCGGTGGAGGCGATGTATACCAGCTCAGGCAACCGCAGCCACCACAGCGCGCCGATGTGCCTGAACAGCGGCGTGGAGATCGCCGCCGGCGACGCGCGCGTACAGTCCAGCGTGGCCGTCACCGATGGCCGCATTGCCGGCTGGGGCGCGCCGTCCGATACCTTCGCGGTGCAGGACATCAAGGTCGGGCGCGACGGCAGCTACGCCTTGCAGCTCAAGTACCGCAACACCGCGCACCAGGTCAACCTGGGCATCAGTGGTGGCGTGAAATGGATGACGCTCAAGGATGGCAGCGGCGACATCGCAGCGCAGGGGGTGGTGCAGTTGCCGCATACGCCAGCCAGCGCGGGGCCGTCGTGGTCGACTCCTTTGAAAGCCGTGCTCAAGCCAGGCAGCTACCGCATGGAGCTCAGCGATTTCTACAACATGAGCTACCTGAAAAGTAATTCCAGCTATGTCGACGCGGGCGGCGTCAAGGGGCCGTCGAACCGCTTCGATATCCACGGCATCCGCATCATGCCGCTGGCGCGCGGCATGGCGGCGGCCACCTCGGCGATCTCGGCAGCATCGCCCATCCCGGCTCCGCCGCCGGCCGGCACGCTCCGCATTGTCGAGCAGTTCGTTTCACCGCAGCTGGGCAACAGCCGCAGCCTGCGCATCTATCTGCCGCCCGGATACGACGCCCATCCGCAACAGCGCTATCCGGTGCTCTATATGCACGACGGCCAGAACCTGTTTGACGCCGCCACCGCAGCCTACGGCGCCGCCTGGGAAATCGGCAGCACCATGGACCGCCTGATCGCCGATGGCGTCGTCGCGCCGGCCATCGTAGTCGGCATCGACAACACCAGGGACCGCATCGCCGAATACACACCCTGCTGCGATCCGCGGTATGGCGGCGGCAAGCTCGATGCCTACATGGCCTTCATCGTCGACACCGTCAAGCCCTGGGCCGACGCCAATCTGCGCACGCTGCCGGACCGCGCACACACCGCCATCATGGGCTCCTCGCTGGGCGGCATCGCCTCGGTCTACATCGCCCAGCGCCGGCCGGACGTGTTCTCCGCGGCGGCGGGCGTGTCGAGTTCGTTCTGGTGGAATAACGAAGAGATGATCGCCAAGGCGCCGGCGCGCCAGCCGGTCAAGTTCTACCTCGACGCCGGCACCGACCAGGATGGCCTGGAACAAACGCTGAAAATGCGCGACGCCATGCTGGCCCGGGGCTACCGCCTGGATGAGGACCTGCTGTTCTATGCCGCCGACGCGGCCATCCACAACGAGCGCTCGTGGGCGGCTCGCGTGCAACGGCCGCTGGCCTGGTTCTTCCCCGCTAGCCGGGAGCACTGACCGGCGCCGCCAGCCGCCAGCGGTTGGCGAGCAGCGCCTCCAGGTCCTCCGACGACACGGCCGCGCTCAGGCAGAAACCAAAGGCCTCGTCGCAGCCCATCGCGGCCAGCTGGCTCAGCTGGTCGCCGGTTTCCACGCCGCCGGCGATGACCTGCATGTTCAGGGTATGCGCCATCGCGATGATGGCGCGCACCATCGCCCCCTCGTCCGCCACCCGGCCGTCGCTGAGGCGGTCGGTCGGCTGCTGGACCGCGCGGCGCAGGTCGTCGATGAAGGACTTGTTGATCTTCACCAGGTCCACCGGGAAGCGCCGCAGGTAATTCAACGACGCATAGCCGGTGCCGAAATCGCTGATCGAGATGCGCATGCCCAGCTGCTTGAACTGGCGCAGCACGGCCTCGCAATTCTGGTTCTTATCGATCAGCATGTCCTCGGTGATTTCCAGTTCAATATAGCGGCCCGGCACGCCGGACTGATGCAGGATCTCGGCAAAGCAGCGGACGATATCCTTCTGGTAGAACTGGCGTGGCGACAAATGCACCGACACCGTCAGCGGATGGCCCAATTCCATCCAGCGCCGCGCCTGCGCGGCGGCGGTCGCCATCACCCACGCGCCCACCGGCAGCATCAACGCGCTGTCCTCCAGCACCGGCAGGAAATCCGGCGGCATCACCAGGCCCAGCTCCGGGTGACGCCAGCGCAGCAGCGCCTTGACGCCGGTGATCTTCTCCTCATGCAGGTTGAGCTTGGGCTGGTAGTTCAGTTCGAACTCGCCGTGCTCCAGCGCGTGGCGCAGCGCGGTCTCCAGCACCACCCGCGAATAGGCTTTGGCCTGCATGCTGGGCGCGAAGCGCAGCCCGGCGCCCTTGCCGCGCTGCTTGGCCGCGTACATCGCCAGGTCGGCCTTCTCGAGCAGCGCTTCGATCTCGACATCATCGTCGGGATAGATGGCAATGCCGATGCTGGCCGCCACCGCCAGCGTTTCGCCATGCACCAGGAAGGGCGCGGCGATCGCGGCGTTGATCTTGTCGGCCACCTGCTGCGCATCGGGGGCGCTGCGCAATTCGGTCAGCAGCACGATGAACTCGTCGCCGCCCTGGCGCGCCACCGTGTCCACCTCGCGCACGCACTGGCGCAGGCGCTGCGCAAACTGCACCAGCACCTGGTCGCCGGCGTCGTGGCCGAGATTGTCGTTGATGGCCTTGAAGTGGTCGATGTCCACAAACAGCACCGCCAGCAGGTTGCCGTGGCGGCGCGCGTAGGCGATGCCGTGTTCCAGTTGCAGCTGGCACTGCAGGCGGTTGGGCAGGCCGGTCAGGCTGTCATGGTGGGCGATGTAGTCCAGCCGCATTTCCGCGTCGCGATGGGCTTCCAGCGCCGATTGCAGTTGCGCGCAACGGGCACGCAGGGCGCGCACCCGCAGTTCGCCGTACCCCAGCGCCAACAAGCTGAGCGCGATGCCGGCCAGTACTGCCAATAGGCTGTTCATGCTGTCCCTCTCCGTCCGGTGTACCGGGGAAAAGTGAAGCATAATCAATCACTGAGCAGTTCCCAGACCTTTCTCGCTCACACTTGAGCGACATCAAACGGCGCCATGACCGGCCACTTGCAGAAGGCGCCGCGGCCGGCCCTCCGAGGTGGGGTGCGAAGCCTGGGGCTGGCCCTGCAACTTGAACACGCTGACCGCCGCCGCCAGGCCGGCCGCCTGCTGTTCCAGCGCGTCGGCCGCGGCGGCGGCCTGCTCCACCAGCGCCGCGTTCTGCTGGGTCACGCTGTCCATCTGGCTGATGGCGATGCTGATCTGTTCGATGCCGTCGCGCTGCTCGCCGCTGGCGACCGAGATCTCGCCGATGATGGCGGTCACGCGCTGCACGCTGGCCACCACCTCGCCCATGGTCTCGCCGGCCTGGCCGACCAGCCGGCTGCCCGCCTCCACCCGGCCCACCGAATCGCCGATCAGTTCCTTGATTTCCTTAGCCGCCGCCGCCGAACGTTGCGCCAGGTTGCGCACCTCGGAAGCGACCACCGCGAAGCCGCGCCCTTGTTCGCCGGCGCGCGCCGCTTCCACCGCCGCGTTCAAGGCCAGGATATTGGTCTGGAAGGCGATGCCGTCGATCACGCCGATGATGTCGACGATCTTGCGCGACGATTCGTTGATCGAGCCCATCGTGCGCACCATCTGCTCGACCGCGTCGCCGCCCCTGGCCGCCACGCTGGAGGCGGTGTCGGCCAGCTTGCAGGCCTCGGCCGCGTTGACATTGTTCTGCTGCACGGTGGTGGTCAGCTGCACCATCGCGGCCGCGGTTTCCTCCAGCGAGCTGGCCTGCTCCTCGGTGCGGCCCGACAGGTCCAGGTTGCCGGCGGCGATCTCCACCGCCGCGCCGTGGATGGCCTCGGTGCCGACGCGCACCTTGCCGACGATGTTGCTCAGGTTGCCCTGCATGCGCTTGAGCGCGCCCAGCAAGGCGCCGATCTCGTCGGTGCTGTTGATGCGCACCTCGCTGCTCAAGTCGCCGGCCGCCACTGTCTCCGCCATGCCGACCGCCTCATTCAACGGCACGGTGATGCTTTTGATCAGCCACAGCACCGTGACGCAGCCGACCACCAGCGTGACCAGCAGCGTGACGCCCATGACCAGCATCGCGCGTGCATGCTCCGCCTTGTTCTCTTCCTCCATCTCGACGATCATGCGCTGCGTTTCCTTGCCGATGAAGGCGACGATGTCGTCGATTTTCTTGGTCGGCTCGCGGTCCATGCCCTTGACCAGCGCGTCGACCACGTGGGCGCTGTCCTGGCTGGCGGGATCGTATTTTTGCAGGGCCGCCATGTAGCGCTTCACCAGTTCGTTCTGGGTGACGATCGCCTCTTCCACCAGCGGCGTCTTCAGGTTCAGCTTGGTCAACAACGCGTCCAGCTTTTGCAATTCGCCGCGTGTGGTTTCGCCGCCTCTGACGAAGGCCTTGCTGTATTTGTCGAAATTGGCGGGATCGTTGCCACGCAACAGAGTGTTCTTCCACTCCTGGACCTGGATCTTGAATTCGACCTGGGCGCTGCGCGCCATGTCGATGGCCTGCGTCAGCGCCTTCATGCGCTGCATGGCCACGGCGTTGCCTGCGTTGCTGGAATCCAGCGCGCGCCAGCCGCCGGTGGCAACGATCAGCAGCGCGACGAAAAAGAAAGCGCCCAGCAAGCCCAGTCGCACGCCTATCTTGAGATTGGCGAGTTTCATATCTTCCCCCTGGTAAAAATTCAATTCGTACAAGATTTACTATCGCGGGTTGCCACCGCGCGGTCGTCTAACTTATATTTTTGAATTGCTTCCGTTTTTTAGGGAATAAGCAACTTCTAATTCTTGCTTCCATGATGCGCCCACGCATCGGAAAAACCAAGCGAAGGCGGCGAAAATTCTATCGAATTCCCACCGTTGCAACGTCCGTTCATTCGTTGCGGAACTCGATGCAATAAATGTTGGTAGGACGATTATCGGGCGGCAGGTGTTTGAGCTCGACAAAGCCCATGCCCAGCTTGTGCAGCAGGCCGATGGACTTGGCATTGGCTGGCGCGGTCAGCCCCAGCAGGCGCTTCATGCGCAGCTGGTCGCGCGCATAGGCCACCACGGCGACGGCCGCCTCGTAGGTGTAGCCCTGGCCAAAGTGAGCGGGCCGGATCGCATAGCCGATATCGACGTCGTCCAGGCTGTCGCGCTTGATCAGGCCGCACATGCCCAGCGCCAGGCCATCGCTCTTGCGCTCCATCACGTACAGCGAATGGCCCAGCCGCTGCTGCATCGCGCGCGGCCCTTCGAGGATGGCGTCGCGCGCGCCCTCGATGCTGCGGACGCCCTTGTCGCCGATGTATTCCAGCCAGGTCGGGTCGTTGACCAGTTCGTAGTAAAACGCTGCGTCGTCGGCTTCGATGGTGCGCAGGGTGAGGCGTTCGGTGTCGAGTATTTTCATGCGTCGGGCCAATGCGAGGGATCGTCCAGCAACTGGTACATGACGTAGACGTCGACATACCCGAGGTGGGCGTGATAATAGGCACGCGGCAAGGTGCCGACAATGGCGAAGCCGAGCTTCTTCCACAGCAGCACGGCCGCGACGTTGGAGCTAACCACATAATTGAACTGCATCGCCAGGAAGCCCTGCGCGCGGGCGCGGTCCAGGCAGTCGCCGCCCAGCAGCTTGCCCACGCCCACGCCCTGCGCCGCCGGGCTGACCATGAACGAGGCATTGGCCACGTGCGCGCCACGGTCGCGCTGGTTGGCGATCAGGCGGTACATGCCGACCAGCCGGTCGCCGTTCAGGATGGCCACGTACGATTGCACGCCGGGACCAAACCAGTAGGCATGGCAATCTTCGCGGCTGGTGTCGGCGGCGAAGTAATAGGTATCGCCGCTGGCGATGAGTTCCTGGAAAATCTCCCACATGGCGCCGAAGTCGGCTTCCGATGCGGGACGGATGGCGATTTCTTTCAAGGCGGCTCCAGGCGGAATAAACAATGTTCAATTGTCATGGATTTCACGCGACAAGTCCAGCCCGCGCCGGTGCGTGCGCCGTCGCTCAGCGGCCCAGCCGGAAGTCGACCGCCTGCGGCCGGCCCGGCAGGTTCAGGCGCGCCTGCGCGCGCGGCGATTCGGCGATCACCTGCCCGCGCCGCATCACCATGCGCCGCGCCGCGCGCAGGCGGATCGCCTCCACCGGATCGGCCGCGTCCAGCAGCACCAGGTCGGCATGGCAGCCGACCGCCACGCCGTAGTCGCGCAGGCCGAGGATGCGCGCCGGCGTGGCCGTCACCGCCTGGTAGCAGGCGCGCATGGCGTCCTGCCCCGTCATCTGCGCCACGTGCAGGCCCATGTGCGCGACCTCCAGCATGTCACCCGAGCCCAGGCTGTACCACGGGTCCATCACGCAGTCGTGGCCGAACGCCACCTCGATGCCGGCCGCCAGCATCTCCGGCACCCGCGTCATGCCGCGCCGCTTCGGATAGCTGTCGTGCCGGCCCTGCAGCGTGATGTTGATCAGCGGGTTGGCGATCGCCGCCACGCCCGCCTCGCGGATCAGCGGCAGCAGCTTGCTGACGTAGTAGTTGTCCATCGAATGCATGGAGGTCAGGTGCGAGCCGGCCACGCGGCCGTGCAGGCCGAGGCGGTGGCTGTGGTAGGCCAGCGTTTCGATGTGGCGCGACAGCGGATCGTCCGACTCGTCGCAATGCATGTCCACCATCAGGCCGCGCTCGGCGGCGAACTCGCACAGGATGCGCACCGATTCGGCGCCGTCGGCCATGGTGCGCTCGAAGTGCGGAATGCCGCCCACCACGTCGACGCCCATGCCGATGGCGCGCTTCAGGTTGGCCAGCGCGGTCGGACTGCGCAGCACGCCGTCCTGCGGGAAGGCCACCAGTTGCAGGTCCAGGTAGGGCGCGACCTGCCGCCTCACTTCCAGCAGCGCCTCCACCGCCAGCAGGCGGTCGTCGCAGATGTCGACGTGCGAGCGGATCGCCAGCAGGCCGCGCGCGGCCGCCCAGTCGCAGTACTGCAAGGCGCGCTCGACCAGCGCCTGCTGGGTCAGGTCGGGCTTGAGCTCGCCCCACAGCGCTATGCCTTCGAGCAAAGTGCCGGAGGCGTTGACGCGCGGCAGGCCGTAGCTCAGCGTGGCGTCCATGTGAAAATGGGCGTCGACAAACGGCGCGCTGAGCAGGTCGCCGCCGGCGTCGATCTCCTGCGCGCCCCTGAGCGGCAGCGCCGGCCCGATGGCGGTGATGCGGCCGCGGTCGATGGCGACGTCGACGCCACGTTGTCCGTCGGCCAGGTTGGCGTTTCTGATTACCGTCTCGATCACCGCATCCATCCGCGCTCCCGGCTTATTTCTTCCAGTATGAAAATTCCGATTCGTAGCAGACCGTTTCGATCTCCGCGATCTTGTCCTGCATCGCCGCCTGGGCGTCGAGGATGGCCTGATTGTAGACAGACGGGCCGATTTCACGCAAACAATAATCGAGCAGCAGACGCGCCTTCAGTTCGCCGACCTCCTCGTCCATGTTTTCGGCGCAGTAGCGCTGGATGGATCCCAGCAGGCGCTGCTCGACTTCCTTGTTCAGTTTGATGGCCATGCATTTCCTTTTTTATTGAATCCGACAACTTGTTGCGGCGCACTAATTCAGACTTTTTTTCCCAGGCGCATTGCGATATATCAAGATCCATTCAAATTGTGTCCATGCAGCATGTTTCCTTGTTGCGGGCTTTGCGACATAGCACAAAAAATAACTTTCCAAGCCCCACGTTCGCCGCTAGAATGGGTATATTGCAATGCATCATAATGCGCGCAGCGTGCACAGCGACACCGACATTTTAATCGTCTCAGGAGAAACCATGTCTTCGATCACCGAACAGTTTTCCGCAGCTACGAAGTCCCAGTTGGAAGCCCAATTCAAGATCTTCAACACGTTTGCCAGCACCGCCGTCGACAGCGCGGAAAAGGTCATCGCACTGAACATCAGCACCACCAAGGCTTCGGTGGAAAAATCGTCGGCTGCGGCCAAGAAGCTGCTCGAAGCCAAGGACCCGCGTGAATTCTTCAGCCTGAGCTCCGCCGAACCGGCCAGCTTCGACAAGCTGCTGGCCTATGGCCGCGAGCTGTACAGCATTGCCTCAGGCGCCCAGAACGAGCTGATCCAAAGCGCACAAAACACCCTCAAGCAAGTCACCGACCTGGCCGCCGCGCCGGTGACCGCGCTCAAGGCCAGCGTCAAGCCAGCCCCTGCGCCTGCTGCACCCGCCCCTGCCGCAGTGGCGCCGGTTGCCGTGGCGCCGGTCGCCAAACCGGTCGTGGCGGAGCCGCTAGTGGCCGTCGCCGAAGCCGCGACGCCGGCGGCCCACCAGACGGCCGCCGTGCCGAACGCCAAGGCCATGCCCAAACCGAAAGCCGCGCCGGTCGAAGAAGCTGCTGCACCGGTCGAAGTGAAGGTTGCCGCCGCCAAGCCCTCGTTCCCGGCGCCGCCTGCAAAGCCGGTGGTCGCCGCCGCCGACAGCAAACCGGAATTGAAGTCCGTGCCGTCCGCCAAAGCCAAGCCGACCGGCAAGCAGCTCGACATGCTGAGCAGCACCAAAGCCAAAAAATAAGCACCACCACCGTCATTCCCGCGCAGGCGGGAATCCATAGGCCGCGTGCGTGGCAAACTCCGTATGGATTCCCGCCTGCGCGGGAATGACGAGGTGCCGGGCACGTCCGGCTAGCATGTTGTATCCTAGCGCCCTACGCGCTATTTCGAGGCAACATGTCTACACTTTCCAGGCTGATCGGCGGCTTCGTCCGCCAGCACAGTCGCGCCTACGCCGTCTCCGGCGCCATGCTGGCCGGCGTGGCCATCCTCACCGTCTGGGTGCCGCGCAAGGTCGGCGCCATGATCGACGGCCTGGCCGCCCACACCTTGAGCGGCAACGCCCTGCTGATGCAAATCGGCTGGCTGCTGCTGACCGGCGCCGGCATCTACTTCCTGCGCGTCGGCTGGCGCCAGATCCTGTACGGCGCCGCCTACCAGCTGGGCGTGTCGCTGCGCACCCGCCTGTACACCCGCCTCACGGTGCAAGGCCCGGCCTTCTACCAGCGCCAGCGCACCGGCGACCTGATGGCGCTGGCCACCAACGATATCGACGCCATCGAAATGGCCGCCGGCGAAGCCATGTTGGCCGGCTTCGACGGCGCGCTGACGCTGGTGATGGTGCTGGGCGTGATGCTGCTCGGCGTCGACTGGCGCCTGGCCTGCATCGCGCTGCTGCCCTTCCCCTTGATGGGCTGGGCGTTCTGGTACATCTCCGGCCACATCCACACCGCCTCCACCGATTCGCTCAAGCGCTTCAGCGCCCTCAACGACCATGTGCAGGAAACCCTGTCCGGCGTGCGCACCCTGCGCGCGCTGGGACTGGAACAACGCAGCGCCCGGCAGTTCGGCGAGCTGGCGCAGCAGGCGTCCAACGCCAGCCTGCGCGCCCAGGTGTGGGAGGCGGCCTATGAACCGGCCGTCGGCCTGACCCTGACCGCCGCCGGCGGCCTGACCCTGGGCCTGGGCGGCTACCTGGTCTGGCAGCACCAGCTGACCATCGGCGCGCTGACCAGCTTCACCATGTACCTGGGCCAGCTGATCTGGCCGATGTTCGCCGCCGGCTGGGTGCTGTCGCTGATCGAACGCGGCCGCGCCGCCTGGCAGCGCCTGCAGCCGATGCTGGACGCGCCGCTGGCGATCGATGACCACGGCACGCTGGCCGCCGTGGCGCCGGGCCCGCTGTCGCTGCGCGACGTCAGCTACGCCTACCCGGGCCAGGGCGCGCCCGCGCTGAGCGGCATCACGCTGGAACTCAAGCCGGGCCAGACGCTGGGTCTGGTCGGCCCCACCGGCTGCGGCAAGTCGACCTTGCTGCGCGTGCTGCTGCGCCAGCTGACGCCGCAGTCGGGCAGCGTGCGCTGGAGCGGCCACGCGCTCGACGCCTACAAGCTGCACGCGCTGCGCGCCGCCATCAGCTGGGTGCCGCAGGAGTCCTTCCTGTTCTCCGCCTCGATCGCCGACAACATCGCGCTGGCGCGTCCCGGCGCCAGCCGCGCGCAGGTCGAGCACGCGGCCACGCTGGCCGCCATCCACGACGACATCCTGCAATTCGCGCAAGGCTACGACACCGAGGTCGGCGAGAAAGGCATCACCCTGTCCGGCGGCCAGCGCCAGCGCGTCGCCATCGCCCGCGCGCTGCTGGCCGATAACGACTTGCTGCTGCTGGACGATGCCCTCTCCGCCGTCGACACCGGCACCGAAACGCGCATCCTGCAGCACCTCGAGGAACTGCGCCAGGCCCGCAACGGCCGCAGCGCCGTCATCGCCAGCCACCGCCTGAGCGCGGTGGTCAACGCCGACCTGATCGTGGTGCTGCGCGACGGCCGCATCAGCGAAACCGGCAGCCACGAACAACTGCTGGAGCAGGACGGCTGGTATGCCAGCCAGTGGCGCTATCAACAATTGGAAGCCAGTCTCGATGCCCTCTAAGCCCGAACAGATCTCCGCGCGCCGCCAGACCTGGCAGGCGTTCTCCCTGCTGCGCCGGGCCGCCCTGCCCGACCAGCGCCACCTGGGCTGGGCCGTGCTGTGGCTGGTGCTGGCCGCGCTGCTGGAAGTGTCGGGCCCCATCATGGGCAAGGCGCTGATCGACGAGCATCTGCTGCCGCACCACCTGGACTGGCCGCGCATGGCCGGCCTGCTGGCCGGCGTGGTGGTCACCGGCTGGATCGCCAGCGGCCTGCGCTACCTGCAGCTGGTGCGCCTGTCCGGCCTGGCGATGCGCTCGGTGATGCGCCTGCGCGAGATGGTCTACACCCACGTGCTGCTGCTGCCGATGGCCTTCTTCGACCGCGCCATCACCGGCCAGCTGGTCTCGCGCGTGACCAACGACACCGAGGCCGTCAAGACCCTGTACATCCAGGTGCTGTTCGTGATGCTCGACTCCACCATCGTGCTGGTCGGCACGGTGGCGGCGATGGCCTGGCTGGACTGGCACCTGATGCTGATCGTGCTGGCGCTGCTGCCGGCGGTGCTGCTGATCGTCTGGCTGTACCAGCGCTGGAGCGCGCCGGCCGTGACGCGCGCCCGCGCGCTACGCAGCGACATCAACGGCCAGATGGCCGAGTCGATCGGCGGCATGAGCGTGCTGCAGGCGAACAACGCCGAGGCCCGCTTCGGCCAGCGCTTCGCCGCCACCAACCAGGACCACTACACAGCGCGCCTGGCCGAGCTGCGCGCCAACGCCTGGCTGCTGCGGCCGGCGCTGGACATGTTCAACATCATCCTGCTGGCGGCGGTGATCTACCTGTTCGGCCAGCGCGCGATGACGGCCGCCGAAGTGGGCATCCTGTACGCCTTCATCAGCTACCTGGCGCGCGTGATCGAGCCGCTGATCCAGATCACCATGCAGTTCAGCCAGCTGCAGCAATCGGTGGTGGCCACCGCGCGCGTGGCCACGCTGCTGGACGAGGCCACCGCCAGCGAGCACGCCGCCCGGGACCAGGAACACGACCACGGCCTGGCCACCGCGCGCGCCGCCGCCAACGACTCCGGCGCGCCGGCGGTCGCCATCCGCCACCTCAGCTTTGCCTACAACCAAGGCCAGGGCGTGCTGCACGACCTGTCGCTGGAGATCCCGCAGGGCGCTTTCGTGGGCATCGTCGGCCACACCGGCAGCGGCAAGTCCACCCTGCTGTCGCTGCTGCTGCGCTTTTATCCGGTGCGCCACGGCAGCATCGCCATCCACGGCATGCCGCTGGACGCCATCGCCAACGAGCGCTTCCGCGCCGAGGTGGGCCTGGTGCCGCAAGACCCCTTCCTGCTGGCCGCCTCGGCGCGCGAGAACATCGACATGGGGCGCGGCCTGACGCAGGCGCAGATCGAGGCGGCCGCCCGCGCCGCCCACGCGCACGACTTCATCGCCGCGCTGGAGCAAGGCTACGACACCGCGCTGGGCGAAGGCGGCTCGCGCCTGTCGGTGGGCCAGAAGCAGCTGATCGCCATCGCCCGCGCGCTGGCCGGCCGGCCGCGCATCCTGCTGCTGGACGAGGCCACCTCGCACATCGATTCGCAGACCGAGCAGGTCGTGCAGACCGCGCTGGACGAGCTGCGCGGCACGGTGACGGTGATCGCCATCGCCCACCGGCTGTCGACCATCCGCGACGCCGACCGCATCATCGTGCTCAACCACGGCCGCATCGCCGAGACCGGCCCGCACGAGCAGCTGATGCAGATAGACGGCGGCCTGTACCAGCGCCTCTACCTGCTGCAGCAACTGGCCGCCTAGCCTGCCGGTTCTGACAACATTGCCATACACTGCTATCTCATAGGAAACACTGTGTTCCCGAATGGAAAATTTTTCAGCGTTGCGGGCTTTCTCGCCTGCAACAGGAATATAATTGTCCAGACACTCTGCACGTGCAGTGGAACAACCGGGAGCGTCAGTTGGAAGGGATCAGAAATGGCAGGCGGCTAGTCCGCGCGGCACCGTGTGCCATCGCCGCCGCCGCGGCATTCGCCCTGGCGCCGGCTGTGGCCGACGACGGCCCGCCCACCCTGCATGCCCGCCTCCTCGACCTGCGCGAGCAAAGCCGCTTCGTCTCGTACAAGGCGCTGCCGCAGCTGCTCAAGCTGCAGGCGGAATCGGCCGGCGCGCCGCCAGCCGACCAGGCCGAGCTGCTCGACCAGCTGGCCCTGGCGAATACGCGCACCGGCCACAACGACGCCGCGCTGGCCGCCGCCGACCAGCTGATCGCCTACGGCAAATCGCTGCGCGACAACGCCATCGTCGCCAGGGGCCAGATGGCCAAGAGCTACGTGCTGTTCGACCTCGCCGACGTCAAGGCCGCGCACCAGCTGTCCTTCGACGCCGAACAATCCGCCGCCGCCAGCAGCGACCTGGCCGTGCGCTCGCAGGCCGCAGTCACCATCGGTCAGACCTACGCCATACTGGGCAACTTCCCCGCCGCGCTGGTCAAGCTGCAGAACGGCGTCGACCTGGCGCGCCAGGTGAACGGCGATCCGGTGATCCTGTTCGCCGCGCTCAACGTGCTGGTCGGGCTATACACGCAGATGAAGGAATACGACAAGGCCTCCGCCGCGCTGGAAGAGCTGCTGTCCTATACCGAGAAACTGCACTTGCCGGGCCGCATGGCGACCGCCAGGAATGCCGAATACATCCTGGCCATCAACGCCGGCCAGAACAAGCGCGCCCTGCGCGCGCTGCTGCAAAGCCTGGACCTGGCGCGCAAACTGGGCGCCGAGCGCATGATGGGCAGGGCCCTGGTCAACCTGTCCGACTGCTACCTCAAGGAGCACGACTATCCGCACGCGGTCCAGTATGCGAACGAATCGCTGCGCTACACCCAGCTGAGCAACAACAAAACGGTGGAAGCGATCGCGCGCGTCAACCTGGGCCAGGCCTACCTGGGCCTGGGCCGCGTCGCCGAGGGCAAGCAGCAATACGAAGTCGGCATGGCGCGCTACGAGCAGGAGAACAACAAACCCGACCTGCAGGCCACGCTGCGCGAATACGGCGAAGCGCTGGAGCGGGCGGGCGACCTGACCGGCGCAGTGTCGGCCTACCACCGCGAGCGCGCGCTGTCGAACGAGCTGTTTGAGAAACAGCGCCGCAAGGCGGTGCTGGAACTGCAAGAAAAATACGACACCGACAAGCGGCAGCGCCAGATCCAGCTGCTGAGCCAGGAGAACCAGGTCAAGGGCGTCGAGATCGAGAACCGCCGCCTGCAGCAGCGCGTGTGGTGGCTGCTGGCCCTGGTGTTCGGATTGGCGTCGATGGTGGTCGGGCTGTTGTACCGCAAGGTGCGCCGCGCCAACGCCCAGCTGGAGGTGAAGAACCTGGAGCTGAAGGCGCAGTCCACGCTCGATCCGCTCACCTGCCTGTACAACCGCCGCCACTTCCAGGACTACATGCGCGATCGGCTCCAGACTGGCCAGCCGCCGGTGGAGCAGCGCGCGCCGCACGGCGACGACGTCGTCGGCGCCCTGTTCCTGCTGGATGTCGACCACTTCAAGCACATCAACGATACCCACGGCCACGCCGCCGGCGACGCCGTGCTCAAGATGATCGCCGAGAACCTGCGCGTGGTGCTGCGCGAGACCGACATGATCGTGCGCTGGGGCGGCGAGGAGTTCCTGGCCTTCCTGCCGGCGCTGCCGCGCCACGGCGTCGACGAGGTCGCGCGCCGCATCCTGGCCGGCATCTCGGCGCAGGCCATCCGCTACCAGGAACAGGACATTTCGGTCAACGTCTCGATCGGCTTCGCGCCGTTCCCGCTGGCGCCGGCCGGCGCGCCGCTGCCGTGGGAGCGCGCGGTCAACCTGGTCGACATGGCGCTGTACCTGGCCAAGGCCAACGGCCGCAACCGTGCCTATGGCGTGCGCGGCTTCAACAACTTCCAGCACACCTCGATGGAACAGGTCGAGCAGGATCTGGAGGGCGCCTGGCGCGCCGGCTTCGTCGACCTGAGCGTGGTGCTCGGCGACGGGCAAGAGGCGCAGCCGGCCGGGTACGCCAACGTCGTCCGGCTCCAGCGCCAGTTGTAGGCGGCCGCCCGGCCTGCATCTTTCAACAACATTGCAAAACATTGCTATTCAAGTGGCAATATCGACCAGTTTATTGCCATTTCCGCTACGGATAGTGTGCATTTTTGTGTGAAAAATCGCGGTTTCACGGGCTTTCTCGTCTGCAACAAGAATATAATTGTCTAGACACTTTGCACGTGCAGTGGACAACCGGGAGCGTCAGTTGGCAGGGATCAGAAATGGCTGGTGGCTAGTCCGCGCGGGACCGCGTGTCATCGCGGCCGCCGTGGCACTCGCCGTGACGCCGGCGCCGGCCGCAGCCGACGCCGGCCCGTCCACCCTGCACGCCCGCATCCTCGACATCCGCGAACAAAGCCGCTTCGTGCCGGACAAGGCGCTGACCCAGCTGCTCAAGCTGCAGGCCGAAGCGGTCGGCGCGCCGCCGGCCGACCAGGCCGAGCTGCTCAACCAGCTGAGCGTGGCGAACCGGCGCGCCGGCCACAGCGACGCCGCCATGGCCGCCGCCGGCCAGCTGATCGCCTACGGTCTATCGCTGCACGACAACGCCATCGTCGCCAAAGGCCAGGTGGCCAAGAGCCGTGCGCTGTTCGACCGCGCCGACCTCGGCGCCGCGCACCAGCTGGCGTTCGACGCCGAAAAAGCCGCCGCCACCAGCAGCGACCTGGCCCTGCGCTCGCAGATCGCCGTCATCGTCGGCGAGACCTACGCCGAACAGGGCAACTTCCCGGCGGCGCTGATCAAGCTGCAGAACGCGGTCGACCTGGCGCGCCAGGTCAACGACGATCCGGTGATGCTGCCCACCGCGCTCAACGCGCTGGTCACGCTGTACACGCAGATGAAGGAATACGACAAGGCCACCGCCGCGCTGGAGGAGCTGCTGACCGAGAGCGAGAAGCTGCGCTCGCCGGGCCAGATGGCGGTCGCCAAGATCACCGAGTACGGCCTGGCCATCGATTCCGGCCAGCCCAAGCGCGCCCTGCGCGCGCTGCTGCAAAGCCTGGACCTGGAGCGCAAGCTGGGCGCCGAGCGCATGATCGGCATCACCCTGGTCAACCTGTCCGACAGCTATCTGAAGGAACACGACTATCCGCGCGCGGCCCAGTATGCCAACGAGTCGCTGCGCTCGACCCAGCTGACCAACGACAAGTCGACCGAGGCCACCGCGCGCGTCAACCTGGGCCAGGCCTACCTGGGCATGGGCCGCATCGCCGAGGGCAAGAAGCAGTACGAAGCCGGCATGGCGCGCTACGAGCAGGAGAACAACAAGCCCGACCTGCAGTCGGCCCTGCGCGAATACGGCGAGGCGCTGGAGCGCTCGGGCGACCTGGCCGGCGCGGTGTCGGCCTACCACCGCGAGCGCGCGCTGTCGAACGAGCTGTTTGAAAAGCAGCGCCGCCAGGCGGTGCTGGAGCTGCAGGAAAAATACGACACCGAGAAGAAGCAGCGCCAGATCCAGCTGCTGAGCCAGGAGAACCAGGTCAAGGGCGCCGAGATCGAGAACCGCCGCCTGCAGCAGCGCGTGTGGTGGCTGCTGGCCCTGGTGTTCGGGCTGGCGTCGATGGTGGTCGGCCTGCTGTACCGCAAGGTGCGCCACGCCAACGCCCAGCTGGAGGTGAAGAACCTGGAGCTGAAGGCGCAGTCCACGCTCGATCCGCTCACCTGCCTGTACAACCGCCGCCACTTCCAGGACTTCATGCGCGACTGCCTGCACACCGGCCTGCCGGTGCTGGACAAGCGCACCCTGCACGGCGACGACATCGTCGGCGCCCTGTTCCTGCTGGACGTCGACCACTTCAAGCACATCAACGACCGCTACGGCCACGCCGCCGGCGACGCCGTGCTCAAGATGATCGCCGAGAACCTGCGCGTGGTGCTGCGCGAGACCGACATGATCGTGCGCTGGGGCGGCGAGGAATTCCTGGCCTTCCTGCCGGCGCTGCCGCGCCACGGCGTCGACGAGGTGGCGCGCCGCATCCTGGCCGGCATCTCGGCGCAGGCCATCCGCTACCAGGAGCACGAGATTTCGGTGAATGTGTCGGTGGGCTTCTCGCCGTTCCCGCTGGCGCCGGCCGGCGCGCCGCTGCCGTGGGAGCGCGCGGTCAACCTGGTCGACATGGCGCTGTACCTGGCCAAGGCCCACGGCCGCAACCGCGCCTACGGCGTGCGCGGCTTCAACAACTTCCAGCACACCTCGATGGAACAGATCGAGCAGGATCTGGAGGGCGCCTGGCGGGCCGGCTTCGTCGACCTGAGCGTGGTGCTTGGCGGCGAGCAGGAACAGCGCCCGGCCGAACACAACAACGTGGTCCCGCTCAAGCGCCCGCCGCAGGAGACAGCGAAAGTCACACCTCAATAACTTTCCTAATTGCAACTGAAATATAATAAGCTGGGTTTTGGGGAATTTTCAAATCGTGGGGGCTAGTTGGCGGTGACGAAGCAAAAAAATCAATGGACACGGGCGCGCGCGCGGATGCGGCTGGCCGCCCTCCTGCTGGCGCTGGCGCCGGGGCCGGCGCTGGCGCTGTCCGAGCTCGACCAGCGTATCGCGGACCTGCGCGAGCAAAGCCGTCTCGATCCCGACAAGGCCCTGACCCAGCTGCTCGAACTGCAGCCGCGGATGGCCGCCGCGCCGCCCCAGACCCGCGCCGGGCGGCTGGTCCAGATCAGCACCACCCAGAGCTTCCTGCGCCGCTATGACGCGGCGCTGGCGACCGCCGACGAGCTCATCGCCGATGGCCGCGCGCAGCACGACGACGTCATCGTCGCCCAGGGCATGCGGGCCAAGGCGATCGCGCTGGCCGGCAGCGAGAAGGCCAACGAGGCCTACACGCTGGCGCTGCAGGCGGAAAAGCTGGCCTACACCACCAGCAGCAAGAGCGTGCAGGCGCAGGCCGCCACGACCGCCGGCTCGTTGAGCACGGCCCAGGGCAACTTCCTGACCGCGCTGGACCAGCTGCAGGCGGCGGTCCAGCTGGCGCGCCAGGAGACCGAGGACCCGGCCCTGCTGGCCGACGCGCTCGAGCAGCTGATCCTGCTCCACGTGCACACCCGCGAGCGCGACAAGGCCTACGCCGCGCTGGGCGAGCTGGAGAAGACAAGCGCGGCGCGGCCGACGCCGTCGCTGTCGGTCGACGCCAAATTCATGGAATACGTGGTGGAGCAGCGCTTCGGCCAGCCGCAGCGCGCGATGCAGGCGCTGCTGGAGAACCTGACGCTGCTGCGCAAGCTGGGCGCGCGGCGCCAGCTGGTCGCCATGCTGGTCAATATCTCCGACCTCTATCTGCGCCAGCACGACTACGCGCAGGCCGAGCGCTACGCGGCCGAGGGTTTGCAGGAGGCGATCGCCAACCAGGCCGTGCTGGGCGCGGCCAAGGCGCGCATGAACCTCGGCCACGCCTACCTGGGCCAGGGGCGCATCGCCGAAGGCAAGAAGACCTATGAGGCCGGCCTGTCCGCGCTCGACCAGAGCGGCCGCACCACCGATCTGCAGGAGGCGCTGATGGAATACGGCCAGGCGCTGGAACAGGCGGGCGAGATGGCGGCGGCGGTGCAGGCCTATCACCGCGAGCGCAAGCTGTCGGACGACATGGCCGAGACGCAGCGCCGCAAGTCCATACAGGAACTGCAGCAGAAGTACGAGACCGAGAAGAAGCAGCGCCAGATCGAGCTGCTGCGGCGCGAAAGCCAGGTCAAGGGCGCGGAGCTGGAGAACCGCCGCCTGCAGCAGCGCGTGTGGTGGCTGCTGGCCCTGGCATTCGCGCTGGCGTCGGGGGTGGTCGGCCTGCTGTACCGCAAGGTGCGCCACGCCAACGCCCGGCTGGAAGTGAAAAACATCGAGCTCAAGGCGCAGTCCACGCTCGATCCGCTCACCTGCCTGTACAACCGCCGCCACTTCCAGGACTATATGCGCGAACGCCTGCACGCCCAGGCGCCGGCGGACAAGCGCACGCCGCACGGCGACGACATCGTCGGCGCCCTGTTCCTGCTGGACGTCGACCACTTCAAGCACATCAACGACAGCTACGGCCACGCCGCCGGCGACGCCGTGCTCAAGATGATTGCCGAGAACCTGCGCGAGCTGCTGCGCGAGACCGACATGATCGTGCGCTGGGGCGGCGAGGAATTCCTGGCCTTCCTGCCGGCGGTCCCGCGCCACGGCGTGGACGAGGTCGCGCGCCGCATCCTGACCGGCATCTCGTCGCAGACCATCCGCTGCCAGGAGCAGGACATCTCGGTCAATGTCTCGGTCGGCTTCGCGCCCTTCCCGCTGGCGCCGGCCGGCGTGCCGCTGCCGTGGGAGCGCGCGGTCAACCTGGTCGACATGGCGCTGTACCTGGCCAAGTCGCACGGCCGCAACCGCGCCTACGGCGTGCGCGGTTTCGAGCACTTCCACCAGACCTCGATGGAGGCCATCGAGCAGGACCTGGAACGCGCCTGGCGCGCCGGCTTCGTCGACCTGAGCGTGGTGCTTGGCGGCGCGCCGGACCCGCAGCCCCCCGCCCCCTCCGAACACAGCAAAGGCGTGGTGCCCGGCACCACGGCGAAAGCGGGGCACTGATGGCCACGCGGACCGGCAGCCACGCCCGGCGGCCGACGCCGGCATGGTCGGGCGTGGCCGCCGCGCTGGTCGCCGCGTGCGTGGGCCTGGCGCCGGCGCCGGCGCTGGCCCGGTCGGCGACGGACCAGCGCCTGATCGAACTGCGCGACCAGCTGCGCATCTTCCCCGACACGGCGCTGGCGCGGCTGCTTGAACTGCAGCCCGGGATCGGCGCCGAACCGCCGCACACCCAGGCCGAACTGCTGGCCCAGATCAGCGCCGCGCGCGCCCGCCTGAACCAGCACGACGCGGCGGCGGCCATCGCCGCCCAGATCATCGCCAACGGGCGTACGCTGAACGACAACGCCATCGTCGTCACGGGACTGCTGGCGCAGGTGGCGGTGGCCAAGGAGCGCGACGACAGCAAGGCGATCCACCGCTATAGCTTCGAGGCGGAAAAGCTGGCGCTGCGCGCCGGCGACAAATCCCTGCTGGCCCAGGCCGAGCTGCAGGCCGGCGTCGCGCGCGCCGAACAGGGCGACTTCCCGGCGGCGCTGGCCACGGTGCAAGCGGCGATCAGCGCCGCGCGCGAGGTGGAAGGCGATCCCATGCCGCTGTTTCACGCGCTCAGGGCGCTGGCGCGCCTGCACGTCCAGACCAAGGACCGCGCCAAGGCCTACGCCACGCTGGACGAACTGACGGCGATGGCGGAAAAACAGCGGCTGCCGGTCCAGATGGTGCTGCTGAAAACCAGCGCCTACATCGTCAACGCCAACTTCGGCCAGCCCGAAAGCGCCCGCCGCGCGCTGCAGGAATGCCTGGCGATCGAACGCAGGCTGGGGGCCCGCTACTGGCTCCCCGCCACGCTCAACAACCTGGCCGACAGCTATCTGAAAGCGCACGACTACCCGCGCGCGGCGCAGTACGCGTCCGAGGCGCTGCGGGCGGCGAAAGGACTCAACTTCACCTCCAGCGACGCCACCGCGCACTCCAACCTGGGCCAGGCCTATCTGGGCATGGGGCGCCTCGCCGAAGGCAAAAAACAATTCGAGGCCAGCCTGGCGTGGTTCGAGCAGATCCAAAGCAAGCCCGACACCCAGAACCTGCTGCTGGAATACGGCCAGGCGCTGGAAGACGCCGGCGACATGACCGCGGCGATCCAGGCCTATCACCGCGAACGCGCCATCTCGAACGAGTTGTTCGAGTCCAAGCGGCGGCAGGCCGTGCTGGAGCTGGAGGAACAATACGCGGCCGACGAGAAGCTGCGCCAGATCGCGCTGCTGAGCCGCGATAACCGCATCAAGGATGTCGAACTCGACAACCGGCGCCTGGAACAGCGCCTGTGGTGGCTGCTGGCCCTGGTGTTCGGGCTGGCGTTGGCGGCCAGCGCCCTGCTGTACCGCAAGGTACGCCAGGCCAACGGGCGGCTGGAGACCAAGAACCGCAAGCTCAAGGCGCTGTCGATGCTCGATCCCCTGACGGCGCTGTACAACCGCCGCTACTTCCACGACACCATGCGCGGCCTGAACGCCGAAAGCCAGGCCAGCGCCGACAGCGTCGGCGCGCTGTTCCTGCTCGACGTCGACCACTTCAAGCAGATCAACGACCGCCACGGCCACGCCGCCGGCGACGCCGCGCTGAAGATGGTGGCCGAGAGCCTGCGCGTGGCGCTGCGCGAAACCGACATGATCGTGCGCTGGGGCGGCGAGGAATTCCTGGCCTTCCTGCCGGCCGTGCCGCGCGGGCGCGTCGATGAGGTGGCGCACCGCATTTTGCTGGGCGTCTCGTCGTCCACCATGCGCTATCAGGAGCAAGATATTTCGGTCAGCGTCTCGGTCGGCTTCGCGCCGTTCCCGCTGGCGCCGGCCGGCGTGCCGCTGACCTGGGAACGCGTGGTCAACCTGGCCGACAAGGCGCTGTACCTGGCCAAGACGAACGGCCGCAACCGCGCCTACGGCGTGCGCGCCTTCAACAACGTCGGGGCCGCCTCGCTGCAGGCGGTCGAGCAGGATCTGGAACGCGCCTGGCGCGACGGCCTGGTCGATCTGAGCGTGGTGGTGGGCGAGGCGCCGGCCTCCCGGCCGCCCTCGCCGAAGGAGCATGGCGCCGAGGCGCCGGTCCGGCAGGGCGGCGCCGGCCGCTGACGCGATGCCCTGGGCGGCGCGGCGGCGGGTCCCGGCCAGTCCCGGCCTATTTGGCCGGCGCGCTGGACTCGCGTTCGCGGGCTTTTTCCTGCATCTTTTCGCCGGCCTGCTCCAGCTTCTTGCCGGCTGCCTCGGTGGCCTCGTTCAGCTTGTCGCCGGCGGCCTCGGTGGCCTTGTTGATTTGCTGGCTGGTTTCCTTGGCGGCGTCGGTGATCTGCTGGTTGGCCTGCTGCGCGGCCTCGGTCAGCTGGCGGCCGGCCTTGTCGGTGGCCTGGTCGAGCTTGCGGCCCGCCGTCTCGGCCGGACCGGGAGTGGATTCATCCTTCTTCTGGCAGCCGCCCAGCAGCGCCAGCGCCACCAAAGCGGCGGCCGCGCCGCGTACTGTCGTCATCGTCGTCATTACCGTCTCCTCAGGGAAGCAAATATTGCCGACAGCATACAACGCCCCGCCTCCGCGCAGCGCACGGCAGGCGGCTCTGTCAGGTAATTTTCTTGGGCGGGGGCGGCGGCGCGAAGACGATGTTTTCCGATTCCGGCGCGCCATCGAGCGCGTCGGACACCTCCAGCCACTTCATCAGCTTTTCCATGCGGCGGATCAGGATGCCCTTGCTGCTGATGTAGCCCACCTGCTCGAAGTTCTCGGGCCGGCTCACCATCTTGGAGACGGTGGGCAGGTTCTCCGCCAGGCGCTCGAAGGCCTTGCGCGCCTTCTGCTCCCATTTGGCCAGGTTGGCCTCGTTGAAGCGGTTGCTCTCGTAGTAGATGGTCAGCGTGCGGTCGTGGTTGCCGAAGCCGACAATGGCCGCACCCTTGCGCACCGTCTCCAGCACGTCGTCCTTGATGTTCGCGGTAGGCACGAACAACGCCGCGCGGCCGGTGGCATCCGGTCGTTCCAGCGGCAAATCCTGTCCCATTATTACGCTCATCACGCTTCCCGTTGTCTCTGCCGGAGTTGCTGCTAGGCTATATTTGTGATTCTATATCGCGTCCCAGCCCAATACAAGGAGAAACCGCGCCGGCGTGGCGCCACGGATAATAGGCGGCTTCTGCCTTTATAATGCGGGCTGATCCCTTTTTACCGCCGCGCCATGACGTTGTCCCCCAAGCCCGCCCCAGAAATCTCCCGCTTCGGCGCCATCCCCGAGCACGCGGTCGATACGGCAGAGCGCAATGTGCGCGACACGCTGGCCGTGGCCATCGGCCACGCCGCCCCGCAGGCGGCGCTGATCGTCTACGACACCCGCAGCGACCTCAATCGCGCCCTGACCGAAGCCTACCGCCGCGTGGTGCCGGACGCCGGCTTCGTCGATTTCGACAGCACCACGCCGGAGCAGGTGCTGGCCGCCTTCGCCCGCATGCACGCCGGCGACCTGGTGGTGCTGATCCAGTCGACCAGCTTCCGGCTGGAAGCCTTCCGCATCCGCATCGAATTGTTCAAGCGCGGCCTGAAGGTGATCGAGCACGTGCACCTGTCGCGCATGCCGGGCGAACAGGGGCTGCACTACATCGCCTCGCTGGCCTACGACCCGGCCTACTACCGCGGCGTCGGCCACGCGCTCAAGGCGCGCATCGACAGCGCGCGGCACGGCGCGGTCGACAGCGGCAACGGCGAGCGCCTGGTGTTCGGCTCGCCGTTCGAATCGGCCAAGCTCAATATCGGCGACTACAGCGGCATGAACAACATCGGCGGCCAGTTCCCGCTGGGCGAGGTGTTCACCGAGGCGCGCGACCTGGAGGCGGTCAACGGCCGCGTGCGGATTTTCGTGTTCGGCGACACCTCGTTCATGGTCAACAAGCCCGAGACGCCGGTCACGCTGATCGTCGAAAAGGGCCGCGTGGTGGGCGCCGACAACGCCACGCCGGAATTCGACAACATGCTGGCCATCATCCGCGCGCACGAGGGCGAGGTGTGGCTGCGCGAACTGGGCTTCGGCATGAACCGCGCCTTCTCGCGCGACCGCATGGTCAACGACATCGGCACCTTCGAGCGCATGTGCGGCATCCACCTGTCGCTGGGCGCCAAGCACGGCGTGTACGCCAAGCCGCAATTCAAGCGCAAGGAGGCGCGCTACCACGTCGACGTGTTCGCGCTGACCGAGGCGGTCTACCTCGACGACGAGCTGGTCTACCGCGACGGCGCCTGGCAGGTGGCCGCGGCCTAGAAAGCCAGCAAACCGGCGGCGACCAGCTCCCGGTCCCACGGCGGCACCGGCTGGTATTCGGCCACCAGGAAATCGATCAGCGCCCGCACCTTGGCCGACGGTTGCCGGCTGGCCGGATACAGCGCGCTCAGATGGTTGAGCGGCAGCTCCCAGTCGGCCAGCACCGGCACCAGCGAGCCCTCCATCAGCGCGCGCCACGCCAGGAAGGTGGTGTTGTAGACGATGCCCAGCCCGCGCTGCGCCGCCTGCTGCAACACCAGTCCGTTGTTGGCCGTGAACGCCGCCTGCACCCGCACCGACTGCCGCTCCTCGCCGCGCGCGAAGTGCCACTGCGTGCCGTCGGTCAGATGGCTGAAATGCAGGCAGCGGTGCTGATGCAGATCCTGCGGCGCCTGCGGCACGCCGTAACGCGCCAGATACGCCGGCGACGCGCACAGCACGCCGCGGCAAGGCGCCAGCGTGCGCATGGCCAGCGCATGCACGTCCGGGATGCCGCCCACCCGTATCGTCAAATCGAAGCCGTGCTCGATCGGATCGAGCAGCGCGTCGTCCACGTACAGCAAGGGAGAGAGCTGCGGATGCGGCAGGCTGAATCGCGCCACCGCGTCGGCCAGCCACTCGCTGCCGAAACTGGACGGCGCCTGGATCCGCAAGGGCCCCGCCAGTTCGGCGCCGGCCTGGGTGGCCTGGCTGAGCGCCCGCGCCGCCTCCTGCGACTGCACCACCGTCGCCATGCACGGCGCCAGATAGGCCTGGCCGGCGTCGGTCAAGCTCACCTCGCGGGTCGAGCGGTGCAGCAGGCGCGCCTGCAGCTTGTCCTCCAGCTGCAGGATATGCTTGCTGACCATGGCGCGCGTCAGCCCCAGGCGGCGGCCCGCCTCGCTGAAGCTGCGCAGCCGCGCCACCTCGATAAAAATCTCCATCGCGCGTAATTGATCCATATCACATTGTCTTCATTTTGGAGACAATGTGTCAACCCTTTGCGGATTGTCCGGCGCCGGGGCGCACCCTACAATGGCACATCGATTCCCGCCCTATGGAGCCCGCCATGCTGACAGACGCACAGAAACAACAATATCAACGCGATGGCTACATCATCCTGCCCAACTTCAAGACGCCGCAGGAGATCGCCGCGCTGCGCGCACGGGCGGCGCAGATTGTCAATGAATTCGACCCGAACGCCAAAAGCGGCATCTTCAGCACCATCGAGCAGGAAAAGACCACCGACGACTACTTCCTCGGCTCCGACAACACGGTGCGCTGCTTCTTCGAGGAAGAGGCCTTCGGTCCGGACGGCCAGCTGAAACAGGACAAGTCGCTGTCGATCAACAAGATCGGCCACGCCATGCACGACCGCGACCCGGTGTTCCGCGCCTTCTCCACCGACGTGCGGCTGGCCGCCGTGGCGCGCGACCTGGGCCTGGCGGACGCCCAGGTGTGGCAGTCGATGTACATCTTCAAGCAGCCCGGCATCGGCGGCGAGGTGCGCTGGCACCAGGACGCCACCTACTTCGACACCGACCCGATCAGCGTCACCACCTTCTGGTTCGCGCTGGAAGACGCCACGCTGCAAAACGGCTGCATGTGGGCCGAGCCGGGCGGCCATCGCGGCCCGATGCGCGAGCGCTTCCTGCGCAACGGCGACGAGGTGCACATGGAAAAGCTGAGCGACCTGCCCTGGCCCGACGACAGCACCGCCGTGCCGCTCGAATGCAAGGCCGGTAGCCTGGTATGCTTCCACGGCCTGCTGCCGCACTACAGCGCGCCGAACCGCTCGACCGTCTCGCGCCACGCCTACACGCTGCACGTGACCGACGGCGCCACCGAATACTCGCCGCAGAACTGGATCCAGCGCGACGCCGCCTTCCCGGTACGCGGCTTCCTTTAACGTCGTTCCCGCGCACGCGGGAACCCATACAGAGCTTGAACGCACGCGGCAGGCTGACCATCCCTATGCAAATTCAGATTTTCGCCGCCCACTGGGGCAACAACGAACTGGCGCCGCAGGTCTTCATCGACCGCGTCAGGCAGGCCGGCTTCGACGGCATCGAAATGTCGCTGCCGCTGGACGCCGCCGCCCGCGAGGACTGGACCGGCCGCATCGCCGCCGCCGGCCTGGGGCTGATCGCCGCCCAGTGGGAGACGGTGTTCCACCCGACCTTCGAGCCGCACCGCGCGGCGCTGGCCGAACTGCTGCACAACGCCTGCGCCGCCAGGCCGCTGCACGTCAACTCGCACACCGGCAAGGACTACTTCACGCCGGCGCAGAACCGCGAACTGCTGGAACTGGCGGCCGCCATCTCGCGCCAGCACGGCGTGCCCATCGTGCATGAGATCCACCGCAGCCGTTTCAGCGGCCACCCGATGCTGCTGCTGCCCTACCTGCAGCAGATGCCGGAGCTGCAACTGACGGCCGACCTGTCGCACTGGTGCTGCGCCTGCGAATCGCTGCTGGAGGACCAGCCGCACACGCTGGCCGCGACGCTGCCGCACGTGCGCCACATCCACGCCCGCGTCGGTCACCAGCAAGGGCCGCAGGTGGCCGACTTCCGCGCGCCGGAATCGCAGCCCGCGCTGGAGGCGCACCTGTCGTGGTGGGATGAAGTGATACGGCTGCGGCGCGCCGCCGGCGCCCCGCGCATGACGCTGACGCCGGAATTCGGCCCGGTGCCGTACACGCAAACGCTGCCCTACACGCAGAAGGAAATCTCCAACGCCTGGGAGCTGAACGTGGCCATGCTGGAACTGCTGCGCCGCCGCTACCGCTGAGACCTGCAGCGCTAAGCCAGCGGCAGCCCCGGCTCCGGCGGCGCGCCTTCGGGCGCCCGCATCGGCAGCACCAGCGTGACGGTGGTGCCCTGGCCGGGTTCGGATTCGACCCGTATCGTCCCGCGCAGCATGCCGGTGACAATGTTATAAACGATATTCATCCCCAGCCCCGAACCGCCCTGCCCCAGCTTGGTGGTGAAGAAGGGATCGAAGACCTTGTGCAGCGTGCCGGCCGACATGCCGACGCCGTTGTCGGCAAAGGTCAGCCTGACCGTGTCCACCGCCTCGCGCCGCGCCTCGATCACGATGGTGCCGCCATCGCGGCCGTCGAAGCCGTGCAGCAGCGCATTGCCGATCAAATTGCTCAGCACCTGGCTCAAGCTGCCCGGATAGGAATCGAACTCCAGCCCAGGCGGCACGTCGACATGCACCTCGCAGCTGCTGCGCCGCAGCTGCGCCGCGTAGGTGGCCAGCGTGTCGTGCACCACCTCGTCGAGCCGGAAGCGGCGCCGCTGGCCGCTGGCCTGGTCCACCGCCACCTGCTTGAAGGAGGTGATCAGGTCGGCCGCCCGCGTCAGCGAGCTGCCCATGATGTCGCAGGCCTTGCGGGCGTCGCTCAGGTGCGCCTCCAGCACCGAGCGTTTCAGGCCGCCGTCGGCGGCCAGCCGCCGCTCGAAGTCGCGCACCATGTCGCTCAAGGCGCTGGCGGTCAGCAGGCTGTTGCCGATCGGCGTATTCAGTTCGTGCGCCACGCCGGCCACCAGCGCGCCCAGCGACGCCATCTTCTCCGACGTCAGCAGATTGGTCTGCGCCTGCTTCAGCGTTTCCGCCACCCGCGACAGATCGCTGCGCGCCTGCTCCACATTGCTCTTCTGCCGTTCCAGTTCGGCCAGGCTGTATTCCAGTCCGTGCTTGGCGTCGATCACGCGCCGGGTCGACACCAGCAAGGCCGCGATCAGCGCGCTGATGATGACGCCGGCCACGCTGATCAACAGCACCGGCAGCGGCGAACTGCTGTAGCGCGCGCCGCCATAGCCCTCGATGCGCAACTGCCAGCGGCGCTGCCCCACCACCAGCGTCTTCTGCGACGTCAACCCTTCCAGCTGGGCGCCGTGCGGCTGGCGGCCCGCGGCCTGGCCGGCGCTGTCGTAGAGCAGCGAGTCGGCGCTGGATGGCTGGGGGTCCTGGATGTCGTAGTAACCGTCATCGTCGATGCGCACGCGCAGATGCTCCAGCAGCGACGCGTCGATCACTTCGCGCATCAGCGTGTTGACGCGGAAAACGATGGCGACAAAACCGAACAGCGCGTCCTGCCGCTGCGCCGCCGTCTGCAAAGGCAGGCCGGCGCGGTAGAGCGGCGCGCGCGCCACGAAACCCGGCTGGCCGCTGGCGTCCTGCACCAGCGTGATGCGCTCGGTGACGACGATCTCGCCGGTGTCGCGGCCCAGCTCCAGCGCCTTCAGGTGCGGCGGCAGCGCGCCCAGGTCCAGGCCGAAGGCGCTCTCGTTGCCCTTCAGCGGTTCGGTGTATTCGATGATGTAGTGCGGGCTGCGGGCGCTGGCCGGATGCACCTGGAAATCCGGATAGCCGCCGGCCGCGATGGCGGTGTCGCCCCTGACGGCGGCGCTGAACGCGGCCAGCTGCGCCTCCGGCACCACCCGCACGAACTGGATCGCCTGGAAGCCGGGATAGCGCCGGTCCAGCTTGAGCTCCGCCACGAAGCGGTGAAAACGCCCGCGGTCGATGCGGTCCTCCATCGCGTACATGCCCTTGATACCAAGCAGCACGTCGAAATACGTTTGCAGCCGCACCTCGGCGTCGCGCGCCACCTTCTCGGCATCGCGCTGGAAGTTCGCCTGCACCTGCTGGCGCTGCGTCACGATCACCACATAGCAGATCGCGGCCGTGAAAAAAACGCCAAGTATGAACGCCAGGTAGCCGCGCGATCGTTTCATAGGGCGTTGTGTCTAGGTCGGGATATCCGGCGCCGCGCCGCCGGCCGCCGCGTGATCGTGATCGCTGTACCGCTCGGCGATGGCCATGAACTCTTCCTCGATGGTCAGCATGGCGTCGACCACGTCGGGATCGAAATGCTCGCCGCTGCCCTGCCGTATCATCTCCATCGCCGTCTCGTGGGTGAAGGCCGGCTTGTAGACCCGCTTGGAGATGAGCGCGTCGTAGACGTCGGCCACCGCCATCAGCCGCGCCGACATCGGGATGGCGTCGCCGGCCAGGCCTTGCGGATAGCCCGAGCCGTCGTACTTCTCCTGGTGCGAATAGGCGATCTCGCGCGCGTAGCGCAGGAAGGTGTTGGTGTAGCCCAGGTGGTGCTCGACGTTGACGATGGCGTCGCGCCCGTACACGGTGTGCAGCTTCATGACGGCGAATTCCTCGTCCGTCAGGCGGTCCGGCTTGAGCAGGATGGCGTCCGGGATCGACACCTTGCCGATGTCGTGCAGCGGCGCGGCCTTGAACAGCGCCTTGATATTGGCCTCGCTCAGCTCCTCCTGAAAGCGCTTGTGCGATTGCAGCTGGCGGCCCAGCGCGGCCATGTAGTGCTGCACGCGGCGCAGGTGGTTGGCGGTTTCATACTCGCGCGTTTCGGCCAGCGAGGCCAGCGCCCAGATCATCGCGTCGAGCATCTGGCTCAGTTCCGCCGTGACTTCCTCGACCACGTGCTCCAGCAGGTTGCGCTGCTGCTTGAGCAGTTCGCGCGAGTGGCGCAGTTGCAGATGGGTGTCGACCCGCGCCCGCAGCACCTCGGCGACGATGGGCTTGAGCATCACGTCGGCGCCGCCCGCCAGCATGGCGCGCGCCTCGTCGGCCTGCTGCTGCAGGAAGATGACGGGAATGTCGGCCGTGTCCGGGCTGGACTTGAGCTGCTGGCACACGCTGTAGCCGTCCGTCTCCGGCAGCGCCGCGTCCAGCACCACCAGGTGGGGCCGCGGCACCTGCTGCATGATCGCCAGCGCGGCGTTGCCATTGTTGGCCAGCTTGACCTCATACTGGTCTTGCAGCAGCCCGTGCATCAGGATCAGGTTATCCGGCGCCTCATCGACGACCAGCACGATGGCCTTTTTGATGTTCATCCGCCACTACTCCTGAGAATGTTCTCTATCGCTAGCATGATAACCGAGGGAATTTGCCCGCAAAACATTTTTCTCGGCTAGCTTGCAATTGTATAGTGCACTATCTATACTGTATGCATGGATACCAAAACACCCCCCGCCCCTTCCGCCGTGCCGCAGCTGGACGGCCAGCTATGCTTCGCGCTGTATTCCACCTCGCTGGCGATGAGCAAGCTGTATCGCAAACTGTTGCGCGGCCTCGGCCTGACCTATTCGCAGTACCTGGTGATGATGGTGCTGTGGGAGAAAAACGAGCTGACCGTGTCGGAGGTGGGCGAGCGCCTGTTCCTCGACTCGGCCACCCTGACGCCGCTGCTCAAGCGCATGGAGGCGGCCGAGCTGCTGACCCGCACCCGCGCCGCCAGCGACGAGCGCCAGGTCATCATCACGCTGACGCCGCACGGCGACGCGCTGCGCCACGAGGCGGCCAAGCTGCCGCCGTCCATCCTGCAAGCGACCAAATGCACGCTGGATGAAGTGGTCGGCATGAAGCAGCAACTGGACGCGCTGCGTTCCAGCCTGATGTCCGCCAGCTGAGAGAATCGATGACGACTTCCAATCCGATCTACACCCATCCGCTGCACGTGGCCGAGGCGCTGCGCAAGGACGGCTACGCGGTCATGCCGCCGCAGGACGTGGCGGCGCTGGCCGGCGTGCCGCTGGCCGCGCTGAACGCGCTGATCCCCAGCTGGGACGCGCTGGAGCTGGACAACTACCTCAAGGACGGCGGCCGCTACCGGCGCCGCCGCCACTCCTGCTTCATCCAGGATGGCGCCGGGCTGACCCAGACCGCGCACCGCGCCCACTGGCAGCCGCTGGAATACAACGCCCTGCACGGCGGCATGAACCGCCTGTTCGAGCCGATGCAGCCGGCCACCGTGGCGCTGCCCGCGTGGCAGGCGCTGGTGCGCGGCATCGGCCAGTTGTGCAGCACGGCGCGCCGCAGCGACCATCCTTGGTATGTCGAGGCGCACCAGTTCCGCATCGACACCACCGACGGCATCGGCCGGCCGACGCCGGAGGGCGCGCACCGCGACGGCGTCGATTTCGTCGCCGTGCTGCTGATCGGCCGCGAACAGATCAAGGGCGGGGAGACTCGCATTTTTGAAGCCGATGGGCCGAACGGCAAGCGCTTCACCATGACCGAGCCGTGGACCATGCTGCTGCTCGACGATGCGAGCGTGATCCACGAATCGACGCCGATCCAGCCGCTGGGCGAGCATGGCCACCGCGACACGCTGGTGCTGACCTGGCGCGCCGGCGGTTTCCAAGGGCAGGAAAGTCACCCCTGAAGGATTAAATCCGATATAGTCACAACAGCCGATCTATGCATCCAGGAGGGTGGTCAGTGGACACCAGCTACGAAATTCAGCCCGACGAAATCGAAATCCTCATCGTCGAAGACAGCCCGACCCAGGCCGAACGTCTGCGCCGGCTGATCCAGTCGATGCGGTACGGCGCGCGCGTGGCGGGCAACGGCCAGCTGGCCCTGGATGCGATCCGCGAGCGCAAGCCGCACCTGGTGTTGTCCGATATCGTGATGCCGGAGATGGACGGTTACGCGCTGTGCCGCGCCATCAAGACCGACCCCGGACTGCGCGAAATCCCGGTGATCCTGGTGACGTCGCTGATGGACCCGAAGGACATCATCCGCGGCATCGAATGCGGCGCCGACAACTTCATCCGCAAACCCTACGCCGAAGACTACCTGCTCAACCGCATCGGCCACATGCTGATGAACCAGAAGCTGCGCAAGAACCAGAACATGGAGATCGGCATCGCCCTGTACCTGGGCGACCAGAAGCACTTCATCAACGCCGAGCGCCAGCAGATCCTCGACCTGCTGATCTCGACCTACGAACAGGCGGTGCAGGTCAACAGCGAACTGCAGGCGCGCGAACGGCAGGTGATCGAACTGAATATGCGGCTGGCGCACCATGCCGGCGAGCTGGAAACCATCAACCGCGAAATCGCGCTGAAGAACCTGGAGCTGGCAGAGGCGAGCAGGATGAAATCGGCCTTCATCGCCAACATGTCGCACGAGCTGCGCACGCCGCTCAACGCCATCATCGGCTTCACCGGCGCGCTGCTGATGAAGCTCCCCGGCCCGCTGACGCCGGAGCAGGACAAGCAGCTCAACACCATCCGCACCAGCGCGCGCCACCTGCTCTCGCTGATCAACGACATCCTGGACGTGGCCAAGATCGAAGCGGGCAAGGTCACGCTGGAGCTGGAGACCGTGCAGTGCCAGCACCTGGTCAACGACGTGGTCGACACGCTGCGCCCGCTGGCGCTGCAAAAGGGTCTGGAACTGGAAGTGGAGCTGGTCGACGAATCCATCGTGCTGGAGACCGACCGCCGCGCGCTGACGCAGATCCTGCTCAACCTGGCCAACAACGCGATCAAGTTCACCGAGGCCGGCAAGGTCAGGGTGACGCTGTCGAAGCGGCCGGGCGAAGGCCGCAGCATCATCGAATTCACCGTGGCCGACAGCGGCGCCGGCATCCGCGAGGAAGACCAGGCCAAGTTGTTCCAGGCGTTCTCGCAGCTGGACTCCACCTCGACCCGCCACGCGGAAGGCGCGGGCCTGGGCCTGTACCTGTGCCAGAACCTGGCCAACCTGATCGGCGGCTCGCTGTTCTTCAAGAGCGACTTCGGCCAGGGCAGCACGTTCACGCTGGCGCTGCCGCATAAAGTTTGACTTTTTTATACTGTAGAAGCTTCGTCACCGTAGTTCTACGGTATTGCACCGCAACATAAATCGGCATATAGTTGGAACTGTCTCCTCCAACCGTTCGCTGAACATTGGAATTCCGCCCGCACCGTCAAGGTAGCGGGCGTTTTTTTTACCCCGCACGGCCATGCGGGGTCGGACCCACAGGGACTCGGCGTCCCCGTCCGCCCCCTAAGCGGCAGGCAAGCGTATCGCTAAAAGCATGCGGGTTGCACGCCGGATCAGGCGCGCAACAAATCAAGGCCACCGCCGCGCGGCAGCGACGGGAACACCTGCACCAGCTGCTTGTCGCTCAAGCGCAGGTGACGCTCGGCGATGGTCGCCAGTACGGTGCGGAAATCGGTCGTCACCGGCAGGTCGCGGCCTTCGTTCAAGTCCGCGTCGCCGACGCCGCGCCAGTCGCCCAGCACCTTGCCGCCGTTGACACCGCCGCCCAGCACCCACATCACATTGCCATGACCATGGTCGGTGCCGCCGTTGCCGTTCTCGCGCGCAGTGCGGCCGAACTCCGACATCACCACGATGGTGGTCTGGTCGAACAGCGGCCCCAGTCGCTGCGCCAGCACCGCCAGGCCCTGCCCCAGCGGCTGCAGGCGGTTGGCCAGCTGGCCGCGCGCCGCGCCCTGGCTGGCGTGCGTGTCCCAACCGCCCAGCGCGACGAAGGCCAGCTGGATATTCGGATCGTTGCGCATCAGCGCCGCCAGCCGCGCCGCGTCGTCGGGGAAGCCGTTGGGCAAAGGCGCGCCGCCGTTTGCCGCCTGCATCTCGGCGGACATCATCGCGCCGCCGCCCATGCCGCCGCCGACCATCTTGCCGGCCGCCGCGTCCATCACTTCCTTGTGCGCGTCCTGGCCCTGCCGGTAGGCGGCGCCGAAGCGCGCGTTGTCCGCATACAGCTGGTCGAAGGCCTTGCTCACCGCCGGCCGGTCCAGCACATTGGCCTTGGTGCCGGCCGCGCCGTTGGCCAGGTTGACCGCCGCCGCATGGCCCGACAGGATGCGCGGCATGGTCGGGCCTATGCTCAGCGCGCGCGTCGGCGTGGCGGTGCCGGGCAGCGCCGCCACCAGCCGGTTCATCCAGCCGTCCGCCGTGCTCTTGACGCCGGGCGTGGCAGACTCCATGTAGTCCTGCGCGTCGAAGTGCGAGCGGGTGGCGTCCGGCGATCCGCTGGCGTGGACAAAGGCCAGCTTCTTCTGCTCCCACAACGGCAGCAGCGGCGCCAGCGCCGGATGCAGGCCGAAGTAGCCGTCCAGATTCAGCGCGCCGTTGTCGTCGCCCGGCCGCGCCAGCGCGATGGTCGGACGCAGGCGCGCGTAGTTGGCGTCGGCCACCGGCGCCACCACGTTCAAGCCGTCCACCGCGCCGCGCAGCATGACCACGATCAGCTTGCGGCCGGTGGCGTCGGCGCCCGGCGCGGCGGCCGTGGCGGCCCAGGCGTGGCGGCCCAGCGGTATCATCAGGCCGGCGCCGGCGGCCAGCGTGTTGAGGAAGTCTCTGCGTTGCATGATGGTCTCCGTCGGATGATTAGCGCTGCATGAAATCGGGACTACCCAGCAGCATGGCCGCGCGCAGCGGCGGCGGACTGCCGGCGATCGCGCCCTGCGTCCTGGCCGAGATCGACCCGGCCAGCGTCGCCTGCAAGGCCTGCACGTCCAGCGCCGGCGCCAGTTGCGTGGCGAAGGCGATGCGCCGGCTCAGCGCATCGGGATTGAGCCACGCGTCCTGCGTGTTCTTGTAGCCGTCCGGCGTCTGGCAGCCGTACAGCGGCATGCCGAGGCGGTTCAGCACGCCCAGCGTCTGCTTGATGTCCGACGGCGCCGTGTCGCTGGCGCGTGCCGCCGAGATCACGTATTGATACGGCGTCTTGAACTTCGCGCCCACCGCTTCCGGTGCCATGAACTCGGCGCTGGCGAACAGGGTGCGCAGCACGCTGCGGATGTCGCCCCTGCTGTCGATGTAGCTCTTGGCCATGCGGTCCACCAGCGCCGGCGGCGGCTGGTCCTGCACGAAGTACTGCGCCAGCTGGAAGCTCAGGTGATGCGCGGTGGCCGGCAGCATCGCCAGCACGTCCAGCGCGTACTCGCCCTCCTCCTGGCCACCGGCCCTGATGCGGCGGCCCAGCCAGACCTTGTCGTCATGGTCGTGGCGCGCGGCGTCGAAGGCGAAGGTGCGGTTGCGCGTGACCAGCTCGCGGTTGTCGTAGGTCCAGCCGGTCAGCATGCGCGCCAGTTCGGTCACGTCCTTCTGCGTGTAGCCGCTGTCCACGCCCATGGTGTGCAGCTCCATCAGCTCGCGCGCATAGTTTTCATTCAGGCCGCTGCTCTTGGCTTTCTGGCCGCCCTGCTTTCTGCCGCGTGGGACGTAGCCGTTGGCGGTGGAGACCCAGTTATCCAGGTAGTACAGCATGGCCGGATGGTGCGCGGTGGCGCCCAGCAGATCACGGAAGTTCCCCAGCGCGTAGGGACGGATCGCGTCGCGCTCGTAGCTGGCGATCAGCGCGCGGTCGACGCCCTTGCCGGCGAAGACGTTGAAGTGATTGAACCAGAAATCGACCATTACCTCTTCCAGCTGGTTCGGGCTGTCGACCGCGCGGGCGATGCGCGCCTCCGCCGTCTGCTGCGCGATGGCGGTGACCACCTCGCGGCGCCTGGCCTTGTCGCCGTCCGACTCGTCCTTCGCCATCGCGCGCACTTCGAGGAAGCGCCGCATCACCACGCCGGCCGGTTCCTGCACCGCGCCCAGGCTGGCCAGGCGCGCGCTCAACGCCGGCGGCAGCGGCGCGCCGGCGTTCAACTGCGCATCGATGTAGCGCTGCACGCCCATCTGCGTCACCCGCTCGATGTCGCCCGGCTTGGGGCCGTAGCCAATGCGATTCAGCACATGGGCGGCGGCCTGCTCCGGCGTCAGCGGCTCGGCCGCCATGACGGAAGCGGCGGAGGCGGCCAAGGCGGCGGCCGTGGCGATCCAGCGGTAGAAGTTCATGACGACGCTCCAGTTGAAAAATATATTTACTTTATAACGCAATATTGCCGGGTCCCAAACGACTGCCATGTATCGGTTGTAAGCGGCTGTTAGCATTGCTTCAGAAATAAATTAAACAACTGATTTAGTTATATCAATTGTTTAAATTATGTGTTGTAATGCGGCCCATGAACGCTAAACCCACTTCCATCGATACCAGCCAGCCCGCCGACGACGGCCGCAAGCCACGTTCGGACGGCGAGCAATCGCGCGAGCGCCTGTTGCAGGCGGCCATGCGCCTGTTCGCCGCGCAGGGCTTTTCCAAAACCTCGACCCGCGAGATCGCCCAGGCGGCCAGCGCCAACGTCGCCGCGATCAGCTACTACTTCGGCGACAAGGCGGGGCTGTACCAGGCCTGCTTCAGCTTCATGTGCCAGCCGGAGCCTGAAAACATCGCGATGTTCGCGCAGCCGCACTTCACGCTGCGGCAAACGCTGGAGGGCTTCTACCGGCAGATGCTGTTGCCGCTGATGATGGACGGCGATGCGCAGCTGATGCTGCGTTTGTTTTACCGGGAGATGCTGGAACCGACCGGCTTGTGGCAGCAGGAGATCGACAACAACATCAAGCCGGAACACCTGGCGATGGTGGGTGCCTTGAGCCGTCACCTGGGCCTGGAGCAGCCCAACGACGACGTGCACCGGCTGGCCTATGCCCTGGTCGGCATGGCGGTGCAGCTGATGGTGGGCCGCGACATCATCGCCACGATCACGCCGCACCTGCTGGCCGCGCCGGGGGCGATAGAGACATGGTTGCAGTACCTGGTGGGCTTTGCCGAAGCCGTGGTGCTGGCCGAGAAATCCAAACTTCAACAAGGAAAAGCATGAAGATATTCCTGAGGGCGGCGGCACTGGCCGTCGCCGCGTCGCTGAGCGCCTGTGCCACGCAGGCGCCCGCGCCGCATGTGGCCGCGCAAGCGCCGCAGCAGTGGCAAGCGCCGCTGCCGCACAACGGCAGCCAGGCCGACCTGGCCAGCTGGTGGAGCCGCCAGAGCGACGCGCTGCTGGTGCAGCTGATCGAATCGGCGCAAGCCGTCAGCCCGTCCATCGCCACGGCCGGCTCGCGCATCGCGCAATCGCGCGCCGAGCGCGTGGCGGCGGGCGCCGCGCTGGCGCCGTCGCTGGACGCGTCGGCCAGCATCAGCCGCTCCAACCAGCAATCGGCGCTGCCGACGGGGACCACCTCGCAGGCGGCCCTGCAGGCCTCGTGGGAGATCGACCTGTTCGGAGGCCGCAGCGCCGCGCGCGACGCCGCGCAAGCGCGCCTGGACAGCGCCCACGCAGGCTGGCACGACGCCCGCGTCTCGGTGGCGGCCGAAGTGGCCAACCAATACTACGGCCTGCGCGCCTGCGAGCAGCTGCTGGCCGTGGCCAAGCAGGACGCCGCCTCGCGCGCCGACACCGCGCGCCTGACGGAGCTGAGCGCCAAGGCAGGCTTCCAGTCGCCGGCCAACCTGGCGCTGGCACGCGCCAGCGCGGCCGACGGCAACAACCGCTACCTGGCCCAGCGCGCCGCCTGCGACGTCAACGTGAAGGCGCTGGTGGCGCTGACCGCCATCGCCGAACCTGAGCTGCGCGGCAAGCTGGCCGCCGGCGCATCGGCAGCGGCCGGCGCCGCCGCCAGCGCGCCGGCCATCGCCATCGCCGAACTGCCGGCGCGCACGCTGAGCCAGCGGCCCGACGTCTTCACCGCCGAACGCGAAGTGACCGCCGCCAGCGCCGATGTCGGCAGCGCGCAGGCGCAGCGCTATCCGCGCCTGGCCTTGTCCGGCTCCATCGGCTACGGCAATTTCCGTTCCGGTGGCGTCAACACCGGCACCGACACCTGGACCATCGGCCCGGTCTCGCTGTCGCTGCCGATCTTCGACGCCGGCAAGCGCCGCGCCAACGTCGACGCGGCCAGCGCCCGCTACGAGGCCGCCGTCTCCAGCTACCGCGCCACCGTGCGCCAGGCCGTGAGCGAAGTGGAACAGGCGCTGGTCAACCTGGACGCCACCGGCGCCCGCGCCACCGACGCCCAGGCCGCGCTGGACGGCTACCGCGTCAACTACACCGCCGTGGAAGACCGCTACAAGAACGGCCTGGCCAGCCTGTTCGAACTGGAAGACGCGCGCCGCACCCGCCTGGCCGCCGAACAAACCGTCATCAACCTGCAGCGCGAGCGCAGCGCGGCCTGGGTAGCGCTGTACCGCGCCGCCGGCGGCGGCTGGACAGCCCCGGCCGACGGCGCCGCCGCCGTCGTCAGCGCCAACTAACCACAAGACCGATCATGAAAAACCTGAAAACCAATCTGAAGCCTGTCGCCTGCGCACTGCTGGCCGTATTCGTCATCGGTGGCGCCGGCATGGCGTTCTACCCGTCCGCCACCCAGGCCGCCGACGACAAGAAAGCGGAAACCGCCAAGCCGGCATTGACCGTCACCACCACCAAGCCGTCGGCCGCGCGCCTGCCCATCAAGCTGGCCGCCAACGGCAACGTCGCCGCCTGGCAGGAAGCGAGCGTCAGCAGCGAATCGAACGGTTTGCGCCTGACCGAAGTGCGCGTCAACGTCGGCGACGTGGTCAAGGCCGGCGACGTGCTGGCCGTGTTCTCGGCCGATACCATCAACGCCGACCTGGCGCAGGCCAGGGCCGCCGTGCAGGAGGCCGAAGCCAACGCCGCCGACGCCGTCGCCAACGCCGCCCGCGCGCGCACGCTGCAAAACACCGGCGCCCTGAGCGCGCAGCAAATCAGCCAGTACACCACGGCCGAGCAGACCGCCAACGCCCGCATTGCCTCGGCCAAGGCGGCGCTGGCCAGCCAGCAGCTGCGCCTCAAATACACCAGGGTCGTGGCGCCGGACAGCGGCATCATCTCGGCCCGGACCAACAACGCCACGGTGGGCGCGGTCTCCGGCCCCGGCACGGAGCTGTTCCGAATGATCCGCCAGGGCCGCCTGGAGTGGCGCGCCGAAGTGGTGGCCGCCGATCTGCGCAACCTGAAGACCGGCACCAGCGCCGTCATCAAGGCCGCCAACGGCAGCGAGGCGACCGGCAAGGTGCGCATGATCGCGCCGACCGTCGACGCGCAGACCCGCTCCGCGCTGGTCTACGTCGACCTGCCGGCCGGCGCCGGCGTCAAGGACGCGCCGTTCAAGGCCGGCATGTTCGCCAGCGGCCAGTTCGAGCTGGGCACGTCGGAGGCGATGACGGTGCCGCAGCAATCCATCGTCGTGCGCGACGGCTTCAGCTTCGTGTTCCGCCTCAACGCCGACCAGCATGTCAGCCAGATCAAGGTGCAGCCGGGCCGCCGCCTGGGCGACCGCATCGAAGTGCTGGGCGGCCTGACCGCCGACACGCCGGTGGTGGTGCGCGGCGCCGGCTTCCTGAACGACGGCGACCTGGTACACAACGTCGCCGAGACCGCGCCGGTCGCAAAACTGGCAACCAAGCTGGCAACTAAGCTGGCCGCCAAGTAAGGACACGCCATGAATTTTTCCTCCCTGTCGATCAAGAACCCCATCCCGGCGATCATGCTGTTCGCGCTGCTGACGCTGGCCGGGATGATGGCCTTCAAGGCCAATCCGGTGCAGGACTTCCCGGACATCGAACTGCCCATCGTGACCGTCACCGCCACGCTGGACGGCAGCGCGCCGGCCCAGCTGGAAACCGAAGTGGCGCGCAAGATCGAGGACTCGGTCGCCACGCTGCAAGGCATCAAGAACATCTACACCACGGTGCTGGACGGCGTCTCCACCACCACCGTCGAGTTCATACTTGAGAAGCCGATCTCCGACGCTGTCAACGAGGTGCGCGACGCCGTGGCCCGCGTCAAGGCCGACATGCCGGCCGAGCTGCGCGACCCGACCGTGACCAAGGCCTCCACCGCCGGCCGCGTGATCATGACCTTCACCGCGGCAGCCGCCAAAACGTCCGGCGAGAAGATGGACAACCAGGAACTGAGCTGGTTCGTCGACAACGCCGTCTCCAAGCGCCTGCTGGCGGTGCCCGGCGTGGGCGCGGTCAAGCGCGTCGGCGGCGTGAAGCGCGAGATCCGCGTGGAGCTCGACGACGCCCGCATGGCGGCGCTGCGCGTGTCCGCGCTGGACGTGTCGCGCCAACTGCGCCTGGTGCAGAAGGAAGCGCCGGGCGGACGCGGTGACGTCAGCGGCGCCGAGCAATCGGTGCGCACCATCGCCACCGTGCAGAGCGCGGCCGCGCTGGCCGCCATTGAGCTGCCGCTGACCGACGGCCGCCGCGTGCGCCTCGACCAGGTGGCCACCGTGACCGACACCGTCTCCGAACCGCGCGCCATCGCCCTGCAGGACGGCGTGCCGGTGATCGGCTTTGAAGTCTTCCGCACCAAGGGCGCCAGCGAACTGGCCGTTGCCAAGGGCGCGCGCGCCGCCATCGAGGAACTGAGCCGCGCCAACCCGCGCGTCGAACTGAAGCCGGTGATCGACAACGCCTTCCCGGTCGAGGAAAACTTCAAGGGCTCGATGGAGCTGCTGTACGAAGGCGCCATCCTGGCGGTGCTGGTGGTGTGGTGGTTCCTGCGCGACTGGCGCGCCACGCTGGTGGCCGCCGCCGCGCTGCCGCTGTCGGTGATGCCGGCCTTCCTCGGTCTGTACCTGTTCGGCTACACCCTCAACACCGTGACGCTGCTGTCGATGGCGCTGGTGGTGGGCGTGCTGGTGGACGACGCCATCGTTGAAATCGAAAACATCGCGCGCCACCTGCGCATGGGTAAAACCCCGATGGAGGCGGCGATGGAAGCGGCCGACGAAATCGGCATGGCGGTGATCGCCACCACCTTCGCGCTGGTCGCCGTATTCCTGCCGACCGCCTTCATGGGCGGCGTGCCCGGCCTGTTCTTCAAGCAGTTCGGCTGGACCGCTGTGGTGGCGGTGCTGGCCTCGCTGGTGGTGGCCCGTCTGCTAACGCCGATGATGGCGGCCTACATCCTCAAGCCGGTGGTCCACGCCGAAGAAAAAGACGGCTGGCTGATGACGCGCTACATCCGCGTGATGCGCTGGTGCCTGACGCACCGGCTGGTGACGGCGATCGCCTCGGCCGCCTTCTTCGTCGGCTCGATCATGCTGGTGGGCCTGCTGCCGACCGGCTTCGTGCCGGCCGCCGACCGCGCGCAGACCCAGATCAACCTGGAACTGCCACCCGGCTCCACGCTGGCCGAAACCCGTGTAGTCGCCGAGCGCGCCCGCCTGGCCGCGATGGAAGTCAAAGGCATCAAGGCGGTGTTCAGCTCCATCGGCGGCGGCTCCAGCGGCGACGCCTTCGCGCCCGGCACTCCGGCCGAAGCGCGCAACGCCGTGCTGACGCTGACCACCGCCCACCGCAACGACCGCAAGGAATCGATGGCCGACCTGGAGGGCGAAATCCGCCAGAAGCTCAGCGCCATTCCCGGCGCCCGCTTCAAGGTGGGCCCGCCGGACAACGGCGTCAAGATGCAGCTGGTGCTGCGCAGCGAAGACCCGGTCGCGCTGAAGGAGACGGCGCAAAAGGTCGAGCGCGAAATGCGCACGCTCAAAGGCGTCGGCAACGTGCGCTCCAGCGCCTCGCTGGTGCGTCCGGAGATCATCGTCACGCCGGACTTCGCCAAGGCCGCCGACCTGGGTGTGACCGCCGCGTCCATCGGCCAGACCGTGCGCGTGGCCACCGCCGGCGACTACGACACCGACCTGACCAAGATGAACCTGCCGGAACGCCAGGTGCCGATCCGCGTCAAGCTGCCGGACGCCGTGCGCGCCGACCTGGACGCCATCGGCCGCCTGACGGTGCCGGGCAAGAACGGCCCGGTCCTGCTGGCCACCGTCGCCACCATCACCATGGAGAGCGGCCCGGCGCAGATCAATCGCCTCAACCGCAGCCGCAACGTCACGCTGGAAGTGGAACTGGGCAAGCGCTCGCTGGGCGAGGTGAACACCGAAGCGCGCGCGCTGCCGACCATGCGCAACCTGCCGCCGGCGGTGAAGATCGCGGAGCTGGGCGACACCCAGGAGATGGCCGCGCTGTTCGCCAGCTTCGGCATCGCCATGCTGATCGGCGTGTTGTGCATCTACTGCGTGCTGGTGCTGCTGTTCAAGGACTTCATGCAGCCGACCACGATTCTGGCGGCGCTGCCGCTGTCGATCGGCGGCGCCTTCGTGGCGCTGCTGATCACCGGCCGCGCGCTGTCGATGCCGTCGATGATCGGGCTGATTATGCTGATGGGGATCGTTACAAAGAACTCAATCTTATTGGTTGATTATGCTATTCTGGCGCGTCAGGCAGGCATGAGCCGTTTCGAAGCCCTGGTCGACGCTTGCCACAAGCGCAGCCGTCCGATCCTGATGACCACCATCGCGATGGGCGCCGGCATGATGCCGCTGGCGCTGGGCTGGGGCGCCGATCCGAGCTTCCGTTCGCCGATGGCGATCACCGTGATCGGTGGCCTGATCACGTCGACCTTACTGAGCCTGCTGGTGGTGCCGGCCGTGTTCACCTACATCGACGACCTGGAACACCTGCTGCAACGCCTGATGGCCAGGCTGCGCCGCACGCCGGCGCCGGCCCCTGAAGAAACCGCGACGCCGCTGCGCAAGATCGCCGGCGGCGGACACTAACACGAGGAGATCATCATGGAATATGAAGTCAAGGATTTACCGGCAGTACGCGTAGCCTACCTGCGCTACAAGGGCCCGTTCGGCGCGCCGATCGGCGAGTTCTGGAAGGAAGTGTTCACGCCGTGGCAGAAGGCCTTCGGGCTGGTGAACAAAGTCACCTACGGCGTGGCGCAGGACGATCCGTCCACCACGCCGCCGGCCGAGTGCCGCTACGACGCCTGCGTTGAAGTGTCGGACGCCTATCCGATCAAGGAACCGGCGAGGGAAGCCTTCCTCCCTGCCGGCCGCTACGCCGTCGCCAAGTTCAAGGGCACTGGCGAGCAGGTGCCGGCGGCATGGGGAGAGTTCTTCGGCCAGCTGCACGCCGAGGGCAAGGTCGACGCCGGCCCGTGCTTCGAGCGCTATCCGGCCGACTATGCGATGGACCCGGCCACCGGTGTGTTCGAATCGGAGCTGTGCATTCCGGTGAAATAACCACCGTCATTCCCGCGAAAGCGGGAATCTATAGACAGCATGCGTCACTGGCGAGCGCGCCGCCTATGGATTCCCGCCTTCGCGGGAATGACCGGCGGCCGCCCAGCCGCCACCCATCGCGCGATACAAATCCACCGACGCCACCAGCATGCGCGTCTTCAGCTGCAAGCGGCCGACGTCGGCGTTGTACAGCGTGCGCTGGGCATCCAGTTCCTCCAGATACGAAGCGTAGCCGTTGCGGTAGCGGTTGTGCGCGATGCGCAGCGTTTCGGCCGCCGTGGCGCGGCGCGCGTCGTTCTGCACCGCCTGCTCCTTCAGACGCGCCAGCGCCCCCAGGCTGTTGTCGGTTTCGGCGAAGGCTGTGCGCACCGCGTTTTCATAAGCGTAAATCGATTGGTCGCGCTGCGCCGCCGCTGCCTCGGTCTGGTACTGCACGCGGTCACCCTCGAACACCGGCGCGGCGACGGCGCCGGTCAAGCGCCACAGCGCGGTCGGCGCGTTGATGAAATCGTGCCACTTCAAATTCTGCACCCCACCCACCATCGTCAGCTTGAACGACGGCAGCAGCTGGTCGCGCGTGGCGGCCAGGTTGGCGTTGACGGCGACCAGGTTGAATTCGGCGCGCGCGATATCCGGCCTGCGCCGCAGCAGTTCGGACGGCAGCCCGGCCGGCACCGCCGGCGCCGACAAGGCCGCCAGCTCCAGCCCGCGCGCGACCGGGCCGGGATTGCCGCCGGCCAGGATGGACAGCGCATTCTCCTGCTCGAAAATCGCGCGCTTCAGCTGCGGCACCTGCTCGGCGGTGGTCTGGTATTCGGCCTGCGCCTGCAGCCACTCCAGCCGCGAGCTGTAGCCCACGTCAAACTGGCGCTTGGCCAGGTCGCGCGATTCTTCGCGCAGCTTCAGCGTAGCTTCGGTCAGCGCCAATTGGGCGTCCAGGCCGCGCAGGTTCAGATAACCCGACGCCACGGTGGCGGCGATCGACAACGCCGCCGCATCGGCGTTGGCCTGCTCCGCCTGATAGGTGGCGGTGGCGGCGTCGGTCAGCGCGGCCAGGCGGCCCCACACATCGACCTCATAGCTGGCCTGGAACTCGGCCTGGTAGACATTGGTAACGTAAGGCACGCCGTTGTAGGCCAGCTGGCGCGTGCGGGTCGGCGCGGTGTCGACGAAGACGTTGGCCTTCTGGCCGGCGGCGGCCACGCCCACCAGCGCGCGGTACTGCGCCACGCGCGCGCGGGCGATGCGCAGGTCGCCGTTGTGTTCCAGCGCGGCGGCCACCAGCGCGCTCAATGCGGGATCGCCGAAGGCCTGCCACCATTGCGCCTGCACGGCCGCGCCCTGCGCCGTCCCGGCGAGGGTGCGCCAGGCGGACGGCGTCTGCAAGCTCGATGCGGGCGGCGGCGGCGCCTTGGCGGCGCAGCCGGCCAGCGCCAGCACCAACGCCGACACCAGCGCCACCGGCGACGCGGCTACAACGCCCTGTCTCATGGCTTGACTCCGGCGGTCTTGACCGGCACAGCGTTCGCATCGTTGAGCACCGCCGACGTGTCGATGCTGACCACCACCGACATCCCCGGCGCCAGCCGGCGCGCCTTGGCCTGGCCCGGATCGATGCGGATGCGCACCGGTATGCGCTGCGCGATCTTGACGTAATTGCCGGTCGCGTTATCGGCCGGCAGCACGCTGAACTCCGAACCGGTGGCCGGCGAAATCCGCTCCACCTGGCCGGTCAGCTGCGCGCCGTCCAGCGCATCGACCTTGAAGGTGGCGCTCTGGCCGACCTGCACGCCGTTCATCTGCGTCTCCTTCAGGTTGGCGATCACCCACAGCTGGCGCGGCACCAATCCCATCAACTGCGCGCCGGTGTTGACGTAGGCGCCCTTGCGCACCGTGACCTGGCCCAGCTGGCCGTCCTCCGGCGCGGTGATGCGCGTGTTATCCAGATCCACCCTGGCCGCCTTCAGCGCCGCCGTCGCATTGGCCACCGCCGCCTCCAGCGACAGCTTGTTCACCACCACCGTCTGGACCTGCTGTTTGGCGATCTCCAGGCTGGCGCGCGCCTGCGCCACCGCCGCCGCGGTCTGCACCTTGGCTGCCTTGGACGAATCCTGTTCGCGCAGGGACAGCGAGCCGTCCGCCGCCAGCGAATTCACGCGGCTCAAATCGGCCACCGACTTGGCGGCCTGCGCTTCCGCGTTGGCCAGCGTGGCCTGGTTCAGCGCCACGCCGGCTTCCGCCGTGCGGCGCGCCTGCTCCCAGTTGGCCAGCGCCGCCTTCTGCGCCGCCAGCTGCGCCTGCGCCTGGTCGTAGCGCTGCTGGTAGACGCGGTCGTCGATCAGCACCAGCAAATCGCCCTGCTTGACCTGCTGGAAATCCTGCACCCGCACGTCGACTACGTAGCCGGGCAGCTGGGTGCCGATCAGCGTGACCTGCCCGCGCACCAGCGCGTTCTCGGTGGAGACGATGGCGGTGCTGAATGGCGGCAGCCGCCACGCATACAGCACGATCAGCACACCGACCAGCGCCACGAACGAAAACGCAATCGCCGAAATGATCTGCGCGCGCCGGTCCGGCGCCGGCGCGGTGGGCGCGGCCGCGGCGACGGCGGCCGCCGCAGCCGCCGCAGCCACCGCCGCGACGCGGGTTTCGGAGGAAGAGGAATTGTCGGGAGTATTGTTAGCCATGTAGGTCAGCGCGATCCGGAGTTATTGAGAGAGACATTGGCCATGCCGGTCTGCGCGTTGTGCGCCGGACTGCCCGGGCACACCACGCACACCGACCACAGGTGGCGGCCCAGCATCCAGGCCAGTGTCAGCAACGCCACCAGGGTAATCATCAGGAAGACATCGTTATAGGCCAGGATGTTGGCTTCGCGCGTGGCGGCCGCGCCCAGCGCTGCCACGCCGGTGGCGCTGCGGGTGGCGGGATCGGCCAACGCCGCGCCGCCGCTCTGGATGCGCGCCGCCACCTGCGGATCGAGCAGGGTCAGATGCTCGACCAGTATGCTGGAGTGGAATTTTTCGCGCACCACCTGGAAAGTGCCGACCAAGGCCGTGCCAAGCAGGCTGCCCAGCGTCTGCGTGATGCTGAACATGACCGAAAAGCTGACCAGGTTATTCGGCGCCGCGATCACGGCGCCGAAGCCCGACACAAACGTCGGCCCGATGAAGAAGGCGCCGCCGAAGGCCAGCAGGAACTGGCTCACATACAGGTCTTCGGGCCGGGTCAGGTTGGTGGCGTCGGAATCCATGTAGGCGCCGGCCGCCATCACCGCCAGCGAGAACATCAGCTGCAAGGGGATGCGCGCCGGCGTGATGGTCAGCGCGCTGGCCACCAGCCCGGCCACGGTGCCGATCATGACGATGACCCATAACATCTGCATCTGGTCGTTGTTCAGGCCCAGCGCCTGCAGGAAGCCCACGGTGCCGTTGGCCTCCGACTGCACCACGCGGATCAGCAGCACCGACATGGCCAGCCGCGCGATATTGCCGGTGCTGAGCCAGCGCGTGTTGATCAGCGGGCGCGCGCGGTTATGCTCGACCAGCAGCGCGGCGGCGATCAGCACGATGGCGCCGGCCAGGCTCAAACCCAGCCAGCGCGATTCGAACCACCACACGGTGCGGCCCAGCGCCAGCACCGCCGACAGCAAGGCCACGCCGGGCGCGAACAGGCCGAAGGTGAGGAAGTCCATCTTCTCGAAGGCCTTGACGCGGTCCCCCGGCGGCAGCTTGAGCGCCATCACGCAGGCCAGCGACAGCAGGGCCAGGCCCAGCTCGAAGAAGTACAGGCCGCGCCATTCGCCGAACTCCATCAGCTCCGACGAGAACAGCCGCGCCATCGGCAGCGCCAGCTGCGAGAAGCCGATGCCGAACACCACCGCCTTGAGCCGGTGCTGCGCCGGGAAGGCTTGCAAGGTGTAATACAGTCCAAGGGTAGTCAGCGCCGCGCCGCTCATGCCGTGCGCCGCCCGCACCGCGATGGCCGAGGCCAGGCCGTGCACGAACAGGTGGGCCACGGTGGCCAGCGCGTACAGCACCAGGAATAACTCGGTGAACAGGCGCAGGCCGTACTGCTGGCGGAATTTCACCAGCAGCAGGTTCATCGACACATTGGCCATCACATAGGCGGCCGGCAGCCACTGGATCTCCGCCGAATAAACGCCCAGCGAGCCTTGCAGGTAAGGCAGGTTGACCGACACCAGCGCGTTCCCCAGGCCGCCGGTGACGGCGACGATGAAGCCGATCACCAGGAAGGCCAGCCGGCGCTCGGCCGTGTGCAGCGGTGTCGAAGGCGATCCCGGCAAGGAGGGACGCTCATGCGGAAGCCATACTTGTGGAGCGTACACGTCCATGCTCAGCTGATCCTGATCTGTTTGGGGGGCCTGATCTGCGCAATCTGCGTAGTGCCGAGCATATCACTCTGCACGCCATTGTTGCGTGATTTACAGTTTGGCCAAAAGGGATAGGCTGGATGGAGGGGAAGAGCCGGCCGGCGCCGGCCCGGTGTTACTTGGCGCTGCGCGAACTCAGCAGCTTGGACAGGCCATAGCCGGCGGCGGCGGCCAGCAGGACGGAAATGGCGGGATTGGCGCGCACGCGGCCGCGGCCCGATTCCGCCAGCGCCTTGTAGCTCTGACCCATCTGCTTGCCGCGCGCGATCAGGCGGCCGGACGTGCTGTCCACGGTGTCGGCCACCTTGTTGACACCATCGGCCACCTTGTCGACGCCGCTGTGGACGCTGTTGGCCAGGCGGTCGGTGGCGGGCGGGACCTTGTCGGCGATCTTGTCGATGGCCGCGTGCGCATCGGCGCGCAGGTTGTTGCCGATCTGGGTGACGCCGTCGCGGGTGGAACTGGTTTTGCTCTCGATACTGTTTTCCATGATGCTTTCCTTTTCGGGTGAATGTTGGAACTGCAAGGACAACGATAAACGCCTCGCCGGGACTTAACCGTGCGGAAACTAACAGAGAGCTGCGCCCCGCGCCGCATGGCGGCGATCGGTCCGCTATGTGAACTGGCACACGGACGACTGCGCCTGAATAGCGCATGCTGGCTGGTACACTCAGCCCAGGAGAGCGGCATGTTTCCTATCCCATCAGCGTCGACGGCGGCGCCAGGCAGCGTCACTCCGCTGTCGGAGGTGCAGCCCAACCAGGTGGCCGCCGCCGGCTCGGCCACCGACGCGCCGCCAGCGGCCTCGGTGACCATCGATTTATCGCCGGTAGCCAACTTCCTGCTGACGGTCTCGCAGTCCCGGGAACAGCTGACCCGGCTTCAAGACGCCCTCGCCCAGGGCGCCGCTCCGGACCATGGCGCGACGACCTTGAACGACGCCACGCAAAATGTGGTGAACGCGTTCAATTTGCTGCCCTCGGTTGACTTCAACCAGGCTCAGCCGCAAGGACCGTCGCTGCTCAACAACCTGGTGCAAAGCCTTCAGCAACAGTCGGCAGTCCAGGGCTTGGCGCAGATCGGCGTCACCCTGCAGGCGCCGCTGCTGTCGGACGCCAGTGGCGGGCTGTCGCTGGACAACCAGGTATTGCGGACCGCCTTCGATACCAACCAGCAGGCCACCACCCAGATTTTGCAAAATACGTTCAGCACTTTCAGCGCACAGGCCACGCGTTTTGCCGACCAGCTGAGCGCCGCCGGCACCAACGCATTGGAAACGCTGGCCGCCAGGGAGCAGGCCGCGCTGACGCCGGCCGCCGTGCAAGGCAGCACTCCGGCCACGACCCAAGCGGCCGCCGCTCAAGCCAGCCCGCAGGCCGGCGCCCAAACGGCCGAGGCCAACGCCGCCGCGCAGGCGGCCAGCCAGCGCTCATCAGCTGAACTGAACGCAGCGACAGCGGCCAACAATCAAGCCGTCGTGCAGGCGGCGATCGCACGCAATGCCGCCGACGAGGCGGCGGCGGCAGGCGCCGTCAACGCCGCCAACGCCACCGCGGCCCAGCAGGCAACGGCGGTGCAAAGTGCCGCAGCGAACCTGGCCGCCGCCAACGCGGCCGCCGCGTCGGCCGCCGCTGCCGCGCAAGCGGCCCGGAACGCCGCCGACGCGCTGGCGGCCCAGAATGCCGCCGCCAACGCCGCAGCCCAGCAAGCGGGCGCCGCACAGACCAGCGCCACCACCGCCACGGACGCCGCCAACCTGGCGGCAGCCAACGCGGCAGCCCTCGCTGCCGAGCAGCAGGCCAGCGCCGCGCAAAACGCCGTGACACAGGCCCAAGCCGCCCAGAGCGCCGCCGCGCAAGTGGCGGCAGCGCAGGCCAGCGCGCAGCAGAACGACCCGCTGCGCGCCAATCCTGCGCTGGCTTCCGCCATCGCCGCCTACAACATTAACGACACCGGCGCCCACGCCAACATCCGCGCCGCCCAGGCGGCAAACGGCGCGATACCACGCGTACCGGCGGTGGAACCGGCCTCCCGTTCACGCGCCTTGGGCAACGCTCCATAAACCGGGGGCGCTTGCGGGAAGCATGTAATAATCGGCCGATGCTCACTGCTCCATTGCCGATGAAACGATTGCCGATACCGGGTATGCTGCTTGCCGCCGTGCTGTCCTGCGCTCCGCTGGTGCCAGCCGTGGCGGCGGCGACGGTGGTGCCGCTGCTGATCGGCGACACGCTCGACGAGCAAGGCAAGCCGCGCCCCATGCCGGCCGTCAAACGCAAGGTGCTCGATGCGGTGGCGCAGGAGCTGGGCGTCACCTTCGAGCCGCGCACCTATCCATGGGCGCGCGCCGAGCGCTACGCCCTCAACGGCGTCGGCCTGATCTACGGCCTGCCGAAAACCGCCGACCGCCTGCGCACGCTGCATTACTCCGACGCCGCCACCCACAACAGCCTGTGGCTGGTCACGCGCAGCGACGCCACCTTCCCCTTCAACCGCCTCGAAGACCTGCGCGGCAAGACCGTCGACACGGTGCGCGGCTACAGCTACGGCCGGGAATTCGACGCTGCGCGCGGCACGCTGTTCCGCACCGACGACGACATCTCCTCGCGCGGCACCCGCCTGACCCGCCTGATGCTCAAGCGGGTGGACGTGGTGCTGCTGTTCCAGCCCGACGGCTTGAGCGCGAAAGACCTGGAGGACAACATCCGCGCCTTCATGGCCCCGCGCCTGCCGGCCATCGGTACCGCGGCCAACGCCGGCTTCAGCGTGCTGCCCAAGCCACTGACCACCGACAGCGGCCAGTTTTTCGCCATCGCCCGCGACAAGGACGACGGCATCATCGACCGCATCAACGCCGCGCTGGCGCGCATCCGCAAGCGCGAGGAGGACGCCAGGCACCCGCGCGGACCGAATTAAATTTTGAACGCAGCCCCTTTGAAAGGCGATATAGTACAAAACAGGCCAATCGAAAGCGTAAGTCACGCGATAATATTTTGCGTTTTTGGCGATAATCTTGCTATCAACTTATAATAAACCCTCAGGAGATCGCATGAAATTGAAGCATATTGCCGCTACCCTCAGCCTCGCTCTGCTGGGCACAACCGGCGCCCACGCGCAGGACACCGTGGTCAAGATCGGCCACAGCGGCCCGCTGTCCGGCGCCCAGGCGTTTTCGGGCAAGGACAACGAGAACGGCGCGCGCCTGGCGGTCGAGGAACTCAACGCCAAGCCGATCACCGTAGCCGGCAAGAAGCTCAAGTTCGAACTGCAATCGGAAGACGACCAGGGCGACCCGAAAGCCGGCGTGGCGGCGGCCCAGAAGCTGATCGACCAGGGCGTCAAGTACGTGGTCGGCCCGTACAATTCGGGCGTGGCCATCCCCGCTTCGCGCGCCTACAACGACGCCGGCGTATTGATCGCGACCGTCGCCACCAATCCGAAAGTCACGCAGCAAGGCTACAAGGGCCTGTTCCGCGTGAACGCCAGCGACTCCCAGCTGGGCTCCAAGATGGCGCTGTACGCGGCCAATGAACTGAAGCTCAAGACCGTGGCCGTGATCGACGACCGCACCGCCTTCGGCCAGGGCCTGGCCGAGGAATTCAAGAAGCAGGCCAAGGCCGCCGGCATGACCGTGGCCGGCCACGAGTTCACCACCGACAAGTCGTTCGACTTCAGCGCCATTTTGACCAAGCTGAAAACCAAGAAGGTCGAAGCGATCTTCTTCGGCGGCTACGCGCCGCAGGGCGCACCGATGGCGCGCCAGATGAAACAGCTGGGCATCAACGCCAAGCTGCTGGGCGGCGACACCATCTGCACCGCGGAGATGGGCAAGCTCGGTGGCGACGCCGTCGGCGAGAACGTCCTGTGCCCGCAGGGCGGCGCCAGCCTCGACAAACTTGCCAGCGGTCCGGCCTTCAAGGCCAGGTACAAGGCGCGCTTCAAGCAGGAGCCGGACGTCTACGCGGCGGCCTACTACGATGCGACCATGATGTACGCGCAGACGATGCAGAAGGTGAACTCGATCGATCCGCAGAAAGTGGCAGCGGCCATCAGCGCCGGTTCGTACAAGGGCGTGGCGGGCACCTACTCGTTCGACGAGCATGGCGACATGAAGCAGTCGCCGGTCACCATCTTCAACTTCAAGGGCGGCCAGCCGGTTCCGCTGACCACTTACTGAGCACCGGGGCGCAGCTGGCTCAGGCCAGCTGCAACTCCCAGTAGCCGACGTCGATCCAGCGATCGAACTTGCGGCCGACCTGCTTGAAGTGGGCGACCTTCTCGAAGCCCAGGCTTTCGTGCAGCGCCACGCTGGCTTCGTTGGGCTGGGCGATGCCGCCTATCGCCATGTGGATCTCGCGGGCGCGCAGCTCCTCCAGCAGCACCTTGTACAGTGCCGATCCAATACCCTTGCCGCCCTGCCCGAACGCAACGTAGACGCTGGTCTCGGCGGCGAAGCGGTAGGCGCTGCGGGCGCGCCACTTGGTGGCATAGGCGTAGCCAAGCACCTCGCCGCCCTGTTCATGCACCAGCCATGGGAGGGTGGCCGTAACGTCGCGGATGCGGCCAGCCATGTCCTCCGGCGTGACCGCTTGCTCCTCGAAGCTAATGGTGGTGGTGGCGATGTAGTGGTTGTAGATGGCGACGATGGCTGCGGCATCGTCCGGCGTGGCGGGTCTGATCATCGGATTCAAAGATAGCGGGTTTCGGTGGGTGGCGAGATCCAGTTGTCGGCGCGGCCGTCGACGTAGGTGATGGGCGTGCCGGCCAGGTCCTCGTCGCTGACGCCATCGAGGCTGGCGACGTTCACGCCGTAGAATACACCGTAGCGCGGCGAGTTGCCGATGCCGTAGGGACGCACGCCGCAATGCTTGCAGAAGTAATGATGCTCGTTCTTCGCGCCGAACTGGTAGACGTTCATCTCGCCCTCCCCGCTCAGCAGGCGGAAGGCCTCCGGCTTGGCCATCACGGCCCAGCAGCGTATCTTCAAACAGAACGAGCAATTGCAGCGCAGGCTGCCCTGGCTCAAATCGACGTCCGCCTCAAAGCGCACCGCGGCGCAATGGCAGCTTCCGTGGTAAGTCCTCATCATCTGGTGTGTTCTCCTTATGATAAGTATAGACGAAGGCGCCGGCCTCAGCTCCTGACGCGGAAAAAGTCATCGAACACGGGGATGATCGCCAGCGACAGCAACGCAACCGCCAGCGGCACGGTGACGATGAAGCCCAGGTATTTGAAGCCGAAGGCGCCGGCCAGGCCGCCCAGCAGGAACATCGCCAGCAGGGAGCTCAACAGCCGCAGTTTCCCGCGGTCCGCCAGCACTCGTTCCGTCGAGGCGCTGTCGTTCCAGTAAAACAGTTTACCCAGTTCGATGCCGATGTCGGTCACCAGGCCGGTGACGTGCGTCGTGCGGATCTCGGCGCGCGATACCTTGGTGACGATGGCGTTTTGCAGTCCCATCACAAAGCACAGCAAGGCGACGATGGCAAATACCTGGCCGGAGGCGTCCAGCCGTGCGCCCATCAGGCCGAAACACAGCAGCAGCCCGGCCTCCACGATCAGCGGCAGCGCGTACTGGCTTTGCGCGCCGCGCCGCCGGCCCCAATTGATCAGCACCGCGGACGTCGCCGCGCCAAGCAGGAACGCCAACAGCGACATGATCGCGGCGGCGCACAGGCGCACCTCGCCCAGCGCGGCGTTGTCCGCCAGGGCCGAAACGATGCCGGTCATGTGCGATGTGTATTGTCCAACTGCGAAAAAGCCGCCGGCATTGACCGCGCCGGCCACAAAGGCCAGCGAACGGCCAAGACGGCGGTTGCTGATATCGGTGCGTTGCGGGCTGGTCAAGGCCCGCAGGTAGTGCATAGGCATGGTTGGCCTCCTTGTTGCTCGGCCAGACCATTGTATGCCATAGCATTACTTGAGCGTTACTCCCTCGCCCAAGTATTCCAGCGTCCACTTGCTGCGGGCGGCGACCTCTCGACCAGCGTATCCGGCCGGACGCCGAGAATCAGATTCTCGGCGATCCAGCTGCGCCATGCATCGCTGACGCCGATGGTTTGGACAACGGCATGGCGCTTCATCGCTTAGCGTCCCTTCCAGACGGCACTGGTCAGGGCGCCGCTGGCGTCGCCGTCCAGCTCCCACGAGAAGGCGCCGCGCAGGCTCTGGTCGCGCACATACTGCATCTTGGTGGCGATGACGGTCGGATCGTCGTAGCTCCACCATTCGCCGGCGCCGGTGTACAGGAACAGCTGCCTGGTCTGCGAATGGTACCAGCGCGTGCCGGCCTTGTTGACCAGGACCTTGTAGTCGTCAATGCCGGTTTCGTAGGTGCCGGCCGCGCCGCCGGTGGCGGTTTGATACAGGCCGTTGGCGTTCGGGCCGGCGGCTACGCCTTTCCATCCGCGCCCGTAGAACGGCACGCCGAGCAGGATCTTATTGCGCGGCATACCGGCGGCCACCAGCGCCGTCACGGCGTCGTTGGTGTTGTACTTGGCGAGGACGCCGGTCGATGGATCGGCAGGATCGTGGTACAGCGGCGAGTGGAAGTTGGTGGTGCTTTCCCATGCGCCGTGGAAGTCGTAGCTCATCAGGTTGACCCAGTCCATGTATTGCGAATACAGGTTGGGTTCCGTCTGGGCGATCTTCTCGGTGCCGGCGCCGATGGCGGCGGTCAGCGCATAGCGCTTGCCGTCGATGGCGCCTTGCGCGTCGAGCTGCGCGCGGAACTCGGCCATCAGCAGCGTGAAGTTATGCTTGTCGTTGACCGCGTCGAAGGTGTTGTACGGCTGGCCGCCGCCGCCCGGATATTCCCAGTCGATGTCGATGCCGTCAAATACGCCCTTGGCGGAACCGGGGCCGCCGCGTCCATCCTGCACCGGCAGGTCGCCGGCGATGAACATCTTCACGCAGGACTTGGCCAGCTGGTTGGCGTGTCGTTACCCACTTCGGCGCTGGTGACCATGTCGCATTCGTAGCCGCCGTTCTTGGCGTAGGTGTTGCCGAAGGCGTAGTTGATGAAGGTGAGCTGGTCGGCGATGCTGGTCTGCACGCCGTCGACCGGAGTCTTGGTGGTGTGGATGTCGGCCACTTCGTAGCCACGGCCGTACACGCCCCATTGCGCAAAGTAGGAGCCGATTTCGCGGCCGCCGACCGGCGTCGGCGTCGGCGTTGGCGTTGGCGTTGGCGTTGGCGTTGGCGTTGGCGTTGGCGTTGGCGTTGGCGTTGGCGTTGGCGTTGGCGTCGGTGTCGGTGTCGGTGTCGGTGTCGGTGTCGGGGTAGGCGTCGGCGTTGGGGTAGGCGTTGGAGTCGGCGTCACGGCTTGCAGCGCCCAAGGTCCCCACTCCTCTGTGCCTGGCACGTTATTTTGCGTCCACCACTTGGCCGTGTAGGTGGAGCCGTTGTAAGTCACGCACATGCCGACGGTGTAGATCGCGCTGGACGACCAAGCCGGACAATCGGCGGCTGCGGCGGCGGTTTGCAAGCCGCCCAGCAGTTTCATTTGTGACGTAGTGGTGGCGGGGCTGTCGCTGCCCCCGCCGCAAGCCGCCAACATACTGGCGATCAGACCGAGTACGGCCGCGTTTCCCTTGACTGCACGTTCCATGCTTTCTCCTCCTTGGGTGGGTGAATCTATGCTCTTGTTATTTTTTCAGGATGGAGCGCAAAAAAGTGGTAGTCAAGTGGTTTTGTTTTATTGCATCCAATCAAATACCAATTTCAGATAAGGAAGAGTTATTACGGAAAGAATCGCTGTCCAACCTGAAGTGAATGTGAGCACTCACCAACTATTTTCAGCAAGAGAAAGGGCGCAATAGCGCCCTGATTTTCGAATGTCTCAAATTGAACATTATGTTAATTGGCGAGTACCAATTTTGTGCACTCTGGAAGTGGTACTGGCTAGGTGCCGGTAGCCAATTGCGGCAGTACCGCGTGCGCGACGCCGTCACGCACCTCGACGATGCGCGGTTGTTGCGAATCGCCAAAACTCATCTTGTAGCAGACCTGACCGTTCCTGACTGCGGTGGGCAGCACCATCAGCAACTGGAACGCTGTCGGCGCTTCCTCCACCGTGGGGAAGATCGCCGGCAAGCCGGCCAGCACCACCGCCTCCAAAGGGTGCTCGCCTTCGATCCGGGTGAGATGTCCGCGAACCGAAATACCAGCCCTTTCGCCGCCCGCAAACGCCACCCGCGCGTGGCCGATCACGCTGTCGTTTTGCGCATTCACGACCAGGTTCAACCACAAAGTGGGCGAGCCTGCGGCGCTGCTGGTGACTTCATATACTGCTGTAAATAATTGGCTCATGGTGCTTCCTAACGAAGAGAGATAGAACATGAGCCAACTGTAGCGGCGGTGCGAAAACTTTGCCTTCTGAATACCTTCCGGTTTATAAGTAATTGATTACAATGATGATTTAATTCATCTTAGCGCTTGGGTAACTGCCAGTCCGGACGGATGAAATGGCAGGTGTAACCGTTGGGAATGCGCTCCAAATAGTCCTGGTGCTCGGGTTCGGCCTCCCAAAACGGACCGGCCGGCGCCACTTCGGTGACGACTTTCCCCGGCCACAAGCCGGATGCGTTGACGTCGGCAATGGTGTCCTCCGCCATCGCCTTCTGTTGCTCATTGACATAGTAAATTGCGGAACGATAACTCGGGCCGATGTCATTGCCCTGCCGGTTCCGTGTGGTCGGATCATGTATCTGGAAGAAGAATTCCAGTATTTTGCGGTAGCTGATGACAGCCGGATCGAAGACGATTTCAAGCGCCTCGGCATGGGTGCCGTGATTGCGATAGGTCGCGTTGGGCACATCGCCGCCCGTGTAGCCGACGCGCGTTGCCAGCACGCCAGGGTATTTGCGCACCAGGTCCTGCACGCCCCAGAAGCATCCGCCGGCCAGGATGGCGGTTTCAGTTGTTGTCATGTTCTATCCTTTGTGAGTAGCTCAGTTCAATTTAGTGACGTTTGCCGTGACTTCAAGGTGAGGCTGAGCCCACAACAATTGCTCTTGTGCTAAGCTTGAGCGTTGATATTTACCAAAAAAACGGGAGTCACCCATGCAAATAGAACGACGTTCGCGCCCGGACCGGGTCAAAGCCATCGCCGTCAACGCCGGTCTGGCCATGCTTGCAACCGCCGGCCGCGAAGCCGCAGCTACCTTCCTTGAGGACGCAGGCGTACCGTTGCCGGTCATCGCCCGCGTGCTGTCGGAACCGGACAAGCGCCGCGCCGAAGACCTGCGCTAACGTCGCAACTCCTGCTCAATAGCCGTGAATTAATTTATAGGCGACTTCGGGTACGAAGCTGCCCGCCGGACCGGCACAGCCATCCGCCTCACCCGGCGCTTTGATCCACAAGGTCATTTCAGGCTGGCTACCTGCGCCATTGATGCGCGGCAGCAGCCCCAGCTTACGCCCCGCCGCATCGCACCACTGCTTGCCATTCGGCCCGGCGCCATTGCGGCTGGTGTCGATCACAAAGGGCTTACTCCAGCCCACCATCGCTTGCAGCGCCTCACCCACGGCGATGCCGTAAGCCCTGCTCTCGCTATCGCCGCGATAATTGGAAACATTGAGCGAAAAGCCCTGTGCGCTGGTGATACCGGCAAGCAGCAGGCGCTTGGCCGCTTCGGCCGGTTTCAGCCAGTCGCTATTGCCGATATCGATGTACAGCAGGGTATGCGGCGCCAGATCGTAAAACTGCTGCACAGCATATTGGAGCAACTGCATGCGCTCGGCTTTACGCTGCGCATCGAGACAATCGAGCTGCGGCAGCGCATCCGGTTCAAGGATGACGATTGCGGCGCGGTCACCTACAGCCTGGGCAAAGGCGCGCACCCAGTTCTGGTAGGCGCTCGCGGATTGCTCGCCACCGGCGCTATGCTGGCCGCAATCGCGGTCGGGAATATTGTAGGCCACCATCACCGGTGTGCGGTGCGCCTGCGTCGCGTTGTTCATGTGCTGCCCGACGGCTTGGGCGATGTCGCCGCTCCAGCCGCCGAACCAGCGCGCCGCAGGCTGGCTGGCAATGTACTGGCCTATCTCCGCGGCCCGGCCATCAGCCGGGTTGTTGCGCACCCAAAACGCCGCGCTCGATTGCGGGTCCACATACAGGCCGGGGAAGGCGGCCGTGGTCGGGCTGGCGGCCGGCGCATCCTCGGCATGGGCGTACTGGCTGGTCAGCACCCAGAGGGCAGCCGCCAGCCACTTGGTCATATTATTCAAGCGAATCTCCATCAATTCCAATGACAGCAGGCCGGCCCGGGAATACCGGACCGGCCTGCGCGGACACGATCAAGCCGGTGGCTTAATCGAAGTTGTAGCGCACACGCATGCCATAGGCACGTGCGTCGTTAAGGAAACGGATGTTCTCGCTAGGACCCACCAGTGCTTTCTGCGAGGCTTCAACATTGCCGACGTTGGACGCCCACAGTTCGAAGCGGTAGCGATTCAGCGTGTAGCCCAGGCCCAGATTGACGGTGGCGAAACCGCGCTGCTTGTCCGGGAAACCAGCTTGCTGCGCCGTCTGACGTTTGCCATCGAGGAATACGATGTCTTGCTCATTGAACTGGGTCAGGTAGAACGACGAGCGATAGCTCACCAGCGCCTGCCAATCCAGCGTACCTGGCCCCACGTCGATCGACTGGGTGATGCGGCTGACCAGATTGAAGTTGGAAGCCAGCGGCAGACGGTTGCCGGCCAGATTGATCAGCGGCGATTTGCCACCGTTGCTGTAATCCACGGCGCGGGAATCGGCCACGGTGCCGGACGAAATCTTGGTGTTCAGCAGGGTCAGGTTCAGATCCAGGCGGAAGCGGTAAGGCAGCACGAACTTGGCTTCCGTTTCCAGACCATCGATGCGCGATTTGCCGATGTTGCGGTTGGCCAGCGAGTAGCCCTTGCACTGCGCCGGGGTCTGGGTGGTGTCCATGTTAATGCAGGTCAGATCCTGGAATACCTGATTATCGTAGGAGTAGTGGAAAGCCGTGGCGTTCAGGATCGCATGGCGGCCGAACAGGGTGAAGGCGTTGCGGCTACCCAGTTCATAGCTGACCAGTTTTTCCGGACGATAGGTTTCAGGAATGGTGCTGCCGTTGAAGCTATCGTTGAAGCCGCCCGATTTGTGGCCGGTCGCGATTTTGCCGTACAGCAGATGGTCGCGGTCCAGGCTGTATTCGCTACCGAGACGCATATCCGGGAAGGAATCCTTGCTGCTGCCGATCTGCTGGCTTGGGATCGTGAGATTGGCGTAGCTGAAGCCACCATTGGTGTTGTTCGGATTATTTTTCGGGCAGGTCTGATTGCCGTTGTTGATATCCGGACGGGTGAAGCAAGTCCCCTTGGGATTGCTGCCATTCGCGATGGCCTGGATCTGCGCCACCAGCGTATCGCGCTCACCCGGCGTCTTGGTGCCGTCGATCAGGAACTGCGCGATCTGGGCCGGCGTGGTCACGTCCGTCAGGTTGAAGTTGGGACGACCCAGCAGCGCCGGCACAAAGCCCGGCGTACCCAGACGAGTAGCGATGCAGCAGTTGTAGTCTTCACCGCCGAGTGTCAGTGCCCAGTTGCCGCCGATACCATAGCGATACTTCTTCTCTTCCGAATATCGTGCGCCACCGAATACGCGCAGCTTGTCGGAGAAGTCATAGGAAGCGTCGCCATACACCGCGCTGGACGAACCCTGCACGATAGGCATGGTGAATTCCGTACCGGAGAAGCAGCAGTAGCCGCGATCCGAAGTGGACAGGTAGCCTACAGACTGATCTTCCGTGAAATGGAAGGCGCCCGTGCTCCATTTGAGTTTGCCCTGGTCATTCGAGGCCAGGCGCAATTCATAGATCTTGCTCTTGGATTTGGTTTGCCAGTAGACGGTCGAGTAGTTATCGTAGTTCACCGTGGCAGGATTCAGGCCCGGATAGGCCAGGCCTTCCGAGGCGGCGTTACGCTGCAGGAAGTCCACCTTGCGCTGGCTGGCGCTGAACTCCAGGGTCACGGGACCGAAGTCGTAGTTGAGCTTACCCTGCAAGCCGTTCAACTTGTTGTTCAGCTCGCCCGCTTCGCCACGGTACAGCAAATTGCGCAGTTCGAGGTTTTCGGGACGCAGTCCCGTGGTCACCACGGCATTGTAGATATTCGCGCCGGGATAGCCGGTGCCGCCCTCTTTGCCGGTGTCGCCGATCAGGGAAAAATTGAAGGCATTGGTCGGTTTGACCAGCAGCGAAATACGCGCCGCGTGATTGTTTTCCGAACCGGCGGCCGGCAGCTTGCTGGCCTGGGCATCGGTCGACATATTCTTGAAGCCCGCATCCTTCTTGGATTCGTAGCCCGCCACCCGCATCGCAACGGTGGACGAAATCGGAATATTGAACGCGCCTTCCATGCCATGCGATTTGCGGTTACCGATTTCGCCCTGCAGGTAGCCGCCGGTCTCGCCGATCACGGGTTTCTGGGTGATGATGTTGAGCGTGCCGGCCATGGCGTTACGGCCATACAGCGTGCCCTGCGGGCCTTTATTGACTTCCACCCGTTCCAGGTCGTAGAACATCGCGCCCAGACCGCGCGGACGAGGAATATAGGTACCGTTCAGGTGCGGCGCGGCGCCTGGATCGCCAAGTTCGGTATTGTTACTGGAACCCACACCACGGATGTAGATTTCCAGATTGCCTTCCTGATTGGCCATGCTGAGGCCCGGTACGGCGACCTGCAACTGGCGCAGGTCGGAAATACCGTCCTTGCGCAATTGCTCGGCCGTGATGGACTGCACCACGCCGGCCACTTTCTGGCTGCCCTCCGGACGGCGGTTGGTGACCACCACGGTCTGCAGCCCATCGGCTTCCGGGTTCGCCACGGCGGCATTGGCGGCAGGGTTGCTGGTGCTGGCGTTCTGTGCCGAAGCAGACAGAATCCCGCAAGTGAACAGAAGCGCGCCGAGGACGCCTCTCCTGAATGAGTTGCGCGTAAATGAATTCATATTTCTCCACTTTGTTGTTATAAACGCACCGACGGTGCGCCAGATGTGAAAACGTTATCTCGATAATCAGCAAAAACCGGTGTGCATCACCAATTATCATGAAACCGTTTTCATATTTTTTCAGTAAGTTACATGCTGTCAATATTTAATGTCAACGGATGCGGGACGAAACCTGAAGAAAGTTTCTTTTTTGTTGCATTTTTGCTCCTGACAAACCACGAGTAATTCGAAGTTTGTGGCCGTGCAGCCTGGAGACTCGCGGATCAGGGTTTGAGGAGCACGCGGCCGAAAGCCGTGTCCGTATGTTGGCCGGCCAGCTGGGGATCGATCGCAAAGCGGCAGGTCTGCAGGTAGGCGCTTGCCTGCTGCACCACCTCCGGCGCCTGGCCATTAGGCTCGGCGATCACACGGACCGGCGCGCCGTCGCTGCCGACCAGGAAGCGCAGCAGGATGCCGTCGCTGCCGCTCGGGCGGCGGTCGAATTCCTTGAACGCCTGGAAGCGCTCGGACGGCTGGCAGCTGTCGGCCACCAGCAAGGGGCGGACGGCCGGGCCGTCGCTGAACTGCCAGACAAATTGCATCGGGAAGGAGGCGCCGCTGCTGGCCGCTTCCAGGTGAGGCTGGAACACGCACTGGGAAATGCCGCGGATGGCGGCATCGTCGAGGATCCGCCAACCACTGCTCTGCGATACTTCCGGATGCACGACCTTGCCATCGTCGCCGATCCGGAAACGGATCGTTGTCACGCCTTCGATCTCGTAGCGCCGCGCCTCGTTCGGCCACTGCGGCTGCGCGCAGGTGGCCGGAGTGAGCAGCGCATTGAACGGCGCCTGGCCGCGCTGTTCGGCGTGGCTCATCAGGTTGAGCAAACCCAGCAGGCCTGCGGCGACGCCGACGAAAATCAGTTTCTTGTTCATCGGGCGATGATATCAGACGCCAGCCGCGAAACAGCGCGCGCCGACGCCGCAAAGTTTTGCTGCATGTTTATCTTTCTGCAATGTTAGAATTTGCCAATCTTCATTCCCTCTCTTCCGATGACACTGACGGCAGATCAAATACTGGCACTTGCACCGGACTCCGCATCGGCCAAGGCGGGGAGCGCTCAAGCCAGTCCGGCCAAGTGGTCGGGCCTTGGCGGCCACGCGCAAGCGCTGTGGGGACTGTGCCAGGGCAGCGGCAAAGACCCCTATCGCGCCCAGATCGAGTTGGCCGGCCCGGCCTTCAAATGCACCTGCCCCAGCCGCAAGTTCCCCTGCAAGCATGGGCTCGGACTGTACCTGCTGTACGCGCGCGACGCGGCCGCCTTTGCCGACACCAACGCCCCCGCATGGGTGAGCGACTGGCTGCAAAGCCGCGAACAGCGCAGCGAAAAAAAGGCCGCCAAGCTGGCCGACGCCGAAGCACAAACACCGGAAGAGATCGAGGCCAGGGAGCAGCGCCAGCAAAAGCGCCAGGAGAAACGCGAAGGCAACGTCGAAGGCGGCCTGGCTGTGCTCGACATTTGGCTGGCCGACCTGGCGCGCGATGGCCTCGCAGGCCTGCGCAGCAAACCGGCCAAGGATTGGGAGGCCATCGCCGCGCGCCTGGTCGACACCCAGGCAGGCGGACTGGCCGCCCGCCTGCGCCGCGCCGGCATGCTGATCTATGCCTCCAGCACCGCCGGCTGGGAAATCCCGGTAGCGCGCGAGCTGGCGCAACTGGCCTTGCTCAGCCAAAGCTACCGCCGCCTGGCCAGCTTGCCGCCGGCGCTGCAACATGATGTGAAGAGCGCCATCGGTTGGGTGATAAGCCAGGACGAGATCCTGGCGGAAGCCGGCCACACCGACCACTGGCTGGTATGCGGCAACCATACCCAGGACGACGAACGCATCAGCCGGCGCGCCTGCTACCTGCGCGGGCGCGACAGCGGGCGCTGGGCGATGCTGCTGCAATTCTCCGCCGGTGCCCAGCCGCTGCCGCCGCCTCTGCTGCCCGGCACCTGGCAGCGGGGCACGCTGCATTACTACCCCAGCGCGTGGCCGCTGCGCGCCGCCTTCGCTGCCGACATGCACATGACAACGGACTCTGCGCCGACAGCCGCCCCATCCCGCTTCGATGCACTGCTGACCGGTTACGCCGAAGCGTTGGCAGTCCATCCTTTTATCGAGCACTATCCGATGCAGCTGGAGCAGGTCGTGCCACAGATGGAAGATGGCCACCTGGTGTTGCGCGCCATCGATGGCGCCGCGCTGCCGGTCTCCGGCGCCTTCCGCCACGCCTGGCAACTGCTCGCGCTGGCCGGCGGCGCCGCGGCCAGCGTGTTCGGCGTGTGGAACGGCTACGCCTTCACGCCGTTGGCCGTCACCTGCGGCACGCGCCTGCATGCGTTCGATGGAGACTCCCCGGCATGAATATTTCTCCCGCCCTGCACAAGGCCCTGCTGGCAGGCGTGGCTCGGGCGCCGCTCGATCCGCACAGCGTTGATGCGGACCTGCAACGCGTGCTCGCGGGCGTGCCGGAGCAGCTGCGCCTGTGGCATGCGGTCGCCGCCGGCGATCTGTGGCAGCGCGCCGGCTTCCTGCCCAGCTCGGCCGCGCAGCAACAGCCCTGCGCCGACGCGCCGACCTGTCCGCGCGCTGCCGAACAAATCCTGCTGCGCATCCTGCGCGGCATCCACCCTGAACAGCTGGACAGCTGGCTGGCCCTGGCGCGCAGTCACGGCATGGCCTTGCCGCACGCGGCGCTGGCCCCCTTGCTGGATCTGGGCATGCAAAAGCCCACGCTGCGCGCTGCGCTGACGCCGCTGCTCGGCCAGCGCGGCCGCTGGCTGGTGGCACAGCACCCGCTCTGGACAGAGAAGTATGGCATGGCCGCCGCCGCCGACACGCCGCAGATGCTGTGGCAACTGGGCAGCCTGCCCCAGCGCTGCGAGGCGCTGCAGGCGATGCGGCGTCAAGATCCGGCCGCCGCGCTCGCCGCGCTGGAAGCCGACTGGACGCAGGAACCCGTTGAAAACCGTACCGCGTTGTTGCCCTGTCTGGTCATCGGACTGAGCCTGCAAGATGAAGCCTTCCTCGAACGCGCGCTCGACGACAAGCGCAAGGAAGTGCGCCTGCTGGCGCAACAGCTGCTGGCGACGCTGCCCGGTTCACAACTGACCGGGCGTTGCAAGACGCGCCTGGAGGCGCTGTTCACCATCGAGCGCAAGTCCGGCCTGGCTGCGCGGCTCGGCTCCATGATCGGCGCCGCCGCGCTGCCGGAACTGAAACTGAGCTTGCCGTCCGCCTGCGACCTGTCCATGAAGCGTGACGGCATCGGCAGCGAAACCTACCGCGGCCTGGGTGAAAAAGCCGGCTGGCTGCTGGACCTGATGCGCTGCGTCCCGCCGGCATATTGGAGCAGTTCCTGGCAACTGACGCCAGCCGAGGTACTCGCCGTCCTTGGCAAGCAGGAATTCAACACCGCGCTGATTACCGGCCTGGTGCTGGCATCCGCGCGCGCACTCGCCGTCGACCCGCAAGCCGCCGCCATCGACTGGTTCGTGTTCCTGATCACCGAGGGTGCGCAGGCAATCACCGGCATGAACATCCTCGCCATGCTGCTGCCCGATGTCGGCCGCTTGCCTCCGCCGGAACAGGAGCGCATTGCGCTGCGCTGGCTGGAACAGTCGGCCGCCGCGCCGCTCACCTACGGCTACGTCGTGGGTTGGGCGGAGCAGCGTTTCAACGACTCCGGCGAGACCGTATCCGCAGCGCTGTCACAACGCATGCTGGCCAGCGCGCAACGCCAGATGCGGACCGCATCGCACCCCAACTACCAGGACCGCCGCAACTTCGCCGTGCTGGCCAGGGTGCTGGACCCGAGCGACCTCGAAGCGGCGCAGGCCGGCTGGCCCGCGAGCGGCTGGGAACACTGGCCGCTATGGCGCCAGCTGGTCGACGACCTGATGGACACATTGCAATTTCGAAACACAATGCAAGCCAGTTTTTTGGAGACCGACGCATGAGCACTACCAATGTCATGAGACAGCACGCCGAGCAGCAATACGCGCACGAACTGAGCACGCTGAAGGAGCTCGACCAGCGCCAGCGCCCGCCGAACTGGGAACTGTCGCCATGGGCGGTGGCCACCTACCTGCTGGGCGGCACGCTCGACAACGGCGTCGAGATTACCCCTAAATACATCGGCAAGCGCCGCATCATCGAAATCGCCGTGGCCACGCTGGCGACCGACCGCGCCTTGCTGCTGCTGGGCGTACCCGGCACCGCCAAGTCGTGGGTGTCGGAACACCTGGCGGCCGCCATCAGCGGCAACTCCACGCTGGTGGTGCAAGGCACCGCCGGCACCGCCGAGGAGACCATCCGCTACGGCTGGAATTACGCGCAGCTGCTGGCCAAGGGACCGAGCCTGGATGCGGTGGTGCCGAGCCCGGTGATGCGCGCCATGCGCACCGGCAAAATCGCCCGCATCGAGGAGCTGACGCGGATTCCGGCCGAGGTGCAGGACAGCTTCATCAGCCTGCTGTCGGAAAAAATCCTGCCGATCCCGGAGCTGGACCAGTACGTGCAGGCCGCCAAGGGCTTCAACGTGATCGCCACCGCCAACGACCGCGACCGCGGCGTCAATGAATTGTCGAGCGCGCTCAAGCGGCGCTTCAACACCGTGGTGCTGCCGCTGCCCGACAGCGCCGACGAGGAAGTGAACATTGTCGAAACCCGCGTCGCCAGCCTGGGACGGGCGCTGGAGCTGCCGATCGAAAAACCCGCGCTGCAGGAAATCCGCCGCATCGTCACCATCTTCCGCGAACTGCGCGCCGGCCAGACCGACGACGGCAAGATCAAGCTGAAGTCGCCGTCGGCCAGCATGAGCACGGCCGAGGCGATCTCGGTGGTCACCAACGGCATGTCGCTGGCGGCCCACTTCGGCGACGGCACCCTGCGCGGCGCCGACATGGCCTCCTCGGTGATCGGCGCGGTCGTCAAGGACCCGGTGCAGGACCGCCTGGTCATGCTGGAGTACCTGGAGACCGTGGTCAAGGAGCGTGACGGGTGGAAGGACCTGTACCGCGCCTGCCACGCCGTGCTGTGACGGTCCATTTTTTCGGCATCCGGCATCACGGTCCGGGTTGCGCGCGCAGCGTGGCGCAAGCCCTGCAGCAGCTGCAACCCGACCTGATCCTGATCGAAGGCCCGCCCGAGGCCGACGAACTGCTGTCGCTGGCCGCGCGCGCCGACATGCGGCCGCCGGTGGCGCTGCTGATCTACGCGCCGGCGATGCCGCGGCATGCGGTCTACTATCCGTTCGCCGAGTTCTCGCCGGAATGGCAGGCCATCCTGCACGGCCAGGCGCACGCGGTGCCGACCCGCTTCATCGACCTGCCGCTGGCCCATGTGCTGGCCGCCGACATGACCGTCGCGGCCGAGGCCGCGCCCGATGCTGCCGCCGATGCCGATGCCGAGCCCGCGCCGGTACGGCCCGCCGACGTGCTGGCCAGCCTGGCGCAGGCGGCCGGTTTCTCCGACTCGGAAACCTGGTGGGACCATCTGGTCGAACAGCGCCACGACAGCCTGGAACTGTTTGCCGCGATCGAAGAAATGATGACGACCGCGCGCCAGGAGCTGGCGCAGCCGCTCGACGCGCACGAAGCCAGGCGCGAAGCGCACATGCGCCAGATGATACGGCTCGGCATCAAGCAGGGCCACCAGAACATCGCCGTGATCTGCGGCGCATGGCACGTGCCGGCGCTGCGCGTCATGCCGACCGCCAAGCACGACAAGGATCTGCTGAGCGACCTGCCCAAGGCCAAGGTGGCCGCCACCTGGACCCCATGGAGCTACGGCCGCCTGAGTTTCAACAGCGGCTACGGCGCGGGCGTGCAAGCGCCCGGCTGGTATCACCACCTGTGGCATACGCCGCACAAGGCACCGGTGTACTGGCTGACCGACGCCGTACGGCTGCTGCGCAAGCACGGGCTGGACGCCTCGTCGGCCCACGTGATCGAAGCGCTGCGCCTGGCCGACACGCTGTCGAGCCTGCGCGAACGTTCGCGCGCCGGGCTGGGCGAACTGCTCGAAGCGCTGCAAAGCGTGCTGTTTGGCGACAGCGACGCGCCGCTGCGCCTGATCGAACGCGAACTGCTGGTCAACGACCGCCTCGGCCACGTGCCCGACGACACGCCGGCCCTGCCGCTGCCGCAGGACGTGCGGCAACTGCAGAAGCGCTACCGCATGGCGCCGCGCGCCGACCAGCAGGAGCTGGACCTCGACCTGCGCCAGCCGCTGCATCTTGAAAAGAGCGTCTTCCTGCACCGCCTGAACTTGCTCGGCATCCGCTGGGGCAAGCAGCGCACCGTGCGCGGCAAGAGCGGCAGCTTCCACGAGCAATGGCATCTGGCGTGGGAACCCGAATTCGAACTGAAACTGATCGAAGCCAACGTCTGGGGCGCGACGCTGGAACCGGCATGCCACGCCAGCCTGTGCCACCAGGCGCAGCAACTGCAGCACTTGCCCGACCTGACCATGCTGGTCGAGCACATGCTCCTGGCCGACGTGCGCGAAGCGGTGCCGGTGCTGATGGCGCGCATGCAGGCGCTGGCCGCCGGCACGCACGACGCCGGGCTGCTGCTGGCGGCGCTGGCGCCACTGGCCAACGTTCTACGCTACGGCAATGTGCGCGGCACCGACACCACCAGCGTGGGCGCGGTGCTGGACGGACTGGTGCAGCGGGCCTGCATCGCCCTGCCGGTGGCGGCGCGCGGCATCAACGAGGAAGCGGCGCAGGTGCTGCTGGGACAACTGATCCAGGCCGACCAGGCGATCACGCTGCTGCAGAACGATGAACACCAGGCGGCCTGGCATGCGGCGCTGGCGCAATGCGCGCATTCGCAGGCGCACCCGCTGATCGCCGGCCGCGCCGTGCGCATCCTGTTCGAGCAACACCATTGGGACATAGAGCAAAGCGCGACCGCGCTGTCGCTCGCCTGCAGCAACCCCATCAATCCGCTGGCCACCGCCGAGTGGCTGGAAGGCTTCCTGCGCGGCAGCGGTCTGCTGCTGGTGGTGAACGATCCCTTGTGGCAGATCCTGAATGGCTGGGTGGCCACGCTGCCCGAGCAGGCCTTTACCGAACTGCTGCCGCTGCTGCGCCGCACCTTTGCCACCTTCGAAGCGCCCGAGCGGCGTCAGCTCGGCGAACGCGTCGCGAATGGCAGCGTGACACTGGCGCCGGCAGCCTCGAACGCCACCGACCGCACGCGCGCCGCACTGGTATTGCCTGTGCTCGCATTACTCATGGGAGAAGTGGCATGACCGCTGAAAAAATCAGCCAGGAAGCGCTGGAACGACGCTGGCGTCTGATGCTGGGCAGCGATGCCGGGAACCTGACCTTGCCGCAAGCCGACGCCACGCTGGAGCGCACGCTGGGCGCGCTGTATGACAAGCAGGAGGGACGCGGCGGCTTGCAGGGATCGGCGCCGAACGTGGCGCGCTGGCTGGGCGACATCCGCGAATACTTCCCGGCCAGCGTGGTGCAGGTCATGCAGAAGGACGCGATGGAACGCCTGGGACTGCAGCAGATGCTGCTGGAACCGGAGATGCTGCGCAGCGTGCAGCCCGACGTACACCTGGTCGCCACCCTGCTCTCGCTGAACCGCCTGATGCCGAGCAAGACCAAGGACACCGCGCGCCAGGTGGTGCGCACGGTCGTCGAACAACTGGAACGCAAGCTGGCTAATCCCTTGCGGCAGGCGGTCAGCGGCAGCTTGAACCGGGCCGCGCGCAACCACAGGCCGCGTCACAACGAGATCGACTGGCTGCGCACCATCCGCGCCAATCTGCGGCACTACCAGGCCGACTACCAGACCATCATTCCCGAGCGCCGCGTGGGCTTCGCACGCAAGAGCCAGAGCCTGCGCGACATCGTGCTGTGCGTGGACCAGAGCGGATCGATGGCGCCGTCGGTGGTGTATGCCAGCGTGTTCGCGGCGGTGCTGGCCAGCATCAAGGCGGTCAGCACCCAGGTGGTGGTGTTCGACACCGCCGTGGTCGACCTGACGCCGATGCTGGCCGATCCGGTGGACGTGCTGTTCGGCACGCAACTGGGCGGCGGCACCGACATCGACCGCGCGCTGGCGTACTGCCAGGGTCTGGTCAAGCGGCCGCAGGAGACCATCTTCGTTCTGATCAGCGATCTGTACGAAGGCGGTAACGCCGCGCAGATGCTGGCGCGCGCCGCCGCGCTGGTGGAAAGCGGCGTGCAGATGATCGCCCTGCTCGCGCTGGACGACAACGGCGCGCCAGGCTACGACCATCGCCACGCCGCGCACTTTGCGAGCCTGGGTATCCCCTGCTTTGCCTGCACGCCGGACAAGTTCCCCGACCTGATGGCGGCAGCGATCAAGAAGCAGGACATGACTGCCTGGGCGGCTCAGCACGACATTGCCATCGCCGGCTAGAAGTTGGCCGTATTAATCCGGTGGCAGTTCGCGGATCTCCACGCCGCCGCCGGCTTCGTAGTGCGGATGGCCGGTCAGGAAGCGCGCCGCATCGTTCATGGTCGCTCGCGGAGTGGGCCCGATTCCGTATTTTATCAGCGTATTATTGGGGTGTTTTTAAAGCTCAGGAGTAGATGTGAAATTACGTTTCGTCTTGCCGCTGTTGATATTTGCAATTTCATCGAGTTCGGCCGCCGAGTTGTCGGCAGCATCGCACGCGGAAATTGAAGCGCTGCTGAATCGGCTGGGGAGTTCGGGATGCCAGTTCAACCGCAACGGCGACTGGTATAACTCGACCGAAGCCAAGGCGCATCTGACCACCAAGCTGAACTACCTGATCGACAAGAAGAAGGTCGAAGGAACGGAGCAGTTCATTGCCCTGGCAGCCAGCACCAGCAGCATGTCTGGCAAAGATTACCTGGTCAGATGCGGCACAGCGCAGCCGGTGCCCAGCAGTGCGTGGCTCAAGGCCGAGTTGCAAACCATCCGCGCAAAGCAGACGCCAGGGAAATAAACGGCCTAAGCGTCGACGCTGGATACAACAAAAACCTGGCAGCCCGGCGAGAGTCATGCCGCCTGCCCTGGCGCGCGAATGTGTCCGGTTATACCGGGGCTAGATCGCCGGCGGCGAAATACCGCGCGCGCATGGTCGCGACGTAGCGGAGAACATTCGGATGCGACTGCACGATCGCTGTGTACGCATCGTCAAAATAGACCGACGTCATCGATTCCATGAAGGGATAGACCGCCGCGTCCACCGCGCTGGGGTGCGCGCCCAGCATGAACGGCTGATCGCCGAGGATGGCCGCGATGGAGGCCACCGTACTGCGCACGAGCGCCAGTTGTTCGTCCCGCGTATGCCGTCCCATCCCCTGCGCCCGAAGATTCTTGCCCGCCTGGCGACACGCAAGATAACTCACCAACGGACGCAGCGGCCACGGCAATTTCTTGAAAAAAACCGCGGTGGTTCTAGGGGAGTTCAACGGATCACGCCATACCCGATGCACCAGGGCCCAGTACAGATGGTCTTCAACCAGTTTTTCCACTGCCCATGCCACACCGCGCTGCTGGGGGGACAGGCCGGCGTCCAGGTCGATCGCGTATTCCCGTTCCAGATGCCAGCGTATGAAGGTGGAGTCCGACAAGATCACGCCCTGGTCTTCGATATAGGGCAGCTTCCCTTTGGGCGCCCGCCATAGTTTGCCGATTTGTTTTTGATACGGCAGATTTGCCAGTTTCAATAAGGTTTCGGTCTTTCTCACAAACGGACTGGCGTCAGAAAGACCGAACGCCGGTCCGAAACCGTAGATCGTAATCATCGTGTTTCATCCCAAACTAAGAAGAAACCTTAACTGTAGCGATAGCTTAACTTGGAATATTGAACGAAAACGACAAGGCGCCGTGCACGCCGCCGCCAGCTTCGTAAGATTTACGAAGCTGGCGGCGGCAATTGCAGCACCGTCCGCAACGCAGCCAGGGTGAACGGCTTGCAGAGAAAACTTCCCCCAAGCTGGCGCACTTCTCCTCCTACCCGACTGTCACCGGAAACGAAGACCAGCTTCAAATCAGGCTGCTGCCGACGCAGCCGATGAGCGAGCGCCAGGCCATCCATGCCAGGCAAGTGTATGTCCGTCAATAAGACATCGAATGTGCCCTCCGCCAGCAGCGGCACGGCCGCTTCCGCGCTCCCGATGGCGCAGACGTCGCAGCCCAACATTTCAAGGCAGTCGACAGTCACCTGCAAGGCATCGGCATTGTCTTCGATGAGCAGGATGCGCTTGGCAGCAGCCGGCACCTGCACTGCAGGTGCAATCGAAGTGGGATTTGCCTCACCCAGCAGTTGGCGTATCTTCTGCGCCAGCTGCTCGCGCCGGTAGGGTTTGGATAGCAGATGAACCCCCGGATCCAGCCTGCCGTCATGAATGATGCCGCTCTGTGTATAACCCGAAGTAAACAGTATTTTCAGGTCCGGCAGCAAGACCTTGGCCTGCTGCGCCAGTTCGGTGCTCTTGATCGTGCCCGGCATCACGATGTCGGTGAACAGCAGATCGCAGCGCACGCCGGCACGCAACACCGCCAGCGCGGCATCCGGATTGTCGGCCTTGAGCACGTGATAACCGAAACTGCGCAGGACATCGACCACGACACGTTGCACCTCCGGATCATCTTCCACGACCAGAACGGTCTCGCTGCCACCCTGCACGTCCGTACCTGCAACCTCCGGCGCGACCGCTACTTGCGCATGAGACCGGGCGAAATACATGCGCACCGTGGTGCCATGCCCGACCTCGCTGTACAGGCGGAAGTGCCCGCCGCTTTGTTTGATGAATCCGAACACCATACTCAGGCCGAGTCCGGTACCCCGACCTTCCGCCTTCGTGGTGAAGAAGGGTTCGACAGCGCGTTCCAGCACATCCGCCGTCATGCCGCAGCCGGTATCGTTGACGCTGATGACGACGTACTGGTCGGCAGGAATGTCCGGTGTCGCCGCGACACAGGGATCATCCGGCATGGCGTTGGCGGCCTCGATGGTCAGCTTGCCGCCATCGGGCATCGCATCGCGGGCATTGATCGCCAAATTCAACAAAACATTTTCCAACTGGTGCGGATCCAGCACCGCATTCCACAGGCCGTCAGCGACAATCGTTTCGACGGCAATCGCTTCGCCCAAAGTGCGTTGCAGCAGCTCCTCGCTCTCGGACAAGGTGCGGCCAACGTTGAGCACAACCGGCTGCAGCGGCTGGCGGCGGGCGAACGCCAGCAACTGCGAAGACAGCTTGGCGCCACGTTTCACCGCCTGCAAGGCAGCCTCCAGATGGCGCAGCGCCACCGGTCGCCCGGCTACGTCGGCCATCAGCAATTCCAGATTGCCGCCGACAACTTGCAGGATATTGTTGAAATCATGGGCCACGCCGCCGGTGAGCTTGCCGACTGATTCCAGCCGCTGCGAATGCTGCAGCGCCGCTTGCACGGCTTCCAGTTCGATACGCTGCGTAATATCGCGGGTGACCTTGGCAAAACCGATCAACTGTCCCTGATCGTCGCGAATGGCGTCAATAATGACGTGGGCGCGGAACCTCGTCCCATCCTTGCGAATGCGCCAGCCTTCCGCCTCGAAACGGCCGTGTTGGCTAGCGGTGTCGAGTGCATGCTTAGGCACATCGAGTGCCTGGTCCTCGGGCGAATAGAAGCGCGAAAAATGTGTGCCTATCACTTCGGTGGCGGCATAGCCTTTGATACGCTCCGCGCCGGAATTCCAGTTGGTGATGACGCCGTCTGGAGAGAGCATGTAGATCGCATAGTCGGTCACGCCTTGCACCAGCAAGCGGAAACGGTTTTCGCTCTCCTGCAGGGCCGCTCTCGCCGCCCGCTTGTCATCGATATCGCGGGTGATCTTGGCAAAGCCCACCAGTTCGCCATTGTCGTCGCGTAGCGCGTCGATGACGACCGACGCCCAGAATCTGGTGCCGTCTTTTCGCACGCGCCAGCCTTCGTCTTCGAAGCTGCCGTGATCGCGGGCGGTCTGCAGGGCACGCGCCGGAAGTCCCGAGCGTTGGTCGTGGTCGCTGTAGAAGCGCGAGAAATGCTGTCCGATAATCTCGTGATCGAGGTAGCCCTTGAAGCGGCGAGCGCCAGCGTTCCAGGTGGCGATGGTCCCATCGACGTTGAGCATGTAAATGGCGTAGTCAGCCACTTTCTCAACCAGGAACTTTGTGCGGCGAAGAATCTCAAGCTCTTGCGGGGTGATGGAGCTGGTCTCGTTTTTTTTCATGAGGGGCCGTTTCTTTGAAACAATGCGCTGAATCTGTACGCAGCAGCCGACCATCATATCGCCTTTAACTCATGAACCACGGGCGCACAATACGATAGCTGTTGCGGGCAGCTGACACGGCGGCATTCGTCACGCCGGCACCGGTTTCCTCCCCGATTTGCGGGCATTCGTCGCATAGGCGAAAACTCGCTTACCCGAGCCGCTAGAATAGCGGGACAAGTTCAACACGAACACGAGGCATTTAATGAGTTCTCCCGCATTTCCGGCTTTCAACGCTCCTCCCGTACCGGAAGTCAGGCACGACCGCCGCCTGGTGCGCCGCTACCTGCTGCAATCGGCGCTGCGCTTCAACGCCGGTTCGCTGCTGTTCCTGTCGCTGGCGGTCGCGCTGCTGCCGCTCTGGCTGAATTCCGGCACGGCTGCGCCGGGCGGATTCGAGGCCCGCAAGCTGAATCCCTACATGGTCGGCAGCGGCGTGCTGGCGGTGGTGGCCTGGTTCGCGCTGGTGTCGACCGGAATCGCCCGCAGCTTTCTTGCCCGGCTGAGCGAGGAAGGCAAGGCGCTGTGCGCCGAGGGGATGGCTTCCTCGGTGACGCGCCGCATCGATGCGCCGTTCAATCCCTACACCACCTTTGACCTGTGCACCGAGTCCTTGTCGGGTCTCGCGCTCGGCACGGCGCTCGGCTACTCCGGCCCGCCGGCGTTCTTCCACGACCCTTTCAAGGGCCGGATCGTGCTGGCCCGCTGGCTCCCGCTGAGGCTGGGGCGCCATGTCGAGGTGAGGGTATCGTCCGATTTGGGTCCCAGCTGCCATATCGAGCTGCGCAGCCGCGCCGGCCTGGCCTGGTTCGCGATCCAGCAGGGCGAGTCGCTGAAGGCCGCCGAGATGGTGTGCGCCCAACTGCGCCAGCACCTCGAGCGCCATGCCAACGCACTGAATGCGGCCCGGCGTGAACGCGAGCTGGAACGCACCTCGCTGCAGGCGCGCCTCTCGGCCTTGCAGGCCCAGGTCGAGCCGCACTTCCTGTTCAATACCCTGGCAAATCTGAAGTACCTGATCCGCACCGACCAGCACGCCGCGCAGGACATGCTCGACCACCTGGTCGGCTACCTGCAGAACGCGCTGCCGGATATGCGCTCGGTATCCTCGACCCTGGGACGGGAAATGGATCTTGTCAGCGACTACCTGGCGGTGATGCGCATCCGCATGGGCGTGCGCCTGCGCTTCGCGGTCGACGTGGACGACGAATTGCGCAGCCTGCCCTTCCCGCCGGCGATGCTGATCTCGCTGGTGGAAAACGCCGTCAAACACGGCTTGGAGCGGGCCAGCCGACCGGGCCTGATCACCGTCAGCGCAAGGTGCGAGAGCAAGGCGGCGAGCGAGCTGCTGAGCGTGTATGTGGTCGACGACGGCGTCGGTTTGACCGAACAGGCCGGGCAAGGCACGGGACTGGCGAATATCGCAGAGCGCCTGCAGCTGCTGTACGGACGCGAGGCCAGCCTGTTCGTGGGCCCCGGCGACGCACAAGGAGTGCGCGCCGTGCTGACGGTGCCTGTGGCAGGAGGCCACGCCTGATGCCCAGCGCCCTGATCGTCGAAGACGAGCCCCTGCTGCGGGCGGAACTGACGGACCAGCTGCGCGTGCTGTGGCCCGAGCTGCAGATCGCCGGCCAAGTCGCAAACGGCATCGACGCGGTGGCGGCGATCGATACACTGAGACCGGACATCGTGTTCCTGGACATCCAGATGCCCGGCCTGAACGGCATGGAAGTGGCGCGCCATATTCCCGAGTCCTGCCAGGTGGTGTTCGTTACGGCCTACGCGGACTATGCCTTGGCCGCTTTCGACGCCGGCGCGTCCGACTACCTGGTCAAGCCTTTGACGACCGCGCGCCTGCTGCAGACGATCCGCCGCCTGAAGTCGCGCGCGACCGCAAGCCCGCCGCCGGCCGTGTGGGAAAAGCTGTTCGAGCAGGAGAGCGCGCCGGTGTACCTCAAGTGGATCAAGGCTTCGAGCGGCAATACGGTGCGGCTGGTGATGGTGAGCGAAGTGCTGTACTTCCAGTCGGATGAAAAGTACACACGGGTGGTGACGGAGAAAGGCGATGCGCTGATACGGCTGCCGCTCAAGTCCCTGCTGGAGCAGCTGGACCCGCAGCTGTTCGCGCAAATCCACCGCAGCGCCATCGTCAACCTGCAGGCTGTCGACCGGATCGAACGCAGTGAACTCGGAGGGCGCGGCGGCGCCGGCCTGGAGGTGATCCTGAAGGGCCGATCCGAGCGGTTGACCGTTAGCGAAGCATTTACCCGGCAGTTCCGCCAGATGTAGTTGAGCACCTTTATCAACCACGACGTCATCAGGCATCGCAAAAGCAGTACTTATTTTACTTTTTTATGGAGCCAAATCCTATTATGCGACACCTCCTTCCAGCAGCAATCATGATCCTCTCCGCCATCACCGCCACCACCGTAAGCGCACAAGAACAGCGGCCTGCCGCAGCAATGCAACAGTCCCAGCCGTTGACCGCCTCAGACAAGGCCGCTGCCGTCGACCTGTTGGCCCAACGCCTCTCCGCCAAATACATTTACGCGGACGAAGGCAACAAGATGGCCGCCGCCGTCCGCGATCATTTGCTCAAGGGCGACTACGAGAAGGCTGCGACGGATGCGGAATTCGCAGAATTGCTGACGACGCATATCCAAGCTTCCCACCCGGACAAACACCTGAGCATCCGCTACGTCCCAAATGCGCAACCTGATCGTCCTCGTCCCTCGCTCAACCAGGCCCCGCCTCCCGAGGTTCGACAGCGTATGACCGAAGTGGGGCAATACATGAACTTCGCCTTTGAAAAGGTAGAACGCCTGCCCGGCAATATCATGTACCTCAAGTTAAACGGGTTCTTTGAAGCGGGAACTGGCAAGGCAGCCGCCACAGCCGCCATGAATTTGGCAGCCAATGGCTACGCGATGATCATAGACCTGCGCGACAACCGTGGCGGCGACCCGCACATGGTGGCGCATGTGGCCAGTTACCTGCTTGGCGATCAGAAGGTCCATCTGTCGGACATATACTTCCGGGCCGATAATGAAACCCATTCTTTCTGGAGCGATCCCGCCGTTCCAGGAGCGCGCTTTGGCGCAGACAAGCCTGTCTATGTGTTGACCAGCGGCGAAACCTTCTCCGCAGCCGAAGATTTCACGTACAACCTCCAGGCTATCAAGCGCATCACAGTGGTTGGTGAAACAACCGGAGGCGGTGCACATCCGATCCAACCGTTCCGTATCGATCCGAACCTGGTCGCCGTGATACCGGTAGGACGCTCGATCAACCTGATCACAAAAGGCGATTGGGAAGGGACGGGAGTTAAACCTGAGTTTGCCATCGCCGCGGACAAGGCCCTGACTAAAGCAAATGCGCTGGCCCTGCGTCAGGTCATGCCGAAAATTAAAAATCCCGGAGAGCGCACAACGCTTGAAAAGAAACTCGCCGAGTTAGAGACGGCTTTGTAATAATCTACGGAAAGGGTACTACCCGCAGGAAAAATTGTCTTTCTCATAGCGACGCAATACGCTACGATCTAGTCGGTCAACTGCGGCCCGTCGGTTCGAGTCCGTTGACCGACCCCGCATCCTTGTCTAAACCTACTTGGTAGCCTTTGCAGTGTCCAAGCAAATTGTCGATTCCGCCGTAGCAGATGCACACGCGCCGCCCCTTCCGCGGCGCTCAGTTGCCGCAGCCCTTGCGCTGTTCTGGCTGGCTTTCGTCACCATGTACACCTTGCGGGCGGCACTGCTCGGGGTCGACCATCAAGCCGAGTCGTTGATGCGTCGTGCGGCGGTGGCGATGGTTGGCATTTCGCTGTCCTGGATAATGTATCGGGTGCTCGAGCGGACCGCAAAGGCCTCGTTGCGCCGGAAAATCCTGCTGACCATGATCATGAGCTTGCCCGCCGGAACGGGTTTTGCCACCGTGAACGTTCTGGTGTTTTATGTCATCGCGCCGATGCCCGGTTCGGATTGCAACGTGGACGCGTCATGCGTCAACCGCCAGGTCGTTGTCGCCATTTCAGACTTGTTGATCAGCTGGACCTTTGTTTTCCTCGCGTGGGGCATGTTGTGCCTGTCCCTGGCGTCGGCCGCCGCGACCAGGCTCGCCGATGCGCGTGCCAATGCCCACCGCGCCGCAGCCCGCGTCGCCGAAATCCGTACCTTGCGCTACCAGATCAACCCGCACTTTCTCTTCAACGTCCTCAACTCGCTGATGACGCTCGTCCGGCGCCATGACATGGCCGAAGTGGAAGTGATGATTGGGCAGATCGCGCGTTTCATGCGCTACAGCCTGACAGCCGATCCCTTGGCCGACGCCGCCCTGGCCGACGAAATCGATATACAGGTCGGTTATCTCGAACTTGAACGCCGGCGGTTTCCACAACGGCTGCAGGTGCGGGTGGACGTCACCGCCCAGGCCGCAGCCGCGCTGATACCAAGCTTGCTGTTGCAGCCGCTTATCGAGAACGCCGTCAAGCATGGGCTGGGCTGTTCAGTCGCACCTGTGCTGATCCAGATCCTGGCCCGCGTCCTGCCCGATGGCCAGCTTCAGATTGTGATCGAAGACGATGCGGTTCGTGTCGGCACGGCCCCAAAAGGCATGGGCATCGGCCTGAAAAACGTCGCCGAACGTCTTGCCCTCCAATATGACGGCATGGCGACGTGCGCGGCCGGGCCTGTGTCGCCGAGTGGCTTTCGGGTGGAGTTGTTGCTGCCACCGTTCAGGCGCTAGCAGCAATGTCGATCCACGCATTCATCATCGACGACGAGCCGCTCGCGATCGACGCGGTATACCAGATGTGCCAGAAAGCCGGCACGGTGGACGTGATCGGCCATGCCAGCGATGGCGCAGCGGGCCTGATCGCGCTCGCATCGCACAGGCCCGAGCTTGTTTTTCTCGACATTGGCATGCCCGGTATGGATGGTCTTGCGCTTGCCGTGGCGATTCAGGCCTGGAACCCCGCGCCGCTCGTCATTCTGGTGACCGCGTTCGATCACTACGCCACGCAGGCATTCGATCTGGCCGTCGTCGACTACCTTCTCAAGCCCTTGGAATCGCACCGTTTCATGCGGGCCGTGAAAAGAGCGGAGCAGATCCTCGCGGCACGAAGGGCCACTACAGATCACGCGCCGCCGATGCAGGATTTCTGGGTTCCCCACGCGGGCAGCATCATGCGCGTGGCCGCCGATTCGGTGCTGCGCATCGACGCCGAGCGAGACTATGTCCGGCTCAGCGTCGAAACGCGCTCCTACTTGATGCGCGCCGTGCTGTCGACGCTTGTTGGCCGCCTCGACCCGACGCTGTTTGTGCAAGTGCACCGCTCCACGGTCGTGCGTATTGACTGCGTCGCGCATCTCAGGCACGTAGGCGCGGGTGTCTGGGAAATCATCGACCGCAACGGCCGACCTGCCAGAGTCGGCCGCAGCTATCTCACGGAAGTCAGGGCGCGGCTCGGATTGCCGCTACCGGACTGACCGTGGGCGCGTGCAGTTCGTCGCGCTAAAACGTCATTCGTCGATTATCCATCGTCTTCGCCTTGCCTCCCAATTACAGTGCAGCGCAAGCCCGGAAACCACCACTTCTATCGAGAACGCATGAATGCCACCAAACCCAATCATGTAGCTATCTGCGCCGGCATGCTCGGCGCGTTGCTGATCCTGGCGCAGCCAGTTAGCGTCGCAGCCGACACGCCGCCGACCGGTGCGCCGAAAATTTTCGCGGCGGGGGTTATTTCCGGCCCCGCCAATGATGCCGATGCCACCTTTACGCCCGACGGGAACACGGTCTATTTCTCCCGCAATAGCACGATCATGCAATCAGAGCGAGCCGGCGACCGTTGGAGTCCGCCGCAGATCGCCCCGTTTTCGGGGCAATGGATGGACCAGCAACCGAGCATGGCCCCGGACGGCTCCTTCCTGGTGTTTGTCTCCAACCGGCCCGTCAAGCAAGGCGACCTGAAGGGCCCCGCAGGCAACCTGTGGCGCGTCGACCGCCTCGGCGCCGGCTGGGGTGCGCCAGTGCACCTGCCCGCCACCGTCAACCGCGGCAACAGCACCTGGGCGCCCAGCGTGACCGGCGACGGCAGCCTGTACTTTATCGAGCGGGTCAGTGCCGAAGCGCCGTTTCGTCTGTGGCGCTCGCAATATCGAAACGGTGCATACTTGTCGCCAGTAGCGCAATCGTTCGGCGACCCACGCACGCAGGATGTCGACCCAGCCGTCGCGCCGGACGAATCGTTCATCGTGTTCGGCTCGATGCTGCCTGGGCCAAACGCGTCCGAACGCTTGATGATTGCGTTTCGGCGCGGCGAAGGCTGGGGCACGCCGATTGATCTGGGAGAGCTGGTCAATGGCAGCGCCGTCGATACCAACGAGGCGCGGCTCGGGCCCGATGGCCGCACCCTGTATTTCAGCACTAGCCGAACCGAAGCTGTCCGTTTCCCGCGTACACTCGCACAGGCGCGGGAGGATCTGGCCAGGAGCGAGCAATGGGACAATGGCAGCCAGAACATCTGGAGCGTATCGCTTGCGCCGTGGCTCGATGCGCGCGCGGCGGAAGCGGGCCGTTGACCTGCCTTGGCTTGAACGGTCATCTATGTTTTGCCACCGGAGATTTTATGCAACTGAATCACCTTCATTTGTCGGTAACCGACGTCGCTGCCGCAGCCTCTTTTTTTTCGAACCACTTCGACTTCACCGTGGGTGAAACGCGCGGCAATAACGGCATGGCCGTCCTCAAGGGGGCAGCGGGCATGCTGATCGTTCTGATGCGGCATTCGAGCAAGGTCGATCCGGCAACAGCCTATCCGGACACGTTCCACATCGGCTTCCTGGTGCCCAGTGAAGACGACGTCGACGCGAAGCACGCCGAACTTAGCGCAGGCGGCTTCGCGCCTGGCGACGTCGAATTGACACGGGGAGCACGCCGCTTTTACTGCCGCGCTCCAGGCGGGATCACCATCGAGGTCGGACACGAACCGAATCTATAACGCGGAATCGAGGTGTCAAATGCCTGCCATTGTTCACTGGTGCGACTGGAACGGCGAAGGACTGGAACGGTGTCATTTTTCCGAAACCGATGAAGGATTCGTCCTCGAAGGAGTGCTCATCGGCACTCGCGAAGGACATTACGGCGCCCATTATCTTGTTCGTACCGACGCGCACTTTCACACGCGACAGGTGCGTGTCGCGTATGTGGGCGGCCCTTGCCTGGAGGTGGAAGCCGACGGTCAAGGGCATTGGTGGAACCGGCTCAGCGGCGAGCCGCTTCCCTCTCTTGACGGTTGTCTGGACGTCGACATTGGCGTTACGCCGGCAACCAACACCCTGCCGATCAGGCGGCTGAAACTGACGGCGCAGGCGAGCGCGGAGATCGATGTCGCCTACATTCCTTTGCCAAGCGAGGTCGCAGCGCAGTTCCTGCCCCATCGCGATCGACAACGCTATACCTGCCTGGTCGCCGGTTCGCGTTACCGCTACGACGGAGTTTTTCGCGAATTTTCCGCCAAACTGGACGTGGATCAGCACGGGCTCGTGCTCGACTATCCGCCCATGTTCCGCAGGCTGCAGGGAGATTTTCGATGAGTACTTTTGTTCTGGTCCATGGTGGCTGGCGTGGCGGCTGGACCTACGCTTCAGTAGCGCGAACACTACGCGGTCTCGGGCATGACGTCTACACACCCACGTTGACCGGCCTCGGTGAACGCGTGCATCTCGCGCACGCCCGTCCGAACATGGACACGCACATCATGGATGTAGCGAACGTTCTCAACTTCGAAAATCTTAGCGACGTCATTCTTTGCGGTCACAGTTATGCCGGGATGGTCATCACCGGAGTCGCAGACAGGTTGCCGGACAAGATCGCTGCACTGGTGTATGTGGACGCCTTTGTCCCGGAAGATGGCGATGCCTGGTGGACGCTGGCGGGCGACTATTTCCGAAAGCTTGCGATAGATGGATCGGCGGCGGATGGCTTCGGCGTGACTCCCCCGCCCGGCCCCGATCCGAGGCGCGTTCCCCATCCGCTTGCAGCGTTTCGTCAGACGATACATCTCAGCGGTCGATGGAAAGAGATTCCGAAAAAGATATTCATCTATGCGAGCGGATGGGATCACACGCCCTTCACCTCCACCTACGAGCGCTTGAAGGTTGATCCGGGCTGGATAGTGAAATCGTTGCCAACCGGGCATAGCATCATCGATGAGGCGCCAGGGGATTTTCTAGATTTCGTTCAAGAGCTCACTACATGAAAACAAGTCAAATGATGGCCTCCCTCGACGAGTTGAATGCGGTACTCGCGGCATCGGCATTCCTCGAACCGTATAAACTGTTTGTATCCAGCTGCGGGGTAGGACAATGCACTGTGACTGTGCCATTTAGCCGCAGCCTCGAACGGCCCGGCGGAATTGTCAGCGGGATGACGATCATGGGAGCTGCCGACGTGGCCATGTGGCTTGCCATCATGACCGAGCGTGGCACAAGCGAGCAATGGGTAACGACCGATATCAAGACAGCGTTCCTCCGCAGCGCGAAAGAACAGGACATCCTGTGTGTTTGTTTGCTTGCCGAATTGACCCGCTCAGTTTGACCCGCCCGCCATACCCTCGCAAACGCTGCGACCCTGTCGTAAGAACCTTCAAAACCCAACTGCTTTAGGTCCTCGTGGATCTGCTTTAACGTACGTCGCTGCTTGCGAGACTTTGCTGCTTCGTCCGTTAGCATCCCCGATAGTTGGAACGCATACTTGTCGATCGCACTCGGCGTTCGCCGATCTGCATAGGAAGGCTCAGTCATCTCCGCGCGCAGGTAGCGTCGGACGGTGTTGCGAGAGATGCCCAATCGCCTGGCGATTTCTCTCAAGGGGATCTGGTCACGAATGTGCCAGCGTCTAATAATTCCAAGTAGTGCCACGTCGATCACTCCAATCCCCTACTCATCATCATAAGTAGGATTGTGGTCTAAACGTGGGTCAGATTCTGATGCAAATTACGGGGTAAGATGGGTCAGTTTTCGGTGCAAATCAACAATCCAAGGCCGCGCAACGCCGCGTTGACCGTGTTCTCGCTCATGTATTCACGCGGCGTGCGCAGGCTTGGGAAGACATACCGGCCGTCTCCCGTTACCGGATATAGCTTGCGTAGGATCGCCACAGCTTGCCGCGCCAACGGGACGATGTGCTCGACATGCATTTTCATTTTCGCGGCCGGGATGCGCCACTCTGCCCCATCCAGATCGATTTCCGCCCATTCTGCGGCCCGCAATTCGCCCGGACGGACAAACACCAGCGGCGCCAGTTTCAACGCCGCCTTGGCCACCGGATAGCCGTCGTAGCCGTGGATCGCCCGCATCAGTGCCGCCACATCCTTCGGCTCCGTCAGCGCCGCGTGGTGGGAACGCGGGATCACCGCCAGCGCGCCGCGCAGATCCGCCGTCACGTCCCGTTGCACCAGGTCGAGGGCGACGGCGTATCGAAAGATCTGCCCGCACATCTGCTTGATGCGGTGCGCAGAATCATAGGCCTCGCGGGCCTCCACTTTCTGCGCCACGGCCAATACGTCGCGTGGCTTGATCGCGGAGATCGGCCGCTTGCCTATGAGAGGAAACACATCGTGCTGCAGCCAGGCCAGCACTTTGTTCTGAGTGCTGGCGGAGCGCATCTTCCCTTGCATCTCCAGCCACTTGAGGGCGACCGATTCGAAGGTGTGGCTGGCGGCGATCAGCTTCGCCTCGCGCTCCTCGCGGCGGGCCTCGGCCGGATCGATGCCATCGGCCAGCAGCACGCGCGCGTCGTCGCGCCGCTGTCGCGCCTTGACGAGGGCGACCTCGGGATAGGTGCCCAGAGCCATCGTCTTGCGCTTGTTGAGGTATCGGTAATCCAGCCGCCAGTACCTGCCTTGGGGCTTGATGTGAATGTAGAGGCCGCCGCCATCGTAATGCTTGTCGCCGCTCGGCTTGCTTGCCTTGGCGAAACGAACAAAGGTGTCGGTGAGTGCCATGGGAGCCTCCCTCTGTCGGTATACGAAATCGAGCTCAGCAACGAGATACCGTCAAAAGTGTCGGTATGTGTCCTTGATTTTATGTTAACCCCTCGGATTTTCAAGGACAACAAAAAACCCGCTTCTCCTATGAGGAGAGCGGGTTTTGAGACTTCTTAATACTTTTTACTGCTGTGTTCTGGTGCCGCTTGCCGGAATCGAACTGGCGACCTTTTCATTACGAATGAACTGCTCTACCAACTGAGCTAAAGCGGCGAAGTCGCACATTCTAACAAATATTTCTTGCTACACGCTAGTCCCAACGCGATAAATTTTAGCCATGCTGCAAAAATGTCATTGCTTTGCGCGATTTTGAGGCTTCTCAGCCTGCGTGGTAGCCCGTCACCACCGCCACTTCGTCCCGCGAACCTAGGAACACCGGCACGCGCTGGTGCAGCTTGTGCGGCTGGATCTCCATGATGCGGTTCTGGCCGTCGGTGGCCGCGCCGCCCGCCTGCTCGACGATGAAGGCCATCGGATTCGCCTCATACATCAAACGCAGCTTGCCTGGCATCGACGTGTCGCGCGTGTCGGCCGGGTACATGAAGATGCCGCCACGGTTCAGGATGCGGTGCACGTCGGCCACCATCGAGGCGATCCAGCGCATGTTGAAGTTGGTGCCGCGCGGGCCGGTGTCGCCGGCCAGCAGTTCGCTGACGTAGCGCTGCACCGGCGCGTGCCAGTGGCGCTGGTTCGACATATTGATCGCGAATTCCTTGGTCTTGGCAGGGATCTGCATGTCGCGCTGCGTGAGCACCCACGAACCCATCTCGCGGTCCAGGGTGAAGCAGTTGACGCCATTGCCGGTGGTGAGCACCAGCATGGTCTGCGGGCCGTACACGGCGTAGCCTGCGGCTACTTGCTTGGTGCCGGCTTGCATGAAGTCCGCTTCGGTCGGCTGGCCCATGCCTTCAGGCGCCTTCAGCACCGAGAAGATGGTGCCGATCGAGACGTTGACGTCGATGTTCGACGAGCCGTCCAGTGGGTCGAACAGCAGCATGTATTCGCCTTTTGGATAGCGGTTCGGGATCGGGTGGATCGATTCCATTTCTTCCGATGCCATCGCCGCCAGGTGGCCGCCCCATTCGTTCGCTTCCAGCAGGATTTCGTTGGAGATGATGTCCAGCTTCTTCTGCACTTCGCCCTGGATGTTTTCGGTGTCGGCGGTGCCGAGCACTTCACCCAGCGCGCCTTTGCCTACCGAGTGGCTGATGGTCTTGCAGGCGCGCGCTACCACTTCGATCAGCAGGCGCAGTTCGGCCGGGATCGAGTTGTTCTGGCGCTGTTCTTCCACCAGATATTGTGTGAGGCTGATGCGTTTCATGGTTTCCCTTGAGGTGAATATAAACTGTTTAGATTGTTATTGCCGGCTGACGGAGGCTCAGCATGGATCCCCGCTTTCGCGGGGATGACGCTAGTTGTCGTGGATGACGCTAGCTGTCGTGGACGACGCTAGTTGGCTAATGCTTTGGTGACCACTTCCAGCACGTCGTTCGATAGCTTGGCGCGGCCGGCGACTTTCTCCAGCGCGCGCTTCATCTTCGCTTGCAGCGCCGGCGCGTAACGGCGCCAGCGGTCCATGCCGCGCGCCAGGCGTGCCGCTACCTGCGGGTTGATCGCGTCCAGCTTGATCACGAACTCCGCCCAGAATTCATACGCGCTGCCATCAGCCGCATGGAACTGCGACGGGTTGGCGCTGGTGAAGTTGAAGATCAGGCTGCGCGCGCGATTCGGGTTCTTCAGCGTGAAGGCCGGATGCTGCATCAGCTTGCGCACAGCGGCGACGTTGGTGGTCGGCGCGGCGGCCTGCATAGCAAACCATTTGTCGATCACCAGCGCCTCGTTTTCGAAGTCCTGGTAGAACGCCTTCAGGTACGGGCCTGCTTCGGCGCCGCTGTGGATCATAGACACCAGCGCGGCCGAACGGTCGGTCATGTTGCCGGCCTTTTCGAACTGCTGCTGCGCGAGCTTCAGTTCCGCCATGTCCGGCGCCACCATCAGGTAGGACAGGCACAGGTTCTTCAGCGCGCGCTTGCCGGCCGAGAGCGCGTCCGGGCTGTAGGCGCCGGGCGTCTGGTTGGCGTGGTATTGCGCCAGCAGCTCGGGCTTCAGCGCCGCGCCGATGGTGCGGCGCATGAACTGGCGCGCCACGTGGATCGCCTGCGGGTCGACCACGTCCATCTGCTCGGCGATGATGATTTCCGACGGCAGGATCAGCGCCAACTCGCGGAAGGCCGGGTCGAGCGATTCGTCGGTCAGCACGGCGCGCTGGGCGTTGATGAAGGTGGCGTCCAGTTTCAGGTTGGCGTCGCTGCCGCCGGCCGCCGCCACTTGCGCGGTCAGCTTCAGCAGGCGTTCCATCGCCAGCCGCTGGCCCGCTTCCCAGCGGTTGACCGGGTCGCTGTCGTGGCTGAACAGGTGCAGCAGCTCGTCGTCGGTGTAGTCGTATTCGAGGATCACCGGCGCCGAGAAGTCGCGCAGGATCGATGGCGTCGGCCGTTCGTCGACGTGGCGGAAGCGGAAGATCTGCTCCTGCTCGGTCAACTCCAGCACCACGGTGGTGGCGCCCTTGGCGTGCTTGCCGCCTTCCAGCGTCAATGGCAGGTCCTTGCCGCTGGCGCTCAGCAGGCCCACCGCCACGGGAATGTGGAACGGCAGCTTGTCGCCCTGGCCGGCGGAGGCCGACGAGGACGCGGGAGCACGCTGGCTGAGGATGATGTCGAAGTTGCGCTTGACCGCGTCGTAGCGGGTGCGCGCGGTGACGATGGGCGTGCCGGCCTGCGAGTACCAGCGCTCGAACTGGCGCAGGTCGCGGCCGTTGGCGTCTGCCATGGCGGCGCGGAAGTCGTCGCATTCGACGGCCTGGCCGTCGTGGCGCTTGAAGTACAGGTCCATGCCTTTGCGGAAGCCGTCGCGGCCCAGCAAGGTCTGGTACATGCGCACCACTTCGGCGCCCTTTTCATACACGGTGACGGTGTAGAAGTTGTTGATCTCGACGAAGGAGTCCGGGCGCACCGGGTGCGACATCGGGCCGGCGTCCTCCGGGAACTGCGCCTGGCGCAGGGTGCGCACCTGGTCGATGCGGGTGACGGCGCGGCCGCTGTCGGTGCCTATCATGTCGGCGCTGAACTCCTGGTCGCGGAACACGGTCAGGCCTTCCTTCAGCGACAGCTGGAACCAGTCGCGGCAGGTCACGCGGTTGCCGGTCCAGTTGTGGAAGTATTCGTGGCCAACCACCGCCTCGATGCCGGCGTAGTCGATGTCGGTCGCCACGCGCGGGTTGGCCAGCACGAACTTGGTGTTGAAGATGTTCAGGCCCTTGTTCTCCATCGCGCCCATGTTGAAGTCGCCCACGGCGACGATCATGAAGCGGTCCAGGTCCAGCTCCAGGCCGAAGCGTTCCTCGTCCCAGCGGATCGAGTTCTTCAGCGACTGCATGGCGTAGTCGGTCTTGTCGAGGTTGCCCTCTTCCACCCACACCTGCAGCAGCACCTCGCGGCCCGACTTCAGCGTGTATTTTTCTTCCTGGCAGACCAGGCGCGCGGCCACCAGCGCGAACAGGTAGGACGGCTTCTTGAACGGGTCTTCCCATTTGGCGTAGTGGCGGCCGTCGCCGAGCTCGCCCTCCTCGATCAGGTTACCGTTCGACAGCAGCACCGGATAGGCGGCCTTGTCGGCGCGCAGCATCACGGTGTACTTGGCCATCACGTCCGGACGGTCGGGGAAATAGGTGATGCGGCGGAAGCCTTCGGCCTCGCACTGCGTGAAGAAATTGCCGTTCGAGACGTACAGGCCGGACAGGCTGGTGTTCTGCACCGGCGCGCACAGCGTTTCGATTTCCAGCACCACCTTGGCCGGGGCCTTGCGGATGGTCAGCGTGCTGCCGTCGAGGCGGTATTCGGTCGGCGCCAGCGGCTTGCCGTTCATGCGCAGCGCCACCAGTTCGATCTCCTCGCCGTGCAATACGATATCGTGGCTCGCCCGCCCCTTGGCGGCCGGGTTCTGTCGCATCGTGATGCGGTTGGCGACCACGGTGCGGTCGGGATCGAGGTCGAAGCCGAGTTCAACGGTATCAACCAGGTAGGCGGGAGGGGTGTAATCTTTGCGGAATATCGTCTGTGGACTGCTGTCTGTGCGCATTGGAGGACTCTGGTGACGTAAGCAAAAGCCTATTTTACCAATACCAGCCGCAGGAGGACGGGCGAATTGCCCGAGCCGCCCGGATAGTTTGCTGATAGTTGCTGGTTTCCACCTTGCCGTAACATTCTGTAATAATCATGCAGGGACGGAGCCGCCGTCGTAAACTTAGTATGGAAAAGAACCGTCTGAAACCGAGAGGGGCAATATCATGAAATATCTCGCCTTGCTGGCCACCGCCGCAGTCATGCTGCTGAGCGGCTGCGCCACCACCATCCGCAGCGACGTCACGGCCTTCAACGCCTGGCCAGCCGACCTGCAGGATAAATCCTATGCGTTCGAGGCCCCGCAGGGCGCGGACGACACGCTGGAATACCGCAACTATCAGGTGCTGGTAAGCAATGAACTGGGCAAGCTGGGCTTCCACCAGGCCAGCGACGGCCAGCAGCCGAAGTTGCTCGTCAGCATGAAATTCAACACCATCGACCATCCGGTGCGGGTGCTGGAGCTGGAAGATCCGTTCATGGGGCCGTATTGGGGTTCGGGCTGGGTCCGTTACGGCTGGGGTTATCCGCGCTGGGGCTATCGTCCGTTCTTCTACGATCCTTACCGCTTCGGTCCGACCTACGTGGAAGAGCGCGTCAAGCATGAGTACCAGCGCCAGCTGCGCATCACGATCAACGGGCTCGACGGCCGCAAGCTGTATGACGTCACCGTGCAGAACACCAGCCGCGTGCAGGCCACGCCGCACGTGATGCCGGCGCTGGTGCAAAGCGCCTTCACCGGCTTCCCCGGCGTGAACGGCGTGCCGCGCAAGGTCGACCTGACCATCGAGCCGAAAACCGAAACCGTGCAAGCGGCCGCCGCCAAGGCTGGTTAATCAATCACGGTCGTCGTTCCCGCGCAGGCGGGAACCCATGCTGAGCGTCCGCCGCAAGCTCAGTATGGATTCCCGCCTGCGCGGGAATGACGGCTATCAAGGCAGCAGGATCGACGAGCCGGTGGTCTTGCGCCCTTCCAGTTCGATGTGGGCCTGGACGACGTCCGCCAGGGCGTAGCGCTGGCGGATGTCGATCTTGACCTCGCCGCTGGCGACCACGCCGAACAGCGATTTGGCCGCCGCTTCCAGATCCTCCCGGCTGGCCATGTAGGACATCAGCGAGGGCCGCGTGATGAACAGCGAGCCGCGGCTGGCCAGTTCGTTCAGGCTGAACGGCGGCACCGGTCCCGACGCGCTGCCGAAGCTGACCATCGTGCCCAGCGGCCGCAGGCAGTCCAGCGAGCCGAGGAAGGTGTCCTTGCCGATCGAGTCGTACACCGCCGCCACACCATTGCCGCCGGTGATCTCCTTGACCCGCTCGGTGAAGTTTTCCTTGTTGTAGTTGATGACGTGGTGCGCGCCGTTCTCGGTGGCCAGCGCCGCCTTCTCTTCCGAGCCCACCGTGCCGATCAGCGTCACCCCCATCACCCTGGCCCACTGGCAGGCGATCAGCCCGACGCCGCCGGCCGCCGCGTGGAACAGGATGGTGTCGCCAGCCTTCAGCGGCACCGTGCGGTGGAACAGGTACTGCACCGTCAAGCCTTGCAGCATCATCGCGGCCGCCGTGTCGAAGCCGATCTTTTCCGGCAGCACCAGCAGCTGCGAGGCCGGCATGTTGCGCGCCTCGGCATAGGCGCCGATCGGCCGGCCGGCGTAGGCCACCAGGTCGCCCACCTGCACCTCGGTCACGCCCTCGCCCACCGCCTCGACCACGCCGGCGCCCTCCATGCCCAGGCCGCCCGGCATCGGCTGCGGATACAGGCCGGTGCGGTGATAGACATCGATGAAGTTCAGGCCGATCGCCTCATGGCGTACCTGCGCTTCGCCAGGGCCGGGCGGGCCCAGCTCGACGTCCACCAGTTCCATTACTTCCGGGCCGCCGACGCGGTTGATGCGGATTACCTTGGTCATGTCCTGCTCCGTTGTGGGGGATTGCGAAAAGTGTAGCGCCGGTCAGGCCGTGGCGGCGCGCTGCTGCAACTGCGACAGCACCAGGTGGGCCGACGAGAGGTTGGTGGCGCACGGCGTGTTGTGCACGTCGCAGGCGCGCACCAGCGCGTTGATGTCCGGTTCATGCGGCTGCGGCGTCATCGGATCGCGCAGGAAGATCACGCAGTCGATCTCGCCCTCGACCAGCATCGAGCCGATCTGCAAGTCGCCGCCGAACGGGCCCGAATGCTTGCGGTCCACCGTCAGCCCCAGCTCGTTGATCAGGCGGCCGCCGGTGGTGCCGGTGGCGGTCAGCGTGCAGGTGGCGAGGAAGGCTTTGTACTCGCCGGCCAGCGCGATCATGTCGTCTTTTTTCTTGTCGTGGGCAATCAGGGCAATACGGGTTTTCATGTCTTGATCCTATTTTTTTGACAGCAGATAAATCCCGGCCAGCACCAGCGCGGTGCCTCCCAACTGCCAGGACGTGACAGGCTCGCCCAGCAGCAGCGCGCCCAGGAACAACGTTGAAACGGGGCCGATCATACCAGCCTGCGAAGCGGTGCCGGCGCCGATGCGCTGGACCGCGGCCATGGTCATAAACACCGGCATCACCGTGCACAGGATGCCGTTGACCAGCGAGAGGCCGTACACCGGCAGCGGCTGGATCAGCCCGGAGGCCGGCCGCAGCAGGAAGAACTGGCCGATGCAGGCCACGCTGGCGACGCACATCGCATACGACACCAGCCGCAGCGAGCCCAGCCGCCGCACCATCTCGCCCGACAGCAGCAGGTACACCGAATACGCCGCGGCCGAGCCGGTGACCAGCGTGGCGCCAAGCGCGACGTTCTTGCTGCCGCTGTTGAGGTCGTGCAGGAAGACGAAGACGATGCCACAGTAGGAGCTCAGCAGCGCCAGCCACTGCTTGCGGCTGATGTGCTGCTTGAGCACGGTGGAGGAGATCAGCAGCACGAAGGTCGGCGTCAGGAACAGGATCAGCCGTTCGAGGCCGACCGAGATGTATTGCAGGCCGAGGAAGTCGAGAAAACTGGAGAGGTAGTAGCCGACCAGGCCGAGGCCGACAATGCGCCAGCGGTCGGCGTTGGACAGCGGCGCTTCGGTGCGCATCTTCCACAGCGCGACGGCGGCGAACACCGGCAGCGAGAACAGCATGCGGAAGGCGATCAGTGTGACGGCGTCGATCTGATAGCGGTACAGCAGCTTGGCCACCACCGCCTTGGTCGAGAAAAGAACCGCCCCGCCGATGGCGATACCCAAGCCGCCCAGATAGGCGGCACGCGCCGGCGCGCTGTCCGTGATGCTTTTTTCCATACCGGAATTGTACGGGCAAACGGACGAAGCTGCTGGCCGCCCCGTCATTCCCGCGCAGGCGGGAATCCATAGAACATCTGCTATTCGACTCAGCATGGATTCCCGCGTACGCGGGAATGACGGGAGGACGCGGCTTAACTGATGGCGACAGCGGCCGAACCGGCCGTCACGGTGGCGGTGGTCACGCGGGCCACCACGCTGGTCGGCGCGTTGCCGCCCACCAGCTTGTTGACCTGCTTGAACTGCGTCACCATCTTGCCCGGCGTGAGCGTGACCAGCGTGTAGCCCTGCGCATCGGTGTTCAGATGCTTGATCCATGGGTTATTGCCCAGGCCGGACAACTGCTGCGCCAGCGCCAGCAACGATACGCTGAAGTCGCTGCTGGCCTGCAGGCCAGCCAGCACCGCGCTGGTGGTCGCGTCCAGCTGCGCCTCGGGCAAGCCCTTGGCGCCCAGCGCGCCGCGCACCTGCACGCGGATCTGCTCCAGCAGGCTGGCTACGGTCGGCACGGCCTTGCCCATGGTGTAGTCCAGCATGTTGATCGAGATGCTCAAGGTGCCCAGGCCAGTGACCGGTATCGCCAGCGGGTATGACACCAGCGCGGCGATGTCGCCCAGCGCCGTCGCCGCGTCGCGCAGGTAGCTGAAGAAGGAATCCGAGCTGATACCGGCCGACACCAGGTCCACCATCACCGGCGTGCCGCCGCCGGTGGCGTCGAAGTCGTCGCTGACGGTGCCGGCGAAGAAGGCGTGGATGTCGCCGGTGATCGCCACCACGTTGCTGATGCTGTTGGTCTTCAGGTGCGCCATCAGCGCCTTGCGCTCGCTGTTATAGCCGTCCCACTGGTCGCAGTTGAGCAGGAAGCGCGTGAAGAACGGCGCCAGCGCCGCCCCCTTGCCCGACGCCACCACGAACGGCGACTCGGCCTTCCTGGCCTGAACGTCCGGCTTGATGTAGCCGAAGGCGATGGTCTGCGCGCCTACCGCGATCTGCTGGGCAGCGGTGGCCGGCACCACGCCGCGATTGCTGTCGATGACCGCGTTCATGGTGGCGACCGTAATCGCCGCCTGCGCCGCGCTCAAGCCCGCCGCCACTGCCGCCGCGCCCTGCGCCGCAGCCGTGCCGCCGGTGGCGAAGCTGGTGTAGGCCGCAGTCCCGCCGGCCTGCGCCAACGCAGCCGACGCGCCGGCCGTGGCCGCGGCGACGATGGCGGCCGCCAGCGGGAGCTTGCCGCCCACCGCCGCCGTCGTGCTGCCGATCGATGCCGCGATGGTCGGCACCGCGTTCAGCGCCAGCAGCGCCGCGACCGCGTCCACACCGTTCAGGCCCATGCGCATCAGCGACACTTCATTGCCCCACAATTTCCAGGTCGCCGTGGCGGCCTTCATCTTGTCCATCCACCACTGGCGCTGGGTGGTGCCCAGCATGGTCACGGTGGCCAGCGGCTCCAGGCCGATGGTGGTGGAACCGGCCATCTTCTGCGCCTCGACCGTGTTGTACACGTCCTGCGACACCAGGTAGCGCGAGCCGATACGGCCCAGCGGCAGGCCGGTGGCCGGATTGACCGCCGATTCCGGGATCACGTGGTCGGCGCGGTACAGGCGCTCGTCGGTCATCACCAGCTGCATCAGCTTACCGAACTGGAAGTCGCGGTAAATCTTGATGTTCTGGAAGCTGGTGGTGGCGGTGTCGAGGTTGACGTCGGCCGGCATGTATTCGAACCAGGCCTGGTTGGCGTTGCGGCGGCGGCCCGTCTGGTGCAGGTCCGAGCCGTCGGCGTTGAAGCTGCCGTCGTAGGTCTGGGCGTCGCCCCACGAGTCGTCCGAGAATTCGTGGTCGTCCCAGATGGCGATGAAGGCGAAGCGCTCGTGCAGCGCCTGCAGGCGCGCGTCGGTGCGGTACTTCTTGTACAGGTAGCGGTAGTCGGCCAGCGTGGTGGCGTATTTGGCGCCCGAGGTGCCGCTCTTGAAGGCGCCGTCCGGCAGCGCGAGCGCGTCATGGCGCGCTTCGACCGCAGCCTGCTGGAAGCTGTCGCCCACGGTTTCGTAGATATAATCGCCGAGGTGGACGATGAAGTCGAGGTTCTCGCCGGCGATGCTGGTCATCGCGCCCCAGTGGTTGACGCTCCAGTCCTGGCAGGTCATGTAGGCGAATTGCAGCTGCGAGACGTCGGCGTCGGCGGCCGGCGCGGTCTTGCAGCGGCCGACGTTGGAACGCGTGTCGCCGGCCACGAACTGGTAGTAGTACACGGTGTTGGGATTCAGGCCCGTCACCTTGTGGCGCACGGTGTTGTCGTATTGCGACTGCAACGGCAGTTTGACGTCGACCACGGTGGCGCCGCTGAGCGCCGTGCTGCCGCCCAGGGCCGCGCTGTTGTCGGCGGCGGTCATCACCAGGCGGATCGCGCTGTCCGACGCGGTCGGCGCGGCGGCTACGCTGTCGGCCGATGCCGGCACGGCGCGGGTCCACAGCATGATGCTGTCGCTGTGCGGGTCGCCGGAGGCTACGCTCTGCGGGAACTTCCAGGCGCCGCTGGCCAGCGGCAAGTCGGTGGTGCCATCGGCGGGCGCGGAGCTGCTACCGCCGCAGGCAACCAGGCCGGCGCCAGAGGCGACCGAAACCGTGATAAAGCTGCCGTATTTAAGAAACTGCCTTCTGTCCATGTCTTCTCCGCTTTTTTTATAATGTGAAAAAAATAAATAGTAGCAACAGGATATGACAGCGTCTCTACAAAAAAGTGGAGGACCGCCTCTAGAAGCTCGCAAATTTGTCATTCCCGCGCACGCGGGAATCCATACAGTGTCTCTGGCCATGCGGCCTATGGAGGGAATTCAAGCAATGCATGGATTCCCGCTTGCGCGGGAACGACAGGTCCTCCTTATTCTTACACCTATACACCGCCGTTAAATACTGGCAAGCTCTATAAATGAAACAACTGATTCCCCCAACACTGCTTGCCCAGGCAAAAAAAATCCTGATCGTCACCCACATGGCGATCGGCGACTTCACCTACATGCAAATGTGCTTCCGCGCGTTGAAGCGCGCCCATCCGCATCTGGAAATCCACTTGTGGGTGGACGAGCGCCGGCGCTCGGCCAACCCCGAGGACTGGCCGCACCTGAAAAACTACTCGCTGTACGACTGGCTGGCCGCCAGCCCCTACATCGACAAGACCTACGACCAGAACTACAGCCCCGCCCTGCATGCGCAATCGATCGCCGAAGCGCGGCGCGAGGACTACCCTATCGTGGCGTCGCTGACCCACATGGCCTGCCACCGCTATGCGCGGCTGACGCGGGAAATCAGCCCGCGCGGCTTCATCCTGGGCCTGATAAAGCAGAAATACCGCTTCTTCGAACTGTCCAAAAAGCTCAGCATCCTGAAATTCAACGCCACCATTCCGCTCTACGAGTCGCAGGAGCGCGACGTGCCGCACGTGAGCGACATCTATGCGCACTGGTTCTCGAAGGCCTTCGGCGTCGACATCCCCAAGCCGGACCGTTTCCCGGTCATCCACATCCCCGACGAATGGATGCGCTATGCGCGCGATCAATTTGCCACCTGGGGGCTGTCGCCGCAGGCGGTCTTCATCAACACCTATTCCAAGGGCCCGGAACGCTGCTGGCCGCTGGAGCGCGCCTTCGAGCTGATCCGGGAAATGCGCAGCCATCCCCAGTGGCGCGAAGCCGGCTTCGTGGTCAACGTGGTGCCGGAAGACTTGCCGGCCGCGCGCGAGATTTACAAAAATGCAGCCTTGCCCGATACGCATCTTTTCTCGGCGGAAGACAACTTCTTCCAGCTGCCCGCCATCCTCAGCCTGTGCAGCCTGATCGTCACGGTGGAAACCGCCGTGATGCACCTGGCAAACGCGGTGCACGTGCCGGTGATCGCCCTGATGCGTCAAAACAATCCGGAATGGGTGCCGATCGACCAGGAAAACAGCGCCGTCATCCTGGTCAAGGAGATGGATGCGTGGGTGACGAAAATCGAGTTGTCAGAGGTGATGGAAAAGGTTTTGAGTTGGCCCCTATGCTAGAATACCGCCCTCACCGCACACCAATGACATACCGCCGAAGGAAGACCGAACATGGCTGGACACAGCAAATGGGCCAATATCAAGCACAAAAAAGCAGCAACCGACGCTAAACGTGGCAAGATCTGGACCCGTCTCATCAAGGAAATCACCGTTGCTGCGCGCATGGGCGGCGGCGACCTGACCTCCAACCCGCGCCTGCGCCTGGCCATCGACAAGGCGGCCGACGCCAATATGCCCAAGGATAACGTGCAGCGCGCGATCACCCGCGGCACCGGCGGCGAGGACGGCGCGGCCTACGAAGAGGTCCGCTACGAAGGCTACGGCATCGGCGGCGCGGCCGTCATCGTCGACTGCATGACCGACAACCGCGTACGCACCGTGGCTGAAGTGCGCAACGCCTTCAACAAAAACGGCGGCAACATGGGCAACGAAGGCTCGGTGGCCTTCATGTTCAAGCATTGCGGCCAGTTCCTGTTCGCCCCCGGCACCAATGAGGACGCGCTGATGGAAGTGGCGCTGGAAGCCGGCGCCGAAGACGTGGTGGCCGACGACGAAGGCGGCTTCGAAGTGCTGTGCGGCCCGCACGACTTCGCGGCCGTCAAGGACGCGCTGGAAGCGGCGGGCTTCAAGGCCGAAGTGGCCGAGATCATCATGAAGCCGGCCACCGAAACCGTGTTCACCGGCGATAACGCCGTCAAGATGCAAAAACTGCTGGACGCGTTGGAAGCGCTGGACGATGTCCAGGAAGTCTATTCCAACACGCTGATCGAAGACTGAGGATTTATGAAAATATTGGTAGTCGGCTCCGGCGGCCGTGAACATGCGCTGGCTTGGAAATTGGCGCAATCGGAACGTATCCAGATGGTGTATGTCGCTCCGGGCAACGGCGGCACCGCGCGCGATTCGCGCCTGGTCAACGTCAACATCACGGACCTGCATGAACTGGCGACCTTCGTCGAGCAGGAGCACATCGGCCTGACCGTGGTCGGCCCGGAGACCCCGCTGGCCGGCGGCATCGTCAACCTGTTCCGCGCGCGCGGCCTGAAGGTGTTCGGCCCGACCAAGGAAGCGGCCCAGCTGGAGTCCTCGAAGGACTTCGCCAAGGCCTTCATGCAGCGCCACGGCATCCCGACCGCCAAGTACCAGACCTTCTCGGACGTGGCGCAAGCGCACGCCTACATCGACGCCAACGGCGCGCCCATCGTCATCAAGGCCGACGGCCTGGCCGCCGGCAAAGGCGTGGTGGTGGCGATGTCGCTGGAAGAAGCCCACCGCGCGGTGGACGACATGCTGGCCGATAACCGCTTCGGCGACGCCGGCGCCCGCATCGTCATCGAGGAATTCCTGGCCGGCGAGGAAGCGAGCTTTATCGTCATGTGCGACGGCAAAAACATCCTGCCGCTGGCCACCAGCCAAGACCACAAGCGCCTCAAGGACAACGACGAAGGCCCGAACACCGGCGGCATGGGCGCGTACTCCCCTGCCCCCATCGTCACGCCGGCCATGCACGCCCGCGTGATGCGCGAGATTATCAACCCGACCATCGCCGGCATGGCGAAGGACGGCATCGTCTTCACCGGCTTCCTGTACGCCGGCCTGATGATCGACGCCCAGGGCAACCCGCGCACGCTGGAATTCAACTGCCGCATGGGCGATCCTGAGACGCAACCGATCATGTCGCGCCTGAAGACCGACCTGGTGGCGGTGATGGAACACGCCGTCAACGGCACGCTGGACCAGGTCGAACTGGAATGGGACCGCCGCACCGCCGTTGGCGTGGTGCTGGCAGCGGCCGGCTATCCGGACGCGCCGCTGAAAGGCGCCGTGATCGACGGCATCCCGGCCGAGACGCCGGAATCGGTGACCTTCCACGCCGGCACCACCGAAGTGGGCGGCCAGCTGCAGGTGAGCGGCGGCCGCGTGCTGTGCGTGGTCGGCCTGGGCGACAGCATCAAGATCGCCCAGAAGCAGGCCTACGAAGTGGTCGACCAGATTTCGTTCGACGGCATGCAGTGCCGCCGCGATATCGGCTGGCGCGGCCTGAAGCACTAAGTACCACCCCGCACGGCGGCACACCGGGGTCGGACCCCGTACGGGGTCCGACCCCTTCAGGTTTGGGGTTGCCTCCCAATCGGAGAGTGCCGGGGCGGGCGCTTTTGAGGTACAATCGACCCTCGAAAATTTTATCTCGCCCCATGTTGTCACCTCCCCAGCCTGCCGCCGTCAAAGCCTACCTGCTCGATCTGCAAAACCGCATCGTGCAGGCGCTGGAGGCCGTCGACGGCAAGCCTTTCCTGCGCGACGCGTGGGACCGGCCCGAAGGTGGCGGCGGCATCTCGCGCCTGATCGAGGAAGGCAACGTCATCGAACGCGGCGGCGTCAACTTCTCGCACGTGATGGGCGCCAAGCTGCCGCCATCGGCGTCGGCGCACCGCCCCGACCTCGGCGGCCAGCCGTGGGAAGCGATGGGCGTGTCGCTGGTGATCCATCCGCGCAATCCGTATGCGCCGACGGTGCACATGAACGTGCGCTTCTTCACCACGACCACCGCCGACGGCGAACCGGCGTGGTGGTTCGGCGGCGGCATGGACCTGACGCCCTACTACGGCGACAAGGAAGACGTTAAACACTTCCACCAGGCCTGCGCCGATGCGCTGCAACCGTTTGGCGCGGCGCTGCACCCGCGCTTCAAGAAATGGTGCGACGAGTATTTTTACCTGAAACACCGCCAGGAAGCGCGCGGCGTCGGCGGCATCTTCTTCGATGACTACAACGAAGCGGGCTTCGAGCAAAGCTACGCCATGATGCAAAGCGTCGGCGACGCCTTCCTCAAGGCCTACCAGCCCATCCTGGAACGCCGCAAGGACACGCCGTACGGCGAGCGCGAACGCGACTTCCAGGCCTATCGCCGCGGACGCTACGTCGAGTTCAACCTGGTGTTCGACCGCGGCACGCTGTTCGGCCTGCAGTCGGGCGGCCGCACCGAGGCGATTTTGATGTCGATGCCGCCCATCGTCAAATGGCGCTACCGCTGGGAGCCCGAAGCGGGCAGTCCGGAGGCGGCGCTGTACAGCGACTTCCTGCCGCATCGCGACTGGCTCGCCGCGTGACGATGGCTTACCGCGTCGCACTGCTGGGAGGCAGCTACGATCCGGTGCATCATGGTCACGTCGCACTGGGCGCGCACTTTGCGCAGCTGCTGCAAGTAGACCAGTTGCGCGTGATCCCCGCCGGCCTGCCCTGGCAGAAGTCCACCCTGAAGGCGACGCCCCGTCAGCGCGCCGAGATGGTGGCGCTGGCCTTTGCCGGTGCGGCATACAACGTCGTGGTCGACCTGCAGGAAATCGAACGCGGCGAACAGGGACTGGCCACCTACACGATCGACACGCTGCGCCAGGTGCGCGCCGAACTGGGCGCGTCGGCCTCCATCGCTTTTTTGATGGGCGCCGACCAGCTGCAGCGGCTCGACACCTGGCATGAATGGCAGGCGCTGTTCGACTACGCCCACATCTGCGTAGCGGCCCGCCCCGGCTTTAACCTGGCCACCGCCGGCCTTCCGCCGGCAGTGGCCGAGGCGTTTTCCCGCCGTCTGGGAACGCCTGAACAAATCCGCAACACGCCGCACGGTCTGACTTATCTGGCACAGGACTTCGCGGTGGATATCTCCGCCACCGAAATACGTGCGGCATTACAACGGGGGGATAGCGCAAACTCGCTTATCCCGCCGCTAGTGCTAGACTATATTGAACAACATAATCTATACAAAAGCTAAATGGACATCAAAAAACTGCAATCCCTCGTCGTTGACGCCCTCGAAGACGTCAAGGCCCAAGATATCGCCCTGTTCGACACGACTCACCTGACCAGCCTGTTCGACCGCATCGCCATCGCCTCCGGTACCTCCAACCGCCAGACCAAGGCGCTGGCCGCCTCGGTGCGCGACAAGGTCAAGGCCGCCGGCGGCGACGTCTACGGCATGGAAGGCGAGGACACCGGCGAATGGGTGCTGGTCGACCTGGGCGACATGATCGTCCACATCATGCAGGCGCCGATCCGCGCCTACTACCGCCTGGAAGAAATCTGGGGCGACAAGCCGGTCAAGCTGGGCGCCGCCAAGCGCAAGTCGACCAAGGAAGGCGAGGAAGCCGACGCACCGAAGAAAGTCAGCAGCCACCTGGCCGCCGGCAAAAAAGCCGTCGACGCGTCGCCTGTCATCGAAAAGAAAACCCCGGCACGCAAAGCCGCCGCCGCCAAACCGGCCGCCGAGAAGAAGCCGGCCGCCAAGAAGGCAGCCGCTGTGCCAGCCGGTAAGACCATCAAGGTCGGCAAGACCAAGTCCGCCGTCGCCGCCGCCGAGGCGCTGAAGGCCCTGCCGCCTAAGCGTAAAGTGGCCAAGCCCAAGGCTGACGAAGCGCCGGTCAAGACCGTTATCAAGCGCATCAAAAAAGTCGAGGCGTAATCAGGCATGCAGCTGATCATCGCTGCGGTCGGCCACAAGATGCCGGCCTGGATAGAGACAGGCTTCGCCGAATACGCGAAGCGCATGCCGCCGGAACTGAAGATCGTGCTGAAGGAAATCAAGCCGGTCGACCGTTCCGGCAGCAAGACCGCCGCCACCGCGATGGCGCTCGAACGCGAGCGCATCGAGGCGGCGCTGCCGAAATCGGTCCGCATCATCGCGCTGGACGAACGCGGCAAGGACCTGACCTCGGTCGGCCTGTCGCAGCAGCTGGAAGCCTGGCAGCAGGACGGCCGCGACACGGCCTTCCTGATCGGCGGCGCCGACGGCCTCGATCCCGAGCTCAAGGCCCGCGCCGAAGGCTTGATACGTATTTCCAGCATGACGCTGCCGCATGGTATGGTGCGGGTGATGCTGGCGGAACAGCTGTATCGTGCATGGTCCATCACACAGAACCACCCTTATCACCGCGTTTAAAACATAATTATATGAAGCCGGTCGACAAAAAGATTTACCTCGCGTCCAAGAGCCCGCGACGCCGTGAACTGCTGCGTCAGGTGGGCATCGATTTCGAACTGCTGCTGCTGCGCAGCGACGGCCCGCGCGGCCCCGACGTCACCGAAGAAGTCCATCCCGGCGAAGCGCCGATGGATTACGTGACCCGCGTGGCGCGCGAAAAAGCCGCGTTCGCGGCCGACCTGGTGGTCAAGCGCCGCATGGCGCCGCGCGTGGTGCTGGCGGCCGACACCACCGTCACCATCGACGGCGCCATCCTCGGCAAGCCGGCCACGCCCAACGAAGCCATCGCCATGCTGCAGCAGCTGTCCGGCCGCACCCACCAAGTGCTGACCGCGATCGCCGTGCACTCGGCAGATTTCGCCGGCCAGATCACGCAGGTGTCGGACGTGCGCTTCGGCGTGCTGACGCCGGCCGCCATCAACGCCTACTGCGCCACCCAGGAACCCTACGACAAGGCCGGCGGCTACGGCATCCAGGGCCCGGCCGCGCAGTTCATCGAACACATCACCGGCAGCCATTCCGGCATCATGGGCCTGCCGCTGTACGAGACCGCACAGCTGCTGCGGCAGGCGGGTTTGCCGCTACCCTGAACCCCGCAACCCGGACGCCGGGGTCTGACCCCGTACGGGGGTCAGACCCCGGTCTGCGCACTGCGGGTTGATTGCCGCTCCTCCAAGCGGCGTGTATGATCGTCGTTCAGCCACATCCCTCACAGAAGCCGCGCATGAACGAAGACATCCTGATCAACATCACCCCGCAGGAAACCCGGGTCGCCCTCATCCTGCAGGGCGCCGTGCAGGAGCTGCACATCGAGCGCACGCTCACGCGCGGCCTGGCCGGCAATGTCTATTCGGGCAAGGTGGTGCGGGTGCTGCCCGGCATGCAGTCGGCCTTCATCGACATCGGCCTCGAACGCGCGGCCTTCCTGCACGTGGCCGACATCTGGGAAGCCCGTCCGCATGACGGCGGCCAGAACGCGGCGCCGACCCCGATCGAAAAAATCCTGTTCGACGGCCAGGTGCTGACGGTGCAGGTGATCAAGGACCCGATCGGCACCAAGGGCGCGCGCCTGTCGACCCAGATCTCGATCGCAGGCCGCATGCTGGTCTACCTGCCGCAGGATGCCCACATCGGCATCTCGCAGAAAATCGAAAAGGAATCGGAGCGCGAAGCGCTGCGCGCGCGGCTGCAAAGCCTACTGCCGCCTGAGGAAAAAGGCGGCTACATCGTGCGCACCCAGGCGGAGGAGGCGTCCGACTCGGACATCGCGGCCGACGTCGAATACCTGCGCAAGACCTGGGGTGCGATCCTGCTCGGCGCCAAGACCAAGCCGGCCACCACCCTGCTGCACCAGGACTTGAGCCTGGCCCAGCGCGTGCTGCGCGACTTCGTGCATGACGACACCGCCACCATCCAGGTCGACTCACGCGAGAACTACCTGAACCTGGTCGAATTCGGCCAGGCCTACACGCCGGGCGTGCTGCCGCGCCTGCAGCACTACACCGGCGAGCGGCCGCTGTTCGACCTGTACGGCGTGGAGGAAGAGATCCTGCGCGCGCTGGGCCGGCGCGTGGACCTCAAGTCCGGCGGCTACCTGATCGTCGACCAGACCGAGGCCATGACCACCATCGACGTCAACACCGGCGGCTTCGTCGGCGGCCGCAATTTTGCCGACACCATCTTCAAGACCAACCTGGAAGCGGCGCACGCGATCGCGCGCCAGCTGCGGCTGCGCAACCTGGGCGGCATCATCATCCTCGACTTCATCGACATGGAAAACACCGAGCACCGCAACGCCGTGCTGCTGGAGTTGAAGAAGACCTTGTCGCGCGACCGCACCAAGGTGTCGGTGTCGGGCTTCTCGGCGCTGGGGCTGGTGGAGATGACGCGCAAGCGCACCCGCGAATCGCTGGCGCACATCCTGTGCGAACCGTGCCCGGCGTGCGCCGGCAAGGGCCAGGTGAAAACCTCGCGCACCATCTGCTACGAGATCCTGCGCGAGCTGCTGCGCGAAGCCAAGCAGTTCAACCCGCGCGAATTCCGCATCCTCGCCTCGCAGGAGGTGGTGGACATGTTCCTGGAAGAGGAATCGCAGCACCTGGCGATGCTGGGCGACTTCATCGGCAAGAAGATCTCGCTGCAGGTGGAGACGGCGTATCACCAGGAGCAGTACGACGTCATCCTGATGTAGCTTTTAGTTGCCAAATACAAAACCATGCCGTTACACTTAGTTTCCTTAAAAAAACTAAGAGGATGGCATGACCAACAAGCAATTGACCTGCGCGCCGCTGGCGGCGCTTCTTCTTACTCTCGCCGGATGTGGCGGTGGTGGCGGCGGTAGCAGCGCCGCTACCAGTCCACCCGCGCCGACGCCAAGCGCACAAGGCGCCTACTCGGGCACCTACGCCAACGGCAACCAGCACTTCACCGTGGTGCTGGAGAACGATCAGTTCTATACGCTGTACGGCACTACCACCGGCGGCGTGTTCGCGCTGGGTGGCTTCGTACAGGGCAACGGCAGCTCCAATAACGGCAGCTTCACCGCCAGCGACGTCAGGGACGCGACCTCCTCCGGCCAGTTGCTGTCCGGCTCGCTCAGCGCTTCCTATGTCGCCGGCACCAGCTTCAATGGCACGCTGACCGAAGGCGCGAACGTGGCCGCGTTCAGCGGTGCGCCGCTGTCGACCTCGGTGTACAACTACAACACCGCGGCGAACCTGGCCGACATCGCCGGCGTCTGGAACCTGACCTCGCTGCGCGGCTTCGCCAACACCTTCACCATTTCGGCCACGGGCAGCTTCACCGCCGTGTCGGGCGGCTGCTCCTTCAGCGGCAACTTCACGCCGCGCAGCTCCGGCAAGAACGCGTTCGACGTTGCCCTCACCTTCGGCCCCGCGCCCTGCGTCCTGCCCGGGCAGTCGCTCAGCGGCCTGGCGGTCGACTACCCCATCACCAGCGGCCAGCGGCAGCTGGTCATCGCGCTGCTGAACTCGGCGCGCACCAGTTCCGCGGCCTTCGTCGGCGTCCGCTGAGCCAGGCGGCTGGCGCCGCGCTAATGCGTCGGCGCCACGCTGATGACGGTGCGGCTCAGGTCGATGCCGTGGATCTGCACCGAGCCGAAATTGCTGTTGTCGTTGACGCCGGTGCGGATGTTTTGCAGATCGAGTTCGCCGATCGAGGCTGGCAGCGCCAGGTTGAGCGAGCCGTCCGTGTTCAGGCGCGGCACGTTGCCGCTGGGGCCGTAGACCACGTCCCTGGCGGTGACATCGGCGTTCAGCACGCCCAGCAGCGGAAACAGGGCCATCCCCATCCCGGCGGTCTTGCCGTCGGCCGCGCCGCCGAACAGCCAGTGCAGGGGAAACAGGCTGCGGTTCAGGGAGCGCGCCGGCAGGCGCGCCACCGGCGCCGGGATCGGCGTCGACACGCCGCGCAGCTCGGCGTCGTTCAGCACGTGCAGGGTGGCGCCGGTTTCGGCGGCCGTGATGGCGGTAGCGCCGAACAGCGCGATACCGGCAAGAATTTTAAGAATAGCCATACATGACCTCTGCTTGGTGTGATGGCATAATTATAATATTAATCACACTGATAGGAGACTATATGACGATACGCCACACCCTGGCCCTGCTCGGCCTGGCGCTGGCGGCGCCGTTCGCACTGGCGGCTGATCACGCCCCGCTGGCGGCGCCCACGCCCGCCGTCGGCGACTCCTGGACCTACCAGTACACCGACGTCTGGAAGGGCGTGAAGGGTGCCGTCAACCGCCTCGAAGTGACCGGCGTCGACGCCGCCGGCGTGCACGTGGACATCAAGCGCGCCGCCAGCGGCGCCCTGGTGATCCGGCAGCTGTTCAGCGCCGAAATGAATCCCATCGACCGCGGCGCCATGCACTTCGCGCCCTCGTTCGCGCGCTACGCCTTCCCGCTGGAACCCGGCAAGGAGTGGGCCGCCGAAGCCACCGGCGACAATCCCAAGTCCGGCAAGCACTGGCGCTACCACATCAAGGGCAAGGTGCTAAACTGGGAAAAGATCACCGTGCCGGCCGGCGAGTTCGAGGCGCTGAAGCTCGAGGTGGAGGCGCTGTACAACGGCGAGGAACCCAACAGCCCCGGCGGCAGCGGCCAGCTGCACGAGACGCTGTGGTTCGCGCCCGAGGTCAACAACTTCGTCAAGCTCGACTACCGCGACACCGACTGGAATGGCCGCATCTTCAACCGCGACAGCTGGGAGCTGACCACCTATGTGCGCAAATAGGCACTTGTGAGACCGCATGACCGGCGCCGACACCCCGCCCGCGCCCTACAGTGACGGGCGGCTGCACGCCCGTCCCGCCCTGCTGCGCCAGCCATCCGCCACCCCGCCCCTGCCGCTGCCGCCCGGCAGCCACCGGCTGGCCTTCCCCAACCACCGCCACGCGCGCCTGCACGTGCCGCCGCACGACGGCGCCACGCCGCTGCCGCTGCTGGTGCTGCTGCACGGCGCCGGCGGCCAGCACGGCGGCGGCGACGCCATCGCGCTGGCGCACGCGGCCCGCCACGGCTCGCTGCTGCTGATGCCGGAGGCGCTGTCGACCAGCTGGGATGTGCTGCGCGGCGGCTACGGCCCGGACCTGGCCTTCATCGACCGCCTGCTGGTGTGGACCATGCAGCGCTACGACGTCGATGCCGGCGCCGTGACCATTGGCGGTTTTTCCGACGGCGCCTCGTACGCGCTGTCGGTCGGCCTGATGAACGGCGAACTGTTTTCCGACATCCTGGCCTTCTCGCCCGGCTTCATGGCGCCGCTGCGGCGCAGCGGTATGCCGCGCGTGTTCGTCGCCCACGGCAGCGGCGACCAGGTGTTGTCGGTGGAACGGGGCAAGGCCATCGCGGTGCGCCTGGCCAGCGAGGGCTACGACGTGCGGTACGCGGAATTCGACGGCGCCCACGTGGTGTCGGCGCCGGTCGCCCACGCCGCGCTGCGCCAGCTGGGCGGGCGCTAGGAATCCGCGCGGTCGGGCTGCGGCGACGGCGATAGCGATGGCGATGGCGATGGCGACACTACCGCCAGATCGGCCACGCTGACCTGGTTGCGGCCGGCCGACTTGGCCGCGTACAGCGCCTTGTCGGCCGCCGCCACCAGCTGGCCGGGGATGTCGCCGCGCCGCGGCGCCATGGCCGCCACGCCGGCGCTGACGGTCACCATGCCGAACGGGCTGCCGCCGTGCACGGTCGGCATGGCCGCGATCGCCTGCCGGATACGCTCGGCCACCGCCTGTGCGCCATCGAGCTCGGTGTTGGGCATCAGGATGGCGATCTCCTCGCCGCCGTAGCGCGCCACCACGTCGCCGGCGCGCTTGGGCGTCAGCGCGCGGATCAGCTTGCTCACGGCGCGCAGGCAGTCGTCGCCGGCGCCGTGGCCGTACAGGTCGTTGTACTGCTTGAAGTAGTCGACGTCGATCATCACGAAGGCCAGCGTGTCGGCGTGGCGCATGGCGCGGCTGAACTCGTTGCCGAGCGTGACGTCGAGCTGGCGGCGGTTGGCCAGCCCGGTCAGCCCGTCCTGCATCGCCTGCCGCTCCAGGGTGCGGTTGGCGCCCTCCAGCGCGTCGCGCGCCTGCAACAGCTCGGCCTGGGCCTGCACCCGCAAATTGATCTGGTCCACTAATCGCTTGCCGAAAAAGCCCAGCAGCGCGGCCAGCACGATCACGCCGATCGAGCGCATGAAGCTGTCGTGCCGCCAGTGCTCCAGCATCTCTTCCTGCGACAGCGCGGCCGTCACGAACAGCGGATAGTGCTCCAGCGCGCGGTAGTTGTTGTAGCGGACCTCGGCGTCGTTGGACGAGGCGAACAGGCCCTTGCCGTTGGGCCGGGCGAGGTAGGCCTGGAACAGCGGGGTGTCGCGCAGGCTGAGGCCGACCCGGCGCTCGTCGAACGGCTGGCGCAGCATCAGCGCGCCCTGGCTGGAGATCAGCGCCACCGCGCCGCGCGCGCCGACGTCGAAGCTCTGGTAGAAGCGGCGGAAGTAGTCGATATCCAGCGTGGCCAGCGCCACGCCGGCGAAGCTGCCGTCGGCATGGTTCAGGCGGCGCGAGACGGGGATCACCCACTTGCCGCTGCTGCGGCTGATCACCGGCGCGCCGACATACGGGCCGCGCCCGGCGTGGGTGCGGTGGTACACGAAGTATTCGCGGTCGGCATTGTTGAGCGAGGGGCCGACCATGGCCGGCGAATTGACCAGCCACTGGCCGGATTCGCCGTAGATGAACAGGCCGGCCAGCTGCGGCAGGTTGGTCACGTGTGCCAGCATCTGCCGGCGCACCCGCGCCAGCTGCGGCGCGGCCACGCCGTCGGTCTCGACGCGCTCGGCCAGGTCGGCCAGCGCGGTGTCGGCGGCCTTGATGGTGTCGTCGGCGTGCTGCGCCATGGCGCGCGCCACGTTCGAGGTCAGGCGCTCCATCTCCAGCACCTGGGCGTCGCGCGCGATCAGGCTGCGCCAGACGTCGACCGCCACCAGCGACAGGCAGACCACACCGACAAACAGCGTGGCCCAGAACGTGATCGTGTAGCGTTTAAACATGGTGCGGCATGGTTCAGCCCGCCGGCAGCATGGGGCGCAGGCTGTGCCACACCAGCTCCGGCGTCAGCTTGACCATGCAGTCCTGGTGGCCCAGCGGGCATTCGCGCTGCTTGCACGGCGCGCAGGCCAGCCGCAGCGACAGCGCCGCCGCCACGTCGGAAAACGGTGGCGCGTGGTCGGGATCGGTGGGCCCGTACAACGCCACCACCGGCCGGTTCAGCGCCGAGGCAATGTGCAGCAGGCCGGAATCGTTGGCGACCACGGCGGCGCTGGCGGCGATCAGGGCGATGGCCTCGGCCAGGCTGGTGGCGCCGGCCAGGTTGAGCACCGCGCCGCCCGCCACGGCGGCCGCCACCTCGGCGCACGCCGGCTGGTCCTTGGGCGAACCCAGCAGGATGATCTGGCTGGCGCCGTCGCGCGCCAGGATGGCTTGCGCCAGGCCGGCGAAGTGGGCCGCCGGCCAGCGCTTGGCGCCGCCGAACTCGGCGCCCGGCGCGAACGCCACCATCGGCCGCGCCGGGTCCAGCCCGAGGCGCTGCAGCACGGCGGCGCGCTGCTGCGCATCCACCACCATGCGCGGCCTGGGCAGGGCGGCGCGCCGGGCCGCGTCCTGCACCACCTGCGGCGCCGTCGCCAGCGCGGCGTAGAACGCCACCATCGGCCGCGGCGGGGTTTCGTCGTGGTGCATCACATTGATCAGGCCATGCCGGCTCTCGCCCTTGTAGCCGACCCGGCGCGCAATGCCGGCCAGCCAGGGGATCAGCGCGTACTTGATGGTGTTGGGCAGCACGTAGGCGTCGGCGTAGCCGCGCTGGCGCAGCAGGCGCGCATACTTCCAGCGCTCGCGCAATTGCAGCGCGCCGTGGCGGAACGGGGTTTCCAGCACCTCGTCGACCTCGGCCATCTGGCGCCACACGGGCGACACCGCCGGCGGCGCCAGCACGTCGATCGGCCGCTCGGGATGGGCCGCGCGCAGCAGTTGCAGCAGGGGCTGGGCCATGACGGCGTCGCCGATCCAGTTGGGGGAAATGACCAGGGTGCGCGGGGCGGTCCCGGCGGTGACGTTTTTATCTGGTAACACGGAGTCTTTCATGGTCAGGCCGGTGGCCCATGCCGGCTCGATTATCGCCCATCGCGGGCCCAGCCACAAGCCGGCCACGGCCCGGAATCCCGCCGCCGAACTGCTATAATCGGGCTTTTTTGCGCCGGCCTCCGCCGCCTCCACCGCCCTCACCGTGTGACCATGACTCCAGCCAGCTCCTCGACGCCGCAAACCGAATATGGCGGTCCGCTTTCCTCCACGATGATCTTCCTGCTGCCGGCGCTGGCGCTGTCGAGCAAGGTCGGCCTCGGCCTGGTCCAGTTGCTGATCCTGGTGCTGCTGTTCCGCCGCGCCCCGCTGATGCTGGCGCTGTACCGCCGCCACTGGAGCGACATCGGCGGCGTGGTGATGGCCTTCGGCGGCTATTTCCTGGTGTCGCTGCTGCGCCTGCTGCTGGACCATCAGAGCCTGCACACCCTGGACGGGCCGTCGCGCCTGCTGTTCGGCCTCAGCTGCATCGGCGTGATGGTCTACCTGCGCCCGCGCGCCCGCCATTTCTGGCTGGGCCTGGGCTTTGCCGCCGTGCTGTCGGCGCTGGTCGCGCTGTACCAGGTGACGATCGGCGGCATGGACCGGGCGATCGGCTTCACCCACCACGAAATCACCTTCGGCGACCTGGCGCTGGCCTGCGGCCTGATGTCGCTGTGCGGCCTGACCGACCTGCGCCACACCCGCTTCTCGTGGCTGCCCGTGGCCGGCCTGCTGTGCGGCCTGCTGGCCTCGATCCTGTCGGCCTCGCGCGGCGGCTGGCTGGCGCTGCCGCTGGTGCTGATCCCGGTGGTGCGCCACGGTTCGCGGCTGTACGGCCGCCGCCTGCTGGTGGCGGGCGCGGTGCTGCTGGCGCTGGTGGTGCTGGCGTTCGCCGTGCCGGCCACCGGGGTGGCGGTGCGGATCGCCCAGGCCTTCGCCGACATCAACAACTACCTGGCGCTGGGCGACGCCAACACCTCGGTCGGCATCCGCCTGGAGCTGTGGAAGGCGTCGTGGATGATGTTTAGCGAACACCCGTGGCTGGGCGTGGGGCGCGAACAGTTCGACGTCGCGCTGCACACGCTGGCGGCCCAGGGCCGCCTGCAGCAGTCCGCGGCGCTGCTCTACAGCAGCAGCCACAACGACATGCTGAACTGCCTGGCCACCGGCGGCCTGCTCGACTTCAGCCTGCTGCTGACGATGTATATCGCGCCCCTGCTCTTCTTCGGCGCCCAGCTGCGCCGTCCGGACCAGGGCCAGCACCCGCTGGCGCTGGCCGGCGTGGTGGTGGTGGTGGCCTTCTTCGCCTTCGGCCTGACCGACGTGATGTTCTGGCTGATGATGCCGAAGGTGTTTTACGTGATGATGGTGTGCAGCCTGGTCGGCATGTGCCTGGCCGCGCAGTACCCGGCGCCGGTGCCGCGCCGCATCCTGATCGCCCGCACCGACAATATCGGCGACGTGGTGCTGACCCTGCCGCTGGCCGGCTACCTGAAGCAGCTGTATCCGCAGGTCGAGGTGGTGCTGCTGTGCCGCCGCTACGCCGCCGCCGTGGTGGCGCAGTGCCGCCACGTCGACCGCGTGCTGACGCTGGAGGAGCTGGGCGACGACTGGGCGCACGGCCTGGCGCAGACCGGCTGCGACACCATGATCTTCACCTTCCCGCAGCGCACGCTGGCGGCGGCCGCGCGCCGCTCCGGCATCGAGCGCCGCATCGGCAGCAGCCACCGCATCCACCACTGGTACCACTGCAACCGCCTGGCCACCTTCAGCCGCGCCAATTCGCCGCTGCACGAGGCGCAGCTGAACTTCAAGCTGCTGCTGCCGCTGGGGGTGGACGTGGAGCCGCCGCTGGAACAGTTGAAGACCATGTACGGCCTGGAGACGCCGCGCCATCCGGCCGCCGACGCCGTGCTGGCCGGCCCCGGCTTCAAGCTGATCCTGCATCCCAAGTCCAACGGCAACGGCCGCGAGTGGCCGCTGCAGCACTACACGGCGCTGGCGCGCCTGCTGGGCGCGGCCGAGGGCGTGCGCGTGCTGGTCACCGGCAGCGCGGCCGAGGGCGAGCTGCTGGCGCAGCAGGCGCCGGACTTGCTGGCCTTGCCGAATGTGGAGAATCTGTGCGGCCGCCTGGACCTGGACGGCTTCACCGCGCTGATCGGCGGCTGCGACGGCCTGATCGCCAGCGGCACCGGCCCGCTGCACCTGGCGTCGGCGCTGGGACGGCCGGCGCTGGGCCTGTTCCCGCCGCTCAAGCCGATCGACATCGTGCGCTGGGGCGCGCTGGGTCCGCGCGCGCGCAGCCTGTGCACGGCGCAGCCCTGCGGCCACTGCGAAGACGCGGCGCGCTGCACCTGCATGCTGGCGATCACGCCGGAGCAGGTATTGGAAGTGGTGGAATCGTGGCGCGCCGAGGCGCTGGTGCCGGCGTAAGCCGTCGTCCCCGCGCAGGCGGGGACCCATGCTGAGCTGGCGACGGACAGGTTGTATGGATTCCCGCCTGCGCGGGAATGACGCTTGGGCTAGTCCTGCATCGTAATGCGCACCAGGTCGGCGACGTTGTCGACCCCCAGCTTGACCATCAGCCGCGCCTTGTGCACCTCCACCGTGCGCACGCTGATGCCCAGCGCCGGCCCGATCTCGCGGTTGTGCCGGCCCGTAACCACCAGTTGCATCACCTCGCGCTCGCGCGGCGTCAGCTCGCTCAGCAGGCTGACGTTGCGGTTGCGCCGCTGCTGCTCGCTGTGCACGCTGCGCGCGCGCGCCAGCGCCTCGTCGATGGCGGCGATCAGCTTGGCGTCGTCGAACGGTTTTTCCAGGAAGTCCACGGCGTCGGCCTTGAACGCCGCGCGCGCCATGCTGACGTCGCCGTGGCCGCTCATGATGATCACCGGCAGCCCCCAGCCGCGCCGCTGCAATTCCATTTGCAGGCTCAGGCCGTCCATGCCGGACATGCGGATGTCGATCAGCATGCAGCCGCGCCAGGCCGGCTGCCACGATTGCAGGAAAGCCTCGCCGCTGGCGAACATCGCGGTGCGGTAGCCGCGCACGCCCAGCAGCAGGCCCAGCGCGTCGCGCACCGAGGGATCGTCGTCGACGATGAATACGGTCAAATCATGCTGCATAGTTCACCTGCTCTCCATCCTGCTCCGGGTCCAGCCCCGTATTGCGCGCCAAGGGCAACGCCACCCTGAAAATTCCATGCCCGCCCACCTCGGCCCACAGCGATCCGCCGTGCGCCTCCACGATGGCGCGGCTCAGCACCAGCCCCAGGCCCAGGCCGCTGGCCTTGGACGACACGAACGGCTCGAACAGCCGCGCCGCCAGCGCCGCCGACACGCCCTTGCCGCTATCCTCCACCGACAGCTGCAAACAGCCGTCCTTGCGCTTGCCGTCCAGCCGCTGGCCCGACAGCGTGATGCGGCGCGCGCCGGCCGGCCGCTCCTGCACCGCCTCCAGCGCATTGGCCAGCAGGTTGCGCAGCACCAGTTCCAGCTGCAGGCGGTCGGCCAGGATGGCCAGCGGCGGAATCTCGCCCACCACCAGCTCGACGCCGTGCTCGCGCAGCTGGGCGAAGAACTGCTGGCTGATGGCCGACACCAGCTGGCCGGCGTCGACCGGCTCCAGCTTCATCGCGCCGGTGCGGAAGAAATCGCGCAGCCGCCGCACCACGTCGGCGGCCCGGCCCGACTCGGCAATCATGCGCTGGATCGCGCCCTTGAGCACCTCGCCGCCCTCGCCGCGCTCCAGCAAATATTCGCAGGCCTTGCCGTAGGCGCCCAGCGCCGTCAACGGCTGGTTCAGCTCGTGCGCCAGCGCGGCCGCCATCTCGCCGGCCGCCGCCAGCCGCAAGCTCTGTTTGAGCTCGCTGGCCACCTTGCGCAGCTCGTCGACCGCGATGCCGATCGAAAAGCCCACCAGCGCCAGCACCGCGTCCAGCATCTGCAACTCGTGCACGGCGATGTTGACCGCGTGGTTCCATTTGACCAGCGCGCCGATGCCCGCCTGCAGCACAAACACCATCAGCGCCGTGCCGAACAGCCCCTGGCGGAAGGCGGCCCAGATCACCGGCAGGAACAGGAAATAAAAATGCTTGAACTCCGACGTGGCGATGGTGCCGAACACCATGTCGAGCACGCCGATCGCCAGCGCCAGGTAGGCCAGCGTCTCGGCCCGCCACACCGTCGCCCGCAGGCGCTGGCGGCCACCGGCGCTGGCCAGCATCCAGATCAGCGGCATCGACACCAGCACCCCGACCATGTCGCCGATGCCGAAGCGTAGCACCGCCTCGCCCCACTGCCCGGCCGGGATCAGCCCGGCCGCGGCCAGCAAGCTGATATAGCCGACATCGTTGACCAGGGTGCCGAGCACCACGATCAGCACCCACTGGAACATGCGGTCGCGGCTGTCGAACACGCCGCCGTCGCCGAACCGGCGGCGCAGCGCCGCGCCCAGCAGGCCGTAGCCGGCGGTCAGCCACAGCGAGCCCAGCACGCCCACCGTCCAGCCGGCCGGCATGCCGCGCACCAGCAGCTCGCCGCCCAGCAGCGCCAGGCACCACGGCAGCGCCGCGCGCCAGCCGTGCCGCAGCCAGAACACCAGGCCCAGCGCCGGATCCGGATTCCACGGCGTGATGTTCAAGCCATACAAGGGGTCGATATAGGTCGCCCAGTCGAATAGCAGGTACAGCGCTATGAAAGCGGGAAATTCCAGGTAACGCAGACGGGAGGAAGACATACGGGACGCTTTGTATCGTTATGTAGCATTATGCATTGCTGGAATTCATCGCGCATTGCTTTTTACAACTACGCGTTCCCCTTACTCCCGCGCTTTCCCCTCTATGCAACACTTACTTTTTCGAAGCAGTAATTATTAAGGGAAAAACGTAAGCCTTTACCCCAATTTACAATACGTTACACAGGATTTACGATGCCCACATGTCGTAATGGCACCTCCTATTGACGAGAAGACACTAAAGTAGCCGTGCCGCGTTACCCCGTCGGCCGTGAATGATGTCTCCCGTGCAGCTGCCGCCATACACCCCTTGCAGCCCGATTTCCATGAGAGACGTCAGATGTCGCAGTTAATCACCCTCCGCTCCGGCGTGGCCGGCTTCAGCGGCCTGAAACAGCTGCGCGAAACGTTCAAGCTGTCGCTGCGCTCCCTGCTGCACCGCCAGGCCACCGGCGGCTGGCTGCAACTGCTCAACTCCCATCCGCTGTTCATGGACCTGGTCAAGGCCCGCCCGCGCCTGCTCTACAAGATTTACCGTCCCTACCTGAGCAACACGATGAGCTGCGTCCAGCGCGTCGACCTGCTGCAGCAGCACTACCGCTTCATCTTCCGCCAGGGCCTGGGGCCGCTGACGGTGCGCGCCGCGCGCGGTGGCGTGGTGCTGGGCAGCGTCGAGGGCAAGACCGGCCTGCGCTACCAGCTCGAACTGCGCGCCATCGAGCCGATGGAGCGCGAAGGCGAACTGGTGCTGCAACTGAAGCATGATGGGGTGCTGGTCTACAGCTGCGCGTTTTCCTTCCTGCAAGGAGTGCGCGGCATGGTGCTGGGCATAGGCTGCATGCAGGGCTCGAAGAGCGAACAGGGCCTGCAAGTGATCAAGGATGCCACCCGCGAGCTGCACGGCCTGCGGCCGAAGAATATGATGGTCAAGCTGCTGAGCCAGATCGGCCACGATTACGGCTGCGTCGAGCTGCGCCTGGTCAGCAACGCCAACCGCGTGGTGTGCGGCGCCTCGCGCGAGGGCAAGGTGCTGGCCGACTACGACACGCTGTGGCAGGAGCTGGAGGCCAGCCGCCGCGCCGACGGCGACTGGCACCTGCCGTGCGAGGCCATCGCGCCGCCGGACCTGGCGGCGATCGCCTCGAAGAAGCGCTCGGAGGCGCGCAAGCGCCACGAGACGCTGATCGCCATCAGCGCCGCCATCCGCGCCGGCCTGAGCGCGCCGCGCTTCGAAGCGGTGCCGACGCCGCTGGGCCAGAACTACAGCACGCTGCCCACCGTCGCGCACGATGGCGACGAATACGCATTGGCCTGAAAAATCCGGTACCATGGGCCTTTCGTCCAAGGAGAAATACCATGCGTGTGGATATTTATTACCGAGATGAAGCAAAAGGCAAGCACAGCTACCTGGCTGTGCCCGAGGGCAAACCCATCCCCGAGGAAGCCACCAACACCGACTGGCACCCCGAGGCCAGCCACGTCGAAGTCGACGATGGCCGCGACGACCTTTCCCGCTATCACATCGTCCACCCGCTGGAGCAGATAGGCGCCAAGGGCTATGCCATCACCAGCCTCGACGGCCAGATGTGACGTCATTCCCGCGCAGGCGGGAATCCATACTGAGCCAGCGTTCTATGGACTCCCGCCTGCGCGGGAGCGACGTTAGTACTCGATCGCCACATCCCTGGCGCCCAGCACCTGCTGCAGCGCCAGCTGCAACTCGTCCGACGGCGCCACGCGCCAGGCCTCGCCCAGCTGCACCACGCAACCCACGCCCTGCGGCGTGATGCGCGCCGACACCGGCAAGCCGTCCGCGTGGCGGTGCGGCGCCAGCACTTCGGCCATCTTGCGCACGTCCACCGAGGTCGGCAGCGCCATGCCCAGCTGCTTGCCGTAGTTGACGCGCGCCGTCACGATGTCGAACACCTTTTCTGCCGAGATGCGCAGGCCGCCGGAGAAGCGGTCTTCCGACACCTTGCCGACCACGGCCAGGAACTCGTCGTCCTTGAACATGCGCTTGTTCTCTTCGAACACTTCCGAATACACGGTCACCTCGACCACCGCCGTCTTGTCGTCCAGCGTGACGATCAGGATCTTGCCGCGCTGCGTCATCTGCGGGCGGATGCCGGTGATCACGCCGCACAGCATGCGCGGCTCGCGCGACGGCTCCAGCTCGGACAGCTTGGTGCGGGCGAAGCGGCGCGCCTCCGGCGCGTACGAGTCGAACATGTGGCCGGACAGGTAGAAGCCCAGCGCGATCTTTTCCTCGGCCAGCTTCTGGCGGTCGGTGAACGGCGCGGCCTTCACGTATTCGGGCGGCGCCACCAGGTCGGAATCATCGCCGCCGAACAGGCTGACCTGGTTGGCCGCCTTGGCCTCCTGGTCCGCGCATTCCATCGCGAAGCTGACCGAGGCCAGCAGGATGGCGCGGTCGATGGCCAGGCAGTCGAAGGCGCCTGCGCGTATCAGCGATTCGATGGTGCGGCGGTTAATCTGCTTCTTGTCCACGCGCTTGCAGAAATCGAACAGGCTGGTGAACGGGCCGCCGGCGCTGCGGGCGGCGATGATGGCCTCGATCGCGTTCTGGCCGGCGCCCTTGCAGGCGCCCAGGCCGTAGCGGATCTGCGTGACCTTTTTGCCGGTCACCGAAGGCGGCGGGCCGTCCGGCATGAAGCGGAAGTCGGACTTGTTGATGTCCGGCGGCAGGATGGTCAGGCCGCAGATGTCGATCGAATCCTCGACCAGGATCTTGACCTTCTCGGTATCCTCCATCGCCAGCGACATGTTGGCCGCCATGAACGCGGCCGGATGGTGCGCTTTCAGATAGGCCGTGTGGTAGGACAGCAGTGCGTAGGCGGCGGCGTGCGACTTGTTGAAGCCGTAGCCGGCGAACTTTTCCATCAAGTCGAAGATCTCGTCGGCCTTCTGCGCGGACAGGCCGTCCTTGGCGGCGCCGGCGCGGAAGATCTCGCGGTGCTCGGCCATCTCCTCGGCCTTCTTCTTGCCCATCGCGCGGCGCAGCATGTCGGCGCCGCCCAGCGAGTAGCCGCCGACGATCTGCGCCATCTGCATCACCTGCTCCTGGTACACCATGATGCCGTAGGTTTCGGACAGAATCGATTCGGTGCGCGGATCGGGGTAGTCGAACTTCTCGCCGTGCTTGCGCTTGCAGAAGTCCGGGATCAGGTCCATCGGGCCCGGACGGTACAGCGCCACCAGCGCGATGATGTCCTCGAAGCGGTCGGGACGGGCGTCCTTCAGCATGCCCTGCATGCCGCGCGACTCCAGCTGGAACACGGCCACGGTCTTGGCCTTGGTCAGCAGCTCGTACGAGGGACGGTCGTTCAGCGGCAGGCGCGCCAGGTCGAACTCGGCCTCCTTGGGGTCGAGCATCTTGATGTAGCGAACCGCGCGGTCCAGGATGGTCAAGGTGGTCAGGCCCAAAAAGTCGAACTTGACCAGGCCGACGGCCTCGACGTCGTCCTTGTCGTACTGCGACACCACGCCGCCGTCGCCGCCCTGCGTGTACAGCGGGCAGAAGTCGGTCAGCTTGCCCGGCGCGATCAGCACGCCGCCGGCGTGCATGCCGATGTTGCGGGTGATGCCCTCGACCTGTTGCGCCAGGTCCAGCAGCTGCGCCACCTCCTCCTCGTTCTGCTGGCGCTCCTTGAGCATCGGCTCTTCCTCGATCGCCTCGGCGATCGACACCGGCTTGCCCGGCTTGAACGGAATCAGCTTGGAGACGCCGTCGCAGAAGTTGTAGCCGAAGTCCATCACGCGGCCGACGTCGCGGATCGCGCCCTTGGCCGCCATGGTGCCGAAGGTGGCAATCTGCGACACCGCGTCGCGGCCGTACAGGTCCTTGACGTGCTGGATCACGAGGTCGCGCTTTTCCTGGCAGAAGTCGATGTCGAAGTCGGGCATCGAGACGCGCTCGGGATTGAGGAAGCGCTCGAACAGCAGATTGTATTTGAGCGGATCGAGGTCGGTGATCTTCAGCGCGTACGCCACCAGCGAGCCCGCGCCCGAACCGCGGCCCGGCCCGATCGGCACGTCGTTGTTCTTGCCCCACTGGATAAACTCCGCCACGATCAGGAAGTAGCCGGGGAACTTCATGTTGATGATGGTGTTGTTCTCGAACTCCAGCCGCTCCTCGTAGCGCGGGCGTTGTTGCTCGCGCTTGACCGGATCCGGATACAGCTGCTCCAGGCGTTCCTCCAGGCCCTTCTTGGTTTCCGCGCGCAGGAAGTCGTCGATGGTCATGCCAGGCGTCGGGAAGTTCGGCAGCTGCGGCTTGCCCAGGGTCAGCGTCAGGTTGCAGCGCTTGGCGATCTCCACCGAGTTCTGCAGCGCGGCCGGCAGGTCGTGGAACAGCTCGCGCATCTCGGCCTGCGACATGAAGCACATCTGCTCATTGAAGCGGCGCACGCGCTTGTTATTGGCCAGCATCTCGCCCTCGGCGATGCAGGTGCGCGCCTCGTGCGCGATGAACTCTTCCTTGCGGATGAACTGCACCGGATGGGTCGCCACCACGGGCAGGCCCAGCTTGGCGGCCAGCGCCACCGAGTGGCGCACCTGGGCCTCCTGGTTGGGCTGGCCGGCGCGCTGGATCTCGATATAGAAATGGCCGGGGAAGATCTGCGCCCACTTCTCGGCGTTCTTCTCGGCCAGCGCCGGGTTGCCGTTTTCAATCGCCATGCCGACGTCGCCGAAGTGCGCGCCGGACAGCGCGATCAGGCCGTTGGCCGGATTGACGTCGGGCAGCAGCGGATAGGTTTTAGAGGTCAGCTCGACCAGCCACTCGGTGCGGATCTCGGCGCGGCCCTTGTACTGGTTGGTCAGCCAGGCTTGCGACAGCAGCTCGCACAGCTGCAGGTAGCCCATGTGGTTCTTGGCGAACAGCATCAGGCGGTGCGGCTTGTCGCGGTTGTCGTCGTTGGTGATCCAGACGTCGACGCCCACCACCGGCTTGATGCCCTTGCCGCGCGCGGCCTTGTAGAACTTGACCATGCCGAACATATTGGCGAGGTCGGTGACGGCCAGCGCGGCCTGCTTGTCCTTGGCGGCGGCGCCGACCAGGTCGTCGATGCGCACCAGGCCGTCGACGATGGAATACTCCGAGTGCACGCGCAGATGGACGAAGGCCGGTCCCGCGGGGACAGCCGCCGCCGGCGCCACTTCTTGTTCGTTTGCTACCACGTTTGCTGCCATATTCATACGCCGCTCAATGCTGGTTCAATAACCAGCTATTTTACCGTGCGGCGGCCGGGTGCGATGAATCTGATTTGCAGCCCCGTTTGCGCCAGGTCGGCGTCCGGTGTTACGCTGTAAGTACGATAGGCAAATGAACAGTGTAGACCTGATCAGGCAGCTTGAACGAGCGGGCTGGCTACTCCGCAACATCAGGGGTTCCCACCACATCTATGTGCACCCTTTGCGGAGTGGGCACATCAGCGTGCCCCACCCAAGAAAAGACCTTGGAACCGGCTTGGTTCACAAGCTGCTTAAGCAAGCTGGACTGAAATAGGACATCACTATGAGGTATCTGATCGCAATCGAACCCGGTGACGCAACGCATGCATTTGGCGTTGTAATACCCGATCTTCCCGGTTGCTTCTCAGCCGGAGATACTTTGGATGAAGCAATCGACAGCGCTTGCGAAGCCGCGGAACTCTGGCTGACCACAGTGATTGAGGACGGTGGCGGCATCCCGCAGGCACATTCTTTTACGGAACACCACGCAAATCCTGAGTTTTCCGGCTGGATTTGGGCGGTCATATCCATCGATGTGACCGCACTGACACCTAAGAACACCAGCCACGCCGCTTAAAGTCATGCAGTTAAACCATACCCGCTCACACGCAGCAGGAAGTCATCGAACCGCGAACATCACTTGTCCCGGCCACCGCGCGGAACAAACGGTTGCGCCTGCTCACGCGATTCCGCCAATGACGCCAGCGATTCCGCAACGAAGCTGACCGGCAAATCCGGGTTGTCCAAGGCCGCGCGTCCCGAGCTATTGACCGCGTCCCCCTGCTCACCAGGATGCAATACCAACCAGTCCCTCAAGGCTTGGTTGATACGCGTCTGCCAGCCAGGTCCCTCTACCTTGAAAGCAGCGACGATATCACGATCCAGGCGAAGCTTAACTGCGACCTTGGTAACGGCTTGCGGGGGGCGTCCGCGCTTAACCAATACCCCCCCACGATACAGGCTCGCTTCAGCAAACCAGGCTTCACTCAATGCTGGAGCGTCATCCTCGTCAGCCAAGGGATCTTTTGAATAGGGCAACTTCTTTTTCATTCGCATACCTCGCGCACGTCGACGCCAAGTCCACACCAGCACGACAGTCCGGCTACGCAACAACCCTATCGTTATGAAACGATCCTCGCCATATTCAACACGCTCATCGAGCCAAGTGAACGTATCACCATCAAATATCAGAGACGCGTCGGCAAAATCCAGTCCCCGGCTGACCAGGGTCGCAGCGCGCTTTTCAGGATCAAATTCGATCAGCATATTTATTGTACCCCCAATAAATATTGACGGTATTGACGCGGCCTATTTTTCGACACGCATGACTGACAACATACCCCGCCCAGAAAAGCTCACATTGGCGAATCAACATCAGGGACCTCGAAATACCCGTCGTTCCCGCGCAAGCGGGAACCCATACGCCGCATGAGCAGAAGCTCAACATGGATTCCCGCCTGCGCGGGAATGACGAATTGGTGGTTATTCGAGGTGCCCATCAGCATCTGCACATTTTTTAAGCACGAAAGAGTCATTCACAGCAAGCTCGCGTATAATATCGGCTCGTTACTTTTTTTGATCCTGCCCACCATGCACGCTAATACTGCTTTACAAGCTGAAGCGCATGCCGCCGCCGTCGCTGCCGCTGCCGCTCACGTCAACATTGCCGCCTACAAGTTCGTCACCTTCGACGACACCGAAGCGATGCGCCCGCTGTACCAGGACATTTGCCAGCGCCTGGCGCTGAAGGGCACTATCCTGCTAACGCCGGAAGGCATCAATATGTTCCTGTCCGGTCCGCGCGCCCGCATCGACGAGTTCCTGGCCTGGGTCCGCAGCGACGCCCGCTTCGCCGACCTGGAAGTGAAGGAAAGCTATTCGGTCGAGCAGTCGCACAAACGCATGCTGGTCAAGATCAAAAAAGAAATCATCACCATGCGCATGCCGCTGATCAAGCCGGAGGAAGGCCGCGCGCCCTTCGTCGAGGCGCACACCCTCAAGCGCTGGCTGGACAGCGGTGTCGACGACAACGGCCGGCCGGTGGTCATGGTCGACACCCGCAACGACTTCGAGGTCGATGTCGGCACCTTCGACAACACGGTCGACTACCGCATCAAGAAATTCACCGAGTTCCCGGAAGTGATCGCCGCCCACAAGGACGACTTCGCAGGCAAGACCGTGGTCACCTTCTGCACCGGCGGCATCCGCTGCGAAAAGGCCGCCATCCACATGCAGAACATCGGCTACGACAACGTCTACCAGCTCGAAGGCGGCATCCTCAAGTACTTCGAGGAAGTCGGCGGCGCCCACTACACCGGCGACTGCTTCGTGTTCGACTACCGTACCGCCCTCAATCCGAAACTGGAACCGACCGAGACCGTGCAATGCTTCGTCTGCCGCTCGGTGGTCACGCCGCGCCAGCAACTGGCGCCGGAATACGTGTATGAGGTGTCGTGCCCGCACTGCTACGGCAAGAAGTAAGGAAAACGGCGCCCGATGTGGCGCCGGAACCGGCCGGCGACTGGATCCTCAGGCCAGCCGGTCTCTTGCCTCGGCGTACACGCGACCGCGCTCCCGCTTGCCCACCGCGATGACAGTCACGTAGACGACGTCGTCCTCGACCCGATAAATCAAACGGTAGCCTGCGGTCTTGAGCTTAATTTTGTAGCAATCGACCATGCCGGATAACGCCGCGCTGGGCACTCTCGGCTGCTCAAGTCGTTCCGCCAGCTTTTTCTTGAAGGGCTCCCTGACGCTGCCGTCAAGCTTTTGCCATTCAGCCCAGGCCAGCTGATGAAAGCGCAGCTTAAAGGTCATGCAAGGTGACCTCAACAAAGGGGCCATCTTGCCGCTCTCTCACCAGTTGAGCGTCTTCCAGATCCTCCATGCGCGCCAATAACTGCTCATAGTAATCAGCGGACAATAGGTACGCTTCCGGTCGGTTGTGATTGAGGACCGCGACCGGCGTGTTTTCCATTGCTTTCAGAATATTGGAATAGTTGCGCTTCAACTCCGTCACACTAACGGTAATATTGGTAAGTACGGTATCCATCGCCAAATCCCATCACCAAATTAAATGCTGATTAAAACATCTAATATAGCACCGTTTATAGACCCTCTTTTCGACCCCATTGCCTGGACCACGATAAATCCGCATAATCCGCCATCGTCGTCCAAGCGCGGCCATGCCAAAAACAGGCCGCGCAGTAATGCCGTTCAGTTAAGCTTGAGTCGCCCGCCGTCATTCCCGCTTTCGCGGGAACGACCACCCTTAACTGAACGGCATTAGGCCGCGCAGGTCTGTTTTCACGTAGAGGGCAATATGGGTATATATCGGTTGATCCTGGCGATGCTGGTTGCCATTTCGCACGTGGGCGTCACGTTCTGGGGCTACAACCCGGGCGTGGTGGCCGTGGTCTCGTTCTTCCTGCTGAGCGGCTACGTGATGACCATGTTGATCGGCAAATACTACGACAGCCCGGCCGCCGTGCCCGCCTTCTATCTGGACCGCGCCGCCCGGCTGTTCCCGCAGTTCCTGTTCTACATGCTGCTGGCCGCGCTGTGCATCCACTTCCTGCATCTGGAGTCGCCGTCCTTCCTGAGCCAGCTCAACGGCACCAAATGGCTGCTCAACTTCCTGATCCTGCCGCAGGGCTTTTATATGTACTGGGCCGACGGCGCGCTGGTGCTGCCGCAAACCTGGTCGCTCGGGCTGGAGCTGACGTTTTACCTGGCGATCCCGTGGATCCTGATCCAGTGGCCGCAGCGCGGCGTCTACCTGCTGTCGGCCGCCTCGCTGCTGGTGTACTGCTGCGCGTATTCCGGCGTGATCAATTCCGACCACTTCGGCTATCGTCTGCTGCCGGGCACGCTGTTCATGTTCCTGTTCGGCGCCTCGCTCAACAACGCCAGCGCGGGCGCGCGGCGCTACCGCGGCGCCGTCTACGCCGTGCTGGCGCTGCTGTATGCGGGCCTGTTCTTCAGCCCGCGCCTGTACGGACTGAACTTCAACAAAGAGGTGCTGGCAGGACTGTTGATCGGCATTCCGGTGGTCATGGCGATCCGCAGCCGCGCCTTCTCGCGCATCGACGAGTTCCTGGGCAACCTGAGTTACGGCGTGTTCCTGAACCACTTCCTGCTGATCTGGGTGATCCAGAAATTCACCGGCCAGGCTATCGAGCAGACCAGTGTGCCCTTGCTGCTGGCGGCGTCCACGCTGCTGGCCCTGCTGTCCTACCTGCTGGTCGAGCGGCCGGCCTTGCGCTGGCGGCACGGGATACGCCAGGGCAAAGCGGCGCCCGCCCTGGCTTAAAAAAAAACCTCGGTCCGCAATGAACCGAGGTCTTTTTTTATTGCCGGCCGCGCTTATTGCAGCGAACGCGGCAACGCTTCCCGCAGCGCATTCTCGTAGGCGATCTTGGCCGTCGTGTAGACCGCCAGCTTGGCGTTCAAGCGGGCGATCTCCCCTTCGACAAATTGCAGATTGCTGACCTGGCTGCGAGCTTCGTCGCTCAGATCGGCAACCCGGTAGCTGGTGCCATTGACGGTTACTTCAAGGTCCGGTTCCATCGCGCCTCCTGTCATCCCGAATGTGCTCCACTCAACGGAAATACGCGGCCATCGTTCGCACATCGTCGGCAGACAGCGTACCGGCCGCCGCGCGCAATTTCATCTGCGCCAGCACATACGTGTAGCGCGCCTGGGCCAGATCGCGCTCGGTGGCACTCAGCTGCCGCTGGGCGTCCAGCAAATCCAGATTGATGCGCACGCCACCCTTGATGCTCTGCTCGGTCGCCTTGACCAGCAAGCGCCCCGAATCGACGGCCTTCATCAGGGCGTCAATCTTGGCCACGCTGCTGATGACGGAATCGTAATCCTTGCGCAACTCCAGCATTGCCTTGTCCGTTTCCGTTTGCAGGTCGGCCTTGGCTTTTTCGCGCCCGGCCACGGCCTGCCGGGTGGCCGCGTTGACCGACCCGCCCGAATACAGCGGAATGCTCAGCTGAAAACCGATGCTACGCGAGGTGATAGTCTGGTCGATGGTGTTGGTCGAATCCGAGGTGCTCTTGCCGTAGGTGCCCACCAGGTCGAGTCGCGGAGCATGCCCCGCGCGCGACTTGTTGACCTCTTGCTGGTTGATGTCGACGGCAAGCTGTTTGGCCTTCAGGTCTGGATTGCGCTCCAGCGCCACCCGTTTCCACGCATCAAAACTAAGCGTGTCACCCGGGCTGCCACGGAAATCGGGTGCCAATTTTTCCAACTCACCGACATCGCCGCCGATAATGGCTGCCAGGCTTTCACGAGTGGCGGTCAAGTTATCCTGGGCCTCCAGCAGGGCCGCCTCAGCGACGTCGAGGCGGGCACGGGTTTCCAGCATATCGGTGCGCGTACCCTCGCCCTTGGCGAACATCAGATCATTGACCTTCATCCGTTCGACGTAGGTATCGCGCTCAATCCGAGCCAGCGCCAGTTGATCTTCCTTGAACAGCGCCTCGATGTAGGCGCCGACGACGCGTAGCACCACTTGCTGCTGTTCGCTGAGATAGACGGCACCGCTGTAGTCAGTCTGCAGAATTCCTTCCTTGTAGCGCGCCCATGCGTCCAAGTTGAATAGCGTTTGGCGCACCTGTATGTTGGAGGAGCGGCTGTAGTAAATCGGGTATCGTGGTGCGGTACCGGTTTGCAGAATATCGGTGCGGTTCTTACTATCGGAAAAACTGGCCTGTATATTCGGCAGCAAGCCCGACAAACCCAGCTCCTTGTTTTCCTTGCCGCTTTCATTCGCGTAGTAGGCCGCACGGAAGACCGTATCGTTTTTCAACGCCGCGTTGTAGGCTTCCATCAAGCCCAGCGCGGAGGCGCTGGCACCGTGCAGCATGGCGCCGGCGCCCAGCAGCGCCGCCAGCAGCGCCGCCGGTTTCAGACGTGGAATACGCATCGCCATCATTCCTCCGTCATCGAAGTCTTGGCGCGGTCAAAGACCGGCTTCAGCAAGTAGCTCATCATGGTGCGTTCGCCGGTCTTGACGAACAACTCCACCGGCATACCGGCCCGTACCGCCAGTTTCTTCTCCTGTATCATCTTCATGCCTTCAGGAGTCACGCGCGCCTGTACGCTGTAATACGGCGTGCCGTTATGTTCATCCACCAGCCGGTCAGGCGACACTTTGCTAATCACGCCAGCTATATGAGGCGTCGTGTTGGTATTGAAGGCGGAAAAAATCATCTCCGCCTTCAAGCCAACATGGACCTTGTCGACCAAATTCACAGGCAGTCGGCCTTCGACGACCAGGGCGTCATCTTGGGGGACTACATCCATCATACGGAAGCCGGGCTGCACAACGCCACCCCGCGTGAAAACCGCCATACCGATGACTACGCCATCGACCGGCGAGCGCGCTTCGGTGCTGTTGACCGCATAGTTTTCCGCAACCTGACGGCTGCTCAGAGCAGCTACCTCTTTTTGCACGTCCGCCAGTTGAGTCCGTACTTCGCGCTGGTACTCCTGAACACGCTGAGCACGCTTCAAATTCAATTCAGCGATCTGGCGCTGGATACGTCCGATATTACCGACGTCCTCTGCAATCGAACCGCTGATCTGCGAATAGGTACGATCATAGTCCAGCACCTTGCTACGAGCGACATAGCCTTCACGTTCCAGATCGCGTAAATTATCCACTTGCTCCTTCAGGATTTTCAACTGATCCTTCTTGCTGTCGCGCGAAGCATAAAATCCCTCAAGCTGATACTTCAGTCCAGAGACGGTCTCAGCAACCGCAGCCAACTCGGTTTCCAGCGCCGACTGGCGAGATTGCAATAACTGCGTTTGTAAGCTGACGTTCTCGATCACGCGCGGATCGTTCTTCGCCGCTTCAAACTGGGGTGGAATGACCAAGTTTTTCTTATTGTCCCGCTCCGCCAGCAGACGGGCTTCAACCGCCAGATCGGAAATCAGCTGGACATGACTGACAGCGGCCTGCGCTGATACCTGGACGTCATTCATCTTGACCAGGAGTTGTCCCTTTTTAACGAAGTCGCCTTCCTTGACCAAGATGTCCTCTATAGTGCCGCCATTCTGGAACTGGATCGATTTACGATTGCCTTCCTTGGCGACGCTGCCAGACATAGGCACGCCCTTATCCAGAGGCGCGAAACAAGCCCATAACAGGCTGCCTACCACGCCCACCAGCACAATAATCCAACCCAGACGGCTGTATGCCCGCGCATCGGTATTGACCGTCAGCGGCGTAACGTCATGAGTGATGACATCGCTCGCTAATGCTTTAGTGTCTAACAGTTTCATGTTCATTCTTGCTCCATAGTAGCCGCGTCACCTGCTGCCTGTGCCGCAGCCGCTGCCGCCTGCTGTGCCTGCTGCGCTTGCTGTTGTGCCAGGGCCTGTTTCTGATTGTTCTGCTGCAAGGCAGCCAACACCTGGTCGGTCGGTCCGAACATTTCGATCACGCCATCACGCAGCAGCAATAATTTATTCGTGATCCCGATAGCATTAGTCCGGTGAGTAATCAGAACAATGGTCTTGCCCTGTTTCCGCAACTCGGCCAGCGCGTGCAGCAAAGCCTGCTCGCCCACGTCATCAAGATTCGAATTCGGCTCGTCGAGCACGATCAACGAAGGATCGCCGTACAGTGCGCGAGCCAGGCCGAGGCGCTGACGCTGACCGCCGGACAGGCCGGCACCGCCATCACCCAACTTACTGTCGTAACCGCCAGGCATGTGCAAAATCATGTCGTGCACACCGGCGCGTTTGGCGGCCACGACGACTTTTTCCGCGTCGATTTCGCCAAAGCGGGCGATATTTTCCGCTACAGTTCCACCAAACAATTCGATGTCTTGCGGCAGATAGCCGATGTTCGGTCCCAGTTCAGCCTTGTTCCAGCTATAGATATCGGCGCCGTCGAGGCGCACCTTGCCGCTGGCGGCAGGCCAGATGCCGACCAACAAACGGGCCAGCGTCGATTTGCCCGAGCCGCTAGGGCCGATAATGCCGAGTACGTCGCCAGGCGCGATCGCGAAATTCAATCCCTTGAGCAGGGCAGTCTTCGCGCCCGGAGGCGAGGCGATTAACGCTTCAACCGCCAGATGTCCCTGTGGCTTGGGCAGCGCCATGCCGGCGCTGCGGGCGGGGTTCGCTTCCAGCAGGGCAGACAGGCGCAGGTACGCGCTGCGGGTGCTGCTCCAGCTTTTCCATACGCCGATCACCTGCTGCACTGGCGCCAACGCGCGGCCAACCAGTATGGAAGCGGCAATCATCATGCCCGAGGTGATTTTCCCGTCCAATACCAGCAAAGCACCAAAACCCAGCACCAACGACTGCAGGGACAACTGGACGAACTTGGTCAGCGCGCCTACCAGCCCGGCTTTTTCGCTGGCTTCGGCCTGCAGGTGCAGGAATTTGCCATGCAGTTTGAACCAGCGGCCCATCAAATTGGGCAGCATCCCCATCGACTCGATCACTTCGGCGTTACGCAGATTATTGGTGGCCAACTGGTTAGCGCTGATCGACATGGCGTTTGCCTCACCCAGCGGTTTTTTTGAAACCTTTTCGTTGACGTAGGCGAGGATCACCAGCAATACGGTGCCACCCAGAGCAAACAGGCCCAGCATCGGTTCGAAGGCGAAGATTACTAACAGGTAAACCGGGAACCACGGTGCATCAAAGAACGCAAACAGGGCATTACCGGTCAAGAACTGGCGCAGCGAGGTCAGATCCTGCAGCGCTTGGCCTGCATTGCCGCCGGCTTGCTTCAGGTTTTGCTCAAAAGCGGCCGTGTACACCCTGCGATTCAATTCCATGTCGAAGCGCGCGCCAACGCGCACCAGCACGAAGCTACGGATTAATTCCAGTGCGGCCAACAGCACGTAGGCACCCAGCATCATCAGCGTCAACATCAGGAGGGTGATTTCGTTGCGACTCTGCAACACGCGATCGTACACTTGCAGCATGTACAGCGACGGCGCCAGCATGAGCATATTGGAAATCGCGCTGAAAGCACCAACGGTATAAAAGGTGCTCTTAAAACTGAGCAGCGCCTGCTCGATTTCGTTTTTCGGATTCAGTAGTGGTTTCATAGGATCGGACTTACTAAGTACGGCGGGGTGACGCAAGGATATTGACGAATCGGGATAGCGAGACCTCGTCCATGCGGGCAAGTGCGCTGAACATAGTCATGGCGCAATTATTTAAAGACGAGACATTATCGCCGATAAACGGCGAGAAATGTGATGTGCATCACATTTTTTTCAAGGTAACGAAAATTAGAATTGCTATTGCAGCAACAAATCCGCAGAGGGGGGGCATCGCGCCCCGGGCAGGCAATTTAAATCATGTTTAACTGCCGCCAGCGGGGCAGTGTATCACGAACAACGATTTCTATTGCCGACCGCAATTCGGCGATATTTTCGTCCTCGGTCTTTAATGAAACGCCATCCTTCACCATGCAACGCCCCAACGCGTGCAGGACGCCCCAGCCATCTCGCACCATCATGCCGAGCTCCACTTCACACTTATGGTGCACCAACCAGTCGAAGACCAGCAACTCGACGAGCCCCGCCGCAACACCGGTACCCAACAACGGAGAGCACAATGCCAGGTAGTCGTGACCATGCGTTATCCTTGACGCGACAGCGCCATTTATAGCCTTGGCTGTGGCTGGCGGCGTGACACCTCCACCAGCAGGATATAGCGCCACCTGACCCGAGGCGCATAACAAGGCTGCGGTCTGCACCACATCCTCAAAATGACGACCTTGCAGCGCGGGCAGCGCCGCCAGTTCAGCCAGCGTATGCGGTCCTACCGCAAGTGCATCGCAGAACGACTCATAAACGTCGGAGGCGCCAGTAACGCTGCCGATCGCCAAGGACATCGCAAACTTAACTTTCTCACGCGGCACGATTAATGCGACACCGATCTGGCTCAGCCATTCCTTGCGCCGCAAGCTCGACATTTTGCGCGCACCGCGCACGAATACATCTTTCCGGAAACTGGTGTTCTGGAAGTAGTCCTTCAGCGTCTCGCGCATGACCGGGTCAGGCATCTTGGCTAACAGGGCTTTCTTTTCTTCGCTCAAATACAGCTGCGGATAAGCGAAGGGCAGTTCCGCCGCCCCCGCAAACTGGAGCTTGGCGCCAGCCAGATCGCGCGCGACATCGGCATGGTACAAGGGCTGCCAATGCTTGTGCATATACTCATGCACAAGGTAGTTGCGATTGTGCTTTTTCAGGCCATCGAAACGCGTGGTATTGGAAGGGTGGGCATGGAAATAGACCGCACCAAGGTCTGCCATCTCTTGCATGAAACTGGCGGCCTCACCGATCTGAACATCGCTGCGATTGGGGAAGGCATCGCCATATTCGACCAGCAAACGCTGCATCGGCCCCACGGCAGCCCAGCCTGGCATAGCGTTGTAGCTGATGTAGACGATACCCCCAGGCTTAAGGAAACGGCCTATGAAGTCGACGATATGCTGGCGGTTTTCCCCGGTAATCCAAGTGTAAATACCATGCAGGGTAATGAAATCTAACTGTGGCAGGTCCGCAACGGCGCCCTGGGCCAGTTCGGCGAAGCTGTGCTCAAGCAGATGCACGTTTCCCAGTCCAGCATCTCCAGCCAAAGCGCGGGCATCGGCGACATGGGCGGGGTTGAAGTCGGCCGCGTAGAACGTGCCACCAGGGTTCGCCGCAGCCAGAAGGTTCACCGTCAGACCACGCCCAAATCCCAACTCGAAGTAGTTGAAGCCCTCCTCCATAATCACAGGCTCCACCCCGTTCAAGGCGCAGACAAAATTAAGGAAATGCGGACTTTGCTCGGGATAAAACCCAGCGGTGTATTCCACGTCCGATGCATAACCGGAAGTCCAATCCATCTTTGAACCCCTTCTCTTTGACGAGCATCAATGCCCTGACATTTGAGTATAGCGAATTGACATACTATCCGCACAATATTTCAGTCGTATCCGCCATCATTTCTTCCGGACAAAAAAAGGCCCGATTTGCATCGGGCCTTTCTCATACCACTATGGAACTCTCACTTGCCACCTTACTAGCGTAGCTACATGAGAGCGTATTCCAATTTCTTACACGATGGTGATGACGTGACCGCCATTGACCAGGGTGCTGTTGGACAGATCGATCGTACCAACCAGTTTGATGACGGTATCAGCAGCGCCAGTGAAGATTGCAGCAGCCGAATTGTCTTCCACGATGTAGGTGTTGCCACCGGTCTGGAACCAGCTGACAACGCCCACGCCTTGGCTTGCAGCCGAGTTCAGGAAGGTCTGGTAGTCGTCAATGCCGCTCACCAGTTTCGCGCCGAGTTTGCCGGTAGCATTGGCGAACACAGTCGAAGGCAGGGTGATCGTATCGCCAGCACCGATGTCGGTGATGGTGGTGAAGATCGCGCTCGACTGGTTGACTGCGCTCAGCACGAAGCTGTCGGCGCCGGCGCCCAGGGTAACGGTGTTGCTGCCGGTACCCACGGTGACGGTGTCAACGCCAGCACCAGTGCTGATCGTGTTGTTGCCGTTACCAACGGTGATGAAGTCAGCGCCGCTGCCAGTGGTAACGATGTTGTTACCGGAGGAAGCGCTGAAGTACAGACCTTTGGTGCCGGTATCGGTAACGGTGTTGTTACCGGAGAGAACGGTGATTGCACTACCGCTCGCACCGTTGACAACAGCAACTGCGCCGCTCGAAGCCAGGGTGATGGTGTTGTTACCGGTCGAAGCGCCAGCAACGATGCCATCGCCAGCACCCAGGTTCAGGGTGTGGTTTTGAGTCGATGCACCCAGGGTGATCGAATCGGTACCCGAACCGCCGGTGTAGACGTCAGCCTTGGTTGCGTTGGTCAGCGTGATGGTGTTGGTGCCAGTCGCGCTACCTTTAATCGTCGCTGCCGAAGTGGTTGCACCCGAAGTCCAGGTGAAACCGCCAGCGGTGATGCCGCTAGCGTCAACGTTGGTTACGCCAGTGCCGGTGAAGGTCAGGTTCAGACCGTCGGTACCTGCCACGGTGACGTTCTTCGCCGAGTTACCAGCGTCGGTCAGCGTGATCAGATCCAGCACGTTGGTTGCCGTGGTTTGCGTATCGGCCGTGGTGATCGCTACGGTTTCGGTATTGGCAATGGTTACGCCGCCGGTCGCGAAGTTGATAGGTGCGCCGGTGCCGTTGCTGGTAACGATGTTCAGAACGTCAGTGGTGCTTGCAATTGCGGCGCCGATCAGCGACACGTCGTAAGCCGCACCAGCTGCGGTCAGTTCCAGGGTAGCGCCGGTGGTCAGGCCGGTAACCGTCAGAGCAGTTGCGCCTGCGGTCTTGATGTAGTTGTAGTTACCCAGAACGGCAGCTGCAACAGTCAAGGTACCTGGCGTGGTCAGTTGCAGCTTCTCGAAGCCCGAAACTTTACCAGCGAAGGTTGCGTCAGCCGAAGCACCGGTCGACGAATTCGCATCCGCAGCAACCATGATCAGGGTATCAACACCAGCGCCGCCAGCGATCGTGCCGGTCACTGCGGTCGTACCGGAAGCCAGCGTCAGGGTGTCGTTACCAGCACCCAGATCAATCGCCTTGCTAGGAGCAACAGCCGACAAGGTCACTTTATCAACGCCAGCGCCGCCGGTGAAGGTTGCCTTGGTTGCGTCGATCGTCAGGGTCGAAGTGCCGGTGGTGCCAGCAGTCGAAACCGAAGTGACCGAAGCTTGCGACACGGTGGCGGTCAGGCCAGCCGAACCGGTAACCGATACGGTTGCCAGGTTGGTCATGCCAGCAGCCGAAGCCAGCGTCAGGGTCTTCGAACCCGACACGTTCAGGGTCGTCGCAGCCGTATCAGCGATGTTTGCCAGCGTCGAGTCGTTGTTGGCAGTAGCGATGTTCAGCGTCGTGTAGATGTTGCTATCCGACAGGGTGCCACCAGTTACGCCGTCCAGAGTCACGCCCAGAGTCTTGTTGGTCGCGGTGGTCAGGCCGTTGTTGTTGATGGTGATGTTGCCGGAACCGTTGGTAGCGCTCAGGGTGGTCAACGCATTGTCGTTGATCGTCAGCGTGGTGTAGCCGCTAGCAGTCACCGAGGTGATGGTGCCAGCTTTGGTCGTGCTGCCGTTGTTCACGTCAGTGATCGTTACGGTGTTGTCGACAATACCTTGGCCAGAAGCGGCCACACCTTGGACCGAAGTCACAGCGCCGGTTACTTGAGCTGCAGCGGTGCCGGTGAAGTCGCCGACGACGGCGTCGGTAACAGGGCCGGTGGTCTTCTTGGTGAAGGTGACCGTGCCATCGCCGTTATCTACGGCAGTCCAGGTCGCGGCAACGTTGTTATACGCAGCCACGAACGCGCCGGCTTCGGTGATGTTGGTGTAACCACCAGCGCCGGTGAAGGTACGGCCATCAAAGATGATCGTCTGGCCAGCGGTCGAAGCACCACCGAACGTTGCGGTGAACACTTCTGCCGCAGCAGCGACCGAGGTAGCAGCCTTGGTTGCAATTGCCGAAACTGCGGTCGTGTTGGTGGTACCGGTAACCGACACTGCAGCAGCGGTGGTAGCAGTGCCAACAGTTGCTTGGGACAGCGACTGGTTCACGGTAACGGTGCTGCCGCCGGTGACGGAGATGTTGCCAGCAGCGGTAGCGCCAACGCCAGCAACCGATTGGTTAATCGTCACAGCGCCGGTTGGGGCGGTGGTGCCGCCAACGGTGATGGTGCCGGTGGTCGCGCCAGCGGACGACACGGTTACAGCCTTGCCACCGTTGACGGTGATGCCGGCAGCAACTTGTGCGTTGTCGGAAACGGTAACGTCGGTGGTGGTAGCAGCGGTAACGCTCAGCGCGCCCGAACCGGTAGCGGTCAGCGAGGTCAAGCCGGTCCAGCCCGTGGTATCTGCAGTCACGGTCGACTTGGACGACAGTTGAGCGATTTCAATGTTCTTGACAGTGACGCCCGTGGTGTCGATAGCGGCAGTGTTGTCAGCTACGATCAGGGTGTCGACGCCAGCACCGCCGTCGATCGAGTCCAGCGGATTGAAAGTGGCGGTAGCGATTGCATTGAAGGTATCTTCACCTGCGCCGCCAACGAAGTTAGCGCCCAGATCCACGCCAGTGGTCAGGGTGAAGGTCTTGGCAACGTAGAGCGCGCTCAGCGGAGCAGCCGTAGCAACATCGGCGTTGGCAGCGGTAACAGCGGCAGCAGCGACGGTAGCAGCGGTGGTAGCGGCGGCCAGTGCGGTTGCAGCTGCAGCGTCGTCGGCGGTGGTGATGGTTGCTTTGGCGGCGTTGCTGTAGTTGGTAGCAACGACCAGGGCTGCGTCAGCGGAAGCCTTGGCAGTGTTGGCGGCAACCAGCTCGGCAGCAGCGCTGCTGACAGCGGTAGCAGCGGTCGCGATCGAGTTCACAGCGGCGATAGCTGCGGTGGTGGTGCCGTGTGCGGTTGCAGCGGTTGCAGCGTCGGTCGATGCGGTCGCGGCAGCGGTAGCGTACGAAGCCGAGCTTTGTTGCACAACAACGGTACCAGCAGCGTCAGCGGCCGCAGCAGCAACGGTTTTAGCGGTGTTCACAGCGGCGGTAGCAGCTACGTCGTCGGTTACGGTGTTGGTGGTCTTGGCAGCTGCGGCAGCGAAAGCAGCGGCCTTGGCGGTTGCGTCAGCGGCAGCGGTGGTAGCATCGGTTGCAGCAGTGGCGGCTTTAGTGGTTGCGGTGCCAATAGCGGCATCAGCGGCAACAGCAGCGTCGTCGTCGGCCACAGCGGCTTTAGCAGCGGCGTCGGCGGTTGCAGCGGTTGCAGCAGCTTTGGTTGCAGCGGTGGTAGCGAAGGTCAGGGTAGCGTTTGCCAGGTTCAGTTGCTGTTGAGCAGCAACATAGGCAGCGGCGTCGCCAGCAGCGGCAGCAGCGTCAACAGCGGCTTGAGCGGTAACCACGCCTGCAGCGGCGTCGGTCTTGGCGGTAGCGGCGGTAGCGGAAGCAGTAGCAGCGTCGGTAGCGGTAGCGGTCAGAGCGGTTGCATCGGTCAGCGCTTCTTTGGTGTGTGCATCGGCAGCAGCTTTGATCGAATCGGTAACAGCTTGCGAAGCAGCAACAGCGGTGGCAACTTTGGTTGCAGCGACGGTAGCGGCGGCGTCGGACGCGGCCTGAGCAACGACGGAAGCGGCCAGCGTTGGGTCGTTAGCGGTCTGAACGTTGAGGACGGTGTTGGCCAGCGCGGTTGGAGCGATAGCAGCGGCCAGCGATACAGCGTCGGTGACGCTGGTGATGTAGGCTTTAGCAACGGCAGCAGCTGCCGGGGTGGAGTAAGCAACTACGCCGCCTGGGGTTGCCAGCAGCTTGTCAGTGAAGGCAACAGCAGCTTGCGCTTTCGACAGGAAAGCAACGCCATCGGAGTTGCCAGCAGCGCCGTTAGCGATCGTGGTGACGATCTGGGCCAGGGTGAAAGCGTGGCTATCCAACTGAGCCGAGTACAGCAGGGCGCCGCCGTTGTCAGCGTGACGGCCGAACAGGTTCAGGTAGATCTGGTCGATGATCTGCAGGCTGTTCATGCCGGCGAAGGTCGTGGTGTACTCGGCCGACATGCCGAAACTAGCCGAGATGGCGGCCAGGGTGGTGGTGCCAGCGGTCAGGGCGGCTTCGTAGAAAGCCAGGCCACCTGGATCTGCAGGACGGTTGAAGTACGCTACGTACAGCTTTTGCAGATCGAGAGTATGAGTAGCCATGTAGTGCTCCTAATTGGAAATTTGATTGAAGTTAAATTTTGCAGTGCACGGAAATTCGCCACTGCAACCTAACGTACCGAATAATGTCAGAAGGTATTGACCGCTTGATGTGACGCGGGTCACAAAAACGAACAATATCCTCTGAATATTGATAGTTTATTCACCAACATTAATGCGGCGGATCATTATCAGAGAAGATCGCGGCTAAAGCAAGACATGTCGTACAGTCCACTCTGGCGCTGTCCGTCATAGGGCGCAGGCGGTTTTTTGACCTAAAGGATGATTTAAATATGCAAGCTTGTCGGGGCGACCAAATCATCCTATTTATTTAAGGCTATAAAAAAAGGACGCGGCGCGAATACCTGCACAATTGTTGCAGAATTGCATCATTGACCAGACGGGCCGCCAATAGAAAACAGCCCGCGATCCGGCTCGGCGCCGGATCGCGGGCTGTCTGGCACGACTCGCACTGGTCTGCGCTATGGCTTGGTGACCACCGCCGGCTGGCGCCACAGCGTGGCGCCGTAGACCGAGCGGTTGCCGCTGAGGCGGGCGTCAAACAAATAGGCCGCGCTGCCGCCATTTTCCGAGCTGAGCACGCCGTTGACCGCCATATTGGTCGGCGCGCTGAACCGGCTCTCGCCCGAGAAGCGGCCATCGCTGGCGACGTCGCCCTTCGATTGCAGGGCTATCCGCTCGGTTTTATTCACCAGATCAAAGTTGGTGGCAAAGGTACGGTTATCAAAATTAAACTTCAACACCCCGTTTTCAACTTTCGCCACCACTACCGGGATCGCCGTGTTGTCGTTGTGAATATATGCCTCGCTCTGCGTTAATTCGAAGGCCACCGAGCCGCGTTCGGGGATCAGGTAATCCTTGCCCTGGGTACGCATCAGCGCAAAATCGTCATTGGTGGAAATTAGTTCTGTGCCTTTGGTCAGCTCCGCCACAAAGTTCACTTTGACCGGCAGGTCCAGCACCGCCTGCCAGCGTCCCCAGACGATCTGGCGCTCGGGAAGCACGGGCGCCGGCGGCACCACCACCGGTGGCGTCACCACCACGGGCGGCGTCACCACGGGCGGCGTCGGTGTGACCGGGGTCTCCGGCACCACTGGCGGGCTGACCTCGGTCACCGGCGGCACGGTGACGATGCCACTGGCGTCCGGCGCGGCTTTGCCGCCCGTTGTATTTTGCGACAGTTGCTGTATTACAACAGTCTTTTGCGCCTCCAGCCCCGGCAGGCTGGCCACGCCGCCTGCCGGCTTGCCGCTTGGCTCTTCCGGACGCGGCGGCGCGCTCACGTCCGGCGCCAGCGTGGCGTCCTGCAACAGCTGCGGTGCGACCTGGCCGCGGTGGAATTGCAGCAACTGGCCGCGCTGGGTGGCCGACAGCTCGCGGCTGCTGCTGCCCTCGCAGGGGCCGATGCCGTCGGGACGGCAGGCGCCGGTGAAGCCGCTGAGCGTGATGCCGCCCGAAATGACGGCCACGCGCGAGGTATCCTGATCGGTAAACACGGTGAAATCGGTGCCGCGCACGCCGATGGCGGCCACCGGCGTGTTGAAGCGGAAATTCTGGCGCGCCGCCTTGACGGCCTCGCCGGACTGGCTGCGCGCCACGCCACTGAGCAATTCGAGCTTGATGCGGGTGTTGGCCGGGTTGGCGCGGTCGACATGGTAGGCGGCAATACGCGCCTTGGTCGTCGGGCGCAGGATGAACAGGCCGTTGTCGATGGTCTTAATATAGAGGGAGCCGTCCTTGCCGGTGGTGAGCAGCTCGCCCTCGCCGACCGGTCCGTTGAGCACCGCTGCGTGGTCGCCCACCCGGACTTCGCCGGCGACGAAGATAATGGTGCCGGCCTCGCCCGCCTGGGCAAACGGCACGGCCAGCGCGATGGCGGCCATAATCAGTAGTTGACGCAACATGGTATTCCCCTTTTTCGGTCATTATCCTGCCCACAGGATAGTTTTCCGTGACAGCTATCACATTTTACGCAATTCAATTTCCTCCGCTCCTCTAATTACACTTTGTAGCAAAAGGCCGGCCCGGCCGCACCACCCGGGGCCGCGAGCGGCTATACTGTCAGATTATTCCTATTGTTCCATCCCGGCATCTTTTCACCTTGATCGACACCACCCCTCCTCTAGCCTGGCGCTTGCCCACCCTGCCGACCGGCCTGGTTCGCGCGGCAATCGCGGCGGTGGCGATAGGCCTGGCCCTGTGGGCGCAATGGTTGGCGCCGGCCGGCGGCTCGCTCTTCGCCGACGAATGGCTGCGCGATCACTTCATCGAATGGCGCCACAGCGTGGCGCCCGAACCGCGGGTGCTGGTGGTCGACATCGACGAGGCCAGCATGCGCGAGCTGGGCGCCTGGCCGTGGCCGCGCGCCCGCCTGGCCGACCTGGTGGAAACCCTGCTGACCCGATACCACGCGCGCGGCGTCGCGCTCGACATCGTGCTGCCCAACCCGGCCGACGCCGACGGCGACCTGCGCCTGGGCCTGCTGGCGCGCCACGGCCCGCTGGTGCTGGCCCAGGCCTTCGATTACAGCCGCGACCGGCCCGAATGGCTGCGCGAGGGCGTGCTGGCCGGCGCCAAGCCGGCCCCGCCCGGCCAGGCCGACGGCACGCCGGCCACCGGCTACATCGCCAACCAGCCGGTGTGGGCCGATCTGCCCCATGTCGGCAACATCGGCTTCATCCCGGACCGCGACGGCACCCTGCGCCGCCTGCCGCTGCGCACCAGCTTTGACGGCAAGCTGTACCCGGCCCTGAGCGTGGCCCTGGTCAACTGCTGCGGCGGCGGCGGCCTCGAGGCCACGCTGGCGCGCGGCCCGATGCAGCGCGTGTCCTACCGGCGCGACTGGGACGCCTACACGGTGGCGTCGGCAGCCGACATCCTGGCCGAGCGCATCGCCCCGGCCGGCGCCAGCGGCCGCCTGGTGCTGGTGGGCTCGTCCTCGCTCGGCCTGGCCGACCGCGTCACCACGCCGATCGCCGCCAACCGCCCCGGCCTGAGCGTGCAGGCGGCCATGCTGTCGACCCTGCTCGACGAGCAACAGGGCCTGGCGCCGGCGCGCTGGCCGGGCCGCCTGATCGGCAGCGTGGCGGCCCTGCTGTGCGTGATGCTGGCCGGCTACGCGCTGCCGCGCCTGTCGGCCGTGCTCAGCGCCGCCCTGCTGGGCGCGCTGTCGGCCGCCTGGCTGCTGCTGGCCTACACGCTCAGCCCGCACGACCCCGATTTCTCCACCACCGGCCCGCTGGCCAGCACGCTGTTCCTGCTGGCCGTGGCCGTGCCCTACCAGTGGCAGCTGAGCCAGCGCGATTCGCGCCACCTGCTCGACACCCTGCGCCAGTACGTGGCGCCGGCCGTGGTGGCCGAACTGCTGCGCAGCGACATCGCCGACCCGCTGGCCCCGCGCCAGCTCGACGTCACCACCCTGATCGCCGACATGGAGGGCTACACCACCCACGTCGAATCGCTGCCGGTGGCCGAGGCGGCCGAGCTGACGCGCGCCTTCCTGGCCTGCCTGACCGGGCCGGTGATCGACCAGGGCGGCACGCTGGACAAGTACACCGGCGACGGCCTGGTGGCGTTCTGGGGCGCGCCGCTGCCCGACCCGGACCACGCCGATCTGGCGCTCGAGGCCGCCGCGGCCATCGTCGAGCGGGTGGCCGCGCTGAGCGCCCAGCGCCAGCGCGACGGCCGCGCGCCGCTGCGGGTGCGCATCGGCATCGAGAGCGGACTGGCCTTCGCCGGCGACTTCGGCACCACCTTCCGCAGCATCTACACCGCCGTCGGCGACAGCGTCAACACCGCGTCGCGGCTGGAGCAGGCCGCGCGCGAGCTGCCGCACGACATCATCATCGGCGCCGGCACCGTGCGCCGCGCCAAACGCCACCACTTCCTGCTGCTGGGCGAGCGCCAGCTGCGCGGCAAGGAACACCGCACCACCCTCTACACCCTGGAACCGCGTATGGATACCTCCCCCACCTCCCCGGCCGTCGGCCAGGAGTCCGCCGCGTGAGGCCGGCCAGCGCGCTGCTTGCCCGCTTGGGCCTGGGCCTGAGCCTCTGGCTGGGCCTGGCGCCGGGCGCGGCCGCGCAGGAGCAGACCGAGCCCCCCATCGTCAACGACCTCTACCAGGAGGCGCTGCAGTCGATCGCCGAGGGCCGCAAGAACGACGCCAGCGAGGCGCTGCAGCGTGTGATCGACAAGGAGCCGCTGCACGCCGGCGCCTGGCTGGACCTGGCGCTGATCCAGTGCGGCCTGGGCCACCTGGACGAGGCCGAGCGGCTGTTCGCCATCATCGAGCAGCGCTTCGCGCCGCCGCCCGGCCTGCGCGCGCTGATCGCCGACGCCCGCGCCGGCGGCTGCCAGAGCTGGACGCCGCTGAGCCAATACAGCCTGACCGTGGGGCGCGGCATCGACCAGAACGTCAACCAGGGCTCGAACCGGCGCGGCACCGGCCTGTCCGCGCAGGCGCTCGACACCGACTACCAGCTGACCCCTGAATTCCGCCCCAAACACGACCAGTACACCATGCTCTCGGGCGAGTACGTGCGCGACCTGACGCCCAACGGCACCATCGGCTTCGTGCAGTACCAGGGGCGCCGCAACGACCACCTGACCCAGTACGACAGCTCCTCGCTGTTCGCCGGCACCGAGACGCCTTGGCGCTTCGGCAACTGGACCGTACGCGGCAGCAGCCTGGTCGGCCTGATCACCCTGGGCGGCCAGCTCTACCAGCGCCAGCTCCAGCTGCAAGCCCGCGTCGGCCCGCCGCTGCCGCTGCCCTACGGCATCCAGTTCAACGTGGTCACCGGCGTGACCCGGCTGCACTACCTGACCCTCGACAACTTCGACGCCACCACCGGCGAGCTGCGCGCGCAGTTCAGCCGGCGCAGCGGCGACAGCGTGGTCAGCGCCAGCGTCGGCTCGCTGCAGGACCGCGCGGTGGGCGACCGCCCCGGCGGCGACCGCCACGGCATGGCCGCCAGCGCGCAGTGGCGGCGCCGCTTCGACAACGCCCTGACCGCCGACCTGGGCTACAACTGGCAGCGCTGGCGCGGCAGCGAGGTGTATTCGCCCGGCATCATCGACCAGGTGCGCAACCAGAACACCCACACCCTGCGCGCCACCTTCAGCTATCCGCTGAGCAAGAACCAGAGCGTGCAGCTGGAATTGCGCCAGGTCCTCAACCGCGAGAACATCTCGGTGTTTCAATACGACAACCGCCAATTGCAGCTGAGCTGGCAATGGCAGGGGCCGTGAGGGGCTTGTCATCCGGGCGACAGGCGCCATCTGCTACACTATCGATGCCTTTCCACTCCCACGCACGCATGAAGTCGACCAGTTCCTCCCTTCCCGCCGCTGCCGCGCCCGACACGGCCGTGGCCGACAACGCCGCGCCGCCGCCGGCGCCGGGCACCAACACGCCCAGCGAAGAACGCAATGTCCAGGTCCACCTGCGCAAGATTCCGCTGCTGTCCCAGCTGTCGGACGAGGAAATCCTCCAGATCAAGGGCGATTTCCGTTTCCGCCAATACCAGAAACGCGACGTCGTGCTGCACAAGGGCGGCAGCGGCGACGGCCTGCTGTTCCTGCTGGCCGGCCAGCTGCAGGTGATCGACGTCACCGAGGACGGCCGCGCCATCGGCCTGCGCCTGCTGGTGCCGGGCGACTTCTTCGGCGAGATCGCCCTGATCAACAATTCCACCCGCTCGGCCTCGGTGGTCGCCACCAGCGAGGCGCTGGTGGCCTTCCTGCCGGCGCCCACCGCGCTGCACCTGTTCTCGCACTCGCCGTCGGTGGCCAAGCAGATGCTGCAATACCTGGCGCAGAAGATCCAGCGCGACTCGGAATTCCGCGCCCTGCTGAGCATCAACAACACGGCCAAGCGCATCTATTCCTTCCTGGTGCTGATGCAGAAGAAAAACCCGGACGGCACCGTGGTGGAAAACCTGCCGACCCACCAGGACATCGCCAACATGATCAACACCAGCCGTGAGACCGTCACGCGCGCGCTGCTGACCCTGGTGCAGCAGGGCATCGTGGAAAAACAATCGCACCGCCTGATCATCCTGCAGCCCGACGCGCTGCAGAAACTGGTGCAGGCGCCCTGAGGGAACCTCGATCGTCATTCCCGCGCAGGCGGGAATCCATGCACTGCATGAATTCCCTCCATGCTTCGCCTCTGACCATGCGGTCTATGGGTTCCCGCCTACGCGGGAACGACGGGTATTTCGGCTTGCCCCTGAGCGGCGCGCAGTCCGCACCGCTTACAAGCGGTGACGCCCCTGCCAGGCCGGTGCGGTATAATCGCCGCCGCCACGCCTGTCCGTCAGCGCGCCAACCCTCACTTTTGCACGCCATGTCCCTAGCCTCGCCCCGCACCGCCGCCGTCCTCTCCCCGCAGCCGGATCGCCGTGCTTAAGCGGGCCCTGCTGCAACCGCAGTTCCTCGTGTTCGTCGCCGGCGGCGTGCTGTGCGCGCTGATCGATATCGGCCTGATGCAGCTGCTGATCCGCGGCGGCGCGGCGCCGGTCTCGGCGGCCTCGGCCGGCTTCGTGGCCGGCCTGGTGGTCAATTACGCGTTTCACGCCAAGGTCACCTTCAAACAACTCAGCAGCAGTGCCACCATCGCCCGCTACCTGTGCGTGGTGGCGGCCAACTACCTGATCACGGTGGCGCTGGTGGCGCTGGCGCAATCGCTGCTGGGCTGGGCGCTGGCCGGCAAGCTGGCCTCGCTGCCGCTGGTGGCGGTCAACGGTTATCTCTTGAGTAAATACTGGGTCTTCAAATGATCACATTCGCTCCCCTGCGCACCGACGCGCAAGCCCTGGCCCGCTACGGCGCCCTGTTCGCCGCCTGCTTCCCCGGCGCCACCAAATTCACCCCGGCCTATCTGCAATGGCTGTACGCCGACAACCCGGACGGCCCGGCGGTCGGCTACGACGCCTGGGACGGCGACACCCTGGCCGCCCACTACGTCTGCGTGCCGGCGCGCGTGCGGCTGGAGGGCGTGGAGGCGCGCCTGCTGCTCTCGCTCAACACCGCCACCCACCCGTCCTACCAGGGTCAGGGCTTGTTCACCAAGCTGGCGCAACAGACCTTCGACGCCGGCCGCGACGCCGGCTACGACGGCGTCTACGGCGTGGCCAACGCCAACAGCACGCCCGGCTTCATCCGCAAGCTGGGCTTCCAGCTGGTGCGTCCGCTGGAGGCGCGGGTCGGCCTGGGCCCGGTCGGCCAGCCGGCGCCGGCGCGCGATCCGGCGCCGTCCTTCCAGCGCCTGTGGAGCGCCGACAGCCTGGCCTGGCGCTGCGCCAATCCGGACAACCCGGTGCACGCCCGGCGCCACCGCCGCCGCTGGCGCTTCGACGCCGCCGCGGTGGGCCCGGCCCGCGCCTACGCCGAGCTGGAACTGGACCTGCCGGCCGCCGCGGGCAGCGCCGCGCAGCCGGTGTCGGCCGCCGCCGGCAACCGGTCGCCGCTGCGCCTGTACCTGGGCCTGCTGCCGGACAGCCAGCGCAGCTTCCCCTTCTATCCGAGCATACCGCAGCGCCTGCGGCCGTCGCCGCTGAACCTGATCTACCGCTCGCTGTCGGGCCGCGTGGCGACGCTGGACCCGACCCGCATCCACTTCACCTTCCTTGATTTCGATGCCTATTGAACACCAGCCGGTCGCGCTGTTCCTGTTCGCCCACCAGGACGACGAGTTCGGCGTGTTCCAGACCATCGAGGACTGCCGCCGCCAAGGCTGGCGCGTGGTCTGCGCCTATCTGACGCACGGCGCGCACGGCAGCGCCGAACGGCGCAACCAGGAATCGCGCCGGGTGCTGGCGGCGCTGGGCGTGGAGCACGACGACATCGTCTTCGCCGGCGACGCGCTGGGCATCGTCGACGCCAGCCTGCCGCGCCAGCTGCAGGCTGCCGGAACCTGGATCGCCAGCTGGCTGGCCGGCCACGCGGCCGGGCTGCGCCTGCTGTGCGCGCCGGCCTGGGAAGGCGGCCACCACGACCACGACGCCCTGCATTTCCTGGCGGTGCAGACCGCCGCCCGCCTCGGCCTGGGCCCGCTGCTGCGCCAGTACGCGCTGTACAACGCCTACCGCTGCCCCGGCCCGCTGTTCCGCGTGCTGTCGCCGCTGGCCGCCAACGGCCCGGTGGAAAGCCGGCCCGTCCCGTGGCGCGCGCGCCTGCGCCATCTGCGCCTGTGCCTGTGCTACCCGTCGCAGCGGGTCACCTGGATCGGCCTGTTCCCCTTCGTGCTGGCGCACGCCCTGCTGAACGGACGCCAGGCGCTGCAGGCGGCCTCGCCGGAGCGGCTGGCGCAGCGCCCGCACCCCGGTCCGCTGTACTACGAGAACCGCCGTTTCTACACCTGGCAACAGCTGCGGGCCGACATGGCCGAATGGCTGCGCGGCGCCGCGCCGCCGCCACCTGCCCAATAAGCGCCGGCCCAGTGTGACAAGCTGTAACATGTTACTTGCATAACAAGGGGTGGGGTATAATCGCCGTCTCCTAATTTCCGTGCCCGCTACCTGTACATGATGCAAGCCCGCCGTCCAATTTCTCGTTCACCGCGCCGCGCACGGGCCGCATGATGTCGCTCGCCATGCTCCACGGGCTGTGGCGTTACCGCGGCTTCGTGCTTGGCAGCGTCAAGCGCGAATTCCAGTCCAAATACCGCAACACCATGCTGGGCGCCGCCTGGACCGTGCTCAGCCCGCTGGCCATGATCCTGGTCTACACCCTGATCTTTTCCCAGGTGATGAAGAACCGCCTGCCCGGCAACGCCAGCGAGTACGGCTACAGCATCTACCTGTGCGCCGGCGTGCTGGCCTGGGGCATGTTCGCCGAGATCACCTCGCGCGCGCAGAACATGTTCCTCGAACAAGCCAACCTGCTCAAAAAAATCAGCTTCCCGCGCATCTGCCTGCCGCTGATCGTGGTGCTCAACGGGCTGGTCAACTTCGGCATCATCTTCGGCCTGTTCACCATATTCCTGCTGGCCTCCGGCCAGTTCCCCGGCGCCGTGTTCCTGGCGCTGCTGCCGGTGCTGCTGATCCAGGTCGCGCTGGCGATCGGGGTCGGCATGGTGCTCGGCGTGCTCAACGTGTTCTTCCGCGACGTCGGCCAGTTCTTCCAGATCTTCATCCAGTTCTGGTTCTGGTTCACGCCCATCGTCTACCCGGCCACCATCCTGCCGCCCGAGGTGCGCGCGCTGCTGGTGTGGAACCCGATGGCGGCCGTGATCGAGGCCTACCAGACCATCCTGGTCAGCGGCCAGCCGCCGCACTGGCCGGCGCTGCTGCCGGCGGCCATCGCCGCGCTCGTGACCTGCTGGCTCGGCCTGCAATTGTTCCGCAAGCGTGCGGGTGAAATGGTGGATGAACTCTGATGGGCGCGATTACAGTCAGCAATCTGGGCAAGGCCTACAAACTCTATCCCAACCGCTGGTCGCGCCTGGGCGAATGGCTGCTGCCGTTCAACGGCCCGCGCCACCAGCTCAAGTGGATCCTGCAGGACGTCAGCTTCCAGGTGGCGCCGGGCGAGGCGGTCGGCCTGATCGGCATCAACGGCGCCGGCAAGAGCACCCTGCTCAAGCTGATCACCGGCACCACCCAACCCAGCACCGGCGCCGTCACCATGCAGGGCAGCGTGGCCGCGCTGCTGGAGCTGGGCATGGGCTTCCATCCCGACTTCACCGGCCGCCAGAACGTCTACATGGCCGGCCAGCTGATCGGCCTGACGGTCGACGAGATCAGCGCGCTGATGCCCGACATCGAAGCCTTCGCCGAGATCGGCGACTACCTCGACCAGCCGGTGCGCGTGTACTCTAGCGGCATGCAGATGCGCGTGGCGTTCGCGGTGGCCACCGCGCGCCGCCCGGACATCCTGATCGTCGACGAGGCGCTGTCGGTGGGCGACACCTATTTCCAGCACAAGAGCTTCGAACGGATCCGCCAGTACCGCCGCGCCGGCACCACGCTGCTGCTGGTCTCGCACGACAAGCAGGCCATCCAGTCGGTGTGCGACCGCGCCATCCTGCTGGACGGCGGCCGCCTGGCGCGCGAGGGCAAGCCGGAGGAAATCATGGACTACTACAACGCCATGATCGCCGAACGCGAGAACAGCACGCTGCGCCTGAACCAGCGCGACGATGGCAAGCTGCAGGTCACCTCCGGCACCGGCGAGGCCACCGTGGCCGAGATCGTGCTGCTGAACGACGCCGGCGAGGCGGTCGAGGTGGTCGACGTCGGCCAGGAAGTCACGCTGCGCATCACCGTGGCGGTGCATGACGCCATCCCGCGCATGGTGCTGGGCTATATGATCAAGGACCGGCTGGGCCAGGCCATGTACGGCACCAACACCCACCTGAAGGAACTGCCGCTGGAAGACATGCAGGCCGGCCAGCGCGTCACCTACAGCTTCCGCTTCGCCGCCAACCTGGGCGCCGGCAGCTACTCGGTGGCCACCGCCATCGTCAGCACCGCCACCCACCTGGTCAACAACTACGAGTGGCGCGACCTGGCGCTGGTGTTTACCGTGGTGAACATGCAGCGTCCCCATTTTGAGGGGTCGGCCTGGCTCGACCCCGCCATCGAGATCACCCGCACATGAGCTTTATTTCCTACGCCCAGAATTTCGAGGACGTGCTGCTGTGGCGCGCGCTGCGCGACGTGCCGGCCGGCTTCTACATCGACGTCGGCGCCAACGATCCGGAACTGCACTCGGTCACCAAGGCCTTCTACGACCAGGGCTGGTCCGGCATCAACGTCGAGCCGATGCCGTCCTACGGCCCGGCCTTCCGCGAGCAGCGCCCGCGCGACACCAACCTGAACGTGGCGGCCGGCGCCGCCAGCGGCAGCATCACGCTGTTCGACGTGCCCGAAGTCAACGGCTGGGCCTCGACCGACAGCAGCGTGGCAGCCGCCCACCGCGCCCACGGCCACCAGGTGGTCGAGCACACGGTGCCGCTGCTGACCCTGGCCGAGATCTGCCGCGAGCACGTGCGCGGCGAGGTCCACTTCCTCAAGATCGACGTCGAGGGCTTCGAGGGCGACGTGCTGCGCGGCATGGACTTCACGCTGTGCCGGCCGTGGATCGTGGTGGTCGAGGCCATCATGCCCAACAGCCGCGACAGCAACCACGGCGACTGGGAGGCGCTGGTCACCGGCCACGGCTACCGCTACGCCTGGTTCGACGGCCTGAACCGTTACTACGTCGCCGACGAGCACGCCGAACTGGCCGAGCGGCTGCAGCTGCAGCCCAACGTGTTCGACGACTTCATCACCCACCACCTGGACAAGGCCTGGCGCCGCGGCAAGGACCTCGACCAGCAGATCGAAACCACCTGGCAGCTGGCGCGCAACGCCGACGCCCGCAGCAGCGCGCTGGAGCAGGACGTCACGCGCGCGGTGCAGCGCGGCGCCGAGCTGGAACAGGCGGTGGCGCGCGAGGCGCAGGACGTGGCGCGCGCCGTGCAGCGCGGGCTGGAGCTAGAGCAGGAAGTCCAGCAGGCCGTGCGCAGCGGCGCCGAGCGCGCGCGCCAGCTCAGCCACCAGCTGCAACAGCGCCAGGACCAGGTGCTGCAGCTGCAGGCCGAGCTGCGCCAGTCCGAGACCGCCGCGCGCCAGGTGGAGAACCAGTTGCACCAGACCGCCGAATGGGGCACCCAGCTGGAGCAGCGCCTGATGGCGGTGTACGCCAGCAGCTCGTGGCGCCTCACCGCGCCGTTGCGCGCGCTGGCGCGGCGCGGCGACAACAGCCTGCCCAGGCTGGCCGTGCGCGCCGCGCATGGCGGCGTGCGCCGCGGCGTGCGCTGGCTGAGCTCGCGCCCGGCGCTGCGCCGCGTGCTGATCCCGCTGATCAGCCGCTCGCCGCTGCTGAGCAGCACCATCAGCCGCAGCCTGCAGGCGATCAAGCAGGGCGACCCGGCCGCCGGCGCCGCCGACGTGCCGCACCTGCTGCGCGAACTGCCGCTGTCGGCGCGCAAGGTGCTGGACGACCTGCGCCGCGCACAACACCCTACCGACCACTGACCATGCGCCTTGTAATCGATCTCCAATCCTGCCAGAACGGCGCCGCCCGCGCGCCGCAGGCCGTGCTGGCGCTGGCCCAGGCGCTGCTGCGCCAGGCTGCCGCCCGCCCCGTCCCGCACACCGTCCTGATCGCCCTGGCCGCCGGCCAGACCGAGCACATCGACCGCCTGCGCCACGCTTTCGCCGGCCTGGCGCCGGCGCAACTGCTGAGCTATCAGGTCCCGGCCGGCCACGGCTGGAGCCACCACGCCGCCACGCTGGTGCGCGACGGCTTCCTGGCCAGCCTCAATCCGGACGCGGTGTTCGCCCCCGGCCTGTTCGACCTCGCCCTCAACGACAGCGTGTTCGGTCCCGGCCCGGCCGGCGTGGCCATGGTCTACACCGAGGCCGGCGCCACCGCCGAGGCGGCGCTGGCCGAGCGCCAGCAGGCCAGCCTGCGCAACGCCGCGCTGGTGCTGCCGGCGATCACCGCCGAGCTCGACGCCGAGGCCGCCGCCGCCGCGCTGTGGACCGCGCTCGAGCAGGCGCTGGCGCGCCGCGCGCCCGCCGCAGCCTCTACCGAAGCCGGCCGTCCGCGGCTGGCCTACATCTCGCCGCTGCCGCCGCAAAAATCCGGCATCGCCGACTACAGCGTCGAGCTGATCGCCGAACTGGAAACCTATTACGACATCACGCTGGTGGTCTCGGCCGCCAGCGCCGGCGGCGTGGCCGCCACCGCGCTGGGCGGCCGCCTGCCGCTGCTCACGCCGGAACAGTTCGAGCAGCAGGCGCCGCACTTCCAGCGCCTGCTGTACCACTTCGGCAATTCCAACGCCCACCAGTACATGTTCCCGCTGCTCGAGCGCCACCCTGGCATCGTCGTGCTGCACGACTTTTTCCTCAGCGGCGTGATCGACAACATGGAGCGCGAGGGCGTGCAGCCGCTGGCCTACATGCGCGCGCTGTACGCCTCGCACGGCCACAGCGGCCTGCTGGCGCACAAGGAACTGGGCCACAACCCGTCGATCTGGGCCATGCCGAGCAACAAGACCGTGCTGGACCAGGCCGAAGGCGTCATCGTCCACGCCGATTTCTCGCGCACGCTGGCCGAACAATGGTACGGCCCCGGCAGCGCCGACAACTGGCGCACGCTGCCGCTGCTGCGCGGCCTGCCGCCGCAGGCCGCCGGCCACAGCGCGGCCGAGCTGCGCGCCGCCGCGCGCCGCCAGCTGGGCATAGGCGAGCACGAGTTCCTGGTGTGCAGCTTCGGCATGCTGGGCCCGACCAAGCTCAATCACCGCCTGCTGGACGCCTTCCTGGCCACGCCGATGGCGCAGCAAGCCCACTGCCGGCTGCTGTTCGTCGGCGAAAATGAAGGCGGCCAGTACGGCGCCGAGCTGGCGCGCCGCATCGCCGCCAACGAGCTGCCGGCCAGCATCGCCATCACCGGCTTCGTCAGCACCGACGATTACCAGCACTACCTGGCCGCCAGCGACGTCGCGGTGCAGCTGCGCACCCAGACCCGCGGCGAGACCTCGGCCTCGGTGCTGGACTGCCTGCTGCACGGCGTGCCGGCCATCATCAACGCCCACGGCGCCGCCGCCAACCTGCCCGACGCCGTGCTGGTCAAGCTGCCCGACCTGTTCGAGGACGCCCAGCTGAGCGAGGCGCTGGCCGATCTGTACGCGCAGCCGCAGCGCCGCGCGCAGCTGTCGGTCGCCGGCCGCGAGCATGTGCGCGCGCACCACGCGCCGGCCGCCGTCGGCCGCCAGTACCACGCCGCCATCGAGGAGCTGGCGCGCACCAGCGCGACCGCCCACTACCGCCAGCTGGTGGCCGCCGTCAGCGCCATCCGGCCGGCGCCGGACGACGGCGAGCTGATCGCCGCGGCCGCCGCCATCGCCGCCAACCAGCCGGCCGCCGCGCCGCGCCAATTGCTGGTCGACCTGTCGGCGCTGGTGCAGTCCGACTACAAGACCGGCATCCAGCGCGTGGTGCGCAGCATCGTGCTGGCGCTGATCGCGGCGCCGCCGGCCGGCTACCGCGTCGAGCCGGTGTACAGCGAGGGCGGCAACCGCAGCTACCGCTACGCGCGCCGCTTCACCGCCGAGATGCTGGGCGTGCGCTCGCCGCAGCTGGAGGACGCGCCGGTGGAAACCGCCGCCGGCGACCTGTTCCTCGGCCTCGACCTGGCCTCCAACATCACCTCGCAAAACCAGCCGCAGCTGCTGGCCATGCGCCGCCGCGGCGTCGCCGTCTGGTTCGTGGTGTACGACCTGCTGCCGGTACTGCGGCCCGAGTGCTTCACCTTCGCGGCCGACAAGTACTACGCCGACTACCTCGACACCATCACCTACGCGGCCGACGGCATCGTCACCATTTCGGCCGCCGTCGCCGACGAGCTGGCCGCCTGGATGGCGAACCGGCCGAACCGGCGCCAGGCGCCGCTCAAGCTGAGCCACTTCCACCTGGGCGCCGACCTCGAGGCCAGCGCCCCCAGCACCGGCCTGCCGGACAACGCCGAGCGCGTGCTGCAGGCGCTGCAGGAGGCGCCCACCCTGCTGATGGTCGGCACGCTGGAGCCGCGCAAGGGCCAGGCCCAGGCGCTGGCCGCCTGCGAGCTGCTGTGGGCGCAGGGCGTGGCGGTCAACCTGGTCATCGTCGGCAAGAACGGCTGGCTGGTCGACGCCCTGGTCAAACAGCTGGAGCAGCACCCGCAGCGCGAGCAGCGCCTGTTCTGGCTGCCCGGCGTGTCGGACCAGATGCTGCAGCAGTTGTACCAGCACAGCTCGGCGCTGCTGGCGGCCTCGGAGGGCGAGGGCTTCGGCCTGCCGCTGATCGAGGCGGCCCAGCACCGCCTGCCCATCATCGCGCGCGCCATCCCGGTGTTCCGCGAGGTGGCCGGCGAGCACGCCTACTACTTCGACGGCAAGTCGCCGCAGGAACTGGCCGGCGCCATCGAGGCCTGGCTGGCGCTGCACGCGGCCGGCCAGGCGCCGGCCTCGGCCGACATGCCGTGGCTGACCTGGCAGCAGAGCGCGCAGCAGTTGCAGCGGGCGCTGCTGTCCGACGAGGGCGGCCACGCCAGCGTGGGTGGCGGCGGCGTCGCCCCGCAGCTGCTGGTCGACGTCTCGGCCGTGGCGCGCGAGGACCTGAAGACCGGCATCCAGCGCGTGGTGCGGGCCCAGCTGTCCGAGCTGATGGCGCTGCACAGCACGCGCTACCAGGTGCTGCCGGTCTACCTCAGCGACGAGGGCGGCCGCTGGCACTACCGCTACGCGCGCCGCTACCAGCACACGCTGACCGGCACCGACAGCTACGGCGCGATCGAGGACGAGGTGATGGTGGCGGCTGGCGACGTGTTCTACAGCCCGGACTTCTTCCCCGGCGCCGTCACCGAGGCCGGCCGCATCGGCCTGTTCCGGCGCTGGCGCGACGCCGGCGTCAGCGTCAACTTCCTGATCCACGACCTGCTGCCGGTGCTGCGGCCGGAGTTCTTCCCGGCGCGGGTGGACGACGTGTTTGAGAAATGGCTGCACACCATCAGCAGCAACGCCGACCGCCTGATCTGCATCAGCGGCGCGGTGGCCGACGAGACGCGCGCCTGGCTGCGGCAGCAGGCGCCGCAGCGCGCGCTGCCGCAGTTCGCCGTGCTGCACCACGGCGCCGACATCGCCGCCTCGCTGCCAAGCACCGGCCTGGCCGACGACGCCGCCGCCGTGCTGGCCGACATCGCCGCCGCGCCAAGCTTCCTGATGGTCGGCACCATCGAACCGCGCAAGGGCCACCTGCAGGCGCTGGACGCCTTCGAGCAGCTGTGGGCCGCCGGCGTCGACGTGCGGCTGGTGGTGGTTGGCGGCGAGGGCTGGAAGGGCCTGCCCGACGGCCAGCGCCGCACCATCCCGGCCATCATGGCGCGCCTGCGCGGCCACCCGGAGCTGGGGCGCCGCCTGCACTGGTTGCAGGGCATCAGCGACGAATACCTGGAGCGGGTCTACCGCGACTGCGCCTGCCTGCTGTTCCCCAGCGAGGGCGAGGGCTTCGGCCTGCCGCTGATCGAGGCCGCGCGCCACGACCTGCCGCTGCTCACGCGCGACATCCCGGTGTTCCGCGAGATCGCCGGCGAGCACGCCCAGTATTTCAGCGGCGACGACGGCGCCGCGCTGGCCGCCGCCGTGCGCGAGTGGCTGCGCCTGCACGCGGCCGGCCAGGCCCGGTCCTCGTCCGGCATGCCCTGGCACACGTGGGCCGACAACGCCCGCAACCTGACCGCCATTTTGTTCCCCGGCCCCGCCGCTACCCCGAATCGATAAGCCATGTCCAATCCTATTCCCCGCATCTCCGTGGTCATCCCCAGCTACAAGGTCACGCGCCACATCCTCGGCGTGATCGCCGGCATCGGACCGGAAGTGAGCCGCATCTACGTGGTCGACGACAAGTGCCCGGACCGCTCCGGCCAGTTCGTGCGCGAGCAATGCCACGACCCGCGCGTGGTGGTCATCGAGCATGAGGAAAACCAGGGCGTGGGCGGCGCCGTGATGACCGGCTACCAGGCCGCCATCGCCGAGGGCGTCGACATCATCGTCAAGGTCGACGGCGACGGCCAGATGGACGCCAGCCTGATCCCCGACTTCGTCGCCCCCATCGTCAACGGCGAGGCCGACTACACCAAGGGCAACCGCTTCTTCGACCTCGAGCAGATCAACCAGATGCCGGCCATCCGCCTGTTCGGCAACGCCATGCTGTCGCTGCTGACCAAGCTCTCGTCCGGCTACTGGGATTTGTTCGACCCCACCAACGGCTACACCGCGATCCACGTCAACGCCGCGCGCCACCTGCCGCTGCACCGCATCAGCAAGCGCTACTTCTTCGAGACCGACATGCTGTTCCGCCTCAACACCATCAACGCCGCCGTGGTCGACGTGCCGATGGACGCCAGCTATGGCGACGAGGTCAGCAACCTGAAGATCTCCAAGATCATCACCGAGTTCATGGCCAAGCACCTGCGCAACTTCGGCAAGCGCATCTTCTACAACTACTACCTGCGCAATATGTCGCTGGCCTCGATCGAGCTGCCGCTGGGCCTGGTCATGCTGTTCGGCGGCGCCGGCTACGGCATCGTCCACTGGCTGCAGTCGGCGCACGCCGGCACCGCCACCGCGCCGGGCACCGTGATGCTGTCGGCGCTGCCAATGCTGATGGGCCTGCAACTGGTGCTGGCCTTCCTGGCGCACGACATCGCCGCCGTGCCGCGCCGGCCCATCCACCGCATGACGCGGGCGCGCGCCAAGCCGCCCGCGCGCGGCTGAAACATTGCCGATTTAATAAACCGAGGCTATCATCGGGGGTCCGTCCGGACCTCCCCAGCTCTTTGAAAGTATCCGCTCCATGATTCCATTCCGGCTCGCTCCCCGGCAACGCTTGGCGTTAACCACCTATGGCTTCCCGCTGGCGCTGCTGGCCGTGCTGTTGTACCTGGTGCTGCGCAGCACCGGCGCCTATCCCGTCGTGTTTGCCGACGAATGGTTCTACAGCAAATTCGCCCGGCTGCAGCCGCTGGCCGAGTCGCTGGTGCCGTCCTGGCTGTACCTCAAGCTGTTCGGCCAGACCAACGCCTGCGGCAGCGGCTTCCTGCAGTGCGCGCGGGTGCTCAACGCCACCCTGTTCGTGGCCGCCGCGCCGTTCATCTACCTGGTGGCGCGTCCGCTGGCCGGCAAGACCGCGGCCAAGCTGATCGCGCTGCTGGCCGTGCTCTCGCCGATCAGCCTGTACACCGGCTATTTCATGCCGGAGGCGATGTACTTCCTGGGTTTCTGGGTGCTGAGCTGGGCGCTGCTGGGGCGCGCGGCGCCGGCGCCGCAATGGCGGCCGACGCTGGCCCACGCGCTGCTGGGCGGCGTGCTGCTCGGCGTGCTCAGCCTGATCAAGGTGCACGCGCTGTTCCTGCTGCCGGCGCTGTGCCTGTTCCTGCTGCACAGCCGCCGCAGCGCCGCGCGCCAGGGCTGGCTGGCAGCCGGCCTGGCGGCCGCCGCGCTGGCCGCGGCCGCCACGCTGGCGGTCAAGCTGGCGCTGGGCTACCTGCTGGCCGGCCGCGCCGGCCTGGGCCTGTTCGGCAGCTTCTACGGCAACCAGGCCAGCAACACCGGCCTGGGCATCGCGCGCCTGCTGGCGCCGTTCGCGCACAACGCGCTGGGCCACGCGATGGGCCTGCTGACCCTGTTCGCCTTCCCGCTGGCGGCGCTGGCCGCCGCCGCCCTGAGCGCGCCGCTGCGCGAGGCGCTGGGCCGCCAGGGCCGCGCGCTGCTGGCCTACACCGTGCTGATGCTGGGCGCCGCGCTGGGCATGGCGGTGGCCTACACCGCCACCATCGCCGACGCCGGCCCGCAGGAAATCCTGCGCCTGCACCTGCGCTACTATGACTTCACCTTCCCGCTGCTGATGATCGCCGCGGTCGCCGTGGCGCGCCACAGCGAGCGCCTCGGCCCGCGCCTGCGCGCGGCCGTCGCCGCGCCGCTGGCGCTGCTGGCGCTGGCGGCCGCCGCCAGGCTGCTGCCGGCCTACCAGCTGTCCGCGGTCGACAGCCCGGAACTGTTCAGCCTGACCGTGGTGCGGCCGGTGTTCTACGCGCTGGTGCTGCTGCAGCTGGCGCTGCTGGCGCTGTGGGCCTGGCGGCCGCGCCGCGCCCAGCCGGCCTACCTGCTGTTGCTGGCGCCGCTGTTCGCGCTGGTCGGCGAAAGCGCCAACACGGTGCTGATGCACCACGCCCGCCAGCTCAATCCCTACGCCGCCGCCGGCCAGCTGGCGCACGACTACCTGGACGACCGCCAGCGCGCCCGCCTCAGCATCGCCGGCGACAGCCTGAGCGGCCTGACGCGCGCGCAATTCCACGTCGACCATCCGCTCACGGCCATCATTGAACTGCAGCCGGGCGCGCCGTTCGACCCGACCCAGACGCCGGCGCGCCAGCAATGGCTGCTGGTGGTGGGCCAGCACGCGCTGCCGCCCAGCCTGAAACCGCTGCTGGCCACGGCCGACTACGCGCTGATCCCGCTGAGCCAGGGCGGCCGCAGCCTGTACCGGGTGGACCTGGCGGCGCCGCTGGCCGGCGGCCACCTGAGCGCGGTCGACGGCCTGGCCGACGCCGAGCACTGGGGCAGCTGGTCGAACGCCAAGACCGTCACCCTGCACACCCGCGACGCGCTGCCGCGCCACCTGACCGTGATGCTCAACGGCCGCGCCTTCGGCCCCAACGCCGGCCAGCCCTTCGTGCTGCGCGTGGGCGAGGCCAGCACCCGCTTCAAGCTGCCGGCCACCACCCAGGAACTGTTCCTGCAGCTGGAAACCGACGGCCAGCAGCACGCGCTGAGCATCGAGGTGCCGCAACCGACCTCGCCGGCCACGCTGGGCGGCGGCGACGATACCCGCCTGCTGGGCATCGGCCTGGTCGGCATCGAAATCGGCGCGGCCGACGCCGCGGCCCTGTCCACGCCCTGAACACCCGACACATGACCATGACTTCGATCCGCCATTTCTTTTCCGATGCGCGCCGCGCGCCGCCCTTCCTGGTGGGCGCGCTGGCGCTGATCTTCATCTTCCTGCTGATCCGCAACGCCGGCATCTACCCCATCGTCTTTGTCGACGAATGGACCTACAGCAGCAACACGCGCCTGATGCCGCTGTCGGCCGCGCAAGTGCCGTCCTATCTGTACTTCAAGCTGTACCAGCTGACCACCTTCTGCGGCGACGGCTACCTCGATTGCAACCGCATGCTCAACAGCGCGCTGTACGTGCTGGCCGCGCCCTTCGTCTACCTGCTGGCGCGGCGCGTGGCGCCGGCCTGGGTGGCGGTGCTGGTCGCGCTGGCCGCCACGCTCGCCCCGAACAATGCCTACACGCCGTTCTTCATGCCGGAGGCGATGTATTACTTCGGCTTCTGGTGCTTCAGCTGGATGGCCTTCGTGTTTGCCGACCGCCCCGGCGCGGGCCGCGCGCTGCTGCTGGGCGTCGTGCTGGGCCTGCTGATGCTGGTCAAGCTGCACGGGATCTTCCTGATACCGGCGCTGGCGCTGTTCCTGCTCTTCCTGGCGTGGGACCGGCGCGCCGCCGATCCGGCAAACCAGCCGCCGCACTGGCTGCTGCAGGGCGCGCTGTGGGCGGCGCTGGCGCTGGCGGCGGCGATGGCGGTGCGGCTGGCGATCGGCTACTGGCTGGCCGGGCCGGACGGCCTGTCGCTGTTCGGCAGCATCTATTCGGGCCAGGTGGCCTACACCGCCAAGAGCCACTATCCGCTGGACCAGCTGCTGATGTTCGCCTGGCATAATATGCAGGGCCACCTGATGCTGCTGGCGCTGCTGTTCGGCGTGCCGCTGGCGGCGCTGGCCGGCTCCTTCAACCGCCTGCGCCCGGCCGGCCTGCCGGCGCGCCGCCTGCAGGCGGTCAGCGTGTTCAGCGTGCTGATGCTGGGCACCGTGCTGGGCGTGACCGTCATGTTCACCGCCTCCATCACCGGGCTGGCGGCCAGCGACAGCGCCGCCCGCATCCATACCCGCTACTACGATTTCGCGCTGCCGCTGATGCTGCTGTGCGCGGCGGCGGCGGCCTATGCGCCGGTGCCGCCGCTCAAGCCGCTCACCCGCGCCGTCATCGCCGCCGTGGTGGTGGCGCTGATCTGGCACGGCCGCGCCCACCTGCTGCAGTCGTTCACGCCGTCCATCATCGACTCGCCGGAACTGCGCGTGCTGTCGATGAGGCTCAAGCTGTTCAACCTGATCACCGCGGTATCGCTGGTGTCGCTGCTGCGCTGGGCCTTCGACCAGCAAAAGGGCCTGCGCCTGTTCTTCGTGCTGGCGCTGCCGGTGATCGTCGGCTGCTGCGTCTGGAACACGGCGCACGAGGTGCGGCTGTCGATCTGGCCGGACGCCGCCTCCAAGGCCGGCCTGTTCGCGCGCCACTACCTGGACCGCAGCCAGAGCGACCACCTGGTGATCGTCTCCCAGGACCCCGGCGTCCTGCTGCGCAGCCGCTTCTTCATTGAAAACCCCAACGCCCAGTTCATGCAGGTCGAACCGGGCCAGGAGGCCGACTGGTCCAAGCTGCCGGCCGGCTACAAGTGGGTGCTGGCGATCGGCGCCTACGTGCCGCCGGACGGCGCCCGCGTGGCGGCCCGCAAGGACGACCTGCTGCTGTTCCAGCCGCCGGCGCTGGACGCGCGCGGCCAGCGCCTCGATTTCACGCAGGAGCTGGAAGGCTATGTGCGCATCAACGGCCTGGCCGGACACGACACCTGGGGCGCCTGGTCGGTGGAATCAAAGGTGGAGATGGAGTTCGGTCGGCCGCTGCCCAAGCGCCTGGGGCTGCGCGTCGAGGGCCGCGCCTTCGGCCCGAACGCCGGCCAGGACATCGTGGTGACGGTGGGCGGCCAGGACCGCGTGATGCGGCTGCCGGCGCTCAACGGCGACGTGACCCTGCATTTCGACACCGACGGCAGCGCCACCCGGGTGCGCTTCAAGGTGCCGCAGCCGACCTCGCACAAACAGCTGGGCCTGGACGAAGACACCCGCACGCTGGGCATCGGTTTCGAGCACCTGACGGTGATCGACGAAGCCCAGCCCTGAACCCCGCAGGCCAATAAAAAACCCCGCCGGTATCGCACCGGCGGGGTTTTTTTATGGGCCCGCGGCGGCTTAGTGCGCGGCCTTCAGGGCTTCCATCTGGCGCGCGTAGCGCTCGCCCATGAACAGGTCGCCTTCATGGCTGAGGTGGTCATGGTCGCGGTACATCAGCTTGTTGTCGCGCATCGCCACGCAGCGCTGTGCGTCGCACAGCTGGGCCGCGGCGTCGAACACCCGCACCATCGGCAGGTCGCGCAGCACGTAGGCCTCGGCCACCTTGTGGCGCGCCACCTTCTGGTCGTGCTGCGCGCGTGGCAGCGAGCATTCGTGCGTCTGCGAGCTGGCGATGCCGACCCGGCGCAGGCAGGCGCGAGGATCGAAATCAAGCTCCGGCACGTCGCTGACATAGACAACGGTGCGGCCGCTGTCGACAAACATGCGCAGCGTGGCGCGCAGCGCGTTGGTGCGGATCTTGCCGCCCTCGTCGTCGATGTTCAGCAGCACGTGCGAGGAAATGATGACGGTCTTGACGCTGGCCGTGTGCAGCGCCAGGTCCAGCATCATCGGCACCACTTTCTGGTAGGGATCGTCGCCGACCGGCAGGCCGACGAAGGGCACGCGCGTGCCCAGGTACCACAGGTTCTCGCCAAGGCCGTGGTAGTAGCGGGTCAGGCCGTTCACGATGTGGAAGGCGTGGCTGTCGCCCAGCATCACCACGGTCGGCTCCTTGCTGACATCGTCCAGGCGGCAGTACTCGTAATCGCTGGCGAAGCCGTAGCGCTGCTTGCAGGCCGTCGCGTTGGCGACGTCCTCGACCAGGATCAGCTGCTGCTGCTGGGCCGCGCTCTCGACCACGGTGGCGCGCAGCGGCAGGCCCTGGGCGCGGTACAGCGCGCCGCCGGCGGCGGCCAGCGCCAGCATCGCGGCCGACAGCGCGATCACCTTGCGGCGGCCGTGCGCGGTGCCGCGCAGCGGCCGCTCGAGCAGGCGGTAGGTCAGCCAGGCCAGCACGATGGCGGCCAGCACGGCGGCGCCGCGGATCTTCGAGGACGGCAGGCCGGACTCGATGATGCGGGCAAAGGTCAGCAGCGGCCAGTGCCACAGGTACAGCGGATAGCTGATCAGGCCGAACCATACTGCCACCGGATTGCCCAGCAGCACGCGGTTGCACCAGGCTTGCGGGCCGGCCGCGATCAGCAGCACCGCGCCGGTGGTCGGCAGCAGCGCCCACCAGCCGGGGAAGTGGCGGTCGGCGCGCAGCAGCGCCAGCGTCCCCAGCAGCATGGCCAGGCCCAGCGCCGACTTGATGTTGCGCGCGCGCGGGCTGGACCAGTCGATCACGCTGTCGGCGCCCTGCTCGCGGCGCACGCCGGCAAACAGGCCCAGGCCGTTGACCGACATATACGCCAGCACGCTGCCGTACAGCAGTTCCCAGACCCGGCTGGCCGGCGAGTAAAAGGTCGCGCTGGGGAATTTGTGCAGGCCGCCGACGTTGACCAGGAAGGACAGCGCGCCCACGCCCAGCGCCAGCGCCAGCAGGCTGAAGCGGCGCTTCCACGCCAGCAGCATCAGCACCGGCCAGAAGATGTAGAACTGCTCCTCGATGCCCAGCGACCACAGGTGCAGCAGCGGCTTGGTCTCGGCGGCCTTGTCGAAGTAGCCCACCTCGTTCCACAGGAAGATGTTGGACAGGAAGCCGGCGCCGCCAAACACGTGCTTGCCCAGCATCTTGTATTCGTCCGGGAACAGCGCGAACCAGCCGAACGCCAGGCAGGCGCCCATCACCAGGATCAGCGCCGGGAAGATGCGGCGCACCCGGCGCGCATAGAATTCGGCGAAGCTGAAGGCGTCCTGCTGCATGCCGGCGATCAGGATGCTGCCGATCAGGAAGCCGGAGATGATGAAGAAGATGTCGACGCCGACAAAGCCGCCCGGCAGGCGCGACGGGAAGGCGTGGTACAGCACCACCGACAGCACGGCCAGGGCCCGCAGGCCGTCGATGTCGCGGCGGTAGGCCGGATGCAGGGCCGGCGCGGTGCCGGCGGGCAGGGGCAGTTTTTCTATGCGCATTGGGGCAGGTCAGTGATCAAAAACCGCTATTGTAACCGCCACCGCCGTGACAATTGGATAGATGGTCACGGCGACTCGCGGTTAAAATAGCGCCGCACTTTTGCATTGCAAACCGATCAAGCTAAAAACAATGGCAACACACGAAAAAAACCTGGACTGGGTGCAGCTGCTGCGCGGCATCGCCGCGCTGCTGGTGGTGCTGACGCACGCCCGCTACGCGCTGGTCAACACGCCCGACATGCCGCTGGCCGACCACCTCTTCGTGCCGGGCGCGATGGGGGTCGACCTGTTCTTCATCATCAGCGGCTTCATCATGCACTACTCGACCACCAGTTTCGACGGCAGCGTCGGCTACGTGGCGCGCTTCGCCGTCAAGCGCTTCGCCCGGGTATGGCCCATGTACGCGGTGATCACGCTGCTGTCGGTGTTCGTCCTCAGCGGCGGCGTCGATTACTTCCACCAGGCCGTCAACCGGCAGGCATTCTGGCATTCGCTGGGCATGATCCCGGCCAACCCCCGTTACGTCCCGTATTTCTCGCTGACGCTGCTGCCCGGCTGGACGCTGGAATTCGAGATGTATTTCTACCTCACCTTCGCCGTCAGCATGCTGTTCCAGCGCCTGCGCTGGTTCGTGCTGGCGTCCTGGGTGCTGCTGACGGTGATCCTGATACCGCTGGGCGACCGCGGTTTCGACATGAACATCAGCCGCGACCTGGGCTACCAGTTCGGCTATATGTCCATCGTCACCAGCCCGTTCGTGCTGGAATTCGCCGCCGGCGTGCTGATCGGCTGGCTGTACCATCAGGACTGGGCCCGCTTCCGCAGCGCCTATGTGGCGTGGCACGCCGCCGCCCTGAGCGTGGCGTTCGCGCTGTGGGCCAGCTACAGCTATGCCGCCTACTTTCACGGCCCGACCCTGTGGGGCTGGCCGCTGATGCTGATGGTGCTGGCGCTGGCGCTGGCCAGCAAGACGGTGCAGCTGCGGGTGCACCCGGTGTTCCTGTGGCTGGGCTCGATCTCGTATTCGCTGTACCTGACCCATCTGCTGTCGCAGGGGCTGGTGAAGCGGGCGCTCAACGCCACCGGCCACGGCGCCTTCGCCCAGACCTGGAGCTTCATCTTCCTGTCGACCGCGGTGGCGCTGGTGTTCGCCTCGCTGTCGCAGCACTATCTGGAACAGGGCTTGTCCAACAAGGTGCGCGACGCCCTGCTCAAGCTGCTGCCGAAGCGGCCCGCGCCGGTGGCGCCGGTGGCGCAGGTGGCGCCGGCGGTGCCGATCAGCCGCCGGGCCTGAAAGGACTGGCCGCCGATCCAATATTGCTATATATTTAATTTCCCCATTTCATTTTCACGTACCAGGGAGTTAAATGAATTGCATCGTCTGCCAGCAAACCACCGCGCCGGGGCTGTCGCCCTGGCACCACATCTGCCCGGCCTGCCGCTATGAGAGCGCCTCGCTGCTGCCCACCATCAACGACGCCGAGGTCCACCTGCAGGTGGACGAGGCGCAGCGCGAGGCCGGGCTGAAGGCCATCCGCCAGGAAAACTTCCAGACCATCGTCGGCTACGCGCGCGAGCTGGCGCCGCCCGGCGCGCGCCGCCTGCTGGACGTGGGCGCCGCGCACGGCTGGTTCCTGGAGGCGGCGCGCGGCCATTTCGACGTGCTGGGCATGGAGCCGGATACGGCGGTGGCGGCAAAGACCGCGGCCCGCGGCCTGCCGGTGCGCAACGGCTTCTTCCCCGACGCGCTGACGGCGGACGAGCGTTTCGACGTGATCGTGTTCAACGACGTGATCGAGCACATCCCCGACATCCGGTCGGCGCTGGCCGCCTGCCGCGAACGGCTGACGCCGGGCGGCATCCTGATCCTCAACCTGCCCAACAGCCGCGGCTTCTTTTACCGCCTGTCCAAGCTGTTCGCGCGCGCCGGCTGGCGGGCGCCGTTCGAGCGGCTGTGGCAGAAAGGCCTGCCGTCGCCGCACGTGCACTACTTCGAGGCCGGCAACTTGAGCAAACTGGTGGGGGAGCAGGGACTGGAACTGCGGCTCAAGGCCGAACTGCCGGCGGTGCGCGCCAAGAGCATGCTGGAGCGGCTGCGCTGCGCCGGCCAGGGCACCTGGCTGAGCATTTACGCGCAATACGCCGCCGTCATGATGACGATCCCGGTACTGCGCGCCTTCCCCAGCGACATCGTGGTCTGCGTCTACCGCAAGCCCTGAGCGCCGCAGGGGCTGACGCTTACTGCTTGGGCGCGCCGCCCAGCAGGAAGGCGATCTTCTGCTTGGGCTTGGCCGCGGCCGCGCTGCCCAAGGTGGCGGCAGGCGCCGGGGCCGGCGCCTTGGCCGGCTCGTACGGCTTGAGGAACCACGGGTCGACCTTCTCGCGGCGGCTGCCGTAGGACGGCGCACCGGCGGCGCGCGGCGGACGCTCGCTGCGCTCGCCACGCTCACCGCGGCCGGCCGGCGCCGACGACGACGGCGCGCCACGGCCGCCATCGTCGCGGCGCGCACGGCGTTCGCCGCGCTCGTCGCCGCCATAGCTTGGCGCCGGGTTGAAGCCGTCCAGTTCGCCACGGCGGATGGTCTGCTTGATCAGTTTTTCGATGTCGGCCAGCAGGCGCTCATCCTTGTCCGAGTAGATCGACAGCGCGTCGCCCGAGGCGCCGGCGCGGCCGGTGCGGCCGATGCGGTGCACATAGTCCTCGGCGTTGTACGGCAGGTCGTAGTTGATCACGCACGGCAGGTCGGTGATGTCGAGGCCGCGCGCGGCGACGTCGGTGGCGACCAGGATGTCGATCTCGCCCTTCTTGAACGATTCCAGCGCGGCCATGCGCTCCTGCTGGGTCTTGTCGCCGTGGATGGCGACCGCCTTCATGCCCTCCTGCTCCAGCCCGCGCGCCAGGCGCGAGGCGCCGATCTTGGTGTTGGAGAAGATGATCACCTGCTTGAGCTCGCGCTGGCGCAGCAAGTGCGCGGTCAGGGCGTGCTTCTGGTTCTCCGGCACCTTGTAGACCACCTGGGTGACCTTGTCGGCGGTCTGGTTGCTGCGCGCCACCTCGATCGTCACCGGGTTGGTGAGGAAGGTGTTGGCCAGCTTCTTGATCTCCGGCGAGAAGGTGGCCGAGAACATCAGGTTCTGGCGCTTGGCCGGCAGCAGGTTGATGATGCGCTGCAGGTCGGGCAGGAAGCCCATGTCGAGCATGCGGTCGGCCTCGTCCATGACCAGCATCTGCACCTGGCCCAGGCTGATGTTTTTCTGCTCCACGTGGTCCAGCAGGCGGCCCGGCGTGGCGATGACGATCTCGACGCCGGCCTTGAGCACCACGGTCTGGCCCTTCATGTCCATGCCGCCGAACACCACGGTCGAGCGCAGCGGCGTGTGCTGGGCGTAGGCCTTGACGTTCTCGGCCACCTGCACCGCCAGTTCGCGGGTCGGCGTCAGGATCAGCGCGCGCACCGGGTGGCGCGCGGGCGAGGTGCTGGCGCTGGCGTGGGCCAGCAGCATCTGGATGATGGGCAGCGCGAAGCCGGCGGTCTTGCCGGTGCCGGTCTGGGCCGCGCCCATGACGTCGCGCCCCTGCAGCAGCACGGGAATGGCCTGGGCCTGGATCGGCGTCGGGTGCACATAGCCCTGGTCGGTCAGCGCGCGCAGGATGGCCGGCGACAGGCCGAAGTCGGCAAAGCGGACTTGGGCGGGCTCGGCGGCTGCGGCAGACAAGGTCTCGGCCTCGGCGGCGACGGCTTGCTGGGCGGCGGACTCAATAACGGTCGGGGTGATGATCTCGGTTTCGGACATAATGTGTGCGGCGGCCCTGCGGCGGACAGCCAAGCTTTCTTCAATTAACAACATCTCTGCGCTGCCGGCCCGGCTGAGGTACAACTTGGAGGAAGGACGTAAGAAGCAAGCGGCGGGCGGACACGCGGTGAGCAGGATACAATGAGCGCCGTAAACTATACCCTAATTTCCGGCAACTGCGCTAGAAACCGCCGGCTTTTATATCGAAACCCTTGCATCAATGGTATGTATAATAGCCAATCTGACCAGAATACCTGATTAAATCGAGCGCTGCTCCGCACGCGCAACCCGTTACGCCACCGGATACTCCTACATGCACGTGCTTCCGCCGGTCCTGCGCCGCCGCCCTTCCCTATTCCGCATCGCTTCCCTATCGCTGCTGTTGTTGCTGACCACCCTGCTGGCCTGGCTGCCGTCCGCCGACGTTGCGGCGGCGCCGGCGCCGTCGCTGCGCTTCAAGAAGCTGGGGCCGCTCGGCGGCGACGAGCCGTCGATGCTGTCGCTGCTGCAGGACCGCAAGGGCTATATCTGGGTCGGCACCCACACCAACGGCCTGTACCGCTACAACGGCTACCAGGCGGTCAAGTACACCAACAATCCGGCCGACCCGCGCAGCCTGCCGCACGACCGCGTCTCGGCTATCTACGAGGACCAGCAGGGCCGCATCTGGGCCGGCACCCAGAACGGCCTGGCGCGCTTCAACCCGGAGAGCAACGACTTCACCCTGTTCGCGCCGCCCGGCAAGGCGCCCAAGAACCACCGCATCATCAAGAACATCATTTCCGACGGCAAGAACGGCATGTGGGTGGGCAGCTGGGGCGGCCTGCAGCACTTCGATCCCAACAGCGGCAAGTTCACCATCTACGCGCACGACGACGCCGACCCGGCCAGCCTGGCCAGCAACGACCTGAACGCGCTGGCGCTGGACGCCCGGGGCGGCGTCTGGATCGGCACCTGGCCCGGCGGGCTGGACTACCTGGCGCCCGGCGCCACCCGCTTCGAGCACCACCAGGTCGACCCGGCGCCCAAGCCGGACGCCCGCGTCAACATCGTGCGCGCGCTGCAGTTCGACCGCAACGGCATGCTGTGGATCGGCACCGAGTCCGGCGTGATCCGCTGGGACGGCAAGCGCGGCTGGGACAGCCGCCAGGCCATCCCCTCGCCGTACAGCCGCATCACCAACTTCAACCTCGACAACAAGGGCACGCTGTGGTGCACCACCCTGTCGGCCGGCCTGCTGCGCTGGAACGAGGCCAACGGCGAGTTCGACCAGTTCGTGCACGCGGCGGACGACCCCTACAGCCTGCCCGGCGACAACCTGCGCGCGGTGCTGCAGGACCGCGGCGGCATGCTGTGGATCGCCTCCTTCACCGACGGCATCAGCCTGGCCAACCTGTCGAGCGAGGGCTTCACCCGCCACGTGCCGTTCCGCATCGACAGCCGCTCGGCGCCGGCCAGCAACGCGCTGCTGAGCCTGGCCCGCGCGCCGGGCGGCCGCATCTGGCTGGGCGGCAATGTCGGCATGAGCTTGTACGATCCGGCCACCAGCACCGTCGTCAAGAGCTACCACGCGGACGACAAGCAGCCGGGCATGCTGAGCCACTCCATCGTCTACAGCATGTACCAGGACGAGGCCGGCAAAGGGCCGCTGTGGCTGGGCACGTCCAACGGCCTGAACCGGCTGGACACGCCGGACAGCCCGTTCCAGGTCATCCACTTCGGCAACACCGCCAGCGACTACATCAACGCCATCGCGCCCGGCGCCGGCGGCGTGCTGTGGCTGGCCACCGGCAACAGCCTGATCCGCTACGAAACCAGGACCGACGCCCGCAAGATCTACTACAACGATCCGCAGGACCCCAGCACGCGCAGCGTCAACGGCACCTCGGCGGTGCTGGAGGACCGCAGCGGCCGGGTGTGGGCCGGCTCGGAATGGAACGGCGGCGGGCTCGACCTGCTGGACCCGGCCAGCGGCAAGTTCCGCCACTACCGCCACGCCGGCAACGACCGTGCCAGCCTGAGCGACGACAACATCGCCAGCCTGCACGAGGACGCGCAGGGCCGCATCTGGGTCGGCACCAGCAAGGGCCTGGACCTGGTGGTGTTCGCGGCGGACGGCCAGGTCAGCTTCAAATCGTACGCGGCGGCCATGCGCGCGCCCAAGATCCTGTCGATCGAGCACGACCGCGACGGCAAGATCTGGTGCAGCACCATCGCCGGCCTGTACCGGCTGGACCCGGCCACCGGCCAGGCCAGCCACTTCAGCGCGTCCGACGGGCTGACCGAGGGCTACACCGTCAACTCCTCGTCCATGGGCGAGAACGGCGTGCTGTACTTCGGCGGCGTGCACGGCATGACGGCGGTGACGCCGTCGGCCGTGCGCACCAGCTCGGTGCCGCCGCAGGTGGCGATCACCGACATCACCGTGTTCAACCACTCGCTGCAGGACGGCAAGCCGGGCGAGAACGTCAAGGCCGACGGCCCGGTGACCTCGCCCACCGCGCTGACCTTGTCGTCGCAGGCCTCGGTGTTCTCGCTGGAGTTCGCGGCGCTGCACTACACCGAGCCCAGCGAGAACCGCTACGCCTACCAGCTGGTGGGTTTTGATCCGGACTGGGTGGTGACCGACGCCGCCCACCGCAGCGCCAGCTACACCAACCTCAACCCCGGCCACTATGTGTTCCGGGTCAAGGCCGCCAACCACCTGGGCGTGTGGAACCCGGAGCCGGCCACGCTGGCCATCACCATCACGCCGCCGTTCTGGCAGCGCTGGTGGTTCCGCGCCGGCGGCGCCGCGCTGATCCTCGGCTCGCTGCTGCTGGCCTACAAGGTCCGCATCCACCGCCTGACCCGCCACCAGGCCAAGCTGGAGCAGCTGGTGGCCGCGCGCACCGGCGAGCTGGAGGAATCGAACCGCAAGCTGGCCGCGCTCAGCACCACCGACGGCCTGACCGGCGTCAGCAACCGGCGCGGCTTCGACCTGGCGCTGGAGGCCGAATGGCGGCGCGCCGCGCGCACCGGCCAGACGCTGGCGCTGTCGATGCTGGACGTCGACTACTTCAAGAAGTACAACGATCACTACGGCCACCTGGCGGGCGACTCGACCTTGCGCACCGTGGCCGAGCTGATCACCTCGCACGGGCGCCGCACCACCGACCTGGTGGCGCGCTACGGCGGCGAGGAGTTCGCGCTGCTGGCGGCCGCCACCGACGCGGCCGACGCTTTCGGCGTGGCCGAGGAAATCTGCGCCGAGCTGGCGCGGCGCGCGTTGCCGCACGAGCAGTCGCCGTTCGGCATCCTGACCATCAGCATCGGCGTGGCGGTGATGGTGCCGACCGAGGACAGCTCGCCGGAACTGCTGGTGCAGATGGCCGACCGCGCGCTGTACCGCGCCAAGGAAAAAGGCCGCAACATGGCGCTGCTGGCCATGCCGCCGGCGTAAGGAAGCCGATGGACGCGAAGCCAGGCAACGCGCCGGACGACGACGCCATGCCGCTGCCGCCGCAAGCGCCGGAACCGGGCGACTGCTGCCACAGCGGCTGCACCTTCTGCGTGGAAGACATGTACCAGGACGAGCTGGACCGCTACCACGCCGCGCTCAAAGCTTGGCGCGAGCGGCATCCCGGCGCCGGTCGTTCCCGCGCAGGCGGGAACCCATAGACCGCCTGCGTTCAGGCAAAGCATGGAGGGAATTCATGCAGTGCATGGATTCCCGCCTGCGCGGGAATGACGTTGCAGCGTTTCCCGCTCAGCGCCAGACATTATTTGCGTAGCGCGCCAAAATCGAACAGGTTCATCAGGTCGCCGATGGCCGGACGGTTGCGCGGCACGTAGGGCGCGGCCTTGTCGTGCACTGGATTGGGCAGGTTGTCGCGGCTGCGCGCCGACAGCGGCGGCAGCGACCAGTTGCGCTCGATGAACTTGGCAATCGACGCGTGATCGTAATACGTGTGGTCGACCGCGCCCTGTCTGGCCCACGGCGAAATCGCCAGCAGCGGGATGCGGGTGCCGTCGCCAAAGAAGTCGATCGCCTGCACGTAGCCCGAATCGTAGTAACCGCCGCCCTCGTCGAAGGTGACCAGGATGACGGTGTTCTTCCACAGCGCCGGGTTGGCCTGCACGCGTTCCAGCACGCCCGCCACCAGTTCGTCGAAGCTGGTCTCCATCGCATAGCCGGGATGGCCGGAGATGCTGTCGTACGGCGCGATCACCGCCACCGACGGGAACGTGAGGGCGTCCTTGACGTCGACGTAGAACTGCATCAGGTCGACCAGCTTGTCCTTGTCCGGGCCGTTCATCGTCGAGCTGAAGAAGGTCGGCGTGTCGCACATGCCGCAGTATTCCTTGTCGACTTTCTTGCCGTCGTTGCGCCCGCCGCTATACCACTTCCATGACACGCCGCCGGCCGTCAGCGCGTCGCCGATATGCGGCATCGGCTGCGGCGGCAGCAGGAATTTGTCCGGCCCCAGCGGCAGCGGCTCGCCCAGCGGACTGAACGCGGGATCGAGATTGTTGACCATGTAGTAGTGGCCCGGCGCGCAGTTGCCGTCGTTGAAGGCCGGGTACGGCAGCTGCGCCAGCAGCGCGCGGATGCCGGCCACGCCGGGCTGCTGCGGATCGGAACAATTGACGTAGGTGCCGCCGCGATAGCCGTCCTCGGTGTACCAGTTGTTGGTGCCGGGCTGGGCGTCCGGGTTCTCGATCTGCTTGGCCGGCGGCACGGCGGCCTGGCCGTCCTGCGTGTAGTAGCCGACATCGGCCGTGGCCAGCGCGAAGTAGTTGGCGGTGGTGCCGCCCATGATGGGTTGATGGTAGTTGTCGGCGATGGCGTACTGGTCGGCCAGCTTCTTGAACAGCGGCGCGTCGCCGCGCGCCATATTGTAGAAGCCCATGGCCACCGCGCCCTGCCCGGTCCTGCCGGGCGCCAGCGGCGCCGGGTTGCTGGGGCCGGGGCCGGTCTGGTCGGCCACCCAGACGAACAGGTCGTTCTTGCCGCCGTCGACCTGCTGCCACATCTGGAAGAAGCGATGGGTCGGGTCGCCGGTGTGAGCGCCGTAGCCGACGTGGTGGGTGATCTGGAACGGGCCGTTGGGCAGGTTGGACGGGAAGCGCGCGTCGGCCACGTCCTGCCGCTGGCCAAAGGCGCCGCCGGCCCACGGCTGCGGCAAGGTGCCGTAGACGCCGTTGAATTCCGGCGTCGGCGTGTAGGCGCCGGCGGACAGGCCCAGCTTCTGCGCCGCGTCCGCGAAGCGCGGGCCCGGCGTGCCATCGCGGTTGACGATTTTCTTCGACAACAGGTTGGACACCGTCTGGCCTTTACGTGGCTCGTAGACGCCGTACAGATTATCGAAAGTGCGGTTCTCGCCGACCAGCACGATCACGTGCTGGATCGGCGTGGTGGCCGCCCCGCTGGCCGCTGCGGCGGCCGAAGATATCAACGCGCCGCAGACCAGCGAGCGGACCATTTACAGCTTGCCGTTCAGCGTGATGAACACCTGGCGCGGCGCGCCGGTCAGCAGCGTCTGCGCGGTGCCGGCGACGTCGCTGGCCTGGAAGCCGTTGGTGCCGATCGAGCTGATGTACTGCTTGTCGAACAGGTTGGTGACGTTCACTTGCAGCGACAGGTCTTTCAGCATGCCCAGCGACTTCATCTTGTAGCCGGCCGACAGGTTGGCCAGCCAGAACGATGGCACGCCGCCGTCGTTCAGGTAGGTGTAGTAGCGCTTGCCGGTGTACTTGCCGCCGACGCGGGCGAACCAGCTGCCGCTTTCATACGAGGCCTCGGTGTTGAACAGCGAACGCGGCGCGTCGACCACCTGCTTGCCGCTGACGGCCACCAGGTTGGCGCCATCCTGGTAGTTCGACTTGTACTTGGAATCGTTGAAGGTGTACGAGTTGAACCAGCTGATTTCGCGGTTGAACTTCCACACGGCGATCGCTTCCAGACCCTTGGTGTCGACCTTGCCGACGTTGACGAAGGTCGACGGGCAGCCGACGATGCCGGCGCAGGTGGCCACGCTCAGCTGGCGGTCGTCGAAGCGGGCGTTGTAGACCGCCACCGAACCCTGAATGTCGGCGCGCTTGAAGCGGTAGCCGAGGTCGATGTTGACCGAGGTCTCGGGCTTGAGCTTGGCGATGCCGGCGTTGTAGGCGGCCTGGGTCTGCGAGAACGGACCGCTGACGCCCGGCTGGAAGGCGCGCATGTTTTTCGATGCGGAGGCGAACACCTCGTCGTCGGCGCTGATGGCGTAGTTGACGCCGGCCTGCGGCAGGAATTTCTTCTCGGCGTCGAGCTCGCCGGCGGCGCGGGTGCCGATGAGGTTGGTGGCCTTGATGTCCACGTCCATCGCCTTGAAGCCGGCGTTGAACTTCAGCTTGCCGTCCATGGCGCTGAAGGTGTCGGCCACGTAGTACTGCGAGGTGGTGGTGACGAAGTTCTGCTTGAAGTCGGTGCGGAACGGATTGGACAGGAAGAACATGGTGTCGGCCGGACCGGTCACCTTGTAGTAGTTGCGGCTGACGTTGTGGTTGCTGCGCTCGCCCCACAGGCCGGCGGTGATGGTGTGGCTGCCCAGTTCCCAGGTCAGGTCGCTGGTGACGCCGTCGCGGCCGATCGAGTACTCGGTGGTGCGCAGCGAGATCGGGTTGGCGGCGTCGGTCGCCACGTACGGCGTGTACCAGTGGCCCTGGCCGTCGTTGTCGTGGTGGTAGATGGTGGTCTTCAGTTCGACCGTCGGGCCGAAGTTCAGCGCCAGCGTCAGGCCGCCGATGGTGTCCTTGCGCAGGCCGCCGGCCGAGTAGTAGGCGTCGTCCATGCTGTTGACGCCGCCGCTGTAGACGCCCTTGGCGGCGTTGACCGCGCGCTGCCAGTCAGGCTGGTAGTTGTCCCAGCCGTAGCCCAGGCGGCGCACCATTTCCAGCGACACGTCCTGGTAGTCGACTTCGCGGCGGTCGGAATAGTTGAGGAAACCGGTCAGGCTGTTTTCGCCGAAGTTGAACACGAACTTCGAGTTCAGCTGATCCTGGTCCTGGCCGCCTTCGCCCTTGGTCTTGTCGGTGCGCTGGCGGGTGCCGCTGAGGTAGGCCTTGACGACGTTGTTGATCAAGCCGGTGTCGACGCGGGCGAAGGTGCGCGAGGTCGAATCGCTGCCGAAGGTTTGCGCGAAGGTCAGGCCGCGCTCATCGCTGGGGGCCAGCGTGAAGAACTGCACGGTGCCGCCCAGGTTGCTGGTCGAGGCGGTGCCGACCGCGCCCGCGCCCTGCGACACGGTGACGTTGCCGAGGTTTTCCGACGAGATGGCGCGGCTGATGTGCAGGCCGTTGTTGTTACCGTAGCTCATGTCGCCGAGCGGCACGCCGTCCAGCGTGAAGCCCAGCTGGTTCTGGTTGAAGCCGCGCACGCTGAAGCGGGTCGACCACTCGTAGGCGCCGAACGGATCGGCGGACTGGAAGTTCACGCCCGGCAGTTTCTCCAGGACCTTCAGCGGGCTGGTGCCCGGCAGCGCCTCGGCCAGGTCGGCCTTGTTGATGTTCTGTACCTGGCGCGACTGGCCGCGGCCGGTGATTTCCACCGTTTGCATGGGACCGACCAGGGCGCCGGCAACCGAACTGTCGGCGGCGGCATCGGCCGCGTCGGCGGCGTAAGCCTGGCAAGCCAGGGCTTGCAGGACCACCAGGCACAAAGGTTTCAGAGGGAAGCGCTGTTGCATGATTTGTTCTTCTTTCTTGCTGGTTAGTGTGGACTAGGCTGGAAACTAAACTCGCAAGATTGTAGGAAGTGCATGTGACGCAGCGATGACGGCAATGTGACCGCTTAGTGACATGGCAACATTTCCTCGCGCACGATAAGTACGCGAACGCACGGACCGCCCGAGGATGCCGGCCTTAGCATGGCCGTCAACGAGGAGACATCATGGACATGACCAAGCCGCCGCAAGCCGGCAAACAAGGCTGGCTCAGCAAGCTGGGGCCGGGCCTGATCACCGGCGCGGCCGACGACGATCCCAGCGGCATCGCCACCTATGCGCAGGCCGGCGCGCAGTTCGGCTACGGCATGCTGTGGACCATGCTGCTGACCTATCCGCTGATGGTGGGCATCCAGGCGGTCAGCGCGCGCATCGGCCGCGTCAGCGGGCACGGGCTGGCGACCAATATCCGTGAACACTTTCCGAAGCCGCTGCTGTACCTGCTGGTCGGCCTGCTGCTGGTGGCCAACACCATCAATATCGCCGCCGACATCGCCGCCATGGGCCAGGCCGTGGCGCTGCTGGCCGGCGGCCCGGCGCACTGGTACGCGGCGGCGGCCGGGCTGCTGTCGCTGGTGCTGCAGGTGACGCTGCCGTACAGCCGCTACGTCAAGGTGCTGAAGTGGCTGACGCTGGCCCTGCTGGCTTACGTGGTCACCGCGCTCACGCTCAAGCTGCCGTGGCTGACCCTGCTGCACCAGGCGCTGCTGCCCAGGCTGTCCTGGCAGGCCGCCTACATCACCACCGTGGTGGCGATCTTCGGCACCACCATCAGCCCTTACCTGTTCTTCTGGCAGGCCTCGCAGGAAGTCGAGGACCTGCGTGCCGATCCGCAGGCCAGGGCGCTCAAGCACGCGCAGGAGCAGGCGCCGCACAACCTGCGGCGCATCAAGATCGACACCGTGGTCGGCATGGGGTTCTCCAACCTGGTGGCGGCCTTTATCATGCTGACCACTGCCGCCACGCTGGGCGCGCACGGCGTCACGCACATCGAGTCGTCAGCCCAGGCGGCCTCGGCGCTGCGGCCGGTCGCCGGCGACTTCGCGTTCGCGCTGTTCAGCATGGGCATCGTCGGCACCGGCCTGCTGGCGGTGCCGGTGCTGGCCGGCTCGGCCGCCTACGCCATCGCCGGCGCCATGCGCTGGAAGAACAGCCTGGAGCTGGAATATTCCGGTGCGCCCAAGTTCTACGCCATCATTGTCGGCGCCACCCTGATCGGCACCGCGCTGTGCTTCACCCATATCGACCCGATCCGCGCGCTGTACTGGAGCGCGGTGCTCAATGGCGTGATCTCGGTGCCCATCATGGTGGTGGTGATGCTGCTGGCGGTGCGGCCGGCAGTGATGGGCAAGCTGGTGATCCCGCGCCGGCTGCGCGTGCTGGGCTGGCTATGCACCGTCCTGATGGCCGCGGCCGTGGTGGCGATGTTCGCCACGCTGGGAAAATAATCGGGTAAGCTGGGGCCTCACCATTTGTGGAGCTCACCCATGCTGCGATTCTGTGCATTGCTGATGGCGGCCTGGCTGTCGCTGTCGGCGCTGGCGTCCGAACGGCCGTTTCCGGCCAACGCGCTGCGCGGCAGGATGACGCCCGGCTATTTCCCCGAGGTGAGCATCGACGGCAAGCCGCGCCAGCTGTCGCCCGCCGCGCGCATCTTCAACCGCGACAATATGATCGAAATGCCGGCCGCGCTGCGCGGCAGCGACATCGTGGTCAACTACACGGTGGACAGCCAGGGCAATATCGACCGCATCTGGATCCTCACCGCCGAGGAAGCGGCGCAAAAACTGCCCACGGCGGCGGATGCTAAATAGCGAAATTATCGGCCTGCGGCCTGGCTAGCAGGCCGCCCGCAAAAACCAGCAACTCCTCCGCCGGGATCGGCCGGGAAATATGATAGCCCTGCAGGTAATGGCAGCCCATCTTTTCCAGGATGGCGGCCTGGCCTGCGGTTTCCACGCCCTCCGCCACCAGCTGCAAGCCCAGGCTGTGTCCCATCGCGATGATGGCGTGCACCAGGTTGTTGCTGCGCTCGCTATGTTCGATGTCCATCACGAAGGCGCGGTCTATCTTCAGCGTGTTCAGGTGAAACTGGGTCAGGTAGCTGAGCGAGGAATAGCCGGTGCCGAAATCGTCCAGCGAGATGCTGACGCCCAGCGAGCGCAATTGCGCCAGCACCGCCTGCACGTGGCCGCCGTCGTCGATCAGCACCCGTTCGGTCAGCTCCAGCTCCAGCTGGCGCGCCGCCAGGCCGTTGCTGGCCAGCGCCTGCCGCACCAGGCCGACAAACGCCGGATCGGCCAACTGCCAGGCCGAGACGTTGATGCTGATGGTGATCTCGCCCAGTGCGCCGGACTTCCACTGCGCCACCTGGCGGCAGGCCTGGTTCAGCACCCAGGTGCCAAGTTCCACGATCATGCCGCTATCTTCGGCGACTGGTATGAAACGGTCCGGTGGAACCTCGCCCAGCATGGCGCTGTCCCAGCGCAGCAGCGCTTCGACCTTGGTCAGTTTTCCGGTGTGCGAGTTGGTGATGGCCTGGTAGACCAGGTGGAATTCGTCAGCCTCGATGGCGCCGCGCAAGGCGCCGTCGATCACCAAGGCGTCCTTGGCGGCGGCGTTCATCGCGTCGTTGAAGAAACGCATCTCGCCGCGGCCCGCCTTCTTGGCCTCATACATGGCGATGTCGGCGTTGCGGATAAGCGTATCGCTATCGATACCGTGCAAGGGATAGCAGGCGATGCCCACGCTGGCCGACACGCCGATCACGTGATGGGACAGGTTGAAACTGTCGGCCATGGTGGCGATGACGCCGGCCGCGCAGTCGCTGGCCGTTTTCTCGCTGAAGCCCAGCGGCAGGTCGGGCAGGATGACGATGAATTCGTCGCCGCCGAAACGGGCCAGCACGTCCTGCGGACGCAGGATGGCGTGCAGCCGGCGCGCGAACTGGCGCAGCAGCTCGTCGCCGACGGCGTGGCCGAAGGAGTCGTTGACGCGCTTGAACTTGTCCAGGTCGATGAACAGCACGGCGCACTCGCTTTGGCTGGAGGCGGCTTTCGCCACCTCCTCGTCCAACCGGCGCGACAGCGCGTGGCGGTTGAAATAGCCGGTGACGGGATCGATGCGGGCCGCCTGGTACAGCAGATCATCCTTCTTTTTGCGCTCGCTGATGTCCAGCAGCTGGACCAGGCAATACATGCGGCCGCGCTCTTCGTACGGCGAACCGAGCATCTCTAATGGCAGTTTATTACCATTATGCAATGTCACGATGGCAGTATCGACGATGGGATACTGGACGCCCTCGGTGACAAAATTGCTGAAATACTGGTCGGCCATCTCACGGGTGAGGCCGGGAAGCAAATCGGTGACATGGCGGCCGATCAAATCGGCCGGACCGCTAAAACCCAGCAAACGGGCGCATCGTTCATTGGCCACCATGACATAGCCGCGGCGGTCCCGGATTAAAAAGCCATTGCTCAGGCTGTCGATGGTACGGGCATAGCGCTGCTGGATCTCATCCTGTACCGCATAAATCAAACCCAACATGCTGAGGGTTTTCAGGATCGTGGTGCCGACAAACCAGATCAGATATAACTCGGGGCCCAGCGTTATCGCAGTGAGGAGATTAAATCCGCCGCGTAATATTAAAGTGATACCCAATAAACGGTAGCGGTTTTTATTTTTTATCAGGCGCTGGCCGCACCACAGCATCATGGCACCCAATATGGCCGCACTACCAGGAGCGATGATGGCTGGATTATTAAACCATATCACTCCGCATATTCCGGCAATCAATATACCGCAAGGCAATATCCAGCGTATTTGATAGCGCTGTAATTCGCCCAGGAAGAATTTCGTTCCGCTCCAATAACCCAGCATGCCTACGCTAAGCAGCAAGGCGCAAAGCATAATGCGCACAGATTCGGAGAAAACGCGATCGCCGATAAACCAGGTAATGATGCCGCCCATTACCGCCAGCTGCCCCAGCCCCCAGAATAACGCATGCTTTTCCTTGCGCTGCATAAGCCAAAGGAAAATAAGCAAGGTACTCAGAATAGCGTCAGCTGCAAAGGCAGCCGCTACTGCGGAGAGATGGGCGTAATTACTGAGGTCCGTGCTCATATATATCGGCCGTCGTGGGGCCCGGAATCCTGAAGAACTGTGTTGAGGTAGCTATCTCCATTGTATGCTGAACCGCCACGCTGGCGGCGTTTCGGGCCGGTCAGAGTGTTGCCGATTGGCACAATGCCCCGTCCCGTCTGAAAAAGAGCCTACAACTATGCTTTTTATGCCAAAAATTAGCATGTACCTGCCAGTTTCAAGCGCGGCTCGCCCTGCCCAGGGGCAAGCTGCGCAGGGCTGGAGGCGGTACGAAATTGATCCATCACGGCGTAAAGGCAATACGGGATATCGCCTTATCCGGCGAACAAGGAAATGGCCAAGGTCCACATGACCAGCGCAATGACACCATCCAAAATCTGCCAGGCGCGCGGCTTGGCAAATACCGGCGTTAAATAGCGGGCGCCGAATCCCAGGCTGCTAAACCAGAGCACCGAGGCGAGCATGGCGCCCAGCGCAAAATATAAACGTCCATTACCGGCTTGCTGCCCGCCTATCGAACCGAGTAATACGACGGTATCCAGATATACATGCGGATTCAATAAACTAAATGCCAGCATCGCGGCGATAACCGTACGGCGGTCGCCGGCCTGGGCATTCTCGCCGGCCACCATCGCGCCTGGATTAAAAGCCGAACGAGCCGCCCGTAATCCATACCAGAACAGGAAACCGGCGCCGGCGAGCTTAATCCAAAACAGCAGCACCGGCGCCTCCATAATTAATCGCCCCATGCCAGCCACGCCCGCGCCGATCAATACCACGTCGCAAATAACGCAAATGGCAATACAGGTCAGCACGAACTCACGCTTCAGCGCCTGCCTGAGTAAATACGCGTTTTGCGAACCGATAGCGACGATCAAACTGCCGCCGAGGCCGATGCCCTTTAAAAATGCCGCAGCTTCCATATTTTTCTCCCTGAATGAAGCCGATAGCTTAAATCGCGCGCCAAGATAAGTATAATTAATAATACTTACCAAATATTAGAGGCGCTAATGAAGCAAGTGGACTATCGCGGCCTGGCGGCGCTGGACGCCGTCATCGACCATGGAAGCTTCGACAAGGCAGCCTTGGCCTTGTCGATCACGCAATCCGCCGTTTCGCAGCGGATACGCATGCTGGAAAACAGCGCCGGCGAATTGCTGATCGTCCGCAGCCAGCCGCCCTCGCCCACCGAGGCCGGCCAGCGGCTGATCGCCCACTATCGCCAGGTGCGCCTGCTGGAGGCGGCGCTGCTCCATCGGCCCGATTCCGGCGCCGCGCGGCCGGAAATCGCCATCGCCGTCAATGCCGACAGCGCCGCGACCTGGGTACAGGAAGCGGTGACGCCGCTGATGCGCAGCGGCGAGTGCCTGCTGCACATCCGCCTGGACGACCAGGACCATACATTGACGATGCTGCGGGAAGGCCGCGTGTTCGGCTGCGTGACCAGTGAATCGGCGCAAGTTGCTGGAACGACATCGACACCGCTGGGCATCATGCGCTATCACTGCGTCGCCAGCCCGGCGTTTGCCCAGCGCTGGTTCCCTGACGGCATGACAGCCGCCGCCGTGCAACAAGCGCCGGCGCTGAATTTCGACCGCAAAGATGCCCTGCAAGAACGCTACATCGCCCGCCGCACCGGCTACACCGGCCACTATCCGCATCATTCCTTCGCCAGCTCGACCGGGTTTGTGCAGTTTATCGAGGCGGGCTTCGGCTATGGAATGGTGCCGCTCTTGCAGTGCGAGCAGCAATTGAAGGCGGGAACGCTGGTAGAAATGACGCCTGGCGATACGCTGGATGTGCCGCTAATCTGGCATATGTGGGATATCCAGACGGCATTTACGCGCGCATTGTCGGACAATATGATCGCTACTGCGCGTAAATGGCTGCTTTAAGCTTTGCTATCCAGCGCCGCAAACTCTTGCCGCACACGCTCTTCCCAGGCGGCCGGATCAGGCTCGTACAAGGCCGCCGAGACCGCCGGCGCCAGCGTTTCCAGCGCCCCGGTGCGCTGGTAAAGCATCACATTGGTCCAGGCCACGGTGCCAGCCGGGAAGCTGCAGAGTAATTTGAACGCCGGGTGCTTCAAGGGATAGGTCGTCGTGCTGACCAGGGCGCCTTCCTGCATCTCGCGCGCCAGCTTGTCGCCCAGGGCATCCATCAAGGGGCCGAAGCAAGTGCTGTACATGAACACCAGGCTGGCGCCGCGCACGTCGACCCGGAATATATCCGCCTCGATAAAGGCGATGCGCGAGCCGAGATCGAGCAGATGGCTGCCGCTCGCCTCGCCGCCAAACGGCAGTTGCAGCGGCGTCTCCGGCGTCAGCGGCAACGGCAGTGCCGCCAGCGCCTGTCGTGCCAGGGTCAGCAAGCCCTGCAAGCGCTGCACCGCCATCGCGTGCCGATAGCCCATCAACTCCACGCCGATGCAGCGCTGGAACGGAAACGCCAGCGCAGCCGACATCACCACCTTGCCCAGCCCGCTGCCCAGATCGACCATCACGCCGCCGGGACGGATCGCGGCGGCGATCGCATCGAAATAATTCTCCAGCTCGAAACGCCTGAGCTCGCCATAGATCAAACCGCCGTCCTCCACCAGCCAGGCCCGCACTTCCGCGTCGCCGATCTGCTCCAGCGGCCGGAAGCCGGGTGGCGCCGCAGTGCGCGGCAACATCCCCTGCGGCAGCAGGCTCGCCGGCAAGGTGCCGATGATCGCGCTCACGTGCGGACGCAGGCGCTGCACCAGATAATCGCGACGCGACTTGTCTTCCAGGCAGGCGCGCAGCGCGTAGCCGACTTCGATAAATTTGAGGAAGGGAGAGTCCGGCCGCAACTCCAGTGGCGGCCGCACGTGTTTTTCACCGCCCTGTATGCTTTGAAACAGCGCCTCGAAGACATCATCGGGATGCCGGAAGCTGGTAACCGGCGGGGTCGCCGCATCCTCGGTGCGAAAAGCCGGTGCGCTCCGCATGGCCTCGTGGCTCAGCCGCGCAGTGCCGCCAGCATCTGGTCGACACTGTCGTGGGCGGCCTGCCAGCCGGAACTAGCCAGCGTCGGTGCGCAGACCGGGCATGCTTCGAAAGGATTGCAGTCGTGCGGCAGTTCCAGGTAGAACTTGCCCACCACCGATTTGCCGACATACGAATCGACCGACAACGGCTTGGCTTTCGGCGCCACCGAAGCCTTGGCCGGCACAAAATCGGCGCCGCCGGGCGCCAGCCAGCGCTCGAAGGGCTCGGTCGGCTTACCGTCTGGAACGTACCACGACTTGCGCTCGCCATTCCAGCGCGCGCCCAGGGCCTTGGCTTCGTCTTTTTCCGCAAACGGAACTTTTAAAAACATCATCGTCGCTACTCCGCTAATGGAAGCGATCATTTTACATGCACACCCGGTTGACTGCACCGCCCATCGCCGATATAGTTGCCAAAAGCAAGCATTAGGAGAGACCCGTGCATCAGGACATGCAACAGCAAGCCGACGTTGTGCGGCAATTCAACCGCTACTACACCGTACACCTGGGCCTGCTGCGCGGGCGCTACCTGGACACCGACTATTCGCTCAGCGAAGGCCGCATCATGTACGAACTATCGATGAATCCGGGCTGCACCGCCAACCACCTGCGCAACAAGCTGGGCCTGGACGCCGGCTACATGAGCCGTCTGGTGCGCTCGCTCAGCGAACGCGGCCTGATCAACGGCGTGCGCTCGGAACAGGACAAGCGCGCCACGCTGCTGAGCCTGACCGACACGGGCCAGGTCGTCATCGCCGACATCAACCACCGCGTCTCGGCGGAAACGGTGCGCATGCTGGGCCAGCTGGGCGAATCGCAGCGCACCGAGTTGCTGGACGCGATGCGCAAGGTGCAGCACATCCTGTCGACCACGGCCACGCGCGTGGTCCGCGCCACCGCAACCCAGCTCGACGATGCGCGGCATCTGCTGCACGAATATTTCGACCTCATCAACGTTGTGCTGCGCGACGACGACGACGCCATCCGCGCCTTCCTCAACGATGCCAGCTCGGCCATGTGGATCGCCTACGTGGACGGCGTCGCGGCCGCCTGCGTGGCCATGCGGCCGCTGGCGGAAGTGGCCGGCGCGACCGAGTGCAAGCGCCTGTATGTCGCCGACCGCTTCCGCCGGCGCGGCCTGGCCGAGGCGCTGATGCAGGCGCTGGAAAGCCATGCCGCGCAAGCCGGCTACGACGCCGTCTACCTCGACACCAAGGACGACCTGCACGCCGCGATCAGGCTGTACGAACAACTGGGCTACGAACGCTGCGAACGCTACAACGACAATCCGCAAGCGACCATCTTCATGCGCAAGCGGATAAAGTGATGGCGCGCTGTCGTCTGTGAGAAAATTCCGGATTGGATTCTACTCGCGACAACAATGCCCATCATCGAACCTATCACCCTGACGCTGGCCGAACTGGCCAGCCGTTGGAACAAGCCCGCCAGCCAGCTACTCGAACAAGGCCTGCCGATGTATTTCTACTTCGACGGCCTGGTGTTCGACTTCGGCGACAAATGGCATCGCGCCAACGGCGACGTGAAAGAACAGCAGGATCTGGATGCGCATCAGCAGCGCCTGTCCACGGTCGACCTGGACCTGCAACGGCAAGCGTTGCACAAGCGCGGCCTGCTGAAGCTGACGCAATGGGAAGACGCGCTCAGCGACGACGAGCTGCGCAATCTGCAAGCCGAGTCCGACCGCCTGCACAAGGAAATCGGACGCCTGACGACGCTGCTGAAAGAGCGCAACGAAGAACGCCAGCGTCACGTCCGCAACGGCCTGCTGCGCGCCGCCCCGCGCACCCTGCGCGACATCGCGCAGCACGGCCAGACCAAGTTCCCGCAGTTCGCCTTCATGCCGAACTCGCCGTCCGGCGACGAGAAAATTTCCGGCGGCGCGGTGGTCGCGCTGGAAGATGGCTTCCCGGCGAAAGCGCTGCTGACCGAAGCGGACCTGGTGGTGGCGATGCTGGACGTGCGGTCTGCGGAGTCGGCCGACAAGGGCTGAGCCGTACCGGACTGCCCGTCCGAAGCTGAACTGCTTATTTCACCTCAACTGGCGCCAGTCGCATGCGCCACAGCTCGTACCGCTCACTGCCGGCCTTCACCGCGCCGGCGAAGTGATTATTGAGCTGGCTTGCGGTGACCACGAGATAGCCGTCGGGCGTGATGGCCGGGGTGTCAGGCCAGGAGATGCCGTCGTCGGTCGCCAGCACGGCCATTGCCTTCCTGGCCGGATCGAAGCGCACAATGCCGTTGCGGCTGACATCGGTGATGTAGAGATTGCCTTTGTCATCGGTGACGATGCCATCGGTATTGCCGCCCACGTCGCCGATCATCTTGACGGCAGACGCAACCGTCTGCGCGTTTGCGGCTGGGTTGCGCAGCACATCGGTTTTAATCGAGAACGCGTGCGTGCCCGTGGTGACGGTCCAATACAGGGTACGCGCATCCGGCGACAGCGCGATGCCATTGATACCCAGTGTCAGCGGATTGCCGGGCCACACCTCCTGTCCATGCGACACTACCTTCACGCCCGGCTCCGGCAGCACAGCCGGCGCGCGGTGCAGGACGCGGCGGCTGGCGCCAGTGGCGAAGTCGGCCACGATGATCGCCGCCAGATTGTTCGGAGCGCTGCGCAGGCCGCTGTCGGAGATGTAGGCGATCTTGCGCGCGTCGTCGACGGCGATGTCGTTGAGGAAGCTGCCCTTGCGGTCGGCCACGCCATCGAGCGCGATGCGTTTCACGACACGGCCGCTGCTCAATTCATAGATCATTATCTTCTGACCGCCAGCCGGAGCCTCGGCCTCGCCGGCAACGAAGCCCATGTCGAGCGCCCACAGCCAGCCGTTGCGACGGTCGATATGGAAGCCCAGCACGTTGCGCAGGCTGGTCTGGGGAGACGCCGCGACCGAGTTGCCGTCCTCGGACGGGAAGGCCGTGAGGCGGGCCGGGCCGCCGTTGGACGCCGTGTCGAGAATGCTCAGCGTGGCGGGCGTATCGGCCGCGATCAGCCGCGGCGTGCTGACGAAGGCGCGTCCGCTGGCGTCGAAATGGATGCCGGCAATGGGCGCGTTCACCGAGTTGCGGAACGGCGTCTGCGCGGCTGCATCGATGCCCCACGTCACGCCGCTGTAGCCGCGCCAGCGTTCGAGCTGCGCACCGTCCGCGCCCCATGCGGTTTGAGCCAGGGCGGCAGTCATCAGCAGCGCGCCGAAAGTGTGTTTGAAGATCCGGGAGGTAATCATAGTGTCATCCGTGTGTATAGGGTGTGAGCACTATATTTGCGTCTCGATAGGAGATAAACTAGCCGAATTGAAAATTATTAGTTCTTAAGAGGATCAAATGAGCCGAAGCTTTGATTACCTGGGAGACGTCGAGGTGTTCCTGGCGGTGATAGAGCATGGCTCGTTCACATCGGCTGCGGCTGTGTTATCGACGACCGCGTCCGTTCTCAGCCGGTCGATTGGACGGCTGGAAGCGCGGCTCGGCCAGCAATTGATGCGGCGAACCACGCGCCGCCTCGGGCTGACGGATGCGGGACAGCGATATCTGGAACAGGCGCGCAGCGCCTTCGGCCTGCTAAGGGAGGCGGAGCAGGAAGCGCAGTCGCACAGTGCGGCGCTGAGCGGGCGCGTGCGCATCAGCGCTCCCACGACGTTCGGCCATTTCCGCCTGCCGGCCTTGCTCAAGCCGTTTCTGGCGCAAAATCCCGAGGTCCGGCTTGAGCTCAACATCACCAATCGCAACGTCGATCTGGTGGCGGAGGGTTTCGACATGGCCATCCGCCTCGGCCACCTGCCCGACAGCGGCCTCGTCGCGCGCAAGCTGGAAGACGCCAGGCTGCGGCTGGTCGCGGCGCCGGACTACCTGAAGCGGGCTGGTGTGCCGCAAAATCTTGAAGATTTGGCCCAGCATGTCTGCCTGCCCTTCGTGCTGCCGCGCACTGGCAAGCACGGCCCGTGGTCGTTCCGCGCCGGCGATGAAGACCTCGAATGGCAGCCCAGGTCTGTGCTGGAAGTATCGGACGATGTGCTGGGCACGGTATCGATGGCCGAACAGGGAATTGGCATCTGTCAGACCTACGACTTCATCGCGCACGAGCGCCTGGTCAGCGGACGACTGGTCGAGCTGCTGCCTGAACTGGGCGGCCGGACGAGACCGTTTTCGCTGGTGTACGCGCCCCATCGACACCAATCGGCAGCGGCGCGCGCGCTGATCAAAGCCCTGGTTGGCGACGGCGGATAAGAAAAAAGGACTTAGATTCGCATCTAAGTCCTTGTTTTATTGGTGGGCCTCCCGTGAGTCGAACACGGCACCAACGGATTATGAGTCTGCGAGATAAGCCATTTCCCTGCGTTGATTCGGACATCAAAAATAAGAACATCCCATAAAAATCAATGACTTGGTATAAAAACGCCTGTACTTTGCGTTGATGAGGATTGATTGCTATACTCTGAATCGGGTTACATGGCGGTTACATGACGACCCTCAATATTGAGTAAGGCAACAATGGCAAAGATAAAATTCACGGCGGGTCGAGTAGATAGCTTCGAATGCGAGCCGGGCAAGGGGCAGTCTTTTCTCTGGGATGCGACCGCACCTGGCTTGGCACTTCGTGCAACCGCCAACGGCGCGAAGTCGTATGTTTTTCAGGCTAAGCTGAAGGGACAGGCAATTCGCATCACCATTGGTGCAACGCAGACGTGGAGCATTACCGCCGCCCAGACCGAGGCGCGCCGCCTCATGGTCATAATCGACAAGGGGCAAGACCCCCGCAAGGTCAAGGCCGATGCGGTAGCCGCCGAAGAGGCCGCCAAGACCGACGCGGCCTCTACCGCACTCAGGGAATCGATAACCCTTGGCGACGTATGGGGTCTTTATGTCGCCGACCGGGCGCCGCGCTGGAGTGAGCGCCATACGGACGACCACATGAGGATGATTTCGCCCGGAGGTGCACCGCGAACACGGTCCAAAATCAAACTGACCAAGGCCGCGCCGCTGGCGGCACTGATGAGCGTTCGCTTGGTCGACCTCGATGCTCAGCGTATAGAGGCGTGGGCAGAAACAGAGGGCGGAATCAGACCAACAAGCGCCCGCCTCGCGCTGCGCATACTGAAAGCGTGTCTGAACTGGTGCGCGCGGCATCCGACCTATTCGGAAATCGTCACGAACAACCCGGCCAGGAGCACCCGAGCCAGAGAGTCCTTGGGCAAACCGCAGGTAAAACATGACGTGCTACAGCGTGAGCAGCTCGCGACGTGGTTCGAGGCCGTTCGAAAAATTAGCAACCCAGTAATTTCCACCTATTTGCAGGCCCAACTGATAACCGGTGCGAGACGACAGGAAATGGCGGCGCTCCGGTGGGAGGATATCGACTTCAGGTGGCGCAGCATGTCAATCCGCGACAAAGTGGAGGGGCGACGCACTATCCCGCTGACGCCTTACTTGGCCTCGCTGCTCGAAACTCTAAAGCGCATTAACAATACGCCGCCGACGCCGAAGAAATTGCGCAGCGGCGCGGCGCCTGCACCGACTTGGACGCCCTCTCCATGGGTATTCAGCAGCCCGGCGTCAAAAAGTGGTCGTCTGGCCGAGCCGCGCATCGCCCATAATGAGGCGCTGAAGGCCGCCGGCCTGCCTCACTTGACAATACAGGGTTTGCGCCGCTCCTTCGGCACGCTCTGCGAATGGGTCGAGGTGCCAAGCGGCGTATCTGCGCAAATTCAGGGGCATGCGCCGCAGGGAGTGCGCGAACAGAATTACATCCGCCGACCTCTCGATATGCTGCGCAAGTGGCACGACCAGATAGAAACCTGGTTGCTCGAACAGGCCGGCGTGCAGTTCCAACCAGCGCCAGCAGGGTTGCGCGCGGTACCGGCCGCCTGACCTCATCAGGCAAGATTTACGCGTCAGTCTAGTTTTAGCGGACGAAAAGCCGGACTCCTTCACCGGCCTGACTGGCGCCCCATTTTATGAGGGTGACACCTGAAGGGGTGCCAATGGAAAACGATGTAGAAGAACCGTCAAACGACGAACTGCCGTCTTTGTGCATACCGACGCGGGCGAAAGATATGCTCGGGATGTCAGGCGAGATAATCCGTAATTTGCTCGACCACCGCTGCGATTACGACTTGATGGCTTTGTATGGTATTCGCCCCGAAGAAGCTAAGGTATCACTACATTTCGCTGATTTGGCTTCGCTACCGGTATGGGATATTGAGGTACTGGCCGAGGTGGCGGGCGTCGCGAGCACTGCCGAACTGGCCGAACTGAGGCGACGGGTAACAGACGCAAAACGCGACATCGACAAGCAGATGTGGTCGAACCAGCTATCCAACAAGGAAGAGGCGGATATCCGTCTTACCCGTAGGCTTCGATTGGCGATGCTATCCGAGAAGCTGGCAGAAACCATTAGTCCTGCGCTGGGAGTCCTCTTCCTGAGGCGGGCTGGAATTGAAGTGCACTACGAGCTGCTGGACGCTGTGGCGACTATCACCATTGGCGCGGACACCGACGAGGCAGTGGAATTGTATCGGGAACTGATGAGGCTCGCCATTTCAAGAACGGCTCAAGTGGAGTTGCAAATTCCTGACGCTCCACGTGCAGCGGCCTTATCCGACGAAGGCGGCGCCGAGCAAGGTATTCCGGGAAAGCTGCCAACAGTCGGCGCTGGCCGAGTCGCGATACAGGTGGCCTGGGCGCTTGAGTGCGAACTGGGACACAGGCCGGCAGCAAAACAGGTTATGACGCGCCTGCGCGAGCTGGCAAATAGCGGAGAAGCATTTTCTGATATTTTGCGTAAAACGTCGACTGAAGTACAAGGAGTCAATTGGATAACTAGGAAGGGGAAGACTCAAATTTACACGGATGGCGCGCTTGTGGCAGCGCTTGGCCGCTGGACGGGGAGCCGACAGTAGGAACGGTAGGAACCGACAGTAGGCACACACTAGGTGCAGTGGGAAAACACTAGGAACAGTAGGAAAAATAGGGCTTTTTTACGGAATATAAATCGTATCGCTATCTACTTAACTGCGAATGAGCGCAGCAAGTAGAAAATCAACATAAGGACATCTAGCGATGCAAACCACCGTGAATATTCCCACTGCCCTAGCCGCGATTGCCGCTGGCCGCGACCACATCCAGACTGCCGAGTTCGCACGTGCTGCGAATCGCGCCAGCCAGACCATCCGTAAGCACTATTGCCTGACAGGTGAGTGCTTCGGCATCCGACCGGTGAAATTCGGCAATCGCTTACTGTGGCCTGTGGAAGGAGTCGCTGCGCTGCTGAATGGCGGCCACTAATGGTCAGCCCGCCCCGCAAGCGCCCAAAGAAAAAGTCCGGGCTCCACCGCCAAGCAGAACCGGACCTCTTCGAAACAGCAGTACCTGCTGCGCATTCTACCTCAACTGCTCAATTTTCAGGCACGGATAATCCGCGTCACCTGCGCGTGATTCATTCGCTGCTGCTGCGCGCCCGCCGGCGCGAGGAAATAGACCGTATCGCCGGCGCCTCGAATGGCCCAGAGCTGATTGCCGAGTTGCGACGTCGTGGGCTGCGCGCCGCGTGCCAGCGCACGCCAGGTATCGACCGCGACGGCAAGCCCGTCAAGTTCGGCGTCTACTCGCTTGACGAAGTCGACCGCCGCGCCATCAACACCTGGTTGCGCTTGCGCGACCGCAAGGACGGTGAATGATTGCCGCCGTCTACCGCCTTCGCGCTGCCGCGCTGCGCCCGCTGCCACCACCACCGCCAGGCCTGTTGGTCCTGCTGGTACTGGTGTGCACCGCCTTCAAAGGGTGTGCATGACCGAAGCGCTGTACCTGCGGCTTAAGAGCTTAAACACCCGTACCGTGCGCGGCGTCACGTCCCCAAAGAACATCATTCGGGTGGCGGCGATGCACAACCTGCGCGAGATACAGGCTGAACTGGGCGCCAGCCCCGCCAGCGGCATCAACCCGGCGCGCATGCACATGAACTACGTTTTGCGCGGCCCGGCGACCGCCGACGAGGTGGCCGGCCTGGCGCTGGCGCTGCTGGACAATGCTGGCGTGAAGGCGCTGCGCAGGGATGCGTGTATGGCGCTGGAACTGGTCGTCAGCCTGCCGGCCGATACTGCCATCGACCACCGCGAATATTTTTCCGCCGCCGTGACCTGGACGGATGCCTTTTTCGCTGTTCCTATCCTGAGCGCCGTCGCCCACCTGGACGAGGCCGCGCCGCATTGCCACATCCTACTGATGCCGCTGGTCGCTGGGCGCATGCAAGGCGGCGCGCTCGCCGGCGGCCCGGCCAAGATTCGCGCCATGCTGGCCGACTTTCAGCAGCAGGTGGCGCAGCGCTTCGGCTTGACACACCAGCCGCGCGCAAAGCGCCTCAGCAAGCCGAACAGGGACGCGGCGGGGCACGTGGTGCTGGAAGCGCTGCGCGCGCGCCCTGAGCGCCTGAGCGAGCCCGGCATGCGCGACGCACTTATCGCCGCCCTCGGCAGCCAGGCGGAAACGCTGCTGGCGCTGCTGGGCTTGGGCGCGCCCACCAAGGCGAAAGCCAAGAGCTTCGTCGATATCATGACGGCGCCATGCAAGCCTGAGCGCGCGCACCGCGCCGCGCCGAACAAGAAGCATATAGACGTTGCACAAAATTTAGGCAATCAGGAAGGCGAGAAATTCGACAACGTCTATCTCTGTGTAGACGTTGCCCCCTTGCCCTCCCCAATTCCAGCCGGCGAGCAGCCGCTGCAACCTTCCACAGACGCCGCCACCAGCAGCACCGACCAGAGCCAGCCGCCCGACACCACGCCCACGGCCGGCATGCGGCGGGCCACCGGCCCGACCGCGCCCACCAGCCCGACGAAATTCGTCGGCTTGGTCGAGCAGCGCGAGGACAGCGCCCGCCACCAGTCCGGCCAGGGTGCCGGAAAAACTTCCGCCCCCCCTTCGCCCGAGGGAAGTCACCGGAGCGGCGCCCAGTTCGTCCACCACCGCAACGGGGGTGTGCGGCAGCACCTGACACCCTGCAACGCAGGAAGCCAGCAGCAAGCCGACATGGCGCCGGCCTATCCCGCCAGTGGCGGAAAAGCCTCCAAGCCCGGCCGGCGAACCCAACCCCCAACGGTGGATGGGAATTGGCAGCGCGGCCGGACAGCACATCGTCTTGATGCTCCAAGCAATGCTCCAAGCATGCCCGGAGCATTGCCGGAGGACGACTATCGGCGCGAGCGCGACGCCGACCACCCTGCCGAGCACTGGGACGGCGAGCGCGGCGAGTTCGTGCAGGCCACCGGCCCGCCGCCCGGCGCCTACCACCTGTAGCGATGACCAAACACCCGACCCGGCGGTACCGGGAAACGAACTGAAAGGCATGACCATGAAACTGAAATTGACGAAAGACGGCCACGCGGTGGTCAAGGACGGCAAGCCTGTCTACGTGCACGCCAACGGCCGTGAGGAAGCGTTCGACGCGCCTGCCGCCTGGAAGCTTGCGCTGGGCGCGCACTTCAAGAACAGCCCCGTGATGGCCGGGCTGAAGCTTCCGGCCGACGTGGCCGCTTCGTTCTTCGGCGAAAGCTTCCGCCTCGATGCTGGCAAGCTGGTGGCCGTCGATAAGCACGGCATCCAGCTGTATTCGCCGACACGCCACGGTGAGGCCGCCGACTTCAACGAAGCATTCGCGCTGCTGGTCGACCGCTACGAGAGCAAAGGCATGATTCAGCGCGAGGGCGGCGAGCCTGGCGCGAAAGCTCCGGCGGGCCAGCAGGGCCAGTCAGGCGGCGCCATCACCCGCGCGCAGTTTGACTCGCTGCCGCAGGACTCGCGCAGCAAGTTTCTGCGAGAGGGCGGACGCATTACCGAAGGCGCTGCGGCACCGGCCGGCAATTCAGCGCCGGCGACGTCGGCCGCCAAGACTATCACCAGAGCGCAATTCGATGTGATGCCGCACATGGAGCGCGGCGCGTTCTTCAAAACCGGCGGCAAGGTCGAGGGCTAGGCGAAATCGGTCCGCTGAGCGGTTTGCGCTGCTCAGCGGACCCAATGCCGCAAGCAGGGCCAGTTTGCGCCACCACGGCGCGATTGATGGCCTTGCCGGGCAAACGGAGATGAGATGAACGACCGAGATTTAATAAACGCCGCGCTGCTTTGGCACACCGCCCACGCGCGCCGCCTCGCTGTAGGGCGAGAGAAGCGCCGCATCGACGCCCAGCTCAAGGCCGGGGGCGAAGACGGCTGGTGCGTGCAGCGATGCGTTCAGCAGAACGAGACGGGACGCCAGCTGACCGAGCTAAAGCGCCGCGAACTGGCCGCCCTTCGCGTTCTGGCCAAGGCCTGCGCGAAGCAGCGCGGACGCCTGGACACCGCCGACGTCATCGACCTGGACGGCGCCGTGGTGCTTCTCGCCGCCGAATAACGACCGCCCGCAAGGGCAGAAAGCAAAATCATGAACACGACTACCTACCGCAACGGAGAACCCGCCAACCTGGGCGGCCCCGAGATTCTGGTCATCTGCGGCGACATCCTGCGCTGCAATGGCGACGTCGGCGACGATGACCCCGTGCCGCCGGAAGGCATGCAGTTCGCCCGCGACGCCGTGGCCGGCATCCTCGCGGCCGCGCGCGCCGGCGGATACACGCAATGCGACATCCTGCAAACGCTGTTGCTGTGCGGCGACATGACACCCCGAATCGGGGTGATGGCCAGGGACGCATGCGCCGCCGCCGGCATGCCAGCGCTGCGCCAGCTGTTCGAGCGCATCGGGCTTTTTGCGGACGAATGAGGCGGCGGCATGGCCTATTTTAGCTTGACCCACCTTGACGGATTTGCCCCATGACGAAGCTGCCCGGCCACGTGTGCGCCCATATCGTTGCTGCCTTGGCATGCTACGACACTCCCGAGCAGGTGGCCGCCGCCGTCAAAGTGAAATTCGGCCTATCGCTGACTCGCCAACGCATCGAGGCGTGGCACCCTGAGCGCCGCGCCGGCGCCCGGCTGGGCAAACACTGGCGGGCCATGTTCTACGAGACGCGGGCGAGGCTGCTGGCCGAGTTGGACGACATCCCCATTGCCTGCCAGTCCTATCGCCTGCGGCAGATAGAGCGCATGCTCGAGCAGGCCGAGCGCGCGGGCAACTTGGTGCTGGCGCTGCAGCTCATCGAGCAGGCCGCGCGCGAGGTCGGCGGCATGTACGCAGCCAGCCGGCCGGTGCAAATTTTGCCAAAATAGGTGCGCGGTCGGTTCGCGGATAGTGCGCAGTATCGACGCAGTTTCGAAACCGCAGCAGGAAGCACCACCCCATAGGGGAAAAGGCCTGATATTCGCCATCGAATTGGTGCGATTTCTGAACGATTCCGACGCGGATAGGTGCGCAGTTTGGTGCGCATCCGGCTCGCCATGCTACCCTTGCGCATGGTCGCGCCGCGCGGCCGCCGGAGCCAGCATGCAAGACATCACCGATACATTCTTTACCGACCAGCCGCTGGAGAAGCAGGCAGAGCGACGTGCTCGCCTCCTGGCGCAACGAGCGCTCATACCGCCCGGTGCAGAGGACGTCCGCTGGTTCTGCTTCGGCTGGGAGCCAGTGATTGAATACATGTCGATGCCGCCGCCATTGGACTGGGGTGACGCACCGGTCTGACTTCCTCGCAATGAGGCAGCGTCCGCAAGTTGAGGATGCCGTGCTGCTGGCGCTGGCCTGCACCCAGCCGACCTCCTGGGCTTTCAGGTGATTCCCCACCAGCGCCAGCGCGTGGCCTAAAAATTTAGGCCAAGTTCAATCCGGGATTTCCCCGGAACGCTGGCGGCACAATTCTGTGCCGATGCGGAGTTAGAGCGGTTCCCGCGAAACCGGGAACACGACCGCCCGCCTAATTTCTGGCAGACGGTACAGATGCAGAAAATCCTGCATTGCCCCGACGTGGGAAAATCCCACTTTGCGCCGATATGGGAAATCCCATACCGCCTAAATCCGGGAAAATCCCGCCTTTAAACCGACGCGTCAGCCACGCGTGCCGCACGCGTCAAACACGCCTGCTATTCTGCCGCAGGAGGTAGCCCATGACCGAAATGACCCGCCAGCAGCTATGCGCCGCGCTGGGCGTGAGCGAATCGACCGTTCGACGCCTGGAGCAGCTAGGCTTGCCGTACACGCCGGTCGGTGCGCGCTCGCACCGCTACGACCTTGGCGAATGCAGGGCGTGGCTGAGGGCCAACCCGCCCGGGGCGACAGCTGCGGCGCCGCGCGCGTCCAGCAGTGCGGACCTGGCCAAGGCGGGGCGAGCGTTCAGTGAATCATGCCGTAAGGTCAAGCTACGCGTGAAGCCGAGCTAATTTCGCGAACGCTCGCGAGGCTTCGCGAATCGTCGCGCCAGGTCCCGCCATTACCAGATTTTCTGGTATCGCCGCCGGGCCGGGGTAGGCAGAGATACGCTCAGTTTTCAGCGCATCTCCCGCGCGCGGCGCCGACTGGTACGTCCAGATGTGGACGCGTCCTGGCCGGTAAGAATTTACCGCGGTGTGAGCAGAACTGCGCGCATCTCGGCGCCGCGCCAGCCGCCTGTAACGCACCCGTCACGGCACCTGCGACGCCTGCAACGCGTTACAGGTCGGCGCGCCGGACTGTCGCGAAACCCCTCGGAAAGCCTTTGCCATACCCTTTCGCGAGGCCTTTCAGGAAGCCTTTGCCGAAGGCTTCGAAGCCCCTTGTAAGCCCCTTCGAAGGGCCGCGCGCCAAGCCGGCGCCGCGCCGCGTCCGCATCCTGTCCGCATCCTGTCCGCAATTTGTCCGCAATGCTGTGGACGGGCTCCGGAAACGCCGCTGTAACGCTGCAGATAACGGTGCCAGCGTTACCCGGTGCCGCGCGCCGGCCCAACGGGCGTTGGACGGGCGTTGAACGGACGTTGAACTGGCGCTGGAAATCACCCGGCATCAGGGTGGTTTGCGGGTGACAATCGGTCCCTTGCAAATACCGGCCAGAACGGCATTTGGCGGTTTTCTACATGTGGGATTTTCCCGTATGTAGCGTGTGACAGTGAGTCACGCGCATCTGCGGCTTACTTTGGGTATGGTGCAGCCGCAGGAGATTTTAAGTCTCCAGCAAATCTGCGAGTAGGTTTGAGCGACTCGCAAACAGAGTCGCGCCCAGGACCACACTGCCGGCCCGGCCGGCCTCGTTCGGAGGAACGACACCTAGCAGGAGTCACATTCGTTGCGTTCCCCCCCCCTGCCAGCATCGTGCACGGATGGTGCACGACTGGTGCACGCATAGTCCTGACCGGATTATTTCCGGTCTGTGGTGGCGGTGACTGGCAGACAAAGGGGGGGCGCCGATTTTCGCCGGCGGCCTACCTGCACTGGCAAGCCCATTCGCAGAAGCTCTGGAGGATTGACCATCAGCTTATTTTTTCGCCTTGAGGAGCGAGCCGCCGGCGGCAAGCATGGGGGCACTAGCATCCCAATCTTCTACCCAACGCTGCGCTGCACGGAGGTCAATCCACAGCCGGCCGTCCACAATTTTGCACTGATTCCCGTCAAGCCATTTGCCTGCTTTGCGGCGCGCCTGAACCGAATCTACGCTGTCGCCGGTGAGCTCGACGTACTTCTCCAATTTAACCCATGCGACTGGATGCTCCATGACTTCCCCTTTGATTATATATAAAGCAAAGTTGATTATTTAACCCTAACAACCATCATACTGCTAAAATCCGCCTCGACGAAAACCGCTTGACGCCATGTCGGTCGCGGGTCTATTCTAAAAACGTCCCCGATAAAGAGGGGAAACGGGTTTGGCGACTCGGAACTGACAAAGGCGGACAACCGCCACAAGGCGGCTTTTTTTCGTCCGTACCACCACGTCTCTATGAGCGGCGGTGGTGGGGATACCTTCGGGTATGCCGGTTTCCTTTGTCACCGGTTCGCCAACCCCGCCACTTGCTGCTCACCCCGTTTGGCGACGGGTTGTGCGGTTCATCACCGACAAGGAGGCCATCATGGTCAAACGTACCACCACATCTGTAGTATCCCAATCCACATCCAGCCCGGCCGCAATAATCGCGGCACCTGACGCTGCAATCGAAGCCATGAGTTTGGCGATTGACCAGGCCCAGATAGGTGCATCGTGGGCGAATGACCGCATCGCACCGTTGATTCAGGCTATTGTCGGCCTAGCCGATTATTCCAGCGACAAGACGGCCGGCGCCAACGAGCGGCTGGCGCTGGTCCGCCGCATCGCGATGGAGACTGGCATCTTGGTCGACGATATGGCCGGCTGCTTCGAGCGCGAGGCACGCGACTTGCGGAAAAAACTAGCAGTGCTGGAAGGAGTTCCAGCATGAGCGCCGCCGCCACCCCGGCCCTGCTGGTCGAACTGCATCACGCAGACCACATCATCAAGACCATGCTCAACGCCATGACCGCGCAGCAGCAAGCCCGCGTCGGCGCCCAACTGGAGGCGGCGGGCGTGGCCGGCGAAGGTGTCACCCGCCACCACGAACGCGCTGCCGCGATTGAAGCGGCCACCATAGCGCCGACCAGCGCCAGCACGCCGGCCAACCGCGAGCAACTGCGCGCCATCCGTCAGCAGCTTGGCGACATCGAGTCGCAGGCGCTAGCCGGCCAGACGCTGTGTGAGATTTGCTTTGAGGTGCTGGACCGCTTGGGTGATGCCAGCAACGACCCGGTCGTCGCCGGCGCAGTGGTGCGCCTCGACGCATTGGTCAAGGCCACCTGCCGCAACACGGTGCTAGTGCAGGAATCGGTCGACCACATCGGCGGTCTGCTACTGGAAGGAGGTGCCGCATGAATGCCCGCGAGACCCCAACGGTGGAGGATTTCACTGTCGACAGCGTGCGTGCCATGGCGCTGCGCCAGGCTGCAGCATGGAACGGCAATGCCGACGGCCTGCGCGACACCACGACGTTGACGGAGTGGAGGGACAATTGCCGCGATGAGGTGCGTGATGAGGTGCTGAGCACTGAGGCCGGCGGCATTATTCTGGCCAGCTGGGAGGAAACCTTTGACGGCACGGTGTTTGACGTCAGCGACGCAGCCGACGAAATCGAGTGCGCGGTCGAGACGGTGAACGACCTACTGCGCCTGGCGCTGGACCAGTTGGCCAGCGTGACCAATACACGGGCCGATGCCGCCATCCGTGGTGCGAAACGCTTCGTCGACGACATCCGCGGCATCGCGCAGCAACTGCACTCGCCCGTCGGCCGCCGGCGCGCCGACGGATGGACGGCTGTGGCGAGCGCCGCGCCTGACAGCGACCGTGATGTGCTTGCCTGGGGTGGTGCCGACCAGCTCCCGCTCCCTGCCTTCTACGCACTTGAGGAGGACTGCTGGTTCTCGAAGCTCGACGGCAGCCGGCTCGATGGCGGCGTTGTCACGCACTGGCAAGAAATCCAAGTCCCGCAAGGAGCGGCGGCATGAGCCCGACTACCGACATCAAGGCGGATGCCAAGCCGAAACGCAAGCGCCAAGCCATCAAGGTTCAGCCGGCGGCGCCTGCCCCACTCACCGCCGACCAGCTGCGCATCGCCAAGCTATTCGCTGCGATGGACGGCAAGGCGCAGGCACCCATGCTACTGATGATGGAAGATATGGCGAGGAAGTGGCCCCGGCACGCCCGGCCGGAGTTACGCCTGGTCAGCGGAGGTGCCGTATGAAGGCCGCGCCCACTCCGCCAACGATGATACTCAGCGCTGAAGAGCTTCAGCTCATCATGGCCTTCCGTGCCATGGACGCGCGTCGAAAGCGCGAAAACCTGGACTTGCTGATGAGCGATGCTGCGGACTACCCGGAGCGCGCGCCGGTGCCGAGGCTGTGCCTCGTGCCCGCCTCAGCGCCGCCCGCACGGTAGCCGTCAATCACGCAGCCCGGCCAAGTGCCGGGCTTTTGTTTGCGGGCGCTGCTGGCGCTGGAAGGCAGGGGTAACGAAACGCTACCCCCTCCCCTTGCCTGAAATTCAAGGATGGGGTGCAAAAGCTGCACCCCCTTGTTATTCAAGTTAGGAGGTGGTGAAACGCCCCCCCCAAGACTACTTTGTTGCTACGATAAGTTTCCACCGGATAGCGCCTTGGGCTTGGGTGTGTTGATGGTGATTCTGCGGCGGCATGGGGTGCCCATGAGTTGACACCTCATTCTCGCCACAACCTTCGCAGCGATAAATGCCGCTGTAAGGTGTCGGATGCCCAGGGTGGGTGATGTCATCAAATGCCTGGCTCTGCGACTGAGTCAAATAATTTCCGTTTTTATAAAGCGCCATTCTTGTCTCCCTATCGGTATCGGAAGGGCAACAATATACCGGTATTTCCGTAAGGTAAACATAATTCATAAATAGCAATATGCCAGTAACATTGATGGTGTCCACCTCGCTGTTAGAAAACGAACGATTTCTAACATCAACAGATATCAACGTTAATCTATGTTGGAAATATAGGGCTTGCTATTTCTAACAGGTGAGTATATTCTAACAGTGTTTTCCAACAGTCTTAACCGGAGATAGACCATGGCAACCTTCGCATACGGCCGCGTCAGCACCACCGAACAGAGCGCAGACAATCAGCGCATCGAAATCGAGGCAGCCGGCCACCAGGTCGATTTCTGGTTCGCCGACACCATCAGCGGCAAAACCAGCGCCACCCAGCGCCCACAGTTCGCCGCGCTGCTCGGTCAAATCCGGAATGGCGAAACGCTGGTGGTCGCCAAACTGGACCGCTTGGGCCGCGATGCGCAGGACGTCGGCGCCACGGTCAAGTTGCTGGCCGCCCGCAAGATTGCCGTCATCGTCCTGCAACTGGGCAAGCTGGACCTGACCTCGCCCGCCGGCAAAATGATGCTGACCATGCTGGCGGCAGTCGCTGAGATGGAGCGCGACCTGCTGGTAGAGCGCACCCACGCAGGCTTGGCCCGCGCCAAGAGCGAAGGCAAGACGCTGGGCCGGCCATCGAAGACCACGGCCGAGCAGCGCGCGGAAATCGTCGCAAAGTACGCCGCCGGCGAGAGTGTCAGCGCGCTGGCCCGCCTGTACGACGTTTCCCGCGCCAACATTCTCAGCGTGGTGAAGCCAGCGTAGGGCTGGCCGTAGCCGACTCAAGAGCCCAGCCTAAGTGCTGGGCTTTTTGTTGTGGCCCATACCCCTCCCTCCTCTACCGCTACCGAGCAAGTATTCCCGCAGTAGGGTTACATGGGGGTTACATAGAGAGAGTCAGGCAGGGAAAAGCAAAAAGAGGTTACACGGAAAATCGCGTAACCTCTTGAATATACTGAGTAAATTTGGTGGGCCTCCCGTGAGTCGAACACGGCACCAACGGATTATGAGTCCGCTGCTCTAACCAAGCATGAGCTAGAGGCCCAGGGTCTTGCTATGCGCTGGGAGCCTTGCCAGCCCCTCTGACGCGCCCCCGTTTTTAAAACGAACTCGCGAGGATAAGGGCTAGCGCAGCCACTAGTCAAGTCTTAGTTGCCTTCCAAGAAGCTTTTCAGCTTGTCCGAACGCGATGGGTGGCGCAGCTTGCGCAGCGCCTTGGCTTCGATCTGACGGATGCGCTCGCGCGTCACGTCGAACTGCTTGCCCACTTCTTCCAGGGTGTGGTCGGTCGACATTTCGATACCGAAACGCATCCGCAGCACCTTGGCTTCGCGCGGGGTCAGCGAGTCCAGCACATCCTTCACCACGCCGCGCATCGAGGCGTGCAGCGCGGCGTCGGACGGCGCCAGCGTGTTGTTGTCCTCGATGAAGTCGCCCAGATGCGAATCGTCGTCGTCGCCGATCGGCGTCTCCATCGAAATCGGTTCCTTGGCGATCTTCATGATCTTGCGGATCTTGTCCTCGGGCATCTCCATCTTGATGGCCAGCGTGGCCGGATCCGGCTCGGCGCCGGTTTCCTGCAGAATCTGGCGGGAAATCCGGTTCATCTTGTTAATGGTCTCGATCATGTGCACCGGAATACGGATGGTGCGCGCCTGGTCGGCGATCGAACGGGTGATGGCCTGACGGATCCACCACGTCGCGTAAGTCGAGAACTTGTAGCCGCGGCGGTATTCGAACTTGTCCACCGCCTTCATCAGGCCGATATTGCCTTCCTGGATCAGGTCGAGGAATTGCAGGCCGCGGTTGGTGTACTTCTTGGCGATCGAAATCACCAGGCGCAAGTTGGCCTCGGTCATTTCGCGCTTGGCCTTGCGCGCCTTCATTTCACCGGCCGCCATCTGGCGGTTGATGTTGCGCAGGTCCGGCAGCGGCAGCACGACGCGCGCCTGCAGGTCGATCAGGCGCTGCTGCAGTTCCTTGATGGTCGGGATGTTGCGGCCCAGGATGGTGCTATACGCGTGCCCTGCGGCCACTTCGCCGTCCACCCATTCCAGATTGGTTTCGTTGCCAGGGAAGACCTTGATAAAGTGGGCGCGCGGCATGCCGCACTTGTTCACGGCCACGTCGAGGATCTGCTTCTCGATATGGCGCACTTCGTCGACCTGGCCGCGCAAGGTGTCGCACAGCTTCTCGACCACCTTGGCGGTGAAGCGGATGCCCAGCAGCTCGAACGAGATCGCCTCCTGCGCCTTGACGTAGGCCTTGGAGTTGTAGCCTTCCTTCTCGAAGGCGCGGCGCATCTTGTCGAATTGCAGGGAGATGACGTCGAATTTTTCCAGCGCGGCGTTTTTCAACGCTTCCAGCTGTTCGGCCGAGAAACCGGCGGCGCCGGACGCGCTTGCTTCTTCCTCTTCCTCTTCTTCCTCTTCTTCCTCTTCCTCTTCTTCCTCGTCCTCTTCGGCCGGCGCGGCAGCTACCGGCGCGGCCACTTCCTCGCTCTCGTCGACCAGGCCGTCGACGATTTCATCGATCTTGATTTCATCGGCGCGGATGCGGTCGGAGGCGGCGATGATCTCGGCAATCGTCACCGGGCAGGCGGAGATCGCCTGGATCATGTCCTTCAGGCCGTCCTCGATGCGCTTGGCGATCTCGATCTCGCCTTCGCGGGTCAGCAGCTCGACCGAGCCCATCTCGCGCATATACATGCGCACCGGGTCGGTAGTGCGGCCGAAATCGGAGTCGACGGTCGACAGCGCCGCTTCGGCGGCCGCCTCGGCCTCGTCGTCGCTGGTGACGGTGGCAACGTTGTCCGACAGCAGCAGGGTCTCGGCGTCCGGCGCGTGCTCGTAGACGGCGATGCCCATGTCGTTGAAGGTGCCGATAATGCCCTCGATCGCTTCCGGATCGACGATATTTTCTGGCAGGTGGTCATTGATCTCGGCGTAGGTCAGGAAACCGCGTTCCTTGCCGAACTTGATCAGGGTCTTGAGTTTCTGGCGGCGGCGTTCGAGCTCTTCCTCGGTGGCTTCCGTGTCCGACGAGAAAGCATCCTTCAGCAGCGCCTTTTCCTTGGCCTTGCGGTCCTTGGCCTTGGCCTTGTCGACCGCCTTCAGCTCGGCGCGCTCGACCGCGTTCAGCGCGGCGACTTCGTCGTTTTCTGGCTGGAATTCTTTCGGTTTGCGCCCGCGCCGGCCCGGCACTTTGACCGACGGCAGCACATAGCCCGATGTATCGATGGCAGCAAGCGTGGCCGCGTCGGTGGTCTGGCTGACCACTGGCGGGTTGCTGGCGACACGCGTTTCCGATTTGTCCGCCGTCTTGGCGGATTTTGCGGTCACTTTGCTCGGCTTTGCAGCCGCTTGGGATTCAGGTTTCTTGATTGGCACAGGCGCTTTCGATTACACAACGACTTGCTTATTTAGGATAAAGTTTCTTGCGGCCCTTGCGGGCCTACGTCTTCGAACATGCCGACTGCACAAGTCCGACAATACTACGACTTACTTACACCTGGTCGGGCCGATCAGCCTCAACAGAACTCCACCCTCTTGGCGGAAATTCTACTGCATCAGACACGTGCGTGGGGGCAAGAAACCATGACTAGGTTGGAAAGCGAACGGAACGTCCGCTATACAGCGCCGCCGTAGCGCGCTGACTCAACCAAAGCTGGCCCTGGCCGCCGACACCCGTCTTTCCATGCCGATCAAGAGCCTAACTTACTGAAAACAAACACACTCTGAACTGAAAAACGATGCCAAAACATACAACACTTAGCGTTTTATTATAGCACGTCACTTTTCAATTTCCAGAGGGCAGAACCCCACTTCCCACCTCTGCAACCATGACAGAAACATTACTATACAAAACGCCTTGCAATACTATCGGTTCGCCAACTCCGCCTGTGCCTCGCGCAGCAGTTGATCTTGCTGCGCCGTCAACTCCCGGTAGCGCACGCCGATCTCGTCGGACGACAAACCGGCCGCGAACAACTGACTCAATTCCTGCTTCAACGCGTCATTCTTCACCTGGCGGATCGCGCCGCGCAGGAACAGCCGCACCGCGTCGTAGTCCGATTCCGGCTCCTTGACGATCTCGCCGATGATGCCGTCGTACTCGTCGCCCTGCGACTTCAGATGCTGGGCAAAAGCGGCGAAACTGCCGTTCGGCCCCAGCGCCTGGGCCGACGCCACCAGCTGCGCCAGCCGCTCGGCCGGCTCGGCGCCGAAGTACTGGAACGCCGCCAGCGCCGACGCGTCGATGTCCAGCGCCAGCGGCGGATGCGCCACCAGCAGCCGCACGATCTGCAACTCCAGCCCCACCGGCACCGGCCGTCCGGTGCGCGGCGGCGCCTGACGGGCGACGGCGACCGGCTTGGCCAGCTCGAACAGCACCTCGATCTCGGACGGCGTGGTCTGCGTCAGCTGCGCCAGGCCGCGCACGATCTGCAGCCGCAACGCGGTCGGCGTCATCGACTGCAACATCGGCTTGGCGTCGAACTGCGCCCGGGCCCGACCTTCCGGACTCTGCAAATCATGCTCGCCAACCGCCTCCTTGACCAGGAACTGCGACAGCGGCATCGCCTCGTGTATCTCCTGCTCGAACGCTTCCTTGCCATAGGCGCGGACGTAGCTGTCCGGGTCGTGCTCGGTCGGCAGGAACAGGAATTTGATGGTCTTGTTGTCCGTCACGTGCGGCAGACAGGCTTCCAGCGCGCGCCGTGCGGCGCGGCGGCCAGCCTTGTCGCCGTCGAAACTGAAAATCACCGTGTCGGTTTGACGCAACAATTTCTGTACGTGGTGGGTGGTGCAGGCGGTGCCCAGCGTCGCGACGGCTTGCGGGAAGCCCATCTGCGCCAGCGCCACCACATCCATATAGCCTTCCGTCACCAGCACGTAACCCGCATCGCGGATCGCCTGGCGCGCTTCGAACAAGCCATACAGCTCGAATCCCTTTGAAAATAAAGGCGTTTCGGGAGAATTCAAGTACTTCGGTTCACCGTGGTCCAGGACCCGGCCGCCAAAGGCGATGACCTGGCCTTTGGTGTTTTTAATCGGAAACATCACGCGCTCGCGGAAGCGGTCGTAGCGTTTGCGGTTGCCGCCGTCCTCGTCCACCTTGTCGATCACCAGGCCGGCCTCGGCCAGCGCCACGACCTCGTAGTCGGGGAAGATCGAGCGCAGATTGTCCCAGCCAGCCGGCGCGTAGCCCAGGCCAAAGCGGGCGGCGATCTCGCCGGTCAGGCCGCGGTTCTTCAGGTAGGCGATGGCGTCGGTGGCGCCGCGCAACTGGGCGCGGTAAAAGTCGCTGGCGCGGGTCATCGCCTCGGTCAATGCCAGGCTTTGCGCGGCCATTTGCGCGCGCTGGGCCGGCGGAATTTTATCGTCCTGCTCGGGCACCACCATGCCGACGTTCTGCGCCAGGTCTTTGACGGCGTCGACAAAGCCCATGCCGGAATATTCGATCAGGAAACCGATCGAGGTACCGTGGGCGCCGCAGCCGAAGCAATGGTAAAACTGCTTGGTCGGGCTGACCGTGAAACTGGGCGACTTTTCGTTGTGGAACGGGCACAGGCCCATGAAATTCGCGCCGCCTTTTTTCAGCTGCACATAACGTCCGACCACGTCGACGATGTCGACCCGGTTCAGCAAATCAGAAATAAAGGATTGTGGAATCACAGGGCTATGCGGTCTTGTTATGGATCAGACTATACCGCCGCGCCAATCCGGTTTTGACGCGGATCAAACTGCGGCGGAGGTAACTACGCAGGCATTATGCCGGGGTCAGCGCTTTCTTGACCAGCGCGGACACCACGGTCATGTCGGCACGGCCGGCCAGCTTCGGCTTGACGATGGCCATGACCTTGCCCATGTCCTGCGGACCGGCGGCGCCCGAGGCGGCCACGGCGGCGGCCACTTCGGCGGCGATTTCCTCATCGGACAGGCCGGCAGGCATGTAGGCGGTCAGCACCACCAGTTCGGCCTTTTCGATGTCAGCCAGGTCGGCGCGGCCGCCGGCTTCGAACTGGGTGATCGAGTCCTTGCGCTGCTTGATCATTTTTTCCACGATGGCCACGGTCTGGGCGTCGTTGACTTCGATGCGCTCGTCCACTTCCTTGCGCTTGATTTCCGCCAGGATCAGGCGGATGGTGGCAAGGCGGCCGGCTTCCTTGGCGCGCATGGCGTTTTTCATGTCTTCGGTGATTTGTTCTCTCAAGCCCATGGCGTAGTTTCTCTCAAAAAATTGTTGGAGTAAAAATGCGAAAACCCGCCGCGGCGAACCGGGGCGGGTATCTCTTAGATGCAACAAGAAGCAACCCGAGGCGTGAGCGCCATACTGCCGGGTTGAATCTGCAAGCGCAGTCTTAGAAGAGTTTTTTCGGCAGTTGCTGGCTGCGGATGCGCTTGTAGTGACGCTTCACTGCAGCTGCCAGCTTGCGCTTACGCTCAGCCGTTGGCTTTTCGTAGAACTCGCGTGCGCGCAGTTCGGTCAGCAGACCGGTTTTTTCGATGGTGCGTTTGAAGCGACGCATTGCGACTTCGAACGGCTCGTTTTCTTTAAGGCGAATAGTGGTCATGTAAAAATTCAAACCGTTGAGGTTATAGGGAGAAAGAGACTATAGCAGCTTTTGCAGGAAAATGGAAGACGCCTGGCCATCTGAACGGCCAACCGTAAGGCTTTCACTGCAAAAACAACGCGGCGTATGGTGCAATCTTTCAGGAACTTCAACGATTGCGTGACGCCACTAACTTCCAGAGACGTGCAGTATATCAGACTGCTTGCCCCGCCGCTACACCGGACGCCCACGCCCACTGGAAATTGTAGCCGCCCAGCCAGCCGGTGACGTCCACCGCCTCGCCGATGAAGTACAGGCCCGGCACCTTGGTCGCCATCATGCTCTGCTGCGATAGCTCGCGCGTGTCGACGCCGCCGCGCGTGACTTCGGCCTTCTTGTAGCCTTCCGAGCCGTTCGGCGTGATGGTCCACTGGTTGATGGCCGCGCCCAGCTTGCGCAGCTGGGCGTCGGGCAGGTCGGCCAGGCGCGCGTCCAGCGCGAAGCCGTGCGCCAGCAGCAAGCCTTCCGCCAGCCGCGCCGGCAGCCATTGCGACAATACATTGCCCAGCTGCTTCTTGATCGTACCCTTGCCTTCGATTAGCGTGGCCGCCAGGTCCAGCTCGGGGATCAGGTTGATGACGATGGGCGTGCCCGGCGTCCAGTACGAGGAAATCTGCAGGATCGCCGGGCCGGACAGGCCGCGGTGGGTGAACAGCAAATCTTCGCGGAAGCGGCCGCCGGTCGGATTGCGGCCCTTGAAGGAGCCGGTTTCCACGTCCACTTCCAGCGCGATGCCGGCCATCTCGACGAACGGCGCCCACTGCTGCGGGTCAAAGGTCAGCGGCACCAGCGCCGGGCGCGGCTCGATCATGCGCAGCCCGAACTGCTCGGCGATGCGGTAGCCGAAATCGGTCGCGCCGATCTTGGCGATCGACAGGCCGCCGGTGGCGATGACCACGCTGTCGGCCTCGATCTCGCCGGTGTCGGTTTGCAGCACGAACGCACAATCCGCGCCCTGGTCCGCCTGCGCCAGGCTGGCGACCTTGCACGGCATGCGCCAGTGCACGTCGCCGCCGGCGCATTCGTCTTTCAGCATGTCGATGATTTGTTCGGCGGAGTCGTCGCAGAACAGCTGGCCGCGATGTTTCTCGTGGTAGCCGATGCGGTGCTTCTTGACCAGCGCGACGAAGTCGGCGGCGGTGTAGCGCGACAGGGCACTCTTGCAGAAGTGCGGATTCTCGGACAGGAAGTTGGCCGGACCGGCGTTGATATTGGTGAAGTTGCAGCGGCCGCCGCCGGAGATGCGGATTTTTTCCGCCAGCTTGGTGGCATGGTCGATCAGCACCACGCGCTTGCCGCGCTGGGCCGCCGTCGCCGCACACATCATGCCGGCCGCGCCCGCACCGATCACCGCTACATCAAACTTTGCCATTTTATTTCCAATCAGAGTAAGGATCCCGTCATTCCCGCGCAGGCGGGAATCTATACTTTGCTTGAAGGCAAGCGGTCTATGGATTCCCGCTTTCGCGGGAAGTCATTTCCCCCAATGGGGGAATGACAGGGGCGAGATTGTACTTGAACTCTCACCGCCCTACTCGATCGGCTCGCTCACCCGCTGGCGCGACTGCAAGGTGCGCGACACCAGCAGGCACTGCTGCACCTGCTCGGCGATCGACGGCGGCACCGGCACCTCGCCGTCCAGCACGGATTGGATCCAGGCCGCCGTGGTGGCCGCGTCCTTATCCTCCGGCAGCAGCGGCAACTCGCCCACCAGGGTCTGCTTGGGCACCAGCGTCGTGCGCAGGCCGCCGTGGAACCAGTCGATCTGCTGCGCCTTGTTGGCGTTGGCCACGGTCTCGCCCTCGGTGCCGCGCATCAGGAAGGCATCGCCGCGCTCGTGCAGCGCCGCCGTGGTGAAGTATTCGCCCAGCATTTCCAGATACTCGGGGTGCGTGTACGACACCAGCCGCAACGCCGGCCCGGCGAACGGCTGCATGATCTTGACCAGCGTGTGCGTCGAGTTGCGCACGCCCAGCCGGCGCCGCAGCGACAGCAGGTAAGCCAGCTTGGGCGCCAGCACGTCGATGGTGATGAAGGCCGGATGCCCCTGCGACATGGCCTCCTCCGCTTCCGAGCGGTGGCGCGCGGCCGGCACGCCCAGCGCCTCGAACACCTCGGCCGTGGCGACCCGGCCGGCGTCGCGCGCCACGCCGTGCACCAGCACCGGCACGCCTTCGCGCGCCAGCAGCAGCGCCAGCAGCGGCGTCAGGTTGGCCATCTTGCGGGCGCCGTTGTAGGTGGGGATGCAGACCGGGGCAAACTGGCCAGGCGGCGCGCTTAGCGGCTCGAAGGCGGCCTCGGCCGCATCAAGGAAGCCGGCGATCTCCTCCACCGACTCGCCCTTGATGCGCATGGCCAGCAATATGCCGCCCAGCTCCAGCTCGGAAACGCGGCCGTCCAGCATGGCCTGATATAAATCGTGGGCGTCGTCGCGGCTCATGCTGCGGGCGCCGTTCTTGCCGCGACCTATTTCTTTGATGAAACGTGCGGCTGGGAATGGTTCGATAGTTGGTGTCGTCATGGCGTCAGCTTAAACCACTCCGCCGCATTTCGGCTACACTATCCCTCCCCCGCAATAAATATACGTAGAGAATCATGATCTCCCCAGATATCGAAAACATCAACGTCACCTCGTTCGCGCCGATGCCGTCGCCGGAAGCCTTGCACAGCAAGCTGCCGCTGACCGACAGCGCCTCGGACACCGTGATGAAGGGCCGCGAGGCCCTGCGCAACATCATCGACCGCCAGGACAAGCGCCTGTTCGTGGTCGTCGGTCCATGCTCGATCCACGATCCCGTGGCCGGCCTGGATTACGCCCGCCGCCTGAAAGCCCTGCAAGCCGAAGTGGCCGACACCATGCTGCTGGTGATGCGCGTGTATTTCGAAAAGCCGCGCACCACCACCGGCTGGAAGGGCTATATCAACGATCCGGACATGGACGATTCCTTCCGCGTCAACGTCGGCATGGAGAAGGCGCGCCAGTTCCTGCTGGACGTGTGCGAGCTGGGCCTGCCGACCGCCACCGAGGCGCTCGACCCGATCTCGCCGCAATACCTGGGCGACCTGATCGCCTGGACCGCCATCGGCGCCCGCACCACCGAATCGCAGACCCACCGCGAAATGTCGTCCGGCCTGTCGACCCCGGTCGGCTTCAAGAACGGCACCGACGGCGACATTAGCATCGCCATCAACGCCATCCTGTCGTCGGCGCATCCGCACGCCTTCCTGGGCATCAACGCGCAGGGCAACGTGGCGATCGTGCGCACCCGCGGCAACGCCTACGGCCACGTGGTGCTGCGCGGCGGCGACGGCCGTCCGAACTATGATTCGGTGTCGATCGCGATCGCCGAGCAGGCGCTGGCCAAGGCCAAGCTGCCGGCCAACCTGGTGGTCGACTGCTCGCACGCCAACAGCTACAAGAAGCCGGAGCTGCAACCGCTGGTGATGGCCGACGTCATCCACCAGATCGTGCAGGGCAACCAGTCGCTGGTGGGCGTGATGATCGAGTCCAACATCGTCGGCGGCAACCAGAAGATCCCATCCGACCTGAGCCAGCTGAAGTATGGCTGCTCCGTCACCGACGGCTGCATCGACTGGGAGACCACCGAGAAGATGCTGCGCGACGCGCACAAGCAGCTCAAGCACCGCCCGTAACCCCGCACCCCGCCACGAACCGGGGTCGGACCCCGTACGGGGTCCGACCCCTTTTGCTGTGGGGGTTCAGCCGAAAGCCACGCCCAACGCCCCGGCCAGCGCCGCCTCGGCCCGGCTGGCCGGGGCGCTCAGTTCATCCAGGTCCAGATAGACCCTGCTGTCCTCCACCTTGACCGAGTAGCGGCGCGGCTCTGGCTCGTCGGACTCCAGCATCGCGTGCACCTGCTCCTCGCCGGTACGGAACAGCGCCACGCCCGGCAACTCCTGCCACGCCAGTCCGCGCGGCACCAGGCGCGCGCCGCTCATGGGCACATCCTTGAGTTTGCAAATCAACTTCCATCGTCCAGACATCGCGCGCCTCCCTAGTCAACTTCCCTCAGTTGTCTAAGCAAAACCGGTGCCACAAAAAACGCCGCACATCCTGACCGAATGGCAAAATTCCGCACTTCGCCAGTGCGGTGCCGACCTGCGGTGGTGCATGCTTGCGCGCACTTTCCATTACAATGGCGGATTCCCCTTTTCATTTGTGCCTTCTTCATGATCGTTCTCGGCGTTGAATCCTCCTGTGACGAAACCGGCCTTGCGCTGTACGACACGCAACACGGCCTGCTGTCCCACGCCCTGTATTCGCAGGTGGCGATGCATGAGGAGTACGGCGGCGTGGTGCCGGAACTGGCCTCGCGCGACCACATCCGCCGTGCCATTCCGCTGCTGACGCAGACGCTGGAAGGCGCCGGCAAGACCCTGGCCGACATCGACGCCATCGCCTACACCCAAGGCCCCGGCCTGGCCGGCGCGCTGCTGGTCGGCTCCTCGGTCGCCTGCAGCCTGGGCCTGGCGCTGGACAAGCCGGTGCTGGGCGTGCACCACCTGGAAGGCCACCTGCTGTCGCCGCTGCTGGCGTCGCAGCCGCCGGAGTTCCCCTTCATCGCGCTGCTGGTCTCGGGCGGCCACACCCAGCTGATGCGGGTGGACGGCGTCGGCCAGTACACGCTGCTGGGCGAAACGCTGGACGACGCGGCCGGCGAAGCCTTCGACAAGTCGGCCAAGCTGCTGGGCCTGGGCTACCCGGGCGGCCCGGCGATTTCACGCCTGGCCGAGTTCGGCGATCCGACAGCCTACAAGTTGCCGCGCCCGATGCTGCACACCAAGGATTTCAATTTCAGCTTCTCCGGCCTGAAGACGGCGGTGCTGACGGTGGTGAAGAACCACGAGGAAAAAGTCATCGCGAACATCTGCGAGCAGGACAAGGCCGACATCGCGCGCGGCTTCGTCGACGCCATCGTCGACGTGTTGACGGCCAAGTGCGTGTCCGCGCTCAAGCACACCGGCCTGAAGCGGCTGGTGATCGCGGGCGGCGTGGGCGCCAACTCGCAGCTGCGCGCGTCGCTCAACGCGGCGGCGGCCAAGAAGAAGTTCAAGGTCTACTACCCTGAACTGGAATTTTGCACGGACAACGGCGCCATGATCGCCTTCGCCGGGGCCATGCGCTTGATGATCAACCCGGACGCGGCAAAAAAAGACTACTCGTTCAACGTGCGGCCACGCTGGCCGCTGGACGACATCAAAGTCGTCTGAGCGCCTAAGCCTGGCTCTGCGCGAACGCGACCGAGGCCAGCACGGCCAGGCCGGCCAGCGCCAGCAGATACTTGAGCTTGCCCTGGCCCAGGTGCACGCCGCGCGCGGCAATACGCTCGCTGCGCAGACGGTGCTCGTCGGATGCCGATTCGTGGACCAGCGTGTGGGTATTTTCTTGTTTAGTTGCGCTATTCATAACTGCCTCCATGTTTGTCGATCATCTTCCTTTCTGGAGGGCAATGCAATTGTCATGCCAACCATCTTGTGCGAAAGTGGCCTATACGACTTGATTTTAGGCCGTTCTGTGGCAAACACGCTACACGATACCGCTAAGCAAGCGCACCGTGCTGGGCCGCCAGCCGCTGCGGCGCCCGCTCCGCCACGAAATCGATGAAATGCCGCACCCGCAGCGGCATCAAGGTGCGCTGCTGGTAGTACATGAACACGCCGCTGTTGGAGGTCGCCGTCTGCGGCAGCAGCGGCACCAGCGCGCCGCTGGCCAGCTCGTCCTCGATCATGAACACCGGCAGCTGGCCGATGCCCAGGCCGCTGCGCACCGCCGTCAACTCTCCCTCCACCGTATTGAAACTGGCCACCGCCGGCATCTCCTGGTAGACCGTGGTGCCGTCCACCTGCAGCTCCCACGGCATCAAGCGGCCGGTGCTGGGACGGCGGTAGCCGGTGCAGCGGTGCAGCTGCAATTCCGCCACCGTCCGCGGCGTGCCGTGCAGCGCCAGGTAGCCGGGCGTGGCGCACGGCACCAGCACGATCTCGCCCAGCTTGCGGGAGATCAGGTTGCGTTCGGGGGGATTGCCGGCGCGGAAGCCGACATCGATCTTGTTCTCCACCAGGTCGGTGAAGTGATCGTCCAGCTGCAAATCGAAATGCGCGCCGGGATAGCGCCGCTGGAACTCCGGCAGCAGAGGCACGATGACCGCGTTGCCGATCGACATGGGCGCCACCACGCGGATCAGGCCGTCCACCTCGTGACGGCTGTTCCGGACCAGGTCCAGCGCCTCGTCCAGCAGGCGCAGGCCGGGGTTGGCCAGCTCGAACAGGCGGGCGCCCTCCTCCGTCAGGCTGAGGCTGCGCGTGGTGCGGTGGAACAGGCGCACGCCCAGGTGATCCTCCAGCTGCCGCACCGCCTTGCTGACGGCTTGCGGCGTCAGGCCGGCATCCACCGCCGCCTGGCTGAAGCTCCTGGCGCGCGCCACGCCAATGAACAGGCTGATAACCCTGGCTTTATCCATATTCGCAACCCAAAGGTGATAATCAAACAGCTTTCCTATGGCTAGTGTAACAGGTAGCTCATGCCTACACTGCTGTCTACCAACCCACCTCACACCAAGGAAACGATCATGACTGGCACTGCACAAAAAGTATGGTTCATCACCGGCGCATCCCGTGGCTTCGGCGTGCTGACGGCGCAACAAGCGCTGGCACGCGGCGACCTCGTGGTCGCCACCGCGCGCGATCCGCACAGCGTCACCGCCGCCCTGGGCGCGCACCCGAATCTGCTGGCCCTGCGCCTGGACGTCAAACTGGAGGCGCAAGCCATCACCGCCGCCCAGCAAGCGATCGCGCGCTTCGGCCGCATCGACGTGCTGGTCAACAACGCCGGCTACGGCCTGCTGGGCGCGGTGGAGGAAGCCAGCGCCGAGGAAGTGCGCGCGCTGTACGACACCAACGTCTTCGGCCTGCTCAACGTCACGCGCGCCGTGCTGCCGGCGATGCGCAAGCAAGGCGGCGGCCATGTCATCAATATCTCGTCGGTGGCGGGTTATTCGGCCTATCCCGGCTGGGGCCTGTACAGCTCGACCAAGTTCGCGGTCGAGGGCCTGAGCGAGGCGCTGGCGACGGAAGTGGCGCCGCTGGGCATCCATCTGACGGTGGTGGAACCTGGCTTCTTCCGCACCGATTTCCTCGATGCCTCGTCGCTGGCGTCCACCCACCACCGCATCGAAGACTATGCCGCCACCGTGGGTGCGATGCGCGAGTTCGCCGCCGGCGTCAATCACCAGCAGCCGGGCGATCCCGCCAAGCTGGCCGGCGCCCTGCTGCAACTGGCCGACAGCGCCAAGCCGCCGGTGCGACTGCAACTGGGCTCGGACACGGTGGAACGCGTGCGCGCCAAGAACCAGTTCGTCGAAACCGAGATGGCGCAGTGGCTGGAGCTGGCGGTATCGACCGACTTCGGCGCGCAGCAAAAGGCAGCTTAAAAAAGCGGCTTAAAGTTTGCCCGGCGGGTGCAGCGACAGCAGATCCTCGCGCGGGTAGGCCCAGCCGGGTACACCCGCCGGACAGGCGCCGCCCTGCCCCGCATGCAGCGTCGTGAAGTTGCCGCGCGGCGTGGTCGCGAAGCGATAGTCGGCCAGCTCTCCGGTCGACAGTATCAACGCCGGCATGCGCGCAAAGCGCAGCCAGGCGTCCACCTGGCAGTTCTCGTCCTTCAGCATGCGCAGCGCCGGCAGGCTGGCCAGCACCGTGCCGAATTGCTGCACGCCCGGCGACAAGGCCAGCACCTTGTCGGGCGCCCCAACCATCCCGGCCGGACAGGCCAGCGGCGCCAGCCACTGCGGCGCCAGGCTGGCCACCCCGCGCCGCAAACGATAGTAGCCCTGCTTCTCATTGGCCTCCACGCTGGCATACGACCAACACAAAGGCTGCGACGGGAACGCCGTCATCGCCACGTCGAACACGCGCACCGAGGGATCGGCCTTCAGCAACGCGGCCGTGATCTGCTCGCGTCCGTAATGCGAGGCCACACCTTGCACCGCGATGAAGCCGGCGCTGAGCGCCAGCGCCAGCGCCAGGCCCGCGCGCCCGCGCGCACCGGCACGCCACTGCGCGCGGCCGCAAGCCGCGGCAATCAGCAGTAGCGCAGCAAACGACGTCCACGCCAGATAGCCCTTGGCCGCGAACACCACCAGCGCGCCAAATAGACAGGCCAGGCCGAGCATGCGCAATGAACGCCAGCGCATGATGAGCGCCATCGGCACGCCGATCGCCACCCAGAACAGCGGCTCGACGATGAACACCATGTCGCCGTAGAACCAGCGCCCGGTGAATGGATACCAAGGATGGATGCCGTAGGAATTGGTGAAGTCCATCAGCAGATGCAGCGCGAAGCCCAGCCCCACGCTCAAGCCCAGGCCAAGCCGCGCCGGCCGGCTGGCCTTCAACAGCGCGCGCGCCGACGGCCAGCACAGCCACAGCAGCGCCGCCAGCAGCAAGGCCTGCGGCAGCGCCAGCAAGGCCGTATGCGTGTGGCCGCGATGATGCAGCAGGTAGCCCAGCGGATCGGGCAGCAGCTTGTTCAGGACCAGATCGAGATCGGGGAAATTACTGGCCAGCGCGCAGGACACCAGCAACAGCCGATGCCGCACCCGCTGCGACGGCGCATCCGCCTCGTCGGGCAGGCTGCGGTGCACCAGTTCTCCAACGCCGAAACCGATGATGCTGTGGGTGATATTGTCCATGTAGCTATTCAGGTTTGAGCAGCTGTTCCAGCCGCCGCGGATAGTGGTTGAGGAAGTCGCGCGTAACGGCGTAGTGCTCGGTGTCCTCGTAGGCGACTTCGGTGATGCCGGTGCTGTCGAACAGCAGTATCTTCGCGTTCGGGTAGGCCAGCAGTATCGGCGAGTGGGTGGCGATGATGAATTGCGACTCGTCCTCCACCAGCTGATGGATCGCCGTCAGCGCCGCCAGCTGGCGGTTGGGCGACAGCGCCGCTTCCGGTTCGTCCAGCAGGTACAGTCCCTTGCCTTTGAATTTATTCAGCAGCACCGCCATGAACGCCTCGCCATGCGAGCGCTCATGCAGCGAGCGGCCGCCGTAGCCGTCCAGGTAGCCCACTTCGTCCATGTAGGTGGCGACGTTATGAAAACTCTCGGCGCGGAAAAAATAACCGTCGCGCGGCGCGCGAAAACTCTTGGACAGCTTGAGCGACTCAAACAGCGGCGCATCTTCGCGCGCGGTGTTCAGGCGCACGCCCTTGGTGCCGCCCTCCATGCTGAAGCCGAGCGCCAGCGCGATCGATTCCAGCAGCGTCGATTTGCCGGCGCCGTTCTCGCCGATGAAGAAGGTCACGTCCGGATGAAAGCCGATCGACTCCAGGTTGCGCACCGCCGGCACGGTGTAGGGATGGCGCTCCCAGTCGACGCCATCGCCAAACAGCGCCGTGATCCTTTGCAGATACGGCTTGGCCTGTAAAGCCATCGGCTAGCGCTGCACGTCCACGCCGCGCCAGAACGCCACGTGGTCCTTGATCTGCGCGGCCTTCTCGGACGGCGCCGGGTAGTACCAGGCAGCGTTCTCGTTGACCTTGCCGTTGACGTTCAGGCTGTAGTAGCTGGCCAGGCCCTTCCACGGGCAGCGCGATGTATGCGCGCTCGCCTGCAGGTATTCCGTCTTGACGCTGGACGGCGGGAAGTAGACATTGTTCTCGACGATTTCAACCTCGTCGTCCTTCGCTTCGGCGATGACGACGCCGTTCCAGCTGGCGGTGGGCATGGGGACTTCCTTTCAGTGTCAGGTGGGGCCGCATTCCACGCGGTTGCGGCCGGCGTGCTTGGCGCGGTACAGCGCGGCGTCGGCCTGGCGCAGCAGGCTTTCCGCATCGCTGATTTCCATGTGGTCGAAGGAACCCACGCCCAGGCTGGCCGTCACCGGCAGCAGGCGCGGGCCAGCGTAGTGCAGCTGCGCCTCGATCCTGGCGCGCAGCGTCTCGGCAAACTTGCAGGCGCCTTCGACCGGCGTGTTCGGCAGGATTACGCACAGCTCTTCGCCGCCGTAGCGGCCCGGCACGTCGATCACGCGCACGCTCTCGCGCAGCAGGCGGCCGACGCTGGCCAGCACCTGGTCGCCCACCGCGTGGCCGTATTCGTCGTTGATGCGCTTGAAGTGGTCGAGGTCTATCATCACCGCCGACAGCGGCGAGCGGAAACGCTTGGCGCGCGCGGTCTCGAACTTCAGGCGGTGCAGCAGCGAGCGGCGGTTGTGCAGGCCGGTCAGCTCGTCGGTGGTGGCCAGCTGCTCCAGCTCGCGCACGCTGGACTCCAGCGCCTTCTGGTTTGCGCGCAGTTCGATCAGCGCCATCACCTGGCGCGCCAGCTTGACCAGCGTGGCGCGCTGCTCGGCACTGAGGCCGCCCGGCCTGGTGTCCATCACGCACAAGGTGCCGATGGCGAAACCGTCGGACGAGGTCAGCGCCACGCTGCTGTACATGCGCATATAGGGCGCCTCGACCGTCAGCGTCATGTGGGCGGTGCGGAAGTCCTGCGTCAGGTCGGGGATTTCGGTGGTGGCCTCGCCCAGCACCGCCAGCGAACAATAGCTCTCGCCGCGCGGCAGCTCGCCCAGCTGCATGCCGGCGCAAGACTTGATCCAGACACGCTCGGCGTCGACCAGCGAGATGAAGGCATACGGCACCTCGCATACTTTCGCGGCCAGCTCGGTGAGGAAGCTGAAGTCTTCGCAGGCGGGGGTGTCGAGGATGTGGTAGCGGTGCAGTGCGGCCAGCCGGAACTGGTCGGCCTGCGGGCGGGCGATGGACAGTGTGTGTACTTTTTGTGCGGCCAGCATAGGCCTCCCTGTAGCGACGTCGATCTTTTTTTTGGCACCCGGCATGAAGCGGGACCGGACTATGGTGCTACCCGATCAGTTTATCGCAAAACCAGGACGGTGGGAGCACTTGCCCTCCGCCTCATCCATTTTTTACCCCGCACCGCCAAGCGGGGTCAGACCCCGTACGGGGTCCGACCCCTAAGCGGAGCGGCAGGCATCCCGCTAAAGCACGCGGGGTAAAACCTTAAGCCGCCTGCGCCATAATCTCGCGCAGCGCCTTCTCGAACACCTCGGCCGGCTGGCCGCCCGAAATCAGGTGGCGCTCGTTGATGATCACGGCCGGCACCGAGTTGATGCCGTGGCGCTGGAAGAACTTCTCGCGCTCGCGCACCTCGTCGGCGTAGCGGCTGGTGCGCAGCACCTCGGCGGCGGTGTCGGTGTCCAGCCCCACCTGGCCGGCCACGCGCAGCAGCACCGCGTGCGAGCTCGGGTCCTCGCCCTGGGTGAAGTAGGCGCCGAACAGCGCTTCCTTCAACTCCTTCTGCTTGCCCTCCAGCTCGGCCCAGTGCAGCAGGCGGTGGGCGTCGAAGGTGTTGTAGATGCGGCCGCGCTTGCCCATCGCGAAATCGAAGCCGACTTCGGCGCCGCGCGCGCGTATCATCTCGCGCGCCTGCTCCTGCTGGGCGGCGGTCGAGCCGTATTTTTCGCTCAGGTGCTCGCCGATGTCCTGGCCCTCGGGACCCATGTTGGGATTGAGCTCGAACGGCTGGAAGTGCATGCTGACTTCGGCCTCGCCGCCGATATTGGCCAGCGCGCGGTCCAGCGACTTGAGGCCGATGGCGCACCATGGGCAGGAAACGTCGGAGATGAAATCGATCTTCAGGGAAGTGGTCATACTGAGCCTTTGCTAAAACGGTATTTCAGCATATGGCGATGCCCGGCGCGAAATCAAGCGCCGGGACGGGGGAGGGTCTTACTTTTTCCTGGCCGGGACCGCGTCCTTGCTCTTGCTGCCGATGCGGCTTTCCTTGCCAGCCAGCAAATTGGAAATATTTTTGCTGTGACGGAAAGCCAACAGTGCGCTCATCACGAACACGGCCAGCAGCTGCGGCTCGACGCCGAACAGCAGGCCGTAGTAGAACGGCGCGAACAAGGCCGCCACCAGCGCCGCCAGCGAGGAGTAGCGGAACGCGAACGCCACCGCCAGCCAGGTCACCAGGGTGGCCAGGCCCAGCCAGGGGTCCAGGCCCAGCAGCACGCCCAGCGCGGTCGCCACGCCCTTGCCGCCGACGAAGCGGAAGAACACCGGCCACAGGTGGCCCAGGAACACCGCGATCGCCACCAGCGCGATGGTGGCGTCGCCGATCTGCAGCTGGTTCTGGTAGCGGATCGCCAGCCAGACCGCCAGCCAGCCCTTGGCGCCGTCGCCCACCAGGGTCATGATGGCGGCCGCCTTGTTACCACTGCGCAACACGTTGGTGGCGCCGGGGTTTTTCGAGCCGTAGGTGCGGGGATCGGCGATGCCGAACAACTTGCTCATGACGACGGCAAACGAGATCGAGCCGATCAGATAGGCGGCGACGGTCATCCAAACTGTATTCATTATTTCCTCAAAAGTAGTCATACGCCCGTTGGGGGCCGCTGAATATACACTGCCGCGGCTTAATCAGCCAGCGCGCAGCGCACCGGCCTGGCCTGCAACAGATCGACCAGCACCTGCGGCGCGATGCCAACCAGATAACCCCTGCGGCCGCCATTGATATAAATCGTTTCCAGCGCAAGGATGCTATCCTCGACATACACCGGCAGCGCCTTGCGGGTGCCGAACGGCGAGGTGCCGCCGATCTGGTAGCCGCTGTGGCGCGTGGCCACCTCCGGCTTGCACGGTTCGACGGATTTGCAGCCGATGCCGCGCGCCAGGTTCTTGGTCGAGACCTTGCAATCGCCGTGCATCAGCACAATCAAGGGTTTAGCGGCCTCGTCCTGCATGACCAGGGTCTTGACCACCGCGTGTTCGTCCACGCCCAGTTCGCGCGCCGACACCGAGGTGCCGCCGTGTTCTTCGTAGTCGTAGGGGTGCTCGCTGAAGACCACCTTATGCTTGCGCAGCATTTGCGTTGCCGGGGTCTCGGAGATGTGCTCTTTTTTAGCCATGCGTGATACGCTGCTTGTGAAGTAATGTCGATCGGGAGTTTCTTATTATGCAGCAGGAAATTCGCTTTGCCACTTTCAATGTTTGCAATCTTTCCCAGCCTGGGGCGAAATTGTACGACAATCTGCCGCCGTTGACGCCGGCCGAGTACCAAGCGAAAGTCCGCTGGACCGCGCAGCAGCTGAATCAGCTCGACGCCGACGTGATCGGTTTTCAGGAAATTTTCTCGCTGGCGGCGCTGCGCGACGTGCTGGCCCATAGCGAGCATTACCGCGAAGCCACGCTGGTGGGCTTCGACGCCGCGCCCGATCCCGTCACCGGCGCCGCGCGCCTGGTGCCGCAGGTGGCGCTGGTGTCGCGCCTGCCGCTGGCGGCGCCGGCCGCCGAATACCACGCCTTCCCCGACGGCGTGGCGCTGCCGGCCGGCAGCCGCGACGCCGACCGATTCGCCCGCGCGCCGCTGCACGCGCAAGTGCTGCTGCCGGACCAGCGCGTGGTCGACGTGGTCGTCATCCACCTCAAATCCAAGCGCCCCGACTACAGCAGCGACGACAACTGCGCCGACCCGATGCACTACGCGCAAGCCAACCTGCGCTCGCTGATACGGCGCGGCACCGAGGCGGTGGCCCTGCGCGCCCTGCTCAGCAAGCTCGAAAGCAACGCGCGCCGGCCGCGCGTGGTGCTGGGCGATTTCAACGACACCGCCGACGCCGTCACCACCGCCATCGTCATGGGCTCGGGCGCGGCCGGCCTGCCGGGCGAGGAGCTGAGCGGGCGCATGTTCGACTGCAACCAGATCCAGCTGGGCCGCGACACGCTGCGCCAGGTCGGCTACACCAACATCCACGAAGGCCACCACATGACCATTGACCACGTGCTGGTGTCGGAGGAATTCAACCCGGCCTCGCGCTACGCGGTCGGCGAGGTGCTGGACGTGACCTACCTGAACGACCACCTGCTGCAGGACCGGCCGGAAGCGTCCGACCACGGCCAGGTGCTGGTGCGGCTGCGCCTGTACGGCGCGCGCGACCGCGCCGGGGCGCTCTAACGTCATTCCCTCCATAGGACGTCACCCAGTCCGCTCAGCATGGGTTCCCGCCTGCGCGGGAACGACCTAGGCTGCGCCGTCGAGCAGGCCGCCCAGGCCGTCGAGCAAGCCCTTGTTCCGCACGTAGCGGCCCTGGAACTGCTGGCAGCCGTGCTGCGCCAGGAAGTGCAGCTGCGCCTCGGTCTCCACCCCTTCCGCCAGCACCGTCAGCCCCAGGCTGCGCGCCATGGCGATGATGGCGATCACCGCTACCGGCGACTGCGCGCCGTCGGCGCCGTTGCCGTTGCCGTTGCCGATGTCGTCGATGAAGGTGCGGTCTATCTTCAGCTTGTCGAACGGGTACTCGCGCAGGTGGCCGACCCGCGCGTAGCCGGTGCCAAAGTCGTCGACCACCAGCCGCACACCCAGCGCCCGCAAGGCGTTCAGCGTGGCCGGCGCCGAGGCCGCGTGCTTCATGACGATGGCCTCGGCCAGCTCCAGCTCCAGCCACTGCGGCGCCAGGCCGGACGCCGCCAGCGCCGCGCCGACGCTGTCGGCCAGGTTGCGCTGCAAGAACTGCGTCTGCGACAGATTGACCACCACCGTCAGCGGATAGCCGGCGTCCTGCCAGCGCCGGGCGTCGCGGCAGGCCTGCTCCAGCACCCACTGGCCGATCGACACCATCAGCCCGCTGTCCTCGGCCACCGCGACGAAGCGCTCCGGCGGCAGCAGGCCCTGGGTCGGATGCTGCCAGCGCAGCAAGGCTTCGGCCGCCAGCGGCCGGCCGCTGGCGATATCGACCTGGGCCTCGTATTCCAGCACGAACTGCTGCTCGCGCAGCGCGCGCCGCAGGTCGTTTTCAAACGCCACCCGCTCGACGATCTGCGCGTTCATTTCCGGGCTGAAGAACTGGAAGCCGCCGCGGCCTTTTTCCTTGGCGTGGTACATGGCCAGGTCGGCGTTGCGGATCAGGGTGTCCATGTCGGCGCCGTCGTCGGGATAGATGCTGACGCCGATCGAGGTGCTCACATGCAGCCGGTGCGGCTCCAGCACGAACTCCTGGCTGATGGCGGCCAGCACCGTGTCGGCCACATGGGCCACCTGGTCGATGCCGCCGATCTCGGACAGCATGATGACGAACTCGTCGCCGCCCTGGCGGCTGACGGTGTCGACGCTGCGCACGCAGCGCGCCAGCCGCGCCGCCACCTCCCGCAGCAGCTGGTCGCCGACGTGGTGACCCAGGGTGTCGTTGATGTTCTTGAAACGGTCGAGATCGAGGAACAGGATCGCCAGCCGGCTGCGCTTGCGCCGCGCCGCCGCCATCGCCAGGCTCAGGCGGTCGAGCAACAGCACCCGGTTCGGCAGGTCGGTCAGGAAGTCGTGCTCGGCCAGGTGGCGGGTCTGTTCCTCGGAGCGGCGGCGGTCGGCGACGTCGGACAGCAAGGCCAGGTACATCACCAGCTGCTCGTGCTTGCGGGCCGAGATGTCGCGGATCACCACATACATGCGTTGCGGGCCGATGGCGGTCAGCAGCACGTCGGCCCAGAACTGGCGCCCGCCGCAACCCACGCAGCGCCATTCGAACTGACGGTTGCCGTCGCGCTGGGCTTCGGCCAGCAGGTCGGCCATGGCGCGCGCGGACAGCACGCCCTCGGCCTGCTGCAATGGTGACAAATCGACCAGCCCCAGGCCCAGCAAGCGGTCCGGCTGGCCGCATTCGAACAGCGCCAGCGCGGCGGGGTTGCAGGCGGCCACACGGCCATCCTGCAACAGCAGCACGGCATCGCTGGTTTGCGCGTACATCGCGCGGAAATCCGCGCAGGCGCCGTCGTCCCGCTTGTTTGCTTTTGCCACCTGGCCCTCTCCGGCAGATCGCCCTCTCAGGCCTAGCCCATTCTTGCCGCTGACAGGAATAAACCATTGACCTCCGTCAAACGCGCTTGATCGCCCGTTTTTACCGTTCATCCGTATTTTTTCGCGGCCTGTCGCATTCCACTGGCAGCCGGTCTTGAAAATTCCTAAAGTGCCAATATGCGCCGTGGCGACCTTTTGATAGAAGAACGATATGAAACTTGAAACCTTGCCCGCTCCCCCACAAACCACCGTGCGCAGCAAGCGCTGGCGCAAGCCGCTGGCGGCGCTGATCGTCATCGGCCTGGCCGGCGGCGGCTGGACCGTCCTGCACAAGAAGGACGCGCCGCCGCCAAGCGCGCAGGCGGCCAAGGACGATAAAAAGAAACAGGAAATCTTCGAACTGGCCAGCGGCGATATCGCGGCCATCGATGCCCGGTCATTGGCGGTCAGCTTGCCCTTATCCGGCTCGCTGGCGCCCCTGAGTTCGGCCACCATCAAGTCCAAGGTCTCGGGCGTGGTGGAGGCCACCACGGTGCAGGAAGGCATGGCGGTGGCGGCCGGCCAGGTGCTGGCCCGCATCGACCAGGCCGACCTGCGCGCGCGCCTGCAACAGCAGCAGGCCATGCTCGACGAGGCGCAGGCCAAGCTGTCGCTGGCGAGCAAGAACGAAGCCAACAGCCAGGCCCTGCTCAAGCAAAAATACATTTCGCAGAACGCCTACGATTCGACGCAGAACAGCGTCGACCTGGCGCGCGCCAACGTCAAGTCGGCCGCCGCGATGGTGGAGATCGCGCGCATCGCGCTGAACGACGGCGTCATCAGGGCGCCGATCAGCGGCGTGGTCAGCAAGCGCCACGTGCAGGCCGGCGAGAAGCTGGCGCCGGACATGCCGGTCTACAGCATCGTCAACCTGTCCGAGCTGACCTTGGAGGCGCAGGTGCCGGCCTCGGAAATCCCGCGCGTGAAAGTGGGCCAGGACGTCAGGTTCAAGGTCGACGGCTTCCAGGGCCGCGACTTCGCCGGCAAGGTGGCGCGCATCAATCCAGCCACCGAGGCCGGCTCGCGCGCGATGCTGGTCTACATCTCGGTGAAGAACGACGACAGCGCGCTGCGCGCCGGCATGTTCGCCAAGGGCAGCATCGTCACCGACCGCTCCGCCGTGATGCCCATCGTGCCGACGGCGGCGCTGCGCACCGAGAAGGGCCAGCAGGTGGTGTACAAGATCGAACAGGGCAAGGTCATCGCGCAGCCGGTCAAGCTGGGCCTGCGCAACGAGGACGAAGGCTACGCCGAAGTGGTCGACGGCCTGGCGCCGGGCGCCAACGTCATCGTCTCCAAACTCGACAGCGTCAAGCCGGGCAGCCAGGTCAAGCTGCCGGCCAATGTCGCCACGCCGGCCCAGCCGGCCAAGTCCGCCATGCTGGCACAGAAGGGCTAAATCATGTGGATCACTAAAACCAGTATCCAGAACCCGGTCTTCGCCACCATGGTGATGGTGGCGTTGGTGGTGCTGGGCCTGTTCTCCTACCGGGGACTGGGCCTGGAATCCATGCCCAACGTCGACATCCCCGGTGCGATGATCGAGGTCAATTATCCGGGCGCCTCGCCGGAGGCGGTGGAGAACGACATCACCCGGCCGATCGAGGACGTGGTCAACACCGTCAGCGGCATCAAGACCCTGCGCGCCAACTCGTGGGAAGGCCGCGCCGGCATCTACATCGATTTCGAACTGTCCACCAATATGGACAAGGCCATGCAGGACCTGCGCGACAAGGTGGCGCAGGTGCGCCCGCGCTTCCCCAAGGAGGCCAAGGACCCGTTCATCGTCCGCTTCGAAGGCGAGAACAGCCGCCCGATCGCGCAGATCGGCCTGACCGCCAGCGACCATACGCTGCGCGACCTGTCGACCATGGCCGACCAGCTGATCGGCAAGCGCTTCCAGGGCGTGGCCGGCGTCGGCCAGGTGCGCCTGAACGGCACGGCCTCGCGCCAGATCCTGATCAGCCTGCGCCCCAGCGACCTCAACGCGCAAGCCATCGGCGTTGACGAGGTGATCAATGCCATCCAGGCCACCAACACCAACCTGCCGGCCGGCTCGATCAGCTACGCCGGCAGCGAGCAGCTGGTGCGGGTCGAGGGCAAGATGAAGGATGCGCGCGACTTCAACAAGATCATCGTGGCGCGCCGCGCCAACGGGCCGGTGTTCCTGGAGCAGGTCGCCACGGTGATCGACGGCGCGCAGGAAGAGCTGTCGGTGTCGCGCCTGAACGGCAAGCGCGCCGTCACCATCGACATCACCAAGGTGCAGGACGCCAACGTGGTCGAGGTGGGCCGGCGCATCCAGCAGGTCGCCGCCGACCTGCAGAAGACGCTGCCGGCCGACATCACGCTGACCGTGCTGAACGATGAATCGCTCAAGGTGCAAAGCCAGCTCGACAACGTGAAGGAAACCATCATCGAAGGCGCGGTACTGACGATGATCATCGTGTTCTTCTTCCTGCACTCGTGGCGCTCGACCATCATCACCGGCCTGACCTTGCCGATCTCGGTGATGGCCAGCTTCATCGCCATGAAGTTCTTCGGCTTCACGCTCAACTTCCTGACCTTGATGGCGCTGTCCCTGTGCATCGGCCTGCTGATCGACGACGCCATCGTGGTGCGCGAGAACATCGTGCGCCACCTCGGCATGGGCAAGAACCACCGCCGCGCGGCCGAGGACGGCACCAACGAAATCGGCCTGGCCGTGATGGCCACCACCTTCGCCATCGTCGCCGTGTTCATCCCGGTGGCCTTCATGCAGGGCATCATCGGCCGCTTCTTCCTGCAGTTCGGCATCACCGTCGCGGTGGCGGTGCTGGTGTCGCTGTTCGTCAGCTTCACACTCGATCCGATGCTGTCCTCGGTGTGGCCGGACCCGGTCAAGGACCGCTTCAAATACCTGCCGTGGCTGGGCCGCTTCATGCACTGGCTGGAAGGCGGCGTGGAAAGACTGCACGTGGTGTACGGCAAGGTGCTGGGCCTGGCGCTGCGCTGGCGCAAGCTGACGCTGGCCTTCGCCGCTACGCTGTTCGTCGCCAGCCTGATGCTGGTGCCGATGATAGGCGGCGAGATGTTCCCCGACCAGGACAACGGCTGGATCAACCTGCACCTGAAGACCCCGGTCGGCTCCAGCCTGGAGTACACCGACAACAAGGTGCACCAGGTCGAGGAGGCATTGAAGGCCTTCCCTGAAATCGCCAGCGTGATCTCGGTGGTGGGCACGCAGGAAGGCCGCAACAACGCCCAGATCGACATGAAGCTGCAGGACCGCAAGACCACCAAGCGCCGCTCGCAGAAGGAGCTGGAAGGCGTGGTGCGCGCGCGCCTGAGCAAGATCGCCGGCATCACCATGTCGGTAGGCTGGAAGCCGATCTTCATCGCCATCCTCGGCACCGACGAAGGCAAGCTCGATTCGGTGGCCCACCACCTGATGGACAAGATGCGCAAGATCAAGGGCATCGCCGACCTCGAATACAGCCAGGAAGGCGCCAACCCGTCGACCACGGTCAAGATCAACAACGAGCTGGCCAGCGACCTCGGCCTGTCGGTGCAGCAGATCGGCAGCGCGCTGCGGCCGTTCGTGGCGGGCGACACCACCAGCCACTTCCTGGCCGACGATGGCCAGAACTACGACGTCAACGTGCAGCTGCCCAAGTCCGGCCGTCAGAAGATCGCCGACCTGGCCGACCTGTCGCTGGCCTCCAGCAAGCTGGGGCCGGACGGCCGTCCGGTGATGGTGCCGCTGCGCCAGGTGGTGGACTTCGTGCCCTCGTTCAGCCCGCAGGTGTTGAAGCGCCAGGCGCTGCAGCGCCGGGTGGCGGTGTATGCCGGCGTCGAAGGCCGTCCCGGCGGCGACGTCGACAGCGACGTCAAGAAGGCCATGAAGGAAATCGAGCTGCCGGCCGGCGTGCGCTTCGACGTCGGCGGCAATGCGCAGGACATGGAAGAGAGCATGTCGTCGGCCATGATCGCGCTGGGCATCGCGGTGATCTTCATCTACCTGGTGCTGGCCTCGCAGTTCGGCAGCTTCCTGCAGCCGGTGGCGATCATGATGTCGCTGCCGCTGTCGCTGATCGGCGTGCTGGTGGCGCTGCTGATCACCGGCAGCACGCTGAACATCTTCTCGGTGATCGGCTTCATCATGCTGATGGGTCTGGTGACCAAGAACGCCATCCTGCTGGTGGACTTCACCAACCACGCGCAGCGCGGCGGCATGGGCCAGCGCGAAGCCATCATGTCGGCCGGCCAGGTGCGGCTGCGGCCCATCGTGATGACCACTTTGGCGATGGTGTTCGGCATGCTGCCGATGGCGATCGGCATGGGTGACGGCGGCGAGACGCAGGCGCCGATGGGGCGCGCGGTGATCGGCGGGGTGATCACCTCCACGCTGCTGACCCTGGTGGTGGTGCCGGTGGCCTACACCTACCTCGACAGCCTGGGCAAGCGCTGCGCCCGCTTCTTCAAGGGCAAGGCGCACGACGAAGAGGCCGCGCTGCAGGACGCCATCGAACCGATGCACGACATCAAGGCCCGCAACGAAGTCGCGTAAACAACTCGGGGGTCAAGTCTGACATTCGGACACGGGCTCTACCGTAGCGTGCGCTACGGTAGAGCCCGTGTCCGAATGTCAGACTTGACCCCCGATGATCTGTAATTACTCGGCGGCTGCCGCGTCGCCGTCGGCGGCATCGCCGCCATCGGCCTCGTCAAGCTCGCCTTCCTGGGCCAGGCCTGGGTTGTTCTTCAGCTCGGCCTTGCGCCGGGCTTTTTCATCCGCTTTTTTCTTCTTCTCCAGCTCACGCTGGCGCTTTTCATACGCGAAATTCGTCTTTGCCATTTGCCACCTCTTCTTTATACGGTTCGATTACCTGCCCACATTATGACGCAGTTACGGCCGGCGCAAGTTTTTCAGCCGCGGGGATGATGCTGCGCATGCAAATGCTTCAGGCGTTCGCGCGCGACGTGGGTGTAGATTTGCGTCGTCGAGATATCCGAATGGCCCAGCAGTAACTGTACCACCCGCAGGTCGGCGCCGTGGTTCAGCAGGTGGGTGGCGAAGGCGTGGCGCAAGGTGTGCGGCGACAGCGGCGCCGTGATGCCGGCCTTTAAAGCATGTTTTTTAATCAAGATCCAGAACATCTGCCGCGTCATCGGCCCGCCGCGCCCGGTGACGAACAGCGCGTCGTCGACCTGGCCGTTGAGGATGACGCCGCGCGCTTCCTTGACGTAGCGCTCGATCCACACCCGCGCCTGCTGCCCGAACGGCACCAGCCGCGTCTTGGCGCCCTTGCCGGTGATGCGCAGCACGCCGTCGTTCAGGCTCAGTTCCAGCAGCTTGAGCGTGACCAGCTCGGACACCCGCAGGCCGCTGGCGTACATCAGCTCCAGCATGGTGCGCTCGCGCAGGCCCAGCGGCGTGGCGACGTCGGGCGCCGCCAGCAGGGCCTCCACTTGAATTTCGCTCAAGGTGTGGACGAAGCGCGCCGGCTGCTTGGCAGATACCAATTTCAGCGTCGGGTCGTCGGCGATGCGGCGCTGGCGCAGCAGCATCTGGTAGAAGCGCCGTATCACCGACAGCCGCCGGTTCGACGAGGTGGCCTTGCCGCTGTCCTGGTGGCGGGCGGCGATATAGCCCTCGATGTCGTGCGCGGCGGCCGCCGCCAGCCCCGCCACCTGCGGCCGCTTCTTCTCCAGCCAGGTGGCGAACAGGCGCATGTCGCGCCGGTAGGCTTCCAGCGTGTTCTTCGACAGGCCGTCCTCCAGCCACAGGCTGTCGCAGAACTCGTCGATCAGAGCAGCGTTGTCTGTTGCCATGCGTATTCGCTCGATCCTTCATGCGCCAGCAGCCAGCGCTTGATGCCCAGCAGGTAGCCATTGGGGTCGTCGCTGTTGGCGAAGCCACCCAGGCCGCTGGCAGAGGTGACGCGGTGACAAGGCACCACCACCGGGAACCAGTTGGCGCCGCACGCCTGGCCCACCGCGCGCGGCGCCGAGCCGATGTGCCTGGCCAGCTCGCCGTAGGTGCGCACGCTGCCGCGCGGGATAGCGCGGATGGCGTCCCAGACCTTGTGCTGGAACTCGGTGCCGGCGCGCTTGAGCGGCAGGTCGAAGACGAAATCGGCGTCCCGGCAATACTGCTCCAGCTGCGCGGCCGCCCGTTCCGCGATGGCGTCCTGCGGCGCCTTTGCATCAAAATGGGGCGGCAGGTAACACAGTTCAGTTATCAGACCACTTGCCGTGCGCACGCCTAGCTTTCCAAGCGGTAAATCCAGGACGGCGGAAAACAATTCATGCTGCTGTTGTATTTTCATCACACTCTACGCACCAAAAAAGCCGGCCAAAGTTGTCGTAATGCACCATTTTGTTGCATTCAAACTACATTAAAAAAACCACACCGTTGCATTGTAAATCCGCGCTGCTGGCGACAGGCGAAAAAAAACGCACCTTGCGGTGCGTTTCCAAATCCTGCTTCACGTTCCCGGTCGTTTGCCTGTCCCCGTAGCGCGCTTGTGGCGGCCTGCAGCGACTATAACAACGACATTCTGTAAAACGTGGTCTCCTCGATCTATTGCCGGTATTCAGTACCGTTTCTCTACACACTCCCCACCTACAATTCTTGCTACCGGATCGCATATTGATATGCAGTTATCCCTGAGAGCGACGCAATCATAACGTATCTATTTCGCTTTTTCTCCTTTTTTTTCGGTCCCGGGACGGCCTCGCTTTAAACATGAAACAAATCTGGCGCACATCAAGAAAGTTGTGGTATTGGGCTTGTTTTTGCCAAAAGACCTAGTAGTACCCCTCATTGCTTTGAGCCCAACAAAATTATAATTTAGGCGAAAATGCCGGATTTCCCGGCATCAATAAAATAAGAGACAAATCATGTTCGCAAAACTACTGGACCATCTGGAGGAGTGGATCATCACCTTCCTGATGGCAGGCGCCACCCTGATCATTTTCCTGTCCGTGCTGCACCGTTACGGCACCGGCCTGCCCATCCCCGGCGTCCAGGACTATTTGCTCTCGCTGCACTTCGAGTGGGCCCAGGAACTGGCCATCATCATGTTCGTGTGGATGGCCAAGTTCGGTGCCGCCTACGGCGTGCGCATGGGCGTCCACGTCGGCGTCGACGTGCTGGTCAGCCGCCTGCCGGACGCCTGGCGCCGCCGCGCCACCTACGTCGCGCTGGCCTGCGGCATGCTGTTTACCGGCATCATCGGCACGCTGGGCCTGACCTTCGTGTGGGAGAACGGCATGCACTACGCGCTGTTCAACAAGCTGGGCCTGGATGTCAGCGCCCTGACCGAAGGCCCGACCACGCCCGACCTGGAGTGGCCGACCTGGTTCATCTATTCGGTGGTGCCGATGGGCTCCTACCTGATGTGCTTCCGCTTCATCCAGGTGTCGCTGGTCTACTGGCGCACCGGCGAGATGCCGCACCAGGACGAAACCCAGGTCGAGGGCCTGGACGACGCCAAAGACGACGACATGTTTGCCGTCACCCAGCCGGCCCACGGAGGTGCCAAATGAGCGGCGCCGCACTCACCTCGGTCAAGGTGATGTCCAGGAAGCGCGCGGCAGCCTGGCTGATCGGCATCGCCGCCATCCTGCTGTCGGTGTGCGTCATCGGCGGCAAGGTCGGCATCGTGTTCGCGCTGCTGCTGGCGCTGATGTTGACCGGCATCCCGGTCTCCATCGCGCTCGGCCTGACGGTGCTGATGTTCATGTACCTGCTGACCCACGTGCCGGTCGAGGCGGTGGCGCTCAAGCTGTTCAGCGGCATCGAGAAGTTCGAGATCATGGCCATCCCGCTGTTCATCCTGGCCGGTAACTTCCTGACCCACGGCGGCGTAGCCAAGCGCATGATCAAGTTCGCCACCAGCCTGATCGGCCACTGGCACGGCGGCCTGGCGCTGGCCGGCATCATCGCGTGCGCCATGTTCGCGCTGGTGTGCGGCTCGTCGGTGGCGACGGTGGTGGCGATCGGCTCCATCATCCTGCCGGCCATGGTCAAGCAGGGCTATCCGAAGCGCTTCGGCGCCGGCGTCATCATCACAGCCGGTTCGCTGGGCATTCTGATGCTGCCGTCGATCCCGAAAGTGATCTACGCCATTTCAACCAACACCTCGATCGGCGCGCTGTTCCTGGCCGGCCTGTTCCCCGGCATCCTGCTGACGGTGATGCTGTGCACCACCACCTGGGTGCTGGCCAAAAAGAACGGCTATCCGCGCATGCGCAAAGCCACCTGGGGCGAGCGCCTCAAGGCGTTCAAGGACAGCGTGTGGGGCTTGATGCTGGTGGTGATCATCATCGGCGGCATCACCAAGGGCATCTTCACGCCGACCGAGGCGGCGGCGATGAGCGCGGTGTATTCCTTCATCATTTCGGTGTTCGTCTACAAGGACATGCCGCTGAAGAAGACGCCGGAAGTGCTGAAGAAGTCGGCCAGCCTGAGCGCGATGCTGTTGTACATCATCACCAACGCCGTGCTGTTCTCCTTCCTGATGGCGCACGAGAACATCCCGCAGGCGATGGCGGACTGGATCCTGGCCAAGGACCTGGGCCAGGCCGGCTTCCTGTTCTTCACCAACATCCTGCTGCTGTTGGCCGGTAACGTGATGGAGCCGTCGTCCATCATCCTGGTGATGGCGCCGATCCTGCACCCGGCCGCGATCCGCCTGGGCATCGACGCCGTCCACTTCGGCATCATGATCGACGCCAACATGGAAGTGGGCCTGTGCCACCCGCCGGTCGGCCTGAACCTGTACGTGGCCAGCGGCATCTCGAAGATGAGCATCTCCGAACTGACCGTGGCCGTGATGCCGTGGCTGTTGACGATGTTGGTGTTCCTGGTGATCGTCACCTACTGGCCGGGACTGTCGCTGTGGCTGCCGAAAGCGATGGGCCTGATGTAACACCAGCCCCGCACGGCGGCATGCAAGGGACGGACCCCGTACGGGGTCCGTCCCTGCCTGGCCCTGCGGGGTAACGCCAGAGCTCAATCAGCACAAAAAAGCCCCGTGTGGTCTTGGCGCACACGGGGCTTTTTTTCGTTTAAAACGAGCTAAATTATTTAGCTGCTTCCTTGTTGATCGCCGAGATCAGGTCCTTGCCGATACGGCCCTCCATATCCTTCTGCACCGGCAGCAGCGCCTTGCGCCACTCGGCCTGCTCCTTCACGCTGAGCGTGTAGATATCGGTCTTGCCGGCCTTCCTGATAGCCTCCAGCGCCTGGTCGTTGTCGCGCTGGGAGATGGCTTTTTCAAACGTGGTCGCCTCCTTCATCGCCCTTTCCAGCGCGGTGCGGATGTCGGCCGGCAGGCCATCCCAGAACTTCTTGTTGACGATGACCGCATAACCCAGGTAACCGTGATTCGACACGGTCACATACTTCTGCACCTCGTGCATCTTCTGGGTATACATATTCGACGGCGGATTCTCGGTGCCGTCGACCACGCCGGTCTGCAGCGCCTGGTACACCTCGGAGAAGGCCAGCACCTGCGGGTTCGCACCCAGCGCGCGCATCTGCGCGTCCAGCACCTTGGACGACTGGATACGCATCTTCAGTCCTTTGAAATCGGCCACGCTATGCAGCGGCTTGTTGGCCGACATGAGCTTGAAGCCATTGTCCCAGAACGCCAGGCCGGTGATCCCCTTCGGTTCCAACTTCTTCATCAGGCCCTTGCCGATTTCGCCTTCGGTGACGTTATACAGCGCAGTCTTCGACGGGAAGATATACGGCAGGTCGAACGCCTCGAACTCCTTCACGCCCAGCGGGCCGAATTTGGCCAGCGACGGCGCCAGCATCTGCACGGCGCCCAGCTGCAGCGCTTCCAGTTCTTCCTTGTCCTTGTACAGCTGACTATTTGGATAGACTTCGACCTTGACGCGGCCGTTGGTCGCCTTCTCGGCCAACTGCTTGAAACGCTCCGCGGCCTGACCCTTCGGAGTATCGGTGGCGACCACGTGGCTGAATTTGATGACGATAGGTGCCTGAGCATAGGCGTTACAGCTCAGAGCAACGCTCAGGGCCAGTAGAACAGCTTTCAATTTCATGAAGTCTCCAGAAGGGAATTAAAATACGCTATTGTTCTAGTTTGACCGATTCTTACCAATAGTGGCAAGGGTATCAACTGTGGAAAACCACAATGGCGCCGCCACTCCAAGGCCTTACCCTGAGCGTCCATGACAGCCACACCAGTCCAGATCCCGCCGCGCCGCGCCCATTACAGCTCATCGCTGCGCTGGCTGCTGCCCATCCTGCTGGTGCTGTTCTTTCTGGCGATCTTGATCTGGCTGCCATGGCAGGCGCGCCAGATGGAAAGCAACGAGCGCCAGGAACAGCTGATCGCCGACACCTTGTGGGTCGAGCAAACCATCCGCTTCCAGCTGGGCCGCGACGAGGAAAGCCTGCGCGGCCTGGGCGCCGAGATCAGCGCCGGCCGGCTGCGGCCGGAGCAGGTGCACGATCGCCTGGCGCGTCTGCTGAAGAACGGCCACGAGCTGCTGCGCGTGATCTGGCTGCGGCCGGACGGCACGCTGGCCGCCAGCAGCGATCCGCAAGCGACGCGGGTCGAACTGTCGGAAGCTTCCAAGGCGACCATGGAGCTGGCCCGCAAGACCCGCCACGCCACATACACCCAACCGGAAGCGCAAACGCCCAATCTGTCGGCCGCTCCCGCCGCGGTGCTGATGGACTACCATGTGCCGCTGTTCCGCGGCGACGAATACATCGGCGACCTGGTGGCCACCTACCAAACCAGCGCGCTGCTGGAAGAGATGGTGCCGTGGTGGTTCGCGCAGGACAACCAGGTCTCGCTGATCGACCGCGACGACAAGGTGCTGGCGCGCCGCGCCGCCGCCGGCCCTGGCCACGGCGTCTACACCCACAAGCGCGCGCTGGACCTGCCCGGCGCCACGGTCACGCTGGTGACGGACAGCGTCAAGAGCGAACCGCAGCTGCTGCCCAACCTGCTGGTCGGCTCGGTGATCCTGCTGTCGCTGGGATTGTTATGGAGCCTGCTGGCGTTGTGGGGCCACATCTCGCGGCGGCTGGAGGCCGAAGGCGCGCTGCGCCAGCAGATGTCGTTCCGCACCGCGATGGAAAACTCGCTGGTCACCGGCCTGCGCGCGCGCGACCTGGAAGGCCGCATCACCTACGTCAACCCGGCGTTCTGCCAGATCGTCGGCTACCCGGCCGAGGAGCTGGTCGGCATGCTGCCGCCCATGCCCTACTGGGCGCCGGAAGCGATGTCCGAATACCAGACCCGTTTCGCCTCGGTCCTGGCGGGCAAGGTCACGCCGCAGTTCGAAACCATCTTCCAGCGGCCCGACGGCGAGCGCGTGCCGGTGCTGATCTTCGAAGCGCCGCTGGTCGACAAGGACGGCAACCAGACCGGCTGGATGGGATCGATCCTCGACATCTCGGACCGCAAGCGCATCGAGGAGCTGAACCGCCAGCAGCACGAAAAGCTGCAGGCCAGCGCGCGCCTGGCGACGATGGGCGAGATCTCGTCGATGCTGGCGCATGAGCTGAACCAGCCGCTGGCCGCCATCTCCAGCTACACCACCGGCGCGCTCAATGTGCTGGCACGCGCCGACAGCAGCGGCGCGGCGGTCGATTGCGGCATCCTCAAGCCGGCGCTGGAACAGGCCAGCGCGCAGGCGCAGCGGGCCGGCCAGATCATCCGCAGCGTGCACGAATTCGTCAAGAAGAGCGAACCGCAGCGGCAGGAGATCGGCATCGCCTCGCTATTGGACGGCATCAGCGCGCTGATCGAGCTGCAGGCGCGCCAGGCCTACGTGTCCTTCAACGCCAGCATCCCGGCCGACCTGCCGCCGGTGCGCGCCGACCGCGTGATGATCGAGCAGGTGCTGCTCAACCTGACCCGCAACGCCATCGAAGCGATGGCGCACATACCGCCGCAGCGACGCATGCTCAACGTGGTGGCGGCGTATGATGCGACCAGCGCGCAGGTCAGCGTGGCGGTGATCGACCAGGGGCACGGCATACCGGAGGACGTGGCGCAGCGCTTGTTCTCGCCGTTCTTCTCGACCAAGGCGGAAGGCATGGGCATGGGGCTCAACATCTGCCGCACCGCGATAGAATTCCACGGCGGCTCGCTGACCCACAGCGCCAATCCGCAAGGCGGAACCATATTTACCTTCGTGCTGCCGGCGGTACTGGCGACAGCAGAACAGGAGACTTGAAGAATGCTGCATATCGTCGATGATGAAGCGGTCGTGCGCGACTCCCTCACCTGGCTGGCCACGTCGCGCGGCATCCCCACGCGCGCGTACGACTCGGCGCTGAAGCTGCTGACGCACACCGAGGCCGGCCAGTTCGACGCCGACGGCGACTGCGTGCTGCTCGACGTGCGCATGCCGGACATGAACGGCGTGGCCGCATTCGATCAGCTATCCACGCGCGGCCTGACGCAGCGCATGCCGGTGATCTTCCTGACCGGTCACGGCGACGTGCCGATGGCGGTGGACGCGCTCAAGCGCGGCGCCTTCGACTTTTTCGAGAAGCCCTTCAACGACAACCAGCTGATGGACCGCGTGCAGGAAGCGCTGGCCAACTCGCGCCAGGCCGGCGCGATGGCGGCGGTGCACGCGCGCCTGGCCACGCTGTCGGCACGCGAGCGCGAAGTGCTGGACCTTATTTTGGCGGGGAAGATGAACAAGGTGGTGGCGGACCAGCTGGGCATCAGCATGCGCACCGTCGAAGTCCACCGCGCCCACATCTTCGACAAGATGCAGGTCAAAACCGCCGTCGAGCTCGCTGGCTTGCTAAAATAAAACCGGGGTCAAGTCTGACATTCGGACACGAGCTCTACCGTAGAAGGCTTTTACGGTAGAGCTCGTGTCCGAATGTCAGACTTGACCCCAGCTGTTTATTGCGCGGCGATCCACTCGTCCACTACCTGCTCCAGCACCGGCAGCGGCACGTTGCCGGTTTCTAGCACCACGTTGTGGAAGGCCTTGATCGAGAACTTGTCGCCCAGCGCTTTTTGCGCCTTGGCGCGCAGGTCGAGGATGCGCATCATGCCGATCTTGTAGGCGCAAGCCTGCCCCGGCATCGCCACGTAGCGCTCCACCTCCGCAGCAGGGATGCCGTAGTCTATGCCCTGCTGGCGCGTCCACTTCATCGCATGCAGGCCCGTGTCCACCACCAGCCGGCGTGCACGGAACAGTTCCGCGTCCAGCTGACCCAGATGGCCGACTACGTCGCCGTCGTACCAATTGTTCTCCGCCGCCAGCTGCTCCGCATACAGCGCCCAGCCTTCGCCGTACGCCGAACCCACCGCGAACACGCGGTCGCGCCGGTAGCGCGGCAGCTTGTCGTTCTCCTGCTGTAGCGCGACCTGGAAGTGGTGGCCCGGCACGCCCTCGTGATACACCAGCGTGCGGATGCCGACAATGCGGAACTCAGGCCCCGGCATCGGCGCCCAGAAGATACCCGGCCGCGTGCCGTCCTTGGCCGGTCCGGTGTAGTGCGCCGCCGCGGTCTTCTCGGTGAACGGCGGCTCGCGCTTGACCACCACCGGCGCTTTCGGCGTGACGTCGAACAGCTCCTTCGCGCGCGCTTCCGCATCGCGCAGCACGCCGTCGTAGCGGACCAGCAGCGCCGGGCGCGGATCGGCATCCTTCGGCTGCGAGTCCTTCTCCAGCTGCGCCATGCGCTCCTTGATGCTGCCGTTGGTATAGCCCAGCGACACCAGCAAACCATCCATCTCCTTCTCGATGCGCGCCACTTCCTGCAGGCCGATGTTGTGGATCTGTTCCGGCGTGTAGTCGGTGGAGGTCATCTGCTTGAGCAGCAGCGCGTAGGCCTTGTCGCCATGGGGCAGGCGCCACAGGCCGGCGTCGTTGGTGGTGCGCGGCAGCTGGTCCTGCAGCATCGCGCGGGCGCGCTGGAACGCAGGGATAATCGATTGCTTGACGATGGCTTCAGCCGCCGCCGCAAACCTGGCCTGCTGTTCCGGCGACACGTCCTGCAAGCCGCTCATGCGCTGCTTCAGCGTCGCGACGAAGACATTGTTCTCCGGCGCGCCGTCGAGGAAGCGGTCCAGCTGCCCGATCGAGGATTGCGTCAGGAAGGTCGGCATCACAATACCGTGCCTCGCAGCGCCGCGCGCCTGCACGATGCCGGTATCCATCTTGCCGGCCACCGCCTTCAGGCGAACCAGATAGTTCTCCACGTCGCGCTGGTTGCGGATCGGGTGCGTCTGCGTCAGGAAGTTCACCAGCTGCACATGCAGGCCGCCGAACTGGTTGAACACGAAGTTGTAGTCCATGTAGGGCCAGGCATCCACGGTGCCGCGCAAATTCCAGGCGATGCTGGCGGCGCTGGCGCGCTGCTGCGACGTCAGCGCCTGCTGGTCGATCTTCGCCAGCTGCGCCAGCGCGGTCTTGGCGGCGGCCACTTCGCCGGCGCGGTAGACGATGGTATTGGGCGTGAGCTTGCGGTCCAGTCTATCCTGCTCCTTGGCGCTGAAGTACTGCTTCTGCGTGGCCTGTTCAGGATCGTTGCGCACCTTGGCGTTGGCGACCTTGTCGGCCCAGTCATCGAAGCTGACGCCATGCGCGGCCAGCGTGAAGGACGCGCCGGCAAGCAGCGAGATGAATCTGGTTGAAGTATGCATGGACGTGGGCCTTTTAAAAGAACCGCACGAGTGTAGCGCAGTTCAAGCGTGGCAGGCCAGCGCCCATTCGACGTGCTCGCGCACCAGTTCCGACGGGTGCTCGCGGCGCGCCGTCAGCGCCGCCACGATGGCCGCATCGCCTTTGGCGCCGGCCGCCGCCGCGTTGCCCAGGCCGACCGCGATATTGCGCAGCCAGCGCTCGTGGCCGATGCGGCGTATCGGGCTGCCCTCCATCTTGCGGTTGAATTCGTCCTCGGTCCAGGCGAATAGTTCGACCATCGATGCGCTGCCCAAGCCGTGGCGCTCGTCGAAGTCCGGCAGCACCGCGCGCTGCGCGAACTTGTTCCACGGGCAGGCGGTCTGGCAATCGTCGCAACCGTAGACGCGGTTGCCGATCAGCGGCCGCATCTCCACCGGGATCGCGCTTTTCAGTTCGATCGTCAGGTAGGACACGCAACGCCGCGCGTCCAGCCGCCCCGGTCCGAGGATGGCCTGGGTCGGGCAGATATCGATACACGCCGAGCACTGGCCGCAATGCCGGCCGGTCGGCTCGTCGACCGGCAGCGGCAGGTCGACCAGGAACTCGCCCATGAAGAACATCGACCCGGCGGTACGCGACAGCAGCAAGGTGTGCTTGCCGCGCCATCCCAGGCCGGCCTTCTCGGCCAGCGGCAGCTCCATCACCGGCGCCGAATCGGTGAAGACGCGGTAGCCGAATTCCCCGATCTCCGCCTTCACCTTGTCGGCCAGCTGCTGCAGGCGCGCGCGCAGCACCTTGTGGTAGTCCCTGCCCCTCGCATAGACCGAGATCACGGCGGCGCCGGGATCGGCCAGCCGGGCCGCCTCCCGCAAGCGCCAGTCGTTGTCGCCCCCCGTTTCCGTGTCCCTCGGCAGATAGTCCATGCGGGCGCTGATCACCCGCACCGTGCCCGGCACCAGCTCTGCAGGACGGGCGCGCATCATGCCGTGGGTGGCCATATAGTCCATTTCGCCGTGCATGCCGGCGTCCAGCCACGCCTGCAGGCCCGCCTCGGCATGACTGAGGTCGATGTCGGTGATGCGGATTTCGGCGAAGCCCAGCTCCACACCCCAGCGCTTGATGCTGAGGGCAAGTTCGGCTAAATTGGTTACTGGCAGGGACATCGGTAGCAGGTGGCGGTTACAATGGCTGGCGATCCAACCAACACGACATTCTAATTGATGCAGCACTTCCAAGCCCATCTCCATGACGAAGCCGGCACCGCCGCCCTGGGCACGGCCCTGGCGCGCGCCCTGGCGCCCGGCCTGGTGATCTACCTGCACGGCGACCTGGGGGCCGGCAAGACCGCCCTCACCCGCTCCCTGCTGCACGCCGCCGGCCACGTGGGCACGGTCAAAAGTCCAACCTACACCTTGTCCGAACCGTATGCGATACAGCTCGACGGCCGCAGCGTCAGCGTGATCCATTTCGACCTGTACCGCATGGGCAGCCCGGAGGAATTCCTTGACGCCGGCTTCCGCGAAGACTTCAACGGCGACAACATCTGCATCGTCGAATGGCCCGAAAAGGCCGACCGCGTGCTGCCTGCCGCCGATATCAACCTGTTTCTGACTGTGGCCGGCAACGGCCGTGATGTAGAATTGCAGGCGTCCACCGCACTGGGTAACTCATGCCTTCAACGCCTCAAATTCGCCCCGAACATGTGAACAAGGGCGTAAAAAGCCCGCCTGTTTCGCGCCGCACCGTCCTCAAGGCCGGCGCCACGCTGCTGCTGTCCGTGGTGGCGCCGATCCGTGCCTACGCCGCGCAAATCCTGGCGGTGCGGGTCTGGCCGGCGGAGGACTACACCCGCGTCACGCTGGAAAACGACGCCGCGCTCAAGGCCACCCACTTCATCGTCAAGGACCCGGAGCGCATGGTGGTCGACATCGAAGGCCTGGAACTGAACCCGACGCTCAAAAGCCTGGTCGCCAAGATCCAGTCCAACGACCCGTACATCAAGCAGGTGCGCGTGGGCCAGAACCGGCCCAACGTGGTGCGCCTGGTGTTCGACCTGAAGGAAGAAATCACGCCGCAGGTGTTCACGCTGGCCCCGGCCGGCAACTACAAGCACCGCCTGATCTTCGACCTGTATCCGGTCAAGCCGGTCGACCCGATCGCCGCGATGATCGAAAAAGGCGACTGGTCGGGCGATGGCAAACTGCCGCCGTCCAGCGCGGCCGCCACCGGCAGCGCGCCCAAGGGCGACATGCCGCCGCTGAAGCCGGCCGAAGCCGACGCCCTCGCCACCGCGCCGCAAACGCCGCTGGAAGCGCTCAAGCCCAACACCAAGGCCGAGCCGCGCGCGGAGCAGGCCCACGCCCCTGAAAAAACCGACAAGAACGGCAAGCTGATACGCATGCTGACCGTGGTGCTGGACCCAGGCCACGGCGGCGAAGACCCCGGCGCGTCGGGCAAGAACGGCAGCCGCGAGAAGGACATCGTGCTGGCCATCGCCAAGCGTCTGAAGGACAAGATCGAGGAATTCCCGAACATGCGCGTGATGCTCACGCGCGACGCCGACTACTTCGTCCCGCTCGGCACCCGCGTCGACAAGGCCCGCAAGGTGCAGGCCGACCTGTTCGTCTCCATCCACGCGGACGCCTTCGTGCAGCCGACCGCGCGCGGCTCGTCGGTGTTCGTGCTGTCGGAAAAAGGCGCCAGCTCGTCGGCGGCGCGCTGGCTGGCGGACAAGGAAAACCTGGCCGACACCATCGGCGGCGTCAACGTCAAGACCCAGGACCGCCAGCTGGCCAGCGTGCTGCTGGACCTGTCGACCACGGCGCAGATCAACGATTCGCTCCGGCTGGGCAAATCGGTGCTGGGCGAGATCGGCGGCATCAACCGCCTGCACAAAGGCTCGGTCGAGCAGGCCGGCTTCGCGGTGCTGAAGGCGCCGGACATTCCGTCGATCCTGATCGAGACCGCCTTCATCTCCAACCCGGAAGAGGAAGCCAAGCTGCTCGACGACGGCTACCAGAACCAATTGGCCGATGCCATCGTCAAGGGCATACGGCGTTATTTCGCGAAGAACCCACCGCTGGCAAAGAACCGGCTGACATAACTAAAACGGACGAGACATGGCTGTAGTACTCAACACGGAATACGGCGCACTGCCGGCAGTACAGATCACAGCGGCCGACGGCAGCCAGGCGACGGTGTCGCTGTTCGGCGCCCACCTGCTGTCATGGAAAACCGGCGATGGCAAGGAGCGGCTGTTCGTCAGTTCGCAGACGCCGCTCGACGGCAGCAAGGCCATACGCGGCGGCGTGCCGGTGATCTTCCCGCAGTTTAATGTGCGCGGCCCCGGCCTGCGCCACGGCTTCGCCCGCGTCAGCACCTGGCGCCTGACCGGCAGCGGCGGCGACGGCGGCCAGTCCTTCCTCGAATTCAGTCTGAATCAGGACGACCTGGCGCCCGAACACGCGCAAGCCTGGCCGCACGCCTTCGAACTGACGCTGCGCTTCACCCTGCACGGCGACTCGCTCGATGCGCAATTGAAGGTGCATAACAGCGGCGCGCAGGAGTTCCCGTTCGGCGTCGCGCTGCACACCTATTACGACGTCGGCCAGCTGGCGGCGACCAGCATCAGCGGCCTGCAGCACATGCGCTGCACCGACCATCACCAGGAAACGCTGACGCAGCAGCACCCGGCGCTGCACTTCACCGAGAAGCTGGACCGCCTCTACCAGTCCACGCCGACGCTGACGCTGAACACGGCCAACGCCACGCTGCGCCTGGAGCAGCAAGGCTACGACAACTGGGTGGTGTGGAATCCCGGCCAGGACGACGCCAAGGCGCTGGTGGACCTGGCCGATGACGAGTACCTGCGCTTCGTCTGCATCGAACCGGCGCGCATCGATCAGCAGCAGCTGGCCGCCGGCGCCACGTGGACCGGCAACCATCGCATCACGGCAGACTAACTGCCAACCCCGCGTGCCTGAGCGATACGCATGCCGTACCGCTTAGGGGTCAGACCCCGCATGGGGTCTGACCCCGGCTGGCCGTGCGGGGTAAATGCACGCGCATTAGTTGGACTCTTTGACGATGCGGCCGGAACCCGGCTGGATAGGCCGCGCATTCAAGGGATAAAGGCGGCTGAACAGCGCCATCTGCGCCGGCGAGGCCTGCACCGGCTCCTTCATCACCAGCCACAACACGCCCTCGGAACACGGCGGCGTGGTCAGCGAACCCATAAAGGTGAAGTAGTCGCGGCGCGCCGGAATCAGGTCCAGCGGATCGAGCACGGTCGACGGCGCCAGCGTTTCCAGCTTCTCCAGCGGCAGGTTGTTCCACACCGTCTGGATCACCGGCTGCGGCTTGCCGCGCTCCAGCAGCAGCGCCAGCACGGCCAGCTTGCCCTCGCCATCCTTGTGCACCAGGTGCATCACCATCTCATAACCCTTGCCGTTGATGCGCTCCTCCGACGGCCGGTGGAAGTGGAACTGGATCAGCTCATACATCCGGTTGTTCACCGTGATGAAGTTACCGCCGCCGACCATGACCTGCACCGTATGGCCGTTGTCGGTCACGTTGAACGAGGAAGGATGGTAGTCGAAGGTGATCTGTTCCAGCTCGACCTTCATGCCGTCGCGGATATCGATCGGCGACTGGCGGTTGCCGGTGCTGCACTTGGCCCACTCGGGATTGATCTTGCCCCAGTTGGCCGGGCCGTCCTCGCCCTCGTAGGACCAGTGGTTGCTGTACACCTTGGGCACGACCGGCGCGGCGGCGGCGACCTTTTTGGCCCTGGCCGCCGCGGCGGCGCGGGCCTGCTGGTTGGCGCGCATGATGGCCAGGCGGGCCGCGATCTTGGCCGACAGGTCGGACTCCGCCTCGGCCTCGCGTTCGCGCTCGGAGAGCTTGCGGGGCGGCGTGGAACCGCCGGATGCGGAGGCGCTGGAAGACCCAGGACTGCTCGGACGGATCGACGCAATCGCCCCCGCAGCGCCACCCACCGAGGATTTCGTCGATGGCGAAATCAGCGGATCGTTTGCAGCGCTGGCGGTCGCGAGGACGCAGCAGCAGGCAATCAGGGTGAGGAGAGGTCGCATGTGTATCCAGGAAGAAAAGAATTACACACTGGTATACGGATGCATTTGGGCAAAACTTGAGCGGGCCGGACCTCTCTGTAGAACTTTATTTACAAATCATCACGCTCAGCGGCCCAGCATGCGGCGCGACAGCTTCCACATGCCACCCAGCGCCATCGGCACCACGGCCACGCCGACGCCGAACAGCACGATCTCGGTCAGGTGTTCGCGCACGATGGCGATATTGCCGAAGAAGTAGCCGGCCGTGGTCAGCAGCGCCACCCACAGCGTGGCGCCGGTGACGTTGTACATCTGGAAACGGACATGGGTCATGTCCGACACACCGGCCACGAACGGCGCGAAGGTGCGCACCACCGGCACGAAACGCGCCAGCACGATGGTCTTGCCGCCGTGTTTTTCAAAGAAATCGTGGGTGCGGCGCAGCGCGTCCTTGTTGAGCCAGCGGTAATCGTGGGTGAACACGCGCTGCCCGATGGCCTCGCCTATCCAGTAATTAAGGGTGTTGCCGGTGACGGCCGCCGTGATCAGCAGCAGCATCAGCAGGAACAGATTCATCTCGCCCAGCGCGCACAGGGCGCCGGCAATGAAGAGCAGCGTATCGCCGGGGAAGAAGAACAGCACCACCAGCCCGGTTTCGCAGAAGATGATCGCGAACAGCACAGCGTAGACCAAGGTTCCGTATTGCTGAATCAGCACTTCCAGTGTTTTGTCGACATGAAGGATCATGTCAAAAAATTGCATAAAATCCATATTCTTCCCATAAAGTCTGCGCCGGAATCATACACCACCCTTGCCCCGGTCGCGGAAGTTTCCAGACCGATGCCATCCAGTTTACAATCCCCCGAGCGCCCGCAACAAGCAGGCGCGACCAACCAAGGAGATAATGGATGTCCCTGACCCACCCGTTCCGCGCCCTTCCCCTCTCCGCCCTGGCGATCAGCCTGGCCACTTTGGCGCATGCCGCCGACCTGCCTGTCAAACCCAGCGCCGGCGACATCGTCAAGCTATCCAAGCCGTCCGACTGGCGTCCGCTGGACCCGAACAACACCTTGTACATGGAGCTGCCCACCGGCCGCGTGGTGATCGAGCTGGCACCGGATTTCGCGCCGCAGAACATCGCCAACATCAAGACCATGGTCAAGGAGCGGTATTTCGACGGCCTGGCCATGCTGCGCTCGCAGGATAACTACGTGGCGCAGTGGGGCGACCCGAACGCCGAGACCACGCCCAAGTCGCTGGGATCGGCCAAGGCCAAGGTGGCGGGCGAGTTCACGGTGCCGATGGCGAACGACAAGCACTTCGTGCGCCAGCCGGACGCGGACGGCTACGCGCCGCAGATCGGCCATTCGAACGGCTTCCCGGTCGGCCGCGATCCCAAGGCCAAGACCACTTGGCTGGCGCATTGCTATGGCACGGTCGGCGTGGGCCGCGACAACGACACCGACAGCGGCAACGGCGCCGAGCTGTATGCCGTCACCGGCAACGCGCCGCGCCATCTGGACCGCAATATCACGGTGGTGGGCCGGGTGGTATCGGGCATGCAGCTGCTGGCGGGGCTGCCGCGCGGCGGCGAGGCGATGGGCTTCTATGGCGCCAGCGAGACCCGCCTGCCGATCAAATCGGTGCGGCTGGAGGCGGAAGTGCCGGAGGCGGAACGCAGCCACCTGGAAGTGATGCGCAGCGATGCTCCTATTTACAAGGACGTGATCGACGCGGCGCGCAACCGTGGCGGCCCGTGGAACAAATTCACGCCGCATTACGTTGAGCTGTGCAATGCGCCGATTCCCGTGCGCGAGCATCCAAAGGACTGAACGGCCGTCGTTCCCGCGAAAGCGGGAATCCATGCTGAGTTGACTGGCCGGCGTTCTATGGGTTCCCGCTTTCGCGGGAACGACGGCTGGTGGGCGGTTATAATCTCATGATGAACGCGCCCGACACTTCCCCCCGCACGCCCCGACCCATCCAGGCCCTGCCTGACCAGCTGATTTCGCAGATCGCCGCCGGCGAGGTGGTCGAACGGCCGTCCGCCGTGGTCAAGGAGCTGCTGGAAAACGCGCTCGACGCCGGTTCCACCCAGATCACCGTGCGGCTGGAGGAAGGCGGCGTCAAACGCATCGCCATCACCGACAACGGCCGCGGCATCCCGCCCGAACAAATGCCGCTCGCGCTGGCGCGCCATGCCACTTCCAAGATCGCCTCGCTGGACGACCTGGAAAACGTCGGCACGCTGGGCTTCCGCGGCGAGGCACTGGCCTCGATCGCCTCGGTGGCCGCCGTCACGCTGACCTCGCGCACCGCCGACGCCGCCCACGCATGGGAAATCGTCGGCTCGCACAACGGCACGGTGGCGCCATCGTCCGGCGCCCAGGGCACCACGGTCGACGTGCAGGACCTGTACTTCAACACGCCGGCGCGCCGCAAGTTCCTCAAATCCGAGCAGACCGAATTCGGCCACTGCGCCGAAGTCGTGCGCCGCATCGCGCTGGCGCGGCCGGACGTGTCGTTCTCGCTCAGCCACAACGGCCGCACCATCGACCACTGGAACGTCAGCGAGATGGCCAAGCGCAGCGCCCACATCCTCGGCGACGGCTTTGCCGAGGCGCGCCTGCCGATCGACGAAAGCGCCGGCCCGCTGCGCCTGCACGGCTACGCCGGCCTGCCGACCGCCTCCAAGGCGCGCGCCGACGGCCAGTTCTTCTACGTGAACGGCCGCTTCGTGCGCGACAAGGTGCTGGTCCACGCCGTCAAGGCGGCCTACCAGGACGTGCTGCACGGCGACCGCTTCCCTTCCTACGTGCTGGCGCTCGACCTCGATCCTGCGCTGGTGGACGTCAACGTCCACCCGTCGAAGATCGAAGTGCGCTTCCGCGACAGCCGCGCGGTGCACCAGTTTGTGTTCCATGCGGTGCAGCGCGCGCTGGCGCAGACCTCGGCCACCGCGCACGGCAGCGTGCCGTCGCCGCTGCCGGCGGCCGAAAGCCTGGGCAGCTCGACCTGGCGCGGCGAGCAGACTTCGTTCGGGCCGTTGCTGGCGCCGGACTACGCACCGACTTTCTCGCCATCGCCATTCGGCTCGCGCGACGGCGGCGGCGCTAGCGGCGCAGGCAATGCGGGCGCAGGCTTCGGCGCGCCGCGCTTCGGCAGCGGCACGGAAGGCGGCGTCGCCCAGAGCACGGAAAAATACGGTGCCCTGTTCGGCGGCTCCGGCCCCGTCACCGGCTACCGCGCCGAATCGGACATGGCGCTGCCGCAGGCCAGCCCGTTCACCGTCTCCCCTGCCGCGATGGCACAGGAAGAGTTCCCGCTCGGCTTCGCGCTGGCGCAGCTGCACGGCATCTACATCCTGGCGCAGAACAACAAGGGCTTGGTGCTGGTCGACATGCACGCCGCGCACGAGCGCATCCTGTACGAACAACTGAAGACAGCATTGGACAGCCGCGTCGCCGGCGAGGAGATGCAGGTGCAGCCGCTGCTGATCCCCGTCACCTTCTACGCCGACGCGATCGAAGTGGGCACCGCCACCGAACACCAGGAGACCTTGCAGGCATTGGGCTTCGACATCGCCGCGCTGTCGCCGACCACGCTGGCGGTGCGCTCGGTGCCGGTGCTGCTGAAGAACGCCGACGCCCAGACGCTGGCGCGCGACGTGCTGCGCGACGTGCGCGAATTCGGTGGCTCACGGGTGCTGATCGAGCGCCAGAACGAGCTGCTCGGCACACTGGCCTGCCACACGGCGGTGCGCGCCAACCGCATCCTGTCGACGCAGGAGATGAACGCGCTGCTGCGCCAGATGGAAATCACCGAACGCGCCGACCAGTGCAACCACGGCCGCCCGACCTGGGTGCAGGTGGAAATCGGCGCGCTCGACAAGCTGTTCCTGCGCGGTCAATAAGATGAGCACTCACGCTTCAAAACCGCTGGCGGTCGCCATCATGGGGCCTACGGCGTCGGGCAAGACGGCGTCCGCGCTGGCGATTGCGCAGCGCATTCCGTCGGAGATCATCTCGGTCGATTCCGCGCTGGTGTATCGCGGCATGGACATCGGCACCGCCAAGCCCACACGCGAAGAACGCGCCGCCGCGCCGCATCACCTGATCGACATCATCGATCCGCTCGATTCGTATTCGGTAGCGCAGTTCCGCAACGATACGCTGCGGCTGGTCGACGAGATCGTCGCGCGCGGCAAGCTGCCGCTGCTGGTGGGCGGCACCATGTTGTACTTCAAAGGACTGGCCGACGGCCTCGATGACCTGCCCGGTGCCGACCCGGCACTGCGCGCGGAACTGGAAGACGAAGCGGCCCGCGTCGGCTGGCCGGCCATGCACGCCAAGCTGGCCTTGCTCGATCCCGAAACCGCCGCGCGCCTGGCACCGGCGGATGCGCAACGCATCCAGCGCGCGCTGGAGATCTGCGCCCTGAGCGGCAAGCCCATGTCGGAGCTGCTGGCGTTGAAGGAAAAGACCGAGCTGCCGTTCGAGCTGCTGTCATTCGCGCTGGAGCCGTCGGACCGCGCCGTGCTGCACGAGCGCATCGCGCGCCGCTTCGACATCATGCTGGAAGAGACGCCTGACGGTAACCTGATCACCGAAGTGGAAGTGCTGCGTCGGCGTGGCGATCTGCATCCCGGCCTGCCGTCGATGCGCTGCGTCGGGTACAGGCAGGCGTGGGAATACCTGGACGACACCATCGACTACAAGACGATGCGCGAGACCGGCATCATCGCCACGCGCCAGTTGGCCAAGCGCCAGCTGACGTGGCTGCGCTCCATGCCGGAGCGCGTGGTGCTCGACTGCCTGGGTGCCGATCCGGCCAGCGCGATGCTGGCGCAGATCGCCGAGAAGCTGGGTTGAGGTTTTACCCCGCACCCCCAAGCGGGGTCGGACCCCGCGGGGTCCGACCCCTAAGTGGTATCGCGCGCGCCTCGCAAAAAGCTTGCGGGGTTGACTACGCTTTCGGCGGCGCCGAATCCATATAAATAATTTCCCACAAATGGCCGTCGAGGTCCTGGAAACCGTGGCCGTACATGAAGCCATGATCCTGCGGCTCCTTGTAGGCGCTGCCGCCGGCCTCGATGGCCTTGGCAACCATGGACGTGACCTGGTCGCGCGATTCCACCTGCAGGCACACCAGCACTTCAGTTGAGGTGCGGGCATCGCAGATCGGCTTCGGTGTGAAGCTCTTGAAGCGCTCCTCGACCAGCAACATGACGAAGATATTCTCCGCCACGATCATGCAGGTGGCGCCCTCGTCGGTGTACTGCTGATTGAAGGAGTAACCCAGATGCGTGAAGAACCTGACCGAGGCCGCCAGGTCGCGCACGGGCAGGTTCACAAAGATATTGGTCGCCATATTGTCTCCGTTAGAAAAATGCTCACATCCAGCGAAACAGCATACCAATTTGACTATCTTTTGGCGACGCGATTCAAAATTTTCAAAAAAATTTCGGAACCATCGTTGACAGCTTAGGCTCCAACCCCCATAATGCTGGGCGTTGCAGGTGATATAGCTCAGTTGGTTAGAGCACAGCATTCATAATGCTGGGGTCGGTGGTTCAAGTCCACCTATCACCACCAAGAATTCGGAAGCCGTTGACCCGCAAGGTTCAACGGCTTTTTCATTCTGTATTCCCCATCAGGGAGACAGTTCGATGAAGCTGTGGCGCGATCTTGGCAAGGTCTTAATCGTGGCGGCGGTGTTTGCCGTCTGTTTCGACATGCTCGCCAAAGTCATTGGCTCTGACTCGCCCTGGCTCGGGCTGCTGCTGATGTTCTACTTCATGGCACTCGCCAACTTGGCAGGACCTTTGTTTGCGGTCCGAATACCCAAGGCGCTTCGGTCAGTGAATCCCGAGAACCGCGCCTATCGCTGGTTCGGAGTGCCCGCTTTCGGCGCGCTTGTCCGGAGCACACCTCTTCGTTATCTCAACGGTTCCGTTTATCTTGCAGACGGGCGGCGCAGTATCGCCACATTGAGTCGCCGTGCGGAGTTTTCGGAGGCCATCCATTTCTGGGCTGCGGTCTGGTTTACGCCATACATTGCATACACCCTGTTCCGTGGCCTGTATCTTGAAGCAGTGCTGTTTTTAATGGTGCAGCTTATCGTCAACGTCTACCCCATCCTGCACCTGCGCATCGTTCGCGCGCGGCTGGGCCGGATCAACCGCAATGGCATACCTCTTGCATAGTCATTCATGCGCTCTCGCCCACTCCCCAACAGGATCACGCCGACCATGACAATGACCTCTGCATATCACCTCCCCGCCCTGCTGCTTGCCGCAGCCCTTGCCAGCCCGGCCGCCTCCGCCTCCGCTCCCCACCCCGTAAAAGTTATGTTGATCAGCATGTTCTCGCAAGAAGCGGCGGTCTGGACCGACAAGCTCAAGCTCGACCAGTCCATTCCGGTGCCGGGCCTGTCGCCGTCCTATCCGGCGGTGCGCTGCAACCGCGACGATGTCTGCCAGCTGACCACGGACATGGGCAAGGCCAACGCGGCCGCCTCGGTCGCGGCGCTGGTGCACAGTGGCTTGTTCGACCTGAGGCAAAGTTACTTCATCGTCGCCGGAGTCGCCGGCGTCGATCCGGCCCGGGGCACGATCGGCACGGCGGCGTGGGCGCGCTACCTGGTGGACTCTGACCTGGCTTGGGAGGTGGACGCGCGCGAACGCCCCGCCGGCTGGTCGACCGGCTATCTGGGCATCGGCGCCAAGACGCCCGGCGTCAAGCCGGCGCCGGGCTATGGTACCGAGGTGTACCGGCTCAACGAAGGCCTGTTGAACAAGGCGCTGGCGCTGTCGCGCGGCGCGACGCTGGCCGACTCCGCCAAGGCACAGTCCTACCGCGCCCAGTACCCGTCCGCGCCCGCGAACCAGGCGCCGCAGGTGACGCAGTGCGACTCGATGACCAGCAATAACTGGTTCCATGGCGATCTGCTCGGGCAGCGCGCGCGGGACTGGTTCGCGCTCCTCACCGACCAGCAGGGCAGCTACTGCATGAGCTCACAGGAAGACAACGCGACCTACACCGCCTTGCTGCGCGGTGCCGAAGCCGGGCTGCTCGATCCGCAGCGGGTGGCCGTGCTGCGCACCGCGTCCAACTTCGACCGTCCGCATCCGGGCCAGACACCGCTGGCATCGCTGACCACCGATGCGGGCGGCTTTCCGCTGGCGCTGCAGAACCTGTACCGCGCGGCGCACCCGCTGGTGCAGGACATCGTCCAGCACTGGCCGGACTGGCGGGGCGGCGCGCCGCTGGCCCGGCCCGCGCGCGGCACTTCGCAACGCGCGCGCTTTGCTCCGAAGGTGGTGATCATCAATATGTTCGCCGGCGAAGCCGCGCCCTTCATCAGCGGCCTAGGGCTGAAGACCGAGCATCCGGTGCCGGGGCTGTCCGCGCGCTATCCGGCGCTGCGCTGCGACCGCGATGACGTCTGCCAGGTCACCACCGACATGGGCTACAGCAACGCCGCCTCCAGCGTCGCCGCCCTGCTCTACGCCAGCGGCTTCGACCTGCGCCACACCTATTTCATCATCGCGGGGATCGCCGGCATCAATCCCAAGCTGGGCACCGTCGGTTCGACAACGTGGGCCGACTACGCGGTGGACTTCTCGCTGCTGCACGAGATCGACGCGCGGGAAATGCCGCCGGAATGGACGAGCGGCTACTTCGGCATCCACACCAGCGCGCCGGACCAAAAGCCCGCACTGGACTACCGGACCGAAGTCTTCCAGCTCAACCCCGAGCTGGTGACACGCGCCTACCAACTCTCCAGGAACGTCGCGCTCGGCGATTCCGCCGCCGCCGTCGCCTACCGCGCCAACTTCGGCACGGCCCCGGCCAACCAGCCGCCCGCTGTGCTGCGCTGTGACACGGCGTCGACCGACACCTGGTTCGGCGGCGCCGCGCTGTCCAGCCGCGCCGAGACCTGGTCCGCGCTGCTCACCGACGGCAAGGCCTCGTACTGCACCGCCCAGCAGGAGGACAACTCGACGCTCGAAGTGCTGCGGCGCGGCCAGGCCGCCGGGAAGGTGGATTTCAAGCGCGTGCTGATCCTGCGCGCCGGCTCCGACGTCGACCGCCCGCATCCGGGGCAGAGCGACAGCGACGCGCTACTGAACTATACGCAGCAAGGCGGCTTCGCACCCGCTGCGGCCAACCTCGCGCTGACCGCCCGTCCGGTCATCCAGAACATCATCGGCAACTGGGCCGGGTGGAAGCGCGGGGTGCCGGGTCACTGATCCTTCAGCTGGCGATCGCTCATTTGCCGGCAGCGGCCGGCAGCGCGGCAGGCGGGCGTTCGGCGCCGTAGGTCTTGACCAGGTAGTCCACCATGTCGGGAATGTCGGCGTCCGCGAAGGTGGCGCCGAACGGCTTCTTCATCTTCTTCACCGTGGCCTCCCAATAGGCGCGCGGCGATGCCGGCGGTTGCGACTGGATGTAGTGCACCGAGTGACACAGCATGCAGTTGTTCTGGACCAGCGCATAACCCGGCAGCGTGCTGGGTTTGAACAGCGCAGTCTCCGGCGGCAGGTTGATGTCGAGCGCGAACGCGGAGGAGGCCATCATCAGGCCGGCGGCAAGCAGGGAACGGATCATCATGGGGCTCTCCTTAAATCGCGACGATGCGCGTCGATTCGACCACATTGCGCATGTAGCCGGGCGGGTTCCACAAGGCGCCGGCAGGCTGCCCCTGGCCGATGCGGTTGACCGCGCGCACCATCAGCTGGTGGCTGCCCTTCTGCTTGGGCGTGAACGCCACGCTCCATTCGCGGAACGAGTACCTGCCCAGGTCCTTGCCGAGTTGCGCGGCCTGCCAGTTCCTGCCGCCGTCCGACGAGAAGGCCACCTCGTTCACGCCGTAGCCGCCGTCGAAGGCGATGCCGCGCACCACCGTCTGCTGTCCCATCTTGACGTGCGCGCCCTCGGTCAGGCTGGTGATGAAGGAGCGCACATTCATGCGGTTGATCGGCACGGTCTTGGCCGGCGCCTTGCCCGGCTCGGTGCAGGCGCATTGGTTGTCCGGGATGCGGTAGGCGGTGCTCATCCAGAAGCCGTCGAATGCCTTGTCGGTCACGGTGATGTCGGACAGGTGCTTAACCCAGTAGGTGCCGTAGTAGCCGGGCACGATCAGGCGCAGCGGATAGCCGTTCAACATCGGCAGGTCGGCGCCGTTCATCTGCCAGGCCAGCATGACTTCACCGTCCATCGCGTGATCGAGGTTGAGCGCCTTGACGAAATCGGGGCCGTCGCCGAGCGGCGGCGTATCGAGGCCGTTGAACGCCACCTGCACCGAGCCGGCCTTCACGCCCGCCTTCTCCAGCACCTTGCGCAGCGGGACGCCGGTCCAGCGCGCGTTGCCCATGGCGCCGTTCGACAGCTGGCCGCCATTGGCGCGCGGCTCGAAATGGCCACGGCTGTTGCCGGAGCACTGGACCACGGCGACCAGTTCGGTCGCATCGGCCATTTGGCGCAGGTCGGACAGCGACAGCTCCAGCGGCGTATTGACGTTGCCGCCGACGCGCAGGCGATACGCTTGCGGATCGATGGAGGTCGGGATGCCGCTCCAGTGGTAGCGCACGAAGAAGGCGTCGTTCGGCGTGATCGCCGATTCGTTGAAGACGCTGAATGGCGTTTCCAGCTGCGGCGGACGGGCGGTGAGCAGGATCAAAGGCCGCTTCTGCGGATAGGCGACCAGTTCGCGCTCGCCGTTCTCGAACGGCAGCGCGACGCGGGCCGGCTCCGCCGCCAGCGCCCCCAGCACCGGGTTGCCGAGTGCGGCCGCGGCGCCAATGGTGCCGGCCTGTCGCAGGAAGGAACGGCGCCTCAACGCCTCCGCCGTCAATACAAACGCTTTAGTCGCCATGCTGGTCTCCGTTGATGTTGTAAAGTCAGACATGCCAATAATGCCACAAATCGTCAGCGCCGCGCCAACCCGCCGGGGGCGGCCTGGGCGCCCTTGCCCGCGACCGCCAGCTGGCGGTACTGGGTCGGCGTGACGCCGGTGGTGGCCTTGAACTGGCGGGTGAAGGCGGAATGGTCGCCGTAGCCGCAGGCCTGGGCGATTTCCGCCACGCTGGCGGGGCCCTTCAGCAAACGCGAGGCGGCGTCGACGCGGGTCTGGATGATCATCTGGCGTGGCGTCAGGTGGAAGATGCGCAGGAAGTAGCGCTCGATCTGCGCCACCGACATGTGGGCCGTGCGCGCCAGTTCGGCCAGCTGCAGGGGCTGGCCGTATTCCTGGTGGATCAGGTTCACCGCCGCCGCCACCTTGCGGTAGGCCGGGTTCTTCTTGTCCGCCATCGCCAGGTCGCGCGACACGCCGGTCAGGCCGACGATGCGGCCGTCGGTGTCGCGCAGCGCGGTCTTGCGCGTCAGGCACCAGCCGGGATCGCGGTTGGGATACAGGTGCAGTTCCAGCTGGTCCTCGATATCGCTGCCGCCGGCCAGCACCGCCATGTCCTGCGCCAGGTAGGTCTGGCCGAACGGCCGCGCGAACACCTCGGCCGGGGTGCGCCCGATCAGCGCCGATTTGTGCCGCTGGCCACAGCGCTGCGCCAGCGTCTGATTGACCACCACATAGCGGCACTCGACGTCCTTGACGAAGAAAACCACGTCCGGCAGCGCGTCGAACAGCGCTTCGGAGAAGAAGGGGTCGGCGATGTCCATGCCCAGGGCGCGGCGGGCGTCGTCGTGAGGGGGTTCTTTATGCATGAAGGCGATTGTGCCAGCGGCGCCGGGCGGCGTCTCCTGTTTTATCGCCATTGTGCAGATTTCGTCATCGATCATGCGCAGGGCGTGCAAGACAACGGGCCCCGGGAAGCCTAAGATTTGAGCATGAAAAACATCTCCATCATCGACTCCCACACCGGCGGCGAACCGACCCGCCTGGTGACCGACGGCGGCCCGGAACTGGGCCAAGGCCCGCTCAGCGAGCGGCTCGCCCTGCTGAAACGCCAGCACGACCGCTTCCGCTCCGCCGTGGTGTGCGAGCCACGCGGCTCGGACGTGCTGGTGGGTGCGCTGCTGTGCCAGCCCTACGAGGCCGATTGTGCCGCAGGCGTCATCTTCTTTAACAACGTCGGCTACCTCGGCATGTGCGGTCATGGCACCATCGGCCTGGTCGCGTCGCTGGCGTTCATGGGCCGCATCGGCGCCGGCCGCCACCGCATCGATACGCCGGTGGGCGTGGTGGAGGCGGAGCTGCACGCGGACGGCAGCGTCACGGTGGACAACGTGGCCTCGTATCGCAGCCAGACCCAGGTCACCGTCGAGGTGCCGGGCCACGGCCCGGTCACCGGCGACGTGGCGTGGGGCGGCAACTGGTTCTTCCTGGTTTCCGGTCATGGATTGGAACTGGGGGTTGGTAACGTCGAAGCGCTGACGGCCTACACCGTGGCCGTCAGCGCCGCGCTGGAAAAGGCCGGCATCACCGGCGACGGCGGCGCGCTGATCGACCATATCGAACTGTTCGCGCCATCGCGCACCGGCGCCGACAGCCAGAGCTTCGTGCTTTGCCCAGGCAAGGCCTACGACCGTTCGCCTTGCGGCACCGGCACCAGCGCCAAGCTGGCCTGCCTGGCGGCCGACGGCAAGCTGGCCGAGGGCGAACTGTGGAAGCAGGAAAGCGTGATCGGCAGCGTGTTCGAAGCGTCGTACCGCTATCGCGGCGAACAGCTGGTCCCCAGCATCCGTGGCCGCGCGTGGGTGAACTCCCAGGCGCAGCTGATCCTCGATCCGACCGATCCTTTCGTATGGGGCATCCGGTGAACACGAACGACGTGATCGTCATCGGCGCCGGCATCGTCGGTGCTGCCTGTGCGGATGCGCTCAGCCAGCGCGGCCTGCAGGTGCTGGTGATCGAACAGGACATGCCCGGCGGCGGCGCCACCGCGGCCGGCATGGGACACCTGGTGGTCATGGACGACAACCCGGCGGAGCTGGCGTTGTCGGCGTATTCGGTCTCCTTGTGGAATTCGCTGGTGGGCGACCTGCCGCAGCGCCACGAGTACAGCCGCTGCGGCACCATCTGGGTCGCCGCGGACGAGGAAGAAATGGCAGCGGCGCGCACCAAGGCCGACACGCTGTCCGCCTACGGCATCGCCTGCGAGCTGCTGGCGCCTGCCGCGCTGTATGCGCGTGAGCCGCAGTTGCGCACCGGCCTGGCCGGCGGCCTGCTGGTCTCCGGCGATGGCCTGGTTTATCCGCCCAAGAGCGCGCGCCTCCTGCTGGACCGTGCGATCCGCCGTGGCGCCGCCACGCTGCGCGGCAGCGTCGCCGCCATCGAGGACAACGGCGTGCTGCTGGCCGACGGCGCGCGCCATCAGGCACAGCACGTGGTGCTGGCCGCCGGCACGCGTTCGGCCATCCTGCTGCCGGAACTGCCGGTGCAGCCGAAAAAAGGACATATCGCCATCACCGACCGCTATCCCGGCTTTGTCCACCACCAGCTGGTGGAACTGGGATACATCAAAAGCGCCCACGCCGCCAGCGGCGATTCGGTCGCGTTCAATTTGCAGCCCCGTCCTACCGGACAAGTACTGATCGGCTCCTCCCGCCAGTTCGACACAATCGATCTGGCGGTGGAGCCGGCCATGCTGCAACGCATGCTGCGTCATGCCGCCGCGTTCACGCCAGCCCTGGCGCAACTGAACGTGCTGCGCTGCTGGACCGGCTTGCGTGCCGCCACGCCGGACGGCTTGCCGCTGATCGGCCCCCATGCCGCGCGGCGCGGACTGTGGCTGGCGACCGGACATGAAGGATTGGGTATCACCACCTCGCTGGCGACGGCGCAACTGCTGGCCGGCCAGATGACGGGCGACAGCACGCGCATCCCCGCCGCCCCCTATTTACCGGGACGCTTCAATGACTGACGTCGTCCTCAATATCAACGGCCACGACGTCCATGTGGCGCAAGGCGTCAGCGTGGCCGCGGCGATCGCCATGGCCGGCAGCGCCGTCACACGGCGCTCGGTTCGCGGCGCGGCGCGCGCGCCCTTGTGCGGCATGGGCGTCTGCCAGGAATGCCGCGTCACCATCGACGGCCGCATGCATCAATTGTCGTGCCAGACGCTGTGCGCCGACGGCATGCGCGTAACCACCGGCGAGGCCCGGTCATGAGCCGCTATGACGTACTGGTGATCGGCGCCGGACCGGCCGGACTGGCTGCCGCGCACGCCGCCGTTGCGCACGGCGCGCAGGTCGGCCTGGTCGACGACAATCCGCTGGCCGGCGGCCAGATCTGGCGCGGCGGCCCGGAACAGCAGCAGGATCAGCGGGCGCAAAGAATGTGGAGCGAGCTGCGCGCCGCGCCCAACCTGACCTGCCTGCCGCAGACGCGCGTGCTGTACGCGCCGGCGCCGCAACAACTGCAGGCGCAAACGCCGTCGTCGTCGGCCACGCTGCATTACGAAAAACTGATACTGGCCACCGGCGCGCGCGAACGGTTGTTGCCCTTCCCCGGCTGGACGCTGCCCGGCGTGACCGGCGCCGGCGGCCTGCAGGCGCTGGCCAAGGGCGGCTATCCGGTACAGGGCAAGCGCGTGGTGGTGGCGGGCAGCGGCCCGCTGCTGCTGGCGGTGGCTGCGACGCTGCGCGCCAAAGGTGCGGAGATCGCCGCCATCATCGAGCAGGCGCCTTTGCCGGCGTTGGTGCGCTTCGGCTTCGGCCTGCTGGCGACGCCCTCCAAGGTGGTGCAGGCGCTGCAACTGGCAGCGCAACTAGGCGGTATCCCGTATCTGCGCGGCAGCCATGTGCACTCGGCGCTGGGCGACGGCACGCTGCAATCGATCCTGATCCGGCGTGACGGCGCGCGCGAGCTGGAGGCGCTGCAATGCGACTACCTGGCCTGCGGCTACGGCCTGCTGCCCAACGTCGAACTGGCGCTGGCGCTGGGCTGCGTCACCGCGTCGAACAACAGGCAGACGACGGTGCTGGTGGACGATGAACAGCTGACCTCCGTGCCCGGCGTGTACTGCGCGGGCGAAGGCACGGGCATCGGCGGCGTCGACCTGGCGCTGGCGGAGGGTTGCATCGCCGGCCTGTCGGCCACCCGCCAGCACGCCGCCGCGCGGCATCTGTACGACGAACGCGCGCGCTGGAAAAAATTCGCGGCAAGGCTGGAGCGCGCGTTTGCGCTGCGGCCGGAACTACTGGCGCTGGCCGGCGACGACACCATCGTCTGCCGCTGCGAAGACGTCTGCCACGGCGAGCTGCGCACCCACACCAGCTGGCGCAGCGCCAAGCTGCAGACGCGCTGCGGCATGGGGCCGTGCCAGGGACGCATCTGCGGCGGCGCCACGGAACTGCTGTACGGCTGGCGGCCGGACGCGGTGCGCATGCCGATCTCGCCGGCCCGCATCGCCAGCATCATCGACGATTGATCCACCCTTTAACACAACACCGATTCATCACAAGGAGAACAGCATGGCAGCAGCAAAATGGGAAGGGGTATTCCCCGCAGTAACCACCAAGTTCAAGGAGAACGAGGATCTCGACCACGCCGAAATGGAGAAGCACTTTTCCTTCCAGATCGACAGCGGCGTGCACGCGCTGCTGACCTGCGGCTCGCTGGGTGAAGCCAGCACACTGTCGTTCGACGAGAAGCTGGCCGTCACCAAGACCGCGCTCAACGTCGCCGCCGGCCGCGTGCCGGTGCTGGTCAACGTCAGCGAAACGCGCACCGCCACCGCCTGCCGCTTCGTCGAAAAGGCGCACGAGATGGGCGTGCAGGGCCTGATGGTGATGCCGTCGGTGCTGTACGCGGCCGACTCGCGCGAGGCGATGGACAACCTGCGCGTGATCGCCAAGGCGGCGCAGCTGCCGATCATGGTCTACAACAATCCGGTCTCCTACAAGGTCGACCTGACGCCGGAAGACTTCAAGGAACTGGCCGATTGCGAATGGATCGTCGCGATCAAGGAATCGACCGACAACGTGCGCCGCATCACCGACCTGCGCAACGCCGTCGGCCACCGCTACCAGCTGTTCATGGGCGTGGACGATCTGTCGTTCGAAGGCCTGGCGGTGGGCGCGGACGGCCTGCTGGCCGGCCTGGTGGTGGCCTTCCCGAAAGAGACGGTGGCGCTGTACAAGCTGATGAAAGCCAAGCGCTGGGACGAGGCGCTCAAGCTGTACCAGTGGTTCATGCCGCTGATGCACCTGGACGTATCGACCAAGCTGGTACAGAACCTGAAGCTGGTGGAAACGCTGGCCGGCGTCGGCAACGAGTACGTGCGCCGTCCGCGCCAGCCGCTGCAAGGCGCCGACCGCGCCCGCGTCACGGCCGTGGTCCAGCAGGCGCTGGCCAACCGTCCTGACGTCAGCACGCTGTTCTAAAAACCTGCGGGGGTCAAGTCTGACATTCGGACACGAGCTCTGCTGTAGCTGCGGCTACAGCAGAGCTCGTGTCCGAATGTCAGACTTGACCCCCGGTTTTTTTGATGGTCGAGCCGCGCAGGATCAGCTGCGGTTCGATCATCGTGGTGGCGGGGGCGGGCTTGCCGTCGATGGCGGCGATCAGCTTTTCCATCGCGGCCACGCCCATGCGCTCGCTCTGCAGGTCCACCGTGGTCAGCGCCGGCGAGGTGTAGCGGCCGTACTCAATGTTGTCGAAGCCCGCTACCGATATCTGCTCCGGCAGCTTGAAACCCAGCGCCTGCGCCGCCTTCATGAAGCCCAGCGCCATCAGGTCGTTGTAGCAGATCAGCGCGTCCGGGTGCTCGGCGCCCAGCATGATGGACGAGCTGACGCGCTCCCCTTCGGCCGCGGTCGGCGCGCCGGCTTCATACACGCTCAGTTCCAGGTCATGCGCGGCCAGGCAGGCGCGGATGCCGCCCAGGCGCTCCTCGTCGCGCCGCGAGCGCGGAAAGCTCAGGTAGCCCAGGCGCTTGTGCCCCAGCGAGACCAGGTGCCGCGCCAGCATGTAGGCGCCGCGGTGGTCGTCGCTGATCACCCACGGGATCTCCAGCCGCGACAGGCGGCCGAAATATACCAGCGGTTTGCCCAGCTCCATCACCCAGTCCATCTCCGATTCCAGCATGCGCGAGAACATGATGATGCCGTCCACCCGGCGGCTCAGCGCCTCCAGCAAGGGCCGTTCGCGGTCCGGGTTTTCCTCGGTGTCGACCAGCAGCAGCGTGTAGCCGTGCGCCAGCGCGACGCGGTTGGCGCCCTTGACGATGCTGGTGAAGTGCGGGTTGGCCACGTCCAGCACCGACAGGCCGATGCTCTTGGTGCGGCCGGTGATCATCGACGCCGCCAGCGGATTGGAACGGTAGCCCAGCCGGGCGATGACTTCCTTGATGGTCGCTTCCACCGCCGGCGAGAAACGCTGCGCGCCGTTGACGAACTTCGATACGGTGGCGGTCGAGACGCCGGCTGCGGCGGCGACGTCCCGTATGGTTGCTACATTTTTTTTCATGTTCTGATCGTCGGAGATGCGTGGCCGCCGGTGCTTCGGCGGCGCCAAAGGACAATCTTAGCATGTCGGCATCTGTCGGCCACCCGATCACAGGTCGGTGATTTCCTTGTGGCGCGGGACCAGCGCCTTCATCACACACCACGCCACCAGGTAGGCCAGCGCGCAGATGCCGAACATGATCATGTAGCCGGTGCGGATGTCGTTGACCGATTTGTAGTAGTCGAACACCCAGCCGCCCAGTTTGGTCAGCAGCACGCCGCCGATGCCGCCGGCCATGCCGCCGATGCCGATCACCGAGGCCACCGATTTTTGCGGGAACATGTCGGACACGGTGGTGAAGATGTTGGCCGACCATGCCTGGTGCGCCGAGGCGCCGACGCCGATCAGCAGCACCGGCACCCAGAAGCTGATCGCGCCCAGCGGCTGCGCCAGCAGCACCACCAGCGGGAAGAAGGCGATCACCAGCATGGCTTTCATGCGGCCGTCGTAGGGCGCGTGGCCGCGCGCCATGAAGTAGCTGGGGAACCAGCCGCCGCCGATCGAGCCTATCATGGTCATGCTGTACAGGACCGCCAGCGGCACCACGATGGCCTCGCCCTTCATGCCGTATTGCGCCGACAAATAGGTGGGCAGCCAGAACAGGAAGAACCACCACACGCCGTCGGTCATGAATTTGCCGAAGGCGAAGGCCCAGGTCTGGCGATACTTCAGCAGCTGGAACCACGAGACTTTCTTCGCCGCCGCCGGCGCCTCGACCGCCACCGCCGGCTGGTCGCTGCGGATGTAGGCCAGTTCCCGCGCCGACAGGCGCTTCTGGCGGTCCGGCTTGTCGTACAGCGTGATCCACACGCTCATCCAGATGAAACCCAGCATGCCGATCATGACGAAGGCGGCCTGCCAGCCCCAGATGCCGGCGATCAGCGGCACGCAGATCGGCGCCAGGATGGCGCCGACGTTGGCGCCGGAGTTGAAGATGCCGGTGGCGAAGGAGCGCTCCTTCTTCGGGAAGTATTCGGCGGTGGCCTTGATCGCGGCCGGGAAGTTGCCGGCCTCGCCGACCGCCAGCACGGCGCGCGAGATCATGAAGCCGAGGATGGACGGCGCGGCGACGATGCCGAAGGCGCCCAGCAACACGCCCACGCCCTGCCCCATCGGCACCGAAAAGGCGTGCAGCAGCGCGCCCAGCGACCAGACCGTGATGGCCACCACGTAGGCGGCCTTGGTGCCGATCTTGTCGACCACGCGGCCGGCGAACAGCATCGAGATGGCGTAGACGAACTGGAAGGCGGCGGCGATGTTGGCGTAGTCGGTGTTGCTCCAGCCGAATTCCCTGGACAGGTCGGGCGCCAGCAAGCTCAGGACCTGGCGGTCCAGGTAGTTGACGGTGGTGGCAAAAAACAACAGCGCACAGATGGTCCAGCGGTATTTACCGACGGTGGCTCCCGCCGCTTGCGCGTTTACAGGCTCGCTCAGGTTCATGGCATCACTCTATTCTGGTTTTGGGTGATGATCTCTCGGTCTCCACGAGATCATTCTAGTCGTAAGTCATCGTACAACTATAAAACGCGATAGGCAAGCGGAAAGATGCGGATATTCAAGGGATTACGCCATCGCGGCGGTCCGGCACTGCGGCCGCCGCGATGGCGTTGTATGATGACATTAAATGCAATTATGCCGTTTTGGCGGTGCCGCCCTTGGCCAGCAGCAGCGCCACCAGGCTGATCAGCGCGGCGCCGGACAGGTAGTAGCCGACGTATTGCAGGCCGTAGTTGGTGGCCAGCCAGGTGGCCGCGTACGGCGCCAGCGAGGCGCCCAGGATGCCGGCCAGGTTGAACGTCAGCGAGGCGCCGGTGTAGCGCACCTCGGCCGGGAACAGCTCGGACAGGATGGTGCCCAGCGGGCCGTAGGTCATGCCCATCAGGCCCAGGCCCAGCGACAGGAAGACGGTCACCAGCATGCTGTTGCCGGAACCGAACATCGGCGCCATCGTCAGGCCGAACACGGCGATCGCGGCCGACACCCAGATCAGCGTGATGCGGCGGCCGTAGCGGTCGGCCCACAGCGCGGCCACGGGGATGGTCAGGCCGAAGAAGACCACGGCGAACAGCTGCTGGATCAGGAAGTCCTTGCGGCTGAACTTGAGCGCGCTGGTGCCCCAGCTGAGCGCGAACACCGTCATCAGGTAGAACAGCACGAAGGTGGCCAGCGCGATCAGGGTGCCCAGCACCAGCACGCGGCGATGGTCGCGCCATACGGTCACCACCGGCACCTTGACGCGCTCGTTCTTGTCCAGCACCTTCTGGAAGTCCGGCGTTTCATGGATCTTCAGGCGGATGTACAGGCCGACAATCACCAGCAGCGAGCTCGACAGGAACGGGATGCGCCAGCCGTAGCTGAAGAACTCGGCGTCGCTCAGGGTCTGGCTCAACAGCAGGAAGATGCTGCCCGACAGGAAGAAGCCGATCGGCGCGCCCAGCTGCGGGAACATGCCGTACCAGGCGCGCTTGCCCGGTGGCGCGTTCTCGGTGGCCAGCAGCACCGCCCCGCCCCACTCGCCGCCCAGGCCCAGGCCCTGGCCGAAGCGGCACAGCGCCAGCAGCGCCGGCGCCAGCGTGCCGATCGAGGCGTAGGTCGGCAGCGCGCCGATCACCACGGTCGACAGGCCCATGGTCAGCAGCGCCGCCACCAGCGTGGCCTTGCGGCCGATGCGGTCGCCGAAGTGGCCGAACACGGCCGAGCCGACCGGCCGCGCGAAGAAGGCGATGGCGAAGGTGGCCAGCGATTGCAGCGTGGCGGCAGCCGGGTCGCTGGCGGGGAAGAACAGCTTGGGGAACACCAGCACGGCCGCGGTGGCGTAGATGTAGAAATCGAAAAATTCAATGGTGGTGCCGATCAGGCTGGCAAACAGCACGGTGGCCGGGGAATTGGCCTTGGGCGATCCGGGGTGAGACTGGCTCATGCTTGAAGCTCCTGCGGGTGGATGGTGCGGCTCATCATACACACCCCCCTTGCCCGCTGCCAAGCAGATAAGCTTGTTCCCTAGGTATCGATTTGCGCAAAGGCAACGCTGATCGGGCCGGCGTGCAGCGGCCGCACCAGGCGCGCCACCTCCTGGCCGTCGCGCAGGAAGATCAGCGTCGGCCACAGCTTGACGCGGTAGGAGCGGCCCAGCGCGCGGCCGGGGCCGTCCTCGACCTTGTAGTGGCGCACGCCGTCGTGGCCGACGAAGGCCTGGGCCAGCGGCGCCTGCGCGGCCATGCAGTGGCCGCACCAGTTGGCGCCGAACTCCAGCAGCGTGGCGCCGGCCAGGGCGTCGATGGTGGCGCGGTCGGGCGCGCCTGGCAGGTAGATTTTTTCCATGGCGTCAGGGTCTGGTGTGGGATTTGAGCCCGGCGCAGGGGTCGGGACGGGACTGTGGCGCCACGGTGTAGACCGCGTCGTAGCGGCCGGCGCCATCCGCGCCTTCCAGATAGCCTTCGCTGCGCACCGTCAGCGCCGGCGCCAGCTCGTTGATCCAGCGCGGCACGCCGATGTCCTTGCGCACATGGCCGTTGCCGGCGATGAGCACCACGTCGCGCGGCAGCTGGTCGCGCACGATCTTGGCCATCCAGATGTCGCGCGACACCTGGGCGTTGATCATGCCGTCGACCATCATCTCCGGCAGCATATTGCAGTGGCCGGCGAGGATTTCCTTGTACTGGCCGCCGCGCACGTCGGCCGGCAGCGGCTGGTCCAGATGGTAGTCGCGCACGCTTTGCGGATCGAAGGTGGAGGCGATGCCGTCGCGCACCACGCGCGAGGCGTCCGCGCGCGACAGGTTGCCGGCGATCAGCGGCAACTGGTAGGTCAGCGCCAGCTGGATCACCGGGTAATAGAGTTGCCAGTTCCAGCTGCCGGCGCCGGCCACGCGGATCACGCACTGGGCGTCCAGGCAGCCTTTCTGGGCCTTGCTCAGCACGTCCTGGTTTTCGCGGTCGAACTGCTCCATGACGATGGCCGGACGCCAGCCGGCCTCGACCCGCTGGCGCAGCAGCTCGTAGCGCAGCCTGTGGCCGGCGGCATTGTCGTGCACCTCGCCCAGCAGCAACACCTGCGGATGGGGGCCGGCCGGCGCCGGCGCGGCCGCGGTGGCTGCCCCGGTGCCCTTGCCGCCGCTGGCGCAGCCGGCCAGCAAGGCCAATGCCGCCGCCATGCCCGGCCATCCCAGTTTGCCGCCATATGTGGAAATCATCTGCCTCCTGCCCTATGCAAATCAAATTATTGTTTGTGAAATTGAAATCATGCACACCACTGGCAACTTGCAACAATCGTTGTTGCGGCGCACTAATTGATTGCCCATAGAAAAATATCAATGGCAATATGTTACCAAATATGGTTTAATACGAACCTGTCGAGCACGGTTGAAGTTACTTTCGATCTTAGCTTAATGTATATGCTTTAATGTAGCCTTAACGTCCAGCGTATGCGGCATAGCCAGGGGAGCACTGTGAAGAAGTTGACTTTTATAACAACATTATTGCTGGTCCTCGGGATGGCCGGAGCCGCTCAGGCTCAGACCGCCAGTCCGAAAAACAGCAAAGTCGCGACTGCAGCAATTGTACTCGCCCATTGCGATGCCCGCAGCGCCACGCCGTGCGGCATCGATAGCTCCGTGCCGGCGGAGAAGGCCGCTTCGGATCGCGATCCGGAAGCGCTGGTCAATAACACCCCGCCAAACCAGCAAGCGATCGACCCGGTGGCCGAAGTGCCGGAACCGCGGACCTTCCTGATGTTGATGCTGGGCCTGGTAATTCTGGGCTTTGCTACGCGCAGCGGCAGCGCCTCGGACAAGTTTAGCGACTAAGCCAAGGCCGTCCGCTACAGACCGCACACCGCATGGATGTTGGTGATCGCCACACCATGCAGGATGGCGCGGACTACGCAGGAAAGTTTCTGCACCCCGTCCTCGGTGCCCAGCACCGCAAAGATCGCCACCGCCAGCGCCACGCCGATCAAAATCACCAAACCCTTGAGTGTGTCCTTGTCCATGGCGGCATTCTAGCGTGGCGCCGGAGGCCTAGGCAACGGCGGCGTCCAGCGTATAGTCGAAATCGTAGTAATGCTTGCCGTCCTCGATGCGGATGGCCAGGCTGCCGCTCAGGCCGGCCAGCTCGCCGCTGCCGGAATCGACCACCACCGCCACAGTCAGGCTGGGCACGCCGCGCCGCATGATGCCGGTATGCTGCAGCAGGAAGCTGCCGCGCCGCCCTTCCAGCGTACCCCGCACTTTCTCCATCGCCACGTAGGCGCCGGAGCCCAGCTCGCGGTCCATATAGGCCAGCATTTCGCCGGCGCCGGCGGCGTCCAGCGCGCCGTGGTACTGCTTATCCAGCGACATGCGGCCGACGCCGCTCTCGGCCGCCACGGCCGACATGGTTTCGGGCGCCATCTTGACGTTGAATTCACCGCTGACTTTGGGCATGGCCGGCCTTTCAATTCTGGTGGAGACGGGCATCCGCCTGCAGCGCGGCCGGATCGTCGACCGGCGTCACGCACGGCATGCGCAGCACGAAGCTGGCGCCCTGCCCCAGGATGCTCGATACGGTAATGGTGCCGCCAAACTGCTTGGCCATCAAGTTGAACACGATATTGAGTCCGAGCCCGGTGCCGCCCTGCCCGCGCCGGGTGGTGACGAAGGGATCGAACACCTTGTCCAGCATGTCCGGCGGGATGCCCTTGCCATTGTCCACCACCTGCATCTCGATCCAGTCGCCCTGCTGCGCCACGCCGATGGTGATGCGGCCCTCGTCGCCCGGATCGAAGGCGTGCTCGACGCAGTTGAGCGTCAGGTTGGTGATGACCTGGGCCAGCGCGCCCGGGTAGCTGTCGAGCATGATGTCCGGCGGACAGGCGATGCTGACGGTGATGCGGGTCTTCTTCAGCTTGGGCTGCAGGCTGGACACCACCTCGTTGATGTAGTCGCGCAGTTCGAAACGGCGGCGCGCCTCGCTGACCTGATCCACCGCGATCTGCTTGAAGCTGTGGATCAGGTGGGCCGCGCGGTAGGCGTTGTTCATGATCAGGCGGGTGCTCTCGGCCGCCGTCTCCAGATAGCGCATGATGTCGGACTTCTTGATATTGCCGCTGGCGACGGACTGGTGCACCTTCTCGGTGGCCTCCATCAGCACCGAGGCGCTGGTCAGCGCGATGCCGACCGGGGTGTTGATCTCGTGGGCGACGCCGGCCACCAGGCCGCCCAGCGAGGCCAGCCGCTCGGCCTGCAGCAGCGATTCCTGCGTGCGGCGCAGGTCGTCGAGCGCCTTGGCGGTGGCCTGGGCCGATTTGCGGGCCTCGTCCTCGGCCTCGCGGATGCGCTGGATATTTGATTTGACCTTGCGCTGGATGGCGTTGAAGCCGCGGATCACCTCGCCCAGCTCGTCGTGCCGGCTGTCGGGCAGCTCCTCGACCTCGTCGCTGCCGCGCGTGGCCAGGTCGAACAGGCCGTCGCGCAGGCGCTTGAGGGGATCGAACACGATGCGCAGCGACAGCGCCAGCGCCGCCACCAAAATCAGGTCCAGCAGCAGCACCTCGGTGACCTTGCGGCGCACTTCGGCGGCCAGGGTGGCGTCGATCTGCGCGCGGCTGAAGTTGACCACCACGCGGCCGACGATGACCGGCTTGAGCGAGGCGCCGGCCGCGCCGGAATCGCGGTAGGCCAGGTCGGCCACCACCGGCGAACCGCCGACCGCGGCGTCGTTCTCGATCGAGCTGACGCTGCCGTTTTCATGGCGCAGCTTGCCGGAGAACAGGCCGACCGAGGTGTCGTAGACGCGGATCGAGACCAGCTCCGGCGGCAGCATCTCGGCGGCGACGATGTTGTCGACCTTGGCCTTGTCCAGGTCCCACAGCGCCGACGGCAGGCTGGTTTGCAGCCGGGTCAGCACGCCCTGGCGCAGCCGCTGGCTGCTCACTTCCAGCTCGTGGCCGAGGCTGTACTGGGCGTATGTGCCGGAAATGCCCAACACCAGGGTCACGATGACCACGAAAAGCAGCGTCAAGCGGCCTTGGATACCAAACATCGACCAACCTCCGTGCATTGATGGAATTGACGGCAACGTCCCAATGTACGGTATGGCATGAGACTTGGCAAGTTATGGTCCCATCCCCACGCCGGGGCGGCAGACTTTGCTTGCCCGCAATGGTAAGATCGGACTATGTAGACGAGGCGGCAAACCGGGAGGGCACCATGACAGGCAATTATCATCAACTGACGCTGGCGGAGGTACGGCCGGGCATGGTCCTGTCGGACGTGCTGCTGGACGTGCAGGGCCACGTGCTGCTGCCGCAAGGCACGGTGCTGACCGAAGCCATGCTGGCGCTGATGCCGCGCCATGGCATCGCCATCCTGCCCATCCTGAAAGAAGACGTGTCGCCGGAAGTGGCGCAGGCCACGCTGGAACACCATGCGGCGCGCATCGCCCACCTGTTCCGCAAAAACGACGCCGACAGCGACGATGACTGGGCAACCTCGCTGCTGCGCCGCTTCGTATCGGACTTCCGCCTGGGCTTACCGGAGACCCCCGAGCATGAGTAATACCCTGAGTTACGACGACGTCGTCCGCACGCTGGACGACCTGCCTTCGCTGCCGGCGGTGGTGATGGAGCTGCTCAACAGCATAGACCAGGACGATGTCGACATCTCCGTGCTGGCCAGGAAGGTCTCCTACGACCAGGCGCTGACGGCCAAGACGCTGCGGCTGGCCAACTCCTCGCTGTACGGCTTGCAGGTCAAGGTGACCACCATCCAGCAGGCAATCACCTACCTGGGCTTCCAGACCACGCGCAACCTGATCACGGCGGCCGCCGTCACCGGCTGCTTTGCCGAGGGCCATTGCCCCGGCTTCGACCACAAGGCCTTCTGGCGCCATTCGATCGCCACCGCCGCCTGCGCCAAGGTGCTGGCGCGGCAAATGCGCTTCAACCAGGACTACGCCTTCACGGCGGGCCTGCTGCACGATATCGGCCGGCTGGTGCTGGTGTCCTGCTTCCCTAACCAGTACTCGGAAACCCTGGCCTACCGCGCAGCCCACGACGCCTATCTGCTGGACGCGGAGCGCACCGTGCTGGGCGTCGACCATATCGACGCCGGGCTGGCCCTGGCTGAGCACTGGAATTTTTCCGATACGATGCGGCTGGCCATCGGCGGCCACCACGACCCGGAAGCGCCGGGCGCAGGATTCCTGGCGGCCATCATCCATGTGGCCGACGCCATCGTGCACGCGCTCGATCTGGCGCAGGTGCAGGACGATCTGGTCCCGCCCGTTTCCACCGTGGCCTGGACTGCGCTGGGCCTCGATGAAGAAATCTATCTGCAATTGTTCCGCGAGACGGAACTGCAATATGAAGAAATTTCGATGGTGCTGTTGAGTTGAGCGAGCGCCCTGCCGGCCGGTTTGAAATCAAGCCCGGCGACGGCAGGTGCAAGCATGCGGGCGCATTAGTGACGCGCGTAGTTTCCGGCCTCGGCCTTTTCGGTACGCTCTTCCGGCTTCGGACGGCCCTGGGCGTCGGACAGGCGGTACTTGGTGCGGCGGTCGCCCATCAAGTCGCGCAGGTCGCGGATGCTCATGCCGGTCACTTCGTGCATGCGGATCAGCAGCGAGGCGCCGACCGGCAAGCGGTGGTGGCGGATCTTGCTGATGACCGGCGGCGCGACTTCCAGCAGGCGCGACAGCGCGGCGTCGTTTTTCAATTGCATCTTGCCGAGCAAGATATCCAGGAGATGGTTGGGGTTGTAGCTTTCCTGGGAAGCGAGAGCGTGATGTACCATGATTTTCCTCGTTGGTTGGGTGAATGAAGTGTGCGGGCCCGAACTTAAGGGCAACTTAGATTCCTTTGACTAAGGTTCCCGGCCCCGCTGATTGCCTTTCGTGCAAGATTATTCTATGCTTAAAAGGGCTTGTTTCCGCCGCTTTCCGTCGAGCGAAGATTGTTCGACATCAATCACTGGCTAGAAACCTTAGCAACAATGCTATTTCATCACATGGGGCTGGAGGGTGTCGCACGCAAGAACTTGTAGGAAACTGTTACACAAAGCAAGTTCGTCTTTACAGGCGGAGGGCGGGGGTAAATCAGGCGCTGGTATCGATGTGGCGGCCCAGGGTTTTCTCGCTCTGGCGGCGATCCTGTTCGGCGTGTTTGTCGGCCGCCTGGGCGGCGCGCCGTTGCAGGGTGGTGGCGTCGTCGCTGGCCTGGGCGCGGGTGCGCTGGGTGTCGGTATTCTTTTCCACCCGGGTCTGCACCGCGCGCTCGGCGACGTTGCTGCGCTGTTCGCGCGCGACGCTCTCGGCAGAGCTCGCCTGTTGGGCGCGCTGCTGATCGCGGTTGGCACGGGTCTCGCGCTGGTTGGCCGCCTGCACGCTGTCGAGCGGGGTGCTGATGCGCGAGGACGAAATCGCATTGGCCGCCATGAAACCCTCCAATAGGAATTGCCGGCAGGCTACTCTTTCACTGTAGAAGCTCAGGTGCCTGAAATCAAGCCCTATCGCGTCTGGCGGCGGCAAATTACGTTAAACTATTGCCTGTGCCGGCACTGCCGGCCTCTCTGATAAAGCATCCCATTGAAAACCAAAACCCCAGTCCAGCCGCACTACTTTGTTCCGGAACCGCTCGATAACGCGCGTCTGGCCCATCTGTGCGGCCCCCTCGACGAAAACCTGCGCCAGATTTCCGCCGCGCTGGACGTCACCATTTTCCGTCGCGGCGAGAAGTTCATCGTCAGCGGCCACAACGCCGAACGGGCGGTGCAGATCCTCGAACAGTTCTACGCGGTCGCCAACAAGATCGTGCCGATCGAGGAGGTGCAGCTGGCCCTGGTGGAACAGCGCGCCGGCCTGGCCGCGGCCGTCAGCGCCGCGCCGTCCGCGCCGGACCAGCCGCGCGTGGTCGAGGCGCCGTTTGTCGAGCCGGACATCAACAGCCCGATCCTCAAGACCCGCCGCGCCGACCTGCGCGGCCGCACGCCGCACCAGATCCGCTACCTGCGCAACATCCTGGAGCACGACATCAGCTTCGGCGTCGGCCCGGCCGGCACCGGCAAAACCTATCTGGCGGTGGCCTGCGCGGTCGACGCGCTCGAACGCGACGCTGTCAAGCGCATCATCCTGACCCGTCCGGCCGTCGAGGCGGGCGAGCGCCTGGGCTTCCTGCCGGGCGACCTGGCGCAAAAGGTCGATCCTTACCTGCGTCCGCTGTACGACGCGCTGTACGACCTGCTGGGCTTTGACCGCACGCAGAAGATGTTCGAGAAGCAGGTGATCGAGATCGCGCCGCTGGCCTATATGCGCGGCCGCACCTTGAACCACGCCTTCGTCATCCTGGACGAGGCCCAGAACACCACCGTCGAGCAGATGAAGATGTTCCTGACCCGCATCGGCTTCGGCAGCAAGGCCGTGGTCACCGGCGACGTCACCCAGGTCGACCTGCACAAGAGCCAGAAGAGCGGCCTGGTCGACGCCATCCAGGTGTTGAAAGAGGTGCGCGGCATCGCCTTCAGCCATTTCAACAGCGAGGACGTGGTGCGTCACCCGCTGGTGGCGCGCATCGTCGACGCCTACGAAACGGCGCACAACCACGAAGCGGAAATCGCTCCCCTCCTCAAAGCCACGGCCCTCAAAAATGTCCGCAAAAAATAAACTGACGCTGTCGGTGCAATATCCCGACGCCCGCCTGCAGGAATCCATCACCCGTCCCAAGATCCGCCGCTGGGTGCAGGCCGCGCTGTTCGCACCGGCCGAGCTGACGATACGCTTTGTCGACGCCGGGGAAGGCCGCACCCTGAACCGCGACTACCGCGACAAGGACTACGCCACCAACGTGCTGACCTTCGCCTACAACGAAGGCGAAGAGTTGCCGGACGACGCGCCGACCCAGGCCGACATCATCCTCTGCACCGACGTGCTGGAACAGGAAGCGGCCGAGCAAAAGAAAACCGTGGAAGAACACGCCGCCCACCTGATCGTCCACGGCGTGCTGCACGCCCAGGGCTACGACCACATGGACGACGAGGAAGCGGCCGAAATGGAAGGCATCGAGACCGAGATCCTGGCCGGCCTCGGCTACGCCGATCCCTACGCCGACTGAGCGGCAGGCGCTGCCTTTTTGACAAAAAAGGCTATGCCACCCCATTTCGTGTATCCTATACCCCTTCGAAACAACGGCTCACGCCTCCTATGCAAGAGCACTCTAGTGGCGTCAAGACTGACGCCAAACCCCATCGGTCGCTGTTTGAACGCCTGACCGCACTGATTTCCCCCGAGCCAGAGAACCGCGCGGAACTGCTCGAAGTTCTGCACGACGCCCACGAACGCAACCTGATCGATGCCGACGCCCTGTCGATGATCGAAGGCGTGTTCCAGGTGTCGGACCTGTCCGCCCGCGACATCATGATCCCGCGCTCGCAGATGGACGTCATCGACATCTCCAAGCCGATCGAGGAATGGCTGCCGCAGGTGCTGGCCACCGCCCACTCGCGCTTCCCCGCCATCGAAGGCGAGCGCGACAAGGTGATCGGCATCCTGCTGGCCAAGGACCTGCTGCGCTACTACGCCGAGGAATCGTTCGACGTGCGCGACATGCTGCGCCCCGCCATCTTCATCCCCGAATCGAAACGCCTGAACGTGCTGCTGCGCGACTTCCGCGCCAACCACAACCACATGGCCATCGTGGTCGACGAGTACAGCGGCGTGGCCGGCCTGATCACCATCGAGGACGTGCTGGAGCAGATCGTCGGCGACATCGAGGACGAGTACGACTTCGACGAGGAAGAAGACAACATCCTGTCGATCAAGGAGGGCGTGCACGGCCCGCGCTGGCGCATCAAGGCGCTGACCGAGATCGAACAATTCAACGAGGAACTCGACACCGCGCTGCCGGACGACGACGTCGACACCATCGGCGGCCTGGTCGCCAAGCACCTGGCGCGCATGCCGCACAAGGGCGACGTGTTCGACATGGACGGCCTGCGCTTCGAAGTGCTGCGCGCCGACGCCCGCCAGATCCACGTGCTGCTGGTGGAAAAGCTGCCGCCCGCCGCCGAAGCCGGCGACGACGCCTGATGCGCTTTCGCCGCGCCAATCCGAACGATCCGCCGAAGCCGCAACGCTCCACCCGCGGCCGCATGACCATCACCGCCGTGGCCGGCGCGCTGTGCGTGTTCGCCTTCGCGCCGTTCGGCTGGTGGCCGCTGGAGATCCTCGGCCTGGCGACCTTGTTCTACCAGGTGCTGCGCAGCAGCGACGTCAAGGCCGCCGGCCTGATCGGCTGGGCCTTCGGCTTCGGCTGGACCGCCGCCGGCGTCCACTGGCTCTACGTTTCCCTTCACACCTACGGCGGCATGCCGGCGCCGCTGGCGGCCACCGCCGTGCTGCTGCTGGCCTGGGCCATGGGCTTCTACGTGGCGCTGGCGATGGGCGGCGCGGCCTGGCTGCGCAAGCGCTGGGCGCTGCCGCTGCCAGCCGCCAACCTGCTGGTGCTGCCGGCCATGTGGTCGCTGTTCGAATGGATACGGGGATGGCTGTTCACCGGTTTCCCGTGGCTGTCGGCCGGCTACGCCCACAACCACAGCCCGCTGGCCGGCTTCGCGCCGCTGATCGGTATGTACGGCCTGGGCTGGCTGGCGGCGGTGATCGCCGGCGCCCTGCTGTTGCTGCTGCACCGCACCCGCCTGCGTGCGGCCGCGCTGATCGTCGCCATTCCGGTGGCCGGCGTCGCGCTGGGCTTGCTGCACTGGACCTACCCGGAAGGCAAGCCAATCTCGGTGCGCCTGCTGCAAGGGAACATCCCGCAGGACGAGAAATTCAACGGCGCCCATGTGATGGCGGCGCTCAAGCTGTACCAGGACGCCATCACGGCCGCCCCGGCGGACCTGATCGCCACGCCAGAGACGGCCATCGTCATGCTGCCGCAGCAGCTGCCGCCGGACTATTTGCCCGGCATCGCCCAGTTCCTGAACAAGACCAACAGCAACCTGATCCTGGGCATCCCGCTGGCCGACAGCCAGACCGCCTATTTCAACAGCGTGATCGGCATTCCGTCGCGCCTGGGGTCGAGCTACTACCGCTACGACAAGCACCACCTGGTGCCGTACGGCGAGTTCATTCCGTTCGGCTTCCGCTGGTTCGTCAACCTGATGTCGATCCCGCTGGGCGACCAGACCAGCGGCCGCGACATCCAGCCCTCGTTCGCGATCAAGGACCAGCGCGTGCTGCCCAACATCTGCTACGAAGACTTGTTCGGCGAAGAGATCGCCGACCAGCTGAACAACCCGGCACAGGGCCAGAAACCGGCCACCATGCTGCTCAACGTCTCGAACCTGGCCTGGTTTGGCGACACCATCGCCATCCCCCAGCATCTGCAGATCTCGCAGATGCGCACGCTGGAGACCGGCCGCCCGATGCTGCGGGCGACCAACACCGGCGCCACCGCCATCATCAATGGCGACGGCAAGGTGGTCCAGCAGCTGCCCGTCAACACCTATGGCGCGCTGGCGGCCTCGGTGCAGGGCATGGCCGGCAGCACCCCGTATATCCTGTGGGGGAACAAGCTGTTCCTGGTGCTGGCAGCACTGTCGCTGGCCGGCGCCTGGTTTGGGGCCCGGCGCGCAAAAAACCAGCCTAAAGCCGCTTAATCTCTACAGGCTCCCTGTAAAACCCGCTAAAATTGCCCCTTTAGCGAAACTGCAACCGCGCGCCTCCGGGCTGCGCCACCGACCAAACAAGATGCTGACATTTCAACAAATTATTCTGACCTTGCAAACCTACTGGGACAAGCAAGGCTGCGCCCTGCTCCAGCCCTACGACATGGAAGTGGGCGCCGGCACCTTCCACACCGGCACCTTCCTGCGCGCGATCGGCCCGGAGCCCTGGCGCGCGGCCTACGTGCAGCCATCGCGCCGCCCGAAGGATGGCCGCTACGGCGAGAACCCTAACCGCGGCCAGCACTACTACCAGTACCAGGTGGTGATGAAGCCGGCGCCGGAAAACATCCTGGACCTGTACCTGGGTTCGCTGGAAGCGCTGGGCCTGGACCTGAAGCAGAACGATGTCCGCTTCGTCGAGGACGACTGGGAATCGCCGACCCTGGGCGCCTGGGGCCTGGGTTGGGAAGTCTGGCTGAACGGCATGGAAGTGACGCAGTTTACCTACTTCCAGCAAGTCGGCGGCCTCGATTGCAAGCCGGTGCTGGGCGAGATCACCTACGGCATCGAGCGTCTGGCGATGTACCTGCAGGGCGTCGAGAATATGTATGACCTGGTGTGGACCACCTGGGAAGAAAACGGCGAGACGAAAACGCTGAAGTACGGCGACGTCTTCCACCAGAACGAAGTGGAACAGTCGGCCTACAACTTCGAACACTCGAACACCGAGCTGCTGTTCGTCCAGTTCAACAACCACGAATCGGAAGCCAAGCGCCTGATCGAGCTGCAACTGACCCTGCCTGCGTATGAGCAGATCATGAAGGCTTCGCACAGCTTCAACCTGCTGGACGCGCGCGGCGCCATCTCCGTGACCGAACGCGCCGCCTACATCGGCCGCGTGCGCGCCCTGTCGCGCCTGGTCGCGCAAGCCTACTACGATTCGCGTGAACGCCTGGGCTTCCCTATGGCACCCGCCGCCGCTGTCGCCGCCGCTGAATAAACTGTATAAATAATATGACTCAAACTCTGCTCATCGAACTGCTGACCGAAGAACTGCCGCCGAAGGCGCTCGCCAAACTGGGCAAGGCTTTCGCGGACGGCATCGTCAACGGCCTGAAATCGCGCGACTTCCTGGAAGCCGACAGCGTCACCACCTCGTTCGCCTCGCCGCGCCGCCTGGCCGTCTCCATCACCAAGGTGCGCGCCACCTCGCCGGACAAGTCGATCCGCGAAAAAGTGCTGCCGGTGTCGGTGGCGCTGGACGCCGCCGGCAACGGCACGCCGCCGCTGGCCAAGAAACTGGCCGCGCTGGGCTTCCCCAACCTGACCGTGGCCGATCTGGAACGCGCGCAGGACGGCAAGGCCGAAAGCTTCTTCTACACCTACACCGCGGCCGGCAGCGCGCTGCAAGCCGGCCTGCAGGCCGCGCTGGAAGACTCGGTCGCCAAGCTGCCGATTCCTAAAGTGATGAGCTACCAGCGTCCGGACGGCGCCACCGTGCAGTTCGTGCGTCCGGCCCACAGCCTGGTCGCGCTGCATGGCGCCACCGTGCTGCCACTGACCCTGCTGGGACTGACCGCGTCGAACGTCAGCGAAGGCCACCGCTTCCTGACCGCTCCCGGACAGCGCATGATCACCATCGCCAACGCCGACAGCTACGCCGCCACCCTGGCAACCGAAGGCAAGGTACTGGCCAGCGTCGAAGACCGCAAAGAGAAAATCCGCGCCGAACTGCTGGCCAAGGCCGGCGCCGACCAGGTGCTGATGCCTGAAGCCCTGCTGGACGAAGTGGCCGCGCTGGTCGAATGGCCAGTGGTCTACGAGTGCAAGTTCGAGGAAGAGTTCCTGGCCGTGCCGCAGGAATGCCTGATCCTGACCATGCAGACCAACCAGAAATACTTCGCGCTGACCGACACCAACGGCAAGCTGCGCTCGCGCTTCCTGATCGTCTCCAACATCGCCACCGCCACGCCGACCGCCATCATCGACGGCAACGAGCGCGTGGTGCGTCCGCGCCTGTCCGACGCCAAGTTCTTCTTCGAGCAGGACAAGAAGAAGACGCTGGAATCGCGCCTGCCGCTGCTGGAAAAAATCGTCTACCACAACAAGCTGGGCACCCAGGCCGCACGCGGCGAACGCGTGGCCGCGCTGGCCGCCTTCATCGCCGGCGCCATCGGCGGCGACGCCGCGCTGGCCACCCGCGCCGCCAGGCTGTCGAAGGCCGACCTGGTCACCGAGATGGTCGGCGAGTTCCCTGAGCTGCAAGGCATCATGGGTACCTACTACGCCCGCAACGACGGCGAGCCGGAAGATGTGGCGCTGGCCGCGTCCGAGCACTACCAGCCACGCTTCGCCGGCGATGCCCTGCCGTCCACCGTCACCGGCACCGCCGTGGCGCTGGCCGACAAGCTCGAAACCCTGGTCGGCATCTGGGCCATCGGCCTGGCGCCCACAGGCGACAAGGACCCGTTCGCGCTGCGCCGCCACGCGCTGGGCGTGCTGCGCATGCTGATCGAGAAGCGCCTGCCGCTGTCGATCTCCGGCCTGCTGTCGCATGCCGCGCAGCTGTTCGCCTCCGTGGCGGGCTTCAAGGATCCGTCGGCAGATGTCTACACCTTCATGATCGACCGCCTGCGCGGCATCCTGCGTGAGCGTGGCTTCTCGCCTAACGAAATCGAGGCAGTCGTGGCGCAAAACCCGGACCGCCTGGACGACATCGTGCAGCGCCTGGAGGCCGTGCAAGCCTTCGCCGCGCTGCCGGAATCGGCCTCGCTGGCCGCCGCCAACAAGCGCATCACCAACATCCTGAAGAAGAACGAGGAAGCGCTGGCCGCCGCTGGCAACAGCGGCGTCAACGTCGCGCTGCTGCAGGACGCCGCCGAGAAGAACCTCAACGCCGCCGTGGTGCGGGTGCTGCCGGAAATCGACGCCGCCTTCAATAAGGGCGATTTCGCCGGCACGCTAAAAACGCTGGCGCAGCTGCGCGAGGAAGTCGACGCCTTCTTCAACGACGTGATGGTGATGGCCGAGGATGTCGCCCTGCGCAACAACCGCCTGGCCTTACTCTCTTCGCTGCACGGCATGATGAACCGCGTGGCCGACATTTCGAAGCTGGCGGCCTAAATGGGTGGGCCGTCCATGAAACTGATCATCCTCGATCGCGACGGCGTCATCAACCACGACTCGCCGGACTTCATCAAGTCGCCGGCCGAGTGGATCCCGGTGCCCGGCTCGCTCGAAGCGATCGCCCGCCTGAACCAGGCGGGTTATCGCGTGGTGGTGGCGTCGAACCAGTCGGGCATCGCGCGCGAGTTCTTCGACATGTCGGTCCTGAACGCGATCCACCAGAAGATGCACAACCTGGCGCAGCAAGTGGGCGCCAGCATCGACGCCATCTTCTTCTGCCCGCACGCCGCGGCCGACAGCTGCGATTGCCGCAAGCCGAAGCCGGGCATGTTCACGGAAATCTCGCAGCGCTATAAAATCAGCCTGAAAGGCGTGCCGACCGTCGGCGATTCGCTGCGCGATTTGCAGGCCGGCTATGTCAGCGGCTGCGTGCCCTACCTGGTCCTGACCGGCAAGGGCGAGAAAACCCAGGCCACCGGCGGACTGCCGCCCGGCACCATGGTGTTCCCCGACCTCGCCGCGATGGTCAACCACCTGCTGAAAACCAGCGCCCCGCCGGCGCTGCACATCGTTAGCTAAACAGTTTTTGGAGTCTGCATTGGGTCATCCCGTCTTGTTTCTGCGTTCCCTGATTTTCACCATCGTCATGGTGGTATCGACCATCGTCTGGGCCTGCGTATGCCTGCTGGCCGCACCGCTGCCGTACAACCAGCGCTTCTACATCACCGGACGCTGGAACGTGTTCATGATCTGGTGCCTCAAGGTCATCTGCGGCATCCGCTACCAAATCAAGGGCGCCGAGAACTTCCCGGATGCGCCGGCCATCGTGCTGTCGAAGCACCAGTCGGCATGGGAGACCATCTTCCTGCTGCCTAACATGCCACGTCCGCTGGTGTTCGTGTTCAAGAAGGAGATCCTGTACATCCCCTTCTTCGGCTGGGCGATGGCGCTGCTGCGCATGATCCCGATCGACCGCAAGCAGGGCAAGTACGCCTTCCAGGACGTGGTCCGCCACGGCAAGCGCCGCCTGGCCGACGGCCAATGGATTATCATGTTCCCGGAAGGGACCCGCATCCCGGTCGGCAAGGCCGGCAAGTACAAGAGCGGCGGCACGCGGCTGGCCATCGAGACCGGCGCGGTGGTTGTACCGATCGCGCACAACTCCGGCGAGTGCTGGCCAAAAAATTCTTTCATCAAGCGGCCCGGCCTTGTTACAGTATCGATAGGCAAACCGATTTCGCCGGAAGGCCAGACCCCGGACAGCATGATGCAACAGGTGGAAAATTGGATAGAATCAGAAATGCGCGTCATTTCGCCCCACGCCTACAACGCTGGCTAGATGATCTAGCCACGCTGGTGAAGCCGGCGTCGCCGCAAGACGACGCCAGCCAACTGGACCTGTTCGGACGGGAGGCGCAGTCGCAGGCTTCCGTCAAGCCGGTGTACACCGCACCCGTATGGTCGATTCCGACCTCGCCCACCTCGAATACCCCTCCTCCCGTTTCGCCCTACGTCGCACCGCCGCAGACCGCCGTGCCGGTCAAGCCGCGCGCGCAAACGCCGCCGCCGTCGGACCAGATCCCCAAGCGCCAGCTGCTGGTGGGCGATTTTGTACTCGAATATTCGCTGCGCCGTTCGACCCGCCACTCGATCGGCTTCATGATCGACGACGACGGCCTACGTGTGACCGCGCCCAAGCGCATCAGCATCGCCGAAATCGACAACGCCATCCGCACCAAGCAGCACTGGATACTGAGCAAGCTAAAAGAGCGCCGCGAACGCCGCGCCGCGCGGCTGGAGAAGCCGCCGGTGGAATGGGTGGACGGCGCGCAGCTGCCCTACCTGGGTGCCGACATCACGCTGCGGTTGCTGGTGGGCGGACGCAATCGCAGCAGCTACAACCCGGCCACACGCGAGCTGTCCATGGTGCTGGTGCCCGGCGCCACCGAGACCCTGCTCAAGGAGCGCGTGAAGGCCTGGTACCAGCAGGAGGCCAAGGTGCTGTTCGAGCAGCGGCTCGACATATTTGCGGAGCGGCTGGGGGTACGCTATCACTCGTTCGGCCTGTCGTCGGCCGGCACGCGCTGGGGCTCGTGCACGGTGGACCGCAAGATCCGCCTGAACTGGAAGCTGATCCACTTCTCGCAGCCGCTGATCGACTACGTGATCGCGCACGAGTTGTCGCACATCCTGGAGATGAACCATAGCGCGCAGTTCTGGAGCACGGTGGGCCTGATCTATCCCGAATACGAGGAAGCCAAGAACCTGCTGCGCAAGCGCGCGCAGGAGCTGCCGGTGCTGTTCCCCTGATATCGTAGGAATCTACAAAGGCCGAACCTATGAGTTCAAATGGAAGTGTCGACTTGCTCACCCGCGTGATTAAGGAAAAGCACGCGGTTCTTATGCAATCCGCGCACGACCTAATATTAGATATCGCTGGGGACGATCTCGCCACCAAGAAAAATTCAGCCGAACTTGTACGCGCCGGAGCAATAGCATTACGAGGACTGCTAGCCCAAAATGACGTACCAAGCTGGCTCAACAACTTAATCAGTGTTCGCTTTGCATAAAAAAGTTCAGGAGGAAATGGAGCAGAGAATTGGCTCTGAAGTCAAACCTCTTGCAAGCAAAACCTCATTTCCATTCCTTACCTACGACCAAGCTGGGCGTACACCTTCTCTCTCGGTGATCGCATATTCGACGAACGTTCAAGCTTGACCGTTATGAGTCCCGACGTGTGTGGATGAGCCGCACGATTTCCATTACTTGCAACTTCGGCCGAACCCGATATACCAACACAATTTGATCCGCGACGCGAAATTCAAACGTTCCCTTTATTCGGCCTTTGTGGCCCAGCGTCGGAAAGTCAGCAAGCAGCTCTGCTGCTCGCCCAATTTTCCTATCCGTCGAGATCGCGCCTTGAATGCTACGCGACTCAATGAAATCGAATAAGCGTTCCCTGTCCCGCACTGCACGAGCCGTCCAGTGCGCGATCATGGGTCAGACCTTGGAAAGCTTCTTTAACAGCTCGGCGCGTCGCGCCGCGAATTTTTCCTCTACAACTGAATGGGGAATGCTCGGACCAGGATCGTCCAGCGCCTCCTGCACTTGCTGGCGAAACCACGCATTATGTTCTTCGTTTTTTTGAGCCTCACGCAGTCTCTCTGCAACCGCAGGATCATTGCTGGTCCGGTCAAGTTTCCCAACGTCGACCAAGAAGTAAGGTATTCCATGATCGCGAAGATAATCGTCCAAGGCCTCCAGCGTCGCAAATATTCGCAAACTACCATCGTCTGCAGCGAGTGCCTTCGCTGTTCTGCCATGATGAACGACCAGATGCCATCCTTCTTTCAAACCGTATGCGCGCGCCACTCGAGATTTTTGCGCCGCCAACAATTCCATCAATCCGGTTTGATCTATGGGCTTGAACGTCGTCTCCATACTGCCTCCACACGATGGTATTCATCGGTCTTTGAGTATAGCAAGATGCTCTGGTTTCAACCCGATTCGCGTCAATACCAATTCGCCTGTTCGATCGACGCGCACGAGAAGCAGGCCTTATTCCTAAAGGCATCCAGGTAAGTGGTATCGCGCCCGACCAAAACCAGTTGACGTTTCCACAACGCCGCCGTACCGTGTCACGATGGACACCTTACAAAAATTCAGCCGCACCACCATCGTTCTGCACTGGCTGGTGGCAGCCACCATCATTGGCCTGATCGCGCTCGGCATCTACATGGTCGAGACGGAATCCTGGCATCTGTACGACATCCACAAATCGATAGGCCTGCTGGCGTTCGTGGCGATCCTGGCGCGGCTGGCCTGGCGTTGGCGCAACGGGCTGCCTCAGCCGGTGCGCCCGATGTCGCGGCTGGAGCATGTGACCGCCGTGGCGGCGCATGTGGTGCTGCTGATCCTGACCGTCGTGCTGCCCCTGACCGGCATGCTCTATTCCGGCGCCAGCGGCCATGGCTTCGGCGTCTTCGACTGGCAGATTTTCCCCAGCCACGAAGTCGCCGGCCAGGCCGTGCCGCTCAGCGCCCGCTGGTCCGACATCGGCCAGACGATGCACGGTTTCCTCGGCTATCTGCTGCTGACGCTGATTGTGCTGCACGCCGCCGCCGCGCTCAAACATCATCTGCTCGACAAGGACGCTACCCTGAAGCGCATGCTGGGCCGGCCGCCCGAGTCAACATAAAGACAAATCAGTTATCCGTTCCTCAAATATCCTTCATTTCATAATAAAAGTTGCCGCACGGCATTTATCGTGATAACTTGTGCTGCACTGCCGCATAAAGGATAAATCTGATGCAACAAACCATGAAAAAGAAGACCGGCCTGGTCTTGGGTGGAGGCGCGCCGAACTCGCCTCTGATCGCCGGCGCGCTGGCTGCCTTCCTCGACCAGGAAGTCGAATTCGACGTGATTTCCGCCTCGGGAGCGGGTGTTCTGATGGGCTTGCTGTACGCGGCGCCACTGGAAGGCTCGCCCCGCGCAGCGCTGAAACGCTGGGCCGATACCGGCGTCTCCGACAGCATCTACAAGATGATGCCGGTGAATTACAAGATCTTCCACAAACCAGGCCAGGAGGCGGACGCCTTCCGCAACGCCTTCGCGCCAACCAACAGCCATCCGGTGTTTGGTGCGATGCAAAATGTTTTCGGCCAGGTGCCGTGGACCGATTGGACCCAGTTGTTAATGTCGACCATGTCGCCGTCCAACCTGTCCGCCAAGAGCCTGGGTTTGTGCGCGCACGCGCCGTTCCTGGAAGGCGCGGTCGATTTCTCCGCCATCGCCAGCATGAAGCCGGAGTTCTACATCAACGCCTACAACCTGAACCAGCATCGCATGACGATCTGGAACAAGCACGAAATCAAGGCCGAACATGTGCGCGCCGCGCTGTCCTTCCCCTTCCTGTATGCGCCGACTGAAATCGACGGCGAGGACTACATCGAAGGCGCCGCACTGGAGACGCTGAACTTCGATCCCTTCATCGAAGGCAAAGGCGATCATCACGACACCGACACACTGATCGTGCTCGACATCCTCGGCGACGAACGCCTGCTGCGCAAGCCGCGCAACCTGTACGACGCCTGGGTCGGTTCGATGATCACGCCGCTGGTGAAGATTTCGCAGAACCAGATCCGCCTGTTCGAGCTGGAACACAACACCGACCGCAAGACCGGCCTGCCGAAACGCCGCCTGCTCAAGCTGGAGTTGATGGCCGCCGTGCCGGACGACCATATGCCGAACACGATGGACTGGTCGACCTCGAACATGCAATTCCTGTTCGATATCGGCTACAAGGCGGCGACGCGCTTCTGCCGCCAGCACTCCACCGTGCTGCGTTACGCTGAAGAGACGGAACTGGCGGGTTAAAGCGCCACGCCGCTTCGTCATTCCCGCGCAAGCGGGAATCCATGCCGAGGCTATGAGCAGGCGACGTATGGGTTCCCGCTTGCGCGGGAACGACGGGAATCCTAGGTCTTGATCAACGCAGGCAACAGTGCCAGCGTGCGGCGCGTGGCACCGCGATGCTGGTTGGCGAAGGCCAGCGCGTTGCGGCCCATCGCCGCGCGCGCCGCTTCGTCGTTCAGCAAACGCCCTGCGACGGACATCAGCTCCGCCGCATCGGCCACGCGTTGCGCGCCACCGGCCGCCAGCGCATCTTCCGTCACCAGCGCGAAATTGAAGGTGTGAGGTCCGATCAGCACCGGCTTGCCCAACGCCGCCGGCTCGATCAGGTTCTGGCCACCCAAGGGCAGCAGGCTGCCGCCGACGAAGGCCACATCGCAGGCCGCGTAGTAGGCGAACATCTCGCCCATCGAATCGCCCAGCAGCACATCGACAAAACCCGGCAGCACGGCATCGCCGCCGTCCAGCGCCAGCTTGCTGCGGCGCTGCAGGTTCAGGCCATGGGCGCCGACCATCTTCTCCACTTCATCGAAGCGCTGCGGATGACGCGGCACGATCAGCAGCAATACCTTGGCCGGCAACGCGGCACGCTCGCGGCGGAAGGCATCGAGTATCAGCTCCTCCTCGCCCTCGCGCGTGCTGGCGCACAGCAGCACCGGCCGGCCGCCGATCACGCCGCGCAGCGCCGTGCCGATGGCCAGCGCCGCATCGGGCACCACCACGTCGAACTTGATGCTGCCGGTGATCTCGACGCGCTGCACACCCAGCGAGCGCACGCGCTGCGCATCGGCCTCGGTCTGCGCGGCGACCAGCGAGATGCCGCGCGCGGCGTCCACCAGCAAGGCCCCGAAACGGCGCGACCTGCGCAGCGAGCGCTCCGACAAGCGGGCATTGGCCAGCACCACCGGCACGCCACGCTTGCCGCACACGGCGATCAGGTTCGGCCACACCTCGGTCTCCATCAGGATGCAGGCCGCAGGCTTGAAATGTTTGATGAAGCTGTCCACCATCGTCGCCGTGTCATACGGCAGATACGATTGCACCAGTCGCGCGCCATGTCTGGCGAACAGCGTCTTGCCGGTGGCGCGGCCGGTCGGCGTCATGTGGGTGAGGACGATGCGGCTGTGCGGATACTCGGCCAGCAGGGCGTCGATCAAGGGCTCGGCGGCGCGCGTCTCGCCCACCGACACGGCGTGTACCCACAGCGTTTGTACAGAGGAGGAGGCGCCGCTGTAAAAGCCCAGCCGCTCGCCCCAATGCTGGCGATAGCCCGGCTCCTTGCGGCCGCGCAGCCACAAGCGGGTCAGCACCAGCGGCAAGGCCAGCCACCACATCACGGAATAGAAAATACGCATAGTTATGCGAGCAGGCTGCGGGCCGCGGACAGCACTTCGGCCACCGACGGCGGCGCGCCGCGATCGCCCAGGTTGATGATGCGCGGCGACCAGTTGCCTTCGGTTTTCCAGCGCGGCGAATCGGCGTAGATCTCCACCGTCGGCCGCACGAAGGCAGCAGCGATATGGGTCAGTCCCGTATCGACGCCGATCACCAGGCCGGCGTGACGCGCCAGCAGCATCGCATCGGCCATCGACAATTTAGGCAGCACGCGCGCGTTCGGCAAGCCGGCGGCCAGCACTTCGGCCTCGGCCTTTTCCTTCGGCGAGCCCCAGGGCAGCAGGATGGGCATGGGCGCCAGTTCGCGACCCAGCGCGATCCAGTTCTCCGGCGCCCACTTCTTCGGATCGCGCGCGGTGCCGTGGAAGTAGACGGCGTAAGGCCCGGCCGGCATCCAGTCCGGACGCGGCTCGCTGGCCGAGACTTCCGGCAGGCCGAAATCGGCCGGCGTGTCGACCGCGTAGCCCAGCGCCGCGCCGGCCACCAGGCGGCCGCGCGCCACCGCGTGCGTGCGCGGATCGGTCGGTATACTCAGGTTGTGGAAGATGCGCGAGATGCCCTCGTAGCCGGAGCCTTCGCTGCCATTGGCCAGGCCGACCTTGCGGCCGCCCTTCACCACCCGGGCCGCGCCCATGATGATGCCGGTCTTGAGCAATCCCTGCGTATCGAATACATAGTCGTACTGCTGCTGGCGCAGCGTACGGAAGAAGCCCTTGATCTCGGCGCGCGTCTCCGGCTTGCCGAGACTCTTGCGCCAGCGCCGCAGCGCAAACGGAATGATGGTGCGCACGCGCGCGTTGAGCCGCACCAGGCTGACGTAGCCCTCCTCCACCACCCAGTCGATGTTCGCGTCCGGGAAATGGCGGGCGATATCGGCCACCATCGGCAGGTTGTGCAGCACGTCGCCCAGCGAGGAGACGCGCACCAGCAAAATGTTCAGCGGCTTGCGACCGCCCGCTTGCGCCGTCATGCGCTTAGAACGGCAGTTCCGCGTCCGGCTTGGCAGCCAGGATCACGCTTTTGAACTGGCCCTGGATGCGCGCCAGCGCGGCCGGCGTTTCGGCCTCGAAGCGCATCACGATCACCGGCGTGGTGTTGGACGAACGCGCCAGGCCGAAGCCGTCTTCGTATTCCACGCGCAGGCCGTCGATGGTGATGATCTGCGCGTTGCCGGGGAACCTGGCGTCGCTGCGCAGCTTGTCCATGACGATGACGTTCTCGCCTTCGCTCAGGTGCAGGTGCAGCTCGGGCGTGCTGTCCGATTGCGGCAGCGAGTTCAGCAGCTTGGACGGATCGGCTTCGCGGGTCAGGATCTCCAGCAGGCGGGCGCCGGAATACAGGCCGTCGTCGAAACCGTACCAGCGGTCCTTGAAGAAGATGTGGCCGCTCATCTCGCCGCCCAGCGGGGCGCCGGTCTCGCGCAGCTTGGCCTTGACCAGCGAGTGGCCGGTCTTGTACATCAGCGGCACGCCGCCGTGCTTGCTGATCCACGGCGCCAGGTGGCGGGTGCACTTGACGTCGTACAGGATCTGCTCGCCTGGATGGCGGCTCAGCACGTCGGCCGCGAACAGCATCATCTGGCGGTCCGGGTAAATGATCTGGCCATCCTTGGTGACCACGCCCAGGCGGTCGCCGTCGCCGTCGAAGGCGATGCCCAGCTCGGCGTCGGTCTCCTGCAGGCAGCGGATCAGGTCCTGCAGGTTTTCCGGATGCGCTGGATCGGGATGGTGGTTAGGGAAATTGCCGTCCACTTCGCAGAACAGTTCGATCACTTCGCAACCCATGCCGCGGAACAGGTCGCCGGCGAACGCGCCGGCCACGCCGTTGCCGCAGTCCACCGCGATCTTGATCGGACGCGCCAGCTTGACGTCGCCGATGATGCGCTCCAGGTACTGCGCGCGGATGTCGTGGGTGCTGTACGCGCCCTTGGCCGCCGCCGACGAGCCGTCATGGTCGACGATGCGCTGGTACAGCGCGGTGATGGCCTCGCCGTGGATCGCCTCGCCGGCCAGCACCATCTTGAAGCCGTTGTAGTCCGGCGGATTGTGGCTGCCGGTGACCATGATGCCGGACGCGGCGCCCAGCACATTGGTGCCGAAATACACCATCGGCGTGGCCACCACGCCCAGGTCGATCACATCCACACCGGCCGCTTGCAGGCCTTCGGCCAGCGCTGCCGTCAGCACCGGGCCGGACAGGCGGCCGTCGCGGCCGATCACGACTTTCTTTTCGCCCTTGGCCAGCGCGGCCTGGCCGAAGGCCTGGCCGATCTGGCGCGCGACGCCCGCATCCAGGGTTTTATCGATGATGCCGCGGATGTCGTAAGCCTTGAAGATCGTTTTAGATAAAGAGACCATAGTGTGGGAATGTAGTTGCGAGGAGGGTTGAAGCCGGCGGCCGGCCTATCCGGCCGCCGGGTGATCGAAGTGCCAGCAGTTTAAACCTTTAAGCCGGCGATGTCTTTACCGGCTTCCAGCCATTCCTTGACCCATTTCGGCTGGCGGCCGCGGCCGGTCCATAACTGGGTGGGGTCGGCCGGATTGCGGTAACGCGGCGCCACATTGCCGGTCTTGGCGCGCACGCTGCCGCCGCCGCCGACCAGGTCTTTCAAGGGCACGCCCACGCTTTGCGCAATAGCCAGTATCTGTTCGCGCGCCTTGGCCAGGTCCTGGCTTTCGCGCTGCTTTAATTCGCGTTTAACTTGTTCCTGCAGATTCCGCAAATCCGCGGAGGACATATTCGACAGATCCATTGGGGTATTCCTTTTAAGTGAGGTGATATAAAGCCCGGCGGGAATATATTACATCAACATAAAAAAGTCAGGTTTTCTTATGGCGTATCATCCAGCGCGGGGCTTTAAAGCGGACGATGCGGACATATATCCAGATGTAACTGCCAATAAATAAAATACAGCAAACCATTAATGCCCAGGTATAGCGCCACAATACCGTGGCCGGTATCACCGCCATCAGCGAAAACAACCAGAGATACGGCGACGTCATCGAATTGCGGCGTATCAGCGCGCGCGCCTCTTTGCGGCCAACCGCCCATTGCACGATGCGGCGGAAGATCAGGCTATGCAAATGGATGCCGTCCGGCATGGCAGGCGACTTTCCACGGACAAACATGCGTCGATAAACGGAAAACAGGGTTTCAAAGGTCGGATAGATCAACAGCAGCGCCGCGTACCAGGTGGAAACTTGCGGATTGCGCATTACCAGCAGCAAGGCCAGTTCGCCCAGCATGAAGCCGATGAAATACGCGCCGCCGTCGCCCAGGAAGATCATGCCGACCGGGTAATTCCAGATCAGGAAGCCGGCCGTGGCGCCCGCCACCATCAGCGCCGCGATCAGCACGAACATATCGTTGACCTGCAAGGCCACATAACCCAGCGACAACAGCATGCAGATGCACACCACGCTGGCCAGGCCGTTGAAACCGTCGATGATATTGACCGCGTTGGCGATGCCGGCCACTGCCAGCACCGTCAGCGGCAGGGTCAGCCAGATGTATTGCAGCGGCCAGGCGGAAAACGCCCAGTCGATGCGGTCGACGCGGGCGTCAAGCAGGAAGTAGCCGAGCGCGGCGGCGGCCATGGTCAGCACCAGGCGGCGCGCGGCGCTGACGCGGCCGGTGTAATCCTCGACGATGCCGCCGACAAACGCCACCGAGGAACAGGCCAATAGCGACATCAGCCAATGCGTCATGGCCGGCACCCGCCAAATGGAAATGAAAGAACTCAGCGCCACCGATAAGAATATCGATAAGCCGCCAATCCGGGCGACATGGTGGGCGTGCACTTTTTGCACACCCATGAAATCGGAATCGAGCGCGGGACCGTGCAATCTCGCTTCTTTAATCACCAGCAGGGTTAGCAGCGCGGAAGCGACAAAGCTCAGTAAAAAGGAAAACATATTTTTCTATACAAAATTACCGGACGCGCTAACCGATAAGGATGGACTATACGCTAACTCGCGATTGTACCGGATTAAGCGAGGCGGTCCTGAATTGATAGCCGGTAATAGCCGCTTGGCGTCAAACATTAGAGAGTTTTGCAACGCCGGGCGTGAAAAAATATGACGACGGGCATGCCGGCGCGCTACCAGGGCGCGTCGGCATGATAACAGCAGCATATGGCGAGGGTGAAAAAGCTTACGAAACGATACAACTAGCGCTCAGCGCATGCACAGGTGCAAGGCCTCTTTCCAGTCCGGCAAGCGGCAGAAGCGCGCCATCAGGCGCTCGGACGACATCACCGAGAACTGCGGGCGCTTGGCCGGCACCGGATATTCGGCGCTGGTGATCGGCAGCACGCGGCACTCCAGCCCTGCCGCCTCGACGATGGCCCGGGTGAAGTCGAACCAGGTGGTCTGGCCCTGCGCGCTCAGGTGGTACACGCCGCTGTTCTGCACCCACCACTCGCGTCCGCCCGCGTGGGCCTGCGACAGCACCAGCGCGGTGGTGTCGGCGATGGTGCGGCTCCAGGTCGGCGCGCCGTGCTGGTCGGCCACCACGCGCAGTTCGTCGCGCTCCTTGGCCAGGCGCAGCATGGTCAGCAGGAAGTTCTTGCCGCGCGTGCCGTACACCCAGCTGGTGCGGAAGATCAGGTGCGGAATGCCGGCCGCCGCGATGGCTTGCTCGCCAGCCAGCTTGCTGGCGCCGTAGACGTTGAGCGGTCCGGTGGCGTCGTCCTCCTTCCGCGCCGACGGCTGGCTGCCGTCGAACACGTAGTCGGTCGAGTAGTGCACCATGGCCGCGCCCAGCAGCTTCGCTTCCTGCGCCATCAGGGCCGGCGCCTCGGCGTTGACGCGGTGCGCCAGCTCCGGCTCGCTCTCGGCCTTGTCGACCGCCGTGTAGGCGGCCGGATTGACGATCAGCCCCGGCTTTTCGCGGCGGATCACGTCGCGCACCTGGTCCAGGTCGGACAAATCCATCACATTGCGGTCCACCGCCACCACTTCGCCTATGCCTTGCAGGCTGCGCACCAGTTCGTATCCGACCTGGCCGGTACTGCCGGTCAGCAGGATTTTCATGCGAACACCTCGGCGTCGGCCAGCAGCACGGCGGCCTGGTCTTTACCGGACAGCAGCGGCGCCGCGTCCAGCGCCGGCCACTCGATGCCGATGGCCGGGTCGTTCCACAGCACCGAGCGCTCGTGCTCGGGCGCCCAATAGTCGGTGGTCTTGTAGAGGAATTCGGCGGCGTCGCTGGTGACCACGAAACCGTGCGCGAAGCCCGGCGGTATCCACAGCTGCTTCTTGTTCTCGGCCGACAGTTCGATGCCATACCACTGGCCGAAGGTGGCCGAGCTCTTGCGCATGTCGACGGCGACGTCGAACACGCTGCCGACGGTGGCGCGCACCAGCTTGCCCTGCGCCTGCTGGATCTGGTAGTGCAGGCCGCGCAGCACGCCCTTGGCCGAGCGCGAATGGTTGTCCTGCACGAAGGGCAGGTGGACGCCGGTCAGCTCGGCGAAACGGCGGGCGTTGAAGCTCTCGTAGAAAAAGCCGCGGTCGTCGCCGAACACGCGCGGCTCCAGCACCAGCAAGCCTTCCAGCGGGGTAGCAATCACATTCATCGTGGAATGACCTTATCTTCAAGAATCTGCAGCAGGTACTGGCCGTAGTTGTTTTTCTTCAGCGGCTCGGCCAGCTTGCGCAGCTGGGCGGCGTCGATATAACCCTTGCGGTAGGCGATCTCTTCCGGGCAAGCCACTTTCAGGCCCTGGCGCTTTTCAATGGTGGCGATGAACTGCGACGCATCGAGCAGCGAATCGTGGGTGCCGGTGTCCAGCCAGGCCATGCCGCGCCCCATCACCTCGACGTTGAGCTTCCGCCGTTCCAGGTAGACGCGGTTGACGTCGGTAATTTCCAGCTCGCCGCGCGCGGACGGCTTGATGCTGGCGGCGATGTCGCACACCTGGTTATCGTAGAAATACAGGCCGGTGACGGCGTAGTTGGACTTCGGTTTGAGCGGCTTTTCCTCGATCGACACCGCGGTGCGGTCGTCGTCGAACTCGACCACGCCATAGCGCTCCGGGTCCTGCACGTGGTAGGCGAACACGGTGGCGCCCTCGGTCTGCTCGGTGGCGTGGCGCAGCAGCGCGTCGAGGTCGTTGCCGTAGTAGATGTTATCGCCGAGGATCAGCGCGGACGGCGAATCGCCGACGAATTCCTTGCCGATGATGAAGGCCTGCGCCAGGCCGTCCGGCGATGGCTGCACCGCGTAGCTGATGCTGATGCCCCACTGGCTGCCGTCGCCCAGCAGGTCCTGGAAGCGCGGCGTGTCCTGCGGCGTCGAGATCAGCAGGATCTCGGTCATGCCGGCCAACATCAGCACCGTCAGCGGATGATAGATCATTGGCTTGTCGTAGATCGGCAGCAGCTGCTTGGAGACGCTCCTCGTCACTGGATACAGACGGGTGCCGGAACCACCTGCCAGGATAATGCCTTTGCGGTTAGGGATGCTCATTGCTGGCCTTCGCGGTTAAAGTAATTGGTTTCCACCCACTTGGCGTAGCTGCCCGACTGCACGTCGGCCACCCAGGCCTGGTTGTCCAGGTACCACTGCACGGTCTTGGCAATGCCGGTCTGGAAGGTCTCGGCCGGTTTCCAGCCCAGTTCGCGCTCCAGCTTGCGGGCGTCGATGGCGTAGCGGCGGTCGTGGCCGGGACGGTCCTTGACGTAGGTGATCTGCGCGCGGTAGCTGGCGCCGTCCGCCTTCGGCTTGAGCTGGTCGAGCATGTCGCACAGCGTGTGCACCACGTCCAGGTTGGCCATCTCGTTCCAGCCGCCGACGTTGTAGGTCTCGCCCAGGCGGCCCGCCTCCAGCACGCGGCGGATCGCCGCGCAGTGGTCGCTGACGTACAGCCAGTCGCGCACCTGCTGGCCGTCGCCGTAGATCGGCAGCGGCTTACCCGCCTGCGCGTTGGCGATGATCAGCGGGATCAGTTTTTCCGGGAAGTGATACGGGCCGTAGTTGTTGGAGCAGTTGGTGGTCAGCGTCGGCAGGCCGTAGGTGTGGTGGTAGGAACGCACCAGGTGGTCGGAGGCGGCCTTGGATGCCGAGTACGGGCTGTTGGGCGCGAACGCGGTGGTCTCGCTGAAGGGCGCATCGTCCGGTCCCAGCGTGCCGTAGACCTCGTCGGTGGACACGTGCAGGAAGCGGAACGCGGCCTTCTCCTGGTCCGGCAGCGCCGACCAGTAGGCGCGCGCCGCTTCGAGCAGGCTGAAGGTGCCGTTGATGTTGGTGTTGATGAATTCGCCTGGGCCGAGGATGGAGCGGTCCACATGACTCTCGGCGGCGAAGTGCACCACCGCGCGTGGCTTGTGCTGCTGGAACAGGGCCAGCACCTGCGCCTGGTCGCAGATGTCGCCGCGCACGAAGATGTGACGCGGGTCCTGCTTCAGCGACGCCAGATTGTTCAGATTGCCCGCGTAGGTGAGTTTATCGAAATTGACTACCGGTTCATTGCTTTGAGCCAACCAGTCCAGTACAAAATTGGAACCTATAAAACCAGCACCACCCGTCACAAAAATCATTTAGTATCCCGTTGAGCAAGTTAATTGAGCAATGTCTCAATTTTATGTGATCTTGCGCTCGCTTGTGAGAAAAATCGTTCGCGTGCAGGACCTTTTTGGCGATATTTTACGGACGACTAAAGGCAAACACGTCAAACAATGAGAACCTATCTGGTTGGCGACCTTCAAGGTTGCCATGAACAAACACTTTCCCTGCTTGAGAGCATCAACGCCGACGCCGAACGGCGCGAACCCGGCGTCGAGCACCGCATCTTTTTCGCCGGCGACTTGATCAATCGCGGCCCGGATTCGCTGGCCACGCTGCGCCATGTGCGCGCGCTGGCGATGGGCAGCGGCGGCCGCATCGACAGCGTGCTCGGCAATCACGACCTGCACTTGCTGGCGGTGGCCTACGGCATCCGGCCCGAGCACAAGTCCGACACCCTGGCCGAGATCCTGCACGCGCCCGACCGCGACGAGCTGATCGACTGGCTGCGGCGCCGTCCGCTGGCCATCCACACCCAGGGCCACCTGCTGGTGCATGCCGGCCTGCTGCCGCAATGGACGGTGGCGCAGGCGATGGCGCTGGCCGGCGAGGTGCAGCAGATGCTGCGCGGCCCCGGCCTGGCCGAGTTCCTGGCCGAGATGTATGGCAACCTGCCCGATCGGTGGAGCGACGATCTGCACGGCGCGGACCGGCTGCGCTGCATCATCAACGCGATGACGCGGCTGCGCTTCTGCAGCGCCGACGGCGTGATGGATTTCAAGATGAAGGAAAGCGGCAAGGCGGAAGCGGGATCGGGCCTGATGCCGTGGTTCGAGGTGCCGGGCCGGCGCAGCCGCAAGGAGACGGTGGCGTTCGGCCACTGGTCGGCGCTGGGGCTGGTGCTGAAGCCGCATTTGATCGGGCTCGACAGCGGCTGCGTATGGGGCGGCCAGCTGTCCGCCGTGTGCCTGGAAGACCGCAGCCTGCTGCAGGTGCAGTGCCCGGAGTTCCAGCAACACAGCGGCAAGAAATAACCCGCGCATCGTCATTCCCGCGCAGGCGGGAATCCATACTGAGCAAGATGGGATGCGCTGCATGGATTCCCGCCTGCGCGGGAAGTCATTTCCCCTGGGAGGGGAAATGACAGCTCAGCTGACGCCCAGCGCGGCGGCGACGGCCTGGTGCGTGGCCTCGGCCAGCTCGCGGCGGTGCGCGCCGATGCTGTCGATGGCCGGCAGGATCGTCAGCCTGGCCTTCACCGGCGGCCCGTTCAGGATCAGCATGATGCTCTCGGCGAAGCTGGTCTCGCCGATGAAATCCACCGACGGATGCGAAGCGCCCGACGGCTCGCGGTATGACAGCGCGATCGCCTGCACCGGCACCCTGGCGTCGATCGCCGCCTCGAACAGGTTGGCGTGGAAGGGCAGCAGGCTGCCCTGCGCCGCCGTGGTGCCCTCCGGGAAGAAGGCCACGCGCTCGCCGCGCTCCAGGCTGTGCACCAGTCCCTTGAAGATGTGCCGCAGGTCGCGCCGGTTGCCGCGCGCGATGAAGACCGTGCCGGCCTTCTCCGCCAGCCAGCCGGCCAGCGGCCACGAGCGGATCTCGGCCTTGGCCACGAAATGGCTCGGATGCAGGCTGTGGATAACGAAGATGTCCAGCCACGACACGTGGTTGGCCACCACCATCGCCCGCTCCAGCAGGGGCACGCCGGCGCCCTGCTCCACCGTCACATTGCACATCGCCAGCAGCCGGGTCGACCAGCGGCGGATGTGGCCGTTACGCTTTTCCTGCCCGATCCACGGGAACACCGTGGCGCAGATCGTCATCCCCAGCAGCACATGCAACAACACCCGCACCAGGCGGAAGATCATCGAAAGCTTCATGCCAAGCGATCAGCTGCGCTGGTAGGCGACGTGCCCCGCCACGATGGTGGCGCGGACCTGCCCGGCCAGGTTGTAGCCGAGGAAAGGCGTGTGCTTGCCCTGGCTGGCCAGCGCCGACGCTTCCACCGTCCAGCGCGCCTCGGGATCGAACAGGCAGACGTCGGCCGCGGCGCCAACCGACAGCGTGCCGGCGTCCAGCCCGGCCACGCGGGCCGCGTCGGACGTGATGCGCGCCAGCGCGCGCGCCAGCGGACGCACGGCGCCCGTGTCCTGGGTGGCGGCGTAGTCGTCGGCCCATTTCAGCGCCAGCGACAGCAGCAGTTCCAGGCCGGTGGCGCCGGGCGAGGCTTCGCCGAACGGCAGCAGCTTCTCGTCGTCGTCGACCGGCGTGTGGTCCGAGCACAGCGCGTCGATGGTGCCGTCCAGCAGGCCGAGGCGGATGGCGTCGCGGTCGCGCTGGCTGCGGAACGGCGGCGTCACGCGCGCGTTCGAATCGAAGAAGCCGATGTCGGCGTCGGTCAGGTGGATGTGGTGGGCGCCGACGTCGCAGGTGACCGGCAAGCCCTCCTTCTTGGCGTCGCGCACCAGCTGCAGGCCGGCCGCCGACGACATGCGGCACAGGTGCACGCGGGCGCCGGTCGAGCGCATCAGCTCGAAGATGGTGTGCAGCGCGATGGTCTCCGACATCACCGGCACGCCGGACAGGCCCAGGCGCGAGGCCAGCGGGCCGCTGGCCGCGATGCCGCCACGGCCGATGTGCGCGTCCTGCGGCCGCAGCCACACGGTGTAGTTGAAGGTCTTGGCGTACTGCATGGCGCGCAGCAGCACATTGGTGTCCTCGATCGGCTCCTCCGCCTGCGCGAAGCCGATGCAGCCGGCCTCGGTCAGCTCGGCCATCTCGGTCAGCGCCTTGCCCTTGAGGCCGACGGTCAGCGCGCCCAGCGGGTGCACATTGGCCTGGTTCAGCGTCTTGGCGCGGTGCTTGAGCATCTCGACCAGGCCCGGCTCGTCGAGCACCGGATCGGTGTCGGGCGGGCAGATCAGGCTGGTCACGCCGCCTTGCATGGCGGCCTGCATTTCCGATTCCAGCGTGGCCTTGTATTCGTAGCCGGGCTCGCGCAGGCGCGCCGACAAATCGACCAGGCCGGGCGCGACGATCAGGCCGGTCGCGTCGATGGTCTGGTCGGCCGCGAAGCCGGCCGGCGCGCTGCCCACCGCCAGCACCTTGCCGTCGGCGATATAAAGGTCTTGCTTGCCGTCGATGCCGTTGGCCGGATCGATCAGGTGGCCGTTTTTAATGTGTAGTTTCATGCCTGCGTTCATCCCTGCGTCCCCGCCACTATGCTCATCACCGCCATCCGTACCGCGATCCCGAAAGTCACCTGCGGCAGTATCACCGCCTGCGGACCGTCCGCCACCGCCGAGTCGATCTCGACGCCGCGGTTCATCGGGCCCGGGTGCATGACGATCGCGTCCGGCTTGGCCAGCGCCAGCCGTTCCGGCGTCAGGCCGTAGCTCTTGAAGTATTCCTGCGCCGACGGCAGCAGCGCGCCGCTCATGCGCTCGTTCTGCAGGCGCAGCATGATGATCACGTCGACGCCCTTCAAGCCCTCTTCCATATTGGTGAAGGTGCGCACGCCCATCTGCTCCAGGCCACCCGGCAGCAGGGTGTGCGGGCCGATGGCGCGCACTTCCGGCACGCCCAGCGTGGTCAGCGCGTGGATGTCGGAACGCGCCACGCGGCTGTGCAGGATGTCGCCGACGATGGCCACCGTCAGGTTGGTGAAGTCCTTCTTGTAGTGGCGGATGGTGTACATGTCCAGCAGGCCCTGGGTCGGATGCGCGTGGCGGCCGTCGCCGGCGTTGACCACGTGCACATGCGACTGCCTGGTGTCGTGCAGGTGCTTGGCGATCAGGTAGGGCGCGCCCGACTGCGCGTGGCGCACCACGAACATGTCGGCGTGCATGGCCGACAGGTTGTCGATGGTGTCGAGCAGCGACTCGCCCTTGCTGGCCGACGAGGCCTGGATGTTCAGGTTGATCACGTCGGCCGACAGGCGCTTGGAGGCGATCTCGAAGGTGGTGCGGGTGCGCGTGGAGTTCTCGAAGAACAGGTTGAACACCGACTTGCCGCGCATCAGCGGGACCTTCTTGACGTCGCGGTCGGAGATGCCGACGAACGACGAGGCGGTGTCCAGGATGTGGTTGACGATGGACTTCGGCAGCCCCTCGATCGACAGCAAGTGCTGGAGCTCGCCGTGTTTGTTCAGTTGCGGATTGAGCATGGTCTTATTCTATGGTTAGCGTAAATTTTCCATCGTCGGCGCGCTTGAGCACCAGCGCCTGCCCCTGCGGCACCTGCACGTGGGCGGCAACGAAATCGGCCGCCACCGGCAGCTGGCGCTCGCCGCGGTCGACCAGCGCGGCCAGCATGATGCGCGCCGGGCGGCCGTAGTCGAACAGCTCGTTGATCGCGGCGCGCGTGGTGCGGCCGGTGTACAGCACGTCGTCCACCAGCAGGATGGTGGCGGCCGCCACCTCGAAGCTGATGTTGGTCGGCTTGACGTCGGCCGGCAGGCCCTTCTTGGCGTAGTCGTCGCGGTAGAAGGACACGTCCAGCACGCCGCAGCGGGCGGACAGGCCGAGGTCGGCCGCGAGGCGCTCGGCGATCCAGGCGCCGCCGGAGTGGATGCCGACGATGGCGACATCGGCCACGCCGGCCAGGCCGGCTTTGACGTCGGCCAGCAGGGTCGCGTACAGCGCTTCGGCGTCGAGTTGGTTGGGGTTCAGTGTGGACATGGGATTTAGTGGGTGTCGAAATATTGTTGCAGGATGATGGCGGCGGCGCGGTCGTCGATGACTTCGCCGCGCCTGGCGGCAATCACGGCCGAGGAATAGCGCTCGTCGACCAGCTCCACCGGCAGGCTGAAGCGGCCATGCAATTGATTGGCGAACTTGCGCGCGCGCGCGGTCATCTCGTGCTCGGCGCCGTCGGGATGCATGGGCAGGCCGACCACCAGCCGCGCCGGCTTCCACTCGTCCAGCAGCGCCTGTATATCGGCAAAACGGGTGGCGTTGTCGACGGCGTTGATGACCTTGACCGGTTCGGCCTGGCGGATCATGGTATTGCCCATGGCCACGCCGATGCGCTTGACGCCGAAATCGAATGCGAAGATGGTCTCGATGGTCACGGCGTGCATGTCACCTTATGCATGCCCGGCCTCCGAGGTCAGCATCAGCGGATCGATGCCCAGCAGGCGCATGGCGGCCGTGTAACGTTCCTCGATCGGCAGATTGAACAGGATGTCGGGGTCGGCGCCCACGGTCAGCCAGCCGTTGCGGCTGATCTCGTCCTCCAGCTGGCCGGGGCTCCAGCCCGAATAGCCGATCGACACCAGCATGCGCGGCGGACCGTCGCCGGCGGCCACGGCCTCCAGCACATCGATCGAGGTGGTGAAGGCCACGTCCTTGGTCACCGTCAGCGACGACGAATAGCGGGTGCCCGGCGTGTGCAGCACGAAGCCGCGGTCGTCCTGCACCGGGCCGCCGAACATGATGGGGGCGTCGACGTCGACATTGGACTCCAGCTTGAGGTCGATGCGCTCGAACAGCACCTCCATCGTCATGTCGGTGGGTTTGTTGATGACCACGCCCAGCACGCCGTTTTCGTTGTGCTCGCACACATACACCACGGTCCCGCCAAACACCGGATCTTGCATGGAAGGCATTGCAATCAGGAAATGATCCGCCAGATTCAGGGCAGCGGCCCCGGTGGCGGGGGTTTCCAGGAGATCGCCGGTTTCCTGCAGCAGGCCGGGTACAGGGAGAGTTTTGCCGATTTTGCTTTTCTTCATATGCGTGTTCTTTCTGTGCTGCTGACAATTACTGTAGTATTCGCGCGGCTAGCAACTCTGTCTAAACGATAGTTTACACTGAATTGCGGATGCGGCCATGTTTGCGTTCCTCCGACCGATTGACACAGACTCAATGAAACCAAATTCCTCCCTGGTCTGGCTGCGCCGCGATTTGCGGGTTTTCGACCATGCCGCCCTGCACCAGGCCCTGCAGGACAGCAACCGGGTGTATTGCGTTTTCATCTACGACACCACCATCCTGGCCGGCCTGCCGCGGCGCGACCGGCGGGTCGACTTCATCCACGCCAGCATCGCCGAAGTGGCGGCCGAACTGCGGCAGCTGGGCGGCCACCTGATCGTGCGCCACACCGATCCTGCCGTCGCCATCCCGACCCTGGCCGCCGAGCTGGGCGTGGACGCGGTCTTCTGCAACCACGATTATGAACCCCGGGCCATCGCCCGCGACGCCGCCGTGGCGCAGGCGCTGCGCGCCGGCGGCCGCCAGTTCTTCAGCTGCAAAGACCAGGTGATCTTTGAAAAAAGCGAGGTGCTGTCGCAGACCGGCGGCGTGTTCTCGGTGTTCACGCCCTACAAGAACGCCTGGCTGAAGAAGCTGGAAGCGGACCCGTCGGTGCTGGCGCCCCGCCACGTCGAAGCGCACGCGGCACGGCTGGCGCCGCCGCCGGCCCAGGCCACGGCGCTGCCGACGCTGGCCGAGCTCGGCTTCGAGCCCAGCAACCTGGCCGACTTGAAGATCCCCACCGGCATGTCCGGCGCGGCGCAGCTGTGGGAAGACTTCCTGCCCCGCATCGCCAGCTACAAGGACGCCCGCGACTATCCGGCCGTGAAGGGGCCGTCCTATCTGTCCCTGCATTTCCGCTTCGGCACGCTGTCGGTACGGCACCTGGTGCGCGCCGTGCTCGACCTGATGGCGCGCGGCGCCGGCGGCGAAGGCGCGCCGGTGTGGCTGGCGGAATTGATCTGGCGCGAGTTCTACGCCATGATCCTGTTCCACAACCCGCACGTGGTGGGCGGCGCCTACAAGCCGGCCTACGACGCCATCGCGTGGGAGACCGGCCCGCAGGCCGACGAACTGTTCGCGGCCTGGTGCCAAGGCCGCACCGGCTACCCGCTGGTGGACGCCGCCATGGCCCAGCTGAACCAGACCGGCTATATGCACAACCGCCTGCGCATGGTGACGGCCTGCTTCCTGATCAAGGACCTGGGCATCGACTGGCGCCGCGGCGAGGCCTATTTCGCGCAGCACCTGAACGACTTCGATCTGGCCTCCAACAACGGCGGCTGGCAGTGGGCGTCGTCGTCGGGCTGCGACGCCCAGCCCTACTTCCGCATCTTCAACCCGGTCACGCAATCGGAAAAGTTCGACGGCACGGGCAAGTTCATCCGCCGCTACCTGCCGCAGCTCAAGGATCTGGGCGACAAGGAAATCCACGCGCCGTGGCTGGTGCCGCGCATGCTACCGCTGGACTACCCCGCACCCATCGTCATGCACGACGAAGCGCGCCAGCGCACGCTGGCGCGCTACGCGGTGGTGAAGAAAACTGACTAAGCCCCACCGCGTCATTCCCGCGCAGGCGGGAATCCATACTGAGCTGGCTCAGGTGGGGCCGCATGGATTCCCGCTTTCGCGGGCGGCGGCGCATTTGTGAGCGATTTGTGGGACGCTCCCGACGACACTGGGCACACCAGGACTGCAACAAACAGGCCTGACGTCACCATTCCCCATGTCCACAGGAGTTCCCATGTTGCAAGTACCAACCGCCCCAACCCCGCTGCTTGGTTCCATCGTCTGCACGCCCGCCGTGGCCGCCATCGGCGACAGCGTCTGCGTCGAAGTCAAGGCGCCGAACGGCCAGTCCTACGATAACAACGAAAGCGGCAACATCAGCATCAACGGCGTGCCCGGTTCCAAGCAGTACCTGGTGTGGAACCGCGCCGGCAAGAAGACCATCAACGTCACCGCCGGCAAGCGCGGCGCCATCGAGAAGCTCAAGGCCGAAGTCCAGATCAACGCCCCCGCCGACGGCAAGCAGCCGCCGATGCTGACGGTGCGCAGCGCGCCGCACAATCCGACCACGATGATACTGACGGTGCAGAACGCGCCCGAACGCCGCACCCAGGGCACGCCGCGCCCGCGCATCGAAATCAAGCCGCGCACGCCTTCAGCGCCGACCGTGCCGGTCGGCCCCATCGTGCCGCGCAAGACGGCGATGAGCGCGCTGACCATCCCCGCGCGCGACGCCGCCAGCCATCCGATCCTGGTGGCGACTGCGCCGCCGCGCATGGCCATCAACGCCGGCGGCGGCGCCACGGCCGCCGTCTACAACTGGCAGCTGGGCGCGGTGGCACTGGGCAGCACCCACCCCACCCTGCAGCACGATTTCGCCGCGCAGCTCGACCCCAACCACCCGCACACGGTGTTCCACGTGCAGGTGACGGTGCAGCAGCCGGGCGACGCGCCGCGCGTGATCCAGCGCAGCGTCAGCGTGGCCAATCCCTACTTCCTGGCGCGCCAGCGCGGCGTGCTGCAGCCGCCGGTCGATAGCAGCGACTTCAGCGCACAGTTCATTGACGGCAGCTTCCGCGCCAGCTTCGTGGTGCGCAATCCCGAAGCCAGCAACCTGACGCTGAGCAGCATGCAGCTGGAGCTGGCCTATGAAGACGGCCCGCGCGAATTCGAGCTGCGTCCCGCCGTCGCCAGCGCCATCGTGCTCAAGGCCCAGGCCAGCACCCGCATCGACGTCGCGATCCCGAAAGCGCAAGTACCGCAGCAGGCCATGGCCTTCAGCGTGCATTACAAGGGCACGGCGCCGAACGGCCTGCCGGTGCGCGTCAGCGCCCACTTCGACGTGCCGCAGCACATGAACAAGAAGCTGCTGGTCAACGCCAACGCGCAAGCCCTGCTGAGCGACCTGGCCAGCCGCCAGCTGGTCGCCAATCCGGGTTCGATCACGCTGGAGGAAGTGACGCGCCTGAGCAGCTACGGCATGCTGCCGGCCGCCACCTCGTCGGCGCTGCAAGTGAGCGCGGGGCGCGTGCCGGCCGCGCTGGCCAGCGCGCTGCAACCGCTGCAGACGCTGACGGCGATGGACATGCACGTGGCGCCGCCGTTCCCGGTCGAGGACCAGGAATGCGATCCATGGAATCTGCCGGACCATATCCCCGACGGCATGTTCTGCATGCCGACGCAGGAGAAGCGCTGGATGCAGATGCCGCCGCGCTTCATGAATGCCAAGAAGGGCGACTTGATCCTCAACCCCAGCAACAGCAGCCTGATCTCCACCGTGCTGCAGACGGTGACGCCGCCGCAGCGCTATTCGCACTCCGGCATCATGACCCGCAACCGCGACGAGATCACCCACTCCACCGCCTCGGAAGACCGGCTGATCGAATTCATCGGCGGCGACGGCGCCCGTCCCGACGTGCTCAAATACCTGTGGCCGGGCGTGCTCACGCAGACCGTCGAACACGCGGTCGACGGCGAGGACATGATCGATCCCGAGACCGGCAAGCGCCATTCGATCGCCGGCTTCGCCACCATCGAATCGAAGATGGACCTGGGCGGCGTGGCGCCGGAGATCGTGCCGGCCATGGTGGTCAAGCCCGATCCGCTGAAGGAAACGCTGGAGATCCGCCAGACGCTGCACGGCATCGCCGATTTCGCCGCCCAGCAGGCCGGCAAGAGCCACTACCGCTTCTACTGCTACACCAAGCCCGCCATCGGCCTGACGGACAAGGCGCCGGCCAGCGCCAAGTGGGCCGCCAACACCTTCCCGACGGTGTGCTCGTCGCTGCTGTGGATGTCGATCCGCCAGTCGGGCGTGCCGATGGAAGGCGGCATGCTGGAGCAGAGCGACCTGGCCGCCGGCGCGCAGATCGTGCAGTCGACGCCGGACGGCCTGTACGTCTACCAGTCCGACGAGCGCATCGCCGCCGGCGAGATCCTATACTCGAAGATCCACGAGATGGTGCTGGAGAGCGCCGGCTGGGCCGGCAATCTGCTGACCGACGCCGCCGACGACACCGCCAACCAGATGCTCAACGCCTTCGCCTCCGACTGGTGCGAGACCGACGCCAAGGACTCCGACGCCTGGCGCCAGACCGGCGACGCCGAAGCGGTCAGCCCCGCCAACCTGTGCTTCTTCGACGCGCCGTTGTACGGCTATTGCGAGCCGCTGATCTACCGGCCGGCGCGCTGGGAGGAAGTGACCATCTACAAATGGAAGAAGGTGGCGCAGACCGGCACGCTGCACGGCGTGGTGCACTACCAGGGCAAGCCGGCGCCCGGCGTCAGCGTGCAGCTGTCGCAGAACCAGTTCACCCACAGCGCCGCCGACGGCAGCTTCACGCTGACCGGCGTACCGGTGGGCAGCGTGGTGGTCACGGCCGACAAACAGGAGCTGCATGGCGACGCGACGGTGACGGTGGCGGCCAACCAGAGCGCCAACGTGACGGTGAACCTGAACGACCCTCCGCACTGGTTCCGCCGCATGACCATCGACGGCTGGATGGCGACCACCGACTATGAATTCGCCGCCGCGGCCTATCCGCACAGCGTCGGCGATTTCTACAACATCGCCGAGCTGAGTCCTTCGTCGACCACTCATGTGGTGAAGGTGTTCGACCAGGTGGCCGACGATGCGATGGGTCGCCTGATCCTGACGCTGGACCTGCTGGCCAACGACGTCATCCAGGTCAAGGCCACGCTGCGCTGCTACGACGAAGGCTACGCCGACGGCGACAACTACCAGGAAGGCCACCTGGCGCCGTTCACCGTGGGACCGGGCAAGACCGGCACCTGGTGGATGTTCGTCGACGGCGACAACTACGCCGAGGCGCACTTCACGCTGACCAACAAGGTCGATCCGGTGTAAGCGCGTCGTTCCCGCGCAGGCGGGAACCCATAGAGCGCGTCCGAAGCCGGCGCAGCATGGGTTCCCGCCTGCGCGGGAACGACAAGCCTCCTTGCAGCACGATAGTTGTCGAAATAAAAGATTTGTTCTTTTTATAATCAGATTTAAACTAGCGGTTCCTGCGCAGTCCGCTTCAAGGAACCGCCATCATGGCCTCACTTGCCAAGACCTCCCGCCCCGTCGCCCGCCTGATCGGCCGCCACAATGCCGTGCAGGCCATGCTCGATTCCCCCGCCACGCTGACCTGGATCGCCGCGCCGGCCGGCTCCGGCAAGACCAGCCTGGGGCTGGAATTCTGCCAGGCCGCCGGCCCCACTGTTGCGTGGTTGCGACTGGACGAAGCCGACATCGACCCGGCCAGCTTCCTGCTCTACTTCGAACAGGCGATCGCCAACGGCGGCGTGGCGCCGGGCTGGCAGCCGCCGCCGCTGCTGCGCGAACACCTGCCGGCGCTGCACGGCTACCTGCGGCTGTACGTGCGCACGCTGGGCGCGGCACTGGCGCCGGCCAGCTGCATCGTCATGGACGACGCCCACCGCTGCCAGGACGCGCCCTTCTTCCGCCAGTTCCTCGACACGCTGGCCACCGAACTGCCGCCGGCCAGCAAAGTCGTGGTGCTCAGCCGCGCGCTGCCGCCGGCCGCCTGCGCGCGCCTGCTGGCGCACGGCGACATGCATGAACTGGACGGCGCGGCGCTGGCCTTCACCCGCGACGAAACCGAAATCCTGCTCAATGTGCTGGGCATCAGCCATGCCGACAGCGTCGCCGACAGTGTCTACAGCTTCACGCGCGGCTGGGCCGCCGGCATCGCGCTGGTGGCCTCGTGGCTCAAGCGCCGCCCCGGCGCCGCGCTGGCGGCGGAAGACGTGCTGTCGGAAGCGATGGTGGGCTACCTGGCCGAGGAAGTGTTCAGCGCCTATAGCGACGAGGAACGCGCCACGCTGCTGGCGGTATGCTGGCTGCCGCACTTCAGCGGCGCCTGGGCGGCCGCGCTGTCCGGCGCGCCGCACGCGGCCGACATCGTGGCGCGGCTGGCCGCGCAGGGAGCGCTGATCTACGAATACCCAGGCCGCCAGTACGCGCTGCACCCGTTGTTCCAGGGCTTCCTGCGCAAATGGGCCACCACCCGCACCGACCAGGCGCAGCGCCACGCCTGGATCGCCGGCTGCGTCGACGTCCTGCTGGCCGACGGCAGCGGCGACGCCGCCATCAAGCTGGCACTGGAACACGGCATGCCCGAACGCGCGGCCGGCCTGATCGAATCGCGCGCCGAAGCGATGCTGGCCAGTGCCCGCCACACCACGCTGGCGCGCTGGATCGACGCCCTGCCCGAAGCCCATCGCAGCCCGTGGCACTACTACTGGCTGGGCCTTGCCGTGTTCATGAGCGACACCGCGCGCGCCCGCGCCGCGCTGCTCAAGGCGCTGCAGGCGTTCACGGAACAGAACCGGCCGATGCACCGCTTCCTGGCGCTGAGCGCCATCATCAGTTCCTACTTCTTCGACGGCGCCGCCGAGCAGCCGCTGCGCGCCTTCCTGCAGCAGCACGTGGATCCGTCGGAAGACTACGACCAGCTGCCCGATCCCGGCCTGAAAGCCCATCTGACGCACAGCATGTGGAGCGGCTTGTTCATGACCGATCCCGGCCACCAGGACATGGATCTGTGGGAGCAGCGCGCGCTGGAAGTGCTGCGCCAGCCGGCCGATCCCACGCTGAAGGTGCGGCTGGGCGCGATGCTGGGCCAGCACTACTACCAGTCCGGCCGCTACGCCGCCCTGCGCTCGGTGCGCGTGCTGCAGGATGCGTTGCCGGAAGCGGCCACGCTGCCGCCGTATGCGCGCTACCTGTCGCACCTGGTGCAGTTGTACGACGCGCTGGCAGGCATGGACCACGCCCGCATCGACGCCGTCTTCGCCGCCTGCCGCGCCAGTTCGGAAAGCAGCGGCATCCGCATCATGGACGCCCACTACGTGCTGCTGTACGCGGCCGCCTTGCTGCTGCGCGGAGAGCTCGACAAAGCTGCCGCCGCCATCGCCGACGTGGCGGCGCAAACGCCGCCGCAGCACCACAACCTGGTGGCCCATCTCCAGCTGACGCAAACCTGGCTGGCCAGCTGCCGCGGCGACGGCCAAGGCGCGCTGGCGCACGCCCGCCTGGCGCACGAGGCGGCGCTGCGTTTCGGCAGCGTGCCCTACGAGGTCTACGCACAGGCGGCCAGTTGCGTCGCCTGGACGCTGCTGGACCGCGAACGCTGCGCCGTCGAAACCGTCGCGCTGCGCCAGCATGGCCGCGACTACACATCACCACTGGCGGCAACCCTGGCCGACCTGCTGGAAGCGTGGCTGTTCATCACCGACGCCGACGGCAAGGCGCAAGCGCTGCAGCAGCTGCAGCGCGCGCATCCGGCGCAGCTGCTGCTGGCGCAGGACAAGCTGCGCCGCGCGCTGAACCATATCGCCTCGCAGGGCGGCGGCTACCTGACCTTCGCCACGCCGCACATCCTGCAACCGCTGTGCGCGCACGCGCTGGCGGCCGGCATCATCCCCGGCGCGGCCAATATGCTGGTGCGCGCCTGGCGCCTTGCACCGCCGGAAGACGCCGGCGACAACTGGCCATGGCCGGTGCAGGTGCGCAGCTTCGGCGGCTTCGAGCTGCGCATCGACGGCCAGCCACTGCGCTCGCAAGGCAAATCCAAGCACCGCCAGCTCGACGTCCTGAAACTGATCGCAGCCCACGCACCATTGAGCATCCCGCTGGAACGCGCCGCCGAGCTGCTCTGGCCGGACGCCGACGGCGACACCGCGCGCCACGCGCTGGAAACCACGCTGTCCCGGTTGCGCGCTACAGTGGGCGCGGGCTGCATAGTGCTGGAACAGGGGGCGCTGTCGCTGGCGCCGCAGCAGTGCTGGAGCGATACCGCGACGCTGGACCGGCTGCTGCCGCGCCTGCAAACGCTGACGCAGGAATGGGCCGCCGCAGGCGTGGCCGCCCAGGCCTCGCATGAAGCCGCACTGCTGGTTGCGGCCACGCAGGCACTGTCCTTGTATCGGGGAGAACTGCTGCTCGGGGAAAGCGCGCCGTGGTTGCTGGCGCGGCGCGAACTGTGGCGCGGCAAACTGGCGCGCGTACTGGGCGACGCCGGGCGCCAACTGGCCCGTGCCGGCAATACGGCCGCCGCCGCGCAGTTGCTGGAGCGGGCGCTGGAAGCCGACCCGTACAACAAGGCGCTGAGCGCGGACCTGATGCGCATGCACCTGGACGGCGCGGCTTTCGAACAAGGACTGGCGGCCTACCGGCGCTATCAGCGCATGGCATTGAGCGCGCTGGGCGCACCGGTGGCGCAGGACATCGAAGCGCTGGCGCAGCAGCTGATGGCCGGTGCCGCGCAGTCCAGCCCTGCCCACTTCGCGGGCAAGGCCGGGCCGACACGCACTACATGATGTACTTCAGATGCTGGGCCGGGATGCCCATGGCCTTGGCCAGTTCGGGATTGGCGCGTATCTGCTGCTCCACGCCCTCCATCGCCGGCACCTCGTGCACATCCAGCCGCCCACGCTGCACTTCGGCCGCTCCGGCTTCGGTGCGGCGCGTGACCTTCTGCATGTCCGGCGACAGGCGCAGCACCACGCCGCCGTGATCGCGGGTGGCGTTGAGCAGCGTGCCGCTTTGGTCCTTGTGCACAGCCAGGCCGGTGTAGCCAGCGTCGCGCAGCAGTGCGCAGATGTCATCGACCAGTTTTTGATCCTTATCCATTTTCATTTTCCTTTCAAGCCAAGAGCAGGCCAAGCGCAGCGTCGCTGCTGGCGTTTTGTACGAAGGCGCCGGCGGCTTTGGTGCCATTACCGGGCAAGAAGTAAGCCTTGGAGAACTGAACGCTGGCGATGGCCGACGTCAGTTGCGGCAGCAGGTTCTGCACCTCCTTGCGCACCGCCGGCATGGCGGCCTTGAGCGCGTCGGAAGCGGGACCTGCACAGAACGGCGAGCCGCCCTCGAACGAGAACCAGGTGCCGTCGACCGTCACATGCAGGTGCTTCTGGCTGTCGAGGAAGACGAACAGGAACACCGAGATGGTGCCGTCAATATCGCTGCAGAACCACGGCGTCTCGATATGGAAATCGAAATTGACCTTGGCTAGCATGTCGAAAGGTTTGTGCGCGCCCGGCGACTGGGCAAAGTAAGGAACGCTGATCCACGGCGTGCCCTGCACGCGCAGGCCGCTGGTGAGCGAGGCGCCGGCGGCGATCAGCTGCTTGGCGACCATGCCGACGTTGGCGTTGGTGTTAATCAGCTTGCCGAGATCGACCAGGTTTTCGCCGCTGGGGCGGTGGACCACGAACACGCCGCTGCCCGGAGGCGATTCGGTGAACAGCTGGTCCGCCGCGCTCACGGCGTTCTGGCCGACAAAGACGCCGTTGAAAAACCCTTGTATGAATGAGTATGTGCTGGTGACTGACATGATGCTTTCTTCCTGTAGATAAAGCGCCGCCGATGGAATATCGGTGACCGCTGGAAGAACGTTAATCTTGCCCGACCCACAAATGACTTGCAAATACCCGCTTGGCAAACGGCAACCTCGCGCGCCCTGCGGGGAAGCGGAGGTAGACTATATCGACCAACCATTTGAGGAGGATGACGATGAATAAGAACACGATCTGCCTGTGGTATGACCATGACGCGGAAGAAGCCGCGCACTTCTATGCCCGCACTTTTCCGGACAGCGCAGTCGGCAAGGTGCATCGCGCGCCATCCGATTTCCCCGGCGGTAAAGCGGATAGCGTGTTGACAGTCGAGTTCACGGTGTGCGGCATTCCGTGCATCGGCCTGAACGGCGGAAAAGCCTTCACGCACAGCCCCGCGTTCTCGTTCCAGATCGCCACCGACGACCAGGCCGAAACCGACAAGTACTGGAACGCGGTAGTCAACAACGGCGGCTCGGAAAGCGCGTGCGGCTGGTGCCGGGACCGGTGGGGCTTGTCATGGCAGATCACGCCGCGCGTGCTGACCGATGCCATGGCCCAGGGCGGCGACGTCGCCAAGCGCGCGTTCGAGGCGATGATGAAGATGGGTAAGATCGACGTGGCCAAGATCGAAGCGGCGGTGCGCGAAACGTCCTGACCCCGCCGTCATGATTTCAACAGCCCCTCGATCGCGTCCAGCAGCACCGGCTCCTGGAATGGTTTGCCGAAGTAGGCGTTCACGCCCAGTTGCAGCGCGTAGTTGCGGTGCTTGTCGGCGCTGCGGGAGGTGATCATGATGATGGGGATATCCCTGGTGCGCTCGTCGCCGCGCACGTTGCGGGTCAGGTCGAAACCATCCATGCGCGGCATCTCGATATCGACCAGCATCAGGTCCGGCGTGGCGCCTTGCAGCTGCTCCAGCGCGTCGACGCCGTCCTTGGCCAGCACCACGTTGTAGCCTTCGCGCTCCAGCAGGCGCTGGGTCACGCGTCGCACCGTCATCGAATCGTCCACCACCATGATGGAACGGCCAAGCGGGCGCGGTGCAGGGCTGTCACCGGCGGCTTGCGCATAGTGCTGCCTCATCTCGGGATGATGCGCCAGGTGCTGCGCCAGCGCCACCGGATTCAGGATCAGGACGATGTCTCCCGAACCGAGCACCGTCGCACCGGCGATGCCCGCCATGCGCGCCAGCTGCGGGCCGATGTTCTTGATGACGACCTCGCGATTACCCAGCACCTCATCGACGCGCACAGCCAGCCGCTCGTTACCGTTCTTGAGCATCATCACCGGTGCGGAACGCTGCGCCAGCGGTTGCGCCGCCGCGTCGCCCAGCAAGACGGGCAGGTAGTGCAGCGCGGCGTGCAGGCCATGCACCGGCACGTAGCCGTTGTGGTGCGCCTCGATCAGCGCGGCTTCCTTCATTTGCAGCACCTGTTCCACCAGGATGGACGGCAGCGCGTAGGTCTTGCCGCCGGCAACCAGCAGCACCACCTGCGTGACCGCCAGCGTCAATGGCAGGTGGATGGTGAAGCGCGTGCCCTTGCCGCGCTCCGAGAAGGTGTCGACGCGGCCGCCCAGCGCCTGCGCTTCGGACTGCACGATGTCCATGCCGACGCCGCGGCCGGACAGCTCGGTCAACGATTCGGCGGTGGAGAAGCCGGGTTCGAAAATCAGGTCGGCGATCTGGGCGTCGGTGACCTCTTCATCTTCGTGCAGCAGGCCGTTGCTGATTGCCTTGGCGCGGATGCGTTCCAGATCGAGGCCGGCGCCATCGTCGGTGAATTCAATGACGACTTCATTGCCCTGCTGCGTCACCTGCACCAGCAGTTCGCCGGTTTCGCTCTTGCCGGCTTCGCCGCGGGCGGCACGGCTTTCCACGCCGTGGGCGATGGCGTTGCGCAGCAGATGCTCGAATGGCGCGACCATGCGCTCCAACACGCTGCGGTCGACCTCCACCGCGCCGCCGCGAATATCCAGGTTGACACGCTTGTCGACTTCCTTGGCACTCTGGCGGGCGACACGGAACAGGCGCTCGGAGATGCTGGCGAATGGCACCATGCGCACCCGCATCAGGTCACGTTGCAGGTCGCGCGTGAGGCGCGCTTGCAGTACCAGATCGTCGCCGGCGTTGTCGACGCTGCGGGTCAGGCTCTCGTGGAAGGAGGCGACGTCGTTGACGCTTTCCGCCATCATGCGGGTCAGCTCCTGCAGGCGCGTGAAGCGGTCGAATTCGAGCGGGTCGAATTCGCGTTCGCTGGAAATCGACATGCGCGAGGCGATCTGCGATTCGGCCTGCATCTCGACTTCGCGCAGCTGGCGGCGCAGGCGGGTGAGGTTTTCGGAGAAGTCGAACAACGAGGCGCGCAGCGTTTCGACCTCGTTCTCCAGCTTGGAGCGGGAGATCGATACTTCACCGGCCTGGTTCACCAGACGGTCAAGGATGTCGGCTCGCACGCGGACCAGCGGTGACTTGACGCTCGATTGCGGCTCGTCGGCTGGCGCATGTGCGGCTGGCGCGACTGGGCTGTCGATGGTGCCCGTGGTGACGCTGGTGGAGCCGTCGATGTTGGCTTCCCCTGCCTCCATGCTGGCGACATCGACCGCAAGGTCGGCGGCAAGGTCGCCGGCGCTGGCGGCTTGCTGCAGGGCGTCCGGGTGCTGGAGCTGTTCGAACAGCAGTAGCGCGTGGTCGTAGTGGGCCAGCAGTTCGTCGAACGCTTGCGGCGTGGCGGAACCGGCGTGCACCATGTTTTCAATGTGCGTTTCGATTTCGTGGGCGTGCTGGCCGAGGCGCATCGCACCGGCCATGCGCGCGCTGCCCTTTACGGTGTGCAGGAGGCGCAGCAGGCTTTGGGCGTGCGCGGTGTCGGCGGGGCTGTGCTGCCAGGCGCGCAATGCCTCGCCTACTTGCGGCAGCAGGTCCGCGCCCTCCTCCAGGAAGACCGGCAGCAGGTCGGCGTCCAGTTCGTCGTTGAAGATGGCTGGCGCGGCGGTCAGGATTTCAGGTTCGGCCGGTGGCAGTTCGAGGATCTCGGCTTCGAGCTCCGGCTCCGGCTCTGGCGTCGGTTCGACGGCATGGACGAGCTGCGGCTCCGGTTCTGGCGCGGAGACAGGCGGCTCGGGCTCGGGCTCGGGCTCGGGCTCCGGTTCCGGTTCCGGTTCCGGCTCCGGTTCTGGCTCTGGCTCTGGCTCTGGCTCTGGCTCTGGCTCTGGCTCTGGCTCGGGCTCCAGCGCGGCCACCGGCGGCGCAGGTTCAGGCTCCTGGACCTGCGGCTCGGCTATCTTGAGCGGCGGCTCGGCGAAGGCGTCGTCAAACGCGGCGTTGAACAGATCGTCGATGCTGTCGTCTGTCCGCGCCTCGGCTTTTTTCGGCGCTTCCGCCACCGCTGGGGCATCTGATTCCAGCACGCTTCCGCTGATCGCCTCATACGTCTCGCGGAACAGCCTGTCCATCATCGACTCCGCCGGCGCTGGCGCCGCAGTCGTGATGTCGTGCATCGTCTCCGCGACCAGGTCATCCAGGCGCGCCTCGATGGCGTTGCTGGCCGCAGGTGGAGTAGCTTCCAGCTCTGCGCGCAAGTCGTGCAGCGCGGTGACCAGCTCCGGCTGTGCGGACGGCATATCGCCCGCAGCAAAACTTTGCAGCATCTGGCGTATGCGCTCTATCGTAAAGTCCAGCAGATCATGCTGCACCTGGTCCAGATGCGGCGCGGGCGGCAGCAGCGCCTGGAGCGTGGACTCCAGCGCCAGCGCCAGCTCACGCAAGGCCTTGAAGCCCACCGTGCCCGAAGTGCCGGCCAGTGTGTGCGACGCCTGCAGCGCCTCCGCATTGACAGGCCGGCGCGGCTCGTGACGCCACTCGCCAAAGTCCTGCGTCAGCAGCCGAACCAATTCGTCCGTCTCGTGCAGATAGATGTTGTACAGCGGCAGAGGGATTTCCAGCTCGCCGATATGCTTGACGTTGTCGTCGCGCGGCACGGCTGGCGTGATGGTCGGGAATTCGATCACATTGCCGGTAGCGACAAACGCAGGTGGCGCGGTCGGCTCCACCACCGGCGGTACATCGGCCACCGGCGCTTCCTCGATTACGGCAACCGCAGGCGCCGGCGACGGATCGATCGCGAAATCGGCGCCATCCTGCACGCGCACGGCCGCAGCGACCAGCGCATCCGCATTGCGCGCCGAAACGCCGGAGGCCACCAACTCGGCCACCCAGGCGCCCATCTGCCGAGCCGCCTCGTTGAGCAGGTCGAACAAGGCATCCGTGGCGGGCCGCGCCTCCGCCAGCCACACATTCATCACCCGCTCGATGCCATGCGCCGCATCGGCAAACTGGTTCAGGCCCACCATCCGTCCGCTGCCCTTCAGCGTATGGAAGGAACGCCGCAGCATGGTCAGGTTCTCCTCGCTGCCCGACTCCGCGCGCGGCTTGGCCAGCGTCGCATCGACGAACTTCAGCACATCCTGCGCCTCGGAGATGAATATATCGAGCAGCTCGGCCTCGACCGCCGCGTCGCTGCTGGCCGGCGCCGGCGCTTGCACCGGCATGGCCACAGGCGCCGGTGCCGGTACCTGCTCGTCCAGCACCGGAATCGACTCCGATGCCGCCATCTTCTTGAACGGCACCGAACGGAACGTGCCATGCTCCGCGTCGAACGCAAAGCGCTCGCGCGCGCCGGCCGCGTTCTGCGCCAGCATATCGACAAAGAAGCCCAGCGCACCGACGTTCTGCGCGATATCGTCCAGCGCCTTCGGCTCCAGCGACGGATCGCCCTCGCCTGCCGCCAGCCCATGCACGGCCGCCTTGACATGCTGCGCCGCCCGCGTCGCGCCTTCCTGGTCGAGGATCGCCAGCGCACCCTGCAACTGGTGCAGCACCGGGTCCAGCTCCACCAGCGACGGCCGTTTCGAAGGATCGATGTAATACTCGTCGAGCACCTTCTCCACCTGCCGCAGGCCGGTCTTCATTTCCATCGCCAGCGCGACGACGGTGTCGTCCTGCTGCATCTGCTGCGCCAGGCCGCTCTGCCATTGCGCGGGCTCCGGCGGCGTATCGCCGGCCACCAGCGCCAGCAGGCGCGCGCCTATCGTGTCGGCGTGCGCGGCGAAATCGTCGGGCAGGTGGCGGATCTGCTCCAGCCCATGTTCGGCGAACAGCAGCGCGGTGGCCATCTCCAGCGCCAGCTCCTCGCTGCGACCGGCGGAGATGGCGGTGTGCGCCACATCGGCCAGCTGCCGCAGCAGCACGCTCAACGCCGGCATCTCCAGCTGATCGCAAGCCTCGGCCACCTCGCCCAGCGCGCTGCCGAAAGCCGCATCCAGCGCCGGATCGATTTCCGCTCCGGCCAGCCGGTCCCAGTTGGCCTTCGCTTTCGCCATGCCGGCCTTGGCGCGCTCCAGCGCGTCGAGGTCGATCTGGCCGTAGCGGCGGCGTTCGTAGTCGGCCGGCACCAGGCCGTCGAGCGCAAACACGCGGCGCAGGCGCTGCGCGGTTTCGGAGGCCGACGCGGGGCCTGCGGCGGCGATGAAGAACAAGGCATCGCGCAGCATCGCGTCCGGCTGCGCCGCAGTGCCCTGGCTCAGGCGGCGTATCTGCAAATTGATCATGCCGAACAGCTGCTTGACGTACAAGCCGCCCGCCAGCTCGCCATTGGCCACCATTTCGGCAAAGGCCTGCATCGCCAGCCAGAAGGTGCGCGCCTTGGCATCCTGCTGCACGGCGGCGACCAGCCTCACGGCCTCCAGCAACGCGGCGGCGTGCTCCTGCTGCTGCGCCGGGTCGGTGCTCTTCAGATAAGGCAGCAGCGATTTCTCGAAGCGCTGACGGTAGGCCGTGTAATCGGCCGCAGGGACCTCGTCGGCCGCCGACAGCTCGGCGCTGCGCGACAGGTCGGGATAGAACAGGTCCGCCGGGTGGATGCGCTCAGCGCCAAGCATCTCCTGCACCGCGCGATAGTAGGGGAACAGCCTGGCCGGCTGCGACGGCGCGCCTTCCAGCAGCTCCTGCAAATACTCGACCAACGCCTGATACAACTCCGCCAGCGTCTGCGCATGGTCGGTGCTGCATTTGAGCGTGCCGGCCTTGAAGCGGTCCAGCGCCTCCTCCGCCACCTGCGTCATCAGGCCGACGCCGTCCACGTCCACCATCATCAGCGCGCCGTGCGCCTGGTGCAGATGCGACTTGGCGTGCTGCAGCTGGGTCGCCTGATCTTCCGGCGCCCGGCCGCCCGCTTCGAACAGGGCGGTCTTCGAGCGTGCCAGCGACTCGCGGATTTCCACCATTACCCACGACAAGGGGCCGGTATCGAACTGCGGTTGCTGTGGATTCGGAAAATCAGTTGTGGTCATGCTTGCCTCGGCCTTTCAATGATGGGCGGTTCAGGACGCGATACGGAATCGCGCCACCGAGTTTTTCAATTCCTGCGCCAGCACTGACAGCTTATGAATCGATTGTGCGGTTTGTTGGGTGCCGTCCTGCGTCTGCTCGGTCACCGTCAAAATGTGTTGGATGTTCTGCGCCACGCCGGTCGCCGAGGTGGCCTGCTGGCCGGTCGCCATCGAGATGCCGGAGATCAGCTCGGCCAGGCGGTTCGACACCTGCGAGATGTCGTTCAGCGCCGCGCCGGCCGCGTCGGACAGGCGCGCCCCTTCGACCACACCCTGCGTCGACTTCTCCATTGCCGCCACGGCGTCGTGGGTGTCGGTCTGAATGGTGCGCACCAGCGCGCCGATCTGCTTGGCCGCTTCGGCCGAGCGTTCCGCCAGGCGCTGCACCTCTTCCGCCACCACCGAGAAGCCGCGCCCCGCCTCGCCGGCCGATGCGGCCTGGATCGCCGCGTTCAGTGCCAGCACGTTGGTCTGTTCGGTAATGTCGGAAATCAGTTCGGTGATCTCGCCGATCTCCTGCGACGATTCGCCCAGGCGCTTGATGCGCTTGGAGGTATCCTGGATCTGCTCGCGGATCTCGTGCATGCCCTTGATGGCGTTTTCCACCGCCGTCGCGCCCTGCTGCGCCGCCGCCACCGACTGCCGCGCCACGTCGGCCGATTCGCTGGCGGAGCGCGAGACGTCGGTAATTTCGTTCGCCATCTTCACCACCGTGGCCGACGCATCCTGGATCTCGCGCGACTGCTGCTGCGATGCCAGCAGCAGGTCGCTGGAGATGCTCTGCGCGTGGGTGGAGGCCTTGGTCACCTGCTCGGCGGTGGCGGTCACGCGGCCCACCAGGCCGCGCAGCTCCTCGACCGTGTAGTTGACCGAGTCGGCGATGGCGCCGGTGATGTCCTCGGACACCGTGGCCTGCACCGTCAAGTCGCCGTCCGCCACTTCCTGCAGCTCGTTCATCAGGCGCAGAATCGCCGCCTGGTTCTGGTCGTTCATGGCCTTGGCTTCTTCCTCCTTGCGCTGCGATTGCTGGCGCATGGTTTCCGCTTCCTGGCGGCGGCGGTCGGCGCCGCGGGTGCGGTTGTACGAATCGACCAGCAGCACGCGGCCGATGGCCGCCGCCGAGAGCAGCGTCAACATGCCGCCGGCCACCATCAGCCAGAAGGTCATGCCGAGCGAATCCTGGTCCTGACGATAGGCCTGCTGCAAGACCGACAGGCGCTGGCGCAGCGCTTCGTTGTCGGTGAAGATCAGCTGCTCCGCGCCCTTGGCAGCGCTGAATTTATCCAGCTTGTCGAGAATGCCGGTAACCAGCTTCTGGTATTCCTCGAATTCGGTCTTCAGGACCATGAACTTCTCGCGCAGGTCCGGCTCGCGCACGGCGGCCAATCCCAGCGGTGCGCTGCCGTTGAGGAAGCCGTCGACGGTATTGCGGAACACGGTGGTATCGCGCCCCAGCTGGAACGCGCTCTCCGACTTGATGCCGCCACCGACCAGGAATTCGCCGGCGCTGCGGCTCATGCGCTGGGTCAGCATGGTCAGCTTGCCGAGTGCAGCGATCTCGCGCGCCGAACCGCCGCGCTGCACCTTGAGCGCGGAGATCTCCTCGGTGTGGTTCAGCAGGCCGGGCGACATGGCGTTGAGCTTTTGCAGCGTCTTTTCGACATCGCTCAGGTCCGCCTTCAGCAGAAGGATGGTGTTGGCCGCCTTGTCCGTCTGGTTCCACTGCTTGCGCGCTGCCGCGACGACCGGCGCCAGCGACGAAATCGGCTCGCCGATCTCGCGGCCCTGATAGCGGCCGCCGCGCGTCATCAGCACAAAGTCGTTGTTCAGTTCATTGCGGCTTTCCTCCAGCTGGCGGAAGCCCTCTACGCTGCCCTGCACCGCGTTCGGCGTGGCCTTGCCGATGCGCTGCGAGTGCATCAGCGCATCGCTGGCGACCTGGGTCTGGGTCGAGCGGTTGGCGCTGTGGATGGTGTTCAGGGCGACAAACAAGGCGCTCAACAGCAGGCTGACCGCCAGCGCCGTCGACAGGATGCTCAACTGGCGCTGCGCCGGCAGGTGGCCGATCAGCGGCAGCTTGAAGCCGGCGCCCGCTTCGGCCGCGACGACCGGCGCGGCGCCACGCCTGCCCAGCGCATCGCGCAGGCGCAGCGGGGCGGCGCTATCGCCGCTATCGGCCTGGCTGGTGTCAGCGGCCGGCGGCTCCGCTACGGCGGCGGTGTGCAAGAACTGCGAATCGCCCGCTTCGCCGAATTCTGAATTCGCTGCCAAGTCCTGGCCGGCATTCCGGTTGCCACGCGATAAAAACCCCATCTTGAAAGCCATTACACCCTCTCCGGATTAGTTGCGACCTACACCAGTATGCCGCCCTTACAAACCAACTTGCAGAAAACGCGATTCGCGCACCAGCTGCGCCAGGTCGATGCGGGTCCATTGCTGGCCCTCGCCGTCGGTGAAATGCTGGCCGCTCCAAGCAGGTCCGCCATCGGCCGGCGCTTCCACGGCCTGCATGTCGGCCAGCTTGCGCAGGCCCAGCACGCGCTCGGCCAGCAGCGCGCAATTGAAGCCCAGTGCGGGGGCGAATGTGATCAAACGGCTGTCGGCGGCGGCGGTGTCGCCGGCGGCCTGGCCCTGGTAGCGCGCCAGGTCGATCACGCCGGTCAGGTTGCCCCGTATATTGGCCAGGCCGTGATACCACTCCTGCGTCAGCGGCACCGGCGTGACCGGCTGCAGCGGCACGATCTCGCTAATCTGCGTCAGATCAAGCAGGCAAAGACGGCCACCTATCAGCACGCCGAGTTCGCGGCCGCCGACTGCGGCGCCGGATTTGGCGGCCTGCATGCGCTCGAGCAGCTGTACCTGGTACTGGCGCAGGCGGCTGCGGCGTTCCGGGCCGGCCGGTGTGGATGGGGTATCGGACGTCTGGCTGCTCATCGTTTAGCCGAGGGCGGCGATTTTGGCCAGCAGCTCGGCCGCGTCGACCGGCTTGACCAGGTAGTCGCGCGCGCCCTGGCGCAGGCCCCAGATACGGTCGGTCTCCTGGTTCTTGCTGGAGCAGATAATCACCGGCACGTCCTGCAGCTCGGGATCGCGGGCGATCGCGCGCGTCACCTGGAAGCCGTTCGCGCCGGGCATGACCACGTCCATCAGGATCAGCTGCGGTTTGTCGGCCTTGATCCTGACCAGCGCCTCCTCGCCGTTTTCTGCGGTGGAGACGGAAAAACCGTTCTTGACCAGGATGTCGGTCAGGTAGTAGCGCTCCGTGGGCGAATCGTCGACGATCAGAATTCTTTGTATTGCCATGGTATTCCCCTGAAGCTTATTTATTCTTGTGTGGAGACGGCGCCGCCGGTGTGCTCGCGCACCGCGGCCAGCAGGCTGTCTTTGGTAAAAGGTTTGGTGAGGTAGGCGGCCGAGCCGACCATGGCACCGCGCGCGCGGTCGAACAGGCCGTCCTTGGAGGACAGCATCAGCACTGGCGTGGCGTGGAATTTGGCGCTCTTCTTGATCAGCGCGCAGGTCTGGTAGCCGTCGAGGCGCGGCATCAGGATGTCGCAGAAGACCAGCGCCGGATGATGGTCGTTGATCTTGGCCAGCGCGTCGAATCCATCCTCGGCCAGCACCACCTGGTAGCCAGCCTGGGTCAGGAAGATCTCGGCCGAACGACGTATCGTGCTGCTATCGTCGATCACCATGATTTTCAGGGCATTAGCGTGCGGCGTGGTCGTCGTCATAGTCGGTTCGCTGGTATGGTGGCTACACCATAGCATAGGCGGGAGGCGACTGGCGCGATACTAGTAAAGAGCCAGCCCTCCGACGCAGGGTATCAGATGGCTACCATCTCGAAATCGTCCTTGCGGGCGCCGCATTCCGGGCAGCTCCAGTTCATCGGCACGTCGGCCCAGCGGGTGCCGGCGGCGATGCCTTCGTCCGGCAAGCCGGCCTGCTCGTCATAGATCCAGCCACAGATCAGGCACATCCAGGTCTGGAACTCCTGCGTTGTTTCATTGCTACTCACGTTCTGCCACCCTTCAATCAAGTAAAATGCTGAATTAGGTATCTTAATCTACCCGCCGTGCAAAACCAAACTTCTCCTCTCATATTAAGCTTCGGCGCCGCCGATCCGGTTGGCGCGATCGGTGTCCAGGCCGACCTGGCAGCATTTTCCGCCCTCTCCTGCACCGGCCTGGCGGTGACCACCGCGTTGCTGATCGGCGACAGTGCCCGCGTCGAAGACGCGCAGGACATCGATCCCGACTGGGTGTCCGACCAGGCCCGCGTGGTCCTGGAGGACATGACGATGGCCGCCTTCAAGGTCGGCGCGCTGACCAACGTCGAACAGGTGGCCGCCATCGCCGAGATCCTGTCCGACTATCCCGATGCGCCGCTGATCCTCGACCCGTTCAGCTCCCGCCTGCCCGATCCGGCCGACGCCGACGAAGTCGAGGAACTGCTGACGGCCTTGCGCCAGCTGCTGGTGCCGCAGGCCACGCTGCTGATGCTGTCGCAGGTGGAGCTGGGCCGGCTGGCCGAAACCTGGCGCGAAGGCGCCGAGGACACCATGGAATCGGATGTCGAGCACCTGCTGGCCCTGGGCTGCGAGTTCGTGCTCGTCACCGGCACCCAGGCCGGCACGCCGCAGGGGGAAGCGGCCGCGCCGAACACGCTGGCCAACACCCTGTTCGGCACCGACGGCGTGATCAGCCACGACGCCTGGCAGCATATGCCCGGCCCCTTCCTGGGCGCCGGCGGCACGCTGTCGGCGGCGATCACCGCCTTCATGGCGCGCGGCAGCGACGTGCCGGAAGCGGTGAAGGCGGCCCAGGAATACACCATCGGCGCGCTGGCGCATGCGCAGCGCTACGGCATGGGCAAGTTCATACCCAACCGTTTTTTCCACATGCAGCGGGCTTTACCAACTTGATATTGAAGATGCCATCATGACCACGACTTCCAAAAACGACCAGCTATTCGAACGCGCCCAGAAAACCACGCCCGGCGGCGTCAACTCGCCGGTGCGCGCCTTCCGCTCGGTGGGTGGCACGCCGCGCTTCATCACCCGCGCCGAAGGCCCGTACTTCTGGGACGCGGACGACAAGCGCTACATCGACTACATCGGTTCCTGGGGCCCGGCCATCGTCGGCCACGCGCATCCGGTGGTGGTGAAGGCGGTGCAGGAAGCGGCCGCGCGCGGACTGTCGTTCGGCGCGCCGACCGAGGGCGAGATCCTGATGGCCGAAGAAATCTGCCGCCTGGTGCCGTCGATCGAACAAGTGCGCCTGGTCTCGTCGGGCACCGAGGCGACCATGAGCGCGCTGCGCCTGGCGCGCGGCGCCACGGGCCGCGACAAGATCATCAAGTTCGAAGGCTGCTACCACGGCCACGCGGATTCGCTGCTGGTCAAGGCGGGCAGCGGCCTGCTCACCTTCGGCAATCCGACGTCGGCCGGCGTGCCGGAGGACTTCGTCAAGCACACGCTGGTGCTGGACTATAACAACGTGCAGCAGCTGGAAGAGGCCTTCGCCTCGTTCGGCGACGAAATCGCCTGCGTGATCGTCGAGCCGGTGGCCGGCAATATGAACCTGATCAAGGCCAGCGAGGCGTTCTTGAAATCCATGCGCGCGCTGTGCACCAAGCACGGCGCGGTGCTGATCTTCGACGAGGTGATGTGCGGCTTCCGCGTGGCGCTGGGCGGCGCGCAGCAGCTGTACGGCATCAAGCCGGACCTGACGGCGCTGGGCAAGGTGATCGGCGGCGGCCTGCCGGTGGCGGCCTTCGGCGGCAGCGCTGAGCTGATGAGCAAGATGGCGCCGCTGGGCGCCGTGTACCAGGCCGGCACCTTGTCGGGCAATCCGGTGGCGGTGGCGGCGGGCATGACGACCCTGAAGATCATCCAGGAGCCGGGCTTCTACGAGAAATTGAGCGCGACCGCCGCGCGGCTTGCGGCCGGTTTGACCAAGGCGGCCAGGGATGCGGGCATCGTGTTCTGCGCCGACTCGGTGGGCGGCATGTTCGGCTTGTACTTCAGCGAGACGCCGCCGAACAACTACGCCGAGATGATGGCCGGCGACCGCGCGCGCTTTAATGTGTTCTTCCACGCGATGCTGGACGAAGGCGTGTACTTCGCGCCGGCCGCGTTCGAGGCGGGCTTCGTCTCGGCGCAGCACAGCGACGCGGTGATCGACGAGACCATCGCCGCCGCCGCCCGCGTGTTCAAAAAACTCGCGGCTTAACAGTCGTTCCCGCGAAAGCGGGAACCCATGCTGAGCACGCAGTGCATGGACTCCCGCCTGCGCGGGAGTGACGAATCAGGTTTCGTCTTCCTCGTCCTCTTCGGACAGCTGGATCACGCCGGTGTTGAAGTTGTATTCGAACAGGTCGCCGTAGCGGCCCCACTCGATGGCCACGCGCAGTGCGCGTTCCGCCTCTTCTTCGCTGAGCGTGAAGCGCAGCAGCTTGAGGAACAGATCCTCCGGCAGGTCGCCCGACTTGTCCTGTTCCAGCCCGTGGCAGATGTAGGCGATCAGCGGCACATGCTCCAGCAGCTGCTTGCCGAAGATCTCCTGGCGGTCGGTGTTGTTGGCCGCCGCGTACCTGCCGCCCAAATCGGTCAGCAGGATGTCGCCGTTGGTCAGGTAGGCAAAGCCCAGCAGGATCAAGCCGTTCAATACTTCCAGCAGCTCGGCGTCGGTCAGCTCCGTTTCTTCGGCCAGCTGCGGCAGGTCGGCGCGGCCGGAGAACGGTTCTTCGGACAGCAGCTCCACGATACCTTCCATGTGCGCGATATCGGCCTGCGGCAGACGGTCGCCCAACTGCAGCTTGACCTCCTTCTCGCTGATCAAGCCGCGGCGGCCGGCGCCGGCGGTCATCAGCTCATACACCTTGTCGATCAGCTGGCGCACTTCCGGCCCTTCGGCCTTGCGCGGCTGCGGCAGCGAGATCGGCAACTCGGCGCGCACGCGGCCAGGATCGCTGGCGAAGATCAGCACGCGGTCGGCCATCATCACCGCTTCCTCGATGTTGTGCGACACCACCAGGATGGCCTTGGTCGGGATCTGGCCGGACTGCCACAACTCCAGGATCTCTTCGCGCAGGCGCTCGCCGGTCAGCACGTCCAGCGCGGAAAACGCCTCGTCCATCAGCAGCACTTCGGGCTCCATCACCAGCGCGCGGGCGATGCCGACGCGCTGGCGCATGCCGCCCGACAGCTCGCGCGGCAGCGCGCCCTCGAAGCCGGACAGGCCGATCAGCTCAATCACCTTTTCGGCGCGGCGCGCCCGTTCCTCGGCCGGCATGCCTTGCGCCTCCAGCCCCAGCTCGACGTTCTTCTGCACCGTCAGCCACGGGAACAGCGCGAACGACTGGAACACCATGCGGATACCGCGCGCCGTGCCGTACAGCGGCATGCCGCGATACAGCACCTGGCCCTCGTCGGCCTGGATCAGCCCCGCCATGATGCGCAGCATGGTCGATTTGCCGGAACCCGATTGGCCCAGCAGCGCGACGATCTCGCCTTCATGCAGCGTGAAGTCCACGCCTTCCAGCACCGCGCGCGCGGAGCCGTCGGCGCCGCGGAAATGCTTGCCGACCGATTTCAATTCGACGATAGGAGTACTCATAATTCGATCTCAATACTAGAAATGCAGCCGGCTCTCGGCCATGGTGTACAGGCGGCGCCAAACGAAGTGGTTGAAGCCCATGACGAAGATGCACATGACGCCTATGCCCAGCGCGATGCGCGGGAAGTCGCCGGCGGTGGTCATCTCCTGGATGTAGCTGCCGATGCCGTGCGCCTTCAGCGTGGTCGGGCCCCAGCTGACGTATTCTGCCACGATACTGGCGTTCCACGAGCCGCCGGTGGCGGTGATGGCGCCGGTGACGAAGCTGGGGAAGATCGCCGGCAGCAGGTAGCGCCGCCATTTGAGCCAGCCGGTCAGGCCGAAGTTCTTGGCGGCGTGACGCAGCTCGGTCGGAATGGTGGAGGCGCCGGCGATCACGTTGAACAGCAAATACCATTGCGTCCCGAGGATCATCAGCGGCGACAGCCAGATGTCCGGGTTCAGGTGGAAGCGCACGATCAGCACCACCGCCACCGGGAACACCAGGTTGGTCGGGAAGGCCGCCAGGAACTGCGCCACCGCCTGCGTGCGCGAGGCCCAGCGCGGGTTCATGCCGATCCACACGCCGACCGGCACCCACACCAGCGCGGCCAGCGCCAGCAGCAGGATCACGCGCGTCAGCGTGTACAGGCCAAGCACGAACACATGGCCCACTTCGGCCCAGCCGACTTCCGTGCTGATGAAGTGGCCCAGGCTCCACAGGGCGTAGAACACCACGGCGGCGATCACCGCGTCCCACACGCGCTGCGGCACCAGCGACGGCTGGTCGCGGCGGGCGCGGATCGAGGTGCCGTCATGGCCCAGGCGGAACAGGGCGATGGAGCGCGACAGCAGGTTGCCGAACCATTCGACCACGGCCTGCGTGCGCTCGGTGCGGCGCAGCCAGGTGAGCAGCCACGATTGCTGGGCGGTGTCGCTGCCGGTTTCCTCGAAGCGGAACTTGTCGGCCCAGGCCAGCAAGGGACGGAAGAACATCTGGTCGTACATCAGCACCCCGACCAGCATGGCGCCGATGGCCCAGCCGATGGCGCCCATGTCGCTCTTGGCGATGGCCAGGGCGATATAGGAACCGATGCCGGGCAGCTTGATGTCCTGGCCGGAGACGGAAATCGCTTCCGACGCCACCACGAAGAACCAGCCGCCCGACATCGACATCATCATGTTCCACAACAGGCCGGGCATGGCGAACGGCAGCTCCAGGCGCCAGAAACGCTGCCAGCCCGATAGCTGGAACACGCTCGCCGCTTCCGACAATTCGGCCGGCACGGTGCGAAATCCCTGGTAGGCGGAGAACGCCATGTTCCAGGCCTGCGAGGTGAAGATGGCGAAGATCGCCGCGCACTCCACCCCCAGCAGGCTGCCGGGGAAGAAGGCGATGAAGGCGGTGACGGTGATCGACAGGAAGCCCAGGATGGGGATCGATTGCAGGATGTCGAGCATCGGCACCAGCACTTTTTCTGCCAGCTTGTATTTGGTGGTGAGGGCGGCGAACACGCAGCTGAACACCACCGACGCGCCCAGCGCGATGAACATGCGCAGCGTGGTGCGCAGCAGGTAGTAAGGCAGGTAGGTCGGGTCCAGCGACAACGGCAGCGTCTGGCCCACCTCGTATGGACGGACCATTTGCTGGCTGCCGTAGGCCAGCAGGACGAACAACGCCAACACGATGGGCAGCAATGCCCAGTCCCAGCGATTACCGCCAGCCTCAACCACCTGACGGGGGAAAAATTGCCGTTTTTTGTTCATTGTCTTGTGCTTTCTTCGGCCAGAATAACCGATGCGAGTGACCGGAGAGTGACACAGGCGGCCATTCTAAAGGATAACTTATGTGAAATTAATTACGATCGTGAAAGTTGGTGACTATTTAAGGCCCTTGTAGGGAGCATAATTGTGTGATCGGATTAATATTGTGCGTTATGAAATTGATTGCTGAAAAACGGTCCAGGACCGACAAATACGATGTGCTGCGTTTTGTGCGCAACAACGGCAGCTGCACCGACACGGTGATGCCGCGCCAGGGCATCCTGCCGCACGACCTGTTGCACTATGTGGTGGAATCGGCCTTGCCGCTGCGGCACGGCTTCCTCAGCCGGCTGGCACGCGGCGCCGATGCGCAGTTCGTCATGGAGGCGGTGCACGACGCGGCCAACAAGGATGTGGAGACCGAGGCGGTGCAGGCGGAGGCGATCGTCGAGGGTTTGCAGGCGCAGTTGTGGTCCGGCGCGTTCGACGAGGAAGCCTTCCTGGCTGGCGCCGCCTCGGCCTGCACGGCGCGCGACAAGCAGCCGTTCGACTTCAGCAAGGTCGGCATCGACATCAAGGCGGCGCTGTACGACCGCGCGCTGTCGCTGAACGAAAAATGGATTACGGCCCCCTACTTCAGCACCCTGTCGCTGGAGTTCAGCCCGCAGCCGGTGTAACGCCTACTTCAACCACCCGCGACGGCGGAAGTACCAGAACGGCGCGATGGCGCTGGTGATCATCAGCACGATGGCGAACGGGTAGCCGAGCTGCCATTCCAGTTCCGGCAGCCACTTGAAGTTCATGCCGTAGATCGAGGCGATCAGGGTCGGCGGCAGGAAGGCCACGCTGGCCACCGAGAAGATCTTGATGATCTTGTTCTGGTTGATGTTGATGAAGCCGACCGTGGCGTCCATCAGGAAGTTGATCTTGTCGAACAGGAAGGACGTGTGGCCGTCCAGCGATTCGATGTCCCGCAGAATCTGGCGCGCCTCCTCGAACTGCTCCGAATTCAACAGCCGTCCGCGCATCAGGAAGCTGACCGCGCGCCGCGTGTCCATCATGTTGCGGCGGATGCGGCCGTTCAAGTCTTCCTCATGCGCGATGGCGTTCAGCGCGGCCGCCGCGTCCTGGTCGGTGAACTCTTTCTGCAGCACGCGGCCGCTGACTTCTTCCAGGTTCTGGTAGATGCCTTCCAGCGCGTCGGCCGAGTATTCGGCGTCGGTCGCGTACAGGTCCAGCAGCACGTCCATGTAGTCGGCGATCGAGCCCGGCCGCGAGCGCGCGCGCATGCGCACCAGGCGGAACACCGGCAGATCGTCGGTGTGCACCGAGAACAGCATCTTGCGCGCCAGGATGAAGGCCACCGTGACGATGCGCGACGGGCCGTCCTCTTCTTCCAGCAAAAAGTCGGTGCGCAGGTGCAGGTCGCCGTTTTCCGCTTCGTAGTAGCGGGCCGACGCTTCGATGTCCTTGACCTCGTCCTCGCCCGGCAAGGTCACGCCGTAGATGGCCTTGACCCATGCGCGTTCGTCGTCCGTCGGGTCGGTCAGGTCGACCCAGACCGGCTCGACCTTTTCCAGGTCCTCGCGACTGTCGATGGGCACCTGGTTGAGCCGGCCATTCTGGAGAACGAAAACATTAATCATGGGTACGCGAGCCTTCTGGAAACAGCGCAAGTGTACCCGCAAAGGCCCCAGCGAGGCCAGCCTGCCATGCGCTATTTCAGCCTAGCGGGTCGCTTTTTCGATCATTTTATCGGTGGCCGACTGCGGGGCCGAGTCCGCCGGGTCCGGCTTGGGCACTTTGGGCGCTTCGATGCCGCGTGTGTCGATCGCCTTGACCACCTTGCCGTCCTTGCAGTCCACGTCCGACAGCACGGTTTTGCCGTCGATGACGCACTTGCGCAGCACCCCGGCCGGCACCGCCGGCGCGGCCGCCGCGGCAGCCGACGATGCCGAGGCCGCTGCCGACGCGGCCGGCGGCGCCTGCCCGGTCAGCTTGGCCAGCCCTTCGGCGAAGAAGTTGCGCTCATGGCGGGCCGACATCAAAAACGCCATTGCTATCGCCGCCAGCGTAGCCATGATGATGGCCACCTGTATCAATCCGAGTCCACGCTGCTTGCTTAACATCGCTGCCTCCTAAGGTAACTCCGCCGATCCCATGCGGCGCAGGATCACGCCCGTACGCCGCGCCAGATAGCCCGAATCCCTGTGCTTGTCGAAGAAGCGCGGATTGGGCAACATCACCGCCAGCCTGGCCGCCTGGGCCGCGCCCAGGTTGGCCGCGCTGACGCCGTAGTAATGCCGCGCCGCCGCCTCGGCGCCGAACGTGCCGGTGCCGAACTCCACCACGTTCAGGTAGATTTCGAAGATGCGCTCCTTGTCCATCAAGGTTTCCAGCATGTAGGTGATGATCAGCTCCTGCCCCTTGCGCACATAGCTGCGCGAGCCGGACAGGAACAGATTCTTGGCCAGTTGCTGGGTGATGGTCGATCCGCCCGACACTACCTTGTGCTTCTTGTTGTTCTTCTCGTAGGCCTTTTGCAGCGCATCCCAGTCGACGCCCTCGTGCTCGGAGAAGTTGGCGTCCTCGGAAGCGATGATGGCGCGCTTGAGGTTGTTCGAGATGCGGCCGTACGGCACCCACATCTGCTGGATGTTGGCGTCCGGGTTCTTCTCGCGCAGCGCCGCGCGCTGCTCGCGCATGAAGCTGGTCGTCGACGGATTATGGTCGACCCACCACCAGATCTGCAGGAAGAAGTACAGCTGCACGGCCAGGAACAGCAGTATCGGCAGGATGAAGATCCACTTCACCCAGCGCCATTTGCCCGCCTTGGCCGCACTCACAGTTTGGCCCGCAGCGATTGCAGCACGTCCGCCGTGGCCGGCTGCACGCCGCGCCACAGGCTGAACGCCTCGGCGGCCTGCTCGACCAGCATGCCCAGGCCGTCGCGCAAGCGTGCGCCGTGCTGGCCCGCGAACTGCAAGAATACCGTGGGGGAGGCTCCGTACATCATATCCAAAGCCAGCGCGCCGGGCGCGAACACCGACGGCGACACCGGCGGCAACTCGGCGCTCAGGCTCGCCGAGGTGGCGTTGATGACGATGTCGAACGCGCCCTCAACGTCGCTGTAACCAGAGGCCGAGACCACGCCCTCGCCGCCCAGCGCGGCAAACTGCTCGGCCAGCGCCTCGGCCGTGGCCACGGTGCGGTTGGCGATGACCAGCTGGGCCGGGCGATGCTCCAGGATGGGCAGCACCACGCCGCGCGCGGCGCCGCCGGCGCCCAGCAGCAGCACGCGCTTGCCGGTGATCTGCACGCCGGCATTGTTGACGATGTCCGCCACCAGTCCCGCGCCATCGGTGTTGTCGCCAACGATGCCGTCCTCGGTGAAGTGCAGCGTGTTGACGGCGCCGGCCGCGCGGGCGCGGATGGTCAGCGCCTGCGCCACCTTCACCGCGTCCAGCTTGAACGGCACGGTGACGTTGGCGCCTTTGCCGCCCTCGGCGATGAAGGCTTGCACGGCGGCGGCAAAGCCATCCACCGGCGCCAGCCGTTTTTCGTAAGTGAGTTCCTGCCCGGTCTGGGCCGCGAACGCGGCATGGATCTCGGGTGATTTGCTATGGGCAATCGGATTGCCGAATACGCAGTAGCGGTCCATCAACGTCCTCCGCCGCTTAAGTCGGCTTGTAGTTTGTCTTCGCGGGTGAATTTGAAAGTCGTGACGATCACCCACAGATCGTCCTTGTCATTGGACAGCATGTTCGGCGGGAACTTGCCGAACGGCGCGGCGCGGCGCACGATGTTCATCGCGGCGTCGTCCAGCGCCTGGTTGCCGGAGCTGCGATCAACCTTGATGCCGCCGTCCTTTTCGTAGATCGTGCCATCCTGAAATACCGGGATCGACAGCACCAGCTGGCCATACAGCTTGCGGCCGTTAGCCTGCGGGAAGTTCAGCGTACCGATGTCTTCGATGCGCTTCTGGATCGCTTTGTAGTACATCGCGTAGCCAACGCCGCGCGTGCTCGGCGTGATGAAGGTCTTCTTGGGACGCTTGTTCTGGTCGTCGATGGTTTCGCTGATCTCGGCGGCGCGGCGGGCGATGGCCTTGCTGGCGTCCAGCAGGTCGGCACCGGTCGGCAGCGGATCGGGCTTGTTCTTTTCCGTCACCGGCGGCGCGGTGTACGGGGTCTGTTTGGCCGCTTGCGTCAGCAGATTCCTCTGCTGCTCTTCCAGCTCGGCGATGCGGCGCTTGGCGGCCTTGATGCTGTCGCCCGTTTCAATCTTGCGCATATCGGGCATGGGCGATTTGGAGCGGCCCTTGTCGACGTTGCCGCCGCCGTCCAGGTTGGCCTGGGCCAGCGCCTCGGCCTTCAACGGCGCCTTGCTGTGTTTGGCGTTAACCAGGATCACTTCCAGCCCCGGATCGGTGGCTTGCACCGGCGCCGGCTTGGGCGCGACAAAGTGCACCGCGAGCAGGGCGCCATGCGCCATCAGCGAGAGGCCGATGGCGATGTACAGCAAGCGATTTTCTTTGAAAGACTTCACGCGAGGCCGGGAGAGAAAAGTTAGGGCTGATTTTACGTCAAAGCAAGCGCGGGGCTGCGGGATTTTAAGCGGTCATTCCCGCGCAGGCGGGAATCCATAGAACGCCGATTTTCACGTTCAGTATGGATTCCCGCTTTCGCGGGAACGACGCTATTCGGCGGCCGGCTCCTCGGCGGCGGCCTCGACCGCCACTTCCGGCGCGTCGACCGCTTCTTCCGGCGCCTCCTCGTCCTCGTAGTCCAGCTCGGCATCGGCGGCCACCGTTTCGGTGGTCGGGATTTCCAGGATGCGCGCTTCGATGGTCAGGTCCACCTCGTCCCAGCGCAGGATGTCCAGCTTGACCTGGGCGCCGCGCGCCACCTGCGGCATGCCCGGCAAACGGATGATCAGCGGGATATCGACCAGGCGCAGCACCTCGTCCTTGAGCACCACGGCCTCGACCTGGCGCGCCTCCTGCTGGCCCAGCCAGCGCAGACACCAGTAGCGTTCCATGTTCGACTGATGATCGCCATACGCCGCATACGCCGCGTCGAACTGCGACACGATCGCGAACAGGTTGGCATCCTTGTGCTTGAAGTGCGCGACCAGCGGCGCGGTCACGCCGTGCTCGGCGCAGGCCAGGATCTGCCACTGGTTGACCAGGTCGGTATAGCGGCGCAGCGGCGAGGTGCTCCATGCATACTGGTCCACGCCCAGGCCCTGGTGCGGCGCCGCATGGGTCAGCATGCGCACCTGCATCTTGGCGGCCCAGCCGCCCACGCCCTGGCCCTGGCTGCGGTAAATGCCCGGCACGCCGTGGTCATGCATCAGCTTGCCCCAGGTGCTGTTGGCGAAGATCATCAGCTCGGCCACGATCTTGTCCAGCGGCGCGCCGCGCTTGCGGCGGCTGACCGTGACCACGTCGTCTTCCACGTAGAAGTTGAAGTCCACGCGGTTGTTCTGTTCCGGCTTGAGGCCGAAGCCTTCGCGCTTGACCATGCGCGCCGCTTCCAGCACCTGCGCCCATTGCCAGATCAGGCCCAGCGACTCCTTGTGCGGATAGTCGCCCACGCCGCTGGCCAGCGTTTCCTCGTTGACCAGGTCGTCGAGGTCGTTGTGGCGCAGGTTGTTCGCGATCGGCACCATCTCGGCGCGGGTCTCGGTGGCCAGCACCGACCAGTCGGCAGGGTTGAGCGTGGCGTACAGCGACAGCGCCGGGCAGGTCTTGCCCTCGGCCAGCGTGAACGCTTCGACGATGGCGTCCGGCAGCATGGTGATCTTATCGCCAGGCATGTAGACGGTGGACATGCGCGCGCGCGCCATCTTGTCGACCGCATCGTCCGGCTGTATGCCCAGGCCCGGCGCGGCGATGTGAATGCCGATCTTGACGTTGCCGTCGTCCAGCCTGGTGACGGAGAAGGCGTCGTCGATCTCGGTGGTGGTGACGTCGTCGATGGAGAACGCTTGCACGTTGGCCAGCGGCAGCTTGGTCGGCGTCACCGGCACCGGCACGTCCGGGAAGCCGGCGCCGCGCGGGAAGTTCTCGAACAGGAACTTGGCCATGTGCAGCGCCTTGGGCGACGCCACGCCGCCAGCCGCCAGCATCAGCCGCTGCGGATTGGTGTGCAGCTCGTTGCAGGCAGCTTCCAGCGCCTTGTATTCGATGGAGTTCTTGTCCGGCTTGAACAGCAGCTGCATGACCATGTTCTGCATCGAGGCCGGCAGCTTGTTGGCCTTCAACTCTTCAACGTACTCGGCCTGCACCAGCGCCTGCTGTTTCTTTTTCTCGATGCCGGCCTGCGCGGCGCGCAGCGATTGCTCGGGCGCGGCCTTGTAGCGGCCGCGCCCCTTCTTGTAGAAGTAGATCGGCGCCGAATGCAGGCTCAGGATCAGGCCGGCCGCTTCGGCCGGCAGCGGCGCGTGGCCGAAGTATTCCGCGCCCAGCTCGGCGAAACCGAATTCCTCTTCGCCCGCCACTTCCCACAGGAAGTCGAGGTCGATGTCGGCCGCGACCGCCTTGGCCTGTTCCATCAAATCCGTCGGCGACGGCTTCTCGTACTGCAGCAGCACGTCCTTGATCTTGACCTTGGTGCGCTTGCCGCTGGCCATTTCAACCTGATAGGCCTCGCCGGCTTGCGACATCATGGAGCCGACCTTGAAATCGCCGGATTCTTCGAAAAATAGATTCATTGCTAGCTTCTGTTCGTTGTTATTAGTTTCAATTCCAGCACGGAAGGCAGAAACACTTCCGTCACCAGCAGAGTACCCTGACGACGCCGATATAAACAGCGCCGTGCATATAAGATGAGTTCTTGCGGACCTTCCCGCCCTTGATCCAATTGCAGCGCCTGGCGCGCGCGCTGCGCCAGGGGATGCCCGTTCCGCAATCTTGCAAATTCCAAAACACCGCGCCGCACTTGCGGGTCGCCAAACAGGGTCGTGCCCAGCGAACGCTCGCCCAATGCGCTGAACAAGGGCCAGTCCGTGGCCGTGGCCGACATCGGCACCACCGTGTGCGCGAACACCACAGGCGTATTATCACACCGCAGCAGCACTTCCCTCTCCCAGACGCGGCCGGGCCTGTGCATGCCGATCGCCACCGCCTCGTCCGTCAGGCAGCGCGCGGTGGTCTGATGCAGGCACTGCACGCGGAAGGTGCGGCTATGATCCTTCAGCTTGGCGGTCAGCGAACCGTCGGCCGTCAGCCACTGGCGGTAGGCCGGCGGCGCATTCAGCGCCAGCACATGCGGCTGCCATTGCGTCTGCCGCAGCGAAGCGCCACGCACTGCGGCCGTCACTGATGCGCCTCGATACCGCAAAATTCCAGTACAGACTCCACATAATCGGCAAACTCGGAAATGCCATGGTCGCTGCCCTCGATCACATGCTGGCGCGCGCCCGCATAGTGCGCCACCATGTCGCGATAGTCCAGCACTTCGTCGCCGGTGGCGGCGATCAGGAAGTAACGCTCCTGGCGCGTGACCGGATTGACGGCCAATGCGCGCAGTTCCTCGATGTATTCCTGCTTGAACTCGAACGGCTCGTCGGAATGGTATTGCGTGGTCACGCCGACGTGCTGGTCCAGGTCCTTGAGCGGCACGATGGCCGGGTTCAGCAGCACCGCGCGGCAACCGATGCGCTCGGCCAGCCAAGTGGCGTAGTAGCCGCCCAGCGAGGAACCGACGATGGTCAGCTCACCGGCCGGAATGCCCTCTATTAAAGAGAGCGCCAATTCCATCGCCAGCCTGGGCGAGGCCGGCAGCTGCGGGCAGATGAACTGGTCCGACAAACCCAGCGCCGCCATACGCTCGCCCATCACGCGCGCCTTCATCGACTTGGGCGACGAGCGGAATCCGTGCAGGTAAAGAATCATCGCGCCAGCGCTTCCAGTATCTTGTTGTGCACGCCGCCGAAGCCGCCGTTGCTCATCACCAGGATCTGGTCGCCCGGCTGCGCGGCCTTGACGATGGCGGCGACCAGCACGTCGATGTCTTCATAGGCGCTGGCGACCGGCCCCAGCGGCGCCAGCGCGGCGCCCAGGCTCCAGCCCAGCGCCTGCTGGCTGCCGAAGCCGAACACCAGGTCGGCTTCGGACAGGCTGCCCGGCAGCGCATCCTTCATCGCGCCCAGCTTCATGGTGTTGGAGCGCGGCTCCAGCACGGCCAGGATGCGTGCGCTCTTGCCTATCTTCTGGCGCAGGCCGCCGACGGTGGTGGCGATCGCGGTCGGATGGTGGGCGAAATCGTCATAAACAGTAATATCGTTTACCACGCCGCGCACTTCCATGCGGCGCTTGACGTTCTCGAACGTGGCCAGCGACTTGGCCGCCTGCGCCACCGGCACGCCGACGTGGCGGGCGGCGGCAATCGCGGCCAACGCGTTGGCGCGGTTGTGCTTGCCGGTCAGGTTCCACTCGACATGGCCGGCCACTTCGCCGCCGAAGATCACGTCGAAGCTGCCGTCATCGTATTCGTTCATCGTCCAATCGGCGCCCTGCGCGCCGCCGAAGCCTTCCTTCTCGCTCCAGCAGCCGCGCTTGAGCACGCGCTGCAGCGCCGGCTCGTCGGCGTTGAACACGACGCGGCCGATGCCGGGCACGGTGCGCACCAGGTGATGGAACTGGGTTTCGATCGCGCCCAGATCGGGGAAGATGTCGGCATGATCGTATTCCAGGTTGTTCAGGATCGCGGTCTTGGCGTGGTAGTGCACAAACTTGCTGCGCTTGTCGAAGAAGGCGGTGTCGTACTCGTCGGCCTCGATGACGAAGAAGATAGAATCCTTGTCCCCTTGCATGCGGGCCGAGACGCCGAAGTTCATCGGCACGCCGCCGATCAGGAAGCCGGGCGCGTAACCGGCGTCTTCCAGTATCCAGGTCAGCATGGCCGAGGTGGTGGTCTTGCCGTGCGTGCCGGCCACGGCCAGTACCCACTTGTCCTTTAATATATGGTCGCCGATCCATTGCGGGCCGGAGACGAACGGCAGGCCGCGGTTCATGATCTCTTCGATCAGCGGATTGCCGCGCGAAACGACATTGCCGATCACGTACAGGTCGGGGTTAAGTTGCACCTGTTCCGGGCCAAAGCCCTGTATCAGTTCGATGCCCTGCGCTTCCAGCTGGGTGCTCATGGGCGGATACACGTTGGCGTCGCAGCCGGTCACGCGGTGGCCCGCCTCTTTTGCCAGGACTGCCAGGCCGCCCATGAAGGTGCCGCAAATACCGAGGATATGAATATGCATAGTGATCAAGACGACGAATGAATACGGGATTTTACCTGACCCGACGCCCTTTTCCCGGTTAAGAGTATTATCTCGTCCATGACGCCGAATGTTATCGAAGAAGTCCTGCTGCTGCGTGCGGAGATCGCCGCGGCCGCCGCACGCCTGATCGCCCAGGACGGCCACGACTACAACACGGCCAAGCGCAAGGCCGCCAAGCAGATCCTCGGCGACACCCAGCCGCCGCTGAACCTGCTGCCGGACAACGCCCAGATCGAGGCGGAAGTGCGGATCTACCAATCGCTATTCCATGCCGACACCCAGCCCGCCCGCCTGTTCCGGCTGCGCACGCTGGCGGTCGACATCATGGAGGGCCTTGCCGCCTTCCATCCCTACCTGACCGGCGCCGTCCTGAATGGCACGGCCGGCCCGCACGACGACATTCATTTGCAGCTGTTCGCCGACAGCGCCAAGGAAGTGGAAATCTTCCTGCTGAACCGTAATTTGCAAATCGACATCACCGAGACGCCGCACTTCAAGGGCCCGCGCCACGGCACGGTCGAGACCGTCAGCTTCATGTGGCACAAGGAAGGCGTACACGCCGCCTTGTATGAACTGGACGATTTGCGCGGCGCCGTCAAAACCCGCGGCGACGGCAAATTGATGCGCGCCGATCTCGCCGCCGTGCGCGCCCTACTAGTTAACAGTACTCACGAAAACCCAGACCAAGCTCAACCATGAATCAAAAACACCTCGCAGCCTATGTAGTTGTCGCTTTGCTATTCGCCGCATCCGGCGCCTACGTCGGCATGCATAAAAAAGACCAGGCGTCGCCGGTCGCCACGGCCCAGCCGGCCGGCATCACCGGTCCGGTGGACGCCTTATATAAGCAATCGCTGCCGGATGCAAAAGGCGTGTCGCAGTCGCTGGCCCAATACAAAGGCAAGGCCATGCTGGTCAATTTCTGGGCGCCGTGGTGCGGTCCCTGCGTGCAGGAGATGCCGGAGCTGTCGGCGCTGGCCGCCGGAGAAGAGGGCAAGAAGCTGCAAGTTATCGGAATCGGCATCGATTCACCGACAAATATCGCCGAATTTAGCGACAAGTTCAAAATCAGCTACCCGGTCTTCGTGGCCGGCATGGCCGGCACCGACCTCTCGCGCTCGTTCGGCAACGGCGGCGGCGGCCTTCCCTACACGGTGCTGATCGGCGCCGACGGTCAGGTCAAGAAGACCTATCTGGGCCGCCTGAAGTTTGACGAGCTGCGCAAGGACCTGGCAACTCTGTAAATAGTTTTACAAGTTTTTTTCTCTTGCCAATGCCGGCGGTTGGCGGCAAAATGCGGAACTTTCGCGGAAAACGGTCCTGAACCATGGCAAAAAACCTCCTACTGCTCAACGGTCCCAACCTGAATTTGCTGGGTAGCCGCGAGCCTGAGGTCTACGGCGCTAGCACTTTGGCCGACATCGAACACGCTGCCCAGGCACAAGCCCAGGCAGCGGGCGCGAGCTTGTCCTGCTTCCAGAGCAACCACGAAGGAGCGCTGATCGACCGCATCCATGCCGCCAGAGCGGAAGGCGTGGATGCCATCGTCATCAATCCGGGCGGCCTGACGCACACCAGCGTGGCCCTGCGCGACGCCCTGGCGGGCGTGGCGATACCGTTTGTTGAAGTGCATATTTCGAATATTTACCAGCGCGAGTCGTTTCGCCATCACTCATTTCTTAGCGCGATCGCTATAGGTACTATTTGCGGACTGGGTATCGAAGGATATCGGTTTGCCATCGACTTCGTCCTTAAAAGGCGATAATCTACGCGATCTGCGCGCAATTTCGCGCGGTCCCGCCCAAAAGGCGCTACCGCTCACACTTACATAACAAGACATTCCTGGGGGTTACATGGATTTACGCAAGCTGAAGACCTTGATTGATTTGGTCGCGGAATCGGATATCGCCGAACTCGAAGTGACCGAAGGCGAGAGCAAGGTACGCATCGTCAAGTCGTCCGCCATGCCGCAAAACCAGATGGTGATGATGCAGCCGCAAGGCATGCCGCAATACCACGCTGCCCCGGCCGCCGCACCGGCCGCCGCCGCTGCAGCGCCGGTTGCCGTCGCCGCCGAGCCGACCGGCCACGTGGTCAAGTCGCCGATGGTCGGCACCTTCTATCGTTCGTCCGCCCCTGGTTCGCCGGCGTTCGTCGAAGTTGGCGCCGTCGTCAAGGAAGGCGACACCCTGTGCATCATCGAAGCGATGAAGCTGCTGAACGAAATCGACGCCGACAAGTCCGGCACGATCACCCAGATCCTGGTCGAGAACGGCCAACCGGTCGAGTTCGGCCAGCCGCTGTTTGTGATAGGCTAAGACCGGCCTGCGCCCTCCCCTTCGGTGACGGGCGCGCCGGCTTGGTCCGCATTCCCTCCTCTACCTGATGTTACCGGCTTGCCGGTGCTCACAGACCTACGCGAACCTATCATGTTTGAAAAAATCCTCATTGCCAACCGTGGCGAAATCGCCCTCCGTATCCAGCGCGCATGCCGCGAGCTGGGCATCAAGACGGTTGTGGTCCACTCGGAAGCGGACAAAGACGCCAAATACGTGAAGTTGGCGGATGAATCGGTGTGTATCGGTCCTGCGCCGTCGACGCTCAGCTACCTGAACATGCCAGCCATCATCAGCGCCGCCGAAGTGACGGACGCCGAAGCGATCCACCCTGGCTACGGCTTCCTGTCGGAAAACGCCGACTTCGCCGAGCGCGTGGAAAAATCCGGCTTCGTCTTCATCGGTCCCCGCTCGGAATCGATCCGCATCATGGGCGACAAGGTCTCGGCCAAGCAAACCATGATCAAGGCCGGCGTGCCGTGCGTGCCAGGTTCGGAGGGCGCGTTGCCCGACGATCCCAAGGCGATCGTGCAAATTGCGCGCAAGGTCGGCTACCCTGTGATCATCAAGGCGGCCGGCGGCGGCGGTGGCCGCGGCATGCGCGTGGTGCATACCGAAGCCGCGCTGATCAACGCCGTGGCGATGACCAAGACCGAAGCCGGTAGCGCCTTCGGCAATCCGGAAGTCTATATGGAGAAGTACCTGGAAAATCCGCGTCACGTGGAAATCCAGATCCTCGCCGACGAACACAAGAACGCCGTCTGGCTGGGCGAACGCGACTGCTCGATGCAGCGCCGCCACCAGAAGGTCATCGAAGAGGCGCCAGCGCCGGGCATCCCGCGCAAGCTGATCGAAAAAGTGGGCGACCGCTGCGCCGAAGCCTGCCGCAAGATCGGCTACCGTGGCGCCGGCACCTTCGAGTTCCTGTACGAGAACGGCGAGTTCTACTTCATCGAGATGAACACCCGCGTGCAGGTGGAACACCCGGTCACCGAAATGATCACCGGCATCGACATCGTGCAGGAACAGATCCGCATCGCCGCCGGCGAGAAGCTGCGCTTCCGCCAGCGCGACGTGATGCTGTCCGGCCACGCGGTCGAGTGCCGCATCAACGCCGAAGACCCGTTCAAGTTCACGCCGTCGCCAGGCCGCATCACTTCCTGGCACGTGCCGGGCGGCCCGGGCATCCGCGTCGACTCGCACTCGTATGCGGGGTATTATGTACCGCCGCACTACGATTCGATGATCGGCAAGGTGATCGCCTACGGCGCCACCCGCGAGCAGGCGATCCGCCGCATGCAGATCGCGCTGTCGGAGATGGTGGTCGAGGGTATCCAGACCAACATCCCGCTGCACCGCGAGCTGATGGTCGACGCCCGCTTCATCGAAGGCGGCACCAACATCCATTATCTGGAGCAAAAACTGGCGGACATGCCAGACCTGCATAAACTGAGTTTAAGTAACAAGGCGCCACAATAATGAGCTGGACTGAAATCGTCATCGAAATCGCCCGCGACCACGCGGAAGCACTGTCGGAAGCCCTGATGGACGTGGGCGCGCTGTCGGTGTCCGTGGAAGACGCGGACGAAGGCACCGACGCGGAAAAACCGCTGTTCGGCGAGCCGGGCATGGAACCGACCGAGGCGGCGTGGGAACACAGCCGCGTGGTCGCCCTGACCAACGAAGACGACGACCAGGCCGTGATCGTGGCGGCCGCCGCCGGACAAATCGGCCTGGCCACGCTGCCCAAGTTCACCACCCGCAAGGTGGAGGAGCAGGACTGGGTGCGCCTGACCCAGTCGCAGTTCGCGCCCATCCATATCGGCAAGAACATCTGGGTCGTGCCGAGCTGGCACGAGGCGCCTGACGCCAACGGCCTGATCCTGAAACTGGATCCGGGCCTGGCCTTCGGCACCGGCAGCCATCCGACCACCCGTCTGTGCATGGAGTGGCTGGAAGCCAATCCGGCGCCGGGCAAGACCGTGCTCGACTACGGTTGCGGCTCCGGCATCCTGGCCATGGTGGCCAAGAAGGTCGGCGCCGGCGAAGTGGTCGGCGTGGACATCGATCCGCAGGCGATCGAATCGGCGGCCGACAATGCCGAGCGCAACAAGTGCGAGATCGAGTACTTCCTGCCGGACACCTTCGCCCAATCGAAGCATGCGACGCAGCGTTTCGACATCGTCGTCGCCAACATCCTGTCCAGTCCGCTCAAGCTGATGGCGCCCATGTTGTCGGGCCGCGTGGCCGATGGCGGCGCGCTGATCCTGTCGGGCGTGCTGGCACGCCAGGCCGAGGAAGTGGCGGCGGCCTACGCCCCGTTCATCAAGCTGGGCGTGTGGGCTGAGCAAGACGGCTGGGTGGCGCTGCACGGCCGCCTCGGCAGCGATGTGGTTCCTGCGGCGCGCTAACCACAGCAATGGCGCTCGCCACTAAATGCCCCCACTGCAACACGGTATTTCGGGTCGCCCATGACCAGTTGAAATTACGTGGGGGCATAGTGCGCTGTGGCTCCTGCAATGAAGTCTTCGACGGCAACGCGGCCCTGCTGGAGCCGCTTGCCGCAGCGCCCCCGGCGCCTGAATTCCGCACCGCCCCACTGCCCGCAAGCACGCCCTTCGACCAGAAGATGGCCGCGCTGGACACCCGCGCGGCCGAAGTGCTGGGCAGCGAAACCGCGGAACCCATTTACACGCTCGAGCTCGATACCGCGATGGACGCGGCCGACGCAGCCGTAACCATCGAGCAGGCCGATGCGCCCGCCGTGGTCGAGCCCGAATCACCGGCCGACGCCGGCCAGCCATACGATGACGGCCGCTACGACGACGAACCGCTCGCCGCCAGCCCCCTGTCGCTGCCAGCAGAGCCGCCCAGCCTGCCGCCCGCAGTGGAAGAAGCGCTGGACCTCGATCTGGACGTGGAGCCTGAACCTGACCCCGAGCCCGAGCCCGAGTCTGCCGTAGCCGCGGCACAGGAACCGCAGTGGGATGCCGAACCCAACGCCGATACCGATCCGCTCGAAAACGCGCTCAGCATCGAAGCCATGTCGGACCAGGAACTGGAGGCCGCGCTGGCGGCCGAACTGGCCGTCATCGAGCAGGACTCCGCCGAGCCTGGCAGCGAGCCCGCGCCCGCATCCTTCACCTCCATGCTGGCCGACCAGCGCATCGAGCCGACGCTGGACGCGCTGCCGGCCGACGCCATCGCCGCCGCGCCCGTCAGCGAGGCCGCGCGCTTCAACGAACTCGAGGAGGTGGACGAGGAAGCGCTGGTGCACCTGTCCTCCGCCGGCCTGGCCGAAGCCCAGGCCCAGGCCGTCCACACCCACGCGCTGCTGCCGGACCAGCCCGCCGACGAAGACCTCCCGGCCGCCGAGGACGAGGCCGAAGAACCCGGCTTCATCAAGCGCGAGCGCCGCCGCCAGAAGTTCGGCCGGGCCACGACCATCGCCATGAGCCTGGGCTCGCTGCTGCTGCTGGCGACCCTGGCGGCCCAGGGCCTGACCACCTTCCGCAACCAGATCGCCGCCGCGCTGCCGCCGCTCAAGCCGGCGCTGACCGCCGCCTGCACCGCGCTCGGCTGCAAGATCGAACTGCCGGCGCAGATCGACGACCTCGGCATCGAACAGGGCGAGCTGCAGACCCTGAGCGAGACCACCTTCTCCTTCACCACCCAGCTGCGCAACCAGAGCGCCACCGCCCAGGCCTGGCCGCATATCGAGCTGGTGCTGGACGACGCCAGCGACAAGGCCGTGTTGCGCCGCGTGTTCACGCCGCGCGAATACCTGGGCGCCGACGTCGCGCTGGACAAAGGCTTCGCCCCGCACACCGAACAATCTGTCAAACTGTACTTCGAATTAAAGCAGCTGAAAGCATCCGGCTATCACATCGCAGTCTTCTATCCTTAAAGATCTATCATGACCCAGACCTCTTTGATTTGCGGCTCGATCGCTATCGACACCATCCTGCAATTCCCCGGCCGCTTCGACAGCATCCTGCTGGCCGACCAGCTGCACAAGGTCAACGTCTCCTTCCTGGCGCCGACCATGCGTACCGAGTTCGGCGGCTGCGCGCCCAACATCGCCTACAACCTGAAAATGCTGGGCGGCGACCCGCGCATCGTCGGCGTCATGGGCCAGGACAATGCCGCCTACATGGAGCGCTTCCGCAAGCTCGGCCTGTCCACCGACAACATCCTGATCAAGCCGGAAGCCTACAACGCCCAGTGCTTCGTCACCGCCGACGAAGACAACAACCAGATCAACGCCTTCCACCCCGGCGCCATGTCGTACGCGCATGAGAACCAGGTCGCCAAGGCCGGTCCGGCCGCGCTCGCCATCATCTCGCCGGACGGCCACCTGGGCATGAAGCAGCACGCCGCCGACCTGGCCAAGCTGCAGATCCCGTTCATCTTCGATCCGGGCCAGCAGCTGCCGATGTTCAAGGGCGACGAGCTGATCGAGTTCATCAACCAGGCCACCTACGTCACCACCAACGACTACGAGATCGAACTGCTGATGGACCGCACCGGCCTGACCGTGCCGGACATCGCCGGCCGCCTGGAAGCGCTGATCATCACCCGCGGCGAAAAGGGTTCGGAAATTTACACCGGCGGCCAGCGCATCGAGATCCCGGCCGTGCCGGTGGCCGAGGCGATCGACCCGACCGGCTGCGGCGACGCCTACCGCGCCGGCCTGATATTCGGCATCACCAACGGCTGGAAATGGGAAACCACGGGCCGCCTGGCCAGCCTGCTGGGCGCGATCAAGATCGCCAGCAAGGGCGCGCAGAACCACAAGCTGACGGCCGCCGAGATCGCCGACCGCTTCGAAGCCGCCTTCGGCTACCGCTACTAACCCGCACGGCGCTCAGAGGGGTCTGACCCCGTACGGGGTCCGACCCCAGCCTCACCGGGTTGGAACGCCGCTCAATCGCGCCGTGAATGCAAAAGGGCAGACCTCAACGGTCTGCCCTTTGCTTTGGGGGTTAGGCCGCTCAGCGTCCGCTGAACAGCATGCCCAGCACCAGCAGTGCGATCTGCAGCAGGATCAGCGCCACCAGCAGCGACAAGTCCAGGTTGCCGACCAGCGGCACCACACGGCGGATCGGCCGCAGCAGCGGCTCGTTGAGCGCGCGCACGAACGGCGCCAGCGGCGCATGCGGGTTCACCCAGCTGAAGATCGCCTCGATCACCAGCAAGGCCATGAAGCCGTACAGTATCCATTCCAGGAAACGCTGGAAGGCCATCAGCAGCACCAGCGGCGTGGTCCAGCCGGCCAGGTACATCACCGAGGTGGCCAGCAGTACGATCAGGAACGCCCCGATCAGGCTGGCCCAGTCATAGCCGCCCACGCCGGGCACGATGCGGCGCAGCGGGCGCACCAGCCAGTCCGACAGCTGGAACGTAAATTGGGCCACCGATGCCGGTGGGCGGACACGGATCGCCTGCATCCAGAAACGCAACAATAAAGCCCCGCCCAACAGCGTGGCGATGGCGTCGACAATCAACTTAACGATACTAAGCACGAGTCCCCTCCAAAAAAAAACCGCTGTGTGATTGTCTCACACAGCGGCCCATTGCCTCAGCAGGCATCCAAGCTATTTAATTAGCTAGGACGGGTGCTGGTTGGGAACGGCCATGCTGCGGCCGGTGCCAACACGGTTTTTGCTGCAGGCGCTGCGGCCGGAGCTGGAGCGGCTGGCTTGGCGACAGCTTCCTTCTTCGGTGCGGCGACCTTTTTCGGGGCAGCTTTTTTCGCGGCTGGCTTGGCGGCAGGAGCGGCGGCTGCCACTACTGGCGCTGCGGCCGGAGCGGCTACCGGTTTAGCGGCGGCCTTCTTGGCGACTGGCTTTTTAGCAGCTGGCTTGGCAGCTGCTTTAACCGGCTTTTTTGCTGCTGGCTTAGCCGCTGCCTTTGCAGCCGGTTTGGCTGCTGCTTTTACCGCTGGTTTTTTGGCGACAGCTTTTTTGGCTGCTGGCTTGGCTGCGACTTTTTTCGCTGCTGGTTTAGCGGCTACTTTTTTCGCTGCTGGCTTGGCTGCTGCTTTTTTCGCTGCTGGTTTAGCGGCGGCTTTTTTAGCGGCTGGCTTGGCGGCGGCTTTGGCGACGACTTTTTTAGCTGCTGGCTTGGCGGCGACTTTCTTCGCTGCTGGCTTGGCTGCTACTTTTTTCGCTGCTGGTTTCGCTGCTGCTTTGGCGACGACTTTTTTCGCTGCTGGTTTAGCGGCTACTTTTTTCGCTGCTGGCTTGGCTGCTGCTTTTTTTGCTGCTGGTTTAGCGGCTGGCTTGGCTGCGGCTTTTTTAGCGACTGGCTTGGCGACAGCTTTTTTCACTGCTGGTTTAGCTGCTGCTTTTGCTGCTGGCTTGGCTGCTGGTTTAGCGGCGGCCTTTTTCGCGACTGGCTTGGCAGCGGCTTTTTTCACAGCTGGTTTAGCGGCTGGTTTAGCGGCAGCTTTGGCTGCTGGCTTGGCGGCGGCTTTCGCTGCGACAGGCTTCTTCGCTGGGGCGGCGGCTTTCGCGGCCGGTTTCTTTGCTGCTGGTTTCTTTGCGGCTGTTGCCATTTTTAGTTCTCCTTCATCGGGGATGGGAAAAATTCATTACAAGATTTAAACCCGTCCGGCCCGGAATTAGGCCAGGCGAATTATTCATCGGCACAAACGAACGACGGTTTGCGCTAATGAATTCGGCACCAGCTGAACTGCTGCAACCCCTCACGAGTGCAGCACTTCAGCCATCAACCTGGTCGCCGTCCGTGGCCGGAAGGCGCTCAGGTACAAATCTTGTTGCGACGTTTTGCGGGTGGTCGGGCGTGCACTCAGCTCCAGGGACCTACGTCGCAGCCCAACACGGTTTTCGTTTTCAAACAAAAAACCGCCCAGCCTGAACCTAATCAGGCGAGACGGCTAAACAAAAACGGTATGGTCTTGTGCATATCTGTGTGAATCTGTATCCCGTATCGCGATCATTTCTGCGGCGTGTGCGTCGTCAAATTTCGGCACACTTTAAAACACGCATTTTCAATCTCGTAAAGTACACGAAAACCTTGTCGGTGCGCAACCAGCACGATAGATATTCGCGCGCTTTTTTTCGCGTTAAGCGCTTCAACTCACATGCGCATGCCGATTCCGCGTGCCCGCTTGCGTCGTCGCGCCGCGATGTGCGCGCTCAATCGAGTTCGAAAAAACCTTCGCGGTGTCGCGCGAAAAAGGAGCGCTTCAAAGCGCGCCTTATGGCGCCTGGGTTTCTGCGACATCGCCGCCACCGGCGAAAAAATCCGCACCATCCGCTTCCGAATTCGAGAGCGCTTGCGCATCGCTTGCGCGCCGCCGCTACTCACTGTTTTAATTTCGTCGCGATTATGAGACACAGTGCGGCGAATGGCAAGCACAATACTGCGGTGCGCGCGGACGGCACGCGCGCGCGACGCGGCGCGTGATCGCCCACCGCTCATTTCTGCTCATCGTTTTTCGCGGCGACACAGGCAGACCTTCATGCCGGCGGAGACGCGCTTCATCAAGCGTGACAGGGTGCGCCGGTGGACGCACTAGGCACGGCCATCGGCTCGGCGACGATATTCTTGCGCATGTGGCCGACGGCGTCCGCCATCTATCGCGGCCGGACTTCGTCACATCCGCTTCACGCACACGCCGGCTTGCCGTACCACCGGAGCGCTACAGCGTCGTCGATCGTATGGTCGCAGTTGGCCTCGCGGGCCAACCGGTACGTTTGTTTACGCTATTAGATAGCTGCAGCGGATCGCTGCTGCGCTATGAGCCTGCCGGCATAGCCGTCATTGACATGAGACGCGGGCTGCGCATCATCGACATGCGAACCCGGAACCTTAGTCCAAGGAGCCGAATAAAACTCCTCGCTGAGTCAAGCGCTCTCTCGCTTCCTCAAGCGCCATACGCAGCTTGCGCTCCAGTTCTGCCTTGGGAGGCAGCTCAGTCCAGTATTCGGCCACAGTGATGCCATCCCTATGCATCTGAAGCAGTTCTATTTGCTCATGACTGGCTTCCGCACACAAAATCAATCCAATGGGTGACTCCTCGCCAGAATGGCGCTCGTGCTTGTCCAGCCACTTAAGATACAACTCCATCTGTCCTTTATGAGAAGCTTTGAAGCGCCCAAGTTTGAGTTCAATGGCTACCAGGCGACGGAGGCGTCGATGGAAAAACAAGAGATCAAGATGGAAATCCTCGGCATCTATCACCATGCGTTTGTTCCTCTCTACAAAAGCAAAGCCCCTTCCCAACTCAAGAATAAAGGCCTCCAACTGGAACAGGATTGCGGCCTCCAGGTCGGCTTCATCATAGCCCCGACGTAAGCCAAGAAAATCAAGAAAATATGGGTCCTTGAAGACGACGGCGGATGTGGCCTCGGTGCGAGGCTCCTCCGCCGGTGGGAGTCGTGATGCGGCGATTTCGCTTCGCTCATAGCTTTTCCGCTCAATTTGCCGACGAAGCTCGCGTACACTCCACCCTTCCGCGATACTTTGCTGCGCGTAGTACCATCGGGCAGCCTCCTCCTTTACTGGCAGCAGCTGCAAAAAATGAGTCCAACTCAAATGTCGCATCAGCGATGCGACATTTTCCAAGTCAGGAAAGGCTTGTACAAACTGCACCATACGGCGAAGATTCTGCACCTCGAAGCCACGACCGAACTCATTTGCCAGCTTCTGCCCTAAGCGGGTCATTATCTGGGCTCCATATCGAGCCCGCTTGCCAGCCAGTACTTGGCACAGCAAACGCTGCCCCACAGTCCAATATAAACGGCTCAGTTCTGCGTTAACGTCGCTGGATAAACGCTGACGGCTGGACTCTATAAGGGCACGCAACTCCGCATGGAGGACCTCCAGGCCGGATATCGACGTCAAATTGGCTCTGCTCATGACTGCACCGCCATGCCATCATCAAGCAGTCAGAATATGCGTATGCGGGAACAGCAATGCCATCAAAAAGCAAAAAGCCTGGCAATTGCCAGGCTTTTTGAGTGACGCTCTACAGCCAGCGTAACGATCAGTCCCAGTTCAGCGCGCCACCGGTCTGGTATTCGATGACGCGGGTCTCGAAGAAGTTGCGTTCCTTCTTCAGGTCGATCATCTCGCTCATCCATGGGAACGGGTTGTCTTCCTGCTCGAACAGCGTCTCCAGGCCGATCTGGGTGGCGCGGCGGTTGGCGATGAAGCGCAGGTAGCCCTTGAACATGGTGGCGTTCAGGCCCAGCACGCCGCGCGGCATGGTGTCCTCGGCGTAGGCGTACTCCAGGTCCACCGCCTTCAGGAACAGCTGCTTGATCTCTTCCTTGAACGCCGGCGTCCACAGCAGCGGGTTTTCCATCTTGATCGTGTTGATCAGATCGATGCCGAAGTTGCAATGCATCGACTCGTCGCGCAGGATGTACTGGTACTGCTCGGCGGCGCCCATCATCTTGTTCTGGCGGCCCAGCGCCAGGATCTGGGTGAAGCCGACGTAGAAGAACAGGCCTTCCATCAGGCAGGCAAACACGATCAGGGACTTCAGCAGCTGCTGGTCGCTGTGCACGGTGCCGGTGGTGAAAGCCGGGTCGGTCAGCGTGTTGATGAACGGGATCAGGAACTCGTCCTTGTCGCGGATCGACTTCACCTCGTTGTAGGCGTTGAAGATCTCCGCCTCGTCCAGGCCCAGCGACTCGACGATGTACTGGTAGGCGTGGGTGTGGATCGCCTCTTCGAAGGCCTGGCGCAGCAGGTACTGGCGGCACTCGGGGGCAGTGATGTGGCGGTAGGTGCCCAGCACGATGTTGTTGGCGGCCAGCGAGTCGGCGGTGACGAAGAAGCCCAGGTTGCGCTTGACCAGACGGCGCTCGTCCTCGGTCAGGCCGTTCGGGTTCTTCCACAGCTCGATATCGCGCTGCATGTTCACTTCCTGCGGCATCCAGTGGTTGGCGCAGCCGGCCAGGTATTTGTCCCACGCCCATTTGTACTTGAACGGCACCAGCTGGTTGACGTCGGTCTTGCCGTTGATGATGCGCTTGTCGTCGGCATTGACGCGACGCGCGACTTGCTCGGCGTTGGCTTCGCCGGTGGCCAGTGCGGCTTGGTTGACTGCAGCTTGTGATGCGGCCGGTGCGGCCTCTTCGTCCCAGGACAGCGACATGATGGTTTTCCTCTGAATTCTATGTATATATATTAGTACCATTGTCATTCCCGCGCAGGCGGGAATCCATGCTGAGCGAGCTACTCGCCTCAGCATGGGTCCCCGCTTTCGCGGGGACGACACGTTAACTTATTGGCAGGCTTCGCATTCCTCGAAACCGTCGTCGCCCGGACGCAGGTAGCAGGCAGCGCCGTCGGCTTCGGCTTGCGCCACCGACGATGCCGATGCCGCCGAACCGGCCAGGGCCGGCGCCGCCGGAGCGGCCGCCGACATCGCGCTGGCCGACATGCCGCCGTCCACGGCCACCGCGTTCAGCGCGCCGGTCTTGGAGGTCGACTTCTCCGTGTGGGTGGCGGCGATGGTGCGCAGGTAGTAGGTGGTCTTCAGGCCACGCAGCCATGCCAGCTTGTAGGTCTCGTCCAGCTTCTTGCCCGACGCGCCAGCCATGTAGATGTTCAGCGACTGCGCCTGGTCGATCCACTTCTGGCGGCGCGATGCGGCTTCCACCAGCCAGGTCGGCGACACTTCGAACGCGGTTGCATAAATGTCACGCAGGTCTTGCGGGATGCGGTCGATCTTGGCCAGCGAGCCGTCGAAGTACTTCAGGTCGGAGATCATCACCTCGTCCCACAGGTCGCGCGCCTTCAGGTCGCGCACCAGGTAGGCGTTGATCTCGGTGAACTCGCCCGACAGGTTGGACTTCACGTACAGGTTCTGGAAGGTCGGTTCGATGCAGGCCGACACGCCGATGATGTTCGAAATGGTCGCGGTCGGAGCGATCGCCACGCAGTTCGAGTTACGCATGCCGAACTTCTTGATACGGTCGCGCACCGGGGTCCAGTCCATCGCCGCCGAGGTATCCTGCTCCAGATAGCCGCCACGCTCGTCGGCCAGCAGCTTGATCGAGTCCTGCGGCAGGATGCCGCGGTCCCACAGCGAGCCTTTGTAGGACTGATAGTGGCCGCGTTCCTCGGCCAGCTCGGTCGAGGCCAGGTAGGCGTAGTAGCACACCGCTTCCATCGAGGTGTCGGCGAAGGACACGGCTTCGTTCGACGAGAACGGAATGCGCATCATGTGCAGGCAGTCCTGGAAGCCCATCACGCCCAGGCCCACCGGACGGTGACGCATATTGGCGTTGCGCGCCTTGTCGACGGCGTAGTAATTGATGTCGATCACATTGTCCAGCATGCGCATCGCGGTGCGGATGGTCTTCTTCAGCTTGACGTGATCGAGCTTGCCCTCCTTCATATGGGCCGGCATGTTGACCGAACCCAGGTTGCAGACGGCGATTTCGTCAGGACCGGTGTTGAGCGTGATCTCGGTGCACAGGTTGGAGCTGTGGACCATGCCCACGTGCGACTGCGGCGAACGGATGTTGCATGGGTCCTTGAAGGTGATCCATGGGTGGCCGGTTTCGAACAGCATCGACAGCATCTTGCGCCACAGGTCCAGCGCGGCGACCTTCTTGAACACGCGGATTTCGCCGGCGGCGGCCTTGGCTTCGTAGCCCAGGTAGGCTTTTTCGAAGGCCTTGCCGACCAGGTCGTGCAGGTCCGGGCAGTCCGACGGCGAGAACAGGGTCCAGTCGCCTTTTTCCATCACGCGCTTCATGAACATGTCCGGGATCCAGTTGGCGGTGTTCATGTCGTGGGTGCGGCGGCGGTCGTCGCCGGTGTTCTTGCGCAGGTCCAGGAACTCCTCGATGTCCATGTGCCAGGTTTCCAGGTAGGCGCACACCGCGCCCTTGCGCTTGCCGCCCTGGTTGACCGCGACGGCGGTGTCGTTGACCACTTTCAGGAACGGCACCACGCCCTGCGATTTGCCGTTGGTGCCCTTGATGTGGGCGCCCAGCGCGCGCACCGGGGTCCAGTCGTTACCCAGGCCGCCGGCGAATTTGGCCAGCAGGGCGTTTTCCTTGATGGCGTCATAGATGCCTTCTAGGTCGTCCGACACGGTGGTCAGGTAGCACGACGACAGCTGCGAACGCAGGGTGCCCGAGTTGAACAGGGTCGGGGTCGACGACATGAAGTCGAAGGTCGACAGCAGGTTGTAGAACTCGATGGCGCGCGCTTCGCGGTCCGATTCGTTCAGAGCCAGGCCCATGGCGACGCGCATGTAGAACGCCTGCGGCATCTCGATGCGGACGTCACGGACGTGCAGGAAGTAGCGGTCGTACAGGGTTTGCAGGCCGATGTAGCCGAACTGCAGATCGCGGTCGGCGACCAGCGCCTTGGCCAGGCGGGCCAGGTCGAACTCGGCCAGCTTGGTGTCCAGCAGTTCGTTGGTGATGCCCTTGGCGATGTATTGCGGGAAGTAGGTCACGTATTCGGCGGCCGCGGCGCCCTGCGCCACTTCCTTGCCGAAGACTTCCTTGCGGATCGTGTGCAGCAGGATACGGGCCGTCACTTGCGAGTAGGCCGGGTCTTTTTCCATCAGCGCGCGGGCGGCCAGGATGGCGGACTTGTGCAGCTCTTCGACCGGCACGCCGTCGTACAGGTTCTTCAGCGTCTCGGCCACGATGGCGTCGGCGTCGACGTGCTTTTCCAGGCCGATGCAGGCGGCGTTGATCAAGCCGGTGACGCGGTTCATGTCCAGCAGCTTGCGCTCGCCGTTTTCCAGCACGTGGATTTGCGGTGCGTTGATCGTGGCTGCGGCGCCTTGCGCTTCCTTGGCGGCGCGGCGCTCTTCCATATGCTTGGCGCGATACAGCACGTAGGCGCGGGCGACATCGTGTTCGCCGGAGCGCATCAGCGCCAGCTCAACCTGGTCCTGCACGTCTTCGATGTGGAAGGTGCCGCCCGATGGCTGGCGGCGCACCAGGGCGGTGACCACGCTGGAGGTCAGCTGTTCTACCAATTCGCGGATGCGCGCCGAGGCCGCGCCCTGGCCGCCGTTCACGGCCAGGAAGGCCTTAGTCACGGCGATCGCGATTTTCGACGGTTCAAACGCGACGACCGCGCCGTTACGGCGGATGATGCGGTAGTCACCGAGGTCGCTGGCGGCCGTGACCGGGCTGCTGGCGGTGCTCGCAGCGGCTGCTGGTACCAGCGCTGGATTGATGGTGATGTCTTGAGTAGATTGCATTTAAGCTCCCCGATAACAGCGTGCAGTCAGTGCTGCGCGACGTAATGTTGTATGAAAAAAGGCCAAAATGAAGCGACCTGCCAAACCTGCCTGGCCGGTTAAACTGCAATAAAATGGGTGGTGAACTGGCCTTGTCGGCTTATAAATAGTTTAAGAACCAGTGTCATGGGAACTACTATATCTAGTGATTAGTGCGAATCGATACACTGATTGTAGTGGTCAGATAATGGTAAGACAAGTGGAAATTTTGCCGTAAACGGCAATTTTTCTATTGACTTTGCGAAAGGCCTTTTGCGAAGCGTAGTCCGGCGCTAGCGCCCACTAACGCGGGCTCATCCGGTGCCTTTCGATTAAGCAGCGCCAGCCAGTTTTCACGGTACTTTTCCCAATCAAACAACGGTCCCGGATCGGTCTTCCGGCCCGGCGCGATGTGTTCGTGCCCCTGCACATCGGTCAGCCGATAGCGCGTTTGCAGCGCCACCGTCAGCGCCGCCAGCGCTTCATACTGGGCCAGCCCGAAGCCGCTGTCGTCGGTCCCTTCCAGCTCCACGCCGATCGAATAGTCGTTGCACTTCTCCCGTCCCCGGAAGGACGACACGCCCGCATGCCAGGCGCGCTCGTTAGCAGAAACATACTGCAGCACGCGGCCGTCGCGGCGGATGAAAAAGTGGCTCGACACCTTCAACCCCCGCAGGTCCGCGAACGAGGGGTCAGCATTATAGTCCAAACGGCCGGTAAACAGGTCGGACACGTGCGGGCCGCCGAAACGACCGCCCGGCAGCGAGATGTTATGGATCACCAGCAGCGTGATGTCGTCCGGGTCGGGACGGCAGTCGGCGTAAGGGCTGTCGTAGCGCAGCGCCGGCGTCCACCAGCCGTCCGGCCCCAATTCAGTCGCCAGTTCCGGCACCATCACGCCTCCGGCTCCTGGATGTTCAGCTTCTGCATCTGGTAGCGCAGCTGGCGGAAGCTGATGCCCAGCAGCTGGGCGGCCTGGGTGCGGTTGAACTGGGTCTGCGCCAGCGCCCGCAGGATGATGTCGCGCTCGATCTGGTTCAGGTAGTCGGGCAGGCTGCTGGGCAGCGCGTCGAGGTGCGGCAGCGCCAGCGCGCCGGCGGCGGGCGGCGCCTGCTCGGGCGACGGCGATGGCAGCGACGCCACGCCCGGCGCGGCGGCCTCGGTGGCGCCGAAGTGCGGCGCCGGCAGCATCGGCGTGGGCAGGGGCACGATGGCCTCGACCATGCGCGCGCCCTTCAGCGCCAGGTCCGCCACCTCGATCACGCCGTCGTTGGCGAAGGCCAGCGCCCGCTCCAGGATGTTTTCCAGCTCGCGCACATTGCCGGGGAAGGAGTAGGCGCGCAACGCATCGAGCACGCCCTCGCCCAGCCGCACCTGGTGTTCGAAGGTGCCCAGCCGCTCCAGGATGGCGCCGGTCAGCACGGCCAGGTCGTCGAGCCGTTCGCGCAGCGGCGGCAGACTCAGTTCGATCACGTTCAGGCGGTAGAACAGGTCCTGGCGGAAGCTGCCCTGCTCGACGCACTGCGCCAGGTTCTTGTGGGTGGCGCTGATGATGCGCACGTCGACCGGCTCCTCGGCGGTGGCGCCGATCTTGCGCACGCGCCGCTCCTGGATCGCCCGCAGCAGCTTGACCTGCATCGCCAGCGGCAGGTCGGCCACCTCGTCGAGCATCAGCGTGCCGCCGTTGGCCGCCTGGAAGAAGCCGTCCCGCTCATCGGCCGCGCCGGTGAAGGCGCCCTTGCGGTAGCCGAAGAACTCGGCCTCCATCAGCGCCTCGGGAATCGCGCCGCAGTTGACGGCGATGAAAGGCTTGCCCGCGCGCGAACTCTGGGCATGGATCTCGCGCGCCGCCAGCTCCTTGCCGCTGCCCGATTCGCCATTGATGGCGATCGGCGCCATCGAGCGCGCCAGCCGCGCGATCTGCGCGCGCAGCGCCTGGATCACGGCCGATTCGCCCTTCAGCCGGCTGGCCGGCGGCTCGGCGCCGGGCGCTTCGCCGGCCGGCGGCTCGGCGTTCAGCCGCAGCGCCGACTGCACCATCACCCGCAGCTGGTCCAGCGCCACCGGCTTGGAGATGTAGTCGAAGGCGCCGGCCTTGAGCGCGATGACGGCGTTGTCGGCGCTGCCGAAGGCCGTCACCACCGCGATCGGCGTGTTCTTATATGCGGCGCTCACTTCGCGCACCAGCTCCAGCCCCAGGCCGTCGGGCAGGCGCATGTCGGTCAGCACCAGCTGGTAGTCGCGTTCGGGCGTGGCCAGCAGGCCGCGCGCCTGCGCCAGCGTGGCGGCGCTGTCGACGTCCAGGCCCATTTTCAGCAGGGTCAGTTCCAGCAGTTCGCGCAGGTCGGCTTCATCGTCGACGACCAGCACGCGCGGCGCGCGTTGGGAACCTCTAGCACTCATCGAACAGCCTTTCTACGTCTGCGCCGGATGGGCGAAGGTGATCACAAAGCGCCCGCGCGAGCGGGGCGTCCCATCGGGGCTGGTTTTGATATCAAAACGATATTCGTAGTCCAGCCGCGCCTCGTTATTCAAACACAATTCGCGCGCCAGATACAGTCCCAGCCCGGTGCCCTTGCTGGATGTGGTGTAAAACGGTTCGAACAAATGGGCCCGCACTTCGGGCGAGATGCCGGGGCCATCGTCCTGCACGTGCAGCTCCATGCGCCGCGCCTTGTCGCTCAGCAGGTCCATGCGGATCGAGTCCGGCCCGCCGCTGGCGTAGCGCACCGCGTTGTTGAGCAGGTTGAGCACCACCTCGCGCAGGTGCAGCGCGTCGAAGCGCACCAGCGTGCCGGCCGGCGCCGAGGTGCCGATGATGTCCGGGGTCAGGCCGTGGGTCTCGACGAATTCGGTTTTCAGTTCGGCCAGGAAGACGTCCAGCGCCAGCGGCTCGCTGTGCGGCTGCACCTTGCGCGACAGCTGCAGAATGTCCTCGACCATGCGGTTGACCCGCGCCACGTTGTCGCCGACGATCTTCAGCAGCCGCAGGTGCACGGTGCTGTCGAGGTCCTCGCCCAGCAGCGCGGTGGCATGGCCGATGGCCGACAGCGGATTGCGCACCTCGTGCGCGATGCTGGCGGTGAGCCGCCCCATCGACGCCAGCTTCAGTTGCTGCGCCTGGTTTTCGATGCCGGTCACGTCCTGCAGAAAGATCACGCTGCGCTCGGTGCCCAGGCCGGCCGTGTTGACCGCCGCGAAGCGCACCTTCAGGTGCGCGGCCAGGTCGCGGCGCGCGCTCCATGCGGCCGTCACGTCCTGCAGCGCCGCCTCGGCATACGGCTTGATGGTGACGTAGGCGGTGCTGCGCGCGCCGTCGGCGCGCCACTCGGCATAGGCTTGCGCCAGCGGTGCCAGCGCGGCGGCGGCCGACAGCCGGAACTTCATCTCCGGGCCGAGCATGCCCAGCATCTGCTGCGCCGCCGGATTGCCGGCGAAGACCTGGCCGTCGGGATCGACCACCAGGATGCCGTCGCCGACGTTGGCCATCACCAGCTGGTTCACCGCCTGCTGCACGGTGATCTCCACGCCGCGCTGGATCGCCAGTTCCTCCTGGCCGATCAACTTGGCCGCCATGCGGTTGACCACGAACACCGCGGCGAAGAAGGCCGCGCCATACAGGCCCGCCTGCAGGTAGGGCTGGTCGCCGTCCAGCATGAACACATGCCAGGTCGATTCGGCCAGCATGAACAGCGCCACCAGCGCGGCGCAGAACAGCGACAGCATCAGCGGCGCCAGGATGGCCGAACCGGCCAGCGGGAACAGGTAGAGGATGGCCAGGCCGCTGCGCAAGCCGCCGCCGGCCAGGAACAGCAGCGAGATGATGGACAGGTCGCAGGCGATCTGCGACAGCAGCTGCAGCAGGAAGCGGCGCTGCCAGTACACCGCCGTCAGCGCGAACACGATCGCCAGGCCCAGGTAAATCAGGCAGATCTGCAGGTAAAGATAGGGGCCGGAGGCGCGCAGGCCGTGGTTGTCGAAGCTCAGGTAGACCAGCAGCACCAGCGCGATCACCACGCGGGTGGCGTTCAGCGTCTGCAGCGAGCGCCAGAAGGTTGCGCGCGATCCGGCCGACAGGGCTTGCAGGCGCGCGATCACGCGCGGGGTCCTATGCGCCCGGCAGCGTGGCGTGGGCCGCGCTGCAATAGTCGCGGCCGCGCGCCTGCACGGATTCCGATGCCGGATAGAAGATGCCGCAATGGGCGCATTGCAGCATGGCCTCGGCCTCGGCCTTGGCCTCGGCCACGACCTTTTCACGAGGCCGCGCGCCGCCGCCCGCAGGTTGCGGCGGTTCGCGGAACTGCTGCTGGTGGCGCTTCTGCGCCTCGCGGATCTTGCTGCGCACGGCGAAGATCACCAGGAACACCAACGCCAGCCAAAAGATAATACGGCTCATGCCCAACCCTTATGCAAAACCACTTCAAACACAAAACGGCTGCCGACATAGGCCAGCAGCAAGGTGGCGAAACCGGCCAAGGTGAAGCTCAGCGCGGTCTTGCCGCGCCAGCCGCGGAAACGGCGGCCCGCCAGCAGCGAGGCAAACAGCACCCACGACATCAGCGTAAACACCGATTTGTGGTCCCACTTGAGCGCCTGACCGAACAGCTGTTCCGAGAACACGATCCCCGACAATACCGTCAGGCTGAGCAAGGTGAAGCCGATGCCTATCATACGGAACAACAGCTTCTCCATGGTCAGCAGCGCCGGCAGCTGGTCCAGCGCGCCGGACAGGAAGCCCTTGCGCTCGGTGCCCGCGTGCAGGCGCTTTTCCTGCAGGGCCATCAACACCGCGTGGAAGGCGGCCACCGTCAGCGTGCTGTAGGCCAGCGTGGCGATGGCGATATGCCAGCCGAACAGGGGCGACTTGCCCTCCAGCGGAATCACGCTGCCGGGGAAGCCCACCTGCAGCGCCGCCGCCAGCGCCGCGTTCGGCATGACCAGGCGACGCAGGCCGTCCAGGCTGAAATTCTGGTTCTCTATCCAGTACGCGCCCACCGACACCCACAGCGCCGACGACAGCATGGCGGCGAAGCCGATGCGGATGGTGCCGGTGCCGGTGCCGGGCAGGCCCACCACCTCGGCCCACAGCCCGGCGCCGTGCAGCAGCCAGGCGGCGGCCGTCAGGCCGGAAATCAGCACGGCGCGGCGCGACGGCAGCGCCGCGCACAGGAGGTACAGCGCGATGGCTGCAAAGAGTAAGGAAGTCTGCATGTCCTTCAGTTTACACCATCGCTCAGTCGACGGCTGCCATGCGCAGCTCGTCGTTGTGATGGCGTTGCTGCTCTTCCATCACCAGTTGGCCCAGTTCGCGCTTGAGGGCGTTGAACTCGGCGGAGGCCGGATCGCGCAGGCGCGGCAGTTCCACCATCAGGTCGCGCTTGACGGTGCCGGGACGGTAGGTCATCACCACGATGCGGTCGGCCAGGTAAATGGCTTCCTCGATGCTGTGGGTGACGAAGATGATGGTCTTCTTCAGTTCGGCCCAGATGCGCAGCAACTCGTCCTGCAGGTTGCGGCGGGTCAGCGCGTCCAGCGCGCCGAACGGTTCGTCCATCAGCATGATCGGCGAGTCCAGCGCCAGCACGCGGGCGATGGCGACCCGCTGGCGCATGCCGCCCGACAGGTCTTTCGGGAACCGGTTGCGGAAGTCGGTCAGCGACAGCATCGCCAGCAGCTTGTCGACGATGGACTGGATCCCGGCCTTCGGCAGGCCCTTGATCTCCAGCCCGAAGGCGACGTTGTCGGCCACCGTCATCCACGGGAACAGCGCGTATTCCTGGAACACCATGCCGCGCTCCGGGCCGGGCGCCGTCACTTCCTTGCCGTCGGCGATGATGCGGCCGGAACTCGGCGGCGCGAAGCCGGCGATCGCGTTCAGCAAGGTCGACTTGCCGCAGCCCGAAGGCCCCAGCAGGCAGACGAACTGGCCCTGCGGGATCTCCAGCTCGATGTCCTTGAGCGCCACCAGCTGGCGCTCGGCGGTCTGGAATACCTTGCTGACCTTGGAGACAACGATGTGGGTAGCGCTCATTAGTTCTCCAGGCCGCGGTGCCAGCGCAGCAGATAGTTGTTCAGCTGGTTGACGGCGGTGTCGATAATCAGGCCGATCAGGCCGATGGTGATCATGCCGGCCATGATCTTGTCCGACCAGAAGTACTCGCGCGCCTCCAGGATGCGGAAGCCCAGGCCGTTGTTCACCGCGATCATCTCGGACACGATCACCACGATGAAGGCGGTGCCGATGCCGATCCGCACGCCCGACAATATATATGGCACGGCGGCCGGCAGGATCACCCGCAGGAACAGGGTGCTGCCGCTGGCGCCGAGGTTGCGCGCGGCGCGCAAATAGATGCTGTCGACCTGGCGCACGCCGGCGATGGTGTTCATCAGCACCGGGAAGAAGGCGCCCAGCACGATCAGGAAGATGGCCGGCGGATTGCCCAGGCCGAACCACAGGATGGACAGCGGGATGTAGGCGATGGGCGGAATCGGCCGCAGCAGCTGCATCAGCGGATTGAGCCAGGCGTACACGGTCTGGCTGGCGCCCATCACCAGGCCCAGCGGCAGCGCCAGCGCGGCGCCGATGGCGAAGCCGACCAGCACGCGGTACAGGCTGCCGAGGGCGTCGACGATCAGCTCGCCCGACACGGCCCACAGCAGCCAGCTGCCCTGCTCCGGGCTGTAGGGCTGGACCGGCAGCAGATAGGCGATCCAGCGCTCCAGCACCGCCAGCGGCGACGGCAGCATCTGCGGATTGACCCAGCCCTTCATCGACACCAGCTGCCAGATGCCGATCACCAGCGCCGGCACGATCAGGCCGACGCCGGCTTGCTTGGCGTTGAACTTGGCCATTTACTTGACGCCCAGGCTTTTCTTGGCGGCCTCCAGCAGGTCGGTCTTGACCCACTCCCTGGCGGCGGGCGGCTTGCTCATGCGGCCGACGCCGGTCTTGAACATGACGTCGGTAGTGATCTGGATGTGCTCGGGGGTGATGTCGTAGGAATACGGCGAGTTGCCGATGGCGTCGTTGAAATCGTCCTTGGTGATCTGGCCCTTGAACACGGTCTCGCGCACATACTTCTCGGCCACGGCCGGCTGCTCGATGAAGGTCCTGGTGGCTTCGACGAAGCAGCGCATGAACTTCTCGGCCAGCGGCCGCTTCTCTTTATAGAACTTCTCGGTCATCACCATGGTGCGCACCGGCTCGCCGATCGGGGTGTCGTAGGGCTTGAGGATCTCGTTGCCGTAGCCCTTGTTGATCGATTGCGAGGACTGCGGCTCGGAGTTCATCATGGCGTCGATGTTCTTGCCCAGCAGCGCCTGGTTCAGGTCGGCGTAGGCCAGGTAGATCAGCTGCACGTCCTTGCCCGGCTGGTCGGACGCGCTCAGGCCGGCCTGCTGCAGCTCGGCCAGCAGCAGCACCTCCTGGATGCCGCCGCGCGTGACGCCGACCTTCCTGCCCTTGAGGTCCTTGACGCTTTTCAGTTTGAGGTCGGCGCGGCCGACCAGGCGCGCTCCGCCCTTGGCGAAGCCGGCCACCACGAAGATGGGCGCGCCGCTGGCGCGGCCGGAGATGGCCGCCTCCGACGCGGTGGTGCCGACGTCGAGCTCACCGGCGATAATCCCCTGCATCACGTCCAGCCCCTTGGCGAACACCCGCTCCTCGACCTTGATGCCGCACTTGGGCGCGATCTCCTTGATATAGGAGACGGCGCCGTAGTGGGCGAACTTCAGGTTGCCGAGACGGACCACCTCCTGCGCCGACGCGGCGCCGGTGGCGGCCAGCATGGCGGCGATACTCAGAGCTTTGCCGATAGCGTTCAGATTCATCCATCTCTCCTGTCGTGTGTGGGGACGCTTGAAAGTGCAGATCATACCAAGCTACGGATGACTTGCCTATCGCCGTCAATCCTTCAGGTATTTGTCGTAAATGGCCCGGTAGCGCCCGCTCTTGTGCAGCTGCGCCAGGCCGGCGTTGAAGTCGTCGCGGATGGCGGCGTCGCGGAACACCGGGCGGTAGTCGCTAGGGTCGGCGCGGGTGAAGCTGTGCTCGTCCAGCGCCGGCATCACGAAGCCGGGCTGGCGCTGGCGCAGCTGGCGCGTGTAGTACTGGAAGATGATGCGGTCGCTCAGCACCACCTCGTAGCGGCCCAGCGCCAGCAGCTGCGGCTGCGCCTCCTGCCGGTTGCTCTCGACATAGTCGCGGCTGCGGACCAGCGTGCGCAGCCAGGCCGGGTAGCGCGCGGCCGCGCCGACAAAGGCGTTCACGCTGTGGCCCTGCAGGTCCTGCGGCTTGCGGATCTGCAGCTTGCGGCTGGCCAGCGTATAAAACACATTGTCGTAGATGACCGGCGCCGTGCCGTAGTGGCCGCCGTAGCGCGCCATGTCCTCGCCCACGTCCATCATGATGGCGTCGAGGGCGCCCGCCTTGAACGTCAGCGGAATGCGGCCCATGGGCAGGTAATGGGCCTGCAGCACATGGCCGCGGTAGGCCAGCGCCTCGCGCACCACCTCCACCTCGATGCCGGCGTCCTCGCGCACTAATATAAAGGGCGGCAGATTGTCGCCGAAGGCCATGCTGACGGTGGCGGCGCCGGCCGGCCCGGCCAGCGCCAGCATCGCGGAGAGGAAGAGGAGCGCTCTGTTCATGCGGCAAATGATAACAGGCTGTCGGCGCCCGCCGCCCGATGGGGTAAAATGACGGCCACTGTTCATTCCGGGTTCATCATGCTAGACAATCTTACCCAACGCCTTGCCAAGGTCGTTAAAACCATGCGCGGCGAGGCCCGCCTGACCGAAGCCAACACCGCCGAGATGCTGCGCGAAGTACGCCTGGCGCTGCTGGAGGCCGACGTCGCCCTGCCCGCCGTGCGCGAATTCATCGCCAAGGTCAAGGAAAAGGCCCTGGGCGAGGAAGTGATCTCCTCGCTGACGCCGGGCCAGGCCCTGGTCGGCGTGGTGCAGCGCGAGCTGGCCGCCATCATGGGCGCCGACCTCGGCCCCGAGGCCGCGCAGCTGAGCTTTGCCCAGCAGCCGCCCGCCATCATCCTGATGGCCGGCCTGCAGGGTGTGGGCAAGACCACCACCGTCGGCAAGCTGGCCAAGTACCTGAAGGAAGAAAAGAAAAAGAAAGTGCTGACCGTCTCGGCCGACGTCTACCGTCCGGCCGCGATCGCCCAGCTGCAATCGGTGACCAGCCAGGTCGGCGCCGACTTCTTCCCGTCCACCGCGCAGGACAAGCCGGTCGACATCGCGCTGGCCGCGCTGGACTGGGCGAAGAAACACTATCACGACGTGCTGATCATCGACACCGCCGGCCGCCTGGGCATCGACGAAGAGATGATGCAGGAAATCGCCGCCGTGCACGCGGCGGTCAAGCCGATCGAAACCCTGTTCGTGGTCGACGCCATGCTGGGCCAGGACGCGATCAACACCGCCAAGGCCTTCAACGACGCGCTGCCGCTGACCGGCATCGTGCTGACCAAGCTCGACGGCGACGCCCGCGGCGGCGCCGCGCTGTCGGTGCGCCACATCACCGGCAAGCCGATCAAGTTTGCCGGCGTGTCGGAAAAGCTGGACGGCCTGGAAGCGTTCGACCCGGCCCGCATGGCCAGCCGCGTGCTGGGCATGGGCGACATCATGGCGCTGGTGGAAGAGGCGCGCAAGGGCGTCGACACCAAGGCCGCGGCCGAACTGGCGGCCAAGGTCAAGTCCGGCGGCAAGTTCGACATGAACGACTTCAAGGCGCAGCTGGGTCAGATGAAGAAAATGGGCGGCATGGCCAGCTTGGTGGACAAGCTGCCGGCGCAGTTCCAGCAGGCCGCCGGCGGCGCCAACATGGACCAGGCCGACAAGCAGGTGCGGCGCATGGTCGGCATCATCGACTCGATGACGCCGCAGGAACGCGCCAAGCCCGAGCTGATCAAGGCCACCCGCAAGCGCCGCATCGCGGCCGGCGCCGGCGTGCAGGTGCAGGAAGTCAACCGCATGCTGACCCAGTTCGAGCAGATGCAGACCATGATGAAAAAGCTCTCGGGCGGCGGCATGATGAAGATGATGCGCTCGATGAAGGGCATGATGCCGGGCCTGCGCTAAGCTGGGGAAAAGCCTGCGTCACAGAGGGAAAAGCGCGCCGCCGCGGTGCGCCGCCCCGCGAAAGCCCGTGTTTACGTGGTGTTTCCGGGAAAAAACGCGAAAAACACTTGCATACTCGGTAAATCACCACCAATATTAGCCGGTGCGATCAATTGCGCAATTTTCCATGTGTTCGTTAAGGAGGCTCGAAGATGGCAACAGCCAAAAAAACCCCAGCAGCAGCACCAGCTAAGAAGGCTGCGGCCGCCAAACCGGCAGCCGCTAAGAAAGCAGCACCCGCAAAAGCAGCAGCCAAGCCAGCAGTGAAAAAAGCAGCCGCACCGGCCGCAGCGCGCAAACCGAACGCCGCCTTCATGAAAGCGATGACGCCATCGGCCACCTTGGCCGCCGTGGTAGGCGCCACCCCGCTGCCACGCACCGAAGTCACCAAAAAAGTCTGGGATTACATCAAGAAGCTCGACCTGCAGGATCCGGCCAACCGCCGCATGATCAATGCCGACGACAAGCTGAAAGCTGTGTTCGGCGGCAAAGCCCAAGTGTCCATGTTCGAAATGACCAAGCTCATTTCCGACCACCTGAAATAAGCGCAGCGGCCTGTCCAGCCGCGCCGGGATGCCGTCCTCGCTCACGCGATGACGGCATTTTTTATGTGCAAAAATGGGGTCAAGTCTGACATTCGGACACGGCCCCAGCCGTAGCGGCCGCTACGGCTGGGGCCGTGTCCGAATGTCAGACTTGACCCCATTTTCCTTCCAGTTGTTCCAGGCCGACAGCACGGCGTTCGGATATTCGGGCTTGCCGCGGCTGCCGTTGTAGCGGCCCAGCGCCAGGTAGAGGTTGCCCGACTCCATGTCGATGTACATGCGCAGGATGGCGCAGCCGTAGCGCAGATTGGTCTGCATATTAAACAGCGCGCTGCGGTTGCGGTCGCCGATCACATTGGTCCAGAACGGCATCACCTGCATATAGCCGCGCGCGCCCACCATCGACACCGCGTACTTGCGGTAGGCCGATTCCACCTGGATCAGGCCCAGCACCATGCCCGGCTCCAGCCCGGCGCGCCGCGCCTCGTACCACACGGTGGCCAGGAACTCGTTGCGGGTCTGCTCGTCGGGCAGCTTGCGCTTCAGGCGCGCCGACACCTGCGCCAGCCAGCCCTGGTAGCGCTGGCGTTCGGTCTCGGTGCGGAAGGTCGGCTGCGGCGGGGCCGCATCCTTGATGGCGTTCGACAGTGCCAGCCGAACCGAATCGGCCAGCGCTTCCTCCTTCTGGTTGCCGGCGTGGGCTGGCATCAGCACTAGCGCCAACAACCACCCACAAAGCCAGCTCCGTCGTTCTCGCGCACGCGGGAACCCATAGAACCTGTCCGCAGCAGCGAAGCATGGATTCCCGCTTTCGCGGCGGTCCGCCGCCGCGGAATGACGGCGGCTCACGATCACGCCGCCATTTTGCCTTTGATGAAGCTGACGATGTCGGCCACCGGCACGGCGGTCGCTTCGGTGTCGCGGCGGCCCTGGTATTCCAGGTTGCCTTCCTTCAGGCCGCGGTCGCCGATCACCACGCGGTGCGGCACGCCGATCAGCTCCCAGTCGGCGAACATGCCGCCCGGACGCAGGCCGCGGTCGTCGAGGATGACGTCGATGCCGGCCGCCTGCGCGTCGGCGTACAGCTTCTCGGTGGCTTCCTTGACCGCCTCGCTGCGGTCCATGCCCATCGGGCACAGCACCAGCTCGAACGGCGCCAGCGAGGTCGGCCAGATGATGCCCTTGTCGTCGAAGTTCTGCTCGATCGCCGCGCCCAGGATGCGGGTCACGCCAATGCCGTAGCAGCCCATCTGCAGTGGCGCCGGCTTGCCGTTCTCGTCGAGGAAGGTGGCCTTCATCGATTCCGAGTACGCCGTGCCCAGCTGGAACACGTGGCCCACCTCGATGCCGCGCTCGATCGCCAGCACGCCCTTGCCGTCCGGCGAGGCGTCGCCCGCCACCACGTTGCGCAGGTCGGCCACCAGGGTCGGCTCGGCCAGGTCGCGGCCCCAGTTGGCGCCGGTGTAGTGGAAGCCGGCGTCGTTGGCGCCGCACACGAAGTCCGCCATGTTGGCGACCGTGCGGTCGGCCACCACGGTGACCGGGGCCTTGGTGCCGATCGGGCCCAGGTAGCCGGGCACGCAGCCGTACACTTCCAGCAGCTCGGCCTCGGTCGAGAAGCGGTGCGCCGCCAGGCCCGGCACCTTGCCGACCTTGATTTCGTTCAGCTCGTGATCGCCGCGCAGCAACAACATGAAATACTGTTTAGCTACTTTACCGTCGGTCTCGGTCTCCACCGTCAGCGCGATGGTTTTCACCGTCTGCGACAGGTCCAGCTTGAGCAGCTGGGCCACCGTTTCGCACTTGGTGGCGTCCGGGGTCGAGGTCTTGGTCAGGGCCTGGGTCGCGGCCGGACGGGTGGCGGCCAGCGGCAGCGCCTCGGCCGCTTCCATGTTGGCGGCGTAGTCCGAGCTCTCGCAATACACGATGGCGTCCTCGCCGGTGCTGGCGATGACGTGGAATTCGTGCGAACCGGTGCCGCCGATGGCGCCGTTGTCGGCCGCCACCGCGCGGAACTTCAGGCCGAAGCGGGTGAAGATCGCCACATAGGCGTCAAACATGATCTGGTACGAGGCTTGCAGGCCGGCCAGGTCGCGGTCGAAGGAGTAGGCGTCCTTCATGGTGAACTCGCGGCCGCGCATCAGGCCGAAACGGGGACGGCGCTCGTCGCGGAACTTGGTCTGAATGTGGTAAAAATTCAACGGAAGCTGACGGTAGGATTTAATTTCCGACCGCACTACATCGGTGATCACTTCTTCCGAAGTGGGCTGGATGGCGAAATCGCGGCCGTGGCGATCCTTCACGCGCATCAGCTCCGGGCCCATCTTGTCCCAGCGTCCGGTCTCCTGCCACAGCTCGGCCGGCTGCACCAAAGGCATCAGCAGCTCAATGGCGGCGGCCTTGTTCATCTCTTCGCGGATGATGGCTTCGACTTTACGGATGACGCGCAGGCCCATCGGCATGTAGGTATAAATGCCCGAACCGAGGCGTTTGATCATACCGGCGCGCATCATTAACTGATGGCTGACGATCTCGGCGTCGGACGGCGCTTCTTTAAGCGTGGAAATAAAAAAACGTGAGGCGCGCATACGATGAATTCTTTTTAAAAAGAGAGAGTTATAATCAACCTAATTTTAAAGGATTAGCTGGCTGATGCGTCCATACTTTATACAAATGCGTTCAATTGATGCCTCTTCGGCCGTTTTCGTACCCCGAAAACCCAGCCGTAGCGCGGTTTTGTGGGCAAAAATATAAGCAGGGAGCTCGGTCGCAGAAAGTTTGAGGTGCAATATGCTCGATCGTGAAGGGTTTCGGCCCAACGTCGGCATCATCCTGCTAAACGCCCAGAACGAGGTGTGGTGGGGCAAGCGGGTGCGCGAGCACTCATGGCAATTTCCGCAAGGCGGCATCAAGTACGGAGAAACGCCGGAACAGGCGATGTATCGGGAGCTGGAAGAAGAGATCGGGTTACGGGCGGAGCATGTCAAAATCGTCGGCCGCACGCGCGACTGGTTGCGCTACGAGGTGCCCGACCACTTCATCAAGCGCGAGATTCGCGGCCACTACCGTGGCCAGAAGCAGATTTGGTTCCTGTTGCGCATGTGCGCGCGCGACAACGACGTCAACCTGCGCCTGACCGACCATCCGGAATTCGACGCCTGGCGCTGGCATGAATACTGGGTGCCGCTGGACGTGGTGATCGAATTCAAGCGCGACGTCTACCAGCGCGCCTTGCAGGAGCTGTCGCGCTTCCTGACCTGGCCGGCCAACGGCCACGACCGCCGGCACCACGGTTCGCGCTATCTGCGCCAGCCGCATCCGCCGCGGCCGAATCCGGAAGCGCCGGGCTCGACCTGCGGCACCGAGGCCCCGGCTCCGGCTGAAGCGGCCCCGGCCGCCGAGCCGCAAAAGAAGATCGGTTAAATGAAAACGGGACAGTCTGACTGTCCCGTTTTTTTTTGCGGCGCCGGCGTCAGACGATGCGGCAAGCCTCGTCGAACGCCAGGCGCGGCGCGCGCGGACGCAGCTTGGCGGGGTCGCCATAGCCGAGGTTGCACAGGAAGTTGGACTTGACCGTGCTGCCGGCAAAGAAAGCCTCATCCACCTTGGCGTTGTCGAAGCCGGACATCGGTCCGCAATCGAGGCCGATGGCGCGCGCCGCCAGGATCAGATAGCCGCCCTGCAGCGACGAGTTGCGGAAGGCGGTGGACTGGATCGCCGCGTCGTTGCCGGCGAACCAGGAGCGGGCGTCGACCGCCGGCGACAGCTGCGGCAGCTTTTCATAGAACTCCATGTCCATGCCGATGATGACGGTGACCGGCGCCGCCATGGTCTTGTCGGCGTTACCGGCCGACAGCGCCGGCCGCAGCCTGGCCTTGGCCTCGGGCGAGCGCACGAACACCAGCCGCGCCGGCGAGCCGTTGGCCGAGGTCGGCGCCCATTTCATCAGGTCGTACAGCAGCTCCAGCTGGGCGTCGCTGACTGCGCGGTCCAGCCAGCCGTTGTGGGTGCGGGCGTTGTAGAACAGGGTATCGAGGGCGGTTTGGTTGAGCATGGGCGATCCGTCAAGGTTAGGGAATTGCTATGATGGCAGGCGATCAGCGTACACATTTTAGCCAGCGGGTACAATGGCGGCATGTTTAATCCATCTTCCGACGACGTGCGCCGCTTCTTCTGCGAGACCTTCCGCAAGCAGCGCGCCAACGAAATCCTGACCCCGCTTGAAACCATGGCGGCCGACTGGGTGCGCCACCATCCCGAGTACCACGACGTGCTGAGCGACGTCGACGCCGCGCTGGCGCGCGACTACTCGGTCGAAGGCGCGCAAGCCAATCCGTTTTTGCATTTGTCGATGCACCTGTCGATCGACGAGCAGATCTCGATCGACCAGCCGCGCGGCATCCGCGACGCCGCCACCGCGCTCACGCTCAAGCTGGACGACGCCCACGCGGCGCAGCATGAAATCATGGAATGCCTGGGCGAGATGATCTGGAACGCCCAGCGCAACGGCATGCCGCCGGACGGCGACGCCTACATCGAAGCGATCAGGCGCCGCCTCAAATAACAATCGGGGGTCAAGTCTGACATTCGGACACGGCCTCTGCCGTAGCGCGCGCTACGGCAGAGGCCGTGTCCGAATGTCAGACTTGACCCCCGAGGTTTTAGCGGTGGACCGCCAGCGTGCCCGGCAGGCTGTGCAGGTAGGCCGCCAGGTCCTTGATGTCCTGGTTGCTCAGCGGCTTGACCTGGCCGGTCATGATGGCGTTGTTGCGGCCGTTGGCGCCGTCGCCGCGCTTGTAGGCGGTCAGCGCGTGCTCCAGGTAATCCTTGTGCTGGCCCGCCAGCTTCGGATAGCTCGGGTCGATCGGGGTGTTGAAATCCTTGCCGTGGCAGGCGAAGCAGCTGTATTTGTCGGCCAGCGCCTTGCCGGCGTCGATATTGCCGCCGGCGACGGCGGACAGGGAAACAGCGGAGCAGAACAGCGCGGTGATCAGTTTTTTCATGTCGTCGGTCCTCATTTCGCGGCGGTGGCGTTGACGGTCTGCTGCGAGTAGAACGCGGCGACGTCGGCGATGTCCTGGTCCGACAGGCTGCTGGCGATCCCCTTCATCGACGGATGCTTGCGGTCACCTTTTTGATACGCCTTCAACGCACTCTCGATGTACTTGGCCGACTGGCCGCCTATCATCGGCACCTGGAACACTTCCGGGAATGTGGCCTTGTAGCCGGGAATGCCGTGACAACCGATGCACATTTCTATCTTGGCCTTGGCGTTCTGGGCATTGCCCACGATGTCCGCCGCCGTGGCGAGTTGAGCAAGGCCTGCGAGCACGAGGAGTGCGGTGATTTTTTTCATGGTATTTGCAAGGTAAGTAATCGGATACTACCGCGGATGCAAAACTTGACTTTTGCACTATTAACCTGCGATTCTAACTCAAGACTTTACGCTACGCTACAGAGAATCATTGCCACAACAACACACTATCAAGCCCGCCCCGCCGAGCACCTCCTCTAACGAACTCCCCTATACTCTCGGCTATCCCCTTCTTTTTGAGACCGACTCGCATGCACGCCAAACAACGCTTTGAAGGTTCCGACCAGTACGTCGCGACCAATGACCTGAAACTGGCCGTGAATGCGGCTTTGACGCTGCAGCGCCCGCTGCTGATCAAGGGCGAGCCGGGCACCGGCAAGACCATGCTGGCCGAGGAAGTGGCAGCCGCGCTGAACATGCCGCTGATGCAGTGGCATATCAAATCCACCACCAAGGCGCAACAGGGCCTGTACGAATACGACGCAGTGTCGCGTTTGCGCGACTCCCAGCTCGGCGACGAGCGCGTGCGCGACATCCACAACTACATCGTCAAGGGCGTGCTGTGGCAGGCCTTCACCGCGCCCGAGCCGGTGGTGCTGCTGATCGACGAGATCGACAAGGCCGACATCGAGTTCCCCAACGACCTGCTGCGCGAGCTCGACCGCATGGAGTTCTACGTCTACGAAACCCGCGAGATGGTGCAGGCCAAACACCGCCCGCTGGTCATCATCACCTCCAACAACGAGAAGGAGCTGCCGGACGCCTTCCTGCGCCGCTGCTTCTTCCACTATATTAAGTTCCCGGACCGAGACACGATGGAACAGATCGTCGCCGTCCACTATCCGCAGCTGAAAAAGGAGCTGCTGGCGCAGGCGCTGCAGACCTTCTACGAGGTGCGGGAGGTGCCGGGCCTGAAGAAAAAACCGTCCACCTCGGAATTCCTCGACTGGCTCAAGCTGCTGCTGGCCGAGGACATCCCGGCCGAGGCGCTGCGCAGCAAGGACGCCAAGGCCATCGTGCCGCCACTGCACGGCGCCCTGCTCAAGAACGAGCAGGACGTGCACCTGTTCGAGCGCCTGGTGGCGATGAACCGGGCCAACCGATGATGAACCAGCTCGCCCGCCCCGCCGCCCCGATCGCCCCCGTCACGCTGGAACTGCACGGCGTGCGCCTGGAACCACTGGGCCCGCAGCACGCCGACGGCCTGCGCGCGGCCGCCCACGACGGCCAGCTGTGGACCCTGCGCGTGACCTCGGTGCCGGAGCCGGAACAGGTCGACGCCTACATCGCCACCGCGCTGGAGATGCGCCCGGCCCGGCTGGCGTTCGCCGTGGTCGACGTCGCCAGCGGCGCCGTCATCGGCACCACCAGCTACCACGACATCGTGCCGGCCATCGCCCGGCTGGAGATCGGTTACACCTGGTATGCGCGCAGCCATCAGCGCAGCCACGTCAACACCACCTGCAAGCTGCTGCTGATGACGCACGCCTTCGAAACCCTGGGCGCGGCGCTGGTGGGCCTGCGCACCGACAATTTCAACTTCGCCTCGCAGGCCGCGATCGAGCGGCTGGGCGCGAAGAAGGACGGCGTGCTGCGCCACCACGGCCTGCGCCGCGACGGCACCGTGCGCGACACCGTCATGTACAGCATCGCCGCCGGCGAGTGGCCCGAGATCAAGGCGCAGCTGCGCTACAAGCTGGCGCAGCACGGAACCCGCTGACATGCTGATCGATTTCTTCTTCGCCCTCAAGGACGCCAGGATCCCGGTCACGATCAAGGAGTTCCTGACCCTGCTGGAGGCGATGCAGCGCAACGTCATCGAGGCCTCGATGGACGACTTCTACTACCTGGCGCGCCTGACGCTGGTGAAGGACGAGGCCCACTTCGACAAGTTCGACCGCGCCTTCGCCCAGTACTTCAAGGGCATCAACGCCGCCTTCGAGAGCAACAGCGCGATCCCGCTGGACTGGCTGGTCAAGCGCATGCAGCGCGAGCTGAGCGAAGAGCAGAAGGCGCAGCTGGAGAAATTCGGCTACGACAAGCTGATGGACCGCCTCAACGAGCTGCTCAAGGAACAGAAGGAGCGCCACGAGGGCGGCAGCAAGTGGATAGGCACCGGTGGCACCTCGCCGTTCGGCAACGGCGGCACCAATCCCGAGGGCGTGCGCATCGGCGGCAAGGGCGGCAACCGCACCGCGGTCAAGGTGTGGGAGGCGCGCGCCTACAAGGACTACGACGGCGAACGCGAGATCGGCACGCGCAACATCAAGGTGGCGCTGCGGCGGCTGCGCAAGTTCGCGCGCCAGGGCGCCGAGGACGAACTGGCGCTGGACGCCACCATCCGCGCCACCGCCAACAACGCCGGCTACCTCGACATCAAGATGCAGCCCGAGCGCAAGAACAACATCAAGGTGCTGATGCTGTTCGACGTCGGCGGCACCATGGACGACCACATCGAGCGCACCGAGGAGCTGTTCTCGGCCGCCAGGACCGAGTTCAAGAACATGGAGTTCTTCTACTTCCACAACTGCGTCTACGACTATATGTGGAAGAACAACCGGCGCCGCAACTCGGAGCGCTTCCCGACCTGGGACATCCTGCGCAAATACCCGCCGGACACCAAGTTGATCTTCGTCGGCGACGCCACCATGAGCCCTTACGAGGTGCTGCAGCCGGGCGGCTCGGTCGAGTACAACAACCAGGAGGCGGGCAGCGCCTGGCTGGCGCGCTTCACCAACGCCTTCCCCAAGTTCGCCTGGCTCAATCCGGAGCCGGAGGGCGTGTGGCAGTACCGGCAATCGATCGCCATCATCCGCCAGTTGATGAACGATCGCATGTTCCCGCTGACCATGGACGGCCTGGAACGGGCCATGCGCACGCTGAGCAAATAAGCGCGCGACTAGCCGCGCGGCCTCAGGCCGGCAGCTGCAGGCGGTAGCCGACCGCCGTCTCGGTCAGCAGGTAGCGCGGCTGGGTGGGATCGGCCTCCAGCTTGTGGCGCAGGTGGCCCATGTAGATGCGCAGGTAATGGCCGTTCTCCGATTGCGACGGCCCCCACACGGCGCGCAGCAGCTGCGGGTTGCTCATCACGCGGCCGGCGTTGCTGACCAGGACCGCCAGCAGCCGGTACTCGGTCGGCGTCAGGTGCACATGCGCGCCGCCGCGCGTGACGCGGCGGTTCTGCAAATCCACCGCGACGTCGCCGAACTGGATCACTCCCGCGTGGTCGGCGGCCGGCTGGCGCTGGCGGCGCAGGGTGGCGCGCACCCGCGCCAGCAGCTCGCCCACGCCGAACGGCTTGGTCAGGTAGTCATCGGCGCCGGCGTCCAGCGCGCGGATCTTGTCGGCCTCGTTGACGCGCGCCGACAGCACGATCACCGGCACGCCGGACCACTTGCGCAAATCCGTCATGAAGTCGACGCCGTCGCCGTCCGGCAGGCCGAGGTCGAGCACCACCAGGTCGGGCTTGCGGGTGCCGGCGTCGATCAAGCCGCGCTGCAGCGTGGCCGCCTCGTGCACCTGCCAGCCTTCCTGCTCCAGCGCGGCGCGCACGAAGCGGCGGATCTGCGGTTCGTCCTCCACCAGCAGGGCGGTGGGCGGGGTGTCGGGTGTGGTCATCAGCTTCCTTCGGTTTCCGGTTCCGGCATGGCCGGCGGGGTGCCCAGCGCCAGCGTCATGACGAAGGCGGCGCCGCCCAGCGGCGACGGCGCGGCCTGTATCTTGCCGCCGTGCGCCTCGACGATGGCGCGGCAGATCGCCAGCCCCAGTCCCACGCCCGGCTTGGCCGACTCGCGCTCGCCACGGGTGAATTTCTCGAACACGGCTTCCTCGCGCCCGTGCGGCAGGCCGGGACCGTCATCATAGACCATGACGTCGATCCAGGCGCCGCGCAGTTCGGCGGCGATCTCGATGCGCGAGCCCGGCGGCGTGTACTTGGCGGCGTTCTCCAGCAGGTTGCACAGCACCCGCTCGATCAGCACGGCGTCAAAGCTGAGCAGCGGCAGCCCGGCCGGCAGCCGGGTGCGCACGGCGTGCCCCTGCAGCAGCGAGGCGCTGGCGCGCAGCGCGCTGCCGACCACCTCCTCCAGCGCCTGCCATTGCAGGTTGAACTTGATCTCGCCGCTCTGGATGCGCGCCATGTCGAGCAGGTTGGACACCAGTGCGCTCATGCGCAGCGCCTCGTCGTGCAGCAGCGCCGCCACCTCCAGCTGGGCCGGCGCCAGCGGCGGCCTGGAGCCGGCCAGCGATTCCGACAGGCCCACCAGCGAGGTCAATGGCGTGCGCAGGTCGTGCGACAGCGCCGCCAGCAGCGAGTTGCGCAGCCGCTCGGACTCCATGTTGACCAGCGCGTTCTGCGCCACCTCGATGTAGTGCACCCGCTCCAGCGCGATCGCGGCCAGCGCGGCGAAGGTGTCGAGCTGCTGGCGCTGTTCGGGGATCAGGATCCAGCGCCGCTGGCCCGGCTCGATCGCCAGCACGCCGCGGGTGCGCATCGGCGCCACCAGCGGCAGGTAGAAGATGCGGCTGGCCGGCAGGGTGTCGGTACCCAGGCCGGCGCTTTCGGCGCGGTCGAAGGCCCACTGGGCGATGCCGATGTCGAGCACCGTGCGGTGCACGCGGGCGCCGGCGTCGGCCTCGCGCGCGGCGGAAGGACGCGCCGGCGGCAGCAGGCGGCCGTCGGCGTCCGGCACCAGCAGCGTGGCGTGGGCGCGGAAAGCGCGCTGGATGAAGCCCTGGGTGATCTCGGAAATCTGCTCGGTCTGCAGCGCGCCGGAGAGCTCGCGGGCGAACTCGTACAGCGCGCGCGAGCGCTTCTCGCGGTGCGAGGCCACGCGCGCCTGGAAACGCAGGTCGGCCGTCAGGTGGCCGGTGATCAGGCCCACCGCCAGCATAACGACAAAGGTGACCAGGTACTGCAGGTCCGACACCGCGAAGGTGAAGCGCGGCGGCACGAAGAAGAAGTCGAAGCAGGCCACGCTGACGCAGGTGGCCAGTACCGACGGCCCGCGTCCGAAGCGCACCGCCACCAGCACCACCACCAGCAGGAACAGCATGGCGATGTTGGCCAGGTCGAGGTAGGCCAGCAAGGGCGTGGCCAGCAGCGCGGTGGCCACGCTGGCGCCGCTGGCGGCCACGTAGCCGAGCGTGCGCCTGCGCGCCAGCACCGGATCCGGCTCGCCGTCCGGGCCGCCGTCGGCGGCGCTGCCGGCGCTGGCGCCGTTGTCCGCGTTGCCGGCGTTGCGGCCGTTGCGCGCAGCCTCCTTGCTGGGCGCGCCGATCTCCACCAGGTCGATGTCCGGGCCGTAGCGCGCCAGCCGCTTGATGTGGGGCACGCGCCATGGCCAGGTCGGATGGGCGCGCCCCAGCACGATCTTCGACAGGTTGTGGCTGCGCGCATAGTCCACCGCGGCCCGCGCGATGTCGTGGCCAGACACCACGGCGGTGGTCGCGCCCAGGTCCTCGGCCAGCTTCAGCGTCTTGAGGATCTGTTCGCGCTGGGCGGCTGGCAGCCGTTGCAGCGACGGCGTTTCGATGTAGATCGCGTGCCAGCCGGTGCCCAGCTGGCTGGCCAGGCGCGCCGTGCTGCGCACCGTGTGCTCACCGCCCGGCCGCGGGCCGACGCAGGCCAGCAGCGCGGCGCCGGTCTTCCAGATGTCGCCGATCGACTGCTCGACGCGGTAGGCGCGCACATCGTCCTCGATGCGGTCGGCGGTGCGGCGCAGCGCCAGCTCGCGCAGCGCGATCAGGTTACCTTTTCGGAAAAAATTCTTCGAGGCGCGCTCGGCCTGCTGTTCCTGGTAGACCTTGCCGCCCTTGAGGCGCGCCAGCAGCTCGTCGGCCGGAATGTCGACCAGCACCACCTCGTCGGCTTCGTCGAACACCGTGTCGGGCACGGTCTCGCCGACGCGGATGCCGGTGATGCCGCCGACCACGTCGTTCAGGCTTTCCAGGTGCTGCACGTTGACCGTGGTGAGCACGTCGATGCCGGCGTCCAGCAGCTCCTCGACGTCCTGCCAGCGCTTGGGGTGGCGCGAGCCGGGCGCGTTGGTGTGCGCCAGTTCGTCCATCAGGATCAGCGGCGGCCGGCGCGCCAGCGCGCCATCGAGATCGAATTCAGCGAGCTGCCTGCCGCGATAGGCCACCTGCCTGGGCGGCAGCACGTCCAGTCCCGCCAGCATGGCCGCGGTCTCGCTGCGGCCATGGGTTTCCACCACGCCGACCAGCACCGGCTGGCCGTCCGCCTGCAGCTTGCGGGCGGCGGCCAGCATGGCGTAGGTCTTGCCGACGCCGGCCGAGGCGCCGAAGTAGATGCGCAGCTTGCCGCGCGCGGCGCGCCGCTCCTGCGCCTGCACCTGGGCCAGCAGCGCGTCGGGGTCGGGGCGCGGGCTATCGTTGGGGAACATGGACATCCGCCGATTCTACTGCTTCGGCACCGGTTTGGCCTGGTCCAGCGCCAGATTCAGTTCCAGCACGTTGACGCGCGGTTCGCCGAAGAAGCCGAAATACTGCTTCAACTGGTGGCGCTCGACCAGCGCCAGCACCTGCGCGACGCCGAGCTGGCGCGCGGCGGCGACGCGGCCGGCCTGGTAGCGCGCTGCGGCGACGCTGATTTCCGGATCCAGGCCGCTGCCCGACGCGGTCACCAGGTCGACCGGTATCGGCTGGGTGTTGGCCGGGTCGGCCGCCTTGAGCGCGGCGATGCGGCCCTTGACGGCCTCGATCTGGGCCGGATTGTTGGTGCCCAGGTTGGAGCCGCCGGAACCGGCGCCGTTGTTGGGCATCGGACCGGTGGCCGATGGTCGGCTCCAGAAGTACTGCGGCGAGGAGAAGGCCTGGCCGATCAGCGAGGAGCCGACCGCCTTGCCGCCGACTTCGACGATGCTGCCGGCCGCCTGCGCCGGGAAGGCGACTGCGGCGACGCCGGTGACGGCCAGTGGGTAAATGACACCGCAAAGCAGCGTCAGGGCGCCGAAGACAACCAGGGCGGGACGAATATGGGATGACATGACAACTCCAGAAAAATAGTTAGCCGGGAAACCGTCATTCCCGCGCAGGCGGGAATCCAGGCATTGCCTGAATTCCCTCCATGCCGAGCGTGCCCGGATGCTCGGCATGGGCTCCCGCCTGCGCGGGAGCGACGGGGTCACACGAGGTTGAACGCCGACAGCAGCAGGTCGATCGCCTTAATGCCGATGAACGGCAGGATGATGCCGCCGACGCCGTACACCAGCAGGTTGCGGCGCAACAGCGCGGTGGCGCCGATGGCGCGGTACTGCACGCCCTTGAGCGCCAGCGGAATCAGCGCGACGATAATCAGCGCGTTGAAGATCACCGCCGACATGATGGCCGACGACGGACTGGCCAGGTGCATGACGTCAAGCGCCTTCAATTGCGGATAGGTGCCGACAAACGCCGCCGGAATGATGGCGAAGTACTTGGCGATGTCGTTCGAGATCGAGAACGTGGTCAGCGAGCCGCGCGTCATCAGCATCTGCTTGCCGATTTCGACGATCTCCAGCAGCTTGGTCGGATTCGAATCCAGATCGACCATATTGCCGGCCTCCTTGGCGGCCTGGGTGCCGGAGTTCATCGCCACGGCGACGTCGGCCTGGGCCAGCGCCGGCGCGTCGTTGGTGCCGTCGCCGGTCATGGCCACCAGCCGGCCTTCGGACTGGTAGCTGCGGATCAGCTTAAGCTTGTCCTCCGGCGTGGCTTCGGCCAGGAAATCGTCCACGCCCGCCTCGGCGGCGATGGCGGCGGCGGTCAGCTTGTTATCGCCAGTGATCATCACGGTCTTGATGCCCATGCGGCGCAGCTCCGCGAAACGCTCCTTGATGCCGCCCTTGACGATGTCCTTCAGCTCGACCACGCCCATCACCCGGCCGCCGTCCACCACCACCAGCGGCGTGCTGCCGCGGCGCGACACATCGTCCACCGCGCGCGCCACCTCGGCCGGATAGGTCTGGCCGAGCGATTCGACGTACTGGCGCACGGTGTCGGCCGCGCCCTTGCGCACCGCACGTGCGGAACCCGGCTCGCCCAGGTCGATGCCGCTCATGCGGGTCTGCGCGGTGAACGGCACGAACACCGCATGCAGCGACGCCATCTCGCGCTCGCGGATGTTGAACTTCTGCTTGGCCAGCACCACGATGCTGCGGCCTTCCGGCGTTTCGTCGGCCAGAGAGGCCAGTTGCGCGACGTCGGCCAGCTGCTGTTCGGTCACGCCGGGCGCGGCGAAGAAGGCCGAGGCCTGGCGGTTGCCCAAGGTGATGGTGCCGGTTTTATCGAGCAGCAGCACGTCGACGTCGCCGGCCGCCTCCACCGCGCGGCCGGAGGTGGCGATCACGTTGGCCTGCATCATGCGGCTCATGCCGGCCACGCCGATGGCCGACAGCAGGCCGCCGATGGTGGTCGGGATCAGGCACACCAAGAGCGCGATCAGCACCGTGATGGTGATCGGCGTGCCGGCGCCGGCTGCTGCCACCGAGAACAGCGAGAACGGCAGCAGGGTCACGGTGACGATCAGGAACACGATGGTCAGCGCCACCAGCAGGATGGTCAGCGCGATCTCGTTCGGGGTCTTCTGGCGCTTGGCGCCCTCCACCATCGAGATCATGCGGTCGAGGAAGGTCTCGCCCGGATTGGCGGTGACCCTGACCACCAGCCAGTCCGACAGCACGCGAGTGCCGCCGGTGACGGACGAAAAATCGCCGCCCGATTCGCGTATCACCGGTGCCGATTCGCCGGTGATGGCGCTTTCGTCGACCGAGGCCACGCCTTCGATCACCTCACCGTCGATGGGGATCACGTCGCCCGCCTCGACCAGGATGTAATGTCCCTTGCGCAGATCGAGCGCCGGCTGCGGCATCCAGATGGTGCCATGCTTGGGGGTTACCAGCTTCTTGGCCGTGACGCTTTGCTTCAGGCTGCGCAGCGAGGCCGCCTGCGCCTTGCTGCGCCCCTCCGCCATCGCTTCGGCGAAATTGGCGAACAACACCGTGAACCACAGCCAGATGGCGGTGGCCAGGATGAAGCCCGGCCTCGCCTCGCCGGCGCCGGACAGCGACTGCAGGTACAGCGCGCTGGTGATGATGCTGCCGACGTAGACCACGAACATCACCGGGCTGCGCAACTGCGTACGCGGGTCAAGCTTGCGGAACGAATCGACGATGGCCGGCATCAGCAGCCCGGTATCGAACATCCGGAACTTGCTGGCGGGCGGAGTAATAGCTTGTGACATGTGGATTCCTTATTGAGCAAACAGCTGCAGGTGTTCGACCACGGGGCCGAGCGCCAGCGCCGGAACGTAATTGAGCACGCCGACCAGGGCGACCACGCCGCACAGCAGGCCGATGAACATCGGGCCGTGGGTAGGCATGGTGCCGGCGTTGGCCTCCAGCCGCTGCTTGCCGGCCAGCGAACCGGCGATCGCCAGAATCGGAACGATCACCGCGAAGCGGCCAAACCATATGGCCACGGCCAGCATGACGTTGTAGAACGGCGTGTTGGCGGACAGGCCGGCAAACGCGCTGCCGTTGTTGTTGGCGGCCGAACTGAAGGCGTACAGGATCTCCGAGAAGCCGTGCGCGCCGGGATTGGCGATGCCGGCCTTGCCGGCGTCGCACATGACGGCGATGGCGGTACCGGCCAACACCAGCGTCGGCGTGACCAGGATGGCGATCGACGTCATCTTCATTTCGTAGGCCTGGATCTTCTTGCCCAGGTATTCGGGCGTGCGGCCTATCATCAGGCCGGCGATGAACACCGCCATGATGGCGAAGATCAGCATGCCGTACAGGCCGGAGCCGACGCCGCCGAAGATCACCTCGCCGAACTGGATCAGCAGCATCGGGATCATGCCGCCGAGCGGCATGAAGGAATCGTGCATGGCGTTGACCGCGCCGCAGGAGGCGGCCGTGGTGACGGCCGCGAACAGGGCCGAGGCGCTGATGCCGAAGCGGGTCTCCTTACCCTCCATATTGCCGCCCGATTGCAGGGCGCTCATGGCCTGGTCGACGTGCAGCGTTTGCAGCACGGGGTGGGCCTGCTGCTCGGCGCCCAGCACGGCCACCGTGCAAGCCACGAACAGCACGGTCATCGCGCCCAGCACCGCCCAGCCCTGGCGCTGGTCGCCGACCATGCGGCCGAAGGCGAAGCACAGGCCGGCCGGGATCACGAAGATCGCCAGCATCTGCAGGAAGTTAGTCAGCGCGGTGGGGTTCTCGTACGGGTGGGCCGAGTTGGCGTTGAAGAAGCCGCCGCCGTTGGTGCCCAACATCTTGATCGCTTCCTGCGAGGCGACCGGGCCCATGGCGATGGTCTGCGTGGTGGCGGTCAGCGTTTCGGTGACTGGTTCGCCCTTGGCGTCCTTCAGCGGCTGGCCGTCGGCGCCCGCTTTGGGCTGGGTGTAGGTCACGGCGTCCAGCAGCTGCACATCCTTGTAGGCGGAGAAGTTCTGGATCACGCCCTGGCCGGTCATCACCACGGCCAGCACCAGCGACAGCGGCAGCAGCACATATAAGGTGGAACGGGTGACGTCGGCCCAGAAGTTACCGATCGATTTGGCGGAGCGCGACGAGAAGCCGCGGATCAGCGCATACGCCACGGCCATGCCGGTGGCGGCCGAGAAGAAGTTCTGGCAGGTCAGCACCAGCATCTGGGTCAGGTAGCTCATGGCCTGCTCGCCGCTGTAGCCCTGCCAGTTGGTGTTGGCGACGAAGCTGACGGCCGTGTTGAACGCCGAGTCGGGGCTGATATTGGCCATCGCCTGAGGATTGAGCGGCAGGAAGGCCTGCACGCGCTGCAGGGCATACACGGCCAGCGCGCCGACGCCGTTAAACAGCAGCAGCGCGATGGCGTAGGCTTTCCAGGATTGGCCTTCGGGTGCGCCGTCCTTGCCGGCGATGCCGGCGGCGCGGTACAGCAGGGTTTCGAATTTGGCCAGCCAGCCCATGCCGGGCACCGCGCCGCCGTTGCCGACGCGGGCCAGCAGCATGCCCAGCGGCCAGGCCAGCGCCAGCAGCGCGGCCAGGAAGGCCACCAGCAGTATGGTCGATTGCATGGTCATCACAGGTCCTCCGCTTTCAACAGGGCCACCACCAGGTACACCAGCAGGCCGGCTGCCGCGATCGCGCCGACCAGGTAGAAGAGGTTCATGGCCGGCCTCCCAGCTTGTCGCAGCCGATGGCAAATGCCACGGTCACGGCAAAAAAGACCACCAATGCGCCGATAAATACGATGTCCATCACACCCCTCACAGGTATTGTTTTGATACTGAGAAGGTTAGCGACCGGGGTCTAAAGATGGTGTAAAGACTTGGCGGCGGGGTGTAAACAAAGCGTAAAAATCGCCGGGGCGCGCCTGCTTCCAGTTGACTTTTGCCCCGCAAGGCCAGGCAGGGTCGGACCCCGTACGGGGTCCGACCCTTAAGCGGTACGGCCTGCGTATCGCTGAAAGCACACGGGTTCGCCGGTCAGAACACTTTGCTGATGGTCAGCTGCAGCGCGGTCTTGCCGAGGAATTTGCCGTTGGCCAGCGAAGCGTAGGCGGTCTTGTCGGCGTTGGTGCCAATTACTGCCAGCGCGCCGCTTACCACGCCGAAGTCCCTGGTGGCGCCGATCTTCCAGTCGCTGTAGCTGGCCGCGCCGTTGTGCTTGACGTTCTGGTGGCCGGCGTGCAGGTTGACCGTGTAGCCCTCGCCTACCTCGATGTTGGCGCCCAGGTCCAGATAACCGCTGTTCTTGCTGTCGACATAAGCAAACAGATTCGTCACCGAGTGCGAATACTTGATATAAGCCGGGCCATAACCCAGCTGACCATACACCTCGGTGGTGTTAGCGTTGGCCAGGCCACTGACATGCGACAGCCTGTTCGACGGATAAACATAGGTCAGCACGCCCACATCGTAGGACACGTCGGCCGTGACCTGCCCGCGTTGGCCGGCGTAGATATCCCACTCGATGTCGCCGCCACCTCCGCCGTCCTTGGTCCACTTGACGGTCGACAGCCAGGTGCCGGCATAGAAGCCGGTCGGGTTGTTGGTGTAGTCAAAGCCGCCTTGCAGGGCCGGTCTCAGGCGCGTCTGCGAAATGCCACGATGCGGTAGTCGCTGACCACTGCGGCGTTGAAACTGGTTTCATTGGCCGCCTTGGCGTAAGCGCGCGTGCCAGCAAAAGCAGCGACGACGGCTGCGGCGAGTATCAATTTCTTCATTTTGTGGCCCTTCTTCCAGTGGATGGATCAAGCGGCCAGCTTATCGACGGCGCCGTAAAAACGGCCTAAAAAGGCGGGCCGGCTCCGTAAACATCGTGTATAAATTGGCCCGCGCCGTTTTTTTGCCGCGATTACGCCCGGTTGAGGATAGAATACGCAAACGTCCGCATAAAACTGTACATAAACCCAGTATCGAAATTACAAGCTTGATCACGTATGGCCACTAAAAAACCAGTTTCCGACTACAGCGAAGCATCCATCCGGGTCCTCAAGGGCCTGGAACCCGTCAAGCAACGTCCGGGTATGTACACCCGCACCGAGAATCCGCTGCACATCATCCAGGAAGTGATCGACAACGCCTCGGACGAGGCACTGGGCGGTCATTGCAAAAACATTATCGTCACGCAGAACGCCGACGGCAGCATCACCGTCGAAGACGACGGCCGCGGCATCCCGGTCGGCCTGCATCCCGAAGAGGGCGTGCCGACGGTGGAAATCGTGTTCACCCGCCTGCACGCGGGCGGCAAATTCGACAAGGGTTCGGGCGGCGCCTACGCCTTCTCCGGCGGCCTGCACGGCGTCGGCGTGTCGGTCACCAACGCGCTGTCCAAGCGCCTGGAGATCACCGTCTGGCGCAAGGAGCCCGACGGCACCGGCCTGCACAAGCTGGCCTTCGAACACGGCGACGTGGTCGAGCCGCTGTCCTCCGTGGTCGCGCCGCGCGACGGCAAGAAGTCCGGCACCCGCGTCACAGCCTGGCCGGACGCCAAATATTTCGACTCCCCCGCCATCTCGCAGACCGAGTTGCAGCGCCTGTTGCGCTCCAAGGCCGTGCTGCTGCCGGGTGTGACCGTCACGCTGACCAACGCCAAGACCGGCGAATCGCAGACCTGGCAGTACAACGACGGCCTGCGCGGCTACCTGACCGAGGCGCTGGCCCAGGCCACCGACGGCGAGACCCTGATCCCGCTGTTCGAAGGCGCGCAGTTCGCCGGCCCGGACGCCGAAGGCTTCGCCGAGGGCGAAGGCGCGGCCTGGGTGGTGGCATGGACCGAGCAAGGCGCCGTGGTGCGCGAATCCTACGTCAACCTGATCCCCACGCCCAACGGCGGCACCCACGAATCGGGCCTGCGCGACGGCCTGTATGGCGCGGTGAAGAACTTCGTCGAGATGCACTCGCTGCTGCCCAAGGGCGTCAAGCTGCTGCCGGAGGACGTGTTCGCGCGCGTCTCCTTCGTGCTGTCGGCCAAGGTGCTGGACCCGCAGTTCCAGGGCCAGATCAAGGAGCGCCTCAATTCGCGCGACGCCGTGCGCCTGGTCTCGACCTATTCGAAGCCGGCGCTGGAGCTGTGGCTGAACCACCACGTCGACTACGGCAAGAAGCTGGCCGAATTGGTCATCAAGCAGGCGCAATCGCGTCTGCGCTCGCTGCAGAAGGTCGAGAAAAAGAAATCGTCCGGCGTGGCCGTCCTGCCGGGCAAGCTGACCGACTGCGAATCGACCGACGTCACCCGCACCGAACTGTTCCTGGTCGAGGGCGACTCGGCGGGCGGTTCGGCCAAGATGGGCCGCGACAAGGAATTCCAGGCCATCCTGCCGCTGCGCGGCAAGGTGCTCAACTCCTGGGAGACCGACCGTGACCGCCTGTTCGCCAACAACGAGATCCACGACATCTCGGTGGCGATCGGCGTCGATCCGCACAACGCGGACGCGGTGCCGGATCTGAGCGGTCTGCGCTACGGCAAAATCTGCATCCTGTCCGATGCGGACGTCGACGGCTCGCACATCCAGGTGCTGCTCCTGACGCTGTTCTTCAAGCACTTCCCCGGCCTGATCGCCAACGGGAATATCTGCATCGCCCGCCCGCCGCTGTTCCGCGTCGACGCGCCGGCGCGCGGCAAGAAGCCGATCCAGAAGCTGTACGCGCTCGACGCCGGCGAACTGGTGGCGATCGAGGACAAGCTGCGCAAGGACGGCCTGAAGGAAGGCGCCTGGTCGATCTCGCGCTTCAAGGGCCTGGGCGAGATGAACGCCGAACAGCTGTGGGAAACCACGATGAACCCGGACACCCGCCGCCTGCTGCCGGTGTCGCTGGGCGCCTACGCGCACGGCGAATCGTCGGCGCGCTTCAATATGCTGATGGGTAAAGGCGAAGCGGCCGCGCGCCGCGCCTGGATCGAAGAACACGGCAACGAAGCCGAAGCAGACATTTGACGCGTCGTTCCCGCGAAAGCGGGAATCCATACCGAGCCGGATTAGCCGCTCAGCATGGGTTCCCGCCTGCGCGGGAACGACGGGGAACCGATAACTAAAGCACCGCATATATCATGACTCAAGCAAATCTCTTTGACGAACCAGCGTCACCCGAAGCCGTCGGCAAGCAGGCCACGCCTGCGCAGCCAGCCCCACTCGCCCCATCGGCAGCGGCGCACAGCGCAGATGGCTGCGATGACGGCAGCAGCAACGACGGCAATGACAACGGCGGCGGTGGCGGCAACGGCGGCGGCGATGGCGGCGGTCCGCTGGGCGATGACGGCGACGGCGGCGACACGCTGACCCTGTCCACCTTCGCCGAACGCGCCTACCTCGACTACGCCATCTCGGTGGTCAAGGGCCGCGCGCTGCCGGACGTGTGCGACGGCCAGAAGCCGGTGCAGCGCCGCATCCTGTACGCGATGAACGAAATGGGCCTGAACAGCACCGCCAAGCCGCGCAAGTCCGCCACGGTGGTCGGCGACGTGCTGGGTAAGCTGCATCCGCACGGCGACCAGTCGGTATACGACGCCATGGTGCGCATGGCGCAGGACTTCTCGCTGCGCTACCCGCTGGTCGACGGCCAGGGCAACTTCGGCTCGCGCGACGGCGACGGCGCTGCGGCGATGCGATACACCGAAGCCCGATTGACGCCGATCGCCAAGGTGCTGCTGGACGAAATCAACCTCGGCACCGTGGAATTCCAGGCCAATTACGACGGCTCGACCGAAGAACCGTGCCTGCTGCCGGCGCGCCTGCCGATGGTGCTGCTGAACGGCGCCTCCGGCATCGCGGTCGGCCTGGCGACGGAAATCCCGTCGCACAACCTGGGCGAGGTGGCGCAGGCCGCCGTCGCCATGATCCGCAATCCGAAGATCTCGCACAGCGAATTGATGGCCATGATCCCCGGCCCGGACTTCCCGGGCGGCGGCCAGATCATCACCCCGCCGTCGCAGATCAGCGACATGTACGCATCCGGCCGCGGCAGCATGAAGGTGCGCGCCCGCTGGAAGATCGAGGAACTGGCGCGCGGCCAGTGGCAGGCGGTGGTCACCGAACTGCCGCCGGGCACCTCGTCGCAGAAGGTGCTCGAAGAGATCGAGGAGCTGACCAACCCCAAGATCAAGATGGGCAAGAAGGCGCTGTCGCCGGAACAGATGGCGCTCAAGTCGCTGATCCTCAATTCGCTCGACACCATCCGCGACGAATCGGGCCGCGCCGCGCCGGTGCGCCTGGTGTTCGAGCCGAAGTCGAAGAACCAGGACCAGACCGAATTCATGCTGCTGCTGCTGGCGCATACCTCGCTCGAATCGTCGGCCTCGATCAACCTGGTGATGATAGGCGGCGATGGCCGTCCGCGCCAGAAGGGCCTGACCGACATCCTGCAGGAGTGGATCGAATTCCGCTTCGCAACCGTCACCCGCCGCACGCAGTACAAGCTGGGCAAGGTCGACGCGCGCATCCACATCCTGGAAGGCCGCGAGACCATCCTGCTGAACATCGATGAAGTGATCCACATCATCCGCAATTCGGACGAACCGAAAGCGGCGCTGATGGAACGCTTCCGCCTGTCGGAGATCCAGGCCGAAGACATCCTGGAAATCCGCCTGCGCCAGCTGGCCCGCCTGGAAGCGATCAAGATCCAGCAGGAACTGGCCGAGCTGCGCAAGGAAAAAGGCCTGCTGCAGGACCTGCTCGACAACCCGTCGTCGATGAAGCGCGCCATCATCAAGGAAATCGACGCCGACGCCAAGACCTACGGCGACGCCCGCCGCACCCTGATCGAGGAAGCGCAGAAAGCCGTGGTCGAACAGAAGGTGGTGGACGAACCGGTCACCGTCATCATTTCGGAAAAAGGCTGGATACGCGCGCGCACCGGCATCGGCCACGACGCCGCGCAGTTCACCTTCAAGGCCGGCGACACGCTGTACGGCGCCTTCGAATGCCGCACGGTGGACAACCTGCTGGCCTTCGGCAGCAACGGCAAGGTGTATTCGGTGCCGGTAGCCGCCCTGCCGAACGCGCGCGGCGACGGCGTGCCGATCACCACCCTGATCGACCTGGCGCCGGGCGCCCGCATCCAGCACTACTTCGCCGGCACCGGAAGCACGCAGCTGCTGCTGGCCACCAGCGCCGGTTTCGGCTTCATCGCCAAGGCCGGCGACATGGTCAGCCGTATCAAGGGCGGCAAGGCCTTCATCACCTTGGAAGACGGCGACGTGCCGCTGCCGCCGGCGGTCATCGCCGACAGCGCCAGCGCGGTAGCCGTGTTGTCGGCCAATGCGCGCGTGCTGGTGTTCGGCATGGACGAGATGAAGGTGCTGACCAACGGCGGCCGCGGCGTGATCCTGATGGAGCTCGACGACAAGGAAACCCTGATCGCCGCCAAGCCTATCAGCCAGAAAGGCGTGATCGTGTCCGGCATCGGGCGTGGCGGCAAGGCGCAGGAAGAGCGTCTGTCCGCCTCGGCTCTGGCGGTCCACTTCGGCAAGCGCGCGCGCAAAGGCAAGGCGCTGGCGACCAGGATCAAGCCAACCTCGCTGACGCCGATCGTCTAAGATCGGTGCGCGAAAAAAAAGCCCGCTGGCTTCACGTCAGCGGGCTTTTTTCATGCTGCCTGCCGCTTAATGCTTGGCGGCGGCTTCTTTGACTTCGGCTGCCGTTTTGGCTTTGACGGCGTCGGTCTTGTTGGCGGCGATGGCTTTGTCGGCGGTCGCGTCAACGGTTTCCTTGATCGCCTTGGCGTCGGCTTTCACGGCCTTTTTGTTGGCCTTTTCTTCAGCCTTGGCGACTGCCTTGTCGCCCTTGGCTTCCGCCTTGGCTTTGTCTTCCGGATCGGCCTTGGCTACTTTTTCGTTGGCTTTGGCTTTTTCCACCTCGACGTGCGCAGCGGCGGTGTCATTGGTCTTGTTGGCTTTGGCAATGGCCTTGTCGGCCTTCTTGTCGGCCTTGACGTCGGCCTTCATTTCCTTCTGCTGCGCCTTGGCCACGTCCTTGTTGGCCTCATTTTCAGCCTTGACCACGGCCGGCGTCTGGGCCGGCGTGTTCTGGGCGTAGGCTGCGGTGGCGAACAGGCCGGCGATCAGGGTGGCGATTATCTTGTTCATGGTGATTCCTCTCAAAGTTCATCGGGATGCGTTGCTGGCATCCAGAATAGGTCGATGAGCTGAAGCACTCTGTACGGTATCGTACTTAACAAGAATTACTTGCCCGCCCCCGGGCGCGAGTACAAATCGATGATGGTGCCGATGGCGTCGGCGCAGACGGCGCAGAACTTCTCGCTGCGGTCGAACATAATGCACTGCATCTGCGGGCGGTAGTAGCCGCTGGCCTCATAGTTCGCACCCTCGAACGCACCCACCGTGTGGAAGTTCGGGTCCTTCGAGAACAGCGCGTTGGTCGATTCCAGGTCCTTGCGGAACAAGGCGCTCATCTCCGACTCCGGCCGGTTGGCCGCCCGCAGCGCGGCGCGCTCCTTCTGGTAGGCGCGCGACGCGGTTTCATACGTCTCCTTCGGCCATGGCGTCGGCAGCGGCGTGCCGTCCTTGACGAACTTCTTCCATTTCAGATTGGCCGGATCGCGCAGCGCGGTCGCATTCGGCTCCCAAGGCTCCTGGCGCGTGCCGTTCGACTGGTAGGCCACCGGCGAGGTGTAGTACTCGTCGGCCAAGCCGGCGAAGTGATGGCCGAATTCGTGCACGAACAGGTAGTTGGCCCAGTCGTTGTTGGCCGCCGCAGTGCTGAACTGGCCGAAGATGCCGCCGCCGCCGTAGGTCTCGTTGTTCACCAAAATCTCGATGAACTCATACGGCGCATACTGCGCCAGCTCGCGCAACGCGCGGTTGTCGGTGGTGAGCACATAACGCTCGCTGCCGAAGATGTCGTAGCGCGTGCCCAGCGGCGACGCGTGGTGCACGCCGGTCGAAGGACGCGACACGCCCGATTCCTCGGTCGGCAGCGCCAGCGCCCACACGTTGAAGTCCTTGGCGCGCTCCTTGAACGGCGAGGTGGCGAACAGGTGGTCGGCCAGCTTGCGCGCGGTCGCTTCGAACTTGGGCATGTCGGCCCTGGTGTAGCCATCGCCCAGGATCAGCAGGTCGACCTTGTCCGGCGACGGGCCGTTGACGCGGATGGCGATCGGCTTGGGCGCGGCCGCCATCGATGCGGGCGGCGTCTGCTTGCGCACCACGTCCATCGAGTCGGTGTCGACATCGGCGGTCCACACCACCGAGAAGGCGTTGCGGTCGTCGCGCTTCAGGATGCGCACACGCACCGGGCGGTCCGGCTTGGGAAAGCGCACCGACTCCTGGAAGCCGCGATTGGCGTGCGCCGCCTCGTCGGTGCTGCGCCATTCGGCGAACACGGTCGAAAAGCCGCGCGAGTACAGCAGCTCGCCGGTCTTGGCGTCCACCACCTCGACCATGTTGTTGCCGCGATTGGTGTCGTCGATGGTGCGGCGCATGTCGCCCGGCCACGGCAGCGGCTCGATCACCACGCGCTCCATCGCGTAGCTTTCGTTGAGCGCATTGCCGCTGTGGAGATAGTCGACACGGACGGTGGCCGGTTGCGCGGCCAGCGCGGGTACGGCGGCGACGGCCGATACGGCCGCGAAAGCAGCCAGCGCAAAGGATAAAAAGCGGCTCATGGTCATCCTGTGATCAAGTTACGGAGACCTCCATTGTAATCCGGGCAGGACACAGTGACGGGGGAGACCTGCACACTCCCTGCGTTGAAACCAGCTGTTTTTCCCGCCGGATTTTACTTATTTCTCCGGTTTTTACAGTGGCTGCCAAAAACAGTGGAAAGCTAGTTCTTCTGCACCAGCGACTGGCCGATGTCGAGCGGGCGGATGTCCAGCCGCATATTCAGGATCGAATAGCTCTGCGGCGCCGACGATGCATAGCCCACGCTGTCGCGCGTCTTGGAGAAGGTGAACTGGAAGCCCAGCTCCGGCAGCGGCGTATTGCGGCCGCTGGTGGCGATGCCGATCGCCTCGCTGCGGCGGTTGTTCATCAGGTTCTCCATCAGCTCGACCACCGCGTTCTTGCCCAGGATATCGGCCGAGAACACCGGCTCGCGCAGCATCGCCGCATGCGCCTTCAGCTTGCCGGCGGCCTTGGCCTCGGACAGTGTGAAGGTATGCGTGCCCAGGTCGTACTGGTCGCCCCGGTCCAGATAACTGATGACGGCATTGGAGACATTGAAGCCGGCGCTGGCCGGATCGGTGGTGGCGCGGGTCAGGTCGATCAGCAGCGCGCCCTTGTGGCCGACGATCTCCACCCGGCGCCGGCTGTCGACCACCATCGCCGTATTCTCGTCGATGCCCAGCCCGAACTTGTAGCCTTTCTTCAGCATGGCCGGGATCATGCGCGCGAAGCGGCCGCGCACCAACAGGTGCTGGTCGACGAACACGTCGTCGCCGATGAAGCCCAGCCCCGGCGCGATCTCCCTGCCCTCGGTCACGCCGCCGCGCAGGGTGGCGAACACCGTGTTCGGTGCGTAGAACATGGTGCTGCTCATGATGGCCGCGCCGGCGCTGCTGCCGGCCACCACGCCGCCATTGCGGTACAGCTCCCACACCGCGTCCAGCACCGCGCTGCGGCTGCCGTCCTCGCGCACCAGCGCCTGCGTGATGCGGGCCTGGTCGCCGCCGACGAAGAACACGCCGCCGGCGCCGCGCACCGCCGCCGCCAGTTCGGGGTCGTCGGCCGCCTTGCGGAAGTCGCTGTCGGCCAGCTTGACGGCCAGCGGCACCAGGAAGGCGTCGGCGCCGTACTGCCGCAGGAAGCCGACGATGGCCGCGCCCACCGGTGCCGGATCGGCGGCGGCCGACGGCAGCACCGCCACCCGCGCGCCCGGCCCGCCCGCCAGCTGAACGATGCGCTGCCAGACGTCGGCGTTATCCTGGCGCAGATTGCCGCCGATGATGACCAAGGAGCCCTTGGGAGCGGACGGCGGGGTGACGGAAGCGGCCAGCGCACCGCCCAGCGGCACGGCGAACATCAGCGCCGCCTGCAAACAATGCTTCAAGATTGACATCCGCATAACTCGCCTCGCTCAACCCCGCACGCCCTGGCCGACACGCATGCCGTACCACTTAGGGGTCGGCCCCCGGACGGGGTCCGACCCCGCCCGGCCCTGCGGGGTAAAAAAATGGGACGGCAAAGCCGTCCCACTCAATATACCCGATTTCGCGCCGCCGCTAGCGATAGCGGTACAGCGGCTGCTGCAGCTGGATGGGCCGGATATCCATGCGCAGCTTGAGCACCGAATACGCCTCCACCTCGGTCGAGCTGTAGCCGACACTGTTGATGGTTTTACTGAAGCGGAACTCGAAGCCCAGGTCCGGATAGGCGTCGCGCGGATTGCCGAAGGCGATGCCGATGGCTTCCTGCTGGGCGTTGTCGATCAGGTTGACCATCAGGTCCAGCACCGCGTTGTTGCCGAGGATGTCGTTGGTGAACACCGGCTCGCGCGTATCCGGCTGGTTGGGATCGAGCTTGTTGTCGGCCTTGTCCGGCGACGGCGTGAACTCGCGCGTGACCAGGTTGAACTTGTCGCCCCGGTCCAGGTAACTGATGGTGGCGTTGCTGATGTTGAAACCCTTAATGCCACGGTCCGTGATCGCCGCCGACAGGTCCAGCAGCAGCGCGCCGCTATAGCCGATGATCTCGACGTCGCGCCGGGCGTTGACCACCATCGCGCTGTTCTCGTCGATGCCCAGGCCGATCTGGTAGCCCTTCTTCAGCATCACCGGGATCATGCGGGCGAAGCGGCCGCGCACCAGCAGGTGCTGGTCGACGAACACGTCGTCGCCGATGAAGCCCAGGCCCGAGGCGATTTCATGACCCTCGTTGACGCCCTGCTTGAGCATGTCCAGGGTCGGCTTGGCGTCGTAGAACATGGTGGTGCTCATGATGGCCGCGCCGGCGCTGGAGCCGGCCACCACGCCGCCGTCGCGGTACACGTCCCACACCGCGTCCAGCGCGGCCGTGTGCTTGCCGTCCGGGCGCACCAGCGCCTTGGTGATGCGGGCCTGGTCGCCGCCGGTGAAGTAGATGCCGGTGGCCGAATGGATGGCCGCCACCACTTCCGGGTCTTCGGCCGCCTTGCGGTAGTCGCTGTTGGGCAGCGTCACGCCCAGCGGAATAAAGAAGGCCTGGGCGCCGTACTGATTGAGCTTGTTGACGGTGTTCTGGGCCGACTTCTCCGGGTTGATCGACGCCGAGCCGAACACGCCGATGCGCGCGCCCTTGCCGCCAGCCAGCTGCACGATGCGCTGCCAGACTTCGGCGTTGTCGGCCCGCAGGCCGCCGCCGATGATGACCAGGTTGCCCGCCGGCGGCGCCAGCACCGGTTTGGGCGGCGGCACCGCCTTGGCCGGCTTGCTGGACTTGGCCGGCGCCTGCGCCGCCTTGGCGGCAGACCCGGAACCAGCCACCTGCGCCGCGCACACGCCGCTGCCCGCCACGACCAGCAGCCATAGCATGACGAGACGCCGCAGCGTAAAACCTGTTAATTTCATGTTGCCCTTCCGATGAAAACCGGCGCCGCGCTCACGCGCGGCGCCGTCGATAATGCAGATGATACCAATCAATTACTGAATCCGGCTTAAAGCAGCATTACGTTACATTACTTGAAGGCGTAATTGGCGCTGGCATAGAAGCGGCGTCCGCGCGGATCGGTGTAGGTCGGATCATAGCCCGAGATGAAGAAGAAGGCCTGATTCGAGTACGGCGGCGCGGTGTTGAACAGGTTCTGCACCCCGGCGCGCAGCTTGAAGGCCTTGTTGACCTGCCAGGCGCCCGACAGGTCCCACAGCGAGTAGGCCTTCACATGGTTGGCCGCCACCACCGTGCCGTTATCGGTGTTGATCGCCGAGTTCTGGTCCTCATAGCCGCTCGAATAGGTGTTCGACAGGCTGGCCGAGTACGGGCCGAGGTCCCAGTCGAAGGTGACGGTATGGCGCCAGCGCTGCACCACGCCGTCGGTGACGAAGCGGCCCAGGTTGCTCAGGTAGGGATCGCCCACCGCGTTCTGGATCTTCGAATTGAGCACATAGGTGCCCGACAGGTGGCCGCCGAAGTTGCCGGCCCAGGTCTTCACGTCGCGGTAGTCCAGCGTCAGGTCCAGGCCCGTGGCCAGCTGCGCGCCACGGTTTTCCTTGTGCAGCTCGATGTAGTCTATCAGGCCGTCGTCCGTGCGATGCACCAGGTTGCCGTACTTGGCCAGGTTGCCGAGGATGACGTCGTCGCCGATCTCGCTGATCAGGTCGGTGCGCTTGATGTTCCAGTAGTCCAGCGTCATCGTCACCTGCTTGGACGGCTCGATCACCATGCCCAGCGAGTACTGGCGGCTGTGCTCAGGCTTGAGCTTGTCGTTCGAATAGCGGCGCGTGTTCCAGTTGTCGGCGCAGTCGGCCAGGCTGTTGTCCACCGTCGCGCAGTATTGCGGATCGGGCAGCGTGGCGGTGCTGCTGTAGATGGTCGGCCGGTACAGATCCGACATCGACGGCGCACGGAAGCCGCGTCCGGCCGAGCCGCGGAACAGCATGGTCTTGGTCGGCATGTAGCTCACGCCCACCTTCGGGCTGGCGGCGCCGCCGACCACCTGGTAATGGTCGTAGCGCGCCGACAGCTGCGCCTCCCACTGCTTGGTGAACGGCAGCAGCAGCTCGCCGTACACCGCCTGCACCGTGCGCTTGTCGCTGGTGGCGCGGCCGCCCTCGGGCGCGGCGTCGTTGTTGATGTTATCGCTCAGCAGCAGCGCCGACGGCGTGAAGTCGGTGCGCTCGTGGCGCACCTCGCCGCCCACCGCCAGCGCCGCCTCGCCGCCGGCCAGCGTGCCGACCGCGTGCGAGACCTTGAAGTCGACCGAGTCCATCACGCCGCGCGCATGGCGCACGTCGTCGTTGACCTGGATGGAGTTGAGCAGCGACACGCCGGCCGCGTCGGACGGGCCGAAGGGATTGATCACGCCGTCGTAGATGCCCTTGACCAGTTTGTCGTACAGCAGATAGCCGTGGGTGTCCTTGTCCTTGATGGTGTTGACGCTGTGGTTCAGCGCGACGTCGTAGTCAAAGCCGTTGGCGCTGCCGGTCAGGCCGACCACGAAGCGCTGGCTCTCGCTGGTCAACTCGCTGGTGCGGCGGCCGGCGTCGTTGAGGCGGATGCGCAGCTCGACATCGCCGACCACGTCGTCGTCCGCGCTGGCCTCGTCCGACGCCAGGTCGTACTTGGCCAGGCCCGGTATCTTCTTGTAGTTGATCGGCGCCCTCACGCGCGCCGTCGAGGCCACGTAGCTGGTCTTCGAGCGGCTCAGCGCGATCTCGGCAAACAGCTGGTTGTCGGGGTTCAGCTGCAGCACGCCGCGGCTCAGCAGGTTGACCTTGTCCGACTTCGGATACAGCTCGGTGTCGCCCATGTAGTTGTAGGTGCAGGCGTCGACCCCGCCGATACCGGCCGGCAGGTACAGATTGGCCGGCGCCGAGCAGCCCGGCACCGACAGGTTGATGGTGCGGTTGGTCAGCGGCTTGCCGTTCAGGGTGAAGCCGTTGTCGTTCAGGTAGTCGCGCTGGGCGCCGGTCAGGCGGATGTTGGCCGGCGAGGTATAGCCGGACAGCAGGTGCGGCAGGCGCTCCGGGATCTGCAGGTTGTTGATGAACTTGCGCTGCGAGGTGCTCAGCGCGTCGGTGCGCTGCACGTCCAGCACCGCAAACACATTGTAGCCCTCGCGGGTCAGGTCGCCGGTGCCGGCGGTCAGCGTGGCGGTGCGCTTGCCGGCGCCGCCCTCGTCGGTCTTGGCGCCGTAGGCGTTCAGCTCCAGGCCCTGGAAATCCTTGCGGGTGATGAAGTTGATCACGCCGCCGATGGCGTCGGTGCCGTACAGCGCCGAGGCGCCGTCCAGCAGCACCTCGACGCGCTGGATGGCGGCGGCCGGGATGTTGTTCAGGTCGACGCCGGTGTCGTCGCCGGGCGAGGCGAAGTTGGCCATGCGGCGGCCGTTGAGCAGCACCAGCGTGGACGAGGTGCCGATGCCGCGCAGGTTGGCGCTGTTGAAGCCGCGCTGGTCGTGGCCGTCGGTGATGCTGGCGCCGTCGGTCAGGCCGCCGACGTTGGCCGACACGCGCGCCATCAGCTCGGAGGCGGTGGTGACGCCGGCCTTCTCGATATCCTCGCGGGTGATCACCTGCACCGGCAGCGCGGTCTCCGACTCGATGCGGCGGATCGCCGAACCGGTGATCTCCACCTTCGGCATCGCTGCCGGATTGCCGGAGGTGGCCGGCGCGTCCTGCGCCAGCGCCGCCTGCCCCAGCAGGCCGGCTGCCACGCCCAGGCTCAGCGCCAGGCGCACCGCTCGCGCCATCGTGGAAACCCGCATGCTTTGTACATCACCCATGATTTTCTTTCAAAATGTTATATAAATGATTCTATTAAACAAACTGTACGCACATCGCCGGGAAAACTCAAGAAACCAGCCCTCCTTTCGCCGCGCGGCGATTTACTTTGTGAAAATAGTGCTACATACTCAATCTTTGTCGAAAAAGTCCTTCCTGCCATGCAAGTACACAAACATCCGCTGTCCGGACCGCACAGCAACGCCCACTTTGAACTGACCAGCCTGCATTTCGGCCGTCCCGGCGCCGGCAAGAAGGTCTACATCCAGGCCTCGCTGCACGCCGACGAGGTGCCCGGCATGCTGGTGGCGCAATACCTGCGCAAGGAGCTGGCCGCGCTGGAAGCGGCCGGCCGCATCGCCGGTGAAGTGATACTGGTGCCGGCCGCCAACCCGATCGGCCTGGCGCAGGCCATCCACGGCGCCGCCTTCGGCCGCTTCGACCTCACCACCGGCATCAACTTCAACCGCTCGTACAAGCACGTGGCGGACGACCTGAAAAAATCGCTGGACGGCCTGCTGGGCCAGGACGCCGACGCCAACGTGCGCCTGATCCGCGAGCATGCGCGCGCCTCGATCGCCGAATGGCAGCCGGCCACCGACGCCGACACGCTGAAGAAAGTCCTGATGACGATGGCCATCGACGCCGACATCGTGCTCGATCTGCACTGCGACAACGAGGCGGCGCTGCACATCTACGCCGGCACGCCGCTGGCCGAGGGTGTCGCGCCGCTGGCGGCCATCCTGGGCGCGCACGCGCTGCTGCTGGCCTACCAGGCCGGCGGCGAACCGTTCGACGAAGCCTGCAGCCGCCTGTGGTGGGACCTGGACCAGCACTTCGAAGGCCGCTATCCGATCCCCGCCGCCTGCCTGTCGACCACCGTCGAACTGCGCGGCGAAATGGAGGTGAGCTACGCCCTGGCCGAGCGGGACGCCGCCGGCCTGCTGCAATTCCTGACGTTGAAGGGTGTGCTGCAGGCGCCGGACGCCGCGGCCGCCGCAGCAGCGGCCGTGCTGCCCGCGCCGCTGTGCGCGGCCACGCCGCTGGAAGGCGTCGAGCCGCTGTACGCGCCGCACGCCGGCATCCTGGTCTACACCCGCGACCTGGGGGCGCGCGTGACGCCGGGCGACGCCGTGGCCGACCTGATCGACCCGGTCAGCGGCGAGACCACGGTGATACGCGCCGGCGTGGCCGGCGTGTTCTTCGCGCGCAGCGCGCACCGCCACGTGATCCGTGGCATGAACGTCGGCAAAGTCGCCGGCGCCCTGGCCTACCGTGCCGGCGATCTGCTGAGCCAATAAGATTGAACACGACATCCGATGACCACTAAAAAATTCAAGCTGCCGCACACCTTCGTCCTGCTGTTCATCATCCTGGCCCTGATCGCGGCGGCCACCTGGCTGGTCCCCGGCGGCAAATACGACACCCACCTGGTCAACGGCAAGCAGCTGATCGATCCGTCCAGCTTCCACTACATCGCCAGCGCGCCGCAGGGCGTGACGGCGTTGATGAAAGCGCCGATCAAGGGCTTCGTCGACGCCGCGCTGATCATCGGCTTCGTGCTGATCGTCGGCGGCGCCTTCGCCGTGCTGCAGAAGACCGAGGCGGTCGACTCGATGATCAAGTCGCTGGCGCGCGCGCACGACAGCTCGGTGTTCATCCAGAAGGCGCTGATCCCGGTGTTCGTCACCATGTTCTCGATCGGCGGCGCCACCTTCGGCATGAATGAAGAAGCCATACCGTTTATATTGATTTTCGTGCCGCTGGCGCTGGCGCTGGGCTACGACACCGTCACCGGCGTGTCGATCCCCTTCCTCGGCTCGCAGGTCGGCTTCTCGGCGGCGTTTCTGAACCCCTTCAACGTCGGCATCGCCCAGGGCATCGCCGGCGTGCCGGTGTTCTCCGGCTGGGCCTATCGTTTGATCGTATGGGTGATCGCCACCGCCATCACCATCGTGTTCCTGATGTGGTACGCGGCGCGCGTGAAGAAGACGCCGGAGCTGAGCCCGACCTACGCGCTGGACCTGGACAAGCGCCGCGAGCAGCCGCACGGCCTGGGCGAATTCCACGGCATGACCGGGCGCCACAAGCTGGTGCTGGCGATCTTCGTCGGCTCGCTGGCGGTCATGGTGGGCGGCGTGGTCGGCTACGACTGGTACATCGACGAAATCGCCGCGCTGTTCCTGACGATGGGCATCGTCATCGGCCTGGTGGGCAAGCTCGATTCGAACCAGATCGTTGAAGGCTTCATCCAGGGCGCGCGCGACCTGGTGGGCACGGCGCTGGTGATCGCGCTGGCGCGCGGCACCATGATCCTGGCGCGCGACGCCCACATCATCGACACCATGCTGCATGCGCTGATGCCGCTGGTGCAGTCGTCCAGCCCGATCTTCGCCGCGTGGAAGATGTTCGGCATCCAGACCGTGATCAACTTCTTCATCCACTCGGGCAGCGGCCAGGCCGCGCTGACGATGCCGATCATGGCGCCGCTGGCCGACCTGGTGGGCGTGACGCGGCAGACGGCGATTTTGGCGTTCCAGTTCGGCGAATTCACCACGCCGATGATCCCGACCTCCGGCATCACGGTCGGCGTACTGGCGCTGGCGCGCATCCCGTGGATCACCTGGGCCAGGTGGATGGTGCCGCTGCAGCTGATCTACGCCGCGCTGGCGCTGGCCCTGCTGGTGCCACCCTGCCTGATGAACTGGCAATAACGTCGCTCCCGCGAAAGCGGGAGTCCATGCTGAGCCAGCGTTCCATGGAGGGAGTTCATGCAGTGCATGGACTCCCGCCTGCGCGGGAGCGACGGTGGTCAGTTAGCGTAGATGTTGGGGAAATAGCGCTCCATCAGCGTCGCCGGCCGGGCCGGCGGCGTGAAGCCGAATTTTTCGTACAGGCCGTGCGCGTCGCCGGTCGCCAGCGTGAAGCGGCGCAGGCCCTGCAGGTCCGGGTGGCCCAGCACCGCTTCCATCAGCTGCTTGCTGTAACCCCGCCCCCTGAACTCCGGCAGCACGAACACGTCGACCAGGTTGGCGAAGGTGGCGCAGTCGGTCACCACCCGCGCAAAGCCTATCTGCCGCCCGTCCAGATAGGCGCCAAAGCACAGCGAATTGTCGATCGCCCGCTCCATCACCGCCAGCGGCATGCCGACCGCCCACGTCGACTGCTCGCTGATAAATTGATAAATCAGCGGCACGTCCAGATCCGCCTTGTTGGTGCTGATGTGCAGAGTCGTCATGATTTCGATGGCCAAAATAGTAATGTTGACATATTTTTGAGCAGCTTGCGGTTTATAATCGCTGCTGACATTAATTACCGCACACGCCTGCCCCACTATGACAGCACAACTTTCCAAAAAAAGCGAAGCCTGGTCGGCCCGTTTTAACGAACCCGTTTCGGACCTGGTCAAACGCTACACCGCCTCGGTCTTCTTCGACAAGCGCCTGGCCAAGGCCGACATCCAGGGCTCGCTGGCCCACGCCGAAATGCTGGCCGCGCAAGGCATCATCAGCGCCGCCGACCGCGCCGAGATCGAGCGCGGCATGGCGCAGATCTCCGCCGAGATCGAAGCCGGCCAGTTCGAATGGCTGCTGGACCTGGAAGACGTCCACCTGAATATCGAAAAACGCCTGACCGAGCTGGTAGGCGACGCCGGCAAGCGCCTGCACACCGGCCGCTCCCGCAACGACCAGGTGGCCACCGACATCCGCCTGTACGTGCGCTCGGCCATCGACGACGTGCTCGACCTGCTGGCCGCCCTGCGCGGCGCCCTGACCGACCTGGCCGAGAAAAACGCCGACACCATCATGCCCGGCTTCACCCACATGCAGGTGGCGCAGCCGATCACCTTCGGCCACCACATGCTGGCCTACGTCGAAATGTTCGGCCGCGACGCCGAGCGCATGGCCGACTGCCGCAAGCGCGTCAACCGCCTGCCGCTGGGCGCCGCCGCGCTGGCCGGCACCACCTTCCCGATCGACCGCGTGCGCGTGGCGCAGACGCTGGGCTTCGACGACGTCTGCCACAACTCGCTGGACGCCGTCTCGGACCGCGACTTCGCCATCGAGTTCACCGCCGCCGCCTCGCTGATCATGACCCACGTGTCGCGCATGTCCGAAGAGCTGGTGATCTGGATGAGCCCACGCGTGGGCTTCATCGACATCGCCGACCGCTTCTGCACCGGCTCGTCGATCATGCCGCAAAAGAAAAACCCGGACGTGCCGGAACTGGCGCGCGGTAAAACCGGCCGCGTGTACGGCCACCTGATGGGCCTTCTGACCCTGATGAAAGGCCAGCCGCTGGCCTACAACAAGGACAACCAGGAAGACAAGGAACCGCTGTTCGACACCGTCGACACCGTGGTCGACACGCTGCGCATTTTCGCCGACATGGCCGGCGGCATCAGCGTCAAGCCGGAGGCGATGCGCGCCGCCGCGCTGCAGGGCTACGCCACCGCGACCGACCTGGCCGACTACCTGGTCAAGAAAGGCCTGCCGTTCCGCGACGCCCACGAAGCCGTGGCCCGCGCCGTGCGCGCCTGCGACGACCTCAAGATCGACCTGTCCGAAATGTCGCTCGACCAGCTGCGCGCCTACTCCGCGCTGATCGACGACGACGTCTTCGCCGTGCTGACGCTGGAAGGCTCGGTGGCCGCGCGCGACCACGTCGGCGGCACCGCGCCCAACCAGGTGCGCAAGGCCATCGCCCGCGTGCGCGCGCAACTCGCCCAATAACCCACGTCGCTCCCGCGGAAGCGGGAGTCCATGCCGAGCATCCGCAGCCGCTCGGCATGGATTCCCGCCTGCGCGGGAATGACGGCTGCCCTGCCGACTCGGAGAGACAATATGGCGCGCCCGACGCTCACCTATCGCAAACCGCAACTGGGGCGCGACTACTGGGTCATGGACAATATCCTGCCGAACGCGCAGGAAGTGGCCCGGCGCTGCTTCGCCCGCGAGGACTGGGAGCTGGGCGCGCCGCACCGCCCCGAACCGTGGCCCGGCATGCGCAGCAAGGGCGCGCTGCTGCCGGACGAACTGGCGCAGGTGGAAGCCTGGGTCAAAAAGGTCACCGGCGCAAAAAAGCTGTGGCAGGAGGCCACGCCGCAAGGCAGCACCCTCAATCACAACTACGTGCAGCTGGTGGGCGGGATCGAATCCGGTCCGCGCCCGCACACCGATTCCTTAAAACTGTGCCGCTACGCCGCCGTGATCTACCTGTCGCCCGATCCGCTGCCGGCGGCCGGCACCTCGTTCTACCGCCTGCGCTACCCGGACGGCACCCTGGGCGGCAATTACTGCAGCCCGCCGCACGCCAACCTGCGCGAGGCGCTGGGCGTGACCAGCCTGCCGCCGCAGGCCTGGCATGAGGACCAGCGCGTCGACAACCAGTTCAACCGCATCCTGCTGTACCGCGCCAACCTGGTGCACTCGGCCAGCAGCTACTTCGGCTGCGACCACGACGACAAGCGCATGACCGCCGTGTTCTTCTGGATGGCCTGAACGCGCTTATTGCGTGACGATCTTCGACAAAACCGTGAACGCCGCGCCGGTCTGGTTCTGCTCCAGCAGGATGGTCAGCTCGGTGTAGGTGCAGATCATGTTGACCAGGTTGATCTTGTCCCAGGCCAGCTGCTTGAGGATGGCGTGATAGATGCCGGGTGTGCGGCTGGTGTCCGGATTCAGATGCAGCGTCACCGCGTTCAGGTTGTCCTGGCGCGCCAGCAGCCGCTCGCCGGCAAACACCTCCTCCACCATCGCCGTCAGCACGCGGCTGCAAATGACCATCACCTCGTTGACGCCGCGCGTGACCGTGACGAAGGAGCCGCGCATCGGCTCCGCCTTCGACAACAGCTGGCGGTGGCATTCGTTGATGCTGTCCGAATAGCGGTAGGTGTACTCGGTCAGCTCGGTGCGGGTGGTCAGCTCGCCGGTCTTCTGCGCCAGCGCGAGCGGCTGGTTGCTGGCCTGCGGCAGGCGCTCGGCCAGGCGGCGCAGCGCCATCACCACCGCCGCCTGGCCGACCGGCTTCCACATATCGCTTTCCAGCTGCGGCTGCAGCTGGCGCGCCAGCTCCGACAGGTTGATCAAATTGCGCCGCAAGCCTTCGATAAGGAAGGACGACTCCATGACGATGCGTTCTACTTTGGTAGCGATCGACAGCATACAAGCTCCCCTGTCCGCGCGCCGGCGGACAAAAACTGTACTGAATAGCAGGCGCTGGCCGCGCGACGCGCCTTGGTAGGCGTCCGGGCGGCGACGCGATCACGCTGCCGGCGCCCCGGATGGGGGCGCGGCGGCAGGCACGATGCGGCAAGCGGTGATTATTGGAGGTCGATGCTAAGTCGGTGGCGGCGCCGTGGTATGGGCGGCGCGCAGCGCGCGGGCGGAACTGACATTATGCGTTGGGTGTGCGGTCATCATTTTCTTCCTGTGGTTCCCGTTGCGCTTGTTACCAAGGGTCGTGCCCTGCGCTTTTTATAGGCCGGTCACGAACCATAATTCGAGCCGGCATCAACTAGTTTAATTCGCAATATTGGAACTTTGCAACCGCGATTTGCTGAAATTTTGGGCATAGTGTTGCGTAGCCGCCGAAAATAGAGGATGGGTTCTAGTTCGTTGCCGATATCAGACAAACCCTGCCTATCGTGCGCATTCATGCGGCTTACATCTGGTATGGCGCGTCCGGACGGACCGTTTGAGCACCGTGCGGCCGCCGCCGAAGGTGTCTCATTTCAGACATTTGTTTGCTCAGGTGACTAATTTCCAAAGTTTTTTGACTTCGTGATCGCGACAGGAATAGTGTCGCCCTACTCGCCGTTTTAGCCGCAAAAAAACGCCTGCCAGGTCAACCGCCGGTGCAGCGTCGGGAACGCCGAGGTGGCCACTATCCCGGCCAAGGCCGCACCTAGCGAAAACTCACAGACCCCATGGAGAAGAGATGAATTTACGTAAGACCCTACTTGCCGCATCCGTCGTCGCCGCACTGCCGATGATGGCCTCCAACGCAGCCCAGGCAGCGGCACAGCTGATGTCCGCCCCGGTAGCCCAGGCCTCTCCACAAGAGAGCGCAGGCCTGGTGGCCAAGCTCGCCGCGCTGGACAACCAACGCGGCCTGTCCGCCGACCATAGCTTCCGCATCGCCAGCCAGCACCCCGGCGTCGTCGGCGAGAAGATCACCCGCCTCGACCACACCTACAAAGGCCTGCGCGTGTTCGGTTCCGAATCGGTGGTGGTGACCAACAGCGCCGGCGACGTCATCAGCGAATCGGTGGCCGACCGCCGCGCCGCGCTGGGCGCCCCGGCCGCATCGAGCGGCGGCCGTTCGGCCACCGTCGCCCCGGCCGACTGGACCCCGACGCTGAGCGCCAGCGACGCCATCGCGCTGGTGGTCAAGGCTGTCGCGCCGAGCGGCACGCACCGCTGGGCGCCCAACGCCGAGCTGCTGATCTATCCGGTGATGAAATCGGTGCGCATCGCCTCGGCCCTGAACAAGTCGGAGGCGGCGCTCAACGCCATGGACCTGGAAGAAGTGGTCGACCACTATGAGCTGGCCTACTTCGTCAAGACGCGCATGGCCGACAAGGGCAAGCCGGTCTACTTCGACACCGTGGTCAACGCCAAGACCGGCGCCGTGATCGCCCAATGGAAGGCGCTGCAGACCGTGGTCGGCACCGGCAACAGCCAGTACAACGGCGTGGTGCCGATCCAGACCACACTGTCGGGCAGCACCTACAAGATGCTGGACTCCACGCGCGGCACCGGCGGCACCTACGGCGGCATGGCGATCACCGACGCCGCCCACAGCTCGGCCGACAATCCCAACGCCGGCGCCATCTACACCAACAGCACCAACACCTGGGGCGACGGCAAGCAGTACATCAACGGCGGCAGCGACACCAACGCCAACGGCCAGACCGCCGCGGTCAACGCGCTGTGGGGCCTGATGAACACCTACGACGGCCTGAAAAATGTGCTGGGCTGGCAGTCGCTGGACGGTAACAACACCGCCACCTACATCGCTGCCCACATCGACAACGCCTACGACAACGCCTTCTACGACGACGGTTGCAAGTGCATGTACATCGGCGACGGCTCCAGCTTCTACAGCCTCGGTTCGATCGACGTGATCGGCCACGAGATGTCGCACGGCGTCACCGCCTCGACCTCCAACCTGACCTACTCCGGCGAATCGGGCGGCTTGAACGAATCGAACTCGGACATCGGCGGCGAGATGATCGAGGCCTACGCCCGCAACGGCGGCACCGGCAACGTGATCCCGGCCACCGGCAACGACTGGATGATGGGCAAGGAGATCAGCAAAACCGGCCAGCCGCTGCGCTGGATGTACAAGCCGAGCAAGGACGGCAGCAGCCCGGACGCCTGGAGCACCACGCTGAAGAACCTGGACGTGCACTACACCAGCGGCCCTAACAACCGCATGTTCTACTTCCTGTCGCAAGGCTCGAACGCCAGCTCGACCAGCGACTACTACTCGAAATACCTGGTCAAGAGCCCGGCCGCCATGACCGGCATCGGCAACGACAAGGCGTTCCGCATCTGGTTCAAGGCCAACACCACCAAGTTCACCTCGTCGACCAACTACGCCGACGCCCGCACCAAGGTGCTGGCCGCCGCCACCGAGCTGTATGGCGCGGGTTCGAAGGAAGCCATCGCGGTGCAGCGCGCCTACGCGGCGATCAACGTCGGCGCCGACATCGACGAAACCGGCGCCACCGGCGGCGTGTCGATCACCACCCAGCCGTCCAACGTCAGCGTGGCTGCCGGCGCCACCGCCTCGTTCAGCGTCGGCGCGACCGGCGGAACCTCGCCGTACACCTACAAGTGGTACCGCAACGGCGCCGTCATCAGTGGCGCCACCTCGGCCACCTACTCGCTGACGGCGCAGACGGCCGACAACGGCGCAGTGTTCAACGCCGTGGTCAGCGACTCGTCGTCGCCGGTCAAGACCGCCACCTCCGGCAACGCCACGCTGACCGTCGGCTCCACCGGCGGCACCACCGAGCGCGTGACCAACGGCGGCTTCGAGTCCGGCGCCACCGGCTGGAGCGGCACCACCGGCGTGATCGGCAACTACAGCGGCCAGACCGCCTACGAAGGCACCATGTTCGCCTGGCTGGGCGGTAACGGCACCACCGCGTCCGAAACCATCACCCAGGCCGTGACCATCCCGTCGACCGCGACCTCGGCCACGCTGAACTTCGCGCTGCACATCGACACCGCTGAAACGGGCAGCACCGCCTACGACAAGCTGGTGGTGACCGTGAAGAACAGCTCCGGTTCGGTGCTGGGCACCCTGGCCACGTATTCGAATGTGAACGCGGCCAGCGGCTACCAGGTGCGCACCTTCAACATGCTCGCGTACAAAGGCCAGACCGTCACGCTGTCGTTCGCAATGAACGAGGACTCGTCGCTGCAAACGTCGTTCGTGGTGGACAAGGTCAGCCTGATCACCCAGTAAGGAGTGTGTAGACAGTCCCGCCTGACCCGACGGGGCTGTATTTGCCGGGGCGGCAGCCCATCGCCGCCTCGTTTTTTTTCGGTTGAGTGTTTAAGGCAGTACGCATGCAATGCAGTTCCATCTCCAAGTGCAGGGTGGGCCATCCGGCCCGCAAACCATAGCGATCGACGCCGCCAGCGAGGCTGACGCGATCCGCCAGGCGGCGCGCAACGGCTGGCGCGTGCTGGCCATCGGCAGTACCGGATCCACGGGTGCGGGGGCGCGCGCGCCCGCGCGCCTGAGCAAGCAGCCCTTCCCGCTGCTGCAATTCAGCCAGGAGCTACTGGCCCTGCTGGAAGCGGGCCTGAACCTGGGCGAAGCCATCGCCACCTTGCTCAACAAGGAAACCCGCGGCGGCGCGCGCGCCACCCTGGCCGCCATCCAGCGCTCGCTGCAACAGGGGAAAAGCTTCTCCGACACCCTGGCCGACTTCCCGGCCGTCTTCCCCGAACTGTATGTCGCCACCGTGCACGCGGCCGAGCGTTCCGGCAACCTGCCGGAGGCGCTGGCGCGCTTCGTCGGCTACCAGCTGCAGTTCGACGCCATCCGCAAGAAGCTGGTCTCGGCCGCGATCTACCCGACCATGCTGCTGGTGGTCGGCACACTGGTCACGCTGTTCCTGATGGGTTATGTGGTGCCGAAGTTCAGCGTGGTGTACGAAGGTTCGGGCCGCGAAATCCCATGGGCCTCGCAAATGCTGCTGTCGTTCGGCCAGACGCTGGCCGCGCATCCGTGGCTGAGCGCCGGCACGCTGGGCGGCGTGGTGCTGGGGGTGGCGTTCGGCCTCAGTAACGCCACCATGCGCCGCAAGCTGGCGCTGGCGGTGCTGCGCCTGCCGGTGCTGTCGGCCAAGGCCGCCGAGTTCCGCCTGGCGCGCTTCTACCGCGCGCTGTCGCTGCTGCTGCACGCCGGCATACCGCTGTCGAAGGCGCTGGCGATGAGCACCGCCATGCTGCTGCCGGAGCAGCAGGTGCAGCTGGTGCAGACGCGCCGCGCGGTGGAACAGGGGCTGCCGTTTTCCACCGCGCTGGAACAGAACGCGCTGGCCACGCCGGTGGCGCAGTCGCTGCTCAAGGTCGGCGAGAACACCGGCCGCCTGGGCGACATGCTGGAACGCTCGGCCAAGTTCCACGACGAGGAATTCGCGCGCTGGGTGGACTGGGCCTCGCGCCTGCTGGAACCTGTCTTGATGACGCTGATCGGCGTGGTGATCGGCGGCGTTGTCGTATTGATGTACATGCCGATCTTCGAATTGGCCGGGAGTCTGTCATGAACGCACGCGAACCGGCTGTCCTCAGCCCAGAGATGCTGCACAGCGCGCGCGCCGCCGCGATGGCGCAGGGCCGCCCGACGATGGCGGTGCTGCAGGAAGCCTGCGGCCTGACGCCGGAGGAACTGACCCGCCAGCTGGCCACCCTGTTCTGCTATCCGGCCTGGCCGATGAGCAGGCTGCAGGCCGCGTTGCCGGCCTTCGACCTGCTGTCCTACACCGACTGCGCGCAGCGCGATTGCGTGCTGCTGCGCGACGAGGAAATGTCGCCGGTGCTCGTCATCGGCAATCCCTTCGCCGAGGACACCCTGCAATGGGCCGGCTACGCCATCGGCTGCGCCTACAGCGTGGCGCTGGCCCATTCCGACGATCTGGCAGCCTACCTGGTGCAGCAGGAAAGCGTGCAGCAGGCCATGCAGGACATGATGGAAGACGGCAGCCACGGCGAGATGGCGGACCTGGACCAGACCATCGAGGACATCTCGCTGATCCGCATCAGCGAGGACAGCAGCCCGGTGGTCAAGCTGGTCAACTCCACCATCTACGACGCGCTGAAGTTCCAGGCCAGCGACATCCACCTCGAATGCGACGCCGCCAGCCTGGTCATCAAGTACCGCGTGGACGGCGTGCTGGTGCAGGCCGGCACGGTGCTGGGCCTGCAGATGGCCGAGCAGATCATCTCCCGCATCAAGGTACTGGCGGAGCTGGACATCGCCGAGCGCCGCGTGCCGCAGGACGGCCGCTTCAAGGTGCGCGTCAAGGGCAGCGAGATCGACTTCCGCGTCTCCATCATGCCCAACATCTTCGGCGAGGACGCGGTGCTGCGCCTGCTGGATCGGCGCGCGCTGACCGAGGCCGCCGCCGCCCTGCGGCTGGAAAGCTTGGGCCTGAACGACGACGCCATCGTGCAGATCCGCCGGCTGGCCGCCAAGCCGCACGGCATGCTGCTGGTGACCGGGCCGACCGGCTCCGGCAAGACCACCACGCTGTACGCCGCCATCACCGAGATCAACACGGGCCGCGACAAGATCGTCACCATCGAAGACCCGGTGGAGTACCGGCTGCCGCGCGTGCTGCAGATTCCCGTCAACGAGAAAAAGGGCCTGACCTTCGCGCGCGGCCTGCGCTCCATCCTGCGCCACGACCCGGACAAGATCATGATCGGCGAAATCCGCGACGACGAGACCGCGCAGATCGCGGTGCAGGCCTCGCTGACCGGCCACTTGGTGTTCACCACCGTCCACGCCAACAACGTGTTCGACGTGGTCGGCCGCTTCCTGCACATGGGCGTGGACCCGTACAGCTTCGCGGCGGCGCTCAACGGCATCGTCGCCCAGCGGCTGCTGCGCCTGAACTGCGAGCACTGCGCGGTGGACGTGGCGCCCGATCCGCAGGACCTGATCGACAGCGGCCTGGCCGCCGACGCCGTGCGCGACTGGCGCTTCAAGGCCGGCAGCGGCTGCGGCCATTGCCGCGGCACCGGCTACAAGGGCCGCAAGGCCGTGGCCGAAGTGCTGATACTGAACGACGCCATGCGCGAGATGATCTGCACCCGCGCCCCGGTCAGCCGCATGAAGGAGGAAGCGGCGACCATGGGCTTCCGGCTGGCGCGCAGCGCCGGGCTGGATCTGGTGCGGCAGGGAGAAACGACTTTACTGGAGCTGAACCGTGTCACTTATTGAACGTCTTGCCCTGCCCCTGCTGGCGCAGCGCCGCCTGCGCGTTCTGCTCGCGCCGCAGCAGCTGTTGTGCGTGATACGCAACGGCAGGCGGCTGGTGGAAGGCAGCGCGCAGCAAATCGCGGTCAACGGCGCCGGCGGCCACTGGCAGGCCGGCATCGATGCGCTGCGCGCGCTGTTGCAGCAGCCGGATATCGCGGCGGCCAGGCTGCCGCTGGAGATCAGCCTGTCGGGCCGCTGGAGCCAGCTGGTGCTGGCGCCGTGGAGCGACGCGCTGCTGTCCGAACCATCCGCCAGCCGCTTCCTGCAAACGCAGTTGGCGGCCCTGTACGGCGACAACGCGCGCGGCTGGAGCGTGGTCGGCGACGACGCGCCTTACGGCCATACACGCCTGGTCTGCGGCGTCGACAGCACGCTGCTGCAAGCGTTGAAGGATGTGGCCAGCGAATGCGGCCACGCCTGCCGCGCGATCGAACCGCTGCTGGGCACCGCCCTGCGCGCGCAGGAGCCGGCGCAACCGACGCGGCTACGCAAGGGCGCGGCAGCCACCACCGGAGCGCTGGCGCTGATCGAGCCTGGCCGCATCACCATGGCGGCGCTGCGCGACCAGCGCATCTTCGCCATCCAGTCGCAACCGGCCAGCGAGGCATGGCGGCTCGAACTGCCGCAAGCCTGGCAGCGCTGGACCCTGCGCGCGCCGGAACTGGCCGGCATCGAGCAGGTGGCCGTCACGGACCTGAGCGCGCTGCCGCCGACGGTTGCAGCCACGCCATCCACCGCCGCGCTGCATCTGGTGCCCGGCGCTCTACCCTCACGCTTCCACCTGACCACCAATCCGTTCGGCGACCAGGCCACCGTGGGCGCGACCGCAACGCGACAACCATCGCCCGTAGCAGCGCCGGAGGTGGCGGCATGACACGCCTGAACTTCCTGCCGCGCGCCGCGCAGCCGACCGGCTGGCGCCTTGCCCTGTTGGCTGTCGGCCTGCTGATGCTGCTGCCCGCCGCCGGCAACTGGATCTCGCAGCTGCAAACCGTCAAACGGCTGGAGGCCCGGCTGGAAGCACAATCGGCCGCCGCACAACCCGCGCGCTTGACGCGCCCCGCGCTGGCCCCCGCCCAGCAGCATGAGCTGGATCTGCAGGTCAAGGCGGTGGCCGAAGCGGTTCGTCAGCTCAACCTGCCGGTGACGCGGCTGATCAAGGCCATCGTCGCACCGGCCGACGTACGGGTGGCGCTGCTGGCACTGGACCTCAACGGCCAGCCGCCGCAGGACGGTGCCGACACCGCCGTCCCTTCCGGCGCGCTGAAGATCGCCGCCGAAGCGGAAACCGCGCAAGACATGATCAACTACCTGGCCTTCCTCAACCAGCAGCCGATGTTCCGCTCCGTGTACCTGGTCAAGCACGAGATGGCGGCCGGCGCCGGCGAACGGCCCTATCACTTTCAGCTGGAGGCCCAATGGCGCCAATGAAATCCGGCGCGCTGCCCAAGTTGAAGCTCGCGCCCAACCTCGCGCCGCGGCTGGCGTGGCAAGCGCGCCGCCTGTTGCGCCAGGCCGGTCCCGGAGCGGTGGCGGGCATCGCCTGCGCGCTGCTGGCCATGTTGGCGCAATGGCAGGCGACGCAACTCGACCAGCGCCAGGCCGCGTTGACGCGGCAGTTCAGCGCCGCCGCCCGCGCCGCCGCCATGCCGCACACGCCAGCGCCAACGGCAGCCGGCGGGGTCGCGGCTTTCTACGCCTACCTGCCCGCCCACGACGCCATCCCCGACCAGCTCAAGGAAATGGTGAAGGTGGCGCAGCAAAGCGGCATAACGCTGAATAAAGCGGACTACAAGCCTGAGCTGGACGCCAAGGCCGGCTTCCTGCGCTACCGCATCACGCTGCCGGTCAAGGCGGACTATGCGAGCGTGCAGACCTTCATCATCGGCGCGCTGCAAGCGCTGCCTACGCTGACGCTCGACTCGGTCGCCTTCAAGCGCGAGCAGATCGAGTCCGGCGAAATCGAGGCACGCATCCAGTTTGTGCTGCTGGTGCGGCAGGAGGCGCGGCGATGAGGAAAATCGTGATCGGCGCCGCCGCTGTCGCCACGCTGCTGGCCGCGTGGTTCGCGCCCGACCAGGACGGCGGCGTAGTCGGCCCCGCAGCCGCCACCACGCGCGACGTAGCGCCGGCCGCCGCCGTGCCGGTGTCAGCGCCCGTGGCCGTGGCCGCGCCGCCGGCCGACGCCGCCGGTGCGGACAGCATCGACCTGCAAATCCACCCGCGCGTCGCCGACGACGAGATGGGCAATGTCTTCGCCAAGCAAAGCTGGGCACCGGAGACGCCGAAGAAAATCATGATGGATCAAATGCAGGCGCAGCAAGCGGCGCAACAGGCCAGCGCGACATCCGGCCCGCCGGCCCTGCCCTTCCAGTTCATGGGCCGCTTCACGGACGAAGGCAAGACCGCCTACTTCCTGCAGGTCGACGGCCAGAACGTCGTCGCCCGTCCCGGCGAAAAAGTCAACGACAGCTACCTGCTCGACAGCGTCAGCGGCAACACGATGAACTTCATCTACCTGCCGCTCAACCAGAAACAAACCTTAGTCGTAGGGGACACCAATTGAAACCGACCGCCCACCGCCTGCACATCCTGGCCGTCACGCTGCTAATGAGCGCCTGCGCCGGCAGCCAGACCTTCAAGGAAGGCAATGCCCTGCTGGACGCAGGCCAGATCGATCAGGGCCTGGCCAAGCTAGAACAGGCTTCACGCGACGATCCGCACAACGCCGAATACCGCATCGTGCTGTTGAACCGCCGGCTCAAACTGGTCAACGCCATGAACAGCCAGGGCGACATGCTGCGCGCGAAAGGCCTGGCCGCAGAAGCGGGCGCGATGTACGAGCGCGCACTGGCGCTGGACCCAGCCAACCAGGTGGCGCGCCAGGGCAAGGCCGCTCTGGAGCAGGACCAACGCCAGCAAAAAATCACGGGTGAAGTGGAAGCGCTGGTCCAGCGCGGTGGCGACACCAACCTGGCGCAGGCGCAGGAACTGCTGCGGCCATTGCTGGTGGAACGTCCGAACCAGCGAGATCTGCTGCGCCTCAAGACCTTGGTCAGCGACGCCCAGACCCGCCTGCGCCCCGCCAGCGGGCGGCTGGCCATGGCCTACCGCAAGCCGGTCACGCTGGAGTTCCGCGACGCCCCCCTGCGCGCGGTGTTCGATTTCATCAGCAAGGTATCGGGCCTGAACTTCGTGTTCGACCGCGACGTCGATCCCAACCTGCGCGCCACCATCTCGGTGCGCGACACCAGCATCGAGGAGGCCATCGGCATGCTGTTGAGCGCCAACCAGCTGGAACAAAGCATCACCGGCGACCGCTCGATCACCATCTACCCCAACAATCCGCAGAAGCAGAAGGACTACCAGCAGCTGCTGGTGCGCAGCTTCTTCCTGGCGAATTCCGACGTGAAGACGGTGGCGTTCTCGCTCAAGACGTTGCTGAAGGCGCGCGACATCGTCACCGATGAACGCATCGGCACCATCATCATGCGCGACACGCCGGAGATGATACGCATGGCCGAACGCATCATCGCCGTGCAGGACGTGGCCGACCCCGAAGTGATGCTGGAAGTGGAAGTGCTGGAAGTGAAGCGCTCGCGCATCCAGGAGCTGGGCGTGCGCTGGCCCGACACCGTCGGCCTGACCCTGCTGGGCAGCGGCCAGTACGGCGCGCTCAACGTGGGCGACCTGCGCAAGATCAACGGCGGCACCATCGGCCTTGGCTTCGGCACCGTCACCATCAACGCCAACAAGAACGACACCGACAGCAATATCCTGGCCAATCCGCGCATCCGCGTGCGCAACAAGGACAAGGCCAAGGTGCTGATCGGCGACCGCGTGCCGGTCATCACCGTCACCACCAACAACGGCGTCAGCTCGGACAGCGTGAACTACGTGGACGTGGGCCTGAAGCTGGACGTGGAACCCAACGTCTACCTGGACGACGAAGTGGCGATCAAGATCAACCTGGAGGTCAGCAGCGTGGTCAAGGAGATCGTCAGCAAATCCGGCACCCAGGCCTACCAGATCGGCACCCGCAGCGCGGCCACCGTGCTGCGCCTGAAGGATGGCGAGACGCAGGTGCTGGCGGGCCTGATCAGCGACGAGGACCGCACCACAGCCAACAAGGTGCCCGGCGTTGGCGAGCTGCCGGTGCTGAGCCGTTTGTTCGGTACACAGAAAGACGATTCGACCCGCAGCGAGATCGTGCTGTCGATCACGCCGCGCGTGCTGCGCTCCATCCGCCGGCCGGAATTGTCGGCGGCGGAGTTCAACTCCGGCACCGAATCCGATATCGGCGGCCGCAGCCAGCTTGGGACCACGCTAGCCTCCGTGCCCGATACGGCGGCGGACATGGCGCCCACACAGCGCGACGCCGCGCCGGCCCTGGCGCCGGCCGGCTCCTCAATGAGCGGAACATCCGTGAGCGGGACATCCGGCATGACCGGGGGCGACATCCCGCCGGTACCGCCGGCCAAACCTGAACCGGTCAATCCCGTACCCTACACGCCGCCGAAGAAGGGCCAATAGCCATGCTGCGCAAGGCTCAACGCGGCTTCACCTTCATCGAGTTGATGATTACGCTGTCCATCCTCGCCACGCTGGCGATGGTGGCGGCGCCGATGGCGCAGGTGGCGCTGCAGCGCGAAAAGGAGCACCAGCTGCGCGCCGCGCTGATCGAGATCCGCGAAGCCATCGACGCCTACAAGCGCGCCGCCGACAACGGCCGCATCAAGCTGGCGATGGGCGAATCCGGCTATCCGAAAAAGCTGGAGGACCTGGTCACCGGCGTGCCGGACCAGCGCAGCCCGCGCAAGCAGAACATGTACTTCCTGCGCCGCATACCGCGCGATCCGTTCGCGCCGCCGGACGCCAACGGCAACGGCTTCGCCAGCAACGCCGCAAGTGGCGGCTGGGCGGTGCGCTCCTACGCCTCGCCGCCGGACAACCCGTCCGAAGGCGAGGACATATTCGACGTCAGCTCCCGCTCCGCCGTCATGGGGCTGAACGGCATCCCCCTCAAACAATGGTGACGCCATGAAGCGCAGAGGTTTCACGCTGGTCGAACTGCTGGTGGTGTTGGCGATCATCTCGCTGCTGCTCACCATCGCGCTGCCGCGTTATTTCAGCTCGGTCGACAAATCGAAGGAAGTGGCGCTGAAGGAGAACCTGCAAGTGCTCCGCAGCGGCATCGACAAATACTATGCCGACCGGGGCGAGTATCCCGCGGCGCTGGCGGACCTCGTCACGCAGCGCTACTTCCGCAAGGTGCCGATGGATCCGGTGACGGAATCGGCCACCACCTGGCAGCTGCTGCCCTCCGCAGATGCTGAAAAACCCGGCGTGGCCGACATCCGCAGCGGCGCCAAAGGAAAGACCCGTGATGGCATACCGTTCGAGCAGCTCTAGGCGGCAGCGCGGCTTCGCCTATCTGTGGACGCTGATGCTGGTGGCCTTCATAGGAGTCGGCCTGACCATCGCCGCCGACCTGTACGCGACCGCCATGCGGCGTGACAAGGAGCGCGAGCTGCTGTTCATCGGCCACGAGTTCCGCCACGCACTGGAGGCCTACAACAAGGCCAATGGCGCCGGCCAGTATCCACTGACACTGGATGAACTGCTGAAGGACCCGCGCTTCCCCAACGCCAAACGCCACTTGCGCCGCCTGTACAACGATCCGATCACCGGCAAGCCCGATTGGGCGCTGGTGCTGCAGCAGGGCCGCATCGTCGGCATCCGCTCGACCTCCAACCTGCGCCCTCTGAAACAAGAGAACTTCGACGACGACGACGCCGGCCTGGCCCAAAAGCCGCGCTACGCCGACTGGATATTCGCCTATCCGTATGACCTGTTCATCGTGCCGCAGAATGCGGAAGCCAAACGCTGACTTGTTGATCTTGGACAGAACCTCCCGCCCATCCGCGATCTAGCGTGATTCATCCGCCACGCGGAATCGGCGACATCATTCGATGTCAGCTGGAATGGTTGAAATTTGGAGGATGAGATGATCCTGCGTACACGCCTGCTCACCGTCACCACCGCCGTCGCCGCCGCGACGTCGCTGCTGACCGTCACCGCGACGCTCGCGGCAGACCAACTGATGGCCCCTCCGGTCGACACGCTCACGTCGCAGGACAGTTCCGGCCTGGTCGCGCAACTGGCGGCGATGGATGCCGCGGCCAGCGCGTCGCCGGACCTGGGCTTCCGCATCAGCAGCCTGCATCCTGGCGTGGCCGGACAGAAGATCGTCCGCGCCCAGCATACCTACAAAGGCTTGCGCGTGTTCGGCTCGGAGTCGGTGGTGGTCACCAACGCCGCCGGCAAGATCGTCAGCGTATCGAGCTCCGACCGGCGCGGCCAGCTGGCCGCCGGCCTGGCACCGTCCTCCATCAGCGACACGGTACCGACGCTGAGCGCCACCGACGCCATTACCGTATCGGCGAATTCCATCGCGCCGCGCGGCACCCACCGCTGGCCACCGAGCGCCGAGCTGGTGATCTATCCCATCGTGAAGACGGTACGCATGCCGTCAGCGGCGGGCAAGCCTGAATCCGAGCTCAATGCGCTGGACGTCGAAGAGGTGGTGGACAATTACCAGCTGGCCTACTACGTCAAGCTGCGCATGGCCGAAGACGGCAAGCCGGTCTACTACGACACCATCGTCAATGCCAAGACCGGCGCCATCATCGCGCAGTGGCAGGCGCTGAAAACGGTGGTCGGCACCGGCAACAGCCAGTTCAATGGCGTGGTGCCGATCAATACCTCGCAGTCCGGCAGCGGCTACCAGATGCTGGACGACACGCGCGGCATCGGCGGAAAATTCGGCGGCATGGCGATCACCAACGCCAACCACAGCTCCTCCAACAATCCCGATCCCGGCGCAATCTACAGCAACAGCGGCAATACCTGGGGCGACGGCAAGCAGTACATCGACGGCGGCAGCACCACCAACGCCAACGGCCAGACCGCCGCCGTCAACGCGCTGTGGGGCTTGATGAACACCTACGACGCCAACAAGAACGCGCTGGGCTGGCACTCGCTGGACGGGAACAACACCGCCACCTACATCGCCGCCCACGTCGACACGGCCTACGACAATGCCTTCTACGACGACAGCTGCAAGTGCATGTACATCGGCGACGGCTCCAGCTTCTACAGCCTGGGTTCCATCGACGTGATCGGCCACGAGATGTCGCACGGCGTTACCGCATCGACGGCGGACCTGACCTACTCCGGCGAATCGGGCGGCTTGAACGAATCGAACTCCGACATCGGCGGCGAAATGGTCGAGGCCTATGCGCGCGCGGGCGGCACCGGCGCCATGATCCCGGCCACCGGCAACGATTGGATGATGGGCAAGGAGATCAGCAAATCAGGCCAGCCGCTACGCTGGATGTACAAGCCGAGCAAGGACGGCCACAGTCCCGATGCCTGGAGCAGCTCCATCAAAAACCTGGACGTGCACTACTCCAGCGGGCCCAATAACCGCATGTACTACTTCCTGTCGCAGGGCTCCAGCGGCGATCCCGCTTCCGACTACTACAGCAAATACCTGGTCAAAAATCCCGCCGCGATGACCGGCGTGGGCAACGACAAGGCTTACCGGATCTGGTTCAAATCGCTGACCACCAAGTTCACCTCATCGACCAACTACGCCGACGCCCGCGCCAAGGTACTGGCGTCGGCGCAGGAGCTGTACGGGACAGGCTCGAAAGAGGCGATCGCCGTGCAGCGCGCCTATGCTGCGATCAACGTCGGTGCGGACGTCGACGAGACCACGACCGGCGGCGGTGCTACCGAGCGGGTGACCAACGGCGGCTTCGAGAACGGCAGCACGGGTTGGCACGGCAGCACCGGCGTGATCGGCAGCTTCGCCGATCAGCCGGCGTATGAAGGCACGCGCAACGCCTGGTTGGGCGGGAACGGCCGCACGGCGACCGAAACGCTGACCCAGGCGGTGACAATTCCAGCGGCCGCCACGTCGGCGGCGCTGAGCTTTGCGCTCCACATCGACACCGACGAAACCAAGCCTGCGGTTTTCGACCGGCTGGTAGTCACCATGAAGAGCAGCACAGGCGCGGTACTGCGCACGCTGGCCACCTGGTCCAATCTCGACGCCGCCGACGGCTACCAGGTCCGCAGCTACGACCTGATCGCCTACAAGGGCCAGACTGTGACACTGTCGTTCGCCATGCGGGAGGACCGCTCCAAACAGACCTCCTTCGTGCTCGACAAGGTCAGCCTGATAACGCAGTAATCAACGCAGGCTGACGAACACCGGGTTCGAATAGAACCACAGGCTGCGGTAGTTACGGTCGTTGATGTCGTTGAAGCGCGCCGTGTTGTCGGTGGTGCCGGTGCGCTGGTCCGCCAGCGGTTCGCCGTCCTGGGTCAGGCCGGCGACGTCGGTGCCGAGGTTGGTTCCGCGCAGGCGGTAGTACTGGTTCCTGTTGGCGGTGGTTTCGTAACTGATGCTGAAGTAGCCGTCCGCATCCACCTTCCAGTCCGCGCTGGTGAAGCGCTTCACCACGCGCGTGCTGGCGTTGGTGGCCACGCTGTAGGCGGCGCTTCCCGGCGTGGCCTTGGCGTTTACATCGCCGACGATCAGGTCGACATGATCGACCACCGGCTTAACGTTGGCGGCGGTGCCGCTGTCGACCGGCTTTTCGTAGTTGTTCTTGGCCGGCGACTTGAAGCGGATAGTGATCGTCAGCTTGTCGCCGCTGACGACCTTCAGTTCCCCGCCCATCTCCTTGCGGTCATCCTTGCTGGCCAGGTTGAAATCCAGCGCGTTGATCAAGTCTCCGTAGACCGAGAACATTTTGCCGGAGCGCAGACCTTGCAGCACGTCCTTGGCGGCGGGCTGGCCCTGGCCGCTGTTGAAGACGTAGTTCTTTGCATACTCGCCGGGGAAGTAGCCGCTGCTGTTGCCGCCAACGATTTTGAAGTGCGTGTCCGAATCGGTCAGGTTCCAGATGCGGCGACCTTCGCCGAGCAGAGCATCCCACGTGCCGCCTACCTTGGCGACGATGTAGTCAACGCCGCCGTAGGCGCGCAGCGGCGCGTTCTCCGGCGTGTAGGCGGCCGTGTAGCCGCCACGGTCCGGCTCCATCTGGTTTCCGACCATGCCTTCGATGGCGAACACGATGTTCGGCGCGATGTCATTGAAGCGGCGGAAGTCATCAATGGTGTAGCTGCCCTTGTTGCGCGATGGGTGGTTGACCACGGCGTAGCTGGTGTCCGGATAGTTGTCCTTCAACCAGCTGATGGCCTTCAGCGCGTCGTCGGCGGTGGCGTTGTAGCGCGTGGCGCCGTACTTGGTCTTCCACGCGGCGACATCAGCGGCGTCGAACAAAGCGGCATCGCGAGTGGTGAACAGGTATTCGAATTCCTTCATGCCCTTGGTGCTGGCGGCCAGTTTGTCGCTGCCCTCGAACAGGCCGATGCCGATGTGATCGTGGGTCGGCATATCCCATTCGAAGCCGGAGAAGATCAACTTGTCGGCGTAAGTGCCGGCCGCCTGCAAGGCCTGCACGCGCGGGATCTCGTAGCGCTCGACGCCGGTCGACAGCGGAATCGCCGCCGGCAGCGTCGCACCCTTCTCGTCGCGCGACGACAGGCGCAGGTGGTTACTGATCGCCATCCAGTCCAGGCCATAGGTGGTGAAGGCCTTGCCCAGCACCTTGTCCAGCGTCTGGCTCACATCGGTGTCGGGAGATTGCGTGGTATGGGTATGCAGGTCGCCGGCGATCCAGCGGCCGCTAGGCACCGGTGGCACGACGACGGCCGCTGGCTGGTCGCCGCCGCAGGCGACGGCGGTCAACAGGATGGCAATGGCGGTCGGAATCAGCAATTGGCGTGGACGAAAATGGGAGGCAAGCGACATGATAAATGAGTCCTGAAGTGGATGCGGAATTCGGCACACTAGCATTGGCGTATTACCTGCCTGTGACTTGGCGGCTAGCGTAAAACTGCTATGATCGTCGGCTGGCGCAGACCAGGATCCGCGCAGCCACGCAAATCAAACCAGGGATATAGAAATGACTATTGGCGGAAAAACCATGGAAGAGGCTTTGGCCTCGCTGTCCGACATGACCGTGGGCGCAGTCCCCATCGGCAAGGACGAACACCTCCAGCGCCTGGCGCGCGCGCAGGCTTACATGCGCGACCAGGGCATCGCGGCGATCTACGTCAACGCCGGCTCCAACATGACCTACTTCACCGGCACCAAGTGGCACGCCAGCGAGCGCATGGTCGGCGCCATCCTGCCGGCCAGCGGCGCGGTGGAGTACATCGCCCCCGCTTTCGAAGAGAGCACGCTGAAGGACTTCATGCTGGTCGAGGGTAACGTCAACACGTGGCACGAGCATGAGAGCCCATACCAGCTGTTCGTCGACACGCTCAAGCGCATGGGCATCGCGCCGGCGGCTGCGGGCGGCGTTGCGCCGCGCGTCGGCATCTGCGAGAGCGCATCCTTCTTCATCTACGACGGCATCCGTCCGCTGGCCGACGGCTACGCATTGGAAAACGCCAGCAAGGTCACGGCCCACTGCCGCACCCGCAAGTCCGCCAACGAGATCGCGCTGATGCAGCGCGCCAAGGACATGACGCTGGCCGTGCACGTGGCCACCGCCAGCATGCTGCGCGAAGGAATCACCACGGTCGAAGTGGAGGAGTTCATCAACCGCGCGCACCGCAAGGTCGGCGCTTCCGGTTCCTACTTCGTGATCGTGCTGTTTGGCGAGGCGACTGCTTATCCGCACGGCGTAAGCTATGTGCAAACGTTGCAATCGGGCGACACTGTGCTGATCGATACAGGCTGCAAACTGCACAACTACATTTCCGACATCACGCGCACCTATGTGTACGGCGACATCAGTGAGCGTCAGCGTTCGGTGTGGAACAGCGAGAAGGCGGCGCAGCTGGCGGCCTTCAATGCAGCGCAGCTGGGCGTACCGTGCGAGCAGGTAGACATGGCGGCGCGCCGTTCGCTGGAGGCGGACGGCTTCGGCCCCGGCTACAAGCTCCCTGGCCTGCCGCACCGCACCGGCCACGGCATCGGCCTCGATATCCACGAATGGCCGTATCTGGTCGGTGGCGACAAGACGCCGCTGGACGTGGGCATGTGCTTCTCGAACGAGCCGATGATCTGCATCCCCGGCGAATTCGGCGTGCGCCACGAGGACCATTTCTACATGACTGAAAATGGTCCGAAGTGGTTCACCGAACCCGCGCACAGCATCGACGATCCGTTCGGCCTGCGCAAATAAGGCAAAGGTGGCAGCGGTCTTTACTGCTGCCGCCGTTTCAGCGTTTGGTAGAAGTGCAGCGGTACGGTCACGGGGATCTCGTCGCCGTTCACGGCGCCGATGACGATGCGGTTGGAGTCCCAGCTTAGCCAGCGCGGGCCTTTGGGCTGGTAGATGCGCCCTTCCTGGCCTTCACCGGCAAGCACGAAGCCCGCCTGCTCGACGCGGCCAAGGAAGGCGATGCTGCCCGATGCCGTCACTGTGCCGCGCACCGGCAGCGAAAGGAACAACGACGGCAACATGCCACCCAAGCCGCCGAACACCACGTAAGGCAAGACGCCGGCCGGTCGCCACCATTCCAGCAATTGCACCGCCGCGAACAGGCAGACGATGATCCCCGACAGGATGGCCCAGTCGCGCGCGCTGCGCAGCGGGTTCATTCCGATCGAACGCCTGTTGATGGTACATGCCATGCCTGCCCTCCGTCGTTGTAAAGATAGCAGGCATTTTGCACCGGCGCTTGTGGAAAAGCCAGCCCTTGCCGGCTACCGCCAACTACCGCAGCGTTCAGCCGCGCTTCATTACCAAGGTCAGGATGTCGTAGCTGGCCACCAGTTCGTCATTCTGGTTGGTCACCTGCACATCCCACGCGACCACGCCCTGGCCAACGCCCTTGTCGTCGGTGCGGTTGCGGTCCACTTTGCGCTTGCAGGTCAGGCGCGCGCGGATGGTGTCGCCGATGGCCACCGGCGTGATGAAGCGCAGGTTGTCCAGGCCGTAGTTGGCCAGCACCGGACCGGGCGCCGGCGAGACGAACAGGCCGGCGGCGGCCGACAGCACGAAGTAGCCGTGCGCGATGCGCTTGCCGAACTGGGTGTCCCTGGCGGCGATGTCGTCGAAGTGCATGTAGAAGTAGTCGCCGGAGACCCCGCCGAAGTTGACGATGTCCGCTTCAGTCACGGTGCGGCGGTGCGTCAGCAGCGAGTCGCCCATTTTCAAATCTTCGAAGTAGCGGCGGAACGGATGGACTTCGCTTTCCTGCACTTTGGCGCCGCGCACGTATTCGCCGGTGACGGCGGCCAGCATGGTCGGCGAGCCTTGCACAGCGGCGCGCTGCAGGAAGTGGCGCACCGCGCGGATGCCGCCCAGTTCCTCGCCGCCGCCCGCGCGGCCAGGGCCGCCGTGCTTCAGCTGCGGCAGCGGCGAGCCGTGGCCGGTCGAATCAACCGACGCTTCGCGGTCCAGGATCAGCACGCGGCCGTGCGAGGCGGCGGCCATCGGCACGGCGTAGGCGGCGATGGCCGGCTCCTTGGTCACCAGCGTGGAAACCAGCGATCCCTTGCCGCGCGCGGCCAGCGCCAGCGCTTCGTCGATGCCGTTGTAGCTGATGATGGTGCTGACCGGGCCGAAGGCTTCGATGTCGTGCACGGCGTCGTTGCGCATGCCGTCGCGGCACAGCAGCAGCGTCGGCGAGAAGAAGGAGCCGTTGGCGACGCCGTCGCCCATCAGCTTGAAGCCGTCGCGTTCACTGAACAGCACCTCGTTGCCGCGCGCGAGCAGTTCGACGCGCTCGGCGACGTCGCGCTGCTGGTCCTTGGAGGCCAGCGCGCCCATGCGCACGCCCTCCACCGATGGGTCGCCGATGCTGACCTTGGCCAGGCGCTCGCGCAGGCGGGTGCCGACGGCGTCCACCATATTTTCCGGCACGATGATGCGGCGGATGGCGGTACATTTCTGGCCGGCCTTGCCGGTCATCTCGCGCGCCACCTCTTTGACGAACAAATCGAATTCGGCGTCGTCCGGCGTCACGTCCGGCGCCAGGATGGCGCAGTTGAGCGAGTCCGCTTCGGCGGTGAACGGCACCGAGTTGGCGATCAGGTTACGGTTGGTGCGCAGCTTGGCGGCGGTGTCGGCCGAACCGGTGAAGGTGACGACATCGGCGCCGCCCAAGCGGTCCAGCAGGTCGCCGGTGCCACCGATGACCAGTTGCAGCGCGCCTTCCGGCAGCAGGCCGGAATCGTTCATCATGCGCACCAGCGCTTCGGTCAGGTAGCTGGTGGCGGAGGCGGGCTTGCCGATGCACGGCATGGCGGCCAGGAAGCTCGGCGCGAACTTCTCCAGCAAGCCCCAGATCGGGAAGTTGAAGGCGTTGATGTGCACCGCCAGGCCGCCGCGCGGCACCAGGATGTGGGTGCCGGAGAAGCCGCCGTTCTTACCCAGCGCCATGGCCGGGCCTTCGTGCAGCACGTTCGACGACGGCAGCTCGCGGCTGCCCATGCTGGCGTAGGCGAACAGCGTGCCTGTGCCGCCTTCGATGTCGACCCAGCTGTCGGCGCGGGTGGCGCCGGTCAGGTGCGAGATCGCGTACAGCTCTTCCTTGCGGCTGGCCAGGTACAGCGCCAGCGCCTTCAGGCGCGCGGCGCGCTGCTGGAAGTCCATCTTCATCAACGCCGGCACGCCGGTCTTGCGGGCGTAGGTGACGGCTTCGTCGAAGTCGATCTTCTCGGCATGGGTGTGGTAGATCAGCGCGTTGTTCAAGGCGCTGTGCAGCGGCGCGGACGCTTCCGCGCCTATCCATCGGCCGCCGATCCAGCTTTGCAGGGTTGATGCCATGTTTATCTCCGTTCCTTATTTCGTTCGTTATGCTTGAGCGTTTTTATGCAGGTGCAGCGGCAGCGAGCTTTCCCACTCGATGCGCTTGCGGTCCGTTTCCACTTCGGTCAGCGCTTCCACTTCGCGCATGGTGTTCATGGAGCGTACCGCCAGTTCCTGGTACTGGCCGGTGCCCTCGGTCTTCCATTTGATCTCGTCGTCGCGCAGTTCGCGCGCCACCTTGGCCGGCGTGCCGACCACCAGGCTGCGCGGCGGCACCTGCATGCCGGCGCGGACAAAGCTCATCGCGGCGACAATGCTGTCGGCGCCGATGACGGCGTTGTCCATGACGACGCTGTTCATGCCGACCAGCGCGTTGCGGCCGATACGGCAGCCGTGCAGCACGGCGCCGTGGCCGATATGGCCGTCGCGTTCGACCACGGTGTCGCAGCCGGGGAAGCCGTGCATGACGCAGGTGTCCTGCAGGTTGGCGCCCTCTTCCAGGATCAGGCGGCCGAAGTCGCCGCGCAGCGCGGCCAACGGGCCGACGTAGCAACGCGGGCCGACGATGACGTCGCCAATCAGCACCGCGCTGGGATGCACGTAGGCGGTCGGGTGAACCACCGGGGTGACGCCGTTGATTTCGTAGACTTTGACCATATTCATTCCTCGTCGGAGTCATTCCCGCGCAGGCGGGAATCCATACTCAGCATGGACTCCCGCCTGCGCGGGAGCGACGTTATACGCGCTCGATTACCAGCGCTATCCCTTGTCCGACGCCGATGCACATGGTGCACAACGCGTAGCGGCCGCCGGTGCGTTCCAGCTGGTTCAGCGCCGCCAGCACCAGCCGCGCGCCGGATGCGCCCAGCGGATGGCCGATGGCGATGGCGCCGCCGTTCGGGTTGACGTGCGCCGCGTCGTCGGCCAGGCCGAGATCGCGCGTGACGGCCAGCCCCTGCGCGGCAAAGGCTTCGTTCAACTCGATGACATCCATCTGCTCGATGTTCAGGCCTACCTGCGCCAGCACCTTCTTCGATGCCGGCGACGGACCGAAGCCCATGATGCGCGGCGCCAGGCCGGCGGTCGCCATGCCCAGCACGCGGGCGCGCTTGCGCAGGCCGTACTGCTCGGCGGCGGCGGCCGACGCCAGCAGGATCGCGCACGCCCCGTCATTAACGCCGGAAGCGTTACCGGCGGTGACGCTGCCATCCGGCTTGACCACGCCTTTCAACTTGGCCAGCATCTCGACCGTGGTGTCCGGACGCGGATGCTCGTCGGTGTCGATGACCTTCGGATCACCTTTTTTCTGCACCAGCGTGACCGGCACGATTTCGTCCTTGAACACGCCGGCGGCATGCGCGGCGGCCCAGCGCTGCTGGCTGCGCACGGCAAACGCGTCCTGGTCGGCGCGGCTGATGCCGAATTCCTGGGCGACGTTTTCGGCCGTCTCCGGCATGCTGTCGATGCCATACTTGGCCTTCATCAGCGGATTGACGAAGCGCCAGCCGATGGTGGTGTCCTCGATCTTGGCAGCGCGCGAGAACGCGCTGTCGGCCTTGCCCATGACGAAAGGCGCGCGCGTCATGCTTTCGACGCCGCCGGCGATCACCAGCTGCGCCTCGCCGGCCTTGATGGAGCGCGCGGCGATGCCGACCGCGTCCAGGCTGGAGCCGCACAGGCGGTTGATGGTGTTGGCCGGTACATCGACCGGCAGCCCGGCCAGCAGCGCCGCCATGCGGCCGACGTTGCGGTTGTCCTCACCGGCGCCGTTGGCGCAGCCGTAGTAGACGTCATCGACCTTGGACCAGTCCACGCCGGGATTGCGGGCGATCAACGCGGCGATGGGCAGCGCGGCCAGGTCGTCGGCGCGCACGCCGCCGAGGGCGCCGCCGTAGCGACCGAATGGGGTACGGATGGCGTCACAGATGAAAGCGTCGTTCACGGAATCTCCTTAGGATTTAGGGCGCTGGTCGACCACACGGCGGGCCTTGCCCGTCAGCGTGCGTTCGATGCCGTTAGGCGCCAGCAGGCGTACCTTGGTGGTGACGCCGACATAGGTTTTGATGTGGTGCTCAAGCTCGCGCGACAGCGCCTCAACCTCGCTGTCAGCGACGCCGGGCCGCAACTCGGCCAGCACATCCAGCTTGTCGAGGTGGCCGTCGCGGCTGACCACCAGCTGGTATTGCGGCGCCAGTTTTGGCATCTTGAGTATCAGTTCTTCGATCTGCGACGGGAACACGTTCACGCCGCGAATGATCAGCATGTCGTCCGAGCGGCCGGTGATCTTGCCGATGCGACGCATCGAACGCGACGTGGCCGGCAGCAGCCGTGTGAGATCGCGCGTGCGGTAGCGGATGATGGGGAGTGCTTCCTTGCTCAGCGAGGTGAATACCAGTTCGCCCTCTTCGCCGTCCGGCAGCACTTCGCCGGTTTCGGGGTCGATGATCTCCGGGTAGAAATGGTCTTCCCAGATGACCGGGCCGTCCTTGCTCTCGATGCACTCACTGGCCACGCCGGGGCCCATCACTTCGGACAGGCCGTAGATGTCCACCGCGTCGATGCCGGCGCGCTGCTCGATCTCCTTGCGCATGGCGTCGGTCCACGGCTCGGCGCCGAAGATGCCGACCTTGAGCGAGCTGACTGCGGCATCAAGGCCCTGGCGCTGGAACTCCTCGATGATGTTCAACATATACGACGGCGTGACCATGATGATGGACGGCTTGAAGTCCTGGATCAGCTGCACCTGTTTTTCGGTCTGGCCGCCGGACATCGGGATCACCGTACAGCCCAGTCGTTCGGCGCCGTAGTGCGCACCGAGGCCGCCGGTGAACAGGCCGTAGCCGTAGGAGATATGCACCATGTCGCCGCGACGTCCACCAGCGGCGCGGATCGAACGCGCCACCACGTTGGCCCAGGTGTCGATGTCGTTCTGCGTGTAGCCGACCACGGTCGGTTTGCCGGTGGTGCCGCTGGAGGCGTGCACGCGCACCACCTGGTCCTGCGGCACGGCGAACATGCCGAACGGGTAGTTGTCGCGCAATTCCTTCTTGCCCGTGAAGGGGAACTTGGCCAGGTCGGCCAGCGTGTGCAGGTCGTCGGGATGGACACCGGCGGCGTCGAACACTGCGCGGTAGTGCGCGACGTTGTCATAGGCGTGCTTGAGCGACCACTTCATGCGCTGCAGTTGCAGCGCCTGCAGTTCGTCCTTGCTGGCGCGTTCGATCGGCTCCAGATCGGACGGCGCGGGGATGCGTTGAACCATCGGTATCTCCTCTTTACCCGGCGTGCTGCGGCACCGGCACGATATGGCCGCTGACGCGGTGCGATTTACCCCGGAACAGCGCAACGGTGCGGCCGTCCTGGTTGGTGACCTTGACGTCGTAGACGCCGCTCTTGCCGGCCAGCGCCTGCTCGCTCGCATCGGCGGTCAGCACGTCGTGCAGACGGGCCGGCGCGAGGTAGTCGATGGTGCAGGCGGCACCCACGGTGGTCAGGTTGTGGCTGTTGCAGGCGAAGGCGAAAGCACTGTCGGCCAACGTGAAGATGAAACCGCCGTGGCAGCTGCCATGACCGTTCAGCATGTCGGCGCGCACCGGCATCGACATGCGCGCGTGGCCGGGGGCGATGGCGTCGATCTTCATGCCCAGAGCTTGGGAGGCCGGATCGCTGTCGAACATGGCGGTGCCGACGGCTTGCGCCAGCGCCTGTGCTTCCTCGGCGTTGAGCGCGGGCGCGGCGGCCAGCGTGGCGGTCTTAGTCATGGAAACGCCCTCCCGAGGCTTGCTTGCGGCGCAGCAGCGGCGATACGCGGTAGCGGTCCTCGCCATAGCCTGCGGCCAGGTTGGACAGCACGGCGACGATCTGGCCGATGCCAACGGCGTCGGCCCAGGCCAGCGGGCCACGCGGATAATTGACGCCCTTCTGCATGGCGATGTCTGCGCCAAACGCATTGCACACACCCTGATTAACCGCGTCCGCCGCCTCATTGGCCAGCATGGCGACGGTGCGCATGACGGCCATGCCGGGCACATCGTCCAGCCGCGTGACGGTGAAGCCGGCCGCCTGGAACAGGCCGACCACGGCGTTGAAGGCCTCGGCCGAGCACTGGTCCGAGCAGCTGACGGCGATGCGCCTGGCGGTGGCGAAATCCAGCGCCAGGTCGAACAGCACCGTGTCCGGATGATGGCTGTCGTGCGCGCGCTGGGTGGCGCTGCGGCCGTCGGTCAGGTAGACGGCGGCGCCGTTGCAGTGGAAGGCCGGCGCGTCGTCGGTGCCGGCGGCGTGGCTGCGCGTTTCCGGCGTCTTGCGGTGCGAAACGTTGATGCCGGAGGCGCGCAGACGTGCAGCCAGCGCGTCGCAAACGGCGCCGCCGATCGCGTGCGACGGGCCGACCGCCGCACCCGGCTCGATGGTGTAGCTGACGAATTCCGGCTTCGGCTGCGCAGGCTCCGCCTGCGGTTGCGGCATTGCGGGGGCGGCATCGCCGTAGTGGTAGAAGCCACGGCCCGATTTACGGCCGAGGAAACCGGCGTTGACCATCTCCTGCTGCAGCACCGACGGCGTAAAGCGCGGATCGTTGAAGTAGGCGCCGAACACCGATTGCGTGACCGAGAAATTGACGTCGTGGCCGATCAGGTCCATCAGCTCGAAGGGGCCCATGCGGAAGCCGCCGCAATCGCGCATGACGGCGTCGATGGTGGCGGCGTCGGCGGCCTGCTCGTTGAGCAGGCGCCAGCCCTCCGCGTAAAACGGCCGCGCCACGCGGTTGACGATGAAGCCCGGCGTGGACTTGGCGTGCACCGGCTGCTTGCCCCACGCGGCGGCGGTGTCGTACACGGTCTGCGCGACGGCGGCATCGGTGGCCAGGCCGCTGATCACTTCGACCAGCGCCATCAAGGGCACCGGATTGAAGAAGTGCATGCCGACCAGCCGCGCCGGCATGCGCAGCCTGGCGGCGATGGCGGTGACGGAGATCGACGAGGTGTTGGTGGCGAGGATGCAGTCGTCGGCCACGATGGCTTCCAGGTCGGCGAACAGCCCACGCTTGACGTCGAGGTTTTCGACGATGGCTTCAACCACCAGCGCGGCATCGGCGATGTCGTTCAGCGTAATGGCCGCCTGCACGCGGGCGATGGAGGCGGCGCAGTCGATGGCGCTCATGCGCTCCTTGGCCACCAGCTTGTTCAGCGCAGCGGCGATGTCGGACATGGCTTTGGCGACGGCTTCCGGCCGGGTGTCGAACAACTTGACGGTGTAGCCGGCGACGGCCGCCACCTGGGCGATGCCGGCGCCCATGGCGCCGCTGCCGATGACGGCGACCGCGCGATCGGTGTGAAGAGCTGCCATCTTATTTCCCCTTGAATTGCGGTGCGCGCTTTTCCATGAAGGCGGCCACGCCTTCGCGGTAGTCGTCGCTGCGACCCAGTTCGCTCATCATTTCGCATTCCAGCGCCAGCTGCTGCTGCAGCGAATTGTGCGGGCTGCAGTGCAAGGCTTGTTTGGTGAAGGCCAGGCCCTTGGTCGGCGCGGTGGCGAAGTGGCGCGCCATGGCCTGCGTTTCGGTGGCCAGTTCGTCGTCCGGCACGGCCTTCCAGATCAGGCCCCAGGACTCGGCCTTCTCGGCGCTCAGTTTATCGCCCAACATGGCCAGGCCCATGGCGCGCGCGCTGCCGATCAAACGTGGCAGGAAGTAGGTGCCGCCGGTGTCGGGGATCAGGCCCAGTTTGCAGAACACCTCGACGAAGGACGCGGATTTGGCGGCCAGCACGATGTCGCAGGCCAGCGCGATGTTGGCGCCGGCGCCGGCGGCCACGCCGTTGACGGCGCAGATCACCGGCATCGGCAAGGCGCGCAGGGCCAGCACCAGCGGGGCGTAGTTCTTTTCCACCGAGTCGCCCAGGTCGACCGGGCGCGCGCCCGGCTCCACCGCGCGGTCCGACAAGTCCTGGCCGGCGCAGAAGCCGCGGCCGGCGCCGGTCAGCACCATCACGCGCACGCTCTTGTCGTGGCTGATCTTGTGCATGGCGTGGCGCACTTCCTCGTGCATGGCCTGGGTGAAGCTGTTGAGCTTATCGGGGCGGTTCAGCGTCAGCGTGGCGATGCCGTCGCTGATGTCGAAGAGGATGTTCTCGTAGTTCATGGCGTCTCCGGTGGGATGTCTTTATTCGGCCTGGTCGAAGTCGATGACGACCTTGTCGGTGATGGGAAAGCTCTGGCAGCTCAGCACATAGCCGCGCGCGATTTCGTAGTCTTCCAGCGCGTAGTTGACGTCCATGTCGACTTTACCTTCCAGCAGCTTGCAGCGGCAGGTCGAGCACACGCCGCCCTTGCAGGAGTAGCGCATGTCGATGCCGGCCTTGAGGCCCGCGTCGAGCAGCGATTCCTTGTCCTGGTCCATGGTGAAGCTGGTGGCGTTGCCGTCCAGGATAACGGTGACTTCGGTTTCCTGGCGTCCCGCCTGCGGGTCGACCGCGCGCGGCTTGTGCTGGTGCTTGGGGATGCTGGCGGCGAACAGCTCGATCTTGATCTGCGCCTTCGGCATGCCGGCTTCCTGCAGGGCCTCCGAGACGCCGAGCATCATGTCTTCCGGGCCGCAGATGAAGGCGACGTCGATGTCTTCCACCCACACCCAGTGTTTCAGGAATTGCGCGGCCTTCTCCTTGGTGATGCGGCCGTTGAACAATTCGATATCCTGCTGCTCACGGCTCATCACGTAGGCCAGCTTGAGGCGCTCCATATAGGTGTCCTTCAGGTCGGACAGCTCGTCCTTGAAGATCACCGACGACGAGGCGCGGTTGCCGTAGAAGAGCGTGAAGCGGCTGTGCGGCTCGGCCGCCAGCGTGGTCTTGATGATCGACAGGATGGGCGTGATGCCGCTGCCAGCGGCGAAGGCCAGGTAGTGCTTGCGATTGGCGGCGTCGAGCGGCACGTTGAAGTGGCCCATCGGCGGCATCACATCGAGCGTGACGCCGGGCTTGATGGTGTCGTTGGCCCAGCTGGAGAACAGCCCGCCCTGGGTGCGCTTGATGGCTACTCGCAGCGCGCCTTCCTGCACGGCGGAGCAGATCGAATACGAGCGGCGCACGTCTTCATCGCCGATCTGGGCGCGCAGCGTCAGGTGCTGGCCTTGCTGGAACTGGAAGCTGTCTCGCAGCTCGGGCGGCACGGCGAAGGTGACGGCGATGGTGTCGCGCGTTTCGTTGCGCACTTGCGAGACGGTCAGCGGGTGGAATTTGCTCATGATCTTTTTAGTGGCATTTGAAGTAGTCGAAGGGCTCGCGGCAGTCCAGGCATTTGTACAAGGCCTTGCAGGGCGTGGAGCCGAACTGGCTGGTGATTTCGGTGTGATTGGAGCCGCAGTTGGGGCAGGCCACCGTCAGGCGCGGCTGCGCGCGGCGCGAGATGGCGGCATGGGCGCCCGCTCCGGCGCGCAGGCCGCTGATGTCGATCACCTGCTGCGCCGGCGGGGCGATGCCGTAGCCTTGCAGCTTGGCCTTGCCCTCTTCGCTCATCCAGTCGGTGGTCCAGGCTGGGGAGAGCTGGTTTTGCAGGCGCACGTCTTGCAGGCCGTGTGCGTGCAGCGCGTCGGTGATGGCGTCGGCGATCACCTGCATGGCCGGGCAGCCGGAGTAGGTCGGCGTGATGGTGACGGTGCAGGCGCCGTCGGCTGCCAGCTGCACGTCGCGCACGATGCCCAGGTCGACGATCGAGATGACCGGGATTTCGGGGTCGGAGACCTCGGAGAGCCAGGCCCAGATTTGCTCGGCATGGGCTCCCGCGTGCGCGGGAGCGACGGTCTCGGAGGCGGTGGTCATCGCGGGCCTCTTACCAGGTGGCGCCGGGATAGGCGCGCTGCAGGAACTGCATCTCGGCCAGGATGTAGCCCAGGTGCTCGCTGTGGCGGCCTTGCTTGCCGCCGCTTTGCATCCAGGCGTCGGCCGGCGGCATGGTCAGCGTGGCTTCGGCCAGGATCTCGGCCACGTGCGCCAGCCATTGCGTGCGCAGGTCGACGGCGGCGGGCGCCACGCCTTCGGCCACCATCGCCTCGTCGATGGCGTCGTAGGCGAAGACTTCGCCGCTGTACATCCACAGTTCGTTCACGGCCGCCTGCGTCTTGGCGTGGCTGACGTCCGTGCCGTCGCCCAGGCGCACGATCAAGTCGCCGCTGCGGCGCAGGTGGTAGGTCACTTCCTTCAGCGATTTCTCGGCGATGGCGGCGATGCGCGTGTCGCTGCTTCGCGTCAGGCCGACGATCAGGAAGTAGTGCCAGGCGTCGAAGAAGAACTGTCGCACCATGGTGTCGGCGTAGTTGCCGTTCGGTTGCTCCAGCAGCAGGCAGTTCTTGAAGTCGTGGGCGTCGCGATGGTAGGCCAGCTTGTCCTCGTCGCGGCCGGCGCCTTCCAGCTCGCCCGCGTACTCGTACCACAGGCGGGTCTGGCCCAGCAGGTCCAGCGCGACGTTGGTCAGCGCCATGTCCTCTTCCAGCGCCGGGCCCTTGCCGCACAGCTGCGACAGTTGCTGGCTCAGGATCAGGGCATTGTCGCCCAGACGCAGTAAATAATTTACCTTGTTTTGCACGGTGAGCCTCGCTTACAGGTTCTTGACTTCTTCCGGCATCGGGAAGAAGGTCGGATGGCGGTACACCTTGCTGTTGGACGGTTCGAACAGCGCGCCCTTGTCGCCAGGGCTGCTGGCGACGATGTCCGCCGCGCGCACCACCCAGATGCTGACGCCTTCATTGCGGCGGGTGTAGACGTCGCGCGCGTTGTTGACTGCCATTTCGGCGTCCGGCGCATGCAGGCTGCCGACGTGTTTGTGCGCCAGCCCGTGCTGGCTGCGGATGAATACTTCCCACAGTGGCCATTCTTTGCTCATATCATCTCCTTGTCGTTCCCGCGCAGGCGGGAATCCATAGTACGTGGGCGGCTCGCAATCGGCATGAACTCCCGCTTGCGCGGGAGTGACGGCGATAGTCAGGCTGCTTTGGCGGTGGCGTGTTTATCGGCGTGCGCGACCAGCGCTTCGCGGAACCAGGCGCCGTCTTCCCAGGCCTTGACGCGGGTGCGCAGACGCTCGCGGTTGCACGGGCCGTTGCCCTTCAGGACGTTGTGGAACTCGCTCCAGTCGATGGCGCCGAATTCGTAGTGGCCGGTGTCGGCGTTGAACTTCAAATCCGGGTCGGGGATGGTCAGGCCCAGGTACTCGGCCTGGGGCACGGTCTGGTCAACCATGCGCTGGCGCAGTTCGTCGTTGGAGAACAGCTTGATGCGCCACTGCGCCGACTGCGCGCTGTTGACCGATTCCGCGTCGGACGGGCCGAACATCATCAGCGACGGCCACCACCAGCGGTTGAGCGCATCCTGCGCCATGGCCTTCTGCTCCGGCGTGCCGTTGGCCAGCGCCATCATGATGTCGTAGCCCTGTCGGGCGTGGAAGGATTCCTCCTTGCAGACGCGGATCATGGCGCGCGCATACGGGCCGTACGAGCAGCGGCACAGCGGGATCTGGTTGATGATGGCCGAGCCGTCGACCAGCCAGCCGATCGCGCCCATGTCGGCCCACGACAGGGTCGGGTAGTTGAAGATGCTGGAGTACTTGGCCTTGCCGCTGTGCAGGGCGGCCAGCAGCTCGTCGCGCGACACGCCCAGCGTCTCGGCGGCGCTGTACAGGTACAGGCCGTGGCCGGCCTCGTCCTGGATCTTGGCCAGCAGGATGGATTTGCGTTTCAGCGTAGGCGCGCGGGTCACCCAGTTACCCTCGGGCAGCTGGCCGACGATTTCCGAGTGCGCGTGCTGGGAAATCTGCCGGATCAGGGTCTTGCGGTAGGCGTCCGGCATCCAGTCCTTGGCCTCGATCCTGACGCCGTCGTCGATGCGGGCCTGGAAGGCGCGCTCGTCGGCGGCCATGTCGTCCGCCGTGCGGACCGTGCTCAGGCCCGTCTCCACCATTTGTGCATACATCGCTGTCTCCTCATCGCTGATGATCCATAATACGATACATATTTTGCTTTGACTACGTTTTTTTTGACTCAAATCATAAATCGGTATCCCATCGACAACGACGGTGAAATAAATGCTGCGCCGATGGTCAGGCAAAGTAAACTCTTGTTTGTGTGTATAGAAAGAGATGCCTGCCCATGAATTGCAACGACTGGATAACCGGATTTTTGGCCAGCGACCCGCCGCGCTCGAAGTCGCTGGTGGTGACCATCTTCGGCGACGCCATCGTGCCGCACGGGGGCATGGTGTGGCTGGGCAGCCTGATCGAGCTGCTGGCGCCGTTCGGCGTCAACGACCGGCTGCTGCGCACCTCGGTGTTCCGGCTGGCGCAGGAGGGTTGGCTGGGGGCGCAGCGCGACGGCCGCCGCAGCTCCTACGCGATCACGCCGCCGGCGATGGCGCGCTTCGTGCACGCCTACCGCCGCATCTACGCGCCGCTCAATGTACACTGGGACGGCAGCTGGACCCTGCTGCTCAACGGCGACGGCGCGCTCAACGCGGCCGAGCGCAGCGCGGTGCGCAAGGAGTTGCTGTGGGAAGGCTATAGCGTGATCGCGCCCGGCATCATGGGCCATCCGGCCGCCGACGGCCCTGCGCTCGACGAGCTGCTCAAGCGGCTGGGGGTGGCGGGCAAGCTGTTCGTGGTGCAGGGCAAGTCCATGCGCCAGGTCTGCGGGCGGCCGCTGAGCGAGCTGGTGGCCGACGGCTGGGATTTGAGCGGCGTGGCGCAGGGTTATCAACAATTTATCGCGCAGTTCGAGCCGCTGCTGGCGGCGGTGCAGGCGGCCGACGCGGAAGGCGGGCTGGCGCCGCAGCAGGCCTACATGGTGCGCACGCTGCTGATCCACGCCTACCGCCGGGTGCAGCTGCACGATCCGCAACTGCCGGTCGAGCTGCTGCCGACGCCGTGGCCGGGCGCGCTGGCCTACGAGCTGACGCGAGCCATCTACCTGGCCGTCTACGCGGCGGCCGAGCAGCACATCGACACCACGCTGCGCCGCGAGGATGCGGACGCCCCGGCCGCCGAGCCGGCCTTCTTCGACCGCTTCGGCGGGCTGGCTTAGCGCTGGCCCGGCGTCGGCGCGGCAACCAGCGGAAACGCGGCCGGGTCGCGCAGCGAGGCGACCGAGAGGTCGATGTCCAGCGTCGGCCAGTACAGGTGGTCTGGGCTGGGGCGCTGCACGTCCTCCAGCTGCGCCAGCGTGACGCCGGCGAACCAGGGAAAATCCACGTAGGCCGCGTACAGTTTTTCGTTGCCCAGATCGACCCAGAATCCGTGCGGCGAGATGTCGAGGATGCGGACGGTGGATGACTCATTGTGAGAAGTAGGTGCGCCAGACATTTTGCATCTCCTGTTGGTGCTCGGCGACAAACCGCGCAGCCGTTTGCAACTGCAGCGCCGACAGGCCGGTATGCCAGGCCAGCGCGACCTCCGGCTCCAGCCAGAATTTCGCCGTGCCGTCCGGGTGAGACACATGCACGTGCATCCGGGTTTCCTCGCGCGAGAAAAAGAAGTACCGGAAGCCGGCCTGGCGGAATAGTGTGGGGGTCATGGGGATTGTACTCCTGCGGCAGTCCCCTCAACTTAGCAAAGCCGGCACGGACGGCATTGCGCCGGCGCAGGCTGGGGGTCAAGTCTGACATTCGGACACGGCCTCTGCCGTAGCGGCCGCTACGGCAGAGGCCGTGTCCGAATGTCAGACTTGACCCCAGACGCTGTATCATGTCGCCACTGCGCCACAAGCGCAAACACACTTCTTACATAGAATTTACCGGGATTCAGCCATGTCTATCAAAATCAGCCAGCAATTCGACGCCGGCGCCATCGAGGTCCTGCGTGCCGACGATCCGGCCGCCATCGACCTCAACATCCGCAAGGACTCGCACGCCGACATCACGCAATGGTTTTATTTCCGCGTGCAGGGCGCGCAGGCCACGCCGCTGACGCTGCGCTTCCTTAACGCCGGCAGCGCCGCCTATCCGGACGGCTGGAAGGATTACCAGGCCGTCGCCAGCTACGACCGCGACAACTGGTTCCGCGTGCCGACCTCCTATGACGGCACCGTCATGACCATCAACCACACGCCGGAGTACGACAGCGTCTACTACGCCTATTTCGAGCCGTACTCCTGGGAGCGCCACCTGTCGCTGCTGGACAACGCGCAACTGTCGCCACTGGTCAAGCTGGTCGACCTGGGCAGCACCATCGACGGCCGCGACCTGAACATGCTGGTGATCGGCGATCCCGAAGCGGAGCAAAAGGTCTGGGTCATCGCCCGCCAGCATCCGGGCGAGACGATGGCCGAATGGTTTGTCGAAGGCATGGTCGAGGCGCTGCTGGACCCGGCCAATCCCTTCGGCCGCCAGTGCCTGAAGGAAGCGGTGTTCTACGTGGTGCCTAACATGAACCCGGACGGCTCGGTGCGCGGCAACCTGCGCACCAACGCGGCCGGCGCCAACCTCAACCGCGAGTGGCTGAAGCCGACCATGGAACGCAGCCCGGAAGTGTTCCTGGTCAAGAACAAGATGCTGGAAGTGGGCTGCGACCTGTGCCTGGACATCCACGGCGACGAGGGCCTGCCCTACGTGTTCGTGGCGGGCAGCGAGTCGCTGCCGGACTTCACACCGGACCAGGCCGAAGCGCAGCAATACTTCATCGACAATTTCCTGATCGCCAGCCCGGATTTCCAGGACGACCACGGCTACGGCGAAACACCGTACACCGACGAGACCCTGACCATGGGCTCGCCGCACATCACCCACGCCTTCGGCTGCCTGTCGCTGACGTTGGAGATGCCGTTCAAGGACAACGCCAACGATCCGGATCCGGACACCGGCTGGAACGGCGCCCGCAGCGCCGAGCTGGGCAAGGCGGTGTTGCAGCCTGTGCTGCAATCGCTGCTGGCGCAGCAGTAAGCCTTAGCTGAGCCCTTCCCTGCGGCGCGACAAAGTCGCCGCCGCAGGGAAAAATACACTGGACCTCATCGGCGCATCCGCGCGCCGCGACTGGAGGTTCAGCATGAATACCCTGACTTGGATACGCCGCGCCCTGTGGTTGATGGTGCTGCCGCTGTGCGCCTGCACCACGCCCTACCGCCCGCCGCAGCTGATGGATGCCGGCGCCACCTTCCCCGGCCTGATCGACCTGGCCGCGACCGCCGGCCGCAAGAGCGCCGATGTGCTGCTGGTGCACGGCATCTGCACCCACGACGCCAGCTGGGCCGGCGTGGTGGTGGCGCAACTGACGCAGTCGCTCACGAACGCCACCAGCAGCTCGTCCGCGCGCGCGGCGGGCGCAGGCGGCCCGCAGATTCAGATCGTCTCGTCCAACGTGGCGACGTCCGAAGGCAAGCTGCGCTTCGACGCATTGATCTGGTCGCCGCTGACGACGGGCCTCAAGCGCCAGTTGTGCTACGACCAGAGCGGCAAGTCATCCATCTGCGAAGGCGCGCCGCCGTTCGCGCCCACGCGCGCCCGCCTCAACGCGCGCTTCAAGGATGGTCTGATCGACGATTGCCTGCCTGACGCGCTGGTCTACCAGGGCGTGGCGCGCGACGACATCCAGCGCCGCATGCGCGATGCGATCCTGCAAGTGCTGGATGCGGGCGACGGCGCGCCCGATGTGCCGCTGGTGGTGATTTCGCATAGCATGGGCAGCAAGATCCTGTTCGACACCCTGCTGCGCATGACGGAGGAAGCGCCCGGCTCGCGCGCGGCGCTGGTGGCGCAGCGGGCGGTGGATCGCCTGCGCCTGCTGGTGATGGCGGCCAACCAGATTCCCTTGCTGTCGCTGGCCGATCAACAGGTCGCCGCGGCGCCGCTGATGCGGGGTGCGCCCGACAGTCTGCAACTGCTGCTGCAAAAACGGCTGACAGCAAACACCGCAGCCGCCGACAGGCGCCTGACCCTGGTGGCGTTCACCGATCCCAACGACCTGCTGTCGTACACGCTGCAAGCGGAAAAATATGCGCGCCAGGGCGTGACGGTCTACAACATCCTGGTCTCCAACGCGGACACCTACTTCGGCCTGCTGGAACGTCCCGACTACGCGCACCTGAACTACCTGACCAACCCGGACGTCGGCCGCCTGATCGCGTGCGGGCTGCCGTCAAGCGCGCTCTGCAAGCCGCAGTAGCGGGCGATCAGCCGCCGGCCACCACCATGTTTTCGATCAGGATGGAGCCGGTCTGCTTGGTGCCGCGCACCAGCACGTCCGCACCGACGGCGACGATCTGCGCCAGCATGTCCTTCATATTGCCGGCGATGGTGATCTCCTCCACCGGATACTGGATCACGCCGTTCTCGACCCAGTAGCCCGACGCGCCGCGCGAGTAGTCGCCGGTCACGTAGTTGGTGCCCTGCCCCATCAGCTCGGTCACCAGCAGGCCGGTGCCCATCTTGCGCAGCATGGCGGCGAAGTCGTCGCCCTTCTTGGTCAGCGACGAGGTCAGCGACAGGTTGTGCGAGCCGCCGGCGTTGCCGGTGGTCTTCATGCCCAGCTTGCGCGCCGAATAGGTCGACAGGAAATAACCCTGCACCACGCCATCCTTGACCACGTCGCGCTTGACGGTGCGCACGCCTTCCTCGTCGAACGGCGCCGAGCCGACGCCGCCGATCACATGCGGGTCTTCCTTGATCTGGATATGTTTCGGCAGCACCTGCTTGCCCAGCGAGTCCAGCAGGAAGCTGGACTTGCGGTACAGCGAGCCGCCCGAGGTCGCCTGCACAAAGGCCCCCAGCAGGCCGGCCGCCAGCGGCGCCTCGAACAGCACCGGGCAGGTGCGGGTATCGATGGTGCGCGCGTTCAGGCGCGCCAGCGCGCGCTCGGCCGCATAACGGCCGATCGCTTCCGGCGACGACATCTTCTTCGCGTCGCGCACCGAGGTGTACCAGTCATCGCGCTGCATCTTCGAGCCTTTGCCGGCGATCATCGCCACCGACAAAGTGTGGCGCGAATACGGATAGCCGCCGATGAAGCCGCGCGAGTTGGCCGCCACGAAGTGCGACTGCTGCACGTGCACGCCGGCACCTTCGGAATTGGTGACGCGCGGGTCGACCTCGAAGCCGGCCGCCTCGGCGCGCTGGGCCAGCGCCACCGCGTCGGCGGTCGAGATATCCCACGGATAGAACAGCTTCAGGTCGCGCGGCGCCAGTTCCAGCTGGTCGGCGTCGGCCAGGCCGGCGCAGTCGTCGTCCGAGGTGAAACGGGCGATGTTGTAGGCCGCCTCCACCGTCGCCTTCAGCGCGGACGGCGAAAAGTCCGAGGTGCTGGCGTTGCCGCGGCGCTGGCCGATGAACACCGTCACCCCCATGCCCTTGTCCTTGTTTTGCTCGATGGTCTCGATTTTGCTCTTGCGTACCGACACCGACAGGCCGCTGCCTTCGCTGATTTCAACGGCACAATCGGTGCCGCCCTGCTCCTTGGCGTACGCCAGCACATCGCGTGCGAGCTGCTTCAACTGGTCCTGGGTGTGGGTAAAATGGGTATCGCTCATGGGCTGTAATCTTCGGGTGGCCGCTAAAACAGGTATCATAGCAGTCGTTTACAGTTTACAGGTGCGGCCACGCGCCTGACAGAGAGTTAATATTATGGTAAATCCCAATCGCGGCAGCGGCGGCGTGGGCTTCAGCTCCACCGAATTCGAGCAAGAGTACGAACGTCCTTCCAAATCCGAGCTCAAGCGCCAGTCCGACGCCCTGCAGAAAATGGGCGAGACCCTGGTCGAGGCGGCGCGCGACCGCGTCAAGCGCGTCGCCATGCCCGAGGACGTGCGCGACGCCATCCTCGAATGCCAGCAGATCACCAACCACGAGGGCCGGCGCCGCGCGCTGCAATTCGTCGGCAAGAAGATGCGCACCCTGGACGAGGCCGAAGTGGCTGTGATCCAGCAGACCATCGACAGCTGGAAGGGCGCCTCCAAGTCCGAGACCGCCGCCATGCACGCGCTGGAACGCCGCCGCGACAAGCTGCTGGCCGACGACAAGGCGCTGACCGTGCTGCTGGCAGAGAATCCGGAACTGGACGTGCAGCACCTGCGCACCCTGATCCGCAACGCCCGCAAGGAACAGGCCGAGAGCAAGCCGCCTAAGGCCTACCGCGAGATCTTCCAGCTCCTCAAGCAGATCGAGTCCAAAAAGGGCAAGGCTGCCGCCGAGGTTGACGACGAAGACAGCGAGTCCGATGACGAGTAATGCAGACACCCTGGTGATCGGCCTGGTGTCGGTCTCCGACCGCGCCAGCGGCGGCGTCTACCAGGACCTGGGGCTGCCGGCCCTGCAGGACTGGCTGGCGCGCGCCCTGACCACCCCCTACCGTGTTGAAACCCGCCTGATCGCCGACGAACGGGCGCAGATCGAAGCCACGCTGACCGAACTGGTCGACGTCGCCCGCTGCCACCTGGTGCTGACCACCGGCGGCACCGGCCCGGCGCGGCGCGACGTCACGCCCGAAGCCACGCTGGCGATCGGCACCAAGGAGATGCCCGGCTTCGGCGAGCAGATGCGCCAGATCAGCCTGCACTTCGTGCCGACCGCCATCCTGTCGCGCCAGACCGCCGTGATCCGCGAAACCGCCGACCACGCGGCGCTGGTGCTGAACCTGCCCGGTCAGCCCAAGGCCATCGCCGAGACGCTGGGCGGCCTGAAGGACGCCGCCGGCGCCACGCTGGTGGGCGGCATCTTCGCCGCCGTGCCCTACTGCGTCGACCTGATCGGCGGCCCCTACATGGAAACCGACCCGGCCGTGTGCAAGGCCTTCCGCCCCAAATCCGCGCTACGCCCCCAACCCTGAGGACGCCCATGAGCACCCTGCTGCAAACCATCGAAAAAGAAACCGGCGCCAACCCGAGCGTGGCCATCATCTGGATGCACGGCCTGGGCGCCGACGCCAACGACTTTGTGCCCATGCTGCGCGAGCTGGACCTGCGCGGCCTGCCGCCGATCCGCTTCATCTTCCCCAACGCCGACACCATGCCGGTGACCATCAACAACGGCTACGTGATGCGGGCCTGGTACGACATCGTCGCCAGCGACCTGGGCCGCCAGGAAGACGAAGCCGGCCTGCGCGCCTCGCAAGCCAAGGTCGAGGCGCTGATCGAACGCGAGAAGGCGCGCGGCATCCCGGCCGGGCGCATCATCCTGGCCGGCTTCTCGCAAGGCTGCGCGATGACGCTGCAGACCGGCATGCGCCAGCAGGAGAAGCTGGCCGGCCTGATGTGCCTGTCGGGCTACGTGCCGATCGCCGCCAAGGCCGCCGCCGAGCACACCCAGGCCAGCCTGGCCACGCCGATCTTCATGGTGCACGGCCGCATGGACCCGGTGATCCCGGTAGCCCGCGCCGAACAGTCGCGCGACCTGCTCAAGCAGCTGGGCTATAACGTCGAATGGCACGACTACGCGATGCAGCACTCGCTGTGCCAGGAAGAAGTGGACCACATCAGCGCCTGGCTGAAGAAGGTGCTGGCCTAAGCCAGCGCCGCCGCCACCAGCGGTTCCAGTTCCGGCTGCGCGCGGTCGGAATTGGCCAGCTGGATCACCGACATGCGCAGTTGCGGCAGGCGCAGCAACAGCGTATTGAAACCCCACAGGCAGCCGCCATGGAACACCACGTCGTGCTCCTGGCGCCGCACCCACTCCAGACCGAAGCGGTAATCCGGCACCGTGCCGTCGGCCAGCGGCGACGGCTGCAACATCGCATGCAGCAAGCTGTCCGGCTCGGCCCACTGCCGGTGCCACGCGCGCTCCCACACCACCAGCTCCTGCGTGCTGGCGTACATGCCGCCGTCGCCCACCGTATTGGCATTGCCCAGATGCTGGCGGTAGCCGCCAGGCCGCTGCGGATCGGCTTCGTAGCTGCTGACCCGATGCGGCAACACGTTCTGGCGGTCGTCGTCAAAGCCCATGCGCGTGATCCCCAGCGGCAGCAGCAGCGTCTCGCGCAGGTAGCGCGCGGCCGGCATGCCGCTCAGGCGCTCGATCAGCGCCGCCAGCAGGATGTAGTTGCTGTTGCTGTAGCGATGCCCGGCGCCGCCGTCGACCGTGTCCATGCGCGCGATCACACGCAGGATGTCCGCGTTGTTGAAATAGTCCGCCTCGTGCCTGCCCGGCTGGCAGCGCAGGAACTGGAAGTAATCCGGAATTCCACTGCTGTGATTGAGCAGGCTGCGCAAGGCGAACGGCTGCTCGAAGCCGGCCAGCTCCGGCAGCAGCGCGCGCACATCGTCATCCAGCCCGATCTTCCCGGCGCGCACCAGCGCCAGCACGGCCGCCGCGGTGAACTGCTTGGACTCCGACGCCAGGTAATACGCCGACCGCGCCGACAACGGCACCGCCAGCTCCAGCGATGCCAGGCCATGGTGCAGCTCGAACGTCACCTCGCCATCGCGCACCACCAGCGCGCTGAAGCCCGGCCCGTCGGCGGGCAGCGTCGCCTGCAGGCGCAAAAAATATGCTCTCAGTTGATCCATCACTATCTCTTTGATCGTCAATCCGGCAGCGGCGCGGCCGCGGACGCCGGCACCGCCGTCTGCGCCGCGTTCATCACCATCGCCAGGAAGGTGTAGTAGCCGTTGATGCCCATCAGGTCCACCACCCCGTGCTCGCCGAAGGCCGCCAGCGCCGCCGCGTAGGTCTCGTCATCGACCCGCTGCCGCTGGTGCAGCTGCAGGCAGAAGTCGTGCACCAGCGCCTCGTCGGCCGCCATGCCGTCCGGCCGCCGGCGCGCCGCCACCGCCGCGATCACCTCATCCGCGATGCCGTACTGGCGCGCGATCGGCTCGTGGATCGCCCACTCCACCTGCTGGCTCCACTGGCGCGCCGTCACCAGGATCGCCAGCTCCGTCAGCCGCGTGCCGATCGCGCTGCGGTAGCGCAGGTACTCGCCCATGCGCTGCGCCGCCGCCATCAGCTCCGGGCTGCGGATCAGCGGCACGAACGGCCCGTACAAGGCCCCGCGCGGCCCGTCGATCACGGCTTGCGCCGCCACCTGCTGGGCCGCGCTCATGTCGGCAAACGGAATTGGTCCCAAACGGTCAATCATAAACAGTCACTCCTGCGGGCATACACGAAAATTATTCGCTCATGGTGCGGCATAGATCAATAGAACACAAGCCGATCACAGCTATCGTCTGCTCTTCGTCACCCCGACCGAAAGGACGCCATGAGCCACATCATCCACCGCAACCTGCGCCGCGCCCCGCCGCTGGCCGTCGGCGCCACCGGCCTGACGGTGCGCGACAGCCAGGGCCGCAGCTATCTCGACGCCAGCGGCGGCGCCGCTGTCTCCTCGTTGGGCCACGGCCATCCCGACGTGCTGGCCGCCATGCACGCCCAGATCGACCGCAACGCCTACGCCCACACGGCCTTCTTCAGCTGCGACGCCGCCGAGGAACTGGCCAGCCGCCTGGCCAACGATGCCCCCGGCGACCTCGATCACGTCTACCTGGTGTCGGGCGGTTCCGAGGCGATGGAGACCGCCCTCAAACTGGGACGCCAGTACTGGGTCGAAGCGGGCCAGCCGCAGCGCAGCCTGTTCATCGCGCGCCGCCAGAGCTACCACGGCAACACGCTGGGCGCGCTGGCCATCGGCGGCAATGAGTGGCGCCGCCGCCCGTTCGAGCCGCTGCTGATGGCGGTGCCGCGCGTCGCCCCCTGCTACGAGTACCGCGACCGCGCCGACGGCCAGAGCACCGCCGACTACACCGCCACCCTGCTGGCCGAAGTGGAGGCGACCATCCTCGAACACGGCCCGCAGAACATCATCGGCTTCGTGGCCGAGACGGTGGTGGGCGCCACCGCCGGCGCCGTGCCGCCCACGCCCGGCTACTTCCGCGGCGTGCGCAAGCTGTGCGACCAGTACGGCATCCTGCTGATCCTCGATGAAGTCATGTGCGGCATGGGCCGCACCGGCACGCTGTACGCGTTCGAACAGGAAGGCGTGCTGCCGGACCTGGTGGTGCTGGGCAAAGGCCTGGGCGCCGGCTACCAGCCGATCGGCGCCGTGCTGGCGCGCGCGCATGTGGTGCGGCGGCTGCGCGAAGGCAGCGGCGCCTTCCAGCACGGCCACACCTACATGGGCCACCCGGTGGCCGCCGCCGCCGCGCTGGCGGTGCAGAAGGTGATACAGCGGGATTGTCTGCTGGGCGCCGTCACGGTGCGCGGCGCCGCCTTCCGCCGCATGCTGCGCGAGGCGTTCGGCAACCATCCGCACGTGGGCGACATCCGCGGGCGCGGCATGCTGCTGGCGCTGGAGCTGGTGCGGGACCGCGACAGCAAGGAGCCCTTCGATCCGGCCTGCCAGCTGCATGCGGCGGTCAAGCAGCAGGCGATGGCCTGCGGCCTGATGGTCTATCCGATGGGCGGCACCATCGACGGCCGGCGCGGCGACCATATCCTGCTGGCGCCGCCGTTCATCGCCACCGAGGCCGAACTGGCGGAGATCACCAGCCGGCTGGCCGACGCCCTGGCGCGGGCGCTGGCCAGCGCCACCTGCACCCCGCCACCGTTAGAGGGGTCAGACCCCGTACGGGGTCTGACCCCGCGGCGGCTCGCCGTGCGGGTTTAGCGCGCCGTCCAGGCGATGACGTCCTGCTGCTGCTCGCCCAGGCCGGCGATGCCCAGCCGCAGGACGTCGCCTTTTTTCAGGAAGCGCTGCGGCTTGCGGCCCTGGCCCACGCCCGGCGGCGTACCGGTGGCGATCACGTCGCCCGGCTCCAGCGTCATGAACTTCGACAGGTAGCTGACAATCTGCGCCACCGAGAACACCATGGTGTCGGTGCAGCCGGTCTGCATGCGCTTGCCGTTCAGCTCCAGATACAGGTCCAGCTTCTGCACATCGTAGATGTCTTCCTGCGTCACCAGCCACGGGCCGACCGGGCCGAAGGTATCGCAGCCCTTGCCCTTGTCCCACTGCGGGCCGCGCTCCAGCTGGAACGAGCGCTCCGACACGTCGTTGACCACGCAATAGCCGGCCACGTATTTGAGCGCGTCCTCCTCGCTGACATACTGCGCGCGGGTGCCGATCACCACGCCCAGCTCCACTTCCCAGTCGGTCTTCTTCGAGCCTTGCGGCAGCATGATGGGATCGTCCGGGCCGGACAGGCAGGTGATCGCCTTCATGAACACCACCGGCTCCTTGGGAACCGGCATGCCCGATTCGGCCGCGTGGTCCGAGTAATTGAGGCCGATGCCGATGAATTTGCCCACGCGCGCCAGCGGCACGCCGTAGCGCGGATTGCCGCGCACCAGCGGCAGCGAGGCGTGCGGGATCTTCTCCAGCTTGCGCAGCGCCTTGGGCGCCAGCTGCGCCGCGTCGATGTCGGCGATCACGCCGGACAGGTCGCGCAGCTTGCCTTCGTCATCGATCAGGCCTGGTTTCTCTTTGCCGGGACGGCCGTAACGAACGAGTCTCATGGGGTTCCTAGGTTAAAAGCGGTGGGTCTGTGCCCGCCATTCTAACCGTAGCGCCCTTGCCTGAGCCATTTGTTGGCGATGATCTTGGTGCCGCTGACCACCGGCGCACCGCCGTGCAAGGTCTGCTTGTCCGGCTGGTGATTGAGGTCGGTGTTGAGGAACCACAGCGCGTTGCCCTTCTTCGGATACACCTCCAGCCCCAGGCCGGGGAACACCGTGCCGCCGCCCTGCTCCACGTCGCTCAGGTACAGGATGAAGGTGGCCAGGCGCTGGCCGCCACGCGCCAGGTGGCTGCGATGACCGCTGCTGTCCGGGTCCAGCCAGTCGTAATGCGGGCGGTACTCCTGCGTCACGCCGTACTTCTGCAGCTGGAACGGCTCGCTGCATTCGGCCGGCCAGTGCGCCAGCCCCGCCAGCCGCCGCTCGATGCGCTCGGCCACGTCGGCCTCGCCGCGCTGGATGAAGGCCATCTCGCTGGTGCGGCCCTCGTGCACCACGCTGGCGCCGTCGGCCTCGCCGGTCACGGTGGAGCGCGTGTAGCGCGTGCCGCAATGGGCGATGATGGCGTCGCACTCCTCGTCGCTGAGCACATTCCCCAGCAGGATGATCTGCGGCTGCTTCAGCACGAACAGCACTTCCACCACGCGGTCCGGCGCGGCGACCAGGTTGCGTTCCAGGTCGATGTACGGCATCTGCTGCGGCGCCACGAACACGCTGGCCTGCGGCGCCGGCGCATGCTCGGCCGCCGCGCGCAGCGCCAGCGCCTCGTCGATGGCGGCGCGCGCCACCGCCATGCTGTGCTGGCCGGAGGCCACCATGCTGTTGGCCATGTCCAGCGGGCTGCAGGCGCGCGCCAGGTTTTCCATGATCCAGTCCTGCCAGACGGCCGGCAGGGAGACAAAGACGGTGGTTGCAGTAGTCATCGTGCGATCGGAGGGCTGGTTGCCGGGCTGCCGGATTGGTGCTCGATTCTACCGGATTGCGCGCCCGCACCGCAGCGCCGCCGCGCGAATAACAACAGTCCGCGCAGCTGCAGCAGCACCAGCACCGCGAACGCCACCTGGTAGGCCTGCGCCGGATAGTGCCGCAGCACGTCCGGCCGCCAGCAGCCAAGCAGCAGCCCGAAGCCCGCCTGCACCGCGAACGCGCCCAGGAAGATCAACAGGTTCAGGCAGGTGGCGCCGCGCCCGGTCAGCGCGGCCGGCAGGCTTTGCGCGACGATCGCATACTCGATGCCGGTGACCGTGCCCACCAGCGTAAACAACACCGACAGCGGCTGGTAGCTGGGCGCCCAGTTGCACACAAAGCCCAGTTGCACCGCGATGAACAGCGCCACCCCGGCCGCCGCCACGCTGACCGGCGCCACGCCGCGCCGGCCGGCCCATTCGGTGATCATGCCGACCGCGATGGCGCCGAAGATCACCGCCGCCATGCCCAGGTACAGCAGGTAGGCCACCGCCGCCTCGGAGTAGCCGGCGACGTCGGTCAGCCAGCGGCCGATCCACAAGCCCTGGATGCCGAAGAACACCATGTGCGGCACCAGCACCAGCTGCGCCACCTCGCGGAAGGCCGGATGGTTCAGCACCTCGCGCAGCACCGTCAGGCTAGCCGGCCGCGCGGCGCCGGCAGACGCTGCGGCGGGCGGCGTGGCCGGCGCCACCAGCCGTATCAGCAGCGCCAGCGCGGCCGCCATCGCGGCCAGGCCGACAAACAGGCCGCGCCAGTCGGTGTAGTGCAGCGCCAGCCGCACCGGCAAGGTGGCCGACGCCGCGCCCAGGCCACCCGCCGCGATCAGGTAACCCTGCACCGACGGCAGCCGCGCCGGCGCGATCCAGGTCGATACCGCCTTCACCGCCGACATGAAGCAGCCGCCCAGCCCCAGCCCGATCAACGCGCGCGCCACCAGCAGCTGGGCGAAACCGTGGCCGCCGGAGAAGGCCAGCGCGCCCAGCGCCGCCAGCAGCAGCATGGGCGGCTGCACCCGCGCCGGCCCCCAGCGGTCCAGCGCCATGCCGACCGGCAGCTGCGCCAGCGCGAACGCCAGGAAGAAGGCGCTGGTCAGCAGGCCAAGCTGGCCGGGGCTCAGCGCCAGCGCCGCCATCAGCTGCGGCGCCAGCGTCGCGTTGACGGTGCGGATCAGGCTAGACAGGTAGTGGCCCAGCGCGAACGGCAGGAACACCAGCACGAACACCGCGCGGCCGGACATGGCCGCACCTACGCGGGACTGCGCGCGCCGCAGCCGGCCGCGCTGACGACCGCCGCGCCGCCGCGCTGCGCCTCGTCCTGGCGCGCCGGCATCAGCGGGATCACCTTGCGCTGGCCCGGCGGCTCGGCGCCGTACTCGCTGCGGCTGCCGCCCTCCTCCTCGAAGAAGAACTTGTCCTTGCCGAAGGCCGGCTTGAGCTCGTCCATCCAGGTGGCCTGCGGATCGAACCTGGCGTAGAACGGCTTGCGCACCCAGTCGGCGTTGCGGGCCTGCAGGAACTGCAAGGCAAACACCTTCTCGCCGCCGATGGTGACGATACCGTCGATCACCACCTTGCCGGGGAAGGCGCTCATCGACGGCCCGCGCACCGTGCGCGACAGGCCCGACACCATCTGGTAGGCCTGCTGGAAGATCTCGTGCGCGCGCGCCAGCGGCAGCTGGAAGTACTCGCGCGGGCCGGTGTCGCGCTCGACGAACATATAGTAGGGGATGGCGCCCAGCCGCACGCCGGTCTGCCACAACTCGGCCCAGCTGCGCGGGTCCTCGTTGATGTGGCGGATCAGCGGCCCCTGCATGCGCAGCGTGGCGCCGGTGCCGACGATGCGCTTGACCGCCTGCTGCGCGATCGCCGGCCGCAGCTCCACCGCGTGGTTGTAGTGGCCCATGATGGCCATGTTCTTGCCGCTGCCGACCACCCGCTCGAACAGGCGCAGCAGGTCGTCGGCGTCGCGGTCGGTGACGAAGCGCTGCGGCCAGTAGGCCACCGACTTGGTGCCGATGCGGATGTTCTGGATGTGCGCCAGGTCCGGCGCCAGCAGCGGCTCGATGTACGCCTCCAGCGAGCGCGTGTTCATGATCAGCGGATCGCCGCCGGTGATCAGCACATCGGTCACCTCGGGGTGCAGGCGCAGGTAGTCGGCCAGCTGGTGCGACTCCCTGGCGTCGAACTTCATGTCGTCCATGCCGACGAACTGCGGCCAGCGGAAGCAGAAGGTGCAGTAGGCGTGGCAGGTCTGGCCGGCGCTGGGGAAGAACAGCACCGTCTCCTTGTACTTGTGCTGCAGGCCCTTGAGCGGGGCGTCGTTCACGCGCGGCACGTTGTGCGTCATCTGCCCGGCCGGATGGGGGTTCATGCGCAGGCGGATGCGCCGCACCAGCTCCGTCAGCGCCTGCTGGTTGGCGCGGCCCAGCACCAGCTCGCGCAGCTGCGCGTAGTCGTCCGGCGCCAGCATGTCGCGGTGCGGGAAGGTCAGGCGGAAGATCGGATCGTCCGGGATGTTGCTCCAGTCGATCAGGTGGTCCATCACGTATTCATTGGTGCGGAACGGCAGCACGTGCGACACCACCTGCACCGCTTCCTGCAAATCGGGCGTCAGCCATTCCCACTGGCGGGAATTGGGGATGGTCTGGCGGATGAAGGGCTTGAACTTGGGCGCCTGGGCGGCGGCGCTATTCCAGGACGCTATCGGGGTAGAGGTCATCGCAGGTTCCTATCGCAATAAAAGGGGAAGGGGGGGAGCGGAAACTGCATGCTAGGCCGCCCGCCGGAACTGTGATTGCCGCAAATCAACTGACGCACGGAAATAGATTTTCCCTTGACGCCGGCGGCGTGCAAAATTGCCATACGGCCAGAACTTGCGGCAGCGCAATCCTCGCCCTCCACGCCGGCGTACAGTTCATGAGAGCAAGCCTGCCCGCCCCCACCACAAGGAACCGCCATGAGACACAACGCCCTGCTGGCCGCCGTCGCCGTCGCCGCCGCCCTGCTGCACGCCCCCGCCTTCGCCGCCGAGCCCATCGAAAAGGACGCCATCGCCATCGTGGAGAAGAGCGCCGCCTTCCTCAAGGCCCACGGCAAGGACGAATTGATCAGGAAGGTCGCCGCCAAGGATCCGGAATTCGTGCAGGGTTCGCTGTACGTCGACCTGCGCGACCTCGGCACCGGCGTCGTGCTGGCGCACCCCTTCAACCCCTCCATCGTCGGCAAGGACCTGACCGACGTGCCCGACGCCAGCGGCAAGAAATACCGCCGCGAGATCATCGAGCTGGCCGCCAAAAAAGGCCACGGCTGGGTCGACTACCAGTACAAGAATCCCGGCAGCGGCAAGATCGAACCCAAGACCACCTACATCCTGCGCGTCGGCGACGTGGTGCTGGAAGCGGGCATCTACAAAAAATAGCGGCGGGAGAGCACCATGCTGAGCAAACTGCGTATCGGTCCCAAACTGCTGCTGGCGCCCGGCCTGGTGCTGCTGCTGCTGGTCGTCACGGCCGCCGCCGCCTACTACGGCATGGTGCGGCAGAACGCCTCGCTGGAAAACCTGGTGCAGGTGCGCGCGGCCCGCCTCAGGACCGCCGCCGACGTCACCGGCGAAACCCGCTATGCCCACGCCCACATCTACCAGCTGCTGGCCTGGGTCAACGGCAGCTTCTCCCAGCCCCGGCTGGAGGCGCTGGCCAGGCAGATCAAGGCCGGCCACGCCAACATCGAGACCCAGCTGCGCCAGCTGGGCACGCAGGCCACGGCCGACGACAACGCCGCCGAGCGCAAGATCGTCGAGCAGACGCTGCAATCGCTGACCGCCTACCGCAAGGCCGTGCAGGACACCATGGAGATGGCCAGCATCGACCAGAGCATCGCCACCAACGCCATGGCCCACGGCGAAAAACAATTCCTGCTGCTGAACGAACAGCTGGCGCAGCTGTCGGCGCTGGAAAAAACCCTCAGCGAGCAGGCCTACGCGCGCGCGCGGGACGAGTTCCACACCCTCGGCACCAGCATGGCGGTGATGGTGCTGCTGTCGATCGCCTTGTCGATGGGGGTGACGATGGCGGTGCGCGGCGCCATGCTGCACGACATCCGCGCCATCGCCGACGTGGTGGTGGCGCTGGAGGCCGGCCGCCTGGTGGCCGGCCGCGGCGACAACCACGGCCGCGACGAGATCGCCGACACCGCCCGCATGCTGGACCACACCATGCACAAGCTGACCCGGATCCTGAGCGCCATCCTGGCGTCGGTGCAGGCGATCGACTGCGCCGCCCACGAAATCGCCAGCGGCAACCTCGACCTGTCGACCCGCACCGAGATGCAGGCCGGCTCGCTGGAGGAAACCGCCAGCGCCATGGCCAGCCTGACCAAGGCGGTGCAGGACAACGCCGCCGGCGCCCAGCAGGCCTGCCGGCTGGCGGCCGGCGCCGCCGACCTGGCCCGGCACGGCGGCGCCGCCGTGCACCAGGCGGTGCAGACCATGGCCTCGATCCGCGCCAGCTCGCGCCAGATCGTCGACATCATCGGCGTGATCGACAGCATCTCCTTCCAGACCAACATCCTGGCGCTCAACGCGGCCGTGGAAGCGGCGCGCGCCGGCGAACAGGGCCGCGGCTTCGCGGTGGTCGCCAGCGAGGTGCGCACGCTGGCGCAGCGCTCGGCCGCCGCCGCCAGGGAGATCAAGGCGCTGATCGCGGCCTCGGTGGCCACCATCGACAGCGGCAGCACCTCGGTGCACCAGGCCGGCGAGCGCATGGAGGCCATCGTCGAGTCGGTGCAGCAGGTCAACGACGTCATCGCCCGCATCAGCAAGGCCAGCGCCGAGCAGGCCCAGGGCATCGCCGAGGTCAACCAGGCGGTCGGTCAGATGGACGATGTGACGCAGCAGAACGCCGCGCTGGTGGAACAGGCGGCCGCCGCCGCCGCCAGCCTGCAGGAGCAGGCGGTGCAGCTGTCGCAGGCGGTGTCGGTGTTCAAGGTGGAGGCGCCGTCAGCGCATGGGCTTGCTCAAAAAGCGCGAGCCGGCCAGGCCGAAGCGCCACGGCAGCTCCATCGCCTTGCTGATGCCGATGCGCGGGCCGGCTAGCACGGCGACCCCGGCCCGCTCCGGCGCCAGCAGGGCGAACGGCGGCGCGTCCAGCGCCAGGTTGTTGTGCGCGCGCGTGACGCCCAGCGCCTGGCACAGCCGCCCCGGCCCCGAGCACAGCAGGCGCTCGTCGTCCAGCCCGCGCCGCTCGCGCATCTGCGCCAGCCCGGCCAGCGGCTCCAGCGCGCGGATCAGCACGCCGGCGCCGTGGCCCTCCTCGCGGCAGACGAAATTCAGGCACCAGTGCAAGCCGTGCGAGCGGTACACATAGCTGCGTCCCGGCGGCCCGAACATGGAAAAATTGCGCGGCGTCGGACCGTTGAAGCTGTGCGCGGCCGGCTCGGTGCGGTCGTAGGCCTCGGTCTCGACGATGCGCCCGCCCACGCCGTCCACCAGCAGGGTGACGCCGATCAGCTGCCGCGCCACCTCGGCCGAGGGCGCGCTGAAATCTATGCCGGCCAGATGTGTGTCCATGGCCGTATTGTAAATGCCAATCTGGCCTGGAAGCTCACGAAATCCGTGACAAATGATTATCGAATCGCCCCGTCAGGCGGGAATTAGCGACAAAATATGGCGGCCCCGGCAGAAATTCAGGATAAATTCATGCCCGCCGCCCGCGCTTGCGGCGATAATCAGGGTAAGCATGCCCAGCATGCGTGAGCGCACTGGTTTATAGTGCAGCATTGCATCGCCACCCGTAGCCCCTGAAGAACACAATGACGACAGTTGCAGCCCCAGCCATGCCAGTTGAAAACGCGGTGGAAGAAGCGCTGATGCGCTCCATCCGTATTCCTCCACGGCCCAGCCTGCTCGTCGACCTGCAGCGCGAGCTGGCCCAGCCGGATCCGTCGCCCCGCCGCATCGCCCGCATCATCGGCAACGACGTCGGCATGTCCGGCGCCCTGCTCAAGCTGGCCAACTCGCCGTTCTTCGGCGCCGCGCGCAAGGCCAAGTCGGTCGAACAGGGCATCAATTTCCTCGGCATCAACCAGTGCGCGGCCCTGCTGACCGGGCTGCTGGCGCGCCAGGCCATCGACGGCAAGGAAGCCGACCTGAACGCGTTCTGGGAGATCTCGGCGCGCCGCGCCCAGGCCGTGGTGTTCTTCTCGCGCAAGCTGCGCATCGCCCCGCCGGACATCGCCCACACCTTCGGCCTGTTCTGCGACATCGGCGTGCCGCTGCTGATGAACCGCTTCGCCGACTACGCCGCCACCTACGCCGACGCCTGCGACGACGCCGGGCAAGCCTTCACCGACATCGAGGATAATCGCTACAGCACCAACCACGCCGCCATCGGCTGCCTGCTGGCGCGCAACTGGGGGCTGTCGCCGGACGTCTCGTGGGCCATCCTGCTGCACCACGACTACCGCGTGCTGGACGACCCGGCCACCGACGACGCCGTGCGCTCGCTGGTGGCGCTGGCGCTGCTGGCGGAAAAAGGCATCGCCCGCTTCCACGGCGCCAACCTGTCCTACGAATGGGAAAAGGGCGGCGACCAGGCCTGCCGCCACCTCGGCCTGTCCGAGGATGAAACCGCCGACCTGCTGGACGAACTGCACGAAGCCTTCCACACCGAACGATAAGCGAACCATCAGAAACATGCCTAAAAATAAGCGCCCCGTACCGCGCAAATCCGCGAACTCCCCGGAACTGAAAGACGAGCAGCAAACCACCGAACTGTGCGCCCTGGCCCTGGACCTGGCCGACGGCGAGTTCAACGACGACATCGTGGCCGACAGCACCCGCGCCGAGCTGGCCCAGAAAGCGCTGGACTTCCAGCGCCTGCTACGCAAGCTGCTCAACCAGGGCAAGGACGAGGTGCTGTACGGCGCCATCGAACTGGCGCGCGACGAATCGCGCGACGGCTACCGCTACCTGCGCAACGCGGTCGAGGAAGGCGCGGCCAGCCTGATCCTGCGCCGCGAAGGCGCGCCCGAGATGGAGATCGACGCCTTCGCCATTCCGGTGTTCGTCCACAGCCAGGGCGGCCTCGACCCGGCCTTCGATTTCCAGGACGCCGCCGCCTACGAAGCCCTGCTCGACAGCTTCACCGACGCCGGCCTGGAAAGCAAGAACGCCAAGGTGGTGCTGGTCAGCCACGCCTACGACCTCGACCAATTCGAACGCGTCACCTACGGCCAGCTGCACGCCATGGTGCGCGAGGCGGCGCAGTCGCTGACCGAGAAAAAGATCGCCGCCGCGCCGGCGCTGGAGCGCAGCATGGCGGCCGGCTGGTCGGCCACCGGCTTCGGCGCGGACGACGCCGCCGTCGAGCTGCGCTTCCTGCTGGGCTTCGCGATGAAGCGCGCCGACGACGCCTTCTACAAGGTGCCGGCCAGCGAGAAGGCGGCCGACGCCTACTTCGCCCAGCGCGCCGGGCGCTACCAGAAATGGACCGAGCAGCACGCGCCGCTGGTGGCGCGCTGCCTGGGCCGCGGCCGCGGCGCGGACAACGCGCTGCGCCTGAACTTCCTGTACCAGGACCTGTTCTTCGGCGCCCGCGCCCAGGGCCAGGCCGAGTACGCGATGCTGCAACTGCTGTCCACGCTCAACCAGGCGATGGCCGGCCGCGCGCCGGACGCGCTGAACGCCGTCATCGCGCCGTCCGACGTCGACGACGAGATGGTGCTGCGGGTCCAGCTGCGCGACGGCGAGGCCGTGCTGGCCAGCGCCGACAAGCCGCTCGACCTCGGCGCCGACCTGGAGCTGGAGGTCGACGACCTGCGCGACGCGCTGGCCAGCATCGGCATCGGCGCGCTGCAGGTGGCGCTGCGCTTTGACGCCGACGGCCAGCCGCTGGAGCTGCGCCCGCTGGCTTGAACTTGCCGCAAATTCCCGTTTGACATAGCCCCACGAGCCGAGGATACTTTCCTCAAGCGGAACCCAGAATCCGCTGCCTGGTGCGGCGCCGGCTTGTGCTCCGCAGCAAAGGGAGACTCGTCATGAAAGCATGGGCCCTGACCGTGTGCGCCGCGCTGCTGTGCGGTTGCGCCGGGCCGTCGCTGACGCCGCGCGCGGCCGCGCCGATGGTATTCCACGATCAACTGTTCCAGCCGCCGGCGACGCCGGTCGACACTGCCCACGTGTTCGCCGTCAGCCCGGCGATGCGCGACTACCTGAGCCGTGAAATCGGCCACAACCTGGCGCACAAGGATCCCCGCCGCGAGCTGTTCGACGCCCTGTACCGCAGGGACAAGCTGCAGCTCGAATACGATTCGGCCATGACCCGCGACGCCGCGCAAACCTTCGAGGCGCGCGCCGGCAACTGCCTGTCGCTGGCCATCATGACGGCCGCGCTGGCGCACGAGCTCAACCTCGTGGTGCAGTTCCAGCAGGTCGAGGTCGAGGAAAGCTGGAGCCGCGCCGGCGACCTGTATTTCGCCAGCAACCACGTCAACCTGGCGCTGGGCCGGCCGCGCCTGTCGCACGGCGACATCTACAGCGTCGACCTGTCGAACGCGCTGACGGTGGACTTCATCCCCATTCCGCCCAAGGCGCGCGAAAACGCCAAGCCGCTGGAAGAGCAGACCATCCTCGCCATGTACCTGAACAACCGCGCCGCCGAGCTGCTGTCGCAGGGCAAGCTGGACGACGCCTACTGGTCGGCCCGCAAGGCGGTCGAGCAGGACCCGGGCTTCCTGAACGCCTACAACACGCTGGCCGTGGTCTACCAGCACCACGGCAACGTGGCCGACGCCGAGCGGGCGCTGCGCTACGCGCTGTCGCAGGCGCCGGACAACACCATCTTCCTGTCCAACCTGGTGCAGTCGCTGGCCGTCCAGCCCGGCCCGGACAAGCAGGCCGAGGCGGACCGGCTGCGCATCCGCCTGGCCCAGCTGGAACCCGACCCGCCCTTCCATTTCTTCAACCTGGGCCAGGCCGCCATGCAGGCCGGCGACTACCGCCGCGCGCGCGACCTGTTCGCGCGCGAGGTGGAGCGGGCGCCGGACTACCACGAGTTCCACTTCTGGCTGGCGCTGGCCAATTACCAGCTGGGCAATCTGCGCGAAGCGGACATCCACATGGTCAAGGCCCTAGCCAACAGCACCACGCGTGGCGACCACGACCTGTATTCGGCCAAGCTGGACCGCATCCGCGCCTATGAGGCGCACGCGGCGGGCAAATAGGCGTGCGCGATGGTATTCTGGCCGGGGCGCGGCCCCGGCCCGGCGCTTGACACATAGTTGCAAACACGCAACAATGCAAAATGTGTAAATCAAGCTGTGCTTACCCAAGGATACCGCCATGCTGAGACCCAGGTCCGTCTACCTTCTGCCACTCCTGCTGGCCGCGCTGCTGACCGGATGCGGCGGTGGCGGCGGCGGCAGCAGCGCCGATCCCGGCACCCCGGCCGTCTCGCCCGCCCTCAGCTTCAACCCCGACACCGTCCGCGGCAACATCAACGCCGGCACCTCGCTCACCCTCAACATCATCGCCACCGTGGCCAGGCCGGCCGACTTCGCCAACGCCAGCAGCGTGCTCGCCAGCGTGGTCGACAGCAACGGCGTGCTGCTGCCCAACGCCCAGCTGATACGCGACAGCGACACTCAGTACCACGCCGTGCTGCAAACCTCGCCGTCGCTGGCGGCCGGCAGCTACACCGGCAGCTTCACCGTGCGCCTGTGCCGCGACAGCGGCTGCGCCGCGCAATTCCCCGGCTCGCCGATGCTGCTGCCCTACAACCTGCAGGTGGTGCCGGTCGGCCAGCTGAGCTTTAGCGCCACGCCGGCCGTCGCGCTCGGCGGCACCGCCCACCTGGGCGCGGCCGCGCCGGCCGCGATCAACGTCGCCATCAGCAGCGAGGGCCGCAGCTGGACCGCCACCAGCGGCGCCGCCTGGCTCAAGCCCGGCGCCGCCAGCGGCAACGGCAGCGGCACGCTCAGCGTCGCCTTCGATCCGACCGGCCTGGCGGTGGGCGACTACAGCACCACGCTGACCATCAGCGCCAGCGACGGCCAGAGCGCCGTGCTGCCGGCCACGCTGTCGGTCCAGCCCAGCGGCCTGGTCACCGCCGGCAGCGTCACCTTCAACGCCATCAACGGCGCCCCGGTGCCCAACCAGGTGATCACGCTCGACACCGACGACCAGAGCAGCGCCAGCTGGAGCGCCACGGCCAACGGCGCGTGGCTGCGCATCTCGCCCACCAGCGGCATCACGCCGGCCACCGCGGTGCTGACGGTCGATCCCACCGTCGGCACGCTGGCCAGCGCCAGCTACAGCGGCAGCGTCGCCCTGAGCGCCACCGGCCAGGCCGGCCGCAGCCTGCCGGTCACGCTCAACCTGAGCCCGGCCACGCTGAGCGCATCGCTCAACAGCATCACCCTGGGCGGCCCCTACGGCCGCGATTTCAGCGCCAGCCCGAGCCTGGCGCTGAGCCTGAACACCGTCACCAACGCCTGGCCCTGGTCGTTCGGCACCCTGCCCGGCTGGGCCTCCGCCAGCGTCCTCGGCGGCAACGTCAACCAAGGCGCCAGCAACGTCGCCTTCAGCGCGCTGCCGGCCAACGCCGGCGTCGGCGTCACCTCGGCGCTGGTCAACGCCACCGCCCGCGTCAACGGCGACCGCGTGGTCGCGCCGGTGCTGCTGACGATTAACAAGGACCAGCACAAGCTGCTGCCGTCGGAGACCGGGGTCGCCTTCAGCGGCACGCCGGGCTGGAGCAGGCTGACCCGCACCCTGACCGTGCGCGACAACTACGGCAGCTTCGGCGGCATGAGCGCCGCCTCCAGCCAGAGCTGGCTGACGGCCGGCGTCAACGGCAGCAACCTGATCCTGACGGCCGACCCGACCACGCTGGGCGCGAACACGCTGAGCATCGCCACCGTCACGCTGACCCCGTTCGACACCGACGCCAGCGCGCCCGAGCCGATCCGCGTGGCGCTGTGGAAAGGCACGCGCACGCCGCAGGCCAACACCAGCACCGCGCTGACCTACACCAACGTGATCACCGATCCGATCCGGCCCTACGCCTACGCGCACAACGGCGGCGCCTACATCGACATCTACAACCTCTACAGCGGACAGAAGACCGGCACCATCACCGGCCTGGGCGCCAGCCTGGGCGACATGGCCACCAGCGCCAACGGCGACTACCTGTACCTGCTGAACCTGAGCAGCCACTCGCTGGTCACCATCGACCTCAACACCCAGGCGGTGCTGTCGCAGCAGGCGGTCGACGCCGACCAGTCGACCCGCCTCAAGGTGATACGCCCGAACGGCGTGGAAATGCTGGTGCTGAGCAACGGCGCGGCCTACCTGACGTCCAGCGGCGCCCGCCTCAGCCTGCCGCTGGCCGGCGGCGGCACGCTGGCCGCCAGCGGCGACGGCAACCGCCTGCTGCAGCAGGCCGAGAACGCCGCAGTAGTGGCCATCACCACGCTCAGCGTCGACTATGCCGCCCTCAACGGCGGCACCCTGTATCCGGCCAAGGTTCCGGCCGCCAGCCACGCCAACACCGGCACCCTGGGCCAGGACATCGCGGTCAGCCAGGACGGCACGCGGATCTACACCGCCAGCAGCACGCCCAAGCTGTGCAGCATTCTCAATCCGGTCGACCTGGGGGTGCTGGGCTACCTGGCGGCCGGCGACGGCACGCCCAACAACGTCAAGCTGGGCAGCGACGGCCGCATCTATTGCGGCGCCGCCGTCAAGGCGGCCATCAGCGATGTGTGGATGTACGACACCAGCGGCAAGCTGCTCAACCAGTTCAAGCTGTCCAGCGGCAGGCTGCTGCTGCCGCGCCAGCTGGCGGTGTCGGGCGACGGCCTGCTGTTGATCGGCATTACCGACGATGGCGTGGCCACCATCGTCCCGGTCGGGCCGTAGGCAGCCTCAGTAGCCGGTGCTGCGGCCGGCGATGACCGGCAGGTCGTCGTCGGTGGTCATGGCCCAGATCAGGCGGGCGATGGTCTCCGAGGCGATCACCGTGTGGTGGTTACCCTGCGCCATCAGCTTTTCGCGGATCTCGCGCCGCACGGCGGGGATGCCGGTCAGGTCGAACAGGATGTCGACACCGCTGCCCAGGGCGACGATCTGGTCCAGCGTCACCACCTTCAGGCCGGCGTCCAGCGCCAGCTGGCGGCCCGGCGTGTCGCCGCTTTCAGCCACGGCCACCAACTCCACGCCGCGCTCGCGGCGGCCCAGCATATTGCGCAGGAAAGCCGAGCCGATACGGCCCAGTCCGACGATGGCGATTTTCTGATTATCCATGTTGTCCCCAGCTAAGTTGAACTGCCTGAATTGAACTGCGATCGATACCCCTGTCAAAACTGTGTTAAAAGAAAGTATATTTAAAGCAAGCATAACCACGCTCCCCCGACAAGGCAAGCCGCATGCAACGCAACGACCAGCTGGACCACATTTTTTGGCACACCCTGACCGGCGCCCACGCCCGCCACGCCGCCGGCAGCGGCGGCGCGCGCCGCTACACCCAGGGCTTCTCCCCCATCGTCGCCTTCGCCGAGCCGGCGCGGCCGGACTTCGCCGCGCTGGCCGCGGTGTGCGCGCCGGGCGAGCCGTTTTACTGCGACAGCTGGCACGGCGCCGCCCCGCCCGGCTGGAAGATCGAGGCCGAGAGCACCATGTTCCGCATGGTCTGGCAAGGCGCCACGCCGGCCGCCGAGCCGGCGCCGGAAGCCCGGCAGCTGGGTCCGCAGCACGCGGCGCAGGCGCTGGAGCTGGCCCTGCTGTGCAAACCGGGCCCGTTCGGCATCCGCACCATCGAGCTGGGCGACTACTTCGGCTACTTCGACGGCGAGCGGCTGATGGCGATGGCCGGCGAACGCCTGCGGGCGCCGGGCCTGTGCGAGATCAGCGGCGTCTGCACCCACCCCGACTACCAGGGCCGGGGCCTGGCCAAACAACTGATACGCAAGCTGATCCGCCACCACGCGCGGCGCGGCGACACCTCCTTCCTGCACGTCATGCGCAGCAATGACGCGCACCAACTCTACCTGCGCATGGGCTTCGAGGATTACCTGGAGTCGGTGGTGCGGGTGATCTCGCGCGAGGAACCCTGAGATGCAGGCCTTGATCATCATCGACATGCAACAAGGCATGGCCAGCCCCGAAGCCGGCGTGCGCAACAACCCCGACGCCGAGCGCAACATCGCCGCCCTGCTGGACGCCTGGCGCGCGGCCGGCGCGCCCGTGGTCCACGTGCGCCACATGTCGCGCACGCCGGGTTCGCCGTTCTGGCCGGGCCAGCCGGGCGCCGAATTCCAGCCGCGCCTGGCGCCGCTGGCGCACGAACACGTGGTGGAAAAGAATGTGCCGGACTGCTTCGTCAACAGCGGGCTGGAGCGCTGGCTGCGGGTGCGCGGCATCGATCGCGTGGTGCTGGTGGGCGTGAGCACCAACAACTCGGTGGAAGCCAGCGCCCGCAGCGCCGGCAACCTCGGCTTCGCCACCCGGGTGGTGGCCGACGCCTGCTACGCCTACGCCAGGAACGACTACGCGGGCGCGCCCCGCAGCGCGGACGATGTACACTACATGGCATTGTCCAACCTCGATGGCGAATACGCCGCCATCGTCGACACCGCCTCCCTGCTGGGCACGTTCAAGGATAGCTAGCCATGCGCATCGCCATCGTCTCCGACATCCACGGCAACCTTGCCGCCCTGGAAGCGGTGGTGGCCGACATCCGCCACCAGGGCGTGGACGCGGTCGTCAACCTGGGCGACAGCCTGTCCGGCCCGCTGCTGCCGCTGGAGACCGCGCGCTTCCTGATGATGCAGGACTGGACCCACCTGGCCGGCAACCACGAGCGGCAGATCCTCGAGCTGCACCCCGGCTCCGGCGCGTCCGACGCCTACGCCCGCGCGCAGCTGACGCCGCGCGAGCTGGCGTGGATCGCCGCGCTGCAGCCGGCGCTGCAATACAACGAAGACGTGTTCCTGTGCCACGGCACGCCGACCAGCGACCTCACCGGCCTGCTGGAAACGGCCGACCGCCACGCCGGCGCCGCCGACATCGAACAGCGCCTCGGCCAGGTCGACGCCAGCCTGGTCGCCTGCGGCCACACGCACGTGCCGCGCAGCGTGCGCAGCGCGCGCGGACAGCTGATCGTCAATCCCGGCAGCGTCGGCCAGCCGGCGTATGCCGACGACCATCCCTACCCGCACGTCATCGAATCGGGCTCGCCCGACGCCCGCTACGCCATCGTCGAGCGCCGCCAGCAGCAATGGCAGGCGCAGCTGATCAACGTCCCCTACGACTACCGCGGCATGGCCGAACTGGCCTGCGCCAACGGCCGCGAAGACTGGGCCGTCGCGCTGATGACCGGCTATATGTCGGCCAAACAATAGGGCTGGGCAGATAATCGTGCGTGCGGGCGCGGCCAGAAGCGCGGCGATGGAAAAGCCCGCTGACAGTTGACGCCACGCCAGGACTTATGAAGATCGATCCCGCCATTGACACCTTGCTCGTAAAGCCGCCAAAGAAGTTCAAATATGCGGGACGCATCGTGGCTTTCGACCACAAACACCGCCATCCATCAGATCAAGGAGTGCCATATGAGTTCAAGGATGCACAGCAACTCATCAACGATTTCTTTGCTGACGTGGACCGCATACTGCAGGAGGTGAGAAGGTGATGAAACCAATTTTTATTGGCATCTTGTCGCAAGAGAAAATTCGCGAGCGCGTGCTCGCGATCGCACGCGGCAATTACAAACCGAAGCCGAACGAGCCCAAAGTCTGGTTCACCTCGATGAAATCGCTGGCGGAAGTCCTGAGCGATGAAAACCGGGCGTTGCTTCACGTGATTATGGAAACACAACCCGAATCCATCTCGGCATTGGCAGAGGCAACTGGCCGTAAACCAAGCAACCTGTCGCGCACACTGAAAACAATGTCCAACTACGGCATCGTGGAGTTGAGACGAGAGCGGAATCAAGTGCGCCCTGTGGCTAAAGCGACCGAGTTCCGCATTGTCGCTCATTGAATCTTTGGAGGAACCTGCTTCCGTTCAACTTGACACCCGGGTCGAATGCAGCGGCTGCTAACCTAGACGGGCGCGCTCCAGCGCTGGCCGATCTGGCGTACCGCTTCGGCCACGCCATTCTCGTGTCCCATCGCCTGGGCGATCGCTTGCGCGCGGACGGTCATGGCGGGCGTGCCGCGCAGCTGGCGGATTTGGGCCGCCAGCCTGGCAGGGCTCGCGCTGCGGCGCTTGAATGGCTTGCCGGCGATGCCCAGCCTATGCAACTCGCGCCCCCAGTGCTCCTGTTCGCTGATATGGGCGATCACCAGCGACGGCACGCCGGCCAGCGTGGCGGACTGCGTCGTGCCCGCGCCGCCATGATGCAGCACGGCGCAGCAGTGCGGGAAGATCTGCTGGTGCGGCGCGGTCGCGATGTAAAGGATCTGCTGGTCGGACCGGAAGCCGCAGGCCTCCCAGGCGTGGCATTGGATGATCGCACGACTGCCGGCCAGGCGCGCAGCCGCCGTCAGCAAGCGCAGCGCCTCAGTCTGGCCGGGCAGGTCCGCGGGCATCCAGCTGCCGAGGGTCATGTAGACCGGCGCGTCGCCGGCGCTCAGGAAGCTGGACAACGACACCGGCAAGGCGCCTTCCAGCTCGCAGTTCGGCCGGTCCAGAAAACCGCAGACCTGGATCGAGTCGGGCCAGTCCGGCTGGCGCGGGCAGATTTGCGGACTGACCGCGACCAGCGCAAGATCACGCGACACCCAGACTTCGGAAACCAGATCGCGCAGCGGCGGCATGCCGAGTTGTTTGCGCAGCCGGTCCGGATAATGCCGCAGCGTTCGATTGAGCATGGCCTTCGTCAGCCACCAGAACAGGCGATTGCCCGGCTTGCCCAGCATCCGCAAGCCGAGTGGATGCTGGTAGTCGCTGGGAACGGCCGCGTGCGTCAACAGCACGCTGACATAGGGCAGGCCCGCATGCTCCGCCGCGATCTGCAAAGGATGCATGAAGTAGTGACCGATCAGCAGGTCCGATTCGGCGCACAGGCTGCGGGCCGCTTCAAACATTGCGTCCTCGGCCGGAGCGAAGGCCATGCGCAGCAGGGCCGCCATCTGCTTCATGGGATCGCGGATCGTGTAGGCGGCATGGCCGATCTGCTCCGCCTCCTCGGCGCTGAACGCCAGCGAGTGCACGGTGATCTTCGCGCCTTGCGCCGAACGGACTCCTTCGTAAAGGCCCGCCTGCAGGCAGCAGATGACGAGATGGACCTCGTGCCCCGCCGCTTGCAGGCCATCGGCCAGGGCGAGGAAGGGACGGATATCGCCGTGCGAGCCCCAGGTCAGCATGCCTATCTTCATGGTTCAGCCTATTCGTTTTGAGAAAATTATAACGCCCCTTGCAGACAGGCGCCGAGCTGCCGCCACACATCGAGCTTGCGTTCAAAGCCTATGGTAGGAGCGGGGTCCCGAAGAAGCCGATAGCCCTCAAATGCGGCAACGAGCCTGCTGATGCCATGGTTCGCTTCATGCCGATGCAGAAACCAGCAAAAGCAATTATTATTTCGGACACCGAATTGAAGGCAACAGTGTCCACATCAAACTCCTATCTTCCACTATGCTTGGCTCCCTCGTCGATAATGTGCTGACCCGTATTTCAAAGCTACAGCCGAAGCGTCGGAATAGCGACGCCCTGCCAACCTTTCATGTCGTGACTTCCGTGGGGGCCGTTCGTGTGTACGATTCCGGGTCCACCAAGCCGTGCGTGGTTCTTGTGCCGGATGGCCCCAACGTCATCGAACACTGTGAAGTCCTGATCGACCTGCTCGTGCCACACTTTCGGGTGGTGTGCTTCGATATGCCCGGCTTTGGTTTCTCCTTTCCGCGTTTCTTCTACCGGCATTCCTTGGTTCAGGGCGCCAACGCCGTGTTAGGCGTTCTGGACAGGCTGGGAATCGATACTGCCACATTGGCGTTCAGCTGCGCCAACGGCTTCTATGCTCTGCAGGCGGCACGCATCGCGCCGGAGCGTATTACGGGGCTGGTCCTTTCTCAGACGCCCTCGCTGACCGCAATGCAGGCATGGACTTATCGGAACGTACCACGACCGCTGCGTGTTCCTGTCATCGGGCAGGTGGCCGCTTGGCTATTCCGGCGGCAGGCCGCACATCGCTGGTACGGCCGCGCGCTGCCGCAAACGACAGACCCGCAGTTCTTTAGGAAGACGGCGCATGAGGCACTTTCCGGCGGCGGGTGTTTCTGTTTGGCAGGGGTGGTCCAAGGGTTGATGCGCGAGAGCGGCGCGGCGCTAAATGCCATTGAAGTACCGTGCACGATCATTTGGGGAACAAAGGACCACTCCCATCGGGACACTGATCCGGACTCGCTTCGTGGACACATCCCACAGGCTGAGATCATCCACTTTGAAGACTGTGGGCATTTCCCCGATATCGAACAACCTGAACGTTACGCGTCGATTCTAACCGCTCGGATTGCACGATCCACCTGACTGGAGCTCGGTTCGCTGGTGCCGCCGGCTGCGTCCAATTATGCTGTACTACCAGACCGTTCGGTATTTTCAGCGCTCCACCGAGGCACTTAGCTGTTCCAGTCCGCGTCGCGCAACAGTGCCCAGCGTCCCAGTTTGCTGGCGTAGGCAAGTGTATACGCGGGACTGCTGGACGGCAGGTCAATCAAGCGCCAGCGCTGTTCATGCATGACTAACTGCTTGCGCCCGAGTCGGGACGCGGTTCCACCATTGAAGGCGATGACGCGGATGTTAGGAAAGTTCGCTAGCAGAGCAAGCAGATCGTTGTCATTGCGGTTGCGAATGTTGCTGTCAAGGCTACCACTGCGGTGCGCTTGGGCCACGACGTCCCACAAGCCAATGCCATGCGCGAGCAAGGTAGCCAGGCGAGTGCCGTAATCCATGCCGCGCAGGTCGGCGTTGATCACTGCGCCCGCCAGCTCCCAGAATTTGTTTTGGCGATGTCCGTAATACTGCTGCATATCCAGCGATTTGTCGCCCGGCAGGCTGCCCAGCACGAGCAAGCGCGTGCGCGCATCCACTACAGGCGCAAAGCAACGCTTCGTCATCAAGGGCAATTCCGCATCGGCGGGAGCGCGTCGGAAATCGCGCGGAAGGAGCGGTCAAAACGATACGGAATGTTCAGGTGGCTATCGACAAATTCCTCGTGCACGAACGGAACGTCCAGGCTGCGCAAGCGTTGCGCGAAGATGCGCGCCCCGTATTGCAGGTTGAATTCATCCAGCGTGCCGGCGTCGAGATAGAGCAGCCGCAAGCTGCGCAAGGCGGCAGCGTGGCGTTCGGCGATGTGCACGGGATCGCACGATAGCCAGCGCTGCCATACGGCCTCATGCAACTCGCCGGTATGCGTATCGAAAGGCAGCACGAAGCCCGGCGCCATGCCCGGGTCCGGCGAATAGCAGGCCGCCATCGCGATGGTGTTGACGGTGGCTTGAAAGCCGGGGTCGCGCGGACGGATGTCAGGCAGCCGCTCCACGAAGCCGGCCAGTCCGCCGTGGCGTTCCAGCACCGGCAGGCAGTGCGCAAACGCCGGCTTGTAGCACAGCTCGAAATACAGGTCGCCGCTGTGCGAGGCGGCCATGCTGAAGACATCGGAACGGCGCATCGCGAACATCAGCGCCCCGTAGCCGCCGGAGCTCTTGCCGGACACGGCGCGCCAGTCGCGCGTGGCGACGGTACGGTAACGAGCATCCACATGCGTAACGATTTCGTCGGCGACATAGTCCTCGTAACGCCCGGTCGCGCTGGAGTTGATGTACTGGCTGCCGCCGTAGCGCGTCAGGCAATCCGGCATCGCCACGATCATCGGGCGTATCTGTCCGCTGCCGATCAGGCGGTCCAGACGCCGGGACAAATTCTCGTCCCAGGCGGAATCGTTCAGCAGGGAGGCGCCACGCCCGCCATAGCCGGCCAGCACGTAGACGCTGGGATAGCGCGCGGCGCCCTCGTCATAGCCGGGTGGCAGGTAAATCGCCAGTTGCCGGCACGCGGGATCGCCCGCCGCGTTGTCCGCCAACAAGCGGCTGTCGATCGTGTCCCAGACTATCCGACCCGCGGGATACTGCGTACGCATCATATGTGTAGTTCCTCCTGTCGCTCAGCCAAGGCCACATTGTACCCAAGCGTCGCCGCGCCGCGATTCGGGTGTAGAATTTGCCGACGGCACGATCGTACTAAAAAAAACCGGAGACAGCCATGACGCAAGCGCGCACCATCGATACCCTGCTGGCCAAGTACAGCGAAAGCCATCTCAATCCCACCAACGAAGTGATCCACTTCATCTGCGTGCCCATCATCGTCTTCACGCTGCTGGGCCTGCTGTGGGCCGCGCATCCGCTGCTGGCGGTGGCGGTCACGCTGGCCTCGCTGGTCTACTACCTCAAGCTGTCGAAGCCGTTCGCGGTGGGCATGCTGCTGATGGCGACGCTGATGCTGGCCCTGCTGGCCGCCCTGCCCGAGCGGGCCATCCTGCCGCTGTCGCTGGCGATCTTCGTGCTGGCGTGGATAGGACAATTCATCGGCCACAAGATCGAAGGCAAGAAACCGTCGTTTTTCGACGACCTGCGCTTCCTGCTGATCGGGCCGCTGTTTGTGCTGGGTTTCCTGTATCGCCGGCTCAAGCTGGCGTACTAGTGGAAGCCCGCAAAGGCGAACAGGGTCTGGGCGGCACTGCGCATCTCTTCGTCGGCCAGCAACAACACCAGCACGGTGCTGACCGCGACATAGCCCAGCAAGCCGATGACTTTGATTTGCAGCGCGGTACTCATGCCGCTCTCCCCTTGGTTGATATGTCATTCCATCATACTTATACTTTCAACAAAATGCTCAAAATTTACTCAACGGAACGCAACTAAATCCGCGATCTGTTGCGCCGCAACAAAATCATAGCTGCCAGGCAAGGAATCGCCAGGGCGGCTATACTCATCCGATGTCCTCTCCACTCCTGTTCATCACTGCCTGCCTGATCTGGGGCTCCACCTTCTTCGCCATCACGCTGCAACTGGGCGAGGTCGCGCCCGCCGTCTCGGTGGTCTACCGTTTCGCGCTGTCGGCGGCCGTGCTGTTCGCCTGGTGCCTGGCGCGCGGCGACAAGCTGCTGATGCCCTGGCGCACCCAGCGCTGGATGTTTCTGCAGGGCTGCGCCACCTTCGGCCTGAGCTACATCTGCACCTACAGCTCCGAGCAATACCTGGTCTCCGGCCTGGTGGCCGTGCTGTTCGCGCTGATGGTGTTCTGGAATCCCATCCTCAACCGCATGGCCTTCGGCACGCCGGTCAGCTGGCGCACCTGGAGCGCCGGCGCGGTCGCCATCTGCGGCGTCACGCTGCTGTTCTTGCAGTCGATCAGCAGCGCCTGGAGCGAAATCCTGTCCGGCGACAACGGCCGGAATGGACAATTTCTGCTCGGCCTGGCGCTGGCGCTGACCGCCACCATCGCCAGCTCGGTCGGCAACGTGGTCGTGATCAAGGTGCGCGAGCAATCGTCCAACGTGCTGCTGACGATGGCCTGGTCGATGCTGTGGGGCAGCCTGCTGGTGGCGCTGTGGGTGCTGGTCAGCGGCCAGTCCTTCACCATGCCGGCCGGCCTGCCCTACTGGGGCGGGCTGCTGTACCTGTCGCTGTTCGGCTCGGTGATCGCCTTCGCCGCCTACTTCACGCTGATCCACCGCATCGGCTCGCACAAGGCGGTGTACATCGGCGTCGTCACGCCGGTCATTTCCGTCTTGCTGTCGATCCAGCTGGAGCACTTCCGCCCCGGTCCGCTGCAATGGGCCGGCATGATATTGTGCCTGTCCAGCGTCGCCTGGGCGCTGCAATCCGATTCCCCGTCCACCACAGAAAGCACCGTAGAAGCCTGATGACTACTTCCGACCTGACCATACGCCCGGCCCAGCCGGCAGACGTCGCCGCGATTTTCGGCATGATTTACGAACTGGCCGTGTTTGAAAAACTGGAACACATGGTGGTCGCCAACGAGGCCATGCTGCACGACAGCCTGTTCTGCGACAAACCGGTGTGCGAAGCGCTGGTCGGCGAGACCGACGGCGAAGTCGTCACCTTCGCCTTGTTCTTCCACAACTTCTCCACCTTCCTGTGCAAGAAGGGCCTGTACCTGGAGGACTTGTACGTCAAGCAGAGCCGCCGCGGCAAGGGCTACGGCAAGCAGATGCTGGTGGCGCTGGCGCAGCTGGCGGTTGAACGCGACTGCGGCCGCTTCGAATGGTCGGTGCTGGACTGGAACAGCAACGCCATCAAGTTGTACGAGAGCATGGGCGCCTCACTGTTGCCGGAATGGCGCATTTGCCGCGTCACCGGCGACGCGCTGACCCAAATGTCTCAAGGGTCTTGATATAGCGCAAGGCAAGGCGTGGTCAAGCTTGCAAAATGAATGTCGAACCCATCGTAGGAGACAGTCATGTTCAAATTGCCGCCCTTGCTCACCGTGGTCTACAAAGCCTGGCTGCGCGCCAGGCTGGGACGCTACACGCAGGCGCTGGAAGCCATCGCCGCCCAGCGCGAGAACGATTTCCACGCGGAACGCCTGCTGCACAAGGAAATGGTGCTGCTGCGCTCCAAGCTACACTCGCTGTGACGGCGCACGGCTGGCCAGCCGCTCCAGCAGCTCGAAGGCGGCCTGCGTCAGCAAGGCCAGCAGCGCCGCCGGGATCGCGCCCGCCAGCAGCATATCGTTGTCGTTCAGCGCCAGGCCGATGGTGATGCGTTCGCCATAGCCGCCGGCACCGATGAAGGCGGCGATGGTCGCCGTCCCCACGCTCATCACGGCCGCCGTCTTCACGCCTGCCAGTATCACCGGCAAGGCCAGCGGCAGCTCCACATGCACCAGCCGCTGCAGCGGCCGCAGGCCCAGTGCCAGCGCCGCCAGCCGCAGGCCGGCCGGCACCTGCAACAAGCCGGTGCAGGTGTTGCGCACGATGGGCAGCAGCGCATACACCACCAGCGCCACCAGCGCCGGCGCCGTGCCGATCACGCCCAACAAGGGGATCAGCAGCGCCAGCAAGGCCAGCGACGGCACCGTTTGCAGCACGCCCGTCAAGCCCAGCACCACCTGCCGCAGGCGCGGGAAGGCCGCCGCCAGCACACCCAGCGGAATGCCGACCACGCACGCCAGCAGCACCGCCACCAGCACCAGCGTCAGATGCTGGCGCGTCAGCGGCCACAGGTTCTTGTCGAAGATTTTAACCAGCAGACCATCACGTACCGGTGCTGCCTGCACGGTCTTGCCAACATCGGCGGATGGCGCGCCGGCGGCCAGCGGCTTGTGCGTCGCCAGCCAGTCGCGCGCCACGCTGGCGAAATTCTGGCCATCGATTTCGGCGGCGGCATTCATCGCGATCATGTCGGCCGCGCTGATGCGGCCCTCCAGCCGCGTGATCGCCTGCCACGCGGCCGGGAAGCGCCGGGGCGCATCGAGACGGTACAGCAGCATCGCGTCGTAGCGTGGGAAGTAAGCGCGGTCGTCCTCCAGCACGCGCAGGCCGTACTGGCGGATCTTGGCGTCGGTGGAGTAGATGTCGATGACGTCGACCTGGCGCTGCATCAGGGCCTCGTAGGCGATGCCGTGGTCCAGGCCTTCCGGCTGCTGCGGCAGGCCGTAGCGCTTGGCCAGTCCCGGCCAGCCGTCTGCGCGGCCGATGAATTCATGCGACAGGCCGAAGCGCAAGCGCGGCTGCGATGCCAGCTCGCTGAGTTTTTTCAGGCCATCCGGCCCGCCGCGCATGGCCAGCGCATAGGTGTTGTTGAAGCCCAGCGGCACCGCCACGCCCAGTCCCATCGCCGCCAGCTCGCGGCGGATCTGCTCCAGCGGCGCGGCCTGCGCATGCTTGAGGATTTCCAGGTCGATGGTGCCGAGGTATTCAGGATAGACGTCGATGCGGCCGGCCTGCAAGGCCGCCAGGACAATGGCGGTATTGCCCAGTCCTTGCAAGTGCTCGACCTTGGCGCTTGGTGCAGCCTGCGCCGCGGTCTGCGCCAGCACCTCGCCCAGGATATAGGATTCGGTGAAGCGCTTCGAGCCCACGTGCAGCGTATCGGCCGGCGCGGCGCACACCGCGCCAGCCCACAACAGGGCCAGAAAAACTAGCAATCGTCCTTGCACAGGCTCTCCGAAATGATGGTCATTCCGGAGAGCTTACCATCAAGCGCCTGCGCGCAGCATGGCCGCCTTCAAGGCCTGGCTCAACGTCTCGTAAGACTCCGACAGGTGCGCCTTGGCCTCGCGGCTCATCGGCTTGGCCATCGCGCCGCGGATATCGCGTTGCAGCGCCAGCGCGTTCTCGCGTTGCAGGCTGCGCGCATCGGCCGGCGTGATGGGCGAAGAGCGCAGCAGGATCGCGGTCAGGCGCTTCAGATGCTCGCGCTGCAGATTGCGGCGCATGCCGTTAATGTCCTTGCCGGTTTTCAGCTCGCTCCACACCGCGTCCTGCACGGTGGTGTACAACTCGTCGAGGCTGAGCGCCTGCTTGCGGTCGTCCAGCTTCTCCTGCGAATCGAGCAGGCGCACCGCCACCAGGTCGGACATCAGCTGGTCCAGCGCGCCGGACTGCAGCGACAGCACGCGGCCGCTGACCGACACGTCGGCCCGTCCATGCGATTCGAAATGGTCCGATCCCAGGCGGCTGATCATCGCCGGCGAGAACTGGAAGCTGTCCGACTTGAACAGGCTGTTGGTCAGCATCTGCAAGGCGGCCCGCTGGCGCGGCAGCGGCACCGGCGTGAAGGTGGCGCGGCCGGTGCCGGCGTGGTCGCGCAGATAGGTCACGCCGCCCACGTACTTGACCACCACCGGCATGGTGCGCGCAAACTGCTGAAAGCCGTAGTCGAAACTGCGGCGCAGTGTTTCATAACTCTCGCCGGGCTTCAGCGTGCGGCTTTGCAGACGGTCCCACAGCTCGCGCGAGATCGTCAGGCGGCGCTGGAAGTAAGCCAGCGGATCGCTGCCCAGGTCGAACACGTTCACATCGGGATCGGAATTGAAGCCGCCCGCATCCTGGTCGGTGCCGAAGGCCAGCAGCGGCTCGTTCGAGCGCGCGGCGATCTTCGCCAATTCCTCCTTCTCCTGCGCCGGCTCGATCGGCTTGTAGGCGTACTCGATGGCCCAGTAATCGTACGGCCCCAGCGTCGACGCCACGTACTCGCCCTGCTTCTCGCCCTTGAGCGACAGGTTGAACGGCGTGTAGTCCATCACCGATCCGGCCAGGCCGTTCTTCTTCGTGAACTCCGGATCCTGCAGCTGCTTCAGGCTGTAGATGGTCGACGAGCGGAAGTTGTGACGCAGGCCCAGCGTGTGTCCGATCTCGTGCATCACCAGCGAGCGTACATAGGCTTGCGCCACAGCGTCCGCCTCGGGGCTGCCCATTTCCAGTTCGCCGCGCACCTCCAGCAGGTCCATGGCAAAGCCCATCTCGGATGCCGATTCCTGCATGTAGTCGCAGCGCGCCTCCCGCCCTGGCATCGCCAACGGCTCCTGCATGGACATGACGTCCTCGCCGATCAGGCGGCGTGCGCCTCGTGCGAAGATGTCGGACATGCCGACGTCGGCATCGAGGATCTCACCGCTGCGCGGATCGACCTGCGTCGGCCCGACGGCGAAGCCGACATCCTTGCCGACGAACCAGCGCACCGACGCATGCCGTGCATCCATCGTATCGAAGCGGTCCTTCTCGGTCTGCTGCTTGACCACGATGGCGTTCTTGAAGCCGATGCGTTCAAACGCCTCGTTCCAGGCCAGGATGCCCTGCTTGACCGACTCGCGGTACTTCTCCGGGATATTCGCGTCGAGCCAGTAGACGATAGGCTGCTTCGGCTCCGACAGCGCCTGCGCCGGGTCCTGCTTCTCCAGGCGCCAGCGCTGGATGACGTGGCGCGACGTGGTCGGCGTCACGTCATCCGAATAGTCGTAGGTCGTGCTGACGAAATGGCCGACGCGATCGTCCGCGACACGGCCATGCATCGGCTGCGCCGGCAGCGGCATGAAGCTGTAGTAGAAGCCCAGGAACATGCTACGCGGGTCCGGCAGCGTGGACGGCGGCATGGGGATCGGCACCGGCGTGGTCGGCATCACCGCCGGCGGCGCCGCGATGCGGGGCACGAAAAAGTGCGCATTGACCTGGAAGCCCGTCATCGTCTCGTCGGAGCGGATGGTCTGGAAGCTGCTGTTGCGTGCATCCATCGCATACGGCATGCGGAAGGCCGCCTCCAGCCGCGTGGTGAAACTTGGGATATCGCCGAACAGCAGGATATTCGCCTCCACCAGGATCGCGTGGTTCTGCGGATTCGGGCCGCTGGCCACCGGCGCGATCGCCACCAGGCTGTCGGAGAACGCCTGCGACACCGCCAGCGCCTGCGGCGTGCCGGCCTTGGCGCCGTACTCGGTATTCTTGGCGATCATCTGCACCAGGTTGCCGAGGCGGTGAAACACCACCACCTGGCTCAGGCCCATCTGGCTGCCGTAGATACCGCGCTCACCTATCCCGTTCGGCATGTTCACGGTCATGAAGATTGGCCGGTCGAACTGGTCGGGGCGCAGCTCGATCCAGACTTTTTCCTCTTTCTGGTACAGGTTCAGGAAGCCCTGCACATGGGCGGCGCCGCGCACCACCTCGGCGTAGGGCTTGGGCGCGGCGGCGGCGGCCGCAATGGCGGCCAGGTTTGCGGCCGGCGGCACAGGGGCGCTGGCGGTGGCAGGTGCTTCAGGGGTGTGCGGTACGGGCGTGGGCGGCACCGGCTCCTGGGCCAGCGCCCGCGCGCCGAGCGTCAGCAGGACGGCGGCGCGGAGAGAGTTCAAGACAAACATGGATATCCTGTTACGTTAGAAGAGGCATCCCGGTACTGTAACCGAAACAACAACTAACGAAACAGAATTTCCCGAGGGTCCCCTCTAAACCTGCGGCGAACGCAACACCCCTGCATTGACCACGCCCCGGCAGGGATTAAGGCCGATGGCGTAGGACAGGTCGGCCGGCCGGGCGATGCGCCACAGCGCGAAATCGGCGCGCTTGCCCACTTCCAGGCTGCCGATCTGCTGTTCGCGGCCCAGCGCGCGCGCAGCGTGCAAGGTGCAGCCGGCCAGCGCCTCCAGCGGCGTCAGACGCCACAGGGTGCAGGCCATATTCATCGCCAGCAGCAGGGACGTCATCGGCGAGGTGCCGGGATTGCAGTCGGTGGCCACGGCCATCGCCACACCGGCGGCGCGCATGGCGGCCACCGGTGGCGGCGTGGTATCGCGCAGGAAGTAGTAGGCGCCGGGCAGCAGCACCGCCACCGTGCCGGCGGCGGCCATCGCGGCGATGCCGGCGTCGGTCAGGTGTTCGAGATGGTCGGCGGACAAGCCGTGGTAGCGCGCCACCAGCTCGGCGCCGCGCTGGTCGGACAGCTGCTCCGCATGCAGCTTGACCGGCAGGCCCTGCGCGCGCGCCGCCTGGAACACGCGCTCCGTCTGTTCATGCGAAAAGCCGATGCGCTCGCAGAAGGCGTCCACCGCATCGACCAGCCCTTCGGCGACCAGCGGCGCGATCATCGCGCACACCTCGGTGACGTAATCGTCGGCGCGGCCCGCGAACTCCGGCGGCAAGGCGTGCGCGCCGAGGAAGGTGGCGGCCACGCTGACCGGCAGCTCGCGGCCGATGCGGCGCGCCACGCGCAGCATGTTCGCTTCCGATTCCAGCGTCAGGCCGTAGCCGGATTTGATTTCCAGTGTGGTCACGCCCTCGGCCAGCAGGCTGCACACGCGCGGCAGGCTTTGCCGCAGCAGCTCGTCCTCCGACGCGGCGCGGGTGGCGCGCACGGTGGACATGATGCCGCCGCCGGCTCGCGCGATGTCCTCGTAGGTGGCGCCGTTGAGGCGCGCCTCGAATTCGTCGCTGCGGTTGCCGGCGTGGACGATGTGGGTGTGGCAGTCGATCAGGCCAGGCGTCAGCCAGCAACCGCCGCCATCGTGCACGGTGGCGGCCTGCATGCCCGGCGGCATTTCAGCCTGAGGTCCCAGCCACACGATCTTGCCATCCTTGACGGCGATGGCGGCATCGCGGATTTCACCGTAGCCATCGGCCATCGTGGCCAGATGCACGTTCGTAAACAACACATCCCACATGCTTTGCACTTTCTAGTTATTGATGATGTCGACCACGAACACCGTTGCGCTCTGGGCTTCCATCGACCACTCCTGCTCCGCCTCCAGCACCAGCAAGTCGTAGCGCACCATGGCGATACGTTCGCGCGCGCTGCTTACCGTCAGGCTTTCGCCATCGGCCAGGAACAGCAGCGTGGTACCGCTGCGGCGCTTGAGCGGCTCGGCGCCCCGCACCTCGCACGGCTCCAGCCGGTGGCGACAGCGGCCACGCCGCGTCATCACGTTGAAGTCGGTGGTCAGGCTGCCGGTGACGGTGGCGTGCACCGCCGCCTCGCCGTCGAACTCGATCAGCGGCTCGCTGGGGCTGAGCACAAAACGCTCTTCGCCGAAATCCAGCAGCACGCCGTCGCCGTCGACCAGCGCCAGCGACCGGTCGATGCCGGGAAAGGTGGAAAAAGGTCCGCTTTGAGAGATGGTCGCCAGGCTGACGCGCCAGTCGAATTCATCGAAGCCGGTGCCGGTGGGAGAGACGGCGATTTCCGTCGTGCTGCCGCCGCCGTTCTTCCACGGCGCGGGCCGCAGGCTTGCATACTGGATTAGCTGGGTCATCGGAACTCCCTCAGTTCGGCCAAGGTCTGCTTGAAGCGCGCAGCGATCGCCTGCTGCGCAACGTGCTGCTGATTGCGTACTACCCACTGGCCGCCGACCATGACGTCCTTGACCAGATTGTCGTTGCCGCAGAAGACGAAGCTGCCGAGCACCTCGTCCAGCGCCAATCCATACAGGTTCGGGTGCTGATCATCCAGCACGATCATATCGGCGCGGCGGCCCGGCGCCAACGCGCCCACCTGCCGTCCGCTGGCCTGGGCGCCGCCCTGCAAGGCGCCCTGCCACAGGAAGTCGCCGACATTGCGCTGCGCCGCCGACACCGCGATATTGCGGCGCTGGTGCTGCAGGCGCTGGCCGTATTCCAGCCAGCGCAGTTCTTCCACCGCGCTCTGCGAAATATGGCTGTCGCTGCCGATGCCGAACCGTCCGCCCACCGCCAGGAAATCCTCCAGCGGGAACAGGCCGTCGCCCAGGTTGGCCTCCGTGGTGGGGCACAGGCCCGCCACGGCGCCGCTCTGCGCCATCTGGTCCACCTCGTCGCGCATCAAGTGCGTCGCGTGGATCAGGCACCAGCGTTGATCGACGTCCACCTGGTCCAGCAGCCACTGCACGGGGCGGCGCCCGCTCCAGTCCAGCGACTGCTGCACTTCCTGCTTCTGTTCCGCGATGTGGATATGCACCGGACGGTCGTCCGGCAGCGTCACCAGCACCTCGTTAATCTGCGCCACCGACGCCGCGCGCAGCGAATGCGGCGCCACGCCCACTTCGGTTTGCGCATCCCGCAGGGGCTCCAGCGCCTCGATCACCCGCAGCACATCGTGCGGATCGGTCTTGAAGCGCTGTTGCTCCGGCTTCAAGGCGCTTTCGCCGAAGCCGGAATAACTATACAACACTGGCAGCATGGTGATGCCGATTCCCGCCAAACGTGCGGCGGCGATGACACGCTCCGCCGTTTCCGCGGGGCGCGGATACATGCTGCCGTCCGGCGCGCGCTGCACGTAATGGAACTCGCACATCGACGTGTAGCCGTGGCGCAGGCACTCGGAAAACAGCTGAGCCGCGATGGCCTCGATATGTTCCGGCGTGATGTTGCGCGCGAAGCGGTACATCAGGTCGCGCCAGGTCCAGAAGCTGTCCTTGGTTTCTCCAGCCTTTTCCGTGCGTCCGCCCAGCGCCCGCTGGAAGCTGTGCGAATGCAGGTTGATCATGCCCGGCAGCGCGTACTCCACCACCGGCGCGATCAGCTGCGCGCCGGCCGGCGCAACCACGCCGGCATCGACGCGAACGATGGTGCCGTTCACGTCCCACTCGACCAGCACATCCTCGCGCCAGCCCTCCGGCAGCAGCGCGTTGCGCGCGAACAGCCGGTTCATGTGCGCCCCCAGTCTGCGGCGGCCTGCGTCATCTGCCGCAGCAGGCCCTGCACCTGCTGCGCGCGGTCCTCGCGGTAGCCGTAGGGCGCTTCCTCATCCATATACGTCGACTGGCACATCTCCAGCTGGATCGCGTGCACGTTGTTGGCCGGCTGGCCGTAGTGACGGGTGATATGCCCGCCCTTGAAGCGGCCGTTGACGGCCACGCTGAACTGCTGCTGCGCCAGCGCGCGCGACACGATGGCGTCGCTCAGGCCCTGCGCACAGCTGTTGCCGTCGGCAGTGCCGAAGTTCAGGTCCGGCAGCTTGCCCTCGAAGAAGCGCGGCACCACCGACGCAATCGAATGCGCGTCCCACAGCACCACGCGGCCGTGCAGCGCCAGCAGCCGGTCCAGCTCCGCGCGCAGTTGATCGTGATACGGCTTCCAGTAGGCGGCCAGGCGGCGCTGCACTTCGGCCTCGTTTGGCGTATGGCCTTCGCGGTAAAGCGGTTCGCGGTGGAAGGTGTCGACCGGGCACAGGCCGGTCGTATCCTGGCCTGGATACAGGTTGGTGTTTTCCGGTGGCCGGTTCAGATCGATGACGTAGCGCGACCAGCGCGCCGACAGCGTCGACGCCCCCATCTCGCCGAGGAACTCGTACAGCCGCACCAGATGCCAGTCCGTATCCTGCTTGTCGACGGCGGCCGGCGTCATCGCCGCCGCCACGTCGTCGGGAATATCGGTGCCCACGTGCGGCATGGACACCAGCAAGGGAATACTGCCTGCTTTGAACTGATAGTCCATGACGTCTCCTCTTATGGATGCAGCGGCGTGAACAGACCTTTGCACGAAGCGCTCAACTCGCCGCGCATGACCATGCCCTTGGCCGCTTCGATATCCGGCGCGAAGAAGCGGTCGGCGTCGAAGAACGGCACCCTCTGGCGCAGCTGCGCATGCACGTGCTCCAGGTGCGGCGAGGTTTTCAGCGGACGATGGAAATCGATGCCCTGCGCTGCGGCCAGCAGCTCGATGCCGATGATGACGGCGGTGTTGTGCGCCATATCGTCCAGGCGGCGTGCGGCGTAGGTGGCCATGCTGACGTGGTCCTCCTGGTTGGCCGAGGTCGGGATCGAATCGACGCTGCCCGGATGGGCCAGCGACTTGTTCTCCGACGCCAGCGCAGCGGCGGTGACGTGGGCGATCATGAAGCCGGAGTTCACGCCCGGATCGCGTACCAGGAACGGCGGCAGGCCGGACAAGGTGGCGTCGATCAGCAGCGCGATGCGGCGCTCGGAGATCGCGCCGATTTCGGCGATGGCCAGCGCCAGCGTGTCGGCGGCGAAGGCCACCGGCTCGGCGTGGAAGTTACCGCCGGAGACCACCACCGACAGCTCGCCGTCCTTGAACAGCAGCGGGTTGTCGGTGACGGCGTTGGCTTCGATCAGCAGCGTGCGGGCGGCGTTGCCGATGATGTCCCAGCAGGCGCCCATCACCTGCGGCTGGCAGCGCAGGCAGTACGGGTCCTGCACGCGCTCGTCGCCGACCAGGTGCGAGGCGCGGATCGCGCTGTTGCTCACCAGTTGGCGATAGATCGAGGCGGCGGCGATCTGGCCCGGCTGGCCCCGCACCTCATGCACGCGGGCGTCGAACGGCGAGTCGGAACCCTTGGCCGCGTCCAGCGACAGCGCGCCGGACACCATGCCCGCTTCCAGCAGGCGCTCGGCCATGAACAGGCCATGCAGCGCCAGCGCGGTCGACACCTGGGTGCCATTGATCAGCGCCAGGCCCTCCTTCGCGGCCAGCACCACCGGCGCGATGTTGGCGGCTTTCAGTGCGTCGGCGGCAGGCATGACTTCGCCATTGACGCGCACGTCGCCCACGCCCAGCATCGCCAGCGTCATGTGCGACAGCGGCGCCAGGTCGCCCGAGGCGCCGACCGAACCCTTGGCCGGAATGGCCGGCATGATGCCGGCGTTGTACAGCGCGATCAGCGTGTCGATGATCAGTGGGCGCACACCGGAATAGCCGCGCGCCAGGCTGCCGATCTTCATCAGCATGATCAGGCGGCAGACGGCGTCCGACAGCAGCTCGCCGGTGCCGACCGAGTGCGACAGGATCAGGTTGCGTTGCAGCTGTTCCAGCTTGTCGTCCGGGATGCGGGTCTTGGCCAGCAGGCCGAAACCGGTGTTGATGCCGTAGGCCGCGTCACCCTTGGCGACGATGGCGCGCACGGCGGCGGCGGATGCTTCGATGACGGGGTAGGCTTCGGCGGCCAGCGACAGCGGACCGGCTGCGGTCCACACGGCGTGCAGTTCGGTCAGGGTCATCGCGCCTGGTTTCAGGGTCAGTGCATTTTTCATAGAGGTTCTCAAATTATTTAATCATGGGCAGGTTCAAGCCGTTGCGCTTGGCGCAGGCGATGGCCGTCTCGTATCCCGCATCGGCGTGACGCATCACGCCCGAGCCGCTGTCGTTGACCAGCACGCGCGCCAGGCGCTTGGCGGCGGCGTCGGTGCCGTCGGCCACGATCACCACGCCCGAGTGCTGCGAATAGCCCATGCCCACGCCGCCGCCGTGGTGCAGCGACACCCAGGTCGCGCCGCCGGCGGTGTTGAGCAGCGCGTTCAGCAGCGGCCAGTCGGAGACGGCGTCGGTGCCGTCCTTCATGCTTTCGGTTTCGCGGTTAGGGCTGGCGACGGAGCCGGTGTCCAGATGATCGCGGCCGATAACGATCGGCGCCTTCAGCTCGCCGTTGCGCACCATCTCGTTGAAGGCCAGGCCGGCGATGTTACGCTCGCCCAGACCCAGCCAGCAGATACGCGCCGGCAGGCCCTGGAAGGCGATGCGCTCGCGCGCCATGTCCAGCCAGCGGTGCACGTTGGCGTGGTGCGGGAACAGCTCCTTGATCTTGGCATCGGTCTTGTAGATATCCTCCGGGTCGCCGGACAGCGCCACCCAGCGGAACGGGCCACGGCCCTCGCAGAACTGCGGACGGATATAGGCTGGCACGAAGCCAGGGAAATCGAAGGCGTTCTTGACGCCATGGTCGAACGCCACCTGGCGGATGTTGTTGCCGTAGTCGACCACCTTGGCGCCCAGCGCCTGGAAGTCCAGCATCGCCTGCACGTGCACCGCGCAACCGGCGGTGGCGGCGGCCTTCAGTTCCTCGTGGCGGGCGGCGTCGTGCTGCGCGGTCTTCCACTGGTCCACGCTCCAGCCCTGCGGCAGGTAGCCGTTGATCAGGTCATGGGCCGAGGTCTGGTCGGTAACGATGTCGGGCACGATGCCGCCTGCTTTTGCGCGGCGCACCAGCTCCGGCAGCACGTCGGCCGCGTTGCCCAGCAGGCCGATGGAGATGGCGTCGCCATTGGCCTTGTGCAGTTTGATCATCTCCAGCGCCTCATCGATGCTGGCGGCCTGCTTGTCGAGGTAGCGGGTGCGCAGGCGGAAGTCGATGCTGCTCTGCTGGCACTCGACGGTCAGCGACACGGCGCCGGCCATGGTGGCGGCCAGCGGCTGCGCGCCGCCCATGCCGCCCAAGCCCGCGGTCAGCACCCAGCGGCCTTTGAGGTCGCCGCCGAAATGCTGGCGGCCCGCTTCGGCGAAGGTCTCGAAGGTGCCCTGCACGATGCCCTGGGTGCCGATGTAGATCCACGAGCCGGCCGTCATCTGGCCGTACATGAACAAGCCTTTACGGTCTAGTTCATTGAAGTGTTCCCAGTTGGCCCACTTCGGCACCAGGTTGGAGTTCGCGATCAGCACGCGCGGCGCGTCCTCGTGGGTCTGGAACACGCCGACCGGTTTGCCGGACTGGATCAGCAGGGTTTGATTGTCTTCCAGCTCGCGCAGCGAGGCCAGGATCTGGTCGTAGCATTCCCAGTTGCGGGCCGCGCGGCCGATGCCGCCGTAGACCACCAGGTGCTTGGGATTCTCCGCCACTTCCTTGTCCAGATTATTCTGGATCATGCGGTAGGCCGCCTCGGCGCCCCAGTTTTTACAGGTACGCTCCGCTCCGCGGGGGGCGCGGATTTCGCGGCTGGCGTCAAAACGTGGATCGCTGTCTAAATGGGTCGTCATGGTGGCTCCTGCTCCTGAGTGAGTGGGACCGGCCATGCGCGCAACAACACACGCACGGCCAGCGCATCCTCAAAGGATAAGTTGTATATACAACCAAGTCAATCAGTTTTTAAGCGGATCGGAGGGAACGAATAATTCCTGAGCTTGTCAAAAATGTCATCAGTCCTTGACATCTTGCCAGCATTCGCCGGCGCACGCTCACACGGAGCCTCAATATGGTTGCCTTGCCGATCAACCTGCAGAATCCGTTGCGCCATCGCACGATGCCAGCGGCTGACCGATCGCGCCGCCTAACGGACTGGCAGAGAGTCAGATAGACAAAATTCAGCGGGAATTGCTGGCTGCATGCCACCGCTACCGGAACAGACGCATCGGAGAATTCCTGAAGGAACTTGGCCTGACCGAGGGGCGCTCTACCGGCGTGCCCAAGATCTTGAAGGCCATGGCAGGCAACGGCTCGCCAGCGCCGCAGTTTGACACGGACGAGGAGCGCAGCGGGTGCTTGGTCAGACTGCCGGTTCACCCGTTGGCGCAATGGCCCGTTGATCAGTCCACCCCGGAAGTTACCCCCCAAGTTACCCCCAAGTTACCCCCAAGTTACCCCCCAAGTTACCCCCGAAGTTCGAAGCATCCTCAACTTGCTGGTGTCGGAATCGGCGCGTCAGCAACTTCAAGAGGCGCTGGGACTAAAGGACAGCAAACACTTCCGCAAGACATACCTCCTACCAGCAATCGCAGCAGGACTGGTGGAGATGACCCAACCCGACGCACGTCGCAGCCGGAGCCAGCGCTACCGGCTAACCCCGGCAGGCCAGCAATGGCTGACGCAGCACGCCGACGATTAATCCGCCCGCTTCTCTTTCTTGTACACCCGCTTGCCGCCCATCCACGTCTGCAGCACCTGCGTCTTGCCGATCTGCTCGGCCGGCACCTTGAACAGGTCGCGGTCGATCAGGATGAAGTCGGCCCACTTGCCCGGCTCCAGCGTGCCGATGACATTCTCCTGGTGCGCCGCGTAGGCCGCGTCCAGCGTGAAGCAGCGGAACGCTTCGGTCAGCGTCATCGCCTGGTTCTTGTACCAGCCACCGGCCGGCACGCCGGCGTTGTTCTGCCGCGTGACCGCCGCATGCAAGCCCTCGAACGGATTCGGCGACTCCACCGGGAAATCCGAACCGCAGGCGATGCGCGAGCCCTGATCAAGGAAGCTGCGCCACGCGTACGCGCCCTTGATGCGCTCATGCCCCACGCGCTGCTCGGCCATGTTCTGGTCCGATGTCGCATGGGTCGGCTGCATCGACGGGATCACGCCCAGCGCCTTGAAGCGCGGGATGTCCTCCAGCGCCACCACCTGCGCGTGCTCGATGCGGTGGCGCAGCTCGACGTTGTTATATTTCGGGATCAGCTGCGCGTAGGCGTCAAGGATCTGGCGGTTGCCGGCGTCGCCGATGGCGTGCACGTTGACCTGATAACCGGCCTTCATCGCCTTGTTCATCTTGGCCAGCATCTCGGCGTTCGGATAGAACAGCAGGCCTTTGGTCGACGGCATGTCGCTGTACGGCGCCAGCAAGGCCGCGCCGCGGCTACCCAGCGCGCCGTCCGAGTACAGCTTGACGGCGGCCAGCGCGTACACATCGTTGCCATAGGATTTGAGCGGACCGTCCTTGGACAGCTCGTCGAAATCTACCGTGGTGTCACCAATCATCGCGTAGACGCGGGTGGTCAGCTTGCCGTGGTCGGCGTAGTCGCGATACAGGTCGTCCTGCACCACCCGGATGCCGGCGTCGTGCACGCTGGTCAGACCGACCCTGGCCAGCGCGGCCAGCGCGTTGTCCAGCCGGGCGCGCGCCTCGTTGGGCGTGGCCAGCGGCACCACCTTGTCGACCAGCTCCATCGCCGCGTCCACCAGCACGCCGCTCGGCTTGCCGGAGGCATCGCGTTCGATCTTGCCGCCTTTCGGGTCCGGTGTATCCCTGGTGATGCCGGCCATTTCCAGCGCCTTGGTGTTGACCCAGGTGGCATGACCGTCCACGCGGTGCAGCAGCACCGGACGGTCGCCCACCACCGCGTCCAGCTCGGCGGCGGTCGGGAAGCGGCCCAGCTTCCATACTTCCTGGTTCCAGCCGAAGCCGATCAGCCAGGCGCTCTTCGGATGCGAGCGGCTGAACTCCGCCACCGTCCGCACCGCCCCGCCCAGCGAGGTGGCGCTGAACAACTCCGCGCCGGAGGCGATCTCGCCCAGCTCGAACACGTGGCCGTGGGCGTCGATCAAGCCTGGCAGCAGGGTCTTGCCCTGCGCGTCGATGTGCTCGGCCTTCGGCAGCCGGATCGCCGTCTCGCGCTCGCTGCCCACCGCGACGATGCGGCCCAGGTCATCGAAGGCCAGCGAGGTGAATCGCTGCAAGGTGCCGGCCGCGTTCAGCGTATAGCCGTTGGCGTGGTCGATGATGGTGTCGGCCTGCGCCAGCGGCAGGACGGTGGACAAAGCCAGACTGACGGCGGCGGCCAGCGGGGCGGGCGACAGGGATGTGCGCATCGAAAATCTCCATTCGGAAGCAAGAACAGAGTGTAGCGCACAACCTGCCGAACACAACGTTTAGAACAAGCCTTGCAACGAAACCGATAACAGGCGCGAATCGCCGAAGAACGGATAGCTGTAGTGCGACTTGTCCTTGCTGACGTCGTACTGCACCTTGAGCGCGGTGTTCTTGCGGAAATCCCAGCGCAGCGACAGATACTGCGTGTTGCGCGCCTCGATAGGCTCGTTGATGGTGGTGTAGCGCGAGAAGGTGTACATCGGCGTCCACGCCTCATACTGGTAGCCGACGCCAACCAGCGCGTACTTGTAGACGTTGTTGAGCCCCTTGCCCGCGTCGACCTGCTCATAGCGGTCCAGCTCGGACTTGACCAGCCAGTTCTTGTAGTCGACGTTGGCCGATAGCCCGGCGATGCGCGTGCTCTGGTTCTCGACGAAGAACACCTTGCCGGCCGGGCTGTCCTGCCAGGTGCTGTCCTTGTAGTGCATCAGCATGGCGCGCACGTCGAAGATGCCGTTGTTGGCCGACACATAGCCGCCCACCATGCTCTTCCACGATTCATGGGTCGGCGTGGCGTAGTAGATCTGCGTGTCGTAGGTGTCGTTGTGTTGGGTGTAGCCGCCGGCCCACATGTGGAAGGTGGCGGCCCAGTCGGACTGGCCCAGCTGCGTGCGGTAGCTGGCGTTGGCGCCCTGGTAGGCGTAGATCGGCCAGCCGTAGACGTCCGGCGCCGGCCGCACCCACGGATAGGCGTAGCCGATGTACAGGTAATCGCTGTAGTAGTACAGCGGAATGCGGAACTGGCCGGCCTGGAAGGTCCAGGCGGAATCGGCGGACGGCTGCCAGGTCAGATAGGCCCAGTCCAGCGTCGGCTTGAGGCCGTGGCCCGGGTTGTGCGCGCGCACCAGCACCTGCGCCGTGGCCGACAGCGTCGGCGAGAATTCCTTCTTCAGCTGGAAGCCGACCAGCGACTCCTGGTTGAATTGCCAACCCTCGCTGCGTTCGTAGACGGCCGCGTACTCCCAGTTCTGCACCGTGCAGGGACATTTCCACTGCATGTAATCCCACGGCACGCTGCTGCCCTGGGCCTTGCCGCTGAGCACGCGCGCGCCGGTCAGGTTGTAGAAGCCGGTCAGCTTAAGCGTGCCGTCGTCGGTCAGGTCGGTGGCGCCGGCCAGGCCGGCCAGCGCGGCCAGTGCCATCGCTATCAGTGTTTTTTTCATCGGGAGACTCCAGTAAGGGGAACAACACGCCAGTTCAAGGAACGATCGCCACGACCTTGACCGTGTCGTCCACCGCCGATTTTTCGATGTAGCCGATGGCGTTGACGTTGTCGGCCACGGCCTTCTTGACCTCGGCACTGTTCTTGTATTCCTTGGGAGCCTTGCCCTTGGCGGTGAAGACGATCTTGGACCAGATGGCCTCGACCTGGGCCGGCGATTTCTCCAGCACCTTCTTGCAGAACTCGGCGCGCAGCGGCGAATTTTCCGCCTGCTCCACCGGCGTGAACTGCACCGAGCCGCCAAGGAAGAACTGCGCCGCCTGCGACGGGAACATGCGGGTGGCGGGATTTTGCGGATTGACGATGATGACCAGTTCGGCCCGCGCCGTCAGCGCCGTGCCGGCCAGCGTCGCCGCCGCAAGCAACAGCGCCAGGCGCCGTCGGGAAAATAGCAATTGCAGATACATATCACCTCTCCGTCCTAGTCCATAAGGAAACTATCGCTGTGCGAATTCATTCTAGCTCACGCTCTTTTGCATCAAAGTAATTTTCGCAAGGTAAAGGTTTTCCTTCGCGGTGGTGTTTCGGCTGAACAACGCCTTGGCTTGCGGTCGTGGCCCGGCAAGCCGGTTACAATGCAGTCTTTGCCGCCCGATAAGCACCCCACGTGTCCAGCCGATTACTCTATCTACGCCTGCTGCAGCAATTCCGTCCCTATATGTGGCTCGGCGCCATCACCCTGTTCGCGGTCGGCATGGCCGCGGCCGCCGACGTACTGCTGATCCGCCAATTGCAAACCGTGGTCGACGCGCTGGCCCCCTCGCACAGCCTGGGCGCCCGTCCGGCGGTCGGGCTGCTGGCCGAGGTGCAGCAATGGCTGGGGCGCCTGCTGCCCAATGACACGGCCCATGCGGCGCTGTGGTCGATTCCGGCGGTGATCCTGGGCCTGGCCGTGATGCGCATGGTCTCCAGCTTCGTGGCCGAATACGGCGCCGCGTGGCTGAGCAGCCGGGTGCAGGCCAATCTGCGCGAGCTGATGTTCGCCCGCGTCATGCGCCTGCCGAACGGCTATTTCGACCAGTCCTCCACCGGCACCACGCTGTCGCGCGTGGCCTTCGACGCCGCCCAGGTGGCGCAGGCCGTCCTCACCGTGGTCAACGTCGCGGTGCGCGACTCGGTCGCCGCCATCGGCTACCTGGCCACGCTGTTCATCGTCGACTGGCAGCTTGCCCTGTTCTGCCTCGGGCTGCTGCCGCTGGTGGCCATCATCGTCACCTTCGCCGGCCGCCGCATGCGCCACCTGAGCAAGAGCGCGCAGGCCGCCATGGGCGACCTGACCAATGTGCTCGACGAGAGCATCAGCGGCCAGCGCGTGGTGAAGATCTTCGGCGGCCAGAAATACGAACAGGCCCGCTTCGACGGCGTGGTCAAGCTCAATCGCCAGCTGGCTGTCAAGCACGCGGCGACGTCGGCGCTCAACTCCGGCATCATCATGCTGCTGATCGGGATCACGCTGTCGTCGGTGATCTACTTCGCGCTGCTGCGCGCGCAGGCCGGCGCGCTGACGCCGGGCGCCTTCGTGGCCTTTATGTCGTCGCTGATGGCGATGCAGTCGCCGATCAAGAACCTGACCAAGATTAACGAGCCGCTCCAGCGCGGCCTGGCCGCAGCCGAATCCGTGTTCGGCCTGATCGACACCGAATCCGAAGCCGACACCGGCACCCGCACGGTGGAACGCGCGGTCGGCCGCCTGGCGCTGGAGGATGTGAGCTTCCGCTACAACGCCGATCCCGACGCCAGGCCGGCGCTGGACCGCGTATCGCTCGACATCGCGGCCGGCGAGACGGTGGCCCTGGTGGGCAGCTCCGGCAGCGGCAAGACCACGCTGGCCGGCCTGCTGCCGCGCTTCTACGACGTCAGCGCCGGCAGCATCAAGCTCGATGGCGTCGACCTGCGCGACTACACCATGACCTCCCTGCGCAAGCAAATCGCGCTGGTAAGCCAGGACGTGGTGCTGTTCAACGATACGCTGGCGGCCAATATCGCCTACGGCGATCCCGAGCCGTCCATGCAGCGCATCGAGGCTGCGGCCCACGCGGCCCATGCGCACGAGTTCATCGAGCGCCAGCCCGAGGGCTACCATACCTCGGTCGGCGAGAACGGCCTGCGGCTGTCGGGCGGCCAGCGCCAGCGCCTGGCGATCGCGCGCGCGCTGTACAAGAACGCGCCCATCCTGATCCTGGACGAGGCCACCAGCGCGCTGGACACGGAATCCGAACGGCTGGTGCAGGCGGCGCTGGAAGTGCTGATGCGCGGCCGCACCACGGTGGTCATCGCGCACCGCCTGTCGACCATCGAGAACGCCGACCGCATCGTGGTGCTGGATGGCGGCCGCATCGCCGAAGTGGGCAGCCACGAGACGCTGCTGGCGCAGCACGGCATCTACGCGCGCCTGTACCAGACGCAGAAGAGCGTTCAGGTGGCGTCGTGAAAGATCAATCCCAGCGTATGTCTTGAGCCGGCGCGGATGCGGCTCACGCCATGCCGCATGGCGACCCGGTAGACGCCGCGCGCACCCTGCGCCGGCCGGTGGTTGACGGGGAAGATCACCATGTCGCCGCGCTTCAGCGGCACCACCTCCACCCGCGACTGCATGCGCGGGCGCTGCTCGGTCAGCACGAACTCCCCTCCTTCGAAATCCTTGCCCGGTTGGCTGAGCAGTATCGCGGCCTGCAGCGGGAACACGTGCTCGCCGTACAGGTCCTGGTGCAGGCAGTTGTAGTCGCCGGCGCCGTATTGCAGCATCAGCGGCGTCGGACGCTGCTGGCCGGCGGCGTGGCAGCGCGCCAGGAAGTCGGCATGGTCGGGCGGGAAGCGCGCCTCCATGTCCATCAGCTCGTGCCAGCGGTTGGCGATGTCGGCCAACGGGCCATACAGCGATTGCCGCAGCGCCGAGATCATCGACGGCAGCGGATAGCGGAAGTACTGGTACTCGCCGCTGCCGAAGCCGTGCTGCGACATCACCACCCGGCTGCGGAACAGCGACGCTTGCTGGTACTGCGCCGCCGTGGCGATGCATTCGTCGGCGTCCAGCATGCCGGGGACGATGGCGTAGCCGTGCGCATTCAGCTCGTCGGCGATGGCTTGCCAGTCCAGCCCCGCCACGTGCACCGCGATGCCGGCCGCCGCGCCCACCGCCTTGCGGGCGTTGGCCAGCGCCAGCGCGTTGGCCGCGGCCTGGGCGGCTGCGGATACCGCGGCGTCAGCGTCCGCGCCTGCCGGCGGCGCCACCGTTGCGGCGGGCGCGAGCGCCACGCTCACCGGCAGCGTCTTGCGCGGCTTGCGCTCGGCCGCACCGCCGCCGAAATCGAACTCGCCGTTCTTCATTTGCCCGCCTCCCGGTCCAGCAGCGCGGCCTTGCGGTCCACGCCCCAGCGGTAGCCGGAGATCGAACCATCGTTGCGCACCACGCGATGGCACGGTATCGCCACCGCCAGCGCGTTCGCCGCGCAGGCTCCAGCCACCGCCCGCGCGCCCTTCGGCAGGCCGACCAGCTCCGCCAGTTCCGCATAGCTGACCGTGCGCCCGGCCGGGATCTCGCGCAGCACCTGCCACACGCGCTGCTGGAAGGCGGTCCCGCGCACGTCGAGCGGCAGGTCCAGGCCGATCTCCGGTCGCTCCACCATGCCGACCACGCGCGACACCACCTGCTCATATTCCGGCTCGGCGCCGATCAGCTCCGCCTTCGGGAAGCGGTCCTGCAGATCGCGCACCAGCACGTCGGGATCGTCGTCGATCAGAATCGCGCAGATGCCCTGCTCCGTGCTGGCCACCAGGATCGCGCCCAGCGAACAGGCGCCGATGGCGAAGCGGATCTGCGCGCCGCGTCCGCCGGCGCGGAAGGCGGTCGGCGTCATGCCCAGCACCGCCGGCGACTGCGCGTAGAACCGTCCGCTGGAGTTGTAGCCGGCCGCGTACATCGCATCCGTCACCGTGGCCTGCTGCGCCAGCCCGTCCTGCACGCGGCGCGCCCGCTGCGCGTTGGCGTAGGCCTTGGGCGTGATCCCCGTCACCGCCTTGAACATGCGGTGGAAATGGAAGCGGCTCACGCCCACCGCCGCCGCCAGGCTGTCCAGGTCCGGCGCCGCCTCGGCGTCGGCGGCGGCCGCGTCGATCAAGCGGCAGGCCTGCGCCACGATGGCGGCCTGGCGCTCGGCCAGCGGCGGCTGGTCCGGCTTGCAGCGCAGGCAGGGACGGAAGCCGGCCTGCTCGGCCGCCTCGCGGCTGTCGTGGAAGGCCACGTTCTTGCGCAGCGCCGGCCGCGCGCCGCACGAAGGCCGGCAGTACACGCCGGTGCTGCGCACCGAATACCAGAACTCGCCGTCGGCGCCGGCGTCGCGCTCACGCACGGCGGCCCAGCGCTGCTCGTCGCCCTGGTAGGCGGTCCGCGTAAGCTCTTTATTTGCTGTCTTGCCCATCTCAGACTCCATGATCGGATAAGGAATGCAGCCATCCTATCCAGCAGCGCCGGGCGACGCACTCCGGCTCTTGCTTTTGAATTGCAGATTGTACGTCGGACAAGCATGCGATGCTAAAATGTCCTCATGCCGCCAGCCAGGCGCGCCCTCGGAGAAACCGTTTGGACGACGAACCAACCCTGCAAGACAGTACCCCCATATTCCAGCGCATCAAGGATTACCTGATGGCGCAGATCGCCGCCGGCACCTGGAAGGAAGGCGACGTGATTCCGTCCGAACAGGCGCTGGTCAAGCAGTTCGGCGTCTCCCGCATGACCGTCAACCGCGCCGTGCGCGAGCTGACCGCAGACCAGATCCTGACCCGCCGCCAGGGCTCCGGCACCTACGTCGCGCAGCAGAAGTACCAGGCCACGCTGCTGGAAATCAAATCCATCGCCGACGAGATCCGCGCGCGCGGCCACGCCCACCGCAGCAGCCTGCAGCAGCTCGAGCGCGTCAAGGCCAGCGAGCTGATGGCCAAGCAGTTCGAACTGCCGGCCGGCCATCCGCTGTTCCACTCGGTGATCGTGCACTTCGAAAACGGCGTGCCGATCCAGGTCGAGGACCGCTGGGCCAACCCGCTGTGCGCGCCAGACTACATGGAGCAGGACTACGCCGCCATCACCCCCAACGAATACCTGATGAAGGCGGCGCCGCTGCAGGGCGCCAGCTACAGCATCGAGGCGCTGGCCGCGCCGCGCGACATCGCCGAGATGCTGGCCATCGACACCAAACAAGCCTGCCTGGTGCTCAAGCGCCAGACCCGCTCCAACGGCCTGGTGGCCTCCATCGCCACCATGTGGCACCCCGGCCACCGCTACCAGTTCGCCGGCAGCTTCACGCAGTAGCGCCGCCGGCCGTCATACTTTCCTTACAACTTAGTCGACTAAAAGCCAACCTTCGATGCTATAGTTGCCCGGCTACAGCATAAATATCGCCTTGCGGATTGAAAGGGAAGCTCTTGTCGCACCGCCGTCCCAGGTCCGGCCGGACCCTCTTCTGGCGCCGTCTACGCAGCCTGACGGCGGCTGCGCTCGTGCTGGCCGGTGGCTGCGATGGCGCGCTGGCGGCGGAGAAGGTCAGCATCCAGCTCAAATGGTCGCACCAGTTCCAGTTCGCCGGCTACTACGCGGCCCAGGACCAGGGCTACTACCGCGACGCCGGCCTCGACGTCGCGCTGCTCGAGGCGCGCCCCGGCAACGACCCCATCCAGTCCGTGCTCGACGGCCGCGCCCAGTACGGCGTCAGCAACACCTCGCTGCTGGTGGCGCGCGGACGCGGCCAGCCGGTGGTGGTGCTGGCCTCGATCTTCCAGCACTCGGCCAGCGCGCTGCTGGTGCGGCACGGCGCCGACGGCAAGCCGCGGCCCTGGCCCGGCAGCCGCGTGATGCTGGCGCCGAACAACGAGGAACTGACCATCTTCCTCAAGAAGCTGGGCGTGCGCCCCGACGGCCTGGTGCAGGCCACCCACAGCTTCAATACCGAAGACCTGCTCGAAGGCCGGGTCGACGCCATGTCGATCTACCTCACCGAGGCGCCATATCTGCTCGAGCGCAACAACGTCGGCTACGAGATCCTGACCGCGCGCGCGCTGGGCGACGACTTCTACGGCGACCTGCTCTACACCACCGAAAGCGAGCTGCGCGAGCATCCGCTGCGCGCGCAGGCGCTGCGCGACGCCACGCTGCGCGGCTGGCGCTATGCGATGGCGCATCCGGGCGAGATCGCCGACCTGATACGGGCCCGCTATCCCGAGCGCCACAGCCGCGAGCACCTGATGTACGAGGCCCAGCACACCGCGCCGCTGCTGGAGCAGGGCTTGATCGAGCTGGGCTACAGCAACCCCGAACGCTGGCGCGCCATCGCCCGCGCCTACAGCGAGCAGGGCATGCTGCCGGCCGACTTCAAGCTGGACGGCTTCCTGTACCAGCCGCGGGCCGGCGACAGCCTGTTGCGCTACATCGGCGCGCTGGCGGCGGCGCTGCTGCTGCTGTTGACGGCGGCCGCCCTGTGGCGCCTGCGGCGGCAGGCGGTGGCGCTGCGCGCGGCGCGCGCCGAACTGGCCGACGCCGAACGCCTCGCCGGCCTGGCGCTGGAGAGCACCGGCGAGGGCATGTGGGAATGGCGCCTCGACACCGGCGCGCTGACGCTGTCGCCGCGCTACGGCGCGCTGCTGGGCTACGGCGCCGGCGAGTTCGCGCCGACGCTGGAACAGTGGCTCAGCCACGTGCACCCGGACGACCAGGCGCGCCTCGAGCGCAGCATCCAGGACCACCAGGCCAGCACCTCCGAACTGGGCAATCAGATCTTCAGCGAGCACCGCATGCGCACCAAGGACGGCGGCTGGATCTGGGTGCTGGCGCGCGGCATGATCGTCGAGCGCGACGCCGCCGGCCGGCCGCTGCGCGCCACCGGCACCATGGCCGACATCAGCGAGCGCGCCGCCGCCGAGGAGGCGCGCATGTGCGCCGTGGTCGACGCCACGCCGGGCGCCATGCTGATCGCCGACAAGAACGGCCGGGTGCGCTACGCCAACCCGGCCTGCGCCCGCAGCTTCGGCTACGAGGGCACGATGGCCGGGCGCTCGGTCGAGCAGCTGGCGCCGGAGGCTATGCGCAGCAACGGCCGTACGCGCGAGCTGTTCTCGCGCCCCAACCTGCCGGGCCGGGTGCTGAGCGCGATCCGCGCCGACGGCAGCAGCTTCCCGGCGATGGTGCACATCGCCCCGGTGATGCTGGCCGGGCAGGAGCTGGTGGTGATGGCGCTGCGCGACATGACCCAGCGCCAGCGCGCCGAGGAGGCGCTGCACGCCAGCTCCGAGCGCTACCGCCTGATCGTGCAGACCGCCGCCGAAGGCATCTGGATGACCGGCGCCGACGACCGCACCAGCTTTGTCAACCCGACCATGGCGCGCATGCTGGACTACGACGTCGAGCAGATGCTGGGCCGCGCCATGACCGACTTCATGGACGACGACGGCCACGCGCTGCTCAAGCAGCACCTGCAGCGGCGCCTGGCCGGCGAGGCCTGCCAGGGCGACGTCTGCTTCCGCCGGCGCGACGCCAGCGTGGTGTGGTGCCTGCTGTCGACCACCGTCATCAACTCCGACGCCGGCCACTACGCCGGCACGCTGGCGATGCTCACCGATATCACCGAGCGGCGCCGCGCCGACAGCGCGCTGCGCAGCTCCAGCCAGCGGCTGGCGTCGATCTTCAACGCCGTCACCAACGGCCTGGTGATGATCAACGGCGACGGCTTTATCCTGGAAAGCAACGCCGCCGCCGCGCGCATGCTGGCGCACTCGCTGGCGGTGGACGGCGGCCGGCTGTGGCGCGGCGTGCGCGAGGACGGCTCGGCGTTCGACGTCCCCAGCCATCCGGTGCAGCAGGCCATCGTCACCGGCGTGTCGGTGCGCGACGTGGTGATGGGCGTGCGCCAGGCCAACGGCGAGGTGCACTGGCTGTCGGTCAACGCCGAGCCCATCCCCGACGAGCGCGGCGTGGTGCCGCTGGTGGTGGCCAGCCTGACCGACATCACCGACCGCAAGCGCGGCGAGGACCAGCTGCGCGAGCTGAACGAGCACCTGGAGGAGCGCGTGGCCATCCGCACCGACGAGCTCAACCAGGCGCGCATGCTGGCCGAGGAAGCCAGCCAGACCAAGGGCCAGTTCCTGGCCAATATGAGCCACGAGATCCGCACGCCGATGAACGGCGTGATCGGCATGGCCTACCTGGCGCTCAAGACCGACCTCGACCCGCGCCAGCGCGACTACCTGGAAAAGATCCGCTTCGCCGGCGAGCACCTGCTGGGCATCATCGACGACATCCTCGACATCTCCAAGATCGAGGCCGGCAAGCTGGAGATCGAGCAGGTCGACTTCGCGCTCGACCATGTGATCCAGACGCTGACCACGGTGGTCGCGCCCAAGGCCGCCAGCCGCGACCTGGAGCTGGTGTTCGACCTCGACCCCGCGCTGCCCAGGGTGCTGCGCGGCGATCCGCTGCGCCTGGGCCAGGTGCTGATCAACTACGCCAACAATGCCATCAAGTTCAGCGAGAAGGGCCGGATTGAGGTGCGGGTGCGCCAGGTGGTGGGCGACACCAACGGCTGCCTGCTGCGCTTCGAGGTGAGCGACTGCGGCATCGGCCTGTCGGAGGCCGAGATCGACAAGCTGTTCCAGTCCTTCCAGCAGGCCGACACCTCGACCACGCGCGAATACGGCGGTACCGGCCTGGGCCTGGCGATCTGCAAGCAGCTGGCGCAGCTGATGGGCGGCGAGGTCGGCGTGCGCAGCCGGCCGGGCCTGGGCAGCACCTTCTGGTTCACCGCGCGGCTGGGCATTTCCAGCGCGACGGTGCCGGCGCTGATCGACCGCGTCAAGGACGCCGCCGCCGAGCTGCTGGCCTCCTCGCGCAGCGCGGCCGTGATGGCCGCGCTCAAGCACGCCCGCATCCTGCTGGTGGAGGACAACACCTTCAACCAGCAGATCGCGCTGGAGATGCTGGAGGAGGTGGGCTCCTCGGTGTGCCTGGCCGCCAACGGCATGGAGGCGCTGGAGCTGCTGCGCCAGACCGCCTTCGACTGCGTGCTGATGGACGTGCAGATGCCGCTGATGGACGGCCTGGAGACCACGCGCCGCATCCGCGCCGACCCCAGCCTGGCCGACATGCGGGTGCTGGCCATGACCGCCACCGCCACCAACGAGGACCGGGTGCGCTGCATCGAGGCCGGCATGGACGACTTCATCTCCAAGCCGATCCAGCCGGCGCTGATGTACCAGACCATCGCCAACTGGCTGCCCGAGCGCGGCGACGAGGCGCCGCGCGAGGCGCCGGCGCTGCCGCCGCGGCCGTCCTTCAAGACCACGCTGGGCGGCGACCCGGCGGTGATCGACCTGTCGATCCTGGCCAAGCTGCTGGGCTATCATCCGCACAAGGTGCGCAAGTTCGCCTTCAAGTTCCTGCAGAACACCCAGGAAGGCCTGGGCCAGATGGAGCGGGCGCTGCAGAAGGGCGACCTGGCGCGGGTGCGCGAACTGGGCCACCGCCTGAAGTCGCCCGCGCGCACCGTCGGCGCGCTGGGCATGGGCGAGCTGATGCTGGAGATCGAGCAGCTGCCGGCCGACGCCGCGCCGGAAACGGTGGCGCCGTTCCTCGCGCGGCTGTGGGCGCTGCTGGAACAGATCACCGAACAAATCATGACCAACACCACTTTCGCCGACGACAACTAGGGCCGGGAAACTATCATGCGGGTAATGCTGCTGGACGACGACAACTTCATGCTGGAGGTGCTGGCCGATATGATCGCCGGCCTCGGGCCGCACCAGGTGCTGCGCGAAACCGACGGCCGCCGGGCGCTGGTGGAGCTGCGCCTGCGCCCGCCGGAGCTGCTGATCTGCGACCTGAGCATGCCGGCGCTGGACGGCATCGACTTCCTGCGGCTGGCGGCGGCGCAGCAATACCGCGGCTGCGTGGTGCTGCTGTCGGGCGTGGACGGCGCCGTGCTGAAAACCGCGGCCCGCCTGGCCGAGGCCCAGGGCCTGGCCATCCTGGACGCCTGCGCCAAGCCGCTGGCGGCCGAGACGCTGGCCGCGCTGCTGGAGCGCGCCGCGGCGCGCTGCCCGGCCATGCCCGGGCCGCTGCCGGACAACCATGGCCAATAGTTTGGATGGTTTCTACAATCTGCCGCACATTTTTTAAAAATGGGTTATTATTTACGCCATCCCCGCCTGCCGACCTTGTTGCCTTCCCTTCCAAGACATTGAATTCGCGCAATTGGCCACCATCTGCTGCCTGTAACCGGCAACGTTGACGGCGATTGCAGACAACATGGCATAATCCCCAGGCGTTATTGACCCACAGACCTCGATTGAGGAATATATGAGCGAAAATATCAAACACATCACCGACAATTCCTTCGACGCAGACGTCCTGAAATCCGACCGCCCGGTGCTGGTCGACTTCTGGGCCGAGTGGTGCGGTCCCTGCAAGAGCATCGCCCCGATCCTGGAAGAAGTGGCCAAGGAATACGACGGCAAGATCCTGATCGCCAAGATGGACGTCGACGCCAACCAGGCGGTGCCGGCCAAGTTCGGCATCCGCGGCATCCCGACCCTGATCCTGTTCAAGAACGGCGTGGCCGCCGCGCAAAAGGTTGGCGCCATGGCAAAAGGCCAGCTGACCTCTTTCATCGACAGCAATATCTAAGTAAGATAGTATTACGCTGCAAAAAAACGGCGCCGCGCCCGTGGCGCCGTTTAATAACATAGAGACAACCACGCAGTTCCCTCCCCTACCTTTACTTTCCCGTCACGGGACACTCAACACATATGCATCTATCTGAATTAAAGGCCCTACACGTCTCGGCATTGCTGGAGATGGCCATCGGTCTTGATATCGACAACGCGGCGCGTCTGCGCAAACAGGAGTTGATGTTTGCGATCCTGAAAAAGCGCGCGAAATCCGGTGAACAGATCTTCGGCGACGGCGCCCTGGAAGTGCTGCCGGACGGCTTCGGCTTCCTGCGCTCGCCCGACGCCAGCTACATGGCGTCCACCGACGACATCTACATTTCCCCATCGCAAATCCGCCGCTTCAACCTGCACACCGGCGATTCGATCGAGGGCGAGGTACGTACCCCCAAGGATGGCGAGCGCTACTTCGCGCTGGTCAAGGTCGACAAGGTCAACGGCGAATCGCCGGAAGCCTCGAAACACCGCATATTGTTTGAGAACCTGACGCCGCTGCACCCGAACGAGCCGCTGCGCCTGGAACGTGACATCAACGGCACCGAGAACATCACCGGCCGCATCATCGACCTGATCGCGCCGATCGGCAAGGGCCAGCGCGGCCTGCTGGTGGCCTCGCCCAAGTCGGGCAAGTCGGTGATCCTGCAGCACATCGCGCACGCGATCACCGCCAACCATCCGGACTGCACGCTGATCGTGCTGCTGATCGACGAACGTCCCGAGGAAGTGACCGAGATGCAGCGCTCGGTGCGCGGCGAAGTGGTCGCCTCGACCTTCGACGAACCGGCCACCCGCCACGTGCAGGTCGCCGAGATGGTGCTGGAAAAAGCCAAGCGCCTGGTCGAGATGAAGAAGGACGTGATCATCCTGCTCGATTCGATCACCCGCCTGGCGCGCGCCTACAACACCGTGATCCCTGCCTCCGGCAAGGTGCTGACCGGCGGTGTGGACGCCAACGCGCTGCAGCGTCCGAAGCGCTTCTTCGGCGCCGCCCGCAACATCGAGGAAGGCGGCTCGCTGACCATCATCGCCACCGCGCTGATCGAAACCGGTTCGCGCATGGACGACGTGATCTACGAGGAATTCAAGGGCACCGGCAACATGGAGGTGCACCTGGAGCGCCGCCTGGCCGAGAAGCGCGTCTACCCGGCGATCAACCTGAACAAATCGGGCACCCGCCGCGAGGAACTGCTGATCAAGCCGGACCAGCTGCAGAAGATCTGGATCCTGCGCAAGCTGCTGTACTCGATGGACGAGATCGAGGCGATGGAGTTCATCCTCGACAAGATGAAGGCCACCAAGAACAACGGTGAGTTCTTCGACATGATGCGGCGCGGCGGCTAAGGCTGCGACAATCATGCCAAACAGGCAACCTCGACGGTTGCCTGTTTGCGTTTACCCCGCACTGCGGCCACAGGGGGTCGGACCCCGTACGGGGTCCGACCCCGCGTCTCCGGTTTGCGGGGTGGACGGAAACCCGGTATAATCGCCGATCGCATCAATTTCAACTCTGGCAAGTGAGCGGCAATCGGGTCAAGAAGCGGGACCGACCGACGAAGTGCTGTTTGGCTACCTAACTAACCGAAGGCTACAAAATGAAACCAGAAATCCATCCAGATTACCGCGAAGTGGTGTTCCACGACCTGTCGTGCGACTTCAAATTCGTCACCCGTTCGACCATCCAGACCCGTGAAAAGATTGAGCACAACGGTAAGGAATACCCACTGGTCAAGATCGAGGTGTCGGCTGAATCGCACCCGTTCTACACCGGCAAGCACAAAATCGTCGACACCGCTGGCCGCGTTGAGAAATTCCGCCAGAAGTTCGGCGCCGTGGGCTCGAAGACCCAAGTCGCACAAGGCTGATTTTCGCCGCGATGAACAAAAAAGCAGCCTCTGGCTGCTTTTTTTGTTTGTTGGCCCTGCCGGTTTTCCTTCATACTCCCGTTCACCTCTCACTTGCACACCGATCGATGAAGCCAGTCCGTCTTCCCGCCGCCGCTACCCTGGCACTGCCGCGCTGGGCGCTGTTCGCCCTGGGCATGCTGTACATCCTGCCCGGCCTGATCGGCCGCGATCCGTGGAAGAACGACGATGCCGCCAGCTTCGGCATCATGTGGACCATGGCGCACGGCAGCTGGCAGGACTGGCTGTGGCCGAACATCGCCGGCCTGTCGATGCCGGACGAGGGCCCGCTGGCGTTCTGGCTGGGCGCGCTCGGCATCAAGCTGTTCGGCTGGCTGATGGGCGATGTGCTGGCGGCCCGCGTGGGCACCGTCGGCGTGTTCCTGCTGGGCGTGCTGTCGCTGTGGTACGCCACCTTTAATTTAGGCCGCCGGCAGGACGCGCAACCGCTGCGCCTGGCCTTCGGCGGCCAGCCCGAGCCGGACGACTTCGGCCGCACCCTGGCCGACGCCGCCGTGCTGCTCTACCTCGGCTGCCTGGGCCTGCTGCTGCACAGCCACGAGACCACCTCGGAGGCGCTGCAGGTGTCGCTGGTGGCGCTGCTGCTGTACCGCACCGTGCGCTACGTGGAAGGCCCGTCGCTGCGCAACGCCGCCCTCAGCGGCCTGGCGGTCGGCCTGCTGACCTTGACGCGCGGCTGGGTCACGCCGGTGTTCCTCATGCTGGCCCTGTTCGCCTGCACCCGTTTCCTCGACCAGCCCGCCATCCGCGCGACGCGCGACCTGGGCGCCACCATCGCCGTCGGCGGCGCCGTGGCCGCGCTGTGGCTGCTGCCGGCGCAGCTGCTGCAACCCTACCACCAGCTGCCGCTGAACGCCTGGCTGGCCTGGAACCTGGACCTGTTCGGCATGCCGAGCGCGCTGTCGCTCAAATTCTTCTTCCGCGTCGGTGTCTGGTTCTTCTGGCCGGCCTGGCCGTTCGCCGGCTGGGCCGTGTGGGCCTGGCGCCGCCAGCGCCGCGCGCTGCACATCGTGGTGCCGCTGGCCTTCGTCACCATGGGCGCGCTGCTGACACTGTTCAACGACCAGCCCGAGCAGGGGCAACTGCTGGTGCTGCTGCCGCCGCTGGCCATCATGGCCGCGTTCGGCCTGCTGACCATGAAGCGCGGCGCCATCAACGCCATCGACTGGTTCTCGGTGATGGCGCTGACCCTGTGCGCGGCCATGATCTGGGTGTTCTGGATAGCCAAGCTGACCGGCTGGCCGGCCAAGGCCGCCAAGAACGCGCTCAAGCTGGTGCCGGGCTTCCATCCCGAGCTGGGCTGGATCGCGCTGCTGGTGGCGCTGGCCGCCACCGCCGGCTGGTTCGCGCTGGTGCACTGGCGCATCTCGCGCCAGCCGGCCGTGCTGTGGCGCGCCGTGGTGCTGTCCTCCGGCGGCCTGATCCTGATCTGGATTTTGCTGATGACCTTGTTCCTGCCGGACGTCAATTACAGCAAGAGCTACGCCAGCGTGGCGCGCCAGATCGCCGACAAGCTGCCGCCGGGCACGCGCTGCATCGAGAGCAATGTCGGGCCGGCCCAGCGCGCCTCGTTCGCGTACTACGCGCAACTGCCGTTTGCCGGCGTCGAGGGCGGTAAGTGCGACCTGCTGCTGCTGCAGGACAGCATCAAGCTGCGCGACGAGCGCGAGATCCCGGCGCGCTACCGCAACCAGCAATGGCGCCTGCTGTGGGAGGGCCGGCGCCCGGCCGACCGCGACGAGCGCTTCCGCCTGTACCGCCGCGCCGACTAGTGCGCTTAAACGGGCGATGATGTTGTCGCCCGCCTCGCATTGCTGTTATGCTTTTCCGCAGAAAGCGGCCCAGCCATGCGACTTATTTTCCTGTCATTATTACTCGCGGCAGCCGGCCTCAAGGCCGGTGCGGCCACGCCGCTGACCATCGTCACCGAGCACGCCCCGCCCGCCAGCATGCAGGGCGCCGATGGCGTGACCGGCCGCGAGACCGACAAGGTGCGCGAGATGATGGCGCGCACCAACACCGCCTACACCATCGAACTGCTGCCGTGGAAGCGCGCCTACCTGATGGCGCAGCAACGGCCGCTCACCTGCGTGTACTCGACCTCGCGCACCGAGGACCGCGAAAAACTGTTCAAGTGGATAGGACCGACCGACGAGGCCGAATGGGCGCTGTGGGGCCGCGCCGACCACGAGTTCCCCTTGAAGACGCTGGAGGATGCGCGCCATCTGCGCATCGGCACCTACATCGGCGACGCCCGCGACGCCTGGCTGCGCAGCCGCGGCTTTCAGGTCGAGGCGGTCAGCAACGACCTGGCCAACCCGCAGAAAGTGCTGCTCAAACGCATAGACCTGTGGGCCGTGGGCATGCGCAATGGCAGTCCCGGGCCGAGCCAGTACGACTGGGTGGACAAGGTGGTGCCGCTGCTGGTGTTCAACCGGGTCAAGGTCTACCTGGCCTGCAACCCCTCAGTGCCGGATGAGCTGGTCATCCGGCTCAACGCGGCGCTGGCCGAGATGCGGCGCGACGGCACCATGTCGCGCCTGGAACGCAAGTACGAACACTGGACCCTGCCCAGATAAGCGCCATCAACGCTTGGCCATGACGATGGTGTTGGCCGGCAGCTGGGCCGTCATCGGCAGGCGCTCGTAGTTGCTGACGGTGAGGGTATCGCCCTCGTCCGCGAACACCATGCGCGAACCGTTGCGGGTGACGAATTCCGCCGGACCCACCGCGTAGATTTCCACCCGTGGCTGGCCGTTGATCTCGGTGTAGAAATGGCCGACCTGGCGCGTGAAGCGCATGGTCTCGCCATTGCTGAGATGATACGAGGACTGATAGTCGGCGAACTCCTGCGGCTCCATGTGGTAGCGCGTGGCGCTGATCTTCACGCTTTCACTGGCGGCCTCGGCGGAGGCGGAGGCCGGCGCGGCGGAGGCGACGGCGGCGATGGACAAAGCAGCGGCTACAGCCAGGCTCAACAGAGTGGTTTTCATGGTCTTACTCCAATCAATTTTTCAGGATGGGCAGCGTGCCCGGCAGGGGTTTTAACGACGGGCCATGACGATGGTCTGGCCGCTGGCCTTGGCCAGCGGCAGGCGGCCGAAGTTGGCCACGCCGACGTTCTCGGCTTCATCGCTGAATTCAAAGCGGGTGCCGGCGTCGCTGACGAACTGGTCCTTAGCGACCGGGAAGATTTCCACGCGCTGGCCCTTGTCGAGCTGGGCATAGAAGTGGGCCTGGCGCTGGCTGAATTTCAGGATCTGGCCGTTGGTCAGCTGATACGAATTTTTGTAGTCGGCGAAGTCTTCCTGCATCATATGAAAGCGGTTGTGGCCGCCTTTGATCTGCACGCTGGCGTCTTCCGCATGGACGGCGGGCATGACAGCGAAGGCAAGTGCGGCGACGACGCCGACGAGGGTGGTTTTCATGGTGTGCTCCGTTAAATTATCGAGTCGTTAAAACTGCCGGGGAGCCACCGCTGGCATCTCAAAGCAGCGGTAGACAGATGCAGATTAACAAAGACTTCGCGCAATATCCGGCGTATGCGACGGGCGGTAAATCCGCGTGCGCGAAGTGTAAAAAAACGCGACGAACGGAGGCCGCCACGACGCTGTTGCACGCCGCGCCTTTCTTTCAGCTCAGCCGAGACAAAGCGCCGCAGTCCCGCTATAGTTGTGGGGCAACATCCGGCAGCGCCCCACCTCGCGCGCCGGCCATTAGCGGCCTCGGCTGCTGCGCCCCAGCCCCGCGCCCAAGTCCGACCTCAGCCGCACAGTCTTATCCTGGATAGCGTTCATGTTTACTTTGTACAAATTACAAGCCGCCCTGCGCAACAACTACGTGCGCGCCGGGCTGGCCCTGTTGGCGCTGGCCGTGGCAGTCCTGCTGGGCTGGCGCGCCGACGTGCCGCAAGACCCGCAGCCGATGATGCGCTCGCAGGACATCGCGCAGATCACCGCGCTGCCGGGCCAGCGCCAGCGGCTGGAATACCTGCTGGTGGCGGCGCCGCTGTCGGAGGCGCCGCGCTATGTGTTCAAGCTGCGCGGCGATCCGCTGCTGTATGTGGTCAAGGTGCCGGCCACCACGCACCTGAGCCTGGAGCGCGAGGTGCTGCTGCGGCACAACCTGCCGTACGCAATCGCGCGCGACGACTACCTGGCCTCGCACCGCGCGGTGCTGCAGGACGAGGACGACAGCAAGCTGGCGCGCGCCGGCGGCTGGCTGCGACGCCACGCGGTCGACCTGCTGCTGGTGGGCCTGGTGCTGTTCGTGCTGCGCCACGGCCTGCCCGGCAGCGGCGTATCGGCCACCGTGCTCACCCCGGACCAGCTGGGCGGCAGCATGGACGACCTGATCGGCATGGAGGACATCAAGCAGGAGGTGCTGCACCTCGAGGACATGATCCGCAACCGCGCGGTGTACCGCCAGCACGACATCGACAAGCCCTTCAACGTCATGCTGACCGGGCCGGCCGGCACCGGCAAGACCAAGCTGGCCGGCTACCTGGCCAAGCGCCTGAACGTGCCGCTGATCCAGGCCTCGGCCTCGGCGCTGGAGTCCGGCTACATCGGCGGCGGCGCCAAGGCCCTGCATGCGTTACACCGCAAGGCGTGCGCCCGCGGCAGCTGTATCATCTTCCTCGACGAAGCCCAGGGCCTGTTCATGCCGCGCGGACGCGGCGACAAGAAATGGGAGGACGACACCGCCAACGCGCTGCTGGGCCTGCTCGACGGCGTGCGCAGCGACCAGGGCGCGGGCGTGATCTGGGTGGTGGCCTCCAACTTCGACGACGCCAGCTCGGCGATGGACGAGGCCATGCTGCGCCGCTTCTCGGTCAAGATCAACTTCCGCCTGCCCAACAAGGCCGAACGGCGCGAACTGCTGCGCGCCTTCCTGGCGCGCAAGGCCGAGGGCTGCGTGGCCTGGGACCGGCTCGACCTGGGCCAAGTGGCCGAGATCACCGCCAACCTCAGCCCGGCGCTGCTGCAGACCGTGGTCGACCGCGCCAGCATGATCGCCATCCAGGAGCAGGCGGCCATCGACACCGGGCTGATGTTCCGCGCCTTCGAGCGCGCCACCATCGGCCTGACCGACCGCGCCACCAGCGCCGAGAAGACGCGCCAGCGCGAGCGCGTGGCGCTGCACGAGCTGGGCCACTTCTTCATGCAGATCGACCCGTGGCTGCGCCAGGGCCTGACGCTGGCGCAGATCAAGGAGCGCTCGCCGCTGCTCAAGATCAGCACCGAGTCGGTGTCCAAGCTGGGCGCGCTGGGCTATGTGCTGTCGGCCTCGGACGACGTTGCGCTGCGCACACTGGAGGAGCTGGAGCGCGACGTGATCCAGCTGTACGGCGGGGTCGCGGCCGAGGAGCTGTTCTACGGCGCGCGCGGGATCTCGGTGGGCAGCCAGAACGATATCCAGAAAGCCACGTCCATGCTGGACATGATGGTCAACCAGTTGTCGATGTACTCACGTTCCAAGCTGGACTACAGCCAGTTCAAGCACCAGGAGCGCGACCTCGACCAGGTGCAGGCCAAGGCGGACGAGCTCTACACCTACACCCTGGGCGCGATCGCCGACTACCGCGTGGCGATCGACGAGCTCAAGGAGGTGCTGATGGAGCAGTACGTGCTGTCGAAGGACGCCATCTTCTCGTTGCTGGAACAGCGGCAGCTGGGCACCGCGCCGGCCGTGGAACTTGCAAAAATATAAATTTCCACATCACGGGTTGCGGCATGCAGGCAAATCAGTGATAATGCGGGTCGCGTTGCCGGGATGGCGTAGTAGCTGAGCTCCCTGGCAAGTCGTTGAAGTTTGGACGACACACCGGCCTCGGTGGTGAAATTGGTAGACGCAGGGGACTCAAAATCCCCCGCCGCAAGGCGTGCCGGTTCGATTCCGGCCCGAGGCACCAGAATTAAAGACAAAAGCACTGACCCCGTCAGTGCTTTTTTCATTTCCGCTTGCGGTAGCGGCGCCAATGCACATAAACGAGTGCCCATCCAATCTTCCGCAGCCATCGCCAAGCCTGGCGACGGGTTTTTTACATCTCAACTGACGGCACAGCGATGAATTCCATGCGCCAGTTGATCTCCCAATGCTCGCCGCCGTCGCCGGAGAAGGCCTGCTCCCAGCGCGGCGCGCCGCTTGCTGGCACGAGCCACTGGAAGCGTACGCGTATCGGCCGCCCCTGGTACACATCGTCGGCATAAAAGCTGCCGATACCATCTTTGAAGGTGCCGACCACCGGGACGTCCAGGCCCGCCGGGTGCCGCCCGTCTAGCCACCAGATCGACCAGGTGCCGCTGGCAGGATCGAAGGCGCGCAGCGTGACCGCGCGATACAGGCCATCCGGATGGTCCAGCACGTTGTCATCCACGTTCCCGGCGCCGCCCAGCAGCGCGCCGACGCGCATGCTGCCCTCGAAGTGCAGCCAGTCGTCGCAGCCGGCCAGCCGCTTCCTGAGCCAGGCGTGGCGGACGCGCCAGCTGCCGATGAGAAAATCGAAGTCGCCGCTGCCTGGTTTTGCTGTGTTGCTCATGGTGTTTCCTTTCAGTGGAGGGTGGTTGCCGGCCTCAGGCGATCTGGAAGTTGTGCTTGAGCGGCAGCGTGCGCATGCGCTCGCCGGTCGCCGCAAAGATGGCATTGGCCAGGGCTGGCGCGACAGCGGCCACACCCGGTTCGCCGGCGCCTCCGGGCGGCTCGTCGCTGTCGACAACGATCACTTCGATCTTCGGGCATTGCTGCATGCGCAGCAATTCGTAGTCGTGGAAGTTGCTCTGTTCGACCTCGCCGTTCTTCAGGGTGATCTCGCCGAAAAGCGCGCTCGTCAGGCCGAAGACGACACTGGATTCCAACTGCGCGGCCACCAGATCGGGATTGACAGCGATCCCGCAATCGATCGCGATGACCACCCGGATGATGGTCAGTTGCCGTTCCGGTCCGACGCTGGCCTCGACGACGTTGGCGACGTAGCTGCCATACGAATCGTGCACGGCAATGCCGCGAAACACGCCCGCCGCAGGCGGGGTCGACCACGCCGCCCGGCGCGCCACGGCATCGAGCACGCCCAGGTGCCGTGGCTGCTTCTCCAGCAGCGCCCGGCGGAACTGGTACGGATCCCGTCCCGCGGCAAATGCAAGCTCGTCGATAAAAGTCTCCACCCCGTATGCGTTGAAGGAATGGCCGACCGATCGCATCCAGGTGACCGGGACCCCGCAATCCGGGGTGTGCAAGTCCGCGTGGACGTGCGGCACCGCGTAGCGCAACTGGGCCACGGAGCCCTCGACGGAAAGGGCGTCGACGCCGTTCTTGACGATCGCATCCTTGAACGGCGTCGTGGCGCCAATCGACTGCACCACCACGCGGTTGGTCAGGGACGTCAGCTGCCCGCGCCCGTCGAGCGTTCCGGTGAACCGGGTGGCCGCCGCCGGCCGGTACGCGCCGCCGCGTATGTCGTCCTCGCGCGTCCAGATCAGCTTGATCGGCACCTTCAGCGCTTGCGCTGCCTTGCCCAGCATGACGGCCTCGCGCACGAAGTCATGCCCCGGATAGGAACGACGGCCGAAGCCGCCACCGGTCAACGTTGAATGCACGGTCACCTGTTCCGGCTTCAACCCAAGCAGGGCCGCTGCCACCTGCTGATTTCCGGCCGGCCACTGGGTACTCACCCACAGCTCGGCACTGTCCGGCTTGACCTCGATGGTGGCGCCCAGCGGCTCCATGGTCGCGTGCGTCATGTAGGGAAAATGATAGTCGGCGGAGATCGTTTTGGCTGCGACCTTGGCCGCTGCGGCGGGGTCGCCGACGGCGCGGGCGACGGTGCCGGGCACATCCAGCAGCGCCGCGTAGCGCGCCCGCTGCGTATCGCTGGACAGCCGCTCGCCCGACGCGGGATCCCAATCGACCACCAGCGCGTCGCGTCCCTTCTTCGCGGCCCAAAGGCCGTGCGCGACCACGGCCACGCCACTGGGAAGCTCGAACACGCCAACGACGCCCGCTATCGCCTTGGCCTGGGTCGCATCGAAGCCGCGCAGCTTGCCACCAAATACCGGCGCATGCGCGACCACCGCCGTGAGCAGGCCGGGCCTGTCGATGTCGATACCGAAGATGGCCGATCCATCGGCCTTCGCAGCCGCATCGATACGCCGCAGCGGTCTGCCGATGATCCTGAAATCCTTGCGCGTCTTTAAGGTGAGCTGTTCCGGCACGGGGATGCCGATCGCTTCATTGGCCAGCTCGCCGTAACTTGCGCTGCGGGTGCGCGTCGCATCGAACACCCTGCCGTTTTCCGTCCGCAGCGTGCTCGCCGCGACACCCCATCGCCTGGCCGCCGCGGCGACCAGCACCGCGCGCAAGCCGGCGCCGGCCCGGCGCTGAGGCATGAACTGCGCCACGGTCGTCAGGCTGCCACCGGTGAGCTGCGAGTGCGTCAGCGGATTGGCGAACGCCGGCATCGTCGGCGCCTGCTCCCAGCGCACGCGCGACCAGTCGGCATCCAACTCTTCGGCAACCAGCATCGGGAGAATGGTGGACACCCCCTGCCCCATTTCGGTGTGGCCCACCGTCACGGTGACCCAGTTGTCCGGCGTGATACGCACGAAGACGTTGGGCGCGAGCACGGGGTTTTCGGCGGCCACGGCGGCGCCGAAGCGGCCCGCGGCAGGCAGGAAGAAGCCCGCCAGCAGGCCGCCGCCCGCCAGCGCCGCCGTGGTCAGGAAGGTCCGCCGCGCGGGTATCAGGTCTGGAGAGGTCATGGCGCGCACTCCCGTTCAGGCCGCTGTCGCGGCCAATTGATGGATGGCCTGGCGAATGCGGGGATACATGCCGCATCGGCAAAGATTGCCCGACATGGCCTGGTCGATATCGACATCGGTCGGGCGCGGGATGGCGCCCAGCAGCGCCACGGCGGCCATGATCTGGCCCGACTGGCAGTAGCCGCACTGCGGCACGTTCAGCTCGGCCCACATCTGCTGCACCCGCCTTCCCAAACGGGAGTCCGCCATGCCTTCGATGGTGGTGATCTGGTGTGTGTCGATCACCCCAACCGGCGTCACGCATGAGCGCGTTGGCGCGCCGTCGAGATGCACCGTGCAGGCGCCGCACAGCGCGGCGCCGCAACCGAACTTGGTCCCGGTCAGCTTGAGCTCGTCACGCAGCACCCACAACAACGGCGTGTCCTCACTGGAGGCGATTGCACGGGTCTTGCCGTTCACATTGATTTTCACTGGCACTGCTCCTGTCGGTAAATTCAGCCGGGGATGGCGATGTGGGCGGCGTCGGAAAACGCGGTGTCCTGGCCGATCTCGCGCCACGCCGCCATTTCAAGCTCGGTGCTCGCGCGTTTGCTGTCCCACAGCCCGTAGGCGTCGGCGCCCAGCATCAGGCGCATGGGCGGCGCGCTGCTTTCGATCGCCCGTATCATCACCAGGGCGGCCCTGTGCGGATCGCCGGCCTGCTTGCCGCTATTCCCATAAAGGAACTGGCGCAGCGGTTCCATGAAGGCGTCATAGTCCGCGATGGGATTCGCCGGGCGCACGTTCGCATCGCCCGCGAATTCGGTGCGCAGCGCCCCCGGCTCCACCAGCGTGACGTGGATGCCGAGCGGTTTCACCTCATCATGCAAGGCTTCGGAATAACCTTCGAGCGCGAATTTGGCGGCGCCGTACAGGGCGAAGCCGCCGACGTTGACACGGCCGCCGATGCTGGTGACGTTGACAATGTGGCCGCTGCGCCGGGCGCGCATCTGGGGCAGCACTTCCCGGATCATCTCGGCGGCAGCGATGAAGTTGACTTCCATCTGGTCGCGAATCTGGTCGACAGAGAATTCCTCCGCAGCGCCCAGGCTGCCCCGTCCCGCGTTATTCACCAGAACGTCGATCCGGCCGAATTTCTCCACAGCCGCCTGCACGGCAGCCTGACGGTCTTGCGCCCGCGTGACGTCCATCCGCACGGCCAGGGCCCGGCCCCGGTAGCGATCAACCAGATCGGCCAGGGTTTCAATGCGCCGCGCCGTCAGCACGACTTGGTCGCCGCGTTCCAGCACCGCTTGCGCGAGCGCACGTCCAAGGCCGCTGCTGGTGCCTGTGATGAGGTAGGTTTTTTTCATGATTAATAAGCTCCATTGGGAGATTGGGCGCGCACTGCGCCGGGAGGTACGCCAATCAGACGCTTGAAGGCGCGGCTGAAGGAAGCTTCCGATTCGTAGCCCAGCCGCTGCGCCACATCGGCGACGTTCAACTGGCCGTTGCGCAACCAGGTGCCGGCGAGGTGCATGCGCCATTGCGCGAGGTAGCGCCCCGGCGACAGGCCGACAGCCGTGGTGAAGCGTTCGGTGAACGCCGAACGCGACAAGGCGGCCAGGCGCGCCAGCGAATCGACCGACCATATGTGGCCGGGTTGACGGTGGATCGCGGCGACTGCGCGTCCTATGCGGGGGTCGCGCACGCCCGCCAGCCAGCCGCTGGCATCGGCATCGTCGGCCTCGGCCCAGGCCCGCACCAGATGCGTGACCACCGCGTCCGCCAGGCGCGCCATCACGGTGGCGGAGCCGATCCGCCTGGCGGCCACTTCCGCCGCCATCAGCGCCAGCAGGGTGGGCAGTGCCGGGTCGGTCCGGTCGGTGCGCCGCACCACCACCAGTTCGGGCATGAGCTCGGTCAGCGGGTGCACCGCCGGCTCTTCGAATTCAACGGCGCAGCACACGATCAGGGTGCGCGCGCCTTCGCCGCCGGCGCGCATGTTGCGGGTGGTCGGACCGATGGCATCCTGGTCGAACTCCTGCAGCGGCCGCACGACCGAATCCGGATCATCCGCGAGGGCATGGCCGGTACCGCGCGGCAGGAAGGCCAGGTCGCCCTGCGCGAGCCAGACCGGCGGCCGGGATGGCAGGCGCAGGCAGCAGTCCCCTTCGACCACGAAATGCAGGCAGACGCCATCCTGGCGCGGCACCGCGACGCCCCAGGGCGCCGTCATGTCGGTGCGGCAGTAGGCTGCGCGGGTCAATCGCAAGTCCTGCAGCAGTGGGCTCAAATGATCCGAGGCCGTACTGGCCGCGGCTGCATGGAACAGGTCGGTCATGGGGTGCCCGCCCCGAACTTGCGCGTCGCCCAGGTGGCCGGCAGGGCCAGCGTGCACATCGCCAAACCCAGCAACACGACCGCGTAGACATCAAACTGCGCCAGCGCCCAGCCCCCCATCAGGGACCCGGCCGCGACGCCGGCGTTGATGGCCGAGGCGCTCAGCGACGCCGCCAGGTCGCCGCCGGGGCCGGCCTGGCCTACCACCCGCAGCTGGATGGCGGGGACCATGGCGAAGCCGACAACACCCCAGGCCGCCAGAATCAGGACCGCCATGAAGGGCATGTCGCCAAAGAAGTACAGGCTCGCCAGCACCACCAGCAGCAGGGCGTTGGCCGCCACGATGGTGGCGCTGGCGCTGCGGTCCGCCAGGCGGCCGCCGGCGAACATGCCGAACGCGCTGGCCACTCCGTACACCAGCAGGTAGACGGCGATCGATTTATCCGTCGCGCCGGTGACTTGCTTCAGGTAGGGGGCGATGTAGGTGAAGACGGCAAACTGCCCGCCCATCAACAGGGCCGCCACCACGAGCAGCGCCTGCACGCGCGGCGCCAACGCCGCGCGCGCCTGCCGCATGATGCCGACGGCGGGGCCGCTCTGGCGGCGCGGAACCGCCACCAGTGTCGCCCCCCACGCCAGTGCGCCGAGCGCGGCAATCGCCACGAACACAGCGCGCCAGCCCATCGCCTGCGCGACCCAGCTCCCCAGCGGCACGCCAAGCACGGTGGCAACGGCCACGCCGCCGAACACGACAGCCATCGCCTGGCCGTGCTGCCTGGCCGGCACCAGTTCCGCCGCGATGATGGAAGCAGCTCCCACGAACAAGCCGTGCATGGCGCCCGGCACGAAGCGGGCCAGCACCATCAGGCCAAATTGGCGCGTCACGATGACCACGACATTGGACGCGACAAACAAGGCCAGCGACAACGCCAGCACAAAGCGGCGTTCGTACTGCGTGGTCAGCGCGGTGGCCACGGGGCCGCCGATGGCGATCCCCAGCGCATAGGCCATCACCAGATGGCTGGCCCGGTCGATCGGGATCGCCAGGTCGCGCGCCATCAGGTCCAGCATGCCGACGACGACGAACTCCGCCGTGCCGAAGACGAAGGCGCTCAGCGCCAGCGCCAGCAGCGCCGCGCGCGTTCCAAGCCGCGCGTTCACGGCGCAGTCCGGGTGTAGACGGCGCGCGTCGCCAGCCGCTCTTTATCGCCGGGACGCGTGAAGTACAGCTCGATCGTGTGGCGGTCGTTGCTGTCGATGCGGATCAGCGTGCGCATGGGAATCGCTTTGCCGGCATAGGCCTCGCCAGCCACACCCTGGTCGGTGAAGACGCCGGTCAAGCTGATGGTGGTCTGCGGTCCGGAGCCGGCGGCACTGGCGTAGCTCATCATTTCCGAGTTGACCGCGTCGATCGTGATCCATTCGTAGCGCTGGTCCATATTGCCGTACCCGAGCCAGCCGCGCCGCCAATAGTGTTCGCCGTCCAGCTTGCCTTCGGTGGTGTCCTGCAGATAGCGACCGCCGCCCACCCATTCGCGGCGGGTCACGATATCGTCGGAAACCAGGGGCGGCTCGTCGTCCCGGCGGCCCAGCACGCCGTAAAGGCTCAGGCGTACACGCCAGCTGCCCGCCAGCGGCGCGATCGCCGCATGGCCGGCGCCAGGCAGCCCGCGGCTTAGCCAGCCCGGCATCGCGGCCGGCGCCGACGACGCTGCCGGGCTCCTGTCCTGCGCTTGAACGGCGGGAATCGCGGCGCCGAGGGTAGTGAGGATCAGCGCGACCGCGCGCCAGGTTTGCCTGTGAATCGTCATGTGCTTCCTTCGGATTGAATGAGTTGCGCGCATCGGAGGCGCGCAAAACAGTCTGCCAGCGAACACCGCGCCGCTCCATGGCCGATTGACCGGATTGCTGCGCCGTTTGTCTCACGCGACAGGCCCTGATGCGAGCAAGTCTAGGCTGGCCGGAGACGGCGCGCTGTTCCGCGATTGCGGTCGCGCGCTCTGGATTGCGGCGGTGGTGGGCGCCGTTAGAGCCGGCGCCGGAAGTCGGTGGGCGTGAGGCCCTGGTGCTTGCGAAACGCGGTGGCGAAGGCCGATGCGGTTTGATAGCCGACCGCCAGCGCGACCTCCAGCACCGAGAGCCGCAAGTCCGCCAGCAGTTCCCTGGCGCGCGCCATCCGCAGCGCCGTGAGCCATTGATGGGGGGCCTGGCCAGTGGCGCGCCGGAACGCGGTGCAGAAGTGGAACCGGCTCAGGCCGACAAACTTCGCAAGGTCGTCCAGGCGAACCTCCTGATCGAGGTGCGCCCTCAGGTAGTCGGTGGCCCGTTGAACCTGCCAATTCGGCAGGCCCCTGGGCCCGCGCGGATGCGGCTTGCCATTGGCGGAGGAATGGGCGCGAAGCAGATGAAGACTCAGCAAATCGATTGCCTGGTCGACGAACAGCCTGCTGTTCGCGCCCGGGTCGCCTGCCTCAAGAGCCAGGATGCCGAGCAGCCGGCCGGCAATCGGATCCTGGAAGGCGATGCGGTCCAGCAGTTGAACCGTCCCGGCGCCTGCCCCAAGCGCGTCGCTGCAAGCCTGCAGGTGAGCGTCCGGGAGATAGACGTGGGATACCTCAAGAGGGCCGCCATTTTTCCAGCTCGCCTCGTGGCCGCTGGGGATGAGGGTGATGGCACCGGGCCTGGCGATGGTGAACTCGTGTCGCCCGCCATCCCGCCACGCCATGGGTTGACTCGAACCATAGAAGGTGACGATGACGTTCTCGTGCATGGGCATCATGCGGTTGTGAAGCGGCCCATGGCACCAGCGCTGCGTCAACCGTGCGTCGCCGCGGCACTTTGCGTCGCTCAGTTGAGGACCCACGTCGAGTACGCGCCGCATTTCATCGAAGGCAGGGCGTCCGTCGCTACCCGCCGCTGCATATTGTTCCCGCATGGAAGCTCCTTCGTGGGGTTGCCTGTCATCATAGCTGCTGCCCGCGCCCTCCAACATCCGACAGGCTTGCGAAACAACAGCCATTGTGCCGTCCTCATGTAGTTTCCCGCTAAAGCGGCATAAGCCATATATAACATTATTCCAACTTCCATATTTTCGTTGCACGCATGCTATCGTAATTTCATGCAATCTCATCTTGACAAGATTGCATGGCCCGGTGCGGCGGGGGCCCGCCGGAATTCTTTCGATAGTTTGATGGAGGTGTAGAAATGGCTGTATCGTTTAAACCTGCTGTGATGTCCACCCTGCTCCTGGCCCTGGTCATGAGCGCCGGCGCGGCGTCGGCGAACCCGCTCAGCGAGAACTTCGACGGCGGCGTGCCGAGCGGCTGGAAGGTCGTCAACAATAGCGATCCGCTGGGCGACGCCAACTGGTTCCAGGGCGCCCCCATGGTGTTCAGCGCACAGCAGGGCGCGCCCGCTTCCTATCTCGGCGCCAGCTGGGCCAGCGGCAAGGATGTGGCGGCCATCAGCAATTGGCTGATCCTGCCGACCTCGACCTATCACAATGGCGACACGCTGTCGTTCTACACCCGCACCGTTGAAAACTCGATCTTCCCGGACCGCCTGGAAGTACGCTTCAGTAATGTCGGCGGCAGCAACGTCGGCAACGCATCCGACAGCGTCGGCTCGTTCAGCTCGCTGCTGCTGTCCGTCAATCCCGGCCAGGCCGCCGGCGTCTACCCGGCTGCATGGACCAGGTACAGCGTGACGCTGAGCGGCCTGTCCGGCGCCACCAACGGCGCCTTCGCCTTCCACTACTCGCTCGATGACGGCGGGCCGAACGGCACCCGCTCCAATTTCATCGGCATCGACACCTTGTCGATCACCGCCGTGCCGGAACCCAGCACCTACCTGATGCTGGGCGCCGGCCTGGGCCTGGTCGGGCTGGCGCGCAAGCGTCGAGCCAAGGCCGCCTGAGGGAAGACGCGCCCCCGCCATCGCTGTTGTCGTAGTTGATATAAATCATACTTATGATTGTTTAAATTTCTATATTTTTATTGCGTATATGCTATTGTCGGACCATGCGACCTCATCTGTACAAGGTCGCATGGCCCGGCGTGGCGGGGGCCTCGCCGGTATTCCCTAGATAATTCGATGGAGGTGTAGAAATGGCTGCATCATTTAGACCTGCTCTAAAATCCACTCTGTTCCTGGCGATGGCCCTGAGCGTGGGCGCCGCGTCGGCAAACCCGCTCAGCGAGAATTTCGACGGTGGCATTCCAGCCGGCTGGACGATTATCAACAATAGCGATCCTCTGGGCAGCACCGATTGGTACCAAGGAGATACCGACGTATTCGAGGCCCACCAAGGCGCGGCCAATTCCTATATCGCCGCTAACTACAACAACGGCGACGACGTGGCGACCATCAGCAACTGGCTGGTCTTGCCAACCTCGACCTACCATAACGGCGATACCCTGTCGTTCTACACCCGCACCGCCGACGTCTCATTCTGGCCCGACCGCCTGGAAGTGCGCTTCAGCAAGATCGGCGGCAGCAACGTCGGCAGCACGGCCGACAGCGTCGGCTCGTTCAGCTCGCTGCTGCTGTCCATCAATCCCGGCCAGGACATAGGCGGCTACCCGGAAACCTGGACCAGGTACAGCGTGACCTTGAGCGGCCTGTCCGGCGCCACCAACGGCGCCTTCGCCTTCCACTACTCGGTCGATAACGGCGGCCCGAACGGCGACAACTCCAATTACATCGGCATCGACACCCTGTCGATCGCCGCCGTGCCGGAACCCAGCAGCTACCTGATGCTGGGCGCCGGCCTGGGCCTGGTGGGCCTGGCACGCAAGCGCAAGACCAAAGCAGCTTAAGCGCCCCCCGCGCACGCCGGCGAAGCGGCTAGCCCCGCCGGCCCGTTGCGCTAGAATGACGGCATGCCTCCCGCCAAATCTCCCAAATTCCCCGGCCCGCTGACCGCGCGCGGCGCCGTGCTGGCCATCCTCATTTCCAACGCCGACCAGACCGGCGCGCCGCCGCTGCAGGGACGCACCTCGCTGGCCGCCATCGTCAAGACGCTCAAGCGCAAATACCACTGGCCGGTCGGGATCGACAGCTTCCCGTCCAACACCGGCGACGGCCGCGCCAGCTGGGCCACCGTCTACAGCCTGCCGCCCGCCGTCATCGCCAGGGCGCTCGACAACGGCGGCCGCGAATGGCTGGAACGGCGCCACGCCGCCAGAAGTGCGCCGTAACATCTGCTTACTCTGGAAACACTTTCTGCGTCACCAGCTTTGCTCTCCGGCCCGTTATATGGGCAAGCGCCACCGTGGCGCAACTCAGGAGAAAAAAAATGACGACCACCCCAACCACCCGCATCCACCCATTGATGGCCGTAGCCGCCGTGTCGCTGACGCTGGTCAGCCTGGTCGGCGCCGCGTCGATCGCCGGCCTGCTGCCAAGCTCGCACGCCACCCCTGACGCCACCCCGGTGGTCGCCAACGCCGCGCAGCCAACCGGCGCACCGCTGGCAGCCCAGCCTGCGCAGGAAACCCGTCCAGCCGTGGTGGAACACCGCACCGTGGTGCACCATGTGACGCCGCAGGTCCGCCACGTCAGCAACGGCGACGACAGCGTCCAGCCGGCTGTGGCCCAGGCCCCTGCGCCGGCGCCGGCACCGGTGGCGCAGAACAGCCCGCTCGGCATGGGCATCGGCGCGGTGGTCGGCGGCTTGATCGGCAACCAGGTCGGTGGCGGCAAGGGCAAGACCGCGGCCACCATCGCCGGCGCGGTCGGCGGCGCCTACGTCGGCAACGAGATCGCCAAGAAAAACTAACCCCATATGCCTATGCGATGCGCTTGCCGCGCCGCTTAGGGGGCAGCTCCCACCGGGAGCTGCGGGCGCAGCCCTCTCCAGACCCCGTACGGGGTCAGACCCCGCTTGGCGTTGGGGTCGCTTTGCGCCGGCTCAAGGCCGGATTTAGTTTCTCGCCGGAAAATATGGCATAATGCTTGCGCTCCCCCGCGCACACCGATTGCCATGAACACCACCCCCGACCACCACGAAGATTTGCAACATTTCTGGCACCAGCGCGTCAAGGCCAGCCGTTGGCTGATCGTCAAGACTTCGGCGCTGGGCGTGCTGGCGGCGCTGTGCGGTGTGCTGGGCCAGGGCTGGCTGGAGGACGCCAGTCCGCTGTTCCCCATCATCAGCCAGAACTACGGCGTCTGGCAGGCCGGCTATCTGCTGGCCTTGCTGGTGATCTTCCTGCTGTGGGCCGCCGCCATGCTGCAAAAGTTCAGCCTGCTGCGCAACAGCAAGCAGGGCCGCGACATGCAGCAGCGCATCGATGAATACAACGAGCGCGTCGCCCAGAAAAAGCTGGAAGCCCAACAGCGCCGCGAGCAGGAACAGAAGGGCAAGGAAACCGCCCCGTCCTTCTTCAAGACGTCCGCCCGCAGCGGCAAGTTCGACTACTGAGCTACTCGTAGCGCAGGCAATCCACCGGCAACAGCTTCGACGCCCGGCGCGCCGGGTAGAAGCCGAAGAACACCCCCACCAGGCTGGAGAAGCCGCACGCCACCACCACCGCCTGCAAGGTGATGAACACGTCGAACTTGCCGGTCGAGGTGATCGCGGCCGCCGCCCCGGTGGCCAGCATGATGCCGAACACGCCGCCCACCAGGCAGATCACCACGGCCTCGGTCAGGAACTGCAGCAGCACGTCGCGCGGCTTGGCGCCGATCGCCATGCGGATGCCGATCTCGCGGGTGCGCTCGGTCACCGACACCAGCATGATGTTCATGATGCCGATGCCGCCCACCACCAGCGAAATCGCGCCGATCAAGCCCAGCAGGGCCGCCAGGCCGGCGCTGATCTTCTGCGCGGTCTCGGCAAACGAGGCCAGGTTGTCGATGCGGAAATCGTCCGGCTGCTCGAACTTGATGTGGTGGCGGTCGCGCAGGGTCTCGTTGATGTCCTGGATGGCGTCCTGCAGATTGCCGCCGGACTTGCCCTGCGCCACCACGTAATGCACGTTGCCGGGGAAGGGCAGGCGCACCAGGTTGGCCGCCGACGCCGTGATCGGCACCAGCACATAGTCGGCCAGGTCGCCGCCGTCCACCTGCTTGCCCTCGCCGTACAGCACGCCCACCACCTGGAACGAGACGTTCTCGATGCGGATGTACTTGCCCAGCGGGTCGAGCTTGTAGAAGAACTGGTCGGCGATCTTCTTGCCGATCACCACCATGCGCGAGGCGGCGCGCACGTCGGCGTCGCTGAAGGCGCTGCCCTTGTCGATCTTCCAGCCGCGGATCTTGAACATGGCCGGCGTCACGCCGTGCACCGTCTTCGAGGCGTTCTCGTTGCCGACCGCCAGGTTGAAGCCGCCCTGCAGCACGCCCGCCGCGCCGGCCAGCGAAGGCAGCGCGTTCAGCGCCGCCGCGTCGGCCATGGTCAGGGCCGGCGCCGCGCCGCTGCGCATGCGCTGCTGCTGCGCGCGGTCGCCGCCGGGCGAGACGAACAGCATGTTGGTGCCCAGCTGCTCGAGCTCCTTGGCGATGAAGCGCTTCATGCTGTCGCCCACCGCCAGCAGCAGCACCACCGAGGTGATGCCGATGATGATGCCGAGCATGGTCAGCAGCGTGCGCAGGCGGTTCGCCATCATCGAGCGGGCCGCCTCTACCACTATCTGTAAAGGATTCATATCGTTTATACGGTTATGGGTTCGTGGCCCTGCGACATCAGCCGCAGGCCTTCGGCGGCGGGGCCGTCGTACAGCACGTGGCCGTCCTTGAGCCGCATCAGCCGCTTGCTGTAGGCAGCGATGTCCGGCTCGTGCGTGACCAGCAGGATGGTGATGCCGCGCTCCTCGTTGAGCTGCTGGAAGGAGCGCATGATCTCCACGCTGGTCTGGGTGTCGAGGTTGCCGGTCGGCTCGTCGGCCAGGATCAGTGGCGGATCGCCCACCAGCGCGCGGGCGATCGCCACCCGCTGCTGCTGGCCGCCGGACAGCTGGTTGGGCGTGCGCTTGGCGTAGTCCTTCAGGCCGACCCGCTCCAGTTCCACCAGCGCCTTGGCGTGCGCCTTCGAGCGCGAGACGCCGGCGTAGATCAGCGGCAGCGCCACGTTCTCCGCCACGCTCATGCGCTTGATCAGGTTGAAGCTCTGGAACACGAAGCCGATGGTGCGGTTGCGGATGGTGGCCAGCTCGGCGCGCGACAGGGTCAGCGTGTCGACGCCGTTCAGGTGGTAGCTGCCGCCGGTGGCCTGGTCCAGGCAGCCGAAGATATTCATCAGGGTCGACTTGCCGGAGCCGGACTGCCCCATCACCGCCAGGAAGTCGCCGCGCGGCACCGCCAGGTCGATGCCGAACAGGACCTGGGTTTCAACATTGCCGGAAAAATAGCTCTTGGTGACCTGGCGGATATCGATCAGCGGTTGCGGCGCCGTCACAGCTCACCCGGCTTCTCGTTGTTGGCGCGGGTGATCACCTTGTCGCCCTTCTTCAGCTCGCCGCCCACCACCTCGGTGTAGCGGAAGTTCGACAGGCCGATCTTGATGTCCCTGGCCACCGGGTTGTTCTTCTCGTCCATGGTGTAGATCTTGAACGAGCGCGCCAGCTCGCTCTTGGTGCGGAAGGCGGCGTCGTCCTCCTGCGGCGCCTCGGCCACGGCGGTCGCGCTGGCCGGGGCGCTGGCGCCGGCGCTGCCGGCCTTGGCCGCGGCGGCCTTGTCCTTCTTGGCCTGCTTCTCGATCTCCTCGTCGCTCAGGCGGAAGCGCAGCGCGGCGGTCGGAATGCGCAGCACCTGCTGGCGGTTGCCCACCAGCAGGCGCACCTGCGCCGTCATGCCCGGCTTGAGCAGCTCCTCGGTGTTGTCCACGTCCAGCACCACGTTGTAGGTGACCACGTTCTGCACCACGTTGGCGGCCAGCCGGAACTGGCGCATGCGCGCCTCGAACTCCTTGTCCGGATAGGCGTCGACCACGAAGCGGGCCGCCTGGCCATCCTTCAGCGCGCCGACGTCGGCCTCGGAGACGCTGGTGTCGATCTGCATCTTGGTCAGGTCGCGGGCGATCTGGAACAGCGTTGGCGTGGTGAACGAGGCCGCCACGGTCTGGCCCAGGTCCACCGTGCGCTTGATGATGACGCCGTCGATCGGCGAGCGGATCACACTGTTGTCCAGGTCGGCCTGGGCGCGCGCCAGCTGCGCCTGCGCCAGCTGGATGTTGGCCTGCGCCACGTCGACCTCGCGCTTGGACTGGTCCAGCGCCAGCGGCGAGATAAAGCTCTGCGTCACCAGCGTCTGGTTGCGCTGGTGGGTGGCCTGCGCCAGCCGCAGGCTGGCCCGCGCCGACGCCAGCTGCGCCTCGACCTGGCGGATCTGGGCGTTGAAGATGGTCGGGTCCAGCTTGAGCAGCACCTGGCCTTTCTTCACATGGTCGTTGAAGTCCGCCTTCAGCTCGCTGACCGTGCCCGACACCTGCGAGCCGATGTTGATCAGCGCCACCGGGTTGATGGTGCCGGTGGCCGTCACCGTCTGCGTGATGCTGCCGGTGTCGGCGGCGACCACGCGGAAGCGCGGCGCCTCGACCACCGGGGTCTTGCTTTTGGAATACCAGGCGGCGCTGGCGCCACCGATAACGAGCAGGCCGACGGCCAGCGCAATCTTCTTCTTGGTCAGGAATGCCATTGTCTCTACACGTCCCATAGGTGAGATCCGTCGGTATGCGGATCAGCTCGCCAAGTATATGGCGTTTTGCCAGGAATGCAACAAGGCAAGGATATTATCCCGGCATCCACCCTCCTCCACCTTTAGCCGGAGCCTCCGCCCACCCCGTTGCCCTATGTGCAAAGTTGCAGTCCGGGATTGCACGTATGGGCGTTCCCAGCGCGGAAATTCCACCCTACCATGAAGCACATCATCACTCACCAAGGAAGCCCATCATGTCCAGTCAAGCCAGCAATCCATCCCGCCGTAACGCCATGGTCGGCAGCGCGGTCGCCGCCGCGGCAGCCGCCCTGCCACTGGCCGCCGTCAGCAGCGACAGCCAGGCCGCCGCCGCCAGGGTGCAGAAAACCGTCAGCACCATCACCACCCGCGACGGCGTCGAGATCTACTACAAGGACTGGGGCCCGCGCACCGGCCAGCCGGTGATCCTGAGCCATGGCTGGCCGCTCAACGCCGACAGCTGGGAATCGGCGGCCTTCCACCTGGCCAACAACGGCTTCCGCGTGATCACCCACGACCGCCGCGGCCACGGCCGCTCCAGCCAGCCGTGGGACGGCAACGACATGGACCACTACGCCGACGACCTGGCGCAGCTGATCGAAACGCTGGACCTGAAGAACATCATCCTGGCCGGCTTCTCCACCGGCGGCGGCGAGGTGGCGCGCTACGTGGGCCGCCACGGCACCAAGCGCATCGCCAAGCTGGGCCTGATCTCGGCGGTGCCGCCGCTGATGCTGAAAACCGACACCAATCCGGGCGGCCTGCCGATGGAAGTGTTCGACGGCCTGCGCGCCGCCTCGGTCGCCAACCGCGCCCAGCTGTACCTGGACCTGGCCTCCGGCCCGTTCTACAACTACAACCGTCCGGGCGCCAAGCCGTCGCAGGGCATCATCGACGCCTGGTACGCGCAGGGCATGCAGGCCGGCCACAAGAACACCTACGACTCGATCAAGGCCTTCTCGGAAACCGACTTCCGCGACGACCTGAAAAAGTTCGACAAGCCGACCCTGGTCATCCACGGCGAGGACGACCAGATCGTGCCGATCAACGCCGCCGGCCGCGCCTCGGCCGCCATCGTCCAGCACGCCAAGCTGATCACCTATCCGGGCGCGCCGCACGGCCTGACCGACACCCACAAGGAACGCTTCAACGCCGACTTCCTGGCCTTCGCCAAATCCTGATACAGGCAGCCGCGGGTTATGTGATAAGGTTTCTGCTGTGCCAGTTCGCGACAGCGGAAACCTTATGAATATCAACACACTCCTGCAACTGTTCACGCCCCCCACCGATCCCTCGCTGATCCAGTATGGCAGCTACACGCCGCCGCTGGTGCTGCTCTCTATCCTGATCGCCATCTTCTCGTCCTGGATGGGCTTGCAGGTGGTGGCCCAGGCCCAGTCCAGCAAGAGCCGCAGCCTGCGCGCCATCATGCTGGCCACCGGCAGCCTGGCGCTGGGCTGCGGCGTGTGGGCCATGCACTTCATCGGCATGCTGGCGTTCAACCTGTGCACCGCGGTCGACTACGACCACACCGTCACCATGCTGTCGGTGCTGCCCAGCCTGGCCGCCTCCGGCATCGCCCTGTCCATCATCAGCCGCCGCCAGCTCGGCACCGGCTCGCTGCTGGTGGGCGGCCTGCTGGTGGGCGCCGGCATCGGCGCCATGCACTACACCGGCATGGCGGCGCTGCGCATGTCCTTCGACCTGTACTACGACCCGCTGATGTTCGGCCTGTCGATCGTGGTGGCCGTGGTGCTGGCCACGCTGGCGCTGTGGGTGCGCTTCGGGCTGCGCCTGCACACCCGCCTGCCGTCGAGCGTGCTGGGCGCGATCAGCGCCACCGTCATGGGCTGCGCCATCGCCGGCATGCACTACACCGGCATGGCGGCCGCGCGCTTCGCCGGCCGCCCGCTGCCCGGCGCCGCGCCCGAACAGAACAGCACCTTCCTGGCGCTGGCGATCTCGCTGATCACCATCGCCATCACCATCTTCATCATGTCGGCCAACGGCCTGCTGCGCTACCGCGAACTGTTCCGCCAGAAAAGCGAGAGCGAGGCCTGGATGCGCGCCCTGCTCACCACCACCATCGACGGCGTGGTCACCGTCGACCGCGACGGCCTGATCCACGAATTCAACGCCTCGGCCGAGCGCATCTTCGGCTGGCGCCGCGACGAGATCATCGGCCAGAACATCCGCGTGCTGATGGACGACGCCCAGCGCTCCGAGCAGGACGGCCTGCTGAACTACCTGCGCACCGAGAACTCGGCCATCCCCGGCCAGGGCAGCGAGGTGATCGCGCTGCGCAAGGACCGCAGCAAGGTGCCGATCCGGCGCGCGCTGGGCCACGCGCGGCTGGCCGAACGCGACCTGTTCGTGCTGTTCATCACCGACATCAGCGAGCGGCGCGCCATCATGCAGGCGCTGCGCGATAGCGAGCAGCAGTTCCGCTCGCTGATCGGCAACATCCCCGGCATCTCCTTCCGCAGCAGCCAGCGCTTCGACGCGCCGCCGGTGTTCGTCAGCGACGGCATCGAGCGCCTGGCCGGCTACCCGGCCAGCGACTTCGTCGGCGAGCACCGCAGCCGCACGCTGGGCAGCCTGATCGTGCCGGAGGACCGCGCCGGCGTCGAGGCCGAGATCAACCGCGCCGTCGCCGAGCTGAGCGTCTACCAGGTCGAGTACCGGCTGCGCCACGCCGACGGCCACGCCAGCTGGATGTGGGAGCATGGCGCCGTCACCCAGGACGAGAGCGACCCGGCGCTGCGCTGGATCGACGGCGTCATCCTCGACATCAGCGAGCGCCGCCAGATGGAGCAGGAGCTGCGCAAGGCCAAGGAGACGGCCGAGCAGGCGGCGGCCGCGCGCGCCAGCTTCGTGGCCAACATGAGCCACGAGATCCGCACGCCGATGAACGCCATCCTCGGCTTCACCGACGTGCTGCTGGACACCGCGCTCGACGACAACCAGCGGCGCCACCTGGACACGGTGCGCAAGGAGGGCCGCTCGCTGCTGCGCCTGCTCAACGAAATCCTCGACACCGCCAAGCTGGACAAGGGCGCGGTGGAGCTGGAGCCGGACGACTACAGCCTGCTGGGCCTGATCGACGAGCTGGCCTCCACCTTCGGCAGCAACGCCCGCAGCAAGGGCCTGGCCATCGACATCGTCTACGACCCGTCGCTGCCGGCCTGGCTGCACGGCGACGCGCTGCGCATGCGCCAGATCCTCGGCAACCTGCTCGACAACGCCATCAAGTTCACCGCCGCCGGCAGCGTCAGCCTGCGCGCCAGCGCGGCCCAGGGCCAGCTGGAGATCGCCGTGCAGGATACCGGCATCGGCATCGCGCCGGAGCGGCTGGAGGCGATCTTCGACCCCTTCACCCAGGCCGACCCGTCGATGACGCGGCGCTTCGGCGGCACCGGCCTGGGCACCACCATCAGCCGCCAGTTGGTGGCGCTGATGGGCGGCAGGCTGTGGGCCGAGAGCACGCCCGGCCAGGGCACCACCTTCCACCTGACCCTGCCGCTGGAGCCGGCCCGCCACGACGGCAGCCAGGCCGCCGAACGCACCCCCTATCCGCTGCCGCCGCTGCGGGTGCTGGCGGCCGACGACGTGCCGCAGAACCTGGAGCTGCTGAACCTGCTGATGAGCAAGCGCGGCCACACGCTGGAGCGCGCCGGCGACGGCGCCGCCGCGCTGCAGCGCTCGGCCGAGCGCCCCTACGACCTGATCCTGATGGACATGCAGATGCCGCAGATGGACGGCCTGGCCGCCACCCGCGCCATCCGCGAGCGCGAGCGCGCGGCCGGCGCGCCGGCCATCCCCGTCGTCGCCATGACCGCCAGCGTGCTGGCCGCGCACCGCGAGGCCGCGGCGGCGGCCGGCATGAACGGCTTCGCCTCCAAGCCGGTGGACTGGTACGCGCTATCGCACGAGATCGCCCGCGTGCTGGGGCTGCCGCCGCTGGAGCAGGCGCCGGCCGCGGCCGACGCGCCGGCGCGCGCGCGCGTGCTGAACCAGAAGACCGGCCTGCAGCGCTGGTCCGGCGACGAGCCCAAGTACCACCAGGCGCTGCACCGCTTCGCCACCGAATACAGCGACGCCGCCACCGCGCTGGCGCGCCTGCTCGGCAGCGACAGCGCAACCCGGCTGGCGGAAGCGCAGGCCGGCTGCCACAAGATGCGCGGCGTGGCCGCCAACCTGGGGCTGGAACAGCTGGCCGCCACCCTGGCGCAGACGGAAAAGCTGTGCGGTTCGCCGCAGCGCGAGGCCGGCGCGCCCACGCTGCCGACCGAGCTGGCGCAGCTGCAGCGCATGCTGACCGCGCAGCTGGACGCGGCGCTGAGCGCGATCCATGCGATCGAGACCCCGCGCGCCGCGCTGCAGGAACGTGAACAGGCCGGCGCCGCAGCCGCGCCGGGCTTCGACGCAGCGCGCGCGCACGCGGCGGCGCAGGCGCTGCTGCCCTCGCTGCGGCGCGGCGCCCTGGACGACGCCGCGCTGGCCGCGCTGGCCGGCGCCATGAGCGGTGCCGGCCTGTCGGCCGCGCTGGCGCGGCAGCTGGCGGCGCTGCACGCCGCACTCAACGATTTCGACTTCCCGCAGGCCCATGCTACGCTGCTGGAATTGGCCGACCAGCTGGCCAAGGAGAACTCATGAGCAAAGACCCCACCTCCGACCTGCCGCTGATCCTGGCCGTCGACGACGAAGCCAGCAACCTGCAGCTGCTGCGCCACATCCTGCAGGACCAGTACCGCCTGCTGTTCGCCAAGGACGGCCCGCGCGCGCTGGAACTGGCGCGCCAGGAGCAGCCGCAGCTGATCCTGCTGGACGTCATGATGCCCGGCATGACCGGCTACGAAGTATGCCGCCAGCTCAAGGCCGACCAGGCCACCGCCGCCATCCCGGTGATCTTCGTCACCGCGCTCAGCGACGCCAGCGACGAGGTGGTCGGCTTCGACGCCGGCGCGGTCGACTACATCACCAAGCCAGTCAGCCCGCCCATCGTGCGGGCGCGCGTGCGCACCCACCTGTCGCTGGTGCGCATGGACGAGCTGACCCGGACCCGGCTGGAAATCGTCCAGCGCCTGGGGCTGGCGGCCGAATACAAGGACAACGAGACCGGCCTGCACGTGATCCGCATGAGCCACTACTCGCGCATCCTGGGCCGCGCGGCCGGCATGAGCACGGCCGAGGCGGACGACCTGCTGCACGCGGCGCCGATGCACGACGTCGGCAAGATCGGCATCCCCGACAGCATTTTGCGCAAGCCCGGCCCGCTGGCGACGGCGGAGTGGAAGGTGATGCAGACCCACGCCGCCATCGGCGGCGACATCATCGGCCAGCACGCCGGCGGCATGCTGGCGATGGCCCACCAGGTGGCCATGACGCACCACGAGAAATGGGACGGCAGCGGCTACCCCAACGGCCTGGCCGGCGAGCAGATCCCGCTGGTGGGGCGCATCGTCGCCATCGCCGACGTGTTCGACGCGCTGACCTCGGCCCGTCCCTACAAGCCGGAATGGCCGATCCCGCAGGCGGTGGAATACCTGGAGCAGCAGCGCGGCAAGCACTTCGACCCCGAGCTGGTCGACCTGTTCCTGACGCAGATGCCGGCGCTGCTGGAAGTCAAGCAGCGCTGGGCGGAGCAGACCGCCGGCTGAGCCCCGTCGTTCCCGCGCAGGCGGGAACCCATACGGCGCGTCGGCCGAGGCGGTGCATGGATACCCGCCTGCGCGGGCATGACGAGGCTCAGGCCAGGCGCGCCATCACGCCCACCACGTGCTCGATCTGCGCGCCGGTATGGCCGGCGCTCATCGTGAAGCGCAGCCGCGCCTGGCCCACCGGCGCCGCCGGAAACTGCACCGCGTCGACGTGGATGCCTTCCTTGCGCAGCGCGATGGCGTAGCGCTGGCAGGTCTCGGCCTCGCCGATCAGCACCGGCAGCACCGGCGTCTGGGTCGACAGGAAGGTGTAGCCCAGCGCCTCCATCCGCTCGATGAAATAACGCTGGTTGTCCCACAGGCGCTGGCGCCGCTGCGGCTCCTCCCGCTGCAGGTCCAGCGCCGCCAGCAGCGCGGCCGCCTGGCCCGGCGGCGGCGGGCAGGAATAGCCGTAGGCCGAGCTGGTCAGGCGGATCACGTCCGCCACCTCGCGCTCCACGGCAACAAAGCCGCCCAGCGCGCCCAGCGCCTTGCTCAGGGTACCCATCTGCATGATGCACGGGCTATAGCAGCCGAAATGCTCGGACGTGCCGCCGCCGCTGGCGCCCAGCACGCCGGTGGCGTGGGCGTCGTCGAGGTAGAGCAGCGCGCCGTAGCGCTCGGCCAGCGCCACCAGCTGCGGCAGCGGCGCGATCGTGCCCTCCATGCCGAACACGCCGTCGCTGACGACGATCGGCGTGCTGCCGTCCGCCGCCCCCGCCTGCAGCAGCGATTCCAGGTGGTCCATGTCGCGGTGGCGGTAGTTGTAGCGCAGCGCGCCCGACATCTGGATGCCTTCGCGGATGCTGACGTGGTTGTACTCGTCCGAGTAGTAGGCGTACTTGTGGCGCTTGCGGGCGCGGTAGCCGTGCAGGCGCGCCAGCGTGGCCGCCTTGACGATGGACGACAGCACGCCGATATTGGCCATGTAGCCGGTGACGAACAGCACCGCGTCGTCCTTGCGCTTGAGGGCGCCGAGCCGCGCCTCCAGCGTGCGGTAGATGTCGGGCTCGCCGCCCGGCAGGCGCGACGCGCTGTGGCCCACGCCGTAGCGGTCCAGCCCGTCCTTGGCGGCCGCCACCAGGCGCGGATGGTTGGCCAGCGCCAGGTAGTCGTTGGTGCTGAACGACACCACGTCCTGCGCGCCGCGGGCCTGGGCGGCCGGGTGGACCGGGTGGTGCCTGAGCCAGTCGGCGATGTCGCGTAAGTCGTGCATGGGGAAGCCAGCCTGAGATGGTAACCCTCCATGCTAGCGTCCGCCGGCTTACCGCAGGCTTGCGGCCGCATTACCGATCGGATAGCAGCGCTAGGACGGCGCCAGCGGCAGCAGGATGCGCGCCACCAGGCCGGGCGCGCCGTCCTCCAGCAGCAGCTCGCCGCCGTGCGCCAAGGCGGTGGCGCTGACGATGGCCAGCCCCAGGCCGTTGCCCGGCAGGTGGCGGCTGCCGTCCAGGCGGTAGAAGCGCTGCGTCACCCTGGCGCGCTCGGCCGCCGGGATGCCGGGGCCGTTGTCGTGCACCGCGATCGAGGCCAGGCCGCCGTGGAACAGGCCGGCGCGCACATGGATGGCGTGGCCCGGCCCGGCGTACTTGATGGCGTTGTCCAGCAGGCTGGCGACGGCGCTGGCCAGCAGGTTGCGGTCGCCGTCCACGTACAGGTGTTCGGGCGCGTCCACCGTCAGGGTCACGCCGCCGTCCTCGGCGCTGGCCTCGTACATCTCGCCGATGTCGGTGGCGATGTGGCCCAGGTCGAGCCGCTCGAACAGCCGGCTGCGCATGCCCGACTCTGCCTCGGCGATCTGCAGCAGGCGCTCGAACAGCCGTATCAGCTCGTCGATGCCCTCGATGGCGTCGTGCGCCGCGCTGGACAGGCGCGGCACCGTGGCCTCGTGCCGCAGCGCCTCGTCGAGCTTGCTGCGCACGCGGCCCAGCGGCGTGCGCAGGTCGTGGGCGATGGCGTCCGAGACGTGGCGGATGCCGTCCATCAGCAGCTCGATGCGGTCCAGCATGCGGTTGATGTCGCGCCCCAGCAGCGCGAACTCGTCGCGCCCGCTGACCGGGATGCGCGAGCTGAGGTCGCCCGCCTCGATGTGGGCGGCGGTGCGGCGTATGGTGCCCAGGCGCCGCTCCACCACGCGCCGGAACAGCAGCGCGCCGGCCACCGTCAGCGCCAGCGAGACGCCGGCGCCGGCCAGCAGCGCGTGCCAGACCACGGCGCGCACCGCCTCCTGCTCGCTCAGGTCGCGCCCGACGATCAGCACGCCGCCGCCGTCCAGCGGACGCTGGTACAGCCGCGCCGGCGCCCGGTGGCCGCCGCGCATGACCACGGTGCTGACCAGGGCGGCGCCGTCGTCGCCGGCGTCGGCCGGCGGCAGGCCGGTGGCCGTCCGCGGCCAGCTGCCCAGGTTGCCGGCCAGCGGCTTGCCGCCGGCCGCCAGCAGCTGGAAGATTTCGCGGTCGCTGTCGATGCCGTCGTCCAGCAGGCGCCGCACCTCGGCCAGCAGCGCGCCGGGGGCCTGGCCGGCGGCGTGGGCCAGCAGGCGGTCCGACTGGGCGACGATGCGGCCGTCGATATCGCGGTCCAGCACGCCCACCGTGCCGCGGTAGAACACCGCCGACACCAGCACGATGGACACCATGCCCAGCAGGCCGTAGCCCAGCAGCAGCCTGGCGGCGATCGAGGCGCGCAGCGTGATCACGCCGGGCCGCCCCCGGCCGGCGGCCCGGCGTCCTCGGGCGGGGTCGGCCCCATGCGGTAGCCGACGCCGCGCAGGGTGTGGATCAGCATGACGGGGAAATCCTTGTCGACCTTGGCGCGCAGGCGGCTGATCTGGACGTCGATCACATTGGTCTGCGGGTCGAAATGGTAGTCCCACACCGATTCCAGCAGCATGGTGCGGGTCACCACCTGGTTGACGTTGCGCATCAGGTATTCCAGCAGCCGGTACTCGCGCGGCTGCAGCGTGATGGCCTTGGCGCCGCGCGTCACGCGCAGCGTGCGCAGGTCCAGCCTGAGGTCGGCCACCTGCAGCTGCGAGCTGTCGGCGCCCGGCGCACTGCGCCGCTGCAGCGCCTCGATGCGCGCCAGCAGCTCGGAAAAGGCGAACGGCTTGGACAGGTAGTCGTCGGCGCCGCCGCGCAGGCCGCTGACGCGGGCGTCGATCGAGGTCAGCGCGCTGACGATGATGACCGGGGTCTGCTTGCCCAGCGCGCGCAGCTTGTCGACGATGGACAGGCCGTCGATGCGGCCCGGCAGCATGCGGTCGAGGATGATGATGTCCCAGTCGTTGCCGACCGCGAGGTCGAGGCCGTCCGGTCCGTTGTCGCAGGAGTGGACCACGTGGCCGGCCTCGCGCAACCCCTTGCAGATGTAGTTCGAGGTGTCGGCTTCGTCTTCAATAACCAGGCAGCGCACGCGGGTTCTCCGGGATTCAGGGATGGTGCGGTATTCTAACCCGGGGCAGGCGGAGCAAGGTGAACTCCCGCCCGGACAACGTCGTTGCGTCGCACAGGGGGTGGCGCCGTCTTGGCAGCGTCATCTATGAGGACCGTCGGCGGGGCGCGGAGTTCGACCGCCATGATAGCCGCGCGCGCGCGCCGGGTACTTGCGCCAGATCAAGCCGCGCGCCGGCGGCCGGCCAGCTCGCGGTACAGCGCGTGGTAGTTGCGCGCCATGGTCTCGGCGGTGAACAGTTCCCAGTAGCGCGCCTCGGCGCGCCGGCCCATGGCGGCGGCGCGCTCGGGCTGCTCCCACAGCGTGCGCATGGCCGCGCCGAAGGCCCCCGGATCGTCGGGCGGCACCACCAGCCCGGTCTCCTGGTCGATATTGATGTAGGTGGTGCCGGTGCCGATCTCGCTGGAGATCATCGGCTTGCCGTACATCGCCCCCTCCAGCAGCGAGATGCCGAACGCCTCCGAGCGCAGGTGCGAGGGGAACACCATGGCGTAGCACAGCTCCAGCAGCGCCACCTTGTCGAGCTCCTCCACCGCGCCGACAAACATCACATGCGTCAGGCCGAGGCGCTGCGCGTGCTGCTTGAGCTCCTGCTCGATCGGGCCGGCGCCGACGATCACCACCGGGTAGTCCAGCTCGGCCATGGCGTCGAGCAGGATGTGCAGGCCCTTGTAGTAGCGCAGCACGCCGACGAACAGGAAGAAGCGCTCGCCGCAGCGGGCGCGCCACTGGTCCTTGAGCGCCTCGGACGGATGCGGATAGATGGTCTTGTCCAGGCCGTAGGTGATGGTGCGGGTCTTGTGCTCGAAGCGCTTGAGCACCGGCGACGAGGCCAGGTAGTTGGGCGAGGTGGCGACGATGGTGTCGATGCTGCCCAGGAAGCGGCGCTTGAGCGGGCCGTACACGCGCAGCAGGTTTTTCTGGCGCACGATGTCGGAGTGGTAGGTCACCACGCTCGGCTTGTCGATGCGCGCCATGAAGTGGGCCAGGTCCATGAACGGCCACGGGAAGTGGTAGTGGATCACGTCGGCCTCGCGCGCCAGGCGCGCCAGCTGGCGGATGGCGGCGAACGAGAAGCCGGTGGAGGCGATCTCGAAATCGAGCGGCATGCGGTGCACGGTGTGGCCTTCGAACTCGATCCGGTCCGGGCCGCGGTCGCGCGTCAGGGTCAGCACCTCGTTGCTGACGCCAAGGCGGCCGGTGCCCACGCACAGCTGGCGTATCACCTGCTCGATGCCGCCCCAGGTGTCGGGGTAGTAGGTCTTGTAGAAATGGAGGACGCGCATGGCAGCTTGTGTGGAACTTCAGTGATGCTTCAATTGGAGAGGACCTGGCGGTACACGGCGACGGTGCGGCGCGCCGCCGCCTCCCAGGTCAGTTCGAGCGCGCGGCGGCGGCCGGCGGCGATGCAGCGCTGGCGCAGCGCGTCGTCGCGCGCCAGCGTGGTCATCGCGGCGGTGATCTCCGGCACCGACAGCGGATCGAATTCCAGCGCCGCGCCCTGCGCCACTTCCGGCAGCGAGGTGGCGTTGGAGGTGGCCACCGGCACGCCGCTGGCGAAGGCCTCCACCAGCGGCAGGCCGAAGCCCTCGTGCAGCGACGGGAAGATGAAGGCGCCGGCGCCGGCGTACAGGTGGTGCAGCTCGGCGTCGTCGGTCAGCGCGCTGAGCCAGATGACGTTCTCGCCGCGCTGGCCGGCAGCCTTGATCTGCGCCACCAGCTCGTCGCTGAGCCAGCCGGGCGCGCCGACGATCACCAGCTGGCGCGCGGCGCGCAGCACCGGCGGCAGGGCCAGGTAGGCCTCCAGCAGGCGGCCGACGTTCTTGCGCGGCTGCAGCGTGCCGACAAACAGGAAGTAGCCGGCGTTGAGGCCGTAGCGCGCCAGCGTGGCGTCGCGCGCCTCGGCCGCCGGCGCCTCGAACCATTCGGGACGCACGCCGTGGTGCACCACGCTGATCTTGCGCTGGTCGACGCCGAAGTGTTCGACCAGCTCGCGGATCGAGTAGTGCGAACCGGTGATCACGTGCTGCGCGCGGCGCGCGGCCTGCACCTGCAGCCAGTTCTTCAGGCCGCGCAGGCGCGGCTTGCACCACTCGGGGTGGGCGATCGGCACGGCGTCGTGCAGCGTCGCCACCACCGGGCAATCCATGCGCACGATGCGGTAGTCGGTGGCGTGGAACAGGTCCAGCGGCGGCGCGTCCTGGTCCGCCAGGCGGCTGACGTTCATGTGCACCGACGACGGCAGCAGCAGGTTGCCCAGCGTCGCCAGCGGGAACGACAGCGGCAGCGCGCGGCCCACCGTCAGATGCCCGGCGGCGCCCGGCGCGGGGAAGGAAAACGGCAGCACCTCGGCGCCGGCCTGCGGCAGGTGCTCGAGCAGCGCGCGGCTGTACACGCCCATGCCGTCGAGCCGGCCGCCGGTCAGCGCCGGTTCGGCGGTGGTGGTGGACAGGCCCACGCGCAGCGCGCGCGCGGCCGTCGTTGGCGCCGCGCTCACGCCGTGTACATCCAGCGCAGCGTGTCGGCCAGCGGCACCGGCGCCAGCGGGCCGATCACGGACTGCAGGCGGCGGTTGTCGCCGACCAGGCGCACCACTTCATTGGCGCGCACGAAGGCCGGGTTGACGTGGACGTTGATGCGGTAGCCGGCGATGTCGGCCATCATGTCCAGCGCCTCGCCCAGCGAATACGCCTGGCCGGAGCAGATGTTGAAGGTCTGGCCGGCGGCGGCGGGGCCGGCCGCCAGCAGGCGGCGGTAGCTGCGCGCCACCATGCGCACGTCGGAAAAGTCGCGCCACACGTGCAGGTTGCCCAGCTCGATGTCGGCGGCGCGGCGGCGGAAGTGGCCGACGATCTTCGGCAGCAGGAAGTTCTCGTGCTGGCCGACGCCGGTGTAGTTCAGGGGACGCACCACGATCAGCGGCAGCTTGTCCCGCCACAGGCGCGCCATGTATTCCATGGCCAGCTTGCTGACGGCGTAGTCGTTGGCCGGCGCGGCCGGCACGTCCTCGCCGATCACGCCGACGTCGGTGTTGCCGTAGATGTTGGCGCTGGAGGCCAGCAGCACGGCCGACGGCTGGTGGTCGCCGGCGGCCAGCGCTTCGAGCAGGTTGCGGGTGCCGACCACGTTGACGCGGTAGATCTGTTCGACGTCGCCGTGGCCGACGAAGGCGATGCCGGCCAGATGGACCACCACGTCCGGGCGCACCTGGGCCACCACGGCGGCCAGGCCGGCGCGGTCGTTCAGGTCGACGGCGAACTGGCGCTCGCCGGGCGCGTGGCCGGGCGTGATGGTGCCGTACACCTCGTAGCCGGCGGCGGCCAGCTCCTGTTCGACATAGCAGCCGGTGAAGCCGGACAGCCCGGTGACCAGGGCGCGCAGACCGACACCTTCGGCGCCCTCCATGCCTTCAGCAGCCATGGTCGTCGCCTTAGAAGGAGAAGCCGGCTTTGTTGCGGCGCAGGTCGGCCTCGACCATCATCTGGCACAGCTGCTCCAGCGTGGTCTTGGGCTTCCAGCCCAGTTCCTTTTCCGCCTTGGCCGGATCGCCGATCAGCAGCTCCACCTCGGCCGGACGGTAGAACTTGGGATTGACGCGCACCAGCACCTTGCCGGTTTTCTTGCAGGTGCCGATTTCGTGGTCGGCCTCGCCGCTCCAGGCCAGCGCCACGTCGACCGCCTTGAACGCCATGCTGACGAAGTCGCGCACGGTCTCGGTGCGGTTGGTGGCCAGCACATAGGTGTCGGGCTGGTCGGCCTGCAGGATGCGCCACATGCCTTCGACGTATTCCTTGGCGTAGCCCCAGTCGCGCTTGGCGTCCAGGTTGCCCAGTTCCAGCACGTCGAGCTGGCCCAGGTGGATCTTGGCCACCGAGTCGGTGATCTTGCGGGTGACGAACTCGCGGCCGCGCAGCGGCGACTCGTGGTTGAACAGGATGCCGGAGCAGCCGAAGATGCCGTAGGATTCGCGGTAGTTCACGGTCATCCAGTGGGCATACAGCTTGGCCACGCCGTACGGGCTGCGCGGGTAGAACGGGGTGTCTTCCTTCTGCGGCACGGCCTGCACCTTGCCGAACATTTCCGAGGTCGACGCCTGGTAGAAGCGGATCTTCGGATTGACGATTCGGATCGCCTCGAGCAGGTTGACCGGGCCGACGCCGGTGATTTCCGCGGTGGTGACCGGCTGCTCGAAGGAGACGCCGACAAAGCTTTGCGCCGCCAGGTTGTAGACCTCGTCCGGCTGGGCGTTTTGCAGCAGGCGGATGTTGGAGCCGAGGTCGGTCAGGTCGTACTCGACCAGGTTGAGATTCGGATGCGACTGGATGCCCAGTTCTTCGATACGCCAGAAATTCACCGAGCTGGTGCGGCGATAAGTGCCCGTGACCTGATAACCCTTTTCCAGCAGCAATTCAGCCAGATATGCGCCATCCTGGCCGGTAATGCCCGTAATCAGGGCTCTTTTTGTTTTATTCATGGTGAATAGCAATCCAAATCATGGGTGACTTTACAACCCGGTATTGTAACAGAGCGCCTGAGTTGCACTTCTCACCAATTATGTCAATTACATCTTGTTACCGGCGGCCGCAGGGACCACTCAATTTCATTGAATTGGCAGCAATAAAAAGGCTGCGAAGGCGTTAATCCGGCGCGCGCAGAAAACGGTCCACGGTCTCGCGGATCTGGCCGTCGCGCTTCATGGCCCTGATGACGGCATTGAATTTGCGGATGAAGTCGTCGCGGTAGGGGAAGCGCGCGCTGTCGCGGGTGGTGAAGCCCAGGTAATCTTGCTCGGCGTTCAACTCGGCCACCTCGGTCAGGGTCGCTGGCGCCGGCGGTGGGAGCGGCGAGCATGACCAGACACCCCATCAGCAGGCATGCTCCCAGCGAAGGTGGCAAGGCGAGATAGCGCTGCATGAGGACTGATTATCGCCGCGTGATTTTTTACGGCAAGCAGTCTGTATCTGCAGCAGGTGTTGCGTTTAAAACATTGGGGTCAAGTCTGACATTCGGACACGAGCACAACCGTAGCAGGGCGTTACGGTTGTGCTCGTGTCCGAATGTCAGACTTGACCCCAGGGGGTTAGACTTTGCGCTGGGCCACCGCGTCGACCACGCACAGCGCGGTCATGTTGACGATGCGGCGCACCGTGGCCGACGGCGTCAGGATGTGCACCGGCTTGGCGCAACCCAGCAGGATCGGGCCGACCGCGATGCCGTTGCCGGCCGCCGTCTTGACCAGGTTGTAGGCGATGTTGGCGGCGTCGATGTTCGGCATCACCAGCAGGTTGGCGTCGCCCGTCAGCGTGGTGCCCGGCATCATCGAGTTGCGCAGCTTGGCGTCGAGCGCGGTATCGCCGTGCATTTCGCCGTCCACTTCCAGCGTCGGATCCATCTGCCTGACCAGCTCCAGCGCGGCACGCATCTTCTGCGCCGATTCGCTGTTGGACGAGCCGAAGTTGGAGTGCGACAGCAGCGCCGCGCGCGGCGACAGGCCGAAACGGCGCATCTCTTCGGCCGCCATCACGGTGATCGCGGCCAGCTCCTTGGCGTTGGGATTCTCGTTGACGTGGGTGTCGACCATCACCAGCTGGCGCTCAGGCATGATCAGCACGTTCATCGCGGCGTACACGCAGGCGCCGTCGCGCTTGCCCAGCACCTGGTCGATGTAGTGCAGGTGTAGCTGGGTGGTGCCGAAGGTGCCGCAGATCATGCCGTCGGCGTCGCCCTTCTTGATCATCATGGCGCCGATCAGCGAGTGGCGGCGGCGCATTTCCAGCTTGGCGTACTCCTGCGTGACGCCCTTGCGCGCGGTCAGCTCGTAGTAGGCCTGCCAGTATTCGCGGTAGCGCTCGTCGTGGTCCGGGTTGATGACGTCGAAGTCCACGCCCTGCTTGAGGCGCAGGCCGAACTTGGTGATGCGCGTTTCCAGCACGGCCGGACGGCCCACCAGGATGGGACGCGCCAGCTTTTCGTCGACGATCACCTGCACCGCGCGCAGGATGCGCTCTTCCTCGCCCTCGGCGTAGACAATGCGCTTGAGCTCGGAGGCGGTCTTCTTGGCCACCTGGAACAGCGGCTTCATGAAGGTGCCGCTGCGGTAGACAAATTGCTGCAGGCTGTCGGCGTAGGCTTGCAGGTCCTTGATCGGACGGGTGGCGACGCCGGAATCCTCGGCCGCCTTGGCCACGGCCGGGGCGATCTTGATCAAGAGGCGCGGGTCGAACGGCATCGGGATCAGGTACTCGGGACCGAAGGACAGGCTGCTGAAGCCGTAGGTGGTGGCGACGATGTCGGACTGCTCGGCGTGGGCCAGCTCGGCGATCGCGTGCACCACGGCGATTTCCATTTCGCGCGTGATGGTGGTGGCGCCGCAGTCGAGCGCGCCGCGGAAGATGTAGGGGAAGCACAGCACGTTGTTGACCTGGTTCGGATAGTCCGAGCGGCCGGTGCAGATGATGGCGTCGCCGCGCACGGCCTTGACGTCCTCCGGCAGGATCTCCGGATTCGGATTGGCCAGCGCCAGGATCAGCGGGTTGGGCGCCATGGCCTTGACCATTTCCTGCTTGAGCACGCCGCCGGCCGACAGGCCGAGGAAGATGTCGGCGTCGCTGATGACTTCGGCCAGGGTGCGGGCCGTGGTGTCGCGCGCGAAGCGTTCCTTGTCCGGGTCCATCAGCTCGGTGCGGCCCTTGTAGACCACGCCGGCCAGGTCGGTGACGTAGATGTTTTCCAGCGGGAAGCCGAGGTCGACGATCAGGTCCAGGCAGGCCAGCGCGGCCGCGCCGGCGCCCGACACCACCAGCTTGCAGTTGGCGATGTCCTTGCCGACGTACTGGATGCCGTTCATGATGGCGGCGCCGACGATGATGGCGGTGCCGTGCTGGTCGTCGTGGAAGACCGGGATCTTCATGCGCTCGCGCAGCTGGCGCTCGATGTAGAAGCACTCGGGCGCCTTGATGTCTTCCAGGTTGACGCCGCCGAAGGTCGGCTCCAGCGAGGCGATGATGTCGACCAGCTTGTCCGGGTCCAGCTCGTTGATCTCGATGTCGAACACGTCGATGCCGGCGAACTTCTTGAACAGCACGCCCTTGCCTTCCATCACCGGCTTGGCCGCCAGCGGGCCGATATTGCCCAGGCCCAGCACGGCGGTGCCGTTGGTGATGACGGCCACCAGGTTGCCGCGCGCCGTGTACTTATAGGCGTTGGCCGGATCGATGACGATTTCCTCGCACGGCGCGGCCACGCCCGGCGAGTAGGCCAGCGCCAGGTCGCGCTGGTTGGTCAGTTGCTTGGTCGGCGTGACGCTGATCTTGCCGGGCGTCGGGCACTCGTGGTATTCGAGCGCCGCGAGGCGCAATTGTTGACGAAGTTCTTCTTTTTTATCAGATGACGAATCCATGCTGTGCGGCCTTCCTGTTTGTACTGTCGGAAAGCTTCCGATTTTATCAGACCAATTCTTTCAATTAAGTAGGTATTTTCACCAACAGCTATGACGGATATCAGCATTATTTATGATTCGTGGCAACTAAAACCGAATTTTTGACGTTTTTAGCGGAATTAACCTATCAATTGCTCCAATATGATCAATTTTCGGCACCTATCAGTATTTTGTATCAACTGATGAAATTTAATTGAAAATGACAATTACCGCGGGCTGCGGCGGGCCGCCGGCCGGGCCGGTCTTCAGTACAATAGAGCAATGCTCTCAGAATTCGACCTCATCCAGGAATACTTCCAGCGCCCGCAACACGCCACCCGCGCCACGCTCGGCATCGGCGACGATTGCGCGCTGCTCACCCCCACGCCCGGCATGCAGACGGCCATCTCGTCCGACATGCTGGTCGAGGGCCGCCACTTCTTTGCCGGCGAGGACGCGGCCCGGCTCGGCCACAAGGCGCTGGCGGTCAACCTGTCGGACCTGGCGGCGATGGGCGCGCGCCCGGTCGCCTTCACCCTCGCGCTGGCGCTGCCGTCGGCCGAGCGCGACTGGCTGGCCGGCTTTTCCAGGGGCCTGTTCGCGCTGGCCGACGCCTACAACATCGAACTGATAGGCGGCGACACCACCAAGGGCCCGCTCAACATCTGCATCACCGTGTTCGGCGAGGTGCGGCCGGGCCAGGCGCTGCGGCGCGGCGCGGCGCAGCCGGACGACGATATCTGGATCTCCGGCACCCTGGGCGACGCCCGCCTGGCGCTGGCCGGCTACCGGCTGGAGCAGACCATGGACGCGGCCAGCCTGCTGGCGGCCGCGGTGCGCATGCACACGCCGACGCCGCGCGTGGCGCTGGGCATGCTGCTGGCCGAACAGGGCATCGCGCGCGCGGCGATCGACATCTCCGACGGCCTGGTGGGCGACCTCGGCCACATCCTCAAGCAATCGCGGACGGGCGCCACGCTGGACGTCGACGCGCTGCCGGCCGGCGCCGTGCTGGCCACGCGCGAGACGGCGCTGCGGCGCGCCTTCGCCGCCGCCGGCGGCGACGACTACGAACTGTGCTTCACCGCGCCGGCCTCGGCGCGCGCGGCGGTGCTGGCGGCGGCCGCCAGCGTGGCCACGCCGGTCACCCGCGTGGGCCGCATCGAGGCCGCGCCCGGCCTGCGCCTGGTGGACGCGGCCGGCGCCCCGCTCGACCTGCAACTGCACAGCTTTGATCACTTCACTTCCTGAAGCGCGGTGATGTCCTCGCCCGGCTGCCCCACGCGGCGGCCGCTGCCGTGCATCAGCCAGTAGTGGTGGAAGGCCAGGCGGATGTTGTCGCGCAGCTGGGTGTCGTCCCACGGCTTGGTGTAGAAGCGGTAGATGGCGCCGCGGTTGATCGAATCGAGCACCGCGTCCAGCCCGGTGTAGCCAGACAGGATGATGCGTATGGTCTCCGGGTACATCTCCTTGACCTTGCTGAGGAACTCGGTGCCGCTCATGCCCTGCATGCGCTGGTCGCACACGATCACCTGCACCGCGTGCAGCGCCAGCAGCTCGAAGCCCTCGCCCGGCGTGGCCGCCGTCAGGATCTGGTAGCCGTCGCGGCGGAACAGCCGGTGCAGCGAGGACAGCACGTTGACGTCGTCGTCGACGATCAGCAGGGTCTGCGCCGGCTGGCCGTCCTGCGCCGGGTCCGGCGGCAGGCTGTGGCCGGACAGCACCAGCGCCGCCATCTCGGCCGGCGCCACCGGCCGGCTGAAGAAATAGCCCTGGATCTCGTCGCAGCGGCTGCGCCGCAGGTATTCCAGCTGGGCGCGCGTCTCCACCCCCTCGGCGATCACCCGCAGCTTCAGGCTGTGCGCCATGCTGATGATGGCCTGGGCGATGGCCGCGTCGTTGGGGTTGGTGGTGATGTCGCGCACGAAGGCGATGTCGATCTTCAGCTTGTCGATCGGGAAGCGCTGCAGGTAGGCCAGCGAGGAATAGCCGGTGCCGAAGTCGTCGATCGCCACCTTCAGCCCCAGCGCCTTCAGGTTGGCCAGCACGCTGATGGTGCGCTCGGTGTTGGACATCAGCGCGGTCTCGGTCAGCTCCAGCTCCAGCAGCTCGGGCGGGACGTCGTGGCGCAGCAGCGCGCTGCGCACCGCCAGCTCCAGGTCGCCCTCGACGAACTGGCGGCTGGCGACGTTGACCGCCACCCGCACCGGCCCGACGTCGCTGCGCAGCCAGGCGCCGATCTGGCGGCAGGCGGCGTCGATGATCCAGGCGCCGACCCGCACGATCAGGCCGGTATCCTCCAGCACCGGCACGAACTCGGCCGGAAACACCAGGCCGCAGCCGGGCCGCTGCCAGCGCAGCAGCGCCTCGGCGCCGGCGATCTCGCCGCTGTGCAGGTTGACCTTGGGCTGGTAGTACAGCAGCAGCTCGTTGTGCTCGAGCGCGCGGCGCAGCGCCAGCTCCATGTCCAGCCGCGCCAGCACCTGCACGTTCATGCCGGCGGTGAAGAAGCGGTAGCCGTCGCGCCCGGCCTGCTTGGCGCGCTCCATCGCGGTGTCGGCGTACTTGACCAGGGTGTGCGGATCGGTGGCGTCGTCCGGGTACATGGCGATGCCGATGCTGGCGCTGAGCGCGGCCGGGTGGCCGTCCAGGTCGAACGGCTGGCGCAGCGCCTCGCGCACCTCGTTGGCGGTGTGCACCGCATCCTGCTGGTCGCGCGTCATGGTCAGGATCAGCGCGAACTCGTCGCCGCCCATGCGGCCCACCGTGTCGCGGATGCGCACGCACTGCACCAGCCGGTTGCTGAACTGGCGCAGCAGCTCGTCGCCCAGCGCCGCGCCCAGCGAATCGTTGATGTTCTTGAAGCGGTCCAGCGCGATGAACAGCACCACGATGCGCCAGGATTTTTCCTGCGCCAGCGCGACGGCGTCGGCCAGGGTCTGGAAGAACAGCGTGCGGTTGGGCAGGCCGGTCAGGCTGTCGTAGTGGGCCATGTGCTGCAGCAGCTCCTCGGCATGGCGGCGCTCGCTGATGTCGCGCGCCACGCCCAGCAGGATGGCCGGCTGGCCGGACCGCTGCAGCAGCTGCCAGTACAGCTCCACCGGCACCGCGATCAGGTCGCGCCGCATCAGTTCCAGCTCGATCATCTCGGGCGCGCGCGCCGGGCCGACGGCGGCGGCAAAGGCGGCCAGGCGCTCGGCCTGCTCGCGCAGCGCGGCCGGCGCGCCCAGGCCGATGCGGCTGGCGGTCTGGCCCAGCATCTCGCCGCGCGGATAGCCCAGCATGCGGCAGGCGCCGTCGTTGACGTCGACCAGCTCGGCGCTGGCGGCGTCGAGCAGGAAGATGGCGTCGGCGGTGGCGTCCATGGCGCTGCGGAAGCGCTGCAGCTCGGCGGTGCGCTCGCGCACGGTCTGCTCCAGCAGCGTGTTGTAGCTGCGCGTTTCGCGGTGCAGCAGGCGCACCTCCAGCATGTTGCGGATGCGGGTGAGCACCTCGACCGGGTCGAAGGGCTTGCTGACGAAATCGCGCGCGCCCAGCTCCAGCGCCTTGATCTTGTGGTCGGGCTGGGCGGTGACCACCAGCACCGGCAGCCAGGCCTCGGTCTCCAGCGGCCGGATCGCCTCCATCACGTCGAAGCCGCTCATGTCCGGCATCTGCAGGTCGAGGATGATCAGGTCGTACTGGTGTTCGGCGTGCCAGCCGGCCACCACGCGCGGATCGGTGGTGGAGCTGACCGTGGTGTAGCCGGTGGCGCCGAGCAGGAATTCCAGCAGTTCCACGTTCACCGGCTGATCGTCGACGATCAGGATGCTGGCGTTGAAGATGTCGGTCTGGCTGATCATGAGATGCGCCTCCGTAAGGTCCTCGGGGAGCCGGCGTGATGGCCGGTTCGGACCGCTTACTACTACCAAGCAAGCTTAACAGTTTGCCCAATTGGCGGCGCACGGCTGCGATGTCTGGGCAGCGGCGACCGGGCTATCCTTTGAGTGTACGCAAGTTCAAATCGGCGGTCTAATGTTTTCTGGCATGTTGCGATTCAGGCAAACCGGCGGCGCACCGCTGGCATCGATGGCGGCGCCCATGGTACAGTGGAAGCCAGCCCGCAGATCGCCGCAACAGAAGGAGAACTCCATGAATTCGAACAGCGACACCATCCTCGACCTGGCCGCACAAGTCGGCAAGTCCCTGCAGGCGAAGGGCCTGATCCTGGCCACCGCCGAATCGTGCACCGGCGGCGGCGTGGCCCAGGCCATCACCGAGATCGCCGGCTCGACCGCCTGGTTCGATTGCGGCTTCGTCACCTATTCTAACGCCTCCAAGACCGAGATGCTGGACGTGTCGGCCGCGCTGATCGCGCAGATGGGCAGCGTGTCCGAGGAGGTGGCGGCGGCCATGGCCACCGGCGCGCTCGGTGCCAGCAACGCCCACCTGGCGGTGTCGACCACCGGCATCGCCGGCCCCACCGGCGCCGTGCCGGGCAAGCCGGTCGGCACCGTGTGCTTCGGCTGGGCCAACGCCGACACCGTGCACACCGAGCGGCTGGTGTTTGCCGGCGACCGCAAGGCGGTGCGCGAACAGACCGTCATCCACGCGTTGCAGGGGCTGCTCCGGTTTATTGACTGACTGTGCGACTGAATTCGGGCCGGCGGTTGCCATACCGCCGCAAAACAATTACTCTCGACGCATTCGAGCGATTCTGGAGTGATTGATGCAAAATTCGGTACATTTTATTCTCCAAGGTAAGGGCGGTATCGGCAAGACCCTGGTGTCGACCATCCTGGCGCAGTGGATCGCGGGCAAGGACGAGACGCCATTGCGCTGCTACGACACCGACCAGGAGAACGCGACCTTCTCGCGCTACAAGGCGATGGACGTCAAGCATGTGCCGGTGATGACCGACAGCCGCACCATCGACCCCAAGCGCTTCGACGCGCTGATGATCGACATCCTGGAAGAGGACGGCAACTGCGTGATCGACAACGGCGCCAACACCTTCTCGCCGCTGATGGGCTACCTGATCGAGAACGACTGCTTCTCGCTGCTGCAGGAATCCGGCCGCAAGGTCTACATCCACACCATCGTCGGCGGCGGCGACACGCTGCACGACACCGCCATGGGCTTCGTCTCCACCGCCAAGTCCACCAACGTGCCGCTGGTGCTGTGGGAGAACGAGCACTTCGGCCTGCTGCAGTCGGCGTCCGGCAAGCAGTTCACCGAGTCGCAGACCTATGCCGACAACTCGGCCCGCGTGAAGGGCCGCATCGTGCTGTCGGCGCGCAACGCCGACACCTTCGGCGCCGACATCAAGAAGATGAACACGGCCCGCCTGACCGCCAACGAGGTCAAGGAAAGCGACAAGTTCAACCTGATGGAAAAGCAGCGCATCAAGGTGGTGTTCCGCGACCTGTTCGAGCAGCTCGACAAGGTGGAGTGGTAAGCCGCCATGGATCAGCACAAGCTGCGCAGCCTGGTCTTTGAAAAAACCGGCGTCAGGATCGACATCGACGATCCGGTGTTCGCGCTGGTGGCGCTGAACGAGGCGGTGCTGGCCGAGACGGTCGAGCGCCACATCGCGCTGATCGACGCCGCCTCGCAGGAGCTGGCGCAGCAGGCGCGGCTGGCCGGCGGACTGGCCGCGCAGCATGGCGGCGCCCGCAAGCCGGTGGTGCTGGATGCCACCAATGAGCCGGCCGCGGCCGGCGCCGACACCCCCTCGGCCTACGCGCCGGCGCCGGCCGCCGGCCCGGTGCGGCCGATCGCCACGCAGGCCACCGCCATCACGCCGCGCGAACTGCGGCTGCTGGGCGCGGCGGCCGGCGTCGCCGTGCTCAGCGCGCTGCTGGTGCTGGGCGGCCAGGCGGCCTTCTTCAAGCCGGGGCTGACGGCGGAGCAAAGCGCCGCGCTGGCCCGCGCCGACAAGCTGAACACGGCGATCCAGAAGCTGGACCCGAAGGTGCGCGAACAACTACAGGCCGAACTGCAAAAATAAGGAAGACGCATGCATTTTGAAGTACCCAAAGCCAAGGCCCTCAAGGAGTTCGGCGGCGAATATCTGATGATCGTGATCAGTATCGCCACCGCGCTGGCGCTGGAGCACGGCGTGCAGACGCTGCACCACCGCCACCTGGCGCACGAAGCCGCCGACAAGATCGAGGCCGAGATCCAGACCAATATCCACGAGCTCGACGACGCGCTGAACCACAACAACGATCAGCTGAAAAAAATCATGGCGGCGCGCGAGCAGCTGCTAGCCGGCATCAAGGACAAGGTCGATGGCCAGGTCCTGATCAAGCAGCTGCAGGAGCAGCACAAGCTGGGACTCAGCATCATGTCGCCGTCGTTGCGCCGTGAAGCGTGGGAAGTGGCCGTCGCCAGCCAGGCGGTCAGCTGGATGCCGCAGCAACAGCTGGAGCGCTACTCCGGCATTTACGCCAGCATGCGCGACGTGCAATCCATCAGCAGCAGCGGCAGCAACAACTTCCTCAATGGCGCGGGCATGCTGAACACGATCAGCGACATCCAGATGGGCGAAGGCGACCCCAAGGCCGCCTACCGCATGCTGTCGCAGATGATCAGCTCCTACTCCAGCACGGACGGCAACCTGCAGGAACTGCGGAACACCCTGGCCAAGCCCGCCAAGGACGCGCCGCATTCATAAGCCGCGCCCGGCGGCCAGCGAATTACGTACGATGACTTAGCAAGGCCAGTGCGTCCTGGAGCCGCCGCGCAAACGCCGCCGGCTGGACGCGGTCGCCGGACTCCTGGCCGCCGATCAGGCACAGGTGCGCCAGCCGGCCCACCAGGTCCGCGTCGACCAGGGCGCCGGCGCGCGTGCGGCAGGTGGTGATGGCGAATGTCAGCCGGGTCTGGTCGACGCGCTGCTGGTAGGACGCCACCAGCGGATCGTGGCGCGCCCAGGCCCGGATCGCGGTTTCCCGGCCCGGCTGTTTTTCGGCGGCGATGGCCAGGTAGCGCTCCAGCACATCCTCCAGCTTGCGGCCGCCGGCGGCATGGGCCAGCATGCGGTGCGCGTAGTCGGCTTCCCATGCCGACAGCAGCGCATGGACGAAATCTTCGCGGTTGCGGAAGTGGTGGTAGAACGATCCGCGCGTCACGTTCAGGCGGCGCGCCAGGCGCTCGGCCGAGATGCCGGCATCGCCGTCATGGTCCAGGGCATCGAAGCCCGCGGCTATCCAGTGGTCACGCGTCAGCACTCGTCTCACCTTGAAAACATACAGACTGTGTATGGTAGCACCGACGTCGCTAGACTGCGGCTTCCTGTCCTCAACCATGGAGCCGTCATGAAGACCATCACGCTGGTCGCCTTCGACCATTTCACCGACATCGACCTGTTTCTGATGTGGGATATCCTCGGCCGCAACCGCCACGACTGGCGGGTGCGCATCGTCGGCAAGCAGCGCCAGCTGCGTTCCGCCCACGGCCTGCAGCTCGCCACGCACGGCGCGCTGGACGAGGCGAACCGGGCCGACGTGGTGCTGTTCGCCAGCAGCAAGGAAGGCGTGCCGGCCGCGCTCGCGGACCCGGACTTCATGGCGGCGTTCCAGCTGGACCCGGGCCGGCAGCTGATCGGCTCCATGTGCGCCGGCTCGCTGATCCTGGCGCAGCTGGGCTTGCTGCCGGGACGGCGGGCCGCCACCCATCCCGAGGCGCGCGGCGCGCTCAGCGCGGCCGGGGTGGAGCCGGACGAGCGGCCGCTCATGAGCGCCGGCAACGTGGCGACGGCGGGCGGCTGCCTGGCCGCGCTGTATCTGGTCGGCTGGATGGTCGAGCGGCTGTTCGGCGCGGAAAAAAGCCTGGAGACGCTGCGGCCGGTCCTGCCGGCGGGCCAGTACGACCTGTATGAAAAGCTGATCGTGTCCAGCATCCGCCAGGGCCGCGACGACTAGGCCAGGCCGGCCAGCAGGTGCTCCCACAGCCGCGTGGCCACCGGGCCGTGGGCGGTGTCGCGGCGGCGCGCGATCACCAGTTCCAGCTCGCTCTCGCGGAAATGATGGCCGGCCAGCGACAGCAGCCGGCCCTGCGCCAGGTCCGCGTCCACCAGGTAGCCCGGCATGTGGCCCCAGCCCATGCCCTGCAGGATCACCTCGCGCTTCATGAACTGGTCGGCCACGGTGCAGCGGCGCGCGCCGTCCACCACAAAGTAGTCGCGCGGCGGGCTGTCGCGCGCGCTGTCGCGGATGATGCATTGCACGTAAGGCCGCATCATCTCGGGCGTGATGCCGGCGTGCAGCGGGAAGTCCAGGAAGCCGGGCGCCACCACCGGCACCAGCCGCACGCGCCGCCACGGCCGCGCCTCGAAGCGCAGGTCCGCTTGTTCGAGATGGTGGAAGATCAGGTCGGCCTCGCCGTTGTGCAGCCGCTCCCACGGTCCGGACAGAGCTTCGAAATGCAGGTCCAGCCGGGTGCCGGGGCACTGGGCAAAGAACTGACGCAGCAGGCCCAGCGTGGCCGGCAGCGGACACAGGTCGCCGATCACCACGGTCAGCCTGGCCTCCTCGCCCTGCGCGGCCTGGCGGGCCTGCATGGCCAGCTGGCCGGCGCTGTCGAGCAGTTGCCGGGCCTGCTCGACGAAGGCCTCTCCGGCGGCGGAGACGGCGACGCGGTAGCCGCTGCGGTCCAGCAGCGCCAGCCCCAGCTGGCGCTCCAGGCTGGCGACGGCGGCGAACACGCTGGGATGCGAGCGGTGCAGCCGCACGGCGGCCTTCTGGAAGCTGCCCAGCTCGGCCACCGCCAGGAAGCACGCCAGCTCATGCAAGGTGAAGCCGACAGTGTTCATAAATCCTACAGAGATAGACTGAATTATTCAATTTTATCCGAATGTGTTTCTCTCTACAGTGGTGCTTCCATCATTTACAGGAGCATCCCATGCGTGCCATACACATCACCCGATTCGGCGGCCCGGAACAATTGCGGCTGGTTGAGCTGCCGACGCCAGCGCCGGCCAGCGGCCAGGTGCTCATCCGCGTCCAGGCGTTCGGCCTCAACCGCGCGGAGAGCTATATGCGCCGCGGCTTGTGGGGCGAGGTCGCCCAGGTGACGGGCATCGAATGCGTCGGCGAGGTGGCCGAGGCGCCCGGCACCGGCCTGCTTCCGGGCCAGCAGGTGGCTGCCATCATGGGCGGCATGGGCCGCAGCATCAACGGCAGCTACGCCGAGTACGTGTGCGTGCCGGCCACCAATGTGGTGCCGCTGCGCTCCACGCTGTCGTGGGCCGAGCTGGCCGCCATCCCGGAATCGTACGCGACCGCCTGGGCCTGTTTGCACGACAACCTGGCGCTGCGTCCCGGACAAACGCTGCTGATACGCGGCGCCAGCTCCGCGCTGGGCCAGGCGGCCAGCAATATTGCGGCCCACCTGGGCGCGCAGGTGATCGCCACCACGCGCCGTCCGGCGCAGCTTGCGGATGTGCTGGAGAAGAACGGCGCGCGCCACATCGTCGAAGAGCGGCCCAGCCTGGCCGGCGTGGTGCGCGGCATCGCGCCCGGCGGCGTCGATGCGGTGCTGGACCTGATCGGCAACACCACCCTGCTCGACTCGCTGGCCTGCGCGGCGCGGCCGGGCGGCCGGGTGTGCCAGGCCGGCTTCCTCGGCGGGCTGGAGCCGCTGGCCAGTTTCCTGCCGCTGCAGCAATTGCCGCCCGGCGTGCAGCTGAGCTTTTTCGGCAGCTTCGCCTTCGGCACGCCGGGGTACGAGCTGGACCGGCTGCCGTGGCAAGAGATCGTCGAGCGGGTGGAGCAAGGCCAGTACCACGCCCGGCCGGCCAAGGTGTTTGCCTTCGACGACATCGTCAACGCCCACGCCTGGCTGGACGCCGGCGCCGGCCTGGGCAAGGCGGTGGTGCAGATCGCGCCATAGCCCGGCCCGCCAATCCGTGCTAACATATGAACACCTATTCACTTGTTAGCATTATGAGCTGCCAACACGACTATTCCGTTTGCGATCCCGCGATTGCCCAGCTGGCCGACCTGTTCCATCTGCTGGGCGATCCGACGCGCCTGCGCATCGTGCTGGCCTGCGTGACGGCGCCGATCGCCGTCAGCGACATCGCTTCCTCGCTGGAGCTGAGCAGCTCGCTGGTCAGCCACCACTTGCGTTTGCTGCGCGCGGCGCGCATTGTGAAGTCTGAGCGCCAGGGCAAGCAAGTGTTCTATTCCGCCGCCGACGCCCACATCAGCGGCGTACTCAACGATATGCTCGAACATATCGCCGAACCTTCCAACGGACACGAAGCATGAGCAAGCACCACGACCATCACGACCACGATCATGACCACGATCATGACCACGATCACCACGGCCATGACCACGGCCATGCGCCGGCCAAGGCCAAGGCGTGCAGCCACGATCACGGGCATGATCATGGCCACGGCCACGGCGGCCACCATCACCACCACGGCGACCCAAACACCATGGGCCGCGCCTTCGCCGTCGCCATCGTGCTCAACACGGCGTTCGTGGCGATCGAATTCTTCTATGGCTTCCTGGCCAACTCCACCGCGCTGATGGCCGATGCCGGCCACAACCTGTCGGACGTGCTGGGCCTGATGCTGGCCTGGGGCGCGGCGATCCTGGCCAAGCGCGTGCCGAACGGCCGCTATACCTACGGCCTGCGCAGCACCTCGATGCTGGCCGCGCTGTTCAACTCGATGCTGCTGATGGCGGCCTGCGGCGCCATCGCCTGGGAAGCGGTGCAGCAACTGGTGCATCCCGATCCGGTGGCCGGGTTGACCGTCTCGGTGGTGGCCGGCGTGGGCATCCTGGTCAACGGCTTCTCGGCCTGGTTGTTCATGTCCGGCAGCAAGGACGACATCAACATCCGCGGCGCCTACCTGCATATGGCGGCCGACGCCGCCATTTCGCTGGGGGTGCTGGTGGCCGGGGTGATCGTGCGCTACTCGGGCTGGAACTGGCTGGACCCGCTGGTCAGCATGGCCATCGTCGCCATCATCGTCTACAGCACCTGGTCGCTGCTCAAGCAATCGATGCGCATGATGCTGGCCGCCGTGCCGGACAACCTGGACCACTCCGACGTCGAACAATTCCTGCGCGCCCAGCCCGGCGTGACGGACGTGCACGACCTGCACATCTGGTCGATGAGCACCACCGAGAACGCGCTGACGGCGCAGCTGGTGACGCCAGCCGGCCATCCGGGCGACGCCGCGATGGACGCCATCAGCGCGCAGCTGAAGGCGCAATTCTCCATCGACCACAGCACGCTGCAAGTGCGCCTCGGCACCACCGCGCATGAGTGCAGCCTGCAGGAGCAGCCACACTAGGATATGCATGCGGGGTGCACCGCCCCGCTCCTTGTGGCAAAGTCCCGATTTTCTCTTCGATTTTCCCCTATTTTTTCAAGCATTGAGCTATTTCCGCGTTCCCCGGCCTAAATTGGGGAAAGCCGAAGAAAATAGGGGAGAAAATCGAATGAACGCCACAAGGGTGAGCAACTGCCCACCGATATCCTGCTCAAGCTGATCGAGAAACTGCGCCGCCGCTCTGAGTATTTTTGTAATCAGCAAGCGCCAATTGTAGTGTTTGCGCCAGGTCGTCGGAGTCTTGCCTCCAGACATAGTCCACTTCGGATTTCGTGATGACTACGGTGTATCGTTTATCTGCCCGTTGCCCATCCCATTTCAAAACCACGACCGCGCCGTCAGCTTGAACCTCGTCTATCGCCGGAAGAAATTGGTCGAGCATATAATTCCTTAGAAAGTTAAGCGGCTGCTTCTGGCTAAACTCAGCCCTCAAGCTTGGATGCGGGAGAATATTTCCCCTAACGTCAACTGATCGCTCCACATCGAATCCAGCTCCAGCGCATACCTCTCTCGAAGGACGGTTGCCAGCGTTTCGAGCTCCAGCGCGTCCGGCAGCCAACGACTCGGATACAAAGCCCGATAGATGTCCAGGATTTTGTCGTCCGGCCGGAATTTCAGCTTATCTTTATCCGCAAATGCGAACGCGGCTACGAATAGCAAAAGGAACGAACGGATTCTATTCGTTGATGCCATCGGAAACGTCTGCCGCCAGCCCCTCCCCTCACAACTGCGGGATCGGTAAGGCCGGGGCAGGTTAATCCGCCAGATTGGCATACAGCGCCGTGCTCAGATAGCGCTCGCCAAAGGACGGGATGATCGTCACGATGATCTTGTCCGCGTTCTCCGGCCGCCGCGCCACCTGCAGCGCCGCCCACAGCGCCGCGCCCGAGGAGATCCCCACCAGCAGCCCCTCCTGGCTGGCCGCCAGCCGCGCGGTCGCGAAGGCGTCGTCGTTCTTCACGCCGATGATCTCGTCGTACACCCTGGTATTGAGCACGGCCGGCACGAAGCCCGCGCCTATGCCCTGGATCGGGTGCGGCCCCTTGGTGCCCTTGGCCAGCATCGGCGACGCCTCCGGCTCCACCGCGATGCAGCGGAACCCCGGCTTGCGCGCCTTGATCACCTCGCCCACGCCGGTGATGGTGCCGCCGGTGCCGACGCCGGCCACCAGGATGTCCACCCGGCCATCGGTGTCGGCCCAGATTTCCTCGGCCGTGGTGCGGCGGTGCACATCGGGATTGGCGGGATTGTTGAACTGCTGCGGCATCAGGTAGCGCGGATCGCGCTCGGCCATCTCCTCGGCCTGGCGGATCGCCCCCAGCATGCCCTCGGCGCCCGGCGTGAGCACCAGCTCGGCGCCGTAGGCGCGCAGCAGCATGCGGCGTTCGCGGCTCATGGTGTCGGGCATGACCAGCGTGCAGCGGTAGCCGCGCGCGGCGCATACCATCGCCAGCGCGATGCCGGTGTTGCCGCTGGTCGGCTCGAGGATGATGGTGTCGGGACGGATCTGGCCGGCCGCTTCGGCCGCTTCGATCATGGACAGGCCGATGCGGTCTTTCACGCTATGGGCCGGGTTGCAGTATTCCAGCTTGGCCAGTACCTGGGCGGTGCTGCCCCTGGCCAGCCGGTTGAGCCGCACCAGCGGGGTGCGGCCTATCAGTTCGGTTACGTCGTTGGCTATCTTCATCAGGAACCTCCGAATGTGACGGAGGTTCCAGTCTACGCTGATTTGCGTCGATTATTTCACATCCACCAGCTCGACATCGAAGATCAGCGCGGAATTCGGCGGAATGCCGCTGCCCGGCGTCGGCCGCGAGCCGTACGCCAGTTCCGACGGAATAATCAGCGTGCGTTTGCCGCCCACTTTCATGCCCTGGATGCCCTGGTCCCAGCCCTTGATGACGCGGCCCGCGCCCAGCACGAAGTCCAGCGGCTCGCCGCGCGGGATCGACGAGTCGAACAGCTTGCCGTGCATGGCCTTGGCCAGCGGACGATACAGCCAGCCCGAGTAGTGCATATAGACGGTGGCGCCGGTGGTCGCTTCCTTGCCGGTGCCGATCTTGGTGTCGTTGATAATCAGCTGCTCGGCGGCCGGGCCGGGCGTGGCCGAACCCACCACCATCGGTGGCGGTGGCGGCACGTCGGCCGGCGCGACTGGCGCGGTCGGGGTCTGCGCCTGGGCCACGGAGGCCGCCAGCGCGCACAGCATTGCTACTAATACGGAACTACGCGTCATGGTTGTATTCTTTCGATGTGGTCTGTGGATAGCACGCTCCCCGTGCCAGCGCGCACCATGATAGCAAACCCGCTACGCCAGCTGGATAAAATCTATACCGTTTCGGCCGGCGCTACCGCAGGTTGCACGCTGTCGGCCAGCCTGCGCAGCACCTGGCTGGCGGCCACCATGCCGAAGGTGGCGGTGACCACCATGGCCGAACCGAAGCCGGCGCAATTGAGGCCGGTGACGCCGCCGGCGCGCTCGTCGCCGTCCACCGCGCACACCTCGCCCGTCTCCGGGAACTTCAGCCGCTCCATCGAGAACACGGCGTCGACATGGAACTTGGTCTTTTCGCCGCGCGGATAGCCGTACTGGCTGCGCAGCACCTTGCGCACCTTCTTCAGCAGCGGCTCCTGCTCGGTGCGGGCCAGGTCGCGCACGGCGATCTGGGTCGGGTCGGTCTGGCCGCCGGCGCTGCCGATGATGATCAGCGGCATATTGTGCTGGCGGCACCAGGCGATCATCGCGGCCTTGGCCTTGACGTCGTCGATGGCGTCGACCACGAAATCGTACCGGCCGGCGCCCAGCATCTGCTCCAGGTTGTCCGGCGTGACGAAGTCCTCGATCTGGTTCACCACGCAGAACGGGTTGATGTCGGCGATGCGCCCGGCCAGCGCGGCGATCTTGGCCTGGCCGACGGTGCTGCCCAGGGCCTGGATCTGGCGGTTGATGTTGGACTCGGCAACGTTGTCCAGATCAATCAGGGTCAGCCGGCCGATGGCGCTGCGGGCCAGCGCCTCGACGATCCAGGAGCCGACGCCGCCGGTGCCGACCACGCACACGTGGGCGGTGCGGAAGCGCGCCAGCGCGGGTTCGCCATAGAGGCGGGCGATGCCGCCGAAGCGGCGCTCGAAATCGACATCGTCGAATTGGGTGGGTGCTAGGGAGTTCATGCCGACATTTTAACGGACGCTGCCGCAAAAAATATTTTAGAATGACTTTCCCACCCAGCCAGAGCGCCCTCCCATGAGCATTTCCCTGCACGACACCGCCCCCGACTTCAGTCAACCGATAGCAGTCTTGAAACATTGCCACGACCGCATACGCAAGCAGCTGGAGACGCTGCAAAAACTGCTGGCCCACCTGCCCAAGCACGGCGCCGACGCCGAGGCGCAGAAAGCCGCCCAGGCGGTGCAGAAATATTTCAACCAGGCCGCCCCGCTGCACCACGAGGACGAGGAACACAACCTGGTGCCGATGCTGCAGGCCACCGCGCGCGACGCCGACGCCGCGCTGCTGGCCGAGCTGGTGCCCGGCATCCTGGCCGACCACCAGCGCATGGATCAAGACTGGCATATAATTAATTCGCAACTTGATCAAATTGCCAATGGACAAAACAGCGCCCTGTCGGCCGAGCTGGTGCAGCGCTTCTGCGACAGCTACGCAGCCCACATGGTGACCGAGGAAACCCATATCGCGCCCATGGCCAAGCGCCTGTTCAGCCCGGGGCAAATGGCGCAGCTGGGCAGCGCGATGCAGGTGCGGCGCGGCATCACGCCCGCCCTGCCCACCAGTCAGGTGCCGGAGCAGCAGCCGGTGCCGGTGGTCGAGGCGGTGGCCGACGGCGTGGTGCTGGCCGACCTGCGCCTCGATTACGGCCGCGCCAGCCTGACGGAGCAGGACGTGCTGGACGATCCGATCGCCCAGTTCGGCAAGTGGTTTGAAGAAGCCATGCGCGCCAAGGTCAACGAGCCGAACGCGATGAGCGTGGCCACGGTCGATGCGCAAGGCAGGCCCAGCTCGCGCATCGTGCTGATCAAGCAGTACGACGCACGCGGCTTCACCTGGTACACCAACTACGAGAGCCAGAAGGGCCGGCAACTGGGCGACAACCCGCACGCCGCGCTGCTATTCTTTTGGAGCGAGTTGGAACGCCAGGTACGGATAGAAGGCAAGGTCGTCAAGACCTCCGCCGAGGACAGCGACAAATACTTTTACAGCCGGCCGGTGAAGAGCCAGATCGCGGCGATCGCCTCGCAGCAAAGCGCGCGCATCGCCAGCCGGGAACAGATGGAAGCCAATTACGATGCGGCCGCCGCGGTCGGCGGCGAGCATCCGGTGCGGCCGGAACACTGGGGCGGCTATCGCCTCGATCCGGTGCGCATCGAGTTCTGGCAGGGGCGCCGTTCGCGCTTCCATGACCGGATCGTGTACGTGAAACAGGCAGATGGAAGCTGGGTGAAGGAGCGCCTGCAGCCGTAAGCGGAGCGTCCCGTCGCAACACACCAGACCATCGCTTGCGGTGGTCTTTTTATTCCTGGACTCGGAGGTGTGATTGTGTTCGTACAAAACCGTCTCAGTAGCTGGATCGCCGGCATCCGCCAGCAAATCGCGCTGCCGCTGCGCATCGAATTGTGGAACGGCCAGCATGTCGACTTTTCCGCCGAGGCGCCGCGCGTGACGATACGCCTGCCCAATGTGTCGGCGGCGCGCTACCTGCTCACGCCGTCGCTGTCCAACCTGGGCGCGGCCTATGTCGAGGGCGCGATCGAGGTCAAGGGGCGGGCGCACGACATGATCGCCATCGTCAACGCGCTGGCGCGCACCACGCTCAAGGCCGAGGGCAAGTTCGCCCGCATCGTGCGCAGCATGGGCCACAGCAAGCAGCAGGACGCCGAGGCGATCCGCTACCACTACGACGTCTCCAACGAGTTCTACCAGCAGTTCCTCGATCCGGCCATGGTGTATTCCTGCGCCTACTTCGAGGACGGCGACGAGGACCTGGCCACCGCCCAGGCCAAGAAGATCGACCACATCCTGCGCAAGATCGAGCTCAAGCCCAACCAGACGCTGCTCGACATCGGCTGCGGCTGGGGCGCGCTGGTGATACGCGCGGCGCAGCAGTACAAGGCGCGCTGCGTCGGCATCACGCTGTCGGACAACCAGTACCAACTGGCCAAGGAGCGCGTGCGGCGCGCCGGGCTGGAGCACCTGGTCGAGATCCGCCTGCAGGACTACCGCGACGTGCGCGGCCAGTTCGACCGCATCACCAGCGTCGGCATGTTCGAGCACGTGGGCGTCAAGCATTTGACCGAGTATTTCGCCGCCATCCACCAGCTGCTGGCGCCGGACGGCGTGGTGATGAATCACGGCATCACCACCACCGACCCGGACAACGGCGAGACACCCTACGGCGGCGGCGCCTTCATCGACAAGTACGTGTTCCCGCAGGGCGAGCTGGCGCACATCGGCCATGTGCTCAAGGCCATGCAGCAGGGCAAGCTGGAGGTGTCCGACGTGGAAAACCTGCGCCGCCACTACGCCCGCACCTGCGCCATCTGGACCGACAACTTCGAGGCCAACACGGAGCGTGTGCAGGCGCTGGCGGGCGACAAGCGCTATCGCATCTGGCACGTCTACCTGGCCGGCTGCAGCTATGCCTTCGAGCAGGACTGGATCAGCCTGTACCAGATCGTCGGCCGCAAGGCGGGCCAGCGCAGCGCGGCGCTGCCGTGGTCGCGCCGGCACATGTATCCAGCGCCGATAAACCCCGTCATTCCCGCGCAGCCCCGTCATTCCCGCGCAGGCGGGAATCCATACATCGCGTGATCGGCACCGCAGCATGGGTTCCCGCCTGCGCGGGAACGACGGGTCGGCTGCTTCAGGAGGATGGCGGCGCGGCCATGACCTCGACGCCGCCGGCGATCAAATCCTTCAGCGCCACGTAGACCTGCTGCAAGGCCGGCTCCAGCCGGCCGGCCGCCAGCTGCCACGGCTGGCCGGCATGCAGCGCGGCCGACAGCTGCTCGGCCAGCGCCACCGCGCGCGCCGCGCCGAAGTTGACCAGCACGCCCTTCAGGCTGTGCACCGCGCGCGTGCTGCGCGCCACGTCGCCCGAGGCCAGCGCCGCGCCCAGCTCCTGCCACAGCTGCGGGCCGTCGTGCAGGAACAGCGCGGCCAGTTCCAGCAGCAGCTCGGCGTCGCCGTCCAGCCTTTGCAGCGCGCCGCGCCAGTCCAGCAATTGCTGGCCGCTGTCCGGCTGGTAGCGCAGCAGCAGCTCGCGCAGCTGCTGGCTGTCGACCGGTTTGGCCAGGTAGTCGTCCATGCCGGCGTCCAGGCAGCGCTCGCGGTCGCCGCTCATGGCGCGCGCGGTCATGGCGATGATGGGCACGTGGCCGCCCTGCGCCGACTCGCGCTGGCGGATCTGGCGGGTGGCGGCCAGGCCGTCCAGTCCCGGCATCTGCACGTCCATCAGGATCAGGTCGTGACCGCCCTGGCCGGCGCGCTCCAGCACGGCCGGACCGCTGTCGACCAGGGTCACGCGGTGGCCCAGTTTTTCCAGCAGCCGCATGGCCAGCCGCTGGTTGACCGGGTTGTCCTCGGCCAGCAGCACGCGCAGGCCGCCGCGCGCGGAGGCAGGCGTGGGCGCGGCCGGAGGCATATCGCCCTCGCCCACCAGCAGGCCGCCGTCGTGGGCGCTGCGGTTCAGGTTTTGTCCCGGCGCCAGCACGGCCAGCGGCGGCAGGGGCGCGGCCTGCGCCACGCCGGTGTGGCGCAAGGGCACGATGAAGCTGAACACGCTGCCCTGCCCCGGCGCGCTGTGGACCTCCATGCGGCCCTGCATCAGGATCACCAGCCGGCGGCAGATCGCCAGCCCCAGGCCGGTGCCGCCGTACTCGCGCGTGGTCGAGCCGTCGACCTGGGCGAAGGCTTCGAAGATCATGTGCTGCTTTTCCGGCGGCACGCCGATGCCGGTGTCGCGCACCGCGAACACGACCTCGCTGCGGTCGTCGTGCCCGGCGCTGATGGACAGTTGCACCGTCACGCCGCCCTCGCCGGTGAACTTGATGGCGTTGCCGACCAGGTTGAGCAGCACCTGGCGCAGCCGGCCCGGATCGCCCTTCATCAGACGCGGCAGCTCCGGCGGTATCTCGGCCGCCAGCGCCAGCCCTTTCTGCCGCGCCCGCAGGCTCATGGCGCGCAGCGTGTCGCCGACCAGCTGGCGCAGGTCGAACGGCACTTCCTCGATGTCCAGCTTGCCCGCCTCGATCTTGGAGAAATCCAGGATGTCGTCGACGATGTGCAGCAGCGCGTCGGCCGAGGCCTTCACCAGCATCAGGTCGGCGCGCTGGTGGGCGTCGATGCCGGACTCCAGCACCAGCTCGGTCATGCCGAGGATGCCGTTCATCGGCGTGCGGATCTCGTGGCTCATATTGGCCAGGAATTCGCTCTTGGCGCGGCTGGCCGCCTCGGCCGACTCGACCGCGTGCTGCATGGCGGCGCGGGCGGCGCGCTGCTCGCTGATGTCGATGAAGTAGCCCAGCATGTAGGACAGCCCGCCGCTGTTGATGACCTTGCGGCTGACCAGCACGTCCAGCGGCGGATCGAAGGTGGCCATGCGGCGCTCGGTGGTGACCATGCGGCCGCTGGACCAGGCCAGCCGGTCTTCCTCGTGGGTGGCGGCGGCCCAGCGCGGCGAGGCGAATTCGTCGACCGTGCGGCCGAGGATCTCCGCCCGCGAGCGCTGGGTGAATTCCTCGAAGCGGCTGTTGAAGCGCAGGAAGCGGCCGTCGCGGTCCTTGAGGAAGATGGGGATGGGCAGCTGGTCGAGGATCTGCTCGGTCAATTCCTGCTGGTCGCGGGCGGCCTGCTCCTCGGCCGGCGCCCGCTGCTGCAGGTCGGCGTGCAGGTCGGCGTGCAGGTCCTGCTGCAGGCCGGCCAGGCGCGCGGTGCGCTGGTCGCGCCAGGTGCCGGCGTTGCCGCGCTGCTGGCGGTTTTCCTTGCGCAGCAGCGCGTTGGCCGAACGCAGCTGGTGCACCTCCGCCTCCAGTTCGGCCAGCGCGGCCAGTTGCGGCTCCAGCAGGCGCGCCAGTTCCTGCGCGTCCTGCACGGCCAGCGCTTGCCGTATCAGGGCGACGTGCAGCAGCGGGTCCATGGCCGCGTCAGGCCGTCTGCGCGGCGGCGCCGTCGTGCTCGTCGCGGAAGCGGGCGCGGATGGCCTGCACCTCGTCCCAGCGCTGCAGCAGCGCCTGCACGCACTGCGGATCGAAGTGGCCGCCGCAGTTGTCCAGCAGGTACTGGCGCGCGTCCTCCATGCTCCAGGCCCGCTTGTACGGCCGCACGCTGGTCAGCGCGTCGAACACGTCGGCCACCGCGACGATGCGGCCCACCAGCGGGATCGCCTCGCCGGCCAGGCCGCGCGGATAGCCCTGGCCGTCGTAGCGCTCGTGGTGGGTCAGCGCGATCTCCGCCGCCAGCCTGAGCATGCGCGCCTGGCAATCCTTGAGGATGTTGTAGCCGATCTCGGCGTGCTGGCGCATGACGGTCATTTCCTCCGGGTCCAGGCGGCCGGGCTTGAGCAGGATGTGGTCGGGCGTGCCGACCTTGCCGATGTCGTGCATGGGGGCGGCGTTGAGCACGTCCTGCTGCTGCGCCTCGGACTGGCCCAGCTGCTCGGCGATCAGCCGCGAGTAGTGCGCCATGCGCTGGATGTGGGCGCCGGTTTCGGGGTCGCGGTATTCGGAGGCGCGGCACAGCAGCATGATGGTCTCCTGCTCGCGCGCGCGCAGCTCGGCGGTGGCCTTGGCCACTTCCTCGGCCAGCCAGCTGGCGCGGTGCTGCAGGCTCAGCGTGGCGCTGCGCAGCGCCAGCATGTTGCGGGTGCGGGCCAGGAACTCCACCTTGTCGATCGGCTTGATGAGGAAATCGCTGGCGCCGTTCTCCAGCGCGCGGTGGCGCACGTCGACATCGACGCTGGCGGTGACCATCAGCACCGGCGGGCGCTGGTCGGGCGGCGCCTCGAGCCGGGCGATCAGCTCCAGGCCGTTCAGGTCCGGCATCATGTAGTCGACGATCAGCAGGTCGTAGGGATGGCGGTTGCACCAGGCCAGCGCGTCGCGCGCCGACTGGAAGCTGATCGTGCTCACGTCTTGCAGTTTATCGACCAGGCGCGACATCAGCACCAGGTTGATATGGGTATCGTCGACCAGCACCACCTTCATGGATGTCCCCTGCCTGTTTTATTTATTTTAAGCGCTGCGCATAGGTACTCTTGAACTTGTCCACCTTGGGCGCCACCACGAAGGCGCAATAGCTTTGCAGCGGATGCTGGCTGAAGTAATCCTGATGGTAGGGCTCGGCCGGATAGTAGCTCGAGGCCGGTGCCAGCTCGGTGACGATGGGCGCGTCCCACACCCCGGCCATCTGCGCGATCACCTGGCGCGCCGTGGCTTCCTGCTGCGGCGACTGGTAGAAGATCACCGAGCGGTACTGGGTGCCGACGTCGTTGCCCTGGCGGTTCAGCGTGGTCGGGTCGTGGATGGTGAAGAAGATTTCCAGCAGGTCGCGAAAGCTGATGACGGACGGATCAAATTGCAATTTCACCACTTCGGCGTGGCCGGTGCCGCCGGCGCAGACTTGCTCGTAGGTGGGGTCGGGCTGCTGGCCGCCGGCATAGCCGCACTCCACCTGCAGCACGCCCTTGAGCCGCGCAAACACCGCCTCGGTGCACCAGAAACAGCCGCCGCCCAGATACGCCGTTTCAAGCGCCGTGTCCGGCGCGGACTGACTCGTCATGACTGCCTCGCATAGAAGAATGCCCACGGGTTCACTGTAACGCAAACCAAGGCAATACGCTATCACGCGGTAAACTTTGGCATAATGGCTGAAAAGTCACAGGTCCACCATGCACACTCGTTCCCCCCGCGCCGCCCAGCGCCCCTTCGATACCAGCCATTTCCGCCAAGCGCTGGGGCAATTTGCCACCGGCGTCACCGTCATCACCACCCGGTTGGCGGACGGCAGCTTCCGTGGCCTGACGGCCAGTTCCTTCAACTCGGTGTCGCTGGACCCGCCGCTGGTGCTGTGGAGCCTGGCCACGACGGCCAACAGCATGCCCATCTTCACCGGCAATTCGCACTACGTCATCAATGTGCTGTCGGCCAGCCAGGCCCACCTGGCCAAGCAGTTCGCCACGCGCGGCATCGATCCCTGGCTCAACACCGAATACGAGCTCTCGCGCACCGGCCAGCCCATCCTCAAGGGCGCCTCGGCCTGGTTCGAATGCCACAACCGCAGCCGCTACCCGGAGGGCGATCACGTGATTTTCGTCGGCGAGGTCGAGCTGTGCGAGTTCTCGCCGTCGCCGCCGCTGATTTTCCACGGCGGCCAGTTCGGCAGCCTGGGCTAAAAACGGAAATTGGTGTCGCCATTTGAAAAGCCGTGACGGCGGCCCCGGCATAGAATGCCGGGCAGCCTTCCCACATTTTCATAATGAGAGACCACACATGAGCCAAGCCCGCGCCCAATTCCACTGGGATGACCCCCTGCTGCTGGACCAGCAACTGACCGACGACGAGCGCATGGTGCGCGACGCCGCCGCCGCATATTGCCAGGACAAGCTGGCGCCGCGCATCCTGGAGGCGTTCCGCCACGAGAAGATGGATACCTCGATCTTCCGCGAGATGGGCGAACTGGGCCTGCTGGGTCCGACCATTCCGGAACAGTACGGCGGTCCCGGCCTGAACTACGTGGCCTACGGCCTGATCGCGCGCGAGGTCGAGCGCATCGATTCCGGCTACCGCTCGATGATGAGCGTGCAGTCCTCGCTGGTGATGGTGCCGATCTACGAGTTCGGCACCGAGGCGCAGAAACAGAAATACCTGCCCAAGCTGGCCACCGGCGAATGGATAGGCTGCTTCGGCCTGACCGAACCCAACCACGGCTCCGATCCGGGCTCGATGATCACCCGCGCCAGGAAGGTGCCGGGCGGCTACGCGCTGAGCGGCGCCAAGATGTGGATCACCAACTCGCCGGTGGCCGACGTGTTCGTGGTCTGGGCCAAGGACGACGAGGGCGCGATCCGCGGCTTCGTGCTGGAAAAAGGCATGGCCGGCCTGAGCGCCCCCGCCATCCACGGCAAGTTCGGCCTGCGCGCCTCGGTGACCGGCGAGATCGTGATGGACAATGTGTTCTGCCCGGAAGAGAACGCCTTCCCGGACGTGCGCGGCCTGAAGGGTCCGTTCACCTGCCTGAACTCGGCACGCTACGGCATCGCCTGGGGTGCGCTGGGCGCGGCCGAAGCCTGCTGGCACACCGCGCGCCAGTACGTGCTGGACCGCCACCAGTTCGGCCGTCCGCTGGCCGCCAACCAGCTGGTGCAGAAGAAGCTGGCCGACATGCAGACCGAGATCACGCTGGGCCTGCAGGGTTGCCTGCAGCTGGGCCGCATGAAGGACGCCGGCACGGCGGCGGTGGAGATCACCTCGATGATGAAGCGCAATTCCTGCGGCAAGTCGCTGGACATCGCCCGCGTCGCGCGCGATATGCTGGGCGGCAACGGCATCTCCGACGAGTTCGGCATCATCCGCCACATGGTCAACCTGGAAGTGGTCAATACCTACGAAGGTACGCACGACATCCACGCGCTGATTTTGGGCCGTGCCCAAACTGGCATCCAGGCGTTCCAATAAACCCCGAAAACCAAGGGTCCGGAGAGGGCTGCGCCCGCATCTCGCCGTGCGAGATGCCCCCTTCGGGGTCTGACCCCGCCTCGGTTCGGGGTTCGCCGCTCAGGCGTAAAAAAAACCGCCGGGCTTCGCAGCCGCGGCGGTTTTTTTGCGTCCTGGGGTCTAGAAACCCTTGAAGTTGTAGCCGATGCTCACGCTGACCGCCAGCGGATCCAGGCGCACGTCCTGGGTCTGGCCGGTCGAGAAGTGCACCATAGTCTTGAGCTTGGTCTTGATGACGGTGGCGTCGACAAACCATTTCTCGTTGATCTTCACGGTGCCGCCGATCTGGTAGCTCATCGCCCACTTGTCGTCCAGCTTGAAGGTGGTGCCGGGGCCGCCGGTGTTGAGCAGCGCGGTCAGCTGGCCGGAGCCGGTCTCCTTCTGGAACATCGCATAGGTCACGCCCAGGCCCACGTAAGGCCGGAACATCGAGTTGGCCGGCAGGAAGCGGTACTGCACAAAGGCGGTCGGCGGCAGCACTTCCGCCGTGCCCAGCTTGCCCGTGCCCTGGATGGCGCCGGCGCCGATCAGGTCGTGCTTGTACGGCAGGCCCAGGTCCAGTTCGCCAGAGATGTTATCGGTCACCATGTAGGCGATCGCGAAGCGCGGCTTGGTGTCCGAGCCGACGTCGGCCTTGGTGCCCGGCAGCGCCGGCGCCGAGACGTCGCCCGAATCAACCTTCGGGGTGATCTTGTTGATGCCCAGCGTGCCGAGCCAGGTGCCGGCGGTCTGTTGCGCCGATGCGGCCGAGGCCACCGTCAGTGCGGCGGCCAGCGCCAGCAGTTTTACCGTGTTCTTCATATCGTCTCCTGATTTATTGTGTGATGAGTCCGGCAGCCGCCCGCCCGCGGGCCGCGGCTGCCTGCGACGACAGAATTACAGCCAGCCCTTGGCAACCATCTTCTCGGCCACAAGGCGGGCCAGCAGCAGGTTGTTGTACGGCGTCGGATGCAGCTTGTCGGCAAAGGCCCAATGGCTGACATCGCCTGTCTTGATGTTGCCGGCATTGCATATCAGCGAGCTCTCCAGCGGATTCTTGGCCGTGCTCAGGTCGCAAGCGGGATCCTTCACGTTGGTCAAGCTGTACTGGCCGGGATTGATCACCTGGTCGTGGCTGGTCGCAAACACATCGACCAGCAACACCTTGGGTTCCGACGCCAGGCCGGCGCTGAGCGTGGTGTTGAAGGTGTTGATCATGGCGTTGATCAGGGCCTGGGTCGATGCCGACTGCTCGTTGGCAAACGGCGTGGTGCCGAGGTCAGGAACGTTGTTCACGGTGACGTAGTTGGCGCCGTTGCCGATGATCTGGGTCTTGATCAGCGCGACCAGTTCGGTGGCGGCGGTGGCCATCGCAGGCACCAGCTCCGGACCATGGGCGGCCGCGTAGGCGTTGCCGGCGGCGGTGCCGTCGGCGGTCGCCTTGACGGTCATCGGCCCCCAGACGGCCTTATCCGCGACCGCCGCATTGCCCGGCTGGACAGCGGCGGCGCCGATGGCCGCCATGGTGATCGAATCCGGGGTGCTGCCCGGCTTGGCCGCTTCCGTCTGCGCGGCCAGGCCGATGGCGGCGGCGGCGGCCAGCGGATTGGTGGCGCCGGCGGCCAGCTGGCCGACCAGGCTGGTCACATAGGCCTGACCGCCGGCCGCGGTCGCATTGTCGCTCAGTACCGACAAGCCGCGCAGCGCGTCGTTGGCGCCGGCCATGACGAACACGATTTCATCGCCCTTGAACTTGCCGCCGACGGCCTTCAGGTGGTTGGCGATCTGGGTGGCCACCGGAATGGTCAGCGCGCCCAGCGAGCTGCCGGCCAGCTTGTTGCCCTGGCCGACAGGGTTGGTCACGCGGGAGCCGCCCTGGGCGTAGCCGTAGCAGTTGGCGTGGGCCACTTGCGGCACCGAGAAGCCTTTGGTGGCATCGCCCTCGAGGCCGGTCACGGCCGCGCAAGGCGCCGGCAGGCCCAGCTGGGCGGCCACCAGTTCGGTCCAGTTCTTGCCGGTCAGCGCTGGGGAAATGGCGGCGTTGTCGCCGTTGATCGTAAATTTGCCGCCCTTGAGCAGGGCTACCGTGCCGACGGCGTAGGAGCCGACGTCGGACAGGCTGTCGCCAAACGACACCTGGCTGCTGTACTTGTTCTTGACGGTTTGGTCGCCGGGTTTGGGATCGGTACCGCCGCAACCCGCAAGAACGGCCAGGGTCAATGCCGCAAGTGCAAATTTAGTATGACGCATGTTGTCTCCTAGAAAAAATCTTTTATAGTGTGATACGAACGGCCGTGCTATTCGCAACCCAACTAATATGCCAGCCTTATCCGCGAATGTATAGGGGAGCACATAAGGGACGTTTAAAAACCCGTTCATTTGTGGCTAAAAAGAACGATTGCTCGGCTGTATTTTCATAGAGACAACTGACTTCCAAATTGCTATCACCTGCCGGGGGCGGCGTCGAAGAAGTTTCTCGCTTCGCGCAGGCAGAACGGCGCCACCAGGCCGGCGTGATAAGTGTCGTTGACCGCCTTGTCGGCCGACGCCGACGAGCCCGTAGCGGCCAGCACGGAAAGGCGCAGCACCTGCTTGGCGGCGGCGAATTCGGCGCGCGTGGTGCGATACGGGACCAGCAGCGCCGAGTCGTCCACGTCCAGCACCGTCAGCAGGCCGGAAGCCATGCCGCGGGCGCTGAAGTAGCCGCTGGCGGCAACGGTATTGGCGAACGGCACCACCGGGTCCTGGTTGCCGCCGCACAGGAACAGCGGCACGCCCGGCGTGTAGGTGCGCAGGTCGTTCCTCAGCAACCATTTGCGCAGCGGCTGGGCCGGCGAGCAGGCCAGCGGCGCGGCGCGGCTGGCGTTGCAGGGATTGGCCTTGAGGTCGGCCAGGTAGCCGTTGCGGTAGCTGGTCTTCATCAGGTGGTCGGCGCCGAAAAAGGAGGCATAGCCCGGCGCCTGCGGCAGGGAATCCTGCGCGAACAGCACGTCGTTCGGCAGCTTGCCGGCCGCGACCAGGTCGCCCAGGCCCTGCGTGCCCGGCAGCAGCGTATCGATGCCGCCAGCGTATTTGGCTTCGTAGATATCGTCCAGGCTGTTGTAGATGGCGGCGCCGGCGCGCTGGCCGGCGTTGATCAGCATCGGCAGGAAGCCGCTGGAACCCATGGTCGGCGCACCGCCGTAGATGCCGTCGCCGAATTGCAGCAGCGCATACGGGCCGGACATCGGCGCCGCCGCCGTCACCGTGAATTCGCCGGGATACCTGGTCTGCATCGCGCGCTGGGTGGCCAGCGCCACGAAGCCGCCTTGAGAGTAACCGCTCACCATCAACCGGCCGGAGGCATTGGCGCTGATGCTGCCGAACACGCTGCGGGCGGCGCGCAGGGCATCGACCATGTCATTCGATTGCTGGTCGGCGTCGAGGTAGGGATGGTAGGCCAGCGAGGAGCCCGCATAGCCGGCGTAGTTCGGCGCCACCACGATGTAACCCTGGGTCGCGAACATCGCCGCCACCAGCAGCGCCTCGGTGCCGGCCAGGTTGCTCATGTCGGTGGTCTTCCTCGGCGAGGTGCCGTGTGCGTACAGCATCACCGGACGGGCGCCCTGGCAGGCCGCGTTGCTGCCGGACGGCACGATGATGGCGGTGCTGGCGTCGGTGTCGGCCGCCACCGAATCGACGGTGTGGTACTTGAGGGTGTAGGTGGTCACGGCGCAGGTCGGCGTACCGGTCATCGAGGTGCCCAGGGTGACGGAGGCGTCCACCAGTTTCTTCATGACGGCCGGATCGATGATGCTGGCCATGGCGCCGCCGCCGATGGCGGCCGGCACCAGCGTGGCGCCGCCGATGGGCACGCCGCGTAGCTGGACCGGCGGCTGCGTCACCACGTTGCCGCCGGTGCGGTCGCCGGACGAACCGCTGCCGCCTCCGCCGCAGCAGGCCAGCAGGACGACGAAGGAAATCAGGGAAAAACGGGCGGCTTTGAACATGGCGGTGGCCTCTGCTGGCGGGTCAAGGTGGCCGGTCTGTTTTAACCGGCGACACTTTAGCTTAGCAGAGACGCAATCCGGTGGCACCACCCTGTTGCGGTGCCCACACAGCTCATTTTTTCAACAGTGACGCGATGATACCGGCCGAGCCGAACACCGAGCGGCGCAGGCGGTCGTTGACGCCCAGCCACTGCGCGCCTTGCGGCGGCGTCTCCACCAGGATCAGGCCGGAGCCGGTCTGGTCCATGTCGCGCAGGGCCGCGTACAGACCGTAGGCGTAGCCGGCCGGATCGGCCGGCAGCATGCGCTGCGGCTGCGGCAACGCCGGCAGGGCGTGGCCGATGACCGCCACCTTGACGCCGCGCGCCTGCAGCTGCGCCAGCGCGGCCGTCAGCTCGGCCTGCGGCAGCATCGTCACGGGCGTGCGCGGCGCGTAGTGCGATTCCAGCGTGCCGGACGCGCGCGGGGCGGCCTGGTCCGGCGCGGCCGGCAGCGCGCCGATGACGTCGGCGATCTGCTGCGCGCTGATGTGGCCGGGACGCAGCAGCACCGGGCCGTGCGTGGCCAGGCGCGACAAGTCGACGATGGTCGATTCGATGCCGACCTGGCTGGCGCCGCCTTCGAGCACGGTGGTCAGCAGCGCGCCGCTGCAGGCTTCGCTGTCGGCGTCCTGCTCGTCGAGGCCGAACTCGTCGCGCACGTGCTGGGCGGTGGTCGGGCTGACGTTGCCGAACTTGTTGGCCGACGGCGCGGCCACGCCGCCCTTGCCGCCCTTGAAGGCGCTCAGCAAGGCGATCGCGACCGGATGCGACGGGCAGCGGATGCCGACCGTGTCCTGACCGCCGGAGACGGCGTCGGGAATGTGGCTGGCGCGTTTCAGGATCAGGGTCAGCGGTCCCGGCCAGAAGGCCGCCACCAGCTGGCGCGCTTCCTTGGGGATGTCGGTGACCCAGTAGTCGAGCTCGGCGCCAGGGGCGACGTGCACGATCACCGGATGGTCGTTGGGCCGGCCCTTGGCCTGGTAGATGCGGGCCACCGCCGCCGGGTTCTCGGCGTCGGCGCCCAGGCCGTAGACGGTCTCGGTGGGGAAGGCCACCAGGCCGCCCTCCTCCAGGATCGCCGCCGCCGCCGCGATGGCGGTGTGATCGGCTACCGCCGCGGGCTGCTGCTTCACGGCACGATGCCCAGGATGGCGCAGGCGGCGGCAAGCTGCTGCTGCGCCTGCGCCAGCGTCGGTGCGATGAAGGTCAGGTGCCCCATCTTGCGGGCGCGGCGCGGATCGTCCTTGCCGTACAGGTGCAGGCAGGCGCCCGGCAGCGCCAGCACCTGATCCCAGGCCGGTTCGCGCGGGTTGCCGTCACCTTCGTCCGTGTCGTCGGTGAACCAGACGTCGCCGAGGATGTTGAGCATCACGGCCGGCGAATGCTGGCGCACGTCGCCCAGCGGCAGCCGCGCCATCGCACGCACCTGCTGCGCGAACTGGCTGGTGACGCAGGCGTCCATCGTGTAGTGGCCGCTGTTGTGCGGACGCGGCGCCATCTCGTTGACCACCAGGCTGCCGTCGGTGAGCACGAAGAATTCGATGCACAGCACGCCAACATAACCGAGCTCGGCAACGATGGCTTGCGCCGCCTGCTGCGCCTTTTTGGCGCTGGCGTCGGACACGTTCGGGCCCGGCACGGTGGTGGTGAACAGGATGCCGTCGCGGTGGACGTTCTCGGCGATCGGATAGACCACCGATTCGCCGTCGGCGCCGCGCGCGGTCAGCACCGAGACCTCGTAGGCCAGCGGCAGCATCTTCTCCAGCAGGCAGGTCACGCCGTCCATGCTGTCGAAGGCGGCGCGCACGTCCTCGCGGCTGCGCACGCGCACCTGGCCCTTGCCGTCGTAACCCATGCGCACGGTCTTCAGGATGCCGGGCAGCAGCTCGTCGCCGATGGCGGCGATGTCTTCATGCGAGGCGATCACCTTGTGCGGCGCCGGCATCACGCCCGACTTGGGCGCGCAATCGACGAAGAAGCGCTTCTCGGCGATGCGGTCCTGCGCCACCGACACGCCATGCGCGTCCGGTGCCACAAACACCTGCTGCGCCAGGCGCGACAGGCTGTCGGCCGGCACGTTCTCGAATTCGGTGGTGACGGCCAGGCATTGCGCAGCCAGCGCGTCGAGGCCGGCGGCATCGCTGTAGCCGGCTTCCACCAGGCGCTGCGCGACCTGTCCTGCGGGACAATCGGCCGCCGGTTCCAGCACGGCCACTTGATAGCCCATGCTTTGCGCGGCCTGGGCGAACATGCGGCCGAGCTGGCCGCCGCCCATCACGCCCAGCCAGGCTGGCGGATTGGCGGCGGGCAGAAATGGTGAAAACAATTTACTCATTTATTCCAGCGGTAAAGTCATGGCCTTGGCGGCATCGGTTTGCGAGACGCGGAACGCTTCCAGCCGGTCGGCCAGCGCGCCGTCGGTGGCGGCGATCATGGCGACCGCCGTCAGCGCGGCATTGGCGGCGCCGGCTTCGCCGATGGCGAAGGTCGACACCGGCACGCCCTTGGGCATCTGCACGATGGACAGCAGCGAATCCTCGCCGCGCAGGTACTTGGACGGCACCGGCACGCCCAGCACCGGCACGATGGTCATCGCGGCCACCATGCCAGGCAGGTGGGCCGCGCCGCCGGCGCCGGCGATGATGGCGCGCAGGCCGCGCGCGCGGGCGCTCCTGGCGTAGGCGTACATCTCGTCCGGCATGCGGTGCGCGGAAATGACCTGGGCTTCAAACGGCACGCCGAACTGCTTGAGGATGGCGACCGCGTTCTGCATCACGTCCCAGTCCGACGACGAACCCATGATGACGCCGACCAGTGGCTTGTTCTGATCTGCCATGTTATGCCTTCAGCTTCTGGCCGGTCAGGCGCTCGATGGCCTCGAAGTACTTGGCCTGGGTCTTGTCGATGACGTCGGCAGGCAGCGCCGGCGCTGGTGCGGTTTTGCCCCAGGTCAGGGTTTCCAGGTAGTCGCGCACGAACTGCTTGTCGAACGACGGCGGCGACATGCCAGGCTGGTAGGAATCGGCAGGCCAGAAGCGCGACGAATCGGCGGTCAGCACTTCGTCCATCAGGTGCATGACGCCGTTTTCGTCCAGGCCGAATTCGAACTTGGTGTCGGCGATGATGATGCCGCGCGTGGCGGCGTAGTCGGCAGCGGCCTTGTACAGCGCGATGCTGACGTCGCGCATCTTGGCGGCCAGCTCGGCGCCGATGCGGCTTTCCATGTCAGCGAAGCTGATGTTCTCGTCGTGCTCGCCCAGGTCGGCCTTGGCGGCCGGGGTGAACAGCGGCTCAGGCAGCTTCTCTGCCTGTTGCAGGCCGGCCGGCAGCTTGATGCCGCAGATGCTGCCCGTGTCCTGGTAATCCTTCCAGCCCGAACCGATGATGTAGCCGCGCACCACCGCCTCGACCATGATCGGCTTGAGGCGCTTGGCGACCACGGCGCGGCCCTTGACCTGCTCGACTTCGTCGGCGGCGACCACCGATTCCGGCGCCACGCCGGTCAGGTGGTTGGGCACGATGTGGCCGAGTTTCTCGAACCAGAAATCGCTCATCTGGTTCAGGACCATGCCCTTGCCGGGGATAGGCTCGTTCATGACGACGTCGAAGGCCGACAGGCGGTCGGTGGTGACGATCAAAATCTTGTCGTCGCCGACAGCGTAGTTGTCGCGGACTTTGCCGTGGCCAAGGAGTGGCAGGGACTTGATGGAGGTCTGGTAAAGGCTGTTCATAGCGGGAGGTGGATAGACTAGCGGTATAGAAAAGCGAAAACCGGCGCAGGGAAAACCTTGCTAGCCGGTCAAGAGAGATGGACCGGTTCCCGAGAGAACCGATCCGTTCCAAAACAGAATTTTACTTCACAATCTGCGACAGCTCGCCGGCCTTGTAGCGCTCGGCCATTTTTTCCATCGGGATAACCTTGATCTTCGACGCCTGGCCTTCGCAGCCGAAGGCCTGGAAGCGCGCGCGCACGATCTGCTCGGCGGCGGCACGGGCCGGCTTGAGGAAGTCGCGCGGGTCGAATTTCGAAGGATTCTCGAACAGGAACTTGCGGGTGGCCGCGGTCATGGCCAGACGGATGTCGGTGTCGATGTTGATCTTGCGGACGCCGTGACGGATGCCTTCCTGGATCTCTTCGACCGGCACGCCGTAGGTTTCCTTCATGTCGCCGCCGAATTCGCGGATGATGGCCAGCAGTTCCTGCGGCACCGACGACGAACCGTGCATCACCAGGTGGGTGTTGGGGATGCGGGCGTGGATTTCCTTGATGCGGTCGATGGCCAGGATGTCGCCGGTCGGCTTGCGGGTGAACTTGTAGGCGCCGTGCGAGGTGCCGATGGCGATGGCCAGAGCGTCGCACTGGGTGCGCTGCACGAAGTCGGCGGCCTGGGCCACGTCGGTCAGCAGCTGTTCGCGGGTCATGGTGCCGTCGGCGCCGTGGCCGTCTTCCTTGTCGCCCTTCATGGTTTCCAGCGAACCGAGCACGCCCAGTTCGGCTTCCACCGTGACGCCGATGGCGTGCGAGAACTTGACCACTTCGCGCGACACTTCGACGTTGTAGTCGTACGAGGCGACCGACTTGCCGTCCGCTTCCAGCGAGCCGTCCATCATCACCGAGGTGAAGCCGGAGCGGATCGCGGCCATGCAGACCGCCGGCGACTGGCCGTGGTCCTGGTGCATGACGACCGGGATGTGCGGGTAGGCTTCGACGGCGGCGTCGATCAGGTGGCGCAGGAAGGCTTCGCCGGCATACTTGCGGGCGCCGGCCGAGGCTTGCATGATGACCGGGCTGTTCAGGGCGTCGGCCGCGGCCATGATGGCCTGCACTTGCTCCAGATTGTTGACGTTGAATGCAGGGATGCCATAGCCGTTTTCAGCGGCGTGGTCCAGCAGTTGACGCATGGATACGAGGGACATGGTAATACTCCAAACAATAAAAAAACCTGTCGCCGGCCCCCGTCATTCCCGCGCAGGCGGGAATCCATACTCAAGCTGCCATCGAGGCGCTGCATGGGCTCCCGCCTGCGCGGGAGCGACACAACCGGACTTATTTAGTAAATTCTCCAACCTTGACGATCTTCAGCGCATTGGTGCCGCCGACCTGGCCCATCGGCTCGCCCCAGGTGACGACGATCATGTCACCCTTCTTGGCGATGCCGTACTCGACCAGCAGATCCTCGGCCTGTTTCAACACTTCCGCGCTGCCCGCCTTCTGCAGCAGATTGTAGGCCTTCACATTGCGATACAGCGCCACTTTGCGCTGGGTCGTCACGCTCGGCGTCAGCGCGAAGATCGGCGTATCGATGTTGTGACGGCTCATCCACAACGCGGTCGAACCGGACTCGGTCAGGGCCACGATGGCCTTCACCGCCAGGTGGTGCGCGGTGAACAGCGCGCCGTAGGCGATCGACTGGTCGATCCGGGTGAAGGTCGCATTGAGGAAGTCGGCGTCGAGCTTGTTGTACTCGGACTGCTCGGCTTCCACGCAAATGGCGGCCATCATTTCCACCGTCTCGATCGGATAGCGGCCCGAGGCGGTTTCCGCCGAGGTCATCACCGCGTCCGTGCCATCCAGCACCGCGTTGGCCACGTCCGAGACTTCGGCGCGGGTCGGCACGGCGTTGAAGATCATCGACTCCATCATCTGGGTCGCGGTGATCGCCAGCTTGTTCGACTCGCGCGCCATGCGGATCATGCGCTTCTGCAGCGCCGGCACCGCCGCGTTGCCCACTTCCACCGCCAGGTCGCCACGCGCGACCATGATGCCGTCGGAAGCGTCGAGGATCTCCTGCAGCACAGGGATCGCTTCGGCGCGTTCGATCTTGGCGATCATCATCGGCTTGTGGCCGAAGGGCTCGCCGGCGATATTGGCCAGCTGGCGCGCCATTTCCATATCGGTCGCGCTTTTCGGGAACGAGATCGCCAGGTAATCGCACTGGAAACTCATTGCCGTCTTGATGTCTTCCATGTCCTTGGCGGTCAGCGCCGGCGCGGTCAGGCCGCCGCCCTGGCGATTGATGCCCTTGTTGTTGGACAGTTCGCCACCGATCTTCACGGTGGTGTAAATCTCATGGCCGACGATCTTGTCGACCACCAGCACGATCAGGCCGTCGTTCAGCAACAGCCGGTCGTCGGCGCGCAAATCCTGCGGCAGCGCCTTGTAGTCCAGGCCGACGCGTTCCTGGTTGCCCAGCTCGCCGTTTTCGCCCCATTTCGCGTCCAGGACGAATTTATCGCCGTTCGCAAGGTCAATCTTACCATTTTCAAACTTGCCGACGCGGATTTTAGGGCCCTGCATGTCGGCCATGATCGCCACTTCGCGGCCGCACTCGGCCGCCGCCTCGCGCACCAGGCGCGCGCGGTCGATGTGATCCTGGGCCTTGCCGTGCGAGAAGTTCAGGCGCACGACATCAACGCCCGCACGTATCATTTTGACCAGGACGTTGAAGTCAGTGGAGGCTGGGCCGATCGTTGCAACAATTTTGGTACCACGGGACATAGTATTCCTTGAGCGTTGGGTCATGCGAACAGTCTCCGCAAATGCGGCGGAGACCCGGAAAAGCTGCGCTGTTTGTGTTGCTAAGCCCCAAAATTTGTAGCAAAGCTACATATTTTTGGACCTTTCTCAGGCATTAACTGGATTTTACTGTTAATTTGCTACACCGCACGACCGTGCTTTTATACTTACTATTGTTCAGCCCTATTTACTGCGCCGCAGCACGCTGCGTCAAAATTTCCACTGCTGGCAGGGTCTTGCCTTCCAAGAACTCCAGGAAGGCGCCGCCGCCGGTCGAGATGTAGCCGATCTGCTCGGTGATGTTGTACTTGGCGATGGCCGCCAACGTGTCGCCGCCGCCGGCGATCGAGAACGCCTTCGAATTGGCGATGGCCAGCGCCAGCGTCTTGGTGCCTTCGCCGAACTGGTCGAACTCGAACACGCCGACCGGGCCGTTCCAGACGATGGTGCCAGCGGCGCCGATCTGCGCGGCCAGGATGGCGGCGGTTTGCGGGCCGATGTCCAGGATCATGTCGTCGTCAGCCACGTCAGCCACGGCCTTGATGGTGGCGGCAGCGGTGGCCGAGAATTCCTTGGCGCAGACCACGTCGACCGGGATCGGCACCTGCGCGCCGCGCTTGGCCATGATCTCGATGATGGCCTTGGCTTCGTCGACCAGCTCGTTTTCCACCAGCGACTTGCCGATGTTCAGGCCGACGGCCTTCATGAAGGTGTTGGCGATGCCGCCGCCGACGATCAGGTTGTCGACCTTGTCAGCCAGCGCCTTCAGGATCGACAGCTTGGACGAAACCTTGGAACCGGCCACGATGGCCAGCAACGGACGGGCCGGGGCGCCCAGCGCCTTGCCCAGCGCGTCCAGCTCGGCGGCCAGCAGCGGGCCGGCGCAGGCAACCGGCGCGAACTTGGCGATGCCGTGCGTCGACGCTTCCGCGCGGTGCGCGGTGCCGAAAGCGTCATTGACGTAGATGTCGCACAAAGCGGCCATTTTCTGTGCCAGTTCGTCGCTGTTCTTCTTTTCGCCCTGGTTGACGCGGACGTTTTCCAGCAGTACCACCTGGCCGGCCTGCAGGCCTTCCAGGCCGGCGCCGTCGACCCAGTTCTGTTTCAGCTCGACCGGCTGGCCCAGCAGCTCGGCCAGGCGCGCGGCGACCGGCGCCAGGCTGTCTTCCGGCTTGAACTCGCCTTCGGTCGGGCGGCCCAGGTGGGACGTGACCATGACCTTGGCGCCGGCGGCCGCGGCAGCCTTGATGGCCGGCACGGAAGCGCGGATGCGCGTATCTTCGGTGATATTGCCGCTATCATCCTGCGGCACGTTCAGGTCGGCGCGGATGAAAACGCGCTTGCCTTGCAGCGCATTCTGGGCGATGAGATCTTGCAGACGGATGAAGTTCAAAACAGCGGACATGGTTACCCAAAGGTCGAGTTGAAGAAAGAGCGCTATTTTACCGCAAGGACGGGGCGATTTATCTGTTATTAAAATACATGCATCAGCCGCAAAGCCGTGTAAAAGGCCATGCCGAACACAATTGTCTGCAACATATTGCGACGCAGCAAATAAAAGATCGTAGCGACAATTCCCGACACCAGTTTGAGATTGCTCAAATCGAGCAGCGGATGGCTGTTCACCAGGATCAGGTCCGGCGCCACGATGGCCGCCAGCGCGCAGGCCGGCGCGTAGCGCAGCATCTCCTGCACCCGCTTGGGGATGGTGATGTGGTGGCCGATCAGCCAGAACGAGCTGCGCGTGGCGGCGGTGGCCAGCGCCAGCACGCCGATGATGATCCAGATTTCCCAATCAGCCATGGGTTTTTCTCCATTTTTCGACGCCCTCTTCGATCGCCATCGCGGTCAGCATGCCGACCAGCACGGCCAGCAGCAGGCCCAGCTTGTACGGCAGCCCGGCCGCCAGCACCGACACCGCGCCGGCCACCAGCACGCCGCACAGCGCGGGACGGCCCACCATCAGCGGAACCATCACGCAGATGATGGCCAGCGTGCCGGCAAAGCCCAGGCCCCATTCGGCGGGCACGGCGCTGCCGAGGAAGATGCCGGCGATCGAGCCGACCTGCCAAGCGCCCCAGTTCGGGTACAGCAGGCCTTTGAGGTAGGACAGCTTGCCCACCTGCGGCGCCTCGCTGGGGTATTTGTGCAGAAACATGGCGACCGTCATGTCGCCGGCCACGTAGCCGAGCACGAAGCGCTTGCGCCACGACAGTTGGGCGAAATGCGGCGCCAGCAGGGCCGAGAAGATCACAAAGCGCAGGTTGACCACGACGGCGGTGGCGAAGATGACCCAGATCGGCGAATGCGAGGCGATCAGCGGCAAGGCCGCCAGCTGGGCCGATCCGGCGAACACCAGCATGGTCATGCCCAGCGCCTGCGGCACGGTCAATCCGCTCTTGACCATGGCGATGCCCACCACCAGGCCCCAGGCGCCGATGCCGAACAAGGTGGGAGTTCCGGTCTTGAGGCCTTCGCGCCACGAGGGTTCGTGGTGCTCGGCGACGTAGGGTGGGTGAGGGGCGCTGCTCAATTCGGTCATGTGCGTCATCGTGTGGCATTCCCGCCACATAGCAGGCCGCACCGGGGTTGTAGAGGCGCTATTTTACCGATGATTTTTGCTCAATGCGCGAATCCGTTAAAATCGTGGTTTTCCTCAGCCTTTCGGAGCACAAGAATATGACCAACGCCCACACGTCCGCCGCCACCAACGCCGTCGAGCTCGAAGGCAAGGACCTGCCGGCCCACTGCCCTAACCCGGCCATGCCGCTGTGGTCGTCCCACCCGCGCGTGTTCCTGGAATTCAACCACGACGGCATCGCCAAGTGCCCGTACTGCGGCACCGCCTACCGCCTGAAGCCGGGCACCGTCGTCGGTCACCACTAATATCATCGCCAGCCAGCGCGTCCCGGAGCCAGCATGCCCACCAAGCGAGTCAAGCAGTTGAACGGAAGTGCCGCCGAAGTTGAATCGGCTTTTTATGACGCGCTCAACCGCGCCGACCTGGACGCGCTGATGGCGCTGTGGGCTGACGACGACGAAATCGTCTGCGTGCATCCGGGCGGGCCGCGCCTGATCGGGCACGCGGCCATCCGCGCCTCGTGGGCCGCGATCCTGGAGCACGGCGGCCTGCACATCGTGCCGTCGCAGCTGCATGAGACCCATAACCTGATGAGCTCGGTGCACACCGTGGTCGAGGGCACCACCGCCGGCGGCGAGGCCGCGCACCTGGTCGCCACCAACGTCTACATCAAGACGCCGCGCGGCTGGCGCATCGTGCTGCACCACGTGTCGGTGGCGCCGGGGGCGGCGCCGGTCGACACCCCCAGCCAGATCCTGCATTAACCCCGCACGGCGGCAACCTGGGGTCAGACCCCGCGGGGTCTGACCCCGCCTTACCGGGGTGGCAGCCCGGCTCAATCAACGGACAGCAATGAACTATTCGGCGCCCTTCTGGCTCCCCTCGGGCCATCTGCAAACCATCTATCCCGCCACCTGCATCGCCAAGCCGGCGGTGCGGTTCCGGCGCGAACGCTGGGAGGCGCCGGACGGCGATTTCGTCGACGTCGATTTTGTCGACGGCCAGCCGGGCCGGCCCTTCGTGGTGCTGTTCCACGGCCTCGAAGGCTCGTCCGACAGCCACTACGCGCGGGCGCTGATGGCCGACGTGGCCGCGCGCGGCTGGTCGGGCGCGGTGCCGCATTTCCGTGGCTGCTCCGGCGAGCCCAACCGCGCGCCGCGCTTCTATCATTCGGGCGACGCCGCCGAGATCGACTGGATCATCCGCCGCCTGCACGGCCGCAGCAGCGGCAAGTTCTACGCCACCGGCGTCTCGCTGGGCGGCAACGCGCTGCTGCGCTGGCTGGGCGAATCGCAGCACCAGGCCGATTTTGTCGACGCCGCCTGCTCGGTGTCGGCGCCGCTGGACCTGGCACAGGGCGGCGTGTCGCTGTCGAGCGGCTTCAACATGCTGTACACGCGCATGTTCCTGCAGACGCTCAAGCCCAAGTGCATCGCCAAGCTCCAGCAGTTTCCCGGCCTGTTCGATCTCGACGCGCTGCACGCCGCGCGCGACCTGTACGCCTTCGACAACGTGGTGACAGCGCCGCTGCACGGCTACCGCGACACCGACGACTACTGGGACCGCGCCAGCGCCAAGCATGTGCTGGGCGACATCACCGTGCCGACGCTGGTGCTGAACGCAAAGAACGATCCCTTCCTGCCCGGCCGCCATCTGCCGCAACGGGCGGCGCCTAACGTGGTGCTGGATTATCCCGCCGAAGGAGGCCATGTGGGCTTTGCCGTCGGCGGCCTGCCGGGCAAGCTGCACTGGCTGCCGCAACGCCTGATCCAGTTCATGGAAGGCGCGACCGCCACCAACGACGCACTGGCCGAACAACATGGATGACATCGTCAAACAAGCGCTGGCCAAGTGGCCGAACGTCCCCCACTGCTACGGCTGGCTGGGTCTGGACGCGCGCGGCAACTGGCGCATGCGCGACGAACGCGCCCAGCACCTGAACCTGCCGGGCGATAAATTGCAGCACGCGGCGCTGGTCGCCTTCATCGTGCGCAACTACGCGGCCGACGAGCGCGGCTGCTGGTATTTCCAGAACGGTCCGCAGCGCGTGTATGTGCAGCTGGAGGCCACGCCCTACATCGTCCGCACCGATCCCGCGCTGGGCTGGGCCGTGCACACGGGCGCGGCGCTGGGGCCGGTCGAAGAAGCGGTGCTGACGGAGACTGGCGCGCTGGTCCTGCGCAGCGGCGACGTGGTGGCGCAGCTGGACGACCGCGATTTCGCGCACGTGCTGCCGATGCTGAAAATGAACGGCGCCGCCGTGGCCGACGAAGCGCTGCTGGCGTGGATGGAAGGCGCTGCGCCCGGCGCGCTGACGCTGGACGGCTTGGCCGTGCAGCGCGTGGCGGCCGCCGAACTGCCGGCGCGCTTCGGCTACGTCAGCGTACCGTCCGCACCGGCATAGGATTGGACTCCTGGCGCAGGCGGTCGAACGGATTGGTCGACGCCGGGGCGTCCGGGCCGCTGCGCATCTCCGCCTTGAACGCCGGGCGCGACTCGGCCTCGCGTAAATCCTTCTTGCCCTTCTCGCCCAGTTCCTCGCGGCGGCGCGCCTGCAGCTCACGCTCGCGCGCATCGATCACGGCCTGGTCGTAGAAGGAAGCGTCGGGCGACTTGCGCGCGTAGCTCAGCTGGTCCAGCGCCGACAGCACGCCGCCCTGCAACACATACGACTCCGCCAGCGCGATATGCTGCAAGGCCAGCTTGCCCTGCTTGGCATAGGCCTGCGCCAGCAGATCGTAGGCATCGGGATCTTCGCGGTACAGCTGCACCTGGTCGCGCAGATAGGTGGCCGCCTGTTCCAGCTTGCCGGCCGCGATCAGCGCCTCGCCATATTGATGCGCGATGCCGCGCGACAGCGGGAACTGCAGGTGCGCCGCCTCCGCCTCGGCCAGTCCCTTGTCGATCATGGCCTTGTTGTCCGGCTGCGCCAGCTTGATCTCGATCGAGGTGCTGACGAAGATCGAGTCCGGCGCCGGCCGCGCGGCCGCGCTGAAGGTGCCGGCGGCCGGTGGCTTGTCGAAGGTCGCGCGCGCCTTGTCGAGCCAGACCTGGGCCTGAGCGGTTTCGCCTTTTTTGAGCGACAGGAAAGCCATGCCGTACTGGCCGGCGGTGACCTGCTGGCGGTTTTCCTGCTGCATCTGGGCTTCAAAAAACACCTTGGCCTCTGCCAGGCCGGACGCGCTCGGGTCCTGCAACACGCGCGCGCGCGAACGCACCAGGTAGAAATCCAGGCTGTCCTGACGCTGCTTGTACGGCTGCTCGCGGATGCGGGCCTGGATGTCGGCGATACGCTCGGTGGTCAGCGGATGGCTTTGCAGATAGGCCGGCACCAGGTCGCTGTAGTTGCGGGTCGCGGTCTGCATGCGCTGGAAGAAAGCCACCATGCCCGAGGTGTCGAAGCCGGCCGCGCCCATGATCTGGAAGCCGATGCGGTCGGCCTCGCGCTCGGCGTCGCGGCCGAAGTTCAGTTGCCGCTGGATCGCCAGGCCCTGCCCAGCCGAGAACACGCCAAGGGCCGCGTCACCGCCGGCCTTGGAGGCCAGCGCGGCCAGGATCATCGCCGCCAGCGGGATCAGCGCGTCCTGCTTCTGCTGGCCGATCGAGCGGGCGATATGGCGCTGCGCCACGTGGCCGATCTCGTGGCCCAGCACCGAGGCCAGCTCGGACTCGGACTGCGCCGCCAGCAGCAGCGCCGAGTGCACGGCGATGAAGCCGCCGGGCAGCGCGAAGGCGTTCAGCTGCGGATCGCGCACGGCGAAGAAATAGTAGTCGAAATTGGCCTCGCCGCGCGCGCCGGGGCGGGCCGCCACCAGCGCATTGCCGAAGTTGTTCAGGTATTCGAGGATGGGGCCGTCGTCGAGGAAATCGTGGTCGCGGCGGATATCGCGCATGATTTCCTCGCCCAGCTTGCGCTCCATCAGCGGCGACAAGTCCTGGCGTTCGGTATCGCCGAGCGCGGGCAGGTTGGGGATTTTGGCGGGCGCCAGCACGTCTTGCGCCATCGCCAGCGGCATGGCAACCAGCAGCGCGGCGGCGACCAGGCGCATGCGCAGGGAGTGGGGGGAACATTTTGTATTCACGGTGATATGATACCCGCAACTTGGATGCCCACGCACGGCGTCCGCCGACGAATTATTTTGTTACGTTTTAAGCCCACCATGACCATCGAAAACGCCGCGCCCGCAGATCAACTGACCCACTTCGACGGCTCCGGCCAGGCGCACATGGTCGACGTCGGCGCCAAGGCCGAGACGCATCGCATCGCACTGGCCAGCGGCACCATCCGCATGAAGCCGGAAACGCTGGCCATCATCACCGGCGGCACGGCCAAGAAAGGCGACGTGCTGGGCATCGCGCGCATCGCCGCCATCATGGCCTCCAAGCGCACCAGCGACCTGGTGCCGCTGTGCCACCCGCTGGCCTTGACCCGCGTGACGGTGGATTTCGAGACCGATGTGGCCAATTCCAGCGTGCACTGCAAGGCCCAGGTCGAAACCTACGGCAAGACCGGGGTGGAAATGGAAGCGCTGACCGCCGTGCAGGTCGGCCTGCTGACTGTGTACGACATGTGCAAGGCCGTCGACCGGGGCATGGTCATGACCGATATCCGCGTGATGGAGAAGCACGGCGGCAAGTCGGGCGATTGGAGCGTGACGAGCTAAATGACCATACAAATCCTCGATAATATTTACTCAATAGTCTGCAGACCACCATGCTTTTGCTGATTGGACTCGTCGTCCCATTTCTGGTCTATATTATTATCCCAATAAAGAAAAAGTATCGCTATTGGGGTGCGCTGTTCGTCATCATTTCCTACCTTCTAGTTTTCTTACCCTCTCTTCGTCAGGATCATCGCCTTGCCAAGTATGGCGTGCAACAAACCGGCGTGCTGACGAATAAAAACTGCGACATAAAAAACAAGCAACGTATAGAGTACCGTTTTGTTGTCAATCAAAAGGAAGTGTCTGGAGCTGGAAAACCTGGTCATGGCAATCAACCGTGCGAAAACTTCAAAATTGGCGATCAGGTTTTCGTCACTTATTTAGCGGACGATGAAACGATCAATATTCCGGAGCGAAACATGGAGGACCATGTTTTCGCTTGGTCATTCGGTTTTTTTGCGCTGTACCTTTGTCTTCTATGGATTGGCAATGAACGAGAAAAGTTCAGAAAGAAGAGCAATCCATCCCAGTAGCTAATTAGCTGGGAGGAATAAAATGCAACGGTTCTCAGCGCAATTTTGGCCTCATGGTGCTGCTGCGCGACCAATCAACAACCCATCCTATTGTCTGATTGTTACCTTTGTTGGGTGGGTATATAATCAATGTCACCGAAGTAATCTTTTGACGTAGGCCTCACCGTACCCGCCTCGCGCATACGAGAAAGAATTTGAATGAGCAGCAACCCTCCACCGAGCGAAGCCAAGACTCAGGAATACGAATTCGAGCAAATGAACCTGCAGGTGGGTGGCAGGATACAGTTCATCACTCACCGCACCATCAAGCCGATCCAGCACTTCTCCACGCTGATCGGCTGGGTGAAGGACGAGTACATGATCGTCAAGGTTCCGTTCGAGAATGGCGCACCGATCGCCCTCAACGACGGCGACAAGCTGACCATCCGCGTCTTCTCCGGCGTCAACGTCTGCTCGTTCTCGTGCGTGGTGCAGCGGGTGTTCCCGCGTCCGCTGTTTTATGTCCACCTGTCGTTCCCGGTGTCCATCCAGGGCACCAGCCTGCGCGCGGCGATGCGCGTCAAGGTCGATATCCCGGCACAGGTCACCTCGCCTGTCGGCACCACCTCGGTGTTCCTGGTGAACCTGAGCGTCTCCGGCGCGCTGATCGAATCGGCCAAGAAGCTGTCCGACGACGAGGCCCACGTCGGGCTGTCGTTCTACCTGATCGCCCAGCCCGGCAACCGCCAGGTGCGCATCAATCCGAATGCCACCATTCGCAATATCAACGTGGTCAAGCCCGCCACCGGCGACAAGCCCGAGGTGTTCACCTACGGCGTGCAGTTCATCGACCTGGATCCGGTCCACTACACCATGCTGCAAAACCTGACCTACGAGGCGCTGATCGCCGACCGCCAGAAAATCGTCTGACCCTTCCCGCCGCAGGGACGAAAAAAAACCGGCCGAAAGGCCGGTTTTCTCGTTCAGGAGCTGAACATTAAGGAACTACGTTGTTCTTGGTCAGCGCTGCTGCCGCTGCGGTGTTGGTGACGGTGGTGGTGACGTTCCAGGTGACGTTGGCTGCACCGGCGGCGATGGTCGGGGTGTAGGTAGCGGTCAAGCCGTCGATGTTCTTGCCTACGCCGGTGGCGAAGGTTTCAACGATCACGCCGTCGGTAACGGTGGCGCCGGAAACTTCCTTGGTTGGGGTGAAGGTCGGTACACCTTTGGCGCCGGCGTTGCAGCCGGTCAGGTCGCCTCCACCTTCCTGGGCGCACAGCGACACCGCAGTCTTGATCGAGTCGATCGCGCCCTGGGCGTTGGCCATCTTGGCTTTCACGGTGTAGTCGCTGTACGCAGGAATCGCGACGGCGGCCAGGATGCCGATAATGGCAACCACGATCATCAGTTCGATCAGGGTGAAGCCGGCCTGGGCTTGTTTCTTCATCATTTTCATGGATTTCATTTTCGACTCCTGGGGTGTGTTGAACATCAAATTTGGTGGGACACTTAGCTATGAGCAATTGGTGTGCCACCCTGTTTTTGATGCCTAATTCCACAAAATATGCCAAAAACTGTCGCTTTGGGTCGCCTGGACTGCCGTTTTTTGTCAGTCCGCAGGCCGCAAATTGTCAGCCGGGGTCGCCGCTGACAAATATTGTCAGGCGATGCGGAAGGCCATCTGGGTTCCGCTGAGGTCGATCACGTCGCCGTGATTCAAACGCTGGGCTTGCTTGCCCAGGGCGATGCCGTTCACCAGCGGCGGCTGCGCGCCCTCCTGGTGGGTGATGCTGTAAGCGTCGGGCTGGCGGTGGATCACCACCACCTGCACGCCGGCGCGGCCGAGCGTGGTCTGCGGCTTGGTCAGCGCCATCTGCTTGCCGGCATTGTTGCCATTTAATACTTCGATGTGCGCCAGCACGGGCGCCGCCGCCATCATGGGCCGCACACCGTCGGCGATGAACTCGACCTGGAACTTGGCCATTTTGATCACATCCTGATGCTGCAGGAAGTGCTTGCCGATACGGTGGCCGTTGACGAAGGTGCCGTTGGTGCTGTGCAGGTCTTCCAGGAAGGAGTCGTCCAGGATGGTGACGATGACGGCGTGGTCGCCGCTGACGGCCGGATGCGTCAGCACAATGTCGTTGCGCGGGTGACGGCCGATGGTCATCCGCTCTTTGCTTAGCTGTACTTGCTGTTCCAGTTGTCCGTCGCGCGAGATGAGGATCTTCGCCAATCTGTTCTCCATTAAAAAGGGGAGCCGAAGCTCCCCCATTATTCCACATTCAAGCGGGCTGTAATTACAGCATGGCTTTCAGCAGACGCGCCATTTCGGACGGGTTCTTGGTGACAGTGATGCCGCAAGCTTCCATGATTTCCAGTTTGGCTTGTGCGGTGTCCGCGCCGCCGGAGATCAGCGCGCCGGCGTGGCCCATGCGCTTGCCTGGAGGAGCGGTAACACCGGCGATGAAGCCGACGACCGGTTTTTTCATGTTGTCTTTGATCCAGTAAGCCGCGTTGGCTTCGTCCGGACCGCCGATTTCGCCGATCATGATGACCGCGTCGGTATCAGGATCGTCGTTGAACATCTTCATGACGTCGATGTGCTTCAGACCGTTGATCGGGTCGCCGCCGATGCCGACTGCCGACGATTGGCCCAGGCCCAGCGCGGTCAGCTGACCGACTGCTTCATAGGTCAGGGTGCCCGAACGCGAGACCACGCCGATACGGCCCTTCTTGTGGATGTGACCTGGCATGATGCCGATCTTGATTTCGTCAGGGGTGATCAGGCCTGGGCAGTTAGGGCCCAGCAGCAGGGTCTTGGAACCTGCTTTAGCCATGCGGTCCTTCAGGGCCATCATGTCGCGGACAGGAATGCCTTCGGTGATGCAGATGGCCAGATCCATTTCAGCTTCGACAGCTTCCCAGATCGCGGCGGCCGCGCCTGCTGGCGGCACGTAGATCACGGACACGTTGGCGCCGGTTTCTTTTTTCGCTTCGGTGACGTTAGCGAAAATAGGGATGCCTTCGAAATCTTCGCCGGCTTTCTTCGGGTTCACGCCTGCGACGAAGGCAGCTTTGCCGTTCGCGTAGTCGCGGCAACCGCGGGTGTGGAATTGACCGGTCTTGCCGGTAATACCTTGGGTAACGACTTTGGTATCTTTATTGATCAGAATGGACATGTTGATTCCTTAATTAAGCTTGACCGGCAGCGGCGGCGACTACGCTCTTCGCTGCATCTTCCATGGTGTCGGCTGCGATGATAGGCAGACCGGAATCGGCCAGCATCTTCTTGCCCAGGTCTTCGTTGGTGCCCTTCATGCGGACCACCAGCGGCACGTTCAGCGACACGGCTTTGACCGCGGTGATCACGCCTTCGGCGATCACGTCGCAGCGCATGATGCCGCCGAAGATGTTGACCAGGATGGCTTTCAGGCCTGGGTTTTTCAGCATGATCTTGAACGCTTCGGTCACTTTCTCAGCCGTGGCGCCGCCGCCGACGTCCAGGAAGTTGGCTGGCTCGCCGCCGAACAGCTTGATGGTGTCCATGGTGGCCATGGCCAGGCCGGCGCCGTTCACCAGGCAGCCGATGTTGCCGTCCAGGGAGATGTAGGCCAGGTCGAATTTCGATGCTTCGACTTCCGCTGGATCTTCTTCGTCCAGGTCGCGGTAAGCGACGATTTCTGGTTGACGGAACAGCGAGTTGGCGTCGAAGTTGAACTTGGCGTCCAGTGCGATGACCTTGCCCGAACCGGTCAGGATCAGCGGGTTGATTTCGGCCAGCGAGGAGTCGGTTTCCCAGTAGGCTTTGTACAGGCCCTTCAGGTTGACGACGGCGTCGGCGATCGAAGCTTCCGGCACACCGATCTTGGCGGCGATGCCAGCGGCTTCAGCGTCGGTCAGGCCGATCGATGGATCGATGGCGATCGAGTGCAGCAGTTCTGGGTGGGACTCGGCAACTTCTTCGATGTCCATGCCGCCTTCGGAGGAAGCCATCAGCACCACGCGCTGCGATACGCGGTCGGTAACCATCGACACGTACAGTTCTTTCTTGATGTCCGCGCCTTCTTCGATCAGCAGGCGGCGTACTTTCTGGCCTTCAGGGCCGGTCTGGTGCGTGACCAGCTGCATGCCCAGGATCTGCTCGGAGAATTCTTTGACTTGTTCCAGCGATTTGGCGACTTTGACGCCGCCGCCTTTACCACGGCCACCGGCGTGGATCTGTGCTTTTACAACCCAGACCGGGCCGCCCAAGGTTTCAGCAGCTTTGACTGCTTCTTCAACGGACATGCACGGAATACCGCGCGGAACCGTCACTCCGTATTTTCGGAGGATTTCTTTGCCTTGATACTCATGGATTTTCATGCTGGCTTCCCTTCTGATGCTGATGTGTAAAAATCGGTTGATACTGCGAAATGTGTGAATCTAGTAAGCAGACATTGCTACGCGCCACCTGGTGCTGCTTTGGCCACCCAGCGCGGGTAAAACTGCGCCACTGCCCCGCCGTCGGTGCGCAGGGCATGGCATTTGTCGAGTTGAAACGGCTTCTGGCGCGGCACACCATGGTCTTCGGTAGCCGCGTCGTTGGTCGACCAGACATCGTTGGCGAACGCCTGCACCGCAGCCGTGGGCAGGATCTGCGCCAGTTCGGTCAGGTGGGTGCAGCCGGCGATGCCGGCCAGGCGTTGCTTGAGCTCGTGGCGGAAACCCTTCATCAGGTTCAGGCCGACGAGCTGTTTTTTATAATCGGGGGCAATGGTGTCGCAGTGGCCGGGATACGGAACGGCATCGGACGCGGCTTCGGCATCGACGATGTTCAGTTGCAGATCAACGGTCAGGCGCAGGTGCAGGTCATGCAGGGGCGTGCCGGCAGCGCGCGGACCGGAGGCCAGCACGGTGTCGATCACCTTGATGTCGGTGATATGGGCGTCAAGATCCCACAGTCCGTCATCGCGTGCATACGCTTGGACGGCAATTGCGCGCGTGTGCCGAAGCGCACGTCGGGTAACTGGGGTTGACAGGGACATAAGACCGATGCCGCTCTCGCGACAGAAATTTAGTAAGCAGCCATGTGCTGAATCGCACGTGTCCGCAGCTTCTACGGACAACTACCGCACCTGCGGCGCTGCAAAAACCCCAAAAGTGTAGCACATCAAGACCTCCAGTTGCGTCAGAACATAGCTTTTGGATGGAAATATGGGCGGTTTGAGCGTTTTATTACAAGAAATTCATACGTCTTATTTCAGTCATGGAAACATTGCATGGTGCGGCGCGGTAGTACCCCGCACGGCGGCAGGATGGGGTCAGACCAGGGTCTGGACAGGGGCTGCGCCCCGCATCTCCCATGGGAGATGCCCCCGGTGTCCGGGTTTGGGGTCGGCGCTCAATCGTCTTCCGGCGCGCCCTTCAGGGCGGTTTGCACGGCGCGCTGGGAAAATCCCCGTTGCAGCAGGAAGCGCATTTGCTTGTTGCGTTCCTGCGGATCGGCGGCCACGGTGCCGAACTTGCGGTTCCAGACGTCGACGCAGCGCTCGGTCTCGCCCTCGGCCAGGCCGGCCTTGAGTTCCTGCAGCTCCTCGCCCTTGATGCCGTGGCTTTGCAGCTCGGCGACGATGCGGCTGTTGCCGAAGCGGGCCGAGCGCCGGTGGATCAGCGCTTCGGAGAATCGCTCCTGCGACAGCCAGTTGTTCTTTTCCAGCAGGTCGAGCAGGGCTTCGACGTCGTCGCCCTCTTCCGCGTAGCGCGCCAGCTTGCGGGCCAGTTCCATGCGGCTGTGCTCGCGCATCGACAGGAAGCGCAGGGCACGTGCCTTCAGGCTGAGTTGCGGTGCTGCCATAAAACCCTCTGCGCAATGAGAAAACCACCGGCTGCATTCGCAGCACGGTGGTCGATCCGTCACTCCCGCGCACGCGAGAGTTAGAACGCATGCTCAGCATGGATTCCGCAGCGGCGGACCGCCGCTTTCGCGGGAATGACAGGCCTTACGCGGCGTCGGCCTTGTCGCCCTTGTCTGCCTTATCGGCCTTGTCGACCGATTTCAGCTTGACCACGGTGTTGTCGACGGCCAGCGGCGGCAGTGCGCGCACGCCCAGCGATTCGCGGACCTTGTTTTCGATTTCCCACGCCAGCTCAGGACGCTCCTGCAGGAAGATGCGGGCGTTGTCCTTGCCCTGGCCGACGCGCTCGCCGTTGTAGCTGTACCAGGAACCGGACTTCTCAACGATCTTCGCTTCCACGCCCAGATCGAGGATCTCGCCCTCGCGCGAGGTGCCGGCGCCGTACAGGATGTCGAAGTGCGCTTCCTTGAACGGCGGCGCGATCTTGTTCTTGACGACCTTGACCTTGGTTTCGTTGCCGATCACCTCGTCGCCCGACTTGATCGAGCCGGTGCGGCGGATGTCCAGGCGCACGGAGGCGTAGAACTTCAGCGCGTTGCCGCCGGTGGTGGTTTCCGGGCTGCCGAACATGACGCCGATCTTCATGCGGATCTGGTTGATGAAGATGACCAGGGTGTTGGTGCGGTTGATCGAGCCGGTCAGCTTGCGCAGCGCCTGGGACATCAGGCGCGCTTGCAGGCCCGGCAGCGAGTCGCCCATGTCGCCTTCGATCTCGGCGCGCGGCGTCAGCGCGGCCACGGAATCGACCACGACCATGTCCACCGAACCGGAGCGCACCAGCGCGTCGCAGATTTCCAGTGCCTGTTCGCCGGTGTCCGGCTGCGAGATCAGCAGCTCGTGCAGGTTGACGCCCAGCTTCTGCGCGTAGCCGACGTCCAGCGCGTGCTCGGCGTCGATGAAGGCGCAGGTGCCGCCCAGTTTTTGCATTTCCGCGATGGTTTGCAGGGTCAGCGTGGTTTTACCCGACGATTCCGGACCGTAGATTTCCACCACGCGGCCGCGCGGCAGGCCGCCGACGCCCAGGGCGATATCCAGACCGAGCGAACCGGTCGACACGACCTGCACGTCCTCGATCGGCGCGTTGGCGTCCATGCGCATTACGGAGCCTTTGCCGAATTGCTTTTCAATCTGGGCCAGCGCGGCAGCGAGCGCCTTAGCCTTTTCAGATGCAGGTACAACAGCTTTTTTATCGTCCATAATGTTCTTTCAACCAGTAGGTGGGTGCAAATTCGTCGGTACAGGCAGCACTGTATAAAAAAACAGTGCTTAATGCAAGCACGATTTTTAAACAATTTTGAGATTGCACAAAAACTCGCCGCCTTGCGCGAAATGAAACACAATAGAGATTTCTGTAGCCGGAGTGTCTTTTCATGCGAATTTTACTTGCCGAGGACGACAGCGTGCTGGCCGATGGCCTGACCCGCTCGCTGCGCCAATCCGGCTACGCCATCGATTGCGTCAGCAACGGCCAGGAGGCCGACACCGCCCTCTCGACCCAGGAGTTCGACCTGCTGATCCTGGACCTGGGCCTGCCCAAGCTGTCCGGGCTGGAGGTGCTGCGCCGCCTGCGCGCGCGCAACTCGCTGCTGCCGGTGCTGATCCTGACGGCGGCCGACTCGATCGAGCAGCGCGTCAACGGCCTCGACCTGGGCGCCGACGACTACATGGCCAAGCCCTTCGCGCTGTCCGAGCTGGAGGCGCGGGTGCGCGCGCTGACCCGGCGCGGCGCCGGCGGCGGCGCCACTGTGGTCAAGCACGGGCCGCTGAGCTACGACCAGGTCGGCCGCAGCGCCTACATCAACGAGCAGATGTTGGACCTGTCGGCGCGCGAGCTGGGCCTGCTGGAGATCCTGCTGGCGCGCAGCGGCCGCCTGGTGTCCAAGGAGCAGCTGGTCGACCACCTGTGCGAATGGGGCGAGGAAGTGAGCAACAACGCCATCGAGGTCTATGTGCACCGGCTGCGCAAGAAGATCGAAGTGGGCGGCATCCGCATCGCCACCGTGCGCGGGCTGGGCTACTGCCTGGAGAAATTCTCGGACGCCGCCAAGTGACACCAACCGCCTCATCGCCCGCGCAGCACGACCAGGCCGACGCCCTGGAGTACCAGCCGCCGGCGCCGGAGGCGGACAACGACATCCAGCACTCGCTGTTCGGCGAGATCCTGGACTGGATGCTGGCGCCGCTGCTGCTGCTGTGGCCGATGAGCATCGCGATCACCTACCTGGTGGCCAAGTCCATCGCCAACCAGCCGTTCGACCATGCGCTAGAGGACAGCGTCACCGTGCTGGCGCAGCAGGTGCGCGCGGTGGACGGCAAGGTCATCAAGAGCCTGTCCGGCCCGGCCCGCGACATCCTGCGCGCCGACGATGTCGACAGCGTCTACTTCCAGATCCAGGGCCCGCGTGGCGAACACATCGACGGCGACCGCGACCTGCCGCTGCCGCTCATCGACGAGGACGACAAGCCGCGCGGCAGCGTGCGCTTCCGCAACGACAGCATGCACGGCACGCCGGTGCGCGTGGCCTACGCCTACGTGCGGCTGCCGCACGACAGCGGCGACGAGCCGCAGCTGGCGCTGGTGCAGGTGGCCGAGACGCTGGAGAAGCGCGGCCAGCTGGCCAACGCCATCATCAAGGGCGTGATCCTGCCGCAGTTCATCATCCTGCCCATCGTGCTGGCCCTGGTGTGGTTCGCGCTGTCGCGCGGGCTGTCGCCGCTGGCGCAGCTGCAGGAGCGGATACGCGCGCGCAGCTCGGACGACCTGAGCCCGATCGCCTCCAACCAGGTGCCGGAGGAAATCTCGCCGCTGGTCAATTCGCTCAACGACATGCTGGCGCGGCTGTCGCTGTCGATCGAGATGCAGAAGCGCTTCATCGCCGACGCCGCGCACCAGATGCGCACACCGCTGGCGGGCATGCGCATGCAATCCGAGCTGGCGCTGCGCCAGACCGACCGCGGCGAAATCCACCGCTCGCTGGAGCAATTGGCCAAGAGCTCGGAGGCGGCCACGCGCCTGGTCAATCAATTGCTGGCCCTGGCGCGCGCCGAGAACCAGCCGCAGGCCGGCGCCGCCATGCTGCCGCTGGAACTGTCGGAGCTGGCGCGCAGCGCGGTGCAGGACTGGGTGCCGGCCTCGTTCGCGCAGCGCATCGACCTGGGCTACGAGGCGCCAAACGAAGCGGTGCAGCTGGTCGGCAACCCGACCATGCTGCGCGAGCTGCTGTCCAACCTGATCGACAACGCGCTGCGCTACACGCCGGCCGGCGGCAGCGTCACGGTGCGGGTGCGCCGCGACGAGGAGCACGGCTACCTGGAGGTCGAGGACACCGGGCCAGGCATCGCCCAGGCCGAACGGGCGCGGGTGTTCGAGCGCTTCTACCGCATCCTCGGCAACAAGGCCGAGGGCAGCGGCCTGGGCCTGGCCATCGTGCGCGAGATCGCCCAGCAGCACGGCGCCGAAGTGGATATCTACAACAATCCGCGCGCGCAGCAGTCCAAGCTGCCGGGCGCGCTGTTCCGGCTGACCTTCCCGCTGCCGCCGCCCCCGCCGGAAGCGGAAGAGGAGCCGCCGTACTATGGATAGTAATAAACCCACCGCCCCGCTCAACCGCGAGCAGCACTGGCGCAAGACGCGCCGCCTGTCCGCCATCCTGCTGCTGGTCTGGCTGGCGACCGGCTTCTGCGCCGCCTTCTTCGCCCGCGAGCTGGCCGGCCTGAGCGTATTCGGCTGGCCGCTGTCGTTCTACCTGGCGGCACAGGGCGCCTCGCTGGTCTACCTCACCATCCTGGCCGTCTACGCCTGGCGCATGCGCAAGCTCGACCGCGCCGCCATGCCGCCGCCGGAGCGCCGCGCGTGAAGGCCGGCCGCAGCTACTTCCAGCGCCTGCGCAGCTACTACCTGCTGTTCACGGCCGGCTTCGCCTGCTTCCTGGTGGCGCTGTCGGTGCTGGAGCAGGAAGGCATGTCGCGCACCTGGATCGGCTACCTGTTCATGTTTGCCACCATCGTGCTGTACGCGTCGATCGGCGTACTCAGCCGCACCTCCAATGTGCTGGAATACTATGTGGCCGGGCGGCGCGTGCCGGCCATGTTCAACGGCATGGCCACCGCCGCCGACTGGATCTCCGCCGCCAGCTTCATCAGCCTGGCAGGCGGCCTGTACCTGCATGGCTTCGACGGCCTGGCCTACATCATGGGCTGGACCGGCGGCTACTGCCTGGTGGCGCTGCTGATCGCACCCTATCTGCGCAAGTTCAGCCAGTACACCATTCCCGATTTCCTGGCCGCGCGCTACGGCGGCGGCGACGGCGACGGCCGCGGCGGGCGCGCGGTGCGCATCCTGGCGGTGGCGGCCACCATCATCGTCTCCTTCACCTACGTGGTGGCGCAGATCTACGCGGTCGGGCTGATCGCCTCGCGCTTCACCGGCGTCGATTTCTCGGTCGGCATCTTCCTCGGCCTGGCCAGCATCCTGGTGTGCTCCTTCCTGGGCGGCATGCGCGCCATCACCTGGACCCAGGTGGCGCAGTACATCATCATCCTGGTGGCATTCCTGATGCCGGCGGTCTGGCTGTCCGGCAAGCACACCGACAATCCGATTCCGCAGGTGGCCTACGGCAAACTGCTGCCCAAACTGAGCGCGCGCGAGAACGTGCTGCAAAATGATCCGAAAGAGGCCGAAGTGCGCGCCATCTTCCGCCAGCGCGCCGACGAGCTCGATGCCCGCATCCTGTCCCTGCCGGCGTCGTGGGAGGCCGGCCGCGCCGAGCTCCAGCGCGCGCTCGACCGCGTCAAGCTGCGCAACGCCTCGCTGCTGGAGATCCGCAGCGCCGAGCGGACCCTGATCGCCTATCCGAAAAGCGCCGACGAGGCCGCGCACGAGTGGGCCGAGGCGCGCGCGCAGAACCTGGCGCGCGCCGAGCCGATCACGCCGCACGCCACGCCCTACCCCGGCGATCCGGCCACCTCGGACATCAAGCGCAACAACTTCCTGGCGCTGGTGTTCTGCCTGATGCTGGGCACGGCCGCGCTGCCGCACATCCTGATGCGCAGCTACACCACGCCGTCGGTGCACGAGACCCGCGTGTCGGTGTTCTGGACGCTGTTCTTCATCCTGCTGATCTACCTGACCATCCCGGCGCTGGCGGTGCTGGTCAAGTACGACATCTACAGCGCGCTGGTCGGCAGCGACTATGCGCACCTGCCCAACTGGGTGTCGTACTGGGCCAATGTGGACCGGGCCAATCCGCTGTTCAGCATCAGCGACATCAACCACGACGGCATCGTGCAGCTGGCCGAGATCACCATCGACGCCGACGTGCTGGTGCTGGCCACGCCGGAAATCGCCGGCCTGCCCTATGTGGTGTCGGGCCTGGTGGCGGCGGGCGGCCTGGCCGCCGCGCTGTCGACCGCCGACGGCCTGCTGCTGGCGATCTCCAACGCGCTGTCGCACGACATCTACTACAAGCTGGTCGACCGCGGCGCCTCGACCCAGAAGCGGGTGACCATCTCCAAGCTGCTGCTGCTGGGCGTAGCCTTCATCGCCGCCTACGGCGCCTCGCAAAAGCCGGGCGACATCCTGTCGCTGGTGGGCGCGGCCTTCTCGCTGGCGGCCTCGGCGCTGTTCCCGGCGCTGGTGCTGGGCGTGTTCTGGAAGCGCGCCAACTACCAGGGCGCGGTGGCCGGCATGGCGACCGGCTTCGCGGTCTGCCTGTACTACATGCTGCACACCAATCCCACCCTGGGTGGCGGCGCGGCCGGCCAGTGGTTCCATATCGCGCCTATCTCGGCCGGCATCTTCGGTGTGCCGGCCGGGCTGCTGACGATGGTCGCGGTCAGCCTGGCCACGCCGGCGCCGGAGCGCCAGACCGGCGCGCTGGTCGACTACATCCGCGCCCCCGAACTTTAAAGATACACGGCAGATGTGGCGGATTTGATAACTTGGTGATATTGTGCCGACACCACTTATTCGAGACCGCCTATGAATTTCCGCATCATTCTGTTGCTGGCCTGCGCCATCGGCCACGCATATCCGCTTGCCCACGCCGCGGACCTGCCCACGCCGCCGTCCCGCCCGTCGGTCGAAGACTTCTTCGGCAATCCCGAATTCAGCGGCGCGCTGCTCTCGCCCAGCGGCAAATACCTGGCCGTCAAGGTCGGCTCCAAGGACAAGCGCGACCGCCTGGCCGTGGTGGAACTGGGCGCGAACACGGTCAAGGTGGTGGGCAACTTCAGCGACGCCGACATCGGCAAGTTCCAATGGATTAACGACGAGCGCCTGGCCTTCACCGCCGCCGACCACTCGCTGGCCCAGGGCGACCAGCGCTACGCGCCCGGCCTGTACGCCATCAACCGCGACGGCACCGCCTTCCGCCAGCTGGCCATGCGCAGCGGCCTGCCCTTCATCAGCAGCGGCTCCTTCAGTTCGCAGACACGCGAGCTACTGCCCTGGCATACCTTCATGCTGGACCAGGACGGCCCGCAGGATTCCGAGTATATGTACGTGCTCAACAAGAGTTTCAGCGGCCCCGGCCAGCTGGACCACGTCGACCTGCAACGCATCAACACGCTCACCGGCCGCGTGGCCAGCACCATCGCCCGGCCCGGCGACAGCATGAGCTGGCTGCTGGACAACAAGGGCGAACCGCGCCTGACCGTCACCATGAAGGACCGCACCATCGAAATCTGGTACCGCGATCCGGCCACCAACGCCTGGCGCAAGCTGACCGGCTTCGACGCCTACACCGGCGGCAAGGGCGCCTTCACACCGCTGGCGTTCGCGCCGAACGGCACGCTGTACGTGATCCTCCACAAGCACAGCGATCTGGCGGCGGTGCACAGCTACGACCTCGCCACCAACACCGTCTCCGACGAGCCCATCATCAAGCTGGCCGGCTACGACTTCCACGGCGAGCTGATCATGGACGAGCACAAGGTGCTGGGCGTGCGCTATCTGACCGACGCCGCCGGCACCCTGTGGTTCGATCCGGCCATGAAGGCGATGCAGGAAAAAATCGACACCATGCTGCCCAACACCATCAACCTGCTGACGCCGCCGTCGCGGCCGCAGGCGCCGTGGGTGCAGGTGCTGGCCTTCAGCGACGTGTGGCCGTCGCGCAGCTTCCTGTACAACCGCGACACCAAGGAGCTCAGCGCCGTCGGCTCCAGCTACCCGGCCATCCAGCCAACCCAGATGGCGCACAAGATCATGGTGCACTACAAGGCGCGCGACGGCCTCGACATCCCGGCCTGGCTGACCGTGCCGCAAGGCAGCGGCAAGAACCTGCCGCTGGTGGTGCTGGTGCACGGCGGTCCTTACATACGCGGCGGCGACCTGGCGTGGGAGCCGGACTCGCAGTTCCTGGCCTCGCGCGGCTACGCGGTGCTGGAGCCGGAATACCGCGGCAGCCGGGGCTTCGGCGTGCGCCACTACCGCGCCGGCTGGAAGCAATGGGGCTTGAAGATGCAGGACGATATCGCCGACGGCGCGCGCTGGGCCATCGCCCAGGGCACCGTCGATCCCAAGCGCATCTGCATCGCCGGCGCCAGCTACGGCGGCTACGCCACGCTGATGGGCCTGATCAACGACCCCGACCTGTACAAATGCGGCATCGACTGGGCGGGCGTCACCGACATCAACCTGATGCACGACGGCCACTGGGCCTATGTGTCAGACTTTTCGGACGGCTGGCGGCAGTACGGCATACCGGAGCTGGTCGGCGATCCGGTCAAGGATGCCGAGCAGCTGAAGGCCACCTCGCCGCTGCTGCAGGCGGCGCGCATCAAGCAGCCGCTGCTGCTGGCCTACGGCGGCGCCGACATGCGCGTGCCGCTGCCGCATGGCACCAAGTTCTACAACGCGGTCAAGCAGACCAATGCCAGGGTCGAGTGGATCGAATACCCGGACGAAGGCCACGGCTGGGCGCTGCCGAAGACCCGCTTCGACTTCTGGACCCGCGTCGAGAAATTCCTCGACAAGAATATCGGCGCAGGGGCCGCCCAATGAGCGCCGTCCGCAAACTATTGAGCCTGCTCGCGCTGGCGTCGGCCTGCCACGCGCAGGCGGAGCCGCCGCCGGTCAGCAGCTTCTTCAGCAATCCCGCCTTCAACGGCGCCATGCTCTCGCCCAGCGGCCGCTACCTGGCCGCCTTCATCGGCACCAACGACAAGCGCGACGGCCTGGCGGTGGTCGACCTGAACGACCTGAGCGCGCACATGGTGGCGCAGTTCGCCGATACCGACATCGGCCGCGCACACTGGGTCAACAACGAGCGCCTGCTGTTCAGCACGGTCGACAAGAGCGTGGCCCAGCGCGACATGCGCTTCGGACCCGGCCTGTACGCGGTCGACCGCGACGGCAAGCGCTTCCGCCAGCTGGCCAAGCGCAACAACCCGTTCTTCCAGAACGGCGACAGCGACCGCAACCTGCTGCCCTGGCACACCTTCATGCTGGACCAGGACGGCGCGCAGGACAGCGAGGAAATCTACGTCACCGACGCCGACATCCGCGGCGCCGGCATCCGCATGGCGTCGGACCTGCTGCGGCTGAACACGCGCACCGGCATCACCCACGCGGTCGAGCACCCCGGCGTGGCGCGCGGCTGGCTGCTGGACCAGCACGGCCAGCCGCGCGTGGTCGAAACACTGGACGAAAACACCGAATCCATCCGCTACCTGGATCCGGCCACCGGACAGTGGCGCACGCTGGCCAGCTTCAACGCCTACACCGGCGGCAAGGGCAGCTTCGATCCGCTGGCCTTCGGCCCGGACGGCACGCTGTACGTGACCAGCCGCGCCGGCCACGACCGCAGCGCCCTGTACCGCTACGACCTGGCCACCAGCAAGCTGGCCGAGCAGCCGATCGTGACGCTGGACGGCTTCGACTTCCGCGGCCACCTGATCGTCAGCAACAACCATCTGCTGGGCGTGCGCGTGCACGGCGACGCCGAGGGCACGGTCTGGTTCGACGCGACCATGACGGCGCTGCAAAAGACGGTGGACGCCATCCTGCCCGGCGCCATCAACCTGATCACCCCGCCCAGCCGGCCGGAAACGCCGTGGATGCTGGTGCAATCGTATTCGGACAAGCAGCCGCGCCGCACGCTGGTGTTCAACACCGAGACCAGGCACATGAGCGAGGTCGGCAGCCTGGCGCCGCAGATCAAGCCGGCCGAGATGGGCAGCCGCGAGCTGATGCACTACAAGGCGCGCGACGGCCTCGACATCCCGGCCTGGCTGACCCTGCCGCCGGGCGGCAAGGACAAGAACCTGCCGATGGTGGTGCTGGTGCACGGCGGCCCGTTCATGCGCGGCGGCAGCTGGAACTGGAACGCCGACGCCGAGTTCCTGGCCACGCGCGGCTACGCGGTGCTGGAGCCGGAGTTCCGCGGCAGCGTGGGCTTTGGCGAGGCGCATTTCCGCGCCGGCTGGAAGCAATGGGGCTTGAAGATGCAGGACGATATCGCCGACGGCACGCGCTGGGCCATCGCCCAGGGCACCGTCGATCCCAAGCGCATCTGCATCGCCGGCGCCAGCTACGGCGGCTACGCCACCCTGATGGGCCTGATCAACGATCCTGATCTGTATAAATGCGGCATCGACTGGGTGGGCGTGACCGACATCAACCTGCTGTACGACAGCGGCTGGCGCTACGCCTCGGATCTGCCGCAGGGCTGGAAGCAGTACGGCATGCCGGCGCTGATCGGCGACCGCGTCAAGGATGCGGCGCAGCTGCAGGCCACCTCGCCGCTGCGCCAGGCGGCGCGCGTGACGCAGCCGCTGCTGCTGGCCTACGGCGGCGCCGACGTGCGGGTGCCGATCACCCACGGGCTGAAGTTCTACGACGCGGTCAAGGCCGGCAATCCCAACGTCGAGTGGATCGAATACCCGGAGGAAGGCCACGGCTGGGCGCTGCCGAAGAACCGCATCGATTTCTGGACCCGGGTGGAGAAATTCCTCGACAAGAATATCGGCGCGCACTGAAAGCTACGCTATAGTCTCGTTGCAGCATACCGGTTCAACCTACACGGAGGAGCGCGCATGTCGTCGGGAAAAATTCTGGTCGCACAGGGAGGCGGGCCGACCGCCGTCATCAACCAGTCGCTGGCGGGGGTGGTGCTGGAGGCGCGCCGCTTCCGCGACGTCACCCGCGTCTACGGCGCGCTGCACGGCGTGCGCGGCATCATCAACGAGGACCTGGTCGACCTGACCCGCGAGACCAGCCACAACCTGGAGCTGGTGGCGGCCACGCCGTCGTCGGCGCTGGGGTCCACGCGCGACAAGCCGGACCTGGCCTATTGCGCCGAGATCTTCAAGGTCCTGCGCGCGCACGAGATCGAGCAGTTCTACTACATCGGCGGCAACGATTCGTCCGACACGGTGCGCATCGTCAGCGAGCAGGCGCAGCAGGCCGGCTATCCGCTGCGCAGCATCCACATCCCCAAGACCATCGACAACGACCTGGTCGGCAACGACCACACGCCGGGCTTCCCCTCGGCCGCGCGCTTCGTGGCGCAGGCCTTCGCCGGCGCCAACCTGGACAACGCCTCGCTGCCCGGCGTGTACGTGGGCGTGGTGATGGGCCGCCATGCCGGCTTCCTGACGGCCGCCTCGGCGCTGGGCAAGAAGTTTCCGGACGACGGCCCGCACCTGATCTACCTGCCCGAGCGCGTGTTCTCGCTGGAGCAGTTCCTGGCCGACGTCAAGGCCACCTACGCGCGCTATGGCCGCTGCGTGATCGCCGTGTCCGAGGGCATCCATGACGCGTCCGGCGAGCCGATCGCCAGCCTGCTGGCCAAGGAGGTCGAGCGCGACGCGCATGGCAACGTGCAGCTGTCGGGCACGGGCGCGCTGGCCGACCTGCTGTGCGACGAGATCAAGGCCAAGCTGGGCATCAAGCGCGTGCGCGGCGACACCTTCGGCTATCTGCAGCGCTCGTTCATCGGCTGCGTGTCGGACGTGGACCAGCGCGAAGCGCGCGAGGTCGGCGAGAAGGCGGTGCAGTTCGCCATGTGGGGCGGGCGCGACGGCTCGGTGGCGATCAAGCGCACCGGCTTTTACTCGGTCGATTACGAGCTGATGGCGCTAGCCGACGTGGCCGGCAAGACGCGGGTGATGGAGGACGAGTTCATCAGCGCCAGCGGCACCGACGTCACCGACGCGTTCCGCCTGTACCTGCGCCCGCTGCTGGGTTCGGGCATGCCGGACGCCTTCCGCCTGCGGCCATCGCCGGTGGAAAAAATTCTGAAGAAATAGGAGACGACGATGAGCATATTCCCACGCGGGCTGGTGCTGGCCATGCTGGCCATATTGGCAGGCAGCGCGCTGAGCGCCGCGGCGCAGAACGCCAACCAGCCACCGCCGCCGCCCGACGGCAGGCGCGGCCCGCCGCAGGAAGCGATCGACGCCTGCAAAGGCAAGGCCGAAGGCGTCAAGGTCACCTTCAAGGGCCGGCGCAGCGAGGACGTCAAAGGCGTCTGCAAAAAAATGCGTGAAGGCGTGGTGGCCGTACCCGAAGGCGGCATGCCGCCACCACCGCCGGACCAGCGCAAGTAAAGGCTTTATGTCCTTTGTGGAGGCGCGAAATTCCGGATGAATTCCTTTGCGTCCTCCACATGTTCATTCGCGGCGTCCTGAACCAGCTGCCAGCCCAGCTGGGATTTTTTATCGAACCCATGAGAGCCGTAATAGAGATTGCGACCGTGTTCGAATTTCGCCTTGGGATAACCCAGTTTGGCCGCGCATTCAAAAAAATACCCCGCCTTGAGTTCGTCCTTGCCCACCAAATCTCCGCTATCGTAGCAAACGCCGAGGGCATATAAGGCCGGCGCATAACCCAGCTCGGCAGACTTCTTCAAAAAACGAAGACTCCTCTCCTCAAATTGCTCGTCCGACTCCTCGCCGACGGAACTGAAGGTGGAAGCAAGGAACAAGGCCACAGGATCAGCGTCGGCCAGCAAGGGGGCGAGCAGTTGAGACGCCTCTGAAATGTCACCGCGATCCAGGGCCCAACGTGCCTTGGCAATTATTTTCGCCCTATCCATGAGGAATAACCCTTTCACCCTTGGGGCCGGTGCAACGACATTGCACATGATGCGTTGATTTCGCCCCCCAATTTCTCTTTCGCTGATTTTTCAGCCGATCTCTTCGCCTCGACCAAGGTCTTGGCTTTTCCTCTGGCGATGACGGACTGCTTGTTGCCTGTCGAATGGTTGTCGACGCACCGTCCATCTCTATTGGCCCGGCAATTGCAAACCCAGCCACCGCTCCAAGGCGCTGGATAGGGAATATGGCTTGCAGCCGTCTTAACCAAAGACGACTGAATTCCGTACGTTTTGGCCACCCAAAGCGCTATATCACCGGAATAGTTATAGTGCGTGCCCCGTTCATTGTCAAACGACAGGCGAGCAACCGGCGCCCCCAAAAAACCGGCCACGCTACAAGCACTCCCCTACCATCAAGCCGTTGACTGTCTTCTGATAGCAAAGCCATATGCCTACCCCGACGTATTCTTCCGTTGAAGACTTTACGCGGCATCTGAGATCACACATTGAAACGTATCGAAGATTGCGACGGCATTTTGATATGCTAATCGGCATGCACATCACGATAGGCGAGCATATCGAGCAGACGCTCTTCCTTGTCCGCATCGAAGCCGCAGGTGGCCTCAAAGCGCGCCGGGTTTTCGTAGGTGCCGAACAGCATGTCCCACCAGACGATGTCGCCGTAGTTATTGCGGTGGCGTCCGTAGTCTGCTGATGGCGGTCAAGCCGTGGGAGCCGCAAGCCTTTGAAGCCCTGCGCCGCCAGCCCGACGCGAGGCCGTTTGTCTGAGCGCCTGTGGCGGGCTTGACCGTACCGCAGGCGCGCGGGACGACTGCGCCGGTCAGGCAAACGACAGGTTGTCGAAGGTGGAGCTGTTCAACAACCGGTTGTCGTGCGACAGGACCTCCAGCCCGGTGAAGAGCGCGGCCGGCAGGTTGAGGCTGACGCTGCCCACCTGCCTCCAGTTCACGCCGTCCGGCGAAATGAAACCGGTAAAGACCGCACCCACCCGCGTCAGCCGGACCCAGTACGGCGCCGTGCATGCCACCGTGGCGAACTGGGTGCTGGCGTAGCCGTTGGCGCCGCGGTAGAGCATCTGCGCGCCGTGTCCGGGCGTGACCGTCATCGTCACGTGCGCCGCGTTGGCGTCCAGATTGGCGCGCATCATCACGCCGGATTTGGTCCAGGCATTCGTGTTGGGCTGGCTCGCCACACGCGCAGTGACCGTGCAGTCGCCATTGCGCAGCGACGCAGCAAAATGGAAGGCGTCCTCGGTGCCCCACATATCCGCGCCGCCGCCGGTCACCGTCCAGACACCGTTGTCCACACTGACGCTGCCCGGCAAACCCACTGCGCCGACGTCGGTGTCGACGTCGAACATCACCGCCGACGGTGCGGAGCTGCTTAAGGCCGCGATGCCGGCGGCGTCCATGGCGCCGTTGTAGATGCGGAAGTCGTCGATCATGCCGTTGAAGGTCGGGTCCGCGGCGAACTGCGAGCGGCCGAGCCAGTTCTGCGTCGTGTGGCCGATCTGGAATGGCGGGATGTGCATGCCGCCGGCGCTCTGCACCAGGGCGCCGTTCAGGTACAGCGCGCCGTCCGTACCGTGCAGCGTGACCGCGACATGCACCCATTGCGCGGCCGGCAGCGCGGCCTGGGCGTCGATCCGGTATTCGCCGTCGCCGCCGTTGAGCGAGGCAACGAAGCTCATCGTTCCGCGGTCGGTGCGTGGCGACAGGAACATATAGTGCTCGGTGTTGCAGCCGAAATCGAAGATCCGGGCCCAGGTCTGTCCGCCGTTCCAGTACACCCAGGCTGCGATCGTGAAGTCGCCGACCGTGTCGACGATGTTGGCCGGCAGGCTGGCGTGGGCGCCGCTGCCGTTGAGCGCCAGCGCGCCCGACTGCCCCGTCCGTCCGGCGCCCCAGGCCGCGCCGTCGGCCAGCGTGGCGGCGTGGCCGTGGCCGCTGGCGTCGGCGGCGGTGGTGCCGCTGCCTTCGTCAAATTTCAGCAGCGTATGCAGCTTGACGCCCGCGATCGCCACCGCCGCGTTCGACGCGGCCGATTCGCCGGACGGGGTGTTGGCCGTGACCACATAGTAGTAGGTGCCATCCGCCAAGTTGGTGTCGGTGTAGGTCAGCAGATCGCTGATGCCGGTGGCGACCACGGTGTAGGGTCCGCCCGGGATTCTGCCACGCTTGACGTTGTAGCTAGTCGCGTAGGCGCTGCCCCACCACGACAGCACGATCTGGCCGGCGGTGGTCACGGCGCTCAGGCCGCTCGGCGGCGCGCCCGCAGCGATCGGATCGCGGGTGAACAGCAGCGTGCCGTAACCCAGCTGGTCCCAGGTGCCGCCGGTCTGCGGATAGTGCCCGCCCCCTTCCAGCCCCATCCGTTGCACGAACAGCTGCGAGTAGGGGGCGGCCAGTCCCATGCGGTTGACGTAATGGTTGTAGATCAGCGCCCAGGCCGGACGCTGCAAGCCCTGGGCGCCGGTGGAGAATGTGGTGACGCTAAATCCCCGCACGGCATAGGGCGCGAACGGCACCGTGTAGTAGCTGGTCCCTGATTCGATCAGGTTGCCCTTGGCCACGTATTCGCAGCCGGCCAGCACGCGGTTATTGTCGTAGCCATACAGGTCGACGCCCTGGTTCCAGGCCATTTCGCAGAGGGTGGCAACCAATGCGACGCTCAGCGTGTTGTGTCCTTGGTCCCGCCCGGCCTCCTGGGTCTGGCCGAGATAGCCGGGGTGGACATAGTAGACCATCTGCGCGATGGCGCCGTTGCTCAGGCCCTCCTTGAAATAGGTCACCGCCTTGTCGAACTTGGCGCGATCGTCGCACAGCACCGCGATCGCCATGGCTGCGGCATACCCGCACAAGCCCCAGTTGGAGAACACCTGCAGGTTGGCATCTTCGCCTTGGACCATGGGATAAAACACGGTCAGCATCATCTGCTGGAAGGTGGCGATGTCGGCCGCCGCCCAGCCGGAATAGCCGCGCATGATCTCGGCGACGTTGGCGAACTCGTAGCCCTGCAATCCGGCGGCCAGGAAGCCGTCCCAGTGGCCGTCGGTGGTGTGGATTTCGGTGAGCGTGGAGCCCCAGGCGTTCAGGATGGCGACGGCGGTGTTGGCGGCGGCGATGTTGCCGGTGATCTTCCACTGCAGCGCGTTCAGGTAGGCGGCCATGATGTCCCACTGCAGATACTGGACGTTGTCGCCATGGACGCCATCGTTGCGGTAAACCACCGCTCGCGGATTGGGCTTCCAGGTGTTGCTGGCCAGGTTGTTTTGCAGCAGCAGGTTCCAGTCGTCTATCCACGGCGACGCCTTGGCGCCGACTTTCTGGCTCATGCGGTCGAAGTCGGCCTGGGTGTGCAGCAAGCCGGGATGGGCGAAGTCGCCGGAGGTGCTGACCATCGTGCCCGCCAGCAGCCGCGAGCCCGCCTGCGAGGGGGCCGTGGAAGCATCGCCACCGCCGCAACCGGACAGGCCCAGCGGACCAAAAGCGATGAGGCCGAAGGTACCGGCGCAAAACATGCGCCGCTCGGGGGAAAAGGGTTTTTTGGTGTGTGTCATGAGTATGCAGAGTGAGTGTGGTTCATGCATACCGGATCGACAGGAAATCCGCCGCGCCAGCGACGCGGCATCCTGCAGCACCTCGGCCTTGCGCCGATCCGGCCTGCCCCTTGCTGAGGTCTCGGACCAGGACGGCAGCCACGCGATCAGCGGGCCGATTATCGCAGGTGATATTGCCGCGCGGAAATGAATACCGGGGTCGCGGCCGGCGTTGCGCAAAATTCTTCCGCGCTTGCTGGAAAATATGACGGCCTCTCTTCGGTGGCATGTCGGGCTGGCAGCCCCGTTTCAGGAACGATGCGTCCATTCCGCTAAAACCTTCGCTATGCGAAAACGCCATAGGTGGCGTCAAAAACCTTATACCAGCTTAATGATTGACAGTAATAGACTTAAATTGCGCACTACTTCAATCGTCTGGAGGAGGCAGGCGAGATACATCGAACAGGTGCCGGAGACCTGTTGGACCCGGAAATATCGGGCCAGCAGCATTGGAGGGGCACTGCCCAAAAAAAACGACTAAGGGGAACAGTTAGATGAGACACGAAAATACAAAAACGATTAGAAAAACCATGGTGGCCCAAGCTTGTGCACTTTTAATGGCCGGGCCAATTACCGCGTATGCGCAGGAGGCCGGGACTGCCAATGCAGGCAAGGACACGGACGCCCCGGCCATCGTTGTCGTCACCGGTCAGCGAGCGGCGTTAAAGTCGGCGCGCGATCTCAAGCAGGACTCCAACCAGATCGTCGACTCGATCCAGGCAACCGATATCGGCAAGCTGCCGGACGTGAATACGGTCGAGTCGCTGCAGCGGGTCGCCGGGGTTCAGATCCAGCGCCGGTATGGCGAGGGCGGCACTGATTACGACCATCGCACCGAACCCGCGATCACCATCCGTGGCATTACCCAAGTGCGCAACTTGATCGACGGACGAGACTTCTTTACGGCCAACGGTGGCCGGGCACCGGACCTGGAAGGGCTGCCCTCCGAACTCATGGCCGGCGTGGATGTCTATAAGAACGCGGCATCCAATTTGATCGAAGGCGGGGTCGGCGGCGTAGTCAACATTCGTACGCGACTGCCATTCGATTCGAAAGAAGACCTCAACGTTATTACACTCAAGTCGAATTACTATGACCGGGTTCGTAAGTCTTCACCGTCGGTTTCGGGCCTGTTGAGCCGGCAATTCAATACGGGTGCTGGCCGCATGGGCATCCTGGTGAATGCAACGGGAAGCGAGACCTTCTATCGCCAGGATGCCGTTCTTCAGCAGCAGCAGCACTGTCTTACCGCAACGGTTGGGAAATGCTCGAACGATCCGACGAAAGCTCCCTCGGCGGCCAAGGCTGCGGCCTTTAATTCGATGCCGAACAAGGGGACTCTCTCAGAACTCTATGTGCCGACTTCCTTTGAGATGTACCAAGATTCGGGGAGCCGAAAGCGCGAGGGCCTGTCGGTCGCCTACCAATGGCAGGTGAACGACGACATGCTTTTCACGGCACAAAATCTCTATTCAAACTATAAATTTATCCGCCGCGGAGAATACATCTACGGCGACGACAAGAACAGCGACCCGCGCGCAGCGGCGGGCTCCACCTGGACTTGGGGAGCTGATGGCAGCGCTACGAGCGGTACGTTGGCGTCGCAAATTTTCTCGTCCTCCCGGTTCGACCAGGAAGTGCGCAATCGCACGAACTTATCCGCCGTGAACCTGAAGTGGCGCATCTCGGACAGGCTCAAGTCAAAGACTGATTTCGCCTATGAAACCGCCCACTATGACACTGAACGCAATGGCGACTCCATTAAGCTCTACGATAATGAAAGCAGAAGCGTCGCTAATATTCCCAATCTCAATCTGGCCTTCGATGTGCGCGGCAAGATCCCCAAATTTTCCATCGTCGATCCCGCCAACCCAAGCAACCCCTACGCATATTTTGGCAATCCAAAGAATTGGAATTATGAGTGGCTTGCGAATGGGGTAGACCGCGACAATCTGAAAATGTCGGCTCTTAGCCAGGATTTCGACTACGATATTGGCGATCACTTCTTCACCAAGCTGCACGCCGGCGTTCGCCTGGCAGACACCAAGGTAATATTGCGGGGCAATTGGAACAGCACCGGCGCCTGTAACGATACGGGCACCAATCCCAGCTGGGGGGCATGCCCGCTTATTCCAGTGGCGCAGCATCCGGATCTCGCCTACGCCGGGCCTGCCAGTAACTTCATGAAGCCGGGCATTGGTTTCCCTGTGGCGGTGTTCCCCGAGTACGCCAATCCCAACGCAAGCGTGTTCGATCGAACGGTCGCGACTTACGCGCAATTATTCGCCGGCAAGCCGAACTCCTATACGTTTGATACATCGTTTGCTCCTGGGGACATCAATGAGCAACATGAAAAGACGCAGTCCCTGTTCCTGACGGGCGACTTCGCCACAGAGGTATTCGGTTACGCACTCGATGGCACCGCCGGTGTTCGGGCAGTCAGGACCGATCAGACATCGATAGGCTTTATCCAGGATAGCACCGGGTCTCATGCGGTCTCTCTCAATAATCGCTACTCGAATATTCTCCCCAGCCTCAACACACGTCTGCACCTGAACGAAGATTTGCAGCTCCGCTTCGGCTATGGCAAGACGATGACGCGGCCAAACTTTGGCGATATGGCCGCCCATGTTCAGCTGAATCCGAACATCCCCTCGCAGCTCAACGCCAACGGACGTCCTACCGGTAGTTCCGGTAATCCGTTCCTGGAGCCGATGACCGCGACTTCGTATGATGTGACGGCGGAGGACTATTGGGGCACGTCCAATATGGCGTTCCTGGGTGCATTCAAGAAGGATATCAAGGGTTACCTCGCCAGCGGCATCGAACCGATGAACTTCGGTGGCGTCGTCTACGATATTGGAACCAACATCAATCTGGGTAAGGGTTCGGTAAAAGGCATTGAAGCTGGCTTTACGCAATTCTTTGATTTCCTGCCAGATCCGTTCAAAGGATTTGGCGTACAGGCCAACTATACCTACGTCGACTCAAAAGTTGAGCTCAGCCCTGGAGTCCTTATTCCCTTGCCGAAGTTGTCCAAGAACAGCTACAACCTGATCGCACTCTATGAACGCGGCCCGCTGCAAGCCCGGATTGCGTACAACTGGCGTTCCGCTTACCTTGACCAAATCAACGGTAGTGGGGTTTCTGGTGCAAACCAATATGCGACGCCCTATTCGTCACTCGATGCCTCGGTGAGCTATCAAATTAATAAAACCTTCACGCTTTCAGCGGATGCCGTCAATCTGAGAAACTCGATGTATCAGACGTATGTCGAGCGCCCTTCGGGCGGCTTGTTATGGCAACTCAACGACCGCCGGTATAGCGTGGCTCTGAAAGCAAGCTTCTAACATCCACGCAAGACTGATATGAACCAACGCGCCGCACGCCTTTCTGCGGCGCGTTTTTTTCCGCGTGAAGGAGTGTAATGGTCAAGGATAGATGGATTTCTAAAGTGGTGATACTCGGCGGTGGTACCGCCGGATGGATGACAGCGGCCGCGTTGTCCCACACATTTGGCCGGGCCGTCGAGATCATCCTGGTCGAGTCCGACGCCATAGGCACGGTGGGTGTTGGAGAGGCGACGATTCCGCCGATCCGCATGTTCCATCAAATGATAGGCGTTAATGAAGCCGAGTTCATGCGCGCCACCGGGGCGACGTTCAAACTAGGCATCGAATTTCGCGGCTGGCTGAAGGAAGGTTCAAAGTACTTCCACCCTTTTGGCTCGTATGGGGTGGAGCGCGACATTGGCTACTTCTTCCAATACTGGCTGCGCTTGAAGGACAAGGGGCAGGTTCCCGACTTTTCCGAATTCTCGCTATGTACCTTGGCAGCGAGAAGCAATGTATTTGCGCCCCCGTCTGAACGGCCAGGCGATCCGCTGCAGCATCTCCAGTCGGCCTATCACTTCGACGCTGGCCGCTATGCGAAATATTTGAAGGGGCTCTGCCTGGAGCGCGGGGTGTCGCACAAGATTGGCGACATGCTGACGGCGGAACGTGATTCTGAAAACGGGCATGTCACCGCTCTGAAGCTGAAGTCGGGCGAGCTGCTTTCCGGTGACTTGTTTATCGACTGCTCCGGAATGCGCGCAATGCTTATTGGGCAGGAGATGGGTGTCGAATATGAAGACTGGTCGCGTTGGCTGCCCATGAATCGCGCGTGTGCGGTGCCTTGTGAACAGAAGCTGGCACTGACGCCCTATACGATCTCCACGGCCCAGCCTTTTGGTTGGCAATGGCGGATACCTTTGCAACACCGCGTTGGTAACGGCGTGGTGTATTCGAGCGAATTTGCCACGGACGAAGCGGCAGAGCGGTGTCTGCTGGATGGGCTGGAGGGGAAGCCACTGGCCCCGGTCAACCGTCTCAAGTTCACAGCAGGAAGGCGTAGAACACCTTGGCACAAGAACGTGGTATCCATCGGGCTTGCCAGCGGGTTTCTCGAGCCGCTGGAGTCCACCAGCATTCATTTAATTCAATCCAGCATCCAGCGACTCATTCGATATTTTCCCGATGCGGGGTTTTCTCCGTTGTGTGCACAGGCTTTCAACAAAGACGCAATGCGGGAAATCGAAGATGTCAAAGACTTCCTCATCTTGCATTACCACGCTACTGAACGCGAAGACTCGGAATTGTGGCGCTACGTAAAAGCCATGCAGATACCGGACAGTCTGCGGGAAAGAATTGAGCTGTTCCGTGAGCGCGGACAACTGAACCTGGCAGCCGAAGAACTGTTCCCAAGCACGTCGTGGCATGCCGTCCTTTTGGGGCAAGGAATTCGACCAAGAACCTACATGCCGACGATGGCCCTGCAAGATGATGCGGTGCTCGCCGCTGCGTACAGCAAGCTTGAGCGCAACTTTAAACAAATCGTTTCGAGACTTTCGGATCATGCCGTCTACATAAAAGAAAACAAGCTTACCTCGGCAATGGAAACTCGCTTATGAAGTCCCGTTCACTATCGTTACCGTGTATGGCTTTCATGGCACTGTGTCTCCTTCGTAGCGGTGCGCATGCAGAAAACAAGGACGAAAAGTCGCTGAATGTGTCCGCGGTGGTTAACGTCGACTGGCGGCATCCGGGTCTTCCATTCGAAGGATGGGGAACCGCTCTGGCCTGGTTTGCCCATGTGAGCGGGAGATTCGCCGAGCCACATCGCACCCAGTTAGCCGACTTGCTCTATGGACGGGACGGTCTGGCACTCAATATCGCACGATACAACATTGGCGGCGGCAATGCGCCCGAGACAGCTTCGTATTTGCGGCTCGGTGCGGACGTTCCTGGATTCTGGCGCAAGCCGGGCGAGCGATCCGGGACAGATGAGTGGAATCCGGACTCCGAAGATGCCTGGGACTGGTCTGCAGATGCGGGACAGCGCTGGTGGCTTGATGCGATAAAAGCCCGCGTAGCGCCGCAGGACTTGATTCTGGAGGCGTTTTCAAACTCTCCGCCATATTTCATGACCCGCAGCGGCAAGGTTTCGGGGCACGTCAATGCGCTGGAGGACAATCTCGCTCCAGGTTTTGAAACTCAATTTTCGAGGTATCTGGCGCGAGTAACAGCTGAACTCGAGCGGCGGCATGGTATCCGTTTCAGAACACTGTCTCCGATCAACGAGCCCAATACGCCCTATTGGTTTTCCACGAACACGCAGGAAGGCGCTCACTGGTCGCCGGAAGCGCAGTCGCGCATGTACATTGCGCTGGCCCAGGTGTTGCGGGAAAACGGAATGCAGACAGAAATCTCCGGGCCGGACGAAACAAATCCTCAGACGCTCTTTGTTGATTGGGCTGGCATGTCCGCCGATGCGAAAGCTGTCATCCAACAAATCAACGTCCACAGCTACGAATGGATAGGAAAAAGTGGGGTCAGGGATATTGCGGAAACTTCCGGGAAAAGGTTGTGGATGTCCGAAACCGATTTATCGCCCGCCAATGTACGTGAAGACAGCAACGACATGCGTCCAGCCATCGCGCTGGCGCAGCAGATCATTACTGACATGAACAGTATGAGCCCGCGCGCCTGGGTTCTATGGCAAGCGATAGAAAACAGGTCTGCCGATCCCAAGAACAGCTCGAACTGGGGATTAATCAAGGCTGACTTTTCAAATCTGGAGCGACCGGAATATCAGCTCACTAAGAAATTCTGGGCGTTTGCCAATTTCACCAAATTCATCAGGCCAGGATATCGGTTCTTGAAATCCGATAACCCGGATACGTTGGTGGCCGAGAATCCGAAGACGCATGAAGTCGCCATAGTGGTAGTCAATCCAGGTATCGTTTCGCGCATGCTGGACATCCGGTTGCCCGATGCAAAAGGCGGCAAATTGACATGCCAAACTTTTATCACGCAGGCAGAAGACAGCCTCGCGAATTCGAAACCTGCATCATGCACCAGCAGGTTGTCCATACATTCGCGCCCGATGTCAGTGGTGACTGTCGTGGCGATGCCTAACGTCCTGAGGAGGAAATAAATGAGGTATTCCGCTATTTTGATGCTCGTGTGTGCAATCCCGGCGGTTTCGATCGCAGCACAGCCTATATCGCCGCGCTTCAGTGCCGATCCGTCCGCGCATTTTTTCAGCGATAAAGACCGGGGCCAGTTCTACGTGTACGCCACGGACGATGCGTCAAACTCCGGAAAATATTGGGACTCGACCAGTTGGCGCTTGTACACTTCGCCGGACAGTTTGAGCTGGACCGATGCCGGCATTCCCTTATCCGTGACGGTGTTCAAATGGGCCCGGTCCGATGCCAAGGCATGGGCTCCCGAAGTAGCGCATCGCAATGGAAAGTATTATTTCTATGCCCCGGTTGGAGGGGACAAGATCGGTGTGGCAGTTTCAGACCGTCCTGATGGCGGATACAGTGATGCGAGAACGACCCCGCTGGTCGACAAGGCACGCGACTCAAACGCTGGGGATGAACCTATCGATCCTGCTGTGTTCGTCGACAATTCCGGCCAAGCCTACATGTACTTTGGCACGCGTGTTCCCAAGGTAGTCAAACTCGGATCGGATATGACGAGTACCGATGGAGCGATCAAAAACGTGGTCATCCAGAATATGCCGGAAGGTAGCCAATACGGCGAGGCGCCGTTTTTGCACGAACACGCTGGCGTTTATTATTTCAGCTTCTCAACGGGGTGGCCAGGACAGATAGCCTATGCGACTGGCGGGTCGCCAATGGGACCATTCACCTACCGGGGTGTGATCATCGATTATCTGAAAATCTCGACCAATCACCACTCGATCGTCGAGCACGATGGGAAAAGTCTGGTGTTCTATCACGATAGCCTACTGCCCGGCGGGAATTCATATCGTCGCTCGATCACAACCGCTCCTCTGGAATACGCATCTGATGGCAGCATCCAGAAAATCGGGCTCGATCCCTCACAACTTGGTTCGAAAGAAAATCATTAAGAGCTTGGCGACTTACACCTACGGCGCCAGCGCCGGCAGCAGCGGTGTGATGTCGCCGTCGGACGGCAGCGGCGCCAGGTTCAGCAGGCGCATCAGCAGCGGGTAGACATCCACGTTGTCGAACGCCGGCAACACCACGCCCGGCTTGAAGGCCGGGCCGGCGGCGATGAAGATGGCGCCCATCTCCGGCGCCGCGTTGTCGTAGCCGTGCGCGCCACCCTTCATGCGCGCCATGTCGCCGAAGGTCAGCATCCAGCCGGTCTCGGCCAGGCAGAGAAAGGCCGGCACGCGCGCATTGTGTCCGTACGCCAGCCGCGCCGGCAGCTCGTCCTTGCGCCAGCACTGCATATGCTCCAGCGGCTTGAGCAGCGCCGCCGCCAGTTGCGCTTCGCGGCCGGGCATCGCTTCCATGCCGGCATACGGACCGCTGACCACCTTGCGGTAGCTGCCCTCCGGCAGCAGCCGGTCCATGCGCACCACGCGGTCAAGGCTCACCGGCGCCATGCCGTGATCGGAGACGACCACGATGTTGGCGTCCAGATGGCGCTTGGCCAGCCCGTCCAGCAGCTGGCCGACGGCCTGGTCCGCCACCGCCACGGCCGCCGTGGTCTGCTCTGCGGCGGGGCCGTAGGTGTGGCCGGCATGGTCGACATCATCCAAGTACAAGGTGGCGAAGCCGAGCGGCTCCACGTCCGCACGGCCCAGCCACGACAACAGCCGCTCGGTGCGCGCGGTGGCCGGCAGCTTGCCGTTGAACTGCGGCGCCACCGTCGGCCGCACGCCGTGGATCGCCGCCTCCGAACCGGGCCAGAACATGGTGCCGCTGCGGATGCCGTGCAGCTCGGCCGTCACCCACACCGGCTCGGCCTGGTCCCACCAGCGGCGGTCGGTGACGGCGGCCGGGTTGTCCAGGCTGAAGCGCGCGCCGGGGAGCGCCGCGTCCTCCATATTGTTGTCGACGATGCCGTGATGGTCGGGCCGCAGTCCGGTCACCAGCGTGTAGTGGTTCGGGAAGGTAATCGAGGGGAACGAGGGCCGCATCGCCACCGCCCGCGCACCGCCGGCGGCCAGCCGGTTCAGGTTGGGCGTGACGCCGCGCTCCAGGTAGTCGGTCCGCATGCCGTCGATCGACACCAGGATCGTCAACGGCGCGGCGTGCGCCGCCGCGCAGCAGCTGACGGCCAGCATGCCGAGAATTTTTTTAAAGGTCATAGGCGTCTCTTAACCCCGTGTGCTTTTTGCGATACGCGAGCCGCGCCGCTTAGGGGACGGACCCCGCATGGGGTCCGTCCCCGCTTGGCCGTGCGGGGTAAAAAAAAAGCGGACGACGCCGGGGCGTGGTCCGCTTTTCAGGAAAATAACTATCGCTTAAACAACGATGGTCTGGTGTTCGTCGCCGACGCGGGCGCGGATGGCGCCGATCGTGTAGACGGTCTCGCCGGCAGCTTGCAGCTGGGCGATGGCGGCTGCGGCGTTTTCTTTCGAGACGATGACGGTCATGCCGATGCCGCAGTTGAATACGCGGTGCATTTCAGCGTCGGCCACGCCGCCGTGCTGCTGCAGCCAGGTGAACAGCGGCGGCATGGTCCACGACTTGCCGTTCAGCTCGGCCACCAGGCCAGGCTGCAGCACGCGCGGGATGTTCTCGACCAGGCCGCCGCCGGTGATGTGCACCATGCCCTTGACTTCCATCGAGGCCATCAGCGCCAGCAATGGCTTGACGTAGATGCGGGTCGGCTGCATCAGCACGTCGGCCAGCCTGCGGCCGTGGAAGTCGCCTTCCAGGTCCGGCTTGGCCACTTCGATGATCTTGCGCACCAGCGAGTAGCCGTTGGAGTGCACGCCCGACGAGGCCAGGCCCAGGATGACGTCGCCCGGAGCGATCTTGGTGCCGTCGATGATCTGCGATTTTTCCACCGCGCCGACCGCGAAGCCAGCCAGGTCGTATTCGCCGGCCGGGTACATGGACGGCATTTCCGCCGTCTCGCCGCCGATCAGCGCGCAGCCAGCCTGCTCGCAGCCCTGGGCGATGCCCTTGATGACGTCGGTGGCGATGGCCACGTCCAGCTTGCCGCAGGCGAAGTAGTCGAGGAAGAACAGCGGCTCGGCGCCCTGCACCAGGATGTCGTTGACGCTCATGGCGACCAGGTCGATGCCGACCGTGTCGTGGCGGTTCAGCTCGAACGCCAGTTTCAGCTTGGTGCCCACGCCGTCGGTACCGGAGACCAGCACCGGCTCCTTGTACTTCTTGCTGATCTCGAACATGGCGCCGAAACCGCCCAAGCCGCCCATCACGCCTTCGCGCAGGGTGCGCTTGGCAAAAGGCTTGATCGCTTCGACTAAAGCGTCGCCCGCGTCGATATCGACGCCGGCGTCACGGTAGGACAGGGAAACATTAGAAGTTTGGCTCATGGTGTATTTCGCAGCGGAGGCGGTAAAATAGAAGGCGGAGACCTGTTTCGTATTAAAAAACTACGAAAATGCGCAAAAAGCAGCGCAATAACCCGGTCAATCCGCTATTTTATCAAAATGCCCCGTCCAACAGCCGTTTTTAACCATCTAAATCACTTTCCATGCCATTTCCCCTCTCGGTAGAGCAAAAGCAAACGGCATTCTGGGTAGCGGTCTGGGCGGCATTCTTCCTCTTGCTGGTCACTTTGGGCCCGGTGCTGACGCCCTTCCTGGCCGCCGCCATCATCGCCTACGCACTCAATCCGGGCGTCGATTTCCTCGACCACCTGCATCTACGGCTGGGCCGCCTGAAAATGCGGGTGCCGCGCGCGCTGTCGGTGCTGATCGTGGTGGTGCTGTTCTTCGCCGCCATCGCCGCGCTGGTGCTGATCGTGGTGCCGGTGCTGCAGAAGGAAATCCCCCTGCTGCAGGCGCAGATCCCCGCCTTCCTGGCCAAGGCCAACGACCTGCTGGGCCCCAAGCTGCAGGAAATGGGCGTCAAGGTGCGCCTCGACAGCGACGGTATCAAGAAGCTGGTGTCGCAGCAGATGGCCACCAGCGGCGACGAGATCTGGACCGCCGTGCTCAATTCGGCCCGCGTCGGCGGCACCGCGGTGCTGGGCTGGATCGCCACGCTGGTGCTGATCCCGGTGGTGCTGTTCTACCTGCTGCTGGACTGGCACCCGATGCTGGCCCGCATCGCCGGCGCCGTGCCGCGCCGCTGGATCAGCGCCACCATGAATATGGCCGAGGAGGTCGACACCCTGCTGGCCCAGTACCTGCGCGGCCAGCTGCTGGTGATGTTCGTGCTGGCGGTGTACTACTCGGCGGCGCTGGCGATCGCCGGCTTCGACGTCGCGCTGCCGGTCGGTATCATCACCGGCCTGCTGGTGTTCATCCCCTACCTGGGCTTCGGCCTGGGCCTGGTGCTGGCGCTGATTTCGGCGGTGCTGCAATTTACCGACTGGAGCGGCGTGATCGCGGTGGCCGGCATCTATGGCGCCGGCCAGGTGCTGGAGGGCTTCTTCCTCACGCCGCGCTTGGTGGGCGAACGCATCGGCCTCAATCCGCTGGCGGTGATCTTCGCCTTGCTGGCCTTCGGCCAGCTGTTCGGCTTTGTCGGCGTGCTGCTGGCCTTGCCCGCTTCGGCGGTGCTGATGGTGGCATTTAAGCATCTGCGCCGCCACTACCTGAGCAGCAGCTTCTATAATGCGTGACGTGGAACAGAAAAACGTTATGCAAAAGATTACAAACAGGCGAACGCCATGAAACAGCTGGTGCTCGATTTAGGCGCGGACCAGGCGCACAGCCTCGCATCGTTCGAGGTGGGACAGAATGCCGAAGCGGCAGCGCTGATGGCGCAGTTCGCCGACCGCACGTCGCGCGAGCACTTCGCCTACCTGTGGGGCGCCGGCGGGGTCGGCAAGACCCACCTGCTCAAGGCCCTGGCCAGCGCCGGCGGCGAGGCCGAGCAGCTGCGCGCGCGCTACATCTCGCCGTTTTCCATCGAGTCCGAATTCGTCTACTCGCCGGAGGTGGACCTGTACCTGCTGGACGACTGCGAGAAGCTGTCGCCGCTGGCGCAGATCGACGCCTTCGCGCTGTTCAATGAAATCCGCGCCAACCACGCCTTCATGGTGTGCAGCGGCGCGGTGGCGCCGGCGGTGCTGCCGGTGCGTGAGGACCTGCGCACCCGCATGGGCTGGGGCCTGATCTACCAGATCCACGGCCTGACCGACGACGAAAAGGTGGCCGCGCTGACCGCCGCCGCCACCGCCCGCGGCTTGACGCTGTCGCCCGGCGTGATACCCTACCTGCTGTCCCATTTTCAGCGCGACATGCGGTCGCTGTCGACGATGCTGGACTCTCTGGACCAATATTCCCTGGAAACCCAACGCCCGATCACCCTGCCGCTGCTGCGCGAGTGGTTGCAGGCGGAAGCTAAAGAATGACGAAGCCTGCATGAACCTAGCCTTATTTGACCTCGACCACACGCTGCTGCCGATCGACTCCGACTACGAGTGGGGCCAGTTCCTGGTGCGCATCGGCGCGGTGGACGCCGCCGAATTCGCCCGCCGCAACGATGAATTCTTCGCCCAGTACCAGGCCGGCACGCTGGACCCGGTGGAATACCTGGAGTTCTCGCTCGGCACCCTGGCCTCCTTCCCGCAGGACCGCCTGCAGGCCATGCAGGAGCAGTACATGGCCGAAGTGGTGCTGCCGGCGATCCGCCCGTCGGCGCGCGCGCTGCTGCAAAAGCACATCGACGCCGGCGACCTGGTGGCCATCGTCACCGCCACCAACCACTTCGTCACCGCGCCGATCGCCAAGGCGCTGGGCGTGGAGCACCTGATCGCGGCCATGCCGGAGGTGGATGCCGACGGCAAGCTGACCGGCAAGCTGCTCGGCACCCCGACCCAGGGCGCGGGCAAGGTCGCGCACACCAAGGCCTGGCTGGCGAAGATGGACAAGAAGCTGGAAGACTTCGGCACCGTCCACTTCTACAGCGATTCGCACAACGACCTGCCGCTGATGTCCATCGTCAGCCACCCGGTGGCGACCAACCCCAACGCCGCACTGAAAACGCACGCCACAGCCCAAGGCTGGCCATTAATTGACCTATTCAATGATTAAGAAACTGATCCGCAAAATCCTCGGCACCAAGAGCAAGGCACGCGACACCAGCACGCCGGTGGTGCTGGGCCCCGAAGCCCACGGCATCGATCCGCGCCTGCTGTCGTCGAACGCGGTGCGCGTCACCAGCACCCTGCAGGAAGCCGGCTACGAAGCCTTCGTGGTCGGCGGCGCCGTGCGCGACCTGCTGCTGGGCGTGAAGCCGAAAGACTTCGACATCGCCACCAACGCCACGCCGGAGCAGGTCAAGCGCCTGTTCCGCCGCGCCTTCATCATCGGCAAGCGCTTCCAGATCGTGCACGTGATGTTCGGCCAGGATTTGCTGGAGGTGACCACCTTCCGCGGCACCACGCTGGACAACGCGCCCAAGGATGAACACGGCCGCGTCCTGCGTGACAACACCTTCGGCTCGCAGGCGGAGGACGCGGTGCGCCGCGACTTCACCATCAACGCCATGTACTACAACCCGGCCAACCAGCAGGTACTGGACTATCACGGCGGCGTGGAGGACATCCGCGCCAGGACGCTGCGCATCATCGGCCAGCCGGAAGCGCGCTACCGCGAAGACCCGGTGCGCATGCTGCGCGTGGTGCGCTTCGCGGCCAAGCTCAAATTCACCATCGAACCGAATACCGGCGCGCCGATCCCGGTCATGGCTTCGCTGATCGACAACGTGCCTGCGGCGCGCGTGTTCGACGAGATGCTCAAGCTGTTGATGAGCGGCCAGGCACTGGCCTGCCTGCAGCAGCTGCGCAAGGAAGGCCTGCACCACGGCCTGCTGCCGCTGCTGGACGTGGTGCTGGAGCAGCCGCTGGGCTTCAAGTTCGTGACGCTGGCGCTCGATTCGACCGACGCCCGCATCCACGCCGGCAAAACCGTATCACCGGGCTTCCTGTTTGCGTCGCTGCTGTGGCACCAGGTGCTGGAGAAGTGGACCGCCTACCGCGCCGCCGGCGAGCAGACCATCCCCGCGCTGCACCTGGCCGCCGACGACGTGCTCGATTCGCAGACCGAGAAGCTGGCCTTGCAGCGCAAGATCGGTTCCGACATGCGCGACATCTGGTCGATGCAGCCGCGCTTCGAGCGCCGCAGCGGCAAGTCGCCGCACAAGCTGCTGGAGCACCTGCGCTTCCGCGCCGGCTACGACTTCCTGCTGCTGCGCTGCGCCTCCGGCGAGATCGACGCCGAACTGGGCGAATGGTGGACCGCGTTCTATGAAGGCGACGAGGCCACCCGCGAAGACCTGATCGCATCGGCCAACCAGCCTGCGGGCGCCGGCGGCGCCAAGCGCAAACGCGCACCGCGTCGCGGTGGCCGCAGCAAAGGCGGCGCCGAAGGCGGCAACGCTGGCGGCGCTTCCGGCGACGGCGGCCAGGGCGGCGGCGACTAAGCAGCGCCATCGCATCGTGAACAACATCAGCACCAACGGCAGCCCTTCGGCCGCGCTCACCGCGCAGCCGGATGATGGTGCGCCGTTCGCCTTCACCATCGCCTACATCGGCATCGGCGCCAACCTGGGCGACGCGCGCAGCAACGTGGCCGACGCGCTGGAGCGCCTGCAACGCCTGCCCGGCTGCACGCTGATGGCGGCGTCGGGCCTGTACCGCACCGCGCCGATCGACTCCAGCGGCGACGACTACATCAACGCCGTGGCCCGCATCGCCACCACGCTGGACGCCGAGGCGCTGCTGCAAGCGCTGCACGGCATCGAGCAGGCGCATGGCCGCGAGCGGCCCTACCGCAACGCCCCGCGCACGCTGGACCTGGACCTGCTGCTGTACGACGACCAGCAGATCGCCAGCGCCACGCTGACGGTGCCGCATCCGCGCATGACCGAGCGCGCCTTCGTGCTGGTGCCGCTGCTGGAACTGGCGCCGGCCATCCACATCCCCGGCCGCGGCGCGGCGCAGGACTATGCCGCAGCGGTAGCCGACCAGGGCATCAGCCCCATTATTTGACTCCCCAGCACGCGATAGTATTCGGGACTACACTATCGAGTTGCCATCACATCTTTAAAGGATTTCCCATGTCTGGTTATTTGCAAGGAAACGAAATGGCTGCGAGCCAAAAGCCTGCCGCCACCACCGCACCTGCACCGGCCAAAGCGGTCGCCAACAAGGCAGTCACCATACCCGCGCTGGCGACCCTGCGCGCGGCCGGTGAAAAGATCACCATGCTGACCTGCTACGACGCCAGCTTCGCCTCGCTGATGGACCGCTGCGGCGTCGAGATCCTGCTGATCGGCGATTCGCTGGGCATGGTCTGCAATGGGCACCAGTCGACGCTGCCGGTGACGGTGGCCGAAGTGGCCTACCACACGGCCGCTGTGGCGCGCGGCAGCAAGTCGGCGATGATCCTGGCGGACATGCCGTTCGGCGCCTACGGCACGCCGGAAACCGCGTACGCCAACGCCGTGCAGCTGATGCAGGCCGGCGCGCACATGGTCAAGCTGGAAGGCGGCGCCTGGCTGGCCGACACCGTGCGCTTCCTGACCGACCGCGCGGTGCCGGTCTGCGCCCACCTCGGCCTGACGCCACAATCGGTGCATCAGCTGGGCGGCTACAAGGTGCAGGGCAAGACCACCGAAAGCGCCGAGCTGCTGAAGGCGGACGCGTTGAAGATGCAGGCCGCCGGCGCCTCGCTGCTGGTGCTGGAGGCGATCCCCACGCAGCTGGGCAAGGAAGTGACGGAGCTGCTGGCGATACCGACCATCGGCATCGGCGCGGGCCCCGATTGTTCGGGTCAGGTGCTGGTGATGCACGACCTGCTGGGCGTATTCCCGGGCCGGAAGGCGCGCTTCGTGAAGAACTTCATGGAAGGCCAGACCAGCATCGACGCTGCCGTCACCGCCTACGTCACCGCCGTCAAGGACGGCAGCTTCCCGGCGCTGGAGCACTGCTTCTAAGGTCTTGTGGAATCCTGGCCGGCCAGCAGTAACTCGGCCTGATCCCAAGGCAGCCTGCGGCCGCTATCGCGCATGCGCTGATATGCGGCCGTGCCACCGTCTTTGAGATTTTCCCTGCTCGTACCATCTCCGTCACCAGCCAGAGCGTTCCGCATACTTCCACGCCCTCCGCTTCGGCGGCTGCACGCAAATCCTTGTCTCCAGTCAGCAGCGGGCATGCTTCCGCAGCCGCCAACGCCAGTGCAAGGAGATCGTTACGCCCCGGTCGCGGGTAGCGCCGTACGAGCATCATCGCGTTGGCCACCGCATCTGAGTCCAGCGTCATCGGCACCAAGCCCAAGTCGAGCAATCCGACGTGTTGCTCTTCCAGTTCTTCTACATACAGAACATCAGGTACGGCAAACCGATATTCCATACTGAACATCGGTGCCAACAAGCCGCCGACGTCCATATCAATCAGTATGTTGGCGTCACTGATAAGGAGCAGCATTGCCGCTTTCTAGTGATCGCATTTTACGAAAAGCGCTAATCGGCATACGCATCAATTCCGCCGCCTTGGATTCGCCGATGTAGTCCTCCGCCAGCGCGTGGAATATCAGCTGCTCGAAGACGTGGGGCTGCTCTACTGGATATGGTGCGCCAGGCTCCGTCAGATGCCAGCCCTTCAGACGGAACTGGCGTGCCTGCTCATCGCGCCATGCCGGACTAACGATGCCAAGATCGCGGGCGCGATACAGCAGGCCGCCCATGCTGAGGCCAAACTCCTCCTTCAACAAAGCCAGCTCCTTAAGTTCGATGAAGCTGCGCCGTGGCCCCAACTCTTGCAACGCGGACTGGCGCGGCACCAGGAAAGCGCCGGCAAACCGATTGCATGCCACCTCCTCATCAATGTGCTCGGCCAGACGCCCTGCCAGCATTAAATGTCCCAGCTCGTGTGCCAGCGTGAACCGCTGCAGGTCCCCCGGCCAGTTACGGCCAACCACGATCACGGGCATCTTGTGAACGGCAGCCGCCAAGCCATCAAATTTAGGGTCCGCATTGGCATCGATCATGAACACCCGGATGCCATGCGTCTCCAGCGCATCGATCAACTCAGGAATCGGCGCATAGCCCAGTGCCCACGCATTGCGTACTTGCTCGGCTGCGTCTTCGATCTGCGACAGATCAGATATCTTCTTCGGCAACCCGGCCACAGGAGAAAACTCTTTCAACGGAGGCGTCGGGAACAATGCCTCCAACTCGATGCGCCGCTCGATCTGATCGATAACCTCATGCTCGATGGCTTCCAGGCGCTTCTTGGGCAAGGAACTACGCTTGCGGTACTCGACGCGCTCCAATGCGACCGTCTCTGACCGGAAGAAATATTCGGTCCGAACCTGCAGCGCCTTCGCGAGTTTGAGGAGTGTGGCAGAAGTTGGTACGGCCAACTCGTCTTCGTACTTCTTGATCGCGGCATGAGACAAATCGACCTTGACCGCGAGTTCACGCAACGATAAGCCGGCCGCCTTACGCGCCCGGAACAGCCGTTGACCAATCATGATTTACCTCCAGAACCGTGCGATTGCGGTTTACATTTTCATTTATAATATACCATTTTGTAAACCATCGCTTAATCTGCGTCAAACGAATTCGGACAGGCAGGCGTCAAACGCCACCAGCAGTTGCTTGATGTCGCGCTCACCGGTAGCCGGGCAGACCAGCAGCATATTGTGGAACGGCGTGATCAGCAGGCCACGATTGAGCAGGTAGAGGTGGATGATCTGCTCAAGCTAGCCGTCCAGTATCGCTTGCGCCTGCGTGCCGTGTTGCGACGCGGTGGGTGTGAACTGGAATTCGGTGCGGGCGCCGATCCGGGTGACGCACCACGGCAGTTTGTGGCGCGCGCTCACGGCGCGCAGGCCTTCCGCTAGCTGGGCCGCCAGCGCGAACATGTGCTGGTAGGCGTCCGCCGTCATCACCTGTTCCAGATTGGCGCGCATCGCGGCCATCGCGAACATGTTGGCGCTTAGCGTGGTGCCGACGCCGGAGTGACCGGGGGGCGCATCGCGCTTGGCCCGCTCCACTCGCCGCGCCAGTTCTTCCGTAAATCCATAGCACCGGCTGCGGCGCGTGGCCGAACATGGCACCGGTGTCGCCGAGGCAGAAGTCGATGTATTCGTGGCCATCGGCGTCGCGGAAGCGCGCGCCGGAGGCCTCGCTCACCGTCAGCGCGAACGGCGTGGACCAGTCGTTCATCCAGTGCATCGGCACGCCGAACAGCAGATGCTGTGCGGCGTGCCCGGCCAATCGCGCCGATTCGGGATTGCGCGCGATGTAGCTGGCGCGCTCGGCGGCGGTCAGCGCTTGCGCGCGCGGCCAGTTCAATCCGTCGCGGGTGTCGGCCATGGTTACACCAGCAGCATCAGGTGCTCGCGCTCCCAGGAGCTGATCACGCGGCTGTAGGTGGCGAATTCAAGCTCCTTCACTTCGCAGAAGGCCTGGACGAACAGCTCACCCAGGATTTCGCCCAGCGGCTTGCATTCGCGCAGGCGCAGGATGGCGTCCTCCAGATTGCGCGGCAGCTGGTCGTGCACATGCTCGGCGCTGTCGGCGGTCGGCGCCGATGGCGTCAGGCCTTGCGTCATGCCGAGGTAGCCGCAGGCCAGCGTGGCGGCCATCGCCAGATAAGGATTGACGTCCACGCCCGGCACGCGGTTCTCCACGCGCCGGTTGAGCGGCGAGGAGTTGGGAATGCGGATGCCGCAGGTGCGGTTGTCGTAGCCCCAGTGGACATTGGTCGGCGCCGACATGAAGCGCGACAGCCGCCGATACGAATTCACATGCGGCGCAAACAGCAGCGTGGCCGCCGCCGCGTACTGTTCCAGCCCTGCGATATAGTTGAAGAACAAATCGCTGGCCTCGCCGTCGGCACGGCTGAAGATATTCGTACCGGTCGCGACATCCAATATGCTCTGGTGGATGTGCATCGCGCTGCCGGGCTCCGTCTCCATCGGCTTGGCCATGAAGGTGGCGAAGATCCCGTGCCGCAGCGCGGTCTCCCGCACCGCGCGCTTGAACAGAAACACGCGGTCGGCCAGCTCCAGCGCATCGCCGTGCGTGAAATTGATCTCCATCTGCCCCGCGCCCGACTCATGGATCAGCGTCTCCACGCCCAGCTCGTGCTGCTTGCAGAAGGTGGACAGCTCCAGGAAGAAGGGATCGAAATCGTTGACAGCATCGATCGAATACGACTGCCGGCCGGATTCCGTCTTGCCGCTACGGCCCAACGGTGGCGTCAGCGGCTCGTGCGGATTGCTGCTGCGCGCGACCAGATAGAACTCCATCTCCGGCGCCACCACTGGCTGCCAGCCGCGCTCCGCGTACAGCTTGAGCACCTTGCGTAGCACGGCGCGCGGCGACAGGCCGACCGGCGATCCGTCGAAGTCCTGGCAATCATGGATCACCAGCGCGACGTTCTCCGCCGCCCACGGCACCTGCCGCAGCGTGGCCAGGTCCGGCACGCAGATCATATCGGGATCGGTGGCGCCGACGTAAGGCAGGTTGTTGGGCTGCTCGCCGTTGACGGTGTTGAGCAATACGCTCTTGGGCAGGCGCATCTCGCCTTCGCTGAGGAACAAGTCCTTGGGCAGGATCTTGCCGCGGGCGATGCCGGTCATGTCGGCGATCACACACTCCACTTCGTGAATGTTGCGGTCGCGTAGAAAGTCCTTCATGGCCTGACTCATTGCTTACTCCTAGAAGCGGTCGAGATAGCGCTTGGTTTCCCAGGCGCTGACGTGTTGACTGTATTCGATCCATTCGGCGCTCTTCAGTGCCACAAACTCGTTGACGATCTCCGTGCCCAAGGCATCGGCCAGCACCGCGTCGGCCTTCAGCGCGGCCGCCGCGACGCCAAGGTTTTGCGGCAGCAGCGTCAGTCCCAGTTCCGCGCGCGCGGCATCGGACATTTCATACACGTCCTGATTGACAGGTTCCGCAGCTTCGAGCGCCCGGTCGATGCCGTCCAGCCCCGCCGCGATCACGCCGGCCAGCGCCAGGTAGGGATTGGCCGAACTATCCGGCAAGCGCCATTCGATGCGCTGGTAGACCACACGCGCGACCGTGGTGCGGTTGTTGTCGCCGTAGCCGATGAAGGCGGGCGCCCAGCTGGTACCGGACAGCGACTGCCCGCACATTAATCGTTTATACGAATTGACCGTCGGCGCGCACAACGCGGTCAGCGCCGGCGCGTGATGCAGCAGGCCCGCCATGAAGTGATAAGCCAGCGACGACAGGCCGAGATCGCGCCCGCCCGGTTCCCTCTCCTCGCCCAGCGCGAACAAGGGCTTGCCGGCGACATTCGCCAGCGACAAATGGAAATGCAGGCCGCTGCCGGGACGGTCGGCAAAGGGCTTGGGCATCATCGAGAACAGCATGCCCTCCTCTTCGGCGATATGCTGCGCCGCCATTTTGAAGAGCATGAAATTGTCCGCCGCCTTGAGCGCGTCGGCGTACTTGTAATTGACTTCGAACTGGCCGGTCGCATCCTCGTGATCGATCTGGAACACGCCCAGTCCGCACTGGTCCAGTGACGTCGTCAGCTTCTCGATGAAGCCGCGCCGGCGCAGCAAACTCCTGGTGTCGTAGGATGGCTTTTCCAGCGTATCGGCGGCTTCGGCGTCGTAGCCGTTGACGCCTTTCTGCAGCAGGAAGAACTCCGGCTCCAGTCCCGCGTTCAAGGTCCAGCCGCGCTGCGCCAGACGCTCGACCTGCCGGCGCAATACCTGGCGCGGGCAGGCATCGAAAGGCTCGCCGGCCACATGGCCGTCCAGCACCACGCGCGCGTAGCCTGGCAGCCAGGGCATGACCTTCAAGGTGGAGAGGTCGGCGCGGCCATAGTATTCGGAGCGTGGGCCGGTGCGCGGCAAGCCCGTACCCCATATCGACGGCCCGGAGAATCCGGCGCCCGGCGAGACAATATCGTCCAGGTTCGCCAACGGTATCAGCTTGCCCTTGGCCGCGCCGTGGATGTCCGTGAACTGGGCGAACACGAAGCGCACGCCTTTCGAGGCCAGCTCGCGCTGCAGCGCTTCCGTCGAACGGACCGCCGTGCTGTCTAGCCGATTTGTATCCATGTAGTTTTCAGCTCGGTGTATTTGTCGAATGCATGCAGCGATTTGTCGCGGCCATTGCCGGACTGCTTGTAGCCGCCGAACGGCACGGTGATATCGTCGCCGTCGTACTGGTTGACGTGCACGGTGCCGGCGCGCAGCGCGCGCGAAGTCTGGATCGCCTTGCTGATGTCGGCCGTCCACACGGCGGCCTGCAAGCCGTAGGGCGTGGCGTTGGCCTGCTTGACCGCGTCCTCCACGTCGGTAAAGCTCAGCACCGACAACACCGGCCCGAAGATCTCTTCGCGCGCGATGGTCATGCTGCTGTCGACCTGGTCGAACAGCGTCGGCTCGACGTAGTAGCCGCCGGTGTCGGTGCGCGCCTGGCGTCCGCCGGAGAGCAGCTTGGCGCCGCCCGACTTGCCGGTTTCGATGTAGCCCATCACGGTCTTCAATTGCGTCGCATCGACGATGGCGCCCATGACGGTGTTCTCGTCGAGCGGATCGCCGGGCTGGAAGTCCGGCATCATCGCCATCGCCTTTTCGAGGAAGCGGTCCTTGATCGACGCTTCCACAAACAGGCGCGAAGGCGCGTTGCAGCTCTCGCCCTGGTTGAAGTAGATGGAGCCGATGGCCGCCTCCACCGCCTTGTCGAGATCCGGGCAATCGGCGCAGACGATATTGGCCGACTTGCCGCCCAATTCAGTCCAGGCCCGCTTCAGGTTGGACTGCCCGGCCATCTGCAAAATCTGCTTGCCGACGCGGGTGGAGCCTGTGAAGCCAATGCAGTCCACGTCCATGTGCAGGCCCAGCGCGGCGCCGGCTTCGTGGCCATAACCCGGCAGCACATTGAACACGCCCGGAGGGATGCCCGCCTCCAGAGCGATCTCCGCCAGCCGCAGCGCCGTCAGCGGCGACTTCTCGGAGGGCTTGAGCACCATGCTGTTCCCGGCGGCCAGCGCCGGCGCGATCTTCCACGCGGCCATGATCATCGGATAATTCCACGGCACGATGGCCGCCACCACGCCCACCGGTTCGCGCGTGATCAGCGCCAGGCTGTTGGCCGCCGTCGGCGCGATCTCGTCGTAGATCTTGTCGATCGCCTCGCCGTACCAGCGCAGGCAGTTGGCGGTCGCGCCCACGTCCACGCTCTGGCTGTACTTGATCGGCTTGCCCATGTCCAGCGTTTCGAGCAGCGCCAGTTCGGGGCCATATTTCTGCACCAGGTCCGCAAACTTGATCAGCGTGCGCTTGCGCTGCGCCGGCGATTTTCCGGCCCAGCGGCGGTCTTCGAAGGCGGCGCGCGCCGCGGCCACCGCCAGGTCGACATCGGCGCCGTCGCACCGCGCCATCATGCCCAGCTTGCGGCCATCGATCGGCGACAGGTTTTCAAACTGCTGTTCGGATTTGGCCCAAACGCGCTCGCCGCCGATGAAGGCGCGGCCGTCGATTTGCAGGCTGCTCGCCCGCTCGTGCCAGGAAGTTGTCGTCATATTCGTCTCCACTTCAGGATTTACAGCCAGCCGCGCTGCTGGAGGTCGGCGTAGGTCAGGTCGAGGCAATGGCGGATCAGCGCAACCATCTCGTCAATCTGGGCGCAGGTCATCACCAGCGGCGGCGCGATGATCATGCGGTCGCCCACGGCGCGCATGATCATGCCGTTGTTGAACATATAGCCACGGCAGACCATGCCCACCGCCTGCTCTTCGTCGAAGGGCACGTTCTCGTGCACGGTCGCGCCTTTGACACGCACCAGGTTCAGGCCAGCGACAAAGCCGCAGCTGTCAGCATAGCCAACCAGCGGGTGATCCGCCAGCTCGGCAAAACGCTTCTTCAGATATGGCCCGGTCTCGTTGCCGACGCGCTCGACCAGCTTCTCGTCTTCGATGATGCGAATGTTCTCCAGCGCGGCCGCGCAGGCGACCGGATGACCGGAATAGGTGAAGCCGTGATTGAACTCGCCGCCCTGCTCGATCAGCACATCGGCCACCCGGTCGCCGACCAGCACACCGCCCAGCGGCACATAGCCGGAGGTGACGCCCTTGGCGAAAGTGATCAGATCCGGCTTGATGCCGAACAGCTCGGACGCGAACCACTTGCCCAGCCGGCCGAAGCCGCAGATCACCTCATCGACGATCAGCAGGATGCCGTACTTGTCGCAGATGCGCTGGATCTCCGGCCAGTATGTGGCCGGCGGGATCACCACGCCGCCCGCGCCCTGTATCGGCTCGCCGATGAAGGCCGCGACCTTGTCAGGGCCGACCTCCAGGATTTTCTTCTCCAGCCACGAAGCCGCCTCGATGCCGAATTCGTCCTCCGTCATACCGCGACCGGATTCCAGATAGTTCGGCTGGCCGATGTGCACGATGCCGGGAATCGGCAAGCCGCCCTGCGCGTGCATGCCGTCCATGCCGCCCAGCGACGCGCCGGCCACGGTGCTGCCGTGGTAGGCGTTGTGGCGGCTGATGATGGTATGGCGCTCCTTGTAACTCAACACGTCCCAATAGCGGCGCACCATGCGCAGATTGGTGTCGTTGCCCTCCGAGCCGGAGCCGGTGAAGTAGACGTGGTTGAACTGCGGCGGCGATATCTTCACCAGCTTGGCGGCCAGTTGCACCGCCGGGATGTTGGTAGTGTTGAAGAAGCTGTTATAGAACGGCAGCGTCTCCATCTGCTTGTACACCGCCTCCGAAATGCTGGTGCGGCCGTAGCCGACGTTGACACACCAAAGGCCGGACATGCCGTCCAATACCTTCTTGCCCTGCGAGTCCCACAGATAGATGCCCTCGCCGCGCACCATGACGCGCGCGCCCTTTTCGCCGAGCGCCTTGTGGTCGGTGAAGGGATGCATATAGTGTGCCGTATCCAGCTTCTGGATGGCGGCGGTGTCATACAGCTCCGGACGCGCGGCGGCTTTTACCGACGAGACCAATGCGGCGCTTGGCGCCAATGAATTGTTCGACATAATGACTCCTGTCTCAAAATGATCAGACGTGCAGCAGCAAGTGCTCACGCTCCCACGGGCTGATGACGGTCATGAATTCCTGGTGCTCCAGATCCTTGATGGCGGCGTAGACGTCGATGAAGCGATCGCCCAGCACACTGCGCAGCTTGTCCTCGCCACGCAGCAGTTGCAGCGCTTCCGGCAAGCCTTGCGGCAGTTCGACCATCAGGTCATAGGCGCTGCCGACGGTCATCGGCGTAGGCTCCAGCTGCTCGGTCATGCCGAGGTAGCCGCAGGCCAGCGTGACCGCCAGCGCCAGGTAGGGATTGGCGTCCGCGCCGATGATACGGTTCTCCACGCGGCGATCCTGCACGCCCGATTCCGGCACGCGGAAACCGACGGTGCGGTTATCCATGCCCCACTGGATGTTGATCGGCGCCGCCGTGTGGCGCACGATGCGGCGGTACGAATTGACGTAAGGCGCAACGATCGCCATCGCCGACGGCATATAGCGTTGCAGGCCGCCGATGTAGTGCTTGAAGATCGGCGCGGCCGAGCCGTCGTCGGCGCTGAAGATGTTTTTGCCGGACTTGATGTCGACCACGCTCTGGTGCACGTGCATCGCCGATCCCGGCTCGCCTGCCATCGGCTTGGCCATGAAGGTGGCGTACATATCGTGCTTGAGCGCCGCCTCGCGCAAGGTGCGCTTGAAGAAGAACACCTTGTCGGCCAGGCCGAGCGGATCGCCGTGCAGGAAGTTGATCTCCATCTGGCCGGCGCCGATTTCGTGAATCAGCGTGTCGACGTCGAGGTTCATCATGTCGCAGTAATCGTAGATGTCTTCGAACAGCGGATCGAATTCATTCACGGCGTCGATGCTGTAGACCTGGCGGCTGGTCTCGGCGCGGCCGCTGCGGCCGATCGGTGGTTTCAAAGGCAGATCGGGATCGCTGTTCTTGGCGGTCAGGTAGAACTCCAGTTCCGGTGCCACCACCGGCTTCCAGCCTTTGTCGGCATACAGCTTGAGCACGCGGCGCAACACGGAGCGCGGCGCAAAATCGACCAGGCGGCCGTCGGAGAAGTAGCAGTCGTGGATGACCTGCGCGGTTGGGTCGGTGGCCCAAGGCACCATGGTGATGGTGGTTGGATCGGCCTTCAGGATCATGTCGCGGTCGGTGGTGGAGATGGCGCGGTCGTAGCCCGCGTCTTCCACCGGGTAGTTGCCGGTCACGGTCATGCCCAGCACCGCTTCAGGGATGCGCATGCCGCGCTCCTGGGTGAACTTACCGCGAGGGAGGATCTTCCCGCGCGCCACGCCGGTCAAGTCGGGGACCAGGCATTCGATTTCGGTGACGCGCTTCTCGTTGAGCCACAGGTCCATGTCGGTATAAGTAAAATTTTCGCGGATTGCCATGGTTCTCTTTCTGTTTTAGCGTTGGTTTTTATATGTGCGACAGGCCTCGCCGAAGGCCTTGAACAATCTGACGGAGTCTGGATTCTCCGCCAGGCGCCACTCTGGATGCCACTGTACCGCGAGGGCGAAACTACGGGCGTCTGCCACGCGGTAGGCTTCCACCAGGCCATCGTCGGCGCGTGCTTCCGCGACCAGCGATGGCGCCAGTTGGGCGATGCCCTGGCCGTGCAGCGAATTGACCATGATTTCGGCAGCGCCGCCCAATATGCGCGCCAGTTGCCCCCCAGGCTCCAATCGCAGGCGATGCACGGCGGCGTACTGCTGATCCAGCGGCTGGTCCTTGCGCTCGCGGTGGTCGGCCATGCCGGCCACGTTGTGCACCGCCTGGTGCAGCGTGCCGCCCAGCGCCACGTTCACCTCCTGGAAACCGCGACAGATCGCCAGCAGCGGTATGCCGCGCTTGAGCGCCGCGCGGATGAAGGGCAGCGTGGTGGCGTCGCGCGCCGCGTCCTGCGGCAGCGAGGGGTCCTGCACTTCCTGCCCATACAGGCTGGCGTGCACGTTCGATAGTGAGCCGGTCAGCATGACGCCGTCGGCCAGCGCCAGCAGCGTTTCAAAATCGGTGGACGCGCCCAGGGCCGGCATGATGAGCGGAGTACAACCCGCTCCATCGGCCACTGCGGCGACATATTTGAACTGGGCTGTGTGGTTGGCGTGGGCGCCGATCTGGTTCACACAGGCGGGAATGATGACAATTGGGCTATTCATGGCTTCATCATATGCCCATTTTGGTATCATTGTGAGTTCCACTTGTTTAAATTTGATGGAACCACTTTGAACCGCATGCCGCCTCCGCCGACCTGATCGCAGCGGAAGTGCAAGCATGAAGCACATGCCCTGGCGAGAGCACGAGCAGGGCTACGTCGACTAGCCTTTGGCTGCGGCGGCGACCTGTTTCTGGCGCAGGCGCTCGCCGCGCGCCATGTAGAGGCTCGATCCGATCACGCCGATCGACACCACAAGAATGGTCAGCGCCGCCACCGCGTTCACCCGCGGGTCCAGGCCCAGACGGGCACGCGAGAAGATCACGATGGGCATCGTCGATGAGCCGGGGCCGGACAGGAAGGCCGACAGCACCACGTCATCCAGCGACAGCGTGAACGTCAGCAGCCACGCGGAACCCAGCGCCTGCGTGATGTTCGGCAGCGTCACCAGGAAGAACACCTGGAACGGACGGCAGCCGAGATCCATCGCCGCTTCCTCCAGCGACTTGTTCATCTCCTGAAGGCGCGACTGCACCACCACCGCCGCATAGGCCATGCCCAGCAGGGTGTGGCCCAGCCAGATCGTCACCAGGCCGCGCTCCGGGAAGCCGAACGCCTTCTGCACCGACACCAGCATCAGCAGCAGCGACAGGCCGATGATCACCTCCGGCATCACCAGCGGCGCGCTGACCATGCCCGAAAACAGCGTGCGGCCGGCGAAGCGTTGGTAGCGGTTCAGCACAAACGCCGCAAAGGTCCCCAACACCACCGAGCTGCAAGCCGTCAGCAGCGCGATGCGCAGCGACAGGCCGAAGCCGCCGATGATCTCCGTGTCCTCCATCAGCGCCGCGTACCACTGTGTCGAGAAGCCGCTCCACACCATGTCCTGGCGCGAGCTGTTAAACGAGAACACCACCAGTACCACGATGGGCAGGTAGAGGAACAGATAGCCCAGCGAAAGCCAGCCGCGCCCGAACCAGCGCTGCACGAAATTGGAATGTCCCTTCATGGGCGGGCCTCCTGCTCTGCCTTGTATTTATTGAAGATCGCCATCGGCACCAGGATCAGCAGGATCACCACCACCGTCACCGCCGACGCCAGCGGCCAGTCGTTATTGGTGAAGAACTCGTCCCACAGCTGGCGGCCGATCATCAGCGTTTCCGGGCCGCCCAGCAGCTCAGGGATCACGTACTCGCCCACCGCCGGGATAAACACCAGCATGGTGCCGGCGATGATGCCGGACTTCGACAGCGGCACCGTGATGCGCCAGAACGCCTGCATCGGCGTCGCTCCCAGGTCGGCCGCAGCCTCGAGGAAGCGCAGGTCCATCTTCACCAGATTGGCGTACAGCGGCAGGATCATGAACGGCAAATACGCGTAGACCATGCCGATGATGAGCGAGAACTGGGTGTTCATCAGGTGCAGCGGCTCGGTGATGAAGCCCATGCTGATCAGGAAGTGGTTCAGGATGCCGTTGTTGGCCAGGATGCCCTTCCATGCGTAGATGCGCAGCAGGAAGGAGGTCCAGAACGGCATCATCACCAGCATCAGCAGCACCGGGCGCACCGTCGGCTTGGCGCGCGCCATGAAGTAGGCGAACGGATAACCGATGATGAGGCACAGCGAGGCCGTGATAGCGGCGAACTTGATGGAGTTCAGGTAGGTGATCGCATACAGGTCGTCCTGCGCGATGAACAGGTAGTTGGAGATCTTGACCTTGAGCGTGATGACGCCGTCGGCCAGCGTCATCAAGGTGCCGAAGGGATTGCCGCCGGTGTCCGCCTCGGTGAAGCTGATGCGCATCACGATCAGGAACGGCACCAGGAAGGCGACCGTCAGCCACAGGAATGGCACGGCGATCACCACGTTGCGGCCGGTGATCCAGCGCCCGGTCAGCAGGTTCTTGAGAAAGTTCATGGCCGCTCCGCCTTAGCTGGTCAGCACGACGACGTCGGCACCGTCCCACCAGGCGTAGACGCGCTGGTCGCGCTTGAGCGCCGAGTCGTCATGGCGGGCGGCGTTGGTGCGCGAGACCTTCAGCACCATGCCGCTGTCGAGGCGCAGGTGGTACAGCGTCTCGTTGCCGAAATAGGCCATCGCCGTGATCACGCCCTGCACGCAGTTGTAGCCGTCCTCGCTGGCGTTGGCGCGCTGCGCCGCGGTCGGCGCCCCGGCCTGCACGGCGATTTTTTCGGGCCGCACCGCGACCGACACCGGCATGCCCACCGTGCCCGTGATGCCGTGGGTGACGTAGTGGCGGCCTTCCGTCGTTTCGACGATGACGTGGTCCGGCTCATCGACCGTCACGCTGCCGTTGAACATGTTCACGCTGCCGATAAAGTCCGCGACGAAGCGGCAGTTCGGCGTTTCGTAGATTTCGCCCGGCGCGCCCACCTGCAGGATGCGGCCTTCGCTCATCACGGCGATGCGGGTCGCCATGCTCATGGCCTCGTCCTGGTCGTGGGTCACCATCACGCAGGTCACGCCCACTTCCTCGATGATGCCGACCAGTTCCATCTGCGTGCGTTCGCGCAGCTTCTTGTCCAGGGCGCCCAGCGGCTCGTCCAGCAGCAGCAACTGCGGACGCTTGGCCAGGCTGCGCGCCAGCGCCACGCGCTGCTGCTGTCCACCGGAGAGCTGGTGCGGCTTGCGCTTGCCGTAGGCGCCCAGCTGCACCAGCGCCAGCATCTGCTCCACGCGCGCGGCGATTTCGTCCTTCGGAAGGCCGTCGCGGCGCAGGCCGAAGGCGATGTTGTCCCATACCGTCAGGTGCGGGAACAGCGCGTACGACTGGAACATCATGTTGATCGGGCGCTCGTATGGCGGCACGCCGACGATGTCCTTGCCGCCCAGCGTGATCTGGCCCTGGGTCGGCGTTTCGAACCCGGCCAGCATGCGCAGCAGCGTGGACTTGCCGCAACCGGAACTCCCCAGCAGCGCAAAGATCTCGCCCTTGTTGATCGCCACCGACACATCGTTGACGGCGCGGACGCCATCGAATTCCTTAACCAGGTTGCGGATCAGCAGGAAGGGTTCTCGCTCTTGGGTCATGTTATTAAAATATAAATGATATTAACGATATTATCGGAAAACCGTGGGGAACGGGCCGACCGCAGGCCGCGCGCTTGGTCGAACCCGTGATTATAAATGACGAAATCACACATGCAACAGCAGGTGTTCCCGCTCCCACGGGCTGATGACGGTCATGAATTCCTGGTGCTCCAGTTCCTTGATCGCTGTGTAGACGTCGATGAAGCGTTCGCCCAGCACATCGCGCAACCGGTCCTCGCGTCGCAGCAGCTCCAGCGCCTGCGGCAGCCCTTGCGGCAGCTCGAACAGATGGTCGTAGGCGCTGGCGGTAGTCATCGGGGTCGGCTCCAGCTGGTCCACCAGTCCTAGGTAGCCGCAGGCCAGCGTGACCGCCATCGCCAGGTAGGGATTGGCGTCCGCGCCGATAATGCGGTTCTCCACCCGCCGCTGTTCGACGCCGGAGATGGGAATGCGGAAGCCCACAGTGCGGTTGTCGATGCCCCACTGGATATTGATCGGCGCCGCCGTGTGGCGCACGATGCGGCGATAGGAGTTCACATACGGCGCCATGATCGCCATCACCGACGGCGTGTAGCGCTGCAGGCCGCCGATGTAGTGGCGGAAGTGGGCCGACGGCGATCCGTCCGCCGCGCTGAAGATGTTGCGGCCGGTGGCGGCGTCGCTCACGCTCTGGTGCACGTGCATCGCCGATCCGGGCTCGCCCGCCATCGGCTTGGCCATGAAGGTGGCGTACATGTCGTGCTTGAGCGCCGCCTCGCGCAAGGTGCGCTTGAAGTAGAAGACGTTGTCGGCCAAGGCCAGCGCATCGCCGTGCTGGAAGTTCAGGCCCATCTGGCCGGCGCCGGTTTCGTGGATCAGCGTGTCGACGTCGAGGTTCATCAGCGCGCAGTAGTCGTAGATGTCCTCGAACAGCGGATCGAATTCGTTGACGGCGTCGATGCTATAGACCTGGCGGCTGGTTTCGGCGCGGCCGCTGCGGCCCACCGGTGCCTTCAGCGGCAGGTCGGGATCGATGTTCTTTTCGGTCAGGTAGAACTCCAGCTCCGGGCCCACCACCGGCTTCCAGCCGCGGTCCGCATACAGCTTGAGTACACGGCGCAGCACCGAGCGCGGGGCGAAATCGACCAGCGTGCCGTCGGCGAAGTAGCAGTCGTGGATCACCTGCGCGGTCGGGTCGATGGCCCAGGGGACTTTGGTGATGCTGCCGGGGTCCGCGCGCAGGATCATGTCGCGGTCGGTGGAGGAGATGGCGCGGTCGTAGGCCGCGTTCTCGGTCGGGTAGTTGCCGGTGACGGTCATGCCCAGCACCGCCTCGGGAATGCGCATGCCGCACTCCTGGGTGAATTTGGCGCGCGGCAGGATCTTCCCGCGCGCCACGCCCGTCAAATCGGGCACCAGGCATTCGATTTCAGTGACTCGGTTCTCGTTGAGCCACTGGTCCATATCGGCATCGGAGAAGTTTTCACGGATAGACATGTTCGCTCTCTGTAGTCATGATCAAGCGATCGATAGTCTAATTTACCATGTTTACAACCTTTCTTCCTCCGCCTCCACGCGCGTCTGCACAAGTATCTTTTTAATCTCCGGCACGCAGGAGCCGCAATTGCCGCCGGCTTTCAGGCATGCCGTCACCTCCGGCACCGTTTTCAGGTCCTTTTCGATGATGGCGTTGCAGATCGTGTTGCGGCCCACGCCAAAGCAGGAGCACACGGTAGGACCGGTATCGGCGCCCTTCTCGACCGGCATGCCAACCAGCAGGCCGACGCGGTCGATCTCGCTGAGCTCCAGCTTGACGAACAGGCTGGCCAGCCAGGCGCGCGACGGCATGTCCTGGCGCGGCGACAGGAAAATGCATTGTTCGATGCGGTCGTTCACCACGTGCACGGCGCGGTAAACGCCGGCGGTGCGGTCTTCGTATTCGAGCCAGTCGGCGTCCAGGTCCGCGACGCCCAGCAGCTCGCGCGCCCAGCCGCCGAAGTCCTTGATGGTGTTACGTCCGGCCAGTTCGTAGCGGGCGAATTCGCGGCCCTGGATGCGCGTCCAATGGGCCACGCTGTCGAGATTCATCGCGGTCCGGCTCAGGATGAAGCCATGCCAGTTCACGCGGAACTGCTCGATGCGCACCGGCGTGTGCTTGAATTCCGGCTCGCCGGAAACCGGGTCGACCACCGGGTTGACCAGGGCGCCAACGCGCGCATCGGACGAGGTCTGACCCGACCAGTGGATCGGAATGAACACGCTGCCGCGCGGGATGCCGCCGCCGTGCTGCACGCGCGCCACCATCGCGCCCCATGCGGAGCTGACGCGCGCCAGTTCGCCCTCGCGCACGCCGTGCAGCAGCGCGTCCTGCGGGTGGATGTCGACGAAGGATTCGGCGATGTGATCGGCCAGCGTGGCGGATTTTCCGGTGCGCGTCATGGTGTGCCACTGGTCGCGCACGCGGCCGGTGTTGAGCGTCAGCGGGAAATCCTCGCAAATGGTGTTGGCCGGCGCGCGCGTGGCCGTGGCGATGAAGCGCGCCTTGCCGTCGGCATGGGCGAAGACGTTGTCCTTGAACAGGCGCGCCTCAACCTGCAGCTCGCCCGACGCGGTGCGGCGCACCGGCCACTGGGTCGGTTCCAGCTCGTCGTAGCCGCGTTGATTGAGACCGGCCAAGCCCGACATGTCGAAGGCGCGCGGCACGTCGCCGACGGCGTTGCGGAAGCCGCTCAGGCGCGCATGCTCGTCGAACACGCCCTCTGCGCCTTGGAAGTCGAAGCCGCTAAAGCCCATGCGCTGCGCGAACAGCGACAGGATCTTCCAGTCCGGCAGCGCCTCGCCCGGCGCCGGCAGGAAGGCGCGCTGGCGCGAGATGCGGCGCTCGGAATTGGTGACCGTGCCGTCCTTCTCGCCCCAGCCCAGCGCTGGCAGCAGCACGTCGGCATAGGCGTTGGTGTCGGTGTTCTGCATGATGTCGGTAGCGACCACCAGTTCGCACTTCTCCAGCGCGCGCCGCACCTGGTCCGCGTCCGGCATGCTGACCAGCGGATTGGTGGCGATCACCCACACCGCCTTGACCTTGCCCGCTTCAATCGCCTGGAACAGGTCGACCGCTTTCAGGCCGGGCTTGGCGGCGATGGCCGGCGAGTCCCAGAAGGTCTGCACCACTTCACGGTGGTCGGCGCGGTCCAGGTCCATGTGCGCGGCCAGCATGTTGGCCAGGCCGCCCACTTCGCGTCCGCCCATCGCATTGGGCTGGCCGGTGATCGAGAACGGGCCCATGCCCGGCTTGCCGATACGGCCGCCGATCAGGTGGCAGTTGACGATGGCGTTGACCTTGTCGGTGCCGGCCGAGGATTGATTGACGCCCATCGAGAACGCGGTAATGGTCTTGCGCGTGGAGGCGAACGATTCGTAGAACTCCATCAGCGCCGGCAGTTCGATACGGCAGATTTTCGCCACGGCGGCAGGATCGCGGCAATCGATGTTGGCCGTGTCCAGCGCCGCATCCAGGCCGTTGGTGTGATGGCCTACAAACGCCGGATCAACCGCGCCGATGCGCGCCAGGTAGCTCAGCAGGCCGTTGAACAGCCACACGTCCGTGCCCGCCTTGACCGGCAGGTGCAGGTCGGCCAGTTCGCAGGTCGCGGTGCGGCGCGGATCGATGACGACGATCTTCATCTCCGGCCGGCTTTCCTTGGCCTTGAGGATGCGCTGGAACAGGATGGGATGGCACCACGCGGTGTTGGAGCCGACCAGCACCACCATGTCGGCCAGTTCCAGGTCGTCGTAGCAGAGCGGCACCAGGTCTTCGCCGAAGGCGCGCTTGTAGCCGGCCACCGCCGACGACATGCACAGCCGCGAGTTGGTGTCGATGTTGGCGCTGCCGATGTAGCCCTTCATCAGCTTATTGGCGACGTAGTAGTCCTCGGTCAGCAGCTGGCCGGAGACGTACAGCGCCACCGCGTCCGGGCCATGCTCGGCGATGATGGCGCGCCAGCCGTCGGCCACCTTGTCCAGCGCGGCGTCCCACGATACGCGGCGCAGGCCGTCCGCATCGCGCACCTGCGGATACAGCAGGCGGCCTTCCAGCCCGATCGTCTCGCCCAATGCCGAGCCTTTGACGCACAGGCGGCCCTTGTTTGCAGGATGCAGCTTGTCGCCGGCGATGGCGAACGTGCCGTCGGCCATGGGCGTGGCCTGCACGCCGCAACCGACGCCGCAATAGGCGCAGGTGGTGCGTACTGCAAGATGGTCAGTGGACAGGTTCAAGATGCTTCTCGCTCAAATCATGCGGCGCGCGCGGACAGCGCTTCGCCAAACAACAGGTTTTGCCGGATCGGCGTAATGTCGGTGCGGTTTTGAATCAGGTTAAAGTACCACGGACCGTCCTTGACGTCGCCATACAGTACGGCGCCGGTGACGCGGCCATCCTTCAGTACCAGCCGCTTGTAGACGCCGCGCCGCGCGTCGCGCAGCACCAGGTCCTCGCTGCCTTCGCCACCGATGAAATCGCCGACCGAGTACAGGTCCACGCCGGTCACTTTCAAACGGGTCGGAGAGGTCTGCTGCACGTAGCGGCGCACGCCGGCGCCGGCCAGGTGGGCGCCGCAGACGCGCGCCTGGTCCCAGATCGGCGCCACCAGGCCGAAGGTCGCGCTGCGGTGCTGCACGCATTCGCCCACGGCGTACACGCGCGGATCGTAGGTTTGCAGCGTGTCGTCGACCACGATGGCGCGTTCGCAATGCAGGCCGGCGGATTTGGCCAGGTCGATGTTGGGGCGAACGCCGGCGGTCATCACCACCAGGTCGGCCGGGATCTCGCTGCCGTCCTTGAAGCGCACCGCGCGCACGCGGTCCGGACCGACGATTTCCGCGGTCTGTGCGCTCATCATGAACTTCAGGCCCTTGGCTTCCAGCGCCTTTTGCAGCAGCAGCGCGGCAGGCTTGTCGAGCTGCTGGTTCATCAGCGCGTCGGTCACGTGGATCACGGTGACGGACATGCCTTGGCGTTGCAGGCCGTTGGCCGCCTCAAGACCCAGCAGGCCGCCGCCGATCACCACCGCGTGGCGGTGATTGCGCGCCATGGCCAGCATGCTCTCCACGTCCTGGATGTCGCGGAAGGCCAGCACGCCTGGCAGCTCGTGGCCCGGCACGGGAATGATGAAGGGCTTGGAGCCGGTGGCGATCAGCAGGCGGTCGTAGCGCACTTCCAGCCCGGAGCGCGCGCGCACGATGCGCTTGCGGCGGTCGATGTGCTCGACCGGATCGCCGGCGTGCAGCGTGATGCCGTGCTGGACGTACCATTCGCGCGTGTTGAGCATGATGTCTTCCATGCTCTTTTCGCCCGCCAGTACAGGCGACAGCAGGATGCGGTTGTAGTTACCGTGCGGCTCGGCGCCGAACACGGTGATGTCGTACATGCTGGGCGCCAGTTTGTACAGCTCCTCCACCGTGCGCATGCCGGCCATGCCGTTGCCGATGACTACCAGAGATGGCTTCATTCAGTTACCCCTTCCACTGTCATTCCCGCGCAGGCGGGAATCCATACTTCGCATGCAGGCAAGCGTTCCATGGATTCCCGCGTACGCGGGAATGACGGAGTTGCGTTCACAGGCCGACCCAGACTTTGCCGCCGTCGATGCGGGCGGGATAAATGCCGACCGAATGCTCAGGCGCCTCCAGGCACTCGCCCGTTTGCAGGTCGAAGTGCTGTTTGTAGATCGGCGAGGCGACCACGATGCGTTCGCCCAGGTTGCCCACCAGGCCGCGCGACAGCACGGAAGCCTCGGAATTCGGATCGTAGTTATCGATGGCGAACACGCGCGCGCTGCCGTCGTCCACATGGAACACGGCGACCTGCTGCTTGTTCAACAGGGCGCATACGCCGGTGTTGGGCACGATCTCGTCCAGGTTGCAGACGGCGATCCAGTTATCGGTTTGAATATCGCGATGCATAAAGTTCTCCTCAAGCTGCCTTGACTGCGATCGGAATCACGCGCTTGCGCTCTTCCACGGTGGCCGGACGAATCTGGCCGCGTTCTTCCATGAACAACACGTTCTCGTCGCCCTTCTCGCTGTTGACGAAGTGACGGAAGCGCTTGCGGGTTTCAGGATTCTCGACGGCTTCCTTCCACTCGCATGCATAGGTGTCGACCACGTGCTGCATATCGGCTTCCAGTTCGGCGCCGATGCCCAGCTTGTCGTTGACGACGACCTGCTTCAGGTAATCCAGGCCGCCTTCCAGGTTCTCGCGCCACACGCTGGTGCGCTGCAGGCGGTCGCCGGTGCGGGTGTAGAACATCAGGAAGCGGTCGATGTACTTGACCAGCGTGGCCTTGTCCAGGTCCGTCGCCAGCAACTCGGCGTGGCGCGGCTTCATGCCGCCGTTGCCGCACACGTACAGGTTCCAGCCCTTTTCGGTGGCGATCACGCCGACGTCCTTGCCCTGCGCTTCGGCGCACTCGCGGGTGCAGCCCGATACGCCGAACTTGATCTTGTGCGGCGTGCGCAAGCCCTTGTAGCGGTTTTCCAGCTCGATCGCCAGGCCGATGGAATCATCGACACCGTAACGGCACCAGGTCGAGCCGACGCAGGATTTCACCGTGCGCAGCGACTTGCCGTAGGCATGGCCGGATTCGAAGCCGGCGGCGATCAGCTCTTCCCAGATCAGCGGCAGCTGCTCAACGCGGGCGCCGAACAAATCGACCCGGGCGCCGCCGGTGATCTTGGTGTACAGCTGGTACTTCTTGGCCACCATGCCGACCGCGATCAGGCCGTCGGCGGTGACTTCGCCGCCCGGCATGCGCGGCACCACCGAGTAGGTGCCGTCCTTCTGGATATTGCCGAGGAAGTAGTCGTTGGTGTCCTGCAGGCTGGCGTGCTCCTTCTTCAACACGAAGTCGTTCCACACCGACGCCAGGATGCTGGCGGCCAGCGGTTTGCAGACGTCGCAGCCAAGGCCCTTGCCATGCTTGGCCAGCAGGTCGCCGAAGCTCTTGATCTGGCCGACTTTGATCAGGTGGAACAGCTCCTGGCGCGAATAAGCGAAGTGCTCGCAGACGTGGTTGTTGACGGCCATGCCGAGCTTCTTCATCTCGGCCTTCATCACCTGCGTCACCAGCGGCACGCAGCCGCCGCAGGAGGTGCCGGCGTTGGTGCAGCTCTTCAATTCGCCGATGGTGGTGGCGCCGCCCGCCACCGCCGCGCACAGCGCGCCTTTCGACACGTCGTTGCAGGAGCAGATCTGCGCGCCTTCCGGCAGCGCGTCCACGCCCAGGCCTGGCTTGGCCGCGCCATCCGACTGCGGCAGGATCAGGAACTCCGGCGATTCCGGCAGCTCGATTTTGTTCAGCATCATCTGCAGCAGCGTGCCGTATTCGCTGGCGTCGCCCACCATCACGCCGCCCAGCAGGTACTTGCCGCAGTCGGAGACCACGATCTTCTTGTAGATCTGTTTGCGCTCGTCGGTGAACTGGTAGGAGCGGCTGCCTTCGACCTTGCCATGCGGGTCGCCGATGCTGGCCACGTCCACGCCCATCAGTTTCAGCTTGGTGCTCATGTCGGCGCCGGCGAATTCCGCCGCTTCGCCCAGCATGTGCTTGGCCGCCACGCGCGCCATCTCGTAGCCCGGCGCCACCAGGCCGAAGATCAAGCCGCCCCACAGCGCGCATTCGCCGATGGCGTAGACGTCCGGGTTGGAGGTGACGCAGTTGTTGTTGATCTCGATGCCGCCGCGTGGGCCGATGGTCAGGCCGCTCTCGCGCGCCAGCATGTCGCGCGGACGGATACCGGCCGAGAACACGATCATGTCCGCGTCCAGGTGGCCGCCGTCGGCGAACTCCATGCGGTGGGTGCCATCGACGCCGTCGACGATGGCGGTGGTGTTTTTACCCGTGTGGACGGTCACGCCCAGGTCTTCGATTTTCCGGCGCAGCACGCGCGCGCCGCCGTCGTCCACCTGCACCGCCATCAGGCGCGGCGAGAATTCGACCACGTGGGTTTCCAGTTTCATGTCGCGCAGAGCCTTCGCGCACTCGAGGCCCAGCAGGCCGCCGCCGATCACGACGCCGGTCTTGGAGCGATTGCCGCATTCGAGCATCGCTTCCAGGTCTTCGATGGTGCGGTAGACGAAGCAGTCCTTACGCTCCTTGCCCGGCAGCGGCGGCACGAAGGGGAAGGAGCCGGTGGCGATCACCAGCTTGTCGTAGTCCAGCACATTGCCGTCGGCGGTGGTGACGGTCTTGGCCTTGGTGTCGATGGCGGTGGCGCGGGTGTTCAGGCGCAGCACCATGTCGTCACGCTCGAAGAAGCCCGGCTTCACCAGCGAGAGGTCTTCCGCCGATTTACCGGAGAAGAACTCGGACAGGTGCACGCGGTCGTAGGCGGGGCGCGGTTCTTCGCACAGCACCGTCACCTGCAGATTGGGGGTGCCGCTGTTGGCCAGACATTCCAGGAATTTGTGGCCAACCATGCCGTGGCCGATAACGATAATCTTCATAATGTCCTCTTAGGCTGCCAGCTTGGCGGCGGTTTCGGTTTCTTCGACGGCGCTGCTGCTGAAGCGGGCGGCCAGCGCGCACAACGCGGATGCGGCGACGACGACGCCGAGGATGCTCAAGGTTTGCTGCACATTGCCCAGGCCTTTCATCAGGAAGCCCGCGGCCACGGCGCCGACGTTGCCGCCCGCGCCGATGATGCCGGCCACGCCGCCCAGGGCGCGCTTGTCGACGAAAGGCACGATGGCGTAGGTCGCGCCGCAGGCCATGTGGGTGAACAGGCCGAAGACCAGCATGGCGCCGATTGCCAGCGCGGCGCTGCCGGCGTTGGCGAACATCAGCAGGCCGACGCCTTCGCCCAGCATCAGCACGAACAGCAGCGTGACGCGGTTATTCAGATTGCCGGCGGCGGCGAATTTGTCCGACACCCAGCCGCCCAGCGCACGGGCGAACAATGCCAGCAGGCCGAAGCTGCCCGCCGCCATGCCGGCTTGGGCCAGCGTCAGTTTGAAGTGGTCGACGTAGTAGATCGCGGCGATGTTGTGGATGAAGATCTCGATGCCGAAGCAGGCACCGTAGGTGATGAACAGCATCCAGACGCGATAGTTGGCGGAAGCCAGCTTGAAACTATCCCAGCCACCTTTCTTGCCGCCTTCGATGGCGACACCGGCCGCACGCAGCTCGCTGAAGTTCCCTTGTGGGCAGTCCTGCGTAAAGCGGTAGTACACGCCCGCCATGACGATCATCAGCACACCCGGCACGAGCAGCGCGGCGCGCCAGCCCAGGGTTTCGCTCACGCCCAGCATGACCATGGCGGTCATCAGCAGCGGCATCACGGCTTGCGCCACACCGCCGCCTGCATTGCCCCAACCTGCGGCAGCGGCGTTGGCGGTGCCCACCACCTTAGGTCCGAACATTACCGAGGTATGGTACTGCGTAATGACGAAGCTGGCGCCGGCCGCGCCGATACCGAGGCGGAACAGCAAGAAGCTCTCATAGCTCTGCGCGAAGGCCACGCCGATCACAGGGATGGAACCCAGCAGCAGCAAGCCCGTATAGGTTTTGCGCGGGCCGAAATGGTCGCACAGCGGGCCGACCACCAGCCGAACGAGGATGGTAATGGCCACGGCTGCGATATTAATATTAGCGATCTGCGCGACGCTCAGGCCGAATTCACCTTTAATCACCGGCATCAGCGGCGCGCAGGCGAACCAGGCGAAGAAGCAGACGAAGAACGCCATCCAGGTCAGGTGGAACGCCCGCATCTGCGGCGTTGAGATCGAAAAGAGCTTGATGCTGGTAGCTTTGGTGGCCATTTTTTTATCCCGTTCAGAAAACAAAAAGGCGCCCGCACAACCAAGGTCACCTAAGACCGGGTTGGGCGGACGCCGTTGTCCTGCCAACCCGTCATTGGGTCAGCTGATGTATTCGGGGGGATCGCCGTTGATCCCTTAGCCTCTGTATTGCAAGAGCTGTGCCAGCCCGCAAACCGGCCTGCCACAGAGGGAGAAGCCCGCAGCGCGCCTGGATCGCACTGGGGCAGTGCTATGTTGCGGTGCACGATTGCACGCTATCGGTGCGCACCGGCGGTGCACCCGCAGTGCATTACATGCAAGCTTTCAAAGCGTTGAGATAGCGTTCGCTCACCGGAACCTGCGCCTCGCAGCGCAATGTAAGCAGGTAGCGGCCGTCACCGACTATCGATAAGCGCTTGATCTGGTCGCGGCGGACGATCGCCGCGCGGTGGACGCGCAGGAAGTCGTCGGGCTTCAGCAGCGGCTCCAGACGGCTGAGCGGTATGCGGTGCAGCACCTTGCGGGACGCCAGGTGCAGCTCGACGTAATTGCCGGCCGATTGGAGCCACAGCACCTCGGCCACCCGGATTTGCTCGATGTAGCCGATCGAGCGCACGCTGATCGCGTCGAGATAGCGGTCCGGCGCGAAGTCGACGTAGCCGCGCAAGGCGCTGCCATAGCCCTCGGACTGGCGGTAGCGCAGCATGTGGGTAGCCCATTCGACGGTTTGCGCCAGCCGCCTGTCGTCGATCGGCTTAAGCAGGTAGTCGAGCGCGTGGACTTCGAACGCGTCCACCGCATAGGCGTTAAAGGCCGTGACGAAGATGATCAGCGGCGGCGCGGGTAAGCGGCTCAACTCGCGCGCCAGCGCCAGGCCGGTTTCGCGTGGCATTTGAATATCCAGGAATATCGCGTCGACGCTGGCTGTCGCCAGCACGTTGCGGGCGGCGGCCGCGCTGTCGCATTCGGCCAGCAGTTGCCAGTCCGGATAGGATTCCATTGCCAACCGTAGATTCACGCGTCCTGGCGGTTCGTCGTCGACGATGATGTATGTGACTGGCATTTAATCCTGCACCGCGAGCGGCAAGCGGATCTCCGCAAAGAACCGGTCGCCGCGCCGCTCGGCGTGCAGCGAGGCGAGCGGATTGGACATCACAAGCCGCGCCCGCGTGTTTGCCAGTCCCAGTCCGGTGCCGGGATTGGGCGGCGCGTGGAGATTGACCGGATTCGAGACCGTAATCAGCAAATCCTCCGCTTGCCGCTCGAAGCGGACGCGGATATCGCTGTCGCCCGCGTGGCAATCCAGATCGTGGCGCAGCGCGTTTTCGATCAGGGGCTGCAGCAACAGCGGCGGGCATTGGGCTGCGTGCAGCAGCTCATCGTCGCAATCGATGCTGATATGCAGACGGTCGCCGTAGCGCAGCCGCTGCAAGTCCGTGTAGTCCTGGACGAATTGTAGTTCCTCGCCCAGGCTGACATGGTCGCGCAGGCTGGCCGACAAGGCATAGCGCAGCAGGTCGCTGAGGCGGTTGATACCGTTCAGCGACACCGCCTTGTCGCCGCCGCGGACCAAGGCGCTGATGGCGTTGAGCGCGTTAAAAATAAAATGCGGCTCAAGCTGCGCGCGCAGGGCCAGCATGCGCTGCTGCTCCAACGCCAGGGATAACTGCAGGTTCTCGGTGTGTGCCTGCTGCCAGGCGCGCTCGCGTGCCTTGGCCAGGCGCCAGTTGCCGATGGCGACGATGATGGCGAAGGTCGCGCTGCTCATGAACCAGCCGTAACGGCGCATCTTCACCAGCACCTGGCGCGCGTCCTCCAGGCTGCCGCCACGCACCCAGTCGATGTAAAACCACTGGAGCGGCTGGAACACCAGCACCATGGCGATGAACAATCCCACCACGTTTCGGCGCCGCTCGAACAATGCGGGCCATCGCTCCAGCGCCAGGCACAGGCCGGAGCTCAGCACCGCCATCGGCGCATACTCGGCGCACCATTTCAACCAGAGGTTCAGGAAGCCTTGTTCTGCATGGTCGTTGTGGTTCCCGAACGCGCCGACGCCGCTGATCGCCACCCACACCAGAACATTGAGAAGGATGGTTTTCGCCGCCGCCGGCCAAGGCGCACGCGGAATGACTAGGGAGGGTGCGGTATTCATCGGCAGCGAGTATAGCAGGCGGATATACGGCCAACAGCGGCAGCGGCGGAAGCTGTCACGCCGTGCCGGGATTTCGTCACATCGACGCCTGGCTGCCGGTCAGGCGGGTCCAGAATCGGCATCTCAACACAGGAAAAGGAAAGCCATGCCACTCAAGATGATCGCCAGGCGGATGCTCGCGCTCCTCGCTTGTCTACTTGCGTATCTCATCGTCGCCGCCGGTTGGGCGGCGGTGTCGCTCAGTGACCTTATGCCGGACATGCCGGCTACCCCAATCAGCTTGTCCCAGCGGCAGATAGAGATACTGCTCAAGGTTGAAGACCCGACGTTCTACCAGCACCCCGGCCTGAGCATCGCCGACGGCCAGGGCGTCGCCACGATTTCCTCCGCGGTGGCGAGCCAGGTATTCCTGTCGGGACGCAGGCTTGGCGGCGTTGAAGGCGCATTTCAAACACTTTACCGTGGCGTATTCGATTGCTGCAAACACGTGGACCTCGGGCGCGATGTCATGGCGCTGGTGTTGAACGCCAAACTGTCCAAGGATAAGCAACTGGCCCTGTACCTATCGGAGGTCTATATGGGAACCAATCACGGGGGACAAGTGAAAGGACTGGCGTCGGCAGCGCAGAGCTATCTAGGCAGGCCGCTGGAGCAGGTAACGGAGCTGGAGTTCATCGGTTTGGTGGCGATGATCAAGGCGCCGAATCAGTTTCACCCCATCCGCAACCCGGCCGCACACGCGCTGCGGACGGCACGCATACAGGCGCTGGTGGACGGCAAGTGCACGCCTGCCGGCTGGTTCGACACCTCGTACACGCAGTGCGTCAAGCACTAGCCCGAACCGGCTCGGCAAGCGACTGCCAGTCATCCGCGCAGCGCACCACGTCGCCGACGACGATGATGCTTGGGCTGCCAAGGCCACTGTCGCGCAGTGCCTGCGGCAGCTGGCCCAGGGTGGTCAGCAACTGGCGCTGGTTGTCGCGCGTGGCCGACTGCACCACCGCCACCGGCGTATCGGCCGCCGCGCCGCCCGCCAGCAGGCCGGCCTGGATCGCGTCCACGCGGGCCACGCCCATGTAGATCACCAGCGTCAGGCCGCTCTGCGCCAGCGCCTTCCATTCGGGCTCCGACTCGGCATCCTTGCCATGACCGGTGACGAAGGTCACGCCCTGGCTCCACGAACGATGCGTCACCGGTATGCCGATGCTGGTCGGCGCGGCCAGGCCGCTGCTGATGCCCGGCACCACATCCACCTCGATGCCGTGCGCGCGCAGCGATGCCCGCTCCTCGCCGCCCCGGCCGAACATATACGGATCGCCGCCCTTGAGCCGCACCACGCGATGCCCCGCGCGCGCTTCGGCAATCATCAGCCGTTCGATGAATTCCTGCGGCGTGGAGGCGCAGCCGCCACGCTTGCCGACCTGGATCACCCGCGCGGTCGACGGCGCAAAGTTGAGTATCTCCGGGTTGACCAGATCGTCGATCAGCACCACGTCGGCGCGCTCGATGGCGCGGACGGCCTTTAATGTCAACAGTTCCGGGTCGCCAGGGCCGGCGCCTACCAGGGTCACGCTACTCATCATGTTCTCCTTAACCTGCGGCGGCCAGCGCTGCGCTGATCATTTCGTCAATCTCGCCGCTGATGCTGGACAGTACGCCCGCCACCACCGAGAATTCCTTGCCCGCGTGCCCCGCCCGCGCCGCGACGATGCGCGCGTTGAAGGCCACCATGCGCGCCTGGCGGTTGATCGTTTCAATATCGGTGATCACGCCGCGCAGCTGCTTGCGCACCAGGCGCGCATTCAGCTTGGCCTGCTCTTCGTAGATGCCGGTGATCGTGTTGAGGATCGCCAGCGTCGGCGTGGTGATGCGCACCAGCTCCGCCAGCAGCTCCGCACTGCGCGACGATCCCTGCTCGATCGCGTTCAAGGTGCGCTCGCCCAGATCGGCGAAGGCAGTCAGCTGCCGGTCGCCGTCCGCCTTGCCGAAGTAGGCCTCGCGCAGCTCCGAACAGAACACGCCCGGCAAGCCATCCTTCTCGGCCAGCAGGGACTTGTTAGCGTTACGGAATACCGCCAGCGCCTCCCGTGCGATGGCCACACCCTCCGTCTGCCCCTGCGACGCCAGCAGCGCATACAGCACGATGCGCTGCGAGAGGAAGCGGCGGCGCCCCGACAGATTGATCATCGCGCCGAACATTTCGCCGGTCAGCGTTTTTTTGGCGGCGCCTTCCGGCGCCATGGGAGGGGTGGTCATGTCCATCAGGCGGCTTCCTTCGCGGGGTGGGCTTGTTTGCGGTACAAGAATTCCAGCACCGCCGTGCGGTACTCGCTGTAGCGCGCATCCTGCGCCAGCGCCACGCGGTCGCGCGGACGGTCCAGCTGCACGTCGACGATCTCGCCGATGGTGGCGGCCGGGCCGTTGGTCATCATCACAATGCGGTCCGACAGCAGCACCGCCTCGTCCACATCGTGCGTGACCATCACCACCGTCGACTTGGTGGCGGCGACGATCTTCAGCAGCTCGTCCTGAAGATGCGCGCGGGTCAGCGCATCGAGCGCGCCGAAGGGCTCGTCCATCAGCAGCACCTTCGGCTCCATCGCCAGCGCGCGGGCAATGCCGACGCGCTGCTTCATGCCGCCCGAGATTTCATGCGGACGCTTGGACTCGGCCGCCGTCAGGCCGACCAGCGCCAGCGCCTGCAAGGTGCGCTCGCGCAGCCGGCTGCGCGATTCGGTCTTGCCGAACACCCGCTCCACGCCAAGGTAGATGTTTTCGTAGCAGGTCAACCAGGGCAGCAGCGAATGGTTCTGGAACACCACCGAGCGCTCGGGCGACGGCCCGGCGATCTCGCGGTTGGCGCACAACAGCACGCCGTCCGTGGGTTTCAGCAGGCCGGCGATCAGGTTCAGCAAGGTCGATTTGCCGCAGCCCGAATGGCCGATCAGCGTGATGAACTCTCCCTTGCGCACCGTCAGGTCGATCTCGCGCAGCGCGTGGAACACGCCCTTCCGGGTGTGGAACACCATCTCCACGCCTTCGATGTCGATGAATTTTGGCTCGTCCATGATGGTGGTCCTTTAGTTGGATACTTGTTCGTAGGTGAAGGCGCGGGCCAGCGCCATCAGCGCCTGTTCCAGCATCAGCCCGACCACGCCGATGGCGACGATGGCGACGATGATGTGCGGGACATTGAGGTTGTTCCACTCGTCCCACACCCAGAAGCCGATGCCCACGCCGCCGGTCAGCATCTCGGCCGCGACGATCACCAGCCACGCGGTGCCGATCGACAGCCGCACGCCGGTCAGGATGTAGGGCAGCGCGGACGGCAGCAGGATCTTGGTCAGCACTTTCCACTCAGTCAGGTTGAGCACCCGCGCCACGTTCATGTAATCCTGCGGCACGCGCTGCACGCCGACGGCGGTGTTGATGATCATCGGCCAGATCGAGCAGATGAAGATCGACCAGATGGCGGCGGGGTTGGCGGACTTGAACACCAGCAGCCCGATAGGCAGCCAGGCCAGCGGCGACACCGGCTTGAGCAGGCTGATGATCGGCCCGAACATGCTGCCGATGAACTGCACGCGGCCGATCAGGAAGCCCAGCGGAATCCCCACCAGCGCGGCCAGGCCGAAGCCCACCGCCACCCGCTGCAGGGACGCCAGGATATTCCAGCCTATGCCCTGGTCGTTCGGGCTTTTGCTGTAGAACGGATCGGAGAACAGCTTGACCGCTTCCTGCAGGGTCGTCATCGGCGTCGGGAAGCTGGCGTTGTTGATGGTGATGATCTGCCAGACCAGCACCAGCAGCGCGGCGCCCAGCAATGGCGCGACGATCTTCATCACACCGGCCGATACCTGCTGCCGCGTGCGCGCCGACGCATTGGCGGCCAGCGGACGACGCGGACGGCGCACAGGCGCCGGCGCCGCGTCAACTTCTACAATCGCCGGCACGGGCGCGGCGCTTTCGGGTTGGAGCATGGCGTTCATCACATTCCCCTATCAGGCTTTGATCTTGAACGAGGCGGCGAACGCTTTCGGGTTCTTGCCGTCCCACACGGAACCATCCATCAGCTTCGAGGTGCGCAGCGGGCTTTTCGGCACCGGCGTCTTGGTCATCGCCGCGGCATCCTTGTACAAATCGATCTGGTTGACCGAGGTGGCCACGGCCAGGTAGTCCGGATCGTCCTTCAGCAGGCCCCAGCGGCGGTGCTGCGTCATGAACCACATGCCGTCCGACAGGTAGGGGAAGTTGACCGCGCCGTCGTTGTAGAACTTCATGTAGTTCTGGTCGTCCCAGGTCTTGCCCAGGCCATTCTGGTAGCGGCCCATGATGCGCTGGTCGATCGCGTCCTTGCTGGTGTTGACGTAGGATTTGTCGGCGATGACCTCGGCCATCTTGTTCTTGTTGGCCAGCGAGGCGTCGATCCATTTGCCGGCGTCGAGGATGGCAGCCATCATGGCGCGGCAGGTGTTCGGATACTTCTTGGCGAATTCCAGCGTCGAGCCGAGCACCTTCTCCGGGTGGTCCTTCCAGATGTCCTGGGTGGTGGTGGCGGTGATGCCGACGCCGTCCACGATGGCGCGGTGGCCCCACGGTTCGCCCACACAGAAGCCGTCCATGTTCCCGACCCGCATATTGGCCACCATCTGCGGCGGCGGCACGGTGATGACCTTGGCGTCCTTCATCGGGTTGATGCCGTTGGCGGCCAGCCAGTAGTAGAGCCACATCGCGTGGGTGCCGGTCGGGAAGGTCTGGGCGAAGGTGTATTCGCGCTTGTCGGTCTGCATCAGCTTGGCCAGCGACGCGCCGTCGACGGCGCCCTTGTCGGCCAGCTTCTTCGACAGCGTGATGGCCTGGCCGTTATTGTTGAGGCCCATGAGCACCGCCATGTCCTTCTTCTGGCCGCCTATGCCCATCTGTACGCCGTAAAGCAGGCCATACAGCACATGGGCCGCGTCGAGATCGCCGTTGGCCAGCTTGTCGCGCACGCCGGCCCAGGAAGCCTCTTTGCTCAGCACGAATTTGACGCCGTACTTCTTATCGAAGCCCAGCACCGAGGCCATCACCACCGACGCGCAGTCGGTCAGCGGAATGAAGCCGATCTTGATTTCTTCCTTCTCCGGCTTGTCCGAACCCGCCGCCCACACCCCACCCGTTGCCAATCCCAACATGCTTCCCCCCACTACCAGGCCTGCGCCATGAATGATTTGCCGACGCTTGGTGTTCACAGTGTGCGCATCGGATGGCAGGTCTTCCCCTGCTCGTGGCTTTTCATATTCCATCGCAAATCCCTCATGTAGTCAGCAGAACAAAACGGCAAAAAAAAAGTCTACCCAGCATGAACGGATTCATGAGTGTAGACGTCGTTGTCTGGTGGACCTCACCGCCGTTGGCGAGGTACATCAAGCGCACCGTTGCGCTTGCCTACAGGCTATGCAATGTCCATGCCAGCAAGTTTGCAGGGGAAACAAAGGGGGATGGGGCCGATGGCGGCGCCGCGTGGTGGCGCAGAAAACGCACCGCGATTGCGCGGTGCATCATTTTGGACCGGATTTGAAACGCCTGCTCAGCCCAATAGATCTTCGACGTCGATGATGCGCTGGGCCACCTCGGACAGCTTGAGGTTTTTGCTCATCGCCATGCTGCGCAGCTTTTGATAGGCCTGCTCTTCGCTGAAACGTTGGCGTTCCATCAACAGGCCCTTGGCGCGCTCGATGATCTTGCGTTCGGCCAGCTTGCTCTTGGTGTCGGACAGTTCGTCCAGCAGCTTCTGCTCGCGCTTGAAGCGCGCCAGCGCCACCTGCAGCACCGGCTTGATGCGGTCGCTCTGCAGGCCGGCCACGATGTAGGCCGACACGCCGGCCGCCATGGCGGCCTCCATGCTCTCGGTGTCGTCGCTCTCGGTGAACATGACGATGGGACGCCGCTCGTCGCGGGTGGCGATGACGATGTGCTCCAGCACGTCGCGCGCGTCGGACTCGGCGTCGACGATGATCATGTCAGGCTGCAGCTGGGCGATGCGCTCGGGCAGGTACATGTCCGGCGGCAGCGAGGCGATGATGTCGTAGCCCGCTTCGAGCAGGCCGATGCGCAGCGCGCGGGCCCGCTCGGCCTGCGCGCGCAGCGATTCGTCGTCCTCGTCGCCGGCGTGGATGATGGTGTTGACGACCACAATGCGTAAATGTTTCATGGTCATGGGGAGTATGGGGACTGGTTCACGACTCTTTTACAAGCAAGAATCAATCCAGTAAAAATCATGTACATGCACAGATTCTACGGCACAATGATCTCATCCTGCCAGTATCCCCGTCGCCGCGACGCCAAATGCGCGTCGCGGCGGCCGCTGCTCACTCGCCCGCGCGGACCCGCATCGCCTGCCCGGTGTACACCACCACGCGGTCCGGCTGCGCGGTTTCGGCGGCACCGGCGCCGTGCGCCTCGCCCAAGAACACCAGCTTGAACGTGCGCGATGCCGGCATGCGCGGCATGCGCGGCCACCAGCAACAAGGAATCTGGCGCACGCGATATTGGTTTCGATATCGCGCGCGTCCGCCGGCTTAGCCGATCTCGGCCTCGTACACGCCCAGGCGCTTGGCCACGCGCGGCGCCAGCTCGTGGGCGGCGGTGACGGTCATCCCCAGGTCGTGCAGCTTGCCGTCCTTCAGGCCATAGACCCAGCCGTGCACCGTGACGTCCTGGCCGCGGTCCCAGGCGTCCTGCACGATGGTGGTCTGGCAGACGTTGGACACCTGCTCCACCACGTTGAGCTCGCACATGCGTTCCGCGCGCAGCTTGCTGGTCAGGACATCGCCCAGGTAGCGCTCATGCTTCTGGTGCACGTCCTGCACGTGGCGCAGCCAGTTGTCGGCCAGGCCGACGCGGGTGCCGGTCATCGCCGCGTGCACGCCCTTGCAGCCGTAGTGGCCGACGATGATCACATGCTTGACCTTCAGCACGTCGATCGCGAACTGCAGCACCGACAGCGCGTTCAGGTCCGAGTGCACCACCACGTTGGCGATGTTGCGATGGACGAAAACGTCGCCCGGCGCCAGGCCCAGCAGCTCATTCGCCGGCACCCGGCTGTCCGAGCAGCCTATCCACAGGTATTCCGGCGAGGCTTGCTGCGCCAGGCGGTTGAAGAAGTCGGGATCGCGCTCGACTTCGGATTCGGCCCAGCGGCGGTTGTTGTCCAGCAGGTCGCGCAACGGGGAATTGCTGTTGTCCAGATCACTCATGATGCTCCTCTCGTACATAAGAAGACCGCCGGTCCACCCGGAAAGGGTGGCGCGGCGGTCCGATATTACCAAGACTGCGTGACGTCGCAGTTACTCAAAACCGTTACTCAAAAAAATCCTTCACCTTGTCGCGCCAGGTTTTGCTTTGCGGGCTGTGCTTGGCGCCGCCTTCGGTGGTCAGCTTTTCGAAATCGCGCAGCATGTCCTTCTGCTTCTCGGTCAGCTTGACCGGGGTCTCGACCGCCACGTGGCAGAACAAGTCGCCCGCGAAGCCGGAACGCACGCCCTTGATGCCCTTGCCCTTGAGGCGGAAGGTCTTGCCCGACTGGGTGCCTTCGGGGATCGTGAACGATACTTTACCAGACAATGTCGGTACCTCGATGTCGCCACCCAGGGCCGCCTTGGCGAACGAGATCGGCATTTCGCAATGCAGGTCGTCGCCCTCGCGCTGGAACACGCTGTGCGGCTTGATGTGGATCTCCACATACAGGTCGCCCGACGGTCCGCCGTTGGTGCCCGGTTCGCCGTTGCCGGACGAGCGGATACGCATGCCGTTGTCAATGCCGACCGGGATCTTCACTTCCAGCGTCTTGTTGCGCTTGATGCGGCCCTGGCCCGAGCACGCAGCGCACGGCTCGGGGATGATCTTGCCGGTGCCATGGCATTTCGGGCAGGTCTGCTGGATGCTGAAGAAGCCCTGCTGCATGCGCACCTGGCCGTGGCCGGCGCAGGTGGAGCACGTGACCGGCGAGGTGCCGGGCTTGGCGCCGGTACCGTGGCAGGTGTCGCACTTGTCCCACGACGGCACGCGGATGGTGGTGTCGAAGCCGTGCGCGGCCTGCTCCAGCGTGATCTCGAGGTTATAGCGCAAATCGGCGCCGCGATAGACCTGCGGGCCCTGGCTGCGGCCGCGGCCGCCGCCGAAGATGTCGCCGAAGATGTCGCCGAAGGCGTCGCCGAAGCCGCCGGCGCCGCCGCCGAAGCCGCCACCGCCGCCCATGTTCGGATCGACGCCGGCGTGACCGTAACGGTCATACGCCTCGCGCTTCTCCGGATTGGTCAGCATCTCGTAGGCTTCTTTGACTTCCTTGAATTTTTCTTCCGACTCTTTGCTATCCGGATTGCGGTCCGGATGGTATTTCATCGCCAGTTTGCGATACGACTTCTTGATCTCGTCTTCCGACGCGTTTTTGGCGACACCAAGTGTCTCGTAGAAATCTCGCTTTGCCATATTGTCGGCACCTTGCTGTATTTATACTGATGTACTGATTATGCGAAAAAGCCGAGCCGGTGCCGCATGGGCGACGACTCGGCTCGGCTTGTCGTTCCCGCGCAAGCGGGAACCCATGCTGACTGACTGCGGATGCTCAGTATGGATTCCCGCCTGCGCGGGAATGACGCCGGTGATTACTTGCTGTCTTTGACTTCTTTGAAGTCGGCGTCGACCACGTCGTCCTGCGGCTTGGCCTGCTCGGCGCCTGGCTGGGCGCCGCCTTCGGCACCGCCGCCGGCGGCAGCCTGCTGCGCCTGCATGTCAGCGTACATCTTCTCGCCCAGCTTCTGCGAGGCGGTCGACAGCGATGCCACCTTGGCGTCGATCTCGGCCTTGTCGCCGGCCTTGATCGAACCTTCCAGGTCGGTGATCGCGGCTTCGATTTTTTCCTTCTCGCCGGCTTCCAGCTTGTCGCCGTATTCGGTCAGCGACTTGCGGGTCGAGTGCACCAGGGCGTCGGCCTGGTTGCGCGATTCGGCCAGCTCCTTCACTTTCTTGTCTTCTTCGGCGTTGACTTCGGCGTCCTTCACCATCTTCTGGATCTCGGCTTCGGTCAGGCCGGAGTTGGCCTTGATCGTGATCTTGTTCTCTTTGCCGGTGGCCTTGTCTTTCGCGCCGACGTGCAGGATGCCGTTGGCGTCGATGTCGAAGGTCACTTCGATCTGCGGCGTGCCGCGTGCTGCCGGCGGGATGCCTTCCAGATTGAATTCGCCCAGGCCCTTGTTGCCGGCCGCGATTTCACGCTCGCCCTGGTAGACCTTGATGGTCACGGCAGGCTGGTTGTCGTCGGCGGTCGAGAACACTTGCGAGAACTTGGTAGGAATCGTGGTGTTCTTGTGGATCATCTTGGTCATCACGCCGCCCAGGGTTTCGATACCCAGCGACAGCGGCGTCACGTCCAGCAGCAGCAAGTCCTTGCGCTCGCCCGACAGCACGGAGCCCTGGATCGCGGCGCCAACAGCGACGGCTTCGTCCGGGTTCACGTCCTTGCGCGGGTCCTTGCCGAAGAACTCCTTAACTTTTTCCTGCACCTTGGGCATGCGGGTCATACCGCCGACCAGGATGATGTCGTCGATGTCGGAGACCTTGACGCCGGCGTCCTTGATCGCGGTGCGGCATGGCTCCATGGTGGCGTTGATCAGCTCTTCCACCAGCGATTCCAGCTTGGCGCGGGTCATCTTCAGCGTCAGGTGGACCGGCGCGCCGTTCGCCATGGCGATGTACGGCTCGTTGATCTCGGTCTGCTGCGACGACGACAGTTCTATCTTCGCGCGCTCGGCCGAAGCCTTGATGCGCTGCAGGGCGATCGGATCTTTTTTCAGGTCCAGGCCGTTGATCTTCTTGAACTCGTCGATGATGTAATCGATGATGCGCTGGTCGAAGTCTTCGCCGCCCAGGAAGGTGTCGCCGTTGGTCGACAGCACTTCGAACTGTTTTTCGCCATCGACGTCGGCGATCTCGATGATCGACACGTCGAAGGTACCACCGCCCAGGTCATACACGGCGATCTTGCGGTCGCCCTTGTCGGTCTTGTCCAGGCCGAAAGCCAGCGCGGCAGCGGTTGGTTCGTTGATGATGCGCTTGACGTCCAGGCCCGCGATGCGGCCGGCATCCTTGGTGGCCTGGCGCTGCGAGTCGTTGAAGTACGCAGGCACGGTGATGACGGCTTCGGTGACTTCTTCACCGAGGTAGTCTTCCGCCGTCTTCTTCATCTTGCGCAGCACTTCAGCCGAGATTTGCGGCGGCGCCAGTTTCTTGTCGCGCACGCCGATCCATGCGTCGCCGTTGTCGGCTTTCATGATCGAGTAAGGCATCAGGCCGATGTCCTTCTGCACTTCTTTTTCGTCGAACTTGCGGCCGATCAGACGTTTGACGGCGAACAGCGTGTTCTTTGGATTGGTCACGGCCTGGCGTTTTGCCGGCGAGCCGACCAGGATTTCACCATCTTCTTGGTAAGCAATGATCGATGGCGTCGTGCGCGCGCCTTCGGCGTTTTCGATTACCTTTGGCTGACCGTTTTCCATGATGGAAACGCAGGAATTCGTGGTTCCCAGATCGATACCGATAATTCTACCCATGATTTTTCTTCCTTATTTGCTAAAGTTCAGATGGTACTAATATGTGGAAAAGCTGTATGTTTTCAAGTGCTTAGTTCGGCGAAATCCGCAAATTACTTTGCTTGCGCCGCAGTCACGATGGCGGGACGCAGCAGGCGGTCCGCGATCATATAGCCTTTTTGCAGTACGGAAACTACCGTATTGGCTTCCTGGTCCGCCGGCACCACGGCCACGGCCTGGTGCTTGTTCGGATCCAGCTTCTCGCCCTGGGCTGGCAGGATCTCCAGCAGGCGGTTTTTCTCGAACGCCGACGACAGCTGCTTGAGCGTCATTTCCACGCCTTCCTTCAGCGATTCGACCGACGGCGTTTCGACTTTCAGGGCCATTTCCAGGCTGTCCTTGACCGGCACCATCGCCTCGGCGAAGCTTTCAACGGCGAACTTGTGGGCCTTGGCCACGTCTTCCTGGGCACGGCGACGGATGTTTTCGCCGTCGGCCTTGGCGCGCATGAAGGCGTCGTGCATCTCGGCCAGTTTCGCTTCGGTGGCCGACAGCTGCTCCTCCAGCGTAGGCTGGTCAGGATTCGATGGCGGGGCCGACGCAGCGGCTGCGGCCGCCTCTGGATTAGGTACGGCTTGGTTTTCCTGATCTTGCATCTATAGACTCCTACTATCGTATTTGTTTGACATTACGTTTCTTACCGCACTGGCAGCAAATGGGGCGATAACCTATCTTTTCAAGGGTTATTCTGCCCGTTATTTCATCACCGCTACCGCACGCCGCCCCCACAGGCGACTCATGTAACAGGCGTTACAAAACTTCGTCTGTGCAGGCTCTACTCTTTTGCACCGCAGCGGCTAAGATGTACTAAAGACAACCATCGCTGCAGTTTTTCCGGGAGCGCCTCGCCATGAAGTTGCCACTGATCGCAGCATCCATCCTGGTGTACATCGCACTGGCGACGGCATGGATCTGCTATGCCGACTATCCCTTCAGCCGGCTATTTTAACAGGCTGGCACTCGTCACCCGCAAGTGCTGATTACGCCGCCCGGGCGCAGTTGTGGCGAGATTGCATCTTTTCAGTCGGCGGCGCCCAGTTTCAGGGCGGCCGCCCGGCCGGTCTCCGCATCTTTCTTCACGTCATCAAGCTGGGCCGCAACCATCTGGGTCGGCCAGCCGATCATGTGCTGCTCGGCAATTTCCGCCATGGCGGCGATCCAGGCCGGGGTTTCGTTCAGGCAGGGGATGTAGTGGAACCCGTCGCCTTGGCGGCCGCCGGCCTGCTCGAACTCGTGCCGCACTTCCATCGCGATTTCCTCCAGCGTTTCCAGGCAATCGCTGATGAAGCCGGGGCACAGCACATCCACCCGCCGGACGCCGTCGCGCGCCAGCTGGGCAACGGTGGGCGCGGTGTACGGCTGCAGCCACTCGGCCTTGCCGAAGCGCGACTGGAAGGTGACCACGTATTGGTCGGGCGTCAGCTTCAGGGCGGTGGCCAGCAGGCGCGCGGTCTTCAGGCATTCGCAGTGATAGGGATCGCCCAGCATCAGCGTGCGCTTGGGCACGCCGTGAAAGCTCAGCACCAGCTTGTCCGGGCGGCCGTGGGCGTCCCAGTGCGCCTGCACCGACTCGCGCAGCGCGCGGATGTAGCCGTCGTGGTCATGGTAGTTGCGCACGAAGCGCAGCTCGGGGATGTTGCGCACCGTGCCGTAGTGGTCGAACACGGCGTCGTAGATCGAGCCGGTGGTGGTGCCCGAATACTGCGGATAGGCGGGCAGCACGGCGATGCGTTCGACGCCGTCGGCCTTGAGCTTGGACAGCACCTCCGGCAGCGACGGCGAGCCGTAGCGCATGGCCATCGCCACGGTCAGGTTCTGGTGGCCGCGTTCGCCGAGCGCGCCGCGCAGCAGCTGGGCCTGGGCGGCGGTGTGCACCTTCAGCGGCGAGCCTTCGCGGGTCCAGATCGACGCGTACTTCTTGGCCGACTGGCCGGAGCGGAACGGCAGGATGATCAGGTTGAGGATGAACCACCACACGGCGCGCGGAATCTCGACCACGCGCGGATCGGACAGGAATTCCTTCAGGTAGCGGCGCACCGCCGGGCGGGTCGGCGCGTCGGGCGTGCCCAGGTTGACCAGCACGATGGCGCTGCGGCCAACGGTGCCGTGCTTGTGGGGAGGTTCTTTTAAGAAGGTCATGTAGGCCAATGGCAGCGTGTGTAGGACAGCTTGCCATTATAGTTAGCCTAACGCAGCGATGGTTGGAAATCGGCGTCGCTGACCATGCCGAAGCCAAAGCCGTCCGCCAGCAGGCCGGCGATGATGGCGTCCAGGCTTTTCAGCGTGTTCGGGTGAATTTCATGCATCAGGATGATGCCGCCGCGGCGGGCGCGGGCGGCGGCCAGCACGTGGCCGACGTAATCGCTCATGAACTGGTGCGGCACGCCGCAGGAGATCGCCTCGCGCGCGTCGATGGCACCGGTGCGGTCGTAGGCCCAGTCGCAGGAATCGATGTGCCAGCCGACGATCTTGTAGCCATGCTCGCGCACCAGCTGGTTGGTCTCGCAGGTCGAATTGCCATACGGGTAGCGGAACAGCTTGGGGCCGTCGGTGCCGGTCAGGCTGTCGGTGCGCAGCACTTCGCCGGCCTGGCGGGCGGCGTCGATGTCGTGGAAGTTGGGATGGCTCCACGAATGGTTGGCGACAACGTCATGTCCGGCCGCGCGCACCCTGGCCACCAGCTCGGGATACTGCTGCGCCTTCTCGCCGATCATGAAGAAGGTCGCGTGGACCTTGTACTTCTTCAGCACCTCCAGGATGTTCTCGGTGCCGGGCGCGGTGGGGCCGTCGTCGAAGGTCAGCGCGACGCGGTTCAACGGCGGCGGCGTGGCGATGTCGGACTCGTAGCGGCAGCGGGTTTCCAGCACCGCCGGCTCCACGGTCAGGCGCTCGTTGAGGCGTTTGAAATGATGGTGGCGTATCGCCGCCGATTCGTCCTGCGGCGCGGTGGCCGCAGGCTGGATTGGTTCGGCGGCCAGCGCGCATTGGCTGGCTGCGGCCAAGAGCATGAACTGTTGTGCCGCGCGTTTGCAAGAGAGTTTGAAAGAAGTCATGCCGCCATTATAGTCAGGCCGGCGCCCAGGGATCGGTCAGGCACGCCATCCGGTCCAACCTGGCCCGCTTTGTCGCCAGCAGCACGCCATACCAGGCCATGCCCAGCGGCGCGGCGATGATCAATGACGCCCACCAGGGCATCGTCATGAGGCCAACAGCTCGCGCGCGTGCTTGCGGGTGGTGGCGGTGATTTCCAACCCGCCCAGCATGCGCGCCACTTCCTCGACGCGGGCTTTCGAATCCAGCACGTCGATGCGCGAGGCGGTCTTGCCGTTTTCCAGCGTGCCCTTGGCTACCTGGAAGTGCTGGCCGGCCTGGCTGGCCACCTGCGGCAAGTGCGTCACGCACAGCACCTGGCGCTCCTGGCCCAGGCGGCGCAGCAGGCGCCCCACGACTTCGGCCACGCCGCCGCCGATGCCGCTGTCGACTTCATCGAAGATCAGCGTCGGCGTGGTGGTGGCGTTCGAGGTGATCACCGAGATCGCCAGCGAGATGCGCGCCAGCTCGCCGCCCGACGCCACCTTGGCCAGCGGCCGCGGCGCCACGCCGGCATGGCCGGCCACCAGGAACTCGACCTGCTCCAGCCCATGTGCGCCCGGCTCGCCGGCGTTGAGCGCGACCTCGAAACGGCCGCCCGTCATGTTCAGTTCCTGCATCGCCCTGGTGACCGCGTCGCTCAACTGGCGGGCCGCAACGGCGCGCGTGGCGGACAGGCGCTGCGCCTGTTCCATGTACGCGGCCTTGAGTTTTTCCTCCTGCTTGCGCAGGCCTTCGATGTCGCTGGCGTCGGCGATCTGCGCCAGGCGCCCGGCGAGCTTGGTGTGCTCTTCCGGCAGCTGCTCCTCGGTGACGCGGAACTTGCGCGCCGCCGAGTGGATCGCGTCCATCCGCGCCTCCACCTTGCGCAGCCGCTCGGGATCGAGGTCGACCCGGTCCAGGTAATCGTTGAGCGCATACACGGCTTCCTGCAACTGGATGCGCGCCGGCTCGATCAAATCGACGATGGCCTGCAGGCCGGTGTCGATGCCGGCCAGCTTGCCCAGCTTCTGGTTGAGCGACGACAGCTGCGACAGGATAGGCTGCTCCTCCGCTTCCGAGATCACCGCCAGCGCCTCCTGCGCGCCCTCCAGCAGGCTGGCCGCGTGCGACAGGCGGCTCTGCTCATTGCTCACCTCCGCCCACTCGCCCGGCTTGACGGCCAGCTTTTCCAACTCGTTGACCTGCCACTCCAGGCGCTCGCGCTCATACAGCACGTTGGCGGCGTTGGTCTCGAACTCCTCCAGCTGCTTGCCCAGCGCGCGCCAGGCGCGGTAGGCCAGCGTCACCGCCTTCACGTCGCCGCCGGCGCCGGCCTGGCTGTCGAGCAGCACGCGCTGCGCCTCGGTCTTCATCAGCGACTGGTGCGCGTGCTGGCCGTGGATGTCGACCAGCATGTCGCCGATCTCGCGCAGCTGCGCCGCCGTCGCCGCGATGCCGTTGATGTAGGCCTTGCTGCGGCCGGCGTTGTCGATCACGCGGCGCAGCAGCGCGCCGCCCTCCTCCACCGCGAACTCGTTGGCGGCCAGCCAGTCGCGCGCCTGCTCGCTGAGCGCGAAGTCCGCCGTGATGTCGGCCTTGGCCGCGCCCTCGCGCACCACGCTGGCGTCGCCGCGGCCGCCCAGCGCCAGCGTCAGCGCGTCGATCAGGATCGATTTGCCGGCGCCGGTCTCTCCGGTGAAGACGGTGAAGCCGGCGGAGAATTCCAGTTCGATGGTGTCGACGATGACGAAGTCGCGGATGGACAGAGTACGGAGCATGGAAGCCTGGTGAGGTTAATTGAGTTTGCCTTCGGCGGAAGGATGTTCATTCCAGTGCAGCTTTTCGCGCAGCGTGTTGTAGTAGCTCCAGCCTTCCGGATGCAGGAAGGTGATCGAGTGCGGCGAGCGCTGGATGACGATCTGGTCCTGCGCGGTCAGGCTGGCGAAGGTCTGCATGTCGAAGTTGACCGAGATGTCGCGCCCGCGCACGATCTCCACCACGATCTCGCTGGACTCGGGCAGCACGATCGGCCGGTTCGACAGCGCGTGCGGCGCGATCGGCACCAGCACCACGCCGCCCAGACTCGGATGCAGCAGCGGCCCGCCGGCCGACAGCGCGTAGGCGGTGGAGCCGGTCGGGGTGGAGATGATCAAGCCGTCGGAGCGCTGGTTGTACATGAAGTGGCCGTCGACGTCGACCCGCAGCTCGGCCATGCCGGCGCCGGCGCCGCGCGAGACCACGACGTCGTTGACGGCCAGGCCGACGTGGATGGTTTCGCCGTTGCGCAGCACCCGCCCCTCGAGCAGCGTGCGGCGCTCGGCCTTGTAGCGGCCGGCCAGGATCTTGGGCAGCACGTCGAGCATGGCGTCGAGCGGGATGTCGGTCATGAAGCCCAGGCGGCCCTGGTTGATGCCGATCAGCGGCACGTCGAACGGCGCCAGCTGGCGCGCGATGCCCAGCATGGTGCCGTCGCCGCCCATGACGATGGCGGCGTCGCAGTGGGCGCCGATTTCGGTGGCGCTCATCACCTGCACATTGGCCATCGCAAAGCCCAGATGGGCGGCGGTCTGCTCTTCAAACACCGCCGTGTAGCCGTCCTGCTGCAGGAAATCGACCACGCTGCGCACCGATTCGGCGATGCCATCGGTATTCTGGCGCACGACCAGTGCGATGGTTTGATAAACGGCGTGCGTGGCGGTCATAAAAATCTCGGCAAAGGGGTGAGGTCGGCGACACGCAGCAGGGTAACCCATAACGCCGGCTTCTGCCATCACCCGCCCGCCTCACAACTGTACATTTAAACAGTATTTTGCGCAGTATAGTGTGCCGGCAGCCAGACTGCAAGGACCTCAGTGGCCACCGACGCTCATGATCCCGGCCATCATCGACAGGAACACCGCGATCCCGATCGCGATCGAATAAAAGGTCATCAGCGTGCCCCAGCGGAAGAACACGCCCCAGCGGCTGCCGCCGTACACGCGCCGCATGGCCCACGGCAGGTAGCCCAGCAGCCAGCACCACAGCACGAAGTTGACGAAGCCGAACGGCATCACCAGGATCACGCTGTAGACGAAGAAGGCGAAGGCGTTGGAGTGCAGCGCGAACAGCAGATGCTCGCCGAAGCGCCTGCCCGAGCCGAGGTACAGCACCTTGAGCATTAGCGCGAACACCGGCATCAGGCAGAAGATCGCATACGGCGCGTAGTGGTAGAAGCCTTCCGTGAAGACCTTGCCCTTCTCGTCGCCGGGCAGGTCTTCGAAGGCCTGCCATTTATGCTTGAGCGTCGGCCAGCGGTTGAGGAAATCGCCGTCCTTGTCCATCACGCTGAAGTTGAAGTTGCTCTTGCTGCGCGCCGCGGCGGCGGCGGCGTCCTCCTGCTTGAAGTCTTCCTGCATCGCGCTGATCGCCGTTTCGGCGGCGGCCTTGCCGCGCTGTTGTTCCGGCGTGAGCGGCTTGAGCGGCTCGGCCGCCTTGGCGGCCTGGCGCGCCGCATCCGCCGCCGTCGCGGCCGCCGCGGTCTCGGGCTTCTTTTCCTTGTCATCCGTGCCCGGATCGAAGCCGCTGGTGAGCTTCATCAGCGCGAAGAACACCAGGCTCAGCGTGAGGTACAGACGCAGCGGCTGCACGAAGCGCACGCGGCGGCCGCGGATGTATTCCAGCGTCAGCGCGCCTGGACGGAACAGCAGGCGCATCACCGTGCCCCACAGCTTGCCCTCCAGCGCCACGTAATGGCCGACGAACTCGTGCAGGAACTCGCGCGTGCTGGCGTGGTGCAGGATGGCTTCCTGGCCGCAGTTGGCGCAGTAGTGGCCGCTGAGCACCGCCTCGCAATTGGGGCAGTTGGCCGGCGGCGCGTGGGCGTCGTGTTGCGCAGTGTGTTCCTTATTCACAGCAGTGCTCATGCAAACATCCTGATCGATAGGGCGTGGAAAAAAGTGTACAAATGATAAACGACTTCAGCTGAGAGTTGTCAGCATTCAATGTGGCGACCGAGGAAAAAACAACTGGTTAAGATGGTTTTCAACCACAGGACACGGAGGATGCCATGAAAGATGCTCACGTCAACACCAACGCCAAGGTCGAGAACGACGGCGTCAAGCGCATGCCGCACGAGCGCGACGAGGCGCCCGATGCCCAGAACGTCAAGCCGCGCAACGTCATGAAGCAGGCCGCCAGCGACATCGAGCGCGGCCTGGTCGACACCGACCTGCACAACCAGCCCGGCGTGCAGCAGACGCGCGCGCCGGGGCCCAGGCCCGGCACCGCCCAGCCGCAACCCGGCAGCAAACGCGACTGAGCGGCGGTCCCGCATGAAAGCCGCCCTGGCCGCGCCTGCGGCCGCGCTCGCCAAGCTCGCCACCCTGGTCGCGCTGGTCGCGCTGGTCGCGCCGCTCGCGCTGGCGCAAAGCTACCCGACCGGCTACGGCCCCAATCCCGCGCTGCCGGAACCGGAGCGCTCGCTGATCCCCACCGTCAACGTGGCGCCGGCCGAGGCCTGGCAGGGCCAGGACCGGCCACGCAGCGCGCCCGGCTTCGACGTCACCGCCTACGCGCGCGGGCTCGACCACCCACGCTGGCTGTACGTCCTGCCCAACGGCGACGTGCTGGTGGCCGAAACCAACGCCCCGCCCAAGCCGGACGACAGCAAGGGCATCAAGGGCGCGATCATGAAGCATGAAATGAAGAAGGCCGGCGCGGTGGGCGCCTCGGCCAACCGCATCACGCTGCTGCGCGGGCTGGACGCCAGCGGCGCGGCGCACAGCCAAAGCGTGTTCATCGAGGGACTGAACTCGCCGTTCGGCATGGCGCTGGTCGGCGACAACCTGTACGTGGCCGATACCGACGCCATCCTGCGCTTCCCCTACCAGCAAGGGGCGACCTCGATCCGCACGCCCGGCGTGAAGGTGATGGACCTGCCGGCCGGCACCATCAACCACCACTGGACCAAGAACGTCATCGCCAGCCCGGACGGCAAATACCTGTACGTCACGGTCGGCTCCAACAGCAACGCCGGCGAGAACGGCATCGACGCGGAAACCGGCCGCGCCGCCATCTGGCAGCTGGAGCTGGCCACCAGCAAGTCACGCCTGTACGCGACCGGCCTGCGCAACGCCGCCGGCATGGGCTGGGAGCCGCACACCAAAGCCCTGTGGACCACGGTCAACGAACGCGACGAGCTGGGCGACGACCTGGTGCCGGACTACATGACCTCGGTGCAGGAAGGCGCTTTCTACGGCTGGCCCTACAGCTACTACGGCCAGCATGTCGACCGCCGCGTGTCGCCGCAGAAGCCGGAGCTGGTGGCGAAGGCGATCGCGCCCGACTACGCGCTGGGCGCCCACACGGCCTCGCTGGGCCTGGCGTTCTACGACGCCGGCCTGTTCCCCCCGTCCTACCACGGCGGCGTGTTCATCGGCCAGCACGGCTCGTGGAACCGCAAGCCGTTCAGCGGCTACAAGGTGGTGTTCGTGCCTTTCACCGACGGCAAGCCGTCCGGGCCGCCGCAGGATTTCCTGTTCGGTTTCCTCGACAACGCCGGCAAGGCGCACGGGCGCCCGGTCGGCGTGGCGGTCGACAAGCAAGGCGCGCTGCTGGTGGCGGACGACGTCGGCAATGTGGTCTGGCGCGTGGCGCCGCCGGCAAAAACGGCCGGCAAATAGCGGGGTGGCGGCAAAACGCATAGAATTCTGGTTTATCCGTTCCCATGAAAGACCACGATGCGTATCCTGCACACCATGCTGCGAGTCGGCGACCTCCAGCGCTCGATCGATTTCTACACCAAGGTACTCGGCATGAAGCTGCTGCGCACCAGCGATAATCCCGAGTACCAGTACACGCTGGCCTTCCTCGGCTATGGCGCCAACCCGGAGCACGCCGAGCTGGAACTGACCTACAACTACGGCCAGACCAGCTACGAGCTGGGCACGGCCTACGGCCACATCGCGATCTCGGCCGACGACATCGTCAGCGCCTGCAAGGCCGTCAAGGCCAACGGCGGCGCCGTCACGCGCGAGCCGGGCCCGGTCAAGGGCGGCTCGACGGTGATCGCCTTCGTCACCGACCCGGACGGCTACAAGATCGAACTGATCGAGCGCAGTTTCGACGGCCAGGGCGCCGGGCTCTAAAAAAAAACGCCGGCTCATCGCCGGCGTTCTGGTATTCCGCTGCGCGCTGCCTAGTGCGCCAACAGGGCGTTGATCGGCGCCAGGTCGTCTTCCTTCAGCGAACCGGCCGCCGACTTCAGGCGCAGGCCGTTCATGATGGTGTCGTAGCGGGCCTTGGCCAGGTCCTTCTGGGTCGAGTACAGCAGCTTCTGGGCGTTCAGCACGTCGATGTTGATACGCACGCCGACCTGGTAACCCAGCTTGTTCGAATCCAGCGACGACTTGCTCGACACTTCGGCCGCTTCCAGCGCCTTGACCTGCGCCAGGCCGCTGTTCATGCCCAGGTAGGCCGAACGGGCGTTCTGCGAGGCGGCGCGCTTGGTCGCTTCCAGGTCGTTGCGGGCCTTGTCTTCCAGCGCGATGGTTTCGCGCACCTTGCTGGTGACGGCGAAGCCGCTGAAGATCGGCACGTTCCAGCTGACGCCGATGGCGTTGTTGTTGATGCGCTGCTGGCCGGTGGTGTTCTGGTGCGTGGTGCTGGCGATCAGGTTGGCGGTCGGCATGTGGTTGGCGCGGTTGCGCTCGATCTCGCGCTTGGCGATTTCCACGTTCAGCTTGGCCGCCACCACGGCGTAGTTCTGCTCCTCGGCCGAGCTGACCCACGGCTCCACCGCGGCCGGCGACGGCGCGCTGATCGTCACGCCGGTGCGCAGCGGCGCCAGTTCGCCCGGCGCCTGGCCAACGATCACTTGCAGCGCGGTGTGCTTGTTGTCCAGGTCGTTGATGGCGGCGAATTCCTGCGCCACCACCAGGTCGTACGCGGCCTGGGCTTCGTGGGTGTCGGTGATGGTCTGGGTGCCCACTTCGAAGTTGCGCTTGGCCGAGGCCAGCTGTTCGGTGGTCGCCACCTTCTGCGCCTGGGTCGAGGTCAGGTTGTCCTGCGCCGTCAACACGTCGAAGTAGGCTTGCGCCACGCGGGTGATCAGGTCCTGCTGGGCCTGGGCGAAGGTGGCTTCGGCGGTGGCCTGGGCCAGCTTGCTCTGCTGGTAGGTCTGCCAGTTGCCCCAGTTGAACAGCGGCTGGCTCAGTTGCACGGTGTAGGAGTTGCTGTGGCTGTCGACGTCGGCCTTGGGAGTGTAGCTGCCGAACTGGAAGCTGGAGGCGTCGCCGCTGTTGCGCGTGTTGCTGCCGCTGGCCGAGATACTCGGCAGCAGGCCGGAGCGCCCCTGGGTGATCCGTTCCTGGCCGGCGGTCAGCGACGAGCGGGCGCTGGCATACGTGGCGTCATTGGCCAGCGCTTGCTGATATACCTGGATCAGGTCGGCCGCCTGTGCGTTGAGCGTCAAGAAGGCGCTGGTGATCAGCACGGCGATAAGGGGTCTCTGCATTGCGTTCTCCGTTGGAGTCATCAAAAAAGTTGATCAAATCAAAAACACACTACCTTCGCGCCGCGCTCGTTACTAGCGCCGCGGCGCTTAATACTTGGCCATCGTGCTGTCGACTTGCAGCGCCCAGGCGTGGATGCCGCCGGTCAGGTTGACCATCTTGCCGAAGCCGTTACGCTCCAGGAAGGCGGCCACCTGCATGCTGCGCGCGCCGTGATGGCAGATGCAGACGATGGCCGCATCCTCATCCAGGTCGTCTATGCGCGCCGGTATGGCATTCATCGGGATCTGCACCGAGCCGTCGATACGGCAGGTCTCGAATTCCCAGTTTTCCCGCACGTCCAGCAACATCGGGCTGGGCCGTGCATCGTCCGCCAGCCAGTCGGCCAGTTCCAGAGCGGTGATCTGCTGCATGCTGGTCCGCCCGCCTTAAAACTTGAACTGCGACGGCTGCGTGGCCGAGGCCAGCGGCTTGACGTCGGTCTCGAACAGCGTGCGCGTGTCGTAGCCCGCTTCGCCGGTGCGGGTGATCAGCTGCGCCTTCATCGCCGGCGACTGGCCGATGATGGCCGCCAGACGGCCGCCCACTTTCAATTGCTGCAACAGCGCTGGCGGCAGCTCCGGCAGCGAGCCGGTCACGACGATCACGTCGAACGGCGCGCCGTTGCTCCAGCCCTGGGCGCCATTGCCCAGTTCCACGGTCACGTTGGTGACGCCGTTGTCGGCCAAATTCTTTTCCGCCAGCGCTTTGAGCTCCGGCGACACTTCCACCGCCGTCACGTGGCGGCCCTTGTGCGCCAGCAGCGCCGCCAGGTAGCCGGAGCCGACGCCGATTTCCAGCACGCTCTCATGCTTCTTGACGTTGACGTCCTGCAGCAGGCGGGCTTCCACTTTCGGGTTCAGCATGGAAACGCCGCCCGGCAGCGGGATTTCCGTGTCCGCAAACGCCAGCGCCTTGTGCGCGGCCGGCACGAAATTCTCGCGTTTCACCACCATCAGCAGATCCAGCACACTCGTGTCCAGGACGTCCCAAGGACGGATTTGCTGTTCGATCATGTTGAAGCGGGCTTGTTCGATATTCATCTTATGACTCTGGTCGGATTAAATAATCCGTCATTTTATCGTTGAACTGGCATCGGGGCACATATTAACGATATGACGACGGGTTCGCGGGAAATTGCGACAGTCTGCAGTTTAAGGGGGTTGAACCTACCAAAATGGCAAGTTGGGCGCAAAACGCGGGCTGGGCGGCTCACGGCTGGGGCGCTTCCAGGCCGCGCAGGGAGACGTCGATCAGCGTCTCCATGAAGGCTTGCGGGTCGATCGGCGGCATCTCGCAGGTCGGCATGAAGGAGTGGGTCCACATCATCAGCATCAGCACCGGGGCCACCAGCACCGGCGTCATCACGGCCGGGTCGACCGGGCGGAACTCGCCGCGCGCGATGCCGCGCACCAGCACGCTGGCGATCAGGCCATTGCCGCGGGCGACCACGTCCTCGTTGTAAAACTGCGCCAGCTCGGGGAAATTATTGCCTTCAGTAAGCATCAGCTTGGTGATGCCAGCCAGGTGGGTGGCGCAGATCTGGCCCCACCACTTCATCAGGATGGTGCGCAGCAGCTCGGCGCTGGGGCCGTCGAACACGGCAGCTTCCTGCTCGGCCTCGCCGATGGCGTGCACGATGTTCTCGCGCACCACGGCCTTGAACAGTTCTTCCTTGTTGGCGAAATACAGGTACAGCGTGCCCTTGGACACGCCGGCGCGCCTGGCCACGTCTTCCAGGCGCGTGCCGGCATAGCCGCGCTCGACGAACTGGTCCAGCGCGGCGGCCAGCAATTCCTGCGGCCGCGCATCCTTGCGCCGCTCCCAGCGTGGCTTCGTGTCTTGAGGGGCTTGCATGGGTGTATTCAATTTAACTTACTTATAAGTCATTAATATAAGCGCAAGCCATCTCGACGTCAAGATTGAATCGTCAAGGCGAAGAACAAGGCGGGTAAGATGAGGGCTGACATTTCTCTTGTTAACCATGAACGATACTTCAAAATCAAAGCCGGCCGCGTCTGCGGTGGCGCAGCTGAAGGGGCTGGGGCCCAAGAGTTCGGCCATCCTGCGCGATGTGGGGATCGCGACTGTTGAGGAACTACGCGCGCGCGATCCGTTTCAGGTCTACGCCTTGTTAAAGGCCAGCCATCCAGGCACCAGCCTGAATTTTTTGTACGGCATCATCGGCGCCATTGAAGATGTGCATTGGCTCGAAATCAAGCTGGCTCGAAAAACCGAAATCCTGCTTCGCCTGGAGGAAATGGGGCTCGCGCCAAAATGAACGCATTGAGGACGCGGGACGGCCGCATTACTCACGGCCGCCCGCTCCCATCATGCTCGCGCTGATCAGTCTGGCTTAGCCGACGTCAACAGAGCGGCGTCGACCCAGCTCACCGGCAACTGCTCGTTGGCGCCGGTTGCGCTGCGCGCCACCAGTTCGATCAGCTTGACGCCGGCAACGTCCGCGCTCAAGGCCTGCGCTGGCTGGCCCCAACGCGAGGGCTTGCTCTTGGCCAGCAGCTTGCCGTCACCGTAAATCATGAAGGTGACGTCGTGCGCGCGGTCCGACGCGGAGTCGTCGACGCCCACCTTGGCGCTCAGGCGGCGGTAGTCCTGGTTGCGCACCTCCAGCCGGGAATTGGCCAGGATGCCGATGCCGGACGGGTACGTCGCGCCGGCGATCCGCAGGGGCTGGCCGTAAGGGGTGCTGTCGGCGCGCGCGCCGCCCCAGCCGGCGTACATCGGCCGTTCTCCCAAGCCCTTGGTGCCGGTCCAGCCAGCCGATGAGCGGAAGATCGTCGGATCGGCCTGCGGCCTGATCACGCCGTCAACGGCCGGATTCACGCTGCCCGGCTGCTCCGACAGATAGACGCCCTGCTCCAGCGCGCGCGTGCCCTGGACGCGGAAGATCCGCGTCTCGCGCGGCGCCACGCGCACCTTGGTTTCCTTGGTGAACGTCGTGTCCGCCTTGGTCCAGAGATCGGTCAGCGTGACCGGCGCGTCGCCGCGCAACTTGAGGTGCTCGGCCGTCAGGTCGGCGTCGATCGGCGCCAGGCCGCGGTTGAAGATCGCGACCGCCTTCTGGCCGGAGGCCAGCCGCTTGACCAGGATCTCCAGATCGTCGGCGTCATAGACCAGCGTGGCCTGGTTGCCGGCCGCGTCCTGGTTGACCGCGATGATGTCGGCATTGCCGACGATGTCCATCAGCGGCTGCGGCATGGTCCGCAGGTCGGCGCCCAGCATCAGCGGCGCGTTCAGCATGGCCCACAGCGCGAAGTGCGAGCGGGCTTCCACCAGATGGTTGGCGTCGAAGTCGCCCTTGCCGATGTACAGCATGTCGGGGTCGTTCCAGCTGCCCGGATGCCCATACAGCTCGCGCCGCGCCGCGCTGTCGAAATTGGTCAGCAAGCGGGTCCACGAGGGCGTGATGTCGTCGCTGGTGCGCGAGAGGTTGCCGTAGTTCTTGCCCCACGCGCGCACATCGGCCGAGCCCCACACGCACAGCGACAACAGGAAGTCGCCATCGGGCTTGTTGCGCCGCAGCGCCGCGTTAATCTGCGTGAACTCCGCCTGCACCGCCGGAATGTTGGAACGGCTCACCGACTCCAGGTCCAGCACCGGCGTCAGCGCGCGGTACTCGCCCGAGCGCACTTTCCCACTGTCGGCACCGTAGGCGCGCAGGCCGCAGCCATCAACCTTGATGAAATCGAAATTCCAGTCGGCGAAGAACAGCTTGATGTCCTGGTCGATATGGCCGTACAGACCGATCTCCCGCTCCAGCACGCTGCCCTTGGGCAGGTCGGTGCTGTCGCCGGAATAGGCCTGCGAACAGGTGTTGCGGCCGAGGTCGGAGTAAATGCCGGCCTTGAGCCCCATGGCGTGCAGCTGGTCGGTGAGGGGACGGAAACTGCTGGCGCCGCCCTTGGCCGACGACGGGAAACGGTCGGCCCGTATCACCAGGTGGCCGTCCGGGATCTGGCGGCGCGTCGCCCAGCCGTCGTCGATGTTGATGTAACGGTAGCCGCCGGCAGCCAGTCCGCTGTCGACGATGCGCTGGGCCGAGCCCAGGATCTTGGCCTCGTCGATATCGGTGCCGAACGCGTTCCAGCTGCTCCAGCCCATCGGCGGGGTCGACGCGCGGCCGGCGGTGTAGGCGCTCCAATGCGCGGTCGGCGCCAGTGGATCGGGCGCCGCCTGCGACGCGGCGTTCGCGCACAACAGGGTGATCAATGCCAGGCGTATCGACTGGCGTAATGGGTTTTGCACTTGCATCTGGGTCCTATTTATGTGAGGAAGTTGTCTCGATCTGGAAGGTGCCGACCGGCTGATCGTCGCCGCTGAACAGGTTCACGAACGGCGTGTCGGCCCAGGCATAGCGCACATGCGTGACGCCGGCTTTGGCGGCGCCGGGCAGCACGACGGTATCGCCGGCCACGCGTGCCTCGGCATAGCGGCAGACCTTGCCCGCGCAGACTTCGAAGCCGCTGACGCGATCGGACGAATACGTCACCAGGCTGCCGCCCGTGTCGCGGAAGGCAAGCACGATGTCCTTGCCGCTGCGCCGTGCGGACACCGGGTAAGGGCTGCCGGGGGCCTTTTCCTCGCCGTACGCGAGGGTGCGCGCCGCGCGCGCGAAGCGCTCGCCGACCACCGTCTTCTGGGTCGGATGGATGTCGAAGCGGTCGCCGACGTCGAGCGTGACGACGAGCGCCGCATGGGCGTCGTGTTCCACCGCGTCGGCCTGGGCGTCGCGCAGCTCGGCCCAGCTCGATTCGGTGGGCGCTTTCGCCGGCGTGCCGAACGACGGCAGCTGTGCGACCACGAAAGGCAGCGTCGGTTGGCCGAAGCGCTGGCGCCAGTCGCGCATCAACAGCGGCAGCAGCGTGCGGTATTCGTGCCCCGCGCCCGGGTTCGCGGCACTCTCGCCCGCGTTCGCTTCACCCTGGTACCACGCCGCCAGCTTGAATTTGGCGCCGACCAGCGGGGCGATCATGCCGTTGTACAGCATGGTCAGGCTGCTCGGCCAGTCCCACGGCGCAGGCGGCACGGCCTGGTTGCGCAGGACGCTGCCGCGCTGGACTTTCCAGGCGTCGGGCAGCGCGATGGTCTGGCCGTCCGCGGTGCCGATGGCGCGGCTGCCCGTCGAACCGGACAGGCCACCGCCCTGCCCTCCGCTCAGCACGCGCATGGCGATCACGTTGCGGCCCGGCTTGAACAGGCCGGCGGGCACGGCATACTCGCGCCAGATCCACGAGGTGCTGGTGCCGCCCACGCGCACGCCATTGACCCAGGTGCTGTCATAGGTGTCGACCGGGCCCAGGCGCAGCGTGTTGGCCGCCTTGGCCTGCGCCGCCGTCAGCGTGACGCTGGTGCGATACCACGCCACGCCGTCGAAGTCCTTGAAGCCGGCCAGGCCGCTGTCCTTCCACGAGCCGGTCGGGACCACGCTCGGCCACGCGGCGTCGTCGAACTCCGGCGCGGTCCAGGCGTGCTGCGCGGCCGCGGCGGGGTCGTGCGCGCGCCACCATACTTCGTTGCGCGCTTCCTCGGCGCGCATGCCTTCGGCCGCGTCGGCGCCGTATTGCGCGACGGCCGCGATGCCCGCCTTGTAGTCGTCGAAGCTGCCCAGCGACTCCGCGCCTATCCAGCCCTGTATCATGGTGCCGCCCCAGCTGGCGTTGATGAAGCCGACCGGGATCTTGTAGCCGGCCTGCAGCTTGCGCGCCATGTAGTAGCAGACGGCCGAGGCGTCGCTCACCGAGTCCGGCGTCAGCGGGGTCCATTGGACCGGGCCCGAAAGCTCGTCCTGCGGGACGGCCGCGCCGTGCTTGCTGATGTTCAGGTAGCGCATCTGCTGGTTGTCCGCGCCGTAGGTGGCGCCCATGGCGTTGGTCGACGCGCGCACGGCGAATTCCATATTGGACTGGCCCGAGCACAGGTAGACGTCGCCGACCAGGATGTCGGCGCGGCTGACCGTCTGCCCGTCCGCGCTCACGGTCAGCGCATACGGTCCGCCGGCGCCCTGCGGCGGCAGCTGGACCCGCCACTTGCCGTGCGCGTCCGCGGTGCCGGTCACGCTGCGATCGCCCAGCGTCACCGCCAGCGTGCGCCCGGCGTCCGCCGTGCCCCAGATGGCGATCGGCTGATCGCGCTGCAGCACCGCGTGGTCGGAAAACAGGCGTGCCAGGCCGAGTTCGGCCGCCTGCGCGGACAGGCAGGCGTGGCCGAGGGCAAGCGCCAGCAAGGGCGCGCTAATGCGTGTTGTTACCATCTTGATTCCTTATCGTTGAGACATCCGGCCAGCGTCCAGCGGCGGCACCGCGCTCGCTGGCCGGGTTGGTGGTCGTGCCGCTCAGTTGGTGTAAAGCATGCCGCGGCCGGTGCCGGAGAAGTAGATCCGTCCGTAGGTGTTCCAGTCGCCCGCGATCGCGCCGATGCCACCGTACTGGTGCGCGTCGTCGTTGAAGCGGGTCCAGCTGGTGCCGCCGTCGTCGGAGCGGTACACGCCCCACACGCCGTTCACCACGCCCACCACGTAGACCGCGGCCGAGTACTTGGCGCCGGGCGCTGCCTTGCCCAGCGCCATGGCGCTGGCGCCCTGCACGCCGTTGCTGGTGGCGAAGTTGCTGAGCTTGGCCCAGCTCGCCCCCGAATCCAGCGAGTGATACACGGTGTTGCCGTCGATCAGCCAGAGGTCACCCTCGGCGTTGGGGTTGGCCACCAGCGAGGTGGTCCACCAGCCATTGGGGGCCAGGTTGGCCGACACCGAGCCCTGGCTCAGCGTAAAGGTATGGCCGCCATCGGTCGAGACGTAGACCTTGCCCGCCGTGCCCCAGGTCGCGCCGCCCGAATCGTAGGCGTAGACCTTGTTCGGGTTCTTGCGGTCCGCCGCCAGGCGGTAGCCGCGCCCCCAGCCGGGCGCCACGCTCGGCAGCGGCGGCAGATTGGTCGCGGTCCAGCTCGCGCCGTTGTTGGTGGTGTAGGACGGCACCGAATTGGCCGGCGCCCAGACCGCCTGGTTGCGTGCGCTGACCGCGATGCTCGCTTCGCCGGTCGAGTTTTGCGCCACCCCGGCCGGCAGCGTGGCGAACTTCGCCCAGGTCTTGCCGCCATCGCCCGACCAGAAGCCGGTGCCGGTGCCGGACGAGTTGATCCAGCCGATGCCGGCGATGTAGAGCGGATCGGACCAGGCCATGTCGGCGGCGAAGCTGTTGCTCCAGCCGAGGCCGGGATTGAGGGTCGGCGTGGCCTTGAGGTCCGTGTCGACCCACATGCCGACGTCGCCCGAACTGTTGAGCAGCGTGTACGGCGCGCCGGCCGGCGGCGTGGCGATGGCCAGCACGGCGGTCTCCTCGATGCCGGCGACGCTGCCTTTCCAGGTCGGCGAGGCCAGGGAGGCGTTGCTGGTCTCGATGATGCCGCCGCCGTGCACGTGCAGGATGTGGTCGCGGTTGGACGGATCGATCTCGACATCGTCGACCCAGCCCGAGGCGGTTTCGCCCGTCGTGGTCGCCTCGATTTCGCGCCAGGTCTTGCCGGCGTCGTCGGACAGCTGGACGATCTGCTGGCCGTTCCAGTTGCCCCAGGAGTTGGTCACGCCCAGCGCGATGCGGGTGGTCGCGCCGGAGCCGTAGACGGACACGCCGCCGAGGCCGAAGTTGATGCCGTTACCCGGGTCCTCGCTCTTGAGCAGGGTCCAGTTGCTGCCGTCGAACTTGTAGAAGCGGCCGGGACCGCCGGCGCCCGGGCCCGCGTCCTTGGTGAACACCACATAGAACATGCCGTCGGCGGCGCGCACCATGTGCGGGATGTGGTAGCCGGACACCGGCGTGACGACCGGCGACCAGGTGGCGCCGCCGTCGGCGGACTTGTACAGGTTCGCGCTCAGGCCCGCCACATTGGCGTAGTCCGGGGCGACGGCGGCGTAGAGGGTCTGGGTGGCCGTGCCGCTGCCCTTGCTGCTGGTGTCGTACACCACCAGGTCGATGCCCATGGCGCCGCCCGCCGCACTGATCTGGTCCGACGTCATCTTGGCGGACGACAGCGACGTGACCTGCGCCCAGGTCTTGCCGGAATCCGCGCTCTTCCACAGGCCGGCCGTGCGCGAGCCGAAGAACAGCGTCGAGGGCTTGTTGGGGTCGACCATCAGGCGTTCGCCCATGGCCCGGCCGGGATTGTTGCCGCCCAGCGGGAACGGCAGGTCGACATGGGTCCAGGTGGTGCCGCGGTCGCTGGAGATGTACAGGCGGCCGTTGCCTTCAAACGTGTACATGCCGGTGGCCATGTAGACCAGCTGGTCGTTGTTGGGATCGAGGGCGATGCTCTCGATGCCGTGGAATCTGCTCTCGGCCGCGCCGAAGCCCAGGCCGTCGGTGATGGGGGTCCAGGACGACGTGGCCTGGTTCCAGCGGTAGGCGCCGCCGATGTCGGTCCGGGCGTACAGCAGGTTGGTGGCGCTTGGATGGTAGATCAGGCCGGTGACATAGCCGCCGCCGCCAAACTTCACGCTGCTCCAGGTGGTGGCCGTGGGGGGCGGCGTGCCGGTGCCGTCCGTCGTGCCCGGCGTCGTGCCCGGCGTCGTCCCTGGAGTTGTGCCCGTTGTGGTGCCTGGCGCGGTGCTTGGCGTTGTGTCAGGGCTGGTGCTCGCGGTTGCGCCGCCGCCACCGCCGCCACAGCCGGACAGAAGGCCCGCCAGCAGACCGGTCAGCAGCGCGGGGACGATGAAGTTATGTTTTTGAATCACGTTGGTCTCTTATATATAATAAACTATGCAGCATGATAAACTATAAGGCGCCACACAGGACGCCTCCGCCAAATGCTGCAGCGGCGCCTTGGCGGGGCCGCTGCAGCCGCATGGCTGCGTTGATGCCGGTGCCGATCAGTTGGTGTAAATCAGGTTCCGACCGCCACCGCTAAAGTAAAGGCGACCATAGGTGTTCCAGTCGCCCGCCATCGCGCCGACGCCGCCGTATTGGTGGTTATCGTCGTTGAAGCGCGTCCAGGTTGCGCCGGCATCGTCGGATTCGTAGATGCCCCACACGCCGTTCCGCGTCCCAGTCACGTACAGCGCGGCCGAGTACGTGCCGCCGGTCTTCGCCTTGCCCAGGGCAATCGTGCTGGCGCCCATCAATTTGGCCGTCGAGCCGCTGGCCGCGACCGATGTGAAGCCGCTCAGCTTGGTCCAATTGGCGCCCGAGTTGGTCGAGTGGTACACGGCCTCGCCGTCGGTCAGCCAGAGGTCGCCCTCGACGTTGGGGTTGACCACCATCGAGGTGATCCCCCAGCCGTTGGGGGCCAAGTTCGCCGACACCGAGCCCTGGCTCAGCGTGAACGTATGGCCGGCATCGGTCGAGACGTAGACCTTGCCCGCCGGCCCCCAGAACGCGCCGCCCGAATCGTAGGCGTAGACCTTGTTCGTGTTCTTGCGGTCCGCCACCAGGACGTAGGCGTTATTCCAGCCGGGGGCGGCCGGCGCCGGCAGGTTGGTCGCGCTCCAGCTGGCGCCATTGTTGGTACTGTAGGATGGGATCGAATTGCCGGGCGCCCAGACCAGGTTGTTGCGGGTCGTCACCACGATGCTCGACGAGCTGGCGCTCTGGTTGGCCTGCGCGCCGGCCGGCAGGCTGCCAAAGCTCGACCAGGTCACGCCGCTGTCGCCGGACCAGGAGCCGTAGGCGGTGCCGCTCGCGTTGATGGTGCCCTCGTTGACGATGTAGCTCGGGTCGGTCCACGACATGTCGGAGGAGAAGCCCTGGCTCCAGCCCTTGCCCGGGTTCCTGGTCGGCGTCTGCGTGAGGTCGGTCTGGACCCACATGCCGGCGTCGCCCACATTGTTGATGAGCTTGTACGACGCGCCGACCGGCGGCGTCTGGATGGACAGATTGCAGAGCTCTTCCAGGCCGGTGACCGCTGCGGACCAGCTCGGCGTGGCCGAGGAAGCGTTCCAGGTTTCCAGGATGCCGCCGCCGTGGACGTGCGAGATGTGGTCGCGGTTGGCCGGATCGATCTCGATGTCGTCCACCCAGCCGCCGGCGCTGGTGCCCGCGGCATGCGGCATGCCTTGCTCGATTTCGCGCCAGGTGCCGCCGCCGTTGTCCGACAGCTGGACCACCTGGCCGGAGCCCCAGGTGCCGGTCACGGCCAGGGCAATACGGGCGGTCGAGCCGGTGCCGGAGACCGACACGCCGCCGTAGCCGTTCGAGCTGTTGTTGGCGAGCAGGGTCCAGCTCTCGTTGAAGACCACGCCGCCGAACTTGTAGAGGTAGCCGGGACCGCCGGCACCCTGGCCGGAGCTCTTGTTGAACGCCACGTAGTAATTGCCGTCGTTGGTGCGCACCACGTGCGGGATGTAGTAGCCGGACACCGCGGCCGGGACCGCTACCGGCGTCCAGGACCAGCCGCCGTTGACGGACTTGTACAGGGTCGAGGTCAGGCCGGCCGCGTTGGCGTAGTCGGGCGCGATGGCGGCGTACATGATCCAGGTGGTCTGGCCGCCGCCCACGGACGAGTTGTCAAACATCAGGTGCTCGACGCCCTTCACACTGCCGCCCATGGAACCGATCTGGGCGTTCGTGAGGACGGTGGTCGACAGCCCCGTGACCTGGTTCCAGGTATGGCCCGAGTCCGTGCTCTTCCACAGGCCGGCCGTGCGCGAACCATAGAACATCGTCGACGGATTGGTGGGATCCAGCTTCAGGCGTTCGCCGATGGCCCGGCCGTCCTCGTTGCCGCCCACCGGGAAAGGCAGGTCGTAGTGCGCCCAGGTGTTGCCGCGGTCGGTGGAGGCGTACAGGCGGCCGTTGGTCGTGCCGCCGCCGCCGTCGCGCGTGTACAAGCCGGTGACCATGTAGACGACCTGGTCGTTGCCCGGATCGAGGGCGATGCTTTCCACGCCGTGGTAGTTGGCCTCGCCGCCGCCGAAGCCCACGCCGTCGGAGATCGGCGTCCATGACGAGCTGGCCGAGTTCCAGCGGTAGGCGCCGCCGACGTCGGTGCGCGCGTACTCGACGCCGGCGGAGGTGGGATGGTAGATCAGGCCGGTGACGTAGCCGCCGCCGCCGAACTTCACGCTGGAAAAACTGGTGGCCGCCACGCCGCCTTGGGCGAGGCGCATCGGCGCGCCGGCCTTGACGGCGCTGGCGGTGGTGGCGTTGTCGCCACCGCAGCCTGCCAGCAGACCGGCCAGCAAGGCCGGGATGATGAGATTGTGTTTCCGATTCATGGGTGTCTCCTCCAAAAAGGACGATTAGTGGGATTAACCGGCACGACGGAATTCCGTCGTACTGGCCCAGCCATTCGCCTGACGTCGTCCAGCGCGGCGAACGGTATTGCCATCGGCATACGTTGTGCCGAATATTGAATCTCTGTCCCTGGTACTTATATGGAGGAGGCCTGAGGCATCAGCGGATGCTGTACACCGCGCTGCCATGCGCCGGCAGCGTGAGCTCGATCCGGGTGGCCGCCGGGATCTTCGTCCCCGACCACAACTCCTGCGCCGCATGGCGGCCGTTGATCCCCAACTGCTTCCACGTCGCGCTCAGGCGCACGGGCTCGTCCTTAAGATTGAAGAAGGCGATGTGCTGCGCCGGCTTGCCGCGCGCACCACTGCGCGCCAGCCACACTTGCGTGCCGTCAAAGCTGGACGGCAGGGCCAGCGGATGGCTGTCCCAGGCGGTCTGGTTGATCGCGAGGATGGCGCGGTTGGTGATCAGCGAGCGCGTGTAGGGATCGAGCTTGGTCAGGTTGGTGCCCAGCATCAGCGGCGAGCGGGCCACCGCCAACAAGCTGAACAGCGAGCGCTGCTCGTCATGGCTGAGGCGCGACATGCGCGGCTCGCCCAGTCCCGGATTCGGCCCAAGCATGCCCAGCGGAAGCATGTCGGCGTCCGGCCAGGCGCCGGGGCGGACATACGGGTTCCATTTCGGCAGGTTGGCGAAGGCGACGTCGACGCCGCTCGGATAGTCGTCCGTGCCGGGCTCGTGATGGAAATGCCAGCCGTCCCAGATATCGTTCGAGATGCGCCACATCTGCGCGTTGCGCGAGATCTCGGCCGCATGCTCGAGCTGGGTCGGTCCCGGCGACAGGCTCAGCAGGATCGGCCGTCCGCTCTTCTTGATCGCGCTGACGATCTGGCCGATCTCGACGGACTTGTACGGGTGGTCCGCGATGCAGTCGACCTTGAGGAAATCGACGCCCCATGCCGCGTACAGCCGGATCACCGAATCGTAATAGGCCTGGCCCGCCGCGTTGTCGCGGATGCCGTAGTTGCCGTCGTCCCAGGGGCAGGCGTCGGCCGTGTCGGCCGCGTCGGCCGCATGGAAATCGCTGCCGGCGATCGCCGTGTTGCGCTCCACCGCGCCACGCGGAATGCCGCGCATGATGTGGATGCCGAACTGCAGGCCGAGGCCGTGCACCCAGTCAGCCAAGGGCTTGAAGCCGGCGCCGCCGGCCGCGGACGGGAAGCGGCCGGGGGCCGGCACCAGCAGGCCGTTGGCGTCGATCTGGAAATCGCTCTCGAGCCGCTTGTTGCTGGCCGGCGTGGCCATGTACCAGCCCATGTCGACCACGGCGTAGCGCCAGCCATAGTCCTTGAGCGAGGCCAGCACCTGGGTGTTGGCGCGGTAATCGGCTTCGCCGATGGTCAGGCCGTAGGAATCCCAGCTGTTCCAGCCCATCGGCGGGGTGGGCGCCAGATCCGCCGCGTGGACGGTGATAGCGCTAGCAAAGGTGGCGCAGCCAAACAGCATCGATACGCCCAGCGACCGACGCATCTGCGTCAGGATATTTCGGATTTGCACAGACAGTCCCCTAAACTATTTTTGATTTGTATTGGATGAACGAGGCGACAACCTCAGCATCACGATGTCCCGCGCCGGCACCGTCACGTTGAACGGCGTCGCGGTCGTGCCGGCCGCCCTGCCCGCCCACAGGTCGCGCAGCTCGTACACGGTCTTGGCGAAGTCGGCATTGCGAGCGCTGATATCGTCGCCGATGGCATGCTGGCGCCAGTCGTGCGCGACCTTCTTCGGCTCGTCGCTGCGGTTGAGAATGGCGATCGCCCAGTCGCCGTTCGCCAGCGGCTTGGCCCAGTATTCGATGCCGCGCTCCTTGATGAAGGCGAAGCCCTGGATGCCGAGCGGGTCCTGGTCGACCGCGATGACGTCGCGATTGCCGAGGATGTTACGGACCGCGGCCGGCATGCTCGGGACGTCGGCGCCGAAGATCAGCGGCGCGGCAAGCATCGCCCACATGCTGAAGTGCGCGCGGTTCTCTCCGGCCGTCGCCAGCAGGCCGACCTCAAGCATGTCGGGATCGTTCCACTGGCCCGGCTTGGCGTACTTGCGCAGCGTTTCCTGCTTGTCGAGGACGTTCAGCACGCCGAGCGAGTGCCACGAGCCATGGCCCACTTCGCATTCCCAGCAGGCCGCGATGTCGCCGCTGGTGCGCCACAGGTGGCCGACGTCGGCGGCCCATTCCCACGGCTTGTTGTCGCCCCATTCGCAGATCGAGAAGATCATCGGCCGTCCGGCCGCGCGGATGGCGTCGCGCATGGTGGCGTAGGCTTCGCGCGGGTTGCGCTGCGCCGGGCCGTCGCCGGTATGGCACCAGTCGTATTTCAGGTAATCGACGTGCCAGCGTGCATATTGCAGCGCGTCCTGGTATTCGTGGCCCTGGCTGCCCGGCCGCATGCCGCAGGTATGCGCGCCGGCGTCGGAATAGATGCCAAGCTTGAGCCCCTTGGCATGCAGCTCATCGGCGAGCGCCTTGATGCCGGAGGGGAAGCGCACCGGATCGGCCTGGATGTAACCGCTGGCGTCGCGTTCGCCGTGCCAGCAGTCGTCGATGTTAATGTAGATGTAGCCGGCGTCGCGCAGGCCGCTCTTGACCATGGCGTCGGCGGTCTCGCGTATCAGCTGCTCGCTGATGTCGCAGCCGAACTTGTTCCAGCTGTTCCAGCCCATAGGCGGCGTATCGGCGAGGCCGGGGAATTTCTGCGCCCACGCGGGCGACAGCAACAGTGAGAGGAGCAGCGCCGCAAGCAGGCGATAATACTTATGAGGTGTCATATCAGTTCAACATTTGGCGTCGGCGAGAAGGGGATGCCTTGTCGCAACGTTCACATTCAATTAATTTAGCGTTAATGAAGTGTAAGCTCAATTGTTTTGCCCTGTCAATCCAATTGACCGGGGAACTGCCGTCAGGACGGACGGATGGATGGGAGCTGGACGGCCGGCGTCTAGGGGCGACGGGTGGCTGCGACCAGCCGCGTCATGGTTGTTCGTTCGTTAATCCGGTCGTCGTGCCAGTAGGCACTGATGGCTTCGCGCATGGCCTGCTCGACGGCGGGCGGCACGGCCATGGAAATGCTGGGCACCAGCGTGTTGGCCTGCGCGGCGGAGTGGAACGCGGCGCCCGACAGCTTTGCGCAGCGATCGAACCTGGCCAGGTTCATGCCCAGGCGGGCCGGAATCGAGCCCTTGCTGAGGTTGAACTCCTCCTGGATGGCCGGCGACAGCAAATCCGCGGCAAAGTCCGTTTGCGCCTTGATCTTTGAAGCGCTGTCCACCTTGAACATCGCAAAGGCGTCGACGGCAAACGAGAACGCTTTCGCGGTGCCGGGGACCGGCACGCAGGCGAACTCCAGGCCGGCGCTGTTCTGCGCCTCCAGGAAGGCGGGCTTCACCCAGTCCCCCATCAACTGCATGCCGGCCTCGCCCTGCGCCAGCGCCGACGACGCCACGATCCAGTCCTGCCCCGAAGCAGTCGCATCGGTGTAGGCCTTGATGCGCCGGAAGGTCCGCAGCACCCGCTCCATCTCCGGCCCCGCCAGCACCTCCGGGTCCAGGGCCACAAACGCCTTGCGATAGAAATCGATGCCGCCGGCGCCCAGCGCGACGCTTTCGAAGAGGATGAAGTCCTGCCAGGGCTGACCGCCATGCGCCACGGCGATGTAGCCGGCCCGCTTCATCGCCTCGGCGGTGGCGAAGAACTCGTCCCAGCTGGCCGGCACCCGCGCGCCGGACTGCTTGAGAACGCGCAGATTAATCCACAGCCAGTTGATGCGATGAACGTTGATCGGCACCGCCACATAGCGCCCCTTGTACTTCATGGCATCGCTGATGGCCTTGGGCAGCACGGCGTCCCAATGCTCGGCCTGCGCCACCTCGTCCATATTGGCCAGCACGCCTTCGCGCGCCCACTGCTGGATCACCGGCGTCTTGATCTGCGCCGCGGAGGGCGGATTGCCCGACGATACACGCGAGCGCAGCAGCGAGAGCGGCAGGCCGTTGGCGTCGGCCGAGACCGTGAAGTCCTTCCAGGTGTGCCCCTGGCGCTGCAGCGCCAGCTTCAGCACCTCGGCCGACCTGGCGTCGCTGCCCACATCCCAATAGTGGAGCACCTCGATCTCGCCGGCGTGCGCGCCGGCGGCGCACCAAGCGCTCATCAGCGTCATCATCAACGTCATCATCGGCGCGATCAGGGCGCGCCATCCGGCAGCACATCGGGAAAAGAAAATCGCCATAACTTACGTCCGCAACGCTTGCGCCCGGCCGTCCACGGCACAGGCTGGTATGAACGCCACGTCAACGTGACTGAAAGGTTCGTATTGTAACGTAGTGCAGTATCCGTTAATATTGTGGCATGCAACTTTTACTCGCCGAAGACGACCCCATACTCGCGAACGGTTTGACTGCCCAGTTGAACGGCGCGGGGTTCACCGTCGAACATGCGCCGAACGGCCCGGTGGCGGAATACCTGCTGTCCAGGCACAATTTCGATATCGCCATCATCGACCTGGGCCTGCCCATGGTCGACGGACTCACCGTGCTCAAGAATTTACGCGCGAGCCGGCCCAATCTGCCGGTGGTGGTGCTCACGGCCCTGGATAAACTCGACAGCCGCGTGGCGGGCTTGAATGCCGGCGCGGACGACTACATGACCAAGCCGTTCGACTTCCCGGAACTGGAGGCGCGCCTGCGCGCCGTGCTGCGGCGCTCCCGGCAGGGCCCCTTCAATGGCGATGTGGTGATGGAGGGCCTGCATTTTGACCGGGCCGCGCGGCGCGCGGTCATTCATGGCGAATCGGTCGAACTCAGCCCCCGCGAGGCGACGCTGCTTGAACTGCTGCTGATACAGTCCGACAAGGTCGTCACGAAGGAGCAGATCGCCGCCGCCTGGGCTGGCGACGGCAACGAGGTCGGCGCCGGCAACACGGCGGAAGTCCACATCCACCGCCTGCGCCGGAAGCTGGAAGGTTCGGGCCTGGAAATCCGCACCGTCCGCGGACTGGGATACCTGCTGGCCGTCGAGCATGGCGATGGACGAGCAAGCTAAACCTGGCGTACTGCATCGTTTCCGCATCGCCCGCCGCAACCAGTCCCTGCGCCGCCAGCTGCTGATCTGGGTGCTGCTGCCGCAATTGGTGCTGTGGTTCGCGGGCGGCATCGCCACCTACCGCCTGGCGGTACGCTATGTCAATCAAGCCGCGGACGCGACCTTGTCCCAGGCCTCCCGGGCGCTGGCGCGGCGCGTCAAACCGATCGGCAGCGGACTGCTGATCGACTTCCCCCGCGCGGCGCAGGAAATCCTCGAGACCGATCCCAACGACCGTCTGTTCTACATGGTCAGCACGCCGCCCGGCCAATTCGTACTGGGCAACAACAGCATCCCCATGCCGCCGCAGGACATGCGGCCGCGCCTGAACGATCCCTATTTCTACGACGGCGAGATCAAGCCTCCCGAGTCTGCGGGCCACGGCGGCCCCGGGCCGGCGGTCAAGGTGCGGATCGCGGCCTTGTACCTGCCGCATGGCGAACCGGAAGGAAAACAGCAATGGATGCTGGTCCAGGTCGCGCGCAGCATGGCGCATCGCGAGGACATCTTCAAAATGATCCTGATCGATACGCTGCTCCCCCTGTCCGCCCTGATCCCGTTGATGACCATGATCGTCTGGGCCGGCACCGGCGCGGGACTGGCGCCCTTGCTGCGCCTGCGCAAGGAGGTGGAGGGACGTTCGCCGATCGACCTCGCGCCGCTGCACATCGCCTCCGCGCCGCAGGAAGTGCGGTCCCTGGTGCAGGCGCTGAATGAACTGCTGGCCTCGGTGAGCCAGAACGTGAACGCCCAGAAGCGCTTCATCGCGGACGCCGCCCACCAGTTGCGCACGCCGCTGGCCGGATTGAAAAGCCAGACCGCGCTGGCCATCGCCATGACCGAGGACCCGGCCTTGATCGCCAGGCTGAAAATGGTCGATCAGAGCGCCGCGCAAGGCGCCCACCTGATCAAGCAGCTGCTCATGCTGGCGCGCGCCGATCCCGACGTGGCGATGGACAGCGACATGGCGCCATTGAATGTGCTCGCCTTCGTACAGGAGATTGTCGCCGAGCTCGTGCCGCGCGCACTGCGCGCGCAGATCGACCTGGGCATGGACGACGACTCGCTGCCCGACGGCAGCGCGCCGCTGCAGATCAGGGCCAACGCCCTGCTGCTGAGGGAGGCGTTAAGCAACGTGATCGACAACGCCATCAAGTACACTGGCAGCGGCGGCGAGATCACCGTCCGGGTGCGGCCGGACGGCGACGAGGTCCTGATCATCATCAGCGACAACGGTCCGGGCATCGCCGAGGCGGACCGCGCCCGCGTGTTCGAACGGTTTGTGCGGGCCACGGACCAGGGTGAAGGATGCGGGCTGGGCCTGCCCATCGTGAAAGAGGTCGTCGCACAGCACGGAGGCACCGTGGCTCTGCGCGATGCCCAGCCGCACGGGCTGCAGGTGGTGCTGCGCCTGCCCGGACAGCCCGGCGCAACCACGCCATACCAGGGGATTGCCAAGGAATGAAGATACGTCGCTTACTGCTCTGGCTGGGGTTGATATGCCTGGCGGCCACCGTGCACGCAAGCACCACGGTCACCTGCGTCACCGAGGAAAACCGGCCGGTCAACTTTTTAGAAAACGGCAAGGTCACCGGCTTCAGCACCGAGGTCGTCGAAGCCGTCCTCAAGCAAATCAACGTGCAGGCCGACATCCGTATCCTGCCCTGGGCCCGCGCCTACGCGACGGCGTTGAACACGGAAAACGTGCTGATCTTCTCGATCATGCGCACGCCCGAGCGCGAGCATCTGTTCAAATGGGTCGGCGTGATCACCCCGCCCGACAGCTCCTATTTGTACGCCCTGCGCGCACGCGGCATCAAGCTCGACCATCTTGCCGACGCGCTGAACTACAACATCGCCACCATCAACGGCGACGCGCGCGAGCAATACCTGGAGTCGAAGGGCTTCGTCAAGGGTCGCCAGCTGCAAGGCAACGCCCAGCCGAAAACCAACTACGAAAAACTTAAGCTGGGCCGCGTCGACCTGTGGGCGATGAGCGACCTCATCGTCACTGACATCGTGCGGCGCGACGGCGGCGATCCGTCCAAGCTGCTGGTGCGGGCGCTGCAGTTGACCGAACTGGGCAGCGGCGGCAGCTACATGGCGTTCGGCCCGAAGACCGACGACCTGCTGGTCGAACGTTTTCGCAAGGGACTGGAAGCCATCAAGGCCAACGGCACGTTCGCGGCGCTGCAAAAGAAATGGTTCTAGCGCGGGCTAACTCGTATAGATGAAGCTGGTTTTGATCCAGATCAAGGGTTTTTCGGATCGTAGTTCATAGTATCGATCCTGGCAGAAACTTATAACGGAGATCAAAATGAAACAGTTTATTTCTAAAATTTCGCTGCTGGTGCTGAGCGCGCTGCTGGCCACCAGCGCCTACGCCGCGAGCGAGCGCGCCAATGCGGAAGACTGCGTCGCGCTGGTCAAGAAGGCTGTCGCCTACGTGAAGGCGAACGGGAAAGACAAGGCGTTTGCGGAATTCAACAATTCCAAAGGCCAGTTCGTCGACCGCAACCTGTACATCTTTGTCTACGATTTGAATGGCGTCAATTTGGCCATCGGTAACGGCAATGCCTCGAAGATGGTCGGCAAAAACCTGCTGGATATGCGCGACGCGGAAGGCACCTACATCATCAAGGGCTTCATCCAGACCGTCAAAACCAAGAACCAGGGGTGGTTCGACTACAAATGGCCCAACCCGGTCACCAAGGCAGTCGAAGAGAAATCGAGTTACATCGAAAAGGTGGACGACTACATCGTCGGCGCCGGGATCTACAAGCAATAGCTGCTGGACGGCCGCGCCGGCGTGCGTCGCCGGTGCGGCCGCTTGCGCGACCGAGGACCGGTCAGGCCAGGCGCGCCGCCAGTTCAGCCACGCGCTTGCCCAGCTGGCGGGCGGTTTCCAGGTCGCCGCTGCGCGGCGCTTCGTCCGCCGAGGCGTCCGACGGCGAGATCGCCAGCGCGCCGCCAAAGCCGGCGGTCCAGTTGACGTCGGCCGGGCCGTGCTCCTTTTTATTCGACGGCATCAGGCCGGTGCCGACCCAGACCTGGCTGTGCTGCATGGCCAGCGTCCAGAAATACTGGATCGTCGAGAACTTGTCGCCGTTGACCGAGGCCGAATTGGTGAAGCCGGCGGCCACCTTGTTCTTCCAGTTCTGGCCGAACCACGAGGCGGACGACTTGTCGGCGAACTTCTTGAACTGCCAGGCCGGGCCGCCCATATAGGTCGGGCTGCCGTAGATGATGGCGTCGGCCTTGCCGATGGCGGCCAGCGCATCCTCAGGCAGGTCGCCGTTCTGGTCGATCCGGAACACCTGCACCTCCGCACCGGCGACGCCGGCGGCGCCCTGCTGCACGGCCTCGGCCTGTTTGACGGTGTGGCCGTAGCCGCTGAAGTAGACGATCGCGATAGTGGTCATGAAATTCCTCAAAAAAATTAATCAACAAGGGGCCAGGCACCGACCTGGTTCAGCATGCCGAACCAGTCTTCCAGGTGCCAGGTATGAGTGATGCGGTCCGCCCCCAGATAATGAAACTCATGGATCGCAATTGCAATAGGCTTATTGGTAGGGGCGATGCCGAAAAACTCGCCGCGATGGGTGCCGGTGATCTGTGCGCGCACGGCGGCGCGGCCGTCGCGGCCGAAGATGTCGAGGATGGCGATATGCACGTCCGGGAAAGCGGCGCCGAACATGGCGACCACCGGCTTCATGCCGGCCAGGCCGGGCTGCTGGCCCGGACCGAGCGGCGTGTCCTGCCAGTCCGGCGTCAGCGCCTGGTCGAGCAGGTCGGGATTGCGCTCGTTGAAGGCGCGGTACAGGGTTTCGATGGCTTGTTGCTGGGCCGTGGTCAGGCCGTTGTCCTGCATGGTCATGATGGGTTTTCCGTAGCGGTGAATGACCCGGCCACTGTAGCAATCCGCCCCCACGCAAGTCCAATCGATAATGGATATGCAGTATCATCCACCGCATGGATTTACATGGCATAGACCTCAACCTGCTGGTCGCCTTCGACGCGCTGATCTGTGAACGCAACGTGACGCGCGCCGGCGTGCGCATCGGCCGCACCCAGCCCGCGATGAGCGCGGCGCTGGCGCGCCTGCGCCTGCTGCTGAAGGACGATTTGTTCGTGCGCAGCGCCACCGGCCTGCAGCCCACGCCGCGCGCGCTGGAGCTGGCGGGTCCGCTGGGCGAGGCGCTGGCCAGCATCCAGCGCACACTGGATTTCACGCAGGCCTTCGATCCGGCGCGCGCGACGGTGCGCTTCACGCTGGGGCTGTCCGACCATCCGGCCTTCGTCATGCTGCCGCCGCTGCTGAAACGGCTGGCGCGGCAGGCGCCCGGCGTCACGCTGCGGATCAAGGCCTACACCGCGCGCGAGGACGCGCTGGCCCTGCTCGACGCCGGCGAGGCCGACGCGGCGGTCGGCGTACCCGGTGGCAGCACGCCGCGCATCCCCACCCTGCCGCTGTTCGAGGAGCGCTTTGTGTGCGTGGCGCGCAAGGACCATCCGCTGGCGAACAAGAAGCTGACGCTGACACGCTTTCTAAGCTGCCAGCACCTGCTGGTGTCGCCGGAGGGCGACGGCGTCGGCCACGTCGACGTCGGGCTGGCGCAGCTGCAGCGCCGGCGCCAGATCGCCGTCACGCTGCCGCAGATGTACGCGGCGCCGGCCATCGTCGCCGGCGGCGACCTGCTGGCCACGCTGATGGAGGGCGTGGTGCGCGCCAGCGGTGTGGCGCGCGCGCTGGCGGTGCTGCCGCTGCCGCCGGAGCTGGACCTGGCGCCGGTGCCCTTCGTGCTGCACTGGCACCGCCGCAACGACGCCCATCCGGCCCAGCGCTGGCTGCGCGAGCAGATCGCGCTGGTGTGCCGCGAGCTGTATGGTAAAGGCGACGCACAGTAAGCCGCGCCGTCAAATTGGGCTACACTGTCGGTCACACCTTTCCGCCTCCGCCTCCATGCCCGAGAAGAACCTGCCCGAGCTGATCACCCTGAAGCGCCTGATCGACGAAGGCGGACGGCATCTGGAGGTCGGCACCTCCTGCACGGTGGCGATGGACGGCCGCCAGTTCCCGGTCTACACCATCGCCCTGGGCAACCCCAGCCCGGACGTGCCGGCGCTGGGCTTCTTCGGCGGCATCCACGGCCTGGAACGCATCGGCACCCAGGTCATCCTGTCGTTCATGGAAAGCCTGCTGGCGCGGCTGCGCTGGGACGGCACCCTGCACCAGCAGCTCGAATCGATGCGGCTGGTGTTCATGCCGCTGGTGAACCCGGGCGGCATGTGGCAAGCCACGCGCTGCAATCCGCAAGGGGTGGACCTGATGCGCAACGCACCCCTGAGCGCGGTCGACAAAGTGCCGTTCATGCTGGGCGGCCAGCGCTTCAGCCATCACCTGCCGTGGTATCGCGGCAAGGCCGGCGCGCCGATGGAGGCGGAAAGCCAGGCCGTGTGCGAACTGGTCGAGCGCGAACTGCTGTCGCGCCAGTTCAGCATGGCGCTCGACTGCCACTCCGGCTTCGGCCTGCGCGACCGCATCTGGTTCCCGCACGCGCACACCACGGCGCCGATCCCGCACCTGGCCGACATCGGCGCGCTGGAGCAGTTGTTCAGCCAGAGCTACCCGAACCACAACTACGTGTTCGAACCGCAGAGCCGCCAGTACCGCACCCACGGCGACCTGTGGGACTACCTGTACCTGAACGGCACCAGCTACAGCGAGCGCGTGTTCCTGCCGCTGACGCTGGAGATGGGCTCGTGGCTGTGGGTGAAGAAGAATCCGCGCCAGATCTTCGACCGCATCGCCATCTTCAACCCGACCGCCAGGCACCGCCTGCAGCGGGTGCTGCGGCGCCACCTGATCTGGTTCGACTTCCTGATGCGCGCGGCCAACAGCCACGGGCGCTGGATGCCGGAGGGGATGGCGCGCAAGGTCCAGCACCGGCGCGCGCTGGCGCAGTGGTACGACGCATGAGCAACTGGGTGCTGCTGCGCGGCCTGATGCGCGAACAGCGCCACTGGGGAAGCTTCCCCGGCCAGCTGGCGGCCGCGCTGCCGGATGCCCGCATCGTCACGCCCGACCTGCCCGGCAACGGCGAGCGTCACGCCATGCGCAGCGCCACGCGGGTGGCGCAGATGGTGGACCACTGCCGCCGCGACCTGCAGGCGCGCGGCATGCAGCCGCCCTACTCGCTGCTGGCGCTGTCGCTGGGCGGCATGGCGGCGGTGGCGTGGTCCAGCCGCTATCCCGGCGAAGTGGAGCGCTGTGTGCTGATCAACACCAGCATGCGGCCGTACAGCCGCTTCCACCAGCGGCTGCGCTGGCAGAACTATCCCTCCATCGTCCAGCTGATGCTGCGCGGCGGCGTCGAGCGCCAGGAGCGGCTGATCCTGCGCCTGACCAGCCGCACCGGCGATGCCGGCGCACGCGAAGCGCTGCTGCAACGCTGGCTGGCCTATCAGCGCGAATTCCCCGTCACGCGCGCCAACGCGCTGCGCCAGCTGTGGTCCGCCGCCCGCTTCCGCGCGCCCTCCACGCGGCCGGCCGTGCCGCTGCTGGTCCTGGCCGGCGCCGGCGACCAGCTGGTCGACCATCGCTGCTCGCTGCGGCTGGCGCAGGCGTGGGATGCGCCGCTGCTGGTGCACCCGGGCGCCGGCCACGACCTGCCGCTGGACGACGGCCCGTGGGTGGCGGCGGCCATCGCGAAATGGCTGGCCGAAAAAAAAGAGGCGTAAAATAACGCCCCTATGAATATTTCCCCGCCAGCCCTGGACTGCCGTCCCAACTGCGGCGCCTGCTGCACGGCGCCCTCGATCACCAGCCCCATCCCCGGTATGCCCGACGGCAAACCGGCGGGCGTGCGCTGCGTCCAGCTGGCCGACGACAACCGCTGCAAGATCTTCGGCCGTCCCGAACGGCCGGCCTTCTGCGGCGGCCTGCAACCGTCGGCCGAGATGTGCGGCGCCAACCGCGAGTCGGCCATGCTGTGGCTGGCCGACCTGGAACGCGCCACCGCGCCCGCTTAAGGCTTGCGCTTTACGGCTTGCGCTTTACGGCTTGGTATAGCTGTAGGTCAGCGAATACGCGCCGCCGGTGCCCGACGTGGCCAACGCGTAATAGTAGCCGGCAGCGGCGTTGTAGGAAATCGACGGACTCGATGCCGCGCCCGTGCCGGACGCCACCAGCGCCCAGCCGTTCGCTCCGTACTGGTACAGATAGAGCTGGTAGGTGGTGCCCACCTTGCCGGTCAGCTGCAGGCTGATGTTGCCAGCCGCCGCCTGGATCCAGCCCGGGTTCACATTGGGCACGTTGACGCTGCCGCCGGCCGCGATGGTGCCGGTCTGCGTCGCGCCGACGCCGCTGCTGTACTGCGCAAACACCTTGCTCGCCACGCCCTCGTTGACTGCATGCCACGGATAGCCCAGCGTGCGCATGCGCGAGTTTTCGGTCGGGCGGTATTTGCCGCTGGTGCAGTACTGCGCGCCCTGGAACACCCCCACGGTGCCGTTCGGATACACCCCGGCGCTGGTCGGCACCGGCGTGCTGGCCGAGATCAGGCCGCGCCACTTGACGCTGCGCGTGCCGTTCATCGTCACATCGGGCTCGCCCGGTTCGCCGTTCAGGCTGCAGGTGCCGTAGTCGTATTCGTCCGCCAGCGAGAACGCCGTGTGGCCGATTTCGTGCAGCGCGATCTCGATCGACTGCGTCGCCATCGACAGCGTCGCCACCTCGCCGCCGGAGCCGCCGTAGCGCGTGGAGTTGGCAACCACGATGATCACGTCGCGTTCATCCGGCGCCAGCACCGAGCCGACGACATCGTGCACCTTGTCGCTATCGACGCACAGCAGCCGGTCGATGTTGTAGCAGTTGAAGGCGGCGTCCAGCGCGGTGTCGCGGTAGATGCCCTTGTCCGGTTCGTCCACGCCGGACTGGTTGCTGGCCACGTCCACGCGCCGCACGTTCATATTGGCGCGGTTGGCGGCGAACAGCGGATCGGCCAGGAAGCCGTCGATGACCTTCTGCGCATCCGCATGCCACTTGTCCATCTCGGCGGCGGTGTAGCCGTCGCCAACGAACACGTAATCCATGCGCGAGGCGGCCGGCCCGGTGTTGAGGATGGTGGTCGCGGTGACGGCCGGGGCCAGCGCGGCGGCTCGCGCGGCGCGCGCAGTGCGCGAGGTGGCGGCCAGCTTGGCCAGCGTGGCGCGGTCGAAGTGCGCCAACGGCGCGGCGGCGACGGCGGCGCTCATGCCCCTGACGCTGGCAGTCTGCACCGGCAACACCTCGACGCTGGCGGTGGCGCTGTCGAATGGCAGCGATACTTCAAACGAGCCGTTCGCCTGGCGCACGGTGTCGGCGATGTCGATGGCGCCGGTCTTGGGGTTGAACGCCTCGACATGGCGCTGCTGGCCGGCGGCCACGGTGACTTCATGCAGGATGACGCCCTGCGCGTCGCGCGCGACCACCCGCCATTGCGCGCCGGGCGCCTGGCTGCGCACATCCGGCGTCAGGGCGAAGCTGCCGGTTTCCGCGTGGCGGACGCTGAACACGGGGCCGTTGCGGCCATCGGCAAAGGCCAGTCGCAGCGAGATATTGTCGGCGCTGGCGGCGCCGGCGGCCAGCAGCGCTGCCAGCGCCGCGGTGATGCGTAGGTAGGTCATGGTGTCTCCGTATTTTTTTAGTGGAGCACCGATTGTCACGCCGTCGCCGGCGGCACAGATGTGCAATGCGGCGCAACTTGCACAAACCTGCTGGCATCGTCGCCGGCTGTTGCGCCGCCGCTGCGGATCAGCGCAACATCACCAGTTGTCCCAGCATGCGCATCAATTCCGCCGAAAACTTCGGCTCCGGCTCCGGCGCCGGCGCAGGTGCAGGTGCTGGCACCTGGACAGGCTCGGCCGGTGTGCATACGCACGGTGGGCTTACGGTGTGGGTCTGGAACATGGCAACCTCCTGATTGAGTATGGCGCCGATATCGATAAATTCTTGCTCATGGAGTTTTATCAGCGTATGAGGTATATTTTCCTCGCTGTAGCGCCTGTGATCAAACGAGTAATTTTCGACCGATGAACAAGAAAAACTTAGCCTAAGCCCGACATGAACAAACCGCTGCGCTCCCTCTCCGGCCTGATCGACTTCGACTGCGCCGCCCGCTGGGGCAGCTTCAAGCTGGCCGCCCAGGAGCTGCACAAGACGCCGGCGGCGATCAGCCTCCAGGTCAAGCAGCTGGAGGCTGCGGTGGGTTTCGAGCTGTTCACGCGCCACCCGCGCCACATCACGCTGACCGAAAAAGGGCAGGAACTGGCGGCGGCCGTGGCCCGCTCGCTCGGCGAGCTGCGCGCCAAGGTGGTGGCGCTGCAGGACGGCGACGACGAGAAGATCCTGCGCATCTCCACCACGCATTCGCTGGCGATCAAGTGGCTGGTGCCGCGCATCCACCGCTTCACCAAGCTATACCCGGAGCTGGACATCCGCATCGATTCCAGCGACCGCCTGGTCGACCTGGAAGACGGCAGCACCGACGCCGCGCTGCGCTTCCATCCCATCGAGGACGGCGATCCCGAACTGCTGTTCCGCGAACGGCTGGTGGCGGTCTACAGCCCGTCGTTGCTGGCGCCCGGCCAGGAGGAGCTGACGCTGGCCGACCTGCAGCGCTTTCCGCTGCTGCATGAACACAGCAACGAGGAATGGATACAGCTGCTGCGCAAGAACAGCGCGCTGAAAGGGACCTACGATTTCTCGCGCAGCTACAGCAACTTCGCCGTGCTGGCGCAGGCGGCGCTGGCGGGACAGGGCATCAGCCTCGTTTCGTATGCGATCGCCTACGAGGACCTGCGCAGCGGCGCCTTGAAGCGGATCGCCTGCTTCAGCGCACCGTACAAGCGCGGCTACCGGCTGGCGGTCAGCCGCGGCAAGGAAGGCATGACCAAGATCGCGCGCCTGCGCGCCTGGCTGAAGGACGAGATCGACGAGATGCAACGCTCGCTGGATTGACGCCGGCTCCCGATTGCTCTACCTTGAACTAACCTCAACCGGCGCTCCCATGAATTCATACGTCAGACTCCTTGCCCTTCCCCTGCTTGCGACGCTGACGTTGTCCACGTACGCAGCCGATGCGGCCAGGCAGGAGCTGCGCTATGTGCAGAAGAGCGAGGAACGCCCCACCGCCGGCAAGCGTGAACTGAGCCGCTTCCAGGAGGCGCTGGGCGCCGCGCTGGCGCGGCAGATGGGCCGGCCGGTACGCTTTGTCTCGCTGCCGCGCAAGCGCATGATAGGTGCGCTGGAAAGCGGCGAAGGCGACATCCTGTGCGGCTACGTGCCGGCCTGGATCAAGGGAGATGTGTACTGGAGCCGCGCCTTTATCCCCACCTCGGAAGTGCTGGTATCGTCGAGCCGCGTGCCGGCGCCGCGCTCAATGGGCGAGCTGAAAGGCAAGCGCATAGGCACTGTGCTGGGTTTCCACTACCCGGAACTCGAGCGCAGCCTCGGCGCCGATTTCGTCCGCGACGACGCACCCTCCGCCGAGCTCGCGCTGCGCAAGTGGAAGGCCGGCCGCTATGACTATTTTCTGGCCGCCCGCAACATGATCGACAACCAGGCAGCCAAAGGCGCGCTGCCGGCCGGCTACCATCTGCTGGTGGTCAACGAGTATCAGTCGATGTGCGCGGTGTCCAGACAGGCCAACGTCAGCGTCGACGAAGTCAACACCGCCATCGACGCCATCGTCAAAAGCGGCGAACTGGCGCGCCTGCTGCAACTGCGCTAGCGCAAAAGCAGTTTTACCGCCCCCTCAAGGCGGATATCGTCGGAGGCGCTGCCGACCATCAGTTTGAAATCGCCGGCTTCGGCACCCCACACCAACTGGCTGTTGAAGAACGACAGCAGCTCGCGGTCGATGATGAAGCTCACGCGGCGCCGCTCGCCCGGCCGCAGATGGATTTTCTGGAAGCCCTTCAACTCCCTCACCGGCCGCACCACCGAAGCCACCATGTCGCGGAGGTACAGCTGCACGATCTCGGTGCCCTCGGTCTTGCCGGTGTTGGCCAGGTCGAACGACAGCGTGACCTGCTGCGACGGCGACATCTCCGCGCTGCTGATCGTCAGGTCCGAATATTTGAACCCGGTGTAGCTGAGGCCATGGCCGAAGGCGTAGCGCGGGCTGTTGACGGAATCGATATAGCCCGACTTGTAGACCACGTCCTTCTCGTCGGTGACGGGCCGGCCGGTGCTGGGCTGCGCGTACGACAGCGGAATCTGGCCGACGCTGCGCGGAAAGGTGATCGGCAGTTTGCCGGACGGGTTGTAATCGCCAAACAGCACATTGGCGACCGCGTTGCCGCCCTCGCTGCCGGGGAACCACGCGTAGACGATGGCGTCCGCCTGGTCGGCGATGGTGTTGAACACCAGCGGGCGCCCGGCCAGCATCACCACCACCACCGGCTTTCCGGTGGCCTTGAGCGCGGCGAACAGCTGCTCCTGATGGCCGGGCAGCGTGATGTCGGTGCGGGACTTGGCCTCGCCGCTCAAGTCCCAGGTTTCGCCGACGGCCAGCACGACCACGTCCGCCTTGGCCGCCGTGGCGACGGCGTCGGCAAAGCCTTCGGTGCCGGCGCAGCCCGCGCCGCAAGCCTGCGCGTAGCTGACCTGCGCCTTGCCGGCGTGGCCGCGGATGCCTTCGAGGATGCTGACCACGCGCGCGCGGTCGCCCTCCACCACCCAGCCGCCCTCCAGGTCGCGCCGCGCGTCGGCCAACGGGCCAATGACGGCGATGCGCTTCGCTTCGCGCGACAGCGGCAGCGTGCCGCCCTGGTTCTTCAGCAGCACCAGCGATTTCTGCGCCACGTCCAGCGCGGCGGCGCGGTGCGACGGATCGGCCAGCACCGCCTTCTCGCGCGCGGCGTCGGCAAAGCGGTAGGGATCGTCGAACAGGCCAAGCTCGAACTTCTTGTACAGAATGCGGCGGACCGCGTCGTCCAGCGTCTTCATTTCCACCTTGCCGGATTTGACCGACTGCTCAAGGTGATTGATGTGGGCGTAGCTCTCCATGTCCATGTCGCTGCCGGCGTTGATGGCTTTGACCGAGGCGTCGGCCAGGTCGCTGGCGTAACCATGCGGCACCATCTCGCGCACCGAGCCCCAGTCGCTGACCACGAAACCCTTGAAGTTCCAGCGGCCCTTGAGGACATCGCGCTGCAGGAAGCTGTTGCCGGTGGCCGGCACGCCGTTGAGCGTATTGAAGGAGTTCATGAACGTCGCCGCGCCCGCGTCCAGCGCGGCCTTGAACGGCGGCAGATAGACCTCGAACAGCTGCTGCTGGCTCATGTCGACCGCGTTGTAGTCGCGGCCCGCAATCGCCGCGCCATAGGCGGCGAAGTGCTTGGCGGTGGCCATCACGGCATCGGTGGAGCCCAGCCGCTTGCCCTGGAAGCCGTGCACCCGCGCGCGGGCGATGGCCGAGCCGAGGAAGGCATCCTCGCCCGCCCCTTCCATCACGCGGCCCCAGCGCGGATCGCGCGCGATGTCCACCATCGGTGCGAAGGTCCAGTGGATGCCGGCGGCGGAAGCCTCGCGCGCGGCGATGCGGGCCGACTGTTCGATCGCCTCCATGTCCCACGACGCCGACTCGCCCAGCGGCACCGGGAACACCGTATGGTAGCCGTGGATCACATCCTGGCCGAACAGCAGCGGAATATGCAGCCGCGATTGCAGCGCCAGCGCCTGGATCTCGCGCGTGTCGGCCACGCCTTTCACGTTGAGCATGGAGCCGACTTTGCCAAGACGGATATCGGCCAGCGTTGCGGCATAGTCGCTGCTGGCCGGACCGGTGACCAGGCGGCCGGATATCTGATGCAGCTGGCCGACCTTCTCCGCCACCGTCATCTGTTCCATCAGCGCGGCGACCTTGCGATCGATCTCCGCGTCCTGCGCGCGGGCCAACAACGGCAGCAAGGCCGCAGCTATGACAAGAGTGGTCTTTTTCATGGTCACTTGTATTGTTGCTGTTTTTGGTCGTAGTAAGCCTTCATTGTGTAGAAGGCCAGCTTTTTCTTGCCGGTTTCGGAGATCAGGCCCTTGCGGTTCCAGAAGTCCTGATAGTACGGGTGCGGCCGGCGCGGCGAACGGAAGTCCGTCAGCACCCACGGCGTCATGCCGCGCAGGCCGGGGATCGCATCGAGCATCTTGAACTGGTTCCGGTACAGCAGGTCTTGATACTCCTCGCTCCAGCGGGTGTCGTCATCGGCGTGCAGGCCGCCCAGTGCGTCGGCGCCGAATTCGGTGATCACCATCGGCTTGTTGTAACGGACCTTGAACGAAAACTTCAGCATCTCCTTGTTGTCGGACCAGTACCAGCCGGCGTATTCGTTAAAACTCGCGAGGTCGATCTTGTCGGCCAGCGGATCTTCCACCGTCACCTCGTTGTCCTTGCGGTGCACCTCCAGTGCGGCGGCGACCAGGCGGGTACGGTCCAGCGAGCGCACGGTGTCGGCCAGCTTGCCCATGAAGACATTGCGCGCATCGCTGACCGGCGTCTCGTTCCCGATCGACCAGATGATAACGCTGGCGCGGTTGCGATCGCGCGTGACCAGGTCGGTCAGCTGCTGGCTGGCGTTGGCGTAGACTTCCGGCTTCTCCCACGAGATGGTCCAGTACACCGGCACCTCGGCCCAGACCAGGATGCCCATCTCGTCGGCCAGCCTGATCATCTCCTCGCTGTGCGGATAGTGCGCCAGGCGGACGTAATTGCAGTTCATCTCCTTGGCCCATTGCAGCATCATGCGCATGTCGCCCTCGCCGCGCAGGCGGCCCGGTATCAACGGGTTTTCGTCGTGCAGCGAGATCCCGCGCAGGAAGACCGATTTCCCGTTCAGCAGCAGGTCCTGGCCGCGCGTTTCGATGGTGCGGAAACCGATGCGGTCATTCAGCCTGTCGGTCGCGCCGGCGATGGTGACGGTGTACAGCTTGGGATCTTCCGGCGACCAGTAGCGCATCCTGTTTGTCGCCAGCGGGATGCTGACCGCGGCGCGGCCGTCGGCGCCCGTGTGCACGGTGGCCTTGACGCCCGCTTCGGGGATGGCGATCGTCACGTCCTGCGAGCGCTGCGCGCCGGTCATCTGCACATAGCCTTCGATGCGCCCCATGTCGCCCTTGGCCAGCTGGATCTGGTAGTCGGCGATGTAGGTGTCCGGCGTCTCGGCCAGCAGCACATCGCGGGTGATGCCGCCGTAGTTCCACCAGTCGGTGTTCAGTGTCGGGATGTCGTCCTGGTGTCGGGTGTTGTCGGCCTTGACGATCACCGTGTTCTGGCCGTTCAGTAAAAGCCCCGTCACGTCGAACTGGAACGGCGTGAAGCCGCCCTTGTGGCTGCCGACCTTCCTGCCGTTCAGGTAGACGTGGGCCTCGTAGTTGACTGCGCCGAAGTAGAGGAAGTAGCGCTTGCCGTCCTTGGGCGCAGCGCGGAATTGCTGGCGCATCCAGACGGTGCCCTCATAGTTTTCCAGCTTGGCGTTCTGCGAGTTCCAGTCGCCGGGAATGGCCAGCGTCGGCGAGCCGTCGAAGCTGTATTCGACGGCTTCGGTTTTGTCCTTGGGCTTGCGATCGTCGTAGAAGCCACCGGAACCGGTGGCGGATTGGTCGAAGGGCTGGTGGCGATAATTGTAGTAGCCCGTCTCATAGGGATCGACGATGTAGTTCCAGCGGCCGTCCAGCAGCAGGTGGGTGCGGCCGTAGATGTTGTGCAGCGTGGGCGGCTGCTTCGCCGCCGAAGCAGCGATGCGCGCGCCGGCGGACGGCACCACCATCGCCTGGCCGGGGGCCTGGTCGTCCTGCGCCCATGCCGTGGACAGGCAGCCCACGACCAACAGCAGCTTTAATACACTACGCATTTTGTGTCCTCAATGGTACTTAATGGTACTTGATGGTCCATCTGATCGTCAGCGCTTTTGTCATCGTCAGCTTGCCGGTGCTGCAGGTGACGAGGGTCTTCATCGGGCCGTACGGCGCCATGTAATCCTTGCTGCCGTTGGTCGACGCCACCTGGCATTGCTGGAGGCCGGAGACGCTGTACTCGTCCACATCGCCTTTGGCGAAGGTGACGGTGCCGCCTTCGATGACCGGCTGCTCCGAGAAGGATGCGAAGTCCAGCGTGATCCTCTCCACTTCCTGCGTACCCACCGGCGTGTAGACATCGTTGCGGGTCAACCGTCCGTGTTCCAGCGTGTAGGTGGTTTGCAGCTTGATGCGGCCGTCCTTGACCGGGCTTCTCCCGCCCAGCTGGTCCAGCTCATCCTGGCGATAGCTGACGGTGTAGCGCTGGCCGGCCTGACTGGTCCTGATGTCCTTGATCCACGCCGTGCCGATCAACTGCGTACCGTCGGCCATGGTGAACTTCGGCAGCAGCTGCGGATGCGCGCTGCCGCTGTCGGCGATGCCGGAGACGATGCCCGGCGCGAACGGCAGCGGGTAGTACGGGCTGTTGTCATGTTGGCTGATACCACCGTTGACGATGTTCAGGCTGACGACGTGCTGTCCGTCGCGGAAGATGGTCAGCGCGCGGTCGTATTCTCCCTTTGCGAAGGTAGTAGTGCTGAACTGCGGACGGGTCTTGTCCAGCCATGCCTGCAGGTCGGCCTTGGGCGGCACGTCCGTCATGCCGGCCTCGTTCCAGGTATCGTTGGTGAAGATCAGCTGGTGCAGCAGCGAGAAGTTCTCGCCCAGGATGCGGTGCTTGCCGCGATAGCTGTCGGTGCGGCGGCCCTTGCCCCACATGTCCACCGAGTGCATCGAAGGGTCGTACCAGAAGTCCATGTAGCGGGCGGCGACGCGCGACGAGAAGGCATAGGCGTACTGCTTCTCTTCCGCCGTCAGCACATCCAGCCGGGCAGACACGGACAGGATCTCGACCAGCGCCGTCTCGCCATAAGGCCCGAGGCTGCGGCCGAAGCTGAAGCCGTCGCCGGCGGTGTTGCTGACGTTGAGCGCGATGTCGGCCGCCTTGCGCAGCAGGCCTTTCAGCTCCGGCGTCGGCTCCATGCCGGTTTCCAGGAAGCGCTCGCAGATCTCCGCGATTAGCAGGATGCTGTAACGGTCGAAGCGCCCTTCGCCGTCGGTCTCGTCGGAGAAGCCGAACTGGCCCGAGTACTTCTTGTAATGCGTGAGCATTTTATCGAGCAAAATCCTGCTGCCGCTGTCGTCCTCCCAACCCATCAACATGCGCAAGCGCGCGATGCTGAACGCCACGCCGTAGTAGTTGGTCGGCAGGTTGATCAGCTCATACTGAGGCACGGTGACGAAGCCGCGCCAGTCCAGCTGCTTGCGCAGCTTCTCCAGCGTGGCCGGGCTGACTGCCCGCTCCAGCAGGCCCGCTTGCTTCAGCCTGACCAGCGTGCCGATGTAGTAATAGATGCCCCAGGTGTGATTGTCCATGCCGACCGTCATATCGGCGATGTCGCGATAGTCGCGCAGCCGCTGCGGCAGCGCCGGATCGTCCTTGTCGCTGTTCAGCAGCACGTGGCCCAGGCCCGCCGCCACTTTACCCGGCAAGAATTTGTCGCCGGCCTGGAACGGCGCGTAGCCGTCGATGACGATGGCCTCCTTTTCCGCCACCAGTTTCCTGAAAAAGTAGTCCAGCTGCCGGTAGGCGTTGTCCTGCACGGTGCGGTTCATCGGCGCGGGCGCCTGCGCTACCGCGCCGCCGGCGGACAGCATGGCGGCCAGCGCGATCGCGGACAGACGGAATCGGGACGGAATCATGTGGTGGCAGACTCTTTTTGGAAAACGTTTAACCGATGTTATGTGATTTTTCCCGGGACGTAAAGCGTCATGTGAAAATCCGCGGCTAAACGCGGCTGGCGGTGGAGCCGCGCAGGATCAGCTGCGGCTCGATCATGCTGTATGCGGCGGCGGGCCTGCCTTCGATCCGGCCGATCAGCAGCTCCATCGCGGCGGCGCCCAATCGCTCGCTTTGCAGGTCGACGGTGGTCAGCGGCGGCGAGGTGTAGGCGCCGAACTGGATGTTGTCGAAGCCCGCCACCGAGATGTCGTCCGGCACGCGGAAGCCCAGCGTTTGTGCAGCCTTCATGAAGCCTAACGCCATCAAATCGTTGTAGCAGATCAGCGCATCGGGGTGGTCGGCGGCGAGCATGATGGCCGAACACACGCGCTCCCCTTCCTGCGCCGACGGCACGCCGGCGTCGTGCACCGCCAGCGGCAGGCCATGCACGGACAGGCACTCGCGGATGCCGGCCAGACGCTCCTCGTCGCGGCGCGACTTGGAGAAGCCCAGGTAGGCGATCCTGCGGTGCCCTTGCGCGACAAGGTGCCGTGCCAGCATGTTGGCGCCGCGATGATCGTCGCCCGCCACCCAGGGAATATCGTGCTGCGCCAGGTGGCCGAAGAACACCATCGGCTTCCCCAGCTCCAGCATCCAGTCCATCTCCGATTCCGGTATGCGCGAGATGACGAACATGCCGTCCACGCGGCGGCTCAGTGCCTCCAGCAAGGGACGTTCGCGGCCAGGGTCTTCGTCGGTATCGACCAGCAGCAGGTTGTAGCCGTGCTGCTGTGCCACACGGTTGGCGCCCTTGACCACGCTGGTGAAGTGCGGATTGGCCACGTCCAGCACCGACAGGCCGATGCTCTTTGTACGGCCGGTGATCATCGACGCCGCCAGCGGGTTGGAACGATAACCCAGGTCGGCGATGACCTGCGTGATGGTCGCCTCTACACCGGCCGAAAAGCGCTGGGCGCCGTTGACGAACTTGGACACGGTGGCGGTGGACACGCCGGCGGCGGCGGCCACATCGCGGATGGTGGGTACGGGTTTTTTCATCAGTTCAGTCAATCGATTTTTATTTTAATCGGCCACCCGGTCGATCTTAGCACGGCAAATCCGCCACAGTCCGCGCATTCATAGGCACGAAAGCGATTGACCTCGGAAATTTATTCGCTATACTTCCGATTAAACGTTTAACTACATCCCCTCAAATGACTACTACTTCCAGCGCAAAACCCTTCAAACGCATCCTCCTGACCGGCGCCGGCGGCGGCCTGGGCACCATCCTGCGCGAACGCGCCAAGGCCTGGGCCGACGTGGTGCGCCTGAACGACGTCAAGGACCTGGGCCCGGCGCGCGCGGGCGAGGAGATCGTCATCGGCGACCTGGGCGACCGCGACGGCGTGCTGGCGATGATGGAAGGCGTGGACGCCGTACTGCACTTCGGCGGCATCTCGGTGGAAGACAAGTTCGAGCCCATCATGAACGCCAACATCCTCGGCCTGCACCATCTGTACGAGGCGGTGCACAAGTGCGGCGTCAAGCGCGTGATCTACGCCAGCTCCAGCCACGTGGTGGGCTACTACGAAACCACTGAGCTGGTCGACGCCACCATGCCGCTGCGGCCCGACGGTTTCTATGGCGTGTCGAAGGCCTTCGGCGAAGCGCTGTCGCGCTACTACTACGACCGCTTCGGCACCGAGACCGTGTGCCTGCGCATCGGCTCCTCCTTCCCGGAGCCGAAGACCAGCCGCATGATGGTCACCTACCTGGCCTACGACGACCTGGTGGAACTGATCCGCTGCTCGCTGTTCACGCCGCGCGTGGGCCACACGATCACCTTCGGCACCTCGGACAATCCGACCAAATGGTGGGACAACAAGCACGCCTCGCACCTGGGCTATGTGCCCAAGCACAGCTCCAGCCAGTTCGCCGGCAATTTCCCCGACAGCGCGGCCTACCCGGCGCCGGGCGACGCGCCGACCATCTATCAGGGAGGCCCGTTCGTCACCGCAGGACCGATGTACAAATAAAAACTCAAATAAAACTCAACGAGACGCCCATATGAAACCCATGTATCTGCACGCCGCCGTGCTGGCCGCCTTCGCGGCGGCGCTGCCCGCGGCAACTGCCTACGCCGACGACGCGGCGGCCGCCATCAATCCGAAAGCGGTATTGAGCGCGATGGAACGCGTAGCGGACTGGCAGCTGGCCAACCCCAGCAAGCATCGCACCGACGACTGGACGCAGGCGGTGGGCGATACCGGTTTCATGGCCCTGGCGGGCATCTCGGGCGACCGCAAATACCGCGACGCCATGGTCGCCATCGGCGACAAGAACCAATGGAAGCTGGGCCCCAACCACTACCACGCGGATGACCACATCATCGGCCAGACCTACGCCGAGCTGTATCTGCAACTGCGCGATCCGAAGATGATCGCCGCCATGCGCGCCAGCTTCGATGACATCCTGGCCAACCGCCGCAGCGGCACGCTGGACTTCACCGTGCCGGGCAACCAGGAGCGCTGGTCGTGGTGCGACGCCTTGTTCATGGGGCCTCCGACCTGGCTGCGCCTGTGGGCCGTCACCGGCGACCAGCGCTACCTGGACTTCGCCGTCAGCGAATGGTGGGCGACGTCGGACTACCTGTACGACAAGGAGGCGCATCTCTACTTCCGCGACAGCAAATACTTCGACAAGCGCGAAGCCAATGGCCAGAAGGTCTACTGGGGTCGTGGCAACGGCTGGGTGATGGGTGGCCTGGTGCGCATGCTGCAATACCTGCCGGCCAAGCACCCCGCCCGACCGCGCTTCGAGCAGCAGTACCGGGAGATGGCGGCCCGGCTGCTGACGCTGCAACTGCCGGAGGGCCTGTGGCGCGCCAGCCTGCTGGACCCGGCCAGCTATCCGCTGAAGGAATCGAGCGGCTCGGCGTTGTACGCCTATGCCTTCGCATGGGGCGTCAACCAGGGCCTGCTGGATGCGAAGACCTACCAGCCCTCCGTGCGCAAGGTGTGGGGCGCGCTGGTGGCCAACGTGCAGGCCGATGGCAAGCTGACCCACGTGCAGCCGATCGGCCAGGACCCCAGATCGTTCGACGACGACGCCACCGAAGTCTATGGCGTCGGCGGCTTCCTGCTGGCCGGCAGCGAGGTGTATCGCATGGCGGTGCTGGACCAGGCCAGGCCGCGTATGGTCAGCGTAGCCAATGGCACCGATAGCCTGCGCGGCGACGAGCTGGTGGAAGTCAAGCCGGGATTCAAGGCACCTGTGGTGATGGATGCCGCGACGTCGGCGATCGTCAATTCGCAGGTGATCGGCAAGCAGCTGCTGTTCTCCGTGAACGTGCCGGCCGGCGACACGCGCCGCTACCTGCTGCTGCCCGCCGAACGCCTGGCCGCCGTGCCGCCGGCAGACGTGAAGACGCACGCGCGCTTCGTGCCGGAGCGGCTGGACGACTTCGCGTGGGAGAGCGACCGCACCGCGCACCGGGTCTACGGGCCGGCCATCATCAAGGACCCGAAGGAGCACCTGATCAGCAGCGGCGTGGACGTGTGGGTCAAGCGGGTGCGCTATCCGGTGGTGGACAAATGGTACAAGAACGGCGCCTATCACCAGGATGCCGGCGAAGGCCTGGACTACTACCACGTGGGCCAGAACCGCGGCTGCGGCGGCACCACCATCTACGCCGGTAACGCGCTGCATAACTCCTCCAATTTCCAGAGTTGGAAGGTGCTGGCCGACGGCCCGCTGCGCTCCGTATTCGAACTCGGTTTCGGCAAATGGGATGCGGGCAACGGCCGCATGGTCTCCGAGGTGAAGCGCTTCTCGATCGACGCCGGCTCCAATATGACCCGCGTCGAAAGCCGCTACAGCGCCGGCGGCAAAGGCCCGCTGACGGTGGGCGTGGGCATCGTGCAACGCGACGGCCAGGGCGAGTACGTGACCGACGCCGCCGGCGGCTGGGCCAGTTACTGGGAGCCGCAGCACGGCGACGACGGTATCACCGGCTGCGGCGTGATCCTGCCGGCCGGCGCCAGCGGCTACGCGGTCGCCGACGGCCAGCAGCTCACGCTCGGCATGGCCCGGCCGGGCAAGCCTTTCGTCTACTACTTCGGCGCGGGCTGGAACAAGAGCGGCGATTTCGCCGACGGCGCGGCATGGCAGTCCTACGTGCGCGATTACGCGCGCAAGGTGAAGGCGCCGCTGTCCGTGACCACACAATAAGTACGCAATAAGCACGCAATAATTTGCAGCACCGCCGGGAGTCCAAAAAAATCGCCGGCGTATTTTTGACCACAAGTGGAAGCGATTCCACATAGCAATTAATAAAAACTGGAGACTTCATGAAACCTGCCATCCCTGCGCTGCGGCCCATCACGGCCGCAGTCGCCCTAGCCCTGCCTCTGCTCGGCCTCAGCGCCGCCACCGCCCAGCAGGCCGCCCAGGCCGACACTGGCAAGCTGGAACAAGTGGTCGTCACCGCCAACAAGCGCGCCCAGAACCTGCAGGACGTGCCGGCCTCGATCACCGTGCTGGGCGACGCCGTGCTGCAACGCTCCAACGTGCGTGACCTGGAAGACATCCCCTCGCTGTCGCCGGCGCTGACGCTGTCCTACGGCAGCCAGCCGGGCAACTTCAGCATCAATATGCGCGGCATCGGCACCTTCTCGCTGGGCATCGGCATCGAGGCCGATGTCTCGGTGATCGTCGACGACATCCCGCAGGGCATGCAGGCCGGCGCCTTCAAGGACCTGGCCGACGTCTACCGCATCGAGGTGCTGAAGGGACCGCAGTCCACGCTGTTCGGCAAGAGCTCGATCGCAGGCGCGCTCAACATCACCACCAAGCCCATCGGCGGCCCGTTCAAGACCACCGTCAGCACCTACCTGACCGACGACCACGAATGGCGGGCCGGCGTCAGCGTCGGCGGCGCCGTCTCGGACACCTTGCGCCTGCGCCTGGCCGCCAGCAAGACCAGCTACCAGGGCACGCTCAACGACCTCAGCACAGGCGGCCACCTGAACGGCAGCAAGGGCGACAACCTCAGCGGCAAACTGGAGTGGAACCCGCTCGACCAGCTGACCGTCACGCTGACGCCGCACTACAACCGCACCGAGAAGTTCTGCTGCTCCAACGCCTACAGTTATATGTCGCCGGGCGGCATCTACCGCAACGCGCCGCAGCTGCCGGCCTCGCTGGTCCTGGCCGGCATCGCCATCGGCCCCGGCAACCGCGACGTGCGCAACGATTATCCCACCGGCGGCAAGTTCCACGACGCCGGCACCGGCATCAAGCTGGACTGGGCGTTCGACCCCAACGGTCCGCTGGCCGGCCACACGCTGAGCTCGATCTCATCCTACAGCCGCTACCACATGGACGACTACCAGGACAACGACAACACCGACATCGACATCCTGCCCTTCCTGCTGCTGCCCAACGGCCAGCCGACCGGCATGCACGGCGGCCTGTTCCAGCACGGCTCGTTCGACGTCCACTCGACCACCCAGGAACTGCGCCTGACCTCGCCGGACAAGGGCGCGCTGCGCTACGTCGCAGGCCTGTGGTACGGCAAGAACTGGCTGAACCGCGAGCTGACCAAGGAGCCGCTGATCCAGGCCTACGGCACCTCCTACGGCGCCGACGCCTGGAACACCAGCAAGGCCATCTACGGCCAGGGCTCGTGGGACTTCGTGCCGAACACCAGCCTGATCCTGGGCGGCCGCTACAACGACGAGGACACCGGCTACAACTTCCGCCGCTACACGGTGCCGCCGCAGGTGCACGCGCTGACCGAGTACTACCACAAGGAAGACAACGACAAGAGCTTCACCGGCAAGCTGGGCCTGGAGCACCGCATCAACCGGGACAGCATGGTCTACGCCATGGCCTCGACCGGCCACAAGGGCGTGGCCTACGACCTGACGTCCGGCTTCACGGCCGCCACCGCCAGGCTGCCGGCCGTCAAGCCGGAAACCGCGAAGAGCTACGAGATCGGCCTGAAGCAAAGCCTGCTCGACAACCGCGCGATGTTCAGCGTGGCGCTGTTCCGCACCAACTTCTCGAACTTCCAGCAATCGTCGAGCTTTTTCGACGCCGACGGCACCTACCGCACCGGCTTGAACAGCATCGGCGGCCTGCGCACGCAGGGCCTGGAGGCGGAAGGCAGCGTGCGCGTGACGCGCGAGCTGCAGCTGAACGGCAGCTTCGCCTACACCGAGGCCACCATCCAGTCCTTCGAGAACGGCCCGTGCTATAACGTGCTCAACGCCACCGGCACCGGCACGGTGATCGGGCCGGGCTGCGTGGTCAGTCCCAAGTACAACAACAGCAATGTGCAGAACCTGGCCGGCAAGACGCTGCCCAACGCGCCCAAGATCAAGGTCAACCTGGGCGGGCAGTACGACCTGGTGCTGCCGGCGCAAAGCTTCAACGGCTTCGTCGCGGCCACCACGCGCTACCAGAGTCGCACGCAGTTCTCGCTGAACCAGGATCCGATGACGGTGCAGGGGGCGTACAGCATCACCAACCTGAGCCTGGGCGTGAAGGACAAGCAGGACCGCTACAAGTTCACCTTCCTGATCAACAACCTGTTCGACAAGCGCTATGCGGCCGGCCTGAACAACGGCTATGCCAACAGCAACTGGAGCAGCAAGGCGCCCAATGTGCCGCTGGTGGTCAACACCACCGAGTGGCTGCCGCCGCGCGACTTCCAGCGCTACTTCGGCGCCCGCCTGGACATGACGTTCTAAAGCTTGCCTCTCCTCGCGACCTTGCCGTCCGGTCGCTCTTTCGCCCTCCGTCCGCACAGTTTCCCTGCGCGGACGGAGGGCATTTTTTTGCGCGCGCCAGCGGCTTCCTGCGGCGATATACTGGACGATTGGAGATAATTCAATGAAAGTGTGGCGCGATCTTGGCAAAGTCTTAATCGTGGCGGCGGTGTTTGCCGTCTGTTTCGACATGCTCGCCAAGGTCATTGGTCCGGACTCCCCCTGGCTCGGACTGCTGTTGATGTTCTACTTCATGGCGCTCGCCAACATGGCGGAACCTTTGTTTGCGGTCCGCATGCCCCAGGCGCTGCGGCCAGTGAATCCAAAGAACGGCGCCTATCGCTGGTTCGGGGTGGCCGCTTTCGGCGCGCTTGTCCGGAACACGCCTCTTCGTTATCTCAACGGTTCCGTCTATCTTGCGGACGGGCGGCGTAGCCTCGCCAAATTGAGCCGCCGGGCGGAGGTTTCGGAGGCAATCCACTTCTGGGCCGCGATCTGGCTTACGGCATATATTGCCTACACCTTGTCTCGTGGCCTGTACCTTGAAGCCGTCCTGTTTTTAATGGTGCAGCTTGTCGTCAACGTCTACCCCATCCTGCACCTGCGCATCGTTCGAGCGCGACTGGACCGGATTGATCGGAATAATGCCCTCCAGTGGTGAGGGAATGGGTTTATTCGGCATTTAATTGCAAGCGCTTGATGGCGCGGTTTTTTCCAAAGGTGGCGGACACCAGCAGTGACTTGCCACAGCGGGTGCGGTACAAGTAGGTGCGCTCTTCGCCGTCAACCGTGCGCCTCAACAGCTCAAGCGACTGCGGCGTCTTTTCCGGACAGCCACTCAGCAGCGACGCATCGGCCGCCGGGTCCACCGTCATCTTCGCGACTGCGGCGGCGACCTGCCTGGTCACCTCCGGCTCCGTATCTTCGATCGGCTGCGGCGCTTGCGCCATCGCGCAGCCGGACGCCAGCGCGATCGGCAGGAGCAGGGAAAACAGCCTGTGCATAAGCGGCCTTTCGCGGTTATTTGGAACCCATCTTAGCGCCGCGCGCGCCGCGCCGCCATGTCTCATTTTTAACAGTATCCGGAAAAATGTCTAATAACGCCCGATTTTACAAACGGCAAAAAGTCGTGGCTATACTCGTTTGGCACCCACAAGGCTCGCATACCGAATAACCCACTATCCATAGGAGTTCACGCAGCATGCGCCACTTCGCCCGTCCCCTGATTGCATCCCTGATCGTCCTGGCTTACGCGGGCTCCGCGCACGCCGGCAGCTATTCCGTCGACAACCTGACGCTGTACTCCGGCACCACCGCCGCCACGGCCGACGATGCGCTGCGACAGAACGCGGCCCAGTTCGGCCTGCCGGCCTCGCTGAACAACCTGGGACTGGTGAAGGTGCAGGAATCGCTCACCGGCAAGCACTACCACTACCAGCAGATGCTGCGCGGCCTGCCCGTGGACCGGGCCGAGATCATCGTCTCGATCGGCAAGAACGGCCAGCTGCAGAAGATCTTCAACGAAACCCGCCACATCTCCGACAAGGTCGACGCCAGCGCCGTCAACCAGCTGTACAACCAGGCCCAGATCACCGAAGACCAGGCGCTGGACAAGGCCTGGACCAATATGAAGGTGCAGCACCCGCTGGTGGCCGCCCCGTCCACCGAGCTGGTGTGGGTGACCACCAAGGATGGCGTGCAGCTGGCGCGCAAGGTGCGCATCGAGGCGCAGATGCCGACCGGCGGCTTCGTGCAGTTCCTGAACGCGCATGACGGCACCGTCATCGGCTCCTATTCCACCTCGCTGCCGCGCCGCGGCAAGCGCACGCTGGACGCGCGCGCCGAGCTGGCCGGCCCCGTGCTGGACCGCCACGCCGCCACCAAGGCGCTCAACGACAGCCAGGGCACGCATGGCCGCCAGGCCTTGCAGGGCGGCGCCGTGGCGGCCGTCACGCCGTCCGGCATCAACGGTTCCGGCTACGCCTTCGATCCCGATCCGCGCACGGTGCTCAACACCGACGCCCTGACCGACACCTCGCCCGCCTCCGCCTTCGACGCCGCCTACTCGACCAAGACCCTGCGCGACCTGACGGTGGCCAGCGGCGTCTACAAGCTGAGCGGCCCGTTCGTCAACATCAAGGACATCGAAGCGCCGAACACCGCGCCCAGCACCACCAGCAACGGCGTGTGGACGGCCAAGCGCGGCAACGACGCCTTCGACGACACCAACGTCTACTTCCACCTGGACCAGAGCCAGCGCTACATCCAGTCGCTGGGCTTCACCGGCACCAAGTCCATCATCAACCGTCCGCTGGACGTCGACACCAACGGCGTCAACGGCGACGACAACTCGCACTACAGCGGCGGCGCGGCCGGCTCCGACTACCTGGCCTTCGGCCACGGCTGCGTCAACGATAGCGAGGACGCGGACGTGATCCTGCACGAATACGGCCACGGCATCCAGGCCAACATCGACAGCAGCTGGAGCGGCGGCGACACCGGCGCCATGGGCGAAGGCTTCGGCGACTACTGGGCCGCGTCCTACTCGTACAGCACACCGAACGGCAAGATCTACCACCCCGAGTGGGCCTTCAGCTGGGACGGCCACGGCGCCTGCTGGGACGGCCGCCTGCTGAACCGCACCGACGCCAAGTACAACGCCAGCAAGACCTACGCCGCGCACCAGTCGGTGACCGAGGGCGGCGTGACGTTCCAGTCGGATGAATTGTGGTCGGCGCCGCTGTACCAGTCCATGGTGGCGCTGATCGCCGCCGGCAAGCCGCGCGCCAATATCGACCAGATCATCCTGGAGGCGCACTTCGGCCTGGGCAGCAACGTCAAGATGCCAGCCATGGCCACCGCCATCGTCAACGCCGCCAAGACGCTGTTCCCGTCCGACCTCAGCTACGCCAACACCTTCCAGGCCAAGTTCGAGGCGCAGAACATCCTGTCGTCGGTGGTCAGCGGCCCGACCATCAACGAGGTCGAGAGCAACAACACCACCGCCACCGCGCAGGCCATCACCACGGCCGGCACCACGGTCAACGGCACCATGAGCGCCTCGAGCGACGTCGACTACTATAAGATCGTGCTGCCGACCGGTAAAACGCTGGCCGTGACGCTGACCCCGAACGCCAGCTCGGACTACGACCTGGAGCTGTACAACAGCGCCGGCACCAAGGTCGCGTCCAGCGTCAACGGCACCGGCGCGGCCGACAGCGTCAGCTACGGCACCGCTGGCACGCTGTACGCCAAGGTGATCTACTACGGCGGCGGCACCGGCGCCACCAGCGGCAAGTACACGCTCAAGGCCAGCTGGTAAGCGCCCGCGGTCGAAATATCTTCCTTTCAACGCCCCGTTCCGGGGCGTTTTTTCGTTTGGCCGCCCAAAACCGCATTACGCTTGAGTGAGATTCAGAATCCGGGGCGGCGAACATGGTAAGCTTCGACCCCGGCGCTATGACAGCGCCCTCTTTCCCACCAACTAATTACTTACTTCATGGATATCGTTCTCGCTCTCAAAGCCCTGATCATGGGCCTGGTTGAAGGTTTCACGGAATTCCTGCCGATCTCGTCGACCGGCCATTTGATTCTGGCGGAGCACCTGCTGGGCTTCCAGGGCATGGAAGAAAAGATGAAAGTGTTCGAGATCGTCATCCAGGCGGGCGCCATCTTCGCCGTCTGCTGGGAGTACCGCGCGCGCATCGCCGCCGTGCTGACCGGCCTGGGCGACCCGAAACAGCAGCGCTTCGCGCTCAACGTGCTGATCGCCTTCCTGCCGGCCGCCGTGCTGGGCGTGCTGTTCAACAAGGCCATCAAGGCCAAGCTGTTCGCGCCGGTGCCGGTGGCGCTGGCCTTCATCGTCGGCGCCCTGGTCATCCTGTGGGTGGAAAAGCGCGAGAAGGCCAATCCGGCCATGGCCCGCATCAATTCGGTGGACGACATCACACCGATGGACGCCATCAAGATCGGCATCGCCCAGGCGTTCGCGCTGATCCCGGGCACCAGCCGCTCCGGCGCCACCATCATGGGCAGCATGATCTTCGGCCTGTCGCGCAAGGTGGCCACCGAGTTCTCGTTCTTCCTGGCGATCCCCACGCTGCTGGGCGCCACCGTGTATTCGCTGTACAAGGAACGCGCGCTGCTGTCGGCCTCCGACCTGCCGCTGTTCTCGATCGGCACCGTGGCGGCCTTCGTCTCGGCCTTCCTGTGCGTGCGCTGGCTGCTGCGCTATATCAGCTCGCACACCTTCACCGCGTTCGCGTGGTATCGCATCGCCTTCGGCCTGATGGTGCTGGTCACCGGTTACACCGGTATGATCGTCTGGGCCGACTAACATCTTTGCAGTAGAAACGAGTAGTAGCAATGGATCATCAGGAAAATAACGAGCGCGCCCTTCAGCTGCTGCAAACCGTGTTTGGCTACCCGGCCTTCCGCGGACAGCAGGCGGAGATCGTCGGCCATGTCAGCGGTGGCGGCGACGCGCTGGTCCTGATGCCCACCGGCGGCGGCAAGTCGCTGTGCTATCAGATACCCGCGCTGGTGCGCGACGGCGTCGGCGTGGTCATCTCGCCGCTGATCGCGCTGATGCAGGACCAGGTGGACGCGCTGGCCGAGGTGGGCGTGCGCGCCGCCTTCCTCAACTCCACCCAGACCTACGAGGAAGCTTCGCGCATCGAGCGCCAGGTGCGCATGGGCGAGATCGACCTGGTCTACGTGGCGCCCGAACGGCTGATGACGGAGCGCTGCCTGAACCTGTTCCAGGCATCGAAGATCGCGCTGTTCGCCATCGACGAGGCGCACTGCGTGTCGCAATGGGGGCATGACTTCCGGCCCGAGTACATCAAGCTGTCGGTGCTGCACGAGCAGTTCCCCAACGTGCCGCGCATCGCGCTCACCGCCACCGCCGACCAGCAGACACGCGCCGAGATCGTCCACCGCCTGCAGCTGGGCGACGCAATGCAATTCGTGTCCTCGTTCGACCGCCCCAACATCCGCTACCAGATCGTCGAGAAGGCCAACGGCCGCAAGCAGCTGCTGGACTTCATCACCACCGAGCATGGCGGCGACTGCGGCATCGTCTACTGCCTGTCGCGCAAGAAGGTCGAGGAGACCGCCGAATTCCTGAACGAGAACGGCGTGCGGGCCATGGCCTACCACGCCGGCATGGAGCACGCCAAGCGCGCGGCCAACCAGGCCAAATTCCTGCGCGAAGAGAACATCGTCATGTGCGCCACCATCGCCTTCGGCATGGGCATCGACAAACCCAACGTGCGCTTCGTCTGCCACCTGGATCTGCCCAAGAGTATCGAGGGCTACTACCAGGAGACAGGCCGCGCGGGCCGCGATGGCGAACCGTCCAGTGCCTGGATGGCCTACGGCCTGCAGGACGTGGTGCTGCAGCGCCGGATGATCGACGAATCCGAGGCCGACGAAACCTTCAAGCGCGTGCTGGGCACCAAGCTCGATGCGATGCTGGGCCTGTGCGAAACGCTGAGCTGCCGGCGCGTGCGCCTGCTCGATTATTTCGGCGAGCAGTCCGGCCCTTGCGGCAACTGCGATACCTGTCTGATCCCGCCGGTGTCCTTCGACGGCACGGTGCCGGTGCAGAAGCTGCTGTCGGCCGTGTACCGGGTCGACCAGCGCTTCGCCGCCGGCCACGTGATCGAAGTGCTGCGCGGGGTGGAGACGGACCGCATCAAGACCTGGCATCACGATTCGCTGTCGGTGTTCGGCATCGGCGCCGACCGCAGCGAGCAGGAATGGCGCGCCATCCTGCGCCAGGTGATCGCGCTGGGCCTGGTGACAGTCGACCATGAACAATACAGCTCGCTCAAGCTGACCGACGCCGCGCGGCCGGTGCTCAAGGGCGGGCAGAAGGTGCAGCTGCGCCAGTACCAGAAGCCGGTCAAGCAGAAGAGCGCCAGCCGCGCCTCGAAGGGCTATGTGGAGAGCGACCTGTCGCCGCGCGAGCAGGCCATCTTCGACAAGCTGCGCTGGTGGCGGGTGGAGACGGCGCGCGCGCACGACGTGGCGGCCTACATCATCTTCAACGACGCCACGCTGCGCGAGATAGCCAAGGCGCGTCCGACCACCTTGTCCGACCTGCGCGGCATATCGGGCGTCGGCGAGAAGAAGCTGGCCTCCTACGGCGACGAGATCGTCGCCATGATCAGCGAGATGGAATAAGCATGCAGCCGGCGGCCGTCTTTAATCGTTCGCTGTCGCAGTTGCGCGGCATGCTGGAAAAGGTAGCGGCCACCGGCGCCGGCATGATCACCGCCCGACTGCACGCGGAGATGCTGCCGTTTGCCTCGCAGGTGCGGGCCACCTGCAATTTTGCGCTGCGCGGCTGCTGCCCGCTCGCTGGCCTGGCGCCGGTGAGTTTCGACGGCGCGGAGCTGTCGATTGCCGCGCTGGCGCAGCAGATCGACGACACCATCGCCTACGTCGCCGCGATTCCCGCGCAGCGCTTTGACGGCGCCGCCGAACGCCTGTGCCATGACCGCGCCGGCTTTGCCGACATCGCCTTGCCCGGCGACGAATACCTGAACCTCTACATCCTGCCCAACTTCTACTTCCACTTCAGCATGGCCTACGCGATCGCGCGCAGCCAGGGCGCGGACATCGGCAAGCAGGACTTCGACGGCTACCACCTGTACGCGCCCGGCTTCTCGTTCGAAAAACCTACGCTGTAACGATGCCGCGGTAACGGCTGGGCGGCGCGCCGACCGCGTCGCGGAAGCGGTGGCTGAAGTGGCTCAGGTCCGCGTAGCCGCAGGCGTCGGCAATCTGCTGCAAGGGCTGGTCGGTGGTCTTCAACAGCTGGCGCGCATGCTCCACGCGACGCGCCGCGATCCATGCCGACGGCGGCATGCCGAACGATATCCTGAACATCCGCGCCAGGTGGTACTCCGACATGCACGCCAGCTGCGCCAGCATGCCCAGCGAGATATTCCGCCCCAGGTTCGCCTCGATGTAGTCGGCCAGGCGGCGACGCACCACCGGCGCCAGGCCGCCGCGCACGCGCTGCTGGTGCTGCGGCATCGATTGCGACAGCAGCAGATGGCTCAGGGTCTCGTGCGCCGTCTCGTTGGCGAGCAGCCGGCCGTCCGCGCCTTCCCACGACATGTTCGCCAACCCCGCGCACAGGCGGCCGATACGCTCATGTTCAAAGTAGGTGCGGTCGGCCAGCGTGATCTCGCGCGGCTCGCGGTCCAGTTCCACCACGGCGCGCCGCGTGAAGTGCTCGGGCAGGAAGTAGACGTGCAGGAAGCGCAGCGGCCCGCGCACCGTCCAGCTGGACTCGTGCCAGTCCGGCAGCGTGCACAGGCGCTCCGGCGCTCCGTACAGGCCGGGCAGCTCGTCACGCTCGGTGCGGTAGCCGCCGCCCATGTAGTAGGACAGCGTGTGGTGGCCCGGTTTGCTGTAGCTGGTCTCGGCGACCTCGGTGTCGCGGCGCCAGATGGCCACCGCCAGCTCGTCGCCCAGCCAGGCGAAGCGCTCCAGCACCGCGTCGGTTTCGGACATGGTGCGGAACACCGCGTGCGAAATCAGCCCCTCCGGCGCGCGGGCGGCGGTGGCATCGGTGGCGGCGGTGGCGTTCGAAGGGCGGGCTGGCACGGCGCGGGCATTCAGTATGAGTTGGCTTAAAGTCTAGCACGGAGCGCCCCCTCGCCGCCGGCGGCCGGCGAATTTGCGCAATTCCAGACAAGCGCCGCCCGCGCGCAGGCGGCATGCTGGCCGCATGAATATCTTCCTCTACCTGCTCACTGTCCTGATCTGGGGTACCACCTGGATCGCCATCACCTTCCAGCTTGGCGTGGTGCCGGCGCCGGTGTCGATCGCCTACCGCTTCTGGCTGGCCGCCGCCGTGCTGATGGGATTTTTGCTCGTCACGCGCAAGCCGTGGTGGCCGCCGCGCCAGGCCTGGCGCTACCTGTTCGCCCAGGGCCTGGCGCTGTTCTGCCTGAACTTCCTGTGCTTCTACTATGCCAGCCAGTGGATCACCAGCGGGCTGGAAGCGGTGGTGTTCTCCACCGCGCCGATCTGGAACGCCATCAACGGCCGCATCTTCCTCGGCCGGCCGATACGCCGCCAGGTGATGATGGGCGCCCTGCTCGGCCTGACCGGCATCGTGCTGCTGTTCGCGCCGCAAATGGCCGGCCACTGGAACGACAGCAAGGTGATGATCGGCCTCGCGCTGACCCTGGGCGGCACGTTGTGCTTCTCCTGCGGGAACCTGCTGTCGAGCCGCATGCAGTCGCTGGGCCTGACGCCGTGGCTGACCAACACCTGGGCCATGCTGATCGGCTCCACCACGCTGGGCGTGGCGGCGCTGGCGCTGGGCATGCCGTTCGCGCTGGAGCCGAGCACGCGCTACGTCGGCGCGCTGCTGTACCTGGCGATCCCCGGCTCGGTGATCGGCTTCACCGCCTACCTGTTGCTGGTCGGCCGCATAGGGCCGGACCGCGCGGCCTATTCCACGGTATTATTCCCCATCGTGGCACTGACCATCTCAACGATCTACGAAGGCTACCACTGGACGCCGACGTCCCTGGCCGGGCTGGCGCTGGTCCTGGCGGGGAACCTGCTGGCGTTCCTGCCGCTGGCCCCGCGCACCAAAGTGATGGGAGCCGCATAAAACAGGGGAACGCATGAACAGATACGTCGCCGCACTGGCGCTGACATTGGCGGCGTCCGCACAGGGCGCCGAGGCGCCGGCGGACACCGTCTACCGCAACGGCTACGTCTACACCGTCGACGCCAGGGACAGCGTGCAGCAGGCGCTGGCCGTGCGCGCCGGCCGCATCGTCTACGTTGGCGACAACGCCGGCGCCGTCGCGCTGACCGGCAAGGCCACCAAGGTGATCGACCTGCACGGCCGCATGCTGATGCCCGGCCTGATCGACGGCCATATGCATCCGCAATCGGGCGGCAGCCGTCTGCTCAACTGCAGCCTCGATTATGCGGCGCTGACCGTCGCACAATTCCAGTCGCGCATCCAGGCCTGCCTCGACAAGGACAAGAAGTCCGACGTCAGCCGCTGGCTGGTGGTGGTGAACTGGTTCCAGCAAGGGATGCTGCCCGACGGCGTGGAGACCACCGCCGCCACGCTCGACGCGCTGAAGACCGAACGCCCGGTCATCGTGCGCTCCTCGTTCGGCCACTCCTCGCTGCTCAATTCAAAAGCCGTGCAACTGGCCGGCATCAAGCGCGACACGCCCGATCCCGCCGGCGGCAAGATCACCCGCGACGCCAAGGGCGACGCCACCGGCCTGCTGGAAGACGCCGCGCAGGACATGGCGATGAACCTGCTGCCGCCGCTGACGGTGGCCGAGAACCTGGCCGCCTCCAAGGCCGCGCTGGCGGCGATGCGCAAGCAGGGCATCACCAGCTTCCTCGACGCCTACACCGACCCCGAAACCATGACCGCCTTCACCGACCTGCACAAGCAGGGCAAGCTGACGGCGCGCGCGCACTTCGCGGTGCTGATCGATCTGGATAAAGGCGCCACGCCGCAAAGCGCGGTGGCCGAACTGCTCAAGCAGCAGAAGCAGTTCGACCAAGGGCCGACGGTGGCGGCGCCGTCGATGCAGGTGCGCCACGCCAAACTGTTCATGGACGGCGTGATCTCCGCGCCGGCCTTCACCGGCACCATGCTGGAGCCCTACCTGGTCAACAAGGGCACGGCGGACCAGCCGGACTGGCAGCCCGGCCCCAGCACCGGCCCGGCCAGCTACTTCGCGCCCGAAGCGCTGAAGACCACGCTGACGGAACTGGCCAAGGCCCACATCGATCCGCACATCCACGTCGACGGCGACCGCGCCGTGCGCGAGTCGCTGGACGCCATCGAATACCTGCGCTCCACACCCGCCGGCAAGGACATCCGCCCGGCGCTGGCGCACGACGAAATCGTCGCCCCGGCCGACTACCCGCGCTTCGCCAAACTGGATGTGACGCCGGTGCTGTCCTTCCAGTGGGGGAAGCCTGCGCCCGACACCGTGGGTGCGCTGAAGGACTACATGGGCCCACAACGCTACGCCATCGTCGAACCGCAGGCGCTGCTGCTGAACGCCGGCGCGCGCATCGCCTATGGCAGCGACTGGCCAGTCGATCCGCTCGACGAATGGTTCGCGCTGAAGGTCGGCGTGACCCGCACCGCAGCGCCCGACGCCGGCAAGGAATACGCCGGCACGCTGGGACCGCAGCCCGGCATGCCGCGCGCCGCCGTGCTGCGCGCCATCACGCTCAACGCCGCCTACACGCTGCGCCAGGAGGCGCTGACCGGATCGCTGGAGCCGGGCAAGCTGGCCGACATGATCGTATTGGACCGGAATTTCTTCACCATCCCGGTCGAGGACATCGCCAACATCAAGGTGCTGCAGACTATGGTGGGCGGCAAAATTGTGTATCAGGCCAAGGGCATGCGTTAAGATGTCGGCCTTTAGATAAACTAGCCAGCCATGGAACTCGCCATCTCCCTGCTGATCATCGCCGTCACCGGCCTGGTGATCTACGCGATCATCAAGACCAATCCGGCCAAGCCGATGCCGCTGCCGGCGCGCCCCGCCACGCCCTACGAGCCCAAGCTGCCCGAAGACGCGCCCGCGCTGCACTGGTCCGACGATGGCCGCTTCCTGGTCGAGGTGGTCAACGAATCGCGTTACCAGGCCACGCTCAAGGCGCTGGCCGGCGACCATGGCGACCAGGCCGCCGCAACGCCCTACCTGGCCACGCTGGTGCCGGACGACGTCAATCCCTACGAAAGCGCCGCCGTTGCGGTCTTCCTCAACGGCCGCATGACGGGTTATCTGTCGCCCAAGGCATCGGTGGCCTTCCGCGCGCTGCTGAAGCACAAGGACATCGAAGGCCAGGTCACCAGCTGCGACGCCCAGGTGCGCGGCGGCGGCGTATGGCAGAGCGGCCACCTGGCCTATGTCGTGGTGCTGGACCTGGAGCAGCTGGAGAAGTGATGAAGGCGTTCACCTTGTCCCTGCTGATGGCGGCGGGTGCTGCATCGGCACAGCCGCTGGTGCTGCATTACGCGCAAAGCCCGCCGCTGCAATATGCGGACACGCGCGGCGTGCTGACGGGCCACGCCGCCGCGCCCACCATCGCCGCGCTCACAGCAGCCGGCATTCCATTTGTTGTGCGCCAGACGCCGGCCAAGCAGCAGCTGGCGCTGATGCAAGCGGCCGAGCAGGAACCCGCCTGCATGCTGGGCTGGTTGCAAACGCCGGAGCGCGAACGCGTCGGCAAATTCTCGGAAGTGGTGTATGAGGACAAGCGCCCGTTCGCGCTGACCTGGAGCGGCAACCCCGCCATGCATGACGAAGAGCCGCTGAAGGATACGCTGACCGACAAGCAGCTGCGCGTGGTGGTGCAGAAGGGCGCGTCCTACGGCGTGGCGATCGACCGCGGCCTGCTGCGCTACAAGACGCCGACCATCCCCAGCGCGGCCGACACCCAGCAGCTGCTGGACATGCTGCGCCGGCACAGCATTGACTACTTCTTCATCACGGAGGAGGAGGCGGAGGACGCGATCAAGGCTTCGGGCTATCCCGCCTCGCACTACAAGCGCATCTACTTCTCCGACCTGTACAAAGGCTACGAGCGTCGCCTGTGGTGCAGCAAGTCGGTGCCGGACGAGACGTTCAAACGCTTGAACGCGGCCATCGTCCGAAAAAACCCGCATCCCTAAGCGATACGCCAGCCGCGCCGCTTAGGGGTCGGACCCCGCGGGGTCTGACCCCGCCTGGCCGTGCGGGGGAGCAGCTTATTTCTTGGTGAAGACCAGGTCCCACACGCCGTGGCCCAGTTTCAGGCCGCGGTTTTCAAACTTGGTCAGCGGACGATAAGCCGGCTGCGGCGCATAGCCGTCGGCGGTGTTCTGCAGGCCCTCTTCCGCGCCCAGCACTTCCAGCATCTGCACCGCGTAGTCTTCCCAGTCGGTGGCGCAATGCAGGTAGCCGCCCACGGCCAGCTTCTGCACCAGCAGCTTGACGAACGGCGACTGGATCAGGCGGCGCTTGTTGTGGCGCGCCTTGTGCCATGGGTCCGGGAAGTAGATATGCACGCCGTGCAGCGAACCGTCCGGGATCATCTGGTTCAACACTTCCACCGCGTCGTGCTGGATCGCCTTCAGGTTGGTCAGTCCCTGTTCCTCGATCAGCTTGAGCAGGCTGCCCACGCCGGGTGTGTGCACTTCGACGCCGATGAAGTCCTTCTCCGGCATCACGCCGGCGATGTGCGCCGTGGTGCCGCCCATGCCGAAGCCGATCTCCAGCACCACCGGCGCCTTGCGGCCGAAGGCCTGCTCATAATCGAGCGGCGCCTTGGCGTATTCGATCATGTACTTCGGGCTCAACTCCTCCAGCGCGCGCGCCTGCGCGGTCGACAGGCGGCCGGCACGCGTGACGAAGCTGCGGATGCGGTGTTCGGTCGGGTCGTAGAGCATCGGCCGCGCTGGGCCGTCTTTTGGGGTATCGGAAGACATGGAATGAAGTGAGTCGATGAACAATGAGGCAGCATTATATCAGTCACCCTCGCAGTCACCCCCGCAGTCACCCCCGCAGCCACCCTCGCAGCCCCCTCCGCAGCCCCCCTTACCGCCGCTCCACCTCAGCTAGTGATTGACACTCCGTTTGAGTTGATGTCTAATCAAGGCAAGTGGCGTGAAATCGTTTTCAAACGTCAAAATGCCCTATTCCGCACCCGTTAAACCTCAAAACGACCTCACATGACCGATTTCACCCAATTCCCGCCCTCGTTTACCTGGGGCGTCGCCACCAGCGCCTTCCAGATTGAAGGCGGCGCGACCGCCGACGGCAAAGGCCCGTCGATCTGGGACACCTTCAGCCACACGCCCGGCAAAGTCATCGACGGCAGCAACGGCGACGTCGCCTGCGACCACTACCACCGCTACCCGGAAGACGTGTCCATCATGTCCGGCCTGGGCGTGGACGCCTACCGCTTCTCGATCGCCTGGTCGCGCGTGCAGCCGACCGGTAAAGGCGCCTGGAACGAAGCCGGCTTCGCCTTCTACGACCGCCTGCTGTCCGAACTGGAGGCCAAGGGCATAGACGCCCACGCCACCCTCTACCACTGGGACCTGCCGCAAGGCCTGCAGGACGACGGCGGCTGGCTCAATCGCGACACCGCCTACCGCTTTGCCGACTATGCCGCCGAAGTGGCGCGCCGCTTTGGCTCACGCCTGAAAACGATTGCAACCCACAACGAGCCGTGGTGCACGGCCAATCTGGGCTACGGCAACGCGCAGTTCGCGCCGGGCGTGGCGGACCTGAAGCAGTCGATCCAGGTATCGCACCACCTGCTACTGTCGCACGGGCTGGCGATGCAGGCCATGCGCGCGGTCGGCAGCCCGGCCAAGCTGGGCATCGTGCTCAATCAGTGGACCGCCGACGCGGCCACCGACAGCGCGGCCGACAAGGCGATGGCGGAATTCGAATACGCCCGTTCGGTGCAGTGGTTCATGGACCCCATCTTCAAGGGCAAGTACCCGGAACTGGCATTGCAAGGCCACGGCGACAACGCGCCGGTGATCCACGAGAACGACTTCAAGGACATCCAGCACAAGATCGACTTCCTGGGCGTGAACTACTACTTCCGCGCCTACTGCTCGGCCGAGACGCCGCCGCGCCAGCCGGAAGCGAAGCTGGGCACCACCGACATGGGTTGGGAGATCTTCCCCGACGGCCTGACCGAGCTGCTGCTGAAGCTCAAAGCGGAATACGAGCTGCCGCCGATCTACATCACCGAGAACGGCATGGCCAACCCGGACGTGATCGTCAACGGCGAGATCCCGGACGAGGCGCGCATCGATTTCGTGCAGCGCCACCTGAAGGCGCTGAACGACGCGCGCCTGCAAGGCGTGGACATCCAGGGCTACTTCCTTTGGAGCCTGCTCGATAACTTCGAGTGGAACTCCGGCTACGCCAAGCGCTTCGGCATCGTCCATGTCGACTATGCGACGCAGAAGCGCACCTTGAAGCACAGCGCGCACTGGTATCGCGAGTACCTGTTGAAACAAAGGCCGCAACGCACCGCGCACGCCGCCTGAAACAAGCGTATCAACCCCGCCGGCGCCGATGCCGGCGTTTTCCTTTCTACAGGCCATAGAGCCTGATGCTTTACACTCCGACGAGAACAACGAGGACGACATCATGCAAACCGCACCATCCGCCGTGCCACAAGAGCCGCAGGCTCCCGCCGCCAACCAACCTCCATCGCTATGGCGCGCCATGTTCGCGCGCGGCACGCCGATGCTGTGGGTCCCCAGCGGCTACTTCGCGATGGCGCTGACCTACATGATGCTCACCAGCGTCACCTCCATCATGTTCAAGAACCTGGGCATGGACAACGGCCAGGCCGCGCAGTACGCCAGCTACCTGATCCTGGCCTACACCATCAAGCCGCTGTTCGCGCCCTTCGTTGAAATGTACCGCACCAAGAAGTTCTTCGTGCTGTGCGCGCAGCTGATCATCGGCCTGGGTTTCGCCGGCGTGGCGCTGGCGATGTCGCTGCCGGACTACATGGTGGTGATGGTGTTCATGTTCGGCGTGCTGTCGCTGGTCGGCGCCACGCAGGACATCGCGTCCGACGGCGTGTACGTCACCTCGCTGGACGCCAAGACGCAGTCGCTGTTCTGCGGCATCCAGAGCCTGAGCTGGAACATCGGCCCCATCGTCGCCTCGGGCGGCATGGTGTATCTGAGCGGCTGGCTGCACACGAACTACTTCCATCACCAGGCCGGCGTGTTCGGACCGGAGTGGATCGAATCGTGGCGCATCATCTTCTTCATCGTCGCCGCCATCACCATCGTCGCGGCGCTGTGGCATATGCGCGTGATGCCGGACGGCGCCAAGGCGGAGAACGCGCCGAAGTCGGTGTCCGAAGCGGCCTTCATCCTCAAGGATTCCTTCGTCACCTTCTTCCAGAAGCGCGACGTGTGGATGATGGTGTCGTTTGCCTTCCTGTTCCGGCTCAGTATCGGGCTGCTGGAAAAGATCGGTCCCTTCTTCATGGTCGATCCGGTGGCGCAAGGCGGGCTGGGATTGTCGAACGAGATGCTGGGACTGATCTACGGCACGTATGGCCTGATCGCCGTGCTGCTTGGCTCCCTGCTGGGCGGGATCTTCGTCGCGCGGCGCGGCCTGCCGGCGACCTTGTTCGTGCTGTGCTGCGCGGTCAACATCCCCAACGTCACCTTCCTGTTGATGAGCATCTACCAGCCGCACGACCTGCTGATCATCAGCGCCGGCGTGGCGATCGAGAAGTTCTTCTTTGGTTTCGGTTCGGTGGGCTTCATGATCTACCTGATGCAGCAGCTGGCGCCGGGCAAGTACACCACTACGCACTACGCCTTCGGCACGGGCCTGATGGGCTTATGCATGATGGTCACCGGCATCGTCAGCGGCCACCTGCAGCAGGCCCTGGGTTATGTGCACTACTTCTGGCTGGTGATGGCCGCCACGATCCCGTCGTTCATCGTCACCTGGTACGCACCGTTCCATCACAAAGATTAAACCAGCAGGGCAGTAACGCGAAAGGCCGGCGTCATAAGGCGCCGGCCTTTTTTTTGCTCTTGCCGCGGGCATACGCGAGACGATTCCTATTTTTCCCGGCCGTACCTCACCGCGGTGAAATTATTTGCTTGCTCCGGGCGCAGGCGGCACGATAGTGACAACGACGCGCCCGTAGCGCGTCAGCGCCGGACTGCCCATATCGGTCACCTGAACGATGAAGTGCGCGGTCTCCGGCTTGCTCACCACTGGCGCCTGCCCCGAAACGGTATGATAATTTTCCGCATACCCCAGCTTGATCGGCTCCTTGTAGCTGCCGGCTTCGGGATACTGAAACCACAGGTAGCTCAAGTGATCCCCATCGGGGTCTGAGCTGCCGGCGGCGCTCAGCGTGAAGACTTCGCCAGATTTGATGGTCAGCCGATCGCCAGGGCTGAGCTTAACCACCGGCGGATGATTCGCCCCCTTGTACGGCTTGATGCTCCAGTCCATGCGCGCGGCGAAATCGTTCTGGAACTCTTTGCGCCAGCGCCAGATCGTCGTCCTGTACCCAGTGGAGACCTTATCGTGGGCGCGCACGGCGCGGCCGTAGTCGTTGTGAACAGTCGGCCTGTAACTGTCCACGGCGTTCGTCCAGATGGCATGCGGCTCTTGCAATACAGGTACGTTGCCGGTGAAACCTTCCGGGTTGGTCGTCTCCAACGCTGGCGTATAGAACTCGTAGCGCCCACCCCAGCCGCCCCAGTCCGGATGCTCGGGTGCGTTCAGGCCGTTAGGTATCAAGGACATGAAGGATGGCGAATCGCCCTCCATGCCAAAGGAGACATCCGGATACATCGCGCCCAGCGGTCCATGCCCCTGTTGGATATTCGCTGCGATCCAGTTGTTGCTCACCTCCGTGCTGTCGAAGCCCGGCTCGGCCGTGTGGATGCCAGTCCAGGTACCGTTGCCATACCCGCCGGGGCTGACGATATAAAACAGATCGGGAAACTTGGTGCGTATCCAGATACCGGAATCGTCCTGATCGGAGATCGTGTAGACGCGCAACTTGCTGATCAGGCGAGCGGCCTGCTCCGGCGTCCGGTCGTGGCCAATCCGATACAGCGCTTGAGCAAGGGTATTGACACCTCCCCAGACTGAAACCCAAAGCGGTCGCGCATCGTTTTTCTCCAGGGCCTGGATGATGGCGTCCGATCCCGGCGAGTCCTTGTCGTCGCCGACACCTTGCATGCCGTAGAGTTTCGAGCCGGAGCGCACCAGCGCCTTCAGTGCCTGCGCTTTCGGAAAACCCGGTTCGTGCTTCAGCAGATTGGGTTGTACTCGGCCGTAGGCGTCGATGATCGCGTGCATGGATTCCGGTGCGATACGCCACTTCTGATGCGTGGAGGTGGTGGCGACGATGCCTTCGATATCGATCTGGTTCGCGTACAGAAGCAAGCGCACGAGCGACTGGCTGTCATCGGGATCGGCCTCGATATCACTGAGGACAATCAGGCGTTGTTTGGGTTCGGCGAAACCTGGGGCCGGCACGCAAGCAAGTAGCGCCGCCAGCATCGCCGTGATTGGAAGTAATCGCATCGTCTCTGTATGGAGTTGGAACTGGGGGCCGGCTCGTTAGCAAATATTGTGATTCAAGAAGAACCCACGGACAATGGACAAAATCGCCAATGGGACTAATGATTTTCGATTGCCAGTTGGGCGGCAGGCGACGGGATGATGCCGCTAACCGCGATGAACCCAAAAAAAACCCCTCGACCTTGGCAGGAAGAGGGGTTGGAAGACCACTACAACAACACTGGGACTACATGAAAAACTCTGTGCCTAGAACGACTTGCCGACGTTGATGCCGAAGGTGCGCGGCGGCAGGTACTGCGCTTGCCACGGGCCGTTGGCGTTCATCGCGCTGGTCTTGATCTTCGCGTCTTCCGCGTTGCGGATATACGCGTCGAAGTACCACTTCGAATCGGCGTCGAAACGCAGGCCAAGGTCGGTGCGGGTGTAGGACTTCTGCTTGTCCGGCTCACCCAGATTGAACACGCTCAGCCAGCTGGCCGTCTCGTAGTGCGCGCTGATGCGCGGCACCAGCGTGCCATTGGCCAGCGCGAAGCTGTGCTGGTACATCATCTGCGCGCTGAACTTCGGCGAGTGCGGCATGGTGTTGCCGCTCACGTCCAGGCATGGATTGGTGATGCCGGGCGCCGTGCAGGCCGGCAGCACGTAGTCGTTGCTGCCGCCGACCAGGTGCTTCAGCGTGGCGTTGGTGTACGCCGCCGTGAACTGCAGCCGGTCTTCAGGCGTGATCTTGGCCGCGATTTCCGTCTCCAGGCCCCAGACCTTGGCGCCTTCGGCGTTGCTGGTGGCCAGGCCGCGGGTGCCGTCCGCATACGTCACCGGTGCGCTGAACTGGAAGCCCTTGAACTTCTCGTAGTAGGCCGAATTGTTCATCCTTACCGAGCCGCCCAGGAAGGTGCTCTTCGAGCCGACTTCGTAGTTGGTCAGCGTCTCGGAACCATAGGGCACGCCGCCGTCCTGCAAACCACCCGACTTGTAGCCGGTCGATACGCTGGCGTAGACCATGTTGTTCTTGTCGATCTCGTAGCTCACGCGTACCAGGCCGGTGAGCTTGTGGTCGTTGAACACGCCGTCGTTGTGCTGGTAGGTCGTGAAGCCGGTGCCGCCGCCCAGTGGATTCATCGAAGGGCTCACAGGAATCTGCGGCGCGTCCGGATTGCTCCAGCCGTTGTTGGTGCCGCCGATGTTCTTGCGCTCGTCCGAGGTGTAACGCAGGCCGCCGGTCAGGTGCAGCGCATCGCTCGCGTTCCAGGTGGTCTGGCCGAAGACGGACTTCGATTCCACGGTTTCCTTCGGCTGGATGAAGGAGCCCTGCCAGCCCACGGTGCCCTGCTGGGTGCCGTTCATGATCGGGATGTCGAAGCGGATGCCGTTGTCCTCATTGGCGTAGTACAGGCCAAGCAGCCAGTCCACATCGCGCTTGCCGGTCGACTGGATTTCCAGTTCGTGGCTGTAGTTCTTGTACTTGGACCAGACGGTGTTGTTGGCCTGGTAGCTGCCGTTGCTGGTGAAGCTGGTCGGGATATTGGCGCCGCCATCCTGGTCGAAGGTCGACGAACCGTTGAAGCGCGAGTAGCCGGCGATGTAGGCCAGGCTGATGTCCGGGTTGATCTCGTAGTCGACGCGGCTGCGCACCGAGTGCGAATCGCGGTGGACGCTAGGCGCGGTGTCGATCAGCGCCGACCAGAAATCCTGGCCCGCACGCGGCGTCTGCATCAGGTTCATGCTCGGCGTGCCGCGGTCCATATAGTGCTCATACGCGACGTTCCACTTCAGGCCAGCCATCGGCTTCCACAGGAAGCTCAGGCGCGCCGCGCTCTGGTCCTGCGCGCTGTACTTCTGGCCGTTGTTGACGAACAGGTTCTGGTTGATCGGCTGGAAGGCGATCGGATTGCCCGGATGCGCCTTGTTCCAGGCGGCGATGACCGGATCGGCCGCCGCGTGCTGCGAGGCGATCGACAGGTTGGGCGCGTCCTGGTAGCTGACGTAGCCGTCGTGCTGCTCGTGCACCACCGCCACGCGCATCGCCATGGTGTCGCTGATCGGGATGTTGACCGCGCCGCGCGCGCCCAGGCGGGCGTAGTTACCGTAGCCCATTTCAAAGTTGCCGGCGCTGCTGCCGATTTCAGGTTTCACCGTCTGCATGTTGACCGCGCCGACCGTCGAGTTGCGGCCCCACAGCGTGCCTTGCGGGCCACGCAGCACCTCGATCGCGTCCAGGTCGAACAGCAGCGCGGTCGCGCCTTCCGGACGCGGCGAGTAGATGCCGTCGACGAAGCTGGCCACTTCGGGATCGGCGTATTCGGTCTTGGCGCTGTCGTTGCCGATGCCGCGCAGGGTCATGGTGATCACGCCGTGGTCGCCCTGGCCGGTGGCGGCGAAGCCAGGCACCAGGTTGACCACGTCCTGCAAGGTCTGCACATGGTTATCGTCCAGCACCGCAGCGTTCAGCGCGGTCACCGCGACCGGGGTCTTTTGCAGCGAAGTGGAACGCTTGGTCGCGGTGACAAACACCTCGGTGATGGACGAGGAGCTTTTATCGGCGGCGCTGGCCGCGGCGGCGGACTGCTCGGCGGCCGGGGCTTCGGCCGGTGTCGCCGCGTAGGCGGTGACGCTGGTGCCGGCCATCAGGGCGAGGATGGCCAACTGGATCGGGGACGGCAAGCGCTTCCCGGACTGCGGTACGTGGACGTTCATAGGTCTCCTTTTGCGTAGCGATCGCCGGGGAGGGGCGGTGCCACATTTATCATCGTGGGTATCGATCTCATGTTGTTGAAATCGTTTTCAAATTCAGTGAAAACGTTTTCTCTATTTGTGAAATCGTTTTCATGGTACATAATTCAAATCACGGATGTCAATTTAAAAATTGCAGGGGCGTTGTTTTGCGCACCCTGCAGACGGAGACCGAACCAAGATGAAATCGATACCAACAGCAGTCAAAAACGTCCTGATCGTCGGCGGCGGCACCGCCGGCTGGCTCACGGCAGCCTTCCTGGCCCGCACCCTGGGCACCGGCGCCGGGTCTGGCACCAGCGAGAACAGCGTGCGCATCACGCTGGTGGAATCCAAGGAGATCGGCATCATCGGCGTTGGCGAAGGCACCTTCCCGTCGATCCGCGGTACGCTGGCCGCCATCGGCATCGACGAGGCGCGCTTCATCCGCGAATGCCACGCCACGTTCAAGCAGGGCATCAAGTTCACCGACTGGGTGCGCCCGCCCGGCATGCCCGGCAACGACCACTACTTCCATCCTTTCAGCCTGCCCAGCCAGCGGCCCGGCGGCCCGGAGCTGCTGCCCTACTGGCTGCAGGGCGCGGCCGCGCCGGGCGTGGGCTTCGCCGCCGCCGCCACCATGCAGAAGCGGGTGGCCGACGCCGCGCACGGCCCCAAACGCTTCAACGACGCCGACTTCATGGGACCGCTGAACTACGCCTACCATTTCGACGCCGGCAAATTCGCCACCCTGCTCAGCACCCACGCGCAATCGCTGGGCGTGCAGCGCGTGCTGGCCACCGTGGACCGGGTGGAGCTGGACGAACAGGGCGCGATCGGCGCGGTGCACACCAGGGAGGCGGGCGTGCTGACGGCCGACCTGTACATCGACTGCACCGGCTTCCGCGCGGCGCTGATCGGCGACGCGCTGGGCACGCCCTTCCGCAACATCAAGGACACGCTGTTCGTCGACCGCGCGCTGGCGATGCAGGTGCCCTACGATACGGCCGACGCGCCCATCCCCTCCTACACCATCGCCACCGCGCACGAGGCGGGATGGACCTGGGACATCGGCCTGCAACAGCGGCGCGGCATCGGCTACGTCTACTCCAGCCGCCACACCGACGACGCCCGCGCCGAACAGGTGCTGCGCAAATATGTCGGCCCGGCCGGCGACGACCTCAATCCGCGCCAGCTCAAGCTCAATGTGGGCTACCGCGAACAGCACTGGGTGAAGAACTGCGTGGCGGTCGGCTTGTCGGGCGGCTTCCTGGAGCCGCTGGAATCGTCCGGTATCGGCCTGATCGAAACGGCGGCCTACCTGGTCGGCTACCTGTTCCCGCACAACGGCGACATGGCGCCGGTGGCCAAGGTGTACAACGAAATGATGAAGGCGCGCTATGAGCGCATCGTCGATTTCGTCAAGCTGCACTACTGCCTCACGCAGCGCAAGGACAACGCCTTCTGGACCGACAACACCGACCCGGCCAGCATCCCCGAATCGCTGCGCGACAAGCTGTCCATGTGGCGCTGCCGCGCGCCGCACCGCATGGACTTCGTGGTGGACCTGGAGATGTATCCGCCGTCCAGCTGGCAGTACGTGCTGTACGGGATGGAGTATCCGACCGCGCAATACGCCAACGCCAGAACGCTGCCGCGCATCGACGAGGCGCGCAGGGAGTTCCAGATGATCGAGCAGATGTCGCAGCGCGCGCTGGCCGACCTGCCCACGCACCGCGCGCTGGTCGATCACTTCCTGCGGCGCGGCGAACGCAAGACCGCCTGAGCGGAATTTTCCGTTCAAAACGCGCCCAGCGTACGGGCGCGAACATACGCTCGCCAGTCCGCACCGCATGATGGTCTCCGCCACACCACTTCACGTCACAGGAGACATCATGCATACCCAACCATTACACGCCGGCGCCATGGCCAGCCACGAACTCGGAGACGGCTACGCCTCCGGGGTTTCGTGGGGAGCCGTGTTCGCAGGCGCCGCCGCGGCGGCCGCGCTGTCCTTCATCCTGCTGATACTCGGCATGGGCCTGGGCCTGTCGTCGGTATCGCCCTACCAGTACAACGCCGCGCCGCTGGGCACCGCCGCCATCGCGTGGATCGCCTTCACGCAGCTGGCGGCCGCCGGCATCGGCGGCTACATGGCGGGACGGCTGCGCGTCAAATGGGCCAGCGTCCATGGCGATGAGGTGCATTTCCGCGACACCGCGCACGGCCTGCTGGCCTGGGCGGTGGCGACACTGGTCACCGTGGCGGTGCTGGGCGGCGGCGTGCGGGCAGCGCTGGGCGGTGCCATCGACACCGGCGCCGTCTTTGCCAACGCCGCGGCGCCAGCCCTGGCGCGCGACAGCGGCCGCGGCAACACCTACTTCGCCGACATGCTGCTGCGCTCCCCCAATGGCGACGCCGCGACCGACGCGCAGCGCAACGAGATCAACCGCATCCTGGTGACCGACCTCCCGGCCGGCAAAATCAACGCCGACGATCGCAGCTATCTGGCACAGCTGATCGCCAAGCGCACCGGCCTGGCGCCGGCCGACGCCGAACAGCGCGTGGACCTGATCTACGCGCAGGCCACGCAGGCCGCCAACGACGCCAAGGCCAGGGCCAGGGCCGCCGCCGAGGAGGCGCGCAAGACCGCCGCCCATTCGGCCCTGTGGATGTTCGTCGCCCTGCTGCTGGGCGCCTTCGTCGCCAGTCTGCTGGCCACGCTGGGCGGCCGCAACCGCGACCACGCACGCGTCATCGTGCGCGCCCCTGTCTAACCGGAGAATATGATGCGCTCGATACTACTGCTGTTACTCGGCATTCCACTTCCCATCGTCATCCTGATCGCGCTGTTCGTTCGCTAGCCGGGCAGTCATACCGCCAGCGCCAGCTCGACGTTGATATTGCCGCGCGAAAGCTTGGAGTACGGGCAGGTCTGGTGCGCCGCGTCGACCACCGCCTGCGCCACCTCGCGCTCCAGGCCGGGCAGGCTGACCGTCAGGCGCGCCTGCAACAGGTAGGCGCCGCCGGCGGTGCCCAGGTCGACCTCGGCGTCCACCGCCAGGTCGGCCGGCAACTGCACCTTCATCGCCCGCGCCGCATGGCCCATGGCGCCAATGAAGCAGGCCGACCAGCCAGCCGCGAACAACTGCTCGGGATTGGTGCCCTGGCCGCTGCCGCCGGGCGGCGACAGCTTGATGTCCAGGCGGCCATCGCTGCTGCGGGCGCTGCCGTCGCGGCCGCCGGTGGTGTGGGTTTTGCCGGTGTAAAGCACTTGTTCGATCCTGGTCATGGTGGATGTCCTTAAAGTTGGTGGCTGGTTGATTTATATCGCATCCGATTCAATCGGATGAGATGAATAATATACGAGGCAAAATTAAAGTCAAGCAGTTCCGATAAAATCGCATCCGATGTATAATCCCGGCATCCCGACCAGAAGACATCGCCATGACCGCCCAAGCCCCCGCCCAACCCGCCGCCCGCAAGCTGGCCGACTTCCTGTGCTTTTCGGTCTACTCCGCCAACCTGGCGTTCGGCCGCGCCTACCGCCCCATTCTGGACGAGCTGGGGCTGACCTACACGCAATACATCGCGATCATCGCGCTGTGGGAACAGGATCACCAGACCGTGACCAGCCTGGGCGAGAAGCTGTTCCTGGAATCGAACACGCTGACGCCCATCCTGAAGAAGCTGGAAGCGATGGGCTATCTGCGCCGCGCGCGCGATCCGGGCGACGAGCGCCAGGTGCTGGTCAGCCTGACCGACGCCGGCCGCGCGCTGCGCGAGCGGGGCCTGGCGATGAACCTGATGGACGCCTGCGGCCTGTCGCCGGACGAATTCTCCAGGGTGCAACAAGCGGTCGCCACCCTGCGCGACAGCCTGATCAAGGCCACCGCCGGCCGCAATCCGGCCTAAACGATATAAACGGTTTATCCTGTATCGCGCGGTGCGCGGCGCCCGACTGGGTTGAAAACAACAGCGGTGAGAATGTGTGAGATTCTTCTTGCTGACGAGAAATTCCTGTTTTACACTAGCCTTACCGCCTCACCAGCCCCCTCACCCCGGGGCACCATCCGCCCCCCGGCCACATCTCCGCCGGAAACTCATAGACGCTGCCATGCCGCCCAGGTGTCGGCCAGGTCTGATTTAGTCTAGTCTACGGAGAATCAAGTGAACTCACTCAACAACCTCAAGATTGGCACCCGGCTGGGTTTCGGTTTTACCATCGTGATCGCGCTGCTGATCGCCACCGCCGTGATCGGCATCAGCCGCATCCACGCCATCAACGCCAACACCGACATCATCGTCCACGACCGCTACGCCAAGATCGCGCTGGCGCAATCCATCGAGAACGAAGTCAACCGCCAGACCCGGGCGCTGCGCACGGCGCTGATCGCCGGCGACAACGAGGAAGTCGCCGCCAGCGAACTGGCCAAGGTGAGCTCCTCCGCCCCGATCATCAGCGCCGCGCTCGACAAGCTGCAGCTGGTCATCCACACCGAGCAGGGCAAGGCCGCGCTGCAGGCCCTGATTGCGGCGCGCGCCACCTTCAGGGACCATGAGCACCACATGGTCGAACTGATCAAGACGAAACAGACCGATGCCGCCCGCGAGTATCTGATCAAGGAGATCCTGCCGCCGCAAACGGTCTACCTGAAAGCGATCGAAGTCTTCGCGGCGACCCAGGTGCAAGGCATGGAGGAGTTCGCCGCCGAAGCGAGCGCGCTGTCCGACAGCGGCGCCCTGCTGATGACCGTGTTCGCCGTGCTGGCCACGCTGCTGGCCGTGGCCACCGGCTGGCTGCTGACGCGCTCCATCGTCCAGCCGCTGCAGCAGGCGCTGCGCGTCGCCCAGACCGTCGCCTCGGGCGATCTGAGCACCCGCTTCGGCGCCTGCTCCAGGGACGAGGCCGGCCAACTGCTGCTGGCCCTGCAGGAAATGAACGACAGCCTGAAGCACATCGTCGGCCAGGTGCGCGCCGGCACCGAGACCATCGCCTGCGCCTCGACCCAGATCGCCACCGGCAACCAGGACCTGTCGTCGCGCACCGAGCAGCAAGCCGGCTCGCTGGAGGAGACCGCGTCGTCGATGGAGGAGATCACCGCCACCGTGCGCGAGAACGGCAGCAACGCCCGCCAGGCCAACCAGCTGGCGGTGTCGGCGTCGGACGTGGCGGTCAAGGGCGGCGCGGTGGTGGCCCAGGTGATCGACACCATGGGCGCCATCAACGCCTCGGCCAGGAAGATCGTCGACATCATCGGCGTGATCGACGGCATCGCCTTCCAGACCAACATCCTGGCGCTGAACGCCGCCGTCGAAGCGGCGCGGGCCGGCGAGCAGGGCCGCGGCTTCGCGGTGGTGGCCACTGAGGTGCGCAATCTCGCGCACCGGTCGGCCTCGGCCGCCAAGGAGATCAAGACGCTGATCGGCGACTCGGTCGAGCAAGTGGAGCGCGGCAGCGAGCTGGTCAACCATGCCGGCGCCACGATGGACGAGATCGTCGTCAGCGTCAAACGCGTGACCGACATCATGGCCAACATCGCCGCCGCCACCCAGGAGCAGGACACCGGCATCGAGCAGATCAACCAGGCCATCACCGAGATGGACGCCGTGACCCAGCAGAACGCCGCGCTGGTGGAGGAAGCCGCGGCGGCGGCCGAATCGCTGCAGAACCAGGCCGGCTCGCTGGCGCAGCTGGTCAGCTCGTTCAAGCTGGGCAGCGAACATGCGCCAGTGCACTTGGTCGCCAAGGCCAACGCCACGGCCAGGCACGGCGGCGGCGCGCAGCGCCTGGCGCTGGCTTGAGGGAGGGGTATTGCCGGTGCAAGCGGCTAGCCGCCGCTTGCATGCTTGACTGGAGCGGGTGAAGGGAATCGAACCCTCGTCGTAAGCTTGGGAAGCTCCGTGAAGAAACCAGCAATCATGTGGCTTTTAAGGCAGACTGCGCTCCCCAAAGCCGCATTTTTTGTCCGGTAGACATCTAGCTTTAACAGGGCAGGTATTGCACTTTGGGGAGAACTCAAAACGCCTTATTCGCATCCCTCGGCAATGCCCCACAGCACGCGCCTTGTAAACCTCTTTAGGAGTATGAGCTGAGCAAATGGGGGCGGCTCAAGTCCTGACGTATGTCAGGATGCCGCCGAAGGACGGCCCCCCCCCTGCCTCATGGGCGCATGTAGGAGCGTTTTGGCCGGTCGTCCCGGCCAGCGACGATGCGCTCAGCCCGAGGCCGTAAATCAAGGTTAATCCACGCGAATGGGGAATTTTCGTTATTTGTCACAATAATTTTAATAGCTCTGACTTGACCTGCCGGGCTGCAGTCAGGCGCAAGGTATAGGGCAACTCCTATTATTTTGCAAGGCGTGGGTCCGGCACCTTGTTAAGGTATGCCTCGACAAGGTCCCACGTTCGCGTAAATAGGTCAGCACGCTCTTGACCCGTAATCGGAACAAGCTCTCCATGTCTGACGCCTTCAGCAGCGATTCGAACTGGGTCGATTATGTCCTTGCCGATTCCAAGGAAATCACGGAAGCCATCCCATTGAGCTCCCTTTTCCTTGACGTCATTCACAGCCCCCCAATGTTGACGAAGCGACTCGATGGCTCGATAGCAATAGAAAGCCGTATCCACTGGATGCTGCATTGCCAAAGTCAGGTCCGTGAAGCAGCGATGTAAAATGAACCCCTTAGGTCCAGAAGCTTTTACAATCAGCTCCGTACATGCTTCTGATGAGAATTTTCCCTGCATCTTTTCGACAAGGCACGGGATATCTATTCCATAAACCCAATCGATATTTCCGTCTGGGGTTGTCACTCGAGTGATTTCCAGATTGTAAGCGTGGCCGAGCAGAAAACCCACGATAGCCAATTGATGCCGTACCACTGTTGACACCTCGTTGCGCAGATCAAGAATGTCCCACTCAAATGGACTTTTGACCCATACGGCAATCTGATTGTAAACCACACACACATTGACAGTTACATCACCCCTGGGGCAAGAGAGCAAAATGGGTTGGGCGGTAGGATGTCCGAAGCTGATCTGCGCACGCTCTGGCAATACAGCACCTGTTAGTTGATAGTTAAACATATACTCCTTCATGGACGTTGAGTTACTACACATTGACGGTGTTGCGGCGAATCGACTCCCCTACTCACAGCGTTACATCACACCAGAATCCGGTCGCGTACGGACCTGCCAAACCCCTGCGAAGGCATCAAGGGCCATTCCCTGGACAAGCGCATGATCTACATTACAGATGCGATGTATGACGCCGTATACTCGCAAGGCAGCGCCTCGCTGCGTGATGCGATGGACTTGGCTTACCTTACCGGCCAACGGCCGGCAGACGCGCTACGTATGTCCGAACACGACATCATAGACGGCTACCTGATCGTTACGCAGGCCAAGACGAAGCAGCCGCTACGCATCAGCATTGCGGGCAAGCTGGCCGAGCTGATGGCACGTATACACGCACGCAAGGCCACCCACAAGATCGTTACAGCGGGTCTGCTCACCAACACCAACGGCAAACGCCTGACGCCCGCCATGTTGCGCAATCACTTTGACGAAGCGAGGAAAAAAGCGGCTGCGGCCAACTCTGAAATGGCAGATACGATTATGGCCTTCCACTTCTACGACCTCCGCGCCAAGGCGGCAGACGATACCAGCGACCAACGCGGCGACCAGGCCGCCAGCGACTTGCTGGGTCATGGAAATGTGAAGACAACGCGACGCCACTACCTCCGACGCGGCAAAATCGTGGGGCCGACCAAATAACTTAGGCTCGGCACGATTAGATCTGTCGCAAGCAGACCTATTGAAGCTAAGGTAGTATGCGTATATACTAGCAAACCCCTGAAAGGGGCCGATACCCACTGGCTAACGTAGCTAAATCCTTGATAAATTGTCAGATTTAGTTGCATAACCTCAAGCAAAACGGTAGTGTATGTATATACACAGCATTACAAGGGTTGACATGCCGCCGCTAATAATTTCCACAGCAGTCAGGGTTAAGCTTGAGGTCAAACATAGCGTAACAGAGTCCGAGATTCAGCAATGCTTCTTCAACCAGGAAGGAAATAGCTTTGCCGACAATCGCGAAGAGCATAAGACAGACCCTGAGACCTATTGGTTTGTTGCCGAAACGAATCGTTGCAGAAAACTTAAAGTTGTTTTTATATTGAAAGATGGAAACATTCATATCAAGTCAGCATATGATGCAAACGCTAAAGATATAGCCTTATACGCCGAAATGAATTCACAGGGGTAACCGCCCTACGGCACGTCTACGCGTGTTGTGAAAATGGTTCACAAAGGAGAGGTACATGAAAACGGAGAAGATTGTCAGCAGCGCGGAAGCTTGGGAAAGTGGTGAGCTTGGCCGCAGCGCGGAACACGCGGTAGTCGCTCCACCGGGATTTGCGCAACAGGTTGATGATGCGCTTGGCATGCAGATGATTTCGATTCGTCTGCCAAAGGACTTGATCGATGAATTTAAGATAATCGCGCAGGTGCACAACCTCGGATATCAGCCGTTGATGCGTGATGCGCTGAAGCGGTTTGCCGAGGCTGAACTGAAGAAATTGGCGGTTCAATATGCCAATGAGAAGGCCGCAAAAGAGCAAGCCAAGGCAAAAGATGAACCTTGTGAGGAGTCTCCTGCCTCGCCTGCACGCCAATCAAAACGGGGAAAGCATCAGGATAAGCTGGCTGCTTAAGCACCCAGAGTGGAGTAAAAATGCCTGCATGTTGCAGGCATTTTTTTTGGCGGCTCACCTCGCCATCCATGAATTTTGGGGAGGAAGCCATTTTTTGGGGAGCAAATCAAACCCCAAATTTCGCGCATTCTCCTATGGAGCGGGTGAAGGGAATCGAACCCTCGTCGTAAGCTTGGGAAGCTTCTGCTCTACCATTGAGCTACACCCGCGTGCCTCGCATTCTACGCGGAATATCGCCCGGTTGACAATGTTGCGACGCGGTCTGCCTGGTCAGGCCGCCGGCTTGCCGGATTCCCGCGCATGGTGGCGGCACTGCTCGGCAAGCATCACGCGCTGGAAATCATCGCCGCTCAGAGGTTCCGAGAACAAATAACCCTGACCGAAATCGCATCCTGCCGCCAGCCACCACTCCTTCTGCTCTTGCGATTCGACGCCGTGCGCGATGACGCGCAAACCCAGCTTGTGCGCCATGGCCACCGTGGTTTCGACATACAGCCGGCCGTCGTGCGGGCCGCCGATGCCGCCGCAATCAACGCTGCTGATCTTGAGGAAATCCGCACCGCATTGCTGCAGGTTGGCGACCGACACCGCCCCTTCCCCCAGGTCGTCGATGATCACCGGCACCTGCGCATTCTGCAGGCTCTGCAGCTTCTCCCTGACCATCGCCGACGGCGACAGCAGCACATCCTCCTTCACTTCCACGCAGATGTGGCGCCGCGCATCGGCCAGGATCGTCATGCGGCTGTGCCAGTGCACGGGACAAATCTGCTGCTGGAATTCCTGCGGCGACATGTTGACGCAAATCGGCAGGGTGCTGCCCAGCAGCGCACTCCACTGGCGCGCGCTGGCCGACGCCTGCTCCAGCACCCAGTGGTCGATGTCGCCGATCAGCCCAATCTCCTCGGCCAGGTCGAGGAAATCGGCGGGACGCAACATGCCCCGCTCGGGATGGTGCCAGCGCAACTGGGCCTCGGCCATGGCGAGGCGTCCGCTGGCCAGGTCGACGACCGGCTGATATTGCACCTCGAACTGTTTTTCCGGCAGGGCCAGACGCAGCGCGTCGATCACCGCCTGGCGCGCCGAGGCCGCCTCACGCATCTCCTTGGTAAAGTAGCTGAAGCAATTGCGCCCGGCATTCTTGGCGTGGTACATGGCCTGATCGGCGTTGCGCAGCAGATCGGCGGACGTGGCCGCATCCTGCGGCAACAGCGTGATGCCAATGCTGCCGGAAATCCGCACTTCCTTGGCCTGCAACTGGAACGGCCTGGCCAGCTCGGCGATGATCTGCTGGGCCAGCACCGCCGTGTGGCCGACGTCGCGCACTTCGGGCAGCACCACGGTGAACTCGTCGCCGCCCAGCCGCGCCACCGTGTCCGAGTCGCGCACGCAGCTGGCGATGCGCAGCGCGCACTGCTTCAGCAGCTCATCGCCCATACCATGGCCCAGCTGGTCGTTGACGGCCTTGAAGCCGTCCAGGTCGATGAACATCAGCGCCAGCGGCAGGCCGGAACGGGCGGCGCGCCGGATTTCATTCTCCAGCCGGTCGAGGAACAGGCTGCGATTGGGCAAATCGGTCAGCGCATCGTAACTGGCGGAGCGCTTGATCCGGGCCTCGGTGCGCTTGCGCTCGCTGATGTCGCGTGCGCTGCCCGCCAGCGCCTCGATCACGCTGTTGCCGTCGACCACCGGCACCATCACGTATTCATAGGTGCGGCGCAGACCACCGTGCGAACAGGAAAACTCGCCGCCCTGCGGACATTTTTTCGACAGCAGCGTCGCCCCCGGAGCGCGCAGGCCGGCGGCCGCATCGCAGAGCGTGTACAGATTGCGGCCCACCAGCTCGCAGATTGGCAGGTTCAACAATTCGGCCAGGGCGTGATTGGCGTATTGCAGCTTGCCGTCCGTTGCGGCCACCCAGTGCAAATCCGGCGACGACAGCATCAGCGCGTCAAACAGGCGCCGGTTGCGCTGCTGGTCCCGGGTGAATCGCGCCAGCGACTCGCTCAGGGCCTGGTCCACCGCTTCATTGAAGCGCGTCAGCTCCGCCAGATCGATGGCGTTGTTACCGCGCACGGCATCCCACCGCCGCAGCACGCTGGCTCGCAGGGCGCGGTATTCGGCCATCGCATCGCTGGCGCTGAAGCCCTCGATCACGCGGCCGGCACCATGCCGCTCGGCCGAACTTTCCCTGATGGCGCGCGGCGCGCGGCCCTGCGCCTTTTCGGTCTGCTGGACAGCCGTTTGTTCCTGCTCGAGATCGGCGGCTATGTCCTCCAGAATACCGGCCGCGTGATCGCGCAAAGTCGTTCCATCCTTCAACGCGAGTGGGGCAATCTCCTTCGCAAACGCCTCCCATTCCTCAAGGATACTATTGGCATTATTGTTAATAAATTCGGAAAGCGTCATGTCATCCCCTGCAGGTTGAAACACGATTAGATAAGCCTTCCCCGCGCATGGTTCCATGCCTCCCCACAAAAACCATAGCATTTAAGAAATAGTTGATGCTTGAATCTGTTAGGATGCTAGCCACCTCGACAACCCATGTACAGGATCGCCCATGCGCAGCACATCCCCCGCGGCCGGCCGCGAGACCATCCTTGAAGACGGCAAGCCCATCGTCACCACCACCGACCTCCAGGGTCGCCTGACCTACGCCAACTCCACCTTCATCCACGCCAGCGGCTACGCCGACGAGGAACTGCGCGGCCGCCCGCAGGCCTCGCTCTACCACGCCGACATGCCGACCGACGTGGATGCCGACATGTGGCGCACCGTGTTGTCGGGCCAGCCGTGGCGCGGCCTGGTCAAGTACCGCTGCCAGGACGGCGGCCATTTCTGGTGCATCGCCAACGTCACGCCGGTGATCGAAAAGGGCAAGACCACCGGCTTCATGTCGGTGTGCACCAAGCCCAAGCGCGAACAGATCCAGGATGCCGAACAGCTCTACCGCAGCGTCAAGGGCCCGAATCCGGAAGGCATCCGCATCGTGCGCGGCGCCGCCGCCGCGCGCGGCTGGCGCCGCTGGGCCCAGGCGCTGCGCGACATCACGCTGGCGCAGCGCCTGGCCCTGTGCTTCGGCGGCATGGCGGTGCTGGGGCTGTCGATCGCCAGCCACGCCGTCTGGCCGTATGCGCAGAGCGCGCTGCACTGGCAGGCGCTGCTGATGGTGGCGCTGGCCCTGTACAGCTGGCGCAACCTGCACCTGGCGGTGGTGGCTCCGATCAAGGCCAGCATCGACGCCGCCCGCATCCTGGCCGGCGGCGACCTGACCACCCGCATGGCGGTCGACCGCCATGACGAGCTGGGCCAGCTGCAGGCGTTTGTGCGCCAGCTGAACCTGAACCTGGCCTCGATCCTGGTCGACATCCGCAGCAACTTCACGCTGACCCGCAGCACCACCACCCAGGTGCGCGCGGCCAATGCCGACCTGTCGGCGCGCACCGAGGCGCAGGCCGCCAACCTGGAGCAGACCTCGGCACACATGGGCCAGATCACCGGCACCGTCAGCCAGACCGCCGACAACGTCAACACCGCCAGCGGCGTGGCGAGCGAGGCGACCGCGCTGGCCGAACGCACCGGCGTCGCGGTCACGCAGGTGGTGGCCGCGATGAACGACATCCGCGCGTCCTCGAGCCAGATCGTCGACATCATCAGCCTGATCGACGGCATCGCCTTCCAGACCAACATCCTGTCGCTCAACGCGGCGGTGGAGGCGGCGCGCGCCGGCGAGAGCGGCCGCGGCTTCGCGGTGGTGGCCGGCGAGGTGCGCAACCTGGCCCAGCGCAGCGCCGCCGCTGCCAAGGAAATCAAGACCCTGATCGACGCCTCGGCCGGCAAGATCGCCATCGGCGCCGGCATGGCCAGCGCGGCAGGACAGGACATGGACGCGGTGATCGCCGCCATCGGAAGGGTGGCCGCCATCATGGGCGACATCAGCGGTTCGACGCGCGCGCAGAGCAGCGGCGTCAACCAGGTCAAGGACGCCATCATGCAATTGGACGAGGTCACCCGCCAGAACGCTCAGATGGTGGAGGAGGCCTCGGCCGCCACCGGCGTGCTGGACCTGCAGGCGCAGGCCGTGGCCAAGGCGCTGGAAGTGTTCAAGCTGCCGCCGCAGGGCAAGCCGGGCAAGTCGCCGGCCGGCCTGGCGCTGATCGCCTCGCACCAGGCGGCGCCGGAGCGCGCGGCGCCCCCGCTGGCCCGCCGCGCCTGACGCCGCAGGCGGGTAGCCGGGGGCCGGCCTGGGCCGGCCGCCGTGCTCAGTTCAGCAGGTTGAAGTCGGCGCGGTAGTAGTTGCCTTCCGGCCCGCTGCCGGCCAGTTGCAGATAGATGGTCTGCTTGCCGATGTTGGCGTGCTCGACTTCATAAGCGCCGCTGGCCAGCGACTGGCTGGCCGGCACCGCGAAGGTCAGCGAAAACTGGTCGCCGCGCGCGGCCTCGAAATGGCGCTTGACGCTGAGCAGCGTCATCGCCATCCCCCGGCTGCCCGGATACACATTGAAGCGCTCCTGCACCAGCGGCAGGTAGGCCGCGCTGCCGGCCACCGCCGGCACGGACGCGGCGCCGATGCTGGCGACGTCCGCCGTCCTGGCCTTGGCCAGCTCGGCCGCGCCGCACAGGCCGCTGCCGCCCAGCAGGCCGCCGGTGGCTAATACAAAGGTTCGCCGTTCCATGATGATTCCTTCACGATGATTAGCTGCGCGGCGGGAAGATGCCCTGCAACGCGATAATGAAATTCAGTTCCAGATAGGGCTGCACATTGTTGTGCGGCTGCCCGCCGCCGATCGACGCGGTCAGCACGGCGCCGCCCATCGGCAGCAGCGGCGCCGGGCCGATATACGGCGGCGTCGGCGAAATCGCCACCGCCAGCGTGTTGCCGCTCGGGCTGGTCGTGGTGGCCGGCAAGCCGGACGCCATCATGTCGTGTCCGTGGACCGGCGTCTGCGCGCCGCTCACGGTGGCGGTGGCGGCGCCGCCCGTCTCGCCCTGGAACCGCTCGGTCAGGCCGGCGCCGTGGCCGGCGCGCAGCGGCGCGCGCCGGCGCAGATTGGGCAGCGCGAAGGTGGTCTTGCCGTCGCCGCCGTATTGCGTGCCCAGCAGCGAGAACAGCGCGGTGTTCTGCGCGATCGGCAAAATCTGGCCATCGCAGGTGGCCCAGCCGGTGGGTGCGAAATTGCCGGCGAAGAGGCGAATTTCCGCAACAAAGGGATCTGCCATGGTGTCTCCTCAGAATTGGGATGGATAAATGCCGAACAGCGAAATGATGAACTGCACCGCCAGGTAGGGCGCCATATTGTCGTGCGGCTGGCCGCCGCCGCCGTCGCCGATGGTGCCGGCGCCCATCGCCAAGTTGGGGCCCGCCGTGCCGTACAGCTTGGGCTTGGCCGTTGGCGCGGCCGGCACCCAGCTTCTGTTGTCCGTGATATTGATCGCGCCGGTGGCCGGCGGCGGCACGGCCGTGCTGGCGCTGACCAGGTGGTTGTGTGGCGGGATCTGCGCGATGGTCAGGGTCACCTGCTCCAGCCCGCCCTTTTCGCCGATCAGGTACGACTGCGCGCCCAGCGTGCCGACGTGGACCGGCACCCGCCCGCTCAGGTCGGGCAAGGCGAAGGTCTCCTCGCCGTCGCCGCCGTACATGGTGCCGATCAGGCTGAACAGCGTGTCGTTTTCCGAGATGGGCATCAGCGCGCCGTCGCAGAACGCCCATCCGGCCGGGGCGAAATTCCCGGCGAACATACGAATTTCACCAATATATGGCATGGCCATGAATGTCTCCTGAAACGGTACGCTTAATTGTACGAAGGGAAAATGCCGACCAGCGCGATGCCGAACATGCTGGTGGCATAGGGCTGGCGGTTCTCATGCGGCTGACCGCCCCCGGCGTTGGCGACGCTGCCCGCCGCCAGCGTGGCGCTGCCATCGAAGCCATGGAAGACATTGACGCCACCGGCCGGAATCGAGCACAGGTAGTTGCCGCTGGGGCTGGTGGAGCGCAGCATGCTGGGATTGGTCTCGTTGACCGCCTGCATCGCGTGCGTATGCTGGGGCAGCTCCTGCGACGTCAGCGTGTGCATGGCCTCGCCACCCCGCGCGCCCGGCTGGGGGTTGTGCATGGGCATGCGCCCGCGCAGGTCGGGCAGCGCGAAGTTGGTCTGGCCGTTACCGCCGTACGTGGTGCCCAGGATGGCAAACAGCGCCTGGTTCTGGCTGATCGACAAGAGTTGTCCGTCACAACGCGCCCAGCCCTTGGGAATGTAGTTGAAACTGAACATGCGGATTTCGCCCAAAAATGGTTCAGACATGGTCGCTCCTGATGGCAAGAGATTGCCGCACCGGTGCGGCCGGGCGGCGGATGGAAAATGCGCCGTCGGACGACGGCGTTCAGGCAAGGGGAAGTGTCAGCCGCGTCGGCGGCGCTTGGCGCGGCCGGCCAGCAGCAGCCCGCCCAGCCCCACCGACAGCATCAGCGCGGACGAGGGTTCCGGCACCGCCGTCATCACCAGCGAGACGTTGTCGAGTTCGGTGTAGTCGTAGAGGTTGCGATTGGAGAACTGCAGCCAGGTCGACGACTTGTCGGTGCTCAGGTTGTTGATGACGTAGTGGGTCCAGTCGCCGCTGGTGTTGGTCTGGTGCCAGACCACGGCGCCGTTGAACAGCACCTGGGAATCGTTGACCGCCGGGGTCACGCCGTACGAACTGTCGAAGCGCTGCAGGTCGAATTCCAGGGTGTATTTGTAGCCAGCGTGGGTGGCGACCTGCTGGCCCAGCAGGCCGGCGCTGGCCGAGTTGCCATCCCAAAATACCGAGTTGAGCACGTTGGACAAGGGCGTACCGGAATAGTCGTAGCCGACCCATTGCAGCGACGTGTCACCACCCTGGGTCCAGAACGTCAGCCAGGGGTCGGAGAACTTGCCGTCGACGACCAAGTTGGCGGCAAAGGCGGATGGGGCGCCGAACACGGCGGCGCACAACAAGGCGGGCAATAACTTACGCATGGCTAACCTTCAAAAAGAATTGAGGATATGGCGAGCAACAGTGCGCGTATTTTACTGCAATAATTTCAACAAATTGTCATTATGATAGCAATAGGAAAAAATATTGCCAAAACCGTTGTTTTGTTGAAGTAACAAGTTATGAGCATATTGACAATTACTTTTCAGCGTACATCCAGCCTATGCTGCCGGCGCTGACGTTGTGGATGAGCAGGCGGCCGGCAGTCTCGGTCACGCCGGTGGTGACCGGCGCGGCGCCGCCCGGGTCCTGCAGGTCGGCGACGATGCGGCCGTCGCCGGTGAACGCCAGCACGTGGCCGTAGGGCTTGGGCTCCGGCCACAGCGCGCGCGGCACGCGCAGCATCAGCTTGCGCAGCCAGGGCTTGTCGGCCATCTTGTCGAGGTCGTTGCGCTGGCCGGACAGGCCCAGCCAGATGCGGCCGCCGGCGCCGCGCACCAGGTTGTCCGGATAGCCCGGCAGGTTATCGAGCAGCACCTGCGCCTGCGGCGACGTCACGCGCACGTCCAGTCCGGCGGCCGCGTCGACGGCGATTTTCCAGACCCGGTACTTGCCGCTCTCGCTCACGTACAGCCAGCGCTGGTCCTCACTCATCAGCACGCCGTTGGCGAAACTCAGGCCGCCGGCCACCACGCGCACGGCCTTGCTGGCGGGATCGTATTCCAGCACGCGCCCGGTGGACGACTGCTCCAGCACGTCCAGCATGGCCGCCTGCATGGTGTCGCGCCGCACCGGCGCGAAGCGCTGCGAGGCGTCGCTGAAATAGATCTTGCCGTTGGCCGCCACCGCCACGCCGTCGGCAAAGCGGATCGGCTCGCCGCCGACCTTGTCCGCCAGCACGCGCACGCCGCGGTCCGGCGCCACCGACAGCAAGCCCTTGACGGCGTCCGCCACGATCAGGTTGCCGGCGCCGTCGAAGTCCAGGCCCAGCGGCCGGCCGCCGGTATCGGCGTAGGTTTCCAGCGCGGTGCCGTCGGCGTTCATGCGCAGGATCTTGCCGCTGGCGACGCCGGTGTAGAGCCTGCCGTCCGGCCCGGCCAGCACATGCTCGGGCCCCACTTCACCGCCGAGCGGGATCTGCCGCAATCCAGCCAGGCGCTGGTTGACCGCGTGGATGCCGGTATAGCCCGGCGGTGTGGGCGCGGTCCAGCTGACCGGTTCGATGGCCACCGGCCACGGACTGAGATAGGCGGCGGCAAGCAATGCTGCAGACATGGAGATCCTGGCAATTTTTTTCATGACGCCCAGTCTACGCAATCCTGGCGCGGAATGGCAAAGCCTGTTTCACGCCGTGGCGCAGCTCAGCAAGTAAATCAGGCAGCCCGCGCCGGCGCCGGTTCCAGCAAGGGCTCCAGCGCTTCCAGCACGATATCGTGCAGCCGCTGCGCGGGCGAATTCAACTGCGCCTCCATGCGATGCAGGCGCAGGGCGATCATCGGCAGCGCCGGCAGCGCAAGGTCGTCCAGCGCGCTGAGCCGGGGCGGCAGGACCAGGCCGGTACGCACCGTCACGCCCAGGCCGGCGGCCACGGCGGCCCAGACGCCGCCCAGCCCCGGACTGCTGAAGGCGATCCGCCACGGGATGCCGGCGCGGTCCAGCGCGGCGGTGGCGATGCTGCGCATGGTGCATGGCGCTTCCATCATCACCAGCGGCAGCGGTTCGCCGTCGCGCAGCACGGCGGGCGCGTCCGCCGCGCCTATCCAGCGCAGCGGCAGCCGGGCGATCACCGGCGCGCTGTGCGAGGGCGGCACGAGGGCGGCGTCGCTGTCCCAGGCCAGCGCCAGGTCCAGCCGTCCGCCCGCCATCTGCGCCATCAGGTCCGCATTACGCGCCACCCGCGCTTCCACCCGCAGCCGCGGATGCACGCGCGCGAAGCGCCCCAGCACCTCGGTCAGCAGATGCTCGCCGAAATCCTCCTGCATGCCCAAGCGCACACTGCCGGCCAGCTCGGCGCCGCGCACCGCCGTGGCAGCCTCGTCGTTCAGTTCCAGCAGCCGGCGCGCATAGCCCAGCAGCGCCTCGCCGGCCGAGGTGGTCACCATGCCGCGTCCCTCCTTGCGCAGCACCGGCATGCCCAGCTGGTCCTCCAGCTTTTTCAGCTGTGCGCTGACGGCCGAGGTGGAGCGGCCCAGCCGGTCCGCCGCCTTGGCAAAGCTGCCCAGGTCCACGCCGGTCACAAAGGTGCGCAGCACGTCCAGGTCAAACGTAATCCGTCGCATGATCATCCCGATTTTCTGAACTGTTCGTCAAAATATTCCTGATTTTCAGGATCAAGATAGTCCTGTATCGTGGACCTGTCAAATCAAACAGGAGCAGACCATGGCGTCGACAGCGGGACAACAAAGCATGGGCAGCCACGCCCCCAAACTGGCGGAACTGACCGACAAGGTGCTGTTCGACGACGTCTGGCAGCGGCCGGGCCTGTCGCCGCGGGACCGCAGCGTCATCACCGTGTCGGCGCTGATCGCGATGAACCGTGTCGAGCAGCTGCCCTTCCATCTGCAACGGGCGCGCGACAACGGCGTCACGCGCGACGAGATCGCCGAACTGATTACCCATCTGGCGTTCTACTCGGGCTGGCCGACCGCCGCCTCCGCCATCACCGTGTTCAAACAACTGGAGGAAACATCATGCCTATGAGCCGCATCTCCCTGCTGAAAGGGAAAAGCCCCGAGTACCTGACCGCGCTGTCGGACAGCCTGCACCGCGCCATGGTGGAAGCCTTCAACGTGCCGCCGAAGGACCGCTTCCAGATGATCCACCAGCACGAGCCGCACGAGCTGGTCTTCGACCGCGACTACGAAAGCCCGTCCGGCCCGCGCTCCGACGACTTCGTGCTGATCAACATCACCATCGGCAAGCCGCGCAGCACCGAGATGAAGCAGGCCTTCTACCGCCGCCTGGTCGAGCTGCTGGCCGAGGCGCCGGGCCTGCGGCCGCAGGATGTAATGGTGGTGGTGTCGAGCTCGCAGGGCGACGACTGGTCCTTCAGCGGCGGCGCCCCGGCCGCCAGCCTGTGGAGGCCGGCATGATCGCGATGCAGTACAGCTTCACGCTGCCGGCCGACTACGACATGGCCATCGTGCGCGAGCGCATCGCCAGCAAGGGGCCGCTGCTGGACCAGCTGCCGCACCTGGCGTTCAAGGCCTATCTGTATGCCGAGCGCGGCGACGCGAAGGAGAACCTGTACGCGCCGTTCTACCTGTGGCACAGCGAGGCCGGCATGCATGACTTCCTCAACGGTCCCGGATTCGCCGGCGTGGCGCAGGCCTTCGGCTGGCCGTCGGTGCGCACCTGGACGCCGTGGCATGCCAGCGTCGGCGCCGCGGTGCGGCAGGCGCGCCACGCCACCCGCAGCATCGAGGCGATTCCGCCCCACAGCGACCTGGCGCAGCTGCGCCAGCGCGAAGAGCAGCACGCGCGCCACGCCCTCGAATGCGGCGCGCTGGCGGTGGTGATCGGCTTCGAGCCGGGCAACTGGAGCATCGTGCGCCTGTGCCTGTGGCGCGGCGAGCCGGCCCTGCCGCCGCTGCAGGGCGAGCAGCGCTACCGGGTCGGCCACGTGTCGGCGCCGGGACGGGACTAGCGCAGCAACAACAGCAGCGCGCCGCGCGGCTGGACGTTGGCCTGGGCCAGCATCGAGGCGCCGGCCTGGCGCAGGATGCTGGCGCGGGTCAGTTGCGCGGTCTCGCTGGCGTAGTCGGTGTCGCGGATGCGCGAGCGCGCCGCCGCCAGGTTGTTGGCGCCGTTCTCGGCGTTGCTGGCGGCCGCCGACAGCCGGTTGCTGGCCGCGCCCAGCTGCGCGCGGATGCTGCTCACCTCGTCAATCTTGCCGTCGTAATAATCCAGCGCGCTGCTGGCGCCGCTGGCGGTGGACAGGTCCTGCACCGGCTCGCCGCCGCTATACACATCCTGCAGCACCTCCACCGGCGGCCCGACCACCACCGAAGCCTGCCGGCCCGCGCTCAGGCCGGCGGCGCCCGGATTGGCGCCGGTGATGGACATCGAGTGCGGGCCCGGCCGCACCGCTTCGGTCACGGTGACCGTGCCCTTGTTCGCCCCCAGGCCCAGGCCCAGCGAGCCGGCGCTGCCGGGGTTGGATTCGGAGATGACGATATCGCGTCCGTCGGCTGCGCTGAGCGTGAGCGTGCCGCCGGTGGCGCTGGCCGTCACGCCACTGGCGCCGGCCGCCGCGCTGATGGCGCCGGCGGCGTTGGCGGCCCGGATCGCGGCGGTGTTGCCGGCGATGGCGCCGATGTTGACGCCGTTGATGGAAAAGCTGGACGCCGCCAGCGCGCCGTTGGCGGCGACCGCGCCGGACACCGTGGTGGTGGCGCTGGCCGTCACATTGCGCATATTGGCGCCATTGATGGCGGCCGCCACCGCGAAGGCGCTGCCGGCGCCCTGCCCCGGCTGCGCCCCGGCCGCCGACGCGCCCACCGCCACGCCGTTGATGACAAGATCGCCATAGTTGATCGCCGCCAGCACCGGCGTGCCGGTCGCGATGACCTGCTGCGGCGCGAGGTTGGCCGTTGCCAGGTTGGTACCGATCGGCACCAGCGCGGCCGGGATGGCCAGCGCCAGCGTCTGGTTCGCCTCGGCGCCGACCTGCAACTGCTGCGAGAACGAGCCGTCCAGCAAGCTCATGTTGTTATAGCGGGCGCCGGCGACGATGTCCACGTTGGACGCGACCAGCGCGTTCACCTCGCCCTGGATGGCGGCGCGGTCGGTCTTGCTGTTGGTGTCGTTGGCGGCCTGCACGGCCAGCTCGCGCATGCGCTGGAAATTTTCCAGCAAGCGGCCGGCCGCCCCATCCGCCACCTGGATCAGGGAAATGCCGTCGTTGATGTTTTGCCGCGCCTGGCGCAAGCCATTGATGCCCGCGCTCATGCGCTCGCTGATGGCCAGGCCGGCGGCGTCGTCGCGCGCCGAATTGATGCGCTGGCCGCTGGAGAGCTTCTGCAGACGCGCAGCCATCTCCTCGCCCGACAGCGCATAACTGCGCTGGGCGTTCAGGGAGGAGAGGTTGGTGTTGATCTGCATGTCGCCGATTCTCGATACCATCACGGAACGATGGTTGATGATTATCTAACGGCAACAATCGGCGGGACTTGAGTCGTCCGGCTGGAAGATTTAGCCCGGCAACAGCTCCAGCCGTTCGCGGGCCTGTGCCAGCTGGGCGCCGTCCATGCGGGCGGCGGTGTTTTTCAGATAACGTCCGGCGGCGGCATAACCGCTGCGCTCGGCCATCGCCAGCCACATCCACGCTTGCGCCAGATCGGCGCGCACGCCCTGGCCGACCATGAACATCAGCCCCAGGTTGAACTGCGCGCGCGCATGGCCCTGGTTGGCGGCCTTCAGGTACCAGTGGTGGGCCTGGGCGTAATCCTGCGCCAGCCCCTGGCCGTTGTCGAAGCGCAGGCCCAGCGTGAACTGCGCCAGCGCGTGGCCCTGCTCGGCCGCCTTGGCGTACCAGCCGTTGGCCTGGGCGCAATCGGGTTGCGGCCCGTCGTCCTTGTCGAACAGCAGGCCCAGGTTGTACTGGGCCGCCGCGTATTCCTGCTCGGCGGCGCGGCGATACCAGGCCATCGCCTTGCGGTCGTCGCGCGGCACGCCGCGTCCCGTTTCGTAGCGCAGGCCCAGGTCGAACTGCGCCCGCAGATGCCCCTGGTCGGCCGCCTTGCGGTACCAGAAGATCGCCTCCTGGTGGTCCTGCACCACGCCGTGGCCGGCGTCGTACAGCATGCCCAAGTGGTACTGCGCGCCGGGGAAGCCCTGCTCGGCCGCCTTGCGGTACCAGAACTGCGCCTGCTCGTAATCCTGCGCCACGCCCTGGCCGTGGTCGTAGCGCAGGCCCAGGTTGTTCTGCGCCGCCGCGTGGCCCTGCTCGGCCGCCTTGCGATACCAGTCCAGCGCCTTCTGCTCGTCGCGCGGCACGCCCTGGCCGTTGTCGTAGATCAGGCCCAGGTTGAACTGCGAGCTGGCGTGGTCCTGCTCGGCCGCGCGGCGGTACCACAGGATGGCCTTCTGGCTGTCCTGCGCGATGCCGTCGCCCTTGTCGAAGCGCAGCGCCAGGTTGAACTGCGCCGGCGCGTAACCCTGGTCGGCCGCCTTGCGGTACCAGGACATCGCCTGGCCCACGTCCTGCGGCACGCCCTGGCCGTTGTCGTAGCGCAGGCCGAGGTTGAATTGCGCGCGCGGATAGCCCTGCTCGGCCGCCTTGCGATACCAGGCGATGGCCTGCTTGAAATCCTGCGGCACGCCCTTGCCGGTGTCGTACATCATGCCGAGATTGTTTTGCGCGCCGGCGTCGCCCTGGTCGGCGGCCTTGCTGAACCAGTACATGGCCTTCTGCGTATCGGCGTCCAGGCCCTGGCCCTTGGCGTACAGCCAGCCCAGGTTGTACTGCGCGGCGGCATAGCCCTGCTCCGCCGCCAGCTGATACCACGCGGCCGCCTCCTGGTAATTCTGCTCGACGCCCTGGCCCTTCTGGTACATCACGCCCAGGTTGTACTGCGCGTGCTCGAGGCCGGACTGCGCGGCCTGGCGATACCAGACCACCGCCAGCTCATAGCTCTGCGCCACACCCTGGCCGTTGAAATACATGAAGCCCAGGCTGTGCTGGGCATTGGCGACGCCACGCTCGGCCAGTCCCTTGACGCGCAAGAACTCGGCGGTATAAGTGCTGCCGCTATTTGCGTCGGCTTCGTTGGGACCGTATTTCGTCATGCTGTCTTCTATGCTGCGTCAGGCCTGGATCGCGACCATTGCCGGTTGGTTGTCTAGGTTGGGCACCGCGTGCAGATGCGCCGAGGGCACCGCCGTCAGGCGGCCCTGGTCCTGCAGCACGTCCATGAAGCTGGCCAGCGAGATCGGGCGGTGGTACAGATAGCCCTGCATGGTGGTGCAGCCGTTGGCCTGCAGGTAGCGCGCCTGCACCTCGGTCTCCACGCCCTCGGCCACCAGGTGCAGGCCCAGGCCGCGCGCGATGGAGATGATCGCCAGGATCACCGGGTAGTGGCCGTTCTCGTCGTGGATCTCCTTGACGAAGGACTGGTCGATCTTGATCGTGTGGATCGGAAAGCGGTGCAGGTAGGACAGCGACGAATAGCCGGTGCCGAAATCGTCGATCGCCACCGACACGCCCAGCTGGCACAATTTGTTGAGCTGCTCGATCGCGTACTGCGGATTGCGGATGCAGATGTTCTCGGTGATCTCGACCTCGATCTGCGCCGGCGAAATGCCGTAGCGCGTCAGCGCGCCGCGCATCTTTTCGAAGAAGTCGCCGCGGTCCAGGTATTGCGGCGACAGGTTCAGCGACAGGCGGATCGCCTCGCCGCCGGCCGCGTTCCACTGCAGCAGGTCGCGGCACAGCGCGCCCAGCATCCAGTCGGAGATCGGCAGCATCAGGCCATTCTCCTCGGCGAACGGCAGGAACTCGCCGGCCGACAGCAGCCCGCGCTGCGGATGGTTCCAGCGCATCAGACCCTCGGCGCCGATGATGCGGCCGCTGGCCACGTCGACCTGCGGCTGGTAGTACATTTCCAGCTCGTTGAGCTCCAGCGCCTTGCGCAGGCTCTGCTCCAGCGCGATCTTCTGGTGCGACACGTCCAGCATCGAGTTGTGATAGAAGCTGTGGCCGTTCTTGCCCAGCGCCTTGACCTGGTACATGGCGATGTCCGCATGGCGCAGCAGCTCGTCGATGGTCTCGCCGTCACCCGGATAAATGGCGATGCCGATCGAGGCCGAGATGTGCACCTCGTGGCCGTCAAGGTCGAACGGCTTGTGCAGGCTCTCGAGGAATTTGTCGGCGATGGACTTGGCGTCCTGGCGGTCGCGCAGCTCCGGCAGCACGATGGTGAATTCGTCGCCGCCCTGGCGCGCCAGCGTATCGCCGCGGCGCAGGCAGTCCTTGAGGCGCTGCGCCACCTGCTGCAGCAGCTCGTCGCCCTTGACGTGGCCCAGCGTGTCGTTGACCAGCTTGAAGCGATCCAGGTCGACGAACATCACGGCCAATTCGGTCAGCTTGCGCTTGGCCTGGATCACGGCCAGGCCCAGGCGGTCCTTGAACAGCATGCGGTTCGGCAGGTCGGTCAGGATGTCGTGGTAGGCCTGGTAGGAGATCACTTCCTCGGCGCGCTTGCGGTCGGTGATGTCGCGCGCCACGCCGTAGGTGCCGAAGAACTCGTGCTTCTTTACCTCGTGGTCCGGGATGTGCATGCCGATCGCGTTGAGCGAAATCGTCATCAGCGTGTTGTTGAAGGTGCGCTCGATGCCGCTGCCGCTGTTGCACTTCAGGCGCAGCTCGACGTTGCGCGAGGCCCGCTCGTCGACGCGGCGCTCGTTGAAGGCGTAGCGCGCGCGCTCCTGGTCCTCGTCGTGCACCAGCACCGAGTAGTGGCGGCCTATCAGCTCCTCACGGGTAAAGCCCAGCAGCTGCTGCACACGGTCGTTCACGAACGTGAACTTGCCTTCGTGGTTCAGGGTGTAGATGATGTCCGGCGAGCTGTCCACCAGGTAGCGGTACATCTTCTCGGAGTTTTCCAGCTTGGAGGCGATGCGCTCGTTGTCGATGGCCAGGCGGCGCTTTTGCAGCGCGTTCTCCACCGTCTTGAGCAGCTCCTCGCGGCTGTAAGGCTTGCGCAGGTAATCATAGGCGCCGCGCTTCAGCGCGCCGATGGCGGCCTCGATGCCGACATCGCCGCTCATGACGATGACGTCGCCGTCGATCTCCTTGGCGTTGATGAAGTCCATGATCTCGTGGCCGCTCATGTCCGGCAGGCGCAGGTCGAGCAGGATCAGGTCGAATTTGAGCCTGGTCAGCTGCGCCAGCGCCTCGCTGCCGCAGGTCGCCGTCACCAGGTGGTAGTCGCGGTCGCGCAGCAGTTCGTACAGGGATGACAGCAAACGCGGCTCGTCGTCTACGAGCAGGATGCGCGGGCAGTTATCGTTGGAGAGGGCGACGGGGGCGTGGTCGTCCGGGTTGACAGCGGCTAGGCTGGCTGGGTTCAGGTTCATCATGGCCTTAAACTGAATCCATCACCCGCGTTTGCACGCCGGCGACTTGACTGGTGCTGCCACGGGCGGGCAGCAGGATTTCGAAGGTGGTACCCGTTTTACCGGAGCGGCAGGTGATCAGGCCCTGCATTTTTTTCACCAGGCTGTGGACGATGGACAGGCCCAGGCCGTGGTGTGCGCCTTCCTTGGTGCTGCGCACCGCGGAGAACAGATTGGCCAGCACCTCGGCCGACAGTCCGGGGCCGGTGTCGCTGACCACCAGCTCCAGGTAAAGCTTGCGTTCGCGGTTGACGTGACCGCGGTTCGAGATTTCGATCTTGCCACCGTCGGCCAAGGCTTCGACGGCGTTCTTGATCAGGTTGACCAGGATCTGCTTGAGCAGGTCGGCGTCGCCGTCGATTTCGGCCGGCTCCTCCTGCATGCGCACCACGATCTGCACCGAGGCCGGCACGAAATCGGTGGCGCGGAACAGGCGCAGCACGTCGTCCACCACGCGGCCGACATCGGTCACGCGCGAGGTCTCGGTGGGCTGCAGGTCGGCCAGGCCGTTGATCAGCTGTCCGACGCGGTCGATCTCCTCATTCAGGATGGACATCTCGCCCACCACCGGCTCGCGCTTGGCCAGCTTGCCGTCCAGGACCGACAGGTAGTTCTTGATGATCGACAGCGGGTTGTTCACCTCGTGCACCACGCGGCGCGAGGCTTCGCGGTATTCCTCGGCCACATGGGCGATCTGGCGCCGGGCGTGACCGCGCTCGCTGATCGCCGTCTCCAGCGCGGCGGCGGCCTGGGTGCCGAACGATTGCAGGAAGCGCTCGCGCTTCTGGAAGCTGGCCAGCTGCCAGGCCGGCGCGCCGCCGATCAACACGCCCAGGCAGCGCTGGTTGGCCACCAGCGGCAGGCACACCATGGCCTCGCTGCCGAGGATGCGGAACAGCTGTTCCTCGGCCACGTTCAGGGCCTGCTGCGAATTGCCCTCGCGGCTGATGAAGGTCAGCTTGCGCTGCGTCGCCGCCTCGGCCACCACGCCGCCCTTGTTCAGCGGGATGACGAATTCGGCCAGCCGCTGCGGCTGGTCGCCGGTGGTGGCACCGTGCAGCGCGTGGCCGGTCGGATTCTCCAGCAGCACCACGGCGTTTTCAAAATCGAACAGGATGCGCGCCGAGCGCGTCATCGCGTCCAGCAGGCCGGCCTCGCCCTGCTGGCGCGCGAAGGTCTGGCCCATCTCGGACACCAGCACCATATTGCGCACTTCCTCGGACAGCCGCTGCTGCACCGGATCGACCGCCGGCGCCGCATAGGCCGACGGCGTCGGGATATCGTCGGCGCCGGCCAGGTCGATGCCCAGGTAGGCGGCAGACTTTTCCACCTGGCGGGCGGCGCTGCTGACGATCTGCGCCAGCTTCTCGGCGTCCAGGCCGCACAGGTGGCCGGCCTCCTTGATGGCCTGCTCCTGGTCGTCGTGGAAGCACAGCAGGTGCGCCAGGCGCACCATGCGGATCAGCGGATGGGCCGACTCCAGGCGCGCGATCGGTTCATGGTGATACAGCACGCTGTCGGCCAGGAAGGAATCGAGGTGCCAGCGTTCGATCAGCCAGGCGCCCGCCTCCGAGTGGGTGATTTGCAGCGTGCGCTGTTCGACGGCGCACAGGTCCTCGTCGTCGCGCGCCATGAAGTTGAAGGCGTATTCCTTGGGCGCGGTGGCCAGCAGCGCCAGCCGGCCGACGTTGTGCAGCAGGCCGGCCAGATAGGCTTCCTCGACCTGCGGGTACTCCATCTGCCGGGCGATGTCGCGGGCGATGACGGCGGTGGTCAGCGAGCCTTTCCAGAAGCCGCGCAGGTCGGTGCTGCTGGAATGCGGGAAGCTGTTAAAGGTCTGGAACACGGATTCGCTGATAACCAGCGTCTTGATCATGTCGGTGCCCAGCGACACCAGCGACTGCTCCAGGCCGACCGCGCGCGCATTGCGGTGGTAGGCCGAGCTGTTGGCGACGGTGAGGATCTTGCTGGTCATCGCCGCATCCTTGGCGATCAGGGCGGCCAGCTCCGGCATGCCGGCGTCGTCGGCCTGCAAGTGCTCAATCAACTTAATGAGTATCTGCGGCATTGCCGGCAGACGGGCAATCAGCAGGCGATTGCGAATATCATGGTCAGGTTGATGCATCGTATCAAGCGGGGTCTGGGCCGGGTCCGTTGTGCAAAAATCGTGGGCAAAAAATAGCTACCAAAAAGTTATACTAACATAAAGTCTTGTAGTAACTTAACAGCAAGTAAGATTTCTTTCTAAACTAAGTCAATTTCCTGCCGTAAATAATTATCGACCCGGATGGCGTAGAAGCATGCTCCGGTAATAGCGCGACGTCAACCACAAAACGAGAGCAGAGGTACTAAATGCCATCTGTCCCGCGGCTAACCAGAGCACGGAGTGTGATAGGAAGGGGGCAATCACCCCCGCCACCAGCGCGCCGAGCAGGGTGACGGCGAAAGATTGGCAGGATGCCACCGTGCCGCGGATGTGCGGAAACAAGTCCAATGCCAGCAAGGTCGCCCCCGGCGCCACCACCGACATGCCGAAGGTGTAAACGAACATCGGCGCCACCGACCATGGCAGCGCCGGCGGCAGCAGCAAGTGGTAGGAAACGTTAAATATCGACGCCGTCATCAGGAAACAAAAGCCGATGCCTATCTGTCGCGAAAATGTCATCTTGCCGGCGATCCGGTTGGCCGCCAGCGCGCCGAGGAAAATCCCGCTCACCGACGGAATGAACAGCCAGCCGAACTGCGAGGCGCCCAGCCCCAGGTGGCGCGGCAGGAACACCGGCGCCGACGAGATGTACAGGAACAGGCCGGCGAAGTTCAAGGCCACCACGCCGGACTTCATGTGGAACAGCGGCGAGCGCATGATCTCGCCGTAGCTGCGCAGCAGGAAGCGCGGATTGAAGGGCTGGCGCTTTTCGCGCGGCAGGGTCTCCGGCAGCCGGCGGTAGCAGTAGATGAACAGCAGCACGCAGTAGCCCAGCAGCGCCAGGAAGATCGCCCGCCAGTCGAACAGCGTGACCACCCAGCCGCCCAGTATCGGCGCGATGGCCGGCGCGATCGAGAAGATCATCGTCACCATCGACAGCAGGCGCGCGGCGGCGGCGCCCTGGTACAGGTCGCGGATGATGGCGCGCCCCACCACCACGCCGGCGCCCGACGACATGCCCTGCAGGACGCGGAACACCCACAGGTAATGCACGGTATGCGCGGCGGCGCAGCCCAGCGTGCCGATGGCGAACATCGCCAGCGACACCAGGATCACGTTGCGGCGGCCGAAGGCGTCCGACAACGCGCCGTGCCACAGCACCATGCAGGCGAAGGACAGCATGTAGAACGTCAGGCTTTGCTGGACCTCGATCGGCGTGGCGTTCAGCGTGGCCTGGATATTCGGGAAGGCCGGCAGGTAGGCGTCGATGGAGAAAGGCCCCAGCATCGACAACGCCGCCAGCGTGGCGGCCAGCGCGCCGGCGCTGAGGACTTTCATGTGCGACGGAGGAGGTTCCGGCACCTCCGCGACGGGATCTGGGGGAAGATTGGCGGGAGGTGTAGGGAACATGCGGTGCTTTCCGGCTAGGCGCCGGCTTGCACCCGACCCGCAATTCAGAGGCAGGGGTCTGACCCCGAGGGGTCAGACCCCGCGTGGCCCTGCGGGGTCCGGGCGCGCGACGGCGCGTACTGCTTAAACTTCTTTAGGCTTGGCGGCTTCGCGGCGGTTAAAGCCCGCCACCATATCGAAGCGGAACAAACGGCATTCCAGCGCGCCGTTGAAGAAAGGCGTCTTGCGCGATTCCTTCAGGCGCAGCAGCTTGGGCAGGCCCAGGTCGGCCGTGAACAGGAACACCGTCCAGCCGGCGAAGCGCTGCTTCAAGGTGGTCGACAGCGCCGAGTAGAAGCTGCTCGCCAGTTCATCCTCCGGCAGCGTGCTGTCGCCGCGCACGCCGATACGCTCGCCGTACGGAGGGTTGGTCAGCAGGATGCCCGGCTGCTCGGTCGGCGCCTTCACTTCCTGCGCCTCGATCTGCTTGAGCGGAACGTCGAACATGATGCCGGCGCACTTCAGGTTATGGCGCGTCATCGCCACCATATCGCCCGAGATGTCGGAGCCGAAGATGGTCGGCGATGCCGGCAGCGGATTGGCCTTGATCGAATTCTTCATCTCGTTCCAAGGCGCCGGATCGAAGTCGTTGAAGGCTTCGAAGGCAAAGCGGCGGCGCGCGCCCGGCGGAATGCCCTGCACCATCTGCGCCGCTTCGCACAGGATGGTGCCGGAGCCGCACATCGGATCGAACAACGGCATGCCCGGCTTCCAGCCCGACACGCGCAGCAGGCCGGCGGCCAGGTTCTCGCGCAGCGGCGCGTCGCCGGTTTCCTCGCGCCAGCCGCGCTTGAACAGCGCTTCGCCGGAGGTGTCGAGGTAGATGATGAACTGGCGCGCGTCGAGGAAGCCGACGATGCGCATGTCCGGTTCCTTGGTGTTGACCGAAGGGCGCTTGTCGAACTGATCGCGGAAGCGGTCGCAGATCGCGTCCTTGATCTTCAGCGTGGTGAACTCCAGGCTTTTCAGCGGCGACTTCACGGCGGTGACGTCGACACGGATGGTGTGGTCGTAGGTGAACCAATCTTCCCACTGCTGCGCCAGCACCAGGTCGTAGATATCGTTCTCGTTCTGGTAGCCGGTGACGGCCATGCGCATCAGCACGCGCGACGCGATGCGCGAGTGCAGGTTAATGCGGTAGGAATCGAGCAGGTCGCCGGAGCAGTGCACGCCGCCCGGTACCTGGTTGTGCACCTTCATGGTGGTGCTCAGTTGGGCGATCTCGCCCAGTTCTTCGGCCAGCGCCGCTTCCATGCCGCGCGGGCATGGGCAAAAATAGGATGCCATAGGTGTACCTTTTGTCCGTTAATAAACCGCGCCGCCGTCGCCCCCGCGAAGGCGGGGGTCCATGCATGGCACGCTCAGCATGGGTCCCCGCTTGCGCGAGGACGGCAGTTTACTTCTGCATTGCCCGTTCCAGGAAGTCCAGGCGGTCCTGGCCCCAGAAACTCTCTCCATCCAACACATACCACGGCGAGCCGAATACGCTGGCTGCCGTCGCGTCTTCCGTATTGCGGTCATACTCGGCCTGCACGCTGGCCGTCTCCGCCGACTTGATCAGCGCCTTGCCGTCGAGGCCAAGGCTGCCGGCGATCTGCGCCAGCGTCTCTTCGTCGCCGATATTCTTTTCCTCTGCCCACAGCCCGCGCATGATGGCGAACGCCAGTTCCAGCGACACGTCCACGCCATGCGTCAAACGCGCGGCGATCACCATGCGGTTGGACAGCTCCGGCGACACCGGGAAAAACTTCGGCTGCGCATTGAGCGGAATGCCGAGGAACTCCGACCAACGCGTCAGTTCGAGCAGGCGGTAGGCCTGGCGCTGCGGCGCGCGCTTGGCCAGCGGCAGGCCGCCGGACACGCCGAACACCTTGCCCAGGTCAACCGGACGCACTTCCACCTGCACGCCGTGCTGGCGCGCCATGGCAACGAAACGCTCATGGCCCAGATACGTCCACGGCGAATGGGCGGCGAAAAAATACTGGCAGACTTTACTCATGATGCTCCGATCAATCAGAAGGGTTTGACCACAACCAGCAGCACGATCGCCAGCAGCATAAACACTGGCACTTCATTAAACACACGGAACCACTTGTGGCTGCGCGTATTGACGCCCTTTTCGAACTTCTTGAGGATGGGGCCACAGGCGTGGTGATAACCGATCACCAGCACCACGAAGAACAGCTTGGCGTGCAGCCAGTGCGGCATCTGCACGCCGTACTGCATCCACACCAGGATAGCGCCGAACACCACCGCGAACACCGACAACCACATCGAAAACCGATACAGCTTGCGCGCCATGACCAGCAGGCGCGCGGTGGAGGCCTTGTCGGTCTCCATCGCCAGGTTGACGAAGATGCGCGGCAGGTAGAACACACCCGACATCCAGGCGATCACGAAGAAAATGTGCAGCGCTTTAATCCAGAGCATAGGTCTCCTTATTGACGGATTTCGCCGTGACCGAACACGACGTACTTCAGCGAGGTCAAACCTTCCAGGCCTACCGGGCCGCGCGCGTGCAGCTTGTCGTTGGAGATGCCGATCTCGGCGCCCAGGCCGTATTCGAAACCGTCGGCAAAGCGCGTCGACGCGTTGATCATCACCGACGCCGAATCGACTTCGCGCAGGAAGCGCATTGCGTTCGTGTGGTCTTCGGTGATGATGGCTTCCGTATGCTTGGACGAGTAGTGGTTGATATGCTCGATCGCCTCGTCGATGCCGTCGACGATCTTCACCGACAGGATCGCGGCCAGGTATTCGGTCGACCAGTCTTCCTCGGTGGCCGCCACCAGGTGCGGATAACCTGCCGCGGACAGGATCGCCATCGCCTCGGGATCGGCGCGCAGCTCGACCTGCTTGGTCGCATACATCTTGGCCAGTTCCGGCAGCACCGCCGGCGCAATGGCGCGCGCCACCAGCAGCGTTTCCATGGTGTTGCAGGTGCCGTAGCGGTGGCACTTGGCGTTGAACGCGATGTCCAGCGCCTTCTTCATGTCGGCCTTGGCGTCGATGTAGACGTGGCAGATGCCGTCCAGGTGCTTAATCATCGGCACCGTCGCCTCTTCGATCAGGCGTGCGATCAGGCCCTTGCCGCCGCGCGGCACGATCACGTCCACGTACTGCGGCATGGTGATCAGCGCGCCGACCGCGGCGCGGTCGGTGGTGTCGACCACTTGCACGCCGTCCTCCGGCAGGCCGGCGCCCAGCAGGCCTTCCTTGACCAGCTTGGCCAGGGCGAGGTTGCAGTGGATCGCCTCCGAGCCGCCGCGCAGGATGGTGGCGTTGCCGCTCTTGATGCACAGGCCGGCCGCGTCCACCGTCACGTTGGGACGGGATTCGTAGATGATGCCGATCACGCCCAGCGGCACGCGCATCTGGCCGACCTGGAGGCCGGACGGGCGAAACTTCAAGCCCGAAATTTCGCCGATCGGATCGGGCAGCGCGACGATCTGGCGCAGGCCTTCCACCATCGTCGCGATGGCCTTGTCGGACAGCGCCAGGCGGTCCAGCATGGCCGGGGCCAGGCCATTGGCGGCCGCCGCGTCCATGTCGAGCTGATTGGCGGCGCGCAGTTGGGCGGCGTCGCGTTCGATCGCGTCGGCGATCAAGGTCAGCGCGCGGTTGCGGGTCGCGCTGTCGGCGCGGGCCATGGCGCGCGATGCCTTGCGCGCTTGCTGGCCCAGTTGTTCCATGTAGTGCTTGATATCCATCGTCATCCTTTGTACCGTCATTCCCGCGCAGGCGGGAATCCATAGAACGCCGGCGTGCACGCTCAGCATGGATTCCCGCTTCCGCGGGAATGACGTTCGTCAGCCGCGTGCGACTTTCAACGCCAGTTGCAGCATCGCGTCCCACGCGTCGCCGGCGTGCGCTTTGGCGCGCAAGCCCTTGATCATCTTGTCGACCTGCGCCGCATCCTTCATCGCCGCTTCCAGTACCGGCAGCGAGATGCGGCGCAGCGCCGGCTCCATCATGCGTTCCTTCGGTCCCCAGATACGATACTCCTTGAGCAGCGCACCCAGCGGACGGCCCTGCGCCATGCCCGCCTTCAGCTTGAGCAGCGTGCGGATCTCCTCCGACACGGCCCACAGCACCAGCGGCAGCGCCTCGCCCTCGCCCTTCAAGCCTTCCAGCATGCGTACCAGACGCGCCGGATCGCCCGACAGCATCGCCTCACTGAGCTTGAACACGTCGTAACGCGCCACGTTCAGCACCGCCTCGTGCACCTGCTCGTAGGTCAGCTTGCCCGGCTCGTGCAGCAAGGCCAACTTCTGTATCTCCTGATGGGCCGCGAGCAGATTGCCTTCAACGCGATCGGCGATGAAATCAATGCTCTGCCGGTCCGCGCTCTGCCCTTGTGCGGCAAGGCGCTGGCCTATCCAATTGGGTAACTGCGCCCGTTCAATCTGGGCGATGTCGATATACACCGCCGCCTGCTGCAGACTGGCGACCCAGGCCGCCTTCTGCGTCTGCCAATCCAGCTTGGGCAGCGTGATCAGGGTCAGGTTGTCCGGACTCAGATCTTTCACATAATTCTGCAGCGCCGCGCCGCCATCCTTGCCGGGCTTACCGGTCGGGATACGCAGCTCGATCAGTTTCTTGTCACCGAACAGCGACAGCGCCTGGTTGGACGCCAGCAGCTCGCCCCACTTGAAGCTGCGCTCCACGGTCAGCACATCGCGCTCGGAATAGCCTTGCGCGCGCGCCGCCTTGCGGATCTTGTCGGCGGCTTCCAGCGCCAGCAGATGCTCGTCGCTGGTGATCACGTACAGCTGGGACAGCGACTTCGTCAAATGGCCGTCCAGCGCTTCTAACCGCAATTGCATCGCGCGTCCTTACTGGATAGGCACGGCCGGCGCCGACGGCGTCAGCGCCGGCGGCGGCAGCGACACCTGCAGCGGCTTGATGGCCGCGATGCGGCGCATCATCTGCTGCACCAGGTCGGTCTGCATATCCTTGTACAGCAGCGCCTCTTCCTGCTCCTTCGCCAGCAACTGGGTTTCGTTGAAGTCGATGGGACGGGTCAGCAGGATCTGCGTGCTCGCCAGCAGCTCCTTGCCCTGCTTGTCCAGCACGCGGAACACGATGTTGTACGACAGCAGATACTGACGCACGCGGCCATTGCTGTTCAGCGACAGGATGGTCTTGCTGCGGGTTTTCTCGGGATTGGACAGCACCTCGATCACGCCGTCCGCATCCTTGGCCGCGTTGACGACGGTGGTGCCGCCGTTGGCGCGGATGTTGCGCTTCAAATCGATGGCCAGTGGCGACGCTTCCGGCAGTCCGACGTACATCGTCGGGAACGGCAGCGTGTAGTGGCCGCCGTCGCCGCGCAGATGGAAGCCGCAGGCCGACACGGTCAGCACCACGGCCAGCACCGCGGCACCCAACCGGGCGCGCCGGAACAACTCGGAAGTAGTCAGCATGTTTGAACCCAGTTAAACCACGATGTTGATCAATTTACCCGGCACCACGATGATCTTCTTAGGCGTGCCTTCGATGAACTTCTGCACCGCTTCGTTGGCCAGCGCCGCCGCCTCGATGCTCGCCTTGTCGGCGGTCTTGGCCACGACCACGCTGCCGCGCAGCTTGCCGTTCACCTGGATCATCATCTCGATCTCGGACTGCTCCAGCGCGGCCGGATCCACCTGCGGCCACTGCACGTTGAGGATGTCGCCGTGCGCCTTGGCGTAGCCCAGTTCTTCCCACAGCACGTGGGTGATGTGCGGAGCGACTGGGTTCAGCAGGCGCAGGAAGATCGCATAGCCTTCGGACACCGACGCGGCATCCGCATCCTTGGCCGATTCCAGCGTGTTCAACATCTTCATGCAGGCCGATACCACGGTGTTGTACTGGATGCGCTTGACGTCGTAGTCGGCCTGCTGCAGCACCTTGTGCAGTTCGCGGCGCAGGGTCTTGCCGGCGTCGGTGGTGGCGGTCGCGGTCAGCGGCGCGCCAGCGGCGGCGATGGCCTCGCGCTGCGCGTAGCCGAAGCCCCACACGCGGCGCAGGAAGCGGTTGGCGCCTTCAACGCCGCTGCCCGACCATTCCAGCGTCTGTTCCGGCGGCGAGGCGAACATCGTGAACAGGCGCGCGGTGTCGGCGCCGTATTGTTCGATCTGCGCGGCGGGGTCGATGCCGTTGTTCTTCGACTTCGACATCTTCTCGGTGCCGCCGATATTCACCGGCTGGCCGTCGGCCTTCGAGGTCGCGCCTTGCGGGCGGCCCTTGTCGTCCAGCGTCAGGTCGACGTCGGCAGGGTTGAACCAGGTCTTCTTGCCGGCCGCGTCTTCGCGGTAGTAGGTCTCGTTGAGCACCATGCCCTGCGTGAGCAGGTTGACGAACGGCTCGTCGAACTTGACCAGGCCGAAGTCGCGCATGATCTTGGTCCAGAAGCGCGCGTACAGCAGGTGCATGACCGCGTGTTCGATGCCGCCGATGTACTGGTCCATCGGCATCCAGTAGTCATTGCGCTCGTCGACCATCTTGTCCGAACCCGGCGAGGTATAGCGCATGTAGTACCACGACGAATCGACGAAGGTATCCATCGTGTCGGTCTCGCGGCGCGCAGGCTTGCCGCACTGCGGGCAGTCGCACTTGAGGAAGGCCTCGTATTTGTTCAGCGGATTGCCGGTACCATCGGGTACGCAGTCTTCCGGCAGCACCACCGGCAGGTCTTTTTCCGGCACCGGCACCACGCCGCAATCGCCGCAGTGGATCATCGGAATCGGCGTGCCCCAGTAGCGCTGGCGCGAGATGCCCCAGTCGCGCAGGCGGAAGGTGATCTTCTTCTCGCCCAGGCCCTTGGCTGCCATGTCGGCGGCCACGGCATCGACGGCTTCCGCGTAGCGCAGGCCGTCGTACTTGCCGGAGTTGGTGACGATGGAGATGTCCTTGTCGCCGTACCATTCCTGCCAGGCGTCGGTGGAGAACTCCTTGCCCTCGGCCTTGATGACCTGCTTGATCGGCAGATTGTATTTTTTGGCGAAGGCGAAATCGCGCTCGTCGTGCGCAGGCACGCCCATGACGGCGCCGTCGCCGTAGGTGATCAGCACGTAGTTGCCGACCCAGACCTCGACCTGCTCGCCGGTCAGCGGATGGGTGACGAACAAGCCGGTCGGCATGCCCTTCTTCTCCATGGTCGCCATATCGGCTTCGATCACGGAGCCCAGCTTGCACTCGGCGTTGAACGCGGCCAGTTCCGGGTTGGTCTGCGCGGCGTGGATCGCCAGCGGATGCTCGGCCGCCACGGCGCAGAAGGTCACGCCCATGACGGTGTCCGGACGGGTGGTGAAGACGTACATCTTGCCGTCCTGGATCAACTGGCCGTCGGCGCCCTTGATCTGATGCGGGAAGGCGAAGCGCACGCCGGTCGACTTGCCGATCCAGTTGGTCTGCATGGTGCGCACGCGCTCAGGCCAGCCTGGCAGCTTGTCGTCGACGTAGGCCAGCAGCTCGTCGGCGTAATCGGTGATGCGGGCGTAGTACATCGGGATCTCGCGCTTTTCGATCAGCGCGCCCGAACGCCAGCCGCGGCCGTCGACCACCTGCTCGTTGGCCAGCACGGTCTGGTCGATCGGGTCCCAGTTCACGGTGCCGGTCTTCTTGTAGATGATGCCTTTTTCCAGCATCTTCAGGAACATCCACTGGTTCCACTTGTAGTATTCCGGCTTGCACGCGGTCATTTCGCGCGACCAGTCGATCGCCAGGCCCATCGACTCCATCTGCTCGCGCATGTGGGCGATGTTGGAATAGGTCCACTGCGCCGGCGGCACGTTGTTGGCCATCGCCGCGTTTTCCGCCGGCATGCCGAACGCATCCCAGCCCATCGGCATGAGCACGTTGTAGCCGTTCATGCGCAGATAGCGGTACATCACATCATTGATCGTATAGTTGCGGACGTGGCCCATGTGCAGCTTGCCCGATGGGTAAGGCAGCATCGAACAGGCGTAATACTTCCCTTTCGGGAAACGCGGGTCGTGCTCGACGGCCTTGTAGGCGTCGATGGCTTTCCAGTGGGATTGAGCGGCTTTTTCTACGTCAGCGGGACTATATTTATCTTGCATGATGGTGTGCGGCCAATAAGTGTATATGAACCGGACATTATAACCCAGGGGGTCAGATACCGTCTTGAATGGCAAGCCCTTTCGATAAGTAATTAGGATCGAAAGGCTTGTCATTGCGTATCACCCCATAAATCAAGTGAGCCAGCTTGTGCATGACTGCCCCGATCACGGCTTTCTTTGCCATTCCGGTCGCGGCAAGCCGTTCGGCGAATTGCCGCAGGATGGGGTTATGTCGGCGCGCCACCAAGCTCGGCATGTACAGGGCAGCGCGCATTGAGGTGCTGCCGGTTCGACTGATCGTCGTTCGTCCCCTCAGCGAGCTTCCAGAGCTGCGTTGTTTGGGCGTTACCCCAAGAAAGGCAGCGAAGGTTTTCGCGCTGTCAAAGCGGCGAATATCCCCCAAATGCCCCAGTATTTTTGCCACGGTCGTCGTTCCGACGCCAGGTATGGTGGCGAGCAGATCGGCATCGTGCTTGAGGCCAGGATGGCGATCTATGTGATCGTCGATGTCGCCTTCGAGCTTCTCTATTTCTACGCTGAGCCAAGCGACATGCTGTCGCACATGCTGCGCGACGTCCTCCATCCCGCTGATGATCAATGCCTCCAACCGATTTTCTTCCTGCTGGCGAATGTCCTTCAAGGCTTGGACGCGCAGCGACCAAGCCCGCAACTGGCGCTGCTCCAGCGGCGGCGGACTCCAGGGCGCGGGCTTCATCGCGACGCAGTAGCGTGCAATCAGCCCGGCGTCGATCGTATCGTTCTTGTTGCGAATATTTTCGCTGTGGCCGAAGCCCTTGATGCAGACTGGATTGACCACGCTCACCACCAGCCCGGCCTGGTGGAGCGCCAATGCCAACGGCTCGGAATAGACCCCGGTCGCCTCCATGCAAGCATGCATTGCCGACAGGGGAACTTTGGATTTGGTGAGCCAGTCGACCATTGCCCGATGGCCTTCGGCGGAATTTTCCAGCACTTTGGTCTTGGTTTTTCCGTTGACCAGCAGTGCAATATCTAACTTCTTCTTGCTGACATCAATACCTACCGCTGCGCATATCGTATCCATTTTTGACCTTCCTCGTATGCGGGCTTACGCGCTGGCGCGATGGCCCCAGATACCGTTCGGACTTATCAAATGAAACAGGCAGAGGCACCTATCTGACCCACGTGCTCCACGGCACTAAGTCTGATCAGCGTCACTCCGCCTGGCCGCACCTACCTCCTTATTATCCGATGGAGATGCGGTATGCTCAATATACGAAGTCTGACATTCGGACACGGCCTCTGCTGCAATGCGGAAGAGGCCGTGTCCGAATGTCAGACTTGACCCCGGGTATACTGGGTGGATGTATTACCGCGAATATCCTCCCCATCCGGCGCTGGCGGCGCATGTCGAGTGCATGTGGGCCGCCTGCGCGCCCGGCGGCGCCCATACGCACCGGGTGCTGCCGGATAACTGCGTCGATATTCTCTGGCAGGACGGCGGCCAGCCCGGCTTCGCGGTCGGCATGATGAGCAGCGCCATCCTGGTCGCCAGCGACGGGCCGCTGCGGACGGTGGCGGTGCGCTTCAAGCCCGGCGCGGCGGGCGTCTTCCTGGCGGCGCCGCTGCATGCGCTGACCGACCAGCGGGCCGATATCGACCAGCTGTGGGGCCGCGGCGACGCCGAGCGGCTGGCCGATGCGCTGTGGACCTGCGAGCTGTCCGACCGCGAACGCATCGCCCTGATCGAGCATCAGCTGTTGCTGCGGCTGCGCGCGGCCGGCATGCCGGGCGATCCGGGCGACTTGCTGATCCGCCGCGCGCTGGCCGCGCTGGACGCCAGCGACGGCGCGCTGCGCATCGAGCAGCTGGCGGCGCAGCTGGGCGTCTCACGCCAGCACATGGCGGCGCTGTTCCGCGCGCGGGTCGGGCTGTCGCCCAAGCTGTATGCGCGCATCTGCCGCTTCCGCCGGGCCGCGGCCGCGCTCAAGGCCGCGCCGTCGCCGGACTGGGCGCAACTGGCGCTGGAATGCGGCTATTTCGACCAGTCGCACCTGATCCACGATTTCCAGGAGTTCGCCGGCAGCGCGCCGGAGCGCTTCCTGCTGGCAGCCTAGGCCTGGCTTCCATTTTTACAATCGCGCCGGCGACCGTTGTGCCAAGATGATGTTTTCAACATCTCTGTGGAGACAAGCATGATCAAGGGATTACGCACCGTGGCCTATCCGGTCACCGACCTGGCGGCCGCCAAGGCCTGGTACAGCAAGGTGTTCGATACCGCGCCCTACTTCGACCAGCCGTTCTACGTCGGCTTCAACATCGGCGGCTTCGAGCTGGGCCTGATCCCGGACGGCAAGCCGGGCCAGACCGGCAGTATGGTCTACTGGGGAGTGGACGATATCGCCGCCGAAGTCGAGCGCATCGTCGCGCTGGGCGCCACCGTGCACGGCGCCATCCAGGACGTCGGCGAGAGCATCAAGACGGTCGAACTGGCCGACCCGTTCGGCAATCTGCTTTGCCTGATCGACAACCCGCATTTCGATTTGACAGCGGTGCGCTAGCAGATGTGGCAGTATACGCGGCTCCGAAAATGAAAGAGGTCGCACCATGTCCCGCCGTAACGCCAATCTGATCAAGTCGCCCGAGCAAATCGTCCTGGCACGCGTCGCTGCCCAGCTGGCGGCCGACGTGCTGACCATGATCGCACCGCACATCAAGGCGGGCGTCAGCACGGCCTACCTCGACCAGCTGTGCAACGACTACATCGTCAACGTGCAGCAGGCGATCCCGGCCAACGTCGGCTATGGCGGCTTCCCGGCCACCGTGTGCAGCTCGGTCAACCACGTGGTGTGCCACGGCATTCCGGCGGCCGACCACATCCTCAAGGATGGCGACATCATCAACATCGACGTCGCCGTCATCCGCGACGGCTGGCATGGCGACACCAGCCGCATGTACTACGTCGGCGAGCCGTCGAAGTCGGCGCGCAAGCTGGTGGAGACCACCTATGCGGCGATGTGGGCCGGCATCCGCGCCGTCAAGCCGCGCGCCACCCTGGGCGACGTCGGCTTCGCGATCCAGACCATCGCCGAGAAGGCCGGCTACAGCGTGGTATTGGACTACTGCGGCCACGGCATCGGCATGGTGTATCACGAGGAGCCGCAGGTGGCGCACTACGGCCGTCCGGGCCAGGGCGTGGTGCTCAAGCCGGGCATGCTGTTCACGATCGAACCGATGATCAACGCCGGCAAGGCGGCGACCAGGGAATTGAGCGACGGCTGGACCGTCGAGACGCGCGACAAATCGCTGTCGGCGCAGTGGGAGCACATGGTGCTGGTGACCGAGACCGGCTTCGAGGTGCTGACCCTGGCCCCGGGCGAGACCGGCGCCAAGGCGCAGATCCCGAACGCGGTGCCGGCCGGGGCAGCCGCCGCTAGCGCAGCGTAAGCTTCAGGGCCGGCTTCTCGCCGTAGTCTTCGTAGCGCTCGTTGATGCCGGCCACGCAGTATGTCACCTCTTCCAGGATATCCGGCACGGCGGCCTTCATGGCCTCCGCGCCCGTGATGACGATGTCCAGCACCTCGTTCGGCTTCAGGCGGAACTTGCTCATGCCGTCCTCGTCGCGCAGGTAGCTCAGGCAATCGACCCAGGCGTCCATGGTGTTGCCGTAGCTGTCGGGGAAGCCCAGCGCGGCCTTGCAGGCGGCGTGGAAGCTGGCGAAATCGGTGATCGCCGCGCCGTTCAATTCTGCGGTTGCCATTATTTTTTCTCTTTCTGGGGGGGCGCCGAGCCGTCTGTGACGAAGCTCAGCTTGGTTAATCCATTCGACTGCGCGGCCGCCATCACCTGGGCCACCACTTCGTAGCGGGTGTCCTTGTCGGCGCGCAGTTGCAGTTCGGGCTGCGGCTCCAGCTTGGCCGCCTCGACCAGGCGCGCCTCCAGCACGCTCTGCTCGACCGGGTCGTTATTCCAGAAGATCTTGCCGGCGCCGTCGATCGACAGCGTGACCGTGGCCGCCTGCTGTGGATTGGCCTGGGCCTGCGCCTTCGGCAGGTCCAGCTTGACGGCGTGGGTGAACATCGGCGCGCTGAGGATGAAGATCACCAGCAGCACCAGCATCACGTCCACCATCGGCGTGACGTTGATGTCGGCCATCGGCCCCGGATTGCGGTGGTGGTTGAATGCACCAAAACTCATACTAGCTCCCAATGGGGTCAAGTCTGACATTCGGACACGAGCTCTGCCGTAGCGGTCCCGCTACGGCAGAGCTCGTGTCCGAATGTCAGACTTGACCCCCTCCGTTAGTCAGGTAGGCGTGCAGGTCGTGCGCGAAAGCGTCCAGCTCGGCCAGGGTCAGCCGGTTGACGCGGTTGAATCCGTTATACGCCAGGACGGCGGGAATCGCCACCGTCAGGCCGATGGCGGTCATGATCAGCGCCTCGCCCACCGGGCCGGCCACCTTGTCGATCTGCACCGTGCCACTGGCCGACACATTGGCCAGCGCATGGTAGATGCCCCACACCGTGCCCAGCAGGCCGACAAACGGCGCGGTGGCGCCGATCGACGCCAGCAGGGTCAGGCCGCCTTCAAGGCGGTTGGTGGATTGCTGGATCGCCACGCGCAGCACGCGCGTGACCTGGGCCGCATGGCCCATCTCGCCACCCAGCGAGGCGCGCCCGGCAGTCTTCAGCTGCGCTGCGCCCTGTTGCGCCAGCGGCAAGAACACTTGTTCGGGATCGGCCAGCGTCAAGGCGGCGACGCCGTCCTGCATCGACGGCGCCTCCCAGAACGCCTGCACGGCCGGCGCGCTGCGGCGGATGCGCCAGGCGGCGTAGCTCTTGGCCAGGATGAAGAACCAGCTCACCAGCGACATCGCCAGCAACACCAACGCCACGATGTGGCTGATGGTGTCGCCCTGTTCCCAGTAGCTGGCCAGGGTGAAGTGGTTGGGCATCATCAGTTCAGCGCCAGCACGTCGTTCATGTCGTACAGGCCGGTGGCCTTGTCGGCCAGGAAGCGGCAGGCGCGCAGCGAGCCGTGCGCGTAGGTGACGCGGCTGCTGGACTTGTGGCTGATCTCGATGCGCTCGCCGGTGCCGGCGAACAGCACCGTGTGGTCGCCAACGATGTCGCCGCCGCGGATGGTGGCGAAGCCGATCGACGACGGGTCGCGCTCGCCGGTCACGCCTTCGCGCGCGTAGACCGCGCAATCCTTCAGATCGCGGCCCAGTGCGTCGGCCAGCACTTCGCCCATCTTCAGCGCGGTGCCGGACGGGGCGTCGACCTTGTGGCGGTGGTGGGCTTCGATCACTTCGATGTCGTAGCCCACCGCCAGCGCCTTGGCCGCCTGCTGCAGCAGCTTGAGCGTGACGTTGACGCCGACGCTGAAGTTGGGCGAGAACACGATGGCGGTTTTCTTGGCCGCCGCCGCGATGGCGGCCTTGCCCGCCTCGTCGAAGCCGGTGGTGCCGATGATCATCTTGATGCCGTGCTCGGCGCAATACGCCAGGTGCTCCAGCGTGCCTTCGGGGCGGGTGAAGTCGATCAGGAATTGCGCGCCGGCCAGGCCCTTGGCCAGGTCCGATTCCACCAGCACGCCGGCCGGCTTGCCGAGGAAGGCGGCGGCGTCGCTGCCGACGTTGGCCGAGCCGGCGCGGTCCAGCGCGCCGGACAGGCGGGCGTCGGGCGCGTCGAGCACCGCTTCGATCAGGATGCGGCCCATGCGGCCGCCGGCGCCGGCGATGGCGATGTTCAGGTCTGTCATGCGTCTGTCCTCGTGCTTATTTCTTGTCGTTGTTCACCGTGACGCCAACCGGCGAGGCGGCGGCGTTGTCGCTGCCGGCCGGGATGGTCGCGGTATTGCCGACCGGACGCGCGTCCGGAACGCTCAGGTCCTTCTTGACCTTGGGCGCCGGGCCGGCGATGCGGGCGATGTAGTCTTTTTCGGTCGGCAGGTTGCCGCCCTCCCAGCGCGCCACCTTGCCATCCTTGTCGAAGAACACGATCACGCGGCTGGTGGTGATTTCGCCGTTGCCCTTGGCCATGCGGAAGGCGTAGTCCCAGCGGTCGGCGTGGAAGGGGTCGGTCAGCAGCGCGGTGCCGAAGATGAAGCGGACCTGCTCGCGCGTCATGCCGGTCTTCAGTTGCGACAGCATCTCCTCGGAGACGAAGTTACCCTGCTGGATGTCCGGACGATACGGCGAGAAGAACCACATGAACTTCTGCAGCTTGGTGATGGTGGTCGTTTGCGCGCCCTTGTTGGCGTCCAGCGTCGTGCCGGTTTCCTTCACGTCGGTCGATTTCTCGCCCAGCGTGGTGTTGGACGCGCAGCCGCCCGCGGCCAGCGCGACGCAAACAGCGCCGGCCAGCAGCGGCGCGCGGCGGGTGAAACGGTGCAACAAAGACTGCGATAAAGCCTGGGTGACGCGCATGGTTGTCCTCAATCTGATCGAGCGGAAGTGCCGAAAAACGCTATATCATAAAGCACAAGGTGCGAGATGGGGCTGCGCGGGCACGCCGGGAGTTCGCATTATCCAGCAAATCGCCAACTATGTCCTTGTTTTATAAAGATTAATTGTAAAACATTGCAAATGTAAATTTCACGCGGCGGGGCGCCTGCGGGCGCCGATGGTGCGGCGGCTGCCGGAGTGCGTTAAACTGTGGGCTAGCTATCGCAAACAACATAAGAGTCGCCACCATGAGCAACAATCCCACCGACCTGAAGGCCAGCGGCCTCAAAGCCACCCTGCCCCGCCTCAAGATCCTGGACATCTTCCAGAACAGCGAAGTGCGCCACCTGACCGCCGAGGATGTCTACAAGATTCTGCTGTCCGACAATATGGATGTGGGCCTGGCGACCGTGTACCGGGTGCTGACCCAGTTCGAGCAGGCCGGCCTGCTCAACCGCAACCACTTCGAGACGGGCAAGGCGATCTTCGAGCTCAACGAGGGTTCGCACCACGATCACCTGGTGTGCCTCGATTGCGGCCGGGTGGAAGAATTCTTCGATGAGGAAATCGAATCGCGCCAGCAGATGGTGGCCAAGGAGCGCGGCTTCCGCATCGCCGAGCATGCGCTGGCGATCTACGGCAACTGCACCAAGGCCGCCTGCCCGCACCGGCCGTAATGGGCAAGCCAGCTCAGCATGGATTCCCGCCTGCGCGGGAATGACGTCGTTCCCGCGCAGGCGGGAATCCATAGACCATCAATTGTGGCTGAGCGCGTTCGATAGCAGCTTGGCCGTGATGTCGACGATCGGTATCACCCGCTCATACGCCATGCGGGTCGGGCCGATCACTCCCAGGGTGCCGACGATCTTGCCGTTGGCCATATAGGGCGCGGTGACCACGCTCATCTCGTCCATCGGCACCAGGCTCGATTCGCCGCCGATGTAGATCTGCACGCCGCTGGCCTTGCTCGACACGTCGAGCAGCTGCATCAATCCCGTCTTCTGCTCGAACATGTCGAACATCTGCCGCAGCGACGTCATGTTCGACGACAGGTCGCTCACCGACAGCAGGTTGCGCTCGCCGGAGATGACCATGTCGTCCGAGCTGTCGGCCATCGCCTCGCTGCCCGCCTCCACCGCCGCCTGCATCAGGCGTCCCATGTCGTCGCGCAGCTGGCGCACTTCGCTTTGCAGCCGCGTGTGCACCTCGTCGAAGGCCAGGCCGCCGTAGTTCTGGTTGATGTAGTTGGCCGACTGCACCAGCTGCGCCGGGCTGTAGTCGACGTCGGTCAGCAGCAGCCGGTTCTGCACGTCGCCGGTCGGGCCGACGATCACCAGCAGGATGCGCTTCTCCCCCAGCCGCAGGAATTCGATCTGCTGGAACACCGATTCGCGCCGCGGACTGAGCACCACGCCGGCGAACTGCGACAGCGACGACAGCATCTGCGCCGCGTTGGCGATCATCTTCTGCGGCTGCGGCGCCTGCAGCCGCATGCGGCCCTCGACCGATTGCTCGTCGAGGTGCTGCACCGTCAGCAGGGTGTCGACAAAGATGCGGTAGCCGCGCGGGGTCGGCACCCGGCCGGCCGAGGTGTGGGGGCTGGCGACGTAGCCCAGCTCCTCCAGGTCGGCCATGATGTTGCGGATGGTGGCCGGCGACAGGTCCAGCCCGGAGAATTTGGACAGGGCGCGCGAGCCCACCGGCTGGCCGTCCGCGATGTAGCGTTCGACGAGGGCCTTGAGCAGGGTTTGTGCGCGTGGTTCGAGTTGCATGTTCATTCACTGATGGTATTTCTGCTTATTATGCACGCTCTGTGGCGGACGGGGGCCGCGGCGTGGCGTCAATGCCGCATTTGCCCGCGCAGCCATGCCAGAAGTGCGTCGAAACTGCCGCAGATGGCGTCCGGGACGATGCCCGCCTCCAGGTGCGCCGTGCTGTCGGTCCGGTTCATCCACACCGCGCGCAGGCCCGCGCCCTGCGCGCCCTGCACGTCCAGCCGCAGGTCGTCGCCGACGTAGACCGCGTCCTGCGGCGCCACCCCCATCGCCTCGCAGGCGGCCAGGAAGATGGCCGGATCGGGCTTGGCGCGGCCGAAGCGCGCCGAGGCCAGCACGGTCTCGAAATGGTGGTGCAGGCCGATGACTTCAAGATCGGCGTTGCCGTTGGTGATCACGCCCAGCCGCAGCATGGCCTGCAGCTCGGCCAGCGCCGGCAGCACGTCGGCGTACGGCGTGACGGCGTTGCGCCGCGCGCGGAAGTGGCGCATGGCGCCGTCGATGTGGGTGGCGTCGGCGCCGGCCTCGGCGAAGGCCTGCTCCAGCGCCACGCGGCGCAGCTGGTACAGGTCGATCGCCAGCTCCGGCCGCTGCTCCAGCAAGGCCATGCGGCGCGCGCGCAGCTCGGCCACCGAGTAGCGCTGCGTCACCTGCGGCGCGTGCGCGGCCAGCCAGGCGTGCCAGCTGGTTTCCGCCGCCGCGATCACCGGGGCGATCGGCCACAGGGTGTCGTCAAGGTCGAACAGCAGGGCGTGCGGGCGGCGTGGGGTCATGGCGGTCGGTCGAAATGGCGAATCCGTGTATTGTCGCACCGATCGCGGCAGGCGGATGGCGGGGCGGCGGCATGGTAAATTATCGCATTCCCCTGCTGGAGCCGCCGTGCCTTTGACTACGTTTGTGATGACTTGCCGCCGCTGGGCGCCGCCCCTGTTGACCGCCGTGCTGGCGGGCTGCGCCACCGTCGGCCCCGCACCGGCCACGGCGCCGGAATTTTCCTCCTTCGTGGTGCTGGGCGAGAACGGCGCCGCCGTGGCGCGCGTGCTGGTCGACGCCCCCGCCTGCCCCGACATCGTGATCGACCAGCGCCCGCAGGCGATGGCGCTGCGCGCGCCGGCCGCCACGCTGCCGCTGCGCAGCACGCCGTCGGCGCCGGCCGATTCCAAGCCGGCCGCCTTCCCGCTGCTGACCTGCGAGGCGCCGCTGCCGGCCGGCGCCGCCCACGCGAGCGTGCTGGGCCGGCCGCTGCCCTTGCCGGTCGCGGCGCCGCAGCGCATCGTCGTGCTCGGCGACACCGGCTGCCGCCTGCAAAAGAACAGTCACAGCTACCAGGCCTGCAATCACAGCGCCGACTATCCCTTCGCCGCCATCGCGGCCGCGGCGGCGGCGTGGCGGCCCGACTTGGTAATCCACGTGGGCGACTACCACTACCGCGAAAACGCCTGCCCCGACGGCAACGCCGGTTGCGCCGGCAGCCCGTGGGGCTATGGCTGGGACGCCTGGAACGCCGACTTCTTCGCGCCCGGCGCGGCGCTGCTGCGGGCGGCGCCGTGGGTCATGGCGCGCGGCAACCACGAGAACTGCCTGCGCGGCGGCCAGGGCTACTGGCGCCTGCTCGATCCGCGCCCGCTGCTGGCCGGCCGCGACTGCAAGCTTGCGGCCGACGACGCCACCGGCAACTACAGCGATCCCTACGCCGTGCCGATCGGCCAGGACACCCAGCTGCTGGTGCTGGACACCGCCAACACCACCTGGAAGGGCCTGAAGCCGGGCGAGCCGGGCTACGACCAATACCGCGACCTGTACCGCAAGCTGGACGCGTTGGCGCAGCGGGCGCCGCGCAACCTCGGCATCACCCACCATCCGCTGCTGGGCATGGGCGCCGACCGCAGGGGCGACGGCACGGCGCGGCTGCTGCCGGGCGATGCCGGCCTGCAGCAGGCGTTCGGCTCGCTCAACCCGCGGCTGCTGCCGGCCGGCATCCAGGCCATGCTGTCCGGCCATGTGCACCTGTGGGAGCAGGCCAGCTTTGCCAGCGGCCATCCGAGCCAGTTCATCTCCGGCTTTTCCGGCACCGCCGAGGACACCGTGCCGCTGCCGGAGCGCCTGCCGGACGGCGTGACGCCGGCCCCGGGCGCGGTGGTGGATCAGTTCAGCTCCTGGGTCGACGGCTTCGGCTTCATGACCATGGAGCGGCTGGGCGCCGACCAGTGGCGGGTGCAGGTGCACGACCTGCAAGGCCGGGTGCGCAACACCTGCCGGCTCGACGGCAGGCAGTCGCGCTGCGAGGTGGCGCAGGTCGAGGCGCGGGCCAATTAGGCGCAGCGGCGGCCGCAGGTGTCACAAGCTGTTACATCGCTTAGCGGCCCCGGCGTTACCAAATGCACTAAAATACGGCCCATTCCGTGTAAGATGCTGCACCCGCTGTTGCCGGGCCCTATTCGTTTTGGAGAGAGATTTTTATGAAAAGTTTGTATCTGCGTTCGGGCCTGGCCCTGGTGTGCGCCGCCCTGCTGAACGCCTGCGGCGGCAACAACGGCAACCTGGCCCTGTCCGGCACCGTCAGCGGCCTGACCAAGCCTGACATGGTGCTCAAGAATACCAAGACCGGCGAACTGCTGCCCGTCCCGGTCAATACCAGCACCTTTGTGTTCACCAAGCTGGCCGCGGTGGACGAGGAATTCAATATCATCGTCTCCACCCAGCCCACCGGCGGCAGCTGCGCGCCGGTCGGCACCAGCAACGTCGGCAAGGCCAACGCCTACACCTCGTACTCGATCGGCTTCACCTGCCAGGCCAACCCGTGGACGCTGGGCGGCACCGTGACCGGCCTCACCAGCAAGGGCCTGATCCTGGCCAACGGCGCCGACACCGTCAGCGTGCTGCCGGCGGCCACCGCCGGCGCGCCGGTCTCCTTCACTTTCGGCAACAAGGTCGGCGACGGCTCGCCCTACGGCGTGACCATCCTGTCCCAGCCGAAGGACCCGGCCCAGACCTGCACGCTGGCCAGCAACGTCGGCAACATGCCGGCCGGGGACTTCCTCGGCGTGACCGTCACCTGCCAGTAATCCCGGCGCCGGCCCACGACACCACGGCCGGCCCATCCGCCTTTTTTTGGAGTAATTGATGAAATTTTCGACTGTGAGCGCCGTAGCGGCGCTGATGCTGGCCGCCGCGCTGTCTGCCTGCGGTGGCAAGGCCCAATTCGCCGTGCAAGGCACCATCAACGGCCTGACCAACCCCGGCCTGGTGCTGGCCAACGGCAGCGACACCCTGCCCGTGGCAGCCGCTTCCGCCACGTTCGCGATGCCCCGGCAAATCCCTTACGGCACCGACTACAACGTCACCGTGCTGACCCAGCCTGCGCACCAGACCTGCCAGCCGGTCTCCGGCAGCTCCGGCTCGGCCGGCCACACGGTGTCGATCGCCGTGGTGATCAACTGCATCCAGAACAGCTATTCGGTGGGCGGCAAGTTCACCGGCCTGTTCCCCTACAGTGACGCCGTGCCGGCGACAGGCACCACGCCCGCCGTGGCCGCCAACCCGCGCACGGTGACGCTGCTGAACGGTTCCACCGGCGGCCAGATCGTGGTGTCGAGCGACTCGGCCTACGCCAACACCCCGGGCAGCGGCGAGTTCGCGTTTGCGCCGGTGGCGGACGGCTTCGCCTATGGCGCGACCATCCTGTATCAGCCGACCGACATCGACTGTACGCTGGCCAACAACACCGGCGTGGTCAACGGCGCCGTCGTCAGCAACATGATACTGAGCTGCAAACCGAAGTAAGGAGCGGGAAGCGCCGCGCGGCCTGCGCGGCGCGGCGGCGGCACAGTTATGCGTTTTGATGATGCAGGATATTCGAAAAATAAACTTGCGTTATATACCGCGCCGCAGCATACTTCACCTGTCTCCTCCACTTCTTGCAAAGGAATTGGATTTCAGCCCGCTTTCACCAGCGGGCTTTTTTTTTGCGCGGGGGGTCAAGTCTGACATTCGGACACGGCCTCTGCCGTAGCAACGCCTACGGCAGAGGCCGTGTCCGAATGTCAGACTTGACCCCCGCTTGTTTATTTGAGCAGGTTGGCCAGCGCCACGTACTGGGCCAGGCCGATGGTTTCCGGACGCATGGTCGGGTCGATGCCGGCTTCGACGATCTGCGCTTCGGTGAACATGCCGGCCAGGCAGTTGCGGATCACCTTGCGGCGCTGCGAGAACGCCTTCAGCACCACCGCCTCCAGGGTCGGGCCGTCGCACGCCAGCGGCTGGGCGACCGGGATCATGCGCACGATGGCCGATTCCACCTTCGGCGGCGGGTCGAACGCCTCCGGCGGCACCACGAACAACAGCGACATGTCGTAGCGCCATTGCAACATCACCGACAGGCGGCCGTAGGTCTTGCTGCCCGGCTCGGCCACCATGCGCTCCACCACTTCCTTCTGCAGCATGAAATGCTGGTCCTGCACCTGCGGCGCGAACGTCGCCAGGTGGAACAGCAGCGGGCTGGAGATGTTGTACGGCAGGTTGCCGACGATGCGCAGCTTTTGCCCGGCCGCCACCGGTATCGTGCCGAAGTCGAACTTGAGCGCGTCGCCGGCGTGGATGGTCAGCTTGGCCGGGTTGTAGGTCTTTTCCAGCCGCGCCACCAGGTCGCGGTCGAGCTCGACCACGTGCATCCGCTTCAGGGTGCGCATCAGCTGCTCGGTCATGGCGCCCAGGCCGGGCCCGATCTCGACCATGGCGTCGTCCGGCGCCGGCGCGATCGCCTCGGTGATGCTGGAGAGGACGTATTTATCGTGTAAAAAGTTTTGGCCGAAGCGTTTGCGGGCGACGTGTTTCATGGTTGTTCTGGTTGGAGAGGTGAGGAGGAGGCGGCCATGGCCACCGCGGTGTCGATCGCGGTGGCCATGCTGCCGCAGTCGGCCAGGCCCAGGCCCTTGGCCGCCAGGTCCAGCGCGGTGCCGTGGTCGACCGAGGTGCGGATCAGCGGCAGGCCCAGCGTGATGTTGACGCCCTGGCCGAAGGTGGCGTACTTCAGCACCGGCAGGCCCTGGTCGTGGTACATGGCCAGCACGCAGTCGGCGCCCTGCAGGTATTTGGGCTGGAACAGCGTGTCGGCCGGATACGGGCCGCTGGCGGCGATGCCGCGCGCCTGCGCCGCCGCGATGGCCGGCGCGATGACGTCGATGTCCTCGCGCCCCAGGTAGCCGCCCTCGCCCGCGTGCGGGTTCAGGCCGCACACCAGGATGCGCGGGGCGGCGATGCCGAACTTGGTTTTCAAATCATGGTCAATGATGTCGAGCACGCGCGCCAGCCCGTCCTGGCTCAGCGCGGCGGCCACGTCCTTCAACGGCAGGTGGGTGGTGGCCAGCGCCACCCGCAGCGGCGGCGGCAGCGGCTTGCCGGCCGGCGCCAGCGGCTGGCCCGCCAGCATCATCACCACCTGCGCGGTGCCGGTCTGGTCGGCGAAGTATTCGGTGTGGCCGGAGAACGGCACGCCGGCGTCGTTGATGGTGCTCTTTTGCAGCGGCGCGGTGACCACCGCCTCGAACCAGCCGGCCCGCACGCCTTCGATGGCGGCGTCCAGCGTGGCCAGCACGCTGCGGCCGTTTTCCTTGTCCAGCTTGCCGGGCACGACGTGGGCCGCCAGCGGCACGTCGATCACGCTGATGCGCTCCGGGCCGAACTGCGGCAGGCCGCCGTGGCGCACCGCCTGCAGCGACAGCGCCGACAATTTGATGTCGGGATCGATGTAGCTGGCCGTCATGGCCAGGAAGGCGGCGTCGCCCAGCAGCACGCAGTTGACGTCGTGGCGGCGCGCCCAGGCGGCGCGGATCGAGATTTCCGGACCGACGCCGGCCGGCTCGCCGACGGTGACGGCGATCGCCGGGCGGCCGCCGGTGGTGCGGCGGGCGGGACGCAGCGCGCTGCGCCCGGTGTGCAAAGTGGCGCTCACGCGTGCTCTCCCGGTGGCTTACTTGGCGGCGGCGGCGCCGTCGTCGGTGCGGTACTCAACGTAGGCGCGGTCGCGCACTTCGCGCTGCCAGCTTTCCGCCGCTTCCTCGACCTTGCGCTCGCGGATGGCCTGGCGCGCGGTGTTGCGCTCGCGCTCTTTCGAGACGTCGTCGCTCTTGCGCTCGAGCACCTCGATCAGGTGCACGCCGAAGCTGGTCTCGACCGGCTGGCTCACCTCGCCCACCTTCAGGTTGTTGATGGCGGCCTCGAACTCCGGCGTGACGTCGCCCGGATACAGCCAGCCCAGGTCGCCGCCCTTGGCGGCCGAGCCGTCGTTGGAGAACAGCCGCGCCAGTTCCTCGAACTTGGCGGCGTGGTTGTCGAGGCGCTCCTTGAGCTCGGTCAGCTTGCGCTTGGCGTCGGCCGCGCTCATGGTCGGCGTCACCTTGATCAGGATGTGGCGCACGTGCGACTGCTGCACCGCGGCCACGGCCTGCGCCTCGGCCAGGCTGCGGCGGTCGACCGCCTTCAAAATATGGAACGCGCCCACGCTCTTGATGATGGGCGTGACCTGGCCCGGCTTGAGCTTGCTCAGCGCCTCGGCAAACACCGGCGGCAGCCGCTCGGGCTGGCGCCAGCCGACCACGCCGCCCTGCAGGGCGTCGCTGGCGTCGGAATAGGTGGCGGCCATCTTGGCGAAGTCGGCGCCGGTGCGCAGCTGGCGCATCACTTCCTCGGCGCGCGCGCGGCGCTGGGCGATCACCTCGGCGGTGGCGTTGTCGGGGATGCGCACCATGATCTGCGAGATGTTGATCTCGAACTGCTCGGCGGCGGCGGCCTTCTCGGCGGCCAGGAAGCTGTCGACCTCGGCGTCGGAGATCTGGATCTTGCCGTCGACCTCGTGCTCGCGCAGGCGCTGCATGATGATTTCCTCGCGGATATCCTCGCGGAAGGCGGCGTACGGCGTGCCCTCCTTCTCCATCTGGTTGCGCAGGTCCTGCACGCTGAGCTTTTGCGCCTCGGCGATGCGGCCGATGGCGCGGTCGAGCTGCTGGTCGTCGACCCGCACGCCCATCTCCTTGGCCATCTGCAGCTGGGCGCGATCGACGATCATGCGCTCGAGCAGCTGGCGGCGCAGGTCGGCCGGGGCCGGCATCTGCACGTTCTGCGCCTTCATGCGCGCGGTGACGGACTTGATGCGGTTGGCCAGCTCGCGCTGGGTGATGACGTCGTCGTTGACCACCACCACGATCGAGTCGATCGCCACGTTGCCCGACTCGCCGGGCGGCAGGAAGCCCTTGGCGTCCGGCTTGGCGCTGGCCGCAGTGGCCGGCGTGGTGTTGAGCGCGGGCGCGGCGGCCGGGGCGCTGGCCGCCGCAGCCGGGACGGGGGCGGCCGGCGCCGGCTTCTTCGAAAACAGGCTGCAGCCGCCCAGGGCGGCCGTGCACAACAGGACTGCGAGGATTTTCATTTCGAACTTCATCTTAAGAACGCTCATGAGTCAGGTGTAAATGGATCAAAAAACGCCCGCCGGTGTTGCGGCGGCGGACGCCGGGGTGGCTGGCCTTAGCGGCCGTAGCCTTCGTTCAAACGCTGATAACCGGGGATGCTGTTCTTCATCGCCTCCAGCGGGCTGCCCACGCCCAGGTGCGACAGGCCGTTCAGTTCCAGCTGGAAGAAGATCGGCGTCGACGCCTTGGTCGAGGTGGTCACGAAGCGCTGCGCGCCCATGCGGAACACCCAGCAGTCGCCGTTGTACTCCAGCCCGACCAGGCTCTCGAGGATCTTCTTGTCCTGCACCGAGTAGCTGACCCGGCCGACGCCATACCAGCGCTGGAAGATCGGCCACTGGCTCGACAGCTCGATGTTCTTGAAGCTGCCGCGCAGGTAGCGGTAGCCGGCGTTGAGCACCTTCTTCTGGCCCGGCATCCACTGCACGGTGTAGCTCTCCGACACCACCCGGCTCTGGCTGGGGCTGTACTGCACGGCGCTGTCGAAGCCCCAGGTTTCCGAGATGCGGCCGGTGGCGGCCAGCAGCATGTCCGAGCGCGAGTCCACCACCGGGGTGGTCGAGGCCAGCTGCACGCGCTGGTCGCGGAAGTAGAAGCGCTGGCCAAACGCCAGGCGCAGCGTCTCGGCGCCGGCCGAGTCCAGGAAGCGCGACACCAGCGCCGCCGTCAGCTGGTTGGCGTCGCCGATGCGGTCCGAGCCGACGAAGCGGTTCTCGCTGAAGATCTGGCTGAAGTTGAAGGTGGCGGCGTCGGTGTCGAAGGTCGGGAACTTGCTCTGGTCGCGGTAGGGCGTGTTCACGTAGAACAGGCGCGGCTCCAGCGTCTGCGTCATGTCGCGCTGGCCGAGCTTGATGTCGCGCTCGAACACCAGGCCCGAGTCCAGCGAGAACGTCGGCACCACGCGCGACAGGTTTTCCGAGGCCTGCGTGCCGTAGCTGTCGAGCTGGTAGCTGGCCAGGTTGACCATGACCTTGGGCGTGACGAAGTAGCTGGGGCCGACGATCGGGTAGCTCAGCTGCGGGATCGCCACCAGCCGCGTGCCGTTGATCAGGCTCGGGTGGTAGAAGCGGGTCAGCTCGCTGTCGACGGCCCAGTCGAAGCCGCCGGCCACGTCGTACTGGGCCGCGTGGAAGTTGATCGCCGGCAGCCGGTCGTACGGGCGCGACACGTACAGCGAGGGGTCGACCACCGATTCCGGGTCCTGCAGCACCTGGTATTTCTGCACCCGCGCGGTCAGGGTCCAGAACTCGCCGTGGTAGTCGGTGCGCAGCTCGCGCAGCAGCTGGCGCTCGGTCGAGCTCGACACGGTCTTGGAAAAGTCGTTCGGATAGTTGTTGTCCGAGGCGGCGCGGATGCTCCAGCCGTACGACCAGTCCTTCGACAGGTCCTGGGCGTGGGTGCTCTTGATGGTCCAGCGGTCGGTCGAGCCGCCCGGCGTGGCCGGCACGTACTGCTTGTCGTGCGGCAGGTACTCGAGATAGGTCTCGCCCTGGTACAGGCCGCCGCTGATCTCGCCCAGGTAGCGGCCGTTGGCGCCCAGCTGGAAGCCGCGCCGCGGGATGATCTTGGGGTAGACCGTCAGATCGCGGTTGGGCGCGATGTTGAAGTAGTACGGCACGGTCAGCTCGGCCGCGCCCTTGGAGCCGAAGCCCGGCATCGGCGACAGCCAGCCCGAGCGGCGCGCGCCCGACAGCGAGAACGACATCGCCGGCGTGCCCAGGATGGGCACGTCCTTGAAATACACGATGGTCTTGCCGGCGGTGCCGACGTCGCGCCCGGAGTCCAGGTTCAGGGTGTTCGAGCGCAGGTACCAGTCCGGGGTCGGCCCCTGGCAGGTGCTATAGGTGCCGTTGACCACCACCGCCTCGTCCTCGTTGAGGAAGTTGATGCGCTCGGCCTTGCCCTGGGCGTGGTTGGCCTCCAGCTGGTAGGTCGGATTGAGCATATAGCCCTTGCCGGTGTCCATGTTCAGCTTGAGCTCGTCGCCGGTGAAATAGTCGCCGAAGCGCCAGATCCGCACATGGCCCTGGGCCTCGACTTCGTCCTCGACCTGGCGGTAGCAGGCGGTATCGGCCTTGACGCGGGTCTTGTCCTTGACCAGCTCGGCGTCCCGCTGCAGCGTGATCTCGCGCTCGGGACGGCCGCTGATGTCCTCGGCCTGGATGGTGGTGACGGCGTTCTTATCCTCCACCCGTGGCGCGCGCGCCTTCGGCGGCAGGCCCTGGGCGTAGCTGGGCACTGCGGCGGCAGTGACGAGGGCAGTCAGGGCGTAAGCCCAGCGTTGCGGGGTGGTGGGGGGGGCCGGAAGCCAGCGCATGCGACTCATGAAAAGAAGGGAGGAAACACCATAGCAGGCGATTTTTTGATTTGAATCCCTTATTATATGGGAATCTTCACCCAACACCGGTTTCCGGGCCCCGCTTAATGTCTTTATTACAGAATTTAACTTCCGATACATCGTCCGGCACCGCGCCCGACCTCCGCCTGGAACAGCTGAGCGCCTGGCTGGCCACCCTGGACGTGGTCGACGTCGCCAGCGCGCGCCCGGCCTCGGCCGACGCCAGCTTCCGCCGCTATTTCCGCGTCGATGTCTTATCGGATAAACAAGCCGCGCTGGGCGCCACCCTGATCGTCATGGACGCGCCGCCGGAACGCGAGAACGTGCTGGCCTTCGTCAAGCTTGACGAAATGCTCACGCACGCGGGCGTCACCGTGCCGCGCATCGTCGCCACCGACTACGAACAGGGCTTCATGCTGATGTCCGACCTGGGCGTGACCACCTACCTGCAGGTGCTGGACCACGACAACGCCTCGACCATGTACGCCGAGGCGCTGGAGGCGCTGGTCAAGTTCCAGCTCACCAGCGAGCCCGGCGTGCTGCCCGAGTACGACCGCGCCTTCATGCTGCGCGAAATGAACCTGTTCCCCGAGTGGTATATAGCCAAGCACCTGAACGCCACCCTGAGCGACAAGCAGGCCGCCGAGCTGCAGGCCGTGTTCGACGCCATCCTGGCCAACGTCACCGCCCAGCAGCAGGTGTATGTGCACCGCGACTTCCACTCGCGCAACCTGATGTGGATGGACGCCGGCAATCCGGGCGTGCTGGACTTCCAGGACGCGCTGTACGGCCCGATGACCTACGACCTGGCCTCGCTGCTGCGCGACGCCTACGTGCAGTGGGACGAGGAGCTGGTGCTGGACTGGGCGATCCGCTACTGGCAGCACGCCAAGTCGGTCGGCCTGCCGGTCAGCCAGGACATCGACGCCTTCTACCAGGACTTCGAGTATGCCGGCCTGCAGCGCCACCTGAAGATCCTCGGCCTGTTCTGCCGCCTGAACTACCGCGACGGCAAGGCCCAGTACCTGCACGACCTGCCGACCGTGATGGACTACGTGCGCAAGGCCGCCGGCCGCTACAAGGAGCTGCGGCCGCTGGTGCGCCTGCTCGACCAGCTCGAAGACACGCAGCCGCAAGTCGGCTACACCTTCTGAGGCGGCGCGCATGAAAGCCATGATCTTCGCCGCCGGACGCGGCGAACGGATGCGTCCGCTGACCGACACCACGCCCAAGCCGCTGCTCAAGGTGCGCGGCCGGCCGCTGATCGTCTGGCACATCCTCAACCTGGTGCGGGCCGGCATCACCGAGATCGTCATCAACACCGCCCACCTGGGCGCGCAGATCGAGGCCGCGCTGGGCGACGGCAGCCAGTTCGGCGCGCGCCTGCTGTACTCGCGCGAGAGCATCGCGCTGGAGACCGCCGGCGGCATCGCCACCGCGCGCCACCTGCTGGGCGAGGAGCCCTTCGTGGCGGTGTCGGGCGACATCTACATGCCCTACTTCGACTTCGAACAGGTCAAGGACGTGTTGCACGACAAGGACATGTGGGGCAACCCCTACCCGGCCGACCAGCGCGACATCTGCTGGCTCTACCTGGTGCCCAACCCGGACTTCCATCCGGAGGGCGACTTCGGCCTGACCATGTACTCGCTGACCAACGAAGGCTCGCCGAAATGGACCTTCGGCAACGTCGGCGTCTACCGCCCCGAAATGTTCGACGGCATCGCGCCCGGCGAGTACGCCAAGCTGGGACCGCTGATCCGCGCCTACGCCGACAAGAAGCAGGTCGGCGGCGAAGTCTACGAGGGCGAATGGCACAACCTCGGCACGGTGCAGCAGCTCGACCTGCTCAACGCGCCGCTGGCCATGCGCGCGCCGGCCGCCAGGGGCGTGCAGTGATGCCGGCCGGCCTGCAAAACCACGCCGCCCGCCGCACGCGCCTGCTGGCGCACATGCCGCCCGGCGCGGTGGCGGTGCTGCCGACCGCGCCCGAAGTCGCGCGCAACAGCGACAGCGAATACCTGTACCGCCACGACAGCTACTTCTACTACCTGACCGGCTTCGCCGAGCCGGAAAGCGTGCTGGTGATGGTGGCCGCGCGTGGCGAGACGCCGGCGCGCTCCATCCTGTTCTGCCGGCAGAAGAACGTCGAGCGCGAAATCTGGGACGGCTTCCGCCACGGCCCGGAAGGCGCGCGCACCGCCTTCGGCTTCGACGAGGCCCACGCCATCGAAGACCTCGACGGCGAGATCAGCAAGCTGCTGGCCGACGCGCCGGCGCTGTACTACGCGCTGGGCAGCGCGCTCGATGCGCAGGTCAAACTGTGGCTGGCCAACGTGCGGCGCATGGGCCGCACCGGCGTCACCGCGCCGGCCAGCGCGGTCGACCTGCTGCCGCTGCTGGACGAAATGCGCCTGTTCAAGGACGACGCCGAACAGGCCACCATGCTGCGCGCCGCCACCATCTCCTCGCAGGCGCACGCGCGGGCCATGCGCGCGTCGCGGCCCGGCATGTACGAATACGAAATCGAAGCGGAGCTGCTGTACGAGTTCCGCCGCAACGGCGCGCAGGCGCCGGCCTACAACTCCATCGTCGCGGCGGGCGCCAACGCCTGCGTGCTGCACTACAGCGCCAACAACGCGCAGAGCCGCGACGGCGACCTGATACTGATCGACGCCGGCTGCGAGCTCGATGGCTACGCCTCCGACATCACCCGCACCTATCCGGTCAACGGCCGTTTCAGCGCGCCGCAAAAGCGCCTGTATGAACTGGTGCTGGCGGCGCAGGCGGCAGCGCTGAAGGCCATCGCGCCCGGCCTGCCGTATTCCGGCGGCCACGAAGCGGCGGTGCAGGTGCTGGCGCAGGGCATGCTGGATATGGGCCTGCTGAACCAGAACGCGCACGGCAGCATCGCCGACATCATCGCCAACAAGAGCTATCAGCAGTTCTACATGCATGGCACCGGCCACTGGCTGGGTATGGACGTGCACGACGTCGGCCAGTACCGCGACACGGCGGCCGAAGGCAAGCCATCGCGCGCGCTGCAGGCGGGCATGGTGCTGACGGTGGAGCCGGGCATTTATGTGCGGCCGGCAGAAGGCGTGCCGGAAGAGTACTGGAACATCGGCATCCGCATCGAGGACGATGTGCTGGTCACGCCAGGCGGCCATACGATACTGAGCGCCGCCGCGCCGAAGACGGTCGACGAGATAGAACAACTGATGCAGTCGCAATGAGCACTCACAATCAAGCAGCACCCGCGCATGAAGGCGTGGACGGGGACGTGGGCAGCGGCGGCGCTCCGGCCTGCGACGTCGCCATCTGCGGCGCGGGCCCGGCCGGCATGGCGCTGGCCGCACTGCTGGCCCGGCGCGGCATGCCGGCGCAGCGCATCGCCCTGATCGACGCCAAGACGCTGGAGCAAGCCAGCAAAGACCCGCGCTCGATCGCGCTGTCGTGGGGCAGCCGGCAGATATTGGAGGAAATCGGCGCATGGCCGGTGGCGGCCACCGCGATCCATCAAATTCACGTGTCGCGCCGCGGCCAGTTCGGCCGCAGCCTGATCGACCGCGACGAGCACAAACTGCCGGCACTCGGCTACGTGCTTCGCTACGGCGATCTGGTGACGGCGCTGGGCGCAGTCTGCCAACGCGCCGGCATCGCCACGCTACGCCCCGCCCGCGTTGAAGCCGTCGACGAAAGCGCCGATGCCGTCGCGCTGACGATCACCGGCTCGGAGGTCAACACGATCACCACGGCAGCCATCGTCGTGCAGGCCGAAGGCGGCTTGTTCAGCGATCAGGAAAGCAAGACCCAGCACCGCGACTACCAGCAAACCGCGATCATCGCGCAAGTGCGCAGCAGCCGCCCGCTCGCGCATCGCGCCTACGAACGTTTTACCGAACAAGGCCCGCTGGCCCTGCTGCCGCAAGGCGAAGAATATTCGCTGGTCTGGTGCGTGCGCCCCGATACGGCGGCCCGCCTGCAAGCCCTGGACGACGCGGCCTTCCTGGCCGAACTGGGCGCCGCGTTTGGTGAACGCGTCGGCAGCTTCACGCACGCCTCGCCACGTCTGGCCTTCCCATTGGGCCTGAACGCCGACCCGCGCAGCACCGCGCGCACGGTCGCCATCGGCAACGCGGCGCAAACGCTGCATCCGGTGGCCGGACAAGGCCTGAACCTCGGCCTGCGCGACGTCGCCGTGCTGGCGCGCCTGCTGGCGCAAGGCGCGAATCCAACCATGCTGGCGCAGTTCACCGAACTGCGCCGCCAGGACCGCAACACCACCGTTCGCCTGACCGACACGATGGCCCGCATCTTCGCCAACGACTCGCCGGCGCAAGCGCTGCTAGGCCTGTCGCTGGCCGCCATCGACATGGTCGGCCCCGCGCGCGGCGTGCTGGCCGAGCTGATGATGTACGGCCGTCGTTGACCTGAGAATACACACAAGGGGTGCCCGCCCCATCTCCTTGTGGTAAACCTTCGCTTTCGGCTTCGCTTTTCCTCTCTTTTTCTCACCAAGCCTCACTTTTTGAACTTCCCCCGCTTTTTGCGATCTAACGTGAGTAAAAGCGAAGAAAAGAGAGGAGGAAAGCGAATGTTTACCACAATGAGCGTGCAGCTCCCACCCCATACCCTGCTCCGGCTGGTCGAGCAACTGCGCCGTGCCGGCGGCGTGCAGGACATCTCGGAAGCGATCAACGCCGCACTCGAATTCTGGCTCGACGCCAAGACCGCGCTACCGCCCGGCGCCGATCCGGCAAGCCTGCGCGGCTATCAATGGAAATCGCTATTTCTGCCGGAAGGCACGGTCCTGCGATCATGGAGCTACGGTGAGCACAACTACGCTTGCGTAGAAGGCGACAAGATCATGCACAAAGGGCAGTCCGTGTCACCCAACGAGTTTGCCCGCTCCTTCGCGCGCACCGCACGCAACGCGTGGTTTGACTTATCGGTGCGCCGTCCTGGCGACAAGCATTTCAAGATGGCGAACCTGCTGCGCAAAGAACAGGCGAAGCAGGAAAAAGAAAATGCGCAGCATACGCCGCCGACCGCGCTCGCTCCGCAGCCAACGCCAGCGACCGAACTGGCGCCAGCGCCGCCGGCTCCCACCCGAAACACCGACCGCGAACCGGGCTGGGATCTTCCAGAGCGGCGCAAATTCCGCTACCGCCTGGAAGACGTGGCCTATTAAGTGCGTTAAGTGCGCGTGATCGAAGCGCCACCGTCGACCAACGACGCGGTGCCGGTGACGAAGGAGGCATCGTCCGAAGCCAGGTACAGCACCGAGCGCGCCAGTTCCTCCGGCTGCGCCACGCGTTTCAGCGCATGCAGGTTCGTGACAAAGGAAGCCGCTTCCGGCGTGTTGTTCATATCGCGATACATCGCCGTATCGACTGCGCCTGGCAGCACCGCGTTCACGCGCACGCCTTGTGGGCCGTACTCCGAAGCCAGCGCCTGAGTCAAACCGATCAGGCCCGATTTGCTGGCCGCATAAGCCGCCACACCCGGGAAGGCAAAGCTATAGCCGACAAAGGTCGAAGTGAAGATCACCGAACCGCCGCCATGCTTGATCATTTCAGGAATTTGATGTTTGGCGCCGAGGAAAGCGCTGGTCAGGTTGGCGGCGATCGTCTCGCTCCAGCCCTGCTCCGAGACGCCGGTGGTAGCGCCCATTTCGCCCAGCGTGCCGGCGTTGTTGTAAGCGATGTCCAGCCGGCCGAACGCCTCGACGGCAGCGGCCACCAGTTGCGCATTGAACGACTCGGAAGTGACATCGCCAGCCAGCGCGATAGCCTGGCCGCCGTCGGCGACGATTTCCGCCACCAGCGACTCCAGCTCGGCCAGACGGCGCGCGGCAACGACAACGCGGGCGCCTTCAGCGGCAAACAGTTTGGCGGTAGCGCGGCCGATGCCGGACGATGCGCCAGTAACGATAGCGACTTTGTTTTGTAAGCGGTTCATGGTCAGACTCCTAGAGGTGGGTTGATGTAGCCATCGTATGCTTCATCAACCCCACCATCAATCAGCCAAACACCAACGAACCATTCACAATTTATGAATCAACCTTACTCCACAGCCTTGACCATGTCCTCGATGACCTTCTTCGCATCGCCGAACACCATCATCGTATTGGCCTGGTAGAACAGCTCATTGTCCAGGCCCGCATAGCCGGAGGCCATCGAACGCTTGTTGACGATGATGCTCTTGGCCTTGAACGCCTCCAGGATCGGCATGCCGGCGATCGGCGACTTCGGATCCTTGGCGGCCGGGTTGACCACGTCGTTGGCGCCCAGGACCAGCACCACGTCGGTCTGGCCGAATTCGCCGTTGATGTCCTCCATCTCGAACACCTGGTCGTACGGCACCTCGGCCTCCGCCAGCAGCACGTTCATGTGGCCGGGCATGCGGCCCGCCACCGGGTGGATCGCGTACTTCACGGTCACGCCCTTGTGGGTCAGCTTCTCGACCAGCTCCTTCAGCGAGTGCTGCGCGCGCGCCACGGCCAGGCCGTAGCCCGGAACGATGATCACGCTTTCCGCATTGGCCATGATGAACGAGGCATCGTCGGCCGAACCGGATTTGACCGGACGCTGCTCCTTCGAACCGCCAGCACCCGCCTCGGCCGGCGCGCCGCCAAAGCCGCCCAGGATCACGTTGAAGAACGAACGGTTCATCGCCTTGCACATGATGTACGACAGGATCGCGCCGGACGAACCGACCAGCGAACCGGCGATGATCAGCATCGAGTTATTCAGCGAGAAGCCGATACCGGCAGCGGCCCAACCCGAATACGAGTTCAGCATCGACACCACCACCGGCATGTCGGCGCCGCCGATCGGGATGATGATCAACACGCCCAGCACAAACGCGATCGCGGTCATGACCAGGAACGGCAGCCACGCAGGCTCGGTGCCGCCGGCGAAGCAGAACGCCAGGCCCAGGCCCACCATGACGATGGCCAGGATCAGGTTCAGCATGTGCTGGCCGGCGAAGCTGACCGGCGCGCCCTGGAACAGGCGGAACTTGTATTTGCCCGACAGCTTGCCGAACGCGATCACCGAACCGGAGAACGTGATCGCGCCCACAAACGTACCGATGAACAGCTCGATGCGGTTACCGAACGGCAGCGCCTCGCCCACGGCAGCGATGCCGAACGCGTGCGGCTCCGACACCGCGGCCACCGCGATGCACACGGCGGCCAGACCGATCAGCGAGTGCATCGCCGCCACCAGTTCCGGCATCTTGGTCATCTCGACCTTCTTGGCCAGCATCGCGCCGATGCCGCCGCCGACGATCACGCCCAGCGCCACCAGGCCCAGGCCCATGTCGCCGGAAGCGCCGGCCGCCGCGGCCGCCGTGGCTTCGGCCTTCAGCTTCAGGATCAGCGCGATGGTGGTCACGGCGGCAATCGCCATGCCCGACATGCCGAACGCATTACCGGTACGCGCCGTGGCCGGCGACGACAGCCCTTTCAACGCCTGGATAAAGCACACCGATGCGATCAGGTACATCATCGTCACCAGGTTCATGGAGATGAAATTCATGCGTGATCTCCTTTTTTCGCTTTAGGCTCTTTTTTCTTGAACATCTCCAGCATGCGCTGCGTGACCAGGAACCCGCCGAACACATTGACGGCGGCCAGCGCCACCGCGACGGTGCCGGCGACCTGGCCGATCACGCCCTCGGTCAGCGAGGCCGCCAGCATGGCGCCGACGATGATGATCGCCGAGACGGCGTTGGTGACCGCCATCAGCGGCGTATGCAGCGCCGGCGTCACGGTCCAGACCACGTGGTAGCCGACGTAGATCGCTAGCACGAAGATGATCAGATTGATGATGGTGTGGCTGACTTCCATGATTGATTCCCCTATTTATTATTTTCTAAGCAGCTCGCCGCCGGTGCACAGCAGCGTGGCCTTGATGATTTCATCTTCGCGGTCGATCACGAGTTTGTCTTCCTTGTCGATGATCAGCTTGAGGAAGTCCAGCACGTTGCGCGCATACAGCGCCGACGCGTCGGCCGCCACCAAGGTCGCCAGATCCGGCTCGCCGACGATATGCACGCCGTGCCTGACCACGGTTTTATTGAGCTCCGACAGCGGGCAGTTGCCGCCCTGCGACACGGCCAGGTCGACGATCACCGAACCCGGTTTCATCGCCTTCACCGTCTCCTCGGAAATCAGCACCGGCGCCGGACGGCCCGGGATCAGCGCGGTGGTGATGATGATGTCGGCCAGCTTGGCGCGCTCATGCACCAGCTCCGCCTGACGGCGCATCCAGTCGGCCGGCATCGGCCGCGCATAGCCGCCCACGCCCTTGGCGATTTCCTTCTCCTCCTCGGTCAGGAAGGGCACGTCGATGAACTTGGCGCCCAGCGACTCCACCTGCTCCTTGACCGGCGGGCGCACGTCGGACGCCTCGATCACCGCGCCCAGCCGCTTGGCGGTGGCGATCGCCTGCAGGCCGGCCACGCCCACGCCCATGATCAGCACCCGCGCCGCCTTGACGGTGCCGGCCGCGGTCATCAGCATCGGCATGAAGCGCTGGTAGGTGTTGGCCGCCACCATCACCGCCTTGTAGCCGGCGATGTTGGCCTGCGACGACAGCACGTCCATCGACTGCGCGCGCGTGATGCGCGGCACCGCCTCCAGCGCGAAGGCCTGCAGCCCGGCCGCCGCCATCGCCGCGTTGTTGTCGGCGTCGAAGGGATTCAACATGCCGATCACCACCGTGCCGGCGGGGATCAGCGCCCGCTCCTCCGCATTCGGAGCACGCACTTTCAACACCACCTCCGCAGCAAAGGCTTCCGCCGCGCTGCCGATCTGCGCACCGGCGGCCGCGTAGGCCTCGTCGGTGACCGACGCCGATAGTCCGGCGCCGGCCTGCACGATCACTTGATGCTTGGCCGCGAGTTTCTTGACTGTCTCAGGCGTTGCCGCAACCCGGGTTTCTCCCGGCCGCGTCTCGGCCGGTATGCCTACTCTCATGGTGCCTCCAAAGGATTAATAAACTGACTAGAATCTAACACGGATTGCCGGGACAGCATCGCCCCTCGATGGCCCCAGCATACTTAATATCTATTGATCAATAAATAGCGGATTTATCACATCATTTATTACTATTTATCATGAATTGCCGCTAAAACACTGAATTTCGCGCAAAGCAGCCAGTCAAACACGGATTAACACAACAAACCTTGCGATTTTTCAATACGAAGCCATCTTTCCGCGCAGGCGGGTTCAAACCAAATGCCCGGAACAGGCTAAAATGTCGGCTCTTTCAAGGATGACTCATGCCGCGTATCTGGAAACCCTCTGTTACTGTCGCCGCCATCGTCGAAAAAGATGGCAAGTTCCTGCTGATCGAAGAAGAGACCAGCGATGGCATCCGCATCAACCAGCCAGCCGGCCACCTCGACCCGCATGAATCGCTGGAGCAGGCGGTGATCCGCGAAACGCTGGAGGAAACCGCGCACGACTTCACGCCGACCGCGCTGGTGGGCATGTACATGTCGCGCTACACCTCCAACCGCACCGGCGAGGAAGTGACGTATCTGCGCTTCACCTTCTGCGGCGTGCCGGGCGCCAAGCATGACCGTCCGCTGGACGAAGGCATCCTGCGCACCATGTGGCTCACGCGCGACGAACTGGCCGCCTGCGCCGACCGTCACCGCAGCCCGACGGTGCTGCAATGCGTGGACGAATACCTGGCCGGGCGCCGCGCCCCGCTGGAACTGATACAAACCCACACCTCGGTGTACAAGGAAGCGGCAAACGCCGCGAATGGATGAAAGTAAGATGAGCAAGAAGAAGGTCGTGATCGGCATGTCAGGCGGGGTCGACTCCTCGGTCGCGGCGTGGATGCTCAAGGAACAAGGCTACGACGTGGTCGGCCTGTTCATGAAGAACTGGGAAGACGACGACGATTCCGAATACTGCTCCACGCGCCAGGACTGGATCGACGCCGCCAGCGTGGCCGACGTCATCGGCGTCGACATCGAGGCGGTCAACTTCGCCAGCGAATACAAGGACCGCGTGTTCGCCGACTTCCTGCGCGAATACCAGGCCGGCCGCACCCCCAACCCGGACGTGCTGTGCAACGCCGAAATCAAGTTCAAGGCTTTTCTGGACCACGCCATGCACCTGGGCGCGGACCTGATCGCCACCGGCCACTACGCGCGCGTGCGCGAGAACGGCGGCCGCCACGAGCTGCTCAAGGCGGTCGACCACACCAAGGACCAGAGCTACTTCCTGCACCGCCTGAACCAGGCGCAGTTGTCCAAGACGCTGTTCCCGCTGGGCGAGATCCCCAAGACCGAAGTGCGCAAGATCGCCGAGAAGCTGGCCCTGCCCAACGCCGCCAAGAAGGATTCCACCGGCATCTGCTTCATCGGCGAGCGGCCGTTCCGCGAATTCCTCAACCGCTACCTGTCGTACAAGCCGGGCCCGATGAAGACGCCGGACGGCAAGGTGGTGGGCGAGCACGTGGGCCTGAGCTTCTACACGCTGGGCCAGCGCAAGGGCATCGGCGTCGGCGGCATGAAGGCGTACAAGAACCCGGACGGCAGCAGCGACGCCTGGTACGTGGCGCGCAAGGACGTCGCCGAGAACACGCTGTACATCGTGCAAGGCCACGACCATCCGTGGCTGCTGTCGTCGACCCTGCGCGCCGACCAGGCCAGCTGGATCGCCGGCGAGGCGCCGTCGCCGCGCGCGATGTCGGCCAAGACCCGCTACCGCCAGGCCGACGTGGCGTGCGAGATCGCCCCGGAAGGCGATTCCGATTTCGCGTTGAAATTCATGGATGCCCAATGGGCGGTAACGCCGGGCCAGTCGGCCGTGCTGTACGACGGCGACGTCTGCCTCGGCGGCGGCATCATCGACAGCTCGACCTTCGCCGCCTGATCGGGCCACCACCCCGCACCGCAACTGCGGGGGTCAGACCCCGTACGGGGTCTGACCCCTTCGGGGTGGGGGTGCGGGGTCAAGCCTCGCCGGACTCGCTAGCGTCGACATCTGCCTCCCTGGCCAGCGCCGCGCGCTGGCGCTTGACCATGGCGATCACGGTATTGCGTATCGTATTGAGCACGGTGTCGGCCTTGAACGGCTTGACGATGAAACCGTTCACGCCCATCGCATGCGCGGCCTGGATGGTGGCCGCGTCGAATTCGCTGGAGACCATGAAAATCAGCGTCTTCGGCCAGTTGGTCTTAATCTCCCGCACGACCTCCTCGCCGTTCTCGATCTGCTCGCGGGCGATGCAAACGATGTGGGGATTATGTTTGATCAGCAGCGCCAGGCCGCTGGCGCAGGTGTGGGTCTGGCCCACCACGTCATAGCCGCCATCGAGCAGGACCGTGTTGAGCAGGCCGCGCGCGACGGCGCTGGTGTCGATAATGACCGCTTTTAACATCTTGCAAACCTTGTCTTAGTGGGCGCGCGCTCAGCTCTTGTCCCAAGCCAGCATATTCCAGGTCACGCCGACCCGCACGTCCGTTTTTAATTGCACTAGTTGTCTCGAAAGATACAGCATTTCGCGTTCTTTTCGTAGAGTTTCGCCCAGCGTGTCCTTTAGAATGCCGGCCCCGGCCATGATCCCGTCCAGAGTGCCGTATGTACGCAACAGTCGGGCCGCCTTCTTGACGCCGACCTTGGACACGCCGGGGATGGAATCGGTGGCATCGCCCATCAGCGCCAGCAGGTCCGGCAGCTGCGCCGGCGGCACGCCCCACTTCTGCTCGACCCAGGCGTGGTCGTGCCACTCGCCCTTGAAGTGGTCCCACACGCGGGCGCCCTGCGCGATCAGGCCGTGCAGGTCCTTGTCGGTGGAGGCCACGGTGGCCTCGCCGCGGCCGTCGGCCAGCCAGCGCAGCACCACGGTGCCGATCACGTCGTCCGCCTCCACCTCCGGCAGCGACACCACGTGCAGGCCGACGCCGCGCAGCTTGTCGTAAAAGCCCGGCAGCGCCTCGCGCAGCGGCGACGGCATCGGCGCGCGCGCCTCGCGGTAGCCGCTGTACAGGTCGTGGCGCCAGGTGCGGCCGCCGAAGTCGAAGGCCGGCAGCACATGGGTCGGCTCGTGCTCGTGCAGCAGTTTGCGGAAGGAGGACAGCGCGTGGCGCAGCGCGATCTCGGCCTTCTCGGCGCTATCGGGTTCGGGGCTGGCTTCGTAGACGCGGCGCACGATATTGAGGCCGTCGATGGCAAGGAGTCTACCCATGTTCAACATCTTCCGGGCTTGTTCAATCCATCATTTTACCCGACCATCGCCGTCATTCCCGCGAAAGCGGGAATCCATACACAGCAGACTGCGGACGCGACGCATGGATTCCCGCCTGCGCGGGAAGTCATTTCCCCCAGTGGGGGGAATGACAGGGCTACTTCAGCAGCTCGTACGGGCCGCCGCGCTCCAGCGCGCGCTGGAAGGCCGGGCGGCTGTGGATGCGCTTGAGGAAGGCCATCAGGTTCGGGCGCCGCTCATCCAGCCCGGCGCGCGCGGCGGCCGCCTCCAGCGGAAAACTCATCTGGATATCGGCCGCGCTGAACTCGGCGCCGGCAAACCACGGCGTCTTGTTCAGCTCAGCCTCCAGGTAATCAAGATGGGTCTCGATCTGCGGCTGGATATAGCCCGCCTTGACCTTCTGCGCGATACCGCGCGCGATCGGCTTGACGAAGAACGGCGCCGGACTGTTCTCGACCCGGTCGAAGATCAGCTTCATCAGCAGCGGCGCCATCGCCGAGCCCTCCGCATAGTGCAGGAAATAAGTCCAGCGGCGACGCTCCGCCGTGCCGGCCGGCGGCACCAGCCGGCCGTTGCCGTAGGTCTCGATCAGATATTCGGCGATCGCGCCCGACTCCGCCACCACCACGTCGCCGTCGGAAATCACCGGCGACTTGCCCAGCGGGTGGATGGCCCGCAGTTCCGGCGGCGCCAGCATGGTCTGCTTGTCGCGCTGGTAGCGCACGATCTCGTACTCCAGCCCCAGCTCCTCGAGCAGCCAGAGCACGCGCTGCGAGCGCGAATTGTTCAGATGGTGGACGACGATCATGGTGAGCTTCCCAAAAAAGAACGGCCGTACGCCGCAACGCCGCTAGCTTAGCATTGTTGCTCGCCTTGCGTGCCGCCCCTCCCGACAGACTGATGGATTCCCGTAAGAAACAGCAGTACACTGCCTCATCAGCCGCCCACCGGAGCACCCATGAATCTGTTTTCCCCGCGCTACCTGGTCTTCAACGCCGCCATCGTCACCCTGGCCGCCTCGCTGGCGCTGGCGGCGCCGTGGTGGATCCCGCTGACGGCCGCCGCGCTGACCGTGGTCGGCATCACCGACCTGCTGCAAACCAAGCGCGCGCTGCGCCGCAACTACCCGATCCTGGCGCACTTCCGCTTCTTCTTCGAATCGATCCGCCCCGAGATCCGCCAGTACTTCCTGGAAGACGACACCGTGGCCGAGCCGTTCTCGCGCAACCAGCGCAGCATCGTCTACCAGCGCGCCAAGATGGACACCGACAAGCGCCCCTTCGGCACCCAGCTCGACGTCTACGCCCCCGGCTACGAATGGATCAACCACTCGATCAGCCCCGCGCCCGAGCAGCACCACGACTTCCGCATCGAGATCGGCAACCACCCGGACTGTCCGCGCGCCCAGCCCTACTCGGCCAGCGTGTTCAACATCTCGGCGATGAGCTTTGGCGCGCTGTCGGCAAACGCCATCCTGGCGCTCAACGGCGGCGCCAAGGCCGGCGGCTTCATGCACGACACCGGCGAAGGCAGCATCAGCCCCTACCACCGCCGCAACGGCGGCGACCTGGTGTGGGAAATCGGTTCCGGCTACTTCGGCTGCCGCAACCCCGACGGCACGTTCTCCGAAGCGAACTTCGTCGCCAACGCCACCACGCCGCAGGTCAAGATGATCGAGCTGAAGATGTCGCAGGGCGCCAAGCCGGGCCACGGCGGCGTGCTGCCCGGCGCCAAGGTCACCATTGAAATCGCCACCACGCGCGGCGTGCCGATGGGCCAGGACTGCATCTCGCCGTCGAAGCACTCGGCCTTCAACACGCCGCTCGAGATGCTGGCCTTCATCGACCGCCTGCGCACGCTATCGGGCGGCAAGCCGACCGGCTTCAAGCTGTCCATCGGCCACCCGTGGGAATTTTTCGGCATCGTCAAGGCCATGCTGGCCACCGGCATCACGCCGGACTTCATCGTGGTCGATGGCGGCGAGGGCGGCACCGGCGCCGCGCCGGTGGAGTTCACCGACCACGTCGGCACGCCGCTGCAGGAGGCGCTGCTGCTGGTGCATAACACGCTGGTGGGCGCCAACCTGCGCGACAGGATCAGGATCGGCGCCTCGGGCAAGATCATCACCGCCTTCGACATCGCCCGCACCCTGGCGCTGGGCGCGGACTGGTGCAACTCGGCGCGCGGCTTCATGTTCGCGCTGGGCTGCATCCAGTCGCAGAGCTGCCACACCGACCGCTGCCCGACCGGCGTCGCCACCCAGGACCCGAACCGCCAGCGCGCGCTGGTGGTGCCGGACAAGACCCGGCGCGTGGCCAACTTCCATGAGAACACCTTGAAGGCGCTGGCCCAGCTGATCGCCGCCGCCGGCCTGACGCACCCGTCGCAGCTGAAGGCGCACCACCTGGTGCGGCGCATCTCGACCAACCAGGTCAAGCTGGCGTCGGCGCTGCTGCCCTACCTGGAGCCGGGTGAGCTGCTCGACCCCAGCCAGCTGTCGCGCCTGCCGCCGGTGTTCGGCCTGTACTGGCCGATGGCGCAGGCCGAATCGTTCAATCCACTTTGCTGAGATCGCCGGCGTGCGCTTGGCGATAAGCGTCTCCCAGCACGTCGGCCACGTAACCGCGCTTGACCGCCCACTCGCGCAGCACGGCGTTAATGCCCTGCTGCCAGTCGTCGCCCTGCCGCCTGAAGGCCTCGATGGTGTCGCGATCGAACTCAATGCTCAGCGTCACCGTCGGAGAGCCGGGCGGCGCCAGAAATCGGGTCCGCCAAGGACGAAATTGCGCCAACTCTTCCTCCGTCGGCGGCAACGCATCCGGGTCCGACAAGGCGGCCGCCATGATGACCGCATCTTCCTCTGGCGTCGGCGAAATAATTTCCGGTCTTTTGTATGACATAGCGCTTCTCCTCCCCTTGCCACATGCTTCATCTTATCCGCAAAGATTAAGAAATCAATCGCTATGCGGACAGATTAAACAGGCTGTGGCCGGCGCGTTTGCGCCGGCGCAGAGGAGAGCAGATCAGCGCTGCACGCGCAGCATGATGACGCGCTTGAGCGGCGCGGAGGAAGGCGCATCGGACGATACCGGCGGCGTGGTTTCGCAGGAATCGCAGCTGGCGCAGCCATCGCCGCAGCTCGATTTCGTGTTAAACAGTTTAGCCAGTTTATTCTGGTCGAAGCCGCGCCGCGACAGCACATACACGATCTGCCTGCGCAAGGCAGCCGGCAGATACTTGGTGCAGAAATGCGCCAGCGCCGCCACCACGATCAACCCCACTATCACTTGCTGCCACATGCTCAGCCTCCGATGAAGAACAGCGAAATACGGTAAGTCAGGAACGACGCGGTGTACGCCAGCGCGAACATATAACCGGCCATCATCAGCGGATAGCGGATGCTGTTGGTCTCGCGCCGCACCACGCTCAGGGTCGACATGCACTGCGGCGCAAACACATACCACGCCAGCAGCGACAAGGCGGTCGGCAAGGTCCACGAGCTGGCGATGATAGGCGTCAGCGACTGCGCCAGTTCCTCGCCGCTCTGCGACAGCGCGTACACCGTGCCCAGCGCCCCCACCGCCACCTCGCGCGCGGCCAGGCCGGGCACCAGCGCGATGCAGATCTGCCAGTTGAAGCCGATCGGCGCGAACACATATTCCAGGCCGCGCCCCAGCATGCCGGCCATGCTGTAATAGATGGCCGGATGCGTCGCCCCTTCAGGCGCGCCGGGGAAGGAACTGAGGAACCACAGCAGCACCATCAAGGTCAGGATGATGGTACCCACGCGCGACAGGAAGATCTTGCAGCGCTCCCACAGACCCAGCGCCAGGTTCTGCATGTGCGGCCAGTGATAGGCTGGCAGCTCCAGCATCAGCGGCTGCTTGTGGTTCGCGCCCATGGTGCGCTTCATGAAGTAGGCCACCGCCATCGCCGAGGCAATGCCGGCGAAGTACAGCGCGAACAGCACCAGGCCCTGCAAACTCATGAAGCCATACACCTCGCGCTCCGGAATGAAGGCCGCGATGATCAGCGCATACACCGGCAACCGCGCCGAACACGTCATCAGCGGCGCGATCATGATCGTCACCAGCCGGTCGCGCGGATTCTGGATGGTGCGCGCCGCCATGATGCCCGGGATCGCGCACGCAAAGCTGGACAGCAGCGGAATGAAGGCCCGCCCCGACAGGCCGACCCCGCCCATCAGCCGGTCCAGCAGGAAGGCCGCGCGCGGCAGGTAGCCGCAGTCCTCCAGGATCAGGATGAAGAAGAACAAAATCAGAATCTGCGGCAGGAACACCAGCACGCTGCCGGCCCCGCCCAGGATGCCTTCCACCAGCAGGCTGCGCAGCAGGCCATCGGCCATCGCGCCCTTCAGCAGGCCGCCCACGCTGTCGACGCCGGCCTTGATCATATCCATCGGCACATTGGCCCAGCTGAACACCGCCTGGAACACCAGGAACATCAGCACCGCCAGGATCACCGGGCCGAGCACCGGATGCAGCACCACGTTGTCGATCTTCTCGGTCAGGTTGCCGGTGTCGTGGGCGTCGCTGCTGACCAGCGCCAGGATGCGGCGCACCTCGCGCTGCGTCTCCTCCACGCCGACCGCGTCGATCGCCGCCAGCGGCTGCGGCTTGACCGCATGCAGCGGCAGCATCGCGTCCAGCGCGCGCAGCAGCGACTTCTCGCCGCCTGCCTGCACCGCCACGGTTTCCACCACCGTCATGCCCAGCTCCTGCGCCAGGCGGTCGGCGTCGATCACGATGCCGCGCTTCCTGGCCACGTCGACCATGTTCAGCGCCAGTATCATCGGCAGGCCGAGTCGCTTGATCTCCAGCACCAGGCGCAGGTTCAGGCGCAGATTGGTGGCGTTGACCACGCACACCACCACGTCCGGCGACTGCTCGCCCGCGCGCAGGCCGGCCACCACGTCGCGCGTGATCGCCTCGTCCGGCGTGTGGGCCGACAGACTATAGGCGCCCGGCAGGTCCAGCACGCGGAAGCCATTGCCGGCCGGCGATTGGAACGAGCCTTCCTTGCGCTCGATGGTCACGCCGGCGTAGTTCGCCACCTTCTGGCGCGCGCCGGTCAAGCGGTTGAACAGCGCGGTCTTGCCGCAATTGGGATTGCCCAGCAAGGCCACCATCGGTGTCTTGCCCAGGAGGGGCGCTGCCGGCGCCGCGATGTCTGCTGCACCCATGGATTATTCCGCCTGGATCGAGATCAGCGCCGCCTCGAAACGGCGCAAGGCGAACGTCGAGTTGCCGACCTTGATCGCCAACGGCTCCCCGCCCGGCATGCCGCGCTTGAGCATGCGGATTTTTTCGCCCGGCACGAAGCCCAGCTCCATCAGGCGGCGCGCCAGCGTGGCGCCATCGTCGGCGGCGTCGCCGGGGGCGATGTGTACCACGGTGGCGCTGGCGCCGACCTTCAGGGTGTCGAGGGTGATCAGGGGAGCTGCATGCGTCATGGCAAAGTCCGTTCAAATCGCCGCCCGGCCAGTGCCGCTGCGGCTTGCCGGCGAACTGCAAGATCGCGTTCTTGCCGGAAATAAGATACTAGCATTATAAACGGTAATGCGAATTACTTCTATTTGCGCTTGCATCTGGCTCAAAGTTGAGGCACTATACGATTAATGATAATGATTCGCATTAAGTAGCTAAGCAGCAATCATGTCAGTTCATTCTTTTTGTAGAGCCTAGCCAGAAGGTGCATCAATGATTGTATGTGTCTGCAACAACATATCTGATCGTGAAATCCGTCAAGCCGTGGAATTGGGATTGACGTCGATGGAAGAGTTACGCCGCGACCTGGGCGTGTCGACTTGCTGCGGCCAATGCTTTTCCTGCGCCGAAGAAATCCTGAACGAGCACCTGGCCGCCACCGCCGAGATCCAGGAAACCGTCCTGAAACGTCCAGTCTTCAGCAACTAAGATTACCTCGATGAACACCATGACCTATGGCCGCGCGGCGACGCCGGCGGCGGACGAGCGCGGCCTGGCCGCCCAGCTGAAATTGCAATGGCAGGCACGCGGCCGCAAGTTCGCGCCGCTGGCCGCCATCGTCCTCGGTCATGCGTTCGTGTTTTATATGTTCCAGTCGGGCATGCTGCACCAGGTCACGCGCGCCATCCTGCCGCAGGTGGTCAACATCACCTTCGTCGCCTCGCCGGAGCCGCTCAAGCCGGCCGCACCGCCGCCCAAGACCGTGCCCGTCGTGCACCAGGCGCCGGCCTTCATTCCGCCGGCCCCGCCGATTCCGCTGGTGAACGTGGCCCAGACCGAGCCCACCATCACCGTCGCGCCGCCGCAACAGCGCCCCAGCGAACCTGCTGCGGTCGCCGCACCGCCAGCGCCGCCGGCGCCAGCCCATGTGGCCGCGCAGTCCGGACCGAAAACCGTTTCAGGGGTTGAATACATCCGCGCGCCGCAGCCGGTGTACCCGAACATCTCGCGCCGCATGGGCGAGACCGGCATCGTCGTGCTGCGCGTGCTGATCGGCGAAAAAGGCCAGGCCGAGCAGGTGGTGATCCACAAATCGTCCGGCTCCAGCAACCTCGACGAAGCCGGCCGCCAGGCCGCGCTGCGCGCCCTGTACAAGCCGAACATGGAAGACGGCAAGCCGGTTCCCGCGTACGCGCTGGTGCCGGTCAACTTCCAGCTGGGCTAATCCTTCAGACGTCCAGCCTGCCCTCGACCGTATCGTCCAGGGTCTTGCCGATCACGGCGCCGATCAGCATCCGGACGCTGGCCACCGCCCTGCCGTGTTTGGTATCCCAATAGTAGCCGTAGGTCGGCGCGAACTTGATCAGCGTGATGCGCGGATCGTCCTCGCCGCCGGTGAACCAGGTCTTCATCGTAAAACTCCACAACTCCTTCAGCTTGACCGGATCGCGCAGCACCGTGGCGATGCCCTCCAGGTGCATGAACTCCGCCCGGCTCGACGCCTGGAAGTACAGGGTGGCGGACGGCTCGGCCGCCAGCTCCAGGTTCTTCAGGCTGTCGCTGGCGCTGACGAACCACAGATTGCCCTGCGCGTCGACCTGCAGGGCGGTCATCGGCCGCGCGTCGCCGGGGCCACCGGCCACGTCGTCGGTGCAAAAGAAGCAGCCTGGCGTGCTGTCGACAAAGTCGCGGATTTTTTTGACGGCGTCCTCGCCGATCAGATCCTGGTGATGGGTTTCATTGGTCGAGTCCATGACGGTGCTCTCCGGTAGGGGGAAGCATCGATACTACCCCTGACGGCGTCAACCCTCGGTGGCTTGCCTCACACATCGGCCCACATGCGCAGCAGGTTGTGATAATGGCCGGTCAGGTCCACCGTGATCTCGTTGTCGCCGTGCGCGGCGCGCAGCTTCTGGATGTTCTGATCGAGCTCGAACAGCATGCCGCGCCGGGCATCGTCGCGCACCATGCTCTGGGTCCACAGGAACGAGCTGACCCGCTCGCCGCGCGTGACCGGCGCCACCTGGTGCACGCTGCTCGACGGATAAACGATCAGGTCGCCCGCCGCCAGCTTGACCTCGTGCGTGCCGTAGGCGTCGCTGACGATCAACTCGCCGCCGTCGTACTCCTCCGGCTCGCTGAGGAACAGGGTCGACGAGACGTCGGCCCGCATCGCGTTGGCCGTGCCGGGCCGCATGCGGATGGCGCCATCGACATGCATGCCGTAATGCTCGCCGCTGGCGTAGCTGTTGAAGTACGGCGGCAGTATGCGCAGCGGCAGCACCGCCGCGAAGAACAGCGGATGGGCGGCCAGCGCCTGCGTGATGAAGGCGCCCAGCTCCTGCGCCAGCGGCGACAGCTCCGGCAGCTGGCGGTTGCGCTTGACCTGCGCGCTCTGCGCCCCGGCGGTGCCGCGGCCGTCCACCCAGTCGGCCTGCGCCAGGCGATGGCGGAACTCCTGCACCTGCGGCTTGGTCAGCACGGCGGGGATATGCAGCATCATGGGGGCGTCCTTTCGTATCGGCGATATGGGAATGTTAATTGTTTTCATTTGCGCCAACAATCTCAGTCCGGGGATATTGCTACACTTTCGCACAGCCTGCTGTGGGAAGCGCCCGGTTCGTGGCAAAATGTCAGTATTCCATCACCACTTGAGAAAGCCTCCCATGAAGGGCGACCCAGATGTCATCAAACTGCTGAATGCTCAGCTGACCAACGAACTCACGGCCATCAACCAGTACTTCCTGCACTCGCGCATGTACCGTCACTGGGGTTTCGAGAAGATCGCGAAGAAGGAATATGAAGAATCGATCGGCGAGATGAAGCACGCCGACAAACTGATCGACCGCATCCTGATGCTGGACGGCCTGCCCAACCTGCAAGCCATGCACAAGATCATGATCGGCGAGAACACCGAAGAGATGATCGGCTGCGACCTGAAGCTGGAAAAAGGCGCGCAGATCACCGTCAAGCAAGGCATCGCCGCCGCAGAGAAGGCCGCCGACTACGTGTCGCGCGACCTGCTGCTGATGATTTTGGAAGACACCGAGGAACACATCGACTGGCTGGAAACGCAGCTGGACCTGATCGGCAAGGTCGGCATCCAGAACTACCTGCAAAGCCAGATGAGCGAAGACTAAGCCGTCCTGGCTTCCTCTTCAAGCCGTGGGTTCGCCTGCGGCTTTTTTATTTTCACCGCCATCACGGCCAGCGCGCCGCACAGCATCAGGCCACCGGCCAGGCGGATCACGTTCTCCGGGTTCCCGCCCAGCAGGCTGCGGTAGTACAGCGGCAGCGTGAAGATCTGGATGATCATCGGGATCACGATGAACATATTGAAGATGCCCATGTAGACGCCGGTACGCTGCGGCGGTATGCAGCCCGCCAGCATCACATACGGATTGCCCATGATGCTGGCCCACGCCAGCCCGATGCCCACCATCGGCACGAACAGCAGCGCCGGCGTATGGATCATCGGTATCGCCAGCATGCCGACGCCGGCCAGCGCCAGACAGACGCTGTGCGTGACCTTGGGCCCGTGGCGGCGCGTGAACGGCACCAGCGCCAGCGCGCCCACGAACGCGATGAAGTTGTAGAACGCCCCCACCTGCCCCGCCAGCAGGCCGGCGTCGCGGAAGCCCTGCGAGGCCTGGTCGGTGGTGCCGTAGATGGTGGTCGACAGCGACAGCATGATGTACTGCCAATAGCAGAACATCGCATACCACTGGAACAGCTTGACCCACGCCAGCTGCTTCATCGTCGGCGGCATCTCGCGGATGGCGCTGGCGACGTCGCCCAGCGTGTGACGCCAGCCGGCCGGGCGCGCGCGGATCTGCGCCAGCTCCGCGCTGGTCAACGGGTATTCCGGCGTGGTCTTCAAGGTCCACAGCACCGAGGAAATCGAGAACACCGCGCCGATCAAAAAGGCCACGATGACGATGTGCGGGATATGGCTGCCGTTGACGGCGTCCTTGTTCATGCCCATCCACACCAGCAGCGACGGCGTCAGGTAGGCCAGCGTCTGTCCCAACCCGGTAAAGGCGCTCTGCGTCAGGAAGCCGACCGAATGCTGCGAAGGATCGAGCTTGTCGCTGACGAAGGCGCGGTATGGCTCCATCGTCACGTTGTTGGCCGCGTCCAGTATCCACAGCAGGCTGGCCGCCATCCACAGCGTGGGGCTGAACGGCATCGCCAGCAGGCCAAGGCTGCACAGGATGGCGCCGATCAGGAAGTACGGCGTGCGCCGTCCCCAGCGCGTGACCGTGCGGTCGCTCATGGCGCCGATCAGCGGCTGCACCAGCAGGCCGGTCATCGGCCCGGCCAGCCACAGGTAAGGTAGGCTGGCCTCGTCCGCGCCCAGGTATTTGTAGATCGGGCTCATGCTGCTCTGCTGCAGACCGAAACTGAACTGGATGCCGAAGAAGCCGATGTTCATGTTCACGATCTGCCAGAACGACAGCCGCGGCTTCATGCGACGGCTCCGGGCAGTACCGCGTCGCCGCGCCAGGCCGCGATCCACGGCTGGTAGAACGCTATATCGGCCGGCACCGCGCCGGAGATGCCGCAAATCGCGCCGGCAAAGGCGTTGGCGCGCGCCAGCGTCAGGCTGACAGGCCAGCCCTGCGCCTGCCCGAACAGGAACACGGCGGAGAAGGCATCGCCCGCGCCCACCGTGTCGACGATGCGCACCGGCGCGTGGCACTCCTGGTTGGCGATGACGCCGCCGTCGGCGCCGAAGTACAGCGCGCCGCGCTCGCCCAGCGTGACGATCAAGCCTTGCAGCGAGAAGATGCGCATCAGCGCCTGGCAGGCGTCCACCATCTCGGCGCTGTCGATCGCCTTGGTGCCCGGCTTGGTGTGGGTGTACCAGCTGAACAGATCCTTCAGCTCGTCCTCGTTGACCTTGACGATGTCCGCCAGGTGCAGCGACTCGAAGGCGCAGCGCTCCGTTACCTGGCCGTCGCGCACATTCAGGTCCAGGTAGCGCTGCGCGCCCGAAGCATCGAGCATCGCCCGCAACGCCGCACGCGAGCGCTCGTGCCGCTGCGCCATGGTGCCGAAGTAGATCGTGCCCGGCGCGGCCTGCGCCAGCGCCGCCAGCGCCGGCCCGGTCTCCACGTAATCGTAAGCCTGGTCGGGCAGGATGATGAAGCGGTGGCCCTGCGCATTGCGTTCGACCACCACGCGGCCGGTGGCCTCCTGCGGATCGATTTGCAGGCCCGCCTCGCTCATGCCGAAGCGTTCGAATTCGCTGCGCACCAAGGCGCCGTTCTTGTCGGCGCCGATGCGCGTGACCATCAGCGTCGCCATGCCGAAAGCCGCCAGATTGCGCGCCACATTGAACGGCGCACCGCCGACAACCTGCTCGGTGATGAAATCGTCGACCAGCGCTTCGCCGAATACGGCGATGGTTTGTTGGGTCATGCTTGTCTCCACGCCCTGTTTGGGCGATTCTATATTATTCGCGTTCCAGCCAGTACATCGCGTACGGTTCCAGCACCAGCGTGCCGCTGGTCGGCTGCTCCGCCACGCAATCGCGCCATCCGCCTTGCAGCGCATAGCTTTGCGGCTGGCCGGAGAAATTCATCAGCGTCAGGAAGCGTTCGCCGCGCTCCAGCGCCAGCATGCCGTCCGGCGCATCGGCCAGCAGGGTGCGCGGCGCGTTGGCCGCCAGCGCGTCGTGCCGGCCGCGTATGCGCACCAGCTTGGCCAGCGCCTGATGCATCGTCCCCGGCACGGTGGATACATCGTAGCGATGCTTCCAGCGCTGCTGGTCGAACACCGGCCGTTGCAGCCAGCGGCTGTCCATCGCGTGCTGCGGCCGATCTTGATAGCTGTAGTCGTTCTCCATCGCCAGCTCGTCGCCCATGTACAGCACCGGCAGCGCGCCGAAGCTCAGGGCCAGGCCGTGCAGCAGCAGCATGCGGCGCAGCGCCAGCGCGCGCTCCTCGTCGGTGCCGGCCGACTGCAGGCCGGTCAGCGAAGCGGCCATGCCGTTGCTGCCGTGCGCCGCGTTCGGATCGGTGCTCTGGAAGGCGGCGCCGATGGCGTAGCTGCCCTCCGCGCCGCTGAAGAAGCGCGCCACGCGCGCCAGCCGCGCGGCACTGTCGCCACCGTCGGCCGAGGCTTCCGCGCGCAGCACGTTCCAGCCGATGTCGTCATGGCAGCGCACGTAGCTGAGCCACGTCGCGGCGGCCGGCAGCGCGGGCGTGTTGCGTATCACTTCGCGCAGCACGCCGGTGCCCTGCTCCGCCAGCGCCACCCAGCCGGCCGCCATCAGGCTGCTGTGATAGGCGATGTGGCATTCGGGCGCCTCGGCGCTGCCCAGGTAGGCCGGCAGCTCGCGCGTCGGCACGATGGCTTCGGCCTTCAGCAGCACGCCCGGCGCGACGATGTCGACGATGGCCCGCAAGGCTTGCAGCAGCTGGTGGGCTTCCGGCTGGTTCATGCTGTTGGTGCCCTCGCGCTTCCACAGGAAGGCCGTGGAATCGAGGCGGAACACTTCGATGCCGCGATTGGCCAGGCGCAGCAGCGCGGCGGCCATCTCGGCGAACACCGCCGGGTTGGCGTAGTTCAGGTCCCACTGGTACGGGTAGAACGTGGTCCACACCCAGCCGCCCATCGCTTCCACATCGGTGAAATTGCCCGGCGCGACCTGCGGGAACACCTGGCCCAGCGTGCGCTCGTAGCGGTCCGGCATGGCGCGGTCCGGGAACACATGGAACATCGCGCGCGCCCCGGCGTCGCCGGCCTTGGCGGCCAGCGCCCAGGCGTGATCGTCGGCCACGTGGTTCAGGATGAAGTCCGAGCACAGGCTGATGCCGGTTGCGCGCAGCTGCGTGGTCAGCGCATCCAGATCGGCGTTGCTGCCCAGCGCGGGATCGACTTCGTCGAAACTGGCGACGGCGAAGCCGCCGTCGTTCTCGCCCGCGCGCGGCCGCAGGAACGGCAGCAGGTGCAGATAGCTGACGCCCAGTTCCCGCAGATACGGGATGCGCGCCGCCACGCCGTTCAAATCGCCGCCGAAGTTCTGCACGTAGGCGCAGTAACCCAGCATGCGCTGGCTGAGGAACCATTCCGGCTGCGCGGCGCGCTGCGCGTCGAGCGCCCGCAGTTCCGGCGGCCGCGCCGAGTACAGCGCGCCCAGCGACTCCATCAGATTGCCCAGCCACGCGTCGAAATCGGCGCGTTCGCCATACAGGCCGGCCAGCAGCCGGCGCAGCACCGGCTCCGCCGCCGCCAGCCGCTGCGCAGCCTGCGGCCGCAGCTCGTCGGGAAGGACCGTCAGCAGGCGGTCCGACATTACTTTAGAAGGCATAGGACAGGCTGACTTTCGCGGCACGGCCGGTGATGGAACGGGCGGCATGGCCGTCGCCTTCGACTTCGGTGTAACCGATCTTGTTGAACAGGTTATTCACGCTCAGCGACAGGGTCGCCTTCTCCGTCACGTGATAATTGACGAAGGCGTTCACCACCTGGTACGCCGGCAGCACGATGGTGTGCGCATCGTCGCCCCACGACTTGCCGGTGCCGATCACGCTGGCGCCGACGGTGGCCTGGCCGAAGGTGTAGGTCGGAGCGATCTGGTACACCACCTTGGCCTGGCGGCGCGGCGTGTTGCCGATCACCGCCACGTCGCCGGGCGCGGTGCCGGTGATCTTGGCGTCGGTGTAGGTCATGCCACCGGTGACGCGGAAGTCGCCCAGCGCATACGCGCCTTCCAGCTCCACACCCTTGGCATCATACTTGTTGGAGGTGCTGCGCTGCGTGGTCGCCTCGTAGTTGCTCTCGTCGGTCTTGGCCTGGAACAGCGTCACGAAGGTGCTGACGCCGCCGCTGCGCCACTTCACGCCGCCCTCGATCTGCTTGACGGTGTTGATGTTGATCGGCGCGCTGCCATCCAGCGGGGTGCCGAACAGGATGCGGTCCGCATTGAAGGCCACGCCATCGCTGACGCGGGCAAACGCCGCCAGGGTGTTGGTGATGCGGTAGTTGCCGCCGACCGAGTACGAGTTGTGGTTGATCTTGTAGTCCACCAGCTGCTGCGTGGCCGCATCGTAGCGCAGCGCGCCGCCGCTCATGGTGGCGATATTGGCCGTGCCGCTGGCGCGCTGGCGGTCCTGTCGCACGCTGGCGTCGATGTTCAGCGGACCGGTTTCATAGCCCACGTTCAGGTACGGCGACGTCAGTTTGTATTCCATGTCGACCGCGCGCGAGCAGCAGCCGCCAAAGGCCGGACCGACCAGGCCTGGCGTGCCGCTGGCCGTTTGCAGCAAGGCCGGCTTGTCGCCGCTGGCCTGCATCAGGTACTCGTTGAAGTTCCAGGTCAGCCCCAGCTTCTGCGTCGACAGGTACAAGCCGGCGGTGGTGGTCAGCTTGGAGCCGTCGGCCAGCTTGAAGGTCTTGGCCAGCTTGGTGTCGTTGAGCGTATTGCCGGCGTCGTCGATCGAGGTGTTGAACACCACGGCGGAGAAGGCGCGGCCATTGTAGGCCTTGCCCTTGTTCGGTCCCGTGGCGAACACATAGCTGCCGACCGTGCCGTTGTTGGCGGCGAAGACGCCGGTGAAGCGTCCGCTGTTGCTGGCGGTGCGGAACTTGTCGCTCAGGTTCCAGCCGTCGCCCAGGTCGAACGAACCTTCCAGGCCGACCGTATCGCTCTTCACTTTCAAGCCGTCGTTGACGTTGGTCGACACCGGCGTGTTGTTCTTGCTCAGCGCGACATCGCGCACCCAGTACGGCGAGTAGAACGTCACCTTGCGCGGATCGATGCCGGGGATTTCCTGGATCTGCTGGTTCACCACCTGCACCGGCACCGGCAGCGCGGTCGGCGATTTGTCGTCCACGTGCTTGAACGACAGGCGGATAAAGCCGTTATCCAGGTCGTGCGTGATATTGCCGCGGATCTGGCCGCCATCCTCGGTGCTCATGCCGGTGTTGCGCACGCCTTCGCCGGTGCGGTAGTTACCGCCGATGAAGAAGCGCGTCTTGTCCGAGATCGGCGCGCCGTAGTCGAAGTCCAGACGGGTCTCGTCGTAGCCCAGGCCGTGGCTGATGCCGATATGGCCGCCCTTTTCGTCGCCGGTCTTGGTGATGAAGTTGATGATGCCGCCCGGCGCGTTGGTTGCCAGCGTGGAGGCCGAGCCGCCGCGCACCACTTCCAGGTGGTCCAGCGTGCCGTCGATCTTGACGTAGCTGTCCGGCGTGATGAAGTTGAAGTCGCCCGATTGCAGCACCGGCAGGCCGTCTTCCTGGATCTGCACGTAGCGCGCGCCGCCGGCCGAGATCGGCACGCCGCGCACGGTGATATTGGCGTTGCCCTCGCCGCCCGACGATTCCGAGCGCACGCCCGGCACCGAGCGCAGCACCTCGGCAGCGCTCAACGGCGCGCTGTTCTTGATGGTGTCGCCTTCCAGGGTACTGATCGACACGCTGGTCTTCATCTTCGTGGAGCCGCCGGAGGTGCCGGTGACGACCACGCGCTCCATGTTCAGGCCATCGGCCGGCGCGGCCGGTGCGGCTTCCTGCGCCGAGGCGCTACCCATGTGCAGGACAGCCGTTGCAACAGCGGCAGCGATGCCGCCCAGTTTAAAGGTGCGTTGTTCCATAGTCGTCTCCAGATATTGTCGTTTTGATCTGCCGCTTAATTGAGCAGGTACGCCATTATTCCTCGGATTTCGATTTAATGCAATCGATTGCATAACGCTGCAAAAATATATTTAACTACCTTACTGTGCAGTCCATGCAAACGGTTGCATAAATCAGACAGAACTGTTGCGGACGATCAACTGGGTGGGAATTTGCAGCGAAGGCGCCGGGCGGCCGTCGACCAGCTCCAGCAGTTGGGACACCAGCGCGCGGCCGGCCTCGCGGATAGGTTGCTGCACGGTGGTCAGCGGCGGATGGAAGTAGCCGGCCAGTTCGATATCGTCATAGCCCACCACGGCGACCTGGCCCGGCACATCGTAGCCGTGCTGGCGCAGCGTGTTAATCGAGGTCATGGCCATCAGATCGCTGCCGGCGAACACCGCGTCGAACGGCACGCCACGGCGCAGCAGTTCCTGCACCGCCTCCTTGCCGCCCTCGGGCAGGAAGGACACCGACACCTGCAAGGCCGGATCGACCCGCATGCCGGCCCGCTCCAGCGCGCGGCACAGGCCTTGGTAGCGCTGGCCCACCTCGGGCAGGTTGATATCGCCGAAGAAGGCGATGTGCTTGCGGCCCTGCGCGATCAGGTGCGCGCCGGCCAGCTCGCCGCCGCTCACATTGTCGCCGCCGACGGTGCAGTACAGCTGCTGCGGCAATTGCGCGCCCCACACCACGATGGGCACGTGGCGCGCGGCCAGCTGGTTCAGTTGTTCATGATGGCGCCACTGGCCAATCAGGATGATGCCGATCACCCGGCCCGTATCGAACGGCGCGGCGGCCGCGTCCAGCTCCTCGGCGTCCACCCGCGAGACCAGCATGTCGAAACCCAGCTCGGTCAGCGCGTCGGCCAGGCTGCCCAGCATCGACAGGAAGAAGGGATCGGACAAATGCTGGCGCGTGGCCGAGTCGTACGGAATCACCACGCCGACGGTGCGGTTCTGCTTCATGCGCAGGTTCTGCGCGCCGATGTTGATGGTGTACTTGAGCGAGCGCGCCAGCTCCATGATGCGCACCCGCGTCTCCTCGCTCACCAGCTTGCTGCCGGCCAGCGCGCGCGACACCGTTGACGTCGACACGCCGGCCAGCCGCGCGATGTCGGCCATCTGCAGGCGCCGCTGCTGGGCGGAGCCGTCCGCGTCGGGCGGCGTGGTCTTGGGCATGGCTTATTGCGGCACGGTGTCTTTGAACGACTGGCGCTCGGCCAGCTTGTCGTACAGGCGCGCCAGGTTGGCGTAATCGTCGCGCCAGGCGATTTCCGGGAAGCGGAACGACAGCCAGCCCAGCGTGCAGCCCACGGCCACATCGGCCAGCGTGTAGTGGTTGCCGGCGCAGTAAGGCTGCTCGCCAAGCTTTGCCGACAGTGCCGCCAGGCCCAGCTCCACCTTGCGCATCTGGCGTGCGATCCATGCCTCGCTTTGCAGCTCGGGCGGCCGCTGCAGGCGTTCCAGGCGCACGATGATGGCGGCGTCCAGCATGCCATCCGCCAGGGCTTCCCAGCTTTTGATGTCGGCGCGCTCGCGGCCGTTAGTCGGCAGCAGCTTGCACACCGGCGTCAGCGTATCGAGGTACTCGACCATGACGCGCGAATCGATCATGACGTCGCCGTCTTCCATGACCAGGCTGGGCACTTTGCCCAGGGGATTCAGCTTGCCGATGGTGGTATCCGCAGCCCACACATCTTCCAATTCAAACTGGTAGTCAAGCTTCTTTTCAGCCAAGACAACACGAACTTTGCGTACATAAGGACTGGCGAGGGAACCGATGAGTTTCATAGAGGCTTAGAGTGGAAGATCAGGCTTCAGTATAACATCGGCGGCCTGGAGGCCGGCCAATGGTAAAATCTACCTTTGCGCAATTTTAACCCTGCCTCCTTCCCATCATGACCACTACTCCTTACTCCACGCTGTCGGCGCTGTCGCCGCTGGACGGCCGCTACGCCGGCAAAACCGACCTGCTGCGTCCCATCCTGTCCGAATCGGGCTTCATGCACCACCGCGTCAAAGTAGAAATCTCCTGGCTGCAAGCGCTGTCGCTGGCCGGTTTCGCTGAAATCAAGCCGTTCTCGGCCGCGGGCACCGCCCTGCTGGACAAGATCGCCAACGAGTTCACCGAAAAAGACGCAGCCCGCATCAAGGAAATCGAAGCCGTCACCAACCACGACGTCAAGGCCGTGGAGTACTGGCTCAAGGAGCAGGTCAAGGACGTGCCGGAACTGGTGGCCGCGTCGGAGTTCATCCACTTCGCCTGCACCTCGGAAGACATCAACAACACCTCGCACGGCATGATGCTCAAGGCGGCCCGCGACAGCGTCATGCTGCCGTCGCTGACCAAGGTCATCGCCCGCCTGAAGGAAATCGCCATCGACAACGCCGACGTGCCGATGCTCTCGCGCACCCACGGCCAGACCGCCAGCCCGACCACGCTGGGCAAGGAGATGGCCAACGTCGTCGCCCGCCTGCAGCGCGCCATCAAGCGCATCGAACAGGTTGAAATCCTCGGCAAGATGAACGGCGCGGTCGGCAACTACAACGCCCACCTGTCGGCCTACCCATCGTTCGACTGGGCGGCGTTCTCCCGGAACGTGATTGAGAAGCGCCTGGGCCTGGTGTTCAACCCGTACACCATCCAGATCGAACCGCACGACTACATGGCCGAGCTGTTCGACGCCTTCGCCCGCGTCAACACCATCCTGCTGGACCTGAACCGCGACATCTGGAGCTACGTCTCGCTGGGCTACTTCAAGCAGAAGACCAAGGCCGGTGAAATCGGCTCGTCGACCATGCCGCACAAGGTCAACCCGATCGACTTCGAAAACTCGGAAGGCAACCTGGGCCTGGCCAACGCCGTGCTCAAGCACCTGTCCGAAAAACTGCCGGTCTCGCGCATGCAGCGCGACCTGACCGATTCGACCGTGCTGCGCAACATCGGCGTCGGCCTGGGCTACACGCTGCTGGCCTACGACAGCTGCCTGCGCGGCCTGAACAAGCTGGAAGTGAACCACGCCCGCCTGGCCGCCGACCTGGATGCCAACTGGGAAGTGCTGGCCGAGCCGGTGCAAACCGTGATGCGCCGCTACGGCATCGAGAACCCGTACGAGCAGCTGAAAGAGCTGACCCGCGGCAAAGGCATCTCGAAAGACGCGCTGCGCGACTTCATCACCGGCCTGGCGATTCCGCAGGACGCCAAGGACCTGCTGCTGGCCATGACCCCGGCCAACTACATCGGCATCGCGACGGATCTGGCTAAAGCCATCTAAGCAAACCAAGCAAACTGTTCTACACTAGCCCCCGCGACCCACGTCCCGGGGGCTTTTTTTACCCCGCACCGCCAGGCGGGGACGGACCCCGTACGGGGTCCGTCCCCTAAGTGGGGCAGCAAGCGTATCGCTCACAGCACACGGGGTTGGCCACATCGCCAGCACACTTTGCATTTCTTTGGTATATTAGTCCTAACACGTACTATTTTCTGGAGCTCACGCTTATGCAACGCTATACCAAAACAGCAATGTTGCTGCACTGGCTGACCGCCCTGCTGATCATCGCCGCCTTCTTCCTCGGCCTGACCATGGTGGACATCCACGGCATCACGCCCACCAAACTCAAATACTATTCCTGGCACAAATGGCTGGGCGTGACGGTGCTGGGCGTGGCCGCCATCCGCCTGCTGTGGCGCAAGGCCAATACCCCGCCGCCGCCGCTGGCCAGCATTCCGGCCTGGCAGCACAAGGTGGCCGACGGCATGCACTACCTGCTGTACTTCTTCATCTTCGCGGTGCCGGTTTCCGGCTACCTGTACACCTACGCGGCCGGCGTGCCGGTGGTGTACCTGGGCCTGTTCCAGCTGCCGGCCCTCATCGAGCCGAACGCCGAGCTTAAGCCGATCTTAAAAACCGTTCACTATGTTCTGACCATGACGATGGCCGCCGCCGTCGTGGCGCACGCGCTCGCCGCACTCAAGCATCACTTTGTCGACCGCGACGCCACGCTGAAACGCATGCTGCCGTAATCCCCACCACATCACCGGAGCCAACAATGAAAACCATGAAAAAACTCGCCCTCGTCTCGATGATGGGTATCGCCCTGGCCGCCAGCGCCGCCGCGCTGAAGACCGATCCGGCCAAGTCGACCGTATCGGCCGTGTTCAAGCAGATGAACGTGCCGGTCGAATCCAAGTTCAAGAAATACACCGTCGCCATCGACTACGATGCGGCCAAGCCGGACGCCTCCAAGGCCACCGTTGAAGTCGAGACCGCCAGCCTGGACGTGGGCGACGCCGACATGAACAAGGAAGTGGCGAAGAAGGAATGGTTCAACTCGGCCCAGTTCCCGAAGGCGACCTTCGTCTCGACCGCGATCAAGAGCGCCGGCGCCGGCAAGCTCAACGTCACCGGCAAGCTGACCATCAAGGGCAAGACCGCCGACATCACCTTCCCGCTGACGGTCAAGGCCGACGGCGGCAAGCAAGTGTTTGAAGGTGCGCTGCCGATCAAGCGCCTGGCCTACAACATCGGCGAAGGCGAATGGAAAGACACCGGCATGGTCGCCGATGAAGTGACCATCAAGTTCCACGTCGTCGCCCAATAATTTTTCCATCGGAGACCGTTAGATGAAATTGCAAATCCTGATCGCCACGCTGCTGGCCGCCTCGGCCACGTCCGCCATCGCCGCCACCTACAACATCGACCCGACGCACACCTACCCGAGCTTCGAGGCCGACCACATGGGCCTGTCGGTCTGGCGCGGCAAGTTCGACAAGACCAGCGGCACCGTGACGATGGACCGCGCCGCCAAGACCGGCGCGCTGGACATCGCCATCGCGGCCGACTCGATCGACTTCGGCATGGAGAAGATGAACAGCCACGCCAAGACGGCCGACATGTTCAACGTCGAGAAATTCCCGACCATCAGCTACAAGAGCAAATCGTTCAAGTTCGAGGGCGACAAGCTGGTCGGCGTCGAAGGCGAGTTGACGCTGCTGGGCGTGACCAAGCCGGTGGCGCTGAAGGTGGACAAGTTCAACTGCATCATGCACCCGCGCTACAAGCGCGAAGTCTGCGGCGCCAACGCCGTGGCCGAATTCAAGCGCACCGATTTCGGCCTGAACTACGGCACCCCGGCCTTCGCGCCGGAGGTCAAGCTGGCGATCCAGATCGAAGCCATCAAGGCCGACTGATCTCGCAGCCCCCGCTTCAGCAACGAAACCACGCCCCGGCAACGCGGCGTGGTTTTTTTCATGGATCGGGTACATTAAGGGCTTCCCACAACCGTGTTCAGGAGAAGTCATGGCCGCGAAAAAAGTCGCCGTAGTGATCGGCAGTCTGCGCAAGGATTCGCTCAACCGCAAGTTCGCCCACGAGCTGATCGCGCTGGCGCCGCCGTCGTTGCAGCTGGAGATCGTCGAGATCGGCGAACTGCCGCTGTACAACCAGGACCTGGAGGAAAACGGCGCCACCGCGCCGCAGGCGTGGACCCACTTCCGCCAGCGCATGAAGGAAGCGCAGGCCGTGCTGTTCGTCACGCCGGAATACAACCGCTCGGTGCCGGCGCCGCTGAAAAACGCCATCGACGTCGGCTCGCGCCCTTACGGCAGCAGCATCTGGGGCGGCAAGCCCGCCGCCATCGTCAGCGTGTCGCCGGGCGCGACGGGCGGATTCGGCGCCAACCACCACCTGCGCCAGTCGACGGTGTTCCTCGACATGCCGCTGTTGCAGCAGCCGGAAGCCTACATCGGCGGCGCCGCCAAGCTGCTCGGCGACGACGGCAAGTTGAACAACGACAGCACCAGGGAGTTCCTGCAAAAATTCATGAACGCCTTCGCCGCCTGGGTCGACACCAACGCCACGAAGTCATGAGCGCATGATCAGCGCCTGATCACCGTTTGATCGCCGTGAACGCCAGGCCGGCCTCGGTCAGCACGGCCGGCCTTGCCATGGCGGCGGTCGGCCGCGCCCCGCGTTGCAGCGCCAGCAGCAGCGGCCTGTGATGGTCCGGCAGCAGCGCCAGATCGGCGCCCGGCAGGCGTTGCGCCAGCACGCCCGCCTGGTCCGCCGCCAGGTGTTCGCAACTGACGTACAGCCGGTAGGAAGCCCAGCTATTGCTCACCTCCAGCATGAATCCCGCCACGTTGGCCGTGCCCGGCTGTCCGGGCAGCGCCGTCACCCGCAGCCGCGTCTTGCCCTTGCGCAGATGCAGCGTATCCCAGCTCTGCATCGGATAAAACCGCGGCGCCCCGGCCGGCATCGGCGACAGCTGCGTCGACGCGGCGTTCGGCGCGGCGGCCACCGGCGCCGCCACGATCACCGGCAGCTTGCCCAGCGACGCCAGCGGCGCCACCCCGCCATACCGGCCGCTGCCGGCTGGCGTGACCAGCAACAGGTCGGCCGCCGGCCATTGCCGCACCGCCTCGACGCTGTAGGCATCCGCGTCGGCGCCCGCCGCCAGGATGCTCAGGCCCTGGAAGTGAATCAGCGCCAGGCCCTTGCCCGCCAGCCGCACGCGGCCCGCCTCGGTGGGCGGTGGAGGCGTGGCCGCGCCTTCCAGCTCGATCACATAGCGCGGCCCGATCTGCGCCAGTCCCACCTTGCAGCCCAGCGCCAGCAAGGCCACCACGATCAGCGCGCGCCATCCGTACCTGTTGCCCATCGCTCCCTCCCGGCCATATTCCAGTTCTCCAGTAGAGCACCAGCGCCGTTAAGTTTTCTTGAGGCAACACAAAAGCGACGCCCGGCTAGTCCGGCGCCGCTCAAAAATCGGGCACGAATGATACAATTCCGCCCTCGGCAGCGCGTTGCAGTGCTTATCCAGCGCGACGCGCCCACCCTCAACTCCCTCTGAGATCCAGACTGCCATGCACCCAGAAATGCCCACGCCTTACGAACAAGGCAATCAAAACCAGACCACCTTGTGGAGCGAATGCATCGCCTTCTACCAGGAGCTGGCGCAGCGCTTCCCGCAAGTGCTGCGTTTTGAACAGATCGGCACGTCCGACGGCGGCATCCCGGTGCATGCGGGCGTAGTCAGCGCGGACGGCGTGTTCGACCGCGCGCAGATCAAGGCCGAGGGCCGCACCGTCTTCTTCAACAACAACGGCATCCACCCCGGCGAACCCGAAGGCGTGGACGCCTGCATGGCCATCGTGCGCGACCTGTGCTTCGATCCGGCCCGCCTGGCCGCGCTGGGCAAGACCGTGCTGCTGTTCGTCCCGCTGTACAACGTCGACGGCGCGCTCAACCGCGCCAACACCTCGCGCGTCAACCAGGACGGGCCGGAGCAGTTCGGCTTCCGCGGCAATAGCCGTCACCTGGACCTGAACCGCGACTTCATCAAGTGCGACACGCTCAACGCGCAGCTGTTCAACCAGCTCGTCACCAGCTGGGACCCTGACGTGATGGTGGACACCCACACCTCCAACGGTGCCGACTATCCGTACACAATGACGCTGATCCACACCCAGGCGGACAAGCTGGGCTACGGCCTCGGCCCCTTCCTGCGCGAGACCATGCTGCCGCACATCTACGCGCAGATGGAAGCGAAAGGCTGGCCGACCTGCCCCTACGTCAACCCGGTGCAGGACACGCCGGACGACGGCATCGCCGAATTCCTCGAAGTGCCGCGCTTCTCGACCGGCTTCGCGGCGCTGCACCACGTGATCGGCTTCATGCCCGAGACGCATATGCTCAAGCCCTTCAAGGACCGCTACGAATCGATGCGCGCGCTGCTGGATGTGACGATGGCCTTCACCGTGTCGCACGGAGAGCAGATCCGCAAGCTGCGCGCCGACGCGCGCGAGCAGGCCGCCAACGCCAAGGAGTGGACCGTGAGCTGGAAGATGGACGAAGCGAATCCGTCGACCTTCCGCTTCAAAGGCTACGCGGCCAAGCGCAGCCCAAGCCTGCTGGGTGACTACATGCGCCTGTCCTATGACCGCAGCCAGCCATGGGAAAAGGACATCGCCTACTACAACAGCTTCGTGCCATCTGCCACCGTGCGCGCGCCGAAGGGCTATGTGATCCCGCAAGCCTGGCGCGAAGCCATCGAGCGCCTGCAATGGAACGGCGTGGACATGGCGCGCTTCGACGAAGTCTCCACCATCGAGGCGCAGTACTACCACATCGCCTCCGTCACCTCGCGCCCCAACGCCTACGAAGGCCATATGTACCACGACGTGGTGGAACTGGAAGCGCGCACCGGCAGCTTCACCGTGCAGCCGGGCGACTACTTCATTCCGCTCAAGCAGGCCAACGCCCGCTACGCCGTCGAAACGCTGGAGCCGCAAGGCCACGACTCCTTCTTCCGCTGGGGCTTCTTCAACAGCGTGCTGGAAAAGAAAGAAGCATTTTCCGACTACGTGTTCGAAGACCTGGCGATGGAGATGCTGGAAACCGAGCCCGAACTGAAAGCGAAATTCGAACAATGGAAGGCCGCCAATCCGGCGCTGCTGACCAGCCAGGACAAGGTCCTCGGCTTCATCTTTGAAAACGGCAAGCGCCACGCCGAGCCGGAATGGCGCCGCTACCCGGTGCTGTCCGTCTTCTAAACACCGCAACAACTAGCGTCATCCCATGCGCGCGGCGGCGATCCCGCGGCGCGCATGCCAGCTGCCCACAAGGCCAAAGCCATGCATTACGCACTCAACCTGCGCACCTTCTTCTACAGCCATTACTTTTACCTGGGCCTGCGCTTCGCCGCCGGCCTGGTCGGCGTCACGCTGATCACGCTGCAATTCGCCGGCATGGCCACCGCCATGACAGTCTGCATCGGCGCGCTCTGCACCGCGCTGATGGACATGCCCAGCCCCCTGCGCCACAAGTTCAACGAGATGAGCGCCTCGGTCCTGCTGTGCAGCGCCGTCACGCTGTTGATCAGCTTGTGCGCGCCGGTGCACTGGCTGCTGATGGTCATGCTGGTGGCGGTCAGCTTCCTGGCCTGCATGATGGTCGTCTACGGCAAGAAGTCGATGCCGCTGCAACTGGCCACGCTGTTCATCATGACCATGTCGATGGAACACGACCTGACGGTGCGCCAGTCCTTCATCCACACCGGCCTGTTCACCTTGGGCGCGGTGGCCTACCTGGCCTACGCGATGGGTATCTCGTGGATACTGCGCCACCGCATCAAGCAGCAGGTGCTGGCCGAGGCGCTGTTCGAGCTGGCCGCCTACATCGACATCAAGGCCGACTTCTACGACACCCGCTACAACCTCACCGAACAATTCAACAAGCTGGTACGCCATCAAAGCCTGCTGGCCGACCGCCAGCAAGCCTCGCGCGACCTGATACTGCGCAGCCACCAGAACAGCAAGGACGCCATCGTCGTGCAGACCCACGTCTGCATGCTCGACCTGTATGAACTGATCCTGTCGACCCACACCGACTACGCGCAACTGCGCGTGCACCTGGCCGATTCGCCGGTGCTCAGGACGCTGCACGACCTGGCCTACAAGGCGGCGCGCGATATCGAATCGGTGGCCTACGACATCACCCGCAAGAAGGCGTCCTACCCGGAGATCAGCTACGAGCCGGAACTGGCCGCCATCGAGGCGGAGCTGGCGGCCTTGCAGCAGCGCGTGGACGAAGGCAAGCCGACGCAGGAAGCGCTGGCCGTGCTGCGCGCGCAGCGCAACAAGATCCGCGCCATCATCAAAATGATCGGTGAGCTGCACCAGGCCAGCCAGAAGGCCTACGACACCACGCCGTTCTGGGTCGACGCCGACATGGGCCCCTTCCTGTCACAGCAGAAGTACGAGCTGCGCATGATCCTGTCGCACCTGCGCTTCGATTCGCCGATCTTCCGCTTCTCGCTGCGGGTGGCGATGGCGATCTCGGTCGGCCTGGCGGTGGCCTCGTGGCTGCCGTATGCGGCGCACAGCTACTGGATCGTGCTGACCATCGTCATCATCCTCAAGCCCAGCTTCAGCATGACCAAGCAGCGCCGCAGCGACCGCATCGTCGGCACCATCATCGGCTGCGTGATCACGGCGCTGATCATCAAGTACCTGAACTATCCGGCGGTGATACTGGGCTTCCTGATCCTGTCGACGGTGGCCACGCCGACCTTCATCTATGTGCGCTACCGCTACGCGGCCATCGCGGTCAGCATCATGATCCTGCTGCAGATGCACCTGATCGCGCCGGGCAACCACGACCTGATCGTCGAACGCCTGATCGACACCTTCGTCGGCGCGGCGGTGGCGACGGCGTTCAGCTTCGTGCTGGCCAGCTGGGAATATCAAACCCTGCCAAGGTTGATCCGCGAAGTGCTGGATGTGAACCTGCGCTACATGCAGGCCAGCTTCGATCTGCTGCAAGGCAAAGGCAAGGACGATTTCGCCTACCGCATCGAACGCAAGCGCCTGATGGACAGCCTGGCCGCGCTCAGCTCCGCGCTGGTGCGCATGCTCGACGAGCCGGCCCGCAAGCAGCGCGCGGTGGAGGACATCAACCAGTTCATCGTGCAGAACTACCTGCTGGTGGCGCACGTAGCGGCGCTGCGCGCCATCCTGCGCCGCCATGTCAAGGAGCTGCCGACGGCGCCCGTCAACGCCATGCTGCGCGAGAGCCACGAGCAGGTCGTGCGCACGCTGGCGCAGGCGCTGGCGCCGCAGGCCGCAAGCGTCGCCGCTGCGTCGCCCGCAACCGCGCCGGCAAGCGCGCCCGCCGCCGTGGACGGCGCCAGCGTGCCGTGGTCCGGCTGGCCGCTGGTCCAGCGCCGCATCCGCCTGCTGCAGGCGGACGCCGTCAAGATCATCGTCCACAGCGAAGCCATCGTCCGCAACGTGGCCTGATCCGGCCCGTCGCCTGCGCGGCTGGCGCAGGCCTGCTAAGATGGCATCATGACCGCCTCCACCTCCCCGTCCTCCTTCAGCACCCGTGACCTGATCTCCGCCCTGTTCGTCGTCCTGATCTGGGGTACCAACTTCGTCGCGATGAAAGTCGGCCTGCGCAACCTGACGCCGTTCCAGATGGGCGCCGCGCGCTACATCTTCGCCGTGCTGCCGCTGATCGTGTTCATTCGCCCACCGAAGGTGCCGGGGAAGTGGATCATCGCTTACGGCCTGTGTCAGGGTGTCGGTCAATTCGGCCTGCTGTTCCTGTCGCTGAAAGTCGGCATGTCGGCGGCGCTGGCCTCCGTGATCCTGCAAACGCAGGTCTTCTTCACCGCCTTCTTCGGTTTCGCCCTGCTGCACGAACGCGCCAGCCGCCAGTTGCAAGCGGGCCTGGTGCTGGCCGCTGTGGGCCTGGTCTGCTTCGGCATGAACTACGTGCAGCCCGGCCACGCGGGCGCCACCACCGCCGGCGGCTTCGTGCTATGCCTGGCCGCCGCCGCGATGTGGGCGGCGTCGAACATCGTCGTGCGCCGCGCGCAGCAGGCCACGCCGCAATTCGATGTGGTGGGATTCATGGTCTGGTGCAGCCTGGTGCCGATACTGCCGTTCATCGGCCTGTCGCTGGCCTTCGACGATCCGGCCACGCGCTGGAGCTGGACCGGCGCGCCGCTGGCCACCTGGATCTCGGCCGCCTACCTGGGTTGGATGGCGACCATCCTCGGCTACGCCATGTGGACGCGCTTACTGAAACGCCACCCGGTCAATCGTGTGGCGCCGTTCAGCCTTGGGGTGCCGGTGGTCGGCATCAGCGCCGGCATGATCGCGCTGGGCGACGTCATCACCGGCTGGCAGTGGGCCGGCATCGCGCTGATCGTCGCCTCGCTGATCTGCACCATGTTCGGCGGACGCTGGTTCGGCCAGCGCGGCTAGCCAAGTAAATCAAATTAAGCGAAGCAGACCCGGTTGCGGCCCGTCTGTTTGGCGCGGTACAGCAGCGCATCGGCCTTTTGCAGCATGGCCTCGGCGGTGCCGGCGGCCAGGTCGGCGTACACGCCCATGCTCATCGTGACCTTCAGGTCCGGATGCACCTCGTGCCACGGGAAGCCTTCGATCAGGTTGCGCAGCTTGTCGCACAGCGCCGCCGCTTGCGGCAGCTCGGTCTCCGGGAAGGCGATCACGAATTCCTCGCCACCGTAGCGCGCCACCAGGTCGCTCAGGCGCATATGGCTGCGCAGGATCTCGCCGACCTGACGCAGCACCGCGTCGCCGGTGGCGTGCGAGAACTGGTCGTTGATACGCTTGAAGAAATCGATGTCCCCTATCACCACGCTCAACGGCCGCTTGTGGCGCACCGCGTGGCTGAACAGCGTGGTCGCATGCTCGTCGAAATGGCGGCGGTTGTGCAGCTTGGTCAGGGCGTCGCGCACGCTCAGTTCGCGCATCTGCTCGGCCTGCGCCAGGATGGTCTGGTGCGACTCCTTCAGCTCCGCGTGCGAGCGCGCCAATTGCTCGCTCATGTCGTTGAAGGCGCTGGCCAGCACTGCCACTTCGTCCCTGCCCTCGACCGGCACCCGTTGCAGCAGCGAGCCGCCGTGCATGGCGCGCACCGCGCCGGTCAGGTGACTGAGCTTGCGGCTCAGCCCCCGGCTCAGCAGAACGCCCAGCACCAGCGCCAGCGCCGCCGCGCCGGTCACGCCGGCCAGCAGCGCTTCGCGCATCGCATCCATGTATTGCTGTTCCTGTTTGCTGGGAGTGAAAATGCCTTCTGGCGAAATGTAGGCCATCACGCGCTCGCCCACCTTGACGGCGCGCGCATCCTTGCGGGCCGATTCAGGCAGCAATTCCTTGGGCCGGTACACGCCGGCTCCCAGCAGCACGCGGTAATCCTGGTCTGCCACAATGAAGTGATACGGCGGCTCGCCTCCGGCGCGGCGCGGCGGCGGACGGTCGCCGGGACGCGGCGGCCCTTCGCCCGGCGGCCCATCGCCCGGCGGCGGGCCGGGACGCTCCTCGCCATCCGGCGGCGGCGGCCGCGTGCCATGCGCGTCGTTGTAGCTGTGCATGAATTCGTCAAAGGGCTCGGCTGCGGTGGCCGCTTGCCAGCTGCCGTACTTTTGCAGATAGCCGCTCATGCCCTCGTAAAAGTTGTCAGCGGCATGCTGGCGACGGATGACGTCAACCTTCTTGGACATCCCCACGTAAGCCAGGCCGCCCACCATCGCCACCGCAGCCAGCCCGGTCAGCAGCAAGGCGAGCATGAATTTCGTGCGCAGGGACATCGGAGCTCCATCAAATTATTGCCAGTTGGACAGTAATCATACCCGATGGCGCCCGGCCCGTAAAAAATCTACAGCGAAAAAAGTTACTGCTCAGAACGCTTCCGTCATAGGGGAAATCTCCAGTTATATCGATTACTTATGGCGAGTATCATAAATCAAAATTTTATTTATTACTGAAAGACGCGCATACTGCACTGCAACAAACGAATATTTAAGGAGCTTCTCATGAGCGCATCGAACAACCTGACCTACAACGACTTCGCCACCCCTGGCTACGCAAGCAATGTTGCCGCCGCAGCGCGCCAGCTGTTTGCCGCACTGTTTGCCGTCAAGCCGCGTCCAGCCATCGTGGCGGACGAGGTTGTTTCGCAGCGCGAGATGGAAGCCTCCGCATCCTGGCTGAACCGCCTGGCCAATGACTGCGAACGTCATTCCCCTAACCTGTCCGCCGAACTGCGCTTCATGGCGTCACGCGGCTAATCGAAACCGAATTTAACTTCCTGGAGATCACCATGCTGACCATCATCGAAAACCTGCCTGCCGCCATCGCCCTGTCCGGCCTCGTACTGCGCCTCTACCTGGGCGCCAAGCCTGGCAAAGACGAAGCATAAGCAAACCGACGTAAAAAAGCCCCCATCAGCCTGAACGCGCTCAAGATCGCGCTCAGTGCCGATGGGGGCTTTTTTTCGTCTCGCCGTTTTATTGGGCGTGATTCAGTCGCGAATTGCGCATGCCGTACAGGAAGTAGGTCAGGATCGCCGCGCTCATCCAGATGATGAAGATGGTGTAGGTCGTCATCGACAGGCCGAACATCAGGTACAGGCAGGCGATAATGCTCAGGCCCGGCACCACATACGGGCCGAACGGCACGCGGAAGCCCTTGGTGCCCTTGCCGTTTTCCTTCTTGCGCATCACCGGCACCGCCAGCGACACCACGATGAAGGCGGTCAGCGTGCCCATGCTGACCATATCCCACAGGAAGGTCGCATCGACGAAACCGGCCACCAGGCCGACCACCATGCAGACGATCAGCGTGTTATGCACCGGCGACGCCGTACGCGGGTTGACCTTACGGAACGACGGCGAGATCAGGCCGTCCTTCGAGATCGCGTACAGGATGCGGGTCTGGCCGTAGATCGTCACCAGCGTCACGCTGAACACCGAGATCACGGCGCCGGCCGCCAGCACCAGCGCCGGCCAGGTCTTGCCCGTCACGTTTTGCAGGATCACGGCCAGGCCGGCTTCCTGCCCGGCGAACTTGTAGGCAGGCTGCGCACCCATCGCGGCCACGGCCACCAGCAGGTAGAACAGGGTCACGATGCCCAGCGCCGCCAGGATGCCGATCGGCACGTTGCGCTTGGGGTCGCGCACTTCCTCGCCGGCGGTGGCCACGGTGTCCAGCCCGATGAAGGAGAAGAACACGGTCGCCGCCGCCGCCGTCACGCCGGTCATGCCGGTGATGTGCACGCCGTTGTCCGGGCTGAAGAAAGGGTGGAAATTGTTTATATCAAAGCCGGCGAAGGCGATCACCACGAAGAAGATCAGGATCGCCAGCTTGATCATGACCATGATGGCGTTGGTGGTGGCCGATTCCTTGGTGCCGCGTATCAGCAGCAGGCAGCACAGGCCGACCAGCATCACCGGCGGCAGGTTGATATGCCCGGGATGGAACTCGATGCCCTTGGCCGTGGAGACGATCATCGGCGAGCGCAACACTTCGGGGATATGCCAGCCGAAGGCGTTGTTGAGGAAGTTGTTCAGGTAGTCGGACCAGCCGATCGCCGTCGCGCTGGCCGCCAATCCATATTCAAGCAGCAGGCAGGCCGCCATGATGAAGGCCAGGAACTCGCCGACCGTGGCATAGGCAAACGAATACGACGAGCCGGACGCCGGAATGCGGAACGACAGTTCGGCGTAGCACAGCGCGGTCAGGCCGGCGGTGATGGCGGCGAACAGGAAGGACAGGATCACGGAAGGCCCGGCTTTCGGCACGGCTTCCACCATCGTGAAGAAGATACCGGTGCCGATCGTGGCGCCGACACCTATCATTGTCAGGGGAAACAAGCCTATGGAGCGGTGCAGGCTATTGCTACTGGTATGAGCAGTTTCTACTGTGTTATCGACCGGCTTGGTACGGGTCAGTTTCTGGACCAGCGTTTGGTTCACAGGCTATCCTTGTGGGAAATATGTACGGGCAAAAAAACTAAGCGATTATAGGGCCTTCCGGTCCGTCGCATTACAGTAATTTTGTGTTAGAAAAACAACTCAAACCCCAGGCGGGGCAAGGGCTCCGTTACAGTTGCTTACTTTTGATACAGCCGGATGTATAGATTGGAAATTGTTGTCAAGCTACTCTAGGCTCAAGTATTACATCAAGCCAAGAGAGAGCCCATCATGCCAATTCAAAAGATCCCTACCGTATCCCGGCGTTTCCCTCCTGCCGTCGCGGGCGCCGCCGTTGTTTTGCTGGGCCTGGCGGGCACGCTGGCGGCCTGGCTGGTGCGCGGCTAAGCGAACGGTCCGAGATAGTCGCGCTTGCCGACCGGGACGCCCTGGTTGCGCAGGATGTCGTGGGCGGTGGCGATGTGGAAGAAGAAGTTCGGCAGCGCGAACGTCAGCAGATACTCGTCCCCTTTGAACTCCGGCTGGAACGAACCAAAATTAAGTTTGATCGCGCGCGCTTCGCTGCCGGCGAAATCGCTTTCCGCGACGCTGTTCAAGTAAGTGATGGTATCGGCTATCCGCTGTTGTAATTGCGCGAACGACGTTTCGTTGTCTTCAAACTTGGGGGCGGCCACGCCGCTCAAGCGCTCCACCGACAATTTCGACGTATCGCTGGCGCGCTGCACCTGCGCCGACAACGGCAACATATCGTCCGCCAGCCGCGCGGAGATCATCGCATCCGGCACCGAGCCATGCTGCTCGACATGCGCCTCCGCCTTCTTCAGTAAATCCGACAACACCTTCAAGCCACGCACAAACACGGGCACCGAAACCTGATGCATCGATAACGACATCGCGAACTCCAAACGATAGGAACAGGTTGTGAGTGTAACGCAAGCCTAGTCGACACGCAGCACGCCGGGAACCTTGGTAGCTTTTCGATCGAAGGTCGCAGTGTGGGAGCAGCCAGCTCGCTTGGCCACACTGACAATCAAGCAGTCGATAAAATCTGCCGACGACGTATTGCAGAGCCGAAGCGCCTGCAAGAAGACCACTATTTTTTCCAGCTTGAATTCCGGCATCCTGGATAGCCTGCCAAGCATTTCGTGAACATCATTTCTTGACAGCTGAAAGACATAACTCAAAACCCAGACGAACTCTGAAATCACAACCAGGCTGATAAAGCCTCTGTTCGATAACGAAAGCGAGTTAACCAACGCTCTGGCCTGAGCAGACTGACGAGCGTCGTCCTGCATAAAATATCGCACCAGCACATTGGTGTCCAGGCCTATCATTTGGACGCCAAAGCTGCACGCTTCGCCGCAATCTCAACCATCTCCTCAACTGAACAATTAAGATCCGGCTTGGGCAAAATTCCCTCCACCATCTTGGGAGACAAATTCATTGCAATCATAACGACCTGTCCATCGCCGAACGGTAGAAACTCAATACGGCCGCCATTCTCAAGACCAAGCGCTTTCCTCACTGAGCGCGGTACAGTTACCGTACCGTCTGGAGCCACAAAAGCAGTAGTCATGATTTGCTCCTCAACGCATATGCCCTTTACTCTAGGCGTATGCGCGGAAAAATCAAGAGAACGCAGCGTTGCCTTTGCGAGGCCTCAATTCATTAACTCAGGCCATTGTTGGCTAGCGCTCAGGCCAACTGGTCGACGTTGTTGCCGATCTTGCTGGCGTCGGACGTTTTGTCGGGATGGGAGATGCTGTAGACCAGCTGCTCCTGCGCGGAGACCGTGCCGTCCTTGTTGGTGTCGGCCGCTTCGTAGGTTTTGGTCGAGCTGCTGGAGCTGCTGACGCCGCCCGCGCCACCACCACCCGCGCCGCGCGCTCCTTCCGCATGCTGGCCGCCTTGCGGGCCGCCTGCACCGCCGTTGGGGCGCGGTGGCGCAAAGGTGCCGCTCTTGATCGCGGTTTCCAGATCGGACTGGGTGATCGAACCATTCTTCTGCGTATCGATCGCGTCGAACTGCTTGGTGGCGTCATCGGCCGACACGCCTTTCTTTTCCAAGCCGGATACGAATTCGTCTTTATTGACCTTGCCGTCCTTGTCGGCATCAAGGTCTTTGAAGACCTTGGCCGCAAAGCGCGCCGCCCCTTTCGCGGGATCGAAGGTGGGGGCCTGGGTACTGCCGCTTGTAACGCCGCTGATTGCTGTTGTCATGGTGATTGCTCCGTTGTGAGGACACTGTTGTCCTGTTAACGAACCAATCGATGTAACTATGACCCCGCAAAGTGTAAAGCGACGTAAAGATCAGGCGACGCGCACCACCATCAAACCGGCGCGCAGCCCGATGCGCACGTCCGGATTAGGAAACACCACCAGCTCCTCTGGATACTGGACGGTGTAGACGGTATCGCCATCGCGCGCGATTTCCTCGCCCTGCTTGAGCGCCGTGAAGTTGTGCGTGTCTTTGCCGAACGCCATCTGGAACTTGTCGCTCAACTTGATGATCTGGCGCGCCGTGTTGAACACGTGCGGCTGCTGCTTGGCCTCACGCTTGGCCGCGCCGCGCAGCAGGTCGTCCAGCGCCAGCGAGGCATCGGCAAACTGCGACAGATCGTTCTGCCCCAAGGTGCCGATGCGCCCCAACTCCACCGTGGTCCCAGCCGCCGCGTGATGCTCGGCCGAGTAGTAGCTGTACGTTCCGACCGAAGCCGGGTTCATGATGACCGCGCCGATGCCGGCCAAGCCGAGCCACTCGATCAACTCGCGGCGCGGCTGGTCGGGAATCAGCTCCGGCACGATGGCGAAGGTTGGATACACCGACGGCCGTATCGCCGTATGCAGATCCAGATGCCAGCGCACCGGCCCCGCGCCATCGAAGAACGCCGAGGTCGCGGCGATCATCACATCGGCGCGCGCCGCCTCGGACGTGCCTTCCAGCGAACCTCGCTCCTTGCGGAACATGCGGTTCAAGTCCGCATCGATGAAGCGCTTGCCGGCCCTGATCGCGCCGATATTGCCGACGCAAAGCATCAGGTTCACCGCCAGCGCGGAAGCCTGCTGTGACAAGGCGTCCAGCAGATACGCCACCACCTCGATCGGTCCGGTCTCGTCACCGTGCACGCCGACCGAAATCAGCACGCTCGGACGCTCGCCCCCGGCCTTGATCGTCAGGATACCGTCGGCCGGCTGCGTCACCGCAAAACCGGCCGCCGAAAAGCGCTGCGCGACGACGCTGAAATCCGCTTCAGCCAGCGCGCGCACAGATTCCGGCAAAGCCTTGGGCAAATCGCTCATCTACTTACACCGCCAGCATCGTGTTACTGGCGTTGGTCGCTTCGGACAAGGCCCAAACATCCAGCATCGCCTGTTCCAGATCGGTCGCCGCCGCATAGCCGGACAAGCCCAGCGTGTTGGCCACGACTTCCACCGCTTCCGCCGCCGTATGGTCGCCGGTCGCATGCTGCAGCACTTGCGACAGCAAGCGTTGCTGCGTGCGGCGCAGCGCGTTCTGCGCGTAGCTGCGCAGCTGCTCCTGCGAGCGACTGGTGGCCGGCAGCTTCAGGCCGCGCTCCAGCGTATCGATGCCAACTTGGCCGCGCAGCGCCAGGCCAACCTGCAGGAACGCCGGCAGGTCCATGCCCTGCGGACGCGATACCGACAGCGCCGCGAACACAAACGCCGCCACCGCATCGATCGCCTCGACAGCCTTCCAGGCCTGAACGAATTCGGCGCGCAGGCCGGAGGTGATGTCCGCATCCGACTGGCCGTCCGCTGGCGTCAGCTGCGCCAGCGTTTCCGGTTTGGCGAACAGCTTGGTCAGCTCGGCGACACCAGCACGCAACTGGTCGGTAGGCACCGTCAGCACGCCTTCGATGACGGACTTCTGCAGCACACGGGTACGGCCATCGACCTTGATCGACACGGCACGCGGCACCTTCAGCGCATCCGCATCCAGCGTCGTGAAGATCGGCGCCAGGTTCAATGCGGACCATGCCTGGCCCCACGCCAGGATCACATCCGATTCGTCCACGCCATGCTCGCCGGCCAACTGGCGCAGCATCAGCGGACCGCAACGGTTGACCGATTCATTGGCCAGCACGGTCGCCAGGATGGCGTTGGCCAGCGGGTGCGCCAGCGCAGGACGAGTGGCCACCAGCAGATCCGGGAAGTACGGCTTCAGCACCGACTCGGCCCAGCTCAGGTCCGTCAGCGGCAGTGCCGACAGGATGCGCTTGTAGCGGTTCTTGACGTTGGCGATCACCACCGCCAGTTCCGGCGTGGTCAGGCCACGGCCGTCGGCCTTGCGGCGCGCCAGCTCGGCCACCGATGGCAGCTGCTCCAGTTCACGCGACAGCGCGCCCTCCTCCTCCAGCGACGCGATCAGCGCGGCATAGCCGTCCTGCACCGCGGCGTCGGTCTGCGCCTGGGCTTCACGCACCAGCAGCTGCGTTTGCAGCGTGTTGTCGCGCAGGACCAGGCGTTCGATGTCGGCGGTCATTTCGTTCAGCACGCGGTTGCGGTCCGCTTCGCTCAGCTGGCCCGCGTTCATTTCCACGTCCAGCCACATCTTCGCGTTCACTTCATGGTCCGAGCAATCCACGCCGGCCGAATTGTCGATCGCATCGGTGAAGATACGGCCGCCCGCCAGCGCGAACTCGATACGGCCGGCCTGGGTCGCGCCCAGGTTGCCGCCTTCGGCCACGACCTTGCAGCGCAGCTGGTTGCCGTCGACGCGGATGTTGTCGTTGGCGCGGTCCTTCACCTGCGCGTGCGATTCGGTCGACGCCTTGATGTAGGTGCCGATGCCGCCGTTGTAGAACAGGTCCACAGGCGCCAGCAGGATGCGGTGCATCAGTTCTTCAGGCGGCAGCGAGGTTTCCTCGATGTCCAGCGCGGTGCGGATCTGCGGCGACAGTTCGATGCTGCGGGCAGTACGCGGGTACACGCCGCCGCCGGCCGAGATCAGTTCCTTGTTGTAGTCGTCCCACGAGGAGCGCGGCAGCGCGAACATGCGTTCGCGTTCGACGAAGGATTTTTCCATGTCCGGATTCGGATCGAGGAAGATATGACGGTGATCGAAGGCCGCCACGATTTTCAGTTTGCGCGACAGCAGCGCGCCGTTGCCGAACACGTCGCCGGACATGTCGCCCACGCCGACCATGGTCACCGGCGTGGCGTGGATGTCGTGGTCCATTTCATAGAAGTGGCGCTTGACCGCTTCGAACGCGCCCTTGGCGGTGATGCCCATCTTCTTGTGATCGTAGCCATTCGAGCCACCCGACGCGAACGCGTCGCCCAGCCAGAAACCGCGCTGCACGGCGATGCCGTTGGCGATGTCGGAGAAGGTCGCGGTGCCCTTGTCGGCCGCCACCACCAGGTACGGGTCGTTGCCGTCGTAGCACACGGTGTCGGCTGGCGAAACGATCTTGCCCAGCACGCGGTTGTCGGTCATTTCCAGCAGGCTGGCGATGAACAGGCGATACACTGCTTCGCCTTCGGCCGCGATGGTTTCACGCACGGCGTCTTTCGGCATCTGCTTGCAGACGAAGCCGCCCTTGGCGCCGGCCGGCACGATGACGGCGTTCTTCACCATCTGCGCCTTCACCAGGCCGAGGACCTCGGTGCGGTAGTCTTCCATGCGGTCCGACCAGCGCAGGCCGCCGCGGGCGACCGGGCCGCCGCGCAGGTGCACGCCTTCGAAGCGACGCGAGAACACGAAGATCTCGCGGAACGGACGCGGTTCCGGCACCAGCGACAGGCTGCTGGTGTCGAACTTGAAGATGATCTTGTCGCCCTTCTGATTATTCTGGAAGTAGTTGGTGCGCAGCGTGGCGACCATCAGGTCGGTCATCGCGCCCAGCACTTCTTCGGTATCGGCGTGGTTGATCGCCGGCAGACGGCTCTTGATGCCGGCCAGCTTGTCCAGCGCGGCGGTGCGGGTGGCTTCGTCCAGCGCCGGGTTGAAGCGCTGCAGGAAGGCCTCCACCAGCTCACGGATCACCACCGGCTGCTTGCGCAGCGTCTCGGCGATATAGCGCACCGAGAAACGGGTGCCGGTCTGGCGCCAGTAGCTCATGTAGGCACGCACCAGTTGTACCTGGCGCACGCTCAAGCCGCCCTCGATGACCAGGCCATTCAGGCGGCCGTCTTCGGCTTCGTTGTTGAACAGCGCGGCGAACAGTTCCTGCGCGACCGGCACGATCTCCGGCTTGGCCAGGTTGGCGCCGCTGACAGCATCCACCGACAGGCTGGTGACATAGTGACGCTGGCCGTCCACGCGCAGCGAGTGCGCCTGTTCGCGGTCGATCGCCACGCCGGCGTTATGCAGTGCAGGCAGGATGGTCGACAGCGACGGTACGCGGTCGACGGAATACAGACGGATGGTGGTCGCATCGGCGACCGTCTCCACACGCACGTCCACGCGCGATGGATCGGTATTGCGCAGGATGGTGCCCAGGTCGTGGAAGGCCGCTTCCGGCGCGGTGGAGGCGACGTAATCGGTCGGCAGCGTGGCGCACATCTTGCGCAGGCGGGCGCGCAGCGGCACGTCCGGCACGGCATCGGCCAGCGCGGAGAACTGGTCATGCCAGCCGTCCAGCACCGACACCAGCGGCAGCTGGATATCGGTTTCCAGGTCCAGCGGATAACGCGCGGCGTGGGCGATCAGGTACACGCGGGCCAGCGGGCCGTCGGCCACCAGCGTCTGCGAGCTGACATGCTGGGCGCCGGAGCTGGCCTGCAGCGCCTTGGCCAGCGACGAAGCGACGCTTGCGCTGTAACGCTCGCGCGGCAGGTAGACCAGCACGTTCAGGTGACGCGCGTACACGTCGCGGCGGGCGAACACCTTGGTACGCGGCTGCTTGTACAGCGAAACGACGGCGCCGCAGACTTCGGCCAGCCATTCAGGTTCCGCTTCCAGCGCCTCGGTGCGCGGCAGCGATTCCAGGATCTCGATGAATTTCTCGGCGCGGAAACCTTCCTGGCGCACGCCGGCGATGCTCAGCACCTTGGCCACGCGGCCGCGTGCGAACGGCAGGCGGTTCAGCGGCGTCGCGGTGGCGGCGCGGGTGAACAGGCCCACGAAGCAGTACTCGCCGAGAATCGCGCCTTGCGCGTCGGTGTGGCGGATGCCGATGAAGTCCAGTTGCTGGTCGCGGTGCAGCGTGCCCTCAACGTCGGCCTTGACGATGGAGAGCGTGTGGGCGCGCTTCGACAGCGTGTCGAAGTCGCCGGGGATATTGGCCAGGCAGGTGCCGTAGACCGGATGCGAAGTATCCTGCAGCACGCCGATGCGGCTGGGGATATCGCGTTCCAGCTCGCGCACGCCCGGTTTGACCTGGTAGTAGGCGTAGCCGAACGGCTCGAAGCCTTCGGTCTTGGCCCATTCCAGGAAGGCTGCGACTTCCTTGCCTTCGTCGCCGTGCGAGGCGGCTTCGGCGCCGATGCGGCTGAAGTGTTCCTGCATCGCGGCTTTGTCGCGGCGCACCACGGCGGCGTCGCGCGACACCATTTCGATACGCTCGACCAGCATGCCCAGTTCAGCTTCAGGCAGATCTTCGGCCAGCAGGCACAGTACATAGGATTCGAGTTTGCCGCCGCTCTGTCCAACTGCGGTGACCACGCCGTCGGCGTTGCGCGCGACCGGCAGCACCGAGTTCAATACACCGCTCACGCCCACGCGCAGTTTGCGCATCGCCATGACGATGGAGTCGACCAGGTAAGGCATGTCGTCGTTCAGCACCAGCAGCGCGGTGGCCATGCCGCCGCGGCCGTCCGCGTAGCGCAGCTTGGCGATCTGCGCGCCGGAGCCGGAACGCTTGGAGGCTTGAGTGAAACCGTCCCACAAGACCGGTGCAAGGCTATCGGGCGCGGTGCCCGCCAGGTCTTCGTCGTCCAGGGAACCGAGCCAGGCGCTGATCAGCGCCGCGACTTGTGTGCTGTCGCTGGCTGGCTTGCTGGCGTTGACCAATTCCAGCGTCTGTTTACGCAGGTCTTGTGGCATTTGTTTCATCGTTGCTTCTCCAATACGTTATAAGTATTTTATGTTGCAGGCGCCGCGCCGGCTTGTGGCTGCGCGGCAGTGGTTGAGCGCTATTAGACACCAAAATCCATATATGGGGATAGAACCCCCGATTACCAGCCCCGTCGTTCCCGCGCAGGCGGGAACCCATGCTGAGTATGGATTCCCGCCTGCGCGGGAACGACGTGGTTAACTCAAATCATACAGTCCTGGCAGGCCCAAAATCCGGCTCAAGTCCTCCAGCGCGGTGTGCACTTCGATCGCCAGCGCCGGATCGGCCAGGTCGGACGGTTCCAGGCGGTCGCGGTAGTGCTTCTCCACCCACGCCACCAGCGTGTGGTACAGCGCCTCGGTCATCACCACGCCTTGATGCATGGCCGCCGCCTCGGCGTCGGTCAGCGCCACGCGCAGGCGCAGGCACGCGGGGCCGCCGCCGTTGCGCATTGACTGGCGCAGGTCGAAGTGAATCAGTTCGTCGACCGCGTTGCCGCTGGCGACCAGGCCTTGCAGATAGGCCGCCACGGCGGCGTTTTCCTCGCACTCCTGCGGGATCACCAGCGCCATCTTGCCGTTGTCCTTGCTCAGCAGCTGGCTGTTGAACAGATAGCTGTGCACCGCGTCGGCCACCGACACCTTGGCGGTATCGACGCGGATCGCGTTCAGGTCCGCGCCCACGCCGCCCATCGCGCGGCGCAGCTGTTCCAGCGCGCCCGCCTCGTCGGCAAACGCCTGCTCGTGGTAGAACAGCACATTGCCGTTGCCGACCGCGATCACGTCGTTGTGGAACACGCCCTGGTCGATCACGTCCGGATTCTGCTGGATGTAGACGGTGCGCTCGGCCGACAGGCCGTGCAGACGCGCCACCGCCTGCGATGCTTCCAGCGTCTGGCGGGCCGGGTATTTTTTCGGCGCCGGCGCCGAGGCGTCGAACTCGGTGCGACCGTAGACAAACATCTCGACGGCGGCGCTGCCGTGGTCCTTGCACAGGCGGGTGTGGTTGGCCGCGCCTTCGTCGCCGAATGCCGGCGTGCCTGGCAGCGCGTCATGCACGGCGAAGTGCTTCTCGTCCTTGAAGATGGCGCGCAGCGAGCGCGCCGACTGCGCGTGCTCGAAGGCGCGGTGCAGCTTGTTATTCAGGTTAGCGGCGGTGAAGTGCGCGCGGCCGTCGGCACTGTCGGCGGACGGGCTGACCGTGGCCGCGTTGGCGGTCCACATCGGCGAGGCCGAATAAGCACACGCCAGGATCACCGGCGACTCCTTGGCGGCCTTGGCCAGCACCTCGGCATCGCTGCCGGTGAAACCGATACTGCGCAGCAGGCGGAAATTCGGACGGTCCTGCGGCGGCAGCAGCGCCTGGCCGAAGCCGCGCGCGGCCAGCGCGCGCATCTTGGCCAGCCCTTGCAGCGCCGCCAGCTTCGGATTCGAAGCGCTCTTGACGTTGCTGAACGAGGCCACATTGCCGAACGACAGACCGGCGTAGTTGTGCGATGGGCCTACCAGGCCGTCGAAGTTGAATTCGCGTGCGCGCATCTCGGTTCCTTAGAAGTGCATGCCCGGCGACAGTTTCGCAGGCATTTCAAGTACATTGTTTTCGATCGAGGCGACCGGATAGGCGCAGTAGTCGGCCGCGTAGTAGGCGCTCGGACGATGGTTGCCCGATTTGCCCACGCCGCCGAACGGCGCGCTGCTGGCGGCGCCGGTGGTCGGACGGTTCCAGTTGACGATGCCGGCGCGTGCGCGCACCTGGAAGATCTTCCACAGCTTTTCGTCGTTCGAGATCAGTGCCGAGGCCAGGCCGAATTCGGTGGCGTTGGCGGCTTTGATCGCGCTGTCGAAGTCCGCCACGCGGATCACCTGCAGCAGAGGACCGAACCATTCTTCATCCGGGATGCCTTTGGCGTCGGTCACGTCGACGATACCGGCGGAGACGAAGCCGGTGTTTTCATCCAGCTGCCTCATCGCCAGCAGGCTCTTGCCGCCCTTGGCAACCATGTCGGCCTGCGCCTGCACCAGACGCTTGGCGATCGCCGCCGAAACCACAGGGCCCATGAACGGCGCCGGTTCCGCGGCGGAGGCGCCGATGGTCAGGCGGCTGGCCACGTCGACCAGGCGCGCGATGATCGCCTCCCCCTCCGCGCCCTGCTTGACGATCAGGCGGCGCGCGCAGGTGCAGCGCTGGCCGGCCGAGATGAAGGCCGACGAAATCGCCATGAACACGGCGGCGTCGATATCCTTGACGTCCCACACCACCAGCGGATTGTTACCGCCCATTTCCAGCGCCAGCATCTTGCCTGGCTGGCCGCCGAACTGCTTGTGCAGCGCGGTGCCGGTCTGGCAGCTGCCGGTGAACAGCACGCCGTCCAGCAGCTCGTTCTGGCCCAGCGCGACGCCGGCATCGCGGCCGCCGTTGACCAGGTTGATCACGCCTTTAGGTACGCCGGCCTTTTCCCACAGCTGCACGGTTTTCACGGCGGTGCGCGGCGCGTATTCGCTCGGTTTGAAGACCACGGTGTTACCGGCGATCAGCGCAGGCACGATATGGCCGTTCGGCAGGTGGCCCGGGAAGTTATAGGGACCGAACACGCCGAACACGCCGTGCGGACGATGACGCAGCACGGCCTCGCCGTCGGCGACCTTGTTCTGGGTTTCGCCGGTGCGCGCGCCGTAGGCCTGCACCGAGATGTCGATCTTGTTGGCCATGGTGGTCACTTCGGTGCGGGCTTCCCACATTGGCTTGCCCACTTCCTCGGCGATCAGCAGCGCCAGCTCCTCGGCGTCCTGCTTGAGCAGGTCGCGGAAGCGGGTGCAGACGGCGATACGCTCGGCCAGCGGCGTCAAGGCCCAGGCCTCGAACGCGTCGCGCGCGGCGGCGCAGGCGTGGCCCACGTCCTGCGCGGTCGATTCGTTGCTGGCCCAGGTCTGCTTGCCGTTCGATGGATCGATGGTGACCAGTTCGGCGCCGCTACCGGCGAGCCATTCGCCGTTGATGAAGTTACTCAAAGCTTTAGACATGTGGATTCTTCCTCAAATTAAGGGACAGCGTGCGCACGGTATCGCCGGTGTGGCAGTGCAGGAGTTGTTGTTCGGCTTCCGGCAGCGCGATGGCGCCGTTGACCGGCACCGATTGCGACAGGATCATGCGGAAATCCTTGAGCGTGGTGTTCGACACCAGCATCGGTTCGGCGGCGGCGGATTCCGGCGCGCAGGCCGAATCCCAGTCCGTCGCCAGGCCGATCTCGGCCAGCGTGCTGTCGCGCATGGCGCGCAGTTCCGACACGCGCGCCTGCAGCACCGGGCCGGCGTCGAAGATGTCGACATAGCCTTCAAAGTACAGGCCCTCCTGCTCCAGCAGGCGGCGCGCCGGCGCGGTCGAGGTGTGGACCTTGCCGATCACCTGCTGCGCGTCTTCCGGCAGATAGTCCACGTACAGCGGCTGGCGCGGCATCAGTTCGGCGATGAAGGATTTCTTGCCGACGGCGGTCAGGTCGTCGACATGGTCGAAGTCCATCTTGAAGAAGTGGCGGCCCAGGCCTTCGTAGAACGGCGAACGGCCGCTCTCCTCCTGGTAGCCGCGCATCTCGGCGATCAGCTTTTCGGTGAACAGGTGCGGGAACTGCGCGATGAACAGGAAGCGGCTCTTCGACAGCAGCTTGCCGTTGTTACCGGTGCGGTAGTCCGGCGCCAGGAACAGCGAGCACAATTCGGTGCTGCCGGTCAGGTCGTTCGACAGGTACAGCGTCTCCATGCGGGTGAACACGTCCAGCTCGCGGCTGGAATGCACCAGCGTGCCGATGCGGTAGTTGTAGAACGGTTCGGTCAGGCCGACCGCGCCCTTGATCGCACACACGCCGGCGATGCGGCCGTTGCTGGTGTCCTCCATGACGAACATGTAGTCGCGCTTTTCGGGCGGGATAGTTTCGGCGAACGAGGCGACGGCGATCGCCAGGCGGTCGCCCATCATCTTCATGTCCGGCTTGAGGGTGGTCATGCCGCTGCCGACCTGCGTGGCCATCACGTACAGGGCGTCGAGGTCGTTGGCTGTGATTGCGCGTACTACTAGCATAGTTGGTCCACTCTTAGATTCTGACGCAGATGACGGTATCGCCTTCGGCGATCTGGAGCGCTTCCTGCACGTCGGCCGGCAGCGCCACATTGACTTGCGATTCCAGCGACGCGCAATGCGTGATCACGGCGCGGAAGTTGTGTTCGGAGCCGGAGGCCACCGCGTAGCGCAGCTGCGGTTCGCGGCCGCGGTCCGGCGACTCGGCGGCGGTGATCACGCGGCGCTGCAGCGCGCCGGTGAAGGTGCGCAGCGAATTCTTGTGCGCCTGCAGGATCGGGCCGCCGTCGAAGATGTCGATGTAGTCGTCGGCTTCGAAGCCTTCGGCCGTCAGCAGGTTGAACGCCAATTCGCCCGACGGATGGATCTGGCCCATGGCCGCCTGGGCGTCGCCCGGCAGCAGCGGCACGTAGACCGGATAGTGCGGCATCAGCTCGACGATCAGCGTGCGGTTACGGGCGCCGCCGATGACGCGTTCGGCGTCGAGGAAATCCATCTTGAAGAATTTGCGGCCCAGCGCATCCCAGAACGGCGAACCGCCGTCGGCATCGGTCACGCCGGCCAGCGGCACGAAGAAGCGGTCGGCGAAGCGGTGTGGCGCCAGCACGGCGAACATCAGGCGCGCGCGCGACAGCAGGGCCGCTTCCGGCGTGCCGTGTTCGCGCTCGCCGACGTAAAAGCTCGACAGCTGCGAATAGCCGGTCAGCTCGGAGCACAGCGTCAGCGCGTGCACGCTGTGGCTGATGTTCAGGTCGCGCGAGACCTGCTGGATCACGTCGTTACGGAAGGAGAAATAGGTGCCGTTGGAACCGGCGGCGGCGAAGATCGCGGCGGTGCCGACGATGGTCTTGTCCTTCGGCGACTCCAGCACCAGCAGGTAGGATTCCTCGCTGGGGATGTCGACGTGCGCGGCGAACGAGGCGATCGAACGCTCGATCATGTCGGCGATCTTCTCTCGCGTTTTCGGCAAGGTGTGCACACCCGGCATGGTCACTGCGGCCAGCGCTTCGAGGGCAGCGATATCCGCAAGTTCGACCGGACGGACTACATACATGTGAACTCCTTAGTGCTTTAAATGCATGCTAGCCCGTGGCGGGCGCCCGGGCCGTTAACGCGTCGTTCCCGCGAAAGCGGGAATCCATGCTGAGCCTGCAGGCCAGCGTTCTATGGATTCCCGCTTTCGCGGGAATGACGGCGGTGATAGCGCGTTAGGCCGCCTTGAGCATGCCGTCCAGCGACAGGCGCAGGATGCGGTCGGCTTCGGCGATCTGCGCGTCGGTGACGATCAGCGCCGGGGCCAGACGCACAACGTCCATGCCGGCGATCAGCACCATCAGGCCGTTCGCTTCGGCGGCGCGCTGGATGTCTTTCGAACGGCCTTTCCAGGCATCGGTCACGACCAGACCCAGCAGCAGGCCGGCGCCACGCACCAGCGTGAACACCTGCGAGTAGTCAGCCACCAGTTTTTCCATCGTCGCACGCAGCTTGGCGCTGGCCTCCTTGACGCGGGCCAGGAAGGCCGGCTGGTTGATCGTGTCCAGCACGGTCAGCGCCACGGTCGCGGCCAGCGGGTTGCCGCCGTAGGTGGTGCCGTGGGTGCCCACGCCCAGCGTCTTGGCCAGTTCTTCGGTGGTCAGCATGGCGCCGATCGGATAGCCGTTGCCCAGCGCCTTGGCGGCGGTCAGGATGTCCGGGGTGATGCCGTAGGTCATGTAGTGGAACAGGTCGCCGGTACGGCCCATGCCCGATTGCACTTCGTCGAAGATCAGCAGCGCGCCGGTCTTGGTGCACAGGTCGCGCAGCGCTTGCAGGAAAGCCTTGTCGCCAGGGACCACGCCGCCTTCGCCTTGCAGCGGTTCGACGATCACGGCGCAGACGTCGTCGCCGATGGCGGCGCGTGCGGACTCGATGTCGTTATAGGTGACGTGCTCGATTGCTGGTGGCAGCGGCTCGAAGCCTTCGGTGTACTTGGACTGGCCGCCCACCGACACGGTGAACAGCGTGCGGCCGTGGAACGACTGGTAGCACGACACGATGCGCGACTTGTGCGGACCGAACTTGGTGTGGGCGTACTTGCGGGCCAGCTTCAGCGCCGCTTCGTTGGCTTCGGCGCCGGAGTTGCAGAAGAAGGCGCGGTCAGCGAAGGTCGCTTCGGTCAGCGCCGTGGCCAGGCGCAGCACTGGCTCGTTGGTGTAGCCGTTACCGAGGTGCCACAGGGTGTTGGCCTGACGGGTCAGCGCTTCCACCACGATCGGGTTGCAGTGGCCCAGCGCGGCCACGGCGATGCCGGACGTGAAGTCCAGGTAGTGCTTGCCATTCTGGTCCCACAGGTCCAGGCCAGCGCCTCGGACCGGTACCATCGCTGCTGGTGCATAGGTTGGCACCAGGACTTCATCAAAGGTCTGACGAGTTACAGGACGGGTGGTTACGGTCGTATCAAGCTTGGCGTTCATGGCATTCCCTATCAATGTTGGGTAAGGCGCGGCACAGCACCGCGTGGACCCATTATAAAAAGCGGCATGCTAAAACTCTTTTCTAATGGCGACAAGGATTTTCACTTTTGGCCGCAAAGTAAGCTTGTCAGAACAACCACGTCATTCCCGCGCAGGCGAGAATCCAGGCATTGCCTGAATTCCCTCCATACGCCGCGTCCTGTCCAGCTCAGCATGGGTTCCCGCCTGCGCGGGAACGACGGCTCTATGGCATGAGCTTGCGCTGGCGCTCCTCGCGCGGGGTGTTGCCAAACAAGGCGCCGAAGGCGGTCGAGAAGTGCGAGCCGGACGAGAAGCCACACATCAGCCCGACCTGCACGATGGAATGGTTGGTTTCCAGCAGCAACTGCCGGGCGCGCTGCAGGCGCAGCTCCAGGTAGTAGCGCGACGGCAGGCTGCCCAGGTATTGCTTGAACAGCCGCTCCAGCTGGCGGCGCGACAGGCCGACCAGGTTGGCGATGTCGTCGGTGGACAGCGGCTCCTCGATATTGGTTTCCATCAGCGTCACCGCTTCGGACAGGCGCGGCTGCAAGGCGCCGAAGCGCGCCTGCAGGGCGACCCGCTGGCGCTCCTCGTGACCACGCACGCGCTCGATGCACAGGCTTTCCTTGATGCCGGCCTGCACGGTGGCGCCAAACAGCTGCTCGATCAAGGTCAGCGAGAAGTCGATGCTGGCGGCGCCGCCGCAGCAGCTCAGGTGGCGGCCGTCCAGCTCGAACAGGTGCGGCGTCAGGATGGCGCGCTCGGAGATGCCTTCGGTGTCGGCGTACAAGGCCCACGGCAGCGCGATGCGCACGCCCGCCATCAGCCCGGCGGCGGCCAGCCACAGCACGCCGGCGCCGACGCCGCCCCAGTACTCGGCCGAGCGGCAGCGTTCGATGACGGCGCGGCTCAACTCGGGCGCCATCGGCGACTGGCCCTCGTCGGCCACCAGCAGCGCAAGGTGGGGATTGTGCGGCGGCCAGCCCGGCTGCGCCAGCACCACTTGCGCCGGGGTCATGGTTTCCAGATGCAGCACGTCGCGGCCCAGCGCGGCGGCAGCCAGGCGCAATGGCTGCACCAGGCCGGCCCAGCTGATCGCGTCGGCCTCGCCCGCGTTCACCAGCAGCATGCGCAGCGGCCGCTCCTGGACGACGCGGGACAAATTATCGAAAGACATGGGACACTTACTCCGGAGCCAGCACGGCGGCGGGCCGCTCGGTGCTCCACTGGCTGACGATCATGCCGGAGATCAGCAGCGCCGCGCCAAGCAGCCCGTTCCAGGCCAGCGTCTCGCCCAGCCAGAAATACGCGAAGATCGCCGCGCAGGCCGGTTCGAACGCGTAGATCACCGCCGCCTCGTTGGCGCTGCTGTGGCTCTGGCCCCAGGTTTGCAGCGAAATAATGGCCGCCGTGGCGACCACGCCCAGGTAGGCCAGGTTCAGGCCGTAGATCTGCAAACCCTTCCAGATATAGCTCACGTAGTCCGGCAGGTCCTGGCTGCGCTCGGCCAGGCCCAGCGGCACTTCGCGGATCAGCAGCCACACGGCGGCGCACACGGCCACCGTCAGGATCTGCGACGCCGTCAGCACCATCAGCTTCTCGACCTTGCGGGTGGTGCTTTCCATTAACTTGACGTAAATGCCGAAGAACAGCGCGCACAGCAGCGCCAGCGTATCGCCGCGGCCCCAGGTGAAGCTGCCTTCCCAGCACAGCGAGAACAGGCCGGCCAGCGCCAGCACCAGCGCGACGACGATGCGGCGCTCCAGCCGCGCGCCCATCAGCACGCCCAGCAGCGGCGGCACCAGCACGTTGAGGCCGGTGACGAAGGCGTTGCGGTTGGAGCTGGTCAGCGCCAGCCCCTCGATCTGGAACACGTAGCACAGGAACAACACCGCGCCGGCCACGATGCCCCATCGGATATCGTTCCATTTGGCGCGCCACATAAACGGCAACAACAGCAGGCCGGCCAGCGCGAAGCGGCACAGCACGATCCAGCTGGCCGACAGGTAGCCGGTCATATTCTTCATCGCGGGAAAAGTCGTGCCCCAAACCAGGGTCACGATCAGCAAAGCGGCAATGCCGCGCAGGTGTTGAGGCATGGTTTTTTTATTATGAATGTGCGTCCTCCATTATAGTACCGGCCAAGATTGCCCGTGCGAACCGGCTATAATCATGGTCTATGGGTGAACGATTTTTGAAAAGCATCCGGCTGCTGGCCGATTGCTTACAGAGCTATGAACGGCTCTCTGGCCAGTACGTGCGCCAGAGCGGCTTGACGCACGCCCAGTTCGATATCATCGCCACGCTGGGCAATACGCCCGGCATGTCCTATAAAGAATTAGGCGACAAGACGCTGATCACCAAGGGCACGCTAACCGGCGTGATCGAGCGCCTGGAGCAAAAAGGTTTGGTGGAGCGTCAGCGCAACGACTACGACAAACGTTCCTTCTTTGTCCGGCTGACGGCGGAGGGCGAGCAGGTGTTCTGCACGGTCTTCCCGGCGGTCGTGAAGGAAAGCGGAAAAGTGTTCGCGCATTACAGCGAAGACGATTTCGCCGCCCTTGAAAAAACCCTGACCGAACTTAAAACTGTGATCATGGCCGGCCATACCGAATGCCCGTCCACCCACGACTCAACCAAGGAAATCATTTGAAAACGACTCTGCTCGAAGGCAAAAAGCCTGCCAAATTCGACAAACACATTATCGGCAACCTGCTGTTGAACCAGTCCACGCCGGACGAAGTGCGCCAGGAAAAACTGATCATCGGCGTACGCAACGAAGACGGCGAGATCTACCGCCTGATCGGCGCGACCAAGCACAACAGCTTTATGAACGCCATCGAAGAACTGTTCGACCTGGGCCTGACCGACGAACTGCAAGACACCGACGCCACCCAGGACGGCTGCGACGCCATCTTCAGCGAGCAATAATCCCGCTGAAGGGGCGTGCCGAAGGCGAGCCGTTGCGCCGGGCAAAAGTATTTTCAGAAAAAGTGCCATGTGGCAATATTCCGGGTATAATTTTTTGCAATGGACAGACTCGACGCCTTCAAGACCATCGCTGCTCAGGCGAGCCGGGGGGAACTCTCGTTCCCGGCCAACGTCAACGCCTCGCTGCGCTTGCAGCAGGCGCTGAGCGATCCCGATTGCCACATCGAGGCGGCAGCCAAACTCATCCAGGCAGACCCGTTGCTGGCGGCGCGCAGCGTCGCCATCGCCAACTCGGTGGCCTACAACCGTTCCGGTACTGAAATCTCCAGCGTGCGCGCGGCCGTGCAGCGGCTGGGCGTGCGCACCCTGCAATCGCTGGTGGCGGCGCTGATCGTGCGCCAGATCGGCAGCCAGGTCACCGATCCCGTCCTGCTGGCCAAGGTCAATCAACTGTGGGAACACACGGCGCACGTGGCGGCCCTGTCGCAGGTGATCGCACGCCGCGTCACCCACGTCGATCCGGACACGGCGCTGTTTGCCGGCATCGTGCACGAGGTGGCGGGCTTCTACATGCTGTCCTGCGCCGGCGACCACCCGGAAGTGATGGACGGCGAACCGGAGGACTGGGTCGAGCACGGCGAGGTGGAAATCGGCCGAGGCGTGCTGACCAAGCTGGATGTGCCGGAAGGCGTCTACCGGGCGATCGAATCGATGTGGGTCGGCCTGCGCGCGCTGCCGCCGGAAACGCTGGGCGACACGCTGTTGCTGGCCAATGATTTGTCGCCGGTGCATTCGCCGCTGTACCAGCGTCCGGGCGCGACCACGCTGCAGGGCGCGCGCACCATCGACTTCGTGGTCGGCGAAGGCACGCTGCACGCCATCATGAGCGAATCGGCGCTGGAGGTGCAGTCGCTGTATGCGGTGCTGATGCTGTAACCCCGTCATTCCCGCGCAGGCGGGAATCCATACACAGTGTCCGAAGCACGCTCAGCATGGGTTCCCGCCTGCGCGGGAACGACGGCATAAAAAAAAGCCCGCTGGGGAGCGGGCAAAGTCCAAAACTAGGGATCTCCTCCAGAGGAGACAAGTCCAGAATACCCTCCCCGCCCCGCTCGCTCTGTGCGCCAGTTCACATATGGAACCACATTTCCATCACCACACAGGCTCCGATTGTTTCCAGGCATCGAGCTGCTGAATACGCCCCAGCCAAGCCATCAACTTCGGATATTGAGTGACCGGCAACTTAGCTTGCTCGACATACATCAGCGACGACGCCAGCGCGAAGTCCGCCAGGCTGAGCTTGTCGCCGACGATCCAGCTGCGCCCCGCCAGATGCTGCTCCAGCACGGCAGCAAACTGCGCCACCTGGCGGCCGTAGCGCTCCAGTTCCTGCGCGTCGGCAGCGCCGCCGCCGGTCAAGCCCTTCCAGATGTTTTCATAGACGATGCCGCCCAGCGCCGGCGCGAAATGCTGCGACGACCACAGCAGCCAGCGGTTGATGTCGGCCCGCACCAGGATATTGTCCGGATACAGCGTCTGGCCCAGGGTGCGGTCGGCCAAGTATTGCATGATGGCGCAGGATTCCCACAAAATGAAATCGCCGTCCTGCAGCACCGGCACCTTGCTGTTGGGGTTGAGCGCGACCAGGCGGCGCCGGTCCTCCTGGCTCATCAGGTTTACTTCGGTCAGTTCCAACGGCGTGCCCATGTGCAGGGCGGCCAGCATCACACGGCGCGAGCTGGTGGAAGCGGGGTGGTGGTATAAGCGCATGACAGGTCTCCGATGAATGGGTTGAGGACTTCATCGTAGACCCGCCGCGCGACAGTTTTTGTCAGTAGTCTTCGCGCAGGTTCTGTTCCTTGCGCCAGGTCTTGAGCAGGTCGCTGCGGCGGGCCGGGTAGCGCACGCCCAGCGACTCCACCGCCGCGATCCGATCGATGCGGAAATGGCGGAAGGCCATGCGCAGCTCGCACCACGCGGCCAGCAGCCGCTTGCCCTCCAGGAAGGCCAGCGCGAACGGCCACACCACCCGCTCCGACGGCTTGCCGTGCTCGTCCTGGTAGGCCATGCGCAGGCGGTGCTGGTAGCGGATCGCCTCGCGCACCGGGCGCACGTGGACGTCGCTGGCGGTGTCCTGGTCCTGGCCCAGCGGCACCCACAGGCTGGTCTCGGCCATGTCGTCGCGCAGGTCCTTGGGCGTGGCGGCGGCAATCTTGGCCAGCGCGTTATTGGCGGCGGCGGCCAGCGCCTCGTCGCCCTGCCTTCGCACCCAGCGCGCCCCCAGCACCAGCGCCTCCAGCTCGTCGGCGCCGAACATCAGCGGCGGCAGGAAGAAGCCGGCCTTGAGCATGTAGCCGACCCCGGCCTCGCCCTCCAGCGGCGCGCCCAGGCCGGACAAGGTCTGGATGTCGCGGTAGATGGTGCGTTCTGATACACCCAGCTGCTCGGCCAAGCGGGCGGCGGTGACGGGACGGCGGTAGCCGCGCATCGCGTCCATCAATAGAAAAAGTCGGCCGGTACGGCTCATCGCTGCTCTCTCACTGGTCGGTCGGGCGGGACGTCCGCCTGCCGACTAATCGAGGTCGAGCAGGAAATTGCGCGGCGGTGCGTCCAGCGTGGTGTTGTCGGTGGCTGTTTCATCCTTCAGCGCGACGCCGGACAACTGCCGCTGGCGCGATTCGGATAACAGGTAGTGAAGCTTGAAGGCTGCGTCGTCGTAGGTCAAGCCCGCCGGACGCACATTCGAGATGCAATTGCGGGCGGCGTCGGTCAGGCCGGTGCGCGGCGCCCAGGTCAGGTACAGGCCCATGCTGTCCGGGGAGCTGAGGCCGGGGCGTTCGCCGACCAGCACCACCACCGCGCGCGCGCCCAGCAGCTCGCCCACCTCGTCGCCGACCGCCACCCGCCCCTGCCGCACGATGGACAGCGGCGCCAGCGACCACGATTCGGCGGCCAGGCGCGCCATCAGCACCTTCAGGAAGGGCAAGGCGTTTTGCTCGATGGCCAGCGCCGACAGGCCGTCGGCGATGACGAAGGCCAGGTCGTAGCCCGCACCATCGCGCGGGTGCTCCAGCAGCGCCTGGCGCGAGGCCTCGTCAAGCCGACGGCCCAAGTCGGGACGCTGCAGGTAAATGTCGCGGCTGGCGGCGGCGCTATGCAGCGGCAGGCAAGGCAAGCCGCTTGCGGCCTGCAGGGCATCGCCCAGCGCGGCATGATCCAGCGCCAGATGCACGGCGTCGCGCGCGCGCGCATGCGCCAGCTGGAACTCCAGTTGCGGCACGGTCGGCTGGCTGACGCCGCTGCGCCCAAGCGCGATGCGCGCCGCCGTGAAGCGCCGCAGCGATCGCCACGGATTGCTGGTCACCACGCTGTCGTCACTGGCGGCGGTGACAGGGCTGGCGGGCAGCAGGTGCTCGTCGTCGTTCATACGCATTCCCATCAGTTCAGGCTAGCCAGCGCGCGCTGGAAGGACGCCGGCAGCGCTTTGCCCAGTGTAACGTAATCGTCGCGGGTGAAGATTTCCATCTCCTGCAGCCAAGCCTCGAATTCCGGCGCCGGCTTCAGGCCCAGCACGCGGCGCGCGTACAGCGCATCGTGGAAGGACGTGGTCTGGTAATTGAGCATGATATCGTCGGAGCCGGGGATGCCCATGACGAAGGTGCAGCCTGCCGTGCCCAACAGGGTCAGCAGGATGTCCATGTCGTTCTGGTCGGCCTCGGCGTGGTTGGTGTAGCAGACGTCGCAGCCCATCGGCAGGCCAAGCAGCTTGGCGCAGAAGTGGTCCTCCAGTCCCGCGCGCACGATCTGCTTGCCGTCGTACAGGTACTCCGGCCCGATGAAGCCGACCACCGAATTGACCAGCAGCGGCTGGAACTTGCGCGCCACCGCGTAGGCGCGCGTCTCGCAGGTCTGCTGGTCGACGCCGTGATGGGCGTTGGCCGACAGCGCGCTGCCCTGCCCCGTCTCGAAATACATGACGTTGTTGCCCACCGTACCCCGCTGCAGCGACAGCGCCGCCTGCTGCGCCTCGCCCAGCAAGGCCAGGTTGATGCCGAAGCTGGCGTTGGCCGCCTCGGTGCCGGCAATCGACTGGAACACCAGGTCGATCGGCGCGCCGCGCTCGATGGCGGCGATGGTGTTGGTCACGTGGGTCAGCACGCACGATTGCGTAGGGATGCCGTAGCGGTCGATGATCTCGTCGAGCATGGTGACGATCTTGATCACCTGCGGCACATTGTCGGTGGCCGGGTTGATGCCGATCACCGCGTCGCCGCTGCCGTACAACAGGCCGTCCAGCACGCTGGCGGCGATGCCGGTGGCGTCGTCGGTCGGGTGATTGGGTTGCAAGCGGGTCGACATGCGTCCCGCCAGGCCGACGGTGTTGCGGAAGCGGGTGATGACGCGGCATTTCTTCGCCACCAGGATCAGGTCCTGGATGCGCATGATCTTGGAAACAGCCGCCGCCATCTCCGGCGTGATGCCGGGCGCGACGGCGGCCAGCACGGCTTCATCGGCGGTGTCGCCCAGCAGCCAGTTACGGAAGTCGCCCACGGTCAGGTGGGCGATGCGGGAGAAGGCGATGCGGTCGTGATCGTCGATGATCAAGCGCGTCACCTCGTCCTGCTCGTACGGCACCACCATCTGGTTCAGGAACAGCGACAACGGCAGCTCGGCCAGCGCCATCTGCGCCGCCACCCGCTCCTCGGCGCTGGCCGCCGCCAGCCCCGCCAGATAGTCACCGGAACGCGCCGGCGTCGCCTTCGCCATCAAGTCCTTCAGGTCGCGGAACTGATATGTCCTGCTGCCTACCGTATGTGCAAAGCTGCTCATTGCCGTCTCCCGATGCTACTAAACGCCGTCGCTCCCGCGTAGGCGGGAGCCCATACGCCATGTGGTCAGAGGCTCAGTATGGATTCCCGCCTACGCGGGAATGACGAAGTTACAGTTACTAAAAATTGCGCGCGGCGGTCACGACCAGGCGCTTCTGTGCCACGTTCTTGCCGCTGCCGTCGGCGTTGAAGAAGGTCCACAAGGGCGTGCCGTTCTTGCTGGCGTCGCCGCTATTGTAGGTCCCCGCCGCCGTGAACGCCCAAACGTCCATCGTCTTGGTCACGCCCGCCTTGATGTCGAAGAAATTGAAATCGCTCATGTTGCGCACTTGCTGGCGGCCCGCGTGCAGATTCAGCACCAGGCCCGGCATCAACTCGGGATTCCAGTTCACTTCGGCGTAGGCGGTGCCGCGCGTGTTGGCCAGCTTGCCGCTGTCCGGCTGCACCGCGAAGCCGAACCAGTACTGGCTCAGCGCCACCCAGGCGTAGGCGTTGAAGGTACCGAGATTCACACCCAGCTTGGCCTCCTGGGTATGGTACTTGATGTCCTTGCCGCCCGCCGCATAGTGCGCGCCGGGATACCAGTAGGTGACCAGGCCGGCGTCGATATTGCTGTCCGCGCTCAATGGATAGCGGTAGCCGCCGTAGACGTCGATCTCCGAACCGCTGCCGTTGTTATAGGCCGCGTGCGAGACGCCGGAACCGAACAGGCCGAGGTAGATGCCGCTGACATGGGTGAAGTCCAGATTGGCCTGCGCGGTCGGTTTGGCCTGCGTCTGCGAAATGCCGCGGAAAATATAGTCGGACACCAGCGTCACGTTGCCGGTGTTGGTCCAGTCGGGTGCGGGCGCAGCCGGTGCCGGTGCAGCATCGGCGGCCAGTGCGCTGCCTGCCGCGCAAGCCAGGCATCCGGCCGCGGCCAGCAGGGAGAAAATGGTTTTGGACATGGATAGTACTCCGTTGATGTAAGTTAGACGGCGTCGTACGCCGCGTGCTGCTGGCGGTTGCCCTTGGTGGCCAGGAAGAATGCATAGCCCACGACCATGAAGCCGACGAACACGCCGAAGATCAGCAGGTTGTAATAGATCATCGTCACCAGGCAGATCAGAGCGCCGATCAGCGCAATCGCCGGGAACAATGGATAGAACGGTGCGCGGAAAGGACGCGCCATGTTCGGTTCCTCGCGGCGCAGTTTGAACAGGCTGAGCATGCTGAGGATGTACATGGTGATGGCGCCGAACACCGACATGGTGACGATGTTGGCGGTCAGGGTCTGGCCGCCGATCTTGATCAGCTCATCGCTATAGATGGCAGCGATACCGATCACGCCGCCCGCAAGGATGGCGCGGTGCGGCGTCTTGAAACGTGGGTGGATCTTGGCGAAGTAATGCGGCAGGTAAGCCTCGCGGGCCAGCGCAAAGATCTGGCGCGAATAGCCGAGGATGATGCCGTGGAAGGAAGCGATCAAACCGAACAGGCCCAGCCACACCAGCATGTGCAGCCAGTTGCTGTGCTCGCCGACGATGATCTTCATCGCCTGCGGCAGCGGATCGTTGATGTTGGCCAGCTTGGTCCAGTCGCCCGCACCGCCGGCAAACACCATCACGCCGATCGCCAGCAGCACCAGCGTAATGATGCCGGCGATGTAGGCGATGGGAATCGAACGTTTCGGGTCCTTGGCTTCCTCGGCCGCCATGGCCACGCCCTCGATCGCCAGGAAAAACCAGATCGCAAACGGAATCGCCGCGAACATGCCGGGGATGGACGCGACGCTGAAATGATCCTGCCCCGACCAGCCACCCTTGACGAAGTTCACCACCGAGAAGCCCGGCGACACCACGCCCATAAACACCAGCAATTCAAAGATCGCCAGCAGCGTCATCAGCAACTCGAAGGTGGCCGCCACCTGCACGCCGACGATGTTCAAGGTCATGAATACGAGATAGGCGCCGACCGCCGCCGTCTTCGGATCGACGGTGGGGAACTGCACGTTCAGATAGGCACCAATCGCCAGCGCAATCGCCGGCGGCGCGAACACGAACTCGATCAGCGTGGCCGCGCCGGCCAGGTAGCCGCCGGTCGGACCGAAGGCGCGCTTGCTGTAGGCGAACGGGCCGCCCGCGTGCGGGATCGACGTGGTCAGCTCGGTGAAGCTGAAGATAAAGGTGGTATACATGGCTGCGATAAACAGCGCGGTGATGGTAAAGCCCAGCGTCCCCGCCGAGGCCCAGCCGTAGCTCCAGCCGAAGTATTCGCCCGAGATCACCAGGCCTACCGCGATGCCCCACAACTGGAAGGTGCCTAGCGACTGTTGCAGCGCCGGTTGCCCGGCCGCCTGTTTTGCGTTCATGTGATTCTCCCTAAGATAAAGCGCGTCTGGTATGGAAGTTGCAGCAGAATCGAGTATAGGAGCCAGCCAAATGCCAGCGTTATCGAAAATCGGCAAACTTGCGGGGGGCTAGCGTCCACGGGAAGAAATAACAACAGTGGGAGAAAAATAATATGCACCAGACTGCGACAGCCTTGGTACACAGTGCGCCAGATTTGCGCACTGTGATGGCGCATGACGCCGATGAACTGGCCAGCAAGCTCACTAACTGGCAACAGAGTTACGACCAGATCAGCTCCGGCCTGTTCCGCGGCGCGCTGACCGAGTTGCGCCTGCCGCAGCTGCAAGTGTTCCGGGAAAGCCTGAGCCAGTCGGTGCGCCAGTCCTGCCGCGTGTGGCCGGACGCCATCTGGTTCGGCCTGCCCGACCACGGCGCCAGCACCCGCATCAACGGCCGCCAGACCGAGGCCGACTGGATGATGGTGCAGCCCGGCAACGTTGAGTTCGAACTGGTAACACCGTGCGCCTACAGCATCTTCGGCATTGTCGCCAGCCGCGAGCTATTGGCCGAGACAGCGCAGCGCTATGGCTGCGAGATAGACTGGCAGCGGGTGCAGTCGGCCGAGCTGTTGCAGGTCGATGCACAAGCCCAGGCCAAATGCCTGCGCCTGCTGTCGCAGCTGCTGCCACCCGATGGGCTGGTCGCGGGCGGCTGTGACGGACAGTGGCAGGAGCTGGTGCTGGGCGCGCTGATCGAGATGCTCGACCATAGCTGCGTGGAGCCGGCGCTGGCCGCCAGCCTGCAACGCCGGCGCCACGTCGTCTCGCTGGCGCGCGAGTACATCATGGCGCACTGCAGCGAATCGATCACGGTGCCGGAGTTGTGCGAGCGCGTGCACGTGAGCCGCCGCACGCTGCAATACTGCTTCGAGGACGTGCTGGGCATGAGCCCCATGCTGTACCTGCGCATGGTGCGCCTGAACGGCGTGCGCCGGCAGCTGCAGGACGGCGGCGCCATCGGCGACGTGGCCGGCTCCTGGGGGCTGAGCAACTTCAGCCAGTTCTCCAGCGACTACCGCAAGCTGTTCGGCCAGTGCCCGTCGGCGTCGCGTTCGACACCGCAAGCGCTCAGATGATGCGCAGCGCGCCGGCCAACGCACCGGCCGCGATCAGCATCACCGGATTGATTTTGGACCGCAGTAGTATCAACGCCGCAAGTACCGTCAGCACATCGGCATGCCAGTTGACGTTGGAGATGCGGGTGAACAGCCAGGCGGTGGCGGCCAGGAAGCCTATCGATATCGGCGCGAAGGCGTTGCCCAGCGCTTGCGTCCATCGTCCGCCGGCATGGCGCGCCTGCAGGCGGATCGCGGTCAGCGTCAGCAGCGTCGACGGCACCAGTACCGCCAGCGTGGTGACGATGGCGCCCGCCCAGCCGGCGATCAGCCAGCCCACCAGCGAAATGAACAACAGGTTGGGGCCGGGCGCCGCCTGCGCTATCGCATAGGCGGCCGAGAACTGCTCGTTGTTCAGCCACTGCTTGCCCTCGACAACGTAGTGTCCGACCTGCGGCCCTAGCAGCACCACGCCGCCGCCCACCGCCATCAACGACATCAACGCTATGTGCAGTGACAGTTCCGCCACTGGAGATTGCTCGTTCATTTCTGTTCTCCCACCATATAATTCGCACCGGTGCCCAATGGCGCCAGCACACAGAACACCAGCGCCAGCTGCCATTGCAGCAGTCCCAGTCCGATAAAGGCCAGCGTCAGCAACGCCGCCTGCAACAGCGTGCGGTGCTCGCGCCAGTCGGCCCTGGCGAACATGGACTTCGCCATCTTCACGGCGGTGGCCAGGATCAGCCCCGCCGCCACCGCCGCCATGCCGCGTATCGCGTGGCGGAATATCTCGATCTCGCCAAAGCGCTGGTACACCATGCCCAAGGCGATGACCACCATGAACGGACCGGCGACCAGGCCGCACAGCGCCGCCAACGCGCCGCCCGTGCCGGCGTAGCGGTTGCCCACCATCAGCGCGACGTTGCAGATCGTCGGACCGGGCAGCATCTGGCTGGTAGCGAGATACTTCGCAAACTCCTCGGCCGTCAGCCACTTGTGCTGTTCGACCAGGGCGCGGTAGGCGAACGGCATCACACCACCAAAGCCCATCAGCGCCAGCTTGGAGAACACCAGGAAAATTGTTGATAGCGGCATGATCCTCTCCTTCTGTTTCAATGAGGCGAATTTTCCGCCTCCATCAAATATAAGTACAATGAATTTATTTAGACCATTCATTCATAATTCTGATGAAAATCGACATACTCGGCGTGCAGGCTTTTGTCGCGATTGCGGACTTCGGCGGATTTCAAAAAGCGGCGGAGACGCTGCATGTCACGCAGACCGCCGTCACGCAACGGCTACGCAATCTGGAGGACTTCCTGGGCGTGATGCTGGTTGAGCGCACCACACGCTCCGTCGCGCTGACCCGCATCGGCAATGACTTTCTTCCGCAGGCGCGGCGCTTGCTGCAGGAGCTGTCGTCCACGCTGAACGAGATCCGCGAGACCGGCAAGGCGCAGCGCGGCGACGTGGCGATCGCCTGCGTGCCGACGATGGGCATACAGTACCTGCCGCAGATCATCCAGGAGTATTCGGCGCGCTTTCCCGAGAACCGCATCAAGATCCTCGACCACGCCTCCTCGCGCGTGGCGGAGGCGGTGCAGCGCAGGGAGGCGGAGTTCGGCATCGGGCTCGGTGGCGGCATGCATCCCGACCTGGTATCGGTGCCGCTGATGGAGGATCACTTCGTGCTGGTGTGCCGCGACGATCATCCGTTGGCCAAACGGCGCTCGCTGACGTGGGCGCAGATCCAGCCCTATCCACTGATCTTCTCCGGCGACGTCAACGGCAACCGCGCGCTGCTGGACAGCTATTTGGGCAGCAAGAGCGCGGAGCTGAACCTGCACTTCCAGTACGACGTGCAGCGCAGTGCGACGGCGGTGGGTTTGGTGGCATCGGGCATCGCCGCCGCCATCGTGCCCAAGCTGGCGATCATCAAGGGCAGCTATCCGCGCCTGCGGGCCATCAATCTGAAGGAGCCGACCATCTCGCGCCAGCTGGTGCTCATCACCCGCAAGGCCGGCCACCTGTCGCCGGCCGCGCAGGCCTTGTACGACATGATCAAAACGGAGCGCTAACGCATCGGATGCTCAGCATGGGTTCCCGCCTTCGCGGGAACGACGGCGCGGATACCGTCATTCCCGCGAAAGCGGGAATCCATAGAACCGCCGAACAATCAGAAACTGATTCCGTACTCGCGGAACTTGGCCGACATCGTGCGGCGTTCCTGCTCTTCCGCCTCGCGTTGCGCCGGCTCACGGCTGGTGATCTCGGCCGGCATGCGGCCGGCGGCGGTTTCGAACTGGCCGCGCGCTTCCTCGCGGCGGCCCAGCGCTTCGTAGGCCAGCCCGCGCTGGAAGTAGGCCGGCGCGTAACCAGGCTGCGACTGCAATCCCAGCGACAGCGCCTGCAACGCTTCGTCATAACGCTTCATGGCATGCAGCGTCAGGCCGAGGTGGTACTGCACCATCATCGACGGTTTGCTGAACAATACGCGGTTCAACTCCTCGGCCTTGCGCACAATGCGCAGGCTCTCGCCGTACTTGCCATCCTTACGCGTCTGCGCCGCGTAGTTGATGTAGCGGTAGAAGGTGCGCAACTGGCGCTTCTTGACCGTCTCGCGCAGATCGGCCAGATAGTGGCTGGTGTCGTCGCCGGCATGGCTGGCGCAGTCCTCGTAGGCGCGCGCGCCGCGCTTGCCCCAGCTGGCGTATTCGCGCCGCTCACCGATGCGGTTCAACAGACCAGCCATCGTGGCGTAGTCGCCGGCCTGGCAGGCGAAGTAGGCGTAGGCGTTCAGGTTCCACGGATCGGGATAGCGGTCCACCAGCGCATCGAAGCTGGTCTTCATCTCGCTCCAGTCGGCGAGGCTGTTGTCGAACAGCTTGTCGTCGTAGGCCATCTGGCTCATGTACCAGTAGACGCGGGCGTACATCGCGTCGGAATCGGCAGTCCGCATCGTCATGGCACTACGGGCGATGTCGTCCACCGCGTCCGGCGCGCTGGCCCACATCTCGGTCGAGAAGAAGGCGGCTGTGAAGTAGGTCTCGTGATAGTTGGGGAACGCCTTGCGCGCATCGGCCAGGGTGTTCATCACGCCAAGGAAGCTGTAGTGATCCGTGTACGGCAGCACTTGCAGCAGGGCCTTGTAGAACTCAGGATCGCGCTCCTTCAGCATCGGCTTTTCAAGCGTGTTGAGGATGCTCATCGCCTCGCGCGTGGCGGCCAGCATGCGCTCGACGTCCTCCTTGGGCACGTCCTTGTAGCTGGCCGTTCCGCGGAAGGCAGTGCCGCGCCCGAGCAGCACATAGACGCGATACATGCGCGCCGCGTTCGATTTGGGGAACTGCTTCTCCCAAGCCTTGGCTTCGTTCTCGATGCTGGTCCAATACGCCATGTCGCGCGTATTCCGCGGACGCCAGTGCAGCTGGTTGTAGAAAATCGCCAGCTTCCAGACGCCGCTGCCGGTGCGCTGGGTCGGGTCCAGCAAGCGCTTGCGCAGTGCCTCCAGGTTCTTGTAGTCGCCTTTATCGAGATAGCCCTGCACTTCTGCGATCAAGGCATTGCGGGCATTCAGTTCGGTGCTCTCCGGCGCGACGCTTGCCGGCTTGGCCGCAGCGACAGGCGCCGGCTCCACCGCGCCCTCCATCGCATGCGCCAAAGCCTCCTGCATGCGCCCCGCTTCCGGCCCTGCAGGGCGCGACTTGTCGAGCCGCTCCTTCCACTCGTCGCCACCGATAGGGCGCTGCGACGACACGCCGTCCACGTACACGCTGACATAACCGAGGTAATTGAACAGCAGCGGCTTGCCGGGACCGAAGTAGTCCTTCTCTGCCACCAGTCCGTCGCCGCGCGGCGGCCAAGGATCGGACATATGCAGCACATCGCGGATGGCCGCCTCCACGCGCGCAGGATCGAGCTTCTTGCATGGCTCGTTCATACGCTTGGGATGGAAGCTGCACAACTGCGCGGTGTTGCGCGTCTTGATGAACCACTGGGCGAAGGCATCGCCGGCGTGGCCGTCCGGCTGCTCGATCAGCATCGACGCCTCGATCGGCTCGCCCGCGTACTCCGCCAGCTTTTGGTGGATGGGCCGCTGCGGGTGCTGCTGCGGCCAGATGCGCATGAACTCATTGTCCGCGATCGGATGATCGCGCAACGCCGACGTGTAGCTCAGGTCCCACGGCAGTTCAGCGCCGTGCGCGGCGCAGCAGACCAGCAAGCTGGCTAAAAATCTATACGACATAAAAAAAATCCCCCTTCTGCACTGAGCGCGATCTTGAGCGCGTTCAGGCTGAAGGGGGATTTTACTACCTAATCGACAACGTTGTTTAAACTACAGCGCCATCGGTTTCGTCTTTTTCCTTGATCGGCTTGATCAGGTCTTCGCGCTTCACGCCCAACCACATGGCCACTGCGGCAGCCACGAACACCGACGAGTAAATACCGAAGCAGATACCGATGGTCAGCGCGATGGCGAAGTAGTGCAGCGTAGGACCGCCCAGGAACAGCATCGACAGCACCATCATCTGCGTGCAGCCGTGGGTGATGATGGTACGCGAGATGGTCGAGGTGATCGCGTTGTCGATCACTTCATGCACCGACGACTTGCGCTGCTTGCGGAAGTTTTCACGGATACGGTCGAAGATAACCACCGACTCGTTGACCGAGTAACCCAGCACCGCCAGAACCGCCGCCAGAACCGTCAGCGAGAACTCCCACTGGAAGAACGCGAAGAAGCCGAGAATGATGACCACGTCGTGCAAGTTGGCGATAATCGCCGCCACCGCGAACTTCCATTCGAAGCGCACGGCCAGGTAGATCATCACGCCGATAATCACCATCACCAGTGCGTTCAGGCCGTTCTGCGCCAGCTCGTCGCCGACCTGCGGGCCGACGAATTCGACTTTTTGCAGCGACACCGTTTCGGCGCCGGCGGCATCCATGCAGGCGGATTTGACCACGTGTTCGCCCTTGGCGGTCACGGTGTCGATCTGCTTGGTCGAGCCCTGCTCGGCCGCGCACAGCGTGTTGAACACCAGCTGCGACGCATCCTTGGAGGTGATCGACTTGATCACCGGCAGGCGCAGCATGACGTCATGCGCGGTGCCGAAGCTGGTCACTTCCGGCTGTTCGTAGCCGATCTTCTCCAGCGAGTGACGGATCTGCTCCAGCTTTGCAGGCTGCTGGTAGCGCAGTTCCATCACGGTGCCGCCGGTGAACTCCACCGAGAAGTGCAGCTTATTGTGGATCAGGAAGAACACGGCCGCGACGAAGGTCAACGCGGAAATCACGTTGAACACCAGCGCGTGGCGCATGAACGGTATGTCTTTTTTGATGCGGAAAAATTCCATGTGAGCCCCTGTTTATTTCAGACCCGGTACCCAAACGGTACCGATGGCGAGCGATTGCAGCTTCTTCTTGCGGCCGTACCAGAGGTTGACCACACCGCGCGAGATGAACACGGCGGAGAACATCGAGGTCAAAATGCCCAGGCAGTGCACCACGGCGAAGCCGCGGATCGGACCGGAACCGAACACCCACAGGGCGATACCGACGATCAGCGTGGTCACGTTGGAGTCGATGATGGTTGCCCATGCGCGGTCGAAGCCGGCGGAAATCGCCGCCTGCGGCGTGGCGCCGGAACGCAGCTCCTCACGGATACGCTCGTTAATCAGCACGTTGGCGTCAATCGCCATACCCAGCGCCAGCGCGATAGCGGCGATACCAGGCAGGGTCAGGGTCGCCTGCATCAGCGACAGCAATGCCAGCAGCAACAACAGGTTGCAGGCCAGTGCCAGCACGCTGAAGAAGCCGAACATCATGTAGTAGACGATCATGAAGATGGCGATGGCGGCGAAGCCGTACATCGTCGAATGCAGACCTTTGTTGATGTTCTCGGCGCCCAGTTGCGGGCCGATGGTGCGTTCTTCGATCACGTCCATTGGTGCGGACAGCGCGCCGGAGCGCAGCAGCAGCGCCAGCTCGGCGGAGTTTTCCGCGGTACCCATGCCAGTGATCTGGAAGCTGCTGCCAAATTCGCTCTGGATGGTGGCGACCGACAGCACTTCCGGCTTGCCCTTCTCGAACAGCACGATGGCCATGCGCTTGCCGACGTTGTCGCGGGTCAGGTCGCGCATTTTGCGGCCGCCGTCGCCGTTCAGCGTGATGCTGACGGCAGGCTGCTGGTTCTGGTCGAAGGTGGCGGTGGCGCTGGAGATCGAGTCGCCGGTGATGACCACATCCTTGCTCAGCACGACCGGCACGTTGCGACCGACGGTGAACAGCTCGGAGTTGAACGGAATCGGCGAGGTCAGCTCGGTACCCGGCGTGACCGAGTTGTCGGTCATGCGCACTTCCAGCGTCGCGGTGCGGCCGATCACGGCGCGCGCACGCGCCACGTCCTGCACACCCGGCAGCTGGACCACGATGCGGTCAGGGCCTTGCTGCTGGATGATAGGTTCGGCCACGCCCAGCTCATTCACGCGCTTGGACAGCGTCGAGATGTTCTGCTTGACGCCATCGTCGACGGTTTGCTTGAGCGCGATCGGCTTCAGCGTGACGGTGGTCTTCAGCGCATCGCCTTCGCCCGAATCGACGAACAGCAGGTCGTTCATCTGGCCTTGCAGTACGTCCTTGGCCTTCTGGCGGGTGGCGTCGTCGCGGAATTTGATTTCGATGGCGTCGCCCACGCGGTCGATGCCGGCGTGACGCACGTTCTTATCGCGCAGCAGGGTGCGGGCCGCAGCCTGGATGCCTTGAACGCGCTTGGTCAGCACGGCCTTGGTGTCGACCTGCATCAGGAAGTGCACGCCGCCGCGCAAGTCCAGGCCGAGGTACATCGGCAGCGCATGCAATGCCTGCATCCATTTCGGCGTGTCTTTTTGCAGGTTCAGCGCGACCAGGTAGGTCGGATCGGCCGGATCGGCGTTCAGGCCTTTTTCCAGCACCGACTTGGCGCGGAACTGGGTGTCCGGATCGGCGAAGCGGGCGCGCACCGAAGCGTAGGTGCCGGTGCCGTCGAAGGCGATGCCGTTGGTGGCGATGCCGGCGCCCTTGAGCACCGCTTCCACCTTGGCGGTCATGTCGGACGACATCTTGACGGTCGATTTGCCGCTCGTAACCTGGACCGCAGGCGATTCGCCATAATAGTTAGGCGCGGTGTATAGCGCGCCCAGCAGAATGGCGACTACGATCAGTATGTATTTCCAGAGAGGATAGCGATTCATATTGTTCAACGTTCAGTGTTAGGCGTCGGACGCAATAAGGCCCGCGTAGCGCGGGCCTGGCCTGATTACAGCGCCTTCAGCGTGCCCTTAGGCAGCAGCATGGTGACGGAGTTCTTTTGCACCGTCATTTCGGCGCCGCTGGAGATTTCCAGGGTCACGTACAGGTCGGTCACCTTGGTCACCTTGCCCAGCACGCCGCCGGCGGTCACGATTTCGTCACCCTTGGCCAGCGCTTCCATCATGGCCTTCTGTTCTTTCGCGCGCTTCTGCTGAGGACGGATCATCAGGAAGTACATCGCGACAAACATCAGGATCAGCGGCAGGAAGCTGGTGAGGTTACCGCCCAGGCCGAGTGCGTCGAGTGGGGAAGCCGATTGGGCGTAAGCGTTGGAAATGAACACAGGTGACTCCGATAATAGTTTGAAAAAATAGCGCTGTATTCTAGCACTGGCCGGAAGCTGGCAGGACTTCCGGCTATCTGGGTGGCATAAATCTTTTTACAAGAGTTACAACAGATTTAAACGCCGCGCGCCCGGTCGGCGTGGAATTGCAGGGTCCAGGCGTGGAAACGGTCCTCATCCAGCGCCTCGCGCATCTGGCGCATGATGTCCAGGTAGTAGTGCAGGTTATGGATGGTGTTCAGGCGCGCGCCGAGGATCTCCTGGGTGCGGTTCAGGTGATGCAGGTAGGCGCGCGAGAAGTTGCGGCAAGCATAGCAGGAGCAGGTGCTGTCCAGCGGTTCCTTGTCTTCCTTATAACGGGCGTTCTTGATTTTCACGTCGCCGAAGCGGGTGAAGATCCAGCCGTTGCGGGCATTCCTGGTCGGCATCACGCAGTCGAACATGTCGACGCCGTTGGATACGCCGTTGACCAGGTCCTCCGGCGTGCCGACGCCCATCAGGTAATGCGGCTTGTTGGCCGGCATTTTCGGGCCGACGTGGGCCAGGATGCGCATCATATCTTCCTTCGGCTCGCCCACCGACAGACCGCCGATGGCCAGGCCGGGGAAGTCGATCTCTTCCAGCTTGGCCAGCGATTCGTCGCGCAGGTTCTCGAACATGCCGCCCTGGACGATGCCGAACAGCGCGTTCGGGTTCTCGCCGCGCTGGAACTCGTCCATCGAGCGCTGCGCCCAGCGCAGGGACATGCGCATCGACTTGGCCGCCTCGTCCAAGGTGGCCGGACGGTTGTCGATTTCATAAGGCGTGCATTCGTCGAACTGCATGACGATGTCCGAGTTCAACACGCGCTGGATCTGCATCGACACTTCCGGCGACAGGAACAGCTTGTCGCCGTTGATCGGCGAGTTGAAGTGCACGCCCTCTTCCGTGATCTTGCGCATCGCGCCCAGCGAAAACACCTGGAAACCGCCGGAATCGGTGAGAATGGGCTTGTCCCAGCCCATGAAGTCGTGCAAGCCGCCGAACTTGGCCATGACGTCATTGCCCGGACGCAGCCACAGGTGGAAGGTGTTGCCCAGGATGATCTGGGCGTCGATTTCCTTCAACTCCAGCGGCGACATTGCCTTGACCGAACCGTAGGTGCCGACCGGCATGAAGATCGGGGTCTGGACCACGCCGTGGTTCAGTTTGACTTCGCCGCGGCGGGCCTTCGTCAGGCCGCTGCTATCGGTCTTGTGCAGTTTAAATTCCAACATTATTCATTCCTTATTGTTGCCTCCCGCCCGTCATTCCCGCGCAGGCGGGAATCCATACTGAGCCGGCTTGGCTCACTCAGCATGGATCCCCGCCTGCGCGGGGATGACGCGCGCGCGGGCGGTGTTAAGCGCGATTCCGGGTTGTCAGCAGCATGGCGTCGCCATAGCTGAAGAAACGGTATTCATTGGCGATCGCATGGGCATAGGCCTTGCGGATCTCTTCAAACCCGGCGAAGGCCGACACCAGCATCAGCAGGGTCGACTTCGGCAGGTGGAAATTGGTGATCAGGCGGGTGACCGTCTTGAACTGGTAGCCGGGCGTGATGAACAGCGCGGTATCGGCGCTGCCGGCCTCCAGCTGGCCGCTCTGCGAGGCCGATTCCAGCGCGCGCAGGCTGGTGGTGCCGACCGCCACCACATCGCGGCCGGCGGCGCGGGTGGCGCGCACGGCGTCCACGGTTTCCTGCGGCATGGTGTACCACTCAGTGTGCATCTTGTGCTCGGCCAGCACCTCGGCGCGCACCGGCTGGAAGGTGCCGGCGCCCACGTGCAGCGTGACGTAGGCGAAGTTGACGCCCTTGGCCTTCAGCTCGGCCAGCAACTTCTCGTCGAAGTGCAGGCCAGCGGTCGGCGCGGCCACGGCGCCCGGCACCTTGTTGAACACGGTCTGATAGCGGGTTTCGTCGAACGAGTCGGCGTCGTGCTCGATGTACGGCGGCAGCGGCAGGCGGCCGTGGGCTTCGATCAGCTCGAACACGTCGGCCTCGAAATGCAGGGTATAGAACTCGCCGGCACGCTCGCCGACGGTGACGTCGAAGGCGTCCGCCAGGCGGATCCTGACGCCGGGGCCGGGCGACTTGGAGGCGCGCACCTGGGCCAGCACGGTGCGGTTGTCCAGCACGCGCTCGACCAGCGCCTCGATCTTGCCGCCGCTTTCCTTGACACCGAAGAAGCGCGCCTTCAGCACGCGGGTATTGTTCATCACCAGCAGGTCGCCGGCCTGCAGCAGGCCGACGATGTCGGCAAACTGGCGGTCGATGATCTGCTCGCCGTCCAGGTGCAGCAGGCGGGAAGCGCTGCGGTCTGGCAGCGGGAATTGCGCAATACGCTCTTGCGGCAAGTTAAAATCGAAATCGGAAAGCGAGTACATTTGCGGACTTCTGGAAACTGTTGAAGAAAATTCGGATAGGCCCGATGGCGGTGCAAGTCGTACAATACCGGCGTTGCTTTGCTGCGGCCAACCCTCTATTTTACGCTAGTGCCCGAAAAACGCTCCAATATGCCTGTTTCAACCTCCAAAACCGTCAAGAAGGCAGTCAGTCCGGAAGCCAAGCTGGCCAAGCTGGGCCTGCACACCGATATGGACCTGGTGCTGCACCTGCCCATGCGCTACGAGGACGAGACCCAGGTCATCACCATCGAAGAGGCGCGCCTGCATGGCGGCGAGACCTCGCAGGTCGAGGGCCTGGTGGTCAAGAATGAAATCACCTACAAGCCACGCAAGCAGCTGCTGGTGCATATCGCCGACGAGACGGGCGATTTGCAGCTGCGCTTCATGAACTTCTACGGCAGCCAGGTCAAGCAGCTGGCCGAGGGCACACGGGTGCGCGCGCGCGGTGAACTGAAACATGGCTTCTTCGGCGCCGAGATGGTGCACCCTGCGTACAAGGTGGTCAACGAAGGCGCGCCGCTGCCCACTTCCCTGACGCCGGTGTATCCGTCGGGCGAAGGCCTGTCGCAGCCGATACTGCGGCGCGCCATCGGCGATGCGATGAAGCGCGTCGACTGGACCGACACGCTGCCGGAGCAGCTGCGCGCGCGGATGCAGCTGTCCGACTTCGAACCGGCGGTGCGGCTGCTGCACTATCCGCCGCAGCAGGTGGACGAACACGCGCTGCTCGACCGTTCGCATCCCGCGTGGACCCGCATGAAGTTCGACGAGCTGCTGGCGCAGCAGCTGTCGTTGAAGCGTGCGCAGCGTGCGCGCCGTTCCAAGGGCGCGGCGGCGTTGACGGTGATCGGCGCGCTGTCGGACAGCTTCCAGGCCGCGCTGCCGTTCAAGCTGACCGGCGCGCAGCAGCGCGTGCTCAACGAAATCCGCGCCGACCTGCGCCATCCGTATCCGATGCAGCGACTGCTGCAGGGCGACGTCGGCAGCGGCAAGACGGTGGTGTCGGCGCTGGCGGCCGCGCAGGCGATCGACAGCGGCTTCCAGGCCGCGCTGATGGCGCCGACCGAGATCCTGGCCGACCAGCACTTCCGCAAGATCGCCGCGTGGATGGAGCCGCTGGGCGTGAAGGTCGCGTGGCTGACCGGTAGTCTGAAGAAAAAAGAGAAGCTGGCAGCGTATGCGCTGATCGAATCGGGCAAAGCACAGCTGGTGATCGGCACGCACGCACTGATCCAGGACGCGGTGAACTTCGCCAACCTGGGGCTGGTGATCGTCGACGAGCAGCACCGCTTCGGCGTGGGCCAGCGCCTGACCTTGCGCAACAAGGGCGTCGAGGGCGCGGTCCCGCACCAGCTGATGATGTCGGCCACGCCGATCCCGCGCACGCTGGCGATGACCTACTACGCCGACCTGGAAGTATCGGTGATCGACGAGCTGCCGCCGGGCCGCAGCCCCATCGTCACGCGTGCCGTCGACCAGAACCGGCGCGATGAAGTGATCGAGCGCGTGCATGCGGCCGCGCTGGAAGGACGGCAGATCTACTGGGTCTGTCCGCTGATCGAAGAATCGGAAGCGCTGCAGCTGCAGACCGCGACCGACACCCACGCGCTGCTGGCCGAAGCGCTGCCGGACCTGAACGTAGGCCTGGTACACGGCCGCCTCAAGCCAGCCGAGAAGCAGGCGGTGATGGATGCCTTCAGCGCCAACGAGGTGCAGGTGCTGGTCGCCACCACAGTGATCGAGGTGGGCGTGGACGTGCCGAATGCATCGCTGATGGTGATCGAGCATGCGGAGCGTTTCGGCCTGTCGCAGCTGCACCAGCTGCGCGGGCGTGTGGGCCGGGGCTCGGCGGCGTCGGTGTGCCTGCTGCTGTACCAAAGCCCGTTGGGAGGCGTCGCCAAGCAGCGCCTGATGACGATGCGCGAAACCACCGACGGCTTCGAGATCGCGCGGCGCGACCTGGAGATTCGTGGCCCCGGCGAATTCCTCGGCGCCCGCCAATCCGGCCAGGCCATGCTGCGCTTCGCCGACCTGGAGACGGACGGCTGGCTGGTCGACCAGGCGCGCGACGTCGCCCACGACCTCCTGCACGCCAACACACCAGAAAAAGCCGCCACCGTCGAAGCCCACCTGGCCCGCTGGCTAGGCGGCCGCGAAGAGTTCCTTAAAGTCTGACCCCATCGTCATTCCCGCGCAGGCGGGAATCCATGCTGAGCAAGATTGGACAGGTTCTATGGGTTCCCGCCTGCGCGGGAACGACGATGGCTGGGTCAGAAGCACAGGTAGATGCGGTTGGCGAGGTCCAGCAGGAAGTCTGGCGTCAGGTAGGCCATGAACACCAGCGCCAGCACCACGACGCCGGCCGCGCGCAGCAGCCAGGTTTTCATCGCTAGGCCGCCCTCAAGACGCCACGCTCGATGGCGCGCTCGTTGATCGGCAGATTAATCAGCCCCGCCATGATGCTTAGCCCGATCGCGATGCCCCAGACGATGTCGTAGCTGCCCAGCCTGGCGAACAGGTAGCCGCCCAGCCACACGCCGGCGAAGCTGCCCATCTGGTGCGAAAAGAACACCACGCCCGCCAGCATCGACATGTGCTTGACGCCAAAGATGCCGGCGATGATGCCGTTCGTCAGAGGCACCGTCGACAGCCAGATGAATCCCATCGCCGCCGCAAACACGTACACCGAGTACGGCGTCAATGGCGCCAGCAGGAACAGGCCGATGATCACCGCCCGCGTGAAGTAAATCGACGACAGCAGGTAGCGCTTGGGGAAGCGTCCTCCCAGCTTGCCCGCGTAGTACGAGCCGAAGATATTGAACAAGCCAATCAGCGCCAGCGCCATCACGGCCACGCCCGGACTGGCGATACCCTTGTCCTTCAAATACGCCGGCATGTGCACGCCGATGAACACCAGCTGGAAACCGCACACAAAATAGCCCGCGACCAGGAACAGGAAGGAGCGGTTGCCCAACGCCTCGCTCATCGCCTCGCGCACGCTTTGCTGCGGACCGCCGCCATGCTCCACCGCCGGCTCGCGCAGGTAGAAGGCCATCGGTATCATCAGCGCCACCACCAGCCCGGCCAGCAGATAGAAGGCGTTCTGCCAGCCCACGACGGAAATCAGCTGCTGCTCCACCGGCATCATCAGGAACTGACCGAAGGAACCGGCCGCGCCGGAGATGCCGAACGCCCACGAACGTTTTTCCATAGGCGCCGCGCGGCCGATGATGCCGCTGACCGCGCCGAACGCGGTGCACGCCAGTGCCAGGCCAATGAACACACCCGATCCGATAACGAACAAGGTGGAGTCCTTCACCAGCGCCATCCACACCAGCCCCGCCATGTAGCTGACCGCGCCCACCAGCACCACGCGCATGGTGCCGAAGCGGTCCGCCGCCATGCCGGCGAACGGGCCGAACGCGCCCCACAACAGGTTCTGCAAGGCCATCGCCAGCGAGTAGGTTTCGCGCGTCCAGCCATTGGCCTGGGAGATCGGCTGCAGCCAGAAGCCGAAGCCGTGGCGCACGCCCATCGCCAGCGTCAGGACGACGCCGCTGGCCAGCAGGACGGTTTTAAGCGAGGGCGTACGGGAGGCGACGAACATGATAGGGACCCGATTGTGGAAACGACATCTGCCGATTCTACCCAGTTCCCGCCGCCCGCGCTTGAAGGCCCTAAACGTCGGCGGGGTACTTCAAGCCGATCTGCGCGCGGATGTCGTCCAGCGTGCCCATGATGGACAGCGTTTCCTCATGCGGCATCACGGGGCTTTCGATCAAGCCGGCGCGGATGCAGCGCCCTACTTCCTGCGCCTCGTGCGTGTAGCCATTGCCGCTGCGCGGCAGGTTGATGGTGCGCTCGCTGCGCGAGACGCCGTCCACCAGCGTGACCGTGATGGTCTCGGTGTTGTGGAAGCGGTCGTGCAGGCGCAGGTAGCCCTTGGTGCCGGAGATCGTCAGCTCGGTCGGCGTGCGCGAACGCAGGCTGCACGCGCAGGACGATACGCCGCCATCCTTGTGCGTCAGCGCGAACGCGGTCTGCATGTCGACGCCGGTGGCGCCCATCTCCGCCTGCGCTTTCACGCCCGTTACCGGACCGAGGAAGAACGACGCCATCGACAAGGGATAGATGCCCAGGTCCAGCAGCGCGCCGCCGCCCAGTTCAGGAGCGAACAGGCGGTGCTCAGGTCCCGCATCCGCGGTAAAACCGAAATCCGCGCTGACGTTGGCCGGCACACCGATCTCGCCGCTGTCGACGATGCGCTTGGCCTCCACCACGGCCGGCATAAAGCGCGTCCACATCGCCTCCATGACGAACAGCTTCTTCTGGCGCGCCAGGTTGATGATGTCCTCGGCCTGGCGGCGGTTCATGGTGAACGACTTCTCCACCAGCACGCCCTTGCCACCGTTGAGGCACATTAGCGCGTTCTCGTGGTGCATGGGGTGCGGCGTGCCGATGTAGATGACGTCCACCTCGGGATCGTCCGCCAGCGCCTGGTAGCTGCCATGGCAGCGCTCCACGCCGTATTCGGCGCCGAAGCTGGTAGCGCTATCTACACTGCGCGAAGCAACGGCGGCCAGCTTGGCGCCCGGGGTCTCCTGCAAGGCGATGGCGAAAGCCTTGGCGATCTTGCCGGTGCCGAGTATCCCCCAGCGAATTACCTGCGTCATGGCGTGCTCTTTCTGCCGCATCGGCGGCGAAGTCGGTTAAAAAGCTATTTTACCGCTGGTGCGCGTTTGGGGCGGAACACCGTTGCGTCGTCATAGAAGGCGTCGTCCTGCTGCGGCCACCAGCCCGGCACGCCCAGCGCCTGCATCGGCGTGAAGTCGGCGGTGCTGAGGCCATGGTCGGCCAGGTCGCGCGCCACGGTGGCGTCGATCCAATGACGGCGGGCGTCGTGCTCCATCGCGAAGAAGTCGTCGCCGGCTACCACCACGCGGGTGTGCGCGGTGATTGCCTTGCGCGGCGCGACCAGCTTCTCCATCAATGCGTGGCCGAACAGCCAGACCTGCGCGTCCGGCCCGAAGCTGGCGCGCTGCCCGATGAAGGCGGCGCGCCATTGATGGTCGTGCAGCGCGGCCGTCAGCGCATGGCCGGCGTCACAGTCGCGCACCACCAGCAGGGCGGCGTTTTCGTCGAAGATGGTGGCGCCGTCACGCGCGGGGCCGCGCGATTTGCCGACGCCGTCGCGCGCGATCTGCGCCGCCTGCAAGGCGTTCAGCTGCACTTTGATGCGCGGGAAGCTAAGCCACACAAGGCCGTTGAAGAAGTCATGCAGATTGTCGCGCGTGGGCACGCCGCCGGTGGCGTCGATGAAGGCTTCGTAGGCAGTACCTTCCGGCAGAGACTCCTGCGGCACGAAGTGAATCGGCAAGCCCTGGTGATTGCGCAGGCCCAGTGCGGCGGCTTGCGCGTTGAACGTGTCCAAAAAGGGCACGTCCGCCGAAAGGTGGCCGGCCGCGGTGCGTATCGAATCGTACCAGGGACGCGGCCAGTCTATCGCTTGCAGCACTGCTTATACCATTTTCCAGTTGATGGTTTCGCCGGCGTTGAGCGGCACCACCTGCTGGTCCGCCAGCGGCAGGGTTTCCGGCAGCGTCCACTGCTCGCGCTTGAGCGTGATGGTGTCGGTGTTGCGCGGCAGGCCGTAGAAGGCCGGGCCGTTGAAGCTGGCGAAGGCTTCCAGCTTGTCGAGCGCGCCGGCGCGCTCGAAGGCTTCGGCGTACAGCTCCATCGCGTGCAGTGCGGTGTAGCAGCCGGCGCAGCCGCAGGCGGCTTCCTTGGCGCCCTGCGCGTGCGGCGCGGAGTCGGTGCCGAGGAAGAAGCGCTCGTCGCCGCTGGTGGCGGCGGTGACCAGCGCCAGACGGTGTTCTTCGCGCTTGAGCACCGGCAGGCAGTAGTAGTGCGGACGGATGCCGCCCTTGAAGATGTCGTTGCGGTTGTACAGCAGGTGATGCGCGGTGATGGTCGCGGCGATCGGACCTTCGGCTTCCGCCACGTACTGCGCGGCGTGCTTGGTGGTGATGTGTTCGAAGACGATGTTCAGCGCCGGGAAGTCGCGGCGCAGCGGGCGCATCACGCGTTCGATGAAGACGGCTTCGCGGTCGAACAGGTCGATGTCCTGGTCGGTGACTTCGCCGTGGACCAGGAAGGGCATGCCCACTTCCTGCATCATCTCCAGCGTCTTGTAGCAGTTGGACAGGTCGGTCACGCCGGCGTCCGAGTTGGTGGTGGCGCCGGCAGGGTACAGCTTGACCGCGTGGACGATGCCGCTTTCCTGCGCGCGCAGGATCTCGTCCGGCGGCGTGTTGTTGGTCAGGTAGAGCGTCATCAGCGGCTCAAATTTCATGCCAGCTGGGAGCGCGGCCATGATGCGGTTGCGATAGGCCTCGGCGGCGGCGGTGGTGGTGACCGGCGGCTTCAGGTTGGGCATCACGATGGCGCGGCCGAACTGACGGGCGCTATGTGGCAGCACGCTGGCCAGGGTGGCGCCGTCGCGCAGGTGCAAATGCCAGTCGTCGGGACGGGCGATGGTGATGCTGTCTGGGGTGTGTTCGAGGTCGGACATGGCGGCGGGCTTTCAGGCTATCAATGGCGAATCCCGCCATTTTACCCTCTCGCGCCGCTCGCTTGACAGTGCGTACGTTAAGGCGTACGTTTTGTTCACGCCACAAGGGAACAATCATGGATACCATCTCCGCCAGCGACGCCCGTGCACGCCTCTATAATTTGATCGATGAAACCGCAGCCAGCCACACGCCGGTCACTATCACCGGCAAGCGCAACAACGCGGTGCTGGTCTCGGCTGAGGACTGGAGCGCAATACAGGAAACGCTGTACTTGCTGTCCGTGCCAGGGATGCGCGAGTCCATCCTTGCCGCACGGGCGGAGCCATTAAGTGACAGCGATAAGGAATTAATCTGGTGAGCTGGCAGCTGGTGTACTCCCACCAGGCGCAGAAAGACGCTAAAAAGGTAGCCGCCGCCGGCATGAAGAAGCAAGTGCAGTCACTGCTCGACTTGCTGGCCAACGATCCTTTCGCGCGTCCACCGCCTTTTGAGAAACTTGTCGGGGACTTGGCGGGAGCCTACTCGCGCAGGATCAACATACATCACCGCCTCGTCTATGAGGTTTTCCCGGATCAGCATATTGTCCGCATCCTGCGCATGTGGACGCACTACGCGTAACGCGTCCGGGCTCCTTAGAAGCGTATCACCGTCTTCCCTGCGCCGTGGCCGGTTTTGTTGCGTTCGATGGCGGCCGCCGCCTCCCCGGCCGCGACAACCTCCGACACCACCACGGTCAACTCGCCGCTGCCCGCCTGCTTGGCGATCCGCGCCAGCAGTTCGCCGTCGGGGTGCCTCGTGTGCCAGCTGCCGCTGCGGCCGGCCGGTGTGCGATTGGCGATATCCGGCGCGGCGATGCTGACGATGCGGCCCCGAGGCGACAGCACCTGCCACGAACGGTCCAGCGTTTCGCCGCCCACCAGGTCGAACACCAGGTCGACATCCTTCACCACCTCTTCGAAGCGGGTGGTTTTGTAGTCGATGACTTCATCGGCGCCAAGGCGGCGCAGCAGGTCGGCATTGCGGCCTTGCGCGGTGACCAGCACACGGACGCCGGCCCGCTTGGCAAACTGCACCGCGTAGCTGCCGACACCGCCGGCGGCGCCATGGATCAGCACTGTCTCGCCGCGTTGCAACTGGCCCGTTTCAAACATCGCCTGCCATGCCGTCGTCGAGGCGATCGGAATCGCCGCGGCAGTGGCGTCCTCGATGGCGGCAGGTATCGGCGCCAGCTTCGAGGCGGCAACCGTCACGTAGCTGGCGTAGGCGCCCAGGCCGTCCAACGCGCCAAACACACGGTCGCCGGCCACAAAGCTGTCGACTTCTGCGCCAACCGCAACCACCTCGCCGGCCAATTCCAAACCCAGCGTGGCGGGCAGCGGCAGCTGGAAAACATCCTTGACCAGGCCATCGCGGATTTTCCAGTCGAGGCCATTGACGCCGGCGGCGGTAACCCGCACCAGCACTTCGCCCGGACCTGGCTGCGGCATCGGCACTTCATCCCACCGCATCACCTCCTCGCCGCCGTAGGCATGAATGCGCAGCGCGCGGTTGGCGCGGTTGGCGCGGTTGGATACCGCATCGGCCAGCGCCGGATAATCGATATAGCCCTGCGCCCCCGGCGCATAGAACAACGCCGGATTCGGCGTGTTGAGCGGCGCCTTCAACGCGAAGCGGCGCGGCAGGTCGGGGTTGGCGAGGAAGGCACTGCCATAGGCCACGGCATCGGCCTCGCCGGCCGCGATGCGCTGCTCGCCGGACTCGCGGGTCTGGCCGCCGCCCAGGATGTAGGCGCCGTTAAACAAAGGCCGCAACTCGCCATGATAGTCATATTCAGCCTGGAACTTGGCCACGTGCAGATAGGCCAGGCCCAGCGGCGCGAGCTGGCGCACCAGGTAGGTGTAGGTCTCCACCGGCGTATCGTCCTTGATGTCGTTGAACCCCATCTCCGGCGAGATCTTGATGCCGACACGGTCGCTGCCCGCCTCCGCGATCATCGCGCCGAGCACCTCCAGAATGAAGCGGGCACGGTTGGGAATCGAGCCGCCATACTGGTCGCTGCGCTGGTTGCTGCCCGACGCCAGGAACTGCTCCGGCAGATAGCCCGACGCCGCATGCAGCTCCACACCGTCGAAGCCCGCCTCCAGCGCGCGCCGTGTCGCCAGGCGGTATTCCGCCACCACGTCCGCCACCTCGGAAGTCTCCAGCGCACGTGGCGTGACGAAATCGGCCATGCCGTTGGCAGTGAATGACTGCCCCGCAGGCTTGATGGCGGAAGGCGCCACCGGCAGCGCGCCGCCTGGCAGCATGCTTGGATGCGAGATGCGGCCAGTGTGCATCACCTGCATGAAGATGCGGCCACCTTCGGCATGCACCGCCGCCGTCACCTTCTTCCACGCGGCCACCTGCTCGTCGCTGTAGATGCCCGGCGTGCGCACATAACCCTTGCCCATCGCGCTGGGGAAGACGCCTTCGGTGACGATCAAGCCCGCCGTGGCGCGCTGGCGGTAGTAGGTCACGGCCAGTTCGGACTGCACACCGTCCGCATCGCTGGCGCGCGAACGGGTCATGGGCGCCATCACCATGCGGTTGCGCAGGAGGTAAGGGCCGATTTGCACTGCTGTCGATAAGGTGTTCATGGAGAGCCTCGCTAAGTGAGTGAATGTGCAGCCATCATCCATTGATTCCCTCACGGGATAAATAGCTTAAAATGAAATCACTGATCCACTGATGGAGCAATCGAGATGTCACTCTTATCGAGCATGGAATTATTCGTGGCGGTCGCCAACGCCAAAGGGTTCCGGCGCGCCGCCGAGACGCTCGACATGCCCAACTCCACGCTGTCGCGCCGCATCTCGGAGCTGGAGAAGGAAATCGGCGTGCGCCTGTTCCACCGCTCCACCCGCAAGGTCGAGCTGACCGAGGCCGGGCAAGCCTATTTCCGCCGCTGCGAAAGCATCGTCGCCGAGGCGCGCATCGCTCACGAATCGCTGCAGGAACTGGCGGAGCACCCCACCGGCACGCTGCGGGTATCGATGCCGGTGGACCTGGCGATCGCCTACCTGGCGCCGTCGCTGAAGGCGTTCAGCGCGCAGTATCCGCAAATCGACTTTGAAATGGACCTGACGCCGCGCCGCGTCGACCTCGTGACCGACGGCTTCGATTGCGCGATCCGCATGGGCACGCCGCCGCCCACGCCGTCGACGCTGATCGCCCGCCAGGTGGGCCTGCTGCCGCGCTTCCTGTTGGCGTCGCCGGAGTATCTGCGCGGCGCGCCGCCGCTGAGGCATCCCGAGGACCTGGTCAACCACCAGTGCATGATCCAGTTCCCGGGCGGAGGCAGGGCGCAATGGACCCTGTCTTCGCGCACGAAGACGGTCACCGTCGACGTCGGTGGGCGCTACACCGCCAACAACGTCAGCATGTGCAGGAAACTGGCGTCGCTGGGCATGGGCGTGGCGATTTCCGCCGGCCCGGAGGCGATCGGGGCACTGGAACGAGACCAGTTGCAGCGGGTGCTGCCGGAATGGGACTTCGCGCCGATACCGGTGTATGCGATCATCGAATCGCGCCTGATCCCGTCGCGGGTGCGGCTGTTCATCGATTTCGTGCAGGCCAGCCTGAGGGGATACTCCACGCCTTTGTAGATAAAATATTAATTAATGAATTATCCGGGCGAGAAAATCGCGGGCCCGCTCCGAGCGGGGCGCTCCAAAGAATTCGTCCTTGCCACAATCCTCCAGGATGCGGCCCTTGTCCATGAACACCACGCGGTTGGCCACCTTGCGGGCGAAGCCCATTTCGTGGGTGACCACCATCATGGTCATGCCTTCCTGCGCCAGGCCGACCATCACGTCCAGCACCTCGTTGATCATTTCCGGGTCCAGCGCGGAGGTGGGCTCGTCGAACAGCATGGCGATCGGGTCCATCGACAGCGCCCTGGCGATGGCCACGCGCTGCTGCTGGCCGCCGGACAGCTGGCCGGGGAACTTGTCCTGCTGCGCCAGCAGGCCGACCCGATCCAGGTACTTCAGGCCACGCGCGGTGGCTTCGTCGACGCTGCGGCCCAGCACCTTGACCTGGGCCAGGTTCAGGTTGTCGCGCACCGATAAATGGGGAAACAGCTCGAAATTCTGGAAAACCATGCCGATACGGGCCCGCAAGGCCGGTAAATCGGTGTTTTTGTCGCCGACGGCGACGCCATCGACAGTAATTTGTCCCTGCTGGAACGGTTCCAGCCCGTTGACGGTCTTGATCAGCGTGGATTTGCCGGAGCCGGAAGGCCCGCAAATGACCATCACATCCCCCTTTTCCACCCTGGTGCTGCACTCGCCCAGCACCTGAAACTGGCCATACCACTTGCTGACGTTGTTGATTTCGATCATATGTCCGCTGAATAAAAAAGCCGGTCCGAACCCGCACGGGCGCGGCCCAGCAGGCGCTTGACAGCGCCCCTGCCCACAAGGATACTGCGGAACTTGCCCATAGTTTCATCAACCGGACCATAAAATACCGGTTGCAGCCAATGCAGAATACCCGCAGCGGCGGACACCCCGCCCTCTGCGCAGGCCCAGAGAGACACTACCACAGGAAGCTCATAACATGCATAAACAAAGCCGATTGACCACCTACATCCTCGTCGGACTGGCGCTGGGTATCTTCGCCGGTTACCTGGCCAACACCAACCTGGCCAAGCCGACGGAATTCGCCGACTACATGTCGCTGATCACCACGCTGTTCCTGCGTCTGATCAAGATGATCATCGCTCCGCTGGTATTCTCGACGCTGGTCTGCGGCATCGCCAAGATGGGCGACGCCTCCGAGGTGGGCCGCATCGGCATCAAGACGCTGGGCTGGTTCTTCATCGCCTCGGTGATGTCGCTGAGCCTGGGCCTGGTGCTGGTCAACATGTTCCGCCCCGGCGACGCGCTGCTGGGCCACATGGCCGCCACCACCGCCAAGTCCGACCTGGTGGTCTCCGGCCTGACACTGAAGGAATTCGTCACCCACCTGGTGCCGGCCTCCATCGTCGAAGGCATGAGCAAGAACGAGATTTTGCAGATCGTGATCTTCTCGCTGTTCTTCGGTTCGGCCGCCGCGGCGGTCGGCGAAAAGGCCAACGTCATGGTCGCCGCGCTGGACGGCGTGGCCCACGTGATGCTCAAGGTTACCGGCTACGTGATGCAGTTCGCGCCGATCGCCGTGTTCGCGGCGGTGTCGGGCGTGATCGCCAAGAGCGGCCTGGGCGTGCTGTCGACCTACGGCGTGTTCATGGCCGAGTTCTACCTCGGCATTGGGCTGCTGTGGCTGTTGCTGGTCGTGATCGGCTTCGCCTTCCTCAAGGGCCGCATCTTCGGCCTGCTCAAAGAGCTGCGCAGCCCGGTGCTGCTGGCTTTCTCGACCGCCTCGAGCGAAGCGGCTTATCCCAAGACGCTGGAAGGCCTGGAACGTTTCGGTGTGCGTAATCGCCTGGCCGCCTTCGTGCTGCCGATCGGCTACTCGTTCAACCTGGACGGCTCGATGATGTACTGCACCTTCGCCACCGTGTTCATCGCGCAGGCTTACGGCATCGAGATGTCGCTGGGCCAGCAGATGTCGATGATGATGGTGCTGATGCTGACCTCCAAGGGCATGGCAGGCGTGCCGCGCGCCTCGCTGGTGGTGATCGCCGCGACGCTGGGCCAGTTCAACATTCCTGAAGCGGGCATGCTGCTGTTGCTGGGCATCGACCACTTCCTCGACATGGCGCGCTCCGCGACCAACGTCATCGGCAACGGCGTGGCCACCGCGGTGGTCGCCAAGTGGGAGGGCGAGCTGGCCGCTCCCGGCGAGGTCGAGCTAGTCAAAGCCGCATAAGAACCAAGGCCACCTCACGTGAGGTGGCCTTTTTTTTAGAACCAGGTACGCTTCCCTTCAGGTTTATAGCCCATCTCACGCAATCTGCGCCGCAATCGTACATTATCGATAAGGACGGACACCAGCGTCAGCAAAGTGATGACGTTGAAAGCCTCGCTGCCGAAAATCCTGAAGAACAGCGCCGCGCCACCCGCGCAAACCAAGCCGGCAATCAATAGCATCAAACCATCTTTCATTGGATTCTCCTCATCTTCCTCGATTCATCATGCGCCTTGCACGGCCTCGCAGCAAGCGAATGCAGCCACGCAGTTGCGCAGAATCGTTATCCGGCTTAGTAAGTTTCGCAATTGCGCGCCCGTTTCACTCGGGGCACCATTTGCCGCAACGATATCGAGACACGGGGACACCATGAAATCAACACGGCGCACCGCGCTGAAAACACTGCTGTCGGGCGCAGCGCTGGCGCCGCTGGCGGCCAGCGCCAAGCCCACCTGGGGACGCGGCGTCGAAGGCCAGCGCAAGGCCGACCTGGGCAACGGCACCTACCTCAACCCCATCCTGTCCGGCGACCACCCCGATCCCACCATCCTCAAGGACGGCGCGGATTACTACATGACGTTTTCGTCCTTCCTGTCCTACCCCGGCGCCGTCATCTGGCATTCGCGCGACCTGGTGAACTGGGAGCCCATCGTGGCCGCGCTGACCAAGCCGATCGGCGACGTCTGGGCGATGGACCTCGTCAAGCACAACGGCCGCTATTTCATCTACATCCCCGCCAAGGCCAGCATCTACGTCATCTGGGCCGACAACATCCGCGGCCCGTGGAGCGATCCGGTCGACCTGCACATCGACGCCATCGATCCCGGCCACGCTGTCGGCGAGGACGGCAAGCGCTACCTGTTCGTCAACGGTGTGCGCCGCATCGGCCTGACCGACGACGGCCTGGCGACCGTCGGCACACTTGAAAAAGTCTACGAGCCGTGGCGCTATCCGTCCGACTGGGTGGTGGAGATGTTCGCGCCCGAAGGACCGAAGCTGTTGCGCCGCAACGGCTGGTACTACCTGGTGCTGGCGGTCGGTGGCACCTCTGGCCCGCCGACCAGCCACATGGTGATCGCCGCCCGCTCGCGCTCCATCCACGGCCCGTGGGAGAACTGCCCGCACAACCCGCTGGTGCGCACCCGCAGCGCCGACGAGATGTGGTGGTCGCGCGGCCACGCCACGCTGGTCGAAGGCCCGGCCGGCGATTGGTGGATGGTTTACCACGGCTACGAAAACGGCTACCGCACGCTGGGACGCCAAACCCTGCTGGAGCCGATCGAGTGGACCAGCGACGGCTGGTTCAAGGCCAAGGGCGGCGACCTGTCGTCGCCGCTGCCGATGCCGAAAAAAGGCAGCGCGGTCCCGCACGGCCACGCCAAGTCCGACGACTTTACGCAGGACCGCTTCGGTATGCAGTGGAGCTTTTTCAATCCGGGACCGAACGAGATGCAGCGCGTACACCGCGCGGCGGGCAGCCTGACCATCGCCGGCAAGGGAGAGTCACCAACCGACTGCTCGCCGCTCACCTGCACCGCCGGCGACCGCAGCTACGAAGCCACCGTCACGCTCGACATTTCCGGCGAAGGCCACGGCGGCCTGCTGCTACACTACAACGAGCGCATGTTCGTCGGCATCGGCTTCAGCGCCACCCACATGAGGACTTACAACTACGGCCAGGAGCAGAGCTGGATGCGCCAGAAGATGGCCGTGTCCACCGTGCGCATCCGCATGCGCAATGACCAGAATGTCGTCACCTTCTGGTATGCGCACGGCGACGGCGAGTGGATCCAGCATCCGTGGCAAATGGAGGTATCGGGCATACACCACAACGTGTTCGGCGGCTTCCTCAGCCTCAAGCCGGGCGTCTACAGCGCCGGCGAGGGCGCTGTGTGCATGCGCGATTTCCGCTACCGCGCGCTGGCCTAGTTCACTAGTTCTGGCCGGCGTGGACCTTCACCAGGTCGTACAGGGACGTACGGCCTTCCATCAGCGACTGCACGCCGATATATTCGTTCAGGCCGTGGATGTTGCCGCCGGTCTCCTCGCCGCAGGTCAGCGCCATCTTCAGCGTGTGGCGCGGCACAGTCGCTTCCTTAGTTGGACCGCGTAGTTAGACCGCATCCACGACGTCGTCGGGGGACGACGCCAATTCTTCATCGGCCTTGGCCTGCTGCCGCTGCCACATCTGCGCGTACAAACCGTCCGCCGCCAGCAGCGACTGGTGCGTGCCGCGTTCAACGATGCGGCCGTGGTCCAGCACCAGGATCTGCTGCGCGTCCGCCACCGTGGACAGGCGGTGCGCGATCACCATCGTCGTGCGGCTTCTGGCGATTTCCTTCAGCTGCGCCTGGATCGCCTGCTCGGCCTTGGAATCCAGCGCGGACGTAGCCTCGTCGAAGATCAGGATGGCGGGATTCTTCAGCAGCGTGCGGGCGATGGCCACGCGCTGCTTCTCGCCGCCGGAGAGTTTGAGACCGCGCTCGCCGACCATGGTCGCGTAGCCGTCCGGCAGGCTGTCGATAAAGTCGTGGATCGACGCCGCGCGTGCCGCCGCCACAATCTGCTCCTTGGTCGCGCCGGGCTGGCCGTAGGCGATGTTGTATTCGATGGTGTCGTTGAACAGCACCGTATCCTGCGGCACGATGCCGATCGCGTGGCGCAGCGTGTCCTGCGTGACGGAGCGCAGGTCCTGGCCGTCGATCGTGATGCCGCCGGCGTTGACCTCGTAGAAGCGGAACAGCAATCGCGACAAGGTCGACTTGCCCGAGCCGCTATGGCCCACCACCGCCGTCGTCGTGCCCGGCGCGATGGTGAAGTCCACATCGAACAGGATCTGGCGCTTGGATTCGTAGCTGAAGTCCACGTGGTTGAAGCGCACCTGCGCGCCATGCGTGAGCAGCGGCTGGGCGTCCGGCGCGTCGGCCACTTCGCGGTTCTGGTCCAGCAGCGCGAACAGCTTCTCCATATCGGCCAGGCTTTGCTTGATCTCGCGGTAGATCACGCCGAGGAAGTTGAGCGGTATGTACAGCTGGATCATGAAGGAGTTCACCAGCACCAGGTCGCCCAGGGTCATCTTGCCGTCGATGACGCCCTGCGTGGCGCGCCACAGGATCAGCGTGACGGCGGTGGCGATGATCAGCGACTGTCCGGTGTTCAGCAGCGACAGCGAGGTCTGCGATTTGACGGCGGCCGATTCGTAGCGCTGCAGGCCTTCGTCGTAGCGCTTGGCTTCATAGTCCTCGTTGCCGAAGTACTTGACGGTCTCGTAGTTGATCAGCGAATCGATGGCCTTGGTGTTGGCCTTCGAATCCAGCTCGTTCATGGTGCGGCGGAAGTGCGTGCGCCAGTCGGTGATGAAGATGGTGAAGGAGATGTACGTCACCAGCGCGACGAAGGTGATCACCGAGAACCAGATGTCGTAGTGCGTGACGAGATAGCCCAGCACCAGCGTGATCTCCACCAGCGTCGGCAGGATGTTGAACAGCGTGTAGCTGATCAGCGAACCGACCGCGCGCGTGCCACGTTCGATATCGCGCGTCATGCCGCCGGTCTGGCGGTTCAGGTGGAAGCGCAGCGACAGCGCGTGCAGATGGCGGAACACCTGCAGCGCGATGGTGCGCACCGCGCGCTGCGTGACGCGCGCGAACAGGAACTCGCGCAGCTCGGTGAAGAAGGTGGTCGATACGCGCAGCACACCGTAGGCCACCAGCGCGCCCAGCGGAAGCACCAGCAGCGCCTGCGGATGCGACGGCGTGATGCTCATGCTGTCGATCAGGCTCTTCATCACGACCGGCACGCCGACGTTGGCCAGCTTGGCGCCGATCAGGCAACCCAGCGCCAGCAGCACGCGCCATTTGTAAACCCACAAGTAAGGGAAGAGTGTTTTCAGCGTGGCCATGTCGCTGCGCTGGGCGGCGTTGCTGGCGTTGTTGACGGGATCAGGCGGGGAGTTCGGGTAACGGCGCATGGCGGATGTCGGCTTTTTATGGTTCAATCCCGGTAATTGTAGCCCTTCAAGAGAATTCACGATGACCACCCCCGAAAATCCCACCACCATCAAAGTCGAAACCGTCAACCGCGGCCTGCCAGCGGGGAAAATGCCGGAATTGCGCATGATGCCGGCGCCGTCCGACGCCAACGTCTACGGCGATGTGTTCGGCGGCTGGATCATGGCCCAGGTCGACATCGCCGGCTCGCTGCCGGCCACCCGCCGCGCCAACGGCCGCGTCGCGACCATCTCGGTGAACTCTTTCGTGTTCAAGAACCCCGTGTTCGTGGGCGACCTGCTGTCGTTTTATGCTGATATTGTCAAGGTTGGCAATACATCCATCACCGTCAACGTCGAGGTGTATGCCGAGCGCAACCGCCTGCAGGCCTGCACCGTCAAGGTCACCGAAGCCACGCTGACCTACGTCGCCACCGACTCGGACCGCAAGCCGCGCAAGGTGCCGCCGATCGAAACGCTGATCCGCTCCTGATCCCGCGCGGCATGCAGCAGCCCCGCCGCACATTCCTGCTCACCGCCGGCCGCGCTTTGCCATTGACTGCGCTGGCCCTCTCCTGCGGCGCAGGCGCCCTCCAAGCCGCGCCTGCCAGCGCCAGCAACGCCTATCCGTTCAGCCTCGGCGTCGCCTCCGGTTCACCGCTGCCGGACGCCGTCATCATCTGGACCCGCATCCTGCACGATCCGCTCAACGCGGCCGCCACGCCGCAGCTGGCGTTCAGCGTGCGCTGGGAAGTCTCCGAGGATGAGCGCTTCAGCCGCATCGTCGCCAAAGGCACGGCCAGCGCCGCGCCGGAGCTGGCGCACAGCGTGCACGTCGACGTCACCGGCCTGGCGCCGGCGCGCTGGTACTGGTACCGCTTCATGCTGGGCAACGCCGTCAGCCCGGTCGGCCGCACGCGCACCGCGCCCGCCGCCAGCGCCATGCCGGACCAGTTGAAACTGGCCGTGGCCTCGTGCCAGCACTGGGAGTTCGGCAGCTACGCGGCGCACCGCCACATCGCGGCCGCAGCGCCCGATCTGGTGGCCTTCCTGGGCGATTACATCTACGAGTGGGGGCCGTACCAGCTCCAGCATCCGCAAACGGCGCTACGGACCGCTGAGAGCTTCTCGCTGGCCGATTACCGCGCCCGCTACGCCCAGTACAAGACCGACCGCGATTTGCAGGCCGCCCACCTGGCCGCGCCGTGGATCGTGACCTGGGACGATCACGAGGTCGCCAACGATTACGGCAGCGACCGCGATGAGCGGCTGGACCCGCACTTCCCCGAGCGCCGCGCGGCCGCCTACCAGGCCTTCTACGAGCACATGCCGCTGCGCCTGCCGCCGGCCGACTTCGCCCATCTGCGCATGTACCAGCGCTACGACTGGGGCCGGCTGGCGCGCTTCCATGTGCTGGACGATCGCCAGTACCGCTCCCACCATGCCTGCACGCCGGCCGGGCGCGGCGGCTCCAGCTCCGTGCTCAGGCGCGACTGCCCGGCGCTGATCGATCCCGGCCGCACCATGCTGGGCACCGAGCAGCAGCGCTGGCTGGAGCAAGGGCTGGCATCGTCGCCGGCGCGCTGGAACATCCTGGCGCAGCAAACGCTGATGGCGCAGAACAGCCAGGTGCCGATCGCCAATGAATCCGACGGCCGCTTCTGGACCGACGGCTGGGACGGCTACCCGGCGGCGCGCCAGCGCCTGTTCGACGCGCTGCACGCGAGCAAGGCCAGCAACCCGCTGGTACTGGGCGGCGACGTCCACAGCTTTTTCGCGGCCGAGCTCAACCGTATTCCCACGCGCCCGCATTCGGCCGCCAATCCCGTCATCGCCACCGAGTTCGTCGGCACCTCGGTGACCTCGCCGTCGCGTCCGCAAGCGCGCACCGAGCAGTATGTCGCCATGAACCACAGCATCAAGTACGGCCGCAGCGACAAGCGCGGCTTCATGCTGCTCAACATCACGCCGGCCGACACCACGACCTTGTTCCTGGCCCTGGACGATGTCGCCGCCCCAACCAGCCCCATCAAGACCATCGCCAGCTTCCTGGTGCGCGACGGCCGGCCCGGACTGGTTAGCGCTTGAATCGGGGCCGACACGGCCTATACTGGCTAGACCATCACCGTATGGAGGCGCTACATGTTGAAAGTAACAGAGAGTGAAATTGCGCAGGAGCTGGATAGCTATTTGCATCAGGCTCTGACGCAGACGATAGTCGTTGAACAGGCCGACCGCGATCCCGTGGTCGTGCTGTCACTGGCCGAGTTTGAAAGGCTGCAGGACGTCGACGACCAGCACTGGGCCGATTGCGCCCGCAAGGCCAACGTCGAAGGATATATCGATCACGATCATGAGGTGCGGCAGCGGCTGGCCGCCGCCATGAGGGACAAGCGGCTCGCTTGCATCAGGAAAGGGCCGCGTTTCGACCACCACTAGGATAAAAAAATCGCCTGTCTCAGCAGGCGATTTTTTTTGCTTACGCGGCGACTTTTTCGTCGCGCAGCTGGCGGCGCAGGATCTTGCCGACGTTGGTCTTCGGCAGCTCGTCGCGGAACTCGATGTACTTCGGCTTCTTGTACGCGGTCAGTTCGTGCTTGCAGAAGTCCAGCAGCTGCTCGGCGGTCAGGTTCGGGTCCTTGCGCACCACGAACAGCTTGACTGCTTCGCCGGAATTCTTGTCCGGCACGCCAATGCACGCCACTTCCAGCACGCCCGGATGCGAGGCCACCACGCCTTCCACTTCGTTCGGATAGACGTTGAAGCCGGAGACGATGATCATGTCCTTTTTGCGGTCGACGATGCGGGTAAAGCCCTGCTCGTTCATGATGCCGACGTCGCCGGTCTTGAAGAAGCCGTCGGCCGTCATCGACTTGGCGGTTTCGTCCGGACGGTTCCAGTAGCCGGCCATCACCTGCGGGCCGCGGATGGCGATCTCGCCGGTCGCGCCCAGCGGCAGCGCGTTGCCGTCGTCGTCCAGGATGCAGACGTCGGTCGATGGAATCGGCAGGCCGATGGTGCCGGTGAATTCCTTGATGTCGACGCGGTTGGCGGTGGCCACCGGCGAGGTTTCCGACATGCCGTAGCCTTCGATGATCGGCGTGCCGGTCAGCTTGAGCCAGCGGTCGGCCACGGCCTGCTGCACGGCCATGCCGCCGCCGTTGCAGACCGAGTACGAGGAGAAGTCCAGCTTGGCGAATTCGGCGTTGTTGAGCAGCGCGTTGTACAGCGTATTCACCGCGGGGAACACGGCCACGCGGTACTTGCCCAGCTCCTTGACGAAGCCGGGAATGTCGCGCGGATTCGGCACCAGCAGGTTCATACCCCCCATGCGCATGCCCATGAAGGCGCTGATGGTCAGCGAGTAGATGTGGTACAGCGGCAGCGCGCACACGAACACCAGCTGCTCGGCCTGCGGCTTGAATTGCAGCCAGGCCTCGTTCTGCAGCACGTTGGCGATGATGTTACGGTGCAGCAGCACGGCGCCCTTGGACACGCCGGTGGTGCCGCCGGTGTATTGCAGGAAGGCGATGTCATCATGGCCCTGCTTGACCGGGTTGAGCGTCAGGCGCGAGCCCTCGGCCAGCACCTGCTTGAACGAGACCGCGCTCGGCAGCGAGAACGCCGGCACCATCTTCTTGACATTACGGACCACGAAGTTGACCAGCGTGCCCTTCAGCGTGCCCAGCATGTCGCCCATGGTGGCGACGATCACGTGCTTGACCTGGGTGTGCTTGACCACCTGCTCCACCGTGGTGGCGAAGTTTTCCAGCACGATGATCGCTTCCGAGCCGGAGTCCACCAGCTGGTGCTGCAACTCGCGCGGCGTGTACAGCGGGTTGACGTTGACCACCGTGTAGCCGGCGCGCAGGATGGCCGCCATCGCCACCGGATATTGCAGCACGTTCGGCAGCATGATGGCCACGCGCGCGCCCGGCTTCAGGCCCTTGCTTTGCAGCCAGGCGCCCATTTGCAGCGACAGCTTGTCGAGCTCGCCGTAGGTGACGAACTTGTCCATACAGACGTAGGCGTTGCGGTCGGCAAACTTGCGGAACGATTCCTCCAGCAGGTGCGTCACCGAGCGGTACTGCGTGCTGTCGATTTCAGCGGGCACGCCTTCGGGGTAGGACTTCAGCCAAATTTTTTCCATGTCTTATGCAGCTTTCTTATTTTGGCCGGGTGGTTCATCACGCAGCACGCGCCGCAGGATTTTCCCGACATTGGTTTTGGGCAGCTCCTCGCGGAACTCGATATATTTTGGCTTTTTATAGCCGGTAAATTGTTCTTTGCAATAAGCCATCAACTGCTCGACCGTCAGGTTCGGATCCTTGCGCACCACGAATACCTTGACCGCCTCGCCGGAGTGCTCGTCCGGCACGCCGATGCAGGCACATTCCAGCACGCCGGGGTGCGCAGCGATCACGCCCTCCAGCTCGTTCGGATAGACGTTGAAGCCGGACACCAGGATCATGTCCTTCTTGCGGTCGACGATTTTGACGAAGCCGTTCTCGTCCATCACGCCGACATCGCCGGATTTGAAATAGCCGTCGGCCGTCATGACCTTGGCGGTTTCGTCCGGCCGGTTCCAGTAGCCGGCCATCACCTGCGGACCGCGGATCGCGATCTCGCCCGGCTGGCCCAACGCCACCTCGTTGCCGTCGTCATCGAGGATAGCGATGTCGGTCGACGGTACCGGCAAACCGATGGTGCCGGTGAAGGCCGAGCTGTCGGCGCGGTTGCAGGTAGCCACCGGCGACGTCTCGGACAAGCCATAGCCTTCGATGATGGACACGCCCGTCACCTTCAGCCATTTATCGTTGACGGCCTGCTGTACCGCCATGCCGCCGCCGTTGCAGATCTTCAGTCCGGAGAAGTCCAGGTGGCCGAACGACGGATGGTTCAACAGCGCGTTGTACAGCGTATTCACCGCCGGCAGCATGTTGAACTTGTATTTGCTGAGCTCCTTGATGAAGCCGCCGATGTCGCGCGGGTTCGGGATCAGGATGTTCAGCGCGCCGACCCGCGTGCCCCACATCGCGCAGCAGGTCAGCGCGAAGATGTGGTACAGCGGCAGCGCGCAGACGATGGTGATCTGTTCGGTCACATTGCCCAGCGCCGGCTTGGACCACGCCTCGTTCTGCAGCAGGTTGGCCACCAGGTTGCGGTGCGTCAGCGTGGCGCCCTTGGAGACGCCGGTGGTGCCGCCCGTGTACTGCAGGAAGGCCGGATCGGTGGGTTCGATCGACACCGGCGTCAGCTTCATGCGGCCGCCCTGCGACAGCGCGTCCTTGAAGCGCACCGCGTTCGGCAGCGAGAACGGCGGCACCATCTTCTTGATGCTGCGCACCACGAAGTTGACCAGCGCGCCCTTGAGGCCGCCGAGCATCTCGCCCATGCTGGCCACCACGATGTGCTTGACCTGTGTGCGGCCCAGCACCTGCTCCAGCGTGGTCGCAAAATTTTCCAGAATCAGGATGGCTTCGCTGCCCGAGTCGTTGAGCTGGTGCTCCAGTTCGCGCGGCGTGTACAGCGGGTTGATGTTGACCACGGTGTAGCCGGCGCGCAGGATGGCGGCGATGGCGATCGGATACTGCAACACGTTCGGCATCATGACGGCGACCCGCGCGCCCTTCTTCATGCCGCGGCTTTGCAACCAGGCGCCCAGGCGTTTGGAATACGCATCCACTTCGGCATAGGTGAGGAATTTGTCCATGCAGACGTAGGCGTTGCGGTCTGCGAACTTGTGGAAGGATTCTTCCATCAACTGCACCAGCGAGCGGTATTGGCTCGTGTCGACCTCCGTCAGCATGCCGGGCGGGTACGACTTCAACCAGATTTTTTCCATCCTGTGCCTCGTGTCTCGAATTATCGTTGTAAGGTCCGGCGCACAGTGCCGGTTCAGGGTCGGGGGATTCGTCTATGCGAACTTCCGGAGCCTACTTATAACGATGCTATCGGGCAGCAAGCTCAGACGCAAGCGCATTTAACCATATTTGAACGCGGCTTCTAACGGCTTTTTATGCTGCATTGCAACATCAATGCATGCCTTCCGATGCGGTGTCCGGCTGCTTGGTGGTCTCCGCGTTGAGCATTACCGGGCGGCCCAGTTGCTGCAGCTGCTGCTGACGTTGAACTAGATCAAGAGAAGCTAATTTTTGCACTGCAACATAAAATCGCACGAACGTTCGTTCCTGCTTTAGCAGGGAACGGAAGGCGGGCAGATAATCGTGGTAAGTTCCCACAGCGCTGAGGTGAGCGTTGGTCAACGGCTCGGCAAACCAGCGGTCGTAACCGGCGTAGCCGCCCCAGCTGTCCTTCAACTTCTGGTACTCGGTTTTCAGGTGGGCGAAGATGCGCGCCTTCTCGGCCCGCTTGTGGCGGGTGCTGGTCTTGCTGGCGTAGGTGTCGGCCAGCATCTTACGGTGACGCACCAGCAGCTCGAGGAAATCCTGGCGGCGCGCGTTGTAGCGGGTGTAGGCCTCGCGCATCGGATCGGTGCCGTACAGCTCCAGCCAGCGCGCCACGCCGGCCTCCTCCACCGCCGTCGCGAAGCCTTCGTTGAACTGCGAGTCGCCCTGCACGTACACCACCTGGTGCGCCAGCTCGTGGAACACCATGCGCGCCAGTTCCGCGTCGGAATAGTTGATGAAGGTCGACAGCAGCGGATCGCTGAACCAGCCCAGCGTGGAATACGCCGGCACGCCGCCGACCTGGACGTCGTCGTGCTCCTTGCGCAGCTCTTCCGCGTAGGCCATCGCATCTTCCTTGCTGTAGTAGCCGCGATAGCTGACGCAGCCGGCGATCGGGAAGCACCACTGGATCGGACGCAGCGACAGCTCCGGCGTCGCCACCACATTCCACAGCACGAAGGGGCGCGTCAGCGCGGCGTAGTTTTTATAGCTGGCGTTGTCGGGCAGGCCCAGTTCCTTGACGGCGAAGCGGCGTATCAACAACGCTTTTTCCAGGCGGGCCTTGAGTTGGGGATCGGTGGACGGATCGCCCAGCCAGTCTTCAATCGGACGGGCGTCCGACCACAGCGCATACTGGCCTTGGGCGGCTTGCATGTAGTACTTCAGTTGAGCGCAACCAGCCAGCATGAGTGCCGCGCAGCCCGCCGCGACCCAGTATCTGGCGCGGACGATTCGGCGGGCTAAGTTGCGCATACATTACCTTCAAGCAGCGACTCTTTCGACTTGTACCAGTGTATCGTAAAAAGTTGGTGCGCGGCCCATATCGGTCAACTGTTGGCTGGTAACCTCATTGGCGTTTTTACCATCCCTGCCTAGTTTTTTCCACCACACTGACAAGCCTACAACGAGGCCCGCGCGCGCCTTGTCCGTCACCCGCGCCTTGGCGATGAACGTGCCGCGGTCATTGAAGATGCGCACCATGTCGCCGTCGGCGATGCCGCGCGTCGCGCTGTCGTCGGGGTGGATGTCCAGGTGCGGCTCGCCCTCCGCCGAACGCAGGCTTTTGACGTTGACGAAAGTGGAGTTGAGGAAGTTGCGCGCGGGTGGAGAAATCATCGCCAGCGGATAGCGCTTAGCCAGCTCGGGATTGCTGGCCACCGATTCGTACGGCGGCAGATACGCGGGCAGCGGATCGAGTCCGTCGGCCGCCATCGCGGCGGAATAAAACTCGCACTTGCCGGACGGCGTGGGGAAGCCGCCATGCGCGAACGGCGCGTCGGGCATGTTGAGTTTCTGCCAGCCCTTTTGCTTCAGCGATTCCCAATCGAAGTTGACGGCCCGGGCATCCTGCGTGTTGAAGGCCATGGCCGCCAGCTGGTCGTCGCTGTCCTGGAAGCAGGGATCGTCAAAGCCCATGCGCGCCGCCAGCAGGCGGAAGATTTCCGTGTTGGCCTTGGCCTCGCCCATCGGCGCGATGGCGGCGTTGTTGGCCATCATGTACAGGTGGCCGTAGGCGGTGTGGGCGTCGACGTGCTCCAGTTGCGTGGTGGCCGGCAGCACGATGTCGGCGTAGTCCACGGTGTCGGTCTGGAAGTGCTCCAGCACCACGGTGAACAAATCCTCGCGCGCGAAGCCGGCCATGACCTTGGCCGAGTCCGGCGCGATCGCCAGCGGGTTGGCGTTGTAGACGATCACCGCCTCCACTTCCGGCCCGAACTCCGGCGAGCTCGCGCGCAGCAGGTCGTCGCCGATGGTGGTCATGTTGATGGTGCGCGGCTGCTGCTTCAGCAGGTCCGGCCGTTGCAGCGCCGCCTTGTTGGTCGGGAACGAGCCGCTGGACGACAGCTGGATGCCGCCGGCCGCATGGCGCCACGCGCCCACCAGCGCCGGCAGGCAGGCGATGCAGCGCACCGACATGCCGCCGCCGCGCACGCGCTGCACGCCGTAGTTGGTGCGGATCGCCACCGGCTCGCCGGCGCGCGCCATGCCGCCGTACAGCCGCGCCAGGTCGACCACTTCGGCCACGCTGATGCCGCAGGTTTCCGCCGTGCGTTCCGGCGTCCATTCCGCCGCGCGTTGTTTCAGCTGCTCGAAGCCCAGCGTGTGCTGTGCGATGTAGTCGTGGTCGAGCAGGTCTTCGGCGATCAGCACGTGCATCAGGCCCAGCGCCAGCGCGGCGTCGGTGCCGGGCAGCAGCGCGATGTGCTGGTGGCACTTCTCCGCCGTCAGCGAACGGTAGGGATCGATGGCGATCAGCCTGGCGCCGTTGCGCTTGGCTTCCTGCGCGCGGGTCCAGAAGTGCAGGTTGGAAGCGATCGGATTGCCGCCCCAAATCAGGATCAGCTTGGCGTTCTGGAACTGCTCCAGGTCAGTTCCGATCGAACCGCCGATGGTGTACTTGTAGCCGGTGGCGCCCGCCGTCGCGCAAATGGTGCGGTCCAGCAGCGAGGCGCCGATCTGGTTGAAGAAGCGCGACGACATCGACTCGCCCTGCACCAGGCCCATGGTGCCGCAGTAGCTGTACGGCAGGATCGCTTCCGGCGCGCGCGCGGCGATCGGCCTGAGGCGGGCCGCGATGGTGTCGAGCGCCTCGTCCCAGCTGATGCGCTCGAACTTGCCCTCGCCCTTCTTGCCGACGCGGCGCAGCGGATGCAGCAGGCGATCCTCGTGGTAGGTGCGCTCGGTGTAGCGTGCCACCTTGGTACACAGCACGCCGGCGGTGGTCGGATGGTCGGGGTCGCCCTTGACGGCGGTGGCCACGCCATCCTCCACCGTCACCAGCAGCGCGCAGGTGTCGGGGCAGTCGTGCGGGCAGGTCGCGCGGACTTGTGTGCTTGTCATGTCATAGATCCCAAAGCATGGACTGAAAGCACCATGGTAAACGATATGGCGACCATTCCGGACACGCTGGATTTGTTTGCGTGACAAGGGCTACAATGGCTGATCTCGATGCCCAAAAGGCAAGCGAACCCGACATTGGAGAAGCAGATGAAACTAGTTGATCCCATCATTGCATTTCAATCTGAAATACAGCAAATCCGGCGTGACCTGCACGCCCATCCCGAGCTGTGCTACGAAGAACAACGCACCTCCGAGCTCGTCGCCGACAAGCTGAGCGAATGGGGCATCCCGGTGATCCGCGGCCTGGGCCTGACCGGCGTGGTCGGTATCATCAAGCATGGCAGTTCCCAGCGCGCCATCGGCCTGCGCGCCGACATGGACGCGCTGCCGATGCAGGAAATAAACACCTTCGCCCACGCCTCGCGCCATCCCGGCAAGATGCACGCCTGCGGCCACGACGGCCACACCGCCATGCTGCTGGGCGCGGCCAAGCACCTGGCCGAGCACCGCAATTTCGACGGAACGGTTTACCTCATTTTCCAGCCGGCCGAGGAAGGCGGCGCCGGCGCGCGCCGCATGATCGAGGACGGCCTGTTCGAGCAATGTCCGATGGACGCGATCTACGGCATGCACAACTGGCCGGGCGCGCCGGCCGGCACGATGAGTGTGGTCGAGGGGCCGATGATGGCCTCCAGTAACGAGTTCTACGTCACCGTCAAGGGCAAGGGCGCGCACGCGGCCCAGCCACACAAGGGCATCGATCCGGTGATGGTGGCGGTGCAGATCGCGCAGAGCTGGCAGACCATCATCAGCCGCCAGAAGAGCCCGCTGGATACGGCGGTGCTGTCGATCACGCAAATCCATGCCGGCAGCGCCACCAATGTGATCCCCGATGAAGCCGAACTGGTCGGCACGGTGCGCACCTTCACCCAGCCGGTGCTGGACATGATCGAGCAGCGCATGGGCGAGATCGCCCGGCACACGGCGGCCGCGTTCGGCGCCGAGGTGGAGTTCAAGTTCCGCCGCAACTACCCGCCGCTGGTCAACCATCCGGCCGAGACCAGGTTCGCGGTGGAGGTGATGAAGTCGGTGGTGGGCGCGGACAAGGTCGACGACCAGGTCGAGCCGACCATGGGCGCGGAAGACTTCGCGTTCTTCCTGCAGAAAAAGCCGGGCTGCTACGTCTTCATCGGCAACGGCGAGGGCGACCACCGCGACGGCGGCCACGGCCTCGGTCCGTGCGTGCTGCACAACGGCAGCTACGACTTCAACGACAACCTGCTGCCGATCGGCGCCAGCTTCTGGGTGCGCCTGGCCGAGACCAGCCTGCCGCTCGCTTAAGCCAGCTGGTCCGGGGCGGTGCCGACGCGCTGCCCGGGATTCAAGGCTTCCAGTCCCAGCAGCGCCGCCGAATGATCGGCCTGCGGCACGGTCTCCGCCAGCGCCTGATAGCGCTCGGTCACCAGCTGCGTCACCGGCAAGGTGATGCCGGCCGCTTCCGCCGCCGCCAGGATGTTGCGCTGGTCTTTCAGCTGCGTCTTCACCTGGCCGCCGGCGACAAAATTCCGCTCCAGCATACGCTGGCCGTGCACATCGAGGATCTTGCTCTCGGCGAAACCGCCGCGTATCGCCGCCCGCATCGCTGCCGGATCGGCGCCGGCCGCCTGCGCCAGCAGCAAGGCCTCGGCCACGATGTTGATGGTGGCGCCGACGATCAGCTGATTGCACAGCTTGGCCACCTGGCCGCTGCTGGCCGGGCCCACCAGCGTCGGCCGGCCCATGGCCGCCAGCACTGGTTCGATCTCTGCGAAATCTTGCGCGCAGCCGCCCGCCATGATGGCCAGCGTACCGGCCGCCGCGCCGCCCACGCCGCCGGACACCGGCGCGTCGACAAAGCGCCGGCCCTGCGCCGCCAGCAACGCGTGGAACTCCTGCGCCTCCGCTTGACGGGTCGAGCTCATGTCCACCCACAGCGCGTGCGGCGCCAGCGCCGGCAAGGCCTGCCGCATCACGGTACCGACAATGGGGCCGGCCTCCAGCATGGAGATGACGATGTCCGCGTCGCGCACCGCCTCGGCCAGGTCCGCCACCGCGTGCGCGCCGGCAGCGGCCAGCGCGGCGGCCTTGGAATAAGTGCGGTTCCAGGCAGTCACCGCATGGCCGGCCGCCAGCAGGCGCCGCACCATCGGGTCCCCCATCAAGCCAATACCGAGAAAGGCAATTCGCGTAGACAATTCCAACTCCTGAGAAAAAAGTCAAAACGACTGACCCCCGGAATTATTTTAAGAACCCCGGTACAATCAGGACAGCCGTATAAATATGAGATACAGCACTTACATTGCAAGGATACTATGTTCGCGAAAAAATTAATTGCTGCAGCAGTAATAGCACTAACCGCCGTCCAGGGCGCGTACGCCGATGACAAACTGGTCGATTCCGTGGCCATCGATTATGGCAGCGCCGCCAAGGTGCAAATGGTGCGTTTCAGCGCCGCCAAGGATTGGAGCGCACGCTGGTTCCAGTCGAACGGCACCCACCTGAGCGGCTACTGGGAAGCCAGCGCCGGTCTGTGGAAGGAAAGCCAATACCAGAATATTTCGGGCAACACCGCTCACCTGTGGGATGTCGGCTTCACGCCGGTGTTCCGCTTCGAGAATGACAACAAGAAGGGCATCTACTACGAAGCCGGCATCGGCGTGCACCGCTTCTCCAAGCTGTACGACAACGACACCTATCGTTTGTCGACCCACTTCCAGTTCGGCGACCAGATCGGCATCGGCTACGTGTTCGACAACAACTGGGAAATCGGCGGCAAGATCCAGCACTTCTCGAATGGCGGTTACAAGAAGCCCAACACCGGCATCAACCTCCTCGAAGTCAAAGCGGCATATCACTTCTGATAAAAACGGGGTCAAGTCTGACATTCGGACACGAACTCTACCGTAACGCCAGCTACGGTAGAGTTCGTGTCCGAATGTCAGACTTGACCCCGTTGTTTTTTATTTATACGTTCGATTCGGCGACGATCTTCCAGCTCTTGCCTTCCTTGGCCCAGTACTGTTTCTTGCGCACGGCGTGGCGGTATTTGCCAACCACGATCTGCTGCGTGAAATTGCTGACGATGACCTCTTCCTGGCTAGGCTGGCGGAAGTAGCTCGGCTCGGTCACGGTCACGCTGATCTTCTTGGCGCCCGGCAGGAAGCGGTTCTTGTCCAGCCATGCGTTCACATCCTCATCGGCCGCCGACTTGAAGCGCGGCGAATACAGCGCGCGCAGGCCGGCATCGTCGCGGTTCTCGACGTCGCGACGCCAGGCTTCCACCAGCGAGCTGGCCACCCGCAGATCGCGCTCCATCTGTTCCTTGCTGACGAACTCGACCTGGTCACCGATCAGGATCGGCGTCTTGCCGATTTCCACCGTGCGGGTCAGCGTGTTCAGGTCGTCGTTGCTGACCACCACGCAGCCGTCGGTCGACAGCGGCGGGCGGCTGAAGGTTTCCGGCGGCGTGCCGTGCACCCAGATGCCGGAGCCGCTGCGGCCCTGCGCCTTGTCCCAGTCGTTCGGATAGTCGAGCGGCAGCGCGCCCTTGCCGTACATGTCGGGCAGCTTCACGCCCGGCAAATGGCCGATGATGTAGTACACGCCGACCGGCGTGCGCATATCGCCTTCCTTCAGCTTGTTGATGCCCAGCTTGCCCTGGCTGACGTAGAAGTCGGACAGCAGGCGGATCTGGTCGTTGCGGTTCTCGTACAGGTAGAGGCGCGAATGCTTGGCGTCGACGATCAGCGCGTGCTTCTGGTCCTTGCGCATCTGCAGCAGCGCGCGCGGCAGCAGCGCCGCCGACGGCCGGCCAGGCTCGGCCTGCATGCGCACGGCCGCCTCGCGCCGCAAGTCCGCCAGCTTGGACGCTTCGGCCGGCGGCACGGCGGCGCCCAGCACGCTCACTTCGCGGGTATGCATCAACAGGATGTCGCCGCGGACCAGGTGGCCCAGGCGGAAATTGGGATAGGCCACCACCAGCGCATCGGCCTTCTGCTGGGCCAGGCGCAGATTGTGCTGGGACAGTTCTTTGTAGATGTCGGAGAGCAGCTCTTCGGGATTGGCTTTACGGACGACCGGCGCCCGTTGCGGCTTTTTTGCGGCGTAACTGGCTGTTCCTCCCACTACACCGAGGAGGAGGACGCAAAGCAAGCCACTGGCGCGCCAGTGTTGCGAAAATCTAAAGTGTGACATCAGCTACCCGAGGCTTCCTGCTTAATCTGCCATTTTCCACCATTTTTGATCAGCACGAGCGTCTTCCGGCTTCTTGCGGTGAGGCGATCCGATTCATAGGTCTGGCGGAAGGTGACTTTGGCCGTATTGCCATTCACAACCACTTCCGGCCCGCCCACCTCGACATGGATGCGGCCCTTGCCTTCAATGCGGGCCCGGCGCTCATCGGCCCAGGCCTTGCGCGACAAACCTTTGGGCGGCTCGAACTCCTGGCTATAGTAACCGAGGTAGGAATCGACGTTCTGCGAAGTCCAGGCCTTGGCCCAGCCATGAACCTGGGCCAGCACCGCATCGCGTTCGGACGTATCCGGCTTGGCGGCTTTTTCCGGTTCGGGTTTAGCCGGTTTCGGCGGCTCCACTTTAGCCGGCTTGGCCGGCTCGGCTTGGGCGACCACCACTGGTGCAGCTTTAGCCGGCACGGGCGCGGGTACGGGCTTCGGTGGTTCAACCTTGGCCAGCACCGGCGCAGGCGCTGGTGCTGCGGGCTTGGCTGGAACCGGCGTCGGTACAGGCGCGGGCACGAGCGGCTTGGCAGCAACCGGGGCTGGCACGGGCGCCGCAGCCACTTTGACTGCCGGCGCCGGCGTCGGTGCTGGCGGCGTGACCGACAGCGACGGTATGCGTTGCAGCGAAGTGGACTTGCCGGTATCGGCAGGAATTTGCGAAATCAACGGCGGCGCGGCATTGGTTGCGGTGCGTGGTGCCGCCGCCTGGGCCACGTGTTGCGGCGCTGGCGCAGGCGCTGGTACAGACGCAGGCGCCGCTGCTGCGATCTCCGGCGCACCGAACTTGGCGCCGGTGCTGCTGGAGAAGTTCCGCAGCAGCGTCAGCTTGGACTTGGCCGGCGGCGCATTGTTCGAACCCAGCGCCAGCGCCTTGTCGTAGGCCTGGCTGGCCATCTTGCCATAGACGTCGCCCAGGTTCTCATAGGCCGTCATATAGCTTGGATTGGTGCGGATTGCTTTTTCCAGTGAGATGCGCGCCTTGTCGTACTGGCCGTTGGCCGCATACAGCACGGCCAGGTTGTTGTACGGTTCCGGCAGGTCTTTGTAATCTTCGGTCAGTTTGGTGAATACCGCGATCGCCTCGTCCGATTTGTTTTGCTCGGTCAGCAGCACGCCCTTCATGAAACGCATTTGCGGATCGGATGGGTGCTTGCTCAGGTATTCGTTGGTCTTGTTCAGTGCCTCGACAAACTTGCCGGCCTTGGCCAGTTTGCTAACGTCGGCCATCTCATCGGCACGTGCAGGCGCAAGCGCGAAGAGGCTTACTACGATGCCGGCGGACGCCAGGGCACGGTACAGCATTGTTGGGGCTGTATTATTTTTCATTGAGGTCTGAAGCAAGCACGAAAGCACACATGGTACACCTTTCGTTTCCGTAGATCAAAATCTAGCTTGTATCTTATATGCCTCTTTTTTCACAAAAAAATGGATGCCGAAAGCAAAAAACCCCACCTGGATCACCGGGTGGGGTTTTTATATAACTAGCCTGACGATAACCTACTTTCACACTGGTTGCAGCACTATCATCGGCGCAGAGTTGTTTCACGGTCCTGTTCGGGATGGGAAGGGGTGGGACCAACTTGCTATGGTCATCAGGCATTGACTTGTACTAGCGTCGCGTCTTTTTCCGCGCCGCCAAGAATCTGGAGGAAGTATTATAAACGATTTATATCGTTTATGTAGTAAATATTTTAGGTAATGAAGTTGTATCAACGAACGTTACAACGTACTTCTCATTCACCATAACCTGCTAAGGTTATAGGGACAAGCCGTACGGGCAATTAGTATCAGTTAGCTTAATGCATTACTGCACTTCCACACCTGACCTATCAACGTCCTGGTCTCGAACGACCCTTCAAAGAGCTCAAGGCTCTGGGAAATCTCATCTTAAGGCAAGTTTCCCGCTTAGATGCTTTCAGCGGTTATCTCTTCCAGACTTAGCTACCCGGCAATGCCACTGGCGTGACAACCGGTACACCAGAGGTCTGTCCACTCCGGTCCTCTCGTACTAGGAGCAGCCCCCTTCAAATTTCCAACGCCCACGGCAGATAGGGACCAAACTGTCTCACGACGTTTTAAACCCAGCTCACGTACCACTTTAAATGGCGAACAGCCATACCCTTGGGACCGGCTACAGCCCCAGGATGTGATGAGCCGACATCGAGGTGCCAAACTCCCCCGTCGATATGAACTCTTGGGAGGAATCAGCCTGTTATCCCCAGAGTACCTTTTATCCGTTGAGCGATGGCCCTTCCATACAGAACCACCGGATCACTATGTCCTACTTTCGTACCTGCTCGACTTGTCAGTCTCGCAGTTAAGCACGCTTATGCCATTGCACTATCGTCACGATGTCCGACCGTAACTAGCGTACCTTCGAACTCCTCCGTTACACTTTAGGAGGAGACCGCCCCAGTCAAACTGCCTACCATGCACTGTCCCCGACCCGGATAACGGGCCAAGGTTAGAACCTCAAATGAACCAGGGTGGTATTTCAAGGATGGCTCCACGAGAACTGGCGTCCCCGCTTCAAAGCCTCCCACCTATCCTACACAGATTGATTCAAAGTCCAATGCAAAGCTACAGTAAAGGTTCATGGGGTCTTTCCGTCTAGCCGCGGGTAGATTGCATCATCACAAACACTTCAACTTCGCTGAGTCTCGGGAGGAGACAGTGTGGCCATCGTTACGCCATTCGTGCAGGTCGGAACTTACCCGACAAGGAATTTCGCTACCTTAGGACCGTTATAGTTACGGCCGCCGTTTACTGGGACTTCAATCAAGAGCTTGCACCCCATCATTTAATCTTCCAGCACCGGGCAGGCGTCACACCCTATACGTCCACTTTCGTGTTTGCAGAGTGCTGTGTTTTTATTAAACAGTCGCAGCCACCAGTTTATTGCAACCCGTTCGCCCTACTGAAGTAAATCAGCCAAGCTACAAGGGCGTACCTTTTCCCGAAGTTACGGTACCAATTTGCCGAGTTCCTTCTCCCGAGTTCTCTCAAGCGCCTTAGAATACTCATCTCGCCCACCTGTGTCGGTTTGCGGTACGGTCTCGTATGACTGAAGCTTAGAGGCTTTTCTTGGAACCACTTCCGATTGCTTCAGCACCTAAGTGCCTCGTCCCAGTCCCTTGAATTACGCGCCCGGATTTGCCTAAGCGCCTTCTATGAACCAGAAACTGACTATTCCAACAGTCAGACAACCTTCCGCGATCCGTCCCCCCATCGCATCATACGACGGTGCAGGAATATTAACCTGCTTCCCATCAGCTACGCATCTCTGCCTCGCCTTAGGGGCCGACTCACCCTGCTCCGATGAACGTTGAACAGGAAACCTTGGGCTTACGGCGTGGGGGCTTTTCACCCCCATTATCGCTACTCATGTCAGCATTCGCACTTCTGATACCTCCAGCATCCTTTACAAGACACCTTCGCAGGCTTACAGAACGCTCTCCTACCATATCCTTACGGATATCCGCAGCTTCGGTGACTGGCTTAGCCCCGTTACATCTTCCGCGCAGGACGACTCGATCAGTGAGCTATTACGCTTTCTTTAAATGATGGCTGCTTCTAAGCCAACATCCTGACTGTTTTAGCCTTCCCACTTCGTTTTCCACTTAGCCAATCTTTGGGACCTTAGCTGGCGGTCTGGGTTGTTTCCCTCTTGACGCCGGACGTTAGCACCCGACGTCTGTCTCCCAAGCTCGCACTCATCGGTATTCGGAGTTTGCAATGGTTTGGTAAGTCGCGATGACCCCCTAGCCATAACAGTGCTCTACCCCCGATGGTGATACTTGAGGCACTACCTAAATAGTTTTCGGAGAGAACCAGCTATTTCCAAGTTTGTTTAGCCTTTCACCCCTACCCACAGCTCATCCCCTAATTTTTCAACATTAGTGGGTTCGGACCTCCAGTGCGTGTTACCGCACCTTCATCCTGGCCATGAGTAGATCACTTGGTTTCGGGTCTACACCCAGCGACTATCGCCCTGTTCGGACTCGATTTCTCTACGGCTTCCCGATCTGGTTAACCTTGCCACTGAATGTAAGTCGCTGACCCATTATACAAAAGGTACGCAGTCACGGAACAAGTCCGCTCCTACTGTTTGTATGCACACGGTTTCAGGATCTATTTCACTCCCCTCCCGGGGTTCTTTTCGCCTTTCCCTCACGGTACTGGTTCACTATCGGTCGATTACGAGTATTTAGCCTTGGAGGATGGTCCCCCCATATTCAGACAGGATTTCTCGTGTCCCGCCCTACTTGTCGCACGCTTAGTTCCACACATCGCATTTCACATACGGGGCTATCACCCGCTATGGCTCCAATTTCCAGTGGATTCTGTTATGCGTCATGCTAAAACGTGCAGGCTCATCCCATTTCGCTCGCCACTACTTTGGGAATCTCGGTTGATTTCTTTTCCTGCAGCTACTTAGATGTTTCAGTTCGCCGCGTTCGCTTTGCATACCTATGTATTCAGTATGCAATGACCTAAAAGGCCGGGTTTCCCCATTCGGAAATCTGCGGATCAAAGCTTGTTTGCTAGCTCCCCGCAGCTTATCGCAAGCTACTACGTCCTTCATCGCCTGTAATCGCCAAGGCATCCACCATGTGCACTTATTCACTTGTCCCTATAACGTTAGCCCCTGCGACTAAACAAGGAGCGTTTATAGGAATAAGAAGTACTACGTTGTTGCGTTTGTTGATACATACAATCATTACCCATCATTCTGCGTGTTACCGCAGAACGATACATAAAAATCTACTTACTTCTTCCAGATTGTTAAAGAACGTACAGCACTTGATCTCTAAAAGACCAAACCTAAGCATCTATGCTTACGTTTGAACTTTTGGTGGAGGATGACGGGATCGAACCGACGACCCCCTGCTTGCAAAGCAGGTGCTCTCCCAGCTGAGCTAATCCCCCATGGGTAAGACTGGTAGGGCTGGTTGGACTCGAACCAACGACCCCCGCGTTATCAACACGGTGCTCTAACCAGCTGAGCTACAGCCCCAAATGCTGTTCTTTAATATTGACAGTCGATAAGTGTGAACGCTTGATGAGTAGTCCGAAGACCAGTGCTACTCTAGAAAGGAGGTGATCCAGCCGCACCTTCCGATACGGCTACCTTGTTACGACTTCACCCCAGTCACGAATCCTACCGTGGTAAGCGCCCTCCTTGCGGTTAAGCTACCTACTTCTGGTAAAACCCGCTCCCATGGTGTGACGGGCGGTGTGTACAAGACCCGGGAACGTATTCACCGCGACATGCTGATCCGCGATTACTAGCGATTCCAACTTCATGCAGTCGAGTTGCAGACTACAATCCGGACTACGATACACTTTCTGGGATTAGCTCCCCCTCGCGGGTTGGCGGCCCTCTGTATGTACCATTGTATGACGTGTGAAGCCCTACCCATAAGGGCCATGAGGACTTGACGTCATCCCCACCTTCCTCCGGTTTGTCACCGGCAGTCTCATTAGAGTGCCCTTTCGTAGCAACTAATGACAAGGGTTGCGCTCGTTGCGGGACTTAACCCAACATCTCACGACACGAGCTGACGACAGCCATGCAGCACCTGTGTACTGGTTCTCTTTCGAGCACTCCCCAATCTCTCAGGGATTCCAGCCATGTCAAGGGTAGGTAAGGTTTTTCGCGTTGCATCGAATTAATCCACATCATCCACCGCTTGTGCGGGTCCCCGTCAATTCCTTTGAGTTTTAATCTTGCGACCGTACTCCCCAGGCGGTCTACTTCACGCGTTAGCTGCGTTACCAAGTCAATTAAGACCCGACAACTAGTAGACATCGTTTAGGGCGTGGACTACCAGGGTATCTAATCCTGTTTGCTCCCCACGCTTTCGTGCATGAGCGTCAGTTTTGACCCAGGGGGCTGCCTTCGCCATCGGTGTTCCTCCACATATCTACGCATTTCACTGCTACACGTGGAATTCTACCCCCCTCTGCCAAACTCTAGCCTTGCAGTCTCCATCGCCATTCCCAGGTTGAGCCCGGGGATTTCACGACAGACTTACAAAACCGCCTGCGCACGCTTTACGCCCAGTAATTCCGATTAACGCTTGCACCCTACGTATTACCGCGGCTGCTGGCACGTAGTTAGCCGGTGCTTATTCTTCAGGTACCGTCATTAGCAGGGGATATTAGCCCCCACCGTTTCTTCCCTGACAAAAGAGCTTTACAACCCGAAGGCCTTCTTCACTCACGCGGCATTGCTGGATCAGGCTTGCGCCCATTGTCCAAAATTCCCCACTGCTGCCTCCCGTAGGAGTCTGGACCGTGTCTCAGTTCCAGTGTGGCTGGTCGTCCTCTCAGACCAGCTACTGATCGATGCCTTGGTAGGCTTTTACCCTACCAACTAGCTAATCAGATATCGGCCGCTCCAGGAGCATGAGGTCTTGCGATCCCCCACTTTCATCCTTAGATCGTATGCGGTATTAGCGTAACTTTCGCTACGTTATCCCCCACTCCAGGGTACGTTCCGATATATTACTCACCCGTTCGCCACTCGCCGCCAGGTTGCCCCGCGCTGCCGTTCGACTTGCATGTGTAAGGCATGCCGCCAGCGTTCAATCTGAGCCAGGATCAAACTCTTCAGTTTAATCTCTGTTTATTTGCTACTTTCGTAGCACCGTCATTGCTGACGGGTCGCTCACTCAAAATACTGACAGGCCACTATTTTCGTAGCGCCTATTTCATTACTTCTTGTGAACATTTGATATTTTAAGTTTCACGCTACCGAAGCAGCGTGTGCACTTTCATCAAACGTCCACACTTATCGACTGTTAATTTTTAAAGAACTTATTCGGTACTGCGTTTGCTGCGGAGCGTTGTGTCCGTCAGCGAAGAAGAAAGAGTATGAAGCGTTTAGATCGTTTCGTCAACCCCTACTTTTTCTCGCTTCACTCAGCAACATGTGCTGTGTTCCGCGAGGGGGCGAACTATAGCAAAGCCCCCTCCAGCTCTGCAAGGCCTTTTTTCGAGCTGCTACAATCGCGCCCTTTTTATGTACAGGCAGGAATGCACTCAATGACCAATCACATCATCAAGCGCGGCGGCTTCAGCTCCAGCTTCGGCGTACTCGCGGCGACGCTGGGTTCGGCCGTAGGCCTTGGCAATATATGGAAGTTCCCTTATCTGACCGGCGCTAACGGCGGCGCCGGCTTCCTGTTGATCTACCTGCTCGCCACCTTGGTCATCGGCCTGCCCGTCATGATTGCGGAGATCACGATGGGCCGCGCGGCGAAAGCGAATCCGATCACGGCGCTACAAAATCTCAGCCCGAAAAAAGGCCTACCGTGGTGGCTGGTCGGCGTGGCCGGCATGGCAGCGGCCTTCCTCATCCTCTCCTTCTATTCCGAAGTGGTGGCCTGGGTATTCGCCTATGTACTCAAGGCCATCGGCGGCTCCATCCTGAGCAGCGACCGCCACGTCACCGAAGGCGCTTTCAGCGCACTGATCGCCGATCCGGTGCAATCGCTATTGTGGCAATGGGGTGTGCTGGCCTTCATCGGCGGCATCTTGCTGATGGGCGTAACTAAAGGCATCGAAGGCATCGCCAAGAAACTGATGCCCATCCTGTTCCTGCTGTTGCTGGTGCTGTGCGCGGTCAGCCTGTCGCTGGACAAGGCGGTCGACGGCCTGGCCTTCCTGTTCCGTCCCGACTTCAGCAAGATCACGGCGGGCGTCATCCTGACCGCGATGGGTCTGGCGTTCTTCAAGCTGTCGCTGGGCATGGGGACGATGATGACCTACGGCTCCTACTTCCGCGACGACCAGAACATCCCGCAGACGACGCTCCGGGTAATGGCTGCCGACCTGTGCGTCTCCATGCTGGCGGGCATCGCGATCTTCCCGGCCGTGTTTACTTTCGGCTTCGAACCGGCGGCCGGTCCGGCGCTGGTGTTCATCACCATTCCCGCCGTGTTCTCGCAGATTCCCGGTGGCCAGTTATTGATGGTCGCCTTCTTCGTGCTGGCATCGGTGGCGGCCACCGGTGCGATGCTGTCACTGATGGAAGTGCCGGTGGTGATCCTGCACGAACGTTTCGGCCTTAGCCGTGCGGAGGCCACGCTGCTGACCATCGCCGGCCTGATGCTGCTCGGCTCCAGCTGCGCGTTGACCAACAATGTGCTGGCCGATTTCAAGCTGTTCGGCATGAATATGTTCGACCTGTTCGACTTCGTCTCATCCAACTTACTGCTGCCGCTGGGTGGCATCTTGCTAGCGATATTCGTGGGCTGGATATGGGGCGCGGACCGGTTCGGCCAGGCATTGTCGAACCAGGGCACCCTGGGCAATCGGAGCACAATGCGCATCGTCTTCTTCCTGCTGCGCCATGTCTCGCCAGTGCTGATTCTTTTGGTAATGTTGAAGGGCTTGAATTTGTTATAGCCGCAACGCTCTCGCTCTTTTTTCACCACCGCCGAAGCAGGATGCATATACTGTCCTGACCGTGAATATCCTCAGGCTGCATGATGAACCAGAGCGAGATCCCCGTAGTGCCGATGCCGACAATACTCATCGTCGACGATTCTCTTTCGTACCTGGCGGCCCTGCTGGACCGGCTTGAACGGCACGGCTTCATGATCGTGCTGGCGCAGACCGCCGCCGAGGGTTTGATGCGCGCGGAATTTGCCGAGCCCGATCTGATCCTGCTCGATGTCGTCATGCCCGGCATCGACGGCTTCGAAGCCTGCCGGCGCCTCAAGGCCGGCAAAGCCACCAAGGATATCCCGGTCATCTTCATGACGGGCTTGACCGACCCCAAGCAAAAAGTCACCGGCTTCGATGCCGGCGGCGTGGACTACATCACCAAGCCATTCCAGATCGAAGAGGTCCTCGCGCGCATCAATACCCATCTGGCGCTGCGCCGCGCCAACCGCGAATTGCAGGACATGATCTCCACGCTGGACAAGGCGCGCGAAGATCTGGTGCGCAACGAACGCCTGGCCGGATTGGGGGCGATGGTAGCCGGCATCGCGCACGAGCTGAACACACCGATCGGCAACAGCCTGATGGCCGCCACCACGTTTGAAATGCAGACCGGCGACATCACCAAACACCTGGCCAAGGAAGGCGGCATCACGCGCAAGGAGTTTGAACATTACATCCAGAATGCGCAGCTGTCGGTGGATATCCTGAGCCGCAATCTGCACCGCGCGGCGGACATCGTCACCAACTTCAAGCAGGTGGCGGTCGACCAGACCAGTTCGCAACGACGCAGCTTTTTATTGGCCGAGGTGGTGACCGGCAATGTGCTGACATTGCAGCCGACCATCAAGCGCACCCCGTTCGTGATCCAGCAGCGGATACCGCCGGACCTGATGATGGAAAGCTACCCCGGCCCCATCGGCCAGGTGCTCACCAACCTGATCAACAACGCCATCCTGCACGGCTACGAAGGCCGCGGCGAAGGCCTGATCGACATCTCGGCCAGCCTCTCCCCGCAGGGCCTGGTAACGCTGTCGGTTGAGGATCACGGCGTCGGCATCCGGAAGGACTATCTGCCGCGCATCTTCGATCCCTTCTTCACCACCAAGATGGGGGTAGGCGGCTCCGGCCTGGGCCTGAATATCGTCCACAACATCGTCACCGAAATCCTGGGCGGCACCATCGACGTTGTTAGCGAGCCCGGCGGCGGCACCCGGTTTACCCTGACGCTGCCGATGCTGGCGCCGACGCGCTAGCGCCGGCGCCATGTCCGCTATTCCTGCGACCACAACGACAGCGCGCCCACCCCGGCCGCGACACTTGAGGCGGTACTTGCAGCGGCAGCGGCGGTGACAGTCGGCATGTCCGGCGGGACGCCCATGTGCGACATCGTCCGGCTAATGATCGCATACTTGACCGAGCCGTCTGCCTTGACGTAGCGATAAGCGCGCCAGGAAAGATCCTTGACCGTCAGACTGCCAGCCAGCACGCCATTCAACGCTGTCTGCACCGATGCAACCGGATACGCGTGGGCGCCGCTTGCATCGGTCACCGTTGCGGCGCCCTCTGCATCGAACACAATATTTTGCGTGGTCACGACACCGCAATCCTCGCGGTAGGTAGACAGCGTCACCCCTGCCAGCTCCTTGGGATTGGTAACCATCTGCGCCGCATTCAGCACCAGCAAGTCCGTCGATTTATTGCTGACGACGCTGGTTGCCGCATCAGTCACGGCCTGGCACAACATCAGCAGCGCAGGAGATGTGCCATCAGCCTGGCCGGCAATCGCCGATGAGGCGACGATGGGGGCGTCATATGACACCGTGGTGTTCGCTCCCGGGATTTTGGCAAAGCCGATCTGGCGCTCGCCCAAGCCGAATTCCAGCTTACCGCTAGGGATAGGAATTATCCCGCGTCCGAACGACAGCCAGTACCGCACTGGCGTCGCGATCGCACTATAGACGTTCTGGAAGGCAGAGTATCGTAGCAAGCTGGCCGTAGGATCCATATCCTGGGCAATCGACTGCACTGCCGCGTCAATCGCAGCCTGGTAGGCCGCGAGATCGGTGGCAGCATTGACCTGGGCCAGCAGGTCGACGCCAATGACGCCTTTAGGCGAAGTATCCGTCAAGCCCGCGGCGCTCAGCGCGGCCGCAAAACGGGTCGCCACTTCGTTCTTTTTTGCCAGGGCCGACAGGTCATCACCTTGCGCGCCCACCAGAATGGCCAGGGCTGCAAATGACCGGGTGATCGCTTGCCTGTCCAACGCGGCAACCCAGAAATTCTGGATACCGCCATCGGCATAGCGGCCAAATAAATTGATATAAACAGTATTAACGAATTCGGCGTTGGTGCCGGCGTACAAGTCGGACGCTTCCGTGCTTCTTCCAAATCCATCGACCACCGATTTGACGGTGGCATCGCTGCCATAGGCAGAGTACAAGGTGGACGTGGTAGAGGGCAGATTAAGGTTATCGAAGACTGCGGTCCAGTAGGCCAGGCCGCCACTGTCGGGGACGCGACCGTAATAAGCCAGATAGAGTGCCTGGACCAGTGCGGCATGTGCGGTCACGGTCGGCGGCGCGGTCGGTCCGGCGGCGCCCATGCGCAACCCTGCGGTGCGTGGAGCGGTACTATCCACATTCGAACCGCCGCAAGCTGTCAGCACAGCGGCGATCAGGCTCAAGGAAGCCCATTGTAGTTTGCGTTGCATGATTGTCTCCCCATCGAAATAATTACCAAATAGTACACGTTAACTATTTTTAATGGCGCCAATACAAGAGCCCAGACGAAAAAAAGCCCACCAAGATCACTTGATGGGCTTTTTAATATAACTAGCCTGACGATAACCTACTTTCACACTGGTTGCAGCACTATCATCGGCGCAGAGTTGTTTCACGGTCCTGTTCGGGATGGGAAGGGGTGGGACCAACTTGCTATGGTCATCAGGCATTGACTTGTACGAGCGACGCTTTCAGCGGCGCTCCGAATCTGGAATCAGTAAGTAATGGGGTAATGAAGTTGTATCAACGAACGTTACAACGTACTTCTCATTCACCATAACCTGCTAAGGTTATAGGGACAAGCCGTACGGGCAATTAGTATCAGTTAGCTTAATGCATTACTGCACTTCCACACCTGACCTATCAACGTCCTGGTCTCGAACGACCCTTCAAAGAGCTCAAGGCTCTGGGAAATCTCATCTTAAGGCAAGTTTCCCGCTTAGATGCTTTCAGCGGTTATCTCTTCCAGACTTAGCTACCCGGCAATGCCACTGGCGTGACAACCGGTACACCAGAGGTCTGTCCACTCCGGTCCTCTCGTACTAGGAGCAGCCCCCTTCAAATTTCCAACGCCCACGGCAGATAGGGACCAAACTGTCTCACGACGTTTTAAACCCAGCTCACGTACCACTTTAAATGGCGAACAGCCATACCCTTGGGACCGGCTACAGCCCCAGGATGTGATGAGCCGACATCGAGGTGCCAAACTCCCCCGTCGATATGAACTCTTGGGAGGAATCAGCCTGTTATCCCCAGAGTACCTTTTATCCGTTGAGCGATGGCCCTTCCATACAGAACCACCGGATCACTATGTCCTACTTTCGTACCTGCTCGACTTGTCAGTCTCGCAGTTAAGCACGCTTATGCCATTGCACTATCGTCACGATGTCCGACCGTAACTAGCGTACCTTCGAACTCCTCCGTTACACTTTAGGAGGAGACCGCCCCAGTCAAACTGCCTACCATGCACTGTCCCCGACCCGGATAACGGGCCAAGGTTAGAACCTCAAATGAACCAGGGTGGTATTTCAAGGATGGCTCCACGAGAACTGGCGTCCCCGCTTCAAAGCCTCCCACCTATCCTACACAGATTGATTCAAAGTCCAATGCAAAGCTACAGTAAAGGTTCATGGGGTCTTTCCGTCTAGCCGCGGGTAGATTGCATCATCACAAACACTTCAACTTCGCTGAGTCTCGGGAGGAGACAGTGTGGCCATCGTTACGCCATTCGTGCAGGTCGGAACTTACCCGACAAGGAATTTCGCTACCTTAGGACCGTTATAGTTACGGCCGCCGTTTACTGGGACTTCAATCAAGAGCTTGCACCCCATCATTTAATCTTCCAGCACCGGGCAGGCGTCACACCCTATACGTCCACTTTCGTGTTTGCAGAGTGCTGTGTTTTTATTAAACAGTCGCAGCCACCAGTTTATTGCAACCCGTTCGCCCTACTGAAGTAAATCAGCCAAGCTACAAGGGCGTACCTTTTCCCGAAGTTACGGTACCAATTTGCCGAGTTCCTTCTCCCGAGTTCTCTCAAGCGCCTTAGAATACTCATCTCGCCCACCTGTGTCGGTTTGCGGTACGGTCTCGTATGACTGAAGCTTAGAGGCTTTTCTTGGAACCACTTCCGATTGCTTCAGCACCTAAATGCCTCGTCCCAGTCCCTTGAATTACGCGCCCGGATTTGCCTAAGCGCCTTCTATGAACCAGAAACTGACTATTCCAACAGTCAGACAACCTTCCGCGATCCGTCCCCCCATCGCATCATACGACGGTGCAGGAATATTAACCTGCTTCCCATCAGCTACGCATCTCTGCCTCGCCTTAGGGGCCGACTCACCCTGCTCCGATGAACGTTGAACAGGAAACCTTGGGCTTACGGCGTGGGGGCTTTTCACCCCCATTATCGCTACTCATGTCAGCATTCGCACTTCTGATACCTCCAGCATCCTTTACAAGACACCTTCGCAGGCTTACAGAACGCTCTCCTACCATATCCTTACGGATATCCGCAGCTTCGGTGACTGGCTTAGCCCCGTTACATCTTCCGCGCAGGACGACTCGATCAGTGAGCTATTACGCTTTCTTTAAATGATGGCTGCTTCTAAGCCAACATCCTGACTGTTTTAGCCTTCCCACTTCGTTTTCCACTTAGCCAATCTTTGGGACCTTAGCTGGCGGTCTGGGTTGTTTCCCTCTTGACGCCGGACGTTAGCACCCGACGTCTGTCTCCCAAGCTCGCACTCATCGGTATTCGGAGTTTGCAATGGTTTGGTAAGTCGCGATGACCCCCTAGCCATAACAGTGCTCTACCCCCGATGGTGATACTTGAGGCACTACCTAAATAGTTTTCGGAGAGAACCAGCTATTTCCAAGTTTGTTTAGCCTTTCACCCCTACCCACAGCTCATCCCCTAATTTTTCAACATTAGTGGGTTCGGACCTCCAGTGCGTGTTACCGCACCTTCATCCTGGCCATGAGTAGATCACTTGGTTTCGGGTCTACACCCAGCGACTATCGCCCTGTTCGGACTCGATTTCTCTACGGCTTCCCGATCTGGTTAACCTTGCCACTGAATGTAAGTCGCTGACCCATTATACAAAAGGTACGCAGTCACGGAACAAGTCCGCTCCTACTGTTTGTATGCACACGGTTTCAGGATCTATTTCACTCCCTCCCGGGGTTCTTTTCGCCTTTCCCTCACGGTACTGGTTCACTATCGGTCGATTACGAGTATTTAGCCTTGGAGGATGGTCCCCCCATATTCAGACAGGATTTCTCGTGTCCCGCCCTACTTGTCGCACGCTTAGTTCCACACATCGCATTTCACATACGGGGCTATCACCCGCTATGGCTCCAATTTCCAGTGGATTCTGTTATGCGTCATGCTAAAACGTGCAGGCTCATCCCATTTCGCTCGCCACTACTTTGGGAATCTCGGTTGATTTCTTTTCCTGCAGCTACTTAGATGTTTCAGTTCGCCGCGTTCGCTTTGCATACCTATGTATTCAGTATGCAATGACCTAAAAGGCCGGGTTTCCCCATTCGGAAATCTGCGGATCAAAGCTTGTTTGCTAGCTCCCCGCAGCTTATCGCAAGCTACTACGTCCTTCATCGCCTGTAATCGCCAAGGCATCCACCATGTGCACTTATTCACTTGTCCCTATAACGTTAGCCCCTGCGACTAAACAAGGAGCGTTTATAGGAATAAGAAGTACTACGTTGTTGCGTTTGTTGATACATACAATCATTACCCATCATTCTGCGTGTTACCGCAGAACGATACATAAAAATCTACTTACTTCTTCCAGATTGTTAAAGAACGTACAGCACTTGATCTCTAAAAGACCAAACCTAAGCATCTATGCTTACGTTTGAACTTTTGGTGGAGGATGACGGGATCGAACCGACGACCCCCTGCTTGCAAAGCAGGTGCTCTCCCAGCTGAGCTAATCCCCCATGGGTAAGACTGGTAGGGCTGGTTGGACTCGAACCAACGACCCCCGCGTTATCAACACGGTGCTCTAACCAGCTGAGCTACAGCCCCAAATGCTGTTCTTTAATATTGACAGTCGATAAGTGTGAACGCTTGATGAGTAGTCCGAAGACCAGTGCTACTCTAGAAAGGAGGTGATCCAGCCGCACCTTCCGATACGGCTACCTTGTTACGACTTCACCCCAGTCACGAATCCTACCGTGGTAAGCGCCCTCCTTGCGGTTAAGCTACCTACTTCTGGTAAAACCCGCTCCCATGGTGTGACGGGCGGTGTGTACAAGACCCGGGAACGTATTCACCGCGACATGCTGATCCGCGATTACTAGCGATTCCAACTTCATGCAGTCGAGTTGCAGACTACAATCCGGACTACGATACACTTTCTGGGATTAGCTCCCCCTCGCGGGTTGGCGGCCCTCTGTATGTACCATTGTATGACGTGTGAAGCCCTACCCATAAGGGCCATGAGGACTTGACGTCATCCCCACCTTCCTCCGGTTTGTCACCGGCAGTCTCATTAGAGTGCCCTTTCGTAGCAACTAATGACAAGGGTTGCGCTCGTTGCGGGACTTAACCCAACATCTCACGACACGAGCTGACGACAGCCATGCAGCACCTGTGTACTGGTTCTCTTTCGAGCACTCCCCAATCTCTCAGGGATTCCAGCCATGTCAAGGGTAGGTAAGGTTTTTCGCGTTGCATCGAATTAATCCACATCATCCACCGCTTGTGCGGGTCCCCGTCAATTCCTTTGAGTTTTAATCTTGCGACCGTACTCCCCAGGCGGTCTACTTCACGCGTTAGCTGCGTTACCAAGTCAATTAAGACCCGACAACTAGTAGACATCGTTTAGGGCGTGGACTACCAGGGTATCTAATCCTGTTTGCTCCCCACGCTTTCGTGCATGAGCGTCAGTTTTGACCCAGGGGCTGCCTTCGCCATCGGTGTTCCTCCACATATCTACGCATTTCACTGCTACACGTGGAATTCTACCCCCCTCTGCCAAACTCTAGCCTTGCAGTCTCCATCGCCATTCCCAGGTTGAGCCCGGGGATTTCACGACAGACTTACAAAACCGCCTGCGCACGCTTTACGCCCAGTAATTCCGATTAACGCTTGCACCCTACGTATTACCGCGGCTGCTGGCACGTAGTTAGCCGGTGCTTATTCTTCAGGTACCGTCATTAGCAAGGGATATTAGCCCCCACCGTTTCTTCCCTGACAAAAGAGCTTTACAACCCGAAGGCCTTCTTCACTCACGCGGCATTGCTGGATCAGGCTTGCGCCCATTGTCCAAAATTCCCCACTGCTGCCTCCCGTAGGAGTCTGGACCGTGTCTCAGTTCCAGTGTGGCTGGTCGTCCTCTCAGACCAGCTACTGATCGATGCCTTGGTAGGCTTTTACCCTACCAACTAGCTAATCAGATATCGGCCGCTCCAGGAGCACAAGGCCTTGCGGTCCCCTGCTTTCATCCTTAGATCGTATGCGGTATTAGCGTAACTTTCGCTACGTTATCCCCCACTCCAGGGTACGTTCCGATATATTACTCACCCGTTCGCCACTCGCCGCCAGGTTGCCCCGCGCTGCCGTTCGACTTGCATGTGTAAGGCATGCCGCCAGCGTTCAATCTGAGCCAGGATCAAACTCTTCAGTTTAATCTCTGTTTATTTGACACTTGCGTGTCACCGTCATTGCTGACGGGTCGCTCACTCAAAATACTGACAGGCCACTATTTTCATAGCGCCTATTTCATTACTTCTTGTGAACATTTGATATTTTAAGTTTCACGCTACCGAAGCAGCGCGTGCACTTTCATCAAACGTCCACACTTATCGACTGTTAATTTTTAAAGAACTTCAATTCGGTACTGCTTGCAACCGTTGACAAAGCGTTGTGTTTGTCAGTTGCGAAGAAGGAAGATTATGAAGCGTTTAGATCGTTTCGTCAACCCCTACTTTTTCTCGCTTCACTCAGCAACATGTACTGTGTTCCGCGAGGGGGCGAACTATAGCAAGGGTGCAACGATTCTGTCAAACATTATTAATCACGATATCAACGCGCTTATGCACATCCTCGGCAAATGCCAGGAATTCACGCATTTCCTCCGGTTGCGATACGTCCAGGGCATACCATTCGGCCGAGCCGCCGGCGGCGCGGATTTCCGCTACCAACGCATGCAGCTTGTTTGACCTGCGCGCACCCAGGACTACATGATGCCCCTCGCCCGCCAGTTGACGAGCCGTCGCCGGGCCGCAGCCACGGCTGGCGCCGGCGATCAGAATCACCTTACGAATTGTTTGTACTGTGGTTGTCATGGCGCGGTCCTTTCAGTGGCATTAACACCAGACTGCATCTTACGGAACCGGGCCCGTGCCGCGAATGCACATGCCTATGTACTTCTTGCCTAATCCTATAGATCCGCGCCAGGATGGTGGCGACGAACGCGCGAATAATGGATCATTCCTATTCATCACAGCATGGGAGGGCACGGACGTGGAACGCATGATCGCACTGCATCAACAGTTGGCGCCAAACGAGGGCTACACCCTGTCCGCGCTCGACGACGTCCGCCTGACCCGTTCGAATTGCAGTTCCACCAAAACGCCGGCCATGTCCGATCCCTGTATCGCCATTGTGCTGCAGGGGCGCAAGCGCGCCTACTTTGGCGGCGATGTGCTTCAGTTCGACGCCGATCACTATCTGGTGGTCGCCGTACCCATGCCATTCACCAGCACCACCGACGCCACGCCAGAAGAACCGTTTCTGGGTCTGTCGATACGGGTCGACCGCACCACGCTGGCCGATCTCATGTTCGCCATCGACCAGACCGACAATGAAATCCCGGCTATGCCCAAGGGCATGATGACTACCCGCATGGATGATCGCCTGAGTGAAACCGTGATGCGCCTGCTCGAAGCCTTGAGCTCGCCCCTGGAAGCGCGTGTGCTCGGCCCCGCCATCGTGCGCGAGATTTGCTACCGCGTGCTGATGGGCGAACAAGGCGCGGCCATGCGCGCGGCGCTGACCCATCAGGGGCAGTTCGGCCGGATCGCCAAGGCGCTACGCCGCATCCACGCGGACTACGCGGCCGACATCGACGTCGGCATGCTGGCGGCGGAAGCGAACATGAGCGTGCCAGCCTTCCACGTGCACTTCAAATCGGTCACGCACTGCTCGCCGATTCAGTATTTGAAATCCGCCCGCCTGCATCAGGCGAGGCTGCTGATGGCCCGCAGTGAGATGACCGCACAATCGGCCTCGGCCCAGGTCGGCTATGAAAGCCCATCGCAATTCAGCCGCGAATTCAAACGTTTCTTTGGCCGCAGCCCAGGCGAGGAAGCCAGCGCCATGCGCCGTTTGCTGACCATACGGCCAGCCGAACCAACAAGATTGCTTTAAAGGCAATATGCGAATACTATTCGGTTTCTGGTGGAATTGAAAATTAATTAATACCACCCCGATTAGTCCATCATCATAAGGAACGCTATGCGACCCACCATCCTCGGCGCTGCAGCGCTTGCACTACTGTCAGCGGCCGCGCCGTCGTTCGCCGGGGCCGGCTTTGAACCCGGCGTGTATGCCGACATCAGCGCCGGCCGCACTTCGGTGACATCCAAGTACGCCGCCAACGGCAATGACATCTCCTTCGGCGGCGCGCTTGGCTACCAATACACGCCGAACTTCGGCTTCGAAGCCTATACCCGCAGCCTGAGCTTTATTCCCCTACAAGCGATCATCTCGTCGCCAGGCTATTACCCTGACCGGCATTACGGCATTGCAGCCATCGGCACCATGCCGCTGAACGATCGCTTCAGCCTGTTCGGCCGCGCCGGCGTGGGCCGCACAACCATGAAACCGAACCGCACCTCGATGAGCGACCGCACCGACACCGACGCAGTGCTCGGCCTCGGCGTGCGCTACGCATTCACTCGCAACTTCTCGCTGAGTCTGGAAGGCACCTACCTGAGCAAGAGCGAAGTATCGATCTATTCTTTCGGCGCCCGTTACCAGTTCTGATGTGCTTCACGCCTCACACCCGGATACAGCCGCGCCAACGCGGCTGAGATGATCCGCTGAATCAGGCCTGCCGCTGCTGCTCCTCGTTTTTACTGATGCCCACCACTTTCAGCGCAGACTTGAGCACGCTCCTGGCCCCGGCTTCGATCACCACGCTATCCTGCGCGGCCGACACCAACTGCGCAGCCAGGGGCGGCATCGACTGCGCGTAGGTCGATCGGCGCGGCAAGCTTGCCCACCGCTTCAAAAAAGACGTGCTCATGTACCCAGCAGCGCGCGAACGCATCGAGGGCTAGTAGCGGGTGGCGGCGCAGCTGCTTGCGCCAGCGCGCCTGTTTCACGAGCTCCGCCACAGCAGGACGTGGCAGCCCCATCTGATAAGCAGCATCAGCACCGTCATGACTCCAATTTGCGGCCCCAAACGTTCCAGTCCATCGCAGCAGCGTCACATTAGTCATGCGCTGATCGAAGGCTTCAGGATCAAAGCAGCCATTAACCCGCCGCAAGTAGTCCTTGCCTCTTGGCTGTCAGGCTCGTCTTGCAGCCGTCAATGTGTACACAGGGATATGTTGTTGGAGACGACTTCCCACGCTCCGGACTTGCGCGACATGGCGACTTTGGCGCCCAATCCGCACGCAGGCGCACCCTTGGAACCTGCCACAACGTCACTCGTGGTTTCAAACACCGCCGATTCTGCCCAAACGTCAAATTTGCTGAGGAATATATAGTCCAGCATTGATTCGGAGCGCTCATTGCGCGCAATGGCATCGGGTTCAACAACTATTCGACCCAGCGCGGCCAGCGCCGATTTGGCCTTGGCATTGATGTCGGGACCGACAACGAAATAGGTACTTGGCATGCGTTGGATGGCATGCAGTGCGCCCCAAGCAACAGCGAGGTACTCTGGATCGGCTGGCGTAGTGATTGATGAGGCGCAGCCTACAGGGCCGAGAGGCGCTGGCGTATTTATTGAGGCGCAGCCAAAAAGGCCAAGGGTCGTTACCAACGCGAGTATGTTTTTCACGGGGATTAATGAATTGCGTTAAGTGGGCTGGTGAATTGGGATCTGCCAGAAATTTTGTGTGCGGAGCAAAATTTCGTAGTTAGGTAATCGCGCTGGTGAAGCGCTCACCGAACATGACGGCGAACTGGTTTGCAGCGAGATTCCACGTACGCTGCGGTATCTTCCAGTCTTTCTCGATATTACGCAAGGCCAGGAATAGTAATCGATCATCAGTCCAAACGCAAAAAACCCCACCTGGATCACCGGGTGGGGTTTTTTATAGTGAAGCGCTGCAGTGCTGCGCTGAACAAATGGCCGCGGAATGCGAAAAGCCCCACCAAGATCACTTGGCGGGGCTTTTCTATATAACTAGCCTGACGATAACCTACTTTCACACTGGTTGCAGCACTATCATCGGCGCAGAGTTGTTTCACGGTCCTGTTCGGGATGGGAAGGGGTGGGACCAACTTGCTATGGTCATCAGGCATTGACTTGTACGAGCGACGCTTTCAGCGGCGCTCCGAATCTGGAAAAAGTAAGTAATGGGGTAATGAAGTTGTATCAACGAACGTTACAACGCACTTCTCATTCACCACAACCTGCTAAGGTTATAGGGACAAGCCGTACGGGCAATTAGTATCAGTTAGCTTAATGCATTACTGCACTTCCACACCTGACCTATCAACGTCCTGGTCTCGAACGACCCTTCAAAGAGCTCAAGGCTCTGGGAAATCTCATCTTAAGGCAAGTTTCCCGCTTAGATGCTTTCAGCGGTTATCTCTTCCAGACTTAGCTACCCGGCAATGCCACTGGCGTGACAACCGGTACACCAGAGGTCTGTCCACTCCGGTCCTCTCGTACTAGGAGCAGCCCCCTTCAAATTTCCAACGCCCACGGCAGATAGGGACCAAACTGTCTCACGACGTTTTAAACCCAGCTCACGTACCACTTTAAATGGCGAACAGCCATACCCTTGGGACCGGCTACAGCCCCAGGATGTGATGAGCCGACATCGAGGTGCCAAACTCCCCCGTCGATATGAACTCTTGGGAGGAATCAGCCTGTTATCCCCAGAGTACCTTTTATCCGTTGAGCGATGGCCCTTCCATACAGAACCACCGGATCACTATGTCCTACTTTCGTACCTGCTCGACTTGTCAGTCTCGCAGTTAAGCACGCTTATGCCATTGCACTATCGTCACGATGTCCGACCGTAACTAGCGTACCTTCGAACTCCTCCGTTACACTTTAGGAGGAGACCGCCCCAGTCAAACTGCCTACCATGCACTGTCCCCGACCCGGATAACGGGCCAAGGTTAGAACCTCAAATGAACCAGGGTGGTATTTCAAGGATGGCTCCACGAGAACTGGCGTCCCCGCTTCAAAGCCTCCCACCTATCCTACACAGATTGATTCAAAGTCCAATGCAAAGCTACAGTAAAGGTTCATGGGGTCTTTCCGTCTAGCCGCGGGTAGATTGCATCATCACAAACACTTCAACTTCGCTGAGTCTCGGGAGGAGACAGTGTGGCCATCGTTACGCCATTCGTGCAGGTCGGAACTTACCCGACAAGGAATTTCGCTACCTTAGGACCGTTATAGTTACGGCCGCCGTTTACTGGGACTTCAATCAAGAGCTTGCACCCCATCATTTAATCTTCCAGCACCGGGCAGGCGTCACACCCTATACGTCCACTTTCGTGTTTGCAGAGTGCTGTGTTTTTATTAAACAGTCGCAGCCACCAGTTTATTGCAACCCGTTCACCCTACTGAAGTAAATCAGCCAAGCTACAAGGGCGTACCTTTTCCCGAAGTTACGGTACCAATTTGCCGAGTTCCTTCTCCCGAGTTCTCTCAAGCGCCTTAGAATACTCATCTCGCCCACCTGTGTCGGTTTGCGGTACGGTCTCGTATGACTGAAGCTTAGAGGCTTTTCTTGGAACCACTTCCGATTGCTTCAGCACCTAAATGCCTCGTCCCAGTCCCTTGAATTACGCGCCCGGATTTGCCTAAGCGCCTTCTATGAACCAGAAACTGACTATTCCAACAGTCAGACAACCTTCCGCGATCCGTCCCCCCATCGCATCATACGACGGTGCAGGAATATTAACCTGCTTCCCATCAGCTACGCATCTCTGCCTCGCCTTAGGGGCCGACTCACCCTGCTCCGATGAACGTTGAACAGGAAACCTTGGGCTTACGGCGTGGGGGCTTTTCACCCCCATTATCGCTACTCATGTCAGCATTCGCACTTCTGATACCTCCAGCATCCTTTACAAGACACCTTCGCAGGCTTACAGAACGCTCTCCTACCATATGCTTACGCATATCCGCAGCTTCGGTGACTGGCTTAGCCCCGTTACATCTTCCGCGCAGGACGACTCGATCAGTGAGCTATTACGCTTTCTTTAAATGATGGCTGCTTCTAAGCCAACATCCTGACTGTTTTAGCCTTCCCACTTCGTTTTCCACTTAGCCAATCTTTGGGACCTTAGCTGGCGGTCTGGGTTGTTTCCCTCTTGACGCCGGACGTTAGCACCCGACGTCTGTCTCCCAAGCTCGCACTCATCGGTATTCGGAGTTTGCAATGGTTTGGTAAGTCGCGATGACCCCCTAGCCATAACAGTGCTCTACCCCCGATGGTGATACTTGAGGCACTACCTAAATAGTTTTCGGAGAGAACCAGCTATTTCCAAGTTTGTTTAGCCTTTCACCCCTACCCACAGCTCATCCCCTAATTTTTCAACATTAGTGGGTTCGGACCTCCAGTGCGTGTTACCGCACCTTCATCCTGGCCATGAGTAGATCACTTGGTTTCGGGTCTACACCCAGCGACTATCGCCCTGTTCGGACTCGATTTCTCTACGGCTTCCCGATCTGGTTAACCTTGCCACTGAATGTAAGTCGCTGACCCATTATACAAAAGGTACGCAGTCACGGAACAAGTCCGCTCCTACTGTTTGTATGCACACGGTTTCAGGATCTATTTCACTCCCCTCCCGGGGTTCTTTTCGCCTTTCCCTCACGGTACTGGTTCACTATCGGTCGATTACGAGTATTTAGCCTTGGAGGATGGTCCCCCCATATTCAGACAGGATTTCTCGTGTCCCGCCCTACTTGTCGCACGCTTAGTTCCACACATCGCATTTCACATACGGGGCTATCACCCGCTATGGCTCCAATTTCCAGTGGATTCTGTTATGCGTCATGCTAAAACGTGCAGGCTCATCCCATTTCGCTCGCCACTACTTTGGGAATCTCGGTTGATTTCTTTTCCTGCAGCTACTTAGATGTTTCAGTTCGCCGCGTTCGCTTTGCATACCTATGTATTCAGTATGCAATGACCTAAAAGGCCGGGTTTCCCCATTCGGAAATCTGCGGATCAAAGCTTGTTTGCTAGCTCCCCGCAGCTTATCGCAAGCTACTACGTCCTTCATCGCCTGTAATCGCCAAGGCATCCACCATGTGCACTTATTCACTTGTCCCTATAACGTTAGCCCCTGCGACTAAACAAGGAGCGTTTATAGGAATAAGAAGTACTACGTTGTTGCGTTTGTTGATACATACAATCATTACCCATCATTCTGCGTGTTACCGCAGAACGATACATAAAAATCTACTTACTTCTTCCAGATTGTTAAAGAACGTACAGCACTTGATCTCTAAAAGACCAAACCTAAGCATCTATGCTTACGTTTGAACTTTTGGTGGAGGATGACGGGATCGAACCGACGACCCCCTGCTTGCAAAGCAGGTGCTCTCCCAGCTGAGCTAATCCCCCATGGGTAAGACTGGTAGGGCTGGTTGGACTCGAACCAACGACCCCCGCGTTATCAACACGGTGCTCTAACCAGCTGAGCTACAGCCCCAAATGCTGTTCTTTAATATTGACAGTCGATAAGTGTGAACGCTTGATGAGTAGTCCGAAGACCAGTGCTACTCTAGAAAGGAGGTGATCCAGCCGCACCTTCCGATACGGCTACCTTGTTACGACTTCACCCCAGTCACGAATCCTACCGTGGTAAGCGCCCTCCTTGCGGTTAAGCTACCTACTTCTGGTAAAACCCGCTCCCATGGTGTGACGGGCGGTGTGTACAAGACCCGGGAACGTATTCACCGCGACATGCTGATCCGCGATTACTAGCGATTCCAACTTCATGCAGTCGAGTTGCAGACTACAATCCGGACTACGATACACTTTCTGGGATTAGCTCCCCTCGCGGGTTGGCGGCCCTCTGTATGTACCATTGTATGACGTGTGAAGCCCTACCCATAAGGGCCATGAGGACTTGACGTCATCCCCACCTTCCTCCGGTTTGTCACCGGCAGTCTCATTAGAGTGCCCTTTCGTAGCAACTAATGACAAGGGTTGCGCTCGTTGCGGGACTTAACCCAACATCTCACGACACGAGCTGACGACAGCCATGCAGCACCTGTGTACTGGTTCTCTTTCGAGCACTCCCCAATCTCTCAGGGATTCCAGCCATGTCAAGGGTAGGTAAGGTTTTTCGCGTTGCATCGAATTAATCCACATCATCCACCGCTTGTGCGGGTCCCCGTCAATTCCTTTGAGTTTTAATCTTGCGACCGTACTCCCCAGGCGGTCTACTTCACGCGTTAGCTGCGTTACCAAGTCAATTAAGACCCGACAACTAGTAGACATCGTTTAGGGCGTGGACTACCAGGGTATCTAATCCTGTTTGCTCCCCACGCTTTCGTGCATGAGCGTCAGTTTTGACCCAGGGGCTGCCTTCGCCATCGGTGTTCCTCCACATATCTACGCATTTCACTGCTACACGTGGAATTCTACCCCCCTCTGCCAAACTCTAGCCTTGCAGTCTCCATCGCCATTCCCAGGTTGAGCCCGGGGATTTCACGACAGACTTACAAAACCGCCTGCGCACGCTTTACGCCCAGTAATTCCGATTAACGCTTGCACCCTACGTATTACCGCGGCTGCTGGCACGTAGTTAGCCGGTGCTTATTCTTCAGGTACCGTCATTAGCAGGGGATATTAGCCCCCACCGTTTCTTCCCTGACAAAAGAGCTTTACAACCCGAAGGCCTTCTTCACTCACGCGGCATTGCTGGATCAGGCTTGCGCCCATTGTCCAAAATTCCCCACTGCTGCCTCCCGTAGGAGTCTGGACCGTGTCTCAGTTCCAGTGTGGCTGGTCGTCCTCTCAGACCAGCTACTGATCGATGCCTTGGTAGGCTTTTACCCTACCAACTAGCTAATCAGATATCGGCCGCTCCAGGAGCACAAGGCCTTGCGGTCCCCTGCTTTCATCCTTAGATCGTATGCGGTATTAGCGTAACTTTCGCTACGTTATCCCCCACTCCAGGGTACGTTCCGATATATTACTCACCCGTTCGCCACTCGCCGCCAGGTTGCCCCGCGCTGCCGTTCGACTTGCATGTGTAAGGCATGCCGCCAGCGTTCAATCTGAGCCAGGATCAAACTCTTCAGTTTAATCTCTGTTTATTTGCTACTTTCGTAGCACCGTCATTGCTGACGGGTCGCTCACTCAAAATACTGACAGGCCACTATTTTCATAGCGCCTATTTCATTACTTCTTGTGAACATTTGATATTTTAAGTTTCACGCTACCGAAGCAGCGTGTGCACTTTCATCAAACGTCCACACTTATCGACTGTTAATTTTTAAAGAACTTCAATTCGGTACTGCTTGCAACCGTTGACAAAGCGTTGTGTTTGTCAGTTGCGAAGAAGGAAGATTATGAAGCGTTTCGCTGTTTTCGTCAACCATCTTTTTCTCCACTCTTCGCTGCATCCACTCTTCGCTGCATTTACATGCTGCGTTTTGCGGGGAGGCGAACTATAGCAAAGGCCAACCACACTGGCAAGGGTAAAATAGCGGTTTCACCGAAACATAAGCACGTCATGTCCATTCTGCTCACCACTCTCAACGCCCGCTACACCCACGCCTCGCTGGGACTGCGCTATCTATTGGCAAATATGGGAGAGCTGCAGGAGCAGACCCGCTTGCAGGAATTCGTCATCGGCGCCAAGACCACCGAGATCGTCGAACGCATCCTGGCGCACGCGCCGCGGATCGTCGGCTTCGGCATCTATATATGGAACGTCGAAGAAACCACCAAGGTCGTCGCGATGCTCAAGCGCGTGGCGCCGCACGTGATGGTGGTGCTGGGCGGACCGGAAGTATCCTATGAGTCGAACGAACAGGAAATCGTCAAGCTGGCCGACTACCTGATCACCGGCTGGGGCGACGTCACCTTCCCCAAGCTGTGCGGCGAGATCCTCCACGGCCCCAAGCCGCTGATGAAGATCCACGCCGGCGTGCAGCCACCGATGGCCGAGATCAAGCTGCCCTACTCGCTCTACACCGACGACGACATCAAGAACCGCACCATCTACGTGGAAGCCTCGCGCGGCTGCCCATTCAAATGCGAATTCTGCCTGTCCGCGCTGGACAAGACCGCGTGGCCATTCGCACTCGATCACTTCCTGGCCGAGATGGAGTCGCTGCACGCGCGCGGCGCGCGGCTGTTCAAGTTCGTCGACCGCACCTTCAACCTGAATATCAAGACCAGCCTGAAGATCATGCAGTTCTTCCTCGATAAGCTGGAAGCCAATCCGGACGATCCGGTCTACGCCCACTTCGAGCTGGTGCCGGACCATCTGCCCGACGCACTGAAAGAAGGCATCAGCAAATTCCCGCACGGCGCGCTGCAATTCGAGATCGGCATCCAGAGCTTCAACCCGGCGGTGCAGACACTGGTCAGCCGCAAGCAGGACAACCAGAAAGCCGCCGACAACATCCGCTGGCTGACCGACCACTCCAACGCCCACATGCATGTGGACCTGATCGCCGGCCTGCCCGGCGAAACGGTGGAGAGCTTCGCCGAAGGCTTCAATAAGCTGTGGGCCCTGAATCCGCACGAGATCCAGTTCGGCATCCTCAAGCGCCTGCGCGGCACGCCCATCATCCGCCACACGCAGGAATACGGACTGGTATTCGAGCCGTACGCGCCGTACACCATCCTCGCCAACCGCGACATCGACTTCCCGACCATGCAGCGCCTGGTGCGCTTCGCGCGCTACTGGGACCTGGTGGCCAACTCCGGCCGCTTCGCTCACACGCTGCCGGTGCTGCTGGGCGACGACGCCTTCGGCCGCTTCATGGCGTTTGCCGACTGGTTGTATGCCAATACCGACGCCACTCACCGCATCGCGCTGGAGCGCCTGGTGGCGATGGTGTGCAAATACCTGCAAACCCAGGGCATGGACAAGGACGCCGCCGAAACGCTGCTGGCCAGCGATTATGCGGGCGCCAAGCCGAAAGCCGTCGAGACGCCGGCGCCCAAGCGGCAGGCCCGGAGACTGGCCGCTTGAGGCGATACCCCGCAAACCGGCACCAAGGGTCGGACCCCGGCGGGGTCCGACCCTGCCTGGCCTTGCGGGTCGGCTTGGGTGCATCCATTGGTAGCGGCCGGGGCGAAACTCCCTTAAACTGACGAAATGCCTATTGCCAAAGAGCCCACACTCACTCTCAATCCCGGCGCTGCCAAGGGGCCTTCGGTCGCTGCGGGCGGCACCTGGCAAGTGCACGCGCTGGCCCAGGGCAAGACCATGGCCACCATCACGGCGCTGATCAAGACCCTCAAGGCCGACAACGTCAAATGGGATTTGACGGCGATCGACAGCATGGACCACATCGGCGCCCAACTGCTGTGGAACGCCTGGGGCAAGACCCGCCCGGCCGAACTGCAACTGGCGCCCGGCCAGGAAGAATTCTTCAGCCGCCTCGAAACCACCGGCAAGCTCGAACTGCCGCGCGCCCGCGCGCAGCGCCTGACGTGGGTGATGAAGCTCGGCTTCGCGATGCTGCTGTTTGTCGAACACATGATCGCGCTGATCGCGTTGATCGGCCAGGTGGTACAGGAATTCTGGCGCTTCCTGCGCGCGCCCATGCGCGGCCCGTGGAAGGAAATCTCCGCGAATATTTTCCACGCCGGCTTCCAGGCGCTGGGCATCACGGCGCTGGTCGGCTTCCTGATCGGCGTGGTGTTCTCCTACCTCTCGGCACAACAGCTGCGCAACTTCGGCGGCGACATCTTCCTGGTCAACCTGCTCGGCATGAGCATCATCCGCGAACTGGGCCCGCTGCTGGCGGCGATCCTGGTGGCCGGCCGTTCCGGCTCCTCCATCACCGCGCAGCTGGGCGTGATGCGCGTGACCGAGGAACTCGACGCCATGCTGGTCATGGGCATCTCGCACGGCTTCCGCCTGATCATGCCCAAGGTGCTGGCCCTGGCCATCGCCATGCCGCTGCTGGTGATCTGGACCGACACCATCGCGCTGTTGGGCGGCATGGTATCGGCCAAGGTCGAACTGAATCTGTCGCCGCAATACTTCGTCCTCAAGCTGCCGGACGCGGTACCGCTGGCGAACTACATGATAGGCCTGGGCAAAGGCGTGGTGTTCGGCATCCTGATCGCGCTGGTGTCCTGCCACTTCGGCCTGCGCATCAAGCCGAACACCGAAAGCCTTGGGCGCGGCACCACCACCTCGGTGGTCACGGCGATCACCGCGGTGATCCTGGCCGACGCCGTGTTCGCAATCGTCTTCAGCGGCGTGGGGTTCTGATGGCCAATCAAGCACTCGTCCCCGAAAAAGCCTGCGGCCCCGGCACCGGCGAACTGACGCTGGACGGCAGCGTGCCGATCGTCGAGATCACCGGCCTGTGGACCAAGTACGGCCGCACCGTGGTCCACCAGGATCTGAACCTCGAGATCGAACAGGGCGAGATCCTGTCCATCGTCGGCGGCTCCGGCACCGGCAAGACCACCCTGCTGCGCCAGATGCTGGGCCTTGAAACGCCGGCGCGCGGCTGCGTGCGCGTGTTCGGCGAGGACATCACCGACATCGACTCCGAGCAGTTGCAACAGCTGCGCAATCACTGGGGCATGTTGTTCCAGCAGGGCGCGCTGTATTCCGCGCTGACGGTGTTCGACAACATCGCCCAGCCGATGCGCGAGCTGCACACGCTGCCCGAAGACCTGATCCGCGACGCCGTGCTGCTGAAGATGAACATGGTGGGCCTGGGCCCCGAGCACGCCAACAAGATGCCGTCCGACCTGTCCGGCGGCATGGTCAAGCGGGTGGCGCTGGCGCGCGCGCTGGCGCTCGAACCCAAGCTGCTGTTCCTCGACGAGCCGACCGCCGGCCTCGATCCCGACTTGTCCGAAGCCTTCGTCTCGCTGATCAAATCGCTGCACCGCGAACTGGGGCTGACGGTGGTCATGGTCACCCACGATCTCGACACGCTGTTCGCGCTGTCGACCCGCATCGCCGTGCTGGCCGAAAAACACGTGATCGCGCTAGGCCCGCTGCGCGACCTGCTGAAAATCGACCACCCGTTCATCAAGGAGTTCTTCCTCGGCGACCGCGGCCGCCGCGCGCTGGAAGCGCTGGACGAGAAAACCAATACGGAGTCCCACTGATGGAAAACAGATCCCACGCACTCACCACCGGCTTCTTCACGCTCACGCTGCTGATCGCCGCCATCCTGTTCGGCCTGTGGTTCAACCGCGACCGCGTCGAACGCGTTCCCTACGTGATCGCCACCGCGCAATCGGTGCCGGGCCTGAACCCGCAGGCGCCGGTGCGCTACCGCGGCCTGGAAGTGGGCAAGGTCGGCGGCATCGCCTTCGATCCCAAGGTGGCCGGCCAGATCCTCGTCACCCTCAACATCAACACCGACGCGCCGATCACCAGGACCACCTTCGCCACGCTGGGCTACCAGGGCGTGACCGGTATCGCCTTCATCCAGCTCGACGACGACAAGGTCGGCTCGCCGCTGCTGGCGACCAACAGCGACAACCCGGCCCGCATTCCGCTGCGCGCCGGCTTCTTCGACCAGCTGGAAAAACGCGGCAAGGAAATCCTGACCCAGTCCGAGGAAGTCACGCGCAAGCTCAACAACCTGCTCAGCCCTGAAAACCAGAAGACCATCCTCAGCGCCTTCTCCGACGTCAGCGCCACCGCCAACGCCTACCGCGAGCTGCCGGCCAAGCTGGAGCCGACCATCGCCAAGCTGCCGGCGCTGACCGAACAAACGCAGCGCACGCTGAACTCCTTCAACACGCTGGCCAACGATTCCGACCGCCTGGTGAAAACCCTGCAGGCGCCGGACGGCCCGATCGCCCGCATCGCCGCCACAGCGGACCGCATCGGCGGCTCGGTGGAAGCAGTGGCCGGCGGCATAGAACTCGACACGCTGCCGCAAGTGAACTCGCTGTCCGACGACACCAAGGCCTCGATGCGCGCGCTGCGCAAGACCATGAACAAGATTAACGACCGTCCGCAAAGCCTGATCTTCGGCGCCCCCGGCACGCCGCCGGGCCCCGGCGAAGAAGGCTTTTCCGCCTCGTCCAAATAAGGATCACTGAGATGACTACCGCCATCCGCAACGCCATCCTCGTCGCCGCCATCGGTGTACTGCTGGGCGCCTGCGCCAGCAAGGGCCAGTCGACCGCGCAATACGATTTCGGCCCGCTGCCGCCAGCCCCAGCGCCGGCCCGCGCCGCCATCGACTCGGTCATCGTGGCCGATATCGTCGGCCCGGCCGCGCTGGACACGGAACGCATGCACTACCGCCTGCTGTACTCGGACGCGCGCCAGTCGCGCCCCTACGCCTACAACCAGTGGACCGCCACGCCGTTCCAGCTGATGACCCAGCGCATGAAGGCGCGCATCGCGCAGGCCGGCGTCAAGGTGCTGTCGACCACCGACGCCGCCGCCAGCCCCACCGTGCTGCGCATGGAGGTCGACGACTTCGCGCAGAACTTCGACAGCGCCACCAGCAGCACCGGCACCATCAGCCTGCGCGCCTCGCTGTTCCGCAACCACAAGCTGGTGGACCAGAAGACCTTCAGCCGCAGCAACGCGGCCCCGACCCCGGACGCGGCCGGCGGCGCCCAGGCGCTGGCCGCCGCCACCGACGCCGTCACCGCCGATGTGCTGGCATGGCTGACGGCGCTGCCGTCGCAGTAGGAATGACCGAGACCACCACCGTCACGCCGCCTCCGCCAGCGCCGGAGCCGGCCAGCAAGCCGTCGCCGTTCACGCGGGCGGCGCTGCTGGCCTATGTGCTGCTGATCGTCTACGCCAGCTGGTTCCCGTTCTCGGGCTGGCACAACCAGGGATTGTCGCCGCTGATCTTCCTGGAAAACACCAGCATGCCGCGCTACTGGACCAAGTTCGACGCCATCACCAACGTGATCGGCTACATGCCGCTGGGGACGCTGATCGTCTACGCGCTGTACCCGCGCTTCAAGGGCGTCGCCGCCTGGCTGATGGCCACCGCCGGCGGCGTGCTGATCTCCGGCCTGATGGAAGGCGTGCAGACCTACCTGCCCAGCCGCGTCTCCTCCAACCTGGACTTCTACACCAACGCCGCCGGCTGCGCGCTGGGCGCCGTGATCGGCGTGCTGACCGTACGCCGCCTGCTGGACCGCAGCCAGCTGCAGCGCCTGCGCCAGGCCTGGTTCGCGCCGCACGCCAGCCAGGGCCTGGTGCTGCTGGCGCTGTGGCCGCTGGCGCAGATGTACCCGCAAAGCTTTTTGTTCGGCCTGGGCCAGCTGCTGCCCATCCTGTCGGAATGGCTGTCGCAGCTGCTCGACACCGAGATCGACCTGGCCAGCTACGTGCGGCCGGACGCCATCCTGACGGTGGAGCAATACTGGCTGTCCGAAACCATCATCACCGCCTGCGGCATGGTGGGCGCGGCGCTCACGCTGCTGTGCCTGCTGCGCAAGCCGGCCCCGCGCGGCCTGCTGGTGTCCGCCATGATCGCCGCCGCCGTCGTCGTCAAGGCGCTGGCGACGGCGCTGCTGTTCTCGCCGGAGAACGCCTTCGTCTGGGTCACGCCGGGCGCCGAGGGCGGCTTCCTGATCGGCGCCATCATGCTGGCCGGCCTGACCTTCGCGCCGCACGTGGCGCAGCGGCGGCTGGCGGCGACCACGCTGTTGCTGAGCCTGGTGATCGTCAACACCACCCCGGCCAATCCGTATTTCGTCGCCACCCTGCAGACCTGGGTGCAGGGCAAGTTCCTCAACTTCAACGGCGCGGCGCAGTTCCTGACCCTGCTGTGGCCCTTCTTCGCGGTCTGGTTCCTGTGGCTGCCGTCACACAAGCTCAATAAGCCCTGAACGGGTATCATAGCGGCTACCACTTTCCCCGAGACACAGCGATGAGCGACACTCCCTATTTCAAACACCACGTCTTCTTCTGCATGAACAAGCGTGACGACGGCCGCAACAGCTGCGGCGACCACGGCGCGGAAAGCGCGCAAAAGCACGCCAAGAAGCGCTGCAAGGAACTCAACATCAACGGCCAGGGCCAGGTCCGCATCAACCAGGCGGGCTGCCTGGACCGCTGCGACGAAGGCCCGGTGCTGGTGGTCTATCCCGAAGGCACCTGGTACACCTATGTCGACACCAGCGATATCGATGAAATCATCGACACCCACCTGGTGCAGGGCAAGGTTGTCGACCGTCTCAAAATCTGAAGAGCTATGAACAAGAACGAAAAATTCACCCTGGCCGGCGGCGCCGGCCAAATGGAAGGCATCCTCGACTACCCGAAGGCCGCGCCGCGCGGCGTCGCGCTGGTGGCCCATCCGCATCCGCTGTACGGCGGCACCATGGACAACAAGGTCGCCGTCACCCTGGCGCGCACCTTCGTCAACCTGGGCTACGTGGTGGCGCGCATCAACTTCCGCGGCGTCGGCGCCTCGGAGGGCGTGCATGACCACGGCCACGGCGAGACCGACGACATGGCCATGCTGCATGCCTGGATGACGGCCAAGTATCCCGGCCTGCCGGTGGCGCTGTCGGGCTTCTCGTTCGGCACCTTCGTGCAGTCGCAGCTGGCGCAGCGCCTGGCCGCCGCCGGCACGCCGGCCGAGCGCCTGGTGCTGGTCGGCGCCGCCGCCAAGAAATGGGACATGGCCGCCATCCCGGCCGACACCATCCTGATCCACGGCGAAAACGACGACACCATCCCGCTGATCGACGTGCTGGACTGGCTGCGCCCGCAGGACATTCCAGTCATCGTGATCCCCGGCGCCGACCATTTCTTCCACCGCAAACTCCAGCACATCAAGAGCTGGGTGACGCAGCTGTGGCACCGCGGCACCGATGTTGCCGAGACGGAAACGGACTCCGCAAGCGCCGACTAACGGCCTATAATCCCTACGCCTTTAACTTTTCACCGAACAAAGCAACCCATGAAAAAAATTATCGCGGCACTGGCCACCAGTGTGATGTTGATGTCCGCCGCCGTGGCGCAAACCCTGCCGCCGCCGACCATCGCCGCCAAATCCTGGCTGCTGCTGGACGCCACCAGCGGCCAGATCATCGCCTCGCAAGACCCGAACGCCCGCATCGAGCCGGCCTCGCTGACCAAGATCATGACGGCCTACGTCACCTTCGGCGCGCTGCGCGACAAGAAAATTGACCTGAAACAGATGGTCAACGTCTCCACCAAGGCCTGGAAGGTCGATTCGAGCAGCTCCAAGATGTTCATCGATCCGGCCACGCCGGTCAGCATCAACGACCTGCTGTACGGCCTGATGGTGCAGTCCGGTAACGACGCCGCCGTGGCGCTGGCCGAGGCGGTCGCCGGCGACGAGTCCGCCTTCGTGGTGATGATGAACAAGGAAGCCCAGCGCATGGGCCTGACCAACACCCACTTCGCCAACCCGCACGGCCTGCCAAGCGCAGAGAACTACTCGACCGCGCAAGACCTGTCGGTGCTGGCCAAGCGCGTGATCCTGGACTTCCCGGAGTTCTACAAGATCGACTCGGTCAAGAGCTTCACCTACAACAAGATCACCCAGCCCAACCGCAACCGCCTGCTGTGGCTGGACCCGACCGTGGACGGCATGAAGACCGGCCACACCGAAGCGGCCGGCTACTGCATGATCGCCTCGGCGCACCGTCCTAACGGCGCCGGCGAGCGCCGCCTGGTGTCGGTGGTGCTGGGCACCTCGTCCGACCAGTCGCGCACGCAGGAGAGCCAGAAGCTGCTGAACTGGGGCTTCCAGAACTTCGACACGGTCAAGCTGTACTCCAAGGGCCAGGCCATCGCCACGCCGGAAATCTGGAAGGGTTCCAAGGGCGCGGTCAAGATCGGCTTCGCCAACGACGTGCTGGTGACGGTGCCGAAGGGCGTGGCCGCCAAGATGAAGCCGCTGCTGGAACGCAAGGACCCGCTGGTCGCGCCGCTGGCCGAGAACAGCCGCGTCGGTTCGCTGAAGATGATGGTGGACGGCAAGCCGCTGCTGGAACTGCCGGTGGTGGCGCTGGAAACCGTCGACCAGGCCTCGATCTTCGGCCGCGCCTGGGATTCGATCCGCCTCTGGCTGAAATAAACCCCGCACGCCATTCCCGCGCAGGAGGGAATCCAGGCATTGCCTGAATTCCCTCCATAGGCAGCGTATTCCGCCGCTCAGCATGGATTCCCACTTTCGTGGGAATGACTTAATCGTCGTTGGCGTGGGTGTGCTGCATCGACTCCTGCGCCCACTTGAAGGCCGCCTGGCCGACCATGCCCAGGCCATCCATATCCAATCCCGCCTTCTCGGCGATCTCCAGCGCCCGCTCGACCTTGTCGCGCTCTAGCAGCAGCACGATCGTCAGATACGGCCCGTAGACCCCTTCACTGTTCAGCAACACATCGCGGATATCGTCCGACAGGTGCATCTTGTCGACCAGGTTGGCCATCGGCACACCCAGCAGGACATCGAACAGCGACAGCAAGCCCACCAGGAACAGCTCGTCGCGCTGGGCCTGCGGCAGCTTGCTGCACGTCTCCAGGAAACGCGCGCGCGTCAGCGCCACTTCCAGCAGCGATTCGTCGCGCGCCTGGTTGGCGCCGCCGCCCAGGCGGAACATCGACACCGTCAAGCCCCGATACAACTGATTCCGTCCCAGCACCATGAAGGCCTGCTGCAGGCTGGTCACCTTGGTGGTCTGGCCGTTGCTCGGCGCGTTGGCCCATTGCAGCACCTGGTAGGTCATGCCGGGATCGCGCTTGGCCACCTCGATCAGGGCCGGCAGTTCGGCATCGGTGCGCAGCAGGTTGAGCAGCTCGATCGAGGTCATGCGGCTCTGGTCGACCTTGGCGTCCGGGTCCACCTTGTCGCTGGTGGTCAGGAAGTGGCCCATGAAATAATTGCAGCCCCACGACAGGCACATGCGCTGCTCGTCCCACGATTCGACGCCGTCGACCGCCAGCTTCATGTCGGGATAGCGCATGCGCAACTGCTTGATCAGGGACTGGAAATCGGCCAGCGTATGCTCGCCCAGCGACAACATGGCGATATCGCACACCGCCAGCAGCGGCGCGTCGGCCGGATCCAGCGACACGCCGCGCAGCGCCACCTTGCAGCCGGTCTCGCGCAGCGCCGTCATGCGGCCGGCGATCTGCTCCACCGGCAGGCTGACACCCTTGCGGTCGAGCATGAAAACGGTATGCGGCGCCACCAGCGGCGCATGGCGGTTGAAGACCACCGCGTCCATGCTCAGCTGCACCAGCGCGATGCGGTTCTGGGCAAACTGCGGCAGGCGCGCCGCGACCAGGGTCTCGATCAGCACCGGCTCGGGCAGCGGCACGCGGTTGCCGCCGAGGGGCACGGAAAAACGATAGCCGCACAGGCGGTGGCGCTCGTCGACGATCTCGGCGCGCACCACGATCGCCTCGGGATCGCCCTCAGGATCAGCCGCCGGGGCGGGCGCTGGCGCCGCCTTGGCGGGCGCGGCAACCGGCGCAGGCACGGGTTCCGGTTTGGTTTTGAGAAATGATAAGAAGCCCACTTGCTTACCCTCCATCACCATATGTTTAATTTCGATCATACAATGAAACACCGGGCGAAAAACGCCGCCTGCCCAAAAATTCATTGCCTGACAAACACTGGCTCAGGTAACTAAAGTACAAGCTTGCCGCTATAATCTCGCTCACTTCCCACACCCCAGAAAGCGCGACCATGAGCTACGCCCCGCCGACCGAGTTGACCTGCCCCGCCATCGTCACCAGCAGCGGCGGGCTGACCTTGTCGCGCATCGTGGCCGGCATGTGGCGCATGAACGAATGGCAGCTGACGCCGCAGCAACGCGTAGCTTTCATCGAGCAATGTCTGGCCATGGGCGTCACCAGTTTCGACCATGCCGACATTTACGGCGGCTATGGCGTCGAGGCGCTGTTCGGCGAGGCGCTGGCGCTGCAACCGTCGCTGCGCGCGCGCATGCAGCTGGTGAGCAAGTGCGGCATCAAGCTGGTCAACGAGGCGCGCCCGGCGCACACCATCCAGCACTATGACACCAGCGCCAGCCACATCATCGCCTCGGCGGAAAATTCGCTGCGCCAGCTGGGCACCGACCACCTGGACCTGCTGCTGATCCACCGCCCCGATCCGCTGATGGATTTCGACGAGATCGCCGGCGCCTTCGCGCAGCTGCGCCAGGCCGGCAAGGTGCGGCATTTCGGCGTGTCCAATTTCAGCCGCCACCAGTTCGAATGCCTGAACCGCCGCATTGCGCTGGCCACCAACCAGGTCGAGTTCTCGCCGCTGTGCGTGGCGCCGATGTTCGATCAAACCTTCGACGGCCTGCAGGACCTGGGCGTGGCGCCGATGATCTGGTCACCGCTGGCCGGCGGCCGCCTGTTCAGCCGCGACGACGCCGACGGCAAGCGCGTGCGGACGGCGATCCAGAAGGTGGCCGACGAGCTGCAACGCCCGTTCGGCAGCGTAGTGTTTGCATGGATTATGCAGCTGCCGAGCCGGCCGCTGCCGTTGACCGGCTCGGGCCGCATCGAGGCGGTGGCCGAGGCGGTGGAGGCGACCCGGTTCAGCCTGAGCCGCAGTCAGTGGTTCGAGATCCTGCGCGCCGCGCGCGGCCACGAGGTGGCGTAAGGCCGGCGCCTCAGTCTTCGTACACCAGCGGCGGGGCGATGCCGCGCCAGCCCTGCCGCCACGCCAGGTTCAGCGCCAGCGTGCCGGCGATATACACGACGAAGAACAGCGCGAAGTACATGGCCTGCAACCAGGCCAGCAAGCCCAGGTTCACCAGCAGCAGCACCAGCGCGGCCTTGCTTTTCTTTTGCTTGGAGCTGGGGAAGCGCACGGACGTCACCATCAGCCCGCCCACCACGAACAGCAGCACGACGATCAGGCCGCCATGCAGCACCGAGGCCGCCGGGTCCGGCCACGCCACCACCACCGAGGCCACGCAGGCCGCGCCCGCCGTGCTCGGCATGCCGACGAAGTAGCGCGGATCGGTGCGGCCGACATTCACATTGAAGCGCGCCAGGCGCAGCGCGCCGCAGGCCACAAAAAAGAAACTGGCGATGCCGCCCACACGCAGCAGCGTCGGATGCTCCACGCCCAGCTGCACGAAGCCGTAGCAATACAACAGCAATGCCGGCGCGCAGCCAAAGTTCATCATGTCGGCCAGGGAGTCGAGCTGCATGCCGAAGGCGGAGGCGGTGTTGGTGGCGCGCGCGACCAGGCCGTCGAGCGCGTCGAACACGCCTGCCAGCACCAGCAGCACGGCGGCCAGCCGGTAGTCATGGGCGGAGCCGACCAGGGCGTTGTCGACCGAGATCACGATGCTGCCGAAGCCGCAGGCGATCGACATCAGGGTGACCAGGCTGGGCAAGGCGAACTTGGCGCGCTGCACGCGCGCATGGTGTAATGGCTTCAAATTGGGGCAATCAAAAAAGTAAGGGCAAGCCGCCCATTTTACCCCGGCGCCCCGCTTGTTCATACCGGGTGCTGCCGGAGTGAAATCTGGCATAAAATTAGCATAGCCGGCCACGGCCCGGCGGCACACTGTACAGGAGTTCCCATGATGATTCACCGTCGACGCCGCGCCTACGCGCTGGCACCCTTGCTGCTGGCCCTGCTGTTGTCCGCCTGCGGCGGCGGTGGCGGCGGCACGTCCGCCAGCGGCAACACCGGCGTCGCGCCGCCCGACCTTACCCAGGCGCCGGGCGCGCCCGCCTTCAGTGGCAACACCGCGCTTGACGGCTACAACTGGATCAACTACCGGCGCGCGCTGCTGGGCCTGTCCACCCTGGCGCGCAACGCCAAAATCGACGCAGCGGCCCAGGGCCATTCCAACTACCAGCGCCTGAACAACACCGTCACCCATGAGCAAACGCCCGGCTTGCCCGGCTTCACCGGTGTCGCCCTGCTCAACCGCCTGAACAACGCCGGCTACCAGGTCCCGCTGCCGTATGCGATCGGCGAAGTGATTTCCGCCACCAGCAACCCGTCCGGCTTTTACCAGGCGGAGGAATTGATCACGGCGATCTACCACCGCTTCGTGATGTTCGAGCCGGTGTTCAAGGAAATCGGCACCGGCGCCGCGACCACCAGCGCCAACTACACCTATTTCACCGCCGACCTGACCGCCGTCGGCGGCTACGGCGCCGGCCTGGGCGCCGGCCACATCGTCAACTATCCGGCCGCCAACCAGAGCGGCGTGCCGGTCAACTTCCTCAGCGACAGCGAATCGCCCGACCCGGTGCCGGGCCAGAACGAGGTGGGCTATCCGATCAGCGTCCACGCCGACACCATCCGCACCGGCGTCGGCGTGACGGTACTCAGCTTCGCGGTGGCGCCGCGCGGCGGCGCCGCGCTGAGCGCGCGCCTGCTCAGCCACGCCAACGACGCCGACACGCCCGAAACCGCGGCCGCCATCATTCCGCTGGCGCCGCTCAAGAGCGCCACCGTCTACGACGTCAGCTTCAGCGGCGTGGTGGCCGGCGTGCCCGTGACGCGCAACTGGTCGTTCACCACGCGATGACCGCGCCCGACGACGACGTGCTGCACGTGGCCACCGGCCTGCAGCAGTTGATGGGCGACTACGCGCTGTACCTGAACATCCTGCGCCACTTCCAGCAGCGCTACCGCGCGGCCGCGGCCGAGGTGGACGCGGCGCTGGCGGCCGGCGACAGCGCCGCTGCGCTGCGCATCGTCCACACCGTCAAGGGCGCGGCCGGCATGATAGGGGCGCAGCAGGTGCAGCGGCTGGCGGCCGCGCTGGAGGCGGCGTCCTGCGCCGCGCCGCTGGCACCGCTGGAACAGGCGCTGGCCCGGCTGACGCAGGCGATCGCCATCCTGCTGGCGGCCGAGCTCCCGCCGGACCTTCCCGCCATGCGGGCGCCGGCGCCGGACGCGCGCATGCTGGTGCGGCACCTGGCGCGGCTGCTGGAAGAAGGGGATGGGGCGGCCATCGACGTGCTGGAACAGTCGGCCACGGTGCTGGCGGCCGCTCTGGGTGTGGCGCGCTTCGGACAGGTGTCGGCGGCGGCCCACCAGTTCGATTTCGAGACGGCGCTGGCCCAGCTGCGCGAGGGCGCAGCCTGAGTTCAGCGGGTGTATTCCTTTTCCTCGTCGAAGGCGTCGGCGCACTCCTTGTCGCAGAAGCGGCGCACATTGTCCAACGGTTTGTCGCAGTACCAGCAGGCGCCCTTGGGCGGCAAGGTCTGGCGCGTGCGCGCGGGCGCCGGCGTCGCTGCGGCGGACGGCGGCACGCCGGCGCCATCATCCGGTACGCTCTCTTGTGTCGGTTCCACGATCGCCTCCTTTCCAGGCTGTGCTCAGGTCCATGCAAGATTACTTCAGCGGAATAAGCCATCCATGAGAATTCTCAACCAAACCATGATAGCAGGTTCGGCGTAGCGGCCCCATGCGTCAAAAGCGCCAAATCGTGCTTGCCCAGCCGCAGGACGCGCGCCGCAGAATGAGGAAATATTTTTTAATGGAAAAGTTGAAAATGATAGTGAGTCCAGCAGACAACGTCGACACCTGGAAAGGATGACAGCGGCGCGGCTGCGCTTATAATCGCGAGGTCACCACACCGTCACGCCAGGAAACAGCGCATGCAAGCAAACACCGTCGTCACCCCGCCTGCCGCCGGCAGCCACGCCCACCTGTCCGGGCGCGTGCTCGGCCTGGCCAACCTGGGCCTGATGGTGCTCGACGCCGGCGGTCGCATCGTCATGTGGAACCAGTGGCTGGCCAGCCACTCCGGCCTGTCCGCCCAGCGCGTGCAGGGCAGCGACCTGTTCGACCTGTTCCCCGAGCTGCGCGGCCAGCGGCTGGAGCAGGCGGTGCAGAGCGCCATGCAAAGCAAGCTGCCGCAACAGCTGTCGCCGGCGCTGAACCGCTCGCCGTTCCCGCTGTACCCGACCGGCACCTGGGGCGGCGAACGCGTCGAGCAGGCGGTGTCGGTCACCCCTTTCAGCGAAGGCAAGGAGCGGTTCTGTCTGATCGAGGTGAGCGACATCAGCAGCACCGTCGGCCGCGAACGCCAGTTGCGCGGCCAGGCCGAGGCGCTGCGCGCGCAATCGTATGTGGACGGCCTGACCGGCATCGCCAACCGCCGCCACTTCGACGTCGCGCTGGACCGCGAGCTGCGCCGCGCCCAGCGCAACAACGGCCAGCTGTCGCTGCTGCTGATGGACATCGATTCCTTCAAGGCTTACAACGACCACTTCGGCCACCAGCAGGGCGACGCCTGCCTGACGCTGGTGGCGGAAGCCTTCGCCGCCATGCTGCAACGCCCGGCCGACCTGGCCGCGCGCTACGGCGGCGAGGAATTCGCGGCCGTGCTGCCGGACACCGGCCCGGAGCAGGCGGCCCTGCACGCCGAGGCGATCCGCGCCCGCATCGCCGCGCTGGACATCACGCACGCACCGGCCGCCACCCGGCCGCACGTGACGATGAGCATCGGCGTGGCCACCTACGACAAGGACCGCCTGTTCGACGCGGCCACCATGCTGGCCGCGGCCGACGCTTGCCTGTACGCCGCCAAGCGCGCCGGCCGCGACTGCGTGATCGTCGACAGGCCGGCGGAAAACGCCGCCTGACCATCCATCGACGCCATGCCGCCCTGAGCCGACGCCGGCTACACAAGCAGTTCTGTTGCGGGCCGCAGCGGTACACCCTGCGCCGACGCGGCGGCCCGCTCGGCGGCCTGCGCGCGCAGGAAGGCCGGACGCTGGCGCAGCCGCTGCCAGTAGGCGGCGACGGCCGGTGTGAAGGACGTGTGCAGTCCCAGTTGCTCGGCCAGCAGCAGCGCATAGCCTACCGAGACGTCGGCCGCGGTGAAGCGGCCCGCGCACAGGAATTCGTTTTGCTCCAGGCGCGGCGTCAGCGTTTTCAGGCGCGATAAGAACCAGCGCGAGTAATCCTCCACCACCTGCGGCTGCAGCCGCTCCGGCGATTCGAAGCGACTGTAGCGCAGCACCAGCGTTTGCGGGAAGGTCAGCGTGGCTTCGCCGAAATGCAGGGTGTTCAGCCAGGCGCCATAGTCCGCCTCGTCCAGCGCGACGTTCAGCCTCGCCGCCGGATGGCGCTCGGCCAGGTACTGGCAGATCGCCGCCGATTCCGTCATCCGCATCTCGCCATCGAAGAAGGCCGGCACGGTGCCGCAGGGATTAATGTCGAGGTAGGACTTGTCGTGCACGCGCGGCGGGAAGGCCAGCATGCGCAGTTCATATGGCAACCCAAGCTCCTCCAGCATCCAAAGCGGACGGAAGGAACGCGCTGCGATGCTGTGGTAGAGGATCATGGGAGCCCTTTATTTTCCGATACAGAATGGAGTAAGGGGCCGCGTACGCCCTAGAAACAAGCAATTTATGGACATTTTTTTGTTTTGTGTACCTAAGCGTGTACCGAAGACAAGATGTGCTCTTGCTAGCCAGTCACTTTTCCCGAGGAAGGGTCACATCACACGTAAATGTGAAGTGCTGCTCTCTGCCACTGGCATATCCGTCGAATTCCATCGACTTCAATTCTGATGCTATCCCTGCTAGTCCTGGATAGACAAATGAGGTTGAGACCCCAAGTGTGCGCAGCCTCTCTCGTATAGCAGGCTTCCATTTTCCTGAAAAGGAAAGTTTCGCTAAGCCTGGAATCTGGATAGCGCTCAACGGATCGGCTGGCGACGAAAACACAGAGCGCTGGTTCAAGAATCTCGTGTCCGTGTAGCTCGGCCTCACAAATATGACTTCGCCTTGGTTGGGTTGCAAGGCAAATATACCAACAGGCTTGGTCCGATGCTCTTCCGTGTATTTTGCAGTCCGGTAGTCGTAGTACTCGTAGTCATCAGTGACCAGACGTTCGACATAGTGAATTGCCCCATTCACATCGTCACTCTTTTCTGCCGCGAAAAAGAGAGCTACTAGCGGATTTGTTGTCCAATCTAAGAGGCGAGTTGGCAACCCATAATGTTGAGCCAGGAATAACCATTCCCAATCCGTGCGTTTCTTTCTCTCGACGACAGGGGCAGCCAGTCGCTTGAATTCCCTCATCAACTTGAGTTCGATACTTGGCAATGAAGCCCCATTCTCAGCGTAGTCAAGCCTTGCAATAGTTGGGATCAAGGAATAATTTTCGTTTGTAAGCCCCCGAAATATCTTCGACGGCCCACCTTCTGGACGAATCGCAACAGACGTAAAGTGGGTCCAAAATTCCTCGAAAGTCGCGTGCATAACTCTTCCCCTACAGTGCAATTCCAGCAGTCTACTTCCCCTGAACTTCGGCGTCCATCAGACGCTTATGCCGGATGCAAGACCTCAACACGTCCAAGCGTACATTCCAGAAAAACTCAGCCATATATTCCTAGATTGTGATTGGTCAACGATCACAGTTCTTGAGCGGATTTCGTCCCGTCAAGCCTAACAAATTCAAATCTAGGAATCACCAAATGCATAGAAACGAAACCGCACTGGCAGTCGAGTACATTCCAGTGTCGCCAACCTGTCCAAATTGCAGTTCGCCACGTATAACAGCGCTGGGGTATGGCAGAAAAATTGGCGGCACTGTCGGCACCGTCGCAGGCGCAGCAAGCGGCGTAGCCGGAGCCATGGGTGGCGCGGAGGTGGGGGCCACCATAGGGCTGATTGCAGGCCCCCTAGGGGCCATTTTCGGTGGTATTGCAGGCGCCCTGCTGGGCGGACTGGCCGGTGGCGCTGTAGGCGGTGTAGCAGGCGCTCAGCTTGGCCGCGTTGTTGATGACAATATCCTCGACAACTACAGCTGCCTGTCTTGCGGACAGACGTTTGGCGAACCGCGTCAATAGACACGGCTCCCATTTTCAATTCGGCTGGGCCACATCGCCCGGCGAGTGGGGAGCACGTCGAAAGTGTGCTGTCCACGTCACCCAGCGAAATCACTGTCTAGCCTGCCGCGTGAGCGGTGCAACTGCAAACGAACAGATCGAAAGGAAATACCAATGACACATCTTCTTGAGCAAATGGCATACGTTGGCGCCCCGCCGTGGCATGGACTGGGCAACCAGCTCAGCGCCCATGAGCCAATCGAAATCTGGGCGAAGCAATCTGGTATGGACTGGCAAATTCGAGAAGCGCCTGTTCGCTTCATGGCCGCGAATGCCGGCAATCTTCATTCCATCGAATCGTTCCCCGAAAACAAAGTGCTGTTCCGTTCCGATACCAATGCCCCACTGTCCGTCGTAAGCCAGCGTTACAAGGTCGTACAACCCAGTGAAATTCTGGAGTTCTACCGCGATCTCACAGAGGTCTCGGGCTTCGAACTTGAGACAGCAGGGATATTGAAAGGTGGCAGGAAGATTTGGGCGCTGGCACGGACAGGGCAGTCATCAACACTCAAGGGAAACGACGTTACCAATGCCTACGTACTGCTCGCAACGGGGTGCGACGGCACTCTGGCGACGACGGCGCAGTTTACGAGCATTCGCGTCGTTTGCAACAACACGCTGGCGGTGGCCTTGGGGGCAAGTAAAGGTGCGGTGAAGGTCCGGCACAACACATCGTTCGATGCGCAAGCCGTCAAGCGCCAGCTCGATATTTCGGTATCGAGCTGGAGCTCGTTTATGTACCAAATGAAGGGCCTGAGTGAGCGGAAAGTGAAAACGCATGAAGCGATGAATTACCTACTGCGTGTTTTTTCCGAGGACAAGAAAACAACAAGTACCAACGCCAGCGACCGCACTATGGCGAAGATCATGGCGCTGTACGATGGCCACGGTAGAGGAGCTGAGCTCGCGTCAGCAAAAGGGACGGTTTTTGGCCTGCTCAACGCCGTGACGGAGTTTGTGGACCATGAGCGGCGCGCACGTAGTACCGATCATCGTCTGGAATCCGCATGGTTCGGACAGGGGGCATCAGTGAAGGAGAATGCACTCGAGCAAGCGCTGATGATGATTGCCTAGGTGCAACGATTGGAATGATAGGAGGGCCGGTGTGCCGGCTGTTGGCGGTATTACCGTCGCGAGTCTTGGAGGGCTTTTGGGAAGCTCAGTTGGCTGTGCAGCGAGAGCCAAGGTCGGCAAAAATTTGACGAAAGCATGCTAAACAATTTTCAATGCCTAGCGTGCGATTTCGGGTTCGGAGGACCAACAGTCTGACGGCGTCCATGCGTCATATATCCCGGCATTGAGCCGGGAACTTTGATCAACTATTGATCATGCATTTTCTAGGTACAGCGAGCTACTGATACCCAGCGCGAGCACCGGACAACCTCCCGATCCAGCGCCCAGAAGCTTAGGTTGTAGCTTACCAAAGTGCGTGGTGGAATTCCCAAAGGACTTCCCCCGGCCAAGCTCATCGAAGATGGTTTGAAGTTCCGTACACCTAGTGATGATGACACCGACGCTTACGGCCTTGAGCTCAAAAAGCAATCGGAAGTTGTTTAGGTCTCGGTCGAAAAATGGATCCTTGTTGTTCCATTCGATCTCTACGCCGATTCGGTTTTTGAAGCAATCGATGCTGTGGGTCGGCGTTAACCGTTCCACCCCGTCAATTTGCTGGCGAGTGTCAAATTTTTTCTCGATCCAACCGCGCTGATAGAGGGCCGAATCAAGCTCTTCGGCAATCTTCGACTTGCGCCCTCCCGCCTGAACAATGTGGCTCTTCCGCAGTCTGAAGTTAGTAAGAACTTCACATAAGTCACGCCATTCGTCAGGGAAGTCCCTCTCCAAAATCGCGGTAGCGTGGTTCCACTCTAAAAGTTGGTAATTTTCCAACACGAACCGAGGTAAAGCATCAATCGCCATCAACATTCCCATGTGAAATTATCTATTTACTTAGATACCACAAAGCTTGAAAAGGATCCACCGTGCTGTATGATCGTGGCCGAATAGCACTAGCGCAAACGAAGGATAAAATGGAAGTTTTTGATGATCAGAATGGCTCAGAGCCTGGGCACGCTGGGGTTGCATCGCTTGGACTGAGCGACACACGATGCCGCCCGCGACAGTACCCCCAAGTAATCAAATACATGGGTAGCAAAGCGGCAATTCTTGATTTCATAGGAGATGCTCTCTCCAAAGTACACACTGACGGTCGCCCATTCGTGGACCTATTCGCCGGTGCATGCGCAATTTCTGGTGGTTTTGGCCACATTGGCAAAGTTGTATCTAACGACATCCAAGAGTACTCTGCTGTAATAGCTAGCACCTACCTGAAGCGAGCCGAAAAAATCGGACAGTTCGACATCGTAGGGCTTGCAACGGTGATAGCAAATGCGAATTTAAAAAATCTACCTGACAACCTCAGCTACGCTCCGGGACTCACGCTCGCAGCGTTTAACAAGATAGAAAAACGCAATCAGCAACTCTTGTATAACGATTTTTCTCATACTCACCATCTCTTCACCCGTGTTTACTCTGGTACATGGTGGAGCGCGGAGCAGTGTGTATGGATAGATGCCTTTCGCGAGGTATTGGATAGTCTGCGTGATACAGGGAAAATTGAACTATCAGACTTCAATTTTGGACTTACATGCCTCATGCACGCAATGGCCTATACTAGTCAAGGCACAGGGCATTACGCCCAATACAGAGATGCAAAAACGGAGGATGGCATGGCCGATATCAGTAAATATCGCCGTGCATCTGTGCCAGCTCTCTTCAAGCGAAAATTCGACTCCTTACTAGCGTGGCATCTCGCAAATGTCGTGGAATACGATCATGCACTAACAGCGATGGATTATCGAGAGTGCCTCGCAAAGATAGAGCCTAGTATCGTCTATGCTGATCCGCCGTATGCGTTTGTTCATTACAGCCGGTTTTATCATGCAATGGAAACAGTAGTGAAATACGACTATCCTCAAATTCAGCACATCGGAGGAAAGGTAGTTAAAGGTCGTTATCGTGCAGAAAGACATCAATCACCTTTTTGCATAAAAACTCAAGTTCGCGGTGCTTTTATTGAGCTATTCAACGGCATCAAGGAATCGAAAAGTGACTTGTTGCTTAGCTATTCCAATACAGGCATGATCGATATTGACCAATTGATGACACTGGCGACTGACACTTTGGGAATTGAGTATGAAGTCTGGTTTGAGCATATGAGTCATACTCACATGACAATGGGGCGAAAAGAAGATCACTCCAGACAAGTCAAGGAATCGTTAATCATTGCACGGAAAATATGATGTTTGCGATCAGGGATGGCTATTTCCCACCTCTGATCGCAAAACATTAAATAATTGCTGCTTATGCAACGCCACTAAAGCGAGTATTGCCCGCCAAATTATTTTCAACCGCCCAACTGCCTATCTCCCCACGAAGTAATGTTAGATAGTCGATTCCAGGCGTCAACTTATCTACACCGAATGGCTCATGGTCACCCCCATCTATTAATCCTAATAAGAGCGCCTGGACCTTGGCAGCAATAGCGTCATCACCTTTAATAAAAGTGTACGCGTTCAACGGTTTGTCTTTTGACTCTTCATCACCACCTAAAAAACGTTCGAAGTCAGGGATACTAATTCGATGGCGGATTGACAACCCCGCGTCACGGGCCTCAATTACGGCATTTCGAATTTTCAAATTTTCCGTCCACATACCGTTCGCCGAGCCGTCTTTTTTAAATGGTGGGTCACAGTCATGTATGATGCCGAAGCTAATTTTAAAATGCTTCATTACCTTGATGAGAGGTAACAGAATGGCTTTTCCCCTAGCCCGTATGATGGTGACGCGATCCATCAACTCATGTTGTCGCTCTATAATAGATGACATAAATGCGGCATGTTCGGTATCGCCTTCAACCAAAACTGGATAGGAGCCAAAAAACACCTCTGCAAAACTTGGATCGATGTGTTGCAGGGCCTGAAGGCGCTGCTTTTCAGTACCCTCAAACTGAATATGGTCCGAACGATACGTCTTAGGAGTAATTGGCCCTTCATCCGCCCCGTTCTGACGTTCCAATCTCACTACCGTCGTATGGTCTTCAAAGGGATTGACGAAGTATGGCGAATGGGTAGTCATCAAGACCTGCCAATCCGGACTAGCTCCAAGTTGGTACAGATGCCGCTGAGCCGCTCGCGCCGCCATCGGATGCAAAGCATTTTCGGGCTCGTCGATTAACAGCAAGTAGCCGGGTAATGCGGGGTCCTCAGGGCTCTCGGGGATCGGTGCCCCTGCGATGTGCGCCGCCAACTGGGCGTTAGCGGTCTCCAACGCAGCTTGATATTCCGCCATGTTTTCAGGAGTCTCTTTTTTAGGCTTTTTCTTCTTTTCATCAGTTACCCGCTTTTCTAACTGCTTTCGGAACTCATCCCGAATTTCCTTTGCTCTACTTAGTTCATTGTGAACTTGCAACATAGCCCAGAACAATGCACGGCGAGCGCCGGTGCCTTGCTGCGAAAGCGACGTGACGGCCTTGCCATCCGCGACCCGCAACCCGGAACCCCGTTTAACGATGTCATCCACTTTAGGGATAAATGGAGCAGCAGCAATGTTTAAGCGAACTCCGAGAGCAGGAAACACGCTTTGGAAGCCCTTGGTAACTTGCTCCGCAATCTTGTTGAAGTCATTTTCGTGATTCGCGCTTAATACGTCGATGCTCGTCGTCACACTTGCTATTGCCTTCGACAACTCCGATTCCGTATTAAGTCGAGCAACTTCAAGACTGGATAGCAAAGGAGTCAATGCAAGTGTTAGAAGCATCTCCTCCGTTTTTGCCGCGTCGTCTAAAGACCCGATTCTAAGTGGGCGCGGCAGACGCGCCGAGAATACATTGTCCAGGCCTGCCGCGTTCTTGTCCGGGTCCCAATCACCCGCACCATCAGCACCGGCCTTCGGATTCCAGGTCGTGCGTATTTTTTCGAAGCTTGGTGCTGGCCATTGCCACCGGCTCCGAACAATCCTCAGGCCATCGAGATCAATTTTCCAATCAGCGTGAATGTTCCCAATCCCGTCAGGTATATGCACATCGAGGATCACCTCACAATGCTCGTCGTCATTTGCATGCTGATGCCGGTCTCGGGTGGCATCAAGCGTTAAGGACCCCTTCGCTAGCTCGTATGCACGCAAAATGGTAGATTTCCCGGCGTTGTTTTTCCCAACAAGGCAAACAACTTTGTCTAGCGCTATCTCCACCCCTTCATTACCAATACACCCGATATTGCGAACGGTCATGCGAACAAGCTTAGATCGATTGTTTTCTTCAGCCATAGTTCCTCCAGGAAACGGATTGTAAAACTAACAATTTGCGCTTAGTTCTTATTTTTGTCAAATTGAAAAGTTAACCGGGGATGTGCCTACAGCAACAATCAGCCTGTAACAGCCAAGGTTGGCTGTATCACAAGGGCAGGGTCTAGTGATGCGGGCCATCCCTCTCAGCAAAAACTATCAAAGACGGCCCGCACTCTAGACGTCATTGATAATCTCATAACACCTAAATCCTATTGATAAAGGGAATTTCCATGACGATTTATGGCTACGCCCGCACCTCGACAGTTGAGCAAGTTGCCGGGCTCGCAGATCAGATCGCGAAGCTAAAAGAAGCTGGTTGCACGGACCAGTCGATCTATCAAGAACAAATCAGTAGCGTCAAAATGCAGGATCGTGTTGAATTTGCAAAGGTGCTTGCACGACTCAAGGCCAACGACGTGCTCGTGTTTAGCAGCTTGTCACGGGCGGCGCGCTCGATGATTCACATGATCGAGATTGAATCAAAGGTTGCTGCTGCGAGTGCCACAATTCGCATCCTAGACTTGGCAATCGATACGGCTACTCCTGCGGGTCGGCTCACGTTCAACTTGTTTGCGTCAATCGCTCAGTTCGAACGAGAAAATATGCTGGAGCGTCAGAAAGTCGGCATTGCCGCTGCCAAGGAGCGGGGTGTCTACGTCGGTCGCGCGCCGACCGCCAAGGCCAAAAGCGCAAAGGTTCACTCTCTGCATGCGAAGGGGCTGACCAAGCAAGAAATCGCTGACGCATGCGCAATTGGAATCGCATCAGTGTATCGGATACTAAGAGCGGCAGCTTAATCGAATTGCGACCTGGAAATTATGCCGCAAAAATTTAGGAGCAGTTGCGATCTAGAACTATCCACCTACCTACCCGGTAGTTGAAAGCTTCTCTGCGAAATCCAGCAGCTGATTTTTATTTTCGGTGGACATTCGGTAAAACAAAACCGCCAGCTTTGCCTCATCCTCTTCGACAGCGTAGAAGTAGGTTAGAGGCAAATGCAAGACCTCCGCTATCCGCTCCACTAACTCGACGCTGGGAACCCGTGTCCCGCGCTCATATCGGTTCATCCTAGCACTCGCGCTCTCGACTTCCAGACCGGCGCGAAGCCCCAGTTGCTCCTGCGACAGTCCTTTTTTAAGCCGCGCATCCTTGAGGCGCTTTCCCAATATGGACATCTTCTGCTTTCAGACTCGAAAGAAAAAGATAGTCGTCGTTTCGGCTTGCCGTCATGCTACCGAATTGGTAGGATTGAGTTGCCATTGATCAACGATTGCTATTTTTGCAAAATTCAGATGCTGATCTAATTGGCAGATCAATTATGTCTGACCAGTTTTCTCCGCCTACTAATCTCATTGACTGGAGTCATCTTGAACACTTCAACTATACAAAAACATTTTCCACTATCGATAATTTTGGCTTCCACACTTGTATTGCAGGGCTGCGCTAACAAAGTAGATTGCAACGGGGATAAGGTGAAGGAAAATGCTCTTTCGATTATCCAATCACAACTTAGCGGCGCAGTTTGGTACAACGAAATACGCGCAGCATTGTCTGGCACGCCGACGCTGACCAACGTAAAGACTCTGACTAGTAATCCTGATTTAAAGCAAGCACAGTGCAGCGCTAAATACGCGATCACATACAACGGAAAGTTAAGAGAGATCGATTTTTCCTACAATCTATCATATCCTCAAGACAAAAATGAAACCGCTGTCGAAGTCGCGATAAATGACGTTATGAGCGGCATGATGGCGATAGCGGCCGTGGAGCGTCCAGTCAAGAATGGCATGGAGAAGATAATTGATCCAAAGACCGGAAATTTGCTGCACCAGCTCGAATGGAAGAATGGAATTCAGGATGGTGTTGAGAAAATCTATAATCCCGAAACCAACAAATTAATCGCGGAAATTCATGTTAAAGGTGGAAAGAAGGATGGGGCCGAAAAACGTTGGAACCAAGACGGGTCTGTTCTCTTAATTGATCTAAATTGGGTAAATGGCCTAGCTAATGGACACGAACAGCAATTTGATAAGACTGGTCAAAAAGTTTTCGTTGATCTAAACTGGAACGAAGGAAAAGCTACAGGATTACAAACTGCTGGAAGCATTGCAACGGGTTACACTGAATCCAATTTAAAGAATGGAGAACTAGATGGTCAAAGAAAAACATACTCGCTGGGGAGCGATGGAAAAACGTTATACGTTTCAAAGATAGAAAATTTCAAAGAAGGAAGACTTAACGGGTCGGTGCAAGACATAGGCGACAATGGAACCATTTTAGAGCAAAAAAGATATCAAGATGGAATTGAAGTAAAATAATTAAATGGAAAATCCATCAAGTAGACTATTGGATACATAGCCGAACAACCAAGTTTGGCTATGTATCCATTAATACTTCATTTCCAATCCTTTTTTTTCTGGAGGATTGTTTTCCCTAGAACGCGGCCTTCCTGCACCACTGCGGTTCCTCGCCGCGACGATCCCTTTTCCAATAGTCTTGGATTTCGAATTCAATTTCAACTTCAGATATTGTTCTTTTTTGCAAAGATAACTCAAAACGTCAGCTAACATTTCGCGCTTTTCCAGATCGAAGTGGCTTACCATGCCGATCCCGCAGCTCTTGTAACGGTTCTTGCTCCAGTTGCAGTTGAAATGGGTTCCTTTATTTTCAGAAACGTTTCCCTCCCAGTACTTTCCTATCTGCCAAGCCAAAAAACTATCGTTTTGTACCTTTGCGCCGTCGCAGAAAAATATCAGATGGAAATGGTAGCCTTTTCTTTCTCCATATTCGATCTTCCAAATATAGCCAACAACATTTTCGAATATGGAGTTCCATCTTTTACTGTTGTGAAACCGAGCCAAATGACGCCTGGCCTCTTCTAAAGAAATGGTTTTACTTAAACCCCTCCAGTAACCGAAGTCCAATCGAAGCACCAATAACCGTGAATATCTTGAGAACAAGTTTTCCTCGTATTTGAGACAAGACTTGTGGTTCCTAGTAAAGCTATACTTTCTATCCGATATTTTTTTCCGCGTCGCCTTGCTTCTACCTTCTCGTCGGATTTCAGCGCAAAACGAATTGAAGATATTTGCCTTAATTATTTCCGATTTTTTCTGATCTCGATCAAATTGATTGCCAAAATAGCCAACATACAGCCCCATAGACTTGCACGCTTTGAAGAAAATTTTCACATGTTCACTAAATTCAAACACCTCTGACCTAATGCTCAGAAATTTATCGAACATTTTCATTCTGCCACCTAGAAAGCAGGCCCTGACCACGTCATTTCCTCTTTTATCTTTTTCAAACTTAAATGCTAGTTCATCGCTAGCTAGCACTCGTCTTACAAAATTCTCTACCAAATAAATCATTCTTTCCAAACTATCGTCATATAGACCAGGTGGGAAGCCCTCTATTTCTGTGTCGGAGAAATTGGCATCTAGGCTGATAGCATTGTATATTTCTGTTAAGTGACCTGGATGGTTTTCTTGAACTATAGCCGATATGGAATATTCATCACTACTATTCGTTTTCATTGTTCACGCTCTGTACAATCCCTTGCTGTAAATTATAAATAACCAAATTCATTGATCTTTCAATTCTCTAGAAAATCGGTAATTTCTTTCAAATTAGGTCTGTAATATCGAAAATCCCATGTGGCAGGGCATCTACATAGTTACGTCGTTATCTTTGCGAGACATCTGCCGATAAAAAATCTACGAACTTCGGAAAACCGCACAAGTTGTAGGCTGATCGCGTATCTCGTAGTATCCGTTTTAGCTGCACTCACTTCCTGCAAACGCCCTCGCGGCTGATGCGTATCCGCCCTTCGATCCACGCCTCCACTTCGGATTCGATCCATCCTACTGAGGAGGAAGACAAGCGAATTTGCGTTGGGAATGTTGGATCGTAATAAGGCGAATTCTTATCCATCATGCAATACATGGTAGATACGGGAAGCCCGGTGCGTGCTTGAACCTGTTTGCGCCGCAGTATTGTCACTGCACTTTTGGAGTTGTCTGGCATTTGGTAGGCCTCATAGGACTTAGTGGGAACAAACCCATGATCTACCAAGCTCTTAGGGCATAAAAGAGGAAAGGGGGGAGCCGTCTCCGGCTCCCCCCTTTCCTCTTACCCCTTGTAATCTACTTTTATTTCCCTGCTGGTCTGCCAGGCAGTCTAGCCGCATCAGGTGTTGCGATTTGCCAAGCATAGTCAGCAAGATATCCCTTGATACCGCATGATTCCCATAGCTCAAATGCGGTAGCCCTATCCCGATATTTGGCGACGTCATTTGCGCCATCTTCCTGCCTCCATGCGGACGCCACAACGACTAGCGCCTCAAAGGGTGTAAGTCTACCGTCGGCTCTCCGCAATTCATAATGTTCTTGGTTCCAGCTCAAAAAGGATCGGCGAAGCAGCGCTGCGCCGGATGCGGCAAGCTTCTTTCCATAATCCCCGGATTCTCGCAGCGAACGCTCTACGCTCTCGGAATCTGGTTCAGTCCAGCCGCTACGGCTACAGTCCCAATGCATCATAGCGACTTCGTACAGTTTGATCAGCCTTCGCGGCATGTAGGGCTCCTCACGAAAGCCGATATCAAAGCGCCGCGTATATTTGGCCATAGCAGCCTCCTGCTTAGGAAGGTCGCTACGAAGAATCCCCATCAGGTCTGTAGTAAGAGTTAGCCTTGAGGGTGCAACTGTATTCCTTGTAGACCAATTGTTCGGGTCAACATTCTGAGGGTAGCAGGCAAAAGAGCGAAACATTCGGATATCTAAGAGCGTGTCGAATTCAGTAAGGGCTGGCGGTTCGATCAGCAGAGGTATGTCGTCTCCGTTGAGACGCACGCCAGCCTTAAATAGCGATTGAGATACCCTACCTAACGAAACCGCTGCCTTGCAATCTGACGGCGACAACACGACCATGCGAACGTCATGCATGACGCGTGCGGACAAGTCCTCAATCCTCTCCAAATGCATTTTCCGATTCACCCCGTTGAGGGTCGGATCTGCCAATTTAATCAAACTGGCAATAGTCGAATAAACGACCATGTCATCAGGGATGTACGCACAGATTCGAAGTTCCTTAGCTCCGCCTTTGTTGAGCAAATCTTCCACAGAGCAGCCCAACAGCGTAGCCGCCTCTAATAACGAAAATACAGCGCGTTTTGACATCATTGTCTTGCCCGGCACAATCATGCAGCTTTAAACAACGGAGTCACGCGAGCGCCGTCTAGTTGTGCATGCACAAAGTCCGCCCAAGCCTGAAGAATCAAACGGCGCTGGTCCGCATATTCGGCTCGGTTATACACTCCCTTGATCCCTTGGATTTTGTGCGCAAGCGCCAGCTCGATGGCATCAGAAGAATGTCCCATCTCGTGCAGATGGGTCGAAGCCGTGCGCCTGAAATCATGCAAGACAAAATGCTGCACGTCCAACGACAGCGCGCGCACGGCTTGATTAAGCGTACTCTTGCTAATAGGTCGATCCTCATAGCCCCGCGTGCTTGGGAAGAGGTAGGCAGACTCTCCGGAAAATGACCGAAGCTCGTTCAACATAGCGACGGCTTGATGGGACAAATAAACACGATGTGGCTTATCCTTCTTCATTCGCTCAGCAGGAACATCCCATACCGCCGACTCCAGATCGAACTCGTCCCAGGTCGCTTCGGTAAGCTCTGCCTTACGCACCATCGTAATGAACAAGAGATTCAGCGCCAACTTGAGCGCCCGCCGTATGTCTGATGTGTAGATTCCCCTCAAGACCTGACCAATCTCAATAGGCGAAAGCACGCGCGTGCGGCTTTCCTCTGTGGCGATAAAGCGGGCGACAAGCGCAGCCGCTGGGTTCGTTTCAGCCATCTGCCGTGCGATAGCGAAATCGTACATCCGCCGAAGTACGTTCCTCGTCAACAGCGCCATCTTCGGTGCGCCGCGTGACTTGATCCGGTCGCACAGCTCCAGGATGTCTATCGGTTTAACGTCAGCCAGCGGCATGCTCCCAAGGACCGGGTAAACATCTTTCTGCATGAGGCGGCGCATCGTCGTAACGTAGCTGTCCGATTTCCCCTGTACCTGCTCGTTTAACCACTCAGCTCCGAACGCCGCCACAGTATTCAGTTTCGCCGACTTCTCAGCTTGCATAGCGCGCTTCGGCGACTCTCCGCGCGCTACGAGGATGGCCCAATCGTCACGCCGCTTGCGGGCATCTGCCAGGCTGATTTCAGGGTAATTGCCGATGGTGAGAGTCGGCTGGCGAACGCCGTGGAGTTGGTAACGGTAGCGCCAGGCCTTTGTACCGCTTGGCATGATCTCAAGGGTCAGTCCGCCGGAATCGCTCACGCGATAGCGCTCGCTCTTGGCCTTGAGCGACTTGATTTTTGTATCGGTTAGCGGGGTAGCTTGGCGAGGCATGTACACAATCCTTTTAGGTACACAGTCAAGCGTCGTTGCTCGACCGTGTGCCAAAGTGTGTACCTAAAACATCGAGATGTCCATGTAAAATTTCGGAACCGATTGGACAATCAATTCAGTCCCTATAGGGGGAGAGCGCAAGAAATCGGAGTCTACTGGAATCCCTCGGAATCTCAACTATTTTCCGATGCAGAAGCGGGAGAAGATCACGCCCAGCAAATCATCCGACGAGAAGGCGCCGGTGATGCTGGACAGCTGCACCTGCGCCAGCCGCAGCTCCTCCGCGAACAGGTCCAGCGACTGATCGTTCTGCGCCGCGTGTTCGCCAGCGCGTTCCAGATGGGCGCCGGCGTTCTTCAGCGCGATCAGATGGCGTTCGCGCGCCAGGTACAGCGATTCGCCGGTCTGCTGCCAGCCGGCGATGCGCAGCAGCTCGGCGCGCAGCAGGTCGATGCCGATGTGCTCGTGCGCCGACAGGTAAACATGCGTCGCATCCTCCATCGGATCGACGCCCGGCTTGTGGCCCGACAGGTCGATCTTGTTCCAGATGCGCAGCACCGGCACGCCGGCCGGGAAGGCGGCAACGATGCCCTCGTCCGCGCGCGACGGGCCGTGGTCGGCGTCCAGCAGGTGCAGGATGACGTCGGCCTTGCCGACCTCGCCCCAGGTGCGCTCGATGCCGATGCGCTCGACCACGTCAACGCCGTCGTCGATCGCGCGGATGCCGGCGGTGTCGATGATGTTTAGAGGTATACCTTCAATCTGGATGGTCTCGGTGACCTTGTCGCGCGTGGTGCCGGCGATCGGCGTGACGATGGCCACGTCCGTGCCCGCCAGCGCGTTCAGCAGCGACGACTTGCCGACGTTGGGCTGGCCGACCAGCACCACGTTCAAGCCCTCGCGCAGCAGCGCGCCCTGCGAGGCCTGCTTGAACACCTGCTCCAGCGCGGCGACGATGCCGGCCAGCTGGCCGCGCGCGTCGGATTTTTCCAGGAAGTCGATTTCCTCTTCCGGAAAGTCCAGCGTGGCTTCGACCAGCATGCGCAGGCCGGTCACGCCGTCCACCAGCGCGTTGACGGTCTTCGAGAACGCGCCCGACAGCGACTGCGACGCCGACTTGGCGGCCGCTTCGGTGGAGGCGTCGATCAGGTCGGCCACGGCCTCGGCCTGCGCCAGGTCGAGCTTGTCGTTGAGGTAGGCGCGGCGCGTGAACTCGCCCGGCTCGGCCAGCCGCAGGCCCATCTCGGCGCCCGCCTCCAGCACGCGCGCCAGCAGCAGCTGCAGCACGATGGGGCCGCCGTGGCCCTGCAGTTCCAGCACGTCTTCCCCGGTGTAGGAATGCGGCCCCTTGAACCAGATGGCGATGCCCTGGTCGATCAGGGCGCCGTCGGCCTGCCTGAACGGGATGTAGGTGGCGTGGCGCGGCTGCAGCGTGGTGGAACCGAACAGCGCAGCGATCAGCGGCTTGAGGTTCTTGCCGGAGGCGCGTACCACGCCGATGCCGCCGCGCCCCGGTGCGGTGGCGATGGCGGCGATGGGGGAAGAGTCGATATTCATAAAGGAATTGTAAAGTAAAAATACGCCATTCAACCCCGTGTGCCTGAGCGATACGCTGGCCTCGCCGCTTAAGGGTCAGACCCCGTACGGGGTCTGACCCTGCCTGGGGGGCGGGGTAAAAAAAAGCCCGCGATTAACACGGGCTTTTCTGCAACATCAGCTGGCGATCAGGACTTGGCGGCCGCTGGTGCGAACTTCTTGGAGATCACGTACTGCTGACCGATCGACAGCACGTTGTTCACGACCCAGTACAGCACCAGGCCGGACGGGAAGAAGAAGAACATGACCGAGAACGCCAGCGGCATGAACAGCATCATCTTCGCTTGCATCGGATCGGCAGGCGCCGGGTTCAGCTTGGTGGTGATGTACATCGAGATCGCGTACAGCACTGGCAGGATGTACCAGGGATCCGGCGCGGCCAGGTTGGTGATCCAGCCTACCCACGGCGCGCCGCGGATCTCGACCGACGCCTGCAGCACCCAGTACAGCGCAATGAACACCGGCATCTGCACCAGGATAGGCAGGCAGCCGCCCAGCGGGTTGATCTTCTCGGTCTTGTACAGCTCCATGGTGGCCTGGTTCATCTTGGCCGGATCGTCCTTGTAGCGCTCGCGGATCGCCTGCATCTTCGGCGTGACCAGCTTGACCTTGGCCATGCTGCGGTAACCGGCGGCCGACAGCGGGAAGAACGCCAGCTTGATCAGGATGGTGAAGGCGATGATGGTCCAGCCCCAGTTGCCCAGCACCTGGTGGATGTGGTCCATGACCCAGAAGATAGGCTTGGCGATGATGGTCAGCCAGCCATAGTCCTTGACCAGCTCCAGGCCAGGCGTGACCTGCTCCAGCAGCTTCGATTGCTGCGGGCCGGAGTACAGCTTGGCGTCGTTGCTGACGGTGGCGCCCGGCGCCAGCGTACCCAGCTGCTGGATGGTGCCGATCGCGTACTGGTTGGTCGTCACTTTCTTGGTGAAGATGGTGCGCGCCAGCTTGTCCTGCGGGACGAAGGCCGAGACGAAGAAGTGCTGCGAGATCGCGAACCAGCCGTTGTCGGCCTTGGTCGGGTGATCCTGCACGGCATCCTTGCCGGTCTTGGCGGCTTCGGCGGCTTCTTTTTCCAGCGTGTCGAACTTCAGCTTCTTGTAGTGGTCTTCGGCGGTGTACAGCGTCGGGCCGGTGTAGCTGCTGTTGAAGTAGGAGTCGCCGGCCGGCTTGTTGCCGTCGTGGACCAGCTGCAGGTACAGCTCAGGCTTGACCGGCGCGGCGCCGACGTTGGTCACGTCGTGGCGCACGTCGATCACGTAGTCGCCGCGCTTGAAGGTGAAGGTCTTGGTCAGCTTGACGCCGCCCGATTCCGCTTCCAGCACCAGTTGTACCTGGTTGCCGTCGCCCAGCATGCGCGGGCCAGGCTTGGCCACGAAGCCGGTCTGGTGGTTCGGCAGGCCGGGCGCGCCGATCAGGCCGGTTTGGGCCAGATAGGTCTTGCCGGTGCCGGCGTCCACGTCGAACAGCACCTGGTTCTTGGTCGGGTCCACGCCGTCCTTGAACTTCAGCAGTTCCAGGCGCTTGATGGTGCCGCCCAGGGTGTCGACGTCGACACGGAACAGATCGGTGGTGACGGTGATGCGCTCACTCTTGAACGCCTCGGCCGCTGCGGGCGCGCCCGGCAGTGCGGCGGCGCCTGCCGCTGCGGTCGCGGTGGCGGCCGGCAGATCGGATTTCTTCGCTTCCGGGGCCTTGGCGGTCTGCGCCGGCGCGGGAGCAAACATGGAAGGTTTGCCTGTCGAGACCATCCAGTTGTTCCAAAGAACTACCAGCGACACGGCAAACACGATCCACAGGATGGTACGTTTATTGATATCCATTAGGCTATTTGTCAGGAGTGGTTGCAACCGCAAGCGGTCGTAGAAGAGGAATTCGTTTTGCCGTCCGCAGGGGGCACGGGATCATGCCCGCCCGGATTCCACGGATGGCAGCGGCACACGCGCTTGAGCGCCAGCAGGCTGCCCTTGGCGGCGCCGTGCACCTGCAACGCTTCCAGCGCATAGTTCGAGCAGCTCGGATGGAACCGGCAGCTCGGCGTCATCAGCGGGCTGATGGCCAGCTGGTAAAAACGCAGCAGGAAGCGAAGCAGATTTTTCATGATGCCACAGGTGGAGGCGGCGGCGTCGAAGGCAAGGCCGGTTTCGGCGGCTTGGCTGTCTTGGCCTGCGCGAACAGGCGTGCCAGTTCCACCCGCAAAGCCGCTTTCAGCTTGGCGGTGGTGGCCGGCCCGTCCTTGCTGTTGACCGGCTTGGCCAGGCGGATCAGGCAATCGATCGCCGGCAGGCTGGTCTGGCGGAACAGTTCGCGGGTCACGCGTTTGATCGTGTTGCGCGTGACGGCGCGCGGCGCAAATCGCTTGGCCACAACGACGCCCAGCCGCGCATGCGGCAATTCATTCAGACGGGTGTAGAGCACGAAGTGCGCGCTTTTTTGGGTAGGGCGCAAACGAAAAACGGATGAAAATTCATCCGTTTTAACGATACGCCGAACGCGCGCGAAGTCGTGTGAACCTTCGCCTGTCGAGCCGCTTGAAATACAGCTTTCCACGCGATCAGCTAACAAGCAGGTGGCTTATACAGCCAGACGCTTGCGGCCTTTGGCGCGACGCGCGTTGAGCACTTGACGGCCACCACGGGTAGCCATACGTGCGCGGAAGCCGTGGGTACGCTTACGGCGTACAACGGAAGGTTGGTAAGTACGTTTCATGTTGGTCTCGCTAAAAGCAGAAAAAAATGCAAAATCGGGTTGTGGCCCCGTCAGTTTTTGGTGCCAATGACACTTCGCGCACCCATGCCAACGCTACCGGCACAAGCTGGGTCCATCTCATCGCCCGCTAAATCCACGCTTACTCCATATTGACGTTCATGTGAATAAACTAGGAATACGGGCGGGGAACCCTGAATTATCAGCATTTCGGTCCCGCTTGTCAACAACTGATGGTCTCAGGCCGCCATTCGCGGGCCGTTGAAAGTGCGAAAATAAGCGTCGTGCCTGTGGATAACTTGGGCCGGCGAGAGTAGAATAGCGCGTTACGTGTGGCGAACCCAGGTTCACCGACACCCTGATCAGCAGTAAAGAATAGATAAAGATTCATGGATAATTTTTGGCAGACCTGCTCCGCCCAGCTGGAGCTGGAGCTGACGCCGCAACAATTCAGCGCGTGGATAAAACCGCTCATCCCCCTCGACTACGAGGCGGGCAAGCTGCGTGTGGCCGCGCCCAACCGGTTCAAGCTGGACTGGGTCAAGACCCAGTTCGCCAGCCGCATCACGGCGCTGGCCTGCCAGTACTGGGAAGCGCCGACCGAGGTGCAGTTCGTGCTCGACCCGCGCCTGGCGCTGCCGAAAAAGCCGGCCACCGTGGTGCCAGCGCCCGACTACAACGACGGCGCCCCGAACGGCAACGCCCGCGCCAACGATCCGGTGCCGTCGGTGCCCGAGTTGCCGGCCTCGGCCGCGCCGCGCCGCGAGCAGAGCCGCATCAACACCGACCTCACCTTCGACAGTTTCGTCACCGGTAAGGCCAACCAGCTGGCGCGCGCCGCCGCGATCCAGGTGGCCAACAATCCGGGCGTGTCGTACAACCCGCTGTTCTTCTACGGCGGCGTAGGCCTGGGTAAGACCCACTTGATCCACGCGATCGGCAACCAGGTGATGGCCGACCAGCCGGGCGCCAAGATCCGCTACATCCACGCCGAGCAGTACGTGCGCGACGTGGTGACGGCCTACCAGCGCAAGGGCTTCGACGACTTCAAGCACTACTATCACTCGCTCGACATGCTGCTGATCGATGATATTCAATTCTTCGGCGGCAAGAGCCGCACGCAGGAAGAGTTCTTCTATGCGTTCGAAGCGCTGATCGCGGCCAAGAAGCAGATCATCATCACCTCGGATACCTATCCGAAGGAAATCACCGGCATGGACGACCGTCTGATCTCGCGCTTCGATTCCGGCCTGACAGTGGCGATCGAGCCGCCCGAGCTGGAGATGCGCGTGGCGATTCTGCTCAAGAAGGCCAAGCAGGAAGGGGTCACGTTCTCGGACGACGTCGCCTTCTTTGTGGCCAAGCACCTGCGCTCCAACGTGCGCGAGCTGGAAGGCGCGCTGCGCAAGATCCTGGCGTACTCGCGCTTCCACGGCAAGGACATCACGATCGACATCGTGAAGGAAGCGCTGAAGGATCTGCTGTCGGTGCAGAACCGCCAGATCTCGGTGGAGAATATCCAGAAGACGGTGGCGGACTTCTTCAACATCAAGGTGGCCGACATGTACTCCAAGCGTCGCCCTGCCAACATCGCGCGGCCACGCCAGATCGCGATGTACCTGGCCAAGGAGCTGACGCAGAAGAGCCTGCCGGAGATCGGCGAACTGTTCGGCGGCCGCGACCACACCACCGTGCTGCACGCTGTGCGCAAGATCGCGCTGGACCGCACCAAGAACCCGGAATGCAACCACGAGCTGCACGTGCTGGAGCAGACATTGAAAGGCTAACACCGTCATTCCCGCGCAGGCGGGAATCCATGCACTGCATGAATTCCCTCCATAGAACGCCTGCCAAGACGCTCAGCATGGATTCCCGCCTGCGCGGGAATGACGGACAGTAGCGGTACGCGTGGTTTGCCTTTATGATCTAGGCAAAAAAGCACGGCTGCTCACAAGGCAACATTGTTATAAAAATATCGTTTAATCTTTACTATTGAGGATAATCTATGCAATTGGTCAAAACCACCCGAGATACCCTTCTCCGGCCACTGCAGATCGTGAGCGGTATTGTCGAGCGTCGGCACACTATGCCGATTCTGGCCAATATCCTCATCCGCAAAGAGGGCGAGAGCGTATCCTTCCTGTCGACCGACACCGAAGTCCAGATCACCACCAACGCCGAGATCGGCTCCGGCAGCGAAGTGACCGGCACCACCGTGGCAGCGCGCAAGCTGCTCGACATCCTGCGCGCGCTGCCTGAATCGGGCGACGTGACAATGACCCTGCTGAACAAGCGCCTGACGGTACAGACCGGCAAATCGCGCTTCGCGCTGCAGACCCTGGCCGCCGAGGAATTCCCGACCGTGCAGCAGGCCGACAGCTACAGCGCCTCCGTCACCCTGCCGCAGAAGACCCTGAAGCACCTGTTCAACATGGTGCACTTCTCGATGGCCCAGCAGGACATCCGCTACTACCTGAACGGCCTGCTGCTGGTCCTGGACGGCAAGAACGTGATCGCCGTGGCCACCGACGGCCACCGCCTGGCGTTCTGCCAGGTGGAGACCGAGCAATCGTTCGAGCGCCAGGAAGTGATCATCCCGCGCAAGACCATCATCGAACTGCAGCGCCTGCTGGAAGAGAACGACGAGACCGTGCAGCTGGACATCGCCGCCAACCAGGTCAAGCTGACCTTTGCCGACATCGAGCTGATCTCCAAGCTGGTCGAGGGCAAGTTCCCCGACTACACGCGCGTGATCCCGAAAGGCTACAAGAACGAATTCACGATCGGCCGCGATGAGCTGCTGCGTTCGCTGCAACGCGCCGCCATCATGACCAGCGACAAGTTCAAGGGCGTGCGCTGCATCATCACGCCGGGCAGCATGAAGATCAGCTCGACCAACGCGGACCAGGAAGAGGCCGTGGAAGAACTGGAAATCGACTACGGCGGCGACAGCGTCGACATCGGCTTCAACGTGACCTATCTGCTGGACGTGTTGAACAACCTGAAGTGCGACCAGGTCAACGTCGCGCTGGGCGATTCGAACTCGTCCGCGCTGATCTCGATCCCCGACAATGCCGACTTCAAGTACGTCGTCATGCCGATGCGCATATAAAACCGTAACAGCAGCACCGCCGCCGTCGTCATTCCCGCGCAGGCGGGAATCCATAGAACGCATAGAACGCCCGCCAGGACGCTCAGCATGGATCCCCGCCTACGCGGGGACGACGGGGAAGTTTCCCAGTAATTCGTCACATTGAGAAAGCAGCACATGTCCGCCATCCCAGAAGAGAATCCAGTACCAGTACCGGCCAAAACCGAAGAATACGGCGCAGCATCGATCCAGATCCTCGAAGGTCTGGAAGCAGTACGCAAACGACCGGGCATGTACATCGGCGACACTTCGGACGGCACCGGCCTGCACCACCTGGTGTTCGAGGTGCTGGACAACTCCATCGACGAATCGCTGGCCGGCCACTGCACGGAAATCCACGTCACCATCCACTCGGACAACTCGATCTCGATCACCGACAACGGCCGCGGCGTGCCGACCGGCCTGAAGATGGACGACAAGCACGATCCGAAGCGCTCCGCCGCCGAGATCGTCATGACCGAGCTGCACGCCGGCGGCAAGTTCGACCAGAACTCGTACAAGGTGTCGGGCGGCCTGCACGGCGTGGGTGTCTCGTGCGTGAACGCACTGTCCAAGCTGCTCAAGCTGACCATCCGCCGCGACGGCAAGGTGCACTACATGGAGTTCGTCCGTGGCGTGCCGCAGAACCGCGAGCTGGAAGAGAAGGACGGCTTCGCCGTCTCGCCGATCAAGGTCATCGGCGAAACCGACAAGCGCGGCACCGACGTGCACTTCTGGGCCGACGAGGAAATCTTCACCCACGTCGAATTCCACTACGAGATCCTGGCCAAGCGCATCCGCGAACTGTCGTTCCTGAATAACGGCGTCAACATCAAGCTGACCGACCAGCGCACCGGCAAGGAAGAAATCTTCGCGTTCGAAGGCGGCACCCGCGGCTTCGTCGAATACATCAACAAAGCCAAGACCGTGCTGCACCCGACCGTGTTCCAGGCCACCGGCGAACGCCTGTCGGACCAGGGCACCAACATCTCGGTGGACGTGTCGATGCAATGGAACGACGCCTACAACGAACAGGTGCTGTGCTTCACCAACAACATCCCGCAGCGCGACGGCGGTACCCACCTGACCGGCCTGCGCGCCGCGATGACCCGCGTCATCAACAAGTACATCGACGAGCAGGAATTCGCCAAGAAGGCCAAGGTGGAAATCTCCGGCGACGACATGCGCGAAGGCCTGACCTGCGTGCTGTCGGTCAAGGTGCCGGAGCCGAAGTTCTCGTCGCAGACCAAGGACAAGCTGGTGTCGTCCGAAGTGCGCGGCCCGGTCGAAGAGATCGTCGCCAAGACGCTGTCGGACTACCTGCAGGAAAAGCCGAACGACGCCAAGATCATCTGCGGCAAGATCGTCGAAGCGGCGCGCGCGCGCGAAGCGGCCCGCAAGGCCCGCGACCTGACCCGCCGCAAGGGCGTGATGGACGGCCTGGGCCTGTCGGCCAAGCTGGCCGACTGCCAGGAAAAAGATCCGGCGCTGTGCGAACTGTACATCGTCGAGGGTGACTCCGCAGGTGGCTCCGCCAAGCAGGGCCGCGACCGCAAGTTCCAGGCGATCCTGCCGCTGCGAGGCAAGGTGCTGAACGTGGAGAAGGCGCGCTTCGAGAAGATGCTGTCGTCGGAACAGATCACCACGCTGATCGCCACGCTGGGCACCTCGATCGGCCCGGACGAATTCAACGTCGACAAGCTGCGCTACCACCGCATCATCATCATGACCGATGCGGACGTCGACGGCGCCCACATCCGCACGCTGCTGCTGACCCTGTTCTATCGCCAGATGCCGCAGCTGGTCGAGCGCGGCCACATCTACATCGCGCAACCGCCGTTGTACAAGGTCAAGGCCGGCCGCGACGAGCGCTACCTGAAGGATGACGCGGAAGAAGCGAGCTACATGATGAACGTGGCGCTGAACACCGCCGCGCTGATGCCGCGCGAAGGCGCCGATCCTATCGTCGGCGAACCGCTGGGCGAGCTGGTGCGCCAGTTCAACCTGGCCAACGTCATCATGATGCGCCTGACGCGCGTGATCGACCGCGCCGCGCTGACCGCCATCATGACCGGCGTGACCTTGAACCTGGACACGCAGGAGCAGGCCGAGGCATCGGCCCGCGCGCTGGCGGCCGAGATCAACGACATCAGCGTGAAGGTGACGGTGATATCGGATGAGCTGTCCGAGAAGCACGCGCTGCGCATCGAGCGTATGCACCACGGTAACGTGAAGGTCAGCGCGATCGACGCCGACTTCGTGCAGGGCGCGGACTACAGCGTGCTGGCCAGCGCGGCAGCCACGTTCAAGGGCCTGATCGGCGAAGGCGCCTACGTGCGCCGCGGTGAAGGCGAGCGCACCAAGGAATCGGCCGTGGTGGACTTCCACCAGGCGATGCAGTGGCTGCGCGATGAGGCGGAGCGTGTGGTGTCCAAGCAGCGCTACAAAGGTCTGGGTGAGATGAACCCCGATCAGCTGTGGGAAACCACCATGGACCCGACCGTTCGTCGTCTGCTGAAGGTGCAGATCGAGGATGCGATTGCTGCGGACCAGATCTTCACGACGTTGATGGGGGATGACGTGGAGCCGCGCCGCGCGTTCATCGAGAACAATGCTCTGCGTGCGGGTAACATCGACGTCTAAGCAGTCTGTGCGTCAAAAGAAGGCCAACTTAACAGTTGGCTTTTTTTTCGCCCTTAAACATTTAGTTGCTTTTAAAAATTTCAAATGTTTTAATTAGTTAAGCAAGCTCAGCTTTAAAACTTTTTGGAAGCCACTAACTAATGCCAGCGTATTATCGGGCGACAATTACAGATTTCCTTCAAGCAGATCCAAATAGCATACTGGGATCACTTCAAGCGGCATACGCCGCCGACGGGTTTTTATCACAGTACTCTAAGCAAACGCAGGCTTGGAACAATGTGATCCCCCTTCTAAACAAAGAGTTTCAGACTCTGATGCAAGCATTCCCATCCGCTGGGGCTTGGACGCTTATTCTCGAATATCCGCTGTACCGATTGCGCAAACGAATAGATGTAGTTGTCCTCACAAATGCTCTAGTCATCGTGATCGAATGCAAAGTCGGGAGTCACGACTTCCTCACTCAGGATCGACGGCAAACGGAAGAGTACGCGCTAGACTTGCGGGACTTTCACGAAGCCAGCAGGACACGTCCAATCGTGCCTATCCTCTGGAGCACTTCTGCCACTGAGCTACCGTCCGAATATCCAGAATACCGATCGTCGGAGGAACAAGTAGCACCGATCATTTGCGTCGGTAAGGAGGGTCTTGCTAGGCGACTATTTACACTCGGCTCAGTTAGCGGCACCGCTCATCTGGTCGCAGAGGAATGGGATAAGTCCGCGTACCGCCCGGTGCCAAATATCATTGAGGCCGCTACTAGCATCTTCTCTGGACATGGGGTCAGCGCGATTGCAAACAAGGACGCTGACAACCTTCAAATTGCATCTGCCCGTCTTATCGCCCTAATTGAAGAAGCAAAAGCGAAAAAAGCCCGCTATATGCTATTTCTTTCCGGGGTCCCGGGCGCCGGAAAGACGCTCGCTGGGCTACACGTTGTACATGGGGCCATAGCCACGGGAGTCGAGCAAGAGGGCGATATCGTGTATTTATCAGGTAACACCCCACTCGTGGTTGTGTTACGTGAAGCACTCGCGCTCGATGAGTATGAGCGTAGCCGAGCGTATGACAAAGGCACGCGCAAATTAGAAGACATCCGACGCAGTGTGCGGACGCGAATACAGCACATCAATGACTTCCTTCAGCAAGGCATGCTAGGCGGGTCATGCACACCGCCACATGAGCATGTAATCATCTTCGATGAGGCCCAACGCGCTTGGGATGAAAAACAGGGCTTGGAAAAATTTAATCGCTCGGCGTCCGAACCCGAACTGATAGTAGAGCTAATGGAACGACACGAAGATTGGTGCGTTTGCATTTGTCTGGTGGGCGGAGGACAAGAGATTAACTCTGGCGAGAAAGGAGTCCAAGGCTGGGGCGACGCGCTAAGAAAATTGTCCAAACAGCGACAAGAACAATGGTCCGTTTTCGCGCCGCCTCATGTCCTCAGCGGCGGAATCTCCGCAGGCTCCTTTTCGCTCGGAGCATTACCATCATCAATCGCGACACAAGAAGAACGGGATTTACAACTATCCGTGCCAATGCGCAGCTATCGCTCACCTAAACTAAGTCAATGGGTCAACGAAGTCCTAGCTGGTGACGCTGACGCCGCTCGCGCAACAGCAACTGAGCTTGGTGATTATCCGCTATTGATTACCCGCTCACTTTCGCAAGCTAAACAATGGCTTCAACAACAAGCAAAAGGGAAGCGGCGATACGGTTTGCTGGCCAGTTCTGGCGCGCGGCGGTTGCGAGCAGATGGTATTGGAACTTTTCTGCATGCCACTGCAGGTGCCGAGATAGCGCACTGGTATCTCAGCGAGCCAGGCGATATTCGATCATCTTTTGCACTAGAAGTCCCTGCTAACGAATACACATGCCAAGGATTGGAACTCGACTTTACTTGTCTATGCTGGGGAGGCGATTTACTTTGGGACGAAGCGAAAACAGCCTGGCAGCACCGGCGTTTGTCGGGCAACAAATGGCTGCAATTACATATCTCGGTAGCGCAGCAATTTTCGGAAAACTCCTATCGAGTGCTACTTACTCGCGCCCGTGAAGGAATGATAATTTGGATTCCCTGCGGCGACCTGAGAGACCATACACGAGCGCCGGCACCGCTTGATGCGACGGCTCGGTTTTTAACCCGATGCGGGGCGGGTCTCATATGAGCAAGCGTAATATCGCCGCAGAGTGGCCCGGTATACGTGCAGATAAAAGGGAGCAACAACAGCTCACTCTTGATAGAGATTTTCGCTGGTAGCTTGAAGAGTTGCCCCACAGCTGGTCTTGTGTCCTTCGTAGGCAACTGGGCGGCCGTCAATCGTGTGCTTGTCGTCGCCTTCGACGATAGTGCAAATGCCGCCGTGACCAACCATCGGGCATGTACATTGATCGCCGATGCATGCGACAGCCTTTCCATCCACTGTGAAGTGCGGCGCACTGCTGCTGATAACTTTACCGCCGTGCGACGTAGGATCGCCAACGCAAATTACCTTAGGCATTACGTCCTCCTTTTATGGTCTCGGTTCCTCGTAATTTTTCGGATCTATAGCGGGAACGGTGGCGTTTCTGAGTACGTCACCACCAATCGGGTGCTGTTGTTCCTTCCGTTTTTCATCTGAAGGTGGGCTTATGAAGATGATGCTCGCCTCGGTGGGGTCGCGCAAGTTGAAGGCAGCACTGATGCCGCCTTCGCGATAACTTCCAAGGACACCAATTGCGGTTTGCATGAAGAAGGTTGCCGCACCGGTATTACCCAAGCGACGGTCGGTATCTATGAACCGATTAGCTTCGTTCGGATCAAACTTCGGGCCACCGTTTTCTGCCACTTTGCGCAGCATCCCATGGAAGTCAATTAGCTGCGAGGTCTTACCGCCTGTAGCCACTATTACTCGAGCTGGGCCAGCGACTCTTTGAGCCGGCGGAAGAGTTTCTAACGCAGCCTTCCAGCCTTCCTGCAACGCAGTTTGCCGATCAGCTGCATGCTTTAGCGGCTTGCCATCTACTTCGGTCATTTTGACGAAGACGGGACGGTGCAAGAAGCCCAGTGTGGGCAGTTTGTCGAACTGTTCGAGTTGCAGTGTGTTCCAAGGTACAGGAAACCAGGGCTTCGATTGCCAGTGCCGTGATAACGTCGGCTTAGCGGGCATGCTCAACGCCTCGATAAGGTTGAAATTAAACTTCCTGGTATCGGAATTGCTGAGCTCTTTGGAAAATAGCTCCGCCTCAGCGAGCCATTCCGCGCTCGTGGGTGTGCGGCCGATATGCATAGTTGACGTGTTGTACTCAGGTGGAGCAGGAACCTTTTTTTCAAGTGCCAGATAATTCAGCCAAACACGTCTGGCAATTCCATATTGATTCAAAACCTCGACATTTGGCTGAGGCTCTTCAAGATCTCTAAACACAAATGGTCGAAGACTTTCCACGCGATCTCTTCTGGCGATGACAAATGCCGCTGAGGCGTCTGGCATCTGGGATGTATAGTAACCATCGTCGAGAAGCTTGGCAGGGGAGGATGCGTCTGCTCGAACGGAATCACCATCAGAAGTTCCTAAAATGATGAACGGAACTGTGGGGTTTTGATCAAAAAATACGAATATGGCTTCGATCACGCGATCTGGTCTCTCCGACAGTTCCCTGTGGGCAATAATAAAAATATGCATATCCCAGATGCCGCTGACGATTCCTCCTTGCGGCCGTTCTGGTCGATCTGCTTTTTTTTTGTCTTGATAGCGGGGAGCAGCATTGAATACCGGTATTCCCCAATATCGCGGAGTATCCAGCACAGCATTTTCGAGGGTTGCTTCTTCGCGACTTCCAGCTTGCTGCATCTTCTCAATGCCTCCCCAAGGGCTGTTCTTGGGGTCCATATCGCGAATCACTTTGTAAGGATTTCCGTTTGCGAGCGCATCCCATAGCGCACCTTGGCGAAATCGATCTAACGTGACACCCAAACCTATGATCTCAAGCACGTCCTCTTTACTTTTCGTCGTCGAGGCCACAAGAGAAACAGAAGCACCAGCAGATTCAACTCTTATTTTCGAATTCATCTTAAGTGGTCTTTCGCCTTGATAAGAAAAAAAAGTACCGCCCGCTCCGAGCAATCCGACACAGACGGCCATCGTCAGCACTATTTTGGTCTTCATTTTTTCACGTCCCCTATCGGCTAACTTTTCAGTTCAGATAAAACACTTGAAGGGAGCCCTTCGGGAAGAACTGGCAGTCCCATAGGTAAAATTCCGGTCGAGTAGTAGTCCGAGTTACCTTCGATTAGGGTACGTCGCCAGCCAGGTTCGGCAGCCAAGTAGGGCGCACGTTTGTCTTCAAAATCCGACCACTGCAGAATTTGATGACGCCGAGGCATGCGAACATTATTCTGCAATCGCCAATCGGCGACATCGCACAAATATTCATAGAATGCCGGATCGCTAGAGGCTTTGCCGCCACCTATCGCCACATCGTAGGCTGTAACATTCCGGTGGTTCGCTTGGCCACCAAATATAGCTCCGTGAAAGGACCGTGGCATGATTTGCTGCTGCCACCTAAAACGACCCTCATTAGGTGTCTCCCAGCGTCTGACAAGAACTTTAGAAGATGATGTAGATGCAAAGGAAGTCGCGGATGCTGAACTAACATAGACTTCCAAGATCTCGCAACAGGCAGAGGGGTCCTTACCCTTATTTAGGAATGCTTGAGCTGACGAGATCAGATCCTGAGCAACCACCACAGCGCCAGAATAAAGCTGAGGGAATGGGCTAAGAATTGGATCTTCACCAGAGGCATATTCCCGCGCCAATGGATAAGTGACGTAGTCCCATACGACGTTTAGGCCGTATTCACTAGTAACCGCGATAGTGGCGTCGTTCGGATCGACACGTTCACAGGCACCTGCGCGCCCTTGTGCATCAGGCAGCGCCCCCTCAGTCATGCTTGCTTCTACCGGAACTCTAAGTGCCTCTCCATTTATGGTTCGGATCCCCTGATAGCGAATTTCATCGTCACTAAGGCCAAGTTTCGGTCGAGTTGTCTCTTCGAGATGGCTGCGAACAAAATGCTTGCTGAGCCAAGTGTCGCTTACTTCTGTATGCGTATGATCCTCTTCCTTTGGATGACGAAGAACGAAATAGAACGGACTGTCAGCTGACCCGACTAAGACAGGCTTCCCTGATTTGGGGTCTGGCCGCTTCTTTGCAGTGAACACTCTTTGGCGAAAACCGTCCCCCAGCGCTGAAAGCGGCTGATATATCGTTTCGGCACGCTTCTTCATTGCTGCCGCTCGCTGGAAATTGGGAACGCCCTGCCAACCTATTCCTTGGACATTTTGCAGGGCGACAGTCATGTCCTCCGGGCAGAAATATAGATAGACCTTTCCACGGTTATCTCGATCAGCCGAGGCGCTCCAATTTTTTCCGACAGCGCCACAGTGCTTTCTAGCGTCGCTTAGCTCCATCAACGGAGGTGCGGTATGCTTACACGACCATACACCGCGAACAACGCCAGCAAGTGTCTGCAGCCTGGCATGGATTGTCTGCGTTCCGTCTATGGACCCATACCGTCCACTCATAAGGCTGTCTTCCTGGTCACTATAGGCATCCACAACTTTGATGGTCTCATCGATCAAGCTATACGGCGGATGGGTCAAAATTAGAGTGTCTGCAGGCCTCGCATTGGGCTGCTTTTCCTTCATGCGTGGATCTAAAAGAAACGCTTGTGCTAGAAGGCTAATCAAACATCCCTGACTGTGCGCAACGATTGAAACGGTTTCATCTTCGTCATAATCCCTAATCATGCAAATCAGAGCAGCAAGCCGTTGCGCGGCCAGGATCATGTACATCCTGCCTGGGTTGTTCAATACGGGGTGAGTTGCGTCATGTTGTACCCGGTCCAAAGCCCGACCAACACCCCACTTACCTTTATTCCACATATCCGGTAGCGTACTTGTCGCGTTCGCGAAAGGACCACCCCCCTTGCTAAAGTCCTTGTCCAGCCGATTTCCGTTTCGATCAAGTGCTTGACCACGCGACAACTTGGCGTCCAACTGGACACGTCCAGCCTCTTCACGATAGCCCCAGTAAAAAGGAATAACCGGACTCAACGTAGCCGAAGTGATTGTTCGTCTAAAGAAAACGGCATCGGGATCATCAAGAAGTCGCTTTCTATCGTCATCGGTCGGTAGCCTATAGTTTGCCGGTGTCAAATCACCGTTCAACCGATTGGACAGCCCCTCACACAAGCCTCGCTCCACCGCCGCGTAGGCTGTGCCGGTATCATTTACTCCATGGACCAAAATGACATTCCCAGGTGTGTTATGCCTAACCGGAAGAATTTTGTCTTTGCTCCGATTCGTCATCGTCACGCCGTTCGCAACGCCAACCTCATACGGAATCTTGGGATACCTCGTTTTTTCAGCTTCCATGGTCCGTCACCCCTTGTTGTTCTTGATCGCTTTAGCAGCAACCATATGCATGGCGTCTCGTTGGATCAATTGGGTCTTACCATCCTCATCGCTTTGTTCCTCCAGATCGCTACCGTCACTAATAGTGCTAACGACGTCCATACCGGGCGCAGCTATGCCTCCGTCCATATGGGCGTAGTAGCGTGCCTGGAATTTCAAGTCGCCTTGGCCGTTCTCAAATTTCGGCAATACCGCAGCCATCGTCGATGGTCCTTGGAAAGGGAAGCTGGATCCGTGATGGGTAATGGTGCCGTTTGTGCCGACCGTAATTCCCCCACCGATCTTAATAAACGAACCGTCTTCAGCAATCAGTAAAATCTCCTTCGCGACGCCAATGATCTTGCCTTCGGTGGCAGTAAACTTCACATCTTTAGCGGAATTTAGCTCGGTCTCGTTTTGCTGACTTTGCATGAGAAGCTTGCCCTGATGTGCAATCACGTCGACTCCATCACTTTGTGCGAATAGCGAGATACCCCGACCAGCGTGAAGGGTGGCACGCTGGCCTGCCGTCATTTGCAAGTTCTGCTGCGCTACCGTATTCAAACTGGTGCCCGCATAGCTGACCATAGCCTTAGTGGTAGCGAAGCTGATACCATCGGGCGCCGTGACCGCTATCATGGGTTTGCCTCCCGCCGTCCCCTTCGGTTCCGTATTGCTGCCGCCTTCCCAAGATGTGAATGCCGCTTGCAATTGATTTTGTCCCTCGCTATCAATCCCTTTTCCCTGGTTTTGAGCGGCAAAGCCGCCAAGTGAGGAAGCCAGTTCTGCGCAGTCCGCCATTAGTCCCAAAAACTGAACGCGATCCATTTGTTTATTGGCCTTACCAATACGCTGCCACGCGGATAACAACATCCCTTTGGCCGCATGCAGTGCGATTTGCTCATCGCTGCTTAATTCCACGCCTTCACCTCGCGGCGTTCCGTACCCGCTCGCCTTGGGCTGAGTAAGATATCCGAGATTTAATTCACTACGCCCGTGCTCGCTAGATAATTGCGCGCTGATCTCTCCTTGGGTGTCATCTAAGCGCAGCTGATTGCCGCGTGTACCTTTGATTTCGCGGCTTTTGATCCCGGAGAGGTAGCGGTTGCCGGGAAGGTCGCCGGCGTTGCTCAGCGCTGGCGGCTGCGCCTGCTGGTTGTAGAGCTGCCCGACGATCACCGGCTTATCCGGATCGCCGCCGAGGAAATTGATCAGCACCTCAGTACCAACGCGCGGCAGGCCGATGGTGCCGCATTGTTGAAGGCTCCCCGGTCCATTGCCAGCCCAGTTCGAAGCAACGCGCACCCAGGCCGAATCCCTGTCGGAATCGGATGCGCCGATGCCGGAGGCCGCCTCGTGGTCAGCTGGGCGCGTGCCGGGGAAGCGGATTTTGACTCGTCCCATCTGATCGCAATGCACCTCCTCCCCTTCCGGTCCGACGACGATCGCGCTTTGCATCAGCGCCTGCGGCAAATCCGTGTGCGGATCGTAGGCCGGCACGATGATCACCCCGCGTCGCACTGCCGTGAACTGGATGTGCATGCGCAGCGGCCCCGACGCCACCTTGTCCGCCACATCCCTTTGCATCTGCATCTCCTGCGCGCCCTGCATCCACCGGCTGCGTGCGAACAGCTTCTCCACGCGCGCCGCCAGCGCCTTGGGCAGGTTGTTCTGCGCGTTCACCTGCAAGGCCGTGACGATAAAATCCCGCTCCTCGGCCGGATGCTCATCCACTTCAGGATGCCCGGTCAGCGTAAAGTACTCCCCCGCGCACAGATCGCGCACGCTGCCTTCGCCATGAAAGCATTTCGACTCGTAATCGTGCCGGCTCATGCGCAGTTTGCCGAGGCGGCACAAGTCCTCGTTGTCATCGCCGGCATGCGGCGGCAGGATTTGATAGTCGTCCAGACTGGCGGCCAGCTCGTTGCCGTGGACACCTTGATCAACGCCGCTACCCACATCTGCCATCATGAAGTCGCGCCCCTGCGGATTGCGATAGTCCCAGCTGTGCCGCGTCACCTTGCCCGGTTGCAGGCTGCGCACTCCGCTCCAGGAGGTGATCGTATCCCGCTCCTCGGTCGCGGCATCGCGGTGATAGCGGATCGTTCCGGCCGCGTTCTGGCGCAGGCTGTCGGCATTATTGAACAGCACCAGCGTATGCACCGGCCACTCCCCGCCCACAGCGCGCACATACCAGCCGATGCCGCGCCGCTTCAACAAGCGCCGGATGAACGCCGCATCCGACTCGTTGTGCTGCATCGTGAATTCGCGTTGCGGATACTCGCGGATCGTGAAAAATTCATCCAGCTCGTGCTTGAAGCAGACGCCCAGGATAGGGCTGCTCTGACGCCATTCGTTGAGGATGCGCTGCACGATCTCCACTTCATCCATGTTGCGGAACACGCGCGTGTTGATGCGCTTTTCCAGTATCGCCAGCGCATCGCGCAGCACCAGCTGGTAGCTGGCCAGGCCGCCGTCGCTGTCGCCCGAACTGGCCTCGGTAACGATGCCGCACACGCTGCGCAAGTCGCCGCGATCCGTGATGAAATCTAGCGCGGCCGGCACGGCGATCATCTCCTTTAGCGGCAGATGCGCATTGGACGACACGCACAGCACGCGGTACTCGATGCCGCCACACAGCGTCTCGGAGCCGAACACCCGCTGCGGCAGCAGCATGTCGTCGTTGACGCCTCCCTGCAGATCCAGACGCAATCGCAACGGCCGGTTGCTGGTCACGAGTTCCTTGGCCAGGCCCATGAAGCTGAAAAAGTCGTTATCGCTTTCCACAATCGCTCCTCAGATATGCAGCAGGTACATCAACTCTTCCCGGTCCTGACTTGACGGCCCGTCCACCAGGCAGGCATTCACACCCAGCCGGCATCCGCCATCCATGCTCAGCGCCGACACATCCTGCGCCCGCTGGATCAGATGCACCTCATACGTCATGCCCACGCCGCAGTGCAGGCCCAACATCGCTTCCAGCCGCAGCGCGGCGCTGTGACCGGGCAGGAAATCTTCATAGGTCGCCCGATCCAGCGGACCAATCCGCAGGCGCACCCGCGTATCGCAACCGTAGATGCGCTCCCCCAGCATCACGCCCGCGCCCAGATCGACATGCGCCTTGCCCAACTGCGCCTGATCCGCAGCCGGCAGCGCTTGCCACTGCCCCACCAACTGCTCCACCACAAAGCGCACGTTGAAGTATTCCGAGTAGAGTCCCGCCATCAGCGGTGCCGATACGCTGCGGCTCCGGATCTGCATCGCGTAGCGCGCCAGCGTCTCGCGGTCGACGGCTCCGTCGGCATGCGCACCGGACAGCGCAAGCAGCATCGCGAGAAAACCGTCGCCGCCATCCGGCGCCGTGATGCATTCCGGCCGATGCTTGGCCCACGCTTGGTAAAACATGCACAGCGACCGGTGCGACAACATATCCAGAAACGCGCGCGGTCCGCCATCGTTGCTGCTCCTCTCATGGCGGCTGATGCGCTCTGAGTAATGCAGCGGCAGCGCACCATGGCTGCCCAGCAGGCCCATGAAGGCAGGCGTCAGGCGAATCAGATCGTCGCCGTCGTCGCTGACGTTCTCGATCTGGTTCGGCGGGAACGCCAGCGACAGCCGGTTGCGATAGCGCAGCCGACGCGGCGGCTGCGCCTGCTCGATCAGGCGCACCGCCTGGAAGAACTCGAAGCTGTGCGGCTCGGCCAGCAGCACGTCGATCAAGCCAGCGTCAGTGCGCCGTTGCGAGGCAGGCATCGCAGCAACTCCTTTCCGCTACCGTGGGACAGCACGACCAGTTGCGTGAAGCTGTTCAAATGCACATGCAGGCCGAACAGATGATCGAGCACCTGCGCGAACGCGTGCAGCCCGGTGCCGGCATACGCCTCCTCGTCCAGCGACACCCGCACTTCCACGCCGCGCAGATACGCACTGCCGCGCGTCTGCCGCACCCACGCGCTGGCCGGCTGCTGCGACAGCGCCATAACGCCATCGATCTGCCGCTGCGAGACGGCGCTGTCCTGCTGGGCGTACAGCCGCAGCATCGCGGCCAGCGCCGGCAAGCCTTCCTGCGTCAGCGAGCGGTGATTCAAGGCCAGCTGCGTGATCAGTCCCCATTGATTGCCGCCGCTCGGCTGGCGGAAGGACCGCGTCGGCCGCCGCAGCAGGCGTATCGGAAAATTGCCGGTGGCCGCTTCGGCGCTGAGGTCGCCAGCCGCGCGGCCGTACTCCAGGCCATGCGGCAGGTTGCGATTGGTGCAGGTGACGCGCACCGACGCCGTGCCCTCCTCCAGCTTCAGCGGAGAGAAGTCGCGGTCCACCAACGCCAGCGTATATTCGTGGCCGGCTGCGGCATCGGCCAGATCATCGTCGCGATGGGCCAGCCAGTAGTGGCCTTTGCGGCTGTCCTCTTCTCCGTGGCGCAGCGAATAGTAGGGAAAGAATTCGGTGATCGAATTGCCCTGCGGCGACTTGCGCAGCAGCTGCACCGCATCGATGCTGTAGATCTCGCACGCGTTGCCTGGCATTTCGTCCGGCATCAGCGGATAGCTGCTGCGGCGATGATCGACGCGGATCGGCGTGGCCGGCTGCGTGAACAGGTTGATCACTGGCGTGCAGCCGAGCAGCAGGTGGTCTTCCGACAGCGTGCGCAGGATGCGCGCAGCCGGCGCGTCGGGACGCAGGTTGGCCAGGGCGATGCGCAGTGTCAGCCGCGAGCAAGCGGCCGGGCTGGCGGCGAGCAACGCGGGCAGGTCGATATCGAAGAAGTCGAATTTCTCCGGGAAGGCGAAGTACTCGCTCAGCAGCCGGTAGGCGCTGTGCTCCGAGGCGGCGGCCGGCAGCAAGGCATCCCCGGCGGCGAAACCGGCCGGTGCGATCGGCAGTCGGTCCAGCATGCGCCACTGACCGTCCGCCTCCACACAGGCGCAGGCTGCGCGCATGAAGAGCATGTCGCGCAGCGTGGCCCGCAGCGAAGCCTCACCGTCGATGAAGACGCGCAGCGTCGACAGGCCCAATGCCGCCAGGCCGCGTGCGGTGGCCGTGCTGTCGATGGTGATGCAGATCGCGGAGCCGGCCTCGCCCGGCAGCGGCAGGGGCGACGGCGCCTGGATGTAGGGCTCGAACCAGGCGGCGCTGATGGTCACCGGCGCCACCGTCACATCGTAGACGCTGCGAAAGCGGCAGCTCACGGCGCTGCGCCCCAGCGACTTCAGCGCCGTGCCGCGGGGCAGTGTGGTGACTTCGCTAACCGGGCTCTTGGCGGCGCTGTAGTCGATGCGGGCGATGGAGCAGGAGGGTATCGGCCGCAGGTAATGCGGATACAGCATGCCCAGCAGCGCTTCGGTGAAGTTGGAATAGCCGTCGTCCAGCAGCTTGGCGACGCGGGCGTTGAGAAACGCCGAGGCCTGGATCAACCGTTCGACATGCGGGTCGGCGCAAGTCTCGCCGCTTATTTGCAAACTGCCTGCCAACTTGGGGTAGCGGTTTGCAAACTCGGCGCCGGAGCGGCGCAGCATGCTTAGTTCGCGCTCGAAGTAAGGCAGCAGCTTTTCCATCGTGGCATCCCTCGCAGTTTTTTACCGCACAGGTTGCCGATGATGTCATGCCCGCATGCCACGCTTTTGATCTCCAACAATCGCCTTGTAGCTTGCACTACGCAACGCCGGGAGCCGCAAACTTATTGCGGCGATTGAAACGGCGCCAGCGCCTGCTCGACCGCTGCGGGGCTGAGCGCTTTTGCTTCAAGTGTCTGGAGGGCGCGCGCCACGTCAGATTTCCGCGCCGGATTTCGCAGCACGGCCTGGTTATCGATCATGGAGCGCAATATCTGCGCGGTGAGCCGGTCAAGCTCAGGGCGTACGGTCTTCGCCAGATCGGGGGCGTCGGCAAAGCGCTCCACCTGTTGCGCGCGCCATTGGGCGAACAGTTCTCGCTGCACGGTTTTGGACGCTTCGATCTGGGCCCGAAACACGGCTTCGATCCAGCTGGCCGGCAAGCCCAGCGCGGCGCCCTGCTCCACTGCGGCGCGGATGACCTGCGCCTCACGCGGCAAGTCTTCGACCGGCGAGTGCGCATTCCATTTGGCGCGCGCCACGCCTTGCGCCAGCAGCAGACGTTGATCGATGGCGAGCCTCAACGATTCCAGCCGCGTCAGGCTCTCGCCACGCGCGGCCGTGTTATCGAGGCGGTCGCTGGGGTTGTCTTGCGCGCCGGCCGCCCCGCCTGCAAGCAGCAGGAGCAGCAAGGCGGCGCATCTGGTGGCGCTGCCGAACTGGCGGCGGACGTCATCGATACGATAAAGCATGGCAGGTAGGGCGAACGCTAGTCCGCCGCAATAATGAACAAGACGTCATTATCGCCCACGGCGCCGCTTATTTGGATCCCGTCTATAATACAAAAGACAAGTTCCCCGTTAAGACCGCGATGAACAAACGTCTAATCGAGCGCAGCAACGATTTTCTATCTGCCGTCAACCGGCTGGAAGAGGCACTTGCGCAGCCAGAGAATTCGTTTCTCAGAGACGCGACTATCCAGCGCTTCGAATTCACCTATGAGTTGGCGTGGAAGGCTATCAAGCTATGGCTGGAGACCAAAGACATTGTGGTACTTAACGCCAAAGACACCTTGCAGGCAGCGCTTGAGCAAGGGCTGCTCACCGACGGCAATAGCTGGAGCCAACTGCACCGGATGCGTAATCTGACCAGCCATACCTACGACGAAGCGCAAGCCAAGGCCGTATATCAATTCATCAAGCATCAGGGCCTCCAGCTGTTTTCTGAACTGGCAAAAACGGTGAGCACGTGGACGAGCTAGCGCCATGCTCCCAGCGCTTCGGCCTGAGCGAGTTCATACTGGATTCGCTATGCGAGGTCTTTTCCCGACATCCAACTATCGACAGTGTGATGGTCTACGGCTCACGCGCGGCCGGAACGTATCGTCCGCAATCCGACATCGATCTTGCAGTGTTTGCCCCATCCATGAGTGAGCGCGATTTCGGCAGCCTGTGGAGCGCCTTGGATGATTTGCCTATCCTGTTTCGGCTAGACGTCATTCATTGGGACCAGATCGCCAACGACGCACTTAAGCAAGGCGTGCGACAGCATGGCGCCCTGCTTTATCCAGACCCACGGGGCGGCGGGTAACGACAACGGCCGCCCGGCATGCCTACGGTTTATTTAGTCACCCGCTCCCATCCTGCGCGCACCGCGTCCTTGAACTTTTCCCAGCTCGATTGCGCGTGCTTGCTTTCCCAACCGCTGCGCAGCTCAGGCTCCACGTGCTCCCACGGCTTGTCCTTGTAGCCGGGATTGCCGGCCATCGATTCGCCGTAGCGGTAGGCCGGGTCGTATTCCTGATACGTGCCGCCGCCGTAGGAGAAGGTTTCCTTCCAATGCGTGCGGAAGTACAGCACGTCTTCGCTCTCGCCGCGCAGGATGTCCAGGCTGTCCTGATTCGGCGCGGCCGAGTCGCGCGGGTAGATGCGCATGCCGCTGCGCTGCACCGTGCTCTGCTCCGAGATCGGCGCGTTCACGCCGGTCATCGACGGCGATACCGTCTCGCCGCGCTGCATCGAGCCCGGCGTCAGCAGGCCTTGTTCGGAACGCGCGAAGTCCACCGCCTCCTCGCGCTGGCGGATGCCGTGCTGCTCCGGCGCGCTTTGCTGCGCACCCAGGCTGGTCTGCGGCGTGCCGGCGCCGCTGCGCAGCACTTCGCCGCCGGTCCAGCCGCTGGCGCGCCACATGGTCTCGTGCTCGTCGATGTCGATCGGGTTGAAGTCCTCGACGATGTCGGCCGCGCGGTCCGCCGCGTCCAGGCTGCTGGTCTGCACGGTCAGCACCACGTGGCCGCGGTTCAGCGCTTCCGCATAGATGTGGCGGTCCGCATGCTCGCGCCCCAGCAACTGGCTGAACATCTGCTTGATGCTGTGGAGGATGGATTCGTTGTCGTTGATGCGCGGCGTGCCGGCCACGCTGCCGGAATCGCTCACGGTGATGCTCTCGGCGGCATAGCCGCTGTGGACCAGTTCGTCCTTGGCCCGGTTGGCCTCGGCGCGGGTTTCAAATACTGCTGCCAATGTGTGTGTCATGATGGGCTCCTGGATTGAGACGGGAGAGGATTCCATTCCCAGTCTACGTTCTATGCCGTGAGGGTAGCGCCCGTTTGCCAACAGGAAAGCCGCCGTTCATGCCGCCATCAGCTGTTGTTGCAAGGCCTGGTTGAACGCGGGGATGTCGTCCGGCTTGCGGCTGGTGATCAACTTGCCGTCGACCACGACTTCCTCGTCGCTCCACTCGGCGCCGGCGTTGCGCAGGTCGGTGGCCAGGCTGGGCCAGCTGGTGACGTGCTTGCCCTTGACCAGGTCGGCGTCGATCAGCGTCCACGGGCCGTGGCAGATGGCGGCGATGGGCTTGTCCTCGCGGCCGAAGTCCTTGATGAAAGTGATCGCCTCCTTGTGCAGCCGCAGCTGGTCGGGATTGGCGACGCCGCCCGGCAGCACCAGCGCGTCGTAGTCGGCAGGGCTGGCGTCGCCGACGTTGAGCTCCACCTGGTAGCGCGAGCCCGGCTGCATGTGGTTGAAGGCCTGTACATGCTCGCCCTTGGCCTTGGTGGAGACCAGCGTCACATGCGCGCCCTGCTGCTCCAGAAAGCGCCGCGGTTCCGCATATTCGGCCTGCTCCACGCCGTCCGTCATCAGGATTGCGATGTACATGTCGGTCAATGGGGAATTGTCCTGGTTAGCCATGATGCCCTCCTCTCGGTCTGTGAGCGGGCAAGCATGGCACATCAGCGCGGTAAAGCATGTGCGCGCACGAACATAGGCGGCATGTCCGTGCGCGCAGCCGGCGCGGGTCAGGCTTTGTTTTCGATAGCCTGTGTCAACTCCCCGGCCTTCATCGCGCTCATCAGGCCCATCAGCGTGCCGAAGGCGTTGCTGTCGCCGCCGCCCATCTGCACTTGCGGCACCAGCGGCACCTTGGCCGTTTCAAACGCTTCGGCCAGGCGCAGCATCACGGTCTGCATCAGTTGCTTGTCCGCGCCTTCGCCCTGCATCGCTTCGGACTTGGCCTGGATGGCCGCCGCCTCCGCCTCGCCCACCGAGCGGATGGCCGAGGCGCGGCCGGCGCCTTCCATCTCCTGGCGGAACTTGTCGGCCTGCGCCAGCGCCTCGATTTCCTGGCGGCGCTTCTCGGCGGCCTTGACGCTGGCCGAACCCTGGTTCTCCTTGATCGAGATGTCCACCAGCGAGCCGGTCAGCTCCTTCTGCTTGGCGGCGCGTTGTTCGGCCTCGTTCAGCTCGCGCTGCTTGTCGGCCGCGATCTGTTTCTGCGCGAAGGTTTCCACCTGTTCGCGGGCGATCTGGCGGTCGCGCAGCTGGGCCATGATGTCCTCGATCTTGTTGTCGCCGGCCTGCGGTTTCGGCGTGCCGATCAGCACCTCCTGGAATTCCAGCGAGTAGGCCTGGAAGCGCTGCTTCATGTCGGTCGAGGCGTTGTTCTGCAGCTCGCTGCGCGACTGGATCAGGTCGATGAAGGTCTTGGTCTGCGAGACGTTTTTAAAGTACGACGACACCATCGGATCAAGCGTCTGCTCGACCAGCTGCGCCACGTTGCCGAAGCGCTGCACCACCATCGGCGCCTTGCGGTAGTCGATGTGCACCACCACCGACAGCGGCAGCTGCGGTTCGAACGCGTCCTTGGTGATCAGGGTGATCTCGCGCAGGTTCTTGTCGAAGTTGGAGCCGCTCTCGCCGGACTTCCACATCAGCACGAAGTTGGTGGTCGGCACCAGCTCGATCTTGCCGGCGTAGGTGTTGAAGGCGTATTTGCCCGGCATCAGCGCGTCGCGCCACACGCCGCGGCAGCCGGTCTCCACCAGCTCGCCGTGCGAGTACTCGCTGCCCGACAGGTCGGTGCCCACGCGGCCCGTGTACGACACCACCACGCCGACAAAGCCGACCGGGATGATGGTCTTCTTGATGAACTCCACCGTCGCGAACAGGCGGTTGATGAAGTAGGTGCCCTCCACCAGCACGCGCTCCTGGCGGCCGCGACGGCCACCGGCGGCGAGGAATTTCTCCGGCTCCTGGAAGGCGTTGTGCGTGTCGCCGACATCGGGCGCCAGCAGCTCGTCCTTCAGCAGGCCTGGGCCGTCCTGCACCGTCACCACGGCCAGCTGGTCGGAGTCATGCGAACCGGTCACTTCCTTGATCACCACAGGCTTGAAGCCGCCGCGCTCGTCGAGCACGCCGCGCATCTGCTGGTAGTAGGCTTTTTCCAGCGCGTCGAGCGACATCGAATAGGTCGTCTCTTCCGTCATCACGACGAACAGCGCGGGGTTGATGATGTGCGTACCTTCGCGCAGCACCATACGCTGCGGGCCTTTCTGGCCGCCGTCGCGCAGGAAGTCGCGGACGTTGCGGAAGTCGACGATGCGCGAGTTGTCGGCCAGCGTCTGGCCGGCCGGCAGGTCGAGGCCGTCGCGGGCGAACACGTAGGCGATGGTGCCCTGCGTGACCGAGACCATCGGATGGATGTGCACGCGATACTGGAACGGTGCGAAGAAGTGGAAGCCGCCGCGGCGCAGGTCAGGCTGCAGGCCGGCCTCGCCGTTCAGCGCGAGCAGGCCGTTCTGCACCGAACCGGACGAGCTCCATAGCTTTTCGATGACCCCAACGCGGTCGTTGGGGATGTACTTGATGGTGCCGGAAAACTTGATCAGGGCGGCGATGATTAAAATCAGGACGACAACGGTCACTTCACTGCCAAGCAGGGTAAACATACGAACCTTTCGGTTGTGGAAAAAGTTGTGGATGCAGGTGTAGCGTGTGCAGGCTGACGCAGCTAGCGTGGCGGGCTGGCAAAGGTCAGGCTGGCGTGTGGGGGAGTTGCTGCGCTTGCCGCGAGGGCACTAACGAGTGGGGTGAACACGATTTTTTGTTAGACATTTCAGTGAGTTCGTGCAGCTCATTCTGGCACAAATACCTTGAAGGTAAAGGCCGCCTGCCGCGATTAGAGTCAGCGCTCTAATCGCTGCAAGGTAGCTTAAGGGAACCCTGAATAACCGAGATTTCGTCATTCCGCGCAAGCGGGAATCCATGCGGCACCTCCAATCATGCGGCTTATGGATTCCCTCTTGCGCGGGAAGTCATTTCCCCTGGGAGGGGAAATGACGGTTTTTCGAGGTGCCCTTAACCGACGGGGGTATAGCTGAAGCCGACGCCGACGATCTTGGCGACGGCGGCCTGGTTTTCCGCGCTCTCGCTAAAGCCCATCAACACGTCGGCGCGCGACACGCCGTCGTGCAGGCGGTCCAGCCAGAAGCTGCCGCCGCCGGCATCCGGCGCGCGGTGCAGCACGTTGTTGTACAGGTTGGTGACGAACTGCTGGTCGGTCGGTGCCGTGCCGTAGAGGTTCTGGAATTCCGCGCTGTCGATGAAGTTCTGCGCCACCATCTTCAGGCTGATGCCATGGTCCAGCGCATTGATCCAGAAACCGGCGCCGCCGCTGTCCGGCGCGCGGTTGAAGGCGGCCTGGTACAGGCGGTACGCCTGGCCGCCGGCGCCGTCCAGATCCAGCGCCACCGCGTGATCGGAGAACATCAGGCGCTCGACGTTGGTCAGCACGTCGGCATCCTTGTCGGCCCAGTAGTCCTTGACGCTGACGCTGCCGTCGGTGTTGCGGACGATGCTCAGCTCGTACTGCTTTTGCGTGTAGTACGCGGTGTCGAGGCCGGCGCCGCCGTTCAGGCTGGCGCCTGTGCCCTTGCCCACCAGGTAGTCGTTGCCGTCGGTGCCCGCCGCGACCGGCTTGGTGGTGGTGAAGGTGTAGCTGGTGGAGCCCACGTAGTGGTTGCCGGCCAGGTCGAGGATGCTGCCGTCCGGCAGGTTCAGCGTGTAGGTCTGGCCCGGCACCAGGTTCTGGTGCGGATTGATCACCAGCGTATGGCCGGACACCGACGCCAGGGCTTCGCCGTTGCTGCTCGTCACGGCGACACCGGCGGCGTCGGTCAGCGTGATGCCCGTGCCCAGCATGATGGTCTCGTTGAAGTTCAGTGCGAAGTGCGGCGTCAGCGGCACATCGACCGCGCCCGCCGCCACCGTGGCCGACAGCAGCTTCGGCGCCGTCACGTCGCCGCTGGTCAGGGTTTCCTCAACCGTGTAGGTGCCGGTGTGGCCGGTGGCGCCGTGGATGTCGACGTAGTAGTCGCCGGTGGCGGTGGCGATGTAGGACATGCGGGGTTCATAGCCGCTTGCGACGCTGCTGCTGGCATAGGCATACGAGTAGCCGTAGTTGCCCACCAGCGTCATGCCGGCATAGTTGCTGCTGGTATCCAGGGTGCCGCCGCCGCTGGACTTGCCGTGCAGGTCGAACACATAGGTCCGGCCCGCATCGAGGTGGACCTTGATCCAGTCATGGTCATCCGCCACGCCGATGGTGCCGGTGACCGGCGCGCCAGGGCTCAGCGTGCCCAGCGTGGCGCTGGTGGCGGGGAAATCGTCGCGCCCCATGTCGGTCGCACTCAGCTTGTAGCCACCCGCCTGGCCGCTGCTCGGCGAGGTCGCCACGGTCAGGTAAAAATCACCCGATTGCTGCGGCTCGAACAGCTTGTAGACTTTGCCGTCGCCCGTGTACTGGTAGCGCAGCGACATGTAGGAACCGGAACCGTCCCGCATTTCGAGCGACGCGTAATTGCTCCAGTTGCTGCCGCCTTCGGTCGATGCCAGTTCCAGCGCATAGGTCTCGCCGGCGATCAGATGCACCTTGAAGACGTCGCTGTCGCTCGGCAGCTCCAGCTTGCCGGTCACGGCCTTGCCGGGCTCCAGCGCGCCGGCATGGGCCGCGTCGTTGCCGTAGTCGTCCTTCTCGCCGTATTGCGCCGCCACCACGTAGGTGCCGGACGACTGCGGCGCCCCTACTTCAAGGTAGTAGGTGCCCTTGACCGCCGGCGTGAACGGCAGCGTCGAGGCGGTGTTGTTGTAGCTGGGGTCCGCCTTCACCAGCAGCTTGCCCGAGGCGTCGAGCAGGTTGAACGTCGTGTTGTAACTGTTGAGCGTACCGACGCCTTCCTTCTGCCCCTTGAGCGTGAACCAGTAGATCGAACCGGCATCGAGCGAGACCGCAAACCAGTCGCGGTCGCCGCCGCCGGCTTCCAGCTCGCCACTTGCCGGAACGTCCACCAGCAGCGTGCCGGCGGTGGCGGCGGTGGCGCCGAAATCGTCCACCGTCTTGCTCGCGGAGACGGTGTAGGAAGCGCCGGTGTAGCCCGACGCCTGCAGGTAAAAACTGCCGTCCTTGGTCGGCGTGTAGCTGAAGGTGCTGTCGCTGTAGTTCGGCGACGCGACGACGGAGCCGTCGCTATTTTGCAGCTGCAGGGTCTGCGTGTAAGCGGGGATGGTTCCGTTGGCGGCGATGCTGAAGGTATAGGTCACGCCGGCGGCCAGATCGGTCTTGAACATGTCGACATCGTTGGGCGCCTGTATCTTGCCGCTCAGCGAAGTCCCCACCGCCAGCCCGGCAGCGCCGGCGTGGATGTTGCTATAGTCGTCGGACTCGGAAATGCCCAGCTTGATCGTGTAAGGCAGGGCGGTGGTCAAGGTGGTGTAGGAACTGTCCGCGCGCGCCGTGTAGGTGCCGGTCTTGGTCGCCTGGAAGCGCAGCACCGTCTCGTTGTTGACCATCTGGCTGCTATAGCCGGCGTACTGGCCGTCGCTGTCAGTCAGGTAGAGGCTGAGACCGCGGCTCTCGCCGCTCTGCGTATTCAAGGTTACCGTGTAGGTCTGGCCCGCCACCGTGCTGATGGTGAAGGGGTCGCTGTCGCCGCTGAATTCCAGCGACCCGCTCAGCTTGGCGCCCTCGTTCAGTTTGCCCGGCGCGGCGGCCGTAAAATCGTCGGTCAGCAGACGCATGGTCTGCGTGTAGCTGCCGACGTAGGAGTTGCCGCCTACGGCCAGGTAATAGTCGCCGCCGGTCTCCACCCTGAACGGATAGCTGCCGACCGAACCGTAATAGTATCCGCTGCTGTCATAGATGGCGGTGTTGGCCGGCACCGACCCCGTTCCGGCGCTGAAGGCGATGATCTGGCCGGCGTCGGCGTGGAACTTGAACCAGTCGACGTCATTCGGCCGCTCGAGCACGCCGGTAGCGGTTTTGGCGACGAAGACGCCGGTGGTGCTGGCGTCGGAGGCAAAGTCATCCGCCGCAGGCAGCGCCACCTTGACGGTGTAGCTGCCGGTGCCGCTGTACCCGGCGCCGGCCGCCAGGTAGTAGTCGCCGGTCGTGGTCGGCGTAAAACTCAAGGCCGGCCCGAAACTGCCGTTGCCATAAGCGTAGCCCATCCACTGCCCGGCGGGGCCCATCAGCGTGAGCGTCGTGTACGACAGGTTGGCCAGCGTGCCCCCGCCTTGCGCCGAACCGTTCAGCGTCAGCACGTAGCTGGTGCCGGCCGTGAGCGACATGCGGAACCAGTCGTTGTCCGACGTGGTCTCAAAGATGCCGGTCGTGCCCTTGCCGACAACCAGGCTGCCGGTGGTGTTGATGTCGCTGCTGAAGTCGTCGCTCATGGATGGGAATTGAGGATAAATTAATAGTTCCAACATCATATCAACATTACACTTCGGAAAAACTATTCAATTGTCACCCCTCGGCCGCGCCGCACCGCGCACAGCGTCTATAATTGGTTTTCCCTGCCAAACTGGAAACAGCCCATGCCGAAGCCCGTGCCGTCCCTGCTAGCGCTGACCTTGGCGGCCCTGTCGCTGACAACGGCGCATGCCGCGCCGGGCGAGCTGGTGATGCTGGCGCCGCTGGACCAGACCATGCCCATCGTCCGCTTCAGCAACGGTGCGCTCGATGGCGGTATCCTCAAGGACCTGGGCGACGCGCTGGCGCAGCGGCTGGGCCTGCGCGCGGTCTACCTCAGCGTCGACGTGGCCGGCGTCACGCCCGCCCTCACCAGCGGCCGCGCCGACGCCATGTGCTACGTGATGCCGGTCTGGATCGACGGCGACTACGACTGGAGCGCGCCGCTGCTGCCCGACACCGAACTGGTGGTGGCGAGTGCCGACGCGCCCCACCTGCGCTCGCTCAACGACCTGCGCGACCGGCCGATCGGCACCGTGGCCGGCTACCGCTATCCGCGCCTCGAAAAGGTGCTGGGCAAGCGCTTCTTCCGCATCGACTCGGCCAGCATGGACGTCAACGTGCAGCAGATGGTGGCCGGCAAAGTGCAATACACGCTGGCCGGCGAGAACACGCTGTTCTACCTGCAACGCATCCATCCCAAGCTGAAACTGCGGCCGGAACTGGTGTTCGCCGCCTTCAAGGCGCAGTGCGCGTTCTCGCGCAAATCGCAAGTCCCCTTCGCCAAGGCCAACCGGGTCATCGACGCCATGCTCAAGGAAGGCGTCATCGACCAGATCCTGGCGCGCTACCGCTAGAGGCCGGCATGGACGCCGACGCACTGATCGCCGCGCTGCAAGCCCACAACCAGGACCGCGACCCGCAGCTGCTGCGCATGAAGTACCGCAAGATGGCGCAGAACGCCTTCCTGTTCCTGCGCGGCGCCGACCACCTGTTCTACGACGCCCTGCCCGACCAGCCGCTGTTCCGCGGCGCGCCGCTGGCGTGGGCCTGCGGCGATCTGCACGTGGAAAACTTCGGCAGCTACAAGGGCGACAACCGCCAGGTCTATTTTGATATAAACGATTTCGACGAAGGCGCGCTGGCGCCGGCCAGCTGGGACCTGGTGCGCCTGCTGGCCAGCATCCAGTGCGGCGCCGACGCGCTGCGGGTGTCGGCGCCGGAGGCCGCGCAGCTCGGCGCCCGCTGCCTGGACGCCTACCGCGCCGCGCTCGCCGGCGGCAAGCCGCGCTGGGTGGAGCGCGAAACCAGCGTGGGCCTCATCCAGGACCTGCTGTGCGATCTGAAAAACCGCAAGCGCGCCGACTTCCTCGACAAGCGCACCACGCGCAAAGGCCAGCGCCGCAGCCTCAATCTGGACGGCGAGAAGGCCTTGCCGCTGCTGCCCGGCCAGCGCGAACTGCTGGCCGAATTCCTGCCGCGCTTTGCGCAACAACAGGACAACCCCGGCTTCTACACCATGCTGGACGCGGCGCGCCGCATCGCCGGTACCGGCAGCCTGGGATTGATGCGCTTTGTGGTGCTGGTCGAAGGCAAAGGTTCGCCGGACGGGAACTACCTGCTCGACATCAAGGAGTGCAAGCCGTCGGCGCTGGCGCCGCGCCTGGCCGCGTGGAAGATCAAACAGCCGGCATGGCCGGACCAGGCCAGCCGCGTGGTGGCGGTGCAGCAGCGCATGCAGGCGGTCGATCACGCCTTCCTGCACGCGATAACGCTGGACGGCAAATCCTGCCTGCTGCGCGGCCTGCAACCGTCGGAAGACCGCGTGGCGCTCGATGCATGGGGCAAGCTCAGTCGACTGGAAGAAGTGATCGCCACCATGGGCTGCAACCTGGCCTGGGACCAGCTGCGCGGCGCGGGCCGCAGCGGCGCCGCCGGCGCCGATGCGCTGATCGCCCACGGCCACGACGACAGCTGGCGCCAGCCCATGCTGGATGCCGCCGCCGCAATGGCCGCGCTGACGCAAGCGCAATGGGAAGCGTGCAAGGCATGGCTTGCAAATGCCTGACTAGTGCCTGACCAGCACACCCTGCGCCAGCCAATGCTGCAGATAGCCTGCCAGCGCCAGCATCGCCTCCTCGCCCGCCGCCGCGCATACCTCGCCGAAGGTTGCACCTTCCGCGATGCGGTACAAGGCTTGCGCCTCCACCGCCGCCAGCGAACGGAAATGCGGCTGCTCTCCCTGGCGCCACACCAGCCAGTGCGTGGCGTCGGTGGATTGCACCACTTCCGGCGGCTCGGCTTCGGCGGCCAGCGCCTGCCACAGGGCGACCGCGTTCCAGTGCATCTCCAGCAGATGCACCGACGGATGCAGGCCGAATTGCAGATCGCCCCATTGCTCCGGCGGTAAGGCCGCCATGTCGGCGGCGGCCAGCGGCCTGACGTCCGGCGCGTCGAAGGCCAGGCCCAGCGCCCATTCCAGTCCCGCCAGTTCGGCGATGAAGGGATAGTCCGGCAACGCCGACGCCGCATGCGCGGCCAGGCCGGCGCCGAACCAGCGCAGGTTGGCATGCTGCGACGGATGCGCGGCGAGATAGCTGTTGGCCAGTTCGGCGAACATGTCGTCGCCGACGAAGCTCCAGGTCTTGTCGTAGGCTTCGCACAGCGCCTGCCGCAGGCGGCTGCGATAGGCGCGGTGGTAGATCGCCAGCCGCGAGCCCGCGTTCAGGCCGTACTGCTCGCGCACGGCGGCGTGGATGGCGCCGGGCGCTTCGTCGGCCAGGATGTAGCGCTGGAAGTCCAGCTGCAGGCGTTCGAGCGGATTCATGCCGCCTCCGCGAAGGCGCGCGCGCGCCGCAGTTCCGCCGACAGCTCGGACAGCGGCGGAATATTATCGTCGCGCTCTATCATCGTCGCCACCTTGCCGAAGCGGCGCACGGCCTGCGCATACAGCGCCCACACGGGATCGGCCACCGCCTGGTCGTGGGTATCGATGATGCAGCCTTCCTGCACGCTGTGGCCGGCCAGGTGGATCTGCTGCACGCGCCGCGCGGGCAGCGCGTCCAGGTAGGTAATCGGGTTGAAACCGTGGTTGACGCAGCTGACGTAGACGTTGTTCACGTCCAGCAGTATCAGGCTGTCGGACTCCTCGGCCACGGCGGCGACGAAGTCCCATTCCTGGAAAGTGTCCGACTCGAAGGACAGGTAGCTCGACACATTCTCCAGCAACAGCGGGCGTTCCAGGTAATCCTGCACGCGCCGCACATTGCGCACCACGGTGGCCACCGCCTCCTCGGTGTACGGCAGCGGGAACAGGTCGTGCATATTGGTGCCGTGCGTGCCGGTCCAGCACAGATGGTCCGACACCCACAGCGGCTCCACGCGCCGCATCAGCGCCTTCAGCTCGCGCAGGTATTCGTCGGACGGCCCTTGCGGCGTGCCGATCGACATCGACACGCCATGCATCACCACCGGATAGTCGCGGCGTATGCGGTCCAGCATCGCCAGCGGTTTGCCGCCGGGGACCATGTAGTTCTCGGACAGGATCTCGAACCAGTCGATGCCCGATACGGCGGGCGGCATGGCGATGATGTCGTTGTAATGCGCGGGGCGCAGGCCAAGGCCGAAACCTGGCGACGGTAGTGTGGATGTCATGGTGTGGGAAGCGCCGGCGGTGCCGGCGCAGTAGCGATGATTACTGCGGTGATTACTTGTCCAGGTCGACGATCTTGCCCTTCTTGGCGAAGCAGGCGCCGGCCTTGGTGGCCAGGAAGCCGTGGCCCTTGCAGGAGTTCTGGCCCTTGCAGGCGTTTTCCGCGGTGGCGCAATCGCTGGTGCCCTTGCAGCTGTTGATGCCGGCGCAGTGCACGGTGTCGTCGGCGCTGATGGTGGTGGTGGCGGCGATGGCCGATGCCGACATGGCCAGGGTTGCGACGGTTGCTGCCATTGCTGCGATGCGGGTGATGTTGTTCATGTGAGACTCCAAAAAAGGTAAGTTAGGTTGGTGCTGCATGACTCTGTCGCGGCCACTGCCCGCTTACTTACACACTTTTGAAAAATATTTTGTATTTTGACTTGAATCAAAGTTTTTACTGCGCTGCATCAATAGACTTCTCTACGTTACTTAACGACGACAAAGAGGGTTGAAATGAGCAAGTCCTTAGCAGCAGCAGTATTGGCCACCGTGAGCCTGATGGCAGGCAGCAGCGCAATGGCGGAAGAAACCCCGTGGTTGGTGCGCGCGCGCGCCGTGCATCTGGATACGGCCAACAAGTCCGATCCGGTCGGCGGCGTCGGCGCATCCGACCGCCTGACCGTCAGCAACAAGACCATTCCGGAATTCGATGTCTCCTACTTCTTCACGCCCAACCTGGCGGCCGAACTGGTGCTGACCTATCCGCAAAAGCACGACGTGGCACTGGACGGCAACAACATCGGCACCTTCAAGCACCTGCCACCGACGCTGCTGATGCAATATCACTTCGTGCTCAATTCGCCGTTCAAGCCTTACGTCGGCGCGGGCGTGAACTACACCACCATGTCCAAGGTCGACCTCCTGGGCGGCAAGGGCGGCCTGGAACACGACAGCTTCGGCCTGGCGCTGCAAGCGGGCGCGGACTATGCCATCGATAAGAAATGGTCGCTCAACTTCGACGTGAAGAAAGTGCAGATCCGCAGCGACGTCTTCATCAGCGGCGCCAAGGTCAGCCGTGTGAAGGTCGATCCGCTGATGGTTGGCGTCGGCGTCGGCTACCGCTTCTGATTCACAGCGCCGAGTAGCGCTTCGCCAGCCCGCGCTGGCGGAACGCCTCGGTGACGAAATCGACAAAGGCCCGCGTCTTCGCGGGCATCAGTTTCTGGCTGGTGAAGTACAGCGAGATCGGGCCGGCATCCTCATACCAGTCCGGCAGCAGGCGTTTCAGCGCGCCGCTTTGCAGATGCTCCACCACATCGGCCACCACCAGCGTGGCCACACCCATACCCAGCACGGCCGCGCCGCAGATCGCATCGGGATCGTTGATGAATACGTGCGGGCGCAGTTGCGCCGTCATTTCCTCGCCCAGGCGATTGCGCATCTTGCGCGCCTTGACCTTGCCGGTCTCCGGCGAACGCATCGCGATCGCATCGAGTGCCGCCAGGTCGGCCGGCGTGGCGGGCCGCTTGCGTCCCTTCAGGTAGGACGGCGCGGCCACCACGATCATATGCGCCGGCACCAGCTCGCGCGCCACCACGCCCGGCGTCAGCTCGAAGCCGCCGCCTATCGCCGCGTCATAGCCGCCGGCGATCAGGTCCACCGGGCGGTTGTCGAAGCTCAGGTCCAGTGTCACGCCCGGATAGCGCGCCATGAAGGCCGGCATCAGCGGCAGCACCTGCTGGCGGCCGAAGCGCGGCGCCACGCTCAGTTTCAGCACACCGGCCGGCTCGCCCGCCTTGGCGGTCACCTCGGCGATGGCGCCCTGGATGCTGTCCAGCCCCGCGCCCACCGAATGCAGGAAGCGTTCGCCCGCCTCGGTCAGCGTCAGGCCGCGCGTACTGCGCTGGAACAGGCGCACGCCCAGGTTGCGCTCCAGCTGCGCCACATTGCGGCTGACCGCCGCCGGCGTCAGCGCCAGGCGGCGCGCGGCGGCGGAAAAATTGGCCGATTCAGCACTGCGCACGAACGACTCGAGATTGGACAGGGTTTCCATTTTTTGGCTTTCAACGTTTGCTTGAAGGTGATAGTAGTCAGCCGATACTACCGCTATCGATGGTGAGTGGCCATACTTGATTCATACCCACCACATCGAAAGCGAGCTACATCATGAACATCTCCATCATCGGCGCAGGCGCCATCGGCACCGCCATCGCCCGTTTGCTGTCGCGCGCCGGCATCGCCGCCTCCATCGCCAACAGCCGCGGCCCGGAGTCGCTAGCCGCGCTGGCGGCGGAACTGGGCCCACACATCAGGGCCGTCAGCGTAGAGGAAGCGGCCAAGGCCGATGTGGTCTTCATCGCCGTGCCGTGGGCCCGCTTGGCCGACGCGGTGCGCGGCCTGCCAGCCTGGAACGGCCGCATCGTCATCGACGCCAACAACGCCATCGAAGCGCCGTCGTTCAAGGCGGTCGACCTGGGCGGCCGCGCTTCCAGCACCGTGGTTGCGGGGCTGCTGCCGGGGGCGCGCGTGGTCAAGGCTTTCAATCACCTGGTTGCCGCGCTGCTGGCGACCGACCCGCAAGCAGAGGGCGGACGCCGCGTGCTGTTCTATTCCGGCGACGATGCCGACGCCAGGAACACCGTCGGCCAGCTGATCGAAAAGCTGGGCTACGCCGGCATCGATCTGGGCACGCTGGACGGCGGCGGCAGGCTGGCGCAATTCCCCGGCGGCCCGCTGCCGGTGCTAAACCTGGTGCGCCACGCCTGATCAGCGGTCGACGTGGGGCCGGGGCCGCTATAATGGGCACGCCCCCACCATTAACGGAACCCCGGCCCATGCGCAAGATCCTGATAGTCCTGACCGCCCTGACGCTGACCGCATGCGTCGACGACACGGCTTCGTACTACGCGGACGGCAGCACCGGCAACCACGCCCTGACGCTGCATCGCGCGCAAAAACACTTCTGGAGTAGCGAAAGCACCATCGAGCTGATCATGCAGCGGCTGCCGGAGTGCCTGCGTCGTATTGAATTGACCGAGATGCCGGCCGATGACGTGGAGATCGAACTGCTGTCCGGCGGCGACAACGTCTGGACGCTGCGGGCCGGCAAGGAGATGTGGCAGGTCGAAACCCAGACCTGCACCCAGTACCCCGACGTCAAAGGCGACGGCGGCGAATTGATCGGCGTGTTCCGGGTCGAGGGCAAGAAGCTGGTGTTCGAAGCCGCCGTGCTCGAACCGGTCGGCACCGACGCTACCGCCCCCGCCAAATAATCAACACGTCGTTCCCGCGCAGGCGGGAACCCATAGAACGCATCCTAAGCAAACTCAGCATGGATTCCCGCTTTCGCGGGAATGACTCAGCGGCTCAAGGCCAGACGGCCCGGACGACCGCCAGCGGCGGCCTGATCGCCATTCAGCGTAAACCGGCTGACCAGCTCGGCCAATTTGCCGGCCTGCTCCTGCATGCTGCCCGCGGCGGCGGCGGCCTGCTCCACCAGCGCAGCGTTCTGCTGCGTCACCGAATCCATTTCCGTGATCGCCATGTTGACGTGGCCGATGCCCGTGCTCTGCTCGCCGGACGCCTCGGTAATCGCCGACATGATCTGCGTCACCCGCGACACGCTGGCCACCACCTGGTCCATCGTGGTGCCGGCCTCCGCCACCAGCACGCTGCCGGCGTTGATGCTTTCCACCGAGGCGTTGATCAGCTCCTTGATCTCCTTGGCCGCGCCGGCCGAGCGCTGCGCCAGGTTGCGCACCTCGGACGCCACCACCGCGAAGCCGCGCCCCTGCTCGCCCGCGCGGGCCGCCTCCACCGCCGCGTTCAGCGCCAGGATGTTGGTCTGGAAGGCGATGCCGTCGATCACGCTGATGATGTCGACAATGCGCGTGGCCGAGGCGTTGATGGTGTCCATGGTCTGCACCACCTTCGACACCACCTGCCCGCCTTTCTCCGCCACCGACGACGCCGACAGCACCAGCTGGTTGGCCTGCACCGCGTTGTCGGCGTTCTGGTTCACGGTCGAGGTCAGCTCCTCCATCGACGCGGCCGTCTCCTCCAGCGAGCTGGCCTGCGATTCGGTGCGCGCCGACAAATCCATATTGCCCGAGGCGATCTCGCCCGAGGCGGTGGCGATGGTGTCGGCGCTGCGGCGGATCTCGCCGATGGTGTCGGCCAGCCGCGCCTGCATCGACTTCATGCCGTACAAAATGCTGGCGCGGTCCGACTCGTGCGTCCTGATGCTGGCGCTGAGGTCGCCGCCGGCGATCTGCCGGGCGATCTCGCTGACGTATTCGGGATCGCCGCCGATGGTGTGGCGCAAGCTCTTGTTGACCATGCTGACGATGGCCCACAGCACCACGCACACCAGCGCCAGCACGCCGGCCGATTTGTACAGCGACTGGTAGAAGGCGGTGTCGATGTCGTCGATATAGGCGCCGGTGACCAGGTTCCAGTCCCACTGCGCGAAGTGCACCACGCGGCTCATCTTGGGCACCGGCTCCTTGGTGTTGGGCCGCGTCCAGGAGTAGCGCACGAAGCCGGCGCCTTCCGGCCGGGCGCCGGCGGCCTGGATGTCGCGGTACAGATAGGTGCCGTTGGGATCCTTGAAATCGACCATGTCCTTGCCGTCGTTTTCAGACTTGAAGGGATTCATCAGCGAGCGCGTACCCTGGGTGATGGTGATGTAGCCGTCCTTGCCGAAGCGCAGGCTCTTGATCACGGCCATCGCCTGCTTCTGCGCGTCTTCCTTGCTCAGGGCGCCGGAGCTGGCCCTGTCGCCGTACAGCTTGAGGATGCTGAGGCCGGCGTCGTCCAGATTCATCAGGTCGATCTGGCGTTCTTCGATGCGCACCGCGCGCATCTGCATGGTCTGGTACAGGAAGATGGCGGCAATGCACAGCAGGCTGCAAATCAACGGTACCCAGAGCTTCTGGTGGAAGGACAATTTGTTCATGGCACGAGGTCTCCGTCTTGTCTTGTGGAAAGCAGAATACTCGAATTGTCTCGGACAAATGTCGCTTATTTGCAAAACTCAAAAAAAACACAGCGGGCGCGGCGATCTGCATCGCGGCGCCCGCTGGCACTGGGATCCCCTCCGGCTTATTGCGCGGCGCCCGCTTTGGCGGTGGTGGCGGCCAGCTTCACCTCCACCGTGGCGGTCTTGCCGCGTGGCGCCACATAGGCGACGTCGGTGGTGACTTCGTTCTGCTCCAGCAGGCCGGCCCGGATGGCGGCGATGGTCTCAGCCTTGACTTGGGCGCGGGTGACCGTGCTCGGCGTCGGCTTGGCGTTGGCGATGTCGGCGGTGACTTCGTTCTGTTCCACAGGGCCCTGGGCGAAAGCTGCACCAGCAGCAAGCAGGAGGGAGACCGATGCGATGATGGATTTGGCGTTCATTTTGATGCTCCTTGTCAGATTAAGTGTGGCGCCCGGTTCCCGGGAGCCAACCGGCTTTGTGTCGTCGATGGAGTCATCTTAGGATTAATTTTTCAGATAAAAAAGCGCAAATATCCGGTCAAACACATCCGTTTATCCGATCAGTTGGCCGATGCTTCAGGCTTTTTCGCTGTCCAGCACCGTGGTCGAATGCGCATCGTAGCGGTCGCCTGCCGCCGCGCCGGCCGGCACCGCCTGCTCCAGCCGCGCCAGGTCGGACGGCGACAGCTGCACCCTGGTCGAGGCCAGCGCCTCCTCCAGCCGCACGCGGGTGCGGGCGCCGACCAGCGGCACGATGTCCTGGCCCTGCGCCGCCACCCAGGCGATCGCCACCTGCGCCACCGACACGCCCAGCTCGCCGGCGATGGCACGCAGCTTCTCCACCAGCGCCAGGTTGCGGTCCAGGTTCTCGCCCTGGAAGCGCGGGCTGGCGCGGCCGCGGAAGTCGGCCTCGCCTTCGCGCTGCTTGCTCCAGTGGCCGCTGATCAGGCCGCGCGACAGCACGCCGTAGGCGGTGACGCCGATGCCCAGCTCGCGGCAGGTTTGCAGGATGCCGTTCTCGATGCCGCGCGAGATCATCGAATACTCGATCTGCAGGTCGGCAATCGGGTGCACGGCGTGGGCGCGGCGCAGGGTTTCGCTGCCGACCTCGGACAGGCCGATGTGCCGGACCTTGCCGGCCTGGACCAGCTCGGCGATGGCGCCGACGGTGTCCTCGATCGGCACGTTCGGATCCAGGCGGGCCGGGCGGTAGATGTCGATGTGCTCGACGCCCAGGCGCTGGAGCGAATACGCGGCGAAGTTCTTCACCGCCACCGGCCGGGTGTCGATGCCGACCCAGTTGCCGGCCGGGTCGCGCAGCGCGCCGAACTTGACGCTGATCTGCACCTGGTCGCGGCCGCCGGCGGCCAGCGCCTCGGCCAGCAGCATTTCGTTGTGGCCCATGCCGTAGAAATCGCCGGTGTCGAGCAGGGTGACGCCGGCCTCCATGGCGGCGCGGATGGTGGCCAGGCTTTCCTTGCGGTCGGCGGGGCCGTACAGGTCGGACATGCCCATCAGGCCCAGGCCCAGTTGAGCGACTTGCGGGCCGGTGTGGCCAAGTTTGCGGGTTTGCATTTTGAATCTCCAAGGTGGTTAGCGAGTGGATTCATTATGCTATTATCGATTGCGGCAATAAATACAGTAAATCCTATTACTTTATTCGAACACAGATAACAATCATGGACCAATTCAAGGCCATGCAGATCTTCAAGGCGGTGGCCGACTGCAAAAGTTTTACGCAGGCGGCCGAACAGCTGGACCTGCCCAAGCCCACCGTCACCAACGCCGTGCAGGCCATCGAACAGCAGCTGGGCGTGCGCCTGCTCCAGCGCACCACGCGCAAGGTCAGCCTGACGGCCGAAGGCGCGCAATACCTGGAGCGCTGCACCGCCCTGCTCAACGACCTGGACAACCTCAACGGCCTGTTCGCCGGCGAGGGCCGGCTGCTGCGCGGCGCGGTGCGGGTCGACCTGCTGGAGCGGCTGGCCCACCTGTACGTGATCCCGGCGCTGCCCGCCTTCTTCCAGCGCCACCCGCACATCCAGGTGCGGCTGGGCTCGAACGACCGCTTTGTCGACCTGGTCGGCGAGGGCATCGACTGCGCGGTGCGCGGCGGCACGCTGCGCGATTCCACGCTGGTGGCGCGGCGCATCGACTCGATGGAGCAGATCAATGTCGCCGCGCCCGCCTACCTGGAACGCCACGGCCGGCCGCAGACGCTGGACGACTTGCGGCACCACACGGCGGTCAACTTCTTCTCCAGCCAGAGCGGGCGCGACCTCGACTGGGAATACGTCGACGCCGACGGCATCGAGCGCACCCAGGCCATGCGCAGCCAGGTCTCGGTCAGCGGCACCGAGGCCTACCTGGCCGCCTGCCTGGCCGGACTGGGCCTGATCCAGATGCCCCGCCAGAGCCTGCTGCCGCTGCTGGCCGCAGGCCAACTGGAGGAAATCCTGCCGCAATGGCGGCCCGCGCCGCTGCCCTTGAACATCGTTTACGCGCATAATCGTCACCTGTCGCCGAGGGTGCGGGTGTTTGTCGACTGGCTTGCTAGTGTTCTTGAGCAACAAACTGTGTCAGAATGAGGCATTCCTTCTTTACAATCCCTTTCCACATGAAATACCTACTGTCGATGGCGCTGCTGGCGTCAGGCGCCGGCCACGCCCACGCCGCCGCGCCCAAGGCCGGCAAACCGGTCGAGGCCGCGGTTGCCCGCATCGACGGCGAGCGCCTGCTGGAGCACATCACCATGCTGGCCTCCGACGAGTTCGAAGGCCGGGCGCCGGGCACGCACGGCGAAACCGTCACCATCGACTACCTGCAGCAGCAGTTCAAGAAGCTGGGCCTGGAGCCGGGCAACCCGGACGGCACGTATCTGCAGGCGGTGCCGCTGGTGGCCATTTCCAGCCATCCCACGCTGAGCTACGTCAAGGACGGTCAGAGCAAGCAGCTGACCTTTGGCGACGACTACGTCGCCTGGACCGCGCGCACCGAGAAAAAAATCGAGGTCGCCAACTCCGAGCTGGTGTTTGTCGGCTACGGCGTGCAGGCGCCGGAATTCCAGTGGGACGACTACAAGGGTGCCGACCTCAAGGGCAAGACCCTGGTCATGCTGATCAACGACCCGCCGCTGCCGGACCCCAAGCATCCCAAGCTGCTGGACCCGGCCATGTTCGGCGGCAACGCGATCACCCGCTACGGCCGCTGGAACTACAAATTCGAGATGGCGGCCAAGATGGGCGCGGCCGCCGCGCTGATCGTGCACGAGACCCGCCAGGCCACCTACCCGTACGAGGTGGTGCGCAACAGCTGGGGGCGCGAGAATTTCGCCCTGAAGAGCAAGACGCCGGACCCGGCCTTCCCGGCCATTCCCGGCTGGCTGCAGGGCGACCGCGCGCGCGAGCTGTTCAAGGCCGGCGGCCAGGACTTCGACGCGCTCAAGCAGCAGGCCCTGTCGCGCAGCTTCAGGCCGGTGCCGCTGGGCGTCAAGCTCAACGTCACCGCGCTCAACGCCTGGCGCGAAGTCGGCTCGCACAACGTGGTGGCCAAGCTGCCCGGCTCCGATCCGCTGTTGAAGAATGAAGTGATCGTCTACACCGCGCACTGGGACCATTTCGGCATCGACGAGAGTTTGCCGGGTCCGCGCACCCAGCAGATCTTCCACGGCGCCCTGGACAACGCCGCCGGCGTCGCCGCGCTGCTGGAAATCGCCCGCGCCTACAAGGCGCTGCCGGTGGCGCCCAAGCGCACCATCGTGTTCGTGCTGACCACGGCCGAGGAACGCGGCCTGCTGGGCGCGCAATACTACGCGCGCAATCCGCTGTACCCGCTGAACAAGACGCTGCTGAACATCAACGTGAACGGCTTGAACATGTGGGGCCGCACCCGCGATGTCGAGCTGAGCGGCATGGGCAAGTCCAGCGCCGACGACCTGGTCGCCGCGATCGCGCGCAGCCAGGGCCGCAGCGTGCGGCCGGACAGCAACGCCGACTACGGCAGCTTCTACCGCGGCGACCAGTTCGAGTTCGCCCGGGGCGGCGTGCCGGTGGTATACCTGCGCAGCAGTTCCAACTTCGTCGGCAAGAGCGCCGGCTACGGCCGCGAAAAGCTGCTGAACTACAGCGCCCACCAGTACCACACCGTCAACGACACGGTGCAAGCCAAATGGGAAACCAGCGGCGCGGTGGAAGACATCGAACTGCTGTTCAAAGCCGGCTACCAGGCCGCCCAGGGCAAGGACCGCCCGCAGTGGCAAGACAACGCCGAATTCAAACGCTAACCCCGGTGGGGTCAAGTCTGACATTCGGACACGACCTCTGCCGTACCTGAAAAGATCAGTCCGGACTGCGGCGAGTTCTGCGTTTTATCAGCGCCGCGCCACGGCACAGCGACTACATTGCGGAGATGGTCCGCCCACTCCGACTCGAATTCCCCGGTGCGCTGTATCACGTCACTTGCCGCGGCAACCGACGTGAGGCGATCTTTCGCGATCGCGCGGACCGCCTGGCCTGGCTGGAGGAAATCGAACGCGTGTGCCGCCGTTTTCATTTCGTGATCCACGCGTATTGCCAGATGACGAACCACTACCACGTGCTCATCGAAACGCCCGAAGGCAATCTCGGACAAGGCATGCGCCAATTGAACAGCGCGTACTCGCAATACTACAATCGCCGCCACGAATTGGCCGGGCACGTGATGCAGGGCCGGTATCACGCCATCCTGGTGCAGAAGGAGGGCTACCTGCGCGAACTGGCGCGCTATATCGTCTTGAATCCCGTGCGGGCCAGTGAAGTGGAAGCGCCCGGCGACTGGGAGTGGAGCAGCTACCGCGCCATGATGGGCGAGGCGCCGGCAGCGGCCTGGCTGGCGACGGGCTGGCTGCTGGCCTGCTTCGGCCAAGACCCGATCGCGGCCGGGCAAGCCTATCACCGGTTTGTCATGGCAGGCAGGCATGCGGACAGCCCGCTGAAGAAAGTGAGTTTCCGTTGCATGCTGGGCGACGCCGTCTTCATTGCCCGGCACAGGGAATCCGCGACGCAATCAAGGTCGGCGGAGATCGCGCGGGTGCAAAGACGCGCGCTTGCCTTGTCGCTGGAAGAGTATGCCTCGACATTCGCGCCGCGCGAAGTCGCGATGGCAGAGGCCTATCGGTCCACCGCGTTTTCGATGGGGCAAATCGCCGCGCATTTCGGCGTCTCGGTTAAAACGGTCAGCCGCGCTGTCGCCGCGTCGGAACTCGGCAAGGATCGGCACGACGGATGAGGTCGTGTCCGAATGTCAGACTTGACCCCCGAGTTTTTGCAGCTGGGCCAGGTTGCGCTGTTGTTGGGCGTCGGCGCCGGCGGTGGCGATGTCGGCGCGCAGGCCCAGGCGGGCCGCTTCGATGCGGACGCTGTCCTGCGGTGCCAGTTCCAGCAGGCTCATCAGGTAGGTGACGCCCCATTGCAGGCGCGTCGCCGGACCCACGGCTGCTTGCCAGGCCTTGCCGTACCAGTCCAGCACGGCCGCCGTGTCGCCGCGCCGCTTGGCACTGGAGGCCAGGCTCAGCATGAAGTAGTACGGGGCGTGCGATCGCGGCAGTTCGGCCAGCAGCACCTGCTCGGCCTGCGGCGCCAGGCCGGCGTCGTTCAGGGCGCTGACCGCTGTGTTGACCAGCGTGTGGCGCTCGTACGGATCGCTGGACTCGGCCAGCGCCGCTTCCACCCGCAGGCGCACCTGCTCCTGCAAGCCTTGCGTCGGCGCCAGCAGGCGGCCCAGGCGCATTTGCAGGCGCACCGCCGTCAGCCGGTCCGGCGCGCTGAGCCAGAAATCGTCGGCCCATTGCGCGGCGGTGGCGCCCAGCGCCGCCACCAGTTCCTCGCGCCGCGTGGCGAACTTGATCAGGGGGATGGCGCTGTTGCCGAGGAGGTCCATGTTGGCGCGCGCCAGCCGCGCGTCGGCAAACACCTTCAGCAGCAAGGCGGCGTTGGCCGCCGCGTCGACATCCTTGCCGGCCATGGCCAGCTGCGCGTGCAGTTGCAGGCGCACGCCGGCGTCGGCGTCGTCGCAGGCGCGCACCAGCGCCAGCAGCGTCGGCGCCAGCGCACGCGCGCCCAGCAGGCGGCCTTCGTCGGTGTCCCAGGAATAATGGCTCAGCAGCGACCATTCGCCGGCGCTGAGCTTGCGCTCGCCCGACAAGGCCGCCGCCAGCGCGGCCGGGGCCGACGATCCGGCCGCATGCACGGCCAGCGCCACGTCGAACGCGGCCGTGAACAATTCGCCGTCCAGCTCGCACGGCAGGCGCGTGATTTCGCTGCCGTCCGGCGCGTACAGCACCAGCGTCGGATAGCTGCGCAGGCCGTACCGCGCGGCCTGCGCCTGCGCGCCCGCGCTGTCGCCGTCGAGGTGGAAACAGAGCACCGCCGATGCGCGCTGGACGAACTCGTCACGCGCGAAAATTTCGGATCTGACCCGGTTGCAGGGCGGGCACCAGGCCGCGCCCCAGTACAGGAACAGCGGCCGTTGCTGCGCCGCCGCCAGGGCGAAAGCGGCGTCAAGGCCGCCGTGCTGCCACGCGATCGCAGCCATGCCGCTTACGACTCGCGCGCCAGGGCCAGGAATTCGGTGCGCATCGCCAGGTTGGGCTGCAATTCGCCCAGCATGGCCGAGGTGACGGTTTCCTCGCCCGGCGTGCGGATGCCGCGGCTTTCCATGCACAGGTGGCGGCACTTGACGACCACACCGACCGCCTTCGGTTCCAGCACTTCCATCAGCGCGTTGGCGATCTGCATGGTCATGCGTTCCTGCACCTGCAGGCGCTTGGCGAAGCAGTCCACCAAGCGGGTCAGCTTGGACAGGCCGACGATCTTGCCGTTCGGGACGTAGCCGACCGTGGCCTTGCCGAAGAACGGCGCCAGGTGGTGCTCGCAGTGGCTGTAGACCGGGATGCCGCGCACCACGATCAGTTCGTTGTACTGCTCGGCGCCGTCCTCAAACGCCTTGAGCAGCTCGACCGGGTCCTGGCCGTAGCCGGAGGTCCAGTGTTTCCATGCCTTGCTGACGCGCGCCGGCGTCTCCACCAGGCCCGGACGGTCGGGATCTTCACCGAAGCTGGCGAGCAGACGACGCCAGTCGCCTTCCGAGAATTCTTTTTGAGACATGATGCAACACCTTTTTTTTACGATTGCCGACAGTATATAGAAATCCGCGGCAACCCACCCGCTATGGCTTAGCCCGCGGCCGGTGGGCCTTCAGCAGCTCGGCGGCGATCGACACGGTGGCCGTCATGTCCGGCCACTCGCTGTCGTCCGGCCCGAACCAGCGGGCGTGGGCGATCTCGCTGGGGTCGACGCGGATTTCGCCGTCCAGGTACTCGGCCGTGTAGGCGATCATCAGCGAGTGCGGGAACGGCCACGACTGGCTGCCGAAGTATTGCAGCTTGTGCACCCGCAGCCCGACCTCCTCGTACACCTCGCGGTGCACCGCCTCCTCGACCGATTCGCCGGCCTCCAGGAAGCCGGCCAGCGCCGTGTAGCGCTTGTACGGCGCGTTGGCGTGCATGGCCAGCAGCACCTGTTCGCCCTTGCGCACCAACACCATCATGGCCGGCGAGATGCGCGGATAGGCGCTCATGCCGCAGGCCGGGCACTGGTAGCAGCGCTCGCCCTCCAGCTGCCGCATCGGCGTGGCGCAGGCGCCGCAGTAGCGATGGGTGCGCGCCCAGTCGGCCAGCTGGAAGGCGCGGCCGGCCAGCGCCACGAAGCCGTCGTCGACCAGGCCGAACAGCGAGCGCAAACCGTGATAGCCATATTCCGGCCCCGGTAGATCCGGCTGATCGACCCACGCCAGCTGATAGTAACGGCCCTCCCACTGGCCCAGCGCATGGAAGCGCTCCGGCGGCAGATCCAGCGCCGCCAGCGCCTGCCGGTCCGGCAACTCCATGATTTCGTTGCGCAAAAGCAACTCTCCACGGTGGAACACAAATGTGAGCGGATGGTCATGCGCGGCGGGACGTATCAGCGGCGTAAATGTGGCGGGCGTGAGCAACATGGCGGGGAGACTCGGCGTTCATGGCAAAACATGATCTTACAGTGTTTCCTAAATGATTATTTTTGACGGTGAGAATTGATGACAATTCAATGACGGCAAATGCGCTAAGTCATTGTTTCCAGACCAAGATTTAAACTACTTTTGGGTCTTTCCTCTCCGCATCACTTCGATTGGCGGTACTATATATTTCCGTAAGGAGATTACTTAACATGCCATCACTCGTACCTGGTTTAACGACCGACCAAATCGCCAGCCTTCGCACCGATCAGATCGCTACTCTGACGACCGCGGACGTTATTTTGCTCAGCACCTTGCAGATGACTGCATTGAGCACCGAGCAGCTCGGCGCCTTGGGGACCAGCCAGTTACGGGCCTTGTCCACGCAAAACCTGCAAACGCTGACCACGGCGCAGCTGGGTTACGGACTCACCACCAAACAGATCGCGGCGCTGACCACCGGCCAGTTCGTCAGCCTGAGCACCAACCAGCTGGTCAACGGCCTCACCACCGACCAGTTCGCCGCATTGGCGACCGCGCAGCTGGCCGCGCTGGGGACGCAGCAGCTGTCCATCGTCGGTACCGGCGACATCGCCGCGCTGCGCAGCGCGCAGCTGGTGGCGCTGAGCACGGCGCAGGTGCGCGCCTTGAACACCGACCAGATCGTCGCGCTGAGCAGCAGCCAGGCCGGCGCGCTGCAGACCCGCCAGATCGCCGCGCTGAGCAGCAACCAGCTGGCCAGCATCGATACCGACGACATCGCCGTGCTGGGCACGCAGCAATTGCTGGCGCTGGGCACCGGCCTGCTGGGCGCGCTGACCACGGCGCAGATGGCCGCGCTGCGCACCGCGCAAAGCAGCAGCCTGTCGACCCAGCAAATCAGCGCCCTGGGCAGCGACCAGCTGGCCGCGCTCGGCACCGGCGGCTTCGCCGCGCTGAAGACCGCGCAGATCGCCGCCCTGACCACCAAACAGTTCACCGCCCTCAGCACCGACCAGATCGTCGCATTGACCACCGCGCAGACCGCCGCGCTGACCACCTTGCAGCTGGGCCAGATGTCCAGCGCCCAGCTGGCCGCGATGGAAACCCAGGACTTCGCCGCGCTCAAGAGCCAGCAGCTGAACGCGCTGAGCACGGCCACCACCGCCGTCCTCAGCACCGACCAGATCGCCGCGTTGACCACGGCCCAGGTCGCGGCAATGCGCAGCGGCCAGCTGCGCGGCCTGTCCACCGACCAGATCGTCGCGCTGACCACGGCCCAGGTGGCCGCGCTGGGCACGGCGCAACTCATCGTATTGACTTCCGACCAGGTGGCCGCGCTTGAAACGCGCGACCTGGCCGCGCTGAAGACGGCCCAGGTGGCCGCCTTCACCACCGCCCAGATCAACGCGCTGGGCACGGCCCAGGTGGCCGGCCTGAGCACCGCGCAAGCGGCCGGCCTGGCCACGCAACAGCTGGCGGCGCTGGCCACCGCCCTGCTGGCCGCGATGGAGACGCAGGACCTGGCGGCGCTGCGCACCGTGCAGATCGCCGCCCTGTCGAGCAACGGCGTGGCCGCGCTCGGCACCGACCAGATCGCCGCCCTGGGCTCGCTGCAGGTCGGCGCGCTGAAAACCGCGCAACTGGCCGCGCTGGGCACCGACCAGATCGCCGTATTGAACACCGCCCAGGTCGCCGGCCTGAGCTCGCAGCAGGTGGCCGCGCTGTCGACCACGCAGCTGACCGCGCTGAGCACCGCCAACCTGGCCGCGCTGAAAACCCAGCAGCTGGCCGCCATGGGCACCAGCCTGATCGCCGCGCTCAGCACCGACCAGATCGTCGCGCTGAAGACCGCGCAGGCCAACGCCCTCAGTTCGCTGCAACTGTCGGCGCTGTCCAGCGACCAGTTGACCGCGATGAGCACGCAAGACCTGGCCGCGCTGCGCACCGCGCAGCTGGCCGGCCTGAGCACCGGCAACGTCCACAGCCTGACCACCGACCAGGTCGCCGCGCTGAGCACCGCGCAGGTGGCCGCGCTGAGCACGCAGCAACTGAACGCCCTCGACACCGACCAGATCGTCAGCCTGACCACGGCCCAGGCCACCTCGCTGACCACGCGCCAGCTTGCCGCGCTGGGCAGCACCCAGCTGGCCGCGCTGGAAACGCGCGACCTGGCCGCGCTGAGGACGGTGCAGCTGGCCGCGCTGGGCAGCGCCCAGTTCGGCGCGCTGACCACGGCCCAGATCGTCGGCCTGACGTCGCAGCAGGTGGCCTCGCTGGCCACCCAGCTGATCGCCGTGCTGAGCAGCGACCAGATCGCCGCGATGGAAACCCAGGACCTGGTGGCGCTGAAATCGCAGCAGGCCGCCGCGCTGAGCAGCAACGCCGTCGCCGCCCTGACCACCGCGCAGTTCGCCGCGCTGGCCAGCGTCCAGCTGAGCAACTTCACCACCGCCCAGGTCGCCGCGCTGACCACCGACCAGATCATCGCGCTGACCACCCAGCAGGCCGCCGCGCTGAGCACGCGTGAAATCGCCGCCCTGTCGACCGCGCAGCTGAACGCCATGGAAACGGCCGACTTCGCCGCGCTGAAGACCGCGCAGATCGTCGCCCTGACCTCGACCCAGGTGGCCGCGCTGAGCACCGACCTGATCGTCGCCCTCGGCACCGCGCAGGCGGGCGCGCTGACGCCGTCCCAGCTCAACGCGCTGAGCTCCGACCAGCTCAACGCGATGGAAACCCAGGACTTCGCCGCGCTGCAGACCAGCCAGCTGCTGGGTCTGGGCACCCAGGCGATCGCCGCGCTGACCCTCGGCCAGGTGGCCGCGCTGAAGACCACGCAGATCGTGCAGCTGACGTCCGACCAGATCCACGTGCTCAACTCCGCCCAGCTGGGCGCGCTGAACACCGCGCAGGTGAACGCCTTCACCACCGCCCAGATCGGCTACCTGCTGACCGCGCAGGTGGCGGCGCTGACCACCGCCGACTGGGCCTCGCTGAAATCGTCGCAGCTCAACGCGCTGAGCTCGAACCAGCTGGCCGCCGTCACCACCGACCAGATCGTCGCGCTGAGCACGCTGCAAGCGGGCGCGCTGGCGACCCAGCAGATCGCGCTGCTGTCGACCGACCAGATGGTCGCGCTGGAAACGGCCGACCTGGCCGCCCTGAAAACCCAGCAGATCGTGGCCCTGGTCACGTCCGACGTGGCCGCCATCACCACCGCCCAGCTGCAGGCGATGAAGACCCAGCAGCTGGCCGCGCTGACCAGCAGACAGCTGGCCGCGCTGAGCACCGACCAGATCGCCGCACTGAGCACCGCCCAGGCCAGCAATCTGGGCAGCCAACAGATCGCCACGCTGTCGAGCGACCAGTTGCTGGCCATCGTCACCGACGACCTGGCCGCGCTGAAGACCGCGCAGCTGGCGGCGCTGGGCACGGCCCAGGTCGACCTGCTGGGCACCGACCAGATCGTCGCGCTGACCACCGCGCAGTTCGCCAGCCTGAGCACGCGCCAGCTGCTGTCGCTGACCAGCACGCAGATGGTCGCGATCGAGACGCGCGACCTGGCCGCGCTGCGCACCGCGCAGATCGCCGGCCTGAGCAGCGACAACCTGAACGCGCTGACCGGCGCCCAGCTGCAGGCGCTGAGCACGGCCCAGCTGACCGCGCTGGGCAGCGGCCAGTTGCTGGCGCTCGCCACCGCGCAGATCGCCGGCCTGAGCACCGCGCAGGTGATCGGCCTGGCCACCGCCCAGGTCGGCCTGCTGAGCAGCGAGCAACTGGTGGCGCTGGGCACGCAGGCGCTGTCGCTGATGCGGACCGCGCAAATCGCCGCCCTCAAGACCGCGCAGATCGCCGCCCTCAACAGCGACCAGCTGGTCGCCCTGAGCACCGCCCAGGTCAGCAACCTGACCACGCAGCAAATCGCCGTCCTCGGCAGCGACCAGCTGAACGCGCTGGAAAGCCAGGACTTCGCCGCGCTCAGGACCGCGCAGTTCGCCGCCCTGAACACCGACGTCATCGCCAGCCTGAGCACCGCGCAGGCGGCCGCGCTGACCACCCTCCAGGTCGCCAGCCTGAGCACGCGCCAGCTGGCCGCGCTGGGCACGGCGCAGCTGCAGGTGTTCTCCACCGGCGACATCGTGGCGCTGCGCAGCGCGCAAATGCCGGGCCTGACCACCGACCAGCTCGACGCGCTGAGCAGCGACCAGTTCCGCGCGCTGAGCATCGCGCAGATGGCCGCCCTGAGCAGCGCCCAGTTCCAGTCGCTGAACACCGCGCAGATCGTCGCGCTGAGCACCCTGCAGGCCGCCAACCTCGGCACCGCCCAGGTGCGCGCGCTCAGCGCCAGCCAGCTGGCGGCGCTGGAAACGCAGGACCTGGCCGCCTTCAAGACCCAGCAGGTGGCGGCCTTGAGCACCGACCAGTTCGTCCTGCTCAGCAGCGACCAGATCGCCGGCCTGAGCGCCGCGCAAGTGGCCGGCCTGACCTCGCAGCAACTGATGGCGCTGACCACCGACCAGGTGGACGCGCTGGAAACCCAGGACCTGGCCGCGCTGCGCACCGCGCAGCTGCAATCGCTGAGCACCGACCAGCTCGACGCCCTCGGCACCGACCAGCTGCGGGCGCTCACGCCGGCCCAGCTGGCCTCGCTGAGCAGCGCCCAGTTCCAGGGCCTGCGCACCGCGCAGGTCGGCGCGCTGACCACCCTGCAGGTGGCGGCGCTGGCCACCGGCCAGGTCGCCAGCCTGACGGCCGGCCAGCTGGCCGCGCTCAACACCGACGAGATCGTCGCGCTCAAGACCGTGCAGATCGGCGCCCTGCGCACCGCCCAGGTCGCGCTGCTGAGCACCGACCAGATCATGGCGATGACCAGCAACCAGGTCGGCGCGATGTCGACCGCCCAGCTGTCCTCGCTGTCCTCGGACCAGGTGATGGCGCTCAGCACGGCCGACTTCGCCGCATTGAGCGCCGCCCAGCTGGGCGCGCTGGGCATGCTGAACAACCTGACCACCGACCAGATCCAGGCGCTCACCCCGGCCCAGATCGCCGGCCTGAGCACCGACCAGGTCGCGGCGCTGGGCACCAACCAGATCGTCGCCCTGACCACCCGCCAGATCGGCAGCCTGAGCACCGCCGGCGTCGGCGTGCTGAGCAGCGACCAGCTGCGCGCGCTGGAACTGGAAGACCTGGCCGCGATGAAGACGGCGCAGCTGGCGGCCCTCAACACCCTGCAGCTCAGCCAGCTGACCACCGACCAGGTGCAGGCGCTGACCACGGCGCAGGCGGCCAGCCTGTCCACCGCCCAGGTGGCGGCGCTGACCACCGGCCAGGTGGCCGCGCTGAGCACCGACGAGATCGTGGCGCTGAAGACCGCGCAGATCGCCGCCCTGGGCAGCGACCAGATCGCCGCCCTCGGTGTCGACCAGGTGCAAAGCCTGGGCGCCACCCAGCTCAACGCGCTGGGCAGCGCGCAGATCCAGTCGCTGGGCTCGGACCAGATCATCGAGCTGACCACGCAGCAATACCTGGCGCTGGGCACGGCGCAAGTGGCCGCGCTGTCCACCCAGCAGCTGAGCGTGATCGAGGTCGAGGACCTGGCCGCGCTGAAGACCGCGCAGATCGCCGTGCTGGGCACCAGCCAGATCCAGGCGCTGGCGGTCGACCGCATCGCCGCGCTGACCACCGCGCAGGCCCAGGCGCTGAGCAGCAACCAGCTGCTGGCGCTGACCTCGGCGCAGGTGCAGGCGCTGGGCAGCGACGACCTGAACGCGCTGAAGGCCGCGCAGATCGCCGCCCTCGGCAGCGACCAGCTCAACGTGCTGATCGCCGACCAGCTGCAAAACCTGGCCTCGGCGCAGCTGAACGCGCTGACCACGGCGCAGTTCCGCGCGCTCGGCAGCGACCAGATCATCACGCTGAGCACGCAGCAATACACGCAGCTGGGCACCGCGCAGCTGGCCGCGCTCGGCTCCGACCAGCTGGTCGCGATTGAACTGGAAGACCTGTCCGCCCTGCTGAGCAACCAGATCCTGGCGCTGGGCACGCTGCAGATCGCGCAGCTGGACCTGGCCCATGTCGGCGTGCTGACCACCGTCCAGGCCGCCGCGCTGAGCAGCAACCAGCTGCTGGCGCTGTCGACCGACCAGTTGCAGGCGCTCGGCACCGACGAGCTGCAGGCGCTCCGGACCGCGCAGGTGCAGGCGCTGAGCACCAACCAGCTGATCTCGCTGACGATGGACCAGCTGCAAAACCTGACCACGGCGCAGATGGACGCGCTCACCTCGGCCCAGGCCGCCGCGCTGACCACCGACCAGATCGCCGCGCTGACCACGCTGCAGGTGGACAACCTGGCGACCCGCCAGTTGAACGCGCTGAGCAGCAACCAGATCGCCGCCATCAGCACCGACAACTTCGCCACGCTGTCGAGCACGCAGATCGGCGCGCTCAACGCCGCCCAGTTCGGCGCCATCACGACCGACCAGATGGCCGGCCTGAGCAGCATGCAGGTGGCCGCGCTGACCACCGCCCAGGTGGCCGCCCTCAGCAGCGACCAGCTGGACGCGCTGGAAACGGCCGACTTCGTCGCGCTCAAATCCGCGCAGATCGCCGCCATCGGCAGCGCCAACATCGGCGCGCTGACCACCGACCTGGTCAGCGTGATGGGCACGGCCCAGATCGCCGGCCTGGGCAGCGACCAGATCGCCGCCCTGGGCACCGACCACATCACCGTGCTGGGCACCGCCCAGGTCGCCACGCTGAGCACGCTGCAGGTCAGCGCGCTCGGCACCGCCCAGATCGCCGCGCTCAGCACCCTGGACTTCGTGGCGCTGCGCAGCAACCAGCTGGCCGCCTTCAGCCCGGCGCAGTTCGCCGCGCTCACCAGCGACCAGCTCAACGCGCTGTCGACCAGCGCCTTCCTCGGCCTGACCACGCAGGAGCTCAGCGCGCTGACGGCGGCGCAGTTCGGCCAGCTGAGCACGGCGCAGGTCGCCGCGCTGACCTCGGTGCAGGCGCCGGCGCTGAGCACCGACCAGCTGGTCGCGCTCGACACCGACCAGTTCGCCGCGCTGGGCACCAGCGCCCTCAGCCACCTGCTGGCCGCCCAGTTCGGCGCGCTGACGACCGACCAGATCGTCGCGCTGCGCACCGCGCAAGTGCGCGCGCTGGGCAGCGTGCAGCTGACCGCGCTCACCAGCGACCAGGTCGCCGCGCTGGAAACGGCCGACCTGGCCGCCCTGAGCACCGCCCAGGTGGGCACGCTGGGCAGCGACCAGCTGCAGGCGCTGCTGACCGACCAGTTCGCCACCTTGAGCACCGCGCAGGTGGCGGCGCTCACCACCGACCAGGTCGCCAGCGGCCTGAGCACCGGCCAGATCGCCGCCCTGAGCACCGCGCAGGCCACCTCGCTGGCCACGCGCCAGGTGGCCGCGCTCACCACCGACCAGATCGTCGCGCTGGAAACGGCCGACCTGTCGTCGTTCACCACGCGCCAGATGGTGGCGCTGGGCAGCGACCAGATCGCCGCGCTGGGCAGCGACCAGCTCAACGCGCTGACCACGGCCGAGCTGACCGCGCTCACCACCAGCCAGATCAACCACGGCCTGGGCACCGCCCAGCTGGCCGCGCTCGACAGCGCCCACATCACGGCGCTGGGCACGGCGCAGCTGGCGTACGGCCTGGCCAGCGACAGCATCGCCGCCCTGACCACCGACCAGATCGTCGCGCTGCGCACCGCGCAGACCGTCGCGCTCGGCACCGGCCAGGTGCAGGCGCTGACCACCGACCAGATCGTCGCGCTGAGCACCGCGCAGACGTCCACCCTGAGCACGCAGCAGGTGGCGGCGCTCACCACCGACCAGATCGTCGCGCTGGAGACGGCCGACCTGTCGTCGTTCGCCACGCGCCAGCTGGTGGCGCTGGGCAGCGACCAGATCGCCGCGCTGGGCAGCGACCAGCTCAACGCGCTGACCACCGCCGGGCTGACGGCGCTGACCACCAGCCAGATCAGCCACGGCCTGGGCACCGCCCAGCTGGTCGCGCTGGACAGCGCCCACATCGCGGCGCTGGGCACGGCGCAGCTGGCCTACGGCCTGGCCAGCGACAGCATCGCCGCCCTCGGCACCGACCAGATCGTCGCGCTGCGCACCGCGCAGACGGTCGCCCTCGGCACCGGCCAGGTGCAGGCGCTGACCACCGACCAGATCGTCGCGCTGAGCACCGCGCAGGCGTCCACCCTGAGCACGCAGCAGGTGGCGTCGCTCACCACCGACCAGATTGTCGCGCTGGAAACGGCCGACCTGGCCGCGCTGGCCACGCGCCAGATCGCCGCGCTCAACTCGGACCAGATCGGCCAGCTGGGCTCGGCCCAGCTCAACGCGCTGACCTTGCCGCAACTGGCCGCCTTCGGCACCAGCCAGCTGGCCAACGGCCTGCAGAGCAGCCAGGTGGCGGTGCTGGACACCGACCACATCGCCGCGCTGAGCACCGCGCAGGTCGCCTACGGCCTGACCATCAACAACCTGCTGGCCCTGACCAGCGACCAGGTGCGCGCGCTCAAGACCGCGCAGATCGCCGCGCTGACCACGGCCCAGGCCAGCAGCCTCTCCACCGACCAGATCGTCGCGCTGGCGACGGCGCAAATCACCGGCTTCTCGGTGGCGCAGATGCCGACGCTGAGCGCCGACCAGCTGGCCGCGCTGAGCACCGGCCAGGTGGCCGCGCTCGACACCCAGGACCTGGCCGCGCTGAGCGCCAGCCAGTTCAGCGGCCTGTCCACCGACCAGACCGTCGCGCTGACCACGGCGCAGGTGCGCGGCTTGAAAACCGCGCAGATCGCCGCCATCGACGTGCCGCAGATTAACGTCCTCGACACCGCCCAGATCGCCGCGCTGAGCAGCGCGCAGGCGGCCGCGCTGAGCCTCAACGCCATCGTCGCGCTGTCGACCGACCAGATCGGCGCCTTGCAGACGGCCGACGTGGCCGCGCTGAGCACCTTGCAGATCACCAGCCTGGACGTCAGCCAGCTGCCCGGCCTGAACACCGCGCAGATCCAAGCGCTGACCAGCCTGCAGCTGGGCGCGATGACGGCCGACCAGATGTTCGCGCTGAGCACCAGCCAGATCGCCGCGCTGCGCACCGCGCAGATCGGCTACCTGAGCGCCACCGAGCTGGCCGCGCTGGCGGACACGCAGATCCAGGCGCTGACCACGGCGCAAATCGCCAGCATCAAGCTGAGCCAGATCACCGCGCTGACGGTGGACCAGATGGCCGCGTTCGGCACCGACCAGCTGCAGGCGGTGACCACCTCGCAGATCCAGACGCTGACCACGACCCAGCTCAACGCGCTGACCGGTCCGCAAGCCGCCGCGCTGGCCACCGTCCAGATGGCGGCGCTGAAGAACGCCCAGATCGCCGCGCTGACGGTGGACCAGCTCAACGCCTTCACCACCACCCAGCTGGACGCCTGGAGCACCAGCCAGCTCGGTTCGCTGACGGCGACGCAGATCGGCTACCTGTCGACCGCGCAGATCGCCGGCCTGACCACGACGCAGGTGGCCGGCCTGAAAACCAGCCAGCTGATCGTCTTCACCACCGACCAGATCGCCGCTCTCACCGCGGTCCAGGTGCCGGCGCTGACCACGGCCGGGCTGGCCGCGCTGAGCGTGACCCAGGCCAACGCCTTCACCATCGGCCAGACCGGCGCCATGTCGGTCACCCAGACCATGGCGCTGAACGCCGGCTCGAGCAACTACGCCACGCCGCTGGTGCTGGACCTGGACGGCAACGGCGTGAGCACGCTGTCGGCCACGGCCGGTGTCCGCTTCGACATCCGCGCCGAGGGCAAGGCGGTGCGCACCGGCTGGGTCGACGCCCACGACGGCCTGCTGGCCCTGGACCGCAACGGCGACGGCGTCATCAACGACGGCGGCGAGCTGTTCGGCAGCGCCACCAGGCTGGCAGACGGCAGCAAGGCGGCCGACGGCTACGCCGCGCTGAAGTCGCTCGACAGCAACGGCGACGGCCAGATCACCAGCGCCGACAGCGCGTTCGGCGCGCTGCGGGTGTGGGTGGACGGCAACTCCGACGGCGTCAGCCAGGCGGACGAGCTGAAGACCCTGGAGCAGCTGCACATCGCCGCCATCGACACCGGCGCCAGCCACGCGCTGACGCTGCAGAACGGCAACATGGTCGGCCTGACATCGCGCTACACCGGCACCGATGGCAGCAGCCACGCCAGCGCCGACGTCTGGTTCCTGGCGCAGAAGAGCGCGACCACGGATGCGGCAACGCTGCAACAGCAGGTAAGCGGCCTGAGCAACGCAATCGCCGCCTACGCCAGCGACGCTCCGGCGGCGCCGGCGCAGCCGGCGGCGTTGTGCAAGTCCGACACGGCCACCGTCGATAGCAACGCGCAAGCGATGGCCGACGCCCTGCAGCACTACCGCAGCCGCCAGGCCTTGCAAGGCGCGGCCGCCGCGCTGAGCAAGCCCGACGACCAGCAGCACAACAGCGGCAACTGGTTCAGCGTCCCCAACCGCTAACCCAAAACCCGTCGTTCCCGCGCAGGCGGGAACCCATGCTGAGCTGGCCGGGTGGCTCAGCATGGATTCCCGCTTCCGCGGGAATGACGGGGGCGGCGCCCATCTGTTGAGCAGGCGGCGTTTTACAGTCTTGCTCCCGAGCCAAAAGTTGCCCCTCATCCAGCGACAAAAAGGTATGATAGTGCGTACCTTTTATGGCTCATCCCATCCTACGCCGCTATGACCGCACAAGTACCTGCCGCATCCGTTCCCACCGATACTAGCCCGCTGGGCACCGTCATGGCCCTGGCCGTCAAGGGTGCGCTGTCCATCGGCGACCTGTTCGGCGCCGCCGCCGTGTTGCAGGAAAGCGGGCAGCTGCCCGCCGCCATCGCGCTGTACCGCGCCTGGATCGACCACACGGCGTCGCCGCTGATCTACGCCGCCTGCTTCAACCTGGCCGTGGTGCTGTCCAACGCCGGCGACGACAGCGGCGCGGAACAGGTGCTGCGCCGGGCCATCGCCGAGCACCCCGGCTTCGTCGAGGCGCGCCTGAACCTGGGCACGCTGCTGGAACGCACCGGCCGTCCCGACGACGCGCTGGCGATGTGGAAAACCATCCTCAGCGACGAGGTGCAGCCGGACATCAAGACCAATCCGACGCTGTACGTGCAGACCCTCAACAACCTCGGCCGCCTGCTGGAAATCCGCAAGCGCTATCCCGAGGCCGAGGCCATGCTGGCGCTGAGCCTGCGGGTTGATCCGCAGCAGGCCAACGTCATGACCCACTGGGTCCACCTGCGCCAGAAGCAGTGCGAATGGCCGGTCTACAGCGGCCTCGAACACATCTCGGTGGCCACCATGATGGACGGCACCTCGGCGCTGGCCATGCTCAGCGCCTCGGCCGATCCGGCCCAGCAGCTGGCCGCCGCGCGCCGCTTCGTCAACGAGAAGGTCAACGCCGCCGTGGCGCCGCTGACCGGCCAGCACGGCTACGGCCACAGCCGCCTGCGCATCGGCTACCTGTCGTCGGACTTCTGCTCGCACGCGGTGTCCATCCTCACCGCCGAGCTGTACGAGCTGCACGACCGCAGCAAGTTCGAGGTCTACGCCTTCAGCTGGAGCCGCGAGGACGGCTCGCCGATCCGCGCCCGCGTGGTCAAGGCCATGGACCAATACATCCGCATCGACCAGCTGAGCGACGAGCAGGCCGCGCGCACCATCCGCGCCCACGAGATCGACATCCTGGTCGACCTGCACGGCCTGACGCTGGGCGCGCGTCCGAACATCCTGGCGTTCCGCCCGGCGCCGGTGCAGCTGACCTACCTGGGCTTCCCCGGCAGCACCGGCCTGCCCGGCGTCGACTACGTGATCGCCGACGAATTCCTGATCACGCCGGACATGACCAAGGACTTCAGCGAGAAGCCGCTGTACCTGCCGGACACCTTCCAGATCAACGACCGCCAGCGCCTGATCGCGGCCAAGCCGACCCGCGCCAGCGTCAACCTGCCGGACGACGCCTTCGTCTTCGTCTCGTTCAACAACAACTTCAAGTTCACGCCCGAGCTGTTCGCGGTGTGGATGAACATCCTGCGCCGCGTGCCCGGCAGCGTGCTGTGGCTGGTGGCCGACTATCCGGAGGTGCGCGAGAACCTGTACCGCTACGCCGAGCAGGCCGGCATCGACCGCGAGCGCCTGATCTTCAACAGCCGCGCGGTGCCGGCCGAATACCTGGCGCGCTACCAGCTGGCCGACCTGTTCCTCGACACCTTCCCGTTCAACGCCGGCACCACCGCCAGCGACGCGCTGTGGGCCGGCCTGCCGCTGCTGACCTGCGCCGGCCGGACCTTCTCGTCGCGCATGGCCGGCAGCCTGCTGCGCGCGGTCGACCTGCCGCAGCTGATCACCTACAACTTCGCCGACTACGAGGAAAAGGCGGTGGCGCTGGCCAACGACCCGGCCGCCATCGCCGCCATGAAGCGCCAGCTGGTGACCAACCGCATGAGCTGCGCGCTGTTCGACAGCCCGCGCTTCGTGCGCAACCTGGAAACTGCGCTGATCAGCGTGGCCAAGCCGGCCGCGCCGCGGCTTGCCGCGCCGGCCCACGTGGTGCATCCGCAGGCGGCCGCGCAGGCAGCCGAACCGGTGCGCATCGACCAGATTCCCATCATCACCGTCTCCTACAATTCGCCGGACCTGATCGAGTCGCTGCTGCGCACGCTGCGCCAGTTCTACACCAACCGGGTCTACGTCATCGACGGCTCGAATCCCGACGTGGCGGAAAAAATCCGCGCCATCACCGAGGGCTACGACAATGTCGAATTCATCCCGTTCGGCTACAACATCCACCACGGCCCCGGCATGGCCTGGGCCATCCGTCATCTCGGCCTGTCGGGCGAGGTGCTGTTCCTCGACTCCGACGTCGAGGTGATCCAGGGCGGCTTCCTTGAATCGCTGCACAGCCATCTGCGTCCCGGCATGTACGGCGTCGGCGCCCTGCACCAGGTCAACGAGCTCGGTTACGACCGCGACGACGGCGCGGTCCGCTATCTGCATCCAGCCTGCATGCTGACCAATATCGAGGTGGTGCGCCAGTGGCCGATGCCGATCAAGCACGGCGCGCCGTGCATCGCCACCATGCTGGCGATCCACAACGCCGGCGCGCACGAGCTGATCGCCGGCATCGACTGGGTGCAGCAGGATTTCGCGCCGCGGCCGACGCAGCGCCACTACTTCAAGCACGACTGGCAGGGCACGGTCATCCGCACCGGCGGCTATCACTACGACATGCCCAGCGCGAGCAACGCGGTCAACACCTATATGCTGCAGTTCGTGCCGCTGGAATCGCGCAAGATCGTCGAGCTGCATTGCCGCGACGGCGCCTTTGCCAAGGCCTACAAGGCCCGCAACGCCGTGGTCGACTACACCGGCATCGAACTCGAGCCGGCGTTCGCGCAGGCGGCCCGCCCCCATTGCGACTTCGTGTTCAACCTCGACATCGAGCACGCCGGCTCCGAGCTGTGGGACCACGTGCGCGGCGCCGACATCTGGGTGCTCGACGAGGCGCTGGAAATGCTGGACGATCCGTGGGGCGTGCTGCAGAAAATCCGCGCCAGCATCGCGCCGGGCGGCAAGGTGGTGGCCACCATCCGCAACTTCCAGCACTGGAGCGTCCAGGCGCGCCTGAACGCCGGCGACCTGCGCTACGGCACCGCCGGGCTGGACAAATCGAGCAAGCGCATCTTCACCCGTGGCGCCATGCTGGAACTGTTCCAGCAGGCGGGCTTCCGGATCAGCGGCGGCGGCGCCCGCATCCTCGACGAGCCGGCCCGTGAAAAATACCTGCCGGCGATCCGCGCCATGGCCGGCGCCAGCGGCATCGATCCGGTGGTCGCCGTGGAGGACGCGCTGGCGACGCAGTACATCCTCGTGGCCGTCGCGCCCTGACCCGCCATGGTTCGCCACTCCAGCCAGCCCAAGACCATGAATGCCATTCACGTTGACAGTATCCCGATCATTTCCGTCTCCTACAATTCAGCGGAACTGATCGAGGAGCTGTTGAGTTCGCTGCGCGCGCATTACCCCAACCCGGTCACCATCATCGACGGCTCCGGCGCCGAGCATTACCGCGCCATCGAAGCCGTGTGCGCCCGGTACGCGGACGTCCGCTTCATCCACTTCGACTACAACATCCATCACGGCCCCGGCATGGCCTGGGCGTTCCAGCACCTCGACCTGCAGGGACCGGTGCTGGTGCTGGACTCGGACGTGGTCGTGCTCAACCGCGGATTCGTCGAATCGATGCTGGAGCAGCTGCGGCCGGACATGTACGGCGTGGGCTACACCAACCACGTGAACGAAGGCGGATTCGACGTCGACTACGAGGCCGGCGCGATCCGCTACCTGCACCCGGCCTGCATGCTGATCAATATCGAGGTGGTGCGGCAGTGGCCCATGCCCACCCGCCACGGCGCGCCGATGACGGCGCCGATGCTGGCACTGCATCGCGCCGGCCAGGACCATCTGATCGCCGGCATCGACTGGCTCAAGGAAGACTTCAAGGTCGACGGCGTCAACCACTACCTGCGCCACGACTGGCAGGGCACGGTCAAGCGGGTCGGCAGCTATCACCTGGACGCCTGGGAACAGGCGGCGCGCGAAGCGGCCACCATGCGGCTGCACATCCAGACCCTGCTGCCGGCGCGGCTGGCCAGGGTGGTGGAAATCGGCGCCAGCGATGGCGCGCTGGCGCGCGCCGTCAAGGAAGGCCATCCGCAGTGCGACTACACGGCGGTCGGCATCGATCCGGCCCACAAGAACCTGCGCAAGGGCGCTTGCGACCACGTGCTCAACGAGGATGTCGACGCGCTGGGCGACGACTTTTTCCGCGACTATGCCGGGGTCGACTGCTGGGTACTGGACCAGGCGCTCGAGCGCATCCGCCACCCGGAACTGCTGTTGAAGCGCATCCGCAAGGTGATCGCGCCGGGCAGCTGCATCGTCGCCGTGGTGCCGAACGCGCAGCACTGGAGCCTGCTGACCCGCCTGTGCGGCGGCGATCTGCGCTATGCCGAAACGGGCCTCCTGGCCGAAGGCCAGCGCCGCCTGTTCAGCCGCACCACGCTGTTCGAACTATTCCAGCAAGCCGGATTCGCGGTGACGCAGGGGCTGCAGATCCTCGATACCCCGCTGCAGAGTCCGGCCATCCAGGCCGCCCTGCAGCAACTGGCGGCCAGCGCCGGCGCCAATCCGGACCTCGCCGTCACGGACGCTCAGGCCACCGCATACATCATTCATGCCATACCCAATTAACACGCCCCCATCCTCAGCGGACAACCCTGCCATGACAACATTACCTTTTTTTTCCGTGATTGTGCCCACCCACAAGCGCGCGGTGTTGCTGCGACGCGCCCTGGAGTCGATCAAGTCGCAAGTCTGTCCCGTGGAGTGCGAGGTCATCGTCATCTCCGACGCCGCCGATAGCGCCACCGATGCCGTGTGCGCCGAGTTGCTCGCCAAAACCGATATGTATATCCGCCGCAACGGCGACGCCGGCCCTTCGGCAAGCCGGAATCTGGGCCTGTCGCTGGTGAAGGGCCGCTACGTCATGTTCCTCGACGATGACGACGCGTGGCATCCCGGTTGCCTGGCGCAGCTGCACGCCCAGCCGCATGTCCAGCTGAGCATGCCGGTGTATTTCAACTGCTCGGTCGCCAACGAGCGCCGCCTGCCGCAGGGGCCGGAGCTGTTGTCCGAGGTGGAACTGAACTTGCAGCACAGCCTGACGCCTGAGGTCTATATCAAGAACCAGGTCCACATGTCCTGCTTTGCTTTCCCGCGGCAGTTATTGCAGGGTCTGGAGTTCGATCCGTTCATGCGCGCCTACGAGGACTGGGACTATCTGCTGTCGGTGTTTGACCGCGCGATGCCGGCCCATGTGCCGTTTCTCGGGTCGCGCGTCTTCGAGGTGGCGGACGCCACAACGGATCGCCGCGGCAGCAGCGAGCAGGCCAACGATTTCAACGCCGTGCTCGACTACCTGTATGTCTACCGGCGCCACCCCGCCCCCAGCGCCGAACTGAAGCAAAAGCGCGCCGACCTGCTGAAGATGACAGGGCTGCCGATAGACCAGGGCTTGCTGTGAGCGCAATCCGGCGCGGCCGCAACGGCTAGCGAGAGCGACCATTGACAGTAGCCCTGAAACTGCGGTGTACTGTCAAAACCAGCCCGAAAGAACAGGCCGGTGTTTATGCCTAAATTCGCGGCATGGCGAGGGACCGGAATGAATTATCGTGTGCATGGAAGCGCAGGGGAATTTCAGCGCCGCGGAAAACAACAATCAAGTGATATTCAATGACGGGACGTGCAATATGAAAGCAGTGATTTTCGCCGGTGGATTTGGAACCAGGTTAAGCGAAGAGACGAATTTAATCCCCAAGCCCATGGTGCGCATCGGCGGCCTGCCTATCCTGTGGCACATCATGAAGATCTATTCCGCCCACGGGATCAATGATTTCGTGATCTGCTGCGGCTACAAGGCTTACGTCATCAAGGAATACTTTTCGAATTATTTTTTGCATACCTCGGACGTTACCTTCGACATGCAGAAAAACGCCATGGAGGTGCATTCGCGCTACTCCGAGCCATGGAAGGTAACCTTAATCGATACCGGCGAGAACACCATGACCGGCGGCCGCCTGAAACGCGTCGCGCCCTATCTCGAAAACGAGGAAGCGTTTTGCCTGACCTACGGCGACGGTGTGAGCGACGTGGATATCTCGGCGCTGGTCAAGTTCCACAAGGAGCACGGCAAACTTGCAAGCTTGACGGCGGTGCAGCCGCCGGGGCGATTCGGCGTCCTGGAAATCGACGGGACCCAGGTCAACAGCTTCCAGGAGAAGCCCCCCGGTGAAGGTGGCTGGATCAACGGCGGCTTCTTTGTCTTGTCGCCCAAGGTCATCGATCTGATCGAAGACGACACCACCATTTGGGAACGCGATCCGCTGCAGACCCTGGCCAGGGACAGCCAGTTGCATGCTTATTTCCACGGCAATTTCTGGCAGCCTATGGATACCCAGCGCGACCAGACCTATCTGGAAGGCCTGTGGCAATCCGGCCAGGCGCCCTGGAAGGTCTGGAAATGAATCCGGGATTTTGGCGGGGCAAGCGCGTCTTCCTGACCGGCCATACCGGCTTCAAGGGCAGCTGGCTGTCGCTCTGGTTGCAAGAGCTGGGCGCCGAGGTGACCGGCTACGCCTTGCAGCCGCCAACGCAACCCAGCCTGTTCGAGATCGCCCATGTTGCGCAGGGCATGACATCCGTGATCGGCGATATCCGGGACCTGTCTGCTTTGCAAGCCGCCTTGTCCGCCAGCCGGGCCGAGATCGTTCTGCACCTCGCGGCTCAGCCCTTGGTGCGCTATTCCTATGAGCATCCGATCGAGACGTATTCGACCAACGTCATGGGCACCGTGCATCTGCTCGAAGCCGTGCGGCAGACCGGCGGCGTCAAGGCGGTGCTCAACGTCACCACGGATAAGTGCTACGAAAACAGGGAGTGGGACTGGGGTTATCGCGAAGACGAACCCATGGGCGGCTACGATCCCTACAGCAGCAGCAAGGGCTGCTCGGAGCTGGTGACCGCCTCGTACCGCTCTTCCTTTTTCCATCCCGACGACCATGCCAGGCATGGCGTCGCGATCGCCACTGCGCGCGCCGGCAACGTCATCGGCGGCGGCGATTGGGCCGTCAACCGATTGTTGCCGGATATCGTGTCCGCCTTTAGCCGCTCGGTGCCGGTGCGGATCCAGAATACCGCCTCGATACGGCCGTGGCAGCACGTCATGGAGCCGCTGCGCGCTTACCTGATGCTGGCCGAACGGCTGCATGAGGCCGGGCCGCGCTTTGCCCAGGCCTGGAATATTGGTCCGGAGGATATCGACTGCAAACCAGTCGGCTGGATCGCGGAAAAAATGACGCAACTATGGGGCGCAGGCGCCACCTGGAGCGAAATCCGGGGCGACTATCCGCATGAAGCAAATTATTTAAAGCTCGACATTTCCAAAGCGCGCAATAAACTGGGCTGGCAGCCGCACCTGAATCTGGAGGATGCCCTCCGCCTGACCACGGAATGGGCCAAGGAACATCTTGCCGGCGCCGACATGAGAGCAGTAACGCAGCAACAAATCCGCCACTACCAGAACAAATCAGCATACTGAAAGCGAACCAACCATGAGTACTCCGACCATTACCCGGATTGACCAGTGCCGCGCCTGTGGATGCACTCATTTGCAGCAGTTCCTGAACTTTCCCGCCATGCCCTTTACCGACGACTTCATCGCGCCGGACAACAAGGGACAGGAATTTTGCGCCGACATTCCGGTGTATATCTGTCGTGACTGCATGGTCGCCCAGACCCAGCACAACGTCGATGTCGGCGATTATTACGAGGATTATCAATATTCGGTCGGCGCCTCGGGCAAGGCCAGCGTCTTCATGCGCCTGCTGGCGGAGAACCTGAAGTCCAAATATTACCCGGCCAAGTCCGGCGCCAAAGTGCTGGAAATCGGCTCGGGCGACGGCGAGCAGCTGCTGGCATTCCAAAAGACCGGTTGCAGCGTGCTGGGCTATGAGCCCTCCTCCTATCTTTGCAAGGTCGCCGCGGAGAAAGGCATCGCCAGCATTCAGGGATTGTTCGATGAGAATTCCATCAGCGCCCTGCCGGCCGATTTTAAAAATATCGATGTGATCATGCTGTCCTATACCTTTGATCACCTGCCCAAGCCCAAGCCTTTCCTGGAAACCTGTTTGCGCTTGCTGGACCCCAAGGACGGCCTGCTGGTGATCGAGATTCATGACCTGGAAAAAATTATCGAGCGCCAGGAATACTGCCTGTTCGAACATGAACATTCGATCTATCTGACGGAGCAGACCGCGCAGACGCTGTTCGAGCGCGAGGGCTATGCCATCATCGATTTCGACCTGGTGCCGGATGAAGACCGGCGCGCCAATTCGCTGATCATCGTCGCCACGCCCAAGTCGTCGGAGCGGGCCAGGTTCGCCGTGCAACCGCGCACGCCGCAAAAATTCAAGGACATGGGGTTTTATGCCGGGGTCGCCCAAGAGATCGCCACCGGCATCGCCCATCTGGAAGCGTTTATCGCAAAGTCCACCGGCCATGGCAAAAAGCTGGCCGGCTACGGCGCCGGCGGTCGTGGCGTCATGACGCTGGCCGCCGTCAAGAATGCCGGCAAACTGGAGTTCCTGATCGATCGCAAGCCCAAGAAGCCTGGCCTGCTGGTGCCCAAATCGCAGATCCCCCTGGTCGATATCGCCTACTTCAAGGATCACCCGGTGGACGCCATCCTGGTGTTCAGCTACGGCTACATGGCCGAGATTCAAAAGGAATTGATTCCTCTGGGCTACGCACCGAGCCAGTTTTATTCGCTGCTCGACGTCCTGTCCGGGAGCCAGTGAAGTATGTCGCGCCATGTTGTCATCACCGGCGGAACGGGATTCATAGGCGCCGCGATCGTCAGGGAAATGCTGGCGTCCGGCGCCAGCGTCACGGTCCTGATACGCAAGGGATCGGATCTCAGCCGCCTGGCTGAATTTTCCGGCCTCCAGTTCGTGAGTTATTCCTCGCTGCATTCAGCGGACACCATCGCCGCCCTGGGCGCATCAAAACCCGACGCTTTTATTCATTGCGCATGGCAGGGTGTCAGCGGCAAGGATAGAAACGAAGCTTTCCAGATCAAGGACAATCTCATCCTGACTCTCGAGGCGGTCGATCTGGCTGCGGCGATCGGCTGCAAGCAGTGGGTGGGGCTTGGTTCCCAGGCCGAATACGGCAACCAGAATCGTCGCCTGAGCGAAGCGGGAGCCCTGCTGCCGACTACGCTGTACGGCAAAGCCAAACTGGCGGCGGGCATTTCCGCGCTGGCGCTGTGCGAGGCGCGCGGCATGCAGGGTTCATGGCTGAGGGTGTTCTCCACCTACGGGCCGGGCGACGCGCCAGGCTGGTTCATTCCTTTCGTGATCCAGGAATTCCTCGCCGGCCGCCGGCCGACCCTGACCCGGTGCGAGCAGCAATGGGACTACCTGTATGTCGCCGATGCGGCGCGCGCGGTGAACGCGGTCATCGCAAGCGGCGCGCAGGGCGTGTTCAATCTTGGCTCCGGCTCGGCGCGCCCGCTGCTCGACTATGTGGAGGCGATACGCCAGCACCTGGAGCAGGACCTGGTGCCGGAATATGGCGCCGTTCCCTATCGCCCCGATCAGGTTATGCACCTTGAGGCCGATACCAGCAAATTAAGCACACTCACCGGCTGGCAACCGCAGGTCGGGCTGGACGCGGGCATTGCCGCCACGGTGGAATTCGAACGCAATAGAAACCGCGCCCGCGCTGCGGCTTCCGTGACTTCAAGCAAACTATGAATACTATAAATTTTGCCAGGCAAATCAGGACCACCGCGCTGCAGATGGTGAGCCAGGCCAAGGCTTCCCACATCGGCGGCGCCCTTTCCATCGCCGACATTCTGGCCGTTCTGTATGGGGAAGTACTTCATGTGAATCCCGACGATACCGCCATGGCCACGCGGGACCGATTTATCCTGAGCAAGGGACATTGCTGCGTCAGTGTGTATGCCGCCCTGGCCTTGCGTAAATTTATTCCGATGGCGGAATTGCAGACCTATGCGCAAAATGGCTCCCGGCTGATGTCGCACATCAGCCATAAAGTGCCCGGCGTCGAGTTTTCCACCGGCTCCCTGGGACATGGGCTGCCCTTCGGGGTCGGCAAGGCGCTGGCGGCCAAACGGCGCGCGGCGGCGTGGCGGACCGTCGTACTGTTGAGCGACGGCGAACTGGACGAAGGCAGTAATTGGGAAGCGATCATGTTCGCCGCGCATCACGGCCTGGACAAGCTGGTCGGCATTATCGATTACAACAAGCTGCAAAGCCTGGGCACCAATGAAAGCACCTTGCGTCTCGAACCGCTGGCGGAAAAATTTTCCGCCTTCGGCTGGGCCGTGCGGGAAATCGACGGCCATGATCACGCCGCATTGAAGGACGCGTTGACAACGCTGCCTTGGGAGCCCGGCAAGCCCAGCATGCTGATTGCCCACACCACCAAGGGCAAAGGCGTGAGCTTCATGGAAAACAAGGTCGAATGGCACTACCGGAGTCCGAACGCAACCCAGTTGGAACAGGCAATCAAAGAGATCGGATCCGTCGCATGAGAAATGCATTTATTGAAGAACTGGTGGCGCTGGCGGCCACCCATGACCATATCGCGCTGATCGTTGGCGACCTGGGCTACTCCGTGATCGAGCCCTTTGCCGACCGCTTTCCGGATCGCTTCGTCAATGCCGGGGTGGCCGAACAAAATATGACCGGGCTGGCAGCCGGCATGGCGTCCGAGGGGTATCACGTCTTTACGTATTCGATCGCGAACTTCCCGACCTTCCGCTGCGCCGAGCAAATCCGCAATGACATCGATTACCACCAGTTGCCGGTGACGGTGGTCGCGGTCGGCGGCGGGCTGGCCTATGGCGCGCTCGGTTATTCCCATCACGCGGTGCAGGACTACGCGCTGCTGCGATCGATGCCGAATATGCTGATCGCGGCGCCCGGTGATCCGATGGAGGTGCGTGCCTGCATGCGCTACCTGGTGGACCATCCGCAGCCGTCCTACCTGCGCCTGGGCAAGGCCGGCGAACCCTGTTTTCACAGCGGGGTGCCGGAGGTTGAGCCCGGCAAGTGGCTGAAAACGTCGCGCACCGGCGCCGGGGGGGCGACCCTGCTGACCACCGGCGCGACGCTGGAGCTGGGCATGCAGCTGGCCGCGCAGGAAGCGTTTGCCGATTGCTCCGTGCATTCCTTGCCGCTGTGGGGACGGCGCAGCAAACCCATGCAGGTCGAGTCCTGCGCGAAGTTCAATGAAATCATCACCCTTGAGGACCATCTGGTCGACGGCGGGTTCGGTTCATGGATGATGGAGGCCCTGTCGCCGGCCGGACGCGCCGGCATCGTTTTGCAAAGCGGCCTGTCAGCGGATGTCTGCGCCATGGTTGGCACACAAGCTTCACTGAACGCCGCGGGCAATCTGGGGCAAGTGGTGCGGCGGCCCAAGGCGGGGTGAGTGCTCCGCCGTGCGGCCCGGATAACAGTCAATTTTAAGATAGGTGATTTTCAATGAATTCCTCAGGTATTTTTCTATCAATCTGCATACCTACTTACAATCGCGACAGCTTCTTAAGGAAGACACTGGAGAGCATTACCTGCCAGGATGCCTTCATCAATACAGCAGAAATCGAAGTCATCATTTCGGATAATGTCTCGACCGACGACACCCAGAGCGTGGGCCAGGAATTTGAAAAAAAATTCCCCGGAAAAGTGAAGTACTTCAAGAACGAAACGAATGTCGGCACGGAAATCAATCTGGAGCGGGTCTTGTCCAGGGGCGCCGGCACCTGCCTGAAACTTCACAACGACAACCTGATCGTCCGGGACGGCAGCCTGGCCGAAATTATTAAAGTGGTCAAGGCCACCGAGGCTGAAAAGCCGGTCCTCTTTTTCACGAACGGCAACAACAATGTCAACGGCGTTCAATTAACCGTTTGCAATAACCTCAATGAATTCGTCAAGGCCGCGTCTTATATCACGACCTGGATGGGTGGATTCTGCATCTGGCGCGACGATTTCCTGGCGATTCCCGACTTTACCGTCAATGCCAAGACCCAGCTGATCCAGACCGATATCCTGTTCCGGTTGATGGAGAAGGGCAAGCGCGCGATCGTTTTCTATGACGCCTACTTCGCCAGCCTGACCATCGAAAAAAGAGGCGGCTACAATATCGCTGAAGTCTTCGGCAAGAACTACCTGGCCTATCTGAAGAAATATCTGGCGATGGGCTTATTGCAGGAAGACACCTACCAGCTGGAAAAAAAGATAATATTGATCAAACATATTATCCCTTATTATTTCGACAAAACAAACGGCTTTCACAAGAATGGTTTCTTCGTGCATATGCAGGACTACCTGCACGACGACTATTTTTACCAGGCGATTGAAGGCCTGATTTTCGCCGACGAGAGCGCCGCGGCCGCGCCAGCCGCGCCCCCCGCCCCCGGTCCTGAACAGCTGCGAAAGATGGAGGTTGCCGATCAATGGCGGCGTCTCAACGCGCACAACGAGATCAGCATCAGCCACTGGCACGGTTTTATCAACTTCAACAAGGTGACGGCGGGCCGGCGCTCCTACGGTGGCTTGAATTTGTGGGCGTTTGGCGCGGAACCCGAGCGCCTGACGATCGGCAATTTTGTGTCGATTGCCGACGACGTGAAATTCCTGCTGGGCGGCAACCACCCGTATCAGGGCATATCGACCTTCCCGTTCTTGACCAAGTACTTTGCGACCCTGGAGTCTGAATCCAAGGGCCCGATCGTGGTCAAGGACGACGTCTGGATCGGCTACAACTCGACGATCTTGTCGGGCGTGACCATCGGCCAGGGCGCGATTGTCGCGGCCGGCAGCCTGGTCACCAGGGACGTGGCGCCCTACAGCATAGTCGGCGGGCATCCGGCAAAACTGATCAAACATCGATTCGACCAGGAAGTGATCGACAAGCTGCTCAATTTTAATTTTGCCGACCTGAGCGATGAAATCATCCTGAAAAACAGGGAGACGTTGTATCAAGAACTGACGCCTGAAAACGTCGATGCTGTTCTGGAAAAGCTGAAGCTGGCGTAAAGATTTTCATCGCAAACCTTTGAATTGCCTTAACAAATACAGGGAAAATTATGCTGTTATCCATAGAAAACGGTTTCGCAGACCGCAAGATGGAAGTCGATAATAAAATTATCCGACGCATCATCAAAGCCTACAATCTATCGAAGGCTGCGCAAAAGAACGTGGGCGAGGAATACCAGGTTGGCTATATGTGGCTGCCGATCTACGAAGGCTTCATGAAAGAGATCATGGCTGCCTTGTCCAGCGAGAATGAAGCCGCGGTGGCCAAAATTTACAGCAATTTTTTCCGCGAACACTGCAGCATCGGCCTGCACGGCATGCCGTGCGACATGTTTACGGACTATTTTTCCGGCACTATTACCGAGGAGGCCAAGGGCAGGTATATGGCCGACTTAATGCATCGCTTCAACATCTGGATCACGTCGATAGGCAAGACCATGCCGATTACCGCCCTCAATGCGCCGGACGTGGGGAATCCCTATGGCTGCTTTATTGATGGTAATTTCTATCGTGCAGGCTGCGATTATCAGCACTACTACGCGACCATGATCAGCCGCCTGGTGCAGAGCCCGAAACATAAGTTCGTCCTTGAAATCGGCGGCGGCTTTGGCGGCCTGGCCTACTTCATGGTGCGCGACAATCCCGGCCTCACTTACATCGACGTGGACCTGCCTGAGAATATGGCCCTGGCCGCGTTTTTCCTGTTGAGCGGATCGCCGGACAAGAAAATCGGGCTGTATGGCGAAGTCGACCTGGCAAAGGATGATCTGAGCAAATACGATGCGCTGATGTTGCCGAATTTTGCGATTCAGGAAATCAAAGACAACGCGATAGACCTGTGTTTTAACTCCTACAGCCTGTCGGAAATGCCCATGACCACCGTGGCGAATTACATGGGGCATTTCAATCGTATTTCCTCGAAATTCATTTATCACATCAACCACACCAGCGTGGGCGGCATCCGGGCCGACGACTTCGCGGTGGATTATGAAAAATTCGAGCTGATCTCGCGCGCGCCGGCCATGTGGGGCCAAGCCTGCAATCCGAAGATGGACGAGTATGAATTCCTGTACAAGGTCAAGCACCTGTCGTTCAGCTAAACCGCCGCGCAGCAGCGGCGGCCTGGCTGGCCGCCGCTGACCATCAGGGTTCGCGTATCGATTCGTCCAGCGCCCGCGTCAGCGGGTACAGCAGGTAGGACATCACGGTGCGGTGGCCCACCACCACCTCGGCCGACACCGTCATCCCCGGCAGCAGCCGGGCGCCGTCGGTCATCTTCCTCAGTTTGCCGGTGTAGGCAATGCGGCTCAGGTAGTAGGCGTCCAGGCCGCCGCCGTTCTTGTCGGCCGCCTCGCGCTTGAAGGAATCCTGGCTGATGGTGCGCACTTTACCCTCCAGCATGCCGTGCTGCTGGAACGAGAAGGCGTCGACCTTGATGTGGGCCAGCGCGCCCGGCTTGATGTAGCCGATGTCGAGCGAATCGATCTGCACTTCGGCCTCCAGCTGCGCGCCCAGCGGCACCAGCGTAAACAGCGGCTCGGCCTCGCGCACGATGGAGCCCACCGACAGCTTGCCGATCTCCAGCACCACGCCGTCGGCCGGCGCCAGCATGTGGATGGCCTTGGCGCGCTTGTCGGCCTTGGACAGCTGCTCGGCGACGCCGTCGCGGTCGCGCGTGGCGCTCAGCAGATCTTCCATGGCCTTCTGGCGCCAGCTCTTGTCGAACGCGGCCCGTTCGGACTGGGCCGAGGCCAGCTCGCTGGCCATCTCGACCGCCTTGTTGCGTTGCAGGTCCATGTCGCGCTCGACTTCGAGGCGGCGGTCGCGCGCCTCCAGCAGGTGCATCTTGGCGCCGAACTGCTCGGCCATCAGCTGCTCCTGCATGGCTTCCACCTCGCGCAGCGACTTGACGCGCTGGGCCAGGATCAGCTGGTCGTGCCTGTTGGTTTCCAGGCCGGCCTTGAGGCGCGCGATGTTCTGGTCCATCTTGTTCTTCTGCGCCTCGAAGTTGGCCTTGCGCTCGCTCGACAGCTGGGCCTGCAACTGGGCGTCCGGCGTCGAGGCGCTGCCGGCGACGGCGCCCGGCTGGCCCGCCAGCTCGGCGCGCAGGCCGGCGGCCTGGGTGTTGAGGCTGTCGAGCCGCACGCGCAGCTGCTGCTCGTCGGCGGCGGTGAAGGTCGGGTCCAGCGTGGCCAGCACCTGGCCTTTTTTCACCACCTGGCCGACCCGCACGTCGATGCTCTGGATGATGGAGGTGTCGAGCGGCTGCACCACGATATTGGGCAGCGGATTGACCAGGCGGCCGTGGGCCACCACGATCTTCTCCACCGGCGACACGCTGGCCCAGACGATGAAGAACACGAAGGCGGCCAGCATCACGTGCAGCGTGAGGCGCACGAAGCGGGGCAGCGGGCCGCGCTCGATGGCGTCCGCGTCCGGCAGGAACGCGATCTCGGTTTCGTCCTTGCGGCGGCGCTTGAAGCTTAGAGGTGACTTGTTTGCTGGTTCCATAAGTGCTGGTAAGTGTCGCTACGGGTGAGCAGTTCTTCGTGGCGGCCGGCGTCCATCAGCCGGCCCTGTTGCATGACCATGATCTTGTCGGCGTTGACCAGGGTCGACAGGCGGTGCGAGATCATCACCACCGTGCGGCCCACCGCGATGCGCGACAGGTTGCTGATGAAGATGGCTTCCGACTCCGGGTCCAGCGCCGAGGCCGCTTCATCGAGGATCAGGATGCGCGGCTTGGCCACCAGCGTGCGGGCGATCGACAGCCGCTGCTTCTGGCCGCCCGACAGGTTGGAGGCGTTCTCTTCGAGCACGGTGTCGTAGCCCATCGGCAGGCGTTCGATGAACTCGTCGGCGCCGGCCGCGGCCGCCGCCTCGACCAGCTCCTCGAAGGTGGCGTCGGGCTTGGTGACGGACAGGTTCTCGCGCACCGTGCCGCGGAACAGGAAGTTCTCCTGCAGCACCACGCCGATCTGGCGCCGCAGGTGCGACAGCTCGATCTCGCGGGCGTCGACGCCGTCGAAGCGGACGATGCCCTCCTGCACCGGATAGAGGCCCTGGATCAGCTTGGTCAGGGTGGTCTTGCCGGAGCCGGAGCGGCCGACGATGCCCACCACCGTGCCCGGCTCGATGGTGAAGCGGGCCTTGTCCAGCGCCATCGCCTGCGCGCCCGGATAGCGGAAGGTGACGTCGTCGAAGCGGATCTCGCCCTGCAGCACGGGCCGCAGGCCGTTGGCGCCGGCGCGGCCCTCGGGCGCGCGGTTCATCACCTCGCCCAGCATGCGCACCGACAGCGCGGTCTCCTGGTATTCGTTGACCAGGCCGACAATCGAAATGAGCGGTTGCGTGACGCGGCCCGACAACATCTGGAAGGCGATCAGCGCGCCCACCGACAGCGTGCTGTCGAACACGTCGGCGGCGCCCACCACGATCAGCATGACCGGCAGCAGCTTGCCGAGGAAATCGGTGACGGCGTTGCCGGCGATCGAGATCTGGCCGACCCGGAAGTGCATGGTGATGGCCTCGGCCGAGCGCTGGTCCCAGATGCGGCGCTGCGACGGCTCGATCGCCAGCGCCTTGACGGTGCGCATGCCGTGGATGGTTTCCACCAGCATGCCCTGGCGCTGGCCCTCGGCCGCGTACAACGCGTTGAGGCGGCGCTGGAAGGTCGGCACCATGGCCACGACCACGCCGGCGATCAGGCCGGCAAACAGCAGCACGATCATCGCCAGCTTGAACGAGTAGCTAAACAGGATGGGCACGAACACCAGCAGCGCGATCAGGTCGAGCGCGGTGAAGAACAGGCGGCCGGTGAGGAAGCTGCGGATCTTTTCCAGCTGCTGCATGTGGCGCGTGACCACGCCGGCGCTGGTGGTCTCGAAGAAGTCGATCGGCAGCGACAGCAGGTGGCTGAACACGCGCCGCGTCAGGCGCATGTCGATCTTGTTGGAGGCGGCCAGGGTCAGCGTCTGGCGCAGGAAGCCGAAGGTGGCGTCGAACAGCAGCGCGGCGATGATGCCCACCGCCAGCACCTGCAGCGTGGTCACGCTCTGGTGCGTGAGCACCTTGTCGATCACCAGCTGGAAGAAGATCGGCGAGGCCAGCGCCAGCAGCTGCATGGCGATGGCGGCGATGAAGATGTCGCGGAAGGCCGACTTCTGCTTGAGGATTTCGGGGATGAACCAGCGCAGGCCGAACGGCTGGTTGGGATCGGAGAGCTTGTGCTGGCGTTTGATGAACAGCACGTCGCCGCTCCAGCGCTGCTCGAAGTCTGCGCGCGCCACCATCACCACGGCGGCGTTGGCGTTGGCCGGATTGAGCACGGCCACCTGGTCCGGGCCGCCGTTTTCTCCGGGCTTGACGCCGACCGCGATCACCATATTGCCGTCGTTCAGGCGCGCCATCAGCGGGAACACGCCGCCCTGCGCCATCAGGCGCGACCAGGTCAGCTGGTCGGCCTTGGCCTTGAGGCCGATGTCCGAGGCGATCCGCAACAGCGCGCCGGTGCCGGGCTCTTCGGCGCGCAGCGCGTAGTCATCGATCAGGCGTTCCGGATTGATTTGCAGACCATGATGCTGCGCGATGGCCGTCAGACACTGGATCGCGGTATGGGGGAATTTATCGTGCATAAGCCTGATCAATGGGAAAGAGCCGGGAAAAGCTTGCAGTAGCGCACTATCGTGCCAGCCTTCGGATTCTAACCCAGTGCAGTGTTTCCGGGAGGTTTTTGTGTAGCGCAAACACAGCACTGTTTACCTTGTTGTTCAGCGCTTAAGCCCGCGCGCTTTCAACGCCACGCAAGCGCCGCCACGCCTGGCCGTGCGGGGTAAAAAAAAACGGCAAGGCCCGCAGGCCTTGCCGTTCTTGCTTACGCTATGAAAGCGGCTTACTTGGCAGCCAGGAAGCCCTGGTGGTTGCCGCCTTGCAGTGCTTTCAGTCGCAGCGTTTCCTCGCTTGCAGCCGAGTTGGTCGTCGCGGTCAGCTTGTTGTCGTAATTGCTGATCGCATCGGCCATCGCCGCCACCGCCGTGTTGACGCTGTTCGGCACTTCCAGCTTGGCCGTGGTGGCGGTCGCTGCCGCCGCCGCGTCAAAGCTGGACATCGCCGACGCCAGGCCGCTCACCGAAGTGGTCAGGCTGGTGGTCGCGGCCCCGGTCTGGAACCAGACGTCCGCCGCCGCGTGGCTGGCGCCGTCGGCCGTCTCGTAGGTCGAGGTGATACCGACGATGTTGCCGTTGTTGAGCGAGGCGTTCTCCTTGGCATCCAGGTTCAGCTTGGTGATGCCCAGCGACTGCAGCGATTTCAGCTCGTCGGCCTGGCTGACGCCGTCCGCGTTGCCGTCCACCCAGACACGCAGGTCGCCAAACGCGCTGTCCTTGGCATCGATGACGCCGTCGCCGTTGGTGTCGAGCTCGTTCAGGGCCGCGTAGCCGTTGGTGGCTTTCTGACCGTTGGCCAGCGTCGTGCCCGAACCGAACAGCTCGCCGCCGTCGTTGATGGCGCCGTCATGGTTGCGGTCCAGTGCCAGCAGACCGTCGCCACCGCCGACCCAGCCAGTGTTGACCTTGGTGCCGGTGGCGTTCAGATCGAAGTTCACGCCGGCGGCCAGGTTCAGGGTGCTGATGCCGTTGTTGTTCAGGTCCAGCACGATCGGCGTACCCAGCGGCGAAGGCAGCGCGCTGATCTGGTCGGTCGACAGGCCCGGTACCTGGGCACTGGTGATCGCGCAGACCTGGTTGCTGGTCAAGGCGTGGATCTGGTCGGTCGTCATGGCGCGGATCTGAGCGGTGCTCAGGGCCACGATGGTGGCGGTTTTCAGGCCCACGATGTCGGCGGTCTCGATGGCCACGATCTGATCCGTGGACAGCGCCTTGATCTGGTTGGAGCTCAGCACACCAACCTGCTGGCTCGACAGCGCGACGATCTGGTCGGTCGTCAACGCGGCGATCTGGGCCGTTTGCAGCGTGGAGAACACCGCGGTGCGCAGCACGGTGATGTCTTCCGTGCCCAGCGCGGCGATCGAGTTCGTGCTCAGCGAGTACAGTTGAGCCGAGCTCAGCACCGCGACCTGGGTGGTGGTCAGCGCCACGGTCTGGTCGGTGCTCAGCGCAGCCGCCAGATTGGCGGTGCTCAGGGCGGCGACCTGGCCGGTGCTCAGCACCGAGATCTGGTCGGTCGTCAGCGCGGCGACCTGGGCCGAACGCAGCGTCGAGATGATCGCCGTTTTCAGCGCGCCGATGTCGGCCGTTTCGATCGCGGCGATGGCGCTGGTGGTCAGCGCGTTGACCTGCGCCGTGTTCAGTGCCGCCAGCTGGCCGGACGACAGGGCCACCACTTGATCGGTGGTCAGGCCGGACGCCAGGTTGGCGGTGGTCAGCGCGCCGATCTGGGCGGTGTTCAGGGCGCCGATCTGGTCGGTCGTCAGCGCGTTGACCTGGTTGGTGGTCAGCGCGGCGACGGCGGCGGTTTTCAGCGCGCCGAGGTCGGCGGTCTCGATGGCGGCGATCTGGCTGCTGCTCATGCCGGTGATCTGGGCGCTGGTCAGCGCGCCGATCTGCGCCGTGCCCAGGGCCACCATCTGGTCGGTGGTCAGGGCCTTGGCCTGGTTGGTCGACAGCGCGGCGATCGACGCCGACTTCAGCGCGCCGATGTCGGCCGTCTCGATGGTGGCGATGTCCAGCGTGCTCAGCGCGGCGACCTGGGCGGTGCTCAGGGTGCCGATCTGCAGCGAGCTCAGGGCGACGATCTGGTCGGTGGTCAGCGCCTGCATGTTGGCGGTGGTGACGGACGCGATCTGTGCCGTGGTCAGGTTGGACAGCTGGTCGGTGGTCAGCGCCGCCAGTTGCGCGGTCTTCAGCGCGCCGATGATCGCGGTTTTCAGGCCGACGATGTCGGCGGTCTCGATGGCCGCGATGTCGGCGGTCGACAGCGCGCCGAACTGGGCGGTGCTGAGCGCGCCGAACTGGGCCGAGGTCATCGCAACGATCTGGTCGGTGGTCAGGCCGGACGCCAGGTTGGCGGTGGTCATCGCGCCGATCTGGGCGGTGGTCAGGGCGCCGATCTGGTCGGTGGTCAGGACGTTGACCTGGCTGGTGGTCAGGGCGGCGATGGCGGCGGTTTTCAGCGCGCCGATGTCGGCCGTTTCAATCGCACCGATCTGGCCGCTGCTCATCGCGGCAACCTGGACGCTGGTCAGCGCGCCGATCTGCGCCGTGCCCAGGGCCACCATCTGGTCGGTGGTCAGGGCCTTGGCCTGGCTGGTCGACAGCGCGGCGATCGACGCGGACTTCAGCGCGCCGATGTCGGCCGTCTCGATGGTGGCGATGTCCAGCGTGCTCAGCGCGGCGACCTGGGCGGTGCTCAGGGTGCCGATCTGCAGCGAGCTCAGGGCGACGATCTGGTCGGTAGTCAGCGCCTGGATGTTGGCGGTGGTGACGGACGCGATCTGGGCCGTGGTCAGGTTGGACAGCTGGTCGGTGGTCAGCGCCGCCAGTTGCGCGGTCTTCAGCGCGCCGATGATCGCGGTCTTCAGGCCAACGATGTCGGCGGTCTCGATGGCCGCGATGTCGGCGGTCGACAGCGCGCCGAACTGGGCGGTGCTGAGCGCGCCGAACTGGGTCGAGCTCATCGCAACGATCTGGTCGGTGGTCAGGCCGGACGCCAGGTTGGCGGTGGTCATCGCGCCGATCTGCGCGGTGGTCAGGGCGCCGATCTGGTCGGTGGTCAGGACGTTGACCTGGCTGGTGGTCAGGGCGGCGATGGCGGCGGTTTTCAGCGCGCCGATGTCGGCCGTTTCAATCGCGCCGATCTGGCCGCTGCTCATGCCGGCGACCTGGGCGCTGGTCAGTCCACCGATCTGGGCCGAACCCATGGCCACCATCTGGTCGGTGGTCAGGGCCTTGGCCTGGTTGGTCGACAGCGCGGCGATGGACGCGGATTTCAGCGCGCCGATGTCGGCCGTCTCGATGGTGGCGATGTCCAGCGTGCTCAGCGCGGCGACCTGGGCGGTGCTCAGGGTGCCGATCTGCAGCGAGCTCAGCGCAACGATCTGGTCGGTGGTCAACGCCTGCATGTTGGCGGTGGTGATGGACGCGATCTGTGCCGTGGTCAGGTTGGACAGCTGGTCGGTGGTCAGCGCCGCCAGTTGCGCGGTCTTCAGCGCGGCAATGATCGCGGTCTTCAGGCCGACAATGTCGGCGGTCTCGATGGCCGCGATGTCGGCGGTCGACAAGGCACCGAACTGGTTCGAGCTGAGCGCGCCGAACTGGGCCGAGCTCATCGCGACGATCTGGTCGGTGGTCAGGCCGGACGCCAGGTTGGCGGTGGTCATCGCGCCGATCTGCGCGGTGCTCAGGGCGCTGATCTGGTCGGTGCTCAGGACGTTGACCTGGCTGGTGGTCAGCGCGGCGATGGCGGCGGTTTTCAGCGCGCCGATGTCGGCCGTTTCAATCGCGCCAATCTGGCCGCTGCTCATGCCGGCGACCTGGGCGCTGGTCAGCGCGCCGATCTGGGCCGAACCCATGGCCACCATCTGGTCGGTGGTCAGGGCCTTGGCCTGGTTGGTCGACAGCGCGGCGATCGACGCGGATTTCAGCGCGCCGATGTCGGCCGTCTCGATGGTGGCGATGTCCAGCGTGCTCAGCGCGGCGACCTGGGCGGTGCTCAGGGTACCGATCTGCAGCGAGCTCAGGGCGACGATCTGGTCGGTGGTCAGCGCCTGCATGTTGGCGGTGGTGACAGACGCGATCTGGGCCGTGGTCAGGTTGGACAGCTGGTCGGTGGTCAGCGCCGCCAGTTGCGCGGTCTTCAGCGAGGCGATGATCGCGGTCTTCAGGCCGACGATGTCGGCGGTCTCGATGGCCGCGATGTCGTCGGTCGACAAGGCACCGAACTGGTTCGAGCTGAGCGCGCCGAACTGGGCCGAGCTCATCGCAACGATCTGGTCGGTGGTCAGGCCGGACGCCAGGTTGGCGGTGGTCATCGCGCCGATCTGGGCGGTGGTCAGCTGCTGGAACTGGTCGGTGCTCAGGACATTGACCTGGCTGGTGGTCAGGGCGGCGATGGCGGCGGTTTTCAGCGCGCCGATGTCGGCCGTTTCAATCGCGCCGATCTGGCCGCTGCTCATCGCGGCGACCTGGACGCTGGTCAGCGCGCCGATCTGCGCCGTGCCCAGGGCCACCATCTGGTCGGTGGTCAGGGCGCGGGCCTGGCTGGTCGACAGCGCGGCGATCGACGCGGATTTCAGCGCGCCGATGTCGGCCGTCTCGATGGTGGCGATGTCCAGCGTGCTCAGCGCGGCGACCTGGGCGGTGCTCAGGGTGCCGATCTGCAGCGAGCTCAGCGCGACGATCTGGTCGGTGGTCAGCGCCTGCATGTTGGCGGTGGTGATGGCCGCGATCTGTGCCGTGGTCAGGTTGGACAGCTGGTCGGTGGTCAGCGCCGCCAGTTGCGCGGTCTTCAGCGCGCCGATGATCGCGGTTTTCAGGCCAACGATGTCGGCGGTCTCGATGGCCGCGATATCGGCGGTCGACAAGGCGCTGAACTGGGCGGTGCTGAGCGCGCCGAACTGGGCCGAGGTCATCGCAACGACCTGGTCGGTGGTCAGGCCGGACGCCAGGTTGGCGGTGGTCATCGCGCCGATCTGCGCGGTGGTCAGGGCGCCGATCTGGTCGGTGGTCAGGACGTTGACCTGGCTGGTGGTCAGGGCGGCGATGGCGGCGGTTTTCAGCGCGCCGATGTCGGCCGTTTCAATCGCGCCGATCTGGCCGCTGCTCATGCCTGCGACCTGGGCGCTGGTCAGCGCGCCGATCTGGGCCGTGCCCAGGGCCACCATCTGGTCGGTGGTCAGGGCGCGGGCCTGGCTGGTCGACAGCGCGGCGATCGACGCGGATTTCAGCGCGCCGATGTCGGCCGTCTCGATGGTGGCGATGTCCAGCGTGCTCAGCGCGGCGACCTGGGCGGTGCTCAGGGTGCCGATCTGCAGCGAGCTCAGCGCGACGATCTGATCGGTGGTCAGCGCCTGCATGTTGGCGGTGGTGATGGCCAGGATCTGCGCCGTGGTCAGGTTGGACAGCTGGTCGGTGGTCAGCGCCGCCAGTTGCGCGGTCTTCAGCGCGCCGATGATCGCGGTTTTCAGGCCGACGATGTCGGCGGTCTCGATGGCCGCGATGTCGGCGGTCGACAGCGCGCCGAACTGGGCGGTGCTGAGCGCGCCGAACTGGGCCGAGGTCATCGCAACGATCTGGTCGGTGGTCAGGCCGGACGCCAGGTTGGCGGTGGTCATCGCGCCGATCTGGGCGGTGGTCAGGGCGCCGATCTGGTCGGTGGTCAGGACGTTGACCTGGCTGGTGGTCAGCGCGGCGATGGCGGCGGTCTTCAGCGCGCCGATGTCGGCCGTTTCGATGGCGCCGATCTGGCCGCTGCTCATGCCGGCGACCTGGGCGCTGGTCAGCGCGCCGATCTGGGCCGAACCCATGGCCACCATCTGGTCGGTGGTCAGGGCCTTGGCCTGGTTGACGCTCAGGGCGGCGATGGACGCGGACTTCAGCGCGCCGATGTCGGCCGTCTCGATGGTGGCAACGTCCAGCGTGCTCAGCGCGGCGACCTGGGCGGTGCTCAGGGTGCCGATCTGCAGCGAGCTCAGGGCGACGATCTGGTCGGTGGTCAGGGCCTGGATGTTGGCGGTGGTGATGGCCAGGATCTGCGCCGTGGTCAGGTTGGACAGCTGGTCGGTGGTCAGCGCCGCCAGTTGCGCGGTCTTCAGCGCACCGATGATCGCGGTTTTCAGGCCAACGATGTCGGCGGTCTCGATGGCGGCGATGTCGGCGGTCGACAAGGCGCTGAACTGGGCGGTGCTGAGCGCGCCGAACTGGGCCGAGGTCATCGCAACGACCTGGTCGGTGGTCAAGCCGGACGCCAGGTTGGCGGTGGTCATCGCGCCGATCTGGGCGGTGGTCAGGGCGCCGATCTGGTCGGTGCTCAGGACGTTGACCTGGCTGGTGGTCAGCGCGGCGATGGCGGCGGTTTTCAGCGCGCCGATGTCGGCCGTTTCAATCGCGCCGATCTGGCCGCTGCTCATCGCGGCGACCTGGACGCTGGTCAGCGCGCCGATCTGCGCCGTGCCCAGGGCCACCATCTGGTCGGTGGTCAGGGCGCGGGCCTGGCTGGTCGACAGCGCGGCGATCGACGCGGATTTCAGCGCGCCGATGTCGGCCGTCTCGATGGTGGCGATGTCCAGCGTGCTCAGCGCGGCGACCTGGGCGGTGCTCAGGGTGCCGATCTGCAGCGAGCTCAGGGCGACGATCTGGTCGGTGGTCAGCGCCTGGATGTTGGCGGTGGTGATGGCCAGGATCTGCGCCGTGGTCAGGTTGGACAGCTGGTCGGTGGTCAGCGCCGCCAGTTGCGCGGTCTTCAGCGCGCCGATGATCGCGGTTTTCAGGCCAACGATGTCGGCGGTCTCGATGGCCGCGATGTCGGCGGTCGACAGCGCGCCGAACTGGGCGGTGCTGAGCGCACCGAACTGGGCCGAGCTCATCGCGACGATCTGGTCGGTGGTCAGGCCGGATGCCAGGTTGGCGGTGGTCATCGCGCCGATCTGGGCGGTGGTCAGCTGCTGGAACTGGTCGGTGCTCAGGACATTGACCTGGCTGGTGGTCAGGGCGGCGATGGCGGCGGTTTTCAGCGCGCCGATGTCGGCCGTTTCAATCGCGCCGATCTGGCCGCTGCTCATCGCGGCGACCTGGGCGCTGGTCAGCGCGCCGATCTGGGCCGAACCCATGGCGACGATCTGGTCGGTGGTCAGGGCCTTGGCCTGGCTGGTCGACAGCGCGGCGATGGAGGCGGACTTCAGCGCGCCGATGTCGGCCGTTTCAATGGTGGCGATGTCGAGCGTGCTCAGCGCGGCGACCTGGGCGGTGCTCAGGGTGCCGATCTGCAGCGAGCTCAGCGCGACGATCTGGTCGGTGGTCAGCGCCTGCATGTTGGCGGTGGTGATGGACGCGATCTGTGCCGTGGTCAGGTTGGACAGCTGGTCGGTGGTCAGCGCCGCCAGTTGCGCGGTCTTCAGCGAGGCGATGATCGAGGTCTTCAGGCCGACGAGGTCGGCGGTCTCGATGGCGGCGATGTCGGCGGTCGACAGCGCGCCGAACTGGTTCGAGCTGAGTGCGCCGAACTGGGTCGAGGTCATCGCGACGATCTGGTCGGTGGTCAGGCCGGACGCCAGGTTGGCGGTGGTCATCGCGCCGATCTGGGCGGTGGTCAGCTGCTGGAACTGGTCGGTGCTCAGGACGTTGACCTGGCTGGTGGTCAGGGCGGCGATGGCGGCGGTCTTCAGCGCGCCGATGTCGGCCGTTTCAATCGCGCCGATCTGGCCGCTGCTCATGCCGGCGATCTGGGCGCTGGTCAGCGCGCCGATCTGGGCCGAACCCATGGCCACCATCTGGTCGGTGGTCAGGGCCTTGGCCTGGTTGACGCTCAGGGCGGCGATGGCGGCGGATTTCAGCGCGCCGATGTCGGCCGTCTCGATGGTGGCGATGTCCAGCGTGCTCAGCGCGGCGACCTGGGCCGTGCTCAGGGTGCCGACCTGCAGCGACGACAGGGCGACGATCTGGTCGGTGGTCAACGCCTGGATGTTGGCGGTGGTGATGGCCAGGATCTGCGCCGTGGTCAGGTTGGACAGCTGGTCGGTGGTCAGCGCCGCCAGTTGCGCGGTCTTCAGCGCGCCGATGATGGCGGTCTTCAGGGTGACGATGTCGGCGGTTTCGATGGCCGCGATGTCGGCGGTCGACAGTGCGCCGAACTGAGCGGTGCTAAGCGCGCCGAACTGGGTTGAGGTCATAGCGACGATCTGGTCGGTGGTCAAGCCGGAAGTCAGGTTGGCGACGGTCATCGCGGCCATCTGGGCGGTGGTCAGTTGCTGGATCTGGTCGGTGCTCAGGACATTGACCTGGCTGGTGGTCAGCGCGGCGATGGCGGCGGTTTTCAGCGCGCCGATGTCGGCCGTTTCGATGGCGCCGATCTGGCCGCTGCTCATGCCGGCGATCTGGGCGCTGGTCAGCGCGCCGATCTGGGCCGAACCCATGGCGACGACCTGGTCGGTGGTCAGGGCCTTGGCCTGGCTGGTCGACAGCGCGGCGATGGCCGCGGTTTTCAGCGCGCCGATGTCGGCCGTTTCAATGGTGGCGATGTCCAGCGTGCTCAGCGCGGCGACCTGGGCCGTGCTCAGGGTGGCGACCTGCAGCGACGACAGGGCGACGATCTGGTCGGTGGTCAGCGCCTGCATGTTGGCGGTGCTGATGGCCGCGATCTGGGCGGTGGTCAGGTTGGACAGCTGGTCGGTGGTCAGCGCCGCCAGTTGCGCGGTCTTCAGCGAGGCGATGATGCCGGTCTTGAGCGCGACCAGGTCGGCCGTTTCGATCGCGGCCACGGCGCTGGTGCCGAGGGCGTTGAACTGGTTGCTGCTCAACAGCGACAGCTGGGTCGAGCTCATGGCGACGACCTGGTCGGTCGTCAAGCCGCTCGCCAGGTCGGTGGTGCTCAGCGCGGACACTTGCGCGGTGGTCAGGCTGGTGATCTGGTCGGTCGTCAACGAGGTGAACTGGGCGGTGCTCAGGGCGGCGATGGTGGCTGTTTTCAGGGCCACCAGGTCGGCCGATACCAGCGCGACGATGGCGCCGGTGCTCAGGCTGGACACCTGGCCGCTGGTCAGCGCGCCGGCCTGGGCGGTGGTCAGCGCGACGATCTGGTCGGTCGTCACGACCGCCAGCTGGCTGGTGCTGAGGCCGGCGATCGTGGCGGTGCGCAGGGCGGCGAAGTCGCCGGTTTCCAGCGCCACGATGGATTCGGTCGCCAGCGCGTTGACCTGAGCCGAGTTCAGCACACCCACCTGGGTCGAGCTCAGCGCGACGATCTGGTCGGTCGTCAAGCCCACCGTCAATTGCTTGGTGGTCAGGGCGACGATCTGCGTGGTCGTCAGCGCCGCGGTCTGGTCCGTGGTCAGGGCCCGGGTTTGAGCCGAATTGAGCGCAACAATATCAGCAGTCGCGATAGCAGCAATTGATTGGGTCGACAGAGCGGCAATCTGGTCGGTACTCATGCTTGTTACGAGGCTCATTTCCATTCTCCTTGGGGCACTGCACAGTTCTATACAGACGGATATCGGAGCCAACAGGGATTTTCCCCCCAGGCTCCAATGTTAAATTGGGTAATTCTTACTATGGTATTTCCGAATTGCTTGGACTAAACGCGAGAAAAGCGCCGGACTTTAGTTCTTAACGTCAATATCCAGACCAACTTTAGGATACCAGCCCTGGGAATTTTCCTAGCGTTAACATTTTTATGGCAACAGAACGGCACATAGCTTCAATTAATCACACTGAAAAACCCGGTGCCGGCAACCGTCCTGACCGTACAAAGCGACAAATTTACTGACTGCATTAAGCTTTTTTGTTTTCCACACGCAACAAAAAAAATCCCGCCAACGCTTGCATCGTGCTATGAAACCTGCCCCGGAGGGCAAAACGGCAGGGCCTGAGCCCTGCCGTTCATCCCTGCCGCGCCTTACTTGGCCGGCGAGGCCAGGAAGCCGTGGCCGCCTTGCGATTGCAGCGCTTTGAGGCGCAGCTCGCAGTCGGTGGCCGCCTGGTCCGGCGCGCCCAGCGGTTTCTCGCTGAACTGGCGGATGGCGCCGGCCAGTTGCGCCACATTGCTGTCGACGCCGCCAGGCACTTCCAGTTTGGCCGCCGCCGGCGCCGCCGCCGCGCTGCCGGCAAAGCTGGACAAGGCCTGCGCCATGCCGCTGACATTACCGTTCAGGTTGCCGGTTGGGGTGGTGGCGAACCACACGTCGGCCGCCGCGTGGCTGGCGCCGTCGGCCGTCTCGAAGGTCGAGCTCAGGCCCAGGATGTTGCCGTTGTTGACGGCGCCGTCCTGCTTGACGTCCAGGTTGAGCTTGGTGATGCCCAGCGCCTGCAGCGATTTGAGCTCGTCGGCCTGGCTGATGCCGTCCGCGTTGCCGTCGACCCAGACGCGCAGGTCACCGAAGGCCGCGTCCTTGGCGTCGACCACGCCGTCGCCGTTGCTGTCCAGTTCAGCCAGTGCCTGGTAGCCGGTGGCGGCTTTGCGGCCGTCGGCCAGGGTGGTGCCGGAACCGAACAACTCGCCGCCGTCGTTGATGACGCCGTCGTGGTTGCGGTCCAGGGCCAGCAAGCCGTCGCCACCGCCGACCCAGCCGGTGTTGACTTGATTGCCGTTGGCCAGCAGGTCGAAGCGCACGCCGGCCGACTGGTCCAGCGTGGTGACGCCGTCGCCGTTCAGGTCCAGCGCCAGCGGGGTGATGTAGGACAGCGCGGCGGTCTGGGCGGCGGTCAGCGACTGGATCAGCTGCGGCTGGCCGATCCAGGCATGCAGCTGGGCCGAACTCAGCGCATGGATCTGCTGCGTGGTCATGCTGCTGACCTGGGCAGTGCTCATGCTGACCATCTGGCGTGTGCTCAGGCCGGCCAGCGTGGTCACTTGCATGGCCACCAGGTCGGCTGTCTCCAGCGCGCCGAAGGCGGCGGTGCTCAGGCCGGCCACCTGGGTGCTGGTCAGCAAGGCGACCTGGCTCGAGCTCAGGGCCACGCCCTGGGCGCTGCTCAAGGCGCCCAGCTGGCTGGCGGTCAGCGCAACCACGTCCTGCGTGCTCAGCACGGACACGCTGGAGGTCGACAGCGCGGCCACATTCCTGGTCGACAACGCCGTGACCTGGGTCACGCTCAGCGAAGCGGCCTGGGCCGTCGTCAGCGCGCCGATCTGGCCGGTGGTCAGGCCGACCGCGAAGGCGGCGGTGCCCAGCACGGCGACCTGGGCCACCGACAGGGCGGCGACCTGGCCGGTGCTCAGCGAAGCGAGTTGGGCGGTACGCAGGCCGGCAACGTCGGCGCTGCTCAGGGCCGCCAGGTCGGCCGTTTCGATGCCGCTGACGCTGGTCAGCGCAACCACCTGGGCAACCGTCAAGGTGCCGATCTGGGCCGAGCTCAGCGCGGCCACCTGGCTGGTGGTCAGCACGCCCATGGTGCCGGTGCTGAGAGCGGCCAGCGCGGCCGTGCCCAGCGAGGCGACTTGCGCGGTGGTCAGCGCGGCGGCCTGGGCGGTGCTCAGCAGCCCGATGGCGGCGGTCTTCAGCAGCCCCAGGTCTTCGGTCGACAGCGCAGCAAGCGCGGCCGTCGTCAGCGCCGCCACCTGCGTCGTGCTCAACACGGCGGCATCGTTGCTGCTCAGGGCTGCCACCTGGGTAGCGCTCAGCGTCTTGACCTGGGCCGCGGTCAGGCCGCCGATGGCGGCGGTCGACAGCGCGGCGAAGTCGGCCGTCTCCAGCGCCACCAGGGCGTTGCTCGACAGCGCGCCCACCTGGGCACTGGTCAGCACGCCGGCCTGGGCCGCCGTCAGCGCGACGATCTGGCCGGTGGTCAGCGCGGCCACGCCGGCCGTGCTCAGCGCCATGACCTGGGTGCTGGTCAGGCTGCTCACCTGGCCGGTGGTCAGGTTGGCCACCTGGACGGTGCGCAGGGCGCCGATGTCGCCGGCGCTCAGGTTGCCCAGGTTGGCGGTGGTGATCAGGCTCAGGTTGGCCGTGGTCAGCGCGGCCACCTGCGCCGTGGTCAGGCCGGCGATCTGGTTCGACGCCAGCACGCTGACCTGGCTGGTGCTCAGCGAGGCGATGCCGGCCGTGCTCAGCGCGGCCAGCGCGGCGGTCGCCATCGAGGCGATCTGGGTGGTGCTCAGGGCGGCGATCTGGCCCGTGCTCAGCACGGCCAGCGCGGCCGCCTGCAGCGCCGACAGGTCGGCCGTCTCCAGCGCGCCGATGGCGTTGGTCGACAGCGCGGCCACTTGCGCGGTGGTCAGCGCGGCCGCCTCGGCGGTGGTCAGCGCCACCACCTGGGCGGTGCCCAGGGCCTTGAACTGCGCCACGCTCAGCGCGGCGATGGCGGCGGTCGACAGTGCGGCGAAGTCGGCCGTCTCCAGCGCGGCCACCGCGTTGGTCGACAGCGCGGCCACCTGCGCCGTGCTCAGCACGGACGCCTCGGCGGTGCTCAGGGCAACGATCTGGCTGGTGCTCAGCGCGCCCACGTTGGCCGCGCTCAGCTGCGTCATCTGGGTGGTCGACAGCGCGGCCACCTGGGCCGCGGTCAGGCCCGCCACCTGGGCGCTGCGCAGCGCGACGATGTCGGCGCTGCCCAGGGCCACCAGGTCGGCCGTTTCAATGCCGCTGATGCCGGCCGCCGACAGGGCGGCGATCTGGGTCGCGCTCAGCTGGGCGATCTGCGCCGAGCTCAGTGCGACAACCTGGTTGCTGCTCAGGGCCGCCATCGAGGTGCTGCTCAATACGGCCAGCATCGCGGTCGACAGCGAGGTGACCTGGGCGGTGGTCAATGCGGCGGCCTGGGCACTGCCCAGCGCGCCGATCGCGCTCAGCTTGACCAGCGCCATATCTTCGGTCGACAGCGCGGCGATGCCGGCCGTGCTCAGCGCCAGCACTTGCGTGCTGCTCAGGGCCACGGCGTCGCTGGTGCTCAGCGCGGCCACCTGGCCGGCGGTCAGCACCTTCATCTGGGCCGCGGTCAGGCCGCCGACAGCGGCGGTCGACAGCGCGGCAAAGTCGGCCGTCTCCAGCGCCACCAGGGCGTTGCTCGACAGCGCGCCCACCTGGGCACTGGTCAGCACGCCGGCCTGGGCCGCCGTCAGCGCGACGATCTGGCCGGTGGTCAGCGCGGCCACGCCGGCCGTGCTCAGCGCCATGACCTGGGTGCTGGTCAGGCTGCTCACCTGGCCAGTGGTCAGGTTGGCCACCTGGACGGTGCGCAGGGCGCCGATGTCGCCGGCGCTCAGGTTGCCCAGGTTGGCGGTGGTGATCAGGCTCAGGTTGGCCGTGGTCAGCGCGGCCACCTGCGCCGTGGTCAGGCCGGCGATCTGGTTCGACGCCAGCACGCTGACCTGGCTGGTGCTCAGCGAGGCGATGCCGGCCGTGCTCAGCGCGGCCAGCGCGGCGGTCGCCATCGAGGCGATCTGGGTGGTGCTCAGGGCGGCGATCTGGCCCGTGCTCAGCACGGCCAGCGCGGCCGCCTGCAGCGCCGACAGGTCGGCCGTCTCCAGCGCGCCAATGGCGTTGGTCGACAGCGCGGCCACTTGCGCGGTGGTCAGCGCGGCCGCCTCGGCGGTGGTCAGCGCCACCACCTGGGCGCTGCCCAGGGCCTTGAACTGCGCCACGCTCAGCGCGGCGATGGCGGCGGTCGACAGTGCGGCGAAGTCGGCCGTCTCCAGCGCGGCCACCGCGTTGGTCGACAGCGCGGCCACCTGCGCCGTGCTCAGCACGGACGCCTCGGCGGTGCTCAGGGCAACGATCTGGCTGGTGCTCAGCGCGCCCACGTTGGCCGCGCTCAGCTGCGTCATCTGGGTGGTCGACAGCGCGGCCACCTGGGCCGCGGTCAGGCCCGCCACCTGGGCGCTGCGCAGCGCGACCATGTCGGCGCTGCCCAGCGCCACCAGGTCGGCCGTTTCAATGCCGCTGATGCCGGCCGCCGACAGGGCGGCGATCTGGGTCGCGCTCAGCTGGGCGATCTGCGCCGAGCTCAGTGCGACAACCTGGTTGCTGCTCAGGGCCGCCATCGAGGTGCTGCTCAATACGGCCAGCATCGCGGTCGACAGCGAGGTGACCTGGGCGGTGGTCAATGCGGCGGCCTGGGCGCTGCCCAGCGCGCCGATCGCGCTCAGCTTGACCAGCGCCATATCTTCGGTCGACAGCGCGGCGATGCCGGCCGTGCTCAGCGCCAGCACTTGCGTGCTGCTCAGGGCCACGGCGTCGCTGGTGCTCAGCGCGGCCACCTGGCCGGCGGTCAGCACCTTCATCTGGGCCGCGGTCAGGCCGCCGACAGCGGCGGTCGACAGCGCGGCAAAGTCGGCCGTCTCCAGCGCCACCAGGGCGTTGCTCGACAGCGCGCCCACCTGGGCACTGGTCAGCACGCCAGCCTGGGCCGCCGTCAGCGCGACGATCTGGCCGGTGGTCAGCGCGGCCACGCCGGCCGTGCTCAGCGCCATGACCTGGGTGCTGGTCAGGCTGCTCACCTGGCCGGTGGTCAGGTTGGCCACCTGGACGGTGCGCAGGGCGCCGATGTCGCCGGCGCTCAGGTTGCCCAGGTTGGCGGTGGTGATCAGGCTCAGGTTGGCCGTGGTCAGCGCGGCCACCTGCGCCGTGGTCAGGCCGGCGATCTGGTTCGACGCCAGCACGCTGACCTGGCTGGTGCTCAGCGAGGCGATGCCGGCCGTGCTCAGCGCGGCCAGCGCGGCGGTCGCCATCGAGGCGATCTGGGTGGTGCTCAGGGCGGCGATCTGGCCCGTGCTCAGCACGGCCAGCGCGGCCGCCTGCAGCGCCGACAGGTCGGCCGTCTCCAGCGCGCCGATGGCGTTGGTCGACAGCGCGGCCACTTGCGCGGTGGTCAGCGCGGCCGCCTCAGCGGTGGTCAGCGCCACCACCTGGGCGGTGCCCAGGGCCTTGAACTGCGCCACGCTCAGCGTGGCGATGGCGGCGGTCGACAGTGCGGCGAAGTCGGCCGTCTCCAGCGCGGCCACCGCGTTGGTCGACAGCGCGGCCACCTGCGCCGTGCTCAGCACGGACGCCTCGGCGGTGCTCAGGGCAACGATCTGGCTGGTGCTCAGCGCGCCCACGTTGGCCGCGCTCAGCTGCGTCATCTGGGCGGTCGACAGCGCGGCCACCTGGGCCGCGGTCAGGCCCGCCACCTGGGCGCTGCGCAGCGCGACGATGTCGGCGCTGCCCAGCGCCACCAGGTCGGCCGTTTCAATGCCGCTGATGCCGGCCGCCGACAGGGCGGCGATCTGGGTCGCGCTCAGCTGGGCGATCTGCGCCGAGCTCAGTGCGACGACCTGGTTGCTGCTCAGGGCCGCCATCGAGGTGCTGCTCAATACGGCCAGCATCGCGGTCGACAGCGAGGTGACCTGGGCGGTGGTCAATGCGGCGGCCTGGGCGCTGCCCAGCGCGCCGATCGCGCTCAGCTTGACCAGCGCCATATCTTCGGTCGACAGCGCGGCGATGCCGGCCGTGCTCAGCGCCAGCACTTGCGTGCTGCTCAGGGCCACGGCGTCGCTGGTGCTCAGCGCGGCCACCTGGCCGGCGGTCAGCACCTTCATCTGGGCCGCGGTCAGGCCGCCGACAGCGGCGGTCGACAGCGCGGCAAAGTCGGCCGTCTCCAGCGCCACCAGGGCGTTGCTCGACAGCGCGCCCACCTGGGCACTGGTCAGCACGCCGGCCTGGGCCGCCGTCAGCGCGACGATCTGGCCGGTGGTCAGCGCGGCCACGCCGGCCGTGCTCAGCGCCATGACCTGGGTGCTGGTCAGGCTGCTCACCTGGCCGGTGGTCAGGTTGGCCACCTGGACGGTGCGCAGGGCGCCGATGTCGCCGGCGCTCAGGTTGCCCAGGTTGGCGGTGGTGATCAGGCTCAGGTTGGCCGTGGTCAGCGCGGCCACCTGCGCCGTGGTCAGGCCGGCGATCTGGTTCGACGCCAGCACGCTGACCTGGCTGGTGCTCAGCGAGGCGATGCCGGCCGTGCTCAGCGCGGCCAGCGCGGCGGTCGCCATCGAGGCGATCTGGGTGGTGCTCAGGGCGGCGATCTGGCCCGTGCTCAGCACGGCCAGCGCGGCCGCCTGCAGCGCCGACAGGTCGGCCGTCTCCAGCGCGCCGATGGCGTTGGTCGACAGCGCGGCCACCTGCGCGGTGGTCAGCGCGGCCGCCTCGGCGGTGGTCAGCGCCACCACCTGGGCGGTGCCCAGGGCCTTGAACTGCGCCACGCTCAGCGCGGCGATGGCGGCGGTCGACAGTGCGGCGAAGTCGGCCGTCTCCAGCGCGGCCACCGCGTTGGTCGACAGCGCGGCCACCTGCGCCGTGCTCAGCACGGATGCCTCGGCGGTGCTCAGGGCAACGATCTGGCTGGTGCTCAGCGCGCCCACGTTGGCCGCGCTCAGCTGCGTCATCTGGGCGGTCGACAGCGCGGCCACCTGGGCCGCGGTCAGGCCCGCCACCTGGGCGCTGCGCAGCGCGACGATGTCGGCGCTGCCCAGGGCCACCAGGTCGGCCGTTTCAATGCCGCTGATGCCGGCCGCCGACAGGGCGGCGATCTGGGTCGCGCTCAGCTGGGCGATCTGCGCCGAGCTCAGTGCGACAACCTGGTTGCTGCTCAGGGCCGCCATCGAGGTGCTGCTCAATACGGCCAGCATCGCGGTCGACAGCGAGGTGACCTGGGCGGTGGTCAATGCGGCGGCCTGGGCGCTGCCCAGCGCGCCGATCGCGCTCAGCTTGACCAGCGCCATATCTTCGGTCGACAGCGCGGCGATGCCGGCCGTGCTCAGCGCCAGCACTTGCGTGCTGCTCAGGGCCACGGCGTCGCTGGTGCTCAGCGCGGCCACCTGGCCGGCGGTCAGCACCTTCATCTGGGCCGCGGTCAGGCCGCCGACAGCGGCGGTCGACAGCGCGGCAAAGTCGGCCGTCTCCAGCGCCACCAGGGCGTTGCTCGACAGCGCGCCCACCTGGGCACTGGTCAGCACGCCGGCCTGGGCCGCCGTCAGCGCGACGATCTGGCCGGTGGTCAGCGCGGCCACGCCGGCCGTGCTCAGCGCCATGACCTGGGTGCTGGTCAGGCTGCTCACCTGGCCGGTGGTCAGGTTGGCCACCTGGACGGTGCGCAGGGCGCCGATGTCGCCGGCGCTCAGGTTGCCCAGGTTGGCGGTGGTGATCAGGCTCAGGTTGGCCGTGGTCAGCGCGGCCACCTGCGCCGTGGTCAGGCCGGCGATCTGGTTCGACGCCAGCACGCTGACCTGGCTGGTGCTCAGCGAGGCGATGCCGGCCGTGCTCAGCGCGGCCAGCGCGGCGGTCGCCATCGAGGCGATCTGGGTGGTGCTCAGGGCGGCGATCTGGCCCGTGCTCAGCACGGCCAGCGCGGCCGCCTGCAGCGCCGACAGGTCGGCCGTCTCCAGCGCGCCGATGGCGTTGGTCGACAGCGCGGCCACCTGCGCGGTGGTCAGCGCGGCCGCCTCGGCGGTGGTCAGCGCCACCACCTGGGCGGTGCCCAGGGCCTTGAACTGCGCCACGCTCAGCGCGGCGATGGCGGCGGTCGACAGTGCGGCGAAGTCGGCCGTCTCCAGCGCGGCCACCGCGTTGGTCGACAGCGCGGCCACCTGCGCCGTGCTCAGCACGGACGCCTCGGCGGTGCTCAGGGCAACGATCTGGCTGGTGCTCAGCGCGCCCACGTTGGCCGCGCTCAGCTGCGTCATCTGGGTGGTCGACAGCGCGGCCACCTGGGCCGCGGTCAGGCCCGCCACCTGGGCGCTGCGCAGCGCGACGATGTCGGCGCTGCCCAGGGCCACCAGGTCGGCCGTTTCAATGCCGCTGATGCCGGCCGCCGACAAGGCGGCGATCTGGGTCGCGCTCAGCTGGGCGATCTGCGCCGAGCTCAGTGCGACAACCTGGTTGCTGCTCAGGGCCGCCATCGAGGTGCTGCTCAATACGGCCAGCATCGCGGTCGACAGCGAGGTGACCTGGGCGGTGGTCAATGCGGCGGCCTGGGCGCTGCCCAGCGCGCCGATCGCGCTCAGCTTGACCAGCGCCATATCTTCGGTCGACAGCGCGGCGATGCCGGCCGTGCTCAGCGCCAGCACTTGCGTGCTGCTCAGGGCCACGGCGTCGCTGGTGCTCAGCGCGGCCACCTGGCCGGCGGTCAGCACCTTCATCTGGGCCGAGGTCAGGCCGCCGACAGCGGCGGTCGACAGCGCGGCAAAGTCGGCCGTCTCCAGCGCCACCAGGGCGTTGCTCGACAGCGCGCCCACCTGGGCACTGGTCAGCACGCCGGCCTGGGCCGCCGTCAGCGCGACGATCTGGTTGGTGGTCAGCGCGGCCACGGCAGCGGTGCCCAGTGCCATGACCTGGGTGCTGGTCAGGCCGCTCACCTGGCCGGTGGTCAGGTTGGCCACCTGGACGGTGCGCAGGGCGCCGATGTCGCCGGCGCTCAGGTTGCCCAGGTTGGCGGTGGTGATCAGGCTCAGGTTGGCCGTGGTCAGCGCGGCCACCTGCGCCGTGGTCAGGCCGGCGATCTGGTTCGACTCCAGCACGCTGACCTGGCTGGTGCCCAGCGCGGCGATGCCGGCCGTGCTCAGCGCGGCCAGCGACGCGGTCGCCAGCGAGGCGATCTGAGTGGTGCTCAGCGTGGCGATCTGGGCCGTGCTCAGCGCGGCGATCGAGGCCACCTTGATCTGGGCCAGGTCGGCCGTTTCCAGCGCGGTGATGACGCCGGTGCTCAGCGCGGCGACCTGGCTCGAGGTCAGCTGCGCGGCCTGGTCGGTGGTCAGCGCCACCAGCTGCGCGGTCTTGAGCGCCTTGATCTGGCCAGTGCTGATGCCGCCGATGGCGGCGGTGGCCAGCGCGGCGATGTCGCCGGCGCTCAGCACGTTGAAGCTGGCGGTGCTCAGCGCGCCGATCTGGGCCGAGGTCAGCACGCTCATCTGCAGCGTGCTCAGGACGCCGGCCTGGGTGGTGGTGATGCCGCCGGCCAGCTGCGCCGTCGTCAGGGAGGGAATCTGAGCCGTCGTGAACGCACCTAACTGATCGGAACTAAACGCAGCAATATCAGCCGAGGTCAGTTGCAGCATCTGTGCAGTGGTCAGGCTGGCGATTTGTGCCGTCGTGAAGGTGGTTGCGAAACTCATGTAATTCTCCTGGAGGTACGACTTTATATTTGCTCAGAAAGCAACTCGGCCATCGGCTCATGCCCGACGTCCGAGTCCCTGTATTGGTAATAAAACTTGTGTAAAAGCTATTTTTTTATAACGCAGCTGGGAATTCCTGTCGGAGAAAAACTCATCCGTTCTGTATATAACGACTGAAATTGGACTTTCATTAAGTAAACTTTTTCTCGACAGAAAATTTCCTGCGAAGCCACCGTATAAGCCGCCTGACAACTACCATTTCAGGTTTTCCGACATTGGATTATAGCCTAGCTAATTTCCCAAAAGAATTTTTTTACCCCCTGTCGCAGCTCCGCAACCTGATCTTTTGGCATGTTTAATCAATAAATTAGTTGCCCGAATAAAAAATCCAGCCATAAAAGAAATATATCCGTGCGGATATCCTGACCGGCAAGTGTGACCGCCGGATGACGCGCCGCGGACACCGGGCACGACGCGCGACATCGGTGCATAATCGGCAACGCGCATCCGCGCCGCCCCCATTAGGAGAGTTTTGATATGAAACGTGGAATCCTCACCCTCGGCCTGTTTTGCCTGAGCAACACCTTGTGGCTGGCTGGCCACGCCGCCGCCGCCGGCCAGGCGCCGCTGGCCGCCGCCGCCGTGGCCGACGCCACCCGCCCGGACGCCGACAAGGCGCGCGACGCCGACCGCAAGCCGGCCGAGATGCTGGCCTTCGCCAAGGTCCAGCCGGGCCAGGTGGTGGTGGACTACTTCCCCGGCCGCGGCTACTTCACCCGCCTGTTCAGCGCGGCGGTCGGGCCGCAGGGCGCGGTGTACGCGGCGGTGCCGCAGGTGTGGATCGACCGCGCCAAGGGCAAGCCGCTGCCGCCGCCGGTGTCGGCCGAGCCGGGCCGCGCCAACGTGCATGAGACCGTCGCCGCGGCCTCGCTCAACGTGCCGGTCAAGGCCGACCTGGTGTGGACCTCGCAGAATTACCACGACATCCACATCTGGGGCGGCGCCGCCGGCACGGCCGAGTTGAACAAGGCGGCCTTCGACGCGCTCAAGCCGGGCGGCTACTATATCGTGCTGGACCACGCGGCCCAGCCGGGGCTGGACGACGCCGGCATGACCAGGCTGCACCGCGTCGACGAGGCCCTGGTCAAGAAGGAAGTGCTGGCGGCCGGCTTCGTGCTCGACGCCGAATCGCAGGCGCTGCGCAATCCCAAGGACGACCGCGGCGCCCAGGTGTTCGAGACCGGCATCCGCGCCCACACCGACCAGTTCATCCTGCGTTTCCGCAAGCCGTAAAAATGACGGCCACGAAAGCTGATTGAAATGCTAACATCGGGCATCGCCTGATCCGGGCCTCTCGATCGCTTTCGTGCCATGACCCACCCTACCCTGCAACGACTGCTGGGCACCGGCCTGCTGCTGGCGGCCAGCGCCTCCGCCCACGCCTGCCGCTACACCGAGCTGGCCGCGCTCGAGCTCAACCTCCAGGCCTCGACCGGCATCCCCTACATCGAAGGCCAGGTCAACGGCAAGCCGGTGCGCATGCTGATCGACACCGGCGCGCCGCGCACCGTGCTCACGCGCGCCGAGGCCGACCGCCAGCAGCTGCCGCTCACGCGCACCCTGAACCGCGTGCGCGGCGCCGACAGCGACAACGCCAGCTTCGCGGCCCAGCCGGAGGAGGTGGTGATCGGACCGTCGCGCGTGGCCCGGGCCTGGTTCCCGGTGGTCGAGCGCGCGGACGATCCCGGCTACGGCGGCAAGGTCGGCGCCGACTACCTGCTGCAATCGGACCTGGAGATCGCGCTGGCCGAGCGCAAGCTGAAATTCTTCCGCGACGAAGGCTGCGGCGCCAAGTCGCTGGCCTATTGGGACACCCACGCGCTGGACGTGCCGCTCGAACTCAGCGACAGGCACAGCGCCGCCTACGTGCAGGCGCAGCTCAACGGCCGCGGCGTGCGCGCGCTGATCGACAGCAGCGCCGAACAGTCGGTGGTCGACCGCGACACGGCGGCCGCGCTGGGCGTGGCTGCCACGGCGGACGGCGCCGTCTTCGACAGCTTCACACTCGGCGAGGAAACCATCGGCCACCCGCGCCTCGCGCTGGCCGCGGTGCCCAACACCCAGCAGTTCGGCATCAAGCACGTCGACATGATCCTGGGCCGCGACTTCCTGCGCGCCCACCGGGTGCTGCTGGCCACCAGCCAGCAGCGCTTCTACTACTCCTACCTGGGCGGTCAGGTGTTCGGCGCGCGGTAGCGCCAGGCCAGCACGGCGGCGGTGGCCGCCAGCAGCGCCAGCGCCACCATATTGAGCACCACCACGCCGCTGGCGAAGCGCATCACCAGGCCGACGCTGACGCCGGCCTTGACGGCGAACTGCCAGCCGCCGGCAAACGGATAGACGCTGACCAGCTGCAGCGCGTAGTACAGCGCGCCGCCCCACAGGCCGGCCTTCCAGCGCTTGAGCGACAGCACGGCCGACAGGAAGCCCAGCATGGCGGCGCCGTACAGCAGCGGCAGCGCGTCGGCCGATTGCGGCTCGCCCAGCAGCCCCAGGCTCACGCCCAGCGCCAGCGCGCTGTTGAGCAGCAGCACGCGCGCCACCCACTTCTCGAATTCCTGCATCATCTGTCGTATGTCCGCTTATCCGGTTCAGCCAAAGCGCGCCTGGTAGTCGCTGGGCACCACGCCCAGCTGGGCCGCAAACGCGCGCCGCAGATTGTACTCGCTGCCAAAGCCGCTCTGGCTGGCGGCGCGCTTGACGCTCATGCCGGGCCGCTCCAGCAGGCCGCAGGCCGCCTCCATGCGCAGCCGCAGCAGCAGCTGGGCCGGCGAGATGCCGGCCTCCTGCCGCAGCCGGCGGTGCAGGGTGCGCACCGACAGCGCGAACGCCGCCGCCATCTGCTCGACATCGATCTGCCGCTTCAGGCGCGGCCGCAGCCAGCCGGTCAGCTGGCCGTGCAAGCCCTGCGGGTCGGCCTGCGCCAGCAGCTCGGAGCTGAACTGGCGCTGGCCGCCGGGCCGCTTGAAGAACACCACCAGCCGCTTGGCCGTGTCCAGCGCGGCGCCGCGGCCGCTGTCCTCCTCGACCAGGCTCAGGGCCAGGTCCATGCCGGCGGCGATGCCGGCCGACGTGTAGTAGGGACCGTCCTTGACGTAGATCGCGTCGTCCAGCACCTGCAGGTCCGGGTACTGCGCCCGCAGCTGCGCGACGTCCATCCAGTGCGTGACGGCGCTGCGGCCCGCCAGCAGGCCGGCCCGCGCCAGCACGAAGGCGCCGGTGCAGACCGCGCAGCAGCGCCGCACACTTCCGGCGGCGCGCTGGACCCAGCGCACAGTGGCCGGGGCCAGCGCCGGACTGTCGCCCAGTTCGAGGCCACGGCCGCCGGCCACGATCAGGGTCGATCCGGCCAGGCCGCGTCCCGTCCGGGGCAGCGGCTCCGTCATCACGCTGACGCCGGCGGTGGACGCCACCAGCCCGCCGCCGGGCGCGATCATGCGGATGCGGTAGGGTTCGGGCCGACCGGCCTCGCGCGCCTCGTCGTTCGCGGTGGAGAACACTTGCGCCGAGCCCGTGGCGTCGAGCAGCACGAAGCCGGGATAAACGAGCAGCCAGATGTCGATGGGTTTCATGTGGCAGATATTCAACCATGAATGTCATTTGTGTCAACCGCCACGCAGGCATGATGGAGCCATCTACTCAAGGGAGCCACCATGACACGCACCATCGGCATCTATGTATTCGACGACGTTGAGGTACTCGACTTCGCCGGGCCGTACGAAGTATTCACCTGCGCCACGCGCATGGCCGCCAGGCTGGCGCCGGGGACGGAAGCGCCATTCCGCGTGCGCACCATCGGCCAGCGCAGCGCCATGCTGCGGGCACGCGCGGGGCTGAGCGTGTTTCCCGAGGCGGACTTCGGCAACGCCGGCCAGATCGACGTGCTGATCGTGCCGGGCGGCGTGGTCGACGCCGAGCGGGACAAGCAGGAAGTGATACGCTGGATCGCCGCCACCGCGCCGGCCTGCGAGCTGGTAGCGTCGGTGTGCACCGGCGCCTTCCTGCTGGCGCAGGCCGGGCTGCTGGACGGCCAGCAAGTGACCACGCACTGGGAAGACATCACCGACCTGCGCGCCGCCTTCCCGAGCCTGGAGGTGACGGGCGAGCGGCGCTGGATCGACAACGGCCGCACCGTCACCAGCGGCGGCATCTCGGCCGGCATGGACATGTCGCTGCACCTGGTGGCGCGGCTGGCCGGCCACGAGCTGGCCGCGCGCACCGCGCTGCAGATGGAATACGACTGGAACGAGGCATGAGGGTCGTGCGCAGCAGGGACTACCGCGCCGGGCAAGCGTGGGGCGCCGACCTGATCGCCGCCATGCGGGACGCCACCGTGCGCCTGCACTGGACCGACCAGCCCTACGGCTGGCACGTCAACGACGGCCAGGAAGTGTTCGCCGTGATGGACGGCGAGGTGGACATGCACTACCGCGGCGACGGCGCCGAACAGACGGTGACGCTGCAGGCGGGCGACATCTTCTTCGTCGACGAAGGCGAGGCCCACTCCGCCCGTCCGCGCGGCCAGGCCCGCATCCTGGTCATCGAGCGGGCCGGCAGCGTTTGAACAAAGCGCGGCGGGATTTTGCAGCGGGACTTTTTTATAGCTTTTTGAGCTGCTCTTTCGCGTAAGCGGCGCTGGCGTGGTTGGGCACCAGTTCCAGGAAACTGGTGTAGGCCTTTTTGGCCTTCTCGTTGTCGCCCAGGTGCATGCGGGCGTCGCCCAGGTTCAGGTAGGCGATGGCGCGCGAGGTGTCGATCTGCAGCGTGTTCTCGAACCAGCGCGCCGCCTCCGCGTACTTCTCCTGCTTGTAGTAGACGAAGCCCAGGTTGTTGGCGGCCAGCCCGAAGTCGGGCCTGTACTTCAAGGCCTCGGTGAACGCCGCCTCCGCCTGCGCGTACTGCTTCTCCTTGTACAGCTGCAGGCCCTTGTCGTTGGCGCGCTGCGCCAGCTGGCGGCTGGACGCATCCACCGGCTTGGGCGCGGCGATCTTCTGCTCCTCGCCCTGCAGGTTCCTGACCACCACCGTGTTGCCGTCGGCCTTCTGGTCGCGGCCCTTATCGAGCTTGCTGTTCAGGGCGATCGCGTCCGGCGACAGCTGCGCCGACTGCGCGCTGAGGAACTCCGCCTCGGCCGGCAGCTGGAACACGAACTCGCCGCCCTCCGATCCGGGCAGGCTGCCGAAGGCCGGCGTCTGCTGCGACACGCTGGCCACGGCCGGCGCCACGTAGGCCGCCAGCTCGGTGGCGGTGATCAGGCCGTCGCCGTTCAGGTCGGCCTTGCCGTTCAGGGCCTGCAGCAGGGTCCAGGTGAACACCGAGTGGCCGTTCGGGCCGCCGTCGGCCACCATCTGGTCGGCGCCGCCGGCGGTCAGCATCTGCCGGCCCATGCGGCGCGCGTTATCGCGCAGGAAGGCGCTGCTGCCGCCGCCGCGCGTCAGACCCAGGCCGCTGTAGCAGGCGTCCATCACGAACAGCACGTGCTTGGCGTTGAGGCTCTCGGCGATGTTCTGCAGGTCCGTCATCGGGATGGCGTCGAAGCTGACCTGCTGCGGGTCCGAGTCGACCGGGATGATGTAGCCCAGGTTGCGGCCGGAGCTGAGCTGGCGCGTGGCGCCGTGGCCGGCGAAGAACACGAAGATGCGGTCGTCCTTCTTCAGCTGGGCGTCGGCCAGCTTGTCGTGGAACAGCGCCAGGATGTTGTTGCGCGTGGCCTCGCCGTTCGACAGCGTAAACACCCGCTCGCCGGCGAAGCCGAAGCGGTTGACCAGCGTGTCGCGGATCGCCCTGGCGTCCTGCACCGCGTACTGCAGCTTGGGCCACTTCTGATAGTCGTTGATGCCGATGACCACCGCGTAGCTGTTGGCGTAGCCGGTGCTGACGGCGATCTTCTCCGGCTCCGGCTTGCCGCCCTTGGCCACCTTGAACTCCTGGCCGTCCCAGGCGGCGAAGCTGTAGCCGTCGGCGATCAGCTTGTCGAGCACCAGCGGCAGCGCCTTGACGCTGCGCTCGTGGATGTCGTGGAACAGGATGATGCCGCGCTGCTCCTTGTTCAGGGTGGTCAGCACGCGGTTGGCGATGGAGCTCGGCACCGGATCGGCCCAGTCCAGCGAATCGATATTCCACATCACCGAGCGCAGGCCCAGTTTGGACAGGATGGCCAGGCCCTCGGCGTTGTGGGCGCCGTACGGGAAGCGGAACAGGTCGGAGCGGCGCGCGTCGCTGGCTTTCAACAGCAGGTCGGCGTTGGCGATCTCGCCGTACAGCTGCTCGCCCTTTTCCTTGGACAGCAGCGCGTGGCTGAAGCTGTGGTTGCCCACGGTGTGGCCGGCGTCGATCAGGCGCCGGCTCTCGGCGGCGTTGGCGCTCAGGGTCTGCTTGCCCTGCGCATCGAGCTTGCCGAGGTTCTGGCCGACCTGGAAGAACACGCCCGGCACGTTGTACTGCTTGAGGATGGCCGCCACCTCCTCGGTGTAGCTCTTGTGCGGGCCGTCGTCGAAGGTCAGCACCACGGTCTTGGGCGGCAGCGCGTTGCCGAAGATCTCCTTGGCCTGCACTTCCTGCTCCGCCGTCTTGGGCGGCTCCGGATACGGCACGATGACGCCGTAGTCCTTCATGATCTGATCGCGCGCGTACAGCTTGCGCAGGTGGGCCACGTAGTCGTCCCAGCGTTCGCGCTTGGGCGTGATGGCGCGCGTGTCGAAGCGCGAGAAGATGTCGTTGATCTCCTTGTCGTACTGCTTCTCGATGTCCTCCAGCGCGGCCAGGTCCTCGCTGACGCGCTTGTGCAGCTTGATCGCTGGCAGGGTCTGGTCGGCGGCCGCCAGCTTTTGCAGCGACAGCAGCACTTCGCGGAAGGCCAGGCGGTCGGCGTCGAACAGGTCGCTGGCCGATTCGATATACGACAGCAGCGCATCGTCGGCGGCGTCGCGCTGCGACGGCGGCAGCGCCTGGGCTTGGGCCAGCATGGCCTGCACCTTGGCCAGCCGCTCCAGGTTCTCGTGGAACAGCGACTGGCCGACCTGGCCGGCGGCCTTGCGGTCGGACTCGGACAAGGACTTCTCGTCGGCCAGCAGCACGATGATCTTGCGGTAGGCCGCCAGCATATTGCGCAGTTCCGGCATGATCTCCGGCGTGGCGCCCGCGGCCGCCGTCGGGGCGGCGGCGGGCGCGCTGGCCGGCTGCTTGCCGCGCAGCGCCACGAAGGCGCCCGCGCCGGCGACGGCCACCACCACGGCCGCGATGCTCAACTGCTTGATGTATTTCATGGGCGATGTCTATAAAAAAACGAATCCCGCATTCTATGACATATTTGCTAATGATCCACTTTCCGGCGGGGGTCAAGTCTGACATTCGGACACGACCTCCGCCGTAGACGCGACTACTGCACAGCTCGTGTCCAAATGTCAGACTTGACCCCGGGGTAGCCGTCCGTCAGCGTGTGCAGGAAGGCCACCACGTCGGCGATTTCCCTGTCGTTCAGCGCGGGCCGGCCGCCGGGCCGGCCGCCGAACGGCGCTTCCATATTGACGTTGGCGTCCATGCCGGCCGGCTGGTCGTCGAACTTGTGGACGCTGCCGTCGGCCTGGCGCGGATACCATTTCTGCGGCGCCGTGTCGCGCTGCGCGTAGAAGCGCACCACCTGCTCCAGGCTGTCGAAGCTGCCGTTGTGGAAGTAGACCTTGCGCAGCGCGACGTTGCGCAGCGACGGCGTGCGGAAGCGGCCGCAGTATTCGCGGTGCGCGCGCAGGTCGGTGCGGTCCGGGCCGCACAGGCCGAGGTCGAAATACGCCGGGTCGGCGTTGACCGCCAGCTTGCCGTTGCGCGGCACGCCCAGGTTGATCAGGCCGTAGTCGGTGAACTGCGGGAAGGCCCCGCCCTGCGCGATCCTGCTGATGTGGCAGGACGCGCAGTTGCCCTTGTGCTCGTCGTTGAACAGGGCCAGGCCGCGCGCCTCCTGCGGCGTCAGCGCGGCCTGCTTGCGCAGGTAGGCGTCGTACTTGCTGGTGTAGGGGTAGAAGTCGGCCGGGCTTTGCTGGAACACCTCCAGCGCCATCAGCGCGGCGCGCATGGCGGCGTCGGGATGGTCGAAGATGTCGTCGCCGAAGGCTTGCCGGAACTGCGGCGCCAGCGGGCCGGCGCGCAGCCTGGCCACCACCGCCGCGTCATCCTTGTTGCCCATCTCGCGCGGCGACAGCAGCGGTCCGCGCGCCTGCTCGTGCGCCGAGCGCGCGCGGCCGTCCCAGTCGTAGCCGCCGGTCGGGCCGGCGTCGACGCTGTCGTCGCCGTCGTCGTCGTGATAGTGCTCGCTGAACGGCGGCACCGTCTGCAGATACTTCAGCGACGGCGCGGCGCGCGTGCCTTGCGTGGCGCCGTCAATGCCGCTCAGCTGCGCCGCCAGCCGGTTGGGCGGGGCGTAGGCGTGGTCGGGATGGTGGCAACTGGCGCAGCTGTCGCGGCCGGACGCCGACAAGCTGGTCTCGCTGAACATGGCGCGCCCCAGCGCCGTCAGCACCGGCACAGTGGGCTGATGCTGCATCGGCGCGTAGGCGGCGGGCGCGGACGCGGCGGACAGCGCGGCAGGCGGTTTCTGGCAGGCCGCCAGTAGCGCGGCAGAGGCGGCGGCGAGGACAACGACAATCTTTTTCATGCGGCAAGCCTAGCAGCGTGAAATGACCGCCCCATGACAGATAGGAAAGAATACAAAACAAAACATGAAATTTCATCACCCTGAAATATTTCAAACCTAGCATGAGGCGCTTTGATACCCACCCACAAGGCAAGAAGATGAAACTGAACCCGATGCGCCCGCTGCCCCTGATGCTGATGTCGATCGGCCTGGGCGCCGGCCTGATCGCCTGCGGCAGCTCCTCCGACAACGTGCCCGCGATCAAGGGCCAGGTGGTCGGCAGCTATTATGAAAACGCCGTAGTCTGCCTGGAAAGCACCACCGCCAAGCTGACCTGCGACAGCGGCTCGTCGACCGTGCGCACCGGCGCCGACGGCAGCTTCGCCGTCACCGGCACCAGCAGCGGCGCGCTCCTGGTCACGGTCGGCACCGACGCCATCCGCCACGACGCCGTCGGCGACGCCGGCACCAAGGTCACGCAGAAGCTGCTGCTGCGCGCGCCGAACGGCCACACCGGCGTGGTCAGCGCCATCACCACCGAACTGGTCGCGCTGATGGACGCCAACGGCGGCGACTTCGCCGCCGCCAGCAGCAAGCTGGCCGCCAAGCTGGGCGTGGCCGAGGCCAACCTGATCGCCGACATCAACAAGGTCGGCGGCGACGACCAGGCCAGGCTCAAGGCCGAGAACGCCGGCGTGACCGACGTCATCGCCGCGGCCAGCGCTCTGGCCGCGCCGGCCGACGTGGCCGCCGCGCTCAACGCCGGCCTGGCGCTCAACAACATCAAGAACATCGTCGTGATCTACGCGGAAAACCGCGGCTTCGACAACCTGTACGGCCTGTTCCCCGGCGCCAACGGCGTGCCGGACGTGAACCCGAGCTCGACCAGCGCCTACGTGCCGCAGAAGGACTACGACAACAGCACCCTGCCGACCCTGCCGCCAACCTGGGGCGGCATGACAGCCGCCGGCCAGAGCGTGGTGATCACGCAGGCGCAGACCATGGGCATGGCCAACAAGCCGTTCCAGATCGACGACGCCAACAGCCCGCTGTACCTGGCGCAATCGACCATCACGCGCGACCTGGTGCACCGCTTCTACAACGACCAGATGCAGATCAACGGCGGCGCCAACGACAAGTTCGCGGCCTATTCCGACGCCGGCGGCCTGACCATGGGCTACTACGACGGCAGCAAGATGAAGATGTGGGACATCGCCAAGCAGTACGCGCTGGCCGACAACCTGTACATCGGCGCCTTCGGCGGCTCCTTCCTGACCCACCAGTACCTGATCTGCGCCTGCGCGCCGCAGTACCCGAACGCCGACACCTCGGTGGCCAAGGGCTCGATCGCCAAGATCGACGTCGACGCCAAGGGCAACTTCGTGCGCCTGACGCCGTCGGCCACGGCGCCCACCAGCGTGTTGAATGGCGCGCCGGCCTACGCCAACGACGGCGCCATCACGCCGGCCGACGCCAGCGGCATGTTCTACGCGGTCAACACCATGCAGCCGCCGTACCAGCCGAGCAGCAACAGCTACGCGGCCGACGACAGCACCCACCTGTACGCCGACACCAGCAAGGCCAGCACGCTGCCGCCGCAGACGCAGAAGAACATCGGCGATCTGCTGACCGGCAAGAACATCGACTGGGCCTGGTACGCCGGCGCCTGGAAGGACACCACCGCCGCCACCACCGGCGCGCCGCGCGGCGCGATCACCAATCCGCCCAACTTCCAGTTCCACCACCAGCCGTTCAACTACTACGCCAACATGGACCCGGTGAAGAACCCGGCCTATCGCGCGGCCCACCTGAAGGACTACGACAGCCAGTTCGTGGCCGACGTCGCCAACGGCACCTTGCCGCCGGTGGCCTTCTACAAGCCGCAGGGTAACCTGAACCAGCACCCCGGCTACGCCAGCGTGGCCGACGGCGACGCCCACATCGCCGACGTCATCGCCAAGCTGAAAAAGAGCCCGCAGTGGAAGAACATGCTGGTGATCGTCACCTACGACGAGAACGGCGGCTTCTACGACCACGCCAGCCCGCCGAAGGGCGACCAGTGGGGTCCGGGCACGCGCGTGCCGGCCATCATCGTCTCGCCCTACGTGAAGAAGGGCGTGGACCACACGCAGTACGACTCGGCCTCGATCCTGCGCGCCATCACCCGCCGCTTCAACCTGCCGGTGCTCGATGGCCTGAACACCCGCGACAAGGCGCTGGCCGCCAACGGCGCCAAGCCGATGGGCGACTTCAGCTCCGCACTGGCGCTGACGCCGCAAGAGTAAGCACCATCCCCTGTCGCGACTACGAACGCCAGCCCTTGCGGCTGGCGTTTTTCATTTTCTGGCGTGGTGGATGGTTCCGGATCTAAGCTGGCGGTCTACATTTGCGCGCAAGCTTCCATGTCGAATCACCGGGAAATCGCAGCCAGATATTTTGCCAGGCATTGCGCGTGCCGCAGCCGTTGGCATTGGCTAGCCGCGATGGCGTGGTCGGCGCGCCGGGCTTGTGGGCGACAAAGTCGCGAATTAGCTTGCACAGCACGGCCTCGGTCTTCGGGCCGAACCAGCCTTCGCCCACATGATCCGTCAGGCTGTGGAATACGTCGTCCGGCAGATGGAGGGGGATAGGGTGGGTCATTTTTTTCTCCGGCTCTAAAAGCTCTAAATCGTTATAGATCAATCTAATTCGCTAGATTTCGCGCTAATTTTTCTAATTTCGGCTCTAAAAACTCTAAAAAAAAGCGCGGCGGGCTCTAATTCCTCTATTTTTTCTATGCCGCGCTCCTTTTTTAGAGCGATTTCTAGCGATTTAGTTCAATCTCTATCGAATTAGAGCGTTTAGAGCTTTTAGAGCCTCGCCGCAAATACCCACCCTATATAGGTGCGTGAGGATTGGCGCATTTTGAGCCAGCTTTAAAATGTTATGCTCGGTGGAAATTAAATAAATCTCAAGATTGATTTTCTCGCTGACTACCATGCGCCTCTCGACTTATGCTTTAACAGCCGGCTTTATCCTTTCCGGCGCAAATGCCTACGCCACCAATATCAGTTTGGTGGGCGTGGTCCGCGATCGCGCGCTGATGACGGTGGACGGCGGCGAACCCATAGCCTACGCAATCGGCAACACCATCGCGCCGGGCTACCAACTGCTGGCGGTACACAACGACGGCGCCACCATCAGCGAGCATGGCAAGTCGGTGACGATCGCCGTGGGCCGTTATCCGGCGCCGAACGGCGCGAACCAATCGCTGGTTTTGCGTGCGGATTCCTCCGGCCAGTTTTACACCAATGGCAGCATCAACGGCATGAGCGCGCGGATGCTGGTCGATACCGGCGCCACCGTCATCGCGATGCCCGCGGCAGACGCCATCCGCTTCGGCATCGACTACCGCAAAGGCCGGCCCGGCGCCGCATCCACGGCCAATGGCATCACCAACGTCTATCGTGTGAATGTAGACAGGATGCGCATCGGCGAGGTGGAACTCCGGAATCTTGAGGCCATCGTCCAGGAACGCGGCTTGCCCGTCATCCTGCTGGGCACCAATTTCCTGGACCGCTACACCATGCGGCGCGAGCTGCAGGAAATGATATTGACCCCAAGGTAAAAACCGCAGCCGGGTCTTATCGGCTGCGGAGTTCTCGCCAATACGCCAGCCGGTACAGCAGCGGCAGCACCAGCAGCGTCAGCGCGGTGGACGACAGGATGCCGCCGATGACCACCGTCGCCAGCGGCCGCTGGACTTCGGCGCCGGTGCCGGTGGCGATCGCCATCGGGATGAAGCCCAGCGATGCCACCAGGGCCGTCATCAGCACCGGCCGCAGACGGCCCAGCGAACCCTCGCGGATCGCCTGCTCCACCGTGCGCCCTTCTTCGCGCAGGCTGCGGATGAAGGAGATCAGCACCAGGCCATTGAGCACCGCCACGCCCGACAGCGCGATGAAGCCCACCGCCGCCGATATCGACAACGGTATGCCGCGCAAGGCCAGCGCCGCGACGCCGCCGGTCAGCGCGAACGGTATGCCGCTGAACACCAGCAGCCCGTCCTTCAGATTGCCGAACATCGCGAACAGCAGCACCATCACCAGCAGCAGCGCCACCGGCACCACGACCTGCAAGCGCCGCGACGCCGACTGCAGCTGCTCGAACTGTCCGCCCCAACTGGTCCAGTAGCCGGCAGGGACCCGCACCTGTTGCAGGCGCTCTTCAGCCTCCGCGACAAACGAACCGATATCCCGCCCGCGCACATTGGCGCTGATGACCACCCGCCGCTTGCCGTCCTCGCGGCTGATCTGGTTCGGCCCTGGCGCGATGGCGAAGTTCGCCACCTCGCCCAGCGGGATGAAGTTGGCGCCGCCCGCCTCACCGCCTGCGCGAGGCAGCGGCACCGGCAGGCGCCGCATCGCATCCAGGTCGCCGCGCAGCGCATCGGGCAGCCGCACCACGATGTCGAAGCGGCGGTCGCCCTCGAACATCGTGCCGGCTTCCCTGCCGCCGATGGCGGTGGCGACGGTCTCCTGCACGTCGCCCACATTCAGGCCGTAGCGCGCCGTCTTGCCGCGGTCGATCTCCACCGTCAGCACCGGCAGGCCGCCGGCCTGCTCGATCTTGACCTCGGTCGCGCCGTCCACCTTGCCCAGCACGGCGGCGATGCGCGCGGCGGTCTCGCCCAGCACCGCCATGTCGTCGCCGAACAGCTTGACCGCGACATCGCTGCGCACGCCCGAAATCAGCTCGTTGAAGCGCAACTGGATGGGCTGCGAGAACTCGAAGGCATTGCCCGGCAAGCGCTCCGCCGCCTGCTGTATCGCCACCCGCAACTGATCATGCGACTTCTTCGGCGCCGGCCACTGCGACTCCGGCTTGAGCATGATGTAACCGTCCGAGACGTTGGGCGGCATCGGGTCCGACGCGATTTCGGCCGTGCCGGTGCGCGCAAAGATGCGCTCGATCTCCGGGAACTGCCGCTTCAGCGCCAGCTCCACCTGCTGCTGCATCGCCACCGATTGCGTCAGGCTGGTGCCGGGGATGCGCAGCGCCTGGATCGCGATGTCGCCCTCGTTCAGGCTGGGCACGAACTCGCTGCCCATGCGCGTGGCCAGCAGCACCGACAAGGCCACCGCGATGCCGGCAAACGTCAGTACCACCGGCGTGTTGGCCAGTGCGCGCTCCAGCACCGCCGCGTACCACGCACCGATCCGCCGGTGCTCCTTCCCGGCCACGCTGTCGCCGATGAACAGCGCCACGGCGGCGGGAATGAAGGTAACCGACAACAGCATCGCACCTACCAGCGCCATCACCACCGTCAGCGCCATCGGATGGAACATGCGGCCTTCCACGCCGGTCAGCGCGAAGATCGGCAGGTAGACCACCATGATGATCAGCTGTCCGAACAGCAGCGGCCTGCGGGCCTCGCGCGCGGCGGCGAACACTGCCTCATGGCGCTCCGCGCGCGTCAGCACGCGGCCGTGGCGCGCCTGCGCGTGCGCCAGCCGCCGCACGCAGTTCTCGACGATGACCACCGCGCCATCGACGATGATGCCGAAGTCCAGCGCGCCCAGGCTGAGCAGGTTGGCGCTGACCTTGTACGTCACCATGCCGGTGAAGGTGAACAGCATCGCCAGCGGGATCACCAGCGCCGTGATCACCGCCGCGCGGATGTTACCGAGGAAGAGGAACAGCACCACGATCACCAGCACCGCGCCTTCCAGCAGGTTCTTCTTCACCGTGTCGATCGCCCTGTCCACCAGCGTGGTGCGGTCGTACACGGTGACGGCCTGCACGCCGGCCGGCAGGCTGCGGTTGATGTCGACCATCTTGCGGTCCACCGCCTGCGACACCGCGCGGCTGTTCTGGCCGATCAGCATGAAGACGGTGCCCAGCACCACCTCGCGGCCGTTCTCGGTGGCGGCGCCGGTGCGCAGTTCGCGGCCCAGGCCCACCTGCGCCACGTCGCGCACGCGCAGCGGCACGCCGTCCACGTTGGCGAGGATGATGTCGCGCAGGTCGTCGAGCGAGCGCACCTGTCCCGGCGCGCGCACCAGCAGCTGTTCGCCGCGCCGCTCGATGTAGCCGGCGCTGGCGTTGCCGTTGTTGCGGTCGAGCGCCGCCACCACGTCGCGCAGGGTCAGGCCGTGGGAGGCCAGCCGCTGCGGATCGGGCGCCACCTGGTACTCCTTGGCGTAGCCGCCGATGGCGTTAATCTCCGTCACGCCGGGCACGTTGCGCAGCTGCGGCTTGATGATCCAGTCCTCGATCTCGCGCAGGTCGGTCGGCGTGTAGGGCGAGCCGTCGGCCTTCTTCGCGCCCGGCCTGGCCTCCACCGTCCACAGGTAGATTTCGCCGAGGCCCGTCGACACAGGGCCCATGGCCGGCGCGACGCCCGCCGGCAGCTGCGCGCGCGCTTCCTGTATGCGCTCGCCCACCATCTGCCGCGCGAAGAAGATGTCGGTGCCGTCCTTGAAGATGACGGTGATCTGCGATAGCCCGTAGCGCGACAGCGAGCGTGTCTGCTCCAGCCCGGGCAGGCCGGCCATCAGCGTCTCGATCGGAAAGGTGACGCGCTGCTCGGTCTCCAGCGGCGAGTAGCCGGGCGCCTGGGTGTTGACCTGCACCTGCACATTGGTGATGTCGGGCACGGCGTCGATCGGCAGCTGCTGGTAGTTGTAGACGCCGAGTGCGGCCATGCCGGCCACCGCCAGCAGCACCAGCCAGCGCTGGGCGATGGCGTATCGGATGATGCGTTCAAACATGGTGTCCTCCGTTTCAGTGCGCATGTTCGGCGCCGTCCTTGCCCAGTTCCGCCTTGAGCACGAAGCTGCCCGCCGCCGCATACCGCGCGCCGGCCGACAGGCCCTCGAGGATCTCGGTGCGCTGGCCGTCGCTGCGGCCAAGCGCCACCGGCTGCGCGCGGAAGCCGCCCGCCACCTGGACAAACACCACCGGCTTGTCGTCAACCGTTTGAACCGCGTCAGCCATCACGGTGACGGCGGCGTCGGCGGACTGGCCGGACAGCACGTCGACGCTGACAAACAGGCCGGGGCGCCAGGCGCGCTCGGGATTGGCCAGCGCCACGCGGGCCTTGGCTGTGCGGGTCTGCTCGCCCAGCAGCGAGCCGACGTAGGTGATCTTGCCGCTGGCCTGGGCGTCGAAGGCGGAGGCCTTGACCATCACCGTCTCGCCCACGCGCACCGACGCCAGGTCGCGTGGCGGCACGGCGATTTCCGCCCACACCGCGGACAGGTCGGAGATGGTGAAGACGGCGGCATCCTCCTTCACCGCCTCGCCCAGCGCCAGATGCTTCTCCATCACCACGCCGTCGAACGGCGCCCGCAGTTCCAGGCGGTTCAGGTCCGCGCCGGCCCCCGCCCCCGCCGCTGCGCCGGCGCCGATGGCGCTGAGCTTCTGGTGCGCGTTGCGCACCGCGATCTCCGCTTCGCTCAGCGCCTGCCTGGCTTGCAGGTAGTCCTGCTCGGCGGAGATCTTGTCCTGCCACAGGCGGCGTTCGCGCTCGAAGGTGGTGCCGGCCAGCGCCAGCCGCCGCTCCGCCGACAGCAGCTCGCTGCGCTGCTCGGACAGGGCGCTGCTGGCGATCACCGCCAGCACCTGTCCCTGCCGGACGTTCTGCCCCAGCTCCGCGCGCACACTGGTGACCACGCCGGCCAGCTTGGGCACGACGTGCGCGGTGCGGTCCTCGTTGAAGCGGATCTCGCCCGGCAGCGTGATGGCGGCGCCGATCCTGGCCGGCGCCGCCACGGCCAGCGTCACGCCGGCAGCCTTGGCCTGCGCATCGTCCAGCGCGACCTGTTCCGGCTGCGCGTCCGCGTGCCCGCCATGCTCAGGCGCCGCCTGCTCCGCCGGGCCGGCGCCGCGCCTGGGCATCAGCATCAGGGCCGCCAGCAACAGTCCGATAAGCGCCATGACGGCGATGGTGATTTTCTGCGTCTTATTCATGTTCTTCTCCGAGGATGCGGTCGATGGCGGCCAGCGCGCGGTGCGCGTCCGCCAGGGCGTTCAGATATTGGCTTTGCGCCTGCAGCAAGGTGCGCTGCGCGTCCAGCACGTCGAGGAAGCCGAACTTGCCGTATTCGAAGCCGGTGCTGGCGGCGTCGTAGGCGCTCTGCGCGCCGGGCACGATGTCGTCGCGCAGAGCCAGCGCGTGCTGGCGGGCGACGTCGAACTCGGCGCGCGCCTGCGCCAGTTCCGTCTCCAGCCGCAGCGCGGTGGCGGCCAGCTCGTCGCGCGCCTGGTCGACGCGGCGCGCCGACTCCAGCACGCTCCCCTGGTTGCGGTCGAACAGCGGCAGCGGCACCGAGATGCCGAACACCGCCTGCGTGCGCCCCAGCTCCTCCGAGCGCCTGCCGCCGACGTTGAAGGTCAGGTCCGGCGTGCGCTTGCTGAGCTCCACCTGCGCCAGGGCCCGGCGCCGCGCCAGCTCCGAGCGGGCCAGCGCCAGCGCCGGCGCCGGCGCGCGCTGCAGCCGGCCGCGCATGGCCTCGGCCGGTGCCAGCTCCGGCAGCGCCTCGATGGCGCCGTCGGCCCGCTCGAAACGCGGCGCCGGATTGCCCCACATGGCCGCCAGCCGCTGGCGCGCGACGGCCAGCACGCCGCCGGCGCGGATCAGCTCCAGCTGCACCGACGACGCGGCCACGCGGGCGCGCGTCTCCTCCACCGGCGACACCTTGCCGGCCACCACGCGGCGCGCTGTGGCGCCGGCCGCGCGCTGCGCCAGCTCGGCCGCCTGCTGCGCCAGGCGCACATGCTCCTGCGCGGCCAGTACGGCGAACCAGGCGTCGATCACGCCGGCGCGGATCTCCGCTTCGCGCAGCGCCAGTCCGGCCACGGCGCTGTCGCGGCCACGCTCGGCCGCCTGCACGCGGGCGGCGCGCTTGCCGCCCAGCTCCAGCGGCTGGCTCAGTTGGAAGGTGGTTTCACGCCTGTCACGCCGCGTGTCGAGGCGCTCGACCGACAGCGTGGGATTGAGCTGCAGGCCGGCCTGCAGCACAGCGCCGTCAACCGCGCCCAGTTCATGGCGGGCGGCCGCCAGTTCCGCGTTGGCGCCGCCGGCCAGGGCCAGCGTGAGCGCGGCCTTGAGCGTCAGCGGCGCGGACGGCTCGATTTCGGCCCGCGCACAGGCAGGCCACGCCGCTACGACGAGCGGCAACAGATACTTGAACATCGAATTCTCCAGACGATAGGAACAGGAATTCGACGAGACTCAGGCGTCTACAGAAAGGGGCGAGGGCCTCGTCGCGCTAGGCGACGAGCAGCCAATTGGGCCGCGCGGGCCCGTCGGCGATATGGGACAGGTATTGGAACGGCAAAGGCGGCGCGTGGCCGTCCACGGTGGCGGCCATCGCCAGCGCGACGCCGCCCGGCACCGAGGCCTGCAGCGCGTGGTGGCACACCTCGCAGTCGCTGTGGACCTTGGCCGGCTTGCCCTGGCCGGCGCCGTCGTCGGCCTGCGCCTGGTGCTGATGGCCGTGGTGGCCGAAGTGCGACACCTTGGCCGGCTCATGCTGGCAATACACCGCCGCCATCGACCAGGAATACTGGACGGGCAGGATGGTCAGCAGCAGGATGAGCAGGATTTTTTTCACGCGGCCATTGTATCAGCGCGCGTATTTCTCCGGCGTCGGCCTTGTGTAACAACCATGTCATACGACGTCACTACACTACGGCCTCCTTCACACCATCCCAGGAATGACCATGCATTCAGTCCCCGCCCGTCCCCTGCTGCTTGCCGTCAGCATCGCCCTCGCCCTCTCCGCCTGCGGTTCCAGCTCCGAAGACCAGGTGCTGGTGATCCCGCCGGCGCCGGCCGACCAGGGCGCGGCCGAGGTGGCGCCGGTGCCGGACGCCACCGCCTTTGTCGACACCGCCGCCAGCAACCAGCGCGGCGACGCCCGCTACGCCACCCTGGCCACCAACGCCGGCGTGCGCGTGCTGGGCGGCTTCCTGCAGGTGTGGAAGCCGCTCACCGAGATCGTCGACGCCGGCGTCAGCGCCGACGCCGCGGCCGGCTTCCCGGCCGTGGTGCCCTCGACCTGGACCGGCCTGCCCAACGACGGCAGCAACGGCGGCACCATCGTCAACGCCGCCGTGCACGCAGCCAATATCGACTACGTGGTGCAGGCCACCGCCAACCGCACCCCGGCACAGGCGCTGCAGGCCTACCTGGACGACCGCCGCAACAAGGGCTACAGCGTGTCCGACGGCATGGGCCCGCTGACCGCGGCCTGGCGCGCCGCCGCCCAGCAGAGCACCACCATCACCGCCATCGCCGACGACGCCACCAGCAAGTTGTACAACGACGGCGGCAACAACACCGGCGTCGGCGGCAGCGCCAACCCCGGCTTCGGCGCGGTGGTGGACTTCGTCAACCTGGTCGGCACCAACGGCTCGACCGAGCCGGCCAAGCGCTTCTACAAATACGCCCGCCCCTACCGCTGGAGCAGCGCGGTGCAGGTGCTGCCGGCGCTGGTGCCGGCCAAGAGCGCCACCCCGACCACCGACGGCGGCTTCACCAGCGGCCACTCGGCCGAGGCGGTGCGCGACACGCTGGCGATGGCCTACGCGCTGCCGGAGCGCTACCAGGAGCTGCTCAGCCGCGGCCTCGAGCTGGGCGAGGCACGCATCTGGGCCGGCATGCATTCGCCGCTGGACGTGCTGAGCGGCCGCATCCACGCCACCGCCGTGGTGGCCGCCAACCTGGCCGACCCGGCCAACGCCGCCAAGAAGAGCGCGGCCGTGGCCCAGGCCCACGCCACGCTGATGGCCGCCACCGCGACCACGCCCGACAGCTTCGCCGCCTACGCGCAATCGGGCGCGGCCAGCGGCGACCGCTTCGCCGACTACGCCCTCAACCGCGCCAACTACCTGCGCCGCAGCACCTACGGCATGCCGGCGATCGGCGCCGTGGGCGCGCCGGCCGTGGTGCCCAAGGGCGCCGAGGTGCTGCTGGAAACCCGCCTGCCCTACCTGAGCGAGGCCCAGCGCCGCGTGGTGCTCAAGACCACCGCGCTGGCCTCCGGCTACCCGGTGATGGACGACCCCGAGGGCTGGGGCCGGCTGAACCTGTTCGCGGCAGCCGACGGCTACGGCGCCTTCAAGGGCAACGTGGTGCTGGTGATGGACGCGGCCAGGGGCGGCTTTAACGCGGCCGACCGCTGGCGCAACGACATCGCCGGCACGGGCAAGCTGGTCAAGCAGGGCAGCGGCACGCTCAGGCTGGCCGGCAACAACAGCTGGTCCGGCGGCACCGAGCTGGCCGCCGGCGCGCTCGAGGGCGACAGCGCCAGCGCCTTCGGCAGCGGCGATGTCTACGTCAGCGGCGGCACCCTGATTGCCAACGCCCCGGCCGCGCTCAAGCTGGCCGGCCAGTACACCCAGCTGGCCGGCGCCACCACGCTGGAGCTGGACCTGGGCGGCGGCGCCCGGGGCAGCCTGGCGGTGGCCGGCAACGCCACCATCGGCGGCGGCACGCTGCACGTCAAGTTCGTCGGCGGCTACCAGCCCAAGGCCGGCGAGGTGCTCACCGTGCTGACGGCCGGCCGCCTGATGGGCCGCTACGCCGCCATCGTGGTCGACGGCTACGCCAGCGTCACGCCCAACTACGGCGCCACCGCGCTGACGCTGACCATCGGCGGCTGAGCGGGCGGCCGGGTTTCACGGCGGCGGCTCCCACAAGGCCGCCGCTTGAAACTACAATAGGGCTTCCCGTTATCGAGAGGCGCAGCGCATGAATCCAGACGAGCAGCCGGCGGCATCGCAAGGCGATTTCTTCAACACGCTCAACGACAAGGTCGACGCCCACGGCGTGCTGGTCGACCGTTTTCATGCCGACCTGCAGAATTTTTCCAAGCAAATCGCCGGCTGCGACAAGCTGGTGCGCATGGCGCATATCAGCCTCAACCAGATTGACGACCGCATCGCCGAGGCGGTGCGGATCGAGGCCCAGGCCGCGGCGCAGCTGGAGGCCACCGGGCGCGAGGCCGCGCGCGCCGCCACCGAGGCGGCCGACGCCGCCGTGGCCGGCCTGATCGGCCAGATGCGGGCCGCCACCCGCGAGGCCGACCAGGTGTGCCAGGCGCTGCACCGGGCGCGCGGCCAGACCGGCCTGTGGCTGGCCGCCTACGTGGCCGGCACGCTGGCGCTGTGCCTGCTGTCGGCGTGGATCGCCTACAAGCTGCACCCGGACACGCCGCTGCCGCCCGAGGTGGCCGGTTACGCCGAGCTGGGCCGGAAGCACGCGGCGCTGCTGGACAAGGCCAGCGACAAGGAACTCAAGCTGCTCAAGGAAATCCAGGCGCGCCGGACCAAGCCGAAATAAGCCGAAATAAGCGGAACACAGGCCGGACAGGCCGGGCCGCCTCAGTTGCCGCCTCAGTTGCCGGTCATGCCGTACTTGCGCTGGATGCGCGCCAGCGTGCCGTCGGCGCGCATGGCCTCGTGCGCGGCGCGCCACTTGCGGGCCTCGTCCTCGCTGAAGTCCAGCGAGCCGCCCAGCCAGATGTCGCCGCTGCGGACGATGGCGCTGAAATCGAAGTCGGCCTCGCGGTGGCCGTCCACATTGGCGGCATAGCGGTGGATGTCCTCGCCGCCATAGGTGGCGTCGGCCACGCCCTTGCTGACCATGCGCATGCACTCGCGGACGTTGGCGCACTCGGCGACCGAGCTGAAATGCATCGCCAGCAGCGCCTGCTTGTGCGGCGAGCCGCGCAACACCACCACATGGCGCCGCGCCAGCCCCGCCAGGTCGCGCAGGTCGACGCTGCCGTGGCGCGCGACAAACACGAAGTTCTGCAGCCGCAAGCGCACCAGCCAGCGGTAGTGCGGCTCGCGCTCCGGCGTGCGGGTCAGCGGCAGCACGGCGGTGTGCGGCAGCACGGCGGTCAGCGCCAGCGCCCGCTGCCACGGGTAGAACTCCATGGTGGCCGGCGTGCCCACGCGGCGCGCCAGCTCCTGGGCGATCTCCACCAGCGAGCCGGGGCTGTCGCCGCCGGCCGCGATCGCATACGGCGGCAGGTCGGCCGCCACCAGCCGCAGCGGCGCCGGCGCCGCGGCGCGCGCCGGCAACGCCGGCCACAAGGCCAGCAGCAGGGCCAGCCGCGGCAGCGCGCGCCAGCTCGGCCGCCAGGCCGACCGCCAGTCCCGCGGCCGCCTCATGGCGCCACCTCGCGCGGCAGGCGCAGCGACACCCGCGTGCCGCGCTGCGGCGCGCTGTCGAGCGTGACCTGGCCGCGCATCAGGCTGACCACCATGCTGTGCACGCTGGCCAGGCCAAGCCCGGCGCCGGTCAGGCCCAGCTGGGTGGTATAGAACGGCTCGAACACCTGCGCCAGGTGTGCCGGCGCGATGCCGCAGCCGTCGTCGCGCCAGTCGATGACGATGGCCTCGCCGTCGGCGCGCGCCTCGACCACGATGGCGCCGCCGCGCCCGGCGAAGGCGTGCAGCAGGCAGTTGTCCAGCAGGTGCTGGAACACCTGCTGGCAGGCGCCCGGATAGCCGTGCAGCCACAGCTGGTCCGGCAGCGTCAGCGTCAGGGTGACGGCGCGCGCCTGCAGCCCGGGCGCCCAGGCGCCGGCGCACAAGCGCAGCCGCTCGGCCAGGTCGAAGCGGCTGGCCGGCTCCTGGGTCGCCTGGCCGGACAAGCCCTTGAAGCGCTCGACCAGGCGCTTGATCTGGGCCAGCGCGCGGTCCACCAGCGCGCCGCCCTCGGTGACGCTGTCGAGCAGGGCGGCCACCTCGCTGCGGCGCAGCGCGCCGGCGTCCAGGCCGCGCCGCAGATCCTCGGCCTGGGCCGTGATGGCGCTGGCCGCCACCCGCGCGTTGCCCAGCGGCGTGTTGAGCTCGTGCGCCATGCCGACCACCATGCGCGACATGCCCAGCTGCTTTTCCTGCTGCATCAGCGCGCGCATCGCCTGGCCCAGCGCGTCCGTGCGCTCGCGCACCTGCTGCTCCAGCCGGTCGTGCGCGGCCTGCAGCGCCGCCTCGGCGGCCTGGCGCACCGCCACCTCGCGCTGCAGCGTCGCCAGCGCCTCGCCCAGCTCCTGGTGGCGCTGCACCAGCGAGTTCTCCAGCACCGTGCCGTGCTGCGCCAGCAGGGCGTTCTGGTGCAGCAGTTGCGGCCGCTCCATCACCGCGCTCAGCGTCTCGCCCAGCGAGGTCGCCAGCGCGCGCTTGTGGCGCCGCTCCAGCCCCAGCTGGGCGATGGTGGCCTGCAGCGCCGCCTCCGGCCGGCCCCAGCGGCGGCCGTAGCGGCGGATCGCGCACAGCGTGATCTCGCGCAGGCGCGTGCCCGGCGCGGTCTCGTCGTCCAGGCCGGCGTCGTAGGCCAGCAGCGCCGGCCAGGCGCGCGCGCGCACGCCGTCGGCGCCGTCGGCGCAGTCCGCCAGCAGGGTGCACAGCTGCAGCCACGGGGTCCAGTAGCCGTCGCGGCCGAACTTGGCGCGCAGCTGGGCCATGTAGTCGCGGCTGGCGCCGGCCTGCTCGCAGCTGGCGCAGGCCACGGCCAGGTTGAGCAGCGCCAGGCATTCCTGCGCGTCGAGGCCGAACTCGCGGGTGCGGCGCAACACCAGCTCGCGCCGCGCCAGGCAGTCGCGCCACAGCGGCGCGGCGGCGTCCTCGTCGGGCTCCTCCAGCGCCAGGTAGTAAGCGCCCGAGGCCGCGCTGTCGAGCAGCATGACGTGGATGGCCGGCGCCAGCTCGCCGGGCTCGGCCAGCATGCCGGCGCAGAACTGCAGCAACTCCAGATGCATCTCCGCGCCCAGCATGACGCGGCAGCGGCTGGCCCGCATCTGCGTGGCCAGCCGCTGCAGGCCGCAGCGCGCGTACAGCTCGGCGGCCGTGGCCAGGCTGTCGAGCGCGGCATGGTGCAGGCGCAGGCGCGCCTGCACCCAGTGCAGCGCGCGCAGCGCGGCGGCCTGGGCCAGCGGGTGCTGTTCGGTTTGCGCCTGCAGTTGCAGATTCCTGGCCGGCAGCAGCAGCGCGTCGGCCGCGACCGCGGCGTCGGCGGCCCGCGCCAGCAGCTGGAAGGCCGCCAGCTCCAGCGCCTGCGAGCCGTTCAGGCGGCGGCCGGCCAGCTGCTGCAGGGTACGGGCGTGCTCCGGCATCTCCCGCACCATCAGGCAGGCGCGCAGGATGTGCAGCTGCTGCTCCGCCTCGGCCACTTCGTGGGCGGGCGCGGCATGGGATCGTATTTCTGATGCAGACATGGCACTGCCCTCGTTCTCAGGTGTCGGTCCAGTATTACACGAAGTGGCTTTTAGCTGAACAGCCGGCCGCGCGGTTGTTGCAAAAACGTGGCCGCGCTGGTGTCGACATATTATCAGGGACGCCCGGGCGCGGGAGCCCCCGGTGAAGCCGGCCGCCCGCCTGCTGCCGCGCCGCATGGCTTATCATGGACGGATTTGAACAGGCGGGATGCGGTGAAGCTAACCTTGGTGGTACTGGATGGGGTGCAGGCGCTGGACGTGGCGGGGCCGCTGGACGTGTTTGCCGAGGCGAACAGCTTCCTGCCCGCGGCGCAGCGCTACGAGATCACCCTGGTCGGCGGCCGTGCGGACAGCGTGGTCTGCTCCAGCGGCATCGAGTTCAAGGTCCACTGCGACTATCTGAATTTCCATGACGACAGCGACCTGCTGCTGGTGGCCGGCGGCCCGCGCTTCCCGGACTACCGGCCGGAGCCGGCCCTGGTCGACTGGCTGCGGCTGCGCGCGCGCGGCGCCCGCCGCTACGGCGCGGTGTGCAACGGCGTGTTCCTGCTGGGGCACGCCGACCTGCTCGCGGGCCGCGAAATCACCACCCACTGGGACCACGCCGAGCGGCTGTCCACCCAGTTCCCCGGCGCGAATGTGCGGCCCGACAAGATCTTCGTGCGCGACGGCAACCTGTTCACCTGCGGCGGCGTGGCCGCCGGCATCGACCTGTGCCTGGCCCTGATCGCCGAGGACTGGGGCCACGAGCTGGCCATGAAGGTGGCCAAGCGCCTGATCGTCTACATCCGCCGCGACGGCGGGCAGTCGCAGTACAGCCCGTATCTGGCGGTCGGCCCGGACGAGGACTCGCTGGTGGCCAAGGTGCTCAAGCATGTGACCGACCACATCAGCGACGCCCTGACCATCGAGGAGATCGCCGACGCGGTGGGCGTGAGCCGGCGCACCTTCTCGCGCGCCTTCGCCAGGCACGCGCATGTGACGCCGTCGGTGTTTGTCGACCAGGTGCGCATCGATTTCGCCCGCAAGCTGCTGGAGGAGACCGACGTGCCGCTCAAGACGGTGGCCTTCCGCTGCGGCTTCAGCAACGCCACCCAGATGCGCATGATCTTCTCGCGCCAGCTGGGCACCACGCCCAAGGAGTACCGCGAACGCTTCCGCGCCGGCGACCACGGGCGGGACGTTTAGCGGATTTGGGGACATCCGGCATGGCTTTTGGGTCAGGCCGCGCACGGGCGGGCGGCGCCGGGGCAGAATGGCCTCACGCAAACAACCCACTGGAGCCATGATGGAACCCGCCCGAATACACCCAGCGCCCCCGACGCCACCCGCCGCCGCCGCGCGCGCCATGCCGTCGGTGCGCTACCTGCCCGTCAGCCTGTTCGGCTCGGTGATGAGCGTGGCCGGCCTGGCGCTGGCCTGGCGCCTGGCCAGCAAGACCTACGGCGCCAGCCTCGCGGTGTCGAACGCGATCGGCATCGCCGCGCTGGCGCTGTTCGTGGTGCTGGCCCTGTCCTACCTGGGCAAGCTGCTGCGGCATCCCGAGCTGGTGAGGCATGAGTTCTCGCACCCGGTGATCGGTAGCTTCTTCGGCACCGTGGGCATCAGCGTGCTGCTGCTGTCGAGCGTGATCGGCGGCTACAGCGCGGCGGCCCAGCTGGTGGTGTGGAGCATCGGCACGGTCGCCACGCTGGCGCTGAGCGTGCTCATGATCTCCCGTCTGCTCAACGGCAACGCCGCCCCCACCAGCGTTGTGCCGGCCTGGCTGATCGCCGGCGTCGGCAGCCTCGACATCGTGGTGACGGGCGGCGCCCTGACGGCGGAGTGGACGCACGAGGTGAACCTGCTGGCGGCCGCCATCGGCGCGGTCAGCGCGCTGGTGTTCTTCGTGCTGATCTTCTCGCGGCTGGTGCACCAGGAGCCGCTGGCCGCGCCCATGCGGCCGTCCAAGATGATCCTGGTGGCGCCGTTCGCGGTCGGCTTCATCGCCTACGTGAACCTGGTGCACCAGGTGGACATGTTCGCCGCGCTGCTGTTCTACTTCGGGCTGTTCCTGTTCGCGATCATCGCGTATCGCCTGGCCGTGAAGCCGGCGCCGTTCTCGCCGGCGTGGTGGGCGATCGGCTTCCCGATGGCGGCGTTGTCCAACGCCGCGCTGATGTACTCGAACGCGGTCGGCGGCGCCGGGCTGCAATGGATCGCCGCGGGCCTGCTTTTGCTGCTGACGGCCGCGGTGCTGGTGCTGGCGGTCCGCACGCTGTGGGGCCTGGCCGCCGGCCGCCTGCTGACCGCCTAGGAGCGAGCATGGACCTGCCACTCAACCTCGGCCAGAACCTGGACGACTACGATGATTTTTACGCGATGCTCAGCGATTCGCACCAGGACCTGGACGAGCACCAGAGCAAGATGCTGAGCGATCAGCTGATCCTGCTGCTGTCCAATCACATCGGCGACCTGGCGGTGCTGCGGCAGGCGTTCGCGCTGGCGCGGGTGCATGTCGAGAGGACGCTGCCGCGCTGAGCCGCCATCCGGCGCTAGCGGAAGTGCGTGAGCATGTTGATGAGGCTGCCGTCCTTCAGCGCTTGGCCGATGGCCTGGTCGATTTCCTCCAGCGCCACGTGGCCCTTGCGCGACACCGCGCAGCGCGTGGCGAAGGACATGACGGAGAGCGGCGGATGCGCTGGTAGTAATCCAGCACGACGCGGGTGATCAGGATGTGCTGCACCCGGCCGCGCACCAGCTTCTCCATATTGGTTTCCATATTGGGCGCATTGTCGCGTACAAAATCCTGGCCCAATAGCGCGTCCATTTCGGGATGGAGATAGCCCAGGATGGTACCGACCGGCTTGCCGCGCAGCTCCGCGATCGCATGGACTGGCGGACCGCGCCTGTCCGTCACCAGCACTTCCTCCGTGGTGAAGACGGGCCGGCTCCACAGATAATCGCCGGTCAACCATTCCGGCATGTAGGCGCACAGGAGGTCGGCCTCGCCGTTTTGCAGCGCATGCTCGAGGCGCTTGCGGGGCAGCATCGCAAAGCGCACCTGGCGCCCCATGTGGCGCGCCAGGATCTCGCCGATCTCCTTGTGGACGCCGTCGACCAGGCGGCCGTTTTCAACCAGGGCCATCGGCATATTGGCTGTGCTGTCCACCATCACGACCAGTTCGGCCGCCGGTGCGGACAGGGCCGCGCCCAGCAGGCAGGCCGTCAATGGGAGGTTTCCGCGCATCGTCACGCCACTTGAATACGTTGAGAACTGGCCAATGAATAGATCAGCTCATTCTACAGACATTTCATCTGGCGCTCCGCATCGCGGCGCCGCGCGGGCCTTATTTGGCCGGCGGACGCTGGTCGCACGACGGCGTCTTTTCGCCCTGAGGGCGGCTCGGCACCAGCACCATGCGGCAGGTGCCCGCCATCTGCTCGCCACGCGGCGTCTTCATTTGCGCGGCGTCCCCCTCCTTCTTGCCCTTGCAGGCGTCGAAGGCTTCATGCGGCGGGCCGCGGTGCTCCTGCTGCGGGCCCTGCGGAGCGGGCTGCTGTTGCGCGTGGACGCTGGCGGCGGCGAACAGCAAGGCGATGGTGGCGAGGCGAAACATGATGGTCCTTTCGGTATCGGGTGGAAGACAGGCCCATTATCTGCATCAATTGTGGAGGAAATATAGAAGCCGCCAACAAAAGGGACGCCGCACACACCTCAAGGTCGAAAAACCGCCAGTACTTCGCCTGCCAGAAAAAAAGCCCGCAAAAAATGCGGGCTCTAAATTACTGCATATATTTCTGACTCACTTGACATCAGAACGGGATGTCGTCATCCATATCCGAGAAGTTCGGCGCTGGGCGTGGCGCCGGGCGCGGGGCTGGGGCCGGTGGCGCCATCTGCGGGCGTGGTGCCGGGGCCTGGCGCTGCGGTGGGGCTTCGTAGCCGCCGCCGTCGTCCATGCCGGCGTCGCCGCCCATGCCTTGACGGCCACCCAGCATTTGCATCTGCTCGGCGATGATGTCGGTCGCGTATTTCTCTACGCCGTCCTTATCGGTGTACTTGCGGGTCTGCAGGCGGCCTTCGACGTAGACCGACGAACCTTTTTTCAGATACTGACCAACGATTTCAGCCAGACGGCCGAAGAACGAGATACGGTGCCATTCGGTGAGCTCTTTCTGCTCGCCGGTGTTGCGGTCCTTCGATTTGTACGATGTCGCCACAGCAATGTTGGCGATCGCGTCACCGCTAGGCATGTAGCGAATTTCCGGATCGCGACCCAGATTGCCGACGATGATGACTTTGTTGACTGATGCCATGTATGAAACTCCTGAGTAACGGCGGCCGCCTCAAGCGGGCTGTTTATGTGATGCGCAAACAGCGATTATAGTCGAACGGGCCACCCACCCGCCAAAATTTGCGTTGCAACCCCTCAAGAAAATACTGGTATTATATACAGTGCCGCGACGCCCAAGTTCGATCTGGCGCAAGGTCGGCGCACATATTCAAACCCAGCTATAGTAGCGGGTTGACCCGAAAGGCAAAAAATCCATGGAACAGATCCGCATCCGCGGCGCACGCACGCACAACCTCAAGAACATCAACCTCGACCTGCCACGCAACAAGCTCATCGTGATTACCGGCTTGTCCGGCTCCGGTAAGTCCTCGCTGGCGTTCGATACGCTGTACGCCGAGGGCCAGCGCCGCTATGTGGAATCGCTGTCGGCCTACGCCCGCCAGTTCCTGCAACTGATGGAAAAGCCCGACGTCGACCTGATCGAGGGCCTGTCGCCGGCCATCTCGATCGAGCAAAAAGCCACCTCGCACAACCCGCGTTCGACGGTCGGCACCGTGACCGAGATCCACGACTACCTGCGCCTGCTGTACGCGCGCGTCGGCACGCCGTACTGCATCAACCACCCGGACCACGCGCTGGCCGCGCAGACCGTGTCGCAGATGGTCGACGCCGTGCTGGCCATGCCGGAAGCGACCAAGCTGATGATCCTGGCACCGGTGGTGGCCAACCGCAAGGGCGAGCACACCGACCTGTTCGAGCAGATGCAGGCCCAGGGCTTCGTGCGCTTCCGCGTGCAGAGCGGCACCCACGAGGCCAAGATCTACGAAGTGGACGACCTGCCCAAGCTGAAGAAAACCGAGAAGCACACCATCGACGTGGTGATCGACCGCGTCAAGGTCAGCGCCGACATCAAGCAGCGCCTGGCCGAAAGCTTCGAGACCGCGCTGCGCCTGGCCGACGGCCGCGCGGTGGCGCTCGAGATGGATGGAGGCGCTGAGCACGTCTTCTCCAGCAAGTTCGCCTGCAACGAGTGCGGCTATTCGCTGCAGGAGCTGGAACCGCGCCTGTTCTCGTTCAACAACCCGATGGGCGCCTGCCCGGAATGCGACGGCCTCGGTCACATCGAGTTCTTCGATCCCAAGCGCATCGTCGCCTTCCCGAACTTGTCGCTGGCCTCCGGCGCGGTCAAGGGCTGGGACCGCCGCAACCAGTTCTACTTCCAGATGCTGTCCAACCTGGCGGCCTACTACGAGTTCGACCTCGACCTGCCGTACGAGCAGCTGCCGAAGACCGCGCAGGAAGTGATCCTGCACGGCTCGGGCAAGACCAACATCCCGTTCACCTACGTCAATGAGCGCGGCCGCACCGTGGTCAAGGAGCACGCCTTCGAAGGCGTGGTCACCAACCTGGCGCGCCGCTACCGCGAGACCGATTCGATGGCGGTGAAGGAGGAGCTGGCCAAGTTCATCAACGAGAAGAAGTGCCCGTCGTGCGAGGGCGCGCGCCTGCGCGTGGAAGCGCGCTACGTCAAGGTCGGCACCGGCAAGCAGGAGAAGGCCATCTACGAGATCGCCGAGAAGCCTTTGCGCGACACGCTGTCCTTCTTCGAGCAGCTGAAACTGAAGGGCGCGAAAAAAGAGATCGCCGACCGCGTGGTCAAGGAGATCATCTCGCGCCTGCAGTTCCTCAACAACGTCGGCCTCGACTACCTGTCGCTGGACCGCAGCGCCGACACCTTGTCCGGCGGCGAGGCGCAGCGCATCCGCCTGGCCTCGCAGATCGGCTCCGGCCTGACCGGCGTGATGTACGTGCTCGACGAGCCGTCGATCGGCCTGCACCAGCGCGACAACGACCGCCTGATCGAAACCCTCAAGCACCTGCGCGACATCGGCAACAGCGTGCTGGTGGTGGAGCACGACGAGGACGCGATCCGCACCGCCGACTACATCGTCGACATGGGCAAGGGCGCCGGCGTGCACGGCGGCGACATCATCGCCCAGGGCACGCTGACCGACATCCTGAAGAACAAGAATTCGCTGACGGCCCAGTACCTGAAAGGCACGCTGAAGATCGCCGTGCCGAAGAAGCGCCACGTGGCCGACCCGGACAAGCAGCTGGTGATCACCGGCGCCACCGGCAACAACCTGAAGAAGGTCAACCTGCACCTGCCGGTCGGCCTGATGACCTGCGTGACCGGCGTCTCCGGTTCCGGCAAGTCCTCGTTGATCAACGACACGCTGTACCCGGCCCTGTCGCGCCATCTGTACGGTTCGCAGACCGAGCCATCGCCGCACGATTCCATCAGCGGCCTGGAGCACTTCGACAAGGTGATCGCCGTCGACCAGGCGCCGATCGGCCGCACGCCGCGCTCCAACCCCGCCACCTACACCGGCCTGTTCACGCCGATCCGCGACTTGTTCGCGACCGTGCCGACCGCCAAGGAACGCGGCTACAGCGCCGGGCGCTTCTCGTTCAACGTCAAGGGCGGCCGCTGCGAAGCCTGCCAGGGCGACGGCGTGATCAAGGTCGAGATGCACTTCCTGCCGGACGTGTACGTGCCGTGCGATGTCTGCCACGGCAAGCGCTACAACCGCGAAACGCTGGAAGTGCACTACAAGGGCAAGAACATCACCGAGATCCTCGACATGACGGTGGAAGACGCGCACGAGTTCTTCAAGCCGGTGCCGCTGATTGCGCGCAAGCTGCATACGCTGCTGGACGTGGGCCTCGGTTACATCAAGCTGGGGCAGAGCGCCACCACGCTGTCGGGCGGCGAGGCGCAGCGCGTCAAGCTGTCGCTGGAGCTGTCCAAGCGCGACACCGGCCGCACCTTGTACATCCTGGACGAGCCGACCACCGGCCTGCACTTCCACGATATCGACCTGCTGCTGAAGGTGATCCACCGCCTGCGCGACCAGGGCAACACGCTGGTCATCATCGAGCACAATCTGGATGTGATCAAGACGGCCGACTGGATCGTCGACCTGGGGCCGGAAGGCGGCGCGGGCGGCGGCAAGATCATCGCCGCCGGCACGCCGGAAGAGGTGGCCGCCAACCCGGCCAGTGTGACCGGCAAGTACCTGGTGCCGCTGCTGAAGTAAGGTAGACGCAACCCCGCAACCCGGACACCGGGGTCGTACCCCGTACGGGGTACGACCCCTGCCTGCCGCAGTGCGGGTTGTACGCCTGCGGTTCGCGGACGCTTATTGCGCAGCGGTGACGCGGGTCTGCTTCAGCTTCTCGGCGCCGACCCAGTCCTTGATGTGCGATTCCAGCACATCCATCGGCAGCGCGCCCGCGCCCAGCACCTGGTCGTGGAAGCTGCGGATGTCGAAGCCGCTACCCAGCTCCTTACGAGCGTAGTCGCGCAGCTCAAGGATCTTCAGCTGGCCGATCTTGTAGCCCAGCGCCTGGCCCGGCCACACGATGTAGCGGTCGGTCTCGCTCTGCACTTCCACTTCCTCGATGCCCGAATGGTCGTGGAAGAAGTCCACCACCTGTTGGCGGTTCCACTTCTTGTAATGCAGGCCGGTGTCCACCACCAGGCGGATCGCGCGCAGCATCTCATCCTGCAGGTGGCCGTAGTAGCTGTACGGGTCCTTGTAGAAGCCCAGCTCCTCGCCCAGCCGTTCCGAGTACAGCGCCCAGCCCTCGGCGTAGGCGGTGTAGTTGCCCTGCTGGCGGAAAGTCGGCAAGCCCTCGATCTCCTGCGCGATGGTCAGCTGCATGTGATGGCCCGGCACGCCTTCGTGCAGCGCCGTGGTTTCGATGTCGATGGTCGAGCGGTGCGCGAAGTCGCCGGTGTTGACCATCACGCGGCCGGCGCGCTTGCCGTCCGGCGAACCTGGCATGTAGGCGGCGGCGGACGCGCCCTTCTCGCGGAATTCCTCGACCGGCTTGATTTCCACTTTACCCTTCGGCAACACGCCGAACTGCTGCGACAGCTGGGTGTACATCTGGTCCGTATATTTCTGGTACAGGTCGACGATTTCCTGGCGCGATTTCGGATGCAGCTCTGGCTTGGCGGAGACCGCCTTGTTGAAGCTCTTCAGGTCCTTGTAGCCCAGCTTTTGCGCGGTCGCCAGCATCTGCCCTTCGATGCGCTTGACCTCAGACAAGCCTAGTTGATGGATCGCTTCCGGCGACATGTCGGTGGTGGTCGAGGACTTGGCCTTGTACGAGTAGCGCGCCGCGCCATCCGGCAGCGACCACATGCCAACGTCCATGCGGCCATACGGCGCGTACTTGGTCTTGGTATAGACCGCCAGCTTCCTGTAGGCCGGGATCACATCCTTCTGCACCGCCGCCAGCACTTCCTTGCTCAGGCGCGCCTTGTCGGCGTCCGAGAACTCCTTCGGGAATTTTTTCAGCGGCTCGGCGAACGGCGAATCGGCCGGCTTCATGGCCGCCACGTCCTCGCACTGCTTGACGATTTTCGGGATCAGGAATTTCGGCGGCATCAGCTTGTCATGCACGCCCTTGTCCATCTGCACGCGGGTCTCGTCAAACAGTTTCGGCAGACTGTGCAGGCGGACGATGTAGTCCTCGTAGTCCTTGACGGTCTCGAACGGCAGCGCCGAGACCAGCTGCGGCGCATCGATGTGGATGCCGGAGTTCTGCGCCAGCGGCATCTCCCATTCCTTGAAGCGGCCGCCTTCGACGCTCTGGCGCAGCTGGCGCACCATCAGTTCGCGATTCAGCTGCTCCTGCAGCGGGAAGCCGGAGGTGTCGATCGCTTCGAAGCGCTTGAGGAAGTCGGCGGTCGCCTTGAGGTCGGCCTCGATGCCGGCCTGCGAGAAGTCGGACCACTTGTCGTTGTAGCGCTTGTCGCCCAGCAGCGATGCCCATTCCGGGCTGAAGCGCATCGTGTATTCCCACTGTTCCTTGATCAGGGAGTTCAGCGCCTCGCGGCGGGCTGCCAGGTCGGGTGCCGGGGTATCGGCATGGGCCACGCCCAGGATCAGGGAAAACAACAGGGCGCTGGCGACGCCGATACGGGTAGTTGCAGTTGTCATGTCTAGAGGCCTATCAGGAAAAATGTTGAGCATGCACTGTAGGCCGGCGCCCGCCGCAGCGCGCATGAATTGCGCTGGAATGTTAAAACAAGGGCATGAAACGCATTTTGCCGCGACGGGCGAAATCAGGGCTGCAGCAGGTCGCCGGCGGCGCGGAACACCCGGCTGGGGTTCTCCGCCATCAGCGTCTCGACGGTGTTGAAGCCCCAGGCCACGGCGCCGAAGTCGATGCCGGCTTCGGCCGAGACCTTGGCGTCGCGGATCTCGTCGCCGACCAGCATGGTGTGCTCGCGCGCGACGCCGGTGGCGGCCAGCACCTTGCGGATCTTCGGCAGCTTGCCGAACAGCGAGGCGCCGCATTCGAAGTGGCTGAACAGGCAGGCCAGCTCCGGGCCCAGCACGTCGACCACGTTGCTGCGCGAGTTGGAGCTGACCACGGCCAGGATCACGCCGCGCGCCTTCAGCGCGCGCAGCGCGTCGGCCATGCCGTCGAACAGGCGGATGTCGGCCACGCTGCGCCCCATGGTCGAGCGCATGAAGGTGGCGATGGCCGGCACCTTCCACAGCGGGATCTCGTGCAGCGCCATCATCTGGCGCGCGTCGAGCTGGCGCAGCGCCTGATGGCGGCTGCGGTCCATGCGCTTGAAGCCGTATTTGTCGGCGGCCTGGTCGAACACGTCGACGAACACCGGCATGGTGTCGGCCAGGGTGCCGTCGAAATCGAAGATGATCAGTTTGCGGTTCAAGCGTTCCTCAGAATAAAACGAAATCCTCGTTGCAGCTCGGTAGCGAGCGCAGCACGCACCACAGCGGGCTGCGGTAGGCAAAGTATAGTCCGATGGGGATCAACATCAACAGTGCGGCCATCACATGCTCCTTTTTCGCACACGTGTGCGAAATTAGTTTCAAGAAAACCGCAGACAGGCTGCGGCCGGGTTTATTCCAGGTCGTTGAAGCTTTTGTAGGTCGAGATCAAGCGGCTGAAGGCGCGCTGCATGTGGCGCCTGGCCTGCTCGTCGCGCAGGAAACGGGTGTCGTGCATCAGCCCCACGATCAGGCTGTAGATTTCGTAGACCAGCTGGCCGGCGTCGGTGTCGGGCCGCAGGTGGCCCAGCTCCATCGCCTGCAGGATGGTCTTGCGCAGCGAGGCGCGCCAGGCCGTCACGCCTTGTTGCAGGCGGTCGCGCAGCGGGCCGTGCTGGTCGTCGAACTCGAAGGCGCCGGCGCTGTACAGGCAGGCGTTGTTCAGGCCCTCGTCGCAGGCGCGGCGCGACCAGTTGCCGACCAGGGCGATCAGGCGCGGCAAGCCCTTGGGCTGTTGCAGCGCCGGCAGGAACACTTCCTGCGAAAAGCGGCGGTCGTATTCGTCGAGCACGGCGGCCTGCAAGGTCTCCAGCGAGCCGACGCGGGAGAACACCCCGCTCTTGCTGATGCCGGTGCGCTTGGCCAGCTCGCCCAGCGACAGCTTGCCGATGCCCTCGGCCGCCGCCATGTCCAGCGCGGCGTCGATGATGGTGGCGAAGGTCGCCTCGCTTTTTGCGGTCAGGGTGTCCATGGGTCGAACTTTAGCACACCTGTGCGAAATATCCAGCTTTATTTTTCCTTCTTGCCGTCCAGGGTGGCAATGGTGGCCGTGCTGGGCGGACGCTGCGCCTGCAGCCGCCGGGCCACGCGCTCGGCCTGCTCGAAGGTGCGCAGCATGTTTTCACCGGCCAGTTTTTTCAGGTCGGCGTCGCTCCAGCCGCGACGGATCAACTCGGCGAACAGGTCGGGATATTTGGACACGTCTTCCAGGCCCACCGGCGTGGCGCCGCCATAGAAATCGCTGGCGATGCCCACATGGTCATGGCCAGCGACCCTGGCGACGTAATCGATATGGTCGGCCACATCCTTCAGCGTGGCCTTGGGCGACGCGCCGTGCTCCTTGGTATAGGCGTCTTCTATCTGCTTGAGCTCGGCGTCGCCGGCGATCCCCTTGCTCAGTTTCTCAAGTCCGTCGCCCCAGGCCATGGCGTCGCGGTTCACAAACGGCGGCACGAACGTGACCATCACCACACCGCCGTTGGCGGTCACGCGCTGCAGAATCGCATCCGGCACGTTGCGCGGATGGGCGACCAGCGCGAACGCCGAGCTGTGCGAGAAAATCACCGGAGCGGCGCTGGTGTCGAGCACGTCGCGCATGACCTCGGGCGAGACGTGGCTGATATCGACCAGCATGCCGAGGCGATTCATTTCCCGCACCACTTCCTTGCCGAACGGGGTGAGGCCGTGGTGGCGCGGCGCGTCCAGCGCGGCATCGGCCCAGTCCAGCGTCACGTTGTGGGTCAGCGTCATGTAGCGCGCGCCCAGGCTGTAGTAGGCGCGCAATGCGCCCAGCGAGTTTTCCAGCACGTGGCCGCCCTCCATGCCCAGCAGCGAGGCGAGCCTGCCCCGCGCGGCGATGCGGCGCACATCCGCCGCCGACAGCGCCAGCTCCATCGCCTCCGGGTATCTGGCGATCATGCGCCTGGCGAGGTCCAACTGCTCCAGCTGCACTTTGGCGTAACCTTCCCTGGTCTCGCCCGGCACGAAGACCGACCAGAACTGCGCACGCAGCTGGCCTTGCTTAAGGCGGGCCAGGTCGGTGTCACCGCTGGTGGTCTTGCGCAAGTCGTAGGCATCGATATCCATCGGCGCCTTCGGGTCTTCGCGGATGGTCCAGGGCAGGTCGTTATGGCCGTCCAGCAGGATGCTTGATTTCAGCAGCGCCCGCGCGTGGGTCAGCGCCGCATCGTCGGGCGCAGCGGCGGCAAAAGGCAGGGCAAAGGCAAAGGTAAGCAATAGGACTGAGAGACGCGACATGAAGTATCCAATCATGGAAAGGGAAAACGGCAGCGGCCGATACTAGCACGCCGGCGATGCGTAAAAAAAATCCCCGTGTGGCATTGCGACGATCTTGAGCGTCGCAAGCACACACGGGGGTTTTTTCGGTCTCCTCCAGGCCGGCTTATCGTGCCAGGCGCTTCTCCAACTCAGCCTTGACGGCGGTCAGTTCGGTCGGCAGATGGTAGGCCAGTTTGGCGAACAGTTCATCGTGCAGTTTCAGTTCTTCGCGCCAGGCGTCCTTGTCGATCGACGTGATGGTCTCGAATTCTTCCGGCGAGAACGGGATGCCGTCCCACTTCAGGTCGCCGAAGCGCGGGGTGGTGCCGAAGATGTTTTCGACGCCGCCGGCCGTGCCGTCGATACGTTCCAGCATCCACTTCAGCACGCGCATATTGTCGCCGAAGCCAGGCCAGACGAAGTGGCCCTGGTCGTCGGTGCGGAACCAGTTGACGCAATAGATCTTCGGCAGCGCGGCGGCGTTGACCTTGCCCAGCTGCTCGCCCATGTTCAGCCAGTGCTGGAAGTAGTCGCTCATGTTGTAGCCCATGAACGGCAGCATCGCGAACGGGTCGCGGCGCACCACGCCCATCTGGCCGGCGGCGGCGGCGGTGGTTTCCGAGCCCATGGTCGCGGCCATGTAGACGCCCTCAACCCAGTTGCGCGCCTCGGTCACCAGCGGCACGGTGGTCGAGCGGCGGCCGCCGAAGATGAAGGCCGAGATCGGCACACCGGCAGGATCGTCCCAGGCCGGATCGATCACCGGGTTCTGGGTGGCGGCCACGGTGAAGCGGGCGTTCGGGTGGGCGGCCTTGGTGCCGGAGGCCGGCGTCCAGTCCTTGCCCTGCCAGTCGATCAGGTGCGACGGCGCTTCCTTGGTCAGGCCTTCCCACCAGATGTCGCCGTCGTCGGTCAGGGCGACGTTGGTGAAGATGGTGTCCGAACCCAGCGATGCCATGCAGTTCGAGTTGGTGCGGGTGTTGGTGCCCGGCGCCACGCCGAAGTAGCCGGCTTCCGGGTTGATCGCGTACAGGCGGCCGTCGGCGCCCGGCTTGATCCAGGCGATGTCGTCGCCGATGGTGGTGACTTTCCAGCCGTCGAAGCTGGCCGGCGGGATCAGCATGGCGAAGTTGGTCTTGCCGCAGGCCGAAGGGAAGGCCGCCGCGACATAGTGCTTCTTGCCTTCCGGCGATTCGACGCCGAGGATCAGCATGTGTTCCGCCAGCCAGCCCTTGCCGTCAACGGCGGCGGCCTGGTGGCCCATGTTGGAGGCGATGCGCAGCGCGAAGCACTTCTTGCCCAGCAGCGCGTTGCCGCCGTAGCCCGAACCGTAGGACCAGATTTCGCGGGTCTCAGGGAAGTGCACGATGTATTTGGTGGCGTTGCACGGCCAGGCCACATCCTTCTGGCCGGCGGTCAGCGGCGCGCCGACGGTGTGCACGCACGGCACGAACTCGCCGTCGGTGCCCAGCACGTCGTACACGGCCTTGCCCATGCGGGTCATGATGCGCATATTGACCGCCACGTATGGCGAGTCCGACAGTTCCACGCCGATGTGGGCGATCGGCGAGCCCAGCGGGCCCATCGAGAACGGCACCACATACATCGTGCGGCCGGCCATGCAGCCGTCAAACAGCGGGTTCAGGGTGGCGCGCATTTCCGACGGCGCCATCCAGTTGTTGGTCGGGCCGGCTTCTTCCTTGGTGTTGGAGCAGATGAAGGTGCGGTCTTCGACGCGCGCGACGTCGGTCGGGTCGGAGCAGGCCAGGTAGGAGTTCGGACGTTTTTCCTGGTTCAGCTTTGTCATGGTGCCGGCGGCTACCATCTCGGCGCACAGGCGGTCGTACTCTTCCTGTGTACCGTCGCACCAGTAAATGCGTGCCGGCTTGGTCAGGGCGGCGATTTCAGCCACCCAGTTGATCAACTTTTGCTGCTTGATGTAAGCTGGGACGTTGAGCAGTGCTGCAACGCCACCCATGACGGGTTGATTCATACTACCTCCAATGCTAATTAAAATTCTGCGTGCGGCAGGATCGTCGTCAGCTTTTGGCTTGCGCTCAGAGGCCCATTCGAAATGGGTCGGCGGGGTCACGGCGGTCTTGCGCGGCCCGGATTCATGATCGACAGGCCTTATTTTTGAGGCGATTGTACACCCGTCAATAGCTGTTCCAGTCAAAAATGTAGGAGAATTGGTTGACTAAAGTAGTAAGCTATTCAGGTTCTTTTGCAAGCCGTTATTTCCCTACGAAATTCCTTATAAGATCGGTTATCTCCCATGAAAATTGCGATTCTCGACGATTACCAGAATGCCACGGCCACCCTGGCCTGCTTCGATTTATTGCGCGGACACGAGGTTAAAGTGTTCAACAATACGACCCGCGGACTGGGCCAGCTGGCGATCCGGCTGGCCCCTTTCGATGCCCTGGTACTGATCCGCGAACGCACCGCGCTCAACCGCGCCTTGCTGGCCAAGCTGCCCAACCTCAAGCTGATTTCGCAGACCGGCAAGCTGGCCGGCCATGTCGACGTGGAAGCCGCCACCGAGCTGGGCATCGCGATTGCCGAGGGCGTCGGTTCGCCGACCGCGCCGGCCGAGCTGACCTGGGCGCTGATCATGGCGGCGGCGCGCAAGATCGTGCCGTACGCGTCCAACCTGAAGGATGGGCTGTGGCAGACCGCGTCCATCAATCCGCAGCTGAACGGGCTGGGCGTGGTGCTCAAGGGCCGCACGCTGGGCATCTGGGGTTACGGCAAGATCGGCCAGATGATCGCCGGCTACGGCCGCGCCTTCGGCATGCAGGTGCTGGTGTGGGGCAGCCAGGCCAGCCGCGACAAGGCGGTCGCCGACGGCCACGCGGCGGCGGCCACGCGCGAGGCGCTGTTCGAGCAGGCGGACGTGCTGAGCCTGCACCTGCGGCTGCACCCGGACACGCGCGGCATCGTCACCGCCGGCGACCTGGCGCGCATGAAGCCGACCGCGCTGTTCGTCAACACCAGCCGCGCCGAGCTGGTGCAGCCGGAAGCGCTGGAGCAGGCGCTGCCCAAGGGGCGCCCGGGCCACGCCGCGCTGGACGTGTTCGAATCCGAGCCGCTGGGCGCCGACAGCCCGCTGCTGCGCATGCCGACCGTGCTGGCCACGCCGCACCTGGGCTATGTGGAGCAGGATAGCTACGAGCTGTATTTCCGCCACGCGTTCCAGAACATCGTCGATTTCGCCGCCGGCAGCTGCGACAAGATCAACAACCCGGACTACGCCCGGCATCGTCATTCCCGCGCAGGCGGGAATCCATAGAACGCTAGCCGGCCGGCTCAGCATCGATTCCCGCCTGCGCGGAAATGACGCGGTGGGGGTCAATCCGTCTGCTCGGGGATTTCCGGCAGGCCGGTCAGGTTGATGCGCGGCGCGGGCATGGCGTGCACCTTGCTCCACAGGCCGGCCCAGCCGGGCGGCCAGGGGATGTCCGGCCCGGCATACGGCGGCAGCGTGGCGCGCACCGGCACCACCGGCACCGGCGGCATGTCGATCAGCGGGCCGCCGTCGGGACGCTGCATGTCCAGGCTGTACATATAGCCCGGCAGCAGCGCATCGCACACGCCGGCGAACCAGGCCGCGTGGTCCTCGTCGCGGCCCAGCGCCTGCGCCAGCCCCTGCGGGTCGAAGCGCGCCAGCGCGTGGATCAGCTCCTCGGTGGTGGCGCCCGGCGTGTCGCCCCAGCCCATCACCGGATTGACGTTGTAGTCGGCGCCCGAGCCATACCAGCCCTCGCGCCACGAGCGCTGCATCCAGTCGCGCTGGCCGGTGAACAGGTGCCAGCGCCAGTGCAGGCCGGACGGCTTGGGCCAGGAATACAGGTAGAGCCGCTGATAGCCGGCCTGGTGCAGCGCGCGCACCAGCGCCATCAGGCGCGCGTGCGGCATGCGGTCGGGCGGCGCGCGGCGGAACAGGATGGCTTCGCCGTCGGCGAACTGCACCTCGTCGGTGGACAGGTTCAAGTCCAGCGTCCTCGCCTCGCTGCCGAAACGGGCCGAGATCCAGCCGGTCAGCAAATTGACCGACGTGATGACGCCGTAGCCGCGATGGCGATGAAAAATGACAGTTCCGGGAGCAAGCGCTTTCATGGTATCGAAACGAACAAAGAAACCAGTGTAGACATAGTATGCCCAAGTTTCCAGCCCGCCGACGGACTCTTTTTTGCGTTCTTGGGCGGTAGCGGTTTGGGTTATGATGCAGATCATTTTAATCTGCCTGAGCTTTCATCATGACCCTGCGCATCCTCGCCACCGGCGGCACCTTCGACAAACACTACAACGAGCTGAACGGCACCCTGGGCTTCGCCGACAGCCACGTGCCGGCCTTGCTGGCGCGCTGCCGCCTGACGGTGGACGTGGCGCTGGAACAGTTGCCGCTGATGGATTCGCTGGACATGGTGGACGCCGACCGCGAGCGCATCCTGGCCGCGTGCCGCGCCGCCAGCGAGAAGGCGATCGTCATCATCCACGGCACCGACACCATGCCGCAGACCGCCGCCGTGCTGGGGCCGGCCAATCTGGGCCAGACCATCGTGCTGACCGGCGCCATGATTCCCTACGAGATCGCCAATTCCGACGCGATGTTCAACCTGGGCTTCGCCGCCGGCGTGGCGCAGACCCTGCCGCCGGGCGTGTACGTGGCCATGAACGGCAAGATCTTCGCTTGGGACAACGTGCAGAAGAACAAGGCTGCCGGCGTGTTCCAGCCGCTGTAACCCGCTGTCATTCCCGCGCAGGCGGGAATCCATACTGAGCCAACCCTGGTGGCGTTCTATGGATTCCCGCCTGCGCGGGAATGACGGGCTTACTTGCGCGGCGGCGCCAGCAAGTCCTTCGTCTCCGGCAACAGGGTAGCCCATCGCAAGCCATCCGGCGCGGCCAGCATGCCGGCCGCCTCCTTCAGTCCGCCCGGCATCGTCAGCGACATCCGCTCCGCCACCACCGGCTGGCCAGCCTCGCCGAAGGCCGCCAGCGCCTCCACCATGCCGCCCACCTTGCTCCGCAGCGACTGGCCGCCCTGCGCCGCCAGAGACGGCAGCCTGACCGCCGCCAGCGCCGCCATCTGCGCCGTGCTCAGGCCGGCCATCTGCGCGCTCGTCAACACCAGCGCCTGCGCCCTCGTCAGCGCGCCGATCTGCGTGGTCGACAGCACCGCCAGCTGCGTGGCGCTCAAGCCCCGCAGGTCGCGCGTCTCGATTGCCGCCAGGTCGTCCGCCCCCAGGGCCGCCAGCAGCGGCTTGCTCAACGCCGCCACCTGGCCCGACGTCAGCGCCACCATCTGGGCCGTGGTCAGCACATCGGCGCCGTCCGCATGGGCGGCCGGTAGCGCCGCGATCTGGCGCTGCGACAGGGCGGCGATCTGCCGGGTGCCGAGGGCCTGCAACTGCTCCGGCAGCAGCTGGGCGATGGTGGCCGTGCTCAGGCCGCCGATGGCCGCCGTGCTCAGCGCGGCCAGGCCGTCGCCGCCCAGGCCGCGCAACTGCGACGCCGCCAGCGCCGCCGCCTGGCGCCCGGTCAGCGCACCGATCTGGCGGCTGCCCAGCGCCGCCAGCGTGGCCGACGCCAGGCTCGCGATCACCGCGGTGCTCAGCGCCGCCAGGTCGCTCAGCTTCATGTTCGCCACCACGTCGGCCGACAGCGCGGCGAACTGGGCGCTGCTCAGCATGGACGCCTGGCCGGAGGACAGCGCGTTGACCTGGTCGCTGCTCATGGCTTGCAACTGGTCGGTGCGCAGGCCCGCGATGGCGCCGACCCGCAGCGCGGCGATGTCGGCCGTCCGCATCTGCGCCACCATGTCGCTGCCCAGCGCGTTGAGCTGGCGGCTCGACAGCATGGCCACCTGCGCCGTGCTCAGCGCGGCCCATTGCTCACCGTTCAGCGCGGCGATCTGGCGCGTCGTCAGGCCGGCGATGGCGCTGGCTTTCAAGGCCGCCAGCTCGCGGCCGTCCAGCACGCTGATGACCTGCGTCGACAAGCCGCCCAGCTGGGATGCGCTCAGCGCGGCGGCCTGGGCGCTGGTCAGCTGCGACGCTTGCCGCGCCGTCAGGCCGGACAGGGCGGCGCTGCCCAGGGCCGCCACCTGCGCGATCGAGAACTGGCTGAAATCGCCGTCGCCGCCGGCGTCCAGCGCGGCCAGCTGGGCCGGGCTCAAGGCCGCCATCACGGCCGCCCGCAGCGCGCCCAGGCCGGCCCGGTCCAGCGCCATGATGGCGTCGGTCGAGAGCGCGGCGAACTGGCGCGCGGTCAGCGAGCCCAGCTGGGCGCTGCCCAGCGCGTGCAGCTGGTCCGTCTGCAAGGCATGGATCTGCGCCGTGCCCAGCCCGCCGATGAAGGCCGTGCTCAGCGCAGGGATGCGCTCGGCATCGAGCGCCTGGATCTGGCCGCTGCCCAGCGCGGCCGCCTGGCGGCCCTGCAGCGCGTGCAGCTGGTCCGTGCTCAGCGCCATCAGCTGCGCCACGCTCAGCACGCCGATCTGGCGCGTGGCCAGCGCCGCGACATCGGCCGTCGCCAACGCCGCCAGCTCGGTGGCGCTGAGCTGCTTCAACAGCGCCGTGCCCAGCGCCCCGATCTGCAGGGCGGAAAAGGCCGCGATCTGCGCGGCGCTGAACATGTCCTCGCCCTCGCGGCGCAGCGGCGGCAGCGCCGCCACCTGGCTGGCCTTGAGCGCGGCGATCTGGCCCGTGCCCAGCGCATGCACCTGCTCCGGTTGCAGCCGCCCGATCAGCGCCACCGCCAGCGCGCTGACCTGCCTGGTGCCCATGGCCGCCAGCGCCTCGGGCGACAGGCCACGGAAGCCCTTCGCACTGAGCAATCCAGCCTGCGCCACCGTCAGCGCCGCCAATTGCTCCGGCGTCAGCGCCGCCATGAAGGCGCTCGATTGCGACACCTGGTTCAGCGCGTAGGTGCGCAAGGCCGCGAAGTCCTCCGGCAGCAGGGCGCCGACGCTGGCCGTCGGCAGCGCCGCCAGCTGCGGCGCGCTCAGGCTGCTGGCCTGCGCCGTGGTCATCGCCGCCAGGTACTCCACGCCCAGGTGGGCCATGTCGGCGGTGCCGAGGCGGCTGATCAGACCGGTGCCGCCGGCGGCAAACTGCTGCGGGGTCAGGCTGCTGTCGAAGCTCATGGCATTTCCTTTTGATGAAGCGGCGGCGTGCACTAAAAAAAACCGTCAGCGCGGACGCGCTCTGGGGCACGTTCGGGCTGACGGTTTTTTGACGAGCGCTCCGGCCGGCTACTTGGGCATCGCCAGCAGGCCATGGCCTGCGGCGGTCTGCAAGGCTTTCAGACGCAAGGTATCGCTGTCCGCCTGTGCGCCCCCGGCGTTGCGGCCGAGGTCGTGGAACTGTTGCAGCACATCGGCCAGGTGCGCCGTATTGGCCGCCAGGGCCCCGGCCGGCTGGCCGCCGTCGAAGTCCAGCGCGCCGCGCGGCGCCTGCTGCGCGCCGGCGTCGAACGCGGACAAGGCTTGCGCCATGCCGCTGACCTGGGCGCTCAAGCCCTGCCTGAACCAGACGTCGGCGGCCGCGTGCTGCTGGCCGTCGTCGCTGGTGTAGCTCGACGTCAGGCCGATGATGTTGCCGTGATCGACGGCGCCGCCGCGCTGCACATCCAGGTTCAGGCTGGTGATGTACAGTTCGGCCAGTGTCTTCAGCTCGCCGGCCTGGCTGACGCCGTCGGCGTTGGCGTCGACCCACACGCGCAAGTCCTGGTAGCCGGCGTCGGCCGCGCTGACCATGCCGTCGTGGTTGCTGTCCAGTTCGGCCAGCGCCTGGTAGCCGTTGGCGGCCGTGCCGCCGGCGGCCAGCCGGGTGGCCGAACCGAACAGTTCGCTGCCGTCGTCGATGCTGCCGTTGTGGTTGCGGTCCAGCGCCAGCAGGCCGTCGCCCGAGCCGACCCAGCCGGTGGCGCGCTGCGCGCCGCTGGCCGCCAGGTCGAACTTGACGCCCGCCTCCAGCCCCAGCGTGCGGATGCCGTTGCCGTCCAGGTCCAGCACCAGCGGCGTGGTGAACGGCATGGCGGCCAGCTGGGCCGCGCTGAAGACGGCGAACGGATCGACGCTCAGGGCGTTGTACTGGGCCAGCGAGAGCGCGTGGGTCTGGGTCGTGCTCAGCGCCGACAGCTGGCCCGCCAGCATCGCCTGCATCTGCGTCGTCGACAACACCACGATCTGGCGCGTGCCCAGGCCGGCGATGTCGCGCGTTTCGATGGCGCTCAGATTGGCCGGCGTCAAATCGGCGATCAGCGCGGTGCTCATCGCCCCCAGCTGGGCCGAGGACAGCGCCACCATCTGCGCCGCGGTGAACTGGCTGGAGCTGGAAGCGCTCGGCAGCAGCGCGGCCACTTGCGCCAGGCTGAGCGCGGCGATCTGGTCGGTGCCCAGCGCCAGCAGCTGGTCGTCATGCAGCGCGCGGATCGCGGCCGTGCCCAGCGCCGCGAGTTGGGCCGTTGCGATGGCCGCCAGCGCCAGCGCCGGGATCTGCACCACCGCCGCCGAACTCAGCGCGGCGAACTGCGCCGTGGTCAGGGCGTGCAGCTGGGCCGTGCCCATCGCCGACAGCAGGTTGCCGTCGCGCGCGGCGGCGTTCAGCAGCAGCGGATTGATCGCGGCCACGTCTTCCGTGCCCAGCGCCGGCACCTGGCCGGCGCTCAGGGCGACCAGCTGGTTGCTGCTGAGCGCGGCCACCTGGGCGCTGCCCAGCGCCGCCAGCTCGGTGTTGGTCAGGGCTTGCACCTGCTGCGTCCGCAGGCCGGCGATGGCCGAGGTCTTCAGTGCCGCCACGTCCGCCGTTTCCATCGCCGCCAGCACCGTCAGCTGCAGGGCGGCCAGCTGGGCGCTGCCCAGCGTCGCGGCCTGGGCCGTGGTCAGGGCCGCCACCTGGGCCGTGGTCAGGCCCACCAGGGCGCCGGTGCGCAGGGCGGCGATCTGCTCCGTGCCCAGCGCGGAGATCAGCTGCGCCGCGCTGCCCAGCGGATCGGCGCCAAGCACCGCCATTTGCGCCGACGTCAGCCCGGCCAGCGCCGACGTGCTCAGGGCGGCCAGGCTGGCGGTGCTGATGGCGGCCACGTCGGCCAGCGACAGGCGCGCCAGCTGTTGCGAGCTCAGCGCATGGACCTGCATCGAGCTCAAGCCGTAAATCTGTTGCGTGCCCAGCGCGTCGAGCTGGGCGCTGCGCAGCGACACCACCTGGGCCGACGTCAGGCCGGCCAGTTGCGACGAGCTCAGGCCGCCGAACGTGGCGCCCGACAGGCCGCCCAGCGCAGCGGTGCTCAAGGCGCCGAGGTCGGCGCTTCCCAGGCCCGACAACGCGACCGTGCTCAGGGCCGCCACCTGGGCGCTGTTCAGCACGGCCGCCTGGGCGGTGGTCAGGGCCGCCAGCTGCAAGCTCGTCAGCGCGGCCGCCTGGGCCGTGCGGATGCCGGCGATGGCGCTGGTGCGCAGCGCCGCGATTTCCTGTATCGACATGACCGACAGCACCGCCGGCGTCAGCGCCGCCAGCTGCGCGCTGCTCAGCACCGCGACCTGCCTGGTGCTCAGGGCCAGCGCCTGCACCGCGGTCCAGCCCTGCAGGGCGGCGGTACTGAAGGCCGCCACCTGGGCCGTGGTCAGCGCGTCGACGTACGAGGGCGAGCCGTTCGGCGCCACCCCCAGCACCGCCATCTGCTCCGAGCGCAGGCCGGCGATTGCCGCCGTGCCGAGGGCGGACAAATGCGCGGTGTCGAGCGCGACCATATCCGAGGTCGACAGGCCGGCCATCTGCAGCGTGCCCAGCGCGCCGGTCTGCGCCAGCGTCAAGCCGGCCAGCTGGTCGCTGCCGAGGGCGGCGATCTGCTGGCTGCGCAGCGCCGTCATCTGGCGCGTGCTCAGGCTGTTGAGCTGGGTTTGCGACAGGTTGGCCAGCAGCGACAGGTTCAGACCGGCCACCGCTTGCTGGCTCAGGGCGACCAGGTTGGCGGTGGACAGGCCGACCACCATCTGGCTGCTCAGGGCGCCGATCTGCGTGCTGCTCAGCACGCCGAACTGCGCGCTGGTCAACGCGCCCAGCTGGGCGCTGCCCAGCGCCGCCAGCTGGGTGCTGCTCAGGCCGGCGATGGCGGTCAGCCTGAGCGCGGCCAGGTCGGCCGTCTCGAGCGTGGCGATCTGCTGGCTCGACAACGCGGCCACCTGCTGGCTCAGCAAGGCCGCCGCCTGCGCCGTGTTCAGCGCGACAATCTGGCGCGTGTCCAGGCCGGCCAGCGCGGCGCTGCGCAAGGAAACGATCTGGGCCGTGGTCAGCACATCGATATGGCTGACGCCGGCGGTGTCGGTGCCCAGCACGGCCAGCTGCGCGGAACTGAGCGCGGCGATGGCCGCGGTCTTCAGCGCGGCCAGGTCGGCGCCCTGCAGCGCGGCCACCTGCGCCGTGCTGAAGGCGGCGATCTGCGCGCTGCCGAACGCGGCCGCCTCGGCGGTGCTCATGGCGATCAGCTGCGCGCTGCCCAGTCCCGGCAAGGCGGCGGTGCTGAGCGCCGCGATCTGCGCGCTGCGCAGCGAGGCGAACTGGGCGCTGGCGAGGCCGCCGCCAAGGGCGGCCAGTTGCGCCGAGCTGAGCGCGGCGATGGCGGCCGTGCTCAGGCCCGGCAGCGTGCGGCTGTCAAGCGCGGCCAGGTCGATGATGCTCAGGCCGGCGATCTGGCGCGAGCCGAACGCGCCCAGCTGCGCCGAGCTGAAGGCCAGGATTTGCTGGGCGTCGAGCGCGGCGACCTGGTCGCTGCCCAGCGCCATCAGCTGCTGCGATTTCAAGGCCGCCAGCTGCGAGGACGCCAGTTGCGAGATCACCCGCGTGGTCAGGGCGCTGATGGCGGCGGTGGTCAGCGCCGCCAGGTTGGCGGTCGACAAGCCCGCCAGCGTGGCGCTGGACAGGGCGCCCAGTTGCGCGCTGCTCAGGGCAGCCATCTGCTGGGTGGTCAGCGCGGCCAGCTGGGCGGCGGTCAGCGCCCGCATCTGGTCGGTCGACAGGCCGCTCAGCGCGGCCGCGCGCAGGGCCGCCACATCCACCGCCACCAGGGCGGCGATGTCGCCGGTGCCAAGCGCGGCCAGCTGGGCGCTGCTCAGCGCGGCCGCTTGGGCCGTGCTCAGGGCGGCGACCTGGCGCGTGCTCAGGCCGCCGATGGCGGTGCTGCGCAGGGCGGCGATCTGCAGCGTGGACAGCAGGTCGATATGGCTGGCGCCGGCGGCGTCGTTGCCCAGCTGGACCAGCTGGTCCGAGCTCAGCGCGGCCAGCGCGGCCACTTTCAGGCCGGCCATGGCGGCCGGGTCGAGCGCATCGATGGCGCTCGGCGACAGCGCGCCGATCTGGATCGAGCCGAAGGCGCCCAGCTGCGCCGACGTCAGCGCGGCCAGTTGCGACGTGCTCAGGCCGGTCAGCTGGTCGGTGCCGAGCGCGGCGATCTGGCGCGTGCCCAGCGCCGCGACCTGGGCGCTGCTCAGCCTCAGCAGCACGCTGACCGGCAAGGCGGCGATCACCGCCGTGGCCAGCGCGCCGACATCGTTGGTCTGCAAGCCGGCCAGGGCCGAGGTCGACAGCGCCACCACCTGGGCGCTGTTGAGCGCGGCGACCTGGGCGCTGGTCAGCGCCGTCACCTGGTCGCTGTTGAGCGCAGCCACTTGCTGGGTGCCCAGGCCGGTCAGGGCGTTGGTCCTGAGCGCGGCCAGGTCCGCCGTTTCCAGCGCGGCGATGTCATTGATGGAGAACGCGGCCAGCTGGCTGCTGCTGAGCACGGCGGCTTGCGCGGTGCTCAGCGCCACCACCTGACTGGTGCTCAGGCCGGCCAGGCCGAGGGTGCGCAGCGCGGCGACCTGCGCCGTGCCCAGGGTGCCGAACAGGCTGCCGGACGGATCGTTGGCCAGCGCGGCCAGCTGGTCGGCGCTCAGCGCGGCCAGGGCCGAGGTGCTCAGGCTGCGGGTGGCAACGGCGTTCAGGGCGGCCACGTCGGCGCTCGACAGGCCGGCGATGTTGCGCGAGCTCAGGCCCAGGATCTGCGGCACGCCCAGGCTGGCGACCTGCGCCGTGTGCAGCGCCGCCAGCTGGGTGCTGGACAGCACGGCAAACTGCTGCGAGGACAGGCTGGACAATTGCAGCAGGCTCAGGTTGCCGACCGCGGACGCGCTCAGTGCCGCGATATTGGCGGTGCTGAAGGCGGCCATGTTGGCGCTGGCGAAGCCGGCGATGGTGTCGGACGACAGCGCCGACAGCTGCGACGCGTTCAGGGTCAGGAATTGCGCCATGGTCAGCGCGGCCAGCTGGCTGCTCGACAGCGCGGCCACCTGGGCCGAGCTCAGGCCGGGGATGGCGGCGGTGCGCAGCGCGGCCAGGTCCAGCGGGTCCATGGCGGCGATCGCCTGCGTGCTCAGCGCGCGCAACTGGCCGCTGCCCAGCGCGGCCGCCTGGGTGGCCGTCAGCGCCGCGGTCTCGGCAGTGGTCAGGCCGGCCAGCGCGGCACTGCGCAGCGCGACGATCTGGGCGGTGGTCAACAGCTGCACCTGGCCCAACGCGGCCAGCTGGTCGGCATTGAGCGCGGCGATCGCGGCCGTGCGCAGCGACGCCACGGTGGCCGAGCCGAGCGCCGCGATGTCGGCGGTCGACAAGCTGCCCGCTTGCTGCGAGCTCAGCGCGCCTACCTGCGCCGAGGTCAGGCCGTGCACCTGGGCGGTGCTCAGCGCGGCCAGCTGAGCGCTGCTCAACGCCGCCACCTGGCGCGTGCCGAGGCCGGCCAGCTGGGTCGTGCTCAGGGCGCCGACGCTGGCCGAGGCCAGGCCGGCGATGGCGTTGGTGGCCAGCGCGGCGAAGTCCTCGCCTTCCAGTCCGGCCAGGCCGTCGCTGCTCAGCGCGTTGAGCTGCCGGCTGCCCAGGACACCGATCTGGGCGGTGCTCAGGGCCGTCACTTGCGCGCTGCTCAGCGCCCCGGACTGGGCGGTGGTCAGCGCGGCGATCACATTGGTGCGCAGCGCGGCGAGGTCCGCCGTTTCCAGCGCCGCCAGTTGCGCCAGCGACAGCGCGGCGACCTGGGCACTGCTGAGGATGGCGGCCTGCGCCGTGCTCAGCGCCACCACCTGTGCCGTGCTCAGGCCGGCCAGCGCGGCGGTGCGCAGCGCAGCGATCTGGGCGCTGGTGAGCTGACCGAACAGGTTGCCGCCGGCGGCGTCGCCCAGTTCCGCCAGTTGCGCCGAACTCAGCGCGGCCAGCGCGGCGGTGCTCAGCGCCTTCAGCGCGGCGCTGCCGAGCGCGGCCAGGTCGGCCGGCGACAGGCCCAGCATCTGGCGCGAACCCAGCGCGCCGATCTGCAGGGTCGACAGCGATTGCAGTTGCGTGCTGCTCAACGCGGCGATCTGGGCGCTGCCCATCACCGCGTAGTGGCGCGAGCCAAGCGCGCCCAGCTGTGCGCTGTTCAGCGAAGCCAGCAGCGACGGTGTCAGCAAGGCCAGCGCGTCGGGATTGAGCGCGGCCAAGTCGACGCCCGGCAAGCCGGCGATCGAAGCGCTGGACAGCGCCGCCAGCTGCCTGCTGTTCAGCGCGGCGAATTCCGCGGTGGTGAACGCGCCCAGCTGGGTGCTGCTCAGCGCCGCCATCTGCTGCGTGCTCAGGCCGGTAATCGAGGCAGTCTTCAGCGCCGCCAGGTCGGCCGTTTCCAGCGCGGCCAGCTGCGTCAGCGACAGCGCGTTCAGCTGCGCGCTGCTCAGGATGGCGGCCTGGGAGGTCGACAGCGCCGCCACCTGGGCCGTGCCCAGGCCGGCCAGCACGGCCGGCAGCACGGCGGCCAGCTGGGCCGTGCCCAGCAAACCGATCAGGTTGCCGCTAGCGCCCAGCTGCGCCAGCTGGGCCGAATTGAACGCCCCGACCGCCGCCACGCTCAAGGCCTTGAGGCCGGCGCTGCCGATGGCAGCCACGTCGTCGGTCGACAAACCAGCCACCTGGCGCGAACCCAGCGCCCCGATCTGCGCCGAGCCGAGGGCCTGGATCTGGGTGCTGCTCAGCGCCGCGACCTGCGCACTGCTCAGCATGGCGATCTGGCGGCTGCCGAGGGCATTGATTTGCGCCGTGCCCAGCGCGGCCAACAAGGCGGCGCCCAGCTGCGGCACGACGGCCGGATTCAGGGCCGCCAGGTCGGCGCCCGGCAAACCAGCCAGGGCGCCGGTGGACAGTGCGCCGATCTGGGCGCTGTTGAGCGCGGCGAATGCGGCGGTGGTCATGGCGCCCAGCTGGCTGCTGGTCAACAGCGCCAGCTGGCTGGTGGCCATGGCGGCGACGGCGGCCGCTTTCAGCGCGGCGACGTCGGCCGTTTCCAGCGCGGCGACCGCGTCGCTGGACAGGGAGTTCAGCTGTGCGCCGCTGAGCACGGCGGCTTGCGCGGTGCTCAGCGCCGCGGCCTGCTGCGTGCTCAGGGCGCGCACTTGCGCCGTGCTCAGCGCGGCGATGGCCTGCGTGCCCAACGCGGCGATGCCGCGCGTGCCGACGGCCAGGATTTCGTCGGCGGTAAAGGTCGCCAGCTGGCGCGTGCTCAGCGCGCTCAATTGCGCACTGCTCATCAGGGCCACCTGATCGGACGACAGGCTGGCGATATTGGCCGTGCTCAAGGCCATCAGGTCGGCCGTTTCAAACGCGGCGATGGCCTCGGTGCTCAGGTTGGTGAAGGCCCGGGTGCCCAGCGCCGCCACCTGGGCAGTGGTCAAGGCCACGATCTGCGCGCTGCCCAGCGCCCCCATGAAGCCGGACGGCAGCGCGCCGACGGCGTTCAGCGTGGCGGCCTTGATGGCGGCCAGGTCCTGCGTGGTCAGCACGCCGACATTGGCGCTGGCCAGGAAGGACAGCTGGTAGCTGCTCATGACGGACACGTGATCGGTGCGCAGGGCCGGCACCTGGAGCGTGCTCAACGCCGCAATATCCTCACTTGTAAACGCCAACACATCCTGGGTGGTCAGGACGTTGGCGATCTGGGAAGTGCTAAGGATAGGGACGAGGGTGCTCATCACGAGTTCCTAATTTGATAACATCTTTCACTATAGCAGAAATCGCGCTAATTTCCACAGTGCAACGAAATTATTTTCCCGGTTTTTTATCAAGAATTACATGAAAAATGCCGCAAAATCAAAGACTTTGCGGCATTTTTAACCAACAGACAAGAGCTTTGTTGCTGCGCGATCAAGCCTTGGCTTCGCCGCCCAGGGCCTCGACCACGTCGGCCATCAGCTTGGCCAGCTCGCCGGTCATGAGCATGAAATCGCCGTCGAAGCGTTCGTCGTCGTTCTTGGTACTGGATTCCTTTTCGGCGATGACGTCCAGCGGCTTGATGCCCTTGATCGCCAGCGATTCGGTCAGCACGAAGGAGATCTTGCTGTCCCAGGTCATGGCCAGGCGGGTGCACTGCTTGCCGGCCGCGATGTGGCGGCGTACCTCGTCGGCCTCCAGCGTGTGGCGCACGTAGCGCACGGCGGCCTTGCTCTCGCCGGTGGCGCGCAGCTCGGTGTCCATGTCGACCGTGAAGCCGGCCGGCGCGTCGTCCGCCTGCAGCCATTCGGTCATCACGCCTACCGGCGAGCGCTGCACGCGCAGGCTTTCCAGCGGCAGCTTGTCGACCGCCTTGAGCAGCAGCTTGATCACTTCATCGGCCTTGGCCGGGCTGGCCGCGTCGACCACCAGCCAGCCGTTGACCGGATCGATCCAGGTCCAGACGTTGCTGCGGATCGAGAAGGCGCGCGGCAGCAGCTCGTCGGCCACGCGCTCCTTGAGTTCCTTCATCGCCTTCTTGCCCGGAGCGAAGCCCTGGGCCTCTTCCATTTCAGCGGCGCGCGCCTTGGCGACCTGGTTGATGACGGTGTTCGGCAGCAGCTTCTTCTCGGTGCCCAGCAGGATCAGCATCTGCTTGTTGACGACGTGCACCAGGCCGCCGTTCGGGCGGGGCGTGTCCCAACCCTGGCGCAGCAGCTCATTGCTGCTTGCCGGAACGAAGGAGTGGGAGGCCAGTGCCGCTTCGAGTTGTTCGGGGGTGTAGGCCCAAGGGGCCGGCAGACGATAAATCTGTAGATTCTTGAACCACATGTGTTGAGCCTTGTTTCAGTAATGCCAGGGGAGCGCCATTTTACACGGTGATGGCGGCGCCGGACCGAATCTGTTGCCGAGTGTTGCAGCGCTAGGCGAACAATTCGCCTTGCCGGGGCAACACGGGTTGCGGGCCCGAGCCGGGCGGCTCCAGCGTGCTGGCGCGCACGCCCAGCAGGCGCAAGCGGCGTTGCAGCGGCACCCGCTTCAGGCACTCGCGCGCGGCGTGCAGGATGCCGGTGGTGTCGGCCACCGGCTGCGGCAGGGTGACGTTGCGGCTGACGATCTGGAAATCGTCGAAGCGCAGTTTGATGCTGATGGTGCGGCTGACGTAGCCCTTGCGCTTGAGGTCGTCCGCCAGCCGCGCGCACAGCTGGGTCAGGATGCCGGACAAGGTGTCGCGGTCCTGGCGCGCGTGCAGGTCGCGCTCGAAGGTGGTTTCGCGGCTGATCGACTTGCTCTCGGAACTGGTGGAGATTTCGCGGCGGTCGATGCCGTGCGAAGCCTCGGCCAGCCAGGCCGCGTAATGCGCGCCGAAATGGTCTTGCAGCAGGCCGGCGTCGGCCGCCGCCAGCTGGCCGATGGTCTCGATGCCCAGCGCCGCCAGCTTCTCGGTGGCCTTGGGGCCGATGCCGTTGATCTTGCGCACGCCCAGCGGCCAGATGCGCGCCGGGATGTCGTCGTAGCCGAGGATGGTCAGGCCGTCGGGCTTTTCCAGGTCCGAGCAGATCTTCGACAGCAGCTTGTTGGGCGTGATGCCGATCGAGCACGACAGCCCGGTGGCGTCGCGCACGGCCTGCTTGATGCGCTGCGCCAGCGCGCGCGTTTCGCCTTCGACATGGGTCAGGTCGATATAGATTTCATCGATGCCGCGGTCTTCGAAATCCGGCGCGATGGCGGCCACGGCGTTCTTGAACAGCCGCGAGCAATGGCGGTAGGCGTCGAAGTTGACCGGCAACAGGATGGCGTCCGGCGCCAGCTTGGCCGCCTTCATCATGCCCATCGCCGAGCCGACCCCGAGCGCGCGCGCCTCGTAGGTGGCGGTGGTGATGACGCCGCGTCCCACATAGTCGCGCAGGCGGGCGAAGGTGTGCGTGCCGTCCGCCTGCGGCACCGGCTGGGCGTCGCGGCCGCCGCCGATGACCACCGGCAGGCCGCGCAGTTCGGGATAGCGCAACAGCTCGACGGACGCGTAAAACGCGTCCATGTCGAGGTGGGCAATGCGGCGCTGGTCGTCAACCATGATGCGGAAAGATTACTGTGAATATATACAGTATTCACGGAAACGCCGCAGTCCGCAAGACCCCGCCCCATTTGCCGCCGCCGGGGTTACACTGGAGGCCACGCCCGCTTCCTCCGGCCACCATGACCAAGCGCCTGACCCTCGCATTGCTGAGCATGTTGCTGTCCGCCGCCCCGGCCGCAAGGGCGGCGCAGGACGCCTGCCCGCCGGCCAGCGTCGGCCTCAGCGACCTCGGCTACGCGTCCTACCGCGACGGCTCCGCCATCCGCGGCATCACGGTCGACCTGCTGGACGAAATACATCGGCGCAGCGGCTGCGCCTTCCAGCTGGCATGGTATCCGCACGGCCGGGTGTACGCGCAATTCTTCAGCGGCAAGCTGGACGTGACCGGCGCCGCGCTGCGCAACGCCGAGCGCGACCTCCACGGCGTATGGCTGCCCTACACTTATTCCCAGTTCGAACTGGTGCTGCTCAACCAGAGCGCCGGCGAGTTCCGCAGCCTGGCCGATTTCGTCGAACGCAGCACGGCGCGCCTGAACGTGGCGCGCAGCATCGCGTATTCGCCCGCGACGCAAGCGCAGATGGACCGGCTGCAAAAGCTGGGCCGGCTGGAATATGTCAACGACTACGGCGTGGTGTTCCGCAAGATCCTGGCCGGCCGCGCCGACGGCACGCTGGCGCCGCCGGCCATCCACGTGCTGAACCAGCGCCAGTTCCACCTGCTGGGCAAGATGCGCGCCACCACCTTCGCCGAATCGCCGCGCGCGATGGTGGGCATCTACGTGTCGAAGCAGGTGCCGGCGGCGCAGCGGCGGCGCTACACCGAGGCGCTGCGCACCATCGTCGGCGACGGCACGGTGCAGCAGATCTACCTGCGTTACCTGGACGCCGACATCACCAGCCAGATCTTCGCCGGCGGCGTGCGCGACATCCTGGACGCCATGCCGGCCGACTAGCAGTGGCGCGCGCGGAACCACGCCGCGCTGGCCTCGTCGGCCGGGAAGAACGATTCGATCCTCAGCTCGTGCACGGTGACGTCGTGCGGCGTGCCCAGCGTGGCGATGGTGGTGAACAGGTTCAGTTCGACGCCGTCCTTGCGCAGCGTCACCGGCAGGAAGGGCAGGGCGCGACGGTCCAGGTTGGGCGACGCCTGGCCCGCCGCGGACATGCCGGGCAGCGCCAGCAATTCGCCCAGCAACGAAGTCGCTTCGCTGCCGGGGCCGTCGCTCATGGCTTCGCGCTGTATCCAGTGCAGCAGGTCGGCGCTGACCTCCTGCCAGTTGTGCAGGTACTGGCGCACACCGTTCGGGTCCAGCATCAGCTTGAGCACGTTGACCGAGCCGTCGGTGGGAATGGCCGCGTCGTCCGGCATGCCCAGCAGCCAGCGCATCATGCCGGCCGCCGGGCCGTTGGCCAGCGCCAGGTTCCACAGCCGGTCCACCACCAGCGCCGGATATGGCGCCTGCTGCGCCAGCATGAAGTCCAGCGCCCGCCGCACCGCGCCCAGCTCGGGATCGGACAGCTTGCGCTCCTGGTAGGCGGGCGCGAAGCCGGCCGACAGCAGCATGACGTTGCGCTGCCGCAGCGGGATTTCCAGCACCATGCCCAGCTTCAGTATCAAGTCCTTGCTGGGCTGCGAGCGGCCGCTTTCCAGGAAGCTGATGTGGCGCTGCGAGATCTCGCTCTCGGTCGACAGGCGCAGCTGGCTGTAGCCGCGCTTGCCGCGCCAGTACTTCAGCGCGGTGGCGAAGTCGCTGAAATAATCGCTTGCGCCGTTCATGCCGGCGCCACGTCGAGGAAGTCCAGCAGGTCGGCGTTGACGCGCTCCAGATGCGTGACGAACATGCCGTGCGGTGCGCCTTCGTAGCGGTGCAGGCGCACGTCCGGTATCAGCGCGGCGCTTGGTGCGGCGGTCAGCTCGAACGGCGCGCTGACGTCGGCATCGCCGGCGATCAGCAGCACCGGGCGGTCGATGCGCGGCAGCTCCGGGCGGAAGTCGGCGCCGTCCAGCGCGCGGTTGCATTCCGTCAGCGCCTGCAGCGAGGCGCCCAGCGCCAGCTGCCGCAGCCAGTTGGCGATCGCCGGCGAGGTGTCGGGCGTGAGGAACGGCGGCAGGTTGTCGTCCACCCACTGCGGGAAGTCGCGCGCCAGCTGCTGGTTGCGGAAGTAGTCCAGCAGGGCCGGGTCGATGCCGTGCGGGTTGCTGTCGTCCTGGGTGATCATCGGCGTCATCGTGCCCAGCAGCGCGACCCGGGCCACGCGGGCGCTGCCGTGCCGGCTCAGGTAGCGGACGATTTCGTTGCAGCCCATCGAGTGGCCAACCAGGGTCACGCGGCGCAGGTCCAGCGCGTCGATGACGGCGGCCAGGTCGTCGGCCAGCGTGTCGAAATCGTAGCCGCGCCCCGGATCGCTGGAGCGGCCGTGGCCGCGCCGGTCGAAGGCGATGCAGCGCAGGCCGCGCTGCGACAGCGCCAGCATCTGGTACTGCCACATGTCCGACGGCAGCGACCAGCCGGCCACGAACAGCACCGGCGCGCCGTCGCCCCAGTCACGGTAGAACAGGTCGACGCCATTGTCGGTGCGGATGAAGCCGGGTGCGCTCAGTGCAGGCATGATGATCTCCTTGAAAGGTAATGATAGCCCGACTGCAATCAGGCGGCGTTCAGGAAACCGGTGACGCGGGTCAGGCGGCCGTCGTCGTCGAGCTCGGCGACATCGGTGCCGTGCGCCACCGGCGCGCTGCCGGGCACGGCCAGCGTCCACGAGAAGCGCACCACGTCGTTGTGGCCGTCCGGCGTGCCGTCCAGTTCGAAGCGGAAGCCGGGAAACTGGCTTTGCGCGCCGGCGATCATGGCATCGATGCCGTCGTGGCCGGCGCCGCGCATCATCGGGTCGAGGTAGCGGGCGTCCAGCGCGAAGGCGCGTGCCACCAGGGCGCGGCGGGCGGCGGCGTCGCGTTCGTTCCAGACGGCCAGGTATTGGGTGGCGATGTGCGATGGGGTATTCATGCTGATCTCCTTGAATGGGTTATGTCGTAGCGACAGAAACCATTCTCCGGAAATCGCTGTGCGGCGGCGATTACGTCCCAGGTAATCGTCGCTGCACCACCACCAGCACGGCGCCGGCCACCAGGCTGGCCGCCAGCAGATAGATGCCGTTGGCGGTGCTGCCGCTCGCATCCTTGATGGCGCCGACCAGGTAGGGACTGACGAAGCCGGCCAGGTTGCCGACCGAATTGATCAGGGCGATGCCGGCCGCCGCCGCCGCGCCGCCCAGCATGGCGGTCGGCAAGCTCCAGAAGATCGGGAAGGTGCTCAGGATGCCGGCCGTGGCCACGCTCAGCGCGGCCATGGCGATGACGGTGTTGTCGCTGTAGACGGTGGCGACCACCAGGCCTAGCGCACCGGCCATGGCGGCGGCGGCCGCGTGCCAGCGCCGCTCGCCGCTGCGGTCGGAATGGCGCGCGGCCAGCACCATCGCCACCGCCGCCACCGAATACGGGATCGCTGTCAGCAGGCCGATATCGAACACGTCCTTGACGCCGCTGTTCTTGATCAGCTGCGGCAGCCAGAAGCTGACGCCGTACAAGCCCATCACGAACAAAAAGTACACCAGCGCCAGCAGCCATACCGTGCCGCTGCCGAACACCCGCGCCAGCGGCAGGCGTTGCTGATGCTGGCCGTCCGCGGCGATGGCGCGTTCCAGCTGCTGCTTGTCGTCCTCGCTGAGCCAGTTGGCGGCGCGAATGCCGTCGTCCAGATAGAACAGCGTCCAGATGCCGATCAGCACCGACGGCAAGCCTTCCAGCAGGAACAGCCATTGCCAGCCGCTGAGGCCATATTGTCCGGCGAAGGTCTTCATGATCCAGCCCGACAGCGGCCCGCCGATCACGCCGGCCACCGCCACACCGCTCATGAACAGCGCCACCATCCGTGCGCGGCGATGGGCCGGATACCAGTACGTCAGATACAGGATGATGCCGGGGAAGAAGCCGGCCTCCGCCGCGCCGAGCAGGAAGCGCAGCAGATAAAACGTCGCCACGCTGTTGGCCAGCATCAGCGCCGACGAGATCAGACCCCAGCTGATCATGATGCGGGCGATCCAGATGCGGGCGCCGGTGCGCGTCATCAGCAGGTTGGACGGCACCTCGAACAGGAAGTAGCCGATAAAGAAAATGCCGGCGCCGGCGCCGTACACAGTGTCGCTGAAGCGCAGGTCGGCCAGCATCTGCAACTTGGCGAAGCCGACGTTGACGCGGTCCAGGTAGGCGGCCACGTAGCACAGGAACAGGAAAGGCATCAGCCGCCAGCTGACGCGGCGGTACAGGGCGTCGAGCCCGGCATCGGAAATAGTTGTTTTCATTTGCTTATTTTGCAATACAATTTACGGCCAAAGAATAACCTCGGAACCCACAGACTTCATGATACGCATCCTGCCCATCCTGCTCGTCTTGCCCGCCATGCTGGCGTTGGCCGATCCCGCCGCGCCGCCGGTGGCCGCCAGGAAGCCGTGGAGCCAACGCTACCACGAACAGGCGCTGGCCGACGAATATCACTGGCTGCAAAACCGCAACGACCCGGCCGTGCTGGCTTACCTGAAGGCCGAGAACGCCCACACCGACGCCGCCGCAGCGGCCTTCGCGCCGCTGGCAAAACGGCTGGCGGCCGAGATGACGGCCCGCACCTCGGCCATCGACCTGACGGTGCCGTCGCGCGATGGCGAGTTCTACTACTACAGCCGCACCGTCGCCGGCCAGCAATACCCGCTCAACTGCCGCCGCCGGGCGGCAGCCGACGGCAGCTACGACAGCGCCGCGCCGGAGCAGATCCTGCTGGACCAGAACCGCCTGGCGCGCGGCAAGAAATTCTTCGCGCTGGAAGGGCTGATGCCCAGTCCCGACGGCAAGCTGCTGGCCTACCGCGCCGACACCAGCGGCCAGCACCTGTTCCAGCTGCACATCAAGGACCTGCGCAGCGGCCGCGAGCTGCCCCTCGGCGTGGCGCGCGTGACGTCGATGGAATGGGCCGCCGACAACCGCACCATTTTGCTGACGCAGGCCGATCCGTCCACGCTGCGCCCCGACCGCCTGCTGCGCGTGTCGACGACGGGCGGCAAGCCGGTGGAAGTCTACCGTGAGCGCGACGGCAACTTCCTGCTCGGCATAGGCCGCACGCACGACGGCCGCTATCTCGAACTGATGGCCGCCAGCTCCGACACCAGCGACACCTGGCTGCTGCCGCGCGACCAGCCCGACGCCGCGCTGCGCCAGCTGATGCCGCGCACTCCGGGCCACCGCTACAACGCCGAGACGCATGGCGACCAGCTCTACCTGCTGACCAACCGCGACGCGCCCAACTTCCGCGTGGTCAGCGCGCCGCTGGCCGCGCCGCAGGACTGGACCGAGGTGGCGCGGCCCGCAGCGGGCACGCTGATCGAATCGATGGACGTGTACCGCGATTTCCTCGTGCTCAACGAGCGGTCGAGCGCGCTGAGCCGCCCGCGCATCTACAGCTTCGCCACCGGCGCGTGGCGCAGCGTGCAGTTCGACGACGAAGTCTACCTGGCGCAGGCCAACACCGAGCAGACTGGCGCGGCCGGCTACGACGCCACCAGCTACCGGCTGCAATACCAGTCGCCGATCGCGCCGCCGGCGGTGATCGAGATCGACATGGCCAGCGGCGCGCGCAAGACCATCAAGCGCCAGCCGCTCGACGGCGTCGACCTGGGCCGCTTCATGACCCGCCGCATCTGGGTCACCGCGCGCGACGGTGTCAAGGTGCCGGTGTGGCTGGCCTACCGCAAGGACGTCAAGCTCGACGGCAGCGCGCCGCTGCTGCTGTACGGCTACGGCGGCTGGGGCTTCCCGAGCGAGGCGAACTTCAGCCTGGGCCGCCTGAGCCTGATGGAGCGCGGCGTCATCTACGCCGAAGCGCAGATCCGCGGCGGCAATGACCTCGGCGAGCAATGGCACGACGACGGCAAGCTGATGAAGCGAAAAAATGTGTTCAACGATTTCATCGACAGCGCCGAGCATCTGGTGCGCGAAGGCTACACGCGGCCGGAGCGGCTCATCGCCGAGGGCGGCAGTTTCGGCGGTATGGTGATGGGCGTGGTCGCCAACGAGCGGCCAGAGCTGTTCCATGCGGTATTGGCGGCCGTGCCCCAGGCCGACCTGGTCCACGAGATCACCGACCCGACGCTGCCGATGGTCACCTATGAATACCTGGAGTCCGGCGACCCGAAGCAGAAGGCGGCTTTCGACTACATGAAGAGCTACTCGCCGTACGACAACATCAAGCGCCAGGCCTATCCGGCGATGCTGGTGACGGCCGGCTTCAACGACGGCCAGGCGCAGTACTGGCCGGCCGCCAAATACGTGGCGCGGCTGCGCGCGTACAAAACCGACAGCCGGCCGCTGCTGCTCAAGACCGACTTCGCGTCCGGCCACCACGGCGCCTCCGGGCGGTACGACGCCATCGACGGCAAGGCGTTCGAGCTGGCCTGGATGCTGTGGCAATGGGGCATGGTCGAACAATTTTCTAAATAATTTACAAAAACCCTTGCGGAACGGATAAACCAGCTTGTAGAATACGGCCTCGTTCAGCAGTTGCAACAAAGTAGTGAAGCAAAGCTGATATGTTTTCTGGGTGCTTAGCTCAGTTGGTAGAGCGGCGCCCTTACAAGGCGTAGGTCGGGAGTTCGACCCTCTCAGCACCCACCAAGAAAACAGAAAAAACGAAATTTGGAGCGGTAGTTCAGTTGGTTAGAATACCGGCCTGTCACGCCGGGGGTCGCGGGTTCGAGTCCCGTCCGCTCCGCCAAATTCCTTTAAGGGCCCGATTCGTCGGGCCCTTAATCATTTCTGCGCCGATTAAAGTTGTGATTAACCTCCGATTAAGCTCAGGCTTGTGCATCGGGTGTTATCCTCCCGGCATGATTCTCTCCACGACGTCTTTATCGCCCTATCTGCGTTTCCGCATCCGCATGGCACGCCAGGCAATGGTGCAGTTCGTGGCCAGCTTCACCACTTCGCTGGAATACATCCTGCTCGGTTTCGGCCAGGTGCTGATAGGACTGATCGCCTGCCTGGCCTTGCCGGGATTGTTTGCCGCGACGCGGCCATGGCCGCAGGCGCTGGGCCTGTGCGCCGCCCAGGCGCTGATCGCCAGCGCACCGGTCTGGCTGTTGCGCAAGCGGCTGCTGCCGGCGCAGGTGCTGCTGTGGAGCCGGCCGCTGCCGATTCCAGCGCGCTCGCAATGGGGCGCCAACATCGCCGTGGCCGGCATGATCATCGTCCCGTTGAGCATGGCTTACGCAATTTCCACTACGATCTGGCTGTATCAATGGCCGGACTGGCTGCGACCGGTCGCGCCGCAGGCGCTGCTGCTGACCGCAGGCTCGCTGCTGCTGGGCTGGATCATCTCGACGCTGGTGCTGGCCCAGCGCTGCCGCATGCCGGCCGCCGCCCGGCTCGATCCCGACCGCCCCGCGCCCGGCCCCTACGCACCGCGCCTGCCGGCCAGCGCCGGCGCCGCGCCAGCGGTGCAGCGCGCGCGGACCGCGCTGTACCACTGGCGTCAGCTGTTCTGGCTGCCGTTCTGGCGCGCCGAGAATGTGGTCGGCATCCAGCAGACCGTGCTGTTGCTGGGCGCCGCGCTGAGCATCGCCGTGTGGCTGTGGCATCCGCCCATGGTGCCGCCAGCGCTGTGGGGCTTCAACGCCGCGCTGCTGCTGATGCTGCTGACCGACCGCGGCGACAAGGCCGTCACCGAACAGATCGACCTGCTGCGCCCGGTCGCGGCGGCCTGGCCGGTGCGCATCGAGCGCCTGTTCCGCTTTGCGCGCGGGTCGACGCTGCTGCCCGGCCTGGCCGTGATGGCCTGGTTCGCGCTGCTGACGCTGGGCCACCTGGGCCGCGCCAGCAGCGCCGGCTACAGCACCACCGTCGCCACCGCCTGGCTGTGCTTTGCCGGCATTGCCCAGGTCGCCGTCGTCACGCTGCGCCGCCTGAGCCTGCGCGGCCGCGTGGGGCTGGTCATCAGCGCCATCATCATCCTGACTGCCATTGGAAGCGAACTATGGAATTGAATCCCGTGCTGCGCATCGACAAGCTGACCTTTGAATTCGCCAGCCATCCGCTGTTCCGCCTGTTCGACCTGCAACTGGGCGCCGGCATCACCTGGCTGCGCGGCGAGAACGGCGCCGGCAAGACCACGCTGCTGAAGCTGGCCGGCGGCGCGCTGACGCCGCACGCCGGCGCCATCACGCTCGACGGGCTGGACATCCAGGCGCAGCCGCTGGCCTACCGCCTGCAGTGCTACTACTGCGGCGGCGACACGCCGCAACTGCCGTGGCTGACGGTGCGCGAAATCCTCGACCTGCACCTGTCGCTGTATCCCAACACCGACGCCGCGCTGCTCAACGCCGAGCTGCAAGCCTTCCACCTGCTGCACACGCTGGACCAGCCGGTGACCACGCTGTCGCTGGGCCAGCACAAGAAGATGCAACTGTCGCTGGCGCTGGCGCTGCCGGTGCGGCTGCTGCTGATCGACGAGCCGTTCAACGGCCTCGACGCGGACGCCATGGCCTATCTGCGCCAGCAATTGTCGGCGCCCGAGCGGCTGGCGCGCCAGTGCATCCTGCTGACCAGCCACCTCGACCCGGCCCTGCCGCTGTTAGGTACGGTGCAACTTTAAGTTATCATTGGAACCATGAGCCGAGCCGGCCCGGCCCGCCTACCTTGCCCTGCACGGAGTTCCCTTGATCTTTGGTTTCCTCAAATCGCCCGTTTTATCGCCGCGTTTGCTGCGCCTGAAGGAATCGGCGCTGTTCGCCACGCTGACCCCGCTCGAACTGAACATCGTCGACGGCCTGATGCACGAGCGCCGCTACCTGGCCGACGAAATCATCTTCGACGAGGGCGAGGAAGGCCAGGCGCTGTACCTGGTGATGTCGGGCCGCGTGATCATCAGCCGCCAGCTGGGCGCCACGCGCGAAGTGGTGGCCGAGCTGTCGGCCGGCTCCTTCTTCGGCGACCTGGCCCTGCTGGACAACACGCCGCGCAACGCGCAGACGCGCGCGCTGGACAACTGCGAGCTGGCGGTGTTCTTCCGCGCCGACTTCATGGGCCTGATGGAAACCGACGCCGTGATCGGCTACAAGATCTCGCTGGCCCTGGCGCGCCACATCGGCAGCCGCCTGCGCGACTGGATGACCGGCAAGCCGCAAGTCGAGGCCTTATGAATTTCCTGCCATCCCAACAACGTGCCGGGCCGGTGGTGTGGAGCGGCATCATCGCCGCCACCTGCGTGCTGTTGTTCCTGCTGCAGCAGATGCTGTTCCTGGCCATCCCCTTCCTGCTCGGGATCGTGCTGTACTACATCCTGCAACCGCCGATGCAGCGCCTGATCCGCATGGGCCTGAGCCACAACGCCGCCACGCTGATCGTCGGCAGCGTGTTCCTGTTGTTGCTGGTGGTGGCCGGGATGGTGTTCATCTACTGGGATTCCGGCCCGTCCGACTCGTGGCAGGACATGCTGGGCAAGTACCTGACCGGCGGCCTGGAATTCGTGCGCCACACGATGCTGTCGCTGGAGCGGGAGTTCCCCATCCTCAAGCAGATCAAGCTGGCGCGCACGGTCAACAGCCGCGTCAGCGCCTTCACCAGTACCTTCGTGCAGAAGCATTTGACCGACATCCTGGTGTCGGTGGCGGCATGGCTGCCGTCGCTGCTGCTGGCGCCGTTCCTGACCTTCTTCTTCCTGCGCGACGGTCTGCGCTTCAAGAAGTTTCTGGCGCGCGCGGTGCCGAACGCCTTCTTTGAAAAGACCCTGTGCCTGCTGCACGAGGTGGACCAGACCGCGCACCGCTACTTCCAGGGACTGATCAAGCTCACCATCCTCGACACGGCGGTGCTGGCCGTCGGGCTGTGGGCGATCGGCGTGTCGTCGCCGCTGGTGCTGGGGCTGATCGCGGCGATGCTGGCGTGGGTGCCGTACGTGGGCTCCATCGTCGGCTGCATGCTGGTGGTGATGGTGGCCTCGACCGACGCGCCGGCCGATCCGGCGGTGGCCTACATGGCGATCGGCGTATTCATCACGGTGCGGCTGCTGGACGACTTCGTCTTCATGCCGCTGACCCTGGGGCGCAGCCTGCACATCCATCCATTGATCACGGTGCTGATGATCTTCATCGGCGGCTCGGTGGCCGGCGTGGCGGGGCTGATGCTGGTACTGCCGCTGCTGGGCGTGGTGATGGTGGTCGGCGAAACGCTGGGCCGGCTGATCACCGACCCGCGCCTGCGCGCGCGCCACCGCAACGCCATGGAGCTGCGCACCAAACAGGCCAGCGCCGACCTGATTTAGTCGGGGGTCAAGTCTGACATTCGGACACGAGCTCTGCCGTAAGCGGCCGCTTACGGCAGAGCTCGTGTCCGAATGTCAGACTTCGTATATTGAGCATACCGCATCTCCATCGGATAATAAGGAGGTAGGTGCGGCCAGGCGGAGTGACGCTGATCAGACTTAGTGCCGTGGAGCACGTGGGTCAGATAGGTGCCTCTGCCTGTTTCATTTGATAAGTCCGAACGGTATCTGGGGCCATCGCGCCAGCGCGTAAGCCCGCATACGAGGAAGGTCAAAAATGGATACGATATGCGCAGCGGTAGGTATTGATGTCAGCAAGAAGAAGTTAGATATTGCACTGCTGGTCAACGGAAAAACCAAGACCAAAGTGCTGGAAAATTCCGCCGAAGGCCATCGGGCAATGGTCGACTGGCTCACCAAATCCAAAGTTCCCCTGTCGGCAATGCATGCTTGCATGGAGGCGACCGGGGTCTATTCCGAGCCGTTGGCATTGGCGCTCCACCAGGCCGGGCTGGTGGTGAGCGTGGTCAATCCAGTCTGCATCAAGGGCTTCGGCCACAGCGAAAATATTCGCAACAAGAACGATACGATCGACGCCGGGCTGATTGCACGCTACTGCGTCGCGATGAAGCCCGCGCCCTGGAGTCCGCCGCCGCTGGAGCAGCGCCAGTTGCGGGCTTGGTCGCTGCGCGTCCAAGCCTTGAAGGACATTCGCCAGCAGGAAGAAAATCGGTTGGAGGCATTGATCATCAGCGGGATGGAGGACGTCGCGCAGCATGTGCGACAGCATGTCGCTTGGCTCAGCGTAGAAATAGAGAAGCTCGAAGGCGACATCGACGATCACATAGATCGCCATCCTGGCCTCAAGCACGATGCCGATCTGCTCGCCACCATACCTGGCGTCGGAACGACGACCGTGGCAAAAATACTGGGGCATTTGGGGGATATTCGCCGCTTTGACAGCGCGAAAACCTTCGCTGCCTTTCTTGGGGTAACGCCCAAACAACGCAGCTCTGGAAGCTCGCTGAGGGCACGAACGACGATCAGTCGAACCGGCAGCACCTCAATGCGCGCTGCCCTGTACATGCCGAGCTTGGTGGCGCGCCGACATAACCCCATCCTGCGGCAATTCGCCGAACGGCTTGCCGCGACCGGAATGGCAAAGAAAGCCGTGATCGGGGCAGTCATGCACAAGCTGGCTCACTTGATTTATGGGGTGATACGCAATGACAAGCCTTTCGATCCTAATTACTTATCGAAAGGGCTTGCCATTCAAGACGGTATCTGACCCCCGATGTTGCGATCGCTTACGCGGTCATCGCCTGCTTCTCGGCCGACTCGGCCACCACTTCCTCGTCGTCCGAGCGGATCAGGTGATCGAAGGCCGACAGTGCCGCCTTCGCGCCTTCGCCGGTGGCGATGATGATCTGCTTGTACGGTACCGTGGTGACGTCGCCGGCAGCGAACACGCCGGGGATCGAGGTCTGGCCGCGCGCATCAACTTCGATCTCGCCATGACGCGACAGCGCCACCGTGCCCTTGAGCCACTCGGTGTTCGGCACCAGGCCGATCTGCACGAACACGCCTTCCAGCTCGACCCTCTTCGCCTCGCCCGACACGCGATCGTTGTAGCTCAGGCCGTTGACGATCTTGCCGTCGCCGTGGATCTCGGTGGTCTGCGCCGAGACGATCACGGTGACGTTGGCCAGGCTGCGCAGCTTGCGTTGCAGCACCGCGTCGGCGCGCAGCTCGGCGCCGAACTCGATCAGCGTCACATGCTTGACCAGGCCGGCCAGGTCGATCGCCGCTTCCACGCCGGAGTTGCCGCCGCCGATCACCGCCACGCGCTTGCCCTTGAACAGCGGGCCGTCGCAGTGCGGGCAGTAGGCCACGCCGTGGTTGCGGTATTCCTTCTCGCCCGGCACGTTAATCTCGCGCCAGCGGGCGCCGGTGGCCAGGATCACGGACTTGGCCTTGAGCGTCGCACCGGTCGCGGTCTGCACCTCGATCAGCTTGCCCGGCACCAGCTTGGCGGCGCGCTGGGTGTTCATGATGTCGACTTCGTATTCCTTGACGTGCTGCTCCAGCGCCACGGCAAACTTCGGACCGTCGGTGGCCGTGACCGAGATGAAGTTCTCGATCGCCAGGGTGTCGAGCACCTGGCCGCCGAAACGCTCGGCCAGCACGCCGGTCTTGATGCCTTTGCGGGCGGCGTAGATGGCCGCTGCCGCGCCGGCGGGACCGCCGCCGACAATCAGCACGTCGAACACGTCCTTCTTGCTCAGCTCAGCGGCCTGGCGGGCACCGGCGTTCTTGTCCAGCTTGGACAGGATCTCTTCGACGTTGGTGCGGCCCTGGCCGAAGTGCTCGCCGTTCAGGAACATCATCGGCACGGCCATGATCTGGCGCGCCTCGACTTCTTTCGGGAACACGCCGCCGTCGATGGTGGTCACTTTGATGCGTGGGTTGATCACCGCCATCGCGTTAAGCGCTTGCACCACTTCCGGGCAATTGTGGCAGCTCAGCGAGATGAAGGTTTCGAATTCGTAATCGCCATCCAGGTTGCGGATCTGCTCGATCACGGCATCGTCGAACTTGATGGTGTGGCCGCCGACCTGCAACAGCGCCAGCACCAGCGAAGTGAATTCATGGCCCATCGGGATGCCGGCGAAACGCACGCCGATATCGGTGCCCGGGCGGTCGATGCTGAACGACGGTTTGCGTTCGGCATCGTCGGTGCGCTTGACCAGCGTGATCTTGTCGCTCAACAGGACGATCTCCTGGAGCAGTTCTTCCATCTCGCGGGCCTTGGCGCTGTCATCGAGAGAAGCGACGATCTCAATCGGTTGCACCACTTTTTCCAAGTAGGCTTTCAACTGGGTTTTGAGAGTTGCGTCTAACATGATTTTTCTTCCTTTTTACAAATATTTAGGCGTATGCCGGGCCGGACGCCCGGACCGGCATCGCGGTATTACTTGTGTACTGCGGTCTCTCTCAAGACGTGCTCGGACTTAGATCTTGCCGACCAGGTCCAGCGATGGGGTCAGGGTCGCTGCGCCTTCGGTCCATTTAGCTGGGCAAACCTGGCCTGGGTGCTCGGCCACGTACTTGGCTGCCTTCACTTTGCGCAGCAGTTCCGAAGCGTCGCGGCCGATGCCGTTGTCGTGCACTTCCATCACTTTGATCTGGCCTTCCGGATTGATGACGAAGGTGCCGCGCAGTGCCAGGCCTTCTTCTTCGATCATCACTTCGAAGTTACGCGACAGGGTGCCGGTAGGGTCGCCGATCAGCGGGTAGTTAACTTTTTTGATTGCATCCGAGGTGTCGTGCCATGCTTTGTGCGCGAAGTGGGTGTCGGTCGACACGCCGTACACGTCCACGCCCAGCTTGGCGAATTCTGGCTGGTGATCGGCCAGGTCTTCCAGTTCGGTCGGGCAGACGAAGGTGAAGTCGGCTGGGTAGAACATCAGAACGGACCACTTGCCCTTCAGGGACTCGTCGCTCACGTCGATGAACTTGCCGTTAGCGTATGCGGTTGCCTTGAATGGTTTTACTTGGGTATTGATCAGAGACATTGTGGTTTCCTCGTTGGGTTGTGAATCATTGAGACGCCAGTTTAAGGGCTTTTGCCCCATTTGCAAAATTGATTGTTCCAATAGTTTCAATAGCTACTAACTATAGAACAAGCAAAGGGAATAGCTATTATCGCTGTTTCAGGGCGGTTGCGAGGCGCGCCCGGCCGGACGGCTGATTCGCGCCTCCTCACAACGGTCTCCTGGCGGCGATATAAACGGAACCGCCCCGTAAAGTTATTGATAGGATAATGCGAGTACTTCCTTATCCCATGAAAAACAGGGAAACAATGCGCCTTCATTTCACGTCCGCCAGCGTCATCCTTATGAGTCTGCTAAACGCACTCCACTTTTCCGCCGCTGTAGCGCAAACACCGGAAAACAGGGAGCAGAACAAGGTCGAGGTTATGCCGGACGGAAATCTGCGATATCCCGTTCCCAGTCCCGAAGTCATGAAGGAATTCCTGGCCACGACCCAAAAGAACCTCGTTTTTTTAAAAGGAGGCACTTTTGAAATGGGGGACTGGGGCAGCGAGGTCAACAAAGGCGGTCTGCCATTCGACGGCTCGCTCGACTCCAAGCCGCTGCACAAAGTGACGCTCGATAGTTTTTCTATCGGAAAATATCCGGTCACCTATGCGGAATTTGATATTTTCACCGCGTCGCTGCGACTGCCACGCATCAATCAAGAAAACGTCGTCCAGAAATATCGAAAACCCAATAATCCCGCCGGCGTTACTTGGCAGGGTGCAAAGGACTATTGCGCTTGGCTGGCAAAGCAAACCGGCCAACCGTTTGATCTGCCCACCGAAGCACAATGGGAGTATGCCGCTCGTAGTGGAGGAAAACGCCTTGTGTACCCAACCAACAATGGCGAGTCTGAGCCAGGAAAAAATCTTCCATCATTTGAGCAAAGTAAAGCGGCGGGTGGGTTGGTGCCCGTGTCAAGCTTTCCGCCAAATCCTGCTGGCATCCATTACATGAGCGCTGGAATCCACGAATGGGTACTCGACTGGTACGACGCACAGTATTACAGCAATTCGCCGGAAAGAAATCCGCCGGGCCCGCCTCATGGTGAGAAGCATGTAGTACGCGGATTTTTCGGTAGTGATTCCAGCGCCATGACATTCAAGCGTTGGAAATCAATAGATCGGCCATGGCCATCGACAGGAACATGGACATTTTATCCAGAAAACATACAGGAACCCACCCGCGAAATTCCTTTTACAATCTATTCCAACCGGGCATCGGAGTCATTTCGATGTATTCAACTGGAGCCATCCAAAAAATAGCAGCGCTATGCGTATATTGAATGTTCGATGACATGGGTGGCGGCGATAAACTCTGAAGAGTTGTTTATGAACGGCTGGCTCAGGACCGACCGCGCAGCGGATGCGAGTGCGCGCCAGCCAAGCCGACTACGATCACGTCTGCAGGCCGCGCGCGATCACTCGCCGACGCTCAATCGCATCTTCCTTTTTCACCGCGTGCGTCAAGGGTTGAGACTGCCGTAGCGAACAGCAATCATCTATACAGAACGGACCCGTAAAGTTATTGATAGGATAATGCGAGTACTTCCTTATCCCATGAAAACAGGGAAATAATGCGCCTTCATTTCACGTCCGCCAGCATCATCCTTCTGAGTCTGCTAAACGCACTCCACTTTTCCGCTGCTGCGGCGCAAACACCTGAAAGCGGGGAGCAGAGCAAGGTCGAGGTTATGCCGGACGGAAATCTGCGAGATCCCGTTCCCAGTCCCGAAGTCATGAAGGAATTCCTGTCCAAGACTCAAAAGGACCTCGTCTTTTTAAAGGGAGGCACTTTTGAAATGGGGGACTGGGGCGCCGAGGTCAACAAGGGCGGTTTGCCGTTCGATGGCTCGCTAGACTCAAAGCCGTTGCACAAAGTGACGCTCGATAGTTTTTCCATCGGGAGATCTCCTGTTACGTATGAGGAGTTCGACATCTTCAGCGCAGCGCTTCGCTTACCGCGCATTAATCAAGCCCACGTTTGGCAGGAATATCGCAAGGCGCATAATCCCGCCGGCGTCACGTGGCAGGGGGCAAAAGATTATTGCTCCTGGTTAGCCACGCAAACCGGACAACCGTTTGCCTTGCCTACGGAGGCACAGTGGGAGTATGCCGCTCGCAGCGGTGGAAAACGCTATGTATATCCAACCAATAACGGCGAGTCAGAGCCAGGTAAAAATCTACCCTCATATGAGCAACGACAGGCGGCCGGTGGATATGTGCCGGTACTGAGCTTCCCACCCAACCCAGCTGGAATCTATCATATGAGCGCTGGAATCCAGGAGTGGGTACTAGACTGGTACGATAAGGACTACTACAGCAATTCACCCAAAAAAAATCCCACTGGTCCAGCGACTGGCACGCGGCATGTCGCACGGGGATGGGCCGGCAGCGAATCCAGCGCGATGACATTTAAACGCTGGGCGTCAAAGGAAAATCCACCCACCGGCACCTGGACATTTTATCCGGTCGACAAAAAAGAACCCAACAGGGAAATCCCGTTCACGACTTACAGCAACTTCCCGAGCAAGGCGTTTCGTTGTGTTCGGCTAGAGCCATCCTCAAAAAAATAATAGCGCTACGCGTACATTGAATGTTCGATGATATGGGCGATCACGTCTGTAAGCCGCGCATGGCGCTACCGCTCACGCGGTCAATACCCAGATGACATCGCGCCCTTGATGTTGTGGCATACGAGTACCCTGCTCGATCCGCAGCTTCACCCCCAGCACATCCATGATGACCCAGTCACCCGTCTGCGGACAGGATTCGTCGCTGCGGGCGCTAACCACATCTGCGGCCGCCGCCAACACCGGCGCCACACTCGCTGCAGCAAGCGGAAAGTACAGTCGTTCTTCCGCCGGTATCACGCCATCCAGATAGCGGCGGTCTTCCCATATCAACCGCCAGCTGACGCTGAGCGCATTCCCTGTGCTTTCCACCCCATCGGTTTCCCACAATGTCGGCGCAGGAGTGCCACCCAACAAATAGTTCATGCAGCCGTCCTTGATTTGCGGCTCATAAATTCCGAACACCGGCACCTCGTCGCCGCTGCGTATCACCTTCTCGCCAACGGGAAGCGGCACATCGTCCAGCTGTGCGGGTATCGGCAACTGCGGATACAGCGCGTGCCAATAGCTGCCCCATGCCTCGGGCGCCGGGGTGTCCTCCATTCGCGGCTGCAAATAACCACGATCGGCGACCGCCAGGAAAAATTCACGCATCAGATCCTCCATCTCGGGCACATATTTACCGGCATAACTATGGTCGCCCTGTGGACCGTTGTTGATCAATTCGACATACCAATGTTCCGACAGGATCGTCGCCTCCACCATCGCGCCACGGCTGTTCTGCAGAAAAACGGTGCGGTCGCCCTGCAGCAGACGCTCCAGCGCTTTCTCATATAAAGCCTGAGCCTTGACCACCATGCTAAAGAAAGGCGTCCAGTTCGCCTCGAATATCGTCCCCGTTACGATGGGTTGCTCACACACCTGCTTTTCGAATACATTGGCAAAGCGGTCGAAAATCGCCGCTTCTCGCGCCCATGCCGTATAACTGGTCTTGCGTTTGAGGTACCAGTAGATCTTGCGGCGGTCATCATCCGTCATGCGCGCGCCGCCCGGCTTGGATTTGAAGATATCAAAGATACTCATAAATTCCTGTTATTGTTGTCGCTCTTGTTTTGCGGTGGCCTGGGCCGACTGTATCGCCGCTTGCCTTGCCAACTTGGTCTGCCGCTCCGTCAAGCCCAGCCGCTCCACAGTGCTGGCGCCGGGAATCGCCCGCTTGCCATACCCAGCACGACCGTTAACGTCGAACCAGCCGCTTTTCCGGATCTCCACCGTTATTCCATTGCTCAGTGTTGTCTTGCCGCCGCCCTGCTTCAGCAGCAGCGCGGCGGCGTCTCTGTATTGCTGGTCAAATTCGGTAATGAATGCCTGTCGGGCGCCGCCTTCTAGGAACTGGTCTGGCAACTTATTACCGAATTGTTCGGCAACAGTGCTGGTGCACCCCTTGACCTTGACCGTTGGGGGCACGTGAATAATCGACAGCCACCCATTGCGGTTCCATTCGTCGAGCACGGCGCATTGCGCCCGCCACTCCTTTGCAGTGGCGGGTGGCTTACCCACACCCCAATAGGGCCCAATGGCATTGGACTCCCAGACGGCTACGCCACGAGTATTGCCGCTAGGGCCGAAAGCCCGGAACAGGACGACGTTGCTCAACTCTTCGTTCCTGATCGGGCCGGATGCTGACGCGATATTCGGATAGAAACCGGCCGGATCCGCCTTGCTCAGCAAATCAGGATAACCGGTTTCATGATGATAAATCTTAGCGATGTTGGAACGATGCAAAGGATGATTACTCGCCATATTCTGCGGAAACTTGCCGGCACGGATCACGCGCCTGCGGCTCCTGCCCTCCAGTATGCGCGCTTCTTCAGCATAGGTGACGGTCTTCTTACCGGTTTGCGCCAATATCACCCGCGCCTTGGAAGGCGGAGGTACGCCACCCGAATGAATAACCTTTTGCAGGTATTCCAGCTTTTCGTGCAAATCCTTCAAAGCTTGCGGGATCATTTTGTCACCCAGCACCTTCAATTGCTGAAAACCGTGCGAAAGCTGTTCCATTCTGGCCACCAGACTCTGCGGCAGCACGCGCTGGAACCGCAGGCCATAACGATGAATCGAGATGATCACGGTATCGCAGAAGGCACGAAATTTTGCGATCAGTTCGGCCTGATATTTCATCACGTTCAGCGATTTCAACCAGGCTTCCGCGTTCATGTGGCCGATGCGGTTAAGGAAGGCCAGAATTTCATTGGCTACCTTGGCCAGTTTGGTGGCATCCTTGGCCACCGTTTCCGTCACGTTCAATGCCAGCCGCCCGACACCCTTGATCACGCCGCCGAACACCGGGATCAGCGCGAACACCAGAATCACCAGCAATACCCACTCGAGTTTGCTCTCGCGCTTTTCCGGATGGTTGATCAGACCGCTGCTGACGGCCACCAGATCGCGCGCTGCGGTGACGTCACCGACCACCGGAATCATGCCAATCACGGCGTCGGTGATGATTTGCGATAGCGATTGCTTCTCGTTGAACGCGCCTTGTACTGTCCCCCATAGCCAATCGCCGACTTCGGTGGCATAGAGCGTAAACTCTTTGACCGACAGCCCGTCGCGTGTAGGCGTCGCAGCACTCATTTAGCACCGTCTTTCTTGGTCGGCATGTGGCGATCGATCAAGCTATCAATGTCTTTGTTAGATGGCTGCGGCTGGTAGGCCGGGTTGTTGACCGCCCCGCGTACCAATGGCTGCACTGCGCGTTGCGCATGCAGGTCGCACAGCTTGCTGCCGAGATTGACGCCCTGCGTCTGCGTCATCAGCACATCGGCATCACGCGTACTGCTCTCCGATACCGGGCTGCCCTTGCGCAGGCGCACCTGCTTCAGCGTTCCGTAAAACTGCCGTTTGCAATCGAGCAGCTCTGTGGAAATCAGTTCGTCGAACAGTTTTCCCGCCGAATCCTTGATCGGTTTCTGGTAGACAAAACGATAGCTGGCAACGACGAAGCTGCCTTCGATGCTGGTATTGGTGTCAAGCATGGACTCGGGCAAGGCGTTGAACCTGCCTTTCTTAAGACCGAACGCAGTGCCAAGGTAGATTTGCGCGCCGGGCTCCAGCGTCGCCTCATCCTTGACCCAAGGCTGGGCGGTATCGGCGGCGGCCCAAAGTGCGCCAGCGATACCGGTCGCGACCATGCCTGCCGCCCACTGTGTCCATTGTCGGGTAAGCGTCATATTCAGATTTCCTTGTCATTCAGAGCATGGGCATATTTATCGATCAGGTGATCGATGTCGCCTGCGGTAGGGCATGGCTGGTAAGCCGGAGTCGGCTGCAGATCCTTGCGCGCAAAAAGGCCCGGCATCGCGCCAAAACGCAGCTCTGCGCTGCCGGGCGGGACGTCGCGCAATGTCGCCCTGCCATTTCCATCCAGCACACCCTTGACGGACTTGCCGTTATTAAAGACCGCGACAAATGGCGCGCCGGCCAGCGGTTCGTCATCATGATAAAACCGCTCGATGACCAGTTCGTTCGGGGCAAGCTCGCCCAGCGGCAACTGAGGTAGCGCCGCGCTACTACTGGACGGCCCGGTCAAATCCTTCATCGACGCCTTGAACGTCATCGTGCCCGGCCCGTGCAGCATGATGTTGCCGCCTTCGAGCTTCAGGTACGCGCCCTGCGCCGTCAGCATCACATGCTCCTTGGCGCCGACCGTGACGCTCTTGCCGACGCTGGCCACGGTGACCAGCTTGTCGGCGGTGACCCTGGTCTGGTCCGACTGGCTCTGCACGCTGACCTTGCCGCTGGCCGCGTGCAGCTTGATGCCGGTTTCCTGGTTGGGCTTGTCGGCGCTGCTGGCTTTGCCGTAGGTGAACAGGCTGATGCCGTCCTTGACCAGCTTGCTGCTATTGCCCTGCGACGCGAAATTGATGTCCTGCCCCGCGCTCAGGCTGGCCGTGCCGCCGGCCGCGATCACGGCGCTGAGCGGCGTCACCGCCGCGATGCCAGCCGGGCTGGACAGCTGCAGATGCTGCTCGCTGTACGCCGTCACATCGCCGTCGCCACCCTCGTCACCACCGTCGCCGGCGGCGCTGGCCTGCACCACCTTGCCGCTGTTCTGCATCTGCGCCAGCGCGTTCAGCTTGGCCGGCTCCGGTTCCTGTTTCAGTTTGGCGTTGTGCTTTTGCGCCGTCTCCGCCAGCGACAGCTGCAACGCATGGCTTTGCTCGATCTGCGACAGCGCCTCGCCGCTGTCGAGCTGGCTGCCACTGGCGCCGCGACGGGCGTCGGTCGACAGCAGCAGGCCCTGGCCGGCGCGCAGCGCGGCGCTGTGCGCGGTCTTCAGCTCGGCACCGAAGCCAGCCGTCTGCAAGCGCTGGTTGTCAGTCTGGTGGCGCAGGTGGCCGAGGTTGAGCTCGTCCGTGCCGGCGTGCGGCGAGGCGTGCCGCTGCAGGGCCACGCGCGGCTCGCCCGGATGGTCGTCGAACACCAGCTGGCTGTAGGCGCCGGCGCCGCTCTGGCTGGCGTTCATGGTCTGCGACTTGATGCCCGACAGCGCCGCCGGATGCGCGTGCGCGCCGCTCTCGCCGGGGAACCAGGCCGGGGCGTTGCCGGTCGCCGCGCCGGCGCCCTGGCCGACCTGGTTGTTCTGCGCGTCGCGCGCGCCGCTGCCGTTGTAGACGCTGCCGATCACCACCGGCCGGTCGATGTCGCCGTCGATGAAGTCGATCAGCACCTCGCTGCCGACGCGCGGCACCGCCACCGCGCCCCAGTTGGCGCCCGCCACCGGCGCCATCGCCGTGGCGATGCGCACCCAGGTGCCGGCCGTGTCGTCGGCCGGCGCGCCGCTGTGGCCGTCCGGCGCCGGATGCGCCAGGCGGCTGTGGCTTTGCTCGCCCCGCTGCCAGTGGAACTGCACCTTGATGCGGTGATCGCGGTCGGTGTGGATCACCGCGCCGGCCGGGCCCACCACGATCGCGGTCTGCTGGCCGCGCACGGTTGGCTTGGGATGCAGCAGCACGCCATGGCCGTCGGCATCGCTGCTGCGGTAGGGCACCGTGCTGCGGATGGCGTCGATGCGGTTGCGGTACAGCGGCCGCTCGCCCTTGTCCTCGCCGACCGCGTGCAGGCTGCCGCCCTGTTCGCGCGCGATCATCTGCGCCAGCGCGCTCACGCCCAGTGCCTGCGCGGCCGCATGCTTGATGTCGGTGCTGAGGTTGTTGTGCGCCAGGTGCACCACGCGTGTGATGACGAAGCTGCGCTCGCCGCCGTCGGCGGCGTCCAGCAGCGCCTGGCCTTCCAGCGTGAAGCTGGTGCCGGCGCTGAGCGTGCGCACCGTGCCGGCGCCGGTGAAGATTTCGCGGCCCGCCTCCAGCGCCTCCATCTGCCGCTCGGCGATGCGCTGGCCGTGTTCGCGCGAGGTGTAGGCGTAGGCGCCCGGTGCGTCGCGGCTGACCGGCGCGGCCGGGTCGGCGTTGGCGCTGGCGGCCGACGCCGGCCGCGTGCCGTTGCTGCGGTAGTCCCAGCTGGCGAGGTCGACGCCGCCGGCGGTCCAGCGCAGCTCGCTGCGCCAGCGGTCGATGGCATCCTCCTTCATCACCGCGCCCGGCTGCGTGAAGCGCACCGTGGCCTGGGCGTTGGGCTGGAAGCTGCCGTTGTGGTCGGCGATCACCATGGTGTGGCCGCCCAGGCCGGGGCTGGCGGCGTCGCCGCTGTGCTCGAAGTAATAGAACAGGCCTTCCTCGCGCATCAGCCGCTCGGCGAAGGCCAGGTTGGATTCCTGGTACTGGCAGGTCAGCGATCGCTTCGGGTAGATGGCGCGGTCGGCGATGTCGTAGCGCCACTGCGGCACCAGCTTGCCGGCGTCCTGCCAGCCGTTGAACACGGCGTCGAGGATGTCGAACACGGTCTGGTCCTGGAACACCCGGCTGTCGCGCCCGGCGGCCAGGAAGGCGTACCACGGGCCGATGGTCAGCTCGTAACGCGCCAGGCCGCCGTCGGCGCCCAGCATGCGCAGCGCCGTCACATGGCCGTGGAAGGGCCGCAGCTGGTCGCGGCTGGCGGCCGTCATCAGTTCCAGCAGCACCGGCTGGCCCAGCAGCGACTTCAGCGCAATGTCCGCGTCGCTCGACAGCGCGGTCACCGTCAACTGATAGGGCTGGCTCAGGGCTTCCTCGCCGCGCAGGCATTCGGCCACCAGGTTTTCCGCGCCCAGCGGCGTGGTCAGCCGGAGGATACGGTTGTCCTGGGTCAAACTGTCTAGCAGCGCAAACATGGATTTCAGCCCTTCAAAATAACGACGGAATTAGTAAATTACTATGATTTATCCGGCATTACACCTGAGTTAGCTCAGTTGGGCAAGAGTGATACGATTGAAATCGGGGTTTACTGGCTGCGCAGCAGCTGGTCGAACTGTTCGGCCGGCATGGGGCGGGCGAACAGGTAGCCCTGGCCATAGTCGCAGCCGGCCGCGGCCAGCAGGTCGCGCTGTTCCGGCGTCTCCACGCCCTCGGCGATCACCCGCAGGCCCAGCTTGTGGGCCATGACGATGATCGCGTCCGACAGCGCCATGTCGCTGGAGTCGGGCGCCAGGTTGCGGGTGAAGGAGCGGTCGATCTTCAGGTAGTCGATGTCGAACTTCTTCAGGTAGGACAGCGACGAGTAGCCGGTGCCGAAGTCGTCCAGCGCCACCTGGATGCCGGCGTCGCGCAGCTGCAGCAGCTTGTTGCTGACCGCGGTGTTGGCGTCGAGCAGCAAGCCCTCGGTGATCTCCACCACCACCGCCTGGCCCGGCAGGTTCAGCGCCTGCAGGTAGCTGAGCCAGCTGTCGTAGGCGCCGTCCTCGCGCGCGAACTCCAGCGGCGACTGGTTGACGCTGACCTGGAATTCCGGATGGTGCTCGTGGCGCCAGCGCTGCACCCAGCGCGCCGATTCGCGGAACACCCATTCGCCGATGTCGATGATCAGGCCGCTGGCCTCGGCCAGCGGGATGAACTCCAGCGGGCTCACCACGCCGCGCTGCGGGTGGTTCCAGCGTATCAGCGCCTCGGCCTTGTGGATGCGGCCGCTCTTGAGGTGGACGATGGGCTGGAAATACAGCTCGAACTGCTCGGCCTTGAGCGCGCCGCGCAGGTCGTTGGTCAGGCGCATGCGGTTGAGCGCGGCCACCTGCAGGGTCGGCGTGAAATAGCTGTAGCGGTTGCGCCCGGCCCCCTTGGCGGCGTACATGGCCTGGTCGGCGTGCTTGAGCAGGTCGTCGATGTCGAGCGCGTCGTCCGGGTACAGCGTGATGCCGATGCTGGCCGAGACGAAGGCCTGCTCCTGCCCCAGCGGGAAGGGCTGGCGCAGGCTGTCGATGATGTGCTGGGCGATGTGCTCGACCCGCTCGGTGCCCTCCAGCTCGGACAGGATCACCGTGAACTCGTCACCGCCCAGGCGCGCCACCGTGTCCGACTTGCGCACGCAGGCGCTGATGCGGCGCGCCGCGTCCACCAGCAGGATGTCGCCCTGGTGGTGGCCCAGCGTGTCATTGACCTCCTTGAAGTGGTCGAGGTCGATGAACAGGATGGCGATGTGCGAACGGTCGCGCTGGCTCTTGAGCATGTCGTGCGCCAGCCGGTCGTGGAACATGCGGCGGTTGGGCAGCTGGGTCAGCGGATCGAAGTTGGCCTGCTGCCAGATCAGCGCCTCGCTCTGCTTCTTGTCGGTGACGTCCTCGATCATGCACAGGTGGTGCGGATGGCTGCCCTTCTCGGTCTCGATGGCGGTGACCGACACCTCGATCCAGACCAGTTCGCCGTCCGGGCGGAACAGCCGGCTGGTGACCTTGAAGTTGCCGATCTCGTGCGCCAGCAGGCGCCCCATCTGCACCTTGAGCTGGGCCACGTCCTCCGGATGGCCGGCCTCCAGCCAGCGCATCGCGTTCAGCTCGACCTGCGAGCGGCCGACGATTTCCTGGAAGCGCGGGTTGATGTCGCGGTATTCGTAGGTGACCGAATCGACCAGCGCGATGCCCAGCGGCGACGCTTCGAACATGGTGCGGAAGCGCTGCTCGCCGGTGCGGATGGCGGCGCGGGCGCGGCGCCGCTCGCGCGCCAGCAGGCTGAAGTGGACGGCCGCGCCCAGCACCAGCACCAGCGCGGCGCCGCCCAGCACGCGGTACAACCACTGCAGGCTGGCGCCGCCGCCGTCGAGCTGGTACATGAAACCGTCGAAATTGGCATTCTTGGGCACCATGCCCAGGCCGGCGTAAACGTCGGCGATGTGGCGCCAGCGCTCCGGGTTCTGATAGCCGACCTCGACCAGCACCGGCTGCACCAGCGGCATCATCTGGCGCGCCTCGTACAGCAGGTGGGCGCGGTCGCTGCGCTGCGAGTACTTGCGCAGGATGAGGTCGGCCATCTCCTCCTGGTGGCTCATGGCCCACTGCCATCCGCGCATGCTGGCGGCGCGGAAGGCGCGCACCCGGGCCGGGTGGTTGGCGATCTCGCGCTCGCTGGTGAACAAGTTGTCGCCGTAGAAATCGATGCCGACCGCGCGCGGGCTGTAGATGTCGTAGGGGAAGCCGAGGCGGTCGAAGATGTCCGGCTCGTTGGTGGTGTAGACCGCGATGGCGTCCACCCTGCCGTTGATCAGGTCGGCCGTGTTGTAGGTCGGCTCGACCCGCTGGAAACTGGTGGCGGGGATGCCTTCCTTGATCAGGTAGGCCAGCAGCTCGTCGGCACTGCCCAGTTCATCGGTCAGCGAGCCGATCATCGCGCGCTTGCCGATGATGCGGCGGATGTCCGGCTCGGCGCTGGTCTGGCGCATCGCCAGCGCGTACGGCGAGTGCTGGAACACCACGCCCAGCACCACCACCGGCTTGCCGGCCAGGCGCGCCAGCAACAGGCTGCTGGCGCCGACGCCGTACTCGGCCTTGCCGGACACGACGTCGCGCTCCGGCTCGTTGCCGTCCGAACCTTCCAGCACGCGCACGTCCAGCCCGGCCTCGCGGTAATAGCCCTGCTCCAGCGCGGCGTAATAGCCGGCAAACTGGAACTGGTGGTGATGCTTGAGTTGCAGCGTGATCTTGTCCTGCGCCGCGGCGGGCGCCAGCCACAGCGCGGGCAACAGCGCCAGCAGCGTCAGGCCGGCATGGCGCCACCGGCGCGGCGCGCGGAGAGCGGGGGAAGGGGTGGGGACGGAATCACGTACGGGCACTAGGGTTTTTCCAGAGAATCACGGGCTGGGTATAGTGTAGCCGCTTCGGCGCCCGATATCGTCGCTTTCCGACAATTCTCGGGCATAAAACACAACGGACGGCCAGGCGCATGCCTGCCGTCCGTCTTCATGCCAGTAGTACTACTTAGTTCGGGATGGCGACCGGCACCGGCGCCTGGGCGTTGTCGCCCTTGCCCAGCTGGCCTTCCGCGTTGCGTCCCCAACCCCACAGCGTGTTGTCCGAGCGCAGGCCGAAGCTGTGCAGGGCGCCGGCGGTGACCGACAGCCAGTTGTTCGCGGTGCCGACCTGGACCGGCGTCGGGCTGTCCGGGCCGCCGGTGCCGAGCTGGCTCTCGGCGTTGCTGCCCCAGCCCCACAGCTGGCCGTCGCGGGTCACCGCCATGGTGTGCGTGGAACCCGCGGCCGCCGCCAGCCAGTTGCTGCCGACGCCGATCGGGGTGGGCGCGTTGATGTTGGTCGAACCATTGTTGCCGACCTGGCCAAAGGTGTTGTTACCCCAGCCGAACATGGCGCCGTCGGTGCGGATCGCCACCGAATGGTTGGCGCCGGCCGCCAGCGACGACCATTGGAAGGCGCCGATCTTGGCGGGGGACACGATGTCCACCAGGCCGCCGTTGCCGACCTGGCCGCTGGAATTGCCGCCCCAGCCATACAGGTTCAGGTTGTCCTTGACGATGGCCAGCGTATGGGTGTCGCCGGCGCTGACCGACAGCCACGCCTTCAGGCCGGTCGGCAGCGGGATCAGGGTCGGAACCAGCTTGTCGACGTTGGTGCCGTCGCCCAGCTGGCCGTTGAAGTTGCGGCCCCAGCCATACATGACGCCGGTGGTCTTGATCGCGAACGCGTGCGATTTGCCGGCCGCGACAAAGGCCCAGTCGGTGTCCTTGCCGACCCTGGTCGGGGTCGGATGCGGATCGCTGTCGGTGGTGCCCAGGCCCAGCGTGCCGTTCTGGTTGGAGCCCCAGGTCCACAGGGTGCCGTCGCTGCGCAGCGCCACCACGAACTGTTCGCCCACCACCATCTGCTTCCACAGCGTGCTGCCGCCGCTGACCAGCACCGGCGCGTTGCGGTCGGTCTTGGTGCTGTCGCCGAGCTGGCCGCGGATGTTCGAGCCCCAGCCGTACAGGCTGCCGTCGGACTTGTGGCCGATGGTCTGGTTGCCGCCGGCGGCCACGCCGTTCCACTGCGCGATGACGTTGATGGCCAGGGTGCCGGTCACGCCGTCCTGGGTCGCGGTCACGGTGTCGGAGCCGACCGCCTTGCCGGTCACATTGCCGGCCGGGACGATGGTGGCCACCGCGCCCGTGCCTTTGAAGGCCCACACCAGGCCGGTGGTGGTGTTGAGCACCTTGGTGGTGTTGTCCGAATAGGTGCCGGTGGCCGTCAGCGGCACCGCGATGCCGATCGGGATGGTGGTGCTGGCGCCGGCCGTGATGGCGATGGACTTGAGCGTCGCCACCGTCGGCGTGGTGCTGCTGTTGCTGCCACCGCCGCCGCCACCGCAGGCGGCCAGGAGGGCCAGCACGGGAACCAGCAGCAAGGTCGGGAATCTAAAGTTTTTCATGTTCTTCCAGTTCACAGAATGAGGTCTGCGTGCGGGGCCGACCGGAACGGTGGCCAGCTTGCAAGCAGTGTAGCCGCAAGCGGTCTCCACGCATCGTCGGAGCAAGCCTGAATTATCCACGTAATTGCCGCGATGGGGGCGTTTAACAACATTTCTTGAGGGGAATAGGCGAAAAAAAAGCAGCGCCACCATCGCGACGCTGCTTTCCGACCGGCCGGGCCGGCTGACTTACAGCCGATTTGCGGCTTATCCGCGGCTTATCTGCGGCCGCGCGGGGCCGGCTTGGCGCCCTTGGCCGGCGCGGCGGCGGCCGGCTTCTTGACCTTGATGGTGTCGAGGATGGACGCGCGCGGCTTGGTGTCGAGCGACTGGCGCGCCGTCAGCGAGCCGGTCAGCGCGTTGGCGCGCGGCCCCTGCTGGCGAGCCTGCGGCTGGGCGCTGGCGGCGATGCCGGAGCGGGCGCCCTTGGCGCTTGGCGCCGGGCCGGACGGCGTGCGGCGGCTCGGATCCGGCGCATTGCCCTCGCCCGCCGACCACGACGGGATCAGGTGCTTGTCGCCGTTGCCGATCAGGTCGCCGCGCCCCATGGCCACCAGCGCCTCGCGCAGGATCGGCCAGTTCTCCGGATCCTGGTAGCGCAGGAAGGCCTTGTGCGTGCGGCGGATCTTGCCGCTGCGCGCGGTCTCGACCACTTCCGAATCCTCGCTCACCTTGCGCAGCGGGTTCTTGCGCGTGTGGTACATGGTGGTGGCCATGGCCATCGGGGTCGGCATGAAGGTCTGCACCTGGTCCAGCTTGAAGTTGTTCTTCTTCAGCCACAGCGCCAGGTTCAGCATGTCGAGGTCGGTCGTGCCGGGGTGGGCCGCGATGAAGTACGGGATCAGGTACTGCTTCTTGCCCGCCTCCAGCGAGAAGCGGTCGAACATTTCCTTGAACTCGTCGTAGGCACCGATGCCCGGCTTCATCATCTTCGACAGCGTGTTTTCCTCGGTGTGCTCCGGCGCGATCTTCAGCAGGCCGCCCACGTGGTGGGTCACCAGCTCCTTGACGTACTCCGGCGAACGCACCGCGATGTCGTAGCGCAGGCCCGACGAAATCAGGATCTTCTTCACGCCGGGAATCGCGCGCGCCTTGCGGTACAGCGAGATCAGCTTGCTGTGGTCGGTGCCCAGGTTGACGCAGATCGACGGGTACACGCACGACAGGCGGCGGCACGATTGCTCGATCTTCGGGTCCTTGCAGGCCAGCCGGTACATATTGGCGGTCGGGCCGCCGAGGTCGGAGATGGTGCCGGTGAAGCCCTTGGTCTTGTCGCGGATGTGCTCGATCTCGCGCAGGATGGACGGCTCCGAGCGGCTCTGGATGATGCGGCCCTCGTGCTCGGTGATCGAGCAGAAGGTGCAGCCGCCGAAGCAGCCGCGCATGATGTTGACCGAGAAGCGTATCATCTCCCACGCCGGAATCCGCGCCTTGCCGTAGGACGGGTGCGGCGCGCGCGCGTAGTTCATGTCGTACACGCCGTCCATCTCGTCCATGCGCAGCGGCAGCGGCGGCGGGTTGAGCCAGACGTCGCGCTCGCCGTGCGCCTGCACCATGGCGCGGGCGTTGCCGGGATTGGACTCCAGGTGGAACACGCGCGAGGCGTGCGCGTACATCACCGGATCGGTGCTGACGGTTTCGTACGACGGCAGCCGCACCACGGTCTTGTTGTGCTTTTCCCTGGCCATGGCCTGGCGCTCTTCGCGGCTCATGATGCGGATCGGCTTGATCACCTCGACCGGCACCACCGGCTTCGGCTCGACCATGCCCTCGTCCGCCTCGGCCTTGGCGCCGCCGTTCTCGGTGGCGCACGAGGAGGTGTTCTGCTGCACCATCATGTACGGATCGGGATGGGTGTCGATCTTGCCCGGCACGTCGACGCGGGTGCTGTTGTGCACGCCCCAGTCCTGGTCCGGCAGCCAGCCGGCCGGCACCATGAAGGCGGTGCCGCGCAGGTCGCGGATGGTCTTGATGTCCTCGCCGGCGGCCATGCGGTGGGTCAGGTCGACCAGCGCGCGCTCGGCGTTGCCGAAGATCAGCAGGTCGGCCTTGGAATCGGTCAGCACCGAGCGGCGCACCTTGTCCGACCAGTAGTCGAAGTGGGCGATGCGGCGCAGCGACGCCTCGATCGAGCCGATCACCACCGGCGTGCCGGGGTAGGCTTCGCGCACGCGCTGGGCGTAGACGGTGACGGCGCGGTCGGGGCGCTTGTTCGGTTCGCCGTTGGCGGTGTAGGCGTCGTCCGAGCGGATCTTGCGGTCGGCCGTGTAGCGGTTGACCATCGAGTCCATATTGCCGGCCGTGATGCCGTAGTACAGGCGCGGCTTGCCCAGCGCGCGGAAGGCCTCGGCCGAGGTCCAGTCCGGCTGGGAGATGATGCCGACGCGGAAGCCCTGCGCCTCCAGCAGGCGGCCGACCAGGGCCATGCCGAAGCTGGGATGGTCGATGTAGGCGTCGCCGGTGACGAGGATGACGTCGCACTCGTCCCAGCCGAGCGCGGCCATCTCGGCGCGGGACATCGGCAGGAAAGGCGCAGCGGCAGCGCGGGCAGACCGCTTGGGGACGGTCGCAAATAAATTGGTAGGGGAGCTCATATCGGACAGCATTGTACCGGAAATGCCCCCGCTCCGCTCATGACTGAAAGAAAAATTCTTTTAGTATTCAATCACTTGAGTGTAAATGATGAAGGATTTACATTGCTATAGTCCGCAACTTTGCTATAACGGTTAGATACCTGTCACCGGGAGACCATCATGCGACGTCGTCTTTATTTCATGCTGCCCGACGTGCCGAGCGCCCGTTCCATGCTGGACGAGTTGCTGCTGGCGCGGATCGAGATCGGCCATATGCGCTTCATGGCCAGGGATGCGCTGCCGTCGGACATGCCGGACGTCAGCTTCATGCAGAAAACCGATCTGGTGCATGGAGCCCAGCTGGGCGTGGTGATCGGCGCCATCGTCGGCCTCGGCGCCGGCGTGTTCCTGACGCTGTTCCCGGTGGACGGCATGACCTTGCGCACCGCCGCCATCCTGCTGGTGGCCCTGGGCGGGGCGATCTTCGGCGGCTGGGCCTCCGGCATGAACGCGGCGGCCGTGCCGAATTCACGCCTCAAGCCGTTCGCCGCGCGCATCGAGCAGGGCCAGGTGCTGTTGATCGTGGACGTGCCGGTGCGGCGCGTCGAAGAAATCGAAGAGATGATCGCCAAACGTCATCCCGAAATCAGCTTTGGCGGTATGGAACCGCCGATGCTGGCGTTTCCGTAACGCCGGCCGCCCGGGGACTTAGGTTCCCCGGGTCCTCGAACACCACCCCGCAAACCGCAGCCGTGGGGTCGGACCCCGTACGGGGTCCGACCCCTGTGGCCGCGTTGCGGGTTTAAATTCCCATGCTCGACAGGATGTTGCCCAGCTCGCGCAGGGCCGGCTCCAGTTGCGGATGCTGCGCCGCGAACCTGGCCGAGATTTCCTGCGTGCGTTCGGCCAGGCCGTAGGTGGTGCTCTCGCCCGGCGCGGCCTGGGCGGCGGCGCGGCGCTCCAGCAACTGCTTGATGTCGCCGTCCAGCTGCGTCAGCAATTCCTGCAGTTCATCGTCGATCGGGCCGGCGCTGGCCAGGTGGCTGCGCAGGGAACTCAGTGAAGTCTTCAGATTGCTGTCCATAATCACCCCTAGTCGGTAAATTTCGTGGCGACGTAAAGTTCTTCGACTTTAGCGCGGGCCCACGGCGTCTTGCGCAAAAATTTCAGGCTGGACTTGATGCTCGGATCGCTGATGAAGCAGTTGATGTCGATCCGTTGGCTCAGCTGTTCCCAGCCGTAGTGCGCGTGCAAACGGGTCACGATGGCTTCCAGCGTCACGCCGTGCAGTTCGTTGCTCATGGTTCTATCTTACTCATAAAATGAAAGGGCCGGACTCGATTCTTACACAAATCGAGCCCGGCCCCTGCTTCCTTGCGTTGCTGCGGCTTATTTGCCGTTCAGGCCACGGCGCTCCAGCAGCGGTTCGATGATCGGATCGCGGCCGCGGAAGTTGCGGAACAAATTCATCGCATCGTCGGTGCCGCCGCGCGACAGCAGCTTGGCGCGGAACCAGTCGCCGTTCTCACGCTTCAGGCCGCCTTTTTCCTTGAACCATTCCACGGTATCGGCGTCCAGCTTCTCCGACCACAGGTAGGCGTAGTAGCCGGCCGAGTAGCCGCCCGAGAAGCTGTGCGAGAAGTAGGTGGTGCGGTAGCGCGGCGGCACCGGCGCGAAGTCCACGCCCATGTCCTTCAGCGATTGCGCCTCAAAGCCCAGCACGTCGGTCGGAATCTGCGCCGGGGTCAGCTGGTGCCAGCGCTGGTCCAGCAGCGAGGCCGACAGGTACTCGGTGGTCAGGAAGCCCTGGTTGAATTTCTTCGAGGCGATGACCTTGTCCAGCAATTCCTTCGGCATCGGCGCGCCGGTCTTGTAGTGCCTGGCGTAGTTGGAAAGAACCTCGGGCCACACGGCCCACATCTCGTTCACTTGCGACGGATATTCAACGAAGTCGCGCGGCACGCTGGTGCCGGAGAAGCGCGGATACTTCACGTTGGAGAACATGCCGTGCAGCGCGTGGCCGAACTCGTGGAAGGCGGTCTTGACTTCGTCGTAGGTCAGCAGCGTCGGCTCGCCTGCTGGCGGCTTCGGAATGTTGAGGTGGTTGGCCACCACCGAATGCGTACCCAGCAGCGACGATTGCGAGCTGTACTCGTTCATCCAGGCGCCGCCCTGCTTGTTGCTGCGGGCGTACATGTCGGCGATGAAGATGGCCAGCTGCTTGCCGTCGGCGTCGAACACGTCGAACACGCGCACGTCCGGGTTGTACACCGGCAGGTCCTTGCGCTCCTTGAACGACAGGCCGTACAGCTTGCCGGCGGCGTAGAACACGCCATTGGTCAGCACGTTGTTGAGTTCGAAGTAAGGCTTGAGCTGGTTCTCGTCAAAGGCGAAGCGCTGGGCGCGCACCTTGTCGGTGTAGAAGGCCCAGTCGGAGGCGTCGATCTGGAAGCCGCCCTTGTCGGCGTCGACCACGGCTTGCAGGTCGGCCGCCTCCTTCCTGGCGTTGTTGACGGCCGGCTTGGCCAGTTCGCCCAGCAGCTTGTTGACGGCTGCGGTGTCGTGCGCGGTCTGGTCTTCCAGCGAGTAGGCGGCGAAGTTGGCGTAGCCCAGCAGGGTGGCTTTCTCGGCGCGCGCCTTGGCGATCTTCAGCACCACTTCGCGGCTGTCGAACTCGCCGCCGTGGCTGCCGCGTGCCAGCGACGCGGCCATCAGGCGTTCGCGCACGGCGCGGTTGGTCAGCACCGCCAGCGGCGGCTGGCCGCTGGTGTTGACCAGCGCGACCAGGAACTTGCCGTCCATGCCCTTGGCCTTGGCCGCTGCTGCGGCGGCATCGATGGCGGCGTCGGTCATGCCGGCCAGCTCTTCGCGGGTGTCGACCACCAGCGCCGAGGCGTTGGTTTCCTTCAGCACGTTCTGGGTGAAGGTGGTCTGCAGCGTAGCGATGGCGCCGTTGATGGCCTTCAGTTTTTCCTTGTCGGCGTTGGACAGCTTGGCGCCGGCGCGGACGAAATCGGTGTGATAGCGTTCCAGCAGGTGCCTGGATTCAGCGTCGAGCTTGAGCTTGTCGCGGTTGTCGTACAGCGACTTCACGCGGGCGTACAGCTTGGGGTTCAGGTAGATGGCGTCGCCGTGGGCGGCCAGCTTGGGCGACATCTCGCTATCGATCGCGTCCAGCTTGTCGTTGGTGTTGGCGCCCTGCAGGTTGCCGAAGGTGGTCTGCACGCGGGTCAGCAGCTCGCCGGATTTCTCCATCGCGACGATGGTGTTCTCGAAGGTGGCCGGCTTCTTGTTGTTGGCGATCGCGTCGATTTCCTTCAGCTGGATGCGCATGCCTTCGACGAAGGCTGGCTTGAAGTGCTCGTCCTTGATCTGGTCAAATGCCGGGTAGTGGAACGGCAGCGTGCTGGCGGCGGCCAGCGGGTTGCCGGCCAGCGCGGCGGCAGGCGCGGCCAGCACGGTCGAGGAGAAGGCCAGGCCGAGGGCGGCCGCGACGATGAGCATTTGAGGACGGGACATGATGGGATCTTTCATTAAACGCCGGGGAAAAATGCTGACGCGGCGAAGCGCAGCATGGAAGCGCAAGATGATATCAGGGTGATATGGCGGCAGTCACGGGCAAAAAATGCTGCACTGCACTTGGTTGGAAAGCAGCGGCTTTTTCCGAAGAATACTTTGTCGAATTGGCATTTTTGCGGCTACACTGGGGTTCCCTTGCAACATCACCGCAGAAATGAACACTCAACAGCTGAAACGACATTGCCTGCAATACCCCGGCGCGGTGGAAAGCCTGCACGGCGAACCGTCCAACATCCTGGTCTACAAGGTCGAGGACAAGACCTTCGCCTACTTCAAGACCAGCGAGCCGGAGCGCTGGCGCTTCAGCGTACGTGTGACGCCGGACCGCTTCCTGGAGCTGACCGACGTGCCGGGCGTGAAGCCGGCCCGCTACATGGGACGGTTTCACTGGGTGACCATCGTCGACGTGAGCAAGTTCCCGGCCGACTACCTGGCTGAGCTGGTGGCCGGCTCCTACCGCCGCGCGGTGGAGTCGCTCAGCAAGGCCAAACAAAAAGCGCTGGCAGCGCACGATGGATAAGGAGAGCAACATGAAGGATAGCCGCACGAAACGTCTCATCCCGTTGGCCGGCCTGCTGGCCGCCGGCTGTTGCGCCGCCGCCGTCTCCGTCGCCACCTTCAAGCAGGTGATGCCGCCGCCCGGCCTGTACCAGATCGATAGCGACGGCACGCTGCGCATGCCCGACGCCGGCACCAGCGCCCGCCAGCAAACGGACGGCGCCAGCGGCGACGTCTCGGCCACCACCACCGGTCCCGGCGGCAAGTATCAGCAGAACTTCAAGGGCAACGGCCCGATCCGCCTTTGCCTGCCCGCGCAAGCCAAAGGCACGCCGGTGCTGCCGCCGGCCCTGGGCGCGGCCGCCTGCAAGACGCTGTCGACCACCGGCAGCGCCGACGGCATCGTCCACATCGCCCAGTGCGCCAGCGGCCGCTACCAGCTGACCGTGCGGCGCCTGAGCGAAACCACCTGGGAATTCATCGACCGGATCGACCTGGCGCCCACGCCCGGCGCACCGAACATGGAAGCGCTGCGGCCGATGATGGAGCAGATGGCAAAGCACGGCACGCCGGAAGAGCGCGCCAAGGCCCAGCAGGCGCTGGCGACGCTGCCGCAGCAGCAGGCCAAGATGGATGCCGGGCGCGCCCAGGCGATGGCGGCCATGGCCAAGGCGCAGGCCGACGCCAGGACGCCGGAGGAAGCGGCTGCCGTGGCCAAGGCCATGCAGGCGATGGGGCAGACCGGCATCCGCATGCAGGCCGACGCCCGCCGGGTATGGACCCGCATCGGCGAGCACTGCAGCAACTGAGTCAGGCAACCGAGTCAGCGGCGTTCGAAGCGCCGGTCCGGGATGAACCAGATCATCGCGACCGCGACGTAGATGGCGAAGCCGGCCATCGGTTCCAGCAGCGACACGCCGATGCCGACCAAATACAGCAACGTCGACAGCTGGCCCTTGCGGTCCTTGCCCAGCGCTTTGCGCAGCGCCTCGTTATTGGCCGCCAGACACCTCGCCAGGATGAGGTAGGCAATGCTGGACATGAACAGGATGAAGCCATAGCAGGCCAGCGGCAGCGCGGCGAAATGGTTCTCGCCCATCCACCCCGTCACGAACGGCACCAGCGACAGCCAGAACAGCAAATGCAGATTGCCCCACAGCGCGCCGCCGCTGACCTGGCTGACCGTGTGAATCAGATGGTGGTGGTTGTTCCAGTAGATGCCGACGTAAACGAAGCTCAGCACGTAGCTCAGGAACACCGGCCACAGCGGCTGCAGCGCCGCCCAATCCGCGCCGTGCGGCACCTTCAGCTCCAGCACCATGATGGTGATGATGATGGCGATCACGCCATCGCTGAATGCTTCCAACCTGCCCTTGCCCATGCGCCGCTCCTTTTCGATCAGCGCATTGTGATGCAACTTGTAGAGACTAGCAACCCGGCAAAGGGCTGATGCTGATGTCGCCGGTCAGCGGCAGCCCGGCAGGGACACCTCCACCGCTGCGCTGCCCGCCACCACGCGCACGCCCTTGCTGCCCGGCGCGGCCGCGCATTGCACGACGTAGGTCTGCTCGCCGCGCATGCCGGGGAAGCTGCCCTGCCACGGCGCGATGGTCAGCTTGCCGCTGGACTGGGTCCACGTGATGCGCCGCGTCGCCTGCTCGCCGCGCACATAGCCCTGGCCGTCGCCGGCGTCGTCGTACAGCTCGACGCTGCCGTCGCGGCCGGGATAGACACGCAGTTCGACCGGCTGCTCGCTCTGCTGGTCCGCGTACTGCAGCACCGGCCCCAGCGGCAGGATGCTGCCGGCGCGGGCGAACAGCGGAATGGTCGCGATGTCGGCCTTGGCGGCGACCACCTTGCCGCCGGCGTAGCGCTTGCCGGTCCAGAAATCGAACCAGTCGTTCTGCGCCGGCAGGTAGACAGTGCGCACGTCCGTGTGCGGCGTCATGACCGGCGCCACCATCAACGCCTGGCCGAACATGTACTGGTCGGCCGTGGCCACCGCCTGGGCGTCGCTGCGGAAGTCCATTGCCAGCGCGCGCATCATCGTGCCGTTGCGGCTGGTGACATCCCACGACGCCGAATAAATGTACGGCAGCAGACGGTAGCGCAGCTGCGTCACGTCGCGCAGGATCTTCTGTGTGGCCGCGCCGAAGCGCCAGATCTCCTTGCCCTCGCCTGTGCCGTGCACGCGGAACATCGGGTTGAAGGCACCGAACTGGTACCAGCGCGTGTACAGCTCTGCATAGCCGGGTTCGGCCGGATCGCCGCCGAAGAAGCCGCCAATGTCGGCCGCCCAGTACGGAATCCCGCTCAGCGTGAAGTTCAGCGCGGCCGGGAGCTGGGCGCGCAGCACGTCCCACGTGCCCATGGTGTCGCCGGACCAGGTGATGGCGGCGTTGCGCTGCTGGCCGCTGTAGGCCGAACGCGTCAGGATGAAGGGCCGCTTGGCCGGCGCGGCCTGCGCCGAGCCTTCGAACACGGCCGTCGTGTGCAGCAGCGGATAGGCGTTGTACACCTGCGCGCCGGGGCCGGCGGCCGTGGCGACGTCGCGCATCTGGCCCCACCATCCGCCCAGCTCGGCCTCGCTGGCGTCCAGCCACCAGCCGTCCCAGCCGGTCTGGCCCATCGTGCGGTTGATCTGCTCCCAGTACAACTTGCGGCCGGCGGGCGCGTAGGCGTCGTACCAGCGGCCTTTGCCGGCCGGGTAGACGTTGTTGTACAGCTCGGGATACAGCATGCCCGCCTTCTCCAGCTCCGCCGCGTTGCCGGTGCCGGCGTCGAACCGGGCCCAGACCGAAACGATGGCGTGCACATGCTGCGCGTGCAGCTGGTCGAGCATGCCCTTCGGGTCCGGGTAGCGCGCCGGGTCCATCTGGTGCTCGCCCCAGGCGCCCGGCTGCCAGTACTGCCAGTCCTGGACCACGGCGTCCAGCGGCACCTTCAGCGCGCGGTAGCGCGCCGCGATGCCGAGCAGCTCGGCCTGGCTGGCGTAGTGTTCCTTCGACTGCCACAGGCCCCAGGTCCAGCGCGCCATCATCGGCGCGCGCCCGGTCAGTTCGCGGTAGCCCGCCACCACCTGGTCCAGTTCCGGGCCGAGGATGAAATGGTAGTCGACACCCTGGCCCGCCTCGGAGCGGAACACCAGCGGATACGGCACGGCCGGCAGGCCGGCGTCGATCTGCGTGACGGACGCGTTGTTCCACAACACGCCGAAGCCTTCCGGCGTCGTCAGCATCGGCACCGCCACGTCGCGGTTGGCCTGCTGCAGGCGCACCGACGTGCCGCGGTAGTCGAGCTTGCCGTTCTGGTGCTGCCCCAGCCCGAAGACCGGGCCGGAATAATCGAATCCCTGCATGACGCCGGCTTTCGAGGTGTCGCGCCCGGCCTCCGCCAGCAGCTGCTTGCCCTGCGCATCGTGGAAGCTGACGCCGCCACCGGCCTTGGCCACGCGCACCGACAGGGCCGACGTCGCCAGCTGGTAGTAGTCTGCGGTCTCGGTGAGGCGCCAGTCGACGCTGCCGGACGGGGCGATCACGGCCGGGTTGTAGTTGCCGTCCCAACCCGCCGCCGGGCCGGCCAGCACATGCACGATGCGCTCGCTCCACGGCTCGATCCGCACGGTTCCCTGCGCGGTCGTCACCAGCAGGCCGCGCGCGCTCTTGGTTGCGGCCGAAACGGCCGGTACGCCGGTGTCCGCGCGGGCCGGCATCGACGCCGCGCACAGGGAAGCCAGGGCCAACGCGACAGCAGCGCGCAACAGATTTTTCGTCATGGTATGCCTCACATTGAAGAGCGCCCATTCTATCGGCTCATGCGTCCGTGAAAAATCCGTCCCGCCTGTTTTCCTCAATAATGTTCAGCCCTTTGACCATTTTCGTAATTGCTGCGCAGGCTGGCCGCCTTATTCGCGTATCTCCGGCTCGACCAGTTGCGCCAGCAGCACCAGCGACTCCTGCCAGCCGAGGTAGCAGGCCTCGGCTGGAATGACGGCCGGTATGCCTTCCTGCACCACCTTCAGCTCGACGCCGCAGAACACTTCGCGCAGCGTCACGGTGGTCTGCATCGTGCCGGGCAGGTTGGGGTCGTCGAACTTGCCGGTGTAGACCAGGCGCTGGTTCGGCACCAGTTCCAGGTACTCGCCGCCGAAGTGATGACCGCCGCCGGTGGTGAAGTTGGTGAACGACATGCGGTAGCCGCCGCCCACCGTGGCGTCGAGCGCATGCACCTTGCCGGTAAAGCCGTGCGGCGGCAGCCACTTGGCCAGCGCGTCGGCATCCAGGAAAGCGCGGTAGACGCGCTCCGCCTTGGCCTTCAGTACCCGTTGCAGTTGTACGGTATTGGTAGTCATGATCGTATCTCCTGTGAGTGAGAGGACATCCCTCTGTAGCCTACGACGAACGACGGTGCGCGAATTCGACACGCCGCGCCTATCCTTCCAGTAATAGACAAGTACGCCATTAGCGCCTATCCTGCCCATTTTCAAATTTGAAACATTAAGGATACGCCATGATCCAGACTTTTTCCACTTGGCGGCTGCTGGCCGCGACGCTCGGCGCCACGGTCTCGCTGGCCGGCGGCGCTGCGCAGCTGGCCACGCCGGCGCCCGCCGACGTGCGTGGCTGCAGCGCGCCGGTCTGGCCGAAGGAAGCGCTGCGCAAGGAACAAAGCGGCGTGGTCACCGTGGCCTTCCTGATCGCCGCCGACGGCAAGATCGCCGACGCCAAGGTGACCCGCTCCAGCGGCTTCCCGCTGCTCGACGAAGCGGCGCTGAACGGCCTGCGCTCCTGCCAGTTCAAACCGGCCATCGTTGACGGCAAGCCCGTCAGCGCCTGGCAGCAAGTGCAGTACGTGTGGAAACTGGAGGGCGGCGCGCAGTTGCAGGTCGATCAGCAGGCGGTGACCCGATACCACGACGCGGCGCTGGCCGGCGATGCCGAAGCGCTGTACCTGCTGGCCAAGGCCTACAGCAACGGCGCGGCCAATCAGGCGGTCAGCCTGGAGCAGTTCCGCGCGATACTGGACAAGAGCCTGCCGGAAGCGCAGTTCGAGCTGGGCCATCGGCTGACGACCGGTACCAATGCGCCCACGGACCAGGTCGCCGCGACACTCTGGTACCGCAAAGCCGCAGAGGCCGGCCTTGCGATCGCGCAGCTGGACCTGGGCTACCGCTACGAACACGCCAAGGGCGTCCCGCAAAACTACGCCGAGGCGATGGCCTGGTATCTGAAGTCCGCGGCACAGGGCGACCACCGGGCGGAAAACAATATCGGCATGCTGCATGCCTACGGCCGCGGTGTGCCGCTCGACCTGGCCGAAGCGGCCAAGTGGTATCGCAAGGCGGCCGATGGCGACAATGCCTGGGGCCAGGCCAATCTGGGCTTGTTCTACCTGTACGGCAAAGGCGTTGCCGAAGATGTGCCGCAGGCGCTGCACCTGCTGCAACTGGCAGCTGCCAAGCACAACGCCGCCGCCGAACGCGACCTGTCCACCATGTACCTGAACGGCAAAGGCGTGGCCCGGAACAACGAGGAAGGCTTGCGCTACCTGCGCCTGGCGGCGGCCGACCAGGACGTCAACTCGCAAATCCGGCTGGGCCTGGTGCTATCCCACGGCCTGCTCGGCGTCGCCGCCGATCCCGTCGAAGGCGTGAAATGGCAGCGCGCCGCCAGCAAGGCCGGCAGCGCGGTGGCCGAGAACAACCTGGGCTACGCCTACGAAACCGGCAGCGGTGTGGCGCAAGACTATGCCGCCGCGCGCGACTGGTATATCCGCGCGGCAGGCCGGGGCAACAGCAACGCGCAGGCCGCGCTGGGCGGCCTGTACGAGCGTGGACTGGGCGTCGAGAAGAACCTCGGCCAAGCGGCGGCGCAGTACCAGTTGGCGGCCGCGCAAGACAATGCCGACGGCCTGTATCGGCTGGCGGCCCTGCACGAAGCCGGGCTGGGCGTGCCGCAAAGCGCGCCGACCGCCGCCGCCATGTACCTGCGCTCGGCCAACCTGGACTTCGAAGCCGCCATGCGCCGCCTCGCCACCGCCTACCAAAAAGGCGAGCTGGGCCTGAAGGCGGACGCGGCCCTGGCCCGCGCGTGGCAGGCCAAGGCCGAGCAGCAGGCAGCCGCCCCGCGGTTCGACTTCCGCTAAGTTACACTGCGGTCTTGTACCGGATAAGGATCAACGATGGAAAACTATGTCGAGCTGCTGGAAACCCTGGCGCAGCAGGAAAAGGAATTGCAATTCACAACCTTCACCAGCGACACCGCGCTGGCGCTGGGCCTGAAGGTGATCGAGCTGGCCAGGCAACGCGAGAAGCACATCACCGTCAACGTGACGGTCAACGGCAAGGTGCTGTTCCACCACGCGATGCAGGGCGCGACGCCGGACCAGGCCGACTGGATACGCCGCAAGAGCAACGTGGTGACGCGCTTTGGCCGCTGCTCGTTCCACGTCGGCACCGATTATAAAAATCGCGGCGTGGCGTTCGAGGAAGTGAAGTACCTGGACCCGAAAGAGTACGCGCCCTACGGCGGCGCCTTCCCGGTGGTGGTCAGGAATGTCGGGCTGATCGGCACGGCCGCCGTCTCCGGCCTGCGCCAGGCGGAAGACCATGCGATCGTGGTGGAAGCGCTGCGCGCCGTGCTGGCGTAATCCGCCGCGTCAGTAGTGCGGCGGCGGTTCGTGCGCCAGGGCACCACCGCCGCCGCTTTGCGCCTGGTCGCGCACATGCTGCACCAGCGCCGCGCACATCTGTTCGAGCTTGTCGATCTGCTGCTGTTGCTCGTAGACGCGCTGGTTCAGCGACTCGACGATGTGCTCCTGGTGCGCCAGTTTGATTTCAATATCGACAAAACGGTCTTCGTTGGTGCTCACGGCATACTCCCTGCTGGAAAGCACGCATTCTACCGCCTTGTGGCCTTACTTGAGGTAGACCCCGCCGCAGACCACCATGTCCTCTTCCGGCACGCAATACATGGCCTTCGGTTCGATCTGGCCGCTGACCGGATTGGTGAACTTGTAGTCCTGCCAGAACGGCTGCTTTTTCTTCGCCAGCTCGACGCGCTCCTTGACGAAGGCCTTGCCGTCGACGTCCTTAATTTCCATCAGGTTCTTGCCGATCATCTTGGCGTTGGCGCCGTGCGCGCGCACCACACCGTCCATGCCGTACACGGTCAGGTACAGGTCGCGGTCGGAAAACGGGCCATCCTTCTTGCTGATTTCGCCATAGGTTTTTTCCTTGCCGTTGGCCTTCATGAACTTGACGGCCTTGTGCACCATCGCCTCCGCTTCGGGCTTGGTGGCAACGTCGGCGGCGCGGGCTGCCGGCAGCAGGGCGCAGGCCAGAACGACAGACGCAATGAACTGAGTACGCAAGTATAACCTCCGGTGGAATCGCGCCAGATCGGCACACGCCGATGCTAGCACAAGCCCGGAAAAATTACGTTTTCGGTGTGTTCAACAGTTCCTTCATGCGCGCCAGGCGTTCCTTCGGCGTCAGCACCTCGGACTCGGCCGGCACGGCGTTGCCGACGTCGAGCTCCATTTCCTTGATGAAGCGCGACGGATCGCAGTGCACCTGCTCGCCCGCGCGCTTGCGCTTCTTGCACCAGGTGATCTGCAGCGTGCGCTGCGCGCGGGTGATGCCGACGTACATCAGGCGCCGCTCCTCCTGCACGCGGGCGGCGATGGTCTCGGCCGGCGCGTCGGGATCGCCCTTGTGCGGCAGGATGCCTTCCTCGACGCCGACCAGGAACACGTGCGGATACTCCAGCCCCTTCGACGCGTGCAGGGTCGACATGCGCACCGCGTCCGGGTCCTCATCCTGGCCTTCCAGCATGGACATCAGCGCCACCATCTGCGTCAGCTCCAGCACGTTTTTCTCTTCGCTGTCGCGGTCCTTGCCACCACGGCCGCGCTCCTTGAGCCAGTTGGTGAACTCCAGCACGTTCTGCCACTTGCCCTGCGCGGCGCGCTCGTCGAACATATCGTAGAGGAAGGATTCGTAGTTGATCGCTTCCAGCAAGTCGTCCAGCACCTGCGCCGCGTTGTCGCCGCTGCCGCTGGGACCGGGCCGGCTGGCGCGCGCCTCCAGGTTGTTGATGAAGTTGCAGAACTCGCGCAGCGGCAGCAGCTGGCGGTCGTTCAGCAAGCCCTCGATGCCGCCCTTGAACACCGCCTCGAACAGCGAGCACTGCCATTGGCCGGAGAAGGTGCCCAGCGTTTCCAGCGTCGACTGGCCGACGCCGCGCCGCGGCGTGGTCACGGCGCGGATAAAGGCCGGATCGTCGTCGGTGTTGGCCAGCAGGCGCAGGTAGCTGATGATGTCCTTGATCTCGGCCTTGTCGAAGAAGCTCTGGCCGCCGGAGATGGTGTACGGAATGCGCTCCTTGCGCAGCGTCTGCTCGATGATGCGGGCCTGGTGGTTGCCGCGATACAGGATGGCGTAGTCGGACCACTTGTTCTTGCGCTGGAAATGGTCGGCCGAAATCATGATCGCCACCTGTTCGGCTTCCTGGTCGTCGTTGGCCATGCCCAGCACGTTGATCGGCTCGCCCAGGCCGTGCTCGGACCACAGCGATTTCTCGAACAGCTTAGGATTGTTACCGATCACCGCGTTGGCCGCCTGCAGGATGCGCGTGGTGGAGCGGTAGTTCTGCTCCAGCTTGATCACCTGCAGGTCGGGGAAGTCGGTCTGCAGCGTCTTCAGGTTTTCCACCGACGCGCCGCGCCAGGCATAGATCGCCTGGTCGTCGTCGCCCACGGCGGTGAACATCGGCTTCTTGCCGACGCCCGTCACCAGCAGCTTGACCAGCTCGTACTGGCAGGTGTTGGTGTCCTGGTACTCGTCCATCAGCAGGTAGCGCAGGCGGCGCTGCCACTTGTCGCGCACCGGCTCGTTGTTGCGGAACAGCTCCACCGGCAAGCGGATCAGGTCGTCGAAGTCCACCGCCTGGTAGGCCGACAGGGTCGCCACGTAGCTGGCGTAGATGCGGGCCGATTGCGCCTCGTCCTCGTCCTTGGCGTGGTGCAGCGCGACCGCCGGGTCGACCAGGCCGTTCTTCCACAGCGAGATATCGGTTTGAATGCGGCGCACCACCTGCTTGTCGGTGGTGATGGCCATGTCCTGGATCAGCGAGCCGCAATCGTCGCTGTCCATGATGGAGAAGCGGTCCTTGAGGCCGACGCCGTTGGCTTCCTGGCGCAGGATTTTGACGCCTAGCGAGTGGAAGGTCGAGACCGTCAGCTGCTTGGCCTGCCGGGGCTGCTTGAGCAGCTTGGCGATCCGCTCCTGCATCTCCAGCGCGGCCTTGTTGGTGAAGGTCAGCGCGGCGATGGTGCGCGGATCGTAGCCGCGGTCCTCGATCAGGTGGGCGATCTTCTGGGTGATCACGCGCGTCTTGCCCGAGCCCGCGCCGGCCAGCACCAGGCAGGGGCCGTCAAGGTACATGACGGCCTCGCTTTGCGGGACATTGAGACCGAATTGGGGGGCTTTGGACATCGGGTGACGATCTGGCTGAGGAACAGCCTGTCATTGTACAGTGCCGCGCCGCCGTCGTTCCCGCGCACGCGGGAACCCATGCTGAGCGTCCCGATAAGCTCAGCATAGATTCCCGCCTGCGCGGGAATGACCGGGTTTAAAAGCCCGACAACACGATCTTGCCGATGGTGCGGCGGCTTTGCAGCGCCTCGTGCGCGCGGCGCAGGTTGGCGGCGCTGATCTTGCCGTACACCTCGCCCAGCGTGGTCTTCAGCTGGCCGGCGTCGATCAGCGCGGCCACCTCGTCCAGCAGCTTGTGCTGCTCGATCATGTCCGGCGTACCGAACATCGAGCGGGTGAACATCATTTCCCACACCCAGCTCACGCTCTTGGCAAACAGCTTGCCCATGTCCAGCGGCGCGGTGTTGTGGACGATGCTGACCACCTTGCCCTGCGGCGCCACCACCTGCGCGATGGCGTCGAAATGCGGATCGGTGTCGCTCAGGCACAGCACGTAGTCGACGCTGGCGATCTCCAGCGCCAGCAGTTGCGCCGCCATGTCGCCGTTGTGGTCGATCACGTGGTCGGCGCCCAGCTCGCGCACCCACTTGGCCGATTCGGGGCGCGAGGCGGTGGCGATCACCGTCAGGCCGGCCAACTGCTTGGCCAGCTGGATCGCGATCGAGCCGACGCCGCCGGCGCCACCGATCACCAGCACGCGCTTGCCGGCGTCGGCGCCGTCGCGGCGGACCGCCAGGCGGTCGAACAGCGCTTCCCACGCCGTGATCGAGGTCAGCGGCAGGGCGGCGGCATGCTCGAAGTCCAGGCTGGCCGGCTTGCGGCCGACGATGCGCTCGTCGACCAGGTGGAATTCGCTGTTGGCGCCGGGGCGGATGATGCTACCGGCGTAGTAGACCGCGTCGCCCACCTTGAACAGGGTCACGTCCGGGCCGACGGCGGTAACGATGCCGGCCGCGTCCCAGCCCAGCACGCGCGGGGCGGCGTCGGCCGCTTCGCCGGCGCGCACCTTGGTATCGACCGGGTTGACGGAGATGGCTGCGATCTTGACCAGCAGATCATGGCCGGTGGCGACAGGCACGGCAATTTCCACATCTTGCAGGACGGTGTTGGTGACAGCGATGGCTTTCATGGTTTGCTCCGGATAAAAAGTTTTGATGGACGCAGTATGAATCGCCGCATTTACTTTGATAATTGGCATAATGATGAAATCATTCTTCATCAAAACAATAAAATGGCTCTGGACCTGACCGACGTGGCGCTGTTTGTGCGGGTATGCGCGACCCGCAACCTGTCCGCCGCCGGGCGCGAGTTCGGCTTGTCGCCGGCCGCCTCCAGCGCCCGCATGGCGCAGCTGGAAAAGCAGCTGGGCGCGCGCCTGCTGCACCGGACCACGCGCCAGATCACCGTGACGCAGGACGGCGAAGTGTTCCTGGAACGCGCGGTGGCGCTGCTGGACGCGGCCGAACAGGCCTCGGCCGCGGTCGGCCACGGCAACGCGCAGGCGCAGGGCCTGCTGCGGGTGGCGGCCTCGGTGACGTTCGGGCGGCTGTACATCGTGCCGGCGGTGGCGCAGTTCCTGGAGGAGCACCCCGGCGTGCAGCTGGACCTGCGCCTGTCCGACAGCCCCCACGACCTGGCGGCGGACGGCATCGACGTCGCCATCCGCATCGGTCCGCTGCGCGATTCGGCGCTGGTGGCGCGGCCGCTGGCGCCAAGCAAGCTGGTGTTGTGCGCCGCGCCCGGCTACCTGCGCCGGCGCGGCGTGCCGCAGCAGCCGTCCGACCTGTTGCAGCACGAGTGCCTGGTGCTGCAGACGATGAACCCGTGGCGGCTGCGCGAGCGCGACGGCAGCGAGCTGCTGGTGCGTGTGGGCGGCCGCTTCCGCAGCGACAACGGCGAGGCGCTGCGCGACGCCGCCATCGCCGGGCTGGGCATCAGCCTGTCGTCGACCTGGCTGGTGGCGGACCAGCTGCGCAGCGGCGCCCTGGTGCGGGTGTTGCCGGGCTACCAGACCACCGATTCGGTGATTTCCGCCGTCTACCTGAACCGCCGTTTCCTGCCGCCCAAGAGCCAGGCCTTCATCGACTTCTTCAGCCGGCGCTTCGGGCCGGAACCCTACTGGGACGAGGGCATCGCCTGAGCGGGCGCAGTAGCGATGCTGTCATTTGCGTTACCATGCGGGGATGAGGCGCATGCGCGCCTGCTCTCAACATGGTTGCCTTATGAAATTCGAACACTTGATAGAAATTAATGACCCGCTGAATCCGCTGATCGATGCGCTGAGCCTCAAGCAGCTGTGGAGCGGCCTGGTGCTGCGCGCCGAATCGCCGAAGCTGTTTGTGCCGCACCTGGACGAGTGCATCATCGACGAGCGCGCCGAGAACGGCTTCCGCCGCCGCCTGCGCTACGGCAAGCTGGTCATCGAAGACCGCGTGGTGCTGGAACCGATGCGCCAGGTGCGCTACGAGGTGGCGGCGCAGCAGGACATCAGCCAGTCCAGCCTGACGATGACCATCGAAACGCCGAGCGCCGATGCGCTGTACGTGCGCTTCCAGTACGACGACGGCCACGACGCGGCGACCGACGCCGCCAATGCGATGTACGACGATTTCCGCCGCTCCGCCTACCAGGAGTCGGATATCGACACCATCCGCGTGCTGCGCGACCTGGCGCAGCAAGGCCGGCTGGACGCGCTGCTGAACTGATCTAGACGGCGGCGCTGCGGCCCCAGACCTGCTCCATGCGCAGCGGCGGCGCCTGCAGCGCGGCAAGCTGCGCATGGCTCAGCACCTCGCGGATGCCGTGCAGCTCGGCGCGCGTGTCGCGTTGCAGGAACACCTCCAGCGGCGCGCCGCGCGGGCCGATCACCGATTCCACATGCGGCGTGGTCGATTGCAGGCCGCGGCGCGACACCACGCCGATCTCGCCGTTGATCAGCCGCACATAGGTACCGATGGGATAAATGCCCAGCTCGCGTATCAGCAGCGCGGCCAGGTTGGCGTCCACCGTCACGTTCGATTCCAGCAGCAGGTCGCGCAGGGCGGCATGCGGGGTCATGGTCTTGCGCCAGGCGCGCTCGGCCACACGGGCGCAATAGCGGTCGGCCAGCGCCAGCAGGCGCGCCAGCGGCGGGATCTGCGCGCCTGCCTTGCGCAGCGGATAACCGCTGCCGTCTTCGTTTTCGTGGTGATGCAGGATGCAGTCCAGCCAGGCCTGGTCGGCGATGCCGGCCAGCCGCAGCAATTGCACGCCGGCTTCGGGATGGGCGTGCACCACGGCGCGGTCGGCGGCGCTCAGTTCGAGGCGGCTGTCCTGCAGGCGCTGGTGCTGGTCCAGCATGGCGACGTTCATGGTCAGCGCGGCCAGCGTCAGGCTCGCGGCCTCTTCCGGCGAGAGCTGCTTTGCCTTCGCCAGCAACTGCGCGACGACGGCGGTATCGACGCAATGACGCACGACGTAGGGCGCGGCGCGCTGGTTGTGCAGGATGGTGGCGGCGGCAACGTCGGCATTGACGGCAACGGCATCGGTGACCAGCAACGCCACGTCCTCCAGGCGGCGCCGCAGGTCGGGCGGCGCGGCGCGCCGCGACACCGCTTGCAGCAGCGCGTGCAGTTCCAGGCTGGCGGCGTTGAGCTTGCGCAGCGCCGAATCCGGCTCGCGGGCCGGTTCATGCTGCCCGCTGTGGTCCTCGAACGAGCCGCGCTCCACCAGATAGTCGATCTGGTTGGCGCTGGCGATCATATGACCTTTGCGAACCAGCAGGGCGCCGTTCTCGCCATACACGTTCCACGGGATCAGCATGCCCAGTTTCAGATCGGCTGCCGTGACTTTCCGTATTTTCATTGCCGTTGATAAAAAACCATCGAGCCAGCAGCATACGGTGTTTCGGTGAGAATGTGTGAGATTGTTGTATTTTGGTACTAGGGCGCCGGTGTGCAATCGATGCAGGCGCAGTCGTGCGCCGGGGCGTTGGCCAGCTGGTGCGCCAGGTCGCGCAGCGCGGTGCGCACGCCTTCCTCCACCACCGGATGATAGAAGGGCATGTCCAGCATGGCGCTGACGGTCAGCCCGACCTGGCAGGCCCAGGACAGCAGATGGCCGACGTGCTCGGCACGGGGGCCTATCATCTCGGCGCCCAGGAAGCGGCCGGTGGTGTACTCGGCGTACACGCGCAGCATGCCCTTGTTTTGCAACATCACGCGGCTGCGGCCCTGGTTTTCAAACGACACCTTGCCGACGGCGAAACGGCCGGCATACGACGCGCACAAGTCCTCGTAACTGGCGCCCAGGGTCGCGATCTGCGGCTCGGTGAAGGCGATGGTCAGCGGCGTGCGGCGCAGGCCCGGCTGCACGGCCGAGTAGCGCGCCGCGTTGTCGCCGGCGATGCGGCCCTGGTCGGCCGCTTCCGGCAGCTGCGGCCGTTCGTTGTCGGCGTCGCCGGCGATGAAGATGGCGGGGGCGCTTTGCGCTCCCTTGCACTGCATCGTTTGCTTGTCATACAGCGGTATGCCGTGATGGTCGCGGTGCAGCCCGGTGTTTTCCAGGCCCAGCTTGTGCACATTCGGCCGCCGGCCGATTGCCGACAGCAGATAGCTGAACTGCTCGGTGCGCTGCGCACCGTCGGCATCCTCGCTGGTGACGGCCAGACCGTCGGCTTCCTGCACCACACGCACCACCTTGGTTTTGAAGCGCACGTCGAGCTCGTCGGCCATGGCGCGGCGCGCCACGTCCAGCACGTCCGGATCGCTGAGCTGGGCAACGCTGCCGCCGCGGCCGAACACGGTCACGCGCACGCCCAGCCGCGCCAGCGCCTGGCCCAGCTCCAGGCCGATGACGCCGGTGCCGGCCACGGCGACCGAGGCCGGCAGGTCGTCCCAGTAAAACACGTCGTCGCTGGTGATCACGCGCGGACCGGCCGCACGCCACTCGTCCGGCACCACCGGCGTCGAACCGGTGGCGATGACGAAGCGCTCGGCCTCGACCAGCGTGTGCTCGTCGATTTGCAGCTGGGTGGCGCTGAGGAAGCGGGCGTGGCCGTGGAGCTTGTCCTCGGCCGGATAACCGTCGACGCTCTCGACGACAAAGCCGACAAACCGGTCCCGTTCGCTGCGCACGCGCGCCATCACCGCCTTGCCGTCGATGCGCACTGCGCCCGGATGCACGCCGAAGGCCGGCGCCGCCTGCAGCGCGTGCGCCGCCTCGGCCGCCGCGATCAGCAGTTTGCTCGGCATGCAGCCCACGCGGGCGCAGGTGGTGCCGTAGACGTTGGATTCGATCAACAGGGTTTTCTTGCCGCCGGCGGTGGCGGCGCGGTAGGCGGTCATGCCGGCGGTACCGGCGCCGATGACGGCGACTTCAGTGCGTAGCGTTTTCATTTTTCAGAGTCTACACCGTTTGACCGGCCGGCATATCCGGCCAAAAGGCAAGCTTCCCGCGCACGATAAGATGTGATCGAGTTTTACTTAAAAGCAAAAGAGTATTAGTATCGCTTATCGTTTCCAATTTTTATAAGTCCAGCTTATGGGATCACTCGACTACCGCGCACTGGCCGTGCTGGACGCCGTTGCCAGCCAGGGCAGCTTCGAAAAGGCCGCCCTGGCGCTGGGCATCAGCCAATCCGCCGTTTCGCAACGCATCAAGGCACTGGAGGACGCCGCCGGCCGCCTGCTGATCGTGCGCGGCCAGCCGGCCGTGCCGACCGGGCTCGGCCAGCGGCTGGTGTCGCACCACCGCAACGTCCGGCTGATGGAGGCGGCGCTCGATATTGATCTGGGTCACAAAGTGAGCATGCCGGAGATTGCGCTGGCGGTCGATGCGGCCAGCCTGGCGACCTGGTTCCCCATGAGTTTGCAGCCCCTGCTGTCGCCGCCGCGCTGCCAGCTGAAGGTGCAACTGGCGGACCAGCGGATGGCGCTGCATCTGGTGCAGGAAGGCAGCGTGTTCGGCAGCATCGCCGTGGCCCAGGAGCATCCGGACCAGCACGCCAACGGGCCGGAGGTCACGCCGCTGGGCAAGATGCGCTACGTGTGCGTGGCCACGCCGGCGTTTGCCGGCCACTGGTTCGGCGACGGTTTCTCGCTGGACGCGGCGCGGCTGGCGCCCGCCGTGGTGAGCGACCAGGACATGATGAGCGGCTTCCTGCGCACCGTGCTGGAGCTGAACGGCCCGTATCCGCACCACACCATGCCGCAGTCGGCCGCCACCGCGGAGTGCATCTACGGCAGCCTGGCGTACGGCCTGATGCCGCTGATTCAGGTGTCCGGCGCGCTGGCCAGCGAGCGCCTGGTCGACCTGGCGCCCGGCCACCACATCGACGTGGCGCTGAACTGGCACGCGTGGAACCTCGACACGCCGTTCACCCGTGCGCTGACCGAGCAGATCGTCGCCACCGCCCAACGCTTCCTGCTGTAGCGTCATTCCCGCGTAGGCGGGAATCCATAGACCGCATGCTTGGACGCTCAGTATGGATTCCCGCCTGCGCGGGAATGACGGGGTAACTCAAATATCCAGCGGATCGACTTCCAGCGACCATTTCACGCGGCTCTTCATTTCCCGAAGAGTAAGTAGCCACTCTCTCAGGAACGCTTGCAGCATGGGCCTCGACGCCGACTCCACCAGCAGCTGCGCGCGGTCGACGTTGTGCACCCGCGTCATGCTCATCGGAATCGGATCGTTGATCGTGATGCCCGGATGCTCGACGCAATCGCGGGCGATGGTGAGGAATTCGATGGCCGTGGCCAGCTCCGGCGCCTCGGCCCGCAGCAGCGCCTGGAACAGATAGGGCGGCAAGGCGGCCTGCTCGCGCTCCTCCAGCAAGGCCGAGGCGAAGTGGTCGTAATCGTGGTTCACCACCGCGCCGTACAGCGGATGCTGCGGATAGCGGGTCTGGATCAGCACCTCGCTGACGCTGCCGCCTTCGGTCTGGGCGGCGCGGCCGGCGCGGCCCGCCACCTGCATCAGCTGCGCGAACAGGCGCTCGCTGGCGCGGTAGTCCTGCGAAAACAGCGCCGTATCCGGATTCAAGATGCCGACCAGGGTCAGCTTCTTAAAATCGTGCCCCTTGGCCACCATCTGCGTGCCGATCAGGATATCGACCTCGCCCCGGTGCACCGTATCGAAGGCCGCCTGCGCGCTGCCCTTCTTGCGGGTGGAATCGGCGTCGATGCGCAGCACCCGCGCTTCCGGGAACATGGCCTGCAAGCCTTCCTCCACGCGTTGCGTGCCGCGCCCTAGCGGTTGCAGGTCGACATTGCCGCAGGTCGGGCAATGGCGCGGGATGCGCATCTCCAGGCTGCAATGGTGGCAGCGCAGCCGATGCTCGGGGCGGTGCAGCACCATGAACGAGGTACAGCGCGTGCATTCGCTGATCCAGCCGCAGGATTCGCAGCAGATCACCGGCGCATAGCCGCGCCGGTTCAGGAACAGCAGCGACTGCTCGCCCCGTTCCATGCGCTGTTTGATGGCCGCGATCAGATGCGACGTCAGCCCGTCCTTGGGCTTGTCGCGCTCCATATCCAGCAGCTTCACTTGCGGCAGCACGGCGTTCTTGACGGCCCGCTCGCGCAGCTCCAGCTTGCGGTAGCGGCCGGACTGGGCGTGGTGCCAGCTCTCCAGCGACGGCGTGGCCGAACCCAGCACGATAGGGATGCCCAGCTGCCAGGCGCGCCACACGGCCAGGTCGCGCGCCGAGTAACGCAGGCCTTCCTGCTGCTTGTACGAGGGATCGTGCTCCTCGTCGATGACGATCAGCTTCAGATTCGGCAGCGAGGCCAGGATCGCCAGCCGCGTGCCCAGCACGATGCGCGCCTTGCCCTGGTGCGCAGCCAGCCAGTGCAGCATGCGCTCGCCCTCGGACAGGCTGCTGTGCAAGGTCGCCAGCATCACGCCGGGGAAGCGCGCGCGGATATTGCCTTCCAGCTGGGGTGTCAGGTTAATTTCCGGCACCAGGATCAGGATCTGCGCGTCCGGCTCGCGTTCCAGCACCTGCGCGCAGGATTGCAGGTAGACCTCGGTCTTGCCGCTGCCGGTGACGCCGTACAGCAGCGTGGGTTTAAAACCGGCGGCGCCGCCGATGGCGTCCGCCGCCTCCTGCTGCGATGGATTGAGCTGCGGCATGTTCAACGGCGTGCCGTCATGCGGCGCGTCCAGCTTGGCCAGCTTCTTCAGCGCCCGGTCCAGCGCCACCGTGGTCAGCACGCGCAGGTTCTTCGGCAGACCAGGCAGCGCCACCTCGCCCAGCGGACGCTGGTAATAGTCGGCGGCAAAGCCGGCCAGCGCCAGCCACTGCGGCGACAACGGCCCCAGCTGGCTGCGCACGGCCAGCGCGTCCTTCAGCTTGTCGGCTGGCACATCGGTCTCGGCCGCCACACCAACGATCAAGCCCATCACCTCGCGGCGGCCGAACGGCACCAGCGCCAGTTGGCCGGCCTGCGGCTGCTCCGCCGCGTCGCAATGCCAGCGGTAGTCGAAAATCGCGTTCAGCGGCGTGTCGAGCGCAATCTGAAGGATGCAATGGTGGAAAAGGCCCTGCATGGATCCCGTCACAGTAGAAAATTCTTGCGGCAATTGGGCGCAAATACCGCCCCCATTGAGGCGCTTTGAAGTATCCACAGTTTTTGTGGATAACTTTGTGGACAAAGGAATCTTAATCCCCGGAAAGCATAGACTTCAGGCTTGGCATCGTCGTAAACCGGGCAAAAATTCAAAATTATTTCTCTTTAAAATCAATCACTTGAAAAATGCTCCCGAGGGAAGGAAAAAAACATGTTTTTTCTCTGCCGCTGTGCATAAGTGAAGTATTTAGGATGCTTTTTTTTACGAAATCAAGCATTTTTTAGAACTTATCCACCGATATTGCAAAGCACAATAGGCTGAGGCCGGTGGAGCGCGTCAAACATACCTTATGCATAAGGTTTGTCGGTTCATAACTTCGTTATCACAGCCTAAACTTTGCTCAAAAATCGTGCAACGCAACATAAACCTCAGGCAAAACAGCAACATTATGGCTAAGTCACGGTTTACTAAGTACTTTTATTTTTTATCCACAGTTTTTGTGGATAACTTTGTGGACAATGGGGAAATAAACTAGTTTCAGTGGGCGGTCAAGGTTTACGACTTGCCATCTATTGCCTCTTCAACCACAAATTTTATGCTGAATAATCAATGACTTGCGAGGCCCTCAAGGGCTAGGAAAAAAGCGCTGCCTAATATTTCCGCAGTAAAAAAAATTGTGCATAAGTCGGTTTTACTCAGCCGTAAGCACCAATGAAAAAGGGCACGCCTCCGGGGAAACGTGCCCTCTGTTCGGACATTACATCAGGACGCGCGCTGCGCCTTGCTGTAGCTGTGAACAGCTTCGACCATGGCGGCGACGTTCTCCGGCGGGGTGAACTGGGAGATGCCGTGGCCCAGGTTGAACACGTGGCCATTGCCGTCGCTTGGCTTGCCATAGGCGTCGAGCACCTTGTGGACTTCGGCACGGATCTGGTCCGGACTGGCGAACAGGATGGCCGGGTCCAGGTTGCCCTGCAGGCCGACCTTGTGGCCGACCAGCTTGCGCGCCTGGGTCAGGTTGACGGTCCAGTCCAGGCCGACCGCGTCGGCGCCGATGTCGGCGATCTGCTCGATCCAGTGGCCGCCGCCCTTGGTGAAGACGATGGCCGGGATCTTGACGCCATCCTTGTCGCGTTTCAGCAGGGAAACCACCTGCTGCATGTATTTCAGCGAGAACTCCTGGTAGGCACCGTCGGCCAGCGCGCCGCCCCACGAGTCGAACACCATCACCGCCTGGGCGCCGGCGTCGATCTGGGCGTTCAGGTATTCGGCCACGGCCTTGGCGTTGATGCTCAGGATGTGATGCATCAAATCCGGGCGGTTGTACAGCATGGTCTTGATGGTGTGGAACTCGCGCGAGCCCTGGCCCTCGACCATGTAGCAGGCCAGCGTCCACGGGCTGCCGGAGAAGCCGATCAGCGGCACGCGGCCGTTCAGTTCGGTGCGGATCTGGGTCACGGCCTTGAACACATAATCCAGCGAGCCCAGTTCCGGCGCGCGCAGGGCCAGCACGTCGGCCTCGGTTTTCAGCGGACGCTCAAATTTCGGACCTTCGCCTTCGACAAAGTACAGGCCCAGGCCCATCGCGTCCGGCACCGTCAGGATGTCCGAGAACAGGATGGCCGCGTCCAGCGGGAAGCGGTCCAGCGGCTGCAGGGTGACTTCGGTCGCGTAGTCCGGATTGGTGGCCAGGCCCATGAAGGAGCCGGCCTTCTGGCGCGTGGCGCGGTATTCCGGCAGGTAGCGCCCCGCCTGGCGCATCAGCCACACCGGCGTATGGTCGGTCGGCTGGCGCAACAACGCGCGCAAGAAGGTGTCATTCTGGAGCGGGGCAAATTGTGGCATGAAAGGCAATCGAAATCGGTCAAAGGACTATTATCGCATCCTGCGCGGATTTTTTTGCTGGATGATAGTCCGTTCATTCACTATCATGCGTAGCACCCGACTTTGGAGACGCCATGACATCCGCTGAATCGCCAACGAGCACCATCACCGCGCCCTACGGCGCCTGGCCATCGACCATCAGCGCCGCGCGCGTGGCCGCCGGCGCCACGCCCCTGTCCACGCTGATGCTGGGCGGCGCCGATGGCAGCGATATCTTCTGGCTGGCCGGCCGCGCGGCCGAAGCGGGCCGCAACACCCTGCTGCGCCACCACGGCGTGACCACCGGCGAACTGACGCCGGCCCCCTTCAATGTGCGCAGCCGCGTACACGAATACGGCGGCGGCGCCTATACGGTGGACGGCGATACCATCTATTTTTCGCATTTTGCCGACAACGTGGTCTACAAACTTGATGTAGCCGACGATGGCGCGGCTCCCGTGGCGCTGACCAGGGCCGGCAAACAGCGTTTCGCCGACTTCGTGGTCGACCGCGCGCGCGGGCGCCTGATCGGCGTGCGCGAGCTGCATGGCGACGATCCGCATGCGCAGCCGGCCAACACCATCTGCGCCATCGACGCCGACGGCGGCGAGACCGTGCTGGCGCAAGGCGCCGACTTCTACTCGTCGCCGCGCCTGTCGCCGGATGGCCGCTCGCTGGCCTGGCTGAGCTGGGACCATCCGCGCATGCCGTGGCAGGGCACCACCCTGTGGCTGGCCGACATCGGCGACGACGGCTTGCTGGCCGCGCCGGTACGCATCGCCGGCGGTGCCGAGGAATCCATCTGCCAGCCCGAATGGTCGCCGGACGGTCTGCTGCACTTCGTCTCCGACCGCAGCGGCTGGTGGAACCTGTACCGCCTGTGCCGCGACCGCCAGCGCACCGAGGGCCTGTGCCCGATGGAGGCGGAATTCGCCTCGCCGCACTGGACCTTCGGGAACTCGATGTACGGCTTCCGCTCGGCCGCCGAAATCATCTGCACCTACATCGACAAGGGCGTGAGCCGCCTGGCGCGCCTGCTGCCCGGCAGCGGCAAGCTGGAAGCCATCGCCAATCCCTACGAGGAAATCCGCGAACTGCGCGTGGCCCAGGGCTACATCGCCATGCTGGCCGGCGGCCCGGCCATCCCGATGGAACTGGCGCGCATCGACTTCACCGAGGAGGGCGTGGAGATCCTGGCGCAGTCCATCGAAGAACTGCCGGACGAAGACTACCTGTCCATCCCCACCAGCATCAGCTACGCCAGCGCCAACGGCCGCACCTCGCACGCCTTCTTCTACCCGCCGCGCAACCGCGATGCGACGGCGCCTGAAGGCAGCAAGCCGCCGGTGATCGTCATCAGCCACGGCGGCCCGACCGGCATGACCGTCAACACCCTGAACCTGAAGACCCAGTACTGGACCAGCCGCGGCTTCGGCGTGCTCGATGTGAACTACGGCGGCAGCACCGGCTTCGGCCGCGCCTACCGCGACCTGCTCAAGGGCCAGTGGGGCATCGTCGATGTCGAGGACTGCGTGGCCGGTGCACAGGCGCTGGTCGAGCGCGGCCTGGCCGACGGCGAGCGCCTGATCATCCGTGGCGGCAGCGCCGGCGGCCTGACCACGCTGTGCGCGCTGACCTTCCACAATGTGTTCAAGGTCGGCGCCAGCTACTACGGCGTCTCCGACCTCAAAGGGCTGGACCAGGACTCGCACAAGTTCGAGTCGCACTACAACGAATACCTGATCGCGCCGCAGCCGCAGGCCGAGGCGCTGTACCAGGCGCGCTCGCCGATCAACCACACCGACAAGCTGGCGCGCCCGATGATCTTCTTCCAGGGCCTGGACGACAAGGTCGTGCCGCCGCAACAATCGGAGATGATGGTCGACGCGCTGAAAGCGCGCGGCGTGCCGGTGGCCTACCTGCCGCTGGAGGGCGAAGGCCACGGCTTCCGCAAGGGCGAGAACATCGTCCGCACGCTGGAGGCGGAGCTGTACTTCTACCAACGGATGTTCGGCCTGCACGATCCGGCGGCCACGCCGCCGGTACACATCGATAACCTGAAAGACTGACCCCGCATGGCCGACGCTAAGCTGCTCGCCGAATTTGACGCGCTTGAATTCAACGAAAAAATGATACTGGCGCTGCTCGCCCTGATCGGCGAGCCGGTGGGACGCACGGCCATCCTCGATCACCTGAACCACGCCCGCATCGAGGACAAGGATGGCAACGCCTACGGTGTCGGCACGCTGGACGAGGCGTTGCGCAAGCTGGAGCGGCTGGCCTTCATCAGCGTAATGACGGGACGCGGCTTTGTCTGCAACCCCAAGCTGCGCTGGCCGGCGATGCGCGCCTCGATCGGCACGCACGCGCTGGACGACCTGTGCGCCGCCTACGATGAACTGGTGCCGATGCGCCAGACCTGGAACAGCGTCGAGCCGCGCAGCTACCGCGCCGGCATGGCGCGCCTGCGCATGGGCCTCCTGCGCGGCCTGACGCCGCAGCAGATCCAGCCGATACTGGCGTTCTGCCTGGGCAGCTACGAAGCGGCGCAGCTGCATCCCATCGTCGACATCTTCGGCCGTCCTTTCGAGCCGGGCATGCTGGCGCGCGTGCATCCGCTGCTGCAGGACGACGTGCTGACGGTGCTGCTGCAAAACGCCCAGCATGAATTCCTGACCGTGCCGGTGATCCGCGAGTTCTGCGAGCAGCACATGCAGCGCCGCCTCGCCGCCAGGGACGACATCAGCCCCGAACTGCGCATGGCGCTGGCGGAAGACGCCATCCTGTGCGGCCGCCTGGATGACGCCAAGCGTTACCTGGAGCGCACCGCCGGCCCGCAAAGCCAGTACCTCGCCAGCGCGGTGGTGCTGCTGCGCGGCGCCAGCGGCGCGGCCATCGTCGGCTTCGACGCGGCGCTGAAGACGCTGCGGCGCGACACCGGCAAGCGCAAGCACCTGTTCACCGGCATGGGCGGCTACCTGTACCTGCTGTCGATGCTGCGCAGCGGCGACGCCAAGCACCTGAAAGCGGCGGAGGCCTACCTTGAAATCGCCGTGCGCATGCCGCACAACCACGACACCGCCGTGCACCAGCAGATCGACATGCTGCGCCAGATCCGCGCCGGCACCATGCAGACCGACGCCGTGGCGGCACTGGCATGGGACAACAACCTGCAAACGCAGCTGTTCCAGTGCCTGCTGTATTTCTGGCTGTCGCTGCCGCAGCTGTCCGAGCGCAAGGCGCAGCTGCAGGAGCTGGCGCAGAACGCCGAACGCGCCGGTTACCTGTTCATCGCCGGCCAGGCGGCGTGCCTGCTGGGCCATCTCGGCGACGTCGAACAGCAGCGCCACGCGAACGCGCTGCGCTCGCGCCTCGGCTATCCCGACCTGAGCGTATGGTTCGAGCGCCAGGAAGCGTGGCAGCGGCAGCTGACGGCGCTGATCAATCTCCAGCAGCCCGCCGCCGTCGACGCAGCCGGCAGCACGCGCCTGGTGTGGATGCTGAACTACGATAACCGCCACGGCCTGACCGACGTCGCACCGGTCGAGCAGAAGCGCGATGCGCGCGGCCTGTGGAGCAAGGGCCGCGCGGTCGGCCTGAAGCGGCTGCGCTTCGAAACCGAGCAGTTCGACTTCCTGACGCCGCAGGACATCCGCGCGTCCGAGGCGATCTCGGTGGCACACCGCAGCTACCAGTCCAGCGGCCTCGCTTACGAAATCGATCCGCAGCGCGCCGCGTCGGCGCTGATCGGCCATCCGCTGCTGTTCTGGGCCGACGCGCCGGACACGCGGGTAGAGATGCTGGCCGGCGAGCCTGAACTCCTGATCAAGAAAAGCCCCGGCAACCTGGAACTGCGCCTGCAACCGCCCATCCCGGACGACAGCTCCTCCGTCATCGTCAGCAAGGAGACGCCGACCCGCCTGCGCGTGGTCACCATCCTCGACGAGCACCGCCGCATCGCCGCCATCGTCGGCAATGGCCTGAATGTGCCGGCCCACGCGGAGCAGCAGGTGCTGCATGCGATCAGCTCCATCTCCTCGCTGGTGACGGTGCAGTCGGAAATCGGCGGCGCAGCGCCGGACATGGAGCAGGTGGAGGCCGACATGCGCCTGCACCTGCACCTGCTGCCCTACCAGCACGGCCTGAAGATGCAGGTGCTGGTACGGCCGCTGGCCAACGGCGCGTACTACGCGCCCGGCGCTGGCGCCGACAGCGTGATCGCCGACGTCAACGGCAAGCCGGTGCAGGCGCGCCGCAAGCTGATCGACGAACGCGACGCCGAGCGCGAACTGATCGCCAAATGTCCGATATTGGAATCGGCCGAGCAGGAACACGGCGAATGGCTGCTGGGCCAACCGGCGCTGTGCCTGCAGCTGCTGGTGGAACTGCAGGAAATGAACCCGGACACCATCGTGCTGGCCTGGCCGGAAGGCGAAAGCTTCCGCGTGACTGCCAAGGTGGAGACCAAGCAGCTGCGCCTTGCCATCAAGAGCAACAAGGACTGGTTCGCGGCCAGCGGCGAATTGCAGATCGATGAAGGCAAGGTCATGGATCTGAAAACGCTGCTGGAGCTGATGCAGAAGAGCCAGAGCCGCTTCGTGGAACTGGGCGAGAACCGCTACCTGGCGCTGACCGAGGAACTGCATCGCCGGCTGATGGAAGTGTCGGTCTATGGCGAGATCACCGAGGACGGCGTGCGCGTGCATCCGCTGGCGTCGTTCGCGCTGGAGGAGCTGATCGACGACATCGGCGGCCTGAAATCGGACAAGCTGTGGAAGGAGCACCTGGCGCGCATGGAGGCGCAGGCGGCCTTCGTGCCGCAGCTACCGAGCACTTTGCAAGCGGAGCTGCGCGACTATCAGCTGGAAGGCTACAACTGGCTGTCGCGCCTCGCCAGCTGGGGCGTGGGCGCCTGCCTGGCCGACGATATGGGCCTGGGAAAAACGCTGCAGGCGCTGGCACTGATCCTGTCGCGCGCGCCGCAAGGTCCGACGCTGGTGGTGGCACCAACCTCCGTCTGCATGAACTGGATCAGCGAGGCCGCGCGCTTCGCGCCGACCTTGAACGTGAAGCTGTTCGGCGCCGGCGACCGCGCCGGCACCTTGTCCACCTTGCAGCCCTACGACCTGGTGGTGACCAGCTACGGCCTGCTGCAGCTGGAGTCCGCGCTGTTCGCCGGCGTGCAGTGGAACACCATCGTGCTCGATGAAGCGCAGGCGATCAAGAACGGCGCCACCAAGCGCTCGCAGGCCGTGATGGCGCTCAAGGGCGACTTCCGCATGATCGCCACCGGCACGCCGCTGGAGAACCACCTGGGCGAGTTGTGGAACCTGTTCCGCTTCATCAATCCGGGCCTGCTGGGCAGCATCGAGCAGTTCAACCTGCGCTTCGCCGCGCCGATCGAAAAGCCGCAGGACCATCGCGCCGAAGTGGGCGCGCGCAACCGCCTGCGGCGTTTGATCCAGCCCTTCATGCTGCGCCGGACCAAGGCGCAGGTGCTGACCGAACTGCCGTCGCGCACCGAGATCACGATGGAGGTCGACCTCTCGGCGGACGAGACGGCGCTGTACGAATCGCTGCGCCGCGCCGCGCTGGAAACCCTGGCCGCCGTCGAAGGCCCGGCCGAGAAAAAGTCGATCCAGATCCTGGCGGAGATCATGCGGCTGCGCCGCGCCTGCTGCAATCCCAACCTGGTGGCGCCGGAACTGGGCCTGGCCAGCAGCAAGCTGGCGGCCTTCGCCCATCTGCTGGAAGGGCTGCTGGAGAACCGCCACAAGGTGCTGGTGTTCAGCCAGTTCGTCGACCATCTGTCGCTGATCCGCGCCCACCTGGACGCCAACAACATCAGCTATCAATACCTGGACGGCTCGACGCCCATGGCCGACCGCAAGAAGCGGGTCGACCTGTTCCAGGCCGGCGAGGGCGAGGTGTTCCTCATCAGCCTGAAGGCGGGCGGCGTCGGCATCAACCTGACCGCGGCCGACTACGTGATCCACATGGACCCGTGGTGGAACCCGGCGGTGGAAGACCAGGCCTCGGACCGCGCGCACCGCATGGGCCAGCTGCGGCCGGTGACCATCTACCGGCTGGTGGCGCGCCACACCATCGAGGAAGGCATCGTCGACCTGCACCAGCACAAGCGCGACCTGGCCGACAGCCTGCTCGAAGGCAGCGACGTCAGCGGGCGCATGTCGGCCAGCGAAATGCTCAACATGCTGCAGGAAGGTTTGAAAAAGTAGGTGAACTTTGGCCGATTCGCTCCGTCTTAATGCCATGGCCCCATGCCGGGGCTTTCTGGAGAGGAGAGAACAGTCATGAAAACCATAGCAGACGTAATGAGCCGCGACGTGACCAGCGCGTCGCCGGACGATACCATCCGCCACGCCGCCGAGCTGATGGATGACCTGGATGTCGGCGCGCTGCCGGTGACCGAAGGCCATCGCCTGATCGGCATGATCACCGACCGCGACATCACCATCCGCGCCACCGCCGCCGGCCTGGGGCCTGAAGAGACGCTGGTGGCCGAAGTAATGACCGAGGATGTCTGCCACTGCTACGAAGACCAGAGCGTCGACGAGGTGATGGAGGACATGGGCGACATCCAGGTGCGCCGGGTGCCGGTGGTCAGCCGGGACGACCACAAGCTGGTCGGCATCGTCGCGATGGCGGACCTGGTGCTGGACGAGACCGATGACGGGCATACGGTGGAAACCCTGCGCGATATCTCCTCCCCCGTGCCGCCGGGTCAGCCGTCGACGCCACCACTGTAAGACGGCCAGGAAAATTGCTGTTTCCGGGTTTTGTCTTGTAACGGGCGCTCTCAAGCGGGTCGATTAGTGATAATCTCCCACGCTTCGACCGAGCCCGCCTGCGGTATGGGCGTGCCTTGTCAAAATAAACACGAGGCGACATATCACGATGATCAAGACCAAAATCGCACTGGCTGTATTGATGACGACGCTCGCCGTCGCACCAGCCGGCGCCACCACGCACCACAAGACAACGCATTCCTCGGCCAAGAGCGGCGGCAAGAGCAGCAGCCACACGGCCCACGCCAAAAGCGGCAAGTCCGGCAAGAGCGCCAAAAGCAGCAGCAAGTCCAGCAGCAAAGCCAGCAGTAAAAGCACCGGCAAGCACGGCAAGACGAAAGCCGTCGCTGCCGGCGCCGCCGTGGCCGCCGTCGCCGCACCATCGCTGAAGCCGTCCGGCACCCCGGAGCGCCGCCAGGACCGCTCCTTCGACGGCCAGAGCAACCAGTTCCTCAACGCGTTGTGGCGCATCGATTCGGAAAGCGCGATCTACGCCGGCAAGTACGATACCGCCGCCACGCTGTCGATCCCCGACAAGGCAGGCCAGGCCAAGGAGCTGGCCTTCATCGACGAGTGGAAGCAGCGCTTCGGCGGGATCAACGCCAGCCAGCTGTCGGCCAAGCAGCGCACCGACCTGGCGCTGCTGATCAACAAGCTCGATAGCGACCGCTTCCGCCTGACCACGCTGAAGGAATACGAGTGGAACCCGGCCAGCTACAACGTGGCCGGCCCGATCGACCTGATCCTGAACACCGAGTACGCGGCCCAGCCGCAGCGCCTGCGCACGCTGCTCAAGCGCATCGCCGGCATTCCGGCCTACTACGAGGCGGCACGCGCCAACATCGTCAATCCGACGCGCGAGCACACGCGCCTGGCGATCGCGCAGGCGCCCGGTGTGCAGACCTTGCTGACCGAGGTGGACAAGGCGGCGCAGGCGTCGATCCTGACGCCGATGGAGAAGCAGCTGTTCACCCAGCGCGTGAACGCGGCGCTGACGGCGGTCGACAGCTATGTGGCCTTCCTGACCGAGTTGGACAAGCAGATGGATACGACCGGCCGCCGTACCTTCCGCCTGGGTAAGGAGCTGTACGAGCAGAAATTCGCCTTCGATATCCAGTCCGGCAGCACGGCCGAGCAGACCTACCAGAAGGCCTTGGCCGCGCGCGAGGAACTGCTGGTCAATATGGAGCGCATCTCCGACGAGCTGTGGGACAAGACCATGGGCGCCACCGCCAAGCCGGCCGACCGCTTTGCCAAGATCGGCATGGTGATCGACAAGCTGTCCGAGCGCCACGTCAAGCGCGAGGATTTCTTCGCCGAGATCCGCCGCCAGGTGCCGGTGTTGCAGGACTGGGTGATCAGCCACAACCTGCTGACGCTCGATCCGAAGAAGCAGCTGGAAGTGCGCGCGACGCCCGCCTACCAGGCCGGCGTGGCGGGCGCCAGCATCGATGCGCCGGGACCGTATCGTCCGCAGGACCGCACCTACTACAACGTGACACCGCTCGACGGCGCGACGGCGGAAGCGGCCGAGAGCAGCCTGCGCGAGTACAACTACTGGATTTTGCAGATCCTGAATATTCACGAGGCGATACCGGGTCACTACGCGCAGCTGGTGTATGCGAACAAGTCGCCGTCCATCGTCAAGTCCATCTTCGGCAATGGCGCGATGGTGGAGGGCTGGGCGGTGTACGGCGAGCGCATGATGCTGGAGTCCGGCTACGGCGACAACGCGCCGGAGATGTGGCTGATGTATTCGAAGTGGAACCTGCGCAGCGTGACCAACACCATCCTCGATTACAGCGTGCACGTGCTGGGCATGACCGAGGAGCAGGCGATCGACCTGCTGACGCGCCAGGCCTTCCAGACGCGCAGCGAGGCTGTTGAGAAGTGGCATCGGGTGCAGGTGTCGTCGGTGCAGCTGACCAGCTATTTCAGCGGCTACAGCGAGATCATGGAATTGCGCGAGCAGCGCAAGCAGCAGCTGGGCGCCAAGTTCAACCTGAAGGAATTCCACGAGCAATTCCTGAGCTACGGCAGCGCGCCGGTGCGCGTGATCAAGGGCTTGATGACGCAGTAGGATCACAGCCGTTTGCGTGCGCGCAAACGGCTCATCCATTGATTCGATAGGGTGGGAGCTGGCTTATATTTGGGCCGGTTTCTGCTACGATTAGATCAAGGAGCGGTGATGGACATGCCTATCAAATTCGACACGCTTGCTTACGCAAAAAAACTCGAGGAGGCCGGGCTGCCTCAGCAGCAAGCCGAGGCCCAGTCGCTAGCCTTGCGCGACGCATTAGCCGAGTCCACTGTGACGCCCGGCGATCTGGTATTGCTGAAGACGGATGTTGTTGCCCGTATAGAGATGCTGCGCAGCGAAGTGCAAGCGCAGATCGAAAAGCTGCGTAGCGACCTGCAGGGGCAGATCGAAAAGGTACGCAGCGACCTGCAGGGGCAGATCGAAAAGGTACGCAGCGACCTGCAGGGGCAGATCGACGAGTTGAAAGCGCACATGAATATCCGGTTCAACATACTTTACATGCTGACCGGCCTGTCCTTGGTGCTACATGGCGTAACGCTCGGCGTGCTTTTTAAAATATTGAACCGGTTGGCATAGCCTGAGCGCTCAGGCCTTCTCTTCCGGCGCCGTCGACATGCGCACGAACATCGGCGCCACCAGCAGGCCCAGCTCGAACAGCAGGCACATCGGAATCGCCAGCGAGAACATGCTGACCGCATCGGGCGGCGTGACGATCGCAGCCACCACGAAAGCGCCCACGATGGCGTAAGGCCGTATCTCTTTCAGCTTGGCCACGCTCACCAGGCCCATGCGCACCAAAATCACCACCACCACCGGCACCTCGAAGGTCGCGCCAAAGGCCAGGCACATCGACATGACGAAATCCAGGTAGTTCTCGATATCCGGCGTCACCGCGATCGAGTGCGGCGAAAACTCGGAGATGAACTGGAACACGCGCCCGAACACCAGGAAGTAGCAGAACGCCACGCCGGCCATGAACAGCACCGACGACGAAATCACCAGCGGCGCGATCAGCCGCTTCTCATGCGCGTACAGGCCGGGCGCCACAAAGGCCCACAGCTGGTACAGCACCCACGGCAGCGACAGGATGATGGAGATCACCAGCGTCACCTTCATCGGCACCAGGAACGGCGAGATCACACCGGTGGCGATCATCTTCGAGCCGACCGGCAGCGAGGCGATCATCGGCCGCGCGATGAAATCGTAGATCTGCGACGGACCGGGCCAGATCATCAGCGCGATGCAGACGATGGCAATGCCGATCGATGCCTTGACCAGACGGTCGCGCAATTCGATCAGGTGAGAGATAAAGGTCTCTTCGCCCTTTTCAGGTGTAGTCATTTAGTAGAACGAAGAAGAGGAGTTGCTGCCGGGCCGGAAGCGCGCCACGCGCGCGGCGCCGGAGGTCACGTGCATCTTGCCGCCGTGGCGCTGCTTGTACCAGCCGGGAATGGCCGAATTGCGCACCAGCTTCTTGCGGCGGAACTCGCGCGCCTTGCGCGACAGGTCGTCGGTGGTGACGTGGCTGATGGCCGGCGAGTGGATGGTCGGCGTGTCGTGCCAGGCGTTTTCCACGTCGGCCACGTGCTGCGACATCGAACTTTCGACGTCGGCCTTCACGCTCTCGGCCGCCGCCTGCACTTCCTTCTGGAGGTTTTTCAATTCCTCCAGTTCGATTTCGCGCGAGACTTCGGATTTGACTTCGTTCAGGTAGCGCTGGGCGCGGCCGTACAGGGTCCCGGCCATGCGCGCCACCTTGGGCAGCTTTTCAGGACCGACGACGATCAGCGCAACCACGCCGATCACAGCAAGTTTGGTAAGACCGAGATCGATCATAAGGTGGTTTCAGCCGGAAGGGAGCGTTGCTCCCCCAGCTTATTTCTTCTCTTTAGCGTCGACGTCGATGGTGCCGGGGGCGGCCGGGGTGGCGGGCTTGTCGTCCTCGCCCTTGACGCCATCCTTGAAGCCTTTAACGGCCTTGCCGATGTCCGAACCCATATTGCCCAGTTTTTTGGTGCCAAAAACCAGCATCACAATCACCAGGACGATCAACCAATGCCAAATACTGAATGAACCCATCATATTCCCCTTGCAAGGCGCATGCGCCCAATTTATCCGTTGATTCGAGAACTGCTGCGACAGTATAAGCGAACCGCCGCCTGTCATGTAGATGTCATGCGGCTAGCGATATAACGACGTCGCGCTTAGTCCCTGCTTAGCGTTGCCCGCGCCAAGGGTGGGGGCCGCCGATCACGTGCAGATGTAAATGGTACACCTCTTGGCCGCCGTTGGGCCCACTGTTAATCAGCGTCTTGTAACCGCCGGTCGGCGAGCCGTCCGCATCATAGCTGACGCCGCAGCCGGCTTCCTCTGCCAGACGGGGGGCCAGCGCCAGCATCTTGCCCAGCAGCGGCGCTTCGTTGGCGCTGCAATCCGACAAGGTCGAGAAATGTTTCTTCGGGATTAGCAACAAATGCACCGGCGCGGCCGGGTTGATGTCCTTGAAGGCCAGCAGGTCTTCATCTTCGTAGACGATGGCTGAGGGAATTTTCTTTTCGGCTATTTTGCAAAACAGGCAGTTTTCCACAACAACTCCGTAAATGGGGGATTATTCCTTGCGGGCGGCTTTTTCCTCGATGCCGGAGACGCCTTCGCGGCGCGCCAGCTCGTCGAGTACCTGCTGCGGCTTCAGATCGAACTGGGCCAGCAGCACCAGCGTATGGAACCACAAGTCCGCCACCTCGTACAGCACCTTGCCGCTGTCGCCGCCGGCGCGCGCATCCTTGGCGGCCATCACGGTTTCGGTGGCTTCCTCGCCGATCTTCTTCAGGATGGCGTCGTCGCCCTTGGCGAACAGCTTGGAAGTATAGGACGTGGCGGGATCGCCCCCATTGGCCAGTTTGCGCGACTCGATGATGTCGGCCAGGCGGTCCAGGATAGTGCTCATGTCGATTTCTTTGCTTTGGTTTTCGCCACGGTGGCGGGGGTGTAGATTTCCGACGGGTCTTTCAGCACAGGCTCGGTGTTCTGCCAGTCGCCTTCCAGCGCGTCGCCTTCGAACTTCTGGAAGAAGCAGGAATGGCGGCCGGTATGGCAGGCGATGCCGCCGGCCTGCTCGATCTTCAGCAGCACCACGTCCTCGTCGCAGTCGAGGCGGATTTCCAGCACCTTCTGCACGTGGCCGGATTCCTCGCCCTTGTGCCACAACTTCTTGCGCGAGCGGCTCCAGTAGACGGCTTCGCCCAGCTCCACCGTCTTGGCCAGCGCGTCGCGGTTCATCCAGGCGAACATCAGCACGTCGTTGCTGCCGGCTTCCTGGGCGATGACCGGCACCAGGCCGTGCTCGTCCCATTGGATTTTCTTCAGCCATTTAGCCTTGGCCAAGGCGCTTGGGGTAGTCGACATAATGATCTCTTAAACCAGGCGCATCGGAATGCCCTGTTGCGCCATGAAGCGCTTGGCTTCCTGCACGGTGTGCTGGCCGTAGTGGAAGATGCTGGCCGCCAGCACCGCGTCGGCCTTGCCCTGCTTGATGCCGTCGGCCAGGTCCTGCAGGCCGCCGACGCCGCCCGAGGCGATCACCGGGATGCCGATCGCGTCGGACACGCCGCGCGTCAGGCCCAGGTCGAAGCCGGACTTGGTGCCGTCGCGGTCCATGCTGGTGAGCAGGATCTCGCCGGCGCCCAGCTGTTCCATTTTCCTGGCCCATTCGATGGCGTCGATGCCGGTGGCCTTGCGGCCGCCGTGGGTGAACACTTCCCACTTGCCGGGGGAGGTCTGCTTGGCGTCGATCGCCACCACGATGCATTGCGAGCCGTGCTTTTGCGAGGCGTCGAACACCAGCTGCGGGTTCGACACCGCCGACGAATTCATGGCGACCTTGTCGGCGCCGGCGTTGAGCAGGCGGCGCACATCGGCCACCTCGCGCACGCCGCCGCCCACGGTCAGCGGAATGAACACCTGCGAAGCGACGGCTTCGATGATGTCCAGGATCAGGCCGCGGTTGTCGCTGGTGGCGGTGATGTCGAGGAAGGTCAGTTCGTCGGCGCCCTGCTCGTCGTAGCGGCGGGCGATTTCCACCGGGTCGCCGGCGTCGCGCAGCTCGGTGAAATTGACGCCTTTGACGACGCGGCCGTCGGTCACGTCCAGGCAGGGGATGATGCGTTTAGCGAGCATGATGGTTAACTTTAATTTTCTTCCGCGTCTTCTTCCAGGTCGCCGCTCAGTTCATCCGCGCGCAACTGGGCCGAAGCCAGGTCGATGGTGCCTTCGTAAATCGAACGGCCGCAGATCACGCCTTCGATGCCTTCGTCCTGGACAGCGCACAGCGCTTCGACGTCGCCCAGGTTATGCAGGCCGCCCGATGCGATGACCGGGATCTTGACCGCTTGCGCCAGCTTGACGGTGGCTTCGATGTTCACGCCGCCCATCATGCCGTCGCGGCCGATGTCGGTGTAGATGATCGATTCGACGCCGTAGGCTTCGAACTTCTTGGCCAGGTCGATCACTTCGTGGCCGGACATCTTGCTCCAGCCGTCGGTGGCGACCTTGCCGTCCTTGGCGTCCAGGCCGACGATGATGTGGCCGGGGAAGGCGCCGCAGGCGTCGTGCAGGAAGCCCGGCTCCTTGACCGCGGCGGTGCCGATGATGACGTAGCTGATGCCGGCGTCCAGGTAGCGCTCGATGGTGTCGAGGTCGCGGATGCCGCCGCCCAGCTGCACGGGGATTTCGTCCAGGTCGTTTTCTTCCGCGTATTCCTGCACCACTTTCAGGATGGCCTTGACCGCGGCTTCGTTCTTCGGCTTGCCGGCGAAGGCGCCGTTCAGGTCGACCAGGTGCAGGCGGCGCGCGCCTTGCTTGAGCCAATGCAGGGCCATGTCGGCCGGGTCTTCGGAAAATACGGTGGCGAGTTCCATATCGCCTTGTTTCAAGCGAACGCAGTGACCGTCTTTGAGGTCGATGGCAGGAATGAGCAGCATGATGGTTTAGGTAGATTTAGGGGTAAATGAAATCAAGGGTTCCAGTGAACGAAATTTTTGTACAACTGCAATCCGGCCGCGGCGCTTTTCTCCGGGTGGAACTGGGTCGCAAAAATATTATCACGGGCGACGGCGCAGCTGAACGCCGCACCGTAGACTGTTAGGCCGACGGTGTGCTCGGTCCGCTCTGGCTGGGCGAAATAGCTGTGCACGAAATAGAAGTAGCTGTTGTCGGCAATGTCCTGCCACATCGGGTGAGACGCGTTCTGGCGCACTTGGTTCCAGCCCATTTGCGGCACCTTGAAGCGCGAGCCGTCCTCTTGGATCTGGCCGTCCAGCTGGAAGCGCACCACCTTGCCCGGCAACAGGCCGAGGCCGGCGGCGCCGCCTTCCTCGCTGGCGTCGAACAGCATCTGCTCGCCGATGCACACGCCCATCAGCGGCTTGGTTTTGGCGGCCACCAGCAGCGCGTCCTGCACGCCGGATTCGCGCAGGCTGCGCATGCAGTCCGGCATGGCGCCCTGGCCGGGCAGCACGATGCGGTCGGCGCTTTCGATGTCGGCCACTTCGCCGGAGATCAGCACATTGGCTTCGGGTGCGACGGCGCGCAGGGCCTGCGCGACCGAGCGCAGATTACCCATGCCGTAATCAACTACTACGATTTTTTTCATGACGTTTTTTTCTTAAGCCCGGTTTTACAGACTGCCCTTGGTCGACGGGATCGTGCCGGCTGCGCGCGGGTCCAGCTCGGACGCCATGCGCAGCGCGCGGCCGAAGGCCTTGAACACGGTTTCGCATTGGTGGTGGGCGTTGGTGCCGCGCAGGTTATCGATGTGCAGCGTGACCAGCGCGTGGTTGACGAAGCCGCGGAAGAATTCCAGCGTCAGGTCGACGTCGAAGGTGCCGATCATCGCGCGCGTGAACGGGATGTGGTACTCGATGCCTGGCCGGCCGGAGAAATCCAGCACCACGCGCGACAGCGCCTCGTCCAGCGGCACGTACGAATGGCCGTAGCGGACGATGCCCTTGCGGTCGCCGATGGCCTTGGCCACGGCCATGCCGAGGGTGATGCCGACGTCTTCCACCGTGTGGTGGTTGTCGATATGGATGTCGCCGGTGGCTTCCACGTCCAGGTCGAACAGGCCGTGACGGGCGATCTGGTCCAGCATGTGGTCCAGGAAGGGCACGCCGGTGTTCAGCTTTTGCTGGCCGGTGCCGTCAAGGTTGATGGAAACGCGGACTTGCGTCTCGTTGGTGTTGCGGATAATTTCTGCGGTGCGGTTCATGAAGGGCTCGCGATGGCGATAACGTTAGGATGCCAGCGATGCGGCGAAAGCATCGAGGAAGGTGGAATTCTCTTCCGGGGTACTGACCGTGATACGCAAACAATTGGCCAGCACAGCATGCATTTTACCTACATTTTTGACTAATACCTTGCGAGACAGTAGTTTCGCATAGGCATCATCGGAATTTGGCACCCGTATCAAGATAAAATTCGCCGCCGAAGGAAATACCTCGACGCCGGGCATAGCGGCCAATGCAGCCGCCAGATCGGCGCGTGCGGCGCGCAAAGCGGCGGCCTGCTGGTTCAGCACCTCCACGTGGTCGAGCGCGAATTCGGCCGCTGCCTGCGTCAATACGTTGATGTTGTAAGGAGGCCGCACTTTGTCGAACTCCGCCAGCAATTGCGGCGCCGCCGACATGTAGCCCAGGCGGATGCCGGCCAGGCCCAGCTTCGACACGGTGCGCATCACGACCAGGTTGTCGAACTCCGGCAGGCGGTGCATGAAGGTCTGCTGCGCGAACGGCTCGTAGGCTTCGTCGACCACGGCCAAACCGAAGCCGTCCAGCGCCTTGATGATGGCGACGATGTCGTCCGCCGCGAACAGGTTGCCGGTCGGGTTGTTGGGATAGGATAGGAACACCAGCGACGGCTTGTGCTCCCTGATCGCGGCCAGCATGGCCGGCAGGTCCAGCGTCAGGTCGGCCTTGAGCGGCACGCCGACGTAATCCATGCCGGCGAATTGCGCCGAGCGCTGGTACATGACGAACGACGGCGTCGGCGCCAGCACCACGGCGCGGCGCTCCTGCAGCGCGCAGCCCATGCACAGGATCGAGATCAGTTCGTCGGAGCCGTTGCCCAGCATGACGTCGTAGCCGGCCGGCACGCCCAGTTTGGCGCACACGCTTTGCTTGATGGCGGCGTAGGAGGCCACCGGGTAGCGGTTCAGCGTCACGTCCACCAGGCGGCGGGCCAGCTCCTCGCGCAGATGATGCGGCAGGTGGTAAGGGTTCTCCATCGCATCCAGTTTGATATAGCCACTCGCGTCGGCGACGTGGTAGCCATGGATGGCGCGCACGTCGGAGCGGATGGTGGTGTTGACCAGGGTGTCGATGGAAGACATCTTACTAAGGCTCCTATGAGTTGACTAAACTTCGTTTAACAGCGGGTTTTTTCTTCTTTTCGGGCGGCGCCGGCACTTCCGGCATCGCCAGGCGTTCGGCGATGATGGCGCAGTAGTCGGGATTGAGTTCGAAGCCGACGAAATTGCGGCCGCAGCGCTTGGCGGCGATGGCCGTCGTGCCGCTGCCCATGAACAGGTCCAGCACCACGCCGTCCGGCGGGCACGAGGCCTTGACCATGCGCTCGATGATCTCCAGCGGCTTCTGCGTCGGATGGTCGGCGCGCTCGGGATGCTCGCGGTGCAGGCGCGACACGCTCCACAAATCCTTGGGGTTGTAGCCTATTTCCAGCCATTTGGCGCCGACGAAGATCGAGCGCGAACGGGCTTTCTTGGTTTCGGCGTCGTACGGGATGCGCACCGCATCGAGGTCGAAGTAGTAATCCTTGCGGCGCACGAAGAAGCCGATGGTGTCGTGCACCGACGAGTAGCTGCGCACGCTGCCGCCCATCGACGGCACGCGGCGGTCCCAGATAATCTCGTTCATCATCGTCATGCGCTTTTTCAGCAGCACGAAGATCTCCGGCGAAAAGCGCCAGGTCAGGAAGATGTACAGGCTGCCGTTGGGCTTGAGCTTGGGCAGCGCGGCGTCGATCCACTGTTCGGTCCAGCGCAGGTACTCCTCCACCGTTTGCGAGTCGGAGTCGTTGCCGTAGTCCTTGCCCAGGTTGTACGGCGGGTCGGTCAGTATCAGGTCGATGGAACCATCCGGGATGCGCGCCAGGCCGGCCAGCGCATCCTCACAGAAGACCTGATTGATCCACGCTTCGCTCATTTGAGGCGCAGCTCCGCGCTGCGGGCGTGGGCCTGCAGGCCTTCGCCGTAGGCCAGTTCCGCCGCGACCTTGCCCAGCGTTTGCGCGCCGGCTTCGCTGACGTGGATGATCGACGAGCGTTTCTGGAAATCGTACACGCCCAGCGGCGACGAGAAGCGCGCGGTGCGCGACGTCGGCAGCACGTGGTTCGGACCGCAGCAGTAGTCGCCCAGCGATTCGGACGAATAACGGCCGAGGAACATGGCGCCGGCGTGGCGGATCTGGTCGGCCCACTGCTGCGGGTTCTCGGCCGAGATTTCCAGGTGCTCGGCGGCGATGCTGTTGGCGATGGCGCAGGCTTCGGCCATGTCGCGCACTTTCACCAGGGCGCCGCGGTCGGTCAGCGAGGTGCGGATCGTTTCCGCGCGCGGCATCTGGGGCAGTAATTTTTCTATGCTGGCCTCCACCTTGGCGATGTAGCCGGCGTCGGGGCACAGCAGGATGGCCTGCGCCAGCTCGTCGTGCTCGGCCTGCGAGAACAGGTCCATCGCCACCCAGTCGGGATCGGTGGTGCCGTCGCAGACGATCAGGATTTCGGAAGGGCCGGCGATCATGTCGATGCCGACGATGCCGAACACGCGGCGCTTGGCGGCTGCCACGTAGGCGTTGCCGGGGCCGACGATCTTGTCGACCGGTGCGATGGTCTCGGTGCCGTGCGCCAGCGCGGCCACAGCCTGCGCGCCGCCGATGGTGATGACGCGGGTGACGCCGGCGATCGCGGCGGCGGCCAGCACCATCTGGTTCTTCACGCCGTCCGGGGTCGGCACCACCATGATGATCTCTTTAACGCCGGCGACGTGCGCCGGAATCGCGTTCATCAGCACCGACGAAGGATAGGCCGCCTTGCCGCCGGGGACGTAGATGCCCACGCGGTCCAGCGGCGTGACCTTCTGGCCCAGCACCGTGCCGTCGGCTTCGGTGTAGGTGAAGCCGTTCAGTTCCTGCTTCTGGCGCTCGTGGAACACGCGGATGCGTTGTGCGGCGATGTGCAGTGCGTTGCGCTGCGCTTCGGGAATCGCGGCCAGCGCGGCCTGCAGTTCAGCTTCGGGGATATCGAAGGCGGCCATGCTGGCGGCGCCGCCGTTCGGAATGCGGTCGAAGCGGTTGGTGTATTCCAGCACGGCGGCGTCGCCGCGCGCCTTGACGTCGGCCAGGATGCCGGCGACGGCGCGCTCGATCGCCTCATCGGTGCTCGCTTCAAATGCCAGCAGGGCGTCCAGTGACTTTTTGAAATCGGCTTGGGTGGAATCGAGCTTGGTGATTTGAATCGGCATGATGGTTTACTTTTTAGAGGCGCGTTCGAAGGCTTCGATAATCGGTTGCAGGCGGGCGCGCTTGAGCTTCAGGGCGGCCTGGTTGACGATCAGGCGCGACGAGATGTCCATGATCGCTTCCACTTCTTTCAGGTCGTTGGCGCGCAGCGTGTTGCCGGTGCTGACCACGTCGACGATGGCGTCCGACAGGCCGACCAGCGGCGCCAGTTCCATCGATCCGTACAGCTTGATCAGGTCGACGTGCACGCCCTTCTTGGCGAAGTGCTCGCGCGCCGTCTCGACGAACTTGGTGGCCACGCGCAGGCGCGCGCCCTGGCGCACGGCGGTTTCGTAGTCGAAGCCGTTGCGCACCGCGACCGACATGCGGCAGGCCGCGATGTGCAGGTCGATAGGCTGGTACAGGCCTTCGCCGCCGTGCTCCAGCAGCACGTCCTTGCCGGCCACGCCGAAGTCCGCCGCGCCGTGCTGCACATAGGTCGGCACGTCGGTGGCACGGACGATGATGACGCGCACGTCGGGATCGTTGGTCGACAGGATCAGCTTGCGCGAGGTTTCCGGGTTTTCGGTGACGGTGATGCCGGCCGCTTCCAGCAGCGGCAGGGTGTCCTCGAAAATACGTCCCTTCGACAGCGCGAGGATCAGCTGCGGGTTGGCTTGAAATGCACTCATTATGCGGTCCGATTGCTTAGTTATCATCCTATCCGTCTCGTCATCCCCGCGAAGGCGGGGATCCATGCTTCGGATGCTCAGCATGGGCTCCCGCTTTCGCGGGAGCGACGCTTACTTGATGCGTTTGATGTTGGCGCCCACTGCGGACAGTTTTACTTCCATCTGGTCGTAGCCGCGGTCGAGGTGGTAGATGCGGTCGATCAGGGTTTCGCCGCGCGCGGCCAGCGCCGCGATCACCAGCGACGCCGAGGCGCGCAGGTCGGTCGCCATCACGGGCGCGCCCACCAGCTGCTCGACGCCCTTGATGAAGGCGGTGTTGCCGTCGGTTTCAATCGACGCGCCGAGACGGTTCATCTCCTGCACGTGCATGAAGCGGTTTTCGAAAATCGTCTCGGTGACGCGGCTGGCGCCGTCGGCGATGGTGTTCACCGCCATGAACTGGGCCTGCATGTCGGTCGGGAAGCCCGGGTATTCGGTGGTGCGGAAGGTCACCGGTGTCGGACGCTTGTCCATCTGCGCGCAGATCCAGTTGTCGCCGATGGTCATCTGCAGGCCGATCTCGCGCAGCTTGTCCAGCGCGGCGTCCATGATGTCGACGCGGGTGTTGCGGATCGTGATGTCGCCGCCGGTGGCAGCCACCGCGCACAGGAAGGTCGCCGCTTCGATGCGGTCGGAGATCACCGCGTGCCTGGCGCCGTGCAGTTCGGCCACGCCCTGGATCGTCAGGCGGTTGCTGCCGATGCCTTCGATCTTCGCGCCCATCGCCACCAGCAGGTTGGCCAGGTCGGTCACCTCGGGTTCGCAGGCGGCGTTTTCCAGCACGGTCTCGCCTTCGGCCAGCGTCGCGGCCATCAGCAGGTTCTCGGTGCCGGTGACGGTGATCATGTCGGTGACGATGCGCGCGCCCTTGAGCTTTTTGCACTTGGCGTAGATGTAGCCGCCTTCGACGGTGATGTCCGCGCCCAGCGCCTGCAGGCCCTTGATGTGCTGGTCCACCGGACGCGAGCCGATGGCGCAGCCGCCCGGCAGCGAGACCTTGGCTTCGCCGAAGCGCGCCAGCAAGGGGCCCAGCACCAGGATCGAGGCGCGCATGGTTTTCACCAGCTCATACGGGGCTTCCAGCTTGTCGATGGCGCTGCCGTTGAGCGTGACCTTGTCGCCGTCCTGCGTCACTTTCAGGCCGGTCTGGCCCAGCAGCTTGAGGATGGTGGCCACGTCGTGCAGGTGCGGCACGTTGGACAGCTCGACGTCGCCCGACGTCAGCAGGCCGGCGCACAGGATGGGCAGGGCCGCGTTCTTCGCGCCGGAGATGCTGATGTCGCCGTTCAGGCGGTTGCCGCCTTGTATGAGGAGCTTGTCCATGCTTATCCTTGGTATTCTTCAGGGGTGAGGGTTTTCATCGACAGCGCGTGGATTTCTTCGCGCATGCGGTCGCCCAGCGCGGCGTACACGAGCTGGTGGCGCTGGATCAAACGCTTGCCGGCAAACGCGGGCGAGACAATGATGGCCTGGAAGTGCTGGCCGTCGCCCTCCACTTCGAGGTGGGTGCATTCGAGGCCGGCGCTCAGGTAGCCGTGGATCAGTTCTGGAGTAGTAGTCATGATAAGTCCTTGGAATTAATGACGCAGGCGATATCCGCTGCGCAGCAAACGAATCGCCAGCAGTGCCAACGCGACGAGGAAGGCGGAGACGATGCTCACGCTGACCAGCGGGTTGACGTCCGACTGGCCGAAGAATCCGTAACGGAAGCCGTCGATCATGTAGAAGAACGGGTTCAGGTGCGAGACCGTCAGCCAGAACGGCGGCAGCGAATGGATGGAGTAGAACACGCCGGACAGGAAGGTCAGCGGCATGATCAGGAAGTTCTGGAACGCGGCCAGCTGGTCGAATTTCTCGGCCCAGATGCCGGCGATCAGGCCCATGGTGCCGAGGATGGCGGCGCCCAGCAGCGCGAACACCACGATCCACAGCGGCGCCGTGAACGACAGGTGGGCAAACCACGCCGTCACCACGAACACGCCGAAGCCGACCACGATGCCGCGCACCATGGCGGCGATCACGTAGGCCGAGAAGATCTCCCAGTGCGACAGGGGCGTGAGCAGCACGAACACCAGGTTGCCGGTGATCTTGGACTGGATCAGCGAGGACGAGGAGTTGGCGAAGGCGTTCTGCAATACGCTCATCATCACCAGGCCGGGGATCAGGAAGGCGGTGTAGCTGACGTCCGCGTACACGGTGACGCGGCCTTCGAGCACGTGGCCGAAGATCAGCAGGTACAGCATCGCCGTCAGGATGGGCGCGGCGACGGTCTGCGTGGCCACCTTCCAGAAACGCAGCGTCTCCTTGTAGACCAGGGTGCGGAAGCCGGTGGAGATGAAGTTCATACGGTGCCCTTATCCATGATCTGCAAGAAGATGTCTTCCAGGTCAGCTTGTTGCAATTGCATCTCGTCGATCACGGCGCCGGATTCGCGCAGGCGCGCCAGCAGGGTTTCGACTTCCGCGTATTCGTTGACGCGCAGGCTGTACTTCTTGCCTTGCTCCGACACTTCCGGATGCGTGACCAGGTGGCGCATGTCCTGCGGCAGGTCGCCGGCGGCCAGGTTGACCGTCAGCTGCGAGCCGGAGATGCGGCGGATCAGCGACGCCATGGTGTCGAGCGCGACCACCTTGCCGCTCTTGAGCATGGCCACGCGCTTGCACATGGCCTGCGCTTCCTCCAGGTAGTGGGTGGTCAGCACCACGGTGTGGCCTTCGCGGTTCAGGCGCGAGATGAACTTCCACAGCGTCTGGCGCAGTTCGACGTCGACGCCGGCGGTCGGCTCGTCGAGCACGATCACGGGCGGCTTGTGCACCAGCGCCTGCGCCACCAGCACGCGGCGCTTCATGCCGCCGGACAGGGCGCGCATGTTGACGTCGGCCTTGTTGGTCAGGTCGAGGTTGTGCATCACCTCGTCGATCCAGGCGTCGTTGTTGGCCAGGCCGAAGTAGCCCGACTGCAGGCGCAGCGTCTCGCGCACCGTGAAGAAGGGGTCGAACACCAGTTCCTGCGGCACCACGCCCAGCTTCTTGCGGGCGGCGCGGAAGTCGCCGGTGACGTCGTGGCCGTGGATGGTGACCTTGCCGGCGTCGGGGCGGATCAGGCCAGCGATGATGGAAATCAGGGTGGTCTTGCCGGCGCCGTTGGGGCCGAGCAGGCCGAAAAATTCACCCTCTTCGATCGAAAGGGACACGCCGCCCAGCGCCTGGAGCGACTTGTAGCGCTTCTCGACATTACTTATTTGGATCGCTGTCATGCTTGACTTATCTGTAAGGTGCGGCGGCGCGAACCGGCGCGGTGTGGCCTAAACGTGGCGGAAGGTGCTGCGGGCGCCGCGGCTCTCAGGCAGCGGCAACGTTCAATTATATTGGAAATTCGGATCGGCAGAGCCGGACTGGCTTTTTACCGAGGGAGCGGAGTGGGGCGGGGGTCAATGATGGTGGTGCGAAGACGAGTCGTCGGCGAGACCGGTCTTTTTGGTGAAGAAGGACTCCGGGGCGTCGACCGGGGCGAATTCCTCGTGGGCGGGATTGTTCGCCGCGACGCCGTCCTGATCCAGCTTGACGCTGGTCGGGAACAGCAGCGAGCATACGCCGTACAGCTTGGTCAGGCTTTGCAGCGCCGGCGGCAGGTTTTTCAGTTCCAGCTTGACGCCGGCGTCCTTGGCGGCGCGCTGCCACGCCAGCATGACCGACACCGCCACCGAATCCACCGTCAACACATGGCGCAGGTCGAACACGGTCTGGCCGGCCTTGAGGGCCGCCAGGCCGCGCTCCAGCGCCGTGGAGGCGTTGAGCACGGTCAGGGTCGTGAGCGACTGCAGGTTGTCGGTGGCTTCGGAAACGGCGGTAGACATGGCGATGGCTTATTTAGCGACGGTTTTCAGGGGTTTGTTGGCCAGCGACTTGTTCTTTTCCGTCAGCGTCTTGATCAGGCCGTCGATGCCGCCCTTGCTGATTTCGGAGGCGAACGTGCCCTTGTAGGTCTCGACCAGCCATGCGCCCAGCACGTTGATGTCGTAGATCTTCCAGCCGGCCGGGGTCTTGGCGACGCGGTAGTTCAGCGGGATCGGTTCGCCGCGGGCGACGTTGACCTGCGAACGCACTTCCACCTCGTTGTCGGACGGGTCGGAACGCATCGGCTTGAATTCGACGGTTTCGTTTTTAATCTGCGACAGCGCGCCGGAGTAGGTGTAGATCAGCAGCGTGCGGAACTGTTCCGACAGCGCTTTTTGCTGCTCGGGCGTGGCGTCGCGCCAGAAGCGGCCGGCCGCCAGCGCGGTCATGCGCTGCGAATCGACGTAAGGCAGGATCTTGCTTTCGACCAGGTCGAGCACCTTCTTCTGGTCGCCGGCCTGGATGGCCTTGTCGGACTTGGCGGTCTCGATCACTTCCTGGCTGATGCGCTTGACCAGCACGTCCGGCGCTTCGTTGGACGGCGCGGTGGCGGCATGGGCGTTGAAGGCCAGCGCGACAGTTGCTAAGGCGATAAGTTGTTTGATCAATTTCATGTTGTCGTTACCTTTGTGTGGTTCTTCGGGGTCACGGGCTGACGGAGGCCGCAGCCGGTGCGCCAGAGTTTAACTCTTTTGGCGCCGATTCGGATGACACAGGGGCAGAACTTTGTGCGGCAGTCGCCGGCGCGGCCGCCGGTTTGGCGTCGATCTCGGCCGAATCATCCTTCTTGGACTTGCGCGGCGCATCGTCGCCGTCCGGGTGGATCTGGCTTTCGCGGCGTTGCAGGAAGCCATCGCGGATGAACTCGTAACGGTCCAGCGCGGCGTCTTCCAGCAAACTGGTGGCGTTGAGCAGGTTAGCACGTTGATCGACGACGCGGAGCGCGGTACCGGTGTTGCGGATGTAGACCGGTTCCTTGTAGGCCCAGATATCGCCTTTGATGTCCAGCGGCAAGGCCACCGTGTCGCGCACGGTCGACGGGCCCAGCAGCGGCAGCATCAGGTAGGGGCCGGACGGCACGCCCCAGGTGCCCAGCGTCTGGCCGAAGTCTTCCTTGTGCTTGGGCAGGCCGGCTTCCGAGGCGATGTCGAACAGGCCGACAATGCCCAGCGTGGAGTTCAGCGCGAAGCGGGTGACGTCCGACATGCCGGCTTCGCCATGACCTTGCAGCAAGTTGTTGACGCCGGTCCAGGCGTCGGCCAGGTTGCCGAAGAAGTTGTTGACGCCGGTCTGCACGAAGTTCGGCAGCACGTTGCGGTAGGCCGTCGCGGCCGGTTTGAGCGCGTAGGTGTCGACCGTATCGTTAAAGCTGAACATGGCGCGGTTGAAACCCTCGTAGGGGTCGCGCGGGTTCGGGCCGGCGCAACCGGCCAGCAGCACGGTGACGCCCAGCGCCAGCGCGGCGCTACGGAGGTGTTTCGGGGTACGTTGCGTCATTTGCTGTCCTTTCCTTCTGCAGCTTTGCTGTAGATGAACTGGTTAATCAGGTCTTCCAGTACGGCGGCCGACTGGGTACGGGCGATCTTGTCGCCGGCGACCAGGTTGTTGGTGTCGCCGCCGGCTTCGATGCCCACGTATTGTTCGCCCAGCAGGCCGGCGGTCAGGATCTTGGCCGAGCTGTCTTTCGGGAATTTGTAGCCGTCTTCCATGTTCAAGGTTACCAGCGCCTGGTAACTCTTGTCATCAAACTTGATCTCTCCCACACGGCCTACCACCACGCCGGCCGCCTTGACCGGCGCCTGCGGACGCAGGCTGCCGATGTTGTCGAACTTGGCGGTGATCGGGTAGACCTTGCCGAAGGACATGGAACCCATGTTGCCGGCCTTCAGCGCGAGGAACATCAGCGCGGCGACGCCGACGACGATGAACAGACCGACCCAGACATCCAGAGATTTACGTTGCATAGCGATTCCTTAGTTTCTTATTTTGTACTTTTAGCGCTTACTTGCTGAACATCAGCGCCGTCATCATGAAGTCCAGCCACCAGATCATCAGCGAGGAGATCACGACCGTGCGGGTGGTGGCGCGCGCCACGTCTTCCGGGGTCGGCTGGGCTTCATAGCCCTGGTACAGCGCAATGAAGGTGATGGCGATGCCGAACACCACGCTCTTGGCAAAACCGTTGAAAATATCTTTCCAGATGTCGACGCCGCCCTGCATCTGCGACCAGAACGCGCCGTCGTCGACGCCGATCAGTTGCACGCCGACCAGGTAGCCGCCGAACACGCCGACCGCGCTGAACACCGACGCCAGCAGCGGCACCGAGATCACGCCGGCCCAGAAACGGGGCGCCAGCACGCGCTGGATCGGGTTGACGGCCATCATTTCCATCGCCGACAACTGCTCGCCGGCCTTCATCAGGCCGATTTCAGCCGTCAGCGAGGTGCCGGCGCGGCCGGCAAACAGCAGCGCGGTGATCACCGGGCCCAGTTCGCGGGTCAGGCCCAGCGCCACCAGCAGGCCCAGCGACTGCTCGGCGCCGTATTTGTTGAGCGTGTAATAGCCCTGCAAGCCCAGCACCATGCCGACGAACAGGCCGGACAGGGTGATGATCAGCATCGAATAATTGCCGATGAAGTGCAGTTGCTCGACCAGCAACGCCGGACGCCGCAGCAGGCCGGGCGACACGCCCAGCATGTTGGCGAAGGTGCGGGCGCCATAGCCTATGCTTTCAACGTAGTCGCGCAGCGGCGCGCCCAGCTTGGACAACCAGTTCTTGACGCTCATAAGACTTGCACCCCCAGGCCCAGGTCATCGGCCAGGGACTTGCCTGGATAGTGGAACGGCACCGGGCCATCGGCCTCGGCGTTGACGAACTGCTTCACGTAGGGATCGGTGGACACCATCATGTCGTCCGGCGTGCCGTGCGCGACGATCTTGCCCTGCGACAGGAAGTACACATAGTCGGCGATCGCGAAGCACTCCTTGACGTCGTGCGACACCAGCACGGTGGTCGAGCCCAGCGCGGTGTTCAGGTTGCGGATCAGGTTGGCGGTGACGCCCATCGAGATCGGGTCGAGGCCGGCGAACGGCTCGTCGTACATGATCAGTTCCGGGTCCAGCGCGATCGAGCGCGCCAGCGCCACGCGGCGCGCCATGCCGCCGGAGATCTCGCCCGGCTTGAGCTTGGCGGCGTTGCGCAGGCCCACGGCGTGCAATTTCATCAGCACCAGGTTGCGGATCAGCTCTTCCGGCAGGTCGGTATGCTCGCGCAGCGGGAAGGCGACGTTTTCAAACACGCTCAGGTCGGTGAACAGCGCGCCGTGCTGGAACAGCATGCCCATCTTGCGGCGCAGCAGATACAGGCCGGCGGTGTTCAGTTTGTGCACGATCTGGCCCTGCACCTTGACATGGCCGCGTTGCGGGCGGATCTGGCCGCCGATCAGGCGCAATACCGTGGTCTTGCCGCTGCCCGAGCCGCCCATCACTGCGATCACTTTTCCACGTGGGAAGTCCATCTGGAGGCCCGACAGGATGGCGCGCTTTCCATAGGAGAAGTGTAAATCACGGATTTCGACTAGATTAGCCACGACTGAACTCATTGTTTTTAATGCCGTATTGTAGTGCAGAAAGGTTAATCTCTGCTGGCGTCCCCTTCTTTTGTGGCAGAAGAAGGCCTCGTAAGTGGCAGATAATACAACACTACTGAACCTAAAGTCAGCAATTTACACCCGGCACCAAATGTTACATTGCTGCGCCGCACAACATGAAAAGCGCGAAATTGCCGCCAGAAACAATAAGTTGATTGACAACATATATGTAAATGCTGACAATCCTTGTTCCCTTCCCGAAACAGAGCCGCCATGCCAAATCCATCCAACATCTTGCCCAACAAAAAAATAGCCGGCGCCGCCACGCTGCTGGCCCTGACGTCGCTGGCGGCGCATGCCGATGTGATACGGGTCGACGGTCTCAACCAGTCACTGGGGCCAACCTGGTTCGGCATCGGGCAGCCCCGCCCCATCTCTGTCGCCGTGGATGTGGACCACAACGGCACGACCGACTTCTCGCTGGCGAATAATGCGACACGCTACGGTAGCAGCTACCTCGACTTAGGATTCGGCAATCTCTTCGGGTTCACTGTGTACGACCGCTCGGTCACGGTCGGCGCCCAGGGCGTGGCTGCGGGTGCGGTGGCAGCTGGCACATTGATCGGGCCGGCGTTGGCGACGTCGGGCACGACGACCCTGGACCAGACCACCAACCGGCGAGTGGGCTCCATCTTCGGCTCCTGCAACAGCGTCGGCAAAGGCAGTGGTGGCGGCACCTCGCAATGCCAGCAGTTTCCGGTGCTGGCCAGCACCATGACCGACAACAATATCGGCAACAACCTGCTGGTGCCGTTCCAGTTCTCCAGCGGCCAGCAAACGCAATACGGCTGGATAGACGTGTCCATCCAGGACCCTAACATCACCAGCACCACCGCCTCGTCCGAGTACTCGGTGACATTCAACGGTTACGGCTACGACAACACCGGCGCCGCGGTGGCGGCCGGCGCGGCCGCCTTCACCAGTCCGGTACCCGAGCCGTCGTCGCTGCTGATGCTGGCCAGCGGCCTGGCCGGCATCGCCGCCTACCGCCGCAAGGGCCGTGGCCGGCGCACCGACGCCGCGCTGCCGGCCTGACGCCAGGTAATGCCGCCGATGGCGACGGTGCATGTCGCCATGGCGCAGCCGGGCGAACTGGACCTGGCTTTCGCCCTGCTGCCCCACGTCGCCAACCATGGCGCGGCGGCCGAATCGGTGCTGGTCGCGCGCCATGCCGGCGAGCACGCGATCGTCGGCGTGGCGGCATTTTCAGCTATCCCGTGGGAAGTGCGGCGCAGTGGCTTGCGCGGCGCCATCTTCGTATTGCCGACGCAGCGCCGGCGCGGCGTCGGCGCGGCATTGCTGACGGCGCTGGGCGCGATGCTGCGGCGCTGGGACGTCGACTACCTGTACGCCTGGGGCGAATGGGACGACGCCAGCGCGCCGCCGTTCCTGGCGCGCAGCGGCTTCGCGCCGCAACGCTCGGTGCTGCATTTCGAGGTGGACACCCACAACGCCTGCCAGCAGACCAGCCTGATGCTCGAACGCCTGCGCGCCGGCCGGCGCATTCCGGCCGGCGCTTCCGTCCAGCCGCTGGCGCCACGCCACCTGCCGCAGGCCATCGTACTGTACGGCAGCTACGCGCGGCTGCCCCACGGCGCCGCCGCCGCCCGCTTCGACGCCGTGCTGGCGGACCCGGCCTGCGCCGCGCTGTCGCAGGCGGTCGAGCTCGACGGCGAGCTGATCGGCTTGTTGCTGTGCAAGCCAGGCCAGGATTTGTCCGAAGTGGACCTGTGGATCACCCAACCCGGCCATCGCCACGGCTGGCCGGCCCTGATGTTGCTGGAAGCGTCCGCCCGACAGTTGGCGCGGCAGGCACTGCCGCGCTTCCGCTTCAGCTGCAACGACACGGCCGGCGCCACCTTGCAGATGGCGCACCGCGTCGAGGCCAGGCTGCTGCACACCACCCATACCTATGCACTCGCCCTCTGACGCGCCGACCGCGCCCGCGCTGGTCATGCTGGCACTCGACGGCGCCGACTGGAGCCTGCTGCAGGAGCTGGACCAGGACGGCCTGACGCCCTTTCTTTCCAGCCTGGTCAACGCCGGCACCTGGGCGCCGCTCGACTTTCCGCTGCCGGCCTGCGCCGACAGCGGCTGGACCAGCGCCGCCACCGGCATGCAGCCGGACCGCCACGGCATTCTGCACCCGCTGACGGCGATCGACGGTTCGCTGTTCATGCAGGCGCCCGGCGCGGCCGCACTGCGCACGGTCGCCGCCTGGCACGCCGCCGATGCCGCCGGCCGCCACGCGGCCGTCATCGGCTGGCCGGCCACGCGTGGCCTGCGGCTGCGGCATGGCACCGTGATCGCACCCGGAGTCAGTACCGCGCCGGCCGACGACGAACAAGCCTGGCCGCTGGACCCGCAGGCGGTCTGGCCGCCCGAGGCGCGCGAGCTGGTGCATGCGGCGCGCCTGGCGCCCGGCGACATCCAGGCACCAGACCTGCACTTCCTACTGAGCCCGCTGGACGCGACTGCCCGGCGCCGGCTGGCGGGCACGGCGGCGACGGCACTGGCCGAATGCGCGACCTTGCACGCGTTGGGCACGGCCGCCATTGAAGAGCGCGGCGCCGATATGCTGGTGTTACGCCTGCCGTTTATCGGCGTCATGGCCGCGGCGCTGGCCAGCGTGCCGGACCGGCTGGCAGCGCGTACCTGCCTGGCCCGCTGCCACCAGTTTCTCGATCTGCTGTGCGGCCGCTACCAAAACCTTGCCGGCCGCGACGCCTGTTTCGCGATCCTGTCGAACGGCACGCGCGATGCCGGCTTCATGCTGCTGTGCGGCCCGGGCATCGCGCGCGACCACACCGTCGCGCCGGTGGCCGCCTGCGATATATGGCCGACCGTGGCGGCGGTGCTGGACTTGCCGGCCGGCGCAGACCCCGACGGCCGCGTGATCGACGAGGCCTTGACCAGCGCACCGATCCGCATGCAAGCACATGCGGCGAACGCCTCGGTGGCGCCGCTGGCGCCGGCCGATATCCGCGTCACGCCAGGCGCGCCGGCACTGTCGGCGGCGGACGTGGCCATGTTCGAGCGTGAAGGTTTGGTGCCGCCCGATTTCACACCGCAGATTACGTTTGCCCGCCATATCGAATGCGAGACGCGCCTGGCGCTGGCAAGCATGACGGCGTTGCGCGGTAACCGCCCGGCGGCGCTGGAGCAGCTGCGCGCATTGACGCAGCGCTTCGACGGCGACCTGAACGTGCGCATTGCGCTGGCCGAACAGTTGCTGCTGGCCGGCGAATTCGATGCATGCCTGGCCATCGCTCGCGATTTTCCGCTGGTGCGGACGGGAGGCGCCTGGGCCGAAGCGACCGAAGGCATGGTTGCCTTTGCCAGCGGGGACTGGCCCCGGGCCGAGGCACGCCTGGGCGCATTGGCGCAGCTCCAGGCCGGCTCAGCGGACGCCGCCACGCCACCAGTCAACGCCGCCATGTGGCTGGGCCGGGCCCACCTTGCGCAGCGCGAGTGGGAATTGGCGATCGCCAGCTTCGGCGCCGCGATCGCGCATGACCGGCACGACTATTTCGCCTGGTCCGGACTGGGAACGGCCGAGCGCATGCTGGGACGGTGGCGGCAGGCGGCCAACGCCTATGGCCGCGCGGTCAGCCTGGGGCCGCGTTCAGCGGAAGCGCTGCTCGATCTCGCCATGGCATGTGAGCGCTGCGGCGACATGGAAGCGGCAGCCCAGGCGCGCGCGCGGGCGATGCGGATCGATCCGGCGGCGGTCGCCAGGGATGCGGCGCGTGCGCAGGCCACCGCCGGGATTGCCGCCGCAGAATAAAAAAAACCGGCAGGAACGGGGATCACCCATTCACTACCGGCGGAGACAGGCTGCTTCGGCCGCGGGGATTAGCGCGGAAGTTCCGAAGAGCCCATCAAAAACTCATCGACCGCGCGCGCGCACTGGCGGCCTTCGCGGATCGCCCACACCACCAGCGACTGGCCGCGGCGCACGTCGCCGGCGGCAAACACGTTGGGGGCGGAAGTCTTGTAGCAGCCTTCGCCGTCCGTGCTGGCCTTGGCGTTGCCGCGTGCATCTTTCTCGATGCCGAAGGCGTCCAGCACGTTGGCCACCGGCGACACGAAGCCCATGGCCAGCAGCACCAGGTCGGCCTTCATTTCGAATTCCGAGTTAGGCACTTCGGCCATCTTGCCGTCTTTCCACTCGACGCGGCAGGCGACCAGCTTCTCGACCTTGCCGTTCTTGCCTTCCAGGCGCTTGGTGGCCACCGCCCAATCGCGCTCGCAGCCTTCCTCGTGCGACGAGGAGGTGCGCAGCTTGGTCGGCCAGTACGGCCACACCAGCGGCTTGTTTTCCTGCTCCGGCGGCATCGGCATCAGTTCGAACTGGGTCACCGAGGCGGCGCCGTGGCGGTTCGAGGTGCCGACGCAGTCGGAACCGGTGTCGCCGCCGCCGATCACCACCACGTGCTTGCCGGTGGCTTTCAGCTGGTCCTTGACCTTGTCGCCGGCGTTGACCTTGTTTTGCTGCGGCAGGAAGTCCATGGCGAAGTGCACGCCCTTGAGCTCGCGGCCGGGCACCGGCAGGTCGCGCGGCTGCTCGGCGCCGCCAGCCAGGACGACGGCGTCGAATTCCTTGGCCAGGTCTTCCGGGAAGATGGTTTCCTTGGCCCAGTTGTTGACGTTGGCAGGGAAGTCCTTGCCGACCAACACGCTGGTGCGGAATACCACGCCTTCGGCTTCCATCTGCTTGATACGGCGGTCGATGTGCGACTTTTCCATCTTGAAGTCTGGAATGCCGTAACGCAGCAGGCCGCCGACGCGGTCGCTCTTTTCAAACACGGTGACGGCGTGGCCGGCGCGCGCCAGCTGCTGCGCCGCCGCCAGGCCGGCAGGACCGGAACCGACCACGGCCACCTTCCTGCCGGTTTGCTGCGCGGCCGGCTGCGGCACGACCCAACCGTGTTCCCAGCCTTCGTCGATGATCTTGTGCTCGATCGACTTGATGCCGACCGGATCGTTGTTGATGCCCAGCGTGCAGGCGGCCTCGCACGGCGCAGGGCAGATGCGGCCGGTGAACTCCGGGAAGTTGTTGGTCGAGTGCAGGGTGTCCAGCGCCTCGCGGTAATTGCCGCGATAGACCAGGTCGTTCCAGTCCGGGATGATGTTGTTGACCGGGCAGCCGGTGTTGCAGAACGGGATGCCGCAATCCATGCAGCGCGCGCCCTGCACCTTGGCCTGTTCATTGGTCAGGGTGATGACAAATTCGGAATAGTTTTTCAAACGCGTAGCAGGCGGCAGATAGCTCTCGTCCTGACGCTTGAATTCCATGAAGCCGGTGATTTTACCCACGATAAGTCCTTTAGTTATCCGTTGCTCCGTCGTCCCCGCGCACGCGGGGACCCATGCTGAGCTGGCGTTCCATGGATTCCCGCTTGCGCGGGAATGACGCTGTTCTTGTCTGTCTTATGCTGCGATCGGCTGGGCGGACGCTGCTTCGTTCGCCACGTCCTCGGCCATTTCGGCCAGGGCGCGCTTGTATTCGCTTGGGAATACCTTGACGAATTTGCCGCGGCCCTCGGCCCAGTTGTCCAGCAACAGGCGGGCACGGGTGCTGCCGGTGTGCTTGAAGTGACGCTCGATCAGGCGCTTCAGGATCACCTCGTCCGCCTCGCGGCCGTGGTCCTTGTGCTGCACGTGCCAGGTTTCGCTCTGGGCTTCCTGTTCCTTGACGGTCAGCACCGGCTCCAGCGTCACCATCGAGGTGTTGCAGCGCGCCTCGAAATCGCCGTCCGGGTCGTACACGTAGGCGATACCGCCCGACATGCCCGCCGCGAAGTTGCGGCCGGTGGCGCCCAGCACCACCACGGTGCCGCCGGTCATATATTCGCAACCGTGGTCGCCGGTGCCCTCGACGATGGCGGTGGCGCCCGAGTTACGCACGGCGAAACGCTCGCCGGCCACGCCGTTGAAGAAGGCTTCGCCGCTGATCGCGCCGTACAACACGGTGTTACCGATGATGATGTTGTTCACCGCCCAGCCGCGGAACTCGGTGTTCGGACGCACGATGATGCGGCCGCCCGACAAGCCCTTGCCGACATAGTCGTTGCCTTCGCCGACCAGGTCGATGGTGATGCCGTGCGCCAGGAAGGCGCAGGCCGACTGGCCAGCCGTGCCTTGCAGCTGGATGTGGATGGTGTCGTCCGGCAGGCCGGCGTGGCCGTAGCGCTTGGCCACTTCGCCCGACAGCATGGTGCCGACGGTGCGGTTGACGTTGCGTACCGGCGAGATGAACGAGACGCGTTCGCCTTTTTCCAGCGCGGCCTTGGCTTGCGCGATCAGCTTGTGATCGAGCGCCTTGTCCAGGCAGTGATCCTGTTCCATCGTGTGATAGATGGAGTCGCCGTTCGGCACTTCCGGCGAGTAGAAGATGTTGCTGAAGTCCAGGCCCTTGGCCTTCCAGTGCGTGATCGCCTTGGACTTGTCCAGCAGGTCGACGCGGCCGATCAGCTCGTCGTAGGTGCGGATGCCCAGTTGCGCCATCAGCTGGCGGGCTTCCTCGGCGACGAAGAAGAAGTAGTTGACCACGTACTCGGGCTTGCCGGAGAACTTGGCGCGCAGCACAGGATCCTGCGTGGCGACGCCGACCGGGCAAGTGTTCAGGTGGCATTTGCGCATCATGATGCAGCCCTCGACCACCAGCGGCGCGGTGGCGAAGCCGATTTCGTCGGCGCCCAGCATGGCGGCGATGACGACGTCGCGGCCGGTACGCATCTGGCCGTCGGCCTGGACGCGGATGCGGCTGCGCAGGCCGTTCAGCACCAGGGTCTGCTGCGTTTCCGCCAGACCCAGCTCCCACGGCGTACCCGCGTGCTTGACCGACGACAGCGGCGAAGCGCCGGTGCCGCCGTCATGGCCGGCGACAACCACGTGATCGGCCTTGGCCTTGGTCACGCCGGCGGCCACGGTGCCGATACCGACTTCCGACACCAGCTTGACCGAGATCGAAGCGCGCGGGTTGGCGTTCTTCAGGTCGTGGATCAGCTGGGCCAGATCTTCGATCGAGTAAATATCGTGGTGCGGCGGCGGCGAGATCAGGCCCACGCCTGGCACCGAGAAGCGCAAGGTCGCGATGTATTCCGACACCTTATGGCCCGGCAGCTGGCCGCCTTCGCCCGGCTTGGCGCCCTGCGCCATCTTGATCTGGATCTGGTCGGCCGAGTTCAGGTAGGCCACGGTCACGCCGAAACGGCCCGATGCCACCTGCTTGATGCGCGAGCGCAGTGAATCGCCTTCCTGCAGCGGAATGTCGACCACCATCTGCTCTTTGCCCATGACCGAAGCCATGGTCTCGCCCTGCTTGATCTTGATGCCCTTCAGTTCCATCGTGTAGCGCGATGGATCTTCGCCGCCTTCGCCGGTGTTGGACTTGCCGCCGATGCGGTTCATCGCCACCGCCAGCGTGGCGTGGGCTTCGGTCGAGATCGAACCCATCGACATCGCGCCGGTCGCGAAGCGCTTGACGATTTCCTTGGCCGGCTCGACTTCGTCCAGCGGGATCGCCTTGGTCGGATCGAGCTTGAACTCGAACAGGCCGCGCAGAGTCAGGTGGCGCTTGCTCTGGTCGTTGATGATCTGGGCGTACTCTTTATAGCTGGAGAAGTTGTTGCTGCGGGTCGAATGCTGCAGTTTCGCGATCGCATCCGGGGTCCACAGGTGGTCTTCGCCGCGCACGCGGTAAGCGTACTCGCCGCCGGCGTCCAGGTGGTTTTCCAGCACGGGATCGTTGCCGAAGGCCAGGTTGTGCAGGCGCAGCGCTTCTTCTGCCACTTCAAACACGCCGATGCCTTCCACGTTGGAGGCCGTGCCCTTGAAGTACTTGTCGACCAGCGACTTGTTCAGGCCGACAGCTTCGAAGATCTGCGCGCCACAGTAGGACATGTAGGTCGAGATGCCCATCTTGGACATGACCTTCATCAGGCCCTTGCCGATGGCCTTGGTGTAGTTGTAGACCGCCTTGTCGCCGGACATGTCGCCCGGCATGCCCAGCGCCATCTCGACCAGCGTTTCCATCGCCAGGTAAGGGTGGATCGCTTCGGCGCCGTAGCCTGCCAGCAGCGCGAAGTGGTGGGTCTCGCGGGCCGAGCCGGTCTCGACGACCAGGCCGGTGGACGCGCGCAGGCCCTTGCTGACCAGGTGCTGGTGCACGGTCGAGGTGGCCAGCAGCGCAGGAATCGCCACGCGGTCCGGGCCGACCGAGCGGTCCGACACGATCAGGATGTTGTGGCCGGACTTGACCGCATCGACCGCCTCGGCGCACAGCGACGCCAGGCAGGCTTCGACGCCGTCCTTGCCCCATGCCAGCGGATAGCAGATGTTAAGCTCATAAGACTTGAACTTGCCGCCGGTATGCGCGCTAATGCCGCGCAGGCGGGCCATGTCGTCGAAGCCCAGGATGGGCTGCGACACTTCAAGGCGCATCGGCGGGTTGACGTTGTTGGTGTCCAGCAGGTTCGGTTTCGGGCCGATGAAGGAGACCAGCGACATCACCATCGCTTCGCGGATCGGGTCGATCGGCGGGTTGGTCACTTGCGCGAACAACTGCTTGAAGTAGTTGTACAGCGGCTTGAGTTTGTTGGACATGACGGCCAGCGGCGAGTCATTGCCCATCGAGCCGGTGGCTTCTTCGCCGGCGGCGGCCATCGGCGCCATCAGGAATTTCAGGTCTTCCTGGGTGTAGCCGAAGGCTTGCTGGCGGTCCAGCAGCGACGGCGTGGCTTTTTCGCCCTGGGCCGGCGCGACGTCCTTGGCGCGGTTGTGCGCCAGCTGGCTTTCGCTCAGCTTGATTTCGTTGAGCTTGATGCGCACCGCGTTGATCCATGCCTTGTACGGCTTGGCGTTGGCATAGGTGTCTTTCAGCTCTTTATCGTCGATGATGCGGCCAGCTTCCAGGTCGATCAGGAACATCTTGCCCGGTTGCAGACGCCATTTCTGGATGATTTTCGATTCGGGAATCGGCAGCACGCCCGATTCCGACGCCATCACCACCAGGTCGTCGTCGGTGACGATGTAGCGGGCAGGACGCAGGCCATTGCGGTCCAGCGTGCCGCCGATGTAACGGCCGTCGGTGAAGGCCATGGCGGCCGGGCCGTCCCATGGTTCCATCATGGCTGCGTGATATTCGTAGAACGCGCGGCGATTGTCGTCCATCGTGCCGTGATTTTCCCAGGCTTCCGGGATCATCATCATCATCGCCTGGGCGATCGGATAGCCTGCCATCAGCAGCAGTTCCAGCGCGTTGTCGAAGCAGGCGGTGTCCGACTGGCCTTCGTAGATCAGCGGGAACAGTTTCTGCAGGTCGTCGCCCAGCACGGCGGATTTCATCACGCCTTCACGGGCGCGCATCCAGTTGAAGTTGCCTTTGACGGTGTTGATCTCGCCGTTGTGGGCGATCAGGCGGTACGGGTGGGCCAGCGGCCATTCCGGGAAGGTGTTGGTCGAGAAGCGCTGGTGCACCAGCGCCAGCGCGGAAATGCAGCGCGCGTCTTGCAGGTCTTTGTAGTACACGCCGACCTGGTCGGCCAGCAGCAGGCCCTTGTAGACGATGGTGCGGGCCGACAGCGAGGCCACGAAGAATTCTTTGCCGTGGATCAGTTTCAAGGCCTGGATGGCGTGGCCGGACGATTTGCGGATCACGTACAGCTTGCGCTCCAGCGCGTCGGTGACCATGATGTCGGCGCCGCGGCCGATGAAGATCTGGCGGATCACCGGCTCTTTGGCGCGCACGGTAGGGGACATCGGCATGTCGCAGTCGACCGGCACGTTGCGCCAGCCCAGCACGACCTGGCCTTCGGCGCGCACGGCGCGCTCGATTTCCTGTTCGCAAGCGATGCGGGAGGCGTTTTCCTTCGGCAGGAACACCATGCCGACGCCGTACTCGCCTGGCGGCGGCAGTTCCACGCCTTGCTTGGCCATTTCATCGCGATAGTACTGGTCGGGAATCTGGATCAGGATACCGGCGCCATCGCCCATCAGCGCGTCGGCGCCGACGGCGCCCCGGTGATCGAGGTTTTTCAGGATCAACAGACCCTGTTCCACGATGGAATGGCTCTTGTTGCCCTTGATGTGGGCGACGAAACCGACGCCGCAGGCATCGTGTTCATTGGACGGATCGTACAGACCTTGGGCTTTCATGGGGGCTCTCCACTGCAATTTTGAGTAACGAAAAGCTAGAGTAGTGCAATGCAGCGTAAACTTCAACAATAACAATTAGGGTCGGAGTCAAATTAAATTTTTACAAGCCGCCGAAAAAATTAATTAGGGACAGAGTGATGGCGGCGCTAAAAAAACCGCAGGAACGGCAATTCCTGCGGTTTCAGCGTGCTGCTCAGGCGGCTTCGGCCTTGATTTTAAAGGGTCTGCCGCGCTTGGCGGGCAAGACCTGGCGCTTGACCTTGTGCTGCAGCGCCGTCTTGAATTGCTCCGTGCCCAACGGCCAGCCCTTGAGCAGCGCCTGGCTGATGCTGGCCACCTCGTCCCCACTCAGCGCCGGCTCGGCCAGCGCGATGTAGGCCGCTTCGCGCTGGAACGGCGTGTTGCCCAGCTCCCAGAACTTGGGATGGTCGACAATCAGGCCGTCCGAACGCAAGCCCGCGTGATGCGCATAGCTGGACCACGGATAATCCTCGGCCCGCCCCACCATGCCGTTGCGCACCGGATTAAACTCGATATAACGGCTGCACGACATGAAGTATTGCTCGGCGTCGATCAGCGAGGTTTTGTAGCGTCCGTTCCACAAAGTGCCGCTGCGGCCGTATTTTTGGTTGAAATAGGGCACGTAGTAGCGGCCTATCCACTGCATCATCTGGCCCAGGCCGTCCGCATCGGCCGGCGTGACCAGCAAATGCAGGTGATTCGGCATCAAAACATAGGCGTGCACCGCCACTTTGTAGTTCTTGGCGGCAGTGCGCAGCCAGCCCAGGAAGGTTTGATAATCTTCCGTGTCCTGGAAGATCGATTGGTTGTTGTTACCGGTCTGAATAACGTGGTGCGGCTGGCCGGGGACGATCAAGCGGGGTAGACGTGCCATAAATTTGTGCAAAATGTATCGGATACGGCCATTCTACACCACTCTGTCCCCGATTATTCAAACACCCAGCAAAATCGGCGTGACTCTGTCCCTCTTTTTCCCCATATTGCCGGAAAGCTGGAACACGCTGACCACGCGGGCCAGCGCGCCGCTCTGGTCCTGCAGGGCGGCCGAGGCGGCGGCCGCTTCCTCGACCAGCGCCGCGTTCTGCTGCGTCACCTGGTCCATCTGCGCGATGGCGCGGTTGATCTGTTCGATGCCGTTGGTCTGTTCGGCGCTGGCAGCGGTGATTTCGCCGATGATGTCGGTCACCCGCCGCACGTTGACGACGATTTCCCGCATCGTGCTGCCGGCCTGGGCCACCAGGCGCGCCCCGCTTTCCACCTTGTCGACCGAATTGTTGATCAGTTCCTTGATTTCCTTCGCCGCGCTGGCGCTGCGCTGGGCCAGATTGCGCACTTCACTCGCCACCACGGCAAAGCCGCGCCCCTGGTCGCCGGCGCGGGCCGCCTCCACCGCCGCGTTCAAGGCCAGGATGTTGGTCTGGAAGGCGATGCCGTCGATCACGGCGATGATGTCGACAATCTTGTGTGCCGACGTGCTGATCTCGCTCATGGTGTCGACCACTTCGTCGACCACGTTGCCGCCCTTGACCGCCACTTCCGAGGCCGACAGCGCCAGCGTGTGCGCCTGGCGCGAGTTGTCGCCGTTCTGCTTGACGGTGGCGGTCAGTTCCTCCATCGACGAGGCGGTCTGTTGCAGCGAACTGGCCTGCTGTTCGGTGCGGGCCGACAAATCAAGGTTGCCGTTGGCGATCTGACCCGAGGCGGTGGCGATGGTGTCGGTGCCGCTGCGGACCTGGCCGACAATGTGCACCAGGCTGGCGTTCATATCCTTCAACGCTTGCAGCAGCATGCCGGTTTCATCCTTGGTTCGCACGTCGATCTTGCTGCTCAAATCGCCGGCCGCGACGGTCTGCGCCACCCGCACCGCCTTGTGGATGGGGCCGGTGATCGAGATCCCGATGATGTAGGCGAACCAGGCGCCCAGCACCAGCGCCCCGGCCGTCAGCCCCAGCAGGAAGCGCTGGCCGGAATGGTATTGTGTCTGCACCTCTTCCCCCAGCGCGCGGCCGACCCCGGCTTCGTAGTCGCCGATCTTTTGCACGCTTTGCAGGTAGGCATCGAATTGCGGTTCCAGCTTGCTATCGGCCAGGGCGCGGGCGCCGGCGATGTCGCCGCTTTTCTTGAGCTTGAACAAGGCGTCACGACTGGCCGCATAACCCTTGCGCACCGACGTCACCGTCTCCAGCAAGGCTTTTTCCTCATCGCTGGAGAGCAGGGGTTCGAGCTGCTTCTGGATGGCGTTGACGCGCGCGCGGGTGGCGGCGGCTTTTTCAGAAATGGCAGGAGATTCGGCGGTCTCGGTGTTGCGGGCAAAGGCCAGCACACCGACGCCGCTGATGCCGATCTGGTTGCGCCACTCGGCGGTCAGGCGCTCCTTGACGCTGGCGCTGCCGACCATCTGTTCCGTCAGGTCGCCCACCGCCTGCAAACGCCACATGCCGGCCACGGCCATGCCGACCACCAACAACATCACCAGGCCGAAGCCGCCAGCCAGGCGTATCCCTATTTTCCAGTCGCTGTAGCGCATTGCAATTCTCCCCAACTTGACAAGTGGAAATTCATGCTACGACAAAGCTGCGGCTAGGAAACTCTCACATTTCCACAGTACAGAAATACTATTGAGTTTGACTCAAGATAAGTTAAAGCTGGCGGAGAGGCTGTAGCCCTCGCCATAGGCGCTGCGCAGCGGCAAGTCCTGACCCAGGCCGGTGCGGGCTTTTTTGCGTAAACGATACACCAGCATGTCGACCCGGCGGCCGGCGTCCGGATCGTCGCCGCCGATACCGGCCACGATGACCTGGCGCGGCACGGGACGGGTGTTAATCGTCAGCAAGTGAAGGAAATTGCATTCTTTCTCGGTCAGCGTGATCGCCATGCCCTGCAGCTCCAGCTGGCGGGCGCTGACCCGCAGCGTCCACTTGCTCGGCGCCGGGATGGTTTCCTGCGGACCGACGCGGCGGTCCAGCGCCTCGATGTGGGCGGCCAGTTCCGGGAATTTGATCGGCTTGGTCAGATAGTGGTCGGCGCCCAGGCGCAGGCCGAGAATGCGGTTGTCGAAGGCGACCCGGCCGGTCAGCACCAGCAGGCCGATCTGCGGATACAGCTGGCGCATCCGGGGGATCACATTGAAACCGTCTTCGTCCGGCAGGCCCAGATCGAGCACCACCACCCCGACATTGCCCTGGCTCAGGGCCGACCACATTTCGCTGGCGTTATTAGTGATGTGCACTTCGTGTTCAAGCTCAGTCAAGAACTCTGCCATTTCTTCGGCATAGTCCAGATTGTCTTCCACGATGAGTATTTGCGTCATTGATGCGCCATTCGATCGATTATTGAGCAACGGTGCCCAGTCCTGCCTTGCAGCTCAGCTTGAGTCCAAGGAATTATCACTGCTGCCACCCGCCCGCGCAAGGCTTTTCCCGGCGCTGGCCGCCAGCGGCAGCCAAATCCGAAATTCCGTGCCGCTTTCAGAAACATTTGTTGCCGTCAGCGTTCCCCCGTGTACATCCACCACCGCGCGCGCCATGTACAGGCCCAGCCCCGATCCGGCGATGCCGGCGGCGTTGCTGCCGCGGAAGGATTTGTCGAACACCCGCGCCAATTCCGCCGCCGGCAAACCGACCCCGTGATCGCGCACCAGGAACTCGACACCGCCCTCGCTTGCCATTTTGCCTATCAATTCTATCGGAGTATTGGCATCCGTGTACTTAATTGCATTGTCGAGCAAAATTTCCAGGCATAAGCGCACTCCGGCGGGGTCGCAGCGCAGCCATTGCGGCAGCGATGCGATGCGCACGCTCAGCGCCGGACGGCGGCTGCGGGCCTGCTCGGCCACCGCTTCGAGCAGCGTGGCGGGGCAGATTTCATTGGGTTGGCGCTCGCGGCCGATGCTGGCCATGCGCTCCGGCGACAGGTACTCGTCGAGCATCGCCAGCATGCGGTCGACCGCGGTCTGGATCTTGCGGTAGCGCTTGCGGGTGCCTTCGTCATGGTGGGCGCCGGTCATTTCCAGGCGCTGCACGGCGCCGTCAATGGTCGACAGCGGCGTGCGGAATTCGTGCGACAGCATGGAGGCGAACTTTTTCTGCTGCGCGGCCAGTTCGCGCCGCGCGCTCAGGTCGCGCACCACGCCGACCACGCTGACGGCCACGCCATGCTCGTCGACAATCAGGGTCGATTCGATTTCCACCGGCAGCAGGCGGCCGTCCGCGTGGGGCAGTTCGGTTTCACGCAGCAGGCGAAGGCGGCTCAGGTCGCCGCCGGCGTGGCGTGCCAGCCTGGCAGGCAATTGCTGCAACAGGCCGGCCGCCAGCGCCTGCGCCGACTCCAGCGTGTAGCCGAACTGGCGCCCGGCTGCCGGACTGAGCCAGGACAGGCGCAGGCTGGCGCAGTCGGCCATCCAGCTGACCTCACCGCTGTGCTGGAGCAGCAGGCGATAGCGCTCGGCCTCCGCCTGCGACTGGCGCAAGGCCGCTTGCAGTTCGGCGACGGTCGCCACTTATTCCGCCAGCGGGGCGAAGATCTGCTGCAAGTCTTCCTGGGTGAGCGCCATTTTCTGCGACTCGCCTTCGGCCAGGATGGACTGCGCCAGATCGGATTTTTTCTGCTGCAACAGCTGGATTTTTTCTTCCAGCGTGCCCTTGGCGATCAGCTTGTAGACGAACACCGGCTTGTCCTGGCCGATGCGCCAGGCGCGGTCGGTGGCCTGGTTTTCCGCCGCCGGATTCCACCACGGATCGTAGTGGATCACGGTGTCGGCCGCCGTCAGGTTGAGGCCGACGCCGCCCGCTTTCAGGCTGATCAGGAAGATCGGCACCGCGCCCTGCTGGAAGGCCGCCACTTGCGCGCTGCGGTCCTTGGTCTCGCCGGTCAGCAGCGCATACGGGATATCGCGCGCGTCCAGCTCCTGCTCGATCAGCTCGAGCATGCTGGTGAACTGCGAGAACACCAGGATCTTGCGGTTTTCTTCCAGCAAATCCTCGACCATCTGCATCAGGTCGATCAGCTTGGCCGAGCCGGCCGTCTGCTTCTTCGACGGCAGCGACTTGACCAGGCGCGGATCGCAACACACCTGGCGCAGCTTCAGCAGCGCCTCCAGGATCACGATCTGGCTGCGCGCCACGCCCTTGCGGTCGATCTCCTCGCGCACCTTCTGGTCCATGGCCAGGCGCACCGTCTCGTACAGGTCGCGCTGGGCGCCGGTCAGCTCGACCTTGCGCACCATCTCTGTCTTCGGCGGCAATTCCTTGGCCACGTTGTCCTTGGTCCGGCGCAGCAGGAAAGGCTTGATGCGGCGGTTCAGCAGCGCGCGCCGCAGCGGGTCGTCCTGGCGCTCGATCGGATGACGGAACACGGTGTTGAAGCCCTTCTCGTCGCCCAGCAGGCCCGGCAGCAGGAAGTGGAATTGCGACCACAGCTCGCCCAGGTGGTTTTCCAGCGGCGTGCCGGACAGGCACAGCCGGTGGCGCGCGCGCAACAGGCCGGCGCTCTGCGCGGCCTTGCTGCGGGTGTTCTTGATGTAGTGCGATTCGTCCAGGATGACCAGGTGGAAATCATGCTCGCGCAGCTTTTCCTCGTCGCGCGGCAGCAGCGCGTAGGTGGTCAGCACCAGGTCGGCCTCGGCGATCTGGTCGAACTGGCCCATGCGGTCCTTGCCCTGCAACAGCAACACGCGCAGGCCGGGGGCGAAACGCGCCGCCTCTTCCTGCCAGTTGCCCATCAGGCTGGTCGGCGCGATCACCAGCGCCGGCGCGGTCAGGCGGCCGGCTTCCTTCTCGACCAGGATGTGGGCCAGGGTCTGCACGGTCTTGCCCAGGCCCATGTCATCGGCCAGGATGCCGGCGAAGCCGTACTCGCGCAGGAACTGCATCCACGACAGGCCGTCGGTCTGGTAGTCGCGCAGCGTCGCTTGCAGACCGGCCGGGGTGGCGATGCGCTTGACCGAACCGAACTGGTTCAGGCGCGCGCCCATTTCGCGCAGCTCGACGCCGCCGGTCCAGTTGAGTTCGACGTTGCGGGCCAGGTCGTCCAGGCGCGCGGCGTCCAGCGTGGCCATGCGCAGCGAGGTCTTGATCTTGTCGCTGAAATACAGCTCGCCCAGCGTCGCCAGGATGGGCTTGACGCGCGCCCACGGCAGGGCGACGCGGCTGCCGTCCGGCAAGGTCGCCAGCATCTGGTCTTCATCGCCGTGCAGGGCGATGGTCTTGGGATTGAAGTCGTTCGGCGCGCTGCGTATCATCTGCACCAGCACCGGCAACAGCGGCACGCGGTCCTGGTCGACCATGATGCCCAGCTCCAGCTCGAACCAGGCGTGGCCGCCGTCGGCCGGATCTTCCACCACGTCGGCATACCAGTCGCCGACATCGCTGACGTCGTAGCGGTACTTGACGGTTTTTTCCACTTTCCAGCCAGCCTGCTTCAGCGCCTCGATGCCGTCACGGGCAAAGCGCAGCCATTCGGCCTGGCTGGGCAGCAACAGGCCGCCCTTGACGCTGCTCAGCGGCAAGGTGGTCGGTGGCAGGAACTGGCGTTCGGTCAGCAGCGACAAGGCCAGCTCTTCGGCGGCGCTGTCGCGCTGGATGATTTCGGTGACGTCGCCCTTCTGGCGCACCACGCGCTGCGACGGGTCGAAGGAGACGCGCTCGCCGTCGTAGTCGAAGGACAACACGGCGAAGTCGTGCCAGCGTTGCAGCGAGCCGTCGGCCAGCATGGCGGCGTCCAGGGTCAGCACCGGACGCGGCTTGACGTCGTCGCGCACGCGCTGCGGCAAGGGTTGCGGCAGCGGCATCAGCTGTTGCAGGCCGTGGGCCAGCAGCAGTTGCGACACACGCATCTTGTCGTTATTGGTCAGCAGCGGGGCTTGCGCCACCAGCGCCTGCAGGTCGGCCAGCGGGATCGAGGCGCCGCCCTGGTTCAGCTGCAGCACGCCGCAGGACAGGTTGTCGATGTACCACGGCGGATCGGTCGGCAGCATGTAATCGACCTGGTCGGCGCCGACATGCTTGGCGTTCGGCGGCGCCTGCACCTGCCAGCCCAGACGCAGGCCCTTGCCTTCTTCGCGCCAGGCCAGGTTGGCTTCGCGCATCACGCCGCCCTTGAGCGGGTAGACCAGGCCGTTGCCGACGTCGGCCCAGGAATTTGCCCAAAGCAATTTATCCTGTTCGGCCAGCATGTTCAGCAGGGCCGCGCCGATCTTGCCGCGCGGCTCGGTGGCGGAGCCGGTCTGGGAATTCTGTCCGCTGCGCATGGCAACGAAGAAACGGATCAGGTCCTCGTCGCCGGCCGCGAGGAAGCTCGGCGGCGCCGACAGCAGCGAAAACACTTCGCTCACCGGGCTGGCCGCGGCGACGTCGCCGTTCGAGCGCAGGCGCGCCTTGTACAGGCACAGCGCCACATGACGGCCGCCGCTGGTGGGCGCCATCACGTAGATCAGCTTGTATTGGGTTTGCTGCTTGGGGTCGGCATCGACCGGCGGCGCGTTCAGTTTGGCTTTGGGATGCGCTGCGGCATCCACACGCTGCAGCCAGGTGGCTACGGCGTACGACAATTGATTCGCGGGCGGCGCAAGGCGGGCGGGAGATGCCGGGGCGGCCGGTGCGGCTGGCTTGGCGGGGACATCGTCGGTGGCGTCGTCGCGGGTAAAATCCATAGGTCGCATTGTTGGTCAGGATGGTTCAAAAACGGCAACAGGCGATATTATCCGCCATACACGCGTTCGTGTTTGCGGATTCTTCATAAAACCCGCATGTAAACGTGTTACTCGCGTGTTACTTGCGTGTTCCTCGGGCCGTGCACAGTCCTTTTGGACTGTCAAGACTGGCACATTCGCGCCGATTGCGTATGATTCCGGGCTTGACTGCTTAGGAATCGCCCACATGTTGCCTTCAATCGAACAACGTCTTGCCCTGGAACTGACTTGCAAACCGGCACAGGTTGCCGCCGCCATCGCCCTGCTGGACGAAGGCGCCACGGTGCCCTTCATCGCCCGCTACCGGAAAGAAGCCACCGGCGGCCTGGACGACATTCAACTGCGTCTGCTCGAAGAACGCCTGCGTTACCTGCGCGAGCTGGAAGACCGCCGCGCCGCGATCGTGGCATCGATCACCGAGCAGAATAAAATGACGCCGGAACTGTTAGATGCTGTCATGCACGCAGAAGACAAGACCCGTCTTGAAGACTTATACCTTCCATACAAGCAAAAACGCCGCACCAAGGCGCAAATCGCCATCGAAGCGGGCCTGGCGCCGCTGGCAGACGGCCTGCTGGACAACCCGGAACTGAACCCGGAAATGGAAGCCAATAAATACCTGCGCGAAGCCTTTACCACCGCCGAGGGCAACAATCCGGGCGTGGCCGACATCAAGGCCGCGCTGGACGGCGCCCGCCAGATCCTGATGGAACGCTTTGCCGAAGATGCAACGTTGCTGCAATCCTTGCGCGAATACGTGCTGGATCACGGCATTGTTGAATCCAAGGTCGTTGAAGGCAAGCAAGACGAAGGCGAAAAATTCGCCGATTACTTTGATTATTCCGAAACCATCGGCACCGTGCCCTCGCACCGCGCGCTGGCCTTGCTGCGCGGCCGCCGCGAAGGCATCCTCGATGTCACGCTGCGGCTGGACACCGAAGCCGAGAAACCGAAGTGGGACGCGCCGCACAATCCGTGCGAAGGCCGCATCGCTGCCCGTTTCGGCATCAGGAACCAGGGCCGTCCGGCCGACAAATGGCTGAACGACACCGCCCGCTGGACCTGGCGCGTGAAGAGCTTCATGCACCTGGAAACCGAACTGATGGGCGCGCTGCGCGAGCGTTCCGAGCTGGACGCGATCAACGTCTTCGCCACCAACCTGAAGGCGCTGCTGCTGGCCGCGCCGGCTGGCCAGCGCGCCACCATGGGCCTGGACCCTGGCCTGCGCACCGGCGTCAAGGTGGCGGTGGTGGACGCCACCGGCAAGGTGGTCGATACCGCCGTGATCTACCCGCACCAGCCGAAAAACGATTGGGACGGCTCGCTGCACACCCTGGGCAAGCTGGCCGCCAAGCACAATGTGTCCTTGATTTCGATCGGCAACGGCACTGCCTCGCGCGAGACCGACAAGTTGGCGCAGGACTTGATCAAGCAATTCCCTGAGCAGAAAATGAGCAAGATCGTCGTCTCGGAAGCGGGCGCGTCGGTGTACTCGGCATCGGAATTCGCCTCGCGCGAGTTGCCGGACATGGACGTGTCGCTGCGCGGCGCGGTGTCGATTGCCCGCCGCCTGCAGGATCCGCTGGCCGAGCTGGTCAAGATCGATCCGAAATCGATCGGCGTCGGCCAGTACCAGCACGACGTCTCGCAGACCCAGCTGGCCCGCTCGCTGGACGCGGTGGTCGAGGATTGCGTGAACGCGGTCGGCGTGGACGTGAACACCGCCTCGGCGCCGCTGCTGGCACGCGTGTCGGGCCTGTCGGCTTCGGTGGCGCAGGCCATCGTTTCCTACCGCGACGTCAAGGGCGCGTTCACCTCGCGCGCGGCGCTCAAATCGGTGCCGCGCCTGGGCGACAAGACTTTCGAACAGGCAGCCGGCTTCCTGCGCGTGATGGGCGGCGAGAACCCGCTGGACGCGTCGGCGGTGCACCCGGAATCGTATCCGCTGGTGGAAAAAATCCTCGGCGACATCAAGAAGGACATCAAGGCCGTGATCGGCGAAACCGCGCTGATCAAGACGCTCAATCCGGCCAAGTACGCCGACGACAAGTTCGGCGTGCCGACCATCTCCGACATCCTGAAGGAGCTGGAGAAGCCGGGCCGCGATCCGCGTCCCGAGTTCACCACCGCCACCTTCAAGGAAGGCGTGGAGGAAATCCGCGACCTGCGCCCTGACATGATTTTGGAAGGCGTGGTCACCAACGTGGCCGCGTTCGGCGCGTTTGTCGACATCGGCGTGCATCAGGACGGCCTGGTGCACATCTCGGCCTTGTCGAACACCTTCGTCAAGGACCCGCACACGGTGGTCAAGGCTGGCCAGGTGGTCAAGGTCAAGGTGTTGGAAGTGGACGAGAAGCGCAAGCGCATCGCCCTGACCATGCGCCTGAGCGACAGCGCGCCGCAAGCCGGCTCGCAGCCGCAGCAGCGCGGCGACCGCAACGACCGCAAGAGCATGGGCCAGCACCAGAAGCAGAGCGCCAAGTCCGAGCCGATCGGCGGCAGCATGGCGGCCGCCTTCGCCAAGCTGCGCGGTTAAGCGCCGCCAGGCTCCGCGCGTTTCACGTCCCGGATGCGCATGATGAGCCTGGCAACGCCGTAACATGCCAACGATGTCACTGCCAAGCAGACTGCGGCAATGGGGCGGTCCCCGGATCCGCTCTGCGGCGTCAGCAGCTCTTGCCAGTGCCGTGAAATCAGCAATATTCCCATCAGCAATTGTGCTGCCGCGGCAGGGGCCAGGAACATCAGCACGCGCTGGTATTTACGCATCCGGTCGGCGTTGTCGGTAAAGATTTCCGTCACGACGCCTGCCCTGCGCGTTTTGCGCCAGCAATGCCAACCCGAGGTGGATGTCACGTATTCCCAGCCAGCATCCCGGAACAATTGCTGGTACTGAGGGTCATGCTGTTGGTTACCCACGTCCCAACGGTAAGCCACGTCCGCCGGTGCCCCACGCACAAAACTGTGCAGGCCGATGGCGTTGGTATTGCGTAGGTGCAGCCCTTGAGCTGCCATGCGCTCCAGCCATTGCTCATGTGCTTCATCCTGCCATACCAGCCACATCTTGAACTTACGAACTACAGTACCGTTTTCCACGCTGCCTCCTCAAGCGGTTCGCAGCAACGCACGGGCGTTGCCAACCATGATTTCCAGCCGGCGCACCTGCTCGGCCAGCACCGTTCGCCCCAACTCCGTCAGCGCATACACCTTGCGCCGTTCTTCTTCCGCCACCTTGACTATCAATGCCTGCTTTTCCAGCGTGCCGAACACGCCGTACAAGGTGCCCGGTCCCAGGGTGACGCTGCCGCCACTCATCGTTTCCACTTTCTGCATGATGGCGTAGCCGTGCAGGGGCTCGTTCAGCGCCAGCATCACGTAAAACGTTGCTTCGGACAGCGGCAGATACTTCGAGTAATGGATATCGTCCATTGCGCTCCTCTGTATCGTTAAACGATATATCGAGAGTCGATATATCGATGAGCGCTATACTACCAATGTTTTTCGGCTTGTCAAGCACGCGGCGGCCGCATTTCTTATAAAATGTCGGCATCTAATTACATCTTTTCACTGAGGCAGCTATGAGCGACGTACAAACCTGGATCAAAGAAACCGTGACCAACACCCCGGTGGTGCTGTTCATGAAGGGCACCGCCCAGTTCCCACAATGCGGCTTTTCGGGTCGCGCCATCCAGATCCTGAAAGCTTGCGGCGTTGAGAATATCGCCACCGTGAACGTGCTGGAAGATCCTGAAGTCCGCCAGGGCATCAAGGACTACTCGAACTGGCCGACCATTCCGCAGCTCTACGTCAAGGGCGAGTTCATCGGCGGTTCGGACATCATGAACGAGATGTTCGAGTCCGGCGAACTGAAGGCCCTGCTGGATGCCTGATCGCCCGCAGCCGTTCGCGGCCCGGCGGATAATCATCGCCATCACCGGCGCCACCGGCGCGGTGTATGGCATGCGTCTGCTGCAACAGCTGCAACATACCCCAGGCATCGAGACGCACCTGATCGTCTCGGACGCCGCAGTCCTCACGCTGCACCAGGAAACCGGCTTGCAGCGGCGCGAAGTCGAAGCGCTGGCCCACGTGGTGCACAAGGTGCGCGACGTTGGCGCCTCGATCGCCAGCGGTTCTTTCCAATCGGATGGGATGATCATCGCGCCATGCTCGATGAAGACGCTGGCGTCGGTGGCGCATGGCCTGTCGGACAACCTGATCGCGCGCGCGGCCGACGTGGTGCTCAAGGAGCGCCGCCGGCTGGTGCTGATGGTGAGGGAAACGCCGTTCAACCTGGCGCACTTGCGCAATATGACGGCGGTGACGGAAATGGGCGGGATCATCTTCCCGCCGCTGCCCAGCTTTTATCACAACCCGCAAAGCATTGCGGAGATGGTCGACCACACGGTCGGCCGGGTCATTGATTTGTTCGGCATTGAGCACACGCTGGCCCCGCGCTGGAACGGCATGAAGCCGACCAGCGAGTCCAACTAAGACCTGCCGTACCGCACCTGCCCCCAGCCTAGCGTTTATCGAACTGCGATCCGCTGGCTTTCTTCAGATCCCGCGCTTCCTCGACCATTCGGCGGTGGGCAATGCGCTTGCGCATTACCTCCGCGTGCTGGGCGGCGGTCATCGGGGGGACGGTCATCAAATCTTTTAGCTGCGCGACGTTGCTGTAGTTACTTTTCATAAGACGGCTCAAAAGCTTGGCTCCCGAAGTAAATGCTGCGGTCAGCGATGGCTGATTGCCTATTGTGCCTCAAATCCGTGTCGAAACTATGACAATTCGTAAAGCCGCCCAAAATAAAAAGGGCGCCACCTCAGGGACGCCCTATCCGAACAATAACCGGCCAAACCGTGAAACCAGTTTCACACGGAAACACTTTCAGCCTTAGCCACAAACGGTCAAAATAACTCCGTAGTAGTACTTAAAATGATTACTTTTGGTAGTTGACACGCACCAACATGCGTATAAATTCGCGTGCGATTTGGCGGTGATGCTCGTCCAGGCGTTGCAAATCGGCGATCAGCTTGACGTCGGCCGACTCAAAGCGCGACAGGCCGTTGCCGCCTTCGCCAGCCGGGGCGTCCGCTTCGGCGCCGCCAAAGCGCAGCCATTCGGCCGGCACGCCCAGCCACTGGGCAATCATGCGCAGCTTTTCCTGGGTCGGAATCGCCTCGCCTACCAGCCACTTGCGCGCGGCGTGGACGGTGATCGGCCGGCCATCGAATCGAATATTGAATTCCCGCGCCAACCGGGTTGGACTATCGGGGGAGTAGTGGGCGTTTTTGAGAGCCTGTTGCAAGCGCTGGCTAAAGCTTTCGCGTTCATTAGAAGAATTCATAATTGCACTATTTCACGTTGCGTCATGAAAGTCAGTCTCTTGTTTTTAAGATCTGATTGTGACGTGATGGGATTTTATAATTAACACTTTATCCTCTGTAAGTGCAAGTACGGGCAGGAACCCGCACTGAACTTTATTCGGTTTCCAGCTGCAAAACGGCCCAAAGCCTCGGAGCCGCTTTCAGTGGAAATAGTGAAGTTATTACAATAACACCACTACTAGTTTGAGGCCACATTTTCGGCGTTACGCGACGCGGAAACGTATGATGCCGTCCACCCCTGTTTCACGGCGCACGATACCGTCGTGCCATAATTTGTGCAGATGCGCCAGCGCCTCCCCCAGCGCAAAGCTAAGCTGGTGGGCGTCCAGCGGCCGTTTGAACATCATCGGCACGATGTCGGTAGCGGATTGCCAGTCACGGCAGGCGTCCATCACCTCGGCCAGCCGCTCGACGTGATGCTGGCGCAACTGGGCGATGCGGATGTGCAGCCCCCGGAACGGTTTGCCGTGCGAAGGCAGTACCAATACATCATTCGGCAAGTCAACAAACTTGCCCAACGAATCAAGATACAGCGTCAGCGGGTTGGCCTCCGGCTCCACCGCGAAAACCGACACATTGGTGGAGATGCGCGGCAAGACCATATCGCCGGCGATCAGCACGTTCAATTCCGCGCAATACAGCGAAGCGTGCTCCGGGGCGTGGCCGAAGCCGGTGATCACCCGCCAGCGATAGCCGCCAATAGCAAGCACCTGTTCATCCTGGATGCGGGTGTAGGCGGCCGGCACCGACGGCACCAGGGTCGGATAATAATTTTTCCGGCTTGCCATTTTTTCCAGCATTTCCGGGTCGCGCAAGCCGTGGCGCTGGAAGTGCGGCATCGCCGCCGGACCGTCCACGCCCGGCAGGGCCGCCGACATCATGCGCGCGAAGGCGTATTCGCCGGTGGTGGTCCACAGCGGCGCGTCCCAGCGGCGGCACAGCCAGTCGGCCAGGCCGATGTGGTCGGGGTGGCAATGCGTGGCGAACACGCGGCGGATCGGCAAGCCGTCCAGGCCGTTTTCGAAAATGGCCTCCCATGCCGCGCGGGTGGCGTCGGCGGCGACGCCGCTGTCGACCACGCTCCAGCCCTCGCCGTCGCGCAGCAGCCACAGGTTGATATGATCCAGCGCGAAAGGCAGCGGCATCCGCAGCCAGCGCAGGCCGGGGACGATGTCATGCACGGCGCCGGTGGCCGGGATGGTGTCGCCCAGCGGGTACTCCAGTTGCGATTCGAGCGGATTCATTTTTTCTTCTTTCAGAAAGTCAGGCGCGCTACAATGTGCTTGACGTTGACGTAAACGGAAATTGTACGACTTTACCGCAAACCTAGAGATGCCCACCTATACCATTACCGAACTGGCCCGTGAATTCGACATCACGGCGCGCGCCATCCGCTTTTACGAAGACCAGGGCCTGCTGAGCCCGTCCCGCGAAGGCGCGGGCGGCCGCAACCGCGTCTACACGCCGCGCGACCGCACCCGCCTCAAGCTGACCCTGCGCGGCAAGCGCCTGGGGCTGTCGCTGTCGGAGATCAAGAGCCTGGTCGATATGTACGAATCGCCCAAGGATACCAGCGCCCAGATGAACCGCTTCCTGGGCGTGCTGGCGCAGCACCGCGAAACGCTGGAACAGCAGCGCGAGGACATCGAAATGTCGCTGGCGGAAATCACCGCCCACGAGGACGAATGCAAGCGCCTGCTGGCCGCCATCGGCGAGGGCAGTCCCGCCGCCGCCTGATCCCGTCATTTCCCCCATTGGGGGAAATGACTTCCCGCGAAAGCGGGAATCCATGCTGAAGTGGCTAAGCCAGCGTTCTATGGATTCCCGCCTGCGCGGGAATGACTATTCTGCTTTACGTTTACGTTAACGTCACACCGGCGTATGATTGACGCTTCCATCAAAACACAAGAATGAGGACGACATGCTCCATCTCCCAGGCCTGACCTTTGACCACGGCGAAGACATCGCCGCCCTGCGCGAAGCCGTGCAACAGTTCGCCGCCGCGGAAATCGCACCGCGCGCCGCCGAGATCGACCGCAGCGACCAGTTCCCGATGGACCTGTGGCGCAAGATGGGCGAGCTGGGCGTGCTCGGCATCACCGTCGGCGAGGAATACGGCGGCGCCAACATGGGCTACCTGGCCCACATCGTGGCGATCGAAGAAATCTCGCGCGCCTCGGCCTCGGTCGGCCTGTCGTACGGCGCCCACTCGAACCTGTGCGTCAACCAGATCAAGCGCAACGGCACCGAAGAGCAAAAACAAAAATACCTGCCCAAGCTGATCTCCGGCGAACACGTGGGCGCGCTGGCGATGTCCGAGCCGAACGCCGGTTCCGACGTGGTCAGCATGAAGCTGCGCGCCGACTTCAAGGGCGACCGCTGGGTGCTCAACGGCACCAAGATGTGGATCACCAACGGCCCCGACGCCGACGTGCTGGTGGTCTACGCCAAGAGCGACCTGGAAGCCGGCCCGAAAGGCATGACCGCCTTCCTGATCGAAAAAGATTTCAAAGGTTTCTCCGTGGCCCAGAAGCTCGACAAGCTGGGCATGCGCGGCTCGCACACCGGCGAGCTGGTGTTCGACAACTGCGAAGTGCCGGCCGAGAACGTGCTGGGCGGCCTGGGCAAGGGCGTCAACGTGCTGATGTCCGGCCTGGACTTCGAGCGCACCGTGCTGTCCGGCGGCCCGCTGGGCATCATGCAGGCGTGCATGGACGCGGTGGTGCCCTACATCCACGACCGCAAGCAATTCGGCCAGCCGATCGGCGAGTTCCAGCTGATGCAGGGTAAGATTGCGGATATGTACTCGACCATGATGGCGTGCAAGGCATATGTGTACGCCGTCGGTCAGGCCTGCGACCGGGCCAAAACCCCGGAAGCGGTCCGCCAGTTGCGCAAGGATGCAGCGGGAGCCATTTTGTATAGCGCAGAAAAAGCGACCTGGATGGCCGGCGAGGCGATCCAGACGCTGGGCGGCAACGGCTACATCAACGAGTATCCGGTCGGCCGCCTGTGGCGCGACGCCAAACTGTATGAGATTGGCGCCGGCACCAGCGAAATCCGCCGCATGCTGATCGGCCGCGAACTGTTCGCGGAAACCAAGTAAGCATCGACGTCAGCGTCGTCGTTCCCGCGCACGCGGGAACCCATGCTGAGCTGGATTAGCCGGCGTCGTATGGGTTCCCGCCTGCGCGGGAACGACGGATAACCTGACCGCGAAAACTGTCCATGATCCAGGCTGCTTTCCCCAAACTGCTGCGCTCGCAGATCGCGTTCGACATCGCCCGCACCATCCGCGACGGTTTCGACAAGCACTACCGCCTGTTCCGGCTCACCAGCCAGCAGGCCAAGCAGCATTTCGAGCAGGGCGCCTGGCGCACCGCGCAGCAGGCCGCGCGCGAACGCATCGGCTTCTACGACCGCCGCGTGCAGGAATGCGTGCAGATGCTGGAAGACGAGTACGACCCGGCCGAACTGACCGACGAAGTGTGGCGCGAACTCAAGCTGCACTACATCGGCATGCTGTCCGACCACAAGCAACCGGAGCTGGCCGAAACCTTTTTCAACTCGGTCTGCTGCAAGATCCTGCACCGCCGCTACTTCCACAACGAATTCATCTTCGTGCGCCCGGTGGTCTCCACCGAGTACATCGAAACCGCGGAAATGGCGCCGACCTACCGCGTCTACTACCCCGGCACCGACGGCCTGCACTACACGCTCAAGCGCATCATCACCAACTTCCAGCTGACGACCAAGTTCGCCAACCTGACGCGCGACGTGGCGCAGATCGAAGGCCGGCTGCGCACGCTGTTCGGCGGCATCAAGCTGGAGCCCAACCACCAGATCCATGTGCTGTCGAGCCTGTTCTTCCGTAACAAGGGCGCCTACATCGTCGGCAAGGGTATCAACGGCAACAAGGAATATCCCTTCGTCGTGCCCATCCTGCACAACAAGCACGGCGAGCTGATACTCGATACCGTGCTGTTCGACCATGAACAGATCACCATCCTGTTCTCGTTCACGCGCGCCTACTTCCTGGTCGACATGGAAGTGCCGTCGGCCTACGTGCAGTTCCTGCGCACGCTGCTGCCGCGCAAGCCGCGCAGCGAGATCTACACCATCCTCGGCCTGCAAAAGCAGGGCAAGACGCTGTTCTACCGCGACTACCTGCAGCACCTGAAGCACTCGTCCGACCTGTTCGACATCGCGCCCGGCATCCGCGGCCTGGTGATGCTGGTGTTCGCGCTGCCGTCGTTCCCGTATGTGTTCAAGGTCATCAAGGATTTCTTCCCGGCGCCCAAGGAAACCACGCGCGCGCTGATCAAGGAAAAATACCTGCTGGTGAAACACCACGACCGCGTCGGCCGCATGGCCGACACGCTGGAATACTCCAACGTCGCCTTCCCGCGCCACCGTTTCAGCGAAGAGCTGATCGCCGAGCTCAAGCATTTCGTGCCGTCGCTGCTGGAGGAGGAAGGCGACCAGCTCGTCATCAAGCACCTGTACATCGAGCGCCGCATGGTGCCGCTGAACATGTGGCTGACCAACGCCGACAACGACAACGATGACCTGCAGATCGAGCACGGCGTGCTGGAGTACGGCAACGCCATCAAGGAACTGGTGGCCGCCAACATCTTCCCCGGCGATATGCTGTACAAGAACTTCGGCGTCACGCGTCACCAGCGCGTGGTGTTTTACGATTACGACGAAATCGAATACGTCACCGACTGCAATTTCCGCGTGATCCCGGAAGCGCGCACGGAGGAAGAGGAAATGGCCTCCGAGCCGTGGTACCCGATCGGCAAGTACGACGTCTTCCCCGAGCAGTTCGGTCGCTTCCTGCTGGGGAACGCCAAGATCCGAAAATATTTTATGAAGCACCACAGCGAGCTGCTGACGCAAGCCTGGTGGCAGGCGCGCAAGCAGCGCATCCTGGACGGCTACGTGGAAGACGTGTTCCCGTATCCGCAGCACATCCGTTTTTGTAATCAACACACCACCCCACCGGCGGTGATCCAACCGCCATTTATGGAGACTCTAGAAAATGAATGATCCTATCGTAATCGTCGGTGCAGCCCGCACTCCCATGGGCGCCTTCCAGGGCGACTTCTCCAGCAAGGTCGCGCACGACCTGGGCGCCGTGGCGATCCAGGCCGCCGTCGAACGCTCCGGCATCGACGGCAAGCTGGTCGAACACGTCTACTTCGGCAACTGCCTGATGGCGGGCCAGGGCCAGGCGCCCGCGCGCCAGGCGCTGTTGAAAGCCGGCCTGCCGACGTCCACCGGCGCCGTCACGCTGTCGAAGATGTGCGGCTCGGCCATGCAGGCCGCGATCTTCGCGCACGACCAGCTGGTCGCAGGCAGCGCCGAAGTGGTGATCGCCGGCGGCATGGAATCGATGACCAACGCGCCCTACCTGGTGCCGAAGGCGCGCGGCGGCTACCGCATCGGCCACGGCATGCTGTTCGACCACATGATGTACGACGGCCTGGAAGACGCCTACTCGCGCAACGAGAAAACCGGCGAAGGCCGCTCAATGGGCACCTTCGCCGAAGAGTGCTCGGCCAAGTACGAGTTCACCCGCGAAGCGCAGGACAACTTTGCCATCGAATCGGTCAAGCGCGCGCAGGTCGCCACCAATGAAGGCTACTTCAAGTGGGAAATCGCGCCCGTCACCGTGAGCAGCCGCGCCGGCGACACCGTCATCGACAAGGATGAAGGCCCGCTCAAGGCCAAGGTCGAAAAGATCCCGACCCTGCGCGCCGCGTTCAAGAAGGATGGCACCATCACCGCCGCCTCGTCGTCGTCGATCAACGACGGCGCCGCCGCGCTGGTGATGATGCGCGAATCGACCGCCAGGAAACTGGGCGCCACCATCATCGCCAAGATCCATGGCCACGCCACCTTCGCGCAGGAGCCTAACCTGTTCACCACCGCACCGATCGGCGCGGTTGAAAAGCTGTACAAGAAAATCGGCTGGGGCACCAATGACGTCGACCTGTTCGAGATCAACGAAGCATTCGCCGCCGTGCCGATGGCCGCCATGCGCGACCTCGACATCCCGCACGACAAGGTCAACATCCATGGCGGCGCCTGCGCGCTGGGCCACCCGATCGGCGCATCCGGCGCGCGCATCATCGTCACCCTGATCGGCGCGCTGAAGCGCACCGGCGGCAAGAAGGGCGTGGCGGCGCTGTGCATCGGCGGCGGCGAAGCAACCGCGATGGCCATCGAACTGGCGTAAGCGGATGGCGACGGCACTGATCATCGGCGCCTCGCGCGGCATCGGCCTGGAACTGGCGCGCCAGTACCTGGCCGACGGCTGGCGCGTGATCGCCACCGCGCGCAAGCCGGAAGACGTGGACGCATTGGCCGGCATGGGCGCCGAGGCGCACGGGCTGGACGTGACCAACGTCGAGGCCGTTGCCGGCCTGGGCTGGAAGCTGGATGGCGAGGAGCTCAACGTGGCCATCCTCAACGCCGGCGTGTACGGCCCGCGCCACGACGGCTTCCCGCTGCAATCGGACTTCGACAATGTGATGCACACCAACGTGCTGGCGGCGATGCGGCTGCTGCCCATCATCGCGCCGATGGTGGGCGCGGTGCGCGGCAAGCTGGCGGTGCTGTCGTCGAAGATGGGTTCGCTCAGCGAGCGGGCCAATCCGAGCGGCTCGCTGTACCGCGCCAGCAAGGCGGCGCTGAACTCGGTGCTGATCGACACCGCGCTCAGCTTCGGCAAGCAGGGCGTCACGTGCGTGGCCCTGCATCCGGGCTGGGTGCGCACGGACATGGGCGGCAGCGGCGCCGACATCTCGGTGGAGGAAAGCGCGGCAGGCATACGCGCGACGCTGGCGGCGCTACCCGCGTCCGACCAAGCGGTGTATCGCAACTACGATGGCACAAGCATCGGCTGGTAAACCCCGCACAGCCAGACAGGGGTCTGACCCCGTACGGGGTCAGACCCCAGCGACGGTTTGCGGGTTAACAATAAAACGAGACAAGACATGATACTGAGCGAAGAACACGAAATGATACGCGACGCCCTGCGCACATTTGCACAGGAGCGCCTGGCCCCCAACGCGGCCCGCTGGGACAAGGAGCACCACTTCCCGAAAGAGGAGCTGAAGGAGCTGGCGGCGCTGGGTGCGTTCGGCGTGGCGGTGCCGGAGGCACTGGGCGGCGCCGGCATGGATTACGTGTCGCTCGCGCTGGTACTGGAAGAAATCGCGGCCGGCGACGGCGGCACCTCCACCATCATCTCGGTCAACAACTGCCCGGTGTGCAGCATCGCCATGATGTACGCCAACGAGAAGCAGAAGCAACAGTGGCTGCGTCCGCTGGCGCAGGGCGAGATGCTGGGCGCCTTCTGCCTGACCGAACCGCACACCGGCAGCGACGCCGCCGCCCTGCGCACCACCGCCACGCGCGATGGCGGCGAGTACGTGCTCAACGGCGTGAAGCAGTTCATCACCAGCGGCAAGTACGCGGACGTGGCGATCGTCATGGCGGTCACCGACAAGGCGGCCGGCAAGAAGGGCATCAGCGCGTTCTGGGTGCCGACCTCGACGCCGGGCTACATCGTGGCCGGGCTGGAGCAGAAGATGGGCCAGCATTCGTCGGACACGGCGCAGATTCTGTTCGAGAACTGCCGCATTCCTGCGGAGAATTTGATCGGCGAGGAAGGCCAGGGCTACAAGATCGCCCTGTCCGGGCTGGAGGGCGGGCGCATCGGCATCGCCTCACAGGCGGTGGGCATGGCGCGCGCGGCGTACGAGGCGGCGCTGGCCTACGCGCGCGATCGCGAAAGCTTCGGCAAGCCGATCTTCGAGCACCAGGCGGTGCAGTTCCGTTTGTCGGACATGGCGACGCAGATCGAAGCAGCACGCCAGTTGATCCGCCATGCGGCCTCGATGAAGGACGCCGGCTTGCCATGCCTGAAGGAAGCGGCGATGGCCAAGCTGTTCGCCTCCGAGATGGCGGAGAAGGTGTGCTCCGACGCCATCCAGGTGCACGGCGGTTATGGTTACGTATCCGACTTCCCGGTGGAGCGCATCTACCGCGACGTGCGCGTCTGCCAGATCTACGAGGGCACCAGCGACATCCAGAAACTGCTGATCGCCCGCGCGCTGTAAGCGTCGTCATTCCCCCCACTGGGGGGAATGACTTCCCGCGCACGCGGGAATCCATACTGAGTTCGCTCCTAAGACTTCCTATGGTTGGAACCCATAGTGTGTATGGGTTCCCGCCTACGCGGGAACGACTGAGCTGACTTTATCCGGTGAAATCCTCGAACAGATCGCGCCACATCGGATTGGATCTCTGTATCAATTCGATCTTCCAATCGCGGCGCCATTTTTTGATCTGTTTCTCTCGTGTGATTGCGGCCAGGATCTCAGTGTGTTGTTCGTACCAGACCAGGCGTTTTACAGCGTATTCCTTGGTGAAGCCTTCTGCAAGACCTTCACGGTGCTGCCATACACGTTGGATCAAATTTGAAGTCACGCCGATATATAACGTGCCGTAACGACTGCTGGCGAGGATGTAGACATAGCTTGCTTTGCCCATGACTTTCTCGACTCGGTTATTGAGAAAATAGGGTCTCCTACCTTTGCTGGTTTTGAGCTGATCTGCCACAGATACAATGCTCTATGGATTCCCGCTTTCGCGGGAATGACGAGGCAACACCGTCATTCCCGCGCAGGCGGGAATCCATAGTCAGCTAGCTTTACCAGCCGGCGCCAAAGCAACCTTTTCGCCGATGGCGTAGAAGGTACCGCCTGCGATGTAGTGCAGGCTGCGCCATTCCGGGCCGGCGGACTCGAATTCCCAGTGGCCGTTGCCGAACACACGGGCATCGGCAAACGCTGCCACCACTTCGCCGATGAACAAGTCGTACGTCTGCTGGTTGTGCGGCTCAGGCACCAGCTTGCAGATCAGCCACCCCGAGCAGCCCGCCACCAACGGCGTCTCGTGACCTTCGGCATGGAACAGCCGCACGCCGCATTTGGCCAGCTTGTCCGGCGTGTCGGCCAGGCTCATGCTGCCGACCGCGTAGGTCAGTTCGAGCTGCGCCATATTCGGCACCTGGATCGCAAAATACCCGCTCTTCTCGACCAGCCCGCGCGTGCTGGTCGACTTATCCAGCACCACCGTGATCTTCGGCGGCATGAAGTCCAGCGCGCACGACCAGGCCGCAGCCATCACATCCGTCACGCCCTCGTGCGTGGCCGAGACCAGCACCGTCGGGCCGTGGTTCAACAGGCGATAGGCTTTTTCCAGTTCGACTGGCAGCACATGTAAGTCCAATTAAATCTTCCCCAGTTGTCGATTAATCGCCTTCACCGAGCGCTCGTTGCGCTCGCTGTAACGGTCGGTCAGGTAGTCGGTCCTGCCGCGCAGCAGCAGGGTCATCTTGAACAGCTCTTCCATCACGTCGACCACCCGCTCGTAGTATCCCGAGGGACGCATGCGGCCGGCGTCGTCGAATTCCTTATAGGCCATCGGCACCGACGACTGGTTGGGGATGGTGAACATGCGCATCCAGCGCCCCAGCAGCCGCAACGTGTTGACCACGTTGAACGACTGCGAGCCGCCGCATACCTGCATCACGGCCAGCGTGCGGCCCTGGCTGGGACGCAACCCTCCGTGCTCCAGCGGTATCCAGTCGATCTGGTTCTTCATCACGGCCGTGATCGCGCCGTGCCGCTCCGGACTACACCATACCTGGCCCTCCGACCACAGCGACAGGGCGCGCAGTTCCTGCACCTTGGGATGGTCTTCCGACACGCTGCCCGCCATCGGCAACTCGGTCGGATCGAAGATCTTCACCTCGGCGCCGAAATGTTCGAGGATGCGCGCCGCCTCTTCGGTCAAAAAGCGGCTGAACGAACGCTCGCGCAGCGAGCCATACAGCATCAGGATGCGCGGCGGATGATCGAAGTTGCCGATCGGCGCCAGCTGGTCCAGGGTCGGCGTATCCAGCAGCGCTGGATTGATGTTGGGCAGATCCATATTTCCCTCTCAGTTCAAACGCACAGCAAGCGCCGCCAGCGTGACCAGCAGCACCGGCAAGGTCAGGCAGATGCCGACGCGGAAGTAGTAGCCCCACGAAATCTTGATGCCCTTGTTCTCCAGCACATGCAGCCACAACAGCGTGGCCAGGCTGCCGATCGGCGTGATCTTCGGCCCCAGGTCGCTGCCGATGACGTTGGCGTAGACCATGGCCTCGCGCGCCACGCCCTGCGCAGTCGAAGCATCGATCGACAGCGCACCGATCAGCACCGTCGGCAGATTGTTCATGATCGACGACAGAATGGCGGTGATGACACCGGTCCCCATTGCCGCACCCCACACGCCGTACTGCGCGCAGGCGTTGAGCGCTGCCGTCAGGTAGTCGGTCAGGCCGGCGTTGCGCAGGCCGTACACCACCAGGTACATGCCCAACGAGAACACCACGATCTGCCACGGCGCATTGCCGATCACCTCGCGCGTCGAGATGCGATGGCCGCGCGCCGCCACCACCAGCAACATGACCGCGCCGACGGCGGAGGTGGCGCTGATCGGCACGCCCACGTCCTCCAGCCAGAAGAAACCGATCAACAACAAGCCCAGCACCCACCAGCCGGTCACGAAAGTGGCGCGGTCGTGGATCGCATCTTCAGGCCGCTTGACCTGCGCCAGGTCGTAGTCCGCCGGAATATCGCGGCGGAAGAACCACAGCAGCACCGCCAGCGTGGCGGCCACGGCGACAAAGTTCACCGGCACCATCACCGCCGCATAGCGCGCGAAGCTGACGTTGAAATAATCCGCCGAGACGATGTTGACCAGGTTGGACACCACCAGCGGCAAGCTGGCCGTGTCGGCGACAAAGCCTGCCGCCATCACAAACGCCAGCATGGCCTTGCCCGAGAATTTCAGCTCGCGCAGCATGGCGATGACGATGGGAGTGAGGATCAGCGCCGCGCCGTCATTGGCGAACAGCGCCGACACTGCCGCCCCCAGCAGCACAAACATCGCAAACAGCAGCTTGCCGCTGCCGCGCCCCCAGCGCGCCACGTGCAGCGCGGCCCACTCGAAGAAGCCGGCCTTGTCCAGCAACAGACTGATGACGATGATCGCCACGAAGGTGCCGGTGGCGTTCCAGACGATGTGCCACACCACAGGGATATCGCCGACGTGGATCACGCCGGCCAGCAGCGCAACGCAGGCGCCGGCCACCGCGCTCCAGCCTATGCCCAGGCCGCGCGGCTGCCAGATGACCAGGGTCAGCGTCGCCAGGAAGATCAGGAAGGCGATCAGCATCAGGCCACGCTCAGGCCGCCGATGCGGTCCAGCTCCAGCTTGAATGCGGCCTTGTCCGTCGCCAGCTGCGCCAGCGGCAACGCCAGGAACGCCTCGATGCGCGCGCGAATGATGCGGTAAGCCAGCTCGAAGGCCGTCTCGATTTCCTCTTCGCTGCCGACCACATGGCTGGGATCGTCCACGCCCCAATGCGCGCGCAGCACCTGGCCAAGGTAAGCGGGGCAAGTCTCGCCGGCCGCGCTGCCGCAGACGGTGATGACGATATCCGGCGTGACCGGCAAATCGTTCCACGACTTGCTGTAATAACCCTCGGTGGAAATGCCCTTGCGGGTGAGCAGCGCCACCGCGCGCGGATGCAACGCGCCGGCCGGCTGGCTGCCTGCGCTGATCGCGCGCCAGCCCTGCGGCGCCAGATGGTTGAACACGCCTTCGCTCAACACCGAGCGGCAGGAATTACCGGTACACAGAAACAGAATATTCATGGGGAGCATTCAGAGGCGCCGCAGGGCAGGCCGCCGCAGCAGTTTTCGGTCAGGAAGCCGATCAGGCCATTCATAGCGCCCACATCGGCCGTGTAGATGACGTAGCGGCCATCCTGGCGCGAGCCGACCATGCCAGCATGGCTCAGCTCCTTCAAGTGGAAAGACAGCGACGACGGCGATATATCGAGCCGTTCGGCGATTTTGCTGGCCGCCATGCCTTCCGGCCCAGCCTGCACGAGCAGGCGAAACACCGCCAGCCGGCTATCCTGGGCCAGCGACGACAGGGCCGCCAGAGCTTGTTTAGTATCCATGTGCACATGCTAGCGCAAACGATTCGATATTTCAAATAATATTGAAATGATTGGGCAATAAAAAAAAGCCCGCATCTCAGCGGGCTTCGTTCCAATGTATTACCAATGCTTTAATCGTATGCCGGAGTCCAGTGCTATCTGCAAAGTGACTCCAGAGTCTCGGACGCCCATGCTATCTGCGTGGTGCCTCCAACGTGTAAATCGACCATCGTATCCGGAATTACAATTCCAGGTTTCGCGTCAACTGCGGTTCGGTCTTACACATATCGAACTGCGGCGCTCTATCTGGACGTGGGACTGTTTGCCGGGATTCCTCCCTTACAACCTCAACCACGAACGTAGTGTAACACAGTTCTTTGTGCGGCGCACAAATTATTTTACTTCTGTAGTTTGGGTGGTCATCGGCGTTGCTGCGCGCAGCGAACGGTGGCGGCCCGCCCGCTCGAACTCGGAAATAACTTGGGCGCCAAACAGCAGCAAGGTGGCGCCAATTTCCAGGCTGAACATGACGACGATGGCGGTGGTCATCGAGCCGTACACCACGTTCACCTGCGACAAGGTTGAAAAATACCAAACCAGGATGCGGCGCGCCAGTTCCCACAGCAACGCCGCCGTCACCCCGCCGATCAGCGCGTGCGACAGCGACAGCCGGCCCACCGGCATCACCAGGTAGATCGACGTCAGCACCAGCACCTCGCCACCCAGGCCCAGCAGGTATAGCAAGATGCCGGAAACACCGTGCAGCGACCAGCTGTAACCGAGAAATTGCAGATTTTCCTCGCCCAGCACCTGCAGGCTGCCCGCCACCAGGGTCACCAGCAGCATGCCGACGCCCAGCGACAGGATGTAGCAGTAGGGCATGATCGCCGAGATCATGAAATGCCGGCGCCGTATCTCGACCCGGTGCTTGAAGATGACGCACATGGCGTTCTCCAGCACCGTGAACGCCAGCGAGCTGAAGAAAATCATGCTGACCACCAGCACGCCGCCGATCAGGTCGCGGTGGTCGAGAAAATGTCCGACCTCGGTCACGATGGCCCTGGCCTGTCCCGGCACCAGCCAGTTCAGGTAGCGACCGAGCGTGGCCAGCAATTCATCCTGCGCGATGAAATGCGACAGCGCCACCACCACCAGCATCACCAGCGGCACGATCGACAACAGCGAGTAATAGGCGACCGCACCCGCCAGCAGCAAGCCTTGATTGGCGCGGAAGCCCTTCAGGCATTGCAACAGGAAAGCCATCGGATGCGCGCTGACATGCAGCAGCGCCCTGCGGTTAAATAGTCTCATGCGCCCATTGTACGCATGGATCAGCGCGAGTTATGTGCGTCCACGTCCAGATAGCGCCAGTTGGTCAGTTCCACCGGATGACGCTGGTAGTGCTTCAGCCACGGCTGCTGCAAGTCGGCGGAAATCGGATGCGTCAGCAGCACCCACGGCGTGTAGGCGTGGATGAGCTGCGCCATCTCGTCGTACAGCGCGGTGCGCTGCGGCGAGTCGCCCATGCTGCGGCTCTGCTCGTAGCGCTGGTTGTAGGCCGGCAGGTTGAAGCGCGCATAGTTGGCGCGGCCGCTGTTGGGGCCGTACAGCAGCTGGTAGAAATTCTCGCCGTCGGGGAAGTCGGCGACCCAGTTGGTTTCAAACATCATCACCGAGCCCAGGCGCGAGGCCTTGATGATCTCGGTTTTTTTGTCGCTCTTGAAAGTCACTTTCAGGCCGATGGCGTTCAGGTTCTTGCGCCACAGCTCGTCGCGCAGGCGGCCGACGGTGGACGATTCGCTGTGCATCACCAGCGTCAGCGGCTTGCCGTCGGGCTGGGTGCGGAAACCGTCGGCGGCCTTGCGGTAGCCGTAGCGCTCCAGCAGCGCGTTGGCCAGCGCGGGATTGTAGGCGACCGGGCTGCGGTAGGCCGGATCGTAGCCCAGCACGTTCGGCGGCAGCGGCGTGACGGCGGGCAGCGCCAGGCCCTTCTTCATCAGCGCCACGTCCTCGCCGCTGTTGTAGCCCATGGCGATGGCGCGCCGCAGGGCCAGCTTCTCCTTGCTGTAGCCGCCGATCAGCGGGTCGTCCATGTTCATCCACATGTAGTACGTTTGCAGCACGGGGAAGGGCGACAGCACCATGCCCTGTTTGGCCAGCGCCGGCTTCAGGGTCGGCTTGGCGTCGGCGGTCAGCACCATGTCCTTCATCGATTCCGGCAGCTGTTCGAGGAAATCGAATTCGCCGTTCAGAAAGCCGAGCACGCGCGACTGGTATTCCTCGACGATCTTGATGTCGACCTGGTCCAGCAACGGCAGGCGCCGGCCCTGAAACATCGTCGGCCGGAAATCGCGGTTGGCCAGCAGCGTGATCTGGTCGCTGTGCTTCCATCGGCCCATCAGAAAGGGGCCGGTGCCGACCGGATGGTTGCCAGCCTGCGCGCCGTAGGCCTCCATCACCTCGCGCGCGACCACGCCGGTGGACGGCGTCGCCAGGTAGAACAGGAAGTTGGGATCGGCGGCGTTGAGCTTGATGCGCAGGGTGAACTTGTCCAGCGCCTGCAGGCCGGCGATGTTGCTGTCGTAGCTGAAGCTGGTCTTCAGCGCCTCGTCGCCGGCGATCTTGCCCTCCAACAGAAACAGCCACGGCGACTTCAGCGTCGGATCGTACAGGCGCTTCAGGCTGTAGACGTAGTCCTGCGCGGTCACCTGGCGATGCGCGCCCTTGAACGCCGGATCGGGCGTGAAGTAGATGTCCTGCCGCAGGTGGAAGGTGTAGCTCAGGCCGTTGTCTTCCACGGCCGGCATGGCGCTCAGCGTGTTGGCTTGCAGTTTGACGGGGCGGGCCAGATAGTCGTAGCGCAGCAGCGGATCGAACAGGTTTTCCAGCAGGCTGAGGCTGGCGATATCGGACGCCACGGCTGGATCAAGACCGGTCTCGCCGGTGCTCAGGAAGGCGTGCAGGACCTTGGGCGCCGGCTCGGCGGCGGCAAGGCCGGTAGATAACGCCAGCGCCAGCAGCGCTGCGGCATAACTTTTGGGCATCAGGTCCATTCCACATCGCATACGTAAAGCGGCAGCTTATAACTTTTTTGGCAGGCTTACCCGCTATACTTCGCAAATCGCCCACTGCTTTCAGGAAAATTTCTAGATATGTCGCTCAATTACATCTGGTCCGGCTTCTTCCTGATCGGCTTTGCGGCCGCGCTGGTGCAGTTCCTCCTGACGGGCGACACCGAAATTTTCAAGCGCATCATCGACGGCACCTTCGACTCCGCCAAGGCCTCGGTGATGGACATCGCGCTGCCGCTGGCCGGCGTGATGACGCTGTGGCTGGGCATCATGAACATCGGCGAAAAGGCCGGCGCCATCGACCTGCTGGCGCGGCTGATCGCGCCGTTCTTCTCGCGCATCTTCCCCGGCGTGCCGAAGAACCACCCGGCCACCGGCCACATGGTGATGAACTTCTCGGCCAACCTGCTGGGCCTGGACAACGCCGCCACGCCGTTCGGCCTGAAGGCCATGGAAAGCCTGCAAACGCTCAACCCCAGCAAGGACGAGCCGACCGACGCCCAGATCATGTTCCTGGTGCTGCACACCTCCGGCCTGACCCTGATCCCGCTGGCCATCATGGCGCAGCGCTCGATCCTGGGCGCGGCCGATCCGTCCGACATCTTCATCCCCTGCATGATCGCGACCTACGTGGCCACCGTCACCGGCATCATCGCCGTCGCCATCCGCCAGCGCATCAACCTGTTCAACGGCGTGGTGCTGAGCTGGCTGGGCGGCATGACGGCCGCCATCGCCGGCCTGGTTTTTTACTTCACGCACTACCTGACCAAGCTTGAAATCGAACTGTTCTCCAAGGTCTTCAGCAACCTGGTGCTGATGGTGGTGATCGCCGGCTTCATCATCGGCGCGCTGCGGCGCAAGGTCAACGTCTACGAGGCGTTTATCGAAGGCGCCAAGGGCGGCATCCAGACCTCGATCACCGTGATTCCCTACCTGGTCGGCATGCTGGTGGCGATCAGCGTGATCCGCAACGCCGGCGTGTTCGCCTACGTGATGGACGGCTTCAGCTGGCTGTTCGGCCACCTCGGCGTCAACACCGATTTCGTGCCGTCGCTGCCGACCGCGCTGATGAAGCCGCTCAGCGGCAGCGCCGCCAAGGCCATGATGATCGACACCATGCGCACCTACGGCGTGGATTCGTTCGTCGGCCGCCTGGCCTGCGTGTTCAACGGTTCGGCCGACACCACCTTCTACATCGTCGCGCTGTACTTCGGCTCGGTGGGCATACGCAAGACGCGCTACGCGATTTCCTGCGGCCTGATCGCCGACCTGGCCGGTGTCATCGCCGCCATTTTTGTCTCCTACATCTTCTTCCATTGAACAAGGTCGCCATGTTCCGTCGCCTCATCCTCGCCGCGCTGATTTCCGCCGGCGCCGTCCATGCCGCCGACCTGCCGGAGCCGATCAGCGCGCTGCTGCAGGCGGCCCATATTCCGCCGGAGGGCGCCGGCATCGTCGTGCTGCGCGGCGACACCACGCTGGTCTCGCACAACGCGCAGCAGAGCATGCAGCCGGCGTCCACCATGAAGCTGTTCACCACCATGACGGCGTTGGAGCAACTGGGCCCGGCCTTCCGTGGCCGCACCGAATTCCGCAGCAGCGCCGAGGTGGTCAACGGCGTGCTGCAGGGCGACCTGATCCTGCGCGGCGGCGGCGATGTCGATCTCAACGAGGACGTGCTGCAGCACATGCTGCAGGCGCTGCGCAACCAGGGCATCCGCAAGATCAAGGGCGACGTGATCCTTGACCGTCAACTGTTCCAGCCGGCGCGGCCGGACGTGGGCCAGCCGCCGTTCGACGAATTCCCGTGGGCCTACTACAACGTGATCCCCGATGCGCTGCTCACCAACACCAACCTGCTGAAAGTGGAAATGCGCTCGACCGGCAACAAGGTCGGCCTGGTGATGATGCCGGAGATGGACAAGGTCAGCATCCGCTCGGACATGAAGCTCAGCGATGCGCCGTGCGCGGCGTGGGAGCAGGGTTGGCGTTCGCCGGACGTCGCGCGCAGCGGCGACAAGATCGAGGTGGTGCTGCATGGCAGCTACCCCAAGAACTGCAACAAGTCGACCAGCGTCGATGTGCTGGACCATCACGACTATCTGGAGCGCTTGCTGCGCGCCAGCTGGCGCAAGCTGGGCGGCAGCATCGGCGGCGAAGTGCGCGAGGCCAGCGTGCCAACGGCTGCGGACACGCCAAGCGCCACCGTCACCACCTCGGCCACCGAGAGCGAGATCGCTGCGGCGCCAGAATCCGCCACCGCGCCGGCACCGGCCGCAGCCCCGGCCCCGGCCCTCCGCCTGCTGGCCGAACACGTCTCCCGCCCGCTGCCGGAAATGCTACGCGACATCAACAAGTTCTCCGACAACACCCTGGCCCGCACGGTCTTCCTGATGCTGGGCAGCCTGCAGGCCGACCCCGTGCTGGGCAGCCGCCCGATCGCGCCCGACGGCAGCCAGGCCAGCACGCCGATGCGCGCCGAAACCGCGATCCGCGCCTGGCTGCAAAACCAGCACATCGACGCCAACGGCCTGGTGTTCGACAACGGCTCCGGCCTGTCGCGCATCGAGCGCGCCACGCCGGCGCAACTGGCGGGCGTGCTGCAAGCGGGCCTGAAAAGCCTGTGGATGCCGGAGTTCCTATCCAGCCTGCCGATCGCCGCCACCGACGGCACCATGCGCAAGCGCCTCAAGGACAGCCCGGCCGCGCTGCGCGCCCGCATCAAGACCGGCAGCCTGAAAAGCGTGATCGCCATCGCCGGCTACGTCACCGACGCCGGCGGCCAGCCCTGCATCGTGGTCGCCATCCTGAACGACGAGCACGTCGCCAACGGCGCCGGCCGCACCGTGCTGGATGGTGTGATCGACTGGGTGGCCCGCAGCGGCGCCACCTATGTTCCCGCCAACCCTTCCTCAACCAGATAATCGATGAACACCCGCACCTTCAACGCCAGGTGCGGGCCGGGCATGTAGACCGCGTGCACGGTGCCGGCGTACGGCTCGTCGAAAATCCATTCCGGCAGCACCTGCCTCACCCGCCGCTGCGCCAGCGCCGGGCGCGCCGTGAAGTCCGGCACCAGGCCGATGCCGCCGCCTGCTTCCACCACCGCCATCAAGGCCGCGCTGTTGTTGATCGTCAGCCGCGACGGCACGCGGATGCTGGCCGTCTCGCTGCCGCGCCGCATACTCCACACGTCGCCGAAGCGCGCGTAGCCCAGGTAGCTGCACTGATGTGCCGGCAGCTCGTGCGGCGATTGCGGCTCGCCATGCACGTCCAGATACTGCTGCGACGCCACCAGCACATAGCTCACCGGCCCCAGCGTGCGCGCCGCCAGCCCCGGCGCCAGCTCGGTCGCGATGCGGATCGCCAGGTCCATGCCTTCCTCGATCAGGTCGATCTTGCGGTCCATCAGTTGCAGCTCGACATTGACCTCCGGATAGCGCGCCAGGAAGCCCGGCAGCTTGGGCGCCAGCCACACCTGGCCCAGCACGATGGGCGCGCTGACGCGTATCGTGCCGTTCGGCCGCGCACTGTAGCTGCCGGCCAGCGCATGCACCTCGCGCGCCGTGCTGACCATGCGCACGCAGGCCGCATAGACCTGCTGCCCCAGCTCGGTCAGCGACAGCGAGCGCGTGGTCCGGTGCAGCAGCCGTCCGCCCATGTGCGCCTCCAGCCGCGACACGTGGCGGCTGACTGCCGACGTGGTCAGCTCCAGCTGCCGCGCCGCCGAGGAGAAACCGCCGCTATCGACCACCTGTGCAAAGATAGCCATTTCCTTCAACATTTCCATCGCATCGCTCCACCGTTGCAGCTGCATCAACAATGCTTTGCATTGTAAGCGGATTGTGTATTTTTTGTGCAGCACCGATACTGAAAGCACCACATCACGCAGGAGTCATCATGAAACGACGTACTTTAGGCAGCCAGGGTCTGACGGTATCGGAGCAGGGTTTGGGCTGCATGGGCATGAGCAATACCTACGGGCCGGCCGACCAGACCGAGGCGGTCGCCACGCTGCACCGCGCACTGGAGCTGGGCGTCAACTTCTTCGACACGGCCGAGCAGTACGGCCCCTACGACAATGAAGCGCTGCTGGGCCGCGCCTTTGCCGGCCGCCGCAGCGAGGTCATCCTCGCCACCAAGTTCGGCTTCGATATCCGCGACCGCAAGATCGTCGGCGTGACCAGCGACCCGGCCCATATCCGCGAAAAGGTGGAAGGCTCGCTGCGCCGTCTGAACACCGACTATATCGACCTGCTGTACCAGCACCGCATCGATCCGCTGGTGCCGATCGAGGAGGTGGTGGGCGTGATGGCCGATCTGGTCCGCGAAGGCAAGGTGCGCTACCTCGGCCTGTCCGAGGCCGGCGTGGCCAACATCCGCCGCGCCCACGCGGTGCATCCGATCAGCGTGCTGCAAAGCGAGTATTCGCTGTGGGAGCGCAACCTGGAGGCCGACGTGCTGCCGGCGCTGCGCGAGCTGGGCATCGGCCTGGTGGCGTTCAGCCCGCTGGGACGGGGCTTCCTGGCCGGCACCGCCAAGCGAGCGGAAGAGTATCCGCCCAACGATTTCCGCCATCTGGACCCGCGTCTGCAAGGCGAGAACTTCGACCGCAACATGGAAGCGGCCGCCATCGTGCGCGAGCTGGCCGATCATCGCCTGGTGACGCCGGGGCAGATCGCGCTGGCGTGGGCCATGCACAAGGGCGACGATATCGTGACCATCCCCGGCACGCGCCGTCGCACTTTCCTGGAGCAGAACGTGGCGGCGGCGGAGATCGCATTGGATGCGACCGAGATGGCGGTACTGGATAACGCGCTCAAGCAGGTCGCCGGTCCGCGTTACAGCAAGGAGCGCATGGCGATGGTGGATCGCTAGCTCGTCATTCCCGCGCAGGCGGGAATCCATGCCGCGCCAGTCAGGATGCGGCGTATGGGTCCCCGCTTTCGCGAGGACGACCGGGGCACTCTACAGCACGCGGAGGTAGTCGCGCCGCACCAGCAAGCGGTCGCCGCAATCGAAGTGCCACCATTCGCTGTTGATGCCGACCCAGCCGGCCTGAAACATCGCGTCGCGCAGCAGCTGGCGGTTGGCGATCTGCTGCGCGGTCAACTCGCCGCGCGCCAGCATCGCGGCCTCCAGCGCAGGATGCGAACGTTCGGACAAATCATCGAAACCGGTTCCCATGAGCAGAACGTGGCGGCGGCGGAGATCACGCTGGATGCGACCGAGATGGCGGTACTGGATAACGCGCTCAAGCAGGTCGCCGGTCCGCGTTACAGCAAGGAGCGCATGGCGATGGTGGATCGCTAGCTCGTCATTCCCGCGCAGGCGGGAATCCATGCCGCGCCAGTCAGGATGCGGCGTATGGGTCCCCGCTTTCGCGAGGACGACCGGGGCGCTCTACAGCACGCGGAGGTAGTCGCGCCGCACCAGCAAGCGGTCGCCGCAATCGAAGTGCCACCATTCGCTGTTGATGCCGACCCAGCCGGCCTGAAACATCGCGTCGCGCAGCAGCTGGCGGTTGGCGATCTGCTGCGCGGTCAACTCGCCGCGCGCCAGCATCGCGGCCTCCAGCGCAGGATGCGAACGTTCGGACAAATCATCGAAACCGGTGCCCATGTCCAGCTCGCGGCCTTGCGCATCCAGCAAGGTCAGGTCCAGCGCCATGCCGAACGAGTGGATCGAGCCGCGCGCCGGATCGGCGATGTAGCCCAGCAGCTCCGTGCCCTGCAGCGCCAGCCACAGCTGCTCCTGCACGCGCTGCGGACGCAGGGCGTCCAGCACCAGCACCTTGCAGTCGGGACGCCGCTCGGCCAGCCATGCCACGACTTTCTCCAGCGCCGCCGCCGCATGGTGGTGCAGCCAGGCGCAATCGAGCGGCGAATACAAATCGCGGCCGACAAAGTTATCCGGCGTGGCGTAGCGCAGATCGACAGCGATGCCGGCGATGCTGTCGAGGCGCCGGAAGTCGGGGTGGCCGGCGATTTCTTCACAGCGGATGGTGACAGCCATGCGGCACTCCCGGCAAATTATTCAGTCGGCACCGTGCCTGGCGCCGGTTGCGGCGGCGGCATCACCGTCGGCGGGATCGCCATCTGCATGGCCGGCAGCGGGCTGGTCAGCACATCGAGGATGGCCGCCGTCTCCGCATCCGGCACGCCGTCATACAGCGCCTGCCGATACTTGGACTGGAACACCACCATCACATTGCGGGTGGCCTGGTCCAGCTCGCCCGTCTGCGGCACCGCATAGCCGTGCTGGGCCAGCTTGCGCTGGAACCAGGCCACGTCCGGCAACTGCTCCAGGAAGCCCGGCAGGCGCGCGGCCACGCGGCTCGCTTCCGGCCACGCGATCAGGCCGGCGTCGGCCAGCTGCTTCCACGGGAACATCGGACCGGGGTCCTGCTTGCGCTGCGGCGCGATATCGTTGTGGCCGAGGATGTTCTCCGGCTTGATGCCGTGGCGCGCCACGATCTGCTTCAACAGCAAAATCAGCTGGTCGATCTGCGCCTGTTTGAACGGCGCGTACACGCGGCCCTGCGGCGTCTCGACAAAGCCCGGGTTGACGATCTCGATGCCGATCGATGCCGAATTGAGCTGGTTGTAGATCTTCCAGCTGCTCAGCCCGGCGTGGTTGGCCTGGCGCGACTCGTCCACCAGCGTGTAGAAGAACGGCTGCTCCGTATCGGTCAACAGGTAGTGCGCGCTGACTTCCTGCTGGGTCAGGATCTTGATCGACTGCGGCAGGTCGCTGACCGTGTAGTGGATGATGATGTACTTGATGCGGTCGCTCTGGCTGCGCGCGCTCAGCGAGGTGTCGAGACGCGGCCCGGCGGGCGGCGGCGGCACGGTGGCGCAACCGGCTAGCAGGGCGACGGCGGTGGACAGGGCGGTCAGCGGAAGGATCTTCATCATTGGCGGTCTCGGCAGCGGTTCAATTCCGTGAGTGTAGAGCAATGCGGGCCGCAGCGTGGTGCGACTGTGCTTCTTTTTGCCGCAGCGACAGTTCCGGCGGCAGCGCCGCGCGCATCGTCTGCGCGATCAGCGGATGCAGCGTGGCGGCCCGGCCGCTCAGCACCAGCGGCCGCGGACCGTAGCGGCCCACCAGCGCCAGCCCGATGCGCGCCAGCTCCTGGCCGGCCTGTTCGAGGATGGCGCGCGCTACAGGGTCGGCATCGGCGCTCGCGGCCACGGCCAAAGCCAGGCGGCCAATGGCGCCCCGGTCCTGGCCGTAGATGAACTGGCGCGACAAGGCCCAGTCGCTGCCGCCGACCTGCTCGAACACCGCGCGCGCCATCGGCGATTGCTGCCACGCGCCGGGCTGCTCATCCTCCAGCCGCCAGATGTGGCGCATTGCCTCGCGCGCGATCCAGAAGCCGCCACCGCCGTCGTCGAGCGTGACGCCGCGTCCGCCGGCGCGGTGGAACACGCCGTCCTCGGCGATCCAGGCGGCGATGGAGCCGGTGCCGGCGTAGACCAGGTAGCCTTCGCCGGGCGCGAAATTGTCGAGGTAGGCGATTTCCACGTCGTTGCGCAGCGTGACCGCCGGCGGCGCAACTTGCAGCAGCTCGGCCAGCCATTGCGCGGGCAGCGTGGCCAGGCCGTCAAAGCCGGTCAGGCCGGCGCACACGCCGTGCGGCTTGCCCACCGCCAGCACCTGCGTCGCCAGCATCGAGAAGATGCCGCGCACCGCGTCGCGGCCGGCGGTGTTGCCCATCTGCGTAGCGGACATGCCGGCCACCGCGCCCTCGGCCACGATCACTCCTGCCGCGTCGGCCAGCGCCCAGCGGGTCTGCGTGCCGCCCGCGTCGATGCCCAGTCCCAGCTCGCCCATGTTTCGCTCCATGATACTCAGCGCATCACGCTGAGTCGTTCGCTTTCATTGCCCAGGCGGTCGATGGCGCTGACCACCACCGCCTGCGCCGAGCCGCCCGCCGCATCGTCCGACAACAGCAGCACCGGCCGTGAGGCGGGCGCCACCGCGAAGCGCCATTCCGAACCATAGCGCGACCAGATCGCATAATGCGCGACCGGCTTGCCGGCGCCGGCGGACAACTTCAGTCCCACGCCATTGCCTTCGCGCCGCACGGCGACGGTCGGCGCCGGCGGCGGCTCCGAGCCCAGCCACGGGCTGGCCGGGGCCAGCGCGGCGGTCTGGTAAGTCTGCGTCCGCAGCTGGTCGGCAATGCCCTTGCGGTTGTCCATCAGCGCCGCGATGCTGAAATGCAGATGGCCCTGCACGCCGGCGCGGCTGCGCGTGACGCCGATCTGCTTGACGATCTCCTCCGGCGCGAACGCCTTGGCGCTGTTGTCGATGCGGCTGGTGTACAGGCCGGGCCAGACGTGGCGCGCGCGGGTGTTCTGCGCCAGCCAGTAATCGAGCAGCACGTCGAACGCCTGCGGCGCCTGCGCCACCGGCCAGTACAGCTGCGGCGCCAGGTAGTCGAGCCAGCCATTGGCCAGCCACAGCTCGGCGTCCGCATACAGCTTGTCGTACTGGCTGAAGCCGACGATGCCGGCCGGGCGCCGGTCCGGACGGCCAATGCCGAACGGGCTGATGCCGAAGCGCACCCAGCTCTTTTCCTTGTGGATGCCGAGGTAGAGCGCCTCGATCAGCGTGTTGACGTTCTGGCGGCGCCAGCCGGCGCGGTCCAGCGTGCCGCCGCCCAGCAAGTAGCGCTGCCATGACGGCTGGTCCGGGAACTCCAGTTCCTGCTTCTGGCCAACGCCGGCGTCCAGCGCCACGCCTTCCGGGCCGGCCGTGCTGGCGGCCGTGTCGATCGGGTAGGGATAGAAATAGTCATCGATGTGGACGCCATCGATATCGTAGCGGCGCACCACGTCCAGCACCACGTCCAGCGTGTGCTGCGAGGCGGCCGCTTCGCCCGGGTCCATCCACAGGTAGCGGCCGTAGGATTTAACCACGTCAGGATTGGTGCTGCCGATGTGGTTGCGCGCCAGCGGCGACTTGGCCGTCGCGTGGCGGGCGCGGTAGGGATTGAACCACGCATGCAGCTCCAGTCCGCGCGCGTGCGCCTGCTCGATCCAGAATTGCAGCGGATCCCAGGCGGTGGCCGGCGCGCGGCCCTGCTGGCCGGTCAGGAACTCGGACCACGGCTCCAGCTCGGACGGGTAGATCGCATCCGCGCTTGGCCGCACCTGCAGCACAATGGCGTTCAGGTTCAGCGCCTGTGCGCGGTCGAGGATGGCGAGCGCTTCGGCCTGCTGCCTGGCCATGCTCAGGTTGTTGCGGCTGGGCCAATCGATGTTGGCCACGGTCGACACCCACGCCGCACGGAACTCGCGCGGCGCCGGCGGCGGCATGTTCATATCGAACGGTGCCGGTGATGGCGCCGTGGCGCCGGTCGCCGGTGGGCGTGGCGTGGCGCCGGTTGGCGCGGCAGGCGCTATCGGTGTGCTGGAACATCCATCCAGCAGCACGGCCAGTGCGCCGGCCATGCCGGCGGTCAGCGTCAACCGCTTCTTTGCATTAAAAACCAAAACCATTCCCCGAATCTATTGAGCACACGTATTGTAATTTTACCCCGCACTGCCCGGCGGGGTCGGACCCCGTACGGGGTCCGACCCCTAAGTGGTAGCGCAAGCGTATCACTCAACGCATACGGGGTTTATCTACCGAATTCAGGATCGATCCGTACCAGCGCCGTCATCCCGAACGCGGGCAGGGTCGAAATGCAGGCCCAGATGAAGAAATATTGATAACCCAGGTGCTGCTGTATCCAGCCGCTGACCATGCCCGGCAACATCATGCCGAGGGCCATGAAGCCGGTGCAGATCGCGTAGTGTGCGGTCTTGTGCTCGCCGTCCGCCACCAGCACCATGTACAGCATGAAGGCCGAGAAGCCGAAACCGTAGCCAAACTGCTCCACCGCCAGACAGGCGGAGATCAGCACGGTGTTGGTCGGCAGCGCGGTGGCCAGATAGACGAACACCAGGTCCGGCACGTGCATGACGAACACCATCGGCCACAGGCTGCGCTTCAGGCCGAAGCGGGAAATCACCACGCCGCCGGCCAGCCCGCCCAGCACCAGCGCGCACACGCCGATGGTGCCGTAGACCACGCCGAAGGTCTCGGTGCTCAGGCCCAGTCCGCCTTGCGCGCGTGGATCGAGCAGGAAGGGCGCCGCCATCTTCAGCAGTTGCGCCTCGCCGAGGCGGTACAGCAGCAGGAAACCCAGCGTGGCCTTGATGCCCGGCTTCTGGAAGAAACTGTGGAAGGTGCGCAGGAAATCCCTCCACAGCGCGCCGCCGCCGGCATGGCTGCGGTCGGTATCGGGGCGGGGCAGGATCAACTGGTGATACGCGCTCAAGGCCAGCATCAGGGCCGCCATCAGGCAGAACACCGCCGACCAGGCCCAGGCGGGATCACCGCTGGACGTGGCCAGCTTGCCGGCGAGGTAGACCAGGCCGCCTTGTCCGGAGATCATCGCCAGCTTGTAGAACGCGCTGCGCACGCCGACGAACGCGGCCTGCTGGTGCTGGGTCGGCAAGCCGAGCATGTAGTAGCCGTCGGAGGCGATATCGTGGGTGGCCGAGCTGAACGCCATCAGCCACAGCAAGGCCAGGCTCATGCGGAAGAAATCGGGCAGGTGCAGGGTCAGCGCCACGGAGGCGAGCGCCGCGCCGGTCAGCAGTTGCAGCAGCACGATCCAGCGCCGCTTGGTGCCGAACAGCTCCACGATGGGCGACCACAGCGGCTTGATCACCCAAGGCAGGTACAGCCACGCGGTATAAAACGCCAGATCGGTATTGGACACGCCGAGGTTCTTGTACATCACAGTCGACAACATCATCACCGCGACGTAAGGCACAGCCTGACTGAATGAGATACTAGGCACCCAGGCCCAGGCACTGCGTTGTTGCTTCATACCGCCTTTCAACCTGGGGTCAAGTCTGACATTCGGACACGAGCTCTGCTGTAGCAGCCGCTACGGCAGAGCTCGTGTCCGAATGTCAGACTTGACCCCAATTTTATTTCAGGGCCCGGCGGACATTGCCGTCCGATGCGTCGAGCAGGTTTTGCGCTTCTTCGATGGAGGTGTTTTTCAGCAGCGCGACGATGGCGACCTTGACGTGGAAGTGGCAGCGCTCCAGCACGCCGCGCGCGATGTCGGCGTCGACGCCGGTGGCGTGCATGGTCAGCCGCACCGCGCGTTCGACCAGCTTGACGTTGGTGGCGTGCATGTCCACCATCAGGTTGCCGTAGACTTTGTTCAGCCGCACCATCAAGGCGCTCGACAAGGTGTTCAGCACGATCTTCTGCGCCGTGCCCGCCTTCAGCCGCGTGCTGCCGGAGATGACTTCCGGCCCGGTGTCGATGGTGATGCCAACGTCGGCGCCGGCCGTCAGCGGCGTGCCGACGTTGTTGGCGATGCCGACCGTCAAAGCGCCCACCGTGCGCGCCGCCTGCAAAGCGCCCAGCACATACGGCGTGGTGCCCGACGCCGCCACCAGCAACACCACGTCGTTATAAACCGGATACAGCAACCGCAAGTCGGAAGCGCCCTTGGCGCGATCATCCTCCGCCCCCTCCACCGCCTCGAACATGGCGCCCAGGCCGCCGGCCAGCAGGGCAATGGCGCGCTCGTGCGGCCAGGAGAAAGTAGGGAACAATTCCACGCTGTCGAGGATGCCCAACCGCCCCGACGTGCCGGCGCCGACATAGATCAGCCGTCCGCCGGCGGCGATGCGCGGCGCCATCGACTGCACGGCGGCGGTGATGCTCGGCTCGGCGGCTTGCACCGCCCGCAGTGCGTGGGTCTGGTCCTCGACCAGCGCCGCCACCAATGCCTCAACCGAATATTGATCCAGCTGCGCGTGCTGCGTACTCGGCGTTTCGGTTTTTAGCATAGGTCGTTGTGTTACGTTGCGCGACGCATCTCCGCGACGAAGTCATAATGATCGCTGTGGCAATAGGAATGCGTCAGCTCCATCGCCTCGCCCGATTCCAGATAGGCAATACGGGTAATGTACAGCACCGCCTGCCCCTCGGGAACACCCAATTGCTTGGCCAGCTCAGCCGAGGCGTTCATCGCGCGGATGTGCTGCAAGGCGCGCGCCGGCGCCTGGCCGATGCTTTCCAGGTACTGGTACAGAGAGGCGCCGACCGCGTTCGGGTCGTTGAGCACGGTCTGCGGCAGCACCGACACCTCATACGCCATCACCACGTCGTCGGCCAGGCGCAGGCGCTCCAGCCGCGCCACCTTGGAATACGGCGACAGGCCCAGGCTCAGCTGCTCTTCCGGCGTCGGCGTCACCACCGCGCGCTTGAGCCAGCGCGAGCCGGGGATGTGGCCGCGCTGCTGCAACTGCTCGGAAAAACTGGTCAGGTTGGACAGCGGCTGCTCGATGCGCGGCGCAATATAGTTGCCCGATCCGCGGCGGCGCACCACCAGTCCCTGATCCACCAGCTGGTCGATGGCCTTGCGCGCGGTCACCCGCGACACGTTCAGCAGCTCCGACAGGGTCCGCTCGGAAGGCAGCGCCTGGTCCACCTGGTAACGGCCGTTATGGACATCGTCGCTTAATTTGCGGGCAATTTGCATGTACAGCGGCGTACTGTCGTTGGCATCCGCCTTGAATTCAAAACTGGTCTGGCTCATTCAAATCTCCTCACGCCTCTAGTGTAATAGCGTTACAGGAAACGTGTGTGCATCAGCACGCTGAAAAGAACAATATTTATACCCTTGGCATAACGGCAAGCCCGGCGGAATGCGGCTATTTGGCGGATAATGCTGGATCGTCACACCAGCCCGACCATCCGAATTCATGTCCAAGAAGTCCACCGCGCCCGCGGCCTGCCCCTGCGGCGGCCCCTCCCTGGCAAGCTGCTGCGGCCCGTATATCGAAGGTGCCGCCATCCCGCCGACCGCCGAGGCGCTGATGCGTTCGCGCTATACCGCCTACGTCCAGCGCAACGAGCCCTACCTGATGGCCACCTGGCACGCCAGCACCCGCCCGGCCGAGCCGATCATGAGCAAGGAAGAAAAATTGCAGTGGCTGGGACTTGAGGTAAAATCTGCTTTACGTTTACGTCAACGTAAAGCAGAAAACGCCGACCCGACCCGGGATACGGTGGAGTTTGTCGCCCGGTTCAAGACCAATGGCCGGGCCCAGCGTCTGCACGAGATCAGTAATTTTGTCCGCGAGCCGGCCGATGGCGGGCTGCGCTGGTTTTACGTTGACGGTAGTTTTCCAGAATAAATCATCAGGACGCGGCGGAGACACCGCGCAGAAAAAGGAAAAGCAATGCCGCAGATCGAAAGCAAACTCAATCCCCGCAGCGAGGATTTCAAAGCCAACGTGGCCGCCATGCAGGCCGTCGTCGACGACCTGCGCGACAAGGTCGCCAAAATCGCCCTCGGCGGCGGCGAGGCGGCATCGGCCAAGCACGTCGCCCGCGGCAAACTGCTGCCGCGCGACCGCGTGCAGATGCTGCTCGATCCCGGCACGCCCTTCCTCGAACTGTCGCAGATGGCGGCCTACGGCATGTACCAGGACGCCAACGGCGCCGACGCCGCGCCGGCGGCCGGCATCATCACCGGCATCGGCCGCGTGGCCGGCCAGGAGTGCGTGATCGTCTGTAACGACGCCACCGTCAAGGGCGGCACCTACTACCCGATGACGGTCAAGAAGCACCTGCGCGCGCAGGAAATCGCCGACCAGAACAACCTGCCGTGCATCTACCTGGTCGATTCGGGCGGCGCCAACCTGCCCAACCAGGACGACGTCTTCCCGGACCGCGACCACTTCGGCCGCATCTTCTACAACCAGGCCAACCTGTCGGCCAAGGGCATCCCGCAGATCGCCGTGGTGATGGGCTCCTGCACCGCAGGCGGCGCCTACGTGCCGGCGATGAGCGACGAATCGATCATCGTCAAGGAACAGGGCACCATCTTCCTCGGCGGCCCGCCGCTGGTGAAGGCCGCCACCGGCGAAGTAGTCACCGCCGAAGACCTGGGCGGCGGCGACGTCCACACGCGTTTGTCCGGCGTGGCCGACCACCTGGCGCAGAACGACCTGCACGCGCTGTCGCTGGCGCGCACCATCGTCTCGAATCTGAACCGCACCAAGCCACAGCAGGGCGCGTTGCGCGAGGCGGCGGAACCGAAGTACCCCACCGAAGAACTGTACGGCGTGATCCCGGTCGACACCCGCAAGCCATTCGACGTGCGCGAAGTGATCGCCCGCATCGTCGACGGCAGCGAGTTCGATGAATTCAAGGCGCGCTACGGCACCACGCTGATCTGCGGCTTCGCCCACATCTTCGGCATGAAGGTCGGCATCATCGCCAACAACGGCATCCTGTTCTCCGAGTCCGCGCTGAAAGGCGCGCACTTCATCGAGCTGTGCGCGCAGCGCAAGATCCCGCTGGTGTTCCTGCAAAATATCACCGGCTTCATGGTCGGCCGCAAATACGAAAACGAAGGCATCGCCCGCAACGGCGCCAAGATGGTGACGGCGGTCGCCACCGCCGCCGTGCCCAAGTTCACCGTCATCATCGGCGGCAGCTTCGGCGCCGGCAACTACGGCATGTGCGGCCGCGCCTTCTCGCCGCGCTTCATGTGGATGTGGCCTAACGCCCGCATCTCCGTCATGGGCGGCGACCAGGCCGCGTCGGTGCTGGCCACCGTCAAGCGCGACGGCATCGAAGGCAAGGGCGGCTCGTGGACGGCGGAAGAAGAAGCCGCGTTCAAGCAGCCGATCAAGGAGCAGTACGAGCACCAGGGCCACCCGTACTACGCCACCGCGCGCCTGTGGGACGACGGCGTGATCGACCCGGCCGACACCCGCATGGTGCTGGGCCTGGGCCTGTCGGCCGCGCTCAACGCCGAAATCCCGGACACCAAGTTCGGCGTCTTCAGGATGTAAGCAGACGATGACCATGCAGACCCGATCCCGTCACGCACTGGCAGCGCTGCTGCTGGCGGCGGCTTGCGCCCCGGCGCAGGCAGGCCCCTTGCCGGTGATCGATGCGGGCATGGGCGAGCAGGTCATCGCCATCCCCGCTAAGATAGCCGGCGCCGGGATCAGCCTGCAGACCACCATCTACAAACCGCCGGGCGACGGCCCGTTCCCGGTGCTGTTCATGAACCACGGCAAAGCCGCCGGCGAAGCTCACCAGCAGGAACGGGCGCGCTACCCGGTCATCAGCCGCGAGTTCGTCAAGCGCGGCTATGCAGTGGTGATCCCGATGCGGCTGGGCTTTGCCGGCTCCGGCGGCACCTACGTCAACTCGCACTGCCACGCAAAAGAAAACGGCGAAGACCAGGCGTCGTCGCTGTACGCGGCGATGACCTACGTGATGAAACAGCCGTGGGCCGACCAGCAGCACGTGATCCTGGCCGGCCAGTCGCACGGCGGCCTGACGGCGATCGCCGCCGGCAGCCATAACATCAGCGGCGTGCGGGGCGTGATCAACTTCGCCGGTGGCGTCAACAGCCGCTCGCATTGCGACTGGCAGGCCGCGCTGGTCGATGCATTCAAGGCCTACGGCGCGGTCAGCACCACGCCTAGCATCTGGTTCTACGGCGCCAACGACCAGCACTTCGGCCCCAGGCTGGCGGCCGATATGTACGCGGCCTACACCGCCGGTGGCGGCAAGGCGCAGCTGGTGGCCTACGGACCGTTCAAGCGCGATGCGCACGGCATGAGCTCCAGCCCGGACGGCGTCGCCATCTGGCTGCCGGAGACCACGCGCTTCCTGCAAGGCGTCGGCATGCCGACCGAAATCAAATATACGATCAAGGACAAGAGATGAGCTTTACTACGCTGACCATCAGCCGCGAAGGAAAAGTCGCCACCGTCACGCTGAACCGCCCGGATGTGCGCAACGCCTTCAACGAAACCACCATCGCCGAGATCACGCGAGCCTTCGGCGAGCTCGGTGCGGAAGAAGACCTGCGCGCGATTGTGCTGGCAGCGAACGGCCCGGCCTTCTGCGCCGGCGCCGACTTGAACTGGATGAAAAAAATGGCGGGCTATACGCACGCCGAAAACCATGCCGACGCTCTGCAACTGGCGGAGATGCTACGCACGATCTACCTGTGTCCCAAGCCCGTGGTGGCCAAGGTGCAGGGCGATTGCTACGCCGGCGGCATGGGGGTGGTCTCCGCGTGCGACATCATCGTCGCGGTCGACCAGGCCAACTTCTGCCTGAGCGAAGTGAAACTGGGACTGATCCCCGCGACCATTTCGCCCTATGTGATCAAGGCCATGGGCGAGAACGCGTCGCGCCGCTACTTCCTCACCGCCGAGCGTTTCGGCGCGCAGGAAGCGCTGCGCATCGGCTTCGCGCACGAAGTGGTGGCCGCCGACGCGCTCGACGCCAAGGTGGCGGAGATCGTCAAAGCCTTGGTCAACAACAGCCCGAACGCCGTGCAGCAAGCCAAGGTGCTGGTGCGAGAAGTGGTCGGGCAAACCGTCAACGATGCGCTGCTGGCCGATACCGCCGAGCGCATCGCCCATATCCGCGCCTCGGAACAGGGCCGCGAAGGCGTGGCCTCGTTCCTGGAGAAGCGCAAGCCGTCATGGCTAGTTTAGTTACCCCCGCCGTCATCCTCGCGAATGCGGGGATCCATGCTGAGCATCCTATATGCCGCAGCATGGATTCCCGCCTGCGCGGGAATGACGACGCGGGGATAGGAGTATTTTTTGGAATTGAATAAACAAAGCGACTGGGTCGCACGCAGCCTGCGCAGCGTATGGCATCCGTGCACCCAGATGCAGCACCACGAAACCATCCCGCTGATCCCTGTGAAGAGCGGCAAGGGCGCGTGGCTGTACGACCATGAAGGCCGCCGCTACCTCGATGCGATCAGCTCCTGGTGGGTGAACCTGTTCGGCCACGCCAACCCGCGCATCAACGCCGCGCTGAAGGACCAGCTGGACACGCTGGAACACGCCATGCTGGCCGGCTTCACGCACGAGCCGGTGATCGAGCTGTCGGAAAAACTGTCGGCGCTAACCGGCCATGTGCTCGGCCACACCTTCTACGCCAGCGACGGCGCCTCGGCGGTGGAAATCGCGCTGAAGATGAGCTTCCACTCCTGGCGCAACAACGGCAAGAGCGGCAAGCAGGAATTCGTCTGCCTCAAGGGCAGCTACCACGGCGAGACCATCGGCGCCCTGGCCGTCACCGACGTCGCCCTGTTCAAGGACGCCTACGGCCCGCTGCTGCGCGCCTCGCAAACGGTGATGTCGCCGGACGCCAGGAATGCCAACGCCGCCGAAGGCGAAACCGCCGAAGACATGGCCCGCAAAGCCGCCGCCGACGTCGAGCGCCTGTTCGTCGAACGCGCCGACAAGATCGCCGCCATCATCATCGAACCGCTGGTGCAGTGCGCCACCGGCATGGCGATGCACGACCCGCTGTACCTGAAGCTGGTGCGCGAACTGTGCGACCGTCACAGCGTGCACCTGATCCTCGACGAAATCGCCGTCGGCTGCGGCCGCACCGGTACCTTCTTCGCCTGCGAGCAGGCCGGCGTGTGGCCGGATTTCCTGTGCCTGTCGAAGGGCATCAGCGGCGGCTACCTGCCGCTGTCGCTGGTGATGACGCGCGACGAGATCTACCAATCCTTCTACAGCAACGACGTCACGCGCGGCTTCCTGCACTCGCACTCGTACACCGGCAACCCGCTGGCCTGCCGCGCCGCGCTGGCGACGCTGCAAATCTTCGAGGAAGACGATGTGCTGGCGGCCAACCGCGTGAAAGCCGCACGTCTGACCGCAGCGCTGCAACCGCTGGCGCAGCACAAGCAGGTGCGCAACTTCCGCCAGCGCGGCATGATCTGGGCCTTCGACGCCATCGACGCCAAGCCGGACTTCTCGCGCCGCTTCTTCGCCACGGCGGTGGAGCACGAGCTGCTGATGCGCCCTATCGGTTCCACCGTCTACATGATGCCGCCCTATATCCTCAACGACGAGGAAATCGACAGCCTCGCCGCCAACACGCTGGCCGTGTTCAACCAAGTGATGGTGGGCTGACCATGGAAATGCTGAATCAACTCAAGCAGCAGCTGCAGGCGCTGGCAGAACAGGACCTGATCCGCACCCGCCGCACGGTCGACACGCCTTGCGGTCCGCGCGTGTCGGTCGGCGGCCGCGAACTGCTGGCCTTCTGCACCAACGACTACCTCGGCCTGGCCAACCACCGCAGCATCAAGCTCGCGCTGCAGGAAGGCGCGGCGATGTACGGCGTCGGCAGCGGCGCCTCGCACCTGATCAGTGGCCACGGTCGCGCCCACGCCATGCTGGAAGAACGGCTGGTGGAATTCGTCGGCGCGCATCTGGAGTCGCCGCGCGCGCTCACTTTCTGCACCGGCTACATGGCCAACCTCGCCATCGTCACCGGCCTGACCGCCGCCGACCGCGATGCCGACATCTTCTCCGAATCGCTGAACCACGCCTCGCTGATCGACGGCGCCCGCCTGTCGCGCGCCAACGTCAAGGTCTACCCGCATGCCGACCTGGAAGCGCTGGCCCAGCTGCTGGCCACCTCCAAGGCCGCTACCAAACTGGTAGTGACGGACAGCGTCTTCAGCATGGACGGCGACCTGGCGCCGCTGCCGCAGCTGCTGGCTTTGTGCGAACAGCACAGCGCCTGGCTGGTGGTGGACGACGCCCACGGCTTCGGCACGCTGGGCGACAACGGCCACGGCGCGCTGGAGCACTTCAACCTGCGCTCGCCCAACCTGGTGTATATGGGCACGCTGGGCAAGGCGGCCGGCGTCAGCGGCGCTTTCGTCGCCGCGCACGAGACGGTGATCGAAACGCTGATCCAGAAAGCCCGCCCCTACATCTTCACCACCGCCACGCCGCCGGCGCTAGCGCACGCGCTGCTGACCAGCCTCGAACTGCTGGAAGGCGACGAGGGCCGCAGCCGGCGCGCACAGCTGCAAGCTTTGGTGGCACAATTGGACGATGGCCTGCGCCTCAAGCGCTGGCAACGCCTGCCCTCGATGACTGCGATCCAGCCCATCCTGATCGGCGATAATGCCGAGACCATGCGTGCCGGCGCGGCCTTGTACGAGCAGGGCCTGTGGGTGGGCACCATCCGTCCGCCGACTGTGGCGCCGGGCACCTCGCGCCTGCGCGTGACGCTGTCGGCAGCGCATAGCAGCATGGAAGTCGCGAAACTGATAGCCGCGATCAACGCATTGGAAAGGACTTGATATGAGTCTCGACGATCCCGTCATCGCCGTGGAAACACCGCAAACGCAGGTGCAGCCAGCGCCGGTCGCCACCGGCATTCCGCCGCATTTCAGCTGTTTCGTCACCGGCACCGACACCGAAATCGGCAAGACGCTGGTCTCATCGGCGATGCTGCACGCGCTGGTGCAGGCCGGCGTGCGCGCCTGCGGCATGAAGCCGGTGGCCGCCGGCGCCGAACTACGCGACGGCGAATGGCACAACGACGACTGCGACCAGCTGGCCGCCGCCGGCAACGTCCACCTGCTGCAATCGATCACCACGCCGTTCCTGCTGAAGGAAGCGGCCGCACCACACATCGCCGCCGCGCTGGAAGGCGTCACCATTTCGCCGGTGCCGATTCTTGCGGCCTACATCGAGATCAACGCCGCCTCCGACGCCTCGGTGGTGGAGGGCGTGGGCGGCTTCCGCGTGCCGCTCAACGACGATTTCGACACCGCCGACCTGGCCGAGCAGCTCGACCTGCCGGTGGTGCTGGTGGTCGGCCTGCGGCTCGGCTGCATCAGCCACGCGCTGCTGACGGTGGAAGCGATCGAAGCGCGCGGCCTGCGGCTGGCCGGCTGGGTCGCCAACGAAACGCAGGACGACATGGCCTTCGCCGACGAAAACGTCGCCGCGCTGGAACAGCGCATCAGCGCACCGCTGCTGGGCCGCATACCGCGCCTGGCCGAACCCGGCGCGCAAGCCGCCGCCGAATATCTCGACTTTACGCAGCTGCCAAATTGGCCAGCTCAGAACAAACTTTGAACGAAGAAGGAAACACGATGTCCCAGAACACCCTCCAAGAACCGAAAACCGTTTCGCTGCACCGTCCGACGGCCGCCATCACCTTGCCGCCTGCCGCGACATGGCCGCTGGAAGACGTGATGGCATTGTTCGACCTGCCGTTCAATGATCTGATGTTCCGCGCGCAGCAGACCCACCGCGCCAACTTCCCGGACGGCGACGTCGAACTGGCCACGCTGCTGTCGATCAAAACCGGCGGCTGCGAGGAAGACTGCGGCTACTGCCCGCAGGCGGCGCGCTACGACACCGGCGTCGAAGCCAAGAAGATCCTCGACATCGACACCGTGCTCGATGCGGCCAGGCAGGCCAAGGACAACGGCGCCACCCGCTTCTGCATGGGCGCCGCATGGCGCAGCCCTAAAGACCGCGACATGGACAAGGTCGAAGAGATGGTGCGCGAAGTGAAGGCGCTGGGCCTGGAGACCTGCGCCACGCTGGGCATGCTGGAAGAAAAGCAGGCCGAGCGCCTGAAGGCCGCCGGCCTCGATTATTACAACCACAACCTGGATACCGCGCCGGAGTTCTACGACAACGTGATCTCGACCCGCGAATACCAGGACCGCCTGGACACGCTGGGCCGCATCCGCGAAGCGGGCCTGAAGGTCTGCTGCGGCGGCATCGTCGGCATGGGCGAATCGCGCCTGCAGCGCGCAGGGTTGATCGCGCAGCTGGCCAACCTGAATCCGTATCCCGAGTCGGTGCCGGTCAACCATCTGGTGCAGGTGGAAGGCACGCCGCTGTACGGCATGGACCCGCTGGATCCGTTCGAATTCGTACGCACCATCGCCGTGGCCCGCATCACGATGCCGAAGGCGCGCGTGCGTCTGTCGGCGGGCCGCCGTCAGATGGGTGAGGCGGTGCAGTCGATGTGCTTCCTGGCCGGCGCCAATTCGATCTTCTACGGCGACAAGCTGCTCACCACCGACAACCCGGAAGCGGAAGACGACCGCACGCTGTTGAACAAACTGGGCCTGAAAACCCGCGGCGCCGTGCTGGACTCGGCACCGAAGGAGAAGTGCGGCTGCTAACACGTCACTCGTCGCTCCCGCGAAAGCGGGAGCCCATGCTGAGCCAGCCATATCTGATCGAGATGCTCAGCATGGATTCCCGCCTGCGCGGGAATGACGCGGACGGTTTTACGGTTAACTATAAAAAAACTTCCAGCCACAAGCTGCCAAGAGAGAGACCATGTTCACAAAAATACTGATCGCCAACCGTGGTGAAATCGCCTGCCGCGTGGCCGCCACCGCGCGCCGCATGGGCATCAAGACCGTCGCCGTGTACTCGGAAGCGGACGCCAATGCCAAGCATGTCGCGGTGTGCGATGAAGCGGTGCTGATCGGCCCCGCAGCCGCCAAAGAAAGCTATCTGCGCGGCGAGAAAATCATCGCCGTGGCCAAGGCCACCGGCGCGCAAGCGATCCATCCCGGCTATGGCTTCCTCTCCGAGAACGCCGAATTCGCCGACGCCTGCGCCGAAGCGGGCCTTGTATTCATTGGGCCGCCTGCATCGGCGATGCGCGCGATGGGCTCCAAGTCCGCCGCCAAGCAGCTGATGGAGAAGGCCAACGTGCCGCTGGTGCCCGGCTATCACGGCGAGCAGCAGGACGCCGACTTCCTGCACGCGCAGGCCGACAAGATCGGCTACCCGGTGCTGCTGAAGGCGTCCGCCGGCGGCGGCGGCAAGGGCATGCGCGTGATCGAGAACTCGGCGCAATTCAAGGACGCGCTGGCCTCATGCAAGCGCGAGGCGATCAGTTCCTTCGGCGACGACAAGGTGCTGGCGGAGAAATACCTCCAGCGTCCGCGCCACATTGAAATCCAGGTGTTTGCCGATACCCTCGGCAACTGCATCTATCTGTTCGAGCGCGATTGCTCGGTACAGCGCCGCCACCAGAAAGTGCTGGAGGAAGCGCCGGCGCCCAACATGCCGGCCGAACGCCGCGCGGCGATGGGCGAGGCCGCGGTCGCCGCCGCCAAGGCTGTCGGCTACGTCGGCGCCGGCACGGTGGAGTTCATCGCCAACCAGGACGGCTCGTTCTACTTCATGGAGATGAACACCCGCCTGCAGGTCGAACACCCGGTCACCGAAATGATCACCGGGACCGACCTGGTGGAATGGCAGCTGCGCGTGGCCGCCGGCGAGCCGCTGCCGAAGCTGCAGCACGAACTGGCCATCAACGGCCACTCGATCGAGGCGCGCATCTACGCGGAGAATCCGGAGAAGGGCTTCCTGCCGTCGATCGGCACCTTGCGCCATATGAAAACGCCAGGCGCGGTCGCCTTTGAGCTGGGCGGTGCCGCCAATCTGCCAGCCGGTGTGCGCATCGATTCCGGCGTGCGCGCCGGCGATGCGATCTCGCCGTTCTACGATCCGATGATCGCCAAGCTGATTGTCTGGGGTGCGGACCGCAAGCAGGCCCTGGCCCGCATGGCGCAGGCGCTGTCGCAGTACCAGATCGTCGGCCTGGCCACCAACATCGCCTTCCTGAAACGCCTGGTCGAAGGCCAGGCCTTCTCGACGGCCGACCTGGATACGGGCCTGATCGAACGCAATCACGACGCGCTGTTCCCCGCCGCCCAAGCGGTGCCGAATGCAGCGCTGGCGCTGGCCGCCGTGTCGCTGATCGAATCCGAAAAGGACCGCTCTGCCGCGCAATCCGGCGCCAACGCAGCCGATCCGTGGGGCCAGGCGCTGGGCTGGCGCATGAACCATCCATACGTGCGCGCGCTGTCGTTCGGCGACGAGTTCGCGGCGGCCCAGCCGTATGGCGTCAACATCAGCTACCGCGCCGCCGACTGGCTGTTCAGCGTCGGCACAGCTCAGCCGCAGGTGCTGAGCCTGATGTCGCAAAACGGAAATGACTTCAGCATCAAGCTGGGCGAGCAGGCCGTGCACGGCACCGTGCGCCGCGACGGCGACATGCTGCATGTGTTCACCAACGGTGCGCACTATCCATTGGCCTACAATGATCCGATGGCCCACGCCGGCGAAACCGAAGCTGAGGGCGGCCGACTGACCGCGCCCATGCCGGGCAAGGTGGTCGCGGTGCTGGCCGCCAAAGGCCAGGAGGTGAAGAAGGGCGACGCCCTGGTCATCATGGAAGCCATGAAAATGGAACATACCATCGCCGCGCCGCACGATGGTGTGGTCGACGAGATCCTGTACAGCGTGGGCGACCAGGTGGCCGATGGCGCACCGCTGCTGGCGTTCAAGACGGCGTAAGGGGAGAACATCATGCGTATTCTTTTACATCGGGCGGACGGCAAGACCGAACCGTGGATCAAGGACTTTGCCAGGTACCTGCCGGAAGCCGAAGTCGACATCTGGCATGCCGGCGAAAAAAACGAGGTCTGCGACTACGCGGTCGTATGGTCGCCGCCGGAAGCGATGCTGCCGGAGCTGGCGCTGGTCAAGGCGATCTTCGTCACCGGCGCCGGCGTCGACGCGCTGCTCAAGTTCAGCGACGCGCTGCCGCGGCACATACCCATCATCCGCCTGGAGGACGCCGGCATGGCGCTGCAGATGGCGGAATATGTGACCTATTCGGTGCTGCGCTACTTCCGCCGTTTCGACGAGTACGAGACCCAGGCACGCGCCGGCCAGTGGCTGCCGCTGCCGCAGTATCCGAAGGAAGACTTCGCGGTCGGCGTGTTGGGCATGGGGGTGCTGGGCACGCGCGTGCTGGAGGCGCTGGCGCCGTTCGGCTTCCCGCTGCGCGGCTGGAGCCGCACCGAGAAGAGCATGCCGGGCGTGCAGTGCTTCCACGGTGCCGACGGCCTGGACACCTTCCTGCGCGGCAGCCGGGTGCTGGTCTGCATGCTGCCGCTGACGCCGGATACCAACAACCTGATCAACCGCACCAACATGAGCAAGCTGCCGCAAGGCTCGTACCTGATCAACGTGGCGCGCGGCGCGCATGTGGCCGAGCCGGATCTGCTGTCGCTGATCAAATCGGGCCATATCGGCGCCGCCACGCTGGACGTGTTCCGCAACGAGCCGCTGCCGACCCAGCATCCGTTCTGGCAGGAGCCGCGCATCACGATCACGCCGCATATCTCGGCGCTGACCTTGCGGCGCGAAAGCGTGCAGCAGATCGCCGAAAAAATCCGCAAGACCGCGAAGGGCGAGATCGTCGCCGGCGTGGTCGACCGCAACCGAGGATATTGAAATGAGCAGTTTGCCGAAACAGGTAAAGATCGTCGAAGTCGGCCCGCGCGACGGCCTGCAAAACGAAAAAGAGAGCGTGCCCGCCGAAGTGAAGATCGAGCTGGTGAACCGCCTGGCCAGCGCCGGTTTCCAGAACATCGAAGCGGCGTCGTTCGTGTCGCCAAAGTGGGTGCCGCAGATGGCCACCAGCAAAGAGGTGATGGCCGCGATTACCCGCAAGCCGGGCGTGATCTATTCCGCGCTGACGCCGAACATGCAGGGCTTCGAGGCGGCGCTGGCGGCCAGGGCGGACGAGGTGGTGATCTTCGGTTCGGCCTCGGAGGCGTTCTCGCAAAAGAATATCAACTGCTCGATCGCCGAATCGATCGCGCGCTTTGAAGGCGTGGCGAAAGCGGCCAAGGATAATGGCCTGCGCCTGCGCGGCAGTATCAGCTGCTCGTTCGGCTGCCCGTACCAGGGCGAGGTGCCGCTGGACGCGGTGGCCGACGTGGTGGGCCGCATACGCGACCTGGGCTGCGACGAGATCGACATCGCCGACACCATCGGCGTCGCCACGCCACGCAAGACGCAGGCGGTGATGGAGACGGCGATCCGCGCCTTCCGCGTCGATGGTTTGGCGGGCCACTTCCACGACACGTATGGCCAGGCGCTGGCCAACATCTACGCCAGCCTGGAGCTGGGTATCTCGATTTATCACTCGTCGGTGTCGGGTTTGGGCGGCTGCCCGTATGCGAAGGGGGCGACCGGCAACGTCGCCACCGAGGACGTACTGTACATGATGCAGGGACTGGGAATTGAAACCGGCATCGACCTCGATATCGTGGTTGATGCCGGCCAGTTCATCTCGCAGTTCCTGGGCCGCAAAGGCGCCAGCCGCGCCGGCAACGCCATCGCTGCCAAGCGCGCCGGCTAACGTCATCATCGCCAGCCGCGCCGCCTAACGTCATCATCGCCAGCCGCGCCGCCTAACGTCATCATCGCCAGCCGTGCCGCCTAACGTCATTCCCGCGCAGGCGGGAATCCATGCTTCGCCTCCCATCATGCGGCGTATAGGTTCCCGCTTTCGCGGGAACGACGGTTAGTCGCGGACCAGCTTGTCCGCGACGTACATGCGATACTGCTTGATCCGCCCAGTGACGTTGTCAGGCCCCTGGCGCGGCATGTAGCGCACGCCCGCCACCTCCACCTGCTGACCCAGATCGATGATCAGCTGGTGCGGGTGGCCGGCCCCGCCGGAAAACGCCGTGTGCCAGTGGTCCGACGCCTGCCCGTTGATGGCGTTGAGCGCCGAGCCGTCCTCCTTCTTCAACTCCTCGCTGCTCGCATAGGCGATCGTCCACGATTGCTGGTTGATGGTCTTGCCGTCCTTGCCCAGCAGCGAAATCTCCGCCACCGCCGCGTACTGCTTGCCGTCGAAGGCGCTCAACGATTCAAGGCAGAACTGGCGCCCCTTGACCGGCGCGGCGAACAGCACATCCTGGGTCGCACCGCCGGCCACAAACTCGCCAGCCTTCGCCGGCGTAATGCCATCCAGCGCCGGCTTGACCGTGCTCGGTGGCCGCGCCAGGTCCAGCTCCGGATTGAGCTGGTCGAGTATCGGTTCCGTCAGGCCTGCAATGCGGGCGCTGCGCGGGCCGGTCAGGTCCAGCACCACGATTTCGTTGCGGCCCTTCCTGATCCACGGACCGGGCAGGTACATGGTCTGCGTCGGTCCGATGCTCCAGTAGCGGCCCAGGCAACGGCCGTTGATCCACACGATACCCTGTCCCCAGCTCGACATATCGAGGAAGGTATCGGCCTGCTTGCCGGCCTCGAAGCCGCCGCGCCAGAAGGCCGGGCCCTTGGCGCGTCCGCGCTTGAACGACAGCGGCGGCAACACGCCGTCGGCATCGAAATCGATGGCGCGGATTTCCCAGTTCTCCAGCGTCTGCGCCGCGCCGTCCTTGGCAGTGAACATCACCGGACCATGCAGGCCTTTGCGGTCGTGCACTTCCAGCCCGAAGTTAACCCGCGCGATGGTGTACAGCAGAATCTCCACCGTCACCGCCTTGCTGCGCGCCGGCACCGCGACCGAGAAGCGGCGATGACGCGTATCCATCGTCCCCACCGGCTTGCCGTCGATGTAGACCCAAGCCAGGTCGCGCACCTTGGCGGCGGCCAGCAAGCCCGCAGGACCTGCCGGTAGCTGCACGCGATAGGCGACCAAACCCCGGCTGATGTCGTACTGCTCGATCGGCTCCGGCGACACGGCCTTGATCGCGCGCGGTGGCAGATTGGCCAGCACCGGCGCCGACTCGCTCAACGCAAACGCATCGATACTCATGACGGGATTGCGCGCCGGCGCTTCAGGCAGCACTTCGCCAGCCGCCAGGAAGGGACGCATGCCCTCGCGGTAGGCATTGAACTTGGCGCCCATCCAACCCGCCTCGCTGATCGGCGCGTCGTAGTCGTAGCTGGTGGTGTCCGGCCGGAAGGGACGGTCGCAGCCGCCCCACAGGCCGAAGGTGGTGCCGCCGTGGGCCATGTAAAGGCTGAACGAGCCGTTCGCCTTGAGCATGGCCTGGATGTCGATCACGGCACTGGTGTTGTCGCCGCGACGATGCGGATTGCCCCAGGTGTCGAACCAGCCGGAGTAGTATTCGCCGCACATCAACGGCGCCTGCTGCACCGCCGCCAGCGCCTTAAAGCCGCTGGCCGGATCGCTGCCGAAGTTGGCCACCGAGAGCATGCCGGCCAGATGGGTCTTGGCCACCGCATTGGTCGGATTGCACTGGAACAGCGGCACGTCGAACCTGGCGTCAAGCAGCGCCTGGCGCAGCACGCGCATGTAGTCCAGGTCTTCGCCGAAGAAGCCGTATTCGTTCTCCACCTGGACCATCAGTATCGGGCCGCCATGGGTCACCTGCATCGGCCCGAGCACGCGGCCGACTTCATTCAGGTAACGCCGCGCCGGATCGATAAAGGCAGGATCGCGGGTGCGCAGGAAGGCGTCGCCCGGATTCTTCTTCAACAGCCACCAAGGCAGGCCGCCCATCTCCCACTCGGCGCAGGCGTAGGGACCGGGACGCAGGATCACCCACAGCCCTTCCTGCTGCGCGAGACGGCAGAACTCCACCGCATCGCGCTGGCCGCTCCAGTCGAACTTCCCTTCGCGCCACTCGTGGTAGTTCCAGAACAGATAAGCGCACACCGTGTTCAGGCCCATCGCCTTGATGGCCTTCAGGCGATGGCCCCAGTACTCGCGCGGCACGCGGGCGAAGTGCATTTCGCCGCAGCGGATCTGGAACGGCTTGCCGTCGATGAGAAAATCGCTGGCGCCGACCACGAAGCGCGGCGCCGCTTGCGCGCCGGCGTGGATCGGCAGCAGGGCGCCGCCGGCGACGGCAGCGGCGCTTTGCAGCAGGCGGCGGCGAGGCAGGTTCGCGCGCATCATTTAGAAAGCCACTCGCAGGCCAACGTTGGCGCGGCGGCCGACATCTTCCAGGGTGAGGAACTGCGATTCGTTGTTGGCATATTCGTGCATCCGTGAGTTGGCCAGGTTGATGAAGTCCGCGTACAGCGCCATATTCGGCGACAGATTGTAGCGCAGGCTGGCGTCGGTCTGGCCGTAGGCTGCGCGGTTGCGCGGCAGCGTGCTGCCACCGCCGCAATCGACGGAGAAGTGGTTACGCCAGTTATAGCTCACGCGCGCCATGAACTTTTCGTTCTCGTAGAACACCGAGCCGTTATACGACTGCGGCGACAGGCCAGGGTAGCCGCAGGCCGGCGTGCTGGCGTCGGACTCGCGGGTCGCGCTGGCGTCCACGTAGGTGTAGTTGGCGGCGACGCCAAAGCCCTTCAGCCAGGAGATGCCGTTATCGAAGGCGTACTGACCGGCCAGTTCCACGCCCTTGATCTTGCCTTGCTGGCCGTTGCGCACGCGGGTGTCGTGGACGATTTCATCGTACTGCGGAATCTTCATGTCCACCATTTTGGTCTCCAGGAAGTTGGTGACGTCCTTGCGGAAGATGGCGGCGCTGACGTAGTTGGTCTTCGACAGATACCATTCGTACGACAGGTCGTAGTTCTTCGACTGCATGGGCTTCAGGTAGGGATTGCCGCCACCGGTCTGCACGTCGCCGAAACGGCCGCCGTAGGAATTGCTCACGCCCATCTGGTTCAGGGTAGGACGGGTCTCGGTCTTCGATGCGGCAAGGCGCAGCAGCATGTCGGACGTCAGGTCGATTTTCAGGTTGGCGGACGGCAGGAAGCTGTTGTAGCTGTTGCTGACGGTGTTAACCGCGGTCGGGCCCCAGTTCAGGATATAGGTCGTGTCGTTGGGGCTCTTGGTCGCCGACAGCAGCACGCGGCTGATGCCGGTCGAAGCGGAGTTCACGTGCACCACGCGCATGCCGGCGTTGGCCGACCAATGTTCGCCTTCCCATTTGGAGTCGAGGAAGAAGCTCGATACCTTCTCCTTCACGCCCCACATGTCCGGCTTGGTGTAATCGATCGCCATCGGGCCGTTCGGGTACTTGCTCTTGTCCAGATACAGCGCCGGATCGTTCGATTGCGCCAGCAGCGACGGCTGGTTCAGGTAGTTCATGTACTCATACGGATTGAATCGGAGGTAGGCGCTTGGAATCTGTGCGCCATTGCCCAGGAAGTTATCCATCGGCGTGACCGTGAACAGCGACGACGGCAGGGAGACGTGATAGCCGCTGAAGGCGTTCCAGGCGTCGTTGTTCCACTGGGTCCGCTCGACGTTGCGCTGCGAGTAGGCCATGCCGCTGTCGACGCCCTTGAAATAGCCGATCTCGTGATTCCAGGCCAGGCTGAAACGGCCTTCCTGCAAATCGTCGAGATTGCGGATGTCGCCATACGAGACGGCGTGCGCGCGCACGGCGGTCGGGTCGGCGATGCCGTCGCCGAACACCAGGCCGGGCGTGCTGCCGAAGGTCAGCACGTCGCCGTTCTTCGGCACCATGCCGGCCACGATCCACATATTCGGCGACTTGGAGGTGGTGCGCGAGCTGGAGATATCGCCTTCCAGTTTCAGCTCCGGCGCCAGCGCCCATTTCGAGTTCAGGCCGAAGGCCTGGGTGGTGGACAGGCGGTCGCCGCCCTTGACGATCATGTCGTTGGAATTGGCCTCGCCCAGCAGCTTGCCGCTGCCAGCCAGTTCCGGGTTGTTGGCGTAGAAGATCGAGCCGGGGCGCAGGAAGCTGATGACCTGGTTGTTGGCGTCCGTCTTGACGCCGAGCTGCTGCGGATTGTTCCAGTCGCTGAACGCGATCACGTCGTTCTTCTGGTCGAGGCGCGAGTACAGCGCGTCGGCCGTCAGTTTCCAGGTCGGCGACGGGTTGTATTGCACCGTCAGATTGCCGACCAGGCGCTTGCGGCTTTCGTTCTCCTGCTGGAAGCCGTAGCTCTGCGGCATGTAAAGTTTTTTGGTGGTCACGTCGGCCATGGTCAACCCCTTGGAGTTGAGGTCGCCGTTGATCATCGATACGTCGCGGTAGTTCCAGGCGTCGTTGACGGCCTTGTTCTGCTTGGAGGCGCGGTCGGTGTAGGAGAGCGAGCCGGTCACGCCCAGGGTACGGTTCTCATTGGCGAAGGAGTACATGCCGCTGATGTTGGGCGTGTTCTTCTTGGAGTTGGTGTCGTAGGAGTCCGAGACATTGACCACCGAGGTGTGGCCAGGCTTGCCCGACAGCGGGCGCGCGGTCTGGATGTCCACCGTCGAGCCGATGCCGCCCTCCGGCAGGAAGGCTTGCGACGTCTTGTAGACCAGCGCTTTCGAGATCAGGTCGGACGACAGCAGGTCGAAGGAGAACTCGCGGCCGCCGGTGTCGCTGGTCATGGTGCGGCCGTTGACCAGCACATTGTTGAACTCCGGCCCCAGGCCGCGCACGGAGATATAGCGGCCTTCGCCGTTGTTACGCTGGATCTGCACGCCGGTCACGCGCTGCAGCGACTCGGCGATGTTCGTGTCCGGGAATTTGCCGGCATCCTCGGCCGACACCGCGTCGACCACGCCGTCCTGCAGGCGCTTGGTGGTCAGCGACGAGGACAGCGAGGCGCGGATGCCGCTGACCACCACCACGGGAGCGGTATCGACCGGCTTGGCCTCTTGCGCGGACGCGCCCATCATCATCAGCATTTCAGCAACGACTGCGGCGATGACTGTCTTCGAAGTATTCATTTTCATTGTGTCTCCGTACTCTTAGTTATAGGAATGAACGAATGTGCGAATGCCTGCCCTTTACGGCGCGTAGCTCTAATAGTGGGGAACAGGCGCCCGCCGGATGCGGCGAGCTAGCAGGCGATGGGCCCGTTGAGCGTAGTCAGTTGCATGGTCTCTCCGTAATTTTTGTATGCATGTTTTAGCACACGCTCATTTCATATTACGCAAGAGCTTGTTTGCCAACCAATTGCATATTTAATCGGATCTATGAACTATTCGTATAGCTCGCGCGATTTGCAGAGGGGCATTACCTGACGGCCGCCGGCATGGCCGGGGCGAATTCGAATTCCAGCCGCTTCACGCGGGAACGCGGCGGAAGGCCAGCCGCAGCCAGTACAGGGTGGCGGCGCTGATCAGCAACAGCGGTATCAGCGAACCTTCCACGCCGAAGGCGCCGCCGGTCAGCATGGCGTTCCCGACCAGCTCGCCGCGCAGCACGCCGCCGCTGGCGGCATGGCCCGACACGGTCGACGAGAACACTTCGCTGACGCAGTAGTTCCAGGCCACGTGGGAGGCGATGCAGGCCCACAGGCGGCGCGTGCGCATGTAGAGCGCGGCCTGCAGCACGCCGTAGGCGGCGATCACGGCCATCGCCAGCACGGAGAAGCCTTCGTTCGGCAAATGGCCCAGGCTGAACACGGACGCTGAAATCACGATGGCGGCCTTGCTGCCCAGCGCGCGCTCGGTGACGCCGAAGATCACGCCGCGGAACATCATCTCTTCGGCCATGCCGACCAGCACCAGCTCGGCCAGCGGCAGCAGCAGCGCGATGTGCAGGGCGTTGACGCCGTCGTAGCGATACACGCCCAGCGCGCCCAGCACGGCAAAGGTGAGCGCCACCAGCCCGGCGCCGAGCAGCAGGCCCATGCCCACTTCACGCGCCATGCCCGCCGTCGCCAGCTCGGCCGGCTGGCGCTTTTCGACGCGGCGCACATAGTAGCGGTAGCCGAACCACACCAGCACGGCCGCCAGCAGCTGCGGCCAGACGACGCGGTAAGGCTTGGCCACCAGCTGCGAGGCGGTGATCATCGTCAGCGGCACGGCGGCAAAGGTCAGCACAAGGCCGAGCACGATGCGGACCAGCGGGTGCTTCATCAGGCGCGATGCCAGCGAAGGTTTGTTGCTTGCCATGCTCAGCGTGTTTTCCATGGTCTCCATCCTCAGGGGGTGATCTTATTTATTTGTTTGCTGTGCGGATCCGGTCGCCGAAGGGGCGCTGCTCCAGGGCGGCAATCGCCTGCGCCAGGCATGCCGACAGGGGAAAGCTCAGGTCGGCATCCAGGCTGTCGGCCGCGCGCTTGGTGGCCTGCCAGCATTCCTGCAGACGGGGCAGCAGCGCCTCGCCCTGGCTGCTCAGGCGCACCACGCGCTGCCGGCCGTCCTTGCCGCCGGCGTCCACCAGCAGCAGGCCTTCCTTCTTCATCAGCGCCACCGTTTGCGTCGCCGCCGGCTGCGTGATGCCCGCCAGCTCGGCCAGCTGGCCGATGGTCGCGCTGTGCTGCTGCGCCAGCGCCCGCATGATCGGCGTGTAGCGGGGCCGGTAATCGAGGCCCGCGTCCGTATAAGCCTGCTGGACCGCGCCATCAAGCAGTTCGATCAGGTGTCGCAATTGGGTTCCGAGTCCTTGTTTCATGGCGTCATGATAGCAGCAATTATATAAGCGCTTATATAAATTTTTAAAAGATAAAAAAAAGACTCAGGAGCCGAAGCTCTTGAGTCTTTTTTCTTGAATCTTGGTCGGAGTACAAGGATTCGAACCTTGGACCCCCTGGTCCCAAACCAGGTGCGCTACCGGACTGCGCCACACTCCGAAGAAGCAAGATAATACAAGCTGCTCCGACATTCGTCAAGTGTCACTATGAAATCAGTATGTACTAAGACGAATTTTTTTCAATGTGAGATTATGACGGTGTGTACAAATTAGCTAAAAGGCCATGAGCGCGACGTTCACCCAGCCCCAAGCCGCCCCGATGCGGCGGCCGGGGATCGTCGTGGGCATCGCCGTCTCGCTGGTGCTGCATGCGCTGCTGATTTTTGGCTACCGGCTGGCGGCGCCGGGCGCACCTGACGCGCAGCGGCCGGCCAAGGCCATGACGGTCTGGCTGCGGCCAGCCGAGCCGCCCAAGCCCGTCGTCGCCAGGGTGGAGCCGCCGCCCAGGCCGAAACCGGAACCCGCGCCGGCGCGCCAACGGCAACGCCCGCAGCTGGCCAACCGCGCCAGTCCGCCAGCGCCAGCCGCCGGGCCTGCGCCGGTCACTGCACAGGCGATCACGCTGCCGGCGCCGGCCAGCACCGCACCCGATCCGCTGCATCCGGAACTGCAAGCGAAAAAATTCGACATGAACGCGGCGCTGAAAACCGCCCACAAGGAAGCCAGCGCCAAGGACCCGGCCCGCGCCGGCCTGCCGGTGGCGCAGCTGGAAGACCATCCGCTGTATCCCGAGCGGGAATCCCAGCTGGCGCGCGACATCCAGGGCGCCGCCCGGCCCGACTGCCGCAAGGGCGGCGGCGGCCTGCTGGCGCCGCTCGTCTGGCTGTTGGACAAGAAGGACAGCGGCTGCAAATTCTGACTAGTCGTCGCCCTTGAGCTGCAAGGCGCGATCGTACAGCGCGTTTTTCTTGCGGCCGGTGATCAGGGCCGTCAGGTTGGCCGCCTGCTTGACCGAACACTCGGTCAGCAAAATCTTGAGGATGCGCTCGGCCTCCGCATCCTGCTCGTCCTCCGCCGTCGGCGCGCCGGCCAGCAGCACCACGAACTCGCCTTTTTCGCGATGCGCATCGGCCTTGATCCACGCCTCCGCCTCGGACAGCGGGCAACGGTGGATTTCCTCGAACATCTTGGTCAGCTCGCGCGCAAACACCACCTGGCGCTCCGGCTCGAACACCGCCGCCAGCGCCGTGGCGCAATCAAGGATGCGGTGCGGCGCCTCGTAGAACACCATGGTCGCGGTCACCGTACGCAGCGTGCCGAGGAAATTCTCGCGCTGCCTGGCCTTGGCCGGCAGGAAGCCGACAAAGTAGAACTGATCGTTCACCAGCCCGCTGGCCGACAGCGCCGTCACCGCCGCCGAGGCGCCCGGCAGCGGCAGCACGCGCAAGCCCGCCGCCCGCACCGCGTCGACGATGCGCGCGCCCGGATCGGACACCGCCGGGGTGCCGGCGTCCGACACCAGCGCGATGCGCTCGCCGGCCTGCAGGCGGGCGATCAGCGTCTCCGCCACTTCGCGCTCGTTGTGCTGGTGGGCCGCGATCAGCGGCTTGTGCAGGCCGAAACGGGTCATCAGCTGCGCGGTGTTGCGGGTGTCCTCGCAGGCCACGGCGTTGACCATGCTCAAGACATGCAGCGCCCGCAGGCTGATATCCGTCACATTGCCGATCGGGGTCGCCACGACGTACAAGGTTGCGCTAGGATAGGTCTGGTGCGCCATTTCGCCCATCACGGGCAGGGTGGCGATGGAGCTGGATTCTTGTGCGGTCATTGGGGGTAGGATGAATAGTGTGAGGTTGTCGCTGCTGTGTACGGTTGCGGCGCTGGTCAGTGCGTGCAGCACGCCGTTCTGCAATGCGCCCGGAGGATTGTGCGCGCCCGGCTCATCAAATACAAGTGCGGCGGCCCCGCTGCCGCCCGCGCGCCCGGCGCCGCTGCCCAAGCCGCCGCCGGAACCAACGCCGCCGCCCGCGGAGACCTTCGCCGTCACCTTGCCGGGCGCGACCCCGGCCGCGCCGACCGCCCCGACCGGCTCCGGCCTGACCATCACCCCGGACGCCGGCGCCGCTCCGGCGCGCGCCGCCGACGAGGCGGCGCCGTCCAGCGCGCCTATCCGCATGACGCTGCTGCTGCCGCTGCGTTCCGAAACGCTGGGCCTGGCCGCGTCGTCGGTACGGGCCGGCTTCATGGCGGCCTGGGAGCGCGACCGCGACAACATCACCGTCAACGTGGTGGAAACCGGCGACGTGCCGCAGGACGTGCTGGCCAGCTACGCCCGCGCCGAGCAGCAGGACGACATCATCGTCGGCCCGCTGGCACGCTCCGCGGTAGCCGCCATCGCCGCAGCGGCGGACCGCGCCAGCCCCCTGGTGCAAAAGCCGACCATCGCGCTCAACACGCCCGAAGGCTACGGCACGCCCGGCGCCGCGCCGCTGCCGCCGCAGATGCTGGCCATGGGCCTGTCGATCGAAGAGGAAGCCCGCCAGGCCGCGCAGTGGGCCGCCGCCGACCTGCCCGGCAGCACCGCCATGGTCATCGGCACCAGCACGCCGTGGCAGCGCCGCGTGGCGGCCGCCTTTGCCGCCCAATGGCAGCGCCACGGCCTGCCGGTCAGGATGGTGGAGCTGAGCGCGCCCGACGGCTACCTCAGCGATCCGGAACTGGTGCAGCTGCGCGCGCGCCTGCGCGACGATCCGCCCGGCCTGCTGTTTTCCGCCATGAGCGCAGACCAGACCCGCCAGCTGCGCGGCGCCCTGGGCGACGGCTTCAACAGCGAGCCGACCAATCCCACCTTCAGCACCGCCGACGCGCTGCCGCCGCCGCCCGTGTCCGCGCCGGCGCCGCAACTGCGCGCGCTGCCAATCTACGGCACCTCGGCACTGAACCCCGGCATCAGCAACAACAGCCCGACCCAGGAGCTGGACGGCGTGCGCCTGCTGGACCTGCCGTGGCAGATCCAGCGCGACCATCCGGCCGTGATGGTTTATCCGCATCCGCTGCAATCGAACAGCGCCGACATCGAGCGCCTGTACGCGCTGGGCATCGACGCCTACCGCGTGGCGCGCGAGATCGGCCGCCACCATGCCGGCCGCTTCCAGCTGGACGGCGTCACCGGCCGGCTGACCATAGACTTCGGCCAGGGCCCGGCCAGCTTCGAGCGGGTCGAGCTGCCGGCGGTGTATAAAAACGGCGTGCCGCTGCCGGTCGCGCCGTGAGGCCGCCATGCCGCAGACCACGCAGCAACGGCTGGGCCGGCTCGGCGAGGACCGGGCGCTGGCCCACCTGAGCGCTGCCGGGCTGCAGCTGGTCGAGCGCAATTTCCTGTGCAAGGCCGGCGAGATCGACCTGATCATGCAGCATGGCGCCCACCTGGTGTTTGTCGAGGTGCGGCGCCGGGCGCTCAGCCGGTTCGGCGGAGCGGCCGCCAGCGTCACCCCGGCCAAGCAGCGGCGGCTGATCCACGCCGCCCAGTTCTACCTGCTGCGCTACCGCAGCGTGCCGCCATGCCGCTTCGACCTGGTCGCCATCGACGGCGAGAAATTGTCGTGGATACAAAACGCGCTGGAAATGTAAGCATTTTTAACAGCGCTTGTCCGGCTCCTTGCGCGGCTGCACTATAATCAGCACACTATGAATAATCAACGCATACTCTCGCACTTCCACGAAAGTGCCGAACTCAAAATCCAGTCCGCCACCGTCCTCGCTCCGCACATCGCGCAAGCGATCGAGCTGATGTTCTCGGCGTTGTCCAACGGCAATAAGATCCTGGTGTGCGGCAATGGCGGTTCGGCCGCCGACGCCCAGCACTTCGCGGCCGAGCTGGTGGGGCGCTTCGAGCGCGAGCGCTTTCCGCTGCCGGCCATGGCGCTGACCACCGACACCTCGATCCTGACGGCGGTGGCCAACGATTACAGCTACCGCGAGATCTTCTCCAAGCAGGTGCAGGCGTTCGGCCAGGCCGGCGACATCCTGCTGGCGCTCTCCACCTCGGGCAACTCGGCCAACGTGATGGCGGCGATCGAAGCGGCGCTGGAGCGCGAAATGCGCGTGGTCGCCATGACCGGCAAGGGCGGCGGTGCCATCGGCAAGATGCTGACCGACGCCGACGTGCACATCTGCGTGCCGGCCGACCGTACCGCCCGTATCCAGGAAGTCCACCTGGTAACCATACACTGCATTTGCGACGGCATCGACGTCGCGCTATTCGGAGGAGATGTGAATGACTAATCCCGGCGCTATCTGGAAAAAAGTACAACGGCCGCTGGCCATGAGCGTGCTGTGCGGCGCTATGCTGGCGTCGTTGTCGGGCTGCGTCGCGCTGGTCGCGGGCGGCGCCATTTCCGGGACGCTGGCCGCCACCGACCGCCGCACCCTGGGTGCGCAGACGGAAGACCGGGCGATCGAAGTCAAGGGCAGCATCAAGCTCAACAACGTCGTCGGCGAGGCGGGTCATACCAACATCAACAGCTTCAACCGCCGCGCGCTGCTGACCGGCGAAGTGCGCGACGAGGCCATGAAGGCCGCCGCCGAGCGCGAGCTGCGCGGCATCGAAGGCGTGGTCTCCGTGATCAACGAGCTGGAGATCGCCGGCCCGTCGAGCTACACCTCGCGCTCCAACGATGCGCTGATCACCACCAAGGTCAAGGCCAGCCTGGTCGACATGAAGGATATCTCGGCCAACTCCTATCAGGTGGTGACCGAGCGCGGCGTAGTGTTCCTGATGGGCCGCGTGACCCAGCGCGAAGGCCAGATCGGCGCCGACGTGGCGCGCGGCGTCAGCGGCGTGTACAAGGTGGTCAAGGTGTTCGAGTACATCACCGAGGACGAGTGGAAGAGCTACCAGCCGAGCAAACCGGCAGGCAACTCGTAATCGACGGGAGGTCTATAATGGCCTCTTCACATGCCAAGTCCGAGCCCATCATGCAAACGACGAAATCTTCCCCCGGCTGGATCAAGCCGGTGCTGGCCGCCGCGGTCATCGCCGCGGCCGGCTTGGGCGGCTACCTGTCGCTGAACCAGCGCCAGGCCGCGCCCGAGGTCACCTTCCTCAGCATCAAGGGCGAGAAGATCGCGCCGGAGAGCTTGCGCGGCAAGGTGGTGATGGTCAATTTCTGGGCAACCTCGTGCACCACCTGCGTGGGCGAGATGCCCAAGATGGTCGACACCTACAACAAGTTCAAGGGCCAGGGTCTGGAGTTCGTGGCCGTGGCGATGAGCTACGACCCGCCCAACTACGTGCTGAACTACGCCGAGACGCGCCAGCTGCCCTTCAAGGTGGCGCTGGACACCGACGGCTCGGCCGCCAAGGCCTACGGCAACGTGGCGATGACGCCCACCACCTTCGTCATCGGCAAGGATGGCAAGATCCTCAAGCGCTACCTGGGCGAGCCGGACTTCCCGGCCCTGCACAAGCTGCTGGAAGAATCGCTGCACGGCTAAAAACGCTGTCTGGCACGGCACTTGCATCACATAGGGCTCTCCTCAACCACTGGAAAGCCCATCATGGATCGCAACCAAGTCACGCAAAAAATCCTGTCCGTCAAAGTCGCCAAGCAGCTGCGCTGGGCCGAGCTCGCCACCGAATTCGGCCAGAGCAAGGAGTGGACCACCGCCGCGCTGCTGGGCCAGATGACCTTCAGCCGCGCTCAGGCCGACAAGGCGCAGGCGCTGTTCGGCCTGACCGATGAAGAAGCGGCCTGGCTGCAGATCGTGCCGTACAAGGGCTCGCTGCCGACCGCGGTGCCGACCGACCCGCTGATCTACCGCTGGTACGAGATCGTCAGCGTCTACGGCACCACCATCAAGGAACTGATCCACGAGGAATTCGGCGACGGCATCATGAGTGCGATCGACTTCTCGATGGACATCCAGCGCGAAGCCGATCCCAAGGGCGACCGCGTGCAGGTGGTCCTGAGCGGCAAATTCCTGCCCTACAAATCCTACTAACCGCAGGGGGGTCAAGTCTGACATTCGGACACGGCCTCTGCCGTAGCGGCTGCTACGGCAGAGGCCGTGTCCGAATGTCAGACTTGACCCCCGAGTTTTTAGAAGCCCGCCTGTGCCGACAGGTACAGGCCGTGCTGCTGCTTCGGGTTGAAGATGGTGATGTCGCCCAGTTCGGCATACGCTGCCGTCAGTGAAAAGTTTTTGCTCGGGAACCAGGCCACGAACGCGTCGTAGTAAGCCTTCTCCTTATCCACGCCCAGGTTGTGCGGCTTGCGGCGGTACTCGGCGCCCAGCGCCAGCTTGCGGTTGACCAGATAGGCCACCGACACCTCCGGCATCAGCCGCAGGCTGTCGCCCTTGTCGCCGCCGAAGCCCAGCAGGCCCATCTGATTGGCGCGGGTCGCCCGCAGCGTGCCGTTCAGCAGCAGGCTCTGCTCGAACAGGATCTTGGTGGCCGCCACGTAGTAGTCATAGCCGTGGTCGTCCTTCGCGCCCAGCTGGGTCACATTGCTCACGCCCAGCGCGCCCAAACCGCCCACGCCCTTGTTGCGCTTGTACAGGATGCCGACCGCCACCTGCGGCATCATGCTGTCCTGCCCGTAGACGGCGTCGCCCGCCACCTTGAGCTTCACGCCCAGGATGTCCTGCTTGATGTTGAGCTGGTTCAGCGGCGCCAGGCTGCCCTTGAATTCCTGCGAGGCCAGCGACAGCTCCAGCCGGTCGGCGATGCCCACCGCCACGCCGTAGCTGGTGAGCTTGTAGTCCTGGGTGTCGATGCAGGTGATGTGCGCGTTGGCGCCCCAGCTGTCGCGCGTGCCGTAGCCGCTGATCAGCGCCCACGGCGTGATGCCGCCGCCGCCCGCGCCCTCGACCTGGCTGACGCCGCCCGTGGCGAGGAACTTGCCCATGTCCGGCCGCGCCTGCGCGGCCTGCTCGGTGACGATGGCGCGCTGCATCGGCGCCAGCTTGGCGACCAGCTTGTCCGCCACGCGATTGGGCACCTGGTTCCGCTCCATCGCGATCTGCAAGTCCTCGGTCAGCGCGTTGAACATCGCATCGGTGATCTTCAAATCCTGGTGCACGGTGGCCATGTCGCGCACGGTGCCGACACCGTCCATCGTCCGGTCGCGGTATTTGCCGGTGTACTTGCACGGGCCGCCGGCGAACTCGCAGAACTGCTCCCGCAAGCGCGCGCCAACCTGCACCATGTCGAAGTCGGCGAAGCTGTCCTTGATGCGCGGGTCGGCCAGCACCAGGGGAATGAAGGTGTCGACGATCTTTCTGATGCCATCCTTGCCGCCCAGGCCGACATAGGTGGCGTCGTCGGTGTAGGGCGTCTGCGCCATCGCCAGCGAGGTGGCCAACGACGATGCCAACAACAAGCCAAGCCCGGCCATCCTGGAAACATGCGTCATGCCAGCGCTCCTATTTCGGGAACAAGATCATCTGCGTGCAGCGGAACAGGGCGATGGTCTTGCCGGTCGCCTTGTTGCTGACGACGGCGTCCCACACCTGCGTGGTGCGCCCCAGGTGCACCGCCTTGGCGGTCGCGACGACCACGCCCTCGCGCGCCGTGCCCAGGTGGTTCGACTTCAGCTCGATGGTGGTAAAACTCTGGCCGCCTTCCGGCAGGTGCGAGAAGCAGGCGTAGCCGCAAGCGGTATCGGCCAATGTGACCACGCTGCCGGCGTGCAGGTAGCCGTTCGGCGCCAGATGCTGCGGCGTGACCGTAAACTCGGCCTCGATCTCGCCTTCGCGCACGCCGGTGATGACGATGCCCAGGTGATCCGGCAACGTGCCCTTGCCGAAGGTGTTGAAGTATTCCGGGTTGAACTTGCTCACATCCATAACTGTCCTTGGCGAATAGGGGCCGGGCCCGACACCAGCGATGATAGCAATTTTCCCCCTACATCACCCGGACCCAGCTGCCTTTGTACAGGATGGGCCCGGTCGGACCGTTCGGATCCGGCGAGCCGCCCTTCGGCTCCAGCGTGACCGCCAGCAGCGCCACGTCGTCGCCGACGGCCTTGCCGGTCATCGCCAACCTGAGCTCGCCACGATCGCTCAGCAGGCCCAGCGAACGCGGATGGCCCGTTTTCGGCACCGCCCACAGCTCCAGCGATTTATCGCCCGGCACCGCCGTCGCGCCGACCACGCGCACCGTCATCGACTGGTGGCGGCGGTCGCCGGTCAGCACCAGCGCGGCCTGCGCCTTCTCGTCGGTCAGCGTGGCGACGTAGTCGAGCTGCGGCGCGTCCAGCAGGCGGGTGCCGATGACCACCGCCAGCAGCGCCGCCACCGCGCTCGACGCCACGCCCAGCGCACGCCAGAACGTCAGCGACTGGTTGCGCCAGAACTGCCAGGCGGGGTAGGCGGGCGGCAGGTCCAGCCGGCGCTCGATGGCTTGCCACACCTGCTGGCGCGGCGCCTGCGCGGTCGAGAACTCGGCCAGCGGCATCAACCGCTCCTGCCACTCGCCGACGAGGCGGCGCAGGGCCGCGTCGTTGTGCAGATGGCCTTCGAAGCGGCGGCGCGCGCCGCCCTTCAGCGTGCCCAGCACGTATTCAGCCGCCAGCCTGTCGCGCAGGGCGGCGTTATCGCGGAGATTCATGCGCGCTCCCCCTTGGCCAGGCAAGTCTTCAGCTTGTCCAGGCTGCGCCGTATCCAGGTCTTGACGGTGCCGATCGGCAGCGCCATCTGCTGCGCCACTTCGCTGTGCGACAGGTCGTGGAAGAACGCCAGGCCCAGCACCTGCCGCTGCCGCCCGTCCAGCGCCGACATGCAATAGGCCAGGGCCTTGGCATCGCGGCTCATTTGCAGCGCCTCGATGGGCGTGGCTGCGGGATCCTGCAGTGCATCGATCACCTCGCTATCAAACTGATCGCCGTCGATGGCGGCGGTCACCGCGCTGCGGCGCAACAGATCGAACGCCTTGTTGCGGACGATGGTTGTCATCCAGGTCATGGGCGCGGCCAGCTGGCTTTGATAGGTGCCGGCGCTGTGCCAGATCGCCACGAAGCTTTCCTGCAGCACCTCTTCGGCCAGCTCGCGCTTGTTCAATATACGCAGCGCATAGCCAAACAGTTTCGCCGAAGTAGCGTCGTAAAGCGAGCGAAAAGCGAGCGCGTCGCGCCGTGCCGCGCCTTGCAGCCAGGTGCGCAGCTGCTGCTGTTCGAGAGTAGACGCATCGGACACAACGGCCCCTTCCAGGTGGCGAGGAAAAACATGCAAGCGTGTGAAAAATACCATATCCCCCACCAGCGCGAACACATATTTATTTTGAATCCGGTTCGCCCCGCGCGACGTATATCCCCTCGCAGTACCAACCAATCGAGGGGAGGAAACGAGATGCAAACCATCGTCAAACACGCAACGCGCCTGACCATCATCGGCGCGCTGGCCGGCGCTTTCGCACCAGCGGCCATGGCGTCCAGCCACCGCGAGGCGCCGTTCGTTACGCAAAGTCCCAAGGTCGACGGCACCGACTTCTACATGTTCCGCAGCTACGAGGCAGGCCGCGCCGGCTTCATCACCCTGATCGCCAACTACATCCCACTGCAGGATGCCTACGGCGGCCCGAACTTCTTCGCCATGGATCCCAACGCGCTGTACGAAATCCACATCGACAACAACGGCGACGCCAGGGAAGACCTGACCTTCCAGTTCCGCTTCAGCAACGCCAACAAGGACACCAAGCTCACCATCGGCGGCAAGCAGGTATCGATACCGCTGGTGATCAACGGCGGCCCCATCGCCGGCCCCAACGCGGCCGGCGCCAACGTGCGCGAGACCTACACCGTGAACGTGGTGCGCGGCGACCGCCGCACCGGCACCAAGGCCGCCGTGAGCAACGCGGCCGACGGCGCCACCACCTTCGACAAGCCGCTCGATAACATCGGCAACAAGTCGATACCGAACTACGCGGCCTATGCCGCCGCCCATATGTACAACGTCAACATCCCCGGTTGCGGCACGCCGGCGCGCATGTTCGTCGGCCAGCGCAAGGACCCGTTCGTGGTCAACCTGGGCGAGACCTTCGACCTGGTGAACATCAAGCTCCCAGCCACCGAGTTCGGCGCCAACGCCGAACGCGCCGCCAGGGACGACCTGGCCGACAAGAACGTGACCTCGATCGAACTGGAAGTCGCCGCCTCCTGCCTGACCGCGGCCGGCGGCAGCGATCCCGTGATCGGCGGCTGGACCACCGCCAGCGTGCGCCAGGCGCGCCTGCTGAACCCGACGCCGAACACCAGCGCGCCGTCGAAGGAGGGCGGCGCCTGGACCCAGGTATCGCGCCTCGGCATGCCACTGGTGAACGAAGTCGTCATCGGCCTGAAGGACAAGGACACCTTCAACAGCAGCAAGCCCTCCGGCGACGCGCAGTTCGCGACCTACGTCACCAATCCCACGCTGCCGGCGCTAATCGAGATCCTGTACGGCAGCGCCGGCGCCAAGGCGCCGACCAACTTTCCGCGCAATGACCTGGTGGCGGCCTTCCTCACCGGCGTCAAGGGCCTGAACCAGCCGGCCACCGTGACCGCTTCCGAAATGCTGCGCCTGAACACCTCGACGCCGGCCGTCGCGATGGGTGCGCAAAACCGTCTGGGTGTGATCGGCGGCGACAACGCCGGCTTCCCCAACGGCCGCCGTCCGGGCGACGACGTGGTCGACATCGCGCTGCGCGTGGTGATGGGCAAGCTGTGCACCTTGAACCTGGGCTGCGCGCCGGCCGACGCACCGGCCGGCGGCCTGCACTTCACCGACGGCGCCTACCTCGACGACAGCTTCTTTACCGCCGCCTTCCCGTATCTGAAGACGCCGATCCCGGGCTCGCCGCAGGCCGCAAGCGAATCTGCCCGCCGGAGCGCACCATGAAGTACCTCGGCCTGACAGCGCTGCTGGTGCTCAGCGCATGCGGAGGCAGCACCCACTACGAAGACCACACGCCGGGCGTGCCAACGCCGCCAGTGGCGGTGGTCGATGCGTTCTACCTGGCGGTACAGGGCATCATCGGCGACGGTAGCGAAACCGCCGCCGAACCACTGGCGACAGATAGCGTCGCCGCCACCGCGCCGGAGGATACGGAACCGGTCGCGTTCAAGTAAGCCTTGTAGCACAAGGGCATCTGCGAAATGCGGCCGCCCTTGTTATCCTTTCGAGGTCGTCATGAAGAAGACACTATTCGCGTTGCTGCTCAGCGCCACCGCGGCGGCGCCAGCCACGCCTTACCTTCCCGCCAGCGGCCAGCAAGTGATCGAGACCTTGCCGCGCCGTGGCGATCCCGTGCAGCAGGAGCTGCGCCGCATGCGCAGCGAGCTGACTGCCCGTCCCGACGACATGGCGCTGGCCACCGCCTTGGCCACGCGCTACATCGGCCTGGCCCGCAGCGAAACCGATCCGCGCTACCTGGGCTACGCGCAAGCGGCGCTGGCGCCGTGGTGGCGGCTGCCGTCGCCACCGCCGCCGGTGCGCCTGCTGCGCGCCACGCTGCTGCAAAGCACCCACCAGTTCAAGCCGGCGCTGGATGATCTGAAAGCTGTGCTGGCGGCCGATCCCGCCAACGCGCAGGCGTGGCTGACGCAGGCCACCGTGCAGACCGTGCAGGGCGACTACGCCGGCGCCACAGTCAGCTGCGCGCGCGTCTCCAGCTTGTCGACCGGGCTGGTGGCCGTGACCTGTCTCGCCAACATCGGCGCGCTGACCGGCAGGGCGCTCAAGAGCGAACAACTGCTGGATCTGACGCTGGAACGCAGCAGCAACGCGCCGGCCGAGCTTCAGGTCTGGGCCTTGACGCTGACGGCGGAGATGGCGCAACGGCGGGGCGCGGCGGCCATCGCCGAGGCGCGCTACAAGCGCGCGCTGGCACTGAGCCCGCGCGACAGCTACCTGCTGGGCGCCTACGCCGATTTCCTGCTGGAGCAGCGACACGCGGACGAAGTCGTCGCGCTATTGAAGGACCAGACCCGCATCGACGCGCTGCTGCTGCGCCGCGCGCTGGCGCTGCAGCAACAGGGCGGCGCCCCCGAAGCGCTGGCCGGAGACGTGAAGGAACTGGCGGCCCGCTTCGACGCCGCCGCCCAACGCGGCGACACCGTGCACCAACGCGAACAGGCGCGCTTTGAACTGATGCTGCGCCACGATCCGGCCACCGCGCTGACGCTGGCGCGCAGGAACTGGGCGGCGCAAAAGGAAGCGGCCGACATCCGCATCTATCTGGAGGCGGCAGCGCAGGCGCGCGACGCCGGCGCCGCCCGGCCGGTGCTCGACTGGGTCGCGCTGAATCGCATGGAGGACGTGACCGCGGCACGCCTGATCCGTCAACTGCAAGCGGGGACATGATGAAACACCTGATACTGTTTTTAGCGCTGCTGTGCGGCGCGGCGCTGCCGGCCTGTGCGCACAAGCCCAGCGACAGCTATCTGTCGCTGGCGGTGCAGGGCGGGCGCATCGCCGGCCAGTGGGACATCGCGCTGCGCGATCTGGATTTCGCCATCGGCCTGGACCAGGATGGCGACGGCAAGCTGACGTGGGACGAGATCCGCACGCGGCACGCGGCGATCGCGGCGTATGCGCTGCAGCGCCTTGGCATCGCCACCGAACAAGGCGCCTGCCGCATCGACACCGGGCAGCAGCTGATCGACAACCATACCGACGGCGCCTACAGCGTGCTGCGTTTTCACGCGATCTGCCCCGGTCCCGTAACGGCGCTGACCATCGACTACCGCCTGTTCGCCGATCTCGATCCGCAGCACAAAGGCTTGCTGCGGTTGGCGCGCGACGGCACGACGTCCACCGCGATTTTCGATCCCGCGCACGCGCGCCAGACCTTGTCGCCGGCGTCGCCGGAGCGCTGGCGGCAGTTCGGCGCCTACGTGAAGGACGGCGTGTGGCATATCTGGACCGGCTACGACCATATCCTGTTCCTGCTGTCGCTGCTGCTGCCGGCGGTGATGCCGGGTGCGCGCGGCACGCCGTCGGCCAGCCTGCGCGCGTCCTTCATCGACGTGCTGAAAGTGGTGACGGCCTTCACGCTGGCGCATTCGCTGACCCTGACGCTGGCCAGCCTGTCGCTAGTCTCGCTGCCATCGCGCTGGGTGGAATCGGCGATTGCCGCGTCGGTGCTGCTGGCGGCGCTGAACAACCTCTATCCGCTGTTCCGTGGGCGGCGGCCGGTGGCGGCGTTCGGGTTTGGATTGATCCACGGTTTCGGCTTCGCCAGCGTGCTGATCGACCTGGGGCTGCCGCAGGGGGCCTTGCTGAGTAGTTTATTCGGCTTCAACCTGGGCGTGGAGATCGGCCAGTTGTGCATCGTCGCCGGCTTCCTGCCGCTGGCGTTCATGCTGCGTGGGACTTGGTTCTACCGTCGCCTGCTGACGGGCGGTTCGGTGGCAATCGCGCTGATGGCGATGGTGTGGCTGACCGAGCGCGCGTTCGACGTGAAGCTGATCGGCGCCTGAGGTCAGTTCGCGAGCGGGGGCAGCCGCCCCACACTCGCGATGATAACGACGCTTTCCGGTTAGAAGTGGTAACCCATCGCCACGCGGAAGCTGCGGCCCGGATCGAACCACGACCGGCCCGTGTTGCCGATGGACTGCTGGTTGGTCTGCTTCGTCACCGTCTGGGTCAGGTTGCTGACGCTGGCGCTGGCCCACAGGTTGGCGGTGAAGTTGTAGTTGAGACTAGCATCCCACTGCCCCACGGCCTCTTGCCAAACCGGCAGTCCCCAACCCACGTCCGTCGGCGCGACCCCGTTGACGAGGCGTGCCGGATCGGCGCTGACGGCATCGGTGCCGCCGGCGCCGAACGCATTGGTCGCCAGCAAGGTGCGGGAGCGCCAGCTATACGCCACCCGTGCCGAAATCGGCCCGCGGTCGTACATCAAGCCCAGGTTGAAGGCATGCTTGGACAGGTTGACCACCGGCAGGTCCTTGAAGGGCAGGCCGTTGGTGTCGCAACCGTAGAGATTGGTCAGGCTATCGCCACTACCGCTCTTGGGGCAATAAGGCGACGTGTACGGGTGGTACAGGTCCTGCTTGCCGTCCAGGTAGGTCCAGTTCGCGGAGATGCCGAAGCCCTTGGCCCAGTCGGGTATCCCGGCCATTCCTGGAATTTTATCCAGGTAGGTCTGGCCGGCGATTTCAAGACCGCCCTCCCACAGCTTGGCCGCGTTGGCAGGTCCGGTGATGACGAACTCCTGCGGATTGCCGGCCAGATCCTTGATACTCCTGGTGTAGCTATCGTTCAGGATGATGTCCTTGATCTTCTTATAGAACACCACTGCCGTGAGCGATTGACCAGCTTGCGGATACCATTCCAGCGACAAATCGAAGTTGTTCGATTTCAGCGGCTTCAGGTTCGCGTTGCCCGAGTTGGTACCGACGTAGCTGACCGACTTGACGGTGCTGACACCGTTGACGGTAGCGTTGTCCACCTTCTGCTGCAGGTTGACGTACTCCTGCAACTGGTCGAAGCCCGGGCGGGAAATGCCTTGGGACAGTGCAATCCGCGACTGCAGTTTGTCGGTCAGGTTCACCTTCACGTTCAGGCTAGGGATCACGTCGATATGACTGCCCTTGACATCCAGCGGCTCGTTGAACACCCCGAACCGTGGCAAGGTAGGGTTGGTGGTGTTGCTATATTGTGGATTGAATACCGTGTAGCCGTGCGACTGCGAGCTCGACTGGATCACCCGCGCGCCCACATTGCCTTCCACCGGGTACTTCAAGTTGTCGAAGCCGAAGCGCAGGGTGCCATACAAGGCCTCGGTGTGTTCGCTGGCCGTCGACAGCGCGCCCTGCACCGGATTTTGCGGGTTCAAGTCCGCAGGGTCGTTCGAGAATTTCATCGGCCGCCAGTCAGCGCCCTGCGTCGAACAATCGTTGGCCAGGCCCCTGAGCTGATTGGCATCCTCGCATTGCAAGCGCTTCACCGCCAACAGCGCCGCGTCCTGGGCTGGATAATTACGCACTGCGGCCATCGTCGGCACCACGATGGTTGGCGGCTGGCCCATCCTGCCGTTGAAGAAGTTGGAGAAGGTGTAGGGCTGGACCGGGGCAAGGCTCGCATACCGCGGATCGCTCAGGTAGCCGAAATTGCCGCGCCCCTGCCAGGCACCGTTCCACTCGTCGGCTCTCGGTGGCCGGCCCGCCACCGGGGTCTGCAGCACCGACCACGGCTCGGACAGGGTATACCAGCCGCTACCCACGCCAATCGCATGCGACATCGAGCGCTTGCTCAAACGCACGCCAAAGCGCAGATCGCGCAGCACGTCGCTGTCGAAGGAGAACTTGGCGTCGCCCTTCCACGCATACATGTCGCCCTTGGCCTTGTTGAGATAAGGCTGCAGGGTATTGAAGTAATAGTTGGCGGGATTGGCCAGGGCAGCGCGGGCGGCATCGTCGAAACTGACCGTCGGCCGCGGAGTGGTGAGGTCGAAGCTCATGCTGGGCACGAAGGTGCCCATATTGATCATGTTGCCATCGCCGCCATTGGTGGCATGCACCCACTGCAGATCGCTCTGGAAGGTCCAGCGCTCATCCATCCGCCATTTCGCGTTCCAGGATATATCGCGCGTGCGTCCATGCGCATTGTCATACGAGCTGGTCGTGCCCGCGGACAAGCCGCCGGCCGCGAACTGGTTACTGCCCAGGCCGCCCGGATAGCTCAAGGTACCCTTTTGCAGCATACCGTTGGCGCCGTACTGGGCGTTGCTGAGCGTGAGGTCATACGGAGTCAAGCCGAGGTTGCCGTCCGACGCAGTGCTGAAAATGCCACCGTTGACAGTGTCTGAACGGAAGCCCGAATCGAAGTAAGTCAGCGACGACTCCTTGTCGTTCTTCTTCCATTGCAACGCGGCATAAACACCCGCGCGTTCAGAATTGCCCTCGCTGGTGCCCCAGGAGACGCCGTTCGGCACCCACACCGTCTTGCCAGGCACGGGCTTGGTCAGCGGGTAGTAGGCGCCCAGGGTGTAGGAGTCGGAGCGGAACGCGGATTTGCCGTAGGAGACGTCGATCAGCGCGCCGATCTCGCCCATGTCGGTGGACCAGCGGTTGGAGTACAGGCCGGAGAAGGATGGCGTGTTCTTCTTGCCGAACGGGGTGTAGCTGTCCGAGGCGGAGAAGGCGCCGCTCTCCCCTTTGGAGTCGAACGGCAGGCGCGTGCGCAGGTTGACCTGGCCGCTGATGCCGCCTTCGATCAGTTCGGACGACGGGTTCTTGTAGACGTCCACACCTGCCATCAGCTCCGGCGGGATGTCGCCCCAGCTCAGCTCGCGCCCCGGCCAGCCGGCCGAGAAGCCTTCGCGGCCGTTCAGCGTGGACGAGCCCCAGGACAGGCCGCGGATCTGCACGCCCGAACCCTCGACGTTGTAGGACAGCGGATTGCTGGCCGCGTTGGTGCGGGTGCGCGAGGTGTTGCGGTCCATGGTCACGCCCACCACGCGCTGCAGCACTTCGGTGATCGACTTGTCCGGCAGCTTGCCGGCCTCGTCGGCTACGACCGAGTCGACGATCTGGTCGGCTTCCTGCTTGATCTTTTGCGAGGTCTCCAGCTGCTTGCGCTGGCCGGTCACGACCACCACCTTGTCCGCCGGCACGTCCTTGGCGTCCGACGTCGAAGGCGCGGTCTGCGCCAACGCGCCGCCGCTGTACAGCAGCGTCAGTTGCGCCGCGGCGATCGCCAGCGCTGTCATCTTGAGGGGTTTTCTGCTACCCAGTGTCCCGTTGTTCTTCATTCTATTTATCCTCTTGTATATGCCTTGATGGCCACCCCCACAGGGGTGGCAAGGAAGTTCAGTCCGCTGTCACTGGAAGTAGATCGGGCCGCTCAGCGTGAACTGGTTCTGGTACTGCGACGATGCGTTGGCAATATCCGAGTTCGGCTTCACTGCGGTGAACTTGATCCCGACGACCGGGAAATACTGCAGCTCGTCCGAGATATCAAGCCCGCTGAGGCCGCACGTCTCGCTGAGCGCGAACTGGTTCCTGAGACCGATGCTGTAGTCCGTGGCGGCGGCCGCGGTAGGCTGCACCGTGGCCTTCAGGGTCACGTTGCAGACGTTGCCTTCCGCATCCTTCTTGTCGGGGTTGAAGTGGGCGAACAACAGTTCGACGTTGAAGTTGTTATTGGTCGAGCCAAACCATTCGGGATTTTGCGCGAGCTTGAAATGCAGCGCCCCCTGGATGTCGATCAGTACGCCCTTGGGCACGGTGCTGGGCGTAGCGAACGAAGAGGCTTTAACGCCGCCCCGGTACCAGTTGCTGGTCGAATAGAGATCGGTGTCGGCGAGGCCGGTTCCGAACAGCGCGAACGTCGCCGCGTCATAGTCCCAGTCCCCTGGTTTCGGAGCCGCCCCCCAGCTCACGTTAAAGGTGAGGGTGCTGCCGTCGCTGGAAGCCTGCGAGTTGCAGTCCTTACACCACCATTGGTTACCCTCATGCCCGATGAGGCCTTCGTTGGTGGTGCCGCCGTCCTTGTAGCCGGTCAGGAAATTCAGCGCGGCCGGCTTTTCGGTGCCGATCGGAATGCTCTTGTCCATCGTCGCCGCCGCAAAGATATCGGTACCGGCCTGGGTGGCGGTGACGGTGCACAGCCCGTTGGCGAGCGGGGTCATCGTCGTCCCGCTGACCGAGCACACGGCTGGCGTCTTGCTCGTAAAGGTGGGCGCGAGGCCCGAGTTCGTGGTGGCGGACAGTTGCACCGGCGCCCCACCAACCGGCTGCCAACCTGGGTTGGGGAACCTGGAGAAGATCTGCGGCCGCTTGGGAACAACGAAGAGCTGGCTCTGCGAGGCCGCCGCGTAGCCTTGATAACCGGGCTGGGTGGCGGTCACCGAGCACTCGCCGGCGATCAGCAGCGATACGGTGTCGCCGCTGACGGTGCAAACGGTCGGCGTATTCGAGGTGAAGGTGATCGGTCCGCCGGAGCTGGCCGTCGCCACCAGCTTGGTGGTCGCGACGGTGGGCGGGATGGCCACGGCCGCCCCGCCAGGGAAGTCGAACGCCACCGTCTGCACCGCACCGCCGCTGCCACCACTGCCGCCGCCACCGCCGCCGCCGCAACCGGCCAGCAGCGTGATGCCGGCCAGGCCGATGGCCGAAAGCTGGTATCTCATCGCTTGTTTTTTCATCATTATGGTCTCCTCAAATTTGCTTGCTTAAATATCCCGTCAACGCTGACTCCGATGACCTGGGAAAACTTGGATGACGCCCCTAGCGCGCCAACATTCTGCGCAGATAGGCGTCGTGGGTGGGCATGCCCGCCACTGCGGCGGCGATGGCCTGGCGCCGCTGGCGCAAGGCCTGCAGCGCCTCCTCCCGCGGCATGTGGTCCAGTTCCGGATCGGCACGTTCGGGCCAGTGCCGCATGCCCGCATGGATCGCCAGCCAGCTGTTGGCGTCGAAGCCCTCCCACTGGTACTGGTGCAGCACGCCGGCCTGACGCCAGGCATGCAGCTTGAAGGCCAGGGTTTCCGGCAGCTCCATGCTCGCCATGGTGCGCCACAGCTCGCCGTCGCGGCGCGCCGTGAGGCAGTAGTGCAGAATAATGAAATCGCGGATGCGCTCGAACTGGCGCGATATGATCGCGTTGTAATTGCCGACCTCGGCCTTGGGCATGGCCGCGCCCTGCTGCAGCTGGGGGATCAGGTAGCCCAGGCCACTCTGGATCAGGAAAATGCTGGTCGATTCCAGCGGCTCCAGGAAGCCCGAGGCCAGGCCCAGCCCGACCACGTTGTGGACCCAGCAGCGCTGCCGGTGGCCGGTGGTGAAGCGCAGCAGGCGCGGCTCGGCCAGCGCGGGGCCGTCCAGCTGCTGCAGCAATTGCTCGCGCGCGCGCTCCTCGTCGATGTAGCGGCTGGCGAACACATGGCCGTTGCCGATCCGGTTTTGCAGCGGGATGCGCCAGGCCCAGCCCGCCTCCAGCGCGGTGGCGCGGGTGTACGGCGTCAGCGCGGTGCCGCTGGGCTCGCTGGGCACGGCCCAGGCCCGGTCCACCGGCAGCCAGTGGCTGAAGTCGACAAACGGCTCCTGCAGGGCACCGCCCAGCAGCAGCGAGACGAAGCCGGAGCAGTCGATGAACAGGTCGCCGGCCATTTCGCGGCCGTCGGCCAGCTTGAGCTTGGCCACGCCGCCGTCGGCGCGGCGCGCCACCTCGACGATGCGGCCCTCGGTGCGGCGCACGCCGCGCTTGAGCGCCAGCGCGCGCAGGAAGCCGGCGTACAGCGCGGCGTCGAAATGGTAGGCGTAGTTGAAGGCTTTGTTTTCTTCCGAGGCCAGGCCCTGGAAGCGGCCCTGGCTGGCCATCACGCTGGGCAGGCATTGCTCGTCCAGCGTGCCGAGGCCGGCATCGCCCAGGCGGCGGAAATGGCCCCACAGGGCGTCCGGGCCGCTCAGCTCGCCGAAGTCGCCGAAGGTGTGGAAATAGTTCTCGCCGCGCACGCGCCAGTCGCGAAATTCGATGCCCAGCTTGTAGGTGCCGTTGGTGGCGCGCAGGAACTCCGCTTCGTCGATGCCGACCAGCCGGTGGAAATGACGGATGGACGGGAAGGTGGCTTCGCCCACGCCGACAATGCCGATTTCCTCGGATTCAACCAGCTCGACTGTGCTGGCGGGCAGTGCGGTCGCCAGTGCGGTCGCGGCCATCCAACCTGCCGCCCCGCCCCCGACAACCACGATACGCTGGTATGCGGTGTCCATGCATGTCCCCTCAGTGCCTGGCGCCTCAAGACCGTTACTTCAGCCGGGCATCAGTTCTTTATATATTGGAAACATCATTTTGAGCGAGGAGGGCTCAAGGAGACAATTCCAATAAATAACAAAACAACAGAGGAAATTACGTAATTGACGAACACGGGCTGGGGAGGTAGAAAAAAAGGCTCCTTGCGGAGCCCCTGGGTATCAGACGGCGGCGGCCAGGACGTTGTGCGCCTGCTCGTCCGCGTGGTACGAGGAGCGCACCATGGCGCCGACTGCCGCGTGCTTGAAGCCCATCTTGTAGGCTTCGGCCTCGAACATCTTGAACACGTCCGGGTGCACGTAGCGGCGCACCGGCAGGTGGCTGTTGGACGGCGCCAGGTACTGGCCGATGGTCAGCATGTCGATGTTGTGCTCGCGCATGTCGCGCATCACCTGCAGGATCTCTTCGTCGGTCTCACCCAGGCCGACCATGATGCCGGACTTGGTCTTGACCTCGGGGTACAGCTCCTTGAATTCCTTCAGCAGCTGCAGCGAGTGCATATAGTCCGAACCCGGACGCGCTTCCTTGTACAGGCGCGGCACGGTTTCCAGGTTGTGGTTCATCACGTCCGGCAGGCCGTCCTTGAAGATGTCCAGCGCCTTTTGCAGGCGACCGCGGAAGTCCGGCACCAGCACTTCGATCTGGGTCTTGGGCGACAGCGCGCGGGTGTTCTGGATGCACTCGACGAAGTGGCCGGCGCCGCCGTCACGCAAATCGTCGCGGTCGACCGAGGTGATCACCACGTAGCTCAGGCGCAGCTCGGCGATGGTCTTGGCCAGGTTGGCCGGCTCTTCCTTGTCGAGCGGATCCGGGCGGCCGTGGCCGACGTCGCAGAACGGGCAGCGGCGGGTGCACTTGTCGCCCATGATCATGAAGGTGGCCGTGCCCTTGCCGAAGCATTCGCCGATGTTCGGGCAGCTCGCCTCCTCGCACACGGTGACCAGCTTGTTCTCGCGCAGGATGTCCTTGATCTCGTAGAAGCGGGTCGACGCCGACGCCGCCTTGACGCGGATCCACTCCGGCTTTTTCAGACGCTCGACTTGCTCGATCGGCACGATCTTGATCGGGATGCGCGCGGTCTTGCTGGCGCCTTTTTGCTTTTCGCTGGGGTTGTAAGCCGGGGCAACGCTGGTGGTGGTTTCAGAGGTCATTTGGCTGCGTGCCCTCGCGGGCAAAGTTTGGTTATTCGTGTACTGCGGGTTCGGCCGCATGCGCCAGCACGCGGATCAGCTCGTCGGCCAGTTGCTGTTGCACGTCGGACAACACAGCGGTCGCGCCGACGGTGCGCATGTCGGTCGTTTCCAGTCCGGCATAGCCGCATGGATTGATCCAGGAAAACGGCGCCAGGTCCATCGCCACATTCAGCGACAGCCCATGGTAGGTGCAACCGTTGCCGCGCACCTTCAGGCCGAGCGCGGCGATCTTGGCGCCCTGTTTCGGTCCGCCGGCCATGTAGATGCCCGGCGCGCCTTCAACGCGCTCACCGACGAGATTATACGCGTCCAGCACGTTGATGATCGCCTGCTCGATTTTATTGACGAACTGACGGGCGTACAGCTTGCCGCCGGGCTTGTTGCGGCGCAAGTCCATCAGCAGGTAGATCACCACCTGGCCGGGGCCGTGGAAGGTGACTTCGCCGCCGCGGTCGGTCTGCACCACCGGGATGGCATCCGCGCCCGCCAAGAGGTGGCCGCGGTCGGCGCCCAGGCCCAGCGTGAACACCGGCGGATGTTCGACGATCCACAATTCGTCGCGGGTGTCCGGCGTGCGCGCGTCGGTGAAGGCGCGCATCGCGGCGAACGTGCTGTCGTAGTCGGCAAGGCCGAGGTGGCGTATCAGCGCCGGCTCGGTGGAGGTAGGGGACGTCATCCCGACATTATAAATCAGCCCGGCAATCAGAGCCGAAACCCCCGAAACCGAAGGGGTCGGACCCCGTACGGGGTCCGACCCCAGGCTTGCGGGGTTAACCTGGCTGGTGACGCTCCAGCCACTGCCGGATGGACGGCCGCTGCCACTGGCCGGCGGCGTAGTCCTTGAGCTTTTGCGGCACCTCGTCGCCGTTCAGGATCAGGCGGTTCAGCATCATCGCCAGGTCGACGTCGGCCAGCGACCAGGCGTCGAACAGGTTGGGGCGGCCCTCCTGCACCAGCTGGCCGGCGGCGTGGATCAGCTTGTCGGCGGCGGCCTGGCCGGCGTCCGTCAACGGCTGGCAAGCCTTGCCGAAAAATACGGTTTCGGTATCACGCTCGGCGCGCACCGGCAGCAGGTCGCTGCGCAGCCAGGCCTGGATCTGGCGCGCCCGGGCGCGCTGGCGCCGGTCCTTCGGGTACAGCGCGATGTATTCCGGCGCCGGGAAGCTCTCTTCCAGGTATTCGGTGATCGCGGTCGACTCGGTCAGCACAAAGTCACCTTCGACCAGCGCCGGCACGCGGGCGGTCAGCGCGCGCGACGCGTAGGCGCTGTGTTTCTGCTGCCCGGCCTCCAGGTCCACCGTCTTGATACTGAACGGCAAGCCTTTTTCGGTCAGCGCGACAAAGGCCGACATGGCGTAGGGACTGGTGAACAGGCTGTCGACGTACAGTTCAAAAGGCATGATGGCTCCGGCTAGAGTAGATTTATTCACATGGTAAGCCTTGCCGTAGCGCCTGTATAACGTTATATTTTCGTGATTCTAGCTAATTTTATTCACATAGTTATCCACAGCATGCCGACCTGATGAGCGCCAGCCGCCGCCTGCCCAATTTTTCCGCCCTGCGCGCCTTCGAGGCGGCGGCACGCCACGAGAACTTCTCGCGGGCGGCGGAAGAGTTGCATCTGACGCATGGCGCGATCAGCCATCAGGTGCGCGCTTTGGAGGAGGAATTGGGCCGGCCGCTGTTCGTGCGCCATGGCAGACAGGTGAAAATAACTAGCGATGCACTGAAATTTGCCCAGTTTTTAGGCAAGTCCTTTGCCGATATCGGCGCCGCGGCCGACGCCATGCGGGCCTCCAGCGTCAACCAGCGGCTGACGATTTCATCGATACCGTCGTTTGCCGCGCGCTGGCTGGCGCCCCGGCTGGGCCGCTTCATCGACCTGTACCCGGATATCGAGGTGGTGCTGCAATCGAGCGGCCAGCTGCAGGACCTGGCGCGCGACGGCATCGACGTCGGCATCCGCTTCGGTCGAGGCAACTATCCGGGGCTGGTGGTGCAGCGCCTGATGGGCGATGTCTACTATCCAGTAGTGAGTCCCCACTATCGCGGCGGACTGCAACCTGCCACGCCGGACGAGCTGCGCCAGCACACGCTGCTGCGCTCGGTGGAGCCGTGGTCGCCGTGGCTGCGCGCGGCCGGGGTGGACATGGCCGAGCCCGTCCGGCGGCCTGATGCTCGAGGATTTGTCGATGCTGATACGCTCCGCCGCCGACGGCAACGGGGTGGCGCTGGTGCGCCATGTGGTGGCGATGCAGGAGATCGCCTCCGGGCAGCTGTTGCGGCTGTTCGATATCGCCACGCCGTGCCCGGACGAGTATTTCTTCGTGTCGCCGCCCGCTGCGGCCAGCCGGCCGCAGGTGCAGGCGTTTCGCGACTGGCTGCTGGAGGAGATTGCCGTCTTCCAGCGCCAGCAAGCTTAACCGCTGTCATTCCCGCGCAGGCGGGAATCCATGCACTGCATGAATTCCCTCCATGCACTGCATGAATTCCCTCCATGCTGAGCTGGCTAAGCCGCCGTTCTATGGGCTCCCGCCTTCGCGGGAGCGACGCGTTACATGACGATTTTCACCATCGGGTGAGCCGACAGCTCGGAATACAGCGCGTCGAGCTGCTCGCGGCTGATGGCGCGGACCACCACGGTCAGGCCGGTGTAATTGCCCTTGGCCGAAGGCCGCACTTCCATTTTGCCTTCATGGAAATCCTTGTCATGCTTTTGCACCACCAGCACGATGGTCGGGGCGAAATCGATATGAGTCGGGCCCATCACCTTGATCGGGAAGTCGCTCGGATACTCGATGAGGGACTCTGACGGCGGGATCGCTTGCATATACATTCCAATCAAAAAAGAAAACCGGCGGCGTCAACGCGACGCCACCGGCCTCTATTGTAGCCAATTCAGCGCGGGCTTATGCTTTGCCCAGCGCCAGGGTGGCCGGCTCCTGCGGCGCGCCCAGCTGCGCCGGCTGCTGGCCGGACAGCCGCTGCAGGCGCGCCAGCGCCGATTCGTTGGCCACGCCCGGCTGGCTGACCGACTTGCGGATCGCCTCCAGCTCGGCGGCCTGCTCGTACGGGCGCTGGCCGATGTCGGTGACGATCTTCATGCCGGCCGCCTCGTTGCTGATGGCCTGGGCGCGACGGGTCAGCGCGTTGAGCGCGCTGGAATTGCCCTTCATGCCGGACAGCCCGGCCAGCTGGCTCTGGCGCTCGGCGCGCAGGTTCTGCAAATCCTGCTGGGCGCGGGCCGAGGCCAGCGCCTGCATCGCCTTCTTCGCGGCCGAATCGAAATCGGCCAGCTGCTTGGACAGCGCGTCGACGATGGTTTGCAGCTCGTCCATGTACTGGCGGGCGTCGGCCTCCTCCTGCAGTTCCTGCGGCATGCGCGCCTTGTTGCCTTCCAGCTCGTCGCAGAACAGGGTGATGGTCGCTTCCGAGATCTTGCCGGCCGCCAGGCGCTCGGCCAGGGTGCCGGCGGCCTGCTCGTCGGTGGCGATCAGCTGGCGCAGCTTGACCACGTCGGCCGCTTCCTTGTCGAAGGAGCTGCGGGCGGCGGCCAGTTTTTGCGCGGTCAGGCGCAGGCTGTCGGCCAGCCGGTCGCGGTCGGCCTCGGTGGCCGTTTCCGGATCAAAATTGGCGATCGCTTCGGAAACACGGTCGCCCAGCGCGCCAAAATGTTTGGAAATCAAGCGCGCGGTCAAACCCCAGCCATTCAAGTTGCTCATGTCAGTCGTCCTTAAAAAGTTGCGCGTCATTGGATAACGACGCGTTGCTGCTCAACCGGGATGCCAATGACGAAGTCGACATGGATCCCGCGTTTTGATGCATCGCCGTTCACGCTGTTGATGATTTCAGTCGTGATCAGCAGATATTCGTTGCCGCCGCCGCGCAGCTGACGCACATACGGCATGAAATACATTTCCTGGCGCAGGCCGCTATGGCCGCTGGCGTCGTCCAGCCGGGTCTCGGTGCCGGAGAACGGGGTGACGAACTCGGCGTTCGGGTCGCCGGCGTCGCGCCAGTAGTCGACGCCGTCGCTCTGGCCGAACACCAGGTCGAGATCGGCCTCGTCCAGCCCGACATCGCCCAGCTGCCCGCGCCACAGCGTGTAGCTGCGGTCGCCCAGGCCGGCCCCGCCCAGGCCCATGTAGGCTTCCTGGTCTTCCACCGTCTCCGGGATCACGCGCGCCAGCTGGGTGCAATACATCACCTCGGCCACCTGGCCCTGGGCGTCCTGGTACACCTGCAGGAACTTCTCCTGCCCATCCTGGTCGCCGGTGTCCAGGTAGTAGCGGTACAGGCCGCCGCTTTGCTTGAGCCGGATCTGCGACACCGCGACGATGCGGTTGTCGCCCGCCTCCGGCAAGGCGATCAGCGAACCGTCGCCGGCCGCGCGCAGCAGCGGCGACTGCTGCAGCTGGATCACGCTGCCGATGCGCGCGCCCAGCGGCAAGCCCTGGTCCGTGCGCGGCACCTCGGCCCCGCCCAGCTTGGCCGCGCCATTGCGCAGGTAGTTGTATGCATCCGACCAGCCCATCTCAATTCCTTTCAAATGAATAATTCGTCGCGTTGCCGGCCCGCAGGCGGCGCAGCTTGCGCACCGTGTAGACCAGCGCCCACACCATCACACCCAGCACGCCCAGCCAGACCATCCAGCGCGCCACCGTCCCCAGGAAGGAAGGCGCCGGGGCCGGGGCTTGGGCGGCCGGGACCGGATCACCCAGTCCCGGCATACCGTTAACCATGCCGGCCTGCGTAGCGCCGCTGTCCGCCGGGATCGGGTTGCCGCTGGGGGTGCTCGTGGTCGTGGTCGGGTACGACACCGGCTGATGGCTCTGGCTCATCGCCCGGCCCAGCATGAAGCCCAGCACGCCGTGCATCAGGCCACTGCTGGGCTGCTGCACGATGATCGGCGCCTGCTGGTACACCGGCGGTGCCTGATACACCGGCGATGGCTGCGGCCGCGAAAGCGTATCGTTTAACGGCGGCGGGGCGGTCGGCGCGGCGGCGGCGGCGCGGCGGGCGTCCAGTGTTTTCAGCGCGTTGGCCTGGGCCGCGCTCTGGTCGAGGTCGCGCGAGGCGGCCGAGGTGTTGCGCGGCGTGGCCGAGGCCGGCGAGCCGGACGCCTGGCCGAAGGCGCCGGGGCCGCTCTGGCGGCTGGCCGGCGGCGCGGCAGGCGTGCTCCGCGTGGAGTTGCTCTTTTGTGAAGAAAATCCACTTTTATACGACGACGATGTGCCAGAATGTGATGACGGACGCGCTTCCGCCACCACGTCGGCGCCCAGCGCAAGGCACAAGGTCAGTAACAGCGCGGAATGAAGAGACTTCATGATGTCGTTTCGCAAAGAAGTTGAATGAAAATCAGCATAGCGCCGCGCGTCGGCGACTGCATCGGTAATAAAAGGCCCGCTTCACCATGACACGCAAATACCTCGACATGAATCAACACGACGCGCTCTACAAAGTGGCGCGTAGCTACCCCGGCGGCATCGACGCGCTTGCGCAGGCCATGGGCATCTCGGTCAACGTCCTGCGCAACAAGCTGGCGCCGACCATCGCCTCGCACTACCCCTCGTTCGAGGAAGTCTCGGCGGTGGTGGACCTGTGCCACCAGGCCGGCGTGGCCGACGCCCACCTGCCGCTGCACGCGCTGCTGGTGCGCCACGGCATGGCGGCGTTCGTGGTGCCGACCCCGGACAACATCGGCGACGACGACCTGTCGCAGACCGTGTGCAGGGTGATGAGCCAGGTGGGGGCGGTGGCCGAGGCGGTGTCGACCGCGCTGCTGGACGGCAAAGTCACGCCGGCCGAGGCGGACCTGATCGAACGCGAGTTCCAGGGCGCGCTGTCGGCGCTGGGCGAGTGGCGGGCGCGGCTGCGCCTGAAGGCGGAGCAGGGCTAAGTCGCCGCGCCAAAAAAAAGCCAGCCCGTGGGCTGGCAAAAACTATTCTCTGATCGGAAATTGGGAAATCCGGAAAATAGTTGGGGCAAAGGGGGACAATCTCGACGGTCCTGCGTGGCGGATGCTGCCATCCTTGTTCTCACGCTTCCCGCCGTGATTACCAATGTTGCAACGTTATGCTTTGCGACAGCTGAAGTCCATCCGAATGTGATGAACTGCTGTTTTGGCCCCCTGAACGACCTATTTCCCGGATCAGGCGGTTACTGGCGATTTTGATTCCGGTTGTCGCCACGCTCCTTGCCTTCGTCCTTGCGGCGCTCCTGCTGCTTGTCGCGGTTTTCCCGCGGCGCTTGCGGCTGCGGCTGGGCTTGCGGTTGCTGGCGCTGCTGCATCTGCGGCGCCGGCTGCTGCGGTTGCTGCTGCGGTTGCATCTGAGGTTGCTGCTGCGGTTGCATCTGCGGTTGCGGCATCGGGCGCCGCTCTTCCTGCTGACGATACGGACGGCGATTCTCGTCGCGGTCGCGATCGTAGCGCTCCCGGCTGGCAGGGAACGGCGTCGGCACGGAAGGCGCCGCGACCGGAGCCGCCGTGACCGGCGGATTGGCTTTCTGGATATTCGGCGTGACCGTGACCGGCGGATTGGCCTGCTGGATCGTCGGCACCTGCGCCGGCACCGGATTGGCTTGCTGAACATGCGGCGTGGCCGGCGTCTGGCCCGGCCGGCCGTACGGCCGCACGTCGATGCGCACATCGCCCGGCTGGATGGTTTGCGGCGGCGCGTCGCGACGGCCGAACTGGCCCGGCGCCAGCGTCGTGGTCTGCGACCGCCCCGGCTGCGCGGTCACAGGCTGCGGCACCGACGGCGCGGTCAACACCCGCACCGGACGATCCGGGCGGCCATCGCGGTCGCGGTCCTGCCAGCCGCTGCGATTGGTGTCCAGCGTGCGCGCGACGGCCGGCTGCGGCGGCGCCACCGGCGCGGCGGTCGCCGCCACGCTGGCCACCGGGATCACCTGCTGGCCACGCGGCACCTGCACGCTGCGGTGACGGCCTTCGAACTGGTCGCGCGGCAGCACGGTGAGGCCGTCGTGGCGCTCCACCTGGCCGGGCACGGTGGTGCGCGGCTCGAAAGGCCTGCCATTGTGGGTCCAGCTCAGGCGCCGCTCATGATCGGCCGACACCTGGTAACCCGGCACGTAGCGCTCGCGCGGCGACAGCGGGAACCAGCCCAGGCCCGGACGATGGTCGCGCGCGAAATGCTCGCCGCCGACCCAGCCCACCAGCGCCGGCGCCCATACCGGACGCCCGGCGGGCCGTCCCGGCGCCCAGCACCAGCGGCGGTTGACCATCACCCAGCGGCCGTAATGCGAGGGCGCGTAACCCCAGGGCGCGTTGTCGACCCAGGTCCAGCCCCACGGCGCCAGCCAGACCCAGCGGCCGTCGCGGTAGGGCGCCCAGTCTGTCGCCACATTGCGCGGGGTCCACAGCGCGCCGTACTCGACGGTGTCGGTCCAGCTGCCGTTGCGGTCCAGCTCCTCGTAGCCGGTCATGCCGGTCGAGACAAAACGGGAGCTCACCACGGCCTCGGCAGCGCGATCGCGCTCGTCGGACCAGTCGTCGAAACCATCGCGCCGCGCCAGGCTGGTGCTGACATCGACGCTGCTGACGTCGACATGGCGGCCGGGGCCGACCGTCACCGACGAACCGGCCCCGTCCACCCGCGCGCTGCCCGCCAGCACGCTGACCTGGCTGGTGTCGGCCACGCGCTCGGCGTCGACCCGCAGCAGGCCCGGCTCCAGCAGCGTGATGCGCGCCTGCGGCGTGCTCAGCTCGAAATCGCGCAGCAGCTCCGGGTTGCGCACGCGGATGCTGACGCTGCCGTAATTCAGGCGCAGGCGCAGCAGGTCGTCGTCCAGGTCGGTGATTTCCAGGTCGGAGTCGCCCTCCAGCCGCACCGCCGTCGAGCCGACGCGGAATTCGGTGCGGGCGCCGCTGGCGGTGGTCAGATGGCTGGCGCCGGTGACCGGCCAGTTCAGCGAGGCGGCCACCGGTTCGTCGTCGCCGACCAGGGTGACCTGGCCCTGCACCGCCGAAATGCGGCCGACCATGGCGGGCGGGTCCGCCAGCGCGAACGAACTGAAGCCGGCCAGGGCGGCCAGCACGGCGAGGTGTATCAACTTGCGGCTCATGGCAGCGTCTCCTTGTTAGATTTATATTTAACGCTGCGGCGAGGCAAACCGCTACCGGGGTTACACCGGGTTACACATCTCAGGCAAATCAGGCGCTGGCGCCGCCCCGCTTGACGAAGAACAAGGCCGCGCCGACCGCCATCAGCAGGCCGCCAAACACCCGGTTCTGCTTCCTGACAGCGCCGGCATCGCGGAAATAGCGCTGCATGGACGAGGCCAGGAAAGCGTAGCTGTGCATCACCACCAGGTCGATGCAGCACATGGTGGCGGCCATGATCAGCAACTGCGGCAGCAGCGGCGCGCCCTGGGTTATAAACTGCGGCAACACCGCGACCATGAAGATAATGCCCTTGGGATTGGTGGCGTTGGTCAGGAAGCCGGTCAGGAAGCGTTTTTGAGCGGTCGGCACCACCACCTCGGCGCGCTCCTGCTCGACGCTGACGCTGACCTTGGCGCGCCACTGGCTCAGGCCCAGGTAAATCAGGTACAGCGCACCGACGGTCTTGACCACGCTAAACGCCACTTCCGAAGCCAGCAGCAGCGAGCCGACGCCGGCGCCGGCGATGAAGAAAAGCATCATCAAGCCGCTCTGCAAGCCGAGGATGGTGGCGGTGGTGCGGCGCACGCCGAACGACAGGCCGTGCGACATCGACAGCACCGCGCCGGAGCCGGGCGAGACGGCGATGATGCAGGCGGCGGCGAAAAAGGTGATCCAGGTGGCAAAGCTCATGATGGTCCCGTGCGGTCAGCCGCAGCACCGTGCTGCGGGGCAGAATGTATTGTAGCGGCGTTGGCGTTTCGCCGCCCGGCCCGCCATCGGTTAATATTGCTGATCAACCAAGGAACCCATATGACCCCTACTCCGCAGGAGCCACGCTAATGGCCGGCAGCAGCCTGCTGGCGCTGATCGACGACATCGCCACCATCCTCGACGACGTCGCCCTGATGAGCAAGATGGCGGCCAAGAAAACCGCCGGCGTGCTGGGCGACGACCTGGCCCTGAACGCCCAGCAGGTGGCCGGCGTGCGCGCCGAGCGCGAGCTGCCGGTGGTGTGGGCGGTGGCGCTGGGCTCGCTGAAGAACAAGGCCATCCTGGTGCCGGCCGCGCTGGCGATCAGCGCCTTCGCTCCGTGGGGCATCACGCCGCTGCTGATGGTCGGCGGCCTGTACCTGTGCTTCGAGGGCTTCGAGAAAATCGCCCACGGCGTGCTGCACCGGGACGAGCAAGACCAGCACCTGGGCGAGCTGGCCGACGCCGTCAGCGACCCCGACGTCGACCTGGTGGCGCTGGAAAAGGACAAGATCGCCGGCGCGGTGCGCACCGACTTCATCCTCTCGGCCGAGATCATCGTCATCGCCCTGGGCACGGTGGCCGAGGCCAGCTTCCTGCAGCAGGTGACGGTGGTGGTCGGCATCGCGCTGGTGATGACGGTGGGCGTGTACGGCATCGTGGCCGCCATCGTCAAGCTGGACGACGCCGGGCTCTACCTGAGCCAGCGCGGCGGCCGCGCGGTGCGCGCGCTGGGCCGGGTGCTGCTGGCGGCCGCGCCCAGGCTGATGAAGCTGTTGTCGGTGGTGGGCACGGCGGCCATGTTCATGGTCGGCGGCGGCATCCTGACCCACGGCCTGCCCGGCGCGCACGACCTGATCCACCATGCCGCCGAGGCGGCCGCGACGGTACCGGCGGCCGGGCCGCTGCTGGCCTGGGCCACGCCGCTGGCGCTCGATGCGCTGGCCGGCGTGGTGGCCGGCGCACTGGCTCTGGCGCTGGTGACGCTGGGCGGAAAACTCTTGCGTATGGTCAAACAGTAAAAAAAATCCGCAAACCGCGGAACTCGTTGCGGCCTTTTCGCTCAAAACGCGATGGAGGCAAATATGGAACAAGCGCAGCGACATCTGCGTATGGCGCTCGATGCGGCACGCATGATGATTTGGGATTCCGAGCTGTCGGACGGCAAGGTCATCGACAGCACGGTCAAGTGGATGGGGAACAGCGCCAGCCTGCTGGGCTTGCCGGCCGGCGACCAGGCGCAGCCGTTCTCGGTTTTTTTGCAATCCGTCGATCCGGCGGACCGCGACCAGCTGCTCGACACCATGCAGGCCGCGGTCGACCGCTGCACCGGCTATGAGGTCGAGTACCGGGTGTTGTGGCCGGACGGCAGCCGCCACTGGCTGGCCGCCAAGGCCAATGTGTTCTGCGACGACCAGCAGCAGCCGGTCGGCACGCTGGGCATCGTCTGGGACATCACCGAGCGCAAGGAAGTCGAGCAGGCCACGGCGCGCCAGCGCGAACTGGCCGCGGTCACGCTGCGCTCGATCGGCGAGGGCGTGATCACCACCAACGCCGACGGCCGCACCGACTACCTGAACTACGTCGCCGAGCAGCTGACCGGCTGGACGCTGGAGCAGGCGCGCGGCCTGCACATCTCCACCACGCTCAACCTGATCGACGACGCCGGCGCGCCCATCCCGGAACACGCGGCGCTGCAATGCCTGCGGCTGCGGCAGGCGATCGGCATGTCGTCGCAAAACCAGCTGGTCACGCGCGAGGGGCGCCACATCGCGGTGGAGGAATCGGCCGCGCCGATCTGGACCGACAACGGCGAACTGCTGGGCGCCGTGGTGGTGTTCCGCGACGTCAGCCACGAGCGCAAGCTCAGCAAGCAGCTGTCGTGGAACGCCAGCCACGACACGCTCACCGGCCTGATCAACCGGCGCGAATTCGAGGTGCAGATCGCCGCCGCGCTGCACAGCGCCAAGCAGGACGACCACGTGCACGCCCTGCTGTACATGGACCTGGACCAGTTCAAGATCGTCAACGACACCTGCGGCCACAGCGCCGGCGACCTGCTGCTGCAGCTGCTGGCCAAGATGCTGCAGGCGCAGATGCGCGACAGCGACATCCTGGCCCGCCTCGGCGGCGACGAGCTGGGCGTGCTGCTGCCGCACTGCCCGCCCGACCAGGCGCTGCTGATCTCCGACGAGCTGCGGCAGTCGATCAAGAATTTCCGCTTCGTGTGGGACCACCACACCTTCGAGCTGGGTGTGAGCATCGGCCTGGTGGAAATCAACCGCCACAGCAAATCCATGACCGGGCTGCTGATCGCCGCCGACCAGGCCTGCTACTTGGCCAAGGAGGGCGGCCGCAACCGCGTGCACCTGTACCAGGATTCGGATGTGCGGCTGGCGCGCCGGCAGGGCGAGATGCAATGGGTGTCGCGCCTGAACGAAGCCTTCGACCGCCAGCTGTTCCGTCTGCACGCCCAGCCCATCGTCAGCCTCGACCCGCAAACCCAGATGCACTACGAAGTGCTGATCCGCATCCAGCCGGCCAAGGGCGAGCTGATACTGCCGGGCGCCTTCATCCCGGCCGCCGAGCGCTACGACCTGATGTCCGCGATCGACCGCTGGGTGATACGCGCCGTCTGCCGCCACGTGCACAGCCAGCGCAACAGCCATGGCGCGGCCCCGCAGGTCCCGGTCCAATATTCCGTCAACCTGTCCGGCAGCTCGCTGAGCGACGAGGGCCTGCACGACTACATCGTCCAGCAGTTCGCCGAGTACCACGTCGCCCCCGAGCAGATCTGCTTTGAAATCACCGAGACCGCCGTGATCTCCAACCTGATCAAGGCGCAGGACTTCATGGCCGGACTGAAAAAGCTGGGCTGCCGCTTCTCGCTGGACGACTTCGGCAGCGGCCTGTCGTCGTTTGCCTACCTGAGGGCGCTGCCGGTGGACTTCCTCAAGATCGACGGCGTGTTCATCCGCGATATCGCCAACAACGCCATCAACCGCGCCATGGTCAAGGCCATCAACGAGGTCGGCCACGTGATGGGCATCAGCACCGTGGCCGAGTATGTCGAGGACGAGCCGACGCTGGCCGTGGTGCGCGAGCTGGGCCTCGATTATGCCCAGGGCTACGCGGTCGGCTCGCTGCGGCCGCTGAGTATCTAGGCCGCCAGCTCGGCCTGCAAGGGCGTGCCCAGCGCGCGCAGCGCGGTGTTGAAGTCATCCAGGCTCAGTTCGGCGCTGGCGGTGGCCACGCAGCGCGTGAGCCCGCCGCCGGCGCTGGTGTGCGGCGCCAGTTCCGCCAGCACGCTGTCGGCCGGATCGAGGAAGTGCACATCCGGCGCGGCCGCCACGAAGAAGGGCTGGAGCCACGGCAGGTGGGTGGACGACATCGTCATCACATCGACCCGCGGATGGGCGGCGCGCAGCTCGCCGATGAAGCCGCTGATGGCGGCCTGGGTTTCCTGCGGCTTGTGGACAAAGGCGAAGTTTTCCACAAGCTCCACCAGCGCCGAGGCGTTCACCAGCAGCACCTCGCCATCGCCGCGGTGGGCGTCGGCATAGGCCCGCATGGCGGCGCTGTCCACCATCGAGCGCACGCCCAGCACCGCCACCTGGCCGCTGGCCGAGCGCCGCACCGCCTCCGCCACCGGCGGGAAGATGCCGATCACCGGCACCGGCACCGCCGCCCGCAGCGGCTCCAGCACCACCACGCTGGGCGCGTTGGAGGCCAGCACCACCGCCACGCAGCCCTGCGCCTGCAGATATTCGGTAGCACTTTGCACGACGTTCAGCAACTGCTGCGGCGTTTTGGCGCCGTAGGGGAAACTGGCGCGGTCGGCGAAATACACGATGTCCTGCGCCGGAAACGCCGCCCGCACCCGTTCGACGATGGCGTAGCTGCCGATGCCGGCATCAAAAATCCCTATGGGGCGATGAAGTTCCATGATTTCCTTAGCTATCCCAATCCGGGGAATTTTGATCCACATCAATAAAATTGCGCGTTGGACTACGTAAACTGATCGGGTCAAATTGCGATAGAGCAATAAATCGATCGGAGTCCCCCATGCGTAACAACCAGCCCGTCAGCAACCGTGAAGTGGAAGTCCTTGACGACCAGGCCATCGTCTCAAAAACTGACTTAAATGGCAATATTGTCTATGTAAATCCTTATTTTACGCACATCAGCGGTTTCAGCGAAGCCGAGCTGCTGGGGGCGCCGCAAAACATCGTGCGCCATCCCGACATGCCGCCCGAAGCCTTCGCCGACCTGTGGGACTCGATCAAGGGCGGCACGCCGTGGACCGGCATTGTCAAGAACCGCTGCAAGAACGGCGACCACTACTGGGTGCGCGCCAACGTCACGCCTATCCGCGAAAACGGCAAGACCACCGGCTTCATGTCGGTGCGGGTCAAGGCCACGCGCGAGCAGATCGACAGCGCCGAACAGGCCTACCGCGCCATCCGCGAAGGCGGCAAGCACGGCATCCGCATCAAGAACGGCCAGGTGATCCGCTCCGGCGCCGGCACGCTGCTGTCGCGCCTGAGCCATGTGTCGCTGGCGATGCGCATCTGGCTGGCCACCAGCGTGGTCAACGTGCTGCAGGTGATCGTCTGCGCGGCCGCGCTGATGGGCGGCGGCGGCCACAGCTACGCCATCTTCGGCACCACCTTTGCCGGCCTGCTGATCAACGTCTTCCTGTGGTACACCATGCGCTCGTCGGTGCTGCAGCCGCTGGAACGCGCCCTGCACGGCGCCCGCTCGATCGCGGCCGGCGACCTGTCCTGCACCTTCGACACCGAAGCCACCGACGAAGTGGGCCAGCTGCTGCGCGCCCTGCAGCAAATGAACAGCAACCTGATCGCCACCATCCGCGACGTCCGCACCAACGTCGAGACCATGGCCGTGGCCACCCGCCAGATCGCCGCCGGCAACGCCGACCTGTCCGGCCGCACCGAGGCCCAGGCCGCCAGTCTGGAGGAAACCGCGTCCAGCGTCGAGCAGTTCTCGGCCACCGTCAAGCAGAACGCCGACAGCTCGGCGCAGGCCAACCAGCTGGCGCAGAACGCCTCCAAGGTCGCGGTGCAGGGCGGCGAGATCGTCGCCGACGTCATCGCCACCATGGACGAGATCAACACCTCCTCGCGCAAGATCGTCGACATCATCGGCCTGATCGAGGGCATCGCCTTCCAGACCAACATCCTGGCGCTGAACGCCGCCGTCGAGGCAGCCCGCGCCGGCGAACAGGGCCGCGGTTTCGCGGTGGTGGCCGGCGAGGTGCGCAACCTGGCCCAGCGCAGCGCCACCGCCGCCAAGGACATCAAGAACCTGATCAGCGTGTCGGTCGGCAAGGTCAGCGACGGCATGGCGCAGGTCGACCGCGCCGGCGCCACCATGAAGGAAGTGGTGGCCTCGGTGCAGCAGGTGACGACCATCATGCACGACATCTCGGTGGCCTCGCACGAGCAGAGCATCGGCGTCGACCAGGTCAACGCCGCCATCGCCCACCTGGACCAGGTGACGCAGCAAAACGCCGCGCTGGTCGAGGAAGCGGCGGCCGCCACCGCCAGCATGGCGCTGGAGGCGGGCGGCCTGACGCAGGCGGTCAGCCTGTTCAAATTCGGCGGCGCCGGCAAGCCAAGCAACGTCACCGGCCTGCGCCCCCCCACCCGCCCATCCCAGCCCCTGAAACGACTTGCAGCATAATGATGAACACCACTGAACAAAGTGCCGGCGGCGCCTTCCCCGCCGTTGAATTCGACGCCGCCATCATCGGCAAGCTGAGCCAGTCCGGCCCGCGCTACACCTCGTACCCGACGGCCGACCGCTTCCAGCAGGACTTCGGCTACGGCCAGTTCCTGGAGGCGGTGGCCGGCCTGCGCATGCGCCGCAGCCAGCGGCCGCTGTCCCTGTACATCCACATTCCGTTCTGCGACACCATCTGCTACTACTGCGGCTGCAACAAGATCGTCACCAAGGACCACAGCAAGGCCGCCACCTACCTGGGCTACCTGAAGCAGGAAATCGACATGCAGGGCCGCCTGTTCGCCGGCATGGGCCAGATCGAGCAACTGCACTTCGGCGGCGGCACACCGACCTACCTGAGCGACCGCCAGATGGCCGACCTGATGGCCCACCTGCACGCCAACTTCCAGTTCGCGCCGGATGCGCAGGGCGAGTACTCGATCGAGATCGATCCGCGCACCGTCAGCGTCGCGCGCGTGCACGCGCTGCGCGCGCAGGGCTTCAACCGCATCAGCCTGGGCGTGCAGGATTTCGATCCCGAAGTGCAGAAGGCCGTCAACCGCATCCAGCCGGAGGCCGAAACCCGCGCCGTGATGGACGCCGCGCGCGACGCCGGCTTCCGCTCCATCAGCATCGACCTGATCTACGGCCTGCCGAAGCAGAGCATGGCCAGCATGGAGCAGACGCTGGACAAGGTGATCGCCGCCAACCCCGACCGCATCGCCCTGTACAACTATGCGCACATGCCGCACCTGTTCAAGCCGCAGCGCCGCATCGCCGACGACGACCTGCCGACGCCGGCCGTCAAGCTGGACTTGCTGGCGCTGTGCATCCGCCGCCTGTGCGCGGCCGGCTATGTCTACATCGGCATGGACCATTTCGCCAAGCCGGAGGACGAGCTGGCGGTGGCGCAACGCCAGGGCCGCCTGCAGCGCAACTTCCAGGGTTACTCGACGCGCGCCGAGGCCGAGCTGATCTCGTGCGGCGTGTCGGCCATCAGCGCGGTCGGCGCCACCTACAGCCAGAACGAGAAGACGCTGGAGGCGTACTACGAAAAACTCGACGAGGGCAAGCTGCCGGTCGCGCGCGGCATCAAGCTCGACACCGACGACCTGCTGCGCCGCATCGTGATCCAAAAGCTGATGTGCAATTTCGAGCTGTCGATCTCGTCGATCGAGCAAGCCTATCCCATCCGCTTCCAGCAATACTTCGCGGCCGAGCTGGAAAAGCTGCAAGCCTTCGCGGACGACGGCCTGCTGCAGACCGACGCCGAATGGATCACCGTGACACCCAAGGGCCGCCTGCTGATACGCAATATCTGCATGGTGTTCGACCGCTACCTGAACCTGCCGCGCAGCGAAGGCCCGCAGCCTCTGCGCTACTCGAAGACCATATGAACGCCTTGCAGCTATTGCCGGTGATGGTGGTGGGGCTGGCGGGCAGCGTCCACTGCATCGGCATGTGCGGCGGCATCGTCGGCGCGCTGTCGGTGAGCACCGCGCCGCCGCTGCGCAAGGTGATACCGATCAACGCCGCCACGCACAACAGCGCCTTACCGCGCGTGCTCTCGTACAACGCCGGCCGCATCGCCAGCTACATGGCCGCCGGTGCGCTGGCGGGCGGCCTGGCCGGCGGCGCGCGCAGCGTCGCCACGCTGGCCGGCCTGCAACTGGGCTTCTACTGGCTGGCCAACCTGATGCTGGTGGCGCTGGGCCTGTACCTGATGGACGCCTGGCGCGGCCTGGCCTTGCTGGAGCAGGGCGGGCGCGTGCTGTGGCAGCGCGCACAACCGGCGATCATGCCGATGACGAAATCGCTGATGCCGGCCAGCCGCCCGCACCAGGCCTTCGCGCTGGGCCTGCTGTGGGGCTGGCTGCCGTGCGGCATGGTCTACAGCGTGCTGCTGACCGCGATGCTGAGCGGCTCGGCCAGCGACGGCGCCGCCGTGATGCTGGCCTTCGGCCTGGGCACGCTGCCGATGCTCACCAGCCTGGGCCTGATCGGCGCCCGCCTGCAACGCGCGCTGCAACAGCGCCGCGTGCGCATCGCCTGCGGCCTGCTGGTGCTGGCCTTCGGCGTGCTGGGGCTGGCGCGCGCGGCAGGCGGCCTCACGCCAGAATGGATGGACACCTTATGCCTGACACCACATCAATAAACAGCCTCGCGCCCGATGCGATCACAAGCACGAGCGCAAGCGCGAACGCGAGCGCCAGCGTCTGCTACCACTGCGGCCTGCCGCTGCCGGCCGCCGTCAACCCGGCATGGACCGTGCGCATCGCCGGCACCGCGCACGCCATGTGCTGCCCGGGCTGCGCGGCGGTGGCACAGGCCATCGTCGACCTCGGCCAGGAATCCTATTACCGCGAACGCTCGGCCTTTGCCGCCAGCGCCGGGGGCGCGGAACTGCTGCCGCCGGAACTGCGCCTGTACGACAATGCCGACCCGCGCTTCGCCCTCGACGAGGACAGCCGCGAAACCACGCTGGCGGTCGAGGGCATCCGCTGCGCGGCCTGCGTGTGGCTGATCGAACAGCGGCTGGCCAAGCTGCCCGGGGTCGACAGCGCCCAGCTCAACGTCGCCACCGAGCGCCTGTACGTACGCTGGCGCCAGGACGCCTGCCAGCCCGGCGACATCCTGGCCGCGCTGCACGCGATCGGCTACGCCGCCTATCCCTACGACGCCGAGCGCCACGGCGCGCAGCAGCGCCAGGCCGCCAAGACGCTGGGCCGCCAGCTGTTCGTGGCCGGCCTGGCTATGATGCAGGTGATGATGTACGTGGCGCCGGCCTACCTGGCCGAGTCCGGCACGCTGGACGACAGCATGGCCGCGCTGATGCGCTGGGCCAGCCTGCTGCTGACCTTGCCCGCCATCTGCTACTCGGCGCTGCCGTTCTGGCGCGGCGCCTGGGCCAGCCTGCGGGCGCGCGCGCCCGGCATGGACGTGCCGGTGGCGCTGGGCATCGCCGCGGCCTTCGGCGGCAGCGTGGCGGCCACCGTGCGCGGCCATGGCGAAGTGTATTTCGACTCGGTGACGATGTTCATCTTCCTGCTGCTGTGCAGCCGCTACCTGGAGCTGCGCGCGCGCCGCAAGGCCAGCGCCGCGCTGGAGCGCCTGCAGCACGCGCTGCCGGCCTCGGCCACGCTGCTGGCGGACTATCCGGACAGCCACGCCGCCAGCCTGGTCAAGGCCGCCGCGCTGGCGGTGGACGACGTCATCATGATACGCCCCGGCGAGGCGGTGGCGGCCGACTGCGTCATCATCGACGGCCGCACCGTGCTCGACCTGTCGCTGCTGAGCGGCGAGAGCGCGCCGGTGGCCAGGGATGTCGGCGACGCGCTGCCGGGCGGCGCCATCAACGCCGGCGCCGTGATCCTGGCGCGCGTGACGCGGCTGGCGCTGGACAGCACCATGTCGCAGCTGGTCAAGCTGATCGACCGGGCCGGCCGCGACAAGCCGCGCATCGCGCAATGGGCCGACCAGGTGGCCGGCTGGTTCGTGCTGGCGCTGCTGTTGCTGGCGCTGGCCACCTTCGGATTCTGGTACTGGCTGGACGGCAACAGCGCCGCGCGCGCCTGGCCGATCGCGATCGCGGTGCTGGTGGTGTCCTGCCCGTGCGCGCTGTCGCTGGCCACGCCGACCGCGCTGGCCGCCGCCACCGACCGCCTGCTGCGCCTGGGCGTGCTGGTCACCGGCCCGCAAACGCTGGAGACGCTGCACCGCGCCACCCACGTGGTGTTCGACAAGACCGGCACGCTGACTTACGGCCGGCCGATGCTGCAGGCCGTTCAGCAGCTGGGCCGGATGCAGGCCGACTTCTGCCTGCAGGTGGCGGCCGCGCTGGACGCCGGCAGCGCCCATCCGCTGGCGCGCGCCCTGGTCGACGCGGCGGCGGCGGCCCAGGGCGGCACGCGCGCCGACTGGCAGCCGGTGGCGGCCGTCGAAGCGCCCGGACGCGGCATCGAAGGCGTGCTGCACAATCGCCTGTACCGGCTGGGCAGCGCCAGCTTCGTCGCCGAGCTCAGCGGCAAGGCGCCGCCGCACCACCCCGGGTGCGGCGTGACGCCGGTCTACCTCGGCGTCGACGGCCAGTGGCTGGCCTGCTTCCAGCTGCACGACGGCTTGCGGCCGGAGGCCCAGGCCACGGTCGATTATTTCCGCAAGGCCGGCAAGACCGTGGTGCTGCTCAGCGGCGACCACGACCCGCTGGCGCGCCAGGTCGGCGACCAGCTCGGCATCAGCACCACCATCGGCGGCTACCTGCCCGATGAAAAGCTGGCCTTCGTCCAGCGCCTGCAGGAAAAGGGCGCGGTGGTGGCGATGGTGGGCGACGGCATCAACGACGCCGCCGTGCTGAGCGCGGCCGACGTCTCGTTCGCGATGGGCGCCGGCGCCGCGCTGGCGCAGGCCCACGCGGACGCGGTGCTGCTGTGCGGCCGCCTGGACGCGGTGGCCGACAGCGCCCGCGTGGCGGACCGCACCATGCGCGTGATCCGCCAGAACCTGGCTTGGGCCAGCGTCTACAACGCGGTAGCGATCCCGGCCGCGGCGCTGGGCTGGCTCAACCCATGGCTGTCCGGCGTCGGCATGGCGCTCAGCTCGGTCGTGGTGGTGGCCAATGCGCTGCGGCTCAGAAGGGGGGCATGATGGAAGCGCTGTACCTGCTCATTCCGCTCAGCGTGCTGCTGGTATTCGCCGCGCTGTGGGTCTTCTTCAGCGCCTCCGACGGCGGCCAGTTCGACGACCTGGTCGGCCCGGCGCTGCGCGTGCTGCAGGACGACGACAAGCCGTCGGCAGATTGACCAGATCCGGAAAATTTTGATTCACATCAAGGTTTTTTAAGTCTCACCTAAGTAACCTTTGACTCACATCATCAAAGCGTTCTTGGGAGAACTTCAAGTGGACCTTGCACAGAACTACAACTACAAGATTGTGAAGCAATTCGCAGTCGCCACCGTGGTCTGGGGTATCGTCGGCATGCTGGTAGGCGTCATTATCGCCGCCCAGCTGGCATGGCCGGCGCTGAACCTGGACATTCCATGGTTGACCTACGGCCGCCTGCGGCCCTTGCACACCAATGCCGTCATCTTTGCGTTCGGCATCTGCGGACTTTTCGCTACGTCCTACTATGTCGTGCAGCGCACCTGCCAGGTGCGGCTGTTCTCGGACAAACTGGCCGCCTTCACCTTCTGGGGCTGGCAGGCAGTCATCCTCAGCGCGGTCGTCACGCTGCCGATGGGCCTGACGCGCGGCAAGGAATACGCCGAGCTGGAATGGCCCATCACGCTGCTGATCGCCGTGGTGTGGGTGTCCTACGCCATCGTGTTCTTCGGCACCCTTTTAACGCGTAAGGTCAGGCACATCTACGTCGCCAACTGGTTCTTCGCCGGCTACATCATCGCCGTGACGATCCTGCACGTGGTCAACGGCGCCAGCATGCCGGCCACGCTGTTCAAATCCTACTCCGCCTACTCGGGCGTGCAGGACGCGATGATCCAGTGGTGGTACGGCCACAACGCGGTGGGCTTCATCCTGACCGCCGGCTACCTGGGCATGGTGTACTACTTCATTCCGAAGCAGGCCGAGCGTCCGGTGTACTCGTATCGCCTGTCGATCGTGCACTTCTGGGCGCTGATCTTCACCTACATGTGGGCCGGCCCGCACCATCTGCACTACACCGCGCTGCCGGACTGGACGCAATCGATCGGCATGGTGTTCTCGCTGATCCTGCTGGCGCCCAGCTGGGGCGGCATGATCAACGGCATCATGACCCTGTCAGGCGCCTGGCACAAGCTGCGCACCGATCCTATCCTGAAATTCATGATCGTCTCGCTGTCGTTCTACGGCATGGCCACCTTCGAGGGCCCGATGATGTCGATCAAGACCGTCAACGCACTGTCGCACTACACCGACTGGGGCATCGCCCACGTCCACGGCGGCGCACTGGGCTGGGTGGGCTTCATCACCATGGGCTCGATCTACTACCTGCTGCCGCGCCTGGCCGGCCAGCAAAAAATGTATAGCACCAAGCTGATCGACCTGCACTTCTGGGTCGCCACCATCGGCATCGTGCTGTACATCGCCGCGATGTGGATCGCCGGCGTGATGCAGGGCCTGATGTGGCGCGCGGTCAATCCGGACGGCACGCTGACCTACACCTTCGTCGAAGGCGTCAAAGCCACCTATCCGTACTACGTGGTGCGCTTCACCGGCGGCCTGCTGTACCTGAGCGGCATGTGCGTGATGGGCTACAACACCTGGATGACCTTGCGTAACCGCGAGACCGCCGTGGCGCGCATTCCCGCGCTTGCCGCCGGCCACGCCTGATATCGGAGCGAAGCATGAAATTTTCACATGATTGGATCGAACGAAACCCCTGGCTGCTGATCGCGCTGGTGACGCTGGTGGTCAGCGTCGGCGGCGCCGTCGAGATCGTGCCGCTGTTCTTCCAGAAGTCCACCACCGAGCCGGTGGCGGGCCTGAAGCCCTACTCGCCGCTGCGCCTAGCCGGCCGCGACATCTATGTGCGCGAAGGCTGCTACAACTGCCACTCGCAGATGGTGCGGCCGTTCCGCGCCGAGACCGAGCGCTACGGCCACTACTCGGTGGCCGGCGAGTTCGTCTACGACCGGCCGTTCCAGTGGGGCTCCAAGCGCACCGGACCGGACCTGGCGCGCGTGGGCGGCCGCTACAGCGATGAATGGCACCGCACCCACCTGAACAATCCGCGCGACGTGGTGCCGGAATCGAATATGCCGAACTACCCGTGGCTGTCGCAGACCACGCTGGTGCCGGAAGCTATCGTGCCGAAGATGAAGGCGCTCAAGCGCCTGGGCGATCCCTACACCGACGCCGAGATCGCCGCCGCCCCGGCCGAGCTGAAAGACAAGACCGAAGAAGACGCCCTGATCGCCTACCTGCAAGGCCTGGGCACATTAATCAAGACGAGGAACTAGCATGGCTATCGAGACCCTGTTTGACCGCGCCAGCAGCGTGATGACGGTGATTTCCTTCATCACTTTCGCCGGCATCCTGTGGTGGGCCTTCGTCCACAACAAGGAAGCCGATTTCGCCGCCGCCGCCCACCTGCCGTTCGACGACGAGGAGAACTGCCATGGCTGATTTCACCAACGGCTTCTGGGACATGTACATCGTGGTGCTGACCCTGCTCGGCATCGCCGGCTGCGGCATCCTGCTGTTCTCCCAATCCAAGGTCAAGGGCAAGGCCGGCGAAACCACCGGCCACGTCTGGGACGAGGACTTGAGCGAACTGAACACGCCGATGCCGCGCTGGTGGATGTGGCTGTTCTACATCACCATCGTGTTCGGCCTGGCCTATCTGTTCCTGTATCCGGGGCTGGGCAGCTACGCCGGCAAGCTGGGCTGGAAATCGTCGGGCCAGTACCAGGCCGAGCTCAAGCAGGCCGAGGCCGAATACGGCCCGCTGTTCGCGCAATACCAGAAGCAGGACCTGAAAGCGGTGGCGGCCGATCCCAAGGCCCACGCCATCGGCGAGCGCCTGTTCCTGACCTACTGCGCGCAGTGCCACGGCTCCGATGCGCGCGGCAACAAGGGCTTCCCCAACCTGACCGACAAGGACTGGCTGTTCGGCGGCGCCCCCGAGACCATCAAGGAAACCATCCTGCACGGCCGCACCGGCGTGATGCCGCCGATGGGCGCCGCGCTGGGCTCGGACAAGGACGTGGAAAACGTCGCCCACTACGTGCTGAGCCTGTCCGGCTCGACCGCCGATCCGATCAAGGCGGTGTTCGGCAAGGACAAGTTCGGCGCCTGCATGGCCTGCCACAGCGCCGGCGGCACCGGCAACCAGGCCATCGGCGCACCCAACCTGACCGACAAGATCTGGCTGTTCGGCGGCAGCGCCGAGACCATCATGGAAACCATCCGCAAGGGCCGCAGCACCACCATGCCGGCGTTCGGCGACTTCCTCGGCGACGCCAAGGTGCATGTGCTGGCCGCCTACGTGTGGAGCTTGTCGAACGACGTCAACCATGTTGAACCCACACCGGTCGCGGCGGCGACAGAAACCGCCACGGCAGCAAAATGAACGATCCTGCACCACAAGTCATCAAGATGTACGCGGCGCGCGAGGAGATCTATCCGCGCGAGACTTCGGGCCGCTATGCCCGGCTGCGCTGGCTGTGTGTCTGGCTGACGCAGCTGGCCTTCTACTGCACCCCGTGGATGCAGTGGAACGGCCGCCAGGCCCTGCTGTTCGACCTGGTGGCGCGCAAGTTCTACATCTTCGGCCTGGTCTTGTGGCCGCAGGACTTCATCTACCTGGCGGCGTTGCTGATCATCTGCGCCTACCTGCTGTTCCTGGCCACTGCGGTGGCCGGGCGGGTGTGGTGCGGCTTCGCCTGCCCGCAAACGGTGTATACCGAAATCTTCCTGTGGATAGAACGCCAGATCGAAGGCAAGCGCAGCGCCCGCATCGCGCTGGACCGGCAGCCGATGTCGTTGACCAAGTTCTCCAGGAAGGGCGCCAAGCACCTGGCCTGGGGCGCGGTGGCGCTGTGGACCGGCTTCACCTTCGTGGGCTACTTCACGCCCATCAAGCTGCTCGGCAACGAGGTGCTGAGCCTGAGCTTCGGCCCGTGGGAATGGTTCTGGGTGCTGTTCTACAGCCTGGCCACCTACGGCAACGCCGGCTGGCTGCGCGAGCAGGTGTGCAAGTACATGTGCCCGTACGCCCGCTTCCAGAGCTCGATGTTCGACCGCGACACGCTGATCATCACCTACGACAACGAACGCGGCGAACCGCGCGCGCCGCTGTCGAAACGGAAAGAGCTCAACGGCGGCTCCTGCATCGATTGCAGCCTGTGCGTGCAGGTCTGCCCGACCGGCATCGACATCCGCCAGGGCTTGCAGTACGAGTGCATCGGCTGCGCCGCCTGCATCGACGCCTGCAACGGCGTGATGGACAAGATCGGCCAGCCGCCCGGCCTGATCCGCTACAGCACCGAGCGCGCGCTGCTGATGCATTACACCCCGACCGAGATCCGCCAGCGCACGCTGCGCCCGCGCGTGAAGATCTACGCCGCCATCCTGGCGCTGATCGTGGCGGCGGTCGGCGTTGCGCTGTGGCTGCGCACGCCGCTCAAGCTGGACGTGATCCGCGACCGCGGCGCCATGGGGCGCGAGGTGGAAGAGGGCATGATCGAAAACGTCTACCGCCTGCAGATCATGAACACCACCGAGCAGGCGCACAGCTACCGCATCCGCGTCAGCGGCATGGCCACGCTGGCGCAGGTGACGCCGGACCTGGTGCGGGTGGAGGGCACCGAGACCAAGGCCTATCCGATCCGCCTGCGCAGCGCGCACGGCGCCGGCACGCCGGGCTCGAACAAGATCGAGATTGAACTGACCGCAGTCGACCAGCCGTCGCTGCACGTGGAAGAACATGCGGTGTTTTTCGTGCCGCGCTAAGGGGATGCAGATGAATGCAACGACAATGATGACGCAGGCGCCGTGGTGGAAGCAGCGCTGGCCGTGGCTGCTGATGCTGGGCCCGGCCGTGGTGGTGGTGGCCGCGACCTACACCGGCTGGCTGGCCTGGTCGCGCCAGGATGCGCTGGTGGTGGGCGACTACTACAAGCAGGGCAAGGCCATCAACCAGGACTTGCGGCGCGACCGCCTGGCGTCGTCGCTGGGCTTGTCGGCCGAGATAGGCTACGACGTCACCCAGGGCACGCTGACCGGCCAGCTGCGCCGCACCGCCAGCGACCAGGGCCGGACCGAACGGCTGTTCGTGCACCTGTCGCACGCGACGCTGCCGGAAAAGGATATCCAGCTGGTGGTGCAGCCGGACGAGTTCGGCGCGTTTCAGATCAACCTGCCGATGCTGGAGCGCAGCCGCTGGGTGGTGCTGATCGAAGGCGAGAAACGCGAATGGCGGCTGGCCGGCACGTGGAGCTGGCCGGCGCAGCGCCAGGTGACGCTACGGGCGGATTTGCCACCACCAGCCGACGATTAGTCATTCCCGCGAAGGCGGGAATCCATACGCCATGTGCTCCGCTCACTCAGCATGGGTTCCCGCCTGCGCGGGAACGACGACGGATTTCAGGCGCAGGTCTGGGTGCCGGCGGTGATGGCCTTGAGCCTCGCCGGCTCCAGCAATTCGATCTCGCGGTTGCTCACGCGCAGCAGGCCTTCCTTCTTGAACCTGGACAGCAGGCGGCTGATGCTCTCGATCGTCAGGCCGAGATAGTTGCCGATCTCCTCGCGCGACATGCGCAGCTGGAAGGTGTGCGGCGAGTAGCCGCGCGTTTCATAGCGCGACGACAGGTTGACCAGGAAGGCCGCAAAACGCTGGGTCGCCTGCATATTCCCCAACAACAGCATCACGCTTTGCTCGCGCGTGATTTCCTGGCTCATCATGCGGTGGAAATGGCGCAGCAGGGTCGGCATATCGGCCAGCAGCTGCTGCAGGCTGTCGAAGGGAATCTCGCACACTTCGCTGTCTTCCAGCGCCTCCGCGGTGCAGTGGTGCCGGTCGGCGCTGATGGCGTCCATGCCCAGCAGTTCGCCGGCCATCTGGAAGCCGGTGATCTGCTCCACGCCCTCGCGGTTGACCTGGTAGGTCTTGAAGTGGCCCAGCCGTATCGCAAACAGGCTCTGGAAGGCGTCGCCGATGCGGAACAGCGGGGCGCCACGCGCCACCTTGCGGCGGCGGCCGATGATACGGTCCAGCCGGTCCATATCGTTGTTGTCCAGCCCCATCGGCAAGCACAGCTGGTGCATGCTGCAGCTCGCGCAGCTGGCCTTGAGGTTCTCGATGCTGGCGCCGGGCAGGACCAGCGGGGGAAGTTCTCGTATCATGGCCCCATTGTAGACCTTTGGTCGTCATTTCCAGCCGATGCCGCAGTTAGCCGATCAGGTATTCGCGCGCCATTTTGCGCGCGCGGTGCAGGCGGCTCTTGACGGCCGCGCTGCTCTGGCCCACGTCGGCGGCGATCTCGGCGATCGACATCTCGGCGAAATCGCGCAGCAGCACCACCTGCAGATAATCGGCCGGCAGCGACTCCAGCGCGTTGACCAGCTCCAGCCGCAAACCGGCCGTGTCCTGGCTGGCCAGCCATTGTTCGGCGCGCTCGTCGTCCCACGGGTCGTGGCCCAGCGCGGCGCGCCCCAGCCGGCGGCACTCGCGCTTGACGACCTGGAACAGCCAGCCGGAAAACGCCGCCAGCATGCGCACCGAGGACAGCCGCCGCGACAGCACCAGCAGGGCTTCCTGCACGGCGTCGTCGACGTCGCCGACCAGGCAGTTGCGCTGGGCGTAGCGGCGGATGTCGGGCTGGCACAGCCGCAGCAGCTGCGCCAACGCCGCCGGATCGCCGCGGTGGGCGGCGTCCAGCACCGGTAGATGTTGTGCTGCCAGGCTCATAGTCCCCCTGATTGTTTGGCCGCCTTGTCGAGGCGGCGGCCGACCAGCGCGCACATCGGGCAGAAGCCGAACAGGCCGGAGGCGACGATGCCCGCCGCCGACGCCGCCAGCACCAATCCCCACATGCCGCCCAGCACGGCGATGCCGGCCCAGGCCGCGATCACACCGGCCACCACGCGCAGCGCGCGTTCCCAGTTCGGTACGTTTTTGACATAAAACATAGTGCACTCCTATTGGTCGCAGAGGAAGTCCCTCGCCAGCTAAGAGGCGGGCGGCGGCCGTTTGGATTCGCGCGCCGGCCGGATTATCGCAAAATATTTTGAAAATTTATATTGCACACTACTTAATTGCACGCTATAGTTCACCTCATTGAGTAGCGCACTACTTGATCGCTAACTAACCAACCACAAGGACCACACCATGAAACGCACTCTGATCGCTACCGCACTGCTGGCCTCCGCACTGGCCGCCCACGCCGCCACCCCGGCCACCGACACCACCGTCGTGCTGGTCCATGGCGCCTTCGCCGACGGTTCCAGCTGGGACAAGATCATCCCGCTGCTGCAGGCCAAGGGCCTGAAGGTCGTGGCCGTGCAGAACCCGCTGAGCTCGCTGGCCGACGATGTCGCCGCGACCCGGCGCGTGGTCGACGCGCAGACCGGCAACGTGGTGCTGGTGGGCCACTCGTGGGGCGGCACCGTCATCACCCAGGCCGGCACCAGCGACAAGATCAAGGCCCTGGTGTATGTGGCTGCGTTCGCGCCGTCCGAGGGCGAAGCCACGGCCAACCTGGGCAAGGACTACGCCGTGCCGCCCGGCATCGCCACCCTGCAGGCCGACGCCGCCGGCTACCTGTGGCTGCCCACCGACTCGGTCGGCAAGAACTTCGCGCAGGACGTGCCGCCGGCCACCGCCGCGCTGATCGCCGCCACCCAGGGCCCGATCAACGCCAGGGCCTTCGGCGACGTCACCTCGGTGGCAGCGTGGAAAACCAAGCCCAACTACTACATCGCCGCCGCCAACGACCGCATGATCGCGCCGGCGCTGCAACAGGCGTTTGCCAAAAAGCTCAACGCCACCACCGTCACGCTGAACACCAGCCACGTGCCGATGGTGTCGCAGCCGGCCAGGGTGGCGGAAGTGATCATTGCCGCTGCCCAGCGTTAATCCTGTTGCCAAGGCGGGGCTTTGATAGGAGAATTTGCTGTCCATTCAGCATTTCTCCCATTCGCTGCCCGACCTCGCCCTCAAGGATGAAATGAAGCCACCCGGCATCAAGGCTAAAGTTGCGCTGGCCACCAGCATCACCTCGGTCCTGATGATCGCGCTGGTGACCGTGGTGCAGACCCACCGCATGCAGGAAGACTTCACCAGGGTGCTGTTCGCGCAGCAGACGGCGCTGATCAACCGCACCGCCGAAGAGCTGGACGACAAGCTGCTGATGCTGCTCGATATCATCGCCGTCTCGGCGCGCAACCAGCCGCCTGCCATTGCCCAGTCCGCCAGCCAGCTGCGCGCCTACTACCAGGACCGCGCGGTGCTGGCGCTGTTCGACGACCTGCTGGTGATGAACCCGCAGGGCAGGATCATCGCCGACCTGCCGGAAGTGCCGAACCGGGTCGGCATCGAAGCCGGCGACCGCGACTACTTCAAGACGGTGCTGCGCACCCGCAAGCCGATGATCACCGAACCGCTGCTTGGCCGCGCCGGCAGGCAGCCCATCGTGCAGATGGTGGCGCCGGTGCTGGACGCCCACGGCCAGGTAGTCTGCGTGCTGGTGGGCGTGCTGCGGCTGTACAAGGACAACCTGCTGGGCCACCTGCGCGACGCCAAGGTCGGCCGCAGCGGCTATTACTTCGCGCTGACCCGCACCACGCCGCCGGTGTACGTGCTGCATCCCGACCTGAGCCGCATACTCCAGCCGCGCCAGGCCCACGCCAACGCCGCCACCACGCGCGCGCTGGAGCAGGATTTCGAAGGCACGGTCGACAGCATCAACGGCGTCGGCAAGCGCACGCTCAACAGCTACAAGACGCTGAAGTCGGTGAACTGGGTGCTGGCGGCCTCGCTGCCGGCCGAGGAGGCGTTCGAGCCCTTCAACGGCGTGCTGTACCGCCTGCTGCTGTGGAGCGGCCTGGCCTCGCTGGCGGCGGCCGCGCTGATCGGCTGGGTCACCTTGCGGCTGCTGGCGCCGCTGATCAAGCTGCGCAACGCCATCGTCGCCCTGCGCGACAACCCCAGCCGCTTCACGCCGCTGCCCACCCATGCGCAGGACGAGGTCGGCCAGCTGACCAGCGCCTTCAACGACCTGATGCGCGAACGGCTGGCCTCCGACGCCCGTCTGCAAAGCCTGGTGGAGTTCGCGCCCAACGCCATCGTGGTGGTTGGCGTCGACGGCCGCATCGAGACCTTCAACCGCGAAGGCGAGCGCTGCTTCGGCTACGGGCGCGCGGCGGTGCTGGGCCAGCCGCTGGAGCTGCTGGTGCCGGAGCGCCTGCGCGGCCAGCACGCGGCCCACCGCATCAAGTTCTTTGCCGACCGCCTCAGCGCCGAGCCGGTGCGCATGGGCGACGGCACGGTGCTGTACGGCCTGCGCCGCGACGGCAGCGAGTTCCCGATCGAGGTCAACCTGAGCGCGGTGCGCACCGACCAGGGCACCAAGGTGCTGGCGGTGATTTCCGACATCACCGAGCGCCACCGGCTGCGGCTGGAGGTGGAGGCGCGCGCCGCCGAGCTGGAGCGCGAGCGCGACCGCGCCGAGGCCGCCAACCGCGCCAAGAGCGAGTTCGTGGCCAATATGAGCCACGAGATCCGCACGCCGATGAACGCGGTGCTGGGCATGGTCTACCTGCTCGGCAACACGCCGCTGACGCCGCAGCAGCGCAAATACCTGAGCATGGTGCGGGTGTCGGGCCAGTCGCTGCTGGGCATCCTCAACGACGTGCTGGACTTTTCCAAGATCGAGGCGCGCCACATGGAATTGTCGCCGGTGGAGTTCGCGCTGGACGAGACCATGAACTCGCTGGCCACCCTGATGACCATGAACGCCGGCGACAAGGAGCTGGAGCTGGCGATCAGCGTCGACCCGGCGGCGCCGCGCCACCTGCGCGGCGACGCCATGCGCCTGCAGCAGATCCTGGTCAACCTGGCCGGCAACGCGATCAAGTTCACCGAGCACGGCGAGGTGGTGGTCAGCATCGAGCTCAGCGCGCGCGACGACGACCACGCGCTGCTGCGCTTCGAGGTGCGCGACACCGGCATGGGCATGACCGAGTCCCAGCTGGCGCAGCTGTTCCAGGCCTTCTCGCAGGGCGACCAGAGCATCACGCGGCGCTTCGGCGGCACCGGCCTGGGGCTGGCCATCACCAAGCGCCTGATCGAGCTGATGGGCGGGCAGATCGCGGTCCACAGCGTGCAGGGACAGGGCACGACATTCTGGTTCAGCCTGCCGTTCGAGGTGCTGCCCGAGCAGGCCGACGGCCGCCGCAAACCGGCGCTGGGCAAGCTGCGCCTGCTGGTGGCCGACGACAACCGCACCAGCCGCGAGGTGATCGCCAAGCTGATCCGCGCCTGGGGCTGGCATGCCGACGAGGTCGATTCCGGCGCGGCCGCGCTGCACCGCTACCGCCAGAGCCAGCAGGCCAAGCAGGTCTACGACGTGGTGCTGGCCGACTGGCACATGCCCGGCATGGACGGCCTGACCACGGCCAAGGGCATCCGCGAGGCGGCCGGCAGCGGCGCGCAGCCGATCGTGGTGATGGTCAACGCCTTCGCCCGCGACCATGCGGAGGAAATCTCCAACGCGCCCGAGGCCGACGTGGTGCTGGTCAAGCCGATCACCAGCTCCAACCTGTTCGACGCGCTGCACCAGGCGCTGGCGGCCAAGAGCGATGGCCTGCCGCAGCCGATGGCCGATCCGGGCATCGCCGGCAGCCTGGCCGGCCGCCATTTCCTGCTGGTGGAAGATAACGCGCTCAACCAGCTTGTGGCGCGCGGCATCCTCGAGCACGCGGGCGCGACGCTGGACGTGGTGGGCGATGGCCGCCAGGCGGTCGACCTGCTGCGCACCAGCGCCAGCCGCTACGACCTGGTGCTGATGGACATGCAGATGCCGGTGATGGACGGCTTTACCGCCACCCGCATCCTGCGCCAGCAGCTGGGCCTGACCTTGCCCATCATCGCCATGACGGCCGGCGTGCTCGGCTCCGAGCGCCACCGCAGCCAGGAGGCCGGCATCACTGACTTCATCCCCAAGCCGATCGAGGTCGACGAGATGCTGGCGGTGCTGCTGCGCCACCTGCCGGAGCGGAGGCCGCCGGCCGTCGACGATCTGCTGGCCGCCATGGCGGCCGCCGCGCCGGCGCCGGCACCGGCCCCCGAACCAACGCCTGCCCCGGCTCCGGCCGGCGCCATGCCGGCCGGCGAGGCGGCCATCTTCAATATGGACAGCCTGATGCGGGTGATGGGCAAGGACGCCAAGGGCCGCGCCGCGATGGTGAAGATGGTGCGCGGCGCCGTCGACACCGGCATGGAGCCGGCCGACCAGGCCGGCCAGGCGCTGCAGGAAGGGCGGCTGCGCGACGCCGCCCGCCTGTTCCACGGCCTGCGCGGCGCGGTCGGCGTGCTGGGCGCCAAACGCCTGATCCAGGCCACCGTCGATGCGGAACACGCCATCAACGAGCAGCGCGACCACGAGCTTGAACAGCGCTACCAGACCGTCCGCGCCGAGCTGGAACAAACGCTGGCGCGCGCCCGCGCCTGGCTCGACGCCGAACAGTCCTAAGCTCCCGCCGCTTCACATCTGTAATATTTTGCGTCCCGGCCTGGCCCGGGGCGCCGCGGCTTTTCGCCCGTTTGAATACTATTGATAATAATTCGCATTTACATAATCCCGCTTCATTGTTACAATCCTCCGCATGAAATCGCCATGATCCGGCAGCCAGACGCAAGAACGCAGCAGCCCCGCGCAGCCCGCCGCCTACATTCTCGGAAGAAAGATGCAAATGATTAAGAGTCGCAAACACGCGCAATCGCGCTTCAATCAACAGGGAACCTCGAAATACCTGTCATTCCCGCGCACGCGGGAATCCATGCACGGCCTCTGGCCATGCGGCCTATGGATTCCCGCCTGCGCGGGAATGACAAAATTTGCGATTATTCGAGGCTCCCAACAGATGAGCGCGGCATTGGCCGTGATGCTGCTGCCGGTCGCCGCCCACGCGGCCGAGGCCGGTATCGACCCTGCCACCAACCAGACCCTGCAAGAAATCCAGGTTCGCGCCGACGCCATCAACGACTTCAAGGCCGACAAGGCCTCGTCCGCCAAGTACACCGAGAAACTGGTCGACACCGCCCAGTCGCTGACCGTCATCAAGAAAGAGCTGATCGAGCAGCAGGGCGCCGTCACGCTGACCGAGGCGCTGCGCAACACGCCGGGCGTGGGCGCCTTCTTCCTGGGCGAGAATGGCAGCACCACCACCGGCGACGGCATCTATATGCGCGGCTTCGACGCCTCCGGCAGCATCTACGTGGACGGCGTGCGCGACGTCGGCTCGATCTCGCGCGACACCTTCAACATCGAACAGATCGACGTGCTCAAGGGCCCGGCCGGCACCGACAACGGCCGCAGCTCGCCGACCGGCTCCATCAACCTGGTCAGCAAGAAGCCCTTGCTGGAAGACGCCTACATGGGTTCGGTCACGGTGGGCAGCGGCCGGCAGAAGCGCGCCACCGCCGACCTGAACAAGGTGATCAACGCCGACACCGGCACCGCCTTCCGCCTCAACCTGCTCGACCAGGACAGCGGCAACCCGGCGCGCGACGTGGTCAAGAACAAGCGCTGGGCGATCGCGCCGTCGCTGGCCTTCGGCCTGAACGGCCCGACCCGCGTCTACCTGAACTACCTGCACGTCGACCAGGACAACATCCCCGACGGCGGCGTGCTGACCATCGGCCTGCCGGGCTGGACCCCGCCGGCGCCGGTCGTCATCACGGCCGCCACCGCCACCAGGCCGGCCGTGCTGGGCCCGGGCTTCGACTTCATGGCCGGCGCCAGGGCGGTCGATCCGAACAACTTCTACGGCTCGGTGCTGGACTTCGACCAGGTCAAGGCCGACATGCTCACCGCCCGCATCGAGCACGACTTCGCCGGCGGCGCCAGGCTGCAAAGCACCACCCGCTACGGCCGCACCAAGCAGGACTACCTGCTGACTTCGTTCATGTCGACCGGCGCCAACCTGCGCAACGTCGTGGCCGGCTCCAGTCCGGACAGCTGGATGATCGCGCGCACCAACCTGAACTACAAAGACCAGCTGAACGAAATCATCACCAACCAGACCACCGTCACGGCCGACTTCGACGGCGGCGCGCTTAAGCACACCGTGGTGGCCGGGCTGGAACTGGTCAACGAGAAGCAGACCAACTACACCAACGTCAACGCGCCGGGCGCGACCGGCCTGCCGCTGGTCAGCATCTACCACCCGGATGCCAGCCTGCCGGTGACGCCGGCCCAGGTTAGCCTGGTGCGCAACGGCGCGCGCGGCGACGGCAGCACCAGCACCGAGAGCGTGTACCTGTTCGACACCGCCAAGCTGGGCGACCAGTGGATCTTCAACGCCGGCGTGCGCCTGGATCACTACAACACCACCTACAATGGCGTGACGGTGCAGGCCGCGGCCACGCCGCAGACCATCCCGGTCGGCACGCTGCTGGCCAACTCGCTGACGGCCTCGGACAACCTGCTCAACGGCAAACTGTCGGCGCTGTACAAGCCGACTGCCGACAGCAGCGTCTACGCCCTGGTGGCGACCTCGAAAGCGCCGCCGGGCGGCACCAACTTCACGCTGAGCTCGGCGGCCAACAGCTCGGCCAACCCGAACTACGATCCGCAGATCACCACCAACTACGAGCTCGGCACCAAGTGGGACTTGCTGAAGCAGAAGCTGTCGCTGTCGGCCGCAGCCTACCGCACCGACGTGCGCAACGAGATCGAGGTCGACCCGAACAACGCAGCCGTCTTCTACCAGAACGGCAAGAAGCGCGTGCAGGGCGTCGAGCTGGGCGTGACCGGTGAAATCCTGCGCAACTGGCTGGTCAGCGCGGGCTACACCCGCATGTCGACCCAGGTGGTGTCCGGCAAGGTCGCGACCGCCGCAGGCGAGAACCAGCTGAGCTACACGCCCAAGCAGGCGTTCACGCTGTGGACCTCGTACACGCTGCCGATGGGCCTGCAAATCGGCGGCGGCGCCCGCTTCAGCGACAAGCTGCTGCGCGGCACCGACGGCGCGGTCGGCACCCCGGCCTATGCCGATTCGTACTGGGTCTACGACGCCATGGCCTCGTACCCGGTCAACAAGCATGTCGACCTGCGCCTGAACGTCTACAACCTGGCCGACAAGCAGTACGTGCAGGCGATCAACAAGTCGGGCTACCGCTACACGCCGGGCGCGCCGCGCTCGGCCAGCCTGACCGCCAACTTCAAGTTCTAAGCGGCAGCCGCGCTGCATGCCGGCCCCGTCCTCACCGGCGGGGTTTTTTTTATTCAAGGAGAGTGTTGATGATGCTGCATATCCCCGGCGTGCTGAGCCGCGAACAAGTGGCCGCCATGCGCCGCCGCCTGGACCAGAGCGACTGGGTCGACGGCCGCACCACGGTCGGCGCCCAGGGCGCGCAGGTCAAGCACAACCGCCAGCTGGCCGAGGGTTCGGCGCTGGCGCAGGAGCTGGGCGCGGAAGTGCTGGCGGCGCTGGCGGCCAGTCCGCTATTCTTTGCCGCCGCGCTGCCGCTGCGCACCTGTCCGCCGCTGTTCAACAGCTACGCCGGCGGCGAGCACTACGGCTCGCATGTCGACGGCGCGCTGCGGCGCGTGGCGGCCAGCGGGCAATGGCTGCGCACCGACGTGTCGTCGACCTTGTTCCTCAGCGATCCCGAGGACTACGACGGCGGCGAGCTGATCGTCACCGACGCGTATGGCGAGCATGAGGTCAAGCTGCCGGCCGGGGACTTGATCGTCTATCCGTCGACCAGCATCCACCGGGTCGAGCCGGTCACGCGCGGGGCGCGGCTCTGTTCCTTTTTCTGGACCCAGAGCATGGTGCGCGACGATATGCGCCGCACCCTGCTGCTGGAGCTGGACCAGAACATCCAGAGCCTGCGCGCGCGCCTGGGCGACTGTCCGGAACTGGTCGGCCTGACCGGCCACTACCACAACCTGCTGCGGCAGTGGAGCGAGGTCTAGGCCGGTCTCAGGCGGCGACGCCGGGGTAGCGGCGCTCGATGCGCGTACCCAGCGGACGCAGCACGGACATCAGCACGAACACGACGTTGGACTTGCCCGGCGCGACATAGCTGATGGCCACGGCCAGCGCCGCGATCAGCATCACGCCGCAGCTGCGCGCCATGGTCGCGCGGTAGGCGCCGGTCGACATGGCATGCGCGCACAAGGCGGGGTGGCGGTGGATATGGCGCGCCACCAGCAACGTGGTCACGCTCAGCCAGATCATCACGCCGGAATACACCATCTGCCCCGTCATCGAAGCGATCTGGCCGTTGACCGCCGAGGCGAACGGCAGCAGCGAGGCGCCCGACAGGCTGAGCACGGTCAGCCACAGCAGCCTCTGGTCGGCATGCCGCACATAGCTGTACAGGCGGTGATTGGCGATCCAGAAGATCGCCAGCACGAAAAAGCTGATCAGCCAGGAGATCAGATTGGGAATCAGGCCGGTCAGCGCGTCGCGCAGCGCCGCTTCGCTGGCCAGATGGGCATGTTCGGGCAGGCGCAAATCGATCACCAGCAAGGTCATCGCGACGGCGAAGATGCCGTCCACCAAGGCTTCGATACGGTGTTTGCTCAGCTGCGGCTGGCCGTCCTGGCTCAACTCTGTCATCGGTGATCCTGTTGTTAATTAAACAGCAGGCATTCTTACCGCGAAATACGGAAATTGCAACTTTCAGCGCGCAGCCAGGCGGGTGGCGTGATAGCGGTCGATGCGCCAGGCGCCGCCGTCGCGTTTCAAGACCGCCGTTTCCAGAAAGCCGTAGGCGGTTTCCGCGCCGTCGTTGGCGATCCAGACGGCGTCGTTGCGCACCGTGGTCCAGGCGACATCGCCCTGCGCCTGGGTGCGAAAGCCTTGCAGGCTAGCCCGCTGCCGGCCCAGCGCGCCACTGCCCGTCAGCAGCGCCACGACGGCGGCCTTGTCCAGGATACGGTCCTGCTCGATCATGACGAACGCCGGCGTCAGCCCGGCCTCGACCGCGTTCCAGTCGTGCAGCTCCAGCGCGCGATGCCAGTCGGTCAGGGCCGCCTCGGCGGCGCGGATGTCAGACTCCAGGGTGGGCATGGTCACTCCTCTCTATCGAATTGGACGGCGCGCTGCAAAGGTTAGCATGGACGCCAGCCTCGTGTTCGGTTATCGTAGTAAAAGATCAACACACCCTGAGGACAACAATGCGCATTTCGCAAACAGTACGCTCCACCTTGACCCTGATTGCCACCGTGCTGTGCGCCGGCTGCGTGGCCATCGTGCCGCAGTCCGGCTCGGCCGCGTCCACCGGCGGCGCCGACGGCCCGGCGTTCTGCCAGGCCTCGCCCGACGGCAAGACGGTGGCTTGCGGCAGCGCCGCCAGCTTCTGCCAGAAATCGTCCGACGGCAGCGCGGTCGCCTGCGGCGGCAAGGCCAGCTTCTGCGAGACCTCGTCCGACGGCAAGCTGGTCGCCTGCGGCGGCGCGGCGGCGTTCTGCGCCAAATCGCCGGATGGTCACACGGTGGCCTGCGGCGGCGCCGCGCCGTTTTGCGAGAAATCGGCCGACGGCCAGAACGTCGCTTGCGGCGGCAGGGCGCCATTCTGCGAGCACTCGGCCAACGGCAACAATGTCGCCTGCGGCGGCAAGGCGCCGTTCTGCCAGGCCTCGCCGAACGGCTCGTCGGTTGCCTGTGGCGGACAGTAAGCGCGCCGGCGCCGCCTCATCGAGCCCGCCGCGCGCGGGCTTTTTTGCGCCCGCATGCCTCCATGCTTACTTCAGCACCACCGCCGCGTCGACGATATCCACACCCTGCAACTGGCCGAGCCAGCCGTCGAACCACGGCTTGTGCGCGGCGCCGACGATGCTCAGGACACGGGCGCCGGGGCGCTCGCGAAAGGTCTCGCGGACGTTGGCGACCATGCGCAGGTTACGGGTTTCCCAGCCGCCCACCCAGATCTGCGAATACCCTTCCGGCGACTTGCCGCGCATCGAAGCCTGAACGTTGGCCTCGGCCAGCGCCCGCAGGCTGGCCGGATCGTTGACGGCGCGGTAGAGCGGCAGCAGGTCGGACGCCTGCTGCAACACATCCTCCCGTTTCTCGAACTCCTTGTGCGCCGCGCTGCCGGCGGCCCAGGCCGCTTCGATCGCGCGCACGAAGGCCTTGATGTCCGGCACGTCGATATGGTCGCCGGTGTGGTTGTCGACGGCGTGCACGCGCTGCAAACCCAGCCTTGCGGCCACGCGCGCGGCTATCTGATAGTTCTCGTTATTGCGCTTGCTGATCTTTCCGAGCTGCTCGACCAACGCCGCGTTCAGGCTGTCACCCGCGTGGCGCTCGGCGTCGGGCAGTTGCAGCCACTGCACGTAGGCCGAGGCGCGGTCGCTGGCAGCCAGGAACAGGGCGGCCAGATGGCGCCGCTGCGCCGGCGTGGCTTGCGCCGGCCAGGCCTTGAGTGTCTTGTCCACTTCGGCAATGGCGGCGGGCACATCCAGCCCGGTGGCCGCCTGCGCCGCCTCGTTCGGAGTGCAATAGTCGGGGCCGTACTTGGCGACATGGCGCGCGGCGAGATCGCATTCCTCGCCGGACTCGGTCTCGATGGTGACGATGTCGGGCTTGAATCCCGCCAGCCGGTCCAGCAGGCCGTCCAGCGACGCCGGATTGAAGCTGGGCGGCATATTGCCTAGGTGCACAGTGCCCAGCACCAGGATCTGCGCCCGCGGCCCGCTCATGCCGCGGTCCAGTTCGCTCAGATAACCCTGCGCCTGCGCCGCCAGCGGCAAGGTCGCGATGCAGCCCCAGATCCAATGTCTCCATTTGCTCATGCTGTATTTCTCCTCGTGGTGGGAAACCTCAGTGCGCACCTGAATTGGTGTTGTAGTTTAGTATAACTCTAGGTATCTAAATGTCAACGATGTCGACTTGCACTGAGAATTGACCCGCCCTCCCCACGTCGGTTTGCGGCGTTGAGCTCACTATGGCTGTACAGGATCGGTCACGCTCAAACCCTTATCGCCAATCGAGAGGCGCGCCGGGGCCATACGCAGTACCGCTTCCAGATTGGCCCGCGCGGCGTTGCGGACGCGTGCTGCAGCCTCGTGGGGCTGAGGGTTCTGTTGCTCCGACTTGTGCGCCAGCGCCATGAAGGTTCCCATCATCGCGGTCTGCTCGTACAGCTTGCGCAGTTGCGCGGCATCGAAGCGCCGCAGTGCGGCTTGCATCGATGCCTGGTCGCGCAACTGTCGTGCCACGGCCCGAAAAGCGTCGTCAGACACGTCGACGTCGTTCAGCGCCATATAGTTCCCGACGAGGAAGGCGGCGAGACTGCCGGCCATGTCGCGCTCCGGCAGCCCCAGTTTCTTCTCAAGCTGGGTGTAGACGTCCATGGAGCGCCGGAAGGCTTGCTCCATTTGCGGACGCTGCGCGATCGGAAAGCGTGCCGCGAGTTCGTGCGCATTTGTTCCCACGGCCGAACGCTCCGGCGCCCTTAGCGGCGCGTCCGCTGGCACATGCGGCGTAGCGTTAGCCGGTTTGGCCTGCCCGTGCTGGTTGGGTATCGGCACGCGCAGGTCTGGCTGCGGCCAGACCTGGAAGCAGCAGCCGTATCCGGCCACCTGCGCGTGGGCGAGTGGTGCAATGTCCATTAACAAGACTAGACTCAACAGCAATGTTCTCATGGGCACTCCTCCTATGATGGTGCTGCTCATTCTAGCGGCTTGTCGAAATACCAGGCTTACTCGACAGTCACCGACTTCGCCAGATTACGCGGCTTGTCGACGTCGGTACCGCGTGCCAGCGCCGAGTGGTAGGCCAGCAGCTGCAGCGACACCACGTGCAGGATCGGCGACAGCAGACCGTAGTGTTCCGGCAGACGGATCACATGCACGCCTTCGCCCGAGGTGATGCGCGAGTCGACGTCGGCAAACACATATAGCTGGCCGCCGCGCGCGCGCACTTCCTGCATATTGGACTTCAGCTTCTCGATCAGCGCATCGTTCGGGGCGATGGTCACGACCGGCATTTCCTCCGTCACCAGCGCCAGCGGGCCGTGCTTCAGTTCGCCCGCCGGGTACGCTTCGGCGTGGATGTAGGAAATCTCTTTGAGCTTCAGCGCGCCTTCCAACGCGATCGGGTAGTGCATGCCCCGGCCCAGGAACAGCGCGTTTTCCTTGCGGGCGAAATCTTCCGACCAGGCGATGATCTGCGGCTCCAGCGCCAGCACGGCCGAGATCGCTACCGGCAGGTGGCGCATGGCTTTCAGGTGCTGCTCTTCTTCCGCGTCGCTCAGGCGGCCGTTGACTTGCGCCAGCGACAAGGTCAGCAGGAACAGCGCGGCCAGCTGCGTGGTGAAGGCCTTGGTCGAAGCCACGCCCACTTCCACGCCGGCGCGGGTGATGTAGGCCAGTTTGCATTCGCGCACCATGGCGCTGGTCGAAACGTTGCAGATCGTCAGCGTGTGCTCCATGCCCAGGCTGCGCGCGTGCTTCAGCGCGGCCAGGGTGTCGGCGGTTTCGCCGCTCTGCGAGATCGTCACCACCAGCGTGTTCGGGTGCGGCACGCTGTCGCGGTAGCGATATTCGCTGGCGATCTCGACGTTGACCGGGATCTTGGCCACCGATTCGATCCAGTACTTGGCGGTCAGGCCGGAGTAGTAGCTGGTGCCGCAGGCCAGGATCAGCACGCGGTCGATCTGCTTGAAGACGTTGTAGGCGCCGTCGCCAAACAGTTCCGGCATGATGCCGGTGACGCCTTCGAGCGTGTCGCCGATGACGCGCGGCTGCTCGAAGATTTCCTTCTGCATGTAGTGGCGGTACGGGCCCAGCTCGGCAGCGCCGGTGTGCGCCTGCACGGTCTTGGCTTCGCGCGTGACCGGCTTGCCGTTGACGTCGACGATCCAGGTGCGGCCCAGTTGCAGGTCGACCACGTCGCCTTCTTCCAGGTAGATGATCTGGTCGGTGGTGCCGGCCAGCGCCATCGCGTCCGAGGCGACGAAGTTCTCGCCCTGGCCCAGGCCGACGATCAGCGGCGAGCCCTGGCGCGCGGCCACCACGCGGTGCGGCTCCTCGCGCGCGAACACGGCGATCGCGTACGCGCCGTGCAGGCGCTTGACGGCTTGCTGGACGGTATCGAACAGGTCGCCGTTGTACATGTGGTCGACCAGGTGGGCGATCACTTCGGTGTCGGTCTGGCTCTGGAAGACGTAGCCGAGCGCAGTCAGTTCGGCGCGCAGTTCGTCGTGGTTTTCAATGATGCCGTTGTGGACCAGCGCGATGCGCGCCTGTTCGGCGGTCGGCGAGAAGTGCGGGTGGGCGTTGTGCGAGGCCGGCGCGCCGTGCGTGGCCCAGCGGGTGTGGGCGATGCCGGTGTAACCCTGCATGCCGCCGTCGGCGATCTGCTTTTCCAGGTCGGCCACGCGCGAGGTGCTGCGCGAGCGTTGCAACTGGCCATCCACGTGCAGGGCGACGCCGCAGGAGTCGTAGCCGCGGTATTCCAGGCGCTTCAGGCCTTCGATCAGGATGGGAGTGATGTTGCGTTGCGCTACCGCGCCGACGATGCCGCACATAGAGAACCTCGCTAAAAATAAGTGTAGCCATGCTAGAGCAGTACTTCTGAAATAAGCTTTCTAATTCCTGTATATTTTGGAATATTCTTTCATCGCGCCGATGGCGTGAAATATTATTTCATTTTTCAGGACTATTTTTATGGATGAGATAGATCGTCGCATTTTGAACGCGCTGCAAGTTGATTCGTCGCAAACAAACAGCGAGCTGGCGCTGGCGGTCCATGTTTCCGCCCCGACTTGTTTGCGTCGGGTAAAGCAGCTGACCGAGAGCGGGGTGATCCAGCGCCAGGTGGCCATCGTGGCGCCGGAGAAGGTCGGTCCCAGCCTGACGGCGATTGTGGAAATCTCGCTGGATATCCAGGCCGCCGAGCGCATGACCGAGTTCGAGGCCCACGTGGCGGCCGACGAGGCCGTGTTGCAGTGCTACCGGGTGGCGCCGGGGCCGGACTTCGTGCTGATCGTCCAGGTGGCGGACATGCCGGCCTATCACGCGCTGGCGCATCGCCTGTTCGCGACGCAGACCAATGTGCGCAACGTCAAAGCCTACTTCTCCACCTTCCGCAGCAAATTCGAGACGCGGATCGCGGTTTAGCCGGTTATCCCTGTCTTGTTCCGGTGCTTTTGCACAGGCTTATCCACATCGAGCTCAAAGCGGGAAAGGTTTTCCCGCGTTCTCCACGGCTTTCCCAAAGGCTATGCACTGGCTTATACCCAAGCTTATCCACAATAAAAAGTTATCCTGATTTACTCACATGATTTCCCACAGACTTATCCACACGCTCGACGAAATCATGGCTGCATGCCATGTCAGGAGCTTACTTTTTACATGCAAGGAGAGTTGCCCCATACTTTTCCCAGGCTTATACGCGGCTTCTTCAGCGTTTATTCCCAGGCTTCTCCACATCGTTATCCACAATAAAAAAGCCGGGACGTATCCCGGCTTGGTGTGGAGGGCTGCGCTTTATTTGGGCTTTTTAACCGGACGGCTCCAGCCGTCAACGGTGACCTGGCGTGCGCGGGAAATCGTCAGCTTGCCGGCCGGCGCATCCTTGGTCAGCGTGGTGCCCGCGCCCAGCGTGGCGCCCTTGCCGACAGTCACCGGCGCGACCAGCTGGCTGTCGCTGCCGATGAAGGCGTCGTCTTCGATCACGGTGCGGGACTTGTTAACGCCGTCGTAGTTGCAGGTGATGGTGCCGGCGCCGATGTTGACGCGCGAGCCGATGGTCGCATCGCCGATGTAGGCCAGGTGGTTGGCCTTGCTGTGCGCGGCGACCTGGCCGTTCTTGATTTCGACGAAGTTACCCACATGCACATCCTCGGCCAGCACGGTGCCGGGGCGCAGGCGCGCATACGGGCCGATGATGGAAACCTCGCCCACCACGGCCTCTTCGATATGGCAGAAGGGCTTGATGTGGGCGCCGGCCAGGATGCGGGAGTTGATGATCACGCTGTGCGATCCGACGCGCACGCCGTCAGCCAGCTCGACCTTGCCTTCAAACACGCAGCCGACATCGATGGTGACGTCGCGGCCGCAGACCAGCTCGCCGCGCACGTCGATGCGGGCAGGGTCCATCAGCGTCACGCCCTGTTCCAGCAGTTTCAGCGCGATATTGGCTTGATGGATGCGTTCCAGTTCGGCCAGCTGCACCTTGCTGTTCACGCCGGCCACTTCCCATTGCGCCGACGGCTGGGCCGACACCACGGGCACGCCGTCCGCCACCGCCATGGCGACGATGTCGGTCAGGTAGTACTCGCCCTGGGCGTTGTTGTTCTTGAGCGCGCCCAGCCATTGCTTCAGGCGCGCGGTGGGCACCACCATGATGCCGCTGTTGATCTCTTTAATGGCGCGTTCGTCTTCGTTGGCGTCTTTTTGCTCGACGATGCGAACAATTTCACCGTTCTCCCGGACTATGCGGCCGAGCCCGAAGGGATCGTCCTGCACCACGGTCAGGATGCCCAGCTTGTCCGTGCCGGCCACGTCCACCAGCGCTTGCAGCGAGGCGGCGGTGGTCAGCGGCACGTCGCCATACAGGATCAGGGTGGCGGCGCTGTCGTCCAGCTCAGGCAAGGCCTGCATGACGGCGTGGCCGGTGCCCAGCTGCGGTTCCTGCAGCGCAGTGGCGACCTTTTCCGGCTGCGCGGCCAGCATCTCCAGCACCGCAGCGCCCCCATGGCCGTAAATCACGCATAATCGGCTGGCAGACAAGCTGCGCGCTGTGTCCAGCACGTGCGACAACAGCGGTTTGCCCGCCAGCGGATGCAACACTTTCGGCAACGCGGATTGCATGCGCTTGCCCATGCCGGCGGCGAGGATAACTACGTTCATAGGTGCCAGGTCGAGAGAGTTAATCAAAGCGAAAGTTTAACATGCCAGATATCCACAACCGCGCACTGCGCCGCGTTTTGCTGATCGTCATAATGGCTGTCCTGGCGGGATGCAGCTCGCTGCGCCTGGTCTACAACCACGGCGATACGCTGCTGTACTGGTGGCTGGACGCCTACGTCGACTTCAACGCCGATCAAAAGGCCTGGGTCAAGAAGGATATCGACGAGCTGTTCCACTGGCATCGAAAGACCCAGCTGCACGACTATGTGCAGATCCTGCAGACGGGACAACGCCAGCTGGCCGGCAATCCGACGTCGGCCGACCTGCTGAACGATTACGACGAGATCAAGAGCCGCACGCAGCTGCTATTGTTCAAGGCGCTGCCGGAGCTGGCCGACCTGGTGCGCTCGCTGCAACCCGAACAGATCGCCGCGCTGGATAAGAAGTTCGCCGCCAACAACGCCGAGTTCCGCAAGAAGAATATGAAAGGCGACAAGGAGGCGCAGCAGAAGTTCCGCTTTAAAAAATCAATGGAGCAGTTCGAGCTGTGGTTCGGCAACTTCAGCAACGAACAGGAAGCCCAGATCCGCAAGGCTTCCGACGCCCGCCCGCTGGACAACGAGATCTGGCTGGACGAGCGCATGCGCCGCCAGAAAAACATCCTGACGCTGGTGCAAAAGGTCCAACGCGAGAAGCTGGGCAAGGACGCGACGATGGCGCTGATCCACACGCTGATCAAGGACAGCTTCGATCGCCTCGAACGCTCCGAGCGCAAACCATTCTTCGACGCCTACGATGAATCCACGGCGCAGCTGATCTTAACCGTCATCAAGATCGCCACGCCGGCCCAGAAAGCCCACGCGCAGAAGCGCATGCAGGGCTGGATCGACGACTTCAACAGCCTGGCCGCGGAACCCCGCTAAGGCCCATATGGTATAGTGGCCCCTGTTGAATCAATGACTTAGAACACAGCCACATGCCAAAGAAGCCCGCCAGCAAAGCAGCGAAACCCGCCAAAGTCCCGGTCCACGGTCCCCAGCACAGCAACCAGGTGCGCATCATCGGCGGCGCCTGGAAGCGCACGCCGCTGCCGGTGCTGAGCGCCTCCGGCCTGCGTCCGACGCCGGACCGCGTGCGCGAGACCGTGTTCAACTGGATCAATCACCAGCGCGACGGCTATTGGGCGGACGCGCAGGTGCTGGACTTGTTCGCCGGCAGCGGCGCGCTGGGTTTCGAGGCGGCCAGCCGCGGCGCGCAGTCGGTGACGATGATCGACACCGTGGTGCCGGTGGTGCGCCAGCTGGAAGACATCAAGGCCAAGCTGAAGGCCGACAACGTGCAGATCATGCGCGCCGACGCGCTGGCCGTGGCCCAGTCGGCCGCCGCGCGCGGCCAGAAATACGACCTGATCTTCCTCGATCCGCCCTACCAGCAGGAGTTCCTCGAACGCTGCCTGCCGCTGTGCACGCGCATCTTGAAAGAGGGCGGTCTGATCTACGCCGAATCCGGCCTGGCGCTGGAGTTCGAAGAGGGCGCCACGCCGGAGTGGATGGCGCCGTGGGAAGTGATCCGGGCTGACAAGGCCGGAATGGTGTTCTATCATTTGTTAAAGCACAAGCAAACGGCTGCCTGAACGGTCCGCATTTGCCGCTAAAAGGACAGCAAGCAGCCCCAAATTAAGGCAAACAGGGATTTTCAGGCATAATGCGCGTTCTATATTGGTGCACTGCAAGGAGCCGCGATGGTAGTAGCCGTTTATCCAGGAACTTTTGATCCGCTGACCCGTGGTCACGAAGATCTGGTGCGTCGCGCATCGGGTCTGTTCGACACGCTGGTGGTGGGTGTTGCCGACAGCAAGAACAAGAAGCCGTTCTTCTCGCTGGAGGAGCGCCTGACCATCGCCAACGAAGTCCTGGGCCACTATCCCAACGTCAAGGTCCAGAGTTTCTCCGGCCTGCTGAAGGATTTCGTGCGCGAGCATGACGCCCGCGTCATCGTGCGCGGCCTGCGCGCCGTGTCCGACTTCGAATACGAGTTCCAGATGGCGGGCATGAACCGCTATCTGCTGCCGGATGTCGAAACCCTGTTCCTGACGCCGTCCGACCAATACCAGTTCATCTCCGGCACCATCGTGCGCGAGATCGCGGTGCTGGGCGGCGATGTATCGAAGTTTGTTTTCCCATCGGTCGACCGCTGGCTGCAAAAGAAAATTGCCGCCAACGCCGCCGCCGAGCAATAAGCGAGTTCCATCATGGCCTTGATGATCACCGACGACTGTATCAATTGCGACGTTTGCGAGCCGGAGTGCCCCAACGACGCGATCTACATGGGCGCCGAAATTTACGAAATCAATCCGGACAAGTGCACCGAGTGCGTCGGCCATTTCAATGAGCCGCAATGCCAGCAGGTGTGCCCGGTCAGCTGCATCCCCTTCAATCCCGCCTGGCGCGAGACCGAAGAACAATTACGCGACAAATTCGACCGCTTACAAGCCGCCAGCAAGGCCTGACGAGCCTAAAAAAGCATGACCGTGCGGCCAATTTGCGCCGCAGCGCGTTTTAGCGCGACTCCCGGTGGTATATTCCAGCAAGGCCTGCACCGCGGGCGAGATGCGGGCATCTATCATCCTCGGAGACAACTCATGAATCGCAGAAATATCATCAAGCGCCTGATGGCGGCCGCCTTCCTGGCCGGCAGCTTCAGCCTGCCCGCGTTTGCCGCCGTGGAAGTGGCCGGCGTTAAATTCGACGACACCATCAACGTCGCCGGCAAGGAGCTGAAGCTGAACGGCGCCGGCCTGCGCACCAAGGTCATCTTCAAGGTCTACGCCGCCGGCCTGTACCTGACCGAAAAGAAAACCTCCGTGCCGGACGTGCTGGCCACCCAGGGTCCGCGCCGCGTGGCGATCACGATGCTGCGCGAGGTGAGCTCGGAAGATTTCGGCAAGGCCTTCCTGGAAGGCCTGAACAACAATACCGACAAGAACGAACGCAGCAAGATCGCGCCGCAGACGATGAAGTTCGGCGAAGTGTTCGCGCAGATCCAGGCGCTGAAAAAGGGCGACCAGATGCTGCTGGACTGGACGCCGGGCGAGGGCACGCAGTGCTATCTGAACGGTAAGAAAATCGGGGAATTGATGCCGGACGTGGCGTTCTACAACGCCGTGCTGCGTATCTGGCTGGGCGACAAGCCGGTCGACAGCTCGCTGAAACCTGCCCTGCTGGGCGAGAAGTAATGCTGTGGCGCGGTGCCGGAGGTCGGGCGCCGCTGCTTAATGTTTAAGCACGTACGGTTTAAGCACGTGCGGCCATGGCGCGCAGTTCGGCGGCGTGGCTGGGATCGCGTTCCATCGCATTGAGCATGCGCTTGAGCATCATCGCATCGCGCATCTGACGGCGCTGCAATTGCTCTTCCTTGCTACGCTTGGGCTTGATGACCAGCATGGCGGCCCGCGCCAGGCCACGCAGCAGCGGTTTGAACAGGACGATCAGCGCGCAGGCGGCGCCGCTGACCAGCGCCAGCTCACCGGCCGCGACCAGGGAAAAATTTTGTACGACTGAGATGATGGTAGACATGTTATTGCACTGCATTTAGAATCAAGTGTAACTATAGTGCAACGCAACATAAGTATCCAATTTACTTCCCCGATAACAATTATTCGTCTGGTGAATGGGATGCTTGTTATTGACGTGAAATCCATATTTCTCGATACTGTACCGACCCCAACCCCACATCCCGAGCCGACATGAGCTTTTTGACGCTGGACTTGAATTTGTTACGCGTCTTCGACGCCGTGATGACAGAGCAGAACCTGACACGCGCCGCCGGCCACCTGGCCATGACCCAGCCCGCCGTCTCCAACGCCATCAAGCGCCTGCGCGAGAGCCTGGGCGACGAGTTGCTGATCCGCACCGCCTACGGCGTCAAGCCGACCCCGCGCGCCGAATCGCTGTGGCCGTCGGTGCGCAGCGCGCTGGCCAGCCTGGAAGCGGCGGTGGCGCCGGAAACCTTCGACGTCTCGGCCGCCCACGCCACCTTCCGCATGGCGATGGCCGACGCCACCGCCGCCTTCTGGCTGCCGTCGCTGATGCGCTCGATCGAGAGGGAGGCGCCGGGGGTCAACGTGCGCATGGTGCCGCTGACCACGCGCGAGCCGCGGCCGATGCTGCTGCGCGGCGATATCGACCTGGCGGTGGGGTTCTTCCCCGGCGTGGCGGCGCAGCTGTCGTACGAGACCGGTTCGCCGATCCGCCACGAGCGGCTGTATTCAGGACATTATGTGTGCGTGATGCGGCGCGACCATCCGCTGTCCAAGGTCGACCTGACCCTGGACAACTATTGCAAGGCCAACCATCTGCTGGTGAGCTTTTCCGGCCGCGCGCACGGCCTGGTCGATGAGGCGCTGGCGCAGATCCAGCGCGAACGCCGCATCTTGCTGACCGTGAACCAGTTCTTCACCGCCGGCCGCGTGGTGGCCAATTCGGACCTGATCACCGTGCTGCCGCGCCACCTGATCGCCTCGACCGGCATGACCGACGCGCTGATTTCCAAGGAATTGCCGTTCACGCTGCCGGCGGTGCACCTGGACATGCTGTGGCACGAGCGCGATGCCCGCAGCCCGGCCCACAAGTGGCTGCGCATGCATCTGGAAGGCATGAACACCGTGGCCCAGCGCACCGCGCCGGGCACGGCACCCAAGAACGATACCTACTAGCGTCATTCCCGCGCAGGCGGGAATCCATGCATCGTGTCCTTGCCCGCGTTCTATAGATTCCCGCTTTCGCGGGAATGACTGGCGGCTACTGGTGGCTGGAGCGGTAGCCGATGCGGAAACCGCCCCAGTGCTTGCCGTTCACATAAATCGGCGCCGACAGGTCGTGCATCACTTCGCCGGTATCGCGCTTGTAGGTTTGCAGCAGGAAGGGCTTGGTGTTCGCGCCGCAGCGCTTGCCGGTGCGGTCGCTGAAGATGCGCTTGGTGCGGTTGTTGATGATATCGACGTCGTAATTGCCCGTCAGCGGCTGCGAAAACTTCTTGTTGTGGGTGGGGAAATAACCGTTGTTATCCACAGCGCCGGCGTAGGCCAGCTGCGGCATGGCCGCCAGCAAACCTTCCTGCAACTGCGGCAAGGCGCGGTCGGTGAAATCGTCGAAACGGGTCTTGTGCTTGGGCGGGTCGGTGTTCGGGATCGGCGTGTAGCTGCGGTCGAACAGCGCTTCGCGCGTGATCTTGCCGGAGGAAATGGCCGCCTCGAAAATCCGTCCCACCTGTTCGGCCGCCTTCTGCGCGGCGAGGCGGATCGCATCGTGCGACGTTTCAATCGACGATTCCCCCAGCGCGCCGGTGATGACTTCGGCCCGCTCGGCCACGGCCATCGCCGAACTGGCGGCGCGCGGCAATTCCTTCTCCGTGGATAACAAGCTGTCGCGGATGCTGGCGATGGCGGTGGCGATTTCGTCGGTGGTGGCGACGTGTTCGCGCGAGGCCCTGGCGATCTCGCCGATTTCCTCCTCCGATACCCCGGACGAACGCTCGATATTGCCCAGCAAACCGTGCACGGTTTCCACGTTGCCGGCCGCCTCGCTGACCTTGAGCGCCAGCGAATTCATGCCGGTGGCAGCCAGTTCGGCCTGCTGATTAATCTCGCGCACCATGGTGCTGATTTCGTCGGTGGCTTCCTTGGTGCGCAGCGCCAGCTGGCGCACCTCGCTGGCGACCACGGCAAAACCGCGCCCCTGTTCGCCGGCGCGCGCCGCCTCGATGGCGGCATTCAGCGCCAGCAGGTTGGTGCGGGCCGAGATTTCGCTGATAGCCTCGGTAAATCCATAAATTTTGCGGGAATTGGTTTGCAGGCTGGCCATGACGGACGCTGCGGTCTGCGCATCCTGGCGCGCCGTCTTGATGCGCTGCAGGCCGTGGTCAGCCTCGGTGCGGCCGGCCACCGTTTCGCCGCGCACCTGGGCGGCGATCTTGGCGGCGCGCTCGGCGTTGACGGCGATGGCGGCGGTGGCCTGCGCATTGTGGGCGGAGCTGCGCACGATGCTGCCGGCCGTGCTCACGTCCAGCTCGATTTTCTTTTTGACCGAATCGACGAAATACGAGGTTTCCGCCGCGCCGATCATGACGGCGTCGATTTCGCCGCCGACCACCTGGGCGAAGTGGCGCACGCCGCCCTCGTCCTTATTCAGTCCGGCGGCCCACCAGGCCACCAAAGCACCGCTCAGCGCCGCCGGCGCCGCCGTATAAACCAGCGTGGCGCCGTCGCCGGCCACCAGCTTGAACAAATATGCGAGGCAGGTACCGCCAGCCGTCGCCCCCAATAACCATAATCCACGTTGTACCAGCTTGTGCTGCAAAAGCTTCATCTGTCCCCCGGTTTACAGGCGCCTCGGGCGTCTCGACTAAATTATTTCCCTGATGCTATTTTATAGGCAACTTGGTGGTATTCTTCACTTCTTCCATGACGGCGTAGGTATGCGTTTCACGCACGCCCTTCTGGAGCAGGGTTTTACCCAGGAATTCGCGGTAGGCCGCCATGTCCTTGACGCGGGCTTTGACCAGATAGTCGAAGCCGCCGGCAACCATGTGGCACTCCAGCACTTCGGGTATCACCTGAACGCTGTGTTTGAAGGCGTCGAACACTTCGGGTGTCGTGCGATCGAGCACCACTTCGATGAAGACGAGCAGGGACACATCCAGCAACTGCGGATTCAGTTGTGCAGTGTAGCCCATGATGTAGCCGGACTCGTGCAACTTGCGCACGCGTTCCAGGCAGGCGGCTGGTGACAGGTTCACCCGCGCCGCCAGTTCCACATTGCTGATGCGGCCATCGCTCTGCAATTCCATCAAGATTTTCTTGCTGATCTTGTCTAACATTTCCGCGGACTCCCAAATAAATATTATTTGGTTAAATTGTCGCACTAAAAACAATCTATTGCTAGTCCCCTGCATTACCAGAATTAATCCAGAAGAAATCCCACTACAATCGAATCATCAGCAGTTGACCCAGATTCACGCTCGCCAGCACCCGCAGGTTGAGCGTTTTTTTGTCATCAACCGCGCCCAAATTCCCATTCTGAGAGTATTCAATGCAAGCAGCAGCAGCCACCGGTTTTACCCCTTTCGCCGCCATGCAGGCCGAGATCCTGCGCGACCCGATTCCCCTGCGCGCAGCAGTGACGGCTGCCTATCGCCGCGACGAAGTCAGCGCCGTTCAGTGGCTGCTGGAACAGGTGCAAAACCACGACGCGGGCACCCTGCAACAGGCCCAGCAACTGGCGCATAAACTGGTCAGTTCGGTGCGCGAGCAGCGCACCCGCGCTTCCGGCGTCGATGCCCTGATGCACGAGTTTTCGCTGTCGTCGGAAGAAGGCGTGGCGCTGATGTGCCTGGCAGAAGCACTGTTGCGTATTCCCGACAACGCCACCGCCGACCGCTTGATCGCCGACAAAATCAGCAAAGGCGACTGGCGCAAGCACCTGGGCGAATCGCCTTCGCTGTTCGTCAATGCCGCCACCTGGGGCCTGCTGATCACCGGCAAGCTGGTGTCCACCAGCAGCGAAACCGGCCTGGGCTCGGCGCTGACCAAGCTCATTTCCAAGGGCGGCGAACCGCTGATCCGCAAAGGCGTGGACCTGGCGATGCGCATGCTGGGCAACCAGTTCGTCACCGGCCAGACCATCGACGAGGCCATCAAGAACGGCCAGTCCAACGAGGCGCGCGGCTACCGTTATTCCTACGACATGCTGGGCGAAGCGGCGCTGACCGAGGCCGACGCCAGGAATTACTACGCCTCCTACGAAACCGCGATCCACGCGATCGGCAAGGCCTCGAACGGCCGCGGCATCAAGAACGGTCCCGGCATTTCGGTGAAGCTGTCGGCGCTGCACCCGCGCTACAGCCGCGCCCAGCACAGCCGCGTGATGGCGGAACTGCTGCCGCGCGTGCGCGCGCTGATGCTGCTGGCCAAGCACTACGACATCGGCCTGAACATCGATGCGGAAGAGGCCGATCGTCTGGAACTGTCGCTGGACCTGGTCGAAGCGCTGGCGCACGACCCCGAGCTGGCCGGCTTCGACGGCATCGGCATCGTCGTCCAGGCTTACCAGAAACGCTGCCCCTTCGTCATCGACTACCTGATCGACCTGGCCAAGCGCAGCGGCCGCAAGTTCATGGTGCGCCTGGTCAAGGGCGCGTACTGGGATGCCGAGATCAAGCGCGCCCAGGTCGACGGCATGAGCGGCTATCCGGTCTACACGCGCAAGGTCTACACCGACGTCTCCTACCTGGTGTGCGCGCAAAAGCTGCTGGGCGCGACTGGCGTGATCTATCCGCAGTTCGCCACCCACAACGCGCAAACCTTGTCGACGATTTACACCTGGGCCAAGCGCGACGGCGTGACCGACTATGAATTCCAGTGCCTGCACGGCATGGGAGAATCGCTGTACGACCAGGTGGTCGGCAAAGACAACCTGGACAAGCCGTGCCGCATCTACGCCCCGGTCGGCACCCACGAAACGCTGCTGGCCTACCTGGTGCGCCGCCTGCTGGAAAACGGCGCCAATTCCTCGTTCGTCAACCAGATCGTCGACGAGGCGATCCCGGTCGACTCGCTGATCAAGGATCCGGTGGCCCAGGCGCGCGAACAGGGCGGCCTGCCGCACACCGGCATCGCCCTGCCGCAGGACATGTTCGGCGCCGAGCGCAAGAACTCGGCCGGTTTCGACCTGGCCAACGAAGATGTGCTGCGCAAGATTTCGGCAGAACTGGCCGTAGCGCGCAGCTGGCACGCCGCGCCTTTGCTGGCGGGCGGCCTGAGCGCCGGCCAGCCGGCGCAGGACGTGACCAACCCGGCGCAACGCAGCGACATCGTCGGCCAGCTGGTCGAAGCGAGCGCCGCCGACGTCGAAACCGCGCTGGCCAGCGCCAGCAATTTCGCCATGGACTGGCAGACCACCGAACCGTCGCTGCGCGCCGCCGCACTGAACCGCGCCGCCGACCTGTTCGAAACCAACGCCATGGAACTGATGACGCTGGCGATCCGCGAGGCCGGCAAATCGCTGCCGAACGCCATCGCCGAACTGCGCGAGGCGGTCGATTTCCTGCGCTACTACGCGGCTGAGGTGCAGGGCTCGGCCAACATCCTGGCGCTGGGTCCGGTCACCTGCATCAGCCCGTGGAACTTCCCGCTGGCGATCTTCACCGGCCAGGTGGCCGCCTCGCTGGCGGCCGGCAACGTGGTGCTGGCCAAGCCGGCCGAGCAGACCCCGCTGATCGCCCACCGCGCCGTCGAGCTGCTGCACCAGGCCGGCATTCCGCGCGCCGCGCTGCAATTCCTGCCGGGCCGCGGCGAAGTGGTCGGCGCCGCGCTGACCGCCGATGCGCGCGTTAAAGGCGTGATCTTCACCGGCTCGACCGAAGTGGCGCAGCTGATCAACCGCACCCTGGCCAAGCGCGCCGCCGCTGAAAATGCCGACATCCCGCTGATCGCCGAAACCGGCGGCCAGAACGCCATGATCGTCGACTCGTCGGCGCTGCCGGAGCAGGTGGTGCAGGATGCGATCTCATCGGCCTTCGACAGCGCCGGCCAGCGCTGCTCGGCGCTGCGGGTGCTGTTCCTGCAGGAAGATATCGCCGACAAGACCATCAAGATGCTCAAGGGCGCGATGCAGGAGCTGAAAGTCGGCTGCCCGGATCGCCTGGCGACCGACATCGGCCCGGTGATCGACGCCGAAGCCCAGCAGAACCTGCTGGCGCACATCAACAAGCTGAAAGCGACCGCGCTGAACTACTTCTCGCTGGATCTGCCGTCCAGCGTGACTGCAGCCGGCACCTTCGTGCCGCCAACCGTGCTGGAAATCCGCTCGCTGTCCGAGTTGACGCAGGAAGTATTCGGCCCGGTTCTGCACGTGATCCGCTACAAGCGCGCCGATCTGCCCAAGCTGATCGAGCAGATCAACGACAGCGGCTACGGCCTGACGCTGGGCGTCCATTCGCGCATCGACGAAACCATCGACTACATCAGCTCGCGCGCGCATGTGGGCAACATTTACATCAACCGCAACATCGTCGGCGCGGTGGTGGGCGTGCAACCGTTCGGCGGCGAAGGCAAATCCGGCACCGGCCCGAAAGCCGGCGGTCCGCTGTACCTGAAGCGTTTGCAACGCGGCGCCATCACCAGCGGCCAGCATGAGCGTCAGGCGACGCCGGGCCTGGATGCGCTGGCCGTCTGGTCGAAGATGCATGGCCACGAACGTGCCGCCACCCTGGCGGAGCAATACAGCCGCACCACGATGCTGGGCAGCCTGACCGTCTTGCCAGGCCCGACGGGTGAACGCAACACGCTGGCGCTGGTCGCGCGCGGCTCCGTGGTGTGTGTGGCCGGCACGCAAGCCGGCCTGCTGAACCAGATCGCCGCGACGCTGGCGACCGGCAATATCGCGCTGGTGACGGCTGAATCGTCCAGAGTGCTGCCTGCCGACTTGCCGCCAGCGGTCAAGGAGCGCATCCAGGTCATCGGCAGCCTGGACAGCTTCGAGGGCGATTTCCAGATCGCGCTGGTGGAGACGATGCTGGTGGGTGGCCTGCGTGCCTCGCTGGCGGCCCGTAGCGGGGCGCTGGTGGGCTTAATCGACACCAACGAGGATGGCACCATCCCCCTGTGGCGTTTGCTTGCTGAGCGCGCCCTGTGCGTGAATACGACCGCGGCCGGCGGCAACGCCAGCCTGATGACGCTGGACGCGTAACTGTAACGATCACCTGTTGTTGTTTTGGGGCCGGGATAAAACCCGGCCCTTTTTTTACGCCTTGCAGAAGTTTTCGATTACCTCAAACGCATAACGCGAAGCCACGGTTTTGATGAAATGCATAAAATCGACGGCAGCATCGTCGTTGGCGTTGTCCGATATCGTGCGGATGATGGCAAACGGGATGCCCAGCTCAAAACACACTTGCGCGACTGCCGCGCCTTCCATTTCCACAGCCAATAAATCAGAAAACGCGGCTTTCAAGGCCTGAATTTGGCCTAGCTTGCCTATAAATTGATCACCGCTGGCGATCAATCCCCGGTGTACCCGCGTGGTTTGTGCGGCGGCGGCTGCCAATCGTTGGGTCAAGGCCGTATCAGTCGCGAAACGCGACAGGCCTGTCAGAGGGATCTCAAACTGTGGAAAAAGAGGGCTGGCATCGAAATCATGCTGAACCAGCTCTTCAGCGACGACGATATCCCCGACTTGTACGTTCTTATCTCCGCTTCCAGCAACGCCGGTGAAGACGATGTGGGTAACTCCGAACTTTTCCACAAGGATGGAAGCTGTCATCGCGGCAGCAACCTTGCCTATACGCGACAGAACGCACACAGCGTCGATTTCCCAGAGCTTCCCTCCCGTGTACTCCCGCATGCCATGGACGAGCTTGTAGGGGCTCTCAAGGGCTTCTATCAGCCCGTGCTGTTCTTCAGCCAAAGCGCTGATGATGCCTAAACGCATAATTTTCCTTGTTTCTCAGAGGTGGAGGCTGTGGATTTCAAGCGGCTTTTCCACAGTGGTTTACAAAAAACGGTCGATTTTAAGGCGTTTTTTGTGGTCTGGAGTGTTTTCAAAGCACGAACAGGCCTTCAGATTTCGGGTTTTCCGGGTTTAGTAGTTTACAAAGGATTTATATAAAAATAATAGTAATAGTAAACGACCAAAAGCCTGTGGATAAGTCATGTATACGTTTACAAATCATTTGTTTACGAGAAAGATAAGCACTTGCATAAACGCTGTACCAGTTCAGGAGCAATTCTGTATAAAATGCCGTCCTTTGGACAACTTCGTCCTTACTCACAAGTCGTCCTGTGGATATCCAGCGAGTTATTCACAGGCGCTTGTTCGTTTTTAATCTGTTTTTCCAGTTCTTCGCCCGAAATCGGCTTGGAAATCAGGTATCCCTGCCCTAAATCGCATCCGGCAGCTGTCAATGCGGCCAATTGTTGAGGTGTTTCGATGCCTTCAGCGATGACTTTGATGTTCAGCTTGTGCGCCATGGCGATAATTGCCTCGCACAGCACGATGCCATCGGTGCCACTGGACAGATTAGAGACAAAAGTTGGATCAATTTTGATGTAATCGATATCGAATCGCTTCAAAAACGCTACCGAGCAGTAGCCGGTGCCGAAATCGTCCAGCGAAATCTGCATATGGGCGTGCTGGAACGCCAACATCCGCTCCGAAACCGAGTTGGTGGTGTCCAAAAGCAGGTTTTCCGTCACTTCGATGATGATGCTGTTGGCGTGCAGGTGCAGTTCCTGGAGAAAATCCAGCCATTGTTGATAATTGCTGCCGTCGTCACGGAACTGCCAGGCCGATTTGTTCACGCTGACCTGGAAATCCGGCAATCCCATCGCCTGAAGTTTCTGTACTTCCTGCGCTGCCTGCTTGAATACCCAGTCGCCGATACCGACGATCATGCCGCTGCTTTCCGCGATGCCTATAAATTCAGCAGGGTTCAGCAGTCCGCGCACCGGATGCTGCCAACGCACCAGCGCTTCCGCCTTGCAGATTTTGCCGCTGGCCAGGTCGATAATCGGCTGGAACAAAATCCGCAATTCATCATGATTGACCGCTTCGCGCAATTCATTGACCAGTGTCATGCGCACACGCGTCGCTTCCTGCATGAACGGCGCGAAATAATTGAAGCGGTTGCGGCCCTGCTGCTTGGCTGCGTACATCGCCTGGTCGGCGTTTTTGATTAAAGTTTCAGCGTCGGCGCCATCTTCGGGGTAGAGCGTGATACCGATGCTGCTTGAAATATGCGCGATGTGTTTATCCCCGTCATTACCGAGATTGAACGGGGTGCTCATTTGCTTAAGGATTTCCTGAGCGGTACGGACCACGTCGCCGGCGTTATGCAATTCGCTCAGGATGATGGTGAATTCGTCGCCGCCCAAGCGCGCCACCGTGTCGGTCCCGCGCACGGCGTTGGATAAGCGGATTGCCACTTCTTTAAGCAGCAAGTCGCCTTTATCGTGGCCCAGGGTGTCGTTAATTTCCTTGAAGTGGTCAAGATCGATGAAGACCAGCGCCATGGGCAAATGGGAGCGGTCGGTTTTTTTCATTTCCTGGCGCAGATGCTCGTGGAACATGCGCCGGTTCGGCAAGCCGGTCAGCGCATCGAAATTGGCCTGGCGCCAGATCAATTCTTCCGATGCTTTCTTTTTCGTGATGTCGCTCAACAACGCGACGTAGCGGAAGGGATTGCCTACCTCATCGTAGACGGTGTTGAAGCGCATCGCGACCAGGTATTCATCGCCGTCTTTATGCTGATGCCAGAGTTCGCCTTCCCACTGACCGGTTTGGGCGATCGATTCAAACATGCGGGTGAAGAAGTTGATGTCCTGTCGGCTGGTCGTCAGTTCATAGCCGCGGTGGCCGATGACTTCTTTTTCCGTGTAACCACTCAGCAGGGAGAAGGCCGGATTCACGGTCAAGATACGTCCGTCCGCGTCGGTGACCATCATGCCTTCACCGCTGTTTTGAAAAAGCAAGGCCGCCAGCTTCATGGATTCTTCGTTTTTCTTGCGTTCCTCCTCGTTGGCCAGCAGTTTTTGTTCCATTTCACGACTGGCCGCATACAGGGAGCGGAAGCGGAGTTCGCGTTCTTCCTGCCTGGTGTAAGTACGCAGCGAAAAATGACCGGCGCCAGCCATCAGCATCAGCAACATGACCAGGCCACCGCCTGCAATCAGGTAGTTTTGCTGGAGCAGCCTGGTCGATTCGGAATCATTGCTGCCAACGACGATGATCAAGGGAAGATTTTCAAATACGCGATAGCTGAAGACACGCATGATCTTGTCGATACTGCTGACGGTTTTGTACGTTCCCGAATTGGCGCGCCGAACATTGTCAAACAGATCGGTAGGTCCCAGGTCGCGGCCGAACGACTCCACGAAATTGGGCACGCGGGCGATCACCTTGCCGCCGCCATGTACCAGCGCGATCGAGATATCGGAACTGAAACGCGAATTTTCAAAAACGGTGACGTAGCGGTTGACATTGAGTGGCGCGACGATCACGCCTAGAAATTCACCCTTGGCGTTTTCCACACGGCGGCTGAGAAAAAACAAACGCTGGTTGCTGAGCCGGCCAAGCGAGGGTTCGCCGATGAACAATTTACCGCGCATGGCAGGATCCAGATGGACTTTGAAGTAATCGCGATCGCCGTATTTGGTGCCGGTGATGTTGCTGCCCGTGGAACTGGCAACTGCATTGCCTTTGCTATCGATAAAGCTGATCCAGTATTCGCTGTTGAAACTGGAACCGCGCGAAGACAGCAGCTCCGACATGGTTTCTGGCGATTGCCGTTGCTGGGTAGTCAGAACTTTGATGGCGTTGGCAAATCCAATCAACGACAGGTCGACCGACTGGATCGAGTACAGCACATGCGCTTCCATCGCATGGACGTAGTGCTCGGTCTGGTTTTTGACCGCGAGTTCGCGTTCGATGTAGGTGGTGCGGAATTGAGAAACGACCAAGGCAATGGCAAGCGCAGCCATGAGAAAAAGGCCGGTGATCAGACGTCGCCGAAAGCGCAGATAAGCCGGCGACCGCAGATGTTTGCGCTGTGAGGACAAAATGTCTCCGCCAGGGGCTGTTTGTTTGCGAATCCAGTATAGGGGAAAGCAGATGTTGGCGAAATCTTATTTCTGTTCCAGTAGGGTATCAGGCCGTTCAGGCGCCTGAGCCTGTGGTTTTTGGGTTTATGGTTTACTCTAAAGATGTATATATAAAAATAGTAGTAGTTGTTAACGTAGACACTTTTCTGTGGATAAGTGTTCATTTTGGATTAGAATCAGGCGTTTACGGACTGCATAAGCGGGCGAGAAAGCCGTGTATGAGCAAAGAACTGTTTTGGGATAAGAAAAAGCATCCCCAAAAATTTTTTGTTTACACACATTTCGTGCCTGTGGATATCCATAGACTTATCCACATGTCGTAAACGCCACTTTTTGCGAGAAATCCGATGAATTTGGCATCTATTTTTCCTCATCCCATCATCCAGGGACCGACCGCCGGCGGCGGCAACACGCCCGCGCAGGTGGCTGCGGTCTCCAATGCCGGCGGGCTGGGTACGCTGGCTTGTTCCTTACTTTCGCCGGACGTCATCCGCGCGCAGACTGCGCAGATCCGCGCGCTGACCGACAAACCGTTTTGCCTGAATATCTTTGTTCAGGAGACGCCCAAGCCGGACCCGGACGAGGTGGCCCGCGCCAAGGAATGGCTGAAGCCGATCGTGTCGTCGCTGGGCTGGACTGAAGTGCCGACGCCGGCCAAATGGTGCGAAGACTTTGCGGCTCAGTTTGAAACGCTGATCGAGTTGCGTCCTGCCGTGGTCAGCTTTACCTTTGGCATCCTCAGTGCGGAGCAGATCCGTCGCCTCCATGACGCCGGTATTTTCGTCATCGGCACCATCACCCACGCCGACGAAGCGCTGGCCTGGCAAAGCAGAGGCGCCGATGCGGTGATCGCTTCCGGCATCGAGTCCGGCGGCCACCGCGGTACCTTCATCGGCGCGCAGGAAGACGCCAAACTGACCACTTTCGAGCTACTGCCGATCATTGTCGAAGCGGTGCATATTCCCGTGATCGCCGCCGGCGGCATCATGGACGGCGCCGATATCAAGCGCGCGCTCGATGGCGGCGCCCAGGCGGTGCAGATGGGCACGGCGTTCCTGGTGTGCGACGAGTCGGCCATCAATCCGTTTTACAAGCAGCGCTTGCTGACGGCCGGCGACCATCCGACGCGGCAGACGCGGGCGTTTTCCGGCCGCTATGCGCGTGGCCTGGAGAACCGGTTCATGCTTGACATGGCTGCGGTGGAAAAACAAATCCCGGCTTATCCGATACAAAACGCACTGACCAGCGCCATCCGTGCGGAAGCGGCCAAGCGCGGCGAGACGGAACTGATGTCGCTGTGGTGCGGTACCGGCGTCGCGCGCGCCCGGCCGATGCCGGCCGCGAAACTGATTGAAACATTGCTGGCGGAGATAGCAGCCGCCTGATCGACAGCACTCTTGGAGGAGAAGTTTTTGGAATCAGCAGGCATTTACGATTACATCATTATTGGTGCAGGCTCGGCAGGCTGCGTATTGGCAAACCGCTTGAGCGCAAACAGAAACGCGAATGTCCTGCTGATCGAGGCGGGTGGTAAAGACGATTATGTGTGGATCCATATTCCTGTCGGATATCTGCATTGCATAGACAATCCGCGGACCGACTGGATGTTCCGCACCGAAGCCGATCCAGGCCTGGGCGGGCGCAGCTTGCTCTACCCGCGCGGCAAGGTGCTGGGCGGCAGTTCCTCCATCAACGGCATGATCTACATGCGCGGCCAGGGTAGCGACTACGACCGCTGGGCCCAGCTGACCGGCGACGACAGCTGGCGCTGGCAGTCGGTGCTGCCGCTGTTTAAAAAGAGCGAGGATTATCACGGCGGCGCTTCCGAAATGCATGGTGCGGGTGGCCCGTGGCGGGTGGAAAAGCAGCGTCTGTCATGGCAAATACTGGACGCGTTTCGCGATGCGGCGGAGCAGGTCGGCATCCAGAAAGTGGACGACTTCAATCGCGGCGACAACGCCGGCTGCGGCTATTTCGACGTCAATCAAAAACGCGGCATCCGCTGGAATACGGCGAAGGCGTTTTTAAAACCGGTGTCGATGCGGCCCAACCTGACCATCATGACCGGCTGCCACGTGGAACGTTTGCAGATCGAATTGAGCGATCGCGGACCGGTATGCAAAGGCGTGATTTTCACCGGCGGCGGCACGCAGTTCAGCGCGACGGCCGACAAAGAAACCCTGTTGGCTGCTGGTGCCGTTGGTTCTCCGCAGATTTTGCAATGCTCGGGGATAGGCGCGGCCGACAACTTGCGTCAGCACGGTATCGAGCCGTTGGCCGATTTGCCTGGCGTCGGCGAAAACCTGCAAGACCATCTGCAACTGCGCATGATCTACAAGCTCGGCGGCGGTGCGCGCACGCTGAACACGATGGCCGCCAGCTGGTACGGCAAGATGAAAATCGGCCTCGAATATGCGATGTTCCAAAGCGGGCCGATGTCGATGGCGCCTTCGCAGCTGGGCGCCTTCGCGCGTTCGGACGCCGCGCAGGCCACGCCGAATCTGCAGTACCACGTGCAGCCGCTGTCGCTGGAAAAATTCGGCGAACCGTTGCACGCCTTCCCCGCGTTCACGGCCAGCGTGTGCAATTTGCGGCCGACTTCGCGCGGCCATGTGCGCATCGCCAGCGCCGATTCGTATGCGCCGCCGAAGATTTCGCCGATGTATCTGAGCACGCCGGAAGACCGCAAAGTCGCCGCCGCCGCGTTGACATTGACGCGCCAGATTGTCGCCGCGCCGGCGTTGCAGCGCTACGCGCCGGAAGAATACAAGCCCGGCATTCAACACCGTACGGAGGAAGAACTGGCCGATGCGGCAGGCGCGATCGGCACCACGATTTTCCATCCGGTAGGCACCTGCAAGATGGGCCGCGCCGGCGATCCGACCGCCGTGGTGGACAGCGCGCTGCGTGTAATTGGCGTACACGGATTGCGCGTGGTGGACGCTTCCGTCATGCCGTTCATAACCTCGGGAAATACCAACTCTCCCACCATCATGATCGCTGAGAAAGCTTCAGAACTAATCCGTTCAGAGTGGAAATGAAACCCTGTGTCCGCTAGGTCTAGATCAAAAGTAGACCGTAGTTATACTGTATTGTTAGCTAATTTGTTACTGTGTATGATTTAAAAAAATTTAGTAGTTTGAAAAGAATAACAAGGAGACAGGATGTCCGGCGTTATCTTGGAAACAAAACATCTGATCAAGGAATTCAAGGGATTCACCGCGGTCAATGATGTGAACTTAAAAGTGCAGCGCGGCCACATCCACGCGCTGATCGGCCCGAATGGCGCCGGTAAAACCACATGCTTCAATCTGCTCACCAAATTCCTGGTGCCCACATCTGGCCACATCCTCTTCAACGACAAGGACATCACCGCCGCCAAGCCGGCGCAGATCGCCCGCATGGGCGTGATCCGGTCGTTCCAGATTTCCGCGGTGTTCCCGCACCTGACGGTGCTGCAAAATGTCCGCATCGGATTGCAGCGCCAGCTGGGTACCAGCTTCAATTTCTGGCAGAGCGAACGGTCGCTGAACAAGCTGAACGATCGCGCCATGCAGCTGCTGGCCGAGGTCGACCTGACCGAGTTCGCCGACACCATCACCGTCGATATGCCTTACGGCCGCAAGCGCGCCCTGGAAATCGCCACCACGCTGGCGATGGAACCGGAGCTGATGCTGCTGGACGAACCGACCCAGGGCATGGGCCACGAAGACGTGCACCGCGTGACGGAATTGATTAAAAAAGTTTCAGCCGGCCGCACGATTTTGATGGTCGAACACAATATGAAAGTGGTGTCCGGCATCTGCGACAAGATCTCGGTTTTACAGCGCGGCGCGATGCTGGCCGAAGGCACTTACGCCGAAGTTTCAAGTAATCCACAAGTGATGGAAGCCTATATGGGCACCGAAGCCTCAGTGCTGGAAGGAGCCCACTGATGGCGGCCGCTCTGGAAATCTCCAACCTGCAAACCTGGTATGGCGAATCGCATATTCTGCACGACGTGAATTTGACGGTGCAGCCCGGTGAAGTGGTTACGCTGCTGGGCCGCAACGGCGCCGGCCGCACCACCACGCTGCGCGCGGTCATGGGCCTGACCGGTGCCCGCAAGGGATCGATCAAGGTCAACGGCAAGGAAGCGATCGGCTTGCCGACGCATAAGATCGCTCACCTCGGCATCGGCTATTGCCCGGAAGAGCGCGGCATTTTCTCGTCGCTGTCGACCGAGGAAAACCTGATGCTGCCGCCGCAACTGGCGACCGGCGAGCAGGGCATGTCGATCGGGGAAATCTACGCGATGTTCCCGAACCTGGAAGAGCGTAAGCATAGCCAGGGCACCCGCCTGTCGGGTGGCGAGCAGCAGATGCTGGCGGTGGCGCGCATCCTGCGCACCGGCGCGCGCTTGCTGCTGCTCGATGAAATCTCCGAGGGCCTGGCGCCAGTCATCGTGCAGGGCCTGGCGCGGATGATCACCACGCTCAAGGCCAAGGGCTACACCATCGTCATGGTGGAACAGAATTTCCGGTTTGCCGCGCCGCTGGCGGACCGGTTTTATGTGATGGAACACGGTCAGATCGTCGAGACCTTTGTTGCATCGGAATTGAGCGCCAAGATGCCGGTCCTGACCGAGCTTCTGGGTGTCTGAAGGCTTGCAAATAAGTGTACAAAAAATAGACCAGCACTACTTCTTGAACGAACGGAGACAAAATGAAACTCAAAGCCATCACCATCGCAGCCACCGCCGTGTGCGCACTCGGCCTGTCCTTTGCTGCCCAAGCCCAGGTTTCCGGTGACACCATCAAGATCGGCTTTATCACCGACATGTCCGGCCTGTACACGGACATCGACGGCGCCGGCGGTGCCGAAGCAATCAAGATGGCGATTGCCGATGCCGGCGTGGTCATCGCCGGTAAAAAGGTCGAGTTCATCTCCGCCGACCACCAGAACAAGGCCGACATCGCCGCCTCCAAGGCGCGCGAATGGTTCGACCAGCAGGGCGTCGACATGCTGATCGGCGGCACCAACTCCGGCGCCAATCTGGCCATGGCCAAGGTCGCGGCGGAGAAGAAGAAAGTCTTCATCTCGATCGGCGCCGGTTCCGCCCGGCTGACCAACGAGGAATGCACGCCATACACGATTCACTACGCCTACGACACCATCGCGCTGGCGCGCGGCACCGGCGGCGCCATCGTCAAGCAGGGTGGCAAGAGCTGGTACTTCCTGACCGCCGACTACGCCTTCGGCCAGTCGCTGGAAAAAGACACGGCGGACGTGGTGAAAGCCAATGGCGGCAAGGTGCTGGGCTCGGTCAAGCATCCGCTGTCGGCGTCGGACTTCTCGTCCTTCCTGTTGCAGGCGCAATCGTCGGGTGCGCAGATCCTGGGCCTGGCCAACGCCGGCGGCGACGCGATCAACTCGATCAAGGCCGCCAACGAGTTCGGCATCACCAAGAAAATGAAGCTGGCTGGACTGCTGATCTTCATCAACGACGTGCACTCGCTGGGCCTGAACCTGACCCAGGGCATGTATCTGACCACCGGATGGTACTGGGACATGAATCCGGAAACGCGTACCTGGTCCAAGCGCTACTTCGACAAGATGAAGAAGGAACCGTCGATGCTGCAGGCGGCCGACTACTCCGCCGCCGCCAATTACCTGAAGGCGGTCAAGGCTGTCGGCAGCGACGACACCGACAAGGTGATGGCTTACCTGAAGGCGAACAAGGTCAACGATATGTTCACCAAGGGTGGCGTGATCCGTCCGGACGGCCGCATGGTCCATGACATGTACCTGATGGAAGTGAAGAAGCCGTCGGAATCGAAATACCCATGGGATTATTACAAGGTTGCCGCCACCATTCCAGGCGACCAGGCTTACGCCACCAAGGCGGAAACCAAATGCTCGCTGTGGAAATAATCTAAGTTGACCACAGGCCGCGCCACCATGCGCGGCCTTTTTCTGGTGTCGCGCCGCACCGTCCGGGACGGCGATCTTTATATTGTGATCTCATGGAAATATTCGGCTACCCCTTGCCCATGATTATGAGCCAGCTGATGCTGGGCCTGGTCAACGGCTCCTTCTATGCCATGCTGTCGCTCGGCCTGGCGGTGATCTTCGGCCTGCTGAACGTGATTAACTTCTCGCACGGCGCGCTGTACATGATGGGCGCGTTTGTCGCCTGGATGGGCATGGCCTACCTCGGCCTGAACTACTGGGTGATGCTGGTGCTGGCGCCGCTGGTCGTCGGCGTGTTCGGCATCGTCATCGAAAAGACCATGCTGCGCTGGCTCTACAAGCTGGACCATCTTTACGGCCTGCTGCTGACCTTCGGCATCACGCTGCTGGTGGAAGGCGTGTTCCGCTCGTTCTACGGCGTGTCCGGCCAGCCGTTCCAGGTGCCGGATGCACTGGCCGGGGCAACCGACCTTGGCTTTATGGTGCTGCCGAATTACCGCGCCTGGGTGGTGCTGGCGTCGGTGGCGGTCTGCCTGTCGACCTGGTTCGTCATCGAGAAGACCAAACTGGGCGCTTATTTGCGCGCCGGCACCGAGAATCCCAAGCTGGTCGAAGCCTTCGGCATCAACGTGCCGCTGATGGTCACGCTCACCTACGGCTTCGGCGTCGCTTTGGCGGGCTTTGCAGGGGTGCTGGCGGCCCCGGTGATCCAGGTGCAGCCCCTGATGGGTCAGAACCTGATTATCGTCGTATTCGCCGTTGTGGTGATCGGTGGCATGGGGTCGATCATGGGCTCCATCCTCACCGGCCTCGGCCTGGGTATCATCGAAGGCTTGACCAAGGTGTTCTACCCGGAGTTTTCGTCGACGGTGGTGTTCCTGGTGATGGTCATTGTGTTGCTGATCCGTCCAGCCGGCTTGTTCGGCAAAGAAAAATAAGAGGCCGCAGATGAATAAGAACATAGGTTATCTCGTCGCCTTCGCGATCGCGCTGGCGTCGCCGTTTGTCGGTTATCCGGTCTTCCTGGCCAAGTTGCTGTGCTTTGCGCTGTTCGCCAGCGCCTTCAACCTGCTGATCGGTTTTACCGGCTTGCTGTCGTTCGGCCACGCGGCCTTCTTCGGCGCGGCCGGCTACGTTGCCGGCAATGCGATGAAGGTGTGGGGCTGGCCGGTCGAGCTGGGCCTGCTGGCCGGTGTCGCGGCCGGTGCCTTCATCGGCCTGGTGATGGGCGCGCTGGCGATCCGCCGCCAGGGCATCTACTTTTCGATGATCACCCTGGCGCTGGCGCAGATGGTGTACTTCGGCGCGCTGCGCGCCGGCGAGTTCACCGGCGGCGAGGATGGTCTGCAAGGTGTTCCACGTGGAAAATTGCTGGGCCTGGTCGACTTGAGCAACGACACCGCGCTGTACTTCTTCGTGCTGGGCATCGCGGTGCTGGCCTTCATGCTGATCGTGCGCACCGTGCATTCGCCGTTCGGCCAGGTGCTCAAGGCGATCAAGGAAAACGAGCCGCGCGCGATTTCGCTGGGCTACGATGTGGACAAGTACAAGCTGCTTGCCTTCGTGCTGTCGGCCGCGCTGACCGGCCTGGCCGGCGCCTCCAACATGCTGGTGCAGGGTTTCGAGACGCTGACCGACGTCCACTGGAGCATGTCGGGCCTGGTGATCCTGATGACGCTGGTGGGCGGCATGGGCACGTTTGCCGGTCCGATGCTGGGCGCCATCCTGATCATCGCGCTGGAAAACAAGCTGGGCGATTTTGGCATCTTCATGGTCTCGCACACCGGCATCGAATGGTTCAACACCATCGGCGAGGCGGTCAACATGGTGATCGGCTTTATCTTCATCGTTTGCGTCTTATTGTTCCGGCGCGGCATCGTCGGTGAGATCGTCGCCAAGTTCGCCTTCAACAACGGCAAAAAAACAGCTTGATGTAGCGCACACGCCGGACGTTCTGTCCGGCGTTTTTTTTTTCATCGGTAGTAAATTTTTGTCTGGCCGTCGGCCGGAGTGGGAGTAGTCCGTCCGTAACTTTTATCGACATAGAGGATGACATGCATATCAAGAAACTTACGCTGGCGCTGGCCGGCATTGCGCTGACCGCTTGCGGCGCCAACGAACACGACTCGGCCGAGGATTTGAACCAGCTGCCGGCCTACCTGGGCACCATCAGCAGCAAGACCTACGACGGCACCACCGACGATCTGCTGACCGCCGGCCTGGGCGCGACCGGCCTGGCCGGTCCCACGCCTGCATATGCCGACCCGTCCAATCCCACCGCCGCCGAGCTGCGCCGCAACGCCATCCACGCCAACTACCGTGCCGTGCTCGACATCAACGTCAACAGCGGCTACGGCACACTGTACGGCCCGAATGTGGACGCCAAGGGCGTGCCAGGGGCGGGGCAGGGCATGATCGCCGGCACCGAATACATCGCCTACTCCGACGACGGCACCGGCAACCAGAACGTCACGCTGATGGTGCAGATACCGAACGGCTTCGACGTCAACAATCCCTGCATCGTCACCGGCACGTCGAGCGGATCGCGCGGCATCTACGGCGCCATCGGCAGCGCCGGCGAGTGGGGCCTGAAGAACAACTGCGCCGTGGCCTACGCGGACAAGGGCACCGGCACCGGCCTCTACACCTTCGACGACGATACCGTGAACCTGCAAAACGGCGTGCGCACCACCCGCAGCGCGGCCGGGAAAAACGCCATCTTCACGCCTGCGCTCAGCGATGCCGACCGTGCCGCGTTCGCCTCGTCGTCGCCGGCGCGCATCGCCTTCAAGCATGCGCACTCGCAGCAGAATCCGGAAAAGGACTGGGGCAAGTTCACCTTGCAGTCGGTGGAATTCGCCTTCTACGTGCTCAATGAAAAGTACGGCGTGCTGGCCAAGGACAACAAGAGCCACATCGTGCGCTTGACGCCGAAGAACACGGTCACCATCGCCTCCAGCATTTCCAACGGCGCCGGCTCGGCCCTGCTGGCTGCGGAACAGGACACCAAGGGCCTGATCAGCGGCGTGGCGGCCACCGAGCCGCAGGTGCAGCCCAAGACCGCCAGCGGCTACACGGTGCGCCAGGGCGGGGTCAGCGTAACGGGGCAGGGCAAGGCGCTGTTCGACTACTCGACCTACGCCGCGCTGTACCAGCCCTGCATCGCCGCCACCGCCGCCGCGCCCGGGCGCTGCACCGCGCTAGCCGCCAAAGGCTTGTTGACCGGCACCGACCTGCCGTCGCAACAGGCCGACGCCAAGGCCCGCCTGAAGGCCTACGGCTGGCTGGTGGACTCCGATATCCTGCAGGCCGCGCACGCCGGCACCAACATCCTGGTGGCGGTAACCTATGCCAACGCCTACGGCAAGTTCTCCGTGACGGACAAGGTGTGCGGATTCTCGTTCGCCTCGACCGACGCGACGGGCGCGCCGGTGGCCTTCACCTTGGCTCAAAGGGCCAGCAGCTTTGCCGCGCAAAACGGCATCGTCGGCAATGTGGTCTACGAGAATTCGGTGGGCGGCGCCAAAGCCTATGGCCTCGGCGTGTCGCCGAGCAGCAACCTGGCGGACCAGTCGCTGGATGGCTTCCTATGCCTGCGCTCGCTGGCCACGGGTGTCGATCCGGTCACCGGCGGTGCCCTGAGCGCGACGCTGGCGGCGCAAAGCGCACGCGTGAAGGCCGGCATGGCCGAGGTGGCGGCGACCGGCAATCTGCATGGCAAGCCGGCCATCATCGTGCAGGGACGCAGCGACACGCTGATCCCGGTGAACTTTGCTTCGCGTTCCTATCTGGGCTTGAACGCGTCGGTGGAGGGTGGGGCGAGCAAGCTGCGCTACATCGAAGTGACCAACGCCAACCACTTCGACTCGTTCACCAACGCGCTGCCGGCCAACATCGTGCCGCTGCACGTCTACCTGTTCCGCGCGCTGGATGCGATGCTGGCCAGCCTGCGCAATCCGTCGCTGACGCTGCCGCCGTCGCAGGTGGTGCACACCGTGCCGCGCATCGACAACACCTCGGTGATCACCGTGGCCAATGTCCCGCCGATCGCTGCCGCGCCCGGCGCCAACGCCATCACGGTCAATGGCACCACGGTCGATGTGCCGAACTGAGCCTGACCCGAAGAGGCTGGGGTCGTACCCCGTACGGGGTACGACCCCTTCGGAGCGCCGTGCGGGGTTATAACGCCGCCGCGTAGATCGCCCTCGCATCGTCGCGCGTGACGGTGCGGGGGTTATTTCCCAACAAGCGGGTCTGGAGCATGGCGTCATCGGCCATCCGGTCCAGATCCGTTTCCCTGATCCCCACCTGCTGCAAGGTCCGTTCTATCCCCGTGATGATGGCTATTTGTTGCATCGCAACAACCAGCGCCTCCACCCTCGCCTCGACGCTGCCGCTGGCCTGCGGCACGACGATCTCCGCCAGTTCCGCGTACAGCGCGGCCGCCTCCGGTGCGTTGAAGCGCAACACGTGCGGCAGCACCAGCGAGTTCGACAGCCCATGCGGCACGTGGAAGATGCCCCCTATCGGATACGCCAGCGCATGCACCGCTGCCACCGGCGCGTTGGAGAACGCCTGTCCCGCCAGCATCGCACCCAGCAGCATGGCCTGCCGCGCCGCCAGGTCGCGGCCGTTTTCGCAAGCGCGTATCAGGTTGCCGGACAGCAGACTCAGCGCCTTGCGCGCCAGAATGTCGGACAGCGGATTCTTTTTGTGGCGGCTGGTGTAGGCCTCAATGGCATGCACCATCGCGTCGATGCCGGTCGCGGCGGTGACCATGGGCGGCAGGCCGATGGTCAGTTCGGCGTCCAGCAACGCCAGATCGGCATAGAGCTGCGGCGCGACCACGCCCATTTTTGTGGTGGTGCCGGTGGTGACGATGGCGATGTTGGTGACCTCCGAGCCGGTGCCGGCGGTGGTTGGAATCTGCACCAGGGGCAGCCGCGCGCCCTGCACATTGCCGATGCCGTAGATGGCGCTGAGCGGTTGGTCGCTGCCGGCCAGCACGGCGATCAGCTTGGCCACATCCATCGAGCTGCCGCCGCCGAGGCCGATCACCAGGTCAGTGCGATGCTTGCGGGCGGCCGTCACCGCATCGAGCACCACCTGTTCCGGCGGGTCCGCCACGACCCGGGAATAGATTTCCACCGCGACCCCGGCAGCGCGCAGGCTGGCCTCCGGAGCCTCGACCAGGCCGGTTCCCAGGAAGCCGGGATCGGTGACGAGCAGGGCGCGCCTGGCCGCCGGAAAGCGCTGGACGATATGCTCGCCCAACCGTCCGGCTGCGCCGAGCTCGGAAACGATGTGGGCGACGGTGCTGAAGGCGAATGCTGGGAAGTCGGTCATGGCGGTTCCAGGGTGGTGGATTTCACGTGAAGCTTACCTCATGTGAGGGCCTTGCGCCCGCCGTTGTCCACGCGGGAGGCGCACGGAGCGCTTTGGATTTCTTCCGTACAATATGGCCTTTGCAAGCGTTAAGGATGGCAGGCGATGGTGGATTATCTGGTGTTGGGTGTGGCGGCGTTCGGTGCAGGTCTGGTGGACGCGGTGGTCGGGGGCGGGGGGCTGGTACAGTTGCCTGCATTGTTCTCGGTATTTCCCAACACGGCACCCGCCACGCTGATCGGCACCAACAAGTTGTCCAGCATCTTCGGCACCGGCGTCGCGGCGGCCAGCTACGCGCGCCGGGTCGCCATTGCCTGGTCGGTCGCCACGCCGGCCGCGCTGGCAGCGTTGATCTTCGCCTTCCTCGGCGCCTACACCGTGACCAAGGTCTCGGCCGAATTCATGCGCTTGCTGCTACCGGTGGTGCTGGTGGCGGTCGCCATCTACACCTTCGCCAAGAAGGACTTCGGCAGCGTGCACGCGCCCATCCACTCCGGCGCCCGGGAGCAGACGCTGGCGCTGCTGATCGGCGCCGGCATCGGTTTCTACGACGGCTTCTTCGGGCCCGGCACCGGCAGCTTCCTGGTGTTCCTGTTCGTGCGCGTCTTCGGCTTCGACTTCCTCGGCGCCTCGGCCGTGGCCAAGATCGTCAACGTCGCCTGCAACTTTGCCGCGCTGCTCTGGTTCGGCTACAGCGGTCACCTGATCTGGCAATTGGGAGCGACGATGGCGGTGGCCCAGATCGCCGGTTCCATCGTCGGCTCGCGCATGGCGATGAAGCACGGCAGCGGATTCGTGCGCAAGCTGTTCCTGGCCGTGGTCACCATCCTGATCATAAAAACTGGCTACGATGCATGGTTGAGGTGGTGACACTGTTTCACGTGGAACAAAAAAAGGGGCTCTTATCGGGAACGATAAGGGCCCTTTTTCAATGTTTCACGTGGAACAATCCAGCGATATTTTTTTGCTTAAAAAAGTCGCAGCCACAAAAAGACTCTATAATCTGACCTTGATCCCTTCGCTTTAACCAATTCCAACATGCTATTTCCTACAAAATTCGACGTCATCGTCGTCGGTGGTGGTCACGCCGGCACCGAGGCGGCCCTCGCTTCGGCCCGCATGGGCCAGAAGACCTTGCTGCTCACGCACAACATTGAGACGCTGGGCCAGATGTCGTGCAACCCATCCATCGGCGGTATCGGCAAAGGCCATCTGGTCAAGGAAGTCGACGCCATGGGCGGCGCCATGGCCATCGCCACCGATGAGTCGGGCATCCAGTTCCGCATCCTGAATTCGTCCAAAGGCCCTGCCGTGCGCGCCACCCGCGCCCAGGCCGACCGCATCCTGTACAAGCAAGCCATCCGTTCGCGCCTGGAAAACCAGCCCAACCTGTGGCTGTTCCAGCAGGCCGTCGACGACCTGATGGTGGAGGGCGACCGCGTGATCGGCGCCGTCACCCAGATCGGCCTGCAGTTTTTGGCGCCTGCCGTGGTGCTGACCGCCGGTACTTTCCTCGACGGTAAGATCCACGTCGGCCTGCAGAACTACTCGGCCGGCCGCGCCGGCGATCCACCGGCGATCTCGCTGTCCGCTCGCCTGAAGGAACTGAAACTGCCGCAAGGCCGCCTGAAGACCGGCACGCCACCGCGCATCGACGGCCGCAGCATCGACTTCTCGCTGATGACCGAGCAGCCTGGTGACCTCGATCCGGTGCCGGTATTCTCGGTGATGGGCAATGCCGCCATGCACCCTGAGCAAATGCCGTGCTGGGTTACGCACACCAATACCCAGACCCACGACATCATCCGCGCCGGCCTGGACCGCAGCCCGATGTACACCGGCGTCATCGAAGGTGTCGGTCCGCGTTACTGCCCATCGATCGAAGACAAGATCCACCGCTTCTCGGCCAAGGAATCGCACCAGATTTTCCTGGAACCGGAAGGCCTGACGACCAACGAATTCTATCCAAACGGCATCTCCACCAGCCTGCCGTTCGACGTGCAAATCAACCTGGTGCGCTCGATGAAGGGCATGGAAAACGCCCACATCCTGCGTCCCGGCTACGCTATCGAATACGATTATTTCGACCCGCGCGGCCTCAAGGCGTCGCTGGAAACCAAGGCCGTCAGCGGCCTGTACTTCGCCGGCCAGATCAACGGCACCACCGGTTACGAGGAAGCAGCGGCGCAGGGCATGCTGGCCGGCATCAACGCCGCGCTGCAAACCCAGGGCCGCGAAGCCTGGACGCCAGCCCGTTCCGAAGCCTACCTGGGCGTGATGGTCGACGACTTGGTCACACAGGGCGTGATGGAACCGTACCGCATGTTCACCAGCCGCGCCGAGTATCGCCTGAGCCTGCGTGAAGACAATGCCGACATGCGCCTGACCGAAATCGGCCGCAAGCTGGGCTGCGTCGGCGATGCGCAGTGGCAGGCGTTCGAGACCAAACGCGAAGCCGTCGCGCGCGAGCTGGAGCGTCTGCGTTCCACGTGGGTCAATCCACGCATCCTGGAAGCGGCCGAATCCGAGCGCGTCATCGGCCAGGCGATCGAGCGCGAGTACTCGCTGGCCAACCTGCTGGCCCGTCCCGGCGTCGACTACGACAAGCTGATGAGCCTGTCCGGCATCGACGGCCGCGAGCTGGCCGGCCCCGGCGTGAGCGACGAAGCGGTGCGCGAACAGGTGGAAATTCAACTCAAGTATTCGGGCTATATCGACCGCCAGACCAAGGAAGTCGAGCGCCACGAGCACTACGAAAACTTGAAATTGCCGGAAGGTTTCAACTACCTGGACATCACCGCGCTGTCGGTGGAAGTGCGCCAGAAGCTGCACGCGCAGCGTCCGGAAACGCTGGGCCAGGCATCGCGCATTTCCGGCGTGACGCCGGCGGCGATCTCGCTGCTGCTGGTGCACCTGAAGAAGGCCGGTTTCGGCGGATTTGTGAATCAAAAAGATGAGGCTGTTCAATGAAGGTGTTTGACCGTGCGGTACTCGCGGATGTTTTAAAACAAGGCATCAACAGTCTGAAGCTGGACCTCGGCGACGACCAGGTGGAAAAACTGCTGGACTACCTGGCGCTGCTGAACAAGTGGAATTCGGTGTACAACCTGACCTCGGTGCGCGATCCGATGCAGATGGTCACCTTGCACGTGCTCGACTCGCTTGCGGCGGTGCCTGCCTTTGCCGGTGCGCAGAATGTGCTGGACGTGGGAGCAGGGGGCGGCCTGCCGGGCATGGTGCTGGCGATCAGCCGTCCGGACATGAAAGTGTCGATGATCGACACGGTGCACAAGAAGACCGCGTTCCTGAACCAAGTGAAGGCGGAGCTGGGCCTGGCCAACGTGACGGTGTACACCAAGCGTGTGGAGCAGCTGGAAGTGAAGACGAAATTCGACGTCATCACCTCGCGGGCTTTTGCCGACCTGTCGGACTTCGTCAACTGGTCGGGGCACCTGCTGCAAGAGGGCGGGCGATTCATAGCTCTGAAGGGAACGGCGCCGGCAGAGGAGCGAGAGCGACTGCCAGAGCCATGGAAAGTGCAGAAACTGGAGCCTTTGGAAGTGCCGGGGCTGGACGCGGAGCGCCACCTGGTTTTCATCCAGGCCAAAACCAAGTAAATGATTTATACGATATAAATGGTTTATACAGTTCATACTGTATAAACAGTATAAATCGTTTATATCGTTTTAATAGTATAAATAATTAGAAGCACAACACAAAGAAATACATGGCGAAAATTTTTTGCGTAGCGAATCAAAAGGGTGGTGTAGGAAAGACTACCACGACGGTCAACCTGGCCGCCGGATTGGCAAAGCTGGACCAGCGGGTACTGCTGGTCGACCTGGACCCGCAGGGCAATGCCACGATGGGTGCGGGCATCAACAAGGCGGGCCTGCCTGCATCGACCTATGAGGTGATGCTGGGCGAATCCGACGTGGCCACCGCGCGCCAGCGCTCGGAGCCCGGCCAGTTCGACGTGCTGCCCTCCAACCGCGAGCTGGCCGGCGCCGAAGTCGAGATGGTCTCTTTGGAAAACCGCGAACGCCGCCTGAAGGACGCGCTGGCCGTGGTCGACAAGGAGTACGACTTCATCTTGATCGACTGCCCACCCGCGCTGTCGATGCTGACGCTGAACGGCCTGTGCGCCGCGCACGGCGTCATCATCCCGATGCAGTGCGAGTACTACGCGCTGGAAGGCCTGTCCGACCTGGTCAACACCATCAAGAAGGTGCACGCCAACCTGAACCCCGACCTGAAGATCATCGGCCTGCTGCGCGTGATGTTCGATCCGCGCATGACGTTGTCGCAGCAGGTGTCGGCGCAGCTGGAGCAGCACTTCGGCGACAAGGTCTTCAAAACCATCATCCCCCGCAACGTGCGACTGGCCGAAGCGCCGTCCTACGGCCTGCCGGGCGTCACCTTCGATCCATCCTCCAAGGGTGCGCAGGCGTATATCGCCTTCGGCGCCGAGATGGTCAAGCGCATCAAGAAAATGTAAGGCAATCACATGGCAACCAAAAAACTCAAAGGCCTGGGTCGCGGCCTGGAAGCGCTGCTCGGCGGCGACGGCGACATCACCACCCCGGACGCGAACACGCCGTCCGAACTCCCGGTCACGCAAATGCAGGCAGGCAAGTACCAGCCGCGTACCCGCATGGATGAGGGCGGCCTGCAGGAGCTGGCCGCATCGATCAAGACCCAGGGCATCATGCAGCCCATCCTGGTCCGTCCGGTCGGCACCGACAAGCTGAGCGGCGCCATCAAGTACGAGATCATCGCCGGCGAGCGCCGTTTCCGTGCCGCGCAAATCGCCGGCCTGGAAGTGCTCCCTGTCTTGGTGCGCGATGTGGACGACCAGGCCGCCGCCGCGATGGCGCTGATCGAGAACATGCAGCGCGAGGATTTGAATCCGCTGGAAGAAGCGCAGGGCATCCATCGCCTGATCACCGACTTCAGTTTCACGCACGAGCAGGCGGCCACGGCCGTCGGCCGTTCGCGCAGCGCCGTGTCCAACCTGCTGCGCCTGATGAACCTGGCCAACCCGGTACAGACCATGCTGATGGCCGGCGATATCGACATGGGCCACGCCCGCGCCTTGTTGTCGGTCGATGCCGCCACGCAGATCAACCTCGCCAACATGGTCATCGCCAAACGGTTATCGGTGCGTGAAACTGAAAAGTTGGTGGCAAAAACGCTGGAAGATCAAAAAGCCTCGCCGACTGAAGCGCGCCAGAAAGAAAAGTCCGGCGACATCGTGCGCCTGGAAGAAGAGCTGTCCGACAAGCTGGCCACGCCGGTGGTGTTCAAGATGGGCAGCAAGGGCCGCGGCCAGATGATCATCGACTTCGCCGACCTGGACATCCTCGACGGCGTGCTTGCCCGCCTGCGCGCCTAACCCCGCAAGCCTGGGGTCAGACCCCGTTCGGGGTCTGACCCCGAAGCGGAGCCTCGGGGTAGCTGTACGCGCAAGTCATTGACGATTCACCAACAAAAAACGAAAACGCTTAACTGGTTCCAACTTGGTGCAACCAGCTTGGAAATGTTTATAAAAGCGTCTCTTTCGTGCACCAATTGCTCTGCTGCGGTGCAGCAATGTTTGACGTGATACAGTAAAGACACATATAATCCCGTGTCTTTGGGTTTTATCGGCTTTTCGGGAGCTCGCCAGATGAATGATTCGACGAGTATTTCCAAGCCGATTTTTAAAGTCGTCGCCCTCCAGTTGGCCATCGCCACTGGATTCGCCTTGCTCGCCTGGAACTTGGGCGGAGTACTCAAAGCTTGGTCGGCCGCCTATGGCGGAGCAATCGCAGTCATCGGGAGTCTGATGTACGCGATGATTGTTGCGGGCGGAACAAATGACGCCAAAAAAGCTTTCCGGTCGCATGTACGCGCCGAAGTTGTAAAAATATTTATCACGGTAGTGCTGTTTTCGTTGGCACTGGCGCTGTTTCAGTCGGCCTCTTGGTTATGGCTGATCTTGGGTTTCGCGGTGGCAACCTTAGCCTATTGGTTTTCACTGCTCGCAATTTAATCACCAAAATCTAATACTTTTATGACCACAGAAAACGCTGTAGGGGCACACGAAGCGCCCACCTCCATCGAGTATATCCAGCATCACCTGAGCCATCTCAAGAATGCTGACGCAACCTTCAACCTGGATACGTTCTGGGTTTCGGCCATTCTGGGCATGATCTTCCTGGGCGTGTTCTACATGGCTTCGCGCCGTGCGACCGCCGGCGTGCCGGGCAAGCTGCAAAACTTCGTCGAAGCCATCATGGAGCTGGTCAACGAAGTCGTCAATTCCGCATTCCACGCCAAGAGCAAGGTCATCGCGCCGCTGGCCATCACGATCTTCTGCTGGGTTTGGCTGATGAACGCGATGGACTTCCTGCCGGTCGATCTGCTGCCTAAGCTGCTTGGCTATGTTGGCGTCCACAAATTGCGAGTCGTGCCGACCGCGGACGTCAATCACACTTTCGGCATGTCGTTCGGCGTCATGCTGTGCATTATTGGTTTCTCGATCAAAGCCAAAGGTCTCGGCGGCTGGGGTAAAGAGTTGCTGACCGCGCCGTTCCACGCCCACGGCTTCATGGCCGTCGTGCTGGCCCCGGTCAACTTCATCTTCCAGATGATCGAGTTGCTGGCTAAGCCACTGTCGCTGTCGCTGCGACTCTTCGGCAATATGTACGCCGGTGAGCTGCTGTTCATTCTGATCGCTCTGCTGCCTTGGTGGGCGCAGTGGCTGCTGGGTGGTCCTTGGGTTATCTTCCACATCCTGGTGGTGACCCTGCAAGCGTTTGTGTTTATGGCGTTGACTGTTGTGTATCTGAGCCTTGCGGTTGAGAAACATTAAGCAACAAATCGTTTTAACTTTTTAGTATCTGTAGTCTTTTTTAAAATCTTAGGAGAAATTCAATGCAAGCTCTGATCGCACAAGTACAAAGCATGACCGTTCTGGCCGCAGCAATCATCATCGGCCTGGCCGCTATCGGCACCGCACTCGGTTTCGCAATTCTGGGCGGCAAATTCCTGGAAGCTTCGGCTCGTCAACCAGAACTGATGCCACAACTGCAAACCAAGCTGTTCGTTATCGCCGGTCTGCTGGATGCGATCTCGATGATCGGCGTCGGTGTTGCTCTGCTGTACACCTTCAGCAACCCGTTCCTGGCTCAAGTTATCGCCTTCGCCGGTAAGTAATCGCTCCCTTCTAGGAGAAACTTTTAGTTAGGAGCAAAGGTATGGACATCAATATGTCTCTCATCGGTCAGATGATCACCTTCGCGGTGTTGGTCTGGGTTTCGATGAAGTTCGTATTTCCATCGCTGAATTCGGCGTTGGATGAGCGTGCCAAGCGTATCGCTGACGGTCTGGCTGCGGCCGACCAAGGCCAGCAAGCGATGGTAGTGGCTGAGAAGCGCGCCAGCGAAGCGCTGGCAGGTGCACGCGAAGAAGCTTCGCAACGCGTTGCCGACGCTGAAAAGCGCGCGCAACTGGTGGCAGAAGAAATCAAAGCTAATGCACAAGCCGAAGCGGACCGCATCATTGCGCAAGCCAAGGCCGACGCCGATCAGCAACTGGCCAAGGCGCGCGAAGCGCTGCGCGCTCAGGTGGCTGACCTGGCTGTGAAGGGCGCCGAGCAAATCCTCAAGCGCGAAGTCAACGCCTCGGCCCACGCCGATCTGTTGTCGCGCCTGTCTGTCGAGCTGTAATCATGGCAGAAAACGCAACCGTCGCCCGTCCCTACGCGGAAGCTTTGTTCCGCGTAGCCCAAGCAGGTAAGGAATCGTTCAACCTCGCGGCGTGGTCCGAACTGGTGGCCGAACTGGCCCAGGTCGGTGCCCACCCCGAGGTGCAAGCATTCGCCCGCAATCCGAAAGCTTCGGCTAGCGATGTGAGCGCCGCCATCACGGCACTGGTCAAGTCGCCGCTCAACACGGAAGCGAAAAACTTCCTGGCGATGCTGGTCGAGAACGGCCGCATCAGTCTGCTGCCGGAAATCGGCGCGCAATTCCAGGCCTTGAAAAACGCCGTGGAAGGTGCGGCAGACGCCGACATCACCAGCGCCTTCGACCTGAGCTCGGCTCAAGTGAGCGAGCTGGTCGCCACGCTGGAGAAGAAATTCAGCCGCAAGCTGAACCCGGTCGTGACCGTGGATCCAGCGTTGATCGGTGGTGTGCGCGTCGTTGTCGGCGACCAGGTGCTGGACACGTCGGTCCGCGCCAAGTTGCAGCAAATGCGTGTTGCGCTGGTCGCGTAAGCGCCGCTTAGAACAGATTCTTCCCCTCGCGCAAGCTGAGAGAAACACTTTTAGGAGTTAGTATGCAACTCAACCCATCTGAAATCAGCGAGCTGATCAAGAGCCGTATCCAAGGCCTTGATGGCGGCGCTGAAGTACGCAACCAAGGCACGGTTATTTCCGTGGCCGACGGTATCGTCCGCATCCACGGCCTGTCGGACGTGATGCAGGGCGAAATGCTGGAATTCCCTGGTAACACCTTTGGTCTGGCGATGAACCTGGAGCGTGACTCCGTCGGTGCCGTGATTCTGGGTGCTTACGAGCACATCTCCGAAGGCGACACGGTCAAGTGCACCGGCCGCATTCTGGAAGTGCCGGTCGGTCCTGAACTGCGTGGCCGTGTGGTCAACGCCCTGGGCCAGCCGATCGACGGCAAAGGCGCTGTCGATGCCAAACTGACCGCACCAATCGAAAAGATCGCGCCAGGCGTTATCGCCCGTGAGTCCGTCTCGCAGCCTATGCAGACCGGTCTGAAGTCGATCGATGCGATGGTACCTATCGGCCGTGGCCAGCGCGAGCTGATCATTGGCGACCGTCAAACCGGTAAGTCCGCCGTAGCGGTTGATGCAATCATCAACCAAAAAGGCCAGGGCATGACCTGCATCTACGTGGCGATCGGTCAGAAAGCCTCGACGATCAAGAACATCGTGCGTTCGCTGGAACAGCACGGCGCGATGGAGTACACCATCGTAGTTGCCGCATCGGCCGCCGAATCGGCAGCGATGCAGTACATCTCGGCCTACTCGGGCTGCACCATGGGCGAGTACTTCCGCGACCGCGGCGAAGACGCGCTGATCGTGTACGATGACCTGTCCAAGCAAGCCGTGGCCTACCGTCAGATCTCCCTGCTGCTGCGCCGCCCACCAGGCCGCGAAGCCTACCCAGGCGACGTGTTCTACCTGCACTCCCGTCTGCTGGAACGCGCAGCACGCGTCAACGCCGACTACGTCGAAGCCTTCACCGGCGGCGCAGTCAAAGGCAAGACCGGCTCGCTGACCGCACTGCCGATCATTGAAACCCAGGCTGGCGACGTTTCGGCATTCGTGCCAACCAACGTGATTTCGATTACCGACGGTCAGATCTTCCTGGAAACCTCGCTGTTCAACTCGGGCATCCGTCCTGCGATTAACGCGGGTATCTCGGTGTCGCGCGTTGGTGGCGCCGCCCAGACCAAGGTCATCAAAAACCTGTCCGGCGGTATCCGTACCGACTTGGCACAGTACCGTGAACTGGCTGCGTTCGCGCAGTTCGCTTCCGACCTGGACGAATCGACCCGCAAGCAGCTGGACCGCGGTGCCCGCGTGACCGAACTGCTGAAGCAGGCTCAGTACTCGCCACTGTCGATCTCCATGATGGCCGCTTCGCTGTTCGCAGTGAACAAGGGTTACCTGGACGACGTGCCAGTCAAGAAAGTTCTGCCGTTCGAAGCTGGCCTGCACGCCTACCTGAAGACCAAGCAAGCTGACCTGATGTCCAAGATTGAATCGTCGAAGCAACTGGACAAAGACGGCGAAGCAACGCTGTCGGCGGCCATTGCGGACTTCAAGAAATCCGGCGCATTTTAAGCACAACGGCGTCCCGCAAGGGGCGCCTTACGCGCAGAAGGAGTAAGGACTCATGGCAGTAGGCAAAGAGATACGTGGCAAGATCAAGAGCGTAGAGAATACGAAGAAGATCACCAAGGCGATGGAAATGGTCGCCGCATCGAAAATGCGCAAAGCGCAGGATCGCATGCGCGCCGCCCGTCCCTACAGTGAAAAGATTCGCAATATCGCCGCTAATCTGGCTACCGCAAATCCGGAATACACCCACCCGTTCCTGGCTGAAGAGCAAAAGGACACGGCGAAGGCAATTGGCTTCGTGATCGTCACCACCGACAAAGGTCTGTGCGGCGGCATGAACACCAACATCCTGCGCATGGTGACGGCGAAAACCCGTGAGCTGGAAACAGCCGGCAACAAGATTGCCGCGGTAGCTATCGGTAACAAAGGTTTGGGGTTTTTGAATCGCGTAGGCATCCCTGTCGTTGCGCAAGTAACGCAGATCGGCGACACGCCGCACCTGGAAAAACTGATCGGACCGGTCAAGGTCATGTTGGAAAAGTTCCAGAATGGCGAGATCGACGCAGTCTACCTGTGCTACACCAAGTTCATTAACACGATGAAGCAAGAGCCGGTAGTGGAGCAGTTGCTGCCACTGCCAGCGGCCAAGACGCAGGCTGACGCAGGTAATCACAACTGGGATTACATCTACGAGCCAGACGCGGCAACCGTGATTGATGAGCTGCTGGAGCGCTATGTTGAAGCGCTGGTGTACCAGTCGGTGGCGGAAAACCTGGCGTCCGAGCAATCGGCGCGGATGGTGGCGATGAAATCGGCAAGCGACAACGCCGGTAACGTGATCGGCGAACTGAAGCTGATTTACAACAAGACCCGTCAAGCTGCGATTACCAAAGAACTCTCCGAAATCGTCGCCGGTGCGGCAGCGGTTTAAACGAATTTAACTATATTTGAAGGAACGAACATGGCTGATGGCAAAATCGTTCAGTGTATCGGCGCTGTGGTGGACGTAGAGTTTCCACGCAACGCGATGCCTAAGGTATTTGATGCCTTGAAGATGGCTGGCTCCGAGCTGACCCTGGAAGTACAACAACAGCTGGGTGACGGCGTGGTCCGTACCATTGCTCTGGGTTCGTCCGACGGCCTGCGCCGCGGCATGATGATCCAGAACACCGGCAAGCCGATCATGGTGCCAGTGGGTAAAGCTACCCTGGGTCGCATCATGGACGTGCTGGGCAACCCGATCGACGAATGCGGCCCGGTCGCTCACGACCAGATCGCCTCGATCCACCGCACTCCTCCTGCATACGACGAACTGTCGCCGTCGCAGGACCTGCTGGAAACTGGCATCAAGGTGATTGACCTGGTCTGCCCGTTCGCAAAAGGCGGTAAGGTCGGTCTGTTCGGCGGTGCAGGTGTGGGCAAGACCGTGAACATGATGGAACTGATCAACAACATCGCTAAAGCGCACTCGGGTCTGTCCGTGTTCGCCGGCGTTGGCGAGCGTACCCGCGAAGGTAACGACTTCTACCACGAAATGGCTGACGCCAAAGTAGTTGACCTGGAAAACCCGGCCAACTCGAAAGTAGCGATGGTCTACGGTCAGATGAACGAACCACCTGGTAACCGTCTGCGCGTCGCGCTGACCGGCCTGACCATGGCGGAAGCGTTCCGTGACGAAGGCAAGGACGTTCTGTTCTTCGTCGATAACATCTACCGCTTCACCCTGGCCGGTACCGAAGTATCCGCACTGCTGGGCCGTATGCCTTCCGCAGTGGGTTACCAGCCTACCCTGGCCGAAGAAATGGGCCGTCTGCAAGAGCGCATCACCTCGACCAAGACCGGTTCGATTACCTCGATCCAGGCCGTCTACGTTCCAGCGGATGACTTGACCGACCCATCGCCAGCGACCACCTTCGGTCACCTGGATTCGACCGTCGTTCTGTCGCGTGACATCGCCTCGCTGGGTATCTACCCTGCGGTGGACCCACTGGATTCGACCTCGCGTCAGCTGGATCCGCTGGTCGTCGGCCAGGAGCACTACGACACCGCGCGCGCTGTTCAGGGCACCCTGCAGCGCTACAAGGAACTGCGCGACATCATCGCGATTCTGGGTATGGACGAACTGGCGCCGGAAGACAAGCTGCTGGTATCGCGCGCACGTAAGATGCAGCGTTTCCTGTCGCAGCCGTTCCACGTTGCTGAAGTGTTTACCGGTTCGCCAGGTAAATACGTTTCGCTGAAAGATACGATCAAGGGCTTCAAAATGATCGCTTCCGGCGAACTCGATCACCTGCCAGAACAAGCGTTCTACATGGTCGGCACGATCGACGAAGCTATCGAAAAAGCCAAGAAGCTCAACTAATCATTGAGTTTCGATTGCGGCCCCGCGCGAGCGGGGCCGCATCACACCGACAGGACACACATGGCAAACACTATTCACGTTGACGTGGTTTCCGCCGAGGAGTTGATCTACTCGGGCGAAGCCGAATTCGTCGCGTTGCCGGGCGAGCAGGGCGAGCTGGGGATCTACCCCAAGCACACGCCGCTGATCACCCGCATCCGTCCGGGCGCGGTGCGCATCCAGGTACCAGGTCAAGCCGAGGAAGAATTTGTCTTCGTCGCGGGCGGCCTGCTGGAAGTGCAGCCAGGCGCCGTGACGGTGCTGGCGGATACCGCGATTCGCGGCAAGGATCTGGACGAAGCCAAAGCGGCAGCGGCCAAGAAACGTGCCGAAGAAGCGCTGGCCAACAACACCTCCGGTATCGACTACGCAAAAGCGCAAGCCGAACTGGCAGCGGCCATCGGCCAGCTGGCGGCGATCGCCAAACTGCGCGCCAAGCATTAAGCACTAAGCAACGCACAGCATCACAGCAAAAAGGCAGCCTCGGCTGCCTTTTTTTATGGCCGTCGTGTTTTTGCAAATAGTGAGAATTGAAGAGTTTTTGCTAAGCAATTACGTGTAACTTCGCAACTACAGAGAACGCCTCGATCCAGGCCTAAAAAACGCCAACATTTCTCTCGGCTTGCTGCGGCAGTAAGGCCGGTCTGGCGCCATCGTACTTTAGTATTCCACCCCTTTTACGTTGAAATGCCATGACGTTGCCTACAACTGAATCACGCCTGTCTACTGGTATCCCCGGATGCGATGAAATTCTTTGTGGCGGCTTCGTTCGCGAGCGAAGCTACCTGATCACCGGCGCGGCCGGCGCAGGCAAAACCATCTTCTCGTTGCAATGGTTGCGGGACGGCCAACGTGCGGGCGAGCGATGCATGTATATCACGCTGGCCGAACCAGGCCATGAGATCGCCCGCAACGTGGCCGGTTTTGGCTGGAGTCTTGACCGTATCGACGTTGTGGACCTGTCGCCGGCCGGCGATGAACTCATCGACAATCCCGGCGAGTATCATATATTCCCGCCCAGCGAGGTCGAGAGCGTGCCGGTCTGGAAGGCCATTTTCCAGGCAGTGCTTGAGAAGCGGCCCCAGCGTCTCGTAATCGACTCGGTGACCCAGCTGCGGTTTCTTGCCACCGACGCCTACCAGTTCCGCAAGAACATCCTTAGCCTCATCAATTTTTTGAATAAGTCAGGCGTCACGTCGCTGCTGGCGTTCGACCCCAATGAATTGGAACGTGATTCATCCGTTGTGCTGGCCGTTGATGGTGCCATTCATCTGCATTCGAGCATTTCCAACAGCCTTGCGATCGGATTGCGCAGCATCCAGATTGACAAGTTGCGCGGGTCCGGTTTCCTTTCAGGGCTGCATCCGTTGCGCATCAACGATTCGGGCATCACGATATTCCCACATAGAATTGAACACAGCAGCACCAACGATGCTGGCTGGCATATGGTCTCGTCCGGCATCCATCAATTCGACGAGCTGTTGGGTGGCGGCCTGGAGTCCGGCACCACCACACTGCTGACAGGTCCCACCGGAACCGGCAAGAGCACGCTCGGCGCGCAGTTCGCCGGACATTTCGCTAAAACAGGACGTGCGGTCATTTTCACATTCGAGGAGCCGGCCCACTTTATCGCCGCCCGCAGCCGCGCCATCGGGGTGCCCCTGGATCATGTGCTGGCATCCGGAGCACTCAAGATCGTACGCATCAATCCCCTCGAACTTTACCCGGATGAATTCCTTGCCGTCGTCCGTCAGGCGGTAGAGATCGACGGCTGCGGGATGGTCATGATCGACAGCCTGCGTGGTTATGAGCTTGCCATGGAAGAATTCGGCAAGCCGCAAGCGCACATTCATAATCTGGTTAGCTACCTGTCACGCAAGCTGGTCACCACCATATTAATCAACGAGGTTGAGCACATTACCAGTACCAGCCTGAAGGCCACCGACCTCGGGGTCAGCCATCTGGCGGACAACATCGTGCTCCTGCGCTACGCCGAATACCAGGGCAAACTGACCAAGATGGTCAGCTGCCTGAAGAAGCGCACCGGCTCCTTCGAGCCCGAACTGCGCCAGCTGGAAGTGAGCGCCGAAGGTATCCGGATCAGCGAAAAGCTGGAGCACCTGCAAGGCATCCTGAGCGGCTTGCCCTCATCCACAAGGGACGAGCGTGCGTCATGAAGCGTCTGCAGAGGACAGCAATCATAGGGCTGTGCATTGCGGATGCGGCGGATCGAAGCCTGCTAGCCGAGTTTCTCGGCCAGACCGGCTATGTGATCCAGATGCTGGATGCTCCGGATTTCCCGACGAGCGATTCAGCCTGGTCCTTAATTATTGCCGATGAGATTTCGGCCCGCCGCCACGCCCAAGTGATTTTCGGCTTGAGACAAGCGGCGCTGCCGCTATATTTGCCAGTACTGCTGACCCTGGGCGGAACCGCGCGCGCGACGCCATGGCTGCGCGTCGGCTTCGATGACGTGCTGCGCCTGCCACTCAGCAAAGACGACCTGCTCGCACGGCTGGAAGCGTTTCTGAGGTTGCGGCAGCATTCGGAAATAGCACGCAACGAAAGCGCACGCAACTACAGAGCCACATTCGATCTCGCCCCGGTGGGGATCGTGCATCTCGCTAGTGACGGCCGTCTGCTGCAGGCGAACTCGCGCTTTCGCGATATGCTGGGCTATGCGGAGGATGAGCTCCTGGCGATGGGCATCGGCCAGTTGCTTGAGCCGGTCGACGCCACCGCCATCGCACCGATCATCGAAAAATTGCTTGCCGCTCCAGGCAGGGCCGTGCCGCCCCACGACCAATGCTTCAGGCGCAAGAGCGGCGCGACGATCTGGACCATACTCGCGCTGTCGGCGGTGCACAATAGCGAAGGAGAATTGCTGTACCTTATCGCTGCGGTCGAGGACATCACCACGCGCAAGCAGATGGAAGAGACGTTGAGCGAATCGCAGCGGTTTATCAAGTCAACGATCGACGCGCTCTCCATGCACATTTGCGTGGTGGATGAGAAGGGCGCCATCCTCGCCGTGAACAAGGCCTGGACGGATTTCGCGACCGCTAACGGTGCCCGTCATGGCGGTGCATGGTCGGGCATGGACTATGTGGCCATTTGCGGCGAAGTGCTCGGCTTGCGCGCCAACGATGCGGAGGTTTTCTCGGCAGGCATGCTCGCCGTGGCCAGCTGCCATCGCGACGAGTTCAGCATGGAGCACTATTGCAGCTCGCCGGCGGGGCCGCACTGGTTCCGCGCGAAGGTGACGCGTTTTCCCGGCGACGGGCCGACACGCTTCGTCATCGCGCATGAAAACATTACCCAGGCGAAGCGGGCAGAGACCGAATTGCGTTACCTCGCCGAGTACGACACCCTGACCGGGCTGCCGAACAGGATACTATTGCGGGATCGCTTGCAGCAAGCCATCGCGCTTGCGAACCGGTACGGGCATCGGGTGTGGGTGATGTTCCTCGACCTCGACCGGTTCAAACTGGTCAACGACACGATGGGGCACAAGGCTGGCGATGATCTCCTTGAGATATTTTCCGAGCGGCTGGTCTCCGTCATGCGAGAAACGGATACCGCGGCGCGATTCGGAGGAGATGAGTTCATCGTGATTCTGACCGAACACGGCGAAGACAACATCAGCGGCATCTTGAGACGGATTCTCGCTGCCGTGGGAAAACCGCTGCTGGTCGGCGACCAGGAGTTCGTCATGACCGTCAGTGCCGGCATCGCGGTGTATCCCGACGACGGCATGGAGCCGGATGCCCTGGTCGATCATGCGGACATCGCCATGTACCGGGCGAAGGAACTGGGCCGCAATAACTATCAGTTTTATACAGCTGCCATGAACGAAGCGGTGCTCGAACGAGTGCAGCTGGAGCATCATCTGCGCAGGGCGCTGGAGCGCAAGGAGTTCGTGCTGCATTACCAGCCCCAGGTCGACCTCAGAACCGGACGGATCGTCGGGATGGAAGCGCTGATCCGCTGGCAGCACCCGGTAAGGGGGCTGGTCATGCCCGGCAGTTTTATCTCGGTGGCGGAGGACACGGAATTGATCGTCCCGATCGGCGCCTGGGTCATCCGCACCGCCTGTTTGCAGCACAAGGCGTGGGAACGCGCAGGACTGGGGCAGGTGCGCATTGCCGTGAATTTGTCGGGGCGTCAGTTTGTGCAGGAGTCCCTGGTACGGTCGATTGCCGGCATCCTCGAGGAAACCGGTATGGCGCCGCACTTCCTGGACATCGAATTGACCGAGACCATCATCATGACGGAGGTCTCGCAAGCTGTCACCATTCTTCGCGATCTCAAATCGCTCGGCGTCCAGCTGTCGATCGATGATTTCGGCACCGGCTACTCGAGCCTTTCCTACCTGAAGCGCTTTCCCATCGACGTGCTCAAGATTGATCAGTCGTTCGTACGCGACTTGATTATCGACCAGGGTAACACCGCGATCGCGAATGCGATCGTGTCATTGGCCCACAGCCTGGGAATCAAGGTGATTGCCGAAGGTGTCGAAACGGAGTTGCAGTGCGACTACCTGAGCCGAAACATGTGCGACGAGATACAAGGCTATTGGTTTTCCAGACCGTTGCCGGCTGAAGAGATCGACGTCTTGCTACGCTCGAACCGGCAGCTGCCGCCCCATCTCCTGCGTATGCAGGTCCCGCCCAGAACCTTATTGCTCATCGACGATGACCCCCACATCATGTCGGCGCTCAAGCGGGAGTTGCGCGCCGAGCGATATAAGATCCTGGCCGCACACAGCGGTCAAGGAGGACTGGAACTGTTAGCGACGAATAAAGTTGATGTGATTTTGGTTGACCAGCGGATGCACGGCATGACCGGGGTCGAATTTTTGCGCAAAGCAAAGCTTACGCATCCGGATACGGTGCGGATTGTACTTTCGGGCTACACGGAATTGCAGTCGGTCACCGACGCCATTAACGAAGGTTCGATCTTCCGATTTCTTACCAAGCCGTGGGAGGAAGACCAGTTGCGCAGGAATCTGGACGAGGCATTCCAGTACAAGGAAAGCGCGGACGAAAACCGACGCCTCAGTTTGAAAATACAAACAGCAAACTTTGAATTGGCAGAAAGCAATCGGAAGCTCGAGGCGGCGCTTCAACAGCAGCGTGAACAGGTGACCTGAGCGAACTTCAGGGCACCTTGACCAAACACGCAATCAAGACTCACTGAGCCAAGACGCCTCAAGCTACCAAAGATTTTTTCCGTCGATGACGTCGATGCGGGCCGAGGCCGCGTCGAAATTATCGAAAAGACGGGCGTTGACGCCGATCCGGCGGGTTTGCTGGTCCCAGCTGCCGTCCAGCTCGAACGCCGGGCTATCGGAATAGGTCGCGCAGCCGCAGTGGGCGCAAAAATGGTGGGCCACCAGCTTGGTCTGCCAGCGATAAACGCCATCGTCGGGTGCCGCCGACGTCACGTGAAACTGGGCGGGCTGGTAATACGCCAGCAGCGCGCCGCGCTTGGCGCAGAACGAGCATGTGCAACGGGTCAGTGCGTCGGGAATCTCGCCCTCGATACGAAACGTGGTCTTCCCGCAGTGGCAACTTCCTGTGATCGACATAGGGTTCTCCTTTGTCATGGTTAGTTGGGGGGGCGGAACGTCAGCAGCGCAGCCGATATTCCGTGGGGCTCATCCCTTCGGTCCGCCGGAATGCGGCGGCGAAGGCGGATGAGGTCTGATAGCCGACCGCCAGCGCGACCTGGGTCAGCGGAATCGAATGATCGGCCACCAGTGCGCGGGCGCGCGCCATGCGCTGGGTCAGCAGCCACTGGTGTGGCGTCAAGCCGGTGCTGCGGCGGAATGCGGTGCAGAAGTAAAAGCGCGACAAGCCGGCCAGCTTGGCCAGATCGTCCAGCCGGACTTCTTCATCAAGCCGCTCCTGCAAATATTCCGTCACGCGGCGGACCTGCCAGTTCGCCAGGCAACCTTGGGCGCGCTTGCCTTTGTCGCGGCAGGTGGTCGAGTGGGCGCGCACCAGATGCATACACAGCAGATCGACCGCCTGTTCGACAAACAGGCCGTTGCCGGCGTCGTCGCGGCAGGCTTCGGAGGAAAGGATTTCCAGCAAGGCACTGGCGGTGGGATCGGGCAATGCCACCCGGTCCAGCAGCTGTACCGCCGGGCCGCGATGGCCGGTCGCCTCGGCGCAGGTTTGCAGGCGTGCATCCGAAAAATAAACATGCGACACCTCGATCGCGCCGGCGATCATCCAGGCCGCCTCGTGGCCGCTGGGGATCAGCGTGATCGACTTCTGCCGCGTGACCCCTTGCTGGTAGCTGGCACCGTCGCGCCATTCTATTCTTTGCGGTGCGCCGTAGTAGGTCATCACCACATGGTCCGCCATCGGCTCGACATGAGAGGTGAAGCCACTGTGGGCCCAACGTTCAGTGATGCAGGCGCCATGGCCACACACGTCGGGACGCAGGCGCGGCGCGACGTCGAGTACGCGATTCATCTCCTGCATGGCGCTGCGGTCCAGCATGGCGTGGTATCTCCATTGGCGACGACCTTGCAAGCATATCACTGCTTTACCCCGATCCAGCGCAAGCGTGACATGGCACAGGGCTCCAGCAGCAGCAGCTCGGCATGGGTGTCGAGTGCCGCCTCGGTCGCGCGCAGGGCAGGGTGCAGGGCAGCGAGCGCCTGCATGTTTTGCACGATGGCTATCCAGACGACGCAATCGGTATCGACCGCCTCCAGTAGGCCCGCCTCCACCACGCCGACGCCGTGGTAACGGCCCACGAGCTGGTCGACTCGCACGAAGCAGGCGCCGTGGAACAGATGGACCAGCACCACGCCGCGCGTGCAGCGAGGTTCGCGCAGCGGATCGGCGGGCGGCAGAAGAGGGAGGGCATGCATGCGATTCGGCGCCTGCAGCAGCATCGTCTGCTCGGCTTCCGGCGTTGCGGCCTGTGCTGTGCGTGCGCTGGCCGCGGTCGAATAAGCCCGCAGTGAAACATGATTGCCGCGTCGGCCAGCCTCGGTGAAGCAGCCGTATGCGGCGTCGTTGTGACAGGGCTGCAACCGTGGCGGGCCACGGTGCAGCACGATGATGGCAGGGGTTTTGTGTTCCATGCTGCGGCTCCTGACGCGGGTGGAAGTTTGGATTGCGTGGAGATTTTCACGTTAGCCAGACTTCCCTGCTGTTCGGGAGTTGTTGGAACTATTCCGAAATTGCTGCTTCGGAAAGAGGACCTTATCGCTTGCCGAGCTTATCCTTCGAGCGGGCCACGGCGGCGCGCTGCATCACCTTCCACTTGGCGACTTCGGCGATGCGGTCCAGCGGGGTTTGCCGGCTGCGGCGTGCCTCGCGCAGCAGTTTGTGGTAGTTCAGCAGACGATCCTCATCCACCGCGCCACGCACCGCGCAACCGGGCTCGCCGGCGTGACGGCAATCGCGGAACTGGCATTGCGCCGCCAGCGCGTCGATGTCCTCAAAGGCGGCCGTCAGGCTGGCCTCATCGGCATCGGGCTGCCAGCTGCGCAGGCCGGGCGTGTCGATGATGCAGGCGCCGCCGGCGCACAGGTGCAGCGAGCGCGACGTGGTCGTATGCCGGCCGCGTCCATCTCCCTTGCGCACGCCGCCGGTTTGCTGGCCGGCCTGCGTCAGCGTGTTGGTCAGCGTGGATTTGCCCGCGCCTGAGGAGCCCAGCAACACCAGCGTCTGCCCCACGTCCAGCCACGGCGCCAGTTGCAGCGCCGCGTCGTCGCTGAGCGCGTTCACGGCCAGCAGCGGAATGCTGGCGGGCAGGCGCTGCCGCAGCAGCGCCATGCGTTCATCCACCTCGTCGCCGATGTCGGCCTTGCTCATCACCACCACCGGCTCCACGCCCGCAGTCTTGACGATGGCGAGGTAGCGCTCCAGCCGGCGCGGATTGAAGTCGTGATCCAGGCCCATCACCAGCAGCGCCGTATCGATGTTGCTGACCAGGCTGTGATGGCGGCCGTCGTTGCCGCGCCGGGCGATGTGGGTGGTGGGCGGCAGCAGCGCGCTGAGCCAGCGTTCGTCATGCGCCGGCGTGGTGCTGAGTACCCAGTCGCCGACGGCCAGCGCTTCGTCGTGCAGCGCCGGCAGCACGCGGGCGCGGAACTCGGCCTGGCCGTCGTGCACGGTGAGCCAGTCGCGCTGGATTTCGGTGATGCGCACCAGCCGGGCGTTGGCCGGTGCGTCGTGGAAAAGATAAAGCTGGCTGGCGATGGTTTGCGTTAAGCCGATAAGGCGCAGCGATTCAAAATCGATGTCGATCATGGTGTATGTGTTTCCTGATTCCGGTAAGACGAGCAAGACCCTTCGCGAAAAAGCGAATAGGTGGCGAATACGGGAAGTCAGCTGCGCGAGTACGCGCGGATCAACACACTACAAAAGGGAGTCCCGACGTAATCAGGCAGCCGACAGGAGGGCAGTATCTACTTGGCGCATTTTATGGTCTCCTGTGGTTTGGGTAAGGCGCACAGTGTCGCACTGGATGATGGTGCCGTCAATTGTCTTCATACTTCCTGAGGCTGGTTGGCGATGGCGATCAGCGCTTCGGGGTGGCGGAGGGCGATGGCGATCAGGGTCCGTACCGCACCGACCGGCGGATTGCGGTCTTGCTCCCAGCTTTCCAGGGTGTTGACGGAAATGCCGAACAAGGCCGCGAACTGCTCCGGTGTCAGGCCGGTATTTTGTCGTGCGGCGATCAAGGGGGAATAGACCACGCGTCCAAGTCCCGCTCGCATTTGCTCGCCGGCTTGCAGTAACTCAGCAGCCAAGTCCCGGGTAGCCTCAAAGGCTACGAGCTCTTCATCGCTGAGAGGTAATTTGCTATTCGTAGACACGGCGAATTTCCCTTAATGCTGCGCTGGACAGAGATGCAGTATCTGCCTTGGCGTATAGCGTCAACAAAACAATCTCATTTGCGGAGTTACGGGTAAAGTAAATTACTCTCACTCCAGCTGATTTTCCTGATCCTGCACGCCGCCAACGGACCTTGCGAACACCTCCCGTTCCCGGAATCACGTCACCAGCCGACGGATGCGTGGAGATGTATGCCGCAAAGGCCCCCCGTTCGTCCTCGCTCCAATAGAGAGGCCAGCGGCTTTGGAACAGCGGCGTTTCAATGACGGTGTACATGAAACGACTGTACCTTCAGGAAGTATAGTCGATTTGGCGTAGCGTCAAAGGCCGTAGCTCTTCGTGAGTTCGCTGGCAGGCTATGTTTTGCTCAGTCCCCGAATTCAGCCCTCTACAATGGTTTTAGGTTCCAGGAACGCTTCCAGCCCGAACACGCCGAACTCCCTGCCGATCCCCGATTGCTTGACGCCGCCAAATGGCGCCAGCAGTTCGGGCACGATGCGGTTGATCAGCAACTGTGCCGGCCTCCAGTCGTTCGGCGATCCGCAGCGCGCGCTGCGTCTGCGACGTGAACACATAGGCCTGCAAGCCGTAATCGGAGTCGTTGGCGATACGAATCGCTTCTTCCTCGTCGCCGTAGCCGATCACGGACAGTACCGGTCCGAAAATCTCTTCCCGCGCGATGTCCATGTCGTTGCGCACATTGACGAACACGGTTGGCCTGACAAAGAATCCCAGCTCCAGGCCCGCATCCAAAGCCGCCGGCTTGCCTTCGCCACCGGCGATCAGCGTGGCGCCTTGCTCAAGGCCGCGCCGGATGTAATGCTGCACGCGCTCATACTGGGCACGGCTGGCAAGCGGCCCGATGTCCGTATCCGGATCGCGCGGATCGCCGACGCGCATGCCCGCCACGATGGCGCGCAGGCGCTCGCTGATCTCGTCCATGCGGGCGCGCGGCACCAGCAGGCGGCTGCCCGCGACGCAGGCCTGGCCGTTGTTCATGAATGCCGCGTTGACCGCCAGCGGTAACGCGTTCGCCAGGTCGGCGTCGTCGAGCAGGATCGAGGCGGACTTGCCGGTCAGCGCCAGGCTGACCCGCTTCATGGTTTCGATGCCGGCGCGCGCGATCAGCTTGCCGGTGGCGGTCGATCCGGTAAATGAAATCTTGGCGATGTCGGGATGCCTGCTGAGCTCGTCACCCACGTCGCTACCCTGGCCGAGGAGAATGTTGAAGACACCGGGCGGCAGGTCCGCTTCGTGCAGCGCTTCGGCCACCACCTGCGCCTGGATCGGGCCCAGTTCGCTGGGCTTGATCACGGAGGCGCACCCGGCCGCGAGTGCTGACGCGAGTTTGCTGCAGATGGAACCGGCTGCGCTGTTCCACGGCGCGATCAGCGCGGCCACGCCGACCGGCTGCATCAGCACGGCCGCCTCGCCGATGCGCCGGACCGGTTCATGCCGGGCCAGCGCATCGGCTGTGTTGGCAAAGCACTGCGACGCATACTGACTGATCCACTGGGCACGCGCCACGGGGCCGCCATATTCTTCGATCGTGACATCACGGATGCGGTCGGTGTGCGCCAGCACGGCGGCTTGCAGGCGCCGCAGCATGGCGATGCGCTCGTCCTTGCTGGCGTGCCGCAACCCGTCCTGCGCCCGCTTGGCCGCGGTGATGGCGCGCCGCGCGTCCTCGCGGCTGGCCAGGGTGGCGGTGCCGATGGTTTGCCCGGTGGCCGGGTTCACGCTTTCCACCACACGGTCACCCTGCAGGAGCACGAAGGCGCCGTCGATATAGGCGTGGTCGATTTTCCACGCCGGGGTTGGCTGATTGTTCATGGCAGGCCTCATTGCGCCGCAGCGGCTTCTTCGATCAGCTTTGCCACCGCATCCGGATGCGACACCATCACCACGTGCGACGCCCCTTTGATTTCAACGACATCTTTCGCGCCCGCGCGTTTGGCCATGAAGCGGAAGGCTTGCGGCGGAATGTTGCGGTCGGCGCCGCCGTACACGAAATATGATGGCAACTGCTTCCAGGCCGTGCCGGTCGCCGGTTCGTCCAGCGCGGCCACGGCAATGGGACGCTGGCCGGCCGCCATCAGGGTCGCTTGGGCCGCCGGGACATCGGCCGCGAACTGGTCGTGGAATTTGTCCTGGCGGATGTACAGGTCCTTGCCGTCGTCCAGCGCGACCGGATCGGCCAACGCCTGGCCCAGCGTGCTGCCCGGGAACTTGTTGGCCAGGCCAGCGACGGTTTCACCTTGCTCGGGCGCGAAGGCCGCCACATACACCAATGCCTTCACCTCCGGATTACCCTCCGCCGCCTTGGAAATCACCATGCCGCCGTAAGAGTGGCCGACCAGCACCACCGGTCCCTTGACCGCATGGATCGCGCTGGCGGCGTAGCTTGCATCCGCGCCGATGCCGCGCAGCGGATTGGCCACGCTCAGGATGGGATAACCCTTGCCGGCGAGCTTCTTCACCACGCCATCCCAGCTGCTGGAATCGGCGAAGGCGCCGTGCACGAAAACGATGGTGGGTTTGGCTGGCGAGCCCTGTACCGCAGTGATGGCGCCTTCGGCATGTGCCGTTGGCAGTGTGGTGGCGAATACAGCGCCGGCGGCGAGGGTGATGGCGGACAGCAGTTTGGTGGCTTTCATGATTTTCCTTTTGATTGGTGGTGTGATGGCGGATTACAGGTGATCGACTTCGATCACGGCATTGGCAAAAGCGCGCGGCGCTTCTTGCGGCAGGTTGTGGCCGACGCCGCCCGAGATGAGTTCATACTTGTACTTGCCGGTAAAGCGCTTCGCATACGCTGCCGGTTCTGGGTGCGGCGCGCCGTTGGCGTCGCCTTCCATCGTGATGGTGGGCACTGTGATGGCGGGCAATTGCGCGAGGCGTGCTTCCAGGCCGGCGTACTGCGCTTCGCCCGAGGCGAGGCCGAGCCGCCAGCGGTAGTTATGCACGGTGATGGCGACGTGGTCCGGATTGTCCAGGGATGCGGCGCTGCGGTCGAACAGGGCATTGTCGAAGTGCCATTGCGGCGAAGCGGTTTGCCAGATCAGCTTGGCGAAATCGTGGCGGTTCTTTTCATAGCCGGCCTGGCCGCGCTCGGTGGCGAAGTAAAACTGGTACCACCATTGCAGTTCGGCGCTTGGTGGCAGCGGTTGCTTGCCTGCTTCCTGGCTGCCGATCAGGTAGCCGCTCACCGAGACCAGTCCCTTGACCCGCTGCGGCCACAGCGCCGCCACGATGTCGGCGGTGCGCGCACCCCAGTCATAACCGGCCAGGACGGCCTTGTCGATCTTCAGCGCATCCATCAGCGCCACCACGTCGGCGGCTAGTGCGGCCGGCTCGCCGTTGCGGACCGCGTTGGCGTCGAGGAAGCGGGTGGTGCCGTAGCCGCGCAGGTGCGGCACGATCACGCGGTAGCCGGCTTTGGTCAGCAGGGGCACCACGTCGACATAGCTGTGGATGTCGTAAGGCCAGCCGTGCAGCAGGATCACAACAGGGCCGTTGGCCGGACCCTCATCCACGTAGCCAACGTTCAGCACGCCGGCGTTGACTTGCTTGATCGCTGCAAAGGGCTGCTGATGCTCTTGTGCCATGGCTGGCAGGGAGAATTGTGCGGTGATGGCGGCTGCGGCGGCGACTGCGAGGATGCGGGTGCGGACGTTGTTCATGGTTCACTCCTGGGTTGGTGGAAGGTTTGAAGCAATTTACTTATCGCGATAATCATTATGAACGTAAATATATACCAGTGGTTTGGACTTTTCAAGTACGATAATGATTATCTCGATAAATAAATTTTTGGAGTTCAAATGAGCAACGATGACAATGCCCGCAAGAACGTCGCGAAACTGGGTGATTTCATGTGCTTCGCGATCTACTCGACCAACCTTGCCTACTCACGCGTCTACAAGCCCGTGCTGGAGCAGCTCGGCCTGACTTACACGCAGTACGTCACCATCATTTGCTTGTGGGAAGAAGACCGGCAGACGGTCAAGGGACTCAGTGAAAAGCTGTTCCTGGAACCGAGCACGATGACGCCAATGCTCAAGCGTCTGGAAGCCATGGGCTATGTGCGCCGCGAGCGCGACACGGAAGACGAGCGCAGTGTGCGCGTGTCGCTGACCGACGCCGGGCGCGCGCTGCGTGAAAAAGCGTTTGATTACCGGGAAATCACGGCCAAGGCGGCAGGCCTGGCGCCTGATGAATTCAAGGCTTTGCAGAAGGCAGTGGTCAATTTACGGACCAACCTGATGGATGCGGCCGACCCGTCGTAGTCCTGATCCGCCATGTGCGCTCAAGCTTGCCGCTTGCAACTGCGGCGGTAATCGGCCGGCGGCTTGCCGACCAGTTTTTCAAAGTCGCTGGTGAAGTGGGCCTGGTCGTAATAGCCCAACGCCAGCGCCAGCGAGGCCAGGTCGATCTCGCTGCCATTCGACAGCTGGTCGGCCGCGTCCAGCAGGCGGTTGCGGCGTATCACCCATTTCGGCGTGGCGCCCACATATTCCTTGAACAGGATCTGCAGGCGGCGCACGCTGATGCCGGTGTGATCCGCCAGCTGCTGCACTTGCGTGATATCGGGATGGTGTTGGATCGCGTCCAGAATCTGCGCGATGCGCGCGGTCTGCGGATCGGGCGCGGGCAGGGCGCGGCGCAGGATGGCGCTGGCCGCCTCCACCATGCCGGCATCGTCGGCCGCCGTCAGCACGCTGCGCTCCGCCTCCGCGTCGTCGCAATCGAACAGCGCCGACAGCGGCAATACGCGATCCGTCACCGACTGCACCGGCTGCTTCAGGAAGCTGCGGAAGGCGCCCGGCAAAAAGCGCACGCCGAGGATGCGGCCGCTGCCCTTGAGCGTGTACTCGAAGGCCCCGGTCATCACACCGAACACCGCCGTGCGGCCGGCGTCGAACACCAGGTGGATGCAGGGCGAGGGCAGGGTGCGCTGCACGTGGACTACGCCGTCCGGCAACTGCCACGCCACCAGCCAGAAGTGCTCGATGAAAGGCGCCAGGTCCGGCGCCGGCAGGTAGCGTTCCAGCCGGAAGATTTTTTCCGCCGCAGCAGGATTGACCACGCCCTTGGGCCGGCTCGTCACGGTTTGCATACAGTGTTCGCGTTTTTACAAGACCACCATCATAGCAAGAGTTATCGTGGCGTTTCTTCACCATCGACAGGAGACTTACCATGGCACCACTGCTGACTTTGTACCATTGCCCGTATTCCCGTTCCACCGGCGTCATGACCTTGCTGGAAGAGTTGCACGCGCCCTACGACCTGCATGTGATGAACATGAAGAAGGGCGAGAACCGCGAGCCTGCCTACCTGGCCGTCAACCCGATGGGCAAGGTGCCGGCGATCCGCCACGGCGACGCCGTCATCACCGAACAGGTGGCGATCTACCTGTACCTGGCCGACCTGTTCCCGGACGCCAAACTGGCGCCGCCGCTGGGCGATCCGTTGCGCGGACCCTACCTGCGCTGGATGGCTTTCTACGGCAGCTGCTTCGAGCCGGCCATCGTCGACAAGTGGATGAAAAACAAGCCGGCCGACAAGACATCCTGCCACTACGGCGACTTCGACACCATGTTCAACACGCTGGTCGAACAGCTGTCCAAGGGCCCGTACCTGCTGGGCGAGCAGTTCAGCGCGCTGGACGTGCTGTGGGCCTCGGCGATGGGCTGGATGGGCGCCTACGAGCTCTTGCCCAAGCTGCCCGTGATCGAGCAGTACGTGGCCCGCGTCACCAGCCGTCCGGCTTTTGCCGCAGCCAACGCCAAGGACGGCGAACTGGCCGCCGCCCAAGCCGCTTAGCGCTTCAAAGTGCACACCCTCGAGAATTGCATATTGTCATCTTCTATTTCCTGAGTGATAATTTGCCGGACACTTGGTCCACGAGGGGAAATACATGAAGAGCATACTCGCTTTGACGGGCATCCTGGCAATGACCGGTTGCGCGTCGGTGATAGGCGAAAAGATGCAGCCGGTATCCGTGACAACGGTTTTCGAGAGCAAGGAAATCGCCGGCCTGGGCTGCACCCTGAGCAACGACGCCGGCAGCTGGTTCCTGACCAGCCCGGCAAGCGTGGTGGTCCACAAGAGCACCGGCGACCTGGCGATCGACTGCAAAAAGGACGCCTACTTCGGCAACGCGGCGGCGGTATCCAAGGCCAACGGCGCGGTGTGGGGCAATATCCTGGCGGGTGGCGTCATCGGCTACGTCGTCGACCGCAACACCGGCGCCGGCTTCAACTACCCGTCGAACATTGTGGTCACCGTGCGACAACTGGTCGCGCCCGCCACGACGGCCGGCCTGCCGGTGGAGGATGTGCCGCTCAAGCTGATGTCGCCGACCCAGAGCGCGGCCAGGGTCAACTGAGCGCGGGCGGCGCCCGCCGCACCGTGTTGATGCGGCTGGAAGCCGGCTGCAAGGCCGCTTCGATGATGGCGAGCGCTAACTCAGGCTGCGCGCTGCCGCACATGAAGATGTCGGCTGCGGCAAAGCCGCATTCGGGCCAGGTGTGGATCGAGATGTGCGATTCCGCCAGCAGCACCACGCCGGTCACGCCCAAACCCTCGCCGAAACCGTGAAAATGGCTGAACAGCACGCGCGCGTGCGCGGCCTCGGCGGCTGAGCGCAGCAGCGCTTCCAGCCCGGCGCAATTGCCCAGTTTTTCAGCAGCGATGCCGCTCAGGTCCGCCAGCACATGCGTGCCGGCCGGCTGGTGCACCACCTGCACGGCCGCCGGCTGCGGGAGCGCTTCGCGTTTCACTTGTGGCCTCCGCCGCCGGAGCCGCCGCCGTAACTGCCGCCGCCACCGCCGGTGTTCGAGCTCCAGGTGCTGCCCCGGTAGCTGCTGCCGTAGTTGCTGCCGCCGCTCATGGCGCGCATCCAGCTGCTGCCCGAGGTGACCACGGAAACGATGATCGCGTAGATGAAGAATTTGCTCATGACTTGTCCTCGTTATCCATAAACCAGGCGGGCAGGTAGATGGCCGCCGCGCCGACCAGGCTGAGGAACCAGGTGCCGGAGAAATTCATCAGCAACGGGATCGCATTAATCGCCAGCATGAACCAGATGATGTACTTGGCCATGTCGCGGTAGCGGCGGTTACCGCCACCCTTGGCCCCCGCAGGCGCGCCCACGCGGCCCTTGAACTTGTCGCCGAACCAGGCCTTGAGCTGGTCGGCCGGTACCGGCGAGGAGCGCGACCACGTCATCTCCTGGTCCGTGGTTTCGGACGCCAGCCGGATCTGGCCGGCGGAGAATTCCTCCACCCGCGTGCGGTCGCCCGCCGCCACCCGCCAGTTGAAGGCGCCGGCGGCAAAGGTCACCACCGAACCGTAATCGTAGAGGCGGGAAAACTGCGACTTATCCACAGTCACCGTCGGCGCGCCGGGCGTGTACCACGCCGGCCACTCGGCCATCACGTTGGCACCGGACCAGCCTTCGTCCGTCTCCACCAGCCACGAGAAGCCGGCGCGGGTGCCGTACATCAGGTACTCGTTCCACTGCGTGCCCTCGTCGTCGGCGCGGCGCATCATGCCGATGATGGTGAAGTCCTGGTTGTTGATGCGGGCGGTCGCGCCCAGTTCTATCGTCATCGGCACGGCGGCCACGCGCTCGCCGGCGGCCAGCACTTCGGCCTTCGGGCTAGCGGCGTCGATCTGCGCGTGGCAGGCCGGGCACACCAGCGTCGTCGTCACGCCGGGGATGTATTTGATCGCGCTGCCGCAGGACGGGCAATCGAGCGCATCGAGCTTGCCGCGATAACGGCCGGCCGCGCGCTGGATGGTGTCGTCGTCGCGCAGCAGCTGGCATTGCATGCTCTCCAGCGTGACGGACAGGCCGGTGTAGACCACGGGGCGCGGCGAATCCGAATAATCGAGCGTGATGAACTCGCCGCCACGGCGGAAGTCCGCTACCTTGGCCTGGTAACCTTCGCCGACCTTGAACGGCAGCTCGCCCTGGCCGCCGATGCAATCGGCGGTGCGGATTTCGGCGGCGATGTAGGGCGCGCCGTTGATCGGATAGGTGCGGCCCGGCTGCAGCTGCTCGAAGGCCGGCAGCTCGCCTTCGCCCTTGTACTGCGCGGTGACGGTGTACATGCCGGACGAATCGCCCAGCCACGAGGTGACGCCGTCGTCGAACAGCAGATACCACTCGTTCCACATGCCGGCCGAATAGCGCAGCTGGATGCGGCCGACCACCGTGAACGGGCGCTTGCCCAGCACCCCGGAGGTGCCGATCTGGATCGGCGAATAGTCCTCCAGCACGGACGACATCTTGCCCAGGTCCTTGACCGAGTCGGCGTCTTTGAGCACGCTGGTGCTGCAATACTCGCAGACAGCCATAACCGAGGCATGCGAGCGGAATTTGACTTCCGCGCCGCAGCTGGGACAGGAGACGATTTGCATGTAGTGCGCTTAACCGAGCAGTTTTTTCAGCAGTTCGGCCTTGGTGCTGTCGTAGTCGGTAGCCGTGATCAAGCCCTTGTCGAGCAGACCTTTGAGTTTTTCCAGCCGCGCCTCGATCGAGTCCTCGGCCGGTGCTGCGGCAGCGGGAGCGGGAGCAGCTTGCGGCGCCAGCGTCGAGCCGAGCGCCTGACCCATCGCCTGGCCCAGCTGCACGCCCGCGCCCAGGCCGACGCCGATGCCGGCCATGCCGCCCTCGTTCTGCGCCGCCAGCGGAATCGCGCTGGCCACCTGGTACTTGGTGAAGCCGGCCATCTTGTCGGCGCTCATGCCGCCCTTCATGCCGGCGGAGATGCGCTCGTCCAGCGCGGCCTGCAGTTCCTCCGGCAGGCTGACGCTGGCGACGTTGAATTCATCGAGGCCGATGCCGTAGCGGCCGAACGCCGTGGCCAGGTCGCCCTTGACCTGCTGCGCCATCAGCGCCTGGTTGGCCGCCATGTCGAGGAAGGGAACCTGTGCGCTGCCCAGCGAGCTGGCCATGGTGGCCATCAGGATGCCGCGCAGCTGGTCTTCCACCTCGTCGCGGGTGTAGGCCGCGCGGGTGCCGCTGATCTCCTTGAAGAACAGGCGCGGATCGGCCACGCGGTACGAGTACATGCCGAAGGCGCGCACGCGCACCATGTCGAAGTCCTTGTCGCGGATGGTGATCGGCTGCTGCGTGCCCCATTTGCGGCCGGTCTGCACGCGGGTGCTGAAATAATAGACATCCGACTTGAACGGCGAATCGAACAGCTTGTCCCAGTTTTTCAGGTTGGTCAGCAGCGGCAGGGTTTGCGTGGTCAGCTTGTGGGTGCCGGGGCCGAACACGTCGGCGACCTGGCCCTCGTTGACGAACACCGCCATCTGCGATTCGCGCACCACCAGCACGCCGCCGTTCTGGATCTCCTGGTCCTGCATCGGATAACGCCACGCCAGAACGCCGTCGACTTCCTCGTTCCACTGCAGTACGTCGATAAACTGCTTCTTGATAAAGCTGCCTAAGCCCATGATGGTCCTCGCTAATTAGGAAATGCAGGCGCCGTTGATGGCGCCGATGGAAATGGAGATGGCGCCCAGCAGGCCGCCGAAGGCCGCGTTGTTGCCCTCGATCTGGTCCTTCGCCATGTTCAGCACACGCGTGGTGATGGCATACGCCAGCATCTGCACCACCATCGCGCCGAGCGCCCAGGCGGAGAACTCGCGATAATCGGCAGTATGCACCAGCGCCGAGGCGATGGTGACGGAAAAACCTATCAAGGCCCCGCCCAGCGATAGCGCCGCGGCGAAATTCCCCTGTCGTATCAGCAGCACCTCGTCGAAAGGTGTCATCCACGTGTAGGCTTTGAAAAATACCGCCAGCAGCACGGCGGCCAGCAAAAGGTGAATCAGGTAGTTTAGGATGGCGGGCACGGCGCACCTTGGGTTAAAGTGGTTGACTTGCTAACGCCCAAACATATTAGTGCAAAAATAGCTAAATGACCAAAAAGATTCTCATCCTGTCCGTCTTCGTCGTCGCATCCTGTGGCCTGGCCTATGAATTGATCGCCGGCGCCTTGTCCAGCTACCTGCTGGGCGACTCCATCCTGCAATTCTCCACCATCATCGGCTGCTACCTGTTCGCCATGGGCGTGGGCGCGCACTTTTCCAAATATGTCAGGGACGAGGACGTGCTGTCGCGTTTTGTGGATATCGAACTGGCGGTCGGCCTGGTGGGCGGCTTGTCGGCGGCGGTGCTGTTCCTGACCTTCTCGTGGATGGCGGCGCCGTTCCGCACGCTGCTGTACGTGATGGTGTTCCTGATCGGCGCCTTCGTCGGCATGGAAGTGCCGCTGGTGATGCGCGCCCTGAACGAGCGCAAGACCGAATTCAATGAACTGGTCAGCCGCGTGCTGACCTTCGACTACCTGGGCGCGCTGGCCGTGTCGCTGCTGTTCCCGCTGGTGCTGGCGCCGTATCTGGGGCTGGTGCGCACCGGCTTCTTGTTCGGCATGCTGAACGTGGGCGTCGCCCTGTGGACAATTACCGCGTTTCGCACAGAGCTGAAAAACGTCACCGGCCGCATGTTGCGCGCCGCCAGCGTGATGTGCGTGTTGTTGTTCGGCTTCGCCTTCGCCGACAAGATGACCTACTGGGGCGAGCATGGCCTGTTCGGCGACGAAATCGTCTACGCCACCACCACGCCCTACCAGCGGCTGGTGATCACGCGCTGGAAGGACGACCTGCGCCTGTACATCAACGGCAACCTGCAATTCTCCTCGCGCGACGAGTACCGCTATCACGAAGCGCTGGTACATCCGGTGCTGCAACCGCTGCCCTGGGCGCGGCGCGTGCTGGTGCTGGGCGGCGGCGACGGCCTGGCGCTGCGCGAGATCCTGCGCTATCCGAATATCGAGCAGGTCACGCTGGTCGACCTCGATCCCGCCATGACCGGCGCCTTCACCAGGCGCGAGGAACTGGTCAAGCTCAATCACGGCTCCTTCAGCGACAAGCGGGTGCACGTCATCAATGCCGACGCGGCCATCTGGCTGCAGCATAGCGACGATATGTTCGACGCCGTCGTCGTCGATTTCCCCGATCCGTCCAGCTTCGCGCTGGGCAAGCTGTACTCGGTGCCGTTCTACGGCATGGTGAAGAAGCACCTGTCGGCCAACGGCTTGATGGTGGTGCAATCGACGTCGCCGTTCTTTGCGCCGCACGCCTACTGGACCATCGACGCGACGCTGCGCGAAGTGGGCCTGAAGACCTATCCGTATCACGCCTACGTGCCGTCGTTCGGCGAGTGGGGCTTCATTCTCGCCACGCCGCAGGCGGACTACAAGCCGCCCACCGAATACCGCCTGCCGATGCGCTACCTGAACGCCGACACCACGCGCGAGATGTTCATCTTCCCGCCGGATATGACGGCGCTGCCGATGGAGCCCAACCGTCTCAACACGCAGTCGCTGGTGCACGAGTTCGAGCAGGACTGGCGCAGGGTGATACGCTGATGCTGCGCCGCTCCTTCCTCGTATGGGCCGGCGCCAGCGGCGTGGTGGCGGCGGGCAGCGTGGCAGGATTTCACCGCTGGCAGGAGATCACGCCAGCGGTCCATTATCCGGGCCGCGCCGAGGGCCACTTCCTGCGCGACCGCCGCGCCTTGCCGCCGCCGTCGGAAGTTATCCGCACCGACATCGCCATCCTCGGCTCCGGCATGGCCGGCCTGACCGCCGCGTGGAAGCTGAAAAAACTCGGCAAGACCGACGTGCTGATGATCGACGGCCCGCAGCCGCACGGCAACGCCGCCGGCGGTGCCTTCGGCGACCTTGAATACCCGACCGGCGCGCACTACCTGCCGCTGCCGTCGCCGGAATCGGTGCACGTGCGCGAGATCCTGGCCGACCTGGGCATCATTCAAAAAGATCCGATGGCGGAGAAGCCCTACTACGACGAGCGCTTCATCCTGCACGGGCCGGAGGAGCGGTTGTTGTTCAACGGCCGCTGGCAGGACGGCTTCATTCCAACCGGCGGCGTGCCGCAATGGGAGCGCGACGAACACACGCGTTTCTTCGCCGAGGTAACGCGGCTGCGTCAGACGCATGGCGCGGACGGCCGCCGCATCTTCGTGTTCCCGACCGTGCTGTCGTCGGAAGACCCGCAGTGGCAGGCGCTGGACCGCATCACGCTCAAGCAGTGGCTGGAGCAGAACGGCTACAAGTCGCCGACCTTGCACTGGTACCTGAACTACTGCTGCCGCGACGACTACGGCACGCGCTACGACCAGGTCTCGGCCTGGGCCGGGCTGCACTACTATTGCAGCCGCTGGGGCCAGGCCGCCAACGCCGGCAACGGCGCCTGGCTCACCTGGCCGGGAGGCTTGCAGCCGCTGGCTTCCGGCATCGAGCGCGCGGCCGCCATCCAGCGCAAGGCCGGCACCGTGGTGTCGCTGAAGACCACGGCGGACGGCGTCGAGGCGCTGTGCTTCAGGCTGGAAAACGGTCAACCGTTCACCTACACCGTCCGCGCCCGCAAGGCCATCTGCGCGATGCCCACCTATGTGGCGGCGCGGGTTGTGGATAACATCGCTGCCTACGGCTTCGACCCGGCCCAACACGTTCCACAGTACGCGCCGTGGATGGTGGCGAACTTCCTGCTCAAGCGTTTCCCGGACGAGCGCCCCAGCCAGCCGCTGTCGTGGGACAACGTGGTGTACAGCGAGCCGGGACTCGGCTTTGTCGTCTCCACCCATCAGGACATCCGCGTGCGGCCGCCGGAGAAGACCGTCTTCAGCGCCTACGTCGCCCTGTCGGACCGCAAGCCAGCCGCCGCGCGCCGCTGGCTGGAGGCGGCCACGCCGGAGGAGCTGCTGGCGCTGGCCAGCGCCGACCTGAAGGAAGCCTACGGCTCGCAGTTCGCCTCCTGCGTCGAGCGGGTCGACATCACGCTGCGCGGCCACGCGATGGCCTCGCCCGGTCCCAACTTCCGCAGCAACGCCGGCATGAAGGCGCTGCGCGAGGTGGATGGCCCCATTCTGTTCGCGCATGCCGACCTGTCGGGCTTCTCGGTGTTCGAGGAGGCCGCCTGGTGGGGCTGCCGTGCCGCCACACTTGCGGCTTAAACCCCCAAAGGTCGGGGTCGGACCCCGTACGGGGTCCGACCCCTGTCGCCGCAGTGCGGGGTAAACGGTTCCCGCGCGCGCCGTTCAGTTTGTCGGAATGCTATGCTAGTGTCATGACACATGACGCCCGCCAGCGCTTCGGCGCCTCCGCCAAACTCAAGCTGCGCGAAAGCGACGCAGACGACATGGCATTTTCCTGCCGCTCCGCCAACCCGGAACTGAGCAAGTCCAAGGCCAAGGCGCTGGACCTGAAGCGCACCGCCGCGCTGATCGCCCGCATCGACGCCTTGCAGGACAAGCTGTATGCCGAGCACGATCGGAAGGTGCTGCTGATCCTGCAGGGTATGGATACCGCCGGCAAGGACGGTACGATACGTGCCATGTTCAGCGGCATCAGCCCGATGGGCGTGCGCGCCGCCGCCTTCAAGAATCCGACCGACAACGAGCTGGCCCACGATTACCTGTGGCGCGTGCACCAGCAGGTGCCGGTCAAGGGCGAGATCGCGATCTTCAACCGCAGCCACTACGAAGACGTGTTGATCACCAAGGTGCAGGGCATGATCGACGGCGCCGAGTGCAAGCGCCGCTACGCGCAGATCCGCGATTTTGAACGCATGCTGACGGAGACGGGCACGGTGATCGTCAAGGTGTTCCTGCACATCTCGAAGGAAGAACAGCGCCAGCGCCTGCAGGAGCGGCTGGACGATCCCGACAAGCAGTGGAAATTCAACCCGGCCGACATCGACCAGCGCAGTAAATGGGACGACTACCAGCGCGCCTATGAACGCGCCATCCGCGAGACCAACGCGCCGCACGCGCCATGGTACGTGGTGCCTGCCAATTCCAAGACCCATCGCAACCTGGTGGTCGCCAGCCTGCTGCTGGAAACGCTGGAAGCGATGGATCTGACCTATCCCGAACCGCATCCCGATTTATCCTCGTTCACCGTGGAGTAAAGGAGCTTACCCATGCTGCAACTTAAAGATCCCAGCCTGCTGCGTCAGCAGGCCTATATCAATGGCCTGTGGAGCGACGCCGACAACGGCGCCACGCTGGCCGTCACCAATCCCGCCACCGGCGAGCAGCTCGGCACCGTGCCGCTGATGGGCACTGCCGAGACGCGCCGCGCCATCGCCGCCGCCAACGCGGCCTGGCCGGCCTGGCGCAAGAAGAGCGCCAAGGAACGCGCCGCCATCCTGCGCAAGTGGAATGACCTGATCCTGGAAAATACCGAGGACCTGGCGCAGCTGATGACGGCGGAGCAGGGCAAGCCGCTGGCCGAGTCGCGCGGCGAGGTGGCGTATGGCGCGTCGTTCATCGAATGGTTCGGCGAGGAGGCCAAGCGCGTGGCGGGCGAAACGCTGGCCTCGCCGTGGCCGGACCGCCGCCTGGTGGTGACCAGGGAACCGATCGGCGTCTGCGCCGCCGTCACGCCATGGAACTTCCCGATCGCGATGATCACCCGCAAGGCCGGTCCGGCGCTGGCGGCCGGTTGCCCGATGGTGCTCAAGCCGGCCGAGTCGACCCCGTATTGCGCGCTGGCGCTGGCGGTATTGGCCGAGCGCGCAGGCGTGCCGGCCGGCGTGTTCAGCGTGGTGACCGGCACGCCGAAGGACATCGGCGCCGAAATGACCTCCAACCCCACCGTGCGCAAGCTGACCTTCACCGGCTCGACGGCGGTGGGCCGTCTGCTGATGGAGCAGAGCGCGAAGACCATCAAGAAGCTGTCGTTGGAACTGGGCGGCAACGCGCCGTTCATCGTGTTCGACGATGCCGACCTCGATGCGGCGGTGGAGGGCGCGCTGGCCTCCAAGTACCGCAACGCTGGCCAGACCTGCGTCTGCGCCAACCGCATCTACGTGCAGGACGGTGTGTACGACCAGTTCGCTGAAAAACTGGTGGCCGCCGTGGCCAAGCTCAAGGTCGGCAACGGCGCGGAGGAGGGCGTCACGCAAGGCCCGCTGATCGACGAGAAGGCGGTGCAGAAGGTGGAACAGCACGTGGCCGATGCGCTGGCCAAGGGTGGCCGTCTGCTGGCGGGCGGCAAGCGGCACGCGCTGGGCCACAGCTTCTTCCAGCCGACTGTGATCGCCGACGTCACGAGCGACATGATCGTCGCCAGCGAGGAGACCTTCGGCCCGCTGGCGCCGTTGTTCCGCTTCACGACCGACGAGGAGGCCGTGGAACTGGCCAACAACACCGAGTTCGGCCTGGCCAGCTACTTCTATTCGCGCGATATCGGCCGCATCTGGCGCGTGGCCGAGGGACTGGAGAGCGGCATGGTCGGCGTCAACACCGGCCTGATCTCGAATGAAATCGCACCGTTCGGCGGCGTCAAGCAATCGGGCCTGGGGCGCGAGGGATCGCGCCACGGCATCGACGACTACCTGGTGATGAAATACATCTGCCTGGGTGGCATCTAGTCCGGCGCGCTTAGCCGCACCAGCACGGTGGCCGGCGCCACGCCGGTCAGCCGGTCGACCATGCGCTTGACGGCCGCCATCTGGTGACCGGACTTCTGCGCAAAGCGCGGATCGTCGTAGGAAAACCAATCCCAGCACGCGTTGGGATTGGTGTACGGGTAGATCGCCGACGCTTGCGGATACAACACCACGATCTTGTTGCTGTCGGCCCAGGCGTTGTAGCCGGCGTGCTCCACAAAAGTGGTGCCGATATTGTCCAGGTCCTGCAGGCAGCCGTGGAAGGCCACGTGCAGCTTGCACCCCGCGCCGCTGTTGCCGTCGCAGGCCTTGGGCACGTACAGGTAGCCGGTGCTGGCCATGCCGTGCCAGCCCGGCAGCGGCAGGAAATCCGACTGGTCGAAGGCGATGAAGCGGCCGCCCAGCGTGCCGTTGTTGCGTGGCGTGAGCGGGCCATAGATCCAGCGCAGCAGCTCGCCCGCAGCATCGTAGCCGCAGTTGTTGATGTAGGGCGTGCCCAGCGTGCTGCAGGTGTTGCCGTACTGGTCGGTCGGCATCGCATGCTCGGCCGACAGGTTGCGGGTGTAGGAAATGTGGTCGGCGTCGACGTAGTGGCGATAGTAGAAGAACAGGTCGTTCATCACCGGCTGCGGCACGACGGTATCGGCGCTGCCGGACAGCATCCAGATATGGTGGTTGGCCAGGGCGGCGGTCGGGTCGATGCTGCCGGCACTGGCGAACCAGTCGGTGAAGGCGATCAGGTCATTGATGCGGGTGGCGCCGGGGCTCACCTGGCAGGCGAACAGCTCGTTGGTGCAGCTGCAACTGGTGGTGGCGATGAACACGTTGCCCTGCGAGCAGAAGTACGGCCCGCCGGCGATGACGCCGGCGCCCCGCACCGTCTCCGAGAAGGCCACCTCGAACTGCACCGCCATGTAGGCGCCGGACGAGAGGCCGGAGACGGTGACCTGGGTGGTGTTCATGTTCGGCAGCGCCACCACCTGCGCCTCCGCGACGCCGGCGAGCAAAGCCCATAGCAAACACAGCATCTTCATCATGGCTCCTCGCGTCAGATAGGGCATCCAGTCTGGGGCAGTAGAGCCGATTTTGCTTAATTTCGCTCAATCGTGCGCGGGCAACATTTACCCGGCCGTATTGAACGAGGCAACGACGTCGACCAGCTGCTGCCTGATCCAGACATGAGCGGGGTCGCCGTGGAAGCGCTCGTGCCAGATCATGGCCGGCGACAAGGGGGCGACTTGTAGCGGCAAATCCAGCAGCATGAGCGGGAGCTTTTCCGCAAGCCGGCGCGCCAGACGGCCAGGCAGTGTAAGGATCATGTCGCTATCCGCCACCAACATCGCGCCGGCAAGAAAGTGCGGAACGCGCAGCGCGACGTGGCGGGTGTGGCCCAGTGTCGAGAGGGCGGCGTCGACCGCGCTTTCTCCCACGCCGGAAATCGTCACGGCAACGTGGCGCAGCGTCAGATAACGTTCCAGGCTGAGGCCGCCCGCCAGCCCGGGATGACCGGATCTCACCACGCACGCCATGCTGTCGGTGTAGAGGCCGCGCCGATAGAGGCTGCCGGGCAGGGCCTCGAAAATGCCCAGTGCCAGATCCGCGGTCCCCTGCTCGACGAGCCGCACGTTGTCCCCGGCAGGTTGGGCGATATGCAGGCTGAGCGCGGGCGCATGGCGCTCCAGGCGCGCGATTAAACCGGCCAGGACCAGCAAGCTCAGATGGTCGTGCGCGGCGATCGTGATCCGCCCCGTTGCGGAGGCGGGATCGAAGACGGCGGGCGAGACGATACCTCTGGCATCTTCCAGCAGCCTGGCCACCCGGCCAGCCAGCATTTCACCGCGTGGCGTCAGGTCCAGCCCGAGCTTGCCGCGCACCACCAGGCGGTCACCGAGCATGGTGCGCAGTCGTGCCAGCGCGCGGCTGGCGGCCGGTTGGCTCAAGCCCAGGCGCAGGCCCGCCTGGGTGACGCTGCGCTCCCGCACGAGAGCGTCGAACAGCTTTAACAGGTTGAGGTCGACTGAAGACAAATCCACTTGGTGCATTTTCACTATGACTTTCATGCCATTGATGCATTTCGAACAATCATGCACCCTTCAGTTTCATCTTAACAGGAGATTTTTATATGGCTGCTTCCCCTCACCTTCCTTACGTTGTGTTCGGCGTGACCGGCCGCACCGGCGCCGCTGCCGCCGATGCGCTGTTGCGCGCCGGGCAAGCTGTGCGCGTTGTCGTGCGCGATCCGGCCCAAGGCCGCATGTGGGCCGAGCGCGGCGCAGAGATCGCGGTGGCCGACCTGACCGACCTGGCTTCCATGACCAGGGCGCTCAGTCGGGCGCAGGGCGCCTATGTCGTCAGCCCGCAATCTTACAACCGTGAAGACCTGTTCGAGAGGGCCGGCTTGATTGCCGACACCACGGCGCGCGCCGCTGCGGCGGCGGAGGTGCCCAGGCTGGTGGCCCTGTCCTCGGTGGGCGCCGACCGCGAAAGCGGAACCGGATGGATCGGCATGAACCGCATGTTCGAGCAGCGCCTGGGAGAAGCAGGTGTGCCCACCGTCTTCCTGCGCGCGGCCTACTTCATGGAGAACTGGGCGCCGATGGTCGGACTGGCCGTGCGCAGCGGCACCCTGCCTACATTCCTGGCACCCGCGCAGCGTGCCATCCCCATGGTGGCGACTGTGGATGTCGGGAGCGCCGCAGCGGCCTTGCTGCAAGAAGAGCGGGCCGGCAGCTGCATTGTGACCTTGTCGGGGCCTCGGGACTACGCGCCGAACGATGTCGCCGCGATCATGTCAGCCGCGCTCGATAAGCCCGTCCACGTGGCGGTCCTGCCGGAAGCGGACTGGCCCCAAGCGCTGGCGGATGCCGGTTTCTCGGCGGCCGCGCTTGCCGGGTTCACCGAAATGACGCGTGGCCTCAACAACCCGCATATCGACATCAAGAGCGATCCGGGCGCGCTCGCATGGGCGGGAACCACCACGCTGGAACAAGTCATTCAAACGATGCTCGGCAAGCAAGCTGGTTAGGATTGGCATAAAATGGTCTTTTCCTTTTTCGGCCCATCACCATGTCCAAGACCTTTGCCCAGTTATGCCTGCTTTCCTCGCTGACTTTGCTGGCCAGCGCGTCCGCGTTTGCCCAGGCGCCCGCCACCGCCGCGTCGACGGCGGCGGCCCCGGCCGCTGCTGTGGGCAGCTGCCCGGCCATCCTCAAGCAGACCTTCAAGCGTTTGCAGGACGAGTCGCCGCAGGACCTGTGCCAGTACGCCGGCAAGGTGATCCTGGTGGTCAACACGGCCAGCTACTGCGGCTTCACCAACCAGTACGAAGGCCTGGAGGCGATGTACGCCAAGTACAGCAGCAAGGGCCTGGTGGTGCTGGGCTTCCCGTCGAACGACTTCGGCCAGCAGGAGCCGGGCAGCAGCAAGGAAATCGCTGATTTCTGCTACAACACCTACGGCGTGAAGTTCCCGATGTTTGCCAAGTCGGTGGTGTCGGGCAAGGAGCCGAATCCGCTGTTCGCCAACCTGATCAAAATCACCGGCAAGGCGCCGGCCTGGAACTTCCACAAATACCTGATCGACCGCAACGGCAAGGTGGTGGAAAACTTCGGCAGCAAGGTCACGCCTTCGGACAAGCAGCTGGTCGGCGCGGTGGAGAAAGCGCTGGCGATGTAAGCTGTGCTGAACTTTTGAGCAGGGCCGAGGTCTACCAGTAATGGCTGCCTCGGTGGCTCAATCGTCAGTGTGGAGGCGCCATGGCGCGTACTAGTCACTTGCTTGATATTTCGGTTGGCGGCATTACCGTCCGGACGAAACCTTCGACCGCCTTCCAACTGGTTCGGGCGCGCAACACCGGCAAGCGTGCCGTGATCGCGCTAGCCGATGTGCTCGCTGAGCCGGGCACGCCCATCTTCAGCGCCGATCCGCAGGACCCCAAGCTGGTCATCCGCGAACTTGATGGGCGGGTGGCGAGGGGTTATTTTAAAGCGGGCAAGTTTATCGAAGTCCCGTGACTCTACGCTGTCACCAGGGCAAAGCCTTCATCCACCCAGCCAGTAATCCCCCCCGGCATCAGCTTGACCGGCCGGCCCAGCTGCGCCAGGCGCACGGCGGCGCGGGCGGCGCCGTTGCAGTGCGGGCCGGCGCAGTACACCACGAACAGCGTGTCGGCCGGGAACTCGGCCAGTTTGGAGCCAATGATCTTGCGGTGCGCCAGGTCCAGCGCGCCCGGCACGTGGCCGGCCGCGTATTTCTCCGTGCCGCGCACATCCAGCAGGACGAAATCCCGGGGGCCGTTGGTCAGCGCGTCGTGCACGTCCCAGCAGTCGGTTTCGTAGCTGAAGCTGGCTTCGAAGCGGGCCAGCGCATCGCTGCTGGCGGCGGCGGGAATGGCGGCGACGAGGGACTTGGCGGACATCATGATCTCCTTCAATGAGTGGACAGTGACGCCATTGTGCGCCGCCGCCGCCGTCGCCGGCAGTGGCGCACCGGCCATTCTGCGTTAAGATTGCGCCATGAAAAAACATCTGGTTGTCGCACTGGCCTACGACCGCCTGTGCACCTTCGAGTTCGGCTGCACGGTCGAGCTGTTCGCGCTGGAGCGCCCCGAGCTGGACGTGGACTGGTACGACTTCGCGGTCTGCGCCGTCGAACCCGGCCCGATCCGCGCGGCCGGCGGCATCACCGTGCAGGCGCCGTACGCGCCCGAGCTGCTGGAACGGGCCGACACCGTCGTCATTCCCGGCTGGCGTGACGCCGACGAGCTGCCGCCGCCTGCGGTGCTGGACATGATACGTGCCGCCCACCGGCGCGGCGCCCGCCTGTGCTCGATCTGCTCCGGCGTGTTCGTGCTGGCCGCCGCCGGCGTGCTGGACGGCCAGCGCGCCACCACCCACTGGCGCTACGCCGACCGCCTGGCCCAACGTTATCCACAGATCCAGGTGCAGCCTGACGACCTGTACGTGGACAACGGCCAGATCATCACCGCCGCCGGATCGGCCGCCGGCCTCGACATGCTGCTGCATCTGGTGCGACGGGATTACGGCGCCAAGGTTGGCAACCTGGTGGCGCAGCGGCTGGTGGTGGCGCCGCATCGCGAGGGCGGCCAGGCGCAGTTCCTGCCGCGGCCGATGGTGCAGGGCGAGCAGGGCCGCCTGTCGCGGCTGATGGACTGGCTGCGCAGCCATCCCGAGCAGCCGCACACCGTCCACAGCATGGCCGAGCGCGCCGCGATGAGTCCGCGCACCTTGCAGCGCCAGTTCCAGCAGGCGACCGGCCTGGGTCCGGTCGAATGGCTGATCCGCGAGCGTGTCGCCCTCGTCAAGGAGATGCTGGAAGTGCCGGACGTGCCGCTGGCGCAGATCGCCGAGCGTGCCGGCTTCGGTTCGGAGGAATCGCTGCGCCACCATTTCCGCCGGCTGGCCGCCACCACGCCGGGCGCCTACCGCCGCCGCTTCGCCCACGCGATTTAATGGGGCTGCTTGTCATTTCGGCCATATTTGGCTACCCTGAATCCCCACACTGAGAAGGAGACAACCATGTCCTATGCAGACGGTTTTGTGATTCCTGTTCCGAAGGAAAACGTTGAGGCGTACAAGAAAATGTCGCTGGAATGCGGCAAGGTCTGGAAGGAGTTCGGCGCGCTCGAATTCCGCGAATGTATCGGCGACGATGTCCCGCCCGGCAAGGTGACGTCCTTCCCGCTCAGCGTCGACCTGCAGGAGGGCGAGGTGGTGGTGTTCTCGTGGATCGTCTACGCCTCCCGCGCGGCGCGCGACGAGATCAACGAGAAGGTGATGAAAGACCCGCGCATCGCCCACTACATGGATCCGAAGAACATGCCCTTCGACGGCAAGCGCATGATCTATGGCGGCTTCGAAATGATGATCGACCTGTGATGCTGGCACGCCGATCCAGCCAGCCCGGGGACGAGGCTTTCCTGCGCAGCGTGTACGCCTCCACGCGCGCGAACGAAATCGGCCTGTTCGGCTGGCATTCCAGCCAGGCCGAGATTTTCCTGCGCATGCAGTTCGATGCGCAGGACCGCCACTACCGCGCGGCCTATCCCGACGCGCAGTTCGATATCGTCGAACTGGATGGCACGGCGATAGGCCGCATCTACGTCGCGCGGCGGCCGCAGGTCACGCACGTGATCGACATCGCCTTGCTGCCGCCGTGGCAAGGCCAGGGCATAGGCACGCAACTGCTGCAAGGCTTGCAGCAGGATGCCGCGCGCGATGGCGGCAGCGTCAGCATGCACGTGGAGGGCAGCAATCCGGCGCAGCGTTTGTATGAGCGTCTGGGATTTCGCGTGACCGGCGACGCCGGCCCGTACAAGATGCTGGAGTGGCGTTCCTAGCTTGCCAGCACGGCCCGCATGGCGCCGCGCAGCGCGTTGCAGACGACGATCTCGTCGGCCGCCGCCAGCATCGCGCGCGTGATGACGGCCTCGCTGGCCTGCCATTGCGGATCGTCCAGCACCACGCCGCGCATCACGCCGGGCAGCACGCCGCTGCCCAGGGGCGGTGTCAGCCAGCGGCCGTCCACGTGAACGAAGACGTTGCTGCGGCCACCTTCGGTCAGTTCGCCGCGCTCGTTGAAGAACAGCGTATCGAAAGCGCCCTGCGCCTCGGCCTCGCGCCAGGCGGCGTCGTAGCGGCTGCGGATGCTGGTTTTGTGACGCAGGAACAGGTCGCCCGAGTCGGTGGCGTCCGGCGCCAGCAGCACGCGCACCGGCTCGGTCAACGGCGCCAATGGCGCATGCTGCACCGAGAACGCGCCCGCTGAACTGAGCGCCAGTCGCAGCCGGTAGTCGACGCCCGCATCCAGCATCGCGCAGGCGGTGTCGAGGTAGGCGTTGGCGGCCGCCTCGTCCCAGGCATAGCCGAAGCAGATTGCCGATGCCGCCAGTCGCCGCAGATGGCGCGCGCGATGGCGCACGCCGTCCGCCCGCGTGGCGCGCATGGTCTCGAAAATCTCGAAGTCGTTTTTCAGGCCGGTGAGGAAGCGTGCCTTGAGCTGGCATTCGGCGTATTCCTCCTGCGCGTCGCTGTCGAAGACGATGCCGGCACCCACGCCCATCTCGCCGCGGCGTACGCCGTTCGGGTGGGCCGGCGCCTGCAGCGTCAGCGTGCGGATCGGGACCGACATGCAGAAGTCGCCCACCTTGCCGTCGCCGCGCGGATCGAACCAGCCGATGGCGCCGGTGTAGATGCCGCGCGGGGCCGGCTCCAGTTCACGGATGATCTCCATCGTGCGCCGCTTGGGCGCGCCGGTGATCGAGCCGCACGGGTACAGCGCGTTGAAGATGTCGGCCAGCGTGGCATCGTCGCGCAGCCTGGCGGTGATGGTGGACGTCATTTGCAGCACGCTGCTGTAGCGGTGCACCTCGAACAGCGCGGGCACCTCCACGCTGCCGGTCTGTGCGATGCGGGCGATGTCGTTGCGCAGCAGGTCGACGATCATCAGGTTTTCTGCGCGGTTCTTCGGATCGGCGGCCAGCGTGGTGGCGCGCAGGATGTTCTCCTCCGCTTGCGACGGCGGCGCGGCGGGGGCGGTGCCCTTCATCGGCCGCGCGGTCAGCACGCCGCTCTCGTGGCGGACGAACAGTTCGGGCGACAGCGACAGGATGGCCGTGCCGTCCTCCAGTCCCACCAGCGCGCCATAGGGCACGGGCTGGCGTCCGCGCAGGCGCGCATACAGCGCGTGGATGCTGCCAAACGCGTCAAACCGCAGCCTGTACGTGTAATTGACCTGGTAGGTGTCGCCGGCCTCGATGTAGTCGTGGATGCGCGCCAGGGCCCCGCTAAAGGTCTCCTGGTCGATGTTGGCGCGGATGTTGGCGATGCCGGACGGCCGCTCGATCGGGAAGGAGTGCGCCGCCAGCCATTCGCCCACTTCGTCCGGCGACAGCTGGGTGCATTGCGAGAACAGCAGGATCTGCGCCAGCGGCGGGGCGTCCGCGGCGCGGGCCACGGGTGGGCCCAGCTCCAGCAGCTCCGCTCCCAGCTCGTAGCTGCACACGGTGACGGCATATTCGCCGCGCGTCAGCGCCGCCTGCATCCGCTCCAGCAGTTGCGGCCACTGGCCGATGTCGTCGCAACGCAGGGTGCCGGTGTGGCCGGAGTACAGGCGTGAACGAGCGCCCGGAGTTTGCATACCCTCCGGGCTGGCGTCATCCAGCAGTGCGAAGCATTCGGCGTTCATTTATTCAGCGTTCATTTTCTACGTACGGCAGCAACAGGGCTATTTGCAGCGGCGCGTCCTGCGCCGGGTTATTCTTGAATCCACTCTTGGCGTAACGGTGCCAGCGGCCGATGATGAAACTCACCAGCATGCCGGCGCGCGCCTGCACCTCCGGCTCGTGTGCCTGGCCTTCGGCGGCGGCCAGGCGCAAGGCCTGTTTCAGCGCCAGCTCGACGCGCTCGTAGAACTGGTTGATGCGCAGCTGCAGCCGCTCGTCCTCGTTCACCAGCGCCTCGCCGGTCAGCACCCGCGTCATGCCGGGATTCTGGCTGGCGAAGTTGAGCAGCATGCCGAGGATGTCGCGCGCCTGCGCCAGGCCGTCGTTTTGGCGTTCGGCGATCTGGTTGATCAGACCGAACACCGTCGACTCGATAAACTCGATCAGCCCCTCGAACATCTGCGCCTTGCTGGCGAAATGCCGGTACAGCGCGGCCTCGGAAAATTCCAGCTTGCGCGCCAGCGCGGCGGTGGTGATCTTCTCGCCTTTGGGTTGTTCCAGCATCTCCGCCAGCGCTTGCAGAATTTGCATGCGGCGCTGGCCCGGCGGGTTGCTTGCCATGTGATCTCGCGGATAAGTGAATGAGAGTGTTAGTGGTTCCGTTCAGCGCAGATGATGCAGGCGTGCCGGCAGATTCCTGACAGATTTTACTTTGACATCGACATAAGCGGGGCGAATTAAGCTTTTTTGCGGATGCGCCAGGCCGACCGCGTCGCCCACTTTCAGGTACTGCGTGACCCACGCGGTGCGCATGCCCAGCGCGTGGGCGCTGCGCAGATTGGCCAACGTATCCTCGACCAGCACGCAGCGGCCGGGCGTGAGTCCATGGCGGCGCATCAGTTTGCGCAGCAGCAGTTTGGACGGCTTGGGCCGCATCTGCCGGTGCACCGTCATGGCTTCGACCGAGACGTGGTGGCTGAACTGGCGCTGCAGGCCCAGGTGGCGCAGCACCTGCGTCGAATAGCGGTGCGGCGCGTTGGTCAGCAGGATTTTACGGCCGGGCAGGCGGCGCAGCAGCTGGCGCAGGCCGCGTTCGGCGCGGATCATGTCGGGCAGGCTGTCGAAGCGGTGGGTCTCGTCGAGAAAATGCGCGGCTTTGACGCCATGGTGCTTCACCAGTCCCAGCATGGTGGCGCCGTAGCGCCGCCAGTACAGCGTGCGCGCGGCGTTGACCGCGTCCGCGCCGGCGGGCGTGACGCCGTCGCCCAGCACATCGGCGATGTAGGCGTTCATATTGGCCATGAGCGCCGGGAAGATCGCGTGGGAGGCGTTGTGCAGCGTGTTATCCAGATCGAATAGCCACACCGGGGCGTTGCGGGTAATAATGTTCACTTCAAGTCAGTCATCTAAGGAAGCCATGCGGGAAGCCATACAGCGCCAGATTATAGTGATGTTCTGGACTTTACTCTGTTTCACGTTGATGCCGGCATGGGCCGCGGACAAGGTCCAGGTACCCAACCACGGCGCCTTGTTCAAGGTGCAGCAGGGCGGCCATACACTGTACCTGTTTGGCACCATCCACGTCGGCGCGGCCGATTTCTATCCGCTGGAGCCGCGCATCGCGGCGGTGCTGAAGAAGGCGCCGGTGCTGGCGCTGGAGATCGATCCGCTGGGCGACCAGCAGCCGCTGATGCGCGCCGTGCAGCGCCACGGCATGCTGGCCAAGGGCGGCCCGGCCGGCCCCGAGTTGTCGGCCGACTGGCGCCTGCGGCTGGACCGCCTGCTCAAGCAGTACAACATCGAACCGGAGACGGTGGCGGCGATGAAGCCCTGGCTGCTGGCCAGCCTGCTGACGGTGAGCGAGTTCTCGGCCCAGGGCTACGAAGCGGCGCTGGCGGTGGATGCGCATTTGTCGCGGCAGGCGCACGGCCGCGGCCAGAAGGTGATCGAGCTGGAATCGGCCGAGAGCCAGATGGCGCTGTTCGACCAGATGAGCGCCGATGAGCAGCTGATCTTCCTGCAGGAGGCCATCGCCGGCATCGAGGACAAGGAGCAGGCCAACCAGGCGCGCGAGATCGCCGACGCCTGGCGCAAGGCCGACACCATCGCGCTGGACGCGCTGGCGCTCAAGGCGGAGATGGACGACAGCTTCTCCGGCCGCTTCGTGCAGAAGGTGCTGCTGGACGGGCGCAATCCCACGCTGGCCGACGGCATGGCCAAGCTGATGGCGCGCGAGAACAACAGCGTGGCGGCGATCGGCATACTGCATTTGATCGGTAACGGCAGCGTGCCGGAACTGCTGCGCAAACGCGGCATGACGGTGGAACGGATTTACTGAACGGGGAGGGGTACTACAGGAATGGTGCCCTTTACGTGGATTGAACACGTGGCCTCTCCCTTACCAAGGGAGTGCTCTACCACTGAGCTAAAAGGGCGTACTGGTATGACGATGCACTTGAAATCGCGGCTAAAAGTGCATCGCCGTTTTTTCAGTGAGACCGGATCATAGTGCCAAAAGCCTGTTCGGTCAACACCTCGAGCAATAAACTGTGTTCAATTCGCCCGTCGATGATGTGAACCGTGTTGACGCCGGACTTGGCCGCGTCCAAAGCTGATGAAATTTTAGGCAGCATGCCGCCCGAAATCGTCCCGTCGGCGAACATCTCGTCGATCTCGCGCGCCGACAGGTCGGTCACCAGGTTGCCCTGCTTGTCCTGCACGCCGGCGATGTTGGTCATCATGATCAGCTTTTCAGCCTTCAGGATCTCGGCGATCTTGCCGGCGACGACGTCGGCGTTGATGTTGTACGCCTGGCCGTCCTGGCCGAAGCCGATCGGCGAAATGATGGGGATGAAGGCGTCGTCCTGCAGCGCCTTGACCACGGCCGGGTTGATCGCGTCGATCTCGCCGACGAAGCCGATGTCGAGGAACTGGCCCGGATTGTCGCGGTCCGGCATGGCCATCCGCTTGGCGCGTATCAGGCCGCCGTCCTTGCCGGTCAGGCCCACTGCCTGGCCGCCGTAGTGATTAATCAGCATCACGATGTCCTGCTGGACTTCGCCGCCCAGCACCCACTCCACCACTTCCATGGTTTCTTCGTCGGTGATGCGCATGCCCTGCACGAAGGTGCCTTGCTTGCCGATTTTTTTCAGCGCGTTGTCGATCTGCGGACCGCCGCCGTGCACCACGACCGGGTTCATGCCCACCAGTTTGAGCAAAATGACATCGCGGGCGAAGCCGTGTTTCAGACGCTCGTCGGTCATCGCGTTGCCGCCGTATTTGATGACAATGGTCTTGCCATGGAAATTACGGATGTAGGGCAGGGCCTCAGCCAGGATCTGCGCCTTGATCTGCGGCGCCACCGCGGTCAAGTCGTCAGTCATGCCTAAGTTAAGGTTAGTCAGTTGGGTCATGGCGAGTCCGGTTAGAAAATTCTGTGCAATTTTACAGCCTGATGCTGCAATCAACCATGCATTATAGGGCTATCCGGTTGTATTTTCCCGGATCATCCGATACGCTGGCCGTCATATGAGCCCTATCGATACCCTTCACCGCCAGTTGGAAGTCATGCGCCCCCTGCTTGTTCGATTTGCACAGTTGCAAATTCGGAATCAGGCGCTGGCCGAGGACGCGGTCCAGGACGCGCTGATCGCCGTGCTGGAAAAGCCCGAACGCTTCAACGGACAATCTTCCCTGCGCACCTATGTCACGGGCATCCTGAAGTTCAAGATCATCGACTGTCTGCGCGCCAGCTCGCGCGAACGCCAGATCGACACCGCCGAGGACCAGTCCGAGGACGACGCCATCGACGCGCTGTTCAAGGCCGACGGCCACACCGTCGCGCAGCCGCTGGCCTGGGGCGACCCGGATGCGACGCTGGAGCAGAAGGATTTCTTCAAGGTGCTGGAGGTTTGCCTGGAAAAGCTGCCCGCCAAGACCGCTCGCATTTTCATGATGCGCGAGTGGCTGGAGCTGGAAACCGACGAAATTTGTAAGGAACTGGCGATTACAACGTCTAATGCCTGGGTGCTCCTGTACCGGGCGCGCTTGCGTCTGCGCGAATGCCTGGACCTGAACTGGTTTGGCAACCGCCAGGCCACGTGACCGCGCCACTTAGCGTCACTTACTGTCTCACTTATTGTCTGCGACCATGGAACCACATGAAACCGGCTTGAAACCGACCTGCCGCGAAGTACACCGGCTGGTGTCGGAAGGGATGGACCGCGACCTGTCCTTCATTGAACGCACCCGCATGCGGCTGCACCTGATGGTCTGCGACGCCTGCACCCGGTTCAACGGCCAGATGTCGCTGCTGCGCACCGCCATGCACCGCTTCCCGGACGACAGCCCGCCGCCGCTGGACGACGACGAGCACGCGGAACATCACCACCCGTAGGCGCGCCATGAGCACCTGCTCGCGCTGCGGCGCCCAATTCAGCTGCGCCATGGTCGATGCCGATCCGGCGGCGCCGGCGCAGCCTTGCTGGTGCACGTATTTGCCGGCGTCGTTGCCGGTGCCGTCCGCGCCGGGCGCCAGCTGCTGGTGCCCGGACTGTCTGAAACAGCATATTTTGGACCAACGCGCCGCCCAGCCCAAGCCGGCCGGCTAGCCTGAAGGAAGCATGCATGCGCCGTTTTAGCGACATGGGTATCCGCGCGCGCATCAGCAGCGGCTACATCATCCTGATCCTGCTGCTGATCGGCGTGATCCTGGTCGGCGTCAGCCGCATCTACTCGATCCGCGCCGAGAGCGACCATATCCTGCACCAGGACTGGGCCGCCAGCGCCGCCATCAACGCCATCGACACGCAGTCGCGCGAGGCGGCCACCCGCATCGTCACGCTGATCATCCAGAAGGACCAGAAGCACCGCGTGGACAGCTACAGCCGCATCGACCGCATCAAGCTCGATATCGACGCCCAGCTGGAACTGCTGGCCAAGCTGGACGCCACGCCGGCAGCGCGGGCGCAGATCGAAAAGGTCAAGCAGGCGCGCGCCGCCTACTACGACACCTTCATCGCGGTGGCCGACATGGTGGAGGCGGAAGACCGCGACCAGGCCGAGGAAAAGATGAACGCGATGGCGCTGCCGGCGCTGGATCACTTGCTGGAGCAGATCAAACTGCTGGACCAGCTGCAGCAAAGCCAGGTGATGGCCAGCGCCGCGCGGGCGCGCGCCGACATCAATTTTTCGCTGGTGCTGATGTCGCTGATGGGCGGCACGGCGGTGCTGGTGGGGATAGGCTTCGGCATTTCGGCGCGTTCGATCACGCGGCCGCTGGAGGCGGCGATCGGCATCGCCAAGCGGGTCGGGCAGGGCGACCTCAGTTCCGTGATCGAGGTGACCTCGCAGGACGAGACGGGCGAACTGCTGCACGCGCTGAAGCTGATGACGGCCAGCCTGGCGGCCGAGCAGCAGCTGCGCCGCGCGGTGACGGTGGCCGAGGATGCGACCAAGATGAAGTCCGACTTCCTGGCCAATATGTCGCACGAGATCCGCACGCCGATGAACGGCATCATCGGCATGACCCACCTGGCGCTGCAGACCGACCTCACGCCCAAGCAGCGCAACTACCTGGAGAAGGTGGAGGGCGCGGCCAAGAACCTGCTGGGCATCATCAACGACATCCTGGACTTCTCGAAGATCGAGGCCGGCAAGCTGGCCTTCGAGCAGGTCGATTTCTACGTCGAGGACGTGATGGCGAATATCGCCGACCTGTCCGTCATGCGGGCGCAGGACAAGGGACTGGAGCTGCTGTTCGATGTGGCGCCGGACGTGCCGCAGGCGCTGGTCGGCGATCCGCTGCGCTTCGGCCAGGTGATGATCAACCTGACCAACAACGCCATCAAGTTCACACAGCAGGGCGAGATCGTGGTGACGATCCACGTGCAGGAACGGCTGCCGGACGAACGCGTGCGTCTGCGGATCGAGGTGCGCGACACCGGCCCGGGCCTGACGCCGGAACAGCAGGCGCGCCTGTTCCAGGCCTTCTCGCAGGCCGACACCTCGACCACGCGCCACCACGGCGGCACGGGCCTGGGTCTGACCATCAGCAAGCGCCTGGTCGAGCTGATGGACGGCGAGATCGGGCTGCAAAGCCAGCCCGGCGTCGGCAGCACCTTCTACTTCACGGCGGTATTCGGCATCGCCACCGTCGAGGCGCCGCTGCCGCTGCCTGACATTTCCGGCCTGCGCGCGCTGGTGGTGGACGACAACGCCAGCGCCCGCGAAATCTTCATGGGTATGCTGTCGACCATGCAGTTCAACGCCGCCTGCGCCGACAGCGGCCAGCGCGCCGTCGACATGGTGGCGCAGGCCCGCAGCGAAGGCCGGCCTTTCAATATTGTGCTGCTGGACTGGCAAATGCCCGGCATGAATGGCCTGGAGACGCTGCAGGCGATACGCGAGCAAGCCGCGGCCGCCGGCGCCGAGTCGCCGGCCTTCATCATGGTCACGGCCTACAACCGGGATGTGCTGATGGACGAGGCGCGCGGCATCGCCATTGACGCCATGCTGAACAAGCCGGTCAGCGCGTCGACGCTGCTCGATTCGATCTCCACCGTGTTCGGCAAGGACCTGAGCCGCTGCCGCAGTACGCGCCGCCGCGCCGACTATATGGCGGCCGAAGAGGCCGTGCGTGGCGCCTACCTGCTGCTGGTGGAGGACAACGAGGTCAATCAGGAGGTGGCGCAGCAGATCCTCAGCGACGCTGGCATCCGCGTCGATATCGCCGTCAACGGCGCGATGGCGCTGGCGAAGATCGCCGTGGCCGACTACGACGGCGTGCTGATGGATTGCCAGATGCCGGTGATGGACGGCTACGACGCCACCCGCAAGCTGCGCGAGGACGCCCGCTACGCCAGCCTGCCGGTGATCGCCATGACCGCCAACGCCATGGTCGGCGACAAGGAGAAGTGCCTGTCCGCCGGTATGAACGACTTCATCGCCAAGCCTATCGACGTGGCGCAGTTGTTCACGACGCTGGCGCGCTGGGTCAAGGTGAAGAACCCGCTGGCGCCGGTGGCGGCGGAGGAAACGCCGGCCGGCGCCGGCCGCGACGAGACGCTGCCAGCGGTCGCCGGCCTGCGCATGGAAGCGGCGCTGCAGCGCGTGGGCGGGAATGTTAAGCTGATGCGCAAGCTGTTGTCGCGCTTTGTCGAAACCCAGATCGACGCCATGCAGCGCATCGCCACCGCCATCGAGAACAACGATTTGTCCGGGGCCACGCGCGAGGCGCATACTGTCAAGGGATTGGCCGGCAATATCGGCGCCGGCGGCATGGCCGATGCGGCCGGCAAGGTGGAGCAGATGCTGGCGATGGGCGCGACCAAGGGCCGCGACGAGGCCATCGCCGACATGGCGAGCGAATTGAACGACCTGGTGGCGCGCATCGCGATGGCGATGTCGATGGACGGCAAGCCGGCCGCCGACGCCACCGGGCCCGCACCGGCCGCGCAAGCGGTCGACCAGGCGGAACTGGCGTCGATGGCGCACGAGATGGCGCGCCTGCTTTCGCAGGACGACGGCGCCGCCGTCAAGCTGCTGGACCGCCTGTGCGGCACGCTGACCGCCGCCGGCCAGGCCGAACACGCGCGACAGATGCGGCGCATGCTGGGACAATATGATTTTGAAGGCGCGCTGGACGAACTGAAGGCCGCCGCCGATGCACTGAACATCGCCTTGTGAAGAGAGACTGCCGATGAACGCAAAACCAACGATCCTCGTGGTCGACGATATCCCGGACAACATCGATCTGCTGTGCGCCGTGCTGGAGGACGATTACCGCACCAAGATCGCCGTCAACGGCGAACGCGCCCTGAAGATCGCCAACGGCGAATCCAAGCCGGACCTGATCCTGCTGGATGTGATGATGCCGGGGATGAGCGGCTACGATGTCTGCAAGGCGCTCAAGGCCAATCCAGACACGCGCGACATTCCGGTCATCTTCGTCACCGCCATGAGCGAGGCGGTGGACGAGCAGCTGGGCCTGAGCCTGGGCGCGGCCGACTACATCACCAAGCCGATCTCCGCGCCCATCGTGCAGGCGCGCATCAAGACCCAGCTGTCGATGAAGCGGGTGCACGACTTCCTGCGCGACCAGAACCACTTCCTCGAAACGGAAATCGAAAAGCGCACGCGCGAAGTCGTCGCCTTGCAGGATGTGACCATTCACACCATGGCCTCGCTGGCCGAAACCCGCGACAGCGAAACCGGCAACCATATCCGCCGCACTGCGCACTACGTGAAGACGCTGGCGGAAAAGCTGCGCACCAATCCGCGCTTCAGCGATTTTTTGACCGATAAGAATATCGAACTGCTGTTCAAGTCCGCGCCGCTGCACGACATCGGCAAGGTCGGCATCCCGGACCGCATCCTGCTCAAGCCGGGCCGCTTCGAGGGCAACGAGTTCGAGATCATGAAAACCCACACCACGCTGGGCCGCGACGCGATCCGCCAGGCCGAGCGCGAGCTGGGGGTGGAGGTGGACTTCCTCAAGTTCGCCAAGGAGATCGCCTACGGCCACCAGGAGAAGTGGGATGGCAGCGGCTATCCCGAAGGCCTGAGCGGCGACAACATCCCGATCTCCGCGCGGCTGATGGCGGTGGCCGACGTGTACGACGCGCTGATCAGCCGCCGCGTCTACAAGGCCGGCATGTCGCACGAGGCGGCGGTGGCCATCATCATCGAGGGACGAGGAAAGCACTTCGATCCCGACATGGTCGACGCCTTCCTGGAACTGCAGCAGGACTTCGTCGACATCGCCAAACGCTACGCCGATTCGGACCACGACATGGAGCAGCACCGCGAGAAGATCGAGCGCTTCAGCGGCTGATCAACTGACGGTGCGGAAGAAGCGCAGCATCTCGCGGCTGGCGTCCGGGCCTTTGGCGTCGGTGTAGGTGCCGCTGCCGCTGCCGCCGAACCAGGCATGGCCGGCGCCGTGCACCACCCAGTGTTCGCCGATTGGCGTGCCGTCCGCCCTGGTGTGGGTGGTCTGGGTGTAGCGGTGGCCGTTCGGCACGCTGCCCGATTGCACCGATGACTTGCCTTGCTGGCGATGCAGCAGCTGTTCGATCACCTGTTCGCCGTTGCGCGGATGGACGGTGCTGTCGCTGTCGCCGTGGAAGACGATGATGGGCTGCGAGCCGTCGCCGGCCTTGCGCGGCGAGGCAGCGCCTCGTTTCATGGCCGCCAGCGCCGACGGCAGGTCCTGCGCCGAGGCGAACGGCAGCCCCGAATGCACGCCTACCGCCGCGAACAGTTCGGGGTACAGTGTGCCGACGATGACCGCCATCGCGCCGCCCGCCGACAGGCCGGCCACGTACACCTGACGCTTGTTGACCGGGTAGTCGTCGGTGATCTGCCGGGTGATGCCGGCGATGATGGACGGTTCGCCCTGGTCGCGCTGCTGGTCGATGGCGCTGAACCAGTTCCAGCACTTGTGTTGATTGGCGTTGGGCGTCTGCTCGGGGTAGAGCACGAAGCATTTGTTTTCCTCGGCCAGCTGGTTCATCTGCGTGCCGGTGGCGAAATCGTCGGGATTCTGGGTGCAGCCATGCAGCATCACCATGAGCGGCATCGCCTGGCCATGGTAGCTGGCCGGGATGTACAGCTTGTAGTTGCGGGTGCCGGCGTGGTTGGTGTAGCTGCCCTTGATGAACTGTGCGCCGTCCGGCAGCGGCACTTCCGGCGCCGGATGCATGATGGCGCCGACGTCGAGGGCGCGGTCGATATTAGCTTGCAGGTCGACCTTGATGCCCATGCGGTTCAGCATATCCTGCGCGAATTCGGCCGGATGCGTGGCCGGATTCGGTGTGGCGCCGTTGTGCTGCGGCGCGGCTGGTTCCGGCGCGGCCTTGGCCGCAGGGCCGGGCGCCGCTTCCGCGGTTGCGCGGGACGGCGGCGGATTGATGTCGCGCATCGCTGGTTGCGGGGGCTGTGTTTGGGCGGCCGACTGCATGGACGGATGTCCGCGCAGGCTCTCCATCGCCTGCTGGATGGTGGCTGTGGCGCTTTTGTTCATTAGCTTTTGCGCCGCTTCGCGCATTTGTGAAAACAGTGGTAATTTCATGTTAGTCCTTTAATGGATGCGTTTTGCCAGCGCGGTTTTGAGTACGGCGCTCGCATGCAGCGATCCCAATACGAAGATTGATTCGATCGTCGCCAGTGCCAGTTCGACCGAAACGTCGCTGGCGATGCTGGCCAGGCCCAGTACCTGGATTTGCAGCCGCTCTCCGGCCGCCTGCGTGGCTTCCAGGTCGGCGCGCGAATAGTGCTGCATGCCGAGTACGAGGCTTTTGCGCGCCACCGTCTGTTTCACGACGTCGGCGTGCTGGTTCAACTGATTGCGGATCGCTGTGCGTATCAAGTCGGTGCGGTTGGAGTAAAACCCTTCCTGCACCAACAGATCAATTTGTCCCAGGTCGATAGGCCCGAGGTTGATCGTGATCTTTTCCGATTCAGCGGTCTTCAGTTTTAATTCTTGCTTTGCCATGAGTCTCCATCCGGTTACCATCTATATGGATGGTAGTATAGGTCTGAAAATCACCAAGTCAAGCGCGTTCGCGGGCATAATGGCGGCATGAGTGAACCAGCTAACTTAACTTCCCCCGCTGCGCCGGAATTGGCCACGCCGGTGCCGTCGCCCTGCGTCAGCCTGTGCAAAATGGACGCCGACCGCCTGTACTGCCTAGGCTGCATGCGCACCATCCCGGAGATCGTCGCCTGGTCCCAGGCGGACGACGACTACAAGCGCGGCGTGTGGGCGGAAATCCGCCGCCGTGAACAATTAATCAACTTCGACGACGAATGAACGCGCTCCCGGCTTCGATCCAGGTCTTTGAACGCGGTTGGCTGTCGTCCAACAACATCATGCTGCTGGGCCGCCACGACACGGCCATCATCGACACCGGTTACCTGAGCCACGCGCCGCAAACGCTTGAGCTGGTGCGCCATGCGCTGCGTGGCCGCCATCTCGACCAGATCATCAACACCCATCTGCATTCCGATCATTGCGGCGGCAACGCCATCCTGCAGGCGCATTTCGGCAGCCGCACCTCGATCCCGGTCGCCGAGGCGGACAAGGTGCGGCGCTGGGACGTGGAGGCGCTCAGCTTCAAGGCCACCGGCCAGCGCTGCGAGCGGTTTACCTTCGACGCCACCGTCGCCCCAGGCGACGTGCTGAAACTGGCGGACATGGAATGGCAGGCGCTGGGCGCGCCAGGCCACGATCCGCATTCGCTGATCTTCTACTGCCCGCAGGAGCGGCTGCTGATTTCGGCGGACGCGCTGTGGGAAAACGGCTTCGGCATCATCTTCCCGGAGCTGGACGGCCAGTCCGGCTTCGCCGAGGAGCGCGCCACGCTGGACGTGATCGAGCGTCTGGATGTGCGGCTGGTGATCCCCGGCCACGGCAAGCCGTTCGACGACGTGGCCGGCGCGCTGGCGCGGGCGCGCTCGCGGCTGGACTATCTGGAGACCGATCCGCTGCGCAACGCGCAGAACGCGCTGAAGGTGCTGCTGAAGTTCCTGCTGCTGGAGCGCCAGCGCATCCCGCTGGCGGACGTGCCGCAGCTGCTGATGGAACTGCCGGTGTTTGAAAAGGCCAACACCAACTTCCTGAAACAGACGCCGGAGCAGGTCGCTACCTGGGCGGTGGGCCAGCTGGTGCGTGCCGCAGCGGCCCGTGTCGAGGGTGAGTACTTACTTAACGAGTAGTCGCAAGGAAATATAGAGGAAGCCGCCTATTTTCGGCACGGTCGTACTATTTTCGATCTATAATCGATTTTCCTTCACTCACCGACAGCGAGTTCGACATGGCCCTGCCTGTAGCGTTGCAAAACCTTTCCCTTCCAGTCATCGCATCGCCGATGTTCATCGCCAGCGGCCCGGCCCTGGTCGCGGCGCAGTGCAAGGCCGGCATCGTCGGCTCCTTCCCTGCGCTGAACGCGCGTCCGGCGGAGCTGCTGGATGTGTGGCTGACCGATTTGCAGAAAGAGCTGGCCGAGTTCCAGGCCGCCAACCCGGACAAGCGCGTCGGCCCGATCGCCGTCAACCAGATCGTGCACCAGTCGAACGACCGCCTGGCGCATGACGTGGAAGTCTGCGTCAAGCACCAGATCCCGATCATCATCTCCTCGCTGCGCGCGCCGCCGAAAGAGATGCTGGATGCGATCCACAGCTACGGCGGCATCGTCCTGCACGACGTGGTCTCGATCCGCCACGCCGAGAAGGCGCTGGAGGCGGGCGTCGATGGCCTGATCCTGGTGGCCAGCGGTGCCGGCGGCCATGCCGGCACCTTGTCGCCGTTCGCGCTGGTGGGCGAAATCCGCAAATTCTTCAAGGGCCCGATCGCGCTGTCCGGTTCCATCGCCACCGGCGATGCGATCCTGGCGGCTCAGGCGATGGGCGCCGACTTCGCGTACATCGGCTCGCGCTGGCTGGCGACGCAGGAATCGAACGTCAGCGATGACTATCGCAATGCGATCGTGGAATCGACGGCGGCGGACATCGTGTATTCGAACCTGTTCACCGGCGTGCACGGCAACTACCTGAAAAAATCCATCGTCGCCGCAGGCCTGGATCCGGAAGCGCTGCCGCAGGCCGACAAGAGCTCGATGAACTTCGGCTCCAGCAGCGCCAAGGCGTGGCGCGACATCTGGGGCGCAGGCCAGGGCGTGGGCCTGATGGACGACGTGCCGACCACCGCCGACATGGTGGCGCGCCTGAAGCGGGAGTACGATGCCGCGCGCGCGCGACTGAGCCTGTAAAACCAACCCGCGGCCTTTTCTTCGGAGTTGGCCGCAGCACATAGGGGTCAGACCCCGAACGGGGGCTGACCCCTGCCTTGGCCTGGGGGGCGCTGCTGGCTAATGCGCGACTTCCAAGCTGTCGCGCGCAGCCTGTTTGCCGCGCACCCAGACCGTGTCGACGCTGTCGTAGGCGCGGATATCGGCCAGCGGCGACATCTTCATCAGCACCAGGTTGGCCAGCTTGCCCGCTTCGATGGTGCCCACCTGCGCATCGATCTTGAAGGTGCGGGCATTGTTGATGGTGGCCGCCTTGAACAGCTGCGTCAGCGACAGGCCGGCATTGTGCAGGTCCTGCATCTCCAGGTAGCCGTTCAGACCGGGGATGTTGCCGTAGGTCGGCGACGACGGCGTGTCGGTGCCAAACACGAAGTTGGCATCCTTGCTGGCCAGGTAGGCCACCACCTGCTGCTGGCGGCGCAGCGGCGCCTCCATTCCCTTCAATGCCACGGCGTCGGTTTCGTCTTCCGCCAGCTCCTGCCTGAACCATTTGCCTTCGGGTGTCTTGAGCCAGGCCAGCATGGACGGCGGCAGCAGCTTGGCCAGCGCCGGGTTGTTCAGGTAGGCCGGTTCGAAGTAGGCGCTAATGCCATGCATCACCTGCATCGTCGCCTGGTAGCCGGTCCTGCGCTCGACGATCTTGTCCAGCAGCTGCTTGATCTTGGGCGGCAGTTCCTGCTCCTTGTCCATCTCGCCCCAGTTCCACATGCCGTGCGCCAGCACGTCGACGCCGCCGTTGACGGCGAAGGTCTGTGCTTCGAACGAATTGCCATGGGTGATCAGCACCAAGCCTTCTTTGCTGGCGGCCGCGCGCACTTCCGCGTACACGGCGGGGCTCATCACCGGCAGGTTGTGCATGGTGCCGAAGCCGTGTTCGAAGTGGGTCTTGACGCAGATGGCGCCGTCGGCCTTGGCCCGCGCCACGCCCTTGGCCGGGGTGTAGTCCTCCGGCTTGAAGCGGGCGGGGATCTTGTCGGCCTGCGCCGGGTCGTAGATAAAGTTGGAGAACATCTCGAAGCGGCTTTCCGGCGGCGCGTAGTTCGACGGGTAGCCGTTGGCGAACACCAGCGGCGCGCCGCAGTCGTAGACGTCCGGGTGCAGCGGCGTGGCTTTCACGCGGTCGATGAGTTCGCGGTTGAGGGCGGCCAGGTCGATCACCGTGGTGTAGCCGTAGTAGAGGAAGGAACGCGGCATCTGCGCGAAATATTCGGCGGCCATGGTCTTCTTCTGGTCGGCCTGCTCGAAGCTCATGCCGGGGACGGAGAGCAGATGGACGTGCGAGTCGATCAGCCCGGGCGTCAGGTACTGGCCTTTGCCATCGATGCGGCGCGCGCCGGCCGGGGTTTTCTTGCCCGCGCCGCGTTCGACGCGGACGATGCGTTCATCTTCGATCAGCACGCTGCCGCTTTCGATGCGGTCCAGTTTTTCCGGTGACACCAGCTTGACGTTGGTGATCCAGGTCTGCTGGCCGGCCCAGGCCTGGGCACAGAGGAAGAGGGAAAGGCTGGCGAGAATGCGAGTGGTTTTCATGTGATGCTCCGTGTTGTGAGGAGGCCAGTGTGCAGCCGTATGCAGCGTTTTGCGTCTCAAATGATGATTTGGTACCTGCTACGTGGGCGTTTTTGCGTGCTCGCGGAATTCGCCCGGGGCGTGCAAAGCCTGTTTCAGGGCTTCGACGCGGTGACGGTTCAGGAAATCCGCGAAATTGGCGTCGCAGTTTTCGTTGATCACCTGGGACAGTTCGTGCGGCGTGTGATGGCCGCGAACACCAGCAGCAGCGCGGACAGCAGGCGGTTAGCGGTGCGCATCTCCGCCTGATGGCCGCTGAGCAGCGTCACCGTCATCAGGAACGATTGGCCTATCGCCAGCAGGAAGAGCCACGAAAGTATCAAATTGTACATTCCGTCGATGCTGACATTTTCTGGGACGGAAAGCAATTATACTAACTCCAACCTTATCAATTAGTGACGTTCACCCCGATGAAAAAAATCCATGTGTTGACGATGGTGCTGGCGCTGGCCGGCGCCCATGCCTGTGCCGCCGGTCTGCCCAACGAGGCGGCCAAGCCGCTGGTGCAGGAAGGTGCGGTGCTGGCTGCGCAGGGCAAGTACCAGGATGCGTTGAACAAATTTTCCGCAGCGATGAAGGCCGATCCGGCGTCATCGACGCCGTTGTCCTACGTCGCCCATGTGCTGTTGATGGCCTCGCTGGGCGCCAGCGGCGACAACGTGGCCAAGCTGCGGCAGCAGTCGGAAGGCGCGGCGCGCCAGGCGCTGGGCCTCGACCCCCAGGACCCGCTGGCGCAGGAGGTACTGCGCTCGCTGCAGGACGACAAGGAGTCGCCGCTGCACGTGCCGTCGCCCCAAGCCTGGGAGCTGACGCGGGAGGGCGAAGTGCTGTACCAGGGGAACAAGCCGGAAGAGGCGCGTGCCAAATACGAACAGGCGGCCAAGGTGGATCCGCAGTATTCGTCGGTGCTGGTGTATCTCGGCGATACGTACTACATGCAGCAGAATATGCCGGAAGCGGAAGCCTGGTTCCGCAAGGCGGCGGTGCTGGAGCCGTTGAACGGCCAGGCGTGGCGCTTCCTGTCCGATGCGCTGGCCAGGCAGGGCAAGCGTGCCGCAGCCGAAGCTGCGCTGTTGAGCGGTATCGCCGCACAGCCCAGCCAGCGCCCCAGCTGGGACAAGCTGGCGTCCCTGCGCGCGGCCAACGGCTATCCGCTGACGCCCCTGCGGATGAAGCGCAAGGCCAGCACGATGATGGACCCTGCGACCGGCAAGTTCGTCATCAATCTGGATGAAGGATACAGCGGACCTGTCGCGCAAAAGAGTCCCGACGGCGCGGTGTGGCTGATGCTCGCCGCGCAGGAGGCGAATATCCGTGGCAAGAACCGTGAAGACAAGGTGACCGACAAGCCGTTCGCCATCGAGCTGGCGTCATGGGAGGGCGCGATGAAGGTGGCCGATGAACTGGCCGCCAACGGCGTCGGCGAAGTCACCGATCCAAACCTGAAGACCATGCGCATGCTGGCCAAGGCCGGCCAGCTGGAGACCGCGCTGATGCTGTTGCAGTACAAGGAGTCCTGGCGCCCCGAGTTCGAGGCGTGGAAGCGCGAACACCCGGACGGCATCCGCAAATTCGTCGACGCATACGGCCTGCGGCCGTAAGGCTTAGTTCTCGGTCTGGATGGCCCACAGGCCTGGCAGGTTGCGCCAGTAACCGTAGGCGTCCATGCCGAAGCCGACGACGAAGCGGTTGGGAATGGTGATGCCGACGATGTCGGCCTTGCACGGCTTGGCCTTGCCGATCGCCTTGTCGGCGAAGACGGCCAGCACCACTTCGGAGGCGCCCATGTCCAGCAGGCGTTGTTTGACGTGGGCCAGCGTTTCGCCTTCGTCCAGAATATCGTCCAGCACGATGACCACGCGGCCGGCCACGTTCGAACGCGGCACCACTTTCCAGACTACTTGTCCGCCCTTGTCGTCGTCGCCGTAGCGGCTGACGTGGATGTAGTCGAATTCGAGCGGGAAGGTCAGTTGCGGCAGCAGGTTGCCCGTGAAGACCACGGCGCCGCCCATCACGCCGAGCACCAGCGGGAAGGAGTCGCTGTCCGGCCGGTCGAAACGGGCGTTGAGGGTGTTGGCCATCGCGGTGACGGCTTGGTCGACGTCTGCCTTGCTGAACAGTTCTTCCGCGTTCTCCAGCAGGGCGCGGGCGCGGTTGTGGTGGAAGTCTTGCATGATCTTCTTCGGCTTCTAAAAACAGGTGGTGAGTGCGCTATTATCCGCCATATCCCGCCTCGCCGCATGCCGTTGGTTTTCCACCACAATCAGCCGCGGCTTATGTGTAGTCGCGGACGTCGTCGATCACCTTGCCGTCGTTGGGCAGGCTGCCGATGGTGGCAAACCGCACTTCACCCCGCAATTTGGTCAGGTCGCGTATCGATTCGGTGATGGCGACCGCGCTCGATGCGCTGGACGGATCGGCCACTTCGCAGTGCAGCGTCATCACGTCCTGCGCCATGTGGCCCGACACCACCAGCCGCGCCTTGACGATTTCCGGATGGCGGCGGGTGACGTCGTGCACCTGCGACGGATGCACGAACATCGCGCGCACCTTGGTGGTCTGGTCGGCGCGACCCATCCAGCCTTTGATGCGGGTGTTGGTGCGGCCGCAGGGCGAGGGCGGTGCGTCGGTCAATATCGCCGACAGGTCGCCGGTGGCGAAGCGGATCAGCGGATAGTCCGGATTGAAGAGGGTGACGACCACCTCGCCGATTTCGCCAGGCGGCACGGGGTCGCCGCTGCCGGGGCGGACGATTTCCAGTATCAGGTCCTCGTCCAGCACCATGCCGGGATCGCGCACGCCGCCGCTCTGCGTTTCATAGGCGATGCTGCCGATATCGGCAGACGCGTAGCATTGCAGCACGTGCGGCACGCCGTGTTCGACGAACCAGCTGCGCAGCGATTCGGGCAGCGCCTCGGCGGACATCAGGGCCTTCTGGATGCTGCTGACGTCCGCGCCCAGTTCCTGCGCTTTTTCGATGATGATCTTCAGGAAGGACGGCGTGCCGATGTAGGTATCGGGCCGCAGGTGGCTGATGGATTGCACCTGCAGCTCGGTCTGGCCGGCGCCGGCCGGTATCACGGCGCAGCCTATGCGCGCGGCGCCGCCCTCGACCATGAAAGCCGCCGGCGTGAAGTGATACGAGAAGCAGTTCTGCAGCAGGCCGCCGGCGCGCACGCCGGCCGCGTACATTGGCCGCGCGAAACGCCACCAGTCCTGGCCGCGGCCCTCCGGATCGAAGATCGGACCGGGCGACATGAACACGCGCGAGAGCTCGCCGATGGGCGTGGTATTGAGGCCGCCGAACGGTGCCTGCTGCTTCTGCAAGGCGTGCAGCTCGGACTTGCGCGTCACCGGCAGCGTCGCCAGGGCTGCGCGGCTGTCGATGCCGGCTGCGTTGACGTCATGCAGGATGCGCGACCAGCCGGCGGCGGCCTTGGCGCGCGCCACCAGCTGCGGCAGGCGTGACATCAGTTCGCGCTCGCGCTGTTCGGGCGGGCGCGTTTCGAGACTGTCGTAGGTATCGGCCATGATTTGTTTATCCTTGTATCTCGCGTTGCAGCTTCTTGGTCAGTTTGCCGAACACCAGTTCATAAGAGCGCGCCAGAAGTTCTTTGGCTTCGGCGTCGCTGAGGGTTTTTAAATCTTCAACGTACACCCACCTGGCGCGCGCCAGGTAGGGCGCGGGGATGATGCCTGGGCGGTCGGTCAGTTCCAGAAAGCGCTCGTCGTCCACCTTGAAGCTGATGCCCCAGGCCTTGTCATCGAGCTCGGTGACGGCGAACATTTTTGCCCCGACGGAGAACACGAGGTCGGCGCCCCATTTGGTATCCTCGGTCGCGCCGGGGAAGGTGCGGCACAGGGCCTTGGCCTGCTTGATATTCATGTGCATCGGTCCTCAGGCCAGCCAGCGTTTGCGGCGGCGGTAAAATTTCATGTCGCGGAAGCTCTTGCGGCCGGCGCCGGAAACGCCGAGGTAGAACTCCTTGACGTCTTCATTGCTGGCCAGCTCGGAGGCCGCGCCTTCCATCACCACGCGGCCGTTCTCCAGGATGTAGCCGAAGTCCGCGTAGCGCAGCGCGATGCTGGTGTTCTGCTCGGCCAGCAGGAAGGAGACGTTCTCCTTGCTGTTCAAATCCTTCACGATGCCGAAGATCTCGTCGACGATCTGCGGCGCGATGCCCATCGACGGCTCGTCCAGCAGGATCATCGACGGCTTGGCCATCAACGCGCGGCCAATGGCGCACATCTGCTGCTCTCCACCGGAGGTATAGCCGGCCTGGCTGGCGCGCCGCTCTCGCAGGCGCGGGAAGTAGTGGTACACCTTTTCCAGCGACTCCTTCAGCTCCGCCCGCGACGCGCTGCGGGTGTAGGCGCCGGTGAGCAGGTTCTCTTCGATGGTCAGGTGGCCGAAGCAGTGGCGGCCCTCCATCACCTGCGACAGGCCGCGCCGCACCAGTTCATTGGGCGTCAGCTGGTCGATGCGTTCGCCCTTGAACTGGACTTCGCCCTTGGTGACGTCGCCCCGTTCGCCGCGCAGCAGCGTGGAGATGGTCTTGAGCGTGGTGGACTTGCCGGCGCCGTTGGCGCCCAGCAGGGCCACGATCTTCCCCTGCGGGACCTGCAGGGATACGCCCTTGAGCACCAGGATCACATGGTCGTAGATCACTTCCACGTTGTTCACGGAGAGATAGGGCGCTGCCGCCGGGGCGGCCGCTGTGCTGGCGGCGGTGATCATTTTGCGCAGGCTGGCGTGATTTTTTTCTCGGCCGCGTAGGCTGCGGAGCTTTCTTCCAGCAGCTTGCGGGTCAGCGCCTTGTCGCCGACGATCCAGTTCGGCGTGATGGCGTTCCACTTCTTGCCGTCCCATTGCTGGACCTTGACGGCGCCGGAACCTTCATGATCGTCGCAGCTGGTCTTCACCACCGGCAGCATGCCGAAGGCGCCGATGGCTTTCTGGCGCGCCTCGTCGACGTTCAGGTGCTCCAGGCCCCAGCGCATTTGCTCGCCGGTGACGGGTTTGCCCTTGCCGAATTTGTCCTGCGCGGTGCGCATCGCTTCCACCCACAGGATGGCCGCGCTGACGCCGCGCATGTGGTACACGGAGCCGATGCGGGTGCGGTCGGCCAGGTTGCCCTTGCCGGCGTCGTAGAGTTTTTTGTGGATCTCGTCCATCACCGGGTAGTTGCCCGGCGTGTTGAAGGTCATCGCGCTGTAGCCTTTGGCGGCGTCGCCGGCCGGTACGGTGTCTTCTTCGGAGCCGGCCCACCACACGCCCAGCATTTTCTCGCGCGGGACACCGTTGCGTTGCGCGGTCTTGATGGCGACCGCGTTCATCGAACCCCAGCCCCACAGGATCACGTGGTCGGGATTGGCCTGGCGGATCTGCAGCCACTGCGATTGCTGTTCGGTGCCCGGCGGCGTGACCGGGATCTTGATCAGGTCAAAGCCATACTGCTTGGACAAGGCCTCCAGCACCGGCAAGGGTTCCTTGCCGAATGCCGAGTCGTGGTACAGGTAGGCGATCTTCTTGCCCTTCAGTTTGTCCATGCCGCCGTTTTTGTCGCCGAGGTATTTGATCATCGCGGCGGCCTGGTTCCAGTAGCTGGTAATCAGCGGGAACACATAGGGGAAGACCTTGCCGTTGGCGGCGTCCGAGCGGCCGTAGCCTATCATCGTCATCGGGATTTTGTCGGTCGGCAGACGATCGAGCACGCCGTAGGCGACGCCGGTGGACAATGGCTCGACCAGCGTGGCGCCGCCGTTCTTGGTCTTCAGGCGCTCGTAGCATTCGACGCCGCGCGAAGGGTTGTATTCGGTTTCGCATTCTTCCCACGAGATCTTCACGCCGTTCACGCCGCCCGCCAGGTTGACCAGGTTGAAGTAGTCGATGATGCCGCCGTAGAAGCCGGAACCGCCCGCCGCATAAGGGCCTACGCGATATGAGGGCAGGGCGACGTATTGTTCGGCGGCGGCGGGTTGCGCCCATGCCGGAACGGATGCCGCCAGTGTGAGTCCAAGTACCAGGGATGCGATGCGCTTCATTGTCTTCTCCTCCAGGTTATTGTTTTATATGCGCTCAGTGCGGGAACGGCCACAGACGCAGTTTCTCTTTACCGATTTGCCATAAACGCGCCAGACCGTGCGGTTCCACGATCAGGAAAAATATGATCAGGGCGCCGAACACCATCAGCTCAAGGTTGGACGCCACGCTGGTCGGCAGCGCGAGGCTGTGCGCGAAAATATTCAGGAACACCGGCAGCAGCACGATGAACGCCGCGCCGAGGAAGGAGCCGAGCACCGAGCCGACACCGCCGATGATCACCATGAACAGGATGCGGAACGACAGGTCGAGGTTATAGGCCTCCGGTTCCACCGTGCCGAGGTAGGCGTAGGCATACAGCGCGCCGGCCACGCCGCAGTAAAAGGAGCTGACGGCGAAGGCCAGCAGCTTGGTGCGCATCAGGCGGAAGCCGATCACCTCGGCCGCCACGTCCATGTCGCGCACCGCCATCCACGAGCGGCCCACGTTGGAGCGGATCATGTTCTTGGCCAGCAGCGCCATCACCGCCACCACACCCAGTACCAGCAGGTATTTGCGGTCCGGCGTGTCGAACTGGTAGCCGAGGATGACGATCTTCTGCGCGGTGATCACGCCGGAGCTGCTGTAGTTGGTCAGGTAGGGGATCTTGGTCAGGCACCACACCACGAAGAACTGTGTGGCCAGCGTGGAGGCGGCCAGGTAGAAGCCGCGTATCCGTAGCGACGGCAGGCCGAAGGCGATGCCCACCATCGCCGCGCTCAAGCCGCCCAGCACGAAGGCCAGCAGCACCGGCAGGCCTGGCAGCCGCGCCAGGAAATTGTACGAGGCGAAGGCGCCGACCGCCATGAAGGCAGCGGTGCCCAGCGACAGCTGGCCCGCATAGCCGGTCAGGATGTTCAGTCCCAGCGCGGCCAGCGAGAAAATCAGGAAGGGGATCAGGATCGCCGACAAGGTGTACGGCGATGCGAACAGCGGCACCACCACGATCGCCACGGCCAGCAACGCAAACAACGCGATGCGGTCCTGGAGTATCGGGAAGATCTGGCTGTCGGCCTGGTAGCTGGTTTTAAATTGTCCTGCTTCGCGGTAGAGCATCGTCTTTACCTTTACTCTCTCAGATTCTGCGGATGATTTTTTCACCGAACAGGCCTTCCGGCCGCACCAGCAGGAACAACAGCGCCAGCACGTACGGGAACCAGCCTTCGATGCCGCCGCCGACCAGCGGGCCGATATACACCTCGGCCAGTTTTTCGGAGGCGCCGATAATCAGGCCGCCGACGATCGCACCAGGCATCGACGTGAAGCCGCCCAGGATCAGCACCGGCAGCGCCTTCAACGCCACGAAGGTCAGCGCGAACTGCACGCCGTTGCGGGCGCCCCACAGCAGGCCGGCCACCAGCGCGACCAGCCCGGCCACCGCCCACAGCACCGCCCAGATGCGCTGCAGCGGAATGCCGACGGCCAGCGCCGCCTGGTGATCGTCCGCCACCGCGCGCAATGCGCGGCCCACCTTGGTCCTGGAGAAAAGCAGTGCCAGCGCCGTCACCAGCAGGCCGCAGACAACGGCCGCCATGATGTCGAACTGCGAGACCAGGATGTTAAATTTGTTCATCAGGTACTCGGACGGCACATCCTCGATCGGCAGATCCAGCTTGTGCACCTGCGAGCCCCACATCAACTGCGCCAGCCCTTCGATGAAGAAGGCCAGGCCGATGGTGGCCATGAACAGCGTGATCTCCGGCTGGTTCACCAGCGGCCGCAATACCACGCGCTCGATGGCGATACCGAGCAGTATCATGACGACGATGGTCAGCGGTATCGCCACCCACAGCGACACACCGAACTTGTCGACGATGCCGACGCAGGTCAGTGCGGCGAAGAACACCATCGCGCCCTGGGCGAAGTTGAATACGCCGGAGGCCTTGTAGATCAGCACAAAGCCAATCGCCACCAGCGCGTACATCACGCCGGACAGCAGGCCGCCGATCAAGACCTCAAAGAAAAAGTTCACGTTCATTCGCAGGCCTTTCCGAGGTAGGCGTTGATGACGTCCTGGTTGCAGCGGATCTCGTCGGGTGTGCCGTCGCCGATTTTCTTGCCGTAGTCGAGCACCACCACGCGGTCCGAGATGTCCATCACCACGCCCATGTCATGCTCGATCAGCACGATGGTGGTGCCGAATTGGTCGTTCACGTCGAGGATGAAGCGGCACATGTCCTGTTTCTCTTCGACGTTCATGCCGGCCATGGGTTCATCGAGCAGCAGGATCTCCGGCTCGGCGGCCAGCGCCCGGCCCAGCTCCACGCGTTTTTGCAGGCCGTAGGGCAGGCGGCCCACCGGCGTCTTGCGGATCGCCTGGATCTCCAGGAAGTCGATGATCTCCTCGGCTTTGACGCGGTGGGCGATCTCCTCGCGCCGCGCCGGGCCCCAGTACAGCGCCTGCATCAGGAAGTTGGACTTCATCTTCAGGTTACGGCCGGTCATGATGTTGTCGAGGACCGTCATGCCCTTGAACAGCGCGATATTCTGGAAGGTGCGGGCGATGCCGGACTTGGCGGCGGCATGGCAGTCCATGTTCTTGCGGTGTTCGCCGCGGTAGATGATCTCCCCCAGCTGCGGGCGGTACACGCCGTTGATCACGTTGAGCATCGAGCTTTTGCCGGCGCCATTGGGGCCGATGATGGCGCGGATCTCGTGCCGCTTGACGTCGAAGGAGATGTCGGTCAGCGCCTTCACGCCGCCGAAGGAGAGCGAGATATTTTTCAGGTCGAGGATCACCGGGCCGATTTTCCGGCGGTCGGGATCCGCATCCGTCCCGAAGTGGGTGTCTGGTTCGTTCATTTGCATGGTCGCTTCCTCCATTCTGGCCTAGGCCGCTGCCTGGATGGCAGGGAAGGTCTTGCAGGACTCGATCTTCAGGTCCGCCGCCACCAATCCCGTGCGTCCATCCTCGAACTTGACCTGCGTTTCGATGTACTGCGACAGCTTGCCGCTGTAGAGCGCATCGATCAGCACCGCGTACTTCCCGGCGATGAACTTGCGGCGCACCTTGCGGGTACGGGTCAGCTCATCGTCGTCGGGGTCGAGCTCCTTGTGCAGCACCAGGTAGCGGTGGATCTGCGTATCGCTCATCATCGGCTCGGCCGCCAGGTCGGCGTTGACCTGCTCGATGCAGTCGCGCACCAGGCCATACACCTGCGGGTGCGCGGCCAGGTCGGTGTAGCCGGAATAGGCGAGGCTGCGGCGTTCCGCCCAGTTGCCCACGGCTTCCATGTCGATATTGATGAAGGCGCAGACTTCGTCGCGCTTGTCGCCGAACACCACCGCCTCTTTGATGAAGGGGAAGAACTTGAGTTTGTTCTCCACGTAGTTGGGCGCGAAGATGGCGCCGCTGTTCATCTTGCCGACGTCCGCCGCGCGGTCGATGATCTTCAGGTGGCCTTCGTGGTCGAACAGGCCGGCGTCGCCGGTGTGGAAGTAGCCTTCGGCGTCGATCGCTTCGCTGGTGGCGTCGGGACGCTTGTAATAACAGTCCATCAATGTTGGTGACCTGACCAGGACCTCGCCGTTGTCGGCCAGCTTGACCTCGACGCCCGGCGCCGGCAGGCCGACGCTGTCGAACTTGATCTGGCCGTCCGGCTGCAGGCAGATGTAGGCGCAGGTTTCGGTGGAGCCGTAGAACTGCTTCAGGTTGACGCCGATGGAGCGGTAGAAGCGGAACAGGTCCGGCCCGATCGCGGCGCCGGCCGTGTAGGCGACCCGCACGCGCGACATGCCGAGCACATTTTTCAGCGGGCCGTAGACCAGCACCTGGCCTATCGCATAAGCCAGGCGGTCCGACAGCGGCACCGGCTTGCCGTCCAGGATGGCGGCGCCGCTGCGGCGCGCCACTGCCATGAAGTGATGGAACATGCGGCGCTTGATGGCGCCGGCGTCCTCCATCCGTATCATCACGGTAGTGAGCATGTTCTCGAACACGCGCGGCGGGGCGAAGTAATAAGTAGGGCCGATTTCGCGCATGTCGGTCATGACGGTGTCGCCGGATTCGGGGCAGTTGACGGTGAAGCCGGCCGTCATCGCCTGCGCGAAGGAGAACAGGCAGTCGCCCACCCAGGCCATCGGCAGGTAGGACAGGATGTCTTCTTCGTCGGTGAGGTTCTCGAAACCGACCCCGCCGGTGCCGGCCGCGATCAGGGCGGAGTGGGTCTGGCACACGCCTTTGGGTTTGCCGGTGGTGCCGGAGGTGTACAGGATGATGGCGTTGTCGCTGCCCTTGCCTGCCTTGACGGCGTTGTCGAACATGCCGGGGTTGGCCTTGTCCCAGTCGCGGCCCAGTTCCTGCAGGCGGGCGAAGGACAGCAGGCCTTGCTGGCGGTAGTGGCGCATGCCGCGTTCGTCGTCGTAGGCGACGTGTTCTATATGCGGGTACAGGCTTTGCAATTCCGTCAACTTGTCGACCTGTTCCTGGTCTTCGACGATGGCGTAGCGGATCTCGGCGTTTTCCAGCACATAGGCCATGTCGGCGGCCGGGGCGTCCTGGTACAGCGGCACCGGCACGCCGCCCAGGCATTGCGCGGCCAGCATGGACCAGTAGAGGCGGGGGCGGTTGTCGCCGATGATGGCCAGGTTCATGCCGCGCTGGAAGCCGATGGCGGCCAGGCCGCAGGCCAGCGCCCGCACTTCGTCGTTGACCTGGGCCCAGGTCCAGCTTTGCCAGATGCCCAGGTATTTTTCGCGGAAGGCGGGTTTTCCCGGACGCTGCTGGCCATGGGTCAGCAGCCAGCGCGGGAAGGTCTCGTTCTGTGTTTGCACCAGTGTCTCCTGTTGCTGTTTGCTCGTACTTGTTAAACTTCTGATACGGCAGCCTTTTTATGTGATGATATTAGCCTGCCGCCGACCGTCAGGTTGTCTTTTCGGCGACATTTGACCGAACTTTCCATGGTGCGTTGCAATAATGCCTAATCGACATCATATCTCCCTCGAAATAGCTTTGCGTTCGGCAATCTGGGCGCAAGGGCTGACGCCGGAACAAATGACGCGCGTGCTGGCCGATACCTTTGAAACTTTTGTGCCGAAGGGGGGTTATGTTTGCCGCAAGGGGGAAATGGTCGAGCATTGGCTGGGGATTATGGACGGCATGGTCAAGATGACTAATTTCTCGGCGACGGGTAAAAGCGTGTCATTTACCGGTGTACCGGCCGGCGGCTGGTTTGGCGAAGGTTCGGTATTAAAGCGTGAGATACTGAAATACGACGCGATGGCATTGCGCGACAGCCATATCGCCCGCATGCCGATGTCCACGTTTCACTGGTTGCTGGATAACAGCCTGCCTTTCACGCGGTTTTTATTGATGCAGCTGAATGAGCGGCTGGGGCAGTTTATCGGCATGGTGGAAAACGACCGTTTATTAAACCGCGTTGCGCGCTGCCTGGTTTCCATGTTTAATTCCCATCTTTATCCGGGATTGGAAAAGCTGGTGCAAATATCGCAGGAGGAATTGGGCCTGCTGTCCGGCGCCTCGCGCCAGCGCGCCAATCAGGCATTACAGCTGCTGGAGAAACAAGGCTTATTAAGTCTTGATTACGGCGGCATTCGTATTCTCGATCTCGAAGGCCTGCGCCGCTACGAGGCATGAGTTAGCGGAATCCCGCAGTCTTATCCCAATCAATCTGTCCAGATGCTCGGCCCGGCGTCGTTACGCCCCTTGCTCATGCTAATTATTGGCATGTTTGTGCCAGTTTTCAGCATTTGTCCACGGCCGAGAGCAGTCCAGGTCAATGAATTGTCACGGCCTGATGCCCAGTTTCGCCGCACAACGGCGGCCGCTGACTTTATGAGACCGTAAATTTACTTCCAGAATAAATTTACCGGGATGAAGGGGGTTATGCATTTCCATTAGTAAGAATCCTCGTAATCTATTGCATAGGCGTGGCAGTCTGCAAATTTGCCCTTTTGTGTTGGAACGAAATTCTTATTGTTCACTATAGGGCACCTCGAATAACCACCAATTCGTCATTCCCGCGCAGGCGGGAATCCATGTTGAGATTCTGCTCATGCGGCGTATGGGTTCCCGCTTGCGCGGGAAGTCATTTCCCCTGGGAGGGGAAATGACGGTATTTCGAGGTTCCCTAAAGTTTTCAAGGTAACGCGAAACAAGCTGATCAAATAAAAGTACTTTACCGCAACGATCGGGTGCAATCAGATCAAGTTCGAAACCTGCACCCCAAGCAATCGCGGTATCATGGCGACAAGCTATGCCGCATCGGCGGCGCACCGGAAATTGACCTCATCCATGCATATTCCAGATACTTCCCATTTCGTCGAGCGCCTGGCGCTGTTGCGGGCGGCGATGCGTCAACAGCAGATCGACGCGCTGATCGTGCCGTCGGCCGATCCTCATTTGTCCGAATATTTGCCGGCCCGCTGGCAGGGCCGCGAATGGCTGTCGGGATTTACCGGCTCGGTCGGTACTTTTATTGTCACGCCGGAGTTTGCCGGCATCTGGACCGACGCCCGCTATTGGACTCAAGCCGAGCAGCAATTAGCCGGCACCGGCATTGCCCTGATGAAACTAACTTCCGGCGCCAGCGTTCAATATGTCGACTGGTTGGCCGCGACCCTGAAGCCCGGCGAGACGGCGGCGGTTGACGGCGCGGTGCTCGGCCTGTCCATCGCCCGCCTGCTGGAACAGGCGCTGCAAAAGAAAAACGTCGCGCTGCGCACCGATCTCGATCTGCTGGATCAGGTCTGGAGCGGCCGCCCCGCGCTGCCGGCCGCGCCGGTGTACGAGCATCTGCCACCTTACGCCTCGCAGACCCGCGTCGAAAAACTTGTCAATTTGCGCACGACGATGCAGCAGCTGGGCGCGGAGCGTCACCTGATTTCGACGCTGGACGATATCGCCTACCTGTTCAACCTGCGCGGCGCCGATGTTAATTACAACCCAATTTTTCTGTCCCACGCGCTGATCGGTCCGGCCCGCGCCACGCTGTTCGTCGCCGACGGCAAAGTCTCGCCCGCGCTGCGCGCCACCTTGGCGGAGGACGGCGTCGACGTCGCGCCCTACCAATCGGCCGCCGCCGCGCTGGCCGCGCTGCCCGCCGACAGCACGCTGCTTATCGACCCGCGCCGCCTCACCCACGGCACGCGCCAGTGGATACCGGCCACGGTTCAGGTGATCGAGGCGATCAACCCCACCACCTTCGCCAAATCGAAGAAAAGCGAAGCCGATGCTGCCCACGTGCGCGCCGCGATGGAGCAGGACGGCGCTGCCCTGTGCGAATTCTTCACCTGGCTGGAGCAGACGCTGGCCGATCCGCAGCGTCCGCCGCTGACCGAACTGGCCATCGACCGCGAAATCACGGCGGCGCGGGCGCGCCGTCCGGGCTTCGTCAGCCCCAGCTTCTCCACCATCGCCGGCTTCCGCTCCAACGGCGCAATCATGCATTACCGCGCCACCGAGGCCCAGCACTCCGTCATCGAAGGCGACGGCCTGCTGCTGATCGACTCCGGCGGCCAGTATTTGGGCGGCACCACCGACATCACCCGCGTGGTCGGCGTCGGCGCCATCACGGCCGAGCACAAACGCGATTTCACGCTGGTGCTCAAGGGCGTGATCGCCTTGTCCTCGGCGCGCTTCCCGCGCGGGACCAAATCGCCGATGCTCGACGCCATCGCCCGCGCGCCGCTGTGGGCCGAGGGCCTGGACTTCGGCCACGGCACCGGCCACGGCGTCGGTTACTTCCTCAACGTGCACGAAGGCCCGCAGTCGATTTCGCAATCGGCGATGCCGGAGCTGCACACCGCCATGGAGCCAGGCATGATTACATCGATAGAACCGGGCCTGTACCGTCCCGGACTATGGGGCATCCGGATTGAAAACCTGGTGCTGAACCGGCCTGCGGGCCAGACCGAATTCGGCGAGTTCCTCGATTTCGAAACGCTGACCCTGTGCCCGATCGACACCCGCTGCATCGCGCCCTCGCTGCTGCGCGACGACGAGAAGCGCTGGCTCAACGACTATCACGCGACGGTGCGCCAGCGTTTGCGCCCGTTGCTGTCGGGCGCCGCTCTGGCTTGGCTGGAAACCCGTACGGAGGCGTTATGAGCGGTCGCGCAACCCGTGCCACCTCCGCTGTCGACCGCCTCAAGGTCCGCAGCGGCAACGCCAAGTATTCGATGTCGCGCACCGGCAGCGGCCACTTCTTCCTGACCGAAGGCGCCGGCCAGCCGCCGCTGTGCCCTCCGCTGGAGCTGGACGATTTCGTCGCCTTCGTCAACGGCATTTCGCCGGGGCCGCCCCGGCGCGTCAGCAAGCTCGATGTCGCGTTCGAAAAACAGCTCGTTAAAAAAACGCCGTAGCGTTACCACTGAGAGAGAGCACGCATGCCACCGATTGAATCCCTGTTCGCCTATTGGTCTACCCAGGAAATCGCCACCAACGGCGTCATTTTGCTGAATCTGGTCGGTGCGCTGCTGCTAGGCCTGATGGTCGGCTACGAGCGCTCGTATCACGGCCGCGCGGCCGGCATGCGCACCTATGGGCTGGTATGCATGGCCTCCGCCGCGCTGACGGTGATCGGCGGCTATCCCGGCGACTGGTTCGGCGGCCATACCGGCCACACCATCCTGACCTCCGACCCGACCCGCATCGTGCAGGGCATCGTCACCGGCATCGGCTTCCTCGGCGCCGGCGTCATCATGCGCGAAGGCTTTAACATCAGTGGCCTGACGACGGCGGCCTCGATCTGGGCGTCGTCGGTGATCGGCGTGATGGTCGGCATCGGCTTCTACCTGGGCGCGATGGGGCTGGCGGTGCTGTGCGCAGGCGCGATGATCCTGCTGACCAGGGTCGAGGCCTGGCTGCCGTCGCGGCACGCGATTGCGATCACCATGCGCTTCAAGGCCGGCTTTCTGCCGCAGGAGCCGGCGCTGCGCGCGATGGCGCTGCAACGCGGCTACGAAATCGCCGGTGGCTCGCTGATGATAGGCAGCGATGGCGGCATGCAGGAATGGCGCTTTGTCGCCATCGCGCTCAGCAAGCGTAGCGGCGCGCCGATGTCGGTGCTGTCGGCCGAGCTGGCGCAATTCGACGGCATCCACAGCTTCCAGCTGTCGCACGCACGTAACTGAAAACTAACACGAACATGAGCATGAACGAACAAGCCAGGGCGGTATTCGATTTCTGGTTCCAGCCTTCCGCAGGGCAGGCCGCCGACGCGATGCGCCGCGAGTGGTTCCAGAAGAGCGACGATTTCGACCGCGAGATCGCCGGGCGCTTCGGCGCGCTGATCGAGCAGGCGCTGGCCGGCGGCCTGCATGCGTGGGATGCGGAAGGTCCGCAGTCGGCGCTGGCGCGCATCCTGGTGCTGGACCAGTTCTGCCGCAACGTCCACCGCGGCACGCCGCTGGCCTTTGCCGGCGACCCGCAGGCCTTGCAGGCGGCGCTGAATATGGTCGACGCGCAACAGGACCTGGCGCTGCCGCCCTTGCAGCGCGCCTTTGTCTACCTGCCGTTCGAGCACGCGGAGGACATGGCGATGCAGGAACGGGCCGTGGCCCTGTACACGCACATGGCGGACGCGGTACGCGACACCGCGCCGCCGGCCACCAGCCAGGGCATCGCCGGCATGCTCGATTTCGCGCATCGCCATCGCGAGGTGATACGCCGCTTCGGCCGTTTCCCGCACCGTAACGCCATCCTCGGCCGCGCATCGACGCCGGAAGAACAGGCGTACCTGCAGCAGCCGGGGTCTGGTTTCTGATGGCGACACTCAACCTGATCGGCGCCGGCCATGTCGGCCGCGTGCTGGGACGCTTGCTGGCGGGGCAGGGCGGCTATCAGGTGCAGCAGGTGCTCACGCGTTCCGCCGCGTCGGCGCAGGCCGGCGTGGATTTCATCGGCAGCGGCGCGGCGGTGGAGCGCTACGACCAATTGCAGCCGTCCGACATCCATGTGCTGGCCGTCGGCGACGACCAGATCGCGAGCGCCTGCGCCGCGCTGGCGCAGGCGGTGCCGTTGCAAGGCAGCGTGGTGTTCCATTGCAGCGGTGCGCTGGCGTCCGGCCAGTTGCAGGCGGCGCGCGATGCCGGCGCGCTGGTCGCCAGCGTCCACCCGATCCGCAGCTTTGCCGATCCGGCGGCGGTGGCTGCTCAATTTGCAGGCACCTTCTGCGGCATTGAGGGCGACGCCGCCGCGCTGGCCGTGCTGACGCCGGCCTTGCAGGCGATAGGCGCGCAGCCGGTGCCGATCGACGCCTCGGCCAAGACCGTGTATCACGCCGCCGCCGTCTTCGCCAGCAACTACCTGGTCACGGTGCTGGACGCCGCCCTGCGCGCCTACATGGCGGCCGGCATTCCGGAACCGGTGGCGCGCCAGATGGCGCAGCCGCTGGCCACCGAGTCGATGGCCAATGTCTTCCGGCTCGGCGCCGCCGCCGCGCTCAGCGGCCCGATCGCGCGCGGCGACATGGACACTGTGGATCGCCAACAACGGGCGGTCAGCCGGTGGGACAGGTCAACTGGCGAACTCTACCAGGCGCTGGTGGCGCCCACGGCGGACCTGGCGCGCCGGAAGCGCCAGAAATAGCCCGCTGCGACGGCTACAGCTCTTATCTCCTTGCAAATTACTAAACAACAACTATATTTTAAGCAGGTGCATGCTTGGTCCGAAGCGGGCGTTGCAGTTTTATTGGTACGAATTCACAAATAAGTGGCGGGATTAGTCGACAAACCTCGGAATTAGCAATAAGCTTGTTTCTTAGAATGTTTTCCTAAAGAATCTAGCATCAAGCCGGCGCACCAATAGGATAGGGGTAAGAACATGTTATTTCTGAAGAGTACGACCGTCACGAAAGCGCCTGGGATTTACGACGTAGATGTCGCCGCTAAACCACCCGGCAAGACCTTCGGTGTGTTCATGGCCACCGACCCGGACAATCCGCCGGCCGAGGTACTGGCGGCGCTGGCGGCGATGGGCTTCAAGAACACCTACAGCGGCGGCTACACCCACAAGGACCGCGGCAAGGTGCTGGACCTGCACTTCCAGAAGGACGGCACCGATCTGTTCCAGGGCTGGAAAGCCGAAGAGATGGAAGCCAATATGGCCGCCATCACCGCGCTGTTCAGCGGCATCGGCATCACCATCGCTCCGCGCGTAATGACCCTGGCCGAAGCCTACGCTTAAGCGTTAAGCCTGCACCTCGATGTGATACAAGGCCCACGGGCAGGAACCGAACCGCTCCGCGAGCGGTTTGGCCGCCATCTCCGCGACCTTGTCGGCATCGTAGACCGCCCATAGCGGCCCCAATCCGCCCAGCGCCATCGGCGCGCCATCCAGATGGGTGGCGACGATGTAGCGCTGCGCGCGCGCCTGCGCCACGGTGACCGTGGCCGCATAGCCATCCACCGCCCGCAACACCAGCTTGCCGCCGTCGCCCAGCGACGCGCCGGCCGCCTTCATCACATCCAGCAGCAGCGGGCCGCGCATGGTATGCACCTTGCCGTCGTATTCCAGCGTCGGCTGGATGGTGATGGCCGGCAGCGCGGCCAGCGCCGCGAAGTCGAAGGCATGCGCCTTGTCGAAGCTGAGTTTTTGCTTGTGCATCATCTGGTCGCGCACCGGATCGAAGCGGCCGCGGTTGACCTTGCCGACGGCGCCGGTGACGGTCAACAGCGCGGGGCCGGCGCCGCCCGCGGCGGCAGAGGCTTGCGATGCCGGCAGGGCGGCGGCGGCCATGCCGGCCAAGGCGGCGCGGCCCAGAAACTGGCGTTTTTTCATGCGGGTGATCTCTTGGCTGACGTAGTGCCGGTATCATACCGCGCATGGACTTATTTGCCGACGACAGCGCCCTGATGCCCATCCCGATCGAGGATGGCGAACTGTGGTTCCAGCAGCGGCTGGCGCTGGACCTGGCGCCGGCCGAGGCCATGCAACGCCTGCTGGACGAGACCGACTGGCGCGCGGAACAAGTCCAGGTCTGGGGCAAGCTGCACATGCAACCGCGCCTGAGCGCCTGGCATGGCGAGGCCAGCTACCGCTATTCCGGCAAGACCTTCCATCCGCTGCCGTTCACGCCGCTGCAGTTGCACATCAAACAGGCAGTCGAGCAGGCCACCGGGCGCCGCTTCAACAGCGTGCTGCTGAACTACTACCGCGACGAACGCGACAGCATGGGCTTCCACGCCGACGACGAGCGCGAACTGGGGCCGCAGCCGGCCATCGCCTCGGTCAGTTTCGGCGCGCCGCGCACCTTCATCCTCAAGCACCGGCGCCTGCCGAAGACCATCAAGCTGGCGCTGGGCGACGGCTGCCTGCTGCTGATGGCGGGCACCCTGCAGCAACATTGGCTGCACGGCATCAACAAGGCACGGGACCCGCGCGGGCCGCGCATCAACCTCACTTTCCGCCTGATCGCCTAAGTTCTTGCAAGTGTTGGCGTGCTGTGACATTGTGGGTGGGCCGGCGGGGAAATTGCTGCGCGGATCGGGGGGGGGCGCCGGCTGACGCTGTTATTGTTAGCTCTCTACATTGGAGGCCAGCCATGTTTAACAATATGAAGATTGGAACCAAACTCATCTGTGGATTTGTGTTTGTTGCGGTGCTTGGGGCCGTGGTCGCGTGCATCGGCATTTTCAGCATGAATCGCATCGCCGGCATGGCCGACAGCATGTACGCGGAAGACCTGATGGGCGTTTCCTACATCAAGGAAGCCAACATCAACCTGATTTACGCCAGCCGTTCGCGCAGCAATTTCTTGCTGGCGACTTCGGCGCAGGAGCGTGCCGGCCACCGTGCGGACATCCAGAAATACCTGGCGACGATCCGCGACTATCTCGACAAGGCGCGGCCGCTGTTCGTTGTCGAGCGGGGGCGCAAGCTGATCGACAGCTACGGGGTGCAAGCCCAGGAATTCGAGCGGCTGCTGGCGCGCGCACTGGACCGCGCCGAGGCCGAACCGCTGGCGCAGCGCAGCGACGAGTTGAACCAGATGCTGGCCGTCGCGCGCAAGCAGGCCAATGTGCTGGATGACCTGCTGACCGAAATGACCAAGCTCAAGGAGGAACGCGCCAACGCCAAGGCCGAGCAGACAGCCGCCTTGTCGCGCTCCAGCCTGCTGACGATGGTGGGCCTGGTGGCAGGCAGCTTGGCGCTGGGCGTGGCGCTGGGTGTGGCGATCACGCGTGGACTGATCCGCCAGTTGGGCGGTGAACCGGGCTATGCCGCGGACGTCGCCAACAGCATCGCCGGCGGCGACCTGACCGTCAGCGTCGATGTGCGGCAGACCGACCACGGCAGCGTGCTATATGCGATGAAGACCATGCGCGACAGCCTCGGCGACATCGTCGGCCAGGTACGCAACGGCACCGACACCATCGCCACCGCCTCGTCGCAGATCGCCAGCGGCACGCTGGACCTGTCGGCGCGTACGGAGGAGCAAGCGGGGGCGCTGGAGGAAACGGCCTCGTCGATGGAAGAGCTGACCGCGACGGTCAAGGCCAACGCCGATCACGCGCGCACCGCCAACGAGCTGGCGCGCTCGGCGTCAGAGGTGGCGCGCAAGGGCGGCGCCGTGGTCGACGAGGTGATCGGCACGATGAGCGCCATCAATGAATCGTCCGGCAAGATCGCCGACATCATCGGCGTCATCGACGGCATCGCTTTCCAGACCAACATCCTGGCCCTGAACGCGGCGGTGGAGGCGGCCCGCGCCGGCGAGCAGGGGCGCGGCTTTGCGGTGGTCGCTTCCGAGGTGCGCACGCTGGCGCAACGCTCGGCGGCCGCGGCCAAGGAAATCAAGGAACTGATCGGCGACTCCGTCAGCAAGGTCGAAGCCGGCGCGCGCCAGGTGGACCAGGCCGGCGCGACGATGCGCGACATCGTCACCAGCATTCAGCGCGTGACCGACATCGTGGCCGACATCCAGGCCGCCAGCGGCGAACAGCATGCCGGCATCGAGCAGATCAACCAGGCCATCATCCAGATGGACGCGGTGACCCAGCAGAACGCGGCGCTGGTGGAGCAGTCGGCGGCGGCGTCGGATTCGATGCAGCAGCAGGCGGAGAAATTGTCGGCGGTGGTCGGCGTGTTCCGCCTGGCGCAGCATCAGCAGGCGTCGGCGGCCCCGCCCGCGACGCGTGCGGCGCCCAAGCGCTTAAGCATCGCTTAAGTTTTGTCGGAACAGAATTTTTCAGCGGTTCGTTCGGCTTACATCTCGTCACACTTCTTACTAATTCGGCGGTGACGGGAGTTGATTCGAGTGCTATCTTGACTCCATCGCAATTCAGAGAACTGCGATCCCAAGCAAGTCCAACACTCATTTTGCTGAAAGATCCAAGACCATGAAAAAAATTCTGTTCGCAATCGTTGCTTCCGCTGCCGCCCTGGCCGGCACCTCCGCTTACGCCGCCGATGACGCAGGCACCGCCTACATCGGCGCCGGTGTCGTGGGCAGCCACTACAAATTCGACGTGCCTGGCGCCACCAGCACCTCCGACCGCAGCGGCGACAAGGCGACTGGCAAGATCTTCGCCGGCTACAACTTCGACAAGACCTGGGCGATCGAAGGCGGTTATACCGACTTCGGCAAGAAAGGTTATGACTACACGTCAGGCGGCGCAGCCGGCCACGTGCAGACCGACGCCAACTCGTTCTATGTTGCAGGCAAGGGTACCTACACCGTCAATGACCAGGTCGCCGTGTTCGGCAAGCTGGGCGTGGCGCGCAACCACAATGCCGTCACCACCACCGGCATCGCGGCCGTCAGCGGCGACAGCAACAAGAGCGCGCTGTACGGCTCCGTTGGCGCCGAGTACGCGATCAACAAGAACGTGAAGGTCTCGCTGGAGTATGAAAACTACGGCAAGAACAACATCGATCTGGGCCGCAAAAACAGCGCCATCACCGCCGGCGTGCGCTACAACTTCTAACCCGCACGGCACCACAGGGGTCGGACCCTACGGGGTCCGACCCCGCCTCGGTTCGGGGGGCGCCTCTCAGGCATAAAAAGGCCACCTTGCGGTGGCCTTGGTCGTTTACACGGTCAGTGGCTTGTAGCGGATGCGCTTAGGCTTCGCGCCTTCCTCGCCCAGGCGTTTCTTCTTGTCGGCTTCGTATTCCTGATAGTTACCGTCGAAGAAGGTGACCTGCGAGTTGCCTTCGAACGCCAGGATGTGGGTGGCGATACGGTCCAGGAACCAGCGATCGTGCGAGATCACCAGCACCGAACCGGCGAACTCCAGCAGCGCGTCTTCCAGCGCGCGCAGGGTTTCCACGTCCAGATCGTTCGACGGTTCATCCAGCAGCAGCACGTTGCCGCCCTTGAGCAGCGTCTTGGCCAGGTGCAGGCGGCCGCGCTCACCGCCGGACAGGTTGCCGACGATTTTCTGCTGGTCCGAACCCTTGAAGTTGAAGCGGCCCAGGTAGGCGCGCGACGGCATGTCGAAACGGCCGACGCTGAGCATGTCGGCGCCGCCGGACACGTCCTCGAACACGCTCTTGCTGTCGCTGAGCGTATCGCGGCTCTGGTCCACCAGCGAGATGCGGGCGGTCTGGCCGATCACCACTTCGCCGCTGTCCGGCTTGTCGAGGCCGGCGATCATCTTGAACAGGGTCGACTTACCGGCGCCGTTCGGGCCGATGATGCCGACGATGGCGCCCGGCGGTATCGTGAACGACACGTTGTCGATCAGCAGGCGGTCGCCAAACGCTTTCGACACATTCTTGAACTCGATCACTTCATTGCCCAGGCGCTCGGCCACAGGGATGAAGATCTCCTGGGTCTCGTTGCGCTTCTGGTATTCGTACTCGCTCAGCTCGTTGAAGCGGGCCAGGCGGGCCTTGGACTTGGCCTGGCGCGCCTTCGGATTCTGACGCGACCATTCCAGTTCCTTGGCCAGCGCCTTCTGGCGCGCGGACTCGGTCGACTCTTCCTGCTTCAGGCGGTTGGCCTTCTGGTCCAGCCACGACGAGTAGTTGCCCTTCCATGGAATGCCATGGCCGCGGTCCAGTTCCAGGATCCATTCGGCGGCGTTGTCGAGGAAGTAGCGATCGTGGGTGATGCCGACCACAGTGCCAGGGAAGCGCAGCAGGAACTGCTCCAGCCATTCGACCGACTCGGCATCCAGGTGGTTGGTCGGTTCGTCGAGCAGCAGCATGTCCGGCTTGGACAGCAGCAGCTTGCACAGCGCCACGCGGCGCTTCTCGCCGCCGGACAGCACGCCGATCCTGGCGTCCCAAGGCGGCAGGCGCAGCGCGTCGGCGGCCATTTCCAGTTGCAGGTTCAGGTTGCCGCCGTCGGAGGTCGAGATGATCGCTTCCAGGCGCGCCTGCTCGGTGGCCAGCGCGTCGAAGTCGGCGTCTTCCTCGGCGTAGGCGGCGTACACGGCCTCCAGCTTGGCTTGCGCCTCGAACACTTCGCCCAGACCCGACTCGACTTCCTGGCGCACGGTTTTTTCCGGATCCAGCTGCGGTTCCTGAGGCAGGTAGCCGATGTTCAGGCCCGGCATCGGCACGGCTTCGCCCTGGATGTCGGTGTCGATGCCGGCCATAATTTTCAGCAAGGTCGACTTACCGGAGCCGTTCAGGCCCAGCACGCCGATCTTTGCGCCCGGGAAGAAGGACAGCGAAATATCTTTCAGAATCTGGCGCTTGGGCGGGACGATTTTGCCCACGCGGTTCATGGTATAGACGTAATTTGCCATTGAGAATCTCAGTAAGAATTTTTTAATTGCGTAGAAATGCAAGGAGGACGACAGGATACGATAAATCCCGCCGCCCGCCCACTATTTAGCGCGCCGGGCGCTCCACAGCCCCTCGGCCACGTACAGCGCCAGCGCGGCCCAGATGATGATGAAGCCGATCAGCCGCGCCGGCGGAAAGCCTTCATGGAACACCCACACGCCCAGCAGCGCCTGCATGGTGGGCGACAGGTATTGCAGCAGGCCCAGCACCGACATCGGGATCTTGCGCGCGCCGGCCGCGAACATCACCAGCGGGATCGCGGTGATCGGCCCGGCCGCCGCCAGCAGCCAGCGGGTGCTGTCGTACGGAGTGTTGAGGAAGGTGTTCTGGCCGTGCGCGGTCAGCCACAGCACATACACCAGCGCCAGCGGGAACAGCAGCATGGTTTCCAGCGACAGGCCCTCCAGCGCCGCCAGCGCGGCCATCTTGCGCAGCAGGCCGTAGCCGCCGAAGGTGATGCCTAAAATTAAGGCAATCCACGGCACCTGGCCGGCCGACCAGGTCAGCCACAGCACGCCGCCGGCCGCCACGGCGATGGCGATCCACTGGCCGCGCCGCAGCTTTTCCTTCAGCACCAGCAGGCCCAGCAGCACATTGATCAGCGGATTGATGAAATAGCCCAGGCTGGAGTCGATGACATGGCCGTTGTTGACCGACCAGATGTAGACGAACCAGTTGGCCGTCAGCAGCAGCGCCGAGGCCACAAAGCTGGCCAGCACGCGCGGATTGCGCAGCACCTTCGGCAGCCACTTCCATTGCTGGCGCGCGGTCAGCACCAGGCCCAGGAACAACAGCGACCACAGCATGCGGTGCGCCAGGATTTCCACCGCGGGCACCTCGCCGATGGCGTGGAAGTACAACGGGAACAAGCCCCAGCAAAAGAACGCGAATGTGGCGTAAACAATACCAATATTCATGGAGAAGGGAGCGGGTCGAAGGCAAGGTCTGCCATTATCGCCGATCTGGCGCACCACCGCTGCGCGGCCTCGCGCTTCGGCCCGCAGCAGCGTACACTGGCGTTATTGAAATTTTGGAACGCCCTTCCATGCGAAAATCTCCTTGCCTTTTGCAAATACTTATCCTATTGTGCAATGCACCAAAACAACAACAGGTGCAATCTTGACCGAGCAACATAAGAAAAGCAGCCTCGTCGCCCTGACGCTGGCTGCGGTAGGCATCGTCTACGGCGACATCGGTACCAGTCCCCTCTACACCCTCAAAACCATCTTCGATCCCGAACACGGCCTGGCGCTGAACGAGTTCAACCTGCAGGGCATTATTTCGCTGATTTTCTGGGGCCTGACGATGATCGTCTCGCTCAAATACGTCACGCTGGTGCTGCGCGCCGACAACCGCGGCGAAGGCGGCATCATGGCGCTGATGGCGCTGGTACTCAATTCGGTCAGCAAGGCCGCGCCGCGCTGGCACTATCCCTTGATGCTGCTGGGCGTGTTCGGCGCCACCATGTTCTACGGCGACAGCGTGATCACGCCCGCCATCTCGGTGCTGAGCGCGATGGAGGGCCTGGAAGTGGCCGCGCCAGGGCTGGAGCAGTACATCGTGCCGCTGACCATCATCGTGCTGGTCACGCTGTACGCGGTGCAGCGCCACGGCACGGCCGGCATCGGCCGCCTGTTTGGCCCGGTGATGATGGTGTGGTTCGCCGCGCTGGCCGTCATGGGCCTGATCAATATCCTCGAAGCGCCACAGATCCTGTGGGCGCTCAATCCGCTGAACGCCTTCCGCTTCATGCTTCAGAACCGCATGATCGCCTTCGTCGCGCTGGGTGCCGTGGTGCTGGCCTTCACCGGCGCCGAGGCGCTGTACGCCGACATGGGCCACTTCGGCAAGAAGCCGATCCGTGCCGCCTGGTTCCTGGTGGTGTTCCCCGCGCTGGCGCTGAACTACCTGGGCCAGGGCGCGCTGCTGCTGGTCCACCCCGAAGCGATCTCCAATCCCTTCTTCCAGCAGCTCGGCGCCTGGAGCGTCTACCCGCTGGTGGTGCTGTCGACGATGGCGACGGTAATCGCCTCGCAGGCCACCATTTCCGGCACCTTCTCGATGACCAAGCAGGCCATCGCCCTGGGCCTGCTGCCGCGCATGCGCGTGGTGCACACGTCCGAGCGTGAAATCGGCCAGATCTACATCCCGGCCGTCAACTGGCTGCAGCTGGCGGTGGTGCTGCTGGCGGTGATCGGCTTCGGCTCGTCGGACAAGCTGGCCGGTGCCTACGGCATCGCGGTGACCGCGACCATGCTGGCCACCACCTTCCTGACCTTCTTCGTCACGCGCTACCGCTGGCACATGCCGCTGGCGCTGTGCCTGGCCGCCACCGGCTTCTTCATCATCATGGACATCATGCTGTTCTCGGCCAGCACGCTCAAGCTGTTCCACGGCGGCTGGTTCCCGCTGCTGCTGGGCGCCGTGCTGTTCACCGTCATGCTGACCTGGAAGCGCGGCCGCGAGCTGGTGTTCCAGAACCTGCAGAAGCACGCGATCCCGCTGGAAGACTTCCTGGCCTCGCTGTTCGTGGCGCCGCCAACGCGGGTCTACGGCACCGCCATCTTCCTGCGCGGCGAGAGCGACGGCGTGCCGCACGCGCTGCTGCACAACCTGTCGCACAACAAGGTGCTGCATGAACGCGTGGTGTTCTTCACGGTGCACGTGGTGGAGGAGCCGTTCGTGCCGGAGGCCGAGCAGGTCAAGGTCACGGACCTGGGCCACCAGTGCTACCAGGTGAACGTCCACTACGGCTTCAAGGACGAACCGGACATCCCGAAAGCGCTGGCGCTGTGCGACTGCCTCGGCCTGCCGTTCGAGATGATGGAGACCTCGTTCTTCATCGCCCGCCAGACGGTGATCTCGACCCCGGGCGCCGGCATGTCGACCTGGCGCGAACACCTGTTCGTGGCGATGTCGCGCAACGCCCGCGGCGCCGCCGACTACTACCAGATTCCCACCAACCGCGTGATCGAACTTGGCACGCAAGTGGAAATTTAAGCACACTCGCGGCGCTAAATGATGTAACCGAATGTAGCGCCCGGAGCAGAAGCGGCTTGGTCTGCTAAACTTCTGCTCCGAATGTGGGACCAATACGAATACTCATCAAAGGTAATCATGAAATCGATGTTTCAATTTATTGCTGCCGTTGCCTGCGTAGCGGCCCTGACGGCCTGCGGCGGCGGATCGAAAGCACCGGTGGCGGTGGTGGTGCCGCAACCGGCGTTCAAACTGACCGATACCGTGGTCGGCACCGGCGCCGCGCCCAAGGCGGGCGACATTGTGGTGATCAACTTCACCGGCTATCTGTACGACTCGACCAAGTCCGATTTCAAGGGCGCCAAGGTGGAAAGCTCGGTCGATACCGGCAAGCCGGCCGCGCCGTTCACGGTGGGGCTGGGCGCGGTGGTGACGGGCTGGGACCAGTCCATCCTCGGCGTGAGTCCAGTCGCCGCCATGAAAATCGGCGGCAAGCGCACCGCCATCCTGCCGGCCAATCTGGTGTACGGCGCTGCCTCGCGCCCCGTGCCGAGTCCTAACCCGTACGGCTACGCGGCCATTTCCGCCAATTCGCCGATGGTCTACGATTTCGAGCTGGTCGATGTCATCCCGGCCATCGTGATCCCCTCCGACCCGCCGCCGACGGTACTGACGATAACCAATGACGTACCTGGCACCGGCGCTGTCGCCGCCGCCGGCAGCTCCGTCACCGTCCATTACGTCGGTTGGGTGTATGACGGCACGCGCGCCGACAAGAAGGGCCCGCAGTTCGATGCCAATGTGGCGCCGACCGATCCCTATGCGCTGGTCCTGAGCGGCAGCGACAATATCCCAGGCTTCATCAACGGCGTCATCGGCATGGCCGTAGGCGGCACGCGCACCGTGACCATCCCTCCCGACCAGGCTTATGGTTCGGTTGGCAAAGGCAGTGTTCCTCCCAATGCGACGCTGATCTTCCAGCTGGAACTCGTTTCGGTCAAATAAGCTGGTCGGACATGAATGAAAAAGGCCGGTTCCCTCGTTGGGGGAACCGGCCTTTTTGCTTGAGGAGGCGAGGCGGCTAGTCGCGCAGCGCTTGTGCCGGTGCGATGCGCATCGCCGCCAGCGTGTGGCGGGCGGTGGCCAGCGCCACGATCAGCAGCGTGAACGCCAGCGCCGCCGCCGGCGCCCAGCCGCCCAGCGGCGTGCGCGCCGCGAAGCCCGCCAGATAGCGCTCGATGGCCAGCCACGCCAACGGCAGCCCGGCCGCTGCGGCGGCCATCGTCAGCAGCAGGAATTCGCGGCTGACCAGGACCGCGATCGCCTTGCGGCCGGCGCCATGCAGCTTGCGCAGCACGATCTCGCGCGCGCGCCGCTGCACGCTGTGCGCCGCCAGCACGTAGATGCCGAAAGCGGCCAGCGCCAGTACCACGGCCGTCGCGCAGGCCAGCAGCCTGGCCATGCGTACGTCGTCGGCGTAGGCTTGCGCGTAGTAGCTGCCGGCCCGGCGTATCACCGGTTCGCTGTCAGGGAAGTAGCGGCTCCAGGCTGTGGCGATGTCCTGCTCCAGCGCGGCCCGGCTGTGCGCGTCCGCTGCGGCGCGCATGCGCACCGTCAGCAGTTGATTGTCCTGGGTGATCTGGTACATCGTCGGGCGCACCGGATCGCGCAGCGTTTCCCAGCGCAGGTCGGGCGCCACGCCGACGATGCGGAACTGCGTGTTGCCGATGCGCTGGCCCACCGCCTGCTGCGCGGACGGCCAGCCCAGCGCCTGCACCGCCGCCTGGTTGATCACGATGTTTTGCTCGCCGTCGCCGGCCGTGCCTTCGATGCGCGGATCGAACAGGCGCCCGACCAGGGCCTTTAAGCCGTAGACGTTGAAGAAATCCGCTCCGACAAAATGCGCCGACAGCGATACGTTGCTGCCGTCCACGCGCGGGACCGTGGTGCTGCCATGCGTGCCGGTCTTGTCGTCGCGGCCCGGCACGTCGCGGCTGTCCGCCACGCCGGCCACCCCGGGCAGTTGTGCGATGGCGTCGCGCAGCGCGCGGGCGGCGGGATTGTCGCGCAGGTTCTCTTTCATTTCCACCACCAGCAGCGGATCGGGATCGAAGCCCGGCGGCGCCGCTGCGGCGAACTGTGTCTGCCACAGGATCGCCAGCGCCACGCTGCCCATGCTCATCGCGGCGCCGAACTGCACCACCGTCAGGACGCGGCGCAGCCATGCGCCGCCGGCCGTCTCGCCGCTGCGGTGGGCCAGCGCAATGCCCATGTCGACGCCGCGCGCCAGCCAGCCCGGATAGACGCCGGCCGCCGCGCCGACCAGGGCGCCGGCCAGCAGGTACGCGCCGACCGTCGCCGGCGTGAACATGCCGTCCAGGCGGCGCTCCAGCAAATCGGAGGCCAGCGGCAGCAGCAGCCACGCCAGCAGCACGCCCAGCGCGGCGGCGGCCACCGACAGCAGCATCGACTCGGCCATGAACTGGGTCAGCAACTGACGCGTGCCGGCGCCCAGCACACGGCGCATGGCGATCTCGCGCTGGCGGCGCAAGGCGCGCACCGTCGCCAGGTTGACGTAGTTGATCACGGCGAGCAGCAGTATCAGCAAGCCGGTGGCGCCGAGCGCCAGCACCATGCGCATGTCGCCGCGCGGGCCGGTGCCCATGGTGTTGGCGACGCTGCGGTCGAAGTAGGCGTCGGCCAGCGGACCGAGGCCGATATCGACCATCTTGCGCTGGCCCAGCGCGACCTTCATTTCAGGCGTCGCCAGGCTGGCCCAAGGCGCACGGTCGATCACATCTTGCAGCACCCGCTGCAAGGTCTGCGGATTGACGTCCTGGCCGGTCTTGACGTAGATGCGGCCGCCGATGCTCATCCAGCTCGACAGCGCCTCCTGGCGCTCCTTCTCAGGCCACAGTGCGCTGCCCACGCCAACCAGCGCATTGAATTGCAGCGTGCTGTTGGCAGGGCGGTCCGCCAAGACTGCCCGGACTTGCAGCGCTTGGCGATTGATCTCGATGCTGCGTCCCAACGCCTGCGTGGTGCCGAACAGGCGCAGCGCGGTCTGCTGCGTTACGGCCAGGCCGTCGGGCCGGGTCAGCGCCGCGCGCAGGTCGCCTTCCAGTGCAGGCAGGCCGCTGATGGACTGGAACGCAGGATCGACAGCCGTGACCTCCAGCTGCTGCGTGCGTCCGTGCAGTTGCAGCGTGGTCTGGCGCGGCCACCAGGCGCTGGCCTCCAGCGGCACGCCGCTGCGCAGCGCCACTCCGCGCAGCGCGAACGGCGTGTACTCCATCCATTGCGGTTGCGGGATGAAGTTCAGCCGGTGCTTGATGACGAACACGCGCTCGCGCTGCGGCACGTCGCGGTCGTAGCTGAAGGAGTAGGCCACAAATCCCAGCAGCAGGAAGCAGACGGCGAAGCCGGTCGCCAGTCCGAGTATCTCCACGGCGGAGTGGAGGGGATGGCGCAGCAGCAGGCGCCAGCCGATGCGGAAGTCGCTTGGTTTCATGTTGGTCTCCGGTTCAGTCGCGCAGTGCCAAAGCAGGCGACATGCGCAAGGCCGCCATCGTATGACGGGTGGTGGCCAGCAGCGCCACCAGAATGGCCATTGCCAGCGCCGCAGCCAGCGTCCATGCGCCGATGGGCGCATGCTCGGTGTAGCTGGCCAGATGGCGCTGGATCGCGACCGCCGCCAGCGGCAGGCCGATCAGCGCCCCGGCGCCCACCAGCGCCGAGAACTCGCGGCCCATCATCAGCGCAATGTCGGCGCGGCCGGCGCCATGCAGCTTGCGCATCACGATCTCGCGCCGGCTGCGCTGCACGCTGTAGGCGGACAGCACGTAGATGCCGAAGGCCGCCAGCGCGATGGCGATCACGCTGGTGGCCGCCAGTATCCGTATCAGCCGCGTTTCGGCGACATAGCGTTCCGCCAGCACGGACTGCTGCGTTTTCATTTCCATGATGGCGTTGGGGAAGTGGTGGCGCCACAGCGGTTCGATCTCGCTGTACGCCGCCTCCAGCTTGTCGCTGGTGCGTATCGTCAGCACCTCGCCGGCGCGGACGAAGTACGCGATCGCCTTCGATGGCTCGTGCAAGCCCTGGAAGCGCACATCGGGCGCGATGCCGACTATCTCCATGCCGCCTGCGACCTGGCCGACCGCGTCCTGCGGCGTTGCATAGCCCAGCGCCAGCGCGGCGGCGGCGTTCACCACGGCTCGCCGGGATTTGCTGTAGTCGATATCCTGCCCCGCGACGAACAGCCGTCCATGCAGCGCATGCAGGCGGTTCACTTCAAACCAGTTGGCACTGACGTTCTTGCCCTCCAATGGTATGTCGCGGCCGTCCCTGGCCGTCACGGTGCTGATCAGCTTTCTGCCGTCGCGGCCCACCGCTTCCGAAATGGACGACACGCCCTCGACGCGCGGCAGCCGGGCCAGCTGCTCCATGAAGGCCACGGCTTCCGGCTTGCCCTCCGCGTCGGGCGGCAGGTCCAGTACCAGCAGATGATCCGGATCGAATCCCGGCGAGGCGTGAGCTGCAAAGTAGGTCTGCCAGCCGACCGCCAGCGCGGTTGCCGACAGCGCCATCGCGCTGGAGAACTGCAACACGGTGAGCACGCGCCGTACCCACAGGCCGGCGGCCGTCTCGCCATTGCCGCGGCCCGCCAGCGCCGGCCCCGGCAACGCGTGCTGCGCCAGCCATGCCGGATAGGCGCCGGCGCACGCGCCGATGAATAGCCCGAATGTCAGCGCGATCAGGCAGCGCAAGGGCGTGAACATGCCGGCCAGCGGTCGGTTCACCAGATCGGAGAAGGTCGGCAGCAGCAACCACGCCAGCACCAGGCCAGCGCATGCCGCCAGTACGGACGTCAGCGCCGCCTCGCTGAGGAACTGGCGCACCAGCCGCGCCGCGCTGGCGCCCAGCAGCTTGCGGATGCCGATTTCGCGCTGGCGGCGCAAGGTGCGCACGGTGGCCAGGTTGATGTAGTTGATCGCCGCCAGCAGCAGGATCAGCAAGCCCGCCGCCGCCAGACCGAAGACGCTGCTGCGCCGGCCATACTGCTCGGCTGCGCGGCTGTTCGCCAGGCCTTCGTCGAAGTAGGCGTCGCGCAGCGGCAGCAGGGAGATGTCGGCGACATTGCGGCCATTCAGGTTCTTGCCCATAGGGCCGCTTTTCACCCGCTGGTTCATCGGCGACTTCTCGCTGGCTTCCTGCAGCAGCGCCGTCAGCGCCTGCATCGACGCGCCGGGCTTGAGCTTCATGTAGACGGTGCCGCGTCCCCATTTGCTGATCGCGGTTTCGCGTTCCGGCCAGGCGCTGCTGCCGGCGCCGATCAATGCCTCGTATTGCTGGCTGCTGTTGGCCGGAGGATCAGGCATCAGCGCCCGCACCTGCAATGCCGTGCCGTCGACAGTGACGGTCTGGCCAACCGCGGGGTCAGCACCGAACAGCTTATGCGCGGCGGTACGCGTCAGCGCCAGGCCGTCCGGCTGCGTCAGCGCCGCGTTCAAGTCGCCCTGCAAGGCTACGATGCCGAACATGGTAAGGAAAGCGGGATCGACCACCTGCAGGTCCAGCGCACGCAGCTCGTTACCGGCACGCAGCGGCGTATCGATGGACTTGGCGATGCTGGCCTCCGACACCATGCCGCTGGCAAGGGCGACGTCGCGCAAGGGCATGAAGGCCCTGGTTTGCCATTCAGGACGCGGGAAGACGTTGATGCGCTGCTTGATTACCACCAAGCGGTCGTTGTCGGGTATGGCGCTGTTGAAGTTCAGGCAGAACTCGACGAAGCCGAACAGCAGGAAGCAGGCGGCAAAGCCGATCGCCAGGCCGCCGATCACCACGGCGGAGTAGGCCGGCTGCTGCAATAGCAGGCGCCAGCCTATGCGGAAGTCGCGCAGGTTCATGGAGATGAGCCTGACGCTTTAAGCGGCTTGCAGGACGTCGACCATGATGCGGCCGTCCAGCAGGTTCAATGTGCGCGACGCTTGCGCGGCATGGTCCGGCGAGTGGGTGACCATGACCACGGTGGTGCCTTCCGCGTTAATCTCGCGCAGCAGGCGCATGACTTCGTCGCCGTGCGCGGTGTCCAGGTTACCGGTCGGTTCGTCGGCCAGCAGGACGGCGGGGCCGGCCACCAGCGCGCGCGCGATCGCTACGCGCTGCTGCTGGCCGCCGGACAGCTGCGAAGGGCGGTGCGAGGCGCGATGGCCCACACCCAGTTTGTCGAGCATCGCCGTCACGCGTTCGCGCCGTTCGCGCGCCGGCGTGCCGTTGTACTCCAGCGCCAGTTCGACGTTCTCGAACACGGTCAATTCCTCGATCAGGTTAAAGCTCTGGAAGATGAAGCCGATGCGGCCGCGCCGCAGCTGGTTCAGTTTCGATTCGCTCCAGCCGGCCACGTTCTGGCCTTCGAACCAGTATTCGCCGTGGTTCGGCACATCCAGCAGCCCCAGTATGCCCAGCATGGTCGACTTGCCGCAGCCGGACGGCCCGGTGATGGCGACGTATTCGCCCGCTTCGATTTCCAGGTCGATGCGATCCAGCGCGGTGGTCTGGATTTCTCCTGCCTGGTGGATTTTGCTGATGCCGACGAGTTTGAGCATGGGATTTGCCTTTATTGGTAGTTATGGGAATTTACTGCGTTATTTGTAATCGTGGTGAATTTCCGTAGGCCGCGTAGCTGGACAGGATCACCTTGTCGCCGGCGGCCAGGCCGTCGAGTACTTCGAGCTGGCTGTTGTTGCGGCGGCCGACCCGCAGCGCGCGCCGTTGCGCCGTGCGGCCGCCGGCATCCAGCACATAGACCCAGGCGCCGCCGCTGTCGTTGATGAAGGCGCCGTTCGGCAGCAGCAGCGCCTTGGCCGGCTCGCCCAGCGTGATGCGCGCGTCCAGGCTCTGGCCGGGATTGAGCACGGGCGGCTGGCCGCCGGTGAACACCAGCTCCACCATGAAGCGGCCCTCCTTGATCTGCGGGTAGATGGCGCGGATATCGACCGCGTAGCTGCGCTCATCCTGCTTGACGCTGCCGTGGCGGCCGACCGCCATGCGGTTCAGGTAGTACTCGTCGACGCTGGCGGAGAGCTTGAAGCGCGCCGGATCGTCGATGCGGCCGATGTTCTTGCCGGTGCTGATCGATTCGCCCACCTGCAGGCGGAAGTTGGTCAGCCGGCCGTCGACCGGCGCCCGCACCGCCAGCGCATCGACGGTGGCGGAAACCAGCTTCAGGCCGGAGTTCAGTCCCTCGATCGCCGTCTCCAGCTGCTGGGCGGCGTTGCGGCGCACGCCTTCCTCGGTGCCGGAGGCGCGTTCTTCCTGCGCCAGCAGGCGGCGCTGCTGCTGCAGTTTGTCGGCCGACTCCTCCAGCGCGACGGCGGAGATATAGCCCTGCGCCGCCAGCCGCACATTGCGCTCGTGCTGCTTGCGGACCTGCTCCAGCGCGAACTGCAGATCTTCACGCCGCCGCTGGTGGTCGCTGGCGCTGGCCTCCTGCGCCACGCGCAGGTTGGACAGGTTGAAGATGCTGACCGCGTGCTCCGATTGGCGCGCCAGCAGTTCCAGGTTGCGCTGCGGGTTGGAGATGCGGAACAGCAGCTGGCCCTTCTTCACCAGCGTGCCGTCGATGGCGAAGACCTCTTCGACGCGGCCCGATTCGACCGAATCGAGTATCACGGAATTGAGCGGCTCCGCACTGGCGCGCACGACGATTTCGTCGACGAAGACGCCGCGCGCGGCCTGGCCGATGCGCAGGTCGGCGCCGTCGATTTGCAGGCCGCGCGGCATCCACGACCACATGGCATAGCCGGCCGCCGCCACGGCCAGCGCGGCCGCCACTCCGATGGCGATAGCCTTGCCGCGTTTGCGGGGCACCACGACGTCCATCGCCGCGCCGCTGGATGGCAGGCGCGAAGAAGAGGGGCCGATATTTTTTTTGATGTGCATGACAGCCATACAGCAAACCCTGTGCCATGGCCGAAAAGCCCGTAACAACGGCCGTTTGAGCCTTCATTGGCCGTCCGCTGTCCGCTTATGAACAGCGGCCACTGTTCGGAACTGAACACTTGCGCCGGGTCGTCGGGAAGCATGGCCGCAAGCCATGTCCACAGCCCGTTGGCGGCTGCTAGAATGCCTGCATGTCCGCCTATGTACTGATACTCGATGATGACGCCGATGTTGCCACTGCCGCGCAGTTGCTGCTGCGGCGACGCTATGGCAAGGTCGCAACGCTGTGCGATCCAGCGGGCTTGCCGGCCTTGCTGTCGCAGGGTGTGCCGGACGTGGTGCTGCTGGACCTGAACTTCACGCCCGGCTTCATCGACGGCGCCGAGGGCCTGGCGCTGCTGGACCTGTTGCGCGCGCAGCCGCAGCCGCCGGCGGTGATCGCGATGACCGCCTACGCCGACGTGCCGCTGGCGGTGGAAGCGCTCAAGCGCGGCGCCGGCGATTTCATCACCAAGCCGTGGGACAACGCGCGCCTGGTGGCCGCCATCGACCAGGCGCTGGCCCGCCGCGCCGCCATGCGCGGCCCCACCGCCGCCACGCCCGACCTGATGGGCGAGTCGGCCGCGATGCGCGAGTTGAAGGCCTTGATCGCCAGCGTGGCGCCGACCGAGGCGAACGTGATGGTGCTGGGTGAGAACGGCGTCGGCAAGGAGCTGGTGGCGCGCGCCATCCACGCGCTGTCGCGCCGCGCGGCCGGCACGCTGCTGGCCGTGGACATGGGGGCGCTGCCGGAATCGACCTTCGAGAGCGAGTTGTTCGGCCATCGCAAAGGTTCGTTCACGGACGCCAAGGCCGACCGCGCCGGGCGCTTCCAGGCCGCGCGCGGCGGCTCGCTGTTTTTGGACGAAATCGGCAATATGCCGCTGGCGGCGCAGGCCAAGCTGCTGACCGCGCTGGAACGGCGCGAGGTGACGCCGATCGGCGCCGACAAGCCGGAAGCCATCGACGTGCGCATCGTCAGCGCCACCAACCTGGATGAGGCGCGGCTGTTCGATCCCGCCGTGTTCCGGCCGGACCTGCTGTTCCGCCTGAACACCATCGTGATCCGCGTGCCGCCGCTGCGCGAACGGCGCGAGGACATTCCGCTGCTGCTGGCGCATTACCTGAACCTGTACGCCTTGCAGTACGACCGGCCGGTCCGCAACGTGAACGCGGCGGCGATGGATGGCTTGCTGCGCCACGACTGGCCGGGCAATGTGCGGGCGCTGCGCCATGCTTGCGAGCGCGCCGTGATCCTGGGGCAGGGCGCTGAATTAACGCTGGGCGATTTCGGCCTCGGCGCCGGCAGTGCGGCGGCGGATGATGGAGGAGGCTGCGCCATGCCGCCGGGCGTCGCCGCCTCAGCGCGGGCGGCCAGCAGCGGCGGTGCCACTGGCGGTGCCATCGGCACCATCGGCACTATCGGCTCCATCGGCGGCATCGTCAGCGGCGACATGACGCTCGATGCGCTTGAGCGTGAAGCCATCGCCTCGGCACTGTCGCAGTTCAACGGCAATATCAGCCACGCCGCCAGGTCGCTGGGTGTCAGCCGCGCGGCGCTGTACCGCAAGCTGGGCAAGCATGGCATCTGAACGCGCCCTCAAGCTGGGCGTTGCCACCAGCGTCGCCTGCCTGATGGCGCTGGCCGCTGTTGCCGATATCATGTCCGCCACGCCCGAGCCGCGCCGCATCGTGTTATGCGGTCTGGCCGCGCTGGTGCCTGCCGCCGCGTTGTGGCAATGCCTGCGCCGCCTGGCGCCTCGTGCACCGCGCATGGAAGCGCATGACGGCTCGACGCATCACGGCGCACCTGCGGGGCGCGAACTGGCCTGCACCATCCACGCGCTGGAAGCCCGCCTCGAACACGCGCCCATCGCGCTGTTCAGCATCCAGAACGCGGCCGGCGCCGGCACGGTGGCGCCGCTGAACGCCAGCGCGCGCCGCCTGCTCGCACCCGGCCGCGCCAGCGCGCCGCAGGACCTGCACCAGCTGCTGGCCGCGCAGGCCGCCGGCCAGCGGCAGCTGATCAGCTTTGACACCGAGCGTGGCGTGGAGCGCGCGCTGGTCGCCGTCTCCGCGCTGACGATGCAGGGCGCGGCCCAGCGCCTGGCCGCGCTGATGCCGGTGGAAAGCGAACTGGAAGCCGAAGCCCTGAATGCCTGGCGCGAACTGGTGCAGGTGCTGACCCACGAGATCATGAACTCGCTGACCCCGGTGGCATCGCTGTCGCGCACCGCCTGCGGGCTGCTGGACGAAGCGGCAGCCGGACTGCCGGCCGATATCCACGCCGACCTGGGCACCGCGCTGGACGCCATCTCGCGCCGCGCCGCCAGCCTGGTCGATTTTGTCGGCAGCTACCGCAGCCTGTCGACGGTGCCGCAGGCGCAGCCTCAGCGCGTGCTGCTGGAGGAATTGTTCGAACGCCTGTCCATGCTGATCGCGCCGCAATGGCAGGCTGTGGACGGACGGGTGTCGTTCTCGGTGGAGCCGGCGTCGCTGGCGGTGATGATCGATCCGGGCCAGCTGGAACAGGCGCTCATCAACCTGTTGAAGAACGCGGCCGAAGCCATCACCGGCAAGGCGCCGGAAGCGCAGGTGCGCGCGCGCCTCAGCCGGGGCGGCCGGCTGCGTATCGAGGTGGTCGACAACGGCCCAGGCGTGCCGGAGGCGCTGGCCGCGCACATCTTCACGCCGTTCTTCTCGACCAAAAAACAGGGCAGGGGCATCGGCCTGGCGATGGTGCGGCACCTGGTGCACGCCAACGGCGGCACGGTGCGCTACGCGCGCTCGGTCAGCGCCGGCGCGCGCTTCATGCTGACGTTCTAGCGCACCGGCCTACCGCACCATATCGATGTGCAGGATGCCGTCTTCGTCATAAGGCTCGGTCACCGTCCTGAAGCCGTAGCTGCCGTAGAATTTTTCCAGGTGCGCCTGCGCGCCGATGCGGAAGCCGTGGCCGGGATGCAGCGCTTCGGCCAGCGGGATGGCCTTGGCCAGCAGCTCGCGGCCGATGCCGCTGCCGCGCGCGGCCTGCGTGGTCAGCACGCGGCCCAGCGACATTTCATCGTACTTCACACCGGGCGGCACGCAGCGCAGATACGCCGCCAGCGTGCGCTTGCCATCGATCTCGCGCCAGGCCATCAGGTGATGGCACTGCGGATCGCAGCCGTCGATGTCCGGGTACAAACAGGTCTGCTCCAGGATGAACACCTGCTGGCGTTGCAGCAGTACTTCGTACCAGTCCTGGCGGGGGATGTCGTCAAAGGCCAGCCATTGCCACTCAATCATTGCGTGTCCCGATGCGGTTCAAAACACCGATTGTATGTGAAAAAAGGCCGGCGCCTCGGAGGAGGGGCCGGCCTTTTCATGCGGGGACCGTGTCGATTAAACGATGGTCAGCGTCACGTCGATGTTGCCGCGGGTGGCGTTCGAGTATGGGCACACGATGTGGGCGGCGGCGACCAGTTTCTCGGCTTCTGCGCGGTCCAGGCCAGGCAGCGAGATCTTCAGTTCGACTTCGATGCCGAAACCGGTAGGGATGGCGCCGATACCGACGGTGCCTTCTACCGACACGTCAGCCGGGACGGCGATCTTGTCGCGGCCGCCGACGAATTTCATCGCGCCCAGGAAGCAGGCCGAGTAGCCGGCAGCGAACAGCTGCTCAGGGTTGGTGCCGACGGCGCCGGCGCCGCCCAGTTCCTTCGGGGTGGTCAGTTTCACGTCCAGCACGTTGTCGGAGGAAACAGCACGGCCTTCGCGGCCACCGGTTGCTTTTGCGTTTGCGCGGTACAGAACTTGTTGGATCGACATGATGATATTCCTTTGAGTGAGTGGGGATGCCTAATTAACTATCTAATCGCTAGCTACTTGCTTCTACTATCTGGCGCTGTCTGCAGCGCCCATGAACACACTATAGATCGTGCACTATAGAATAGCAAGCGATTTTTAAAATTATTTTTGCGCCATGGCGTGAGCGGTCGCGGCCTTCCTTTTTATCAATAGTATGAATTTACTCACTCCCCGTAGCGAAATTTACCAAGCGCGACCCAGCGCCGCGAGTATCCCGTATATTTACGCCACAGCGCGCCACGTAGCGCGCCCCGCCCTCACAACACATGGAAAGACGCATCCGATGGAAGAGAAAATTCGCACCTACGCCTACGACGAAGGCTTGGAAATGTTCTATAACGGCGAAGTGTTGGGCGAGGCCGTCTACTCGGCCCTGATCGCCGCCACGCCCGACCTGGCGATCCAGTTGAAGCTATCGTACCTGCTGCAGCTGGAAACCGAAACCAAGGCGTGGCTGCGCCAGCACCTGCTGGCGGTCGGCATGAACGTCGTCGAGCCGGACGAGATCCGCACCATGGGCGCCTCGCTGGCCGCCGAGATGGCTGCCTTGAGCTGGCTCGAAGGCATGCAGGCGATCTACAACATCGCCACCGACGACCTGCTGCCGCACTATCGCCGCTACGCCGAGGAGGCGCGCGCGCGCGGCATGCCGGGCCAGGCGGCCGTGTGCGACCACATGGTCGAACACGAGGAGGCCCAGGCCGAATTCGCCCGGCGCGAACTCGATGGCGTGCCCTTCGCCCGCGCCATCGAACCGCTGACCCACCGCAGCAAGTATCCGCTGAACGCCGCGCCGGCCGAAGCGTAGCGCCGGCCCGCGCGTGCCCGTCCCCCCGCAAACCGGTAACGTCGACGCCACGCCAGCCGATACCGCGCGCGCAGACTTCGAGGCCATCGCCTGGCTGGATTGGCCGCACGCCGGCCTCGACCTGTCACTGGCGTTGACGCGATTCACGCCGGCCGGCTTTCGTCTCGACCGCTTTGTCCTGGCCGGTATCGATTGCCCGCCACAGATCGCCGCGTCCGAGCCCAAGCGCCAGGCGGAGTTCTTCCACGGCCGCCTGTGCGCGCGGGCGGCCTTGCGCCTGATGGGCGTTGAGGGCGGCGCGCTTCAGCTACCCATTGGTTCCCGCCGCGAACCGCTCTGGCCAGCCGGCGCGATCGGCAGCATCACCCACACGGCCGCCATGGCGGCGGCGCTGGCCCTGCCGGCGACGGCCGACTGGCAGGGGGTGGGCATCGATATCGAGGCCGTCCTCAGCGCCGACGGCGCCGCGGCCGCGCGCGCCGTGGTCGTGTCGGCGGCCGAGGCGCATTACCTGGCGCCGTTCGAGGCGGCCCTCGGCGCGCACCTGCCGTTGACCTTGGCGTTCTCGGCCAAGGAAAGTTTTTTCAAGGCGGTGCACGGGGTCGTGCGGCGCTATTTCAATTTCGACGCGGTGGAACTGATACGGATCGACCTGCCCGCCCGCACCCTGGTGCTGCGCCTGCGCGAGACGCTCAGCGCGCAGTGGCGCGAAGGGATGCGCTGCACCGTCGCCTTCCGCATGGTCGATGCCGGCCACGTGGCGACCTTGTGTTTGTGGGGACCGGCGTCGCTGTCGTCGCAATAAGTTAAATGGCGTGCAATTTAGTAAATTTCATAATTGCAGTTGTTCAAATTTGAAATTTTAGTAACTATTTCCTCCAGTATGATCGAGTCCTCGTCGCCAAACGGCGCCATCTGCGGCAATGGAGGAATATGAGCACTGGGATTCTCAATGCGTACCGCGAGACGGGATTGGCGGGCATGCCCGTCGGGCTCGTGCGCGCCGACGTCGACAACATCAACACCCGCATCAACGCCTATCTCGCATCGAACGATTACGGTGTCGTCGCCGAGGACGCGCTGGCGGTGCCGCGCGCGGCCCATGGTCTGCACCTGGTCGATCCGTTTTTCCGCGCGCTGAGCGAGCGGCCCGAGATCCTCGACGTGGTCGAGGCGATCCTGGAGCGTCCGGTCTATGTGCACCAGTTCAAGGTCAATCTGAAGGCGGCGCGGGTGGGCGAGAGCTGGCCCTGGCATCAGGATTTCATTTTCTGGAACGAGCTCGATGGCATCGCCCGCCCCGACCTGGTGAACGTGGCGATCCATCTGTCGGACACCGATCTCGAAGCCGGTCCGCTCGAGTACTACCCGGGCTCCCACCTGTGGGGCAACATCTGCAAGCGGCCAAGCACCACCGCGCCGTCCATCGAGCCGCATGGCGCCGAAGGCGCGGCGGCCTGGCAGTCCAATGTCGGCCGAGAGCTGACCTTCCAGGCCTGCCCGGACGAGTTCTCGCGCCGCGTGCGCGGCGCCGCGCCTGTGGCCATGGTCCGGCGCGCCGGCGCCATCGATTTCTTCCATCCGCAGCTGGTGCATGGCTCGCGCCAGAACGTCTCGTCGCATGACAGGCGCCTGCTGATCATCACCTACAACGCCATCGACAATCCGCCCGATGCAGGCGAGCGCGCCCGCCGTCCGGAATTCCTGTGTGCGCGCAGCTTCATGCCCGCCAGGACCTTTGCCCCGCCCGAGCCGGCGTAGGCAGCGGCCGCCGGGCGTTGCCGGCCCCAGCGTTTTACACCACCGTTTTCGCAGCAAACCCCACCGCGCATGGTGCGCGGTACCCCAGCAAAATTTTGGAGAGTGATATGTCCGCGTCTACCGATGTTGATATCGCCGTAATTGGCGTGTCGTGTGAATTTGGAGGAGCTTCCGGCCTCGAGGAATACTGGAGCATGATGCGCAACCGCCAATCCTTCATCCGCCAGATCGGCGTCGATGAAATGGAGGACCGCGGCGCGCTGCAGCAGTACGGCGCCGAGGATGTGGTGTTGCGCATCTCCCCGCTCAAGGACATCGCGCTGTTCGACAACCGCAAGTTCGGCATCTCCAACCGCGACGCCAACATCGTCGATCCGCAGCTGCGCATGATGCTCAAGCACGCCAGCCACGCGCTGCGCTCCAGCGGCTACGATCCGTCCCTGTACTGGGGCCAGATCGGCGTCTACGGCGCGGCGTCGATTTCGATGGAGTGGGCCTGGGAAGTGCGCGACAGCCTGGGCGCGGGGCGCCAGATGGCGATCAGCGAAGTGCCCTACGTCGAACGCGATTTCTACATGACGCGCCTGGCCTACCAGCTCGGCCTGCGCGGCCCGGCTGTGCTGGTCAATTCCGCCTGCTCGTCCTCGCACGTGGCGATCCATACGGCGATCCAGGCGCTGCTGGCCGGCGACTGCGATATCGCGCTGGCCGGGGCCAGTTCGGTGCGGCCGTTCTGGGCCGGCTACCATTTCCAGGAAGGCGGCTTCTTCTCGCCCAGCGGTAACTGCTCGCCGTTCTCCGACAACGCCGACGGCACCGTGCCGGGCGAAGGCGCCGCCTTCGTCGTGCTCAAGCGCCTGGAGGCCGCGCGCGCCGATGGCGACAAGATTTTCTGCGTGATCAAATCCTCGGCGATCAACAACGACGGCAACCAGAAGCCGGGCTACGCCGGTCCGTCCGAGCGCGGCCAGGCCGACGTGATCGAGGCCGCGCTGGCCGGCGCCAACATCGATCCGTCGCGGCTGGCCTATGTGGAAACCCACGGCACCGGCACCAAGCTGGGCGACCCGATCGAGGTGACGGCCCTGAGCCGCGCCCTGAAACGCTGGGGTAAAACCCAGCGCCTGCATATCGGCTCGGTCAAGGCCAATATCGGCCACACCGACGTGGTGGCCGGCCTGGCTGGCCTGATCAAGGCCGCGCTGATTTTGCGCCACGGCGAAGTGCCGCCCGAAATGCCGGTCGATACGCTCAACGCGCTGTGCAAATTCGACGAGACCGGCTTCGACCTGGCGCAGGAGCCGGTCGCGCTGCCGAAGGCCGACGGCCGCTGCGCGGGCATCAGCTCGTTCGGCATTGGCGGCACCAATGGCCACATCATTATCGAAGCCGGCGACCAGAATTTCGAGCTGGCCTCGACCCTGGCCGACACCGGCACGCGCTTCGATGGCATCCTGCGCAAGCGCAATGCCCGCCGCGGCGAACGGCGCGACACCAGCGCGCCGGCTCCCCAGCTCGACAGCGACGCCCAGGACACGGGCGCCAAGGATACCGAGACCATCCTGGCGGTGCTGCGCGAGAACGCCACCGGCGCGGAGATCACGCCGCAATCGAAGCTGCAGGACCTGGGCATCGATTCGATCGGCGTCATCATGATCACCGAGGAGCTGGACAACCAGTTCGGCCACACGCTGACGGCGGCGCGCTTTGCGGAACTGAGCACGGTGGCGGACCTGATCGCGGCCATGCGCGCGCCCGACGACGGCGCCAGCCCGGCCGCGGCCCCGCAGGGCGGCGCCGGCGCGCCGGCCGAAGAGATTCCCGACCATTCGCCGCTCACCCTGGGGCAGAACCGCTTCTTCTATCCGAAGCCGGCCGACCCGGCGGCCGAGATGGGCGCCTCGATGTTCGAGCTGGTGGGCGCCATCGATACGCCCAAGGTCAAGGCGGCGGTGGCCAAGACCATCCAGCGCCACCAGGCCCTGCGCTCGCGCTACCTGCAGGATGCGCGCGGCCACTGGTTCGTCCAGTACGACGATTTCCCTGCCGACGGCTACTTCCGCAACGTGCGGCTGGGCGCCTATGCCGACTTCGACGCGATCGCCTACTGCCAGGCCATCTTCGCCACCATCGACTTCGCCAGGGCGCCGCTGTTCTTCGCCCACCTGCTGCGCTTCGACGAGGACAAGCACCTGATCATCCTGTTCAGCCACAAGGTCATGTTGGACGGGAATTCCTTCCGCATGCTGGCCAATGACTTCGTGGCCTACTACCAGATGGACAATCCGCCGCTGCCGGCGGCCACGCCGATCTCGATCTACGCCAGCTTCCAGAACGGCTGGTTCGACGCCAGCGACAGTGCGCGCGAGAACGATTACTGGGCGCGGCCGGAATGGCAGCGCTGCCGCAGCCTGCCGGTCGACGAGGAAGCCGGCATCGGCGGAAAAATGGCCGATGAAACCGAGCTGCGCGAGTACCTGTCCGTGGAGCAGAGCACGGCGTTGATGAACCGCCTCAAGCCGCACAAGGTCTCGCTGATGGACCTGATCCTGTACGCGGTGACGACGTTCGCCACGTCCGAGAGCGACGGCGCGTGGACGCAGATGTCCTGCACCTTCGGCGGTCGTTCGGATTTGCTGGGCAATAGCGGCCACGATTTCTCCAGCACGGTGGGCCTGCTGGCGCTGAACGGCCTGCTGCTGCTGCACGCGCCGGCCGGCGCCACGGTGCTCGAACGGGTCGAGGACATGAAGCGCCAGCTGGCGGCGATACCGTCGAAGGGCCTGTCCTACTTCATCGGTTCGGACGCGCCGGTCAAGCCCGGTGTCGAGCGGGTCAACGTCGACCACAAGCCGCTCTACAACCGCGAGCTGGCGGTGAACTTCCATGGCTACGAAGGCTACGACGCGCCCGACATCGAGGCGGCCCGCGTGATCCCGGCCGGAACCTACGTGCACGTGCCGCCGGATTACGAGCGCTGGTGCCGGCTCGATTTCAACTTCGGCTTCGAGAACGGCATGTTCTACCTCAGCTGCAAGCATTCGGCCAAGCAGTACCGCGGCGAGACGATCGCCCGCTTCATCGCGGGCATCCGCGCCAGCATCCTGTCGGAGCTGGCATGACGGGCGCGCACGCAACGGCCGGCGCCGGCACCGGCATGGATTGGAGCCTGTTCCTGATCCACGCCCAGCCGCCGGGGATGGAGGCGCACGACGTCATCGAGAACGGCGTGCAGTACGCCGTGGCGGGCGAGCGCCTGGGTTTTTCCACGGCCTGGGTGCTGGAGCACCACTTCACGCAGTTCGGCCTGGTCGGCTCGCCGCTGTTCCACGCCTCCTTCCTGCTCGGCCGCACCACCACGCTGAAGGTCGGCACGGCGGTCCAGGTGATCACGCTGGACCATCCGGTGCGCCTGGCAGAACAGGTGGCCCTGCTCGATCACTTGAGCAACGGGCGCCTGCTCTTCGGCTTCGGACGCGGCTATTTTGTGAAGGATTTCGTGGTCTTCGAGAAGGACCGCCACAAGACGCGCGAGATTGCCGACGAATGGCTGGCGATCATGCAGTCGGCCTGGACCACGGGGCGCTGTTCCGCCGACAGCGAGCATATCCGCTTCCCGCAGATTAATGTGCAGCCGCGGCCGCTGACACGTCCGCATCCACCGCTCTACACGGTGGCGCAGACCGACCAGACCATCGAATGGGCCGCCACGCGCGGCATCCCGCTGCTGCTGCCGTTCGGCTTTACGGACCAGCAGACGCTCGACATCCTGAACCGCTACAACGCCTTTGCCGACAAGGCCGGCATCGACGCGAGCCAGCTGCCGCACGTGCTCACGGCGCTGGCCGGCGTGTCGTCCGATGGCGCGCGGATCAAGGAAACGGCGCGCGAGCGCATTCTCTGGTGGGAGGAGGCCAGCCAGCGCGCCATGCAGTTCGGCGAGACGCTGGTGACGGAGCGCTACGGCCGCCGTCCCGGCGAGGAGATGGTCTGGGGCGGCACCGGCCTGTTCGGCAAGGTCGACGCCTACCTGGCCAACAGCCCGATCGGCACGCCGCAGGAATGCATCGACAAGCTCAATCGCACGGCCGAAGTGACGGGCATCCGCCGCATCGCGCTGGCGCTCGAGGGCGTCGGTCCGCGCCAGGCGGTGCTCGACTCGATGCAGCAGTTCGCCGAGGAGGTGATGCCGCATGTGCGGCCGCCCGTTCGGCCGGGGCGCTGAGGCATGGGCGTCATGTCCAGCGGCGCGCTCGCCGTCGGCGAGGTGAGCCTGGCCGAGATCATGCGCTACACGCCGCACCGCTACCCGCTGTTGCAGATCGACCGCGGCCGGGATTTCGAACCGTTCCAGCGCATGGTCGGCATCAAGAACGTGTCGATCAACGAGCCCTGGAGCCTGGGCTGCCCGCCCGGCCAGGAGTATTACCCCGACATGCTGGTGCTCGAAGCGATGGGCCAGACCGGCGGGGTGATGATGTCGAAATCGCTTGGCGCCAACCTGGACGGGGTCACGGTCGCGTTCATCGCGATGGACAACGTGCGCTTCCTGCGCCGCGCGCGGCCCGGCGACGTGCTGCGCCTGCCGGTGTCGGTGACCAAGTACCGCGAGAATTTTTTCAAGTTCCACGCCGAGGCTTACATCAACGACCGCCTGGCCGCCGAGTGCGACTTCACCGGCGTGGCGATGGCAAGGCCGGCCGGCGGCGCCTGAACCGGCGCGCATCAAGCACTTCCCCGCACCCGCACTCCAACATCAAGAGAGACACGCAATGACACAGGCTTTGAAATCGCGGCAGTTGTTCGGTTACGGCATCGCCGACGCCGGGCAGGCGCTGATCGGCACCCTGATCGGCTTCTATCAGTTGTACTTCTTCACGGACGTCATGCGCCTGCCGCTCTCCAGCGTGACCGGGCTGTTCCTGATGACGAAAGTCCTCGACAGCATGAGCTATCCGCTGTTCGGCCTGATGGTCGACCGGCTGGCCGGGCGCGCGGGCCGGTTCCGCCGCTGGCTGGGCTGGCTGATCGTGCCGGCCTTCGTCTCGTCGGCCCTGCTGTTCGCCTTCGACCGTAGCTGGGACACGTCCACCCGGGTGGCCTACGCCTACGCCGTGGTCAGCGTGTTCGTGCTGGTCTCGGCGCTGATCTCGGTGGTGTACGCCGGCCTGGTGTCGTCGATCGCCAACCTGGCCAGCGACCGCGCGCGCCTGTCGACGATGCGCTTCGCGTTTGCCTTCGGCGCCAGCACCATCGCCACCCTCTCGATCAAGTACATCGTTGATTTCGCCGGCGGCAAGGATAGCGGCGGCTTCTACTACGTGGCGCTGCTGTTTGCCTTTTTCGGCGCGCTGACCATGTACATCACCTACGCCACCACCACCGAGCGCGCCGCCGCGCCCGCTGCCGCGGCCAAGGACGGGCCGCAGGAGATGCTGGCCGGCGTCGGCCTGATCCTGAAAAACAAGCTGTTCCTCGCGCCGCTGGTGGCCACGCTGTTTACCGGCATGTTCGTGGCGATCAAATCGCAGACCACGCTGTACTACATCACCTACGTCATGCGGCGCGCCGACATCGCCAACTTCATGCTGGCCGCCGGCACCATTTCCTGCGCCGTCGGCGTCGCGCTGGTGGGCCTGCTGATCAACCGCGTCGACCGCCAGAAGCTTTACCTCGGCCTCATGGCCGGCAACGCGCTCTTCATCGGCGTGATCTACTTTCTCGGCGCGGCCAACACGCCGATGATCATCCTCAGCCACTGCCTCAACTCGGTGCTGGGCGGCGCCTGCGCGCCGGTGATGTTCTCGATTTATTCCGACGTGGTCGACTACTTCGACCAGTCCAAGGGCCAGCGCGCGCCGGCCCTGATCAATTCACTGGCCATGCTGGGCGGGCGCCTGGGCGGCTCGCTCGGCATGGTGCTCGCGCCGCTGGGCCTGGCGTACTTCCACTACCAGCCGGGCGTGGAGCAAAGCGCCTCGTCCGTGCAGGGCCTGGTCCTGATGTTCACGCTGGTGCCGGCCGGCTTCGCGCTGCTGTCGGCGCTGGCCATGTGCGCCTACAGCATCACCAACAAACAGGCCGAGGCGACTTCGCTGAACCTGTCGGCCGCGAAGGAAGCGGCATGAACGGCGCCAATGTGATCGAGCTGCTACTGGCCGGCGCGCGCGCCGCGCCCGACGCGACGGCCTATATTTTCCCGGACGAGGATGGCGGCGAGCGCCGCCTCACGCGCGCCGGGCTGGTGGGCCAGGTGCGGCGCCTGGCGGGCGGCTTGCTGCGCCGCTGCGCCAGCGGCGACCGCGTCGCGATCCAGCTGCCCCAGGGCGAAAGCTATGTCACGGTGTTCTGGGCCTGCCTGTACGCCGGCCTGGTGCCGGTGCCGCTGTACCCGTCGGCCAACGCGGACGTGCGGCGCCGCCTGGCCGGCATCGTGGCCGACAGCGGCGCGCGCCTGTCGGTGTGCGCCGGCGCCGGCGATGCCGGCCAGGTGGACGTGGCCGCGCTGCTGGCCGACGGCGCCGAGGCGGCCGCGCCGGCGCCGCTCGCGCCGTCCACGCTGGCCTATCTGCAGTACAGCTCCGGTTCGACCGGCGCGCCCAAGGGCGTCATCATCAGCCACGCGAACATCATGGCCAACCTGGCGATGATCGCCACGTCGGCCGGGGTGCGCGGCGACGACGTGTTCGTCAACTGGCTGCCGCTGCACCACGACCTGGGCCTGGTCAACACCGTGCTGCTGCCGCTGGCGATGGGCTGCCCGTCCGTGATCGGCACGCCGCTCTCGTTCATGCGCAATCCGCTGTCGTGGCTGACGCGCCTGTCGCGCTACGGCGGCACCATCTCGGGCGCGCCGAACTTCGCCTACCAGGCGGTGGTCGACCGCTTGCGCGCCCGCGGCCAACGCGCGGCGGCGCAACTGGCCGAGCTGGACCTGCGCCGCTGGCGCGTGGCCTTCAACGCCGCCGAACCGATCCAGAGCGCGACGCTGGAAGCCTTCCTCGCGGCGTTCGCGCCGGCCGGCTTCGCCGAGAACGTGTTATTCGCCGCCTACGGCATGGCCGAAGCGACCGTGTTCGTGTGCGGCGCGCGCTGGCGTCCCGGGCGCGAGCAGGACATCCGGGCCAGCCAGGCCGGCGACGCCCAGCTGGCCGGCACCATCGCCTGCGGTCCGGCCGATGGTCGCACGCTGCTGGTCGTCGATGCCGAGGGGCGCGGCGCGGCGCCCGGCGCCGAGGGTGAAATCTGGATCCGCGGCCCCCACGTCGGCGCCGGCTATTTCGGCCGCGCCGACGAGCCGGACTCGCCGTTCCGCCGCCACCTGGCCGATGGCGACGGCCCGTTTTTCGCCACCGGCGACAGCGGCGTGATTGAAAGCGGCCAGCTGTACGTGCTGGGACGGATCAAGGAAATGATCATCCAGAACGGCCGCAATATCTACCCGACCGACGTCGAGCAGGCGGCCGCCGCCGTGCTGGCCGCCGACCCGGCCACTGAGGCCGGTTACGCCGGCTGCGCCGCCATCGGCGAGCGCCAGGGCGGCACCGAGGCCGTGCTGCTGGTGCTCGAGGCGCGCGGCCACGACGCCGGCGACGATGCGCCCCTGCTGGAGCGCGTGGCCGCGCGGGTGTTCGAGGAGCAGGGCGTGCTGCTTGAAGCGATCGTCGTCGTGCCGCGGGGCAGCATCACCAAGACCTCGTCGGGCAAGGTGCGGCGCCAGGTGCTGCGCCAGGCGCTGGAAGCGGGCACGCTGGCGGCGCGCCGCTTCCAGCCGCGCGCCGGCGAGGATGCCGGCGCGGCCGGGACGGCCGCCGATGCGGCGCTGGAAGCGCAGCTGGCCGGCGTGCTGGCCGCGCTGAGCGGCGAGACCATCGACGATCCGCGGCGCAGCTTCTTCGCGCTCGGCCTGTCGTCGATGCAGATCTACCAGCTGGTGGCCGAACTGAACGAACGCTTCGCCGTCGAGCTGTCGGTGCGCGACGTGTTCGAGCACCCGAGCCTGCGCGGGCTGGCCAGTCTGCTGGCCGAGCGGCTCGCCGCCGGCGGCGCGCGGCCGCCGGCGGCGCCGGACGCCGTGGCCCTGTCGGCCAACCAGCAGATGATGCTGTCGATCGACGCCTGGTCGCCGGCCAACCCGGCCTACCATCTGCCGCTGGTGCTGGTCTTCGACGGCGGCATCGATCCGCAGCGCCTGGCGGACGCCGCGCGGCAGGTGCTGATGCGCCACGATATCCTGCGCACGGCGTACCCGGGCCAGGCCGATGGACGCTACCGCCCGACGGTGCTGGACGCCGCCGGATTCCGGATCGCGATCGAGCCGGCCGAGGCGCACGCTCTCGATGAGCGCCTGCAGGCGCTCGCCCGCGCCCCGTTCGGCCTGGACCGCGACTATCCGCTGCGCGGCCACATCCTGACAACCGGCGCGGGCGGACCAACCGTGCTGGCGCTGGTGGTGCATCACATCGCCGCCGATGGCTGGTCGCTGCGCCTGCTGGCCGACGCCATCGTCGCGGCCTGCGCCACCACCGCGCCGGACGCGGCGCGCGTGCCCTTCATCGTCCGGCCGGCGCCGCCGGCGCGCCACGCGGCCGCGCTGCGCTACTGGACGGCGGCCCTGGCCGGCGCGCCGGATGTGCACAGCCTGCCGCTGGACATCCCGCGTGGCGGCGCGCGCGGGCGCGGCGTCTCCGGCCGCCATGAGCTGCATCTGTCGCCGGCCCGGGTCGACGCCTTGCGCGCGCTGTGCGCCGGCCGGCAAGCGACCCTGTTCAGCGGCGTGCACGCGTTGGTGGCGCTGGCCCTGGCGCGCTTCGGCAACCAGGCCGACATTGTGCTCGGCACCTTCCTGGCCGGACGCGACGGGCTGGAACAGCGCACGCAAATCGGCTTTCTCGCGCAAACGGCACTGCTGCGCACGCGCGTCGACCTGGGGGCCGACATCGGCGTGCTGGTCAGCCTGTGCCGCGACACCCTGCTCGACGCGCACCAGCATGGCGACGTCTCGTACATGGACTTGCTACGCGAACTCAAGCCAGCGCGCGATCCGAGCTACAACCCGCTGTTCCAGATCAGCCTGAACTACCACGATTACGACACGGCCGAAGTGCGCTGCGGCGCCACGGCGGCGCGCCTGATCGACGTTGACACCGGCGTAGCGCGCTATGATTTGTCGATCGACGTGCACCCCCACGAGGGCGGCCTGCGGCTGGCGTTCGACTACGACCGGGCGCTGTTCGAGCAGGCCAGCATCGCCCGCCTGGCTGACTTCTGCCTGGCGCTGCTCGACGGCGCGCTGGCCGCGCCGCGCGCACCGGTGGGCCGCCTGGCCGGCCATGCGCCGCCGGCCATCGCCGCGCCGGACGGGCAGGCGTCGCTGTACCGGCGCTTCCGCGCGCAGGCCGACGCCACGCCAGACGCCATCGCGCTGCGCTACCTCCAGGCCGGCCTCAGCTACCGCCAGCTGGCCGCCGAGGCCGACCGCCTCGCCGGCCTGATCGGCCCGGCGGCCGTGGCGGGCGAGCGTGTGCTGATCTTCATGCGCCGCACGCCGCGCTACGTGGCGGCCATCCTCGCCATATTGCGGCGCGACTGCACCTACGTTCCGCTCGATCCCGACTACTACCAGGATGCCGTGCTCGAACGGATCGGCTTTATCGCGCCGGCCTGCGTGCTGGTCGACGAGGAAACGGCGGCGACGCTGGCCGGCGCCGACCTCCGCGTGCCGGTGATCGTGGTGCCTTCCCCCGTCGATGGCGCGGCGGCGGCGCTGCCCGCGCTGGCCGAGGGCGAGGCGCGCGGTGAGCACCCGGCCTACATCCTGTTCACCTCGGGCAGCACCGGCTCGCCCAAGGCCGTGGCCATGGGCCATGCCGCGCTCGACAATCTGATCACGGAAATCAGCGCGGACCTCAACCATGCCGCGCCGGTGGTGCTGAACTACTCGTCGATCGCCTTCGACATGCATTTCACGGAAGTGTTCACGGCGCTGCTCAACGGCGGCACCGTGGTGCTGGCCGACGCGGCCATGCGCCGCAACACCCTGGCCCTGCTTGGCCTGCTGGCCGAGGAGCGCGTTACCTTGCTCAATCTGTCCTACCCGGTGCTGTGCGAACTGGCGCTTGGCGCCGAACAGGCCAAGGTCCACCTGCCCGCCTTGCGGATGGTGTTCTCGACGGCGCAGCAATTGAAGATCACGCCCGGCCTGCGCCAATTCTTCACGCGCCATCCGGAGGCGCGCCTGTTCAATCACTACGGTCCCACCGAGACCCACGTCGTCACCATCGCCGCGCTGGGCCAGGCGCCGGCCGATTGGCCCGACGTGCCCGATATCGGCCGGCCGATCGGCCACACCGCCTGCATCGTGATGAGCGCCAGCGGCGTGGCGGAGGCGCCGGGCGCGATCGGCGAACTGTATGTGGCCGGCGTGGCGCTGGCCGACGGCTATTACGCCAACCAGGCCATGAGCGCCGAACGCTTCGTGCTGGCCGAACTGGGCGACGGCCGCCGCGTGCGCGCCTACCGCACCGGCGACTTCGTGCGCATCCGCCCCGACGGCGCCCTGCAGTATGCCGGCCGCAAGGACCATGAAATCAAGATCCGCGGATTGCGCGTCGACCTGAGCGACATCGAAGCGTCGCTGCAGGGCTGCGCCGGCGTGGCCCAGGCGGTGGTGGTCGCCCGCCCAAGCGGTGCCGGCGTCCAGATCGTCGCGTACGTCCAGCTGGCAAACGGCTTGCCGGCCGCGGACCCCGGCCTCGCGGCGGAGCTGCGCAAGACCCTGCCGAGCTATATGGTGCCGGACCGCTTCATGCTGGTCGACAGCTTCCAGCTGAACCAGAACGGCAAGATCGACCTGGCGCGCTTGCCGGCGCCGGCCGACGAAGGGGCGACGCAGATGGAGGCGGCGCGCACGCCGCATGAAATGGCGGTCCACGAGGTCTGGTGCAAGGTGCTGGGTCTCGACGGCATCGGGCGACGCACCAACTTTTTCGAGGTGGGCGGCGATTCGCTGGCACTGATGGCGGTCAAGCGCGAGCTGGACCTGCGCTACGGCCGCGATATCGACCTCGTCACGATCTATGGCAGTCCCACCATCGCCAGTCTGGCCGAGCTGGTCGCCGGAGTCGAACCGGTGCTCCCCACCGGCGCGCTGCGGCCACGCCAGAATCTGAACAGCGCGCGCCGTCAACGCCTGGCCCAGTCAAAAACCACTACAACCCTTTCACACAGCAAGGAAAATCCATGATTATTTCTGTACGCGCGCTCAGCCTGGCCACCTCCGGCTTGCTGGCCCTGGCGGCCCCGCTGACCCAGGCCTCCGCGCTAACCAGCCCGGTCAAGGTCACCGGTGGCGCCATCGCCGGCACGCAGGACGACACTCTCAAGACCTATCTGGGCATCCCGTTCGCCGCGCCGCCGGTCGGCGATTTCCGCTGGCGCGCGCCGCAACCGGTGGTGCCATGGACGGGCGTGAAGTCGACCACCAGCTTTTCGCCGGCTTGCGCCCAGACCGCGGACTGGATCACGAATCCGAAAAGCGAGGATTGCCTGTACCTGAACCTGTGGACGCCGAACAAGGCGAACAAGCTGCCCGTCATCGTGTGGATACATGGCGGCGGCATGTATGGCGGCACCGCCGCGGTGCCCGTCCAGGACGGCGCCAACCTGGCCAGGCGCGGCGCGGTTGTCGTCACGATCAATTATCGGCTCGGCATACTCGGCTTCTTCGCGCACCCGGAACTGAGCGCCGAATCGCCCTCGCACACCTCCGGCAACCAGGGCATCCTGGATCAGATCGCGGCGTTGCGCTGGGTGAAGGACAACGTCGCGGCCTTTGGCGGCGACCCTGAGCGCGTCACCATCATGGGCAACTCATCGGGCGGCGAATCGGTCGGGCTGCTGGTCGCCACGCCACTGGCCAAGGGCCTGTTCCAGCGCGCCGTGGCCGAAAGCGGCAACGACGCCATGCCGATCCGGCCTGACGACAGTCACCGCTTCGACCAGAAGTCCGCGGCCGAAGCAAAAGGCCTGGCGCTTGCCAAGTCCGTCGGCGCGGAACATCTGGCCGATCTGCGCAAGCTGAGCGTGAAGGACATGCAGAAGCCGGCATGGCTGCCGCGCACCTATGTGGACGGCTATCTGCTGCACGCCGACCTGACCACCCTTTACCGCAACCACCGTCAGAACGATGTGCCGCTGCTGGTGGGCTGGACCGCCGAAGAAGGCAAGGACCTGGCCGGAGAAATCCTGGGCACCAACGAGATCAACGCCGCCAAACACCCTGAACTGGTGACCACGCTGCTGGGTCACGCGCCGTCCGAGCGCATGCTGGCGGCCTACCCGGGCGGCAGCGACACGCAGGCGGTCGCGTCCATCCACCAGCTGACCAACGACTGGTGGGGCTGGCGCATGGAACACTGGGCCGCGCTGCAGGCGAAATACGGCCACGCCAAATCGTATGTCTACTACTTCGCCCACCGTCCCGCCGCGCCGCCGACGCCGTGCAACTGGGGTTGCGGCGCCGGTCATGGCGTGGAGATTCAATACCTGTTCGACAATCTGGACATCGACAAGCGCGCCTGGGCACCGGCGGACCGGCAGTTGGCCACGCGCCTGGCCGACACCGTGATCCAGTTTGCCAGCACCGGCGCCCCGACCGGCAAAGGCTTGCCGGCCTGGCCCGTGTTCAACGGCACGCCGGCGACCACGCTGCGCATCGGTAGCGCGGCGGAACTGAAGGAACATCCGCTGCCCGATTTCACCCTGTTTCCACAGGTCGCGGACTAGGCATAACCCGTAATTTAAGCAATTGGAGAACCAACAATGACGTCTTTTCGTGCGATCGGCCTGATCGCGTTTTGTCTGACGGCGCTCGCGACCAGCGGCGGCTACGCCGCCGAGCTCACCAGCCCCGTAAAAGTGACCGGCGGTGCAGTCGCCGGCCTGCACGCCGACGGCCTGAAAACCTATCTGGGCATACCGTTTGCCGCGCCGCCGGTTGGCGACCTGCGCTGGCGCGCGCCGCAAGCGGTGCTGCCGTGGGAAGGCGTCAGGGAGGCGCGCGACTTCTCGGCGGCCTGCGCGCAGACGGCCGTGTGGATGCCCGACACCAAAAGCGAAGACTGTTTGTATCTGAACGTCTGGGCACCCGAGCACGCCGTCAAGCTTCCCGTGATCGTGTGGATCCATGGCGGCGGCTATTACGGCGGCACGGGCAAGTACAGCGCCGGCAATCTGGCGAAACGCGGCGCCATCGTCGTGTCGATGAACTACCGGCTCGGCATCTTCGGCTTCTACGCGCATCCGGAGCTGTCGGCGGAATCGCCGGACCATGCCTCCGGCAACCAGGCGCTGCTGGACCAGATGGCGGCCCTGCGGTGGGTGAAGGACAATATCGCGGCGTTTGGCGGCGATCCGTCACGGGTGGCCATCATGGGTGAATCGTCCGGCAGCGAATCGGTGGCGATTCTGATCGCCTCGCCGCTGGCGAAGGGGCTGTTCCAGCGCGCCATCGCCGAGAGCGGCAACGACTCCATGCCGATCAGCGCCGAGGAAAAAGTCCGCTTCCAGTACAAGGCGGACGCCGAAGCCACCGGGCTGGCATTTGCCACGTCCGTCGGCGCGCCGCATCTGGCCGAGCTGCGCGCGCTCAGCGTCGAGGCTTTGCACAAGCCGGCGTGGAAGGCACGCACCGCGGTCGAGGGCCACGTGCTGCGCGAGGATTTGGGCACCATCTATCGCAATCACCGTCAAAACGACGTGCCCTTGCTGATGGGGTGGAACGCCGAGGAGGGCAGGGACCTGACCCAGGAAATCTCCCACATCGGCGACCTGTCGGCGGACCATGTGCGTGGACTGGTCGGCATGATGCTGGGCCGCGCGCCGTCCGAAGCCCTGCTGGCCAACTATCCCGGCATCGTGGATGCCAAGCCTAACCGGGCCGCCATCGATCAGCTGATGACCGACTGGTGGGGCTGGCGCATGGCGCACTGGGCTGGATTGCAGGCGAAATATGGCAAGTCCAAGACGTATCTGTATTTCTTCGCGCACCAGCCGGCAGAACCGCTGACGCCTTGCAGCTACAGCTGCGGCGCCGGCCATGGCTCTGAACTTCCGTACGTGTTCGACAACCTGGGGTTGGACAAGCGGCCCTGGACCAGCGCGGACCGGCAGCTGTCCGCACAACTGGCGAATACCTGGGTGAATTTCGCCAGCACGGGCAATCCGAACCAAAAGGATTTCCCAGCGTGGCCGGCCTACGATGGATCGAAGGCCACCGTGCAGCGCTTCGGTAACGCGGAGGAACTGAAGCGCTTCCCGCTGCCGGATCTTTCCGTGTTTCCGCAGATTGCGGATTGACGGAACCCGCCAGTCTACCTTGCCGCCGGCGCCAGCTCGATGACCTCCCGGGTCGCCTTGTCGATTGCCGCGCGGCTGTACAGCGTTCATAGTCGCTCACGCGGCTGACCGGTGCGGCACGCCCCAGGTGTCGATCTGGATGCGCACCGGCGCTCCTCTGAAAGCGGGGCCCACTGAAAAGTACTTCAACCGCCGGCGATCTCCAATTCGCCCAGCAGCGCCAGGCAGGCCCGCGCTGCCGCGTTGTCGAGGTCCTTTTCCTCGTGCCAGGCCGACACCGATACCGCGACGATGTCGTGTCCGCGCAGCGAGCGGAACAGCGCCACCATGTCGGCGTAGCCCGGCCCCGATTTGACGTGGTATTTCAGCGCCGGCATTTCCGTTTCCGCATCCATCACGTCGCTGTCGAAATGCAGGTAGAGGCGCTCGCCCGGCGTCAGGTATTGGCCGATCTGGGCGATGGTGCAGCAGGTGATGCCGGAGCTGCGCACCGATTCCAGCTCACCCGGGTCGAGGTCGCGCGCGTCGGAGAGGACCACCTGCCGTTCCGGGTAGGGCCGCACGCCGATGGCCGCCCGCATCGCGCCGATGGCGTCGCGGCTTTGCTTGCGGCGGTCGCCGCGCCCCACCAATATCGCCAGCGGCATGCCGCCGAGGTATTTGGTCTGCGTGGTTTCCCAGGTATGGAAATCGCCGTGGGCGTCGAGCCACAAGATGCGGTCCGGCTCGCGTCCGCCGCGTTGCAGGCCGCCCAGCATGCCAAGCGCGGACATGCAGTCGCCGGCGATGCTGACGGGGACCTTGCCGGACTCGACGATCCGGTGCACGCGATCGGCGAGGTTGGCGTAAATCCAGCCCATCCTGCGCAGCTTCTCGTTGCGATCGCTCAGCGTGGCCTCCGTGAAATCGGGCACGTCCACCACATCCCACGCATGCCGGTCGAGTTCGGCGACGCGGCGCAGGCCGTCGCGGCGTTGGCCGATCAGGAAGGGCACCACCAGGTGATTGTTTATATCCATGTGTCGGGATCCATCGAGTAGCCCAGCCGCTCCATCATCGCCCGCACCGGCCGGCGTTGGCCCATATCCAGCAAGGCCTGCTCGCGCTTGCGCCAGCGCAGCGCGCCGGGGGCGTCGGTGGCCATGGTGACGGGCAGCTGCTCGGGCGGCAGCAGCCGGGACAGGCCCAGCCAGTCGCCGATGCGCTGCAGCTGCGCGGCCGGATGGTCGATGAAGGCCTCGAACGCCACGCGCAGCGCGGGCACGCCGCTGGCGACGATGGCTTCATTCGATGCCAGCCATTGGTTCAGGCAGACGTCGCCCAGGTCGGACTGGATGAACTCGCGCCAGTTGGGCGGCAGGTCGAACTTCCACCAGCGCCGGCCGAACGGCGTGGCGTCGGAGTAGCCGCCGATACGCAGCGTCGTGCCGGCCCGCGCCATGTCGTGCGCGAAGAAGCCCATCGGCGAGAGCCAGCCATCCATCAGGCCATTGACCGATTGCGCGTAGCCGCGGCTGAGGTGGATGTAGCGGATGTCCGCCTGCGGGAACAGCTGTTCATGCATGCCGATCCGGTAGGCGTCGCTCGGTGACTTGAACAGCAGGACCTTGCTGCCGGCGTCGTCGACGGTGAACTGGCGGCGATAGCTGCGCGGCAGCACGAAGGGCGGCTCTTCGATCTTCAGCTGCTCGTCGTAGTGGCCGCTGGGGCCCAGCCCGAAATCGCGCAGCGACGACGGCGGCTGCCCGTCGTAAAAATTCATGCGCCATGGCTGCTCGCGAAACACCGAGGCCAGGATCGCGCGTTGCAGCGCGCTGTCGTCCTGCTGACTGAACGATCGCAGTGCGAGGTCCAGCGCGTCGCCGAGCTTGCGCTGTTGCGCCGGCTCGATGAAGTGCAGCGGAAACTGCAGAATCAGGCGCCGCCGCCAGCGCTCCTTCAACTGCTCCAGCGGCGGCAGGACCGGGCTGGGCAGGGTGAGCTCGGCGAAGACGTTGTCGGCCAACAGGTCCGGCTGCGCCAGGGCGCCGACGGCGTCGCTGTCGGCGTGGATGCCGAAGCGGTTACCCGTGAGCGCCAGGTACGGTTCCATTTCCCCGTCCAGCGAGGCGATGTCCGGATGTTCGGCCAGCACGTGCTTGACCAGGCTGGACCCCGCGCGCGAATTGCACAGTATTACCGCCACACGCCGTACCAGCGGGCGCCACGGCGCCTGCGCGACCGCGCGCAAGCCGGCGATGGTGTCGAACACCGCGCTCATACGCGGGCGGCTTGAGGCAATCGCTTGATGAGGAAGGCGTAGAACTCTTTGGTTTCGTCGGCGCGTGCGCGGGCCACCATGCGCATGCTGAAGCCGTTTTCCCTGGCCAGCTTGCGCACTTCCTTCACCGCGCCGAAATTGGAGTGGGCAAAGTAGATGCGTCCGTCCGGCTTCAGGTATTTGCCGACCTGCTGGAAGAACTGGGTGTTGGTGCGGAAGTCGGTGTCCCATTGCGAACGCGCGACGACGTCGGGGGCTTCCTTGTTGCGGAAGGGGAGGTTGGCGGTGATGACGTCGAACTGCTCGTTGCCGATGCCATCGAACAGGCAGGAGTAGCGTACCTCCATCGTGTCGCCGAAGCCGTGTTCGGTGGCGTTGTGCTGGGCACTCTTGAGCGCGGCGGGGTTGATGTCGACGGCCAGCACGCGGGAAGCGCCGCCGTAGCAGGCGTGGACCGCGATAACGCCGGAGCCGGTGCCGACATCGAGCACGCTGTCCCCCGGCTTGACGCGCAGGCTGTTGACGAGCGGCTGGCTATCCGTGTAGGGCCAGAAGGTGTTGGGGAAAACGTGGAATTCCTTGCCCAGGTAGCGGAACGTCTTGCCGCCCTCGGGTACTATTTTGAAAGCCTTCTGGCGGTCCTTCTGCCAGCGATCGATGTGCGCCTGCTTGCCAAGGGAATTGTCCATTTCTATCACCTTTCAGATGAAGGAAAAACAAATCGTGACGCCAGCATGCCGTTTATCGCTCGCGTCTTCAGGAATGCAGTGTTGGATATTACACCGATAATTTATTGTTGGAAAAACATTTGCGTGTTGTTGCGTAAAGTAGCCCCCGGCGGTGTTTTCGACTATATTCGCTCGGAATATTTATTTTTCCCTTCTATGAAAAAACTCAGTCACTACTTAATCTTTGCCGGCACGGCCGTCGTCCTCCACGCCGCGCAGGCGCAAATGCGGATTGAAATCAGCGGCGTCGGCAGCAATCAGATTCCGGTTGCCGTGGCCGGCTTTGCCGACGAGATCCTGGCGCCGCAGCAGATCTCCGCCATCATCAAGGCCGACCTGGAACGCAGCGGCATGTTCAAGCTGATCGATGCCGGCGCCGTCGCCGACGTCAACAACATCGACTACGCCGGCTGGAAAGCCAAGGGCGCCGATGCGCTGGTGGTGGGCACCGTCTCGGCGCTGGCCGACGGCCGCTACGATGTGCGCTACAAATTGTTCGACACCGTCAAGGCCAGCCAGCTGTCGCGCCAGGAACAGTCGGTGTCCGGCCAGGCCGCGCGCTTCGCCGCGCACAGGATCGCCGACGATGTGTTCTTCAAACTCACCGGCGTGCCCGGCGCGTTCTCGACCCGCGTGGCCTACGTCAAGCAGGAGGGCAGCCGCTACCAGCTGGCCGTGGCCGATATCGACGGCGAGGGCGAGCAGGCGGCGCGGCGGTCGAATGCCCCCATCATGTCGCCGGCCTGGTCGCCGGACGGCAGCAAGGTCGCCTACGTGTCGTTCGAGCAGGGCAAGCCGGTGGTGTATGTGCAGAACCTGCTCACCCAGGCCCGCACCGTGATCGCCAACGAAAAAGGCAGCAACTCGTCGCCGGCGTGGTCGCCGGACGGCGCCAGGCTGGCGGTCTCGTTGTCGCCGGACGGGCACACGCAGATCTACACCGTCAACGCCGACGGCAGCGGTTTGCGCCGCCTGTCCGACGGCACCGGCGCCGCCATCGACACCGAGGCGCAGTTCTCGGCCGACGGCGGCAGCATCTACTTCACCAGCGACCGCAGCGGCGCTCCGCAAATCTACCGCATGAATGCGGATGGCAGCGACGTTAAGCGCATCACCTTTAGCGGCGGCTACAACATCAGCCCGCGCATCTCGCCCGACGGCATGACGCTGGCCTATATCTCGCGCCGCGACGACAACTACCAGCTGTATGTGCTGGACCTGGCCACCGGCCAGGAGCAGCGCCTGTCCGACAGTACCGACGACCTGTCGCCCAGCTTTTCGCCGAACGGCAAGTACATCATCTATGCCACCGAAGCGGCGGGGCGCAAGTCGCTGATGGTGGTGTCGGTGGATGGCCGCGTGAAGCAGCGCCTCACCGCGCAGGACGGCGATATCCGGCAGCCGACGTGGGGACCATTCCCGCGCTGAGCGCGCGATGTGTTCTACAGATTGCGTTCGGAGATTTTGTGCAGCGCCGCCAGCGTTTGCGCGTCTTCCGGCCAGCGGGCCAGGCCCAGCCTGGCGGGGGCCTGCTGTTCGGCGTTGATGCGCGCCAGCAGACGGTCGGCGATCTGCTGCCCCTGCACCTGCGACACCCACGGCACCAGCACGCAGAACCGGTCGTCGCCGAAGCGGAAGGCCCAGTCGCTGCCGCGGCATACTTCCTCGATCAGGCGGGCGGCCTGGATCAGCCGGGCGTCGTCGGCGCCGGGCGCCAGCGCCACCAGCATCATCGTCACCGATTGCGGCTTGCCGCGCTGGCTGTGCGTGAGCTGGCTGAAGATAGCCTCCAGATACAGGTGGTTGTGCAGGCCGGTCAGCGGATCGAGCGAGGCGGTGCGGCGCATGACTGCCGCCAGCGCGGCGCGCCGCGCTTCGAACCAGTGCGACAGCAGGCCCACACCCAGCACGGCGGCGGCGGTGCCCAGCAGCGCCTCGTTGGAGCTGCCCGGCCGCAGCAGCAGCACGGCCATGCCCAGCACCGACCAGCCGATGCTGTACACCATGCCCATGTGACGGCCCAGCATCAGGTAGGAGGCCAGCGGCACCACGCACAGCAGGCTGGCCAGCGGCGGCAGCAGGTACACCGCCGCCAGCAGGGCGCTGAAACAGCAAAACAGCACGGCGCACCACATGCTCAGTCGCGGCGTGTCGTCGGCCCAGGGCAGAGGTTTTTCCATTGTTTGGTCAGAGCGCCGTCTCGTAACCTTCGAGGACGTTGACGACGTTGGTGCCCAGTTCCTTGACCGCGTAGCCGCCTTCGAAGATGAAGGCGGTGGGTACGTTCAGGTAGGCCAGGCGCTCGCCGATCTTCAGGTAGTCGGCGCTTTGCAGCGTGAAGCGCGACAGCGGATCGCCGGCGAAGGTGTCGACGCCCAGCGACACCACCAGCGCGTCCGGCGCAAAGCTGCCCAGGCGGATGCAGGCCGTCTCCAGCGCCGCGAACCACGCCTGCGCCGAGCTGCCCGCCGCCAGCGGCAGGTTCATGTTGTAGCCCAGTCCCGCGCCTTCGCCGCGCTCGTCGGCGTGGCCCAGGTAGAACGGATAGTCGCTGCGCGGGTCGGCGTGGATGGAGATGAACAGCACGTCGTCGCGGTGGTAGAAGATGCTCTGCGTGCCGTTGCCGTGGTGGTAGTCGATGTCGAGGATGGCGACCTTGCGCGCGCCGTCATCCAGCATGTGCTGCGCCGCCAGCGCGGCGTTGTTGAGGAAGCAGTAGCCGCCGAAAAAGTCCGCGCCCGCGTGGTGGCCCGGCGGGCGGCTCAACACGAAGGCGCCGCGCTCGCCCAGCCGCAGCGCGTGCGCGGCGTTGACCGCGCAGTCGGCGCCGGTCTTGGCGGCGGTCCAGGTGCCGGCCGTCAGCGGCGTGCCGCTGTCCATCGAGTACAGCCCCAGCTTGGCGCAGAAGTTGTCCGGCTCGATGTCGTCGCGCAGCGAGCGTATCGGCCAGACGGCGGGGAAGGCGTCCTTGCCGGCGTTGGCCGGATCGAGCGCCAGCCATTCGTTCCAGGCGCCGCGCAGGAACTGCAGGTAGCGCGGCGTGTGGACGCGCTCCAGCGACATCAGCGGCACGCCTTGTGGCGTGACGATCTTGCCCAGGCCGCGCCGGCCCAGCTCCGCCAGCACCGAATCGGCGCGCTCCGGCTTTTCAAAGCACGGCACCATCTCGCCGCGGAAGATCTCGTAGCGGCCGCGATGCTGCGCGTGCAGTTCGTTGTAGAAGGTGAGCAAGGAGGCTCCTGGTTTAGTCGCAATCCGTGCTGGAGTGGCACAGGTTGCTGGCGCGGTAGGCGGCGACGTAATCGTCGAAGCTCGATTGCGGCGCCGCTTCCATCTCCGCCTGCTCGGCCAGCGAGACGGCGGCCAAGCCGTCGAAGTAGGCGGCTTCCTCGGCGCTCGGCGGATGGCTGCGGAAGTAGGCGGCGTGCCGCTTGCTCTGCTCCAGGCCGAAGGCGGCGAACGATTTGCCGTTGGCGCGCAGGGCCGCCAGCACCTTGGCCGACGGCGTCAGGTCGGCGTCGCGCAGCTTGGCCGCCTGCTGCGCCATGGCGTCGGCGTGCACGGTGTCGCCGCGCTGGGCGTCGAGCAGGGCCGCCACCGGACCGATGCGCTCCAGCAGCTGCTGGCCCCAGGCTTGCAGGCTGATTTCGCCGTTGTCGCTGTTGAGCATCAGGCCCGGACGGCGGCCTTCCTTGACGGTGCGGGCGAAGTTCTCGGTGTGGCGCAGGCCTTCTTCCGGCGAGATGGCCGGGCTTTCCTCGAGCGCGCAGAACAGCAGGAAGGCGTCGAGGAAGCGGCCGGTCTGCACGTTGATGCCGACCGGTTCGAACGGGTCGACGTCCATGCAGCGCACTTCGATGTACTGCACGCCGCGCGCGCACAATGCCTGGATCGGCCGTTCGCCGGTCTGGATCACGCGCTTGGGGCGGATGGTGGAGTAGTACTCGTTCTCGATCTGCAGCACGTTGGTGCTCAGCTGTATCCATTCGCCGTCACGCTTGGTGCCCAGCGCGGCATACGGTTCGTACGGCTGGTTGACGGCCTTGGTCAGGGCGGCGACGTAGCTGTCCAGGCAGTTTTCGTGCGGGCTCAGTCCCGATTGCGCATCGTTCTGGTAGCCTAGGTCGCTCATGCGCAGGCTGGTGGCGTAGGGCAGGTAGAGCGTGTCGTCGGACAGCGTCTCCAGCTTGTGCGGACGGCCGCGCAGGAAGCCGGTCGACAGCACCGGCGAGGCGCCGAACAGATACATCAGCAGCCAGCTGTAGCGGCGGAAGTTGCGGATCGTTGCCAGGTAGGCTTCGGACTGGAAGGACTTCGGCGACAGGCGCTTTTGGTTGCCTTCATGCTCGGCCAGCACGCGCCACAGGCGTTCGTCCAGCGAGTAGTTGTAGTGGATGCCGGCGATGCACTGCATGGCCTTGCCGTAGCGCAGCGCCAGGCCGCGCCGGTACACATGCTTGAGCGTGCCCATGTTGGAGGTGCCGTACCAGGCGATCTCGATCTCGTCCTCGCCCGGCAGCTGGCAGGGCATGGACTGGCTCCACAGCAGCTCGTCGCCCAGCTTGCTGTAGGCGTAGCGGTGGATGCCGTCGAGCTTGGCGATGGTGGTGGCGATGTCGGCCTCGGCCGGGGTGATGAACTCCAGCAGCGTCTCGGCGTAATCCGTGGTGATTTGCGGGTGCGTCAGGGCCGAGCCCAGGGCCGCCGGATGCGGCGTCGCAGCCAGATGGCCGCGCGCGTCCACCCGCAAGGTTTCCCGTTCGATGCCACGCAAGCCACCCAGCACCGGACGGTACTCTGGCTGGGCCAGCAAGGCCAGGCGGCGAGTCAATAGATTGGACAATTGGATCTTCCTTTCGTAGTGCAGCAAGTGTTGCATCAAAGCGTGAGGTGCGAGATTAACCGAAAACGGGCAATCGCGTCGGCGCCGGCCCAAAGTCCCGACGGCGCCGAAGATCGCTTGCTAGTTTATCAAATACTGGGAAGAGGGGCTGAAAGCCGGAATATTGCAGGATATTGCGTATGGATGGCGCCGTCAGTGCGCCCGCGCACCAGTGACCCGCTCGATGCCGGCCAGGTCGGTCCAGCTTTGCACCTCGGTGTAGCCTTGTGCGCTTAGCAACGCGCGCACGGCGGCCGACTGGTCGTAGCCGTGCTCCATCAGCAGCCAGCCTTGCGGCTTTAAATGCGCGGCGGCGCCGGCGACGATGATGCGCAGCGCCGACAGGCCGTCCGCATGGTCGGTCAGCGCGCCGGGCGGCTCGTAGCGCAGGTCGCCCTCGGACAGGTGGCGGTCGCCGCTGGCGATGTAGGGCGGGTTGGAGGCGATGACGTCGAACGGCGGCTGGCCCTGCAGCGCCGCGTACCAGTCGCTCTGCAGGAAGTTGACCTGGACGCCGTTGGCTGCGGCGTTGCGGCGCGCCACGGCCAGCGCGTCCGGGCTGACGTCGAGCGCGGTGACGGCGGCGTCGCGCCGGGTGTGCGCCAGCGCCACGGCGATGGCGCCGCTGCCGGTGCCCATGTCCAGCACGCGGCCTTGCGGCGGCAGGCGGTCCAGGGTCAGTTCGACCAGCAGTTCGGTGTCGGGGCGGGGGATCAGCACGGCGCCGTTGACCTCGAATGGCAGGCCGAAAAATTCGCGCTGGCCGACGATGTAGGCGACCGGCTCGCCGGCCAGGCGGCGCTGCACCAGCGCGGCGAAACGCGCGGCCTGCTCGGCGTCGAGTTCGCGTTCGGACTGGGTGATCAGGCTCACGCGCGACAGGCCCAGCGCGTGGCACAGCAGCACGCGGTTATCCAGCGGGTCCAGCAGGGACTGCGCTTGCAGCGCGCCGATGGTGACGCCGGCGGCGATGGCGCGGATATCGTCGATCATCAGCGCGGGCGGCGGATCAGCAGCCAGGCCAGGCCCAGCGTGCACAGGCCGAAGCTCAGGAAGGACCACTGCGGGATCGACAGGCCGAACCATGGCGCCAGCGCGTCCTCGCACAGGCCGTCGGCATGGAACAGGAAGGGCAGGTAGGTCGCGGTTGGGATCTTGTTGAGGAAGGTCTCCATCGGGTCGATGCCGCACGACAGGCCGGGGTGGGCCAGGATGTACAGGTGCTTGCCGGCGGTGTACAGGCCGCCCAGCGCGGCCAGCAGGCCAAGGCCGGTGCCCAGCCTGGGCTTGCCGTAGGCGCCGAACAGGCAGCAGATGCCGATGGCGATGAACAGGTAGCGCTGGATCACGCACAGTGGGCACGGCAGCATGTCCAGGCCGATCTGCAAATACAGGGCGACGCCGATCACGCCGAAGCAGGCAATGGCGATGGACAGCAGCAGGGAGCGCGTATGTATCATGGGGTGATCCGATTCGGTGGGTATGGGAGTAGCGGGCAATTCTCGCACAAAGTTGTCGCTTCAGCCTTAGGCTGATGTTAACTCCGGCCCGTCGTTCCCGCGCAGGCGGGAACCCATGCTGTACATCCCGCTCGGCGAAGCATGGATTCCCGCGTTAGCGGGAATGACGATTTACTGGTTAATCCCCCAGCGCCGCCAGCAACTCGGCCTGGTGTTCGGCGGCCAGCGCATTGGTCAGCTCGGTCAGGTCGCCGTCCATGATGAAGTCCAGCTTGTACAAGGTCAGGTTGATGCGGTGGTCCGTCATGCGGCCCTGCGGGTAGTTGTAGGTGCGGATGCGCTCGCTGCGGTCGCCCGAACCGATCAGGCTCTTGCGGGTGGCCGCCTCCTTTGACTGCTGCTCGCGCAGCTGCACGTCCTTGATGCGCGCGGCCAGCACCTTCATGGCCTGCGCCTTGTTCTTGTGCTGCGAGCGGTCGTCCTGGCACTCGACCACGATGCCGGTCGGCAGGTGGGTCAGGCGCACCGCGGAGTCGGTCTTGTTGATGTGCTGACCGCCGGCGCCGGACGCGCGGAAGGTGTCGATGCGCAGGTCGGCCGGATTGATGTTGACGTCCTCCACCTCGTCGGCCTCCGGCATCACCGCCACCGTGCAGGCCGAGGTGTGGATGCGGCCCTGGGTTTCGGTGGCCGGCACGCGCTGCACGCGGTGGCCGCCGGATTCGAACTTCAGCTTGGAGTAGACGCTGTTGCCGATCAGGCGCACGATCACCTCGCGGTAGCCGCCCAGGTCCGACGCCGATTCCGACACCACCTCCACCTGCCAGCGGTTGCGCTCGGCGAAGCGGGTGTACATGCGCAGCAGGTCGCCGGCGAACAGCGCCGACTCGTCGCCGCCGGTGCCGGCGCGGATCTCCAGGAAGATGTTGCGCTCGTCGTTGGCGTCCTTCGGCAGCAGCATCTTCTGCAGTTCCAGCTCCAGCTCCGCCAGGCGGGTCTTGGCCGCTTCGATCTCGTCCTGCGCGAAGTCCTTCATCTCCGGATCGCCCAGCATCTCCTGCGCGGCGGCCAGGTCGCCGATGGCTTCCTGGTAGGATTTGTACAGCGCCACCAGCGGGCCGAGTTCGGCGTGCTCGCGGGTCATCTTGCGGTAGGCGTCCATATTATTGGTCGCGCCTTCGGACATCAGCAATTCATCGAGTTCGACCAGGCGGTTCGCCAGTTGATCGAGCTTGGCCAGCATGGATGGTTTCATAGCGTATTCGGTAAAGGGGTTGAAGCAGGTGCCGCGTGGGAGCGGCGGGGAGTGCGCGGCGGCGTGGCGCGCGCGCTGGTCAGGCAGGGGCGCTAACGGCGGCCGCGGAACAGCTGCGGCAGCAGCTCGGCCAGTTGGGCGCGTTCCTCGCCCTGCGCACGGTGCAGCGCCTGCTGCGGGCCGTGCATGAACTTCGCGGTCAGGCCCTTGGACAGGGCTTCCAGCACGGCGTCGATATCCTCGCCCTTGGCCAGCATCTTGCGGGCGCGCTCCAGTTCCAGCTGGCGCAGCGCTTCGCTGTTCTCCTGCAGGCTCTGGATGACCGGCACCACGGCGCGGTCGTCGATCCAGTGCATGAACGATTGCACGCGGGTCTCGATGATGGCTTCGGCCTGGGCCACGGCGGCCTGGCGGTTTTCCATGCCGGTCTGGACCACTTTGCCGAGGTCGTCCACGGTGTACAGGAAGACGTCGTTGAGGCGGCCCACTTCGGCTTCGATATCGCGCGGCACGGCCAGGTCGACCATGAACATCGGCTTGTGGCGGCGCGCCTTGATCGCGCGCTCCACCATGCCCAGGCCGATCAGCGGCAGCGACGAGGCGGTGCAGGAGATGACGATGTCGTACTGCTGCAGCTTGTCCTGCAGCTCGGCCAGGCGGATGGCGCGGCCGCCGAAGCGGTGGGCCAGCATCTCGCCGCGGTCCAGCGTGCGGTTGGCAATGGTGATGGACTTGGGATTCTGCGCCGCGAAGTGGGTGGCGCACAGCTCGATCATCTCGCCGGCGCCGATGAACAGCACGTTCTGCTCGGCGATCTTGTCGAAGATGCGCTGCGACAGGCGCACGGCGGCGGCCGCCATCGACACGCTGTGGGCGCCGATCTCGGTGGTGCTGCGCACTTCCTTGGCCACCGAGAACGAGCGCTGGAACAGCTGGTGCAGATAGGTGCCCAGGCCGCCCGCCTCGTCGGCGGTGCGGATCGCGTCCTTGATCTGGCCGAGGATTTGCGTCTCGCCCAGCACCATCGAATCGAGCCCGGAGGCGACCCGGAAGGTGTGGCGCACGGCGTCGTGCTGCGGCAGCAGGTAGAGGTGCGGGCGCAGCTCGGCGTAGTTCAGCTGGTGGAAGTCGGCCAGGAAATGGGCGCCGGCGTCGAGCGAATCGGGCACGCGGCTGGCAGCGTACAGCTCGGTGCGGTTGCAGGTCGACAGGATGGCCGCCTCGTCGCTGCCGCGATGGTCGATGCGCTCGAACCAGGAACGCGCCGCCACCACCGCCTGGCCCAGCTGCTCAGGGGCGAACGCCAGCCGCTCGCGCAGCGAGACAGGGGCGGTGTTGTGGTTGAGGCCGACGGCAAGCAGCTGCATTTCGGGTCCGTGCGTTGAGTTAGCGGACATTATACCGTGTTGTATCCCTGACTTGCCGGCGCCTGCCCATAGGCCAGGCGGCATACCGTGCATATTGTGAGCGGGCTAATGACACCCGTCGTTCCCGCGCAGGCGGGAATCCATAGCACGTCTCCCCGGCAAGCGTTCTATGGGTTCCCGCCTGAGCGGGAACGACGGCCAAGGGTCAGGCGCCCAGTTTTTCCAGCCGGTAGCCATAACTGTAGACCGGCACCAGGCGGAAGCCGTTTTCTGGTTTCAATTGCAGTTTATTGCGGACGCGCGAAACGTGGGTGTCCATGGTGCGCGACGGCACGGCGGTCTCGCGTATCCATACCGCCTCATGGATGTAGGCGCGCGACAGCGGCCGTCCGATGTTGCGGAAAAATAACAGTGCCAGGTAGAACTCTTTGTGGGTGACGTCCAAAACAATGCCATCCATCAACAAACGGCCGGGGCGGGTCTCGAACACATATTGACCGAATTGTAATTGTTCGGCGCCATTTTGCGCCGGGTAGGCGCGCCGCAGCAAGGCTTGCACGCGCGCCACCATTTCGCTGCGGCGCAGCGGCTTGATCATGTAATCGTCGGCGCCGGCGGCCAGGCCGGCGACGATGTCGTCCTCGCCGGAGCTGGTGGTCAGGAACAGCACGGGGGCGCTGTCGGGCAGCTTTTCACGGGCGCGGCGCAGCACCTCCGCCCCGCTGAGATCGACCACTTGCCAGTCGAGGATCAACATGTCGTAGCTGTCCTTGCGCAGCTGCGCCAGCACGTCCTTGGCGGTCTGGAAGCTGTGGCAGACGTGGCCTGCCGAGGTCAGTACCTGGCAGATCAGCTCGGCCTGGCTGCGGTCGTTGTCAAGTACGGCGATTCTCATACCACTGCCTGTAGGAAATTATGTTAAGGAGAAGTCACTACAAATATAACAGAGATTTACAAAAATAGTTAGCAAAATGGCTAATTATTTTTCTTAATGCACTAATATTTCCTTGACGACAACCCGATAAATCACCGTGCGCACTTGCACAACCATTACACGGTACACTGGAAAAACGCCGAATTCAATGAAGAAGTTGAAAAAAGGAAAGAAAGTCAGCTGACCGCCGGGAGCGCGCATGGGACTGAAAAAAGACACAAATTGGACGCTGGTCCCGGGGACCGAGCGCGACATCGAGGCGGTGCGCCTGCGTTGCCGCAAGCTGGTGCGGCGGCGGGCGATGGTGTCGGCCGGCGTGGCGGCGGTGCCGATACCGGGGCTGGACGTGGTGTCGGACCTGCGCCTGTTCGCGCTGCTGATCGATGACATCAACCAGGAGTTCGGCCTGACGGCGCAGCAGATCGAGCGCATGCAGCCGAAGTTCCGGCTGATCGCCTACGAGGCCGCGATCGGCGTCGGCGGCATGTTGGTGGGCAAGCTGGTGACGCGGGAAGTGGTGCTGCAGCTGCTGCGCCGCACCGGCCTGAAGTCGGTGGCGCGCCAGGCCAGCAAGCTGGTGCCGCTGGCCGGGCAGCTGGCCTCGGCCGGCATCGGCTTCGTGGCCTTCAGCCAGATCGGCTACCAGCACGTGGAAGCCTGCGCCAGGGTGGCGCAGGAACTGGTGACGGCCGGGATCGCCCAGCCGCTGTAACTTAAGGGCACTTCAAAAAACCACCAAATTGTCGTTCCCGCGCAGGCGGGAATCCAGGCATTGCCTGAATTCCCTCCATGCTGCGCCTCTGACCATGCGGCCTATGGGTTCCCGCCTACGCGGGAACGACGGTATTTACCCTTAAGCGTCCGGCAGCACCACGTTCACGTCCAGCACCTCCAGGTTGCCCTGGCGGTCCAGCGAGATCTTGATGTCGTCGGCGTTGACCTTGGTGTACTTGGAGATCACCTCGATCAGCTCCTTGTGCAGCGCCGGCAGGAAGTCGGGACCGCTGCGGCCATTGCGCTCGCGCGCGATGATGATCTGCAACCGCTCCTTGGCCGCGGTGGCGGTCTTGGGTTTTTGCGGGAACAGGAAAGAAAGCAGGGCCATGATTACTTGCTCCCGAAAATACGCTGCAGCAGGCCGGGCTTCTCGTAGTTGGTGAAGCGCAACGGCAACTCCTGGCCGAGGAAGCGCGACACCACATCTTCGTAGGCTTCCGCAACGTCGGTGCCCTTGAAGTGAATCGCCGGATTGCCCTGGTTCGACGCGTGCAGCACCGATTCCGATTCCGGAATGATGCCGATCAGTGGAATACGCAGGATTTCCTGCACATCTTCGTACGACAGCATTTCGTCCGCTTCCACGCGTTTGGGCGAGTAGCGGGTGATCAGCAGGTGCTCCTTGACGGGCTCGCCGCCGGTCTGGGCGCGGCGCGACTTGGCCTGGATGATGCCGAGGATGCGGTCCGAATCGCGCACCGACGACACTTCCGGGTTGGTGACGATGATGGCCTCGTCGGCGAAGGTCAGCGCCATCAGCGCGCCGTGCTCGATGCCGGCCGGCGAATCGCAGATGATGAACTCGAAGCCCATGTTGATCAGCTCGTGCAGCACGATCTCCACGCCGTCTTCCGACAGCGCATCCTTGTCGCGCGTCTGCGAGGCCGGCAGGATGAACAGGTTGTCGCAGTGCTTGTCCTTGATCAGGGCCTGGGTCAGCGTTGCCTCCTTGTTGATCACATTGATCAGGTCGTACACCACGCGGCGTTCGCAGCCCATGATCAGGTCGAGGTTGCGCAGGCCGACGTCGAAGTCGATGACCGCGGTTTTATGGCCGCGCATGGCCAGCCCGGTGGAGAAGCTGGCGCTGGAAGTCGTCTTACCGACACCGCCCTTACCGGACGTTACAACAATAATTCTCGCCACAAAAAAATCCTTTTCAGAGAGTTGCTACTCAAGCGCGGTTTGCAGAATTGACAGATAGTATATCGATTCGGTCGCCGACCAAGCGAATTTGCGCTGGAGAACGTGCATATTCGGTCGGGAAGCCGTCTTCAAAAGTGCGGTAAACGCCGGCAATGGAGACTAACTCCGGCGACATATTCATTGCGAAGATACGCGCCTCGGGATTGCCGGAAGCGCCCGCCAGCGCGCGGCCGTTCAGCGTGGCGTACACGTGGATGCTGCCGTCGGCGATGATCTCGGCGCCGTTGTTGACCACGGCGGTGATGATCAGGTCGCAGCCGCGCGCGTAGATGCGCTGGCCGGCGCGCACCGGGGTGTCGATGATCATCACGCCGGCGTTGCCGGGTGGGGCTTCGGCCGGTGCGGCGGCTGGCGCCGCTGGCGCGGGGGCGGCCCTGGCCGGCGCCGGTGCTTCGGCCTGCTCGTCGCGCGGCTTGGTCGCGGTTTCCACGCTCAGGCCGTGGGCGGCGATGTCGGCCGCCATGGCCGGCGGCGCGTTGCGCACGGCGACCGGGTTCAAACGGTATTTCTTCAGCAGGGCGATGATGCCGGCCCAGTCGATGGGCTCGCCGCCGGCCGGCAGCGCGGCGACGTCGATCACGGTCAGATCGTCTTCGAAGAAGTCGGTGGTGCCGCCGGTCATTTCGGCCAGGGCGGCGTCGAGGGCCAGGCGGTCCGCCGTGGACAGGATGGCGGAGACTGCGACTACGGTGGAAATCTTAATTTCTATGGGCTTTTGAAACAGGCTCTTGGACATGGGCGACAGTAATAGAGGGTTAACCTCGCGCGCATGCGCAGGCACAAGCATTTTACTGTGGAAAACGACGGATGGGGAGGGCTGGCACCGTACTGGGCCAGTAAAAATGCGGGATGGCGGCGGCGGTGTCATTCCCGCGAACGCGGGAATCCATAGACCGCTGCCCAGTTCGGCGAAGTATGGATTCCGCTTTCGCGGGAACGACGTTAATAGATCGCGTGTTCGGCGCGCAGCTGGCGGGCGGCGGCCACCATGTTGCGCAGCGCGGTTTCAGTTTCCGGCCAGCCACGGGTTTTCAGTCCGCAATCCGGGTTGACCCACAGGTTAGCCGGCGGAATCACCGCGCTGGCCTTCTGCAACAGCCGCACCATCTCGGCCTGACCCGGCACGCGCGGCGAGTGGATGTCGTACACGCCGGGGCCGATCTCGTTCGGATAGCGGAACCGGCCGAAGCCGTTCAGCAGCTCCATGTCCGAGCGGCTGGTCTCGATGGTGATGACGTCGGCGTCCATGGCGGCGATCTGCGGCAGGATGTCGTTGAACTCGGCGTAGCACATATGGGTGTGGATCTGCGTGCCGTCGGCCGCCGCGCTGGCCGACACGCGGAAGGCGCGCGTGGCCCAGTCCAGGTACTCGTCCCAGCGGCTGCGGCGCAGCGGCAAGCCTTCGCGCACGGCCGGCTCGTCGATCTGGATGATGCCGATGCCGGCCTGCTCCAGGTCGGCCACCTCGTCGCGGATCGCCAGCGCGATCTGCAGCGCGGTGCGCGCGCGCGGCTGGTCGTCGCGCACGAAGGACCATTGCAGGATCGTGATCGGGCCGGTCAGCATGCCCTTCATCGGCTTGCCGGTCAGGCTTTGCGCGTGCACGGTCCAGTCCACCGTCATCGCCTTCGGACGGCTGACGTCGCCGTAGATGACGGGCGGCTTGACGCAGCGCGAGCCGTACGATTGCACCCAGCCCAGCTGCGTGAAGATGAAGCCGTCGAGCTGCTCGCCGAAATATTCGACCATGTCGTTGCGCTCGGCTTCGCCGTGCACCAGCACGTCCAGGCCCAGGTCTTCCTGGCGGCGCACGGCGTAGGCGATTTCCTCGCGCATCTTCGCTGCGTAGTCGCCGGCGTTGAGCTCGCCGCGCTTGAAGCTGGCGCGGGCGGCGCGGATGTTGGCGGTCTGCGGGAAGGAGCCGATGGTGGTGGTCGGGAAGTCCGGCAGCTTGAAGCGTGCGCGCTGTTCGGCCTGGCGTTGGGCGAACGCCGAACGGCGCTGGTCGGCGTCGGCCGGCAGCGCGTCGATGCGGGCGCGCACGGCGTTCTGATGCACGCGCGGGCTGGCGCGGCGGCTGGCGATGGCGGTGCGCGAGGCCTCCAGCGCGTCGGCCGTGGCGGCGTCGTATGCGCCTTGCAGCGCTTGCTTGAGCACGTAAAGTTCGTCCAGCTTTTCAGACGCGAAAGCTAGCCAGGATCGGATTTCCTGGTCGAGCGCGGTTTCCGCGGCCAGCGTGAACGGCACGTGCAGCAGCGAGCACGAGGACGACAGCCACAGTTTGCCGCGGCGTTTTTCAACGATGGGCGACAAGGTGGCCAGCGCCGCGTCGAGGTCGGTGCGCCAGATGTTGCGGCCGTCGACGATGCCGACCGACAGCACCTTGTGCACCGGCAGCCAGTCGGCAATGCTGGTCAGTTCCTGCGGCGCCCGCACGCCGTCCACGTGCAGGCCGGCCACCGGCAGGCGGCAGGCCAGGCTGAGGTTTTCTTCCAGCGGCGAGAAGTAGGTGGCCAGCAGCAGCGGCACGCCGACCTGGTTCAGCTGCCAGTAGCTGTTTTCAAACGCGCTGCGCCACGGCGAAGGCAGGTCGAGGCCGAGGATGGGCTCGTCGATCTGCACCCATTGCACGCCCTGCGCCTTCAGGCGGTCCAGCACCTGGCCGTAGACCGGCAGCAGCTGGTCCAGCAGGCTGAGGCGGTCGAAGCTGGCATCCTTGGCCTTGCCCAGCCACAGGAAGCTCAAGGGCCCCAGCAGCACGGCCTTGACCGCATGGCCCAGCGCCAGCGCTTCGTCCACTTCGTCGAACAGGCGCTCGCTGGCCAGCGAGAAGGCGGTCTCCGGCGTGAATTCCGGCACCAGGTAGTGGTAGTTGGTGTCGAACCACTTGGTCATTTCCAGCGCGGCCGAGGCGTGCACATGGCCGTCGTCATGCGAGTGGTGGTGGCCGCAGGCGGCCGGTTCGCTGCCGCCGCCGTTGCCGCGCGCCATGGCGAAATAGCGGCTCAACTGCGATTGACCGGCGCTGAAACCGTAGCGGGCCGGCTCGCAGCCCAGCAGCTGGATGTGGTTGGCGACCTGGTCGTAGAAGGCGAAATCGCCGACGGTGACGAAGTCCAGCCCGGCCTGCTGTTGCAAGGCCCAGTGGCGGGCGCGCAGCTGACGGCCGACGTTTTCCAGCTCGGCGTCCGGCAATTCGCCGCGCCAGTTGGCCTCCAGGGCGAACTTCAGTTCGCGTGCCGCGCCGATGCGCGGAAAGCCCGGGACGTGGCTTTGTATGGCTTTATTCGATGTTGTCATTTTGATGTCATCCGCATTTAATATTGGTGATATAAAGTGTGCGGCAATCCGGTCTATAATCAAAACGAAAGATTTTGTGGCTTCACATGAAAAAATTTAATAGACCATGCTAGAGATACGCCACCTGCGCACCCTGAGTGCCCTCCGCTCCGCCGGCAGTCTGGTTCGTGCTGCGCAACTGCTGAACCTGACGCAGTCGGCCTTGTCACATCAGATCAAGTTGCTGGAAGATCGCTACGGTGGGCCGCTTTTTGAGCGAAAATCCGTGCCGATCGGGTTTACCGCCACCGGTGCGCGGCTGCTCAAGCTGGCCGATCTGCTGCTGCCGGAAATCGAGTCGGCCGAGCGTGAAGTGGCGCGCCTGACCCAGGGCGACACCGGCCAGCTGCGCGTAGTGCTGGAATGCCATACCTGTTTTGACTGGCTGATGCCGGTGATGGATGAATTCCGCAAACGGTGGCCGGAAGTGGAAATCGACCTGGTGTCCGGCTTCCACAGCGAGCCGGCCGAGCTGCTGCGCAGCGGCGCCGCCGACCTGGTGATCGGCTCGGCCTACGGCCCGGATTTCGCCACCTTCCCGCTGTTCCGCTTTGAAATCCTGGTGGTGATGGCACAGAAGCACCGGCTGGCGGCCCAGCGCCGCCTGCAAGCGTCCGACTTCGAAGGCGAAACGCTGATAACCTATCCGGTCCCGGAAACCCGCATCGACCTGATCCGCGAAGTGCTGCAGCCGGCCCATATCCAGTTCGAACGCCGTACCGCCGAGCTGACGGTGGCGGTGCTGCAATTGGTGGCCAGCCGCCGCGGCATCGCCGCGCTGCCGAACTGGGCGATCAAGAATTATGTCGATTACGATTACGTGATCGCCAAGCCGATCGGCGAGCAGGGTTTGTGGAGCGATTTGTTCGTGTCGGTGCCGGAGGCGCAGAAACACAAGGCCTACGTGCTCGACTTCGTCAACGTGATACGCGAACAGTGCGCCAGCACGCTGGATGGTATCAAATTATTATCGTGACAGATTGACACTGTTTCTTCAAAATGAATGGGACTGGTTTGACTAAAGTCAAAGTTGCCACGATGTGCGACGCTTACGATGGGTGCCCAACGATGCCGATCGTTGGCACGGATGCTGCTAGAGAAACCCTGTCATATCTTGGGAAAGTTCTCGCGGCAATGCACCATCGAAACACCTCACGGCCCAGTCGCTCGAAGCGTATTATCGAAGTTCGCGTTGTTGCTAAACTAAGCCGGCCTTGGCCGGCGCATTGGAGAGTCAAATGGATGATGTAGTTATCGTGGCCGCTGGCCGTACTGGTGTCGGCAAATTCGGCGGTAGCCTGGCCAAGACGGCGGCTGCCGATTTGGGCGCGCACGTGATCAAGGGCCTGCTGGCCAAGACCGGTATCGATCCCAACCTGATCAGCGAAGCCATCCTCGGCCAGGTGCTGACCGCCGGCGTCGGCCAGAATCCGGCGCGCCAGGCCGTCATCAAGTCCGGCCTGCCGAACACCATACCTGGTTTCACCATCAACCACGTGTGCGGCAGCGGCCTGAAGGCCACCCACCTGGCGGCGCAGGCCATCAAGGCTGGTGATGCCGAGATCGTCATCGCCGGCGGCCAGGAAAACATGAGCGCCTCGCCGCACGTGATGAACGGTTCGCGCGACGGTTTCCGCATGGGCGACTTCAAGATGGTCGATTCCATGATCGTCGACGGCCTGTGGGACGCCTACAACCAGTACCACATGGGCACCACCGCCGAGAACGTCGCGAAGAAATACGAGATTTCCCGCACCGAGCAGGACGAGTTCGCGCTGAACTCGCAGCTGAAGGCGGAAGCCGCGCAAAAAGCCGGCAAGTTCAAGGATGAGATCCTGCCGCTGGAAATCGTCCAGAAAAAGGGCAGCATCGTGTTCGACAGCGATGAATACGTCAAACCAGGCTCGACCATCGAAGCGCTGGCCGGCCTGCGTCCAGCCTTCGCCAAGGACGGCACCGTCACCGCCGGCAACGCCTCCGGCCTGAACGACGGCGCCGCCGCAGTCATCATGATGTCGGCCACCAAGGCCAAGGAGCTGGGCCTGCCGGTGCTGGCCAAGGTCAAGGCCTACGCCTCGTCCGGCCTGGACCCTGCGTTCATGGGCATGGGCCCGGTCTCGGCCACCAAGCTGTGCCTGAAAAAGGCCGGCTGGACCCCGGACGACCTGGACCTGATGGAAATTAACGAAGCCTTCGCCGCCCAGGCCGTGGCGGTGAACAAGGAAATGGGCTGGGACACCAGCAAGATCAACGTGAACGGCGGCGCCATCGCCATCGGTCACCCGATCGGTGCGTCCGGCGCCCGCATCCTGGTTACGCTGATCCACGAAATGGTGCGCCGCGACGCCAAGAAAGGCCTGGCCTCGCTGTGCATCGGCGGCGGCATGGGCGTGGCGCTGGCGATTGAACGCGCTTAATCAGCAGAATTTGTATCCGTAGCATCCGCAGCAGCAGTGCCGCGCCGGGCTGGCCCCGGCGTGGTGTCAGACGATTTTTGGTGTCAATTTAAAGAGGGGACGAAAATGGCAAGAGTTGCATTAGTAACCGGTGGCATGGGTGGCTTGGGCGAGGCAGTGTGTTTCAAACTGTCGGCATTAGGCTATTGCGTCGTTACCACGTATTCCCCTGGCAATCCGAAGGTCGAGCAATGGCTCGCAACTACCCGCGACCAGGGCTTTAATTTCCGCGCTTATCCGTGCGATGTGGCCGATTACGATTCGGCCCAGGCGTGCGTCGCCGCGATCGAAAAAGATATCGGTCCGATCGACGTGCTGGTGAACAACGCCGGCATTACCCGCGACATGACCTTCAAGAAGATGGACAAGCCGAATTGGGACGCCGTCATGGCCACCAATCTGGATTCCGTGTTCAACATGACCAAGCCGGTGTGCGATGGCATGGTGGAGCGCGGCTGGGGCCGTATCATCAATATTTCGTCGGTCAACGGCCAGAAGGGCGCCTTCGGCCAGACCAACTATTCGGCCGCCAAGGCCGGCATGCACGGCTTCACCAAGGCGCTGGCGCTGGAAGTGGCGCGCAAGGGCGTGACCGTCAACACCATTTCGCCGGGCTACATCGGCACCAAAATGGTGATGGAGATCCCGCAGGAGGTGCTCGACACCAAGATCATTCCGCAAATTCCGATGGCCCGCCTGGGCAAGCCGGAAGAAGTGGCGGGCCTGGTGGCCTACCTGTCGTCGGACGAGGCGGCTTTCGTCACCGGCGCCAATATCGCCATCAACGGCGGCCAGCACATGTCCTAAGCGGCATGATGTTGTAGCTCCGGGCCGGGATCGTTCGCGATCCTGGCTTTTTTTTCGCTTGAACCCCGGTAAGGCGGGGTCCGACCCCGTCCGGGGGCCGACCCCAGTTCGCGGCCGTGCGGGTTGGCGGTACAATCCGCTATCTGCTTTCCAAGGACCACACATGTTTGACCCGACTTCGCCCCTGTTTCCGCCCGTCCTGCCGTCGCGCCACGGCATGCTGGCGGTCGACGACCTGCACACCATTTACTGGGAAGAGGTCGGCAATCCGCAGGGCATACCGGTGATCTTCCTGCATGGCGGGCCGGGCGCCGGCCTGTCGCCGCAGCACCGCCGCTTCTTCGACCCGGACCGCTACCGCGTGATCCTGTTCGACCAGCGCGGCGCCGGCAAGTCGCTGCCGCTGGGCGAGTGCCGCAACAACACCACCGAGCTGCTGATCGAGGACATCGAGCGCCTGCGCGCCATGTTCGGCATCGAGCAGTGGCTGGTGTTCGGCGGCTCCTGGGGTTCGACGCTGGCGCTGGCGTACGGCCAGGCCCATCCCGAGCGCTGCCTGGGCTTCATCCTGCGCGGCATCTTCCTGTGCACGCAGGCGGAAATCGACTGGTTCCTGCACGGCGCGCAGTGGTTCCATCCCGAGGTGCACGCCGAATTCGTCGCGCCCATCCCGCCGGCCGAACGCGGCAACCTGCTGCAAGCCTACGTCGACCGCATCATGAGCGACGATCCGGCCATCCACTGGCCGGCGGTGCGCGCCTGGAGCCGCTTCGAGGGGCGCCGCGTGTTCCTGATGCCGCAGGCCGAAGATCCGCCGTCGGACACGCTGGACCTGGGCGTGGGCCGGCTGGAGTCGCACTACATGGCCAACCTGGGTTTCTTCAGCGAGGACCAGCTGCTGCGCAACGTCGGGCGCATCGCCCACCTGCCGGCGCTGATCGTGCAGGGCCGCTACGACGTGATCTGCCCGCCGGTATCGGCCTGGCGCCTGCACCAGGCCTGGCCCGGATCGATGCTCACCATGGTGCCGGACGCCGGCCACGGCGCAATGGAGAAGGGCATCTCGCGCGCGCTGGTGGGCGCCACCGAGCAGTTCAAGAATAGCCGCAATTTTTCCTGATCCGGCCCGGAACCGGGGCTCACCCGGTGCGGGCTGATACACTATCGTTAATTCCAGTTACTACGCATCCATGAATATTCAAGTCGGCGATATCGGCCACATCATCCAGCTGGCGATCGCGCCGGTGTTCCTGCTGACCGGCGTCTGCACCAACCTCGTGGTGCTGACCAACCGCCTGGCGCGCATCATCGACCGTTCGCGGGTGCTGGAGGACCGGCTCGACATCGGCTACAGCGACGCCTACCTGAACGAACTCGATGTGCTCTACCGAAGATCGCACCTGATCAACGTCTCGATCACGCTGTCGACCGCCTGCGGGCTGCTGATTTGCCTGGTGATCGCGATGCTGTTCTGGGGCGATATCACCAACATCTCGCTCGATAAGTACATCGCGGGCATGTTCGTGGTGGCGATGCTGGCCCTGATCGGCAGCTTCTTCTACCTGCTGCGCGAGATCTTCATTGCCTCGGCGGCGATGCGCGCGCACCGCCATGTGCGCCGCCCGACCAAATAACTTTGTAAAGAATAGAGTACCGATATGCACGATTACCAACGCCCTCCGACCCTGTACCGCTACGGCGTGCGCGAAGACCTGGAACTGGCGCTGACCCAGGGCCAGTTCATCCTGACCCCGGCCTCCAGCTGCCTGACCCTGAGCTTCTCGCAGGCGTGGGACCGCAAGCTGTTCGAGCTGTTTTCGTCGGACACCTGCCTGGTCATCCACAACACCGAGGAATTCGGCGAGCGCCTGCACCGCGCGGTGCAGCGCACCCTGCCCAGCTGGGCGGGCATCGACGGCGCCGTCGAATACGGCACCCGCGCCGCGCTGGGCGCGGCCTTCACCAAGACCGCGGCCGAAGCGCAGGAGCAGGAATGGCAGTTCGCCTGGCGCGCCATGCAGGCAAAGCTGAGCCTCAATCCGGTGCTGGTGAAGATCGGCAGCCTGGAAAATTTCGCCGAGATCCGCGACCGCGATACCTATTTGGCCTAGTTTTACCCCGCACTGCCAGGCGGGGTCAGACCCCGTTCGGGGTCCGCCCCCTAAGTGGCACGCTGGCTGCGCCACTTAGGCATGCGGGTTACCTGGCGTCCTCGCGGCGGTCGAGGCGCGCCAGCACGGCGCTCATCATGCGCTCGATATCGCCGCGTATCATCTTGGCGCCGAGGATGCCGGGCACGTAGAAGTTCGGTATCAGCTTGCCGCTGTAGACCACCTTGGTGCCGCCGGTCTCGGGCACCGGTATCAATTCCCAGTGCGATTCGTAGTGCTTCATGTCGCCGGAGATCAGCGAGATGTCGATCGACGACATCGGCTGCTCGGTCGCGCGCACGATCAGGTGGATGGACTTGGACATGAACAGGAAGCGGGCCACGCCGAATTGTTCAATGATGACTTCATTGCCATTGCGCGACAGGACCTTGCACGACTCCATGTCGGGCACGAATTCGGCCATGCGCTCGTAGCCGGTCAGGATGCGCCATACCTTCGGCAGTGGCGCCGCCACCGTGCCGGTGGCATCCACTTCATACATATGCAGCGCATCGAGCTCCACCCGGTTGACCGACACCTCCAGCTTGGGTAATTCAAGCCTAGGTGCCTGCGCCATCACCGGGGCGGCTACACCTAACATCAGAAACAGAAGGAATCGCATCATCTTTCCAGCGTAAGGGAAAGGGTGGCAGAATACAAGAGCGCTACCGCACCCCAGGCCAAATTCAGGGGCGGGCGCCGGGACTTTAGAAGCCCAGGTCTAGAGAATTGCGTTTTAATGCGGGCATCATCCTGCCCGACCCCACGTCTGACTCTAACAACCATAATGACAACTTCACCATACCCACACCTGCTGGCCCCCCTCGACCTGGGCTTCACGACGCTGCGCAACCGCGTCGTCATGGGCTCCATGCACACCGGTCTTGAGGATCGCTTCTACAACTACGGCAAGCTGGCCGCCTTCTACCGCGAACGCGCGCGCGGCGGCGTCGGATTGATCGTCACCGGCGGCATCTCGCCCAACCGCTCGGGGTGGCTGCTGCCGTTCGGCGGCACGCTCAACTTCAAGGGCGACGTGATCAACCACCGCCGCGTGACCAGCGCGGTGCACGAAGAGGGCGGCAAGATCCTGATGCAGATCCTGCACGCGGGCCGCTACGGCTACCAGCCGTTCGTGGTGTCGGCGTCGGAGAAGAAATCGCCGATCTCGCCGTTCAAGCCGCGCGCGCTGACCGAGGCCGGCATCGAATCGACCATCCGCGACTACGCCCGCTGCGCCAAGCTGGCGCGCGACGCCGGCTACGACGGCATCGAAGTGATGGGCAGCGAAGGCTACCTGCTCAACCAGTTCCTGTGCGCGCGCACCAACCTGCGCACCGACCAGTGGGGCGGCAGCATCGAGAACCGCATGCGGCTGCCGGTGGAAATCGTCAAGCGCATCCGCGCGGAAGTGGGCAATGACTTCATCATCATGTACCGCCACTCGCTGCTCGACCTGGTCGATGGCGGCAACACCTGGGACGACGTGGTGGCCGTGGCCAAGGCCCTGCAGCAGGCCGGCGTGACCATCCTCAATTCCGGCTACGGCTGGCACGAGGCGCGCGTGCCGACCATCGTGACCTCGGTGCCGCGCGGCGCCTTCGCCAGCCTGGCGGGCCGCCTGCGCCGCGAGGTGACGATACCGGTGGTGGCGTCCAACCGCATCAACATGCCGGCCGAGGCGGAAGGCATCCTGCAACGCGGCGACGCCGACATGATTTCGATGGCGCGTCCCTTCCTGGCCGATTCGCACTTCGTCATCAAGGCCGCGCAAGGCCGCACCGATGAAATCAACACCTGCATTGGCTGCAACCAGGCCTGCCTGGACCACACCTTCTCCAACAAGCGCGCCAGCTGCCTGGTGAATCCGCGCGCCTGCCACGAGACGGAACTGGTCTACGCGCCGGCGGCCAGGAAGCGCCGCGTGGCGGTGGTCGGCGCCGGGCCGGCCGGTTTGTCGGCGGCCACCGTGGCGGCGGAATGCGGCCATGACGTGACCCTGTTCGACTCCAGCGACAGCGTCGGCGGCCAGTTCAAGATCGCCATGCAGATACCGGGCAAGGAGGAATTCGCCGAGACCATCCGCTACTTCCGCCGCAAACTGGAATTGACCGGCGTGAGCGTCAAGCTGGGCGTGCGCGTCACGCGCGAGCAGCTGATCGCAGAGGGCTACGACGACGTGGTGGTCGCCACCGGCATCAAGGTGCGCCGTCCGCCGATTGAAGGTATCGATCATCCGAAGGTGCTGTCGTATATCGACGTCTTGCAGAACAAGGCGCCGGTGGGCAAGCGCGTGGCCATCATCGGCGCGGGCGGCATCGGCTTCGACGTTGGCGAATACCTGCTGCACGACCCGAAGCATCCGCTGCCGCTGGCGCTGGATGTCTGGGCCAGGGAGTGGGGCGTGGACATGAAGGGCGACGCGCCTGGTGGCCTGACGACGGCCGCCGCGCCGGAGCCGGTGCGCCAGCTGTACCTGTTGCAGCGCAAGGTATCGAAGCTTGGTGCTGGCCTGGGCAAGACGTCGGGCTGGGTGCACCGTGCGGTCCTGGCGCGCAACGGCGTGGTGATGCTGGCCGGCGTGCAGTACGACCGCATCGACGACCAGGGCCTGCACGTGACCATCGCTGGCGAGCAGCGCCTGCTGTCGGTGGATAACGTGGTGGTCTGCGCGGGCCAGGACAGCCTGACCGAGTTGATGCCGTCGGAAGATGAGGTCAAGGCCAACGCAGGTTGGCCGCGCTTCCACAAGATCGGCGGCGCCGCGTTGGCCGCGGAGCTGGACGCCAAGCGCGCCATCAAGGAAGGCGCGGAGCTGGCGGTCAGCCTCTAAAGCGCGCCTTATCCGGCTGGCAGTTGGTCGACCATGCGCGCCACTGCCTGGTCGAACGTCTGCTTGCCGTTCATGTAGGGGCGCCATTCGTTTTCTATCGACGGCATCAGGGGAGCCCAGTAACCTTTGAACAGGCCGGCCTTGTCCGCATAGGGTTCGTAGGCGATGCCATCGCGTTTGTACGCGTCCTTCACCACGGCGCCGACGGTGTAGAACTGCACCGCATGCCACAGGTCCGAATCGAGCTTGCGCTGCGTGGCCTTGAGGCGCGCTTCGATGGCGTTTTCCAGCTTTTCCGTCGACGCGACGTGTGAGATTTCGTGATACACCATCTCCAGCGACGCCAGCCCCTGATAGCTGGGACGTCCGCCGAGGATCACCGTCTGCGTATCCGTGTAGGCGCCCTGGCGCTTGCCGGTTTCCGCCACGATGTCGATGCGGATCGGCGTGAGCGGGAAGGGGGCTTGCAGATAGCGGGCGATGGTTTCCTGGACCTCGGCGCCATAACGCGTGTCGAGCCGCTTCGCTTCGGCGATCCATCGTTGGTTGCCGGCGTCATGCTGGTTCCAGAGGCAGCGCGCGTACATCGGCGCGACACTGTCCAGCGTGGCGGCCAGTTGCGGCGGCAAGGCCAGGCCGCCGGCGCTGCGCCGCGTGTCGGCCACGCTTAACGCGGTTTTGATGGACGTCATCTGGTCGTCGAACAGCAGGTCGCGCTTGGCGTAGTTGTCGCGATAGTGGGTGACGGCGTTGCGCAGCGCGGCCATCTCGTCGGCGGTTGGCGCGGCTGTCCAGCTGGTTTTTTCCAGCTGTTCCGGATGCACGCCCAGGTTGAACAGGAAGTGGTGAAGATTCATCAGGAACGCGCTGTGAAATTCCAGCTGCACGCGCGCTGGCGACGCACCCGCGCCGGCAACGATGACGGACAACGGCAGCGCCGCCGCGCAGCACATCAAGGCGCGCCTAGTGAGCATGGTGGCCTCCGCCCTTGATCATGGTGGTCAGTATGGATTCAGTCATTCCTTTTGCCAGCTCCTGTTCGCCGATGAAAATCTCGCCCGCGCGTTCGCCGCGCAGGAGTTCCGCCTCCTCGTCGCTGTGCGTGCGCACCACGGTCTTGATGTCGGGGTTGAGCGCGCGCGCGGTTTCGATCATGGTCCGCACGTGGAAGGTGTCCGGCGTGGCGATCACCAGCATCGCGGCGCGCGCGATGTGCGCCTGGATCAGCACCGCCGGTTCTCCCGCGTTGCCGGCCACCGCGTGCGCGCCTTCCTTGCGCAACTGGTCGACCAGTTCGCGATTCTGCTCCGCCACCACGAAGGGAATGCCGCGCTCGGTGAGCACCGCGGCAATGCGCCGGCCCACGCGGCCATAGCCGACCAGCACCACTTGTCCCGACAGATGCTCTTGCGGCACCGATGTCGGCAGCTCCGCCAGCGGATCGGCCGCGCGCTCGAATTTGGCGGCCAGCGCTATGTTCTTGCCCAGCCAGCGCTCCAGCGGTTTGGTGGCGCGGAACACCATCGGATTGATCGCGATGGAGATGATGGCACCGGCCAGTATCAGGCTCTGTCCTTCGACCGGCATCAGGCCGAGGGACAGGCCCAGCGCCGCCAGGATGAAGGAGAACTCGCCGATCTGCGCCAGGCTGGCCGACACCATCAGCGCAGTCTTGACCGGGTAGCGCAGCAGCAGCACCAGCAGGAAAGCCGCGACCGATTTGCCGGCCACGATGATCGCCACCACCGCCAGCAGCTTGAGCGGCTGCTCGACCAGTATCGACGGCTCGAACAGCATGCCGACCGAAACAAAGAACAGCACCGCGAACGCGTCGCGCAGCGGCAGCGATTCCTCGGCGGCGCGGTGCGCCAGTTCGGATTCGCGCAGCACCATGCCGGCGAAGAAGGCGCCCAGCGCGAACGAGACGCCGAAGTAGTGGGTCGACGCATAGGCGATGCCGACGGCGGCGGCGATCACGCACAGCGTGAACAGCTCGCGCGAGCCGGTGCGCGCCACCTGCCACAGGATCCACGGGAACAGCTTGCGGCCCACCACCAGCATCAGCGCGATGAAGGCGCCCACCTGGCCCAGCGTGATCGCCAGCGTGGTCCACAGGTTTGCTTCGCCCATGGCGGTGACGCCGTGGCTTTCGCTGTGCGTGCCGCCCAGCGAACCGGCCAGCGCCGGCAGCAGCACCAGCACCAATACCGTCACCAGGTCTTCCACCACCAGCCAGCCTACTGCGATGCGGCCGTTTAAGCTATCGAGGATGCCGCGTTCCTCCAGCGCCCGCAGCAGCACCACCGTGCTGGCCACCGAGAGTGCGAGTCCGAATACCAGCCCGCCGCCCAGGCTCCAGCCCCAGAAGTGCGCCAGCGTCATGCCAAGCGCGGTGGCGACCGCAATCTGCAGCACGGCACCCGGCAGCGCCACGCGCCGCACTGCCCACAGGTCATCAAGTGAAAAATGCAAGCCGACGCCGAACATCATCAGCATCACGCCGATTTCGGCCAGCTGCCCGGCCAACGCCGTATCGGCCACGAAGCCCGGCGTGGCGGGGCCGATGACGATGCCCGCAGCCAGATACCCCACCAGCGCCGGCAGCTTGAGGCGCGTTGCGACATAGCCGAACAAAAGGCCGAAGCCCAGCGCGGCCGCGATGGTGGTGATCAGGCTGATATTGTGGGGCATGCGTGCGGGGCTCCTGCGGCAGGGTGGGTGAACCCTAGCGTAGCACAATCATTTCGCGCACGGATTACATCAGCCGGAGTATGCGCTTGCCCAGTTCGCGCGCCCGCTGCGGCGTGTCGATGTTGGTGAAGGCCAGCAGCAGCGCCGACGATGCATGCGGCAGCACCGTGCGTTCGGACAGCGCCAGCGCCGCCATGCCGTCCTGCCGCATGCGTTCGGCCAGGGCACGGTCGGTGTGGCGGCCCTTCATGCGCAGCACCAGGTGCATGCCGCCGGGCTGCGGATCGATGCGCAGGTGCTTGCCCAGCACCGCGTTCAGTCCTTCCGCCGCGATCTGGCGGCGTTCCGCGTAAAGACGCCGCATACGCTGGATGTGGCGGGCGAAATGGCCTTCGTTCATGAAATCGCTGACGATGGTTTGCGTCAGCGCCGGTCCGCCGGCGGCGAAGGTCAGGCAGGTTTGCTCGAAGCGCCGTACCTGCGCCTCCGGCACCACCAGGTAGGCCAGTCGCACGGCCGGGAACAGTACCTTGCTGAAGGTGCCGGCGTACAGCACGCGGCCGTCGCGGTCCAGGCTTTGCAGCGCCGGCAGGGGGCGGCTGGCGTAGCGGTATTCGCCGTCGTAGTCGTCTTCCACGATCCAGGCGCCGGCCTGCGCCGCCCAGTCCAGCAGCGCCAGGCGGCGCGGCAGCGACAGCGACACGCACAACGAGCTTTGATGCGCCGGCGTGACGATGGCAGCCCTGGCATGCGGCGCTGTCGCCACGCCGTGCGACACCTGCAATCCCTCGGCGTCAACCGCCACCGGGGCCAGTTTCATGCCGGCTTGCGTGAGCAGCTCGCCGGTGGGCGGGAAGCCCGGATCTTCCACCCACACGCCGTCGCCCGGTTGCAGCAGGGCGCGCACGACCAGCTCCAGCGTGTTGCGGTAGCCGGAGGTGATGAACACCTGCGACGGCGAGCAGCTGATGCCGCGCGATAGCTGCAGGTACGTGGCGATAGCCGCGCGCAGCGGCGCCTGGCCGGCGAAGGGCGGGTAGACCATGTCGTCCGCCTGCGCGGCGCGGATCGCGCGCGCCGCCAGCCGTGCCCACACTTTGCGGGGGAAAGCGTCCAGCGCCGGCAGGCCCAATTGAAATGGACGATTCAGCGTGTCATGCACGGGGGAGGGCGATGCGCCGGCCGGCGTGCGGCGCGCGCGCGTGGCCGGCTTGGATACCGCCGTCGCCGCGTGGTGCGCCAGCGCCGGCGTGACGACGGTGCCGGCCTGGCCGCGCGTTTCGACGTAGCCTTCGGCGGCCAGCAGCGAGTAGGCCGCTTCGACCGTGCCGCGCGCCAGGCCCAGTTCCAGCGCCAGTGCGCGGGCCGACGGGATGCGGGCGTCCGGCAACAGCAGGCCGTCGGCGATGGCGCTGCGGAAGCGGGTGTAGATCTGCCGGTAGAGCGGTTCGGCGGCGGCGTTGTCGAGCTGGAGGAAGTCGGGCTTGGTTTTCATGGCCTAGTCGGGATGTCATTTTATGGCTCTGGAGATTATGCCATTGCAGCCATAAGATGGTGTTTTAAAAGGAGCCGCCATGCACGAAAAACTGAAGGACGTGGAGACGACGGAGCAGCTGCGCGCCTGCTATCCGGTGATGAAGGAACTGCGGCCGCACCTGACGACCGAAGACGATTTCGTCACGCGCGTGACGCGTATGAACGAGCAGGGCTACCGCATCCTGGCCGCGTGGGAGGATGGCGAAGTGGTGGCGCTGGCAGGCTATCGGCTGGAGGAGAATCTGGTGTACGGCCGCTTCCTGTATGTCGACGACTTGGTGGCCGGCGAGAAGACGCGCGGCCAGGGCTGGGGTGCGCGGTTGCTGGAGCGGTTGACGGTGTATGCTGATGAGGCGAGGTGCGCCAAGCTGGTGCTCGACACCGGGCTGGCGAATGCGCGCGCGCAGCGCTTCTACTTCCGCGAGGGCCTGATGACGGGCGCGATGCGCTTCGGTAAATTCCTGAAGGCGGAGGCGGCATGAAGATCCTGCACATTACATGCAGCCCGCGTGGGGAGCAATCGGTGAGCTATCGCCTGTCCCAGCGTGTGATGGACCGCCTGCTGTCGCAGCATCCCGCCGCGCAAATCCTCACGCGCGATTTGTGGGCCGAGCCGCTGCCGCATCTCGACGCCGAGTACGCGGGCGCATTGGGCGGCACGCGGGATGGCGCGCGGGCGGCCAACGGGCGCGCCATGTCCTCGCTGGCGCTGTCGGAGCGCCTGATCGCCGAACTGCGCGACACCGATTGCGTGATCATCGCCACGCCGATGCACAACTTCACGGTGCCGTCGGCGCTGAAGGCCTGGCTGGACCACGTGGTGCGCATCGGCGTCACCTTCAACGCCACGCCGGAGGGCAAGGTCGGCATGCTGGCCGATCGTCCGGTGTACATCGCCGTCAGCTCCGGCGGCCACCGCACCGGCGAACGTGCGCGTCAGCCCGACTTCCTCGAACCCTATCTGCGCGCGATCCTGCCGACGATAGGCCTGAAGAACCTGAGCTTCTTCTCCGTCGAGTCCACCGTGGCCGGCCCGGAAGCGACAACGGCCGCATTCGCGGCCGTCGAGCGGGAACTGAACGACTGCGTCGCTTAGATCCGGCGCACCACCACGCAGCCGATCGAGTAGCCGGCGCCGAACGAGCAGATCACGCCCAGCTGGCCGGGTGCCATGTCGTCCGAGTGCTTGTGGAAGGCGATCACCGAACCGGCCGACGAGGTGTTGGCGTAGGTGTCCAGGATCACCGGCGCTTCGCCCGGCTCGGCGTCGCGGCCCAGCACCATGCGGCTGATCAGCAGGTTCATGTTCAGGTTGGCCTGGTGCAGCCAGTAGCGGCTCACCTGCGGCACTTCCAGTCCGGCGCCGGCGATGGTGGTCTTGATCATCTCGGCGGCCATCGGGCACACGTCCTTGAACACCTTGCGGCCCTGCTGGCGGAACAGCTTGTCCGGCTGGCCGATGCCCGACTCGTCGAAGCGGTTCAGGAAGCCGAAGTTGTTGCGGATGTTGTTGGAGAAGCTGGTCTTCAGTTTGGTCTCGACGATTTCCCAGCGGTGCGTACCCTTGGCCGTGTCGGCCGCCTCGATCACCATCGCCGTGCAGGCGTCGCCGAAGATGAAGTGGCTGTCGCGGTCGCGCCAGTTCAGGTGGCCGCTGGTGATTTCAGGATTGAGCACCAGCACCGCGCGCGCCTGGCCGCTCTGCACCGCCGCCACCGCCTGCTGGATGCCGAAGGTGGCCGACGAGCAGGCCACGTTCATGTCGAAGCCGTAGCCCTCGATGCCCAGCGCGTCCTGCACCTCCACCGCCATCGCCGGATAGCCGCGCTGCATATTGGAGCAGGCCACCAGCACCATGTCGATATCGGCCGGCGCGCGGCCGGCGCGGTCCAGCGCCTGGCGCGCCGCGGCGACGCAGATTTCCGCCTGCAGCGACAGTTCCTCGTCCGCGCGTTCCGGGATGCGCGACACCATGCGCTGCGGGTCCAGGATGCCGGTCTTTTCCATCACAAAGCGCGATTTGATGCCGGACGCCTTTTCAATGAAGGCCACGCTGGACATCTCCAGCGCCGTGACGGAGCCGTCGGCGATGGCGGCGGCGTTGTCGGCGTTGAACTGTTCGGCGTAGGCGTTGAAGCATTCCACCAGCTCCTCGTTGGAAATCGATTGGGCTGGCGTAAAGAGACCGGTACCGCTGATGACCGCTTGTTTCATGTTTAAACTTTCAAATTAGGCAATGGCTTGCGCCAATAATGAGGCAAATTCTACACAATGACTGCATGATCGGAGAAAAAGCCGCAAAAATAAAAGCGGCGCCCTGAGGCGCCGCTGAGTTCGCTACAACAAACGGCGGGGTCAAGTCTGACATTCGGACACGGGCTCTACCATAACGCAGGTTAAGGCAGAGCCCGTGTCCGAATGTCAGACTTGACCCCGGGGTTGATTATTTCTTGGCCAAATCCTTCTTCACGCCCACGTCGGCCTGCACCACCGTGGTCTCCGGCTTGGACAGCTGCATCGGCAAGCCTTTCAGGTGGTTGAGCGCCTGCGCCAGCTGGAAGTCGTCGGCGCTGCCGTATTCCAGCGGCTTGCGCTTCTTCTCCAGCGCCACGATGCGCAGCTGCTCTTCCAGCTCGTCGCGCTTGCTCTTGGCGATTTCCTGGTCGCGGTCGTTGGTCAGGTGCTTGTCGAGGTCGGCTTCGCGGGTGCGCAGCGCGTTCAGGCCGTCGCCGTCGGCGTTTTCATCCACCGCCAGGTCCGGCACGATGCCCTTGGCCTGGATCGAGCGGCCGTTCGGCGTGTAGTAGCGCGCCGTGGTCAGCTTGACGGCGGTGTCGGCGGTCAGCTGGCGGATGGTCTGCACCGAGCCCTTGCCGAAGGTCTGGGTGCCGATGATGTCGGCCCGCTTGTAGTCCTGCAGCGCGCCAGCGACGATTTCCGAGGCCGAGGCCGATCCGGTGTTGACCAGCACCGCCATCGGCACCTGCTTGATGGCGGCCGGCAGCTTGGCCAGCGCGTCGCTGTCGTTGCGCAGCGCGTAGTATTCGGGACGGCCGTAGAAGATCTGCTTGGAGTCCGGCAGCTGGCCGTTGGTCGAGACGATGGCCGCATCCTTGGGCAGGAAGGCCGCCGCCACGCCGATCGCGCCCTGCAGCACGCCGCCCGGATCGTTGCGCAGGTCCAGCACCAGGCCCTTGATGTTCGGGTCCTGTTTATACAGTTCGACAATCTTGGCGGCCAGGTCGTCGACGGTCGGCTCCTGGAACTGCGAGATGCGCAGCCATGCATAGCCGGGCTCGACGATCTTGCCCTTGACGCTCTTCTGGTGGATCTCTTCGCGCGTGATGTTGAACACCAGCGGCTCGGCCTCGCCCTTGCGCAGGATGGTCATGCTGACCTTGGTGTGCGGCTCGCCGCGCATCTTCTTGACCGACTCGTCCAGGCTCAGGCCCTTGACCGGCGTGCTGTCCAGGCGCGAGATCAGGTCGCCCGCCTTGATGCCGGCGCGCCAGGCCGGCGAGTCCTCGATCGGTGCGACGATCTTGATGTAGCCGTCCTCGCTCTGGCCGATCTCGATGCCCAGGCCGACGAACTTGCCCTGCGAGCCTTCGCGCAGTTCGGCGTAGGCTTTCTTGTCCAGGTAGGCGGAATGCGGGTCCAGCGAGGCGACCATGCCGGAGATGGCTTCGGTCAGCAGCTTCTTGTCCTCGACTTTTTCAACGTAGTCGGACTTGATCAGGCCGAAGACGTCGGCCAGCTGGCGCAGCTCTTCCAGCGGCAGCGGCGGGTCCACCGGCTTTTGTGCCATGGCGGAAAATTGCAGGGACACAGCGATGCCGGCGATGACGCCCAAACCGACCAGTCCGGAATTCTTTAGTTTCTTGCCCATGTTTCACCTATCGAAGCTGTTGCCGACAGCCGTCGCCGGCGAGCCCTCCCGCCGCAACGTGCTTGAGTTGAGTATAAACCTGATTCCTGGCAAACGTAGTAGCCACGACGAAATCATTTATACCTTTACGAGAATTTACAACGCTGGCCGTTGACTTTTGAAGTACGCCAGAGCCCGCTTGGCGTAAGGTTAAGTTTGCTGTTTTGTACGCAGTGTATCCCCCACGTTCACGACCGTAAGCAAATGTAAGAAGTCCTGTAACGGCGGGGGGCGCGACCTAAACTGAACTCGTATTTCTCTCTACCCTGAAGTGGTTTTTGCCTGCGCCCCAAGCGCAGGCTTTTTTTTATCGACGGAGCCCCCATGCGTACTCGTTTTTATTCCACCTTGCAGCGCGCGACTGTCGCGCTGGCCTTGAGCGCTGCCTTGCTGCCGGCCTTCGCGCTGCCGGTCATGGAAATGCGCGCCGAAGACATGCTGCCGATGGCGGCCGAGTTGAAAAAATCGCTGAACCTGAACGCCAACCAGCAGGTGCTGTGGCAGCAGACTGAAAACAAGACCCGCAACCTGCTGCGCGAGCGCCAGGCGCGCCGCGAACGCCTGCAGGCGGCCACGCTGGAAGGCACCAAGGGCGCCAATGTCGAGCTGCGCGACCTGGCCAAGGCGGTGGACGAGGAAACCACCGCCAGCGCGCTGGAGGAAAAGCTGCTGCGCGAATGGTGGCTGACCGTCAACGATGCCTTGAATGAAACCCAGCGCCAGGCCGTGGTGCAACTGGTTAGCGAGCAGCTGCAGCGGATGCCGGATTCCGGCGCCCACAACGGCGCCGCGCCGCACCGCCAGGAAGGCGGCGAGCAGCACCGTGGCGGCCGCAAGGGCGGCATGGGTGGCATGGGCGGCAGCATCGGCGGACCCGGCGGCGCCAGCATCAGCCTGCCGGGCGGTTAAGCTGCAGCACCGTCGTTCCCGCGCAGGCGGGAACCCATGCTGAGCATCCTGGCCGGCGGAGTATGGAGGGAATTCAGGCAATGCCTGGATTCCCGCTTGCGCGGGAAGTCATTCCCCCAGTGGGGGGAATGACGACAGTCGCACGGGTGTGTATCGTAAAGTAAAAATCGGCCTCCGGCCCTGTTGGCAGGCGGGGCTGCCGGTAGAATGTGCAGCCTATGAGCAAACTGATCTCCCTCGCCTGCCTGGCCCTGTTGGGCGCCTCCGACGTCTATGCACAAACCGATACCGCGCCCGCCAAGCCGGCGCTGGGAGCCGACGGCAAGCCCGTGCCCCAGGTCAACATCAGCGGCGGCCGTGCCAGCGACATGGACGAACGCCGCAATTCGGTGGCCGGCAAGCAGGTCTACGGCCGCGAAGAGCTGGACCGTAACGGCGACAGCAACCTCGGCGACATCCTCAAGCGCCTGCCGGGCGTGACCATCGGCGGCCGCCCCGGCCGCGGCGGCGATGTGCGCATGCGCGGCATGGGCAACGGCTACACGCAGGTGCTGCTGAACGGCGAGCGGCCGCCGGCCGGCTTCTCGATGGAATCGCTGTCGCCCGACCAGGTCGAGCGCATCGAAGTGATGCGCGGCCCGGTCGCCGAGCACAGCACGCGCGCCATCGCCGGCACCATCAACATCATCCTGCGCGACGGCTACCAGCAAAAGGACAAGCAGCTCAAGTTCACCGACAGCATCGAGCAGGGCCGCCACGCGCCCAATGTCTCGCTGACGGTGCCGGGCAAGGTGGGCGGCCTGACCTGGCTGCTGACCGGTTCGGTCTTCGAGAACCGCCAGCACGACCAGACCGAAACCTACAACCGCGACACCCGCGAAGACGGCGTGGTGCTCAAGGACCAGAACGTCCTCGACCAGACCAAACGCACTTCGCGCGGCATCCACCTGACGCCGCGCCTGTCCTACAAGTTCGACAGCGGCGACACGCTGAACTTCCAGCCCTTCCTGATGGTCAACCGCAGCGACGGCAACTCGCGCAGCGACCTGACGCAGAACTTCGGCCTGGTGCCGCCGGCCCTGCAGCAGCCGCCCGAATACAACCTGGCGCTGACCGGCACCCACGCGGAATCGACCTTCCTGCGCGGCTTCGGCAACTGGGTGCACAAGCTGCAGGGCGCGTCCAAGCTGGACGTCAAGTTCGGCTTCGGCAGCGGCCACAGCGACAGCGATTCGCTGCGCTATCAATACGACAACGCCGGCAAGCTGCTGCAGCGCTACACCGACGACGCCACCGTGCGCGACCGCAGCGCCAGCAGCGGCGGCAAGTACACCACGCCGATCGGCAAGGAGCACTCGCTGGCGGCCGGCTGGGATGTCGAGCTGGGCCATCGCGTCGAGACCAAGACCTCGCTGGACAAGAACGGCGTATCGCAGTTCGGCGATTCCGGCGACAACCTGACCGCCGACACGCGCCGCCTGGCCGTGTTCGCGCAGGACGAGTGGGACATCAGCAAGCAGTGGTCCGGCTACGCCGGCCTGCGCTGGGAAGGCATCCGCACCACCAGCACGCGCGCCGGCCAGGACATCAGCAACACCAGCAGCGTGCTGAGCCCGCTGTTGCACGGCGTCTACCGCATCCCCGGGCACGACAAGGACCAGATCCGCGCCAGCCTGACCAAGAGCTACAAGGCCGCCAACATCCAGGACCTGATCGCCTTGCCGTCGCTGTCGCGCCTGAACAGCGCCACCCGGCCCGACCGCACCGGCAACCCCGACCTCAAGCCCGAGCTGGCGACCGGCCTGGACTTCGCCTACGAGCACTACCTGGGCCGCAGCGGCATCATCACCGCCGGCGGCTTCGTGCGCGACATCAAGGACCTGATCCGCCGCGAGCTGACCCTGCAGAACACGCCGACCGGCCCGCGCTGGGTGTCGACGCCGGCCAACATCGGCCACGCGCGCACCAAGGGCATCGAACTGGAAGCCAAGCTGCAGTTGCAGGAGCTGATCCCGGACGGCCCGGCGCTCGACTTCCGTTCCAACTACAGCCGCTTCTGGTCCAGCGTGGACGACATCCCCGGCCCCAACAACCGGCTCGACGCGCAACCGAAGCAGACCGCCAACGTCGGCCTGGACTACCGCCTGAAGCCGGTGCCGCTGACCCTGGGCGCCAGCCTGAACTGGACGCCGGCAACCATCATCCAGAGCAGCGTGGAGCAGGTGGTGACCACCAGCCGCAAGCGCTCGTTCGACGCCTACGGGCTGTGGAAGTTCAACGCGCGCAATCAAGTCCGCATTTCTGCAAATAATTTAATGGCGGAAGACGCGCTCGGTAGTAATATCGTGACCACCAATGGCCTGGCACAACTGGCCAACACGACCAACCAGACTTACGTAGTCTGGAGCGTCAAATACGAGATGAAATTCTGACCAAGAAGGAAATGCAGTGAAACGATATTTGCTGAGCGCGCTTACCCTGAGCCTGATGGCCGCCGTCGCCGGCGCCGCCGACACCACCCCGGTATCCGGCATCGCCACCCAATACATCGACGCCAGCGTGCGTCCGCAGGACGATTTCTACCGCTATCTGAACGGCGAGTGGCTGAAGGCCACGCAGATCCCCGAAGACAAAGCCAGCTGGGGCACCTTCGCCAAGCTGCGCGACGACGTGCTGCCGCAGCTGCGCGCCATCATCGAAACGGCCGAGGCCGACAAGAACCGCAAGGCCGGCAGCGATGCCCAGAAAATCGGCGACCTGTACGCCAGCTTCATGGACGAGAAAAAGCTGGAGTCGCTGGGCGTCAAGCCGCTGGCGGGCGAGCTCAACCGCATCCGCGCCATCAAGGACAAGAAAGCCTTCCCGATGCTGATCGCCCACCTGGGCGAGATCGGCGTCAGCGCGCCGTACGGCATCTACGTCAGCCAGGATGCACGCGCATCGACCCGGTACGCGGTCGGCATCTCGCAAAGCGGCCTGGGCCTGCCGGACCGCGACTACTACCTGAAAAAAGACGACCCGAAGATGGCCGACACGCTGGCCAAGTACGAGGCGCACATCACCAAGATCCTCACGCTGGGCGGCGACAAGCAGGCCGCCGCCAGCGCCAAGACCATCGTCGCGCTGGAAACCGCGCTGGCCGAAGCGCAGTGGACCAAGGTCGAAAACCGCGACCCGGTCAAGCGCTACAACAAGACCGAGATCGCCAGGCTGTCCGAACTGGCGCCGGCCTATGACTGGCAGCACGCGCTGGCCGCGGCCGGCGTGGCCAACAAGGTCGACTACGTGATCGTCAACCAGCCCAGCTACCTGACCGGCTTCAACGCCGTGCTGGAAAAGACCGACCTGGCGACCTGGAAATCCTACTTCGAATGGCAGCTGCTGCGCCGCGCCTCGCCCTACCTGTCGAAGGACTTCGCCGACGCCGATTTCGATTTCTACAGCACCGTGCTGACCGGCGTGGCCGTCAAGCCGCCGCGCTGGAAGTCGGCGGTGGGCCTGGTCGAAGCCAGCCTGGGCGAAGTGCTGGGCAAGCTGTACGTGAGCCAGTACTTCCCGCCGGAGCGCAAGGCGCGCATGGAAGAGCTGGTCAGGAACCTGCTGGTTGCGTACAAGACCAGCATCGACACCCTTGACTGGATGAGCCCGGAGACCAAGAAGGAGGCGCAGGCCAAGCTGGCCAAGTTCACGCCCAAGATCGGCTATCCGAACAAATGGCGCGATTACTCGTCGCTGGCCATCGTCAAGAGCGACCTGCTGGGCAACGCCATGCGCGCTGCGGCGTTCAGCCACCAGCGCATGGTCAACAAGCTGGGCAAGCCGATCGACCGCGAAGAGTGGGGCATGACGCCGCAGACCATCAACGCCTACTACAACTCGACGATGAACGAGATCGTGTTCCCGGCCGCGATCCTGCAACCGCCGTTCTTTGACGCCAAGGCCGACGACGCCGTCAACTACGGCGCCATCGGCGCGGTGATCGGCCACGAAATCAGCCACGGCTTCGACGACAAGGGCAGCCAGTCCGACGGCGACGGCAACCTGCGCGACTGGTGGACCAAGGAAGACCGCGCCAACTTCAAGGCCAAGGCCGACGCGCTGACCAAACAGTACGACGGCTACAGCCCGATCAGGGGCTACAACGTCAACGGTGCGCTGACCCTGGGCGAGAACATCGCCGACAACAGCGGCGTGGCGATCGCCTACAAGGCCTACAAGCTGTCGCTGGGCGGTAAGGAAGCGCCGGTGATCGACGGCCTGACCGGCGACCAGCGCTTCTACATGGGTTTTGCCCAGGTATGGCGCAGCAAGACGCGCGACGCCCAGCAGATCGTGCTGATCAAGACCGACCCGCACTCGCCGGGCCAGTTCCGCGCCAACGGCACGATGGTCAACCAGCCGGGCTTCTACGAAGCCTTCGGCGTCAAGCCGGGCGACAAGATGTATGTTGCGCCGGAACAGCGCGTGATCATCTGGTAAGCGCTTAACCGTCGAAAAACTGCATAAAAAGGCCACCAAGTGTGGCCTTTTTGCTATCGTTACAGCGGGGGTCAAGTCTGACATTCGGACACGAGCCCAGCCCTAAGCACCTGTTACAGAAGAGGTCGTGTCCGAATGTCAGACTTGACCCCACCTTTGGAGAAAGATTTGAAAGCACAACTGTTAAGCGCGCTGATGCTGGCGCTGCTGGCTTCGGCCGGTGTCCAGGCACAACAAAAAATCTCGGGCGTGGATGTGGGCGAGCTCAACGCCGCGGTGCGCCCGCAGGACGATTTCTTTCTCAACCTGAACGGCAAGTGGCTGGCCAAGACCGCCATCCCGGCCGACAAGTCGAGCTGGGGCTCGTTTGAAAAGCTGGACGACGACACCAAGCCGCAGCTGCGCGCCATCATCGAGGCGGCCGCCGCCGATCCGAACAAGACTCCCGGCTCGGACGCCCAGCGCATCGGCGATTTCTTCGCCAGCTATATGGACGAGGCCAAGCTGGAGCAATTGGGTCTGAGCCCGCTGCGCGCCGAACTGGACCGCGTGGCCGCGCTCAAGGACAAGAAGGACATCCCGGCCCTGATCGCGCATTTCAACCGCTACGGCGTGACCGCGCCCTACGGCTTCGCCATCCACCAGGACAACAAGGATTCGACCAAGTACGTGGCCGACCTCGGCCAGGACGGCCTGAGCCTGCCGGACCGCGACTACTACCTGAAAAAGTCGGACAAGAAGATGGCCGACACGCTGGCCAAGTACCAGCAGCACGTCACTAAAATGCTGACCCTGGCCGGCAACGCCAACCCGGCCGCGGACGCCAAGGCCATCGTCGCGCTGGAAACCGAGCTGGCGAAAATCCAGTGGACCAAGGTCGAGCTGCGCGATCCGGTCAAGGCCTACAACAAGGTGCCGCTGGCCGACCTGTCCAAGCTGGCGCCAGGCTACGACTGGACCACCTGGCTCAACGATACCGGCATCGCCGGCAAGGTCGACTACGTCATCGTCAGCCAGCCCAGCTTCATCAGCGGCTTCAACAAGGTGTTGAACAAGACCCCGCTGGCGACCTGGCAGGCGTGGTTCCGCTGGCAGGTGATCCACGCCAGCGCGCCGTATCTGTCGAAACAATTCGCGCTGGAGAACTTCGCCTTCTACGGCACCGTGCTGAGCGACACCAAGGAGCAGGAGCCGCGCTGGAAGCGCGCGGTCAACGCCACCGATGGCGCGCTGGGCGAGAGCCTGGGCAAGCTGTACGTCGAGCAGCACTTCCCGGCAGAGCGCAAGGCCCGCATGGAGGCACTGGTGGCGAACCTGCTGGCGGCCTTCAAGCAAAGCATCAACACGCTGGACTGGATGGGCCCGGCGACCAAGGAGCAGGCGCAGGCCAAGCTGGCCAAGTTCATGGTCAAGATCGGCTATCCGAACAAGTGGCGCGACTATTCGTCGCTGGTGGTGGTCAAGGATGACCTGGTGGGCAATGTCCAGCGTTCGCGCCAGTTCGACTACAACAAGGAGGTGAACAAGCTCGGCAAGCCTATCGACCGCGACGAGTGGGGCATGACGCCGCAGACCATCAACGCCTATTACAACCCGGAGCTGAACGAGATCGTGTTCCCGGCCGCCATCCTGCAACCGCCGTTCTTCAACGCCGACGCCGATGACGCGGTCAACTACGGCGCCATCGGTGCGGTGATCGGCCACGAGATCAGCCACGGCTTCGACGACCAGGGCGCCCAGTACGACGGCGACGGCAACCTGCGCGACTGGTGGACCAAGGCCGACCACAAGAACTTCGCGGCCAAGAGCAAGATGCTGGTCAAGCAATACGACGCCTTCAGCCCGGTCAAGGGCTACCACGTCAACGGCGAGCTGACCCTGGGCGAGAACATTGCCGACAATTCCGGCGCGGCGATCGCGCTCAAGGCTTACCAGATTTCGCTGAACGGCCAGCCGTCGCCGGTGATCGACGGCCTGAGCGGCGAGCAGCGCTTCTACATGGGCTTTGGCCAGGTGTGGCGCAGCAAGATCCGCGACGCCCAGCAAATCGTTTACCTTAAATCCGACCCGCACTCGCCGGACCAGTTCCGCGCCAACGGCACGGTGCGCAACCAGCCGGGTTTTTACAACGCTTTTGGCGTCAAACCGGGCGATAAAATGTATCTGGCGCCAAAAGACCGCGTCATCATGTGGTAAGCCTTTGTGCGAAAGCGGCCCTGTGATATAAAGCGCAACAGGGCCAAACATCTGGATTGGCCTTTATTAATTCAAGAGGATATTTTCGTGAAACGTCATCTCATAAGTGCATTGACCCTGAGCCTGATCGCAGGCCTGGTGGGCGCAGCCGACAACACCACAAGTGTAGCTCCGGCCAGCGCCCAAGTAGCAAACGCCAAGCTGGCTTCCGGCATTGCGGTGGAGTACATCGATCCAGCGGTACGCGCGCAGGACGACCTGTTCACCCACATGAACGGCAAATGGCTGGCCACGACCGAAATCCCGGCCGACAAGGCGAGCTGGGGCAGCTTCGCCAAGCTGCGCGACGACATCCAGCCGCAACTGCGCGCCATCATCGAAGGCGCGGCCGCCAACAAGGCCGGCGGACCTGAAGCCCAGCGCATCGGCGACTTCTACGCCAGCTTCATGGACGAGGCCAAGCTGGAACAACTGGGCCTGACCCCGCTGAACGCGGAACTGGCGAAGATCGCCGCCGTGAGCGACAAGAAGCAGCTGCCGGCGCTGATCGCGCACCTGAACAAAATCGGCGTGACCGCGCCGTACGGTTATGGCATCCATCAGGACAACAAGGATTCGACCAAGTATGTGGTCGATATCGGCCAGGATGGCCTGGGCCTGCCGGACCGCGATTACTACCTGAAAGCGGACGACAAGAAGATGGCCGATGCGCTGGCCAAGTACGAACTGCACGTCGGCAAAATGCTGACCATGGCAGGCGACGCGCACGGCGCCGTCACCGCGCACGCCATCGTGGAATTCGAAAAAGAACTGGCCAAGATCCAGTGGACCAAAGTCGAGCTGCGCGATCCGGTCAAGGCCTATAACAAGGTCGACATCGCCAAGCTGGGCAAGCTCGCGCCAGGCTACGACTGGAACGCCTACCTGACCGACGCCGGCGTGACCGGCAAGGTCAAGTATGTGATCGTCGGCCAGCCTAGCTACCTGAAGGGCATGACCGCGCTGCTGGCCAAGACCCCGCTGGACACGCTGAAGTCCTACTTCCGCTGGCAGCTGCTGCACTCCGGTGCGCCTTACCTGAGCAAGGCCTACGACGATGAAAACTTCGCCTTCTACGGCACCGTGCTGAGCGGCGTGACCGAGCAGCGTCCACGCTGGAAGCGCGGCGTTTCCGTGACCGAAGGCGCGCTGGGCGAAGCCGTCGGCAAGATCTACGTCGAGCAGAACTTCCCGGCCGAGCGCAAGGCGCGCATGCAGGCGCTGGTGAACAATCTGCTGGCCGCCTACAAGGTCAGCATCGACCAGCTGGATTGGATGAGCCCGGTCACCAAGAAACAGGCGCAGGAAAAGCTGGCCAAGTTCACCACCAAGATCGCGTACCCGAACCATTGGCGCGATTACTCCAAGCTGGTCGTTGCCAAGGACGACCTGGTGGGCAACGTGCTGCGCTCGCGCGAGTTCGAGTACAACAAGGAACTGGCCAAGCTGGGCAAGCCGATCGACCGCGAAGAGTGGGGCATGACGCCGCAAACCGTCAACGCCTACTACAATCCGGAAATGAACGAGATCGTGTTCCCGGCCTCGATCCTGCAGGCACCGTTCTTCAATGCTGACGCGGACGACGCGGTCAACTACGGCGCCATCGGCGGCGTGATCGGCCACGAGATCAGCCACGGCTTCGACGACCAGGGCGCGCAGTACGACGGCGACGGCAACCTGCGTGACTGGTGGACCGCTGCGGACCACAAGAACTTCGCGGCCAAGACCAAGATGCTGGTGGAGCAGTACAACCAGTTCAGCCCTCTGCCTGGCTACCACGTCAACGGCGAGCTGACCCTGGGCGAGAACATCGCCGACAACAGCGGCATCGCGATTGCGTACAAGGCCTACAAGCTGTCGTTGGGCGGCAAGGAAGCTCCGGTGATCGACGGCCTGACCGGCGACCAGCGCTTCTACATGGGCTTTGCGCAAGTGTGGCGCCTGAAGATGCGTGAAGCGCAGCAGATCGTGCAGATCAAGACCGACCCGCACTCGCCAGGCCAGTTCCGCGCCAACGGCCCGATGCGCAACCAGCCAGGCTTCTACGACGCTTTCAACGTGAAGCCGGGCGACAAGATGTACCTGGAACCAAAAGACCGCGTGATCATGTGGTAAGCACCGCATAGACGCAAAGAAGGGCCGCAGCGATGCGGCCCTTTTTATTGCCCCCCGTCGTCACTCCCGCGAAAGCGGGAGTCCATGCTGAGCATGCGTCAACGCGGCACCAGCTCAGCATGGATTCCCGCCTGCGCGGGAACGACGCGGCGCCTGTTAAACTAGGGGCTTCGAATTACAAGAAACCGGTACCCCATGCGCTTGCGTTATTCCGCACTCCTCGTTTTGCCCCTGCTGCTGGCCGCTTGCGGCGATTCGTTTACGCCTGTCGATGTCTACATGGCGAAGACGCCGGAGTGCTCCACCTGGCAGGAAGGCTCGCGCTACGAGCTGCCACGCGGGATCAGTGTGTCGACCACGCCGCCGGTCACGCTACCGGACGGCGGCGCCGAGTTCACCTTTGTCTACCTGGTGCCGCGCGGCGAGCGGGCCATGTTCCTGAGCCGCGAGTATCACGTCACCGCGCCCAAAGGCCCGGTGCTGGCCAAGGCGGAACTGGTGAGCTTCTACCAGCGCGCCACCAACTCGCGGCCGGAGATCGTCGATGTGATCCCCAAGGTGCCGGACATGCTTGTGGCAGGCGCCACCAGCGACGATACAATCTGGCGCGTGCGCCTGCGCGTGAAGGAGAAGCTGCCGGAACGCTTCGACATGGTGCCGCCCGCCTTCGAGATCGCGTTGACCAAGTACCCGATGCGCACCTTCACCTACCGCTACTTCGCCGACCGCAAGGCCTTCGGCCTGTGCAGCTGATCTGCAGCCAGGCTTGGCGGATTTCCGCATAAGCGCCAGCCGGTTCATGCGGTTTTCCGCCTGAATCGCTGCGCGCCAGTTCTACCATCCCTTATAAATCAATGACTTGAACCGCAGCCCGTGCTTGGCACGGAAGCTGCAATGTCTCCGGTAACTACAACCACAAAGGAGACACGCATGTCCAAGTTCCGTCTGTTATCGCTGGCCTTCGCGCTGGCCGCCGCTTCGGGCGCGCAAGCGCAGGAAGTGGTCCGCCTCGGCAACCTCAAGTTCGCCCACTACGGCGCCGTCTCGTACATCAAGGAAATCGCGCCCAAGTGCGGCATCAAGGTGGAAGAGCACGTCTTCGCCAAGGGCCCGGATGTGATGCAAGCCATCCTGGCTGGCGAGCTCGACGTCGGCGCCACCGCTTCCGAGGCCGCCATCTCCGGCCGCGCCAACGGCGCCCCGATCTACGTCGTGGCCGGCTTCGCCAAGGGCGGCGCACGGCTGGTCGCCCGTCCCGACAGCAACATCAAGTCGATCAAGGATTTGAAGGGCAAGAAAGTCGGCGTCACGCGCGGCGGCATCCACGAGGTGCTGCTGATCGCCGAACTGGCCCAGGCCGGCCTGACCGCCTCCGACCAGCCGGGCAAGGATGTGCAACTGGTGTTCCTGGCCTTCGCCGACCTGAACCAGGCGCTGATGGGCAAGAACCTCGACGCCATCATGCAAAGCGAGCCGCAGTCCTCGCAGGCCATCAACAAAGGCTACGGCGTGGAAGTGATGAAGCCCTACGACACGCCGATCGGCGCGCCAGTGCGCACCATGGTGATGAGCGAGAAGTTCTACAAGGAACACCGCGCCACCGCCGCCAAGTTCATGACCTGCTTTGTGCAAGCCACCAAGCTGTTCATCGACAACAAGCCGGTCGCCGAGAAATACGTGCGCGAAGTGATCTTCAAGAACCAGATCACCAAGGAAGATTTCGACGACGCCATCAGCAACTCGCCATACAGCTACGACGTCACGCCCGAACACATCCAGATCACTACCGACGTGATGGCCAAGCACGGCACCGGCAAGATGCGCGCCGCGCCCGTCGCCAAGGACTGGGTCAAGACCGACCTGCTGGAAGCGGCCAAGAAAAGCCTCAGCATTCAATAACCACGGAGACACATCATGAGCAAGCAAGACTGGCGGCAAGCCGCCTCGGGCGTGGTTGTGCCCATCGTCATCGTCGCCCTGTGGCAGGCCAGCGCCATGTTGGGCTGGGTCAATCCGCAGGTGCTGCCGTCGCCGTTCGCGGTGGTGCACAAGTGGATCGAGTACCTGCTGCCGCTGACGGCCTACGATCCGTCCGCGCAGTCGTGGCTGGGCTGGGCGTTCTCCGGCGAGCTGCTGGGCGACACCTTCAGCAGCATGTACCGCGTGATCGTCGGCTTCGCCATCGGCGCCGGCCTGGCGCTGCCGCTGGGCCTGCTGATGGGATCGAGCCAGCGCATGTACGCGTGGTTCAATCCGCTGATGCAGGTGCTGCGGCCGATTCCACCGATCGCCTACATTCCGCTGGCGATTTTATGGTTCGGCCTGGGCAATGCACCGGCCGTGTTCCTGATCGCGCTGGGCGCGTTCTTCCCGGTACTGGTCAACACCATCGCCGGCGTGCGCCAGGTGGACGGCATCTACATCCGCGCCGCCCGCAACCTCGGCGTCAGCCAGCGCACCATGTTCGTCCGCGTGATGCTGCCGGCCGCCGTGCCCTACATCCTGTCCGGCGTGCGCATCGGCATCGGCACCGCCTTCATCGTCGTGATCGTGTCGGAGATGATCGCCGTGAACAACGGCCTCGGCTTCCGCATCCTCGAAGCGCGCGAATACTTCTGGTCCGACAAAATCATCGCCGGCATGATCAGCATCGGCCTGCTGGGCCTGATCATCGACGTCGGCATGAACAAACTGAACAATCATTTGCTGCGCTGGCACCGCGGCCTGGAGAATTAAGATGACCCATATCGAAGTCAAAGCCGTCAACAAGGTCTTCAAGACCGACAGCCGCGAAGTGATCGCGCTCAAGGACATCAATCTGGAGATCCCACAGGGCCAGTTCGTCTGCCTGCTGGGGCCTTCGGGCTGCGGCAAGTCCACGCTGCTGAACGCGATCGCCGGCTTTTCGCTGCCGTCGTCCGGCACCATCACCGCCGACAGCAAGCTGGTCACCGGCCCCGGCCCGGAACGCGGCATGGTGTTCCAGGAGTACGCGCTGTTTCCCTGGATGACGGTGGAAAAAAACATCGCCTTCGGCCTGGAGATCAAAGGCATGCCGCAAGCCGAGATCACGGCCAAGGTCGATCAGCTGCTGGGTATGCTGTCGCTGAGCGATTTCAAGCACCGCTTCCCGAAAGACCTGTCCGGCGGCATGCGCCAGCGGGTCGCCATTGCCCGCGTGCTGGCGCTGGACTCGCCGATCATGCTGATGGACGAACCCTTCGGCGCGCTGGACGCGCTGACCCGCCGCAACCTGCAAGACGAACTGCTGCGCATTTGGGCCGAGCTGAAGAAGACCATCATCTTCGTCACCCACAGCATCGAAGAGGCGATCTACCTGGCCGACCGCATCGTCGTGATGACCTACCGCCCCGGCACCGTCAAGCGCGATCTGATGGTGGAACTGCCGCGCCTGCGCGACCCGTCCGCCGCCGAGTTCAACGCCCTCAAGCGCGAGCTGGGCCAGCTGGTGATGGAAGAGCAGCAACGCCACCACAACGACGAGATGCGCATGGCGGCGGTGGACTGAGCAGGTGCAGTAGAATCTGCCCATGCGCGCCCAAAAAAACCTGCTGCTGTTTGTAGTCACCTTCGCGTGCGCGCTGGGCGTGATTGCCGGCTCCTATTTGGCCGGCACCTGGCGCGCGCGCGAAGAACTACGGCAGCAGGGCCAGCGCCAACTGCAATTGATGGCGCCGGACCTGCAATCGCTGCTGCAAAAATATGAAACGCTGCCCTTTGTACTGGGCTTCCAGCCCGACCTGATCGAAGCGCTGGCACACCCGTCCGATGCGCAGGCGATCACCCGTCTCAACAGCACACTGCAAACCATCCAGCAGCAGGCGAAGGTCGGCGCCATCTACGTGATGGACCGCGACGGTCTGACCATAGGCGCCAGCAACTGGGACCAACCGCTGGGCTTCGTCGGCAAGAACTTTTCCTATCGCCCTTATTTCGACGCAGCGTTGCATGGCAGGGCGGGGCGCTTCTACGGCATCGGCACCAGCACCAGCGAGGCCGGCTACTTCATCGCCCAGCCGGTGTACCGCAACGGCACGGCTGGCGGCCCGGTCACCGGGGTGGTGGCGGTGAAGATCAGCCTGGCCGACTTCGAACGCACCTGGCGCAGCAGCGACGACGCCATCGTCCTGGCCGACAGCACCGGCGTCATCTTCCTGAGCAACCGCCCGGATTGGATCTACCGCAGCCTGCACGCGCTGGACGCGGCCACCGAGCGCCAACTGGCGCGCACCCAGCAATACACCGGCCAGAAGATCACACCGCTGAGCGGACATGCCGATTTGTTTGTCACGCAGCCGGTGGGGCAGCTGGGCTGGCAGCTGATGCTGTTCCCCTCCCAGCAGCGCGTGCTGCGCACCGGCATGCAGTGGGCGGCGGCGGCGGTGCTGTTGGTGGCCTGCGCGGCCGTGTCGAGCTGGGCGCTGCATCAGCGCCGTCGCAGGGTGGAAGAACGCATGGCCTCGGCCGCCGCGCTGCGCCAGGCCGCCGCCGAGCTGGACGATAAAATCGTCGAGCGTACGCAACAGCTGCGCACCACCAATCAGCATCTGGAGAGCAAGTACGCCAAGCTGCAGGAGACCGAACACCTGCTGCGCTCCACGCAGAACGAGCTGGTCCAGGCGGGCAAGCTGGCGATGCTGGGCCAGATGGCGGCCGGCATCACCCACGAACTGAACCAGCCGCTGGCCGCGATCCGGGCCTTCGCCGATAATGCCCGCGTGTTCCTGGCGCGCGGGCAGGGTGAGCAGGTCGAGGGCAACCTGGGGCACATCAGCGAGGCCAGCGCGCGCATGGGCGCCATCATCGGCCAGCTCAAGGGCTTCGCGCGCAAGGATGAGACGGTGGCCGTGGTCGACCTGGCGGCCTCGGTGCGGGCCTCGGCGTTTTTGCTGGAGAGCGAGTTCCGCCGTCACGCCGTCGCGCTGGATATCGCCGTTGTCGACGGCCTGCAAGTGACCGGCAGCAGCGTGCGCATCGAACAGGTGCTGATCAACCTGCTGCGCAACGCGCTCGACGCGGTGGAAACGGCTGAGCGGCGCGAGGTAGCCATCCGGCTGGAGCGCGACGGCGCCTGCGCGCTGGTGAGCATCAGCGACAGCGGCGCAGGCATCCCGGATCAGGTGGTGGCGTATCTGTTCGAGCCGTTCTTCACCACCAAGCCGTCGGGCAAGGGATTGGGATTGGGGCTGGCGATCTCGTCGTCCATCGTGCAGGCCATGAACGGCCAGCTGACGGCGCATAATCAAGCTGGCGGCGGCGCGCGCTTTGAGCTGCGCCTGCCATTACAACAAGAGGGGGCATGACGTGCAGGCTATTTTGATCGAAGACGAAGCCGCGCTGCGCCTGGCCACCAGCCAGACGCTGGAACTGGGCGGCTTCAGCGTGCAGGCCTGCGCCAGCGCCGAGGAAGCGCTGGCGCTGCTGCGCGCCGACTATCCCGGCGTGATCGTCACCGATGTGCGTTTGCCGGGCCGCTCCGGCCTGGAGCTGCTGGCGCAGGCCGCCGCGCTGGATGCGGAGTTGCCGGTCATCGTGGTCACCGGCCACGGCGATGTCGAGATGGCGGTGGCCGCGATGCGCAGCGGCGCCTACGACTTCATCGAAAAACCGTTCGCGGCGGAACGCCTGCTGGAAGCGGTGCGCCGCGCCCAGGAACGCCGCCGGCTGGTGCTGGAGAACCGCCAGTTGCGCAGCGCCCGTGCCCAGCATCCGGACATGCCGGACCTGGTCGGCCGCTCGGCCGCCATCGAGCAGCTGAAAGTCTTGATCCGCAACATCGCTCCGGCCGGCGTGGACGTGCTGATCAACGGCCAGACCGGCACCGGCAAGGAGGTGGCCGCGCGCCTGCTGCACGCGGCCAGCGGACGCAAGGGCAACTTCGTCGCGATCAACTGCGGCGCGCTGCCGGAGTCGGTGTTTGAAAGCGAGATCTTCGGCCACGAGGCCGGTGCCTTCACCGGCGCGCAAAAGCGCCGCATCGGCAAGCTGGAGTACGCGCAGGGCGGCACCGTCTTCCTCGACGAAATCGAAAGCATGCCGATGGCCTTGCAGGTCAAGTTGCTGCGCGTGTTGCAGGAGCGACGGCTGGAACGCCTGGGCGCGAATGAAACGGTGGCGCTGGACTGCACCATCGTCGCCGCCACCAAACTTGATCTATTACAGTTAAGCGCGCAGGGCCTGTTCCGCGAGGATTTGTACTACCGCATCAGTGTGGTCAGCCTCGACCTGCCGCGCCTGCGCGACCGGCGTGACGATATCCCGCTGCTACTGGCCCATTTCGCCGCCGACGCGGCAGCCCGCTACCATCGCCCGTTGCCGGACTGGAGCGCGCAGCAGATGGCGCAATGGCAGGCGGCGGAGTGGCCGGGCAATGTGCGCGAGCTGCGCAACTTCGCCGAGCGGCTGGTGCTGGGCGTGGCCGCCGCCGGGGTTGCTGCCACTGCTGCTGCGCCTGCGCCCCTGGCCGATGGCGTGGCGTTATCGCTGCCGCAACAGGTCGACCTTCACGAGCGCGAGCTGATCGTGCAGGCCTTGTCGGCGGTCGACGGCAATGTCGGGCTGGCGGCGGACAACCTGATGGTGCCGCGCAAGACCCTCTACGACAAGCTGAAGAAATACCAGATCGTCACCGGCCGCAAATAATCCGGACGTAAAAAAACCGGCCGCTTGGGGCCGGTTCTTCAGGAGAGGCGAGGCTTACTTGGCTGGCGTGGACGCTGCTGCGGCAGCGGCTGCTGGAGCTGGCGCTTCAGGTTCCTTGAACTTGGCACCGCCCTTGTTGGCCATGTAGACCACGGCGCGAGCCACTTCCACATCATCCAGATCCGGGTTGCCGCCTTTGGCTGGCATGGCGCGCAGGCCTTCGATGGCGTGCTTGACCAGGGTATCGTAACCTTGGGCGATACGAGCGCCCCAGGCGCCAGCGTCGCCGAACTTCGGCGCACCGGCGGCGCCGCTGCCGTGGCAGGCTGCGCAGGTCGAGGTGTAGATGGCTTCGCCGGTCTGCAGCACTTTCGGTGCGTTGGAGTCTTTCAGCGTAAAGCCGGCGTCGGCGACGGGGGCGATGCGGGCAGCGACTTCTTCAGGGGCCTGGCTGTTGGAGCCGCGGCCGGTCAATTTGTCTGCGGTCACGTACTGCACCAGCAGGATGATACCGAGTACTGTGACTCCAAAGAAGCCGATCACAGCAGCAACGAGCTGCTTGGGCGTTCTGATGGCGGATTCGTGTTCGTTATGTGCGTCGCTCATGATTTCCTTAACAGACTAATTTCGAAGCCGGGTGGCGTGAGAAGAATGTATCAACCAGCTGCCTTGCAAAACCTTCACCAAACGGGCGATTATAGACTCAAAAATGCCTGCATGGAAACGCAAAGATGCTCAAAACGACACTTTCCATGGACGGCTCTCGATAAAAACGGTATCCTACGGCACACTTCAGAAATTCCCCCCGCGCGGCTGTAGCTCAGTGGATAGAGTATTGGCCTCCGAAGCCAAGGGTCGTGGGTTCGATCCCCGCCAGCCGCACCACAATTCCCCATAAAAATCAAATAGTTAGGTGCAAGCGCTAAACGCGCTGATCGTAGACGAATCGCCGAACCCGATCGACCGTCAGTCTGGATGCGTCCGGATGCACAGGATTGATCAAGACGTTATCCTCCTCGTTGATGATTACCGATGGCACAACTAATAGTGCTGTCGTTCCACTGGCCAACCAAGCCGATCCGAACGCGCGCGATACCATACCCTCGGGAACCACGTCCCAGCCAACTGGCAATGGCTTGGGTGTTATTTCGCGGGCAGCCCAGATATCGTCCGGAACGTTGATGCGCACCAGGATCCGATTCCACGGCAGCGCTGCACCCTTTGCAAAATGAGCGCGCGTTTCCCATGCTGCTAGCGAAATTGACGTGGCAGCGTATGTGACATATTCGCCAACCTGATTCCAGCGCGCCCCATTGCTGGCGGCAGCTTTTCCGCTCATGTCGTCCGCAGTCCAGGAGCTTGTGTCGGAAGCGATCCGCCATAAGCTGACCGTCATGCGGCCAATCCTCCTCTCATGCGTTCAAGCACCTGCTCCACTGCCCGTTGGCCTTCAGGATTACGCAACATCTCGGCTGGCGCCTTGCCTCCCAACTCCGGGAGTTTTTCATGGACCCAATGCGCAAACCAAGCTTCGAGGTCGAAGTTTTTCGTTTGTTCAGGGTCGCCACTCTCGTCCAACATTTTTCGCAAGGTGGCGAGCAGACGAAGATAGCCCATGATGCGGTGGCCAGCCACGTCGGGCAGCGGCCTGTTTGCGGCCTCGTTGCGGACAAACGTAGTCTGGGACACGCCTGCCAAGCCCATGACTACGGAGGTCGGTTCACCGGTTGCCTTTGCAATCAGTTTCACCACGTCCGTTGGAACACCGGCTTCCACCGCGTCGAATAGTTGGATTCCAGGCGCTTCGCGGACGCGCGTGACGAGTGCCCTGAGCCGTCCCAGAGAGGCCTTACCGGTCCCTTCCGTTGTGGGCGTTGTCATACGCCACAACGCGTGTCTCTTGGCATTCGGATCATCGGCGGCACTCATGGCTTCATCCATTTGGTTGGGGTGATGCAGTCAAATGGTATGCCTGAATGCCGAATTACTCAATACGCTTAAGGCTTGATGTAGGCGTAGCCTTCCAGCGACTGCAAACGGCCGATTTCCGCCACACCGGATGGGACGATGGTCGCTTCCGGCAGTACCTTTTCCTTGCCGAGGCCGCGCGCTTTCAGCGTGTTGTTGCAGACGCGGAACTGCACGTGGCGGGCCGCCAGCTCCTGCACCACCACCTCATACGGATTGCCGTTCTTGTCCACCGCGCCTTCGAGCATGAAGTCGATACCTCCACCCAGCGCCACGACCACGATCTGCGCGTTGGGACTGGCGTCCAGGTGGTTGCGGATATTGCGCAAGCCGCCCATGGCATTGCTGCTGTCGCTGAAGTGATAGACCACTTTCTCCACGCGCGGCGCCTCGGCCTGTGCCGCCTGGGCGCACAGCAGCATCAAGGGCAGCAGCAAGATACGGAATAGTTTCATTTGGCCTCCTTGCCAGATCGTAGATATTCTTGTTCCATCAGCAGGTACGTGCCATAGGCGTTGAGCCGGTTGGCCTGGCTGAAGGTGGGATAGTCCCTGAACGCGGACCAGTCGGTGCGCGCATAGGCCTCATCAAAGGATAGCAGCTCCTGCACGGCATTGCCCATCTGTTCGCGCAGGTAGCGTAGGTAGCGCTGTGTCAGCAGCATGTCTTCGCGCGGCGCGCGCGAGGCTGGGCCGTGGCCGGGGATCACCACCGCCGGCTGCGCGTCGAGCATGCGGTCGAGCGCCTGCAGCCAGCGCTTGCTGTCCGCGTTGCCGACATACGGCAGGCGGCCGGTGAAGAACAGGTCGCCCGCGAACAGGACGTGGTCTTCCTCCACCAGCATCAGCAAGTCTTCCGGCGAGTGGGCGCCGCTGCTGTCGATCACACGGAAGTGCAGGCCACCCAGTTCGAAGCGCCATGGCTGGCCGTCGGCAAAGTCCAGCCAGCGGTCGGCCGGCACCAGTTCCGTGCGTTCATCCACCCACGGCGCCAGTTCGGCGCGACGCTGTGCCAGCCGTTCGCGCGCCAGGTCCGAGCTCAGGTAGTCGCGGCCGTTGCGGTGGGCGGCGATCACCACGCCCGGCTGGCGCAGGGCTTGCAGGCCGTAGAAATGGTCGGCGTGGTAGTGCCCGACGATCACCATCTTCAACGGCGCCGTCGTCACCTGGCGGATCGCGCGCAGCATGGCGGCGCCCAGCGCCGGCGTGGCCAGCGCGTCGTACACCACCACGCCGTCCGGAGTGACGACAAAGCCGGCATTCGACATGAAGCCTTGGTTGGCATGGCTGGCCACGCCGGCTTCTCCCTGGAAGTAGTAGACATGCGGGCTGACCTGGATCGGCTTGAGGACGATGTCCGGCGCGGCATGGGCCGGCAGCACCGGCAGCAACGCAGCCAGCAACAGCAGTCGGCGGAGGAGGTTCATTTTGTATCCTTAGGTACGATGAGGGCGGCCGCCTGCGCCTCGCGCAGGCGCTCCTCCAGGTAGGCACCGTAAAAGCCGGACTGGTCCGAACCGGGCAGGGGTGCGGCCAGCGTGCGGCCTCCGCTGCCGAGAAATAATACCGTGGGGAAGAAAGCCACGTGCAACTGGCGCAGTACTTCGGCGATGGGCTGCAGTTGTCCGGCCGCGTCGGTCAAGCGCTCCACGGTGTCGCTTTCCAATTCGCGCAGCACCAGGCGTGGATTGCCTTCGCGTTGCAGCGGCGCCAGGTAGTTGCGCCGCACTTCCAGGCAATACGGGCAGTCCCGGCGTGACACCAGCAACACCAGCACCGCCGATGGCGCCGCCAGCGCGGCCAGTTCCGCCTGCAGATCGCGCAGCAGCGGCAACAAAGGAGCGGGGGCGGCCATGACAGCTCAGGCTGCGATGCCGGGATTGCCGGCCGTGCCCACCAGCGTCGGCTGGTCGGGGCGGCGCGCGCGCACCACCGGGTGGGCGCGCAGATAAGTCTCCAGCACGTCCCAGATCGGAGGACCGCTGGCGCCCTCCGCCACCGGGGCCCAGCCTGCCACCTTGTAGGTCTTGTCCGCATCGAGCAGCTTGCCGTTCAGCCGCATGTCGCTGATGCGCCGACCAGTGGCCGCGGCCGGCGTGCAGGTGTAGCTCATGCCGCCCACGCGCACCATGTCGCCGCCCTGCTGGTAATAGGGGTCCGGGTGGAACAGGTTGTCGCACACATCTTCCATGATGGTCTTGATGGTGGCGCCGGTCATCTCGGTCAGCGTGGTGGCTGGGTAGGTGATCGCCAGTTGGTCCATCAGGTCGCCGCGCGTGATGGTCGCGCCCGGCAGCAGCGACGTGCCCCAGCGGAAGCCCGGCGAGAACGCCAGATCGGCGCCTTTGACCGCCAGCAGTCCGTCGACGATCAGCTGGTCCCAGCTGCCGTTGAAATTGCCGCGCCGGTACAGCAAGCCTTCGGTGACGGCCAGCTTTTCATCCAGCCTGGCGCGGAACGGCGCGCGCACCGCGTCGATGTGCGCCTGCATGGCACTGTCGGCCGGCAGCAGATTGGAGAACACCGGCAGCAGCCGGTACTGGTAACCCTGGATGCGTCCGTCGCGCACATCGAAATCCAGCACGCCGACGAACTTGCCGTTCGAGCCGGCATTGGTCACCAGCGTTTGCCCGCCCTGGTTGGACACCACCACCGGCGTCGGCATACCATCATGGGTATGGCCGCCGAGGATGGCGTCGATGCCGGTGACGCGACTGGCCAGCTTCAGGTCCACGTCCATGCCGTTGTGCGACAGCAGCACTACCACCTTGGCGCCCTTGGCGCGCACTTCCTTCACCAGCGCCTGCAAGCGCTCCTCCTGGATGCCGAAGCTCCAGTCCGGCACCATGTAGCGCGGATTGGCGATCGGCGTGTACGGGAACGCCTGGCCGATCACGGCCACCGGCACGCCGTTCATCTCGCGCCAGCTGTAGGGGGCAAACACGGGGTCGCCGAAATCGGCCGTCACCACGTTCTGCGCGATGAAATCCACCTTGCCCTGGAAATCCTTCTGCACGATTTCCTGCACCCGTTGCGCGCCCAGCGTGAACTCCCAGTGCGACGCCATGATTTCCACGCCCAACAGCTTGGCGGCATCGACCATGTCCTGGCCGTTGGTCCACAGCGCCGTGGCCGATCCCTGCCAGGTGTCGCCGCCGTCGCACAGCACGGCGTGCGGCCGGCTGGCGCGCAGCTGCTTGATCAGCGTGGACAGATGGGCGAAACCGCCGACCTTGCCGTACACCTTGGCGGCGGCGGCAAAATCGAGGTGGGTGAACGCGTGTGCGCGCGCCGTCTTCGGTGCGATATTGAACTGCTTGAGCAGCGCATCGCCCACCAGGTGCGGCGCCTTGCCGGCCGCCTCGCCGATGCCGAGGTTGACGTTGGGTTCGCGGAAGTACAGCGGCCGCAGCTGGGCGTGGCAATCGGTGATGTGCAGCAGGCTGACGTTGCCGAAACGCGGCACCGCATACAGCTGCTCGGCGGCGCCGGGCGTGGCGGCCAGCGCATCCTTGCCGGCCAACGCCAGGCCGCCAGCGCTGGCGATGGCCAGCATTTGCATGAATTCGCGTCGTTGCATGGGGTAGCCTGGCTCAGGTTCGGATTGCTTACTGGTTGACCGGCGATTCAGGCGCCAGCAGCAGCGCCATCACATCCTGCATCTGCTTCTCCGTCAGGATGCCGGCGGCGCCGAAGCGCGGCATCGTCGAGCACGCCTGGAAGGCATGCGAGTTGTAGATCTTGGCCCAGGTGTACTTCAGGATCTCCGGCGTCGGGCCGCCGTGCAGCTTGCCGTACTGCTGCAGGCTGGGGCCGATATTGCCGAAGGCGATTTCCTTCTTGTCCAGCGCATGGCAGGCATAGCAGTTGCCGCCGGCGGGCGTGCCTTTCGGATCGGACGATTGCAGGCCGCGGCCGTTCTGCGCGACCTTCTCGCCTTCCTTCCAGTCGCCCAGATAGTTGCCATCGGCAGGATAGCGCACGGTGGCCATGGCCTGCTGCTCGATCTGCTTACGCTGTGCGGGTTTCAGCGGCCGCTGCGCGTCCTGCGTGCAGAGGCGCTGCGCCTCGCTCTGTTCCAGGCGGTCGACGGTGGCTTCGTTCTTGTCGCGGAACGAAGCCTTGAAAGCGGCCAGGTCGGCGCTGTCCTTGGCTGCAGGTCCGGCGGCCAGTGCGCTGCTGGAAGCCAGCGCGCCCAACAGGGCGGCGGTGATGAATTTGCTGTGCATGGACACTCCGGTATCAGCGTTTCAAGCCCGGCGCCGCCATCGTGCCGCCCTTGGCGTTGACGCCGAGGTAGGTGATCAGGTCGATGGCTGCCTGGGAGTTGTATTCCAGTTGCGGGAAGCGCTGCTGGCGGAAGCAGTCGGCCATGCGCCACTGCATGGTGCGCACCGCGCCCTGGCTGACGCGGTAGGCCGGCCAGCTGGCAAACGCACCGCGCGCGGCAGCCGCTTGCTGCAGATTGGGCAGGTCCTGCAGGCGGATGCGCTGGTCGTTCTTGCCGTGGCAGGAGGCGCAGGAAAAATCATACGGGCCGGCGCGGTAGAAGAACGCCTGCTTGCCGCGCGCATAAGCGGCCTTTTCCTCGGCGTGCTGCTGCGGCAGATTGATCTTCATGTCGCGCGAGGCGGCCGATACGTAGGCGGCCAGCGCCTCCATGTCGGTGGCGCGCTCGCCTTGTTCGGAAAACGGCTTGCGCACGATGTCGGCGCGCTCTAAGCCCTGCAGCGTCACCATGCAATGCACCAGGCGCGCTTCGGCATCCATCACCTTGCCCGTGTCCTTGAAGTAGCGCGGCAGCTCGGCATAGGCGCCGGCCACCACGCCCGGGCCCTTGCCCAGGTCGCAGGCCTCCAGCGTGGCCTGCTTGGGGCCGCGCTTGGTGGTCCACAGCACTTCGCCCTGGCCCTCCACCAGCTCGGCAGGATTGCCGTCGGCCAGCATGGCGCGGTATTTGGCGATTTCATCGCTGGCGCTTTGCGCCGCGGCGCTGCCTGCAACGACCAGCCCCAACAGACTGGCCCAGGTGACACGGGATAGTGACATGGTGGCGGCCTCAGGCTACGGTGACTTGATCGGTACGGCTCTCGCCCAGATTGTCCTGCCAGCTGACGCTGACCGTGTCACCCTTGGCGCCGCCCTTGAACTTGAAGGCGAGGTAAGGGTTTTGCGAGACCGACTGGCCCCACAGGCATTGCAGCACCACGCGTTCGCCGTGCTTGACGGTGACGTCGGTGATGTAGTGGGCCGGCACCACGGCGCCGGCCGCGTCCTTGCGGATGCCGGTCTCCATCGGGTGGGCCATCAGTACTTTTACTTCCGTGACGCCGTTGGCGGCATTGGCACGGATTTTCATTGGATCTGCCATGTCTGCTCCTGTCCTGAATCTGATTGGGGTCAGCCGCCGCAGCCGCCCAGCGTGACTTTGGTTTCCTTGGTCGCCGAGAACAGCTTGCCGTCGGCGGTTTTCACCACGGCTACCACGTTGGTGCTCTGGCCCATCTTCAGGCGGCTCTGCACGGCGGTGGTGGTGCCGTCCGGGATGCGGAACACGGCGGCCAGCGGGTTCGGGTTCTTTTCGACAAAGAAGTAGATTTCGCTGGTGCCGGGAATATTGGACACCACAGCCACCGGCACCACGGCGCCGTTTTCAGCGATGTCGGGCGAGGTGATGACGATGTCCTTGCTGTCGACCGGCGTGCCGCCGACGGCGGCCAGCGCATCGGCCAGGGTCTTGGCGCTGAAGCCTTCGCGGCCGGTGGCGGCCAGCGCTTGCTGGCTGGTCACCAGGCCACAAGCGACCAGCAGGCCAAGGGCCGAGCTGGTCTTCAATACGGTACGACGGGTCGGGTTCATGCAGTCTCCTGGTGGTTGCGGGCTGGCCCGCTCATTGCGCGCCGCTGGCCAGCCATTGAACGATGGCTTGCAGATCGGCTTCTTTCAATTGGCTTTGCGGCGGCATGGGCATGGTACCCCAGGCGCCGGCGCCGCCGCTGCGTATCTTGGCTTGCAAATAGCTGGTCTTGTCGGCGCGGCCCTGGTACTTGGCGGCGACGTCGCGCAAGGCGGGGCCGATAATTTTGCTGGTCACGCCGTGACAGGCAAGGCAGCCGTTCTTGTTCAGCAGCTGTTGCACGTCTCCTCCGGCGGCGGCCTTGGCTGGGGGCGGCGCAGCTGCGGCAGCAACGGTAGCGGCCGGCGCCAGCGCGGCGCGTGGCGGATGCGTGGTATCGGTGCCGCGCACGCCGCCCACCAACCGGTTTTGCTCGGCCAGGTTGCCATGCGCGTTGCGGGCGAATTCGGGCAGGCTGGAAGTTAGTTTGACCTCGGTCTGGCAATTGCTCATGCAGGCGGTATTGAGCACATCGGGCTTGCCCTTGGTGTCCCACAGTCCGGGCTGGCGCACCAGGCCGTTGCGGTTGGGCAGGCGCTGCTGCACGTCGGCGATGTTGTCGTTGCTCAGCACGAAATCGGACGGCACGATGCCGCCCAGGTTCAGGATGTGGGCCGTGACGGCATACACCTCATCGGTGGTCAGCGACTTGGGCGCGTCCCACGGCATGGCGCGGTTGATGTAGTCCCACAGCGTGGACAGGTGGGCCACCTTCATCAGCGTCGTGCGCTGCGGCACGCTGCCGCTGGACAGGGCGGCAACATGGCCGCTCTTGATGTCGGCCTCGGTGGTGCCACCGACGATGGGCGTGAACACCTCGTTCGATTCGCCAAAGCTGCCGTGGCAGCCGGCGCAGCGGTTTTCCCATATCTGCTCGCCCTGGGCGACGGAGCCACGGCCTTTCGGCAGCCCCTGGAAATCGGCGCGCACGTCGATATCCCAGGCCTTGATTTCAGCCGGCGTGGCCGGACGGCCGATGGCCTGCCACGGCGTATCGGCCGCCTGTACCAGCAGGCAGGTGAGCAGAGCAGCGGCAGCGGCGGCGGTGATCGATTTTTTCATCAGCTCACCTGTACGTTGGAAACTTCGCCGTTCGGCGACACCTGCCACGACTGGATGGCGTTGTTGTGATAGATGGAGCGCGTGCCGCGCACGGCGCGCAGCTGTCCGATCTTGGGCTGCACATAGCCGCTGTCGTCGATGGCGCGGCTCTGCAGCACGGCGTTGCTGCCATCCCACACCCAGTCGATATTAAAGCGCGTCAGCGCCTTGTTCTGCACCGGTCCCTCGATGCGGGCGGTGCGCCAGTTGCGGCCGCCATCCACGCTGACATCGACGCGCTTGATGCGGCCGCGCCCCGACCAGGCCACGCCGCTGATGTTGTAGTAGCCGCGATCAAGCAGGGTCTGGCCGCCCGACGGCGTGGTGATCACGCTCTTGCATTCCTGGATGGAGGTGTACTGGCGATGCTGGCCGTCCGGCATCAGGTCGATGTAGTGGATGGTTTCGTCCTTGGTATCCCATGGCTGGTCGCCCACTTCGATGCGGCGCAGATACTTGACCCAGCTGACGCCCTGCACGCCCGGCACTACCAGCCGCAGCGGGTAGCCGTTTTCCGGCCGCAGCATTTCGCCGTTCTGGCCCCAGGCCACGATGACATCGTCCAGCGCCCGTTCGATGGCGATGGTGCGCGTCATGCTGGAACCGTCGGCGCCTTCGGCCAGCACATAGCGGGCCTTCTTGCGGTCGATGCCGCACATGTCGAGCAGGGTCGACAGCAGCACCCCCGTGTATTCCGAGCAGGCCAGCATGCCGTGCGTGTATTGCACGGTCGGCAGCGCCACGTTGCCCCACTCGGCGCCGGTATTGGCGCCGCATTCGATGAAGTGGATGCGCGACACGGACGGCAGTCGCATCAGGTCGTCCATGGTGAACACGCGCGGCTCACGCACCAGTCCGTTGATCATCAAGCGGTGCTGACTGGGGTCGATGTCGTGCCAGCCCTGGTGATGGCGTTCGAAATGCAAACCGCTGGGCGTGATGATGCCGAACAGTCCCTGCAGTGGTGTGAAACTGACGGAAGCCTGGCGCACGCGGGTCAAGCCCGGGCTTTCGCGGCGCAGCACATTGCCTTCCCACTTAGACGGCTGGCCGTAGGGCAGGGCGGCGACCGGCTGGCCCAGCGTCTTGCTGTGGGCCGGCAGGGTCAGGATGGCGTCGTCGCCGGCCGCGTTTTGCGCGGCCGCAACGCCGCTCGCGGCCACGCCGGCGCCCATGGCCAGGGCCTTACCCATGAAGCTGCGGCGCGCCGTGCGCGCTTGCGCGCTCCGGGCGTCATCGAGATGAAACTCGGGGGCTTGCAACAGCCTGCCGATGGTGCGTCGCACATCCGTCACGGCCGGTCTCCTTGTGTTTTTATGGGGATAAGCTTAGCCTGTACAAGTTCCTCTACGCAAGACATTTCCTGTCCCATATCGTTGCCTTTTCACCAATGGAGAACGCCAATGAAGTTACGCGACAAGATGGTGCTGTGCATGGCTGTAGTATGTTGTGCTTTTCTGGTCGCGCTGGGCGTGGCGTTGATGGGCATGCAAAGCGCCCGCAACCAGTTCCAGCAATTCCTGGAAGTGGATCAGGCCTTGCTGCAGACCACCACCAACCTGTACGCGCAAGGCCTGCAAATGGGACAAGCCCTGCGCAACGTGGTGCTCGATCCCACCAACAAGGCCGGGCTCAAGAATATCGACGACGCCAGTAAATCCTTCGCTGAATACCTGCAGGTGGCGCAGGGCCTGGTCGCGCCGCAAAGCGAGGCCGGCAAGATGTTCGCGGAGATGGCGCAATTGCGCGAAAAACAGGCAGGGATGCAGGCGAAGATCATGGCGCTGGCCAAGGACGACCAGCCCGCCGCCATCGCGATGCTGAACAAGGACGAAACGCCGGTCTGGCGCGTCATGCGGTCCCATCTGCTGGACTTCCTCAAGGTCAAGAAGGACGACGTCAAGCAGACCGAGGCGACCGTGATCGCCTCCACCCAGCGCACGCTGTGGGTCAGCCTGGGCCTGGCGCTGGCGACCCTGGTGGCGGCCGGCCTGGTCACCTACTGGCTGGCGGCCAATGTGATGCGCCAGCTGGGCGGCGAACCGGACTATGCGGCCGACATCGCACGCCGCATCGCCGCTGGCGATTTCACCGAAGAGATACAGACCAGCGGCGGCGACCGCGACAGCCTGCTGTCGGCCATGCAGTCGATGCAGCAAAGCCTGGCCGGCATCGTGGCCCAGATCCGCACCGGCGCCGACACCATCTCGACGGCCTCGAGCGAAATCGCCGACGGCAACCTCGACCTGTCCAACCGCACGGAACAACAAGCCAGCTCGCTGGGCCAGACCGCCAGCGCCATGGACGAACTGACCAGCACGGTAAAGCAGAACGCCGGCAGCGCGCGCCAGGCCAGCAGCCTGGTGGCGGCCACCGCCACCGTCGCGGTCAAGGGCGGCACGGTGGTATCCGAGGTGGTGACGACCATGGGTGAGATTAACGAATCGTCGCGCCGCATCGTCGACATCATCGGCGTCATCGATGGCATCGCTTTCCAGACCAACATCCTGGCGTTGAACGCGGCGGTCGAAGCGGCGCGGGCCGGCGAGCAGGGACGCGGCTTTGCCGTGGTGGCGTCCGAAGTGCGCAACCTGGCCCAGCGTTCGGCATCCGCCGCCAAGGAGATCAAGGAACTGATCGGCGTCTCCGTGCAAAGCGTGGAGCAGGGCGCGCGCCTGGTCGAGCAGGCCGGCACCACGATGGACGAGATCGTGGCCAGCGTCAATCGCGTCAGCGCCATCATGGGCGAGATCGCCGACGCCAGCGAGGAACAAACCTCGGGCATCGAGCACGTCAACAACGCCATCGTCCAGATGGACCAGGTGACGCAGCAGAACGCGGCGCTGGTCGAGCAGGCCACGGCGGCGGCACAGTCGATGCAGCAGCAGGCGGCCGCCCTGGCCGGCGCCGTGAGCGTGTTCAAGCTGCGGCGCTGAGGCGTCCGGTCCGGCCGTTGTGATCGCGGCGCGACAGGACACCGGTCCTGTCGAGACATTCTCTGGTCCCGTCGAGACAGCCGCCTGGCCGTGGAAAACCTCAACTGTGCGAGGGGTAATATGAATCGGGGCAAGCTGGGCGCCGCGATGTGATGGCTCGCGCGACTGCGCTTGCTGCATGTCGCAGCGCGAGACTGATCATAAAAACAGCCATCTTGCAGATCACCCGATCGGAGACACACCACATGTCGCACACCCGCCTTCTCAAGAAGTTGCCTACGCTATTGTCCTCGCTGGTCCTGCTCGCCCTCGGCGGCCAGACGGCGGCCAGCACGCTGAACCAAAACGTTTCCTGGACCATCGACCGTCCCGGCACCTCCACCGTCTACCGTGTGGTGGCCTACGGCGATTCGATCTTTGCCGGCTACAACGGCTCCATCACCAGCGCGGCCAAGTACTCGGCGCCGACGGTGGACGCGGAATACCTGTCCGCGCTGTGGAACGCCGACATCGAGAGCGTGCGCCGCACCAAGTCCGGCGCGGTGGCCTCGGACGTGTACAACAACAAGATCGTGGCCGAGCGTTCGTATATGCAAGCCAGTAACACCCGCGTGGTGGCCTTCGAGATGTGCGGCAATGACGGCCTGCAGGCCCGCACCGCCTTCAAAAGCCAGACCGGCACCTGCGACGACAGCGTGCTGACCGCCGCCGAAAGCAGCTGCAAGACCTATGTCAGCGCAGCGATGGACTACATCAACGCCAACGCCTATTCCGGCGTCAAGCTCAAGCTGGTGTCCAACCTGCACTATCCAGGCTACGCCGCGGACAACGTTCAGAGTTCCTGCACCGATCCGTCGACCGGCAAGACCGTCAACATGCAGGACAAGTTCCTGCCATCGCTGGTCCGCATCAACTTCGCGATGTGCGACCTGGCGCGCCAGAAGGGCTTTGCCTGCGCCGACAACTTCGCGCAATACATGGGCGCCGACTACGACAGCAACGGCGACGGCCAGATCGATGCCGAGGCACTGCGCTATGTGGCCGGCGAGAGCCAGGCCAGCTACCTCACGCGGATCACCACCACGCTGCGCTCGACGCTGCGCGACGCCAACACGCACTTCGTCTCGGCCGGCAGCAGCTACGACTACATCCAGTCGGACGACACCCACCCGACCTACACCGGCAGCACCGTCACGGCCGGCCTGTTCGGCGGCACCACCGGCACAGGCGCGCCGCGCTACACCTCCTTCTCGGCCGGCAAGAACCCGATCTGGAACCAGTACGGCCACGAGCGCATGGGCTGGGCGGTGTCGACCTATAACGTCGCCACGCCTTGAAACCACGCGCCGGCTTGCTGGCCATCGCGCTGGTGCTTGTCGTGATCGGCGTCGCCGGCCTGGTTTTCCTGGTCACGACGCCCGACCCCGGCATCGTCGCCGGTGCGGCGCCGCAGCCGCTTGCGGCCAGCGCAGCGGTGGCTGCCGGCGCGCCGCCCGCATCGCCGCCGGCCGCGCCGCAGCCCGCCGCGCAAGAACCGCAGCGTCCCCCCGAGGGCGACGCCGATCCAACGCGCGACCTGAAAAGTTATGTGCCGCGCGGCGCGAAGCCGACCATGCCGGAAGTGATCGAACGTCTGCATGAACGTGGCATCTACTCCGGCCTCGGCGCGTTTTCGCCGCCGGGTACCCGGCCGCCGATGGTCGGCCTCGCGGTGCCCGAGGATTTCGAACTGCCTGCCGGCTACGTCCGCCACCACCAAGCCACCGACGATGGCCAGCGCATCGAAGCGATCCTGATGTTCGCGCCGGACTTCCAACTGTACGACGCCGCCCACAATCCGATCGCCATGCCCAAGGATCGCGTGGTGCCGCCGGAGCTGGCGCCGCCCGGACTGCCGATCCGGCGCATCGTCATTCCCCCTCCCATCGAACCCGGCCCCGGCCGCTGATACCGCATGCGACAACTGTTGACCTCTTCCACGGCGCGCATGGTCGCCGGCATCCTGGCGAGCGCCGTCCTGTCGGCCCTGTATGTGCGCGGCGGCCCCGGCTGGATGCTGGGCTTTGTGATGCTGGCGCCCTGGCTGGGCGCGCTTAACGCCAGCCGTTCGCTGGCCGCGACGCTGGGCTGCGCCTACCTGATGTCGCTGGCCTTCACGGCGGCCGTCTTCCCCTGGTTCGGCAGCGCGCTCGGACGTTACACGCAGGTGGGCGCGGGAACCGGCCTGGCCGTGCTGTTGCTGGCTGCTCCGCTGTTCCAGCCGCAGTTCCTGGTGTTCGCGCTGGTGCGCAATGCCGCCGGACGCGGGCATGGTCCGCTGCTGCGGGCGTTGGCGGCGGCTGCATCGTGGGTGGCCGCCGAATGGCTGCTGCCCAAGCTGCTCGGCGACACGCTTGGTTACGGCCTGTATCCATCCCGGCTGATGCGCCAGGGCGCGGCCGTGGGCGGAGGTGCTGGTCTGACACTGTTGCTGTTGCTGGCCAACGAGGGCATCGCTGCGGCGCTGGCGCGGCGCCGCGATGGCTGGCGCGCGCTGGCCGCGCCGCTCGCGCTGGCCGCGCTGGGGCCGCTGCTGCTGGCAGGCTACGGGCTGGCGTCGCTGCCGGACAGCGCCGCCGCCGGCAAGACGCTGCGCATGGGCCTGGTGCAGGCGAACCTGGTCGACTATGAAGGCTTGCGCCAGAAGAAGGGCGCACGCGCCGTGGTGCGCGAGGTGCTCGACGCGCACTTCGCCATGAGCTATGACGCGGTGGTGCGCCGTCACGCCGATGCGGTGCTGTGGTCGGAGACGGCCTATCCCACCACCTTCGGCCATCCCAAGAGCGCAGCCGGTGCCGAGTTCGACCGCGAGATCCTCGCCAACGTCCGCGCCGCCGGCGTGCCCTTTGTGTTCGGCACCTACGATATCGACAGCGACGGCGAATACAACGCCGCCGCCTTCGTGCAGCCCACCGGCCTGACGGGTTTCTATCGCAAGACGCGCCTGTTCCCGTTCACCGAATACGTGCCGGCCTGGCTGGACGGGCCGCAACTGCGGCACCTGCTGCCATGGACCGGCAACTGGCGCGCCGGCAATGGCGCGCGGGTGTTCCCGCTGCGCCTGGCCGACGGCCGCGAGATCCCGGTGCTGCCGCTGATTTGCCTCGACGATGTCGACGCCGGCCTGGCGCTGGCCGGCGCCAGGCTGGGCGCGCAGGCCATCCTGACCATGTCCAACGATTCCTGGTTCAGCGACGACCCCGAGGGCGCACGGCTGCACCAGGCTGCTGCGGCCTTCCGCAGCATCGAAACGCGGCTGCCGCAATTCCGCGTCACCACCAACGGCTACAGCGCGGTGTTCGACGCGGCCGGCAACATACTGGCCGGCACGCGCATGGGTGAACCCGCGCTGGTCGTCGCGGAACTGCGCGTGAGCCGGCCGGCGCCGACTCTGATGGTGCGGTGGGGCGACTGGGTCGGGCGGGCCGCCGGCGTGCTCCTGTTGTTGCTGGCGGCAAGGGCGGCCATTCCCTCGTGGCGTCCGCAAGCGGAGGAGCCCTCGTCGCCGGCGCAGCCTGCCGTGAGCTTTCCGGTGCGGGTCGCGTTGCTGCCGCCGGTGGCCCGCTTTGCCGCCGCGCTGTTGCGCATCATGGCGCGCGCCGGCCTGCTCGGCATCTGCGCCGCCCTGCTGCTGAACGAACCGTTGAGGACCAACACCCTGGCGCAGATCCGCCTGTTCGCCGCGCTCTTCCTTGCGCCGGAAGCGGCCGCGTGGTGCGTGCTGCTGGCGTTTGCCGCGCAGGCGTCGGTCAGCAACGGCATGCTGGTGTTGACGCGGGGCGCACAGCGCATCGAGCTGGCCCTCGGCGAGCTTGCCGCGGTGGCGTTATGGCGCTTGCCGGTGCCCGCCGCCGGCCTGACGTTGCGGCTGGCGTCGGGTCAGCGCTGGCGCTACGGACTGGCGCTCGCCGATCCGCTGGCCTTCGCCGCCGCGCTGGCCGGCGCCGGCGGACCGCAAGGAGTCGAGCGGCCGGGCGCGATGATGGGCGTGTATGCGCGCGCCCGCCTGGCGCTGCGCCGCCGCCAGCTCGACCGCCCGTTGGCCAAGTTCGTTCTGTTGCCGCTGGCGCTGGCCATTCCCGCCTTCCACCTGCACCAGCACATCGCTTATGGCAGCGCGTTCGGCGAGTACTACAGCTACGGCCTGAAGGCTTACCTGCTGGCGCTGGCCTTGTGGTGGGCGGCCTGGGCGATTGGCGTGGTGCTGAGCGCGGCCCTGTTGCGCGCGGCGATCGAAGCCGGCACCCTGCTGGCGGCCTTGCTGCAGCCGGGGAGGGCGATCGAGGTGCGCCGCTGGCTGGAGCGCGCCGGCCGTGCGGCGCTGTACCTCGGCCTGCCCGGATGGTTGCTGGCGAATCTGGTGGGCGCCTGAGGGCCGGCGGCACCGTTAGAACCGGGCGAACTTGCTTTCGTCGACGTCCTGCACGCTGCCGGACATGGTGTGCGGGGGCGGCACCGGGGCCTGCCGTTTGCCGCCGCGCACCGGCGGCCGGGCGCCCCTCGCGGGCGCGCTGGCACGGCCGCCGCTCTGCACCTTGAAGAAGGCCATCGCTGATTGCAGTTGCTCGGCCTGGCCGCTCATTTCCTCGGCCGTGGCCGCCAGCTGTTCCGAGCTCGACGCGTTCTGCTGGGTGGTCTGGCTCAGCTGGCCCACCGCGCTGTTGATCTGGCCCACGCCGGCCGATTGCTCCTCCGATGCGGCGGTGATTTCCTGCACCAGGTCCGAGGTCCGACGGATGTTCGGCACCATCTGGTCGAGCAGGCGGCCGGCCTTCTCGGCCAGGTCGACGCTGCTGGTGGCGACCTGTTCGATCTCCTGCGCGGCCAGCTGGCTGCGTTCGGCCAGCTTGCGCACCTCGGCCGCGACCACGGCGAAACCCTTGCCGTGATCGCCGGCCCGTGCCGCCTCGATGGCCGCGTTCAAGGCCAGCAGGTTGGTCTGGTAGGCGATGTCGTCGATGATCTGGATCTTCTTGGCGATCTGCTGCATCGCCGCCACCGTCGAGCGCACCGCGTCGCCGCCTTCGACCGCTTCCTTGGCGGCCTGGCTGGCCATGCCGTCGGTGACTCTGGCGTTCTCGGTGTTGGCCGAGATCGACGCCGTCATCTGCTCGATCGCGGCGCTGGTCTCCTCGGTGCCGGCGGCTTGTTCGCTGGCGGCCTGCGACAGCGTCTGCGCGGTCGCGCTGATCTCCTCGGAGGCGCTGGCCAGGGCCTCGGCGCTGCCGTTGACCTCGGTGACCACCTGGCCCAGCTTGTAGACGGTGTTGTTGCAGAATTCCTTGAGCTCGCCGAAGGAGCCCTGGTAGTCCTTGTCGATGCTGATGCTGAGATCGCCCTCGGACATCGCGCCCATCACCCGCACCACGTCGTCAATGCTGGCGCCGGTGATGGTGACCAGGTTGTTCAAGCCCTCGCCCATCTCCTTCTGGAAGCCCTGCAGCCCGGCCAGCTCGACGCGGCCGTCGAAATTGCCGCGGTTGGCCGCGTCGACCACGCGGCGCTGGCCCTCGATCACTTGCGTGAGCTTGGCGATCATCTGGTTGGCGTAATCCTTAAGCTCGCCGAACGCGCCCTCGTAGGGTTTCTCGATGCGCTTGGACAGGTCGCCCTCCGACAGCGCGCCCATCACGCGCACCACGTCGTCGATGCTGGCGCCGGTGGTTTGCATCAGGGCGTTCAGGCCGTCGGCCATGTCCTTCTGGAAGCCCTGCAGCTCCGTGGCGCTGATGCGCATGGCGAAGTTGCCGCGGTTGGCCGCGTCGACCATGTTGCGCTGGCTTTCTATCATTTCGCGCAACTTCATAAGCATGTGCTTCATCGCCGCCAGCAGCTGGCCGGTCTCGTCGTTCGACTTGACCTGGATGTCCAGGTTCAGGTCGCCGCGCGCCAGGGTCTCGGCGGCCGTCACCGCCTGGCTGATCGGACGAGTGATGCTGAGCGTGATGTAGATGCCGGCGGCGATGGTCAGCACCACGATTACCGCCAGCGTTTCGATCACCTTGGTCTGGGCGGCGGCACTGACCTCGCTCATGACCTGGTCGGCGTGCTTGAGGGTGGCCTCGGTCTTCTCGCCCAGACTGGCGAAGGCGGCGGTGATTGGCTTGTCGGCGCCGGCCACTGCCTTGTCGAGCTCATTCGGATTGTCGGTCTTGGCGCGCATGGCGACCAGCACCGCCATGTCCTTGCGGTAGGCGGTGGCGCCGTCGCGCAACTGGCTCAGCAGCTTGTCCTCGTCGGCCGTCAGGAAACCGGTGGCCTTATAGTCGGCCATGGTGCGCTCGACATCGGCCATGTCGGCCTCGAACTTCTTGTCGTAGTCGCCGCCGCGCAGGATGTAGTTCTTGAAGTGGTGGACGCCGGCGCCCAGGGCGTTGGAGCCGCGCTCGATCGCACTGCGCTTGGCCAGCGCATCCTCCTTGATGGTCTTCCACTGCTCATTCATGGCCGAGGTTTCATGGATGGCGATCCAGCCCAGCGCCACCGACAACAAGGTGAGCAGAAAAAAAGCCAATCCCAAACGCGTGCCGACTCTTAAATTGGAAAACATTTACGCCTCCTGGTCGAGAATGTGCTGCCGCTGAGGTATTTGCGCCACGTAAATAAGTGTGAAGTTGATACTACCTCCTTCGACTCGCACTTGCTACAACGGCAGCTGGAGCTGTGGAAATTGTGGGACGGCAGCGTGCTGCTATGATGGTGGTTCTTTCGCTAATATTTCAAACAGGCGGGACCATGGAACTACTGGACGCATATTGCGCGCGCATCGCTTACACGGGGCCGCGCACCCCGACGCTGGACACGCTGCGCGCCTTGCAGCAGCTGCACCCGGCAACCATTCCTTTCGAGGCCATCGACGTGCTGCTGGACCGGCCGGTGCTGCTGGCGCCGGAGGCGGTGGACGCCAAGCTGATCCACGCCGGGCGCGGCGGCTACTGCTTCGAGCAGAACAGCCTGTTCCAGCGCGTGCTGTGCGCGCTGGGTTTCGAGGTGGAGCCGCTGATCGCCCAGGTGCAATGGATGGCCGGCCCCGAGGCGCGGCAGCGGCCGCGCACCCACATGGTGTTGCGGGTGACGGTAGACGGCCAGCCGTGGCTGTGCGACGTCGGCTTCGGCAGCTGCGTGCTGACGGCGCCGATCCGCTTCGACCTGCCCACGCCGCAGTCGACGCCGCACGAGCGCTTCCGCATCACGCCGCAGGGCAACGAACATCTGCTGGAGGCGCTGCTGGGTGACGACTGGCTGCCGGTCTACCTGATCTCGCCGGCGCCCTGCCGCGACGGCGATTATGTGATGGCGAACTATTACTCGTCGACCTACCCGCAATCGCATTTCCGCCATGACCTGATCGTGGCGCGCAGCACGCCCGAGGCGCGCCATGCGCTGCTGCGCAACCGGCTGACGATACGCCGCGCGGACGGCGGCGGCGAACGCCGTTTCCTGAACGCGGACGAGCTCGAGCAGGCGCTGGCCGAGGTGTTCCTGCTGCCGGTGGCGCCGGACTGGCGCCCCGTGATCGAGCGCGCGGCGGCAGCCGTGTGGGACGAGCCGGCCGGCTAGCCGCCCGCCAGTCGCAAAAAAAGTTTTCATCGACGCAACACTTATTGCGGCGGCCCCGACGGCATTTGCTAGAATGGAACTCGGATTGTTGCGCCTGGCTCCCATGTTTATGTATCGCGTCCACGCATTCTTGCTGCTGCTGTGCCTTGCTGCAGGCTCCGCCTGTGCCGGCACGGTGCAAGTGTGCGCCGACCAGGCCGAAATGCCGCCGTTCGTGTTCGCCGAGCGCGCCAACGGCCAGCGCGACGGCCATGTCGTGGGGGCCAGTGTCGACCTGCTCAAGTTGATCGGCGCGCGCCAGGGCTGGGACGTCACCGTCCAGCTGCTGCCGTGGGCGCGCTGCCTGGCGCTGGTGGCCGCCCATCAGGTCGATATCGCGCTCAACGTCGGCCAGGCCGATGCCGCCGGCAACCTGGTGCTGAGCGACGCCTACTTCACCATGCACAATGTGTATTTCTACTCGCGCCGGGCGCGGCCGCAAGGGCTCAACCTGCAACAGCTGAGCGACGTGCGGCGCTACCACCTGTGCGGCCTGGGCGGCTACCGCTTCGAGGTCTATGGCATCCCCACCAGCACGGTCGACCGCGGCGCCACCATTGGCTACGAACAGCTGATCGGCAAGTTGCATCTGGGCCGCTGCGACCTGTTCATCGACAGCCGCGAAACCATGGCCGGCCAGTACCTGATCAACCCCAAGCTGCGCAGCCTGCTGGTGGACGGCACGCTGGTGAGCCAGCCGTTGCCGGATTCGCCGCTGCGGCCCCTGTACTTCGGCGTGGCGGCCAGCGGCGCCGACGCGGCCAGGCTATTGCAAGCGTTGAACGACGGTCTGGCGCGGCTGGCCAAGACCAGGGAACTCGATAAGCTGCTGGCCCATTACATGGAACAATAACCAACCTGCCTGGAGCCTGGATGCCTGCCATCTCCCACCTGATTTCGGCTACGACGGCGGTGCTGCTGAGCCTGGCCTTGCCCGTGTGTGCGGCGGAGTCCGCCGCTGATCCGGTGCGGCCCTGGCTGTCGGTCAACGGCTTCGGCACGGTGGGCCTGGCTCATTCAGACGAGCACGGCGCCGACTATGTGTTCGACAACCTTCAACCCTCCGGCACCGGCCGCAACCGCCAGTGGACCGGCGATGTCGATAGCCGGCTGGGCCTGCAATTGACGGCCAACTTCACGCCGCAACTGTCCGGCGTGGTGCAGGTGGTGTCCGAGTACCGCTCGAGCAATAAATACCAGCCGCTGCTGACCTGGGCCAATCTGAAGTACGCGTTCACGCCGGACCTCAGCGTGCGGGTCGGCCGGATCGGGCTGGCCAGCTTCCTGATGTCGGACTCGCGCCGCGTCGGCTACAGCAATATCACGGCGCGTCCGCCGATCGAGGTCTATCGCCTGCTGGCGCTCAAGGAAAGCGACGGCGTCGACGCTTCCTACCGCAGCCACTTCGGCGATATCAGCAACACCACCAGCGTCCTGTACGGCAAGCGCACCGTCACCAACACGCGCGGCATCGACGTCCATTCCACCGCCGTGATGGGTATCTTCGACACCCTGGAACGGGGCCCGCTGACGTTGCACCTCGCCTACCAGGAACGCAACGTCGACAACCAGAACCCGCCGCGCGGGCGCTTCGCGTCGCTGGGCGCGTCGTGGGATCCCGGCCAGTGGTTCGTCAATGGCGAATGGGCGCGTGTCAGCAACTACGACGGCAAGCGCGTCAAGGCCCTGCGCGAGGCCTGGTATGTGAACGGCGGCATGCGCTTCGGCACGCTGACGCCCTACGCCACCGTGTCCGATTTGCGGCCGCTGACCGACACCGGCAGCCTCCCCGTGGCCCAGCGCACCTATGCGACCGGCGTGCGCTGGGACGCGGCGCGCAACCTCGACCTCAAGCTGCAATGGGACCAGTTGCATCTCGGCGCCAATTCCTACGGCACCTTGCAGAACGTGGTGGCCGGCACGCCGCGTGGCGGCCATGTGAACGTGGTCAGCCTGTTGGCCGACTTCCTCTACTGACGGGAGGCCGGACATGCGCAAATCTCTCCCCCGTTGGCTGCTGGCCGCGACCTTGTTGGCGGGCAGTTGCAGCCGTGCCGAGGTGGTGGTGATCGTCTCGGCCCGCAATCCCGTGAAGGCCCTGAGCGGCGAGCAGGCCGCCGATCTGTTCCTGGGCAAGGTGGCCGACTTCCCCAACGGCCAGCACGCGGTGCCGGTCGACCAGAGCGAAGGCTCGCCGGTGCGCGACGTCTTCTACCTGAAGAGCAGCGGCAAGGCGCCGGCCCAGATGAAGGCCTACTGGGCGCACATGCTGTTCACCGGGCGCGGGCAGCCGCCGGTGGAGTCGGGCGACAGCGCCGCCATCAAGCGCCTGGTGGCCGACAACCCCAACCTGGTGGGCTATATCGACCGCAGTGCGCTCGATTCCAGCGTGCGCGCGGTGCTGGCCATTCACTAGTGGACGCGCCGCGTGATGGCTGATTATTGCCAAGTCGTACTAATCTGACTATCCTGTCAAAATCAGCACACGACATGGATGGGCGCATGGAAGACGTATTGACCACAGGGGAAGCCGCACGCATATGCGGTGTCAACTTCCGGACGGTGTTGCGTTGGATAGACCGGGGCATGTTGTCCGCGTATAAATTGCCAGGCCGAGGCGACAGACGCATCCTGCCCGGCGAACTGCAGCGCTTCATGCGCGAAAACGGCATACCCGACCGGACGGAGGCGAAGGCCGCGCCCAGGCGCGTGCTGATCGCCGATGACGAAGTGGCCATGGCGCGCGCGATCGAGCGTGTGCTGCGCGCGGCGGGCTTTGAAACGGCGATCGCAGCCAACGGATTCGAAGCGGGCGCCATGCTGTCGACTTTTCAGCCTGCGGTGATGACTCTGGATTTGCGCATGCCCGGCCTCGATGGCCTGGACGTGCTGCGCTTTTTGCAAAAGACAGAGCTGCCAACGCCGTTAAGGACGCTCGTGGTGTCGGCCGACAGCGAAGAACGGTTGCAGCAGGCGCTGGCGCTGGGGGCACACGACGTGCTGCGCAAGCCTTTCGAGAACGCGCAGCTGCTGGCGGCAGTGGAGCGGATGCTTGCGACGCATCAGGCGCAAAGCGCCACTGCCTGACTGCCGACTTCCTGGACGTTGGGCATGAGACTCCCCAACTGCAGGCTCAGCTCGGCATGGCGGCGCTGACCGGGAGCGATCTGGTCCACCAGCGCCAGTATTTCGGTTGCCTCAGCCAATAGCAGCGGATCGTAGCCCAGCTTCTGCACGTGCGAGATCAGGATTTGTGCCGTGTTGAGCAAATTGCGCAGATTTCCCGGCATTTTCGTGCGTGCGGCCCGCATCCAGTCGACCGCCTCTTCCAGCTTGTCGGTCTTCCACAGCAGCACGCCGCGGTTCATGATGTCGGTCGCCTCTTTGCGCGCCGCCTCGATCAACAGCGTGCCTTCTTCGCCCATGTTCGCATAAGTGAACGCCTTTTGTACCTCGTCCCGGATGCTCTTGTCGTCGTCGTTGTTCTGGATGATGTGGCACAGCAGCTTTACCGCCGGATCCTTGATGCCCACTTCGAGCAGCAAAGTGGCGATATCCATGCAGGTGCTGGGGGAGGGCAGGTCGATGGCGCTCGCGGTGGCCAGCATGGTTTCGAGTTCCCGGGCGACGACCGTGGCGCTGTGCACGTCGTCATTGTCCACGTAGACCAGCCCTTCGGTGACACGGGCGCGCAGATCGCTGGCCTCGCCGGAGAATTTCTTCTGCACCGTCAGCAGGATCTGCAGCGCTTCCTTGGGCGCCTTCTTGATGCTGCACACCCGCGCCAGTCCAAAATACGGGTCGGCGGTCTTGCTGATCGAATGCTCGCCGACACTGATGCATTTGCGGAAGGCCTTCTCTGCCGCTGCGACATTGCCCAGCCGCAGGGACAGCTCGCCCAGCGTGTTCTGGCGCGTCACGGAATTGGGCGACATCCTGGCCGCCCGTTCCAGCACCGTGCTGGCCTGTTCCTGCTGCCCCATCTGCTTGTGTACGGCAGCAAGCTGATCGTAAGCCTCCAGGAAAAGGCTGTTGCCATCAATCGCACTCTGGAACAGTTGCGTGGCGCCGGCAAAGTCGCCGTCCTCCATCATGAGCTTGGCCAGCCCGGCCTTGGCCCAAGTGCAATCTCTTTCCCCCACTATCCGTTCATAGATGACGCGGGCCTGGTCGCGTTCACCGCATTTCAGCAGCAAATTCGCCTTCATGCGCAGCAAGTCATTTTCGTGCAGCGGGTTGGCGGCGATCTGAAAGTCGCACAAGAGGGCGGCGCCTGCGTAGTCCTTGTGCGCATAGGCCAGGTCGATCTTCTGGAACACCTGCTTCTTGACCCAGATGCGGTTCAGGCGCGTGACCAGCATGCCCTCGGTGATCGGCTTGATCAGATAGGCGTCGGGATGATATTCGGCCGTGCCCATCACGGAGTCGGCGCTTTTCTCGGCCGACACCATGATGAACATGCTGCTGGGCTTGAGCAAATTATTGCCGCGCACCTCTTCCAGGATCTGCTGGCCATTCTTCCCGCCGTCCAGGTGGTAGTCGCACAGGATGACGTCGTAACGACTGTTGTTGATGAGGGCGATTGCCTCGGCGCCATCCATGGCCTGGTCGATGAATTTTGCCCCCATGCTGCGCAGGCTCTCGCGCAGCAATTGGCGGATACTCGCGCAGTCGTCGATCACCAGGTAGCGCATGTCGGCCCAGTTGACGGATCGGGCCGGACTGGCGGCCGGCGCTTTGGCAATTGAGTGGTTCATCGCGTTTCCTTTCGGCGTACTGATGTGTCCAGAATTTCAATATTGCAGGCCCTGATCCGCCCGAGGCGGGCGTTGCCACATGGCAATCACTGACTTCAAGATAGTCCAACCTGACTATCCTGTCAAATGGAACTTTCCTATCGGGGTCAAAGTTCCGCTAGTCGGCGCGCAGGTCGGCCGTATCGACCAGGCAGGCCTCGCGCACGCGCTGCACCGTGGCCGGCGACTCCATCTGGAACCACTCGTAGTGGCCGCGGTCCTTGCGCGCCGCCAGCACGGCGCGCTTGATCGCGAAGAACGCCGCCACCGCCAGCGTCATCGGCGGCTCGCCCATTTCCTTGGCCGACAGGATGTCGCCCTGGTCCGGCGGCGCGTTCGGCGCCAGCTCGCGCGGGAACATCATGATGTTCATCTCCAGCGGGATCGACTGCGCTGCCGGCGGTTTGTACTCCCAGGTGTTGGTGGTGTACAGCGCGCCCGGCGCCGGCCGCGTGGTGCTGGGCGCGGTGCTGGAATCGGCCGGCTGGTAGCTCAGGTCCTCGCTGGTCACATAGCCCAGGCCCTGCACGAAGCCGCCTTCCACCTGGCCGACGTCGATCGCCGGATTGAGGCATTTGCCGCCGTCGTACACCACGTCCGCGCGCAGGATGGTGGTCTCGCCGGTCAGCACGTCGAGCTCGACCTCGACGCAGGCCGCGCTGTAGGTGTAGCCGGTGAAGTAGTCGACCTCCTCGCCGGCCGGCTTGCCGTCCACCAGCTTGAACTCCAGGTTGCCGTCGGGATGGGTGCCGCCCTCGATTGCCACCCGTGCCTGCGCGGACAGGTTGAGCCGTTCATTGAAGGCGCGGCCGATGATGTTTTTCCATATCATGGTCTGCGGATTGCCGGGCGTGGCCTCGGCGCGCCAGCCGTCCTTGTAGTCCCAGAAGTTGATCTGGTTGGCGACGCACCAGTCGTTGCCGTTGGCCGTGAGCAGGCCCAGGCAGTAGGCCTCCAGCCGCTGGCGCAATTCGCCGCAGGCCTGCTGCGCGGCCAGGCCGTTGAACGAGGTGCCGGTCGAGGCGCCGGTGCTTTCGGGATTGGGCACCACGGCGGTGTCGTTTTCCGCCACCCGTATCATGCCGATCGGGACGTTGAGCGCGTAGGCGACCACCTGCGCCATCTTGGTGTTCAGGCCCTGGCCCATCTCGATGCCGCCGTGCCGCACCAGCACCGTGCCGTCCTGCGCATACACTTCGATCAGCGCGCCGCCCTGTTCCAGCGTCGCCAGGTTGAAGCCCGAGCCGTACTTCACCGGCAGCACCGAGATGCCGCGCTTGCGCCAGCGGTTGTCGGCGTTGAACTGCTCCACCGCCGCCGCGCGGTTGGCGAAGTCGGCCTTGTCCAGCGTGTACTCCCACACCTCGCGCATGTAGCACGATTCGAGCGGCTCGGCATACGGCGTGACCTGGCCCTGCACGTACAGGTTGCGCGCGCGCACCTGCTCCGGCGTCAGGCCGACGCTGTGGGCGGCCGCCTCGATCGCGTCCTCGACAATGATGGCGCCCTGGATCATGCCCACCGTGCGCATCGAGGTGTTGGTGGTCTTGTCGGTGCGGCAGACGTCGGTGGTGCACGACCAGTTCGGAATAAAGTAGGCCGAGTCGCTGCGCAGCGACATGCAGTCGCTGATGACGAAGCTGCAATCGTAGGTGCGGCCGCCGTCGATCCAGTAGTCGGCCTGGAAGCCGAACAGCTTGCCGTGCGTGAGCGGGTTGCTGGCGTCGCCGACGGCGATGTTGTAGTTGCCCAGCGCCGGGTGGCGGTGGCCGAACATGGCGCTGTCGACCTGGCGCAGCGCGGCCATGCGCAGCGGCCGGTTCAGCTTCCATGCGCCGACCGCTGTGATGGTGCTGGCGAACGCCGACTGCCCGCACTTGCCGCCGTAGCCGCCGCCGATGCGGCGCACCCGCACGTCGACCTTGTTGACCGGCAGCTGCAGCACGCTGGCGACGGCGCCCTGCACCACGTTGGCGTCCTGGGTCGAGGCGTAGACGCGCACCTGGCGGTCTTCCACCGGCTCGACGTAGCTCGACTGCGTCTCCATGTAGAAGTGGATCTGGCTGCCCACCTTCTGCCGGCTGGACACGCGCGTGCAGCTGACGGCGCCGTAGGTGTCGCTGGCGATCGTCACGTTGTATGCGGTCACCGGCTGTTGCAGGTCCGGCTGGTCGGGCGCGCGCGGCGGCACCCAGGCCAGGCTGGTGCCGGCGCGGGTGATCTTCCAGATGTGCGAGTACCACGTGGCGCCGGCTGGTTTGTCCAGGTAGACCAGCTGGTTGCGCGCGGCGTCAGTGTCCGGCAGCTCGATCTGCGGGCGCTCGGCGCTGAAGCGGCAGAACTGCGTTTGCAGATGGAACGCCGCTTCCTGCGCCAGCTGTTCGTTGCGCGCCACCACCATGCCGATGCACTGGCCGTAGCCGGTCAGGATCAGCGGCGCGCGCGGGTCGTAGCCGGCGGGCAGCGCGCCTTTCGGGCAGGCGCTGGGCGCCACGCTGATGGCGAAGATGGGATCGTCCAGCGCCATGCCGTCGATCACCGCGCCGGGCACGTCGATGGCGGTGACGTAGTCCTTCACGCCAGGATACAGCGCTTGCAGCGCCGCCAGCACTTCGGCCGGCGAGGCCGGGCCTTCAACGCCGGGCACCTGGTAGACGCAGCTGCCCAGCGCGACCATGCTCTGCACCGGCGCGCCGTTCATGCCGGTCGGCGGCATCGGGATGTCGTGGACGTACTGGGCCTCGCCGGTGGCCTGCAGCATGGCTTCGATTTTCACGTAGGGCACGTGCACTGGGAACTGGTCGGCATAGGCCCTGTAGGCCTGCGTGCCTTTCGACACCGGCCGCTCGCCGCGTTCGCCGGCCGAGCGCAGCGCCGGCGGCACCGGCAGGCCGCGCCATTCGCAGACGGCGATGAAGAATTTGTACAGGTAGGATTCGGCCAGCTGGCGCTTGTAGGCGGCGCTGTAGCCTTCGTCCGGCAGCTGCGCGTAATGGGCGGCGTAGCGGTCGGTCAGCGCGTCCAGCTCCTGGCGCAGTACCGGCATCGCACTGGCCAGCGTGGCGCCGTCCCAGCGCTGGCCGCGCAGCGCCTGTTCGGTCTGCGGCATGCGGGTGGCGGTCGGCGACATGCCACCGTACACCAGCGCGATGTCGGCGACGCATTGCTGCGCGTCGAGCCGGACGCGCATGCCGCTGTTGACGATGGAGTGGGCGTTGACCTCGCGCTGCGCGGTCTTGTAGGTTTGCGCGTATTCGTCGGCGCCGGTCGGCCGCAGCTGGTAGGACAGCAGCATGCAGCCGTCCGCATGCTGGCGCCAGTAGGCGGGCAGGTCCAGCAGCGCCAGGGTTTTCGGCTCGGCCTGGCCGGGCGCGGCCACCGACACGGTGGCGTCCAGCGCGGCCAGTGCCGTGTACAGGTCGGAAGGGAAGGGCACGCCCTGCTCGGCATGCGTGACCACCAGCATGGTGTTGCCGGCCAAAGTGGCTGCGTTGCGGACGATGCCGCCGGCGGTGCGGCCGGCCATGTAGGCCAGCGCCTGCAGGCCGGGGTTGGGGTTCTTGCTGTTTTCGGCGTCGAGGAAGTCCAGCAGCGTGGCGTACAGCAGGCCGCCGCCCAGGCGCAGCTGGCCGTCCGCCATGCTCAGCGTGTGCAGCTCCGGCACGTGCGAGATGTCGATGAACACATGCGGATTTTCCACCGTCCGTGGGTAGATGCCGATCGACGTATTGCCGCCGACCAGGCGCAGATTGGCGCGGTCGGGGAAGTCGCGCATCAGGCCGATGGCGCTGGACACCGTCAGCGGCCGGAACCAGTGGTAGCCGTTGGCCGAGTAGTGCACCGCGCGCGGCGGCTTGCGCAGCTCGGCGGGGAAGGCGATCTCCACCGGCGCCACCTGGCCCACCTTCTCGGCCGGGTCGACTTCGCACGTCATGCAGCCGGCTTCGTCGATCGTGGGGTTCCAGTCGGAGGCGAAGGTTTTCTTGAAGCCGTACAGGATGGGACGGTAGCCGGTGCAACGGCAGATGTTGCCGTCGAACATGGCTTCGATCTGCTGCTTGGTGCCCGGCTTGGGGCCGCGCTGGGCCACGGCGGCCGTCATGTTCATCACCCAGCCCGGTGTGCAGTAGCCGCACTGCGTGCCGTTGTTGCAGGCCAGCCCGTCCTGCACGGTGCTGATGCAGCCGGACTTGACGCTGCCCGTGCCTTCCACCGTCGTCACCAGCATGCCGTCCAGCGAGGCCACCGGCCGCAGGCAGGAGTTGACCGAGCGGTGCTCGACCTGCCGGGTGTCCTCGTTCCAGCTCGACAGCATGACGGTGCAGGCGCCGCAACCGCCTTGCTTGCAGCCTATCTTGGTGCCGGTCAGGCCGACGTCCGGCGAGCGCAGGTAGTCGGCCAGCAGCACGGTCGGGTCGATCGTGGGCAGCTGGATCCGCTCGCCGTTGAGATAGAACACCAGGTCGGGCGTTTGGTCTGAAGTGGGCATGAAAGACTCCTGTGGCGTGGGTGGTGGGGGCCAGCGTGGCAAATCCGAGACAAGAAATTCAACGTTTCCGCACGGGAAGAATACTGGTTTCGCAATGGGCGGCCAACTTAATTTTGCGCATTTTTTGCCCGGCGAAAACTCACCAATTGCCACACTCGATGCTTTTCCCTGATTGACACTGAAGAATTCACGGTGCTATAGTGAATTTAACAAGTGGAAGCGTTTCCACTCACGTAAAAACCTCGACGGGCGGGCCACGACCCAGCCGCATGGAGACCGAATGTACACAGCCAGCCCCGCTCTGCCGGGCGATGCGGCCTTGCGCCCTTCGCTTGCCCGTCATCCGCTACCACGGTGGTGGTGCCTGCTGGCTGTCCCGGTCTTGCTGCTGTGCGCGCAGGCGCAGGCTCAGGGCCCGGTGCAGGCCTGGATCACCACCGGCGACCAGAGCAAGCTGCTGGCGCGCGGCCCGGATGCCGCCTTCGGTGCCGGCGTCAAGGCCGCCATCGTCATCGACGTCGATCCGGCGCAGCGCTACCAGGAGATGGTGGGCTTCGGCGCCGCCATCACCGACGCCTCGGCCTGGCTGATCCAGAATCGCCTGAACCCGCAGCAGCGCGCCGCGCTGATGAACGAGCTGTTCGGCAAGGCCCCCGGCGCCAATTTCAGTTTTACCCGGCTGACCATCGGCGCGTCCGATTTCTCGCGCCACCACTACAGCTTTGACGACATGCCGCCCGGCCAGACCGATCCAGCGCTGGCGCATTTCTCCATCGAGCCCAACCGCGCCGATGTGCTGCCGGTCACCCAGGCCGCGCTGGCGATCAACCCGCAGCTGCGCGTGATGGCCTCGCCGTGGAGCGCACCGGGCTGGATGAAAAGCACCGACAGCCTGATCCAGGGCACGCTGAAGCCGGAAGCGTATGCGCCGTTCGCCGCCTACCTGTCGCGCTACGTCGGCGCGTACGAAAAGGAGGGCGTGCCGATCTACGCGCTGACCTTGCAGAACGAGCCGCACTTCGAGCCCAAGGATTATCCCGGCATGCGGGTCGAGCCGGCCCAGCGCGCCGCCTTCATCGGCGGCCACCTGGGGCCCTTGCTGGCGAGAGAGCATCCGCACACCCGCATCCTCGACTGGGACCACAACTGGGACGAGCCGGGCTCGCCGGCCGAGGTGCTGAAAGACCCGGTGGCCAGCCCCTACGTCAACGGCGTGGCCTGGCATTGCTACGGCGGCGACGTGCGCGTGCAGGCCGCGCTGCACGACCGCTGGCCGGACAAGGACACGTATTTCACCGAATGCTCGGGTGGCAAGTGGGCGCCGGTGTGGTCGGACAATCTGCAGCACTTCGCCCGCACGCTGGTGATCGGCGCCACGCGCGGCTGGGCCAGGGGCGTGCTGCTGTGGAACCTGGCGCTGGACGAGAACGACGGTCCGCACCTGGGCGGCTGCAAGGATTGCCGCGGCGTCGTCACCATCGACAGCCGCGACGGTAAGGTCACGCGCAACGAGGAGTACTACGCGCTGGCCCACGCCAGCCGCTTCGTGCGCCAGGGCGCGCGCCGCATCGCCTCGACCAGCGGCTACAACGATCTCGACACGGTGGCCTTCCGCAACGCCGACGACGGTTCGGTGGCGCTGATGGTGGTGAACTCGGCCAAGGCGCCGCGCAGCTTTGCCGTGCGCCTGGCGCCCGGCCAGCGCAGCTTCCGCTACACCTTGCCGGCCGCCAGCGTCGCGACCTTTACCTGGCAACCCTGACACGCACTGCCGTGCAAGTGCGCGGCAGTTTTTTCAACCCTGTTGTGGAAGCGCTTCCACAAGGAGAGTGCAAATGAGCAAACACGTCGTCCCCGCGAAAGCGGGGACCCATAGGCTGGGTCTATTTCGGCGCAGTATGGAGGAAATTCAGGCAATGCCTGGATTTCCCGTGCGCGGGAATGACAGGGTGGCGGCGTGCGGTGCGCGGCCGCTATGTGCCCTGTTGTTCATGGCGATGCTGGCCGGTTGCGGCAGCGGCGGTGGTGCCAGCGTCGTGGCGCCGCCGGTGACGCCGCCCGCGCCGCCGCAGGTGGAAGCAATCAAGCCGACGCCGGTGACGCCGGTGCCGGTGCTGCCGCTGACCATGCTGCACACGCAGGGCACGAAATGGCTGAAGGCGGACGGCAGCCCGGTGGCGCTCAAGGGCACCAACCTCGGCAACTGGCTGATCAACGAATTCTGGATGATGGGGCAGGGCAGCGCCGGCATCGACGACCAGTGCAAGCTGGAGGCCAACTTCGACAGCCGCTTCGGCTACGCCGAACGCCAGCGCCTGATGCAGCTGTTGCGTGACAACTGGATCACCACCCGCGATTGGGACCGGATGCAGAAGTTCGGCCTGAACGTGGTGCGCCTGCCCTTCATCTACAGCGTGGTGGAGGATGAAAAAAATCCGCGCCACCTGCGCGCCGACGCCTGGCGCTACCTGGACGACGCCATCGCCCAGGCCGAGCAGCGCGGCATGTATGTGATCCTCGACCTGCACGGCGCGGTCGGCTCGCAGGGCTGGGAGCAGCACAGCGGCTGCGCCAACAAGAACCTGTACTGGTCCACGCCGGAATTCCAGGACCGCACCGTGTGGCTGTGGCAGCAGATCGCCGGCCGCTACAAGGACCGCGCGGCGGTGGCCGGCTACAGCGTGCTCAACGAGCCATGGGGCACCACCGCCGCCAACCTGGCCGCCGTGGTCAAGACGCTGTACGCGGCGATCCGCGCGGTCGATCCCAACCACGTGGTGATCCTGCCCGGCCACAACAGCGGCAACATCACCGCCTACGGCAAGCCGGCCGACCAGGGCATGAGCAACGTGGCGTTCGAAATGCACTTCTATCCCGGCCTGTTCGGCTGGGGCCAGACCGGCCTGCAGGTGCACAAGGACTGGCTCACCTGCAGCGGCGGCAGCAATAGCGGCGTGTGCGAGTGGGACAACAAGATCAAGGCCGTCGACACCGCCTTCTTCATCGGCGAAACCCAGCCGTGGATGGGCCTGGGCCTGGACCTGGGCGGGCAGATCGCGCGCGCCTCCTTCGATACCTACGCCCAGTACGGCTGGGCCACCACGGCATGGAGCTGGAAGGTGGTCAGCAATGGCGGCGGCCAGGGCAGCGGCAGCTGGGGCTTGGTCACCAACGCCGCCGGCGCCGCCGTGCCCGCCATCGACTTCACCACGGCGCCCATCGCCGATATCGAGAACCTGTTCAAGTTGTTCGGCACCCAGGCTTACGAGGTACACCAGCCCATGCAGGACTGGATGACCAGCAGCACCGCACCACAACCGTTCCGCTAGTATTTTCCACCCGTTTAAAACTATAAGAGAGACCAGATGATGAGCAAGCCAAGCCACGCACTCGCACTGACACCGATCGCCGCCGCCTGCGCGGCGCTGGCGATCGCCTCCGCCCCGGCATGGGCGCAACAGGGACCGTCCGCCAGCGCGGACGAGAAGGAAGTCCAGTCGGTGGTCGTCACCGGCATCCGCCGCAGCATCGAGACCTCGATGGCGGTCAAGCGCGATGCCGAGTCCATCGTCGAGGCCATCACCGCCGAGGACATCGGCAAGCTGCCCGACGTCAGCATCGCCGAATCCATCGCCCGCCTGGCCGGCCTGACGGCGCAGCGCGTCGAAGGGCGGGCGCAGGTGATCTCGATCCGCGGCCTGGCGCCGGACTTCTCCGGCACGCTGATGAACGGGCGCGAGCTGGTCTCCACCAGCAACAACCGCGGCGCCGAGTACGACCAGTATCCGTCCGAGCTGATCAACGGCGTCACCGTCTACAAGACGCCGGACGCGGCGCTGGCCGGCGGCGGCCTGTCCGGCACGGTGGACCTGCACACCGTGCGTCCGCTCGACATCCGCGAACGCACCATCGTGCTCAACGCACGCGGCGAGCACAACTCCAACGGCAAGCTCAACTCGAACACGCCGGCCAACGGCAACCGCGTCAGCGCCTCGTACGTGGACCAGTTCATGAACAATACGCTGGGCGTGGCGTTCGGCTATGCGCACCTGGATTCGCCGGGCCAGCAGCAGGAATACAAATCGTGGTGGTGGGGCACCGACAACAAGCTGCCCAAGGGCGACGAGGACGTGGTGGCGCTCAAGGGCGCCGAGGTGACGGCCACCTCGCGCAAGCAGAAGCGCGACGGCCTGATGGGCGTGATCGAATACCGTCCGAGCAAGGAGTTCCGCACCACGCTGGACCTGTACTATTCCGAGTTCAAGGAAGACACCACCATGCGCGGCATGATGTGGAACTCGCACCAGTGGAGCGACGTCACCTACACCAATCCGCAAATCCAGACCATAGGCGGCACCCGCCTGCTGGTGGGCGGCGCGCTGGTCAACCTGGAACCCATCGTCCGCAACGACTTCAACACCCGCAAGGACCAGCTGGGCGCGCTGGGCTGGAACAACACCTACAAGAAGGATGGCTGGACGCTGGTGGGCGACGCTTCGTACTCGACCGCCAAGCGCCGCGAGCAGGTGCTGGAAACCTACGCCGGCCTGGGCCCGGCCGGCTCGCACATCACCGACAACAACTTCCAGTTCCGCATTCCGACCGCCAGCGGCCTGCCGACCTTCACGCCCAGCATCAACTTCGCCGACCCGGCCATCATCAAGCTGACCGACGTCGGCGGCTGGGGCAAGGACGCCGACATGCACCACCCGGTGGTGGAAGACAAGCTCGGTTCGCTCAAGCTGTCGGCCAGGCGCGACCTGGATGGCATGTGGCGCAGCCTGGAAGGCGGCGTCAACTTCAGCAAGCGCGAGAAGACCCACGCCGACACCAACAACTACTGGAACCTGAACAACGGCCGCGCGCCGGCCGTCGTCTCGTCCGACCTGATCCAGCCGTCGACGTCGCTGGCCTTCGCCGGCATACCGGGCGTGCTGACCTATGACGTCATGGGCGTGCTGGGCAAGTACTACACGATGCAGCCGGCCCGTCCCGACGACCAGGCGCTGCAGGACTGGGGCGTGACCGAGAAGGTCACCACCGCCTACGCCAAGCTGGGCATCGACACCGAGGTCGGTCCCTTCCCGCTGCGCGGCAACATCGGCCTGCAGGCCGTCAACGTCGACCAGAAATCGCGCGGCACCATCGTCAACGCCGGCAAGCTGGGCTCGATCAACGGCGGCGCCAACTACACCGACGTGCTGCCCAGCCTGAACCTGAACTTCGACCTCGGCAAGTACCTCGAGACCACCAACCTGCGCTTCGGCGCGGCCAAGACGGTGGCCCGTCCGCAGATGTCGGACATGCGCGCCGGCGTCTCGGGCGGCGTGGACGCCACCACCCGCATGTGGAACGGCAGCGGCGGCAATCCGCAGCTGGAGCCGTGGCGCGCCAATTCCTACGATCTGTCGATGGAAAAATACGTCGGCAAGCGCAGCTACATCGCGGGCGCGCTCTGGTATAAAAAACTGCAGAGCTACATCTACAACCAGCAGACCGCGTTCAGCTTTGCCGGCTTCCCGAATCCGTCGGGCGTGGTGCCGCTGCAGGACATCGGCACGCTGAACCGGCCGGCCAACGGCGCCGGCGGCCTGGTCAAGGGTGTCGAGCTGTCGGGCGCGCTGGACGGCGGCCTGCTGTACGCGCCGCTGGAAGGCTTCGGCGTGACGGGTAGCATGTCCGGCACCGAGAGCTCGATCCATCCCAACGGTCCGGGCACCAAGGAGAAGCTGCCGGGCTTGTCGGGCGTGGTGTCCAACTTCACGGTCTACTACGAGCAGTCGGGCTATCAGGCGCGCGTCAGCCGGCGCTACCGTTCGGCGTATCGCGGCGAGGTGACGGGCTTGTTCGCGCAGCGTGCCTTCAGCGAGATCCTGGCCGAGCGCCAGATCGACTTGCAGCTCGGTTATGCGATCGAGGAAGGCCGCTACAAGGGCCTGTCCTTCCTGTTCCAGGTGAACAACCTGAACAACTCGCCGTACCAGACCCGCCAGGGCGATCCGTTCTCAGGCGGCTCGTATGCGCCGGAGCGCTACACCACCTACGGCCGCCAGTTCCTGCTGGGGTTGAACTACAAGCTGTGACCGCCCGCGCGTCATTCCCGCGAAAGCGGGAATCCATGCACTGTATGCTCAGCTTGGCGGGAACGACGGGGAAGGGGTCAACGCGAGCGCGCTTCTTCGCGGCGCTGGATGATGAAGGCCTTCAAGTCTTCGAAGGTGACGGCGCCGCGCTGGGCGCTGTCGATGTGGTCGAAGTTTTTCTCGACGAAGCCCAGGCCGGCCTGGTGCGCCTCTTCACGACTCAGGCTGCCATTGCCGTCCAGGTCGGCTTCTTCAAAACGTTTTTTCAGCTTCTGCATGGCCTGGTACTGCAATACCGGGCCGGAGGCGCCGTCGCGCGGCGGCTTGCGCATGGCCGGCGGGATGTAGGGGTCGGGGTGGAGCGGCGCCGACATCATCGCCGCCTCCGGCTGCGGCGTCTGGGCGTACGCGCTGGCGCAGCAGGCCGCCGCAGTGGCCAGCATGGCAATATGGACTAACAGTTTCATGGTGGTCTCCCCCGCGCCGTGTATTGAGCCGGGCGCATGGTTTATGGCTTATGGTGTCACTGTGACGCTGTTGAAGAAATTAATCAAATCCGTTTGCTGAGCCCGGCGTGCAGTGTCGTCTAGATACGTCATATGGCCGCTTGCATAATATTTGAGCACAATTAACGGATTGGCACCCAAACGCGCCAGATCGAGCTCGGTCTGGTGGAACGGTGTGGCGAGATCGTGGTAGCCGTTGACGGACAATACCTTCATGGTCGGGTTCAATGTCATGGCGGCCGCCAGGTCCGGAATGGTATCCGGCAGCTGCTTGCCGTCGTGGCTGAAGTTCCATTGGTCGATGATGTCGTTGTTGCTGACGTAGCCGGAGCTGGCGCTGTAATGCAGCTCCTTGGCCAGGTAGGTGGCGATGCTGCTGACGAAGGCGGAATTGATGACCGTCAGCGAAGGATCGCCGTCGACCGTCAGCGCGCTGCCGTTGGCTGCGGAGACGCGGGCGTCGTAGCGGCCCACCAGCTTGCCCGGCACGGCGTTCTTTTGGTAGTAGTCCGGGCCCATGTCGAAGTTCTGCTGCCAGGTCAGCACCGGCAGGCCGGTGTAGCCGACCAGTTGCGCGATCACGCCGGCCGGCGGTGCAACCTTGCTGGACAGGTAAGCCGTCATGGCGCTGCGGTAGTCGCCGGCGGCAAAGCTGCGCGCCTGTTGCACGTAGGCGCTGAAATCGGTGGGCAGCGGATTGCTGCGCTGGTAGTAGGCGCTGGTGGCGGCGTAGGTGGGCACATAGCCTTCGCAGCTGATGGCGCCCGGATCGAGCACGCCGCAGTTGCTGTTGTAGTCCATGATGGACGATTGCAGCACCACGCCGGCGATCTGCACGCCGGCTATTTCCAACAGATTGGCCAGCACCGCGGTGCGCGGCGTGCCGTACGATTCGCCGAACAGGATCTTGGGCGAGGCCTCGCGCTTGTTGACGGCGACGTAACGCTGCACGAAATCGCGGAAGGCGGCGGCATCCGCGTCGACGCCCCAGAAAGTCTGGTTGGTGTTGGGCGCGATGGCCTGCGAGTAGCCGGTGCCGATGGCGTCGACGAACACCAGGTCCGATTGCGCCAGCAGGGTTTCCTGGTTGTCGACCAGTTGCTGCGTCAGCACGGTGGCGGCGGGGATGGTGCTGACCAGCCGGCGCGGCCCGAACGAACCGAGATGCAGGTAGGTGGAGGAGGAGCCGGGGCCGCCGTTGTAGAAGAAGGTGAGCGGCCGCTTGGCCGCATCGGCGCCGGCCACGGTGTAGGCGACGTAGAAGAACGATGCCGAGGCCTTGCCGGTGCGGACGTCGGTGGCGGTCAGGTGGCCGGTGGTGGCGGTGTAGTTGAACTGCTGGCCGTTCAACTGGATATGGCTGGCGATGACGGCGGCGCTTTCGTTGGGCGCGGACAGCGAGGCGCCGGCGAGGCTGGAATAGGCCAGCGTGTCGTCGAAGGCGCCGGGCACCGCCGGTATGGAGGGCGTGACCGGGGGCGCCGGTGTTACCGCCGCGCTGGAGCCGCCGCCACCGCCGCCGCAGGCGGCCAATATCGCGGCGCAAGCGGCAAACGCCACCGCGCGCAGTTCATACCGCCATCCATGCAATTTTGTTGGATATGCCACTGCGCTCTCCACTGGGCCGGATCACAATTATGATCCCGGCTTGTGTGAAATGCATCAGCTATTTGCATCGGCTATTTTTGCCAGAAGCCGGCGTGCGCCAGCCGCGCCTCGTCCTCGCGCAACGGGCCTATGACCTCGGTGGGGCGCTGGCCGCGTGCGAACACCTCGCGGCAGGGCAGCGACAGTGTCGGATTTTCGGGATCGCTGCCGGTCAGTGCCAGCAGGCTCGCTTCGGACATTGCATACACCACCCGTCCGACGCCGCTCCAGTAGGTGCCACCGGCGCACATGGCGCACGGTTCGGCGTTGGCGTACAGCGTGGCCGTTGCCAGCTGCTCGGGGCTGTGGCGTTGCGATGCCTGACGCAGCGCGTTCATCTCGGCATGCGCGGTGCGGTCGCTGCTGGAGGCGTTCATCGCTTCGGAGATCACCGTGCCGTCGGCGGCGACCACCATGGCGGCGAAGGGATGATGGCCCTCGTCGCGCGAACGCTGTGCCAACGCCAGCACGCGGGTGAGGAATTCTTGGTCCTGATCGGTGGGGCTCATTGGGGCTCCTGGTCGTTGCGCAGCACGCCGTAGCGCAGGTTCTGTTGTTTGAGATAAGCGCGATAGGCCAGCGACATGCGGTCGCAGGCCACCGACACTTCGGCGCCCGGTATCAAAGGCAGCCTGGCGGGGCTCTGGCTTTCGAGTATCGGCCGGTCCTGCAGGAAGATGGTGTCCTGGAACTGGCGCAGTTCGTCGTCGCCGGAGGTGAAGTCGTCCAGCGCCAGGATGATCCAGACGCGGGTGGTGGTTTCGGTCAGCGGTTGCAGCATCAGCGCGATCGCTTCGCGCACGCTGGCCGCCGGATGTTTGGTCAGCACGGCCGTCAGCGGCCGCACCACGCGGTAGGTGTATTCGATGTCGGCGCCGGCGGTGGCGGCCTTGCTGGCCTGCGGCTGCCATGCGCGGCATTGCTTGGCCCAGATGCCGCTGCCGTAGTCGGCATCGTCGAAGGTCTCGACGGTATAGTCGGCGATGGCGGCTTGCTCCTGCACGCCCAGTATGCCCTCGTGGACAAAGGCGAAATGCGCCATGTCGAGGAAGTTTTCGACGATGCGCGGTCCGCTGCTTTGCACGTCGTACGGGCCGCACCAGACCTTGCGCAGTGCCGGATCGGCGAATTCGGGAAATGGCGGCGGCGCCGGCGCGGCAGGCCCGCCGAGGCAGACCCACACCAGGCCATGGCATTCCTGTACGTGGAAGGTGGCGACTTGCGCCTTCAGGTTGGCTTCTCCCAGCGCCGGCAGGGCGGGGATGTGCTTGCAGCGGCCTTCGCTGCCGAAGGTCCAGCCGTGGTAGGCGCAGCGCAGCGTGTCGTTGTGCAGCGCACCCATCGACAAGCGGGTGCCGCGATGCGGGCAGCGGTCTTCCCATGCGTGTAGCGCACCGCCGCTGTCGCGCCACAAAGCGAGGCGCGTCTCCAGCAGGTCGGTGGCCGCGATCACGCCGGTCGCGATCCCTTGCGAGAGCGCGACCGGGTGCCAGTCGTTCAACAGGACTGGATCAAGGGTCACTTAAACCCTCACTTCGGAATCGAGCCTTCCACGCCCTGCACGTAGAAGTTCATCGACAGCAGGTCCTTCACCGGCACCACCACACCGGCCGCGTACTTGACGGCGCCTGACTGGTCCTTGATCGGACCGGTGAACGGCGCAAGCGTGCCGGCGGTGAGCGCGGCTTTCTTCTCCTCGAACACCTTGGCCGCTTCCGCTGGCACCACCGCATTCAGCGCCGACATCTTGACCATGCCTTCCTTCATGCCGCCGCGGTATTCGCCGGTTTTCCAGGTGCCGGCCATGACCGCCTTGGCGGTCTCGGTGTAGTAAGGGGCCCAGTTGTTGGTGGCTGCCGTCAGGTGCGCCTTCGGTGCGAACTTGGACATGTCCGAATCCCAGCCGAACGCGTACACGCCTTTTTCCTGCGCCACTTGCAGTGTGGCCGGCGAGTCGGTGTTCTGCGCCATCACATCCGCGCCTTGCGCCACCAGGGTTTCCGCCGCCTGGCGCTCCTTGGCCGGGTCGTACCACGAGTTCACCCAGATCACCTTGGTCTTGATGGCGGGATTGACGCTTTGCGCGCCCAGCGTGTAGGCGTTGATGTTGCGGATCACTTCAGGCACAGGGAAGGAAGCGATGAAGCCCAGCGTCTTCGACTTGGTCATCTTGCCGGCGATGACGCCGTTCAGGTACGCGCCTTCGTACAGACGCGATTCGTAGGTGCCCAGGTTCTTGCCGGTCTTGAAGCCGGTGGCGTGCAGGAACACCACGCCCGGCGTGGTCTTGGCGACTTTCTCGGTCGGATTCATGTAGCCGAAGGAGGTGGTGAAAATCAGCTTGTTCCCTTCGGCCACCAGCTTGCGGATCACGCGCTCGGCGTCCGCGCCTTCCGGCACGTTCTCGACGTAGGTGGTCTTGACCTTGGCGCCGAGTTCCTTCTCCATCGCCAGGCGGGCCTGGTCGTGGGCGTAGGTCCAGCCGGCGTCGCCGACCGGGCCGACGTAGACGAAGCCTATCTTCAACGGCTCCGCTGCGAACGCGGAGGCGGACAGGCCGATGCTTGCGGCGGCCAGCGCGGCCAGTGCCAGTACTTTGCGACGATTCATCATACGGTTTCCTTTGGAGGCTAGAGGTTAGAAGTGGTATTCGGCGCGGACCATCGGCGTTTTCGCCGTGGCGCCTGGGTTGTTGGTGTCGGAGTTGCCGAACTTGTTTTTCCAGAACTGGTATTCGACGCCGACCTTGAAGGTGTTCTTGGCCGCGCCGACCGCGCCGCTCATGTCGTACATGACCTGCATGTCGATGTTGGTCTCGCGCGCGGTGTCGCCGCCGAATTCGTTCTTGCCCTTGGTGCCGATGAAGTTGGCGAAGCCTTCGAACGACAGCGGAATGCCGATGTTGAACGGGATGCCCCATGCGGCCGTCAGCATCGGGTGGGTCTTGTAGGCGTAGCGCGGGGTGGCGGCGCCGGTGAAGGTGTTGAACGGCGCGTTGCTCTCCCACAGTGCGAACAGGCTGACGTCGAGGAAGCCCGGAACGTCCAGCATCAGCGTCGGGCCGGCGACGACCATGCGCTTCTTGGAGTTGTAGCCGGCGTCGGTCTTGCTGTTGAAATCAAAGCCGGCGGTGGCGCCGACGCCGCGCACCGGGCCGAAGGCCCAGCTGGTGCCGGTGACTTTGCCCAGGTCCAGCGTGTGGCGGTACAGCGCGTAGGCTTCGTGCGCGCCGCTCTTGGCGCCGGCGGACGACGGGTCCAGTTCCGACGACATCAGGAGGTCGACGCTGAAGAAGTTCTTGCCGTACTTGTAGCCGGATACGCTGCTCAGGTTAACGATGTTCTTGGTGATGTCGTTGTTGTTGAACGGCTCGGCGAACTTGGTGCCGTAGCGGTAGCTGAGCGAGGTGTCGCTCCAGTCGGCGGCGTGGGCGCTTAAGGCGCAGCTGGCGAGGAGGACGAGGGCGGTGCGGGAAGCAAGACGGGACATCATGAACTCCATTCAGTGAGATTAAAGACGGCAAAAGCAGGACAGCACGGTTTGTAATAACTTCTTTTGTATCCAATTCGTTTTTGTGATTGGATTCAATCTCATCGACATCTCTAGCAATTCCCGGGCCACATTAGTAGCCGGACAGCGCCTCGGCCAGATTCACTTTCTTGTCCTGTTCATTCAGATGCAGGCGCGCTTCGATTTCCAGCAGGTGGTGCTCGATCAAATGGGTGGCCTCCTTTATTTTTCCCTGCTCGATCAGCGTGGCCAGGTCCTGGTGCTCGTCGTTCTCGCACATGGTGGCGCCGGGCGCCTCGTACAGCGCGATGATCAGCGAGCAGCGCGACACCAGCTCCGCCATGAAGCGCTGCAGCACCTGGTTGCCGGCCAGTTCCGCCAGCAGGATGTGGAACTCGCCGCCCAGGCGTATCCAGCCGGCGCGGTCGCCGGTGCGGCGGGCCTGGTCCTCGGCGTGCAGCGCGGCGCGGATCTGCTTGAGCGAGGCGGGGGTGGCGTTGCGTATCACCAGCGGCACGATCTCCCGTTCGATGGCGCGGCGGGCGGCGAAGATGTCGCGCGCTTCCTCCGGCGTGGGCGAGGCGATCACCGCGCCGCGATTGGGCCGCAGCTCGATGATGTGGTCGTGCGCCAGCCTTTGCAGCGCCTTGCGCACGGTGGTGCGGCTGACTTGATACAGTTCGCAGAAATCGGCTTCGCCCAGATGGGTGCCGGGCGGCAGGCGGTGGCTCATGACGGCATTGACGACCGCGCGGTAGATGCGCAGGTCGACGGCGGTGGTGCCGCGCTTGATGGCGGCAGGCGCACCGGCAGCGATGGCCGCTGGTTCGGCTTTGCGAGGTTTGCGTTTGCCTGGTGATGGCATCGATCGATTCTCCGTGAGGGTGGTGCTCACACTGCATAAAGCAGGAACCATGCTAACTGCATCGTGTACAACAACTGCGGTAAGGCTGTCTTGCATTGTGTACGAAAGTACTTTGTTTTGTCCTCATTTTTGAGCGCTGCGCACATTTTTGGTGAGAAAGTGTGTCATATTTAGTGCACTCTTCCGCCCAAAATGGAGCGCTCCGGCGGATTCTGACTGGCATGTTAATTGCGTCTGTTTTGGTATTAAATTTGTATACGATAGGGGAAGCCGATGAGGGAAGCGTCGATGACAGAGCCGCGCCTGAAGATGCTGGGCATCTCCAAGATTTACCCTTCCGTGGTGGCCAACGCCGCCGTCGACCTGACTGTGATGCCGGGCGAAATCCACGCTGTGCTGGGCGAGAACGGCGCCGGCAAGAGCACGCTGATGAAGATCATCTACGGCGTGACCAAGCCCGATGAAGGCCAGATCATGTGGGAAGGGAAGCAGGTCCACATCCACTCGCCGCACGACGCGCGCAAGCTGGGCATCGGCATGGTATTCCAGCACTTCGCGCTGTTCGAGACGCTGACCGTGGCCGAGAACATCGCATTGGCGCTGGACGAGAAGATCGCGCCGGCCGCGCTGGCGCCGCGCATCCGCGCCGTCTCCGAACAATATGGCTTGCCGCTGGACCCGCAACGGCTGGTGCACAGCATGTCGGTGGGCGAGCGGCAGCGGGTGGAGATCGTGCGCTGCCTGCTGCAGTCGCCACGCCTGCTGATCATGGACGAGCCGACCTCGGTGCTGACGCCGGACGCGGTGCTCAAGCTGTTCGAATCGCTGCGACGCCTGGCCTCCGAAGGCGTCAGCATCCTGTATATCAGCCACAAGCTCGACGAGATCCAGTCGTTGTGCGACAAGGCCACCGTGCTGCGCGCTGGGCGCGTGTCCGGCACCGCCAATCCGAAGGAGGAAAGCGCCAAGTCGCTGGCGGAGCTGATGATAGGCCGCGAGCTGCCGGTATGCGTGCACCAGCCGCGCGAGCCGGGCGAGGTGCTGCTGGCGCTTGACAAGCTCAATGTGCGCAGCGAAGACCCGTTCGGCACGCGGCTCAAGGACATCAGCCTGGACCTGCGCAGCGGCGAGATCGTCGGCATCGCCGGCATTTCCGGCAACGGCCAGCAGGAGCTGTTGAAGGCCATCTCCGGCGAGCGCGCGCTGGCCGCGGGCAGCGGCGCGATCCGCCTGTGCGGGCAGGACGTGGGCGTGCTCGATGCGGCGCAACGCCGCCAGCTGGGACTGGGCTTCGTGCCGGAGGAGCGGCTGGGACGTGGCGCCGCGCCCGACCTGTCGCTGGCCGACAACGCGCTGCTGACCGGCTATCTGCCGGCCGCCAACACCGGCATGGTCAAGCGCGGCCTGATACAGCGCGGCGCGGTGCGCGAGTTCGCGCGCAAGGTGATCGAACGGTTCAACGTCAAATGCGGCGGCGAGCAGTCGGCGGCGGCCAGTCTTTCGGGCGGCAACCTGCAAAAATTCATCGTCGGCCGCGAGATCGCGCTGGCGCCCAAGGTGATGGTGTTCGCGCAGCCCACATGGGGCGTGGATATCGGCGCCGCCATGCTGATACGGCAGGCCATCATCGACATGCGCGACCAGGGCGTGGCGGTGCTGGTGTTGTCGGAAGAGCTGGACGAATTGTTCATGATGAGCGACCGCATCGCCGTGCTGGCGGACGGCCGCTTGTCGCAGGTGGTGCCGGCGGCCGGCACCAGCATCGACCAGATCGGCGTGTGGATGAGCGGCGACTTCAGCGCCGGCGCCAGTACCAGTACCGGTAACAACGAAGGAGCAGCAAAATATGTCCACGCTTGAACGACGCCCCGAACCCTCGCGCGGCATGATGCTGGCGTCGCCGCTGATCGCTGCGGCGGCCATGCTGGTGACTGGCTCCGTGCTGTTCTTCTTTTTGGGCCAGGAGCCGCTGCATGCTTTCTACGTCTACTTCATCAAGCCGTGGACCACGCTGTACGGCGTTGGCGAACTGCTGCTGAAGGCGACGCCGCTGATCCTGTGCGGCGTGGGCCTGGCGATCGGCTTCCGCGCCAACGTCGCCAACATCGGCGCCGATGGCCAGCTGACGGTGGGCGCGATCGCCGCCGGCGCGGTGGCGCTGTATTTCGACGAAGTGCAGGCGTGGTGGGTGCTGCCGCTGATGCTGGTGGCGGGCGCGCTGGGCGGCATGCTGTGGGCCGCCATCCCCGCGCTGCTGCGCACGCGCTTCAACACCAGCGAGATTCTCGTGAGCCTGATGCTGGTGTACGTGGCGTATCACTTGCTGAGCTATCTGGTGCACGGGCCGATGCGCGATCCGGCCGGCTTCAATTTCCCGCAATCGAAAATGTTCAGCGACTCGGCCACCTTGCCGCTGCTGGTGGAAGGCTTGCGCGTGAACGCGGCCTTCATCCTGTCGCTGGCGGCGGCGGGGGCGGCCTGGTTCTTCTGCAAGCACACCTTTGCCGGCTACCGCATGCAGGTCAGCGGCATGGCACCGGCCGCCGCGCTGTACGCCGGCTTCAGCGAGCCGCGCAACGTATGGCTGGCCTTCATGGTTAGCGGCGCCTTGTCCGGCATCGCCGGCGTGGGCGAAGTGGCGGGGCCGCTGGGGCAGATGCAGCCGTCGGTGTCGGCCGGCTACGGCTTCGCGGCCATCATCGTCGCTTATGTCGGACGTTTGCATCCGCTGGGCGTGGTGCTGTCGGCGTTGTTGATGTCGTTGCTGTACATCGGCGGCGAGACGGCGCAGATCGAGCTGCAGGTGCCGTCGGCGATCACCGGCATGTTCCAGGGGCTGCTGCTGTTTTACCTGTTGGCTGCGGACCTGTTCATTCACTACCGCTTCAAGCCGCGCAAGCGTCACCTGCCTGTCACCGTTGGAGAGACCGCATGATCAGCACCGAACTGTTAATCGCCTTCCTCGCCAGCACGGCGGGCGCCGCCACGCCGCTGGTGGTGGCTTCGATGGGCGAGTTGGTGACCGAGCGTTCCGGCGTGCTCAATCTGGGCATGGAGGGCATGATGCTGGTGGGCGCCGTGGTGGGCTTCGGCGTCACGCTGGGCACGGGGCAGATGTGGCTTGGGCTGCTGGCGGCGATTGCGGCGGGCATGCTGATGTCGCTGATCTTCGGCTTCCTGGTGCTGACCTTGCAGACCAACCAGGTCGCCACCGGGCTGGCGCTGACCTTGTTCGGCATCGGGCTGTCGGCCTTCATGGGGCGCGGGCTGGTGGGGCAGACGGTGGAGCCGATGCCGCATCTGCATTTTCCGTTGCTGTCCGATCTGCCGTTTGTCGGGCCGCTGCTGTTCCGCTTTGATGCGATGGTGTACGGTTCGGTGGCGTTGGTGGTGCTGGTCGGCTGGATGCTGGCGCGCACGCGGCTTGGGCTGGTGATACGCGCTGTGGGCGAATCGCCGCACAGCGCTCATGCGATCGGCTATCCGGTGATCGGCCTGCGCTACGGCACGGTGCTGTTCGGCGGCGCCATGGCCGGCTTGGGCGGTGCTTATCTGTCGCTGGCACTGACGCCGATGTGGGTCGAGGGCATGACGGCGGGACGCGGCTGGATCGCGCTGGCGCAGGTGGTGTTCGCGACGTGGAAGCCGCGCGGCGTGATGGTGGGCGCCTATCTGTTCGGCGGCGTGACGGTGCTGCAGTTCCACGGGCAGGGCATGGGGCTGGACATTCCGTCGGAGTTTTTATCGATGCTGCCTTACCTGGCCACGATCGTGGTGCTGGTCATTATTTGCCGGAATCCGCAGACCATCTTGCTGAACAAGCCGATGTCGCTGGGGCAGAACTTCAAGCCGGATTAAAATACGCGGCATGACTACCTACAGTGTGCGCATGGACCCGAAAGGACTGGCGTTTGCGGCCGACGAATCGCAAACGCTGCTGGCCGCTGCGGAGCAGGGCGGGGTGACGCTGCCCAGTTCCTGCCGCAACGGCACCTGCCGTACCTGCATCTGTCTGAGCACCAGCGGCACGGTGCGCTACAAGATCGAGTGGCCGGGCCTGAGCTTCGATGAGAAGCGCGAAGGCTACATCCTGCCCTGCGTGGCCATCGCCCAAAGCGATCTTGTTATCGTGGCTCCCGCCGCCGGTATGCGCCCGGCCCCAACCCGTACTGACGTTTGAAGGCACGGTTGAAGGCCGCTTCCGATTGGTAGCCGACCGCTTCGGCGACGTCGCCTGCGTGCCGGCCGGCGTCCAGCAGGCGCGCCGCTTGCGCCATGCGCAGTTGGGTCAGCACGGCGGCCGGCGCGGCGCCGGCGGCTTGCCTGAACAGACGCGCGAAGGTGGCGCGCGACATATGGCAGGCCGCCGCCAGTTGTTCCAGCGTCCACGCGCGCTGCGGCGCGGACAGCATGCCATCCAGCGCCGCCAGCAGGCGGCGCTCCCCCAGCACGGCGAACAGGCCCGGTATCGTCATCGATTGTTCCAGCCAGCTGCGTATCAATAACGCGAACAGCGCGGAGGCCAGTTGCCGCACGATGGCTTCCGAGCCGGCGCGCGGTGTCTCCGCTTCCGCTTGCAGCATGGCGATCAGGTGGTTCAGGCCTTGTGCGTCGGCGCGGTCGGCGCTGCGCACCACCAGCATGGACGGCAACGCGGCCAGCAGGCCATTGTGGCCGTCGTCGTCGAAGCGGAATTCGCCGCACAGGATGTCGGTGGCGGGGCCGTCGCCGTCGTTGCCTTCGTAGCGCAGCAGGCCTGCTGCCCTGTGCATGGCCGATGCCTGCGTGGGGTCGCCGATGTAGAGCCGGTGCGCGCCGCCGTGCGGGAAGACGATCAGGTCGCCCGCTTGCAGCAGCAGGCCGTCGGCGCCGTCCACCAGCGCCGTGCCGCGCGCGATCAGGTGGTAGGGGGCGATGCCGCTGGCGCTGGCCGGATGGTCCAGCACCCACGGCGCGCCGAAGTGGCAGCGCGTATCCAGCGCGGTGCGCATCGGGTACAGCGAGAGGAGGTGGCTGAGGGTGTCCATGGTTGGTGTGGTTGAGACGTATGAGCAAATTGTAGGGCATTTCGAGCATTCATCATCTCATGCGGCGGACCTACACTGTTCCATACCAACTCACCTGAAAGGAAACATCATGTCTCGTCTGACCACTCAAGCTGTCTCGGAAGCCACTGGCCACGCTGCGCAATTGTTCACCGCCATCAAGGGGGCGATCGGCAAGGTGCCCAATGCCTATGTCACGCTGGGCACCAACAGCCCGATCGCGCTGGAAACCGCGCTGAATATGGATGCCGCGCTGCGCAAGAGCAGCCTGTCGGCGAAGGAAGTGGAAGTGGTCAAGCTGGCCGTCAGCCAGGATGCGCAGTGCGATTACTGCCTGGCCGCGCATACGCTGGCTGGCGCCAGGTCCGGCCTGAACGGCGAGACCATGCTCAATGTGCGCCACGGCCAGGCCAGCGGCGATGCGCGCATCGATGCGCTGGCGACGTTTGCGCACACCGTTTTCACCACCAGCGGCGACGTGCCGGCGCCGGTGGTGGAGGCGGTCCAGCAGGCCGGCTACAGTGACGCGCAGATCGTCGACTCGCTGCTGGCGATTGCCACCATCACGTTCACCAACCTGTTCAATCGCGTCAACGTGACGACGCTGGACTTCCCTGCCGCGCCTTAAGTTTGCGGGCCGTCGTCGCGTTTGCGAAGGCGGCTCAATAGCGCGTCGGTCGATTCGCTGAGCGGCACGCCGTGGCGCCGCATCAGCTGGATATTCAACACCATGTTTTCCAGCACCAGCTTGGCCGCCACGGCCAGCAAGGTCAGGTGCTTGTCCTCCTCGCTGAAGCTTTCCATCGCCTCGGCCATCTCGCACAGGTGGTTGGAGATCAGGCCGCGCAGATCGTGCTCGTCGAACGGCAAGTCGGCGAAATCGATCGGGTCTTCCTTCTCCACCTCTTCCATCAACAGTTCCAGCTCTTGCGGTGTGATCGTCATGCGGCGCTCCGTTGGTTGATGCGTTTTCATTTTATGCGATTCGGCATAGAATCTGAATTCCCGTCGATCAAACAACAAGATTAACGATGGCGCAACTCGTTTTTACCCAGCAACTGGGCCGCTTCATGACCGTGCCGCAGGTGGAGACCAGCGCGGCCGATCTGCGCAGCGCCCTCGACGCCGCCTTTGCCGACCACCCACGGCTGCGCGGCTACGTGCTCGACGAGCAGGGCCAGTTGCGCGAGAACGTCGTCATCTTCATCGACGGCCAGCGCACCCGTGAGCGAAAAATATTGAACGATACGCTCGCGCCGCATTCCAAAGTCTATATCCTGCAAGCTCTCTCTGGAGGTTGATATGTCCGACCGCGCCTACATCGGCACCCGCAAAGGATTGTTTGAAATTTACCGCACCCACGAGGCGTGGCATATCGACCAGCAGCATTTCCTGGGCGATCCCGTGTCGATGGTGCTGGCGGACCGGCGCGACGGGACCCTGTACGCGGCCTTGAACCTGGGCCACTTCGGCGCCAAGCTGCACCGGCGCGACGCGGGCAGCGACAACTGGGTCGAGGTGGCGGTGCCGGCGTTTCCCGCCAAGCCTGCGGATTCGGCAGATCCGGTGGAGTGGACGATGCGGCAGATCTGGTCGCTGGCGACGGGCGGGCCGGACCAGCCGGGCGTGCTGTGGGCCGGCACCTTGCCGGGCGGCTTGTTCCGCTCGAACGACCGCGGCGACAGCTGGAAGCTGGTGGAGTCGCTGTGGAACGTGCCGGAGCGCGCGCAATGGATGGGCGGCGGCTACGACGTGCCGGGCATCCACAGCATCTGCGTCGATCCGCGCGACAGCAGGTCGGTGCTGGTGGGCATATCCTGCGGCGGCGCCTGGCTGACCAACGACGGCGGCGAGAGCTGGACCATGCGCGCCAAGGGCATGGTGGCGCGCTACATGCCGCCGGAACTGGCCGAGACGCAGCAGATACAGGATCCGCACCGCATCGTGCGCTGCCCGGCCGAGCCGGACAAGCTGTGGTGCCAGCATCACAACGGCATCTGGCGTTCGGTGGACAACGGCGCCAACTGGACCGAGGTGCACAGCGCGCCGCTGTCGAATTTCGGTTTCGTGACGGCGGTGCATCCGCATGACGGCGAGACGGCGTGGTTCGTGCCGGCCGAGGCGGACAGCAAGCGCATCGCCGCGCACGCGGCGCTGGCGGTCACGCGCACCACCGATGGCGGCAAGACTTTCACCGCCTGGCGCGGCGGCCTGCCGCAGCAGCATTGCTATGACCTGGTGTATCGCCATGGCCTTGCGGTCAGCGATTGCGGGCAGATACTGTTGATGGGGTCGACCACCGGCGGCGCCTGGCTGTCGGAGGATGGCGGCGGGCAGTGGCAGACCATCTCCACCACCTTGCCGCCGATTTACTCGGTCAGCTTCGCTTAGCTGGCTTGGTTGGCGTAGGCCAGGAACATATCGACGGTCGCCTCGACCACTTTTTTCTGCAGGGCCGGGTCCAGCGGCGGCTGGTTCAGCGTCACCTGCGGCCAGAAGGCGAAGGTCTTCAGCTGGCCCGTCAGCATTTGCGGGGCCAACAGCGGGTCGGCCTTGAGCAGCTTGCCGTCGGCCTGGGCGGCGCGCAGCCAGACCACGGCTTCTTCTTCCTTGCGGGTCAGCCGCGTCACCATCTCCTGCGCCCGCTCGGGCGAGTGGATGGACTCGGCGATCGCCACCCGTGCCAGATCCAGGAAGTAACTGTCCTGGAGCATGGCCATCTTCTTCCACAGCAAAGCCAGTAATTGCTCGCGCATCGGCACGGCCGGATCGTAGGGCTGGTGCTGCTGCGCCATCGAACTATTCCACAACTCATGCAATATTTGCGCGAACAGTTCGTCTTTACTGGGGAAGTGGTTGTACACCGTGCGCTTGGACACGCCGGCGGTGGCGGCGATCTTGTCCATGCTGGTCGATTCGAAACCGCTGACGCGGAATTCGGCGATGGCGGCTTCGACGATGGCCTGGCGCTTGCGGTCGGTCAGTTTGAGGGGCGTGTTCATGGCTTTATTTTACACCGACTAGTTTACTTTTTAAAAGATTGGAACTACACTGTGTAGTGTACATTCTCAATCCAGGAGTTGCTCATCATGGCTTATCAATCCGCTATCGCCGAATCCGACCTCGACGGCCTGTCCGTGCCCAGCGCGCCGCGCACCCGCGACGGCAAGTTCCGCAATCCGGTGAAGATGCACAAGATGGGTTTCTTCAAGTCGCTGGGCATCATGCTGCGCTTTGCCTTCGACAAACCCAAGGACACAGTGCCGCGCCAGGCCATTCCCGTTCATGCGATCACGCAGCAGCAGTTATTGGATGCTCCGGATCGCAGCCTGTTCCGTCTGGGACACTCGACGGTGCTGCTCAAGCTTAACGGCCATTTCTGGCTGACCGATCCCGTGTTTTCCGAGCGCGCTTCGCCGGTGCAGTGGGCGGGGCCGCAACGTTTCCATCAGGCGCCGATCAGCATCGAGGAACTGCCGCCGATCAAGGGCATCATCCTGTCGCACGATCATTACGATCATCTGGACTATGCTGCCGTGATGAAGCTGGCCGCCAAGACCGAGCATTTCATTACACCGCTGGGCGTGGGCGACCGTCTGATCGCCTGGGGCATTCCGGCCGCCAAGGTGCGGCAGTTGAGCTGGTGGGAGTCGACCCATGTGGCGGGCCTGAGGCTGGAGGCGACGCCGGCGCAGCACTTCTCGGGCCGCGGCCTGGGCGACCGCAACAAGACGTTGTGGGCATCGTTTGTGATCGAGGATCGCGACGTGAAGGTGTTTTTCAGCGGCGATAGCGGCTATTTCGACGGTTTCAAGGAAATCGGCCGCCGCCATGGTCCGTTCGACCTGACGATGGTGGAGACCGGGGCCTACGATCCGCAGTGGCCGGATGTGCACATGCAGCCGGAGGAATCCTTGCAGGCGCACATCGATCTGCGCGGCAAGGTGATGCTGCCGATTCATAACGGCACATTCGATTTGTCGCTGCACGCCTGGCACGACCCGTTCGACCGCATCACCGAGCTGGCTGCGGAACGCCGGCTGCCGCTGGCTACGCCGGAAATCGGCCAGGCGCTCGATATCCTCCTGCCGCAGGCCGATGGCCGTTGGTGGGATGGGGTGAAGGAACTGGAAGCGGCGATGTCCGCTCAGCCCGCCTAGGAACCGCAGTCATTCCCGCGCACGCGGGAATCTATGCTGAGCAAGCGTTCTATGGGTACCCGCCTTCGCGGGTACGACGACGGGTCAGGCGACGACGTTGATCAGCTTGCCGATGGTCTCGCCCTGGGCGTTGATCTGCGGCTTGGGCGGCGCGGTCAGGTCGGCCGGCAGCACCTGCTCGGCGCGCGATGGTTTTTCAATCGCATTGTTCAGATTCGGGGCTGGCGCCGCCTTCAGCGGTGGCGCGGACGCCTGATCGCTTTCTTGCTGGGTATCGCTCAGCGTCTGCTTATCCTTGGTCAGCTGCACCCGGCTCTGCTCCAGCCGGCTGGCGTCCTGGTTCACGCGCGACTGGTCCGTTTGCACTTGCCTTTCGGCCTGTGCAATCGATGCTTGCAGCGCGCTGACGGACGTTACGGAAGCCACGATCTAATCCCTAGTCAATAATTCCGGGCATGGTAAGGCAGAATCGTGTTGATCACGATCTATTGAAGAGTAGGCCACAAAAACAAAAAAGGCAAGGCTGACTGCGCCTTGCCTGTGAGGGAGGGATCTACAGCTTAGAAGCGGTACAGCACCGACGCTTCCCAGGTACGGCCAAACAGCGGACGTGCGTTGATCGGACCGGTGCCGCCGGAAGTCAGGCGGGAATTGCCTTCGGTCAGGCCCAGTTCATTGTTGAGGTTGGTGCCGCTGAGGCGCACTTCGATCTTGTCGCCCAGCGAGAACAGCACGCCGGCATCGATGGTGCGGTAGGACGGCAGGTATTGCTGGTTGGCCTGGTCAGCCCAACGCTCGCCGATCGAGGTGTAGGTGGCGTAGAGCTTGGCCGAGTTGCCGTCGCCGAAAGGAATCCGGTAGGTCGGCGTGAAGCGGAACTGCAGCTTCGGCTGGCGCTGGACGGTTTTGCCCGCGGTGTCCGGATTGTCGCGGTATTCCGATTTCTGATAGTCGCCGGTCAATGCCAGTTGCAGGTTTTCGATCGGGCGCACGGCCAGTTCGAATTCCAGGCCGTTGCCCTTGGAGCCGCTGATCGAATGCAGCTCGCGGCCGTCGGCCAGCACCTGCGAGAAGGCGATGCCGTCGAACTCCGTGTGGAAGGCGTTGATGTAGGCGCTGTACAGCTGGGTCGCGGTCTTGAAGCCGATTTCGTACTGGCTCACTTTCGGCGTCGGCAGGATGCCGCGGTCGTCGACCTTGGCCTGGCTGCCGGCGCCGCGCAGATCGTCGAACGAGATGAAGGTGTGGCCGCGGTTGGCGCGCACGAACACCGCCGTATCCTTGGCCAGCTTGTAGTTGCCGCCGATGGTGAAGGAGTTGGCGCTGTCGGTGCGGCTCAGGTAGGTGTTGGAGCCGTCCGGCATCGAGGTGCCGTTGTTGTACACGGTCAGCGGATTGTTGTCGGTGTCGGCCGAGGTCAGGTTGGAGATCGTGCCGCTGATCTTCTGCTGTTCATGGCGCATGCCGAAGTCGACCTTGATGCGGTCGTTGACTTTCCACTCGTCCGAGACGAAGCCGGCGGTGTTGCGGCCGTCGTACGAGGCCACCGGCGCGTAGAACACATTGCCGTCGGTGCCGTTCTTCGACACGACCACGCCGTTGTTCAGGGTGACGTTGATCAGGCTGGCCTGCGGCACGGCCGTCATCAGGTGGCTGTTGCCCAGGTACCAGACGTCATGCGACGAGTAGTCGGCGAAGTAGCCGCCGACGGTGACGGTGTGGCCGTGGCCGATGTCCTTGCTGACGCGCAGTTCGTCGGTGAACGATGTCAGTTTCTTCTCCACCGACCACAGGCCGGCCTGCACCACCTGCTGGTTGCCGTCGACCGCGCCGCCGTGCACATAGGTGGCGGTGCCGGCCGTGGCCAGCTTGCCGCCGGCCGCCGCGACGGTGGCCGCGTTGCCGTTGGCCGAGGCGATGGCCGCGCTCAGGTAGTCGTTCATCGACAGCGGGTTGTTACCGGTGAACATGGCGTTGGTGTTGAGGTCGCCGTCGAAGCGGTTGAACTTGTTCGATACGCTCCACTCGCCGATCTTCTGGTCGAAGTCCGCGCCGAACACGGTGGCCTTCAGGCCGCGGCCGTCCGCCAGGTCGCGGTTCAGCGTCTTGCCTGGTGCCGCTTCGATGGTGAAGTTGCGCATCTCGCCGCTCATCAGGGTGCCGGTCAGCGCGTTGAAGCCGGGGAATTGCGAGATCGAGTGGCCGCCGTTGCTGGAGATCAGCGGCACGCCGGTGTAGAAGGCGTTCTTGTCGTCGGTGTTGCGGACGTACATGGTCAGCTTGCCGTCGTCGAGCTTGCGCGTCAGCGTGGCGGTCAGCTGGTGGCCGTCGTCTGCCGGGAAGCCGGCGTCGCGCACGCCGTCGGTCTTGCGGTAGAAGCCGCCGACCGAGCCGTACCAGCCATCGCTGATTTTGCCGCCGTAGAACATGTCGACGCGGCGCAGGCTGCCGGTGCCGGTGGTGAAGCGCACCGAGCCGTCCGGCGTGTCGCTGCCTTCTTTCAGGATGAAGTTCATGGTCGCGCCGGGCTGGGCGTTGGACCAGATGGTGGACGGGCCGCCACGCAGCACTTCAACGCGCTCGACCGTGTCGTCCAGGCGGAAGGCCGACGAGCCTTCGAAGAACGACAGCGTCGGCGGCGGGAAGATCGGGTTGCCCATCAGCTGCACCGAGACGAAAGGCGAATCGCTGCCGGATGGGAAGCCGCGCACCTCGATGTTGGCGCCGGACTGGCCGCCGGTCGATTCCGCATACACGCCCGGCACGATCTTCATGATGTCGGCGGTGCTGCTGGGCGAGGCTTGCTTCAGTTGCTCTTCGTTGGCGGTGGTGATCGAGAAGGCCGAGTCGACCTTGCGCACGCCGCGCGCCGAGGCCACGCCGGTGACGACGACCTGCTGGACTTCTGCGGCCACTTCCTTGGTGGTGGAAGGTTCGGCAGGGGCGGCGCTCTGGGCTTGCGCGGCGGTCTGGTTGACGAGCGTGAGGACGGCAGCCGTGACTGCGGATAACAAGAACGGATTCTGGCTTTTCATGTGGTCTATGCTTTCTTATGGTGTAAATCGTCTCCTGGACGGTGCGCCACCAGCCAAAACAGCCTCCGGTAGTTCCATCCCCATCTTCCACGATTCGTGAAGATGGGTCATTGAAACAAGAAATGATATCGATGTCAATCGAAATGTTATCGATGTCATTTTTCGCGACAAACGAAAATTTTCTGTCATAATGCGTGCGCACCCCCAGCTTCGTCATTCCCGCGCAGGCTCGTCATTCCCGCGTAGGCGGGAATCCATGCCGAGTTTGCCCGTGATGCGTTCCATGGGTTCCCGCTTGCGCGGGAACGACGTGGTTAGGCTGAACGGTATTAAAGCACTGCCATTTCCAACCTATGAGCGATCAATGCCTTCGAATAAGTCTGTAGCCCGCAAAGCCGAAACGGCATTGACGATGGAAGACCTGGCCAAGCTGGCCGGCGTCTCCAAGATCACCGTTTCCCGCGCGCTGCGCGACAGCCCGCTGGTGACTGCGGAGACGCGCGAGAAGATCCGCACCCTGGCGAACGAGCAGGGCTACCGCTTCAATGTGAGCGCGCGCAATCTGCGCATGGGCCGCAGTTATTCGGTGGCGGTTGTGGTGGAAATGACACCGGTGCGCGGCCGGCCGATGTCCGATCCGTATCCGCTGGAGCTGTTGGGCGGCATCACGCAGGAGCTGACGACCGCCGGCTACAGCGTGGTGCTGACGTCCAAGCAGTTGATGAACACGGCGCCGGTGCAGGGCGCCGACGGCTTGATCCTGCTGGGCCAGGGCTCGCACGGCGAGGCGGTGCGCACCTTGCAGCAGACCGGCATGCCGCTGGTGGTATGGGGCGCGCCGGAAGCCGATACCGATTACATCGTGGTCGGCTCGGACAACAGGAAGGGCGGCATTAGCGCCGCCGAGCGCTTCATCGCGCAGGGCCGGCAAAAGCTGGTGTTCCTGGGTGACGTCGATCACGCCGAGGTGCAGGAACGCTGCGCCGGCTTCATCGACGCGATGGGCGGACGGGCGACGGTGCACATCATCCGTCCCAAAGCCTTCACCTTCGAGGCGGGCTTCGACAGCATCTCGGCGCTGTTGAAAAAGAAGGGCGCCAGTTTCGACGGCGTGTTTGCCGCCAGTGATTTGCTGGCCATGGGCGCGATCCGCGCGCTGGCCGAGAAGAATTTGCGGGTGCCGGAGAATGTCTCCGTCATCGGCTACGACGATACGCCCGGCGCGGCCAGTTTCGTGCCGCCGCTGACCAGCGTGCACCAGTATCTGCGCGACGGCGGCGTGTTGTTGGCCAAGAAGATGCTGGGCCTGATCGAAGGCCAGCCGGTGGCATCCGAAATGCTGCCGACCATCTTGATGGTACGCCAGACCTAGTTTCCCCCTGAAGTAAGCTAAAAACCTCAAAAAACCGGCTTTTTTCAAAATTCAAACCGCTTTGAATCGCATTTTTAAGGAATACGCTGTGCAACAACACACCTATCCCCTCGAAGCCTGGTGCATCCGCGAGACCAGTTTCGACACCGACTCCCATTTTCTCGACGAGACCCTGTTCGCGCTGGGCAACGGCTACATCGGCCTGCGCGGCACCGGCGAGGAGGGCTACGGCGGCCCTGCCGGCACCTCGCTCGACGGCACTTACCTGAACGGCTTCTACGAGTCGGAGCCGATCCAGTATCCGGAGGCGGCCTACGGTTTGGCCAAGGTGAACCAATTCATGCTGAACGTGCCGAACGCGAAGGGCGTCGAGCTGTGGCTGGAGGACGAGCGCTTCGATCTGCTGAGCGGCTCGGTGCAGTCGTATGAGCGGGTGCTCGACTTCCGCACCGGCGTGTTGACGCGCACGGTGGAATGGACTTCGCCGCAGGGCCGCAGCGTGAAGCTGCACAGCCGCCGCCTGGTGTGCTTCGAGAACAAGCACCTGTTCGCGATCTCGTTCGAGGTAACGCCGCTGAATTTCGCGGGACGCGTGCGGCTGGTGTCGGCGCTCGATGGCGCGGTGAAGAACCAGGAAGCCGGCGACGACCCGCGCGTGGGCTCGGCGGTGTCGGGCCAGTCGCTGCAGATAGTGGGGCATGAGCAGAACGTCGGCTTCGCGGCGCTGGTGCAGCGCACGCACAACAGTGGCTTCATGCTGGTCAGCGCCACCGATACCGAACTGACGGGCGCCGATGCGACCATCGAAATCGCGCAGGTGGAGCAGCGCCTGACGCAGACGTATGAGCTGCAAGCGCAGGCCGGCCAGCGCATCACGCTGAACAAATACGGCAGCTACTTCTCGTCGCGCGACTACGCCGAGGGGGAGCTGATGTGGCGTAGCAAAGACACGCTGGCCACCGCCAGGGCGGCCGGCTTCGACGACCTGCGCCTGGCGCAGGAGCAGTATTTGGCCAACTTCTGGCAGCAGGCCGACGTGCAGATCGCCGGGGACGACGCGCTCCAGCAAGGCATCCACTTCAACCAGTTCCACCTGCTGCAATCGGTGGGCCGCGACGGCAAGACCAACATCTCCGCCAAGGGCGTGACGGGCGAGGGCTACGAAGGCCACTATTTCTGGGACACGGAGATTTACATTTTCCCGTTCTTCCTGTACTCGAAGCCGGAGATCGCCCGCAAGCTGCTGGAGTACCGCTACGCCGGCCTGCCGAAGGCGCGCGAACGCGCACGCCAGATGTCGCATGCGAGCGGCGCGTTGTACCCATGGCGCACCATCGCCGGCGACGAGTGCTCGGCCTACTTCCCGGCGGGGACGGCGCAGTATCACATCAACGCCGATATCGCCTATTCCATCAAGCTGTACATGGAAGCGACCGACGATCAGGAATACCTGGTCAAGCATGGCGCGGAAATCGTCATGGAGACGGCGCGCATCTGGATGGGCATCGGCAGCTACGATCGCGAAGGACGCTTCTGCATCAATCAGGTGACGGGGCCGGACGAATACACGGCGCTGGTCAACAACAACTACTACACCAACGCGATGGCGCAGATGCACCTGAACTTTGCGGCATCGATCGCGGAGCAGTTGCAGGCGCGGGAGCCGGCGGAGTTTGCGCGCATCGCCGCCGCCGCCGCACTGGATGCGAACGAGCCGGCGGCATGGCGCCGCGCCGCGTCGCTGATGAACCTTCCTTACGACGACGCGCTGCAAATCCACGCGCAGGACGACAGCTTCCTGTCCAAGAAGGTGTGGGATTTCGCCAACACGCCGAAGGAGAACTACCCGCTGCTGCTGAACTATCACCCAATGGTGATCTACCGCCATCAGGTGTGCAAGCAGGCGGACGTGGTGCTGGCGCTGCTGCTGCTGTCCGACCAGTTCACGCTGGAGGACAAGCGCCGCGACTTTGATTACTACGAGGCGGTGACGACGCACGATTCGTCGCTGTCCTCTTGCATCTTCAGCATCATCGCGGCGGAAGTGGGCTATCAGGACAAGGCCTACGACTACTTCATGGAGACCGCGCGCCTCGACCTGGACGACACCCACGGCAACACGCACTACGGTGTGCACACGGCGGCGATGGCCGGCACGTGGATGGGCGTGGCGTATGGCTTCGCAGGCATGCGCGTGGTGGGCGGTGAGCTGCACTTCGCACCGTCGGTGCCGAAGCAGTGGCAGCACTACACGTTCAAGATTCATTTCAAGGGTGCGCTGCTGGAGGTCCACGTGGAGCCTGGCCGTGCGGATTACCGCCTGCTGCAAGGCGAGGTGCTGAACTTTACCCACGGCGGCGAACCTGTCGCGCTGACGCTGTCGCAACCGACGCAATCGAGGAGTTTTGCATGAGCCGATTTAAAGCCGTTATCTTCGACCTGGACGGCGTCATCACCGACACCGCCCACTATCACTACCTGGCGTGGAAGCGTCTGGCGGAATCGCAGGGCGTACACTTCGACCACGCCTTCAACGAGAATTTGAAGGGGATTGATCGTATGGGATCGCTGGACTTGATCCTGGCGTCGTCCAAGCGGGCGTACACTAGCGAGGAGAAGCTGGCGCTGGCCGATGAAAAAAACCGGCATTACCAAGAGCTGATCGCCACCATGTCCGCAGCCGATCTGCTGCCGGGTGCGGTGCGGGCGCTGGACGTGGTGCGCACAGCGGGCTTGCGCATCGGCCTGGCCTCGGTCAGCAAGAATGCCTTTACGGTGCTGGGTCGCCTGGGCATCACCGATAAATTCGACTACGTGGTCGACGCGGCGACCATCGCGCGCGGCAAACCGGACCCGGAGATTTTCCTGAAGGCGGCGCGTGAACTGGGCGTGGCGCCGGAGGATTGCCTCGGCGTGGAAGATGCGGTGGCGGGGGTGACGTCGATCAAATCGGCCGGCATGTTCGCATTGGGAATAGGCCATCCCTTTGTGCTCACCGAGGCCGACGTGGTTATCACGAGCCTGAGCGACTTCAATCTCGAATCATATTAGAACGTTGTCGCTCCCGCGCAGGCGGGAGCCCATACGCCGCATGGATTCCCGCTTGCGCGGGAATGACGTGTAGGCTATAAAAATAATGGAGACAGTATGAAGAACAATCGCATTCTATTTGCGCTATTTCTGATTTACTTTGTTTTTGCGATCCTGCTCAATAGCGTGGGCACGGTCATCCTTCAGGTCATCAACAACTACGGCATCAGCAAATCCAGCGCCAGCGTGCTGGAAGGCTTCAAGGACTTGCCGATTGCGGCGGTGTCGTTCCTGATCGCGTCCTTCCTGCCGCGTCTCGGCTACAAAAAGGCCATGCTGACCGGACTGGCCATCGTCACCGCCGCCTGCGTGGCGATGCCGGTGCTGCCATCGTTCGCCACCACCAAGCTGCTGTTCTTCTGCGTTGGCATGTCGTTCGCGCTGGTGAAGGTGTCGGTGTATTCGACGCTGGGCCTGATCGCAGCGGACCGCAAGCAGCACGCCAGCGTCATGAACCTGCTGGAAGGCTTCTTCATGGTCGGCGTGCTGAGTGCCTACTGGGTGTTCGGCTACTTCATCGATTCTTCCGATCCGCTGTCGCGCAGCTGGTTGCAGGTGTACTGGGTGCTGGCCGTGCTGTGCGCGCTGACGTTCGCGCTGCTGCTGACCACTCCCTTCAACGAGGACATGGCGGCGCTGCCGCAAGGCCGCAGCATCGCCCAGGACTTCGCCGCCATGCTCAAGCTGTTCTTCAAGCCGCTGGTGTGCGTGTTCGTCATCACCGCGTTCCTGTATGTGCTGATCGAGCAAAGCGTGGGCACCTGGCTGCCGACCTTTAACAACGAGATCCTGAAACTGCCGGCGGCCATGAGCGTGCAGGTGACCAGCATCTTCGCCGCCTGCCTGGCGATCGGGCGCCTGTCGGCCGGCGTGTTGATGCGCAAATTGAACTGGTATCCGGTGATGAATGCCTGCGTGATCGGCATGGCGGCCATGGTGCTGCTGGCGCTACCCTTGACGCACAACGTGGTGGCCGATCCGAACATCAGCTGGTCCAGCGCGCCATTGGCGACCTTCTTGTTCCCCCTGATCGGATTGTTCATGGCGCCGATCTACCCCGGCATCAATTCGGTGATGCTCAGCTCCTTGCCGAAGAATCAGCATTCGGCCATGACCGGATTGCTGGTGATTTTTTCAGCACTGGGCGGCACCACCGGCTCGCTGATCACCGGCTATGTGTTCGGCAATTTCAGCGGCCACTTCGCCTTCTACCTGACGCTGGTTCCGATTTCTATCGTTTTGATTATGTTGTATTTTTTCAAAAAAGCGGTAGATGACGGTGGTGGTGGTTTCGACCCGTCCGCTATAATCACCGGCCAACATTGAGCAATTGTCTATGAACCTGGAGCGCCTCGCGAACTTACTCGGCATGTCGAAAACCACGGTGAGCCGCGCATTGAACGGTTATCCCGAGGTTAACTGCCGGACCCGCGAGCGCGTGCTGAAGGCGGCCAAGGAGAACGGCTACCAGCCCAATCCGATGGCGCGCTCGCTGGCGCTGGGGCGCACCAATGTGTTCGGCATCATCTATCCGCTGCTGCCGGCGGACCTGGGCGATCCGATGTTTCTCAACGTGGTGGCCGGCATGTCGGCCGCGCTGGAGCAGGTCAGCAAGAGCCTGATCATCGCGCCGGTGTCGCCGGCGGCGGAGCAGCCGTCGTACCAGCAGATCGTGCGCGGACGGCGGGTCGATGGGCTGGTGGTCAGCCGCACGCTGGTGCGCGACGAGCGCATCGCCTTCCTGAGCAAATCCAAATTCCCCTTTGTCGCGCATGGCCGCACCCAGCTTGACGCGCCATATGCGTGGTTCGACTACGACAATGCGGCGGGCATACGCATGGCGATGGAGCGCTTGCTGGGATTGGGCCATCAGCGTGTGGCGCTGGTCAGCGCGCCGCTGGAATTGAACTTCGCCCGCCAGCGCAAGGACGCCTTTGTGGCGTCGATGGCGTCGGCCGGTTTGGCTGTGGATACGCGCTACCTGATCGACAATACGCTGGACCGCCGCAGCGGCTATCAGGCGATGCAGCAGTTGCTGGCGTGTTCGCCGCGGCCGACCGCCGTCATCGTCGACAATCACCTGTCCGGTGTGGGCGCCGTGCGCGCCCTGCTCGACGCGGGCATCGATATCGGCAAGGAGATGTCGGTGATCGTCTGGGGCAGCATGGCCGACACGCTGGCCGGCGTCGACGTCACTACCATCGACCAGCCGGACGCCCACAAAGCCGGCGCCCGCATGGTTGAAATGCTGATGGCGCTGGTGGACGGCAAACCGGCCAGCGAGCTGCAAGAGCTGTGGCAGCCGGTGCTGTTGGCGGGGTCAACAGTTGGGCGTGCTCAACCCGCGTAGTACTTGATGCGCGCTTCCTTTTTCATTGATGTATGATGAAATCGATGATCTTGGGGAGATCGCAATGGCCACCAATCTAATTGTGCGCAATGTCGATGACGACCTTGCGTTAGCGCTAAAGCAAAGGGCGGCAGCAAACGGCCGTAGCCCTGAAGCAGAACATCTGGAAATTTTAAAAAAAGCATTGCACCGGCTGCACCGGCGTTCGTCTGTCGACGTCCTTGCGAGCATGCCCAATGTTGGGGACGATGAAGATTTCGATGTCCGCAAGAACTAAAGTGCGATGCATTTATGTATCTGATCGATACCAATGTCATCAGTGAAGCACGCAAGGGACGGCAAGCGAACCCAGGTGTTATAAGGTTCTTCCTTACGAACCGGCCGAGCGATCGCTATCTTTGTGCGCAGACTATTGGAGAAATCAGATGTGGCATCGAAAACGTCCGAAAGCACGGCGACTCAAACAAAGTAATGCAACTCGAGACCTGGCTCGGTCTGGTCATCCATGAATATGCGGATCGAATATTGAATTTTGATGTGGATTGCGCTCAGGTGTGGGGAGGTTTGATGTCTCCTCAGACAAATCATCCGATCGACAGACAAATTGCGGCAATTGCGCTTGTTCATGGACTTGAGGTTGTGACCCGCAATGTCCATGACTTCGCTGCGACGGGGGCCATTTTATTGAACCCGTTCGTCTAAATGACAGCGGTGGCGTCGATTTCGAACAGCATGCCATCCAGCGCCAGGCGTGGCCGCATTTCGAGTCTCGTTGAAAGCCTGGCGCATATTTCTGCGCTGGCTACTGGGCGTCGGTGCCGTCAAACTAAATCGGCTTGTTATAGCCCGGTTCTGCGGCTATATTGAATTGGGACCAAACCGCCAGGGAGAGCGCCATGGCAAACGCGCACGACAATTTGACGCTGCAGATGCTGGACTGGCTGCAACAGCGGCCGCATTCGTATTCCGAGGTGATGGAGGTGTGGCGCAGCTCCTGCCCCAGGTTGACTATCTGGGAGGACGCTTGCGCAGATGGCCTGATCGCGAGCGAGGGAGGCGCCTCCGGCCGGGTCTTCGTTTCCGAGAAGGGCAGGAGGCTGCTGCAATCAGCCGGCGGGCGGCATTGATCCGCCTCCCGCCTTGCTGCCTTACATATTGCGGCGGTACTGGCCGCCGACTTCGAACAGCGCCGTCGTGATCTGGCCCAGCGAGCAGACGCGCACGGCGTCCATCAGCTTTTCAAACACATTGGCATTGTCGATGGCCGCCTGCTGCAAGGCCGCCAGCGCCGCCGGCGCGGCAGCCGCGTTGCGAGCGTGGAAGTCGTTCAGGCGCGTGAGCTGCGACTGCTTCTCGTCGTCGGTGGAGCGCGCCAGTTCGATGATCTGCGGCGCTTCGGTGCCGGCCTTCGGATTACGGAAGGTGTTGACGCCGATGATGGGCAGCGTGCCGTCGTGCTTCTGGTGCTCGTACAGCATCGACTCTTCCTGGATCTTGCCACGCTGGTAGCCGGTTTCCATCGCACCCAGCACGCCACCACGTTCGGCGATGCGTTCGAACTCCTGCAGCACCGCTTCTTCCACCAGGTCGGTCAGCTCTTCCATGATGAACGAGCCCTGGTTCGGGTTCTCGTTCTTGGCCAGACCCCATTCGCGGTTGATGATCAGCTGGATCGCCAGTGCGCGGCGTACCGATTCATCGGTCGGCGTGGTGATCGCTTCGTCGTAGGCGTTGGTGTGCAGCGAGTTGCAGTTGTCGTAGATCGCGATCAGCGCCTGCAGCGTGGTGCGGATGTCGTTGAAGTCGATCTCCTGCGCGTGCAGTGAACGGCCCGACGTCTGCACGTGGTACTTGAGCTTTTGCGAACGGTCGTTGGCGCCGTACTTGTCGCGCATCGCCACCGCCCACAGGCGGCGTGCCACGCGGCCCAGCACCGTGTATTCCGGGTCCATGCCGTTCGAGAAGAAGAACGACAGGTTGGGTGCGAAGTCGTCGATGTGCATGCCGCGCGCGAGGTAGGCTTCGACAAACGTGAAGCCGTTCGACAGCGTGAACGCCAGCTGCGAGATCGGGTTCGCGCCCGCTTCGGCGATGTGGTAGCCGGAGATCGACACCGAGTAGAAGTTGCGCACCTGGTGGTGGACGAAGTATTCCTGGATGTCGCCCATCACCTTCAGCGAGAACTCGGTCGAGAAGATGCAGGTGTTCTGGCCCTGGTCTTCCTTCAGGATGTCGGCCTGCACGGTGCCGCGTACGTTTTGCAGTACCCAGTCCTTGATCTTGGCCGCTTCGTCGGCGCTCGGCTGACGCTTGTTCTCTTCGACGAATTTTTCGACCTGCTGGTCGATGGCGGTGTTCATGAACATCGCCAGGATGGTCGGCGCCGGGCCGTTGATGGTCATCGAAACCGAGGTGCTTGGGCTGCACAGGTTGAAGCCGTCGTACAGCACCTTCATGTCGTCCAGTGTGGCGATCGAGACGCCGGAGTTGCCGACCTTGCCGTAGATGTCCGGGCGCAGCGCGGGATCGGCGCCGTACAGGGTCACGGAGTCGAAGGCGGTCGACAGGCGCTTGGCGTCCATGCCGGTGGAGACCAGCTTGAAGCGGCGGTTGGTGCGGAAGGCGTCGCCTTCGCCGGCGAACATGCGGGTCGGGTCTTCGCCTTCGCGCTTGAAGGCGAACACGCCGGCCGTGAACGGGAAGGAGCCCGGCACGTTTTCCAGCATCAGGAAGCGCAGCACTTCGCCGTGGTCTTCATAGCGCGGCAGGGCCACCTTGCGGATCTTGGTGCCGGACAGCGTGTGCTGGATCAGGCGGGTGCGGATTTCCTTGTCGCGGATTTTGACGACGTAATCGTCGCCCGCGTACGCGGCCTGCATGTCCGGCCACTGGGCCAGCAGTTTCTTGGCGCCGCCGTCCATTTCCGCGTCGCGTTCGGCGATGAGATCGTCGAAGTCGGCGGTCTTGTGGGCGATGGCCAGCATGCGTTTCGATTCGGTCAGCTGCTGGCGTTCGCGCGCCAGCGTCACTTGCTTGCGCGTGAAGCGGTGGTAGCCGCGCACGGTGTCGGCGATCTCCGCCAGGTAACGCGCGCGTGCCGGCGGCACGATCACGTTCTTACCGCTGGAGAAGCGCACGTCCACCGGCGCCAGTTTGCCCGGCTTGGCCTTCAGGCCGAACTGCGCCAGTTTCGGCAGCAGGCCTTGGTACAGCGCGGTCACGCCGTCGTCGTTGAAGCGCGACGCCTGGGTGCCGTAGACCGGCATTTCTTCCGGGCGCTTGCTCCACATTTCGCGGTTGCGCTGGTACTGCTTGGCGACGTCGCGCAGCGCGTCCTGCGAACCCTTGCGGTCGAATTTGTTGATGGCGATGAAGTCGGCGAAATCGAGCATGTCGATTTTTTCCAGCTGCGATGCGGCGCCGAATTCCGGCGTCATCACGTACATCGACACGTCCACGTGCGGCACGATGGCGGCGTCGCCCTGGCCGATGCCGGAGGTTTCGACGATCACCAGGTCGAAGCCCGCCACTTTGCAGGCGGCGATCACGTCCGGCAGCGCTTGCGAGATTTCGGAGCCCGCTTCGCGCGTGGCCAGGGAGCGCATGAAGACGCGGCTTTGGCCGTTCCACGGATTGATCGCGTTCATGCGGATACGGTCGCCCAGCAGTGCACCGCCGGATTTGCGGCGCGACGGATCGATCGAGATGATGGCGATGTTGACGGTGTCGCCCTGGTCGAGGCGGATGCGGCGTATCAGTTCATCGGTCAGCGAGGATTTGCCGGCGCCGCCGGTGCCTGTGATGCCCAGTGTCGGCACGGCCAGGCCTTCGGCCGCGGCCAGCAGTTCGGCGCGCAGGGCAGGGGAGGCTTTTTCGTTTTCCAGCGCGGTGATCAGCTGGGCCAGTGGGCGGTGGCGAGTGGCGATGTCGCCATCCTTCAACGGCGCCAGCGAGGTGGGCGAGTAGTCGGACAGGTCGATGTCGCACTGCTGCACCATCCACTGGATCATGCCGACGAGGCCCATGCGCTGGCCGTCTTCCGGGCTGAAAATCTTGGTGACGCCGTAGGCGTGCAGGTCGGCGATTTCGTCGGGGACGATGACGCCGCCGCCGCCGCCGAACACCTTGATGTGCGCGCCGCCGCGCTGGCGCAGCAGGTCGATCATGTATTTGAAGTATTCGACGTGGCCGCCCTGGTAGCTGGAGATGGCGATGCCTTGCACGTCTTCGGCCAGCGCCGCGGTGACGACTTCGTCGACCGAGCGGTTGTGGCCGAGGTGGACGACTTCGACGCCGTTCGATTGCAGGATGCGGCGCATGATGTTGATCGAGGCGTCGTGGCCGTCGAACAGCGAGGCGGCGGTGACGAAACGGACTTTGTTGTTCAGGCGCGGCTGATCCGGCACGGCTGCGATTTTCGGAGCGGAGAGGTCGTTCATGGTGTCCCTTGTGCTTTTGTTCAGTTCATTATATGACGTTTACGTTAACGTCAAGTCAAGCGAAATTGTTGTCGTTCCCGCGCAGGCGGGAACCCATGCTGAGCGTGCGCCGTATGGGTCCCCGCTTTCGCGGGAACGACGTGCGGTTTAAGCAGCGCGCTGCTGGCTGAATTGATTCAGCAGGCGGGCCTTCTCGGTACGGAAGGTGGCGACAGCCTTTTCCTTCACGTGGCCGAAGCCGCGCACTTTCTCCGGCAGGCCGGCCAGTTCCACTGCGGTTGCGTGGTTTTCCGGCGTCAGCTTGTCCATCAGCGCGGCGACCATCTCGCGGTACTCGACGATCAGCGCGCGTTCCATCTTGCGCTCCCCGGTGTAGCCGAAGATGTCGAACGCGCCGCCGCGCAGGCCTTTGAACTTGGCCAGCAGCTTGAACGCGCTCCACATCCACGAACCGAATTCCGCCTTGACCAGGTGGCCCTTGGCGTCCTTCCTGGCGAACATCGGCGGCGCCAGGTTGAACTTGACCGAGAAGTCGCCTTCGAACTGCTGCTTGAGCTGCTCGACGAAGCGGCCGTCGGTGTACAGGCGCGCCACCTCGTATTCGTCCTTGTAGGCCATCAGCTTGAAGGCGTACTTGGCGACGGCGGTGGACAGCTTGTTGCCCAGACCCAGAGCGGTCTCCTTCGCGCGCACCTGCGACACCAGCTGCTCGTAGCTGGCAGCGTAGGCGGCATTCTGGTACGCGGTCAGGAACTCGACGCGTTTGCTGATGACGTTCTCCAGACTTTGCGGCATCTGCATCACGATCGCTTGCGTGGGCGTGGCCACGCGCTCGACGCGCTTCAGGTCCACGGCGGCGCGGCGGCCCCACAGGAAGCTCTTCTTGTTCGAGGCGATGCCGACGCCGTTCAGCTCAATCGCGCGCAGCAGCGATTCCTCGTTCAGCGGGATGCGGCCTTTCTGCCATGCGTAACCGAGCATGAACAGGTTGGCGGCGATGGAGTCGCCCATCAGCGCAGTGGCCAGTTTGGTGGCGTCGATGAAATCGGCGGCGCCGGCGCCGACCGATTCCTCGATCAGTGCGCGCACTTCCTCCACCGGATACTGCCAGTCGGGGTTCTGCGCGAACGTGCCTGGCGGCTGCTCGTGCAGGTTGACGATGGCCAGCGTGCGGCCCGGACGCATCTTCGATACCGCGTCGGCGGCGCCGGCGGTCAGCATGTCGCAGCCGAGGATCACGTCCGCCTCGCCGGTGGCGATGCGTTGCGCGCGCAGGTGGGCCGGGGTCTTCGCGACTTTGACGTGCGAGGTGACCGAGCCGTTTTTCTGCGACATGCCGGTCATGTCCAGCACCGACGCGCCCTTGCCTTCCAGGTGCGCGGCCATGCCCATCAGCGCGCCGACGGTGATCACGCCGGTGCCGCCGATGCCGTTGATCAGGATGTTGTACGGCTCGTCGCAGGACGGCAGCACAGGCTCCGGCAGGGCGCCGAAGCCGTCGTCGGCGTTGTCCTTCGTCACGCCGGTCTTGGTCTTCTTCAGCGATCCGCCTTCGACCGTGACAAAGCTCGGGCAGAAGCCCTTCACGCACGAGTAGTCCTTGTTGCAGGACGACTGGTCGATGGTGCGCTTGCGGCCGAACTCCGTTTCCTTCGGCAGGATGGAGGTGCAGTTGGACTGGATGCCGCAATCGCCACAGCCTTCGCACACGGCTTCGTTGATGACCATGCGCTTGGCCGGGTCGGGGAATTCACCTTTCTTCCGGCGGCGACGCTTCTCGGCCGCGCAGGTCTGGTCGTAGATCAGCACCGATACGCCGCCCACTTCGCGCAGCTCGCGCTGGACTGCGTCCATGTCCTTGCGGTCGTGCAGGCTGACGATGGATGGCAGGGCGCTGCGGTCGGTATAGCGGTTCAGGTCTTCGGTAACCAGCGCGATGCGTTTAACCCCCTCCGCGGCCATCTGCTGCGCGATCATCGGCACCGAGGTGATGCCGTCGACCGGCTGGCCGCCGGTCATCGCCACCGCGTCGTTGTAGAGGATCTTGTAGGTCATGTTGACCTTGGCCGCCACGGCCGCGCGGATCGCCAGGTAGCCGGAGTGGAAGTAGGTGCCGTCGCCCAGGTTCTGGAACACGTGCGGGATCTTGGAGAACGCGGCCTGGCCGATCCACGGCGCGCCTTCGCCGCCCATGTGCGTGGTCAGCTTGTTGAACTCTGGGTAGATCGAGGTGGCCATCACGTGGCAGCCGATGCCGGCCAGCGCCAGGCTGCCTTCCGGGACCTTGGTCGAGGTGTTGTGCGGGCATCCGGAGCAGTAGAACGCCGGACGGAACGGGGTGCTGATGGCTTTCTTCAGTACCGCGTCCTTGGCGTCGAGGAAGGTCAGGCGGGCCTTGATATGGTCGCAGGTGACCGGGTCCGAGATCAGGCGCTTGACGCGCGAGGCGATCACGCGCGCCACTTGCGACACCGAGAAGTCGGCCTTGGAGGTCAGCAGCCATTCGCCGCGCGGCGCGACCCATTCGCCTTTTTCATCGAACTTGCCGATCACGCGCGGACGCACGTCGTCGCGCCAGTTGTACAGCTGTTCCTTCAGCTGGTACTCGACTATCTGGCGCTTCTCCTCGACCACCAGGATCTCGTCCAGGCCCTGCGCGAATTCGCGCACGCTGTCCGGCTCCAGCGGCCATGGCATGGCGACCTTGAACAGGCGCAGGCCGACGTCGGCCGCCATCTTCTCGTCGATGCCCAGTTCTTCCAGCGCTTCCAGCACGTCCAGGTAGGACTTGCCGGAGGCGATGATGCCCAGTTTGGCGTTCGGGCTGGTGATGGTGGTGTGATTGAGTTTGTTCTCGCGCGCATAGGCCAGCGCGGCGTAGATTTTGTAGTCCTGCATCAGCGCTTCCTGATTGCGCGCCTGCTGGCCCAGCGGGATGCTGGACAGGCGTGCATTCAGGCCGCCTTCCGGCATGACGAAATCGTGCGGGATCTTGACCTCGACGCGGAACGGATCGGCGTCGACCGAGGCCGAGGATTCGACCGTGTCGGCCAGCGCCTTGAACGCCACCGTGCAGCCGGAGAAGCGCGACATGGCCCAGCCGTGGATGCCCAGGTCCAGGTATTCCTGCACGTTGCAGGGATACAGGACCGGGATCATCGAGGCCGAGAACAGGTGGTCCGACTGGTGCGGCAGCGTCGACGAGTAGGCGCCGTGGTCGTCGCCGGCCACCAGCAGCACGCCGCCGTGCTTCGAGGTGCCGGCGTGGTTCATGTGCTTGAAGACGTCGCCGCAGCGGTCCACGCCCGGGCCCTTGCCGTACCACATGGCGAACACGCCGTCGTACTTGGCTTCGCCGATCAGGTCGACCTGCTGCGAGCCCCAGACGGCGGTCGCGGCCAGGTCCTCGTTCACGCCCGGCACGAACTGCACGTGGTGGGCTTCGAGGTGCGGCTGGGCCTTCCACAGGTTCTCGTCCAGGCCGCCCAGCGGCGAGCCGCGGTAGCCGGAGATGAAGCCGGCGGTGTTCAGGCCGGCCGCCTGGTCGCGCACGCGCTGCATCATCGGCAGGCGCACCAGCGCCTGGATGCCGGACAGGAAGATGTCGCCTTTGATGGCCGTGTATTTGTCGTCGAGGCTCACGGACGTGAGGCGGGATGGGGCGGCGGCGTTGTCTCTGGTGGACGTTGCTGGGCCGTGTGCCGTGGTATCGGGCATGGCGGTGTCTCCGGTTTTGTGTCAGATCGCGCCCAAACTTGGTGGCGCCGGGTAGGCGCGCCAGGATCAGGCCATGGGCCGCATGGTTAGCGGCGGTGCAGGTATTTTAGGCTTAAAAAACCCGCTTTGTAGCGGAGTATGGGCGCTAGTTGACGTATACGGAAATACCGATTGCCGATGGGGGTATAAGAAAAAATGATGACCTGACGGGGGGCTCAGGCGATGGCGGTGGCGCCCGGCCAGGTGTCGCCGGCGCACAGCTGCGCGCTGACTTGCTGCACCAGCCGGCTGACCGCCGCCGCGGCGTTGGTCAGCGGAATATTCTTGGAGGCGCACAACACCACCGTGCGCGAAATCGACGGGCTGTGGATGCGGTGGGCGCGCATGGTGCCGCGCTGGAGCTCGTCCAGCACCGGCGCCGACGGCAGGATGGTGGCGCCCATGTCGGCCAGGATGGCGGACTTGAGTATGGCGATGGAATTGATCTCGATGACATTTCCCACCGTCAGTCCGGCCTGGCGCGCCACGCTTTCGATGCGCGGCCGCACCCCGTGTTGCAGGCCGGGCAGGATCAGCGTGGTATTCAACGTCTGGGTCAAAGTGAGCGCTTGCTCACCTTGCGCGTAAGTGGCGTCGGCGCGACAGATGAAGCGCAGCTCTTCTTCCACCAGCGGCGTGGTGGCGAACTGGGCCAGCTGGCCGTCGTCGAACAGCACCGCCAGGTTGACGCGGCCGGATTTGAGCTGCTCGCTGAGGTTGCCGGTCAGTTCTTCCGTCAGTTGCAGCGTGATCTCGGGATATTGCGCGCGGGCTGCCGTCAGCAGCGGCAGCGCCAGCGCGCCGGAAATGCTGTGGGGCAGCCCCAGCGTGACGCTGCCGCTGGGGCGCTCGGCCGACTGCGCCACTGCCGAGCGGGCGTCCGCCACCTGCTTGAGGATGGCTTGCGCATGTTCGTAGAAGATCTTGCCGGCGTCCGTGCTCAGCACGCCTTGAGCCGAGCGGTGCAGCAATTGCACGCCCAACTCCTCTTCCAGTTGCCGCAACTGTTGTGTTAGTGCCGGTTGTGCAACATGTAGTACAACAGCCGCCCGCGACAGGGAACCGTGGTCTACTATAGCTACAAAGTAACGAAGTTGGCGTAATTCCATAAATTGTGAGCACTATTAACCTGGACAAACAAATGGTAGCACCTGTAAATCTGATCCTGACAGGAAACTATTTGCTATACTGGCATCAGCGCTTTCCGCTGCTTCCAGTCTCTTCAAAGTGGGTACCAGTATGTTAAAGAAAGTCGACTCTTCGCAGCTAAAAGTGGGCATGTATATCCATGACTTGAGTTGCGACTGGATGACCCACCCGTTTGTCCGCAACCGTTTCCTGATCTCCAGCGAAGATGAAATCCGCAAAATCATCAACGCCGGCATCCACGACGTTGTCATAGACAACGCCAGAGGCCTGGACGTGCAGGACGCGCCCACGCTGGACGAGGCGCAGGCCGCTACCGAGCGCGAAATCGTCGAAATCGTCGCCAAGGCGCCGGTCATCACGCGCGTCTCGCTGGGCGAGGAAATGAAGCGTGCAGTACAAATCCGCCACCAGGCGTCGACGCTGGTACGCACCGTGATGCAGGATGCGCGCCTGGGCAAAGCCATCGAACTCGATCAGGTCCAGCCGGTGGTGCAGAATATCACCGAATCGATCTTGCGCAACCCTGGCGCGCTGGTCGGTTTATTGCGGATCAAGAACAAGGACGATTACACCTTTTTGCACTCGGTCAGCGTCTGTACGCTGCTGGTGGCGTTCTGCCGTTCGCGCGGCATGGACGCGGAAACCACCCACCAGGCCGGTCTCGGCGGCTTGCTGCACGACACCGGCAAGGCGCTGGTGCCGGACGCCATCCTGAACAAGCCCGGTCCGCTGACGGACGAGGAATTCGCCATCATCAAGCGCCATCCGCAGGACGGCTACAACATCCTGCTGCAGTCGCCGGAGGTGGGGCCGATTCCGCTGGATATCACGCTGCACCACCATGAGCGGCGCGACGGCAGCGGCTATCCGAACAAGCAGGCCAACGACGAAATCAGCGAATTGGCGCAGATGGCGGCGATTGTCGACGTGTACGACGCGATTACGGCGGACCGCTGCTATCACAAGGGCATGTCGGCGGCGGCGGCGCTGCGCAAGATTTATGAGTGGAGCAAGTTCCACTTCAACCCGCAGTACGCGCAGGAATTCATGCGCTGCGTCGGGATTTATCCGGTGGGCACCATGGTGATGCTGGAATCGGGGCGCCTGGGCGTGGTGATTGAGCCGCACGAAACCAATTTGCTGGCGCCCAAGGTCAATGTTTTCTTCAATACCAAGAAAAACCTCTACATCAAGCCGGAAACCATCGATTTGTCGCGGGGACTGGGCTTTGGCGGCGGCGACAAGATCGTCGGCCACGAGTCGCCCAGCAAGTGGAATGTCGACCCGATGCGCTTCCTGACGCTGGCCTAGAAGAACTCGGCGGTATCGTTGGAGGCGATGGCCTGCAGCATGCCGCCCTCGACCAGCTCGTCGTAGTGGCAGGCCAGGTTGCGGCCGTGGCTTTTCGCATAGTACAGCGCCTGATCGGCGTGTCCCAGGATGATCACCGGCGCCTCCAGCGCGCTGATGCTGACAAACCCCACGCTTACCGTCACCTTGCCCACTTGCGGGAAGTCATGCGACGCCACGTTCATGCGGAAGCGGTCGATGATTTTCTTGGCGTTGTCCAGGGTGGTCGAACGCAGCAGCACAACGAATTCCTCGCCGCCGAAACGGAACACGCGGTCTTGCGCGCGGAACGAGGAGGTGAGCAGGTTGGCGATCAGGATCAGGACCTCATCACCGTATAAATGACCGAAACGGTCGTTAACGTGCTTGAAATGGTCGACATCGACCACGGCCAGCCATTGCTTTTCCTGCTCGTGGTGATGCCGGCGCTCCGGCTCGCCCGGCAGCGTGACCGAATCCTGCTCGGTGCTGGCGGCCAGCATCTTGGCCAGCTGGTCGTCGAAGGTCTTGCGGTTGAGCAGGCCGGTCAGCGAATCGCGTTCGCTGTAGTCCAGCAGGTTCTGGAAGTTGCGGTAGACGCTGACGATGCCGCCGATGATGTGGATGGTGTCGCTGGTGTACGGGGTCGGGTTGACGATTTCCAGGCAGGTATCGGCCTTGTCGCCCAGCCAGATCGGCAGCCACAGCGTGTGCTCGCCCGCCTCGTTGGCGACGTCGGCGCCCGATTCGTGGTTGGCGATGCAGTCGGCCAGGGCCGGGATGTTCTCGATGGGCTCGCCGGGATTGTGCAGGTCCGTGCTGTCGACCATGCGCGCCGCTTCGCCGGCGCAGACGATGGCGCGCGGACGGACGAAGATCTTACCCCTGACTGTGGCCAGCGTCAGGACGCGGGCCTGGCTGGCGCGTGCAAGCTCCTGCACCGCCGAGATCACGGAGATGTCGAGCATCGTGTGATCGCGGTGGCCGGTCATGTCCACCATGTGTTTCAGTAGGGAATCCATTTTCTTCTCTGGAAAATAATCACACAACCTTGTGTCTAGCCACGTTTGGTTCACGCCTATCAAGCCAATCTCTTTGATAGTCAGGCGCACAGTGAAGCAGCAACACGGGGCCTTTCCAAAGAACAGCTAAGCAGGATAATAGCTTTTTGCAATCAAGGCAATTCATGTGTGCGAAAAAAAACATTCCTTGCAACTGTATGCGACCTTTTTCCGACAGCTGGGTCAGCCCTTCCAGCGTATCGACCGGGAAACTGATGCAGTTTGACATAAGCCAGCCGTGATGTGTGTCCCGCGCGCACATTTTCATCAAACCCGCCAAAATAATGCCGCATGGAAAACTTGCGTCACGTCAACTCTCGGAAAACTCCGATCCGTATAGTAAGCCTTAATGGCGCAGCATCAGCGATTCAGTAGGCCGCCCGCCGCGCCAGGGGTACTTTTTTTGACTTTTTACGGGAGTAAATCATGAACTCGATTATTGCAGCCGCAAAAGTGTTTGCGCACGACGAAGACGGGATCACTGCGATTGAATACGGCTTGATCGCGGCGACGATGGCGACGGCGGTGATTGCCGTCTTCGCCTTGCTGGGGCCGGCGCTGACCACCGCCTTTACCGCCATCGCGACCAAAATCACCTCGGCGTAAACCCCAGGCTTTCCAGCCGCAGTCGGGCTGGAAAGCCTTTCGTCGGAGCGACTGTCATGCTGAACGCGATCGAAGTGATATTGATCTGTCTGGTTGCGCAAGCGGCCGTGACCGACCTGGCCCTGCGCAAGATCCCCAACGTGCTGATCCTCAGCGGCCTGCTGCTGGCGCTGATGCTGCACATGCTGGGCGGGCTGCACTGGGCGCCGGTGACGCACTGGCTGGCCGGCACCTTGGCCGGCTTTTTTTTATTCCTGCCGCTGTATCTGTTGCGCGGCATGGCCGCCGGCGACGTCAAGCTGATGGCCATGGTCGGCAGCTTCGTCGGCCCACTGATGGCCCTGAAGGTGGCGGTGCTGGCCGCGCTCATCGGCGGCGCGATGGGCCTGCTGATGCTGCTGTTTAAGGGCCGCTGGCGCGACGGCTGGCGCAACGTGGCGACGATCTGCAAACCGCTGCTGCTGCGCGCGCTGGGCGTGCCCTTGCAAGCGGTGCCGCTGGCGCCGGGCGCCAGCGTCGGCGGCATCCCCTATGGCGTGGCGATCGCGCTGGCCAGCCTGGCGATGGTGGTATCGGCGCATCGCTGAGCGGCGCTTAGCCACGTATTTGCTGCGCGTCAATATCCGCAAAGCGTGGGCCGATAGACTTGATTCCTCAACGTAACTAATTCCACCGCTGGAGATCGTCATGCTTGCTGTTGAATCGCCTTCCCCCGCCGTCCATGCCGAGCCCGCCGAGATGCTGCCGGCGCAGCCCAAATCGGTGTGCGACACCGGTTTGTCGCAACAGCTGATTGTCGAGCTGATCGCCAAGACCATCTTCATCACCGGAAAAATCCACTTGCCGGTGCTGACCACGCGGCTGCACCTGTCGATCAATGTGCTGCGTGAAGTGCTGGAGTTCATGGTGGCCGAGCAGGTGGTCGAAGTGGCCTGGCGCGGCGAATCGGACATCGACGTGCAGTACCAGCTGACGCCGGCCGGCCGCCTGCGCGCCAGCGCCTGGATCGACCGCTGTCCCTACGCCGGCCCGGCGCCGGTGACGCTGGATGCCTATCGCGCCATGGTCGAACGCCAGGCCGGCCAGGCGCAGCAGCTGTGCGCCGAGGAACTGGCCGCCGAATTTGCCGACGACTTTCTCGGCCCCGCCGTGCAGCGCATGCTGGGCGCGGCCATGTACGCGGGCCGCACGGTGCTGCTGCATGGTCCGTCGGGCGGCGGCAAGTCGGTGCTGGCGCGCCGGCTGGGCGCCCTGCTGCAAGGCGTGATCGCGGTGCCGCATGCGCTGGTGGTGGGGCAGGAGATCATCCAGGTCTACGACGCGCTGCTGCACCGCGCTCCGGACCCGCGGCATCTGCGCCAGCTGCGTCAAGTGCAGGAGCGCCGCAGCAGCGATCCGCGCTGGGTGCTGTGCGCGCGGCCCGTGGTGGCGCTGGACGCCGACCTGAGTACCGATATGCTGGAGCTGCAGCCGGACAGCCATAGCGGCTGCTATCGTTCGCCGCCGCAGCTGAAGGCCAACAACGGCCTGCTGATCGTCGATGACCTCGGCCGCCAGCGCATGCCCGCCGCCGATTTGCTGAATCGCTTGTCGCAAGCGCGCGAACTGGAACGCAGCCAGCTGGCGCTGGCCGGCGGCTATCACTTCAGCGTCCCGTGCCGCATGCAGCTGGTGTTTGCCACCAGCCTGGCGCCGGAAGCGCTGCTGGATGCGGTGGCGCTGCGCCGGGTCGGCTACAAGATCCCGGTCGGGCCGCTGGACGCGGCCCACTACCGCGCCTTGTTTCGCCAACAATGCGTGGTCGCCGGCGTGATATCCGATGAAGCGGCGCTGCGCTACCTGGTCGAGGAACTGCATGCCGGCAGCGGCCTGCCGCTGCTGGCCTGCTACCCGCGCGAGATCATCGGCCGCATCAATGACTTCGCCGGCTTCCTGGGCGAGCCCGCGCGCGTCAGCGTGGAGACGCTGGAACAAGCCTGGATCAGCATGTTCGCCACCGGCGCTGCGGCGCAGGCAGATGCCATCGACCAGCTGCAACGGCGCATAGCATGAACAACCGGCGCGCACTGATGATGATGGCGCTGGCCATCGTACTGGGACTGGCGGCGGTGGTGCTGGCTTCGCGCTGGCTGCTGCGCCAGACGCCGGCGTCGGCCAACAAGATCATCGTCGCCGCCACCGATGTGAACCTCGGCCAGCGCCTGACCCCGGAGATGCTGAAGGCGATCGACTGGCCGGCCGAGAGTCTGCCGCGCGGCGCCATCCGCGACGGTTCCAAACTGGTGGGCCGCGTGCTGAAAACCAGTGTGCTGCGCGACGAGCCTTTGAACGAGGCCAAGCTGGCGCCGGCCGGCACGCTGGGCGGCCTGTCGGCGCTGATCTCGGAAGGCAAGCGGGCGATCACGGTGCGCGTCAACGACGTGGTGGGCGTGGCCGGCTTTGCGCTGCCGGGGAATTTTGTCGACATCATCGTCAACACCCAGGCCGCGGCCAGCGGCAACGAGAACGCGATCTCCAAGATCGTGCTGGAACGGATACTGGTGCTGGCCGTGGCGCAGGAAGTGGGGCGCGACGAAACCAAGCCGCGCGTGGTCAACGCCGTGACGCTGGAGGTGACGCCGGCGCAGGCCGAGAACATCGACCTGGCGCGCAGCGTCGGCACGCTGTCGCTGGTGCTGCGTAACCAGGTCGATCCGCGTCCGGGCGTGACGGACGGCGCGACCAAGATTAGTTTGCTCGGCATCGCCAGGGCGCCGGTGGCGCCGCCGGCGGAGACGCCCGCCGCCGTCGCCAGGCCGCGCCCGCAACTTGCGCAAGCCGCGCCGCGTGCCCGCTCCTGCGTTGGCGTGATCGCCGGCGTGCAGCGCACGCAAGAATGTCTGTGAGCCGGCCATGACGACATTACGACACGCGGCGCTGTTGCTGGCGATGGCCAGCCAGGGGGCGGCCGCCGCCACGAGTGCCACCGCCGGCGCGCCGGCACCGGTCCCCGGTATGGCCGCAGCATTGTCCGGTGCCGCTTCCGCTCGCGCCATGCCGGAGGCACCGCAGCCATCGCCGGGCCGCGATGCCGTGAGTCTGCGCTGCAGCGGCCAGGCGGCCACGCCGGGCAGCCTGACGCTCGCACTGGGCAAGTCGACGCTGATGCGCATGCCGGAAGCGGTGCAGGCGCGCAGCGTCGGCAATCCCGCCGTGCTGCAGGCGATGCTGGTGGCGCCCGACACGCTGTATGTGGTCGGCGTCGACATCGGCAGCAGCAATATGATCGTGCAGGGCCGCAGCGGCGTGTGCAATGTGATCGAGGTGGTGGTCGGCGTCGATCCGGCCGCGTTGCAGAACGCGCTGGCCGCGCTGATGCCGACGCAGAAGGACATCCAGGTCAGCGCGGCCGGCGATACGCTGGTCCTCAGCGGCACGGTCGACGACGCGCAAACGGCGGCGCGCGTGCTGGAGCTGGCGGCCGCGTTTGTGCGCCGTCCGGCGCAGGCGCTGGAGGCGGCCAAGGGCGACAAGGCCGGCGCGGCGGCGCCTGCGGCGCCAACGCCAGCTGCGCCTTCGTCGGCATCGGCGGCGGGCGGCGCTGCGCGCATCGTCAACTTCCTCAACGTCGGCGCGCCGCAGCAGGTGATGCTGGAAGTGAAAATCGCCGAGGTCTCCAAGACGCTGCTGGACAAACTGGAGGCCGGGCTGTCGCTGAGCTTTGGCGGCGGCAGCTGGAGCACCACGCTGGCGTCGGACTTCATCAGCGGCACCTTGAAAGGCCTGCTCAGCGGCGGCAGGGCCACGGGCAACCACGTCGGCATCGCCGCCGACAAGCAGGATGGGCTGGTGCGCATCCTGGCCGAGCCGACGGTGATGGCGATCAGCGGCCAGGAAGGCAGCTTTCTGGCGGGCGGCAAGATCTTCGTGCCGGTCGCGCAGGACAACAACAAGGTCACGCTGGAGGAAAAGGAGTTCGGCATCGGCCTGCACTTCACGCCCACCGTGCTGGCCGGCGGCCGCATCAACCTGCGCGTGGCGCCGGAAGTGTCGGAGCTGTCGCGCGAAGGCATAGGTATCTCGGCCGCGGGTTTCTCGGGCGGCGCCATCCTGCCGCTGATTACCACGCGCCGCGCCGCCACCACGGTCGAACTGTTCGACGGCCAGAGCTTCGCCATCGGTGGCCTGATCAGCAACAACCAGACCACCAACATCCGCGGCCTGCCGGTGCTGGGCGAGCTGCCGGTGCTGGGGGCGCTGTTCCGCAGCACCGACTTCCAGCAGGACCGCACCGAGCTGCTGTTCGTGGTGACGCCGCATTTGGTGAAGCCGCTGCCGCCGAACTACAAGCTGCCGACCGACAGCGTCACCACGCCGAGTCGCGCCCAGCTCTTCCTCGAAGGGCGCATGGAAGGGCCGCCGGCCCAGAGTACCGACCACAAATAAACGGGATACGACGATGCGATATCTACTTAGCCTGCCGATGGCATGCATGCTGGCCTCCTGCGCCCTGCAACCTGTGTCCACCACGCCGCAATGGGACCGGCACTTCGGCGACATCGCCCGCGTCACGCTGGCGCAGCAGGTCGCCAATGCGGACGCGGGCCGCAACGGCGATCCGGTGGCCGGCATGGACGGCCGCGCCGCGCGCTCCGCCTTCGAGCGGTACCAGAAGGCCGGCAGCGATCCTGCGCCGCAGCCGTCCGCATTCACCATCGGCGTCAGCGGCACAAAGTAAGGAGCGACCATGAAAGCACTGATGATCAGCAGGGACAGCCTGCTGCATGCCGAAGTCGCCGCGCAAGGCTCCGCGCGCGTGCCAGCCGTGCAACTGGTGGCATCGCGCAATGGCCTGCGCGACGCGGTGGAACGCCAGCTGCTGGAACTGCCGGAGCTGGTGATCGTCGACGCCAGCGATGTGACGCCGGACGAGGCGGAGCTGGTCGAACGCCTGAGCAAGCTGTATCCATCCTCGTCCTTCATGCTGCTGACGCGCGAGCCGCAGCAGGACCTGTTGATCCGCGCCATGCGCGCCGGCATACGCGAGGTGCTGCAGCTGCCGCTGGTGCACAGCGCCTTCCACGAGACGATGAGCCGCATCGAGGTGGCGGCCGGCGTCAGCCAGATGCGCGACGGGAAGGTGCTGGCCTTTATCTCCTGCAAGGGCGGCAGCGGCGCGACCTTCTTGTCGACCAACTTCGGCTACGCGCTGGCAGCGCTGGCCGACAAGAAGGTGCTGCTGATCGATTTGCACGGCCAGTTCGGCGACGCCACGCTGTACGTGTCGGACCAGAAGCCGGCGATGACGCTGTCCGACATCTGCGCGCAGATCAGCCGCATGGACGGCTCCTTCCTCGATTCCTGCCTGGTGCACGTGGCGTCGAACTTCGGCGTGCTGGCGGCGGCCGACGATCCCAATCACGCGGTCGACATGAAGCCGGAGCACATGGACACCATCTTGCGCGTGGCGCGCCAGCACTACGACTTCATCGTGCTCGATGTGGGCCGCCAGATCGACGCCATCTCGCTGCGCGCGCTGGACCAGGCCGACACCATCCACCCGGTGCTGCAACTGGCGCTGCCGGACATCCGCGACGGCCGCCGCCTGCTGGACATCTTCCGCTCGCTGGGCTATCCGAGTGAGCGCATTCGCCTGATCGTCAACCGCTACGAGAAGGGCGGCAAGCTGCGCCTGATGGACCTGGAGCAGGCGCTGGGCGCGGAGGTGGTGCACACCGTGCCGAACGACTATCTGTCGGCCACCGACTCGGTCAACCAGGGCATCCCGGTGCTGCAGCTGTCGCGCAGCAGCGCGGTGGCGCGCAGCCTCGCCGAGCTGGTGGAGCAGGTGACGGCGCGCCGGGTGGCGGAGAGCAAAGGCTTGTTCGACCGCCTGTTCGGCCGCAACGACAACGACTAGCAACCTTTAACAACGGCAGCGGAGGATGACATGAGCTTACGCGAACGGCTGGCGGCTTCGGACGACCACCGCCAGGGAAGCAGCGGCCCGCCGGGACTAGCGGCGGCCGCCTACCAGGACCTGAAGAAGAGCATGCACCAGACGATACTCGACCGCATCGACCTGGAACGCCTGAAGCGGCTGACGCCGGAACAGTTCAAGCACGAGCTGGCGCTGCTGGTCCAGCGCATCATCGAGGAGGAGCGCATCGTGCTCAATCAGCACGAGCGGCATAACCTGGTGCTCGATATCCAGCACGAGATGCTGGGCTTCGGGCCGCTGGAACCGCTGCTGGCCGATCCCGGCGTGTCGGACATCCTGGTCAACACCTGCGCCAGGGTCTACGTCGAACGCGCCGGCCGGCTGGAGTTGACCGACGTGACCTTCAACGACAACGCGCATCTGATGAAGATCATCGAGAAGATCGTCTCGCGCGTGGGCCGCCGCGTGGACGAATCCAGTCCGATGGTCGATGCCCGGCTGCCGGACGGCTCGCGCGTGAACGCCATCATTCCGCCGCTGGCGATCGATGGGCCCATCCTGTCGATACGCCGTTTCTCGGTCCATCCGCTGACGGTGCAGAACCTGCTCGACTACCGCAGCCTGACGCCGCCGATGATGGAAGTGCTGAAGGCGCTGGGCCAGGCCAAGGTCAACATCCTGATCTCCGGCGGCACCGGCAGCGGCAAGACCACCATGCTGAACGTGCTGTCCGGCTTTATCCCGCCGACGGAGCGCATCGTCACCATCGAGGACGCGGCCGAGCTGCAAATGCGCCAGCCACATGTGGTGCGGCTGGAGACGCGGCCGCCCAACATCGAAGGCAAGGGCGAGGTCAATCAACGTTCGCTGGTGCGCAACGCGCTGCGCATGCGGCCGGACCGCATCATCCTCGGCGAGGTGCGCGGGCCGGAGGCGCTGGACATGCTGCAGGCGATGAACACCGGCCACGAAGGTTCGCTGGCCACCATCCATTCGAACACCCCGCGCGATGCCTTGTCGCGGTTGGAGAACATGGTCGGCATGACCGGCTTGAACCTGACGCCGCGCGCCACGCGGCAGCAGATCTGCTCGGCCGTGACGGTGGTGATGCAGGTGTCGCGGCTGACCGACGGCACGCGCAAGCTGGTCAGCCTGCAGGAGATCACCGGCATGGAGGGCGAGGTGATCGCCATGCACGAGATCTTCCGCTACGAGCAAAAAGGCGTGGACGCGAACGGCAAGGTGCTGGGCCACTTCTCGGCCACCGGAGTGCGGCCGCGCTTCGCCGACCGCCTGCGCATGTTCGGCGTGCCGGTGGCCGATTCGGTGTTCGACCCCGACAAGATCTACGAGTAGCGGCATGGATGCGATCTTCTCCGCCTTCGCGGTGCTGCTGTTCGCCGCCGTGATCCTGATGATCGAAGGCGCGTGGCTGTGGTGGTCGAGCGCGCACGGCAGCGGTGCGCGGCGCATCGCCAAGCGGCTGCGCCTGATGGCGGCGCGCGGGGAGCGCGGCGGGGAGCGTATCGATATCCTCAAGCAGCGCAGCTATAGCCGCAACCCGGCACTGGAAAAAGTCCTGCGCCGCTTCAAGTACCTGGCTGCGCTGGACCGCCTGCTGTTGCAGGCCGGCGTGCGCTGGTCGGTGGCGCAGTTCATCGGCTGCGTGCTGGCGTTGCTGGCGCCGGCGCTGCTGCTGCCGGCCATGCTGGACTTGCCCGCGCTGGCGGCGGCCGGCATGCTGGCGATGATCCTGTCGCTGCCCTGGGCGCTGTTGATGCGCACGCGGCGCGCACGCCTGGTCAAGCTGGAGGAGCAGCTGCCGGAAGCCGCGGATTTTCTCGGCAGGGCGCTGCGGGCCGGCCATTCCTTCGCCAACGTGATGCAGATGGTGGGCGAGGAAATGCCCGAGCCGATCGCCGGCGAATTCAAGTTCGCCTATGAAGAGATCAACTATGGCGTGCCGATGAACGAAGCCTTGCACAACCTGGCGATGCGTGTACCGCTGACCGATCTGCGTTACCTGGTGATCGCGGTGCTGATACAGCGCGAATCCGGCGGCAACCTGGCCGAAGTCCTGGGTAACATCAGCCGCCTGATACGCGCCCGCCTGCGGCTGCTGGCGCAGGTGCGCGTGATGTCGGCCGAGGGGAGGATGTCGGCGTGGATACTGGGTTTGCTGCCGCTGGGCGTGATGGCGCTGATGATGTTGACCAATCCCGCTTATGTGCGGGTGCTGTGGAGCGATCCCGCCGGCGTGACGCTGAGCTGGTACGCCCTGGCGATGGCGGCGGGCGGCGTGCTGTGGATGCGCAAATTGATACGCATACGGGTTTGAGGAGCGCGGCATGGATATCCGGCAGATAGCTTTCCTCGTTATCGTGTTCGCGGTGGTGGTGGGCATCGCGCTGGTGGCGCTGCTCAGCTTTTCGTCGGTGCCGATACGCGAACGGCTCGGCGATTTTATGGGCAAATCGGAATTGTCGGCGCCGGCCGAAGGCGGCTGGATAGAGAAGGTGGCGCAAGTGGCACAACCGTTTTCGCGGCTGTCGCTGCCGGAGGAAGGGTGGGAGCGCTCGCCGCTGCGCACCCGCTTCATGAACGCGGGCTGGCGCAGCGCGTCGGCGCCGTCGTTGTACTTCGCGGCCAAGACGCTGCTGGCGCTGGGGCTCCCGGCCCTGCTGGCGGGGCTGGGCGCCGCCGCGCTGGAGCACGCGCTCAACCGGGGCTTCATCCACTTGTTGCTGCTGACGGCGGCCATCGGCTACTACCTGCCGAACGTCGTGTTGTCGCGCAGGGCGGCAAGCCGCTGCCGCGAGATCTTCGAGAACTTCCCCGATGCGTTGGATCTGTTGACCGTCTGCGTGGAAGCGGGCCTTAGCCTGGAGCGCGCGATGGCCAAGGTGGCCGGCGAAATCCACATCAAAAGCGTGGCGCTGGCGCAGGAGCTGCAACTGGCGTTGATGGAGATGCGCGCGGGCTTCAGCAAGGAGAAGGCCTTGCGCAACCTGGCCTTGCGCAGCGGCGTCGACGATGTCGATACGCTGGTGGCGATGCTGATACAGTCGGAACGCTTCGGCACCAGCATGGGCGAATCCTTGCGGGTGCACTCGGACAATCTGCGTGCCAAGCGTAGCATGATCGCCGAGGAAGCCGCCGCCAAGATCGCATTGAAGCTGTTGTTCCCGCTGATCTTCTGCATTTTTCCGACGTTGATGCTGGTGCTGATCGGCCCCGCCGGCATACAGATCTATCGCATGCTGCCGACCATGTTGGGAAAATAGGAGGCGATGATGAAACGTACACTGGGCGCCGCGTGCGCCGGCGCTTTGCTGATGGCGTGCAGCGGCATGGTCCCCGCACCGGCCCCGGCGCCCGTGCCGGAGGCCGGCCGGACGGCCATCACCACGCTGGAACAAGCCTGTCTGCTGGAGCCGACCGACGCCTCGCGCTGGGAGCAATTGGGCGCCGCGCTGGAAGCGGCCGGAGAACGCGAACGGGCGACGAAAATGTTCAGGCAAGCGGCGACGCTGCGCGCGCATGACGTGCAGCGCGACTATGCGCTGCTGAAGGAGGGCGCGGCGCAGGCCAGGGCCGTTGCCGATGCCTCGATGCCGCGTACGGAAGTGCGGCAGGTTGGCGCGGCGCTGGTGGAAGTGCTGCGTGTCGCCGCAAGTGTTGAAGCTACGCCTGCGGGGCAGGGCGTCAAGCTGGAAATCAGCAACGGCAACGGCGTTGCCGGCGCCGCCGCGCGGCTGGCACGCACGCTGGACGCGGAAGGCATCAAGACCACGCGCCTGACCAACGTGAAGCCGTTCGTGGTGCCGCTCAGCCGCATCGAGTATCAGCGCGACCAGCAGTTGTTGGCGCAGACTTTGGCGCGGCGACTGGGCCTGCCGCTGCAAGCGCGGAGCGGCAAGCCGGTTTCCACCGACATGCGCATCGTGCTGGGGCGCGACGCCATGCAGGCGCGCTATCTGAAGTAAAAAAAACCGTCCGGGAGGAGTGAGCCTCGCGGACGGTAAAAACACACCCATGTGTTTCCTGCTGCGGACTACCGCATTCTTTACTGCCAGCTGATGCTGCCCATGCCGTGGGCGCTGGCGCTACGATTGGCCGGGTTGCCATATACCTTGGCCGAACCCATACCCGATAACTTCATATTCGCGCTGGTCTTCGCGTACACCGACGCGCTACCCAGGCCGGACATATTGACCTCCACCGCGTCGGCGCGCAGCTGCTCCGCATCGAGGCCGCCGACGCCGCCAAGGCTGGCGTGCAGCTGTTTGGTCTGGCCGGTTATTTCGATGTGACCGGTGCCGCGCAAATTCAGGTCGACGTTGTCGCTGTTGCCGGCGTTGACGGTCATGCTGCCGACGCCACCGAGCTTCACGTCGACGTCGCGGTATTGGGCGTTGACCTTGACCGAGCCGGCGCCGTCCAGCGCCAGGCGCAGCTTGTCGCCGCTAAAGCCGCTCACTTCCGTGGAACCGACGCCGCCCGACACCACCTGGTGCAGATTCGGCAGCGTCAGTTCCGCCCGCAGGTCTTGCTTCTTTCCGAAGCCGAAGCTGAAGCCGCGGGACTTGATGGTGCCGATGTGCAGGGTATCGCCCGTCTGCTCCACCGTCACTTTTTTCAGCGCGTCAGCCTCTCCGTAAAGAGTCAGCGACGCGACTGGACCTTGCTTGACCTTGAGGCTGATGACGCCATCAAGATCGATGTTGACGGCGCGCGCATCGACGCTGCGGTTTTCGCTGATCACATCGGCGGCCAGCGCGGCGCTGGCGCCGCTGCTCAGTACCGTGGCCAGCATCGCAGCCTTCAGATATTTTTTCATCATGCGCTCCGTCGTTCAGCGTGAATTAGTGGTCGATTACAGTGCGGCTTTTTCAGCGGCGGTCAGGCGCTTGGCGCTGACGGTCACCACTTGCATTTTCGCAGTGTCGGCCTTGGCGACGACTGCTGCCACTGGGGTGGCGGCGTGCGTTGCCGGTACGGCGGCGGTGGCGAACGAGGTAGCGCTGGCGACGACGATTGCGGCTACGAAGATGGCTTCCATGTTTTTAGCGATGTTCATTTTGAGCTCCTTGGGTGGTTGGTTGCACTGCGTTTTGTCTTGCGTTGAGTGAACTATAGACAAGGGGCACCTGTACATCCACCGGGATGTGACGAACTGCAAAAACGGAGGGGCAGAATGCGGATTAACGGTGTAAAACCGCGCCGCACAGCAGGTCCTGGTTGCTGGCGTAGAGCTGCGACAGCCAGGCGGCGACGGTTTTGAAGCGGGCGATGGAGCCGGCGTCGCGGTGGCTGAGCAGCCAGATATCGCGCTGCACCTCGACGCCGCCGCCGATGCGCACCAGCCCTTCCTGCTGTCCCATGATGCAGGGCAGGAGCGCCATGCCGACGCCGGCGCGACAGGCGCGCACCATCGTGCTCAGGCTGTTCACCTTCAGCACGATGCGCGGCTGCGGTTCCATCTGCGCCAGCCAGCGCATCTCGCCGGTGCCGGCCATTGTGTCGGCGTAGGCGATCCACGGCTGGGTGCCCCAGCAGGCGCGCGGCGTGTCGGCGAAGCGGGCGTGGCCGTAGACGGCGAAGCCCAGGTCGCCCAGCTTGCGCATCACCAGCGCCGCGTCCTCGCCCGGCTTGCCCAGGCGCAGGGCGAAATCGACCTCGCGGCGGGTGAAGGACAGGTTCTGGTTTTCCGCCTGCAGCGTCAGTTGCAGCTGAGGGTGCAGCGCGTGCAGGGCGGGAACGTGTTCCAGCAGCCAGTAGTCGAACAGGAAATCGATGGAGGTGAGGTTGACCGGACCGGCGGTGGCGTCGGCCTCCTGCGACGAGGCCTGCAACATGCTCTGGACGTTGCCGTACACCGCCTCGCCGTGCTGGACGAAGACCTGGCCGGCGTCGGCCAGCTGGTAGCCGGTGTTATCGCGGATGAACAGGCGCAGCTTCAGGGCTTTTTCGGCGGCGGCGATGCGGCGGCTGATGGTCGAGGCGTCCACGCCCAGCTGGCGGCCGGTGGCGCTCATGTTGCCGCTGCGGGCCAGCGTCAGGATCAGCGGGATGTCGTTCCAGTCGAAATCGGTATTTGAGGGCATGGAGGGTGTCGGTTCGTGGTGGGCGCCTGCATTTTTGCAAAGTGGCCTTGCAGGGCTGTCTGTTCCGCAAATGCCTTGGCAGGCCTAAGATTCATCCCATCGCAAGGCCAAACTTGCCAGGAACATTAGCACAACACCTGATATCCACACATCGACTAAAAGGAAGAAGATCATGAACCACGTTATTCAACACACCAGCACCATCACCACCCGCGACGGCGTCGAGATCTACTACAAGGACTGGGGTCCACGCACCGGCCAGCCGGTAGTGTTGAGCCACGGCTGGCCGCTGAATGCCGACAGCTGGGAATCGGCGGCCTTCCATCTGGCCAACAACGGCTTCCGAGTCATCACCCACGACCGCCGCGGCCACGGCCGTTCCAGCCAGCCCTGGGACGGCAACGACATGGACCACTACGCCGACGACCTGGCCCAGCTGATCGAAGCGCTGGACCTGAAGAACATTATCCTGGCCGGCTTCTCCACCGGCGGCGGCGAGGTGGCGCGCTACGTCGGCCGCCACGGCACCAAGCGCGTCGCCAAGCTGGGCCTGATCTCGGCGGTGCCGCCGCTGATGCTGAAGACCGATACCAATCCGGGCGGCCTGCCGATGGAAGTGTTCGACGGCCTGCGCGCCGCCTCGGTCGCCAACCGTGCGCAGCTGTATCTGGACATCGCGTCGGGTCCGTTCTACGGCTACAACCGTCCGGGCGCCAAGCCTTCGCAGGGCATCATCCAGGCCTGGTATGCGCAGGGCATGCAGGCCGGCCACAAGAATACCTATGACTCGATCAAGGCCTTCTCGGAAACCGACTTCCGCGACGATTTGAAGAAATTCGACAAACCGACGCTGGTCATCCACGGTGATGACGACCAGATCGTCCCGATAGCCGCCGCCGGCAAAGCCTCGGCCGCCATCGTCAAGGATGCCAAGCTGATCGTCTACGCCGGCGCGCCGCACGGCCTGACCGATACCCACAAGGACCAGTTCAACGCCGATTTCCTGGCGTTCGCGAAGTCCTGATGTAGCGGGCCGCCTGCGGGCGGCCCAAAATAATGCGCTAAAATAGCTTGCTATTAAATAGCGCACAATATATATTGTGCGCATGGACAGCAAAAACCGTCCGGTCAGAATACGCAAACATAGTTCGCTACTAAATCGTTATCTACTTAAAATGGAGTCCGTCATGAACAACAATACCCAAGACCAAGCAGTGAATCCATCCCGTCGTTCCGCCCTGTTCGGTGGCGTCGGCGCCGCCGTGGCCGCAGTTGCCGTTCCCCTGGCCGCGTTTGCCGGCGCTAGTGCCGAGGCCGCGCCGCTTGTGCATCCCGTCGGTAAAACGGCCAGCACCATCACCACCCGCGACGGCGTCGAGATCTACTACAAGGACTGGGGTCCACGCACCGGCCAGCCGGTAGTGTTGAGCCACGGCTGGCCGCTGAACGCCGACAGCTGGGAATCGGCGGCCTTCCACCTGGCCAACAACGGCTTCCGCGTCATCACCCACGACCGCCGCGGCCACGGCCGCTCCAGCCAGCCCTGGGACGGCAACGACATGGATCACTACGCCGACGACCTGGCCCAGCTGATCGAAACGCTGGACCTGAAGAACATCATCCTGGCCGGCTTCTCCACCGGTGGCGGCGAAGTGGCTCGCTACGTGGGCCGCCACGGCACCAAACGCATCGCCAAGCTGGGCCTGATCTCGGCGGTGCCACCGCTGATGTTGAAAACCGCCACCAATCCGGGTGGCCTGCCAATGGAAGTGTTCGACGGCATCCGCGCCGGCTCGGTGGCCAATCGTGCGCAGCTGTATCTGGATATCGCCTCGGGTCCGTTCTATGGTTACAACCGTCCGGGCGCCAAGCCTTCGCAGGGCATCATCCAGGCCTGGTATGCGCAAGGCATGCAGGCTGGTCACAAAAATACCTATGACTCGATCAAGGCCTTCTCGGAAACCGACTTCCGCGACGACTTGAAAAAGTTCGACAAGCCTACGCTGATCATCCACGGTGATGACGACCAGATCGTCCCGATCGACGCCGCCGGCAAGGCCTCGGCCGCCATCGTCAAGCATGCCAAGCTGATTGTGTATCCTGGCGCGCCGCACGGTCTGACCGACACCCACAAGGAAAAATTCAACGCCGACTTCCTGGCGTTCGCCCAGTCCTAAAACGAAGAAAGGGCCCCGCAGGGCCCTTTCTTTACAGGCTAGCGCTTAGAAGCAGCAGGCCAGCATCTTGACGCAGCACTCCAGGCCGCCGCAGCAATCCATGGAGCTGGCGTAGGCGCCGGCGGACGCCAGCAGGACGGCGGTAACGGCGGATGCTTTAATGATGATCGATTTCATGGTGTTTCCTTATAAAAGTAAAAGTGGTGTATTTGATCTGAAACACTTTTACCGTCAGTCGGGAGGGCACCATATTTTGGTCGGCGGGGTAGGCAGCATCGTCGCAGCCGGGCATTGCGCCGCCACGCTGGCGGGCTGCGCGGCCGGTAGCGCGATATCGCCCAGGGCCGCCGGCATCGCCGACGGCAGGCAATCGGCCGCTGCGCACTGGGTGACCGGGCAATCGGCGCTCTTGCAGCAGGCATGCGTTGGCGCGGCTGCCAGCAGGGAGCTGTACAGCACAAAAATCAGGGCGACAAGGAGGGCCAGGGCGTTACGCATCCGGCTATTGTAGCAAGCGGGCTGGCTACGAGGTTAGGATGGGCTTAAGTCGGACCGCAGGATGGCGTACTATATTCAAATTATGAAAAAGTTCCTGACGGCACTGGCGATGCTGAGCCTGGGCGTGCTTCATGGCGCGGCGCGGGGCGAGGTCGTCAACGTCTATACCAGCGCCCGCGTCGCGCCCTTGATGATAGGCGACGGCAGCGGCATCTATCCCGATCTGGTGGATTACCTGAACCGCAAAAAACTCGGCCAGCTGAGTTTTAAGTTGATCTATCTGCCGCGCAAGCGCTTGCAGCTGCAAGTGGAGCGGGACGAGTTGGACGGCATTGTTATCGGCATGATGCCGCATTGGTTCAACGACGTCGCCCAGAAAAAATACCTGTGGACGGTGCCGTTCGACATCGACCGTTATGTGATCGTGTTGCCTGCGGGGCCGGTCTTTAATGTGTCCAAGCCGGGCGCGTTGAGCGGCCACTCGGTCGGCATGGTGCTCGGCTACAGCTATCCCGATCTGGATGCGTGGATACGACAGCAGGGGCTGGTCCGCAGCGACGCCATCAGCGACGACAACAATCTGGAGAAACTGCGGTTCGGACGGGTGGACAGCGTGACCGCCGCCGAATCGGTCGTGCGCTACTACCTGAAGGTGCACGCGCTGGAGGCGGACAAATTTCAGCTGCACGAGCTGCCGTCGCGCACCACCGAGCGGCGCTTTCTGGTGCCGCACGCCAAAAGGGCGATCTATGACAAGATCGCCCCGGTGATCCGGCAGCTCAAGGATGATCCGGCGTGGCAGCGGCTGGCGGCCAAGTACGAATAGCTGAGGGTGTCAGGTCAGGTATGCGCGGATTTTGAATTGATCGGCTATCAGACGTACGTTTTGCGGCTCGACGGTTACGAGACCTACCTTTTCCGGCGCGTTACTTATCCTTTTCCGTTGACCCAGACTTCGCGGCGTAGTTGGCCATTGGCGCGCTTGGTGGAAATTTTATAAACCGTATTGATGATTTTTTTGTCAGCCATGGTTGAGCCATGCTATAGCTGAAACAGCAGGTGCGATCTGGGGCTGCGCAAGTGTAGCGGCGGTTGATGCCCCCTAGCCGAACTGCGCATTGGCAATAATCGATGCCGATTTACCAATAAGGGTTACGCAGTTATGCTATGCTTCGATAGTTGAAAAAATTCAAACAATCTTAACTACGCACACTACGATGCGGCCCAGTCTGGTGCGACGGCTTCGCCTTGCTTGGATAGGTATATACGGAAAGAAAAACAGTGAAGAATAAATTGATTGTCAGTTTGCTGGCGGGCGCAGTTGCCGCTACTTCGGCCCAGGCAGCGGGTTACGTCGAAATTAAAGGAGCTCACGAAGACTTCTTTTACGATAGTGACTTCTGGGCTGGCAGTGTTGTTTCGGTAACCGGCGATGTGATCTCGTTCTCGTCGATTCCTGGTTTCGATGTCAGCGCCACTGCTGCGACCCGGGGAACGTCGACGGTCACTAATTCGATATCGGACCAACCGGTGTCCGGAAACGCATTTGTGGCGGTCGCGCATGCTGGCTATACATTGAGCAGCGCTGTGCAGCCTGGAGTATTTGGTAATTACATCTTGCCTACAACTGGCGGCAATTCGTTGGTTGACAGCTTTACCTTCGTTAGCCAAGGGGATTATTTCCAAGGCGCATACTATAAAAGCACAGATTTGAGCAGTATTTTTACGACGTCGACGATGTACTCCAACGGGGTCGCGCCTCAGGCTGGTGGCCTTACCCAGAACGCGATTGCGCCCCCATTCTTCAACGTGCCGGTTGGGCAATATACTACGCTCGGTATCAATGTGTTTTTGGACGCGACCGCCATCCAGGCAGGTAACCGTACCGGCACTACCGTCACAGAACTGACATCCGCAAGCTACGCCTTCAACGCTGTCGCAGTGCCGGAGCCGGGTACCTACGCCATGTTGCTGGCCGGTCTGGGACTGATGGGACTCATGGTTCGCCGCCGCAAGGCTTAAGCGCAATCAAGTTGGCCGATGGTCTCCGGGCTGGTCAGCTGGCCCTGCATGAACGCCTGTATCTCAGTGCCCAAGCAGCATCTTCGCGACAGGCAACCATGCGGGCCACAGATACAGGCTGACATGCGTGATCTGCCAGCCGAAACTCCAGACCAGACCCGCCACGTAGGCCGGGTGCAGGCGGCCTCGGGTCAGCAGATCGTATGCTCCAAGCCCGAGCGCGAGTACGTCGTTCGTGAGATGCAGGATCAGAAAAGTCGCCCAAAAACTCTGCCCCCAGTGGCCGAACTGAATGGCCCCGCCTACCGTACCGCCCAGCCAGCGTGAGAAGCCCGCCGTACTCAGTTGCAAGATCGCGAGCAGCATCAAACGTTTGTGCGCCGCCGTCCGCTTGCGATAAACGATGGCCGCCACGCTCAGGCCGACGAAGCCGATCAAATCGCCCATCTGAACGCTGAAAAACGCGGGATCGCTGCGCGGCGTGCCGAAATTGAGGTTTTGTATCGTGTAGGCCGTCAATGTTCCGACGATGGCCATCAGGCCTATACCGAACCCCATCGCCATGCCCAGCCGCCGGTGCAGGGCCGGTTTCCCGGTACGAATGAGCAGAATCTGCGCCGTGAACCCGACCAGCCATGTGACGAACACTGCGGAGTGCACGTGCAGGATCATTGGATAGGGCGGCTCATGGTTCTGGATATGGCGCCCGATCTCGCCGCCGAAACCGAGGATCATGCCGATCCAGATCAGCGTAATGTAGATAAGGAAGAGTGCGCCATCGGCCGGGTGACTGGGCGCGAATTCGCCGCGCGATAATGGCGGACTGGGTTGTGCGTAAGTCAACATATGCCAGGCCAAGTCAGAAAAATACAATCTTACCAACTGTGAGACGTGCTGTCGGTTATGAAATCCGCAATTCACTTCATACAATTTATCAACATGCCCATAACGAGCTCTGTTGCTGGCTTTGCTCGCGCATCCTGTCCGGGTTTGGCCTGGGCCGCAGGTAAGTGTTCGATCAGACTGGGGACATCTGTTCCAAGGCGTGCGCTGCGGCGAGAATGCCACCGAGAATTCGGTCGGCGACCTTTTCCGAGAACCCGGTTGGCAGCTCCGTGCGGACCTTGTTTACAATTGCAGGCGTGCGGGCAATGAAATCCTGGATGAGAGGTTCGGCGTTGTCGCCGTACCCGACCTTCTTCGCCGTGCTGTTGAAGTGGCGTCGCATGATGCTGTGTGCCAGGTAGTGCCGGGTCTTCCCGAGTAGTGCCATAGCCATCTTGATGTCATGATCTGCCCACTGGTTCGGCCCATGGCCGATGGCAGGGTAGGCCGACATCACGTCATAGACAGGCGTCATCTTGAAGCGCTGCTCCCCGGCGAGCAGTTGGATGCTGAAGTTCTTGGCGTGACCATCCGGCGCACGCAGCATCCAGAACAGAAGCTGAGTGGCCATGAGTGTGTGCATGTCCGTATCGGCCTGCTGCGACTGTTGCAGCAGGGTGAATATCTGCTGCAGGCCCGGGCCGCCCTGGTTTTCGTATTTCATCAGCGGCGAGGTCCCCGTAGCCTGACAAAAATCCTCCTGAACCAGCCGGAACAGCTGCTTCCCGTCGCGCGACAGTGCCCTGTCGAAGCGCTCGACGATGAGCACCCGTTGTGAGCCGAATGTCGCAATCTGCGCATTCGCCGTTGGCAACCCGTATTCTTTGAACAGTCGCAGGCATAGCCACTCGTTGTCGACCGATGTGGAGAAGTTCGCCTTTCTCCCACCAACCAGCCCGATGGGGAGCTTGAAGATGTGCGTCGTCGGCGTCGTGCCCCGCGGCTTTAGCCATTTTCCGTCCCACCACAGGAACGCATCCTTCTCTTGCGCGCCGGCCAGCGAAATCCTGAAATCGTCATCGGGGTCCGGCATGGCGCCGTAATGGCCCGGATTAACCGCGTCCAGCAGGTGCCGCTCAATGGCCTCATCATCAACCACTATGCCATCGACCTGGCCCCGTCCTTCCGGTTCGACACCCTCGGGCAGAAGCTGCAAAGCACCAGCGCAATCCCGACCAACGGCCGCGAGAAGGTCAAATGCATCGGTGGACCCAGTCTTGAACCGGACTGCAAGGCGTTTGCGTATGGTGTCGCTGTCCGGCAGCAGTCCATCGAAGTAGTGGGAGACACGGTCTCCCTTTAGCGGTTCATTATGAAGATTGAACGGCAGCGATAGTGAGATTGGGCGCCCACGTGTGGAGTTGCGCCAGGCTGCGTCGTATTGCAGTTCGGAGTCTCCTGAGGCTTTGACCGTCCAACGTCCGACGTAATCCCCGTTGGCCCAGAGGTGCAGTGTTTGGCGATGCGCGCGACGGCCCATGATTACCACTCAGCGGAGCTGCTCGGCCCGCCCCCGATTCGCTCTCCGAGCCGCAGCTCCAGCCCGATTACTGAGCACCAGCTAAGCAACTGCTTGACGCTGATTTCATCCGGATGTTGTTCCAAGTGCGAAATGCGATTCTGGCTCAAGCCTAGCCGATGCGCCACGTCGGTCTGCGTGAGCTTGCGCCGCTTACGCGTAGACAAGAGCAACTGACCTAGCTGTGGCGTGGTGATGAGAAGCAGGGATGCAGGGGCAGTTGACATGGAGAGTATCCGTTATTCAGATAAGTTAAATTTAGCTGAATTTCAGATAAAGTCAATATATCCGAATATCAGATATATATGATTTATCCGTCAGACGGATATCTCCAATTTCCAAACGACAAAGGGCTACAGGCAAATGCGCTGTAACCCTTTGAATTTATTGGTGCCGACTGCCGGTTTCGAACTGGCCACCTGATGATTACAAATTCTTTCGCGCCATTAACACTAGGGCACATTGTATAACGAAATCAGGTACTTATGGAACTTGACCTAACACTGCTGCCTTCGTGATCTAACAGTAGCGTTGACACTACGTTGACAGGCAAATTGACCTCTAACGAAATTCTTGCCGGAAAGCTACGCTAACCGCTGGACAAAACTTACGCAACCCAGCACACTCACCAGCCAAGATATGACGGTCAACTCAAGGTAAGCCGCTGTAGCATAATTGTTCAATAGGGAACTGTGAACGGTACAAAAAATCTAGGCCAGAAAGCGAAAGACCTCCTTGCGGAGGTCCTTACACTCTTTACGTTGAGGCGCCCTTACGGGTAGTGCCGACCAACGCTTCACGAACAAATATACGGCAAAAATCACTCTCTGTCAAACGAACTCCATGCGCCCACTTCTCCCTTTGGCCTTTGAACAATCTATCTCGAAGCCTCGACTTGACAGTTACAAGAGCTACTTCCGCACCACCAGCGTGGAGGAATCAATTGGCCTGTACATGTGGAACATTGAACTGTCGGCGTGCTTCAACGCACTGCTTTCCAATTTTGAAATAGTTCTACGCAACAATATTCACCGCGCTATGTCCACTCAGTACTGCGGCGGCTCGGCAAGCGGCCACTGGTACGACCTTAGCATCAAGGCACAGCTCAAACCCGAAACCTTGAAGAAGGTCGATGACGTCCGCTATACCGGTCACGGTCGCAAACGAGCATTGCGCAGGCCAGCACCGAATCCAGACGAGATCGTATCCCGCGTCTCGTTCGGCTTTTGGCCAAGCATCCTGAAAGCCATTCCTCAAGCGCACGCACACTTAGTCTTTCCGGCCATCTTCCCGAATCACGTGCTCTCAGCAACTCCCGCTGACTGGGGTGACGCCACCAAACGTAAAAGCGCGCTCGCGTTCATATATGAACTAAACGAATTTCGCAATCGCCTAGCCCATCACGAGCCGTTATGGAAATTTGGTTCTATCTACGACACCTCAGTTCGCCCGCCAGCCCTATTGATGCGAGCGTCCAACAACCACATCGATAGCTTCGCTCGTTTCCAGCGCCTCATCGGCTTCCTGGATGGCGCAATTTTCTCTATGAACCAAGGTCTCCATTCTGACCTTGTCCAGTCTAGCTGGCGAACTAGGCTCAATTTCTTGCTTACGAATGGCGGCTTGGCGCGATACCGAACTGGACGGTATTGTCCTGCTGATCAGTTGCTCACGCCAACAGAGTTTCGACGCAAATTTGCATTTGTTGTTAAGGAAAATCAGCCCGTCCGCATTGGTCGTTCTCAAGGCCGTGGACTCTTCATTCCTGACTAAGTCGAGGTGGATATGCCGCCAACCGGCTGGCATCGTTGCTGGCCGGGATGACCGGCCAAACGCTGTTGCCGTGTGGCATCATGTCAGATATTGTGCTGCCAGATCGACCAGATACAAACCCCTCTGGCGAAAAATTAGTCAAATTGAGTAACCGACTTTGGCCTAGCAAATCGGCGCGTGCGGTAAAGGTTCCACGAAAACTCAACAAGAACTCAACAAAAAATCCACAAAAACTCTACAAAAGATGCCGAACAGCGTTCAGCTTATTAGCCATTTTGAGCGGTAACGTTCATTTTCCTGGCATAGCTACAGTGCGCGGGCCTGTTAGGACGGTTACTCAATTTGAGTGAGCGCCCAGTCAAGTTCTGGCGTAACTGGGTGGGTGACTCTCCGTTGACATGTCTTCTAGCGACGACCTCTGTTTCGTTCCATCTGCACCTCGGCTTGAGCTTCGATGCCACCAACAACACTTTCGATAGGAACCAAAAAGGAATTTATTTCCGACGACAGCGCAAAATAACTTTGCACGGCCGAGTACTTCTGAGCACTTACCAGCTTTCGTGTTCTTCGCCTCCATGCCTCAACCGGCACATTTCGGAACCTTGGCTGCCAGGATTCACGCATCTTTTTTGCTTTCGTTGAGATGTGTGATTGGTACTCACTTGAACGCGGCTCTATTTCAAGAGGTACATCGGCGAACAACTCAGTCCACCACTGTGCCTCCACCAACTCGCGCTCCATGTCATGGTCTGATGGACGATTTCTAACGATTACGTCAATCAACGTCTCCACTTGTTCTATTAACTCCTCGAGGTGAGAGGTAAGCGACCGTTGCAACGTCTTCGACAGCGGCGGCCTCGATGCATTCAACGACTCTGAGATAGATGCCTCAATCCCGAACTGATATGCAATTGAACTGTTGAGCCTCATCGCTTCTGGTATATGGAAGGCGTAACGTTTAGGAATTGGAAGTCGGGGGTTTATCGATCTTGTGTCTGACTTAAACCTGCCAAAGATACCGCATGCGACTTCATGGTAATGCCATGCCAAGGCAGGAAGTATTTCATCGTGGATTAAACCAGAGTGATAGGCCTCTCCTCGAATGTCATGGCATTTGACAATGAAAGTGTACTCAGCTTCGCTTATCTCACCTTCAGCCTTGAGAAACTTAAGCTTCGGGTCGAAGAAACGCCCCAGCACTCTATGCTGCTCAACCCGCCCATATTTTTTTTGTGGCTTCTGGTCGCTCCATGCGGGAGTGTGGCGACGAAATATTCGCTCACATCTTCGGTGAATCATTAGCTCAACTATGTTGTCGGTGAGAATTAATGCGAGTCGAGCGCCCACTACCGAGCCCTCGTGCAGCTCTTGAGCAGCGCGATCAAGTTGTTCAACGCACGGTACCAAATACCTCATGATTGCGGACTCTCCAAGCATCGACCTTGATGGATAGAAACTCTTTACCTCTGTGGCACAATAAATTTCTGAATAGCAATAGCGCCGACAGCTGCACCAAGGGTGTATTGAATATACCCGGTAGGTCCAATACGCATATGGACCCAAAGTGGCGGTTCATACGCAGAGTAGGCGTTAGTCAAATTGAGTAACCTGCTTGTGAATTAGTCATTTTGAGCAAAACGAGAGCTTTTTTGGCCATATTGGTTACTTAAAGGCTCCATCTTGTCCTTGGTTACTCAAATTGACTAATAATTTGACGGTTACTCCGCCTACTCGTCGTCGTGTTCCCCATTAGCGTCATCCGGTCGCCACGGATTCACTTTGGCGGGCTTTGCAGTGAGACGATCTTCGTAGCTTCTGCCGATTAGCCGCGGCGCGTTGATTTCAACCTCGCGTTGCCAGGCTAGGTCGTTAGCTGTTTCCCAATCGCGGTTCCATTCCTTGTCGCCTGTGTAGGCGTCATGCGACAGCTTGTCTTGCATTTTGATGCAGTGCTCAAAGTAGTCGCTACCTGCTCTGATTTCCCTGCCTTCATATTCCGGCCAAGTGACCGATTTTTGTTGATTTTTAGGAAATGTGTGTCCGTACTCTACGTCAGCAATACCGGAAATTAGCCAAAGTGCATATTTCGGCCATAAGCGCGCCGCTGCCTCTAGCATTTTCCCGCTAGGCGGTGCTTCCTCCTTATCCCACCAGGTCTGCCAGGTGTTGCGAGAGATTCCTGTCTTCTTCTGTAGCCACCCAAACCTGCCCGCCTCGTCGGTTTCCTGCAGGACAACCGCTTTTAGCCTGATGTGAATGGGTACAACCCCGAACGTAACTTTTTTCATGGCAGTTCTGCTTGACTATAAGAAACACTGCCGATACTATGCTGTTTATGACGTAATTACGTCATAAATTTAAGTTTTACGGCAGTTATTGAATTTTTGCGGCGCTTGGTTTGGGCCGGTCGTTGGTTTTGCCGATTATGAATCGTCAGGCGGTGGTTGTCACTGCCGGTAGAGGGGCCAAAGGGTCGAATTGTCTTCTCACTCGGCGCATGGTCCGCCTCTCGAATGTGATTGATGTGTTGATATGGGAATCGATAGTTCTATGGAGCAAGTATCTGTGCCAGTGGCAAATGCAGGCTCGTTGTCAAACGGGGCCGGTCTTATGACGCTTGAAAAATTCGCGGAAGTAGTTGGCCTTCCTCCTGGCGTCGTCCTTGGACACCTCAATCGCGGGATCATCCCATCAGTAACGCTCGGCCGCCGTCGCTTGGTTAACGTTGTCGCGCTTCAACGCGAACTGAGTCGTAAGGAGTTCGCGCTGTGAGGCCCGTCCGTACTTCTCTCTTGAGCAAAATCCGAAAGCAGGAAGAGAAAGCGTATGCGGATGCGTCCGGTGGTGTTGGTCACGCACGTCACGTCAAGTCGCAAATCTATGGCGTGGGGAAATCCTGCGCCGGCGACGGCGAACGTACCGCCAGCGCGCCAGCGCTGCCGGAACGGATCGCCGAAGGCGGCCGTGCGCGGGGGTTAGTGCCGCATTCGGCGCAGGTAAGCGCATCTCCTGATACCCCCATTAATAACATGGGGGAAAACTTAGCGGACGCCGATGTTGCTGACGGTGCGGACATCTGGGCGAGCATTTCCGAAGAAGAACTGGGCGAAGTGTCGTTGATGATGACGGACTCCGGCAAGATCAAGACAGTCATGGTCCGCAGGCCGTCAGAGACTCAAGCCTGCATCATCGACTGGATCAATTTCACTGTGTTGGAAGACACGTTCTTCAAGACCGCTCGTCAGACCCTGGTTGCCGACGATCAGATCATCGAAGAAGCGAGTCGTCAGTTTGAAAAAATCTTCGGCTTCGGCATCACCGAAAAGCGTGACCGAGGTATGAATTTTTACCGTGAGTCTTGGGTGCTTGGCGATGGTATGGGGTTCGTGTGCTTTGGCGGACAACGCGCAACCATGCTTGTCACCTTATCGGGTCAAGGATGTCAGAACGCTGTCGCGGGCTGGGAAAAGCGGCTGTTTCAGTTCTTGACCAAGGTGGCGATGCGGCCCTCGATTTCTCGTATCGACTTGGCCCACGACGACATCGAAGGTGCTTACCTGTCCGTGGACTGGGCCTACGATCAATACGCTCTCGGCGGCTATACGCAGAAGGCTGGCGGTCGGCCACCAAATATCGAACGTATCGGCAATTGGACCAGACCTACTGGCAAGGGAAGGACATTGACTATCGGCTTGCGGAGCTCCAGTAAGTTCTGCCGCTTCTACGAGAAGGGCCGTAAGGAGGGCGACAAATCCAGTTCATGGTGCCGCTGCGAAGTCGAATTCAAAAACACAAACACGATCATTCAGTTTGACGTGCTTCTGAACCCAACAGATTTTTTCGCTGCCGCCTACCCGTGCTTCTCACATTTCGTTCAGGTCGAAACGCCGCAACGCATGGAAGTGAAAGTCAAGACAGCGCAGATCACCGTTGATGCTTGCATTGAAGTGACCAAGCATCAGTTCGGCAAGTACATCCGTGTCTTCCGCGAGCTGTGGGGTGACAAGAAAGCCCTTGATCTGATTTGCAATGAGGCAGACGACTACTGGCCGAAGCGCATGAAGCCGCTTACAAGCGATGCCACGTCTGGCCCTACGCCTGTGCACAAGCAAGCCCCTGTGCCTATTCCGTCGTTCATGCAGTTTATTACCACCGTCCCATGTTTCGGCCTCAATGGGGAAAACGGTTTTGCGTAGGCCGTTCAAATCAGGAACTAAAAAATGAAATTCACTTCGACGATCAAAGTCACCGGCATGAAGTTCTCCAAAGGGACCATGGACAACGGTCAGGCATTCGACAGCACTAAGGTATTTGTCGAGACCGAACTGGACAGCAGCAAGGACACGGCGATGGGTACTGCCTGCGCCGAGTATGGCTTGGGCAAGGCCGAGGAGTACCAGAAATACAAACACCTGGCCGACTCGTTCCCATTCATGGCGATCGCCGAGATGGAGATCGTGACGAACGGCAAGACGCAAAAAACCGTCATCCACTCGCTGCGGCCTGTGGAAGCTGCGAAGCCAGCTGCCTCGGGTGGCAAACATGCAGGCGCATAAGGCCGAGTTCAAATTCATCGTTCAAGACAAAGAGTCGGCGTTGTTTCTGATGCCGGTGGAAGGCGATGTTGGGTTCACGCCTTGGGCGCATGAAGCCGGACGCTTCGATGGGATTGCAGAGGCCACCGATACAGCAACGCTGAATTGTCACGAAGGGTTTTTCGTGACGCAGGTTGTGTGTACTGGCACAAGCGAGTAGTACAGGCCCGGCTGTATCCGGGTTCCTTAATCTGTAAAAACTGAAATGAATATTGGTTCTGTGGTCAACATCTTGAGCTGCCAAGCCCGTACTGACGGTGGGCCGGCAGTTGCTCCATGTGGAATGGATGCGAACGGCGTGAGTTTTCAGCCGCTGGTCGTCCAGGCCTACGTGATCGATGCCGCCAACGCTTCCAAAATTGACGCGATCGCGGAACCCTTCGATTACGCGCAAGCCACTGGTCTTTTTGGCTTCGCATTCAGCATCGTATTACTGGCATGGCTCGCAAGCCATTTCAGCGGCACGATCCTCGGCTTAATCCGCCGGGGCTAACCTCAACTTCCTAGAAAGGGAATTGCAACATGAAAAACAAAATCGCTCTGGCCATCGCGGCCCTGTCCGTCGCTGCAACCTCGCAGGCTGCGCCGCTGGACCTGACCGGCGTTACCGGTGCCTTCTCTGCTTCCGATGTGGTCACGCCCGTGATTGCCATCGCTGGCACGTTGGCTGCCGTCTACGTCGCCATGAAGGCTGCTCGCATCGTCCTGGGCATGCTGCGCGGTCGCTAAGACCTCGCCGCGTCGGCCAAGGTGGGCGGCCTTCGGGTCGCCCTTTTTTATCCAACAATGGGGTTAGCTATGACTGCAAATGATGCTTGGTACATCGTCATGTTCGGGTGGGGAATGCTCACGGCTTGGGCCGTGATCAAAGGGTTTGAGGGGGGCGCACGATGATACGCAAGCTGCTGGTTCTTTTCTTCGCGTTCACGCTCTCGTGCAATGCCTTCGCCTATGACGGCTCGAACATCGCACGCGAGGTTGCCAGCGTCCTTCGTGGTAAGGCTGTTGCTCGTGGCTTGGCCGCGAGCGATCCCCGTGTAACCGGGCTCGTGTCAGCTGCCGGTACGGCTGTTACAGAGATTGCGGTGGGTGTGGTCGCTGCCGGTACGGCTCCTGCCTGGGGCACTCTGCTTGCCTCGGCCGCTATCGCTGGTGTTGTCGGTTATGGCATCCAGGTGCTGGCTGGCTACCTGTTCAACAAGGACGGTACTGTCAACGTGCCGGCCCAAGGCGCTCAGGCTCCCGCCCTTGCCTCTGGCAAGTGCTACCGAAGCGGCGGTAGCGGATGCTGGGCGTCTATCGCCGATGCGCTGACTAATGGCAGTGCCATGAGCACCTATTCCGGTATTTGCCCTGGCGGCGCTAAGATTGTCGGCTCGTCGTTGCCCGGCTGGTGGGAGCTTCAATTACTCAACGCTAGCGGTAACCCTTGCATGGGGCAGTCCGGTTACATTGAGGTAGCTGACGGCGCTGCAGGCCCGCTCGTGAATGCAGACGCGGCGTACATCGCTGGTGGCACACCAGCTAAGACCCGTCCGGTTGGCGATGCTCTGGAGGCGCTTCCCGAGCTGCAGAAGGGTTTGGTCATACCTGCCAAAACCATTGCGGACATCGCCGACGCTGTATGGCGTGACGCCGCTGGCAAGCCTGGTTACAACGGCGTGCCTTACTCGCTGTCCGATCCGGTCACTGAGGCTGATGTTCAGGCCGATAGGGCCGCTAATCCCGGTCGTGCTGTGCCGCGCATCGGCGATCTGACTTCTCCGATAAGTACAACAAATCCCCTTGCGGAGCCGTCGACCAGTCCGGTTAATGATCCAGTGGTAAACCCTTCCACCCAGCCGCAGGTCAATTTGGGTAACGACCCCGTGATCGGTGCGCCCACGTTGGAGGCTATTCCCACGGCACAGCAGATCATCGATCCGTTGGCTTCGCTTGCGCCGTCGCTGAAGAACTGGACTGTGCCGTCTCACTCTGCAGAGTGTCCCAAGCCAGCGTTCGATTTGTTCAACAAGCACATCCTCATGGATCAGCAGTGTTATCTGTTCGAGGACAATCGCGCCGTGCTGTACAACGCGATGCTCGTCGTTTGGCTATTGATCGCCCTGTTCATCGTCTTGTCTGCGTGAGGTCCCCATGTTCGGCATACTCGTTTCAGCCTTCAATTTCATTCTCGCTTGGGTGGTTCGCTCCGTCCTAGTCAAGTTCGTCGTGTTCTTTGCGCTTTACTTCGTGACGACCCAGTTCGTCGGTGTCATCGCCTCTTGGCTGCCGACTGGCTCCAGCTTGACAAGCGCGTTCGGCGGCATCAGCGCTGCCACCTGGTACTTTCTCGATTTGTTCGCGCTGTCGGTTGGCCTGCCTGCCGTCATTTCGGCCTACCTGACTCGGTTTATCATTCGCCGGCTGCCCGTGATCGGATGATGGCATGCTGACCCTCATCGCTTTTTTGTCCCGCAGGTTCGATAAGCGCGTCGCGGCCGCGTTCGCTGTCGGCCTGGCGGTCGGTGCCGTCCTCCTGGCCGTTCTGCTCGGCGTACACCTACGTTACGCCTGCAGCCCGCTCGGACTGCCGGGCTTCGTCGTGTGCAAGGTGGCCTGAAATGCCGATCAATGTCTACACCGGCCTCATGGGCAGCGGCAAATCCTACGAATGCGTCAGCTCCGTGATCATCCAGGCGATCACGAAGGGCCGGCGCGTCGTTACCAACGTGGATGGTATCGACGGTGATTCGATTAGGGCGTACATCCATGAGAGTAAGGGGATCGAGCTGGCCCGCCTGGGGACCGTCGTTCACTGCTCGAACGACGATGTGGCTAAGGCAGATTTTCTTCCGCACGGCGCGGACGTGGACACGTTCGTCAAGCCCGGCGACATCGTGTGCATCGACGAGGCCTGGCGCTTCTGGGGCACTGACTGCAAGCTCCTAAAGGAGCACTCGGTGTTCTTCCGTGAGCATCGGCACTACGTTGATCCTGAGACCAAGGTTTCGTGTGACCTGGTGCTGATGGTGCAGGATATCAGCGACCTCCACCGTACTCTTAAGGTGGTTGTCGAGCTGTCGTTCCGAACCACGAAGATCAAGAGCCTCGGGTTGACCAAGGTGTACCGGGTCGAAATGTGGGAGGGCTGGAAGCAGCACATCAAGAGCCGCATCAAAGTCGAGAACAAGAAATACGACCCGGCTATCTTCCCGCTGTATAGCAGCTATGACGGCGGCAAGGGCAAGGAAGTGACGGTCGATGACCGCCAGAACATCCTCAAGAATCCTGTGATATGGGGCCTGACGGTGCTGTTTATTGTGCTTGGGTCGGCATCGTTCTGGGCCGTGTGCAGATTCTTTAAAGGGCCGCAGGATAAGGCGAAGGTCGAGGCTAAGGGATCGGTACCGGCCAATGCCGCAGCGCCCGCTGGCGTACCTTCTACTGTCCCAGTTACAGCTCCGCGTGCCGAGTTCTCGGACGAATGGCGGGTCGCCGGTGACGTGCGACTTGGCCCGGTGCGCTATGTCGTTCTGGTATCCACGCTGGGCCGGGTCCGCTACGAGCACCCCAGCGCATTCAACAACGAAGGTGGGGCCATCGTCGGCACGTTGGACGGACGCAAGGTTACTGCTTTCTCTGGCGGAGGCTCCCCGTCTTCACAACAGTCCGGCATGGTTCCCATGCCAATCAACTCTGAGGGGAAGAAATGAAGCTCCTGATAGTCGCTCTGGCGCTGGCTGCACCGCTGGTACATGCCGCACCGTCCAGCAAAATTCTTAGTAATATCAAGCCCGCTCAGAAGGTCGATGACGCGATCGCGTTCAACCTGGCTAACGTCAAGCTTGGGGAGCTGATCACGCTGGCCTATCGCGATGCGTTCAAGATGCCCTATGTGCTGGCGCCGGAGGTCGCGGCCGATGCTCGTGTGGTGTCGCTGCGGATCGGCGGCGAAAGCACCGGCAAGGGCAAGGCCGATTTCGTCAAGTTTCTGGACATGATGGGCATCGTGATCGAGAAGCGCGGCGGCATCGAGTTCCTGACCGTTGTTAAGCAGGCTGAAGTCGAGCGTGAGCCATTCGTTTACAGGCCACGCTACCGCGATGTCAACTACCTGACGGACCTGCTTAAGCCGCTGTTCAAGGGCCAGTTCGTCAACCAGCGCGGTGTGCAGGCGGCGCTTGGTGCCGGGGTCGATGCCTCCAAGCCTGTGCCAGCCGGATCGGCCGCAGCGTTGATCGACAAGAACGCGGATTTGCTGGTGTTCGCCGGCGAGCATGCGGAAATCGTAAAGTTGTCCAACTTGTTGCCTCAGCTGGACGTTGCCAGCGGTGAGATACTGGCTCGGGCTGCGCTGTACGAGGTCACGAACACGAAGGATGCGGGGTCAGCGTGGCAACTCGCGGCGTCGATCTTGTCGAGCAAATTATCGATTTCGATTGGTTCGGGTTCCCAGGTGCTGGGCAACGCCGTTCATATAAAGACTTCTGGCATCGATGCTGTGCTGTCCGCACTGGCGACCGACAGTCGTTTTAAGGTTGTTTCCTCACCCTCGATCCGGGTCCGCTCGGGGGCTGCCGCCCGATTTTCTGTCGGCCAAGAAGTTCCGGTGCTTGGCGCTGTCTCCTACCCCGGCAACAGCCAGCAGCCTGTCCAGTCGGTCGAATATCGACCTTCTGGCGTCATCTTCGAGCTGACGCCACAAGTACGCGATAACGCGGTGGACGTGTCGCTATTGCAGCAGGTGAGCAACTTTGTGAATACGACTACAGGCGTCAACAACAGTCCGACGCTGATAAAACGCGAGCTGAAAACCGATGTCACCTTGGCCGACGGCGACGTGATCGTAATAGGTGGCATGACGGAGACGAAGGATAGCGAGGGCAGTAGCGGGCTACCGTTTTTCCCGGCATTCATGCAGAGCAAAACAGGCTCAAATAGTCGAAGTGAGATCATCTTGGTCCTGCAATTAACGCGAATCTAGCTCGGCGTTTGGTCGGGGATGTTTGAAGAAGTAAATGTTGGGAAGTTTAGAAATGACAATCAAGAAAACAGAGAGTGGTTGGCTGGTCGATATTCAACCAGGTGGGCGCGGGCAGAAGCGGATTCGCAAAACGCTGCCTACAAAATCTGAGGCACTTCAATTTGAAGCCTGGGCGAAAACGCAAGTCGTTCAGAACGATGGCTGGGTGAAGCCCAAGAAGAATCTCACCAAGCTGTCCGAACTAATTGAGCTTTGGCAGTCCCATCATGGCATTCAACTGCGGCACACCAGGACATACAGCACGCTTCAGCGGGTATGCGAAGCTCTGGGCAATCCTGTAGCCGAACAATTGAAGTCGGAGCATTTCGCGGCATACCGTTCTGCTCGCTTGGCCGAAGGCGTTACGCCCAATACGATCAACCGCGAGCATGCTTATCTGCGCGCCGTGTTCAATGAGCTTATTCGACTTGGATTTTGGAGTGAAAGCAATCCGCTGGCTCGGCTACGGCAGTTCAAGATTGCAGAACGTGAACTGTCTTACCTGACGGACGATGAGATTGGTGCCCTCCTGGCGGCACTGGAGCGCCGGAAGGATCGAGACGCGTTGTTGATTACAAAGCTGTGCTTGGCGTCTGCCGCCAGGTGGAATGAGGGTGAATCGCTGCGCATTTCACAGCTTCACAGCGGAATGGTGCACTTCACCCAAACGAAGACCGACAAGAATAGGTCGATTCCGATTGACGACGCTTTGGCTGTCGAGATAAGGGAGTTCTACCAGGCCGGAAATACGGATGCGTCAGGTCGAATTTTTAAAAGTTCGGTCGGTGCATTCCGTATGGCAGTAAAGGAGGCCGGCATTGAACTGATGCAGGGTCAGCTCACGCACGTGCTGCGCCACACGTTCGCCAGCCACTTCATGATGAACGGTGGGAACATCCTCGCGCTGCAAAAGGTGCTTGGCCATTCGAGCCTGCAAACGACCATGATCTACGCGCACCTCAGCCCAGACCATCTGCAGGAGGCCAAGTTGTTGAACCCGTTGACGCGGTTGACACTTGGTTGACACCACACAAAGCAACAAGGGCTTACATCGCTGTAAGCCCTTGTTTTTATTGGTGCCGACTGCCGGTTTCGAACTGGCCACCTGATGATTACAAATCAACTGCTCTACCAAATGAGCTAAGTCGGCGAAACTTGTACGGGGCGAATTATACGCTATTTAATTCGCGTAAGAGTGGGCCGGCCGCCCTTTTTTGGCGGGTCGGTGTCGTCGTCCGGAGCGCTTGGCGCCTCGGTCTTGACCTCTTGCGCGGGCGCCGGAACGGCCGCCAGCGCCGGTGCCGGCACGCTGGTTTCCCCTTCCTCCGGCGGCTCGGCAAAGCCCAGCTGCGGTTCGAACGCCATCCCCTGGCCGTTCTCGTTGGCATAGATCGCCATGACGTTGTTGACCGGCACGTAGATCTCGCGCGAGACGCCGCCGAAGCGCGCGTGGAAGCGGATGCTGTCGTTGTCCATCTTCAGGCCCGAAGTGGCGCCGAAGCTGATGTTGAGGACGATTTCGCCTTTTTTCACATATTCCATCGGCACCGTGGTCGAGGCGTCGACCTTGACGGCGAGGTAGGGCGTATAGCCGCTGTCCGTGCACCACTCATAAATGGCGCGCAGCATGTAGGGCTTGGTTGAGATTTCAGACATGGTGTTCCAGACTGCAGTAAAACCCGGCGCGCCGCCCGCTAAGGCCGGCAAACGCGCCGATAGACTTCAAGTAAAACGGACTACGCCACAATTAACGGCGCATGACCTTTTCCGACGGCGTCAGCGCTTCGATGTAGGCAGGGCGCGAGAAGATGCGCTCGGCGTACTTCATCAGCGGCGCCGCGGTCTTCGACAGTTCGATGCCGTAGTGATCCAGACGCCACAGCAGCGGCGCGACCGCCACGTCCAGCATCGAGAATTCATCGCCGAGCATGTACTTGTTCTTCAGGAACAGCGGCGCGAGCGTGGTCAGGCGGTCGCGGATTTCCGCGCGGGCCTTGTCGTGGCTCTTGTCGTTGCTCTTGGCGCGTTCGCTTTCCAGCACGTGCACGTGAACGAACAATTCCTTTTCGAAATTGAACAGCATCAGGCGCGCACGCGCGCGCATCAGCGGGTCGGCCGGCATCAGCTGCGGATGCGGGAAGCGCTCGTCGATGTACTCATTGATGATGTTCGATTCGTACAGGATCAATTCGCGTTCGACCAGGATCGGCACCTGACCATACGGATTCATGGTCGAGATGTCTTCCGGCTTGTTGAACAGGTCGACATCGCGCACTTCGAAGTCCATGCCTTTTTCAAACAGGACCAGACGGCAGCGTTGCGAGAATGGGCAGGTTGTACCCGAGTAGAGAACCATCATTTTTTATAGTTCCTTAGAAGAACAAAGGGGGTGACGCCGCGAACGGTTCACCCCGGATCGATCGCCCGCCAGCGCGGGCATCGCAAAACAAGCGCCGGCCAGCCGGCGCTCTCGATTATTTAACTTCTTTCCAGAACGACGCGTTCAGGCGCCATGCCAGGAAGGCGAACAGGGCCATGAACAGCACCACCGCTACACCCAGTTTCTTGCGGGTCTGCGCCGCAGGCTCCGCCATCCACTCCATGTAACCGACCAGGTCGGCCACCGCAGTGTCGTATTCCAGCTTCGTCAGCTTGCCCGGCGTGACCTGCTCGAAGCCGGCAAACTGATGAATCTTCTTGCCTTCCTCGTGCGGGTCGGCCACTTCTTCCATCTTGACCTTCTGTACGCCCTGCAGTTCCCACAGCACATGCGGCATCGCCACATTGTTGACCACCAGGTTGTTCCAGCCGGTTGGGCGGGTGTCGTCCTTGTAAAAGGTGCGCAGGTAGGTGTACAGATAGTCGCCGCCGCTGCCGGCGCCCGACGCTTTCGCGCGCGAGATGACGGACAGGTCCGGCGGCACCACGCCGAACCATGCTTTCGCATCTTTCGGATTCATCGTGGTGGTCATCATTTCGCCGACCTTGTCGCCGGTAAACAGCAGGTTGGCCTTGATTTGCTCTTCCGTCAGGCCCAGGTCGCGCAGGCGGTTGTAGCGCATCGAGGACGCATTATGGCAGTTCAGGCAGTAATTGACGAACAGCTTGGCGCCATGCTGCAGCGCCGCCATGTTGTTCGAGCGGTCAGGGGCCTTGTCGAGCGCGACGCCGCCTTCGTTGGCCAGTGCCAGACCCGGCAGCAATGCCAGGATAGCGAGCAGTTTTTTAGGAAAATTCATGTAATGTCCTTTGTGTACTTTAGCCGGGGTGGTCGATCAGTGCGCGTGGAACACTACGCGGTCCGGGACCTTCTTGAACGTGCCCATGGCGCTCCACCATGGCATGAACAGGAAGAAGCTAAAGTAAAGCAGGGTGCATACTTGCGAGAACAGCGTGCGGCCTTCGGTCGGCGGCAGGGTACCCAGGTAGCCCAGCGACAGGAAGCAGAAGAAGAACACGCCGTACACGTATTTGTGCCAGCTTGGGCGGTAGCGGATCGACTTGACCGGCGACTTGTCCAGCCAGGGCAGGAAGGCCAGGATCACCACCGAACCGCCGAAGAACACCACGCCCCAGAACTTGGCGTCGAGCACCTGCGGCAGCATGCCGATGATGGCCACCAGCGCGATCACGGCGATGGCGGTCTTCACCATGCTCGACAGGCGCGACTTCAGCCACACGAACACCACGTAGGCGGCCACGAAGAACATCAGCACCCACATGAAGTCGGCGGTGGTGGCGCGCAGCACCGAGTAGAACGCGGTGAAGTACCAGGTCGGCGCGATGTGCAGCGGGGTCTTGAGCGAGTCGCCCGGCAGGAAGTTGTTATATTCCAGGAAGTAGCCGCCCATTTCCGGGGCGAAGAACACCACGGTGCTGAAAATCAGCAGGAACACCGACACGCCGAACAGGTCGTGCACGGTGTAGTAAGGGTGCGAAGGAATCGAGTCGACCGGGTGGCCGTCGGCGCCCAGGTTTTCCTTCACTTCGATGCCGTCCGGGTTGCTCGAGCCGACTTCGTGCAGCGCGATCAGGTGGGCAGCCACCAGACCCAGCAGCACCAGCGGGATCGCGATCACGTGGAAGGCGAAGAAGCGGTTCAGGGTGGCGTCGGACACCACGTAGTCGCCGCGGATCCACAGCGACAGGTCAGGGCCGATCAGCGGAATCGCGCCGAACAGGTTGACGATCACCTGCGCGCCCCAGTACGACATCTGGCCCCATGGCAGCAGGTAGCCGAAGAAGGCCTCGGCCATCAGGCACAGGAAGATGGCGAAACCGAACAGCCAGATCAGCTCACGTGGCTTGCGGTACGAGCCGTACAGCAGGCCGCGCGTCATGTGCAGGTAGACGATGATGAAGAAGGCCGAGGCGCCGGTCGAGTGCATATAACGCACCAGCCAGCCCCACGGTACTTCGCGCATGATGTATTCGACCGAACCGAAGGCCAGGTTGGCGTCCGGCTTGTAGTGCATGGTCAGGAAGATGCCGGTGACGATCTGCAGCACCAGCACCAGCATGGCCAGCGAGCCGAAGATGTACCAGAAGTTGAAGTTTTTCGGGGCGTAGTATTTGCCCCATTGGTCGTTCCACAGCTTGGTGAGCGGGAAGCGGTCGTCGACCCAGCCCAGCGCTTTTTGTGCGGCCGGAGCATCGGCCGGGAATTTTGTCTCTTTGAAAGCCGCCATGATTTACGCCTCGCCTTTCTCGTCTTTACCAATGATCAGCTTGGTGTCGCTCAGGAACATATGGCGTGGCACTTGCAGATTGTCCGGCGCCGGCTTGTTCTTGAACACGCGGCCGGCCATATCGAAGGTCGAGCCGTGGCACGGGCAGAGGAAGCCGCCCTCCCAGTCGTCCGGCAGCGATGGCTGCGGGCCCGGGGTGAATTTGGACGATGGCGAGCAGCCCAGGTGGGTGCAGATGCCGACCGCGACCAGCAGTTCAGGTTTGCGCGAGCGCCATTCGTTGCGGGCGTATTCCGGGGTGAACTCGTCCGGGTTGCGCTTGGAGTCGGCGTCGGCCACTTTGCCGTCGGTTTTTTTCAGCGAGGCCACCATTTCAGGGGTGCGCTTGATGATCCAGACCGGTTTGCCGCGCCATTCGACGGTTTTCATTTCGCCGGGATTGAGGCTGGAAATATCCACTTCCACCGGTGCGCCGGCCGCTTTTGCGCGCTCGGACGGTTGGAACGTGCTTACCAGTGCCCCGGCGGTTGCCAGACCCACTACACCACCCGCCGCGCCTGTTGCGACGAGCAATCCGCGTCGGCCGGAATCGACCTGCTTTTCGATACTCATACAAACCCCAATCAGTCAAAGTGCGAACAAAATCCGAGAACCGAGAACAAAACCTGAAACTTGTTGAAGCACGAATATAGCTTCTAGCAACCTTAAATTATAAGGTAAGCGTGATACGAATTAAAGCAAAAACGTTGCCGTAACCCCAATTGGCGCGATTTGCGCACCGTTTTGGACTTGAATTCCGCCAGGCCATCCCCTACTGCCGGCGCGCAAGCCATAGATATTGATACAAGACAAATTTATAGCGTAATTCGGTGTCCAAATGCGCACCACGCGCGCGTGTTTGGAATCTAATTGAAAAAATAGTATGATCCAGACGCAGTTTTGTTCACAAATGACCACAGCGAGGATGTAAAAATGTCAATGATGCAGGAATTTAAAGAATTCGCGATGAAGGGCAATGTGGTCGACCTGGCTGTGGGTGTGATCATCGGCGGCGCTTTCGGCAAGATCGTCGATTCGCTGGTGGCCGACATCATCATGCCGCCGATCGGCAAACTGTTCGGCGGCCTGGACTTCGCCAACTACTACATCGCCCTCAACGGCCAGGACCCGCACCTGAGCTTGGCCGAGGCGAAAAAGCTGGGCGCCGTGTGGGCCTACGGTAATTTCGCCACCATCCTGCTGAACTTCATCATCCTGGCCTTCGTGATCTTCCAGATGGTGCGCTTGATGAACAAGGCGCGTACCCTGAGCACCAAGGAAGCGGCGGCTGAAGCGGCCGCGGCGCCGGCGCCCACGCCGGAGGATATCGTGCTGCTGCGCGAGATCCGCGACTCCCTCAAGAAATAACAAGGACGCCGTCCGGCGGACGGCTGATGGAAAGCTATGCGACGACTCTGGTTATTGTTTGCGCAAACGGTGACTGTCGTACTGGCACTGTATTTTGTCTACGCGGCCGTGGGGCCGGAGCGGCGCGCACCCGTGCACACCCAGCAGATGGGCAGCGCCGACCATCCGGCCGTGATGCTGGAAGCGGCGCCGGGCAAGGCGCCCGGCGTGGCGGTCGGCTCCTACCGGGCGGCGGCCGGGCGCGCGATGCCGGCCGTGGTCAACATCATCACCAGCAAGAAACCCAAGCGTGGCAAGCATCCGCTGCTGCGCGATCCCTTCTTTAAAAAATTCTTCGGCGACCGCGATCGTGACGGCGAGAACGACGACGACGAGTCCAGCCTGGGCTCGGGCGTGATCGTCTCCGGCGAAGGCTACATCCTGACCAACAACCACGTGGTGGAGGCGGCCGACGAAATCGAGGTCATGCTGGCCGACGGCCGCAAGGCCGCCGCCAAGGTGGTGGGCACCGATCCCGAGACCGACCTGGCCGTCATCAAGATCGATCTCGACAAGCTGCCGGTGATCGTGCTGGGCCAGGCCGAGCAGGCGCAGGTGGGCGACGTGGTGCTGGCCATCGGCAACCCGTTCGGCGTCGGCCAGACGGTGACGATGGGCATCATCTCCGCGCTGGGCCGCAACAACCTGCACATCAACCATTTCGAGAACTTCATCCAGACCGACGCCGCGATCAACTTCGGCAATTCCGGCGGCGCGCTGGTGGACGCCAACGGCAACCTGCTGGGCATCAATTCGGCGATCTATTCGCAGTCGGGCGGCTCGGTGGGCATCGGCTTCGCCATTCCGGTCTCGACCGCCAAGTCGGTGATGGAGGCCATCATCAAATCCGGCCATGTGGTGCGCGGCTGGATCGGCGTGGAGACCCAGGAGATCACGCCGGAGCTGGCGTCGAGCTTCGGCCTGAAGCGCCAGAGCGGCGCCATCATCGCCGGCGTGGTGCGCAACGGCCCTGCCGACAAGGGCGGCATGAAGCCGGGCGACATCCTGTTGTCGGTGGACGACAAGCCGGTGGCGGACACCAACGAGATGCTCAACCTCATCGCCCAACTCGTTCCTGGCGGAAAAGCTAAAATGACGGTCTTGCGCAAGAGCCGCGAGACCACGCTGGACATCCTGGTCGGCAAGCGTCCGGCCGGCGCCAAATAAGGAACCTTAATGCATCTGCGCGACCTGACTCAATTCCTCAAGGAACTGGCGGACAACAACAACCGTCCCTGGTTCATCATGAACAAACCGCGCTACGACATCCTGCGCGAAGAATTCCTGCAAGTGGTGACGGACATGATCGTCGAGCTGGGCAAGTTCGACGCCGCCGTCAAGTTCTGCAATCCGAAGAAGGCGATGTTCCGCATCAACCGCGACGTGCGTTTCGCGCACGACAAGAGCCCGTACAAGACACGCTTCTCGGCCGCCGTGGCGCCGAACGATCTGCGCCGTCCCAGCAAGGCCGGCGGCCCGACCTACTACATGCAGATCGACGGCAGCGGTAAGCTGCTGTTCGGCGCCGGCGAATACATGCCGCCGCCGCCGCGCCTGAAGGCGCTGCGCCAGCACATGGTCGAGGACGCGGCCGGCTTCAGCAAGGTATTGAAGAACAAGAAGTTGAAAGCCACCTTCGGCGACATCCAGAACGAAGGCAAGCTGATGCGCCCGCCCAAGGGCTTCGACCCCGAGCACGAGCACATCGAATACATCAAGCTGAAGAGTTTCTTCGTCTGGACCGAGGTCGACCTGCCGATGAACAAGCCGGAACTGCTGGTGCCGATGATCGCCAGCGGGCTCAAGGATGCGTTCCCGCTGGTCGAGTGGATGCGCGCCGCCAAGGAAGAGGAGTCCGAGGACTAAGCACGTCCGTCATTCCCGCGCAGGCGGGAATCCATACGCCGCCTGCCGGCCCGCGTTCTATGGATTCCGCATCGGCGGACCGCCGCCTACACGGGAATGACGTTAGCGCTGCACTTTTTCATCGCGCGGGTCGCGCGCCAGCAGGCGCGAGACCATTGCCTGCGGCTGGTCGCCGTCGAACAGCACGCCGGCCACCGCGTTGGTGATCGGCATGTCGACGCCCATGCTGGCCGCCAGCTCGCGCACCGCCTTCGAGCACGGTACGCCTTCGGCCACATGGCCCAGCTCGTGCACGATGACGTCCAGCGGCTTGCCCTGCGCCAGCCCGAGGCCGACGCGGCGGTTGCGCGACAGGTCGCCGGTGCAGGTCAGGATCAGGTCGCCCATGCCGGTCAGGCCCATGAAGGTTTCGGTATGCCCGCCCAGCGTGGTGCCGAGCCGGGTGATTTCCGCCAGCCCGCGCGTGATCAGCGCGGCGCGCGCGTTCAGGCCCAGGCCCAGGCCGTCGGCCACGCCGGTGGCGATGGCCAGCACGTTCTTCACCGCGCCGCCCACTTCAACACCGACCAGGTCCTCGCTGGAATACACGCGGATATTGCCGCCGTGGACGCAGGCCACCACGCAGTCGCGCAGCGCCGCCGAGTCGGAGGCGATGGTCAGCGCGCAAGGCAGGCCCCTGGCCACTTCCTGCGCAAACGACGGTCCGGACAAGGCGCCGCCGGCCACGCTGTCGCCCAGCACCTCGCGCATGATCTGGTGCGGCAGCAAGCCGGTGCCGTATTCGAAACCCTTGCACAGCCACACCACATTCGGTATCGCCCGCGATTTCAGCTGCTCCAGCAGCGGACGCAGCCCGGCCACCGGGCAGGCGGCGATCAGCAGGCTGTCCGGCCCGGCCACATGGGCCAGCGCGGCGTCGAAATCGGCGGCGACCCGCAGGCCGTCAGGGAAGGGATAACCAGGCAGGTAGCCGGTGTTTTCGCGCGTGCGCGCCATGTCCTGCAGGGCGTCGCTGTCGCGGCCCCACAGCATCACGTCGTGACGCTGGGCCAGCGCCATGGCGACGGCGGTGCCCCAGGCACCCGCGCCGAGCACAGCCACCTTGCGGACCGCGGCCGCAGCTTTGTTGGGATTATCTTGCATGGGACCTCATCCGGCGCCGGGAGGGCGCCGCTACGGCAATTATATGCCCCAGACTTCGGAAGTCTTGACGTAACCGACCAGGCCGTCGCGATGACGCACCTTGAGCCAGCCGCCGGTGGCCGATTCGGTCACTTCCAGCAGCACGCCCTTGTCGGCGCTGAACACCGGCGCGGCGCTGTCGTCCGGCGTGGCGCGGATTTTCAGGTTGGGCGTGCGGACGATGACGTTGCGCTTGCCGCTCAGGCCCTTGGCCTCGGTCCAGGCCAGTTCGCCGTTGACGTCGCGTACCTTCAGCCATTCGCCGTAGGCCAGCACCACTTCCAGCGGCGCGCCGCGCGGCACGACAAACAGCTTGCCGCCCTTGGTCGATGGCGCGTCATAGAGGATGACGGGTGCGGCACCCACCGTTTTGAAGTCGAACGCGTGACTGGCGCTCATGGCCAACAACATGGTCAGACTGGCGATCAAACGGGGAAATGTCATGGCTTACCTTGCAGATGGACAGCGCGCGAAGGCGCGGCATGTCGGGGTGATACCGCTGCCGGACGTGGCGCCCGGCAGCGAAGTACTTCAGTACGACTTAATGACTTAGTGCGTGGTGGCAGCGCCGTCGGTTGCTGCTGGTGCGGCGGCGGCCGCGTCGGCGATCGCTTGCATACGCTGCTGGTAGAACACTTCGAAGTTGATCTCGGCCAGGTGCACTGGTGGGAAACCGGCACGGGTGATCACGTCGGCGATGTTGGCGCGCAGGTAAGGGTAGACGATGTTCGGGCAACCGATGCCCAGCAGCGGATCGAGCTGCTCGGCAGGAATGTTGCGCGCTTCGAAGATACCGGCTTGCTTGCCTTCAACCAGGAAAGCGACCTTGTCTTTGACTTTGGCGGTCACGGTGATGGTGACGGTCGATTCGAACACGCCATCGGCCAGCGGCTCGGCGCCGACGTCCAGGGCTACTTCGATCGATGGGGCTTCCTGTTCCAGGAAGATAGCTGGGGAGTTCGGTTGTTCCAGCGACATGTCTTTCAGGTAGACGCGTTGGATTTGGAATACTGGTTGCAGGTTTTCGTCAGACATGGAACGCTTTCGTTATAGTGAAAACGAGCGGCACGGGCCGCTCAGAATAAGTTTGCTTGGTATGGAGCTCAAATCAAACGCGAGGGCAATTGTATCAAAACCATTATGGTTTCAAACTATTTCTGCGGCCCTCACGTTGTATTTGAGGGTGATCAGCCATTTAACAAGGGGGACAGGCCCCCGGCTTGATCGAGCGCATACAAATCGTCGAAACCGCCGACATGGGTGTCGCCGATGTAGATCTGCGGCACGGTGCGGCGGCCGGTCTTTTGCATCATCAGCACGCGCTGCTCCGGGTCCAGGTCGACGCGGATCTTTTCCAGGGTCACGCCCTTGGACTCCAGCAGGCGCTCGGCGCGCACGCAGTACGGGCACACGGCGGTGGTGTACATGATTACACGGGCAGTCATCTTGACCTCCTTATTTGGCCAGCGGCAGGCCGGCTTTTTGCCATGCGGCAATGCCGCCATCCAGGTTGACCACGTCGGCAAAGCCGGCCTTGGCCAAGGTGGCGGCGGCCGACGAGGCGCGCGCGCCGGTCTTGCACACCACGATCACGCTCTTGGCCTTGAACTTCTCCAGCTCGCCGAGGCGGGTGGACAACTCGCCCAGCGGAATATTCTTGGCTTCTGGCAAGTGGCCGGCGGCGAATTCCGTGGCGTCGCGCACGTCGACGACGGTGGCTTTGCTACGGTTGATCAACAGCGTCACCTCTTGCGCGGAGGCGCGTTTGCCGCGCTGCGTCAGCACCGGCCAGAGCAGGGCACCGCCCGAAAGGAGCACGATGGCGATGATGAAAATATTGTCAATGAAGAATTTCACAGGGTTCCAATGGTTTAAGTCAATCCGCGCATTATAAAATAGAAGCTGGAAGAGTTCTCGCAGTACCGGTTTTCCGTCCCGTTCAATCCTTTTTGAAGATAGTTCTCATGTATAAAATCGTATTCATGCGCCATGGCGAGTCCACCTGGAACCTCTCGAACCGCTTCACCGGCTGGACCGATGTCGACCTGACCGAGAAGGGCATCGCCGAGGCCAAGGCCGCCGGCAAGGTGCTGAAGGAGTCCGGCTACACCTTCGACCTGGCCTACACCTCGGTGCTCAAGCGCGCCATCCGCACGCTGTGGCTGACCATGGACGAGATGGATATGATGTACCTGCCGGTCAAGAACGACTGGCGCCTGAACGAGCGCCACTACGGCGCGCTGCAGGGCCTGGACAAGGGCGAAACCGCCGCCAAGTACGGCGACGACCAGGTGCTGGTATGGCGCCGCAGCTACGACACGCCGCCGCCGCCGCTGGCCGAGAACGACGACCGCGCCTCCTTCAACGACCCGCGCTACGCCGGCCTGGACAAGTCGCAGATCCCGCTGACCGAATGCCTGAAGGACACCGTGGCGCGCGTGATGCCGGCCTGGGACGAGGAAATCGCCCCGGCCATCCGCGCCGGCAAGAAGATCATCATCTCGGCCCACGGCAACAGCCTGCGCGCGCTGATCAAGATGCTCGACGGCATCAGCGACAACGACATCGTCGGCCTCAACATCCCGAACGGCCAGCCGCTGGTCTACGAGCTGGACGAGAACCTGAAGCCTATCCGTCACTACTACCTGGGTGACGCCGACGCCATCGCCGCGGCCCAGGCCGCCGTAGCCAACCAGGGCAAGGCCAAGTAATTTGTCGCATTCCTTCTTCCGAGGCTGGCGCGGCGCCGCCACCAGCGCTGCGCTGCCGCTATTGCTGACATTGATGATGCCGAACGGCGCGCACGCCGCGCCGTTCGGCAAGACCACCGAGCGCAGCAAGCAGAAAGCGGCGGCCGAGGCCGAGCGCGCCGGCTTGCAGCAAAAGCTCAGCGCGCTCAAGAAAGACATCGGCAAGACCGAGAGCGCCAAGGACGACGCGGCCGACACGCTGGCCGAGTCCGAACAGGCGATCTCGGACGCCAACCGCTCGCTGCGCGACCTGGCGCAGGAGCAGGGCGACACCAACACCAAATTGCAACAACTGGCCGTCGAGCACGACAAGCTGGCGGCCACGGTCGCCCAGCAGAAGCAGCAGCTGGCCAAGCTGCTGCGCGACCAGTATGTCGCCGGCAACGAGGACCGCATCAAGCTGCTGCTGTCCGGCGACAACCCCAACCGCATTAACCGCGACCTGCAGATGATGTCCTACGTCTCGCAGGCCCAGGCGCGCCTGCTGGACTCGCTGCGCGCCAACCTGAAGGCGGTCGAGGTCAACCAGGCCGAGGCGCAGAACGCCAAGGACGAGCTGCAGGAAATCGCCGCCGAGGAAATGGAGCAGAAGGCCAAGCTGGAGCAGGAGAAGTCGCGCCGCGCCGCCTTGCTGGCCTCGCTGTCGAAAAAGCTGGTGGCGCAGCGCAAGGAAGCCGGCAACGTCGAGCGCGACGAGCAGCGCCTGACCGGCCTGGTCGACAAGCTGGGCAAGCTGATCCAGGAGCAGGCGATCGCCGCCGCCGCCGAGAAAAAACGCCAGGAGCAACTGGCCGCGCGGGCCAAGGCGGAAGCGGAAGCCAGGGCCGAAGCCAAGGCCAAGGCGGACGCCGAGGCGCGCGCGCTGGCCAAAGCCAAGGCCGCCGTCGAGGCCGAGCGCCAGCGCCTGGCCAAGGCAAGCGCCAACGCCGGCAAGCCGGGCGCCGTCAAGCCGGCGCCGTCCAGGCCCGACACCACCGAGACCGAGCCGCCGAAAGTGGCGCAACAAACGCCGCCGCCGAAACCGCCGGAGCCGCTCAAACCGGCGCCGCGCGAGGAAGAACCGGCCAAACCGCCAGCCAAGGTGGCCGCGGCCGCAGCTGATATCGCGCTGGCCCCGGCCGTGCCGTCCGGCGCGCCGTTCGTCAGCCTCAAGGGCCAGCTGCGCGCGCCCGTCAGCGGCAAGATCGCCGCCAGGTTCGGCACCAAGCGCGGCGACGGCCCAAGCTGGAAGGGCGTGTTCATCCGCACCGGCGAAGGCGCCGAGATCCGTTCCATCGCCAGCGGCAAGGTCATCTTCTCGGACTGGCTGCGCGGCTTCGGCAACATGATCATCGTCGACCACGGCGGCCAGTACTGGAGCATCTACGGCAACTGCGAGTCGCTGCTGAAACGGGTCGGCGACGTCGTCAAGCCTGGCGACTCGATCGCCAGCGCAGGTAACAGCGGCGGTAACGAAGAATCGGGGCTATACTTTGAGCTTCGCCATCAGGGCACGGCATTCGATCCGGCTGGCTGGGTCAAGTTTTAAGGTTTGCGGAAAAAAATGGGCAACAAAGTCAAGAGCATCGGCCTGATCGGCCTGGGGATGGTGGCCGGGGTCGCCGTCTCCTTGCAGTTTTCCGCCGTCGCGCAAAAAGTCACCGGCGCGCCGCTGCCGCTCGAGGAGCTGCGCCAGCTGTCCGACGTGTTCGGCCTGATCAAGTCCGACTACGTCGAAAACGTCGACGACAAGAAGCTGCTCACCGAAGCCATCTCTGGCATGGTGGCCTCGCTCGATCCGCACTCGGTCTACCTCGATAAAAAAGCCTTCCGCGAAATGCGCGAGACCGTGGCCGGCAAATTCGTCGGCATCGGCGTCGAAGTCGGCATGGAAGACGGCTACATCAAAGTCGTCTCGCCGATCGAGGATTCGCCCGCCTTCAAGGCCGGCGTCAAGACCGGCGACCTGATCACCCGCATCGACGGCACGCCGATCAAGGGCCTGACGCTGGACGAAAGCGTCAAGAAGATGCGCGGCGAGCCGCATTCCAAGGTCACCATCACCATCAGCCGCAAGGACGAGGACAAGCCCATCGTCCTGACCATCTCGCGCGAGGAGATCCGCGTCCAGAGCGTCAAGGCCAAGATCGTCGAGCCGGGCTACGCCTGGCTGCGCATCTCGCAGTTCCAGGAGCCCACCGTCGAGGACATGGCCAGGAAGCTCACCGCCCTGTACGCGCAAGACCCGCACATCAAGGGCCTGGTGCTGGACCTGCGCAACGATCCGGGCGGCGTGGTGCCGGGCGCGATCGGCGTCTCGGCCGCCTTCCTGCCCAAGGATGCGGTGATCGTTTCGACCAACGGCCAGCTGCTCGACTCCAAGCAGACCTTCTACGGCCGCAGCGAGTTCTATTCCTCGCGCCCCAAGAACGATCCGCTGGCCAAGCTGCCGGCCGCGCTCAAGGACGTGCCGATGGTGGTGCTGGTGAACGCCGGTTCGGCCTCGGCCTCCGAAATCGTCGCCGGCGCGCTGCAGGACTACAAGCGCGCCACCATCATGGGCACGCAGACTTTCGGCAAGGGCTCGGTGCAGACGCTGCGCCAGCTGACCGCCGACACCGCCGTCAAGCTGACCACGGCGCGCTACTACACGCCGCACAACCGCTCGATCCAGGCGCGCGGCATCGTGCCGGACCTGATGGTCGACGAAACCGCCGACGGCGACGGCTTGAACAGCCTGCGCGTGCGCGAAGCCGACCTGCAAAAGCACCTGAACAACGACAAGGATCCGGACGGCGACAGCGCCGTCCAAAAAGCCCTGAGCGCGCAGCGCGACGAGGTGGAAGAAGGTGCAACCGCGCTGGCGAAGAAAGCCAAGCCGGTGGAATTCGGCTCGAAGGACGACTTCCAGCTGGCGCAGGCGATCAACCATTTCAAGGGCCTGCCGGTCAAGCTGTCGAAAGTGGAGGCGGCACCGGCCGCCGGCGGCGAAGTCGGCGAGATCAAGTCGGACAGCAAGACCGACAAGACCGAAGTCAAGCCGGCCGCCAAACCGGAATCCAAGCCCAAGGCCAGCGAAAAAAAGCCGGCCTTGAAACAGCCAGTCACCCAATAACGGCAGGCGCCGCTGCCGGTCTGAGACAATGAACGACTCGCAACTGCTGCGCTATTCGCGCCACATCCTGCTCGACGAAATCGGCATCGAAGGCCAGCAAAAGCTGCTGGCCGCGCATGCGCTGGTGATCGGCGCCGGCGGCCTCGGTTCGCCGGCCGCCATGTACCTGGCCTCGGCCGGCGTCGGCCACATCACGCTGGTCGACAACGACACCGTCGACCTCACCAACCTGCAGCGCCAGATCGCCCACACCACGGAGCGGGTCGGCCAGTCCAAGGCCGAATCGGCGCGCCTCACGCTGGCGCAGATCAATCCCGACATCGCCATCACCGCGCTGAACGAACGCGTCGACGACGCCCGCCTGGCCGCGCTGGTGGCGCAGGCCGACGTGGTGCTCGACTGCACCGACAACTTCGCCACCCGCCACGCCGTCAACCGCGCCTGCGTCGCGCTGGGCAAGCCGCTGGTGTCGGGCGCGGTGATACGCTTCGACGGCCAGATCAGCGTATTCGATCCGCGCGGCGGCGCGCAGCCCTGCTATTCCTGCCTGTTCCCGCAGGACCAGCAGTTTGAAGATGTGGCCTGTTCCACCATGGGCGTGTTCGCGCCGCTGGTGGGCGTGGTGGGCGCGATGCAGGCTGCCGAAGCGCTCAAGCTGCTGATGGGCGTGGGCGCCTCGCTGGCAGGGCGCCTGTTGATGCTGGACGGTCTGCACATGGAGTGGACCAGCATAGGTGTGGGACGCAACGGCGATTGCCCGGTCTGCGCAAAAAAATAACACTAACCGGAAGGAGACTTACCTTGTTGATGAAACGACTCGCCGTACTGCCGCTGGCGCTGGCCGCGGCGTTCGCCGTACAAGTAGCCACCGCAGCCACCAACACCAAGTACCTGATCGTCACCGAAAACGGCAAGCAGATCGGCGAACAAGCCGTCGAGCATCAGGACGACGGCCTGACCAAGGTGTATTTCATCTTCAAGAACAACGGCCGCGGCCCGGAACTGACGGAGCAATTCCGCATGGGCGCGGACGGCGTGATGACCGAGTACAGCGTCAAGGGCAACTCCACTTTCGGCGCCGTGGTCGACGAGCGCTTCGAGCGCAAGGGCGACCAGGCGGAATGGAAGTCCACCTCCGAGCAGGGCAAGAAGGCCGTCAGCGGTCCGGCCGGCTACCTGCCGCTGAACGGTTCCTTCGAAACCGTCTCCGCCTACATCACCGCGCTGGACGCCGCGCCCGGACATAAAATGGCGCTGCTGCCATCGGGTACGCTGTCGCAGACCGTGCTCGATACGCTGGAAGTGAGCAGCGCCAGCGGCGCAAAACAAACCGTGCAGCTGGTGGCGCAAACCGGCGTCGGCCTGTCGCCGTCGTTTTACTGGGCCACCACCGGAACCAAGCCACGCCTGTTCGGCGTGATCATCCCCGGCTTCGCCAGCTTGCTGGAAGAAGGCTGGCAGGGCGCCGCGCCAACGCTGGCCGCGCGCCAGAAACAGGCCGAGGGCAAAATGCTGGAAGACCTGGCCACCAAGCTGCAGCACCCGCTGACAGGCCTGACCCTGGTGCGCAACGCCCGCGTGTTCGACAGCGAAAAAGCCACCGTCGGCGCGCCGTCCGACATCTACCTGCTGCGCGGCCGCATCACCGCCGTGCTGCCGGCCGGCTCGCCGGTGCGCGGCGCCGACAACACCATCGACGCCGGCGGCCGCATCGTGCTGCCAGGCCTGTTCGACATGCACGGCCACGTCGACCGCTGGTCCGGCGCGCTCAATATGTCTACCGGCGTGACCAGCGTGCGCGACATGGGCAACGACAACACGCAGCTGCAGGCGATGCTCGACGAGACCGCGGCCGGCAAGCTGCTGGCGCCGCAGGTGGTGCCGGCCGGCTTCCTGGAAGGCGAGAGCCCGTTCAGCGCCATGAACGGCTTCACCATCAAGGACCTGCAGGGCGCGAAGGACGCGATCGACTGGTACGCGGAGCACGGCTATCCGCAGCTGAAGATCTACAACTCCTTCCCCAAAGCCATCCTGAAGGACACCGTGGCCTACGCCCACAGCCGCGGCATGCGCGTCTCCGGCCACATCCCGGCCGGCCTGCGCGCGCAGGAGGCGCTGGACGCCGGCTACGACGAGATCCAGCACATCAACCAGGTGCTGCTGAACTTCCTCGTCAAGCCGGACACGGAAACCCGCAACCTGAACCGCTTCCTGCTGCCGGCCGAAAAAGTCGCCGGCATGGACTTCAATACGCCGCCGTTCAAGGACTTCGTCGCCGGCCTGGCCAAGAAGCAGATTTCGATCGACCCGACGCTGTCCGCGTTCGCCTTCATCCAGCAGAAGGACGGCGACGTCAACGAGCCATACCGCGCCTTCGCCGCCAACATGCCGCCGGACGTGGCGCGCGGCTTCGCCGTCGGCGCCATGAAGATCGAGGGCGCCGATACGCTCAAGCGCTACCAGAAATCCTATGCCAAGATGGTGGAATTCGTTGGCATCATGTACAAGGCCGGTGTGCCCATCGTCGCCGGCACCGACGACATTGCCGGCTTCACGCTGCATTCGGAGCTGGCGCTGCTGGTCAAGGCCGGCCTGACGCCGGCCCAGGCCCTGCAGGTGGCCACCCGCAACGGCGCCCGCTACACCCGCACCAGTAACGACCGTGGCAGCATCGCGGCCGGCAAGCTGGCCGACCTGGTGCTGGTGGATGGCGATCCGACCAGGGATATCGCCGACATCCGCAAGGTGGCGGCGGTGATCACGCGCGGCTATGTCATCTACCCGCAGGAGATCGACAGCGCGCTGGGCATCGCGCCGTTCGTCAAGGATGGGCCGCAGGCCGCGAGAACCGCGGCCGCCGTGGCGGAGATTAACGGTGGCGGCAACGACGGCGCGCGCCGCCGCCTCGACGCTACCGCTCATCAACACGAATAAGTAAAACGCGGTAAACCGGCGACCATCGGGTCGTTCCCGCGCAGGCGGGAACCCATAGGCAGCATACTAGGTCGCTCAGCATGGAGGGAATTCAAGCAATGCTTGGATTCCCGCCTGCGCGGGAATGACGGTTTGAGAGGCATTAAGCCTTATTTAAGCCTGTCGGCGCAAAACTCGCATTGGGGTGTCGCTGGCGCCGATTCAGCCTTATACTCTGCACTCACTTTAATTTGTTATCGATTATGAAAAAACTCTCCCTGCCCCGTCGTGCCGCCTCGCGCGGCTTTACGCTGATTGAAATCATGGTGGTGGTAGTCATCATGGGCGTGCTGGCGGCGCTGGTCGTGCCCAAGCTGCTGAGCCGCACCGGCGAGTCCAAGGTGGCCGCCGCCAAGGTCGATATTGCCACCGTCATGCAGGCGCTCAAGCTGTACAAGCTGGATAACCAGCGCTATCCGACCACCGAGCAGGGCCTGCAGGCGCTGCTGACCAAGCCGAGCGCGGGCCCGTCCGCCAACGGCTGGAAGGCCGGCGGCTACCTGGAAAAAATGCCGAAGGACCCATGGGGCAACCCTTACCAGTACCTGTCGCCAGGTATCAAGGGCGAGGTCGACGTGTTCTCCTACGGCGCCGACGGCGCACCGGGCGGCACCGGCGACGATGCCGACATCGGCTCCTGGGATAACTGATCGCAGGGGGATCCAGGCATATGCGCGCCGCCCGCCAGCGTGGTTTCACGCTGATCGAACTGCTGGTGGTGATGGTCATCCTGGGCATCACGCTGGGGTTGGTGTCGCTCAACGCGCTGCCGGGCCAGAAGCAATCGCTGCGTGAAGACGCACAGCGTGTGGCGCTGCTGCTACAACTGGCGCGCGACGAGGCCATCGTGCGCAACCGCCAGATCGCCTTTGAGGCGGGCGCCGACGGCTACCGCTTCCTGATCCGCAACGACAAGCAATGGGACCTGGCGGTGCAGGACGACCTGCTGCGCGAGCGCGAATTCAAGCACGCGCCGATCACGCTGATGCTCGATCCGCCGCCCAACGTCGCCGACACCAGCCTGCGCATCATCTTCGGCCGCGAGCCGGTCGACAAACCCTTCGTGCTGACGCTCAGCGCCGGCGATGCCAGCATCGCCATCCGCGCCGACGGCATCGGCCATTTCACGGTGGACTAGATGCGCCTTCCCCGACAAAGCGGCTTTACTCTGCTGGAAGTGCTGGTGGCGCTGGTGATCGTCGGCACCGCGCTGGGCGCGTCGCTGCGCGCGGTCGGCAGCCTGACGCAAAACAGCGACGGCCTGCGCGGCGCCATGATGGCCACCTGGTCGGCCGAGAACCGGCTGGTGCAGCTGCGCCTGACGCGCCAGTTCCCGGCGGTCGGCAAGCAGACCTTCGAGTGCCCGCAGGGTGACATGAAGCTGATGTGCCAGGAGGAGGTGATCGCCAGCCCGAATCCGCGCTTCCGCCGGGTCGAGGTCAGCGTCTACGACCAGGCCGCGCCGGAGCGGCGCATCATCAAGCTGGTCCAACTGGTACTGAATCAATGACGACGCCATTGCGCCGCGCGCGCGGCTTCACGCTGATCGAGCTGCTGGTGGCGATCTCGATCCTCGCCATCGTCGCGGTGCTGGGCTGGCGTGGGCTGGACGGCATCATCCGTTCGCGCGCCGCCCTGACCGAGCAAATGGAGCAGACGCGCGGCCTGCAGCTGACCTTCGCCCAGCTGCAGAGCGATTGCGCCAACCTGGCGCCGCAGTCGCTGATCGGTACCCGTACCATCCTCAGCGCGGAGGACGGCCGCATCACGCTGCTGCGCCTGGTGCTGGCCGAGAACGAGGCCACGCGGGTGCAGGTGGTTTCCTACCGCCTGCGCGACGGCGTGCTGACGCGGCGCGAGTCGGCCGGCACGCGCGACCTGGCGCAGCTGGACGCGCTGTGGCAGGCCGCCAACAGCGACGCCGATCCTGCCGCCAGCGTGGCGCTGAAATCGGGCGTGCAGCGCATGGCGATGCGCTTCTGGAGCACGCAGGGCTGGACCCAGGCGGCTGGCGCGATGCCGGCGCCGGCCAACAATGCGCCCAGCGGCATGGAAGTGTCGGTGGTGCTGGACGGCCAGGAAGTCCCGATGACCAAATCCTTCCTGCTGGGGGCACTGTGAAGCTGCGGCGCCAGCGCGGCGTGGCCGTCATCACGGCGTTGTTGCTGACGACGCTGGCGGTGACCATCGTGGCCAGCCTGTTCTGGCAGCAGCAGGTGCAGGTGCGCTCGATGGAGAACCAGCGCCTGCAACTGCAGACGCGCTGGATCGTGCGCGGCGCGCTGGACCTGAGCCGGCTGGTGTTGTACCAGGACTTCCTGGACTCGCAACTGGTCACACAGGCGGGCGGCATCTGGGCCACGCCGCTGGAAGAGACGCGGCTGGACGACTATATCGAGCGCGAACGCGCTGAGGCCGAAAATTTCAACGCCACCCTGTCCGGCAAGATGGTCGATGCGCAGTCGCGCTACAATCTTGCCAATCTGGCCAAGGACCATGTGGTGCAGCCCGACCAGGTGAAGGTGTTGGAACGCCTGCTGGCCAACCTGCGGCTCGACTCGTCGCTGGCGCAGGCGGTGGCCAACCAGGTGGCGGATGCCCAGGTGCCGGCGCCGCCGGCGACGGCGGCCGCGCAAAAGTCGATCGACCTGCTGCGGGTGGAGGATCTGCTGGCGGTGAGCGGCTTCACGCCGGCCATGGTGGAGCAGTTGCGCGATTTTGTCATCATCCTGCCGGAGCGCGACACGGAGCTGAACGTGAACACCGTGTCGCCCGAGCTGATGGCGGCGATGGTCGAGCCCTTGTCGCTGTCGGAAGCGGCGGCGCTGGTGAATAATCGCAAGCGCACCTATTATCTCAGGGTGACGGATTTCGACGATCTGCCGCAAATCAAGGGCAAGCTGGTCGCCAAGCACGGCATCGCCAGCCACTACTTCCTGGCCTACAGCCGGGTGAGGCTGGACCGGGCGGCGCTGGATGCGCAATCCTTGTTGGTGCGGGCGAAGAACGGCATAACGACGGTGGTTTGGATACGAGAATATTAGAACCGGCATGAACGAAAGCGAGACCCTTTGACTACACTACTTATCCGCTATCCGGCCAAGGCCAGCGTCGACAGCGGCGCGGCCCAGACCTGCCCGTTCGCGCTGGTGGGCGACGGCGGCAATCTGCTGCAACAGGGCGCCTCCCCGCTGGGCAACCTGTCGGACCTGGTGGCCTCGGCGCGCCGCGTGGTGCTGCTGCTGGCCGCCGCCGACGTCACGCTGCTGCGCGTGGTGGCGCCGCCGCTGTCCGCCGCGCGCCTGAAGGCCGCGCTGCCGGCGCTGGTGGAGGAACAGGTGCTGGGCGATCCGGCCGACTGTGTGCTGGCGGCAGGCGCCGCCGACGCCGAGGGCGGCCGCACCGTGGCCGTGGTGCAGCGCAGCTGGATCGAGGTGCTGGTGAAGGCGCTGCAGGCGCAGGGCGCGCACAACGTCGCCGTGCTGCCGGCGCAACTGTGCCTGCCGTTCCAGCCGGGTTCCGTGTCGGCCGCGCTGAGCACCGGCGACGCCGGTTTCGAACTGATACTGCGCCAGTCGCAGCACATGGGCCTGGGCCTGACGCTGCCGGCGCAACCGCAGGCCGCGCTGCAAACGCTGCGCGCCATGGCGGGCGACGAGCCGGTCACGCTGTACCTGGCGCCGTCGCAGATGGCGCAGTTCGCGCCGCTGGTGGCGAACGCCGACGCCGGCCACGGCGTCACCCTGATGGAAGACCATTGGGCGCACTGGGTCGCCGCCTCGCGCTCGGCCGGGCTGGACCTGGCGCCGGCGCTGGGCGCCAGCGGCGCCACCGCGCGCCAGTGGCAGCGCTGGCGCTGGCCGGTGCGCATCGCCGCGCTGGCGCTGCTGGTCAACGTGGTGGGCCTGAACGTCGAGTGGCTGCGCCTCAAGCGCGAGGCCGACGCGGTCAGCCTGTCGATGCTGCAGATCTTCAAGGCCGCCTATCCGAAAGAGCTGGTGATACTCGACCCGGCCGCGCAGATGCGCAAGAACATCGCGCTGGCCAAGGCCGACGGCGGCCAGCCGGCGGCCGATGAATTCAACGCGCTGAGCGCCGCCCTCGGCGAGGCGCTGGGCACACTGCCGCGCAAGGACATCATCGCCACGCTGGAGTACCGCGAGCATGCCTTGCAAATGAAGGTGAAACCCAACACCGTCGATACCGGCACGCTGGCGCAGCTGCGCTCCGCGCTGGCGGCGCACAAGCTGGACCTCTCGGAAGCCAATCCGGGCACCTGGCAAATACGTCCGCTGAGCGGCACCGGCGCGGGCGGAGGAAAATCATGAGCAAGCTGACACTGACGATACAAGAGTACCGTGGCCGCGCGTCGGCCTTCTGGAGCGAGCGCACGGAGCAGGAGCGCAAATTCCTCGGCGTCGGCGGCGCCGTGCTGGCACTGGCGCTGTTTTATTCGCTGCTGATCGCGCCGGCGCTGGATGGCGGCGCCAAGCTGCGCAAGTCGCTGCCGGAACTGCGCCAGCAGGCCGCCGAGCTGCGGGCGCTGGCGCTGGAAGCTGCCGCGCTGCGCGGCCAGAACACCATCGCCCCGGCGCCGATGACGCGCGAGATGCTCAACGCCGGCCTCACCGCGCGCGGCCTGACCACGCAGTCGGTGTCCGTCACCGGCGAATACGCCAAGCTGCAGATGAACGGCGTGTCGTTTCCCGCCCTGATGACGTGGCTGGACGCGATCCGCACCGAGAGCCGCATCGCCGTCTCGGAGGCGAACATCAGCGCGCAGGACACCGCCGGCATGGTCAACGCCACGCTGACGCTGCGCCAGAACACGGGCGGACGATGATGCAAAAAGGCTGTCCATGAAGCGCGCCGTGCTATGGTTGCTGACCATCGTCCTGAGCGTGGCGGCGACGCTGGCGGTGTTCTTCCCCGCCGCGTGGCTGGGATCACTGGTGGAGTCGCGCACCGCGGGACGTTTGACGCTGGGGGACGCGCAGGGTACGCTGTGGCGCGGTTCGGCCTTTATCGGCGGCGCGGCCGGCGGCAATGGCCCGGTCACGCCGCTGCTGCCGGGGCGTTTCAGCTGGAGGATTTCGCCGCTGGCGCTGGTCGGCATGGTCGACCTGCAACTGGAAAACAGCGAGGCGCTGGCGCAGCCGCTGACCTTCAAGGGCAGCTGGTCGCACTGGCAGCTCAGTCCATCGGCGCTGCTGCTGCCGGCCGAAGGCCTGGCCGGCCTGGGCGCGCCGCTGAACACCGTGGCGCCCAGCGGCACCATGCGGCTGTCGTGGACCGCGCTGGAGCTGGCGCTGGCCGACCGCCAGGTGTCGATCAACGGCCGCACCACGCTGGAGATGACGGACATGGCCTCGCGGCTGTCGACCGTGCGGCCGCTGGGCAGTTACGCGCTGGCGCTGGACTGGCACGGGCAGTCGGCGGCGCTGACGCTCAATTCCGTCAAGGGGCCGCTGTTGTTGAGCGGGACCGGCAACCTGAATAACGGCCGCCTGCAGTTTTCCGGGCAGGCCGAGGCAGCAAAAGGATTTGAAGAGCAACTGGCCAACCTGTTGAATTTGCTGGGCCAGCGCAAACCGAATAGTGACCGCAACATCATCGCTTTAGAGTTCCACTAAGTTCAGATAAAAGTTCAGACAATGAAAAAACAGTCCGTGAGCAAATCCAATCTTCCCGCGCTGCGCCGCCTGAGCGCGGGCGCGATGCTGTGCTGTGCGACCAGCGTCCTGCCGGTCGTGACGCCGTTGCTGGCGCTGCTGCCCGCCACCGCCCACGCGGCGGCCGACGACGCCGCGCTGAACTTTGTCGGCGCCGACATCGAGTCGGTGATCAAGGCGGTCGGCCACTACACCAACATCACCTTCGTGATCGACCCGCGCGTCAAGGGCACGCTGACGGTGGTGTCGGAAAAGCCGGTCACCAAGACCCAGGCCTTCGGTCTGCTCACTTCCGCGCTGCGCCTGCAAGGCTATGCGGTAGTCAGCGGCGACGGCTACGCCAAGGTGGTGCCGGAGGCGGATGCCAAGCTGCAGGCGGGGCCCACCCAGATCGGCGCCGGCCAGGCCACGGCCAAGGGCGACCAGGTGGTCAGCCAGATCTTCCATCTGAATTACGAGTCGGCGGCCAACGTGGTGACGGTGCTGCGTCCGCTGATCTCGCCGAACAACACCATCAACGCCAATCCGGGCAATAACAGCGTGGTCGTCACGGACTACGCCGACAACGTCAAGCGCCTGGCCAAGATCGTCGCCGCGCTGGACGCGCCGGCGGTCGCCGACCTCGATGTGATCCCGGTGCGCTACGCCATCGCCAGCGACCTGGCGGCCATGGTCAACAAGCTGCTGGACAGTGGCGCCGGTGCCGGCGACGCGGGCAAGATCAGCGTGCTGGCCGATCCGCGCACCAACTCGCTGATCCTGCGTGCGCCGTCGGCGGCGCGCGCCAACCTGGCCAAGTCGCTGATCGCCAAGCTCGATCAGCCGACCCAGGAACTGGGCAACGTCCACGTGGTCTACCTGAAGAACGCCGAAGCGGCCAAGCTGGCGCAGACGCTGCGCTCGGTGGTGTCGGGCGACACCTCGGCGGCCAACGCCACCGGCATCGGCGGCACCGGCCAGACCGGCCAGGGCCAGGGCCAGGGGGGCCTGGGCGGCCAAAACAGCAACACCGGCGGCGGCATCGGCGGCAACAGCAATAGCGGCAGCACCAGCAGCGGCCCGTCCAATCCGCTGCTGTCCGGCTCCGGCCAGCAGCAACAGCAGGGCGGCGGCACGGCCGGCTACATCCAGGCCGATTCCACCACCAACACCCTGATCATCACCGCGCCGGAATCGGTGTACCGCAACCTGCGCGCCGTGATCGACCAGCTGGACGTGCGCCGCGCGCAGGTCTACATCGAATCGCTGATCGTCGAAGTCTCGTCCGACAAGGCGTCCGAGTTCGGCATCCAGTGGGTGGGCGCGACCGGCAACGAGAACAGCACCTACCGCGTCGGCGGCCTGCAGTCGTATTCGAGCGGCGGCAACAACATCGGCACGCTGGCCACCCAGCTGCTCAACAAGGGCGCCGGCACCACCACGGCGCCGTCGCTGCCCGGCGCCGGCCTGACCATCGGCGTGTTCAAGCAGGTCGCCGGCGGCCTGGGTCTGGGCGCGCTGGCGCGCTCGCTGGAAACGGACGGCAACGCCAACGTGCTGTCGACGCCGAACATGATCACGCTCGATAACGAGCTGGCCACCATCTCGGTCGGCCAGAACGTGCCTATCCTGACCGGCCAGTTCACCACCACCTCGGGCACCAACAACAATCCGTTCCAGACCATCGACCGCAAGGAAGTGGGCCTGACGCTGAAGGTGCGTCCGCAGATTTCCGAAGGCGGCACGGTCAAGCTGGCGATTTACCACGAGACCTCCAGCGTCGACAAGACCACGCTGACGGCGGCCGCCGGCATCACCATCAACAAGCGCGTGATCGAGAACAACGTCATCGCCGACGACGGCCAGATCATCGTGCTCGGTGGCCTGATCGAGGACACCGAAGGCGACGGCGTGGACAAGGTGCGCGGCCTGGGCGACATTCCGGTGCTGGGCAATCTGTTCAAGTACCAGACCCGCACCCGCAAGAAGACCAACCTGATGGTGTTCCTGCGCCCCGTGGTGATCCGCAACAAGGAGCAGAGCACCTCGCTGGCCACCGACCGCTACGACTACATGCGCGGCCAGCAGGAATCGATCCAGCCGCCGGAGAGCATCCTGGTCAAGGACCTGGGCCAGCCTTTGCTGCCGACGCTGAAGGACGGCTCGCCGCTGGGCGGGACCATGGTGCGTCCGCTGCCGGCCGCGCCAACACCGGCGCGCGAGCCGGGCGCCGCCGAACCAGGCAAGCAGAAGTGATATGAGCAATCTCCTACCCTACGCTTTCGCCCGCGACTTCGTGGTGCTGGCGCAGCAGAGCGACGAAGCCGAACACACGGTGGACGTGCTGGTCTGCGGCGCCACCGCGCCGGCGGCCATCGCCGAGGTGTCGCGCCGCTTCGGCCGCATCCAGCTCAAAAGCATGCCGCGCGCCGACCTGGAAACAGCCATCGCCGCGGCCTACGCCAGCTCGGGCGGCAACGCCTCGATGGTGGCCGAGGAGTTCGACGCCGACCTCGATCTGACCAAGCTGCTGCAGGACGTGCCGGCCATCGAGGACCTGCTGGAATCGTCCGACGACGCGCCGGTGATCCGCATGATCAACGCGCTGCTGACGCAGGCGCTGCGCGACAGCGCCTCCGACATCCACATCGAGCCGTTCGAGCAGACCTCGGTGGTGCGCTTCCGCGTCGACGGTTCGCTGCGCGACATCGTCCGTCCGCGCAAGGCCATCCACGGTTCGCTGATCTCGCGTATCAAGATCATGGCGCAGCTGGACATCGCCGAAAAACGCCTGCCGCAGGATGGCCGCATCACGCTGCGCATCGGCGGCAAGCCGGTCGACGTGCGCGTCTCGACGCTGCCGACCGGCCACGGCGAACGCGCGGTGCTGCGCTTGCTGGACAAGGAAGCGGGCCGGCTGGACCTGAACCACCTGGGCATGAGCGAGACCATGCTGCCGCAGTTCGATGCGCTGATCAACCAGCCGCACGGCATCGTGCTGGTGACCGGCCCGACCGGCTCCGGCAAGACCACCACCTTGTACGCCGCGCTGTCGCTGCTGAACGCGGCCACCACCAACATCATGACGGTGGAAGACCCGATCGAGTACGACTTGAACGGCGTCGGCCAGACCCAGGTCAACCCGCGCATCGACATGACCTTCGCCAAGGCGCTGCGCGCCATCCTGCGCCAGGACCCGGACGTGATCATGATCGGCGAGATCCGCGACCTGGAAACCGCGCAGATCGCGGTGCAGGCGTCGCTGACCGGCCACCTGGTGCTGGCGACCCTGCACACCAACGACGCCGCGGCGGCGGTCACGCGACTGCTGGACATGGGCATCGAGCCGTTCCTGCTGTCGTCGTCGCTGCTGGGCGTGCTGGCGCAGCGGCTGGTGCGCAAACTGTGCGGCAGCTGCAAGAGCTTCGACGGCCAGCAGTGGCACGCGGTCGGCTGCGAGCATTGCGGCCATACGGGCTACCAGGGCCGCGTCGGCGTCTACGAATTCCTGCAGACGACGGAGCAGATCCGCGCGCAGATCCACAACCGCGCTTCCGAGGCCGAGGTCAAGGCGGCGGCGCTGGCGGGCGGCATGCAGACCATGCGCGAGGACGGCGAGCGTTGGCTGGCCACCGGCGTGACCACGCAGGCCGAACTGCTGCGCGTGACCAAAGACTAGGCGAACCACGATGCCCGCATTCCGTTATGAAGCCGTCGACGCCGGCGGCGCCACCAAGAAGGGCGTGCTCAATGCCGACAGCGCGCGCTCGGCCCGTTCCGAGCTGCGCACGCAGGGCCTGGTGCCGCTGAAGGTCGACGCCATCGCCGCGCAGGTCGACGCCGCCGGCGTGACCAAGAGCCGCGGCTTCGGCGAGCGTTTGTCGGCCACCGAGCTGGCGCTGTTCACGCGCCAGCTGGCCAGCCTGCTGGAAGCGGGGCTGCCGCTGGAGCAGGCCTTCACCGCCTTGCTGGAGCAGGCCGAGCGTCCGTATATGCGCGACCTGATCGCGTCGATCCGCTCCGAGGTGATCGGCGGCGCCGCGCTGTCGGACGTGCTGGGACGGCATCCGCGCGACTTCGCCGAGATCTACCGCGCGCTGGTCGCCTCCGGCGAGCAGATCGGCCAGCTGTCGCGCGTGCTGTCGCGCCTTGCCGACTACATCGAGCGCCGCAATGCGCTGATCCAGAAGGTGCGGCTGGCCTTCACCTATCCGGCCATCGTGACGGTGGTGGCGTTTTCCATCGTGATCTTCCTGCTGACCTATGTGGTGCCGCAGATCGTCTCGGTGTTCGCCAACACCAAGCAGAAGCTGCCCATCCTCACCGTCATCATGCTGGCCGTGTCGGACTTCGTGCGCAACTACGGCATCGTGGTGGCGATCCTGCTGGTGGGGGCGTGGTTCATGTGGCGCCGGGCCTTGCAGAATCCGGCGCTGAAGCGGCGCTGGCACACCTGGCTGCTGACGGCGCCGCTGTACGGCAAATTCGAGCGCAGCCTGAACACCGCGCGTTTCGCCAGCACGCTGGCGATCACCACCGGTTCCGGCGTGCCGATTTTGCGCGCGCTGGAGACCAGCCGCGATACGCTGTCCAACGTCGCCATGCAGGAACTGGTGGAAGAGGCCAGCGACGCCGTGCGCGAGGGCGTGAGCCTGGCGCGTTCGCTGTCGGCGCAAAAGCATTTTCCGCCGATGCTGATCCACATGATACGGGCCGGCGAAATCACCGGCGAGCTGCCGGCCATGCTGGACCGCGCGGCCGCCGCGCAGGAGGCCGACCTGGAACGCCGCACGCTGACCATCGCCGGCCTGCTGGAGCCGGCGCTGATCCTGGCGATGGGCGTGGTGGTGCTGCTGATCGTGCTGGCGGTGCTGATGCCTATCATCGAAATTAATCAGCTGGTACGCTGAGGAAGTAAAGAGAACCATGAAGCGTTTGCCATTAATCGTTACCGTCCTTGCCGTGGTGCTGTTGTCGGCGTCGCTGGCCTACTGGGGCCTGCAGTTGTTCAAGCCGCAGCAGCGCGCGATCGCCGCGCCGCCGCAGCAGTTCGCCACGCCGTTGAATATCGAGGCGGCCAAGGGCCTGTTCGGCGGCCAGATCACGGTCGCCGCCGTCAGCAACTACCAGCTCAGGGGCGTGATCGCCGCGCGTGGCGCTGACAGCGCCGCCATCATCGTGGTCGACGGCCAGCCGCCGATGGCGCTGGGCGTGGGCCGCGAGGTGGTGCCCGGCGTGACCATCAAGGAAGTGCATCCTAACTACGTGATGCTGTCCGAAGGCGGTGCGCTCAAGCGCGTGGAGCTGGCCAGCGATGCCGGCGCCGGCCCGGCGGGCGCCGCGCCGCAGTCGCTGCTGCCCGGCGCGGGCCAGCCGCCCTTGCCGCAGGTCGCGCCGCCGCAGGCGCCACCGTCGCAGCAACCGCCGCCGCAACAGCAGCAACAACCGCCGCAGCAAGCGCCGCTGCCGCCGCCACCACAACGCTCCAGCGTGTCGGGCACCACTGTCGCTCCCGGTGCCGACCGTACACAATAGGCCATCCCCATGGTGATATCCCGTACCCTGGCCGCAGCTTTTTGCTGCGGCTTTTTCTTGGCGGCCGCCATTGGCGCGCCCGCTGCGGCGCAAACTGTCCTGCAAACCGCCACGCATGCCGCCACGTCGGTAGCGCCCGATGCGTCGATCAAGCCGCGGCCGAAAGTGGCGCTGGTGTTGTCCGGCGGCGGCGCGCGCGGCTTCGCCCACATCGGCGTGCTGCGCGCCTTGCAGGAGTTGCGCGTGCCGGTGGACTTTGTGGTCGGCACCAGCATGGGCAGCGTGGTCGGCGGCGCCTACGCGGCCGGCAGCTCGGTCGAGCAGCTGGAGCAGCTGGTGCGCCGCACCGACTGGAACGCCGTGGTGGCCGACCGTCCGCCGCGCGACGAGCTGGTGTATCGCCGCCGCGAGGAGGACTTGCTGCTGCCGTCGCGCATCGAGTTCGGCGCCAAGATGGATGGCATCTCGCTGCCGCCGGCCGCCGCCGGCAACGAGGCGCTGGAACTGGCGCTGACCCGCGTGCTGCCGCAGGGCGCGCGCGACAAGCCGGTCAACCTGCTGCAACTGCCATTTCGTTCGGTCGCCTCCGACCTGGTGACGGGCGAGCTGGTGGAACTGAACGACACCCCGCTGTTCCTGGCGATGCGCGCCTCGCTGGCGGTGCCGGGGGTGTTCGCGCCGGTGCGGGTCAACCAGCGGCTGCTGGTCGATGGTGGCCTGGTGCGCAACCTGCCGGTGGACGTGGCGCGCGACATGGGGGCCGACATCATCATCGCCGTCAACGTCGGCACGCCGCTGGCGCAGGAGAAGGAATTGATCAGCGCGGTCAGCGTGGCGCAGCAGATGCTGCAGATCCTGACCGAGCAAAACGTCCAGCGCTCGCTCAAGGAGCTGCGTCCCGGCGACATCCTGCTGGCGCCCGACCTGGGCGGCATCGGCTTCCTCGACTTCGCCCGCCACGACCGTGCCATGAAGGCCGGCGAGGCGGCGGTGCGGGCCATGAGCGCGCAGCTGGTCAAGCTGTCCCTGCCCGAGGCGCAGTATGCCTCGTATGAGCTCAAGCGCCTGTCGGCGCCGGTGGCCATCGACCAGCCGGTGCGGCTGGCCAGGCTGGAGGTGGCGCCAAGCGGCCGCATCAATCCGAAGGAGCTGGAGGTGCAGTCGGGCTTGCAGGTGGGGCAGATGGTCACCGGCGAACAGGCCCAGGCGGCCGGCAACCAGCTGTTCGGGCGCGGCGACCTGGCGCGGGTGGAGACCGAAGTCCACGACGACAAGGATGGCCGCAGCGTGCTGATCAAGCCGACCGAGGCCGACTGGGCGCACAGCCGACTGCGCGTGGGCCTGGAGCTGAGCAGCGATTTCTCCGAGAACAATGCGTTCGAGCTGAAGGTGATGCACGTGCTGTCGTCGCTGAACGACTGGGGCGCCGAGCTGCGCACCGTCGGCCGCGTCGGCACCGAGCGCGCGCTGGGCGTGCAGTTCTGGCAGCCGCTGGGGGCGGGCTCGCAATGGTACGTGGCGCCGGGGCTGCAATACGACTCGTCGGCGATCGACATCTTCAGCCCGAGCGGCTTCCGCCAGGCGCGCTATGCCTACACCCGCCAGAGCGGCGGCGTGGCGCTGGGACGCCAGCTGGGCCATTGGGGCGACCTGCGCTACAGCGTGACGCGCCAGAAGCAGGTGTATCACCAAAGCATACCGGAGAACCGCACCGAGGGCTCGGACATGCAGACGGTGCAGCAGCTGTCCTTCAATATCGACAGCCTCGACACGGTGGCCTTCCCGACCCGCGGCACGCTGTTCTCGCTGGGCTGGCAGCGCCTGATGCACAGCGGCTCGACCGGTGCCGTGCCGACCACGCAGGCGGTGCAGGGGTTGCAGGCCTTCCATGTGAACCGCTGGGCCGGCCATGTGTACGCGGAATGGTCGCGCAGCCAGGGCGGCGGGTCCGCCAACAACCTGGGCGGCTTCCTGCGCCTGTCCGGCTCGACGCCGCAATCGGTCATCGGCGACCGTACCCTGCTGGGACGGGTGGTGATGGCGCGCAGCATCGGCGCGATGCCGGCCGCGCTGGGCGGCGACGTGCGGCTGGGCTTTTCGCTGGAGGCGGGCGGCGCCTACAGCCCGGCCAGTCCGCTGCACTGGGGCGCGCTGCATCAGGCCGCCAGCGGCTTCTTCGCGGTCGACACGCGTTTCGGTCCGCTGTACCTGGGCGCCGGCACCACCAAGGGCGGCAATAGCAGCGCCTATCTGTTCCTCGGTCCTATCTGGTAGCCGGCGCCTTGGGCGGCGCGCGCCGCAGCGCGGTGAAGGCGGCGAATTCCCACGAGCGGAAGCCGACCAGCAAGGTGAAGCCGTCGCGGTCCTGCGGCGCCAGCTTGCGGTCGCTCTGATGCAGCCGCGCCAGTTCGCCGGCCAGCTGCTGGATGCGGCCCACCAGTTCCTCGGCGCTGGACAGCGATAGCCGCGCGGGCAGGCACAGCAGCGTCTCGCCGACGCCGTCGAAGCTGCCGCTGAAATAATCGGCCACCGCGTGCTCGCGGAAGAATTGCTGCACCGGGCCGTCCGGCAGCCAGCGGAAGGCGTTCGAGACGCGCAGGCGGTAGCGGTTCAGGGGCTTGAGTTCGATCACGCCCAGCCGGTCCAGCTCGGCCAGCAGCATGATGCATTCGGGTTCGGTCAGCTGGTAGGTTTCCAGCACCTGTTCCAGGGTCCAGTGGCCCAGGCAGCAGATCGCCATCAGCAGCAGGTGCGGCTGCGCCAGCAGCGATTTTTCCTGGGTCAGGGTCAGCGCGTCGGCCTGCGGGGTGGCGTCGGCCGCGCCGCGCAGCACGTCTTCCATCGCCACGCCCGCCGCCTTGCAGATCTGCGCCAGCCGCGACAGCGACATGTCCTGCTGGCCGAACATGCGCTTGACGCTCGATTCGCTCATCGCGATCCGCTCGGCCAGCATTTTGTAGGTGACGCCGGCGGCCCGCATCTGGGTCCGCAAGACTTGCAGCAGCAATTCCGGTGAGCTCATACCCTGCCTTGGCAAAAGAACAAAAGGTATCGTAACACGGTACTGGATGGCGTGAAAAGCTGCGCTTGGAATAATCGGGTGGTACATCGGGCGGAACTGCGAGACACTGCGGCACGCTGTCCCTCGCAGCAGGGACGGCACCGGATAACCCGAGGGCGGGCGCCACCACCGGCGCCCGCCAACGGTTACTTTTCCTCCGGGTCGGGCTTCAGGCTGATCTTGGCCAGCAGGCGCTTGGCGGCCTGGCGGTCGGTGGACTGCGGCTTGGCGTGCGGACCGGCGCCGCCGGCGCGCGCCTTGGCCGCCAGCGCCACCGGATTGCGCGGCGGCTTCTGCGACGGCTCGACCCGTATCGTCATCTTCTGCCGCGTGGCCAAGGCCTTGTTTGCCATGATCCCTGCTCCTTACAAGACGCGCTTACAGCACATAGCGCGACAGGTCTTCGTTGACCGCCAGCGCGTCGAGGCGCGCGTTGACATACGCCGCATCGATGGTGATGAGCTTGCCGCTGTCTTCGCTGGCCGTGAAGGACAGTTCCTCCAGCAGCTTTTCCATCACCGTGTACAGCCGGCGGGCGCCGATGTTCTCGGTGCGCTCGTTGACCGAGTAGGCGATCTCCGCCAGCCGCGTGATGCCTTCCTGCGCGAACGCGATGGTGACGTTCTCGGTGGCCAGCAGCGCCTCGTACTGCTTGGTCAGGCAGGCGTCGGTGCTGGTCAGGATGCGTTCGAAATCGGCGATCGACAGCGACTCCAGCTCGACCCGGATCGGGAAGCGGCCCTGCAGCTCCGGGATCAGGTCCGACGGCTTGGCCAGGTGGAAGGCGCCCGAGGCGATGAACAGGATGTGGTCGGTCTTGATCATGCCGTACTTGGTGTTGACGGTCGTGCCTTCGACCAGCGGCAGCAGGTCGCGCTGCACACCGGCGCGCGAGACGTCGGCGCCGCCCACTTCCGAGCGCGAGGCGATCTTGTCGATCTCGTCGAGGAAGACGATGCCGTTCTGCTCGACGTTCTGGATGGCCTTCTGCTTCATCTCGTCGTCGTTGACCAGCTTGGCGGCCTCCTCGTCGATCAGCACCTTCATCGCTTCCTTGATCTTGACCTTGCGCGCCTTCCTGCGGTTGCCGCCGATGCCGGAGAACATGGACTTGATCTGCTCGGTCATTTCCTCCATGCCGGGCGGGGCCATGATCTCCATCTGCGGGCCGGTCTCGGCCAGCTCGATCTCGATTTCCTTGTCGTCCAGCTCGCCCTGGCGCAGGCGCTTGCGGAAGGTCTGGCGGGTAGTGTCGCCTTCCTTGCCGTCCTTGGACGGGTCGGCCGGCGTGGCCTGGTGGAAGCCGAAGTCGCGCGCCGGCGGCAGCAGGATGTCGAGCACGCGGTCCTCGGCCGCATCCTCGGCGCGCGCGCGCACCTTGGCCATCTCGGCCGAGCGGGTCTGCTTGACGCCGATGTCGATCAGGTCGCGGATGATGGTGTCGACGTCGCGGCCAACGTAGCCCACCTCGGTGAACTTGGTGGCCTCGATCTTGATGAAGGGCGCGTCGGCCAGCTTGGCCAGGCGGCGCGCGATCTCGGTCTTGCCGACGCCGGTGGGGCCTATCATCAGGATGTTTTTCGGCGTGATCTCGTGGCGCAGCGGCTCCTCGACCTGCTGGCGCCGCCAGCGGTTGCGCAGCGCGATGGCGACCGCCTTCTTGGCGTTGCCCTGGCCCACCACGTGTTTGTCGAGTTCGCCGACGATTTCCTTCGGGGTCATGTTCATGCTGGGTCCAGTGTCTCGATGATGTGGTTGAGGTTGGTGTAGATGCACAATTGGCCGGCGATGGTCAGTGACTTTTTGACGACTTCCGACGGCGACAGTTCCGTATTTTCCACCAGCGCCTTGGCCGCCGACTGCGCGTAGGTGCCGCCGGAGCCGATGGCGCCGATGCCGTCCTCCGGCTCCAGCACGTCGCCGTTGCCGGTGATCACCAGCGTCGATTCGCTGTCGGCCACCAGCAGCATGGCCTCCAGGCGGCGCAGCACGCGGTCGGTGCGCCAGTCCTTGGCCAGCTCGACCGAGGCGCGCAGCAGGTTGCCCTGGTGCTTCTCCAGCTTGCCCTCGAAGCGGTCGAGCAGGGTGAAGGCGTCGGCCGTGCCGCCGGCGAAGCCGACCAGCACCTTGCCCTGGTAGACCTTGCGCACCTTGCGGGCCGTGCCCTTCATGACGATGTTGCCCAGCGTGACCTGGCCGTCGCCGCCCAACGCGACCTGCTTGCCGCGCCGTACGCACAGGATGGTGGTGCCGTGAAATTGTTCCATAGTGTCCTCAAAGTAGTGATGCCAACTGCCTCAAGACTGAAAAATGGGGTTAAACATTGCAATTGCAAGCGCTTTACCCCGCACTGCGCGGAACCGGGGTCTGACCCCATCCGGGGGCAGACCCCTTGCTTGCGGGGTGCTAATACCGGTGCGGGTAGATCCGGGCGATGTCGGTATAGCCCAGCAGGCGCAGCAGCGCCGTCACCAGGTGATTGACGTCGCGGAATTCGATCTTCTTGCCCAGCTGGGCCAGGCTGGCGTGCAGCTGGTTGGCGCAGGCGTAGTCGATGCGCGTCAGGCGCGAGCAGTCGAACACCAGGGTCTGGTACTGATCAGCATAGTGCTGGATCTGGCCGAGTAAAGGCCCGAGCTGGCCTTCGAGCAGCGGCGGCAGCATGAAGCGGTCCGGCGAGGCGGACACATGTTGGGCCGAGGCGGTGGCCACCTTGTGCGGCGCCGTGAACGACGGCGGCGACACTTCGAAGGTGACGCAGTAATCCATGCCGATTTCCTCGAATTGTTTTTCGCGGTTCAGCAGTTGCAGCAGCTCCAGCAGCAGCAGCCACGGCGCCTCGGTGTCGTCGCGGCGGCCGATGGCGATGCCGTCGCGGATCAGCGCGGCCAGGCCGTCGGCGCCCACCAGGATCAGCTCGCGCTGCTGGCCTTGCAGCTTGCGCAGGGTGTCCAGCAGCAGCGCGCAGCCGGCCGCCTCGACCGCCGTCACGCGGGAAAACTCCAGCCGCAGCACCGGGCTGGCGGCGGCCGACTGGCGCAGCCGTTGCAGCTGGGCCTCGATATGCGGGGCGAGCACGCCGGCGAAGGCTTCGGTCGGCGTCAGGCCGGCCCAGTCCGGCGAGGAGGCGGCCAGCGCGGCCGGCGCGTTCCACGGCGGCGGCGAGGTCTCGAAGGTGCTGGCGTAGTCGATCGAGAGGTTGTCGAAGCGCTCGCGCTCACCGTTGACCTGGTACAGGTCGAACAGCATCCACCAGACGGTGCGGTCGCCGCCGGCCTCGGCCAGGCTGGCGCTGAGCAGCTGCCCGGCCACGGCGCCCTGGCCGTTGGCGTACAGGATGGCGATTTCTTCCACCACCGGGGCGGTCTCGGCGGCCACGGCCGGTTGCGGCAGGTCGTCGTCGTGCAGCAGCAGGGTGGTGGGGATGTCGGCCAGGGCCCGGGTGTCGGGGCCGCCGTCGGCGGGCGGCCTGGGCCTGGCGGGGCGGGCGGCGCGCTGGCTGCCCCAGGCCGGTTCCGGCTCGTTGAAGATGTCGAAGGTCATCGCCGATTCGATGGCGTCGATCTTCATCGCGGTGGCGCGGGCGATCTCGCGCTGGCGCGCCTGCTGTTGCTGGCGTTCGGTTTCGCTGTTGGCGGCCAGCCGCGCCGCCTCGTCATCGTCGTTGCTCGACTGCGGGGCGGGCGCGGCGTCGGTCTTCTTGAAGATGGAGAACAGTCCCACGCTGATCCTCGTGTTTGCCGTAAAAAAAAGCACGCGGCTGCGTGCTTTTTTTAAAGTCCCAGCGAATTAATCGCCGTACAGTTTCTGCTTCAGTTCGCGGCGCTGCTGCGCTTCCAGCGACAGCGTGGCGGTCGGACGGGCGATCAGGCGTGGAATGCCGATCGGCTCGCCGGTTTCCTCGCACCAGCCGTAGTCGCCGCCGTCGATGGCGACGATCGACTGCTGGACCTTCTTCAGCAGCTTGCGCTCGCGGTCGCGGGTGCGCAGCTCCAGCGCGTGTTCTTCTTCGATGGTGGCGCGGTCGGCAGGGTCCGGCACCAGCACGGTTTCGCGCAGGTGTTCGGTGGTTTCGCCTGCGTTCTTCAGCAATTCCTTTTCAAGCGCTTGCAGCTTGGCTTTGAAAAAGGCCATTTGCGCCGGATTCATATAATCCTTTTCATCCATCTTCAGAATTTCTTCTTCGGTCAGGATGCGGTCGGCGGCGGCGGGGGTCGATTTATTAGTTTTGGTGGTCATAACTTCGCTTACCTTCGATACGACAGAGTTTTCAATTAATCAGCCCGGAGTTTGTGGCTATTCAGCCATCCCCACAAAACCCGGATAGTTTATACCAGACATTGTTCTAAACCGCTAATAAAGATATCTTTCGGCAGATTTTTACCGATAAACACCATTTTGCTGCCGCGAACGTCGTTTTCTCCCCATTTGGCGCCCAGGTCGCTGCCCATGATCTGGTGCACGCCCTGGAACACCACCTTGCGATCGGCGTCTTTCATCAACAATACGCCTTTGTAGCGCAGCATGCGAGGACCGTAGACATTTACCAGGCCGCCAAGGAACTCGTCGAGCTTGGCGGTGTCGAACGGGCGTGTACTTTTGAACACAAACGCCGCGATGTCGTCGCTGTGGTGGGCGTGGTGGTGGTTGTGGCCGTGACCGTGGTCGTGGTGGCCGTGATCGTGGCCGCAGTGCTCGTCGTGCACGTGGTCGTCGTCGTGGGCCTGGTCGGTTTCCAGGAAATCCGGGTCCAGCTCCAGCTTGTCGTTCAGGTTGAAGCCCTTCAGGTCCAGCACCTCGGACAGCGGGGCGCGGCCGAAGTCGGCCGTGCTGACCGGCGCGCGCGGATTAATCCGCTTCAGGCGCGCGGTCAGCGTGGCCACGTCCTCGGCGCTGACCAGGTCGGTCTTGGACAGCAGCAGCTTGTCGGCGAAACCGACCTGGCGCTGGGCTTCCTCGTGCTGGTCCAGCTGGTCCATGGCGTGGCGGGCATCCACCACGGTGACCACGGCGTCCAGCATGTAGTGAGTGCCCACTTCCTCGTCGACGAAGAAGGTCTGCGCCACCGGGCCGGGATTGGCCAGGCCGGTGGTCTCGATGACCACGCGGTCGAACTGCAGCTCGCCGGCCTCGCGCTTCTGCGCCAGGCCGCTCAGGGCCACGATCAGGTCGCCGCGCACGGTGCAGCAGATGCAGCCGTTGTTCATTTCCACGATCTGTTCGCCGCTGTCCTGCACCAGGATTTCGTTGTCGATGTTTTCCTGGCCAAACTCGTTTTCGATGACGGCGATGCGCATGCCATGCTGCTCCTGCAGGATGCGGTTCAGCAAGGTGGTCTTGCCGGCGCCAAGGAAGCCGGTGAGGATGGTGGTCGGTATCAGTGCCATGGTGCTTACCAGTCTGGTCTAGGGGAAACCCCAGATGGGGATCAAATGCAGAAATGCAAGCAGCCGATTATGCCGGAATTTAGCCTGGGCTAGCAATTCGCCTGATTGAGCGACGTCAGTACGGCCGGCGGCTATTTCACCTTGGCGCGCGGATGGGCCTTGTCGTAGACCTCGGCCAGGTGCTGGAAATCGAGCGCGGTGTAGACCTGGGTCGAGCTGATGCTGGAGTGGCCCAGCATTTCCTGCACCGCCCGCAGGTCGCCCGACGACTGCAGCACGTGCGAGGCGAACGAATGGCGCAGCATGTGCGGGTGCACGTGCACCGGCGCGCCGTGCGCCACGCCGTGGGCCTGCAAACGTTGCTGTATCACCCGCGGCGACACCCGCGTGCCGCGCGTGCTGAGGAACAGGGCGTTGCCGCCGTCGGACGGCGCCGGCCGCACGGCGATCCAGGCCGCCAGCGCCTCCAGCGCGGCGGCGCCCACCGGCACCACGCGCTGCTTGTTGCCCTTGCCGGTGACGATGACTTCGCGGTTGTCCAGCGCCACCCAGCCCAGCGCGTCCTTGCCGGCGGTCAGGTCCAGCCCGGCCAGTTCGGACACCCGCAGGCCGCTGGAATACAACAGTTCGAACATGGCGCGATTGCACAGCTCGGCCGCTTCCGGGGCGGCGCCGGCGTGCGGCCGGGACGGCGCCACCAGCTGCACGGCGTCGTCCACCGACAGCGCGCGCGGCAGCGTTTTGGCGCGTTTGGGCGCGCGTACGCCCTGCACCGGGTTGGCCGCCAGTGCGGTCTGGCCGCCCAGCCAGTCGAAAAAGCCGCGCCAGCTGGACAGCTTGCGGGCGATCGAGCGCGGGTCGAGCGCGCGCGCGTGCAGCTTGGCGATCAGGCGGCGGATGGCGAAGTGGTCGAGCTGCTGCCAGTCCTGGCCGGCGGACAGCCCGGCCAATTCGTACAGATCGCGCCCGTAGGCGCTGACGGTGTGCGGCGACAGCCGGCGCTGGTCGCGCAGCTGGGCCAGGTAAGCGTCGATCCAGGCCAGCTTGCTGTCTGGTTCGGCGCTCATGGCGGCGCTCAGGCCAGCAGCCAGGCCAGCGCGGTGCTGGTGGTTTCGCCGATGTGGACCAGGAAATCGGTGGCCATCAGCGAGGTGAAGCGCGCCGGATCGGCCGAGCCCAGGATCAGCAGGCCGAAGGCGGTCTTGTTGCCCGGCTTGCGCAGCGGAATGATGACGGTGGAGGTGATGCCGGTAGCGTCCGGCAACCAGCGCACCGCTTCGAAATCCTTGTTGGTGCCGCAGTACGGCGCCATCAGGCTGTTGGCGAAGATGCGCGCGTCGTCCGACACGCCGTTGACGAACCATTCGCCGAGGTAGTCGGGCGCGGTGTTCCAGATGCGCAGCGTGGCCTGCGGTACATCAAAACTGGACTTCAGGCCGCTGACCACGGCGTGTGGCATGGAACCCACATCCTCGGCTTCCAGCAGCACCTTGGTCCAGCGGTGGAATTTGTTGGCGATCGCTTCGTTTTCCGACGCCAGGCGCATGAGATTACTCATGCGCAATTCCAGCGTCTTGTACTTGTCGCGCATTACTTCCATCTGGCGCTCTTGCAGCGACACGGCGCGTCCCGTCAGCGGGCTGGCCAGTTTGATTTCCCCCAGCAATTCGGCATGCTCTTCGAAGAAATTCGGGTGTTCGGTCAGGTATTGCGCGACGAGGGTGTGATCCAGTGGGACAGTCATTGAGTTACTTTATTTACGAGGGTGGAAAGGCCCAGTCATTCTAAACGAAAAAAAACGGGCATGGTTGCCCATGCCCGTCATTCCCCAACCCAAGCGCCGGCAGTTCTTGCCGACTGCGCGGCTTAGAAGTTGTGGTGGATACCGAGGCTGTAGAAATTCAGCGTGGTAGCTGCCTTCTTGTTCGAGGCATCGACATACAGGTAGGTACGGGCCGACAGGTTGTAGTCGTAGCCGATCGACGCCTGCTTGGTCTTGGCCAGGGCCGGGTTGTTCAGGGCGTTGTCCGGGGTCTTCTGGCCATAGCCAACGCGGATCAGGCCGGCGCCGATGGTGTAGTTGGCGCCCAGCAGCCATGCCTTGGTGTTTGGATTGATCAGGGTGCTGCTGCTCTGGTCCTGCTTCTGGTAGGAACCCATCAGCTTCAGGTCGTTGATTGGCTTGAACGACGCGCCCACCGACCACAGCTTGGTTTCGATGGCGTTCTTCTCGTAGGCGGCGTAGGCGGCGAACGGGCCGTTGGCGGCGGTGGCGCTCAGCGAGTAAGGCGTGGTCACCGGAGCGCTGTTGGCCGGGAATTGCGGCGCGGCAGGGTTGGTGCTCTTGCCTGGAATCGCCGGATTGCCGTTGGCTTCCTTGGCGGCCACGGCAACGTTCAGCTGGAACATGTCGGCGATCATCGGCGTGTTATAGAACACGGCGTTCGAGAAACGGTTGTTCGAGTTGCCGGCCGGGCTCAACGGATCGCTGGTGTAGCCGGCCACTTGCAGGTCGGTCTGGTAGCCGGCCACGCCAGGCATGCCGCTCCATGGTTCGAAGGCGGTGCTGGTTTCCTGGAAGGGGGTCAGGCCACGGCCCAGGCGCACGGTACCGAAGTCGCCCTGCAGGCCGACGCGGCTCTGGCCCTGGAACAGCGGACGGGTGGTGTTTTCAATCACGCCGGTGTCCGGCTCATAGCGGATTTCCAGCTGGAAGATGGCCTTCAGGCCGCTGCCCAGATCTTCGACGCCTTTGAAACCGAGCTTGTTGTTGTCGCGCTTGCCGACCATGGTGGTGGTGCCGGTGCGCTTCGAAATACCTGCATCTACAGTGCCATAGATGGTCACGGACGATTGCGCGTATGCGCCAGCAAATACGCCCATGAGAGCCAGAGCCACTAAAGATTTTTTCATTTGGGTTATTCCTTTAAGAGTGAACGTGCATACAGCCAAAGCAAGGGGTCGCAGAGTCAACCCTCGATGAGAGAACCTTAATATCTCATCAGGCCAAAAGCGCTGGAATGGTTGATTATGACGGCTAGTTTTGGTCGAAAGCCAATGAAACCGGGCTTCTTGTTGTATTTTTGAAACGCTTGATTGGCAGGCCATAAGGGCCTGTTTGGCTATTATTTCCTTTCATTCAGGCATCAAAACAGCTCTAGCGTACAGGGCGAAGCGGGGTAGGCCGCTTGTGCAAAATCAAAGCGTTCTGCATATTGTCTAGGGTGTGGCGCGGATCGCACGCTACACTCATAAGCACCAGCGGTCGTCCCAGCCTGCGCAGACAGCAGGGCTGCGCCGCCGCATCGATGAATCGGACTAATAGTGAGACGATGGCTAATCGAGAAGAGTTAGGGCTCATCCGGGGAGCCCGCGCGGGAGACGCGGCCTGCCAACTGGCGCTGGGCAAGCTCTATCTGTTCGGCGGCGCCAGTTTGCCGCTCAGCCTGCCTACCGCGCTGCACTGGCTCAACCGCGCCGCCCTGCAGGAACAGGATGAAGCCTGGATGTTGATCGGCAGCTACGTTCCCTTTGAGCATGCCCAGCATTGCCTGCCGGCGGTGCTGCCTTGGTATGACCGCGCCTACGACGCTGGCGTCGAGCAGGCCGGCCTGGTGCTGGCGCAACTGGTGCTGAACCAGGCTGACGGGCAAGAAACGTCGCATTTACGCCACAAGGCCTTGCGGGCGCTGGAGGTGGCCGCGCGCGGCGGCTCGGCCGAAGCGCAATGGTTGCTGGCGCACCAGGCCGGTGCGCAGCCGCCGTCGTCGGCGCCGCTGGCGCCGCAGCCGTCCCGGCGCGCGTTGGGGCGGCCGTCCCCGCATCGCGCCTATGTCCGCCAGCAATGGCTGGCGCGGGCGGCCGACAGCGGCCTGGCCGCCGCCCAGTACGCCGTACTGGAACAGGCCTGGCATGGCGACCGTGCGGCATTTTTGCAACGCGCCTTGCCCCTGGCGCGCAAGCTGCTCGCCGACGCCCCGGCCGACGCCGAGGCGGCCCGTGCCGCCGATTGGCCGCTGGCACCGGCCCAATTGACCTTGCTGGCGCGCTGCGCCGAGTTGTTCGACGGCGCCACGGAGCACCGGGACGAACTGCATCACTGTCGTGAACTGGCTGCCCACGGCGGCGACCGCCACGCCCAGCTGGCACTGGGCCTGTGGTTTTCCCGCATGGATGGCGACGGCAAGCGGCTGGCCAACGGCATTGCCGCCGTCAACTTCAAGCGCGCGATCCGCTGGCTGACCCAGGCCGGCGACCAGGGCCTGGCCGAGGCCTGGTATGCCTTGTCGCGCATTTATCTGAAACCGGAATTTTCCCAGCGTTGCGTGACGGAAGCCCAAGCCTACCTGGAGCGCGCGGCCGATATGGGCCATTGCGCCGCGCAGCTGGAGTGCGGCATTTACGCGTGGCGCAACCGCCGCAACGATCAACACAGCGATGTGCGCGCCGCCTATTGGTTGCAGAAGGCGGTGGCCCAGGGCTGCGAGGAAGCGGAAACCGCGCTGGCGCGCGTTGCGGCGGCGCCCAAGGTGTCGGGCTGGGCCGGTGCCATCCTGGACGGCATGGCGCGCGAAGCGCTGGAAAGCCAGCCCTTGTTGGCGGCGCGGCTGGAGCTGGCCGAGCTGTTCGGCCTGAGCCGGGCGGAAGCGTTGCTGCTGGATGTGAAAGCGGCCGACCAGGGCCATTGCCTGGTGGTGGATATCCGCGCCAGCTACGGCCGCAGCAAGCGGCGCCTGGTGTTGCTGCGCACCGCGCGCGAGCGCCAGGCGCTGGACCGCATCGGCCGTCTGTTCGAGCATCTCGACAACGGCCCGGACGGCCTGGAGGGCAATTACCGCCAGCGCCTGTACCGGCTGAAGACCTGGCGGCCCGCCGACGAGGACCGGCTGGCCGCCTGAGTTATTGCCTCAAATCTCGATTTCGCCTTCGAACACCGTCACCGCCGGTCCGGTCAGCCACACGGGCTGGCCCACGCCCGCCCAGCTGATCGACAGCTGGCCGCCGCGCGCGTCGACCCGCACCGGGCTGTCCAGCAAGCCGCGGCGGATGCCGGCCACCACGGCCGCGCACGAGCCGGTGCCGCAGGCCAGCGTTTCGCCGACGCCGCGCTCGAACACGCGCAGCTTGATGTGATGGCGGCCGACGATCTGCATGAAGCCGGCGTTGACCCGGTTCGGGAAGCGCGCATGGTGCTCGATCAGCGGACCGGTCAGCTCGACCGGCGCGGCGTCGACGTCGTCGACGATCTGCACCGCGTGCGGATTGCCCATCGATACCACGGAAATCAGCACGCTCTCGCGCGCGCCGCCCAGCTCCAGCACCAGCGGCCACAAGGTGTCGTCACCCTGGCGCTCGCCGTGCAGGCCGTCGGCGTCGAAGGGCACGCGCTGCGGCTCCAGCACCGGCGCGCCCATGTCGACCGTGATGCTGCCATCGGGCTCCAGGCGCGGCGCGATCACGCCGGCCTTGGTCTGCACCGTGATGCTGCGCTGCGCGGTCAGGCCTTTTTCCGCGACGAACTTGACGAAGGCGCGCGAGCCGTTGCCGCACTGCTCGACCTCGCCGCCGTCGGCGTTGAAGATGCGGTAGCGGAAATCGCAGCCCGGCTCGGTTGGCTTTTCCACCAGCAGGATCTGGTCGGCGCCGACGCCGAAGCGGCGGTCGCCCAGCAGCTGCCACTGCGCGGCCGTAAAGTTGATGTCCTGGTTGATGCCGTCGATGACCACGAAGTCATTGCCGGCGCCATGCATTTTGGTGAATTTGAGTTTCATCTGCTGCCTGTTTTATTTGGAACGCTGGTACAGCGAAGCTTCGCCGTTCGGGCGCGTCTTGAACCGTTTGTGCGTCCAGAAATATTCAGCCGGGGCTTCGCGCACGCGTTCCTCGATGAACTCGTTCATGCGGCGGGTGGCGGCAACCATGTCGGGACCAGGGTAATTGTCCCACACTGGATAGAATTTCACACGCCAGCCCTGGTAATCGGGCAGGAAGGTGGCGATCACCGGCATCACCTGGGCGCCGGTGGTGGCGGCGATGCGGGCGGTGGCGGTCAGGGTGGCGGCCTCGATGCCGAAGAAGGGCACGAACTCGGCATCCTTCTCGCCGAAGTCCATGTCCGGCAGCATGAAGTAGGGCAGCTTGTCGCGCAGCGCGCGCAGGATGGGCTTGATGCCGTCCTGGCGGGTGAACAGCTTGACCGGCTTGAAGCGGGCGCGGCCGGCGCGCAGCACCTGGTCGAAGGCGGCGTTCTTCTGCTGCACATACATGGACGAGGCGCTGGCCACCATGGCGATCGAGGCGCCGGCCACGTCCAGGCAGACAAAGTGCGGACACAGCAGGATGGTCGGCGTGGACGTCATGGCCTCCACCGGCACCGGACCCGGCTCGACCTTGATCAGGCGCCGCAGCCTGGCCTCGGACGCCCACCACAGGATGCCGCGTTCCCACACGCTGCGCGAGTACGCCTGGAAGTGGCGGCGGGCGATGCCGGTGCGCTCGGCCTCGCTCAGCTCCGGCATGCACAGACGCAGATTGGTCAGCGTGATATGGCGGCGCGAACGCATCACCACGAACAGCAGGCTGCCGACGGCGTCGCCGAAGCGGCCCAGCACCGGCAGCGGCAGCCAGTGCAGCAGCCACATGATTCCTAACAGTAGCTTCATGCCTGCGCTCCCGCTGCTGGTGCCGCGATGCCGGCCGGCACCTTGTAGCGGTTGTAGCTCCAGAAATACTGGGCCGGGCTGCGCGCGATCAGGCGTTCCATTGCATGGTTGATGGCCTGCGCCTGCTCGGCGGCGCCGCCCTCCAGGCTGCCGTCGAAGGGCACGAAGCGGATCACATAGCCTTTGCCGCCCGGCAGGCGTTCGGCGTAGGTGACGATGATGGTGGCGTCGCCCAGCTGCGCCAGCTTGGCCGGCAAGGTCATGGTGTAGGCGGCGCGGCCGAAGAAGGTGGCCCACACGCCTTCGCCTTCCTGCGGCACCTGGTCCGGCAGCAGGCCGATCGGCTTGCCTTTCTTGAGGCACTTGGCCAGCATGCGCACGCCGGACATATTGGCTGGCGCCAGCAGCAGGTTGTCGCGCGCGCGTGCACCTTCGATCAGCGGCTTGAGCGCGGCTTTTTTCGGCGGCCGGTACATCACCATCAGCTCGGTGCGCAGCGCGATTTCCTGCGCCACGATCTCAAAGCAGCCCAGGTGGGGCGTCAGGAACACGATGCCGCGGCCGGCGTCCAGCTCGGCCTGGACGATGGCCCAGTTCTCATCGGTGGCGTGGCGCGACACGCGCTCCGGCCTGGCGCACCAGATGAACGGCAGTTCGACGATGCTTTTGCCCGCCTCGGCGATGGCGGCCGACAGGTGCTGTGTGTAGCCGGCCTGCGCCATGTTGTCGCGCATGCGGCGGCGGTAGGAAGGCGAGCTCAGGTAGACCAGCCAGCCCAGCGCCGCACCCAGCGTGTGCAGAAAAGGCAACGGGAAGATGGAGAGAAGTCGAAAAATTGGTACAAGCATGTGTAATTCGTCTAATAGAAGGGTCTTTTGGCTTCTGTTGCTCTGCCAAAATTTTTTAAGAAGCGTAAAATACCACGTATGCAGTATCCGCTGAGTTAACAGACAACTTGCGAAGCGGAATATAAATATCGCTAAAGCGTCGCAAGCCGTATTGGTGAGCGACAAAACATTCTCAACCAATATCAGGAGCTTGCGATGTCAAACGATTATCTCTTCACTTCCGAATCCGTCTCGGAAGGCCACCCGGACAAGGTCGCCGACCAAATTTCCGATGCGATCCTGGACGCCATTCTGGCCCAGGACCCGAAAGCCCGCGTCGCCGCCGAAACCTTGTGCAACACCGGCCTGGTCGTGCTGGCCGGCGAGATCACCACGCATGCCAACGTGGATTATATTCAAGTGGCGCGTGAAACCATCAAACGCATCGGCTACGACAACACCGACTACGGCATCGACTACAGGGGTTGCGCCGTGCTGGTGGCCTACGACAAGCAGTCGCCGGACATCGCCCAGGGCGTGGACGAGGGCGCGGGGATTGACCTGGATCAAGGCGCCGGCGACCAGGGCCTGATGTTCGGCTACGCCTGCGACGAAACCGCGGAACTGATGCCGGCCGCGATCCACTACGCGCACCGCCTGGTCGAGCGCCAGTCGCAGCTGCGCAAGGACGGCCGCCTGCCATGGCTGCGCCCGGATGCCAAATCGCAAGTCACGCTGCGCTACGTCAATGGCCGTCCGGTGTCGGTGGACACGGTGGTGCTGTCGACCCAGCACGCGCCGGAAATGCACCACAAGCAGATTGAAGAAGCGGTGATCGAAGATATCATCAAGCAAGTGCTGCCGCGCGAGTGGCTGATCGACACCAAATACCTGGTCAACCCGACCGGCCGCTTCGTCATCGGCGGTCCTCAGGGCGATTGCGGCCTGACCGGCCGCAAGATCATCGTCGACACCTACGGCGGCGCCAGCCCGCACGGCGGCGGCGCGTTCTCCGGCAAGGATCCGACGAAAGTCGACCGCTCGGCCGCCTACGCCGCCCGCTACGTGGCCAAGAACGTGGTGGCCGCCGGCCTGGCGCGCCAGTGCCAGGTGCAGGTCAGCTACGCCATCGGCGTGGCGCGTCCGATCAACATCACGGTCTACACCGAAGGCACGGGCGTGATTCCGGACGAGAAGATCGCCGCGCTGGTGATGGAGCACTTCGACCTGCGTCCGAAGGGCATCGTGCAGATGCTGGACCTGCTGCGCCCGATCTACGGCAAGACCGCCGCCTACGGCCACTTCGGCCGCGAAGAGCCGGAATTCACGTGGGAGCGCACCGACAAGGCCGCCATCCTGCGTTCCGCAGCCGGCCTGAAGTAATCGCTACGCACTAAACGACAACGCCCCGCATGCCGGGGCGTTGTCGCATCCGGACCGCGCGAACGCTCAGGTCGGCCGCTTGGGCGGCGGCGGGATCGGATTGGGCGGTTCATACCTGCGCCGAGGATTGTCTCTCGATATCATGTTCCCTCCTGCTCTAGCCGGCCCAGCGCCTGATTGACGGCCGCCTGCGTCCGCACGCGCAGCGTTTGCGTCAGCAGCAGGTCATGCGGAAATTTGCTGACCTCGGTACCGTACCTGCCTCTGAAACCCAGCAGCTTCTTTTCGAACTCCGCAACGGAAAAGTTCGGGTTGATTTTCATCCGCACAATCAGCGAGCCGATATCGATGACCAGAACGCTGAGGCTGACGGCGGATGTGGCATGCCCCTGCAGTTTCTCGGCCACCGACAATTGCCGCGACACGATGGCGAGCAGGGCGCTGGCCGAGGTGAACATCGGCCATAAAAAAGTATAGTCGCTATTTTTCCAGAATACGAGGCCGGCCAGCGCCGCGCCGCCCGACGAGATGGCCACCGCGATCTTGGTGATGCTGTCGAGCCATACCCAGCGCGCCAGCAGGGCCGTCTTGAGTTCGCCGGCGTAGCTGGCGCGATACAGCAGATCCTGGGCTTCATTCCAGATCGCATCGCGCGGATCGATAGTCATGATGGTTCACCACCTGAAAAATCCAGCGTAGCCGGGTGCCGCCGCCGTTGGCTTGATCCACCACAAGTGGGACTTTATTGGCGCCGCAGTTCACCATTCCAGCCCAACGGTGCTAAAATGCGCCTTCCGAGGAGCGTTGCGACGAATCATGATTCGCCAGGCTCGGAGTCCCAAACCGCGCTCACGTTACTTTTTTCAACACATGAAAGGAGGGCGTGATGAACGCCGTACTCAAATCCGCACAAGACTTCCTGGTCGCCGACATCTCCCTGGCCGCCTGGGGCGACAAAGAAATCAAGATCGCTGAAACCGAAATGCCCGGCCTGATGGCCATCCGCGAGGAATTCGCCGCCTCGCAGCCGCTCAAGGGCGCGCGCATCACCGGTTCGCTGCACATGACCATCCAGACCGCCGTGCTGATCCAGACGCTGGAAGCGCTGGGCGCCAAGGTCCGCTGGGCCTCGTGCAACATCTACTCGACCCAGGACCACGCCGCCGCCGCCATCGCCGCCGCCGGCACCCCGGTGTTCGCCATCAAGGGCGAAACCCTGGACGAATACTGGGACTACACCCACCGCATCTTCGAATGGCCAGCCGACGCCGCCGGCAACGCGGTCTACTCGAACATGATCCTCGACGACGGCGGCGACGCCACGCTGCTGCTGCATCTGGGCGCGCGCGCCGAGAAAGACATCTCGGTGCTGGCCAATCCAGGCTCGGAAGAAGAGATCTGCCTGTTCAACGCCATCAAGGCCCATCTGGCGATCGACCCGTCGTGGTACTCCAAGCGCCTGCCGCAGATCCTGGGCGTGACCGAGGAAACCACCACCGGCGTGCATCGCCTGTACCAGATGCACAAGGAAGGCAAGCTGGCCTTCCCGGCGATCAACGTCAACGACTCCGTCACCAAGTCCAAGTTCGACAACCTGTACGGCTGCCGCGAATCGCTGGTTGACGGCATCAAGCGCGCCACCGACGTGATGATCGCCGGTAAGGTCGCCGTGATTGCCGGTTACGGCGACGTCGGCAAGGGCTCGGCGCAAGCGATGCGCGCGCTGTCGGCGCAGGTGTGGGTCACCGAAATCGATCCGATCTGCGCGCTGCAGGCCGCGATGGAAGGCTACCGCGTCGTCACCATGGACTACGCCGCCGAACACGGCGACATCTTCGTCACCTGCACCGGCAACTATCACATCCTGACCGAGAAGCACATGCTGGCCATGAAGGACCAGGCCATCGTCTGCAACATCGGCCACTTCGACAACGAGATCGACGTCGCCGCGCTGAAGAAGTACACCTGGGAAAACATCAAGCCGCAGGTCGACCACGTGATCTTCCCGTCGGGCAAACGCATCATCCTGCTGGCCGAAGGCCGCCTGGTCAACCTGGGTTGCGGCACCGGCCATCCGTCGTACGTGATGTCGTCGTCGTTCGCCAACCAGACCATCGCCCAGATCGAGCTGTACGCCAACACCGACAAGTATCCGGTCGGCGTGTACGTGCTGCCTAAGCACCTGGACGAAAAAGTGGCGCGCCTGCAGTTGAAGAAACTGAACGCGCAGCTGACCGTGCTGACCGAAGAGCAAGCGGCCTACATCGGCGTGACGCAAGCCGGCCCGTACAAGCCAGACCACTACCGTTACTAAAACCCGGTCGTTCCCGCGCAGGCGGGAATCCAGGCATTGCCTGAATTCCCTCCATGCTGAAGCGCCATATTCGGCGTTCTATGGATTCCCGCCTACGCGGGAATGACGCGGTCCTTTCCCTTGCAGCGAGCTTATCTTATGCGTTTGGTCCTTACCTGGTTAATCAATGCAATTGCCTTGCTGGCAGTTCCCTACCTGATGCATTCCGTCGATGTCACAAGCATAGGCGCAGCCCTCGTCGCGGCCCTTGTACTGGGCCTGGTCAATACGCTGATACGCCCTGTGCTGTTGTTGCTGACACTGCCCGTGACCGTGGTGTCGCTGGGCCTGTTCATCTTCATCATCAACGGCTTCATGTTCTGGCTGGTCGCCCAATGGGTGGACGGCTTCCACGTCGACAGCTTCGCGTCGGCGATCGGTGGTGCACTGTTGTACAGCGTGATTTCCTGGGCCCTGTCTACCTTACTTTTGAAGAAGTCAGATGGCTAATCATAATTTCAGTATCGAGTTCTTTCCGCCCAAGACGGCGGAAGGGGCGGAAAAGCTGCGCGTCACGCGCGCCAAGCTCTCCGAGCTCAAGCCCAAATATTTTTCCGTGACCTTCGGCGCCGGCGGCAGCACGCAGCGCGGCACGCTCGACACCGTGGTGGAAATCCTCGCCGCCGGTGAAGACGCCGCGCCCCACCTGTCCTGCGTCGGCGGCACGCGCGAATCGATCCGCGAGATCCTCACGGAATTCAAGTCGCACAACATCAAGCGCATCGTCGCGCTGCGCGGCGACCTGCCGAGTGGCTACGGCGCGGCCGGCGAGTTCCGCTACGCGAACGAGCTGGTGGAGTTCATCCGCCAGGAGACCGGCGAATGGTTCCACATCGAAGTGGCGGCCTACCCGGAAGTGCACCCGCAGGCCAAGTCGCCGCAGGACGACCTGCTGGCCTTCGAGCGCAAGGTGAAGGCCGGCGCCAACGCCGCCATCACGCAGTACTTCTACAACGCCGACGCCTACTTCCAGTTCGTCGAGCAGACCCGCAAGCTCGGCATCGATGTGCCCATCGTGGCCGGCATCATGCCGATCACGAACTACACGCAGCTGATGCGCTTCTCGGACATGTGCGGCGCCGAGATCCCGCGCTGGGTGCGTTTGAAGCTGGCCAGCTTCGGCGACGACAGCGCCTCGATCAAGGCCTTCGGCCTGGACGTGGTGACCGCGCTGTGCGAACGCCTGCTGGCGGGCGGCGCGCCCGGCCTGCACTTCTACAGCATGAACCAGGCCGCGGCCACCACCGCGCTGTGGCAGCGCCTGGTGTGACGTGTCGTTCCCGCGCAGGCGGGAACCCATAGAGCGTTAGCTCAGCAGAGGTTCTATGGATTCCCGCCTGCGCGGGAATGACCGGTTGCTTCGGTGATGATGCGGTCCAGCGCCACATCGTGACCGTCGCCGTCGAACCGCACCTGCAGGCACTGGTAGGCAATGCCCAGTGTCTGCGGGCGCGGTGAGCGCGCCAGCGTGCGGTCATAGAAACCGCCGCCATATCCCAGCCGGTAGCCCTGCGGCGTGTAGCCCAGGCACGGCACCAGCAGCGCCGGCGGATACGCTTCCTGCAGGCGCAGCTCGGCCGGCACCGCCACCCCCATCGCATCCCTGACCATCGTCTCGCCGATGCGCCACTCGGCAAACTCCAGCGCCGCATGTTTTTCCACCACCACGGGCAGCAGCAGCCGCGCGCCCAGGCGCGCCAGCTCCGCGTAGGCGGCATGCAGATCCGGCTCGTCGCGCAGCGGCCAGTACACGCCCAGCGCCGCCGGCCGCGCGGCCTTCCACCAGGCGACCACCTGCTCGCCGATCGCATGGTCCCACAGCGCGCGCGTGGCGGGATCCAGGGCGCGGCGCGCGGTCAGCAACTGCTTGCGCAGGTCGGCCTTTTGCGGGGCTGGCGGGGCTGGTGGTGCGGTCGTGGCGCGTGGTATTCTAGGGTCGCTGGTCATAGGTTCAGATTTTCAAGACTTTAGAGAGTTGCACATTGATTTCCGCTTTAAAATGGATTGCCGGCGCCGCCACTTTTGCTGCTGTGGCAATGAGCTCCCTGGCCCACGCCGACGACCTTGGCGATGACGGCCGCAGGGCGGACGATTCCTTCCTGCTGCTGCGCGACGCCGTGCGCCAGGACGACACATCCAAGGCCGATTTCTACGCCGCCCGCCTGGCCGATTATTCCATTCCGTCCTACGTCGATTATTATCGGCTGAAACCGCGGCTGAAGGATGCCTCGTACGCGGAAATCCGCGATTTCATGAAGCGCTACGAAGGCCAGGCCATCGTCGACCGCCTGCGCAACGACTGGCTGCTGGACCTGGGCCGCAAGCGCGACTGGGCCACCTTCGACGAGCAGCTGCCGCTGTTCGTGCTGAATGACGACACCCAGGTCAAATGCTACGCGCTGCAATCGCGCGCGCTCAAGGGCCAGAAGGTGGCCGGCGAAGCGCGCGAGCTGCTCACCGCGCCCAACGGCTACGGCGAACCATGCGCGGGCCTGATCGCCACGCTGTACCAGGCCGGCCAGTTCAACACCGACGACTTGTACGCGCAGCTGCGCCTGTCCGGCGAGTACAACGCCACCGGCCAGGCGCGCCGCATCGTCGCGCTGTTGAACGGGAACGAGAAAAAGGCCGTGCAGGCGGTCGACCTGCCGGCCATCGCGCTGGCCAAGGGCGTGGGCGGCGGCCGTGTCGAACACGAGATCTACATCGTCGCCATCGGCCGCATGGCCAAGACCAGCACCAAGCTGGCGGTGCTGGCGTTGAACAAGGCCGCTTCGAAACTGAGCCCGCAGGAACAGCAGGAAGCCTGGGCCGCGGTGGCGCTGCAATCGTCGTATTCGCTGGCGCCGGAGACCACCGAGTACTGGCAGAAATCGAACGGCGCCGCGCTGTCGGTCGACCAGATTCAATGGAAGACCCGCATCGCGCTGCGCAACGGCGACTGGAAGCAGGTGGAGAAGGACATCCGCGCCATGCCATCGTGGCTGCGTGCCGATCCGGCCTGGGTCTACTGGCTGGGCCGCGCGCTGATGGTGCAAGCGGGTTCCATCCAGGCCACCGGCGAAGCGATGCAGCTGTTCCGCAGCATCTCGGACCAGTCCAACTTCTACGGCCTGCTGGCGCTGGAGGAAACCGGCAAGCTGATTACCATTCCGCTGCCAGGCCTGCCGATCACGCCGGCCGAGATCGCGCCCATCGCCGCCAATCCGAACTTCCAGCGCGCCCTGAAATTCTTCGGCATGCGCCTGCGTTTCGAAGGCACGCGCGAATGGAACTGGGGCCTGCGCGGCCTGAGCGAACGCGAACACCTGGCGGCCGCCGAATTCGCGCGCCAGAACAATATCCTCGACCGCATGGTCAACACCTCGGACCGCACCCGCATCCAGGTCGACTACACGCAGCGCTTCCCGGCGCCGCATATCGACATCATGCATCCGACCACGCAGACGCTGGGCCTGGACAAGGCCTGGGTGTACGGCCTGATACGGCAAGAGTCGCGCTTCATCATGGACGCGCAATCGCACGTCGGCGCCTCGGGCCTGATGCAGGTGATGCCGTCCACCGGCCGCTGGGTGGCCAAGAAGATCGGCCTGACCGACTTCGCGCAGGAGATGCTGAGCGACGTGCGCACCAACATCCTGCTGGGCGCGAACTACCTCAACATGGTGCTGGGGAATATGGACGGCTCGCAGGTGCTGGCCACCGCCGCCTACAACGCCGGGCCGGGCCGCCTGCGCTCGTGGCGTTCGACCTTGACCAAGCCGATGGACAGCGCGGTCTTCATCGAATCGATCCCCTTCGTCGAAACCCGCACCTACGTCAAGAACGTGATGTCGAACACCACCTACTACGCGGCGTTGTTTGAGGGGCGCCCGCAATCGTTGAAGGCGCGGCTGGGCACCGTCGCGCCGAGAGGCTACACCGAACAGGAACAGCAGGAGTCGAGCTTCGGCTCGCGCTGACATCTACAACAACCATTGGACGCATCATGCAGACCACTCAACTTGATCCCAGCCTGTCGCAAACCCTGGCCGCCGCCCGCGAGCCGGGCCTGACGCTCGTCATCGGCAACAAGAACTATTCGTCATGGTCGATGCGCCCGTGGGTGGCGATGACCGCCTTCGGCATCCCGTTCCAGGAGGTGCGCGTGCTGCTGGACCAGGACGACACCGCCAACCGCATCTGCGGCTACTCGGCCAGCGGCCGCGTGCCGGTGCTGCTGGCCGGCGAGATGACGATCTGGGACAGCCTGGCGATCTGCGAATACCTCGCCGAGCAGTTCCAGGAACTGCACCTGTGGCCGCAGGACGTGGCCGCGCGCGCGATGGCGCGCTCGGTATGCGCCGAGATGCACGCCGGCTTCAGCGACCTGCGTACCTCGATGTCGATGAACATCCGCGCCAGCTATCCGGGCAAGGGCCGCACCAACGGCACCCAGGCCGACATCGGCCGCATCAGCGAGATATGGGAAGAATGCCTGTCGCGCTTCGGCCACCACCAGTTCCTGTTCGGCGAGTTCTCGATCGCCGACGCCTACTACGCGCCGGTGGTGATGCGCTTCCGCACCTACGGCGTCTCGCTGGCGCCGGCGCTGGACGCCTACTGCCAGCGCGTGCTGGCGCATCCCGCCGTGGCCCGCTGGGTCGAGGAGGCGATGGCCGAAACCGAAAGGGCGCCCAAGCACGATGCCGAAATGCCGGACTGACAGCATGCAAACCTATGTAGTCGGCGGCGCCGTGCGCGATGAACTGCTTGGCCTGCCGGTCAAGGACCACGATCACGTCGTCGTCGGCGCCACGCCGGACGACATGCTGGCCAAGGGCTTCCGCCCGGTCGGCAAGGACTTTCCGGTGTTCCTGCATCCGAAGACGCAGGAGGAATATGCGCTGGCCCGCACCGAGCGCAAGACCGCGCCCGGCTACAAGGGCTTCGTGTTCCACACCTCGCCCGACGTCACGCTGGAAGACGACCTGGTACGCCGCGACCTGACCATCAACGCCATCGCCCGCGCCGACGACGGCACCCTCACCGACCCATACGGCGGCCGGCGCGACCTGGAGCAGCGCATCTTCCGCCACGTCTCCGAAGCGTTTGCCGAAGACCCGGTGCGCATCCTGCGCGTGGCCCGCTTCGCCGCGCGCTTCAGCGATTTCCGCGTGGCGCCGGAAACCAACGCGCTGATGCGGCAGATGGTGGAGCAGGGCGAAGTCGACGCGCTGGTGCCGGAACGCGTGTGGCAGGAGCTCTCGCGCGGCCTGATGGAAGCCAAGCCCTCGCGCATGCTGGAAGTGCTGCGCGACTGCGGCGCGCTGGCGCGCATCCTGCCGGAACTGGATGTGCTGTGGGGCGTGCCGCAGCCGGAGAAGTGGCATCCCGAAATCGACACCGGCACCCACATGCTGCAGGTGATCGACTGCGCGGCGGAAGCGGGGCACGAACTGGCCGCGCGCTTCGCCTGCCTGATGCACGACCTGGGCAAGGGCGCCACGCCGCCGGAAAACTGGCCCGCGCACCACGGCCACGAAGGCCTGGGTGTCAAGCTGGTGGAGCAGGTGTGCAAGCGCCTCAAGGTGCCGACCGAGTGCCGCGACCTGGCCGTGATGACCGCGCGCGAACACGGCAACGTCGGCCGCGCCTTGCAGCTGCGGCCCAACACCATCGTCACCCTGTTCGAGCGCTGCGACGCCTTCCGCAAACCGGCGCGCTTCTCGCAGATGCTGCTGGCGACCGAATGCGATTCGCGCGGCCGCATCGGCCCCAACGCCAGCTTCCGCGATGCCCCGTTCCCGCAACTGGCGCACCTGGAGACGGCGCTGGCCGCCGCGCGCGGCGTCAACGCCGGCGAGATCGCGCTGGCCAGTACCGCCAACCCGCAGCGCATCCCTGAGCTGGTGCACCGCGCGCGCGTGACGGCGGTGAAGGTGGCGCTCAATGCCGGCGACGACGAGGACCCGGAGTGAGCTCGATCGACCTTTTCCAGAATCCGCTGCGCCGCTGGGGCAAGCAAAGGGACGGCAAGCACCGTCCCACGGTTCTGGTCAAGGAGCTGCGCGAACGCGACCGGCGGCGCATGGTCAAGCACTTCCTCGGTCTTGAGACCAGCGACCGCCTGCTGCGCTTCGGCACCGCGCTGCCGGACGAGCAGGTGGCCAACTACGTCAACCGCATCGACTTCTCGCGCGACATGGTGTTCGGCGTGTACAACCGCGTGTTCAAGCTGGTGGCCGTGGGCCACCTGGCGTTCGCGCCGCGCGACGAATCGAAGAGCGCCGTCACCGAGAAGGAACGGGTGGCGGAATTCGGCGTGTCGGTCAGCCGCTCGGCGCGCGGCATAGGCGTGGGGTCCAAGTTGTTCGAGCGGGCCGCCATCCACTGCCGCAACAACGACGTCGACACGCTGTACATGCACTGCCTGTCGTCCAACAAGACCATGATGCACATCGCGAAAAAAGCCGGCATGGAGATCCATCGCGACTACGGCGAAGCGGACGCCTACCTGAAACTGCCGCCGGCCAACCCGGCCAGCATGCTGCAAGAAGCGCTGGACGAGCAATTCGCCACGCTGGACTACGCCCTCAAGGCCAACAAGCGCATCGCAGCAAAGTGGTTCGACCGCCTGCTCGGCCGAAAATAAATTACTCCTCGTTAGAACCTTTGCTGCGCGACCGGGTATCAACGGTCGGACAAGATACGCAACCGGCAGCAAAACCACAGAAATCCCGTGTCGTCGATTACCCATTTTTGCAGCACGCAGTTGCAGGCGCCGGACTTCGCCGTCTGCCTGCGCCTGCTGCTGCTCTCGCCCGCGCTGGAGGAATGCGTGGTCAGGGCCGGGCTGCAGGAGTGGATGACACGCCAGCTGGCCGCCCGCAACGGCGGCCTGCCTTTGACGAAGGCGGGACCCGTGCTGGTGTCGACGGCGGTTTTCAGCTTGCTGCATATAGGCTCCGGCTGGCAGCAAGTGCTGGCGGTGCTGGCGCCGGGACTGGCGCTGGCGCTGCTCTACCAGCGCACCCGAAGCTGGACCTGGTGCACCCTGGCGCACAGCGGCATGAATGCCTTTGCGATCTCTGTCTGCGAATTACAGATCAACTTTTAGATCAAACCTCAGGAGAATGTGATGACAGGCTTGTTAGCAAAGGTGTTCCGGCTTCGGTGGACTGCGGTCCTGCTGGTCGGTGTGATGGGGCAGGGCGCCAATGCGGCCGATGCCCTGAACGGCAAGAGCCTGTATCTCAACGGGCCGGTGTCCGGCGGCGCCTCGTGCACCACCTGCCACAGCGCCTCGCCGGCGAATAACGTCAACGGTATCCTGGCGGCTGCCAACCAGCCGTCCGTGATCCAGAACGCCATCGCCACCAACAAGGGGGGCATGGGCAGCCTGTATAACGGCAAATTCAGCGTGGCGGAGCTGGCCGACCTGGCGGCCTTTATCGGCAATCCGACCGTGGTGGCCGCACCTGCCGCCTCGCTGGCGCCGGCCAGCCTGACCTTTAGCGGAACCAGTATCGGCCAGACGGCCGGCCCGCTGGCCGCCACCTTGAGCAATACCGGCAATGCTGCGCTCAATATCGGCACCATTTCCCTCAGCGGCGCGGCGGCGGGCGACTTTAGCGTCGCCGGCGGCAGCTGCACCAACGGTGGTGCCGTCGCCGCGGGCGCCAGCTGCACCGTGCAGGCCAGCTTCAAGCCGACGGCGGCAGGCGCGCGCGCGGCCACGCTGACCATCACCCACAACGCCACCGGCGGCAGCAGCAGCGTCTCGCTCAGCGGCACCGGCAACGCCACGCCGCAGGCCACCATCGCCTTGTCCGCGTCCAGCGTCAATTTCGGCACGCTGCTGACGGGCTCTCCTTCCGCCGTGTCGACCGTCACCGTCAGTAACAGTGGCCAGGCCGCGCTGACCTTCAGCTCCATCGCGCTTGACGGCGCCAACGCCGGCATCTTCACGCAGGGCGGCAGCTGCGCGGTCGCCACGCCGGTGCCTGCGGGCGGCAGCTGCACGGTGACGCTGCAAGCGCTGCCCGCGACGGCCGGCGCCTTCTCCGCCAGTTTGACGCTGGCATCCAACGCATCCAATGGCAATGCCACGGTCGGCCTGTCCGGCAGCGCCGCTACGCCGGCGCCGGCACTGACGGCCACACCGTCGGCCATCGCCTTCGGCACACAGACCATCGGCGCCGCCGCTGTGGCGCAGACGGTCACGCTGGCCAACACCGGCAATGTGGTCATCAGTTTCAGCAAGATCGGCCTGAGCGCCACCAGCGCGGCCAGCTTCAGCCTGGGCGCCAGCGATTGCGGCGCCACCCTGGCGGTAGGCGCCAGCTGCTCGGTGCCGGTACGTTTTGCACCGGCGGCGGAAAGCGCGGTCTCGGCGACGCTGGCGGTGAGCTCGAACGCGGCTGCGCTGCAGGTCGGCATCACCGGCACCGGCACCAAGCAGGCCACGGCGACGCCGGTGCTGTCCGAAGCAGGTCCGATCGTCTTCGCCGATACGCAAGTCGGCAGCAGCGCGGCGGTGCATACGACCACGCTGGCTAACACCGGCAACGGCTCGCTGACCATTTCCACGCTGACGCTGGGCGGCAATCAGCCGGGTGACTTCGTCCCCGGTGGCACCTGCGTCGCCGGCGCCGCCGTCGCTCCGGGTTCCAGCTGCACACTGACCACCGCGTTCAAACCTGTCGCCGCCGGTGCCCGTAGCGCCGACCTGCTGCTGGTGACGGACAGCGGCGCGCAGTTCCACCTGGCCCTGAACGGTAACGGCGTGGCCGTCGTCGTCACCGCACCGTCGCTGACGATCGCGCCGCAGAGCTTCGACTTCGGCGCGGTCGTTATCGGCAGCGCAGCGCCGACCCGCCGCTTCACGCTGACCAACAGCGGCTCCGCCGCCGTCACGCTGGCCAGCGCCGCCTACACCGGCCCGTTCGCCGCCGTGGCGGACAGCACCGGCTGCGCGGCCTTCCCTGTCACGCTGGCGCCGGGCGCCAAGTGCGATCTGGTGGTGAGCTACACACCGGTCAACGCCGGCAACAACAGCGGCAACGTGGCGATACAGTCCAGCGTCGCCGGCAGCAGCTGGACCATCGCGTTGAGCGGCCAGGGCACGGCGGCTGCAAGCAGCGCCGCGCCGGTCAATAAAGGCGGCGGCGGTTGCTCGGCGTCGGACGACGTCAACGACCCGATGATGGTGTTCCTGGTGATCGCCGCGGCAGCCGCCATCGGCTGGCGCCGTCGTCAATCGAAACGCATTGGAGGCTGACATGAAACCAATATCGATCGCCATGCTGCTGGCTGCCGCGCTGGGCGCGGCCCCTGCCTGGGCGCTGGAGAAGGGCGTCACCGCGCCGCAGTTCGACCTGCAAGGGTTGGAAGGCGCGGTGAAGCTGGCCAAGCTGCAGGGCAAGGTGGTGTATGTGGACTTCTGGGCTTCGTGGTGCGGCCCGTGCCGCCAGTCCTTCCCGTGGATGAACGAGATGCAGGCCAAGTACGGCGCCAAGGGCTTGCAGATCGTCGGCGTCAACGTCGACGCCAACAGCGCCGACGCGCGCCAGTTCCTGACGACGACGCCGGCGCGCTTCGCCATCGGCTTCGATCCGCAAGGCGCCACGCCGCGCAGCTACGGCATCAAGGGCATGCCCAGCAGCGTGTTGATTGGGCCGGACGGCAAGGTGCTGCTGGAGCATTCCGGCTTCCGCGAAGCCGACCGCGCCGAGTTGGAAGTCAAAATCCAGAACGCATTGGGAGCCGTCAAATGAAAACGCTACTGTTGATCGCGCTGGCGGCCGGCCTGTCCGGCTGCGCCTCGATGGGTAACGTGCAGCCTTGGGAAAAGGGCACGCTGGCGCGCCCCGAGATGACCTTCGGCGACGGCCATATGTTCACACGCTTCGACGACCATATCTACACCAGCCGCGAGGCTTCGGCCGGCGGCGCCGGTGTGGGTGGCGGCGGTTGCGGCTGCAATTAAGGACCACCATGACGAGTAACGAAGACAAGGCATCCGGGCGCGGCCTGGCTGCATCCATCATGACGGCGGCGCTGATGCTGCCAGGCGTGCAGGCGCATGCCGAAACGCCGCCTGCCAACGGCACCATTACACTGGGCTATCTGAACTACAAGGACAGCCAGTCGGGCCTGGACCGCATCACCGTGCATTCGCCGTCGGTGTCGATCACGGCGCCGGTGGCGGGCGTGTGGAATATCGGTGCCTCGGTGGTGTCGGACGATGTGTCGGGCGCTTCGCCGCGCTATCACACGGCGATCTCCGGCGCCTCGCACATGCAGGACCACCGCACGGCGGGCGATGTCTCGGCCACGCGCTATTTCGAACGCGGCACGGTGACGGCCGGCGTGGCGTATTCGAACGAGCACGATTACCTGTCGCGCGCATTGTCGCTGCAGGGCAGCCTGGAGAGCGAGAGCAAGAACACCACCTGGACCGTCGGCATCGGCCATGCGGATGACCACATCAATCCGGTCAATAAGATCGTCAGCAACGAGAAGAAGCGCAGCACCAATCTGCTGCTGGGCGTGACGCAGGTGCTGACGGCCAATGACATCGCCCAGCTGACGCTGACGCACAGCGAAGGCGAAGGTTATTTCTCCGACCCGTACAAGGCGCTGGACAACCGTCCGCGTAGCCGCGACGAGACGACCCTGCTGGCGCGCTGGAATCACCACCTGGCCTCGACCGGCGGCACCAGCCGGCTGTCCTACCGCTATTACCGCGACAGCTTCGGCGTGCGCGGGCATACGCTGGGCGCCGAATACGTGCAGCCGCTGTCGCAGGGCTGGACCGTAACGCCGGAGGCGCGGCTGTATTCGCAAAGCGCGGCGAGCTTCTACTACGATCCGCTCTACGATGCCAAGCTGGGCGCGCCGTTCCCGCCGGGGTACAACGGCAACGGCTACATGTCGGCCGACCAGCGCTTGTCGGGCTTCGGCGCGGTGACGTTGGGCCTGAAGGTCAGCAAGCAGATCGACAAGCTGTGGTCCGTCGACGTGAAGGCGTCGGTGTACCAGCAGCGTGGCAGCTGGCGGCTGTTCCACGAGGGCAGTCCGGGCCTGGATGCGTTGCGGGCGCAGACGATACAGATAGCGATCAACCGGCAGTGGTAGACGCAAAATGGTAGACGCAAAATGGTAGACGCAATACATCGCACCACGTTCCAGGCGATGGCCAGCCGCTGCGAGTTGCGGTTCGCCGCGTCGGACGCGCACACGGCGGCGCTGCTCGCGCAGCGCGCCATGGACGAGGTGCTGCGTATCGAAACCAAGTATTCGCGCTACCAGCCGGACAGCATCGTCTCGCGCATCAACGCGGCGGCAGGCAAGCACGAAGTGGATTGCGACAGCGAGACCATGTCGCTGATGGGTTACGCCGCAGCGCTGCACGGCGCCAGCGGAGGGCTGTTCGACATCACTTCCGGCGTGCTGCGGCGGGCCTGGGATTTTCGCCAGCCCAAGGTGCCGGGCAGGGAAGTGCTGGAGCCCTTGCTGGCGCTGGTCGGCTGGGACAAGGTGGGATGCGGCGCGCACCATGTCTACCTGCGCCAGGCCGGCATGGAGATTGATTTCGGCGGCTTCGGCAAGGAGTATGCGGCCGACCGCGCGGCGGCGCTGCTGGCCGATGCGGGCGTCAAGCACGGTTATGTGAACCTGGGTGGCGACATGCGCTTCATCGGTCCGCGCCTGAACGGGCAGCCATGGAGCATCGGCATCCAGGACCCGCGCGATCCGGACAGCGTGATCGCGAGCATACCGGTCAGCACAGGTGCGCTGGCCACCAGCGGTGATTACGAGCGCTACTTCGAGCTCGATGGGCAGCGCTACTGCCACATCCTCGATCCGCGCGACGGCATGCCGGTGCGGTACTGGCGCTCGGTCAGCGTGCTGGCGCCGATGGCGATAGCCGCGGGCAGCTGCTCGACCATCGCGATGCTGAAGCAGAAGGACGGTTTGAATTTTTTGAGTGCATCGGACATGGGGTATCTGGCCGTGAACGATCAGGGACAGATGCTGTTCAGGGATGTTTGAATAAGGTGGAAATGATGAACAATTGGATGACGCGTTTGATGGCGCTGCTGGTGGCGGTAATCGCGCTGGCTACCGGCGCGCGAGCGGATGATTTCCTGGAGCCGGATCAGGCGTTCCAGTTAAAGGGTGAGCTGGTTGATGCGCATACGGTGCGCTTGTCGTGGGTGATCGCGCCGGGCTATCACTTGTACCGCGACCGCCTGAGTTTCAAGGCGGACGGCGCCCAGCTTGAAGCGCCGGCGCTGCCGGCAGGGCTGCGCAAGTTCGACACCAACTTCAACAAGGAGATGGAGACTTACCAGGACAGCCTGGTGGTCAAGCTGCCGTTGACGGCGACTGCCGCGTTCACGCTGCAAGTGGGCTATCAGGGTTGTGCGGACGCGGGCTTGTGCTACTCGCCGGCGACGCAGAGCTACCGCGTCGATCCATCGCCGCCGGGCAAGCTGGTGGCGGTTGATGCGCCGCCGGCCGGCGCGCCGGCCAACGCCACCGCCGCACCGGCCGCGCCAGTTGCGGCTGCAGCTTCAGCCGCGCCAGCCGCGTCCACCGCGCCGCAGCATGAAGACGACAGCTCCCTCGCCCAGCGCACGCTGCAAAGCGGCAGCGCATGGCGCATCGGGCTGGCCTTCCTTGCCTTCGGCCTGCTGCTGTCGTTCACGCCATGCGTGCTGCCGATGGTGCCCATCCTGTCCTCGATCATTGTGGGTGAAGGTGCCGTGTCGCGCAGCCGGGGCTTCTCGCTGGCGCTGGCGTATTGCCTGGGCATGGCCCTGGTCTACACCTCGCTCGGCGTGGCTGCCGGCCTGGCTGGCGAAGGCCTGGCCGGCGCGCTGCAAAAGCCCTGGGTGCTGTTGACCTTCGGCGCGCTGCTGGTCGGCCTGGCCTTGTCGATGTTCGATGTCTACCAGCTGCAGCTGCCGAGCGCCCTGCAAAGCCGCTTGAGCGCGACCAGCGGCAACATGGGCGGCGGCCGCTTCGTCGGCGTGTTCGTCATGGGCGCCTTGTCGGCCCTGATCGTCGGCCCGTGCGTGGCTGGCCCGCTGGCCGGCGCGCTGCTCTACATCAGCCAGACGCGCAACGTCTGGACCGGCGGCTGGGCCTTGTTCTCTATGGCGGTCGGCATGAGCGTGCCCTTGCTGCTGACCGGGATCTCGGCAGGCAGCCTGCTGCCGCGCGCCGGCGCCTGGATGAACGGCGTGAAGAAAATCTTCGGCCTGCTGTTGATCGCGGTGGCGATCTGGATGATCACGCCGGTGTTTCCGGTGACGGTGATGATGTGGTTGTGGGGCGTGTTCGCACTCTTGTGCGCAGTGTTCCTGCACGTGTTCGAACCGTTGCGCGGCGGCGCCAACGCCGGACTGGGCGCCTACGTTGGCAAGACGCTGGGACTGGCCTTCCTGGTCGGCGGCCTGCTTGAGCTGGCAGGCGCCGCCAGCGCCGGCCGCGACGTGCTGCAACCATTGGCCCACCTGAGCATCGCCCGCACCGAAGGCGCGGCGCCCGCCGGCGACGAGATTCGCTTCAGCCGCATCAAGACCGTGGCCGAACTGGATCAGGTGCTGGCCACCAGCACCACCCCGGTTATGCTGGACTTCTACGCCGACTGGTGCGTGTCCTGCAAGGAGATGGAGCGCTTCACCTTCTCCAAGCCTGCAGTCAGCGGCAAGTTGAAGCAGGTGCGTCTGATCCAGGTGGACGTCACCGCCAACAGCGCCGACGACAAGGCCTTGATGAAGCGCTTCGGCCTGTTCGGCCCACCGGGCATCATCCTCTTCAACGGCGGCAAGGAGATCCCGAACAGCCGCGTGATCGGCTTCCTGGCGCCGGAGCCCTTCGTCCAGCACCTGGACCGCCATCTCACTTCCTGAGCGGCGCCGCTTTCCTTTGCTGAGTCTCCAGATCAATGCCTACTGCCTTTTCGGCAGTGGCATTGATCGCAGCGAAGCGCACATACCCATTGAACAGCAGACCGACCGCAAGTATCACTCCGAGGCCTGCAATAAAGGCGGTAACAATATCCCGCCCCCAAGCCCGCAGAGTTTTTTTCTCATCCAATTTCCTCTCGATACGCTGAAATCCTGCCGTTATCCCGGCATCAAGCAAGAAAAGTCGAGCAGAAAGCTCCGACTGAGTGACATTTTCGGCGACCTGCACCATCTTCTCTTCAAGAGACTTCGCGAGAAACTCCGCGGCGATTTGCTCACCACGCTGTCTCAAACCGATCAAATTTTCTGGAAGCATGCAGAACGTCGTGAATTCGGCTTCGTCCTTCGCATCGGGCTCCGCTCCGCCGTGTAGCGCAGCGAAACCAGCGCGCCATTCTATTTTGCTCCGTTTGTAGATGGCGTAAGCGATGGCGCCGGGGACGTCGTCCTCGTATTTTATAAGCGCTTTAAATACGTGCTGCAAGATTATTTCGCTTTGCGCTCGGCGGCCATTTTCGCGATGGTCTTGTCTATCTCCTCGCGTGAAAAATGCACAGACTTAATTATGCGTTTGCTTTTTTCCGAAAGACGAGGGTTGTCGTCGATACTTACCGACATGTTCTCGCAAATCCGGCGTATTTCTTCGGGGGTAAAGAATGGTGAAACATTAAACATGATCACGCTCCTTCACTGCTGGGTTGCTTGGGATCCGGCCGGACGCGCATCCGGCCAGCCATCCTCCTTTATACCAGCGGCAGGGCGGTGGTGTCCTTGATGCGCTGCAGGGCGAACGAGGATTTCACGTCCAGCACCGCCGGGTGGCGCAGCAGCGTCGCCATCATGAAGCGCGAGAAGTGGTCCATGTCTTCCACGTGCACCCGCAACAGGTAATCCATCTCGCCCGTCATCGCATAGCAGGCCACCACTTCCGGCCACTGCTCCACCGACACCGCGAAATCCGCGCGCGGCGACACCGGCGCGTTTGGCGCGCCCAGCGCGCGGGCGTTGCTGTGCGCGGCCGCCTCGCTGTGCTTCTCCAGCCGCACGTTGACATAGGCCAGCAGGCCCAGGCCGATCTTGTCCGGGTCCAGCAGCGCCACGTACTGGCGGATCACGCCAGCCTCCTCCAGCCGCTTGATGCGGCGCAGGCAGGGCGACGGCGACAAGGCCACCAGTTCCGCCACGTCCTGGTTCGACAAACGCCCGTCCGCCTGCAAAATTGACAGAATTTTACGGTCGGTTTTGTCCAGCGCAATTTTGGTCATAAATACCTCAAAAAATCAGTGTTCAGGCAATATTATTGCGCAAATTGGCAATCCATGGGAATTGTTTGCAATTTAATGCTGGTGAAGCGGGTCTATACTGTGCGCTATTCAAAGAAGGAGACGCGCATGAAATTTACGCCTTGGGACAACCCGATGGGGACCGATGGTTTTGAGTTTGTCGAATACGCCGCACCCGATCCGAAGGCCCTGGGCGCGCTGTTCGAGAGCATGGGTTTTACCGCCATCGCCCGTCACCGCCACAAGGATGTCACCCTGTACCGCCAGGGCGACATCAACTTCCTGATCAACGCCGAGCAGGACTCCTTCGCCCAGCGCTTCGCCCGCCACCACGGCCCGTCCGTGTGCGCCATCGCGATCCGCGTGCAGGATTCCGCGTTCGCCTACAAGCGCGCGCTGGAGCAGGGCGCCTGGGGCTTCGATAACAAGACCGGCCCGATGGAACTCAACATCCCCGCCATCAAGGGCGTGGGCGATTCGCTGATCTACCTGGTCGACCGCTGGCGCGGCAAGAACGGCGGCGAGCAGGGCGCCATCGGCGACATCAGCATCTACGACGTCGACTTCGTCGCCATCCCGGGCGCGGTGGCCAACCCGGTCGGCCACGGCCTGACCTATATCGACCACCTGACCAACAATGTCCATCGCGGCCGCATGAAGGAATGGGCGGACTTCTACGAGAAGATGTTCAACTTCCGCGAAGTGCGCTACTTCGACATCGAAGGCAAGCTGACCGGCCTGAAGTCGAAGGCCATGACTTCGCCCTGCGGCAAAGTGCGCATCCCGATCAACGAATCGTCGGACGACAAGTCGCAGATCGCCGAATACCTGGACGAGTACCACGGCGAAGGCATCCAGCACATCGCGCTGGGCACCGACGACATCTACTCGTCCGTCGAGACGATGAAGAAGGCCGGCATCGTGTTCCAGGACACGATCGAGACCTACTATGAATTGGTCAACCGCCGCCTGCCGAATCACGGCGAGCGCCTGGAAGACCTGCGCCGCCTGCGCATCCTGATCGACGGCCATAGCAGCGAGAACGAGCGCGAACTGCTGCTACAGATCTTCAGCCAGAACGTCATCGGTCCGATCTTCTTCGAGATCATCCAGCGCAAGGGCGACCAGGGCTTCGGCGAGGGTAATTTCCGCGCGCTGTTCGAGTCGATCGAGCTCGATCAGATCAAGCGCGGCGTGTTGAAAGATCCAAGCGCCGCCTAAGAAACAAGGGTGGAAAGCCGGCAGTCCCGCACAGAACGGGGCGCAGGCCTGTGGTACCCTGTAAATAACCACATTTTTCCGTTCCGCCGCCTCCACAAGAGCCGGCGGATCGCGCGCTGATGGGCCAACGAGGCCCTGTAGCGCATGGCTTAAAGAATAATGGAGACACAATGAACGCACCTCACAAGGGCTCGCAACTAGAGCCGGGCACGCACTCGGACAACGACATTTCACTAGACGACAAGTGGACGCTGGAACGCGGCCGGGCCTTCATGACCGGCACCCAGGCCCTGATCCGTCTGCCGATGATGCAGCGCGAACGCGACCTGAAGGCAGGCCTGAACACCGCCGGCTACATCACCGGCTATCGCGGTTCCCCGGTCACCAGCGTCGACATGACGGCGATGAAGGCCAAGAAGTACCTGGACGCCCACCACGTCAAGTTCCATCCCGGGATGAACGAAGACCTGGCCGCCACCGCGGTCTGGGGCACCCAGCAAACCAATCTTTTCGAGGACGCCAAATACGACGGCATCTTCTCCATGTGGTACGGCAAAGGCCCCGGCGTCGACCGCTGCGGCGACGTCTTCAAGCACGCCAATAACGCCGGCTCCGCCAAGCACGGCGGCGTGCTGGTGCTGGCCGGCGACGACCACGCGGCCAAGTCCTCGTCCACCGCGCACCAGTCGGACCACATCCTCAACGCCTGCGGCATCCCTGTGCTGTATCCATCGTCGGTGCAGGAATACATCGACTACGGCCTGCACGCCTGGGCCATGAGCCGCTACACCGGCCTGTGGGTATCGATGAAGTGCGTCACCGACATCATCGAATCCGGCGCCGTGGTGGACTTCGACCCGGACCGCGTGCAGATCAATCTGCCCACCGACTTCGAGCTGCCTGTCGGCGGCCTGAATATCCGCTGGCCGGACACCGTGCTCGATATGGAAGTGCGGATGAACAGTTACAAGTGGTACGCCGCATTGGCCTACTGCCGCGCCAATAAACTGAACCAGATCATCTGGGATTCGCCGAAGCCGAAGATCGGCATCATCACCGCCGGCAAATCCTATCTGGACACGCGCCAGGCGCTGGCTGACCTGGGCATCGACGAGCAGGCCGCCGCCGACATCGGCATCCGCCTGTACAAGATCGGCATGACCTGGCCGCTGGAAGCGGACGGCGTGCACGAATTCGCCAAGGGCCTGGACGAGATCCTGGTGGTCGAGGAAAAGCGCCAGATCCTCGAATACGCGCTGAAGGAAGAGCTGTACAACCTGCCGGACGGCCAGCGTCCGCGCGTGGTCGGCAAGTTCGACGACACCGGCGAGTGGAGCAATAAGGGCAAGACCGGCCACGGCGACTGGCTGCTGCCGGCCACCTATGAGCTGAACCCCGCGCAGATCGCGCGCGCCATCGCCTCGCGCATCGCCCACTACTGCGCCGGTCATCCGGTCGCGCAACGCGTGCAGGAACGCGTGGCCTTCCTGGAGGCGAAGGAACTGGCGCTGAAAACGCTGCCGTCCAAGCCGAATCCGGAAACCGACCGCACGCCGTTCTTCTGCTCCGGCTGCCCGCACAACACCTCGACCAAGGTGCCGGAAGGTTCGCGCGCGCTGGCCGGCATCGGCTGCCACTACATGGTGCTGTGGATGGACCGCGAAACCTCGACCTTCACCCACATGGGCGCGGAGGGCGTGACCTGGGTAGGCCAGGCGCCGTTCACCAACGAGAAGCACGTCTTCACCAACCTGGGTGACGGCACCTACTTCCACTCCGGGATCCTGGCGATCCGCGCGGCGGTGGCGGCCAAGGTCAACATCACCTACAAGATCCTGTTCAACGACGCCGTCGCCATGACCGGCGGCCAGCAGTTCGATGGTCCGCTGGACCCGGGCATGATCTCGCGCCAGATCGCCGCCGAAGGCGTCACGCCGATCATCGTCGTCACCGACGAGCCGGAAAAATACCCGGCCGATTACAAATGGGCGGAAGGCGTCACCGTGCGCCATCGCAGCGAATTGATGGACGTGCAGCGCGAACTGCGCGACAAGCCGGGCGTGTCGGCCATGATCTACGACCAGACCTGTGCTTCCGAGAAGCGCCGTCGCCGGAAGCGTAACGAATACCCGGATCCGGCCAAGCGCGCCGTCATCAACGAAGCCGTCTGCGAAGGCTGCGGTGACTGCTCCGTGCAATCCAACTGCCTGTCGGTGGAGCCGCTGGAGACGGAACTGGGCCGCAAGCGCCAGATCAACCAGTCGTCCTGCAACAAGGACTTCTCCTGCACCACCGGTTTCTGCCCGAGCTTTGTGACGGTGGAAGGCGGAGCGTTGAAGAAGCCGAAGAAGGCCGCCGTGGGTGAAGGCCCGCAGGCGGTGCTGCCTACGCCGGTACTGCCGTCGACGGCGACGCCGTACGGCATCCTGATCACCGGCATCGGCGGTACCGGCGTGGTCACGGTCGGCCAGATCCTGGCGGTCGCGGCGCACGTCGAAGGCAAGGGCGCCATCGTGCTGGACATGAGTGGCCTGGCCCAGAAGGGCGGCCCGGTGATGTCGCACGTGCGCTTGGCGGACAAGCAGTCCGACCTGCATTCGACCCGTGTCGGCACCGGCAGCGCCGATCTGGTGGTGGGCTGCGACTTGATCGTCACCGCCTCGCGCGACGCTTTGTCGCGCATGGGCGAAGGCCGCACGCACGCGATGATCAACTCGACCGGCTCGTCGACTGCGGCGTTTGTGAAGAATCCTAACTGGCAGTTCCCGGATGCTTCCTCGCGTGGCGAAATCGTCAGGGCCTGCGGCAACGACCTGGTGGACTTCGTCGACGCCGGCCAGATCGCCACGGCGCTGATGGGCGACTCGATCGCCACCAATATGTTCATGCTGGGCTATGCATTCCAGAAGGGCCATGTGCCGCTGAGCGAAGCGTCGCTGATCAAGGCGATCGAGCTCAATGGCGTGTCGGTGGGCTTCAACAAATCGGCCTTCAACTGGGGCCGCACCGCCGCCCACGACCTGGCTTCGGTGACCAAGCTGACCACGCCGGCCAAGGTGATCGAGTTCAAACGCATCCAGACGCTGGACGACATCGTCGCCCGCCGCGTCGAGCTGCTGACGGCCTACCAGGACGCTGATTATGCTAAACAGTATAAATCGTTTGTCGACCAGGTCCGCGCGGAAGAGGCCAAGCTGGGCAAGAGCACCCGCCTGAGCGAAGCCGTGGCGCGCTACTACTACAAGCTGATGGCGTACAAGGACGAGTATGAAGTCGCGCGCCTGTACACCGACGGTGCATTCCAGCAGAAGATCGCCGGCATGTTCGAAGGCGACATCAAGCTGAAGTTCCACCTGGCGCCGCCGCTGCTGGCCAAGCACGATGCCAACGGCCAGTTGATCAAGCAGGAATTCGGTCCGTGGATGATGAAGGCGTTCGGCCTGCTGGCCAAGCTGAAAGGCTTGCGCGGTTCGGCGCTGGACATCTTCGGCTACACGGCGGAGCGCAAGATGGAACGCGCGCTGATCGGCGAGTACCGCGACACCGTGACCTCGCTGCTGCCGAAGCTGACGGCCGAGAACCTGTCGCAGGCCGTGGCCATTGCCAGCATCCCGGAAGACATCCGCGGCTACGGCCACGTGAAGGAGCGTCACTTCAAGGCGGCCAAGCAGAAGGAGGCGGCGTTGCTGGCGGCCTTCGGCAAGCCGGTTGGCAGCCACACCAACGCTGCCTGAGGAGCCACCCGTCATTCCCGCGAAAGCGGGAATCCATGCGCTGCATGCATTCCCTCCGAGGCATGCTCAGTATGGATTCCCGCCTGCGCGGGAATGACGGGGCTCACACCTTGCGCAGCGAGCAGACGGTATCGAACCAGGATTGCATGCCGACCAGCGGTTGCGGATTAATCGGCAGCAGCGCGTTGATGTTGACACCATTGCCCCGCCCACCGTTCTTCTTATCCCACCACACACCGGCGTTCAGGTCATCGAGCGCCGGCGCCGGCCCGAAGGCCTTGGCCGCCTCGGGACCAATGCCCTGCGCCGCCACTTCCACACGTCGTCCGTTGCGGCCCTCGGCAGCGCGCCCGCCGCTGATCCATCCCAGGGAGTTCGACACCGCCACCACACGCGGATGGATGCCACGCGTGACGAACACCCGCATCCGCGCCGAGCCGATCTTCTCGCCGTTGCCGCGATATGCGTGCAAGGCCGGCTGGTCGGCCGGACCGGACTGCGGCCGATAGGTGGTCAGCTCCACCATGTCGCCGCTTTTCAGGCCGAGCTTCCTGGCCGTCGCAACGTTGATCCACATCGGGTTGTCATGCACGATCTCGCTCAGGTATTTTTGCGACGCGGTGCGCCCCTGCGTATGCACATTCCATTTGAAGGTGCTCAGGATGAAGCGGTCCGCCGGCAGGTTGCGGTGCGACGGGATCTGCACGAAGGTCGGCATGCCGTCGTCGTCGAAGCCGCGCGTCTTCGCCACCGCCGTCACTTCCGGCGCATGCACCTCGAACTTGCGCGACGGCGTGGCGAAGCCGCGCACCGCCGCACCGCCGGCCATCAGGCCGACCGCGCTCTCCTTGCCCTTGTCGTTGGGACGGTAGATCACGCCGCTGGCGGCGTCCACCCGGCTGCCGTCAAGCTGCTTGCCGCTCAGCGGCTTCTGGAACACCTCGTACGATTTCGGTTGCGAGGTGTCGACATACACGCCGTAATGCTTCATGTATTCAAAGCCGTCCTTGAATTGCTTGCCATCCGGCCCCGTGGTCGGCAGCTTCGAACACTGGATGCGCACGAAATCCTCGTGACTGCCGAACTGGAAGTACTTCGCCTGCTCAGGTCCGAGGCGGCGGCCGATGTCGAACAGCACGTCGGCAAAGCTGCGCGCCTCGCCCGGCGGCGGCACCAGCGGCTGGCGCAGCGTGACGAAGTGCGTCAGTTCCAGGTTGTTGCGGATGTCCAGGCCCCAGCGTTCGAGGAAGGTCGCATCGGGCAGGATCAGGTCCGCATAGTGGGCCATCTCGGAGTAGACCACGTCGGAGCAGGCGTGGAAGGGAATCAGCTTCTCGTCCTTCAGCACGTCGACCGTGGTGCTGCGGCCCTCCGGCCACGTCATCGGCGAGGCGATGGTGTAGCTCAGGTAGACGTCCAGCGTGGCGCGGCCCTGTCGCAGATAGTCGTAGACGATCTGGCCGACCTTCATCTTCTGCCAGCGGTTGGCCAGCGGCCATTCCGGCGGATCTTCCAGGTCGGTGCGGATCTTGGGCGCGGGCGGCACCGGCTGCGGCAGCGGATAGCGGCTGACCGAGAGCTTCTCCTCCAGGCCGTAGCAATAGCCGCCGGGCCGCGCGACCGAGCCGACCAGCGCATTGAGCATGACCACCGCGCGCTCAGAGTTGAAGCCGTTGTAGTGGGCGCCGGTGCCGCGATTGGTGAAGGCCGCGACGGCAGGGCGCTTGCGCGCAAACTCCAGCGCCAGCCGCTCGATGTCGTGCGCGGCGATGCCGGACAGCTTGGCCGCCCACGCCGGCGTGCACGGGGCCAGCCAGCTGCGTATCGTTTCAAGCCCGGGCTGGACGAACTTGTCGATGAAGTCGTGATCGATCTCGTTCTCCCGCACGATCACGTGCGCCATCGCCAGCGCGACCGCGCCGTCGGTGCCGGGGAAGGGCTGGTGCCATTCGTCGCTGCGGCCGGCTGTGTTGGACAGGCGTACGTCGAACGTCACCAGCTTGGCGCCATGGTCGAAGCGCGCCTTGACGACGCGGCTCACCAGATGCAGGCCGCCCTGGTGCGCCTCGTAGAAATTCGCGCCGAAGTTGAGGAAGTACTTGCAGCGTTCGGCGTCGATCGATTCCCAGTCGGTCTCGCCGAGCGAAACGTAGTTGGCGGCGCGCTTGTTGGAGGAGCACAGCGCGCGATGGTTCAACTGCACCGGCGTGCCGATCGCGCTCAGGAAGCGGTTGATCTCGGCGTCGATGCGGGAGCGACCCTGGTGCAGCGCGACCCGCTCCGGGTGGCCGCTGGCGATGCTGGCCTTGATGCGCTCCGCCACCTCGGCGTAAGCCTCGTCCCAGCTGATGCGCTTCCACAGGCCCGCGCCGCGCGCGCCGACCCGCTTGAGCGGATACAGCAGCCGCTCCGGATAGTCGTTGATGGTCGGGCCGGACTGTCCCTTGGCACAGGTCATGTAGCTGCCCATGTTGGGATCGAGCGGATTGCCGCGTATCTTGATCACCTTGCCATCCTGGACGAAGGCTTCGATGCCGCACACCGTCGAGCAGTTCAGGCATACGCTGGTGATGCGCTTGGCGTTGCGGTAGTCGTTCTTGACCTTGCGCTGTTCGCCATTGGCCAGCGGCCGGTAGTTCAGCGCCTGCGCGGTGTTGGGCGTCAGCAGGATGGTCTCGCCCAGACCCAGTCCGGCCATCGAGCCGATGCCGCTTTTGATGAATCCCCTGCGGTCCATATTCATGCTCCCTTCGGTTTCGAGAACGTCGACTTCAGCTGGTCCCAGGTGTCGATCTCGTAGGAGAAGGGATCATGGCTGCGGCCCTTGGGCACCTTGTGCGCCATCTCGCGCGGCACCACGCCGCCCAAGCCACGGTACTGCACCAGCGGCTTGGTCTTCTCCTCCGGCTTGAGCGGCGCCACCTGCTGGCGGTGCTTGGCGTGGAACTGGCTCACTGGACTGGCGGGATCGTTCAGGTCACCGAACGCGAACACGTCGGCCGGGCATACCTCCACGCAGGCCGGCGCCATGTCGGCCGCCAGCCGGTGCGAGCAGAAGTCGCATTTGTCGGCCACCTCGGCCACCGGGTCGATATGGATGGCGCCATAGGGGCAGGCCTTGATGCAGTCGCGGCTGCGGTCGCAGGCGGTATCGTCGATGTGGATGATGCCGTCGGCTCCGCGCGCGATGGCGTCGTTGGGGCAGGCGTCCAGGCAGGGCGCATCCTCGCATTGCATGCACAGCGTCGGCAGGAAGGCGCGTTTGGTCGTCGGCTGCTGGTTGTAAGGATTGACCGCGGCGAAATCGTAGTAGTACACCTTGGTGCGGAAGTGGCCGAGCGAGACGGAGTTCTCGACCTTGCAGGCCACCGAACAGGCGTGGCAGCCGATGCAGCGTTCAAGGTCGATGGCCATGCCCCATTTTGGGCCGGCGGTTTTGGATGTGGTCATGAGGCTGTCCCCGATCATGGAGTGGGCATGTGTCCGGCGATTAAACCACAAAACAATCTGGAACAATCCGGATTCAAGCGCAAATGGCCACGTCGGTTCTTAGGCCGGCCGGTGTCGCGCCACCAGCTCGCGCAGCGCCGGATCGGTGATTTCGAATACATCGAAGATGCCCAGCGCCGCCATGGCCGGTACCGCATCGATGATGTCGGCCCGCGCTTCGGCACGGGCCTGCTCCGTAGCGCCCTGCATACCCAGGGTGCGGGCATTGGCCAGGAAAGCGCCGACGGTGCCTTTCCTGACAATGACGCCGTTGAATTCTCCGGTGTTGACGTGGTCCGCCAATATGTCCTGTGCTCGCATGATGCAATCTCCTGTGGTTGATGAGGACTTCATCGTGCCAGCCACCGTGTGGCCTGGCTTGCGCGGCGATGCCATAATGTGTCGCATGCAAGCCAAACCTTCTCCCCTGATCGATCCCGTGCGCGCCGACACCGGCGAAGGCGCGCTGCTGTTCGCCGCGCTGTCGTCCGCCGACACGCGCGCCACGGCTGCGCACAGCCACGCGCGCGGCCAGGCCATAGGCGCCCTGAGCGGCCTGCTGACCATCGGCACGGAGCGCGAGCGTCTGGTGGTGCCGCCCGGGTATGCGATCTGGATACCGCCGCATCATCTTCATGGCCTCGATGCGCATGGACCGGTGAGCGCGTGGAGCGTCTACGTGGCGCCGGGCGGCTGCGCGGCATTGCCCGTATGGCCGCAGGTGTTCCAGGTATCGGGTTTGCTGAGGGAGGCGGTGCTGCGCGCCAGCGCTTGGCCGCCGGCATCCGCGCCAACGCCGTCGAGCGACCGCATCGCGGCGGTGATCCTCGATGAATTGTCCGCCGCGCCGCGCGAGCGCCTGGTGCTGACCATGCCCACCGACCGCCGCCTGCTGAAGATCGCGCAGGCGCTGGTGGCCGATCCGGCCGATGGGCGCTCGCTGAACGACTGGTCGGCATGGGCCGCCATCGCGCCACGCACGCTGACGCGGCGTTTCGTCTCGGAGACCGGACTGTCCTTCACCGACTGGCGCCAGCGCGCGCGCCTGATGCGGGCGGTGGAACTGCTGGCCGCCGGCCAGGCCGTCACCAGCGTCGCGCTGGAACTGGGCTACGACAGCCTGAGCGCCTTCATCGCCATGTTCCGCCGCACGATGGGCGTGGCGCCCGGCGGATTCGCCGCCGCCCACGCGGCGGCATTGGCGCTGCCTTAAGCTTTCACCTCGGCCTTGAGCGTGCCGGTGTGGCCGGCAAACTCGCTCAGCCAGTACAGCAGCGCCAGGCCGGGGAAGGCCATGCCGGTCAACAGCGCGGCGTGCCAGCCGTGGGTGGCGTACATCCAGCCGCCCAGCGCCGAGCCGAGCGCGCCGCCGGCGAAGAACAGCGCGAAGTACACGCCGTTCAAACGGCTGCGCACCTCCGCGCCCAGCGTGAAGATGGCGCGCTGGCCCAGCACCAGGTTGGCCGCGACGCCCATGTCCAGCACGATCGATGCGATCACCAGGATCGCCAGCGCCACGTTGCGCAGCTCCTCAACCTGCGGCGCCAGCAGCGGCAGCACGAAGCCGACCACGCCCAACGCCAGCGCGGCGGCGGTCGCCATCAGCGTGTGGCCGGCGTCGGCCAGGCGACCGGCGATCGGCGAGGCCACGGCGCCGGCCATGCCCACCAGCGCGAACACCGCGATGCCGGTCTGCGACAGGTGGAACTGCGGGCCGGCCAGCATCAGCGGGGTGACGGTCCAGAACAGGCTGAAGGAGCCGAACAGGCCGGCGTGATAGGCGGCGCGGCGGCGCAGCAGCGGCGTGCGCAGGAACAGGTGCCACAAGGACGCCATCAGCGCCGGATAGCCGATCGTGGCGGTCGGCACGCGCAGCGGCAGCTTGGCGCGCAGCAGCAGCGCCACCGCCAGCACCACCACGGCGGCGCCGCCGAACACCACGTGCCAGTTGCTGGCGTCGGCGATCAGGCTGGCGGCGGGGCGGGCCAGCATGATCCCCAGCAGCAGGCCGCTGACCACCTTGCCGACCGTGTGGCCGCGCGTGGCTTCCTTGGACAGGTGGGCGGCGAATGGCACGATGATCTGCGCCGCCACCGATCCCAGGCCGATGCCCAGCGCGGCGGTCAGGAACATCCACGCGCTGGTGCTCAACGCGGCCAGCACCAGCATGGCGGAGGTGAACAGCAGGCCGGCGACGATCAGGCGGCGGTTTTCCAGCAGGTCGCCCAGCGGCACCACGAACAGCAGGCCGAGGGTGTAGCCGATCTGCGTCAGTGTGACGATCAGGCCGGCCGCCTGCGGCGACAGCCCGGTGGCGGCGCTGATCGGGCCGACCAGGGTTTGCGCGTAATACAGGTTGGCGACGATCAGGCCGGTCGCGGCGGCCAGCAGCAGCACCATGCCGGGGCTGATGTCGTCTTGTGCGGGTTTGCTCATGATGGCTCCGTAAGTGAGTGGGGATGGGCAGATTCTAGGCAAAACCCGTGCAAAGATAATTGGGGCATAATGCCCTTATACTTTTCACATAATGTGAACAATAAGGTGAACAATCATGGACAGACTCAAGGCCATGCAGACCTTTGTGCGCATCGTCGAGGCGAACAGCTACACGCGGGCCGCTGAAACGCTGGATCTGCCGCGCGCCGCGCTGACGGCGACCATCAAGAAACTGGAAGCCTTCCTCGGCACCCAGCTGCTGCAGCGGACCACGCGCCGCCTGTCGCTCACGCCCGACGGCGCCGACTATTTCAGGAAGTGCCTGGAGATCCTGCAGGCCGTGGAGGATGCCGAGGGCGCGTTCCGTGGCCACGGCCGGGGCAAACCGCGCGGCAAGCTGCGGGTGGAGTTGCCGGGGGCGGTCGGCCGCCACGCGGTGCTGCCCCACATCGCCGGCTTTTGCCGCGAGTATCCCGACATCGAACTGGTCGTCAGCCTGAACGAGCGCCTCACCGATCTGACGCAGGAAGGCCTGGACTGCGCGCTGCGCGTGGGCGAGCTGCAGGATTCGGCCATGGTGGCCCGGCGCCTGGGCACGATGAACTTCCTGACCTGCGCCGCGCCGTCGTATCTGGCCGCGCATGGCGTGCCGCACACACCGGCCGATCTGGCGGCGCATCGCGGCGTGACGCATTTCTCCGGACGCACCGGCCGCGCCTTCGCTTGGGATTACCTGGTCGACGGCGGCGTGACGATGGTGGAGGTGCCCGGCGCGATCGCGGTCAACGATCCCGACGCCTATGTCATCTGCGCCTTGCAGGGCATGGGCCTGATCCAGGCGGCGCGCTACCAGGTGCGCCAGCATCTGGCCAGCGGCGCGCTGGTCGAGGTGCTGGCCGCGACGTTGCCGACGCCGATGCCGATCTCGCTGCTGTACCCGCAGGGCCGCATGGCGTCGCCGCGCCTGCGGGTGTTCGCCGACTGGATCGCCGGCGTGTTCAGCGCCGATCCCGACCTGCAAACCTGACGATTGCTGCCACCGCTGAAGGAAATGCCGGTCCGCGTTCGCTGCGGCGCAAAGCCGTCTATAATTTCCCGCGCATCCGATGCCGGCGGGCCGATCCCGCCGGGCACCGGCCATTCAACCCTTGCTGGAAGCCCGTCCATGATACGTTCCGCCATTCTGCTTGCCTTTGCCGCCACCTCCACCCTGGCCGCCGCCGCGCCGGCCTCCGCACCACTGAGTACCATCGCCGAACGCTCCGGCTTCCAGAACACCGGCCGCTACGACGAGGTCGTCGACCTGTGCGGGCGCTTCCAGAAGGCGTATCCGAAGCAGGTGCGCTGCTTTGAATTCGGCCGCACGCCGGAAGGCCGTCCGATGCTGGCGCTGGCCGTCTCGCGCACCGGCGCCCTGACCGCCGAGCAGGCGAAGAAGCGCGGCTTGCCGGTGATGCTGGTACAGGGCGGCATCCACGCGGGCGAGATCGATGGCAAGGATGCCGGCTTTCTGGCGCTGCGCGAAGCGCTGGAGAACAAGGCCGCGCCGGGCGCGCTGGACAAGCAGGTGTTGTTGTTCGTTCCGGTGTTCAACGTCGATGGCCATGAGCGCTTCGGCAAATGGAACCGTCCGAACCAGCGCGGCCCGGTGGAAATGGGCTGGCGCACCACGGCGCAGAACTACAACCTGAATCGCGACTACGTCAAAGCCGATGCGCCGGAGATGCAGGCCATGCTGGCGCTGGTGAACGCCTGGGATCCGCTGGCCTACATCGACCTGCACGTCACCGACGGCGCCAAGTTCCAGCCCGACGTCTCGATCCAGGTCGAGCCGGTGCACGGCGGCGACGAGGAACTTAAGCGCGCCGGCGCGGCGCTGCAGACGGCCGTGATGGCGGACCTGAAGGCGCAGGGCTCCGATCCTAAGCCGTACTACATCGCGTTCGCCACCGACGACGATCCGACCTCTGGCTTCGTCGACAGCATGGCGACCCCGCGCTTCTCGACCGGCTACTTCCCGCTGCGTAACCGCTTCGCGATGCTGGTCGAAACCCACTCGTGGAAGGACTACCCGACCCGCGTGCGCATCACCCGCAACACCATCGTCTCGCTGCTGTCGCAGGTCGCCGCCCACGGCAAGGAATGGCAGAAGATGACGCAGGAGGCCGACGCCCGCGCCGCCACCCTGGCCGGCGCCGATTTCCCGATCAGCTACCGCACCACCTTCAACGCCAAGACCATCGAGTTCCCAGGCTACGAATACACGCGTGGCCACTCGGAAGTGTCGGGCGGCCTGATGACGCATTACGACGAGACCAAGCCGCAGATGTGGAGCGTGCCGCTGCGCGACGAAGTGGTGCCGGACCTGAGGATCGCCGCGCCCAAGGGCGGCTACCTGGTGCCGCTGGCGGATGCGGCCCGCATCGGCGCCAAGCTGAAACAGCACGGCATCGCCTTCAAGGTGCTGGCGTCGGACCAGATGTCGGCCGAAGTGGAGACCTTCCGCGCCACCAAGACCAAATTCGGCACGCAGTCGTTCGAGGGCCATCAGTCGCTGGCGGTGGAAGGCGACTGGGGCCGCGAGCGCCGCAGCCTGGCGAAGGGCGCGTTGTTCGTGCCGATCGCGCAGCCGAAGGCGCGCCTGTTGATGACGATGCTGGAGCCGCGTGGCGCCGATTCGCTGCTGGCCTGGGGTGAGTTCAACAACGCCTTCGAGCGCAAGGAATACATGGAGGAGTATGTGGCGGAGGACGTGGCGCGCGGCCAGCTGGAGGCCGATCCGGCGCTGCGCGAGGAGTTCCAGAAAAAGCTGGACAGCGATGCGGAGTTCAACAAGAGCCCGGCCAAGCGGCTGGAGTTCTTCGCGCGCCGCCACGCGTCGTGGGACGAGCGCTACAACCTTTATCCGGTGATGCGCACCGCGCAGAAGTACTAGGCGGTGGCAGGGCCGGCGCGAGGCCGGCCCTTGGCCGTTCAGCCCTGCTGCAGCGGGATGATTCCGGGCAGGTTGGACGGCGTCGAGCAAGGCTCTTCGTCGAAGGCGATGTCGCCCAGCGGATTGGCCTGGCCGTCGGCCTTGATGTCCTTGAAGCCGAACAGGTCGCGGTCCATCAGGTGCGACGGCACCACCGTCGACAGCGACGAGAAGATGTTCTCCACGCGGCCGGGGAATTTCTTTTCCCAGTCGCGCATCAGGCCCTTGATCTGCTTGCGCTGCAGGTTCTCCTGCGAGCCGCACAGGTCGCACGGGATGATGGGGAAGCCTTTGACCTCGGCATAGCGCTCGGTGTCCTCTTCCTTCACGTAGGCCATCGGGCGGATCACCATGTGCTTGCCGTCGTCGGACACCAGCTTGGCCGGCATGCCCTTGAGCTTCCCGCCGAAGAACATATTCAGGAAGAAGGTCTCGAGGATGTCGTCGCGGTGGTGGCCCAGCGCGATCTTGTTGCAGCCCAGTTCATCGGCCACGCGGTACAGGATGCCGCGGCGCAGGCGTGAGCACAGCGAGCAGGTGGTCTTGCCTTCCGGGATCAGGCGCTTGACGATGCTGTAGGTGTCCTGGTTCTCGATGTGGAAGGGGATGCCCAGCTCCTTCAGGTAGGCCGGCAGGATGTGGTCGGGGAAGTTGGGCTGCTTCTGGTCCAGGTTGACGGCGACGATCTCGAAGTTGATCGGCGCGCGTTCGCGCAGCGTCATCAGGATGTCCAGCAGCGCGTAGCTGTCCTTGCCGCCGGACAGGCAGACCATGACCTTGTCGCCGTCTTCGATCATGTTGAAATCGCCGATGGCCTGGCCGACCAGGCGGCACAGGCGCTTGTGCAGCTTGTTGTTTTCCAGCGCGATCTTCTCGGCGGATTTGCCTGCTGGTGCGGCCGGTGCGGCCGCTACGTTGTCGAGTACAGCGTTCATACATTTTCCTTGATCTTGAATACTTCCACGCCCACGCCTTCGCAGTCCGGATAGACGTCCGGCTTCATGGTCGATACGCGGGCCGCGCGCACGCGCGGGTGTTCCAGCATGGCGCTGACGATGTCGTCGCACAGGCTCTCCTGCAGGTGCACGTGGCCGCGCGCCATCAGCCTGGCGATGGTGTCGCGCATGAAGTCGTAGTCCACCACTTCCTCCAGCTGGTCCTTGACCGGGGTGGAGACGGCCAGCGGGATGTACAGGTCGACGTTGATCAGCAGGCGCTGCTCGCCCTTCTTCTCGAACTCGTAGACGCCGATGTTGATCAGTACTTCGTAATTGCGCAGGAACAGGCGGCGGCAGTCGTTCAGTTGCGGGTGGATCAGGGCGGACAGCATAGGATTACCTTTTTTCGATTGTATTCATTTGGCCAAAAACATCACGTCGCGCGGCAGCGGCATCAGGTGCTGGCCGCCGTCGACCAGCAGGGTGGTGCCGGTCAGCGCGCGCGCCGTGGCAGCGTAGACCACGCTGTCGGCGATATCTTCCGGGGTGCTGGAGCGGCCCAGCGGTGTTTGCCGGTGCGCGTTGGCGAAGCCGGCTTCGGTCTGGTCGCCGGACACCATCGTGATGCCGGGCGCGATGCCGACCACCCGCACCGCCGGCGCCAGCTGCTGCGCCAGCATCGTGGTGGCGGTGTGCAGCGCCGCCTTGGACAGGGTGTACGACAAAAAATCAGGATTGAGATTGTACAGTTTTTGGTCGAGCAGGTTGATCACCACGCCCTGTTCGCCGTTGGCCAGGGCCGCATGCAGCGCCTGCGCCAGGATCACCGGCGCGGCGACGTTGGTGCGCATGTGGGCGTCCAGCCGGTCGGCGCTGAAGTCGGCGGCGCTGTCGTAGTCGAACAGCGAGGCGTTGTTGACCACGCAGCGCACCGCGCCCAGCGCGGCCACCGCCTGCGGCAGCAGCGCGCGCACGGCCGCTTCGTCGGCCAGGTCGCAGGGCAGGGCGACGGCGCGCCGGCCCAGCGCCTCGATCGCGGACACGACCTCGCGCGCCGCGGCGGCCGCGGCGCGGTAGTGCACCGCCACGTCCCAGCCGGCGCGCGCCAGGCCCAGCGCGATGGCGCGGCCGATGCGGCGGCCCGCGCCGGTCACGAGCGCCACGGGAGCAGCGGATGGATTGTGCTTTGTTGTCATGGTCGATTTAGTTTATGTGTCATTCCCGCCTGCGCGGGAATGACGTTTCTGGCGGCCCGGCGCGCCGATTCGCTACAATGCCGGTTATGTCCCTACCTGTACCTTCCAGTGACGCGCTGGCCGCGTCCCACGCCCTGTCGCACCTGATCGCCGCCGAAATCGCGCGCAACGACGGTGCCATCTCCTTCGCCCGCTATATGGAGCTGGCGCTGTACGCCCCCGATCTGGGCTACTACAGCGGCGGTTCCGCCAAACTCGGCAAAGATGGCGATTTTACAACCGCGCCCGAACTCACGCCGCTGTTCGGCGCGGCGGTGGCGCAGGCCGCAGCCGCTATTATCGCCCAAAGCGCGGCCCGGATCCTCGAATTCGGCGCCGGCACCGGCAAGCTGGCCTTCGACATCCTGACCGAGATGGCCGTCGCCGGGGTGGCGATCGAGCGTTATTTCATCGTCGAGCTGTCCGGCGAACTGCGCGCGCGCCAGCAGGAAAAGCTGCGCGATTTCCCGCAGGTGGTGTGGCTTGACGAATTCCCCGACGCCTTCGACGGCGTGGTGGTCGGCAACGAGGTGCTCGATGCGATGCCGGTCCACCTGGTCACCAAACACCCGCAAGGCTGGCAGGAACTGCAGGTGACGGTGCGCGACGGCCGCTTCGATTATCTCGAAACGCCGGCCAGCGCCGAACTGCAGGCGCAGATCGAGCTGCAGATCCAGGAACACGACAGCCTGCCGGTCGGCTACGTGACCGAGGTGCACGGCGTGGCCTGCGGCTTCATGGCCACGCTGTCGCGCATGTTGCGCAACGGCCGCGCCAACGCCGCCTTCCTGTTCGACTACGGTTTCCCGGCGCACGAGTACTACCTGGGCCAGCGCGCCACCGGCACGCTGATGTGCCATTACCGCCACCATTCGCACCCGGACCCGTTCTACTATCCGGGCCTGCAGGACATCACCGCCCACGTCGACTTCACGGCGATGGCGCTGGCGGCGCAGGAGGCGGGCGCCGAGGTGCTGGCCTATCTGAACCAGGCCGGCTTCCTGATCGGCGCCGGCGCCGGCGAGCTGCTGTTGCGCACCGACCCGTCCGACGCGCTGCGCTACCTGCCGCAGGCCAAGGCGTTGCAAAAGCTGTTGTCGCCGGCGGAGATGGGGGAATTGTTCAAGGTGCTGGTGATCGGCAAGAACGTCGTCTTGCCGGACGCCATTGCCGTCCATGATCGCAGCCACCGCTTGTAGATTAAATGTTACAGTGGTCAAAACAGCAAGGCTAATCCTTGCTTGATCGCTGAGTTGCCGCGCGCCAGATCGGCTATGATGAATGACGCGCGTTCGCTGGACAACGATGGGAATGATGGCAAAGATACACACTCACTATGACAACCTGAAGGTGTCGCGCATGGCGCCTCAGGAGGTCATACGTGCCGCCTACAAGGCGCTCAGTCAAAAATACCATCCGGACAAAAATCCGGGGGATGAGAAGGCTGCGCGCATCATGGCCATCCTCAACAGCGCCTACGACACCTTGTCCGACACGCAGCGCCGCAAGGAGCACGACGAGTGGATCGCGGCCGAGGAGTGGGAGATCGAGTGGCTGGAAAGCACCCGCCACGAGGACGGCCATGGCCACCGCGGCGACAAGCATCGCCACGACGCGCCGGACCGGGCCTGGACTCCGGAAGCGGTCGACGACACGCCGCGCCCGCGCCGCCCGGCCGCATGGAAATGGTGGGGCGGGCTGGCAGCCAGTATGGCGCTGGGCTGGCTGGGCGGCATGGCGATGGTGGCCGAGCCGCAGCTGCTGTCGTCCGCGCTGGCGGCAGCCTGGGGCGGCAAGGCCGACAATGGCGGCACCGGCGCGCGCGGCCAGGCCCGCGCCGCGCCGCGCGATCCCAAGGCCGAGATGCGCGAGGCCTGGGCCGGCACCCAGCCCTATTATCCGGAGGCGAATAGCAGCCGGCCGGCGCCGATCAAGGTGCAGGCGCTGTCGCAGGTGATCCTGCCGAATGCGGCGGCCGATTGCGAGAGCGAGACCCAGACCCTGGTGGCGCCCAACGGCGAGCCGTGGCCGGCGCAGTCCGGCTACATGACCGGCTTCCCGGTCGGCAACCGCGGCGACGATATGCAGCTGACGCTCGACAACGCCGGCAACGCCTCGGCCGTGTTCATCAAGATCTACGATACCGAGCGTCATTCGAATGTGCGCTACGCCTACGTGCAGGCGCATGACAAGCTGGTGGTCGACAAGCTGGCCAACGGCAAGTACGAGATCCGCTACCAGAACCTGGACCTGGGCGCCAACCAGAGTGGCTGCGCGCCGGCCAGCCGCACGGCGGCGGCCAGCACGGCGCCGCCCGCGCCGCCGGTCAGCAACTAGATCCCATGTCGTTCCCGCGCAGGCGGGAATCCAGGCATTGCCTGAATTCCCTCCAGGCATTGCTTAAATTCCCTCCATAGAACGCCGCATTAGCCACCTCGGCATGGGTTCCCGCCTGCGCGGGAACGACGGCTATGCTCGAACCTAGAACTCTTCCCACTCCGAATTCATGTCCGCCTTGGGCTTGGACGCCGGCTTCGGCTTCGCCGCAGGCTTGGCGGCAGGCTTGGCCGCGGCTGGAGCGGGCGCCAGCCGCGGCGCCGCAGCCGGGGCGGGCGCCCTGGCGACGGCCGGACGCGAGGCCGCCACCGGCGCCGGCGCCGCGTAGCTGTCATCGAGCTTGAACACGCTGACTGAGGCCGACAGCGTGGCCGCCTCGTTCTGCATGCTTTGCGCGGCGGCGGCGGCCTGCTCGACCAGCGCGGCGTTCTGCTGCGTCATCTCGTCCATCTGCGAAATCGCCTCGTTGACCTGCTCGATGCCCAGGCTCTGTTCCTGGCTGGCCGAGGTGATCTCCGCCATGATGTCGGCCACCTGCTGCACCGAGGTGACGATCAGGCCCATGGTCTGGCCGGCCTCGTCGACCACGGCGTTGCCGCCGTCGACCTTTTCCACCGAATCGTCGATCAGCACCTTGATTTCCTTGGCCGCCGTGGCCGAACGCTGCGCCAGGCTGCGCACTTCCGACGCCACCACCGCGAAGCCGCGCCCCTGTTCGCCGGCGCGCGCCGCCTCCACCGCCGCGTTGAGCGCCAGGATATTGGTCTGGAAGGCGATGCCGTCGATCACGCCTATGATGTCGACGATCTTGCTGGAGCTGGCCTTGATCGAGCCCATGGTGTCGACCACCTGGGCCACCAGCTGGCCGCCGCGCGTGGCCACCGACGACGCCGAGATCACCAGCTGGTTGGCCTGGCGCGCGTTGTCGGCGTTCTGCTTGACGGTGGAGGTCAGCTCCTCCATGGTGCTGGCGGTCTGCTCCAGCGAGCTGGCCTGCGATTCGGTGCGGCCCGACAGGTCCATATTGCCGGTGGCGATTTCGCCCGACGCCTGGTGGATGGTGGCGGTGCTGCGCCGCACCTCGTGCACGGTGCGCGCCAGGCTGGTGTTCATGTGCTGCAGCGCGGCCAGCAGCTCGCCGGTCTCGTCGCTGGCGCGGACGTCGATGTTGGTGCTCAGGTCGCCTGCCGCGACCGACTTGGCGATCGCCACCGCCTCCTCCAGCGGGCCGGTGATCGAGGCCGTGATCCACACCGCCAGCCCGCCCGAGACGATCAGCGCCACCACGCCCAGCACGATCATCATGGTGCGCGAGAAGTCGATGTGGCTGGTGGCCACCTTGCCGCCGTCCTCGATGTCGGCCTTCTGCTGCTTGACCATGGCGCCGGTCAGCTCTTCGAGCGTGTCGAGCGCGGGGAAGGTTTCGCTGTTCATCAGCTCGGCCGCCTTGTCGCGATCGTCCGCCTCGACCATGTCGGCCACCTTCAGGAAGGAGGTGTTGTAGCTGGCGCGCGCGGCCTGGATCTTGGCCAGCAGCGCCTTCTCGTCGGCGGTCTCGGTCAGCTGGCCCAGCGCGGCCAGCGCGGCGTCGATGGCTTTCTTGTCCTGGTCGATGCGCTCGTAGCTCTTGGCGCGCTGGGCCTTGTCGCTGATGACGAACAGGGCCAGCACGCGGCGCGCGTCCTCGCGCGCGGCGGCGTCGATGGTGGCGGCGGCCGAGGCGCTGGGCCAGTCGCGCTCGACGATGCCCTTGGCGCTCTGGCCAACCGCGCCGAAGCGGCCGATGGCGGTGACGATCATGATCAGCATCAGCAGCAGCACCAGGCCGAAACCGGCGCCCAGGCGGGTCTTGATTTTATAGTCGGTCAGGTTCATTGGGGTTCCGTGTCGATGGGGTCAGTTGGTGGCGGCGACGTCGGTCAGGCCCATCTCGGCGCTCGACATCAGCTTGTCGATGTCGACCAGGATCAGCATGCGCTCGTCGATGGTGCCCAGGCCGATGATGTAGTCGGAGTTGAAGGCGGTGCCCATCTCCGGCGCCGGCTTGACCTGGTCGGGCGTGAGCGTGGTGACGTCGGAGACCGAATCGACCACCATGCCGACCACGCGCCCGCCGATATTGAGGATGATGACCACGGTGAACTGGTCGTACACCGGCTCGCCCAGCTGGAACTTGATGCGCATGTCCACCACCGGGATGATGATGCCGCGCAGGTTGATCACGCCCTTAATGAACTCGGGCGCGTTGGCGATGCGGGTCACCGCCTCGTAGCCGCGGATCTCCTGCACCTTGAGGATGTCGATGCCATATTCCTCCGCGCCGAGGGTGAAGGCGAGGAACTCTCTGCCGGCGATGTCCGATGCGTTTTCTTGCATGATTATGGTCCTTGAAATATTGATGTGATCACGATACGCCTTGGCCGGCGACCGTGCCGCAATCCTTACAATGACGGCGCTAGCGTATCAGAGTCGGACCGCAATGACGAGCGCGGAGCCGCCGCGCGTGGGCGAAAAACGCACGCCTGTTGCTATCAATTTCGAAGGGGGTTGTCACAGGGGGGGAATCTGATTATGCTAGGACCAAGACAGCCACGGGCCCAGCTCAGGAGATGTGATGACAGATTCGAATGCCGCAGACGACAACTGGCTGATCCAGGAAGACGAGGAACCAGCGCCGGTTGACGGAACGGGCTCGCCGGACCAGCGCTTGTGGCGGGTGCTGATCGTGGACGACGACGTCGACGTCCACGCGGTCACCCGGCTGGCGCTGCGCAACGTCTCCTTCAAGGGCCGCGAGCTGGAGCTGTTCTCGGCCTACAGCGGCCGCGAAGCCTACGACTTTTTGCGCGACACGCCGGACATCGCGCTGGTGCTGCTGGACGTGGTGATGGAGACCGACGACGCTGGCCTGCTGCTGGCGCGCCGCATCCGCGAGGAGCTGCACAACGCCATCGTGCGCGTGGTGCTGCGCACCGGCCAGCCGGGCCAGGCGCCCGAGCAGCGCGTCATCATCGAATACGACATCAACGACTACAAGGCCAAGACCGAGCTGACCACGCAGAAGCTGTTCACCACCGTGATCTCGGCGCTGCGCGCGTACGAAAGCCTGAACATGCTCGAGCGCAGCCGCATCGGCCTGGGCAAGATCCTGGCCGGCGCCACCAATCTGTACCAGATCCACTCGCTGCGCGAATTCGCCTCCGGCGTGCTGAACCAGGTCAGCGCCATCCTCGACGTCGGCGCCGACGGCGTGCTGTGCCTGATGCAGGGCGACACCGGCGTCACCAGCGTGGTGGCGGCCACCGGCGGCTACGCCGCGCTGAGCGAGTCGGAGCTGATGCCGACCAGCCATCCGCTGTGGCCGACCATCGCCAAGGCCTTCGCCGAAAAGAAGAGCCAGTTCGAGCATCCGGCCAATGTGCTGTTCATCCATACGCAGGAAAACCGCGAGGTGGCCATTTCCGTCACGCCGCCCTGGCCGCTGGCGCAGATCCAGCGCGACTTGCTGGAGGTGTTCTGCCAGCGCATCGCCGCCGCGTTCGACAACCTGTACATGTTCGGCCAGCTGCGCAAGGCGCAGGAGGCCACCGTGGTGGCGCTGGCCGACCTGGCCGAGTTCCGCGACAGCGGCACCGGCGGCCATGTGCGGCGGGTGCAGATGCTGTCGTCGGCGCTGGCCCAGCGGCTGGCCGCGCGCGGCGTGTATGGCGACGAAGTGACGCCGCAGCTGCTCGACATGATCGGCCTGGCCAGCATCCTGCACGATGTCGGCAAGGTCGCCACGCCGGACCACATCCTGCTCAAGCCGGGCCTGCACACGCCGGAAGAGCGGGCCGAGATGCAGACCCACGCCGCGGTGGGCCGCTCCATCCTGGAGCGCGCCGCCAACATGGTCGACGGCGTCAGCTACCTGACCTACGGCGCCGAGATCGCCGGCGCCCACCACGAGCACTACGACGGCAACGGCTATCCCAACCAGCTCGCCGGCAAGGCGATCCCGGTGTCGGCGCGCATCGTCGCCGTGGTCGACGTGTTCGACTCGCTGCTGCACGAGCGTCCGTACAAGGATCCGTGGCCGCACACCGAGGTGATGACCTATATCACGGACCGCGCCGGCAAGCAGTTCGATCCGGAGGTGGTGGCCGCGTTGCTGGACCTGATCGAGCGCGACCCGACCATCGGCCACACGCCGGACTAGGCTGCGCCCGCCGCGGCCGCCCGGCCGCCCAGCCCCATCAGGACATGCCATGCCATCGACCCCGCTCCCGTCCGACAGCGAACCGCGCCCGGTGCGCGGCGCGCTGCTGAAAAAGCTCAGCGGCGACGAGGGCATGTTCGCGCTGGGCGCGTCGGTGGCGCGGGTGGTGCAGCTGGCCGATTCCGACGACCAGGGCACGCAAAGCCTGGCCTACTACGTGCTGTCGGACGTGGCGCTGACGCAGAAGGTGCTGCGGCTGGCCAACACGCCCGCCTACCGCGCGGCCGGCGGCACCGCCGTCACCACCATCTCGCGCGCGATCTCGCTGCTGGGCTTCGACAACGTCAAGACCACGGCCATGGCCATGCTGCTGGTCGACACGCTGGCCAACAGCCGCCACGCCCACAGCGTGCGCATCGAGCTGGAGGCGGCGCTGTGCGCCAGCCTGGTGGGCCGCGAGATGGCGCGCCTGAGCATCTACCAGGGCGCCGAGGAGGCGGCCATCGGCGCGCTGTTCAAGAACCTCGGCGCGCTGGTGGTGGCCTCGCACGAGCATGCGCTGTTCCGCGAGATCGGCCTGCTGACCGCGGCCGGCAAGCTGACCCAGACGCAGGCCGCCCTGCAGGTGCTGGGCTGCAGCTACGACAGCCTGTCGGCCGCCATCCTCAATGAATGGAAGATCCCGGACGTGATTGTGCGCGCGCTGTCGCCGCTGCCGCCGGGCGCCTGCAAGCCGGCCGCCAGCCGCCAGGAGTGGATGCGGCAGGTGGTGGCGTTCAGCATGGAGACGGCGCGGCTGCTGGCGCGCCGCCAGGGCGCCGACAGCGCCGAGGGCAGGGCGCTGGGGCAGCGCTACGGCGCCGCGCTCAATCTCGACCGCGAGCGTTTGGCGCAGCTGTTCGCCACCGTCTCGCGCGACATGGACAGCCTGCTGGAAAGCCTGCAAATGGGCGCGCACGCCGATCCCGACGACGGCGCGCCCGGCCTGCCCAGCGTGCTGGCGCAGGCGGCCATGGGCACGGACGAGGCGCCGCAGGGCAGCCATCCGAGCGGCAAGCCGCACAACGCCCGCGAGCAGCTGCTGGCCGGGGTGCAGGAGGTGACGCAGATGCGCGCCGGCGGCCACGGCAAGGTCAACGACGTCATCCAGGCGGTGCTCGAGACGCTGTACCGCGGCATGGGCTTCCGCTTCGCCACCGTGTGCCTGAAGGATGTGCGCAGCGGCCAGTACCGCGCGCGGGTGGCGTTCGGCGAGCTGCACGCGGAGCGCCAGGCCGGCTTCGTGTTTCCCAGCGCCGGCGGCGACGATCTGTTCCACCTGGCGATGCAGAACAACGCCGACCTGATGATCGCCGACGCCAGCGCGCCCAAGATCCGCGCGCTGCTGCCGGACTGGCACCGCCGCCTGCTGCCCGACGCCCGCAGCTTCATCGTGCTGCCGCTGGTGGTCAACTCGATCCAGCTGGGCCTGTTCTACGCGGACCGCACCTTGCCGGCGCCGGAGGGCGTGCCGCCCGACGAGACCTCGCTGATCCGCGCGCTCAAGGGGCAGGTGCTGGTGGCGCTGACCCCCGGCGCCTGAGCCGTCATTTCCCCCACTGGGGGAAATGACTTCCCGCGCACGCGGGAATCCAGGCACTGCCTGAATTCCCTCCATACGCCGCGTCCGAATCCACTCAGCATGGGTCCCCGCTTACGCGAGGACGACGTCTCTGCTTTCGCTGCGCACCATGGCCTCGAACTGCGCCACCGGCATCGGCCGCGCGAACAGATAGCCCTGCGCCTCGTCGCACTGCTTGGCGTCGAGGAAGTCGCGCTGCGCCTGCGTCTCCACGCCCTCGGCCACCACGCCCAGGCCCAGCGAGTGGGCCAGCGCGATGGTGGCGGCGACGATCACGGCGTCGTTCGGATCGCTCTCGATATCCTTGACGAAGCCGCGGTCGATCTTGATGCGGTCGATCTCGAACAGCTTCAGGTAGCTCAGCGAGGAATAGCCGGTGCCGAAATCGTCGATCGCCACCTTGATGCCGCGCGAGCGCAGTTCGATCAGCAGCGCGCGGCTGCGTTCCGGGTCCTGCATCGCGGCCGATTCGGTGATCTCCAGCTCCAGCAGCGACGGCTCGATGCCGTGGGCGTCGAGCAGGCGGTCCAGCTGCGGCAGCAGGCCGGCGCCGTGGCACTGGCGCGCCGACAGGTTGACCGCCAGCCGCAGGTGCGCCAGCCCCGGCGCGCGCCACGAGGCCAGCAGCCGGCTGGCGCGCTGCAGCACCCAGTCGCCCAGCGCCAGGATCAGGCCCGACTCCTCGGCGATCGGGATGAAGCGGTCCGGCCCCACCATGCCCAGCTCCGGATGGTGCCAGCGCAGCAGCGCCTCGGCGCCGATGATGCGGCCGGACGCCAGCTCCACCTGCGGCTGCAAATACAGCTCGAACTCGTTGTGCTCGAGCGCCTGCCACAGGCGATTCTCCAGCAGCAGGCGCTCGTGGGTGGCGCTGTTCATCTCGGCCGAGAAGAACTGGAAGTTGCCGCGGCCCTGGCTCTTGGCCGCGTACATGGCGGTGTCGGCGTGGCGCAGCAGGGTGCTGCCGTCCTCGCCGTCGGACGGGAACATGGCGACGCCGACGCTGGCGCCGCTGTGCACGGTCTTGCCCTGCAGCTGGTAGGGCGCGGTCAGCGATTCGACGATGCGCACCGCGATATTGGAGGCCTCGTCCGGCGTCACGCTGCCGGAGGTGACGACGATGAATTCGTCGCCGCCCAGGCGGGCGATGGTGTCGACTTCGCGCAGCAGCTCCTGCAGGCGCTGGGCCACCGCGATCAGCAGCAGGTCGCCGGTCTGGTGGCCGTGGGTGTCGTTGATCTTCTTGAAGTGATCGAGGTCGATGAACAGCACCGCCGCCGCGCCGCCGCTGCGGCGGGTCTGGGCCAGCAGCTGGTCCAGCCGCAGGTTCAGCGACAGGCGGTTATCGAGGCCGGTCAGGGTGTCGTGGTGGGCCAGGCGGTGGATGCGCTCCTGCGCCAGCTGCTGCGCCGTCAGGTCGTGCAGGATGGCGACGAACAGGTGCTCGTCGGGCAGCTCGACCTCGCTCACCGACATCGCCAGCGGGAATTCGTTGCCGTCGCTGCGCCAGCCGGTCAGCTCGTATTCGTGGGTGACGCCGCAGGCGATCATGCGCAGCAGGCCGGCCGCGTCCAGGCCGGCGGCGTCGCCCACGCCGACCGGGATCAGGCGGTCCAGCGGCAGCCGGGTCATGTTCTCCGGCGCGTAGCCGAACAGGCGGCCGGCGGCGGCGTTGGCCGACATCAGCAGGCCGCCGCCGTCGATGGTGAGGATGGCGTCGGCCGCCTTGTTCAGGATGGCCTGCAGCCGCGCTTCGCGTTCGCGCAGGCGCGAGGTGCTGTCCTTGACCTGGGCCTGGATGCGCGCGCGTTCGCCGCTGATCAGCATCATCAGCGTGCCCAGCAGGCCGGTCAGCAGCAGGCCGCAGGTCAGCACGGTCCAGCTTTGCCAGCCACGCTGCTGCTGCAGGTAGGCCGGGGTCGGCGCCAGGGTCAGCTCGTAGATGCGGCCGCCGAAGTGCAGCTGGCGCTGGAAGTCGCCCGCGTCCGGCTGCCGCCGCAGGCTGTCGCGCACGGTATGGCGCGGGCCGTCGTCGTCCATGTCCTCGAAGCGCATCAGGAAGTGGCCGAACTCGGAACGCTTGAGTGCCTGGTCCAGGTAGGCATCGAACTGCATCGCGATCAGCAGCGAGCCGATGGCCTGGTGGCGGTTGTTGTTGGGGTAGACGGTTTGCAGCAGCAGCAGGCCGGCGCTGCCTTGCGTGCGGATCAGCTGCAGCGGCGCGGTGGCGGTCGGCTGGCCGGACTGGATGGCGCGTTCCAGCGCGGTGCGGCGCTGCGGATCGGACAGGAAATCCAGCCCCAGGTAGCCGCGGTTTTCCGCCGGTTCGATGTAGGTGGCGACGAAATAGCGTGCGCTTGGCGCGGCGCTGGCGAGGCTGCCGTCGGCCTTGCGCTGGCGGATCTCGAAGCCCGGCGCGATCCGGGCGCGGCCGCGGGCTTCGAAGGCGGCGCGCTCCTCGCCGGCCACCGGCGTCAGCCAGGCCATCGACAGCAGCTCGGGGCGCTGGTCCAGGTAGCCGTGCGCCAGGTTGCCGAAGTCCTCGGCGCCGAGCGTGCGGCGCGGGTCGTTGAGGGCCTTGGCCATCGCGTAGATGAAGCGCTCGTGTTCGCTGAACTGCGCTTGCAGCAGGTCGCCGGTCTGCTGCGCCTTGAGGCGGAACGCCTGCAGCTGCTGGTTGTTTTCCCAGCGGTCGGCCTGCAGGTAGATGGCGATGAAGGCGGCTGCCGACAGCACCAGCGGCAGCCCGACCAGCAGGCGGCGGCGCGACCACAGCGCGCGCGGGCGGCCGATGATGATCCAGGTCAGCGGCGCCGCCAGCAGGATGCCGATGGTGTCGCCCATCCACCAGGCCAGCCAGTCGAGGACGATGGTGTCCCAGCGCAGGATGCCGAGCAGCGCCATGCCGCTCAGCGAGATGGTGCTGCTGATGACGGTGACGCTGGCCGCCAGCAGGATGAAGCGCACCACGTCGCGGCCGGAGCCGATGGCGGGGTCGATATAGCGGCGGAACAGGGTGCTGCCGGCCCAGGCTTGCAGCGCCGCGCCCAGCGCGGGGAAGCAGGCGCCGGCCAGCGCGGTGGCGCTGACGCCGTCGGCGCTGAGGAAGGGATAGATGAGGTTGACCGTCAGCGAGCCCAGCGCCACTGCCGGCAGCAGGCCGGCGCCGCCGATCACGCAGCAGGCCAGCGCCAGGCCGGCCGGCAGGAAGATCGGCGAGGCGTAGCCGGGCGGCAGCGCCAGCAGCAGGCCCAGACGGCCGGCGACGAAGTAACAGGCCAACAGGCCCACATTGGCCAGCACCAGGCTGCGCAAACTGCCGCTACGGTTGTTCAACTGCGGGGCTCCAGGTCTCAGTATCGTGGGCCGATTGTATAGGATTTCGTAGAACCTAAAAACAACACTTGCACTTTTGCAGTCGGTGCAGTTAAAATCTCGCCCCGAAGCAGACGGTTCATCCGGACGGCGCGAAATAACGCTGAGAAGGGTTGACAGGTCGGAGAAGTTGCTTCATACTCTGCGGTTCCTCGCGGAGGGGTGGCCGAGTGGTTAAAGGCGACAGACTGTAAATCTGTTCTTTCGAGTACGCTGGTTCGAATCCAGCCCCCTCCACCAAGTTTTTGCAAAAAGACTGGGTGACGCAAGTAGATGAAGTAAGAATTGAACAATCCTCGCGGGTGTAGCTCAATGGTAGAGCAGAAGCCTTCCAAGCTTACGACGAGGGTTCGATTCCCTTCACCCGCTCCAGTGTTGTTGCAATGCAGATGTACCCCATAAGCCCTTGTAGCTCAGTGGTAGAGCACTCCCTTGGTAAGGGAGAGGCCACGTGTTCAATCCACGTCAAGGGCACCAGAATTCGCACTATCCCGCAGTATCGGCAGCATATAAATACATACGCAGCACTATCAAGACAGTCGGGCGTACGCCCAGGCAATCACACCAAATCGTTAGGAGTCTAAAATGGCAAAAGAGAAATTCGAGCGGACCAAGCCGCACGTTAACGTCGGCACCATCGGCCACGTCGACCACGGCAAGACCACCCTGACCGCTGCGATCGCAACTGTTCTGTCGAAGAAATTCGGCGGCGAAGCTAAAGCATACGACCAGATCGATGCTGCTCCAGAAGAAAAAGCACGCGGCATTACCATCAACACCGCGCACGTCGAGTACGAAACCGCCGGCCGTCACTACGCTCACGTTGACTGCCCAGGCCACGCCGACTACATCAAAAACATGATTACCGGTGCAGCGCAGATGGACGGCGCGATCCTGGTTTGCTCCGCAGCTGACGGCCCAATGCCACAGACCCGCGAGCACATCCTGCTGGCCCGTCAAGTTGGCGTTCCATACATCATCGTGTTCCTGAACAAGTGCGACCTGGTCGACGACGCAGAACTGCTGGAACTGGTTGAAATGGAAGTGCGCGAGTTGCTGTCGAAGTACGACTTCCCAGGCGACGACCTGCCGATCGTTAAAGGTTCGGCCCGTATGGCGCTGGACGGCGACACCGGCCCAATGGGCGAGCAGGCCATCATGGCCCTGGCCGAAGCACTGGATACCTACATCCCTACGCCAGAGCGCGCAGTGGACGGCGCCTTCCTGATGCCAGTGGAAGACGTGTTCTCGATCTCGGGTCGCGGTACCGTTGTGACCGGTCGTATCGAGCGCGGCATCATCAAGGTCGGCGAAGAGATCGAAATCGTCGGCATCAAAGACACCGTCAAGACCACTTGCACCGGCGTGGAAATGTTCCGCAAGCTGCTGGACCAGGGGCAAGCTGGCGACAACGTTGGTCTGCTGCTGCGCGGCACCAAGCGTGAAGACGTGGAACGTGGTCAAGTTCTGGCCAAGCCAGGCTCGATCAAGCCACACAACCACTTCACCGGCGAGATCTATGTTCTGTCGAAAGACGAAGGCGGCCGTCACACTCCGTTCTTCAACAACTATCGTCCACAGTTCTACTTCCGTACGACTGACGTGACCGGTTCGATCGAGCTGCCAGCGGACAAAGAAATGGTTATGCCAGGCGACAACGTGTCGATCACCGTCAAGCTGATCAACCCGATCGCGATGGAAGAAGGTCTGCGCTTCGCCATCCGCGAAGGCGGCCGTACCGTTGGTGCAGGTGTTGTAGCGAAGATCATCGCTTAAGGAATACTGGTCGTACCACCAGGGGCGTCTCTGGTGGTATAATCGATATCCTTTGTAGTTTTACGTAGGGACGTAGCTCAATTGGCAGAGCGTCGGTCTCCAAAACCGAAGGTTGGGGGTTCGATGCCCTCCGTCCCTGCCACCGTTTTCAGGTGCAGGGCACCGAAAGTAAATATAAATGTCAAATCAATCCGTGCAGACCGTCAGCACGTCGAATGACAAGATTAAGGTTGCTCTGGCAATAGCCGTGGCAATCGCAGGTGTGGTCGGGTTTTATTACCTGTCAGACAAACCAGCTCTCGTACGCGCAGGCGCACTTGTAGCTGGTTTGGCTTTTGCCGTTCTGCTCTTGTGGACCTCGACGACTGGCCGTGAATTCCTGAATTTCGCCAAAGAAGCCGTGCGCGAAACGAAAAAGGTCGTCTGGCCTACTCGTCGCGAAGCTACCCAGATCACCGGCATCGTGTTTGCCTTCGTGGTGGTGATGGCGCTGTTCCTGTGGGGCACGGATAAGACACTCGAGTTCCTGTTGTACGACGTCATTCTGGGTATACGAAAATAATGAGCGAAAATGTGCAAGACGATGCAGCTGGCGAAGTTCCAGCGCAAGATGCTGGCGCAGCGCCAATCAGCGTACCAGTGAGCAACAAGCGCTGGTACGTTGTACATGCGTATTCCGGCATGGAAAAAAGCGTCCAGCGTGCGCTGACGGAGCGCGTCGAGCGCGCCGGCATGCAGGACCAGTTCGGCCAGATCCTGGTGCCGACCGAAGAAGTCGTCGAAGTCAAGAACGGTCAGAAGTCCGTCACCGAGCGTCGTTTCTTCCCGGGCTACGTCCTGGTTGAGATGGAAATGACCGACGAAACCTGGCACCTGGTGAAAAACACCAACAAGGTGACCGGTTTCATCGGCGGCAAATCGAACAAGCCGACCCCGATTCCAGCGCGCGAGATCGACAAGATCATGCAGCAGATGCAAGAGGGTGTTGAGAAGCCACGGCCAAAAGTGCTGTACGAAGTGGGCGAGCAAGTCCGCATCAAGGATGGCCCGTTCACTGATTTCAACGGCAATGTCGAGGAAGTCAATTACGAGAAATCCAAAGTGCGCGTCTCGGTTACCATCTTCGGCCGCGCTACTCCGGTGGAACTTGAGTTCGGCCAGGTCGAAAAAGTATAAGCAGCACCGTTCGCCAGAACGGGCGACGGTGTAAAAACCTGACAAATCTGGCAAAGAGGAGCCCCGCCCTGCAATTGCGCATGGTGGGGCGCTACTACTCATATCCAAGATAGGAGCCATCATGGCAAAGAAAATCATTGGTTTTATCAAGCTGCAAGTGCCAGCTGGTAAAGCAAACCCATCCCCACCGATCGGTCCAGCTCTGGGTCAACGCGGTCTGAACATCATGGAATTCTGCAAAGCGTTCAACGCGCAGACCCAAGGTATGGAACCAGGCATGCCTATCCCAGTCGTGATCACCGCGTTCGCTGACAAGTCCTTCACCTTCGTGATGAAGACCCCGCCAGCAACCTTCCTGATCAAGAAGCACTCGGGCGTTGTCAAAGGTTCGCCGAAGCCACATACCGACAAAGTCGGTAAGCTGACCCGCGCTCAAGCTGAAGAAATCGCTAAATTGAAAACCCCAGATCTGACCGCTGCCGACATGGATGCTGCTGTACGCACCATCGCTGGTTCCGCACGTTCGATGGGCATCACGGTGGAAGGTCTGTAATCATGGCAAAACTGTCCAAACGCGCTAAAGCTATCAAAGCCAAAGTTGATAGCACCAAGTCCTACGCATTCGACAACGCAGTCGCTCTGATCAAGGAACTGGCTACCGCCAAGTTCAACGAATCGATCGACGTGTCGGTACAGCTGGGCGTGGATCCTAAGAAGTCGGATCAGGTCGTTCGCGGTTCCGTCGTGCTGCCAGCCGGCACCGGCAAGACCGTTCGCGTTGCTGTGTTCGCTTCGGGCGAAAAAGCTGAGCAGGCTAAAGCCGCTGGCGCCGACGTTGTCGGTATGGAAGACCTGGCCGAGCGCGTCAAAGCCGGCGACATGCCTTTCGATATCGTCATCGCTTCGCCAGATACCATGCGTATCGTTGGTACCCTGGGTCAGATCCTGGGCCCACGTGGCCTGATGCCTAACCCGAAAGTCGGCACCGTAACTCCTGACGTCGCTACCGCCGTGAAAAACGCGAAAGCCGGCCAGGTTCAGTACCGTACCGACAAAGCCGGTATCATCCACGCGACCATCGGCCGCAAATCGTTCGCTGACGCAGATCTGAAGAGCAACCTGGTTGCCCTGATCGACGCACTGAACAAAGCTAAGCCAGCAACCAGCAAGGGTGTCTACCTGCGCAAGGTTTCCCTGTCGTCGACCATGGGCGCTGGCGTCCGTGTTGACCAGGCTACCCTGGCTGCTTAAGTAAAAAATTAAGTCCTTGTACGGCCTTGGCCGTGCGGGGCAGTTCTTTGGGCTGGTCGTTTCTTCGGGGACGGCCAGGCAATCAAAGACCGTTGGGCCGGGTGCATCAGGCAGGCAACTGGTTAATTGAATTTTTCACCCAACGCAGATGGTGTACCCGATCAAGTTTCGTAGTCCATTGGACTCCTAAACCTCGGACGCCGTTGTTCGAACCGATGGCAGGCAGTTTGCCCGTCATCATTTAAGGAGGTTGACCGTGGGTCTCAATCTGAATGACAAAAAGGCCGTTGTCGCCGAAGTTTCCGCAAAAGTAGCAACTGCGCAAACTATCGTCGTGGCCGAATATCGTGGCATCCAGGTTGCTCACTTGACGCAACTTCGTGCCAAAGCGCGCGCTCAAGGCGTGTACCTGCGAGTGTTGAAAAACACCCTCGCTCGTCGCTCCGTCGAAGGCACGCAGTTCGCCAGCCTGGCAGACAGCATGACCGGTCCGTTGATCTACTCGATCTCGGACGATGCCGTTGCAGCAGCTAAAGTCATCGCTGACTTCGCTAAAACCAACGACAAACTGGTCATCACCGCAGGTAACTACGCAGGCAAGCAGCTGGATAAAGCAGCTGTTGCAGCGTTGGCGAGCATTCCTAGCCGTGAAGTTCTCATCTCGCAGTTGTTGGGCGTTATGCTGGCTCCGGTGTCGGGCTTTGCACGTGGTCTGGCTGCTCTGGCAGCGAAAAAATCCGAAGGTGCTCCAGCTGTTGCCGAAGTGGCCGCAGAAGAAGCGCCAGCAGCTGCTTAATTGTAGCCGCCGGTTTTTTCTCAAGTACCAATCTGATGTATTAACGAATCAAAAAATTATTGGAGTTTCAAATGGCAATTAGCAAAGACGACATCCTGAACGCAGTTAGCGAAATGTCCGTAATGGACCTGAACGAACTGGTCAAAGCTTTCGAAGAAAAATTCGGCGTTTCGGCCGCTGCAATGGCTGCTCCAGCAGCTGGCGGCGCAGCTGCTGCTGCAGTTGAAGAGCAAACCGAGTTCAACGTTGTTCTGACCGAAGTCGGCGCAAACAAAGTTGGCGTTATTAAAGCAGTTCGCGAAATCACCGGTCTGGGCCTGAAAGAAGCCAAAGACGTGGTTGATGGCGCTCCTAAGACCGTTAAAGAAGCCCTGTCGAAAGCTGACGCTGAAGCCGCTAAGAAGAAGCTGGAAGAAGCTGGCGCCAAGGCCGACCTGAAGTAATCAAGTTGTACGGCGGCTACTAGTTAGCGCCTCGAGCCAAAGCTGCGGATTTCCTTCTGAAAGGGAGGAAATCCGGCTTTGGCTCCTTTGTCGTCCTCGTCGTATTTGTAGCGTTTGTCCAACGCCGCAGTTTTATCGAATCAGCTGGAAATGGTAGAAGTTTCAGGTTTCGTCTGTGTGACATGCAGCCGATCTTGTTGCTGAAGTGGCTAATTTTGCACTGGCAAAACCTGAATTTTTTATCCTTTCTGTCACTCACGGAGTGTCCATGCACTACTCATTTACTGAGAAGAAACGCATTCGCAAATCATTCGCGAAGCGCGCCAACGTTCACCACGTTCCGTTCCTGCTGGCTACCCAGCTCGAGTCCTACCATAGTTTCTTGCAAGAAGACGTAGCACCGTCGACGCGCAAGAACGACGGCCTGCAGTCGGCCTTTACCTCGATTTTCCCCATCGTTTCGCACAATGGCTTTGCGCGTCTCGAGTTCCTGTCGTACGTCCTGGGCGACCCCGCCTTCGACGTCAAGGAATGCCAACTGCGCGGACTGACCTTCGCGTCGCCGCTGCGCGCCAAGGTGCGTCTGGTGATCCTGGACAAGGAATCGCCGACCAAGCCGGTCGTCAAAGAGATGAAGGAACAGGAAGTCTACATGGGCGAACTGCCCCTGATGACCACCACCGGTTCGTTCGTCATCAATGGTACCGAGCGCGTTATCGTTTCGCAGCTGCATCGCTCCCCTGGCGTGTTCTTCGAGCACGACCGCGGCAAGACCCACTCGTCCGGCAAACTGCTGTTCTCCGCGCGTATCATTCCTTACCGCGGCTCGTGGCTGGACTTCGAGTTCGACCCGAAAGACATCCTGTTCTTCCGCGTCGACCGCCGCCGCAAGATGCCAGTGACGATCCTGCTGAAAGCAATCGGCATGTCGCACGAGCAGATCCTGGCGAACTTCTTCGTGTTCGACAATTTCAACCTGCGCTCCGAAGGCGCGGAAATGGAATTCGTCGCCGAGCGCCTGCGTGGCGAAGTCGCGCGTTTCGACATCGTCAACAAGGAAGGCAAGACGCTGGTCCTGAAGGACAAGCGTATCAACGCCAAGCACGTGCGCGACATCGAATCGAACGGCATCAAGCACATCTCCGTGCCGGAAGACTACCTGCTGGGCCGCGTGCTGGCCAAGAACATCGTCGATCCCGAGACCGGCGAAGTTGTCGCGTCCGCCAACGATGAGCTGACCGAAGACGTGTTGGGCCGCCTGCGCGAAGCCAACATCTCCGAAATCCAGACCCTGTACACCAACGACCTGGACCAGGGCGCCTACATTTCGCAAACCCTGCGCATCGACGACACCGCCGACCAGATGGCCGCCCGTGTCGCGATCTACCGCATGATGCGTCCTGGCGAACCGCCAACGGAAGACTCCGTCGAAGCGCTGTTCAACGGCCTGTTCTACAGCGCCGACCGTTACGACCTGTCGGCCGTGGGCCGCATGAAGTTCAACCGCCGCATCGGCCGCGATGAACTGACCGGCGCCATGACGCTGTCGAACGAAGACGTGCTGGCCGTGATCAAGATCCTGGTGGAACTGCGCAATGGCCGCGGCGAAGTCGACGATATCGATCACCTGGGTAACCGTCGCGTACGTTGCGTCGGCGAACTGGCAGAGAACCAGTTCCGCGCCGGCCTGGTGCGCGTTGAGCGCGCCGTCAAGGAACGCCTCGGCCAGGCCGAAGCGGACAACCTGATGCCGCACGACCTGATCAACTCGAAGCCGATCTCGGCCGCAATCCGCGAGTTCTTCGGTTCGTCCCAGCTGTCGCAGTTTATGGACCAGACCAACCCGCTGTCGGAAATCACGCACAAACGCCGTGTCTCCGCCCTGGGACCTGGCGGTCTGACCCGCGAACGCGCAGGCTTCGAAGTACGCGACGTGCACCCGACCCACTACGGCCGCGTGTGCCCGATCGAGACGCCTGAAGGCCCGAACATCGGTCTGATCAACTCGCTGGCGCTGTACGCCCGCCTGAACGAATACGGCTTCCTGGAAACCCCGTACCGCAAGGTTGACGGCTCCAAGATCACCGACCAGATCGACTACCTGTCCGCCATCGAAGAAGGCCGCTACATCATCGCTCAGGCGAATGCGACCATCGACAAGAATGGCATGCTGAGCGACGAGCTGGTCTCGGCCCGTGAAGCCGGCGAGACCATCCTGGTATCCCCGGAGCGCATCCAGTACATGGACGTGGCGCCAGGCCAGATCGTTTCGGTGGCAGCGTCGCTGATTCCGTTCCTCGAACACGATGATGCGAACCGCGCATTGATGGGTGCCAACATGCAGCGTCAGGCAGTTCCTTGCCTGCGCCCAGAGAAAGCACTGGTCGGTACCGGTATCGAACGCACCGTGGCAGTCGACTCGGGCACCACCGTGCAGGCGCTGCGCGGCGGTATCGTCGACTACATCGATGCGGGCCGTGTCGTGATCCGCGTGAACGATGACGAAGCAACCGCCGGCGAAGTCGGTGTCGACATCTACAACCTGATCAAGTACACCCGTTCGAACCAGAACACCAACATCAACCAGCGTCCTATCGTCAAGGTAGGCGACCGTGTGGCCAAGCGCGACGTGATCGCCGACGGCGCATCGACCGACCTGGGCGAGCTGGCTCTGGGCCAGAACATGACCGTGGCCTTCATGCCATGGAATGGTCTGAACTTCGAAGATTCGATCCTGATCTCGGAAAACGTCGTCAAGGACGACCGCTACACCTCGATCCACATCGAAGAGCTGTCCGTTGTTGCACGCGATACCAAGCTGGGCGCGGAAGAAATCACCCGCGACATCTCGAACCTGGCTGAGAACCAGCTGGCTCGTCTGGATGAGTCCGGTATCGTCTACATCGGCGCGGAAGTGCAAGCGGGCGACACCCTGGTCGGTAAAGTGACGCCTAAGGGCGAAACCCAGCTGACTCCGGAAGAGAAGCTGCTGCGCGCGATCTTCGGCGAAAAAGCATCGGACGTTAAGGACACCTCGCTGCGCGTGCCATCTGGCATGATCGGCACCGTGATCGACGTCCAGGTCTTCACCCGTGAAGGCATCGTTCGCGACAAGCGCGCGCAACAGATCATCGACGATGAACTGAAGCGTTTCCGCCTGGACCTGAACGACCAGATGCGTATTGTGGAAGGCGATGCCTTCCAGCGTCTGGAAAAAATGCTGATCGGCCAAGTCGTCAACGGCGGTCCGAAGAAGTTGGCCAAGGGCGCCAAGATCACCAAGGAATACCTGGCTGATCTGGACAAGTACCACTGGTTCGACATCCGCCCGGCGGAAGACGCATCGGCTACCGCCCTGGAAGCGATCAAGGAATCGATCAACGAGAAGCGCCACCAGTTCGACCTGGCCTTCGAAGAGAAGCGCAAGAAACTGACCCAGGGCGATGAGCTGCAACCTGGCGTGCAGAAGATGGTCAAGGTCTACCTGGCCGTCAAGCGCCGCCTGCAGTCGGGCGACAAGATGGCGGGTCGTCACGGTAACAAGGGTGTGGTTTCCCGTATCGTGCCGGTGGAAGACATGCCATACATGGCCGACGGTACGCCGGCCGACGTGGTGCTGAATCCGCTGGGTGTTCCTTCCCGTATGAACGTGGGTCAGATTCTCGAGACCCACCTGGGTTGGGCAGCCAAGGGCCTGGGTATCCGTATCGGCGAAATGCTGGCCGTGCACACCAAAGCCGAAGAGATGCGCAAGTATCTGACCGTGATCTACAACGAAAACGGCCGTCCGGAAGACCTGGACCAGTTCGACGACGAAGAGATCATGAAGCTGGCGAACAACCTGAAGAAGGGTGTTCCATTCGCGACTCCGGTGTTCGACGGCGCGCACGAATCGGAAATCCGCCGCATGCTGGACCTGGCGTATCCGGACGAGATCGCGACCAAGCTGGGCATGACCCCGTCGAAGAATCAGGTCACGATGTACGACGGCCGCACCGGCGAAGCGTTCGAGCGCAAGGTCACCGTCGGCGTGATGCACATGCTGAAGCTGCACCACTTGGTCGACGACAAGATGCACGCGCGTTCGACCGGTCCATACTCGCTGGTGACGCAGCAGCCACTGGGCGGTAAAGCCCAGTTCGGCGGCCAGCGCTTCGGTGAGATGGAGGTGTGGGCACTGGAAGCATACGGCGCATCGTATGTGCTGCAAGAGATGTTGACCGTTAAGTCGGATGACGTGAACGGCCGTACCAAAGTGTACGAGAACCTGGTCAAGGGCGACCACGTGATCGACGCCGGTATGCCGGAATCGTTCAACGTGCTGGTGAAAGAGATCCGTTCCCTGGGTATCGATATCGACCTGGAACGCAACTAAGACACTGGCCGCCGTCACTCCCGCGCAAGCGGGAGTCCATGCTGAGTCTGAGTTATCGTGATGCGCGCTCAGCATGGATCCCCGCCTACGCGGGGATGACGGCATGAAAAGAATTTAATCACTACCTGGAGTGATACATGAAAGCACTGCTCGATCTATTCAAGCAAGTACAGACGAACGAGACTTTTGACGCGATCAAGATCGGTCTCGCTTCGCCTGAAAAAATCCGTTCGTGGTCCTACGGCGAAGTTAAAAAGCCGGAAACCATCAACTATCGTACCTTCAAGCCTGAGCGCGATGGTCTGTTCTGCGCCAAGATCTTTGGCCCGATCAAGGACTACGAATGCCTGTGCGGCAAGTACAAGCGCCTGAAACACCGCGGCGTGATCTGCGAAAAGTGCGGCGTCGAAGTCACGCTGGCCAAGGTGCGCCGCGAGCGCATGGGCCACATCGAGCTGGCCTCGCCGACCGCCCACATCTGGTTCCTGAAGTCGCTGCCATCCCGTCTGGGCATGGTGCTGGACATGACCCTGCGGGACATCGAACGCGTGCTGTACTTCGAAGCATACGTGGTGACCGATCCAGGCATGACCCCGCTGAAGAAGTGCCAGATCATGTCGGAAGACGACTACGCCGCCAAGTACGAAGAGTACGGCGACGACTTCACCGCCTTCATGGGCGCTGAAGGTATCCGCGAACTGCTGCGCTCGATCGACATCCACCGTGATGCCGAGACCCTGCGCGTGGAACTGAAGGAATCGAAGTCCGAAGCCAAGATCAAGAAATACGCCAAGCGCCTGAAAGTGCTGGAAGCGTTCCAGCGCTCGGGCATCAAGCCTGAGTGGATGATCATGGAAGTGCTGCCGGTGCTGCCGCCGGAACTGCGTCCGCTGGTCCCGCTGGACGGCGGCCGTTTCGCGACCTCGGATCTGAACGATCTGTATCGCCGCGTGATCAACCGTAACAACCGTCTGAAACGCCTGATGGAGCTGCGCGCTCCAGAGATCATCACGCGCAACGAAAAGCGCATGCTGCAGGAAGCGGTCGACTCGCTGCTGGACAACGGCCGTCGCGGCAAAGCGATGACCGGCGCCAACAAGCGTCCGCTGAAATCGCTGGCTGAGATGATCAAGGGTAAGGGCGGCCGCTTCCGTCAGAACTTGCTGGGTAAGCGCGTCGACTACTCGGGCCGTTCGGTCATCGTGGTGGGGCCGCAGCTGAAACTGCACCAGTGCGGTCTGCCGAAGCTGATGGCGCTGGAACTGTTCAAGCCATTCATCTTCAACAAGCTGGAACTGATGGGCCTGGCTACCACGATCAAGGCCGCCAAGAAGCTGGTCGAGATCCAGGAACCGGTCGTCTGGGACATCCTGGAAGACGTGATCCGCGAACATCCGATCATGTTGAACCGTGCGCCTACGCTGCACCGTCTGGGTATCCAGGCTTTCGAGCCGGTCCTGATTGAAGGTAAAGCGATCCAACTGCACCCACTGGTCTGCGCGGCATTCAACGCCGACTTCGACGGTGACCAGATGGCAGTCCACGTTCCGCTGTCGATCGAGGCACAGATGGAAGCCCGCACGCTGATGCTGGCTTCGAACAACATCCTGTTCCCATCGAACGGCGAACCGTCGATCGTTCCTTCGCAGGATATCGTGCTGGGTCTGTACTACGCGACCCGCGAAGCGATCAACGCCAAGAACGAAGGCATGCTGTTCCCTGACGTGTCGGAAGTCATCCGTGCCTACGACAACAAGGAAGTGGAACTGACCACCCGTATCACCGTACGTATCGTTGAGAATCCAAAAGATCCAGCGACGGGCGAATTCGTTCGCACCGTGACCCGTTACGAGACCACGGTCGGCCGCGCCATCCTGTCGGAAATCCTGCCGAAAGGCTTGCCATTCTCCGTGCTGAACCGCGCGCTGAAGAAGAAAGAGATTTCCAAGCTGATCAACACGTCCTTCCGTAAGTGCGGCCTGCGCGCGACGGTGGTGTTTGCTGACCAACTGATGCAGTCGGGCTTCCGCCTGGCGACCCGCGCTGGTATTTCGATTTGCGTGGACGACATGCTGGTACCGCCTCAGAAAGTGACCCTGATTTCGGCCGCAGAATCCGAAGTCAAGCAGATCGAGCAGCAGTACGCTTCGGGTCTGGTCACCGCCGGCGAACGTTACAACAAGGTGGTCGACATCTGGGGCAAGACCTCGGACGAAGTCGGCAAGGCCATGATGGACCAGCTGAAAGTGGAAGACGTCATCAAGCGTGACGGCACCAAGTCCACCCAGGAATCCTTCAACGCGATTTACATGATGGCCGACTCGGGCGCCCGCGGTTCCGCAGCGCAGATTCGCCAGCTGGCAGGTATGCGTGGTCTGATGGCGAAACCGGACGGTTCGATTATCGAAACGCCGATTACCGCGAACTTCCGCGAAGGCCTGAACGTGTTGCAGTACTTCATCTCGACCCACGGCGCTCGTAAAGGTCTGGCGGATACGGCACTGAAGACCGCGAACTCGGGTTACCTGACCCGCCGTCTGGTCGACGTGACCCAGGATCTGGTCGTCATTGAAGATGATTGCGGCACCTCCAACGGCACGCTGATGAAGGCGATGGTCGAGGGTGGTGAGGTTATTGAAGCGCTGCGCGACCGTATCCTTGGCCGCGTGGTGGTCAACGACGTCGTCAACCCAGAGACCCAGGCTACGCTGTACGAAGCCGGCACGCTGATGGACGAAGACATGGTCGAAGAGATCGAGCGTCTGTCGATCGACGAAGTCAAGGTTCGCACTCCGCTGACTTGCGACACGCGCTTCGGCCTGTGCGCCAAGTGCTACGGTCGCGATCTGGGCCGCGGCATGCTGGTCAACGCCGGCGAAGCCGTCGGTGTGGTTGCAGCGCAGTCGATCGGTGAACCAGGTACCCAGCTGACCATGCGTACCTTCCACATCGGTGGTGCGGCGTCGCGTGCGGCAGTGGCATCGTCGGTGGAAGCGAAGTCGAACGGTACCATCCGCTTCACCTCGACCATGCGTTACGTCACCAACGGCAAGGGCGCGCAAATCGTCATTTCCCGTTCGGGCGAAGTGCTGATCACCGACGACCACGGCCGTGAGCGTGAGCGTCACAAGGTGCCGTACGGCGCCACCCTGATCGTCAAGGACGGCATGGTCATCAAGGCCGGTACGGCCCTGGCGACCTGGGATCCGCTGACCCGTCCGATCATTACCGAGTACGCCGGTACGGTGCGTTTCGAGAACGTCGAAGAAGGCGTGACCGTTGCCCGTCAGGTGGACGAAGTGACCGGTCTGTCGACCCTGGTGGTAATCGATGCGAAACGTCGCGGCTCGCTGACCAAGACCCTGCGTCCACAGGTCAAGCTGCTGAACGAAGAGGGCCACGAAGTGAAGATCGCCGGCACCGAACACGCTGTGGCGATCGGCTTCCAGGTCGGCGCGCTGATCATGGTGAAAGATGGCCAGGCAGTGTCCGTCGGTGAAGTGCTGGCACGTATCCCGACCGAATCGCAGAAGACCCGCGATATTACCGGTGGTCTGCCGCGCGTTGCCGAGCTGTTCGAAGCACGTTCGCCAAAAGACGCGGGTATGCTGGCGGAAGTCACCGGTACTGTTGCCTTCGGTAAAGAAACCAAGGGTAAGCAGCGTCTGGAAATCACCGACATGGACGGCAACAAGCACGAGTTCCTGATTACCAAGGATAAGCAAGTGCTGGTCCACGACGGCCAGGTGGTGAATAAGGGCGAGATGATTGTCGACGGCCCGGCCGATCCGCAAGACATTCTGCGTCTGCTGGGTATCGAAGCGCTGGCGCGTTATATCGTTGACGAAGTGCAGGACGTTTATCGTCTGCAGGGCGTGAAGATTAACGACAAGCACATTGAAGTGATTGTGCGTCAGATGTTGCGTCGCGTTCAGATCGTTAATGCCGGCGACACCAACTATATCGTTGGCGAGCAGGTTGAGCGTTCGGAACTGCTGGATGAAAACGATCGCGTGATTGCAGAGAATAAGATCCCTGCAACCTACGAAAACGTTCTGCTGGGTATTACCAAGGCATCGCTGTCGACCGATTCGTTTATCTCGGCCGCGTCGTTCCAGGAAACCACCCGCGTTCTGACCGAAGCCGCAATTATGGGCAAGCGCGATGGTCTGCGTGGTCTGAAAGAAAACGTCATCGTGGGTCGTCTGATTCCAGGCGGCACCGGTCTGGCATTCCACCGCGCTCGCAAAGAGAAAGAGCAGTGGGAAGTGGAAGAGCGTCAAGCTCTGCTGCTGGCCGAGAAAGCCTCGATGTCCAGCGGCGATGCGGAAGTTACCGAAACGGTTACCCCGCACGACGGCGAAGCGTAATTCAGCTTTTAGTCCTGCAAATAAAAACGGCACCTTCGGGTGCCGTTTTTTTTATTTAAGACCGTATTTTAAATACCCAGGGCTTCCCTTAAATATAATCCGCCTGAATATCGCGCGTTGTGAAAAGAAGAGTTAATCGCGGCCTGTTCGTCGCTTGCTCACGTGGCAAGCGGCGTTAATATGCCATTCGCCTTGCGGTCGTCATGCGCGTCGCTGCATTCCGGGTACTTCGGCTTGTGGTTTGCAAGCTAACCCGAAAACCCTACGTTAAACATGCCAGATGGCAGTGTGTTCATGCTAAGATTTGGCTCATGATCGCTCAAGCACTCTTCACCCCTGCCCAGCAAAAGCTGCTGGGCTTGCTATTTGTACGTGTCAATCAAGGCTTCCACTTGAACGAGATCATGCGCCTGACGGGTTTGGGCAGCGCCTCGGCCCAGCGTGAGCTGAAACGGCTGCATGAGTCGGGCGTCATCGTGTCCGAGCGGATCGGCAATGTGCGCCGTTTTAAACCCAACAAGGAATGCATCGTGTTCGGGGAGTTAAGCAACCTGGTCAAAAAAACCTTCGGCCTGGTGAGCGTGCTGAATTCGGCGCTGGCGCCGCTGCAACACGTGCTGAATGTGGCGTTTGTTTATGGCGCCACGGCCAAGGAACACGAGGGCATGGACACGCCGGTGGAGTTAATGCTGATCGGCGATAACACCAGCTACGGCGAACTATTATCCCGGCTGCCGGTAGCCGAGCGTTTATTGCGCCGTAAAATCAATCCCAACCTGTATTCGATCCCCGACTTTAAACGCCGCCTGCGCGAGCAGCAGCCTTTTATTCTGCAGGTATTGCGGGAACAGAAAATATACGTGTTGGGCGATGAAACAGATCTGGAAAAAATCAGCGGCGAAGAAGTCGCCGTGAATTAATCCATAACCTGTTTGGCAGACCATATCTGCTTTTGCGGGAATAATACAGAAAACCTGGTATATCGTCCCGCTTGGGATTCGCACTGAATCTTGCCGCCGAATGCGGTAATCACGCGCTGGCAGAATGCCAATCCCATTCCCGTGCCGCCGCCGTTATGCCGGGTGCTATAAAACGGTTCAAATACATGCGGCAGTACGTCATCCGGTATTCCCGCGCCGGTATCCGTCACCAGTAATTGCTTGCTATTCCCTTGTGTAAAGAAGGCAATTTCTACTTCTCCCCGCCCCGCCGATTTAATCGCGTGTAATGCGTTTTTAAACAGGTTATACAAAACGTAGACCAGCAAGACATCCGAACCAAAAAAGGTGAAATCCTCGGCGGCCTTCACCACTACCTTGTCGCGCATCGAGCTTTCAAATGGATAACAGGCCAGGGCTTCGTCGACGCATTTCTTGATTGAATGATTGGCGAAGTCGTTGCGATTCAGGGTGCCGGCGCGGGCCGAGGCCAGCATCATGTCCACGATGAAATTGGAACGGCTGATTTCAGCTTCGATGTGCTGGGTCAGCTTGCTCAGATAATGCAGCTGCGCCGGTTGTAACAAGGGCTCGATATGCCGGTTGTCAACTGCGCACTGGTAGCCGGCCAGCAAGTCCGGCAGGCATTTGGCCAGCACCCGTGACTGGTTGCGGATGGTCGCCAGCGGCGTGCGCATTTCATGCGCGATGGTGGCTGCCACTTCCATCGGGTCGGCCAGCAGGTTGTGCCGCACCATCGCCTGGGCAATCAGGCCCAGGCTGGTCGCCACGAACAGCACCCCCGGCGGATAGAACTGCACGCCGTAATTGCACAGATAGTCGACCGAGGCGAAGAAATAGATCAGCAGGCTGACCAGGCAGTAGCGCAGCCTGCTTCTTTCGGTCGATATGGCCAGTTGCTGGCGCCGGTAGAGCAGCCATAGCCCGCGGCCCACCACCACACCTGTCTGTATCAGGTGCAGCGGGTGCAGGGGCCCCGCCTTGGGATAGTATCCGAAGAAATAGGGGTAGAGACCGGCAATCAGCCAGTCCGTGCTCAGCATGACGACGCCCAGCAAGCCGGCGATCACATAGGACAGGTCCACCCAGCGGCGCTCGCTGCGCTGCGCCGTCAATTCGGCGACGAAGTGGTATAGCGTGGTTGGCAGGAAGAGGATGAGCAGGTAGCCCAGCTTGGCCAGCGCCAGCGCCTCGTGCTCGTCGTGGATCTGGAACAGCACGGCCCAGGTGAATTGCCAGCAGAAAGTGGTCGTGCACAGCAGGAAGAAGGTCAGGCTGATGCGGCTCACCCCGCGCGAATGCAGCACGTAAGCGCCGTAGCACAGGAAAAGCAGGGAGACCACGGCGGGCAATAGGGAATGCATGCGCTTTTTCCAACTGACTTTGGATAGGTATAGCCCGCAGTATTGCGCGTGTTGATCTGGCTCGCTTGACTATCGAATAACTATTTGCGCCAAATCAAACAAGCACAGCAGAAATCCGCTTTAAGTGTTTCTGTCCGCCCTGCGGACAGCGCCCCGCCTGCAAGCCGGGCGTTCCAACTCATTTCAAAAGGGGAATCCCATGCTGCTGCACGCCACCGAAGTTGAAAAGTCCAAAAGCACTACTGCGACCGCCGCCAATGCCAGGCAGACTTTTACCCATGCCTTGACGATCTACCTGAAGGATTCCAACGCCTACGGCAACACCTATTTCGCACGTTATTTCGAATGGCAGGGTATTTGCCGTGAAAAGTGGTTCTTCGATTGCGTCTCGCGCGACATGTTGCAAAACGAGGGCGTATTCATCACCAAGCGCGCGGAGCAGGACTACTTGCAAGAAACCTTCCCCTTTCAGGAGATAAATTGCGAGTTGAACGCGTATGACGTAAAGAAGTGCTCATTTTGGCTGGAGTTCCGGTTTTATGCCGATGGCAAGCCGGTCTCCGTCGGGCGTCAGCAGATCGTCTTTGCGAATCACGCCAAGCAGATCACCGCCTTGCCCGAGCTGGTAATCGCCCGCATCAAGCGTTACGCCAAGTAAAACCAGGAAGGCGGGCCATTGCGGCCCGCCCTGATGCTTTATTGTTGCGAGGCGATCCAGCGGTCGACCTTTTCCTCCAGCAGCGCCAGCGGCAGGGTGCCGTCGCCCAGCACGACGGCGTGGAATTTCGGCAGGCTGAACTTGTCGCCCAGCGCCTTGGCCGCGCGCTGGCGCAGTTCGACGATCTTCAGCGAGCCGATCTTGTAACCCAGCGCCTGGCCCGGCCAGGCCATGTAGCGCTCGGTCTCGGTCTTGGCGGTGTTGTCATAGCCCAGCGTGTCGTGCATGTACTGGATGCTCTGCTCGCGGGTCCAGCCTTGCGCATGCATGCCGGTGTCGACCACCAGACGGGTGGCGCGCAGCAGTTCATCGTTCAGGTGGCCGAAGTACTGGGCTGGATCGTCGAACAGGCCCATCTCCTTGCCCAGCGTTTCCGCATACAGTGCCCAGCCTTCGGTGTAGGCGTTGTTGCCGCCGTATTTGCGGAAGTTGGGCAGGTTCAGCTCCTGCATCAGGGCGATGTGGAAGTGATGGCCGGGCTTGCCTTCATGCAGGAACAGCGTGGTCATGCCGGTGCTGCCGTACTTGGTTGGATCGTTGACCACCGACCAGAACACGCCGGGGCGCGAGCCGTCGCCGGCTGGCGCGGTGTAGTGGTCCGAGGCGGTGGCGCGGCTCAGCTCGGGCTCCAGGCGCAAGTCCAGCCTGGCCTTCGGCAGCAGTGTGAACATCTGCGGCAGCTTGGTGTCCAGCACGTCGTTGAGCTTGTGATACACGGCCTGGACCTCGTCCTCGGTCTTGAACGGGTAGAACTTCGGCTGCGCCGCCACCCACACCGGCAGGCCGGAGGCCGGACCGTTATAACCCAGCTTGGGGCCCAGCACTTCAAACTGTGCCTGGATGCGCGCGACTTCTTTCAGGCCGATGGCATGGATTTCATCGGGTTTGAGCGACGTTGTGGTGGCGCCGGCGACACGCGCCTGGTACCAGGCGGCGCCGTCCGGCAGCGCGCCCAGGCCGGTGGTGGTGCGGCAGGCCGGCACGTATTCTTTTTCCAGGAAGGTCGCCAGGCGGGCCAGCGCCGGCATGACTTGCTCGCCCACGGTCTTGCGGTAGGCTGCGCTCAGGCGCGCCTTGTCTGCGGCGGAAAAGGCGGCCGGCAGCTTGGTGATCGGCGTGTAGAAGATATTGCTTTCCGGCGTGGCGCTGACCAGCTTCTGGAACTGCGGCAAGCCCGATTCCATGATGGCCTTCGGCTCGGTAATGCCTTGCTTCATGCCCACGCGCATATTGGCGATGGCCTGGTCTATCCAGGCCGGCAACTGGCTGATGCGATGCAGGTAGGCGTCGTACTCCTTGACGGTGCCGATAGGCTGCGAAGCCTCGCCGCCGGCGTAGTTGGCCAGGGTCACGGGCACGCTGTCCATCTGGTTGATCGGCAGCAGGTGCTCGGGGAAGCGCTCCATCGTCAGCAGCTGGTCCAGCTCGTAGGCCAGGATGTCGTAGTTGATGCGGTCCTTGCTATCGAGCTGCGCGCGCTGGACCGCCTTCAGGCGGGTGGTGAACTGGCGATACAGCTTGAACTGCCGGGCGCGCTTGGCCGGGGCGATGCTCAGGCCGAGCAGGTCGTCAAAGCGGTTGTCGCCGTTTTCCGTGGCGTTGAGCGGCTCGAAGCGGGCGGTGGCGTCGTAGTACTGGTCGGCGATCGCCAGCAGCGCCTTGTGCGCGGGCGCGGCGCTGACTTGCGGCGCGGCGGCGGCCGGCGCCGCGGCGTTGGCCGCCAGCGGTGCGAACGCCAGCATCACGGCGGCGGCGAGCGGGGCAAAAGCGGCATAGGTGTTGCGGCGACGCGTCATAATTTCTTCCTCAGGATGTCACAAAATTGGCGCCTAGGATAAGCCATTGCGGGGCGGCGCTGGGACAATTTTTGTATCGGCGATACATTCTTACTTTAAGGAAATATTTGATCCGCATCCGCAAATATAATTATGCAATGCACATCTAAAACCGGAGTATGCTGGAGACTTGAAAGCATAACAAAGCAGCAAAGCCTGGCCGCTACCTTGGTAGCGGTTTTTTTTTTAGGCGGCGGCCTCGGCGAAACGGCTCTCGTACAGCGCCGCCACCAGGTCCGATTGGGTGATGATGCCGGCGAAGCGCAGTTCCTGGTCGACGATGGGGATGTGGTGGAAGCCGGAATCGGCCATCAGCGGCACCAGGTCGACGATCGGCGTGTCCAGCCGCGCGGTGGTTGGGTGCTGGCTCATGATCTGGCCCACCACCTCGGCCTTTTCCGTGTGGGTTACACCGCTTTTGCGCAGAAATCGCTGAAGTTGATGGCGGATGCCGCGATAGTCGTCCAGCCCGCCGTGCTCCAGGAAATCTGTCTGCGTGACGATGCCGATCACCCGCCGCGCACGGTTGAGCACCGGCAGCGCCGCCACGCGGTGCGTGCGCATCTGCTGCCAGGCGTCCTCCAGGCTGGTGCCGAATTCGGCGCTGACGATATCGCGCGACATGATGTCGGCACAGCTGATGATGCCGAAGCGGCGCTGGTAGGCGCGCTGCTCGGTTTGCATGAACAGCGATTCCAGGTCGTCGCGGCTGATGTCCAGCACCTGGTTGTACTGCTTCAGCACGGCGTCCAGGTCTTCCGGCTTGAAGCCCAGCCGCACGGTCGGCACCGCGTCCTTGGTCGCGTGCGGATTCGGATGGGCGCCTTGCTGCGCATGGGGATAGCGGCGTCCGGTCAGATTGTTGTATAGCATCGCCATCAGGGCCAGCAGCGTCGTGTCGGCCAGCACCGTCACCAGCGGAAAGGCGAAGCCGGCCGCGTGGATGGCCGGCCCGCCGATCACCGCCGTCAACGCCACCGCGCCGCCGGGCGGGTGCAGGCAGCGCAGCGCGAACATGGCGGCGATCGCGCTGCTGGCGGCCAGCGCGCACAGCAGCGGCGCCGGCAGCATGTCGCCAAACAGGCGCACGCAGATCACGCCCATCAGTCCGCTGACGACATTGCCGCCGATGGCGGACCATGGCTGCGCCAGCGGACTGGCCGGCAGCGCGAACAGCAGCACCGACGAGGCGCCGATCGGCGCGACCAGGAAGATGGCGCCGGGCGACAGGGTAAGGCCGAGCAGGGCGGTCAGCAGCAGGCCGAACAGGGCGCCGCCGGCGGCGCGCAATTGTTCGCGCCGGCTGGCGGTGGTGGGGCTGGGCAGCCAGCGGTCGAGAAATGCGCGCATGGGCTTAATCAAGTATTTGAAATGGGACAAAGATTATCCCATGCTCAGCCCGCCAGTGCACATTATTGGTGCGACACCAGCTCCAGCGGCAGGGCCGTGGTGATCTTGATCTGCTCCATCGAAAACGCCGACGACACCCCGCTCAGCTGCGCCGCCTTGATTAACTTCTTGTAAAACCTGTCATATCCTTCGATATCGCTCGTCACCACCTTCAGCAGGTAATCGATGTCGCCGCTCATGCGGTGGAATTCCTGCACTTCCGGCAAGGCCACGACGGCGGCCGCGAAGCGCGCCAGCCATTTGTCGTCGTGCTGGCTGGTGCGCACGCTGACGAACACCGTCACCGGCAAGCCCACCTTGCGGCGGTTGACGATGGCCACGCGGCTTTCGATATAGCCTTCCTCTTCCAGTCGCCGCACCCGCTTCCAGCACGGCGTGCTGGACAAGCCGACCCGCTCGCTGAGCTGGGCGATCGACAGCGTGCCGTCGCCCTGCAAGGCCGACAAAATGGCATAGTCATAGCGGTCAAGGTTATTCATTCTATTTTTCCGGAAAAAGCAGCATGAAAATGCTATATGGAGTGCGTAACAAGAGTATTTTAGTACATATGTTTCGCCATCACTGAGTAAGCTATAGGTATCAATGACACAGGCATTATCATGACGACCGAAATCTACCTCGATGGCAACGCCACCACCGCCGTGCTGCCGGCCGCCATCGCCGCCGCGGCCGACGCCATGGGCCAGCGCTACGGCAACCCCAGCAGCAGCCACGGCACCGGACTGAAGGCGCGGGCCCTGCTGGACCAGGCCCGCGCCTGCGCCGTGCGCCTGCTGGGCGTGGGCGACGGCCGCCTGATGTTCAACAGCGGCGCCACCGAAGGCATCCAGACGGCGGTGCTGTCGGCGCTGGTGGCGCTGCGCGAACGCCGCGAGCGTGGCGAGGCCATCGGCAGCCTGCTGGTCTATGGCGCAACCGAACACAAGGCCGTGCCGGAAAGCCTGGCGCACTGGAACCGCCTGCTGGGCCTGAACCTGACGCTGCAAAAGCTGCCGGTCGACCAGGACGGCGCGCACGACCTGGCGCTGCTGCGCGCGCTGGCGCCGCAGGCTGCGCTGGTGTGCACCATGGCCGCCAACAACGAGACCGGCGTCATCACCAACCTGGCCGCGATCGAAGCCCTGCTGGCCGAGACCGGCAGCGGCGCCTACTGGCTGGTCGACTGCGTGCAGGCGCTGGGCAAGCTGGACCTGAACCTGGCCGCCACCCGCATCGACTACGCGCCGTTCTCCGGCCACAAGCTGTACGCGCCCAAAGGCGTCGGCATGCTGTACGTGCGCGCCGGCGCGCCGTTCACGCCGCTGATCATGGGCGGCGGCCAGGAAGGCGGCCAGCGCTCCGGCACCGAGAACATGGCCGGCATCGCCGCGCTGGGCGCCGTGCTGGCCGCGCTGGAACGCGGCGACACCTTCCGCAGCCACGACCAGCTGGCCAGCTTCCGCGCCCGCCTGGCCGAGAGCCTGCGCGCCGCCTTGCCCGGCGTGGTGTTCAACCATCCCTTCGACAAATCGCTGCCGACCACGCTGAACTTTTCCGTGCCCGGCCTGTCGAGCCGCGAACTGATGGACGTGTTCGACGCCGCCCAGGTGCGCGTCAGTTCCGGCAGCGCCTGTTCGGCCGCCAAGGCCGCGCCCAGCTACGTGCTGGACGCCATGCAGGCACCGCTGTGGCGCAGCGCCGGCGCGATCCGCATGTCCTTCGGTCCGCTGGCTGACGAGGCCACCATCAGCGACGCCTGTCGCCGCATCGAGCGCTGCGGCGCCGCCCTGCGCGCCAGCTGCCTGATCCCGTCCGAGCGCGCCGCCGTGCCGCACGACGGCCTGCTGCAACTGGGCGTCGAAGGCGCCTGCAGCTGGATGGTGCTGGACGCCGCCAGCCGCGGCTGCATCGTCATCGATCCCTTGCCGGAGATGACCGCCCGCATCGTATCTTATGCGCGCTGCCAGAACTACCAGGTGCAAGCCGTCGTCACCACCCAGGCCGGCGCCGACCGCGCCACGCTGATCGACGCGCTGGGCAGCAACTTCGACGGTCACACCGCCACCGACGCCTACGGCTGGCCGGCCGCAGCCCGCGCCATCGCGCTCGGCGCGCAGACCCTGGCCAGCGTGGCGGACGGCAACTCCCGCCACTACCTGCTGGGCGACGCCGTCGATGCCGAACTGCCGCCGCAGGCGGTGCGCTTTGCCTTCAGCGCGCGGCCGGCTGTGGAAGCGCTGCGTCCGCTGACCTGCGCGCAGACGCTGCTGTGCCCCACGCGCGACGAGCACAACCAGTTCTGCGTCGGCATGAACGCGTCCGCCACTGCCGATGCGCAAGCCGCGTTGCAACTGGACAGCGCCGCATTGGATGCCTTCCTGCAAGCCCATCCCGACACCCAGCTGGTCGATGTGCGCGAGGCCTATGAATTTGCCGCCGCCAGCGCGCCCGGACCGGCCGGCCGCAGCGCCCGCAGCGTGCCGCTGAGCCGCCTGGCCGAGCACGCCAGCAGCTGGTTGCACGGCGAACAAGTGCCGCTGGTGTTCTTCTGCCGCAGCGGCAACCGCAGCCTGAAGGCCGCGCAGCTGCTGCGCCGCCTGGGCCACGGCCAAGCCTACAGCCTCGGCGGCGGACTGGCCTTGGCGCCGTTGGCGCTGGCCGCCTAGGGCCTGCATCGCCCGTCACGTTTTCTTCCTTTACAAGGCCGCGCAAGCGGCCTTTTTTTTCGTGGAAATTCTGTATGTACGTCAGCGCACAGTCGCCTGCCGTGCGCCCCCGTACGATTCCTTGGCAGATAATTTCCAATTCGCAGAATCGAAGCGAGGTAACAGTTTTGAACCAATCTCCCCCCCTCCTGCCCGAGATGACGCTCGGCTTCCGCGAATCCCCCTCCGGCTCCCTGTTGTCCGACGCCGATGACGAAGACTTGCCGCTGCGCGCCGAGCTCTTCAGCGCGGCCCAGATGGCCGCGCACGGCAAGACACTGGCCACCCATCACGAACTGAGCAAGCGCGGCGGCCGCGACCGCCTGCTGGCGCGGCTGACCGAAAACGCCGCCGTCATCGACTCGACCTGCGACGAGCTGACCGCCGCCGTCAAGGCTGGCCGCCAGATCACGCCGGCCTCCGAATGGCTGCTGGATAACTTCTACCTGATCGAAGACCAGATCCGCATCGCCCGCCGCCACCTGCCCAAGGACTACAGCAAGCAGCTGCCGCGCCTGGGCAAGGGCGCGCCGGAAGGCACGCCGCGCGTCTACAAGATCGCGCTGGAAATCATCGCGCACGGCGACGGCCGCGTCGATCCCGAATCGCTGTGCCGCTTCGTCGACGCCTACCAGGAAGTGGCCAGCCTCAAGCTGGGCGAGCTGTGGGCCATCCCCATCATGCTGCGCCTGGCGCTGATCGAGAACCTGCGCCGCGTGGCCGCGCGCGTGGCCGACAACCGCATCCACCGCGACCTGGCCAACAGCTGGGCCGACCAGATGACCGACGTCGCCGAGAAAAATCCCAGCGGCCTGATACTGATGGTGGCCGACATGGCCCGTTCCAATCCGCCCATCAGCAGCGCCTTCGTGGCCGAGCTGGCGCGCCGCCTGCAGGGACAAAGCCCGGCGCTGACGCTGGCGCTGTCGTGGATCACGCACCGCCTGGCCGAATCGGACCAGACCATCGAGCAGCAGATCCAGGCCGAGATCCAGCAGCAGGCGGCCGAGCAGGTCTCCATCGCCAACAGCATCGGCAGCCTGCGCTTCCTCGGCACCATGGACTGGCAGGAGTTCGTCGAGACCATGAGCGTGGTCGAACAGACGCTGCGCCAGGATCCGGCCGGCGTCTACGGCCGCATGGAATTCGCCACCCGCGACCAGTACCGCCACGCGATCGAAAAAATCGCCAAGCGCTCGCGCTACTCGGAACTCGAGGTGGCGCAGCAAGCCTTGCAGCTGGCGCAAGCCCACTACGACGGCGGCGACGTGCGCCACGGCCATGTGGGCTTCTACCTGATCGGCGGCGGCCTGGCCGCGCTGGAAAAGCAGACCGGCATGCGCCGGCCGTGGCTGGAGGCCCTGCAGCAAACCTCGCGCGCCTCGCCGCTGACGTCCTACCTGGGCGCCATCGCCGCCATCGCGCTGGTGTCGACCGCGCTGCTGCTGGAGCGCGCGGCGCGCAACGGCGTGCACGGCCCGGTGATCGTGCTGCTGGGCGTGCTGGCGCTGCTGGGCAGCAGCCAGCTGGCACTGAGCCTGGTGAACTGGGTCGCCACGCTGGTGACCCGTCCCAACCCGCTGCCGCGCATGGACTTCCGCGACGGTGTGCCGGCCGACGCCCGCGCCATCGTGGTGGTGCCGACGCTGGTCTACAGCCAGCAGAACCTCGCCGACCTGTGCGAGCAGCTCGAGGTGCGCTTCCTGGCCAACCGCGATCCCAACCTGGTGTTCTGCCTGCTGACCGACTTCGCCGACGCCGCCGCCGAAACCCTGCCGGGCGACGCCGCGCTGGTGGAGCAGATGCATCGCTGCATCGGACAACTGAACCGCAAGTACGCCACCCACCCGAACGGCGATCCGGCCTCGCCGTTCCTGCTGCTGCACCGGCCGCGCCGCTGGAATCCGCAGGAAGGCGTGTGGATGGGGGAGGAGCGCAAACGCGGCAAGCTGCTGGACCTGAACCACTACCTGCGCGGCGGCGCGCGCGACAAGTTCAGCGTGGTGGTGGGCGAGCCCGGCGAGCTGGAAGACATCAAGTACGTCATCACGCTCGACACCGACACCCAGCTGCCGCGCGACGCCGCGGCCCAGTTCATCGCCACCATGCAGCACCCGCTGAACCAGCCGCGCATCGACAGCGCGCGCGGCCGCGTGGTGGAGGGCTACGGCATCCTGCAGCCGCGCGTGACGGTCAGCCTGCCGAGCGAGAACGCCTCGCTGTACGAAAAACTGTGCGGCGGCGAGCCGGGCATCGATCCCTACACCCGCACCGTCTCCGACGTGTACCAGGACGTGTTCTTCGAAGGCTCCTTCATCGGCAAGGGCATCTACGACGTCGACGTGTTCGAGCAGGTGCTGGGCGACCGGCTGCCGGACAACCGCATCCTGTCGCACGACCTGCTGGAGGGCTGCTACCTGCGCGCCGGCCTGTTGAGCGACGCCCATTTGTACGAAGCCTATCCGGCCCGCTACAGCGACGACGTCAGCCGCCGCCAGCGCTGGATCCGCGGCGACTGGCAGCTGGCCTCGTGGGTGTTCGGCCGCGTGCCGGGCCCCAACCGCAAGCGCGAGCGCAATCCGCTGTCGCTGCTGTCGCGCTGGAAGCTGTTCGACAACCTGCGCCGCAGCCTGACCGCGCCGGCCCTGGTGCTGTCGCTGATCACCGCCTGGCGCTGGCTGCCGGACCCGTGGCTGTGGACCGCCGCCGTGCTGGCCGTGATCTTCGTGCCGCCGCTGGCCGCCACCCTGCACGACCTGCTGCGCCGTCCCGAGGACACCTTGTGGAGCCAGCACATACGGGCCGCGCTGCGGCGCGGCGGCATGCAGTTCGCGCACGCGATCCTGATGCTGATGTTCCTGCCCTACGAGGCCTACTTCAGCCTCGACGCCATCCTGCGCAGCGCCTGGCGCCTGCTGGTCTCGCACAAGCACCTGCTGGAATGGCGGGCCTCGGCGTTGACGCGCGCGGCCGACGGCGCGGCCAGTGTCTGGCGCACCATGTGGGTGTCGCCGGTGCTGGCGCTGTTCGTCGGCGGCGCGCTGTGGGGCTGGCGTCCGCTCAGCCTGGCGCCGGCCGCGCTGTTCCTGCTGGCGTGGCTGGTGGCGCCGGCCGTGGCGGACCGCATCAGCCGCCCGATCGCGCGCCGCCACGCCCAGCTCACGCCGGAGCAGCACCGCTTCCTGCACCAGCTGGCGCGCCGCACCTGGGCCTATTTCGACCGCTACGTCGGCCCGGAGGACAACTGGCTGCCGCCCGATAACATGCAGGAGCATCCGGCGCACGTGGTGGCGCACCGCACCTCGCCCACCAACATCGGCATGGCGCTGCTGGCCAACCTGAGCGCCAGCGATTTTGGCTACATCACGGTCGGCCAGATGATGGCGCGCACCGCCAGCACGCTGGCCACGATGGACCAGCTGGAACGCCACCAGGGCCACTTCTACAACTGGTACGACACGCAGACCCTCAAGCCGCTGCATCCGATCTACATCTCCACCGTCGACAGCGGCAACCTGGCCGGCCACCTGCTCACCTTGCAGGCCGGCCTGACCGGCTTGTACGACCAGCCCATCCTGGGCCCGCAGACGGTGGACGGCATCGTCGCCACCTGCGGCGTGCTGCAGGAGGCGCTGCAAGGCACCGGCGACACGGGCGGGATGGACGCCCTGTTGGCGGCGCTCGCTGTCGCGCCGGATGCCGGCAAGCTGCAAGCGCTGCACGCCTGGCTGGCGCGCGTGACCGCCGCCGCCGCCGGCTTGCAGGCGCCGGCCGATCCGCACAGCGAAGCGGCCATGTGGCTGGCCTCGCTGGTGCGGCAATGCCAGGCCGCGCTGGCGGAACTGGCGCTGCTGGCGCCGTGGGTCAGCCTGCCGGAGGACGCCGTCATCGACACCAGCCTGGCGCGCATGCCGACGCTGCGCGAACTGGCCGCCATGATCAACCAGGCCGCCGCCGTGCTGGCCAGCGACCTGGCCCCGGCCGAGCGCGATCGCCAGCTGCTGCTGGCCGGCCTGTGCGCGCAGGGCGCCGCCGCCGCCCACGAGCGCATGCGCGCACTGGCCGAGCTGGCGCAGCGCTGCGGCGCCTTCGCCCAGATAGAATATGGCTTCCTGTTCAACACCACCACCAACCTGCTGGCCATCGGCTACAACGTCACCGAGCGCCGTCTTGACGCCAGCTACTACGACCTGCTGGCGTCGGAAGTGCGGCTGGCCAGCTTCGTCGCGATCGCGCAGGGCCAGCTGCCGCAGGAGCACTGGTTCGCGCTGGGCCGCCAGTTGTGCATCGTGGCCGGCAAGCCGGTGCTGCTGTCGTGGAGCGGCTCGATGTTCGAGTACCTGATGCCGCTGCTGGTGATGCCCAACTATCCGAACACGCTGCTCGACCATACCTACTGCTCGGTGATCGACGCGCAGATCGACTACGGCAAGCTGCGCAACGTGCCGTGGGGGATCTCGGAATCGGGCTACAACACCGTCGACGCCAACCTCAATTACCAGTACCGCGCCTTCGGCGTGCCCGGCCTGGGCCTGAAGCGCGGCCTGGCCGACGACCTGGTGATCGCCCCCTACGCCACCATGCTCGGCCTGATGGTGCAGCCGGAGGCGGCCTGCCTCAACCTGCAGAAGATGGCGGGGCTGGGCTATATGGGCCGCTACGGTTTCTTCGAGGCGGTCGACTACACGGCCGCGCGGCTGCCGCGCGGCCAGACGGCGGCGGTGATCCGCTCCTTCATGGTGCACCACCAGGGCATGGGCTTGCTGGCGCTGAGCTACCTGCTGCACGACCGGCCGATGCAGCGCCGCTTCGAGTCCGATCCGCTGCTGCAATCGACGCTGCTGGTGCTGCAGGAGCGCAGTCCGCAGGCGGGCGCCTTCTACTCCAACACCACCGAGATGGCGGCGATCCGTTCCAGCGCGCCGGAGCAGGCCATGCCGATGCGCGTGCTGGCCCAGCACAGCACACCGGTGCCGGAAACCCAGCTGCTGTCCAACGGCCGCTATCACGTCATGGTCACCAACGCCGGCGGCAGCTACAGCCGCTGGAAGGACCTGGCCGTGACGCGCTGGCGCGAGGACAGCACCCGCGACAACTGGGGCAACTTCTGCTACGTGCGCGATCTGGACGACGGCCGCTTCTGGTCCACCACCTACCAGCCGACGCTGGTCGAGCCGCGCAAGCACGAGGTGATCTTCTCCGAGGGCCGCGCCGAGTTCCGCCGCTCCGACCGCAACATCGACCTGTACACGGAAATCGTGGTCTCGCCGGAGGACGACATCGAGCTGCGCCGCACCCGCATCACCAACCAGTCCGACCGCGAGCGTACCATCGAGGTGACCAGCTTTGCCGAAGTGGTGATGGCGCCGGCCGCCGCCGACGCCGCCCATCCGGCCTTCAGCAAACTGTTCGTGCAGACCGAGATCCTGCGCGACGAAAACGCCATCCTGTGCACGCGCCGCCCGCGCGGCCAGGGCGACGCCATGCCGTGGCTGATGCACTCGATGATGGTGCACGACGCCGCCGTCACCGGCGTCTCGTTCGAGACCGACCGCTCGCGCTTCATCGGCCGCGGCAACACCGCCGCCGCGCCGCAGGCGATGCTGGGCGAGGAGGCCCTGAGCGGCAGCGAAGGCTCGGTGCTCGATCCGGTGGTGGCGATCCGCTACACCATCACGCTCAAGCCGGACCAGGCGGCCATCGTCGACATCGTCACCGGCATGACCGAGCAGCGCGAGACCGCGCTGCACCTGATCGACAAATACCAGGACCGCCACCTGGCCGACCGCGTGTTCGAACTGGCGTGGACCCACAGCCAGGTGGTGCTGCGCCAGCTCAACGCCAGCGAGGCGGACGCCCAGTTGTACGGGCGCCTGGCCAACTCGGTCATCTACCCGAACGCCGCGCTGCGCGCCGACGCCGGCACCTTGACCAAAAACCAGCGCGGCCAGTCCGGCCTGTGGGCCTACGCGATTTCCGGCGACCTGCCGATCGTGCTGCTGCAGATCAAGGACCCGGCCAACATCGAGCTGGCGCGCCAGCTGGTGCAGGCGCACGCCTACTGGCGCCTGAAGGGGCTGGTGGTGGACCTGGTGATCTGGTACGAGGACCAGTCGGGCTACCGCCAGCTGCTGCACGAGCAGATCATGGGCCTGATCGCCTCCGGCATCGACGCCCAGGCCATCGACCGGCCCGGCGGCATCTTCGTGCGCCTGGCCGACCAGATCGCCAACGAGGACCGCGTGCTGCTGCAATCGGTGGCGCGCGCCATCCTCAGCGACAGCCGCGGCACGCTGGCCGAACAGATCAAGCGTCCCGGCGCGCCGGCCATGCGCATGCCGCCGCTGATGGCCGACAACCGCGGCGAGTACGCGGACGCCGGCCCGGCCACGCCGATCGCGCGCCAGCTGATGCTGGAAAACGGCATCGGCGGCTTCACGCCGGACGGCCGCGAATACGTCGTCACCACCAGCGCCGCCCGGCGCACGCCGGCGCCGTGGTCCAATGTGCTGGCCAATCCGCAGTTCGGCAGCGTGATCTCGGAAAGCGGCCAGGCCTACACCTGGTACGAGAACGCCCACGAGTTCCGCCTGACGCCATGGCACAACGACCCGGTCAGCGACGCCAGCGGCGAAGCGTTCTACCTGCGCGATGAACAGAGCGGCCAGTTCTGGTCGCCCACCGCCTTGCCGGCGCGCGGCAACGGCAGCTACGTCGCGCGCCACGGCTTCGGCTACAGCGTGTTCGAGCACACCGAGTCCGGCATCGCCACCGAGATGACCACCTTCGTCGCCACTGACGCGCCGATCAAGTACACCGTCCTCAAGGTGCGCAACGACTCGCTGGTCACGCGCCGCCTGTCGGCCACCGGCTATGTCGAGTGGGTGCTGGGCGATATGCGCTCCAAGTCCGGCATGCACATCGTCACCGAGGCCGATCCGGTCAGCGGCGCGCTGTTCGCCAAGAACGCCTACAACACCGAGTTCACCGGCCGCGTGGCCTTCTTCAATTGCGACGCCACGCTGCGCACCTACACCGGCGACCGCAGCGAATTCATCGGCCGCAACGGCTCGCTGGCGGCGCCGGTGGCCATGCGCCGCTCCCGCCTGTCCGGCAAGATCGGCGCGGGGCTGGACGCCTGCGCCGCGATCCAGGTGCCGTTCGACCTGCTGCCCGGCCAGGAGCGCGAGATCGTCTTCGCGCTGGGCGTGGCCGGCCGCCGCAACGCCGACGCCAGCAGCCTGGCGCAGAAGCTCCGCAGCGCCGGCGCCGCGCACGAGGCGCTGGCCGCCGTGCAGGCGCACTGGGAGCGGACCCTGGGCGCGGTGCGCGTCGACACGCCGGAGCCGGAGCTGGACCTGCTGGCCAACGGCTGGCTGATGTACCAGACCATCGCCTGCCGTATGTGGGCGCGCAGCGGCTACTACCAGTCCGGTGGCGCCTTCGGCTTCCGCGACCAGCTGCAGGACGCGATGGCCACCATCCACACCCAACCGCAGCTGCTGCGCGACCAGCTGCTGCTGTGCGCCGCCCACCAGTTCCTGGAAGGCGACGTGCAGCACTGGTGGCATCCGCCGTCGGACCGCGGCGTGCGCACCCACTGTTCGGACGACTACCTGTGGCTGCCGCTGGGCGCTTGGCGCTACGTCATCGCCACCGGCGACACCGCCGTGCTGGGCGAAAGCGCGCCTTACCTGGAGGGTCGCGCCGTCAAGCCGGAGGAGGATTCCTACTACGACATGCCGGGGCGCTCCAGCCAGAACGGCACGCTGTACGAGCACTGCGTACGCGCCATCCGCAACGGCCTGCGCTTCGGCGCGCACGGCCTGCCGCTGATCGGCTCCTGCGACTGGAACGACGGCATGGACAAGGTGGGCGAGCATGGCAAGGGGGAGAGCGTGTGGCTGGCCTTCTTCCTGTGCGAGGTGCTGCAGCGCTTTGCCGAAGTGGCGGACCTGATGCAGGACGCGGCCTTCGCCACCGAATGCCGAGGCGAGGCCAAGAAGCTGGCCGCCAACGTCGAGCGCAACGCCTGGGACGGCGAGTGGTACCGCCGCGCGTATTTCGACGACGGCACGCCGCTCGGCTCGCACACCAACGAGGAATGCCAGATCGATTCGATCTCGCAAAGCTGGGGCGTGCTGTCCGGCGCCGCCGATCCGGTGCGGGTGCGCGGCGCGATGGAGCAGGTCAACCAGCGCCTGGTGCGGCGCGATTCAGGCATCATCCAGCTGCTCGATCCGCCGTTCGACAAGTCCGGCCCGAATCCGGGCTACATCCGCGGCTACGTGCCCGGCGTGCGCGAGAACGGCGGCCAGTACACGCACGCCGCCATCTGGACCGCGATGGCCTTCGCCCGCCTGGGCGAGACCGAGCGCGCCTGGGAGCTGGCGCGCATGATCAACCCGGTGCAGCATGGCGGCACGCCGGAAGGCATGGCGCGCTACAAGGTCGAGCCCTACGTGGTGACGGCCGACGTCTACGCCGTGGCGCCGCACGTCGGTCGCGGCGGCTGGAGCTGGTACACCGGCTCGTCGGGATGGATGTACCGGCTGATACTGGAATCGCTGCTCGGCCTGACCCGCACCGCGACCCAGCTGACGATGGCGCCGCGCATGCCGGCCGCGTGGGACCACTTCACGCTGACCTATCGCTACGGCGCCGCCTCGTACGTGATCCGCGTGATGAAGTCGGCGGAAGCCGGCCCGCCGGTCATGACGATAGACGGTGTGCGCCAGCTCGGCATGGCGATCGACTTGAGCGATACCGCCAGCATCCATAAGGTCGAACTGTTCGTGCCGGCCACGTTCAATTCTTAACAGAGTGTCCCAATCTGGACATTTTCATCATCGTTACAACGGCGCGAAAAATCAGTCGCGCGCCGTTGTCGCGCACGCGCCCAGTCGCCACCGCATTTATTCCAAAGACGTCTGAATAGCCAAGTAAATTCGAATTGGTTCGTCATCTTCCTGTCATGCATAGTTGCCAGAATTTTGGATCCCCAACCGCAGAGAGAAAATAGTGATGAACAAATCTAAGATGCTGTCCCGGCTCGCGATGATGTTGATTTTGTCTTCCGGCGTGATTGGCGCGGTCCACGCGTCCATGGCCGATCACCATGAATTCGAGGCCACGCTGCACGCGCCCTTCGTTGCCGACGGCGCCGACCAGGACCGGCCGGAAGCCCGTACCTTCAAGCTGGCTTTCGACTTTCCCTTGCTGGAGCGAGAGCAGGACGTGCAATGGCGCCTGGAGCTGGTCAGCCCCGACGGCGTGGTGGTGCAGCAGTGGCAGGGCGTGCAGCGCATCGCTGGCCAGCCGGTCGACGTCAGCATCGCCTGGGACGGCCGCGCCGACGGCTTGATCCTGACCGACGGCGTCTACCTGGCGCGCATGCAGGCCGTCACCGGCGGCGAGACCGTTGAACAAAGCTGGGACATCTCGGTGGGCCACAATCCGGCGCAGGCCATGCCGGCCTTCAAGGCGCTGCCGACGTCCGCCAAATCGGCGCGCACCACGCGCGCCGATGGCCGCGTGGTGCAGGGCGCCGTCGCCGCGACCGCGTCGCTGCCTTACACCGTCTACCTCGGCAACCTGCACAGCCAGACTAACCACAGCGACGGCGGCGGACCGCTGGGCAGCTGCACCGGCGCCCAGGCGCCGCAAAGCGCGGCACTGGGACCGGCCGACGCCTACCAGTACGCGATGAACAAGGGCCTCGATTTCCTGATGGCCTCCGAGCACAATCATATGTACGACGGTTCCGACAGCACCAACGCGTCGGCCGATCCGGCCGCCGCCAAGGCGCTGTTCCAGTCCGGCCTCGCCGCCGCCGCCAACTTCAACAGCGCGCACGCCAGCTTCCTCGGCATGTATGGGCTGGAGTGGGGCGTCATCAGCAACGGCGGTCATATGAACATCTTCAACACCACCGAGCTGCTGGGATGGGAGAGCAACAGCAGCGGCCAGCTGATCGCCGACACGCTGACGCCGAAGAGCGACTACGCCGCGTTGTACACGCTGATGCGCCAGCGTGGCTACATCGGCCAGTTCAACCATCCGGAATCGTCGGGGCAGTTCCTGGTCAACGGCACGCCGCTGGGCTACACCGCCGACGGCGACCAGGCGATGGCGCTGTGCGAAGTGCTCAACACCTCGGCCTTCTCGAACAACACCAGCGAGACCGAGACCGGCCGCAGCACCTACGAAGGCGCCTGCAACAAGGCGCTGGAGGCGGGCTACCACGTGGCCTTCTCCAGCGACCAGGACAACCATTGCGCCAACTGGGGCGCCTCCTACACCAACCGCACCGGCGTGCTGGTGCCGACCGGCACCGCGCTGACCTCCGCCAGCATGATCGCCGCCATCAAGGCGCGCCGCGTGTTCGCCACCATGGACAAGACCTCGCAGCTGATCCTGACCGCCAACGGCCACGTGATGGGCGAGCGCTTCGCCAACAGCGGCACCTTGAACCTGGTCGCCAACTTCGCCAGCAGCAGCGGCAAGACGGTATCGTCGGTGAAGATGTACGAGGGTGTCCCGGGCCGCAACGGCACGGTGACGCAGCTGTCGTCCACCGCCAGCACCACCATCACGCCGGCCGTGGGCGAGCACTTCTACTACGCCAAGATCACCCAGAACGACGGCAACATCCTGTGGTCGGCGCCGGTGTGGGTCACCCAGGCCAGCGGCGGCGGCACCACGCCGCCGCCGACCGCCACGCAGCTGATCGTCAACGGCGACTTTGAGTCGGGCGCCACGTCGTGGACCGCGACGTCCGGCGTCATCAGCAACGATGCGAGCCAGGCGGCGCATGGCGGCAGCTACAAGGCCTGGCTGGACGGCTACGGCAGCGCCCACACCGACACGCTGTACCAGACCGTGACGATACCGGCCAACGCCACCAGCGCCACGCTGGCGTTCTGGCTCAAGGTGGCCTCCGACGAGACCACCACCAGCACCGTCTACGACACGCTCAAGGTACAGGTGCGCAGCAGCGCCAACGCGGTGCTGGCGACGCTGGCGACCTATTCCAACCTGAACAAGGGCAGCACGTATGTGCAGAAGAGTTTCGACCTGTCGGCCTACAAAGGGCAGACGGTGAGGATTTACTTCGAGGGGGTGGAGGATGCGTCGGTGTCGACCGCGTTCCTGATCGACGACGTCACGCTGAACGTGCAGTAAGCGCGCTTACTTGGTCCATGGCTGTTCGCGCTTGCCGTCGGTGCGCGCGAACAGCAGCAGGACCACGATGCCGAGCAGGATCAGCTTGTAGCTTACCGGCTCGGGCACCGACACCACTGTGGTGGCTTTGTCCGGCGCCGGTTTGACCGTCCTGAGGGTGCTGGCGGTGCTGGCGGCATGGGCGGCCACCGGCGCCGTCTCGATGGCATGAGCCTGAACGCCCAACGCGGAGGCGCTCAGTACCAGCGCAGCTATTTTGCTTATCAATCGCATTCCTTGCCCTCGACAGTAATCAAGTGACAAGTATAATAGATTATTAATTTTTTTTCCTCCGTGCGGTAACACACTTAGCGCAACAGATACCCGCCCAGCAGCGTGGCCACGCCCAGCACGGCAAACACCAGCGCGGCGATGCCATGCACCAGCTTGAGCGGGACCCGGTTGGCGATCTTGCCGCCCAGATATACCGCCGGCACATTGGCCAGCATCATGCCCAGGGTGGTGCCGCACACCACCGCCACCAGGCTGTGGTAGCGGGCCGCCAGCGCCACCGTGGCCACCTGCGTCTTGTCGCCCATCTCGGCCACGAAGAAGGCGATCAGCGTGGTCAGGAACACGCCGTACTTCGCCAGCGGCATATCGTCCTCGTCGATCTTGTCCGGCACCAGCGTCCACGCTGCCATCGCCAGGAAGGAGGCGCCCAGCACCCAGCGCAGGATGTCGGGCCCCAGCAGGCCGGTGATCCAGGCGCCGACGGCTGCGGCAAACGCGTGGTTGGCGATGGTGGCGACGAAAATCGCGGCGATGATCGGCAGCGGACGGCGGAATTTGGCGGCCAGGCAGAAGGCCAGCAGTTGGGTTTTGTCGCCGATTTCAGCGAGGGCGACGATGCCGGTAGAGACGAGGAAGGCTTCCATGGGTTGAGATGTAGTACGCGGGCCGGAACGATTAACCAATGATCCAGGCGCGACTCCGGCCCATCATGGCCGCACCTCGATCATGGTCTCGTCAAGTTTTTCAACCACCTGCACCACGGTCTGCGGACCGATTATGTTGACACAGGTTCTTGCGCCGGGAAGACGCAAGCCGACTACTCCCCACTTACGGCCCGAATGATAGCATAGCCGCACGCGTGTACACATCCCCGATACATGGCTATGCTATTCTGCTTCGCGCTTCAGTCAACATTGAAAAGACCGCCATGCCTATCAAGAAAAAACTGTCCGCGTTCGTCCTGGCCGCCCTGACGGCGCTGGGCGCCGCCCATGCCGACCCGCTGAGCTACGCGCGCTACGACCAGGTGCGCACCAGCGACCTGTATCTGGACCTGAAGGCCGACTTCGGCCACAAGACGCTGGCCGGCTACGCCGAGCTGACCTTGAACTGGATCGACCCGTCCGCCCGCACGCTGGTGCTGGACACGAACGAACTCAATATCGCCAAGGTGCAGGTGCTCAACCCGAACGGCCGCTGGAGCGCCGCCTCCTTCATGCTCGACAAGCCCGACGCCGAAAAGGGCAGGGCGCTGCGCATCGCGCTGGCGTTCCAGCCGCAGAAGGTGCGCGTGTACTACCGCACCGCGCCGTCGGCAGCCGCGCTGCAATGGATGTCGCCGCAGCAGACCATGTCCGGCAAGCGTCCGTTCATGTTCAGCCAGTCCGAGGAAATCAACGCCCGCTCGTGGGCGCCGGTGCAGGACACGCCGGCGGTGCGCTTCACCTACAGCGCCCGCATCGAAGCGCCGGCCGGCATGCGCGTGGTGATGAGCGCCGAGAACGACCAGCAATCGACCGGCGCCGGCGGCTGGAAGTTCAAGATGGCGCAGCCGATTCCGTCCTACCTGCTGGCGATCGCCATCGGCGAGATCGACGTGCGCAATCTCGGCCCGCGCTCCGCCGTCTACGCCGAGCCGGCGCGCATTGACGCCGCCGCCTACGAACTGGCCGACACCGAGAAAATGATCAGCGCCGCCGAAGGCCTGTACGGCCCGTACCGGTGGGAGCGTTACGACATGCTCGTGTTGCCGCCGTCGTTCCCGATCGGCGGCATGGAAAACCCGCGCCTGACCTTCGTCACGCCGACCATGATCGCCGGCGACCGCAGCCTGGTCGACCTGATCGCGCACGAACTGGCGCACTCCTGGTCCGGCAACCTGGTGACCAACGCCTCGTGGAAGCACTTCTGGCTCAACGAAGGCTTCACCACCTACGTCACCACCCGCATCGTCGAGAAGCTGTACGGCGAGGAAGTGGCGGAGATGAACCTGCAGGTGGAGCAGGAGGAGGCGCTGGCCTCGCTGCCATCGATCCCGGCGGCCAAGCAGGCCCTGGTCACGCGCGATGCCGACACCAGCGCCGCCAGCTATACCGACAGCGGCTTGGTTTATCCGAAGGGCGCCTGGCTGCTGCGCACCCTGGAGCAGCGCGCCGGCCGCGAGGTGTTCGATCCCTTCCTGCGCGGCTGGTTCGACCAGCACGCGTTCAAGTCCGCCACCACCGACGAATTCGTGGCCTACCTGAAGAAGAATTTGCTGGACGCGCATCCGGAAGTGATGACGCAGGCGGAGCTCGACGAGTGGCTGTACGGCGCCGGCATACCGGCCAGCGCCAAGCACGTGGCATCGCCGCGCCTGGCCGCTCTGGACGAGCAGCGCACCGCATGGCTGAAGGGCGAACTGCCGACCAAGGACTTGAACGGCAAGAACTGGATCGCGCTGGAGTGGATGCACTTCCTGAACGATATCGACGGCAAGGCCAACGCCACGCAGCTGCGGGAGCTGGACCAGGCCTTCGCGCTGGCCAGGAGCGGCAACAACGAAATCGCCTACCGCTTCTACCTGGCCTCGATCAAGGCCGGCTACAACGTGCGCGAGCCGCTCAACGCCTTCCTCATGAGCGTGGGCAGGCAGAAGTTCGTGGTGCCGCTGTACACCGCACTGCTGAAAAACCCGGGCGACCGGGAATGGGCCAAGGCGGTCTACGCCCAGGCGCGCGAGCACTATCATCCGGTCACGCAAGGCTCGGTCGACAAACAATTTAAAAAATAACGATGCTTAAATTCTCCCGTACTTTTTGCCGCGCTTCTGCTGCGGTACTGCTGGTGCTGGCGGTGTCCGGCCCGGCACTGGCCGCCGCGCCGGCCTACAACCTCGACGCCGACGTCAACCTGGCGCTGAAAACCTTCGACGTCCCCGGCATGGCGATCGCCATCGTCAAGGACGGCAAGGTGATCGCCGCCAACGGCTACGGCGTGCGCAAGCTGGGCGACCCGACGCCGGTGGACGGCAAGACCCTGTTCGAAGTGGCCTCCAACTCCAAGGCCTTCACCGCCGCCGCGCTGGCGATGCTGGTCGACGAGGGCAAGATCGCCTGGGACGATCCGGTCACCAAGCACCTGCCGGACTTCCAGATGTACGACTCCTACGTCACCGGCGCGATGACGGTGCGCGACCTGCTGACGCACCGCAGCGGCCTGGGGCTGGGCGCGGGCGACCTGCTGTGGTGGCCCACCACCAGTTTCAGCACCGACGACATCATTGAGCGGCTGCGCTACGTGAAGCCGGCCACCAGCTTCCGCAACAGCTACGCCTACGACAACCTGCTCTACATCGTGGCCGGCAAGATCGTCGCCGCCAAGGCCGGCAAGCCGTGGGGCGCGGCCATCCACGACCGCATCCTGGCGCCGCTGGGCATGAACGGCACCACCACCAGCGTGGCCGAGATGCTGGCCAGCGCCGACCACTCGGCGCCGCACAGCAAGATCAACGACAAGGCCGCGGTGGTCAAGCCCATGCCGGTGGAGAACGCGGTGGGCGCGGTTGGCATCAACACCAGCGCCGAGGACATGGCGCGCTGGATGACGATGCTGCTGGGCGGCGGCAAGCTGGAAAACGGCACGCAGCTGATCAGCGCCAGGCAGCTCAACGAGCTGTGGTCCGAGCAGACGCCGATGCGCATCCGCGAACCGAAGCCCGCGCTGGCCGCGACCAAGCCTAACTTCTCGGCCTATGGCCTGGGCTTCAGCCTGCGCGACTACAAGGGCCGCAAGATCGCCATGCACGGCGGCGCGCTGCAGGGCTTTTACTCGACGGTGCTGATGGTGCCGGAGGAGAAGCTGGGCATCGCCATCCTGACCAACGCCGAGAACAGCCCGGTGATGGCGTCGCTGTACTGGCGCATCCTGGACCAGTACCTGAACGTGCCTGCCAGCGACTGGATCAAGCTGTACGCCGAGCAGGAAGCGGCGGCGCACAAGGAGGAGCTGGAACGGCAGGGCAAGGAGGTCACCGCGCGCACGGCCAAGTCGACGCCGTCGCTGCCGCTGGCGTCCTACGACGGCGAGTACGAGGACCCGTGGTACGGCAAGGTGACGATACGCGCCGAGGGCAAGAAGCACGTCATGAGCTTCACGCGCACGCCGGACCTGACGGGGGAGCTGGAGCACTTCCAGCACGACACCTTCATCGTGCGCTGGAAGGAGCGCAACTTCAACGCCGACGCCTACGTGACGTTCGCGCTGAACCCGGACGCCAGCATCGAGCGCATGAAGATGGCGCCGGTCTCGATGGAGACCGATTTCAGCTACGACTTCCGCGACCTGAACTTCACGCCGGTGAAACCGGCCAAGTCCGACAAGGCCGCGAAGTAAGTCAGACCTGGCTCTCGACCCGGTTGCGGCCGTTGTGCTTGGCGCGGTACAGCGCCAGGTCGGCGGCGTGGAACAGGTCGTCGAGCGCCGCGTGCGGGCCGTGCGCCACCGCCACGCCGAAGCTGGCCGTCACCCGCAGGATGTGGCCGTCGGACAGCGTCAGCGGCTCGCTCGCGATCGCCGCCCGCAGCCGCTCGGCCAGCGCGCGCGCCGCGTCCAGGCCGCAGAGCGACGGCATCACCACGAATTCCTCGCCGCCGTAGCGCGCCACGATCTCGCCGTCGCGCAGGCTGTCGCGCACCACTTCGGCGATGCGGATCAGGACCTGGTCGCCGGCGTCGTGGCCGTAGGAGTCGTTGACCGACTTGAAGTGGTCGACGTCGAACAGGATCACCGCCAGCGATTCATCGCGCTCGCAGGCGCCGCGCAGGCGCTGGTTGCCGGCCGCCGTGAAGGCGCGCCGGTTCAGGATGCCCGTCAGGTAGTCGGTGTCGGCGCGCAGCCGCAGTTCCTCGATCAGGCGCACGCGCTCCTGCTCCAGGCGCTGGCGGTCCATGCTGTTGGCGCGCAGCGTCGCCAGCGCGCGCAGCATGTCGCCGATTTCGTCGTCGCGCCGGGCGCCGCTGGGCGGCAGCGAGAAGTCGCCGTTGCCCAGCCGGACCACGGCGCGGGTGGCGCTCAGCAGCGGCAGCACCACCCGCCGCCGCAGTATCATCAGCAGCAGGGTCAGCGCCAGCAGGATGGCGGCGCCCACCAGCAGGGCCAGCATCAGCTCGCGCCGCGCGGCCTGGTAGTCGCGCAGCGCCTGCGCCTGCGCTTCCTGCAGCAGCACGTCGCGCAGCGCCAGGATGGGCGCCATGCGGGGCACATAGCGTTGCGCGAACTGGCCGGTGTCCATGCCGTAGGGGCGGCCCGCGCGGCTGGCCTGTTCGACCTCCGCCACCAGCTGCAGGCCGGCGTCGAAATACTGCTGGTCCATGTGCGCCACCGCGGCCAGCACGCGCGGCTCGCTGTCGCTGTCGCTGCCGGGGATCTTGATCAGCTGGCGCAGCTGCTCGATGCGGCCGCGCAGGAATTGCAGGCGCTGGTGGTCGCTCTCGGTGAGCGGCCGGGCGGCCGCCAGCGGCACCGTCAGTGCCGAGCCGAGGCGGCCGGCGATCTCGCGCAGCTCGACCGTCAGGCGGGCCTTGGCCAGGATGCGGCCGATGCGTGGATACACCTGTTCCGACGCGCGCGTGTAGCCGGTCACCGCGTCGAGCGCCAGCGGCACCAGCCGGAACATGCGTTCGACCGCGACGTTCAAGCGCTCCGGCGTGCGCTGGCTGAGCGGCAGCGCGGCCAGCTGGTCCACCGTCTGGCGGGCCGCGCCCAGCGCGTCGTACAGCGGCTCCAGTGGCGCGGCGGCGGCGTCGGGTTCGGCGGCCAGTTCCTGGCGCAGCTGCGCCAGCGCCTGGTCGGTGCCGGCGCGCGCGCGCAGCAGCCGCTCGCGGTAGGCCGGGTCGGCCGGCGCGCGGTCGCCCAGCACGGCGTTGACCGGGCCGCGTTCGAAGGAGAGTTTTTCAGCGGCGATCATGGCGCGCTGCATCAGTTGCAGCGTGTGATAGCCGCTGCCCGCGGCGCGGTAGTGTTCCCACTCGCCCCACAGCAGGCGCCCCAGCATGCCGCACACCAGCGCCGCCAGCACGGCCCCGGTGAGGGCGAATAATCGGGTTAATCTCATTGCTGCCAACCTGCATTCCAATTTGCTAGTTGGCAATATGCCACAAAGCAGGGCCGCTGTGGTTGTTGGGGCGGCGGCGGCGCGAAATGAGACGGCGGCCGGCCGCTAATGGTAGGATGGCGCCCTCGCGTCGCGGCACAGCGGTTTGTGTGGATGCAAAGCTTGAATGTTTACTAATTGAGGGATGAAGAAGATGTCTATGCAACGAGTTATGCTGCGCTCCAAGCTGCACCGTGTGACGGTCACGCAGGCGGATCTGAATTACGAGGGTTCGTGCGGTATCGACCAGGACCTGCTGGATGCGGCCGATATCTGGGTCAACGAGAAGATCGAGCTGTACAACGTGAACAACGGCGAGCGTTTCGCCACCTACGCGATTCCGGGCCTGCGCGGCACCGGCGAGATCTCGCTGAACGGCGCCGCCGCGCGCCGCGCCCAGCTGGGCGACCTGCTGATCATCTGCACCTACGCGCCGATGAGCGAAGACCAGGCCCGCGACTACAAGCCGAAGGTCGTCTTCGTCGACGACAAGAACAAGATCAAAGGCATGAAATAAAACCTCGGGGGTCAAGTCTGACATTCGGACACGAGCTCTTCCGTAGCGCTTGCTACGGAAGAGCTCGTGTCCGAATGTCAGACTTGACCCCCGCTTAGGTTTATTTATTTGGACAGCGCGCCGTCGTTGCGCAGCAGCTGCGACATGTACTGCGGCGTGATGCCGAGGAAGGATGCCACCACCTTCTGCGAGATGCGCTGCTCCAGCCCCGGGTACTCGCGGCGGAAGGCGCTCAGCCGTCCCTGCGCCGGCGAGGCGCTCAGGTAGCGGCGCCGGCTCTGGTCGATGATGCAGCGCTCGGAGACCTTCAGGTAGTAATCGCGCAACACGTTGTTGCTGACCGTGAGCTTGCTGATCTCCAGCCAGTCCAGCCGGTAGCCGTGCACCGCCGTCTCCGCCACCACGAAATTGAGCGCCGGCTCGTCGTCGCGCGCGCGCAGCAGGTCCTCGTGCGCGGCCGCCGGCTCGCCGTCGGTCAGGAAGTGCAGCGTGACCTCGTTGCCGGTCTCGGTGATGAAGCCGGTGCGCGCCACGCCGCTGTGCAGCCATACCACGCTGCCGGCCACCGCGCCGATGCGCTGCAAATACTCGCCCTTGCGCAGGCTCACCGGCACCGCCAGCGGCGCCAGCACGCGCGTCACTTCGTCGTACATTTCAGCGGTGACTTTGTAGCGGCGGGCGACAATATCCCGGTACTTTGCTCTGTGTTCTAAGAATGCCTGATTCATTTTTTCGTGGTCGTCTTCATCCCGGCATGTAAATGGCCGTACATAACAGCCGGAAGTGTAAACGTTTTCTCAGTCCTCTACGCAATTTTTGTTGTGATTTGGAATGAAAAACGAAAATATATTTTAAACTTCAACTAGTTGAATGCCGCGCCGGATTGGCGTTACCATAGACTGGCAGCAAGCCCGCCGGACGGCCACAGTCCGGCCTGGAATACAGCCACGGGGAGACTGGAATGAAGATCACCGACCTCAGCATTGGACGGCGCTTGTCACTTGGTTTCGCTGTCATTCTTGCGGTTCTGATACTGAACACCGGCCTGGGCATCTATCGCCTGCAGGGCGTGGCGACCTCCACCCGCGCCATGATGGAGCTGCCGCTGGCCAAGGAGCGCCTGATCGCCGACTGGTACCGCGTGGTGTTCGCCGGCATCCGCCGCACCACCGCCGTGGCCAAGAGCGCCGACCCGGCGCTGGCCACCTTCTTTGCCGAGGAGGCCAGGACCAACACCATCTACGCCCAGGGTCTGATCAAGAAGATCGAGGAACTGGCCTCCGACGACGACAAGGCGCTGATGGCCGACCTGGTCAGCACCCGCAAGGCCTACGTGGCCGCGCGCGACGGCGTCATGAAGTCCAAGGCCGCCGGCGATGCCGACGAGGCCACCCGCCTGCTCGACAGCGCCTACATGCCGGCCGCCAAGACGTACGAGGTGATGTTGCAGAAAATGCTGGACCACCAGCGCAAGGAAATCGACGCCGCCGCCGCCCGCATCGACCAGGTGGCGCAGGACAGCCGCAACCTGCTGGTGGCGATGGCGGTGCTGGTGGTGGCCTTCAGCGTGGCGTTCGCGTGGTGGTTGACATCGGGCATCACCCGTCCCATCAACGAGGCGGTGGCGCTGGCCGAATGCGTGGCCGAAGGCGACCTGGTCGACCATGGCGACCGCGCCCGGCGCGGCTACAGCCAGGACGAGCCGGGCAAGCTGCTGCAGGCGCTGCACCGCATGTCGGGCGGGCTGGTGCGCATCGTCACCGATGTGCGCAACGGCACGGACGCCATCGCCACCGCCTCGTCGCAGATCGCCGCCGGCAACCTCGACCTGTCCTCGCGCACCGAGCAGCAGGCCAGCTCGCTGGAGGAGACCGCCTCGTCGATGGAGCAGCTGACCTCCACCGTCAAGCAGAACGCCGAGAACGCGCGCCAGGCCAACCAGCTGGCGGCGTCGGCCTCGGACGTGGCGCAGCGCGGCGGCGCCGTGGTGTCGGACGTGGTGCAGACCATGGCCTCGATCGACGCCTCGTCGAAAAAAATCGTCGACATCATCGGCGTGATCGACGGCATCGCCTTCCAGACCAATATCCTGGCGCTCAACGCCGCCGTCGAGGCGGCCCGCGCCGGCGAGCAGGGCCGCGGCTTCGCGGTGGTGGCCTCCGAGGTGCGCAACCTGGCGCAGCGCTCGGCCAGTGCGGCCAAGGAGATCAAGGCGCTGATCGACGATTCGGTCGGCAAGGTGGCGGCCGGCACGCGCCTGGTGGGTCAGGCCGGCAGCACGATGGAGGAGGTGGTGAGCAGCATCGGCCGCGTGACGGCCATCATGGCCGAGATCAGCAACGCCAGCAGCGAGCAGACCAACGGCATCGAGCAGATCAACAATTCCATCACGCAGATGGATCATGTGACGCAGCAGAACGCCGCGCTGGTGGAGCAGGCCGCCGCGGCGGCCGATGCGATGCAGGCCCAGGCGGCCCAGCTGGCCGACGCCGTCAGCATCTTCAAGCTGGGCGACGCCGCGCCGAGGCGCCCCATGCTGGTTTAAGGGCGCATCGGATCAACGGAGGTCGTCATTCCCGCGCAGGCGGGAATCCATACGCCGCATGACTGGAGGCGCCGCATGGATTCCCGCCTGCGCGGGAATGACGGTATTTCGAGGCGCTCTTAAACGATCTAAACGGTTTACGCCTTTTCCGGCGAAGCGATGAAGCGGTAGATCGCCGCACCCAGCAGCGCGCCGGCGATCGGCGCCACCCAGAACAGCCACAGCTGGCTGGTGGCCCAGTCGCCCACGTACAGCGCCACGCCGGTGCTGCGCGCCGGGTTGACCGAGGTGTTGGTGACCGGGATGCTGATCAGGTGGATCAGGGTCAGGCCCAGGCCGATCGGCAGCGGCGCGAAGCCTTTCGGCGCGCGCTCGTCGGTGGCGCCCAGGATGATCAGCAGGAACATCATGGTCATCACCACTTCCGTCACCAGCGCGGCCAGCAGCGAGTAGCCGCCCGGCGAATGCGCGCCATAGCCGTTGGAGGCGAAGCCGCCCATGACGTCGAAGCCGGCCTTGCCGCTGGCGATGGTGTACAGCACGCCGCCGGCGACGATGGCGCCCAGCACCTGGGCGACGATGTAGGGCAGCAGCTTATTGGCCGGGAAGCGGCCGCCGGCCCACAGGCCGATCGAGACCGCCGGATTCAGGTGGCAGCCCGAGATGTGGCCGATGGCGTAGGCCATGGTCAGCACCGTCAGGCCGAAGGCCAGCGAGACGCCCAGCAAGCCGATGCCGACACCGGGAAAGGCCGCCGCCAGCACGGCGCTGCCGCAGCCGCCGAGCACCAGCCAGAAGGTTCCAAAAAATTCCGCGCCATATTGTTTCATGTAGTTCCCCATATCTTGGTAGTCAATTTTGCATCATTGTCATGCAACGTTGGCAATCTAACCGGGAAGCGCGCAAATGTCGAGTGTTGAGTTTTCAAACGGACCGGCAAGGCGGCTTGCCGCGCAAGGCGGCGCGGCGCGGCGGCGGCGGCAAATCGATTTTCGAAACCGGCACGGCGGGTTCCGAAATGCTAGTAAAAAACCGGCACGGCGGGTTCCGAAATGCTAGTAAATCAGGCGGTTGCGTGCGTGCAACAGGCCGCGTGGGCAGCCCCTGCGGCCCCGTGCGCAGGCGTTAAATTATTTCCTCTTGGAAGCAATTTAAAGCGCTGTCGCGGAAAACAACCGATACAATTGAATCGCCATCTACATTGTGGCGCGGGCTTTGTTTCTGAGATACAGTTGGACTCACAGCATCCATCGAACGAGATGCAGAGAGACTACAGTGGGGTGGCGTCCAGTGAAGAATAACAGCGGCTTCGACAGTAAAATCCTGATCCCTTTCGGCCTGGCCGGCGCGGGCGCTGCGGGGACGATGGCGGCCGGTTGGAGCGCCTGGGGCTGGTACACCGTGTTGTGGTCGGCGCTGTTGCTGGCGGCCGCGGCGTGGAGCGTGCGCGGCGCCGCCGCGTCGGCGCTGGGCGGCGGCGAGCGTGCCATGATCGAGGACTACCTGGAAGCGCGCGAACGCTTCGGCGACGCCGTGTTGCCGATCTGGTGCCGCCACATCGAAAACTCCCGCAGCCAGATGGAAGAGGCGGTGGCCGACCTGGCCGGGCGCTTCTCCAGCATCGTCGACAAGCTCGACGACGCGGTCCACGTGTCCAGCCACGACGCCGGCAAGGACGGCAAGGGCGACGGCAGCTCGATGACGGAAATCTTCAGCCGCAGCGAAGCCCAGCTCGGCTCGGTGGTGACGTCGATGAAGTCGGCCATGTCGTCCAAGCACGCCATGCTGGCCAAGATCAAGGACCTGGAACGCTTCACGCGCGAACTGCGCGACATGGCCGAGGGCGTGGCCAGCATCGCCGCGCAAACCAATCTGCTGGCGCTGAACGCCGCCATCGAGGCGGCGCGCGCCGGCCCGGCCGGACGCGGCTTCGCGGTGGTGGCGACCGAGGTGCGCAACCTGTCGAGCCGCTCGGCCGAAACCGGCCGCAACATCTCCAACCGCGTCGGCCTGATCAGCAGCGCCATCCTGGCCGCCAGCCAGGCGGCCGAACAGTCGAGCGAGCAGGAGGACAAGTCCATGCAGTCGGCCGAGGGCATGATCGAATCGGTGCTGGGCGACTTCCGCCGCATGACCGACGCGCTGGTGCAGTCGTCCGACAAACTCAAGCAGGACAGCATCGGCATCCAGGGCGAGGTGGGCGAGGCGCTGGTGCAGCTGCAGTTCCAGGACCGGGTCAGCCAGGTGATGGCCCACGTGCGCGAAAACATGGAACAGCTGCCGGCGCTGCTGCGCGAGAACCGCGAGCGCTACGTCGCCGGCCAGGTGCTCGAAGCGCTGGACCCGCAGCCGCTGCTGAGCGATCTGCAAAAGACCTACGCCATGGCGGAGGAGCACGCGGTGCACAGCGGCTCCAGCCACGCCGCGCCGGTGGCCGCGGCCGCCGACGAGATCACCTTTTTCTGACGTTTTTTTCTGACGGGTTAACCGAGGTAGCGAGGTAGAGAACATGGCAAAAACCATCATGGTGGTCGACGATTCGGCCTCCCTGCGTCAAGTGGTCGGCATCGCGCTCAAGGGCGCCGGCTACGAGGTCATCGAAGGTCGCGACGGCGTCGATGCGCTGTCCAAATGCACCGGCCAGAAGATCCACCTGGTCGTGTGCGACGTCAACATGCCGAATATGGACGGCATCACCTTCGTGCGCGAATTCAAGCAGCTGCCGATGTACAAATTCACGCCCGTCATCATGCTCACCACCGAGTCGCAGGAGAGCAAGAAGGAGGAGGGCAAGGCGGCCGGCGCCAAGGCCTGGGTGGTCAAGCCCTTCAAGCCCGACGTGCTGCTGGGCGCCGTTGCCAAACTCGTGATGCCATAACCCCACGGAGGACGCCATGTCCGATCAATCCGCAGCAGCCGTCGCCCGCATCGCCCTCGACGGCGAGATGACCATCTACCGCGCCGCCGACCTCAAGGCGACGGTGCTGGAAGCCTTGCGCAAGACCCAGGTGCTGGAGATCGACCTGTCCGGCATCACCGAGCTCGACACGGCCGGCCTGCAGGTGCTGATGCTGGCCAAGCAGACCGCCAACGCCCACCAGCGCGAGCTGCGCCTGGTCAAGCACAGCCCGGCCGTGGTGGAGATCTTTGAAATGCTGGACCTGGGCGCCTTCTTCGGCGACGCCCTGCTGATCCACGCCTGATGCACGCCTGATTCTTTCCTCTGTTTTTTCTGTTTTTTCTGTTCCGAGGGCATAACCATGAACCTGGACGAAGCACTACAGACCTTCATCACCGAAAGCCGCGAGCTGCTGGAAGACATGGAGAACGCGCTGCTCAACGTCGACATCGCGGGCGACCAGGGCGAGGCGATCAACGCCATCTTCCGCGCGGCGCACACCATCAAGGGCTCGGCCGGGCTGTTCAGCCTGGACCACATCGTCGCCTTCACCCACGTGGTCGAGAGCCTGCTCGACGAGGTGCGCGACGGCCGCGTGGTGCTCAACGACGAGATGATCGTGCTGCTGCTGTCCTGCTGCGACTACCTGTCCGGCATGACCGACGCGCTGGCCGCCGGCCAGCTGGAGGCCGATCCCGACACCGCGCCGGAAGGCGAGATGCTGCTGCAGCAGCTGCGTCGCCACATGGCCGGCGGCGACGTGGCGCCCTCGGCCCAGCCGCCCGCCGCCGGCGCCGCCGCGCCGCTGGCGGTGCACGCCGAGCCGGGCGTCGAGCGCATCGACAAGCAAAGCGGCGACAGCGACTACTGGCACATCTCGCTGCGCTTCGGCCGCGGCGTGCTGCAGAACGGCATGGACCCGATCGCCTTCCTGCGCTACCTGGCCAAGCTGGGCCGGATCGTCGGCATCGCCACCGTGCCCGACGCGCTGCCGGCCGCCGACGACATGGACGCCGAGCTGTGCTACCTGGGCTTCGAGATCGCCTTCGACAGCACGGCCGACCGCGACGCCATCGCCGGCGTGTTCGAGTTCGTGCAGGACGACTGCGAGATCCGCATCATCCCGCCGCACAGCAAGGTGTCGCACTACGTCGACCTGATCCGCGCGCTGCCGGAGCAGGCCGCGCGGCTGGGCGAGATCCTGGTGCGCTGCGGCAGCGTCACCAGCTTCGAGCTCGAGGGCGCGCTGCACCAGCAGTCCCATCCCGCCAATCCGCAGGACGACGCCCCGCCGCAGCAGCTGGGCAGCATCCTGGTCGGCGCCGGCAACGTGCCGCCGGTGGTGGTGGAGGCCGCGCTGGCCAAGCAAAAGCAGGTCAGCGAGCAGAAGGCGCAGGAAAGCCGCTCGATCCGCGTCGATTCCGACAAGCTCGACCGCCTGATCGACCTGGTGGGCGAGCTCATCATCGCTGGCGCGCGCGCCGACATGATCGGCCAGCACATCCAGAACACCGAGCTGCAGGAATGCACCTCCACCCTGTCGGGCCTGGTGGAGGAGGTGCGCGACGCCGCGCTCGAGCTGCGCATGGTGAAGATCGGCGCCACCTTCAACCGCTTCCAGCGCGTGGTGCACGACGTCGCGCGCGAGCTGGGCAAGGACATCGGCCTGATCGTCGACGGCGAGGACTCCGAGCTCGACAAGACGGTGGTGGAGAAGATCGGCGATCCGCTGATGCACCTGGTGCGCAACGCCATGGACCACGGCATCGAGCCGGGCGAGGTGCGGGTGGCCAGCGGCAAGCCGGCCAAGGGCATGATCAAGCTCAACGCCTTCCATGAGTCGGGCAGCATCGTCATCGAGGTCAGCGACGACGGCGGCGGCCTGCGCAAGGAGAAGATCCTGGCCAAGGCGGTCGAGCGCGGCCTGGTGGACGCCGACCGCAAGCTCACCGACAGCGAGATCTACAACCTGATCTTCGAGGCCGGCTTCTCGACGGCGGAAAAGATCACCAACCTGTCCGGGCGCGGGGTCGGCATGGATGTGGTCAAGCGCAACATCACGGCGCTGCGCGGCAGCGTCGACGTCTCCAGCAAGGAGGGCGCCGGCACCACCGTCACGGTGCGCCTGCCGCTGACGCTGGCCATCATCGACGGCTTCCTGGTACAGGTGGGCAGCTCGGTGTTCGTGATCCCGCTCGACATGATCGAGGAGTGCATCGAGTACGCCACCGAGCCGGGCCAGGACTATTGCAACCTGCGGGGCCAGGTGCTGCCGTTCGTGCGGCTGCGCGAGCTGTTCCGCATCGGCGGCGCCGCCACGCGGCGCGAGAGCATCGTCGTGCTCAAGCTGGGCAACCAGCGCGCCGGGCTGGTGGTCGACACCCTGCTGGGCGAGTTCCAGACCGTCATCAAGCCGCTCAGCCCGATGTTCAGCGAAGTCAAATGCATCAGCGGCTCCACCATCCTGGGCAGCGGCGAAGTGGCGCTGATCCTGGATGTGTCGGCGCTGATGCACGCCGTCAGCGGCAAGGGCGCGGCCGCGCTGGCCGCCTAATCGTGAAGAGGACGACATGAATACAGCAGCAAGCGAAACCGTCAACAAGGTGGTCACCTACGGCAGCAGTGCGATCATCGCGCTGCAAAGCGGCGCCGCCCTGCCCAGCCAGTTCCTGACCTTCATGCTGGGCGAGGACCCGTACGCGGTCGGCATCCTGCACATCAAGGAGATCATCGAGTACGGCGCGCTGGCCGCGGTGCCGATGATGCCGCCCTGCGTGCGCGGCGTGATCAACCTGCGCGGCGCGGTGGTGCCGGTGATGGACCTGTCGGCGCGCTTCGACCGCGGCCCCAGCGTGATCGGCAAGCGCAGCTGCATCGTCATCGTCGAGGTGGACGGCGGCGCCGGCGACGGCAAGCAGGTGCTGGGCATGCTGGTCGACGCCGTCAACGCGGTGGTGGAGATCGCCGCCGGCGACATCGAGCCGGCGCCGTCCTTCGGCACCCGCATCCGGCCCGACTTCATCGCCGGCATCGGCAAGGTCAACGGCAAGTTCGTGATCCTGCTCGACATCGAGCATGTGCTGTCGAGCGAGGAGATCGTCGAGATGGCGCGCGGCACCGTCGCCATGCACCATAATTGAGGCGGCCCCGCCATGCCTGCCGTGACCATCACCGAGCGCGAGTTTTCGCAGTTCCAGCGCTTCATCTACGAGGCCGCCGGGATCTGCATGGCCAACGGCAAGCAGGCGCTGGTGAGCGGGCGCCTGGCCAAGCGCCTGGCGCACTATCAGCTGGAGACCTACGGCGACTACCTGCGCCTGCTGGAAAGCCGTGCCCAGCCGGCCGAGCTGCAGGTGGCGGTCGACCTGCTGACCACCAACGAAACCTATTTCTTCCGCGAGCCCAAGCACTTCGCGCTGTTGCGCGAGCTGGCCCTCGAGGCGCGCGACAAGCGCCAGACGCTGCGCGTCTGGAGCGCCGCCAGCTCCAGCGGCGAGGAGGCCTACAGCATCGCCATGGTGCTGGCCGACGTGCTCGACGAGGCGCCATGGGAAGTGATGGGCACCGACATCAGCACCCGCGTGCTGGAGCGCGCGCGCTGCGGCCACTACCCGATGGAGCGCGCCAGCCAGATGCCGGCGGCCTACCTGAAGCGCTATTGCCTCAAGGGCCAGGGCAGCGAGGCCGGCACGCTGCTGATCGAGCGCCCGCTGCGCCAGCGGGTGCAGTTCCGCCACCTGAACCTGAACGAGCCGCTGCCCAAGCTGGGCTGCTTCGACGTGATCTTCCTGCGCAATGTGATGATCTACTTCAACCTGGCCACCAAGCGCCAGGTGGTGGCGCGGCTGCTGGCGCAGCTGCGCCCGGGCGGCTATTTCCTGATCGGCCACTCGGAAACCCTCAACGACATCAACGACACCCTGGTGGCGGTGGCGCCCTCGATCTACCGCAAGCCATGAGCGTGACGCTGACCATGCCCGATTCCAAGCTCATCGACATTTTCCTGATGCCCGGCGATTACTTCGTCGGCGACGAGCGCTATCGGGTGCGCACGCTGCTGGGGTCCTGCGTGTCGGTCACGCTGTGGCATCCGGCGCTGCGCATCGGCGCCATGTCTCACTTCCTGCTGCCGGGCACCAGCCGCAAGAAGTCGCACGACAAGCCGGGCATCTACGGCGCCGACGCCATGGACCTGCTGTTGCGCGGCATGGCGCGCCACGGCGTGCCGCTGATCCAGTGCCAGGGCAAGATCTTCGGCGGCGCCGCCATGTTCCCGCGCAGCGTCAAGGTGCGCGACATCGGCATGCAGAACGGCGACTTCGCCCGCACGCTGCTGCAGCAGCACGGCATCCGCGTGGTGTCCGAGAGCCTGTTCGGCGAGGGACACCGACAACTGATCTTCACCATCCGCAGTGGTGAAGTACTGAGCCGCCAGGTGGCGCCGGAACTGGCGGCGGGCGTCGTGGCGGGGCCGCACAAGGAGAAGGCATGAGCGCAATCAACGTCATGATCGTCGATGACTCGGCCGTGGTGCGCCAGGTGCTGAGCAGCCTGCTGAACTCGGCGGCGGGCATCGTGGTCGGCCACGCGGTGGCCAATCCCCTGCTGGCGATGGAGCGCATGAAGGTGCAGTGGCCGGACGTGATCGTGCTCGATGTCGAGATGCCCAAGATGGACGGCATCACCTTCCTGCGCAAGATCATGAGCGAGCGGCCGACCCCGGTGGTGATCTGCTCGACGCTGACCGAGAAGGGCGCGCAGACCTCGGTCGAGGCGCTGTCCGCCGGCGCGGTGGCCATCATCACCAAGCCGCGGCTGGACCTCAAGCAGTTCCTGCACGATTCGGCCGACGAGCTGGTGTCGGCGGTGCGGGCGGCGGCCGGCGCCCGCGTCGGCAAGCTGGTCAACCGTCCGGCGCCGCAGCCGGTGGCGGCCAAGCTGAACGCGGACGCGGTGCTGCCGCCGGCCGACCACCGGCCGATGACCACCACCACCGAGCGCGTGGTGGCGATCGGCACCTCGACCGGCGGCACCCAGGCGCTGGAGGAGGTGCTGACCGCGCTGCCGCGCGTCTCGCCCGGCATCGTGGTGGTGCAGCACATGCCGGAGAAATTCACCGCCGCCTTCGCCGCCCGCCTGGACAGCGTGTGCGAGGTGCGCGTCAAGGAGGCGGCCAACAACGACCGCGTGCTGCAGGGGCTGGTGCTGATCGCGCCGGGCGGCAAGCACATGCTGCTGCGCCGCACCGGCGCCCAGTATTTCGTCGAGGTGGTGGACGGCCCGCTGGTCAACCGCCACCGGCCGTCGGTGGACGTGCTGTTCCGCTCCGCCGCGCGCGCGGCCGGCGCCAACGCGCTGGGCGTGATCATGACCGGCATGGGCGACGACGGCGCGGCCGGCATGCTGGAGATGCACAAGGCCGGCGCCCGCACCGTGGCCCAGGACGAGGCCAGCTGCGTGGTGTATGGCATGCCCAAGGAAGCGGTCAAGCGCGGCGGAGTGGAGAAGTCGCTGCCGCTGAACGCGATCTACCGCGAAATCCTGCAACAGCTTTCCCACTGATGGACGCCGTCATGAGCAGCTCCATCCTTGCCGCCGGTTCCACCGCCCAGGTCCCCGCCTGGCGCGGCCAGCGCGTGCTGGTGGTGGAGGACAGCCTGGTGCAGCGCGGCTACCTGGCCGGGCTGCTGCGCCAGCTCGAATTCGGCGAGGTGCTGGAGGCGGCCGACGGCAACGAAGCCCTGCAGGTGCTGGAGCGCCAGGGCGGCGAGACGATCTTCCTGGTGCTGACCGACCTCGAGATGCCGGGCATGGACGGCATCGAACTCACCTGCCAGCTGCGCGAGCGCCAGCTGGCGCAGAACCTGATCGTGGTCAGCGCGCGCGATCCGCGCCTGCTGGAGGTCATCGAGAGCATGAACTTCGAGGACGCCTGCATGAACCTGCTGGGCACCCTGCTCAAGCCGGTGCAGCTGGACGCGCTGGCGATGCTGCTCGACCGCGCCGGCAAGCAGGCGCTCCCCCGGCCGGCCTGCATGAAACTGGACCTGCCCGGCGCGGACGAACTGGCGCAAGCCGTGGCGCGCCAGGAATTCCTGCCCCACTTCCAGCCCAAGGTGACGATCCAGAACGGCCACCTGAAAGGCCTGGAGGCGCTGGCGCGCTGGCAGCATCCGAGCCGCGGGCTGCTGGCGCCGGCGTACTTCATCGAGGCGATGGAGGGCACGCCGCTGATGGCGGCGTTCACCCTGGACATGGTGCGCCAGGTGCTGGACCGGTTGCTGGAATGGACCCGGCAGGGCCTGCCGCCGCTGACGGTGTCGGTCAACCTGTCGGCCGACAACCTGTCCGAACGCGGCTTCATCGACCGCCTGATGGCGCTGGTGAACGCCTCCGGCGTGCCGCCGTCGGCGCTGGTGTGGGAGGTGACCGAGACCAGCGTGATGCGCCAGCTGTCGCAGGCGCTGACCAATATGGGGCGGCTGCGGCTGATGGGCTTCGGCCTGGCGATGGACGATTTCGGCATCGGCTATTCGTCGATGCAGCAGTTCGCGCGCTGCCCGTTCACCGAGCTGAAGATCGACCGCGCCTTCGTCCACGGGGCCTGGCAATGGCCGAACCGCCACGTGGTGCTGAAAAGCGCGCTCGACCTCGGCCAGAGCCTGGGCGTGGCCACCGTGGCCGAGGGCGTGGAGACGCTGGCGGACTGGAAGCTGCTGCGCTCCCTGGGCTGCGACATGGCGCAGGGCTATCTGCTGGCCAGGCCGATGCCGGCCGAGGAACTGGTGACATGGATTAAGCATGACCGGCGCCGCTTGCGCGCGCTGGCGGAACAGCCGTAGTCGGAGGAAGTCCAAACCATTCAATTACCTGGGGAATCGCCATGTTGTCTACACTAACGGTCAGGTCCAAGATCATCATACTGCTATCGGTGGCGGTGCTGGCGCTGGCGGCGGTGGTCACGATCGCCTTTGTCGGAATGAAACAGAATGCGGCCATGCTGGCGGAGGTCGGCAAGAACCGCTTGCCTTCGGTACAGGCGCTGCTGCAGGTCAGCGAAGGCCAGACGGCGATCCGCTCGGCCAACCGCGCCATGGACGCGGTGGCGGCCTACCCGGAGGACATCAACAAGCTGGCCCATGAGATCAAGCGCAAGCAGGAAATCTGGGGCGGCATCGACCAGGCCTGGAAGATCTACGAGCCGCTGCCGCAGGAGCCCGAGGAGGAGGCCTTGTGGAAGGTGTTCGTCAAGCAGTGGGACGCCTGGAAGACGCACGACGCCGCCATCGCCGAGGTGGCCGGGCAGATCGGGCGGGCCGGCGCCGGCCAGCGCAAGGAGCTGTTCCCCGCGCTGCACAAGGCCATCGGTGACGCCGCTCCGTTCTTCCACGACGCCGAGGACAGCCTGAACAAGCTGGTGGCGCTGAACGTCGGCTACGGCGACGCGGCCGTCCGCCAAGCCGACGCCTCGTCGGCGCATGCGCTCAACCTGATGTACCTGACCGGCGGGGTGGCGCTGGCGCTGCTGGTGGCGATCGGCCTGCTGATCCTGAACGGCATCATGCGGCAGCTGGGCGGCGATCCGGCCTATGCGGCCGAGATCGTGCGGCAGGTGGCGGACGGCGACCTCAGCGCCGACGTCGCGCTCAAGGCTGGCGACACCACCAGCCTGCTGGCGGCGATGAAGGGCATGATCGACAAACTGTCGCACGTGGTGCAGGAAGTAAACAACGGCGCCGAGGCGCTGGCCAGCGCCTCCGAGGAGGTGAGCGCGACCGCGCAGTCGCTGTCGCAGGCGGCCAGCGAACAGGCCGCCGGCACCGAGGAAACCAGCGCCTCGGTCGAGCAGATGACGGCGTCGATTTCGCAGAACACGGAGAACGCCAAGGTCACCGACGGCATCGCCAGCAAGGCGGCGCTGGAGGCGGCCGAGGGCGGCGAGGCGGTCGAGTCGACGGTCGCGGCGATGCAGCAGATCGCCAAGAAGATCAGCATCATCGACGACATCGCCTACCAGACCAATCTGCTGGCGCTGAACGCGGCGATCGAGGCGGCGCGCGCCGGCGAGCATGGCAAGGGCTTCGCGGTGGTGGCGGCCGAGGTGCGCAAGCTGGCCGAGCGCAGCCAGGTGGCGGCGCAGGAGATCGAGCAGGTGGCGTCGAGCAGCGTGCAGCTGGCGGAAAAGGCTGGCCGCCTGCTCAGCGAGATGGTGCCCAATATCCGCCGCACCTCTAACCTGGTGCAGGAGATCACGGCGGCGTCGGAGGAGCAGTCGGCCGGCGTCGGCCAGATCAACTCGGCCGTCACCCAGCTCAGCCAGACCACGCAGCAGAACGCCTCCAGTTCCGAGGAGCTGGCCGCCACCGCCGAAGAGATGAGCGGCCAGGCCGAGCAGCTGCAGCAGACCATGTCCTTCTTCAAGCTGACCGCGGGCGCGCGGCCGGTGCGCACGGTGACGGCGGTGCGCCAGCCGGGCAAGCCCGGCAAGCCGGCGTTGCGCGCCGGCGGCGAGATGGCGGGCAGCCGCCGCATGGCGGACCTGCGGGAACCCGATGAAACGCATTTTGTTAAATTCTGAGCGAGGGCGGCGATGAATACCTTGACTGTATCCGAGACCAAGCAACTGGCTGCCGGCGGGCCGGCGCAATACCTCAGCTTCATGCTGGGGCAGGACATGTTCGCCATCGGCATCCTGGCGGTGCGCGAGATCCTCGAATATGCCGGCGTGACGCCGGTGCCGCAGATGCCGGCCTGTATCAGCGGCGTGATCAACCTGCGCGGCACCGCGGTGCCGGTGCTGGACCTGGCGCGCCGGCTGGAACGCCAGCCCTCGCCGATCGGCAAGCGCACCTGCATCATCGTGGTCGAGGTCGACAGCGACGAGGGCGCGTTCGTGATCGGCATCCTGGTTGACGCGGTCAATGCGGTGCTCGATATTCCGCCGGCCGATATCGAGCCGGCGCCCAGCTTCGGCGCCCAGGTGCGCGCCGAGATGCTGCAGGGCATAGGCAAGGTGCAGGGCCGTTTCGTGCTGTTGCTCAACGTACAGCACGTGGTGGCGGCCAGCGAGCTGGCCGCGCTGGCCGGGGGCGGCGCGCTGCCGCTGGCTTCCTGACGCCGAAGGGCGTGGGGCGTACGCCACAAGTGAGTATTGGTGAGAATTGCCGTAAAGGATAGGTTCACAATGACTCGTGACCCCGCCCGTCGATAGGAGAATGTGCTCATGTTCAAGCAGATGAAAATGGAAACCCGGCTGCATGCCGGCTTTGGCGGCATCGTGCTGCTGGTGGTGCTGCTGGGGGCGGTCGCCTTCGCCAAGCTGAGCTCGCTAAACGAGCACTGGAACGAATTCGAAACCGTCACGCTGATGCGCAAGAACGCCGTGCTGGAGGCCGTTACCGCCCACGGCCAGGCGGTCCATCATTTCAAGAACTACATGCTGCGCGGCGGCGACTACCACAGCAAGTTCCGCGCCGACCTGGCCGCCATCGACAAGGAGATGGCCAACTACAAATCGACCGGCGTCGTCACCGCCGACGAGCAGGCGTTGCTGAACGAAGTGCTGGCCGGCACCAGGAGTTATGGCGAGAGCATGACCCAGCTCGAGGCGATGCGCGAGAAGGGGACGACGCCGCAGGAAATGGACAAGGCCATCAAGGGCGCCGACGAGGCCATCAGTTCCGCCTTCCGCAAGCTCCTCAGCGTCAACGACAGCGAGACCAAGGGCGAATCGGCCGCCATGACGGAAGTGGCCGCCTCCGCCAAGAAGCTGATCCTCGGCATAGATATCGCGATCGCGGTGCTCGGTTGCGTGCTGGCGGTGTGGCTGGCGCGCAGCCTGTCGGGCATCGTGCGCGAAGTGCAGTCGGTGGTGGGCAGCCTGGCCGGCGCCTCCGAGGAGGTCAGCTCGACCGCGCAGTCGCTGTCGCAGGCGGCCAGCGAGCAGGCCGCCGGGGTGGAAGAGACCAGCGCCTCGATCGAGCAGATGACGGCGTCGATCGCGCAGAATACCGAGAACGCCAAGATCACCGACGGCATCGCCACCCAGGCGGCGGTGGACGCGGCGCGCGGCGCCGAAGTGGTCAAGGCCACGGCGGCGGCGATGAAGCAGATCGCCAGCAAGATCAGCATCATCGACGACATCGCTTACCAGACCAACCTGCTGGCGCTGAACGCGGCGATCGAGGCGGCACGCGCGCACGAACACGGCAAGGGCTTCGCGGTGGTGGCGGCCGAGGTGCGCAAGCTGGCCGAGCGCAGCCAGGTGGCGGCGCAGGAAATCAGCAAGGTGGCGTCGGACAGCGTCGAGCTGGCCGAGCAGGCCGGCCATATGTTCGATGCGCTGGTGCCGAATATCCGCAAGACCTCGGACCTGGTGCAGGAGATTTCTGCGGCGTCGGAAGAGCAGAGCTCAGGCGTGCGGCAGATTAACAGCGCGGTGGGGCAGCTCAGCCAGACCACCCAGGTCAACGCCGCCAGCTCGGAGGAATTGGCGGCGACGTCGGAGGAGATGAGCGCGCAGGCCGAGCAGCTGACCCGGCTGATGGCGGTCTTCAAGCAGTACGCGGCCGACGATGTGCCGCACGCGCGGACGCAGCGCCGGCCGGTGGGGCCGAAGGCCGGCGCCAAGCCCGCGCGTCAGGCGCACAAGCTGGACCTGGTGGCCGACGGTGCGCCGGACGAGAACAAGTTCACGCGCTTCTAGCCTTCCGGCTCAGGGCTTGACGAACTTCAGCGTCATGCGGTCGCTCTCGCCGATGGCCTTGTACGGGGCGCGGTCCTGGTCCTTGTTGGCGTAGGTCGGCGGCAGCGCCCAGACGCCGTTTTTATGCTCGGCGTTGTCCTTGGGATTGGCGTTGACCTCCGACTTGTCGGCCAGCTTGAAGCCGGCCGCCTCGGCCAGGCCGATCACATATTTCTCGTGCATGTAGCCGGTGCTGGCATCCTTGTCCTGCGTCTTGGCGGCCGGCAGGCGGTGCTCGACCACGCCGAACACGCCGCCTTTTTTCAGGCTGGTGTAGACGCTGCCGAACAGCGTCTTCAGGTTGTCCGGGCCGGTCTCCATCCAGTTGTGGACGTTGCGGAAGGTGAGCACCATGTCGACGCTGCCGGCCGGCGCGAATTCATACTTGCGCGGCGGCGAGAACACGCCCAGCGCCACCTTGTTGTACACCTCCGGCTTGGCGTTCAGGCGTGCCATGTAGCGCTCCGCGCCCTTGCGCTCATCGGCGTCGGGCGAGGCCAGGTCGTCGCCGGCGGCGATCAGCTTGCCGTGGTCGCGCAGGTAGGGCGCCAGGATCTCGGTGTACCAGCCGCCGCCCGGCGCCAGCTCGACCACGGTCATGCTCGGCTTGATGCCGAAGAAGGTCAGCGTTTCGTACGGATGACGGTAGACGTCGCGCTCCACGTTGGCCGGCGTGCGCGACGGCGCGGCGATGGCAGCCTTCAGCGCCGCGTCTTCGGCGGCGATGGCGCCGCCCGCGATCAGCATGGTGGTGGCCAGGACGGCGAGTACGGTTCGTTTCATGCAAAGTCTCCTGAAGGTTCGTTGGTTGTGGCGATGCGCAGCCGCTCGCCCTGCGCGATCATGGTGCAGGCTTGCCAGAAGGTCAAGCAAATTGGGATGGCGCTCCGCCGCACCGTGACGGGCGCCCGCCGGACAGTCGACGGACACTTCCGGACACCGGCGGACAGTTGGCCGGACAACTATGCGGACACTTTGCGCCTGAACACCCCGCCGGCAGCACCGACTTGCAATATGAATACGCGTGGCACACATTTTGCCTGTCTCGTCCCTTAATCCGGCGCTAATATTGCAAAACCGGCGGAAACGGCGACGGATATTCAGGTGTAGTGCGAAGCAACGAGCGGTAAAGAAGTAGTTCCAGCTAGAAGAGCAAATAAAAAGCAGAACCCCGGGCGACCGGCCCGCAATCTAATCCTTGCTGTTACGTTTTTGGAGATACGATGGAACGACGTGCATTCCTCAATATTAGTAGTCTGGCGCTGGGCACGATGCTGCTGCCCGCCTTCGGCCGCGCGATCGCGGCGGAAGAATTGCTCAAGCCAGTCGCCCTTCAATTCAAGAAAATGCTGGCCGATACCGCGATGACCGCGGCGACGCAGGCCGGCGCCTCCTACTGCGACGTGCGGGTAGGCCGCTACCTGAACCAGTTCATCACCACCCGCGACCTCAACGTCGAAAACGTGGTCAATACGGAATCGGCCGGGGTCGGCGTGCGTGTGATCGCCGGCGGCGCCTACGGCTTCGCCGCCACCAACGACATGAGCCCGGACGGCGTGGCCGCCGCCGCGCGCCAGGCGGTCGCCATCGCCAAGGCCAACGCCAAGCTGCAGACCGAGCCGGTGATCCTGGCCCCGGTCAAGGGCGTGGGCGAAGTGGCGTGGGCCACCCCCATCGTCAAGGACTGGCGCACCGTCGCCATCAAGGACAAGGCCGAGCTGCTGATCGCCGCCAACAAGGCCGGCATGGAGGGCGGCGCCAGCTTCATGCAGTCGCTGCTGTTCCAGGTCAACCAGCAGAAGTACTTCGCCTCCACCGACGGCTCCTACATCGACCAGGACGTCCATCGCCTGTGGATGCCGGTGTTCGCCACCGCCGTCGACCAGAAGACCAACAAGTTCCGCTCGCGCCAGGGCCTGTCCTCGCCGGTCGGCATGGGCTATGAATACCTGGACGCGCGCCCCGAGCACAAGATCAAGGCGGCCGGCGGCGTGACCACGCTGTACACCAAGTCCTACGACCTGATCGAGGATGCCCGCGCGGCCGGCAAGCAGGCCAGGCAGAAGCTGACCGCCAAATCGGTCGAGCCGGGCAAGTACGACCTGGTGCTGTCGCCGGAACACCTGTGGCTGACCATCCACGAATCGGTCGGCCACCCGACCGAGCTCGATCGCGTGCTGGGCTACGAGGCCAACTACGCCGGCACCAGTTTCGCCACGCTCGATAAATGGCAGTCCAAGAAGTTCAAGTACGGCTCGGAGATGGTCAACATCGTCGCCGACAAGACCACGCCAGGCTCGCTGGCCAACGTCGGCTACGACGACGAAGGCGTCAAGTGCAAGCGCTGGGACATCATCAAGGACGGCATCCTGGTCAACTACCAGGCCACGCGCGACCAGGCGGCCATCATCGGCGAGAAGGAGTCGCACGGCTGCTCGTACGCGGACAACTGGAGCAGCGTGCAGTTCCAGCGTATGCCCAACGTCTCGCTGCAAGCCGGCAAGAAGAAGATGACCCCGGACGAAATGGTCAAGGACGTCAAGAAGGGCATCTACATCGTCGGCGACGGTTCCTTCTCGATCGACCAGCAGCGCTACAACTTCCAGTTCGGCGGCCAGCTGTTCTACGAAATCAAGAACGGCAAGATCGGCGAAATGCTGGAGGACGTGGCCTATCAATCGAACACCCAGGAGTTCTGGAACGCCTGCGCCGGTCTGTGCGACGAGCGCGACTGGCGCATGGGCGGTTCCTTCTTTGACGGCAAAGGCCAGCCTTCGCAGGTGTCGGTGGTGTCGCATGGCGCCAGCACGGCGCGCTTCAACGGCATCAACGTCATCAACACCGCACGCAAAATCGGCTAAGCCCTGGAGACCACGAGATGAAGAATTTGAGTCAAGACGAAGCAAAACGTATCTGCGACAAGGTGCTGTCCTATTCCAAGGGCGACCAGTGCGAAGTGAACATCACCGGCACCCGCAAGGGCAATATCCGCTACGCGCGCAACGCCGTGTCGACCGCCGGTTTGATCGAGGACACGCAACTGATCGTGTCGGTCGCCTTCGGCAAAAAGCAGGGCATCGCCACCATCAACGAGTTTGACGACAAGTCGCTGGAAAAGGCCGTACGCCGCGCGGAAGACCTGGCGCGCCTGGCGCCGGACAATCCGGAGTTCATGCCGACGCCGACCAAGCAGGAATACAAGGCCAGCCAGACCTTCTTCCAGAAGACCGCCGACATCGATCCTGAATTCCGCGCGCAGGTGGCGGCCTACAGCATCGAGAACAGCAAGAAGAACAATCTGGTGGCGGCGGGCTTCTTCACCGACAGCACCAAGTTCACCACCATCGCCAACTCCAACGGCGTGTTCGGCTACCAGAAGGACACGGGCCTGGATTTCACCGTGACCGTGCGCACCGAAGACGGCCGCGGTTCGGGCTGGGTCAAGCGCAGCGTCGGCGACGTCAGCAATTTCGACCCGCGCGAAGCGTCCAACGTGGCGATTGAAAAAGCGCTCAAGTCGGTGGACGCCAAGGCGCTGGAACCGGGCCGCTACACGGTGATCCTGGAACCGGCTGCGACCTCGGACCTGCTGGGCTTCATGTTCAACGGCTTCGACGCGCGCCAGGCCGACGAGGGCCGCAGCTTCCTGTCGAAGAAGGGCGGCGGCAACCGCATGGGCGAGAAGCTGTTCGACGAACAGGTCAACGTCTGGGCCGACCCGTGGGACAAGGACGTGGCGGTGCTGCCGTGGGATGGCCAGAGCATGCTGGCGCGCGAGCGCATGGACATCATCAAGGGCGGCAAGGTTGCCAACCTCGATTACTCGACCTACTGGGCCAAGAAGCAGGGCAAGCGCGCCGTCGGCTCGGCGGGCAACATCATCATGGCCGGCACCAACAAGTCGACCCAGGAGCTGATCGCCAACACCAAGAAGGGCGTGCTGGTGACGCGCACCTGGTACATCCGCCTGGTCGATCCGCAGTCGGTGCTGCTGACCGGCCTGACGCGCGACGGCACCTTCTACATCGAGAACGGCAAGATCAAGCATCCGATCAAGAACTTCCGTTTCAACGAAAGCCCGGTGACGATGTTGAACAACATCGAGGAACTGGGGCGGCCGGAAATCCTGTCGGGTGACGAGTCGCAGTTCCAGCTGCTGATCCCGGCGATGCGGGTGCGCGACTTCAACTTCACCTCATTGTCGGACGCGGTGTAAAGCACTAGCCGTCGTTCCCGCGCAGGCGGGAACCCATGCCGAGCTTCCTGGCCGGCGAAGTATGGATTCCCGCCTGCGCGGGAATGACGGGGTAAGGCCTGCTGTCAGGAGTTATAGTGGAACGACGTTCATTTCTAAAAGTTAGCGCGGCGGCCGGCGGCAGCCTGCTGATACCGGTCTTCGGCAACGCCATCGCGGCCGAGGAGCTGCTCAACCCCGTCGCCGTACAGTTCAAGAAGTCGCTGGCCGACGCCGCGATGAACGCCGCCACCAAGGCCGGCGCCAGCTACTGCGACGTGCGCATCGGCCGCTACCTGAACCAGTTCCTCACCACGCGCGACCTGAACGTGGAAAACATCGTCAACACCGAATCCTCCGGCGTCGGCGTGCGCGTGATCGCCAACGGCGCCTACGGCTTCTGCTCGACCAACGTCATGACGCTGGACTCGGTGGCCGCCGCCGCGCGCCAGGCGGTCGCCATCGCGCGCGCCAACGCCAAGCTGCAGACCGAGCCTGTGGTGCTGGCGCCTGTCAAAGGCGTCGGCGAAGTGGCATGGGCCACGCCGTTCAAGAAGGACTGGCGCACCGTGGCTATCAAGGAAAAGGCCGAGATGCTGATCGCCGCCAACAAGGCCGGCCTGGACGCGGGCGCCAGCTTCATGTCGTCCAACCTGTTCCAGGTGAACCAGCAGAAGTACTTCGCCTCCACCGACGGCTCCTACATCGACCAGGACATCCACCGCCTGTGGGCGCCGCTGACCGCCACCGCCGTCGACAAGGCCACCAACCGCTTCCGCACGCGCGACGGGCTGTCGTCGCCGGCCAGCATGGGCTATGAATTCTTCGACGCGAAGGACTCCAACAAGGTCAAGGCCGCCGGCAACGTCACCACCTTGTACAAGGGCGCCTACGATTTGATCGAGGACGCCCGCGCCGCCGGCCGCCACGCCCGCGAAAAGCTGACCGCGAAAACCGTCGAGCCGGGCAAGTACGATCTGGTGCTGTCGCCGGAACACCTGTTCCTGACCATCCACGAATCGGTCGGCCACGCCACCGAACTGGATCGCGTGCTGGGCTACGAGGCCAACTACGCCGGCACCAGCTTCGCCACGCTGGACAAGTGGAAGAGCAAGAACTTCAAGTATGGATCGGAGCTGGTCAACATCGTCGCCGACAAGACCACGCCAGGCTCGCTGGGCTGCGTGGGCTACGACGACGAGGGCGTGGCCTCCAGGCGCTGGGACCTGATCCGCAACGGCATCCTGGTCAACTACCAGGCCACGCGCGACCAGGCGGCCATCATCGGCGAGAAGGAGTCGCACGGCTGCTCGTACGCGGACAGCTGGAGCAGCGTGCAGTTCCAGCGCATGCCCAACGTGTCGCTGGAAGCGGGCAAGAAGCCGCTGACGCCGGACGACATGGTCAAGGACGTCAAGAAGGGTATCTACATCCTGGGCCGCGGCTCGTACTCGATCGACCAGCAGCGCTACAACTTCCAGTTCGGCGGCCAGCTATACTTCGAGATCAAGAACGGCAAGATCACCAACCAGCTGGAGGACGTGGCCTACCAGTCCAACACCCAGGAGTTCTGGAACGCCTGCTCGGCGCTGTGCGATGAACGCGACTGGCGCATGGGCGGCTCCTTCTTCGATGGCAAGGGCCAGCCTTCGCAAGTCAGCGCCGTATCGCACGGGTCTCCGACCACGCGCTTCAACGGTATCAACGTCATCAACACCGCTCGCAAGATAGGATAATCAATGAAGATGCTGACCCAGGAAGAAGCCAAACGCGTTTGCGACAAGGTGATGTCGCTGTCCAAGGCCGATGAGTGCCGCGTGCAGATCAGCGGTCAACGTGATGGCAATATCCGCTACGCGCGCAACGCCGTGTCGACCGCCGGCCTGACCGAGAACACACAGTTGACGGTGAGCGTCGCCTTCGGCAAGCGCCAGGGCACGGCCTCGATCAATGAGTTCGACGATAAGGCGCTGGAACGCGCCGTGCGCCGCGCCGAGGACGTGGCGCGCCTGGCGCCGGAAAACCCGGAGTTCGAACCGGCGATCAAGAAGCAGGAGTACAAATCCTCAGCCACCTACAACGAGTCCACCGCCGCCATCGATCCCGAATACCGCGCCGAAGTGGCGGCCGTCAGCATCAACGCCTGTCGCAAGAAGGGGCTGATCGCGGCGGGCTTTTTCAACGACACCACCGGCTTTGAAACGGTGGCCAACTCCAACGGCGTGTTCGGCTACCAGACCTTGAGCAACCTGGGCTTCACCGTCACCACCCGCACCGAAGATGGCCGTGGTTCCGGCTGGGCCACCCGTTCGGCGACGGATGCGAAGAAGTTCGATGCGCGCGAAGCGTCCGAGATCGCGATTGAGAAGGCGATCAAATCGGTGGAGGCCAAGGCGCTGGAGCCGGGCCGCTACACGGTGATCCTGGAGCCGGCGGCAACGTCGGAAATCATCGGCCGCATGTTCGGCGCCTTCGACGCGCGGCGCGCCGACGAGGGCCGCAGCTTCCTGTCGAAGAAGGGCGGCGGCAACCGACTGGGCGAGAAGCTGTTCGACGAGCAGGTCAACGTCTGGGCCGATCCGTGGGACAAGGACGTGCCGGTGCTGGCGTGGGACAGCTCGTCGATGCTGGCGCGCGAGCGCACGGACGTCATCAAGGGCGGCAAGGTGGCCTCGCTGGACTACACCCGCTACTGGGCACAGAAACAGGGCCAGCGCGCTGCTGGCCGTCACGGCAACATGATCATGGCGGGCGGTGGCAAGTCGACCGAGGAGCTGATCGCCTCGACCAAGAAGGGCGTGCTGGTGACGCGCACCTGGTACATCCGCATGGTTGATCCGCAGTCGCTGCTGCTGACAGGCCTCACGCGCGACGGCACCTTCTACATCGAGAACGGCAAGATCAAGCATCCGATCAAGAACTTCCGCTTCAACGAAAGCCCGGTGTCGATGCTGAACAATATCGATGAACTGGGCAAGCCGGTGGTGATCGGCGGCGACGAGGTGCGTTACCAGATGCTGATCCCGCCGATGAAGGTACGCGACTTCAATTTCACCTCTCTGTCGGACGCGGTATGAACGCCGTCGTTCCCGCGCAGGCGGGAATCCATAGAACGTTTGCGTTCACGCTCAGCATGGAGGGAATTCAGGCAATGCCTGGATTCCCGCCTGCGCGGGAATGACGTTAGCTAAGGCAAGGGAACCGCGTGGCCAACTACGATTTTTATTTCACCCGCCTGACCTACGAGTCGGGCGATTGGGATGTCGATATCCGCATGCCGAGCAACGTGCTCAACTCGCTGGTCGAATACACGACCTTGCGGGTTGATCCCGTCGAGCGCATCGTCGCGCTGTCCGATCCGAAGATGCTGGAGGCTCCGTTCTGTTATTTCGCCGGCCACAAGCTGGTGCAGTTCACGCCGGCCGAGCGCAAGAACCTGGAGCGCTACATCAAGGGCGGCGGCTTCCTGTTCGTGGACGACTGCAACCACGACATCGACGGCCTGTTCGCCAAATCGTTCGAGGCCGAAATCGCCCGCATCTTCGGACCCAAGGCGCTGCACAAGATCCCGAATACGCACCCCGTGTATTCGAGCTTCTTCCATTTCGACGGCCCGCCCAACACCAGCGTGGAGCTCAACGGCTGGGGCGACGATCTGGTGCACGACTATCTGAAGGCGGTGGAAGTGGGCGGCCGCGTGCGGCTTTTGTACAGCAACAAGGACTACGGCTGCGAGTGGGACTACGACTTCCGCAACAAGCGCTGGCTGGTGGTCGACAACACCCGCTTTGCGGTCAATATCATTCAATATGCGTTGGGAGCCTGATCTTGGATAGTGCAATCGCCTGGAGCGAAAATGAAATCGGCGCGCTGAGCGCCAAGGTGGCGGCGCTGAAGGCGAGCATGTCCCGCGTGATCATCGGTCAGGAAAACGTCATCGATGCGCTGATCATCTGCCTGCTGGCCGGCGGCCACGCGCTGGTGGAGGGCGTGCCGGGACTGGGCAAGACGCTGCTGGTGAAATCGCTGTCGCAGGCGACCGATATGAACTTCCACCGCGTGCAGTTCACGCCGGACCTGATGCCGTCGGATATCGTCGGCACCGAGATCCTGGAGGAGGACCACGCGACCCGCAAGCGCGAGTTCCGCTTCCAGCAAGGGCCGGTGTTCACGCAGGTGCTGCTGGCCGACGAGATCAACCGCGCGCCGCCGAAGACGCAGTCGGCGCTGCTGGAGGCGATGCAGGAGCGCAGCGTCACCTTCGCCGGTCAGACGCACCAGCTGCCCAAACCTTTCTTCGTGCTGGCGACGCAGAACCCGATCGAGCAGGCCGGAACCTATCCGTTGCCGGAGGCGCAGCTGGACCGCTTCCTGCTGCGCATCGACGTCGTGTATCCGACCGAGGAGGAAGAGATCGCGATGGTCTCCGCCACCACCCACGCCGGCCTGAAGGACGCGGACCCGGTGATGGACGTGGCGACCTTGCTGCGCTTGCAGCAGCTGGTGCGCGATATCGAGATCGGCGATCATCTGCTGGCGTATGCGACGCGGCTGGTGCGCGCCACCCGTCCGGCGCTGACGACGGTGCCGGCGGTGAAAAAGCATGTGGGCTGGGGCGCGGGCCCGCGCGCGGGGCAGGCGCTGGTGCTGGCCTCCAAGGCGCGCGCCTTGATGCACAACCGCCTGGCCGTCACCCGCGAGGATATCGGCGAGATGCTGCTGCCGGTGCTGGCGCACCGCGTGATCCGCAACTTCGAGGCGGAGGCGGATGGCGTGGCGATCGCAGACATCCTGCTGGCGCTGCGCGAGCATATCCGTCCAGATTAAGCCGCGATGCAATCGACCTTTACACCGTCCGCGCCCGCCGCCATGACGGCGATGATGGCGCAGACCAAGGATCTGGAGCTGGTGATCCGCCACGTGCTGGCGGGGCTGGGCCACGGCCTGCACGCGGGCCGCGAGCGCGGCGCCGGCGTCGAGTTCTCCGAGTACCGGGCCTACGCGCCGGGCGACGAGTGGCGCCGCGTCGACTGGAAGCTGCTGGCGCGCGCGGACCGCTACTTCGTCCGCGAGGCGGAGCGCGACAGCCACGTCGCCACCTGGCTGTGGCTGGACGCCAGCGCCTCGATGGCGGAGCCCAGCCGCGAGATCAATGGTGTCGACAAGCTGTGGTTCGCGCGCACCGTGCTGGCCTGCGTGGCGGCGATCGCGCAGCGGCAGGGCGACGCGTTCGGCCTGGTGGTATGCGGTAGCGGCAAGGTCGAGTTCACGCCAGCCTCGCGCGGGCCGCGCCAGTTGCAGCGCGTGCTGGCGCAGCTGGCCAAGGCCAAGCCGGAAGGCGGCCTGCCCAGTGCCGAGGTGCTGAAGGCCAGCCTGCATTTCGCCCGTTCGCCAAGTCTGATTTTCGCCGCCAGCGATTTCCTCGACTGGCCGTCGCCGTTGAGCGAAGCGCTGGTGCGTTTGCGCAGCCTGCGGCACGACGTGCGCTTGCTGACCCTGCGCACGCAGGCGGAGGTGGACGCGAGCTTCAAGGCTGGCGCGGCCTACCGCGATCCGGAGCAGAGCGATGGCCTGCACCGCATGAGCAACGCTGACCGCGAAAGCTACAGGCAGCAGAGCCGTGCGCATTTCGATGCGGTGGCGACCAGCTGCCGTCAAAACAATATCGTCCACTACGAGGCGCGTATCGAGCAGCCTCTGGGCGGTGTGTTGCGCAGCTGGTTGCGGCTGGCGGGAGCGCGCGCAAAATGAAGATGGGCTGTCGATGCTGAGTTCTTATCCATTGTGGTGGCTTGCGCTGCCGGTGCTGCTGCTGCCGGTGTGGTGGCACCGTCAGAAGCGCCAGCGCCTGAAGGCCGAGCCGCTGGCGACGGCGCGCTTCCTGCCATCGGCCGCGCCGGAGCAGTTGCGCGTCTGGCAATGGCGCGACCGCTTGCTGTTGCTGGTGCGCTGCCTGATGCTGGTGGCGCTGATCGCCTGGCTGGCCGCGACCATCTTCCCTTGGCGCGGCGATACCGTGCTGCTGGATGCCGGTGCGGATAAGGCGTGGGCGGAGCAGCAGATCGCGGGCGCCGGCATGGGGGCGGCGCAGCGCATCGAGCTGCCGTCGAATGGCTTGCAATGGCTGCGTCAGCATGAACGCGACTGGCGCCCCAGCGCGCGTCTGCTGATGGTCGCGCGTGCCGGGCAGGTGGCGATGCCGGCCCGCGTGCCGCAATTCAGCCATCAGGTGGAGCTGCGCATCAAGCCATTCGTCGCCGCGGCCGCCGCGACGCCGACCGAGCATCACATTGTGCTGGCGGGAGCTCAGGAGCAGGGCGCTGGCTGGCGTTCGCTGTTCGCCGCCTTCAGCCGCGCCGGCGATGGCGCCAACCGCTACACGCTCGCTGCCGAACCAAACGCAAAAACCGAGTTGATCGTCTGGGAATCCGCCGCTGCGCCGCCCGCCGACTGGCGCGCCCCGCACTGGTGGATCGCCGCACCAACCCCCGTCGTTCCCGCGCAGGCGGGAACCCATACGGCGCGTGATCAGAGCCGCAGCATGGATTCCCGCCTACGCGGGAATGACGAGCTAACGATACGCGGCGTAAACGACATCACATTGAAATACACCGACACTCCGCGCGGCCGCCTCTGGACCTCGGACGCCATACCGCCCCGTGACGCCGACACCGCACGCACGCTGTACGAAGCCTGGCAGCAGCTCAGTCCAGCCCCCGCACCGGCCTACCCGATGCCATCGAAAACGCTGGGCGCCGCCCGCAGCGCGCTGCCCGCCATCACCGACGCCAAGCCGGCAGCGTGGCTCGCGCTAGCCCTGCTTGCGCTGTTTTTACTGGAACGGATACTGACCCATGCACGGCGAAACTGACTTCCTGCGCCGCCACCTGTGGGCCGCCGTCCTGCGCCGCCGTGCGCCGCAATGGCTGGCCGCGCTGGCGCCGCTGGCCATCGCCCTGATCCTGCTGCACGCGGCGCCCCTACTGGCGATAGCGGCCGTACTGCCGTGGGCTGCCTGGGTGGCAATCGACATCTACCGCTGGCGCCTGCGCGTCAAACGGGAATGGACCTCCTGGCTCAACGCCGCCATCCCCGCGCTGGAAGACAGCAGCACGCTGCTGGCAGCCGACGCCACCACGCCCATCGCAAAACTCCAACAGCAACGCCTGCAAGCCCGCCTTGCCTCCGTGCTGGGCAACGGCGACTACCGCAGCATCGCCCGCAGCCGCGTGCGTGTCAGCGTCATACCGCTCCTGCTCAGCCTTGCAGCCGCAGGCGCCGCGTGGGGTTATCACGGCAAACAGACCGCCGCCGTGATAACCACCCCCGCCAGCCAGACCGCAAAGCCCATCGTCGACGGCGAGATCTACCTGCGCGTCACACCGCCTGTCTACACCGGCGCCCAACCATTCGAGACCGCCGCCCGCGACATCCAGGTGCCGCAGTTTTCCGAAATCCGCTGGTGCGTGCGAAATCCGACCGGCCCGCAGCCGGCGGTGGAGCTGGGCGACGGACTAAGCCTGCCCGTCACCGAAGCCTGCGCGACGAAGCGAGTGGAAGAGTCGCTGTTCTGGCGCGCGCGCGGCAAGAACGGCACGCGCTACAACATCCGCGTCACGCCGGACCAGGCGCCGCAGGTGACCATCATCGAGCCGGGCGAATTGATACACATCCTCGCCAAGGATGTGAAGACCGTGCAAATCGCCGTCAGCGCCCGTGACGATTACGCCATCGTCCGCGCCAGCCTGCACATGACGCTGGCGCGCGGCAGCGGCGAGAACATCCGCTTCAGCGACCGCGAAGTGCCGCTGCCGCAATCGTCCGACCCGAAAGTCCGCCACTGGAAAAAGCAGTGGACCTTGGCGGAGCTGGGCATGGAGCCCGGCGACGAGCTGTACTTCTTCGTGCGCGCCACCGACAACTCGCCGGACAATCCGCACACGACGCAGTCGCCGACCTACACGCTGCGCCTGCCCGCGCCGGAAGCCGAGAGCCTGGACTCGACCGCGCTGCCGTCGATCGCCAAGCCGGAAAACCTGCGCAGCCAACGCCAGATCATCATCGACACCGAGCAACTGGTGGCCGACATGCAGGCCCATCCCGCCATGTCTGCCGCCACGGTGCGCGCGCGTAGCGAATCCATCGCATCGGACCAGGCCAAGCTGCGTCTGCGCTACGGCCAGTTCCTCGGCGAAGAATCCAGCCTGTTCGGCGACGAGCACGAACACGAACACGAGGGCGAAGAACACCACGGCGGCAAGCCTGCCTTCGGCAGCGAAATGTCGGTGCTGAAGGAGTTCGGCCACGCCCACGACCAGGAAGACAACGCCACCATTTTCGATCCCAAGACCAAGGCGATATTAAAGCGCGCGCTGTCGGCCATGTGGGACGCGGAGAAATCGCTGCGCGCCATTTCGCCCAAGCCCGCGCTGCCGCCCGAGTACAAGGCGCTGGATGCGATCAAGGAGCTGCAGGCTGCGGAGCGCATCTATCTGCACCGCACCGCCTTTGTCCCGCCTGCGCTGAAGGAAGAGAAGCGCATGAGCGGCGACATCGTCGGTGTGTTGAGCTACAAGCGCGCACAGGGCGCCGCCGGCGAGACCGTGCCCGCAGAAGTGCGCGAGCTGGTACAAGCGCTGTCGCAGGACGGTGCCTTGCCCGCCCTGTGGAGCAAGGCCGCGCGCGACACCATCGCCGCCCGCATCGCCGACCAGGAACAGAAACTGAGCGCCCAGCGCGCCGTGCAGGACGTGCAGGATGGCTGCGTCGCCTGTCGCGGCGAGCTGCGCGCATGGTTGCGCGGAACGCTGACGGATGCGCCGGTGCTGCTGCAGGCGCGGCCTTCGACGGATACGCCGTTCCGCCAGGCGTGGAACGGCAAGGAGCAGTTGAAATGATCAATATGGATCTCACCGCAATCGCCGTACCTGCGGCGGTGCTGGCCGTCGGCGCGACCAGTGCGGCGCTGTATGGCCGCAAGCGCAATTGGGTCAACGCGACGCTGGTGGCTGTGGCGTCGGCGTCGCTGGCGGTTTCACTGGCGAACATACGTTTGCCGCAAGCCGGCGAGAACGTCCTGGCGGTAGCGACCGACGCTTCCGGCGGCATCAGCGAAGCATCGCTTCTGGCGATTCCGCGCGCGCAGGCCATCGCCCTGAGCGGCGACGGCCTGCGCGAAGCGGAATGGCGCGACCTGCCAGCGCGCCGCGTGCAGTGGAAGCCTGCCGAAGCCGACCTGCTGTGGCTGGACTTTCCGCGTTCGATGTCGCTGGGCCGCATCTTCACGTTGACGGTGCGGCGCGCCCAGGCGCAAGCGGGTTGGCGCTTGCAGCTGCTGGCCGAGAACAAGCAGGTGCTGGCGGATTCGAATCTCACCGCGTCGGCCACGTCGCAGCTGAGCGTGCAGTGGCTGCCGCCGGTAGCGGAGGCGATGGTGTTGCAGGCGCGCTTGCTGGACGCCGCAGGGAAAGTGATCGCACAAGGCCCGGTGCCATTGCACGTAAAAGATGCGCTGCCCTTGCAGATACAGGGCCGCTTCGATGCGCCATCGTTCGATGCCCGCGCGCTGAATCAACTGCTGGCGGACGGCAACGCGATCCTCGACTGGAGCGTCACGCTGGGCAAGGCGGTGGCTCGCAGCGAAACCGCACGTACCCCCTTAACAGCGCCCAACGCGGTGTTTGTCGATGCCGCCTACGTGGAGCATATGAATCCGTCCGCGCGCGGCGCGCTGCTGGCGCAGACGCGCCAGGGCGCGCCGCTGGTGGTGCTGGGCGCGAACGCCGCCGACGCCGCCATGTGGCAGCGCGAGTTCGGCCTGCGCCTGCATCCACAATCGCCGACCACGGAGAAGGAGGACACGCGCCAGTTCACCGTCGCCGGCGCCGTGCTGGCGATGCCGCCGGGCGGCTTGAATCCGGACGATAACGCGGCAGCGCCGTGGTCCGTCGTTGCGCGCGACGGCAAAAAGCTGCCATGGCTGTGGCAACGCGATATCGGCCAAGGGCAGCAGCAGGGACGCGTGATATGGATAGGCGTGTCGGACTGGCACCGTTATGCGATCAGCGCGCCGCAAGCCCTGGCCTTGTGGTGGCAGGGCGCGATGGACACGATCGCGCTGGCCAGCGCGCAGAAAGCCAGCTGGCGGCTGCCGGATCCGATGCCGGTGCCGGGCTTGCGCAGCGAAGTCTGCGTGGAAGGCGGCGCGGTGGCAAGCGTGCAGCCGGCCGAAGACGAGCCTGTCCTGGCATTGCAGGCGCGCGCCGACAAGGCCGATGCGCGTTGCGGCGCCTGGTGGCCGCAGCATGCCGGTTGGGCCAAGTTCAACGCGGCGGGCATGGATGCGCCGGCGTACGAGTATGTGTATGACGTGAAGGATTGGCCTGCGTGGCAGCGGGCCTTGCGGCGCGATGCGACGGCGGTGTATGCGGCGCGGAGCGCTGGCGAGGATGGCAAAGGCAACGGCGCGGCAGTCGAACGTCCACTGCCGGCTGTCCCTTTTGCGCTGCTGTTCGCCCTGTGCATGCTGGGCTTGTGGTATCGCGAGTCGGCGCAACGCCGGTAAAAAAGATCCTGCAACGGGGATTGCAGGATCAAAAACCGGCCTGATACTTTGGCCGGCATCCTTGCAACTGACATCAGAACTTGTAGTTCACTCCAAACAGGACCGTGCGGCCATACTTCGCATACTCCAGCTGACGGTCCTTGCTGTTGGCGTAGGTTTCATACGCCTCGTTGGTCAGGTTGTTCACCTGCAGCAGAACACCCAGGCCCTTGTAGGCGCCGTCGTTGAAGGTGTAGCCGATCTGGAAATCGACCGGGCTGTCGCCCACCACGTAGCGCAGCTGGCGGTCGCCGGCGAAGTTGCCGATCTCACCCACGTAATCCGAACGGCGGCGCGTGCTCACGCGGGTCGAGAAGCCGGCCTTCTCGTAGTACATCGTCAGGTTGGTGACGTTGCGCGACAGGCCAGGCAGCTGGATCTTGCCGATGGTCGAGTTGATCTGCTTGATGTCGATGCCGCTCTCGGTGTACGAGCTGCTGGCCAGGATGCCGAAGCCGTCCAGCGCTGGCGTCAGTAGTTCCAGCGGCACCGACACGGACAGCTCGGCGCCTTTCAGCATGCCGCCGCTGCCGTTGTAGGACGTGGTGTACTGGCCCATGTTGGTGATGGCGTTGGTGCCCGCCGTGTACTGCGAGAAGTCGCGGGTTTCCGAGAAGGTGTAGATGTAGGTGTCGAGCTTTTTGTAGAAGCCCGCCAGCGCCACGTAGCCCTTCTTGGCGAAGTACTTCTCCCACGAGATGTCGAAGGCCTTGGCGCGCCATGGATCGAGGCGCGCATTGCCGCCGCTGCCGCTCGGCAGGCGGGTGCCGGCATCGACGGTGAAGTTGAAGCCGGCGTTGAGCTCATCGACGCGCGGACGGGCGATCTGCTTGGCCAGCGACAGGCGCAGCGTCTGCTCGTGCGGCAGGCCGAAGGCCAGGTTCATGCTCGGCAGGACGTCGTTGTAGGTGCGGCCGTCTTCGATTGGATGGGCGGCGCCGCCGTTGTCGGCGTACAGCGACTGCGAGGACTGGTCGGTGCGCAGCAGCTGCGCGCCGAAGTTGCCGCGCACGGTCACGCCGCCCCAGTCGCTGTCGATGTTGGCGCGGGCGTAGCCGGTGGTGATCTTCTCGGTCACGTCCCACGCGCGGCTGATGGTGCCGGCGTTGTTGGCCAGGCTGTAGTCGATCGGGTTGAAGTACTTGGCGATCACGCCCGGCACGTTCCACGAAGGGACGATGCCGCCGCCGGCGAAGCCCAGGTCGACCGGTGAATACAGCAGGTCGCTGGAGATGGTCGGATTGCCCTTGGCGAACAGCTGGCCGGACGGCTGGCGCTTGGTCTTGGTGCGGTCGCTGTAGTTGATGCCGATGTCGACGCCGCTCAGGTATTTGTCCAGCATCTCCGGCGCCGGCAGCGTGGCGGCCAGCTTGAAGCTCTTGAGCGTGTCCTTCAGGTGCGGCGAGTAGGTGCTGCCGTAGCCGTAGATCGAGTTGCCGGTATAGAGCTTGGCCGGATCGCTGTAATCGAGCTTGCCGGCGATGGTGGCGAAGTGGCCGGGCGTCCAGCCCACGGTCATCAGCGGATCGTTGAAGGCGCCGCCGCCGGCGCTTTGCAGCTGCAGGTTGTTTTCCAGGTAGGTCTCGTCGCGCTTGGCTTCCGAGTAGTTGGCGTCGGCCAGCAGCGACCAGCCGCCGAAGTTGAATTTGTTGGCCCAGCCGGCGGTGCGGATTTCATCCTTGCGGTTGTTGTACTGGCCGCGCACCAGCGGGTAGGCGCCGGTGGCGGTGCCGCCCAGCAGCGTGCCGTTGACGATGTTGGTGCTGTTGTAGTTGAAGCCGACCGGGTTGTTGCTGCCGTTGTAGCCGCCCAGGTTGACTTCGAACTGGTTGTTGGTGTCGACCTGCTTGAACTCGGAGGCGAAGACGTCCAGGGTGCTGGTCCACATCTTGTTCGGGCGGTATTCCAGCACGCCGATCAGGCCGGTGCGCTTGAGGGTGCCGCTCTTGGCCAGCGCCTTGACGCCGGCGGTGACGTAGGTGCCGGCCGGGACGCCGGAGACCTTGCTCTGGTCGAACGGCTCGTAGGTGCCGGTCTCGTTGTCGAGGATGGGCGATTCCAGGCTGGCGATGCCGAGCGCGACGCCGACCGTGCGGTTGGCGAACTGGTCGATGTAGCTGGCGCTGATGCGGTGGCCGGTGTCCTTGGTGTTGGCGATCTTGCCCATCGAGTTCTGCTCGCCGCGCACGTTGACCGACATGGTGCGGCCGGCGAAGGCCAGCGGGCGCACGGTCTGCATGTCGATGGTGCCGGACAGGCCCTGGCCGACCAGGCCGGCGTCCGGGGTTTTGTAGACGGTCACGCCGCTCAGCAGTTCGGACGGGTACTGGTCGAATTCCACGCTGCGGTTGTCGCCGGTGCTGACCTGTTCGCGGCCGTTGAGCAGGGTGGTGGCGAAGTCCGGCGACAGCCCGCGGATGCTGATGACCTGGGCGCGGCCGGCCACCCGTTGCGCAGCCAGTCCGGGCAGGCGGGCGATCGATTCGGCGATGCTGACGTCGGGCAGCTTGCCGATGTCCTCGGCGGAGATGGATTCGACGATGGAGGTCGAGTCCTTTTTGACCGAAATCGCGTCCTCGATCCCGCGCCGGATGCCCGATACCACCACCGTCGACACCGGCGTGTCGGCCGCTTGCGGCGCGCCGGCGGTCTGCGCGTGCAGCGGCGCGGCCAGGGCCGACATCAGCAGCGCGCAGGCGGCGGCCACCGGGGTGAGGGGAAGGGCGGCACGGACGCCGGACGGGTGCGTATTGAACTTCATTTGGAGGTCTCCTGGTGTTGTAAAAGGTCGCTTTTGTACGGCGTTCTGAGGCCGCTCGGAAACGATCTTGTATTAAAACTAGAAACCAAGTCAAACGAATATTTATGTTTCGACATTAAGAATACGCAATATTTGCCACAATTCTCCCAGGGAAGCGCTTCCACGTTGTATTTACGCCATGTCGTCCGATCTCAAATTGTAGGTAAACTACATCGGCATGTGGCGCGCCCAGCGCGCGATGTGCTCCGCGACCGCCGGATCGCTGACGGTGTCGAGCGCCATCGACTGCATCGGCGGGATGCCGGGCGGCGCGACCTTGTAGAAGTGGGTCAGGCCGGGGAAGCGGGCCAGTTCCGTCGGCAGATTGCCGCGTCCCTGATGGAGGAGTTCGGCGTGCGCCGGCGGCACCGACGCATCCTGCCCGCCCTGGACGATCAGCACTGGCTGGCGCACGCGCGCCAGTTCGGCCACGGGGTCGACGCGGTCGACGCTGCGCAGGTAGGCCAGGCTGAAGTCCGGCATGGCCGCCAGCATCGCCGTTTGCGGATCCGTCCGGGCGCCGGCCGGCAGCGGCTCGCCGGCGCGGATGGCGGCGACGACCTGGTCGAACATCGCCATGCCGGCGGGCGCCATGGCGGCCACCTGCTCGCGCATCAGGCTGAGGAGGGGCGTGGCCGGACCGGACAACGAGACAACGCCGTCGATGGCCGGCGCGTCGGCGCCGCTGGCCAGCAGCGACGCCACCAGCGCGCCCTCGCTGTGGCCGGCCACGATGAGGGGACGGGCCGGCGCTGTCTTGCGCAGCAAGGCCAGGCCGGCCGACGCGACCTCGGTGCGGGTCGGGAAGGCGGCGTGGCGCGCGGCCGCTAGCGCATCCACCGTGCGCGAGCCGGTGCCGGGACCGATCTTCGCCATCCGCAGGACGGCGTAGCCGCGTTCGCCCAGTTGCGCAGCCAGGTCCGCATACAGATGCGGTTTGAGATTCATGGTCGGGTAGTTGCCGTCGACGTCGCTGAAGAGCGAGCCTGGCAGCAGCAGCACCGCGCCCTGCGGCTGGCCGGCCGGGAAGGTGATGCGGCAGGCGATTTCCACGCCGGCGACGGTGACGATGTCGTCCTGCTCGCGCAGCGGCGTGGCGCCGGCGGCCGGCGCGATGATGGACATGGTGAGCGCGCCGGCAAAGGCGGCCCTGGCAATCTGCTGAAATGTACGCATGATGTTCCTTTCCTGGTAAAGCACCAAGGCTGAAGTATCACGTTACGTTAATGTCAAACAGATTGTACGTCCTGCCTTACCACTTCTGCCACGCGATTACGTAGGCCGGCGCGGCATGGCTGCATGCCGGATCGGTGATGGGCTTCATCTGCATGCGCGCGAACGGCAGCACGCCCGCCCACACCGGCCAGCTCATGTCGTCCTCGTCGTCCTCCGGGCCGCCGGCGCGCACCTTGCAGGCCGCCTCGTCGAGCGCGATGCGCATGATGGTGGTGGCCGCGTATTCCTTGTCCGAGCCCGGCCGGATTTCGGCCTGCCGGCCCGGCACCAGCTTCTCCATGAACGCCTCCATCGTGCGGCGCCGTTCGCCCTCGTCCGCCACCACCTCGAACCGTCCGTAGATCATCGCCGAGCGGTAGTTCATCGAATGATTGAACGCCGAACGCGCCATCACCAGGCCGTCGAGGTGGGTGATGGTCACGCAGGTCTCGCTTTCCGTCAGGCGCTTGAGCATGCGGCTGCCGTTGGAGCCGTGAATGTACAGGTGGTCGCCCTCGCGCCAGCAGGCGGTGGGGATGCAGTGCGACCCACGGTCGTCGGCGAAGGCGATGTGGCACAGGTAGGCGTCGTCGATGATGGCGTGCAGCGTGGCGGTGTCGTAATGCGCGTTGGTCGGAATGCGGCGGACGCGGGTGCGTTCGCTCGGTGCGGCGTGGCTTGCTGGTTCGGTCATGATCTCCATCCAAAAAGGTTGAAGCCGCAATATAATGGTTGGCTGGCTCCTGAAACAGGTCCAGAAATAATCAATTTGATGGAGCCACGAATGGACTTTGCCTTGCTGATCGACGGCTATGCCGCGCAGAACCGCCATCGCGGCTGGCCGCGCCAGCGTTTGCTGCACGAATGCCTGCGCGCGGCGATCCGCAACGGCACGCTGGCGGCGGGCACGCGGCTGGCCGCTTCGCGCGCGCTGGCCGAGGAGCTGGGCCTGGCCCGCAACACCGTGCTGTACGCCTACGAGCAGCTGGCCAGCGAAGGCTTCGTCACCACCGACCGGCGCGGCACCGTGGTGGCCGCCGTGGCGCCGGACCGCGAGCCTGCGGCGCTGCAGGCGGCGGCCGTGCCGCAGGCCGGCCTTTCGCAGCGCGCGCGCGCCTTGCGCCCCCAGCAGGGACCGGCCGAGATGATGGGCGCCTTCGTGCCCGGCGTGCCGGCGCTCGACCATTTTCCGCTGACGCTGTGGCGCCGCATGCTGGAACGCGCCTGGCGCGCACTGACGGTGGAGCAGCTCAACTACGGCGATCCGGCCGGCGAGCCGCAGCTGCGCGAAGCCATCGCCGACCATCTGCGGGCTGCGCGCGGCGTGGTGTGCGAGGCGGCCCAGGTGTTCATCACCGACGGCACGCAGAGCAGCCTGCTATTGTGCACGAATACGCCGGACTTTTTTTCGCTACGCTCGTTGTCATAGATGTACTGTAGTGGTGTAGAAACGTAGCGAAATTAGGTGTTGATTTTGATCGTCAATTTGAAGGGAAATAGGGGAGAGGTTCTCTTTAACCATGCCTATGTACACAATCGCATATGAGCAGGTGCGTGGTGTACCGAGGTTGCCAATGGCCCGCATTGGTTTTCGTTATGAAAGGTTAGCTATGAACAGAGTCAAGACGGTGTTAGTTCGTGCATATCTACGCTTCAGGTTCGGTGTATGGGAAACTGTAATTTCTCATTACCGGGCTGCACCTGTTGCGTAAGTAGTTGAAAACCTCTCCCCTATTTCTATTCGTCAACACGCTTTCTTTAAGATTAGTTTCACTTGTGACTCGCTCACGTTGAGCGTCGATGCGATCTTGGCTATTGTGTAACCGATGGCGCGTAGTTCAACTATTTTGGCATTTGCTACTGTGTCAGGCTTACGGCCTTTGTAGGTTCCTTTGGCCTTTGCTACCGCGATCCCTTCGGCTTGACGCTGACGGCGCGTTTCGTAGTCTTGGCGGCACTGATAGAGGGCGATCTTGAGTAGCATATCCTGCATTGCACTCATTACGATGTCCGCTACGCCCTCACCAGCTTTGGGCAGGTCAATAAGGCCAGGAACACTCACCTTCGCTCCTTTCACCTTGATTGTTTCCATCAAGGCTTCGGCCTTGTCCATTGGCAAGCGGCTTATCCGATCAAGGTGTTCTGCAATGATGGTTTCGCCCGGCTGAAGGTCCGCAATCATACGTTGCAGTTCGGGGCGATTTTCTGTGGTGCCGCTGGCCTTCTCGCTGTACACCGCCGCAATGTAGAACCCTGCCGCCTTCGCTTCCTCAACCAATTTCTGTTGGCGGGTAAGGTCTTGTGATTCGGCGGATACGCGCTGGTAGATTCGGGCGATGCGTTGGGTAATCATACTTGGCTCTCTTTGCTTTTTTTGATAAGACAAATAGAGTATACCCATAGTAACCATTGAAATCAACAGAATTTGTGGGGGGAATCAGCAAAAAATCCCGCTATTTTGACTGCTCTTATCTCCACCACCCTATTTGACTTGTGGATTGGCTGCGGCACAAGTTCTATGGCCTTAATCTGTCCAGCGCAGGAAACGATATATACTGTTTATACTAATCTTTCATACTCAGCGTACTCGGTCTTGTAGCAGTGCCATGTCCTGCTCCGTCACATGCCCTAACTTCATCAAGTAGGCCCAGCCTCTAGCAAGGCTACTATCATCTTCCAGTCGGGCCATCTTGAGAATTTGCATCTGAAGGCTGTTCATTGACCAAGTGCCGCCCGTCAGCGTCTTGACACGCCTCGCGTTTAGCTTGTCGCATAATGTCTTGGTATCGTACCCATTCCTAATGCCAAGTTGAAGCCAATTGAGAATGTTCTTAACGTCTTCCCACTTCTTTGGTGCCTTACTTGCATCTATCTTCGCTTGGTATGCGTCTTTCATCTTATTGTTTCCTAAGTGGTGGATTAATGATTAATATTGCCTCCATGGATTTGAACTAATTAAAGGTTTGTCCTGCTGGACTGGACTTAACAGAAACCGTAGAAGGAGTTGTTACTGAATTTTAGGCGCAACTGTAGCGTGACACCTGTACATATACCGCTTAATGGATATGTTTCTTGAGGTGTTTTAGGTGAGTCACGCCAGTGGCGTCGGTACTTTTTTCACTGCGAGTTAGATTTTCTTCGATCTGATCCCCGGGGCGCAACGAAGCGCACACCATTTTTAAGAGGCGAAGATATGAGTAGTCTGTGTGAATAGGTGTACCGAATGTAAGATATTATTACTGGTTGCGTCTTACGCTGACTTTCCGCCCCGAACCGCGCATGTGGGCCAACTGCAAAATACCCGAGCGCTTGTTGTTCTCTCTCCGGGCAGTTGATACCGTTCAGGACTTCAACTCTAATCCACTTGAATTAGCCATTGCCTCTCTGCCGGTACTGTAGACTTGGAGCATTGCACTCACAAGAATACTTATTTATTTAGTTTATTATACACGATATTTGTAGAATGTCAATAGGCAACTATTTCGGAAATTATAATATCTCTTCAGCGAAGAAGGATGGTTAAACAAAATCTTCATAATGAAGAGATAATTTGTCGCCTATAGGGTGTCCGCAATTTTTTGTGCGCGCTCAATCGCATCGCCAGCCGCAGAAAAAATAATGGATACGCCTCTACCAATTTTTAATTCGGTCCCTTTTGGAGAATATCCCGGAGGAAACACAAAGTACTTGCCCAATGCGGTTCCGGGAGCATATATGCTATCTTGGGCTATCCCGGGATAGATTTCCTCCAATTCATCGATATATTTTTTTATTTGCGGGGAGAAAATAATAGAGCGTCCCGTAGAGAAGAAGCCTTGCGTCGGCACATCGAAAACAGCAGAAATTGTGTCGCCATTCCCTTCAAATTTATGCTCCCACAATTCATGTGCCCTATCGTAATGGTTAAGGGCGTCCAGGAAATCTTTCATTATTTCTGGATAATTTTTTGCGATATCTGTCTCAGAAAATAATTTGACATCGAATTTTGCATCAGCTAATGCGGGGGCATAATTAACATAAGATATCCCGGTTTTAACCTTGACGTCCAATTTTTTTAAACTGTTCAATGTTTGCACGATAGCGGCCTTATCCGCTTCAATTTTTCTCTTCCCTGAATTGGCATCAATTTCAGCCCTAACAGCAACATTTTTGACGTTATCTGCCGCCTGCTTGGCTTCAATGCAAGAGTTGCGGACCTCTTTATCTTTGATTTTCTCACATGTGAACCCTTCTTTTGGAGCTGCACCGGTAGCGTTGCAGAAGAAGAGTAGGACAATTGCGAGACTCGTGGATTTCAATGTGGTTCTCCTAAGTATGAATTGAGGTACATGTACCGTCGATCATAGTCTAACATCTTAGGATGATGGCAATGTGCCTAATCTATCAAAAAATCGCCAAGACCATGCCTTGTTGGCGCTTGGGTCTTCCATTCGCCAGCTTCGTATGAGCAAAGGTATGTCCCAAGAGGCGCTGGCTTTAATGGCGGAGGTTGATCGAAGCTACTTGGGCCGCGTGGAGCGGGGAGATAACAATGTGGCTATCCTAACGCTCATCCGACTTGCGAAAGCATTAGGAACCACCGTTGAACAGCTTGCCAGAACGGCGCACCTTTAACTATGCAAAACGAGGTAATCCGAATAATTTCCTCAAAATGGTACTGGCATATCCGTCTTGTTAAGCAATATCCGGTGTTATGTCCCGCCGGCAATAACATTCCATCAAATATCTGACTTTTAAATGGATCAATGTATTAAAGGCTGCAGCATTACGTGCTTCGTTTCATTAAGTTGACTTTGAACATATCGCCCTTCCCAAGCAATGCTGATATGTTGTTTTTCCATATGGGCATTGCTGTCTCCGCAAATTTAAGGTTCTCCTGAGTGTAGTTGCCTTGAGCTTTCATCTTGTCGAGTTGCTCCACATTAAATGGAATAGGCCAAATTTCCTTATGTGATTGAACTATGAACCCAATTAGCGGATTTTCGCCCTCAATAATTATATACGCAACTGCCTGCCTAGGATGCGATATTGATTGAATCGAAACTGTTATCTTGCGACGTTTCAATAGGCTATTTGCTTGAACTCGTCCCTCGTAGCTCGCCATCACGACATTAAGTTTTTCAAAAAATGTATCGATATCTAATATTGCGTCAGAGGCCAACGTGAAATTAAGGTTTGCAATCTCTGCTTGTAGAGAAGCTATCGTATCTTCGCATTTTCTTATCCCCTTAGCGCCAGCTAGTGTCGGTTCCTCTTCCTGAATAATCTGAGTCGCCGCATATTTTTTTTGTTCGATATGAAGCTTGTTCTGTGCCGCTTGAAGCTGTTGTGCTTGGTTAGCGCTGTTGGCCTGAATCAGAGATTTGTCGCCCACCTTTGCTAATATTTCAGGCAATACCTTCTCCGAAGCATCTAGTCGTATACTTTTCTCATCGCATGTACCTTTTTTTGCTCCGTAACACTGGAGATAGGAATGACGGCCTTTATTGCTAAGGTGGAGCCGTGAGCCACAAGTATAGCAACGTGCGATGCCTTGCCATATATTGAAGGTCGCGCTTTGCTTGGTTGCTCGGGTTATCCGACGAGTTTTTGTGGCATCCTGCACTGCGTTATATAGTGTCGAACTAATAATAATCGGATAATACTCATCTATTGGCTCTCCTATGGGCGTGCGTGCTTCTCCCCGGGCGTTTGAATGAGGCTGGTATACTCCCATAACAGCGGGGTTTTTCAGCAAAAGCTGGATACTGCTACTGCCCCATGAGGTGCCTTTGAAACTCTTAATGCCACGTTCATTCAACATTCTGGTAATAACTGTTCTGCCGTAGCCATCCAACGCCCATTGGTACACCTGCCGCACTATCGTTGCGCGTTCTTCATTGATAACGTATCGCTCTGGTGTGTAGGTTAGCCATAGTGGGGCAGTGTCACCACGAGGGGTCTTGGCAACTCTTGCTTTCTCGTTTTTGTTCTGCCAATTGGATATGCTACGTTTGCTTTTAGCCTTGCTCTCATCGTTGCTCCGCTCCATAGAAGCCAGAGCAATGATTAGTGAGGTCCAGTTATCGGACATGCTTTTTTCACTATAGGCGATGCCGTCCATCAAAGTAACTACAACGATACCTTTTTTGGTGATTTCTCTGAGTTTGTCTAGTGCGTCCATTGGCGGTAGGCGCGAGAAACGATCAAACGACTCAATCAAAAGATAAGAACCTTTCGCGATCTGCCCTTTGTCTACAGCTTCTACGAACTTGCCAAGTTTTCCAAGAGGCCCAAGGTTACGCCCTGAAAATGCAGATACACCAAGGTCGTGTAAGGTTAGCGTTGTATCTAGAGTGAGTCCCTCAACAGCGTCCACATAGGCTCTCGCGGCTTTCACTTGGCGCTCAAGAGTGATGCCAGAGGACTGGCGGCCCGATGAATAGCGGGCATAGGAGTAAGCAATTGGCATGGGCGTAATCATACATGGAAGCCTGGATCTGTGCGTGCGCGCGCTGGCCGACGTCGGCGACACCATCTGGATCGAGAATCCCGGCTACGGCGGCGCGCTGGCGGCGGCGCGCGCCGCCAGCCTGAATGTGGCCGGCATCGATATCGACGACGACGGCATCGCGCCCACCGGCGAGGACTGGCTGCTGCGGCCGCCGCGCCTGGTCTACACCACGCCGTCGCACCAGTACCCGGTGGGCAGCGTGCTCAGTCTGCGCCGCCGGCTGGCGCTGATCGCCGCCGCGCGCGAGGCCGGCGCGCTGATCATCGAGGACGACTACGACAGCGAATTCCGCCACGACGGCGCGCCGCTGTCGGCCATGCAGGGCCTGGCGCCGGACGCGCCGGTGGTCTACCTGGGCACCTTCAGCAAGACCATGTTCCCGTCGCTGCGGATCGGCTTCGTGGTGGTGCCGCCGTGGCTGGCCGAGGCCTTCGCGCAGATGCGCGCGCAGTCGTCCGCGCGCGGGCGCGTGGCCGAGCAGCTGGCGCTGGCGGAGTTCCTGCGCAGCGGCCAGTTCGCGCTGCACCTGCGGCGCATGCGGCGGCTGTACCGGCAGCGGCGCGACGCGCTGGTGGCGGCGCTGCAAAAACACCTGGGGTCGGTGGCGACGGTGCACGGCGGCTCGGCCGGCATGCACCTGGCGCTGCGCTTCACGCAGGCGCACATGGACGACCACGCGATCAGCGCGCAGGCGCTGGAGCACGGCATCGTGGCCGAGGCGTTGAGCGGCAAGGATACGCAGGGAACGTCGGGCTGGAAGGGACTGATGCTCGGCTACGCACAAGTGCCGGCCGAGCAGATGGAGGGACTGGTCAAACAGTTGGCGGCGATACTGCACCTGGCGGCGTTTGCCGCCAACCGTTCAGGACGACATTAAAACGCGGTGTCGGCGCGGATGTACATCGAGCGGCCGTTGACGCCGATCGGGCAGGTTTCCCAGCAGCGGGTGAAGCCCAGTTTCGGGAACGCGCCGCCGTTGGTCCACTCCGACGGCAGCTGGTTGAACAGGTTGTTCACGCCGACGCTGAAGAAGGTGCGCTTGGTGTAGGCATAGCGCACCGAGGCGTCGACCAGCCACTTGGCGTCCCACTTCTGCAGCGGGCTGAAGTTTTCCGCTTCGACTTCGCCGTAGTAGTTGGCGCGGGTGTTGATGTTCCACTGGCCGGCGGTGTAGTCGGCCGCCACCACGTGGTGCTTGCGCGGCTGGCCGTGTTCGATCAAGGTCACTTGCGACTTGTCGAACAGCTGCTCGCCGGTCAGCACCGACGACGTCGAGTGGCGCTTGGTGACTTCGGTCTTGTTGAAGCCCAGCTGGCCGGACAGCACCAGGGTCGACGCCGCGAACTTCGAGGTGTGCTCGGCCACGATGTCCAGGCCGCGCGTGCGGGTGTCGACCGCGTTGGTGAAGAACTGCGCCTGGCCCACGCCCAGCGGCTTGAGGATGTTGGCGATCGGGCCGCCGTTGGCTTCCGGCGCGATCTCGCTCGAGAACACGATGCGGTCCTTGATCTTGATCTCGTACAGGTCGGCGGTCAGCGACATATTCTTCGCCGGACGCAGCACCATGCCGACGCTGCCGCTGGTCGAGGTTTCCTCTTTCAGCGGCGCGATGCCGAAGGCCTGGGTGACGGGGCTGCCCTGGCGGGCGGTCAGGGTTTCGGTCAGCACGCCGTTGTTCAGGTTGGTCGACACGGAGCTGTAGAACTCCTGCTGCACGCTGGGCGCGCGGAAGCCGGTGGACAGGCTGCCGCGGAAGCCGACTTCCTTGGTCGGGTCGTAACGGGCGCTCAGCTTGCCGGTGACGGTGCTGCCGAAGTCCGAATATTTTTCGTAGCGCACGGCGCCGGCCAGGGTCAGGTTGTCGAGCGGCTTGTGCTCGGCGTCGAGGAACAGGGCGATGTTGTGGCGGCCCGAATCGACGGCGGTGGCCGGCGTGTAGCCGGGGAAGCCCTGGATGCCGGAGGCGGCGGTGGCGCCGCTCGGCGTCTTGATGACGATGGCCGGGTTGTTGCTGCGGCCGTACTGGTAGGAGACCGGGTCGCCGGCGACGATCTGGTAGTTGTCGGAGCGGTATTCGAAGCCGGTGGCCACGAACACGCTGCTGTCGCCGAACTTGACCGGGCCCTTGACGTCGGCGTTGAAGGTCAGCTGGTTGAACTTGAGCGTGCCGGTGTTGGCGTCGCGCGGCGATTCGCCGTAGATCGAGCCGTCGGCCTTTTTCTCGTACCAGTAGCTGACGTTGACGCTGTCCGATTCATGGAAGCCCAGCTCGCTGGCGCCGTAGTTGATGCTGACGTCGGCCTTCCAGTCGCTGGCCAGGTCGCGGCGGTAGCCGAAGGCGAACGAGGCGTCCTTGATGTCGGTGTGGATGGCCGGCAGGTAGCCGTTCGGCGAGATCGATGGAATGGTGCGGTCGTCGCCGGCCGAGCGGAAGAAGCCGAACGAGTCGCTCTTGCGCTTGGACAGGCCGCCGAAGGCGTAGAACTCGCTGGCCTTGTCGATCGGCAGCGCGGCGTTCCACCACAGGTAGGAATCCTTGGTGTTGCTGTCGCCGATGTGCTGGGTCACGCGTGGCGGGTCGACGCGCAGCGAATCGGGGCCGGCGCGGTTGGTCTCGCCGCGCTTGCGCGCCTCGGCGGTCAGGTTGAGGAAGCCGCCGTCCTGGCCCAGCGCGAAGCCGGTGTTGGCGCTGCCCGAATACAGGTCGCCGTCGCCTTCGGAGGTGGTGCCCACGCTGCCGCTGAGCGAGGTCTCCTTGACCTGCGACTTGAGCACGATGTTGATCACGCCGGCGATCGCGTCCGAGCCGTACTGGGCCGCGGCGCCGTCGCGCAGCACCTCGATGTGGTGGATGGCGCCCAGCGGGATGGCGTTGATGTCGGTGCCTGCCGAGCCGCGGCCGACGGTCTGCTGCACGTTCACCAGCGCCTGCTGGTGGCGGCGCTTGCCGTTGACCAGCACCAGGACCTGGTCAGGCCCCAGCGAGCGCAGCGTGGCGGGACGGATCGAGTCGGTGCCGTCGCTGATGAAGGTGCTGGAAAAGTTGAACGACGGGTCCAGCGTCTGCAGCAGCTTGCCCAGTTCCAGCGGGCCGGCGGTCTGCATGTCTTTCAGGCTGATCAGGCCGACCGGGGCCGAGGTGTCGAGCGCGGTCTTGGCGACCGAGCGCGAGCCCAGCACGACCACGGTTTGTTCCTGGGGTTGGGCGGCATCGGCGGCGGTCTGGGCGCTGCCCTGGCCAGCGGCCAGCAGCAGGATCGCGCTGGCGACCAGCGTGCGTTTGAAGTGCGGTGCTCTTGTCATGTATCTCTCTCATTGTGGTGGACACGCGCGCGGATAGCACGGTCGAGAAAAATACTATCGTGGCCGCTAACCGAGCGGCAACGCGGCTTGCACCATATTGTTGCAAAATATGTACATTTGATAATATTTCGTGCGTTATACGACGACTTGGCGTAACCTGATCGACGGACTGCTGCAAAATGGTGCAAAACTGTGGTGTGCACGCATCAGTAAACTGTTTATTGCTGATCCAACATCCAGCCCTTCAAGCCGTTGACCCAGGACTTGGCCGGCAGGTTCAGGCTCTTCTTGATGGCCCCGGCGCGTTCATACAGCAGGCTGAAATCGAGCACCGGCGACTGCTTGAAGGCGATCACCACGATGTTGGCGTCGTGCACCTCCGGCAGCCAGACCACGGCGTCGAACACCTGTTCCATCGCCTGCAGGTTCTTGTCGTAGTTGGCGAAGTCGCCGAACACATTGGTGGTCATCATGCCGCCGTCGCGCAGGGTGTCGAAGCAGGCCTGGTAGAACTCGGGCGTATCGAGCACCGGGCCGCGCGCCTCCTCGTCGTACAAGTCCACCTGCAGGATGTCGGCGCTGCCGTGGTTGGCCGGGTCGAGCACGAAATCCATGGCGTTCATTTCCAGCACGTTCAGCCGCTCGTCGTTGGACGGCAGGCCGAACTGCGCGTTGCAGATGGCGATCACGTTCGGATTGAGCTCGACCGCCGTCACGCGCGCGCCGGGCAGGCGGCGGTAGCAGAACTTGGTGAGCGCGGCGCTGCCCAGGCCCAGCTGGACCACGTGGCGCGGCTGGTCGTTGAACAGCAGCCACATCATCATCATCTGCACGTATTCGAGCTCGATGTTGTCCGGCTTGGCCAGGCGCATCGCGCCCTGCACCCAGGAGGTGCCCAGGTGCAGGCTGCGCACGCCCTGGTATTCGGTGATGGTGGCGGGAGGGTGGCCGGGCGCGTCGAAGCGGGCGGCGGAGGCGGGGATCTTGGACATGCCGGTAGTTTACCAGCCCGCGCGGGATAAAAAAAAGACGCCGCAGCGTCTTTTACGGAATGACGGCGCTCAGGAGCGGCGTCGCCGCGCGACCAGGCCCATCAGCCCCAGGCCGCCCAGCAGCATGCCGTAGGTGGCCGGTTCCGGCACGGCCGAGGTGATGTTCAGCGTGCCGCCATAGCTGGCTTCGCCCATGTCGGTGCCCTTGATGGTCAGCGTGACCAGGCCGCTCACCGGCACGCTGAAGAACACGCTGCCCGACGAGAAGCCATTGAAGACGGGCAGCGGGGTGCCGTTGATGTCGGCCCAGTTGAAGTTCAGCAAGGTCGCCGGCGTGGTCGTGGCGTCGACGAAGTTGGCGAAGAAGCCCTGCGCCGTGCCCGGCGCGCCGGAGTACCAGAACTTATAGGTATCGGTGAACGCCATCCCGTCGCTGTGCGTGGTGCCGAAGGAAAGGCTCCAGTGGCTGGGACCGCCCACCATCGCGACCACTGCCGGCGCGTAGTCGTTGGCCATGGCGCCACCGGTTGCCGCCGCCATGAGCCCTGCTGCCAGTATTGATTTTAATTTCATATTATCCTCGTGAAATATCAGACTAGAGACATAAAACCCCGTACTACCTATGCAAAGTAAACTGGGCAATTTTCGATGTCAATTCGATATTTTTTTATCGTGCGCCGCCGCGCGATAGACTGGGACTACTACACGGGCTGAGCAATAAGTAATTTCTACTAAGAAATTTCCGATGTGCAAACTGACGGCACAATTTCAGGGCCGGCCGGGCCGATTAGTTGTTGGTTGTCGACACCGGCAGGATCAGCGTCACGGTCAGGCCGCCGCCGTCGCGGTTGGCCAGCGTGATGCGGCCGCCGTGCGCCTCGGCGATCTCGCGCGCCAGCGCCAGGCCCAGGCCGGTGCCGCTGCGCTTGGTGGAGTAGAAGGGCACCAGCGCGTTGGTCAGCACGGTGTCGCTCATGCCGGGGCCGCGGTCCTGGACGTCGATGCGCACCGCGCCGTGCAGGCGCCGCACCTCCAGGCTGACCTGGTTGGCCGGCGAGCCCGATTCGTGGGCGTTCTTGAGCAGGTTCAGCAGCGCCTGCTCCAGTTGCGAGGGGTCGAAGGCGCAGGGCTCGTCGGGCGGCGCGCCGGCCACCGTGAAGTCGACCTGGGCCGCCAGCTGGGCCAGGAAGGCCGGCCAGGCCTGCAGCTCCAGCCGCGGCGCCGGCAGCTTGGCGAAGCGCGCGTAGCCGAGGATGAAGCTTTCCAGGTGGCGGGTGCGCTCCTCGATGGTGGCGAGGATCTGCGGCAGGCGCTCGGTCTGGCCGCGCCGCACCAGCTCGGCGCCGGAATGGGCCAGCGAGGTCAGCGGGGCGAGCGAGTTGTTCAGCTCGTGGCTGATGACGCGGATCACCTTCTTCCAGGTCTGCACCTCCTGCCGGCGCAGCTCCATGGTCAGCTGGCGCAGCAGCAGCAGCTCGTGCTTGCGGCCGTTGAGGTTGAAGCTGCGGCGCGCCAGGTGGTAGACCTCTTCCTCGTCGAGCGTTTCCTGGTCCCCGCTGGCGCCGGCCTCGCTGGTGGTGAACAGGCCGTCGCCGCCGCGCGCCATCGCCTCCCGCAGCGCCGGCGAGGCGTGCGCCAGGATGTCGTCGAGGCGGTGCCCCTCCAGCTTGCGGCCCTGGTTGAGCAGCTGGCGCGCGGCGACGTTGGCGTACACCACCGGGCCGGCCTCGCTCACCAGCAGCATCGCCACCGGCGTGTTCTGCACCATGGTGTCGAGCAGCAGCTCGCGCTGCACCAGGTCCAGGCGCTGCTGGCGCAGCACGTCGCCCAGCGCGTTGTGGGCCGCCACCAGATCGCTGAGCTCGTCGTTCTGCGGCCAGTGCAGGCTGAACGAGAAATCGCCGTCCTTGTAGCTGGTGACGGTGCCGGTCAGCGCGCGGAACAGCGACAGCATGGATTCCAGCTGGGCGCGGATGGTGATGATGGAGATCGGCAGCACGCACAGCAGGCACACCGCCAGCACCAGGCCCGGATGGTCGGGAAAGAAATGGGTCAGCGTCAGCGCGATCACGATGCCGACCGTCAGCAGGGTGCCGACCATCGCGGTCCAGCGCGTCAGCAGGGATAAGCGTGCGGCGGACGGGCGGGGGGCCTGACGGCGGCGGCCGGCGTTGTCCATCAGGGGCGGGCGATGCCCAGCCGCTCCATGCGGCGGTACAGGGCCTGGCGCGACAGACCGAGCTCGGCGGCGGCCTGCGCCACCACGCCGCCGGCGCGGCTCAGCGCCAGGCCGATGGTGTCGCGGTCCGGCTCGCGCGCGCCGTCGTCGGCGATGGCGCCGGCGGCGGCGGCCGGCAGGCCAAGGTCGGCTGCCTTGATGACGTCGCCGGCGGCCAGCAGGCCGGCGCGCGCCATGACGTTTTTCAGTTCGCGCACATTGCCCGGCCACGGGTGGGCCAGCAGCGCCTGCTGCGCCGACGGGTGCAGGTCCTTGCCGGCGCCGAGGAAGTGCCGCGCCAGCGGCAGGATGTCGGCCGGGCGCCCGGCCAGCGGCGGCAGCCGCAGCTCGATCACGTTGAGGCGGTAGAACAGGTCTTCGCGGAAGCTGCCGGCCCGTATCATGGCCTGCAGGTCGGCGTTGGTGGCGCTGACCACGCGCACCTTGACCTGGCGCTCGCGGTTGGAGCCGAGCCGCTCGAAGCGGCCGGTCTCCAGCACCCGCAGCAGCTTCATTTGCCCGGCCAGCGGCAGGTTGCCGATCTCGTCGAGGAACAGGGTGCCGCCATCGGCCGCCTCGAACTTGCCCTCGCGCGCCTTGGAGGCGCCGGTGTAGGCGCCGGCGTCGGCGCCGAACAGTTCGGCCTCGATCAGCTCGGCCGGCAGGGCGCCGCAGTTCAACACCACGAAGGGGCCGTCACGCACGGCGGAGTTGGCCTGGATGATCTCGGCGATGCGCTCCTTGCCGGTGCCGTTCGGGCCGCTGATCAGGACCGGGACGTCGGCGCGCGCCACCTGGCAGGCCAGGTGGATCACGCGCTCGGTGGCCGGGTCCTGCCACACCATGCCGCGCAGGTCGTAGCCGCGCTCGAGCTCGTGCCGCTGGCGCAGCTCGGTCTGCAGGCGCTGCTGCAGCGCGCGCTTGGCCTGGCCCAGTTCGATCAGATTGTGCACCGTGGCGATCAGGCGGTTGTCGTCCCACGGCTTGGCCAGGTAGTCGGCGGCGCCGGCCTTGACCAGGTCGACCGCCGCGTCCAGGTGGGTCCAGGCGGTCAGCAGGATCACCGGCAGCTCGGGATGGCGCTCGCGGATGGCGCGGAACAGCGCCGTGCCTTCCTCGCCCGAGGTGGTGTCGGCGGAAAAGTTCATGTCCTGCAGCACCAGGTCGACGCTGTGGCGTTCCAGCAGCGCCAGGCCGGCTTCGGGGGAGGCGGCGCGCAGCGCGTCGATGTCGTGCAGCGAGAACAGCACTTCAAGCGCGATGGCGACGGCGGCGTTGTCGTCGATGATCAATACGGTAGGCATGCCGCAAGCATAACATTGTCGCGGCATGCCTGACACAGCAAACATCGTTAGTCGTTCCCGCGCAGGCGGGAACCCATAGGACGTGGCCTATCCTGCTCGGCATGGATCCCCGCGTGCGCGGGGATGACGGCCCTGTTCACTAGGCGCTGCGGGTGGCGGTGGCCGGCGAAATGGTGGCCGCGCGCCAGGCCGGGCCGTACACCGCGGCCACGCCCAGCGTCCAGAACACGGCGGCGCCGGCGATCAGGTAGCCGGCCGGCAGGCGCGCCATTTCCAGCTGGCTCACCAAGAGCTGGTTCAGGCCCAGCGCCAGCAGCACGCCGGCCGCCACGCCGCCGCTGGTGATCATGAAGTTCTCGGTGATGAAGTAGCGCAGGATGTCGATCCGGCGCGCCCCCAGCGCGCGCCGCACGCCGATCTGCTTGCGGCGCTGCGTGACCCACAGGCTGGCCATGCCGACGATGCCGCTGGCGGTGATCAAGAGCAGCAGCACGCTGACCGTCACCAGCATCCACGCCAGCGCGTTGTCGGCGCGGTAGCGGTTGGTGCGCATCTCGGCCATGGTGCGGGTCCTGACGATGATCGGGGTCGGCGAGGCGGCGCGCAGCGCCGCCTCGGCCTCCTTGATCACGCGGTCCAACTGGCCCGGCTCGGCGCGCAGCGTGTAGCCGTCGGCGTCGTCGCCGGTCAGGCGCACCGGCACCAGCGTGGAGAATTCGCCGGTCTCGTCGATCTGGGCGCTGGGCGTCTGCAACTGTTCGACCACGCCCACCACGCGCGCATCCTTGGCCGACTCGCCGGTGCCGAAGTAGATGGTCTTGCCGATCACGCTGGCCTGGCCCGGCCACATCTTCTCGGCCAGCTTGCGGCTGACGATGACCACCTTGGGCATTTCATCGCTGGTGTTCTGGTCGACCTCGGGGATTTCGCCGGGCAGGAAGTCGCGCCCCTCGACCAGGTGCAGGCCCCAGGTCTTGACCAGCGAATCGGGGCCGTAGTAGGTGGTCGACTGCGCGGTGGACTTGACCTGCTTGCGGTCGAGCGCCAGGCCGGTGTAGTTGCCGGAGCGCGACAGCGGCAGTTGCGAGACCATGGCCACCGACAGCACGCCGGGCACGGCGCGCATCAGCGCCGTCTCGCGGTGCTGCACCGCCAGCTGGTCCTGGTGGCCGCCGTTCTTCAGGTGGCGGATCTGCAGGGCGAACACGTCCTGCTCGCGTTCCAGGCCGCTGGTGCGGGCCGACACGGCCTGGCGCACCTGCACGATGTGCAGCGCGTTGGCCAGGATCGCCAGGCTCAGCGCGACCTGGACGGCGACCAGCACCGGGCCGGTCTTGTTGCGCAACAGCGCGGAAAGGATGGGGCGGATTTCCATGGTGCGGCTCCCTTATTGAGATTTGAGTTGCAGTGCCGGCGTCACCTGGCAGGCGCGCCAGGTCGGCAGCAGGCCGGCCAGCACGGCCGCCAGCACCGCCATGGCAAAGGTGGTGACCAGCATGATCCAGTCCATGTGCGCGACCACCGTCAGCGCCTTCGACTGCATGGCGATCAGCGCCAGCGCGCCGAAGGCCAGCAGCAGGCCGAGTGCGCCGCCGACCAGGCCGACCACCGTGGTCTCGATCAGGAACTGCTGGAAGATCTCGCGCCGCGAGGCGCCCAGCGCGCGGCGGATGCCGACCTCGGCGGCGCGCACCGAGAACTTGGCCAGCAGCAGGCCGATGGTGTTGACCAGGCACAGCACCAGGAAGCCGAACGCCAGCCAGGCCGACAGCCTGTTGTCGTTGCCGACCACCTTCATGTAGTCCAGCCATTCGCGCACGTCATACAGCTTGTTGGGGGCGTTGCGCTTGAGGCGGCCCAGCTTGCGCTGCTCGATGGCGTAGCTGTCGAGGAAGCTTTGCAGCTCGGCGCGGTCGCCGGCGCTGCGGGTCTCGATCCAGCCCTGGATCCAGGTGCACTCGGAGTCGATGAAGGCCTGGAAGCCGGGCGGCACGTCGCTGCTGCAGCTGGTGCTGCCGTTGCGCTGCATCTCGTGGCGGATGGCGCTGGTGAACGGGATGAACAGCTCGTCCTCCTCGGCGAAGGCGCCGTCCGGGGTGCCGAGGATGCGGTGGAAGCGCGGCACCACGTTCCAGGTGTCGAGCACGCCGACGATCTGGTACTGCAGGCCGGCCAGGGTCATGCGCTGGCCGACCGGGTCGGTGCCGCCGTACAGTTTTTCCGCCAGCTTGCGGCTGAGCACGACGACGTCGGCGCCGACCTTGTCGTCGGCCGGGCTCCAGCCCTGGCCGTGCAGGAAGGGCGCTTCGAACATGTTGAAGAAGTCGCCGTACGGCGCCAGGCCGCGCGCGGTGAACACGCCGACATCCTTGCGCTGCGGCTCGACCGGCACGGCGATGCCGTAGATCGCGGTGCGGCGCTCACCGACCTTGCTGTTGACCAGGTTGACGGCGTCGCGGTAGCTGAGCTGGCGGTCGCCGGGCTCGTCGCCCGGCTTGTAGCCTTCGATCGGACCGTTGTCGACCAGCGGCACGAACAGGCGCTCGCTCTTGGACGGAATCGGGTCGCCCGACATCACGTGCAGGATGGTCAGCGTGGCTACGCTGGCGGCCACGCCGACGGCCAGCGTCAGCACCATCAGCGCGGTCAGGGCCGGGTTGCGGCGCAGGCTGCGCAGCCCCAGCAGGAAGTAGTATTGGAACATGTGGCGCTCCTTATGCGACATGGGTTTTGCCGTCGGCGTGGGGGGGGGCATTGACATTGGCATTGGCGTTGGCATCAAACAGCGTCGGCGCCTTGCGCACCAGGTCCGACACCTGGCCGTCGATGATGTGGACGTTGCGCTGCGAGCGCACCGCCAGTTCCGGATCGTGGGTCACCATCAGGATGGTGGTGCCCTGGGCGTTGATCTCCTCCAGCAGCTCCATCACGCCACGCGCCATCTGGGTGTCCAGGTTGCCGGTCGGCTCGTCGGCCAGCAGCAGCTTGGGCGAGCCGGCCAGCGCGCGCGCGATCGCCACGCGCTGCTGCTGGCCGCCGGACAGTTCGGCCGGATAGTGCCGCATGCGCGAGGCCAGGCCGACCTTGGCCAGCGCGTCCTCGATGCGCTCCTTGCGCTCGGCGGCGTTGAAGCCGCGGTAGCGCAGCGGTACGTCGACGTTGTCGAACAGCGACAGGTCCGGGATCAGGTTGAAGCCCTGGAAGATGAAGCCGAGCTTCTCGTTGCGCAGGCGCGAGCGGGCGTTGTCGTCCATGCCCTTGACGTTGATGCCGTCGAGGATGTACTCGCCGTCGGTGAACTCCTCCAGCAGGCCGGCGATGTTGAGGAAGCTGGTCTTGCCGGAGCCGGAAGGACCGGTCACGGTGACGAACTCGCCCTGCTTGACGTTGATCTCGAAGCCGCGCAGCGCGTGGGTTTCGATCATGTGGGTACGATAGACTTTGCTCAGGTTTTGCATGCGCAGCATGGCGGGCCTCTTCAGAGAAATTATGGATTGATCGAGACGCGCTCGGCGTTCTCGAAGGTTTCGGTACCGGCGATGACGACCTTGTCGCCCTGTTTCAAACCGCCGAGGATCTCCACCGCGGAGACGCTGGTGGCGCCCATCTTGATCGGGGTGCGGATGGCGATGCCGTCCCGGACTACATAAGCGTAGCGGCCGCCTTCGGACTCCACGAACGGGCCGCGCTGCAGCATCAGCGTGTTGGGCTTCTCGTCGATCAGCAGGCGCGCGGTGACGCGCTGGTTCTGGCGCAGGCCGGCCGGCTGGGCGGCGGTGAAGCGCACCCGCGCCAGCACCTGGTTCTTGACCACCTCCGGCGACAGCGCGGACAGCCTGGCGTTGGCGGTGCCGGTGCCGAAGTTGACCTCGGCGTTCATGCCCAGGCCAATGTCGGACACATAGGTCTCCGGCACCTCCAGCTCCACTTCCAGGCGCGACAGGTCGACCAGGGTCATCAGCGGCGCGTTGGCCGGCACCACACTGCGGTTGGCCACCGACAAGGTGCCGATGAAGCCGTCCACCGGCGCGCGCACGGTCAGCTCGTCGACGCGGCGCTGGGCGTTGGCCAGCGACAGGCGCTGGCGGTCCAGCTCGTTGATCTTGGTCTTCAGCTCCAGCGCGACGTTGTCGCTTTCCAGCTCGGCCGCCTGGCCGGCGTGTTTGGCGCGGATCTCGGCCGAGTTCAGCGCGTCCTTGGCCTTCTGGTATTCGATCTTGGCGATGATGCCTTCGTTGGAGACGGCGTTGTAGCGCTCCAGCGTGCGCAGCGCGGACAGGCGTTCGATCTCGGCGGTGTCGGCGTCGCGGCGGGCCAGCAGTTTTTGTTTGCGGGCCAGGATCTTCTGGCGCTCGACCTCGGCCTCCAGCTGCAGGAAGCTCGATTGCTCGCGCTTGAGGGCGTCGGTCAGGTCGGGCGATTCCAGCACCGCCAGCACGTCGCCTTTCTTGACGGTGTCGCCGGCGGCGGCCTTCAGCGTCACCGTGGCCGGCGAGGCCGAGTACAAGGTCGGGCTGATGGCGGCGACGATGCGGCCGTTGACGGCGGCGTCGCGGATCAGCGTGCCGCGGCCCACTTCGGCGATGCGCAGGCGCGACAGGTTGACCGAATGGTCGCTGCCGCGCCAGGAGTGGACGATGGAGTAGGCCGCCGCCGCCAAGGCGATGGCGCCGACCGCGATGATCAGGCGACGCCTGGTGGCCTGGCCCTTGGGGGCGGCGATGACGGCGTCTTGATTGGAGGTGTCGCGTATCATGATCGTGTAAGTGTGTAGAGATGCGCAACGTTATGCAGAAACTGTGCCAGTGGCTAAGTGTTTGATTTCATTGGTGATGACTGCCGCTGTCCGTTGTCCGCCTGCTTGTCCGGTCGTCCGCGCTGTCCGGCCGCGCTTGATAAACCGGCAAGCATGACCATCTGTGGCGCTGTCGCCCCCACCTGAGCACTTGATGAGCTTTCTCGACCGTCTGACCCGCTTCCTGCTGCCGGCCGAAACGCCGATAGCCGACTATCCCTTTGTTGCCAGCGACGTCGCCCTGTACCGGCGCACCGCGCACGCCGACGCCAGCGCGCTGGATGCGCAAACCTGGGACGACATGCTGCTGCCGCAATACAGCGCGCAGCTGGCGCGCGAGACCAGCATCTTCGGCCAGCAGGAGCTGCACCGGCGGCTGCATGCGGACGGCGGCGGGGGGGCCGCGTCCGCCGTCCGCGTGCGGACACTGGCGCAGGATGCCGGACAACGGCAGCGCCTGCTCGCCGCCTGTTCCGGCTTGCGCCGCGCCGACCGCGAGGTCAGCGAGACCCTGTTCGGCGCGCCGCTGGCGCCATCGCCGCGCTGGGCCGCGCTGCTGCCGTGGCTGCCGTTGGGCTTGCTGCTGTCGGTGGTGCTGGCGCTGGTCACCGGCGTGGTGGCGCTGTGGGGCGTGGTGGTGGCGTTGTGGGTGCTGCTGATGGTGGTGCAGACCCGTTATCGCGAAGTGGTCGAGGAATGGGGGCGCAGCCTGGCGACGCTGCAGCACATGCTGCGCGCCCACAGCCTGCTGGCGATGCTGGACGATCCGCTGACGGCCGGCCTGCGCGAGGACGCGGCGCAGGCGGGCAAGCTCAATCGCAAGCTCTCGCAGTCGGTGCTCGCCAACCTGCCCGGCGTGCGCGAGTACCGCGACTGGCTGTTGCAGATGAATGTGCGTCACTATTTCGCCAGCCGCGATACGGTGCGCGGGCAGCTGGCGCTGCTGCGCTCCAGCTTTGAGCGGGTGGCGGCGCTGGAGGCCGACCTGGCGCTGGCACGCCACCTGGCGCAGACGCCCCGTTATTGCTGGGCGGAGCAGGGCGGCGCCGTCGCGCTGGAGCAGGTGGTGCATCCGCTGCTGGCACAGGCCGAGCCGCTGTCGTTCGCGCTGGCGCAGCGGGGCGCCTTTATCTCCGGGCAGAACGGCATCGGCAAGAGCACCTTGCTGCGCACGGTGGGCCTGAACCTGATCGTGGCCCGCGCCTTTGGCTTCTGCTATGCGGAGCAGGCGGTCACGCCGCTGCTGCCGGTGTATTCCAGCATGCAGAGCGAGGACGCGCTGGAGGGCGGTGAGAGCCTCTACATCGCCGAGCTGCGACGGGCGCGCGAGTTGCTGGCGCTGGCCGAGCGGGCGCCGGCGGTGTTCATCATCGACGAGATTTTCCGCGGCACCAATCACCTGGAATCGATCTCGGCGGCGGCGGCCGTGCTGCACACGCTGTCGCAGCAGGGCACGGTGATCGTCTCCTCGCACAACCTGGTGCTGGCGCCGCTGCTGGAGGAGCGCTTGACGCCGTGGTGCGTCAGCCGCGTGGGCGACGGCCTGCGGGTGGCGCCCGGCGTGCTGCGCGAGACCAACGGCATCGCCCTGCTGGGCGCGCGCGGCTTCGACGCCGCCATCTCGGCCAAGGCCAACCGCGTGTTCGACTGGCTCAGCGACTACATGGCGCATCCGGCCGATTGCGAGGGGATACGGAATAGTCTTTGACATTTGCGGTTTGCAGTTCTATGATTTCTGTAATGACAGAAATAAAGGAATTGCCATGACGCTTGCGCCGACCATCCAGAAGTACATCCTGCACTGGGGGGAGATGGGCACGCGCTGGGGCGTCAACCGCACGGTGGCGCAGATCCATGCGCTGCTGTTCCTGTCCAACCGCCCGCTGCCGGCCGAGGAAATCGCCGACACGCTGACCGTGGCGCGCTCCAACGTCAGCAACAGCCTGAAGGAGCTGCAAAGCTGGGGGCTGGTGCGCATCACCCACATGGCCGGCGACCGCCGCGATCATTTTGTCGCCTTGCAGGATGTGTGGGAAATCTTCCGCGTCATCGTCGAGGAGCGCAAGAAGCGCGAGATCGATCCCACGCTGACGGTGCTGCGCGAATGCGCGCTGGAGGCGGAGAACGATCCGGCGCTGGAGCAGGCCACCAAGGTCAAGATGGACCAGGTGCTGGACTTCCTTGAAATGCTGACCGCCACCTACGGCGACTACAAGCACCTGCCGCCGGCCACCATGCAGCGCTTCCTGAAAATGGGTGGCAAGGTGGCGCGCCTGCTGGGCGGAGACTGACACGGAGCGCGCCTTCACGCATCTTTCGCGCTAAAAATTTCACTTTATATTTCTGTTTATGCAGAAATAAGGAAAAAGGCACCGTCATGAAGATCTTGATACTGGGCGCGACAGGATTGGTCGGCAGCCATGCGCTGCGCGCCTTGCGCGCCGAAGGCTGCAGCGTGATCGGCGCCAGTCGTCAACGGCCGTTGGGCGAGCGTCCAGAGGACTGGCTCGAGATCGATTTCGGACGCATGGTCGCCGAAAGCGACTGGCTGCCGCTGCTCGCCGGTGTGGACGCGGTAATCAATTGCGTGGGCATTATCCGCGAGGCGCAGGCGGGCGATTTCGACCGCCTGCACCGTGCCGCGCCGGTCGCGCTGTTCGCAGCCTGCGAACGCCTCGGCGTGAGGCGGGTGCTGCAAGTGTCGGCGCTCGGCAGCCATACGGATGCGGCAACCGGCTACTGGCGCAGCAAGGGCGCGGCGGAGGCGGACCTGCTGGCGCGGCCGCTTGACGCCATCGTCGTCCGGCCATCGCTGGTGTATGGCGAGGAGGGCGCCAGCAGCGTCATGTTCCGCATGCTGGCGACCTTGCCCGTGCTGATGCTGCCGATGGCGCACGGCGCCCTGGTGCAGCCCATCCATGTCGATGACCTGGCTGCGTTGCTGGTCAAGCTGACCCTGGCTGTGGCGGCGCCGCGCGAAATCGCCGTAGTCGGTCCGCGCGCGATGACGATGGCAAGCTATCTCGGCGCTTTGCGTAGCGGCATGCAGGCGCCTGCTTCACTGGTGCTGGATATGCCGATGCCGCTGGCACGGCTGGTCGCGCGCGCGTCGGCGCTGGTGCCATCGAGCGCGCTCACGCCGGAATCGCTGCAGATGCTGGAGCACAGCGCCAGCGGCGGTAACACTGCCGACGCCGCCCCGGCCGTCGCGCTGTTGGGCCGGCCGCTGCGCGATCCTGCGGCCTTCACGCGACCTGCACTGCGCGTCGGCGCCGCCTGGTCGTGGGCGGAGCCCTTGGTGACCACGGCGGTTGCGTTGCTGTGGTTGATCACCGCCTGGGTCTCATGGTTTGGCTGGCCGCATGCTGACAGCCGTGCGTGGCTGGCGGCCTGTGGCGTGCCGGCCGGCTTGCAGGAAGCGATGCTGTTGTCGGCCAGCGCCGTGGACGCGGGCATAGGCGTGCTGCTGTTGCTGCGGCCGCGCCGCTGGTTGTGGGCGGCGCAGCTGGCGCTGGTGGGCGGCTACACCGTCATCATGAGCGCATGCCTGCCGGCGTTCTGGCTGCATCCGTTCGGCCCCCTCAGCAAGAACCTGCCCTTGCTGGCGTTGATGTTCCTGATGTGGAGAGTCAGCAAATAATGGATTACCTTGCGATCAAATGGCTGCATATCCTGTCGGCCACGCTGATGTTCGGCACCGGCTTCGGCACGGCGTTCTATATGTTCTTCGTCAATCGCAGCGGCAATGTGCAGGCGATGGCGGTGGTGACGCGGCTGGTGGCCAAAGCCGACTGGTGGTTCACCACGCCATCCGTGATCATCCAGCCGCTGTCGGGCCTGTGGATGATCCATCTGGCGGGCTTCCCGTTCACGTCGGGGTGGATCGTCTGGTCGATAGCGTTGTATGTGTTGGCTGGCGTCTGCTGGTTGCCGGTAGTCTGGCTGCAACTGCGGATGCGCGATATGGCGGTGGCCGCCGCGCATGACAACGCGGCGCTGCCGGCGCGCTATTGGTTCTACGAAAAAATCTGGACCGCGCTCGGCATCCCGGCCTTCGTCGGTTTGCTGGTGGTGTACTGGCTGATGGTGCATAAACCGGCCTGATACCGCAACGCCCCCGATTCAATAAACCACACTTGCCATCACGTCCCGGTTAGCGCAACAACGTGTGCGCCGCCCTCCGCATCGACGACCAGCAAGGCGCTGCCCGGCCCGGCCACCTCTGCCGACAGCGCCCCGTTCGGCGTCCACCAGGCGCTGCGGCCCGCTGTCGCGTAACCGCCCGACGGCGCGGCGTGATTCGCCATCAGCACGCCCATGCCGAAGTCGCTGGCGTAGCGCTGAAGCCTGGCGGCGTCGTTGGCGTAACCTGCTTCGGAAATCAACACCCCCGCCAGATAGATCGATGCGCCGTCCGCCGCCGCATCGGCCGCGTGCTGGTAATGCGTGGCGTCGGCGCAGATCGCCTGGGCGTAGCGCTGCCCATTCAGTTCCTGGCAGTGCGGGCCCATCGGCCCCGGCCGTGCGTACAGCTCTTCGCCCGGATGCAGGTATTGCTTGCGGTAGATGGTGCTGCTGCCGTCGGGCAGGAAGCTGAACGCGGCGATGCAGGGTAGGGCGTCGCTGTCGTCGCCCAACGGCGCGCCGACGATGATGCGCATGCCGGCGGCCATGGCGGCGTTGCGCAGCGGCGCCAGGCGCGCGTCGTCCGGTGTCAGCGGGCAGTCGCGCAGCAGCGGCAGTTCGTAGCCGCACAGCGACAGTTCGGGAAACAGCAGCAGCTCTACGCCCTCGGCATGGGCGGCCTCGATGAAGCGCAGGTGGATGCGGACGTTGGCGTCGATGTCGCCGGCGATGGACGGCGATTGCGCGGCGGCGATGCGGATGCTCATTACTTCTCCTGTTTCAGCGGCTTGCCCTTGTCGATCACCTCGCGGCAGTCGCCCTTGAAGCTGGCGTTGTCGTAGTTGCTCCAGCCGTAGCTGTCGACGTAGCGCTTGTGCTGCTTGAACTGCTTGTTGATGAAGCTCCACTCCAGCCGCTCGTCGTCGTACTGGATGTCGCCCAGGTCCAGCAGCGTGTGGAAGATGTTTTCCGTCGCCAGTCGCGCCTTGCGGTGGCGCATCAGCTGCTTTACCTTCTCCGGGTAGCGCGCCTTGTATTCGTCCGAGTACCACACCAGCGCCGGCACGTGGAATTCAAACTGCGTGTTGTGGCCGTGGAAGGCGAGATTGCAGCTGTTGTCGTACAGCGTCTGGCCGTGGTCGGCCACATAGACCATAGCACCCAGCTCCTGCGTGCCCTTCAGCTGGTGGATCACCTGCGACAGGAACCAGTCGGTGTACAGGATGGAATTGTCATAGCTGTTGTTGAGCTGCGGCTTGATCTTGGTGTCGGTGTAGACCGGCTTGTCGACGCCGAACAGCGATGGCTGCCATTTGTCGAATGCCTTCGGATAGCGCTGGCTGTAGTTCCAGTGGTTGCCCAAGGTGTGCAATACGATCAGCTTTTTCGGCGCCGGATCGGCGATGGCGTGCTGCAGCGGCTCCAGCAGGATCTGGTCGAAGTTGGAGTTGTTGGTGAAGCCGCCCAGGTTCATGAACTGGATCACGTCCGCTTCCTTGGCGAACACCGACACCGGCGTGTCGAACTGGCCGAACGAGATCTGGTTGGACAGCCACCAGGTCTTGAAGCCGGCTTCCTTGTAGGCGGTCAGGAAGGATTTTTCCGAGAAGCCGTCCTTCAGGCTTTGCATGGCCGGCTTGCGCGAGATGATCACCGGCACCGACAGCCGCGTGGCCGACACCGCCGTGATGACGTCCGGCAGCGTGACCAGGTTGGCCTCCTGCTTGAGCAGCGGGGTGGTGTCGCGCTCGTAGCCGTTGATGCCCCAGCGGTCGTAGCGCGACGATTCGCCGATCACCATGATGACGATTTCCGGCGTGTCGTTCTTTTCCGGCTGGTGCGCCTTGAAGGTGAAGCTGCTGCTGCGCCGGCCCAGGTCGGCCAGGTAGGCGCGCTCCTTATAAAAGTCGACGCCGCGCGCGGTCAGGCCGAACGGCCACGACGAGGCGAAGTCGTCGAAGCCCAGCGGCGAGCGCATCCACCAGGGCAGCTGCGCCAGCTGCCAGCCGCTGCGGCCGGCGCCGGCGATGGCGGCGTGTTCGGGCGAGCTGTCCTCTTCGGCGTCTTCCTCTTCCTCGGCGGACGAGTCGTCGCTGTCCGAGGCATCGCTGGCGCTGACCGAGGCGGTGATGCCGACCTGGCTGAGCGCCGAACCCAGCGCCGAGCCGGCCGGCCCGGCGCTGGCCGCCTTGGACGCCGACACGGACGCGGCCTTCTGCGCCGGCTTGGCGCGCACGCCGAACTCCCAGCCGTAGAGCCACAGCGCGGACAGCGCTACTAATATAAGCAGCGCAATCCAGCGCGACTTGCCGCGCCAGGCCAGCATCGGGCTGCGGCGCGCGGCCAGCTGCACCGCGATCCACCAGGCGATCACCGCCAGCATCACCGCACCCATCAGCCACACTTTGCGGCCGAGGAATTCCAGCGCCTCCTTGGGGCTGGTCTCGGCGATGATGCCCAGGTGGTGGGTGGAAATGCCCTGGCCGTAGTACAGGAACAGGTAGAGCTCGGTCGGCAGCGCCAGGAAGGCCGGGATCAGCAGCCAGTGGAACCAGGCCGGGCGCTGCAGCACGCTCCACACCGCGGCCCAGGCCAGCAGCTCCACCAGCAGGATGTGCGTCAGCTCCGGCACCTGCCGCCCCAGCAGGAGGGGCACGCAGGGCACCAGCGACAGCAGCAGGTAGCTAGACAGCACGAACAGGGGAGCGGGGCGCAGCAGAGATCGCATAGACAGGGACTGTTGGATATTGTCTGCTATTATCAAGTGTTTCTTGACCTTTCAGCTAGTGTTTGCGTGCCCTGCGCGGCCGCATTCCGCCGCGAAATAGATTGACTGGTGTTCCAACCACGTCTATACTCGCGAGTTCTCAATTTATTCTGCACATCGTATACGCTGTTTCAGGCCGCTCCTCGCGAGTGGCTATTCGCGCCTCCGTTGTTCCTGTAGATCGAGACGAGGTTTTAGTCGCCGGACAGTCGTCCGGGTTATTAATGTTGTAATTTTGTTGGGTTTATAACGATGCCAACCATCAATCAACTGATTCGCAATCCACGCGTCGCTCTGACCGTGAAAAGCAAATCGCCGGCGCTGGAAAACAGCCCGCAAAAGCGCGGTGTTTGCACCCGTGTGTACACCACCACTCCTAAGAAGCCTAACTCGGCTCTGCGTAAAGTGGCCAAAGTGCGTCTGACCAACGGTTTCGAAGTGATTTCGTACATCGGCGGTGAAGGCCACAACCTGCAAGAGCACAGCGTTGTTCTGCTGCGCGGCGGTCGTGTAAAAGACTTGCCAGGTGTGCGTTACCACATGGTTCGCGGTGCACTGGATACCCAGGGCGTTAAAGACCGTAAGCAAGCTCGCTCGAAATACGGTACCAAGCGTGCCAAGCAAGCCAAGAAGTAATCTGCATTAAAAGTTTTCGCTCAGTGGCAGCTAACTAAGTGAATGTAATCGACCGCAGTGGTCGAGTAAGTGGATGGCTATGATGGCCCTCCGCGAGAGTGCGAATCCCATATCTGCGCACCTCAACTGAAGATTGAAAGGAATTGATATGCCACGTCGTCGTGAAGTACCCAAGCGCGAGATTCTGCCGGATCCAAAATTCGGCAACACGGATGTCGCGAAGTTCGTGAACGTTCTGATGCTGTCCGGTAAAAAATCGGTCGCAGAAAACATCATCTACGGTGCCTTCGAGCACATCGCCGCCAAGTCGGGCAAAGACCCGCTGGAAGTGTTCGCTACCGCGATCAACAACGCCAAGCCACTGGTTGAAGTTAAATCCCGTCGCGTCGGTGGTGCAAACTACCAGGTGCCGGTCGAAGTGCGCCCAGTGCGTCGTATGGCGCTGTCCATGCGCTGGCTGCGTGAAGCTGCCAACAAGCGCAGCGAAAAATCCATGCCACAACGCCTCGGCGGTGAGCTGATGGAAGCGGCTGAAGGCCGCGGCGGTGCAATGAAGAAGCGTGACGAAGTTCACCGCATGGCTGAAGCGAACAAGGCGTTCTCGCACTTCCGCTTCTAATCAAATCGGCCGGACCCTTCGTGGTCTGGCTGTTATCTGTTGTTCGAGGCCGGGCTCATTTTTGTCAGCAAAAATGGCGCTCGGTTTTGTCCATTCAAAGATTTAGGAATAATTATGGCCCGCAAGACCCCCATCGAGCGCTACCGCAATATCGGTATCTCCGCTCACATCGATGCAGGTAAGACCACCACCACCGAACGCGTCCTGTTCTACACGGGCGTGAACCACAAGATCGGTGAAGTTCACGATGGCGCCGCCACCATGGACTGGATGGAACAGGAACAAGAGCGCGGCATTACCATTACCTCGGCAGCGACGACCTGCTTCTGGAAAGGTATGGCTAACAACTTCCCTGAGCACCACATCAACATCATCGACACGCCAGGCCACGTTGACTTCACCATTGAAGTGGAACGTTCGATGCGCGTGCTGGATGGCGCTTGCATGGTTTACTGCGCAGTGGGCGGTGTACAGCCTCAGTCGGAAACCGTATGGCGTCAGGCCAACAAGTACAAAGTGCCACGTCTGGCCTTCGTCAACAAGATGGACCGTACCGGCGCCAACTTCTTCAAGGTCTACGAGCAGATGCGCGCTCGCCTGAAGGCCAACCCGGTCCTGATCCAGATCCCTATCGGCGCTGAAGACACCTTCAAAGGCGTGATCGATCTGGTCAAGATGAAAGCGATCCTGTGGGACGACGCGTCGCAAGGCATGAAGTTCGACTACGTCGACATTCCTGCAGAGCTGGCAGCTTCGGCCGCCGAATGGCGCGAGAAGATGGTTGAAGTCGCTGCTGAAGCGTCGGAAGACCTGATGAACAAGTACCTGGAAGAAGGTGACCTGTCGGAAGCCGAGATCAAGAAAGCGCTGCGCGAACGCACCATCGCTTCGGAAATCGTTCCGATGATGTGCGGTACCGCCTTCAAGAACAAGGGCGTACAGGCCATGCTGGACGCGGTCATCGAATACCTGCCGTCGCCACTGGACATCGACGACGTCGGCGGTACCGACGAGGACGAACAGCCGACCACCCGTAAAGCTTCGGACGAAGAGAAGTTCTCGGCGCTGGCGTTCAAGATCATGACCGACCCGTTCGTCGGCCAGCTGGCCTTCTTCCGCGTGTACTCGGGCGCCATCAATTCGGGCGACACCGTGTACAACTCGGTCAAAGGCCGTAAAGAGCGTCTGGGTCGTATTCTGCAGATGCACGCCAACCAGCGCGAAGAGATCAAAGAAGTGCGCGCCGGCGACATCGCCGCAGCAGTTGGTCTGAAAGACGTGACCACCGGCGAAACCCTGTGCGATCCGACCTCGATCATCGTGCTGGAGCGCATGGTCTTCCCTGAGCCGGTGATTCAACAGGCTGTGGAACCAAAGACCAAGGCCGACCAGGAAAAAATGGGTCTGGCACTGAACCGTCTGGCTCAGGAAGATCCTTCGTTCCGCGTCAAGACCGACGAAGAGTCGGGTCAGACCATCATCGGTGGTATGGGCGAGCTGCACCTGGAAATTATCGTCGACCGTATGAAGCGCGAATTCGGCGTGGAAGCGACCGTCGGCAAGCCACAGGTTGCCTACCGCGAAACGATCCGCAAAGCCTGCGAAGAATCCGAAGGCAAGTTCGTCAAGCAGTCGGGTGGTCGTGGTCAATACGGTCACGTGGTTCTGAAGATCGAACCGCAAGAACCAGGCAAGGGCTTTGAATTCGTTGACGCGATCAAGGGCGGTACCGTTCCTCGCGAATACATCCCTGCGGTGGAAAAAGGCGTGCGCGGCACCCTGAACACCGGCGTTCTGGCTGGCTACCCAGTGGTCGACGTCAAGGTCACGCTGTTCTTCGGTTCGTACCACGATGTGGACTCGAACGAAAACGCGTTCCAGATGGCCGCTTCGATGGCATTCAAAGAAGGCTGCCGCAAAGCGTCGCCAGTCATTCTGGAGCCAATGATGGCTGTGGAAGTGGAAACGCCGGAAGACTACGCCGGTACCGTGATGGGCGACCTGTCGTCCCGCCGCGGTATGGTGCAGGGCATGGACGAGATCCCAGGCGGCGGTGGCAAGATCATCAAAGCTGAAGTGCCTCTGTCGGAAATGTTCGGTTACTCGACCACCCTGCGTTCCGCAACGCAAGGTCGTGCTACCTACACGATGGAATTCAAGCACTACTCGGAAGCGCCTAAGCACGTGATCGACGCGATCGTCACCGCTAAAGCTAAGTAATTGGTATCTATTGCCGCCGGGGAGATCCTCCGGCGGCATATTTAAAACATTGTTCTAAGGAAGAATAAAATGGCAAAAGAGAAATTCGAACGGACCAAGCCGCACGTCAACGTCGGCACCATCGGCCACGTCGACCACGGCAAGACCACCCTGACCGCTGCAATCGCTACCGTTCTGTCGAAGAAATTCGGCGGCGAAGCTAAAGCATACGACCAGATCGATGCTGCTCCGGAAGAAAAAGCACGCGGCATTACCATCAACACCGCACACGTTGAATACGAAACCGCCGGCCGTCACTACGCTCACGTTGACTGCCCAGGCCACGCCGACTACATCAAAAACATGATCACCGGTGCAGCGCAGATGGACGGCGCGATCCTGGTTTGCTCCGCAGCTGACGGCCCAATGCCACAGACCCGCGAGCACATCCTGCTGGCCCGCCAGGTTGGCGTTCCATACATCATCGTGTTCCTGAACAAGTGCGACCTGGTCGACGACGCAGAACTGCTGGAACTGGTTGAAATGGAAGTGCGCGAGTTGCTGTCGAAGTACGACTTCCCAGGCGACGACCTGCCTATCGTTAAAGGTTCGGCCCGTATGGCGCTGGACGGCGACACCGGCCCAATGGGCGAGCAAGCCATCATGGCTCTGGCTGAAGCACTGGACACCTACATCCCTACGCCAGAGCGCGCAGTGGACGGCGCCTTCCTGATGCCAGTGGAAGACGTGTTCTCGATCTCGGGTCGCGGTACCGTTGTGACCGGTCGTATCGAGCGCGGCATCATCAAGGTCGGCGAAGAGATCGAAATCGTCGGCATCAAAGACACCGTCAAGACCACTTGCACCGGCGTGGAAATGTTCCGCAAGCTGCTGGACCAGGGTCAGGCTGGCGACAACGTTGGTCTGCTGCTGCGCGGCACCAAGCGTGAAGACGTGGAACGTGGTCAAGTTCTGGCGAAGCCAGGCTCGATCAAGCCACACAACCACTTCACCGGCGAGATCTATGTTCTGTCGAAAGACGAAGGCGGCCGTCACACTCCGTTCTTCAACAACTATCGTCCACAGTTCTACTTCCGTACGACTGACGTGACCGGTTCGATCGAACTGCCAGCGGACAAAGAAATGGTTATGCCAGGCGACAACGTGTCGATCACCGTCAAGCTGATCAACCCGATCGCTATGGAAGAAGGTCTGCGCTTCGCAATCCGCGAAGGCGGCCGTACCGTTGGTGCAGGCGTTGTTGCTAAAATCATCGCTTAATTTTTAAGCGCGGTTTGAAACACGGCCGGCATGGTGTGATACCATGTCGGGCTTAGCAGGGAATTCGCGGGGCCTGCCCCGCGCCTGCGTGCGGCCTGCCCTTGCAAGGGCAGGCTCCCTACCGGCACCAAACTCGTTCTTTTAAACATTGCTGACGCTACATAGTTGTCAGTTCGCTCTTTTGAGGAAATATCATGTCCGTTACCAATCAAAAAATCCGTATCCGCCTGAAGGCTTTCGACTACAAGCTGATCGACCAGTCCGCACTGGAAATCGTTGACACCGCCAAGCGCACCGGCGCCGTGGTCAAGGGCCCAGTCCCACTGCCAACCCGCATCCAGCGTTTCGACGTTCTGCGTTCGCCACACGTCAACAAGACCTCGCGCGACCAGTTCGAGATCCGTACCCACCAGCGCCTGATGGACATCGTCGACCCAACCGACAAGACCGTTGATGCACTGATGAAGCTGGACCTGCCAGCTGGCGTTGACGTCGAAATCAAACTGCAATAATCGTTTCCCAGCCGGCCGGCGGAGCAGTTTTTCCGCTGCCAGCTGATGATGGGGCCGGGCCTGTTCGCCAAACGCGAACGCGCCTGGCCCCATTGTTGTTTACGCCACGAGCAGTGGACTAAGTTGTTCCAAAAAACAACAATCACATAAATAAACTAACCAAATTGTAATGTAACGTACTGTATCGCTTGTTATTGCACCAATCTTGTGCGAAATTTGCGGCAGACGTGAAAAGCTAGGTTCATCTTACCGAGGTGAGCGATAGCGAACGCGCAGATTACATAACCACATCTGGGAGTAGTTCTTGAATAAACCACTTTTTAAAAAAAGTGCGATCGCCTTCGCATTGACCGTCGCTTTCTCACAGCACGCCTACGCTCAGCAAGCCGCTGCAGCCGAACCCAAACTCCAACGCGTTGAAATCACCGGTTCCAGCATCAAGCGTACCGATATCGAAGCGGCCGCCTCGGTCCAGATCATGAACCGCGACGACATCGAGCGCACCGGCGAGCACACCGTGCTGGGCCTGCTGCGTTCCGCGTCCTCCACCAGCACCAGCATCAGCTCCGCTACGAGCAGCTCGGGCAGCTTCGCTACCGGTTCGTCCGGCGTCAGCATGCGCGGCCTGGGCAAGGCCTCGACGCTGGTCCTGGTCAACGGCCGCCGCATCGCCCAGTACGGCCTGGCCGACGGCGCCCAGGAAAACTTCACCAACCTGGATGCGATCTCCACCGAAGCGATCGAGCGCATCGAGATCCTGAAGGACGGCGCATCCGCAATCTACGGTTCCGACGCGGTCGCCGGTGTGATCAACATCATCCTGCGCAAGGACTACGAAGGCGGCAAAGTCACGGTCAACTACGACACCGCCGACGGCTTCCAGGACAACCGCAACCGCAGCGCTTCGGCGATCTACGGCTACGGCGACGTCGAGAAGCAGGGCTTCAACACCTACCTGACCTTCGAAGGTTACAAGAGCGACGGCTTCACCCTCGGCGAACTGCGCAACAAGGTTCCGGCCTGGCACCGCCAGACCCCAAGCCGCTCGACCTGGGATGCCAAGAGCACCTACTCGCCGACCGGTAACTACTTCTTCAACAGCGCCAAGATCGTTGCCGCGCCTGGCTGCCCGGCCGACCAGATCGACCCGACCGACAAGCTGTGCAAATGGGACGCGCTGCCGTACTCCGGCCTGGCCACCAACGCCAAGCGCTATGCCGCGGTCAGCAACACCCATTTCAAGATCGGCGCCAACATCGACGCCAACTTTGAAATCACCAACGCCGGCGCCACCAATGACTATATCGTTGCTCCGCTGAGCGTCAACAACGGCGGGACGACCACTGCGTCCAACATCTGGTACAACGCGATCGACGGCAAGATGGTTGGTCCATACTTCTATCCGAAATTGCCGGTTGGGAACAACGGCAATATCAACTCGCAGCCGATCGAACTGCGCGCGCGCCTGATGGACACCGGCGACGGCTTCAACTTCAACCGCACCGAATCCGACCAGACCCGCGCCATGCTGGCCCTGAACGGCACCATCGGCGAATTTGACTGGAAATCGGCTGCCGGTTACATGACCTCGTCGGCCACCAAGGCAACCCGCGCAGTCAGCATGAAGGGTTACACCGACGCCATCGTCAACAACACCTACAAGTTCGGCCAGAAGAACGATCCAGCGCTGCTGGAATCGATGTTCCCGGTCCGTACCACCAAAGGCAAATCGAAGATTTCGTTCTTCGACGCCACCGTGTCCGGTGCGGTCGCCCAACTGCCGGCTGGCCCGCTGAGCGTTGCCGTCGGTACCGACCTGCGCCGCGAATCGTATGAAATGTCGAGCTCGGACAACGTCCTGCGCGGCGACGTGGTGGGCGTGTTTGGCCTGCAGGTCAAAGACACCGTCAGCCACTACGCGGTCTTCTCCGAAGCGACCATCCCGGTCGTCAAGCAGGTGGAGCTGAGCGCAGCGCTGCGCGCCGACAAAACCAGCGGCAGCGAAGCCCACGTCTCGCCTAAGCTCGGCCTGAAATACAACGTCACCGATGCCCTGCTGCTGCGCGGTACGGCGTCGGGCGGCTTCCGTGCGCCGAACATCGTCGAATCCGGCAATGGTCTGGGCCGCAGCTCGGTCGCCACCAACGTCAACGACCTGCGTCGCTGCCCGATCGCCACCACGCTGAACAATCTGGTTCAGAATTCGCCGACCGCGACCACCTCCGACAAGGCGATCGCCAACACCTTCCTGAGTAACGATTGCAAGGCACCGCTGCCGAGCTTCGTGAAGTCGAACCCTGATCTGAAGCCTGAAACCTCGCGTTCGTACACGCTGGGCATGGTGTTCGAGCCGGTCAAGAACTGGACCCTGGCACTCGATTACTACAATATCGAGCGCAAGGACGAAATCGGCACCCGTACCACCGGCGACATCTTGAAAGGCGAGGCGACGCTGCCAGCCGGCCAGCTGCTGCGCGTGGACAACACCGCCGCCGACAACGAGTTCCTGGCCCTGGTCAAGAAGTACGCACCGGGCAACACCACCAACTTCCAAGGCATCGGCAAGCTGGGCCTGGTCTACAACCCGTACGTCAACAGTGGCAAGACCAAGGCATCGGGCTTCGACTTCGACATGTCCGGTAAAGTGAAGATCCCGAACGTGGGCGATCTGCGCCTGAAGGTGGATGGCTCTTACGCGCTGAGCTACAAGGCCTTCCTGGTGGCTGACAACGCCTACGGCATGAATTCCGCCGGCAACTACGACATCGGCGCGCGTCTGCGCTACAAGGCGCGCGCATCGCTGAAAACTGGTCCATTCGACAATGGCGTTACGCTGAACTACAGTGGCGGCTACAGCCTGAACAGCGACGATACTCCGGACTACTGCGTTGCCAACAAGGTCGCTCCTGAGAACATGGCTGCTTGCAACCGCGTACGCAGCACCACCACGGTGGACTACAACCTGGCGTACACCGGCATCAAGAATGTCAAGCTGAGCCTGTTCATCAACAACCTGTTGAACCAGGATTCGTCGGTCAACTATCGCGACGGCTACGCTGTTGCGGGCAACACCATACTGCCGCTGTTCCGTACTTTCGGCGCCAGCGCTTCCTACAAGTTCTAATCGCTTAGAACTGCAAGTCTGAAAAGCCGGGCACCTCGTGCCCGGTTTTTTTTCGTCCTCAGCAACTGGACAGCGGGCGGCCTCGGCGGTACAGTCGCTTGCTAAAAAACCAACCGGAAACACCATGCTTGCTGCGCTCGACCTTCGCCTGCTCGACCACTCCGCCCGTACGGGTCTGCGCGGCTGGCCGCGCTTCCTGGCCGAGTTCCTGTACTTCGGCCTGAAGGAGGCGAGGGCGTGCCTGTTCGTCACGCTGTTCTTCGGCGCGGTGCTGCTGGTGCCGCGCGCCGGCGTGCTGGGCCTGCCGCGCTACGACGTGCTGCTGATCGTGGCGCTGGCGATCCAGGTGGGCATGGCGTGGTCCGGGCTGGAGAGCTGGGACGAGCTGAAGGCAATCAGCCTGTTCCACGTGGTCGGCTTCGCGCTGGAGGTGTTCAAGGTGTCGGGGACGATCCAGTCGTGGAGCTACCCCGACTTCGCCTACACCAAGCTGTGGGGCGTGCCGCTGTTCTCGGGCTTTATGTATGCGGCGGTCGGCAGCTACATCATCCAAGCCTGGCGCCTGTTCGGCTTGCGCATTCGTCATCATCCGCCGTACTGGATGGCGGTGCTGATCGCCGCGCTGATCTATGTGAACTTCTTTACCCACCACTACATCGGCGACTACCGCTGGTACCTGGCGGCCTGCGCGCTGGGCCTGTACGCCCGCACCACGGTGGTGTTCCGGCCGCTGGACCGCGACCGCCGCATGCCGGTGCTGCTGGCCTTCGTGCTGATCGGCTTCTTCATCTGGCTAGCCGAGAACCTGAGCACCTTCTGGGGCGTGTGGCGCTATCCCAACCAGCTGGGCGCCTGGTCGGCGGTGCACGTCAACAAGTGGAGTTCGTGGTCGCTGCTGGTGGTGATGACCTTCACCATCGTCGCTCACCTCAAGCACATCAAGGCCAGCATCCACGTGCCCGAGCACTGAGCGCCAGCCCGCATGGCGCCGCCATTTGCGTGCCTGATCGCCACCGTCCCGCCAAAGCCGCGGAAACCCGACATACCTCGTATTAAGTTGTTGCGTCAAGGGTCTTTTCGCGCTACACTAGCCGGCTTCGGTATGGATACGTCTTTTTATTGGTCCGTACTAATTTTAGTAGTTCAACATATCCCCGCCCAATCGTAGGTGGGAATTGGAGAAAAAATGAGCCTTGGCCTTCTCGGTCGCAAGGTTGGTATGATGCGCATCTTCACCGATGACGGGGATTCGATCCCAGTCACCGTGTTGGACGTATCGAACAACCGTGTTGCGCAAATCAAAACTCCTGAAACCGACGGTTATACCGCGGTTCAGGTCGCATTCGGTCAACGTCGCGCTTCCCGCGTAACGAAGGCTGTTGCTGGTCACCACGCTAAAGCCGGTGTCGAAGCTGGTACTCTGTTGAAAGAGTTTCGCGTTGACGCAGCCAAAGCTGCCGAACTGAAAGCTGGCGACGTTGTTGCTGCTTCCCTGTTCGAAGTCGGTCAGAAGATCGACGTTCAAGGTGTCACGATCGGTAAAGGCTATGCCGGTACCATCAAGCGTCACCACTTTGCTTCGGGCCGTGCTACCCACGGTAACTCCCGTTCGCACAATGTCCCAGGTTCCATCGGTATGGCGCAAGATCCAGGCCGCGTGTTCCCAGGTAAGCGCATGACCGGTCACCTCGGTGACGTCACCCGCACTGTGCAGAACCTCGAAATCGCCCGTATCGATGCCGACCGTCAGCTGCTGCTGGTCAAAGGCGCGATCCCAGGCGCGAAAAATGGCCAGGTAGTGGTATCGCCTGCTGTCAAAGTTAAAGCAAAGAAGGGAGCTTAAACGATGGAACTCAAGCTCTTGAACGCTCAAGGTCAAGCCGCCTCTAACGTTGCCGCCGCCGATACCATCTTCGGCCGTGACTACAACGAAGCCCTGATCCACCAAGTCGTCGTTGCTTACCAAGCCAATGCTCGCAGCGGCAACCGTAAACAAAAAGACCGTGAAGAAGTCCACCACACGACCAAGAAGCCATGGCGCCAAAAAGGTACCGGCCGCGCTCGTGCTGGTATGTCGTCGTCGCCACTGTGGCGCGGCGGTGGTCGCATCTTCCCGAACTCGCCTGACGAGAACTTCACCCACAAAGTGAACAAGAAGATGTATCGCGCAGGTATCTGCTCGATCCTGTCCCAGCTGGCCCGCGAAGACCGTCTGACGGTTATCGAAGACCTGACGATCGAAGCGCCAAAGACCAAGCTGCTGTCGCAAAAGCTGACCGGCATGGGCTTTGACTCGGTTCTGATCATCACCGACGTCGCCAACGAAAACCTGGAACTGGCATCGCGTAACCTGCCTAACGTACTGGTTGTTGAACCGCGTCACGCAGATCCAATGTCCCTGGTGTTCTACAAGAAGATCCTGGTCACGAAAGCTGCACTGGCCAAGATTGAGGAGATGCTGGCATGAGCGCATTGAAATTTAGCGAAGAGCGCCTGATGAAGGTGCTGCTGGCTCCGGTCATTTCCGAGAAGGCCACCATGGTCGCGGAAAAGAACGAACAGATCGTGTTCCGTGTAACCACCGACGCGACCAAGCCAGAAATCAAAGCCGCTGTTGAACTGCTGTTCAAAGTGGAAGTGGAATCGGTGCAGACCGTCAACCGCGAAGGTAAGCAGAAGCGTTCCGGTGCCCACACCGGCCGCCGCAACCATACCAAGCGTGCTTTCGTGTGCCTGAAACCTGGCCAGGAAATCAATTTCTCCGAGGAGGCTAAATAATGGCACTCGTTAAGATGAAGCCAACCTCCCCAGGCCGTCGCGGCATGGTGAAAGTTGTGAACCCGGACCTGTACAAAGGTCGTCCGTTCGCAGCCCTGGTTGAGAAAAAATCGAAAACTGCTGGTCGTAACAACAACGGCCACATCACCACCCGCCACATCGGCGGTGGTCACAAGCAGCACTATCGCCTGATCGACTTCAAGCGTCAGAAGGATGGCATTCCAGCGAAAGTGGAACGTATCGAATACGATCCAAACCGCACCGCGAATATCGCCCTGCTGTGCTACGCCGACGGCGAACGCCAGTACATCATCGCCACCAAGGGCATGTCCGTTGGTGATGCAGTGATGAATGGTTCGGAAGCGCCGATCAAGTCGGGCAACTGCCTGCCGATCCGCAACATTCCAGTCGGTACCGTCATGCACTGCGTCGAAATGCTGCCAGGTAAGGGTGCCCAGATGGCCCGTTCCGCCGGCGCCGGCGTGGTCCTGATGGCCCGTGACGGCACCTACGCCCAGGTTCGCCTGCGCTCGGGTGAGGTGCGTCGCGTGCACATCGAGTGCCGTGCAACCGTGGGTGAAGTCGGCAACGCCGAACACAGCCTGCGTAAAATCGGTAAAGCTGGCGCGATGCGCTGGCGCGGTGTTCGTCCTACCGTTCGCGGTGTGGTCATGAACCCGGTCGATCACCCGCACGGTGGTGGTGAAGGTAAAACTGCAGCTGGTCGTCATCCAGTGTCGCCTTGGGGCCAACAGACTAAGGGTAAGAAGACCCGCAGCAACAAGCGTACTTCTTCCATGATCGTCTCGCGCCGCGGCAAGAAATAAGGGGTAGCACATGACTCGTTCATTGAAAAAAGGGCCGTTCTGTGACGCCCACCTGGTGAAAAAAGTCGAAGCCGCGCAAGCTGCCAAAGACAAGAAGCCAATCAAAACCTGGTCCCGTCGTTCGACCATCATGCCTGACTTCATCGGCCTGACGATCGCCGTCCACAATGGCAAGCTGCACGTGCCAGTGTACGTTTCCGAGAACATGGTTGGTCACAAGCTCGGTGAATTCGCGCTGACCCGCACGTTCAAGGGCCATGCCGCTGACAAGAAGGCGAAGAAATAATGGAAACCAAAGCTATCCTCAAGGGTGTGCGCTTGTCGGATCAAAAAGGTCGCCTCGTGGCTGACCAGATCCGCGGCAAGAAAGTTGACGCTGCACTCAACATTCTGCAATTCAGCCCAAAAAAGGGCGCGACCATCATCAAGAAAGTGCTGGAGTCGGCTATCGCCAACGCCGAGCACAATGATGGCGCGGACATCGACGAACTGTTCGTGAAAACGATCTACGTCGAAAAGGGCCCGATCCTAAAGCGCTTCACCGCACGCGCTAAAGGCCGGGGCGATCGCATCTCGAAACAATCGTGTCACATTTACGTGACCGTCGGCAACTAAGGAGCTAAATATGGGTCAAAAAATCCACCCAACCGGCTTCCGCCTGTCGGTTACCCGTAACTGGGCGTCGCGTTGGTACGCAGGCAACAGCAACTTTGCCTCGATGCTGAACGAAGACTTGAAAGCACGCGCTTACCTGAAGACCAAGCTGAAGAACGCTTCGGTTGGCCGCATCGTCATCGAGCGTCCTGCCAAGAACGCGCGCTTCACGATCTACAGCTCGCGTCCGGGCGTGGTCATTGGTAAAAAAGGCGAAGACATCGAAGTACTGAAGTCGGCGCTGACCAAGATCATGGGCGTGCCTGTCCACGTGAACATCGAAGAAATCCGCAAGCCGGAAATCGACTCGCAGCTGATCGCCGATTCGATCGCCCAGCAGCTGGAAAAGCGCATCATGTTCCGCCGCGCGATGAAGCGTGCGATGCAAAACGCCATGCGTCTGGGTGCCCTGGGCATCAAGATCATGTCGTCGGGTCGTCTGAACGGTATCGAAATCGCTCGTAAAGAGTGGTATCGCGAAGGCCGTGTGCCACTGCACACCCTGCGCGCCGATATCGACTACGGCACCAGCGAAGCTTCGACCACCTACGGCATCATCGGTGTCAAGGTGTGGGTCTACAAGGGTGACCGCGCGCCTAACGGCGACGCACCAGTCATCGATACCCCACCGGACGAGAAGAAGCCACGTGGCCCACGTCGTGACGACGGCAAACCAGCTGGCCGTCCGCGCCCAGCAGGCGCCGGCGCCAAGCCAGCCGCTCCAGGCGCTCGTGTACGCACTGCCGCCAAGCCGGCCGAGAAAGCAGGAGAATAATCATGCTGCAACCAGCACGCAGAAAGTATCGTAAAGAGCAGAAAGGCCGTAACACCGGCATTTCGCACACCGCCGGCACTTCGGTGTCGTTCGGCGAGTTCGGTCTGAAAGCCGTTGCCCGTGGTCGTATCACGGCACGCCAGATCGAGGCAGCACGTCGCGCCATGACCCGTCACATCAAACGTGGCGGCCGTATCTGGATCCGCGTGTTCCCGGACAAACCGATCTCGAACAAGCCTGCCGAAGTCCGTATGGGTAACGGTAAAGGTAATCCGGAGTACTACGTCGCTGAAATCCGTCCAGGCAAAGTCCTGTACGAAATGGATGGCGTCGCAGAAGAACTGGCGCGCGAAGCATTCCGCCTGGCCGCTGCCAAACTGCCACTGGCGACCACCTTCGTGGTCCGTCAAGTTGGTCAATAACAGGAGTGAAATATGAAAGCATCTGAACTCCGCGGCAAAGACCAGGTAGCTCTGCAAAAAGAGCTGAATGACCTGTTGAAGGCACAGTTCGGCCTGCGTATGCAAATCGCTACGCAACAGCTGAGCAACACTTCGCAGCTCAAGAAGGTACGTCGCGATATCGCACGTGTAAAAACGGTAATGAACACGAAGGAAGCCAAATGACCGAACCAGTAAAGTCGCTCAAGCGCACCCTGATCGGTAAAGTGGTGTCCGACAAGATGGACAAGACCGTTACCGTTCTGATCGAACGTCACGTCAAGCATCCTTTGTACGGCAAGATCATCGTCCGCTCGAACAAGTATCACGCGCACGACGAGACCAACCAGGTGAAAGCCGGTGACACGGTGGAAATCGTGGAAGGTCGTCCGATCTCCAAAACGAAGGCATGGACCGTGACGCGCGTGGTGCAAGCCGCGCAAATCGTTTAATTGAAGTTGTCGCCTCCGGTCTTAGTGCCGGGGGCGATTTTCAATTAGTTCTTGCAAGCCCGCGAGTTGTATGTAATACTTGCGGGCTTCGTTCATGTAACGCCGCAAAGTGTCTGGCCACAGACGCTGAACCGTGCGGTCAGTAGCAAGACGAAGGTCAAGCACCCAAACAGTGGGCTCTTCATGAGTCCTCTGGCGGGACCAAGACTGACCGCAGGTCCGCATTGTGTGGATTCTTCGGCTTAAGTTGGGAAAGAGAATACTATGATTCAAACTGAAAGCCGGCTCGAAGTGGCTGACAATACCGGTGCCAAAGAAGTTATGTGCATCAAGGTATTGGGCGGCTCCAAGCGCCGTTATGCTGGCATCGGCGACGTGATCAAGGTAACCGTTAAGGTTGCTGCGCCACGCGGTCGTGTCAAAAAAGGTGAAATTTATAACGCCGTGGTAGTGCGCACCGCTAAAGGTGTTCGCCGCCAAGACGGTTCCCTGGTGAAGTTCGACGGCAATGCCGCCGTTCTGTTGAACGCCAAGCTGGAACCGATCGGTACCCGTATTTTTGGACCAGTGACGCGCGAGCTGCGCACTGAAAAGTTCATGAAGATCGTGTCCCTGGCACCGGAAGTCCTGTAAGGAGTCGTAATGGATAAGATTCGTAAAAACGACGAAGTCATCGTTCTGACCGGGAAAGACAAGGGCAAACGTGGCGTCGTTCAGCAGCGTATCGATGCTGAGCATGTCGTGGTTGAAGGCGTCAACGTCGCTAAAAAAGCGACCAAGCCTAACCCAATGACTGGCGTACAAGGTGGTATCGTCGACAAGACTATGCCGATTCACGTGTCCAACGTTGCATTGTTCAATGCAGCGACTGGCAAGGCAGACCGTGTCGGTTTCAAAGAAGTGGATGGCAAAAAAGTCCGCGTCTTCAAATCGTCCGGCGAAGTAGTGAAGGCTTAAGAAATCATGGCACGTCTCCAAGAATTCTATAAAGAAAAAGTCGTCGCCGACCTGACCGCGAAATTCGGTTACAAGTCGGTGATGGAAGTTCCACGTCTGACCAAGATCACCCTGAACATGGGTGTCGGTGAGGCCATCGCGGACAAGAAAGTCCTCGAACACGCTGTGGGCGACCTGACCAAGATCGCTGGCCAGAAGCCGGTGACCACCAAGTCGCGCAAAGCTATCGCGGGTTTCAAGATCCGTGAAGGCTACCCGATCGGTACCATGGTCACCCTGCGCGGCGCTCGTATGTACGAGTTCCTGGATCGCTTCATCACCGTGGCCCTGCCGCGCGTGCGCGATTTCCGCGGTGTGAATGGCCGTTCGTTCGATGGTCGTGGTAACTACAACATCGGCGTGAAAGAGCAGATCATCTTCCCGGAAATCGAGTACGACAAGATCGATGCGCTGCGTGGTATGAACATTTCGATCACCACCACCGCCAAGACCGACGACGAAGCGAAAGCTCTGCTCGCCGCCTTTAAATTCCCGTTCAGGAACTAAGAAGATCATGGCAAAACTCGCACTGATTAACCGTGAGCAGAAACGCGTCGACCTGGCAAACAAGTTTGCCGCCAAGCGCGCCTCGCTGAAGGCCATCATTGATGACCAGTCGAAGTCGGAAGAAGAACGTTACGAAGCGCGCCTGAAACTGCAAGCGCTGCCACGTAACTCGGCTCCGACCCGCCAGCGTAACCGCTGCGCCGTCACCGGTCGTCCACGCGGCACCTTCCGTAAATTCGGTCTGGGCCGTATCAAGCTCCGTGAATTCGCCATGCGTGGTGAGATCCCGGGTATGACTAAAGCAAGCTGGTAATAGGAGAATATGCAATGAGTATGAGCGATCCTATCGCCGATATGCTGACCCGCATTCGTAACGCCCAAGGCGTGCAAAAGACGACCGTGGCCATGCCATCGTCGAAAGTTAAAATTGCGATTGCCAACGTCCTCAAGGACGAGGGTTACATTGAAGATTTCGCCGTAGCCGAAGCTGGTGGCAAAGCGGAACTGAAAATCGGTTTGAAGTATTATGTTGGCCGTCCCGTCATTGAGCGCCTTGAGCGCGTGTCCCGTCCGGGCCTGCGCGTCTACAAGGGCAAAGACGAGATCCCTACTGTGATGAATGGCTTGGGTGTGGCGATCGTGTCGACTCCGCAAGGCGTCATGACTGACCGCAAAGCACGCGCTACCGGTGTCGGCGGCGAAGTTATTTGCTACGTCGCATAAGGAGTTAGACATGTCTCGTGTAGCTAAAATGCCAATCGCTGTGCCAGCTGGCGCTGAAGTCGCCATCTCCGCAGCAGCGATCACCGTCAAGGGCCCTCTGGGCGTCCTGACCCAGGCCCTGAACGGCCAGGTCACGGTGGAAAACAATGCAGGAACCCTGAGCTTCGTCGCCGCTAATGACAGCCGCGAAGCCAGTGCCATGTCCGGTACGCTGCGCGCACTGGTCAACAACATGGTCACCGGCGTGACCAAGGGTTTCGAGAAAAAGCTGAACCTGGTCGGCGTGGGTTACAAGGCGCAAGCGCAGGGCGACAAGCTGAATCTGTCGCTGGGCTTCTCGCACCCTGTCGTGCACTCGATGCCAGCCGGCGTCACCTGCGCTACCGCAACGCCAACGGAGATCATCATCAAAGGGATCGACCGTCAGCAAGTGGGCCAAGTGGCTGCTGAAGTTCGCGCTTACCGCTCCCCTGAGCCTTACAAGGGCAAGGGCGTCCGTTATTCGGACGAAGTGGTTAAGATTAAAGAAACCAAGAAGAAGTAACTAGGGGCTGACGATGGACAAGAAAGAATCACGTCTGCGCCGCGGACGCCAAACCCGGATCAAGATCGCGCAACAGAAAGTGAACCGCCTGTCGGTACACCGCACTAACCTGCATATCTACGCGAACCTGATCTCGCCGGATGCCAAAGTACTGGTATCGGCCTCCACGGCAGAAGTCGAAGTGCGCAACGAACTGGCTGGCAAATCGGGCAAGGGCGGCAACGCTGCTGCTGCCGCGATCGTCGGCAAGCGCGTCGCAGAGAAAGCACTGAAAGCAGGGATTACCGAAGTCGCGTTCGACCGCTCCGGTTTCCGTTACCACGGCCGTGTGAAGGCGCTGGCAGAAGCCGCGCGCGAAGCCGGTCTGAAGTTCTAAGGAACGATCATGGCAAAAATGCAAGCAAAAATGGCAAGCGACAAGCCGGATGACGGCATGCGCGAAAAAATGATCGCGATCAACCGCGTGACCAAAGTGGTCAAGGGTGGTCGTATCATGGGTTTCGCCGCGCTGACCGTGGTTGGTGACGGCGATGGCCGCATCGGCATGGGCAAGGGCAAGTCGAAGGAAGTCCCAGTGGGTGTGCAGAAGGCAATGGAAGAAGCCCGCCGCAACCTGATCAAGGTCTCCCTGAAGAACGGCACCCTGCAGCACACCGTTACCGGTCGTCACGGCGCATCGAAAGTGATGATGTCGCCTGCGAAACCAGGTACCGGCGTCATCGCTGGCGGCGCAATGCGCGCAATCTTCGAAGTAATGGGCGTGACCGACGTCGTGGCGAAATCCACCGGCTCGAGCAACCCTTACAACCTGGTGCGCGCCACGCTGGATGGTCTGGCAAAAATGAGTACTCCTGCTGAGATTGCTGCGAAACGCGGCAAGTCGGTAGAAGAGATCCTGGGCTAAGGTGGACATTATGACAACTAAAACCGTCAAAGTACAATTGGTCAAGGGCTTGATCGGCACGCGTGAAGACCACCGTGCCACCGTTCGCGGTCTGGGTCTGCGTCGTGTTAACTCGGTTGCCGAGTTGCAGGACACCCCATCCGTGCGCGGCATGATCAACAAAGTCTCGTACCTCGTTAAAGTAGTTGCGTAAGCCCCCGGGCTTACACACGGAGAAATCATGGAACTGAATACCATACAACCAGCCGATGGCGCTAAGCACTACAAGCGTCGCGTCGGCCGCGGTATCGGCTCCGGTCTGGGTAAAACCTCGGGCCGTGGTCACAAGGGTCAAAAATCGCGTTCGGGCGGCTTCCACAAAGTCGGTTTCGAAGGCGGTCAGATGCCTCTGCAACGCCGTCTGCCTAAGCGCGGTTTCAAGTCGCTCAACGCCACCTTCAAAGCTGAAGTGCGCCTGTCCGACCTGAACAACCTGGCCGTTGGCGACGTCGACATCCTGGTGCTGAAGCAAGCTGGCGTACTGGGCGTGCTGGCACGCGACGTGCGCGTCATTCTGTCCGGCGAGATCACCAAAGCGGTGAACCTCAAAGGCCTGAAAGTGACCGCTGGCGCGAAAGCCGCCATCGAAGCAGCCGGCGGCTCGGTAGCCTGAGTTGACCGCTAACAGCTTGATCGGAGCGAAAATTGGCGACTAATCCACAATTGGCTAAAAGTGCAGCAGCTGGTTTCCCCTGGGGCCGGCTCTGGTTCTTGCTTGGCGCATTGGTGGTTTATCGCATCGGCGCTCACATCCCGGTTCCCGGGATTGATCCGGTGCGGTTGGCGGAGCTGTTCAAGTCGCAAGAGGGCGGCATCCTGGGCATGTTGAACATGTTCAGTGGTGGCGCTCTGGCGCGCTTCACAGTCTTTGCGCTGGGTATCACGCCTTACATCTCGGCCTCGATCATCATGCAACTGGTGTCGATCGTCTCGCCGCAGATGGAAGCGTTGAAAAAAGAGGGCGAATCCGGACGTCGCAAGATCACCCAGTACACCCGGTATTTCACGGTGATACTGGCAAGCGTCCAGGCCTTCTTTATTGCAGTCGGATTGGAGTCGCAAGCTGGCTTGGTACTGGATCCCGGTTTCGGGTTCCGTTTCGTGACGGTCACCACGCTGTTGACCGGCACCATGTTCGTGATGTGGTTGGGTGAGCAGATTACCGAGCGCGGTCTCGGTAACGGCATCTCGATCATCATCTTCGCGGGTATCGCTGCCGGTCTGCCGGGCGCGCTGGGAGGCCTGGCCTCGTCGGTGAGCAACGGTTCGATCGGTGCCCTGTCCGCGATGATCATCATGGTCCTGGTGGTGGCGGTGACGTTCCTGGTGGTCTTCGTGGAACGTGGCCAGCGCAAGATCCTGGTGAACTACGCGAAACGCCAAGTGGGTAACAAGATTTACGGTGGACAAACGTCGCACCTGCCATTGAAGTTGAATATGGCCGGCGTGATCCCACCGATCTTCGCTTCGTCGATTATCTTGTTCCCGGCAACGATCGTGGGCTGGGCTACGACGGGCGCCGACACGGCCAACCCGGTCGTCCGGTTCCTGAAAGATTTGGCAGCATCGATGGGGCCAGGCGAGCCCATCCACGCACTGTTGTACGCCATTGCGATCGTGTTTTTCTGTTTCTTCTATACCGCGCTGGTCTTCAACAGCAAGGAAACAGCGGATAACTTGAAGAAGAGCGGGGCCTTTGTGCCAGGGATACGTCCCGGTGAGCAGACTGCCCGCTACATCGACAAGATCCTGACACGTTTGACACTGGCTGGCGCCATCTACATCACTTTGGTGTGTTTGTTGCCGGAATTCATGCAAGCCGAGTGGAAAGTACCGTTCTATTTCGGCGGCACTTCTCTGTTGATTATTGTGGTTGTTACCATGGATTTCATGGCGCAAGTGCAAAACTACGTGATGTCGCAGCAATATGAATCGCTGCTGCGCAAAGCAAACTTCAAGGGCGGAATTCCGACGCGATAAGCGCGGTTTCAAACATACCGAATGGCAAAAGACGACGTCATACAGATGCAGGGCGAGATTCTTGAGAATCTCCCGAATGCAACATTTCGAGTAAAGCTGGAAAACGGACACGTGGTGCTCGGGCATATTTCAGGTAAAATGCGGATGAACTATATCCGCATTCTTCCTGGCGACAAGGTGACGGTAGAGCTGACACCTTACGACCTGAGCCGCGCACGTATCGTGTTCCGGACCAAGTAACTTAAATAATCGAACCAAGAAGAGAGTGCAAAATGAAAGTTAACGCCTCAGTCAAGCGGATCTGCCGCAACTGCAAGATCATCAAGCGCAAGGGCGTTGTTCGCGTAATCTGCGTCGAACCACGTCACAAGCAGCGTCAAGGTTAATAACCGTTATTTATCGAGGAATAACGAATGGCACGTATTGCAGGGGTTAATATCCCCAATCATCAGCACACCGTAATCGGCCTGACGGCCATCTACGGTGTAGGCCGTCCACGCGCAAAGTTCATCTGCGCCGCAACGGGTATCGCGACCAATAAAAAGGTCAAGGATCTGGACGATAGCGAACTGGAAAAGCTGCGCGATGAAGTAGCAAAATTCATCGTCGAAGGCGATCTGCGTCGCGAACTGTCCATGAACATCAAGCGTTTGATGGATCTGGGTTGCTACCGCGGTATGCGTCACCGTAAGGGCCTGCCGGTCCGCGGCCAGCGCACCCGCACCAATGCACGTACCCGCAAGGGCCCGCGCAAAGCCGCTCAATCGCTCAAGAAATAATCTAGGGAAATCACATGGCTAAGCAACAAAGCAGCGCAGCAGCAGCGCGCGTACGCAAGAAGGTCAAGAAGAACGTTGCCGAAGGTATCGCGCACGTTCACGCTTCCTTCAACAACACCATCATTACCATCACCGACCGTCAGGGCAACGCTCTGTCGTGGGCGACCTCCGGTGGTGCTGGCTTCAAGGGTTCGCGTAAATCGACCCCGTTCGCAGCGCAGGTTGCGGCCGAAGCAGCTGGTAAAGTTGCAGTGGAATGCGGCGTGAAGAACCTGGAAGTGCGTATCAAGGGCCCTGGTCCTGGTCGCGAATCCGCAGTGCGCGCACTGAACAACCTGGGCATCAAGATCACCGAGATCCAGGACGTTACCCCAGTACCGCACAACGGCTGCCGTCCTCCAAAACGTCGTCGTATCTAAGAGTCCGGTCGGCGGCGAAGTTCGCTTCGCCTCCTTCCGACTTGCAGAAATCGCTGGAGCAGGAGACCGGAAACGGTTATACTGCCCGGCTGTTGTCGCCTGTCGAACAACATTCGGCGGGTTATTCGCATTTTAGCCACCGTCTGGCCCACCCTGAGGATCAGACTAGCGCCTAACCATTTCATTATGGCTGGGGCGTTATTATTTAAAAAAAGGAAGCATCGTGGCACGTTATATCGGACCTAAAGCAAAACTCTCCCGTCGTGAAGGTACTGACCTGTTCCTGAAGAGCGCACGTCGCTCGCTGGACAGCAAGTGCAAACTGGACGTCAAACCAGGCCAGCACGGCGTGAAATCGGGTGCTCGCACCTCGGACTACGGCAACCAACTGCGCGAAAAGCAAAAAGTCAAGCGTATGTACGGCGTTCTGGAACGTCAGTTCCGTCGCTACTTCGCAGAAGCCGACCGCCGCAAGGGCAACACCGGCGAAACCCTGCTGAAGCTGCTGGAAACCCGCCTGGACAACGTTGCATACCGCATGGGCTTTGGCTCGACCCGCGCTGAAGCGCGTCAGCTGGTATCGCACAAAGCCTTCACCGTGAACGGCCAGGTTGTGAACATCGCTTCGTACGTGGTCAAAGTCGGCGACGTCATCGCTGTTCGTGAAAAATCGAAAAAGCAAGTGCGTATCGTTGAAGCGCTGTCGCTGGCTGAACAAGTTGGCATGCCAGCTTGGGTGTCGGTCGATGCCAAGAAAATGGAAGGCACCTTCAAGTCCCTGCCAGAGCGCAACGAGATCGCCAACGACGTCAACGAATCGCTGATCGTCGAACTGTACTCGCGTTAATCTGTAGTCTAAGTAGCACCAAAACCCGCCCACTCGACCGAGTGGGCGTTTTCACTAATGCCATCAGCCTTATCGGCCTAACGCGCCGAGGGTATTGAAAAGGACATTTACATGCAAAACAGTCTGTTGAAGCCACGTATTATCGATGTAGAGGCGCTGGGCGCCGGCCACGCTAAAGTAGTGATGGAGCCGTTCGAACGCGGCTATGGCCATACATTGGGTAATGCGCTGCGCCGCGTACTGCTGTCGTCGATGGTGGGCTACGCGCCGACCGAAGTGACGATCGCGGGCGTTGTACACGAATACTCGTCGCTCGACGGCGTCCAGGAAGACGTCGTTGACCTGCTGCTGAACCTGAAGGGCGTGGTCTTCAAAGTCCACAACCGTGACTCCGTCACCCTGACCCTGAAAAAGGAAGGCGAAGGCGCCATCCTGGCTTCGGACATCGATCTGCCACACGACGTGGAACTGATCAATCCGGACCACGTGATCGCTCACCTGACCGCCGGCGGCAAGCTGGACATGCAGATCAAGGTTGAAAAAGGCCGTGGCTATGTGCCAGGTAACGTACGCCGCCTGTCCGAAGACACCAACAAGACCATCGGCCGCATCATTCTGGATGCGTCGTTCTCGCCGGTGCGCCGCGTTTCCTACTTCGTCGAGTCCGCTCGCGTGGAACAGCGTACCGACCTGGACAAGCTGATCATCAACATCGAAACCAACGGCGTCATCTCGCCGGAAGAAGCGATCCGTCAATCGGCCCGCGTGCTGGTCGACCAACTGAACGTGTTCGCCGCCCTGGAAGGCACCGAAGCCGCTGCTGAAGCTCCTTCGCGCGCACCGCTGGTCGATCCTATCCTGCTGCGTCCGGTGGACGACCTGGAACTGACCGTGCGTTCGGCCAACTGCCTGAAAGCCGAAAACATCTACTACATCGGCGACCTGATCCAGCGTTCGGAAAACGAACTGCTGAAGACGCCAAACCTGGGCCGCAAGTCCCTGAACGAAATCAAGGAAGTGCTGGCTTCCCGCGGCCTGACCCTGGGCATGAAGCTGGAAAACTGGCCGCCTGCAGGCCTGGAAAAATAACTACCCGCTTGTCGTCCTCGCGAAAGCGGGGACCTATGCCGAGCATGCTCGGCATGGACTCCCGCCTGCGCGGGAGTGACAGCTCTGCAGCACCGTCCCTGGCATGTTGCCTGGGGCGTTATACAACTAGAACCGGTCCGCGCTCACCGTCAAACGTGAGCGATCGAAGAACTCGGATTTAAACACCTGAAAGGAAGTACCATGCGTCACCGTCACGGCCTCCGTAAACTGAATCGTACCTCGTCCCACCGTCTGGCAATGCTGCGCAACATGACCGTTTCCCTGCTGCGTCATGAAGCCATCAAAACCACGCTGCCAAAAGCTAAAGAACTGCGCCGCGTTGTTGAGCCTATCCTGACCCTGGGCAAGACCGACACCCTGGCTAACAAGCGTCTGGCATTCTCCCGTCTGCGTGATCGTGAAATGGTTCTGAAGCTGTTCGCAGAACTGGGCCCACGTTACGCAAACCGCAACGGCGGCTACCTGCGCATCCTGAAAATGGGTTTCCGTGTTGGCGACAACGCTCCAATGGCTTACGTTGAGCTGCTGGACCGTCCAGAAGTCACCGACATCGACGCAGCGCCAACCGCTGAAGAGTAATCTTCGCCGTTGTGGTCGTCTAGAAGAAAGCCAGGCTCTGCCTGGCTTTTTTTATGCGCGCGGCCGGGACGGCCGCCGGCTTTAAGCATGGGCTCAGGCGCAAAAAACGGCCCCGGTGTACTATGCTGGTGCTCGTTTCGCTGAAAGAAAACCCATGCTTCGTATTGCCCGCCTGTTCGTGTCGCTGCTGTCGCTGATCGCCCTGTTGATGGCGCGTCCCGCGCTGGCCGACGACGGTTTCCTCGAGCCCGACCAGGCCTTCAAATTCTCGGCCCGCATGGTCGACGGCCACACTGTGTCGGTCAGTTTCCAGATCGCCGATGGCTACTATATGTACCGCGAGCGCTTCAAGTTCAGCGCCAACGGCGCCAGGCTGGGCGCGCTGTCCATACCGGCCGGCACCGTGCACTTCGACGAGACCTTCCAGAAAAACGTCGAGACCTACCGCAAGACCGTCACCATGACGCTGCCGGTCGAGGCCGACGGCCCGTTCACGCTGATGGCCGTGGGGCAGGGTTGCTCGGACAAGGGTTTGTGCTACGCGCCGCAAGACTACAAGGCGTCGCTGGTCGGCAGCGGCGCGGTGCCGTTGCCTGCCACCGCGCCCGCCGTCGCCGCGCCCGCCGGCAATCCCGTCAGTGCCGGCGCGGCGCCGCTGACCGTGCTGCCCGCAGCGAGCGCCTCCGCGCCGGCCGCCGTCGCAGCTCCTGCCGCAGCCGCAGCCGCCAGCGCGCCGATCGGCGAAGGCAAGCCGGCGCCGCTGACGCCGGGCGTCACCATCCGCGCCATCCCCAGCCCCAACACCATCATCCTGCCGCCGCTGAATCCGCCTGTCGCCGCCGCACCGGTCAGCGAAAGCGGCCATCTTGAAGCCGCGCTCAAATCCGGCAAGTTGCTGGTGATCCTGCCGCTGTTCGCCTTGCTGGGCCTGGGCCTGTCGTTCACGCCGTGCGTGCTGCCGATGGTGCCCATCCTGTCCTCGATCATCGTCGGCGAAGGCGCCAGCAGCAGCCGTGGACGCGGCCTGCTGTTGTCGGTCACGTATTCGCTGGGCATGGCCATCGTCTACACCGCGCTGGGCGTTGCCGCCGGCCTGGCGGGCGAGGGGCTGGCCGCCGCGCTGCAGAACCCGTGGGTGTTGGGCGCCTTCGGCCTGCTGATGGCAGCGCTGTCGCTGTCGATGTTCGGCTTCTACGAACTGCAGGTGCCGGCCGCGCTGCAATCGAAACTGAGCACGGTGTCGAACCGCCAATCTTCCGGCAAGCTGGCCGGCGTGTTTGTGATGGGCGCGATCTCCGCGCTGATCGTCGGCCCTTGCGTGGCGGCGCCGCTGGCCGCCGCGCTGGTCTACATCAGCCAGTGCCGCGACATCGTCATCGGCGGCAGCGCCCTGTTCGCGATGGCGGTCGGCATGAGTGTGCCGCTGATGCTGGTCGGCGTCTCGGCCGGCGCCTTGCTGCCGCGCGCCGGCATGTGGATGGACGCCGTCAAGCGCTTCTTCGGTGTGCTGATGCTGGCGATGGGCTGGTGGCTGGTCTCTCCGGTGCTGCCGGCCGCGGTGCAGATGATGGGCTGGGCCGCGCTGTTCGTCGGCTACGGCATGTACCTGCTGATGAATCGGGGGAAGTGGGTGGCCAGGTCGGCCGGCGTCGTCGTTGCCGTGCTGGGCCTGATGCAGCTGGTGGGCGTGGTCAGCGGCGGCCGCGATCCGCTGGCGCCGCTCGCGCACCTGACCGGCGGCAGGCACGAGGCGCCGCTGGCCTTCCAGCGCATCAAGACCGTGCAGCAACTCGACGCCGTTCTGGCCCAGACCGGCGGCAAGACCGCCATCCTGGACTTCTACGCCGACTGGTGCGTGTCCTGCAAGGAAATGGAAAAGCTGACCTTCATCGATCCGCAAGTGCGCGCGCGGCTGGCCAACAGCGTGCTGCTGCAAGTGGACGTGACCGCCAACGACGCCGACGACAAAGCCATGCTGAAGCGCTTCGGCCTGTTCGGCCCGCCGGGCATCATCCTGTTCGACCAGCGCGGCAAGGAAATCGACGGCGCCCGCGTCATCGGCTTCCAGGATGCGGCCAAGTTCACCGCATCCCTGTCCAAGTTGAACTAAGATCCGTCACTCCCGCGCAGGCGGGAGTCCATGCGGCCGCCGCGTTGCGGGCTCAGCACGGATTCCCACGCGCGTGGGAAGTCACGTCCCCCAATGGGGGGCGTGACGGCGCTCATTCGCGGTGGCCGTGCCAGCCGCCGCGCGGACCCGCGTGGCCGCCATGCGCGCCGCCCATGCTGTGGTCGTCGAAGATGGCTTTCTGCTCGGCCGTCAGCTGGCCGTAGAACGCGGTCAGCGCGGCCAGGTGCGCCTCCATCTTGGCCAGGTGCTGCTTGCTCAGGTCGAGCATCTTGGCCATGCGGTCCGGCGCCGACATCTTGGCGATGGCCGCGCGGTCCGGCATGGTGCCCCCGGTCGCGGCCGGCGCGATGGCCGCCTGGTAGGTGGCCCAGGCCGACTCCTGCTGCGCGGTCAGCTTCAGCAGGTCATGCAACTTGGCCTGGCGCTTGGCGAACATCTCCGCCATCTTGGCCTGCATCTGCTCCCGGTTGACAGCGGCGCCATGGCGCCCGGCCGGCGGCGCCGCCGTATCCTGGGCCTGCGCGGCCGCCATGCCCAGCACGGTAAAACCGATCAATATGCTTTTGCGTAAGACGTTCATGGTCGTTCCTCTATCATTGAAAGTTAGGTATCGCGATGCAGAGGCACCGCGCTTGCATGCATAGTGGCAGCGCAAGGTTGCCACCAAGTTTCGCGGAACGCGGATTTTGTATCCATATGTTTCGCCCCTGCCGGGATATACAAGACGATACAATTGGTGATTGGTCACACGCCGTCTAACTGGGGATAATTAGCATATGGAACCCACATCAACTATCTTGATCGTAGACGACGATCGCGACATCCGCACCCTGTTGGCCGACTATCTCGAAACGAACGGCTACCGCGCCCTGTGCGCCGCCGACGGCAGCGCCATGTGGAAGCTGCTCGACGAAGGCCGGCCCGACCTGGTGGTGCTCGACCTCAACCTGCCCGGCGACGACGGCCTGACCCTGTGCCGCAAGCTGCGCGGCCACTCCACGCTGCCGGTCATTATGCTGACCGCCCGCAACGAACCGCTGGACCGCATCCTCGGCCTGGAAATGGGCGCCGACGACTACCTGCCGAAGCCGTTCGAGCCGCGCGAGCTGCTGGCGCGCATCCGCAGCGTGCTGCGCCGCAGTAACGCCATGCCGGTCGGCAGCGGCGCCGAGAAGGCGCAGCAGATGCGCTTCTCCGGCTGGACGCTGGACCTGACCGCGCGCCACCTGCTCAACCCGGACGGCATCGTCATCATGCTGTCGGGCGCCGAGTTCCGCCTGCTCAAGGTCTTCCTCGAACATCCGAACCGCGTGCTCAACCGCGACCAGCTGCTCAACCTGACCCAGGGCCGCGACGCCGATCCCTTCGACCGCTCGATCGACATCCAGATCAGCCGCCTGCGCCAGAAGCTGGGCGAGGACGCGCGCCTGCCGCAAATCATCAAGACCGTGCGCAACGGCGGCTACGTGCTGGCCGGCACCGTCACCGTGGAGCCGCAAGCGTGAAAGCCTTTTTCGGATCGATGACCGGGCGCGTGTTCCTGATCCTGCTGCTCGGTATCGTCGCCTCGGCGGCGCTGACCCAGTGGCTGGCGGTGGGCGAACGCACGCGCGCGCTGGAGCGCTACCGCGACTTCCACGCACTGGAGCGCGCCGAACAATTGATCATCACCGCGGACGTGCTGCCGGAAGCCTCGCGCCCCACGTATCTGCGCATGGCCAACCGCGGCACCGTCAAGCTGCAGGCCACCGACATGCCGCTGGCCACCGCGCTGCCGCCGACCGAGTTTTCCGCCACCTTGCAGCAGCGCCTGGGCGAGGGCTACAAGCTGGCGCCGCTGGCCGAGCATCCGGCCGTGTGCGACCTGCCGCGCAAGAGCAACAACATCTTCGCGCCGACCCAGTGGCGCGGCACCTGCGAAACCATGAACGTGCAGCTGCACGACGGCCAAGTGCTCAAATTGTCCGTGCTGCCGCCGCGCGCGCCGCCGCCGTCGGGCCACAGCGAGCTGCTGGCCATGCTGCCCTTTCTGATCAGCATTGCCGCGCTGGCCTACCTGGTGACGCGCATGACGGTGCGTCCGCTCAAGCAGCTGGCGCAGGCCGCCAAGGACCTGGGCAACGACATCAACCACCCGCCGGTGGTGCTGAGCGGCGCGGCCGAGATCCGCCAGGCCAGCGCCGCCTTCAACGCCATGCAGGCGCGCATCCGCCAGCACATCATGCAGCGCACGCAGATGCTGGCGGCCATCACCCACGACCTGCAAACCCCGTTGACGCGGCTGCGGCTGCGCCTGGAAAAAGTCGGCGACCAGGAATTGCAGCAACGCCTGATCGACGATCTGTCGGCGATGCAGCAAATGGTCAAGGAAGGCCTGGACCTGGCGCGCAGCATGGACACCACCGAATCCATGCAGGCGCTGGACCTCGATGCGCTGCTCGACAGCGTCTGCAGCGACGCCACTGACGGCGGCCAGCAGGTCGAACTGCGCGGCCGCGCGGCGATGGCGCTGATGGGCCGGCCGCTGGCGATCCGCCGCTGCCTGGTCAACCTGATCGACAACGCCGTCAAGTACGGCCACTACGCCAACGTGACCGTCGAGCGCATGGTGGGCGCGGCGCGCATCCGCATCCGCGACGGCGGCCCCGGCATCGACCAGGACCAGATGGCGCGCGTGTTCGAACCGTTCTACCGCATCGAAACCTCGCGCTCGCGCGAATCGGGCGGCACCGGCCTGGGTCTGACCATCGCCCGCAACATCGCCGAGCAGCACGGCGCCAACGTCCTGCTGTCCAACCATGCCGAAGGCGGCCTGGAAGTGACGCTGATCGTGCCGGAATACTACGCCGGCACCTGAGCGCGGCACGCAATGCCGCCCCGGCGTGGTTTTCCACGTAAATACTGTGCGACAATATTCCGCCTTGTGCAGGGCGGCAATGTTTTTCGACGGTAAACCTAGTTCAAAAAATAATGAAAAAATCTTCCTTAGCATTCCTGGTCGGCGCCATCGTGGTGGTCGGTGGTGGCGTCTGGACCATGACGCACCGCGCAGCTGAACCGTCGAAAACCGCCGGTGGACCGGGCGCGCAGGGCCCGATCACCGTCAGCGTCATCGCGCCGGTGCGCCAGGATGTGCCGGTGGTCCTGCAAGCCAACGGCACCGTCACCCCGATCAGCACGGTGGACCTGCATCCGCAAACCACCAGCACCATCGCCAAGGTGCACATCAAGGAAGGGCAGTTCGTCAAATCCGGCGAGCTGATGTTCACGCTGGACGACCGCAGCGAGCGTGCCAACCTCGACAAGGCCCAGGCCCAGGTCGCGCGCGACCAGGCCGCGCTGGCCGACTACGAGCGCCAGTACAAGCGCTCGATGGAACTGCTGGCCAAGGGCTTCATCGCCCAGGGCGCGGTCGACACGCTCAGGAGCCAGGTCGATGCCGCGCGCGCGCTGCTGCAATCCGACGTGGCCGCCGCCCGCTCGGTCGGCGTCGACGCCAGCCACACCGCGATCCGCGCGCCGATGAACGGCCGCGTCGGCGCCATCAACGTCTATCCGGGCAGCCTGGTGCAACTGGCCACCTCGCTGACCACCATCACCCAGCTCGATCCGATCACGGTCTCCTTCACCTTGCCGGAGTCCGCGCTGGCCGGCCTGCTGCAGGCGCAGCGCGCGGGCGCGGTGCCGGTCAAGGTGGTGCTGGCCAACTCCGACAAGGAGCTCAGCGGCGCCCTGAGCTTCATCGACAACACGGTCGATCCGGTCGCCGGCGTGATCCGCGTGAAAGCCCAGTTCGACAACAAGGACACCAATTTGTGGCCGGGCCAGTACGTCAACACCAAGCTCATCTCGCAGGTGTTGAAAGATGCCATGGTGATTCCGCAAAACGCTATCATTAGCAACACCCGCGGCACCTTCATCTACGCGGTCGATGCCGACCAGTCCGCCAAGGTGGTCAACATCAAGCGCCTGTACGCGTTTGGCGACAACGCCGCCGTGTCCGGCTTGAGCGGCAACGAGAAAGTCATCGTCGACGGCAAGCAAAACCTGCGGCCGGGCGGCAAGGTGCGTATCGCCGGGGCCGACAAGCCCGCCGACACGACCAAGCAGAAAGGCTAGGCCATGAACCTTTCCGAGTTATGCATCCGCCGTCCGGTGATGGTGGTGCTGCTGTCGCTGACCCTGATCCTGGCCGGCGTGCTGTCGTATTTCTACATTCCGGTGGCCGCGCTGCCGAGCTACAACACCCCGGTCATCAACGTCTCGGCCGACCTGCCGGGCGCCGCGCCGGACACCATGGCCTCGTCCGTCGCGCTGCCGCTGGAAAAGCAGTTCTCCACCATCGCCGGCCTGTCGCTGATCACCTCCACCAACACGCTGGGCAACTCCTCGCTGACCCTGGAGTTCGACCCCAGCGTCAACGTCAACGAGGCGGCGGTCGACGTGCAGGCCGCGCTGCTGCGCGCCCAGCGCCAGTTGCCGATCGAGATGACCGACCTGCCGTCCTACCGCAAGGTCAACCCGGCCGACGCCCCGGTGCTGTTCATGACCATGAACTCGCCGTCGCTGACCCTGGCCGAGCTCAACGACTACGCCGAGAACCTGATCGCCCCCAGCCTGTCGACCTTGCCGGGCGTGGCACAGGTCAGCGTCAACGGCCAGAAGCGCTTCGCCGTGCGCGTGCGCGCCAAGTCCGAGCTGATGAACGCCCGCAACCTGACGCTCGATGAATTGCAGCAGGCGATCAAGTCGGCCAACGCCAACACGCCGCTGGGGATATTGGACGGTCCGAGCCAGACGCTGACCATCCAGGGCAACGCCCAGCTGATGAAGGCCTCCGAGTTCGCCGAGCTGATCGTCGCCCAGCGCAACGGCCAGCCGGTGCGCCTGAAGGATGTGGCGACGGTGGAGGACAGCTTCCAGTCGGTCAAGACCGCCGGCAGCTACAACGGCGAGCGCTCCATCGTGCTGCTGGTGCAGCGCCAGCCGGACGCCAACACCGTGCAGGTGGTCGACGGCGTGCGCCGCCTGCTGCCGCGCTTCAAGAACCAGCTGCCGGCGTCGATCAACATCAACCTGGTCAACGACCGTTCGGTGTCGATCCGCGAAGCCATCCACGACGTCAACCTGACCTTGCTGCTGACCATCTTCCTGGTGGTGCTGGTGATCTTCCTGTTCCTGCGCCGCGCGGCCGCCACCTTCATCCCAGCCATCACCATGCCGATCTCGCTGCTGGGCGCGCTGGCCTTGCTATACGCCTTCGGTTACAGCCTCGACAACGTTTCGCTGCTCGGCATCACACTGGCGGTCGGCCTGGTGGTCGACGACGCCATCGTGGTGCTGGAGAACATCGTGCGCCACATTGAGCTCGGCAAGAAGCCCTTGCAAGCCGCGCTGGTGGGCGCCAGGGAAATGGGCTTCACGATCGTCTCGATCTCGGTCTCGCTGGTGGCCGTGTTCATCCCGATCTTCTTCATGCCGGGCGTGATCGGCCTGATGTTCCATGAATTCGCCGTGGTGGTGGCGTTGTCGGTGCTGGTGTCGGCGGCGGTGTCGCTGATGCTGGTGCCGATGCTGGCCAGCCGCCTGCTGCCGGCCGACGCCGTCGATCCCGAGCACGACAAGGGCGGCTTCATCGGCCGCTGGTTCGAGGCCGGCTTCACCGCGCTGCGCAACGGCTACGTGCGCACGCTGGACGTCGCGCTGCACCACCGCTACATCGTGCTGCTGGCGGCCATCGGCACCTTCGCGCTGACGGCGGTGCTGTACATCACCATCCCGAAAGGCTTCTTCCCGGAGGAAGACCTGGGCCAGATCCGCGTCACCACCGAGGCGTCGGAAGACATCTCCTCGTCCTCGCTGATGGAATTGCAGGAGCGCGTGGCCGCCGTGATCAAGGCCGACCCCAATGTGCAGGACGTGACCTCGTTTGTCGGCGGCGGCAATAGCGGCCGCATGTTCCTGGTGCTCAAGCCGCGCGACCAGCGCCAGAAAATGCCGCAAGTATTGGACAGCCTGCGCAAGGCCACCAAGTCGGTGGCCGGCATCTCCGTCTACCTGAGCCCGGTGCAGAACCTGCAGCTGGGCGGGCGCCAGTCCAAGAGCCGCTACCAGTACACGCTGCAATCGGTCAGCCCCGGCGCGCTCAACGACTGGGCGCAAAAATACCTCGACAAGCTGCGCGCCGATCCCGACTTCCGCGACGTCACCAGCGATTCGCAGAACAAGGGCCTGCAGGCGTCGCTGAGGATAGACCGCGACAAGGCCAACAACCTCGGCGTGGCCATCGGCGACATCCGCACCGCGCTTTACCTGGCCTTCGGCGAGCGCCAGGTGTCGACCATCTACTCGCCGGCCGCCAGCTACTACGTGATCCTGGAAGCGGCCACCGCCGACCGCCAGTTCGATGACGCGCTGACCCGCATCTCGGTGCGTAATAAGAGCGGCAACCTGGTGCAGCTGTCCAGCTTTGCCACGGTCGAGCGCACCATCGGCCCGACCGCCGTCAACCACCAGGGCCAGCTGCAGGCGATCACGCTGTCGTTCAACCTGGCGCCGGACGTCCCGCTGGGCAAGGCCACCGCCAAGATCGACCAGATGGGCCAGGAGATGCACCTGCCGCCGTCGATCATCACCAACTACGGCGGCGACGCGGCCGTGTTCCAGAGCTCGCAGGGCAGCCAGCTGATCCTGATCATCGCCGCGCTGGGCGTGATCTACGTGCTGCTGGGCGTGCTGTACGAGAGCTACATCCACCCGCTGACCATCCTGGCCGGCCTGCCGTCGGCCGCGGTGGGCGCCTTGCTGACGCTGCGCCTGTTCAACCTGGACCTGACGATGATCGCCATCATCGGCATCCTGATGCTGATCGGTATCGTCAAGAAGAACGCCATCATGATGATCGACTTCGCGCTGCACGTGCAGCGCAACGAAGGGCGCACGCCGGCCGAGGCGATCCGCGAAGCCTGCGTGCTGCGCTTCCGGCCGATCATGATGACCACCATGGCCGCGCTGATGGGCGCCTTGCCGATCGCGCTGGGCCTGGGCGCCGGCGCCGAGCTGCGCCAGCCGCTGGGCCTGGCCGTGGTCGGCGGCCTGATCTTCTCGCAAGTGATCACGCTGTACATCACGCCGGTGATCTACCTGTTCCTCGACAAGTACAGCGGCACCGGCCCGATGAGCGACGCCGAGCTGGTCGCCGGCGACGTGCCGGCCGCCGCCGGCGTGCACGCCGTACCACTGAAGGCCGTGAACACCGTGAAGCATTGAGCCGTAGCAAGTTGCTTTGAAGACTGCTTCTTTATCATGGGCAAGTTGACCATGATAAAGGACGGTTGCAGATGAAACGCTACAGTGTCACCATCATCGGCATGGGCCCGCGCGGGCTCAGCGCATTTGAACGCATGGCCGCCATCGCCGCCGGCCGCCAACTACCGCTCGACATCCACCTGATCGAACCCGGCGACTGCGGTCCCGGCGTGCACAGCACGCGCCAGCCGCAGCATCTGCTGATCAACACCATCGCCAGCCAGGTCACCTTGTTTCCCGCCCCCGGCGCCGTGCAGCAGGCGCCGCTGTGCGCCACACCCTCGCTGACGGACTGGGCGCGCCAGGCCGGCTACCGCCGCGTGGGCGAGCGCTACTACCGGCTGGGCGAGCACGGCGGCGCCGCCATCACCGAGGCCGACTATTTGCCGCGCAGCCTGCTGGGCGAATACCTGGCCTGGGCTTACCGCCGGATCGCCGCCGCGCTGCCGTCCAGCGTGCGCCTGAGCCACCATCGCCTGCGCGCCAGCGACCTGTGGCGCAACGCGGACGGCGGTTACACCGTCGAGCTCGACACCGGCTACCAGGTGCACAGCGATTTCGTCTTCCTGACCACCGGCCACGGCCGCAACCAGCCCAGCGAGCTCGACGAGAAGCTGGCCGGCTTCGCGCAGGCGCACGCGCGCCACAACAGCCGCCTGGCCTTCGTGCGCCACGCCTACCCGCTGGCGCAGCTCGACGGCATCGGCGCCGGCGCGCGCGTCGCCATCCAGGGCCTGGGCCTGAGCGCGCACGACATCATCGCCGAGCTGACGGTGGGGCGGGGCGGCGCCTTCGTGCAGGGCGAAGACGGCCTGCGCTACGAACGCTCAGGCGGCGAGCCGCAGCTGACCCTGTGCTCGCGCAACTGCCTGCCGGCCGCCGCGCGCGGCGTCAACCAGAAGGGACTGGACGGCCGTCACCAGCCGCACTACTTCACGCCGGACGCGGTGGCCGCGCTGCGCCGGCTGGCGCTGGCTTCGCGCGGCAGCCGCCAGCTGGACTTCGAGCGCGAGCTGCTGCCGCTGCTCAAGCGCGAAATGGCCTGGGTTTACCGCAGCACGCTGGCCGCGGCCGAGCCCGACGGCGCCGCTCCCGACCCCGCCAGCTTCCGGCTGAGCGCCGCGGACGACGCGCTGATCGAGCAGCTGCTGTTCCCGCTGCGCGGGCGCCAGTTCGCCACGCTGGACGCGTTCCGTGAATTCTTCGTCAGCTGGCTGCGCGACGATCTGGCGGAAGCCAGGCTGGGCAATGTTGGCAGTGCGACCAAGGCCGCCACCGACGTGCTGCGCGACGCGCGCGCCACCTTGCAGGCGGCGATCGAACACGGCGGCTTGACGCCGGCCTCGCACCGCCGCTTCCTCGACGTCTACCACCCGGCCATCAACCGCATCGCCTTCGGGCCGCCGCTGCGGCGCAACCAGGAACTGCTGGCGCTGATGGAGGCCGGCGTGATCGAGCTGGTCTCCGGCCCGCACAGCAGCATCGAGCTCGACGAGCGAAACGCGACCTACGTGCTGAGCACGCAATTCGACGGCGGCACCGTCAAGCACCCGTTCGATGTGTTGCTGATTGCCCGCCTGGACGGCTTTTTCCCCGCCCTCGACGATTCCTTACTTATCCGTAATGTTCTCAAGCGGGGCTTGGTGCGGCCGTATTACAACGGCAGTTTCCACCCTGGCGGCATCGACATCGACGCCGCCGGCCAGCCGCGCGACGAGTTCGGCCAGCCGTCCCGCAACCTCTGGGCGCTGGGCTACCTGGTCGAAGGGGCGCACTACTACACGCACGCCTTGCCGCGGCCGCAAATGCGCTCGCGCCAGGTGCTGGACGCCGAGCGCTGCGTGCAGGCCATGGTGGCCCGGATGGACACCGTCCCCCAGCCGGACGCCCGCCACGCTGCCGCCCCGGCGCCCTCGACGGCCACGCGCCATGTCACTTTGTAAAGCCGGTTGATACATACGGTAACACCCATCAAGACGCGGAGCTTGTAAGCTATTCCTCTCAGATACCCTGGAGCGCGCGCGCCGCCGTCCGGCGCGTTATCATGGGCCTGCCGGGCGGTTCCCAAAACTGCGGGACTCTGGCACTATGGCCGCATTTTGTCGACTTCGTTCCAACCAAGGTTTGCTATTTTGCATCACGATTCCCATATACTTTCTGCAAATTCCGAATATTGCGAAACTTGCGGCCAGCGCTTGCCTGAGGCTGGGGAGCGGTTCGCCGCATGGGATCGTAAATCGCAGTCCAACCGTATCGGCGTCGGCATTTCCATCGCCTTGCACCTGCTGGGTGTGCTGTACTACTTCATGTCGCCCACGCCGAAGAACACGCATTCGGCGCCGCCCAAGGGCGGGGTGATGGTCTACATCGCGCCGCTGCCGGACAAGCCGCAGAACAAGCCGCAGCAGAAGAAACCCGAGGTGGCCAAGGCCACCAAGCCGCCGCCGCCGCGCAAGCAGGTCGCCACCAAGGACGCGCCGGCCGCCATCCGCCCCAAGCTGGAGACCTATGTGCCGCCGGTGCAGGCGACGATGACGCCGCCGCCCGAACAGGACATGTCCGAGATGATCGCCAAGCGCCGCGCCGCGCGCGAGGCCAACAATCCGCAACCGGCGCCGAGCGCCCCGGCCGAGACCGACGCCGAACGCTCGCTGCGCATCGCCAAGGGCAATATCGCCGGCGCGCAGGGCCGCACCAGTGGCGCCGACAAGGACGACACCGGCGGCATCTTCTCGGTCGAGAAGAGCTACCACAGCGCCGACGTGAAATTCCGCGGCTGGAACACCAACTTCAAGCGCCGCTGGCTGCAGCAGATCCACGTCGAGCAGGGCGCCGAGCAGGATATCGAAACCGCCGTGGCCAAGGAAATGGTCAAGATCATCCGCAAGGAAAAGCCGGGCGATTTCGAATGGGAATCGCGCCGCCTGGGCAAAACGGTGACGATGAGCGCGCGCAAGGAAGACGAGAAGGAATTGATCGCCTTCTTGCTCAAGGAAATGTTCCCCGAGTATTCGCGCGGCGCCGGACGCTAAGGTCACGGTCGAATAACCCCGCACGGCCAAGCGGGGTCGGACCCCGTACGGGGTCTGACCCCTAAGTGCCGCGGCCAGCAAATCGCGTTGGTACTTGGGTTAAATTGTTACTCCAAAAGACAAATTGGTGAATTGACAAATCTATCATCGGCGCAGATACTGCCCCGATGATAGAGCTCCGCGAGATTCGCAAGACCTACCGCCAGGGCGGCAACGACATCCGTGCGCTGGACGGCATCGACCTGCATATCGCGCCCGGCGAGTTCGTCGCCATCATGGGGCCGTCCGGCTCCGGCAAGTCCACCTTGCTCAACGTGCTCGGCGCGCTGGACCGTCCCGACAGCGGCCGCTACCGCCTGGCCGAGGACGAGATCAGCGCCCTCGACGATGACGCCGCCTCCGAGGTGCGCAACCGCCGCATCGGCTTCGTGTTCCAATCCTTCCACCTGCTGCCGCGCCTGACCGTGCTGGAGAACGTGCTGCTGCCGCAGCGCTATGCCCGCGCGGCCGATCCCGAAGCGGCCGGCCGCGCGCTCGCGCTGCTGGAGCGCATCGGCCTGGGCGAGCGCACCGGCCACTTGCCGGGCCAGCTGTCCGGCGGCCAGTTGCAGCGCGCCGCGATCGCCCGCGCGCTGCTCAACCGTCCGGCGCTGCTGCTGGCCGACGAACCGACCGGCAACCTCGATTCCAAAAGCGCCGCCGACGTGCTGGCGCTGCTGAAGGAGCTGCACGCGGGCGGCCAGACGCTGGTGCTGGTCACGCACGATCCGGCCATCGCCGCCGGCGCCCAGCGCACCATCCACCTGCGCGACGGCCGCATCGACCAGGCTGCCGCATGAGGCTGCATATGACACTGCGCCTGAAGCGTTCCACCATCGCCGTGCTGTGCGCCGTGCCGCTGCTGGCGGCCGGCATCGCCGCCGCCGTGTCGTCCACCACCCCGGCGCCGGCGCGGCCGGCATCGTCCAGCGCCGGCGCCGCCCAGGCTCCCACCGTGCGTCCGGTGCTGCTGACCGGCGAAGTCGAAGCGCTGGACACACAAACCATCGCCGTGCCGCCGTCGAATTCGTCGCCGGTGGTGCTGCGCAACTTCGTGGCCGAGGGCACGCAGGTCAAGGCCGGAGATGTGGTGTTGCGCATCGAAACCGGCGGCGCCGCCAACATCGACCGCCTGAAGACCGAACTGGACCGCACCATCGCCCGCGTCGACCGCGACACCGCCACCCTCGAGGCGGGCGCCATCGACACCGAGAAAGCGCTGATCAGCGCCGAGGCCGCGCTGGCCAAGGCCAAGGTGGACGCGGTGTTGCCCAAGGTGCAGATCTCGGCGCTGAACTACGACCGCTACCAGGCCGAGCTGGACCGCGCCACCCGCGACCTGGCGACCAAGCTCGAAGCGCGCGACAACTACCGGCAGTCCGTGGTGCGCCGGCGCGAGGACGGCGAGCTGGAAGTGAAGAAAATGCAGATCAACCTGGCCTTCCAGACCGCCCAGCTCAAGCAGTCCGAAGTGCGCGCCGCGCGCGACGGCGTGGTGGTGCACGGCTACAGCCCGTGGCGGGGCGAACGCTTCGAGGAAGGCTCATCGGCCTGGCCCGGCAACGCCGCCGGCGTGGTGCAGGGCGACAGCCAGATGTCGGTCACGGCCTGGGTGCTGGAGGCAGACCGTCCCTACCTGTCCGAAGGCCAGGATCTCAGCCTGCGCTTTGACGCCTTGCCCGGCGCCGCGTTGATCGGCAAGATCGCCGCCATCACCAGCGCGCCGGAAGCGCGCGCCAGCTGGGGCAGCGGACGCTACTTCCGTGTCAAGGTCAGCCTGCCGGAAGGGCACGGCCTGCCGCTGGTGGCGGGGATGAGCGTGTTCGCCGAACCGCACGCCGCCGCAGCCGCTGCGCGCCAGCCGGCGGTCGCCGCCGAGCCGCCGGCCATTGAGGGCGAGATCGCCTCGCGCCAGGCGCTGCCGGTGTCGCCGCCGGCCATCCCGTATGTGTGGCAGTACAAGCTGGCCAGCATTGCCCCCGAGGGCGCGCTGGTCAACGCCGGCCAGCCGATCGCGCAATTCGAATCGGGCGAGGTGACCACCCAGCTGATGCAGCAGCAAGGCCAGCTGCGGGAAAAGCAGAGCGCGCTGGACAAGCTGCTGCTCGACCAGGCCGAGGCCGACCGCGCCAGCGAGCTGGCCGTGGCCGAGGCGCAAAGCAATGCCGAAAAGGCCGAGCGCAAGGCCAGCCAGCCCAAGGAGCTGATCCGCCGCGTCGACTACGACAAGCTGGTCATCGAGCGCACGGAAAAGACCGCGCTGGCCAGGCTGGCGGTGGAGCAGCGCGCCGTGCAGATCCGCGCGCGCCGGGCCGAACTCACCGGCCTGCAGGCGGAAGTGGCGGACCTGCAGCAGCAGCTGGCCGCGCTGACCAAGGGCCAGGCCGCGCTGACCGTGCTGGCGCCGCGCAAGGGGCTGCTGATGTACCGCACCACCTTCACGGGCGAAAAAGTCACCGTCGGCAGCCAGGTGTGGATGGGCCTGTCGGTCGCCACGCTGGCCGACCCGGACCAGCTGTACATCAACGCCACCGTGCCGGAAGCGCAGGCGTCGAACGTGCGCATCGGCCAGCAGGCCCGCGTGACCGTGCCGGGCACCAACCAGTCGCTGAGCGCGCACGTGGTGGCGCTGGGGCGCACCTTCCATGGCAAATCCACCGCGCAATCGACCATTGTGCGCAATCTCGAACTGCAGTTTGACGGCGCGCCGGCCGGCCTCAAACCGGGCGCCGCCGTGCAAGCGGTGCTGGTGGCCGACGCGCGCGGCAAGGAAGCCAGGCCATGAACAAAACCTGCTGCTCATTGATGTTGCTGGCGCTGGCCGGCTGCGGCGGCGACGTCGCGACCGCGCCGGGCGCCATCGAAACCCTGGCCGCGCGGCCGTGGGCCGAAACGCTGACGGTGGACGGCGAAATCAAGGCCGCCGCCAGCACCGCGCTGACCGTGCCGGGCAGCGGCTGGAGCAGCCGCGTGCTGGTGGACATGGTGGCCGACGGCAGCGCCGTCCGCAAGGGCGACGTGGTGGCGCGTTTCGACGCGCCGCAGGCGCGCATGGAGCTGTCGCAGGCCGAACTGGAACTGCTGCGCAAGACCATCGCCGAGGCCGGCAACACCGGCAACGCCTCGGTCGAGCGCAGCACGCTGGCCGGCGAGCGCGCCAAGGTCGAGGACGACCTGGGCCTGAGCCAGCGCTACGCCAACGTCGACCTGCCCATCTTCTCCCGCAACACCATGCTCGACACGCTGGCCGACATCGGCTTCCTCAGCACCAAGCGCCGCTACCTGGACTGGAAAGGCGGCCAGGCGCAGGCGCGCACGGCGGCGCAGGACGCGGTGCTGCATTCGCAGCGCGACAGCGTGGCGCAGACGGCCAAGCGCAACCGCGACAGCCTGGACGCGCTGGAACTGGTGGCGCCGCACGACGGCGTGTTCCTGCTGGTGCCGCGCTGGGACGGTGCCAAGCCGGAGATCGGCTCCAGCCAGTCGGCCGGGCAGGAGTTCGGCACGCTGCCGGACCTGCATCAGCTGGTGGCGCACTTCACCGTGGCCGAGGGCCAGGCCTTCGGCCTGAAGGCCGGGTTGCCGGTGCAGGCGCGGCTGGCCGGCACCGGCACCGCGCTGACCCTGACGGTCACCCGGGTCGGCAGCAGCGCCAGCACCACCTCGGCCGAATCGCCGGTCAAGTACAGCGACTTCGACGCCGCCATCCCCAACGACGCCGCGCTCAAGCTGGGTCTGAAGCCGGGGCAGGCGCTGCGCGGCACGGTGCAGCTGGTGACGCGGCCGGCCGCGCTGACCGTGCCCAACCTGGCGCTGGTGCAGGAGGGCGCGGGTTACGCCGTCTACACCGACGAGCAGGGCAAGCCGGTGCGCCACAAGATCGAACTGGGCCAGCGCGGTCCGGTGCGCAGCGAACTCAAAAGCGGATTGACGGCCGGCGCGCGCATCGTGCTGCTGCCGCCATCGACGGCGGTGAAATCATGAACGTGGCATTGATACGGGAGGCCGTGACCGAACTGCAGCGGCGCAAGCTGCGCACCGGGCTCACGCTGCTGGGCATGATCTTCGGCGTGGCCGCCATCGTCGCCATGCTGGCGGTGGGCGAGGGCAGCAAGCGCGAGGCGCTGCGGCTGGTGGCCGAGCTGGGCCTGGACAATGTGCTCATCGAAAGCAAGGCCATCGCGCCCGAGCAGCTGAAGGAAATCCGCGCGCGCTCGCTGGGGCTGTCCGCCGCCGACGCCGACGCGGCGCTGTCGGTGGTGCCGGGCGCGCAGTCGGTGGCGCTGAAGAAGGAAATCAAGGTCGACCAGCTGGTGCTGGGCGACAAGGTGGTGGCGGGCCGCGCCTATGCCGTCTCGCCGTCGTACGCGGCGCACGGCGGGCTGCAGGTGGCCAGCGGCCGCTGGCTGGCGGCGCAGGACGGCGCCACGCTGGCGCCGGTGTGCGTGGTCGGCGCGCGGCTGGCGCGCACCTTGTTCGGCGACGGTGCGGCGATCGGCCAGCGGGTCAAGCTCAACCATGTGTGGCTGGAAGTGGTCGGCGTGCTGGCCGACCGCGCGCAGAGCAAGTCCGATTTCGAAGGCGTCAAGCTGGGGCTGGATGACGAGCGCCTGTTCGTGGCGTGGGAGACGGGGCGCGCGCGTTTCGTCTTCAAGCGCATCGAGGACGAGGTGGACGGCATCAGCGTGCGCCTGGGCGCCGGCGTGGCGCCGGACAGCGCGGCGCGCGTGCTGCAGGCGCTGATCGCGCAACGCCATGGCGGCGCCGACGACACCAACCTGATCGTGCCGATGGGGCTGTATCGCCAGAACCAGCAGACGCAGCGGATCTTCACCATCGTCATGAGTTCGATCGCGGCGGTATCGTTGCTGGTGGGCGGCATCGGCATCATGAACATCATGCTGGCCAACGTGCTGGAGCGGCGGCGGGAAGTGGGCTTGAAGCGGGCGCTGGGCGCGCGGCGGCGCGACGTGGTCGAGCAGTTCCTGGCGGAGGCGCTGGTGATCGCCGTCAGCGGCGCCTTGCTGGGTGTGGTGCTGGGCGCGGTCGCGGCCTACAGCATTGCCGCGCTGGCCGGATGGTCGGTGGCCTGGTCGCCGCTGAGTTTGATTGTGGCGGTGCTGCTGTGCGTCGGTGTGGGGCTGGCGTTCGGCGTCTTCCCCGCACGCCAGGCCGCCGCGCTCGATCCGATCGCCGCCCTGCGCAGCGACGGCTGAAACCCCCGGGCCAAACCTGGGGTCTGACCCCGTACGGGGTCAGACCCCGCTTGGCGGTGCGGGTTATTTTTGCACTTTGAGCAGGCGGGCGACGTCCAGTGCGAAGTAGGTCAGCACGGCGTCGGCGCCGGCGCGCTTGAACGCCAGCATAGCTTCCATCATCACCTTGTCATGGTCGAGCCAGCCGTTTTGCGCGGCGGCCTTGATCATCGCGTATTCGCCGCTGACCTGGTAGGCAAAGGTCGGCACCTTGAACTCATCCTTCACCCGGCGCACGATGTCCAGGTAAGGCATGCCCGGCTTGACCATCACCATGTCCGCGCCCTCTGCCAGGTCCAGCCCCACTTCGCGCAAGGCTTCGTCGCTGTTGGCCGGGTCCATCTGGTAGGTGTTCTTGTCGCCCTTGCCCAGGTTCTTGGCCGAGCCGACCGCGTCGCGGAACGGGCCGTAGAACGCCGACGCGTACTTGGCCGAGTAGGCCATGATGCGGGTGTGGATGTGGCCGTGCGCCTCCAGCGCCGCGCGCACCGCACCGATACGCCCGTCCATCATGTCCGACGGCGCCACCACGTCGACGCCGGCGTCGGCCTGGCACAAGGCCTGGCGCACCAGCATGTCGGTGGTGACGTCGTTGATCACGTAGCCGTTGTCGTCGATCAGGCCGTCCTGGCCGTGGCTGGTGTACGGGTCCAGCGCGACGTCGGTCAGAATGCCCAGCTGCGGGAAGGCCTGCTTCAGCGCGCGTACGGCGCGCGGCACCAGACCGTCGGGATTGGTGGCTTCGATGCCGTCCGGCGTCTTCTTGGCCGCGTCGATCACCGGGAACAGCGCCAGCACCGGGATGCCCAGTTCCACGCATTCCTGCGCCACTTTCAGCAGCAGATCCACCGACACCCGCTCCACGCCCGGCATCGACAACACCGGCTCGCGCTGCTGCGTGCCTTCCAGGATAAACACCGGGTAGATCAAGTCCGAGGCCGTGACGTTGTTTTCACGCATCAGTGCGCGCGAAAACGGGTCGCGGCGCATGCGGCGCATGCGGATGGCGGGGAATTGGGCGGAAACGTGTGGATTGTGCATCGCTAAAACTTTCCTAAGCTGTGGGGTTATTGCTCGTCCGGCTCGACGTCGTCTTCCATCTCGATCAGCTGCACCTGGGCGGCGGCTTCGTCGTCGGTGACGCCGGCCAGTTCCAGGATCTTGTCGTTGGCTTCGTCGATGCCGATGCGCTTGAGCGCGGAGAACAGTTGTACGGTGAACGGGAAACCTTCGCCGTCTTCGTCGACATAGCTGTCGAGCTTGGCTTTCGCCTGGCGCAGCACGTTGACGGATTCGTTGCGGTTCAATTTGTCAACCTTGGTCAGGATGCAATGAATCGGCTTGCCGGTCGGGGCGAACCATTCCAGCATCTGGATGTCCAGGTCGGTGAACGGGCGGCGCGAGTCCATGATCAGGATCAGCGCGGCCAGCTGTTCGCGGCGCTGCACGTAGTCGCCCAGCAGGCGCTGCCAGTGCAGCTTGGCCGAACCGGACACTTCCGCGTAGCCGTAGCCCGGCAAGTCGACCAGCAGGCATTCGATCTCGTCGACGATGGTCGGGTCCTTGCGGTGCTGCGCGACGTGCGCGCCGCCGATCGAGAAGTAGTTGATGTGCTGGGTGCGGCCAGGGGTCTTGGACGCGAACGCCAGTCCCTTCTGGTTGCACAGGATGTTGATGGCGGTCGATTTGCCGGCGTTGGAGCGACCTGCAAAGGCGATTTCCGGCACGGTGGTGTCGGGCAGATCGCGCAATTGGTTAACGGTCGTAAAGAAGCGGGCTTGCCAGAGTTTGGACATGGGATGGGGAAAAATGCAACAAAAGGGAGCAAATATGCTGGAAAGCTATTGTACAATGAGTGGTTACGAAGTGTTGCCATAGCATCTCGTGCCAAGCCTGCGGCAGACTTTCGACAAACTTTTTTGAGGGTGCTTGAATGAATCGTGCGTTTTCACCGTTTGTAACTTCCTTGTTGGTGGCCCTGTTGGCAATTGCGGGCACCGCATCCGCCGCAGAAGAAAAAAAACCGGCCCACGCCGAAGCGGCAGCGCCCAAAGTCGACGCGGCCAAAGGCGGCACCCTGTTTGACAGCGGCGACAGCGCACGCGGCCTGCCGGCCTGCGTTTCCTGCCACGGCGCGGGCGGCAACTCCACCATCAGCGTCAATCCGAAACTGGCTGGCCAGCACGAGGCCTATATTTACAAGCAACTGGTGAACTTTACGACCGACGACCGGAATCAACCGGTCATGACGACGTACGCGAAGATGCTGACGGACGAGGAAAAGCACAATATCGCGGCCTGGCTGGCCACCCAGGCGCAAAAGCCTGGTGCTGCGAAGAACAAGGACACGGTTGAACTGGGCAAGAAGATCTATCGCGGCGGCGTCGCCGAGAAGAACGTTCCAGCCTGCGCCAGCTGCCACGGCGCCACCGGCGCCGGCATCCCGGTGCAGTATCCGCGCATCGCCGGCCAGCACCAGGATTACACGGTAGCCCAGCTGGGCCTGTTCAAGGCCGGCGGCCGCAAGAACAGCGCGCAGATGACCACCATCGCCAAGCGCATGTCGGATGAGGAAATGAAAGCCGTGGCCGATTACGTCGCCGGCTTGAAATAAGCAGCTGGCCGCGCCCCCGGGTTGCGGCGCAGCTGATAGTGCATAGAGGGCGGCAGCGTAAGCGGGCTGCCCTTTTTGTTGATATGCTGCCGGCAGCATACTTTTTTTGAGATAGTTCCAGCATGAGCAGCAGCCCCAGCACCACCGGCATCGAACTGAAGACCCGCCGCCCCATCGTCGGCGAATTCGTCGAACTGATTTCCTCCATGCGCTTCGCCATCGCGCTGCTGGCGATGATCGCGATCGCCGCCATCGTCGGCACCGTGATGAAGCAGGGCGAGGCCACCAACAACTACATCAACCAGTTCGGGCCGTTCTGGTTCGAGGTGTTCGGCAAGCTGGGCCTGTATGGCGTGTACTCGGCCTGGTGGTTCCTGCTGCTGATGACGGCGCTGGTGACGTCGACCACGCTGTGCATCCTGCGCAACGCGCCCAAGATGCTCAAGGACATGCGCAGCTGGCGCGAGAACGTGCGCGAGAATTCGCTGCTCAACTTCCACCACAAGATGCAATGGCGCTCGCCGTTGGCGCGCGCCGCGCTGGCGCAGCAGACCGCGGCCCGCCTGGCCGACGCCGGCTACAAGGTCAAGCTGGTCGACAAGGACCACGGCACCTTGGTGGCCGCCAAGCAGGGCGCGGCCAACAAGTTCGGCTACATCTTCGCGCACTCGGCCATCGTCATCATCTGCATCGGCGGCCTGCTTGATTCGGACGTGCCGATCCGCCTGCAGGAATGGTTCCTCGGCAAGGTGCCGTTCAGCGGCAGCGGCTTGATCTCGGCGGTGCCGGCGCAGAGCCGCCTCGGCCTGGGCAACCCCACCTTCCGCGGCAACACCATGATCCCGGAGGGCCAGACCAGCGAAAGCGCCATCATCACCCGTCCCGACGGCGTGCTGATCCAGGACCTGCCGTTCACCATCAAGCTGAAAAAATTCACCATCGATTTCTACAGCACCGGCATGCCCAAGCTGTTCGCCAGCGAGGTCGAGGTGCGCGACCACGCCAGCGGCGAGGTGGTCAAGGCCATCATCGAAGTCAACAAACCGCTGTTATACAAGGGGCTGGCGATCTACCAGTCCAGCTTTGACGACGGCGGCAGCAAGCTCAAATTGACCGGCTACCCGATGGTGGGCCCGGCCACCACCAAATTCGGCATCTCTGGCGAAGTCGGCAGCAGCACCACCCTGGGCGACGCCTACACCGTCGAATGGTCGGGCTTCCGCCCGTTCAACGTCGAGAACCTGGCCGCCTCGCAGGACGCGCGCGCGGTCGCCAAGGGCAAGAGCCTGGAAGAGCAATTCGCCAACAGCCTCGACAAGCACACCGGCTCGGCCGGCCGCAACGCCAACAACAAGGACCTGAAGAACGTCGGCCCCAGCGTGACCTACAAGCTGCGCGACAAGACCGGCCAGGCGCGCGAATACCAGAACTACATGCAGCCGGTGACGGTGGATGGCGCCACGGTGTTCCTGGCCGGCATGCGCGTCAACCCGTCGGACCCGTTCAGCTTCCTGCGCATCCCGGCCGACGACGCCCACAGCGTGACCGAATGGATGCGCCTGCGCGCCGCCCTCAGCGACGCCAGCCTGCGCGCCGCCGCCGCCAAGCGCTACGCCGAACGCGCCACGCCGCAGTCCGCCAACGGCGACGCGCTGCGCGGGCAGCTGCAAGCCTCGGCCGAGAAGAGCCTGACCATCTTCGCCGGCAACGACAAGGCGGCCGGTTTCGTCGCCATCTCGCAGTTCCTGGAAAAAATCCCCGGCGCCGAGCAGGAAAAAGCCGCCGACGTGTTCATGAAGATCCTCAACGGCAGCCTGTGGGACCTGTGGCAGGCCGCGCGCGAAAAGGACGGCCTGGAGCCGGTCAGCGCCGACGAGAACCACGCCCGCTTCCTGCAGCTGGCCACCAACGCCCTGTCGGACGCCTTCTTCTACGGCGCGCCGGTCTACCTGCAGCTGGACGACTTCACCCAGGTCCAGGCCTCGGTGTTCCAGGTCACGCGTTCGCCGGGCAAGAAGGTGGTCTACCTCGGCTGTGTGTTCCTGGTGCTGGGTGTATTCTCGATGTTCTACATCCGCGAGCGCCGCCTGTGGGTCTGGATCAAGGATGACGCCAGCGGCGCCGAAGCGCTGATGGCCATGAGCACCCAGCGCAAAACGCTGGACTTCGAACGCGAGTTTGAAACTTTGAAAGAAAAGCTGCCGCAATCGGCGTAAGCTATAGCGGCCACGGAGAGAAATGATGGAACTGACGCAATCGACCCAAACCTATACCCAGGCGCCCGGCTACTTCAAGCGCCTGACCGCGTTCGACTGGGTGTTCGCGCTGGCGCTGCTGGCCGGCTCGCTGTACGGCCTGGGCACCTACGGCCAGTACATGGACATCTACGAGAAGGGCATCCTGCTGGCCGCCGCGCCGGCGTTTGCCGCGCTGGGCTGGCACTGGAAGCCAGCGCGCTGGCTGATGCCGCTGGTGGCGCTGCTGGCGCTGGGCGCGATCGCCATGTACGCCGGCGTGCTGGACAACGGCACCAAGAAGTTCTGGCTGCGCATGATGCTGTCGAGCCAGTCCGCGATCCTGTGGATGAGCGTGATGTTCTGCCTGTCGACCCTGTTCTACGTGATCGGCCTGGCCGCGCGCTCGGATTCGGCCTCCAGCATCGGCTCCAAGCTGTGCTGGGCCGCCGTGGTGCTGGGCCTGACCGGCATGATGGTGCGCTGGTACGAGTCCTACCTGATCGGTACCGACGTCGGCCACATCCCGGTGTCGAATCTGTATGAAGTGTTTATATTGTTTTCGCTGATCACCGCGATGTTCTACCTGTACTTCGAGCAGCGCTACGCCACCCGCCAGCTGGGCGCCTTCGTCACGCTGGTGATCACGGCCGCGATCGGCTTCCTGTTCTGGTACACCACCTCGCGCGACGCCGCCGACATCCAGCCGCTGCTGCCGGCCCTGCAAAGCTGGTGGATGAAGATCCACGTGCCGGCCAACTTCATCGGTTATGGCAACTTTGCCCTGGCTGCCATGGTGGCGGCGGCTTACCTGCTGAAGACCTCCGGCCGCCTGGTCGACCGCCTGCCGTCGGAGGAAGTGCTGGACGACGTCATGTACAAGGCCATCTCGGCCGGTTTCGCCTTCTTCACCATCGCCACCATCCTTGGCGCGCTGTGGGCGGCGGAGGCGTGGGGCGGCTACTGGTCGTGGGACCCGAAGGAGACCTGGGCGCTGATCGTCTGGCTCAACTACGCGGCCTGGCTGCACATGCGCCTGATGACGGGCCTGCGCGGCCGTCCGGCGGCCTGGTGGGCGCTGGTGGGCCTGCTGGTGACCACCTTCGCCTTCCTGGGCGTCAACATGTTCCTGTCCGGTTTGCATTCCTACGGCAAGTTGTAAACGCAATGTGAACTTTTGCTGTCCAAGATTAGTGTAAGGTTCAGGCTATAGCCGCGACCAAGTCTCAACCTTGCACAATCTTTGGAGTCAGCATGCTGATCAAGCGTAGCCCCAACGGCATCGAGTTGCCGTTTTCATCAGAAATCACGTCGCGCGAAGTCTACGAGTCGCGCCGCAACTTCATCAAGCAGATCGCCGCCGGCGCCATCGGCAGCGCCGCGCTGCTGGAGATGGCCAACCGCGAAGCCTTCGCGCAGGGCATCAATCCCAAGCTGGCCGCCAAGCTCAATCCCTCCTATTCGGCGCTCGACAAGCAGACGCCCTACAAGGACGCCACCAGCTACAACAACTACTACGAATTCGGCACCGACAAGAGCGAGCCGGCGATGTACGCCAACACGCTGAAGACCCGTCCGTGGACGGTGAGCATCGAAGGCGAGGTGAAAAAGCCGATGATCCTGGACATCGACGCGCTGCTCAAGCTGGCGCCGCTGGAAGAACGCGTCTACCGCCTGCGCTGCGTCGAGGGCTGGTCGATGGTCATTCCGTGGATCGGCTATTCGTTCTCCGAGATCATCAAGAAGGTCGAGCCGACCGGCAACGCCAAGTACGTGGAATTCGTCTCGCTGGCCGACAAGAAGCAGATGCCGGGCGTGGGCAGCCGCGTGCTGCAATGGCCGTACACCGAAGGCCTGCGCATCGACGAGGCCAACCACCCGCTGGCCTTGCTGACGCTGGGCATGTACGGCGAAACGCTGGCCAACCAGAACGGCGCGCCGGTGCGCATGGTGCTGCCGTGGAAGTACGGCTTCAAGTCGGCCAAGTCCATCGTCAAGATCCGGTTTGTCAAAGAGCAGCCGCGCACGTCGTGGAATCTGTCGGCGCCGAGCGAGTACGGTTTCTATTCGAACGTCAATCCGGACGTGGACCACCCGCGCTGGTCGCAGGCGTCCGAGCGCCGCATCGGCGAGGACGGCTTCCTGGCCCGCAAGCGCAAGACCTTGATGTTCAACGGCTATGCCGACGTCGCGCCGCTGTATGCCGGCATGGACCTGAAGAAGTTCTTCTAAGCGTATGGCGTTCAATCCTTCCGCACGGCAGGCCAGCCTGATCAAGGCCGCCGTCTTCCTGCTGGCGCTGGTGCCCCTGGCGCGCATGGTCTACCTGACCTTGACCGGGCAACTGGTCGAGCCGCTGGAGTTCATCACGCGCGGCACCGGCGACTGGACCTTGTACTTCCTGTGCTTCACACTGGCGGTGACGCCGCTGCGCAAGCTGAGCAAATGGAACTGGCTGATCAAGCTGCGCCGCATGCTGGGGCTGTATATGTTCTTCTACGGCTTGCTGCACTTCATGACCTTCCTGTGGTTCGATCATTTCTTCGACGTGCAGGAGATGTGGAAGGATGTGCTGAAGCGGCCGTTCATCACGGTGGGCTTCATCGCCTTCGTGCTGCTGATCCCGTTGGCGGTGACCAGCACCAACGCCATGGTCAAGCGGCTGGGCGGCAAGCGCTGGCAGTGGCTGCACCGGCTGGTGTATGTGATCGCGCCGCTGGCGATCTTGCACTTCTGGTGGATGAAGGCGGGCAAGCACAACTTCACGCAGCCTATCATCTTCGGCTTGATCCTGGGAGCGCTGCTGCTGGTGCGGGTCTACTGGGCGCGCGCCAAGGCGATGACGGCGACGGCCGCGACGGCACGCTAGCGCCCCTTTGAGCGCGCCCAACAGCGGCGCGCTCCGCCTCGCTACACTGGACCGATGGCCAGCGAGGACGACACCGCATACAAATTTTGCCGCTGTTAAGTCGCTGGGGTGCGCGTCGTTTGCAGTGCCTTGCGCGTAAGCGTATTATCGAATTTGATCGCATAGTCATGGAGGGGCAGGCTATGGCTGTTCCTGATATCAAGAGCTTTGCCGATGCATGGCGATATGAAGCCGAACTCTATATGCGTCGCGAACTGTTGAAGAAGCTGCTGGTTAAGCGCTTTGGCACGCTGTCGCGGAAACTGAATAAGCGCATTGAATGGGCTGAAATGGACGATCTGGACCGTTGGTTCGATCGCATTTTCGACGCCAGAAGTATTCAGGAAATATTTGCCGAAACCCAGCCCGCATGAAAAAAGCCGCCGGCGGTGAGGCGGGCGGCTTTTGCTTGCAGGCTGTTCGGCTTACTTGATCAGCGATTCCAGCGCGTACAGGTCGGCCGGGTTCTCGCGCTTGCGCACCACATGGCACACCTCGCCGTCGACGATGATCTCCGCCGCGCGGCCGCGCGTGTTGTAGTTGGACGCCATCGTCATGCCGTAGGCGCCCGCGCTGTGCATCACCAGCAGGTCACCGGCTTCCACCGCCAGCTCGCGGTCGCGCGCCAGCCAGTCGCCCGATTCGCAGATCGGCCCCACCACGTCATAGGTCAGCGCGCCGGCCTTGCCCTGCACCACAGGCTGCATGTCCATCCACGCCTGGTACAGCGCCGGACGCGCCATGTCGTTCATCGCCGCATCGACCACGCAGAAATTCTTCTCCTCGCCGTGCTTGATGAACTCCACCTTGGTCAGCAGCACGCCGGTGTCGCCGACGATGGAGCGGCCCGGCTCGAAGATCACCTTGATCGGCTTGCCGTCGTAGCGCGCCGCGCGCCAGGCGTCGATCCTGGCGAACAGACGGCCCAGGTAGTCGCCCACCGGCACCGGCGCCGCCTCACCCGCCTCGCCGTAGTTGATGCCGATGCCGCCGCCGATGTCCAGATGATGCAGCACGATGCCTTCGTCGCCCAGCTTGTCGATCAGCTCGATCAGGCGGTCCAGCGCCTCCAGCAGCGGCGCGTCGTCCAGCAGCTGCGAGCCGATGTGGCAGTCGATGCCGGCCACTTCCAGGTGCGGCAGCCTGGCTGCCGCGCGGTAGGTGTCGAGCGCGTCGTCGAAGGCCACGCCGAACTTGTTGGCCTTCAGGCCGGTGGCGATGTAGGGGTGGGTCTTGGCGTCGACGTTGGGGTTGACGCGCAGCGATACGCGCGCGGTCTTGCCCATGGCGCCGGCCACTTCGTTCAGGCGGTGCAGCTCGGGAATCGATTCAACGTTGAAGCACAGGATGTCATGCGACAGCGCCAGGCGCATTTCGTCGACGCTCTTGCCGACGCCGGAGAAGATCACCTTGCGCGGATCGCCGCCGGCCGCCAGCACGCGCAGCAGCTCGCCGCCGGAGACGATGTCGAAGCCGGCGCCCTGGCGTGCCAGTAGGTCGAGGATGGCCAGGTTGGAATTGGCCTTCATGGCGTAGCAGACCAGCGCGTCGCGGCCGGCGCAGGCGTCGGCGTAGGAGGCGAAGTTGGCCAGCAGCTGCGCCTTGGAGTACACATAGGTCGGGGTGCCGAACTGCCTGGCGATGGCGGCAAGCGAGGCGCCCTCGGCGTGCAGCACGCCATTTACATAAGAAAATTGCGACATAAGAATTATTGTTGAGGTGCTGGAGTGGATGGAACCGGGGCAGCTTCAGTGCTCTTGGCAGGCTTGGCCGGTGGAGCCTTGGGCAGGTACAGCGGGCCGGGTTGGCCGCAGCCGCTCAACAAGACGGTCAGGCACAGGGCGGTTGTGCCGCAAACTGTGCCGATAAATAAACGGAAAGTGGACTTCACGATAAAATCACGGATTGACTATAGATACTGGAGTGTAGCATGGGCGAATCAGAATTCCTGGCACAGGCCGAGGCCACCCTTACCGCCATCGAGGCCGCGCTGGACCGTCTGAACGACGAGGACATGGTCGACGTCGAGTGCAGCCGCAGCGGCAATGTGCTGGAAATCGAGTTTATCGACAATGGTTCCAAGATCATCGTCAACAGCCAGGCCGCGATGCAGGAGCTGTGGGTGGCGTCCCGCTCGGGCGGCTACCACTACAAGCAGAAGGACGGCAAGTGGCTCAACACCCGCGACGGCTCCGAGCTGTTTTCCGCGCTGTCGGAGATGGTCAGCACGCAGGGTGGCAGTCCGGTCGTACTGGGCTGATAAGAAGATAAAAAAAGGGGCCGAGGCCCCTTTAACTTTAGAACAACTCGTTTTTCACTGCGTCCTTGGCTTTTTCCTCGGCCGGCGTGCCGTGCGAGGCGCCGTCGATGTTGTGCACGCCGGTGCCCGGCGGATTCTCCGCGTAGTAGTACTCGTCGCCCACCAGCATCACGCCTTCCGGCACGGCCCGTTCCTCGATCGGGATATTCTTCAGCGCCTTCTGCATGTAGCCGATCCAGATCGGCAGCGCCAGGCCGCCGCCGGTCTCCTTGTTGCCCAGGTTCTTGGGCTGGTCGTAGCCGATCCAGGCGATGCCCACCAGGTGCGGCTGGTAGCCGGCGAACCAGGCGTCGATCGAATCGTTGGTGGTGCCGGTCTTGCCCGACAGGTCGGGACGCTTGAGCACCAGCGCCTTGGTCGCCGTGCCGTAGCGCACCACGTCCTTCAGCATGCTGTCCATCAGGAAGGCGTTGCGCTCGTCGATGACGCGGTTCTTCTCGTCGCCGGCCTTGTCCGGATTGGCCTGCGACAGGATCTTGCCGTCCGCGTCCGTCACCTTGGAGATCAGGTAGGGGCTGACCTTGTAGCCGCCGTTGGCGAACACCGCGTAGGCGCCGGCCATCTGCAGCGGCGTGACGTTGCCCGCGCCCAGCGCCAGCGTCAGGTAGGGCGGGTTCTTGTCGGCGTCAAAGCCGAAGCGGGTGGTGTATTCCTGGCCGTACTTGGCGCCGATCTTGTGCAGAATGCGGATCGAGATCATGTTCTTGGACTTGGTCAGGCCGCGCCGCATCGTCATCGGGCCCTCGTATTTGCCGTCGTAGTTCTTCGGCTCCCAGGCCTGGCCGCCGGTCTGGCCGGCGTCGAACGAGATCGGGGCGTCGTTGATGATGGTGGCCGGCGACAGGCCGCGCTCCAGCGAGGCCGAATAGATGAAGGGCTTGAACGACGAGCCCGGCTGGCGCCAGGCCTGGGTCACGTGGTTGAACTTGCTGCGGTTGTAGTCGAAGCCGCCCACCATGGCCTTGATGGCGCCGTCGTGGGTGTCGGCCGCAACAAAGGCCGATTCGATCTCCGGCAGCTGCGTCACTTGCCAGTCCTTACCCTCCTGCATGACGCGGATCACCGCGCCGCGGCGGATGCGCTTGTTCGGCGCGGCCTTGTCGGACAGCCACGAGCGGCCCATCTCCAGCCCGGCGCCGGTGATCTTGATTTCCTCGCCGGTGGCGGTGACGGCGGTGATCAGCTGCGGCGTGGCGGACAGCACCATGGCGGCCACGATGTCGTCGCTGTCGGGATGGTCGGCCAGCTCGGTCTCGACGGCGTCTTCCGCCTCTTCCTTGTTCTGCGGGATGTCGATATACGCTTCCGGGCCGCGATAGGCGTGGCGCTTCTCGTAGTCCATCACGCCCTTGCGCAGCGCCAGGTAGGCGGCGTCCTGGTCGGCCTTGGTGATGGTGGTGAACACGTTCAGGCCGCGGGTGTAGGTGTCCTCCTTGAACTGCTCGTACACCAGCTGGCGCGCCATCTCGGCCACGTACTCGGCGTGCACGCCGAACTCGCTGCTGTCGGTCTTGACCTTCAGTTCCTCGGCCTTGGCGGCCTCGAACTGCTTGTCGGTGATGTAGCCGAGCTCATGCATGCGTTGCAGGATGTACTGCTGGCGGGTGCGCGCGCGCTTCGGGTTGACCACCGGGTTGTAGGCCGACGGCGCCTTCGGCAGGCCGGCCAGCATGGCCGCCTCGGCCACGCTAATGTCTTTCAGGTTTTTGCCGAAATAGATTTGTGCGGCCGACGAAAAACCGTAGGCGCGCTGGCCCAGGTAGATCTGGTTCATGTAGACCTCGAGGATCTGGTCCTTGCTGAGGTTTTTCTCGATCTTCCAGGCCAGCAGCACCTCGTAGGCCTTGCGCTTGAGCGTCTGTTCGCTCGACAGGAAGAAGTTGCGGGCGACCTGCTGGGTGATGGTGGAGGCGCCCTGCTTGGCGCCGCCGGTGGCGTTGTGCACGGCCGCGCGCAGGATGCCGGTGTAGTCGACGCCGCCGTGCTCGTAGAAGCGGTCGTCCTCGATGGCCAGCACGGCTTTCTTCATGACGTCGGGGATGTCCTTGATGCGCACCAGGTTGCGGCGCTCCTCGCCGAACTCGCCGATCAGCACGTTATCGGCCGAGAATATGCGCAGCGGCATTTTCGGCCGGTAGTCGGTCAGCGTGTCGAGCTCGGGCAGGTTGGGGTAGGCCATCGCCAGGCCGAACACCACCAGCAGCAGTCCGACCAGCCCCAGTCCAACGACGGACAGGCCGGCCAGCAGGAAGAAACGTGAGGCGGGTTTGCCTTTGGTGGAGGCGTTGGACGGAGTCGATGGTGGAGGTGCCGAATTGGAAGAAGAGGCCATGCAGTTCGATCTTTCTATGATGTATGCGGGCCATTATAAGCGAGGGGCCAGGGCCACGGCGCGCGCTGCCAGATGACAGGAATATTTCCCCGTAGGTAACAAAACAACTGAGTTGTTTTTGAGGCTACAGCAGGCAAAAAAAGTGTGGCGAAACCCTCACACCAAGCCAATTGTGCACAATAGAAATACCTTTACACTTATATAGGCAGGATTTAATGTACGGTCTTATATAAGCAGTCTAAACGCTGGTTTTCAAACGAGTTCCTAAATGCAAACTGTTCGAATGTTGATTCGGCGGCAAAGAAACGCAGGCGCCAGCCATGGCACCGGGGGGCTCGTATGATAGATCTCAAGGTCTTGCTGGGGCAGGGTAACGCGCCGCTGGTGGGCATCGACATCAGCACCTCCAGCGTGCGCCTGGTCGAGCTGGCGCAGGGCGGCAAGGGCGAATACCGGCTGGAGCGCTACGCCGCCGAACCGCTGCCGCGCGGCGCCGTGGTGGACGGCAATATCGAAAACCTGGACCAGGTGGTCGATGCCGTGCGCCGGGTCTGGAAGAAAAGCGGCACCCGCACCAAGCTGGTGGCGCTGGGCATGCCGCCAGCTTCCGTGATCACCAAGAAAATCATCCTGCCGGCCGGCATGTCGGAAGACCAGCTGGAAGTGCAGGTCGAATCCGAGGCCAGCCAGTACATCCCGTTCGCGCTTGACGAGGTCAGCCTGGACTTCGACGTCATCGGCCCGGCCGCCAATTCGCCGGAGGACATCGAGGTGATGCTGGCCGCCTCGCGCCGCGAAAAGGTCGAGGACCGCGTCGCCATCGCCGAGGCGTCCGGCCTCAAGGCCACCGTGATGGACATCGAATCCTACGCCGCCCGCGCCGCGCTGGACCGCGTGACGGCCCAGCTGCCCGAGGCGGGCGCCGGCCAGGTGGTGGCGCTGTTCCAGATCGGCGCCCAGGTCACCCACATCTCGGTGATGCTGGACGGCGTCACCGTGTACGAGCGCGAGCAGCCATTCGGCGGCAACGCCCTGACCCAGGACATCGTGCGCGCCTACGGCATGAGCTTTGACGAGGCCGAGACCCGCAAGAAATCCGGCGACCTGCCCGACAACTACCACGCCGAGCTGCTGTCGCCGTTCCTGGAAAGCGCGGCGCTGGAAGTGACTCGGGCGATCCAGTTCTTCTACACCTCCACGCCGTACACGCGGGTCGACCAGCTGTTCCTGGCCGGCGGCTGCGCGCTGCTGCCAGGCCTGCTGGAACTGGTGGCCAGCCGCACCAAGATCTCCAGCGCCGTGATCTCGCCGTTCAAGGGCATGCAGCTGGGCGCCTCGGTGCGCGAATCGCAGCTGCGCAGCGACGCCCCGGCCTACCTGGTCGCCTGCGGCCTGGCCCTGCGGAGGTTCGGCTGATGATTAAAATTAACCTGCTGCCGCACCGCGAGGAAAAGCGCAAACAGAAAAAGGCGGCCTTCTACGCGCTGCTGGCGCTGGGCGCCATCGTCGGCGTCGGCGTGGTGCTGCTGGTGGGCGGCTACAACGCCCGCGAAATCTCCATCCAGAACGAGCGCAACCACGTCATCAAGGAAGCCATTTCCGGCCTCGACAAGAAGATCGCCGAGATCGCCACACTGAAGCAGGAAATCGAAGCGCTGAAGGCGCGCCAGCAGGCCGTGGAGGATTTGCAGGGCGACCGCAACCAGCCGGTCTACCTGCTCGATGAACTGGTCAAGCAGATCCCGGCCGGCGTCTACCTCAAGGGCTTCAAGCAGGAAGGCCAGAAGATCTCGATCGGCGGTTACGCGCAGTCGCAGGAGCGGGTCTCCGAACTGCTGGGCAACCTGGCCGGCGTCTCGCCGTGGCTGGAGCGGCCGGAGCTGATCGATGTGAAGTCGACCGGACTGGGCCAGGGCAAGACCGCCAAGAAGGTGGTGGAATTCAACCTGTCGGTCAACATCAAGCGTCCGCGCGACAAGGACGCTGCCGCCACCGGCGCCAAGGGCAAGGGCGCGCAGCCCGGCGACGCCGCGCCGGCCAAGAGCCAGGAGCGGGGATAACCATGGCCAAGCTGAATCTCAATCTGATGGGCGCGCAACTGGCCGACCAGTTCCGCAACCTCGGCGGCCGCCATCCGGGCCAGTGGCCGCTGGCGCCGCGCGTGCTGTGCAGCGTCGGCGTGATGGCGGCGGTGGCGGTGGCCGGCTATTTCGGCTACTGGAGCTCGCAGTTCGACGAACAGGAGGCCGGCGCCCAGGCCGAGCTCAAGCTGCGCAGCGAGTACCAGGTCAAGACCGCGCAGGCGGTCAACCTGGAAGCGCTGCGGGCGCAGAAAATGCAGGTCGACCAGTACGTCGAGCGCCTGCAGAAGCAGCTGCCGAGCAAGGCCGAGATGGATGCGCTGCTCAAGGACATCGGCCGCGCCGGCACCGGCAGCGGCCTGCAGTTCGAGTCCTTCACGCCGGCGCCGGTGGTGGTCAAGGATTACTACGCCGAGCTGCCGATCAACATCAAGGTCACCGGCAGCTACCACGACATCGGCGCCTTTGCCGGCAACATGGCCAACCTGTCGCGCATCGTCACGCTCAACAACATGAGCCTGAACACCGGCAAGGACGGCGTGCTGACCCTGGAGGCGGTGGTCAAGACCTTCCGCTACCTCGACCCCGAGGAGGTCAGCGCCCAGCGCAAGGCCGCCGCCGACAAGAAAAAGGCGGCGAAAAAATCATGAGAACCCTGATACCCGCGATGCTGCTGGCTCCCGTGCTGGCGCTGCTGTCCGGCTGCGGCGACAGCGACGTGCAGGAAGTGCGCGCCTGGATGAAGCAGGTCGACTCCCAGGCCAAGGTGGCGGTGCCGCCGCTGGCCGAGCCCAAGACCTTCATTCCCTTCGCCTACGCCCAGGCCGATGCGATCGATCCCTTCAATCCCAACAAGCTGCTGGCCGAGCTGGCCAAGGCCTCGGCCAAGGGCAACAACGGCATCCGGCCGGATCTGGAACGGCGCAAGGAATTGCTGGAGAGCTTCCCGCTCGACACCGTCAAGATGGTCGGCACGGTGCAGCAGAAAGGCGTGCTGTACGGGTTGCTGCAGGTCGACCGCAATCTGCACCATGTCGTGGTGGGCCAGCATGTGGGGCAGAATTTCGGCCTGATCACCGCCATCAGCGACAACAGCGTGAGCGTCAAGGAAATCGTACAGGATGCGGGCGGCGATTGGGTCGAACGCATGTCCAAGTTGGAACTGCAGGAAAGCAAGGAGAACACCAAATGACCGCTCACATCACGCCCCGGCGCGCCCTGGCCGTCGCCAGCTGGATGCCGGTGCTCGCTTTTGCCTTCGCCATGCAACTGGCCGGCGTGGTCCGCGCCCAGGGCGCGCCGGAGGCGCCGCCGGCCAACGCCATCGAAGCGATCACCGCCAACCAGCAGGGTTCCAACGTGATCGTCAAGATCGCGCTCAAGCACGCGCCCGAGAAACTGCCGATCGGCTTTGCCATCACCAATCCGCCGCGCATCGCGCTGGACTTCGGTGCCACCTCCAACGCCACCGGCAAGACCGTGCAGGAGATGAGCCTGGGCGACCTGCGCGGCATCAACGTGGTGCAGGCCGGCGAACGCTCGCGCCTGGTGTTCAACCTGAAGCGCAGCCTGAACTACGCCACCGCCATCGACGGCAACGCCGTGATCCTGACCATCGACGGCTCCGGCGGCCTGGCCCAGGCGGTCGACGCCCGGGGCTTGCCGGTCGCCGCCGCGCAGCCGGCCGCGCCGGCCGGACGCCAGCTCCTGCGCGACATGGACTTCCGCCGCGGCGCCAACGGCGAAGGCCGGGTCGTGGTCGACCTGCCCAACAGCCAGGTGGCGGTCGACGTGCGCCAGACCCCGACCGGGGTGGTGGTCGACTTCCTCAAGACCGGCGTGCCGGAAAGCCTGCGGCGCCGGCTCGACGTCAGCGACTTCGGCACCCCGGTGGCGCTGGTCACCACCGTGCCGCAGGGCGACAACACGCGCATGACGATCGAGGCGCGCGGCCTGTGGGAACAGACCGTCTACCAGAGCGATACCCAGCTGGTGATCGACGTCAAGCCGATCAAGGAAGACCCGAACAAGCTGACCCAGGGCACCCAGGGCTACCGCGGCGAGAAGCTGTCCTTCAACTTCCAGAACGTCGAAGTGCGCGCGGCCCTGCAGGCGATCGCCGACATTTCCGGCCTGAACATCATCACCAGCGACAGCGTCAGCGGCAACCTGACCCTGCGCCTGAAGGAGGTGCCGTGGGACCAGGCGCTGGACGTGGTGTTGCAGGCCAAGGGCCTGGACATGCGCAAGAACGGCTCGGTGCTGTGGATCGCGCCCAAGGAGGAACTGCTGACCAAGGAAAAGCTGGAGCTGGAGCAGCGCGCCCAGATCGCCGACCTTGAGCCCTTGAAATCCGAGATCTTCCAGCTGAACTACCAGAAGGCCGACGCCTTCAAGACCGTGTTCGGGCTGGAGGGCGGCGACACCAAGAACCGCATCCTGTCCAAGCGCGGCAGCGCCATCATCGAGCCGCGCACCAACCAGCTGTTCGTCACCGACATCGCCTCCAAGCTGGACGACATCCGCAAGCTGATCGCCAAGACCGACATCGCCTCCAAGCAGGTGCTGATCGAGGCCCGCATCGTCGAGGCCAGCGACACCTTCACCCGCAACCTCGGCGCCAAGCTGGGCTTTGCCGACCTGCGCACCCAGCGCGGCGGCGACTCCGGCTACCAGATCGGCACCAGCAACACCCGGGTCGCGGTCGGCGGCAACATCAACGGCGTGGGCGAGGTGACCGGCCAGATCAAGGCCAGCGACGCCAGCTACAGCAACAGCCAGTTCATCAACCTGCCTGCCGGCGCCATCGGCGGCGCCCAGGCCGGCAACCTGGCGGTCAGCCTGTTCTCGTCGGCCGCCAACCGCTTCCTCAACCTGGAACTGTCCGCGATCGAGGCGGACGGCACCGGCAAGATCATCTCCAGCCCGCGCGTGATCACGGCCGACAAGGCGATCGCGCTGATCGAGCAGGGCATCGAGCTGCCCTACCAGGTGGCCACCAGCAGCGGCGCCACCTCGATCATGTTCCGCAAGGCCAACCTGCGGCTGGAGGTGACGCCACAGATCACGCCGGACGGCAACGTCGTCATCGACGTCGACGTCAACAAGGACAGCGTCGGCCAGGAAACCCGCGCCGGCTTCGCCATCGACACCAAGCACGTCAAGACCCAGGTCATGGTCGAGAACGGCGGCACAGTGGTGCTGGGCGGGATCTACCAGCAGACCGAGCGCAACACCACCGACAAGGTGCCGCTGCTGGGCGATGTGCCGGTGCTTGGCTATCTGTTCCGCAGCAACAGCCGCACCAACGACAAGACGGAATTGCTGGTCTTTATCACGCCGAAGATCGTCGCCGAGCGACTGTCGACGCGCTAGGCCGCGGCAACGCAAGCTCACGCATCAAGCTCACGCATCACGCTCCATTTTACGAACACTGAGGAATTCGCATCATGAAAAAAATCACCGGATGGCTGGCCCTGCTGGCATGCGCCAGTGTCTTGTCCGCCTGTGGCGGCGGCGGCGGTTCGGCCGGCGCCAACGGCAACGGCGTGACGCCGTCCAAGGCGGCCAGCGTGGTGCTGACCGCCAGCGCGAACACCATCGCCTCGTCCGGCCTGGACGGCACCGAGGTGACGCTGACGGCCATCGTCAAGGACGCCGGCGGCAATGCGCTGCAGGGTGAGACGGTCAACTTCACCGCCAGCTCCGGCACCATCAGCAGCACCAACCGCATCACCAGCAACTCCGGCCAGGTGGTGGAAAAGCTCAGCGTCAAGGGCGACTCCACTCCCCGCACCATCACCATCACCGCCAGCGCCAACGGCGGCGCGGTCAAGTCCGGCGAGATCAAGATCGACGTGGTCAGCGCCGTGCCCAGCCTGACGTTGACCACCTCGTCCGGCACGCTGGCCTCGGTCGGCACGCCCGGCAATGAAGTCGATGTGATCGTGCTGGTGCGCGACTCCAACAACGCCGCGATGGCCGGCGTGACGGTCGACCTCAAGGCCAACTCGGGCACCCTGTCGGTGACCAACCGGGTCTCCAACTCCCTGGGCGTGGTGACCGAGAAGCTCGGCACCGGCGGCGATCCCACCTCGCGCGAGATCAAGGTCACCGCCAGCGCGCCGGGCGCGACGCCAGTGACCACCGTGGTCAACGTGGCCGGCAACAAGCTGACCATCAACGCCCAGCCGACCATCAATGTCGGCTCCAGCGCCGACGTCACCCTCAAGCTGGTCGATTCGGCCGGCAACGGCCTGAGCGGCAAAGCCGTGACCTTTGGCTCCAACTCCAACTCGCTGACCGTCAAGGGCGGCGGCGCGGCCATCACCAATTCGGCCGGCCAGCTGGTGCTGACCTACGCGGCGTCCGGCGGCACGGCCGACCAGATCACCGTGCGCGCCGGCGGCGAAATGGCCACGGTCGGCATCGTCATCAATTCCTCGACCTTCGCGATCAAGGTGCTCGACCTCAGCGGCAAGGTGGAAACCGTGGCCGACATCGGTGGCTGCCAGCAGGTCGCCGTGACCGGCGGCCCGGATGGCAACGTCACGATCAACACCTCGCGCGGCGATGTGTACAGCGATTCCAAATGCACCACCAAGCTCGGCGGATCGCTGCCATTGAGTGGCGGCGCCGCCACCGCCTATGTCAACGCCAGCGGCCCTGGCGTGGCCACGCTGACGGCCACCTCCGGCCTGCTCAACACCCAGACCGACCTGGAGTTTGTCGCGCCGCTGACCGATGTCGCCACCATCTCGGTGCAGGCCGATCCGGCCGTGATCGGCGTCAACCCGCTCGGTATCACGTCCCAGCAGACCACACTGCGCGCCGTGGTGCGTGACGGCACCGCGCTCAACAACGTGGTCAAGAACGCCACCGTGGCCTTCACCATCGTGGCCGATCCGAGCGGCGGCACCCTGACCCAGCCCAACGTGGTGACCACCGGCGCCGATGGCGCGGCCACCGTCAGCTTCGTGGCCGGCAGCAACCCGTCCGCGCTCAATGGCGTGCAGGTGCAGGCCAAGCTGGTGGGCGGTTCCAGGGCCAGCGCCATCGCCAGCCTGACGGTAGCGCAGAAATCGCTGTTCATCAGCGCCGGCACGGGCAATACCGTGATCATTCCGCCCAACACCACCACGCTGTACCAGCTCGACTACTCCATCCTGGTGACCGACGCCGCCGGCAACGCGGTGCCGGGCGTGAAGCTGACCGCGTCGGTGCTGCCGTTGAGCTACTTCAAGGGCGCCATGTACTTCCCTGAGCCGCAGGGCCCATGGCAGCCGGCCACCCACCTGGGCTGCGCCAACGAGGATCTCAATGGCAACGGCATCCTGGACGCCGGCGAGGATGTCAACGGCGACAACGCGCTCACCCCGGGCATCCCCGTCACCGTCACGACCAACGTCACCACCGACGCCAAGGGCCAGGCCCTGGTCTCGCTGACCTACGCCAAGGACAACGCCTATTGGCTCGATCTGAACCTGACGGTGCGCGGCCAGGCAAACGGCACCGAGTCTTCCTACACGGCTCTGGTACACTTGCCGGGCGCCGGGCTCGATTACGCGACGAAAACAGTGCAGCCACCGGGTGTCACCAGCCCGTACGGCACCTCAACCTCGTGTAGCAACTCTAAATAACGTTCATGCCTAATGTGTTTCTAGTCGGCCTGATGGGGGCAGGAAAAACCACCATCGGCCGCATCCTGGCCCGCAAGCTGGGTTTGCGTTTCATCGATTCCGACCACGAGATCGAGGCCCGTACCGGCGCCTCGATCCCGTGGATTTTTGAAATTGAGGGCGAACAGAGCTTCCGCCGGCGGGAGGCGGACGTGATCCGCGAGCTGACCGCCCAGCCCGAGCTGGTGCTGGCCACCGGCGGCGGCGCCATCCTGAACCCGGACAACCGCGCCTACCTGAAGTCGCGCGGCACCGTGATCTACCTGCGCGCCACCGTCAACAGCATCCTGCAGCGCACCGCGCACGACAAGAACCGGCCGCTGCTGCAAACCGCCGATCCGCGCAAAAAGCTCGAGGAATTGATGGCGGTGCGTGATCCTTTGTACATGGAAATTGCCGATATCATCATCGATACCGGCCGACCTAACGTACAATCGATGGTTCAATCCATCCTGACCCAGCTGGAGACCCGGGCTTGCGAAGCCTCGCCCAACTGCGTCACACAAGCCGAACCAACGATGAACGAAGAATCCACCATCCTGTTAAACGTCGAGCTGGGCGAGCGCAGCTATCCCATCTCGATCGGCCCGGCGCTGCTGCAAGACAGCGCGCTGCTGGCCCGTCACGTGCACGGCGACAAGGTCGCCGTCGTCACCAACACCACCATCGCGCCGCTGTACCTGGAGCGCGTCGAGGCCGGCTTGCGCCAGGCCGGCAAGCAGGTCACGACCATCGTGCTGCCGGACGGCGAGGAGCACAAGAACTGGTCCAGCCTGATGCTGATCTTCGACGCGCTGCTGGCCGCCAAGGCCGACCGCAAGACCACGCTGGTCGCCCTGGGCGGCGGCGTCATCGGCGACCTGACCGGCTACGCGGCCGCCAGCTATATGCGCGGCGTCGACTTCATCCAGGTGCCGACCACCTTGCTGTCGCAGGTCGATTCCTCGGTGGGCGGCAAGACCGGCATCAACCACCCGCTGGGCAAGAACATGATAGGCGCCTTCCACCAGCCGCGCGCGGTGATCGCCGACACCTCGACCCTGGAAACCCTGCCGGCGCGCGAGCTGTCGGCCGGCCTGGCCGAGGTGATCAAGCACGGCGCCATCATCGACGCCGCCTTCTTTGACTGGATCGAGGCCAACATCGGCAAGCTGATGGCGCGCGACAAGGGCGCGCTGGCCTACGCCATCGCCCGTTCGTGCGAGATCAAGGCCGACGTGGTGCGCCAGGACGAACGCGAAGGCGGCCTGCGCGCCATCCTGAATTTCGGCCACACCTTCGGCCACGCCATCGAGAACGGCCTGGGCTACGGCGAATGGCTGCACGGCGAGGCCGTCGGCTGCGGCATGGTGATGGCGGCCGACCTGTCGCACCGCATGGGCCTGGTCGACGAGGCCACCGTGGCGCGCATGCGCGCGCTGGTGACGGCGGCCGGCCTGCCGGTCAAGGCGCCCGACCTGGGCGTCGAGCGCTGGCTGGAGCTGATGGAAGTGGACAAGAAGAACGAGGGCGGCGCCATCAAGTTCATCCTGATCAAACCGCTGGGCGCGCCAAGCATCACCAACGCGCCCCGGGAGCTGCTGCTGGCCACGCTGGCGGCCTGCGTTTAAGCGGAGGCCGCCATGCTGCCCGACGAATTCCTTGCCCCGTACGCGGCCCATTCGGCGGGCGGGGTGGGGCGCCGCTTTGAAGAGACGGCGCACGCCTCGCGCAGCCAGTTCCAGCGCGACCGCGACCGCATCATCCATTCCTCGGCCTTCCGCCGGCTGGAATACAAGACCCAGGTGTTCCTTAACCACGAGGGCGACCTGTTCCGCACCCGGCTGACGCACAGCCTGGAGGTGGCGCAGGTCGGCCGTTCGCTGGCGCGCAACCTGCGCCTGAACGAGGACCTGGTGGAAGCCATCTCGCTGGCGCACGACCTGGGCCACACGCCGTTCGGCCACGTCGGCCAGGACGTGCTCAACGAATGCATGAAGGACCACGGCGGCTTCGAGCACAACCTGCAAAGCCTGCGTGTGGTCGACGAGCTGGAAGAACACTACGGCGCCTACAACGGCCTGAACCTGATGTTCGAAACCCGCGAAGGCATCCTCAAGCACTGCTCGCTGAACAATGCGCGCCTGCTGGGGCCGGTGGCGCAGCGCTTCATCGACCGCACCCAGCCGTCGCTGGAGGCGCAGCTGACCAACCTCGCCGACGAGATCGCCTACAACAGCCACGATATCGACGACGGCCTGCGTTCCGGCCTGATCACCATTGAGCAGCTGGAGCAGGTGGACTTCTTTGCGCGGCTGTGGCGCGATGTGCAGGTGACGTTCCCGGGCCTGTCGGGCCGGCGCGCGATCTACGAGACCTTGCGCCGCCTGATCACCGCGCTGGCCGACGACCTGATCGTCACCTCCAGCGCCTTGCTGGCCGACGCCGCGCCCAAGAGTCTGGACGAGGTGCGGGCCGCGCCGCCGCTGATCCGCTTTTCCGATCCGATGCGCAAGGACGCGACCGAGCTCAAGCGCTTCCTGCGCGAGAATCTCTACCGTCACTACAAGGTCAACCGCATGCGGGTGAAGGCCAGCCGCATCGTGCGCGAGCTGTACCAGGCCTTCATGGCCGAGCCGGTGCTGCTGCCGCCGGACTACCAGGAGCTATCGGGCGACGTCGGCAAGCAGGCGCGCAAGATCGCCGACTACATCGCCGGCATGACCGACCGCTACGCCATTCGCGAACACCGCCGGCTGTTCTCGCTTGAGGAGCTTTGAGACGGCTCAATCGTGCGGTCTTGAGCAACAACGGTGATCGGCGCATGATCGCTCGATGGACGAGCAAATCACCCAACTGGATCGGCGATTGACCTCTGTGGAGGTTGAGGTCGCTTCGCTCGTGGCGGAAGGCGCGGCTGCGCGTTCGCAGTATGCCACGAAGGAAGACTTGGCCAAGCTGGATGCACGAGTTGCCATCATCCAGGCCAATTACGTGACCAAAGAAGACCTTGCCGCGCTCGACTACAAGCTCAGCGCGCGAATTGGCGTGTCGGAAGCCAAGATCAGCGGCGACATCGCCGCCCTGGACTGCAAACAAAGCGCGGACATAGCGTCGCTGAGGTTGCAGTTGGCCGAACTGGGACTGCGCCTGGTGCGATGGCTGATCGCCACCGTCATTACGACTTCCGGCGTGGTGGTGGCGGCCGTTAAACTCTGGCCTTAGAACATCCTTTGCTGCGCGGCTTTGCTGTCGCCTACCAACTCCAATAGCAGTTTCTTGATCGGCGCGGGTAGCGGGGCGTCGGGGATTTTGGCGGTGTCGTACCAGACGTGGCCGGACTCGGCAGCCATCGCCAGCCGCCTCGCCAAAGTCACGCGGTAGGGCGCGATGTGCAGCTTGTAGTGCGTGAACACATGCGTCACCGTCGATAGCCGCTCGTGCGATTCCATCTCGCCGAATTTGCCGACCGCCAGCATCAGCGCATCGTCATCGGCTGCCTCCACCTCATCGTCCTCGGCCAGCAGATGGCCATTCAGCTCGGGCAGCGATAACAAACCGCCCCATATTCCGCTTGGCGGACGCTGTTCCAGCAGCACCTGGCCGCCGTCGATAATCGCCAGCATCACCGCGTGCTTTTCCGGGCTGGCCTTCTTCGGCTTGCGCACCGGCAGATCCTTGGTGCGGTTGGTGGCATAGGCCACGCAGCGCGGCTGCATCGGGCACCGTTCGCACGCAGGACTGCTGCGCGTGCACAGCGTCGCGCCCATGTCCATCAAGCCCTGCGTGTACGATTCGATGCCTTGCTCCGGCAGCAGCGCCTCAGCACGACGCCACATCGCCTCCTCGGTCTTGCGCTCGCCGGGATAGCTGTCGATGCCGAACACGCGCGCGAACACGCGCTTGACGTTGCCGTCCATGATGGCCGCCCGCGTGCCGCTGGAAAACGCCGAGATCGCCGCCGCCGTCGAGCGGCCTATGCCGGGTAGGTCCGCCAGCAGCAAGGGATCGGAAGGGAACACGCCGTCATACTCCGCCACCACGCGTTGCGCGCACTTGTGCAGGTTGCGCGCCCGCGTGTAGTAGCCCAGGCCGCTCCACTGCGCCATCACATCCTCGACCGGCGCCGCGGCCAAATCGCGCAGGGTAGGGAAGCGCTCCAGGAAGCGCGCGTAGTAGCCCAGCACCGCCGACACCTGCGTCTGCTGCAACATGATTTCCGACAGCCAGATCAGATACGCATCGCGCGTGTTCTGCCACGGCAGCACATGGCGTCCATGTACTTTCTGCCAGCCGATCAGATCGGCCGAGAAACTGGGATCTGCAAAATTCTCACCTGCTACAACCTTCATTCTGTTCCTATGCTTTAAGCGGCGGCGTCCAGCGCCACGAATTCCGCGTTGATGGCGATGCTGATCTGGCCCGCCAGTTCATTCAGCCGCGCCTTCTGCTCTTCCAGCTCCTGCTGGCTGCCTTCGAACGCGTCGATTTTCTGTTCCAGGCTGTCGGTCGCATCGTGGATGCGCTGGATCGACGCCAGCCGGTGTTTCAACTGATCCTTATGCTGACGGATCTGCGCCTCCAGCGGCGCCATGATCACCTTCAGCCACGCCTCCGCGTCGTTGTTGGCGGCGCGGAAGCAGCCGCGCACGCGCGAGGCGATGGTGTCGAAGAACTTCTCCATCAACACCACGCGGCTGGTGGTCAGCAAGGTCGCCGTGCCGAACTGCTTGTAGTAGATCGCCTCGATGGACGCGATCTCCTCGCGGTAATGCTCCAGCGAGAACGGCATCGGCAGCGCCAGGGTCAGACCGTGCTCGCTGGAGAAGCGGCGGTACATCACGCCCATCATCTCGCTGATCTCCACCGTCTTGTGCTCGGCCGCGTCGAGGCTGGCGCGGATGCGTTCGAAGTAATTGCGCACCGCTTCGCGCACGCCGGTGAAGAAGCGGCTGCGCTGCATCTCCTGGCGTACCAGTTCGATATCGTCGCGCACGATGTCCATGCCCATGCACGTGTACAGCTCGGTGGACAAGCGCGTGAACACGGCGCGCGTGGCCTGCAGCTTGAACAGGCTGGCGTCGAACTCCTTCTTCTCCACGTCGATGCGGCGCATCATGTGGGCGACCACGCTCTGGTTCTTGCCGCGCAGGCTCTTCAACTCGTGCAGCTGCTCGACGATGCCGCGGCTGCGCGCGTTCACCATCCCCAGTTGCGCCGTGCTCAGCGCCTGCAGTTCCTCGCTCAGCTGCTTGCGCACGATTTCCTTCTTGGCCGGGATCAGCTCGTTGAACAGCGCGCCTTCCAGCGTCTGCAGGCGGCTGCGCTCCAGCAGCGCCTGGTCCTGCGTGATCTTGGCCACCAGCGCCTTCTGCGCCGACACCGGAAACACCTGGCGCGGCTCCAGCGCCAGCACGTGCGCCACGTTGGCTTGCTGGCGCTCGATCTCGACGTTGATCTCGGCCTCGCTGCGCAGCTCGTCCCACATGCTGTCGATCTTGTTGAGCACCACCAGCCGGCCGGCGCCGGCGCCGATGTGGTTGCGCCAGACTTCGATATCGCTCTTGGTCACGCCGGTGTCGGCCGCCAGGATAAACAGCACCGCGTGCGCGTTCGGGATCAGGTTCAGCGTCAGCTCCGGCTCGGTGCCGATGGCGTTCAGGCCCGGCGTGTCGAGAATTACCAGGCCTTGCTTCAGCAGCGGATGCGGGAAGTTGATGATCGCGTGGCGCCACAGCGAAATCTCGACCATGCCGGCCTCGTCCAGCGTGACCGGCATGTCGGGATCGTCCTCGTCATACAGGCCGTAGCGTTTGGCTTCCTCCACCGGCACATGGCGCGTCATGCTGACCTGCTTGAAGACCTCGTGCATGTCGGCGCCCGCGTCCAGGTTCAGCGGCAGCACGGTCCAGGCGGCGGGCTGGTCGCGGTAGTCGCTGGTGGACAGGTTCTCGGCCCGCGTCTCGATGGGCAGCAGCCGGATCGACGGCGCGAAGCTGGCGTCGTACATCAGTTCGGTCGGGCACATGGTGGTGCGGCCGGCGGCGGACGGCAGGATGCGCTGGCCGTAGTCGGCAAAGAAAATGGCGTTGATCAGCTCCGATTTGCCGCGCGAGAATTCGGCGACAAAGGCCACCGACAATTTATCGTCGGCCAGCCGCGCCAGCGTGCGCACGATGCGCTGGTCGGTGGCGGCGTCGGTCAGGGACGCCTCAGCCACCCACGATTGATAATTTTTCAACGCGGTGACGACGCCTTGCCGCCACGCGCTGTATTGCTCGAAATCCCTGACCATCATGTCTGCCCTTATTTTTGGCAATTCACGCAGTAGAACGTGGACCGCTGTCCCTGCTTGATCTGTCGTATCGGCGCCGCGCACACCTTGCAGGGTACGCCTGCACGATCATAGACGAAATAGGTCTGCTGGAAATACCCCGATTGTCCGTTGACGCTAATAAAATCGCGCAGCGTGCTGCCGCCCTGGACGATGGCTTCGGCCAGGATTTCGCGCACGGCCTGCGCCAGCTTCTCGTAGCGCGCCAGGCTGATGCGCTTGGCCGGCGTCTTCGGGTTGATGCCGGCGCGGAACAAGCTTTCCGACGCATAAATATTGCCAACGCCGACAACGATATCGCCCGCCAGCAGCACCTGCTTGACGGGCGCGCTGCGCTGCCGGGTTTGATCGTACAGCAATTTGCCGGTGAAGCCCGCTTCGAGCGGCTCCACGCCCAGTTCGCGCAGCAGCACGTGGTGCTCCAGCAAGCCGTCGGCGGCGTCGTGCCACAGTACAGCGCCGAAGCGGCGCGGGTCCTTCATGCGCAGCACGCGCAGGCCGTCCGGGGTTTCGACCACGAGATCAAAATGATCATGTTTTTCCGGTTCGATATCGGATGGCATGATGCGCAGGTGGCCCGACATGCCGAGGTGGATGATCAGCGTGCCATGGTCGAAATGCACCAGCAGGTATTTGCCGCGGCGGCCGGTGCGCAGCACCTGGTGGCCGGCCAGCAGCTGCGGCAGCTGCGCCGGGAACGGCCAGCGCAAGCCTTCGCGGCGCAGCACCACCTGATGCACGGTGCGGCCCTCGATATGCGGCGCGACGCCGCGCCGGGTCACTTCTACTTCTGGTAATTCTGGCATCTGGTTCGCAAACAGTCGAAATAATGGGGGCGCCAACTCTGGCTGCGGCGGAATATTTGGTTACACTAGTCAAAAGACGCAATCGCTGTGTTGAGCGTAAAATCCGATAGCATCTGTACCTTTTTCCGACTTGCCAGGATCTTCCCTTGAAAAACGCTTTCGCCATTGTAACCCTCTTTGCCTTGCTGTCCGCGTGCGCTGTTGCGCCGCAAAAAGAGGCCGAGTCCACCGCCGCGGCGCCTGCCGATGTGGCTGCGGAGAGCCCTGAGCCGGTCGCCATGGCGGCGGCGCCGGCCGGGGAAGCGTTGCCCAACGTCGAGCTGACCGGCGACATGCTGTTCCGCATCACCAAGGCCGAGCTGGAATTCAAGCAGGGACAGTGGCAGGGCGCCTACATCACCATGCTGGCGCTGGCGCAGCAGACGCGCGATCCGCGCCTGGCGCGCCGCGCCGCCGAAATGGCGCTGACCGCCAAGCAGGGCCCGGAAGCGCTGTCGGCCATCCGGTTGTGGCGCGGCCTGGCGCCGGACTCGGACGAGGCCATCCAGTACTTCCTCGGCTTCGCCGTCGTCAACGACGACCTGAGCGAGGCGGAGCAGATCTTTGTCGCACGCCTGAAGGCCGCGCCGGTGCAGACGCGTCCGCTGGCCATGTTCCAGATGCAGCAATTCCTGCTGCGCGCCAAGGACAAGGCCGCCGCCTTCGCGCTGGAAGACCGCGTGCTGGCGCCCTACGGCGGCCAGCTGGAAAGCCATCTGATCCTGGCCCAGGGCGCCTTCGCGCTGGGCGACAACGACCGCGCCCGCAGCGAGGCCGAACAGGCGCTGCGCATCAAGCCCGATTCCGAGCTGGCCATCCTGACCACGGCGCAAGTGGCCGGCGACATCGACGGCGCGCTGAAGGTGCTGTCGACCTTCCTGGACCAGTATCCGAAATCGCGTGAAGTGCGCGCCGCCTACGCCCGCATCCTGGCCGACGCCAAGCAGACCGACGCTGCGCGCAAGCAGTTCCTGATCCTGCTGAAAGACCAGCCGGACAATATGGCCACGCTGTACGCGCTGGGCGTGATGGCGATGCAGTCCAATGACATCCCGAACGCGGAAAAATACTTCACCGACTTCGTCAAGGTCCTGGCCGATCATCCGAGCGACGAGCGCGACCCGTCCAAGGTGCTGATGATACTGTCGCAGATCGCCGAGCAGCGCAACGACTTCGACGCCGCCTACAACTGGCTGGACAAGGTCGACGGCGCCGATGAAAAAATCTACCTGGCCGCGCGCATGAAGATGGCGCAGCTGACGGCCCGCAAAGGCAATATCGACGAGGCCCGCAAGCAGCTGGCCGAGCTGAAGCCGACCGAGGCCGTCGACCAGGCGCAGGTCTTCCAGGCCGACGCGCAGATCCTGCGCGACGCCGGCGACAACCGTGCCGCCTACGCGGTGCTGGAAAACGCCGTCAAGCGCTATCCGGACAATCCCGACCTGCTGTACGACTTCGCGCTGATCGCCGAGAAGCTGGGCCAGGTGGAGCTGATGGAAAAGGCGCTGCGCCAGGTGATGATCGCCGCGCCCGACAACCAGCACGCCTACAACGCGCTGGGCTACTCGCTGGCCGAGCGCAACGAGCGCCTGCCGGAAGCGTACTCGCTGATCGACAAGGCCATGAAGATGGCGCCGGGCGATCCCTTCATCATGGACAGCATGGGCTGGGTGCAGTACCGCATGGGCAACCTGAACGAAGCGGAAACCTTGCTGCGCCGCGCCTATGCCTTGCGCGGCGATCCTGAAATCGCGGTGCACCTGGGCGAGGTGTTGTTCGTCAAGGGCGACAAGACCGGCGCCCAGCAGATGTGGCAGGAAGCGCAAACCAAAGATCCGAAAAACGACGCGCTGAAAAGCACGCTCGCCCGTTTGAACCAAAGCCTGTAAGCGATACCTGATGACCTTATTCAACCTCCGCCGCCGCGCGCCAGCCGCCATGCTGGCCGCCGCGCTGGCGGCTTCCGTGCTGGCCGGCTGCGCCACCACCTCCGCACCGCGTTCGGCCGCCGTGGTCGCGCCTTACCGCGACAGCATCGAACTGGGCGGCGGCATCGCCATCAACTACATCAAGGACGGCAAGCGCGAATCGGCGACCCTCAGTTTCACCTGGCATCAGACCAAGGCCGCCACCGAAGTCACCCTGATCTCGCCTACCCGCCAGATCCTCGCCATCATCAGCGTCGAGCCGGGTTTGGCCACGTTGAAGCAAAGCGGCAAGGAGCCGCGCACCGCGCCCGACCTCGACAGCCTGACCACGCAAATGCTGGGCTGGACGCTGCCGGTGTCCGGCCTGCGCGAATGGCTGCAAGGCTACGCCACCGACGCCAGCGGCAAGCGCTTCGTTGCCTCGCCGGCCAACGACACGGTGGTCACGCGCGACGGCTGGAAAGTCGAATACGCCACGTGGCAAGACGACAAGGCCGCCGTGCCGCAACCGAAACGCATCGACCTCACGCGTCTGGGCGCAGGGCAGGTGGATGAGCTGACGATACGCATCGCCATCCGTCCTGGCACGGAATAAACAGCACCATGAACTCTCTGAAGAATTGCCCGGCTCCGGCCAAGCTCAACCTTTTCCTGCACGTGAACGGCCGCCGCGCCGACGGCTACCATTTGCTGCAGACCGTATTCCAGCTGATCGACCACGGCGACACGCTGCATTTCGAACTGCGCGACGACCATCAGATCCGCCGCGTGACCGACCTGCCCGGCGTGCCGGAAGAGAGCGACCTGATCATCCGCGCCGCGCGGCTGCTGCAGGCCGAGGTGCTGCGCCGCACTGGCGCGCTGCCGCGCGGCGTGGACATCGCCATCGACAAGATCCTGCCCATGGGCGGCGGCCTGGGGGGCGGCTCGTCCGACGCGGCCACCACGCTGATGGCATTGAACCATTTGTGGCAGGCCGGTCTAAGCAAGGAAGAGTTGATGGCGCTGGGCCTGCCGCTGGGCGCGGACATCCCCTTTTTTATCTTCGGCCAGACCGCCTTTGCCGAAGGCGTAGGGGAGGCCATGCAGCCGGTTAAAGCGCCGGATTGTTGGTATGTCGTCATCGAACCGGGCGTCGCGGTACCCACCGCTGCAATTTTTTGCTCAGAACATTTGACAAGGGATACTCCGGTCGTCATAATAACGGACTTTTCCAGCTACCTCGAAAATCGAATCGGTTTAAAAGGGTTTGGAAAGAACGACTTGCAGCAAGTGGCAACGAAGTTATTCCCGCCGGTGGCAGAGGCGATAGAATGGCTCAGCGCTTACGGTGATGCCAGGATGACTGGCTCCGGTGCTTGTGTGTTCAGTGCGGTAGCAACCGAGGCAGAAGCGGATGCGGTACTTGCAAAAGTGCCGGCGAAGTGGAAGGCCTGGAAAGCAAAAGCGCTGGATCGCCACCCAATCATCGAAAAGTTGTGAGGCGGTAAAAAAATTTGGCTTAGCGTGAAAATGGCTGTAAAATACCGGCCATGTAACGACAAGCAGTCAGTTGCGTAGGGGAATCGCCAAGCTGGTTAAGGCACTGGATTTTGATTCCAGCATACCAAGGTTCGAATCCTTGTTCCCCTGCCATTCGTTTGTATCTGGACCCGTCGAGGCGCAAGCTGTCTCCGGCCAGATAGAGCAAAGATGGCATCGCCCCAGCGCGAACCATTCACTAAGTTCTAAGTACAGCGTCACGCGGCTTCCGCTGGCGACTTTTCAAAAATTTTCATCGACTATCTCTGGGACTCCCAATGGCTTTCGAAAACCTGATGGTTTTTACCGGCAACGCTAATCCTGCATTGGCAGAAGGAGTCGCTAAAAATCTCGGCATCCCTCTCGGCAAGGCAAACGTTTCGAAATTCTCGGACGGCGAAGTGATGGTTGAGATTAACGAAAACGTCCGCGGTAAAGACGTCTTCGTTCTGCAATCGACTTGTGCTCCAACCAACGACAGCCTGATGGAGTTGATCCTGATGGTCGACGCCCTGAAACGCGCGTCCGCTGGCCGTATCACCGCAGCCATTCCTTACTTCGGCTATGCCCGTCAAGACCGCCGTCCGCGTTCGGCGCGTGTTGCGATCTCGGCCAAAGTGGTCGCCAACATGCTGGAAGAAGCGGGCGTCGAGCGCGTCCTGATCATGGATCTGCACGCAGACCAGATCCAGGGCTTCTTCGATATCCCGGTTGACAATATTTACGCTTCGCCAATTCTGCTGGGCGACCTGCAGAAGAAGAACTACCAGGATCTGCTGGTGGTATCGCCGGACGTCGGCGGTGTGGTACGTGCGCGCGCCCTGGCAAAACGCCTGGGCTGCGACCTGGCCATCATCGACAAGCGTCGTCCGAAGGCCAACGTGTCGGAAGTGATGAACATCATCGGTGAAGTTGAAGGCCGCAACTGCGTGATCATGGATGACATGGTCGACACCGCAGGTACCCTGGTCAAGGCTGCCGAAGTGCTGAAAGAGCGCGGCGCGAAGAAAGTCATCGCGTATTGCACGCACCCAGTGCTGTCCGGCCCGGCAATCGAACGCATCACCAATTCGTCGCTGGACGAGCTGGTCGTGACCGACACGATACCGCTGTCCGACGCGGCCAAGGCTTGCGGCAAGATCCGTCAGCTGACCTGCGCACCGCTGCTGGCAGAAACGTTCAAACGCATCATCAAGGGCGATTCCGTGATCTCCCTGTTTATCGACTGAGATAAACGATTTAGTCAGTTTTAACGGCGCGACAAGCGAAAGATGCTTGTCGCGCCGTTGTACTTCCCGGTTTCATGAGCGCAGTCAGCTCATTTTCGAAGCACCCTGGTCGCGGGGGCTTCATAACACGGGGCGCGAGCCCTGTTATTTTTGGAGTTACACATGAAAGTTGTTGCATTCAAACGCGAATTGCAAGGTTCCGGAGCGAGCCGCCGCCTGCGCAATTCGGGCCAAACCCCAGGCATCATCTACGGCGGTACCGAAGCGCCAGTGACCATCTCGCTGGACCACAACGCGCTGTACCACGCGCTGAAAAAAGAAGCCTTCCACTCGTCGATCCTGGATCTGGAAATCGACGGCAAGACCCAGCAAGTGCTGCTGCGCGACTTCCAAGTCCACGCATACAAGCAACTGGTTCTGCACGCTGACTTCCAGCGCGTTGATGCTACGAAAAAAGTGCACATGAAAGTGGCTCTGCACTTCGCTAACGCTGACGTGTCCCCAGCAGTCAAACTGCACGGCGCCACCATCAGCCACGTTGCCAACGAAATCGAAGTTTCGTGCCTGCCAAAAGACCTGCCAGAGTTCATCACCGTTGACCTGTCGAACATCGACGTCGGCCACTCGCTGCACATCGCTGACCTGGTTCTGCCAGCTGGCGTGACCGCAGTGACCCACGGCTCGAACCTGACCATCGCTACCGCTTCGGTACCAGCTGGTCACGTTGCTGCTGAAGCCGCTGCTACCGCTGAAGCCCCAGCTGCCGATGCCAAGCCAGCCGCCAAGGCCAAGAAGTAATCACTGACGCCGCCTTCGGGCGGTTGAAGGGAAAGCCCGCCGGCCTGCGCCAGGCGGGTTTTTTTTATGCTTGAGCGTTGACCCCGCGACCCGGATGCCGGGGTCGGACCCCAGGCGGGGTCCGACCCCTTCGGGCCGCCTTGCGGGTTTTGTTTGCGCGATAATCACGTTTATTTGACTGAACACCTCATGTCCATACGTCTCATCGTCGGCCTCGGCAATCCCGGCCCCGAATACGAACAAACCCGTCACAACGCCGGTTTCTGGCTGGTGGACAATCTCGCCAATGACATCGGTGCGCGCCTGCAGCGCGAGACCAAGTACAACGCGCTGATGGCCAAGGGCTCGGTGGCCGGCCAGGAAGTCTATCTGCTGGAACCGCAGACGTATATGAACCGCTCCGGCCAGTCGGTGGGCGGGCTGTGCCGCTTCTTCAAGATCCAGCCGGACGAAGTGCTGGTCGTGCACGACGAGCTGGACCTGATGCCGGGCGCCGCGCGCCTGAAGAAGGGCGGCTCCTCGGGCGGCCACAACGGCCTGAAGGACATCACCGCCGCGCTCGGCACGCAGGATTACTGGCGGCTGCGCCTGGGCATCGGCCACCCGCGCACGCTCAGCTTGCAGCAGCAGGTGGCGGACTTCGTGCTGCACCGTCCGCGCCGCGAAGACCAGGAGCTGATCGAGCAAGCCATCGACAAATCGCTGCTGGTGATGCCGCTCATCGTCGAAGGCAAGTTCGACGCGGCCACGATGAAGTTGCATACAGCCTGATCCGCCGGTGGTATGCTGGTCCGGTTATCCCCAGACCAAGGAAACCACCGATGAAGCTGCTCCCGCTTGCCGCATTATTGATCGTCCAGGCCGCCCAAGGCCAGATCCGGGACGCCTCCGCCGTCTCCAGCCAGATCAACGGCATGTATCCCAAGCTCGACGCGATCTACAAGGATCTGCACGCGCATCCCGAAATCGCCTTCCAGGAAGAACGCACGGCCGCCAAGCTGGCCGCCGAGATGCGCGCGATCGGCTTCGAGGTGACGGAGAAGGTCGGCAAGACCGGCGTGGTGGCCATCTACAAGAACGGCGCCGGTCCGACGGTGCTGGTGCGTACCGAGCTGGACGGCCTGCCGATGGAGGAGAAATCCGGCTACGCCTATTCCAGCAAGGCCCACGCGCTGTTGGACGGCAAGGACACCATGGTGGCCCACAGCTGCGGCCACGACGTCCACATGACCGCCTGGCTGGGTGCGGCGCGCGCGCTGGTGGCGCTCAAGTCGCAGTGGAAGGGCACGCTGATGTTCATCGGCCAGCCGGCCGAGGAAACCGTCAGCGGCGCCAAGGCCATGCTGGACGACGGCCTGTTCAAGCGCTTCCCGAAACCTGACTACGCCTTCGCGCTCCACTCCTGGCCGCTGGCCTACGGCACTATCGGCTACAACAGCGGTCCGGTGTCGTCGAACTCCGACGCCATCGAGATCACCTTCAAGGGCCGCGGCGGCCACGGCTCGGCGCCGGACAAGGCGCTCGACCCGATCGCCATCGCCGCCCGCTTCGTGGTCGATGTGCAGACCGTGATCAGCCGCGAAAAAGATCCCAAGGAATTCGGCGTCGTCACCATCGGCGCGATCAACGGCGGCACGGTCGGCAACATCATCCCCGACACGGTGCGCGTGCGCGGCACGATACGTTCCTACAGCCCGGAAGTGCGGGCGAAACTGCTGGCCGGCGTGCGCCGCGTCGCCAACGCCTCGGCCGCGATGGCCGACGCACCGGCGCCCGACGTCGACCTGATCGCCGGTGGCGCCGCCATCGACAACAGCGACGCGCTGGTCAAGCGCACCGAAGGTGTGTTGAAGAAAGCCTTCGGCGACGCCAACGTCTCGCGCATGCCGGCGATGACGGCCAGCGAAGACTTCTCGGCCTACGTCAACGAAGGCGTGCCGGGCATGTTCTTCTTCACCGGCGTCTACGATCCCAAGGTGGTGGCCGAAGCGGCCAGGCCGGGCGGCAAGCCGGTGGCCTTCAACCACTCGCCGTATTACGCGCCGGTGCCGGAGCCGTCGATCAAGACCGCTGCCGAGGCGATGACCCTGGCCGTCATGAACGTGATGGGCGCAGCAAGCGCCAAACCATAAACGCCAGCACGGCCACGCCCAGCAGCAACACGCTCCACAGTACCACCAGGCGCTGTTGGGCGGCGTTGGCCGCTGTCAGCGCCGCGCTGGCGTCCTGTGCGCCGCTGCCTTGCTGCTGCACCGCCGGACCTGCGCTGACGGTTTCCAGTTTCTGTAATTCCGCATCGGAGAAGCCGGGGGCGACCTGGTTCAACTCGCGCACCACCGGCGTGGCGTGCTCGCGGCCGACCGCCAGCGTGTAGGGCGCGTTGCCGCTGGCGAGGAAGATCAGCGTGGCCGGCTGCCAGCTCAATCTCAAAGCGGGCCTTGCCGTTGTTGGCGCCGTGGTCCGCAGCACCCATTGCGTCGCGTGCACCGGCGGCACCTCGATGTCGCCGGAACTGCGCACCTGCCCGTCTTGCGCGATGCGATAGAAGGTCGCGCTGATCAGGGGATCGAAACGCCAGGCCGGACCTGCTGCCGCCTGCCGTGCAGGCAGTTCGCGATAGCTGCCCAGCGTGCCGGACAGCACGATGTTCGGCTCGCTGAATTGCAGCCCGGCCTTGCCCGGCGCGACGGCGGGCGGCACGGCGTAGACCAGGTCTTGCGCCTGCCTGCCAGCCGCCGCTGGCAGTACCAGTTGCTCGACGGGCTGCGCGACATCCGCCTGTACCACCTGCTCGGCCGTGATGGCGGCAAACTGGATGGGCGTGCCACTGCGCCAGTTCAGCCGGGCATAGCGGAAGCTGTGCGCGTCGAACTCCAGCCGGTCGTTGGACAACGTCTGCGCCTCCTGGTTGACCAGCCAGCTCAGCTCGGCGGCGCCGACGGTATCCCAGTGCTTCATGTCGCTGCTGGTCTCCAGCCAGACTTGCGCGCTGTACTCGCGCTGGCCGGACGGCAGCGTGAAGCGCAGCGCGCTGACCGGCGTGGCGGCCGCGTCCTTGCCGAGGTCGAGCACCAGCCCCGCCAGGTGCGATGGCTGCGCTGCCTTGTCGCGCGCATCGTTCGGACGGACCTTGACGGACAGCAGGCGTCCGTCGGCGGCCGTGCTGACATCCAGATCCAGCTGCCCGGCCGACGCGGCCGTGCTCATCAGCGGGAAGATGGCAGCCGGCAGGTCGCGCCGGCTGGTGCGCGTCGCCGGCGCCGGCGTGCGCAGCGCGAACGGCTGCAGAGCGCCGCTGGCGTCGAACACCCGCAGGTCGTCCAGCAGCGGCGAACGCGCGTGCAGGTAGGCATCCTTGGGCAGCCGCAGTTGCAGCACGCCTTGTCTGGCGCCGGCGGTCAGCGGCATCAGGTGGGTGTAGTCCTGCGGCGCATCGCTGGCCGCCGCCGATGCGATGGCCGATGCGGCCGCCGCCGCGATCAATAGCGTTTTCATTTATTTTCCGTTTCCGAAGGGTAGGGCGCCAGATAACCGATGCCGACCATGAGCGCGCCCACGCCGACAAAGGAAACGATGCGCTCGATGCCGCCCACGTTGGACAAGTCGACCAGGAACAGCTTGGCGACCACCATGGCCAGCAGCACCGCGCCGCCTATCCATACGGCCCGCAGCGCGCGTTTGGCGGCGTAGCGCATCATCAGCAGCGCCGTGACGCTCCACACCAGCGACAGCATCGCCTGCACGAACTGCGAGGCGAACATGGCGTCGAATTCGTACGGCACTTTCATGTAGTTCGAGACGGTGCGCAGCAGCGCCAGGTTGAGCCAGCCATAGCCAGCCAGCGCAGCCAGCAGCGGCAGCGGCGCCACCCAGTTCGGCGGCCAGGAGGCTAGCAGCTGGTGGCGCAGCGTGTCGCCGTCGATGTCACGCAGCAGACGGTAGCAGCCGTAGGCCATCAGCATGGCGAAGCAGGTCGTCAGGTCCAGCGGGTTTAGTAACGGCACATAGGGCAGTGGCGCCATGGCGCCGTCCTGCGTCAGGTTCCAGACGGCGACCAGCAACAGCGCCCAGCCGCAGGCCAGCGGTATCAGGCGCCGCCGGTACCACGCGGCCAGCGGCGCGACCGGCCAGCCGCCGGCGCGGCTGCGCTGCATCAGCCAGCCGATCGCGGCCATCATCAGCCAGGCGGGAATGAAGCGCGCCCAGCTGGCGCTGGTCTGCCAGCCGGCGTCGGCCAACAGCTGTGCCTCGGCGCTGTCGGCGCCGTGCAGCCAGCGCGTGATCCAGATCGCCGCCACCGGCCAGATCATCAACCACAAGCCGCCGCTGCGCACGCTGTGCAGCAGTTGCAGCGGCAGCTTGCGCAGCGTCCAGCCGCTGGCCGGCCAGGCGCGCAACAGCCATTCGCCCGTCAGCCACAGCGCGGCGTAGGCCAGCCATGCGGACGCGACGGGCAGACGGTTGTCGATATACAGGACGCCCAGCATGTTCGCGCTGGCAACCGCCAGTGCGACCCAGGCCGGCGCCGCCAGCGCGCGCAGGGCGCGCCATTGCAGGCGGCGCGCCAGCAGGACGATGGCCACGGTGCTGACGGCGATCAGCATGCCGTAGATGCTGGGGCCGAGGATGTCGTCGCTGGTCCAGGCGCCGGTCGTCAGGATCTGGTAGCGGATCGACAGCCAGCCCGCCAGGTCGGGCAGGATCAGGGCCAGCCACCACAGGCCGGCCCACAGCATCGCCAGGCGCGACAGGCCGTAGCTGTTGGTGCCGGCTTCCTGTCCGTCGTGCCGCATCAGCGCCCAGCTGCTGAACAGGGCGCCGGCGCAGATCATGGCCGCGCCCAGTATCGGCCGGTCGAACAGGTCCGGTGTGGCGGAGATCCAGTTCCATTGCGTCAGCGCCAGGACGGCCAGCATCACGCCAGCGATGGCTTGTGCGATCAAGGCCAGTCCGCTGGCCAGCGGCCACGCCATCTTGCGGGCGATGAAGTACAGCGTCACCGCCGCCACCAGCGCGCTGACGACCAGCAGGTTGGCCTGGCTGGCGCCGTCGGTGCGCAGGAAGATTTCGGTCCAGGCGCCGGCAATCAGCCAGACCGATGCGAACGCGAGGAACAGCGCCGCCAGTGCGGCAAACAATTTCGTGCCGCTGTCTTGCTGGGCGCGGAAGCGCGTCGCCATCAGGAAGGCGGTGATGGACAGCAGGAGGAAGCCCAGCCACAGGTTGGATTCCATCGCGCGCACCGCCGACAGCCCGCTGACCGTGCCGAAGAACGACAGCCACGCGCCGGCCTGCACCAGCAGGCCGAACATCCACGCCAGCGTTTGCTTCTGGCGCAGCCCGATCCAGACGATGCCCGCGCCTTCCAGCGCCCACGCGGCGGAAGTCCAGCGGCCGTCAAGCGCGAACGGTATCGCCAGCGTGCCGAACACGATGCCCAGCGCGAGGAAGGCGTCGGCCAGCAGCGCCACCTTGTCGCGCCGGCGCAGCAGGGTCGCCAGGCCGATGTAGAACAGCCCCAGCGCCAGCGCCGAGTAGGCCACGCCGAACGGAAAGCCGCGCACCAGGCTGAACTGCAGGCCGAAGCCCAGCATCGGCGTACCGAACACCAGCGTGCCGTCGACATAGTTCTGCAGCTTGACCGATTGCCGGCGCGCATACGCCAGTGGGATCGAAACGTAGAAGGCAAAGAACAGCAGCAGGAAGCATTGCACCGACAGATAGTTTTCCGGCGTGTAGCGCAGCACGCCCCAGGCGGTGCCGATGGCGAAGGTAAACGCGAAGCCCAGCAGGTTCAGCGGACGCCACGAGCGCAGCATGGCCAGCGCGAATACGCCGGCGTTGAGCAGCGCGTAGTACGAGAACAGGCCGATGTGGCTGCCGCCGCCGGTGGACGCCAGGATGGGCGCGGCAAAGCCGCCGACGATGCCGAAGATGGCCAGCCACATGGCGTCCTGCAGCACCGCCAGCAGGCAGGTGAAGACGGTCAGCACGAACAGCAGCGCGAAGGCCAGTGAGCCGGGGATCAGCTGATACAGGCGGAACGCGCCGAAGGTCACCAGCATCAGCACGGCCAGCGCCGCGCCCTGCACGGGCAGGCTGATGGCGGGGCGGCTGAGGCGTATGCGCCAGGCCCAGGCCAGCAGCGCGATGTCGGCCAGCACGATGCCGGCCAGGCGGAACTCGATCGGCACCGTCACGCGGGCGGCCGTGTACTTGAGCAGGAAGCTGACGCCGATGAACAGGATCAGCAGGCCGAGCTTGGCGACCAGGTTGCCGCCGAATAGCCAGGCTTTGGCGGCCACCAGCCATCGCGGTGGCGTGGGCTCAGCTCGTTGCGCTGGCGGTGTTGGTCCGGGCCGCGGCACGGGCTGCGCTGGTTGCGGCGCGGGGGCGGCGGGAATATGGCCGGGTGCTGCGGCGACGGGCGCCTGTACTGGCGCCGGCGCGGCCGCTTGTGCGGGAGGCTGCGCGGCCGTCGCTGCTGCCGACGGTGCCGCTGCCGGCGCAACCACCGGCGCGGGCTGCGCGGGACGCGGCACAAGGATTGTGGTCGGTGCCGGCCCGTAGGTTGGCGGCGGAGCCGGCGCGCGTGCGGGCTGTGCCGCTTGCGGCGGTGTCTGCGGTGATGGTTGCGTCGTTGCGGCGCGCTGCATCGCCGTTTGCGTCGCGCGCAGCGCGTCCACTTCCCGCTGCAATTCCGCGGCGATCTTGCGCGCCTGCTTCGCCTCCGTGCGCGCGCGCCAGGCGACGCTCAGCGTGAAGACGCCGAAGATAAACAAAAGGAATTCCATGGGATGCTCGCTGATGGCAATGTCGCAAAATAGCACATTTGCAACATTGCCTCAATCAGAACCCTCAAGTGGGGGTCAAGTCTGACATTCGGACACGGCCTCTTCCGTAACGGCCGTTACGGAAGAGGCCGTGTCCGAATGTCAGACTTGACCCCAATTTTATTTGGCGGCAATCCAGTGGTCGACGCGGGCTTCGAGGATGGGCAGCGGCAGCGTGCCGTCGCCGATCACGACTTCGTGGAATTTCTGGTAGCTGAACTTGTCGCCCAGCGCCTGCTGCGCGCGCGCCCGCAGTTCCAGAATCTTCAGCGAGCCGATCTTGTAGCTCAGCGCCTGCGCCGGCCAGACCATGTAGCGCTCGATCTGGTTCTTGGCGCGCGCTTCGCTCCAGCCCAGCGTGTCGGCCAGGTAGGCGATGGCCTGCTCGCGGCTCCAGCCCTTGGCGTGGATGCCGGTGTCGACCACCAGCCGCGCGGCGCGCAGCATTTCCGCGTTCAGGTGGCCGTAGTAGGCCACCGGATCTTCGTACAGACCCATCTCGCGCCCCAGCGTTTCCGAGTACAGCGCCCAGCCTTCGGTGTAGGCCGCGCTGTTCGGATTCTCGGTGCTGAATTTGCGGAAGTCCGGCAAGTCCAGTTCCTTCAGCAGGGCCGCGTGCAGGTGATGGCCGGGCACGCCTTCGTGCAGGAACAGGCTGACCATGTCGACCCGGCTGTATTTCTTCGGATCGTTGACCACTGGCCAGAACACGCCCGGGTGCGAACCGTCGGCCGCCGGTGGCGTGTAGTGGTCGGACGCGGTGGCGCGCGTCAGCTCCGGTTCCAGGTGCAGCTCCAGCTTGGCCTTTGGGATCAGGCTGAAGTAGGTCGGCAGCTTGGCTTGCACGGTCGCGTAGATCTCGCGGTAGGCGTCTAGCACCTGTTCGTCGGTGGTGAAGATCTTGAATTTTTCCTGCGCGCTCACCCATTGCGGCAATTGTTTTTCCGGACCGTCGTAGCCCAGCTTGGGGCCCAGCGCGGCCAGCTGCTGCTGGATGCGTGCCACTTCCTTCAGGCCCAGCGCGTGCACCGAATCCGGTGTCAGCGGCAGGTTGGTGCTGTCCTTGATGCGCGCCGCGTACCAGGCGGCGCCGTTCGGCAGCGCGCTCCAGCCGCTGCTGGCGCGGCTGGCCGGCAGGTATTCATTTTCCAGGAAGCTGACCAGGCGGTTCAGCGCCGGCGCGATCTTGCTGTCCACCGTGTGCAGGTAGGCGGCCGTCAGTTTGCGCTGGTCGGCGTCGGAGAAGCCGGCCGGGAAGCGCGTCACCGGCGAGTAGTAGATGCTGGTCTCCGGCGTCGCGCTGCGCAGGTTCTGGAACTGCGGCAGCATCGCCACCGTGATTGCCTTCGGCTGCACGATGCCGTTGCGTATGCCCAGCTTCATGTTGGCGATGGCCTGGTCTATCCATGCCGGCAGCTGGTTCAGGCGGCTCAGGTAGGCCTGGTATTGCTTGACCGTGCCCAGCGGCTGCGAGCCGTTGCCGTCGGCGTAGTTGGCCAGCGTGCTGGGCACGTTGTCGAACTGGTTCAGCGGCAGCAGGTGTTCCGGGAAGGACTCCAGCTGCATGGCGTTGTTGAGTTCGTAGGACAGCAGGTCATAGGTCAGCTGGTCCTGCAGGCCGAGCTGGTCGCGGCGCACTGCCATCAGCTGCTTCTGCATCTGGCGGTACAGCGTGAACTGCTGCGCGCGCACCTTGGGCGAGATGCTCAGGCCGAGCTGGTCGTCGTAGCGGCCGTCGCCGTTGGCGGTGGCGAACAGCAGCGGATCGAACTTGCAGCGCGCCGTGTGGAAGGCCGCCGCCAGTTTCGCCAGCTGCTTCTGGGGCTGCCCGGCCTGCTGCGTCTGCGCCGGTTTGACGGCCGCCATGGCGGGCGGCGCTCCCATCATCAAGGCGGCAATCAGGGCGGAGGTGGTCAGCGCGGCAAGCGGGCGGGCAGATGGCATAGGTGTCCTCGAGGTGGAGATGGATTTTCGACCAGCAGTCTAGCATTTGTCGATCCGGTTTACTCGTCGCCGGAAAAATTGCGTATTCTATGGTTGCCGCGAACCGGCAGTCCATAAAAATGCAAACAATAGCGAGAACAACCATGCAGATAAAAGATAACGCAGCAGCCATCGCCACTAGCCCCGGCATGGACCCAGGCGTCACACCCGCGCGCCCGCTTACCCGCCAGGATTACAAGACCCTGTCGCTGGCCGCCTTGGGCGGCGCCCTGGAGTTCTACGATTTCGTTATTTTTGTTTTCTTCACCGGCGTGATCGGCAAGCTGTTCTTCCCGCCTTCAATGCCGGGATGGTTGAGCATGCTGCAAACCTTCGGCATCTTCGCCGCCGGTTATGTGGTGCGTCCTTTGGGCGGCATCATCATGGCCCACTTCGGCGATCTGCTGGGCCGGAAAAGAATGTTCACCATGTCCATCCTGCTGATGGCGGTGCCGACGTTGCTGATGGGCGCGCTGCCCACCTACGCCAGCATCGGCCTAGCCGCGCCCCTGCTGCTGTTGCTGCTGCGCGTGCTGCAAGGCGCGGCGGTGGGCGGCGAGGTGCCGGGCGCGTGGGTGTTTGTGTCCGAGCACGTGCCGGCGCGCCATATCGGCTATGCCTGCGGCACGCTGACGGCCGGCCTGACCTTCGGCATTCTGTTGGGCTCGGTGGTCGCCACCGGCATCAACACCGCCTTCACGCCGGACCAGGTGGCCGATGGTGCGTGGCGCCTGCCGTTCCTGCTGGGCGGCATCTTCGGCCTGGGGGCGATGTACCTGCGCCGCTGGCTGCATGAGACGCCGGTGTTCGCCGAGCTTCAGCAGCGCAAGGCGCTGGCTGCGGAAATGCCGCTCAAGACCGTGCTGCGCAACCATCGCGGCGCGGTGGCGGTGTCGATGCTGCTGACGTGGATGCTGTCGGCCGGCATCGTGGTGGTGATCCTGATGACGCCGACGCTGCTGCAAAAAATCTATGGCTTCGATCCGCACACTTCGCTGGTGGCCAATACCCTGGCCACGTTTTGCCTGGCGGTAGGCTGCGTGGTGGCGGGCGTGCTGGCCGACCGCGTCGGTTCGCGCGCCACCCTGGTCGGCGGCGCCTTGCTGCTGGCGATCAGCACGTATGTGTTCTACACCACGCTGCACGCGCGGCCCGATCTGCTGCTGCCCTTGTATGCGCTGGTGGGCTTCAGCGTCGGCGTGGTGGGCGCCGTGCCTCGCGTGCTGGTCAAGGCGTTCCCGGCGCAGGTGCGGTTCTCCGGCCTGTCGTTCTCGTATAACCTGGCGTACGCCATTTTCGGCGGCCTGACGCCGGTCGTGGTCGCGCTGCTGTTGAAGAACAATCCGCTGGCGCCGGCTTACTACGTCATCGCCGTGAGCGTGCTCGGCATGGTTACCGCGCTGTTCGTGAAAGAGCGTTGAGTCAGGTGGCGACGAAGCGGTCGCGCAGCAGCAGGAACGGTTTTTCCAGCGCGACGTGCAGCAGCCACGCGGCAGCCCAGGACATGGCGCCGTAGACCACCAGGAACAGCAGGCTGCCCGCCTGCTGCATACCGTCAGGCAGGGCCTGGCACAGTTTTGTGGCAGGCCCGATCAACGGGTAGTGCACCAGGTACAGCGCATACGACAACTTGGCGATGTAGCGCAGCGGACGCGCGGAGCCGAAGGACGGCTGCCAGCAATTGACAGCCAGGCCGCAACGCACCAGCAGCGCAAACAGGATTGAAGACAGCGCGATGATGCCGCAAACCGTTGGCCAACTTCCTTGGGCCAGCCAGTCCCGGTAGGTGAGCACTGCCAGCGGCAGCATCGCCAGCGCCAGGAACAGCGTACGCGGCGCGCGCCACGTGCTGGACGCGCCATGCTGGACGGCGACCAGCACGCCGGCCAGTATGCCCAGCACGGCATGATGAAACGGCGCGCGCATCGCCCAGAAGAAGGCCGGGTAGTCGCCCGGCGCGATGCCCAGCGCGCTGGCCTGCATGGACCAGCACAGCCCTGCCATGACCGCCGCCAGCACGATGCAGGCGGACCATGCGCCCATCCGCGTCAGCAGGAACAGCAGCAATGGCGCGCTCAGGTAAAACTTTTCCTCCACCGCCAGCGACCACAGCGTGACCATGACGTCCGAACCCAGGTAATCCTGCATGAACAGCAGGTGCGTGGCGAAGGACAGGCTGGAGAATGCCGCGCCCTGCGTCCACGGTGCCGCCAGCCAGCACAGCAGGATCACGCCCCAGTACAGCGGCAGCGTGCGGAAGGCGCGGCGGCGGTAGAAGTCCATCACCGCCGCCCGCGTGAACGGCGCGGCGTTCGGCCCGGTGAAGTGGCTGCCGATGAGGAAACCGCTCAGCACAAAGAACAGGTCGACGCCGATCCAGCCATTGGCCGACAGCACCGCCAGCGGACCGCCGGGCACGACGCCGAACGTGGTCTGCGACGCCACCGCCCAATGCCGCGCCAGCACCAGCAGGATCGCCATGGCGCGCAGCGCATCGAGGACGGGGTAGCGCCCCGGCTTGCCGGCCAGCCCGCTGCGCGCCATCATCAGACGATCTTCAGCGCGCTCTGGACCTCGCGCTTGCGCAGCTTCCAGATGATCGAATCAACGATGTAGTGATGGAAATTGATGCCCTGGTAAGCGATCACGACCAGCGGCACCAGCGTGTAGTTGGCGAAGTAGGCGTTGGACATATCGATGGAGCGGTACACCACGCCGGTCAGCGCCAGGCAGGCCATCAGGTACAGCGGCCAGCGGCCCTCCTGGCTGAGCCAGGACAGCGCCCGCTGCTCAGGATTGACGCCGCCCTTGAACTGGTTGGAGTTGAACAGCCACACAAAGGCGATGTACTGCGCGTTGTGCCACACGTTGATGACCAGCCAGCCGGTGGTGATGTCGTGGATCGCGACATAGGACACCACATAGATCAGGTAGTGCGAGCACAGGTAGGCGAAGTGCAGCCGGCCCAGCGTGCCGGCGCGCAGCGCACGCACCTGCGCCGCCAGCCACCACGCCAGGCAGGCGCCGGCCGCCGTCAGCGCGGCCAGGGCCAGCGAAGGCGGCACCGGCAGCTTCCACACTTCCATGGACAGGAAGGTCGAGTCCGGGCGCGCGCTCATCATCATGAAGGCGGCGGCCGGCACCAGGTAAAAGGTGAGGCGGTTGAACACCGGATTGCCGGCCTGGACGCTGCGCGTCTTCATGCCATAGGCCTTGTTGATGCCTTCGCTTTGCCGCGTGTAGTGATACCACTGCCAGTGCATGTACAGCGTGGCGACCGCCGCCAGGCCGCCCCAGGCGATCAGCAGGTAGACGCCGGCGAACACCGCCACCGGCAGGGGCAGCAGCAGCGCCCAGTGCTGGCGGGCCGACTTCAGGTCGAACAGCAGGCGGGTGTAGGTGGAAATGACATGGTGATAACCCAGCAAGGCCAGGTCCAGCGAAATAATCAGCACGAAGTATTGGGGGAAGCCGAGCGCCAGCGCGCCCACGGCCAGCGCGAGCAGGGGAATGCCCAGCACGAACAGGCGGTCGAATCGTCTGCTGCGCATATAGATCGGGGCAGTCTCGGCAAAAGCGGGCATGGCGTGGACTCCGGCGGGTGGCACAGTTTGTATGATAGTGCTTCGCAGCAATAAGTCCACTAATCCTTTGCACAGTGTTTTTTGGAAGAGTCGGTGCGAGGGAGGTACAATTGACCCTTGAACGCTTTAAAAAGCACGAATATCCAGAAAACGCCCCTTGCTGGCCGTTTTTCACCAGCCGCTTGCCGGCGAAATTGATAATTAAAGGTTTTTCATGAGTCTCCAATGCGGCATCGTCGGCCTGCCTAACGTCGGCAAGTCCACCCTCTTCAACGCCCTGACCAAGGCCGGCATCCCGGCCGAGAACTATCCGTTCTGCACCATCGAGCCCAACGTCGGCGTGGTTGAAGTGCCGGATCCGCGGATGGCTGGCCTGGCCGAGATCGTCAAGCCGGAACGCATGGTCAACGCCATCGTCGAGTTCGTCGACATCGCCGGCCTGGTGGCGGGCGCGTCGCAGGGCGAAGGCCTGGGCAACCAGTTCCTGTCGCACATCCGCGAAACCGACGCCATCGTCAACGTGGTGCGCTGCTTCGAAGATGACAACGTGATCCACGTGGCCGGCAAGGTCAGCCCGCTGGACGATATCGAAGTGATCCAGACCGAGCTGGCGCTGGCCGACCTGGGCACCGTGGAAAAAGCCATCCACCGCGAAAACAAGAAAGCCCGTTCCGGCGACAAGGACGCCGCCAAGCTGCTCGCCATCATGGAGCGCATCGTGCCGCACCTGAACGAAGCCAAGCCGGTGCGCGCGATGGGCCTGGACGCCGACGAGATGGCGCTGATCAAGCCGCTGTGCCTGATCACCGCCAAGCCGGCCATGTACGTGGCCAACGTCTCCGACACCGGCTTCAAGGACAACCCGCTGCTGGACCAGCTGGCCGCCTACGCCGCCACCCAGAACGCGCCCATCGTCGCCATCTGCGCCTCGATCGAAGCGGAAATCGCCGACCTGGACGACGCCGACAAGAGCGCCTTCCTGGCCGACATGGGCATGGAAGAGCCGGGCCTGGACCGTCTGATCCGCGCCGCCTACAAGCTGCTGGGCCTGCAAACCTACTTCACCGCCGGTGTGAAGGAAGTGCGCGCCTGGACCATCCACGTGGGCGACACCGCGCCGCAAGCGGCCGGCGTGATCCACACCGACTTCGAGCGCGGCTTCATCCGCGCGCAAACCATCGCGTATGACGACTTCATCCAGTACAAGGGTGAGAGCGGCGCCAAGGAAGCGGGCAAGATGCGCGCCGAGGGCAAGGAATATGTGGTCAAGGATGGCGATGTGTTGAACTTCCTGTTCAACGTCTAACCCCCCCTCTGCTTTGAAGAAGCCCTGTATTTACAGGGCTTCTTTGTTTTTGGCGTGGCTTATTTAATCGTCCTTGACTAACGCGGGATCATGGCTAGACTATCAACGTGACATAATTTACAACGATGGTCGGGGAGCTTTGATGCGATTTCCACTTCAGCTTGCGTTACTCGTGCCCCTGATGGCGATGAGCCTGTCGTCCGTTCAAGCGGCCCCTTCAGAAGACGAGCTGGCGATCCAGCAAGTCGAAAATCGCTGGCAGGACGCCTGGAACCGCCACGACATGGCGGCGCTTTCCAGCCTCTTCACCGACGATGCTGATTTTGTTCAGGTCAATGGCCGCAGATGGATAGGACCGGCTGAGATCAAGAAAAACCATGCGCTGGTCCATGAAATGATGTTCAAGGACAGCGTGTGGAGCAATCTGAAATCGGATATACGCTTTCTCAAGCCGGACGTGGCCATTGTCCATCAAATGTGGGCGCTGCGCGGTGACAAGAACCCCGATGGCACGCCGCGCACGCCTCGCGAGGGTTTGTTTACCCAGGTCTTCGTCAAGCGCGACGGTCGTTGGCTGATCACCGCCGCCCACAATACGAATATCGCTGTTGTCCCCGGAAGTCCGGTCGCCGGCTCCGCGCCGCCAAAATAAAAACACCGCGGCATTGCTGATTGCGGTCCGGTGATCTTTAACACCGGGCGCTTGCGTTGATGTGTGTTACTCTGTCTGACGGTCATCGTTTGCCGTCCCCGCCCCCCGCCTAGTTGACGACTGGAACAAGGAATGTTTCCATGCGTCTCAACAACCCCAACCAGAACCATCTGCTGGCCGCCCTGCTAGACGCCGAGTTCGACCGTCTGTCGCCGCACCTGGAACCGATCATGATGCGGCTGGGCGATGTGCTGTATGAATCGGGCGGCAAGCTCGATCACGTGTATTTCCCGACCTCAGCCATCGTGTCGCTGCACTATGTGCTGGAGAACGGCAGTTCGTCCGAGATCGCCGGCGTCGGCAACGAGGGCATCCTCGGCATTTCGCTGTTCATGGGTGGCAACACTACACCCAGCCGCGCCGTGGTCCAGACCGCCGGTCACGGCTACCGCCTCAAATCGCAGGTCCTGCTCGACGAGTTCAACCGAGCCGGCCCTGTCATGCGCCTGCTGCTGCGCTACACCCAGGCGCTGATCACCCAGATGTCGCAGACGGCGATCTGCAACCGTCATCACACGGTGGAGCAGCAGCTGTGCCGCTGGCTGCTGCTGACGCTGGATCGTCTGCCGACCAGCGAGCTGACCATGACCCAGGAACTGATCGCCAGCATGCTGGGCGTGCGGCGCGAAGGGGTGACGGTGGCGGCCGGACGCCTGCAGGCCAGGGGCTTTATCAGCAACCGGCGGGGTCATATTTCGGTCCTGGACCGGATCGGCCTCGAAGGCGACACCTGTGAATGCTATGAAGTCGTCAAGAAAGAATTCGCGCGCCTGATGTCAGACGTACGTCAACGCCAGGAGCTGAAATGAAAACCAATCGACTGTCAGAAGGCCCGCTGCTCAAGGCGGACGCGCTGCAACTGGCGATCCACAACAGCGCCAATTTCTCCAGCATCGCCACCGATGCGCAGGGCGTGATCCAGATCTTCAACGTCGGCGCCGAGCGCATGCTGGGCTATAGCGCGGCGGAGGTGGTCAACCAGATCACGCCGGCCGGCATCTCCGATGCGCAGGAAGTGATCGCCCGCGCCGAGGCGCTCAGCGCGGAACTGGGCACGACCATCCGGCCGGGCTTCGACGCGCTGGTGTTCAAAGCCTCGCGCGGCATCGAGGACATCTACGAGCTGACCTACATCCGCAAGGACGGCAGCCGTTTCCCCGCCATCGTCTCGGTCAGCGCACTGCGCGACGCCGAGGAAAAAATCATCGGCTATCTGCTGATGGGCACCGATAACACGGCTCGCAAGGAAGTGGAGCGCGAGCAGGCCTTGCTGGACAAGCGCCTGCGCGAGCAGCAGTTGGCGCTGCAGGAAACCAACGCGGAACTGGAAGCGGCGCGCGCGGTGGCAGATAAAGCCAACCGCGCCAAGTCGGATTTCCTGTCGGGCATGAGCCACGAGTTGCGCACGCCGCTCAACGCGGTGCTGGGCTTCGCGCAGTTGCTGGCGTCGGACAAACCGCCACCCAGCGCCTCGCAGCAGCGCTCGCTGGACCAGATCCTCAAGGGCGGCTGGTATCTGCTGCAATTGATTAACGAGATCCTCGACCTGGCCATGATCGAATCGGGCAAGGTGACGATGTCGCAGGAGTCGATGGGCCTGTCCGAGGTGTTGCGCGATTGCCAGGCGCTGGTCGGGCCGCAGGCGGAAAAGCGCGGCATCCGCCTGTTCTTCGCCTCGCTGAGCGAACCGTTCTTCGTGCACGCGGATCGCACCCGCGTCAAACAGGTGATGATCAACCTGCTGTCCAACGCCATCAAGTACAACCGCCACGGCGGCAAGATCACTGTCGAATGCTCGGCCGGCAGTACCAGCGAGGACATGGTGCGCATCAGCGTGACCGATACCGGCGCCGGCCTGAGCGGCGACCAGATCGGTCAGCTGTTCCAGCCGTTCAACCGCCTGGGCCAGGAAGACGGCGCGGAAGAGGGCACCGGCATCGGCCTGGTGGTGACAAAACAGCTGACGGAGTTGATGGGCGGCGCCATCGGCGTGCACAGCGAAATCGGCGTCGGCACGACGTTCTGGATCGAGCTGGCCGCCAGCAGCGAGCCGGTGCTCGAGATCGCCGCCTTCGACGCGCCGCTGTCGCGCGCCGCCCGCAGCGGCGTGGCGCTGAAGACCTTGCTGTACATCGAGGACAATCCCGCCAATCTGACGCTGGTGGAGCAGCTGGTGCAGCGTCGCAGCGATCTCAAGCTGCTGACCGCCATCGACGGCCCGACCGGCATGCAGCTGGCGCGGGCCTACCAGCCCGACGTGATTTTGATGGACATCAACCTGCCCGGCGTGAGCGGCTTCGGCTGCCTCAAGATCTTGCAGGACGACACCAACACGGCGCGCATTCCGGTGATGGCGCTGTCGGCCAACGCCATGCCGCGCGATATCGCCAAGGGCTTGGAGGCGGGATTCCTGCGCTACCTGACCAAACCGATCAATGTCGTCGAATTCATGGCGGCCCTGGATTTCGCGCTGGAGTACGCTGCCGAGCGCAGCGGCCAAGGCACTACGCAGGAGAGCGCATCATGACTAACTCATCAGAAATACTCAACGCCGAGATCCTGATCGTCGACGATCAGGAAGCCAACGTCATGCTGCTGCAGCAGATGCTGGCCAACGCCGGCTACACCCGGGTGAGCAGCACGATGGACCCGTTCGCCGTCTGCGGCCTGCACCAGCAACATCATTACGACCTGATCCTGCTGGACCTGCAAATGCCCCACATGGATGGCTTTGCGGTGCTGGAGGCGCTCAAGGAAATCGAGCCGGACGGCTATGTGCCGGTGCTGGTGGTGACGGCGCAGCCGAATCACAAGATGCGCGCGCTGCAGGCCGGCGCCAAGGATTTCGTCAGCAAGCCATTCGAACTGATTGAGGTCGAGACACGCATCCACAACATGCTGGAAGTGCGGCTGCTGCACCGCATGCTGCAGCGCTACAACCAGCAGCTGGAATACACGGTGCTGGAGCGCACCGCGCAATTGCGCGCCAGCGAGGCCCGCTTCCAGCGCTTTGCCGAACTGTCGACCGACTGGTACTGGGAGCAGGATGCCGACGGCCAGCTCACCATCTGGTCCGGCCCGGTGGCCGACATGGTGGGCATCGGCAGCGGCGACGCCGGCGGCTGGGACGTGGCCGAGCACGCGCTGCTGCAATCGAACATCGCCGAGCGCAAGGCCTTCCTGGACTTCGTCTACAGCCGGACGATAGACGGCGCGCGCCAATACCTGCAAGTGAGCGGCGAGCCCATGTTCGACGAGACCGGCCGCTTCATCGGCTATCGCGGCGTCGGCCGCGACGTGACGGCGATGGCCGGCATGTTTGCCAAAACAGAATAAATCCTAGGCCGCCGAGCGCGAGACCTTATGGCGGTGCCAGTAGTGCCCCAGCACCGCCTTCACGCGCTCGCGTTCGCGGCGGATGCCCTTCAGCTTGACCTTGTCGTCGCTGCCCAGGTTGCGCTTGATGGTCAGCACGTCGCCGCCGATGCCATCCGTGTACTTCAGGTCGCCGATGGCGTCCCAGGCGACGAACTGTTCATCCTGCGGCAAGGTCAGGCCGTCGTAGCCGACCAGGAAGCGCCGGCCGCCGCTCAGCTCGAACACTTGCTGCGGGAAGTGGCGCAGCACCACGGCGCGCTCTTCGTCGTTGTGCGGGTGGTAGCGGTAGGCCAGGTCGCGTTCGTGCTCGCTGGCGAAGCGGCCCTCGTAGGCGTCCCACAAGCGTGCTTCGATCTCCTCCGCGCCGGCGATGTCGGCGATCCAGCTGCGCGCTACCGGCGCCACCACGATCGCGCCGAAGTCCTGCGGCGCGATCATGCAGCCGGCGTTGTCCATGCGTTCGTCCAGCCTGGGATGGCTGTCGAAAGGATGGGGCATGTCGGTATCGGCCATGTCGCCGGCGAAGTCGTCGGAATGCGCGAACGCCTCCAGCCCCTGCGCGACGTGGGCGGCGATGCCCAGCGTTGCGCCGTGCTGGGCGTTGCGTTCGAACAGTTCGCGCTCGATGCGGCCGCGATAGTTGCTGTAGGCGCTGACCTTGATCAGCGCCCGCACCAGCGCCTCGCCGGATACCAGGTCGCGCGCGGCGCGGTCGGCCACGAACTCGCGCTCGCGGCTGTCGCGCTTCAGGGCCAGCTCGTAAATGAAGCGGTACAGGCTCAGCAGATAGAACGCGATCACGGTCAGTCCCGCCGCGCCCATCATCGCGCGGTAGTAGTCGAACTGCGCCAGCTTGGGGCCGAGCGCCGCGCTGCTGCTGGTGTCGCCGCCGCGCAGGTGGGCCAGCTCGTGCGTCAGCACCGCATCGGCCTCGTCCTGTGCCATCACGCGCAGCAGCGGCAGGCTGACGAACAGCGTGCGTCCCGTCAGCTGGTGTCCGTTCACCGACAGCGCGGCCTCCGTGACGAAGAAATTATTGTCGATGCCGGCCACGATCTGCTCCGGCGGCGCCGTGCCCAGCATAGTGGCCAGCGCGCGCACGCGGGCCCACAGCGCCGGCGCGGCGGCCGCCGGCAGCAGTTCGCCGTCGATGCCGGTCCGCTCCGGCACGCGCTGGAACATATGTTTGAGTGCGGCGAACACGGCGCCCGCCGCCAGCACGGCGACGATGGCGACCAGCTTGATCGAATAGAAGTGCATGAAATACGCGGTCAGCCAGAACGACATCCACACCAGCAGCGCGCTTTGCAGGGTCACCTCCAGCGCGCTGGCCAGCGCCATGAGGCGCCAGCCCAGCACCAGGCTGGCATACTGTGCCGCGCGGTTGTAGAAGGCCACCAGTCCCAGTCCGGCTGCCGTCAGCAGCAGCGCCGCGCCGGCGATCAGCAGGCCAACGGCGGTCAGCTGCGCCCAGTAGAATTGCCATTCCTCCGACAGCGGTTCGCACACGCCGTTGCGATAGTCGGCCCGTTCCGGCGCCGTGTCGCCGCAGACGGAGGAGGGCGGATGCGCGCGGTAGTAGGTCAGCAGCGCGCCCTTGTCCAGCCCGGCGTCGCCCGACTGGGCGATTTTCTGCTGCACGGCGTCGAGGAAGCTGGCGTCCTGCGCGCCCAGCACGTAGTGGGCGAAGGCCAGCACCATCAGCGGCACGGCGAACAGGGCGAGCGCCGCCCGACCCAGGGCCTTGAGCAGGTCGCGCTTGATAATGTCCAGGGATCGCATGGCGGCTCCGTCTCTGTTGAAAGTGAATCGGTCATGTTAGCGCACCGGCATGGTTGTGAAATACGCACATTGTCACGCTGGGCCGGTGCCTTCCGCGCCGCCGGGTGTCGCGTTCGTCGCACGCGCCGCTTTGTTGGGTATAATCGCCGGATTGCCCGATCGCCGGACCGCAATGTCTGCCTTCCGCGCCCGTCTCACCCCTCACTAGAAAAATACTCTTCATGGCTTCTTCCAACGATAACGTCAGCATGGCGCTGTTCTGCGATTTTGAAAACGTGGCGCTCGGTGTGCGCGACGCCAATTACGACAAGTTCGACATCAAGCCGGTGCTGGAACGTCTGCTGCTCAAGGGCAGCATCGTGGTCAAGAAAGCGTATTGCGACTGGGACCGCTACAAGGGCTTCAAGGCGCCGATGCACGAGGCGAACTTCGAGCTGATCGAAATCCCGCACGTGCGCCAGTCCGGCAAGAACTCGGCCGACATCCGCATGGTCGTCGACGCGCTGGACTTGTGCTACACCAAGTCGCACGTCGACACCTTCGTCATCATCTCCGGCGATTCCGATTTTTCGCCGCTGGTGTCCAAGCTGCGCGAGAACGCCAAGAAGGTGATCGGCGTCGGCGTCAAGCAGTCGACCTCCGATCTGCTGGTGGCCAACTGCGACGAATTCATCTTCTACGACGACCTGGTGCGCGAAAGCCGCCGCGCCAAGCGTGAATCGAGCAGCGAGGCCAAGCCGGCCGTCAAGCGCTCGCCGGAAGAGGAACGCATGCGCCGCGAAGAGATGGACAAGCGCCGCAACCAGGCGGTGGAAATCGCCGCCAATACCTTCGAGGCGCTGGTCTCCGAGCGCGGCGACAGCGGCAAGATCTGGGCCTCGGTGCTGAAAGAGGCGATCAAGCGCCGCAAGCCGGACTTCAGCGAGTCCTACTATGGCTTCCGCACCTTCGGCAACCTGATCGAGGAATGCAAGGCGCGCGGCTTGCTGGAATTCGGCCGTGACGAGAAGTCCGGCGCCTACGTCTACCGTGGCACCGGCGTGCCGACGCCGGGCCTGACGCTGGGCGAACCGTCGGCCGACGGCGCCCCGGCCGAGGCGCAGGACGGCGGCAAGCAGGAGTCGCGCCGCAGCCGTGGCCGTGGCCGCACTGCCGCCGAGCGCTTCGCCGAACGCCAGGCCGAGCGCCTGGCGCAGCAGGCCCGCGGCGCGCAAGCGCATGGCAACCAGGATGAGGCGGAGCCGGAGGTGCATGCCTACGTCGAGCCGGAGCAATTGGCCGGCCAGCCGGACGCGCCCGAGGTGGTGGAAGCGCCGGCAGCCGACGCCGAGCGCGGCCGTGGACGTGGTCGCGGCAATCGCGGTGGCCGCAAGCAGGGCGAACGCCAGGGCCAGCAGGACGCCGTGGCGCTTGCCGAAGCAGCGCTGATGCCGGAGGCTGTCGTCGAAACACCGGTAGCAGTCAGCGAGCCGGTTGTCGCCGACGAGGCGCCGGCCAAGAAGAAAAGCGGGCCGAAACCGCCGGCGCGCAAGTTGAAGGAAGCCGCCAAGACCAAGACCGAGGCAGCGGCGGCCAAGGGCGGCAAGAACGCCAGGAATGCGCGCGGCGGCAAGGGCGCGGCAGCGGCCGACGGCGAGCAGGCGGCAGTGCCCGCTCCAGCTGCGGCGCCGGTCGAAGTGGCCGCGCCGGTTGCAGTGGTCGAGTCCGACGCTGCGCCAGCCGCCAAGCCGGCCAAGGCCAAGGCGGCCGCCAAGCCGGCCCGCAAGCCGGCCGCGCCGCGCGCACCGCGTCCCGCCAAGACCGCGGCCACGGCCGAGGAGTAATCCCGGATCGGCAACGGCGGGCCGTCAGCGGCCCGCTGTCGCTGCTCGTATAATGGCAAGGTTTTCATCTGCCTAACGACTGGTGCCGAGCATGCCTATCCTCTCCGAAATCACGCTGTACCCGATCAAATCCTGCGGCGGTATTTCCTTGCAGGAAGCCACGCTGACCGTCACCGGCCTGATGAGCGAGCAGATCTACGACCGCGAATGGATGGTGGTCGACGGCGCCGGCGTCAGCCTGACCCAGCGCGAACACCCGCGCATGGCGCTGATCACCCCCAGTCTCAAGGGCAGCAAGCTGGAATTGCGCGCGCCCGGCATGCTGTGCCTGGAAATCCCGCTCGACCTGCCGGACCCCTATCTGGCGCCCACCCTCACCACCCAGGTCTGGGACGACACCGTGCTGGCCTACGATTGCGACGACCTGACCGCCGAGTGGTTCACCAAGGCGATCGGCGTGCCGTGCCGGCTGGCGCGCTTCCACGCCAAGGCCGAGCGCGCCGTCAGCCAGACGTGGACCAGCGGCGTCGCCGCCACCACCATGTTCTCGGACGGCTATCCGATGCTGGTGGCCGGCGCCGCCTCGCTGGACGACCTGAACGACAAGCTGCGCCGCGCCGGCCGCGACGCCATTCCGATGAACCGCTTCCGTCCCAACCTGGTCGTGTCCGGCATCGAAGCCTTCGAGGAGGATTACGTGGAAACGTTCCAGCTGGGCGATGCTTTGCTGAAACCGGTCAAACCCTGCTCGCGTTGCCCTATGCCGTCGGTCGACCAGGCCACCGGCACGTTCGGTCCCGATCCACTCGACCTCATGCAAGGCTACCGCGCCAAGCCGGAGTTGGATGGGGCGTTGTGTTTCGGCATGAATAGCATCCTGATCGCCGGAGAGGGCCAGCGCGTGCGGCTTGGCCAGGAAATCGTGGTGACGTTGGCGTTTTAACGCAGTCAGCCATTCCCAAGCGCTAAAACTTGGCGTAATGTGGCATCTGGCATGAAACTAGCTGATGAGTAAGGGCATATATGACGCAAACTGCAACAGGCAAGTTCTCGCCGCAGACTGACCACGCCGCGCGCGCGGCGGATCTGGCGGCCGAAAACCAGGCCCTGCGTGCGCGCATGGCTTACCTGCTGGAGCAGGCCGAGCGCAACCATTCCATCATGACCCGCCACCAGGCCTTCGACCTGGACATCGTCAGCGCCGCCAATTTTCCCGAACTGATAGGCACCATCTTCCGCGTGCTGCCGGTGATCTCCGAGCTCGACAGCGTGACCCTGACGCTGATCGACGAGGACGCCGACATCCGCACCGTCATGGCCAAGCTGGACGTGGTGTTTGAGGATTTCCCCGAACTGATCTTCGTCGAGACGCTTGACGGCCTGGGCTTCGACCTCGGCCAGCGCAACGCCTACACGCCGACGCCCAAGCCGCTGCTGGGCATGTACGACGCGCGGCGCCATGCGACGCCGTTCCCACAGGCGCCGGCCGGGCTGCAAAGCGTGGCGCTGGTGCCGCTGCTGCGCAACAAGCGCATCATCGGCAGCCTCAACCTGGGCAGCTGCGACCCGACCCGCTTCACGCCCAGCCTGGGCACGGATTTCATCGAGCACATGGCGTCCATCATCGCCATCTGCCTGGAAAACGTCATCAGTAACGAAATGCTCAAGTACATCGGGCTGACCGATTCGCTGACCGGCGTCTACAACCGGCGCTACATCGACCGGCGTTTGCTGGAAGAGATCGCGCGGGCGCGGCGCCAGCAGTATCCGATCTCGTTCATGTACATCGACATCGACCACTTCAAGCGCGTCAACGACACGGTTGGCCACGGCGGCGGCGACGACGTGCTGCGCGAGGTGGCTACCCGCATCAAGAACGAGCTGCGCACCTCGGATGCGCTGGCGCGCTTCGGCGGCGAGGAGTTCGTCGTGCTGCTGATCGACGCCAACCTGGACAGCGCCGCCTTCGTGGCCGAGCGCATCCGCGCCAGCGTGGCCGGCAGCATGATCGCGCTGTCGCAGGAATTGCAGTTGTCGGTGACGGTGTCGATCGGCGTGGCCTGCCTGAATCCTGGCGAGGCCGAGGGCGATCCGGCGGCCGTCGCGCGCGCCTGGGTGGCGCATGCCGACAGCCTGCTGTACGTGGCCAAGGAAACCGGCCGCAACCGCGTAGTCAGCCGCGAGCCGGTCGAGCAGGCCTGATACTGCGAGCCGTCATGCCCGCGAAAGCGGGCATCCATAGGACGCTTGCCTCGGACATTCAGCATGGATTCCCGCTTTCGCGGGAATGACGGGAATGCTTTCGCGGGAATGACCGAGCTAGCGCAGCAGGCGCTGCTCGGCGCGGTTGACGGCTTCGGCCGTGCCGCGCAGCACCACCACATCGCCCGCTTCCAGCACCAGCTCCGGCGCTACCTCCAGCCGGCCCTTGCCGCGCCGGATGCTGCTCACCTCGGCCCCCGCGCCGGCCACGTCGATCTCGCCCAATGACTTGCCCACGCTGACCGCGCTGCCGCTCAGCGTGACCGAATGCAGCCGCTCCAGGTCGGCATCCTCGCCGGCGTCGCTGGCGCCGTGGAAGTAGCCGCGCAGCGAGGCGTAGCGCTCCTCGCGCGCGGTCTGCACCCGGTGCACCACGCGCCGCAACGGCACGCCCAGCATCACCAGCGCGTGCGAGGCCAGCATCAGGCTGCCCTCCATCAGCTCCGGCACCACCTCCGCCGCGCCGGCCGCCTTCAACCGGTCGAGGTCGGTGTCGTCGTGGGAACGCACGATCACCGGCAGGGCCGGCGCCAGCTCGTGCACCAGGTGCAGCACCTTCAGCGCCGACGGCGTGCTGGCGTAGGTGATCACCACCGCGCTGGCGCGGTAGATGCCGGCCGCCACCAGGCTCTCGCGCCGCGCGGCATCGCCGTAGGAGACGTGGCGGCCGGCGGTCTGCGCTTCCTGCACCCGCTCCGGATCCAGGTCCAGCGCGTGGTAGTCGATGCTCTCCTCGGTCAGCAGGGTGGCCAGGCCCTGGCCGCTGCGGCCGAAGCCGCACACGATCACGTGCTTGTTGGTGGACATGGTGCGGCTGGCGATCTTGGTCAGCGCCAGCGATTGCATCATCCATTCGTTGCTGGACACCTTCATGACGATCTGGTCCGACTTGGAGATGATGAACGGCGCCACCAGCATCGACAGCACCATCGACGCCAGCACCACCTGGATGATGAACGGGTCCATCAGGTGGCTGCCGCCCGCCAGGTTGAGCAGCACGAAGCCGAACTCGCCCGCCTGCGCCAGCGCCAGGCCGGTGCGCATCGAGACGCCGTCCGAGGCGCCGAACAGCTTGGCCAGGCCGGCGATCAGCGCGAACTTGAGCAGCACCGGCCCGGCCAGCAGCACCAGCACCAGCCACCAGTGCGCCATCACCAGCCGCACGTTGAGCAGCATGCCGATGGTGATGAAGAACAGTCCCAGCAGCACGTCGCGGAAGGGCTTGATGTCCTCTTCCACCTGGTGCTTGTACTCGGTTTCGGAAATCAGCATGCCGGCCACGAAGGCGCCCAGCGCGAGCGACAGGCCGGCGCGCTCGGTGATCCAGGCCGCGCCCAAGGTGATCAACAGCAGGTTCAGCATGAACAGTTCCTGCGAGCGCCGCTTGACCACGACGGTGAACCAGCCGCGCACCAGCTTCTGGCCGAAGAACAGCAGCAGCGCCAGCACGATCACGGCCTTGACGCCGGCCCAGGCCAGCGTCTCGACCAGCGCGTCCGGCCGCTGGCCCAGCGAGGGAATCAAAATCAGCAGCGGCACCACGGCCAGATCCTGGAACAGCAGGATGCCGATGATCTTGCGGCCGTGCTCGCTCTCGAGCTCCAGCCGCTCCGTCAGCATTTTTGACACGATGGCGGTCGACGACATGGCCAGCGCGCCGCCCAGCGCGAACGAGGCCTGCCAGCCGATATGGATGTCCGGCGGCAGCTGGGTGGCGATGGCCCAGCCGAACAGCATGGTGGCGACGATGGTCAGCCCCACCTGCGCCATGCCCAGCCCGAACACGATGCCGCGCATGGCCATCAGCTTGGGCAGGGAGAATTCCAGCCCGATGGAGAACATCAGGAACACCACGCCGAATTCGGCCAGCGAGTGGAAGGCCTCGCTGGACTCGGCCAGGCCCAGCGCGTGGGGGCCGATCAGGATGCCGACCGCCAGGTAGCCCAGCATCGGCGGCAGGTGCATCATGCGGAAGGCGACCACGCCCAGCACCGCGCTCCCCAGCAACAACAATGTTAATTCCAAGGGTGAAAACGTCATATCAACATCGCCGGTAAATAAAATTTCGTTGTTTGTGGGCCGACACGGGCGTTATGTTGTGACTGGCAAGTTTTTTGCTTTCTCAATTCGGCTATACTTGGGCATGAGTGTAACCCATGAAAAAACAATGCTGAAAGCTTTTGACGCAAATATGGCCGCGCATGCGTTGCGGCTGGCCCGCGACACCCTGCAAAACGAGGCCGAGGCGATCGCCGCCCTGAACGCCCGCCTGGAGACCGACGACAGCGTGGTCCAGGCCATCGCCCTGCTGCTGAACTGCAAGGGCCGCGTGGTCGTGTCCGGCATCGGCAAGTCCGGCCACATCGGCCGCAAGATCGCCGCCACCCTGGCCTCGACCGGCACCCCGGCCTTGTTCGTGCATCCGGCCGAGGCGGCCCACGGCGACCTCGGCATGGTCACCGCCGACGATGCCTTCATCGCCATTTCCTACTCCGGCGAGAGCGCCGAGCTGATGACCATCCTGCCGGTGGTCAAGCGCATGGGCAGCAAGGTCATCGCCATGACCGGCAAGCCGGGCTCCAGCCTGGCCGACATCGCCGACGTGCACCTGAACGTGGCCGTGGCCAAGGAAGCTTGCCCGATGAACCTGGCGCCGACCACCTCGACCACCGTCACGCTGGCGCTGGGCGACGCCATCGCGGTCGCGCTGCTGGACCTGCGCGGCTTCAAGGAAGAAGATTTCGCCCGCTCGCATCCGGGCGGCGCGCTGGGCCGCCGCCTGCTGACCCACGTGCGCGACGTCATGCGCAGCGGCGACGCCGTGCCGAAAGTCACCGCCGACGTCAAGCTGACCGACGCGCTGCTGGAAATCACGCAGAAGGGCATGGGCATGACCGCCGTGGTCGACGCCGACGACAAGCCGATCGGCGTGTTCACCGACGGCGACCTGCGCCGCATGATCGAGAAGGTCCAGGACTTCACCAAGGTCGTGATCCGCGACGTCATGCACGCCAACCCGCGCAGCATCTCGCCGGAAAAACTGGCGGTCGACGCCGTGACCGTGATGGAGCAGTTCCGCATCAACCAGATGCTGGTGACCGACGCCGACGGCAAGCTGGTCGGCGCGCTGCACATCCACGACCTGACCCGCGCCAAGGTGATCTGATGGCCGACCTGACCTATGTGGAACGCGCCGCGCGCGTCAAGCTGATGATCTTCGACGTCGACGGCGTGCTGACCGACGGCAGCCTGCACTACGGCGCCGACGGCGAGGCCCTGAAGACCTTCAACGTGCACGACGGCCTGGGCATCAAGCTGCTGCAGGAATCCGGCGTGCAGACCGCCATCATCAGCGCGCGTACCTCGCCGCAGGTGATCAAGCGCGCGGCCGACCTCGGCATCGGCTTCCTGCACCAGGGCGGCCACGACAAGCTGACCCCGTTCAAGGCGCTGCTGGAAAAGACCGGCCTCACCGCCGAGCAGGTCGGCTTCATCGGCGACGACGTGGTCGATTTGCCGATCCTGACGCGCGTCGGTTTCGCCGTCGCCGTGCCGAACGGCCGCGCCGAGGTGCTGGAGCGCGCCCACCACACCACGGCAGCCGCCGGCGGCCGCGGCGCGGTGCGCGAAGTGTGCGAGCTGCTGCTGCACGCGCAGGGCACGTATGAGCGCGTGATGGCGCAGTTCCTGGTGTGACGGGGAGCCTGCATGCATAAGAGAACAGCCCATCGCTGGCAGCTGACCGCCGTCATGACGGTCGGCGTGTTGGTCGCCGTCGGCAGCTTCTGGCTGGTGCAGGTGGTCAACCAGGCCGGCCAGGAGGCGCAGGTGGACCAGCACCGCAACGAGCCGGACTACATCATCGACCGTTTCAGCATGGTGCGCATGAACAAGACCGGCCAGCCGGCCTACATAATCTCCGGCGAGAAGCTGACCCACCGGCCGATCGACGACGCCTCCGTCATCGACAAGCCGTATGTGCACAGCCTGTCCGGCGACCAGCCGCCGATGAATATGCATGCCGATACCGCCCTGGTCGATCAGGGCAATACGCGTGTCAAACTCAGTGGTAATGTGAGCGTGGTGCGCCAGGCGGCGCCGCAGGCGCAGGCGATGCGCATGACCACGCCGACCCTGACCGTGTATCCGGACGAAGAACGGATGGAAACCATCGCCCCGGTGGCGCTGGAAATGGGCAAGGCCACCGCCACCGGCGTCGGCATGAAGGCCAATAACGCCACGCGCGAAGTGCAGATGGGCGGACGCGGGCAGCTGGTGCTGCCGCCGCGCGACGCCCGTTGAAGAACCAATGATGATGAACGGAATGACGATGAAAAAATTGATACTCTCGGCCACGATGTTGCTGCTGGCGGTCGCCACCGCCCATGCGGAAAAGGCCGATGCCAGCAAGCCGACCACGATTCAGTATGACGATCTGCAAATCGACGACGTCAAGCAGGTCAAGACGCTGATCGGTAATGTCGTGCTGACGCGCGGCACCCTGCTGATGAAGTCGCCGAAGGCGGTGGTGACCACCGATCCCGAAGGCTATAACTTCGTCGTGCTGACCAGCACGCCGGGCACGCCGGCCACCTTCCGCCAGAAGCGCGACGGCGCCGGCGACCAGTGGGTCGAGGGCGAGGCCGAGCGCATCGAATACAGCGACAAGACCGACCTGGTCAAGCTGTTCTCCAAGGCCAAGGTGCGCCGCCTCGAAGGCGGCCGCCTGAGCGACGAGGTCGACGGCGAATTCATTTCCTACGACAGCCGCAAGGAACAGTTCGCGGTGAAGAACACCGCCACCGGCGAAAGCAAGCCGGGCGCGGGCCGCGGCACGATGGTGATCCAGCCAACCATTCGTCCGGCCGCGCCGGCCGCCACGCCGGCCGCCTCGACGCCGCCGGCCACGGAGAAGTAAGCATGGAATCATCCTGCGGTAGCACCCTGATCGTGCGCGGCCTGCAAAAGACCTACGGCAAGCGCCAGGTCGTGCATGACGTGTCCCTGCAAGTCGAATGCGGCGAAGTGGTGGGCCTGCTGGGCCCCAACGGCGCCGGCAAGACCACCTCGTTCTACATGATCGTCGGCTTGGTGCCGTCGGACGCCGGCAGCATCGACATCAGCGGCACCGACATCTCCTCGCTGCCGATCCACCGCCGCGCCTCGCTCGGCCTGTCCTACCTGCCGCAGGAAGCGTCGGTGTTCCGCAAGCTGACGGTGGAAGAAAATATCCGCGCCGTCCTCGAAATACAAAAAGTGGACGGCAAGCCTTTATCCAAGGCTGCCATTGATGAACGGCTCAATACCCTGCTGGCCGATTTGCAGATCGAAAAGCTGCGCGAGAACCAGGCGCTGTCGCTGTCCGGCGGCGAGCGCCGCCGCGTGGAGATCGCGCGCGCACTGGCGACCAACCCGCGCTTCGTGCTGCTCGACGAACCATTCGCCGGGGTCGACCCGATTGCCGTGATTGAGATCCAGCGCATCGTGCGCTTCCTCAAGGAACGCGGCATCGGCGTCCTCATTACCGATCACAATGTGCGCGAGACGCTGGGCATCTGCGACCGCGCATATATCATCAACCAGGGCACGGTATTGGCTTCAGGCCGGCCAGACGACATCATCGCCAACGAATCGGTGCGTCGCGTGTATCTGGGCGAACACTTCCGTATGTAAAACCCATGAAACAGTCTTTGCAACTGCGCACGTCGCAGCACCTCGCGCTGACGCCTCAGCTGCAGCAGTCGATCCGGCTGCTGCAACTGTCGACGCTGGAGCTGCATCAGGAACTGGAACAGCTGCTGACCGATAATCCGCTGCTGGAGCGTCTTGACGACCCGCTGGACCGCTCGTTGCGGCTGCTGTCGGACGGCGCCATCAGCCAGCAAGCCCCGGTCGGCGATGCGCCGCCCGAGGGCCCGCCCAACGCCCAGGAGGCGCCGGCCGCCGACGCCGACAACTACGACGGCCCGGCCGCCGACACCGAGAGCACCAGCAGCGACGCCGACGTCGACTGGAGCGACGCCGGCCGCAGCAAGGCGCCCGACGACGAGGACTCGCGTCCGCAACTGGAGGCCAGCCACTGCACGCTGCGCGAGCACCTGATGGAGCAGATGCGCGTGACGGTGCTGGAGATGCGCGACCGCGCGCTGGTCGAGCTGATCATCGACGCGCTGGACGAGAACGGCTACCTCGAGGAATCGCTGGAGGACATCCTGGCGCGCCTGCCGGAAGAGCTGGAACTGGAGATCGACGAATTGCAGACTGCCTTGTCGCTGCTGCAGAGCTTTGATCCGATGGGCGTGGGCGCGCGCAACGCCTCCGAATGCCTGGCGCTGCAAATCAAGCGCTTGCCGGGCATACCGATGGTCACGCGGCGCATGGCGCTGGCCATCGTGGAAAATCATCTGACCTGGTTTGCCCAGCGCGATTTCAACAAGCTCAAGAAGGCGCTGGTGTGCGATGACGAGGATTTGCGCGAGGCGCAAGCCGTGATCCGCCAGTGCAATCCGCATCCGGGTTCGGCGTTCGCGTCGGACGTCTCGGACTACGTGGTGCCGGACGTGATCGTCAAGAAGGCGCGCAACGGCTGGCAGGTCAGCCTGAACAACGATGTCATGCCGCGCCTGCGCGTGAACGCCATGTACGCCAACCTGCTCAAGCAGGGAAAAGGCGAGGGCGCGATGGGCGCGCAGCTGCAGGAAGCCAAGTGGCTGATCAAAAATATGCGCCAGCGTTTCGACACGATCCTGCGCGTCGCCCAAGCGATAGTAGAACGACAAAAGAACTTTTTCTCGCATGGCGCGGTTGCCATGCGCCCCCTTGTGCTTCGTGAAATTGCTGATACACTGGGACTACACGAGAGCACTATTTCTCGCGTAACAACTCAAAAATATATGCTGACCCCGCATGGCATGTTTGAGTTGAAATATTTCTTTGGTAGCCATGTCGCCACCGAAGCGGGGGGGGAAGCAAGTTCGACGGCGATACGCGCACTCATCGTGCAATTGACAGGAGCAGAAGACCCGAAAAATCCTTTATCCGACAGTAAGATTGCGGACATGCTGGGAGAACAAGGCATGGTGATTGCGCGACGCACTGTTGCCAAATATCGCGAAGCGTTGAAAATCCCGCCAGTCAGTCTCCGCAAGTCTTTGTAGTTACTTGGTTCCTGCGCGCCCGGCAGTAATGGGCCCCGCACTAACCGTAAGAAGCGACATTATCTTTAGGAGTGTGTATGAATCTCACCATCAGTGGACATCATCTCGAAGTGACCTCGGCCATCCGTGAATACGTGCAGAACAAGCTCGAACGCGTCACCCGCCACTTTGATCAAGTGATTGATATTGCTGTCATTCTGACTGTAGATAACCTTAAAGAGAAAGAGAAACGCCAGAAGGCTGAAATCAACCTGCGCATGTCGGGTAAAACCGTGTACGTGGAAAGCCTGTCGCAGGACCTGTACGCCGCCATCGACACCTTGATCGACAAGCTGGATCGGCAGGTCATGAAGTACAAAGCCAAGGTGCAAGAGCACGGCCACGATGCGATCAAGCATCTCCCGGATAGCTACGAACCCGCTGCCGCCGCCCTATAACAACGGCCCCGGCACCATCCAACTAAGGGCGCAGAGGCGCCCTTTTTTGCGCCCGCAGTAGAATAGGGTTTTTCCTTTACCCTGATCACCTCATGAGCGAATACGTCCACACCAGCGTCAGCAACGGAACCGGCTTCATCACGCTGGATCGGCCCAAGGCCTTGAACTCCTTATCGCTGGCGATGGTGCGCGCGATCACGCAGGCGCTGCTGGCATGGCGCGACGACAGCGACGTCGCCGCCGTGGTCATTCGCAGCAGCAGCGAAAAGGCCTTCTGCGCCGGCGGCGACATCCGCTTCTTCTACGATGCCGGCCGCGCCACGCCGCAGGGCGGCAGCGCGCTGGTGGAGGATTTCTTCACTGAGGAATACGCGCTCAATCACCTGATCCATTTTTATCCCAAGCCCTACATCGCGTTGATGGATGGCGTCGTCATGGGCGGCGGCATGGGCGTGGCGCAGGGCGGTCCCGACTGCCGCGTGCGCATCGTCACCGGGCGGACCAAGATGGCCATGCCGGAAGTGAACATCGGCCTGTTCCCGGACGTGGGCGGCAGCTATTTCCTGGCGCGCGCGCCGGGCAAGCTGGGCTGCTACCTGGGTGTCACCGGCGTCACCATCGGCGCGGCCGATGCGCTGTACGCCGGGCTGGCCGACCATTACGTGCCGGCCGACGCGATGGCGTTGCTGTCGACGATAGTGGAGTCGACCGCGGGCGGCGAATTGGCCGAGGCCATCGCGGCCTTCGCCGAGCCGTTCAAGGCCGCCGCGGGCGAAAGCAAGCTGGCGGCCGAGCGCGCCGCCATCGACCGCCACTTCGGCGCCGGCTCGGTGCCCGCCATCATCGCCTCGCTGAAAACGGACGACAGCGCCTTTGCGCAAAAGACGCTGCAAGTGATGGCCACCCGCTCGCCGCTGATGATGTGCGTGACGCACGAGCTGGTGAAGCGCGGCGCAACACTGGACGTGGCCGGTTGCCTGCGCATGGAACGCACGCTGGTGCGCCACAACTTCGAAGACGGCGAAGTGATCGAGGGCGTGCGCGCGCTGGTCATCGACAAGGACAACGCGCCGCAATGGAAGCCGGCCACGCTGGACGAGGTCGGCGAGGCCATGGTGCAGCGCTTCTTCCGACCGGTGTGGCCGGACTACGCCCACCCGCTGCGCCACCTGGACTAGGATTGTTCGCGGTGGCGCAGGATGACGCGTTCGGATTGCTGGAAGTAGGCCGCCAGTTGTTCGGCCATGTAGACCGAGCGGTGCTGGCCGCCGGTGCAGCCCACCGCCACCGTCAGGTAGCTGCGGTTGTCGGTCTTGAAGGACGGCAGCCATTTCTCGATGAAGACGCGGATGTCGTTCATCAGGTCCAGCGCGCTCGGCTGGGCGTTGAGGTAGTCGATCACCGGCGCGTCGCGGCCGGTCAATGGGCGCAAGGTCAGGTCGTAGTAGGGATTGGGCAGCGCCCGCACGTCGAACACAAAGTCCGCGTCCAGTGGCACGCCCAGCTTGAAGGCGAACGATTCGAAGAACAGGATCAGCGGCGCCCGCTCGACCGCGATCAGGTCCTTGACCCAGGCGCGCAGCTTGTTGGCGCTCAGTTCCGAGGTGTCGATCACATGGCCCAGCTGTTCGATGGCCGACAGCCGCTCACGCTCTTCCGAAATGCATTCGATCAGCGTGCGGCGCGCCGCCGGGTTCTGGCCCGGCCGCAGCTCGTGCGACAGCGGATGGCTGCGCCGCGTTTCCGAGAAGCGCGCCACCAGCGAGTGCGTGTTCGCGGTCAGGAACATGACCTTGACGTCGTGCCCCTTTTCGCGCAGGTGTTCGACGGCGGCCGGCAGTGTGGCCAGCGATTCGGCGCTGCGCGCATCGACCGCCACGGCCAGCGACTCCAGGCCATCGGCGACCAGGGTGTCCACCAGGCTGGAGAGCAGGGCCGGCGGCAGATTGTCGACGCAATAGTGGCCTGTGTCTTCCAGGACGTTCAGGGCCACGGACTTGCCGGAGCCGGAAATACCGGTGATGAGTACGATGCGCATAGGCCCCGATGATACCGCAGGCCGGACTTACTTGCCCAGAATGACCATGTTTAGTTTTTGCAATGATGCGAAAACGCCAATGGATGCTGTGCCGCCCTGTCATTCCCGCGCAGGCGGGAATCCATACGGAGTGGGCCGGCCGATTGTGCATGGGTTCCCGCCTGCGCGGGAACGACTGCGGTGGAGCGCTCAGTCCCCGCTCATGGCTTGGCGTTGGCGCTCCATGAACTCCTGCAGCGTGTCGATGCCGCGCAGTTGCAGGATGGTGTTGCGCACGGCGGCCTCCAGCAGCACCGCGATGTTGCGGCCGGCCGCCACCGGGATCACCACCTTGCGGATCGGCAGGCCCAGCACGTCCTCGGTCGGGAACTGGAACGGCAGGCGCTCCACCTCCTCGTCGGCCGCGCCGCGCCGCACCAGGTGCACGATCAGCTTGAGGCGCATCTTGCGGCGCACGGCGGTCTCGCCGAAGATGGCCTTGATGTCCAGCAGCCCCAGCCCGCGCACTTCCAGCAGGTTCTGCAGCAGCGCCGGGCAGCGGCCCTCAATCATGTTCGGCGCGATGCGCGAGAACTCCACCGCGTCGTCGGCCACCAGGCCGTGCGAGCGCGAGATCAGTTCCAGGCCCAGCTCGCTCTTGCCGAGGCCGGAGTCGCCGGTGATCAGCACGCCCACGCCCAGCACGTCCATGAACACGCCGTGCATGATGATGCGCTGCGCCAGCTTCTTCGACAGGTAGACGCGCAGGAAGTCGATCACCTGCGCGGCCGGCAGCGGCGTGGAGAACAGCGGGATGTTTTTCTCGTCGCAGATGGCGAGGATGTCGGGCGGCGTTTCCAGCCCCTGGGCGATGATCAGCGCCGGCGGCCCGCCTGCGATCAGCTCGCCGATGACGTGGGCGCGCGTCAGCGATTTCAGGCGCTGGTAGTAATTGATTTCCTGGTGCCCGAAGACCTGGATGCGGCCCGGGTGGATGGTGTTCAGGTGGCCGACCTGGTCGGCGGCCGAGGCGACGTCGCCGGAGATCAGGCGCTCGCCGCCGGGGAAGCCGGCGAACCAGCCTAGCTGCAAACTTTCGCGATTGTCGTCGTAGAGGCGTTGTATCGTCAGCGGAGTTTGCAGCATGGGTCGTCTTTACATAAGGATGAACTGAAGCCTAGTTTAACCTAATGTCCGACGACCAAGAAATCTCACCCCGCAGCCTGCAGACTCGGCATCCAGTTGATGATGCGCGTGTGCACCGATTTCGGGTCCGCATCCGTGCTCAACGCGGTGCGGAAGGCGTCGTCGGAGAACATCTCGGCGATCTCGGACAGGATCTCCAGGTGTTGCTGGGTGACGTGGTCCGGAATCAGCAGGAAGAACAGCAGATTGACCGGCTTGCCGTCGGGCGATTCGAACGGGATGGGCTCGGCCAGGCGCACAAAGGCCGCCAGCGGCGATTTCAGGCTCTTCATGCCCTTGATGCGGCCGTGCGGCACGGCGACGCCATGACCCAGCCCGGTCGACCCCAGGCGCTCGCGCGCGAACAGGTTGTCCGACACGGTGGAGCGGGCGATGCCGCAGTTGTTTTCGAAGATCAGGCCGGCTTGCTCGAAAGCGCGCTTCTTGCTGGACACTTCCAGATCCAGCAGCACATTTTCAAGAGAGAGTATTTTGCTCAGGTTATTCATAACGCGACATAGAATGTTGCAACGCACAAAGGTGGCATGCGAGCAGAATTATAGGCTTGTTTCTGCGCCATGTAACAGGAAATCGCTCGCGCCTACCGTTGCGTTTATGTCGGCCAGCCGGCGCGCGGGCTGGACGGTACGTGCATCAAAGAAAGGAATCGCTATTTCTGAATAGAAATCACGGAAAACGCCGGTTTTTCGCCAGGGTCGGGGGCGGATTTCCGATTATTTGCGCGTTTTCAGGCCGATGTGGCCGTATGTCGCGCGGTGGTCAACAACCGCGCGTCATCTGCATATCATACGCCTGATTTTTCCCGTTTGATTGGAAAAAGCGCCAGATTTATTGACGCGCGCCACGAAGGTTGGGCGGTTTTTGAGCGGTGCTGAAGTTGCTGCGCCAGGGGTTGATGTCCAGCCCGCCGCGACGGGTGTAGCGGGCGTAGACCGCCAGCTGCTGCGGCTGGCACTGGCGCAGGATGTCGGTGAAGATGCGCTCGACGCACTGCTCGTGGAACTCGTTGTGCTCGCGGAAGCCGATCAGGTAGCGCAGCAGGCTTTCCTGGTCGATCTGCGGGCCGGCATAGTGGATTTGCACGCTGGCCCAGTCCGGTTGTCCGGTGACCAGGCAGTTCGACTTGAGCAGGTGCGACACCAGTTTTTCCTCCACCGGCTCCTCGTCCAGCGCCGCCTTGAGCAGCTCAGGGGCCGGGCTGTAGTGGTCGATGTCGATGTCGAGGCGGTCCAGCAGCAGGCCGTCGAGCTCGCCCATCTCCACCATGCCGAATTCCTCCGGCTGGGTCAGCGAGATGTGCACGGTGGCGCCGAAGCCGTTCGACAGGTCCTGCTGCAGCAGGTTCTTCAGCGCGACCAGGCTGTCGAGCCGGGTCTGGTTGAACGAGTTCAGGTACAGCTTGAAGGACTTCGATTCGATGATGTTGGGCGAATCGGCCGGCACGGTGATGCGGGCGATCGCCACCTGCGGCTTGCCGCGCGCGTTGAGCCACGAGATTTCGTAGGCGTTCCAGATGTCGACGCCGAAGAAGGGCAGGGTGCCGGTCAGGCCCAGTTCGTCGCGCTTGCCCTGGCGCGCGATCGGGAACAGCAGTTCCGGCGCGTAATCGGTGCGGTAGGCGGAGGTTTTTCCCAGCGGGGACAAGTCGACGGTGTTGGTCATGGCGGTGTGCGATTCGGGTAAAGGTGAAATGGTAGCGCAGTTTCACCCCCAAAGCGTGGCAGGGTCAGACCCCGTGCGGGGTCTGACCCTTAAGTGGCGGCGCGGGCGTGATCGGCGACGGTCGCGGGTTTAGCCCAGGAACAGCTTGTACACCGGGTTGGCGCTCTCATCCCAGTAGCGGTAGCCCAGCGTGGTCAGGAATTGCGCGAACTGTTCCATTTCCTCGGCCGGCACCTGCAGGCCGACCAGGATGCGGCCGACGTCGCCGCCCTGGCTGCGGTAATGGCACAGCGAGATATTCCAGTTCGGCGCCATCGAATTGAGGAAGCGCATCAGCGCGCCCGGACGCTCGGGGAATTCAAAACGGTACAGCAGCTCGTCCCTGGCCAGCGCGCTCTTGCCGCCGACCAGGTGGCGGATGTGGGTCTTGGCCAGCTCGTCGTAGGTCAGGTCGAGCGTCTTGAACTCGTTCTGCTCGAAGGTGCGCGCCAGCGCGCTCGACTCGCCGCGGTCGGCGATCTGCACGCCGCAGAACACATGGGCCTCGTCCTTGTCGCTGATGCGGTAGTTGAACTCGGTCACATTGCGCGGGCCGACCAGCGCGCAGAAGCGCTTGAAGCTGCCGCGCTGTTCGGGCAGCGTGACGGCGAACACCGCCTCGCGCGCCTCGCCCAGCTCGGCGCGTTCGGCAACGAAGCGCAGGCGGTCGAAGTTCATGTTGGCGCCGCTGGCAACGGTGATCAGCGTCTCGTTCCTGACCGGGTCCTTGCTCAGCGCCGCGCGCTCGACATAGGCCTTGGCGCCGGCGATGGCCAGCGCGCCGGACGGCTCGAGGATGGAGCGGGTGTCGCTGAACACGTCCTTGATGGCCGCACTGATGGCGTCGGTGTCGACCAGGATGATATCGTCCACATACTGCTGCACCAGGCGGAAGGTTTCCTCGCCGGCCAGGCGCACCGCCGTGCCGTCGGCAAACAGGCCGACGTCCGACAGCGTGACGCGCTCGCCGGCCTTGACGCTGCGCGCCATGGCGTCGGAGTCCAGGCTCTGCACGCCGATGATCTTGATGTCCGGGCGGATCTGCTTGACGTAGGCGGCGATGCCGGAGATCAGGCCGCCGCCGCCGATCGGCACGAAGATCGCGTGGATGGGGCCGGAATGCTGGCGCAGGATTTCCATGCCGATGGTGCCCTGGCCGGCGATCACGTCGGGATCGTCGAACGGGTGGACGAAGGTCAGCTTCTGTTCCTGCTCCAGCAGCAGCGCGTGGTTGTAGGCGTCGGTATAGGATTCGCCGTGCAGCACCACCTCGACGTCGGCGCCGCCGCGCGCCTTGACCGCCTCCACCTTCACCTGCGGCGTGGTGGTCGGCATCACGATGACCGCGCGGCAGCCCATGCGCGCCGCCGACAGCGCCACGCCCTGGGCGTGGTTGCCGGCCGAAGCGCAGATCACGCCGCGCTTGCGCTGGGCTTCGCTCAGGTGGGCCATCTTGTTGTAGGCGCCACGAATCTTGAAGCTGAACACGCTCTGCATGTCCTCGCGCTTGAAATAAATTCGGTTCTCGAAGCGCTGCGACAGGGTCGGCGCGAGTTCCAGCGGGGTTTCAGTAGCGACGTCATAGACGCGCGCGGTCAGGATTTTCTTCAGATAGTCGATAGTCATGGTCTGCAAACATAGTGATTCCGGGGTGGGGTCAAGTCTGACATTCGGACACGGGCTCTACCGTAGCGTGCGCTACGGTAGAGCCCGTGTCCGAATGTCAGACTTGACCCCCAAGGGCTTTGCTCATTCAGTGCTAACTATCCGGCGTGTGACCGGGTGAAGCAGGGCGCGGGCCGCGCGCGGATGGGTGCGCGGCCGGACTGTTTAATCATGCGGTGTGCGACTCATTATAATGGACACCTTTCCTTCCGCTCAAAGAAACCGATGATCGACTCTGCAATCGCCTGGCTGCTGCACATACTGGCGGCGCCGGAAGTGGGCCTGACTTCGGTCTTTATCATCAGCCTGATCTCCGCCACCTTGCTGCCGCTGGGCTCGGAACCGGCGGTGTTTGCCGTCGTCAAAGCCAACCCGGCCATGTTCTGGAGCGTGATCGCCGTCGCCACCATCGGCAATACGCTGGGCGGCGCCATCGATTACTGGATGGGCTACCAGGCCAAGCAATCCTTCGCCAGTGAGCGCAAGAGCCGCTGGTTCCACTGGCTGGAGCGTTACGGCGCCAAGACCATGCTGCTGGCCTGGCTGCCCGGCATCGGCGATCCGCTGTGCACCCTGGGCGGCTGGCTCAAGCTGCCTTTCTGGCCCAGCATCGCCTACATGGCGATCGGAAAACTGCTGCGTTACCTGGCCATGACCTCGCTGCTGTTGTACGTGCCGGACGGGGTTTGGCACCGGATCGGCCAAATGCTGGGTTAATTTGGTGCAAGCTATCATATTGCCATAAGCGCTTGATCGTGAATTTCGTTCAGTTTTATACGGAGTATTTATCCGTTATTGCCAATAAAATCCGGAATTTGCAAATTTTTGGCGGGTTGTTGCCAGCCGCATAGTCCCTTGGCCGTCTAAGGCTGTTCCGGCGTGGTGCGCCGCAATACGCTAAAATGACCCTCCCGGGTTCAGTCTACAAGTCCAATCTCACAATGAATGCCCCTGCACAAATCCAAGCTTTGCTGGCGGAAACGCCCCACGGTCCCGAGGCCACGCGCCTTCGTGAAATTCCTTACAACTACACGTCGTTTTCCGATCGCGAGATCGTCATCCGGCTGCTGGGCGAGGAATCGTGGAGCTTGCTGGATGCCCTGCGCGGCGCCCGCCAGACCGGCCGCTCGGCGCGCATGCTGTACGAGGTGCTGGGCGACATCTGGGCCGTCCGCCGCAATCCCTACCTGCAGGACGACATGCTGGACAACCCGAAGCGCCGCCAGGAACTGATCGACGCGCTGCATCACCGCCTGGCCGAGGTGGACAAGCGCCGCCTGACCGTCGACGACACCGGCGACGACGCGGCGCGCGAACGCAGCACCAACGTCGCCAAGCTGCTGCGCGCGGCCGGCAAGGCGGTGGCGGACTTTGGCGAGGAATTCAAGCAGGTCTACGATCTGCGCAAGCGCACCAACAAGGTACTGGGCCGCTACACCGACAAGCACAACATCTGCTTCGACGGCATGAAGCGCATCTCGCACGTGACCGACGCCACCGACTGGCGCGTTGAGTATCCGTTCGTGGTGCTGACCCCGGACACCGAGGAAGAAATGGCCGGCCTGGTCAAGGGCTGCATCGAGCTGGGGCTGACCATCATCCCGCGCGGCGGCGGCACCGGCTACACCGGCGGCGCGATCCCGCTGACGCCGATGTCGGCCGTGATCAACACCGAGAAGCTGCTCAACATGGGCGCGGTGGAAATGAAGGTGCTGCCCGGCCTGGACCGCGAATACGCGACCATCTACACCGGCGCCGGCGTCATCACCAACAAGGTGTCGGAAGCGGCCGAGAAGGCCGGCTTCGTGTTCGCGGTCGATCCGACCTCGGCCCACGCCTCCTGCATCGGCGGCAACATCGCGATGAACGCGGGCGGCAAGAAGGCCGTGCTGTGGGGCACGGCGCTGGACAACCTGGCCTCGTGGCGCATGGTCGACCCGAACGGCGACTGGCTGGAGGTCACCCGCCTCGACCACAACCTGTCGAAGATCCACGACACGCCGCTGGCCCGCTTCAAGCTGGAGTGGACCCATCCGACCGCGCGCGGCGAATCGAAAGGCGAGCCGTTCAAGACCGAGCTGCTGGAAATCGAAGGCCGCAAGTTCCGCAAGGAAGGCCTGGGCAAGGACGTCACCGACAAATTCCTGGCTGGCCTGCCGGGCATCCAGAAAGAGGGCTGCGACGGCCTGATCACCTCCGGCCGCTGGATCCTGCACAAGATGCCGAAGTTCGCCCGCACCGTCTGCCTGGAGTTCTTCGGCCAGGCGCGCGACGCGATCCCGTCGATCGTTGAGATCAAGGATTACCTGGACGGCCTGCCGGCCAAGGGCGAGCAGTTCAGCACGCTGCGCCTGGCCGGCCTGGAGCACCTGGACGAGCGCTACCTGCGCGCGGTCGGCTACGCCACCAAGTCGAAGCGCGGCGTGCTGCCGAAGATGGCGCTGTTCGGCGACATCGTCGGCGACGATGAAAACGCCGTCGCCATGGCCGCCTCCGAAGTGGTGCGCATCGCCAACACCCGCGTGGGTGAGGGCTTCGTGGCCGTCAGCCCGGAAGCGCGCAAGAAATTCTGGCTGGACCGCGCCCGCACCGCCGCCATCGCCAAGCACACCAACGCCTTCAAGATCAACGAAGACGTGGTGATCCCGCTCAACCGCATGGGCGAGTACACCGACGGCATCGAGCGCATCAACATCGAGCTGTCGATCAAGAACAAGCTGCAGCTGGCTGCGGAGCTGCAGCAGTTCTTCGCCGCCGGCAATCTGCCGATCGGCAAGAGCGACGACGCCGACGACGCCGTGGGCGACGAAGAAATGCTGGGCGACCGCGAGCAGCAGGCGCAAGCGCTGCTGACCCAGGTGCAGGCGCGCTGGACCTTCCTGCTGGCCGAGCTGGACAAGCCGCTGACCGCCGTCACCGCGCAACTGGCCGAGCTGGGCCTGGAGCGCCTGCTGCCGGTGTTCGAAGAACGCCTGAAGACCCAGCCGGACGCCACGCTGTTTGACGTGGTGCAGGACCGCACCATCCGCATCACGTGGAAGCAGGAAATCCGCGCCCAGCTGCGCCAGATCTTCAACGGTGCCGCCTACAAGCTGATCCTCGACGAAGCGACCGCCATCCACAAACGCGTGCTGCGCGGCCGCGTGTTCGTGGCGCTGCACATGCACGCCGGCGACGGCAATGTGCACACCAACCTGCCGGTCAACTCCGACCACTACGAGATGCTGCAGCTGGCGCACCAGGCCGTCGCGCGCATCATGACCCTGGCCCGTTCGCTCAACGGCGTGATCTCGGGCGAACACGGCATCGGCATCACCAAGCTGGAGTTCCTGACCGAAGAGGAAATCGGTCCGTTCCGCGACTACAAAATGCGGGTCGACCCGGAAGGCCGCTTCAACAAGGGCAAGCTGCTGAACCTGGCTGGCATGGAAGCGGATTTGTCCAATGCTTATACCCCTTCCTTCGGCCTGATGGGCCACGAATCGCTGATCATGCAGCAAAGCGATATCGGCGAGATCGCCAACAGCGTCAAGGACTGCCTGCGCTGCGGCAAGTGCAAGCCTGTCTGCTCTACGCATGTCCCGCGCGCCAACCTGCTGTACTCGCCGCGCGACAAGATCCTGGCGACCTCGTCGCTGATCGAAGCCTTCCTGTACGAAGAGCAGACCCGGCGCGGCATCTCGATCAAGCACTGGGAAGAATTCGAGGACGTGGCCGACCACTGCACGATCTGCCATAAATGCGTGACGCCATGTCCGGTCAACATCGACTTTGGCGATGTGTCGATGAACATGCGCAACCTGCTGCGCAAGATGGACAAGAAGAGCTTCAATCCCGGCAAATCGGCGGCGATGTTCTTCCTCAACGCCACCGATCCGGCCACCATCAACGCCACCCGCGCGGCGATGGTCGGCATCGGCTACAAGGCCCAGCGCCTGGGCAACGACTTGCTGAAGAAGTTCGCCAAGAAGCAGACCAAGGCGCCGCCTCCAACCGTGGGCAAGCCGAAGGTGCGCGAGCAGGTGATCCACTTCATCAACAAGAAGATGCCGGGCGGCCTGCCGAAGAAAACCGCGCGCGCCTTGCTGGACATCGAGGACGACAAGGTCATCCCTATCATCCGCAATCCCAAGGCCACCAATGCCGATACGGAAGCGGTGTTCTACTTCCCTGGCTGCGGCTCGGAGCGCCTGTTCTCGCAGGTGGGCCTGGCCACGCAGGCCATGCTGTGGGAAGTAGGCGTGCAGACCGTGCTGCCGCCGGGCTACCTGTGCTGCGGTTATCCGCAGCGCGGCTCGGGCGAGTACGACAAGGCCGAGAAAATGATGACCGATAACCGCGTGCTGTTCCACCGCATGGCCAACACGCTCAACTATCTGGACATCAAGACCGTGCTGGTCTCCTGCGGCACCTGCTACGACCAGCTGGCGACCTACGAGTTCGACAAGATCTTCCCGGGTTGCCGCATCATGGACATCCATGAGTATCTGATGGAGAAGCAGGTCAAGCTGGAAGGCGTGACCGGCACGCGCTATATGTACCACGAGCCTTGCCACACGCCGATGAAGCTGCAGGAAGCGACCAAGACCGTCAACACGCTGATCCAGACGCACGACAACGTCAAGATCGAGAAGAACGACCGCTGCTGCGGCGATTCGGGCACGCTGATGATCGCGCGTCCCGACATCTCGACGCAGGTGCGCTTCCGCAAGGAAGAGGAAGTCATCAAGGGCGCGGACAAGCTGCGCGCCGACGGCTTCGACGGCGAAGTGAAGATCCTGACCAGCTGCCCGGCCTGCCTGGGTGGCGTGTCGCGCTACGGCGAGGATGCCGGCACGACGGCCGATTACATCGTGGTCGAGATCGCCAAGCACCTGCTGGGCGAGAACTGGATGGCCGACTACGTCAAGCGCGCCAACGACGGCGGCATCGAGCGGGTGCTGGTGTAATGGCCTGCGACCTGTGCACCTTGCTGGCGGCGCCCGCCGCCGGCGCCGTGGTCTGGAGCGATCGCCAGCTGTCGGTGGTCGCCGTGGACGAGGCCGAGTATCCCGGCTTCACGCGCGTGGTGTGGAATGTGCACGTCAAGGAAATGACGGACCTGTCGCCGGCCGAGCGCAGCCGCGTGATGGACGTGGTGTGGGCGGTCGAGTCCGCACAACGCGCGGTGATGGCGCCGGAAAAAATTAATCTGGCCAGCTTTGGCAATATGACGCCGCACGTGCACTGGCATGTGATTCCGCGTTATGTGGACGATGCGCACTTCCCCAATCCGACCTGGGCTGTTGCGCAGCGTTCGTCGGCGCCGGAGGTGCTGGCCGCGCGCCGCGCGCTGCTGCCGGCCCTGCACGCGGCGATCATCGAACGTTTGAAAGCATAAATCATGAGCAAGCAACCCACCGGCCTGACCGTCCACAACAAATCCAAAGTGCTGGACATCGAATTTGACGACGGTGCCTCGTTCTCGATTCCGTTCGAGCTGCTGCGCGTGTATTCGCCGTCGGCCGAGGTGAAGGGGCACGGGGAAGGGCAGGAGGTTCTGCAAGTGGGCAAGCGCGAGGTGGGCATCGCGGCGATGGACCCGGTGGGCAACTATGCGGTGCAGCCGACCTTCACAGACGGCCACAACACGGGTTTGTACACCTGGGATTACTTGTACAAACTGGGCAATGAAAAAGAAGCCTTGTGGGCCAACTACATGGATCGCCTGCACGCTTCAGGCTTCGAGGGCGACAGCGGCCGCGAAACCGGCGTCACGCTGACCGGCCCCGGTGCACAGAACCACAAGGGCTGTGGCCACAAGCACTAAGCTTCTCAGCGCGTGACGTGCTCACGTAGCACGTAGGCGAAGATGGCCCGCACACGCAGAGGTAGCTCGCGCAGTGCCTCGATATTAATGGATGGGGCGGGGCTGGAGGACGGCGGTTCAAAAGCCGGTCTTCGGGTTTCTCCCCAATCCTTGTACGGCGACATTTCTACTTGTCGTTTGCGTTCCGCCCTGTCTCGCGCGATCTCATCATGCAGCGCATCTATCTCGGCTCGTGACTTTTCGTCAAGTTCTGGAATTTCCAAGTCGGGAGGAATTTCCACGTCATATATTCTCATAGCGATTCTCCATCAGTTCAAAGGGTGTTACCAGTTCGGGGAGATGAAGCCTCTGTGCGTTGATCAGTATCCTTAGAAGTCGAAGTTGCCCGGCGTTGGCGATGTCCCGGCAATTCCATGTGAGCAGAATTTCGCTTCGGTTCTGCGCGGCACAGGCGATGTGCTCGGCGGATTTCATGGCTCTTGCGTTTAGACCGCCTCCGCAGATCAAAAGTTCGGCAATCCCTTCCGTTCGACCGCCATCGGGTAGCCGGGGCAAAAATTCAATCTTTCTCAGGCGGCGTGCCATGCTAAGCGGATCGCCGTGCTTTATTTCTGCGATGACGTACTCGGAAACATACGTGTGGGTTGCGTCGCAGCGGGTATCCCACCAAAGCTGGGTCAGCTGCTGACAGGCACGGATGATCGGATTCGGACTGGCGGATCGGTCAGGTGCAAAATGACGGAAGTATCGAGGTAGACGGTGGGCGACATGGGATAACCTCTGATGGCTTCAGCCAGATTAGCCCGTCCATTTGGCGGCGGCTTCGGCTACGGACGGCACCATCAAGCCCGATCCGGGCCTGTGGAAGGGGCTGGAGTGGCGCCACTTGCCGGCGCGGTAAGCGCCGTGGGAATTAGTCCTTCAGCCGGCTGTTCTGGCAGCCCGAGCTGGAGCACTCGCGCAGGCGGTCCTGCAGGAACTGGGCGCGCTTGATCGTGGTGTTGGCAGCGCAATCGAGGTTGACGTAGAAATCGTTGGCCTCGCGCTTGGAGCAGCTCTTGTTGCGCTGTTCGATCCAGCCCAGCTGACCGGCCTTGAGCGCCTTCTTGCCGTCGGCGTCCAGCTTGGCGCTGAGGTTTTTGTAGTTCTCGTTGAGTTCCTTGTCCGCCTCCTGGTACACCTTGTTCAGGCAATACAGATCGTCGAAATCATTCTTCGGCTTGTCGCAGGCGGAGTTGGCGAAGGCTGCGCCCGATGCGCAGAACAGCAATGCAGCAATTACTTTTTTCATCGTGGGTATCCCGGTTTATGTGAGTTGCTGATTTTGCCATAGTTGCGGGCCGCCCTCAATGCGGCCAGCTTGTATAATGCAGGCAAACTAACAGGCCTGCCTACCATGACCAATACCACTCACTTCGGTTACAAAACCGTCGCGGAAGACGACAAAGTCCGCGAAGTCGCCAAGGTTTTCCATTCTGTCGCCGCCAAGTACGACATCATGAACGACGTCATGTCGGCCGGCCTGCACCGCATATGGAAGATGTTCACCATCGCCAACGCCGCCGTGCGCCCCGGTTTCAAGTGCCTGGACATCGCCGGCGGCACCGGCGACCTGGCCAAGGTGTTCGCCAAACAAGCCGGCCCGACCGGCGAAGTCTGGCTCACCGACATCAACGAGTCGATGCTGCGCGTCGGCCGCGACCGTCTCTTGAATCGCGGCCTGCTGACCCCCACCTTGTTGTGCGACGCCGAGAAGCTGCCATTCCCGGACAACTACTTCGACCGCGTCAGCGTCGCCTTCGGCCTGCGCAACATGACCCACAAGGACCAGGCGCTGGCGGAAATGCGCCGTGTGCTCAAGCCGGGCGGCAAGCTGCTGGTGCTGGAATTCTCGAAGGTGGCGGAGCCGCTGCAAAAGCCCTACGACATCTACTCGTTCAAGGTGCTGCCGTGGATGGGCCAGAAGATCGCCGGCGACGCCGAAAGCTATCGCTACCTGGCCGAGTCGATCCGCATGCATCCGGACCAGGAAACGCTGAAGACCATGATGGAAGAGGCGGGCCTGGAACGCGTTACGTATTACAACCTGACGGCAGGTGTGGCCGCTTTACACACCGGTATCAAACTGTAGTCATAGGAACAGCATGTACATCAAGAAAATCCTGATCGGCGCCGTACTGGCCGTCTCCGCGCTGTCGATGCTGGGCGAGGCGACCGCCCGTCCGATGGGCGGCGGACGAACGATCGGACGTCAATCGCAAAACGTCAGCCGCATGCCGCCGGCCACCGCGCCGGCGCCAGCGCCGCGCCAGGCCGCGCCCGCGCCTGCACCGGCTGCTCCGCCGGCCGCGATGCCGCCGAAGCCAGCCAGTCCATGGAAAGGCATCCTGGGCGGTGCGCTGCTGGGCCTGGGCATCGGCGCCTTGTTCTCGCACTTCGGTCTGGGTGGCGCCTTGGGTGGTTTTTTCGGCTCGCTGATCATGCTGGCGCTGCTGGCCGGCGTGGTGCTCTTCGTCATTCGCCTGATCCGCGGCCGCTCGCAGCCTGCGCCGGCTGCATTTGGTGGCAATAATGTGTACGCGATGCCGTCCTCCAGCGGCACGCCGGAGATCGGCTCGCGCCTGCAGCCTGAGCCAGTGCAGCAAGCCGTCGCGCCGGTCGCCCACACGCCATGGGGCGTGCCGGCCGACTTCGACGCGCCGTCCTTCCTGCGCGTGGCCAAGAGCAATTTCATCCGCCTGCAAGCGGCCTGGGACAAGGGCGATTCGGCCGACATCCGCGAATTCACCACGCCCGAGGTGTTTGCCGAACTGAAGATGCAGATCAGCGAGCGCGGCGCGCAAAAGGATTACACCGACGTCGTCACCATCGACGCCGAGCTGCTGGGCATCGAAACCAGCGACAGCGACTACCTGGCCAGCGTCAAGTTCACCGGCACCATCAAGCCCGCGCCGGATGCGCTGGCCGAGCCGTTCAACGAGGTCTGGAACCTGTCCAAGCCGGTTTCCGGTGCCAGCGGCTGGATGCTGGCCGGTATCCAACAGCTGGCGTAAAACCCCGCAGGGCCGAAGAGGGTCAGACCCATAGGGTCTGACCCCGGCGGCGGCGCTGCGGTTTAGGGGTAAAGCCCGGCAAACTGGTAAGATCAAGGCCGCCCGTATTTCCGGGCGGTTTTGTTTTAAACGGCGAAAGTATGATTTTTCTGAATCCAAGCAATTTCACCGCTGCGGCGCCGGCCAGCGCCGCCATCAATCACTTGCTGGCGCAGGAGCCGTGGGCGCGCAAGGAGTTGCTGCGCCACGCCGGCAAGATCGCCGCCATCGACACCGGCGCCGTCGTGCTGCGCCTGCGCGTGACCGCCGACGGCATGCTGGAAGCCGCGCCGCCCGAAGAGCCGGCCCGCGTCACCATCCGTGTCAAGCTGTCCGACCTGCCGCTGATCGCGCAGAACCGCGAGCGCGCCTTTTCCTACGTGCAGATCGAGGGCGACGCCGAATTCGCCAACGCCATCTCCAACCTGAGCAAGTCGCTGCGTTGGGAAGCCGAGCACGACCTGGAAAAAGTGGTGGGCCCGATCGCCGCCGTGCGTGTGGTGTCCGGCGCCAGGTCGGTATTTGAAGCGGTCAGGAACGGCCACCAGAAGCTGGCCGAAAACGTCGCCGAATTCCTGCTCGATGAAAAACCTGTGCTGATCCGCCCGCAAACGGTGGAAGCCTTCTCGGCCGACGTGGTGCGCCTGCGCGACGACGTCGAGCGCGCCGCCAAGCGCCTGGCCAAACTGGAACAGAAACTGGATCCCAAATGATGTTGAAATTCTTACGCCTGCTGAAGATCCTGCGGGTATCGGTGCAATACGGCCTCGACGAAATCGCCATCTCCGGCCTGAAAAAACCGCGCATCGCCAAGCTGATCGACACGGCGTTCTTCTGGCGCGACCTGTCGGCGCCGCGCGGCGTGCGCCTGCGCATGGCGCTGGAAGACCTGGGGCCGATCTTCGTCAAGTTCGGCCAGGTGCTGTCGACCCGGCGCGACCTGATCCCGGCCGACCTGGTCGAGGAACTGTCGCGCCTGCAGGACCGCGTGCCGCCGTTTGATTCCGACCTGGCCATCGCGCAGATCCGCAAGTCGCTGGGCGCCCATCCCGACCAGCTGTTCGCCAGCTTCGAGCGCACGCCGGTGGCGTCGGCCTCGATCGCGCAGGTGCACTTCGCCACGCTCAAGGACGGCAAGCAGGTGGCGGTCAAGGTGCTGCGTCCGGGCATGAAGAAGTCGATCGACGAGGACGTCGCGCTGATGCACATCGCGGCCGAATGGATAGGCCGCATCTGGGCCGACAGCAAGCGCCTGAAGCCGAAGGAAGTGGTCGCCGAGTTCGACAAATACCTGCACGACGAGCTGGACCTGATGCGCGAGGCCGCCAACGCCAGCCAGCTGCGCCGTAACTTCGCCGACTCCAAGCTGCTGCTGGTGCCGGAGATGTACTGGGATTACTGCTCCAGCAGCGTGATCGTGATGGAGCGCATGCACGGCATCCCGGTGTCGCAGATCGATCGCCTGGAAGCGGCCGGCGTCGACCTGAAAAAACTGTCGAGCGACGGCGTCGAGATCTTCTTCACGCAGGTGTTCCGCGACGGCTTCTTCCACGCCGATATGCATCCGGGGAACATCCTGGTGTCGATCGATCCGCAGACCTTCGGTCGCTACATCGCGCTCGACTTCGGCATCGTCGGCACGCTCAACGACTTCGACAAGGATTACCTGTCGCAGAACTTCCTGGCCTTCTTCCGCCGCGACTACAAGCGCGTGGCCGAGGCCCACATCGAGTCCGGCTGGGCGCCCAAGGAAACCCGGGTCGACGAGCTGGAGTCCGCCGTGCGCGCCTGCTGCGAGCCGATCTTCGACCGGCCGCTGAAGGACATCTCCTTCGGCCAGATCCTGCTGCGCCTGTTCCAGACCTCGCGCCGCTTCAACGTCGAAGTGCAGCCGCAACTGGTGCTGCTGCAAAAGACGCTGCTCAATATCGAAGGCCTGGGCCGCCAGCTCGACCCCGACCTGGACTTGTGGAAGACCGCCAAGCCCTACCTGGAAAACTGGATGGGCGAGCAGGTCGGCTGGCAGGGCATGTGGCAGCGCCTGAAGGCGGAAGCGCCGCGCTACACCCACATCCTGCCGCAGCTGCCGCGCCTGTTGCATCGCGCGCTGGAGCAGCAGGGCGAGCGGCCGTCCGACAACACTGAACTGATCAAGGTGCTGATCCACGAACAGCAGCGCACCAACCGCTTGCTGGGCCTGGTGATTTACTTTGCCGGCGCCTTCGGCATCGGCGTGGCGGGCTACCAGCTGTACCTGCGCTGGCATCACTTCGTCTGAGCAAATCCCCGTCGTTCCCGCGAAAGCGGCGGTCCGCCGTCGCGGAATCGATGCTGAGCATGCTGAGCCGGAGCAGTATGGATTCCCGCTTTCGCGGGAATGACGAATTAACACTTATTTGATATATATCTATGGTGGACTTTACGCAACGCGACCCCATGTCGCCTGCCTTCTGGGATGAGCGCTTCGAGCGCCGGTTCACGCCCTGGGACCGGGGCGGCGTGCCGCAGGCGCTGCGCGACTTCACCGCCGCCAGCGCGCCGCTGACCACGCTGATACCGGGCTGCGGCTCGGCCTACGAGCTGGCCTTCCTGGCCGACGCCGGCTGGGACGCGGTGGCCATCGATTTTTCGCCGGCCGCGGTGGCGGCGGGCAAGGCGGCGGTCGGGCCGCACGCGGCGCGCGTGGTCGAGGCGGATTTCTTTACCTGGCAGCCGCAGCGGCCCTTGCAGCTGATCTACGAGCGCGCCTTCCTGTGCGCCTTGCCGCGCGCGATGCGGCCGCAGGTGGCGGCGCGCTGGGCGGCCTTGCTGGCGCCGGGCGCGCTGCTGGCCGGCTACTTCTTCTTCGACGAGGCGCCCAAGGGCCCGCCGTTCGGCATCACCCGTGGCGAGCTGCAAGCCTTGCTGGAGGCCGACTTCGAGTGCATCGCCGACGATGCCGTCAGCGATTCCATCCCCGTGTTCGAGGGCAAGGAACGTTGGATGATCTGGCGCCGCCGGGGCTTGTCCATCGGAAACAGGTAGGCGACCGGGAAAAAGCTTTATAATTCAGGGTTTTGATGATTTTTGCGGAGTAATAGATGCCGATCTACGCCTACCGCTGCGAGGCATGTGGTTTTGCCAAGGATGTCTTGCAGAAGATTTCCGACCCGCAGCTCACCGTTTGCCTGTCGTGCGGCAAGGAAACGTTTAAGAAACAATTGACCGCTGCCGGCTTCCAGTTGAAGGGTTCCGGCTGGTATGTGACCGATTTCCGTGGCGGCACGCCGCCGGCGACCGGCACCGCGCCGGCCGCGCCTGCGCCGACGGAGACGCCGGCCGCCGCGCCAGCAGCGCCAGCGCCCGGCACAAAGTCGGACTGACCCGCGGAAACACGCCGCAGCACCACCCACTCGAAGAGTAATCGATGCGTAAATATTTCATTACCGGCTTGCTGATCCTGGTGCCCCTGGCGATTACCGCCTGGGTGCTGAACCTGGTCATCAGCACCATGGACCAGTCCCTGCTGTTCGTGCCGGAACGCTGGCAGCCGCGTACCCTGATCGGCTTCGATATTCCCGGCCTGGGCACGCTGCTGACGATCCTGATCGTGTTCCTGACCGGCCTGCTGACCAACAACCTGGTCGGCAACTACGTGGTCAAGCTGTGGGAAAAACTGCTGACCCGCATCCCGGTCGTCAGTTCGCTGTATTCCAGCGTCAAGCAGGTGTCCGACACGCTGTTCTCGTCGTCCGGCAATGCCTTCCGCAAGGCGGTGCTGATCCCGTACCCGCACCAGAACTCGTACACCATCGCCTTCCTCACCGGCACCCCCGGCGGCGACGTCAAGAACCACCTGGTCGGCGACTATGTCAGCGTCTACATCCCGACCACGCCGAACCCGACGTCGGGCTTTTTCCTGATGATGGCGCGCAAGGACGTGGTCGAGCTCGACATGTCCGTGGACGCGGCACTGAAGTACATCGTATCGATGGGGGTGGTGGCGCCGGAAGACGCGCCCAAGTCCATCGAGATCGCCAAATAAAGATTAACTGAGTAACTTAACCTGAACCGAGAAATAAACATGTCCTCAATGCGTACTCACTACTGCGGCCTCACCACTGAAGCGCTGCTTGGCCAAACTGTCAGCCTGTGCGGCTGGGTACATCGTCGCCGCGACCACGGTGGCGTGATCTTCATCGACCTGCGCGACCGCGAAGGCCTGGTGCAGATCGTGTGCAATCCGGAGCAGGCTGAGGTATTCAAGGCCGCCGAAGCCGTGCGTAACGAGTTCTGCCTGCGCGTCACCGGTGTGGTCAAGGACCGCCTGGCCGGCACCGTCAACGCCAACCTGGCGTCGGGCAAGATCGAAGTGGTGTGCTCGCAGCTGGAAGTGCTGAACCCTTCCGTTGCCGTGCCGTTCCAGCTGGACGACGACAACCTGTCGGAAACCACCCGCCTGACCCACCGCGTGCTGGACCTGCGTCGTCCACAGATGCAGAACAACCTGCGCCTGCGCTACAAGGTCACGATGGAAGTGCGCAAGTACCTCGACGATCTGGGCTTCATCGATATCGAAACCCCGATGCTGACCAAGTCGACCCCGGAAGGCGCGCGCGACTACCTGGTGCCCTCGCGCGTCAACGCCGGCAACTTCTTCGCGCTGCCGCAATCGCCGCAGCTGTTCAAGCAGCTGCTGATGGTGGCCAACTTCGACCGCTACTACCAGATCACCAAGTGCTTCCGCGACGAAGACCTGCGCGCCGACCGCCAGCCGGAATTCACCCAGATCGACTGCGAGACCTCGTTCCTGACCGAGCAGGAAATCCGCGACCTGTTCGAAGACATGATCCGCAAGGTGTTCCGCAACACCATGAACGTCGAGCTGCCTAACCCGTTCCCGGTGATGGACTTCGCCGAAGCGATGGGCAAGTACGGTTCGGACAAGCCGGACATGCGCGTCAAGCTGGAATTCACCGACCTGACCGAAGTGATGAAGGACGTCGACTTCAAGGTCTTCTCGGGCGCCGCCAACCTGCCTAACGGCCGTGTGGTGGGCCTGCGCGTACCGAAGGGCGGCGACATGCCACGTTCGGAAATCGACGCTTACACCCAGTTCGTCGCCATCTACGGCGCGCGCGGCCTGGCGTACATCAAGGTCAACGAGAAGGCCAAGGGCCGCGACGGTCTGCAATCGCCTATCGTCAAGAACCTGCACGACGCCGCGCTGGCCAAGGTGCTGGAACTGACCGGTGCCGAAGACGGCGACCTGATCTTCTTCGGTGCGGATAAAGCCAAGGTGGTCAACGACGCCATCGGCGCGCTGCGCGTCAAGATCGGCCATTCTGAATTCGGCAAGAAGGCCGGCCTGTTCGACGACGTCTGGGCGCCGCTGTGGGTGATCGACTTCCCGATGTTCGAATACGACGAGGAAGCCGACCGCTGGACCGCGACCCACCATCCGTTCACCGCGCCGAAGGACGGCCACGAAGACTGGCTGGAAACCAATCCGGGCGCCTGCATCGCCAAGGCCTACGACATGGTGCTGAACGGCTGGGAACTGGGTGGCGGTTCGATCCGTATCCACCGCGAGGAAGTGCAGTCGAAAGTGTTCCGCGCATTGAAGATCGACGCCGACGAAGCCCGCCTGAAGTTCGGCTTCCTGCTGGACGCGCTGCAATACGGCGCGCCGCCGCACGGTGGCCTGGCATTCGGCCTGGACCGTATCGTGACGCTGATGACCAAGTCCGATTCGATCCGCGATGTGATCGCCTTCCCGAAAACCCAGCGCGCCCAGGATCTGCTGACTCAGGCGCCGTCGGAAGTGGATGAGAAGCAGTTGAAAGAACTGCACATCCGTCTGCGCGCGGCCGAGCCAAAAGTGGCAAGCTAATTTTTGCAATGGAAAGGGCGCTTCGGCGCCTTTTCTTTTATCCGAACCATGAAGCCTTACAAGATTCCCGAGTCGGTGCTGGTGGTGATCCACACGGCCGACCTGCAAGTGCTGCTGATCGAACGCGCCGACCGTCCCGGCTACTGGCAATCGGTGACCGGCTCGCTGGACGCGCTTGACGAGCCGTTGATGGAGACGGCGCGCCGCGAACTGTTCGAGGAAACCGGCATCGTCGCCGACGGCGAGACCATCGTGCTGCGCGACTGGCGGCTGTCCAACATCTACACGATTTATCCGGTGTGGCGCCACCGCTACGCGCCCGGCGTGACGGAAAATACCGAGCACGTCTTCAGCGTCGAAGTCCCGCGCGACATCGCCATCAAGCTGGCCCCGCGCGAGCACCTGAACCACGTCTGGCTGCCCTACCTGGAGGCCGCCGACAAATGCTTCTCCTCCTCCAACGCCGAAGCCGTACTTCAGCTACCCCAGCAGATCCGCTGAACGCAGGGCGCTATGTGCGGCGGCGTACGCCAAGATCCCGGACTCAGGGTTAGAATAGACGGATGAAAATCCGTGTCGCCACCTACAACATCCACAAGGGCGTATCCGCCATCCGCAGCGAGCCGCGGGTGCTGGCGCTCAAGCAGGCGATCGGCCTGTTCGACGCCGATGTGGTTTTTTTGCAAGAGGTGCAGGGCAAGCATGACCTGAACGCGGCCAAGTACGGCGCCGAACATTTCGGCCACAAGCACTGGCCTGCCGCCGCGCAGCACGAGTATTTTGCCGGCGAGTCGCGCCACGCCCATGCCGCCTATGGCATGAACGCGATCTACGACCACGGCCATCACGGCAACGCGCTGCTGAGCGCCTTCCCGATCGCCAACCAGGCCAACCACGACGTCTCCGACCACGCCTATGAACAGCGTGGCATCCTGCACTGCGTGCTGAACACGCCGCAGGGAGTGGTGCATTGCTATGTGGTGCACCTGGGCCTGTTCGAGGCGGGCCGCCGCCGCCAGACCCAGGCGCTGATCTCGGCCGTGCGCGCGTCCGCGCCCGACGGCGAGCCGGTCATCATCGCCGGCGATTTCAACGACTGGCGCAACACCCTCAGCGGCGAACTGCGCAACGCGCTCGGCGTGGTCGAGGCCTTCGACCAGATCGGCTCCAACTCCGCGCTCGACGAGATCGTGCGTACGCTGCGCGGCAAGCCCAGCGTCAACCCGGCGCGCACCTTTCCTGCGGCGCTGCCGTTCTTCCGGCTGGACCGCATCTACGTGCGCGGCTTCAAGGTCGAGGCGGCCGAGGTGATGCATGGCAGCCTGTGGGCCAAGCTCTCCGACCACGCGCCCATCGTCGCCAGCCTGGCGCTGGCCTGACTTATTGGCGGACCATTATTTGCGGCTCAGCGTCGCGCTGTCCAGCTTGACGTCCAGGCCTTGCAGGCTGGCGTTCAGCATGGCGATATTGGTCTTGTTGGCCACCAGCTCCTTGAGCCGCGCTTCAAACGCGTCGAGATAACGGGTGCAGGGGCTGAACTTGGAGAAGGCGTAGTAGTTCTTGTCCTCCGCCAGGAAGGGGCGCATCGCCACGATCTGCGCGTTGCGGTCGTGACGGGCCAGCCAGGCTTCGCCGGTGAACAGGCCGATGACGAAGTAGTCGATGCGGCCCAGGCCCAGCTTGCGGAAATTGCTGTCCGCGGTGCCCGATTCCTCCAGCCGCAAATGGGTGGCGGCAAACTGCGAAAACTCCTGGCCGAAGGTATTGCCCAGCGCGATGCCGCCCTTGTGGCTGGCCAGGTCTTGCCAGGTGTTGAAGATGAAGGCGCGCTGGCGCGGAACAAACACCGCCACCGGATTGGGGAACGCCGGCGTGCGCACAAAATCCAGATAGCGTTCGCGCTCGGGCTGGATTTTCAGGGTAGCCACCAGGTCGATCTTGCCGACCGCCGCGTTGGCCAGCACGCGCTTCCACGGGCCCACATAGCGCACTTCATAAGGGATTTTCAGGTCGGCCAGGATACGCGTGGCGAGGTCGACGCTGGGGCCGCGCAGGGTCTTGCCGTCGTACCAGTGCAGCGGCGGATAGTCGGGATCGGCGGACACCACTACCTTGGGACAATCGGCCTGGAGCTCGGCGGCGGTGGCCTGGGCCCAGCATACTGCCAGCATCATCACTAGACTACGGGTCATGCATCGTGCTCCGAGGGGGTTGCAATTTATTATAGACTTGTTTCCATGGACGCGCCTTATTTCAGCACTCAAGGGTAGAATCCCGCTATGCGCACCGTAAATTTTATCGCCGATAATGACGTCACCCTGCTCCACACGGGCACCGATTTCTTTCCGGCGCTGATAGCCGCGATCGACGCCGCCCGCTACGAGGTGTATTTCGAGACCTATATCTTTGCCGGCGACGACACCGGCACCGCCGTGCTGGCGGCGCTGGTCGGCGCCGCGCAGCGCGGTGTGCAGGTGCGCATGATCACCGACTGGTGGGGCACCGGCCGCCGCCAGATCAACGCCATGCATGCGAGGCTGGTCGAGGCCGGCGTCGAGCACCGCATCTTCAATCCCTGGTTCAGGCGCGGCGTCACCCGCACCCACCGCAAGATCTGCGTGGTCGACCGCGAGCTGGCCTTCGTCGGCGGCATCAACATCAACGACGATATGTACTGCGATTACAACCACGCGATCAGCCTGTCGGCGCCGCGCTGGGATTTCGCGGTGCAGGTGCGCGGGCCGCTGGTGGCGGCCATCCAGCTGGAGGCGCTGACCCAGTGGCGCCGGCTGGGCAAGCTGGGCATCATCAAGCGGATCGGCCTGTTCCGCGACATGCGCAAGGTGAACAGGATCGCCCGTGAAAATATGGTGCAGGCCGGCTTCGTGGTGCGCGACAATTTCCGCAACCGCCGCACCATCCAGCGCGCCTACATGCAGGCGCTGGGGCGTGCGCGCAAGAGCGTGCTGCTGGCCAATCCGTATTTCGCGCCGGGCGCCAGGTTCCGTCATGCGCTGGCGGCCGCCGCCCAGCGCGGGGTCGAGGTCACGCTGCTGATCGGCGTCGGCGAGATCTGGCTGCAGGACGCGGTCGCGCATTCCTTCTATCCGAAGCTGCTTGCGGCCGGCGTCAAAGTGGTGGAATATCACAAGACCCAGTTGCACGCCAAGGTGGCGGTGATCGACGACGACTGGGCCACCGTGGGTTCGAGCAATGTGGATGGCTTGAGCCTGTTTTTAAACCAGGAAGCGAACGTGGTGATCAAGGATGCGGTCTTCGCGCAGAACCTGCGCCGCTACATCGAGGCCGCCATCGCCGACGGCGTGGTGGTCGACTACGCCGACTTCGAGCATGTCGGCCGCTTCCGCCGCGTCGGCTACGAGATCGCGTTTTTCGCGTACAAGACGGCGATGCGGATATTCGCAGTGGGGAAATACGCTTGAGCGATAGTGTCAGACTGGATAAATGGCTGTGGGCCGCGCGCTTCTTTAAAACCCGCTCGCTGGCCACCGAGGCGGTCGACAGCGGCAAGGTCAAGCTGGGCGGCGACAAGGTCAAGCCGGCGCGCGCGGTGCGCATCGGCGACACGCTGGACATCGACAACGGCTCGGACCGCTGGGAGGTCGACGTGATGAACTTGTCCGACGTGCGGGCCGCCGCGCCCATCGCCCGCAACCTGTACGAAGAGACCGACGCCAGCGTGGCGCGGCGCGCCGCCGTGGCCGAGAACCGCCGCCTGTTCCGCGAACCGGGCGCGGACATCAAGGGCCGTCCCACCAAGCGCGACCGGCGCCAGCTGGGCAAGGCCGGCGGCTACGACTAGAGGCTAGAGGCGCGTCCGCAGGCGCGCCAGGCACAGCAGGCTCAACAGCGCGAACACGGCGCCGCTGAGCAGGGTCAGGCGGTAGTCGTGGCCGGACAGGTCGAGCACCGGCCCCTGCACGCCGCTGACCACGATATTGCCCAGCACGACCATCAAATCCTTGGTCGAGTTGTACTGCACGAACTGGGCCTTCGGAAACAGCGCCATCGGCAGCGACGCCGCCGCCGTGAACCAGGCGCCGGACACCACCACATGCGCCAGGTAAAACCAGGGGAAGCAGGCCGGGTCGCCCAGGCTCAGGTAGCCGAGCGCGGCGGCGACGCCATACGCGCCCATGATCAGGCTGGACACGCGCAGCGCGCCGTAGTGGTCCACCAGCCAGCCGATGCCGAAGGCGGAGGCGATCGAGACCGCGTAGCCATACGCCGTCAGCGTGCCCAGCGTCGCCTTCGGGATGCCGGACAGGTGGGCGTAGTACTGGTAGAAGGTATTGAACGGACTGAACGTGACGCTGGCCAGCATGAAGGCCGCCACCGCCCACAGGAAGGGCCGGTGGGCGAAGCAGGCCAGCACGTGGGCGCGCGGCACGGCCAGCGCGCGCCAGCCGGCCGCGCGCGGCGCGTTGGCGTGGTCGCCTGCGCCGGCACTGCAGGGCGGCTCCCGCACCATCAGGCACACCAGCAGCAGCGACACGCCGAACACCAGGCCGATGGCGACCAGGATCTCACTCAGGTAGTGGTCGGTCAGCGCGAACACCCAGGTGTTGAAGGCGATGCCGACGCCCAGCCCGACGATGCGGAAGGCGGCGTAGAAGCGGCCCAGCAATCCCTGCGGCACGACGTCGTTGACCAGGCCGGTGAACAGCGACACGGCGCTGATGCCGGCGCATTCGAAGATGGTCCAGAACAGGCTGAAGGCGGCCAGGTTGCACAGCCGGCGTCCCGGCGACAGCGCACCCAGCGCGGCGTCGGCCAGCGCCCCCAGCGCCGGCGAGCAGGCCAGGCCCAGCATGGCGGCGCAGCCCACCGGCGCCGCCACCAGCAGGAAGGGGCGGCGCCGCCCCCAGCGGCTGCGCAGGCGGTCCGAGTGGTAGCCGAGCAGCGGCACCAACAGCACGCTCAGCAGCGCTGGCACGGTCGACATCAGCAGCGAGGTGGTGGTGTCGGAGGCGCCGTTGCGGCGCAGCAGTTCCAGTCCGCTGGGCAGCGCGGCCCGTTCGCGGATCGAGATCGCCAGGTCGCCCACCAGCAGCCAGAACAGCACCGCCAGCAGGCCGGCCGAGGCGGCGGCCCAGGCGGCGCGTTTGCCGGCCAGGCCGGACCCGGGCACGGCGCCGTCCATCAGTCGGGCTGGCGCAGCGGCCCGGTGGAACTGCGCAGCACCAGCTGCATCGGGAAGCCGATGCGCCTGGCCTGCGGCTCGTCGCCCTGTATCAGCGCCAGCAGTTCGCTGACGGCGCGCGCCGCCATGTCGGCGTTGGGCTGGCGCATGGTGGTCAACGGCGGATGCACAAAGCTGGATGTCGCGATATCGTCGAAGCCGATCACCGAGATATCGTCTGGCACCTCGAGACCACGGCTGTGGATGGCGTCGATGACGCCGAAGCCGGTCTCGTCGTTGGCGGCAAAGATCGCGGTCGGCGGTACGTCCAACGACAGCAGTTTTTCGGCGGCCGCATAGCCGCCCGTCTGCGAGAAATTGCCGTCCAACGCCAGCGCCGGATCGGGCGTCACGCCGGCCGCCCGCAGCGCATCGTGGTAGCCCTTGAGCCGCTCGGCGCCTTGGCCGGTGCCGGCGGTGCCGCCGATGAAGGCGATGCGGCGGTGGCCCAGCGACAGCAGATGCTCGACCGCGGCGCGGGCGCCGGCGCGGTTTTCCACCACCACCACCGGCAGGCCGACCGGGCGCGCCTCGAAGCCCACAAACACGCAGGGCAGGTGCTGGCGCTCGAGCACGTCGAGGTAGCCGTCGGCCGCGTTCGGCAGCAGCACCACCAGGCCGGCGCACAGCTGGCTCAGCATGGCGCAGGTTTCCGCGCGGCTGGGCAGGTCGAAACGTTCGGCGTTGTACAGCAGGATGTCGTAACCCTGGCGCCGCGCCTCGTCGCTGATGGCCTTGGTGATTTCGTGCAGCACCAACGAGCCGTAGTGGTTGACGAACACGCCGATCAGTTTGCTTTTGTCGCCGCGCATGCGGCGCGCCATCATGTCGGGTGTGTAGTTCAGCTGCGCGGCCGCGGCCAGCACGCGCGTGCGCGCCGCCTCGGACACGTAGCCGTTGCCGCGGATCGCCCGCGAGGCGGTGATCGGCGAGACCCCGGCGATTTTCGCTACTTCACTGAGTTTGCTTGCTTTTGCCATGTGGTTACGATACCACATCCCCGGTGGCCGTTTGAAAATTTAAGTTGTACGATGAGTTTAATGGGTGGTAACGTGACCATATGCTGAAAAATCAGGCAACACGGCGCGCTTTTCGGGAGACACCGGCGCGGCGTGAAAAAAACGACACTGTGAATCTTTAGATTGTTGCAAACAACAACGGGGGAAATAATGCATAAGAAACTACTCGCCACTCTGCTGCCACTGGCGCTGGCTGCGGCCTACGGTGCCGACGCCGCCGCCCAGGAGGCAGCCGCTCCAGCCGCACCGGTCGCGCCGGCGGAGGGCGCCGCCGCCGAACCGACCACGGTGGTGGTCACCGGCTTCCGCTCCAGCCTGCAAAAAGCCTTGAACCTGAAGCAGCAGGCCATCGGCGTGCGCGATTCCATCGTGGCGGAGGACATCGGCAAATTCCCGGAGGCGAACATCGCCGAATCGCTGCAGCGTGTGCCCGGCATCATCCTCAACCGCGACGAAAGCTCGGCCGAAGGCCAGCGCATCTCGATCCGCGGCCTGCCGACCGAATACTCGGTCACCACGCTCAATGGCGCGCCGGTCAACACCACCTCCACCAGCACCATCGGCAGCGCGGCGCGCGGCTTCAACTACGATGTGTTCGCGTCGGAACTGTTCGGCCGGGTCGATTTCTACAAGTCGCCGCTGGCCGAGCTGAGCGAAGGCGGCCTGGGCGGCGTGGTCGACCTGCAGACCCCGCGTCCGTTCGACAATCCCAAGCGCACCATCCGCTACGCCGTGTCCGAGGCGTACAACACCATGTCCAAGAACGCCGACCCGATGGGCTTCGCGCTGTACTCCAACACCTGGGGCCACTGGGGCTTCCTGGCCGGCGTCTCGCATTCGGCCAGCACCAACAACCGCTCCGGCTTCGAGGCCACCGGCGGCTACAACAGCTCGGCGCGCGGCAGCCAGAGCCCGGTCAAGGGCAACTTCGCGATGCAGCTGGACTACGACGATCCGCGCGCCAACCTCGGCGGCTACACCCGCAGCCAGATCGACAACGCGCTGCTGCCGCGCATCTACCGTTTCTACGGCTCGGCCAACGAGCGCACCCGCGACGGCCTGGTGTCGTCGCTGCAATACAAGACGGCCGACCTGAACCTGAGCCTGGACGTGCTCGGCTCCAAGCTGACCAACCACCGCGACGAGATGTACATGGGTCTGCTGATCCGCAACAGCAAGACCACCAACCGCGCCGCGCCGGCCGGTCAGAGCGGCCACAACGGCCTGGTGCCGCTGAACGTGCACATCGATCCCGATTCCGATTTGTTGACCGGCACTTTCGGCAACACCTCGTACAGCAGCGGCGTCACCTACAGCGAGGATGAAACCAAGTTCGGCTACGCCGCCGTGAACGGCCGCTGGGCCGCCACCGACAAGCTGGCGCTGACCGGCCAGCTGAGCGCCAACAACAGCAACGCGCTCACTTACCAGGACACGCTGTCGGGCCAGATCTTCGGCGTCGACTCCACCATCGACTACGGCAGCGACCACGTCTATCCATCGCTGTCGTCGACCACCAGCTACACCGACCTGAACAACTACCAGGGCTTCGGCGTCGGCACCACCTGGACCCGCGAAACCGACAAGGGCAAGCAGGGTCGGCTGGTGGCGGACTGGGACTACGGCCTGCCCGGCGACTGGACCGGCCATCTGAAAACCGGCGTGGTGTACGTGGAAACCACCAAGGGCATCGCCAAGCGCAACGGCACGGCCGCCGCCACCACCAAGCTCAACGGCCTGGGCAACGCCGGCATGCGCGGTCTGATGACCACCTCGCTGCCGATCGACAACCTCGACATGGGCGCCGGCTGGCCGCACGCCTGGGGCACCTTCACCCGCGGCGCCACCTTCTCGGCCTTCGATCCGCTGGCCTACAACACGGAAGCGACGTTCACGCCGGCGCAGAGCTTCAGCGCGACGGAAAAGGTGTCGACCGGTTTCATCCAGTCCGACTTCAAGGGCGAGGTCGGCGGCCACGAGCTGCGCTTCAACGCCGGCGTGCGCTACTCGCGCACCGAAACCGGCATCGACAACTTCAAGCAGCAGGGCGCCAGCCTGACCTACGCCGCCAACCACGAGCAGGGCACCTATAGCAACGTGCTGCCGGCCGTCAGCGCGGCGCTGGACCTGACCGATAACCTGATGTGGCGCGCCTCGTGGGGCAAGACCGTGAGCCGGGCCTCGCTGTCCATCATCGCGGCGCAGACCGTCATCCCGAATCCCTTCGACAACTCGGCCACCGCCGGCAACGCCAGCCTGAAGCCGCAGCAATCGAAGAACCTGGACACCAGCCTGGAGTGGTACTTCCAGCCGGGCAGCCTGCTGTCGGCCGCCGTGTTCAGGAAGCAGCTGACCGACGCCACCGTGGCCAACACCACCAACACCACCTTTGGCGCGCTGGGCTTGCCGGATACGGCGCTGGGCGCGATCTTCCAGGATGCCAACGGCCACGTCGATCCCAACCTGCCGATGACCCTGCGCAGCTACACCAACGCCGGCGAGCAGACGCTGAAGGGTTACGAGCTTGCATACCAACAGGCCTTCACCTTCCTGCCGGAACCGTTCAAGGGCTTCGGCGCGCTGGCCAGCTACACCCACATCGATCCGTTCAACAGCGCCAAGTGGATCACCAACGCCGGCAAGGAGATCGAGGTCAACTCGGTGCCCAAGTATGCCTACAGCACCACCGCCTACTATGAACGGGGACCGCTGGCGCTGCGCATGTCCTACAACTACAAGGGCCGCTCGCTGCATCCGGACAATCCGCGCAACCTCGGCGATGACTTGATCCGCTGGCACGCGGGACGCGGTTACCTGGACGCCAACGTCAGCTACAAGATCAACGAACAGCTGGAGCTGCGCGTCGACGGCATGAACCTGTCCAACACGCTGGCCTACGACTACTTCGAGGACGCCACCGGTCAGTACGGCAGCGGCAAGAAGACACGCATGGACTACGCCAAGTACGACGGCCGCACCATCAAGGTTGGACTGCGTGGCAAGTTCTAAGCATCTGCTGCCACTGCTGCTGGCCTGCATCGCCTGCGCAGCGCAGGCCGGCGCGGCCGGTCCCGTGCGCGTGGTCGATGTGGCGCCGGGCTGGGCGAACAATTCGGTCAACGCCGTGGTGTTCCGCAAGAACTCGCTGGTGTCGGAGGGCGATACGCAGTACATCGCCTTCTACGACAAGGACGCGGCCGTGGTGCTGGGCAAGCGCAAACTGGGCACCGCGCGCTGGACGCTGCAGCGCACGCCGTACCGCGGCAACGCGGCCGACGCGCACAACAGCATCAGCATCATGGTGGACGGCGCCGGTTACCTGCACGTGGCGTGGGACGCGCACAACCAGCGCCTGCGCTATGCGCGCGGCACGCGGCCCGGCGCGCTGGAACTGGGGCAGGAAACGCCGATGCTGGGCAAGGACGAGGACTCGGCCACCTATCCGGAGTTCTTCCGCTGCCCGGACGGCGGCCTGCTGTTTCTCTACCGCGACGGCGGCTCCGGCCACGGCAACCTGGTGATGAACCGCTACGACGTGGCGAGCGCCAGCTGGACCCGGCTGCACAGTAAGCTGATCGACGGAGAAGGGCAGCGCAGCGCCTACTGGCAGGCCTTCGTCGACCGCGCCGGCACCATCCACCTGTCATGGGTGTGGCGCGAATCGCCGGACGTGGCCAGCAACCACGACATGGCCTACGCCCGCTCGCGCGACGGCGGCCTGACGTGGGAACGCAGCAGCGGCGAACCCTACACGCTGCCGATCACCGCCGGCAGCGCCGAGTACGCCGCGCGCATCCCGCAGAACAGCGAGCTGATCAACCAGACCTCGATGACTGCCGGCGCCGACGGCGAGCCGGTGATCGCCAGCTACTGGCGCGTGGCCAGTTCGACGGTGCCGCAGTACCACCTGCTGTACCGCGATGGCGGCGCGTGGCGGCAACTCGATCTGGATTTCCGCCGCACGCCGTTCTCGTTGAGCGGCCTGGGCACCAAGGCGATACCGATATCGCGGCCGCAGATCATGGTGGAGCGCCAGCGGGCCCTGCTGGTGTTCCGCGACGCCGAGCGCGGCAACAAGGTATCGGTGGCCACCATCGCCGACCTGCACCGGCCGCACTGGACCGTGCGTGATCTTGGCGAGACGCCGGTGGGCGCGTGGGAACCGTCGTTCGACACCGAACTGTGGCGCCGGCGTGGCGAGCTGCATCTGTTCGTGCAGAACGTGCAGCAGCTCGACGGAGAAGGCGCGTCCGCCGGCGCGTCGTCGCCGGTGCAGGTGTGGCAGTGGAAGCCTTGATTGATGTTGTGATTGACCGAGCACTCCAGGCCGGAGCCACGTCATGGTTCCGGGTGTTTATGCCGAAGGTGGCGGTCCCGCGCCTTCGGCCCTTTTTTACATGACACTATGAACTTCAAAAAATACGCGCAAGGATTGCTGTTGCTGCTGGTTGTCACGCTGGGCGGCTGTGCCACGCCGGCAAAGGACGGCGCGGCCATCGACGCCAGCAGGGCGGAGGTGGTCGCCATCATCGACCAGGTCAACGGACACTGGCAGCGCAGCACGCCTGCGCAGCAGTGGGCGTTCTGGCACGTGGCGGCCTACCAGACAGGGAATATGGCGGCCTACCAGGTCACGCACAACGAGGCCTACCGGCGCTACGCCGAAGCTTGGGCCGAGCACAACCAGTGGATGGGCGCGCGCTCGCCGGACAAGAGCCGCTGGCAACACACTTACGGCGAGACCGACGAGCACGTCCTGTTCGGCGACTGGCAGATCTGCTTCCAGACCTACGCCGACCTGTACAAGCTGGCGCCCGATCCGCGCAAGATCGCCCGCGCCCGCGAGGTGATGGAATACGAGATGAGCACCGCGCGCAGCGATTACTGGTGGTGGTCAGACGGCCTGTACATGGTGATGCCGGTGATGACCAAGCTGTACGGCGTCACCGGCGACCGCCGCTACCTGGAAAAGCTGCACCAGTATTTCGAGTACGCCAACAGCATCATGTACGACCCGGCGGAACACTTGTACTACCGCGACGCCAAGTATGTCTATCCCGCGCACGCCAGCGTCAACGGCAAGAAGGACTTCTGGTCGCGCGGCGACGGCTGGGTGTTCGCCGCGCTGGCCCGCGTGCTGGATGAACTGCCGGCCGACGATCCGCACCGCACGCACTATGTGGCCCGCTTCCAGGACATGGCGCAGGCGCTCAAGCGCGCCCAGCAACCGGAAGGCTACTGGACCCGCAGCCTGCTCGATCCGCAGCACGCGCCGGGGCCGGAGACCAGCGGCACCGCGTTCTTCACCTACGGCTACCTGTGGGGCATCAACCACGGCGTGCTGGCGCGCGACGAATACCTGCCGGTGGTGCGCAAGAGCTGGCATTACCTGAGCAAGGTGGCGCTGCAGCCGGACGGCCGCGTCGGCTACGTCCAGCCCATCGGCGACCGTGCGATACCGGGCCAGGTGGTGGACCAGAATTCCACCGCCGATTTCGGCGTGGGCGCTTTCCTGCTGGCGTCGGCGGAACTGGTACGCTTGCTCGATCAAAAATAAGGAGACACGATGGAACGTCGCAATTTTATGCAGGCGGTACTGGCCGGAACGGCCGCCACCGGCTTGATGAATGCCGGTGCCGCCGACAGCGCGCCTGTGGCCGGCGGCGAGCGCGCCTACATGGCCGGCCTGTTGCAGCAGATGGCCGAGCCAGTGCTGTCGAATATGGCGCAGGGCAAGCTGAAGAAAAACTTCCCGCTGGAACTCAGCCCGACCTGGGATGGCCGCGATCCCGGCGTCGCCTACCTTGAGTGCTTCGGCCGCCTGATCGCCGGCGCCGCGCCCTGGCTGGCGCTGCCGGACGACGGCACGGCCGAGGGCAAGACGCGCCATCGCCTGCAACAGCTGGCGCTGCAAAGCTACACCAACTCGGTCGACCCGAAGAACCCGGACTATCTGCTGTGGAAAGGGCCGGGCCAGACGCTAGTCGATTCGGCCTATTTCACCAACGCGCTGATGCGCGCGCCGCAAGCGCTGTGGGAGCCGCTGGACCGCGTCACCAAGCAGCGCATCGTTGCCGAGATCAAGAGCCTGCGGCGGATCGAGCCGCCCTACATCAACTGGCTGCTGTTTGCCGCCATGAACGAGGCCTGGCTGCTGTCGATCGGCGAGGAGGCCGATCCGCTGCGCATGAATCTGGCCATCCGCAAGATCAACGAGTGGTATGTGGGCGACGGCTGGATCAAGGACGGCGAGTCCTTCCACTTCGACTACTACTGCTCGTACGTGATGTACCCGATGCTGCTGGAAATCCTCGAAGTGCTGGTGCGCTGCAAGGGACCGTTCTGGAACGCCAAGCCGGAGGAGCTTCTGGCGCAGGCGCTGCAACGCACGCAGCGCTATTGCGAACACCTGGAACGCTTCATCTCGCCGACTGGCACCTACCCGCCCATCGGCCGCTCGCTGACCTACCGCACCGCCGTGTTCCAGCCATTGGGCCTGCTGGCCTGGCGCAGGCAGCTGCCGGCCAGCCTGCCGGCCGGACAGGTGCGCGCCGCGCTGCACGCCGTGCATCAGACGGTGTGGTCGGGGCCGAGCAATTTCACCCGCGACGGCTTCCTCAACATCGGCTTCGTCGGCCACCATCCCGAGCTGGGCGACTGGTACTCCAACAACGGCAGCATGTACATCGCCTCCGAAGGATTCTTGTCGCTGGGCCTGCCGGAGAACGATGCCTACTGGACCGCGCCGGCGCAGGACTGGACCCAGAAGCTGGCCTACTCGGGCCGGCAGTTCCCCAAAGACTATCCGGTGAAATACTGACATGCAGCCACGCTACCTACTGATGCTCGCATTGCTGCCGACCATGGCCGGCGCGTCCGCCGGCGCGGCGGAACGGCTGGTCGTCACGGCCAGCCACGAACTCGACGCGGCGCGGCCGGCCGAAACCATCGCCGTGTCGTGGGCCGAGGTCAACCAGGCCCTGCCGGGCGCGCTGCTGCAGCACCTGACCGTGCGCGACGCGGCCGGCCGCAGCCTGCCGTACCAGGTGACCAATGTGGCGCCGGAGGCCAAGGACCCGCAGGGCAAGGGCATCGCCTACGGCGAGCTGATTTTCCAGCACGACTTCGCCGCCGGCGAGCGCAGCGCCAGCTTCACGGTGGAGAAGAGCGAGGCCGTGGCGCCGCCGTTTCCGGTGCAGGCCTTCGCCCGCTATGTGCCGGAACGGCTGGACGACTTCGCGTGGGAAAACGACCGCATCGCCCACCGCACCTACGGCCAGGCGCTGGCCGCGCCCGACACCCAGGGCAGCGGCAAGGAGGTGCTGGTGACGAGCGGCCTGGACATCTGGTTCAAGCGGGTGCGCTATCCCATCGTTGACCGCTGGTACAACAAGGGCCACGACCATTACCACAAGGACGAGGGCGAGGGGCTGGACATGTACGGCGTCGGCACCACGCGCGGCGCCGGCGGCACCGGCATCTGGGATGGCAAGCAGCTGTACACCAGCCGCAACTACGCCGGCTGGAAGGTCATCGCCAACGGCCCGATCCGCGCCATCTTCGAGCTGCGCTACGACGCCTGGGACGCCGCCGGCATCCGCGTGTCGGAGGTGAAGCGCTTCACCGTCGACGCCGGACACGACTTCGACCAGATCGACAGCACCTTCAGCTTCAGCGGGCCGGCCCAGCTGACCGCCGCCATCGGCCTCAACAAGACCCCCGCCTATGCGCCCCAGCAGCCGACAGTGGCCGTCACGCCGATGCCGGCGGCGCGCGCGCTGACGCAGTGGGTAACGCAGCGCAGCGCCGGCGATTTCGGCGTGGCCATCGTGCTGCCGTCGGCCGAGCCGGCCTACGCGGCCGACGCCGCCAATGCGCTGATCCTGGCGCCGGTGCGGTCCGGCCAGCCGCTGCGCTACTACGTCGGTGCCATCGCCAGCTGGTCCGGCGAGGCGCCCGATGCCCCCACCTGGCAGCGCCGCGTCGCCGCCTTCGCCGCCCGCCTGCGCGCGCCCCTGTCCATCCAGCTCCGCCCTCTGCCGTAAGAGCACTTCGAATAACCAAAATCGTCATTCCCGCGCAGGCGGGAATCCAAGCATGCGGCTTATGGATTCCCGCTTTCGCGGGAATGACGGTTTCCCCGCGCTGTTGCCGCCGGATGTCCCTTCGCGGCAACAGCCATGTTGCGTCTAGATAATAGAACGCCACCTCTAACGGTACTGTTTGACATTTACCCCTCGCTGGATAATAGTACGAGCGTTCGCAATTCTTTTCACACGGAGTAAATTTAACTGGAGCAAAATGCTCTTTTCTCCATGATTAAATTTTACTTTGGGATGCAATATTATTAATACCTCAACTAAATTTATGCGCAAAGGCGAACTGACACGCGCGGCAATCCTGGATGTGGCGCTGGACCTGGCCAGCCGGGATGGTCTGGAAGGCCTGACCATCGGATTGCTGGCGGATAGGATGAACATGAGCAAGTCCGGCGTGTTCGCACACTTCGGCTCGCGTGAAGATTTGCAGTTGGAAGTACTTAAGCTGTACCACCATCGTTTCGAGCAGGAAGTGTTTTTCCCCAGCGTCAAGGAACCGCGCGGCATTCAGCGGCTCAAGTCGATGTTCGCGCGCTGGGTCAAGCGGGTCAGCGTGGAGGTGGCTTCGGGCTGCATCTACATCAGCGGCGCGGTGGAGTATGACGACCGTCCAGGTCCGATCCGCGAAGAGCTGATGGCGATGGTTGGCGCCTGGCAGGGTGCGCTGCTGCGCTGCGTGAAGCAGTGCATCGAATGCGGCGACCTCAAGGCGGACACCGACCCGCAGCAGCTGGTGTACGAGATGTACGGCCTGATCCTGGCACTGCACCACGATGCGCGCTTCCTGCGTATTCCGGGCAGCCTGGGCCGGGCCGGCACCGGCTTCGAACGCTTGATCGAAACGTATCGCAATCCGCAAACGCCGTCCGCGGTGGTGGCACAGCAATAGCGTAAAAAACACTCATTCACATCGTAGTCATTACAAAAGTTATCAGGAGAAAATCATGGGTCAATACGTCGCGCCAATCCGGGATATGCAATTCGTTCTGCACGAATTCCTGAACGTCGGAGAAGAACTGAAGTCGCTGCCGGATTATGCTGAAGTCGACGCCGACATCATCAATCAGGTGCTGGAAGAAGGCGGTAAATTCACCGCCGAAGTGCTGTTCCCGCTGAACCACTCTGGCGACCGCGAAGGCTGCAAGCACGACGCCACGACCCACACCGTGACCACGCCTAAAGGCTTCAAGGAAGCGTACAAGCAGTACGTCGACGGCGGCTGGGCGGCATTGGCCTGCGATCCTGAATACGGCGGCCAGGGCCTGCCGGTGGTACTGAACAACTCGTTCTACGAGATGCTGAACTCGGCCAACCAGGCCTGGACCATGTACCCGGGCCTGTCGCACGGCGCCTACGAGTGCCTGAAGGAACACGGCACCGCCCACCAGAAGGAAGTCTACCTGCCTAAGCTGGTCTCCGGCGAATGGACCGGCACCATGTGCCTGACCGAACCACACTGCGGCACCGACCTGGGTATGCTGCGCTCGAAAGCGCTGCCGCAGGAAGACGGCTCGTGGCTGATCACCGGCAACAAGATCTTCATCTCGGCCGGCGAACACGACATGTCGGAAAACATCCTGCACCTGGTGCTGGCCCGCGTGCCGGACGCACCGGAAGGCTCGAAAGGCATTTCGCTGTTCCTGGTGCCTAAGTACCTGCCGAAAGCAGATGGCTCGATCGGCGAACGCAACCCGATCACCTGCGGCGCCATCGAAGAGAAGATGGGCATCCACGGCAACTCGACCTGCCAGATGAACCTGGACGGCGCCCGTGGCTGGATCATCGGCCAGCCGAACAAGGGCCTGAACGCCATGTTCGTGTTCATGAACGCGGCCCGCCTGGGCGTGGGCATGCAGTCGCTGGGCCTGACCGAGATCGCCTACCAGAACGCGCTGATCTACGCCAAGGACCGCATCCAGATGCGTTCGCTGTCGGGCGTGAAGAACCCTGACCAGCCGGCCGATCCGATCATCGTCCACCCTGACGTGCGCCGCATGCTGTTGACCGGCAAGGCCTACGCCGAAGGCGCGCGCGCCTTCACCTCCTACGTCGCGCTGCAGATCGATCGCGAACTGCACCACCCTGACGAAGAAGTGCGCAAGGAAGCCGCCGACGAAGTCGCGCTGCTGACCCCTATCGTCAAGGCCTTCATCACCGACAACGCCTGGATCGCCACTTCGGAAGCGATGCAAGTGTTCGGTGGCCACGGCTACATCTCCGAATGGGGCATGGAGCAGTACGTGCGCGACGCCCGCATCAACCTGATCTACGAAGGCACCAACACCATCCAGTCGCTGGACCTGCTGGGTCGCAAGATCCTGGGCGACAACGGCGCCAAGCTGCGCAAGTTCGGCGAGAAGATCAAGGCCTTCGTGGAAGAGAACGGCACCGACGAAGCAATGAGCGAATTCGTCACCCCGCTGGGTGACCTGGGCGACAAGGTCACCAAGCTGACCATGGAAATCGGCATGAAAGCCTTCCAGAACCCGGACGAAGTCGGCGCGGCATGCGTACCTTACCTGCGCGTGGTCGGCCACATGGTGTACAGCTACTTCTTCGCACAGATGGCGAAAATCGCCCTGGCCAAAGAAGACAGCGGCGACAATTTCTACAAAGCCAAGCTGGCCACGGCGCGCTTCTACTTCGCCCGCCTGCAGCCAGAAACTGCAACCTTGATTCGCCAGGCACGTTCGGGCTCCGCCAACCTGATGGCTCTCGACGCCGACCTGTTCTAAGAACTTAAAGGAAACGACATGACCAATTTCATCGTTAAAAAAGTAGCCGTGCTGGGCGCCGGCGTGATGGGCGCGCAAATCGCCGCCCATTGCGTCAACGCCAAAGTACCAGTCGTACTGTTCGACCTGCCAGCCAAAGAAGGCCCGAAGAACGGCATCGTGCTGCGCGCCATCGAGAACCTGAAAAAGCTGTCGCCTGCACCACTGGGCAACAAGGACCACGCCGCGCTGATCGAAGTGGCCAACTACGAAGACGACCTGGCCAAGCTGGCCGAGTGCGACCTGATCATCGAAGCCATCGCCGAGCGCATGGACTGGAAGCACGATCTGTACAAGAAGGTCGCTCCGCACATCGGCGCCAACGCGATCTTCGCCTCGAACACCTCGGGCCTGTCGATCACCAAGCTGTCCGAAGGCTTCGACGCCGATCTGAAATCGCGCTACTGCGGCGTGCACTTCTTCAACCCGCCGCGCTATATGCACCTGGTCGAAATCATCCCGACCGAGTTCACCAAGCCAGCCATCAGCGACCAGCTGGAAGGCTTCCTGACCACCACCCTGGGCAAGGGCGTGGTCCGCGCCAAGGATACGCCTAACTTCATCGCCAACCGCGTCGGCGTGTTCGGCATCTTGGCGATCGTGCATGAAGCTGAAAAATTCGGCCTGTCGTGCGACGTGGTCGACGACCTGACCGGCTCCAAGCTGGGCCGCGCCAAGTCGGGCACCTTCCGCACCGCGGACGTGGTCGGCCTGGACACCATGGGCCATGTGATCAAGACCATGCAGGACTACCTGCCGAACGATCCGTTCGCCGCCGTCTACAAGACTCCGGCCGTGCTGGCCGGTCTGGTGGAAAAAGGCGCGCTGGGCCAGAAATCCGGCGCCGGCTTCTATAAAAAAGTGGGCAAGGAAATCCAGCGCCTGGACTTCGCCACCGGTGAATACGTGGCCGGCGGCGGCAAGGCTGCCGACATCGTCGCCCGCATCCTGAAGGAAAAAGATCCGGTCAAGAAGATGAAGGCCCTGCGCGAATCGACCAACCCACAAGGCCAGTTCCTGTGGGCGATCTTCCGCGACGCTTTCCACTACATCGCCATCCACCTGGACACCGTGGCCGACAACGCGCGCGACATCGACTTCGCCATGCGCTGGGGCTTCGGCTGGAACGTCGGCCCGTTCGAAACGTGGCAGGCGGCCGGCTGGTCGCAAGTGGCCCAGTGGGTCAAGGAAGACATCGAAGCCGGTCACGCACTGTGCAACGCACCGCTGCCAGCCTGGGTATTCGAAGGTCCGGTTGCTGAAAAAGGCGGCGTCCACACCGCAGAAGGTTCGTGGTCCGCAGTGTCGAAATCGTTCGTGCCGCGCTCGTCGCTGGCCGTCTACGACCGTCAGGCGTTCCGCGCACCGGTACTGGGTTCGGGCGCCATCGACGGCCGCACCGCCGGCACCACCGTGCACGAAGACGACGACGTGCGTCTGTGGCACTCGGGCGACGACGTCCTGGTGATCTCGCTGAAAACCAAGATGCACGTGATCAGCCCTGGCGTCATCGCCGGCTTCCGTAAAGCGCTGGCCGAAGCCGAGAAGAACTTCAAGGGTCTGGTGATCTGGAGCGCGGACGCAGCCGACGGTGGCGTGTTCTCGGCCGGCGCCGACCTGCAATCGGCACTGCCTGCGTTCATGCAGGGCGGCGCCAAGGCAGTCGACCCGATCATCCGCGAACTGCAAGACACCTTCATGGCGATGAAATATTCGAACGTGCCGGTGGTGGCTGCTGTTGCTGGCCTGGCGCTGGGCGGCGGCTGCGAAATGGCGCTGCACGCATCGAAGCGCGTGGCCTCGATCGAATCGTACATCGGCCTGGTGGAAGTGGGCGTTGGCCTGATCCCTGCGGGCGGCGGCTTGAAAGAAGCGGCAGTGCGCGCGTTCAAGGAAGCCAAGGGCAACGACATCCTGCAATTCCTGAAAGCCGGTTTCACCAACGCCGCTACCGCCAACGTGTCGAAGTCGGCACTGGAAGCGCAGGCCATGGGCTACCTGAAGGAAGACGACGTGATCGTGTTCAACCCTTACGAGCTGCTGCACGCGGCCAAGGTGGAAGCGCGCGCCATGTTCGACAAGGGCTATCGTCCGCCGCTGCAGACCCCTGTGCAGGTGACCGGCCGCTACGGCTACGGCACCATCAAGGCGCAGCTGGTCAATATGCGCGACGGCGGCTTCATCTCCGCGCACGACTTCAAGCTGGGCGAGATGATCGCCGAGATCGTGTCGGGCGGCGATATCGACCAGGGTTCGTTCGTGAACGAGCAGTGGTTCCTGGACATGGAGCGTAAAGCCTTCCTGGAACTGCTGAACCATCCGAAGACCCAGGAACGCATCATGGGCATGATGCAGACCGGTAAGCCAGTCCGCAACTAATGTGATGTCGATCCTGAATCGGGTCGCCGCATCGCTGGCATTCAAAGTTCTACTGCGCGTGAGGCCTAGCATGGTGTATGACCGTATCAAGCAACAAATGATGGACACCTTGCCCTTCGTGCGCCTGTTGGGGATCAGGATCGACGAGATCGGCAGCGGCACTTCGAAAGTGTCGATGCCGGAGGACCCGAAGCTCAATAACCACCTGGGCACGCAGCACGCCGGGGCCTTGTTCACGCTGGCCGAAACGGCCTCCGGCGCGGCCATGGCTGGCGGCTTCGCGGAGCTGATCCTGGGCTTGCGCCCGGTCGCCAAGGAATCGCGCATCCAGTACCAGAAAGTAGCCAAGGGCGCCACCCGCGCCGAAGGCCGCGTTCCTGGCGATCTGGCCGCGCTGAAGGCCGAGCTGAAAGAGCAGGGCAAGGTGGCGTTCCCGGTGGAGGTCGACATCTTCGACGCCGCCGGCACGCTGGCCGCACAGGTTCAAGTGGATTGGTATTTATCCGAGAAGCGGGCGTAACAGGGCGTAATAGCTAATCGTTCCGCATAGTCTTCGATCAAAAATTTTCGAAAGAACAAAATGAGCAAACAAATTCAAGACGCATACATCGTCTCTGCCACCCGCACCCCGATCGGCAAGGCGCCGCGCGGCATGTTCAACAAGACCCGCCCGGACGACCTGCTGGTGCGCGTGCTGCAATCGGCCCTGGCGCAAGCGCCTGGCCTGGATCCGGCGCTGATCACCGACGCCATCATCGGCTGCTCGTTCCCGGAAGCGGAGCAGGGCTTCAACATCGCCCGTCAATCGGTGCTGCTGGCCGGCCTGCCTAAGACCATCGGCGGCGTCACCATCAACCGCTACTGCGCATCGGGCATCACCGCGCTGGCCATGGCGGCCGACCGCATCCGCGTGGGCGAAGCCGATGCGATGATCGCCGGCGGCGTTGAATCGATGTCGATGGTGCCAATGATGGGCCATCACCCATCGATGAACCTGAACATGTTCACCGACGACAACGTCGGCATGGCTTACGGCATGGGCCTGACCGCTGAAAAAGTGGCGACCCAATGGAAAGTGTCGCGCGAAGCGCAGGACGCGTTCGCCGTGGAATCGCACCGCCGCGCCATCGCCGCGCAGCAGGCCGGTTTCTTCAAGGACGAGACCACCCCGGTGGAAATCATCACCCGCACGCCCGACCTGGCGACCGGCGAAATCAAGATCAAGACCCGCACCGTCGACACCGACGAAGGCGCACGTGCCGATTCGACCGTGGAATCGCTGGGCAAGCTGAAGCCTGTGTTCGCTGCCAAGGGCTCGGTCACCGCCGCCAACTCGTCGCAGATGTCCGACGGCGCCGGCGCGCTGCTGGTCGTGTCGGAGAAGTTCCTGCGCGAGCACAACCTGACCCCGCTGGCCAAGTTCTCGTCGTTCGCCGTTAAAGGCGTGCCACCGGAAATCATGGGCATCGGTCCTAAATTCGCGATTCCGGATGCGTGCAAAGCTGCCGGCATTACCCAGGACCAGCTGGACTGGATCGAGCTGAACGAAGCGTTCGCGGCACAGGCACTGGCCGTCATCGGCGACCTGGGCCTGGACCCGGCCAAGGTCAACCCGATGGGTGGCGCGATCGCCCTGGGCCACCCGCTGGGCGCAACCGGCGCGATCCGCGCCGCGACCGTGGTGCACGCACTGCGCCGCAACAACCTGAAGTACGGCATGGTCACCATGTGCGTTGGCGCAGGCATGGGCGCCGCTGGTATTATCGAACGCGTCTAAAACCCCGCATCCCTAAGCGATACGCACGCGTTACCGCTTAGGGGTCTGACCCCGTCGGGGGTCAGACCCCATATGGCAGTGCGGGTTAAAAAAGGGCGCCACGGCGCCCTTTAATCATTTGGAGATCACATGGATATTTTGAGCAGCAAGACCAACGGCGTGCTGACGCTGGAATTCAACCGCCCGGAACGCAAGAACGCGATCACCTCGGCGATGTACCAGAGCATGGCCGACGCCATCAACGACGCGGAGCAGGACGCCGCCGTGCGCGCCATCCTGATCGTCGGCAAGCCGGAGATCTTCACCGCCGGTAACGACCTGGAAGACTTCATGAAGACCGCGCGTCCGGCCGACGGCTCGGGCATCGAAGAGCGTTCGGTCTACAAGTTCATGATGGCGCTGAGCGGTTCGACCAAGCCGGTGGTGGCGGCGGTGGCCGGCGCGGCGGTCGGCATCGGCACCACGCTGCTGATGCATTGCGACCTGGTCTACGCTGCCGACAACGCCAAGTTCTCGATGCCGTTCGTGCAGCTGGGCCTGTGCCCGGAGTTCGCATCGAGCGTGCTGCTGACGCAAATCGCCGGCTACCCGCGCGCCGCCGAGAAGCTGATGCTGGGCGAAGCCTTCCTGGCGCAGGAGGCGCTGGAGATGGGCCTGGTGTCGAAGATCGTGCCGGCCGCCGAACTGCGCGCCTTTGCCGAAGGCCAGGCCGCCAAGCTGGTCGCCCTGCCGGCTAGCTCGATCCGCGCCACCAAGCAGCTGATGAAGGCCGCCCGCAAAGGCCCGGTGACGGAAGCCATCGCCGCTGAAAACAAATTCTTCGGCGCCATGCTGGCCGCGCCGGAAGCCAAGGAAGCCTTCACCGCCTTCTTCGAGAAGCGCAAGCCGGACTTCAGCAAATTCTCGTAAGGTTTCTAAGGTTTCATAAACGGGGTACCATGTACACATGCGTCCCCTTCGTCTTATCTGCCTGATTTGCTGCCTGCTGCCTGCGCTGGCCGTGCCGGCCGCGGAGCTGGTGGTGCTCGTGGACCGCGCCTCGGACATGCCGATGGCGGGCTTCGCGTCCGGCAGCCTGGTCGCCGGCATACACAAAGACCTGGGCGAGGCACTGGCGCGCAACCTGGGCCGAAGCGTGCGCTTTGTCATCCTGCCGCGCAAGCGCATCGCGCGTGCCTTGCTGGCTGGCGAGGCGGACATCCTGTGCGGCTATACGCCGGAGTGGCTGCCGGGCGACTATCTCTGGAGCCAGACCCTGTTCGCCGCCGAGGAAGTGCTGGCGACCGATACCAGCGTGGCGGCTCCGCGTTCGATCGAGGATGTCCGCGGTCAGCCCGTTGGCACCATCCTTGGCTATACCCACCCCGAAATGGAGCAGGTGCTGGGCAAGGACTTTGTGCGCGATGACGCGCCCAACATGGAAATCAATCTCGAAAAGCTCGCGCGCGGACGGGTGCACCACATCCTGATCGCCAAGGGCGTGCTGTATTATCGCCAACGCCTGCGCCCATCCCCGCTGAAGCTGTATCCACCCTTGCCTATCATGTCGTTCTTGGTACGCTGCGCGGTGTCGCGCAAGGCGCACGTCACGCTTGCCGAAATCGATGGTGCGATCAAACAGGCCCATCAGGATGGCACGATCACGGCTATTGTGAACTTCGCGAAATAAGCCTCCCCCGGTTCCCGGACATGCCGATGGTAATATGGATGGTTTAACAAGCCTGATGGCGTATCTGAGGGGGAGGCGTTTGATGAAGTTCAGAGCAGGATTGGTGGCGTTGTTGTTGGCCGGGCAGGCGTTTGCCGGCGTGGCGGTTCAGCCGGATGATGCGCAATTGCGGTACACGGGGCGCATCGATTTTTCCGACCGCGCCCGGCCCATGTTGTCATGGCCCGGCACCAGCATCGAAGGGAACTTCACCGGCGCCAGCCTGGCGGTCAAGCTTGACGACCAGCAGGGCAGGAACTTCTTCAACGTGTTCATCGACGGCGACCTGGCCAGGCCGGTGGTCATCGAGGCCGCGCAGGGCAGCAGGACTTATGCGGTGGCCGGCGGCCTGCCGGCCGGCGCGCACCGCTTCCTGATCACCAAGCGCACCGAGGGCGAGGAGGGCGGCACGGTATTCCAGGGCCTGGAACTGGCCGATGACGGCAAGCTGTTGCCGCCGCCGGCGCCCAAGCAGCGCCGCATCGAATTCTTCGGCGATTCCATCACCACCGGCATGGGCAACGAGTCGCCGGACGACGGACCGGATCATCTGGTGAAGGACAAGAACAACTTCATGTCCTATTCCTCGATCACGGCGCGGGCGCTGGATGCGGAGGCGCACATCATCTCGCAAAGCGGCATCGGCGTGATGATCAGCTGGTTCCCGTTCACCATGCCGGATTTTTACGACCAGCTCAGCGCGGTCGGCAACAACGACACCCACTGGGACTTCCGCTCCTGGACGCCGGATGTGGTGGTCATCAACCTGTTCCAGAACGATAACTGGCTGATCGACCGCGAGAAACGCCTGTCGCCGGCGCCCGACGATGCGCAGCGTGTGCAGGCGTATCGCGCGTTCGTGCAGAAGATACGTGCGCTGTATCCGAAGGCTTACATCGTGTGCGCGCTGGGCAGCATGGACGCGGTGAAGGAAGGCTCCAAATGGCCGGGCTATGTGCGCACGGCGGTGGACCAGATGCGGCAAGGCGGCGATCAGCGCATCGATACCATCGTGTTCCCCTGGACCGGCTTCGGCGGCCATCCGCGCATCAAGCAGCACCAGGCCAACGCGGCGCAGCTGACGGCCTTCATCCGCCAGAAAATGGGGTGGTGAGCGCCGCATTGTGCAGATTTCGTCATCCTTTTAGCGGCGCCGCCACAAGACGGCCGCCGGCCCTGCGCGTACATTAAGGCATAGCCATCTACCATGGGGTAAGTATGCATCGTCGACAGGTATTGCAGGGCGCGGCCGGCCTGGGTTTGATTTCAGGCTGGCCCGCCGCAGCCGGCGCAGCTACTGCCACCACCGCCGCCACCGATTTTCCATCCACCGCCCGGGCGTTGCCGCTGTCGTCGGTCCGGCTGCTGCCCTCCGTCTACGCCGACGCGCTGCAAGCCAACCAGGCCTACCTGCTGCGCCTGAGCGCCGACCGTTTCCTGCACAACTATTACCGCTTTGCCGGCCTGCCGACCAAGGGCGCCATCTACGGCGGCTGGGAATCCGACACCATCGCGGGCGAGGGACTGGGTCACTACCTGTCCGCGCTGTCGCTGATGCTTGCGCAAACCGGCAATGCGGCATTGAAGCCGCGCATCGATTACATCGTGGCCGAACTGGCGCGCGTGCAGCAGGCGCATGGCGATGGCTATGTGGCCGGCTTCATGCGCAAGCGCGCGGACGGCACGGTGGTCGACGGCAAGGAGATCTTCCCCGAGATCGTGCGCGGCGAGATCAAGTCCGCAGGCTTCGACCTGAACGGCTGCTGGGTGCCGCTGTATAACTGGCACAAGGTCTTCGCCGGCCTGTTCGACGCGCAGACCCATGCCGGCAACGATCAGGCGCTGCAAGTGGCGCTGGGCCTGGCGGCTTATATCGACAAGGTGTTCGCCGCGCTCAGCGACGAGCAGGTGCAGCAGGTGCTGGCCTGCGAGCATGGCGGCATCAACGAGAGTTTTGCGGAACTCTATGCGCGCACCAACGACAAGCGCTGGCTGGCGCTGGCGCAGCGGCTGTACCACAGCAAGGTGCTGGTCCCGCTGACGCAAGGCCGCGATGAACTGGCCAACCTGCATTCCAACACGCAGATCCCCAAGCTGATCGGCCTCGCGCGCCTGCGCGAACTGACCGGCCGCCGCAGCGACGCCGACGCCGTGGACTTTTTCTGGAAGCGCGTCACGCGGCATCACAGCTACGTCATCGGCGGCAACGGCGACCGCGAGTACTTCTCGGCGCCAGACAGCATCGCCGCCCACATTACCGAGCAAACCTGCGAAGCCTGCGCCAGCTACAACATGCTGAAGCTGACGCGCCATCTCTACAGCTGGGCGCCGGACGCCGCTTACTTTGACTACTACGAGCGCACGCACCTGAACCACATCCTCGCGCACCAGAACCCGCGCACCGGCATGTTCACGTATATGACGCCGCTGATGTCCGGCATGGCGCGCGAATACTCCAGCGAGGACAACGACTTCTGGTGCTGCGTCCTGTCCGGCATGGAGAGCCACGCCAAGCACGGCGATTCGATCTACTGGGAGAACGGCGACACCTTGTTCGTCAATCTCTACATTCCGTCGACGGTGGAGTGGAAGGCCGCGCGGCTGGAGCTGAACACGCGCTATCCATACGAAGGCGACATCGAGCTCAAGGTGCGCCGCCTGGCGGGACCGCGCCGGTTCACGCTGGCGCTGCGCATTCCGTCGTGGGCCGGCGGCCACACGCTGCTGGTCAATGGAAAACCGCAGACCGCCAGCACGCAAAAGGGCTACTTGCTGATACGCCGGCGCTGGCGCGCGGGCGACAGCGTGCGCCTGTCGCTGCCGCTGGATCTGCGGCTGGAAGCGGCGGCCGGCAATGACCATGTGGTGGCGCTGCTGCGCGGCCCGATGGTGCTGGCGGCGGACCTGGGCGCGGCCGACAAGCCTTTCACCGGATTGGCGCCGGCGCTGGTGGGCGCCAATGTCCTCGCTTCGTTCGCGGAGGCGGACAAGGGCAGGGCGGTGTACCGCAGCGTGGGCACGGGCCGTCCCGGCGACATGAAGTTTACGCCGTTCTTTTCGCAATACGAGCGGCGCGCGGCGGTGTACTTCAACGTCTACACCGAGGCTGAATGGGCGGCGTCCGAAATCGCTTTCCGCAAGGAGGAGGCGCGCCTCAGGGACCTGGCCGGGCGCTCGGTGGATGTGATGCACCTGGGCGAGATGCAGCCGGAGCGCGACCACGACCTGCAGTCCGCCATCTCCTATCCGGTTGCCTACCGCGGCCGCAACGGACGCGATGCGCGCACCGGCGGCTACTTCAGCTTCCGCATGAAGTGCGCCGACGGCCCGCTGCTGCTGCAGGCGAGCTACTGGGGCGAGGAACGCAACCGCGATTTCCACATCAGCGTCGACGGCGAACGGATCGCCCGCGTCCGGCTCGATGGCGGCCAGCCGGGCGTATTTGTCGATCAGGAATATCCGGTGCCCGAGCGCATCACCAGCGGTAAGCGCAGCGTGGTGGTGCGCTTCGATCCCGAGCCGGGCCATACAGCCGGGCCGGTGTTCGGCGTCCGGCTGTTCACGCAGCGCGCGCCCGTGTCTTCCTGAGCGGCGTCGCGCACGCGAGACACGGCGGCCTTGACGATTAGCGAGCTCATGCTATTCTGGTTTTCTGTCTTATCAATTTTACATTGCTTAAGGAGAAAATATGAAGACGCTCGCGATTGCGTTGGCCTGCCTGGCCTGTGTTGGATCCGCCGCAGCCGATACCAATGTCGCCCTGGGCGGCGGCGTGTCGCTGACCGGCAGCGGATTCTGGAACGGCGGCAGCTGGGGATTGGGCGTGCCGGCCTTGCCGTCGTCGGTGACGGACGGCGCCTACCTGCCGATCCAGACGCAGTGGAACCTGGGCACGGTGTTCTGGACCGGCGACTACGGCGCCGACACGGTGACCATCACCCTCAACCAGGCCGCGCTGGTGAACCAGCTCAACATCCAGGCCGACAACGACAACCTCTACCGCGTCCAATACCGCGACCAGGCCAACACCTGGCACGACCTGGCGGTGATGGCGCCGCACCTCTCGTGGGGCATGGACAACGGCAGCACGGTGCTGGGCACGCCGGTGGTGGCCACCGCCTTTATGATCAGCGGCGCCGCCGGCCGCGGCGACGACCACTTCGCCGTGTCGGAATTCGAAGCCATCGGCCACGTCGTTCCGGTGCCGGAGCCCGCAACCTATGCCATGCTGGGCGCCGGCCTGGCCTTGCTCGGCCTGGTGGCGCGCCGCAAGCAGCGACGTTCGTGAGTATCTGCCTTCCGGCACAGGCGCCGGCCGGCCATGATTAAGGGCTAAGGGCACGTTGCCGCGAGCGTGCGGCAACGAACAGTGGCGGCGCCGCCGATCGGCTATGTTGGGCTCACGTTTATTCTACGAGTCCCATCATGGCAGTACGATTCCGATTCCGATTCTTGCTGGCGCTGGGTGGTGCCGCTTTGTTGTACAGCGGCGCGGCGCTGGCCGATCCGCCGGCGCGCGTGGCGCGCCTGGCCTATGTGGGCGGCGCCGTGAGCTACGCCGCCAACGGTACCGACGACTGGCTGGCTGCGGGCATCAACCGCCCGCTGGTGGCCGGCGACCGCCTGTGGACCGCGGCCGGCGCGCGCGATGAGGTGCAGGCCGGCCCCGCCACTGTGCGCATGGGCGGCGAGACGCTGGTCACGCTGCTCAACGCCAACGACAACACCACCCAGCTGCAATTGTCGCAGGGGCGCCTGAACCTGCGCGTGCGCCAACTGCGGCCCGATGAAGTGCTGGAGATCGATACGCCCAACCTGGCGTTCAGCATCCGCAAGCCGGGCCACTACCGGCTGCAGGTGGATGCCTCCGGCAACGCCACCGAGGTCGCCGTGATCGACGGCCAGGGCGAGGCGTATGGCGACAACACATCCTACCTGGTCGATCCGGGGCAGTCATACCGCTTCACCGGCACCGGCCTGCAGGATTTCAGCGTCGGCCAGTTGCCGCCGGCCGACGATTTCGACCACTGGTCGGCACAGCGCGACCGCCGCCTGGAGCATCCGGTGTCGGCGCGCTATGTGTCGAGCGACGTGGTCGGCTACGAGGATCTGGACGACAACGGCAGCTGGCGCGACGTGCCGGGCTACGGCAACGTCTGGATGCCGGCCCACGTGGCGCCGGACTGGGCGCCGTATCGCGACGGTCATTGGTCCTGGGTCGAGCCTTGGGGCTGGACCTGGGTCGATGATGCGCCGTGGGGCTTCGCGGTGACGCACTACGGCCGCTGGGCGCAGACGCCGGCCGGCTGGGGCTGGGTGCCGGGGCCGGTGGTGCAGCAGCCGGTGTACGCACCGGCGCTGGTGGTGTTCGTGGGCGCGGCGTTGCTGCTGGGCGACCGGCCGCATGATCATGGCGTGGCCTGGTTCCCGCTGGGACCGCGCGAGGTGTACCGGCCGTCGTACCAGGCCAGCCCGACTTATGTCACCAACATCAATACCAGCAATACGGTCATCAACAAGACGCAGATCACCAACGTCTACAACAACGTCAATATCACCAACGTGCGCTATGTGAACCGGCAGGCTGTGACGGCGGTGCCGGCCACGGCGTTTGCGCAGGCGCAGCCGGTGCGCAAGAACGTGGTGCGTGTGTCGCCGCAGGCCTTGGCTGCCGCACCGCTGGCGGCCGCGCCGTCGGTGCAGCCGCAGCGTCCGGCACGGCTTGAAGCACATGGCGGAGCGCGCCCGGCGCCAGCCATCCTGGCGCGGCCGGTGGTGGCGAAGACGCCGCCGGCCGTCGTGCCGTCGCCGGTGGCCCACGCGGGCGCGCCGGCGCAGCGGGCTGTGCCGGCGGCGCCCCATATCCATCTGGTGCAGGCGGCGCGGCCGGTGAAGCCGGTGCCCGTGGCCGCTGCGCAACAGCTGGCGCAGAAGGGCGGGGCGCATGGTCCGTCGTCGCCTGCGGCAGTTACGCCGACGGTGCCGTTGACGGCGCATCCGGCGAAACAGCCGGAGATACCTCCGCAAGCGGCATTGCATCCGCAGCCGGCGCCGCATCCGCAGGCGGAATCGCGGCCGCCGGCCGCTGCCGCGACGCCGTCGCCAGTGCCGCCGCAAGCTGCGGCGCATCCACCGCCAGCGCCGCATCCGCCAACGGAGACGCATCCTGCTGTCGCGCAGCATCCACCGGCTGAGACGCGTCCTGCGATGGCGCCGCCGCATCAGTCAGCGGAAATGCATCCTCCTGTCGCGCCACACCCGCCAGCGGAGACCCATCCTGCGGTAGCGCAGCATCCGCCTGCGGAAACGCATCCTGCGGTAGTGCCGCATCCGCCAGCGGCTGCGCATCCTCCGGTCGCCCAGCACGCCCAGGCGGAAACGCATCCGCCGCCGGCGCCGCATCCGCCGCCCGCGCCCAAACCGCAGCCACCGGAGCAGGCGCATGTGCCACCGCATCCTCCGGTCGAGGCACACGCTCATCCCGAAGTGCATCGCGAGGCCCAGCGCAAGGATCAGAAGCATGAGCCCACGCGCGAATAGCCGCTAGCCGCGTCGTTCAGGACTCGCCGTAGCGGCTGCGGATTTCCGCCAGCACGCCTTGCTTCTCCAGCCGCTGGATGGCGGCGTTCAGCAGGTCGAGATCGGCCTGGGTGGTGCTGCTCTTGTTGAGCATCAGATGCACCGGCGCCCGCAGCACGACGAACGGCAGCGGCGTGATGGCGATTCCCTGTTCCCTGGCCGCGTGGCGCAGGGCGGCGGTGTCGCCGAGGATCAGGTCGGCGCGTCCGGCGTCCAGCATGCGCAGGCCCTGCTGGAAGCTAAGGAAGGTGCTCAGCTGGCCGGCCTGCCGCAGCTGCGGCTGTACGCGCGCATAGGCCGCGCCGTACCAGCCCAGCTTGGGCGCCAGCAGCGACAGGTTTTTCCCGGCCAGCGCCTCGACGCTGCGGACGTTGTGGTAGCGCGGCAGGTTGACGGTGCGGGTGAAGACGCTCACCGATTCATAGCGGTAGGCCAGGCTGAAGCGCGCGTATTTGCGGCGCTCGGCGGTGTTGGAGGCGGCCAGCAGCAAGTCCAGGTCGCCCAGCTCGAACTGGCGCTGGCGGCGCGCGGTCGGCAGCTCGGGCAGCAGTTGCAGCGCGCAGCCGGCTTCCTTGAAGATCGCCTGCGCCAGCTCCAGGTCCAGCCCGGATGGCGGGCCGTCGGGCCTGGAGTACACATAGGGCGGCCATTGCTCCAGCGCCATCTTCATCCGGCATGGCGCAGCCAGCGCCGGCAGCGCGGACGCGACCATGAACGCCATGACGTAACCGACGCACCCCGCTTGCATGGCGGAATCCTTTCTAGTTCTATGGCTACAATTTGCCAGATGTGGCGGGAAAGTCAAGGGTGGTATTGCCATGCCGGCGGCGCTCGCCCAATTGTGCGCCCCTGTCCGGCACAGTTGCTACACTTTGACTTTCTGCCTCTGGAAACTCTATGTCGGCGCAATTGTCCTCCGCCCTGTCTGCCGTTGTGTGCGAACCCGCCTGGCGTTTTATCGGCGCCGGAACGCCCATGCGCGACATGGTGCGGCGCCACGCATGGGAGCACACGCCGCTGGGCGCGGTCGCGGAATGGCCGGCCTCGCTGCGCACCGCCGTCGGCCTGGTCATGCACTCGGCGCATCCGATGTTCCTGTGGTGGGGCGAGCAGCTGGTGCAGGTGTATAACGACGCTTACGTCCCCTGTTTCGGCGAGGGCAAGCATCCGGCCGCGCTGGGCCAGGCCGGGCGCGCCTGCTGGCCGGAGATCTGGACCATCATCGGTCCGCAGATCGAGAGCGTGCGCAGCGGCGGCGAGCCGCAGTGGTACGCCGACAACCTGGTGCCGATCTGGCGCAACGGCCGCATCGAGGACGTCTACTGGAGCTATACCTACACCCCGGTGTTTGACGAGAGCGACCAGGTGGGCGGCGTACTGGTGGTGTGCACCGAGACCACCGCCCGGGTGCTGGCCGAGCGGCGCCGCCACGCGCTGGACCTGCTGGCGCGCAGCCTGCTGAACTGCCGCGACCAAGCCCAGGTGCGGGCCGGCCTTGCCGAGTGCGTGGCCGCCAATCCGGGCGATCTGCTCGGCGCCGGCCTGCGGCGCGGCGCGGCTGAGCAAGCCGCCGATGTGGCGGCCGGCATGGTGGTCATCCACGGCGCCGAGCTGCAGCTGTGCGACGACCTGACGCTGGTGTTCCAGGTGTCGCCACGCCTGCCGCTGGACCAGGCCTACCGCCAGTTCCTGGAACAGATCGCCGCCGCCGTGTGCGCCACGCTGAGCCGGATCGAGAGCGACCGCGCGCTGGCGCAGGCGATGGCCGAAAGCAAGCGCCTGAACGTCGACCTCAACCTGTCGGCGCGCATCAAGGATGAGTTCCTGGCCATGCTGGGGCACGAGCTGCGCAACCCGCTGGCGCCCATCGTCACCGCGCTCAAGCTGATGAAGCTGCGCGGCGCCGACACCGCGCACGAGCAGGCCGTGATCCAGCGCCAGGTCGACCACCTGGTGCGGCTGGTCGACGACCTGCTCGACGTCTCGCGCATCGCCAGCGGCAAGGTCGAGCTGCGCAAGGAGACCGTGCAGCTGTCCGACGTGCTCTACAAGGCGATCGACATGGCCAGCCCGCTGCTGGAGCAAAAGCAGCACCGCCTGATGGTCGAGGTGACCAGCGCGCGCTGGCATGGCGATCCGGCGCGGCTGGCGCAGGTGGTGTCCAACCTGCTCAACAACGCGGCGCGCTACACGCCGGCCGGCGGCCACATCACGCTGTGCACGCGGCTGCGCCAGCAGACCGTCGAGATCGAGGTGAAGGATGACGGCTGCGGCATCGTGCCGTCGCTGCTGCCGCATGTGTTCGACCTGTTCGTGCAGGGCCACCGCCAGCTGGACCGTGCGCGGGGTGGGCTGGGCGTCGGGCTGGCGCTGGTGCGCAACCTGGTGCAGATGCATGGCGGCGAGGTCTGCGCCGCCAGCGCCGGCGAGGGCTGCGGCAGCACCTTCACCATCACGCTGCCGGGCGGGCTGACGGAGGACGCCCCGGCGCCGCTGCCGGACGCGGCCGCGCCGCAGCCGGCCGCCGCCAGCGGCGCCAGCGTGCTGGTGGTGGATGACAACCGCGACGCCGCCGACGCGCTGGTCGAGCTGCTGGGCGTGCTGGGCTACAGCGCCTGCGCCGCCTACGATCCGGCCGAGGCCCTCGCCGCCGCCGCCGGCGCCATGCCGCAGGTGGCCATCCTCGATATCGGCCTGCCCGGCATGGACGGCTACGAGCTGGCCGGCCATCTGCGCCGGCTGCCCGGCGCCGCGCAGCTGAAGCTGGTGGCGCTGTCCGGCTACAGCCAGGAGGGCGACAAGGCGCGCAGCAGGGAGGCCGGCTTCGCGGTCCACCTGGTCAAGCCGATCGACATCGGCGTGCTGCAAGCCGTGTTACAGTTGGAGCCCTAGCGCCCCGCCGCCATCGGAACTGTACGCCGGATTGGAACCTCTGTTGATCGCTCCCCTGGAAATCGCCGCCAACGTCGTCATGACGGTCTCCATCGTCCTGGCTGGACGCAACAATGTGCACTCGTGGTGGCTGGGCGTGGTCGGCTGCGCGATGTTTGCCGCCTTGTTCTACAGCGTCAAGCTGTACGCCGACGTCGCGCTGCAACTGTTCTTCATCGTCACCTGTTTGATCGGCTGGCTGCGCTGGCTGCGCGGCGACGCCGGCAGCGCGCTGCCGATCAGCCGCGTCCGGCCGGCCGCGCTGGGCTGGATGGTCGGCATCGGCATCGTCGCCACCGCCGTCTACGGGCTGATGCTGCAAGCCTATACCAATGCCTACGCGCCGTTCATCGATTCGGCGGTGCTGATGTTCAGCATCGTGGCGCAGTTGCTGCTGATGGGGCGGCGCCTCGACACCTGGCCGTTCTGGCTGCTGGTCAACACCATCTCGGTGCCGCTGTACGCCAGCCGCGGCCTGCACCTGACCGCCTTGCTGTACGCGGCGTACTGGATCAACGCGCTGGTGTCCTGGTTCTTCTGGCAGCGCAAGATGGTCGCGCTTTAGCATCACCCGGCCTATCCCGCACCGGGATTGGGTGACATTCAGCGCCACCCGCTCTATGATGACATTTCCATATGGAATTGCCTGAGGAGATACCATGCAATGGTTTTACGACTTAAGAATTGGCAAAAAGCTGATCGTGGCGTTTGGCGTGGTGATCGCGTTGACCTGCTGCCTGGGCCTGTTCTCGCTGAGCCAATTGGCCAGGGTGAACCAGGCCTCGACCGACATCGCCACCAACTGGTTGCCGGCGGTGCGCTACCTGGGGCAGATGCAGACGTCGTTGTCGCGCTACCGCATTTCCGAAGCCACTCATATCCTGCTGGCCGAAGATGCCGAGATGACCGCCACCGACAAGTCGATGGCGACCCGGCTGGAAACATTTCACAAGCAGCAAGCCTTGTATGCGGCGCTGGTGTCGGAGCCGGACGAGAAACGCATCTACGCCGAGCTGCAAAAATCGCTGGACGATTACATGGCCAGCAGCGCCAAGCTGACGGCGCTGTCGCACGAAGGCAAGAAGGACGAGGCGCGCGCGCTGTTCCGCGGCGGCTCCAACAAGCTGTTCCGCCAGGTCAATGAGCAGCTCGACGCGCTGGTCAAGATCAACGACGCCGGCAGCGGCGCCGCCGACAAGTCGGCCACCGACACCTATGCGATGTCGCGCAAGATGATACTGGGCACCCTGCTGCTGCTGATCGTGGTCAGCATGGTGCTGGCGACGCTGGTGGCGCGCATCGTCGCCGGGCCGCTGGAAGAGGCGGTGGGCATCGCCGGCCGCGTGGCCGACGGCGACCTGACCGCCCACATCGTCAGCCACGGCAACGATGAGGCCGGCCAGCTGATGCATTCGCTCAAGGCCATGAATGACAGCCTGCTGCGGGTGGTGGGCGAGGTGCGCGGCGGCACCGACACCATCGCCACCGCCTCGGCGGAGATCGCCAGCGGCAACCTCGACCTGTCGGCCCGCACCGAGGGCCAGGCCAGCTCGCTGGAGGAGACCGCGTCGGCGATGGAGGAGCTGACCTCGACCGTCAGGCAGAACGCCGACAACGCGCGCCAGGCCAACCAGCTGGCGCAGTCGGCGTCCGGCACCGCGGCCGACGGCGGCAAGGTGGTGGGCGAGGTGATCGCCACCATGGAGTCGATCAGCGCCTCGTCGCGCAAGATCGTCGACATCATTTCCGTCATCGACGGCATCGCTTTCCAGACCAACATCCTGGCGCTGAACGCGGCGGTGGAGGCGGCCCGGGCCGGCGAGCAGGGCCGTGGTTTCGCGGTGGTGGCCAGCGAGGTGCGCAACCTGGCCCAGCGCTCGGCGGCGGCGGCCAAGGAAATCAAGGGCTTGATCGACGATTCGGTGCAGCAGGTGGACCGGGGCACGGCGCTGGTGCAGCAGGCCGGCGGCACGATGGAGCAGGTGGTGTCGAGCGTGCGCCGGGTCAGCGACGTGGTGGCTGAGATTTCCGCCGCCAGCAGCGAGCAGAGCACCGGCATCGAGGAAGTCAACAAGGCCATCGTGCGGATGGACGAGGTGACGCAGCAGAACGCTGCGCTGGTCGAGCAGGCGGCCGCGGCAGCCGGTTCGCTGCAGGTGCAGGCCGCCAACCTGGCCGCGGTGGTGGCCGTGTTCCGCCTGCGCTGAGGCGGCCGGCTCCCCGGACCAACGCCGCCGGCTTCAGCCGTGCGGCGTTTTTTTATGCTGGATCGACTGGCGGAAGGCGCTGGGGGTGATGCCCAGGCGTTCGCGGAAGGCGGTGGCGAAGTTGCCGGCGTTGTTAAAGCCGATCATCAGGGCGATGTCCTGGACGTCGATGTCGGTGTCCTTGAGCAGTTCCTCGCCGCGCCGGATGCGGGTCTCGCGGATGAAGGCGAACACCGTCATGCCGGTCTGTTCGCGGAACACATGCGACAGCTTCTCGCGGTAGGTGCCGACGCTGCGGGCGATCTCGGCCAGGCCGGGCAGGGTGGCCAGGTTGTCGGCGATCAGGCGCTTGGCGGCGTTGACGATGACCGCGTCCGGATCGGCCTCGTGCGTGGCGCCGGGCGGCGGCGCCGCGCGCGGCCGGGTGGCGCGCCGCGCCAGCTTCAGGTGGACCTGGATGCGCGCGGCCAGCTCGCCCGGCGAAAACGGCTTGGCGACGAAATCCACGCCGCCGATCGACAGGCCCATGATGCGCTCCTCGTCGGCGTCGGCGCCGCTGAGGAAAATGATGGGGATGTCCTCGGTGACCGGATTGGCCTTGAGCAGGCGGCAGGCGGTGTAGCCGTCCATATTGGGCATGCGCACGTCGAGCAGGATCAGGTCGGGATGCTGGGCCAGCGCCAGCTGGTAGCCCTGCAGCCCGTTGACGGCCACCGAGACTTTATACGGCAGCTCGCTCAGCAGATCGACCAGCATGCGCTGCTCGAACGCGGAGTCGTCCACGATCAGGATGCTGGGTTGTTTGTCGCTGGCAGTCATGGTCGACCTTTGATACCTGGTTGATAAGGTTGTCTCACGCCAGTCGCTATTATGCCTATATTTTAGAACTATTATTCAGATTTAGCCGGCGCGGCCGTTTTTTACCCTCGGCTTGCAAGACTGTTGCAAATTATGCCTATGCGCAAAATATTTTTAATAGATTTCTACGCAATCAAAACCGTGGTCTCCTGTGGCAAAAGCACATGTTTCTTGGATAGATAATAATCAAATCACCCGGCTGACGAAGGCAAAAACAAGCCGCTGTGATGTCCTAACCCTGGAACCGAGGAGTCAAAAATGAAACATACCGATTTTGGCCGTATGCCTTGCCCCATCGCCCGCAGCCTGGGCAAGGTCGGGGAGTGGTGGAGTATCCTGATCCTGCGTGATGCGTTCTACGGTCTGTCGCGTTTCGACGAATTTGAAAAAAGCCTGAAAATCGCCCCCAACATGCTGACCCGCCGCCTGGCCGGTCTGGTCGAGGGCGGCCTGATGGAGCGCCGCCAGTACAGCGCCCGTCCGCCGCGCTATGAATACGTGCTGACCAAGTCCGGCCGCGCCTTCAAGCCCGTGCTGCTGGCTTTTATCGCCTGGGGCAACGACCACCTGGCACCGGAGGGCGCCAGCCTGCTGGTGGTCAGCCGCGAGACCGGCAAGCCGGCCGACCAGGTGCTGGTCGACGCCAACAGCGGCCTGGCCATCAACGACGAGGACTATATGTTCGCGCCGGGACCGGCCGCCACCGACGTCATGCGCTCGCGCCTGATCGAAATCAGCAAGCACGCCTAGTCAGCGATCACAAAGCCGGTTCCAGCTGGGCGTAGACGGCGTTGGCCACGGTGGCCAGCGCCGCCTTGTCCAGGTTGCCGGACAGGGCATAGCCGAAGCGCCCGTCTATCCAGTAGAACACGCTGACCTGGCCTTCCTGCGCAAAGCGGAAGCCGGTTTCATCGTGATGGTGCTGTTCGGTCGACACGTACAGCGTCAGGCGCGCGCCGCCGGCGTCGCGGTACATGAATTGCGCCACCGGTCCGCTCTGGCCGGGCAGCAGCCTGCCGCCCTCCAGCGCATAACCCTGCGCCGCCAGTTGCGGCGGCTTCAATTGCGCCCCCAGCCGTTTCGACAGCCAGGCCACCAGGTGGGCCTGCTGGTCGGCGCCCACTTCGACCGGGTGCCGCACTTCCGGCGTGTACACCGCGTGCGCCAGCGCGGCCCGGCGCGGCAGCGCGGCCAGGCTGAGGCCGCCGCCTGCGTCGGCGTCCCGACGGACGCCGGCATCGTCGGCGGCGCCGTGCAGCAGCCAGCCGGCGGCACCGGCGGACACCGTCAACGCCAGCATGGCGGCCGCGCGCAGCGCCGGCGGCCAACGGTGGCCGGCGCCGGGACGGGGCAGCCAGTCGCGCCAGCCGTGGTGGCCGGCGGGCGCGGGCACGCGGGCGCTGGCGGACAGGCTGGCCAGGGCGGCCGGCAGCGGCTGCTCCAGCACCGGCCGGTACAGCGCGCGCAGCGCCGCCTCCTGGTCGCGGTAGGCTTGCAGCCGCGCCGCCACGGCCGGATGCAGCGCCAGGTGGGCGTCGACCGCGCCGCGCCGTTCGGGCGGCAGGCGGCCGTCGACCCAGGCTTGCAGTTCGGCTTCGGTAACAGGGGTATTCATTTCACGACCTTTAAGGGGGCGGGCAGGGGCTGGCCCTGCAGGATCAGGCGCAAGCCTTCCCTGGCGCGGGACAGGCGCGACATCACCGTGCCGAGCGGGATGTCGAGGGCGGCGGCCACTTCGTCGTAGCGCATCTCTTCCAGCGCCACCATCAGCAGCACCTCGCGCTGCGCCGGCGGCAGTTGCTGCAGGGCCTGGTCCATATCGCGCAGCGCCAGGCCGTCGCCGCTGGTGTCGGCCGCGGCCAGCGGCAGCTCGTCGTCGAGCGGCTCGGTGGCCAGGGCGGGGCGGCGCTGCTGGTCCACGTGCAGATTGTGCATGATGCCGAACAGCCAGGCGCGCATATCGCTGCCGCGCCGCCAGCTGGCCAGCTTGTCCCAGCCGCGTTCGACGGTGTCCTGCACCAGGTCGTCGGCGTCGGCGCGCCCGCCCAGCAGCGCCCGCGCGTAGCGGCGCAGGCGCGGGATGCAGGCGATCAGGCGCTCGTGCTCGTCTTGCATGGGCGGTGCTTAGTCCTTGACCACGTGCCAGATGTCCTTGAAGTTGTCGCCGTTGCGGTCGCCCGGCTTGGTGTCCTTCTTGAACAGGTACAGCGGCTTGCCCTTGTAGGCCAGCTGCTTGGCGCCGTCCTCGCGGGTGATGGCGGAATACGGCGCGGCCACATTGGCGGCCGGCACCACGGCCGGCCAGTTCTCGCTGCACGGACCGTTGCAGGCGCTGGTGCCGCTGCCGGCCGCGTCCTTGTCGAAGGTGTACACGGTCATGCCGGCGGCATTGACCAGGATGCCGTCCTTCTTGGCGACGGTGTCGGCGTGGGCGGCGCCGGCCAGCAGCAGCGCGGCGGCGAGGAGGGAAGAGCGGCGGGCGACAGTATTCATGGCATGGGTCCTTTACGAGTGGTGGAACGACGGACGACGGCGCGAGCCGGCGTTGTAATTGCGTATACGTAAGGTACGACCGGATTATTCCCTCGACCGTAAAATAAATTTTCCGATCGTTGAACACGGGGAGTCACCACATGAAAAAGCAACTCACCATGATCGCCGGCCTGGCTATGGCAGCCATGTCGTCATCCTACGCGCAAAACCTGAGCAAGGGCGATCAGCACATCCTGGAACAGCTGGCGCAGGCCAATATGGCGGAAGTGGCGGCCGGCAAGATCGCGCTGGAAAAGGCCAGCAAGCCGGAAGTGAAGAATTTCGCCCAGCAGATGGTGGACGACCACACCAAGGGCTTGCAGGCGGTGCAGGACGTGGCGCGCAGCAAGAACGTCACGCTGCCGACCGAGCCGGACGCCAAGCACCGCAAAATGGCCGAGCGCCTGAATGGCCTGAGCGGCGAGGCCTTCGACCGCGCTTACCTGAACAACGCCGGCCTGCACGACCATAGCGCCGCGCACAAGCTGGTCGTTCAGGCCCAGAACAAGGCCAGCGACGCCGACGTCAAGGCGCTGGCCGCCAAGTTGCAGCCGACCGTGGACCAGCACTTGCAATCCGTGCAAGCCATGACGGGCGGCAAAAACAAGACGTCGAAACAATAAGTCCCGCATTGAATAATTTCCATGAGGAACTAAAATCTCTTTGATTTCAGGGACTTAACAAGGGCCGGCGGATCGGCCCGTAAACTGTGGAATAATGCTGCAACGGCGCATACATGCGCTGAGGCAATGGCGCCTGCCGCTCCGACCGGGAGCGGGTAGCACACAGTAAAGGGAAGTTATTTGGTGAATATGTTTGCGCTCGATGAAGAGCTGGTGCACTGGCAGTCGGAATTGTCGGAAATGCACGGTTCGTCGCGCCTGCCGCTGTTGACGGTGCTTGCCTGGCATCTGCGCCAGCGCGACCCGCTACGCGCGCAAACCCTGTCCGCCGAGATCGCCCCGCTGCTGGCCACGCTGCCCGAAGCCGAGTCGGCCCTGCAGCGCGCCCGCCTGCTGCTGATCGGCGCCGAGGCGGCCTGGCTGAGCGGTCAGCTCGACACCGCCCAATACCAGGCCGAACAAGCCTTGCGGCAGCTGGAACTGGCGTCCGCCCCGCCGGCCAGGGTCCAGCGCGCACGCGCCGACGCCTGCTGGGTGCTGGCCTGGGTGTCCAACGACCGCGGCGACAGCGGCGCCGGCGACCGCTGGCTGGAGCAGGCCGCGCTGGCCGCTCGCGCTGCCGGCGACCCGGTGCGCATCGACGTCATCGACGCCGCCTCCGGCATCTGCGACACCTTCAGCGACTGGAAGCTGGCGCAGCAGCGCTGGAGCGGGCGCTTCGCCACCGACTTGGCCGACCTTGCGCCGGTCGCGGCCGGCTGGATCAGCGATTTCTTCGGCACCTGCGCCTTCCAGCGCAGCGACTACGGCCGCGCCATCGGCCACCTCATGCTGAGCTACGAAACCGCGCTGGCGACCGGGCAGGTACGCCGCGCCATCATCGTCGCCACCAACATCGGCAACGGCTTCACCAGCCTGAACGCGCACGAGGCGGCGCTGGACTGGATGCAGCGCGGCCTGGACCTGGCGCGCCCGACCGGCTGGCCGCTGAGCATCGGCATGTGCCTGATGCAGACGGCGGAAACCCTGCGCCAGCTAGGCCAGCGCGAGGCGGCGCAAGCGCTGCTGCGCGAAGCCCTGAACACGCTGGCGCCGCTGTCCGGCTCGCGCGCCTACGCGGTGGCGCTGGAATACCAGGGCGACCTGGCGCTGGACCTGGGCAACCACGCGGCCGCGCTGGACAGCTTCACCCGCCTGGCCGCGCGCGGCGACGCGCTGGGCCAGACCGACTTCCAGAGCAGCGCGCGGCGCGGCCGGGCGCACGCGCTGTCGCACCTGGCGCGCCCCGAGGAAGCGCTGGCCGCCGCGCAAGGCGCGCTGGCGCTGGCGCACGAGCATGCGGACGCCTCCAGCCAGATCGCCGCGCTTAACGTGCTGGCCGACATCCACGCGCGCCACCGGCTGCCGCCGCCGGCCGACATGCAGGCGGCCAATCCGGTGCTGCACTACCTGCAGCTGGCGCTGGAAATCGCCGCCACCATCGAAGGCTATACGGTGCCTGGCGCGCTGCTCGACGCCACCGCGCGCGAGTACGCGGCCATCGGCGATCACGCGCGCGCCTACGCGATCGCGCTGCAGGCCAGCGCCGCGCGCGACCAGACCCACAGCCAGCAGGCCACCAACCGCGCCATCGCGATGCAGGTGCAGTACCAGACCGAGCGCGCGCAGACCGAAGGCGAGCATCACCGCCAGCTGGCCGCGGCCGAGGCGCAGCGCGCCGAAGTGCTGCAGCAGACCAGCGCCACGCTGGAGCACCTGAGCGCCATCGGCCAGGAGATCACCGCGCACCTGGACGCGGCGGCGGTGTTCCGCGCGCTGGACCGCCACGTGCACGGCCTGCTCGACGCCACGCATTTCTCGGTGTTCCTGCTGGAGCCTGGCGGCGAATGGCTGTCCTGCGCCTTCGGCGTGGAGGCCGGCAATCCGGTGCCGCCGGTGCGGATGTCCTTGTCGGACCCGAACGCCAACTCGGCGCGCTGCGTGCGCGAGCGGCGCGAGATCCTGATCGAGCTGGGCGAGGCCGATGTCACGCCCAACCTGATCCCCGGCACCTTGCCGACCATGAGCCTGATCTTCGCGCCGCTGCGGGTGGGCGAGCGCGTGCTGGGCGCGATGACGGTACAGTCGCTGCATGCGCATGCCTACGGCGAGCGCGAACGGCTGATCTTCCGCACCTTGTGCGCCTACGGTGCCATCGCGCTCGACAACGCCAGCGCCTACCGCCAGGTGGCGGCGACCCTGAAGACGCTGAGCGCGACGCAGGAGCAGCTGCTGGAAAAGAACCTGGAACTGGAGCGGGCCTACAAGGCGCTGGAGGAAGTGAGCCTGACCGACCAGCTGACCGGCTTGCGCAACCGCCGCTTCTTCCTGCAGAACGTCGACGCCGATGTCGCCATGAGCCTGCGCGGCTATGACGCCGGCCAGCACCGCGAGCTGACCGAGTGCGACCTGATCGCGCCCAACGACCTGGTGTTCTTCATGGTCGACCTGGACCACTTCAAGGAAGTCAACGACCGTTACGGCCACGCGGCCGGCGATTCCATCCTGGTGCAGATGCAGGAGCGCCTGCGCGAAGTGTTCCGCGAATCGGATTATGTGATCCGCTGGGGCGGCGAGGAATTCCTGGTGCTGGCGCGCGCCACCCATCGCGACGAGGCGCACGCGGTGGCGGAGCGCATGCGCCGCGCCGTGGCCGACCGCGCTTTTGTGCTGCCGGACGGCGTGCTGTTGGCGAAGACCTGCTCGATCGGTTTTGCCTGCTTCCCCTTCCTGCCGCAGCAACCGCGTTTGCTGTCATGGTCGCAGGTGGTGGAGTTGGCCGACCAGGGTTTGTATGTGGCCAAGCGTTCCGGCCGCAATGCCTGGGCGGCCTTGTACAGCACCGCCGCCACGCGCCCGGACGGCGTGTTCCCGCGCCTGATGCAGCAGCTGGACCAGGCGGTGGCGGACGGCGAGGTGCGGCTGGTCAGCAATCTGGCCGGTCCGCTGGTGCTGGGCGGCGAACGACGCCGCGTCGGCCTGTCGAGCGACCTCGAAACCTAAGCCACCGTCGTCCCCGCGCAGGCGGGGACCCATGCTGAGCATGCGGATTATGGACTCCCGCCTGCGCGGGAGCGACGTTACGGGGCCTCGACCACCACGTCGCAATTGAGCGTATTGGCGATGTAGCACTTGTCGTGCGCCTCGTGGTGGATCGCTTCCAGCTCCTCGGCACTTGGCGGCGCGGTGCCGGCGAAAACGATCGCCGGCCGCAGCGCGATGCGCGTCATCGCCATCTTCCCCGCAGCGTTCTTGCCCAACTCACCGACGGCGTGGTCGCGATAGCTGTCGACCGTGTGGCCGCGTTTGGCGGCGATCGACAGGAAGAACAGCATATGGCAGCTGGACGCGGCGGCCACCAGCGCCTCCTCCGGATCGACGGCGGCGGCGTCCGACATCGGCAGCGGCACCGACAGCGGCGACGACGAGGCGGGCACCGTGGCGCCGCCGTCGAACTGCCATGCGTGGGCGCGGCTGTAGCGCTGCCCCAGGAAATCCTGCCCGTTGCGCGTCCATTCAATCTTTGCTTCGAATTGCATGCGATGCTCCATCGATGAGTGGGGCCTGTATGATACCCCGCTGCTTGTTATACTGTCGGCTTCTCCCCGATCCCACCGAGCCATGACCAAGACGCGCTGTAGCTGGGCCAATCCAGCCAATCCTCTCTACCTTGAATACCACGACAAGGAATGGGGCGTGCCTTGCCACGACGAGCGCCGTTTGTTCGAGATGCTGAACCTGGAGGGCGCGCAGGCGGGCCTGAGCTGGGAGACGATACTCAACAAGCGCGAGAACTACCGCGCCGCCTTCGACCAGTGGGACCCGGAAAAAATCGCCGCCTACGACGCCGACAAGGTCGCTGCGCTGCTGGCCGACGCCGGCATCGTCCGCAACCGCCTGAAGGTGGCGGCGGCGATCACCAATGCGCAGGCCTACCTGCGCCTGCGCGCCAGCGGCACCACGCTGGACCAGTGGCTGTGGGCCTACGTCGGCGGCAAGCCGCTGGTCGCCGGCAAAGGGCCGCGCCCGGCCAAGACCGAGCTGTCGGACCGCATCTCCAAGGACCTGGCCAAGCTGGGTTTCAAGTTTGTCGGCTCGACCATCATCTACGCCTACATGCAGGGCATCGGCATGGTGAACGACCACGCGCCGGACTGCTTCTGCCGGGCGCGCAAGTGATGACGCGGCGGGTGGTGCTGGACACGGAGTTCGGCCACGGCGAGCGCTTCATGGCCGCGTGCCACGCGCTGCCGCGGCAGGGCATGCTGCACTATCTGGCGGCGACCCCGCAGGCGCCATCGGCCGACACGCTGGCCGACCCGCAGCTGCGCGCCCTGTGGCCGCTGAACGTGCCGGGCTTCCATCGCATCCTGCTCGACGACGGCCGCGTCACGCTGGACCTGTTGGTCGGCGCCTTGGACGCGGTGCTGCCGCAGATCGCCGCACGGGTGGATGCCTTCCATGTTGCGCCATCGTTCCCCGCATCGCTGGCGCGCAGCCTGGCGAAGCTGGCCGTGCTGGGCGCCAGCCTGGATGCGCGGGCGCCGGACGAAGCGCTGGTCTGGGCGCTGACGGCGGCGGGCTTTGCCTGCCAGGCCGTCGACGGCACGCCGGACGTCAGCGCGGTCTACCAGAGCCGCAGGCCGCAGCCGGAAGCGCCGCCGGCGCCGGTGCGCAGGGCGATCGTGATCGGCGCCGGATTGGCCGGTTCCTCGGCCAGCCATCGCCTGTGCGCCAACGGCTGGCAGGTCACGCTGATCGAACGCCACGCGGCGCCAGCGCAGGAAGCGTCCGGCAACCTGGCCGGCATCTTCATGCCGCTGCTGTCGAAGGATGACAACATCCCCACGCGCCTGAGCCGCGCCGCCTACACCTTCGCGCTGCGCGAATGGCGCCGGCTCGGCGGGGTCGGCCAGGCATTTGAAGGCGCCAGCTGCGGCGTGCTGCAACTGGCGCGCGACGCGGAACATGCGACGGTGCAGCAGGACGTGGTCGCGGCATGGAATTATCCGCAGGAGTACGTGCGCTGGCTGGACGCCGGCGCCGCCGGAGAGCTGCTGGGTGGCCCGACTCCGCACGGCGGCTGGCTGTTCGAGCAGGGCGGCTGGGTGCGTCCTGCGTCGCTGTGTGAGGCGATGCTGGATGCCTGCGGCGAACGCCTGCATCGCGTGTTCGCGGCCGAGGCGCTGGACCTGCGACGCATGGACGGCGAGTGGCAGGTGCGCGCCGCCGACGGCACGCTGATCGCGCAGGCGCCGACCGTGGTGCTGGCCAACGGCGCCAGCGCCGTCAACATCGCGCAGGCGGCCGAGCTGCCGCTGTCGCGCCTGCGCGGGCAGGTCACGCACCTGGCCGTGCCCGACCCCGCGCAGGACGTGCACACCGCGCACGATGCGCGCGCGCCGTCGCCGCCGCAGCTGCCGCTGGTGGTCTGCCGCGAGGCCTACGTCACGCCGCCGTTCAACGGCATCGTCTGCGCCGGTGCCACCTACGACAACGACAACGACCCCGAACTGCGCGCAGCCAGCCAGCTGGAAAACCTGAGCCGCCTCGCCGAGATCGTGCCCGGCGCCAGCGTCGCCGCGCTGGCCGCCAGCGCGCCGTTGGCGGGCCGGGTCGGCTTCCGCTGCGCCGCGCCGGACCGCCTGCCGCTGGCGGGTGCGCTGCCCGACTATCCTTCTGCCGGCCGGCTCGAACGCCTGCGCGACGTGCCGCGCCATCCCGGCCTGTATGGTTTGCTGGGCTACGCCTCGCGCGGCTTGATCTGGGCGCCGCTGATGGCGGAGCTGCTGGTGGCGCAGCTGGAAAACGCGCCGCCTCCGCTGGAAGCGATGCTGGTCGACGCGCTCGATCCCGGCCGCTTCCTGCTCAAACAGCGCCGCCGCAGCCAATAGGCATGGCGGCAGGCTATAATGCAGCAGCAATCCCAACTCGCGCCTGGCGCCGTCCATGGAGAACCGAACAATGGGGCAGTTCGAAAAACCAGACAACCACGTCATTCCCGCGAAGGCGGGAATCCATACTGCATACGATGAATTGGCGTCGTATAGGTTCCCGCCTGCGCGGGAACGACGGTTTTTCGAGGTGTCAAATGGATGAAGAAGATGCGCAGCACCACCAAGGTTCGCCGGAGCTGTTCATGTTCCTGGCGTCGACTGTGCACGACATGAAGAATTCGATCGGCGTCCTCAATGGCACGCTGGAGAACCTGCTGGCGACGGCGCCCGCCACACCGCAGCAGCCGGGCTACGAGCAGCTGGGCCAGATGCTGTACCAGACCAAGCGCCTCAACGACAACCTGATCCAGCTGCTGGCGCTGTACAAGGACGTCGGCAAGCCTGGCTATCCGTTCGACCCGGCCGCCTGCCGCGTCAGCGAGTTGGTCGAGCAGGTGGCGGGGCAGGCGCGCACGCTGCTGCAGTCGCGCGGCATCACGCTCGATCTCGACTTTCCGCCGGACGCCATCTGGACCATGGACGAAGACCTGATCATCGGTGTGCTGGTCCACGCCATCAACAACGCCATCCGCTACACGCGCGACCGCCTGCGCCTGGCGATCCGGGTGGACGGCGATTACCTCGAACTGCGCGTCGAGGACAACGGCTCCGGCTTCCCGCCGTCGCTGCTGGAGGCCGGCGCCAGCGCCATGAACGCCCAGCGCAACGCGGTCAACTTCCTCAACAACAGCAGCGGCCTCGGTCTCTACTTCTCCAGCGAAGTGGCGAAGATGCACAAGTACCGCCAACGCAGCGGCGGCATCGCGCTGGAAAACGGCGGCGCCCTGGGCGGCGGCTGCTTCGTCCTGCGGCTGCCATGAGCGTCGAAGCGATGAGCGCCGCCGCCGGAGGCGATGTCGATTGGGCCGAGAAGCACTACCTGCTGGTCGACGATTTTGTCGGCATCCGCCAGCTGCTGCGCGAGTCGCTGCGCAACCTCGGCGCCAAGCATATCGACCAGGCGGCCAGCGGCGGCGAGGCCATGATGCTGCTGTCGAAGACCCGCTACGACGTGGTGCTGTGCGATTACAACCTCGGCGACGGCAAGAACGGCCAGCAGGTGCTGGAGGAAGCGCGCATCCGCAACCTGATGCTGCCCAGTAGCGTGTGGCTGATGGTCTCCGCCGAAAAAAGCGTGGAGTCGGTGATGGGCGCGGCCGAGCACCAGCCGGACGCTTACATCATCAAGCCAATCACCGAGGGCGTGCTGCTGACGCGCCTGAACCGCGTGTGGAACAAGAAGCAGATCTTCCGCGAAATCGACCAGGCCTTCGCCGACAAGGATTACCTGCGCGCGGCGCGCCTGTGCGACGAGCAGGTGGCCCACAATCCGCTGCACGAAATCGACCTGCTGCGCATGAAGGCCACGCTGCTGCTCAAGAGCGGCGAGCCGGAACAGGCGCGCAAGGTGTACGAGCATGTGCTGGAAGAACGCGACTACAACTGGGCGCGCTGCGGCCTGGCCAAGATCCTGATGAACAACGGCGAGCTCGATGCGGCGTTGACGATGTTCCAGGCCGTGATCACCGACAACCGCTTTTACATCGACGCCTTCGACCAGCTGGCCAAGACCTTCCAGTTGCAGGGCAAGACCGAGGAAGCCTTCGGCGTGCTGGAAAAGGCGGCCAAGCTGTCGCCCAATTCGGTGCCGCGCCAGCGCGCCTTGGGCCAGACCGCGCTCAAGCTGGGCAATATCCCGGTGGCGGAGAAGGCCTTCCGCAAATGCATAGAGATCGGCGAGTACTCGGTGATGAAGACGGTGGACGCCTTTTTCGGCCTGGCGCGCGTGTGCGCGCAGAAGAACGACACCAAGGAAGCCATACGCCTGCTGAACGCGGCGGTGCACCAGTTCGGCGGCGACATGGTCGAGCTGCGCGCCAAGATCACAGAGGGCCTGGTGTACCACGAGACGGGCGACTACCGGCGCGCGCGCAAATCCGGCGACGAGCTGGAAGCGATGCTGGCCGACGAATCCAAGCAGCGGCCGGACACCGAGACCTGCCTTGACATGGCGACGCTGCTGTTCGCGGTCGGCGTCAAGGAGGCGCCGGTGGGGCTGCTGTGCTACGTCACCCGCAACAACCACGACAACGTGCCGCTGCTGGAGGACGTGCAGAAGATCTTCGACAAGGCGCGCATGACCGACGAGGGCATGGAGCTGATCAAGGCCTCGCGCAAGGAAGCGGCGGACATGATGAACAAGGGCGTGCTGCTGTGGAAGACCGGCAAGCTGGTCGAGGCGGTGGAGTGGATGCGGGTGGCGCGCAAGGCGCTGCCGCACAATATGCGCATCCTGTTCAACTCCGCGCAGATCCTGATCTCGCAGCTGCAGCAGACCGGCTATGTGCGCGCGCTGGCCGACGAGGCGATCGAGGTGCTGATGCATGTCGACGCCATCGCGCCGGGACAGCAGCGCTTTGCGCAGCTGATGGAGCAGCTGGCGTTGCTGGCGCCGATGTCGGGCGTGGTGGCGGCGGCCGCCGCCAGCGAATACGTGGCGGCCAACGGCGCGATAGTGGACAAGCACGCGGATGCCCATGAGTGACGGTTGGGCGCAACAGCGGGGCCGGTGGCGGCCTTGTTTCCGGGGCAGCAAATGATTACACTGAATTTCGGCGCGGCGGGTCCGCGCCTTGATTCGCTGTCAATATTGAGGGCAAATAAAGGGCACTAAAATATGCGCGATATCGCAAAAGAAGTTTATACAAAAATGAAAGTCGGCAGCGTGGCCTGGATACGTCCGGTCGCCGCCAAGGGCGACACCGTGGACAGTTTTCAGGCCGCCCACGACAGCGCCAAACAGCTCGAAGAGGAAGGCCTGATCGATATCGAGAAGGTGCAGCGCCAGGCCGATGGCCTGATTGACGCCATCCGCATCCAGCGGCTGGCGTAATCAGCACGGCGGGCCGTCAGGCCTTGACGGCGGGCGGCTTGGCCTTGGCTGGCGCGCGCTTGCGGGCTGGCGCTTTCTTCGGCGCGGCCGCTGCCGCGCCAGTGGCTGTGCCGGCGGCGCTGCTTGCCTCCGGCTTGGCCTTGGCGGCCGGCGCCGTGGCTGCGGCGGCGAACTTGGCCGCCGTGTCGGTGGCGCGCGCGGCGGCGGTGGCCATCATCGATTCGGACGCCATGGCCGTCGACACGGCCTGCTTGAACTGATCCTGCAGCATATTCCACCAGATCGCCGGGTTGGCCATCGGCGCGGGGGCCGGCTTGTCCGTCGCTGCGGCTTCCGGCTTCGGGGCCGTCTGGGCGGGAGGCGGCGTCGGCGCCGCGGCTTTGGGTTGGTCCTTGTCCTTGTCCTTGTCGGCCTCGCGGGCGTGGTGGAAGAAGGCCGAGGCGTAAGGGTTGGCGTCGAAGATGGATTTCTGGTCCTTGCTCTGCGGCTGGTTGACCGCCGCCGCCAGGCTGGCGCCGACCGATTTAAGCGTGGCGATGGTCCCGCGCTGCACTTCCAGCGCCTGGATACTGCCGCGCAGCATGCTCATGTTGAGGTTGAGCCAGGTCTCGACGGCCTTCAGGTCGTTGATCTTCTTGTCCAGCTCTTCCACCGACAAGGTGGGAGCGGTCAGGCCGGGCACGCTCATGCTGCCCCACAGGTTTTTGACGAAATCCAGCGTATCCGTCATCACTGCTGCACCTGGTATGTTCGGCATTTGCGTATGAGCCATGGAAGTCTCCTATAGGAATAAGGTCCAGCGTAGCAGATAAAGGGCCATGCTTCAAAAGATTTTGACAACATTTCTGCTTGGGCGCGGACTCGGTCCGAACACGTTAAACTAGCGGCATGAGCTTAAGCACCCATCTATCCCGTCACCGCCGCCTGCTGATCTTGTGCGCAGCCACGCTGGCGCTGCATTATGTGGCGATCGATTGGGTGGGCGACCGCCTGGCGACGCAGTCGCACCGGCCATCGCCGCTGCCGTCGTCGCTGATGACGGCGCAACTGCGCCTGGCGCTGCCCAAGCATGTGGAAACGCCGCCCGCGGCCGAGATCCAGCCTTTGCCTCCGGCCGCCAAGCCGCCCCGTAAACGCAAGCCTGCCCCTGTGCCGGCGCCAGAGCCTGCGCCCGAACCGGCCGCGCCGCCGCCCGTGGCCGACAACGCGCCGCCGGCTGAGGCGTCCCCGCCCGCGCCTGCGGCCGACGCCGGCGCCGGCGCGCAAGCCGGCGCCGCGCAGGCGCAGACCGGCACGCCGTCGCTACCCGACACCACCGGCGCCACGCCGGTCGCCGCGGTGCCGGTGGACGCGCCGCCGCCGCAGGGCATGCGGCGCTACAAGGTCAACCTGCCGCCGTCGGCCAAACTTGACATGGACGTGGCCCGGGTCGACGCCGACGGCACCAAATGGACCGGCTCGGCCGTGATGACCTGGCAGACCGACGGCAGCAGCTACCAGGCCTCGGCCGAAGCGGGCATCAGCCTGCTGATCACGCGCCTCAACGCGCTGGTGATGCGCAGCGCCGGCACCATCGACGATTACGGCATCGCCCCGGCCAGCAGCACGCAGAAGCGCGGCCGCCGCGCCGAGACGGCCACCCATTTCAACCGCGACGCCGGCACCATCACCTTCTCGGCCAGCGAGCGCAGCTTCCCGCTGATGGTGGGCGCGCAGGACATGGCGACGGTGCCGTTCCAGCTGGGCGGCATCGGCCGCGCCGACGTCAACCAGTTCGGCAGCGATATCGAGATGCAGGTCGGCGATGAGCGCGAAGCGACCTTGTTCCGCTTCCAGCTGGTGGGCGAGGAAGAGCTGGACACCAAGATGGGCAAGGTGGTGGCCTGGCACCTGAGCCGGCCGCCGCGCCCCGGCAGCTACTCGTCGCGGCTGGACATCTGGCTGGCGCCGGGCCTGAACTGGTACCCGGTCCAGCTGCGCAACACCGAGGCAAGCGGCGCGCTGACGACGCAGACCGTCTCCAAAATCACGATGACAGAATCCGGAAAATAATATGCATACTATTTACACCAATCGCCTGCTGGCCCTGGGCACCGCCGTCCTGCTGAGCTGCGGCGTCTGCGCTGCCCACGCCGCCGGCGCCGACGCCCCGGCCGGCGAACACCCGAGCGTCAAGCGTCCGCACAGCCTGCCGCCCTCGGCCGACCTCAGCTACACCATCAAGGCCAGGCAGCACGGCTTGAGCCTCGGCGGCACCGCCACCGTGCAATGGCGCGCCGTCGACGGCAAGTACTCGGTCGCGACTGAGAGCCGCGCCGCGCTGTTTGGCAAGATCCTGGAAAACCGCAGCGAAGGCACGATCGACGAATTCGGCCTGGCGCCTGCCACCTTCTACGAAAAGCGCTTCCGCAAGGACCCCAGCACCACCACCTTCCAGCGCGACGCCAGGACCATCACCTTCAGCGAAGGCGACGAGAGCTACCCGATCAAGGGCGGCGAGCAGGATCGCACCAGCATCCAGTGGCAGCTGGCGGCGCAGGCGCGCGCCGCGCCGGACAAGTTCAAGCCGGGCAGCGAATGGAAGTATTTCGTGGCCGGCCGCCGCGACGCCGAGGTGTGGAGCTTCAAGGTGATGAAAAATGAGGCAGTGCAGATCGGCACCGGCGAGGTCAACGCCGTCCACCTGGTCAAGGCGCCGCCGCCGGACGCGCAGGGCCAGCAGGTCGACCTGTGGCTGGCACCGTCGATGGACTGGTACCCGGTGCGTGTGCGCTTCAACGACAACGACGGCGACTTCGTCGACCAGACGCTAGAAAAGGCCGTAAAAAAATAAAGCGGGGGTCAAGTCTGACATTCGGACACGAGCTCCGCTGTAGGCGTCGCCTACAGCGGAGCTCGTGTCCGAATGTCAGACTTGACCCCCGCTTTTGCCTGTTATACTGACGCCCCCGCAATCTAGTCGTTGCGATGCGTACAGAATGGCAAAGAATGATAGAAATTATAACAAGTGAGCTGGATCAGCAACAGCAGCAGGACAGCCTGCAAGCCCACTTCCAGCCGAATTTTTCGGCCGACGAGATCGAGCAGGTCTACCACCTGAAACGCGCGCAGCCGCTGCTGCAGGTGTTCACGGCGCTGTTCCACGGCGGCTTCGACGGCGTGCTGGTGCGCCTGCTGGTGCTGCGCGAGCTGGCCTCCGACGCCGCTTCGTCCACCTTCTCGCGCGCCGACATCAACACCCGCCTGGCCTACCTGCTGCCCGAGTCGCTGGAGACGGTGCTGATGCGCCTGCGCACCAACCAGCTGCTGGCCTGGGACGCGCAGCAAGCCGTCTACCGCGTCACGCCGATGGCGCGCAACGTGCTGTCGGCCATCGACGGCCTGCTCGCGCTGGGCAAGGACGAGGACAACGCCGACATGGGCTTCCTGTTGTCGCAGGTGGCCGGCGCCCAGGTGATGGGCGGCGTCACCGTCGAGCAGCTGAACCACCTGCTGGGCCGCCTGGTCGACCTGACCGAGGAATTCTCGGACGCCATCGCCTCCGGCTCCGAGTTCCGCCTGCGCGCTTCGCAGGCCAAGTGGCACACCGCCTGCGACTGGGTCGAGAAGGGCTCCGAGATCCTGCGCGCCATCCTGTCCGACGAAAACGCCGACGGCGCCACCCACAAGGCGGCGCAGGCCATCGGCCGCGCGCAATCGGCGCTGCTCAATATGCAGGGCATGTTCTCGCGCGCGCTGAACCAGATCGAACGCCAGCGCGTGCACCTGGGGCAGTCCGGCCTGTCCACCACCGACATCAAGCGCTGGCTGCTGCTGCATGAAGACCTGGCATCGCTGGCCGAAGGCGCCATCGACCAGCCGGTGGTGCCGCTGTTTATCACCCCGGCCGAGATGATCGACGTCGCCGAGACCGAGCTGCTGCAGGACCGCGCCGTCAGCGCCGTCTCCAGCGGCCTGCCCACCGGCACCGACGCCCCGACCACCATCAGCGACGGCCCGCAGATGCAGCGCGAGCTCGATGACTGGCTGGCGCGCCTGTCCGACTTCGCCGCGCTGGGTAACTTCCCCAGCATCGCCGACGAAGGTCCGAAATCGATCCCGGTGCAGGATTCGCTGCTGCCGGCGACGTTCGCCGTGGCCTCGTACCGCGCCTCGCTGCTGCCGCTGCTGGGCGACGCCGACGAGGCCCGCCTGCAAGGCGCCACCGCCGAACTGGCGCGCCTGCCGGTGAAGTTTGCCCCGACCGATGAAATGATACAGCTGCCCGATTTGCACGTGGCGGCGATGTCCCTGGCCTCCCTCTCACTGTCTTTGAATACGGAAGGCGACAAGTCAGATGAATGACGATTCCCAAATCCTGATCGCGCGCCTGCTGACGCATCAAACCCTGCGTCGCGACGACAAACTGGTCAAGCGCGTGCTGTCGGACGAGTTGTTCCGCGCCGAAGTGGACGCGCGCCTGCTGGCCACCGGCCTCAAACTGCTGGACAACGTCTATGCCGACCACGTGACGATCGCGCTGCACCGCGCCATCGAGCCGAAGATCTTCGGCGCCCGCGACGTCTGGCAAAACAATAACTTCGGCTTGTCGCGCGATGGCGTGGCGCTGCTGGTGGTGCTGTGGGCGCAGATCATCCTGCCCAAGCGCGAACGCCAGGAGACCCACCAGCACGCGGACGACGACCAGAACGATATGTTCGGCGTGGAGAAGCCGTTGCCGCGCGCGGAAGACACCTCGATCGGCATCGCCTACAAGGCGCTGCTGGCCGACTTCGGCGACAAGCTGGGCAAGAAGACCCGCCTGGACATGAACCTCGGCATCCTGGCCAAGCTGGGCTTCATCGAGCGCCGCGGCGACATCATCGTCGAAGGCCCGCTGCTGGACCTGATGATGGATACCGACCAGCTGAAAGAGCGCATCATCAACGGCGCGCTGGCCGACGTGTTCAAGCGCTCGCCGGCGCAGATCATCCCGGTGCCGCGCAGCGCGCCGCCGATCGCCGCCAACGACGAGGAGGTGGCTGAAGATGCCGCCCCCGACTCCGAACTTCCAGCCGAGGACTAAACGTGTTTCACATTAAATCATTAGAACTGGTCCACTGGGATTACTGGCAGCGCATCAAGAACATCCCGCTGGACGCCAAGATCATCACCATCGCGGGCCAGAACGGCTCCGGCAAGACCACCTTGCTGGACGCCCTGCGCACGCTGTTCGGCCTCGATTGCTCGATGGGCCGCACCTACAAGCACTATGCCCGCCACAGCGGCCAGCAGACCGCCTGGCTGCGCGCCGTGGTGGACAACAAGAACGTCGGCAAGCAGCTGTCCAACCGTCCGTTCCGCAGCTCCGGCTTCTTCAGCGACGACGAGGTCACGCTGTTCTGCCAGATCCAGAAGAACGGCGGCGACTGGAAGCGCCAGTATCTTATGCGTCCCGGTAACGTGCAGATCGAAGACATCGGCGAAGCCGGCAACGACTGGCTCGGCGTCGAGAACTACCGCAAGCGCCTCGCCAACGCCGGCCTGTCGCCGGCGATGGCGAAAGTGCTGGCGCTGGAGCAGGGCGAAACCGACAAGCTGTGCGAATACGCGCCGCGCCAGTTGCTGGACCTGGTGTTCCAGGTCTTCGGCGACAAGGAAGTGCTGGACGCCTACGACGAAGCCAAGCGCCACCAGCGCGATACCGAAGTCGAACTGAAACGCTTCGAGAGCGAGCTGGAAGCCTCCAAGACCAACCTGGAGGGCCTGCGCCTGCGCGTGGCCAACTACCACCAGTGGGAAGACCTGAACAAGGAACGCCGCAATCTGCAGGAAGAAGTGCTGCCGACGCTGGAGTACCACGAGGCGCGCGAGAAGCACGCCAACATCAGCCGCCAGCTGCGCGATGCCCGCAAGCCGCTAATGCAGGCCGACCAGCAGCTGACCGACAAGCGCAACGCGCTGGCCGCCCAGGCCAAGGCGCTCTCCGACGCGCAGCAGCACGAGACGGTGCTGGAGCAGGAGTCGACCGCGCTGCAAAGCCGCCTGAATCAGATCAACGGCAAACTCAAGCCGCTCGACAGCCTGCTGGAACAGAAGGCCCGCCTGCAGAAGCTGGCCGCCGACGCCGGCGCGGACCTGGCCGAAGTGGCGCAGCAGCTGCAGGAAAAAGAAATCGAACTGGCGCGCCAGCGCATGGCGCGCGACGCCGTCGCCGCCAAGATCGCCGGCGAGCTGTCGACCATCGCCGCCCTGCAGGGCAAGACCGCGATGCCGGAACCGGAAGCGCAGCGCACCATGCGCCGCGCGCTGAACGACGCCGGCATCGGCCACGCCATGCTGTCCGATATCGTCGAGGTGACGGATGCGCGCTGGCAGGGCGCGATCGAAGGCGTGCTGGGTGGCTATGCCTCCGTGGTGCTGCTGGATAAATCGTCCGACGCTTCGGCCGCGTACCGCCTGGCGGAGAAGGAGCGCTATCGCCACTTCATCGTGCCGGACCTGGTGCATGCGCCGACGGTCAAGGACGACTCGCTGATGTCGGTGGTGAAGTTCTCGGCCAAGGTGCCTTCGTGGCTGGTGGAGCAGCTCTCGCGCATCACCCGCGTGGACACCGTGGACGCCGGCGCCAAGCTGGGTAGCCACGACGAGTGGATCACGCCGGACGCCTACCATCGCGAACGCCGCGGCGGACGCTCGCTGTTCGTGGAAGCTTCGCGCTACCGCTTCGGTTCCGCCGGCCGCACCCAGCGTATGGAAGCGATTCAGAAGTCGCTGCCGGCGCTGGAGGCGCAGGAAGATGGACTGACCTTGATCGTGTCCAGGCTGGCGACCGAAATCAGCTCGCTGAAATCGCGCCTGGCCGGCGTGGACGCCGCCAAGGAACTGGCCGCGCGCCAGGAGGAGTTCGACGAGGCGGCACGCAACGCCGTGCCGCTGAAGGAAGAGCGCACCGAAGTCGGCACCCGCCTGGGCGAACTGCAAACGCTGATCAAGAACGCCGTCGTCACGCGCACCCGCGCCGACACGACGTGGCAGAACGCGCGCTTTGCCTTGTCCGAATCGGAAGCCGGTCTGCGCCTGAACAACAAGCGCCAGATCGAGCAGCGCGCCGACCACGCGCGCGCCTTGCTCACGCTGCGCAAGAACTGGCGTCACCTGCCGAAGAGCTGGCGCCGTCCGGCGCGCCGCGCGGCGCTGGTCAGCGAGCACCAGAACTCGCACCAGGTGGTGTTGCGCGTGCACTCGCTGGAGGCCAGCCTGGCCCGCAGCGATTGGGAACTGGACGCCACCGTGATCGACCAGTACCAGCGCCTGAACGAGCAGCTGCACGGCCGCCAGTCGGAAACCGAGGAGCGCCGCTACCAGAACAACCGCGCCATCGAGGCCACCGGCAACGCGCGCGGCGCCTACATGGAGCGGCTGCGCTACACCATCAAGACCTACTCCAAGAACATCAAGGAGCTGGGCGAGCTGGCGGGTATCGAGGTGCATTCCGATCCGGTGCGGCTGGAGAACGACGATACGCTGCTGTCGCAGGCGGGCCTGCACGTGCGCTTCAAGTTCGACGGCAAGGGCATCATCGGCATGAACGACGGCGAAGCGTCCGGCGGCCAGCAGGTGATGAAATCGCTGGTGCTGCTGATTGGTCTGCTGAAGTCGGAAGATGGTTCCGGCGGCTTCGTGTTCATCGACGAACCGTTTGCCCACCTGGATATTCGTAACATCCAGCTGGTCGGCGAGTTCCTGAAGAACACCGAGGCGCAGTACCTGATGACGACGCCGCTGACGCACAATACCGACGTCTACGATCCTTCGGAGCTGACGCTCATCACGAGCAAAAAGAAGAAGGACACGGAGTGGGCGCAGCCGATCTTTGTGCTGCAGCGCCGTCCGGCCGAAGCGGCCAAGGTGGCCTGACCCGAAGCCCGGGCCTGGGCGTTCAGGCCTGGGCCGGGCGGTCGTCGAGCAGCTGGTCCAGTTGTTCGGCGAGGGAGGCGGCGGCGAAGTTGCCCTTGGCTCTTTGCACCGCGTCCAGATAAGGCATGCGCAGTTCGCGCAGTTCCTCCACAGAGCTGGCTTTCTCCACCTTCAGCTGCAAGGTGAAGCCGCGCAGGCCTATCGTGCTTTTGATGGTCTTATTGTAAAACTCGTACAGCGCCTGGAATTGACTGGTCCGCGCGGCCGCCGCCGCCGGGGCTGCGGGCGCTGGTACTGGCGCTGGCATGGTAGCCGGCGTGGTCGGTGCGGACGGCGCGCGTTCCGCGACCGGCGCTACGGCCATCGTTGCATAGCTGGTTGATAGCACGATGAATTCCCCCTCCAGCAGCTCGCTCAGGGCAGCGATGGTCAGTCCCAATCCCGCCACATTGCGCAGCAATTCTTCTTCCGTACGACGACCGTCGATCAACACCAGCAGACTTCGAAGGCGCGGCGCGAGCTGGTACTTGCGCGTCGCGATCTCGTCCCGGCCCTTGGCGGTCTTGTCATAAATTGAAGTATTCATGGAAGTGCAAATTAGTTGCCTGGTGGATATTCTCAGAATACCACCAAACCTTCCCTGCACCACAGGAAATACGATAGCACTGTCGCGAAAAAGACGTCGCCTTATAGAAAATGTCCGGCGTCGGCGCCGGTTTTTGCATCCAGGTCAGCCTCAAGAAAAATATCGTTTTACGATAATATTTAACTGTTTTACGCGAATAAAGACGACTGCAGGCTAAATAGTTTATTTGATATCGAAGATGTCGATCGGGCGCGGCACCGGCTTGGTGGCGCGGCGCCAGCGCAGCAGCAGCACGCTGTAGCAGGCGTAGAAGCCGGCCAGCAAACCAAACAGCACGGAGGTCAGCGGATTGCCGATAAAGTCAGGGTCCAGCGGCAGCCGGTCGTGCATGTGCAGGTAGGCCTCGAACAGGCGGTAGATCAGGCGGCTGATGAACAGCATCGCCACCAGCAGGCCGAGACGGCGGTTGGGCGTGTAGAAGAAACCTTCGGCCGTGTTTTCCAAACGGGTCAGTTGCATATTGCGGTAGCCCAGCGCGACGCCGACCGCTGCGCCGACCACCAGCGCGCCGAATGCTGCCCACTTGCCCAGCAGCGTAGCGGCCAGCACGCCCAGCACGGCGGACATCGCCACGGCGGCCAGGTAATGGCGCCACAGTTCCGACCGGGTGCGGCCCATCAGGCGCTTCAGGCGCGTGTAGATGCGCCAGATGGCCAGCGGCACCAGCAGCAACAAGACGATAGTCGGCATATCCATAAGCGATTCCAGGGGCGTGATTCGAAGAACCGCGATTGTACGCCAAGCTGCAGTGGCGCCACAGCGTTACAGATTGTCACGCATTATCCGGCAGTGATTGACAATCCCGGATAGCATAAGCAAACTGAACTGCAGCAGCCTCGCTTCTGGACCGAAAGGATATCCATGAACAAACCGTTAACCATGCTGCCCCTGAATCTAGGGTTGATGGCCGCCTCTCCGCAGGCCGGCGCACAGGAGGGCGGCTACCGCCTTCCGCCCTCCGCCTTGCTGGACATCGTCGACGCGCCGCGCGCGCCGGCGCTCAGCCTGAGCCCCCAGCGCAACCTGGTCGCCGTGGTGCAAACGCCGCCGCTGCCGGGCATCGCCGAAGTGGCGCAGCCGGAGCTCAAGCTGGCCGGCCTGCGCATCAATCCGCGCACCTGTTCCTCCTCCCGCTTCTCGTTCGGCACCGACCTGGGCCTGCTCGACATCGCCACGCAAAAGGAAAGCCGCATCCGCGGGCTGCCGCGCGCGCTGCGTCTGGCGGACCTGGCCTGGTCGCCGGACCAGCGCTACCTGGCGTTCTCGCACGTGGCCTACAAGGGCGAGCGCGGCGCGGTGGAGCTGTGGCTGGTCGATATCGCCGCGCGCAAGGCCACGCGCCTGTCGGCGCAGCCCTTGTCGGCGGTGCTCACGCGCGGCTTCAACTGGCTGCCGGACAGCAGCGGCCTGCTGGTGCACTGGCGTCCGGCCGGCATCGGCAAGGCGCCGCAGTCGGACGGCGTGCCCACCGGCCCGATCCAGCAGGACAGCGAACCCGGTGGCGCCCTGCGCCAGCTGCGCACCTATCAGGACCTGCTGAAGAACGAGGACGACGCGCGCCTGTTCGAGTACTACATCACGGTGCAGATGGTGCTGCTGGACCTGCACGGCAAGCCGCGCATGATAGGCGCGCCGGGGCAGTTCTCGCGCACCTCGGTCGCGCCGGGCGGCCAGTACCTGCTGACCCAGAGCGTGACGCGGCCGTACTCCTACATCGTGCCGGCGTCCAGCTTCGGCGAGCGGATCGAAGTGCGCGACCTGAATGGCGATGTGCTGCACACGGTGGCCACGCTGCCGCTGGAAGAAGGTCTGCCGCAGGGGAACGACGCGGTCTCCGAAGGCGTGCGCCACGTGTCGTGGCGGGCCGACGTGCCGGCCACGCTGGTGTGGACCGAGGCGCAGGATGGCGGCGATCCTGCGCGCCCGGTGATCGACAATATCCGCGACGTGGTCTACCTGCACGCGGCGCCGTTCCGCGAACCGCCACTGGTGCTGGCGCGGCTGACGATGCGCTACGCCGGCGTCGCCTGGGGGCGCGGCGACGTCGCGCTGATCAACGAACGCTGGCACAAGACGCGCGACTACAGGCAGTGGATGATCGAGCCCGAACACCTGTCCACGCCGCCGGAGCTGATCTACGCCGGCTCGTACGAGGACCGCTACAACAGTCCCGGCTCGCCGGTGATGCGGGCCGACGCCAGCGGCTTCCCGCGCCTGCTGATCGGCCCCGGCACCACGGTGCTGCTGGACGGCGCCGGCGCCACGCCGGAAGGCGACCGTCCCTTCATCGACCGTCTGAGCCTGACCACCAAACAGAAGGTGCGGCTGTTCCAGAGCGCCGCGCCGTATTTCGAGAACGTGGCGGCAGTGCTGAACGACGAAGGCACGCTGCTGCTGACGACGCGCGAATCGCCGACCGAGCGGCCCAACTACTATCTGCGCGACCTGACCAAGCCTGAGGACCAGCAGCTGACGGCGCTGACCAATTATCCGCATCCGACCCCCCAGCTGAAGGATGTGCACAAGGAGCAGATCCGCTACCCGCGCAACGACGGCGTCGAGCTGACTGCCACGCTGATGCTGCCGTCCGGTTACGACGCCGGTCGCGATGGCCCCTTGCCGCTGCTGATGTGGGCCTATCCGCAGGAATTCAAATCGGCCGGCGCGGCCAGCCAGACCACCGGTTCGCCCTACCGTTTCAACGCGGTCAGCTACTGGGGGCCGGCGGCCTTCCTGGCGATGGGTTACGCGGTGCTGGACAATCCATCCTTCCCCATCATCGGCGCCGGCGACGAGGAGCCGAACGACAGCTATCTGCCGCAGCTGGTGGCGGACGCGCAGGCGGCGGTGGACGAGGTGGTGCGTCGCGGCGTGGCCGACCGCCACCGCATCGCCATCGGCGGCCACTCGTATGGCGCTTTCATGACCGGCAACCTGCTGGCGCACACGCGCCTGTTCCGCGCGGGGATAGCGCGCAGCGGCGCCTACAACCGCACGCTGACGCCGTTCGGCTTCCAGTCCGAGGAGCGGCCGTTCTGGCAGGCGCAGGAGGTGTACCAGGCCATGTCGCCGTTCAATAACGCCGACAAGATCAAGGATGCGATGCTGCTGATCCACGGCGCCGAGGACAGCAACACCGGCACCTTCCCCTTGCAGAGCGAGCGCATGTTCCAGGCCATCAAAGGACTGGGCGGCACGGCGCGGCTGGTGATGCTGCCGAACGAATCGCACGCCTACCGCGCGCGCGAGTCGATCCTGCACATGCTGTACGAAACCAATGCGTGGCTGGATAAATACGTCAAGCATGCGAAACCCGGGTAAACCGGGGTCTGACCCCGTAGGGGGTCAGACCCCATGCCGGAGCCCGTACGGGGTCAGACCCCATGCCGGAGCCGCCGGGGTAGAATGGCGATACGTGTCAGCTCAAGGAGTACCGACCATGCACAACGCTCACCGTGCCCCCGATCCCGTACCGGTGGATGATCCGGCGCCGCCGGCCATCCCTCATCCCGTGCCGCAGGATGACCCGGTGCCGGACCATAATCCCAGCGTCGTTCCCGCGTAGGCGGGAACCCATGCTTCCCGTGCTCATAGGCGTTGCATGGATTCCCGCCTGCGCGGGAATGACTACCCTTAGTCGAAGGCCCAGGTGTAGAGCACGTCCAGCGCGTTGTTGGTGCCGGTCTGGAACTGCAGCGAGATGCGCGGGTTCAGCTTGTATTTGAGCTTGACCAGGCTGGTCGCCGTGCCCGCGCCCTGTTCAAAGCTCAGGTAGGCGCGCGACGACAGGCGCTTGCCCACCGTGACCACCGTGGTCTGCAAACCGGTCGCCGCGCCGGCCGCAGTGCCGGCGGCCTGGCTCACGCCCAGTTCATCCACGCCCAATGCATTGGCCAGCTTGCCCTGGCCGCCGCCGAACAGCGCGCCCGCCGCGGCGCTGAGCAGCGCCATGTCGTTGCCGCCGGTGTTGTCGATGCCGTGACCCAGCACCAGCCAGGCCAGCTTGTCGCTGTCCGACACGACCGGCGTCGACACCAGCTTGGCCACCGGCGCCAGCGCCGTGCCGCGCACTTCCACGCCCGCTTCCACATTGGTCTCGCTGAGCGCCTCGCCTTCGGGGCCGCGCCGCACGGCCAGGATGTTCAGGCCGGGGTTGTCGTAGGCGCCGGTGAAGTTGATCACGCCGCGGTCGATCGCCAGCTTTTGCCCATAGGCCGCGTAGGTGCCGCTGACCACGCGGATGCTGCCGGTGACGCGCGGCGGCCGGCGGTCGGCCACGCGGATGCGCACCACGCCTGCCAGCTGGGCGTCCAGGCCTTTGCCTTTGAGCTTGAAGTCGTCGCCCAGGTCGGCCTCCAGGTCGATGTTGAGCGGCTGGCCCTGCGGCGCCTTGACCGGCGCCGCGCCCTTGCCGATGATGACCACGTCGTCGCTGAGCGTCGGCGTGTTCTCGCCGGCCAGCTCGATGCCGGCGCGGTCGGCCCGGAATTTGCCGTCCAGCTGGAAGCGTTTGGCGTCGCGCACCAGCGTGCTCTGGCCGCTGATGACCAGGATACGGTCGGGCCGCGCCAGCACTTCCAGCTTGTCGGCGCTGAGCTGGAGGTTCATGGTGGCCTCGTTGCCGGCGTAGCGTATCCAGCCTCCTGCCAGGGCGTGGCCCTCGGCGCCGTCGAAGGCCAGCTTTTGCAGCTGCAGCTGGTCGCCGCTCAGGCGCGCCTGCAACTGGCCGTTGCGCAGCTTGATGCCCTGGTCCACCCAGTTCAGCACCAGCTTGTCGCCGCTGATGTCGCCGTTCAGTTGCGGCGCGCCGATGGTGCCGTTGCCGGTGACGGCCAGCTTCAGCGAGCCGTCGATTTCCAGCCCTGGCTGGCCGGCCAGCGGCGCCAGCCAGGCCAGCGATCCCATATTGGCGTTGCCGTTCAGTGTGATGGCGCTGCTCTCGGCCAGGCGGCCTTCCTGCAATCGGGCGGTGGCGTCGAAGCGGGCCTGGCCGGCGCGGGTGCCGTCCAGGTTCAGTTGCAGGTGCAGCGTGCCGTCGTTGACGTCGACGCGGCCGTCCAGCGTGCGCAGGCCGAGCGGCTGCGGCAGGTCGGCGCCGACGATGGTCAGGTCGCCCTGTTCGCGGTAGACGTGCAGCATGCCGCCCAGGACCGGCGGGTTGCCCTTGCTGGCCGCTTGCAGGTTCAAGCTCCATTCCGCACCGACGGTCATGCTGCTGCGGACGTTGTCGCGCCAGGCATCGGAGAGCTGCGCCAGGTAGTTGACCGGCACCCCGGCCGCCAACCCCTTGCTGCGCCAGGCGGGGCCGGTTTTTTCCAGGCTGTCGATGCGGATGCTGCCGTCGGGGAGCTTGATGGTGGCGCTGCCCAGGGCGATCTGCTCCGGATGCAGCAGGCCGGCCACGCCGCTGCCTGCCGGCGCGGTCAGCTTCAACGGCGCCGGCGCGGCCAGCGTGAGGGCGAAGCGGCCGCGGTTTTGCAGCGTGTCGATGGCGCCGGTCCAGCTGTCGTTGGCCCAGCCGCCCTTGACGCGCACGGCGGCGTCGAAGTCGGCGTTGCTGGCGCTGACTTGCAGCGTGTGGTTGCTGCGCGTGCCGCTGGTTTGCAGGCGCGCCTTGTCCAGCGTCAGGGAAGGGGAGGCGTAGCGGGTGATCTCGATGTCGCTGACCAGCGGGACATCGGCGTAGATATCGGCTTCGGCGCGGCCGCGTGCCTGCGTGGCGCGCGCGTTGGCGGCGGCCCGCGTTGCACTCGACGGGGAGGGCAGGGCCGCGCCGGCAGCCGGACCGGCCGCCATCGCGACGGTACTGCCCAGCGTGGCGCTACCGCGTATCGTACCGATCTGCTGCTGGCCCGGTGCGCGCAGGTTGGCGCCGTCCAGCGTGAGCACCAGCGCCGGCTTGGCGCTGGTGCCGGACAGGCTGCCGCTGGCGCGCAGCGAGCCGGCGAACTGCGGACCCAGTGCGGCCAGTTGCGGTGCGTTGAGCTTCCAATCCAGCTTGTCGAGCGCACTGCCGAAGCTGCCCTTCGCTTGCAGGCTGTTGGTGGCCAGTCGCAGGTCGATGTCGGCGTTGTCGATGCTGTTCTTGTCGGCGTTCAGTTTCGCGTAGCCGCTCAAGGGCGCGTTGGCGAAGGTCGACGGTTGCAGCGTCAGGTTCAGGCCCGCGCGCCAGTCGCTCGCCAGCCGTGCGTCGGCCGTGAAGCTGGCGTTGACGGAGCCTGCCTGCGCCGCGCCGAATGCGGCGGGATTCAAGCGCTGTATGGCGCCGTTCATTTTCAGTTCGGGCGTTTTCTTCGGCCCGGCCAGCGCGATGTCGCCGGCGGCGTGGATCAGGCTATCGGGCGCCGGGCGTTTGGAGGAGGCCAGGCCCAGGCCCCTGGCATCGGCCTCGAAGCTGGTGCGCGGCGCTTCCATGCTGCCGCTGACGATGCCGCTGGCACTGACGGCGCCAATCAGATCGCTGGCCACCGCCGACAATTGGCGGGCGTCGATTTTCCAGCGCAGTTGTTCGCCGGGGGCGCCGAAGCTACCGTTGATGTCGGCGCTGTTCTGCGCCATCGCCAGGTGTGCGTCGACGCCGCTGATGTGCTTTGCGTCGGCATTCAGCTTGCCGTTGCCGGACAGGGTCTGGCCCGCGAGCTTGCTGGCCTTGAGGTCGAAGCCTGCCGCTACCTGCCACGCGGGCGCGACGTGGCCGCTGGCGTTGATGTCAGCATTGATGTCGGCCACCGGATAGCCGGCGCCCAGCGCGGACGGGTCGAAATGCTCGGCGCGCAGTTTGGCGCTGAATTCCTGCTTGTCTTTCAGGCTGGCCTGGCCGGTGGCGCTGATGCTGCCTTTCTTCGCCAGCAGGCGCGCCTGGTGCAGCTGCAGCATGGCGTCCGCCAGCGAGGCTTGCAGGTCGAGGCGCAGGCCATCCTGCGACAGCCTGGCGTCCAGTGTCTGTTTGGTCGGCGTGCTAGTGAGCGCGATGTCGCCGGCGACTGCGGTCTTGTTGATGCTGCTGTGGATGTTCTTCAGGTCGAGGCGGTCGGTGTGCAGCGTGAATTGCGCGGCGTCGATGCCGGCTTCCGGGCCGCTGCGCTTGACCTGGCCGCCGCCGGTGAAGCGTCCCGCCGCGCCCAGGTCGAGCAGCACGTTTTCCAGTGTGGAGGCGGTCAGCGTGCCGGCCAGTTTGCCGCTGAAGGTTTGCAGCGGCAGGCCTTGCTGGTCGAGCGGGGCGGCCTTGTCTTGGTTCTGCAGCGCGAACTGGCCGGACAGCTTCTGGTCCGCCGCGATGGCGGCGCTGACCTTGAGGCTGAACTTGGCCTGCGGCCAGCCGGGATTGAAGCCGGCCGGATCGAGGTCGCGGCCGTTCAGGTCCAGCGCGCGCAGGATGATGGGATCGAACGGCGCCAGCGCCGCATTGGCGTTGCCGCTCGCGCCGCTGGCGCTGCCCTGCGCCTTCAGCGTCACCAGCGCCAGGTTGCCGCCGGCTTCCAGCGACAATTGCGCAGCGCCCGCCTTGGCGGGAACCTGCGCCAGCGATGCCTTGCCTTGCAGCGCGAACGGCTTGTCGGCGCCGATGGTCAGGTCGGCCCTGGCGTCGCCGAAGGCCGTGTGCGCGCTGGCCTCTTCCAGGTGCCAGCTGCTCTTGTCGCCGTACAGTTTGAAGCGCAGGCGTTCGATCACGTTGCTGCCGGTGGCGCTGGTCAGCGTCAGCTTGTCGAGCCGGGCGTCGGACAGGTTGAGGCGGAACGGCGCCGACAACGACTCCGGCATCTTGGCCGGCTCCGACGGCCCCAGGCTCTGCACCGTCAGCGCGGCCACATGCAGCTCGCTGATGGACAGGCCTTCCGAAAAATACTGCAATGGCGACCAGTTGATGTCGATGCTATCCGCCGTGATGACGCTGTCCTTGCTGCGGTAGACCAGCCGTCCGATGTGCATGCGGTGGTACAGCGATCCGCTCACGCCGGACACGGCGACCTGTCCGCCGCTGGCGTTGGCGATGCGCTGCACCAGCTGCTGCAAGGTCGACTCGCGGCCCAGCAGCCAGAAGGCGCCGGCCAGCAGGGCCACCAGCACCGCCAGCGAAATCAGCACGCGTCGCGGCCAGCGGCGGCGCGGCGGCGCGGCGACGGTGTCCGGTGTTTGCTTGTCTTGGTTGTCGGCCATCAGAAAGTGAATCCCAGCGAGAAGTGCAATCGATATTTTCGAACCGCGTGGCCGTAGGCGACGTCCACGTTGATCGGCCCGACGGGGCTCTTCCAGCGCCCGCCGATGCCGTAGCCGGATTTCGGATGCAGCGCGTTGAAGGTGTCGCCCGCGTTGCCGGCGTCGTAGAACACCGCCGCGCCATAGGTGGGCTTGAACCAGTACTGGAACTCGGCGCTGCCGGTGGCCAGGTAGCGGCCGCCGGTGACGGCGTCGCCTTCGTGCACGCCCAGCTCCTGGAAGGCGTAGCCGCGCACCGACTGGTCGCCGCCGGCGCGGAACAGGTACACGGCCGGCACGCCGTTCTTGTCGCGCGAGGCCAGCGCGCCGAGTTCTCCGCGCAGTATCAGGTTGGTGCTGGCGGTCAGTGGCCGGTACCACACGGCGCGCGTGTAGCCGCGCACGAAGGCCTCGTCGGTCAGGATGGGCAGCAGCGCGCCGCCCAGCTGCGCGTTGAGCGCGTAGCCCTTGGTCGGGAACAGCAGGTTGTCCAGCTTGCGCCAGGTGACGCCGTAGGTCAGCGGCAAACTCTTGCTGGTGCTGGACGGGATGCCGTCGAGGGTCTTGGTCTCGGTCAGCAGTTCCAGCGACAGGCTGCGCTCCAGCAGCGGCGTGCCCCAGGCGCGCTTGCCGGCCACGCTGGCCACGCTGGTGACCTCGCCCGCAATGTCGCTGCGCTCGAACGAGGCGCCGACGCTGTCGTTGTAGCCGTCCGCCGTGGTGGGGAAGTAGAAGTCGCTGCGCGCGGTCTGCTTCTTGGTCTCCAGGGTCAGCGCGCTTTTCATGCGCAGGCCGAACACCGACAAATCGTCATAGCTCAGCGAGGCGCGGTTGCCGGTGTTGGTGCTGAAACCCAGGCCGGCGCTGACGTTGCGGCGCTTGTTCTCGGTCACGCGCACCAGCAGCGGCAGCGGCGCCATGGCGGCGTCGGCGTTCTGCGCCGGGGTGGCGGCGGCCGCGTCCAGCTGCTCGTTGAGGACCGCGCTCATGTCGGCGCTCACTTCCACGCTGCTGAAGTAGCCGGTGTCCTGCAGGCGCGATTGGTAGGACTGCAGCGCCGCTTCGCTGTAGTAGTCGCCGGGGTGGATCTGGTTCAGGTTGCGGACGATGGCCTCCGGATAGCGCTTCAGGCCTTCGATGCGCAGCTCGCCGAAGCGCAGCTCCGGGCCGCTGTCGAGCACCACGCGCAGCGCGGCCAGGTGGTTGTCCGGGTCCACCGTGGCCTGGGTGTCGGTCAGCTGCGCGCGCGGGTAGCGCGTCTGCACCACCTGGCGCAGCAGGCCGCGCTTGGCTTGTTCCCAGTCGGTCTGGCGGAACACCTGGCCCGGCTTGAGCGTCCAGCCGGCCTTCAGCGCGGTGGCGTCGAACTGTTTTTCTGGCGGCAGGCCGGGCACGGGCGCGAAGCCTTGCAGCACCAGGTCGACCGAGCCGACCCGCACCGGCTCGCCCGGCTGCACGCTGATCTCGACCTTGGGGGTGTCGCCGTCGCGGTCGAGGCGGGCGCTGACCTCCGGCGAGTAGTAGCCGTCGGTGGCGACCAGCGTCTTGACCTGCTCCGGCGCGGCGCGCACCAGCCGCAGCAGCTGCTCGCGGTCCATGCGCGCGTTGCCGCGAAAGCGCACCAGGTCGAGGTTTTGCTGCAGCAGTGTTTCCAGCGGGCCGGGGGCGTCGATGTGGACGTCGTATTTCAGGCCTTGCGCGGCGGCCGGCAGCGTGAGGACGGTCAAGACCCCGGCTGCGGCGAGGCGGCCGGATACTTTTGCCACAACTTGTGCCAAAATTCGTGATCCTGCCAATTTTTTTGCTGGCGATGCCGGTAACATGAGACTCCATCGGGGTGTGCGCTGCCCGCCATGTTACCGGATTGCCCTAAAAGATGGCGTACTTATAACGTTGCAACGCCTTGCAAGTCCTTGAAAGAACAAAGTAATGCTGCCTACCGATTCCGCCCTGGTCCTGTTTAGCGGTGGCCAAGATTCCACCACCTGCCTGGCCTGGGCGCTGAAGCACTACGCGCGCGTGGAAACCATCGGCTTCGACTACGGCCAGCGCCACGCCGTCGAGCTGACCGTGCGTCCGTCCGTGATCGCCAGCCTGCGCGCCCACTCGCCGGTCTGGAACGCCAAGCTGGGCGAGGACCACATGATCGACCTGTCGCTGATCTCCAAGATCTCGCAGACCGCGATGACGCACGACATCGCCATCGAGACCCAGGCCAACGGCTTGCCGAACACCTTCGTCCCCGGCCGCAACCTGCTGTTCATGACGGTGGCCGCCACGGTGGCCTACCGCCGCGGCCTGACGGTGCTGGTGGGCGGCATGTGCGAGACCGATTTCTCCGGCTACCCGGACTGCCGCGACGACACCATGAAGGCGCTGCAGGTGGCGCTCAACCTGGGCATGGACACCCGCATGAAGCTGGAAACCCCGCTGATGTGGCGCGACAAGCGCCAGACCTGGGAGCTGGCGCAGGAACTGGGCGGCCAGGCGCTGGTCGACCTGATCCGCGACGGCACCCACACCTGCTACCTGGGCGAGCGCGGCGCGCTGCACGACTGGGGTTATGGTTGCGGCACCTGCCCGGCGTGCGCCTTGCGCGCGCGCGGCTACCGGCAGTTCGCGGGCACCGAAGTGTAGGGATGGTTTGCGTCAGCGGGGGAAGAGGCGGATCGGCCGGGAGTTCAGGTCCCGGCCGCTTCCGATTTAAACGGTGGGCTCTGCTTAGACCGCGTGTTCCAGCGCGGCGCGCTGTTGCTGTTTGCGGGAGCGCGAGCGGAAGATCATGTAGATGCCGACCGGGATCAGCAGTGGCAGTAACAGGGGCGAGACCGCAGCCGCCACCACCACCGCCAGCAGCACCATGCCGCTGATCATCAGGATGCCGAGGCCGGCGAACAGCACGCCCACAAACACGGCCGCGCAGGTGATGGCCACGGTGGCGATCAGCACGCCGCCGCCGGCGAACAGGGTGCCGAGCAGGAAGCCGAGGGGGCCGTCGATCTCGTCGCCGTCGATGTTGACCTGCATGCCGTCGCCGAAGACCGACTGCCATGCGGACACGGCCAGCAGCAGGATGAAGGCGGCGAATACCAGTTTTTTAGCGGTGATTTTCATGGCGGACCTCGGTGGTTGGGTTATTCCGTACTTCTTGTGCCGTTTGGCATGGTTGAACTTTACCGAGCGCGCCCGGCAGCGGCCAGCGGATTGCGACAGACCGGCAGATTTGCGGGATGGAATGCGGATCAGGCGCGACGAGCGGCTCCGGCGCGGGGAATGTTCCTTGATTTAAAGTTATCGCCGCCTATACTGATAACCTGACTAGTGCAGGGAGGGCTTTAACATGGCTTGGCTAGAATTGAGCGAGGGTCAATCGATATCCTCGATTTGTAAGCGGACTCGGCGCCAGCGTAGCGCTCAGAAGCTTTCCGGCGGGGGACCCAAGGGCCCGCCCTCGGCGCCGCCGACGATACCGCCCATCATCATCACGCCGTTCAGTTACCACATGCCGGAACCGGCCATCGATCCGCGCATCACGCCATTGCGGCCGCCGATCACACCGCCGCCGCGGCCGTGCATCTCGTGTTTCTCGTGCTGACCGCCTGCGGCTGACCGCCAGCCGCCAGCAGATGTAAAAAAAGCCCGCTCAACGCGGGCTTTCGCGCTTATCATTTCACCCCATCCATTTTTCCAGACGAGCACCAGCATGAGCGCAGACTACCCCGATACCGACGAGCACCAGGACGATGACGCCCCGATCCAGGAGGCGCGCGTGTGGCAGGGCAACGGCTGGACCGCGCGCGTCATCAAGAACGATGACGACGAGGGCTGGGCGGTGGCGATGATCAAGGACGGCGAACCGGAACCGGCGCTGGTCGGTCCGTGGACCATGGGCCGCGACAAGAAGAACCCCAAGCCGCTGGACGTCAACGCCTTCAACACCCTGGTCAAGACCGCCAACGAGGTGATCCGCCGCCACGAGCAGCAGCTGCACGCCCAGTTGCACAAGAATGTGTTTGTCAACGGCGCCGACGGCCAGGTCAAGGTCAACCTGGACATCGTGCCCGACGAGGACGATCCCTACGCCACGCTGAGCGCCTTCGATCAGTACGGCGAGGAGCTGGCGCGGGTGCGGGTGGCGCCGACCTTCAAACTGAGCGTGGTCAGCGCCTCGGCGTGGATGGAAAGTGGCTATCGTAAACCGTAGTTACTCACATCATTAATTCTTTATTAGAATTAAGATTTCGTTAAATAAACGTGTAAGTGGATGTAACATCCTATCGTGCGCGGCCGGTTCGGAATGCCGGGGCTGCTACATTTTGATCTCCCATTTTTAAGGAGTTCAACATGATAAAAGTCAAAGTTTTGGCAAGTGCTATCGCGCTGGCTGGCGCCGCGTTCGTGTCGCAAAGCGCGTTTGCTGCGGATATCAGCAATCCCGACACCGCGCTCAATCTGAGCAGCGGTGCGGACTTCGTCGGTCACTTGATTAGCGGCAACAACGAAGGTAACACCTTCTCCGACAAGTACACCTTCACCCTGAGCGGCTTGTCCACCATTTCGGCTGACGTCTACTCGCATACGGGCAACGCCAAGAACGGTCTCGACATCAGCAGCCTGGCGCTGTACAACGCTGGCGGTCTGGTACTGGCGGGCACCCAGCTGTCGACCGGCGCCACCGACCAGTGGCAGCTGGACTCGGCCGCCCTGAGCGCCGGCAACTACTACCTGCTGGTGAGCGGCAGCGCCATCTCCAAGTCGGCCGGTTCGTATTCGTCCGGCGTGTCGGTGACGGCGGTGCCGGAACCGGAAACCTACGCCATGCTGCTCGGTGGCCTGGGCCTGGTCGGCGCGATGGTTCGTCGCCGCAAGCAAGCCGGCAACGCGTAAGCTGTAGCCGCGCACGCGGGCAGCCAGGCCGTCCTAGGACGGCCTGGCTGTTTTTGTTTCTATGGCCGGGGCGGGCTGGACCTGCTAGTATTTCCTATGCGCATTACCTCTCAATAGGAAAATCGATGGAAAGTCGTCTCACCCGCCTGGAAGCCGTGCAAACCATGCTGCTGGAAATCGGGCAGAAGTCGAGCAGCTGCACCGATATCAGCGAGTTCCTGCAGGCCGTGCATGCGGCGCTGGGACGCATCATGTATGCCGCCAACTTCTTCGTGGCCTTGAGCGACCGCGACGGTCCGGTCAACCAGGTGCGCTTCGTGTATTTCGTCGACGAGGTGGACGATCCGCCCAGCCGCGACGCGCTGTTCGAGCTGGTCGAGGGCGAGTCGCCGACCGCCACCGTGATCAGCACCCGCGAGCGCATGGTGATGACGGCGGCCGAGCACCTGTCCCGGCGCGAGGCCAACGCCGGCTTCGGCATCGGCACCATCGCCGAGCACTGGATGGGCTGCCCGCTGCTGGACCAGAACCACCAGGCGCTGGGCGCCATCGTGATCCAGAGCTACGACAAGCAACACACCTTCAGCGAGGAAGACCAGGCGCTGTTCGGGCTGATCGCCAACCAGGTGTCGAGCGCGCTGCAAGGCTTGCAGAGCATGGACCGGCTCGAGCGCGCGGTGCAGGAGCGCACCGCCCTGCTGGCGCACGAGGTGGCCGAGCGCCGCCGCGCCGAGAACATCCAGCGCGCGCTGTACGAGCTGGCCAACCTGTCGGCCACGGCCACCGGCGGCAGCCGCCTGAACATGCGGCTGCACCAGATCATCAGCGAGCTGGTGCCGGCGCAGAATTTCCTGATGGCGCTGTACCACGCGGACACCAAGGAAATCAGCATCCCCTATTTCGTCGACGAGAAGGATGAGCATGCGCCGGTCAAGCGCTTCGACTACGGCGTCGGCATGTCCTCGTACGTCCTGCAGCGCAAGCAGGCCATGCTGCTGGACCGCGAAGGCTTCCGCGCGCTGGCCGACAGCGGCGAGATGGAGCACCCGCTGGGCAATACCGACATCGCCAGCTGGATGGGCGCGCCGATGCTGCTGGGCGACGTGGCCTACGGCGTCATCATCGTGCAGAGCTATGACGAGTCGGTGGTGTACACCCAGGCCGACCTCGACATCCTGGCCTTCATGGCCAGCCACGTGGCGGTGGCGATCGCGCGCATGCAGGCCGACCGCGAGATCCGCCGCGCCAAGGAGGCGCTGGAGGAACAGAACGCCGCGCTGGAGACCGCGCTGACCTCGCTGAAGGATGCGCAGGGCGAGCTGGTGCGGCAGGAGAAGCTGGCCTCGCTGGGCCGGCTGGTGGCCGGCGTGGCGCACGAGATCAACACGCCGCTGGGCATCTGCGTCACGGCCACCAGCCATCTGGTGGAGGAGCTCAAGCTGACGCGCGAGGACATGGCGGCCGGCACCCTGGACGAGGACGGCCTGAACCAGTTTTTCGACATCATCGCGCAATCGCTGCGCATCATGACCACCAATACGCAGCGGGCGGCGGCGCTGGTGCGCAGCTTCAAGCAGGTGGCGGTGGACCAGTCGTCCGACGATATCCGCAGCTTCAACCTGCGCAAATACCTGGACGAGGTGCTGCTGTCGCTGCAACCCAAGCTGAAAGGCAAGCCGATCGCCGTCGAGATCGATTGCGACGAGCACATCCACATGGCCAGCTTCCCCGGCGCGGTGTCGCAGATACTCACCAATATGGTGGTCAACTCGCTGGTGCACGGCTTCGAGGAGGGGCAGTCCGGCAAGATCCGGATCGCCGGCAAGGTGGACGGCGATTTCGTCAACTTCGAGTACAGCGACGACGGCGCCGGCATGGACAGCAGCACGCTGGCGCAGCTGTTCGATCCCTTCTTCACCACCAAGCGCGGCTCCGGCGGCAGCGGCCTGGGCGCGCACATCCTGTACAACCTGGTGACCGGTGCGCTGGGCGGCACCATCAAGGTGGTCAGCGCGCCGGGCATGGGCTTGCACTACAAGCTGCGCTTCCCCAAGGTCAAGCGCAAGTAGGGCTTACCCCGCACGGCGATGAACCGCTGGGGTCTGGGGAGGGCTGCGCCCGCATCTCGCAGTGCGAGATGCCCCCGTACGGGGTCAGACCCCGCTGTGCCGGGTTACTTTGAGGCCTTGCTGATCTCGACTTCCCAGTCCACGCCGGAATCGATGTGGTGCTGCTTGGCGTAGTTGCCCTGGCTGACGGCGACCGCCACGTCCAGCAGGCTGTTCAGGTAGACCAGCGGCTTGCCCTGTGCGACGCCGCCGAAGGTGTGCTCGAACGGCGCAACTACCTTGTCCACTTGCTTGCCCTTGTGCAGGATGCGCACCTGCACGCGGTCGTGCACGCCGATGCCCAGCTCGTCGAACAGCGCTTTCGGGATGTTGGTCCAGACGTTGCCGTATTTGATGTCCAGCACAGGGATGATGCCGCGCACCACGTTGCCCTGGCGGACCGCCTTCTGGTAGGGAATCTTCACCACCGACGCGCTGTCGAGCACCGGGCCGACCTGCTCAAAATTGATCGCGCCCGAGGCCAGCCGCGCACCGACGTAGGCGTACACATCGCGGCCGTGGAAGGTGTAGGACTCGCCGGAGCCGGCCAGGCGGTTGACCTTCTCGTCGATCTCACGCAGCTCGGCCACGCCGTCGCGCTCGGCGATCAGCGTGAACAGGCCGTTGTCGGGGCCGACGAAGTAGCGGCCCTCTTTGGTTTTCAACACCACTGATTTGCGCGTGGTGCCCACGCCCGGATCGACCACGGCCACGAACACGCTGCCCTGCGGCCAGTAGTTGGCGGTCTGGTACAGGCGGTAGGCGCCCAGCCAGATGTCGTAGTCGGGGATGTTGTGGGTCAGGTCGGAGACGTTTAGTTTCGGGTCGACGCCGTAGGCCACGCCGTGCATGGCGGAGACGGCGCCGTCGGAGGTGCCGAAGTCGGTCAGCAGCACCAGGGCGTTGCTGGCGTGGACTTGCGCGGCCATCAAAGTGCTGAGGCAGGCGGCGGCGAACAGGGCGGAGATGCGGGTGAGCTTCATAAAGTCCTCAGGTTAGAAAGTGTAGCGCAGGCGGCCGTAGAAATACGCGCCGTTGACGCCGATGGGGTTGATGAAGTTGTACGGCAGCGCGCCGCCGTAGGTGGCGTTGTTGGTCTGGCGCACGCGCTCCGGATAGCGGTCGAGGATGTTGTCGCCGCCGACGGCCAGCGTCAATTGCTTGCTCAGCTTGACCTGCGCTTCCAGGTCGACCGACCAGACCGCGCCAAACGATTGCGCGTGCACGCCGTCGTCGAGCGGCGCGTCGCTGTCGTACGAGAAGTCCTTGAGCGCGCCGAAGCGGGTGGCGCGTGCCAGCAGGCTCCAGCGGGCGGCCTGCCAGTCGGCGCTCAGCACCAGCTTGCTGGTGGGCGAGGCGTGGCGGATGCGGTACAGGCTGGTGTCGGTCAGCAAGGTCAACGACGGATCGATGACGGCCAGCGCGGCCGAGCCCTGGCGCACGTGGTCGATGCGGGTCTTGTTCAGGTTGAGCGCGGCGTTCAGGTCCAGCTTGCCGCCGGCGAAGAGCAGGTCGTGGTTCAGCACCGCGTCCAGGCCGGTGGTGCTGGTGTCGAGCAGGTTGGCCAGGTAGGCCACCGACTGGATGTCGCTGCGGCCGATCGACGCCAGGTAGGCGGTGGCGGCGTCGCTCTGCAGGTCGCTGGTGCGGGTGATGCGGTCGCGGATCTTGATGCGGTAGGCATCCAAGGTGACGCTGGTCTGGCGTTGCGGCCGCCACGCCAGACCCAGCGACAGGTTGGTCGATTTCTCGGGCTTGAGCGCCTCGGCGCCGAAGCTGCGCGCCAGCGGATCGCTGGCCGGCAGCAGCGAGGCGGTCTGCAGGCCGCTGCCGTCGCTGTTGAAGTTGAGCGTGGAGAAGCGGAAGCCGGTCTGCACCAGCGCCGGCGCGCGGAAGCTGTTGGACAGGGAGCCGCGCAGCAGGAAGGTCTCGCTCAGCTTGTAGCGCGCGGACAGCTTGCCGGTGCTGGCGCTGCCGAAGTCGCTGTAGTCGGAGTAGCGGGCGGCCGCGCCCAGCAGTAGGCGGCTGGTGACGTCGCTTTCGAGGTCGGCGTACACCGAGTGGATCGAGCGGCTGCCGTCGAAGGCGTCCTGCGGGCGCAGGCCGGGGCCGGCCTGCGCGCCCGGCGGCGCGTCGACGATGGGGCCGGCCGCGTAGGAGGCGGCGTCGCCCGGCGAGCTGCGGTAGGTCTCGTGCATGTATTCGGCGCCCAGCGCGACGTTGAGCGGCGCGCCCAGGCCCAGGCCGAGCTCGCGCGTGAGGTCGGCGTTGAGCGCGTTCTGGCGGAAGTCGAAGCCGGCCAGGTGGAAGCTGGTCGGGCTCTGCGCGCCCAGCGAGGCGTTGGCCGAATGGTCGAGGTCGTAGCGGAACAGGTTGCCGCCGTGGCGCGCGCTCAGGTCCCAGTTCCAGCCGGCAGCGGCAAAGCGCGCGCCGGCCACGATGCTGGTGTCGCTCATGTCGCCCTTGGTCACCGGACGGTAGCCGGCAGGGTACAGCGCCGGCACGTTGGACGGGTCGCCCGGGTAGCGGAAGTAGGCGCTGCCGTCGGACTTGCGCTGGTTGACGGTGGCGAAGGAATACGCATCGACGCCGTTCGCCAACGGCAGCAGGGCGTTGTAGAACAGGTAGTTGTTGTTCTGGTGCGAGTCGCCGGATTTGAACACCACCTTGCCGTCCAGCGCCAGGTCGGCCGGGGTGGCATTCCACGAGGTCCAGCCGGCGTCGCTGAAGCCGGCGCGCTGGGTTGGCGCGCGGCTGCGGGTGTCGAAGCCGAAGCGCAGGAAGCCGGCGCCGCCCAGCGGCACGCCGTAGTCGGCGCTGGCGGTCTTGGTCTGGCCGTCGGTCTTGGTCTCGTGGGTAGGCTGGAAGTCGGTGTGGTTGGCGCCGTAGCCGAGCGCGGCCGAGCCGCCGCTGCGGGCGTTCTTCAGCACGATGTTGATGACGCCGGCCACGGCGTCGCTGCCGTACTGGGCGCCGGCGCCGTCGCGCAGGATTTCAATGTGGTCGATGGCGCCGGGCGGGATGGCGTTGACGTCGACCGGCACGGTGCCGGCAAAGCTGCTCTCGGTGTCGAGCACGGCGCTGGTGTGGCGGCGCTTGCCGTTGATCAGCACCAGCACCTGGTCCGGCGCCAGGCCGCGCAGCTGGATGCCGCGCACCGAGTCCGAGGCGCCGCTCGATTCGATGCGCGGGAAGTTGATCGATGGCGCCAGGTTCTGCAAGGCCGCGCCCAGTTCGCCGCTGGACAGGGCGTTCTCCACCTCGCGCTGGCCGAAGCGGTCGATCGGCACGGCGCTGTCGTACACGGTGCGGTTGCGCGCGCGCGAGCCGACCACGGTGACCTGGTCGATGGCGGGGGAGGCGGAGGCGGGGCTTGCGGCATCGGCGCCCCCCTGCTGGGCCAGGGCCGGCGGCAGCGCGGCCAGCAGCATGGCGGCGGCCAGCGCGCCGCGGCGTGGCGGTGGAAGGCGGCGGGGGAGGGCGTGCGGGGACTGGCTGCGTGGCATCGTGTATTCCTTGCGTGGGACCGGACTATGATCTTACTGGCAGATAATTCAGTTTACCAAGGACCTATTGCACATATGCTTATGCGGGCTCAGCCGCAGTGGGCGCGTACTTGCTGCACATAGCGTTCGCTGACGGCCACCTGGTCGCCGCAGCGCAGCGTCAGCACATAACTGCCGTCGCCCACCACGGCCAGCGATTGCAGCTGGTCGATGCGCACCACCGCGCAGCGGTGCACGCGCGCGTACACCAGCGGGTCGAGCCGCTCGGCCAGCCGGGCCAGCGCCATGCGGTGCAGGATGGTGCGGCCGGCCGTATGCAGTTCGACATAGTTGTCGGCGCTGCCGATCCACCAGACGTCGTCGAGCGCGATGCATTCGAGCTGGCCGACCGAGCGCACCGTCAGCTGCCGCAGGTAGCTCGGCTGGCCGGCGTCGCCGGCGTCCAGATAGGCCCGCACCGCGCGTCCGTACGGGCCGCGCTGGCGCAGCGCCAGCAGTTGCGCGGCGCGCGCCAGCGCCTGGCCAAGGCGGCGTTCGCTGCAGGGCTTGAGCAGATAGTCGAGCGCGTGCACGTCGAACGCTTCGATGGCGTGGCGGTCGTAGGCCGTCACGAACAGCACCAGCGGCGGCTCCGGCTGGCGGCACAGGTCGCGCGCCAGCGCCAGGCCCGACTCGCCGGGCATCTGTATGTCCAGCAGCAGCACGTCGACCGCGGTGGCGGCCAGCACGCTGCGTGCCTGGCGGGCGTTGGCGCATTCGCCGACCAGGCGCCAGCCAGGGTGCGCGGCCAGCGCGTGGCGCAGGTTGGCGCGCGCGCCGTCCTCGTCGTCGACGATCAGCGCGCGCAACGGTTGCGGCTCAGGCGGGTGCATGGTCGGGCAAGCGCAGGTGGACTTCAAAGCGGTCGCCCGCCGCGCCGGCCCGCATGGTGGCGGCGCCGCCGTAGGCCAGGCGCAGGCGGTCGGCGATGTTGCGCAGGCCGAGGCCGGCGCCGGGGTTGACGGCCGCGCCGGCGTGCATGCGGTTGCTGATCGCGATGGCGACGTGGCCGTCGGCGCGGGTGAAGGCGAGGTGGATGTCGCTGCCGCGTTCGTGCAGGTCGAGGTCGTGGCGCAGCGCGTTTTCCACCAGCGGTTGCAGCAGCAGCGGTGGACAGTCGCAGCCCAGCAGGCCGGCGTCGACGCCGGTGATGCGCAGCTGCAGGCGGGCGCCGTAGCGCAGCCGCTGCAGGTCCAGGTAGTCCTGCACGAAGCGCAGCTCGTCGTCGAAGCCCACCCATGCCACCTCGCCGGCGTTGAGCGCGTAGCGCAGCAGGTCGCTCAGGCTGTGCAGGCCTTCAAGCGCCACCTGCCTGTCGTCGTCGCGCACCAGCGCGACGATGGCGCCCAGCGCGTTGAACATGAAGTGCGGCTCCAGCTGGGCGCGCAGCGCCAGGCCGCGCTGCTGCTCCAGCGCCAGCCGCAGCGCCAGGCTGTCCGCCCGCGCCTGCGCGGCCTCGCGTACCCGCGCGCGGTTCTGCTGCCAGATCTTCAGCGCCACCACCGCGATGTAGACCGCCGTCACCGACGACACGCGCAGCGGCGACGCCACCTGGTCGATCGCGCCGAACAGGTCGGCGCCGCCGGCCGTGGCGGCCTCCTCGTCCCGTAGGTACAGCCGCGCCAGGAACATCAGCTGCAGCGGCAGGAACAGCAACAGCATCAGGCCGTAGCAGGCGGCGATGCCGGCCGGGCCGGCGATCAGGCGCGGCCAGCGGCTGAAGCAGGTGTACAGCACAAAGCTCAGCGCGGCCAGCACGGTCGAGCCCTTGCACGAGGTGACAAAGATCAGCCAGTAGCTGCCGTGCACGCCGTGCCGCAGGTCGTCGTTGAGCGAGGTCAGCGCGCCCAGCGCGCTGAGCGCGACCCACACCGCGAGGTTCAACGCGAACACCGCCAGCCCGCGCAGCCACCACGGGGCGGCGGCAAGGCCGGCAAGGCCGGCGGGGGGAGCGGTGAGGGGAGCGTTCATGGCGGCAAAGTATAGCAGCGCGGCGGCGGGGCCCGGCCGGCCCCGGCGGCCGTTGGCCACACGGCGCCGGCGTTTCGCCACAAGGGCTGCGGCACCGCGCGCCGCGCTGGGCATAATCGCCGGCGCTGTCCCCTCCATCACTACCAAGGATCTCGCATGAAACTGCCGTTCCCCACCGCGTTGCTGCTGGCCCTGGCCGCCGCCGGCGCGCACGCCGCCAGCCAGCCCGGCGACGATTTCTACCGCTACGTCAACGACGGCTGGAGCGCCGCCACCGCGCTGCCCGCCGGCGCCGGCGCCTGGACCGCCTATACCCAGCTGAACGCCGACAACGAGGCGCGCATGGCGGCCTTGTACACGGCGGCGCGGGACGCCGCCGATCCGGCCGTGCGGCGCGTCGGCGTCTACTACGCGGCGCAGATGGACGTGGCCGGCATCGAGGCGCGCGGCCTGGCGCCGCTGCGGCCGCTGCTGCGCCAGATCGCCGCGCTGGACGATGCCGCGGCGCTGGCCCGGTTCCTGGGCGCGCAGCTGCGCACCGACGTCGATCCGCTCAACCTGGGCAGGAGCGCCAGCGAAAACCTGTTCGGGCTGTGGGTCGGGCCCGGCCTGCACGACACCACGCACTACATGCCCTACCTGCTGCAGGGCGGCCTGGGACTGCCGGACCGCGGCTTCTATCTGGCCGACAACCCCGGCCAGAAGGCGGTGCTGGCGGCCTACCGCGACTACGTGGCCGCCATGCTGGAGCAGGCCGGCTTTGCCGACGCCGCCGCCAAGGCGGAGCGCATCGTCGCGCTGGAAACCCGCATCGCCGCCGTGCAGGCCACGCCGCAGGCATCGGCCGACCTGGCGCAGGCCGACCAGCAGTGGCGGCGCGACGAATTCGGGCGCAAGGCGCCGGGCCTGGACTGGCAGGCGTATTTCGACGCCGCCGGGCTGGCGGCGCAGCAGCGCTTCGGGGTCTGGCAGCCCGGCGCGGTGAGCGGCATCGCGGCGCTGGTGCCGGCCACGCCGCTGCACGTTTGGCGCGACTACCTGCGCTTCCATGCACTCAACCAGTCGGCGCGGTTTTTACCGAAGGCGCTGGCGGAGCGTTATTTCGCGTTCTACGATCCGCTGTTCCTGGGTCCGGGCGAGCACCTGCCGCGCTGGCGCCACGCGGTCAACCAGACCAACACGGTGGTGCCGGGCGCCGGACGGCTGTACAGCGAGCGGTTCTTCAGCGCGCCGGCGCAGGCCAGGGCGCGCGAGATCGCCGTCAACGTGGCGGCCGCGTTCGACCGCCGCATCGACCAGCTCAGCTGGATGACGCCGGCCGCGCGGGCCGAGGCGCACGCCAAGCTGCGCGATCTGCGCATCGGCGTGGCCTATCCCGCGCACTGGCGCGGCAGCGACGGCCTGGCGCTGCGCCTGGACGACGCGGCCGGCAACGCGCAGCGCGCCGAGGCCTACAACTACCGCTATGAACTGGGCAGGCTGGGGCGCCCGGTCGACCGCGACGACTGGATACTGGGCGGCGAACTGTTCGGCTATAACCGTATGCCGCTGCAGAACGCGCTGACGATACCGGTGGTGGCGCTGCAGCAGCCGTTCTTCGACGCCGACGGCGACGACGCCGCCAACTACGCAGCGATCGGCGCCAAGATCGGCTACTTCATCAGCCTGGCGCTGAACGACAAGGGCAGCCGCTTCGACGCGCAGGGCCGCGCGCGCAGCTGGTGGAGCGCGGCCGACAAGGCTGGCTACGACGGCGCGGCGGCGGCCCTGGCGCCGCAGTACGGCGCGTATCAGGCGCTGCCGGGGCTGCCGTTGAACGGGCAGCTGACGCTCGCTTCCAACGTGGCCGACCTGGCCGGCGTGCAGGCCGCCTACGATGCGTGGCGCGCGTCGCTCAAGGCGCCGCCGGCCGACGGCAAGGCGGCCGACCAGCGCTTCTTCAGCGCGTACGCGCGCAGCCTGCGGGCGCGCTACAGCGAGGAGGGCTTGCGGGACCTGGTCCAGGGCAGTCCGGTGCCGCCGTCCATGTACCGGGCGGCCGTGCTGCGCAACCTGGACGCCTGGCATGCGGCGTACGACGTCGCGCCGGACCAGGGCTGGTACCTGGCGCCGGCGCAACGGGTGCGGGTGTGGTGAGGTAGCGCCGCCGGCGCCTAGTCCGGGAAGCGCTCGTTGATGGCGACTGCCTTGTCGATGTTCTGGCACAACAGGTCGACATACACCGGATCGAGATGATGGCCGGCCACTTCGCGCAGATGGGCCACCACCTGGTCGATCGGCCAGGCTTCCTTGTAGCAGCGCTTGTGCATCAGCGCGTCGAACACGTCGGCCACAGCGACGATGCGCGCGTACAGGTGGATGTCGTGGCCCTTGAGGCCCTGCGGGTAGCCGCTGCCGTCGAACTTCTCGTGGTGCTGGTGGGCGATCACGGCGGCCGCCTTGAGGATCGGGCGCTGCGAGCCGTCGAGGATGGACAGGCCCACGGTCGGGTGCTGCTTCATGATTTCCCACTCGGCCGCGTCCAGCTTGCCCGGCTTGAGCAGCACGGCGTCCGGCGTGGCGATCTTGCCGATGTCGTGCATCGGCGCGGCATGGCGCAGCACGGCGGTCTCGTCTTCCGGCAGGCCGGCGGCCAGGGCCAGCAGGTGGCACACCTCGGACATGCGGCGCACGTGGTTGCCCGCCTCGTTGGAGCGCGATTCGACCACGTCGCCGAGGCGCAGGATCAGCTCGGCCTGGGTGTCGGTGATCTCCTGGGTCAGGAGGATGTTGTCGAAGGCGATGGCGACGCCGGAGCAGAACACTTCGAGCAGCTTGGTGTCGATCTCGGAGATTTCCTCGACGCCCTTGAGCACCAGCAGCGAGGCCTTGCCGCTGCTGTTGGGGAAGTAGCCGATGTAGGTGTCGCCTTCGACGCGCGAGATCTTGTTGCTCTTGGCGGCGTCGAGCTGGGCCAGCACGTCGGCGCTGAGCAGGGTGCCGTCCTCGTCGCCGATCTGGGCCAGGATTTCATAGTCGTTCTCGCCGCTGATGGCGGTGGCGCCGCGCAGGCGCAGCAGCATGCTGTGTTCCAGGCGCAGCAGCGCCACCACCTGCTGCAGTAGGCCGTTGGCGAAGTCCTTCAGGTTACGCTGCTGGAAGATGTGAGCCGAGGCGGCGATCACGCGCTCCAGGCCTTCGCGGTAGTTGAGTTGCTGGCGGCGGGCTTCCTCGACCTTCATGATGTCGCGGTAGGCGCGCAGCGCGGCGAAGGTGGTGGTGAACAGCTTGGTGCGGTCGAGCTCGGTCTTTTCCTTGTAGTCGTTGATGTCGTAGTTGACGATCACGCGCTCCTCGGGGGCCTGGCCGGGCTGGCCGGTGCGCAGCACGATGCGGGTGAACTGGTTGTCGAGGTCCTCGCGCATCCAGCGCGCCACTTCCAGGCCGCTGTCTTCCTTCTCCATCACCACGTCGAGGAACACCAGGGCCACGTCGGCCTCGCGCGCCAGCACTTCCTTGGCTTCGGCGCCGCTGTAGGCGTGCACGAAACTGAGGGCGCGGCCGTCCAGGCGGAAGCGGCTCAGCGTCAGTTTTGTGATGTCATGGATGTCCGGTTCGTCGTCGACCAACAGGACTTTCCAAGGCGCTAGCTTAGGCGAGGCAGAAGACAAAAAAGACATAGGGACGAGTTCCGCAAAATGGCACTGCTGACTGAATTTTTCGATTGTAGTCTTAACCACTGCTATTAACAACAGGCAACAAAAATTCCTGTTGCCTTGCACAACACTCCCGAGAGGTTTCCGGGCGTTCTGATTGTACGGCGCGTTCGACCGCGACGGCGCAGCGTTAGTCTTCTGTAACGCCTCTGTGCAGCCGAAACAATACTTCGTTTTTAGCAATATTGCTATCTTTGGGAGAAATATTTTGGTGGGATGTGCAACAAAGCGATTTCCTCTCCTTGGGCGGCGAAATTCTCCAGACGGTGTCTGGAGAATTTGGTCGGGATGGGAGAGCGGGTTAGTGAAGGGGAGTCATCAGGCCTGAAAATGCTTGCGTGCGCGCGATGGATGACAGTATTGCCATCTCGCTCTGAGCTCGGTGCGCGTCGCTGCGGTCGTCAACGATAATGAGTGTCGATACTTGATCGGCGAAAGGACCGTTAACGACATCGCCCACTTTCCTCATGACAGCACCGGTCGCCTGCGGGCTGGGTGAAATAATGTCGATGAGCTCAGTACCCTGCTGAAAATCGAATATGTGGTCCGTCATGGAGGCGCCGCGCACATGGACATGGCGGCGCAGTTGTATCCCCGGGCTGCGAGCGACAATATACGGCTCTGCCTCGGCAACCAGATCGTGTTCCTTGGGATGGTCTTTTAGTTGTTCACGTGCCCACTGGGCCACGGCCAACAGTCCCGTTATGCTCCTTGCAAACCCCCATGCGGCCTTTTGTTGTAACGCTAGCATAGTGAGGTCGCCCTTTTCGCTTAGTGTGATCCCATGCCCACAGACGACGTCGCGCAGTGCGCGCATTCTGGAATGATGAGCAAGGTCGATTCCCAGCGCCGACAAATGCGCCAACGTGTCGCCGTTATCGCTGATGAGGATGTGTTTTTCCCCTGCCTCCATGAGGTAGATATTAATTGCTGAACCGTCCGGGAGACTAAAAGGCGTTCCAATTCTCAGACCGTGGCTCCCGGTAATTCCGCGGACGGTTTTACAGTCATATCTAGTGAGCGTCTGGGCCCATTCGCAAGTCAGCATGGCTGCTCCAAAACGAAAGATTCAATATTGGTTCTCGATAAAAACCAGGACAAACTTGCCAATTATCGCAGTCTACGCTTGTCTCAGAGACCGCGTAAACTTCATCGTTTGGCAGGTGTTCGTGCGGGCCATAGATTGCGGTATCGCCGTTATGGCTGCGTTTATCACGCGGGCAGACTTCTAGTTGATAAATCCGCTGTCGACGGGAGCCCATTCGTTGAAAAATGGAGAATGTCATCAAGCAATCGCCCACTACGGTGGCGATGCGCAGCTCGATCTGGAGTGTCAAGCCGACGATGTAAATGCCCGCTGCGTCAGCAAGCAACGCAGTGCCCATGATCAGGCCACGATGATTTTCCTTCGGCCGAAAGCCCGACCAATTACGCGCGAGCTTCCTCTGCTGGAGTATTTGATTCACTTTGTCTGGTTCAAAGCGCATTGGGCATCAGATCAAGGTGGGGGATGGTGTGAGTTTAGCTCAGCGGGGACCTTTTTAGTGGAAATGAAAAAGCCCGCAAGGCGCTTGACGCGCGTTGCGGGCCGGGACAGCTGGGGTGACTTAGCTCAGGGTCGGCAGGCCGGTCAGGTAGCCGACGGCGGCGCCGAAGCGGTCGCGGTAGTTGGCGCGGATCAGCGGGTCCAGCGTCGGCTGCACCTTGCTGTGCAGCGCCGCCTCCCAGTCGCCCGGATGCTGGAAGTTGCTCATAATGTAGGCGAAGCCGTTCATGTCATCGACCGCGTGCAGGCCGGTCGACTCGGCGCCGGCCGGGGTCGACAGCACGCGCGTCAGCGTCTTGCTGTCGACGTTGTAGGCCCACAGGAAGTTGTTGACGTGCAGGCCGCTGTCCTCGCCGATGAACAGCGTGCGCAGTTTTTCGGAGAACTTGATGTTGTCCGGATTGGCGATCTTGTCCGGGTTGGCCAGGTTGCCCAGCGCGTCCGGCGCGGCCAGGTCCTCGCCCACCAGCGCCGGCACGGCGGCCATGTCGACCGGCACCCATTCGCTGTTGATGGCGGCGCCGGTGTCGTCCACCTGGCCGGCCTTCAGGTTCAGCGCGTACACGATGCCGGCGCTCGGGCCCTTGATCGCGATGCCGCCGGAGCCGTCCTTCATGGCGCCGTTGATGTAGCTCATCGCCGAATAGGCGATCTTGTCCTTGGCGTTGACGGTCGTGCCTTCCATCTTGGTGAAGCCCATGCTGCCGCCCTTGAGCGCGGCGTAGCGGTGGGTCTCCAGGAAGGCCGCGGCCTTCTCCTTGCCCGGCACGATCTTGATCCAGTTGGTCTTGCCGCTGAACGGGATCCTGGTGTACGTGGCGTCGGCCGGGTCGCTGGTCTTGGCGCTGAGGATGTCGGCCGCCTTGAGCGTGTCGGCCAGGGACTTGATCTCGGCGCTGGTGGCGCTGCCCAGCTTGATCCACGACAGCGAGGCCGAGCCGCCGTTGTCGGCGGTCTTCTGCGCCCACTTGGCCACGTACAGGGTGCCGCTCGAGAGGTCCTGTGCCTTGTCGGCGACGAACATGAACAGGCCGCCGTTGGTGGCGTCGTCGCCCATCAGCGCGGTGCGCTCGTCCGGCATCACCTGCACCAGCTCGTGCGAGATGCGGCCCATGCAGTAGTGCTTCTTGATGCTGCCGGTGCCGTCCGGGTTGACGGTGATCTCCGGCAGGTGGCCGTAGTGGTAGGGGTTGGCCCTGGTGGCGTCGCCGAACAGGTTGGTGCTGAAGCTGGCGAACTGGGTGTTGCTGGCGATGGTGGTCGCGTCCGGCTCGTACTCCTCGCTCGACAGGTGGGTGTTCCACGGCGAGCGGCTGGCGCCGCAGGTGATCCACAGGCCGTTGACGCCGGCCGTGTTGACGTTGTGGTACTTGACCAGCGACAGCGCGCCGGTGGCCGTGTCCTGGTCCAGGGTCAGCACCGCGATCGGCGAGGGCAGCATGCCGTACATCGAGTCGCCCTTGACGTTGCGGGTGGTGTATTCGAACTGCACCACGGCGAACACGGTGTTGCCCTTGACGCCGGCCACGGTGGGCGCGGCCAGCTTGAGCAGCGAGGTGCCGTCCGGGCAGTCGGAGAAGAACTGGCGCTGGGCGGCGTCGGTCTTGTCGACGATGGGCTGGTTGTTGATGTCGTAGTAGCCGCCGGCCAGTACGGTGCCGCCGCTGCCGTTGGGCACGTTGGCGCCGGTGATGAAGAAGGTCTGGTAGGCCAGCGAGTAGGGCTGGGTCTTGCCGTCGGAGTAGCTCAGGTTCAGCGTCGAGCCGACCGTGGTGGTGGCCATGGCGGCGGCATTGGCCAGCGACGGCGCGGCCATGCCGGTGAAGGTCACGGACAGCAGCTGCGGCGCCGGTGCGGCGCTGTCGCCGCCACCGCAGGCGGCCAGCAGGGCGGCGCTGGCGCTGCCGCCGGCCAGCGGCAACAACGGCGAGCTGGACAAGAATTTGAGGAGGCTGCGGCGGGACAGATCGAGAGACTCGGTCATGGGATAAATCCTGTTGTGAGTGGCCGTTCCATGTGCCGCGCCGGGCGCGGCATCATGCGAGGTGGTGGCTGCACCTCGACGGGCGCAATATTAATGATTTGATATGACAGGGGCGTGACATCGGGCCTGGGTAATTCGGTAACAAAGCGTCTCAAAGCGGGCCCGCGCCGGCGAAACGGGCTATATTGAAAGCATCCACCGTGAAGGAGAAGCAAATGCGCGTACTTACCCGTACCCTCACCCGTACCATGCTGGCCGCCGCCCTGGCGCTGCTGGCCGGCGCCGCCTGGGCCGACGTCAGCGTCAGCTACGTCAAGCCGGACGACTACACCGACGTGCCGCGCAACGCCATCGACCGCGAGCGCGTGCTGAAGGATTTCAGCGACTATTTCGCCAGCTGGAACAAGAAGCTGCCGGCCGGGCAGAACCTGAAGATCGAAGTGCTGGACATCGACTTGGCGGGCCGCATGTGGCCGCGCCGTCACGGCGGCGAGGACATCCGCGTGCTCAACGGCGGTGCCGACTGGCCGCGCATGCACCTGCGCTACTCGCTGGAGCAGGACGGCCAGGTGCTGCGCAGCGGCGACGAGCAGCTGTCGAACATGAACTACATGCAAACCCTCAGCCGCTACAACGACAGCGACACGCTGCGCTACGAGAAGCAGATGCTGGACGACTGGTTCAACAAGGCCATCGTGCCGAAGATGGCGAAGCGCTGAGGCGCGGCCTCAGCTGATTCGGTTGACCTTGGGGAATTTGGCCAGGAAGTCCGGCGCCATCGGCGTCACCTGGCCGGTCTGGTAGTTGAAGAAGACGAAGCCCGACTTGGCCATCGCCACCAGCTTGCCGTCCTTGGGGCGGGTCACGCGGAAGGTGATGTCGCCGCCGTAGGCGTTGAAGTCCATCACGCCGATCTCGAACAGCAGCTGGTCGCGCGCGTGGGCCTCGGCCTTGTAGGTGGTGGCCAGGTCGGTGACGATGATGCCGACGCCGTCGCTGCCGGTCTCCTGCACGCCGAAGTCGTACAGGAAGCGGGCGCGCGCCTCGGAGATCATCGAGATCATCGAGTCGTTGCCCAGGTGGTTGGCGCCGTTGATGTCGGTCACGCGCACCGTCAGCTGGGTGGAGAAATAATATTGGTCCTCCGGGAAGGCCAGCGTCAGGCGCGCCATTACAGCTGCTCGCCGACGAACAGCAGCGTGTTGCCGTGCGCCTGGGCGGCGGCGCGCTGGTGGTAGGACGAGCGGTGGTTGCAGTTGAAGCCGTGCTCGGCCCCCGGGTAGATGTGGATCTCGACCTGGTCGTTGTCCTCGAAGCGCTCGGCGATGCTTTTCACGGCGGCCGGCGGGATGTGGCTGTCGGCGCCGCCGAAGTGCATCAGCATCGGCACCGTGATCTGGCCGGCGCGCTCGAGCGCGTTGTGGATGCCGCCGCCGTAGTAGCACACCGCCGCGTCCACCAGGCCGTTGGCGGCCGTGTGGTAGGACAGCTTGCCGCCGTAGCAGAAACCGATCGAGACGATCTTGTCGCCCACGCCGTCCATGGCCCGCAGCGCCCTGGCGGTGGCGGCGATGTCGGATTGCGCCAGCGCGAAGTCGTTGGCGTTCATCAGTTCGACGGCGCGCTTCCAGCCGGCGTCGTCGTAACCGAGCTCGATGCGCGCGCCGTGGCGCCAGAACAGGTCCGGCGCGATCACCACGTAGCCGTCGGCCGCGTACTGGTCGGCGACGTTGCGGATATGCTGGTTGACGCCGAAGATCTCCTGCAGCAGAACGATGCCCGGTCCCTTGCCGCCGCGCGGCAGCGAGACGTAGGCGCCGAAGCTGCCGTCGGCGGTGGCGATGTCGATCCAGTGGCTGTTGGTTTCCATGGTGTTCCTTGTGCGATGGTTCGGGGAGCGGCCATCCTACCTTGTTTTGCGCGGCGCCGCAGCGCCGCACCACTGCCTAACGTTTGACCTTGCCGAAAGCGTCGCCGGCCTTCCAGCTCTGCATGGCCGGCGCGTTGCCGACCGCGTAGCCGAGGTTGAGCGTGAACTGGGCCTGTTGCACCATGCCCGACAAATCCCAGTCGGCGTGGTATTCGTCGCTGACCTGGTGGTAGTCCTGCTTGAAGGCGACCAGGCGCGCGCTGGACTTGGCCGGGTCCTTGACGAACTCGAAGTGGCCGTCGCCGGAGAACACCGCCGAGCCGACGTTAAACGCCGGCACGCCGGCCTTGGCGAAGTTGAAGTGGTCGGCGCGGAAGTAGGCGCCCGACAGGTCGGGGATGGACGGCGCCAGCTTCAGGCCCATCTTGCGCGCCACCGCGCCGGCCGCCTCGTACAGGCTGCTGCGCTCGGCCCCGGCCACGCCGATGTCGCGCGTCAGGCCGACAAAGTTCATGCTGTCCAGATTGAGGTCGGCCGTGGTCTGCGCCAGCGGCCAGGCCGGGTTCTGCACGTAGGCGGCGCTGCCCAGCAGGCCCTGTTCCTCGGCGGCCGGCCACAGGAAGACCTGGCTGCGTTTGGCCGGATGCTTGACCGCTTCGGCCGCCATCGCCAGCAGCGCGGCGGCGCCGGAGGCGTTGTCGATGGCGCCGTTCCAGATATGGTCGCTGCGGTCGTCGCGGCGCACGCCTTCGTCCATGCCCAGGTGGTCCCAGTGGGCCGAATACACCACCGCCTGCGCCTTCAGTTTGGCGTCGGTGCCGGGCACGATGCCGGCCACGTTGAATTGTTCGATCTGGCGGATCGCGCTGTGGACTTCGGCGTGCACGCTGGTCTTCAGGTCGACCGGGCGGAACTCGCGGGTCTCGGCCTGGGCGCGCAGCGCGTCGAGGTCGAAGCCGGCGGCGGAGAAGAGAGCGCGCGCGGTGTCCTCCTGCAGCCAGCCTTCGACCGGATTGCCGGCGCCGGCCAGGTGGAAGCGCTCGTGACTGAAACCGTTGGCGGGCACGCTCCACGGATAGGAGGCGGACGGCGTGGTGTGGATCAGCAGCACGCCGGCCGCGCCCTGGCGCACTGCCTCCTCATATTTGTACAGCCAGCGGCCGTAGTAGGTGTAGGCCTTGCCGGCGAAGCGGTTCGGCTCCTCGGCGGTGGGCTGCGGATCGTTGACCATCATGACCAGGATCTTGCCCTTCATGTCGAGGCCCTTGTAGTCGTCCCAGTTTTCCTCTGGCGCGACGGCGCCGTAGCCGACGAACACCAGTGGCGCGTCGATGGTGACGTCGGTCTTGCCGCCGGCGGTGCCGAACACGATCTCGCTGCCGTTTTGCGGCGTGATGCTTTTGCCGTTGGCGTCGAATCGCAGGTAGCTGTTGGCCAGCAGCTTCGTGCCCTCGATCCTGACTGGCATGCGGTAGCCGCCGCCGGCCAGCGGCTTGAGGCCGATGATGGCAGCCTGCGTTTCCAGATAGCGCACCGCCAGGTCGCCGCCGCGCTGGCCGGTGCCGCGGCCTTCGAACAGGTCGTCGGCCAGGAAGGACAGGTGGGCGCGCAGCGGCGCTTCCGTCACCACCGGCGCCTGCTGGGCGGCGGCGTGGAGGGAGGCCAAGGCGAGACTGGTGGCGATGGCGAGGGCTGGAAGGCGCATATTTACTCCGTAATGTGTGATTCGGTGCAGAAGCGGGATATCTTACTGTACTTGCCCAAATAAAGGAGAGCTATGAAAGTCATCATCATCACCGGCAGTTCGGACGGCATCGGCGCCGAGATGGCGCGGCAGCTGGCGCGCAGCCTTGGCGGCGGCGTGGCACTGGTGCTGGCGGCGCGCAACGCGGCCGCGCTGGAGCTGGTGGCCGCCGATTGCACGGCGGCCGGCGCGCAGACGCTGGTGGTGCCGACCGACGTATCGGTGCAGGCGCAGTGCACGGCGCTGGTGGCGGCCTGCGTGGCGCGCTTCGGCCGCATCGATGCGCTGATCAACAACGCCGGCCGCTCGGCGCACGCGCTGTTCGAGGAGGTGGCCGACCTGGCGTGGTACGAGGAGCTCATGAAGATCAACCTGTGGGGCAGCGTGTGGTGCACCCATGCGGCGCTGCCTTACCTGAAGCAGTCGCGCGGCAGCGTCGTCGCGGTGTCGTCGCTGGCGGGGCTGGTCGGCGTGCCGGGGCGCACCGCCTACGGCGCCACCAAGTTCGCCATGGGCGGCTTCTTCGAGGCCTTGCGCGTTGAACTGAAGCCCGCCGGGGTGAGCGTGACGATCGCCTATCCGGGCGTGGTGGCGACGCAGATCCGCTATCGCGGTTTCAACGCGGCCGGCGGAGCGCTGGGCAGCAGCAGCCTGAAAGAGGACAAGGCGATGCCGGTGGAGGAGTGCGCGCGGCTGATCGTCGACGGCATGCAGGCGCGCCGGCGCGAGGTGGTGATGTCGGCCAAGGGCAAGCTGGGGCGCTGGATGAAACTGATCGCGCCCGGTCTGGTGGAGCGCATAGCGCTGGCGGCGCTGAAGGACGAGGTGAAACCGCGTTGAGGGTGTTTGCGGCGAGTTGTAAGCGAGTGTAAGAGTCGGTAAGGGGTTGTAATGTGCGTCAACTGATCGGTGGGCTGCGCCGTTTTTTGCTCATGCGACACGGGATAGTCCCGATGCCGAAACCCAGAAAAAGGAAATACATCATGACCAAAATTATCGCTTCCCTGATCGCCGGCCTGTTCGCAACCGCAGCATTCGCACAAGCGCCAGCCGCCACCACCGCCGCTCCATCCGCCAAGCCAGCCGTGGTGAAAACCGAAGCGAAGACTGAGGTAAAAACCGCAGAAGTCAAAGCAGAAGCCAAGCCTGAAGTGAAAACCGAAGCCAAGGCCGAAGCGAAGACCGCGAAAACCAAAGTCCATCACAAGGCCAAAGAATCCAAAGTCGCAGCGCCAGTCGCCGATGCGAAAGTAGAAGCCAAAGCAGACGCCAAAGTCGCAGCGGCCAAGTAATTCAAAATAACTAAATAAACTATATAAACCATTTTTAAGGAATCGCATCATGAAAAAAGTCATCGCTACCCTGATCGCCACCCTGTTCGCAGGCGCCGCATTCGCTCAAGCTCCAGCCCCTTCGGCTTCCGCAACCGCCGCCGCATCGGCACCGGCTCCAGCCGCGTCGGCGCCAGCATCCAGCGCACCGGCCAAGAAAGTGCATCACAAGAAGGCCAAGACCATGAAGGCCGCCAGCGCACCGGCAGCTTCGACCCCGGCGCCGGCAGCGTCGGCTCCAGCAGCCAGCAAGTAATTCGCTGCCATCGCAGGACGCAGCATGGCTTCGGCCTGAATGCCGCCCAGTTCACACTGGGCGGCATTTTTTATTTCAACGGCCGTCATGCGGCGAGTTGTAAGCGAGTGTAAGAGTCGGTAAGGGGTTGTAATGTGCGTCAACTGATCGATGGCCTGCGCCGTTTTTTGCTCATGCGACACGGGATAGTCCCGATGCCGAAACCCAGAAAAAGGAAATACATCATGACCAAAATTATCGCTTCCCTGATCGCCGGCCTGTTCGCAACCGCAGCATTCGCACAAGCGCCAGCCGCCACCACCGCCGCTCCAGCCGCCAAGCCTGCCGTGGTGAAAACCGAAGCGAAGACTGAGGTAAAAACCGCAGAAGTCAAGGCAGAAGCCAAGCCTGAAGTGAAAACCGAAGCCAAAGCCGATGCGAAGACCGCGAAAACCAAAGTCCATCACAAGGCCAAAGAATCCAAAGTCGCAGCGCCAGTCGCCGCTGCGAAAGTAGACGCCAAAGCAGACACCAAAGTCGCAGCGGCCAAGTAATTCAAAATAACTAAATAAACTAAATAAACCATTTTAAAGGAATCGCATCATGAAAAAAGTCATCGCTACCCTGATCGCCACCCTGTTCGCAGGTGCCGCATTCGCTCAAGCTCCGGCCCCTTCGGCCTCCGCAACCGCCGCCGCATCGGCCCCGGCTCCAGCAGCATCGACGCCAGCATCCAGCGCACCGGCCAAGAAAGTGCATCACAAGAAGGCCAAGACCACGAAGGCCGCCAGCGCACCGGCAGCTTCGACCCCGGCGCCGGCAGCGTCGGCTCCAGCAGCCAGCAAGTAATTCGCTGCCATCGCAGAACGCAGCATGGCTTCGGCCTGAATGCCGCCCAGTTCACACTGGGCGGTATTTTTTATTTCAACGGCCGTCATGCGGCGAGTTGTAAGCGAGTGTAAGAGTCGGTAAGGGGTTGTAATGTGCGTCAACTGATCGATGGCCTGCGCCGTTTTTTGCTCATGCGACACGGGATAGTCCCGATGCCGAAACCCAGAAAAAGGAAATACATCATGACCAAAATTATCGCTTCCCTGATCGCCGGCCTGTTCGCAACCGCAGCATTCGCACAAGCGCCAGCCGCCACCACCGCCGCTCCAGCCGCCAAGCCAGCCGTGGTGAAAACCGAAGCGAAGACTGAGGTGAAAACCGCAGAAGTCAAAGCAGAAGCCAAGCCTGAAGTGAAAACCGAAGCCAAGGCCGATGCGAAGACCGCGAAAACCAAAGTCCATCACAAGGCCAAAGAATCCAAAGTCGCAGCGCCAGTCGCCGATGCGAAAGTAGAAGCCAAAGCAGACACCAAAGTCGCAGCGGCCAAGTAATTCAAAATAACTAAATAAACTATATAAACCATTTTTAAGGAATCGCATCATGAAAAAAGTCATCGCTACCCTGATCGCCACCCTGTTTGCAGGCGCCGCATTCGCTCAAGCTCCAGCCCCTTCGGCCTCCGCAACCGCAGCCGCATCGGCCCCGGCTCCAGCCGCATCGGCGCCAGCATCCAGCGCACCGGCCAAGAAAGTGCATCACAAGAAGGCCAAGACCACCAAAGCCGCCAGCGCACCGGCAGCTTCGACCCCGGCGCCGGCAGCATCGGCTCCGGCAGCCAGCAAGTAATCCGCATCCGCTAGCGCAGGACGTGCCGCCCCGGACCTCTGGCCTGGGCGGCGCAAGAAAAAAGGACAGGCTTAGGCCTGTCCTTTTTTGGCTTGGAACGTCGTGCTTTTGCCTGCAAATGGCCGTTTTTGCCCAAAATTCGGTCCCAAGCGTCGATAGAGAGTAAACTACGCACAAATTTCTTTCGCAATTAGGCGATTCGAACATACTTGTGAGTGACGCCATGTCTGAAACCCCCGCATCCCCGATTACCCTTTTCTCCGATCTGAACCTCAGCGCCCCTCTGATCAAAGCGCTGAAAGAAGTCGGCTACGAGTCGCCGTCGCCTATCCAGGCCGCGACCATCCCGCTGCTGCTCGATAACCTGGACGTGCTGGGCCAGGCGCAGACCGGGACGGGTAAAACCGCCGCCTTCGCGCTGCCCATCCTGTCGCGCATCGATATCAAACAGACCACGCCGCAGGCGCTGGTGCTGGCGCCGACCCGCGAACTGGCGATCCAGGTCGCCGAAGCCTTCCAGACCTACGCCGGTCATATCCCCGGCTTCCACGTGCTGCCGATCTACGGCGGCCAAAGCTACGGCCCGCAGTTGTCGGCGCTGCGCCGCGGCGTGCACATCGTCGTCGGCACGCCGGGCCGCGTCATCGATCACCTGGACAAGGGTTCGCTCGACCTGTCCAAACTGAAAACGCTGGTGCTGGACGAAGCCGACGAAATGCTGCGCATGGGCTTTATCGACGACGTCGAACGCATCCTGCAGGAGACCCCGGAAACGCGCCAGACCGCGCTGTTCTCGGCGACCATGCCGTCGGCCATCCGCCGCATCGCCAATACCTACCTGCGCAATCCGAAGGAAATCACGGTCGCCGCCAAGACCGGCACCAATGAAAACATCCGCCAGCGCTACTGGCTGGTGTCCGGCATGCACAAGCTGGACGCGCTGACCCGCATCCTGGAAGCCGAGAATTTCGACGGCATGATCATCTTCTCGCGCACCAAGCTCGGTACCGAGGAACTGGCGCAGAAGCTGCAGGCGCGCGGCTTCTCGGCCGCCGCCATCAACGGCGACATCCAGCAGGCGCAGCGCGAGCGCACCATCCAGCAGCTCAAGGACGGCAAGATCGACATCCTGGTGGCGACCGACGTCGCCGCGCGCGGCCTGGACGTGGAGCGTATCAGCCACGTGGTCAACTACGACGTGCCGCACGATCCGGAAAGCTACACCCACCGCATCGGCCGCACCGGCCGCGCCGGCCGCAGCGGCGAGGCGATCCTGTTCATCACCCCGCGCGAAAAGAACCTGCTCAAATCGATCGAGCGCGCCACCCGCCAGCCGATCGGCATGCTGGAGCTGCCGACCATCCAGGCCGTCAACGACGTCCGCATCGCCAAGTTCAAGTCGCAGATCAGCGAAACGCTGGCCCAGGGCGAGCTGGAACAGTTCCAGTCGCTGATCGAGGACTTCGAGCGCGAACAGAACATCCCGGCGATCGAGATCGCCGCCGCGCTGGCCAAGATGGCGCGCGGCGACGTGCCGCTGCTGTTGGATAAAAAGCAGCAAGTGGCCGCCGCCACCTGGGACGAGCGTCCGGGCCGCCAAGTGGGCTTTGAACGCAACGACCGTGGCGACCGCGGTGACCGTTTCGAGCGCGGCGACCGCGCCGAACGTCCGGATCGCAGCGAACGCTTCCCGAAAAAGGAGCGCATCGTGCGCGCCGCCGATCCTGGCATGCAGACCTTCCGCATCGAAGTGGGCTACCAGCACGGCGTCAAGCCGGGCAACATCGTCGGTGCCATCGCCAACGAGGGCGGCATCGACTCCAAGCACATCGGCCGCATCGAGATCTACGACGACTACAGCGTGCTCGATATGCCGGACAACCTGACCGGCGACGTGCTCGATCATCTGGCCGGCATCAAGGTCGCCGGCCAGCAGCTGCGTATCAGCCGCGATGGCGGCGAGGGCGCACCGTCTTCGGCGCCAGCGCCGGTTGCGGCCCGTCCGGTACCGGCGCGCGCGCCGGCCGCCAAGGCCGCACCATCGGCAGCACCATCGGCCGCGCCGGCAGCTTCGCCGCTGGCCAAGGCCACGCGTGTGGAATCGGCCGAGGTGGAAGCGGAAGCCGCGCCGAAGAAGAAAAAGGACAAGCCGGGCAAGGTCACCCTGCCGATGAGCGCATTCCGCATCGAAGTGGGCAGCAACCATGCGGCCACGCCGTCCAACATCGTCGGCGCCATCGCCAACGAAGCGGGACTGGAAGCCAAGCATATCGGCCGCATCGAGATCTTCGACACCTACAGCATGCTGGAGCTGCCGGACGGGATGCCGCCGGAACTGTTCAAGCACCTGGGCAAAGTGTGGGTCGGCGGCGCGCAGCTGAAGATCAGCCACGCCGAGCGCATGCCGCCGGAGTCCGGCAAATCGACGCCGCCTAAAAAGCCGGCGCCGGGAGCCAAGGACAAGTTCAAGAAGAAGTATTGATCGCTTAGTTCCAGATCGTTTCACACCACAGGGCCGCAAGGCCCTGTTTTCATATGGCCCCCGCACGTGCACGCGCACGGTGCGCCCCGGCCGCCCCTTGCACCACAAGCACGCCTGGCACCAGCTCCGGCGGGTCCATCTGGCATCGTTTTCATAGGAGCGCACCTGCTGGCCCGTTTATTGCATTGAGGACGAGGTAAGCCGACAAGCCGTTGAGCAAGGAGCACGGAATGACCCCATTGTTTCTACACTCCCGCACACGAGGCCCCGATGCTGCTGCGGAATGACCTGCTGCACTACACGCACCCGTCTCCGCGCACCGTCCGCGTCCTGTGGATCGCCCCCGAGCAAAGCCACGCCTACGTGTTCGACGTGGCGGCGCGGTCGGCCGACGTCGAGCTGGTGGAGCTGCCGGCGCTGCACGCCGACATCCGCGCCGGCCACGCGCGCGTGCTGGCCACCGATCCCTACCTGATGGTGGTCAGCCAGGAGCTGCTGCCGCCCAAGCACCTGCAGCTGCGCGCCCGCGCCTGGCAGATCGTCGAGGCGCTGGTGGCGCTGGAGCCGGGCATCTACGAAGCGCGCCTGCGCGGCCAGCTGGTCGCCCAGGCCACCGCCACGCACGGCGTCTCCCATCCCACCATCTACCGCTACCTGCGCCGCTACTGGCAGCGCGGCCAGACACCCAACGCGTTGCTGCCCGACTACGCCAACTCCGGCGGGCGCGGCAAGGTGCGCCAGGCCTCGGCCGGCGTCAAGCGCGGGCGCCCGCGCAAGAACGGCGCCGACGACGGTCCCGGCATGAACGCCGACGAGGAAATCCGCCGCACCTTCCGGGTCGCCATCGCGCACTACGCGGCCGGCCACCCCAGGTTCTCGCGGCTGCGCGCCTACCAGCAGATGCTGGCCGACTTCTTCGGCGGGCGCCGCATCGACGCCGACAGCGGCCGCGTATTGCCGGCGTCCGGTGCGCAGGCTGCCACGCTGCCGACCTTCGGCCAGTTCAACTACTGGCTCGATCATGACGACGACCGGCCGCCGGAAGTGGCGCGCCGCAGCGCCATCGCCGCGCGCGGCTCCCGGGCCGCCGGCTTCGGCGACCACGCGCACCCGCATCCGCAGGCCTTCGACCCTGCGGCGCTTGCCGGCCGCCCCGGCGCCGTCTTCCACCTGGACGTGGTGCGCGCCGAAGTGCAGCTGGTCTCGCGCGCCGACCGCCACCAGACCATCGGCCGGCCGCTGGTGTACGTGGCGGTCGATGCCTTCAGCCGCATGGTGGCCGGCGTCTATGTCGGCATGGGTGCGCCCAGCTGGCAGCACGCCATGCTGGCGCTGGCCAACTGCGGCGCCGACAAGCAGCGCTACAGCCAGCAGTTTGGCCGCAGCATCGAGGCCGGGCAGTGGCCCAGCCGCCACCTGCCGGAAACCCTGCACACCAACGCCGCCCTGAGCGGCGGCGCCCAGCGCGACACGCTGCTCAACAACTTCAACCTGCGCTGCGTCGCCGCCGACGAGGGGCCGGACGAATGGAAGGCGGTGCTGCAAAAGCGCTTCCTGCTGCTGCCGCCGGAAGCCGACGGCGCCGCCTGCCGGCTGGACGGTGTGCTCGACCTGGACCAGTTCACCCGCATCGTCATCGACTCCATCCTGTACCACAACAACAGCTGCCGCTTGCCCGACGCCGGCCACGCCACGCCGCGCGAGCTGTGGGAGTGGGGCGTGGCGCAGCGCGGCGGCAGTCTGAGGACCTACCCCGAACAGCTGCTGCGCTGCAGCCTGATGCCTGCCGCGCTGGCCACCGTCACCGGCGACGGCATCGTGCTGTTCGACAGCGCCTACACCTGCGCGCGCGCCATCGACGAGCGCTGGTTCGAGCGCGCGCGTCTGCGCGGGCAGTGGCCAGTGCGCGTCGCCTACGATCCGGCCGACATGGACATGATTTATTTATTGGACGCCAACGTACCCATGCAGTTCCACGCCTGCCACATGGTCGACGGCAGCAGCCCGCAGCGCCACCTTGCGGCGGCGGAAATCGCCTGCCTGCCACGGCCCATCCCCGCCGTCTCCGCAGCGCCCCTACGTAGCACTACGCACGCTTTCGCCAGCTTCGCTAACTGATTTCCCAAGCCGATAGCACGCGGCGCTGTTCAGCGCCGTGCATACCACTTCCCGTTAATTCAGTGCACGCATCCTGCTGGTGCGGCGCGCCGTTTTCGCTTTACCTGAACCGTGGTGGCGACAAATAAAGTCTGTCGCCGGAAGTGCGTTGTCCGATGTCGTATCGCCTTATTCCATAAGGATCGCTTCAACGGCGAAGCATGTTTATTTTGCTTGAATCCGTGGCACGGCGATTGCTTGATGAGGACTATGGATTCGCAAGTCACCGGAGGAAGTCGATGGATGGTAAAACAGTAAAATCGTTTAAATCGTTTAGTGCATTGACGCGCAGGGATTTCCTGTATCGGGCAGCTGCGGTGGGCGGCACCGGCCTGCTGCTCAATACCATGAACGCCTGGGGTATGGGCATAGGCTCGACCGCCTCCGAGCCGCCGGCCTTGAGCGGCAGCGGCAAAGGCAAGAAGGTGCTGATACTGGGCGCCGGCCTGGCCGGCATGACCGCCGCCTACGAACTGGGAAAGCTGGGTTACCACTGCCAGATCCTCGAAGCGCGCGCCTTCGCCGGCGGCCGCTGCCAGACCGCGCGCAAGGGCTTCAGCCTGACCGAGCTGGGAGGCGAAAAGCAGACCTGCGATTTCGACGACGGCCAGTACATCAACCACGGCCCGTGGCGCATCCCGCTGCACCACCAGTCGACGCTGCACTACACGCGGCTGTTCGAGGTGCCGCTGGAAGTCATGGTCAACGATAACGACCATTCCTTCGTCTACTCGGAAAACGCCGGCCCCTACGCCGGCAAGCGCATGCGGGTGGCCGAGATCAAGGCCGACATGCGCGGCCACGTCTCCGAACTGCTGGCCAAGTCGGTCAAGAGCAAGCAGCTGGACGCCGAACTGACCGCCGACGACCAGCGCCTGCTGCTGGACTACCTGGCGCATGAAGGCCAGCTGGCCGGCGCCGACCTGCAATACAAGGGCCGCAGCGGCCGCGGCTTCGCGGTCAATCCCGGCGCCGGCGTCTCGCCGGGAGCGGGCACGCCGTCCGACCCACTGGGATTCAAGGACCTGCTGGCCTCCAAGCTGGGCAACGTCTACAGCGCGGTGCAGGATTTCCCGATGCAGAACACCATGTTCCAGCCGGTCGGCGGCATGGACGCCATCGCCAAGGCGTTTGAAAAGCGCGTCGGCAAGAACATCCGCTACCGCTCGGAAGTGCAGACCATCCGCCAGAACGACAAGGGCGTCACCGTCACCTACAAGGACACCGGCAGCGGCAAGGCCTCCAGCATCAGCGCCGACTACTGCCTGGTGGCGATGCCGCTGTCGGTGCTGCGCCAGATCGATACCGACTTCTCGGACAAGTTCAAGAAGGCCGTCGCCACGGTGGCCTACGCGCCGGTCGGCAAGATCGGCCTGCAGATGAAGCGCCGCTTCTGGGAAGAGGACGAGCACCTCTACGGCGGCCACGTGCTCACCGACCTCAAAGGCATCAACACCATCTCGATGCCGTCCTACGGCTGGCAAAAGAAGAAGGGCGTGCTGCTCGGTTATTACCAGTACCAGACGGCCGCGATCGAGATCAGCGCGCTGTCGCCGAAGGAGCGCGCCGCGTTCGCGCTGGAGGCCGGGCAGAAGATCTTCCCGCAGTACACGGAGAACTTCGAGACCGCGTTCTCGGTCGCCTGGCACCGCGTGCAGTACAACCTGGGCGGCTGGGCCGAGTGGACCGACAAGACCCGCGCCGCCGCCTACCCGATCCTGGTGGAGGGCGAGGGCCGCGTGCTGCTGGCCGGCGAGCACCTGAGCTACCTGACTGGCTGGCAGGCCGGCGCCATCGAATCGGCGTGGCAGCAGATCGCCAAGATCCATGAAAGGGCCAGCGCATGAAGGAAGTATTGATCAAGGCGGCGATGGCGATCATCGCCGTGCTGGCCGCCGGCGCCACCGCGCCGTCGCGCGCGCAGCAGATGGATGGCAAGGCGCTGTTCCTGAAGAACTGCGCGGCCTGCCACCAGGCCACGGGCAAGGGCATACCGGGCGCCTTCCCGGCGCTGGCGGGGAACAAATTCGTACAGGGGAAGGGCGCGGAGGTCGCTGCGGTGCTGCTGAAAGGGCGGGGCGGCATGCCCGACTTCAGCGACAGCCTGAGCGACCAGGAGATCGCCACCGTTCTCAGTTTCGTGCGCAGCAGCTGGGGCAACCAGGCCTCGCCGCTGAGCGAGCCGGAGGTGCTGGCGCTGCGCGATGTACTGCAAGTCGACCATTTTAGCAACGGCCAGATGTCCAACAAACACTGAAAGAAGAACGCATGAATAAAGCACTCGTTTCCCTGTTGATCCCGGCCGCACTGGCGCTGCTGCCGGTCGCCGCCGGCGCCGCGCCCAAGGCCGCCGCCGCTGACATCGTCCGCCACAAGATCCCCGGCTCGGACTTCCCGATCGCCCTGGCCGTCACGGTGCCGTCCACCGCCACCATCCACTTCGTCAGCGGCCAGGTGCCGGCCATCGCCGACGCCAGCGCCGCGCCGGATTCCGTGGCCGCCTTCGGCGACACCAAGACCCAGTCCGAATCGGTGCTGAAGAAGATCAAGGAAGTCCTGGAGGGCATGAAGCTCGACATGACGGACGTGGTCAAGATGACCGTCTACCTGGTCGGCGATCCGGCCAAGGGCGGCAAGGCCGACACCAAGGGCTTCATGGAGGCCTACACCCAGCACTTCGGCGGCGCGCAGACCAAGCTGCCGGCGCGTGCCGTGGTGCAGGTGGCGGCCTTGAGCAATCCGGGCTGGCTGGTGGAAATCGAAGTGGTAGCAGCAAAAAAATAATTACGTAACAGGGTCGTACTTTCTTTTTTATTCAATGGGGATTAACTATGCATAAGGCCATACTCAAGACCGGCGTCTCCGCCGTGTTGTCCACCCTGGCGATGGGTTCCGCCTACGCCGCCGACGCAGCTGCAGCAGCGGCCGACGACGCTGCCGTCAGCTCAGTGATCGTCACCGGCACGCGCTCCAGCGGCATCAAGGTGGAGAACAGCGCCTCGCCGATCCAGGTGCTGGACTCGGCCTCCTTGCAGCGCACCGGCCAGCCGGACCTGATCCAGGCGCTGGCGCAGAACCTGCCGTCGTTCACCGCGCAAGCCTTCGGCGGCGATACCGCCAACCTGACGCTGTCGGCCCGCCTGCGCGGCCTGAGCCCGAACAACACGCTGGTGCTGATCAACGGCAAACGCCGCCACGGCACCGCCAACCTGGCCGTGCTGGGCGGACCATACCAGGGCGGCGCCGCGGCTGACCTGAACTACATTCCGGTATCCGCGATCGACCACATTGAAGTGCTGCAGGACGGCGCCGCCGCCCAATACGGCTCCGATGCCATCGCCGGCGTGATCAACATCATCCTCAAGTCGAACAACCACGGCGGCACCGCCAGCGCCACCGGTGGCGGCTACTCCGACGGCGGCGGCCGCACCGGCGACGGCGCCGCCAACATCGGCGTCGAACCGTTCAAGGACGCCTACCTGAGCCTGACCGCCGAATCCAAGTACCACGGCTACAGCGACCGTGGCGGCATCGATCCGCGCGTGATCACCGATGCCAACATGGCGGCCTGGCCCGGCATGTTCCAGCAGGCCGGCTACCCGCACGTCAACCACATCTCGGGCGACGCGCAATACCACCTGAACGTTTTGGCGGCCAACTTCGGCTACGACTTCGCGCCGGACAGCCAGCTGTACGCCATCGCCACCTGGGGCCACAAGGAAGCGCGCGCCTACGAGAACTATCGTCTGCCGAGCCGCCTGCCGAAGGTCTATCCGACGGGCTTCTCGCCGAAGGAAACCATGAAGCAGGACGACTACGCGCTGACCGCCGGCGTCAAGGGCGTGGTGGCCGGCTGGAATATGGACCTGAGCTCCACCTACGGCAAGGACAACAGCAAGATCGGCGTGGCCGATTCGGGCAACGTCTCGCTGTTCAAGGACACCGGCAGCACGCCGACCGTGTTCCACGCCGGTTCCTTCATCGCCAGCCAGCTGACCACGTCGCTGGAAGCGAGCCGCGAATTCGCGGTCGGCTGGGCCAAGCCGCTGAACGTGGCGGCCGGCCTTGAGCACCGCATCGACCAGTACGAGATCGAAGCGGGCGACGCCGCCTCGCGCTACAAGGAAGGCTCGCAGTCCTATCCGGGCTTCTCGCTGACCGACGCCGGCAGCCACCGCCGCACCAACGAGGCGGCCTACATCGACCTGGCCGGCAATCCGGTCACCGACCTGACGCTGGACCTGGCCGGCCGCTACGAGCACTTCTCCGACTTCGGCAACGCCAAGGTCGGCAAGTTCACGGCGCGCTACGACGTCTCGCCGATGGTGGGCCTGCGCGGCACCTTCAGCAACGGCTTCCGCGCGCCGACGCTGGCCGAGGAATACTACTCGGCCACCAACGTCAGCCCGACCAGCGCCTTCGTGCAGCTGGCGCCGAATTCGGCCGGCGCCAAGCTGGTGGGCGTCGACGGCCTGAAGCCTGAAAAATCGACCAACTTCAGCCTCGGCCTGGTGCTCAACCCGGCCGCCAACCTGGCCATCACGCTGGACGTCTACCAGATCAAGATCCGCGACCGCATCGTCGGTTCCGGCGCGCTGTACGGCTCGGGCGGATCGGACAACTCGCCGGCGGTGGTGGCGGCGATCAAGGCCAACGGCAATGTGCTCGACGACACCGTCAGCCAGACCGGCATCAACATCTTCTCCAACGCGGTCGACACCCGCAGCCGCGGGCTGGAGTTCGTCGCCACGCTGAACGAGAACTACGGCACGTGGGGCAAGGTGGATTGGTCGGTGGCCGCCAACTACAACAAGGTCGAAGTCACCAAGATCAACCAGGCGCCGGCCCAGCTGCTGCCGCAGACGCTGCTCGACAAGGCCGCCATTTCCGACCTGGAAACCGCCTCGCCGAAGATGCGCATCAACCTGGGTGCGCTGTGGAAGATCGGCGCCTGGACCATCAACCTGCGTGAAGCGCTGTATGGCAAATCGTCGGAGTACGGCAGCGAGGACGGATCGGTCTACCACCTGACCGAAATCTCGGCCAAGGCGATCACCGACCTGGAAGTAGGCTACAAGATCAACTCCGCCTGGTCGGTGGCGGCCGGCGCCAACAACCTGTTCAACAAGTATCCGAACGGCGTGAACCCGGCGCTGCTGGCCGACGAGCGCGCGGCCGGCGACAACGCGGCGGTGACGGTGCTGCCATCGTTCTCGCCGATCGGCATCAACGGCGGCTACTACTACGTCCGCGCCAACTACAAGTTCTAAGCACTCGGGGGTCAAGTCTGACATTCGGACACGAGCCCTGCCGTAGAAGTCGCTACGGCAGGGTTCGTGTCCGATTGACAGACTTGACCCTCGGGGTTTTATGTGTAGCATGACGCTATTGTCTAGCGGAGTGCATGCATGTTGAAACCTGGCGGTGGGACCTTGTCGGCGGTGCCGATGACTTTGCAGGATTATCTGGCGTTGGACGGTCCCGTGCCCACGCTGCACGTGGCCTATGGCGCGGCGCCGTCGCAGTTCGCGGAGCTGTTCCAGCCGGCCGGCGACGGCCCGTTCCCGCTCGCGGTGATCGTCCACGGCGGCTGCTGGACCAGGGAGTTCGGCGGCATCACCCAGATGCGCAATATGGCCGGCGACTTGCTGCGCCAGGGCGTCGCGGTCTGGAACGTCGAGTACCGCCGCGTCGACGAGGAGGGCGGCGGCTATCCCGGCATGTACCACGACGTCGCCACGGCGCTCGATCATCTGCGCGCCCTGGCCCCGCAGCGCCGGCTGGACCTGTCGCGCATCGTGCTGGTCGGGCATTCGGCCGGCGGCCACCTGGCGCAGTGGGCCGCCTCGCGCGCGCGCCTGCCGCGCAGCAGCCCGCTGTACGCGGCCGATCCGCTGCCGGTCCGCACCGTCATCAGCCTGGGCGGCCTGGCTGACCTGCGCCACGAGGAACAATTGATCAAGACCAGCTGCGAGCGCCACATGGCGCAGCTGTCCGGCACCGCCAGCGCGGCGCGGCCGGACATTTTCTCCGACACGTCGCCGGCCGAGCTGCTGCCGTCCGGCGTGCGCACGGTGCTGATCCACGGCGAGTTCGATACCATCTCGCCGCTGCGCGCGGGCCAGGACTATGCGCGCCGCGCCCAGGCGGCCGGCGACCACGCCGAGGTGATCGTGCTGCCGGGCGGCAGCCATTACGACGAAGTGGCGGCCACCTCGCCGTCATGGACCATCGTCTCGGCGCAGATCAGCAAGGCGCTGCAGCTGCCGCCACGCTGAGTGCCTGGCCTGCGCCGTGGCGCCAGGCCGGTGTATGCTGTCGCCATGGATTCCCTGATCGCCGCCTCCGCGCGCGCCCTCGCAGCCGGTGACGCGCTCGGCGCCCTCAAACGTGTCGCCCTGCGCGACGATCCGCCGGCGCTGGCGCTGCGCGGCATCGCGATGGCCCAGCTGGGCGAGCACGGACGCGCGCGCGAACTGCTGCGGCGCGCCGCGCGCGGCTTCGGCGTCCACGAGGAATTGTCGCGCGCCCGTTGCGTGATCGCCGAGGCCGAGGTGGCGCTGGCGGTGCGCGATTTCGCCGGCTCGCCGCGCGCGCTGGCGGCGGCGCTGGCCACGCTGGAGGCGCACGCCGACCGCGCCAACGCGCTGCATGCGCGCCTGATCGCGGTGCGCCGCCTGCTGTTGCTGGGGCGCCTGGAGCAGGCCGGAACGGCGCTGGCGCTGCTGGACGCGCGCGGCCTGCCGCCGGCGCTGGAAGCGGTGGCCGAACTGGCCGGAGCGGAACTGGCGCTGCGCTCCCTGCGCATCGCGCCGGCGCGCCTGGCGCTGGAGCGCGCGCAGGCGGCGGCCGGGCGCGCCGGCATTCCGGCCTTGCTGGCCGAAGTGGACGAGGCGCGCAGCGCGTTCGGCCGGCCCGCGGCCCGCCGCCTGGCGGCCGGCGTCGAACAGGTGCTGCGGCTGGACGAAGTGGCCGCGCTGCTGGCCTCCGACGTGCTGGTGGTGGACGCCTGCCGCCGCGGCATGGGCACCGGCACCGGTGCGGAATGGCGCTCGCTGGCGCGGCGGCCGGTGTTGTTCGCGCTGGCGCGCGCGCTGGCCGAGGCCTGGCCCGGCGACGTCTCCCGCGCCGTCCTGATCGAGGCGGCCTTCAACACCCGCGACCCCGACGACACGCACCGCGCCCGCCTGCGGGTGGAGATCGGCCGCCTGCGCGCGCTGGTCAAAGGGATGGCGACGATCGCGGCCACCGCCGGCGGCTTCGCGCTCAAGCCGCTGGCGGCCGGCGAGGTGGTGGTGCTGGCGCCGCCCATCGTCGGCGAGCAGGGCGCGCTGGTGGCGCTGCTGTCGGACGGTGCGGCCTGGTCGACCTCCGCGCTGGCGCTGGCGCTGGGCGCCAGCCAGCGCACCGTGCAGCGCGCGCTGGCCGAGCTGGAGTCGGCCGGCCGGGTACGGCCGATCGGCCAGGCCCGCACGCGGCGCTGGCTGGCGCCGCCGCTGGCGGGCTACATGGCACAATACACGACAATCTTGTTACTCCCCGCCGCGCTGCCGATGGCATAAAGTGCTCTTGCGGCGCCGATCCGCGGCGCACCCACCATCAGGAGGCAGCAATGAACGCGAACACCAACACAGCCCAGCTTCAACCCAAGGCGCGCCCGGCCGAAATCGTGCGCGAATACGGCCCCTTCGACGGCGTCGAGGGCGTCCACGGCGTCACGCATGACGGCCAGCGCGTGTGGGCCGCCACCGGCACCCGGCTGCTGGCCCTCGATCCGGCCAGCGGCGCCATCACCGGCACGCTGGACATCGCCTGCGACGCCGGCACCGCCTTCGACGGCACTTATCTGTACCAGATCGCCGAGAAGCGCATCGACAAGATCGATCCTGCCAGCGGCAAGGTGCTGGCCTCGATCCCGGCGCCGGGCGATGGCTACGATTCCGGCCTGACCTGGGCCGAGGGCAGCCTGTGGGTGGGCCAGTTCCGCGACCGCAAGATCCACCAGGTCGACCCGGCCACCGGCAAGGTCCTGCGCAGCATCGATTCCAACCGCTTCGTCACCGGCGTGACCTGGGTCGACGGCGAGTTGTGGCACGGGACCTGGGAGGGCGACCAGAGCGACGTCCGCCGCATCGATCCGGCCAGCGGCGCAGTGCTGGAACGGCTGGAGATGCCGGCCGGCGTCGGCGTCAGCGGCCTGGAGTCGGACGGCGCCAACCTGTTCTACTGCGGCGGCGGCGACAGCGGCAAGGTGCGCGCGGTGCGCCGGCCGAAGTGAAGGTAAAAGGAGAAGGCTGTCAGTATTCGCTGTACTTGCGGGCGTCGCCGCGCACCCGGTCGGCCGGGTACTTGGCGGCGTTGAGCGCCATCTTCTCCAGCGCGGCGGCGTGCAGGTCGACGCCGCTCTTGTCGGCCAGCTGCACCAGGTAGAGCAGCACGTCGGCCAGCTCGTGGCGGATGCCGGTGCGGCGCGCGTCATCGAGTTCGGCGTCGGCGCCGGTCTGCAGCCACTGGAAATGCTCGGCCAGTTCGGCCGCCTCCACCGTCAGCGCCATCGCCAGGTTCTTCGGCGTGTGGAACTGCTGCCAATCGCGCTCGGCGGCGAATTGGCGGGTCAGGTCGCGCAGGGCGATCAGGCTGTCGGTCGGGGTGGTGGCGGAGGTCATCGGCGGTGGCGGCGGGGTCAGTGGATGCCGTCATGATAGCACCGGCTTTGGGCGGCCTGCCCCCCGTTTTCTGCCGTTCGTCGCACGGCGCGGGCGGCGCGCGGACGGCGGCGCTACAGTGGCGGCACTATAACTTCAGGGACATCCCCATCATGCGTACCGCCATCTCCATCGCCGTCATCTCCGCCTTCGCCACTCTCGCCGGCTGCGCCGTCATTGTCGTCCCGGACGATGGCAGCGGCAACGGCGGCATGCATTACAGTTCCGCCTTCGGCAGCTCGGCGGTGCAGGGCAACGGCCAGCTGGCCACGGAACGCCGCGAGATCGCCGGCAGCGACGGCATCGACATCAACGGTCCGATGCTGGTCGAAGTGCGGGTCGGCAGCGCCGCCTCGCTGCAGGTGGAAGGCGACAGCAACCTGCTGCCGATGCTGCGCACCGACGCCAGCGGCGGCAGGCTGCGCGTCTGGATCGACGGCAATATCCAGAGCGCCAATCCGCTGCGCGTGATCTACACCACGCCGCAGCTGCGCCAGATCGACGCCAACGGCTCCGGGCGGCTGACGGTCAGCGGCTTGAACGGCGGCCCGCTGAGCCTGAGCCAGAAGGGGTCGCGCCAGATCCAGCTGTCGGGCAGCGTCAGCAGCTTCGATGTGCGCGTCAACGGTTCGGGCAGCGTCAGCGCCGCCGGCCTGCAAAGCGGCTCCACCGTCGCCAGCCTGGGCGGCTCCGGGCGGCTGGACCTGGGCCGCCTGAACGGCGACACGCTGAACCTGGACATTAATGGTTCGGGCGGCGTCAACGCCAGCGGCACCGTGCGCAGCATGAATGTGCGCGTGCACGGCTCCGGCAGCGCCGACCTGGCCGGCCTGTCCAGCCAGAGCGCGGAACTGGTGTCCTACGGCTCCGGCAGCATCTCGGCCGGCGTCAGCCAGTCGCTGGTGGCCGACGCCACCGGCTCCGGCCACGTCACCGTGTACGGCAATCCGGCCCAGCGCAGCATCAGCGGCAAGCGCGTCAGCGTGATGCAGTAAGCGCGCCGGCGCCAGCCGATCCCGGGCGCGCTCCGCTTGCGAGCGGCTCAGGCGGCCGCTGCGGCCGCGGTTGCCTGCAATCGTTCGATCAGCGCCGCCAGCGGCATCGGCCGCGCGTACAGATAGCCCTGCATGCTGTCGCAGGCGTGGGCGATCAGGAAGTCGGCCTGCGCCTGCGTCTCCACGCCCTCGGCCACCACCCGCAAGCCCAGGTGGCCGGCCATCGCCAGGATCGATTGCACCAGCGCCCGGCTGTTGGCGTGGTCCGGCGTGTCCATGATGAAGCTGCGGTCTATCTTCAGTTCATACAGCGGCATTTTTTTCAGGTAGGCCAGGCTGGAATAGCCGGTGCCGAAATCGTCGATCGAGAAGCGCAGCCCCAGTGCCGCCAGCTGGTGCATGCGGGCGATGGTCTGCTCCATCTTGTCGATCAGCAGGCCCTCGGTCACCTCCAGCACCAGCATGGCGGCCGGGGCGCCGGTGTCGGCCAGCGTGCGCCGCACCACCTCGACGAAATCGGCCTGGCGGAACTGGGTCGGGCTGACGTTGACCGACAGCGGCATGGCCAGCCCGGCGCGTTCGAGCTGCAGCACCGCCTCGCAGGCCTGGCGCAGCGCCCACGCGCCCAGTTCGACGATCAGCCCGGATTCCTCGGCCACCGGGATGAACACCGCCGGCGGCACCATCTCGCCGCCGGCCAGCGGCCAGCGCATCAGCAGCTCGCCGCCGACCGCGCGGCCGCCGCGGTCGACCTGGGCCTGCACGTGCATCTGCAGCTCGCCGGCGGCCAGCGCGGCGGCCAGGTCGCGCTCCATGCTCAGGCGCCGCTCGACCTCGGCCTGCATCGCCGTCTCGTAGAAGGCGATGCCGTTGCGGCCCTCGGCCTTGGCGCGGTACATCGCGGTGTCGGCCTCGCGCAGCAGGTCCTGCGCGCTCTGGCCGCCCTGCGGCAGCATGGTCACGCCGATGCTGGCGGTGGAGTTGTAGGTCTGGCCCTCGATCTCGACCTCCTGGCCGATGGCGGCGCGGATCTTTTCCGCCACCGTCGAGGCGGCGAGGGTGGCGCCGTGCAGCTCGGGCGACAGGTGGCCCAGCAGCACCACGAATTCGTCGCCGCCGATGCGCGCCACGGTGTCGGCCTTGCGCATCAGCCGCGACAGGCGGGCGGCCGCGTTGCGCAGCAGGGCGTCGCCGATGGCGTGGCCGCGCGCGTCGTTGATGGTCTTGAAGCGGTCCAGGTCGATGAACATCACGGCGCTGTAGGTGGCGCCGCGCTCGGAGCTGGCCAGCAGCTTGTCGATGCGGTCCATCAGCAGGCGGCGGTTGGGCAGGCCGGTGAGCACGTCGAAGAAGGCCAGGCGCGACACGTCGGCCGCCGTCATGCGCAGCTCGGCGTTGAGCGCCGACAGTTCCTGCTGCTGCTGCTGCAGCTCGTCGAAGGAGCGCGCCAGGTGTTGCAGCAGCACGGCGCAGGACAAGGTCAGCACCGCCGTCATGAACATGAAGTTGAGCGTGATGATGGCGGCCTTGAGGAAGCCGTAGTCCGGCAGGCCCGCGATGCGCAGCTGCGAATTCTGCTCGAAGCCGACCACCATCACCGCCAGCCCGGCCATGCCCAGCGTCCACAGCGCCGGGCGCAGGCCCAGCAGCAGCGCCGCCAGCACCGGGACGGCCATCAGGTAGATCTGGCTGACCGGCCCGACCTTGAGCAGCAGGCCGATGCCGACCACGAAGGCGACCAGCAGGAAGTTGATGACGCGCAGGGTGTAGGGCAGGTGGCGCAGGCGCCAGATGCCGGCCAGCCACAGCAGCGCGACCAGGTCGATGACGACGATGGACCACAGGCCCTCGCTGGCCGCCAGCAGGATGCTGGGAATGGCGGTGGCCGTGCCGAGCAGGAACACGACCAGCAGCAGCTTCGCAAAGATTTGCGCGCGCCAGTGCGCGATGTCGTTCGGCACAGCCACCGTGACAGCCTCCGAGGTGCGTTTGCGGTTCCCTGTCGTCGATAGTACCCGCAATCGCCCGGCGTGTCAGCAAGGCAAGTTATTACGCCGGCTCAGTCCTTGGCGTTGACGCTGCCGATGCCGGCCACCGACTTGTTGACGGTCTTCGGATGGCCGTAGTAGTCCAGCTCGCCCATGCCCTTGGCGACCGCGTTGAGCAGCTCGGTGGCGTGCACGCTGACGTGGCCCACGCCTTCGAAATTGACGTCGACCCGTTCGGCCACTAGCGATCTGGTATCGAGTTCGCCGACGCCCTTGGCGTTGACCCGCAGGTATTTGACCTTGCCGTTGGCCACCAGATGGCCGGCGCCCAGGTAGCCGATGTCCAGGCGGTCGGTGCTGACCTTGTTGAGGATGGTCTCGCCCGCGCCCTCGACCTTGACCCGGCTCAGCGAGGGCACCGTGATGGTGATGCGCGGATCGGACTTGCCGGACTTGAAGGACTTGTCCGGCATGGTGATCAGCAGCTCGTTGCCCACCACCTCGGTCTTGAGCGCGGCAACGAACTGCTGGTCGCCGCTGACCAGCACCGACTGGGCCTTGCCCACTTCCACCGTCATGGCGAAGGCGCCCTTGGCGTTGATGGCGACGAAGGAGGGCAGCTGGCGCGGGGATTCGGCGGCGGCGGCGGCGGCCGAGGCGCTCAGGGCGAACAGGGCAGGGATCAGAACGGCAGTGGCGGTGCGGCGCATGGATTTCCTCGATGGATTGTCATTTTGAACAGGATGAATTTTACTTAAGCTTGCCGCCGCTGCCGACAACTTTGCGATAAACGGTAAAAATCCGGGGTTGTGTTGCATTATGACTACGTTCAATGGCTGGGATGGGGCGCATGATTGAAGGCGAAATGAAAGCAAAGCGGCGTATGATCGCCAAAAAGCCCGGCGGACCTGCTCCGACCCGTATCAATAAAGTCACCACAGCGAGACACTCATGACTTCCTCCAGCTCCCCCCAACTCCAGCAGTCGCGCTTCAGCACGGTGTTCCGCGTCGTCAGCGGCAACTTCATGGAGATGTTCGACTTCTTCCTGTTCGGCTTTTACGCCAACGCCATCGCCAAGGCCTTCTTCCCCAGCGGCGATGAAGTGGCCTCGCTGATGATGACCTTCATGACCTTCGGCGCCGGCTTCCTGATGCGGCCGCTGGGCGCCATCATCCTGGGCGCCTACGTCGACCGCGTCGGCCGCCGCCAGGGCCTGATCGTCACGCTGGCGCTGATGGCGCTGGGCACCCTGCTGATCGCCTGCGTGCCGGGCTTCGCCAGCATCGGCTACCTGGCGCCGGCGCTGGTGCTGATCGGCCGCCTGCTGCAGGGTTTCTCGGCCGGCGTCGAGCTGGGCGGGGTGTCGGTCTACCTGTCGGAGATGGCCACGCCGGGCCGCAAGGGCTTCTATGTGAGCTGGCAGTCGGCCAGCCAGCAGGTGGCGGTGGTGGCCGCCGCCGCGCTGGGCTACGCGCTGAACCAGGCATTGACGCCGGCCGAGGTGGGCGCGTGGGGCTGGCGCATTCCGTTCTTCGTCGGCTGCCTGATCGTGCCGGTGCTGTTCGTGATCCGCCGCTCGCTGCAGGAGACCGAGGAATTCAAGGCGCGCAAGCACCGTCCTGAGCTGAAGGAGATCTTCCGCTCCATGCTCAACAACTGGGCGCTGGTGATCGCCGGCATGATGCTGGTGGCGATGACCACCGTGTCGTTCTACCTGATCACGGTCTACACGCCGACCTTCGGCAAGAATGTGCTGCACCTGTCGACCACCGATGCGCTGATGGTGACCTTGTTTGTCGGCCTGTCGAACTTCTGCTGGCTGCCGGTGATGGGTTCGCTGTCGGACCGCGTCGGCCGCCGTCCGCTGCTGATCTGCTTCACCGTGCTGGCGATCTGCACCGCGTATCCGGCGCTGCACTGGCTGGTGCAGGCGCCGAGCTTTGGCCGCATGCTGGGCGTGGAGTTGTGGCTGTCCTTCCTGTACGCCAGCTACAACGGCGCGATGGTGGTGGCGCTGACCGAGGTGATGCCGGTCGAGGTGCGCACGGTGGGCTTCTCGCTGGCCTACAGCCTGGCGACGGCGGTGTTCGGCGGCTTCACGCCGGCCATCGCCACCGGCCTGATCGAGTACACCGGCGACAAGAGCGCGCCGGGCTGGTGGATGACGTTTGCCGCAGTGTGCGGCCTGTGCGCGACGCTGATCCTGTACCGCCGCCAACAGCGGCAGCAGGAGCACTCGGCCGGCGTCGCGGCCTGACCCGCACGGCCGTGCGGGGTCTGACCCCGTACGGGGTCAGACCCCTAAGTGGCGGCGCTCGCCAGCCACTTAGGGCGTGCGGGGTTTATTTGGCGCTCAGGCATTCCTTCATGAAGCCCTTGCGCTCGTCGCCTTTCTTGCCGGTGGCGTCGGCATTACATTTCTTCATCTTGTCCTGCTGCGTCATCTTCGGCGCCGGAGCTTCCGCCTTGGCGCTCAGGCATTCCTTCATGAAGGCCTTGCGCTCATCGCCTTTCTTGCCGCTCGCGTCGGCGTTACAGGTTTTCATCTTGCTTTGCTGGGCCGTCGGCTCGGCCGCCAACACGGCGCCGCTCAGGGACAGGATCAGGCTGGCTACGAACAGTTTTTTCATTTTGGTTTCCCGAAAAGTTGAAGGCATGACGACTATACGTGAGTTGGCCTTCGCCAGCCACTCCCGCCGATATTGATTGACAGCACAGGCCGGCAACGCCAGACTGCTTGTTGATTTTATTGACAGCCCGAAGGCGGGACCAACGATGACAGGCAGACCTATCCTTATTGCCGCAACGCTGCGCCTGGCCGTCATGGCGTGCCTGCTGGCGCCGGCTGCCGCCGCGCTGGCCGCGCCGACGTCCGAACTGCGCTTCCGCAAGCTGGTGGCGCCGGGCGCGGACGACAAGACCATCGCCGCGCTGCTGCAGGACCGGCAGTCGTTCATCTGGGTCGGTGCGCTGAACGGCGGCCTGTACCGCTACGACGGCTACCGCGCCGTCAAATATGCCTACGATCCGGCCAACCCGCGCAGCCTGCCCAGCGACCGCGTCTCCATCGTCTACGAGGACAAGAAGGGCCGGATCTGGGTCGGCACCTACGACGGGCTGGCGCGCTTCGATCCGGCCACCAACGATTTCACGCGCTTCAAGATCGGCACGCTGGCCGGCATTCCCCGCCTGGTGCGCAACATCATCTCGGACGGCAAGGACGGCCTGTGGCTGGGCACCTGGGCCGGCATCCAGCATTTCGATCCGGACACCGGCGCCTTCGTCCAATACCTGCACCACGACGGCGACCCGGACAGCCCGCAGACCAGCGCCAGCGATTCGATGGCGCTCGATGCGCGCGGCGGCCTGTGGTTCGAGACCTGGCCGCGCGGCCTGGACTACCTGCCGCCAGGCGGCAAGGCGTTCCGGCATTTCCGCGTCGACAGCGACGCCGAGCCGGATGCCCAGGCCAACTCCGTGCACGCCTTGCGCATGGACCGCGCGCAGCGGCTGTGGATAGGCACCGGCAACGGCGTCTACCGCTGGACCGACGGCAGCGACTGGCGCATGCGCGCACGGGTCGAGTCGCCGGACAGCCGCGTCAGCAACTTCTTCGAGGATGGCGAGGGCACGATGTGGGCCGGCACCTGGACCGCCGGCCTGCTGCGCTGGCGTGCCGGCAGCGACCGGCTAGTGCAGTTCACCACCCGCGGCGGCGATCCGCACAGCCTGCACACACCGGGCGTGGCGGCGGTGATGCGCGACCGCGCCAACATGCTGTGGGTCGGCACCTTCAACGCCGGCATCAGCGTGTCCAATCTCGGCAGCCAGGGCTTTAGCCGCTTCGTGCTGCCGCTCGAGCACATCGCCGACGCCCAGCCCAACGTCACCACGCAGGCGATCGCGCCGGCCGGCGACGGCCGGCTCTGGGTGGGCGGGCTGAACGGCCTGTCGCTGAACGACGTCGCCAGCGGCACCATGTTGCGCAACCTGCGTATGCGGCCGGGACAGGCCGGCGCGCTGCCGTCGGACCGCGTCAACCATCTGTACCAGCAGCCCGGCGGGCCGCTGTGGATCGGCACCGATGCGGGCCTGGCCCGGCTCGACCGGCCCGACGGCCCGCTGCGGACCGTCCATTTCGGCGAGGGCGTGGCCGACCTGGTGGCCGTGGTCGCGCCCGGCCGCGACGGCATGCTGTGGCTGGGCACGGGCGACGCCGCCATCCATTACGACCCGCGCAGCGGCAAGCAGCGCGTCTACCGCGTCGAGCCAGGCCAGCCGCAGGGGCGGCGCGTGGCCGGCACCTCGACCATCCTGGAGGACCGGCAGGGGCGGGTGTGGATGGCGTCGCAGTGGCGGCGTGGGCTGGAGATGCTCGATCTGGCCAGCGGCCGCTTCCGTTTCTTCGAGCGCGGCGACGGCGGCCCCGGTGCGCTGTCGGACGATGCCGTCTCCAGCCTGCACGAGGACGGCCAGGGACGCATCTGGGCCGGCACCGCCAAGGGGCTGGACCAGATCGTGACCGGCGCCGACGGCGCCATCCGTTTTGTGCCGCAGTCGGCGCGCAGCGGCAGCGAGCGGGTGTTCGCGATCCAGAGCGAGGCCGGCGGCCGGCTGTGGCTCAGCACCGAGGAGGCGCTGATCCGCTACGACCCGGCCAGCGGCCAGGCCGACCGCTATACCGCGGTCGACGGCCTGATCGACAATTTCAAGGTGGGCGCGGCCTTCACCGCCGCCGACGGCACCCTGTATTTCGCCGGCGCGCCCGGCGTGAGCATCGTGCGGCCGCCGCTGGTGGCGGTGGCCTCGGTGGCGCCGGTGGCGGCGATCACCGACATCAGCGTGTTCAACCGCTCGCTGGCGGCCGGACTGCCGCCCGGCGTGCGGCTCGACGGCCCGCTGCATGCGCCGCGCGGCGTCGAGCTGCCGCCGGGCCAGTCGGTGCTGTCGATCGAATTCGCGGCGCTGCATTTCACCAGTCCGGGGCTGAACCGTTATGCCTACATGCTCGAAGGCTTCGACCGCGACTGGGTGCAGGCCGACGCGGCGCACCGTATCGCCACCTACACCAACCTGGCGCCCGGCAGCTACCGCTTCCGCGTCAAGGCCAGCAACGACCGCGGCGTCTGGAGCGCGCAGGCGGCCAGCCTGGCGGTGACGGTGCGGCCGGCGTTCTGGCAGACCTGGTGGTGCCGCGGGCTGGCCGCCGCCGCGCTGCTGCTGGCGCTGGCCGGCGCCTACTGGGCCAGGATCGGCGCGCTCAAGCGCATCCAGCGCAGGCTGGCCGCGCTGGTGGCCGAGCGCACCGGCGCGCTGGAACAGAGCAATGCGCGGCTGGCCGAGAGCAACGCCAAGCTGGCGCTGCTGTCGAACACCGACGGCCTGACCGGTGTGCACAACCGGCGCGCCTTCGACGGCGCGCTGGAGACGGCCTGGACGCGCGCGATGCGCGGCGGCGAGCCGCTGGCGCTGGCGCTCATCGACGTCGACCATTTCAAGCTTTACAACGATACCTACGGCCACCAGGACGGCGACCGCTGCCTGCAGGCGGTGGCGACGACGCTGGCGGCCCAGTGCCGCAGGCCGGACGATCTGGTGGCGCGCTACGGCGGCGAAGAATTCGCGCTGTTGCTGCCGCTGAACGACGAGGCCGGCGCCCGGCAGCTGGCGGCCGACGCCTGCGCCGCCGTGGCCGCGTTGCGGATGCCGCACGCGGCCTCGTCGCACGGCATCGTCACGGTCAGCATCGGCGTCGCCTTCATGGTGCCGCTGCCGGGGCAGGCGGCCGAGCTGCTGCTGCGGCGCGCCGACCGCGCGCTGTACCACGCCAAGCGGAACGGCCGCAACCACGTGCACATGGCGGCCGGCGGCCAGGCAACCACCGCCGGTGCGTCATGAGGGGCGCTGTGCGGTTTTAGTCGTCCTGCTTGTCGTGCGGGTCCGGTTCGACAAACACCACGGCGCTGCGCGCGGCAACGCTGAACTTGCCGCCGGCGCTGACGTAGTTGCCCAGGCGCGCGGCGTGGCCGCCGTCGGCGCCCAGCTGGATGCGGTGCACGCTGAGCTTGCGGCCGGCCAGCTCCGGCACGGCGATGGTCTTGCCCACCTTGTCGACGTTGAACAGCACCACCACCATCTTGTAGCGCGCGCCCTCGTAGCGGCTTGGCTGCTGGCCATCGATGCTCATGACGATCAGCCCAGGCACCTGCTGCGGCCCGGTGTTATAAAACCGCAGCCGCTCCGACACGTCCTGCGCCGTGCGCAGGCGGAACAGGCTGCTGTCCTGGCGGATCGCCAGCAAGTCGTTGACGGCGTTGCGGGCGCTGACGATGGCCACGCTGTCCGGCTTGAGCAGCGGGTTGGCCAGCAGCGGCGACATCAGCGGCCAGTTGTCCTGGTTCACGCCCGCCATCGGCAGGCCGACGCCGAAGTTGTTGGACTGGTAGCTGTAGTCGAGCTTGTTGAACCAGTCGCCGGCGTCGTAGCTGTCGCGGTCCATCGATTTCGAGCGCAGCATTTCCTGGCCGGCGTGCAGGAAGGGCACGCCCTGCGCCAGCACGTTGATGGCCGCGCCCAGGGTCTGCACCTTGACGCGGTCGGCCATGCTGGTGCCGAGCGGCAGCTTGTAGACGTTCAGGTCGTACAGGGTCTGGTTGTCGTGCGCTTCGACGTAGTTGATGGTCTCGGCCGGATTGGCGGCAAAGCCCGCCTGCTGGCCGAAGTAATCGATCTGCGAGTTCTTGCGCAGCGTGCCGGTGCGGTCGACGAAGCTGTAGTCGCGCAGCGTGCCCGACAGGCTCACCTTGACCAGGTCGCCCAGGCGCAGCAGGTCGTCCTTGTTCTGGGTCGACTGCGCGTTCGGATCGTAGTAGGCGCCGTTGATGAAGCCTTGCTGGCTGATCAGGCTGGAGCCGCTGTCGCAGCAGCCGCCGCCGCGCACGGTGTCGCGGATGCGGTCGTTGAACGAGCCGATGCCGCTGCCGTACATATTGGCCTGGCGCGCCTGCACGAAGCGGGCGTCGTTGCCGACCGTGCCGAAGTTCCAGGCCTCGCCGTACAGGTAGATGTCGCGCCCGGCCGCGCTGTTGACGGCGGTCTGCAGCTGCTTCATCACGGCCAGCGGCGTGAAGCCCATGATGTCGAAGCGGAAGCTGTCGACCTTGTAGTCGCGCGCCCAGGTGCTGACCGAATCGATCATCAGCTTGGCCATCATGGCGTTCTCGGAGGCGGTGTCGGCGCAGCAGCTGTCGTTGGTGATGCCGCCGCCGGCGTTGAGGCGGTAGTAGTAGGTCGGCACGATCTTGTCCAGCACCGACAGCGGGCCCTGCTGCGAGGCGCTGGTGTGGTTGTAGACCACGTCCATCGTCACCCGCAGGCCTTGCTTGTGCAGGCCCTGCACCATGGCGCGGAACTCGCGCACGCGCACCGCGCCGTCGTTGGCGTTGGTCGAGTAGCTGCCTTCCGGGGCCGTGTAGTGCACCGGATCGTAGCCCCAGTTGAAGCAGTCGGCGCCGCGCGTGGCTTCCACCGCCGCCTGCTGGTCGCTGGAATCGGCGGCGGCGTTGGGGATGGCCGGCGTGGTGCAGCCGGCCTCGTTGACGCTGGCGTAGTCGAACGACGGCAGCAGGTGGATGTGGGTCAGGCCGGATTTCTGCATCAGGCGCAGGTGGCGCATGCCGTCCGAGTCCTGGTCGGTGAAGGCCAGGTATTTGCCGCGGTGCGCGGCCGGCACGGTGGCGTCGCTGGCGCTGAAGTCGCGGATGTGCAGCTCGTACAGCGCGATGTCGGTCGGGCTGTCGAGGCGCGGCAGCGGATGGTGGTCCCAGCCGTCCGGCTTGAGCGCGGCGCTGTCCAGGTTGGCGACGAAGCTGCGCTGGCTGTTGGCGTTCAGGCTGAACGAATACGGATCGGTCACGCTGTTGTCGACCAGCGTGTTGCCGGCCCAGCGCGACAGCACCTGCACCTGGTAGGTGTAGTAGTAGCGGTTGACCCAGCTGGCGTCCGGCGCGGTGTAGCTCCACACGCCGCTGGCGGCGTCGCGGCTCATGGCGCGGGTCAGCGTGCTGGCGCTGGTGGCGTCCGGGTACAGCCTGAGGCTGACCGACTTGGCAGTCGGCGCCCACACGCGGAAGGTCGGCACGCCGTTGCGGTCGTAGCTCAGGCCCAGCGTGGCGCTGGCGGCGGCCGGCGCGAACACGCTGTCGAGCATGCCGCTCATCTGCAGCGAGGTCACTTGCACCAGCTTGCCGTTGGCGTCGAGCTGGGCCACGGCGAACTGGCCGCTGGCCTTGGCCGCGATGCCGGCCGCGTCGGCGTCCGCCATGGTCAGCGCGGTGGCGCCGGCCAGGTGCGGATACTTTTGCTGCAAGGCTGGCGGCAGGACGCCGGTGCTCAGCGCGATGCTGCCGTCGGCGCCGGTGACGCCGGCGCTGCTGGAGCCCAGCCCGCCATTGGCGGCGTAGTACAGCCGGTAGCTGCCGCCGGCGGCCGCGCCGGGCCAGGCCAGCGTCGAGGCCGACAGCCAGTGCGCGCTGGCGTTGTTGAGGTTGCCGTAGCTGATGGCCGGCGGCGCGCTGTAGACGGTGCAGTCGCCTTCCAGCATCCAGACTTCCTGGCCGTTGCTGGCGATGTCGGCGCTGAAGTTGGCCGACTGGTCGTTGCCGCAATTCTTGTTGCCGCTGCCGTCGGTGACCAGGAACCAGATCGCCGACTTGCCGGTGTTGACGGGGATGTCGACGTAGCCGCCGAAGTCGTCGCTCTGGGTCATCATGAAGCGGCCGCTGATCCAGCCGGGGCTGGGGTTGACCGGGCCGTCCCAGGAGTACACGCCCCATTGGTTGGCGTCGCCGGCGGCGCGGTGGAAGTGCATGCGGATGTTGGCCGGGGCCGGCGGCGTTGCCGCCACCGCCGCCAGCATCTTGTCGCCCAACAGTTTGGCGCTCGGGGCGGCGGTGCTGGCGCTGTCGCTGCCGCCGCAGGCGGCCAGCAGGGCGAGCACGCCCGTGGCCGTGATGTATTTCAATTGTGAAACTAAACTACAGTGCAGTTTCATACTGGTCTCCGTGTTTTATGGGTATAAGCCTCCAATCTTCTATGGACTGGATGGGTTTGTAATATTACTACTTAAAAAATGCGGAAAAGATAAATATTCCGCAGAGTGTTGCTGGACGTGGACAGGCAAAAAAAAACGCCACCCGAAGGTGGCGTCGATGGCGGCGGCTTGACGGTCAGGCGGCCTTGGCCGGTTCCGCGCGGCCGCAGTAGCGTTCCACGTAAGCCTGATGCGTCGGCAGCTGCACCACGATGCGGTCCACCCGCGACTTGATGTTGCCGAGGAAGTGCTTGAGTTCCTCGTCGCCCATCAGGTCGGCGGTCTGGTGGTGCGAGCGCGGCATGATGCCCTGGCCCAGCATCACCTGTATCCACGAGTTCTCGGCGAACAGCTCGTTCGGCACGCGGAACACGCGCCCCGTTTCGCGGAACAGCTCGATGCGGTGCCGCAGCGAGGCGGGAATGTCCATCTCGCGCGCAGCTATCCAGAACTGCGAGTCGGTGCGGTTGTTGACGTGGTAGTGCAGGATGATGAAATCGCGGATGTGCTCGATCTCGCTGTTGCACTGCTGGTTGTATTCGTCGATGTCGGCCTGGCTGATGCCGTCGGTGGGGAAGGTCTGCATCAGGCGCACCACGGCGCGCTGGATCAGGTGGATGCTGGTCGATTCGATCGGCTCCAGGAAACCGCTGGCCAGGCCGAGCGCCACCACATTGCCCTTCCACGTCTGCTTGCGCTGGCAAGGCTTGAACTTGATCACGCGCGGCGTGACCAGCGTCTTGCCCTCGATGTTGGACAGCAGCTGCCGCATGGCGGCGTCGTCGTCCAGATAACGGCTCGCATACACGATGCCGTTGCCGACCCGGTGTTGCAGCGGAATGCGCCACTGCCAGCCGGCCTGGTGCGCCATCGAGCGCGTCAGCGGCACGGCGTCGCCCACCGACTCGGTCTGCACGGCGATGGCGCGGTCGCAGAACAGCCATTGCGACCAGTCCTCCATCGGCTCCTGCATGGCCTCGCCGATCAGCAGGCCGCGGAAGCCGGTGCAGTCGATGAACAGGTCGCCTTCGATTTCCTGGCCCGATTCCAGCACCACCGAGCGCACGTCGCCGTTGTCCTCGTGCTTGGTGTAGCGCACGATCTTGCCCTCGATGCGCTGCACGCCGCGCGGCTCGCTCAGGCGGCGCAGGTACTTGGCGTAGCGGCCGGCGTCCAGGTGGTAGGCGTAGTTCATGCCGTTGTCCGGCAGGTGGGCGAAGCGGTTTTCCAGCGAGGCCTTCAGCTCCAGGCAGTAGTCGCCGTAGTCGCCGGCCAGGCCGCGCTCCACGCCCTTGTGCCAGAAGTGCTGGAAGCCGGCGGTCCAGTGGTCGGTGCCGGTGATGCCGAAGGAGTGGATGTAGTCCTCCTTGACGTTGCGCCAGCCCTCGAAGCTGATGCCGAGCTTGAAGGTGGCCTGGGTCTCGGCCATGAATTCCTGCTCGTTGATCTCCAGCAGGTTGTGGAAGTTCATCAGGGTCGGGATGGTGGCCTCGCCGACGCCCACCGTGCCGATCTCGTCGGATTCGATCAGCTTGATGTCGAGCCGCTTGCCCAGCACCTTGGCGATGCCGGCCGCCGCCATCCAGCCGGCGGTGCCGCCGCCGGCGATGACGACGCGGCGTACCGGCCGGCGGTGTTTGGGGTCTCGGTGGGTCGGGTTCATTGATGTCTCCTTAGCGGTTCATTTTTTTCAGTGTCTGCGCGCGCAGCACGCGCGCGGCATCGTCGTTGAGCGGCGCCAGCACATGGCGGGCGTGCTCGGGAATATGGGCTGCCGTGCTCTCGTCGGCCTCGAAGATGTAGTGGCGGAAGATCTCCTGCCACGCCTTGCGCTGCGCCGGCGGCAGGTCGCGCATGGTGAGGAAGGCCAGCATCAGCGCGCTGGTCGGCGTGTCCATGTAGTCCGGCGACTGGCGCCACCAGTAGTTGACCAGCACGTTGAACGGGTCCAGCGCCTCGATGTGGTGCCACCACATGCTGGGGATGAAGATGGCGTCGCCCGGTCCCAGCTCGGCGGTGCGCGCGTGCGCCAGCGCCTCGGCGAATTTCGGATACCTGTCGAAGTCCGGGTTCAGCAGGTCCACCAGGCTGACGGCCTGGCCGGCCGGCGTGAAGTCCAGCGGCCCGACGTACAGGTTCTTCAGCTGCGCCGGCGGGAACAAGGTGAAGCGGCGGCGGCCGGCCGCCACCACGGCCAGGTTGTCCGGCACGTCGTAGTGGGCGGCGATGCGGGTGCGGTTGCCGATCCAGATGCTGGCCAGCGCGTCGCGGTTGCCCAGCTTGATGTCGTTCTGCTCGCGGAAGCCGGGCAGGCAGGTGTCCACCGTGGTCGAGCCGACATAGACCGTGGCTGGATTGACGTGGTGGCGCTTGGCTTCGATCTCGTCCAGTACGGCGGTCAGCTTGGCGTGCACCGGGTAGAAGTTGAAGCCGCTCATGTCGGCGTTATAGAAGAAGCGGCCGCCCGCTTCCGGCGGGCCCAGCATGGCGCCCACGGTGGCGTCGCGGTAGTGGCTGCGCAGGTAGGCGTCGCCGCCGCGTTCGCCGGCCAGCGTGGCGCGCACCATCGGCCAGCTGGCGGCCAGGCCGCGCAGCACCAGCGGCTCGGTGGATGTCAGGATATCGTCGCCCAGGTCGTTGACGCCCAGGCCGCTGATCTCGCGCAGGGCTTCAGGCATGGGCTGCGTTCTTGCGGTCGATCAGCATGCGGAAGTTCGACAGCGAGGCCAGCACCATGTAGATCGCGTGCAGATGGCCGGCCTGGTGCAGCGCGGCCACGGCGTCGCCGCCCAGCGCCGACAGCTTGTCCTCGTTGATGGTGTAGAAGCCGACCAGGCGGTTCTGCGAGCCGTCGTTCAGCTGGATGTCGAGCACGAAGCTTTCCAGCAGCTCGTGCTGCAGCAGCGCCGACAGGAAGGCCGGCGTGGCCTGCAGGCCCTGGTGGATGGCCAGCAGCATCGAGCTGGCTCGCTCCAGGAACTCGCTGTTGCCGCCGTGCGGCAGGAACACCGGCTCGCCCTCTGTGCGGCTGATGCGCGGGCTGCCGGCGTCGATGTGCACCATCAGCTCGTCGCCGTTGACGCCGATCAGGAAGGGCTGGCGCTCGACCATCAGCGGCACGTAGGGCGCGTCCCAGCGCTCGCCGCCATCGTTCACGAGGAACAGGTTCTCCTCCTCCTGGAAGCCGAACAGCGCGATCGGCTCGAAGCCCAGGCCGTCCGTGGTCTTGCGGAAGACGATGGGGTAGCAGGCCTGCACATCGCGGAATTCGCCGGGGAAGGTGACGGCCGCCATCTGGCGGTCGCCGAACTGCGCGCCGTGGCGGGTGATGACGCGCAGATCCTGGTGGTCTACATTGTTGAGCAATACGATATCTGGCATGTGGTCTCTCAAGTTTTAGATGTTCTGCAAGCCGTGGTGCTTGATGTGGTTGATCAGTGTGCGATTGTCCGGCAGCGCGCCCAGCATCTTGTGGGTCAGCGCGGCCGTCTCGCGGAAATAGCCGTCGGCCAGCGCGGCCTGCCGCGGCTGCGGGTTGATGAATTCGCTGCGGAAGCCCATGCCGTACAACACGTACTGGTAGCTGGCCGTGGGGAACACTTCCTCGATGCGGTTGAAGTCGTTGCGCGACGGCGCGCGGTGGCGCCACAAGGTCAGCAAGTCGTTCAGCCGTCCGGGGACGGCGGCGGTGTTGTCGCGCCAGTAGTCGCTGTCGCGGCGCTGGCTCAGCACGTAGTGCAGCTTGAGGAAGTCGATCACGCGTTCCCAGCGGTAGCTAAAGGTGTCGTTGAAGCGGCCGGCGACGATGTCCATCGCCGCGCGCGTGGCCGGTAATTCGTCGCTGACCATGGCAGCCGACATTTCCACCAGCGCCAGGGCCGACGCCTCCAGCGGCTCGATGAAGCCGGCCGACAGGCCGATGGCCACGCAGTTGCGGTGCCAGAAGCGTTCGCGGTAGCCGGGGTTGAAGCTCAGCTTGCGCGGCTGCGGGATGTCCTGCGGGCCGCCGGTGTCGGCGATGTAGCGGCGCAGCTCGGCCTCGGCCTGCTCGTCGCCGATATGGGCGCTGGAGTACACGTGGCCGACGCCGCGCCGGGTCGGCAGGCCGATGTCCCAGATCCAGCCGGCGCTTTGCGCGGTGGAGGAGGTCTGCGAGGCGATCGGATGGTTGTCGTCGGGGTAGGGGACCTGCACCGCCAGCGCCGAGTCGTTGTACAGCACGTGCTTTTGCGACAGGAAGGGCACGGCGTAGTGCTGGCCCAGCAGCAGTGACTGCATGCCGGTGCAGTCGATGAACAGATCGCCTTCGAGCGCGCCGTGATGCTGCGTCTGCAGCGCGGCGATGTCGCCGTTGTCATGGCTGGCGATGCCGACCACGTTGTCCGGCACATGATGCACGCCCAGCTTTTCCAGGCAGTGCTTGCGCAGGAAGACGCCGAACTTGCCGGCGTCGAGGTGGTAGCCGTAGTTGGCCACCGAGGAAAATTCCGGCGTCACCACCTGCTTGGGCGCGCGGCCGTTGACGCACAGGTGCGGCTGGTAGCTGACCAGGTCGGCGAACGGAATGTCGGGATGCTGGGCCTGCCATTGCTCCGGCAGGTTCACTTCGCCGTAGCCTTGCGGCAGCACGAAGGGATGGAAGTAGTAGTCGTGATCCGCACCACTTATCCAGCGGTTGAAGCGCGAACCCTGCTTGAACGAGGCGTCGCACTCGCGGAGGAAATCGGACTCGGACACGCCGATGCGGCGCAGCGTGTCGCGCATGCTGGGCCAGGTGCCTTCGCCGACGCCGATGGGGGCGATGTCGGGCGATTCGATCAGGGTGATGTGCAGGGACCAGCCCTGGTGGTCGGCCGCGATCAGCCCGGCCGTGAGCCAGCCGGCGGAACCGCCTCCCACAATCACGATGCGTCGGACCATATTGCTCGCCTTAAGTCGAGGGAACTTCGAATACCGTCGTTCCCGCGCAGGCGGGAATCCATAGGACGGCTCTGCGCACGCGACGTATGGATTCCCGCCTGCGCGGGAACGACGAGTTTGGCTAAAGTTTAACCGAAAAGGGCCGCTGCCAGGCAGCGGCCCCCGGAATTGCTCAACTACCGGTTAAAACTTGTAGCGCGCACCGATCATGTAACGCGGACCCTGCTGCGTCACCGATTCCAGCTGCTGCTGCGTGCGGCTGTGCACGCGCTGGATCGAGTTGCCCACGTTGATGCCCTCGAACTGGAAGCTCAGCTTCTCGCTGAAGTTGTAGCCGATGCTGATGTCGACCTGGCCGTAGGCTTCCACGTACTGCGGATTCGGGCCGGAGCCGTCAAACGTCGACGACAGGAACTCGCCGCGCCAGTTGTAGGCCAGGCGGGCGGTGAAGTTCTTGTCCTCGTAGATGCCGACCACGTTCGACGAGTTCGACAGGCCGACCAGCGCGAACTGCTCGCCGATCCTGGCGTTGTCGTACTTCAGGCCCGAGTGCACATAGGTGTAGTTGGTCGACACGCCGAAGCCGCTGTTGCCGAACATATGCTGCAAGTTCACCTCCAGGCCGTTCAGGCTGGCCGCCTTCTGGTTGGAGAAGGAGTTGATCTTGAAGTTGGCGATCGGATCGCTCGGCTGGCCGACGATGGTGCCGGTGGCGTGGCCGTTGGCATCGTCCCCGCGCGTCACGCCCGGCGCGCCGTTGTGGTTCTTGAAGATGTAGTCGCGGATGCAGGTGGTGTCGGCGTTGCTGCAGCCGCTGGCCAGCGCCTCGTTCCAGAACTTGCCGCCCACCGGCGTGTGCAGGTTGAACGGCGTGGCGTCGAACTGCGACTGGCCGGCGTAGTTTTCCAGGTTCTTGCGGAAGTAGCCCAGCGAGAAGAAGTTCTGCTTGCCGTAGTACCACTCGTAGGACAGGTCCAGGTTCTTGGACTTGACCGGTTTCAGCGACGGGTTGCCCTGGCTGCCGGTGCCGCCGTTGGCGCGGGTGATCGAGTCCAGCGTGGTGCCGCCCTGGATCTGGTCGTAGCGCGGACGGCCGATGGTCTCGCCCAGGCTCAGGCGCACCTTCTGGTTCGGCGTCAGCTCGATGTCGGAGTCAAAGCTCGGCAGCAGGTTGTGGTACTTGCCGGTCAAGGTGGTGAAGGTCGGATCGCCAAAGGTGATTGGCAACTCGTTCTGCGACACCCAGCTGATGCCCACCGCGGCCGGCACCAGCGCGGTCGAGGTGACGTCGGTGGTTTCGTAGCGCAGGCCGATGGCGGTGCGCACCGGCAGCCTGGTGTCCCAGTCGGTATTGAACTGGAGGTAGGCCGACTTCGACTTCTCGGTGGTGCGCGAGTCGTTGTCGAAGCTGGTCTTCGGCAGGTACAGCGCCGGCTGGCCGGAGGCGGTGGCCGCCAGCTGGCGCACCTGGGCGAAGTTGAAGGTGTAGAACTGGTTGAACAGGTTGGGGCTGCCGCTGCCGTCGATATGGTCGAAGTACTGCGCCACCGAGGCCGGGTGGAACACGCTGCTTGGATAGTCGGACGGCTTGGTGGCGCCGCCCCAGGTGTCGCGCTGCTGGTTGGAGAAGGCCGAGCGGTTCTTGACCTCGGAGGCGGTGGCGCCGAATTTCAGCTCGGACGCTTCCAGCACTTTCCACGCGCCCTTGAGCTGGGTCTGGTCGACCTCGCCCTTCATGTAGCCGTTGGTGAACACCGAGCCGGTGACCTGCTGCGGCGCCTTGGCGAAGTTGGCGCCGGTAATGCTCAGCACCGGGAAGTCGTGGCTGAAGTCGGCCGTGGTGTCGCCGCGGCTGAAGCTGGCCGTGCCGAGCGTGTTGCTCGAACCGAAGGGGCTGTCGGCCTTGGACTCGGCGGTCGAATGGTGGGTGTCCAGCTCGAAGCGCAGCTCGTTGGTCGGCTTCCACACGGCGTTGAAGCCCAGCGACTTGTTCTGCGTCTTGGTGGCGAAGTCGGCGCCGCCCATGGCGATGTCGGAGGTGGCGATGCCGGTGTCCTTGTTGGGCGGGATGAGTTCCTTGTAGATCAGCGGGCTGGAGACGGGGCCGCTGGTCCACGAGCTGGTCGAGGGGCCGAAGTTGAACCAGGCCGAGATGTCGTTGCGCTTGGTCTGGATCTTGTTTTCCGAGTAGGTGTAGTCCAGCGTGGTGACCAGCTTGTCGACCGGCTTGTACTGCAAGGTCAGCTGGGCGTTGGTGCGCTGGCGCTTGACGCCGTTGAAGTTGTAGTTCAGGTTTTGCGGCACCGAGTACAGGTTGGCCCCGGTCGGGCGGTTGATCGCGCCATCCTGCGGGATCGTGCCCCAGCCGTTCTCGTCGCCGCGGAACGGGCCCTTCCAGCCATTGGAGACGGCGGCGGTGTTGTAGCCCAGGTTGCGCTCCTGGTAGCTGCCGGTCAGCGCCACGCCGACCTTGTTGTTGTCGAAGGTGTTCGAGTACAGGCCGGAGAGCTCCGGTGTGGTCGAGTGGCTGGCCTTGACGTCGCCCGGCAGGTTGCCGTTGGTGCTGTCGTACACGCCCTTGGCGCCGATGGTGGCATGCAGGCCGGGGCGCTCGAACGGACGCGCCGTCATCACGTTGACGGTGGCGCCGATGCCGCCGGTCGGCGTTTCGGCGCGGCTGGTCTTGTACACCTGCAGCTGCGAGATCGCTTCCGACGCCAGGTTGGCGAAGTCGAAGGCGCGGCCGTTGAGGTCGCCCAGGTTGGAGGTCGGCATCTGGCGGCCGTTCAGCAGCACCAGGTTGAAGTCGGGGCCGACGCCGCGCACGGTGATCTTCGAGCCTTCGCCGATCGAGCGGTCGATCGACACGCCGGAAATGCGCTGCAGCGATTCGGCCAGGTTGGTGTCGGGGAACTTGCCGATGTCCTCGGCCACGATGCCGTCGACGATGCCGTCGGAATTGCGCTTCAGGTTCATCGAGGACAGCAAGCTCTGGCGAAGGCCGGTCACGACCACGCTCTGGACTTCCGGTTCTGCTGCCTTGACGGACGCTTCCTGCGCCAACACCTGGCCGGCCGCCGCCGCGCAGGCGCTGGCCACCGCCAGGCTGATTAACTTCTGTCGTGCCTTTGGATCATGCATATCATCTCCTGTGTTTTTATGAACAGCTCGCTTGCCGCTTCTCCCGACTCAGATTTGGAAAGGTTTCCAATCCATCTGGCAAATATAGCACCGAACGAATTTCAAAGTCAATTTGCGATGCCGCATGAGTCGGGGCCGGTTTTCGTTGACAGAGGGAAGCAAGCCGTGCACCATGGCTGGGAACGTTTCCAAAATGAGACACTTTTCAACCAGCAGGGGACAGCACCAGCCGTGGCCACCATCAAAGACGTAGCCCGCCTCGCGGGCGTAGGACTGGGAACCGCATCGCGCGTGGTCAGCGGCAAGGGCTCGGTATCGCCGGCCACGCTGGCGCGGGTCAGGGCGGCCATCGAGCAGCTGGACTTCCGGCCCTCGCACGCGGCGCGCACGCTGCTGTCGGGCTCCAGCCAGATGATAGGGGTGTACATCCCCGTGCTCAGCGGCACCTTCTACACGCCCATCCTGCAGATCATCGACAACGAACTGCGCGCTGCCGGCCTGCACATGGTGGTGGCCTTCGGCGCCGGCCTGGGCGGCGCGCGCCAGCAGGCGCTCGAGGGCATCGCCTTCCTGATCGAACGCGGCTGCGACGGCCTGATCCTGATGACCAATGTGCTGCAGGAGGAAGACCTCGGCGCGCTGCGCATCCCGCAGCACCGCATGGTGCTGCTCAACCACAGCTTCGACAGCATCGCCGGCCAGTGCTTCACGGTCGACCACACGCTGGGCGGGCGGATGGCGGCGCGCGCCTTGCTCGACCACGGGCACCGGCAGATCGCGGTGGTGGCCGGCCCGGCCAGCCTGCCCGACAACGTGGTGCGGGTCCACGCCTTCCTCGACGAGCTGCGCGCCAACGGCGTCGACCCCGGCAAGCTGTGGCTGACCGAGCGCGACTTCTCGCCGGCCGGCGGCTGGTCGGCGGCCAAGGAACTGATGGACTCCGGGCACCCGTGCAGCGCGCTGTTCTGCGCCAACGACGAGATGGCGGTGGGGGCGCTGTCGTATTTCCAGGAGGCCGGCATCCGCGTGCCGCACGAGCTGTCGGTGATCGGCTACGACGACACGCCCAGCGCGGAATTCTCGGCCCCGCGCCTGACCACGGTGCACATGCCGTGGCGCGAAATGACCCAAAACGGCATCAACGCGCTGCTCAACAGCTGCTACGACCTGCAGCGCCCCGTCACGCGCGGCTATCCGGTGACGATGACCCTGCGCGCCTCGCTGGCGTCGCTGCCCGCGCCCGCCAAGCCCGCCCGCCGCCGCAAGCCGGCCTGAGCGCGACGCCCGGCGGCCCCTCCGTCCAGGCAACAATGCCAGGAATGCCACAGAAATACCTGGTGGTAGTTGTTAATTTGCCGCATGAATCTGGTTTCACGGCCAAGTTAGGGGGAAACAATAGACGTTCCGTAATGATGTCTATACATTCACCCGTAGCAACAATCATCACGTGGCACCCATGTTGCAAAAACAATCGAGACCCGATATTACGAAAATAAAGAGATCGCACAATGAAAAAGAATTTCCCATTCGCAGCGTTGTTGTTGTCCGCCAGCCCTTATGTCCTGGCCCAGGCCCAGGCAGAAGCGGCCGCCGTCGCCCAAACCGCCGCCGTGCAGCCAGCCGCCGCGGCCGACGCCGTCCCGGATGACATCCAGAAAGTGGTGATTGTTTCCACCGGCAGCCGCGGCGCCCAGCGCACGCTGGTCGATACGCCGGTACCGATCGACATCATCGGCGCCCGCGACCTCGGCAAGACCGGCCAGGCCACGCTCGACAAGTCGCTGCAATTCCGCGTGCCTTCCTTTAACACCGTGCAGACGCCGGTCAACGACGCCACCTCGCTGCTCGATCCTTACGAGATCCGCAACATGGGCCCGAGCCGGGTGCTGATCCTGGTGAACGGCAAGCGCAAGAATTCCAGCGCGCTGATCTACACCCAGACTTCCCCTGGCCGCGGCGAAAGCGGCGCCGACATTTCGGCGATTCCGGTCGACGCCATCAAGCGCATCGAAGTGTTGCGAGACGGCGCCTCGGCCCAGTACGGTTCCGACGCGATCGCCGGCGTGGTCAACATCATCCTGAAGGACAATGCCGAAGGCGGCTCGGTCACCGCGCGCGGCGGCATCACCCACGAGAACGACGGCAAGATGGGCGGCCTGTCGCTCAACCAAGGCGTGGCGCTGGGCGACCGCGGCTTCTTCAACTACACGGTCGACGTGTCCAAGGTCAACCTGTCCAACCGTCCCGGCGTGGTCGATCCGTATGGCGAGGCGCAGGACTTCAGCGATCCGACCCACGGCGTTCCGGCCTCGGCCGTGCTGGCGCAGGCACAGGCCTTCCTCAAGACCCATCCGGATGGCGGCAACATCAACGGCTCGCCGGCGACCCGCTCCGCCAAGGCCGAGTTCAACACCCGCTACGACCTCAGCGACACGACCAGCCTCTACGCCAACGCCGCGTACGTGAACAAGAAGGTCAACTCCTTCGCCAACTACCGCACGCCGTACTGGCGCCCGACCGACTACGGCCTGCTGCACGCGGCCGGCACCCCCTATGTCGGCTATGTCCCGACCTTTGTCGGCACGCTGGACGACTACAACGCCACCGGCGGCACCAAATTCCTGCTGGGCGACTGGAACGCCGACGTCAGCCTGACCTACGGCGGCAACAAGCAGGGCTACGCGGTCGGCAACTCGGTCAACCGCGGCATGCAGGAAGACTACCTGAACCACATCATCACCACGCCGTCGCCGACCAGTTTTGACGCGGGCGGCGTCAAGTTCAGCCACTGGGTGCTGAACGGCGACATCTCCAAGCAGCTGAGCAAGGACGTCAACTTCTACGCCGGCACCGAGCTGCGCCACGAGAATTACGAGACCATCGCCGGCGACGCCGCGTCCTACTACGGCAGCGGCGCCGATTCGTACGCCGGCAATGCGCCGGCCAATTCCTTCGGCTCGTCGCGCTCGAACTACGGCGCCTACGCCGGCGCCACCTGGGACATCAGCCCGGCCTTCCTGGTGGACGCCACCGGCCGCTACGAGAAATACACCGACTTCGGCAGCGCCTTCGTCTGGAAGACCTCGACCCGCTACAAGGTCAACGAGCAGGTCACGCTGCGCGCGTCGGCCTCGACCGGTTTCCGCGCGCCGTCGCTGGCGCAGATCTACACCCAGAAGGCGCAGTACTCCTTCGTGCCGGGCAAGGGCATCCTGGTGTCGGGCCTGGTCAACAACGTCTCGACCGCGGCCGCTGCCTTGCAGGTGCCCAAGCTGAAGGCCGAGAAGTCCAACAACATCACGCTGGGCCTGGGCTTCAAACCGGACAGCAACACCAGCATCACGATCGACTACTACAACATCAAGGTCAAGGACCGCATCGTCCTGAGCACCGAGATCAAGCCGATCTGCAATCGTGACGACTTTGCGTCGGATGACGCCTACAACGCCTGCGTCGCTGCCAGCCCGCTGGACCAGCAGCTGGGCAAAGCCAACATCGTCTCGGCCAGCTTCTTCGTCAACGCGCTGACCAGCCGCACCGAGGGCATCGACTACGTCGCCTCGCGCAAGAACATTCCTTTCGCGGACGGCAAGATGACGCTCAACCTGTCGGGTAACGTGTCGCTGAAGAACGAGCGCGATGGCGCGGTCAACAATCCCGGCCTGATCGCCTCGGCCGGCCAGTCGGTGCTGAACGCCACCACGGAAGCGCTGATGTTCACTTCGCGTCCGAAGTTCAAGACCATCCTCGGTGCCGATTGGGACTACAAGGCCCTGAACCTGTCGCTGAACAACACCGTGTTCGGTCCTACCCACTTCCGCAACGCCGGCCTGGACGACAATCTGGAAGTGGCGTTCAAGACCAAGGTGGTGACGGACTTCGCGGTCAGCTATGCGTTGACGCCGAGCACCTCGCTGTCGTTCAACATCAACAATGTGCTCAACACCACGCCAAGCTGGCACTTCAACGCCCGCAACGCCAAGGGTCAGGCCATCCTGGACAACAAGACCGTGGACCCGGCCACTGGCATGACGCCGACGCAGACGCAGACCAACCTGGTGACCTTCAACGGCCGCTACTCGATGGTGACCTACGATGGCTCGCAGTTCAGCCAGCTGGGCCGCACCTTCGCCGCCTCGCTGAACTATCGCTTCTAAGCGCTACGCCGCAGCTATAATGAGGTCCGCGGCTCCGCAAGGGGCGGCGGACCTTTTTTTATGGAGTGGTACACATGGTTTCGTTACAAGATCAATTGCTGAAGGCCGGCCTGGTGGCCAAGAACAAGGTCAAGGTCGCCAATCAGGAAAAGAGCAAGCAGAAGAAGGAAGAGCGCCGCTCCGGCACCCAGAGCGTGGACGAAGCCAAGCTGGCCGCGCAGGAGGCGCAGCGCAAGCTGGCCGAGCGCAACCGCGAACTGAACGCGCAACGCGACGCGGCGGCGCAGCAGAAAGCCATCCTGGCGCAGATCGCGCAGATGGTGCAGCAGAACCGCCAGAGCAAGGGCCACAACGGCGACATCGCCTACAACTACACGCACGGCAGCAAGATCGAGCGCATGTTCGTGACGGCGGCGGTGCGCGAGCACCTGGTGGCCGGCCGCCTGGTGATCGTGGTGCTGAACGGCGTGGCCGAACTGGTGCCGCGCGTGATCGCCGACAAGATCGCCGAGCGCGACGCCGCCATGGTGGTGCGCGTCAACAAGAGCACCACCGCGGTGGAGGAAGACGATCCCTACGCCGCCTTCCAGATTCCCGACGATTTGATGTGGTGATCAGGCGGCCGCTCAGGCCAGCAGCTTGAGCAGCGCGGCCGCCACCGCTTCCGACGAGGCCGGATTCTGGCCGGTGACCAGCAGGCCGTCGGTGAGCGCATACGGCTGCCAGTCGCCGGCCTTGGAATAGATGCCGCCGTGTTCCTTCAGCATGTCCTCGACCAGGAAGGGCACGATCTGGGTCAGCCCGACCGCTTCCTCCTCGGTGTTGGTGAAGCCGGTCACCTGCTTGCCGCGCACCAGCGGGCTGCCGTCCGCCGCCTTCACGTGGCGCAGCACGCCGGGCGCGTGGCACACCGCCGCCACCGGCTTGCCGGCCGCCAGCATGGCTTCGATCAGCGCGATCGAGGCGCGGTCTTCGGCCAGGTCCCACAGCGGGCCGTGGCCGCCCGGATAAAACACCGCGTCGAAATCGGCCGCCGAGACCTCGGCCAGCTTGCCGGTGTGGGCCAGCGCGGCCTGTGCCTCGGGGTCGGCCTTGAAGCGGACGGTGGACGGCGTCTGCGATTCCGGCGCGTCGCTTTTCGGGTCCAGCGGCGGCTGGCCGCCCAGCGGCGACACCAGCGTCAGCCTGGCGCCGGCTTCCTTCAGCGCGTAGTACGGGGTGGCGAATTCTTCCAGCCAGAAGCCGGTTTTGTGGCCGGTGTTGCCCAGCTGGTCGTGCGAGGTCAGTACCATCAAGATGTTCATGTCGATTCCTTGGTTAGAGAGGTTAGTTACAGTGCAGCTTCCAGAATGCGGCGGCTGCGCGCCAGATCGATGTCGCGGTGTTCGCCCAGGCTGGTCATGCCGTGCGCGGCCAGCTGCGCCAGCACGGCTTCGACCGCTTCCTGTCCCAGCTGGTAGGCCGACAAGCGGGTCGGGATGCCGAGGCCCTCGAAGAACGCGCGGGTGCGGGCGATGGCGGCGTCGATGCGTTGCTCTTCGCTGCCGTCGCGGATGCCCCAGACGCGCTCACCGTATTGCAACAGCTTGTCGTGCTTGGTGGCGCGCTGCACGTCCAGCAGCGACGGCAGCACCAGTGCCAGCGTGCGCGCGTGGTCGATGTCGTACAGTGCGGTGAGCTCGTGGCCGATCATGTGGGTGGCCCAATCCTGCGGCACGCCGGCGCCGATCAGGCCGTTCAGCGCCAGGGTGGCGGTCCACATCAGGTTGGCGCGGGTGGCGTAATCGTCCGGCGCGGCCAGCGCTTGCGGCGCGATCTCGACCAGCGTTTGCAGCAAGCCCTCGGCAAAGCGGTCCTGCGCCAGCGCCTGCACCGGATAGGTCAGGTATTGCTCGATCGTGTGGACAAAGGCGTCGACCAGGCCGTTGGCGACCTGCCTGGCCGGCAGCGTGAAGGTCTTGGACGGATCGAGCACGGAGAATTGCGGGAACAGCAGCGGGCTGCGGAACGGCAGCTTGGTGTGCGTGGCCTTGTGCGTGACCACGGCGCCGTTGTTCATTTCCGAGCCGGTGGCCGGCAAGGTCAGCACGGCGCCGAAGGGCAGGGCGCGGCGCACTTTGGCGCCGCCGCTCTGGGCGATCTCCCACGGCTCGCCGTCGTACAGCGCGGCGGCGGCGACGAACTTGGTGCCGTCGATGACGGAGCCGCCGCCGACGGCCAGCAGGAAGTCGATCTCGTCGCGGCGCACCTGTTCGACCGCACGCATCAGGGTTTCGTAGCTGGGGTTGGGTTCGATGCCGCCGAACTCGCGGCTGACGCGGGCGCCCAGCGCGCGGCGCACCTCGGCCAGGGTGCCGGTCTTTTCGGCGCTGGCGCCGCCGTACAGGATCAGCACGCGGGCGTTGTCCGGCACCAGCCTGGACAGCTGGGCAATGGTATCGGCGCCGAAGACGATCTTGGTCGGGTTGTGGAATTCAAAGTTCTTCATGCTTGCTCCTGTTATTAGACTGGTCGTCTAGCGATGCGGTAAAAAATGGGGTCAAGTCTGACATTCGGACACGTGCCCGGCCGTAGCGGCTACTACGGCTGGGTGCGTGTCCGAATGTCAGACTTGACCCCCGGGGTGTTGGCCGGCAGGTCCAGCATGGCGAGCGTGGACTGCCAGGCGGCGCGCAGCGCGCTTGGCTCGCGCCGCAGCTTGGTCAGCAGTGCCGCGCCCAGCCACAGTTGGTACAGGGCCAGCGCCGTCAGGCGGGCGTCGGCGATGTTGCGCAGCGAACCGTCGGCCAGCGCCTGCTCGACGCTGGCGGCCAGCCGCGCGACGATGCGGTTGGTGCCGTCCAGCAGGGTGACGCGCATGGCTTCGGACATGTCCGCCACTTCGCCGCTGAGCTTGACCACCAGGCAGCGGCAGTCGCAGCTGTCCGCGCCGAGGTCGTCCCAGCTGGCCCAGTAGTCCATCAGCGAGCGCGCGGCGCTTTGGCCAGGCTGACTCAGCGTGGTTTCCATCTGCGCCAGGTAGCGCTCGATATAGTCGTCCAGCAGCGCCTCGCCGAACAACTCCTTGGACTTGAAGTAGTGGTAGAAGGAGCCCTTGGGGACGCCCGCCGCCGTCAGGATCTCGTTCAAGCCCACGCCGGCAAAGCCTTTGCCGGTGATGATGGTCTTGCCCGTATCCAGGATGTGTTGGCGGACGTTGTTGTGTTCTGTGCTCATGATGGAGGCATCATGGCACAATTAGACCAGTCGTCTAGTTTAATTTTTAAACGCCCGGCGACGTCGGCTGACCGCGCCGACCACGCCCAGGCCGGCAAGCAGCATGGCATAGGCGTCCGCTTCCGGCACGGCGCGCACCACCAGCTGGTCCGCGTAAACGCGGGCGCCTGGCAAGCCGGCCCAGGGGCCGACCGGCTGGCCGCTGCCGTCCCGCCAGTCGCAATGGCTGTAGGTCTTGCTGAAGTACGGCGAGGCGCAGGCGGCGGCCCCGGTCAGCTGGTCGTTGACCACGGAGAAGTTGGCGCCGGTCATGGGATCCACGCCGCCCAGCGGCACATTGGCGCCGGCGAAGATGAAGTCGGTGGCCAGCGGGGCATGGGCCAGTTCGGCGGCGGTCGGCAGGCGCCAGCCGAATTGCGACTGGTAGGACAGGTCCAGGTCGTTCGCAGCGGGCATCGGCGACGCCCATGCCCAGTCCAGGTTGTTGAGGGTGATATAGGCGTTGCTGGCGACCGGCGCGTCGATCAGCGCCGCTTCGGCGGCGCCGACGGTGGCGCACAGTGCGATGGCAATGCACAGAGATTTGACAATTGTCATGGCTTCCTCAATTCAAATGGTGACGAAGGAGAAAAAATAGTACCTGACAACTGCCTAAAGACAATTGAATAATTAAAATAAAGCTAAGTTTTTGCCACAAAAGCAGGAAGCTGCATAAAAGCTGCATAAGGCCGGCGATTCAGCCGGCGTGGATCAGGCAGCCATGCGCGGCCAGCGTGCCGAGCGCCTCGTCCCAGCCGTCCGCGTACAGGGCCGGGGCGGCCGGCGCGGCCAGCGTGACCGGCTGTCCCGACAGGTTGGCCAGCACCGTGATGGCGCCGGCGCCGCTGCCGCGCCGCATGCCGATCACGCCTTGCGGCAGCGATTCGAGGAACGCGGTGGCCCCCTGGCGCAAGGCCGGATGCGCACGCCGCAGCGCCAGCAAGGCGCGGTAGTGGCTGTGCATGCCGGGGCAGAAAGCGCCCCAGTCGAGCCGGTAGCGGTTGAACAGCACCGTCCAGTCGCGCCAGCCGGGTTCGTCGAACTCCTGACCCATCAGGATGTGCGGCACGCCATCCATGGTCAGCATCAACGCCGCCGCCGCGCGGTGGACGCCGGCGCCGAGCACCTTGCTGGCGCGCGGCTGTTCCTTGTCTTCCAGCCAGCGCATGCGCAGCGCGCCGCGCGGGAAGCTGTAGGTCGATTCCTTCCAGTAGCGGGCAAAGGCGTGCGCGTCGGCCTGGCCGCAGGCGACGCGGCGCAGCATCTCGCGCGTGCCGCCTTCGTAGGTGAGGTCGCAGCTGTGCAGGTGATGGAATTCGTCGTAGGACTGCGAGATCAGCGCGATGTCGGGCCGCAGCGCCGCCAGCGCGATGCGGATTTCGGCCAGGAAATCGGTGGGCGTGATGTCGGAGTCATCGAAGCGCAGGCCGTCGAAGCCGTAGCGGCCCACCCAGCGCCGCATCGACGCGATCAGGCTGCTGCGCAGCGCGCGGTTGCCGAAGTCGAAGCCGACGAAGTACTCGCGCTGCGGCACCGCGTAGTAGACCTGGCCGTCGGCGTTGCGGGTGTACCAGTCGGGATGGGCGGTGGTCCACGCATGGTCGGCGCTGCTGCGGTTCAGCGTCCAGTCGAACACCACGCGCATGCCGCGCGCGTGGATGGCGTCCACCAGCGCGTGCAGGGCGGCCTCGTCGCCGAGCGCCGGATCGATCGCCTCGAAGTCGCGCACCGCATAGGGGTCGCCCAGCATGCCGCGCCGTCGCAGGGCGCCGATCGGGTGGATGGGCATCATCCAGATCACGTCGATGCCCAGTTGCTCCAGATAGTCGAGGCGGGCGCGCACGCCATCGAAATCGCCGCCGAACGCGGGCACCGACAGCTGGTAGATCACCGTATCGCGCAGCCACGCCGGGCTGGCCAGCGCCTGATGGCGGCGGTACAGCGGGCCGGCCGCGTCGGCGTCCAGGCCGCGCTGGCGCATCAGTACTTCGCCATGCTGGTCGACCGTCAGGCAGGAATTGTTCTGGCCATCCTCGGAGATCCAGGGATTGGCCGGATCCGGTATCCACTGCGTGCCATCGACCACCAGCTTGTACAGGTGGCGGCCGGCGGCGACCGGCAGCGTGCATTCCCAGCGGCCGGGCGCCACGCGCTCGAACTGGCAGGCATCACCCACCCAGCAGTTGAAAGTGCCGGCCAGTGCAACGCTGCGCAGCCCCGGCGCGCCTTCGTAACGGAAACGGATACCTTGCGCGCAGCGCTGGGGAAGCTGGTCTGGTGAGGCCTCGAATTGAATATCCATAATGTTATTTAACTACATAAATACATCATAGTAAATATTTCATGCTTGATTATGCTTGGTCCTGGGTTTTTTATTGTGTAGTTTTGGTACTTTGCGGTTGTCGGCGCCATCCCGTGTGATTATTTGAGAGTTTTTTTTGCCAGAAAACGCACATACTTGAACTCTTGCCCGGTAGATCAATCCGCGAGGTGACAACACATGTTCAGCAACTCGTCGGGACGCCGCCTTTGGCCGTCCTTCAACGCCCCTCCGCGATTGCCCGTCAAGCACCTGGCCATCTTCTTTGTGATCCTGGTGTGCTGCTCGCTGATTGGCGTCCAGCTATGGCTCACCGCGCACGCCAGGAGCGTGCAGCTGAACGAATCGGAAAACGCCGCCGCCAACCTGGCGGAAGCCGTGGCGCAGCATGCCTACGACACGATCAAGGAAGCCGATACGGTGCTGGTCGGATTGGTGGAGCGGCTGGAAAACGACGGCAAGCTCGAGTCCGAGCTTGGCCGCTTCCATGACTTGCTGGTGCGACGCGTCGAGGAGTTACCGCAACTTCACGGGATATTTGTGTACGGCGAGGATGGCCGCTGGCTGATCAATTCCCAACCCCAGCTGCTGAGAGGACAAAACAACTCGGACCGCGAGTATTTCATCTACCACCGGGAGCATGTGCAGCGGGGCGTGCATATCGGCCCGCCGGTGCGAAGCAAGTCGACCGGGGAGTGGATCGTCACGGTGTCGCGCCGCTTCAACCGGCCGGATGGCGCTTTTGGCGGGGTGGTGCTGGCGACCATCAAGATGGACTATTTCCAGAAGTTCTTCCAGCGCTTCAAGATCGGCGAGAACGGCGCCATTTTTCTGGCGCTGGATGACGGCATCATGCTGGTACGCCGGCCATTCAACGAAAAATCGCTGGGCAGGGATATTTCGAAGCTGCCGCTTTTCCACGATTACCTGCCCAGGGCGCCGGTCGACACCGTCACTTTCACGTCGGCGCAGGACGGCGTGGTGCGGATCAACAGCTACCGGCGCCTGGAACAATATCCGCTGGTGGTCTCCGCCGCGCTGTCCAGGGACGAGGCGCTGGCGCAATGGCGGGCCGATGCGTATCTGTACAGCGGCGGCGTCGTCATCCTGGCGCTGGGGATAGGCTTGCTGGGGCGGCGGCTGGTGCGGCAGATCAATCTGCGGATACAGGCGGAAGCGGAACTGGTGCGTGCGCGTAATTCGCTGGTGACGCTGAATCAGACGCTGGAGCGCCTGGCCATGCAGGATGGCTTGACCGGCCTGTCCAATCGCCGGCATTTTGACGCGTCGTTGAAAAACGAATTCAGCCGGGCCATGCGCAACGCCAGTTCGCTGGCGCTGGTCATGATCGATGTCGATTGCTTCAAGCAGTACAACGATCTGTTCGGCCACGCCGCCGGCGACGAGTGCCTGAAGGCGATCGCCAAGGTGGTGGCCGACAACAAGCACCGGCCGGGCGATGTCGCCGCCCGCTACGGCGGCGAGGAGCTGGCGGTGCTGCTGCCGGGGACGGACGTGGCGGGCGCGCTGGCCGTCGCCGAACATATCCGGGCGGAGATCGAAGCGCTGGACCTGAACCATCCCGGCAGCGTCAGCGGGCACGTGACGGTCAGCGCCGGCGTCGAAGCCTACACGCCGGTGCGCTTCGAGACCGAGCCGGTCGATCTGATCAAAGCCGCCGATCAGGCCCTGTACCGGGCCAAGTCGCAGGGCCGCAACCGGATCGCCTCGAACATCATCGATCGGGACGTGCGGTCGGCGTCCGGCCTGGGCGTGGCCGGGTAGGCTATCCCGTAAAGTGCGCCGAGATGGGCTGCCCGGTGACGTCGAGTACAAATTCGCGCGCGTCCGCAAACGCGGCGCCAAATGCCGGCCGCTTCGAGATGAGCGTGAGGTATCGCTGAAATATCTCGTCGCCACACAAGTCATAGCCGCGCGCCCATAAGACGGCATGGCCGACGATGCAATCGGCCGCGGTAAATTGCTGTCCGCAGACGAAGGGCGCCTGCGCCAACCGCGCGGCAAGCTGGGGTTCGATCTCCTCGCGGAACTTCCTGCGGTACCTCGCCACCGTGCGCGGGTCGCGCTCGGCTTCCGGCAAGACATGCTCGTGGGCGCGAATTTGCCACAGCATCATGTCCATCCAGGTCGACCCGAAGTGCAGCATTTGCAGGTAGTCGGCGCGCGCCGGCGATGCCTGCGGCGCGGGCGCCAGGCCGGCGTCGGGGAACGCGTCCGCAAGAAAAGCGACCATGGCGGCGCTTTCGAGCATGAGCTGCGACGCGCCGTTGTCCCAGGTAATCTCCAGCACCGGCACACCATGGTTGGGGTTCAGACGCAGGAACTCGGCGGAATACTGCACGGCGCCGCAAAGGTCCACCCTCTCGACTTCAAAGGCGTCGCCCACGACTTCATGCAACATCCATTTGGTCCGTGCGCTTCGGCTGGCCGGGTAGTGGTACAGCTTAAAGTGTTTAATTAACAAGATTTCCTCCTTCAGATAGAAGACCACAGTCTGGCGTTTTGCCGCAGGCCGGTGAAGTATCATATTTGACATTTTTTATGTCAAAATGGACAAATGAAGATCATCACGGTTCTGGCGTTGGATGGCATGTTTGACAGCGCTTTGTCGATAACGCTGGATACCCTGCATGCGGCCCAGTCCATCCATGCGGCGCGCGGCGGTACGTCGCAAGTGCAGATCAGGACCATCGCCGCCAAGGCTTTTATCACCAGCGGCGCCGGCATGCGCCTGAAGGCCGACTTGCAGATCAAGGCGGTAAAACGGGAGGTATCCGACTGGATCGTCATTCCAGGCCTGGGCCACCGTTCGGACCGGCAGCTCGGCGAGGCTTTTGCGCGCAGCGATACCAAGCAGGCGATGCGCTGGCTGGCCATGGCGGGAGCGGCGGGCAAGGCCAGGATTGCGGCCTCGTGCAGCGCGGTGTTTCTGCTCGCGCAAGCCGGCCTGCTCGACGGACGCAGGGCGACGACAGCGTGGTGGCTGGCCAAGGAGTTCCGCGCGCGTTATCCGGCGGTGACGCTCGACGAGGCGCGCATCCTGGTGCGCGACGGACCGTGCCTGACCGCGGGCGCGGCCTTGTCGCAGCTGGATTTGATACTGGCCGTTGTCTCGGACGTGTTTGGAGAATCGGTGGCGCATTTGTGTTCGCGCTATCTGCTGATCGATCAGCGCTCGTCGCAGGCGCGCTACATGATGCGCGACCATCTTCAGCAGGAAGATCCGACGGTGATCGCGGCGGAGCGCTGGATCGATGCGCATCTGGCGCAGCCGATGACGGTGACGGCGCTGTCGTCTGCGTTGGCGCTGTCGGCCAAGACGCTGGCGCGGCGCATCGAAGCCGCGACCGGCGCATCGCCGATCAAATTCATCCAGCGGCGGCGCTTGTCCTACGCCGCGCATTTGCTGGAGACGACGACGCTCTCGATCGAGGCGATCGCGGCGCAGGTCGGTTACCAGGACAGCACCGCCCTGCGCAAATTGATCAAACGCGAGTTTGGCGTGACACCGAGCACCCTGCGCTAAGCCGCCCGGACCATGGCAGGCGGTATATCATGGCTGTAGTTTAACGATAGGACATGGCATGATCATAGCGACTCACAGCGGCAAGTTTCACGCGGACGACGCGTGGGCGGTCGCCGTATTGAAGATATTATTCCCTGACGCGGACATTATCCGCACGCGCGACCCGGCGGCCATCGAGGCAGCCAACTTTGCGGTCGACGTCGGCGGCATCTGGGATCCGGCCACCGGCCGCTTCGACCACCATCAAAAGGGCTTCGACGGCGCACGCCAGAGCGGCGTGCCGTACGCCAGCGCGGGCCTGGTCTGGCGTGAGTACGGCGCGCGCTGCGTCGCGGCGCTGGCGCTGGCGCATTGCGGGCACCAGCTGTCGGACGATAAGGCGCGGGAAATGGCCTACGGCATCGATGCGGATGTCGTGCAGTACCTCGACCTGTCGGATGTGGGGGCGGCCAAGAGCGCACCGGGTGGGTATGGACTCTCGGCGGTGATCTCGGGCTACAACACCAACTGGCTCGACGAGCAAAGGCTGGGCTACGGCGAGGCGGCGGATGCCTACCGTCTGGCCCAGTTCCGCCGCGCGATGGCGGTGCTGACCGACGTCATGCTCAATGGCGTGAAATACCGGGTGGGCGCGTTGCTCGCGCTGGAGCAGGTCCGGCAGGGGGAGCTGCTGGAGGGCGGGAAAGTGCTGTTCCTGAAAAACGGGGCACTGCCGTGGGGCCAGGTGGTGCGCAAGGAGATGCCGAAGGTGCTGTTCGTCATCAGCCATAACCTCGCCGAGCAACGCCACATGCTGCACACCGTCTCGGTCAGCGCCGAAAGTTTCGAGGCCAGGGCTGACTTGCCCGAAGCATGGGCGGGGTTGCGCGATGCCGAGTTGGCGGCGGTAACCGGCGTGCCGGATGCGGGTTTCTGCCACAACGGCAGGTTCATCGCCTCAGCCAAGTCGTACGAGGGGATACGCGCGATGGCGACCCTGGCACTGCAAGCCGTCGTCGAGCAGGAGCGGCGTGCGGCGTCCGCTGTCGGGCTCAAAGCTTCAGCGTCAGCATCGTGACGCCGAATGCGAAAAACATGATGGCGCTCAGGCGTGACAGCAGGCGCGCGCTGCCGGGCCGGCTCAGCCAGGCGCTGGCCCGCGCGGCCAGCCCGGCGTACAGGCCGTGGATCAGGATGAGCACGAGGCAGTAGGTCGCGACCGCGAGCACCAGCCAGATCGGCTGCCCGGCCGCGCCGTGGGCCACCTGCGGCAGCACGGACAGAAAGAAGAACAGCGATTTGGGATTGCTGGTTTGTAGCAGCGCGCCTTCCAGCAGGCGCTTGCGCGCCGCCACGGCGGGGACGTCGCCTGCGCCCGTGTGGCGGCTGCGTTCAGGAGCCTGCGGCTTGCGTTGCCACGTCTTGAACGACAGGTAAAACAGATAGGCGACGCCAGCGTATTTCAGCAGCTGGAACAGCGCCGGCGAGGAGCGGATGAGCAGCCCGATGCCGGCCGAGGACAAGCCCGCCATCACCGCCGCGCCAAGCGCCAGCCCCAGCACGCCGTGCATCGCCGCCCGCCAGCCGCCGGCAATCGCGTTATCGAGCGTCATCAGTACGCCGGGGCCGGGGCTGGAGACGGTGAAGATGACCATGACCACAAACATAAAATACGCTTCGCCCATCGCGAATCCTTTATCGTGTGCTATTGCCGCCATCATGCGATGGCCGTTGCCGATGATCAAACGAGATTTTGGTATGATGCGTTGAGTATTCCTCAACACCACGGCGATGCCATGTCACTCCACCTTCCGCTCAATGCCCTGCATGTCTTTTGCGTCGTCGTGCAGGAGGGCGGCTTCCGTCAGGCCGCGCTGGCGCTGCATCTCACCCCGGGCGCGGTCAGCCGCCAGATCCAGGCGCTGGAAGCGCACCTGAGGCAGGTGCTGTTCGACCGCAATGCCGGCAGCCCGGCGACGCTGACGCCGGCCGGCCGCAAGCTGCACGACAGCGTGGGCGGAAAAATGGCGGCGATCAGGGAGGTGCTCGATGCCGGCGGCCGGGCGCGGCGGCAAAGCGCCATCCTGGTCGACACCAGCGTGACGCTGGCGATGCACTGGCTGATCCCGCAGCTGCCGGCATTTCGTGAGCGTTATCCTCAGCTGCAGGTGCAAATCCGGACCGTGGAGGGCGACATCAATCCCGCCTCGCCGGCCGACGTCTTCCTGCGGCGCGACGTGGCGGAATTGCGCGGCTTGCCGTTTCAGGTTTTCATGCAGGAGCGTTCCGTGCTGGTTGCAAGTCCCGCCTTCATGTCGGGCCTGGGCCAGCGCGCGTCGAAGGACCTGCGCTGGCTGCGCAAAGCACCACGCATCGGCACGCGTTCCCGGCCCGACCTGTGGCCATGCTGGAGCAGCGCGCACGGCCTGGATGCCGCCTTGCTGCAGCCGACGCTGGAGTTGGACAACACGGTGCTGGCGATACAGGCGGCGGTCCAGGGCTTGGGCGTGCTGGTGGTGCCCGAGGCGTTTATCGCCTCCATGCTGGCGATGAACGCGCTGCAGCGGCATTCCCGCGCTGTCGATACCGGTTCCTATTCGTTTGCAATCGGACGCAAGCAGGCCTCCTCGCGGGTGACCAGCTTCACGGACTGGTTGAAGGAGCGGGGCAGCCTGGAACTATCCGCAACATAGCGCACACATTAGTGCACACATAACAGGAATTCCCTGGCCTGGAAATTTCGATCGGCATAATATGCTATACAGAAACTGGACGGATAAAAAAAGTCCGCGGCCAGCGCGAGCGGGCCGCATCGCATGTTTTACAACGACCCCACGGAAATGGAGTAGTCATGAAAAGAACGAACATTCTGCTGATGAGCGCTATGCTCGCACTGTCGACCGGTTCCGCGTATGCCGAAGAGCACCCGCACTGGAGCTATCAAGGTAAAACCGCGCCGGCCCATTGGGCCGATCTGGAAGCGGGCAACACCGCCTGCAAATTGAGCAAGGAACAATCGCCGATCAATATCGAAGAGCGCAACGCCAAGAAAGCCGCGCTGGCGCCGCTCGACTTCAAATACGCGGCCGGCACCGCCGAGGTGGTCAACAACGGCCATACGGTGCAAGTGAATCTGCCGCCCGGCAGTTCGCTGAAGGTGGGCGACGATACCGTCAACCTGCTGCAGTTCCACTTCCACACGCCGAGCGAAGAAAAAATCAACGGCGTCAATTATCCGATGGTGGCCCACTTCGTCCACAAGGGCGCCGATGGCAAGCTGTCGGTAGTGGCCGTGCTGTTCAAGGAAGGCAGCGAGAACAAGACGCTGGCGCCGGTGTTCGACGCCTTGCCGGCGGAAGGCAAGCCGATGCAACTGGCCAGCTTCAACCCGGCCGACGTGCTGCCGGCCAACCATGCTTACTTCAAATTCATGGGCTCGCTGACGACGCCGCCATGCAGCGACGGCGTGCGCTGGCAGGTACTGCGTACGCCGGTCGAGCTGTCGAAGAAGCAGCTGGCCGAATTCCACAAGCTTTACAAGATGAATGCGCGTCCGGTGCAGCCCTTGAACGGCCGGGTGGTCGAGGTCAGCGAATAGCGCTTCTGCGTGCAAACTGCGCTATTCTGTCGGCATTGATCCCGATAATGCGTGGCTCCAATGCTGACTGAATCCTGCGTTTCAACCCACGATTTGCGCGGCGAGCAGCGTGTCGCCCTGGTCCGCGACACGGCCGCGTATTACTTCAACCTGGATGTCAACCTGGGCGGCGCAGCGCCAGCGGCGGTGTCGGCCGACATCCGCATCGCCCGCGGGCCGCTGGCCGGCGTGATGGATGTGGACACGTCGTGGAGCATCGTCGAGCGCAACCGGGCGCGGGCGCGGGCCGCGCCATCCAACAACCTGCTGGTGTACTTGATCAAGCAGGGCGGCAGCCGCTTCGAGAATGCCAAGGGCGAGCAATTCGTCACGGCGCCGGGGTCGGTGGTGGTCGGCAGCCAGGACTCGGTTTACAAAGGCGTTGCCGCCGAAGGCCAGCACTGGGGCTTCCATGCGTTGAGTATACCTGAACACCTGCTGGCGTTTTCCTCGCCGGCTATCCGCAACGGCGGCTTCCAGCTGGTGCGGCCTCAAGCCCCCTTGAGCGGCCTGCTGACATCCTATCTGACCGGCATGAGCCAGGAACTGCCGCGGCTGGACGCGCCGGCAGTGGCGGCCGCGCTGCGCGCGCTGGACCAACTGCTGGCCGGAGCGCTGACCTGCACAGCGGCGGCGCCGGAGGAGCTGGCCCGCGCGGTGGAGCAGGAGCGGTTGAAGCTCGCCCTGAAATATATCGACTGCCACCTGGAGTCGTATCGCCTCACGCCCGCCGCCATCGCGCTGGAGCTGGGCATCTCGCTGCGGCAATTGCACCGCGCCTTCGAAGGCGCGGGATACAGCGTTTCCGACGCAATCCGGCAGCGGCGCATCGAACGCGCCCGTGTCCTGGTCATGACGCGCCCTGAGATGTCGATTACCGACATCGCCTTGTGCTGCGGCTTCGATTCGCTGGCCACCTTCTACCGCCAGTTCAAGTCCCGCTTCGGCGTGACGGCGTCGGAACTGCGCACCTAGCCTTGTCGCGCACTGCAAGCCACGGTGGCGCGCAATGCGGCGCCGGCGGCAAGAATTCATGGCATTGTGGCAATGTCTTTCCATCCTTCAACGCGACGATTGAGGAGCATCCTCTATTGATGCTGTGGCTGCCGTGGATGCTGCTCTTTGGGACCTTGGGACCGCTGCTGGCCTTGTTCGCCCTGCGCTACCCGATCTGTACGAGTCGGCCTGGACGGGGCGCCTGTATTCGATCACCAGCATCCTGTTGCTGATCACCTTCGGCGTGGTCGAATGGCTGGTCGGGCATGTGGTCCATGTCGAAGGCCGCGAGAAAAACGTCTTGCTCGACGGCGAGGCCGATCCCAACTACAACGCGAGCATGCGCACCACCTGCGTCGCCACCCAGGTCGACGCCGGCCACGCCGCCAACGCCTTGCCGCAGCGCCCCCACGCCGCCGATCAATCCGCCGCTGATGCAGGCCATCGCGGCCGACATGTGGCCCGGCACGCCGATATTGCCGACGCTGTTCGTGGCGGGCAGCGACGGACGATTCCTCAACAGCGCCGGCATCTGGACCTATGGTGTCACCGGCATATTCGTCGGCGCCGACAAGGGCAATATGCATGGACTGAACGAAAACGTGTCGGTAAAATCGGTCCATGAAGGTCAGCAGTTCCTTTACCGTCTGGCCCGCAAGCTGGCCTCCGAATAGGATGCCGGCTCCCGCACTCTCTTTGACCCTCCAGGATTTCCTTATGCGCCTCCGCTCTCCCTTCTCGCTGCTTAAACGCGGCCTGCTGTTGCTTTGCCTGTGCAGCGCCGCAGCCCTTTCGCAATCGGCCGAACTGCGGGTGCAGGTTGCGCCCGAGGTCAGCGGCGCCTGGGTCACCCCTGACGGCGCGTGGGACGGCCGTGCGGTGCTGATGCTGCACGGCTTTGCCGATGATATGGACGGCGCCGGCGATCTCAGCAAGCGCATGGCCGAACAGCTCGCGAAAATCGGCATCGCCTCGCTGCGCATCAACTTCCGCGGCGAAGGCGACCGCATGCGCAGCAACATCGAATCGACGCTGCAGACGCGCGTGGCCGACACCGAAGCGGCGCACGCCTTTTTGCAAAAGCAGCAGGGGATCAGCGCCGGCCGCACCGCCGTGCTGGGCTGGAGCCTGGGCGCGAGCACTGCGCTGGTGGTGGGAGGCCAGCATCCCGACTGGTTCCGCAGCATGGTGCTGTGGTCGGCGCCGAGCGGCGAACAATTCTCGCAGATGACCGCCAATCCCGTGGCCCAGAAGGCGCTGCGCGAAGGCGTCGCCACCGATGTCGTTCCCGGCTGGAAGAGCATCACCACCAAGCGTGAGTACTACGAAAGCTTCCGCGGCGTGGATCTGGACCAGTCCCTGGCCAGGTATCCCGGCGCCTTTCTGACCGTACGCGGCAGCCGGGATTTCCTGCCTCAGCGCGATGCCCAGCTGCTGAAGATCGCACCAGGCAAGCGCAAGGAGGCCGCGCTGATCGGCGACGCCGATCATGTGTTCAACGTCTTCGAGCCCGGCAGCGAAGCGCCGCAGCGCGTGCTGGACCTGACTGCGGCCTGGCTGGGCCGCTCGCTGTAACAAGCCCGGCTGTGCGGGCAGGGGCCTAGCGTAGCCGGTGTTCGACGCCAGGCCGGGCTTCGCCTGCCGCTTTCAACGCGCCCCAATAGCTTGGCTTGGGATGTTGCTCTTGGTCGAAGAGCAAAGGCTGGTCGCTGCGCCACCAGTCCCAGCCGCTGTTGCGGGCGGTATGGAAATCGGAGATGCCCCACCATGTCACCGAGGTCAACTCGGGATGTGCAAGAAAGACCTTCATCAGCGATTCATATCGCTGGCCCTGCAGGGCCAGCAGCTGGGCCGAGGTGTCCTGCAGCAGATAGGCGTGACGGCGATACAGGCTCATGTCCATTTCGGTAATCTGGTTTTCCAGGCCTAGACGCGCAAACACCGACAGCGTCTCGTCAACCTCCGCCGCCGAGGGTTCGAAGATGGAAATGTGCATCTGATGTCCCACGCCGTGCACCGGAACGCCGCGTTCGAGCATGCCCTGAACAAGGTGCTGCAGACACTGCCGCTTGACGGGGTGGGTGGTGGAATAGTCGTTAATGATCAGGCGCGCGTCGGGATCGGCCGCGTGGGCGTAGCGGAAAGCCCAATCGATATAATCGGGACCAACCACCTGCAGCCATTGATCGTGGCGCAGGCAGTCGGGCTGGTCCGGGTCGATCACTTCATTGACCACGTCCCAGATATGAACGCTGGTTTTGTAGCGGCCCACGACGGCCTCGATATGCCGCTGCAGGCGCGACAGGACCAGGTCGCGGGAGGCCCGCTTGCCGTCCTGACCGGTCCAGAACCAGTCGGGCGTACGCTTGTACCACAAGAGCGTATGTCCCCTGACCGCCATGCCGTGCTGCTGCGCGAAATTCACGATCGCATCGGCCGGCGCAAAATTGAAGTCATTTTCATGCGGCTGGATGCGCGAAGGCTTCATGGCGTTCTCCGCCACGACGCTGTTAAATTGCGCGGCCAATAGACGTCCCTCGGACGTGTCCAGCTGGGATGGCTCGACGGCGGCGCCGATCCGGAATTTGCCCTGGTAGGCTTGCGCAAGGGATGGCGTTTCGGCCGATGGCGCCTGGTTCGGCGCGGCGCAGCCTGGCACGGTTGTCGCCAGCACGGCAAGCAGCGCGGTATAGAAGAGTGTCGTCGTGGACAGGCGCATGGAGCAGGGCGGCGAAATATAAGGATGGCAATTATATCCAATGGCTGCCGCCATGAGCCACGCCAGCACGCACGACCGTGCTGGCGCGTCTCCTGGGCCAACCTTATTCGCCTTTGCTGGCGCTGGTGCCGTTGGAGGTGCTACCGGCGCCGCTACCGCTACCGCTGCCACTACCCTGCGCAGAGCCGTTTGCTGCCAGTTGTGGCTGGGCGTTGACCGAACGGGCCGCACCGGCGATCTGCTTGCCATTGCCGATGACGTTCGCCTGGCCGGCAGTGTTCTTGGCATTGGCGCCGCTTGCCTGAGCAAAGGTTCGGGTGGTTTCAGCCTGAGCCTGTGCGCCGTGATGAACTGGCTGCGCGATATTACGGGCACCATCGGTGACGCTGCCGACCGCATGCCGTCCACCATGCATGCCCAAGCCGGCGCTGGCGTTGCCGTCGCCCGACGCGTCGGCATTGCCGCTTGCACGAGCCGCCGTGTTGGCGCTGTTGCCGATGCCTTTACCTGGGGTGGCTGCCGCTGTTGCCGGTGCCGCTGCGCCGGATGCGGCTGGCGTTGCCGATGGTGCAGCGCCATTCGACGGAGACAGTGCTGGCGCAGCCGGTGCGATGTTCGATACGTTGCCCAGCAAACTGGCCGATCCGCTGCTCTTGGCTTCACCGTCGGCGTCGGCCGATTTGCGCAGGTCGCCGCCGCGGGTGATCCCGGTGAGCGAATTGGCGTCGCCGCGGCCGGGCATCTGGACGATATTAGCCGGGCCAGTCAAGCCAAAGGCGCCGCCGCCACTGCCGCCGATCATGCCGCCGATGGCGCCTCGGCCACCGAGCAATTGGGCGTGGGCCGAGAAGGCCAGACCGAGGGTGGCGACAATGGTAAGTTGCTTCACGATGTAGACGGATTTCATGATCATTCTCCTTGTTGACACTACGGACCATCCGCAGTTGTTACAAGGAAAACGTCCCGGCAGCGGCGTTTAATCCCTGATCGAAAAATTTTTTTTCAGATCAGCGGAAATTGCCCGGTTCATTGCGAAAGGTGCGCCCGACGATGCCGTAGCCGAGCTCATTGCTGATGCCGTGCGCCGGTACGCCGGATGCCTGACGCGCCAGCGTGTCGATCGCCTGCCTGGCGGCCTGCGGCTCCGGCTTGTCCAGTTCGCCGGCCAGCATCGCGGCGACAATGGGCGCGGCAAACGAGGTGCCGCGGACCAGGCGGTAAGGCGGGGTGCCCAGGGCCGCGCTGACCATCTGGTTGCCGGGCGCGGCAAACATCACCTGCGGTCCGCGCGCCGCTTCCGGCAGCGCCCGGCCGTCACGATCGACGCCGCTGACCCCGACCACGCCGGGATAGCTGGCCGGATACAGCGGCGCGGCGGCCGGACCGTCGTTGCCCACCGCTGCGACCAGCAAGTGGCCCCGTCGCACCATCGCGCCGACGGCGTGCTCGAGTGTCAGGTTCGGTGGGCCGACCAGGCTGATGTTAATCACCGCCACTTGCTGTTTGGCCAGCCAGCCAAGTGCGGAGGCGATACGCTCGGCTGCCCCGCCGGTCGGCGCGTTGCAATACACATCGGCCGCGTACAGTTCGGCGTCCGGCGCCACGCCGTGAAAATGCGGGGAGCGACCGACCATCAGCGCGGCCACGGCGGTGCCGTGCGCGTCCGGGATCAGCTTTCCTTCACAGCCCCAGCGCCTGAGCGCCGCCTCGCGAAATACCGGGTGGTCGTCGGCCACGCCGCCATCGATGAGGCCTATCCGCACGCCGCTGCGCGCGGGCTTGGCGGGGCTCGCCGACGAGCTGTCCGGCGCCGGCAGGCCCATGGGGCGGGCCGCACTGGCGGTATAGACGTGGTTGAAGTCATATTGACCGCCTGGATCGAGCGCGCGCAATTTTTCCAGCATGACGGCGGTACTTATTCCGGCCGGCACCCCCAGCACGACGATGGTCGCGTCAAGCCCCTCGAGCGTGGTCACTTTGATGACTGTCAGTCCTGCCGCCTCGGCCGCCTGCAAGCTGGCGGCGCTGGGCGACCAGGCCAGAATCTGGCCACGGACCATCGGTTCGCCGTGCGGGTCCGGTTCGAGTGCATCGCGGTGCCGGTGCAGCAGCTCGCCCACCTGCAGCAGGCGCAGTTCGCCCAGCGCACGTGTATCAACACTGGCCAGCAGGCGCGTGCCACGGTCGCGCAGGGTTTCGGTATCGACCGGGCCCAATGGCTGCGGCAAGGGCAGGTTCAGCGACGGCAGGCGCAACTGGGCCTGCGCCGGCGCGACGCCGAGGAGGGCGCTCAGCAGCAGGATCGGGCGCAGCAGGCGCGCAAGGCGGATGTATGGTTGAGGCTTCATGCTGGCTTGATCATATAATGGTTTGAAAATATTAATAGGGAAAACGTTCGGGGCAGGGATTAAAGTCCCGCCGCGAAACGTTTAACAAGTAACGATGACAACTGCCGCCCCTCCGCTCCATGGTGAAATTGCTGCGCTGCTGCCGCGGCTGCGCCGTTTCGCCCGCAGTATCGTATTTAACCGTGACGATGCTGACGACCTGGTGCAGGTCACCGTCGAGCGGGCGCTGAACCGGCATGCGCAGTGGGAGGCCGGCACGCGGCTGGACAGCTGGATGTTCCGCATCATGAAGAATGCCTGGATCGATGAGGTGCGTTCGCGCATCCGGCGCGACAATCTCTTTGCGCCGGAGGAGGCGGGTGAGCATGTCGGCGATGGCTTTGCCGAAGCCCACCAGCAGCGGCTGGCGATACAGAAGGCGATCAGCCTGCTCTCGGAAGACCACCGGATGGTGGTCGGTCTGGTGCTGGTCGATGGCATGGCCTACCAGGACGCCGCCGATGTGCTGGAACTGCCCCTGGGCACCTTGATGAGCCGTCTGGCGCGCGCGCGTTCGGCCCTGCAAGCGACTTTATCCGATCAAACGAGGACCGTATGAGCAGTTTTTCCGATGAAACCTTGATGGCCTATGCCGATGGCGAGCTCGATGAAGCAACCCGGGCCGCTGTCGCACACGCCGTGGAGAACGATGGAGAGCTTGCGGCCCGCGTGCGCCAGCATCAAGCGTTGCGGGCGGACGTGTTTGCCGCTTTCCTTCCCATCATTGAAGAACCTGTGCCGGCACGCCTGGATGCTGTCGCGGCCGGGGCCGTCGACCTGCAGGCAGCGCGCGCAGCCCGGCTGAAAACCAATACGCGCCGGCGTTGGGCGTGGCCGGAATGGGGGGCGCTGGCCGCGACCCTGCTGATCGGCGTGCTGGGCGGTAGCCTCGGCTACCAGCGCCTGGGCGGCGATGCGGCGCTGGCGTCGGTCGCCGGTGCGGACGGCGCGCTTTACGCGCAGGGACAGCTGGCTACCGCCTTGTCCGGGCAGCTTGCCGGTGCGGGCCCGTCGGCCCAGGGTATCCGTATCGGTGTCAGCTTTGTCGGCCGCGATGGGCATTTCTGCCGCAGCTTCATCATGGGGACGCAGGCCGGCCTGGCCTGCCATGAGGGCGAGCGCTGGCGGTTGCCGGTGATGGCGCAAGTGGACAAGCAGGCCAGCGGCGATTATCAGCAAGCAGGCAGTGCAATGCCGGCCGCCGTCAGCGATGCGATCGATGCCCGCATCGCCGGCCAGACGCTGGATGCCCAGGCCGAACAGCTGGCTCGGCGCCGGGGCTGGCAGCGCTGATGCCAGCGCGCCTCCCGGAAACGCTTTACCGGGTGCCGATCTGCCGGTCCAGGAAGCTTTCGATCTGTTGCCACAAGTCGATGCGGTTCTTCTGCGTCCTCCAGTCGTCGACGGTCGAGGTGTATTCCAGCCATTCCGTCTGCGGGTTGCCGGCCTTGAGCGCCTGGTAGAACGCCTGCGCCTTGTGGATGTCCACCGCCTCGTCGTCCGTGCCGTAGGCTAGCAGGAGCGGGCGCTTGATATCCTTCAGCCTGGCGTCGTCCGGATTGTCCTGGTACGTCGTCAGACCGGACCAGCTGATGCCGCATTTGAAGGTGTCGGCATCCCGGAGCAAGGCCATCATGGCCGCATAGCCGCCGTAGCCCGTGCCGGCGATGCACACCCGCGACGGATCGGTGTGGCCTTCCGCCACGGCCCACTTGACGGCGTCGGCGAGGTCGTCCTGGACGGCGCGGCCCGTTTGGCCGATACCGGCCTGGAAATGGGCAAGGCCGAAGCCCTTGACGCCGCGCGGCTCGGGCTGCAGCACAGCGTAACCACGCGAGACGAGGAATTGTACTTCGGCATTCCATTTCCAGTAGACGTTGCGGGACGCCGGTTTCTCCCCCACCAGCACCACGGTCGGCAGCCTCTTTTTTACCGCGCCGTTCGGCAAGGTGAGCCAGGCCGGGATCGTCAGGCCGTCGCGCGCCTTGTAGCGCACCATCGTCATGCGGCCCATCCTGTCGGCAGGGATGTCCGGCGTGGTTTCGCCCAGCAGAATCTGTTCCTTGGTCTCGGTGTTGTAGAGGAGGAAGGCGTGGTTCTCGACGTCTGAATAGTTGTCGATCAACACAAAAGGCGTTTCGCTGGCGCGGCCGAGCGAGATGATGTTGACCATGCCGGGAAATAGCTGGTCGACCTCCCGCTGGACCGCTTTCATCCGCTCGTCGAACCAGACAGTAACGCTGGTCTCGGCGCTATAGCGGAAGCCCAGCATTTTCGACTCGCTGAGGATGAAATCGCCGGTGGTGTCGAAGCCGGGCGCGCTGATCAGCGGCGTGGGTACGATGGCGTTCTGCTCCAGGTCGTAGCGATAAATGCCGGCCTTGTCGTTGCCGTTGCGTGAGCTGACGTAAAGGGTATCGTCCACGTACAGCAGCGGCTCGAAGCTCGCCGCTTTTGCGTCGCGGCTGTCGATCTGGCGCCAGCCGTTTTTGCCGTGGTGGAGAGTGACGACGCGGCCGTCCCGCTTGGCGGTGGCGATCCGGATTTTGCCTTCGGCATCGATTAGCCAGCCGTAAGTGCCGAAAGGCGCCAGTAGCGGGAACCAGCGGCCGTTTTGGGTGTTGACGCGCACCGGTTTCGCCTCGTCGTTGATCTCGTAATGCGCGAAGACCAAGATGGACTCCCCTTTCGAGAACGGGAAGCCGTGGATGACGTGCTGCGAGGGGTAGCTGTGATCGACCAGATCGCTTTCGGAGAATGAGCGCTTGCGTACGAGGATCGTCTCCAGGAAGGTGCGGTCCTTGCCGTCGCGGCCGATCGCGTACAGGCCGGGCTTCCCGGCCTCGCCCTCGTGGTCGACGTTGATCAGGGTGAATGCCAGGCGTTGGTCGTTGAGCCAATAGAACATTTCGACGTCGGCGTTGCGAAAGCCGACGATCGCTTGCGATGTGCGCTCCTTCACATCGACCACCGTCAGCATGGTACGGCCTTGTGGTGACAGCTCGCGCACCGCGACAAAGCGGCCGTTGGGCGAGAGCATGGCGCCGGTGGTGGTTGATTTCTTGAAGAAGGTGGTGACGGGGATGGGCGGCGCCGCGGCCGCAGCCGCAGCTTTGGCCAGCGGCAGTGCCACGCAAGTGATGAGTAGCAGGGTTTTCAGGATGGATTTCATCAATTGTATTTGTTATATAAAAAACATAACAATAGCGGACATTTGCCTGATTTGCTGTTTTATTTATAACTATTTGGTCGCAGCTTGCCGACGGCTGCCACCGGCTGGCCCGGGGCGGAATCGAACCATCGACACAAGGATTTTCAATCCCCGGCCTTAATGATGCAATTCGGAGGCGACCGATGGTTGAGCCGCTGGTCCGGGCTGGAACGCTCGTTCGCTTGCCGCCGTGTCGTAAAACGCTACAAACCGGGCTACTTTGCCGTCCCGCAAAGTAAACACATGGACCCAGGAACTGTCGTACGTGCGGCCGGTTGGCTTGGCCAGCCAACTGGCCTCGCCGGTGACGACCACCTTGTCGCCCTCGGCGATAAACTGTGCCGGTTCAAACCGGAGGGTCTGCACGGCCGCATCGAGTTTGGCGAAGAACTGCGCAATGCCCGGCTTGCCGTGGAAGTCGCCGGAAAAAGGTATCAGCTCCGATTCCGGCGTGCTCCACTCGGCGTCTTCGTGATAACGGTCCAGCAGGTTCTGGATGTTGCCGTTTTGGTAGTCACGATAACCCTCCATCACCGCTTGCCTGTTTTCGTTCGCGATGCTTCCTGATGACGCGGGGCGGATGTTCAGGTTGGCGCGGAACAGATTGTCGGGATCGTATTGCCGCTTTATCTGCGCCAGGCGTTGATAGTTTTCGCCATAAGCGTCGGCGGTGCGCCCGCTTTCGTCCTGGGTCACGAAATTGACGTAGACACTGCCGGTCGCGTAGGGCGCGGTGGCGCCGAAAAAGTCGCGCGCCCAGTCGATGCAGCGGGCGTCGTCGGCCGGGTCTTCCCAGCGCGTGTGCACGTTCATCACGTACAGCGCGTCGCGGTGCGGGTAGGCCGTGTCGCTCGGCGCCGGGCGGCCCGCCTGCCCGCCCAGCAGTCCGAGGAAGATCTCGCATTGCGGCGTCGGCAGCGTGCCAGCGTAGCGGACGACGGTGTCGATGGCCTGATCGCTGAGCTGCGTGAAGTTATGCGATTTCCAGTAGTTGCGCGCCCCTGGCGTCAGCAGCGCATCGAACGCCTGCTGCCAGGCCACGTAGGGCTTGGCGCCGACATGCATGCCCAGCGGCTCGCCGAAACGGCTGATGCGATCGATCGCATGCTGCACCGCATCTGGTGGCAGGCGCGAGAAGATGGGCAGCACCAGCACATCCTGTCCATGCACGTCCGGTGGCAGAAAGGGCAGCGGCGGCGCCTTGCGCAAGACCGCCCAGACCGTGAGGTCGTCCGCCATCTCGTCGACGAAATCGCGGTACTGCGCCAGGACGGTTCGGGCCTGGGCCGAGGGGAAAACGATCAGCCCGGCCGTGACGTCGGGCCCGACCGGATGCAGTTGAAATTCAAACCGGGTGACCACGCCGAAGTTGCCGCCGCCGCCCCGTATGGCCCAGAACAGGTCGGGGTGTTCGGTGGCGCTGGCGTGCAGGCGCCGGCCGTCGGCCGTGATCAGGTCCGCCGCCAGCAGATTGTCCACCGTCAGGCCCAGCGTCCGGCTGAGCCAACCGAAACCGCCGCCGAGCGTGAGTCCCGCGACGCCGGTGGTCGAGTTGATACCCAATGGCGTGGCCAGCGCGTACGCCTGCGCTTCGTGGTCGAAGTCGTGCAACGTGGCGCCGCCTTCGACGTAGGCGCGGCGCTGCTCCGGATCGATCTGGACCGACCTCATGGCCGAAAGATCGATCACCAGTCCATCGTCGCACAGCGCGCTGCCGGCGATGTTGTGGCCGCCGCCGCGCACGGCGAGGCTGAGGCCATGGTCGCGCGCATAGGCCAGCGCGGTGAGGACGTCGGCCGTGCCGGCGCAGCGCACGATCAGGGCCGGGCGCCGGTCTATCATTCCGTTCCAGATCGCGCGCGTGGCGTCATAGCCCGCGTCGCCGGCTTGCAAAAGTTGTCCTCTGAGCGAGGAGCGAAGTCCATTGAGTTGATCATTCGTTGAAGTATTCATAGCGCATCTCCAGGTGGCCGCTTGCGATGATGTGTGGACGCGCAAGCCGGTGCTGACACGATCGGGCGGCGCGTCCTTCATGATAGGAAGCCGGGGTGCGCTCACGCAAGCACAGGTACGGAGACTGATCGTCCGGGCGTTACCAGCGCATGGTCGGGATAAAATCCGCAAACGCGCGCAGCGGCGCCGGCAGATAGCGCCGGCCGGGATAGTACAGCGAGGGACCGCTAAAGGCTGGCCACCAGCGCTCCAGCACCGGTTCCAGTTCACCGCGCTCCATATAGGGCTTCAGCCAATCTTCAAACAGGTACACCAGGCCGCTGCCGGCCACCGCCGCATCCACCTTTAAGTCGGCGCCAGCGCCCAGATTGACGATCAACGGACCGGCCGGTTTGATGACGACTTTCTTGCCTTTGTGCTCGAATTCCCAATCCGGCATGGCGCCGCTGGAAAAGCGCCCGCGCAGGCAGCTATGTTTCAGCAGGTCTTCCGGCCGCTTGGGCGTGCCGTGCTGTCGCAGATAGTCAGGCGACGCCGCCAGCGCAAAACGTTGCCGGCGCGGTCCAATCGGAATCGCCACCATATCCAGCTCCATGTGTTCTTCGTAGCGGACGCCGGCATCGCAACCGGAGCGCAGCAGGTCGACAAAGCTGTCATCGACGATGATCTCCAGGCAGATGTCCGGATACGCGGCGATAAACGGCGGAATGATGCGCGGCAGGATCAGTTTCGATACGCTCAGCGGCACGTTGAGCCGCAGCCTGCCAGCCGGCCGGTCGCGAAAACCGTTCACCACATCGAGCGCGGATTCGACCGCGTCAAGCGCCGGCGTCAGTTGCTCCAGCAAGCGCTGGCCGGCGTCGGTAGTGGCCACGCTGCGGGTGGTGCGATTCAGCAGGCGCATGCCAAGGCCTGCCTCCAGCCTTCGCACCGCTTCGCTCAGTTGTGACGCGCTGTTGCCCGTCATGCGCGCGGCGCCGCGAAAGCCGCCGTGTTTGGCGACCGCGACGAAGGCACCGATGTCCTGTAGATCAGCCATTGGTCATTGTCCTGTTTTCGGCACAAGTCGTGCCATTGAGAAGTATTGTCGCACAAAGTTTTAGCACCTAGACTGTGTTCACCAAGCCATCCTTCAGGAGAATATTTTGAGCACCTTCCAACTCGGCGATCTGACTGTCAACCGCATGGGCTATGGCGCCATGCAGCTTTGCGGCCCGCACGTCTTTGGTCCACCCAAGAACCGCGAGGAAGCGCTGGCGGTGCTGCGGGAGCTCGCTGCGCTGGACATCAACCACATCGACACCAGCGATTTCTACGGCCCGCATGTCACCAACCGGCTGATCCGCGAAGCGCTGCATCCGTACGCGGACGATCTAGTGATCGTCACCAAGATCGGCGCCTCGCGCGGCGCCGACGCTTCGTGGCTGCCGGCCCAATCGCCGAAGGAGCTGGAAGCGGCGGTGCATGACAACCTGCGCAGCCTCGGTCTGGAACGGCTGGATGTGGTGAACATGCGCCTCATGTTTGACGTCATGGGTCCGGCGGAGGGCGACATTGAAGCCCACATCACGGCACTGGCGGAATTGCAGCAACGCGGCCTGATACGGCACATTGGTTTGAGCAATGCGACCATGCAGCAAGTGAAGCAGGCGCGCGGTATCGCCCGCATTGTCTGTGTACAGAATCAATACAACCTGGTCCATCGCCACGACGACGCACTGATCGACGAGCTGGCAAAAGACGGTATCGCCTACGTGCCGTTCTTCCCGCTGGGGGGCTTTTCGCCGCTGCAATCGTCGATCCTGTCCGACGTCGCCGCGCAACTGGGTGCTACGCCTATGCAGACGGCGCTGGCCTGGCTGCTGCAACGTTCGCAGAATATCCTGTTAATTCCCGGCACCTCGTCGGTCGCCCACCTGCGTCAAAATGCCGCCGCTGCCGATCTCGCGCTGCCGCCGGAAGCTGTCCAGAAGCTGAATGGCATCATCACGTCGGCATAGCGGAAATAGACTGGAAACTTGTGTATCCACAAGGCGAAAACGCCAACCGGTGAGGGTTGGCGTTTTGTTTGATAATGTTTTTGGTGGGCCGGGGCGGAATCGAACCACCGACACAAGGATTTTCAATACGCGGCTCTACAGCACGGGCCAAAACACGGCATCCGCACTGAAGCGCTGCCCGCGCTCGCGGGCGGCGGCATGGCGACGCCGCGGCTCACCTTCCTTCCAGGATCTTGCCGGGGTTGAGGATGTCCTTGGGATCGAGCGTGCGCTTGATGGCGCGCATCATCTCGACGGCCTCGATACCGACCTCCTGCACCAGGAAATCCATTTTGTGCATGCCGATGCCGTGCTCACCCGTGCAGGTGCCGTCGAGGCGGATCGCGCGCGCCACCAGCTGTTCGTTGAGCGTCTCGGCCACGCGCCGTTCGTGCGCCGAGTTGGGATCGATCAGATAGCCGAAATGGAAGTTGCCGTCTCCCACATGGCCGACCAGGAAGTAGGGCAGGCCGGTGGCATCGGCTTCGTCGACCGATTCCAGCAGGCATTCGGCAAGCTTGCTGATCGGCACGCAGGTGTCGGTACTGATAGCGCGGCAGCCCGGGCGTGACTGGATCGCGGCAAAATAGGCATGATGGCGCGCCGCCCACAGGCGCGAGCGGTCTTCGGCGCTGGTGGCCCACTCGAAGGAGCCGCCGTCGAATTCGTCGGCGATCAGGCGCACCGTTTCGGCCTGTTCCCTGACCGCGCTGGCGGTGCCGTGGAACTCCATCAGCAACATGGGCGACTCGGGCAACGCCAGCTTGCTGTGGGCGTTGACCATGCGAATGCTGTTAGCGTCGAGCAGTTCGACGCGGGCGATCGGGATGCCGGCCTGGATGATGTGGATCGCCGTGCGCACCGCTGCTTCAATCGACGGGAAGGAGCACACGGCGGCCGACTCGGCCTCCGGCAGCGGATGCACGCGCACCACGATTTCGGTGAACACGCCAAGGGTGCCTTCGCTGCCAACCATCAGCCTGGTCAAGTCGTAGCCGGCGCTGCTTTTTTTTGCGCGGGTGCCGGTGCGCACCACCGCGCCGGTCGCGCTCACCACTTCCAGCGCCAGCACGTTTTCGCGCATGGTGCCGTAGCGCACCGCGTTGGTGCCGCTGGCGCGGGTGGCGCACATGCCGCCGATGGAGGCGTCGGCGCCGGGATCGACCGGGAAGAACAGGCCTGTGCCCTTGAGCTCGTTGTTGAGCTGTTTGCGCGTCACGCCTGGCTGTACCGTGACCGTCATGTCCTCGGCATTGATGGCCAGCACGCGGTTCATGCGGCTCAGGTCCAAGCTGATGCCGCCCTGCACGGCCAGCAAGTGGCCTTCGAGCGAGGAGCCGGCTCCGAACGCGATCACCGGCACGGCATGGGTGTTGGCAAAGCGGATCAGATCGATGACGTCCCCTGTGCTCTCGGCAAACAGCACCGCTTCCGGCGGTGGTACGTCAACGTAGGCTGATTCGTCGCGCCCGTGTTGTTCGCGCAGCGACAGCGCGGTGGACAGTTGCGCGCCGAAACGTTCGGCCAGTTGGGCCAGCAGCGCCGGCGTCAGGCGCGCGGTCGGTGAAGAAGGGGGAGTGAGCAGCGATGTCATGGTGAGTTTTAAACAAGGATCAGAAATTGAAGCGGGAGTGTCAGCGACGACTATAACGTAGCTCACGCTTAAAAAACGTTTTCACCCGGCTCCGTCGCGTCGCGCCTTGATGGCAAGCGCAGCGACGCGCCCATCCTGAATGTCCCGCCAGATCGTTTTGACGCGCGGATCGCCATCGCCTCAAAAGACCTAGGTTGTGGCTATCAAGGATGCAGCGGTCAGAAGTGTTTCGAGTTGTTACATTCTGATAGTTTTCTGTTTGACAATTATGCTATTTTGTACATTTCGCAATATGCATTTTTCCCGTAACGGAGGCATGGCATGTTTCAAGCCCTACGAACTAACGCGAGACGGGTGCTCACAACTGCGTCGCAACAGCGGTCATTCTCGGCTTCCAAACGCGGGAGTGATTTGGAGAAAAAATTTAACGCTATGCGTCACAGTAGCTTGGTACAAGCAAGTGGCACGAAGGATTGCGGATTTATTGCGGGGCTTCAAATAGCGAATTTCGCCAGTCCAGGTCCGATGTTATCGCTACAAAGTGCAAAAAAGCAGTTAGCCAAAAACTTGCAATGCTCCGATGAGGAGGTAAGCACAGGGCAATATGAGCTGGCGGATTATGAGACCTATGGGTTGGCACTGAAACTGAGCCGGTGGGCAGGCATGCAACCACTAAAGGGGAAAATCTACGCCAACGAGATCACCATTGCTGAAGCGATCAAGCAACGACAACACTCGACCCATAAACTACCACCTGACTGTCAGTTTCTCTGCACGATGAATAAGCATGCAATGGCAGTGCATTGCGATAACGAATCCGGTTCATTTTTAGTAACAGGCTTACCAGACGGGAATAACAATTATTTACCTCCGACTTTTATCAAGGGTGAGGTACTCCTCGGGCTAATGCCACTGGTTCTCCCGAGCGGGAAGGGCTTAATGCTGAAAGATATCTACGTCAAACATGCCATGTGGAACGAATAGCCCGAACACACTGCAAATACGGCGCACAGGAGTGAAACGGCCGGCGTAGCGCTACAGGAACAGCATCGCTGCGGGATAGGCGCTGATGCGATTTGTGATTGGCTGAGCCTCAAGGGTCCGGAAATGGACCGGAGCCGAGGACTACGAATCCTCCAAACAAAAACGCCAACCTGCAGGGGTTGGCGTTTGCTTTGGGACTGTTCTTGGTGGCCCGGGGCGGAATCGAACCACCGACACAAGGATTTTCAATCCTCTGCTCTACCAACTGAGCTACCAGGCCAAGGGCCGCAATTATAGCAGACGCTCCCAGGGGTTTGGCAAGGCCCCGGCACCACTTTTATTGACAGTAATAATTCCTGGGTATAAATTTAGTCGCTTTGGCATGACCATGATAGGAGCACTATGAAGCGGGCGACTTGGTTGATGGCGGGATGGGCGATGGCGGGTGCGGTGCATGGCGCCGATCTGACCCCGGTGCAAAAGCAGATGCGCGAGATTTACCAGGAACTGGTGGAAACCAACACCACCAATTCGACCGGCTCCTGCACGGTGGCGGCCAACAAGATGGCCAAGCGCCTCAAGGCGGCCGGCTATCAGGACGCCGACCTGCACCTGATCGTGCCGCCCGGCGGGCCCACCAAGGGCAACCTGGTGGCGCGCATCAAGGGCGACGGCAGCAAGAAGCCCCTGCTGCTGCTGGCCCACATCGACGTGGTCGAAGCCAACCGCGCCGACTGGGTGCGCGATCCGTTCAAGCTGATCGAGGAAGACGGCATGTTCTACGCGCGCGGCTCGTCCGACGACAAGGCCATGGCCGCATCCTTCGTTGCCAACATGATCCGCTACAAAAAGGAAAAGCTGGCGCCCAAACGCGACATCGTCATGGCGCTGACCTGTGACGAGGAAATGGTGCCCAGCAAATTCGACGGCGCCGAATACCTGTTCAACCACCATCGCGCGCTGATCGACGCCGAGATCGCGTTGAACGAAGGCGGCGGCGGCCTGCTGGACAAGCAGGGCAAGCCGGTACGTCATGGCATCCAGGCCGGCGAAAAAATCTACCAGAGCTTCCAGCTGGAGGTGACCAATCCCGGCGGCCACAGCTCGGCGCCGTATCGCGACAACGCCATCTATCATTTGGCCGAGGGCCTGTCGCGCCTGGGGCAGTTCTCTTTCCCGTTCAAGCTCTCGCCGGTCACGCGCTCCTACTACGAACGCATGTCCGCCGTGGAGCAGGGCCAGGTGGCCGCCGACATGAAGGCCATCCTCAGCGATCCGCCCGACCCGGCCGCGCTGGAGCGCCTGTACACGGTCAGCCCGGTGCACAACTCCACCGTGCGCACCACCTGCGTGGCGACCAAGGTCGATGCAGGCCATGCCGACAACGCGTTGCCGCAGCGCGCCCGAGCCACCGTCAACTGCCGCATCCTGCCGGACGAGAAGGTCGACAATGTGCAGGACACGCTGCAGCGCGTGGTGGCCGACGACCAGATCAAGATCACCCGCATCGGCGAAGGCCTGAGCGCGCCGATGCCGCCGCTGACGCCGGTCCTGATGAAGGCGGTGGAAGAGATCAGCAACGATATGTGGCCGGGCGTCCCGGTGATCCCGACCATGTCGACCGGCGGCACCGACGGCCGCTTCCTCAACAGCGGCGGCATCTGGACCTACGGCGTCAGCGGCATGTTCGCCGGCCCGGAGGGCAGCGGCGCCCACGGCCTGAACGAGCATATCCGCGTCAAGTCGCTGTACGATGGCCAGGAGTACCTGTACCGCCTGGGCAAGCGGCTGGCCACTGAGTAGTCCTTATTCCGGCACGACGATGCGCCAGCGCCAGGGCTTGAGCACGGCCTGGCCTTCGTCGCCGGCCAGCTTGTACTTCTGCAGCGTGGCGGTCGGGTTGACGATCACCCGCACGCTGTTCTTGCCCTGCTGGCGCTTGAAGGCAAACAGCTGCTCGTTGCCGACGTCGAGCAGCTGCACCGCGCCGCCGCTGGCGCCGTTCCACAGCGCCGGGTTTTCCTTCTTCAGCTGATTCAGGCCGGCGTAGAAGCCTTCCAGCTCGTAGCTCTTCCAGTCGATCGGATCTTTTTCGAAGAACTCCAGCTTCTTGTCCAGCCGCGCTTCCTGGCCGTTGTAGATCAGCGGGATGCCGGGCAGCGTGTAGCTCAGCACCGCCATCGCGCCGTAGGCCGGGCCGTACAGGTCCTTGTCCGTGCCCTGCCACGAGTTGATGTCGTGGTTGTTGGTGAACTGCAGGCGGTAGGCGTCGCGCGGATAAGCCTTGGGCGGATTGGCCACGAAGGCTTTCAGCTCAGCCGCTCCGGCCTGGCCCTTGCCGATCTTTTTCATGATCTCGTTGAACGGCCAGTCGTAGCTGGCGTCGAACGCCTTCTCGTGCAGCGCCGGCTCGCTCCATTCGGCCAGCATGAACACCGGCTTGATCTTGTCGAGCTGCGTGCGCGCCTGATTCCAGAACTCGGTCGGCACCAGGCCGGCCGCGTCGCAGCGGAAGCCGTCGATGCCGGCCTCGCGCACCCAGAACGCCATCGCGTCCGTCATGCCCTTCCACAGGTCCTTGTTGCCGTAATCGAGGCCGATCACGTCGGTCCATTCCTCCATCTCGCCCGCCTCGTTCTTGAAGCTGACGGAATGAATTTCACCCTTGTCGTTCTTCTTGTACCAGTCGGCATGCTGGGTGGCCCACGGATGGTCCCAGGCCGTGTGGTTGCCCACCCAGTCCAGGATCACGTGCATGCCCAGCGCGTGCGCCTGCTTGACCAGCTTGCGCAGGTCGTCCATGGTGCCGTAGTCCGGGCTGACGGCCGTGTAGTCCTTCACCGCGTAGTAGCTGCCCAGCGTGCCCTTGCGGTTCTGCTGGCCGATCGGGTGGATCGGCATCAGCCACACGATGTCCACGCCCATCTGCTTCAGGCGCGGCAGCGTGGCGGCGAAGGCGTTCAGCGTGCCCTCTTTGCTGTACTGGCGCAGGTTGACTTCGTAGATGTTGGAACTGCGGGACCAGGCCGGATGTTTCACGGTACTGGTTTCGGCATGGACCGCGAGCGGTCCATACATCAGCGCTACCAGTGGCAGCAGGGCGGCTAGTTTTTTCATGGGGCTCCTTATTGTTTCAGCGTGCGTTCAAACAGCTGGTAGATGCGGCGGTATTCGTCGTACCAGCTCTCCGGATGCACGAAGCCGTGACGCTCCATCGGATACGGCGCCAGTTCCCAGTTGTCCTTCTTCAGTTCGATGAAGCGCTGGGCCATGCGCACCGAGTCCTGGAAGAACACGTTATCGTCGATCATGCCGTGGGCGATCAGCAGGTTGCCCTTCAACTGATCGGCGTATTCGATCGGCGACGAGATCTTGTACGCGTCCGGGTCCAGCTCCGGCGTGTTGAGGATGTTGGCGGTGTACTCGTGGTTGTAGGTGGTCCAGTCGGTCACGGGACGCAGCGCGGCGCCGGACTTGAACTGCTCCGGCGCGCGCAGCATCGCCATGAAGGTCATGAAGCCGCCGTAGCTGCCGCCGTAGATGCCGACGTTCTTGGGATCGCCCTGATGGTTGGCCACCATCCAGTTCAAGCCGTCGATGTAGTCTTCCAGTTCCGGGTGGCCCATCTGGCGATAGATCGCGGTGCGCCAGTTGCGGCCGTAGCCCAGCGATGCGCGGTAGTCCATGTCCAGCACGATGTAGCCTTTTTCCACCAGCAGGTTGTGGAACATCTGCTCGCGGAAGTAGACCGGATAACGCTTGCTGACGTTTTGCAGATAGCCTGCGCCGTGTACGAACATCACCACCGGATATTTTTTACCCGTTTCCAGCGTGGCCGGGCGATACAGCTTGGCCCACACCGGATCGGCGCCATGCGTGGACGGCACGGCGACGATTTGCGGCGTGATCCACTCGCGCGCCTTGTAGTCGGCGTTGCGGGTGTCGGTCAGCTGGGTGGCGGTACCGCCGCTGCTGGCGACGGTGGCGATCTGGGTCGGCATGTAGGCGCTCGAGTAGCGCACCAGCAGCTTGCGGCCGTCCGGCGACAGCGCGAAGCTCTCGACGCCGCCCAGCGACGTCAGCTCGTGCAAGGCGCCGTCCTTGGTGCCGGCGGAGCACACCTCGTAGGTGCCCGGCAGTTTGGGATTGCAGAGGAAGTAGGCGATGCTGCCGTCGGCGTTCCATTCGATCTCGCTGGTTTCCCATTTGCCCGAGGTGAGCGCGCGTGCTTTGCCGTCCATCGTTTGCGTGTACAGATGGGCGTAGCCGCTTTCCTCGGACTGGTACCACAGCGTGCTGTTGTCCGGCCGCCAGCCGAAATCGTTGCCGCGGTTGTTGACCCAGGCGGCGTCGCTCAGGTGGTGCACCGGCTTCAGCTTGGCGCCGGCCAGGTCGACGGTGGCGATCCAGCGGTCCTTGTTGTCGATCGCCTGTGCCATCACGGCCACCTGCGCGCCGTTGGCGCTCCAGCGGATCGAGTCTTCGCGGTTTTCGAAGCGCAGGCCGCGATTGCCTTTGAGCGGATCGAGCTTGTGCGCGGCGCGCAGCTCGGCCAGCGGATCGACGGCGATGCCGGGCAGCGTGTCGAACGACAGCTCGGTTATTTTGCGGCTCGACAGTTCAACCAGTTTCAGTTGCTGCGGCAGCGGGCCGGCGTCGCTGACGCGCTTGCGTTGGTCGTCGCTTTCTTCGTAGCCCGATTCGGTCACGTACTTGGCCAGCTTGCCGACGCGGCGCTTGTCACCGTCCTTGGCGCTGGTGACCACCAGCAGGTAGCGGCCGTCCGGCGACAGCGAGCTGGTTTCGATGACCACCTTCTCGCCGAGGTAGACCGGCAGCGGTGCGCGGGTCGGGTCGGCGCTGCGTTCGGCGTTGCGGCGGTCGCGGGTGGCGTCCTTCTCGTCCTTCAGGCGCGCGAGCGTGGACAGCAGGCGCAGTTGCAGGTCGCGGCGGCTGTCGGCATCCGGCGCGGCGTCCGGGTCCTTGGCGGTGCGCAGCAGCGCCACCGGCGCCACCAGGCGCTCGGCGCGGCTCCAGCTGAACCAGTCGCTGCCGACGCGGAACTGCACATGGCCGCCGTCGGCGGCATACTGCGGATCGGCGGCCGGCGTGGTGCCGCGCAGGATCTGCGTCAGCGCGCCGGTCTTCAGGTCACGCTCGAACAGGTCGCCGTTGCGCAGCAGGATGGCGCGCGTGCGCTCACGGTTGTAGACCGGGGCGGCGGCGTCAAGGTTGGCCAGCTGCTTGTCGTCGACCAGTTTGGCCGCGCCTGGGGCGGCGATCTGGAAGGTGTCGCGCAGCGGCGAGCCGGCGCGTTTCTGTTTGTAGTAGATCTGGCGGCTGTCCCAGCCCCACCATGCGGCTTCCACCGGATTGCCGATCCAGTCGGGATTGGCCATCGCCTGGTCCAGCGTGATCGGGGTGGCGCTGGTGATGGATGCTGCGCCGGCGCTGGCGGCGAAAGAACCGCTTATGGCGGCGGCTAAAAAGGGCAAGACAAAACGCATCGGTAAGGTCGCTTTGAGGTTGGGTGAACGGGAGCGCCGGATCGCGGCGCGTCCACGATTCTAGCCCAAGCGTCAGTTGCGGGCCATCTTGTCGCTGCGGCCATGCCGCGCGTCCGGGCCGCCGTGGCGCGGCGCCAGCCGCAGGGCCAGCAGCAGGATGGCGCCGGCCGCCAGGTACATGGCGATCAGCACGGCCAGCATGGCGGCGCTGCCTCCCCATGCCAGCAGGCGCGCGCTCAGCACGGGGGCGAAGGCGCCGCCCAGCAGGCCCACGCTCAGCACCAGCGCGATGCCGGCCGGCGCGCGCCGGCGCGACAGCAAGTCGGTGACGATGGCGATCAGCAGCGGCGCGGCCGAGGCGATGCCCAGCGACGCCAGCGCCAGCCCGGCCAGCGACCAGGCCATGCCGTCGTTGGCGGCCAGGGCCAGCGCCAGGCCGCCGGCGGCCAGCACCATGCAGGCGACGAAGTGGCCGCGCCGCTCGCGCCGGCGGTCCGAATCGTAGCCGATGGCGATCATGCCGATCACCCCCGCCAGGTTGGGCAGGGCGGCTAGCAGGCCAGGCTGCATATGGCTTTCTTCGGCCCAGCGCTGCATCAGCGACGGCGCCCAGGACAGCAGCGCGTAGCTGGCGCCGATCAGCAGCAGGTTGGCGGCGGCCAGCAGGCACAGGGCGCGGTCGCGCAGCAGCGAGTCGATGACGGCGGCGGTGGAGGACGGCGCGGCGTCGTGCGGCGCGGCCGCCAGCAGCTGCGTTTCGTCGCGTTCCTGGTCTTGTTCTATCATCAGCTGCTCGAACGGCGACAGCCAGCCGGCATCGTCGGGACGTTCGTCCAGATAGGCGTAGACGACGGCGCCCAGCAGCACGGCCGGCAAGCCTTGCGTCAGCAGCAGCCACTGCCAGCCTTGCAGGCCGGCCGCGCCATGCAGGTAGTTCACCGTGACGTCGCACAGCGGACCGGCGGCGACGCCGGCCAGCAGCGCGGCCGAGGCAAACACCGCGAACGCGCGCGCGCGGCGCGGCGCCGGATACCACCAGCAAAGGTAGAGGATCACGCCGGGGAAGAAGCCGGCTTCGAACGCGCCCAGCGCGAAGCGCAGGACGTAAAGCTCGAACGGCGTGCGCACGAAGGCGGCGGCCGCCGACACCACGCCCCAGCACATCATCAGCCGCAGCAGCATGCGGCGGGCGCCGGTTTTTTCCAGCAGCAGGTTGGCGGGGAGGGCGAACAGGGCGCAGCCGGCGAAGAACAGGCCGGCGCCCCAGGCGTAGACCTGGTCGCCAAAGGGCAGGCTGAGCTGCATCTGCCGTTGCGCGTAGCCGAGGTTGATGCGGTCCAGGCTGGCGATGGCGTAGCACAGCATCAGCAGCGGCAGCAGGCGCCAGCTGATCTTGCGGTAAATGGCGTCCATGCCGGCGGCGCCGCGGAGGTGCAGTACGGTGGCGGAATGGGTCTGCATGCAGTTGATATTATCTGCACGATTTTGCTTAAGCAAGCTTTAGCGGCGCGCGACGGAAGCCAAAACAACAGTGTTCCGGCGCCGCGCTTGCGCCAGGTCAGGCAGTCGCTGTGCCGGAGCCCATGTCGTAGATGCGGGCGCGGCGCGGCCGCAGCTCCGGCTGGGTGGCGGCGCCGTTGTCTTCCTGCGCCAGGAACTGGCTGCCGATCTCGAACCACTCTTCGCTGGAGATCACTTTCTGCGCCAGCGGCAGGAGCTCCTGTTCCTCCTTGTCGAGGCGCTTGAGCAGGTTCTGGCAATACAGGTCCACCGTGCGGCACAGGAACTTGCCTTGCGAAGCGCTGCGGCGCATGGCGCGGCGCAGGCATTTGTGCACGGCGTTGAGCATGGCGCCGCCGAGCCGGCTCAGCGATTCGAGGTCGTTCAGCAGCGCGGCACAATTGGCGTCGGCCGCGCGCACGGCCGGCATCAGGCAGGCCTCGACCTTGCGTTGGTGGCGCGTCTCGGCAAAGGTGGTCAGTTCCTTGAGCTGGGTTTCGATGAACACAGGATCGATTTCCTGCGGGCGACGCGCAATCGTCTGCACGTATTGCAGCAGACGGGCGATGAAGTGGCGCTCTTTCTTTTGTTCGATGGACAGTGTCAATAAGACATAGGTGGCAGTAAGCATAACGTTTCCCGTATTTCGTCTGACTTCGGCTGCGCGGCAAGCGTTGGATGGCGGACGCGCCCGAGGTGAAGACTGCTACCTTAGCGCTGTGACGGACTCATTCAACGTCGATTTACAATTGTTCACAACTGGTCGTGTGGCAATAACAGTATCGAAATAAAATCGCGAAGATTACCGGCGGGGAAAATGAATGTACGCACATCAAGCCGGTCATGAACCTGCGTACTCTTCCTGACTGAGTGGGAAATTATGCACCCATTTTGCGCATGAAAATACGTGTTTTATTGCGTCGATCAAAAAATATTTTGTATCGCTTGCGACGGCCTTTCGCTGCGACAAAATTATTGTATTACGGTATCCGCAAAGCAACACATTGTTTGTCGGCCTCGTGTATCTTGGTATTGCTTGGCATTTGTCAATCAATTGCAAGGGGGGAAGGGATGAAGAAAATCATCGTCTTAACAGTCATCAGCGCCGCGCTGCACGCGACAGCGGCGGAGCCGGCGAAAACCATACAGCTGGCCAGCCTGGAGTGGATGCCTTTCACCGGAGCGACTTTGCCTGGCGATGGCTTGTCCGGCACCATAGTCGCGGAAGTGGAAAAGCGGCTGGGCAACAACATCAAGGTCAAATATTTTGAATGGAAGGAAACGGTCGCCAAAGGCGAGTCCGACCCCGAGTATTCCGGCTATTTTCCGGTGTATTACACGGCTGAAAGAGCAGAGAGCAAATGCTACTTGTCGCAGCCGATAGGCAAGAGCGAAATGGGTATTGGCTATCTGAAGGATACGCCGGTGCCATGGAAAAAAACCAGCGACCTGGCGGCGTTCAAGATCGGCGTGGTGGAAGGCTATGCCAACAGCGCCGAGTTCGACGCTGCCGTGAAGCAGGGCAAGCAGCCGGTAGAGGTGGTCAGCAGCGATACGAATAACGTACGCAAGCTGGTGGGCAAGAAAGTTCCAGGGATCGTCATCGACAAGCTGGTGCTGCGCTACCTGACCTTGCACACCGGTGCCAAGGACAGCGTGATGTTCAGCGACCATTTGCTGACTGAAAGTACGCTGCACGTCTGCTTCCGCCGCTCGCCTGCCGGCAAGGCCCTGCAGGAGGCCTTTGACGCCGAGCTGAAAAAAGTCGACAGCGCCAAACTCGAAGCGGCTTACCTGAAACGCCTGGAAGCGGGCGCCAAGTAAGACTCGATCAACATGGCGCGGCGCGGCAGCCGGAGGGAGGAGTCATGCATCTGAATTTGACCAGGGTTTTTCGGGCCGGCGCGTTGTGCGCGGCGGCGTTTGCCTGCGGCGCGGCCTGCGGCGAGGACGCGTTGCACATCGGCGGCGCGATACGGTTTAATTACGTCTACAAGAACTGGCAGCCCGACCATCCGCACGGTTTCTTCGGACTGGACACGGCGCGCCTGGACGTCAACTACGACGATGGCCGGTGGCTCGGTTCCGGGCAATATCGGTACAACGATTTTCCGCAAGGGCAGGGCGACTACACCGAGCACTTCCTGCATCACGGCTGGGTCGGCATGCGTTTTGACGACAAGAGCACCGTGCATGTGGGACTGGACAAGATCCCGTTTGGCCTGCAGCCGTTCGCCTCCAACAACTTCTACGAATCGATCGCGTTCTACACCGGCTTCGAAGACATGTACGACCTGGGGGTGACCTACGCCAGCAAGCCCGGCGCGCTGGAGTGGCAGCTCGGTTTCTATCCGCGCGATGGCGGATCGTATGGCGGCAGTTCCAACACGGCCGGGGCCTCGAACCGCTATTCGTTCAATATTGTGTCGGACGATAATGCGCAGGGCTACGCCACGGGCCAGAAGGACAGCGAGCACAATACCCTGGTCGGCCGCGTCGCCTGGCACGTCGGCCCCGGCGAAAAGCAGGAAGTCGGCCTGTCCGGGCTGACCGGCGAAATCCACAACGGCGCTGGCCAGACGTCCCGCCGCAATGCGTTCGCGGTCCACTATAAAGGCACTTTTGGCCCGGTCGGCGTGATGTTGGAAGCGTTGCGTTACGACTACCATACCCGGCATACGGCGACCCAGACCTACGGCGGCCTGGACCCGAACAGCTTCGTGATGCTGGGCGCGTTCGGCTATCCCTATCCGGTGGCGGCCAAGGGCGACATCCTGGTGGCCAACGTCAGTTATGACATCCCGGGATCGCTGGGGCCGTTCAGCGGCTTCAAGCTCTACAACGATTACAGCGTCCTGAACAAGCGCGTCGGCAATTACAAGGACGCGCAGCAGAATGTGACCGGGTTGAGCTTCGCCGCCGGAAAATGGTATTTCTACGCCGATTTCATGGCGGGCAAGCACCAGCCATATATGGGGCCGGATTTCGGCGGGCTGGGCTCGACCTCGACCAAGTATGATAGTGTCACCCATCGGGTCAATCTGCAGGCCGGATATTACTTTTGATTTTCCGACCCTGGAGATGGAACGATGCGTGGTACGGCGACTATCCTGTGGTGTCTTCTCGGCCTGACTTTTGCCGGGCTGGTTAGAGCGGAAACGGTCACCATCGCCACCGGTGAATTTCCGCCGTGGACCAGCGAAAGCGCCAAGTACGGCGGCTTCGTCAACCGCGTCGTCGCGGCGGCGTTTGCGCGGGTCGGGATCGACGTCAAATTCACCTACATGCCGTGGAAGCGCGCCGAAGCCGAGACCAAGGTGGGACGCTACGACGCCAGCGCGTTCTGGTTCGCCAGCCAGGCCAGCGAGGCCGACTTTATTTTGAGCGAGCCGATCTCCAGTCACAGGGAAGTATTTTTCCATTTGAAATCCAGACCGTTTCCCCACTGGGAAACCCTGTCCGATCTGCATGCCGTTAAAATCGGCGCCACCCTCGGGTATACCTACACCAGGGAATTCTGGGACATGGCACAGAGCGGGAAAATCAATGTGGAGGTCGCCGCCCGCGATCTGCTGAATCTGAAAAAAGTGGCCGTCGGCCGCATCGATGCCTTTCCCGTCGATGAGATGACCGGATGGCTGCTGCTTTCTAACCCCAAGTTTTTTCTCCCCGGGGTCAAGGAATTGTTTGCGACGGAACCGCGCCCCTTGCGCGCGACGGCCGGCTATCTGCGCTTCCCCAGACATCAGCCCCGCACCCCGTATTTGAAGGGGAAATTCAATGCCGGCCTGCTCGAACTCAAGAACGATGGCAGCTACGACAGGTTTTTGCAGGACATGATTTCGGGTGTCTATTGATCGGGTGACAGGCGGGGTGTGGACCGCCCCCCGCCAAGTCGGCGCCCCTCAGGCGGCGCGCGGCTCGCCCAGGTAGGCGCTGCGCGGCGCGGTGAAGGCTTGCTTGACGTAGCGCGCGGTCTCGTCGGTCAGCACTTCATCCTCGCCCGCTTCGAGCGCGGTGACGATGGCCAGCGCGACATCGGCCGGCGCCGCTTTCGGCGCGTCGACGCCGTCGGTCATGTCGGTATCCATATAGCCCATGTGGGCGCCCAGCACCTGCGTGTTTTGTGCCTGCAGTTCGCCGCGCAGGCCGTTGGTCATGGCCCACGCTGCGGCCTTGGAGACGCTGTAGGTGCCGCTGGTCGGCAGGCTGATCCAGCTTAGCGCGGACAGGATGTTGACGATGGCGCCGCCGCCGTTGCGCTTGAGGGTAGGGGCGAAGGCCTGGCTCAGCGCCATCGGGCCGAACAGGTTGGTCTCCAGCTCGGCGCGCGCCGAGGCGACGGCGTCCGGCGCGGCCACGCCGCTGCCGGTGAAGATGCCGGCGTTGTTGATCAGGATGGTCACGTCGGGCAGGGCTTGCGCGGCGGCAGCGATGTCGGCAGCGTTGGTGACGTCGATCTTGACCGGCGTCACGCCGGCCAGGGTGACGGTGGCGGGATCGCGGGCGCCCGCGTACACCTTGCGCGCGCCGGCGGCGAGGGCCGCTTGCGCCAGGGCTTTGCCCAGGCCACGGTTGGCGCCGGTGATGAAGACGACGGCATCTTTGAAGTTCATGGTAATTCCTTTCAGTGGGTAAAATTAAGGTAAAACAATATGACCGGTCATCTTAAAAATGGCCGAAAAAAAAGCATCACAGCAAAATACGGTTCAGCACCATGTCGGCAAAGCGGTCCAGCGGCGCGCGGCTGTGGGCCGCTTTGGCGTGCAGCACCGCGCCTTGCCAGGCGTCGATGATGAAATTGGCCAGGTCCAGCGCCGGCTGCGGCGCGGCGATGCTGCCGTCGCGCTGGCCTGCGGCGATCACCCCTGTCAGGCCGGCCGCCCAGTCGTCGAAAGTCAGGCGCAGCGCCTCCTGGATGGCCGGAATCTGGGTCGATAGCTCGGCGCTGAAGTTGCCCAGCATGCAGCCGCAGCTGTAGTCGGCGGCGGTGTTGACGCCGATCAGCAGGTCGAAATACGCCCGCAGCCTGGCCTTGGGCGCCAGCCGGGTGTCGCCCAGCACGTCGAGGTAGCCGGCCGCCGCCGCGCCATAACGTTGCAATACCTCCAGTCCCAGCGCTTCCTTGCTGGTGAAATGGTTGTAGAACGAGCCCTTCGGCACAGCGGCGGCGTCCGTGATGTCCTGGACGCTGGTGGCGTTGAAACCCTTGCTGTGAAGCAGGTTCAAGCCGGCGGTGACGATTTGCTCTTTGACGTTAGGTTTAGCCATGTGCTAAATATGACCGGTCGTCTTAAAAAAGTCAAGCTCTATTTTCTATCTGACGGTGGCGTTTCCCGGCCCCTGCTCACAAGCATCCCGCAGCGTGCTACTCTGCCGTTATATCCTTTCGGAATACCCCTGCCCATGTCGCTACGCATGTACACGTTCCCCGTCCTGGCGGCGCTGCTGATGGCGGCGGGCCAGCCGCTGCGTGCCCAGCCGCCCGGCATGTACGTGTACGAGGTGGCGCCCCTGTTCTATCGCGACAAGGGCGTGCCGCGCGGCGTGCTGTACGAGATGATGCTGGACCTGCGCAGCCGCACCGGTCATGCCGGCCCGGTCATCCCGGTGCCGCTGCGCCGCGAACTGGTGTTGCTGAACGACACGCCGGGTTCGGTTGGTACGCTGGGGCGCTCGCCGCTGCTGGAAAACCGGTACCGCTGGCTGTGCAAGCTATGGGAAGACCGCATTATGCTGGTCGCCAGCGAGGCGACCGACGTGGCCATCGCCACGGTCGACAAGGCGCGGACGTTGCGGTTGGGGGTGGTGATGGGCAGCCCGTCGGAGGAACTGGCCCGCGCGCTGGGCTTCACACGCATCGAGCCGGCGGTCAGTTCGGCCGCCAATGCGGGCAAGCTTGCCAGGGGACGCATCGATGTGTGGATGGTGGCGCAGAGCATCGCCGAGCACGAGCAGCGCCAGCTGGGTCCCGTCGCGCTGCGCCTGCGCCTGGGCGCGGTGCTACAGCCGGTCAACGTGTACCTGGCGGGCGGGCGCGGCATGGACGACGCCAGCGCCGCCAAGTGGGAAAAAGCATGTGCCGCCATGCAAAAAGATGGCACGCAGGCACGCATTCTGCAGCAATACGGTTATCGGGCCCTGGCGTCCGAGTGAGCCGTTAAGCCGGCGATCAGGCGGCGCATCTGCGCGTCGCCCCCGCCCCATCTGGCGCGCCTTGGCGTTCAGTTGGTGGATAGAAAGCAACGGTTTCATCAAAGTATTAATCTCAATCTTTCTGGTTGTCGCCTTCGCGACTATTATGATTGGGCAAGTACAGGCATCGCTGCCATGGGGGTTTCTCACCATTTTCGTGGCCGGTTTTCGCGTCGTCGGCAGTCAGCCCGAGATCAATGCCCCGCCCTCGACGTACTGCCCGACCTCGCTGCTGTAGACCGGCATCATCCTGTCCACTACCAAGGAGCAGTCAATGAAACTGAGTTTTTTCAAGTTGCTATTCGCCGTCCTGCTGTTGTCCTTCGGCCCGTGCGCAATGGCGGCCGATGCCGCCACCCGTGACGAAGCCGTGGCGATGGTGAAGAAAGCGGTCGCCTACGCCAAACAGAACGGCAAGGATAAGGCGATGGCGGAGTTCAACAACCCGCGCGGACAGTTTATCGACCGGGACTTGTACATCGCCGCGCTGGACTTGACCGGCTTGATGCTGGCCAGCGGGGTCAATCCCAAGCTGATCGGCAAGAACCTGTTCGACATCAAGGACATGAGCGGCAAGTACTTCGTGCGGGAAGAGATTGACCTGGCAAAAGGCAAGGGCAGCGGGTGGGTGGATTTCGAGTGGATGAATCCGGTCAGCCAGAAGATGGAGCACAGGTCGGCCTATCTGGAACGCATCGACGACTACATCATCCTGAGCGGCGTCTATAAAAAATAAATAATATAAACGATATAAACCATCAATAGATAGCGGAGACGCCACCATGAAAACAGGCACCCTCAAAGCCGGCCTCGCACTGCTTGCCGGCGCTGCCGCGCTCCCCGTCATGGCGCAGAGCAATGTCACCATCTACGGCATCCTCGACAGCGGCGTGGTGTACACGAATCATGCAAGCGCCACCGGCAATTCCATCGTCAAAGTACCTAGCCTGACCGGCAGCGTGCCGTCGCGCCTGGGCTTTCGCGGTACCGAAGACCTCGGCGGCGGCCTGCAGGCCGTGTTCGTGCTTGAGAGCGGTCTGGGCGTCGATACCGGGACCGCCGGCCAGGGCAACCGCCTGTTCGGGCGCCAAGCCTCCATCGGCCTGAAAAACGAATATGGCACGTTGACGCTGGGGCGCCAGATCAATATGACGTTCCTGGCCGCGATCAAGTCGGACGTGCTCGGCCCCAACCTGTTCAGCATGTCCAGCATCGATCCGTACATCCCGAACGCGCGCAGCGACAATGCGGTCGGCTATCTCGGCACGTTCTCGGACTTCACGCTGGGCGCCACCTACAGCTTCGGGCGCGACGCCTCGAGCGCCGGCGGGCCGGCTGCCACCAACTGCGCGGGCGAGGTGGCGGGCAACGCCAAGGCCTGCCGCCAGGTGACGGCCTTGCTGGGCTATGACAACAAGCGTTTCGGCGTCACGGCCAGCTACGACATCATGTACGGTAACACTGGCGCAGCTGCCGGCCTGACCACCAGCGACAGCAGCGACCGCCGCACCACGCTGAACGGCTACGCCATGGCCGGCGATGTGCGCATCGGCGCCGGCATCATGGCGCGCAAGAAGGTGGCGGCTACACTGGCCAACAACCTGGAGTCCAACCTGATCTACATCGGGGCCAGCTACCCGTTGATGCCTTTCATGACGCTGGATGGACAGGTGGCGCGCCACGACGTCAAGGACAGCGGCAACGACTCCACGCTGACGGCGCTGCGCCTGACCTATTACCTTTCCAAGCGCACCGCGGTCTACAGCTCGCTCGGCCATATGACGAACGCCGGCGCTGCGGCTCTGGCGCTCGACGCCGGCGGCACGGTGGGTGTCGGGATGAGCCAGTCGGGCATCTCGGCCGGCGTGCGTCACATTTTCTAATCGGTGGAGTGCGTCGCGGCGCGATGCAACGCAAGACCGGGTACATTTCCCTAAGGGCACTTCGAAAAACCACCAAATTGTCGTTCCCGCGCAGGCGGGAACCCATGCGGAGCCACTGGGCATGCGGGGTATGGATTCCCGCCTGCGCGGGAATGACGGTTTTTCGAGGTTCCCTAAATAACGTTTTGCTTGCTGCGCTGCGATCTTGGTATCATGCCGACAGCCGGCCACCAGCCGGTATTTTTCTTATAACGTCGGAGATCCCCGAATGAGACTATCACTGCTGCTGTTGGGAACCGCTGTCGCGGCTTCCAACGCCCTGGCCGCGCCGCGCGGCTTCACCGTTGAAGACATGGTCAAGATGGAGCGCGTCGGCAGCCCGGCCTTGTCGCCGGACGCCACCCGCGTCGTCTACACGGTGCGCTCCACCAACCTGGACAAGAACCGCGGCAACACCCAATTATGGATGCTGGACCTGCGCGCGCCCAAGGCCGCGCCGGTGCGCCTGACCCAGGCCGACGCCAGCAGCAGCGATCCCGAATGGTCGCCGGCCGGCGACGCTGTCTACTTCCTGTCGGCCCGCTCCGGCTCGCAGCAGGTATGGCGCTTGCCGCTGGCCGGCGGCGAGGCCGCGCGCGTGACCGACCTGGCGCTGGACGTGGAAAACTTCCGCCTGTCGCCGCAGGGCGACCGCCTGGCGCTGAGCCTGGCCGTGTTCCGCGATTGCGCCGACCTCGCCTGCAGCAAGGCGCGCCTCGACGCGCAGGCCAAGAACAAGGCCAGCGGCAAGGTCTACGACAAGCTGTTCGTGCGCCACTGGGATACCTGGGCCGACGGCCGCACCAACGTGCTGTACGCGGCGCCGATCGACGCCACCGGCAAGGTCAGCGCGCAGCCGGTGAGCCTGTCCGGCACGCTCGACGGCGACGTGCCGTCCAAGCCGTTCGGCGACCACGACGAATATCACTTCAGCCCGGACGGCAAGACCGTGGTCTTCTCGGCCCGCATCGCCGGCAAGACCGAAGCCTGGTCGACCAACTTCGACGTCTACACCGTGCCGGCCGAAGGCGGCGCGGTCAAGAACCTGACCGCCGACAACCCGGCCTGGGACACCAGGGCGATCTACTCGCCCGACGGCAAGACGCTGGCCTACCTGGCGATGGACAAGCCGACCTTTGAGGCGGACCGCTTCCACCTGGTGCTGATCGACGTCGCCAGCGGCAAGAAGCGCACCGTCGCCGACAGCTGGGACCGTTCGATCGCCGACTACCGCTGGACCCCGGGCAGCAAGACCCTGCTGGCCAGCGCCGACGATATCGGCCAGCACCGCCTGTTCTCCATCGACGCCGCCAGCGGCAAGGTGACGGCGCTGACCGGCAACGGCTACGTCAGCGGCTTCGACGTCGCGCGCGACACCGTCGTCATGGCGCAGGCCAACCTGGCGTCCGGCGCGCAGCTGTTCAAGTTCAAGCTGGGCACGATGGCTAATATGGCCGACAAGGCGCAGCAGCTGACCACGCTCAACGCGCAGGCGCTGGCCGACGTCAAGTTCGGCGAGTACGAGCAGTTCTCCTTCACCGGCGCCAACGGCGAGACCGTCTACGGCCACGTGATGAAGCCATGGAACGCCCAGCCCGGCGTCAAATATCCGATCGCCTTCCTGGTGCACGGCGGCCCGCAGGGCAGCTTCGGCAATGCCTGGAGCTATCGCTGGAATCCGCAGGTGTACGCCGGCGCCGGCTACGCCACCGTGTTCATCGACTTCCACGGCTCGACCGGCTACGGCCAGAAGTTCACCGATTCGATCAGCGGCGACTGGGGCGGCAAGCCGCTGGAAGACCTGCAAAAAGGCCTGGCCGCGGCGGTGCAGAAATTCCCGTGGCTGGACCGCGAGCGCAGCTGCGCACTGGGCGCGTCCTACGGCGGCTTCATGATGAACTGGATCGAAGGCAGCTGGTCCGACGGCTTCAAGTGCATCGTCAACCATGACGGCGTGTTCGACACGCGCGGCATGGCGTATGCCACCGAAGAGATCTGGTTCACCGAATGGGAAAACGGCGGCGCCTACTACGACGTGCCGGAACTGCACGAGAAGTTCAACCCGGCGCTGAAAGTGAAGAACTGGAAAACCCCGATGCTGGTGGTGCAGGGCGATATGGACTTCCGCATCCCGACCACGCAGGGCCTGGGCACCTTCACCGCGCTGCAACGGCGCGGCATCCCCAGCAAGCTGCTGATGTTCCCGGACGAGAACCACTGGGTGCTCAAGCCGGCCAACTCGCTGCTGTGGCACCACACGGTGATCGACTGGCTCGATACCTACCTGAAGAAATAACCCCATCGTTTGGGGTCAGACCCCGCCGGGGTCTGACCCCGGTTTGCCGTGCGGGGTCAAGGCAAGGGCCGCCGCGCCGCACACCTCAAAGGGCCGCCCCAGCTCCCCCATTCCAGGAACATACATGAAAAATACCCTGATCGCCGTCGCCATCGCGCTGACCTGCGGCGCCGCGCAGGCCGCTACCCCGCGCGCCGAAAACGCCTTCCTGTCGCAAGCCGACGCCGCCGCCCGTTCGGCGCGCGTGGCCAACGTCGACTACACGCTGGACTTCACGCTGACCGGCAAGGAAACCTTCTCCGGCACCACCACGTTGAGCTTCGACCTGAGCGACGCCAGCCAGCCGCTGACCGTCGACCTCGACAAGGCCACCATCCTCAGCCTGACCGTCAACGGCAAGCAGGTGACGCCGCAATACAACCAGTGGTTCATCACCATCGCCCCGGCCGAACTGAAGGCCGGCCGCAACAGCGTCACCATCAGCTACGCGCGCCCGCACAGCACTAACGGCGAAGGCCTGCACCGCATGGTCGACCCGGTCGACAACCGCGTCTACACCTACTCGCACTTCGAGCCGGCCGCCGCGCACCAGATGTTCCCGGTGTTCGACCAGCCCGACCTGAAGGGCACGTATGAAATCACCGTCACCGCCCCGGCCGACTGGGTGGTGTCGTCGACCCGGCGCGAGACCGGCATCCAGGACATCGGCAACACCAGGCGCTGGACCTTCCCGCGCACCAAGAAGCTGAGCTCGTACAACTTCTCCATGCACGCCGGCCCGTACAAGGTGTGGGAAGACCACGGCGGCCCGTACCCGATGCGCCTGTTCGCGCGGCAGTCGGTGGCGTCGCAGGTGTCGCCGCAGGACTGGTTCAACTACACCCGGCGCGGCCTGGCCTTCTTCGACCAGTACTTCGGCGTGCCTTACCAGTTCGAGAAATACGACCAGCTGCTGGTGCCGGACTTCCTGTACGGCGCGATGGAAAACGCCGGGGCCATCACCTTCGCCGAGCGCGGCTTCCTGTACAAGGACGAGATGACGGCGGCGCAGAAGCAAAACCTGGCCGGCGTCATCATGCACGAGATGGCGCACCAGTGGTTCGGCGACCTGGTGACGATGAAGTGGTGGAACGGCCTATGGCTGAACGAAAGCTTCGCCTCCTTCATGGGCACGCTGGCCACGGCCGAGTCGACCGAGTTCAGCAACGCCTGGCAGGGCTTCTACTCGGGCGCCAAGCAGGGCGCCTACGTGCAGGACCAGCGCGTGACCACGCACTCGATCGAGACGCCGGTGCCGTCCACCGCCAACGCCTTCGACAACATCGACGCCATCACCTACTCGAAGGGCGCGTCGACGCTGAAGCAGTTGCGTCACCTGCTGGGCGAGGAAGTGTTCCGCCAGGGCGTGCACAACTACCTGGTCAAGTACTCGTACCAGAACGCCAAGCTGGACGACTTCATCGGCAGCCTGGGCGAGGCCGCGCACCGCGACCTCAGCGGCTGGACCAGGCAATGGCTGTACGAGCCGGGCGTCAACACCATCGCGGCGGAATTCAGCTGCGCCGGCGGCAAGATCAGCCGCTTCAGTCTGCGCCAGAGCGCGCCAAGCAAGGCGATGCCGACGCTGCGCGAACAGCGCGTGCAGATCGGCCTGTTCAACCTGGGCGCGGACGGACTCAAGCTGGGCAAGAACGTGGCCGTCACCTACCAGGGCGCCAACACCGCCGTGCCGGAACTGACCGGCGCCGCCTGTCCGGACCTGGTCTATCCGAACTACCAGGACTGGGGCTATGCCCAGGTGCAGTTGGATAAAAAATCCTTCGCCACCGCGCAGACCAGCCTGGGCAAGGTGGACGATCCTCTGCTGCGCTCGATGCTGTGGCAAAGCCTGTGGGACGGCGTGCGCGCCGCCAAGCTGCCGCTCAACGACTTCCTGAACACCGCGCTGGCCAATGCGCCGGGCGAAAAGGACTACACGCTGCTGGGCGAGGTCACCAGCAAGATCCGCGCGGCCAAGGCTTATCTCGACCACATGGGACCGTCGGTTGCCGGCTACAACGCGCAGATGTCGGCGCAGCTGGAGCAGATGGCGTTCGCCGCCGCCCAGGCCGCCAGCGGCGACCACAACTTCCAGCGCCGCTGGTTCGCGACCTACCTGGACATCGCCAGCACGCCGGCCGCGATGGCCCAGCTGGCCGACATCCTCAGCGGCAAGCTGGTGGTGCCGGGTATGAATGTCAGCCAGGACGTGCGCTGGGATATCGTCAACCGCCTGAACCGCTACGCCTATCCGGGCGCGGCGGCCTTGCTGGCGGCGGAACAGGAGCGCGACAAGTCCGACAGCGGCCAGGCCGCCGCGCTGGGCGCGGCCGTGGTGCAGCCGGACGCCAAGGTCAAGGCCGAGTGGCTGGCCAATATCAACGACCTGCAAACCAAGCTGCCGTTCTCGAAAATCCGCCGGGCGATGGAGAACCTGTATCCGACCGAGCAGGGCGCGTTGGGCGAGCTGAGCGCACAGCAGCGCCTGGCGCAGCTGGCTCAGGTCGACAAGGCCGCCGGTCCGGTGTTCATGCGCTCCTATGCCAACGTGATGATACCGGCCAGCTGCACGCCGGCCAGCGTGCAGCGCCTGCAGGCGGCGGTGGGCAAGTTGAAGGACTTGTCGGCAGGCACCCGGCGCGCGCTGCTGGTGGCGCACCAGGAGGATGAGCGCTGTGTGGCCATCAAGAGGGCGATGACGGTCAACTAAAAGGTGCGCCGCGACGGGGTCGGGACTTGCCAGCCTTGATTCAGTATAGGTAATTTCACTAGGGGGGAAACAATGTGGCAAATTATTCGTTTTGGGAGGGCGCTCCGAACGCTGGCGGTACCCTTCATATTATTTGCCGGCGTGAGTAACGCTCATGCGGCAGACATTACAACACCGAAAATGAAGTGGCAATGCCGGCCGCATGCCCGTCTATGATCCGGGCGCGCCTGGAACGCCCCCCGAGGAGGAGTGCAAATGGCAAAACGGCGGCTGGACGTGCTCGGGGCCGAAACCATACGATGATTGTATTCGGGTCGCGGGCCCCAAGTGGTTCTGCAGGATTGCCAGCGAAATACCCGAACCGGAGCTTGATGCTGCCACTGAATAGGCAGCAGCGCGTTAAGCGGCTGAAGGTCCGCCAAGTATTCTCACTTGTCGATCATGTCCCTGTTCATTTTTGAACGAGGTACCGTCGAAATAATTGCCAGGAAATGGATGAAGCTATGTTTCAGAGAAAGTCGTTAATCGCTGTGCTGTTGATGGTGGCAGCCACCTCAGTTATCGCAGCCAATTCGGGTTTGACCGTTGACGACACGGATCGGGAGAAGGGAGTTAAGTTTTATTCCCTGGATCCTAAACTGGCCGAAATCGAAAGCAGACTTCCCGATGGCGTGCGGGGGTTCACCTCGTTCGAACATCCGGAGCCCGTAAGGATGAACGACCGCCCGTCATATCTGCGTCACTACGCTTGTGACTTTGCCATATTTGGCGTGGCTGAACTCCAGGATTCCAAATCATTCGTTGGAAAGCATGATGTTGGAATATTCACCAAGTTGCGTTTCAAGATGGTGGATAGCTGGAGGGTAGGTTCAAGCCCGAAGGATCAAATTTTCGACGTCATCGTTCCAGGGGGAGAGGTAGAGTATAAGGGGGAAATTTTTCGATTAGACAATCCTCTGGCTACCTATGTCAACGGCCGTAGGTACCTGATGGTCATTCAAGACGACGATACAGGAAAGATCGGCAAAAATAATTTTTCCGGGGTCCCACGTCTGCGTGAGGTTTCAAATGGAATCATCTATTCACCATTCAGCGCGCCGCCATTCGAGTCCGGAATGAGTCTGGACAGTGCAAAGGCGGCTGTGCAAGAAGCCCTAGAACAGAAGGGATGCGAATGAAATTGCTGAAAAAAATCCATGTCGCCGGCCTTGAATGCATCAGGCGTCGCGTACGTATTTGCGCCAAGAAATTGGGGCTGCTTGCCCAACTGCCGCGCTTCCGGCAAAAGTTGGGCGAAGTAATGGTTTATCGCTGGCTGGAGTCGACGTTCTGCACGCAGCGGCCGGCGCTGCAGACGGCGCCGGCGTCCACCGCCAGCATGCAGTTCGACAGCACGTGGCCACGCTTGTCCTCTTGGACGCGGGCGGCGGTGTGCTGCGCCACCAGTTGCTTGAGCCGGCCGCCGTCCTGCGCGCGGTCGGACCAGGCGATGTAGCGCTCCGGCCCGCCGCAAGCCTTGGCGCCGACGGCGATGGTGTGGCATTGGCTGTCGCGGTCGCAGCTGGTGTCGGCGTTCTGGGCCTCGATCTGTTTCCACAGCGACGCCGCGTTGGTGTTGGCGGGCGGCGCGCTCTGGCAGGCTGCGGAAATCATCAATGCGCCGGCGGCTGCCAGGCGCAGGAGGAGTAAGGTAGTTTTCATCCTCGCATCATGTGCCTGTTCCCCACGTTTTACAAGCGCTCGCCGAGGCGAGCCTTGCGCGCGATGCCGTCCGGGCCGAACAGGATAACGAAGTCGGCGTAGCGCGGCTGGCCGTCGGCGGCGCGTTGTTGCGAGGGGTAGCGGTAGCACCACACCTGGTAGCCACTGTCGAAGCGGACCACGGTGGCCGGCCCCAGCGCGGCCTGCATCTGCTGCGTGCTGCGGTGGTCGTCAGCCAGGTCGGTGTCGGCCGCGCCGGGCGGATCGTCCTGATAACTCAATTCCAGCAGCGTATCGTCGGACCAGCCGCGGTCCCACAGCGGCGCGTAGAAACTGCGGTCGAGCAGCACCTGGCAATCGCAGAACGGCAGCGTGGCCGGCGTCTGCGTGCCGCCGGCGTACAGCATGGAAAAAGGCAGCGCCTCGCTGCGCGCGCCGTCGCGCAGCGTGACGGCGAACAGCGGCCGTTCGCTGAAGAACAGGTAATTGCCTTGCGGCGAGGAGCAGACGCGGTCGGGATCGGCGAACAGCTCGCCCAGCCAGGCGAACAGCCGGGCGTTGTTGGATACCAGTCCGGCCTGCATGCCGACCAGGCACTCCAGCCGCAGATCGCCCAGCCGGCGCATATTGGGCGGCACGCCGGGGCTGCGCACCTGGGCGCGCCAGGTCAGCGTGCTGGTCTTGCTGCTGGCGATCAGGGCCGCGTCCTCCTTCAGCGCCTGGTCATTGAGCGGCAGCGTGAAGCTATGGTCCGGCGCCACCGGCACCGGCAGCGACAGCGTGTCACCGACCACGCGCAGGGTGATGCCGTCGAGCCGCGTGGTGGGCAGGCGCGGCAGCAGTTCAAAGCGCAGCGTGGCCTGCGGCGCCAACGCGTGGTCGCGCTCGAAGCGCTGCATGCCGGCGATCATCTTGCGGAAGGATTTGTCGACCGGGTCGCGCGTTGCCGTGACGGTCACGCGCGGCGGTTCGCCGTCCTGGGCGCGGACGCCACCGGCCACTGCAGCCAGCGCCGCCATCGCCGCGGCCAGCAGCCAGAGAGGGATTCGATTGCGCATCGCCTTTGCTCCCGGCTAAAGCTCCATGGTAGAGGCTAGGGCCCGGCCGCGGCGCACCGCTGGCCGCTGGTTCAGCGGGCCGTTACCGGCGCCACGTCCTCCGCCCGTGCTTCGGCGGACCGGTCTGCGGCGGGCCTGGGGATGTTTTGCTGCTCGATCCAGCGCAGCAGCTCGCGGCCGAACACGCGGGTGCGGGCGGTGTCGAGCTGGCGCTTCTTGTAGGCCTCGTGGCTGGCCGGGCCGGTCAGGCTGCGCTGGTAGCTGGCCTCGTCCATCAGCTGGATCTCGTACTCGAAGAAGAAGCCGACGTCGTAGTCCTGCTCCGGCCCGGCGTCGAGCTGCTGCACGTGGATCATCTTGCGCACCGTGACCTGAATGCTGTTGAAGCCGCTGCCGCTGTGCGGATTGTCGCAGCGGGTCTGCGGCTGCGCCAGCTCGGCCAGCTCGGCGTCCATGGTTTGCAGCAGCTCGGCCGGATAGTCGTCGCTGTGCTCCAGCTGGGCGCGGTACTTGTTGAAGATCTGCTTGGCCGCCTCCAGGTCCAGCAGGGTGTTGCGGGTGCGTTCGGCGTCGACGTTGGTGACCGACAGCAGGTGCGCCCGCTGCAGCGTGCGCAGCGCCAGCAGGCATTCGAATCGGGTGGCAAACACCAGCCGCACGCCCAGGTGGTCGAAGATGTCGGCCGCCAGGTAGGCGGCTTTTTGCAGCAGCTTGAGCAGGATGCTGTTGCGGCCCTTGTTGTCCTTGCGGTCGTAGTGCAGCATCGGCAGGCAGACCTCGCCGTCGGTCAGGTAGTGGCGGCCGCCGTCGTGGCGTATCACCTCGTCCAGCGTGCCGAACACCTGGGCGCGGATGGCGTGGAAGTGGCGCAGCTTGAGGTTGTTGTCGATGTAGAAAATGCCGTGCATGACCTTGAGCACCGCGCACGACCACATGCGCCGCGCGTCGACGTGCTGGCCACGCAGCGAGGCATGGACCAGCAGTTCCAGCGGATCGTCGGGATGGCTGACTTCGGGCGGGATCAGCGCCGCCTGTTCGGGCGTGAGGAAGCTGGCGGTGATGAAATCGATGGCCTCGCGATGGGCGCGCCGTATCAGCGCGATGGCGGCCGGCTGTTCGAGATCGAAGCCGTATTCGCGCACGAACTGGTGGGCGTCGTGCAGGTTGCGCAACGCCAGCGCGCCCAGGTCGATCGCCGACACGCCGTTGGCGATCGCGTTGAGATAACTCCAGTTGAGCGAGAACTTGCCCCCGCTCTTGAGCGAGGCTTTGAGTTCGGACATGGCATCAGGCAGAGGCTGCGATGATTCAGTATCGCAGCCTGTTTGATTAGCGTCAATGCTGCACCGCCGCAGCCGGCGCCGGGCCGCGCTCTGCTTTCAGGCCAGCTACGCCGATGCCGGTTTATCTCTACAATGAGCCGATCTCATTCAACTAAACGGAGCCCGCATGTCCTTCCTGATCGTGCTTGCCGCACTGGTGTTCCTGATGCTGGCCGCGTATCGCGGCTACAGCGTGATTTTGTTCGCGCCGGTGGCGGCGCTGGGGGCGGTCCTGCTGACCGATCCGGGCGCGGTGGCGCCGGTGTTCAGCGGCATCTTCATGGACAAGATGGTCGGCTTCGTCAAGCTGTACTTCCCGGTGTTCCTGCTGGGCGCGGTGTTCGGCAAGCTGATCGAGCTGTCCGGCTTTTCCGAATCCATCGTGGTGGCGGCGATCAAGTACATCGGCCGCTCGCGCGCCAACGCCGTCATCGTCGCCGTCTGCGCCTTGCTCACCTACGGCGGCGTGTCGCTGTTCGTGGTGGTGTTCGCGGTATATCCGTTCGCAGCCGAGCTCTACCGCCAGAGCAACATCCCCAAGCGCCTGATGCCGGGCGCGATCGCGCTGGGGGCGTTCTCGTTCACCATGGATTCGCTGCCGGGCACGCCGCAAATCCAGAACATCATCCCCACCACCTTCTTCAAGACCACCGGCTGGGCCGCGCCGTGGCTGGGCGTGATCGGTTCGCTGCTCATCGTCGCGGTCGGCTTGAGCTTCCTGGAATGGCGGCGCCGCTCGGCCATGGCCAAGGGCGAGGGCTACGGCGCCACCGCCGCCAGCGAGGCGGTCCACGCCGCCCGCAGCGGCCTGCCGCATCCGCTGCTGTCGGTGGCGCCGCTGATCCTGGTGGGCGTGGCCAACTTCACGCTGACCAAGCTGATCCCCGGCTGGTACGGCGACAGCTATGCGCTGACCGCCGACGCCTTGCCCGGCCTGCACGCGCCGGTGTCGGTGCCGATCAAGACCGTGATCGGCATCTGGGCGGTGGAGGGCGCGCTGCTGCTGGGCATCCTGCTGGTGGTGGCGACCGCCTTCGGCCGCGTCCGCACCACGTTTGCCGAGGGCACCAAGGCGGCGGTCGGCGGCGCGCTGCTGGCGGCGATGAACACCGCGTCCGAGTACGGCTTCGGCGGCGTGATCGCCTCGCTGCCGGGCTTCCTGGTGGTCAGCGACGCCCTGCGCAGCGTGCCCAATCCGCTGGTGAACGCGGCGGTGTCGGTCAGTTCGCTGGCCGGCATCACCGGCTCGGCCTCGGGCGGCATGAGCATCGCGCTGGCGGCGATGTCGGACGCCTTCGTCAAGGGCGCGCAGGCGGCCAATATTCCGCTGGAGGTGCTGCACCGGGTGGTGGCGATGGCCAGCGGCGGCATGGACACGCTGCCGCACAACGGCGCCGTCATCACGCTGCTGGCGGTCACCGGCCTGACGCACCGCGAATCGTACCGGGAGATTTTCGCCATCACGCTGATCAAGACGACGGCTGTGTTCTTTGTGATTGCCGTGTACTACCTGACCGGGCTGGTGTGAGGTATTGCTGCTGGCACTGGTCGCAGAAGAAGCTGCGCCGGTGCGTCCTGCCCAGGTGGGCGCGGTGGAAGGGGATGTGGCAGCGCGGACAGACCTGCCTGGTGTGGGCCAGCCAGTGCTGCTTGAGCTCGTAGGCCTTCTTCCATTTCAGGAAATCAAAGCTGTAGACGCGCGCCTGCTCGACCAGCTGGCGCAGCTTGGCGGCCGGCAGGTCGCCGACCCTGGCCAGCGGATGCAGGTGGATGCGGAACAGCACCTCGTTCTTGATGATGTTGCCGACGCCGGCAAAGATGGTTTGATCGAGCAGGGCGTCGCACACCAGCGTGTCCGGCGCGGCGCGCAGCTTGGCCAGCGCCCGCTGCGGGTCCCAGGCGTCGGACATGACGTCGCCGCTCCAGTCGTACTGGGCGTCGAGATCCGGATCGATCTGCTTGACCGAGCAGGCGTAGAAATTGAGTTCCTCGGCATCGTCGAAACCCAGGCTCAGGCGCGGGCTGGTGTCCTTGCGCTCGTTGATGCGATAGCTGCCGAACATCATCAAGTGGATGCGCAGCGCGGTCTCCGGCAGCTGGATCAGGAAGTGCTTGCCCCAGCTGCGCAAGGCCGTGACCGGACGGCCGGCGATGGCGTCGAAGTCCACCGCCTTGCTGTTGCCGCTGGCGGCGCGGATGGTGCGGCCGGCAAAGCCGGCGGCCTGCTCGCGCAGGATGACGATCGATGGTCCTTCGGGCATGGCGGTCTCCGGGCACGGTCTGGCATCCAGTGTGCGCCGCCGCGCGCGAGCGGACCGTGCGCTAGCTCACCGTGGCTTTCTTGCGGCCCAGCGCCTGGTACAGCCAGGCGCCGCAGGCGGCCAGCGCGACCAGTACGAGTTTCTTGAACGCCAGCAGCAGCGCCATCAGCTTGCCGAACAGGCCCAGCTTGGCCGCGACGCCGCCGGCCACCAGCGCCGCCAGGCCGTATTCGGCGACCTTGTCGGTCCTGCCGTCGAAGTCGGCGTAGCGCTTGCCCGGGGTGAAGCCGGCGACCGCGGTGAGGTTCTTCATCTCGCGCCTGACCTGATCGATCTGGTCCATGCCGGCCACGGCGTTGAGCACCAGCACGCCTTCGCGGCCCAGCATCCGCACATGGTAGTTCAGGCCGTTCTCGTTGCTGCCCTCGGTGTGCAGCTCCTTGGCCCAGTGCAGCGTGTGCCGGGCCGCGTCGTAGCCGGGCTGCTCGGCCCAGCCGATCAGCGTCATCGCCGCGTAGCCCTGCTCGCGGCGCGCGGTGTTGTTGTCGGCGACCGAGTCCTTCAGCTGCGCCAGCAGTTCGGCGTAGTCGATGCCGGCGGCGTCGTCGTCGCTGACATGGCCGCCCTGTTCATAGCTGACGATCACGCCCCAGCCGGCCGCGCCCAGCGGATCCACGCCGGCCGGCAGGATCATGCCCAGCGTCGGCGCGCCGGGCGGATTGCCCCAGCCGTCGACCAGCATCCTGTTGGTGTCCTGCGGATTCAGGTAGCGCAGGTGTGGCGGCAAGTCCAGCGTGGCGATGCCGCCCGGCAGCGCAACCTTGCCGGTCTGGAAATGCAGTCCAGCCACGAACCGTTCGGCCCAGCCTTGCGGCGCCGGCGCCGGATCGGCCGCCGCCGCCAAGGGCGCGCACAGGGTCAGGCACAACAGGGCGGTCAGGGCCAGGCGCATCGTTACTCCTTGCAAGAAAAGCCATATCCTACAGGAAAGTATTGCGTATTTGGTAATTATTTCAAATTGTGTGCGGTGTGGATAAAAGGCTACGCCCGGCATGCGCCTGTCTGATTGCCCGCTAGTTGATTTCATGTCAGTATTGCCTGGCAGTTTAATTAAAATAATTTCGGAGACAGATTTGAAAAACACCATGCTCATTTGTTCGCTGGTCGCCGCCGCTACCGCACAGGCAGCCAGCGTTCCGGAGTTCGATGCCAGGCATTTGTCGCAAGACGTCAAAGTGCTGGCGTCGGATGAATACGAGGGCCGCGGCCCGAATACGGCCGGCGAAACCAAAACCGTCAACTACCTGATCGAGCAATTCAAGGCCGCCGGTCTGCAGCCGGCCGGCGACCTGCTCAAAGGCCAGAAGACCCAGCGCAGCTGGACCCAGGATGTGCCGCTGGGCCGCTTTGAAATCAAGGGCCCGGTCAAGCTGGTGATCAGCAACGGCGACACCCGGCAGGAACTCAAGCAGGGCGACGACATGGCCGTGCGCGCCGCCATGAACGGCAGCAAGCAGGTCGACTTCCGCAACGCGCCGCTGGTGTTCGTCGGTTACGGCGTCAACGCGCCGGAGCGCAAGTGGGACGACTTCAAGGGCTTCGACCTGCGCGGCAAGCTGGCCGTGGTGCTGATCAACGATCCCGATTTCGAGACCGGCGTCGGCGACTTCGGCGGCAAGGCCATGACCTACTACGGCCGCTGGACCTACAAGTATGAAGAGATGGCGCGCCGCGGCGCGCTGGGCACCATCATCGTGCACGAGACCGCGCCGGCGTCCTACGGCTGGGCCACGGTGAAGAACTCCAACACCAACGTCATGTACGACATCGTGCGCAAGCAGCCCGCGTTGGCGCACGCGCCGATGGAAGCGTGGATACAGCGCGACCTGGCGGTCGACCTGTTCAAGCGCGGCGGCCAGGACTTCGAGGCGCTCAAGAAGCTGGCGCAGACCCGCAACTTCAAGCCGGTGCAGCTGAAGGGCGTCAACCTCAGCGCCAGCTACGCGGTCGACGCGCAGACCATCGTGTCGAAGAACGTGGCCGGCCGCGTGATCGGCAGCAGCGCGCCGGAGCAGACCGTGATCTACAGCGCGCACTGGGACCACCTGGGCGTCGGCCTGCCGGACGCCAAGGGCGACAAGATCTACAACGGCGCGATCGACAACGCCACCGGCATCGCCGCCTTGCTGGAACTGGCGCGCGCCTACGGCAAGGCGCCGGCGCCGCAGCGCAGCGTGGTGTTCCTGGCGGTGACGGCCGAAGAGAAGGGCTTGCTCGGCTCCGAGTACTACGCCGCCTATCCGCTGTATCCGCTGGCCGAGACGGCCGGGGTGATCAACATGGATGCGCTCAGCCCTTACGGCCCTGCGCGCAACTTCACCATCTCCGGCAGCGCCAAGCTGGACCTGCTGGACCAGCTGATCGCCAAGGCCAGGCAGATGGACATGGCGTACGCGCCCGATCCGAAACCGGAAGCGGGCCACTTCTTCCGCTCCGACCACTTCTCGTTCGCCAAGCGCGGCGTGCCGGCGATTTCCTTCGGCTCCGGCGACGACTGGGTCGACGGCGGCCTGGCGGCCGGCCGCAAGGCGGAAGAGGACTACAACACCAACAACTACCACCAGCCGTCGGACGAGTGGAATGCCGCCTGGCCGTTCACCGGCATGGCGCACGACCTCGGCCTGTTGTACGGACTGGGCCGCGACCTGGCCGATTCCAGCGCCTGGCCCAACTGGGCGCAGGACGCCGAATTCCGCGCCACCCGCGACGCCAGCTCGGCCAAGCGCAAATAGTCGCCAATTTAATTAAAAAGCAATAGAATGCTTGCGCACCCGCTTGAATGCCGGTGCGCTTTTTTTTTGCAGCCTGCTTTCCCTACCAAGGAGATTCCGCATGACCCTGTCACTACGCCGCACCATCCTCGCGGCTTCGATAGCGCTGTTGTCCACCGGCGCCGCGCTGCACGCCGCCGAGCCGGCCAAGTCCGCCAAAACCGATATCGCCATCCCCGATATCCCGTACACCAAGTTCGTGCTGAAGAACGGCCTCACCGTGCTGGTCCATGAAGACCACAAGACGCCGGTGGTGGCGGTCAACACCTGGTACCACGTCGGCTCCAAGAACGAGAAGGCCGGCAAGACCGGCTTCGCCCACCTGTTCGAACACCTGATGTTCAGCGGCAGCGACCACTTCAACCAGGGCACTTTCATCAACGCCATGGAGCGCATCGGCGCGACCAACCTGAACGGCACCACCAACACCGACCGCACCAACTATTTCGAGAACGTGCCGACCTCGATGCTGGACTACACGCTGTTCGCCGAGAGCGACCGCATGGGCCACCTGCTCGGCGTGCTGGACCAGAAGAAGCTGGACCTGCAGCGCGGCGTGGTGCAGAACGAAAAGCGCCAGGGCGAGAACCAGCCCTACGGCGTGACGCGCCAGCTGCTGACGGAAAACACCTGGCCGGCCGGCCATCCGTATTCGTGGACCGTGATCGGCTCGATGAAGGACCTGGACGCGGCCTCGATGAGCGATGTGCAGGAATGGTTCAAGACCAACTACGGTCCCAACAATGTGACCCTGGTGCTGGCCGGCGACATCACGCCGGAACAGGCTCGCGAGAAGGTCGAGAAATACTACGGCGAGATCCCGGCCGGCCCGCCGCTGGCCAAGCATGAGGCGTGGATCGCCAAGCGCACCGGCACCCATCGCGGCACCGTGCAGGACCGCGTGCCGCAGGCGCGCATCTACCGCGTGTGGAACGTGCCGGGCGCGAACACCGCCAACGAACCGCTGCTGGACCTGGCTGCCCGCGTGCTGGGCGGCGGCAAGACCTCGCGCTTCTACAAGCGCCTGGTGTACAAGGACCAGCTGGCCACCAGCGCCAGTGCCAGCAACTACTCGTCGGAAATCGCCGGCCAGTTCATGCTGGTGCTGACCGCGCGTCCCGGCGCCGACAGCCACAAGCTGGAACAGGCCGCCGACGAAGAGCTGCGCGCGCTGATGAAGTCCGGCCCCACGGCGGCCGAGCTGGAGCTGGCCAAGACCGGCATCCTGGCCGACTTCAGCCGCATTGTCGAACGGGTCGGCGGCTTCGGCGGCAAGAGCGACATGCTGGCCACCTGCGCCACCTACACCGGCAACCCCGACTGCTACAAGGATTACCTGAAGGCGGTCAAGGCCGCCACGCCGGCCGCCATCAAGCAGGCCATGAACGAATGGCTGGCCGACGGTGACTACGTGCTGGATGTGCAGCCGTTCCCGACCAACCTGTCCGCCACCGCCAAGCTGGACCGCAGCGCGCCGCCGGCGCTGGGCCAGCCTGAATCGCTGAAGCTGCCGCCGATGCAGAGCGCCACGCTGTCCAACGGCCTGAAGGTGGTGCTGGCCGAGCGCCACAGCGCGCCGGTGGTCAACCTGTCGATGATGGTCGATGCCGGCTATGCCTCCGATTCGCAGGACATGCCCGGCCTGGCCAGCCTGTCGCTGCGCATGCTGGAGGAGGGCACGCCGGCGCGCGGCTCGCTGAAGATCAGCGAAGAGTTCGAGGCGCTGGGCGCCGAGTACTCCGCCTACAGCAACCTGGACGGCGCCTTCGTCCAGCTCAACGCGCTCAAGGCCACGCTGCCGAAGGCGCTGGACGTGTACGCCGACGTGCTGCTGCATCCGGCCTACGCCCAGAACGAGCTGGAGCGCCTGAAGAAGGACCAGCTGGCGTCGATCGCGCGCGAGAAGTCCAATCCGCAATTGATGGCGCTGCGCGTGATGCCGAGCCTGATCTACGGCCAGGGCCACGCCTACAGCCTGCCGTTGACCGGCAGCGGCACCGAGGCGGCCGTGGCGCGCATCAGCCGCGACGACCTGGTCAAGTACCACCAGACCTGGTTCAAGCCCAACAACGCCACCCTGCTGGTGGTGGGCGACACCACGCTGGCCGAGATCACGCCGCTGCTGGAAAAAACCTTCGGCGGCTGGAAGGCTGGCGCGGTGCCGAAGAAGAACGTGGCCCAGGTCGCGCCGGCCGACAAGCCGGTGGTCTACCTGATGGACAAGCCGGGCGCGCTGCAAAGCGTGATCTACGCCGCGCAGCTGGCGCCGCCACGCAATGCGCCGGAGGCGGTGCCGCTGCAGGTGGTCAACAACATCTTCGGCGGCAGCTTCAGCTCGCGCATCAATATGAACCTGCGTGAGGACAAGCACTGGTCGTATGGCGTGAGCGCCGGTCTGCAGCCGGCGGTGGGCCAGCGCCTGTACCTGAGCACCTCGCCGGTGCAAACCGACAAGACCGGCGCGGCCTTGCAGGAACTGGTGCAGGAATACGCCAACATCGCCGGCGCCAAGCCCATCACCGCGGCCGAGCTGAGCAGCGCACAGGAAAACGAAACCCTGCGCCTGCCGGGTTCGTTCGAGACGTCGGGCCAGCTGGCCGGCGCCTACAGCGCCATCCTGCAATACAAGCTGCCGGCCGACTACTTCAACACCTTCACCGGCACCGTGCTGGCGATGACGCCGGAGCAGGCCAACGCGCTGGCGGCGCGCACCATCACGCCGGGCAAGCTGACCTGGCTGGTGGTCGGCGACCTGAGCAAGGTGGAAGCCGGCGTGCGTGCGCTGAACCTGGGCGAGGTGCGCAAGATCGACGCCGACGGCCATCCGGTGCAGTAAGGCCTAGTCCGGCAAAAAAGCCCGCCGGCGTTGCTGCGGCGGGCTTTTTTACGCTTGCGGGGGAAGCAAGGGGCGGGAATATTTATTGATTTATGTTACGATAATTGAAAAATTTATGTAAATATATCCAACGGGCAAGCAAGTCATGAAACTGCTGTACAAATTCAATTTGGTGCTGCTGCTGATATTCGGGCTGGGCTGGTTTGCCACGGCCAGCATGATGGGCAGTGTGCTGCGCGACAATGCCCGGCGCGAAGTGCTGGCCCATGCCAGCCTGATGATGGACGCCGCCATGGCCGCCCGCAACTACACCACCAACGAGGTCAAGCCGCTGCTGGTCGAACAATTGAAAACGACCTTCCTGCCGCAGTCGGTGCCGTCCTACGCCGCCACGCAAAGCTTTAGCAAGCTGCACCAGACCCATCCGGATTTCAGTTACAAGGAAGCCGTGCTCAACCCGACCAACCCGCGCGACCGCGTGGTCGACTGGGAGGCCGACGTGGTCCAGCAGTTCCGCGACAACACCGAGCTCAAGGAAGTGGTCGGCGACCGCCAGACCGCGTCCGGCCCGTCGGTCTACCTGGCGCGGCCGATCCGCATCACCGACGGCCGCTGCCTGGCCTGCCACAGCACGCCGGACGCCGCGCCGGCCACCATGAAGGCGCTGTACGGCGTCAACAACGGCTTCGGCTGGAAGCTGGGCGAGGCCATCGGCAGCCAGATCGTCTCGGTGCCGCTGGCGGTGCCGCAGCGCGCGGCCGACCGCGCCTACTCGCTGATCATGGGCGGCATGGCGCTGACCTTCGCCGCCATCCTGCTGGCCGTGAACCTGCTGTTCTACCTGCTGGTGCTGCGGCCGATGGGCCACATCAGCCGCATCGCCGACGCGATCAGCGCCGGCCAGCTCGATGTGGAGGAATTCAATGTGCGCGGCAAGGATGAAATCGCGACGCTCAGCAACGCCTTCAACCGCATGCGCCGCAGCCTGGAAAAGGCCATGGCCTTGCTGGCCTGAGCGATAGCCATGGGTGTGGACGTCTTCCTCAGTCATTCGCACGTCGACAAGGTCTTTGCCGACGCCATCTGCCATCGCCTGGAGGCGGCCGACATCCGCTGCTGGGTGGCGCCGCGCGACATCCGTCCCGGCGACGACTGGGCCGAGGCCATCATCGACGCCATGGACCAGGCCAAGATGCTGGTGCTGATCTTTTCCTCCAGCTCCAACAGCTCGCCGCAGGTGCGGCGCGAAGTCGAGCGCGCGGTCAACAAGGGCTTGATGGTGCTGCCGTTCCGCATCGAGAACGTGCCGCTGTCGAAAAGCCTGGAGTACTTCATCAGCACCCAGCACTGGCTGGACGCCATCACCGGCGATCTCGAAGTCCATCTGGATGAGCTGCGCCATTGTGTGTCGGTACTGCTCGAACGCATGCCGCCGGCCGCCGAGCCGGCCCCGGCGCCGGCTCCAGTCACAATCACAATCCCGGCCCCGGCCGCACCGCCCGTCGCGGCGGCGCCGGCCAGCGACATCGCGGCGGAGCAGCTGACCGCGATCGAGCGCGCGCTGGCGCAGGAACTGGGGCCGATCGCCCGTCATTTGCTGAAGCGCGCGCTGCTGGCCGGCCCGACCCGGAGCGAACTGGTGGCGACGCTGGCGCAGGAGATCGACAGCGCCAAAGAACGCCAGCGCTTCATCGCCCGCTGCCATGCAGCCTGAGGCCGCGTCGCCCTACGCCTTGCCCTTCGTGGTGGCCGTCTCCGGCCACCGCGACCTGCACCCGGACGATATGGCGGCGGTGGCCGAACACCTGTTCCAGACCCTCGAACTGATCGCCGCGGCCTTGCCGCACACGCCCATCCATTGCCTGTCGCCGTTGGCCGACGGCGCCGACCAGCTGTTTGCCGCCCAGGTGCTCCGCTTGCAGCGCCTGTGCGCCGAGCGCGAGGGCGGCGCCCGTCGCATCGAACTGGTGGTGCCGCTGCCGATGCCGTTCGACGCCTACTGCCGCGAGCAGGCCGGCGGCGAGGACGCGGCGCGGCGCGATCCGCAGCGGTTCGACGCCGAGCGCCTGGCCTTCAGCGCCCGCTTCCAGCACTACAGCGCGCAGGCCGGCAAGCTGTACGTGATACCGCAGCCGCCGGCCGCGACCCTGCTGGGCGAGCCGCTGGCACCGGCCGAAGCGGCCTACGCGCAGCTGACGCGCTATCTCGGCATCCATGCCCAGCTGCTGCTGGCCGTGTGGGATGGCCAGAGCGGCGGCGAGCACTTCCCGCGCCGTCCCGGCGGCACGCTCGACCTGGTGCACGCGCTGGCGACCGGCGTCGAGCGCAACCAGCACCGGCGCAGCCGCCACCGTTTCGCCGAACCGGCGCGCGGCAACCTGTTGCACATCTACAGCCGGCGCGCGCAGCCGTCGTCGGACGGCTTGCCGGCAGCCGCGTCGCTGGGCGCGGCGCGGCTGCTGCGCGACGGCGCGCTGGACGGCGAGGCGGTGGCCTACTGGCTCGCGCCGCAGCCGGAATGGCCGGGTGTGCAGGCGCCGCCGATGGACTGGTGGTTGCGCGCGCCGATCCGCGCCTGCGAGAGCTGGGCCGAGCACCGAGCCTGGCGCGGCGTGGTGACGCAGACCCAGCACCGGCTGGGCCGCGCGCTCGACGCGCCGGCCCTGGCCGTGCTGTACCGCGCGCAGGCGGCCGGGCGCGAGATCGAGCTGCTGAACCGGATGCACAGCCAGGCGCTGTCGGCCAGCGACGCCAGCGCCGCGCACCGCTACGCCCGCAGCCTGGAGGCCAGCGGCGCCAGCTTCCTGGCCGGCCTGGGCCTGGACGCCGGGGCCGCCTTGCCGGCCGGCCTGGAGCAGGGCATGGCGCCGTTGCTGCAGGGGTTTCGCGTGGCCGACGTGCAAGCCGAGCGGGCCCAGCGCTGGTGGCGTTACCGCTGGCGCTTCATGGCGCTGGCCGTGATACTGGCCTCGGCCGCGCCGTCGGTGCACCAGACCAGCGCGGAGCACGGCGAACTGCTGGAGGCGGTGACGTATTCGCTGGGCGCCGTGTGCGCGGTCGGCACCTATCTGTGGGTGTCCATGTCGCGCCAGCGCAATGCCTACCTGGACTACCGGGCGCTGGCCGAGGGCTTGCGCTGCCAGATGTACTGGCTGTGCGGCGGCGAGCCGTCGCTGGTGACCGACCATTGCGCGCAACGCGCCGGCGGCGGCATGGGCTGGGTGCGGCAGGCGCTGGATGGCTGTCTGGTGGCGCCGCCGGTATCGGCCCTGTCGGCGCGCGACGTGCTGCGCGGCTGGATCGACGACCAGCGCGGCTATCTGAACGGCAGTGGCCACCGCACGCGACGGCACAAGCATGCCCGCGCCGTCGCGCTCGGCAACAACCTGCTGGTGACCGGGTTGCTGATGTCGGCGACCGCGCTGGCGACGGCGCTGATCACCGGCCGCTGCTATGCGATGCTGCTGGTGGTGCTGTTGGTCGGCATGAAGCTGGCGACCGGCGTTGGCGTGGCCTGGCTGTCGCTGGCGACCAAGATCGGCCACGGCGAGGCGCTGGCCCAGGTGGAGCAGCTGAAGAAGTTGTACGGCCGCGCCGACGCGGCGCTGGCGCACAGCGAAGCGTCGGCCTGTTCGAATGTGGAGAAAGAGCACAACGCGCGCGACCTGCTGTTCGCCCTGGGCAAGGCCGTGCTGGATGAAAACGCCAGCTGGCTGGCGGCCTACCAGCAGCGCCGCCTGAACTGGCACGGACGCTAGGCCGCCGATACCGAAGCGCATATCGACGGCGGTAAAAATGTGATTGGAGGGATTTTCATTCGCCCCGTAGCATGGAATGAAAACATAACTAGATTTGCCCCTCAAATCACCGGAGACCACCATGAAGCGCCTATTGTCCTGCCTGGCCATGCTGCTCGGCCTGACCTGTTTCGCCCTTTCCGCGCACGCCGCCATCACCATGAACACCAGCGTGCAATACCAGATCAAGAACGTCAACAGCGGCCTGGTCCTGGGCATCGACGGCGCCAGCCAGGCCGCCGGTTCCAAGGTGGTCCAGTGGGCCGACAACGGCACCGCCGACCATCTGTGGCACTTCATGCCGATGGGGAATGGCCAGTACAACATCGAGAACATGTTGACGCACCAGGTGCTGGGCGTGGCCAACGCCGGCACCGCCGACGGCGCGCAAATCGTCCAGTGGGCCGACAACGGCACCAGCGACCACCTGTGGACCATCACCCAGGCCGCCAGCGGCAACTTCCTGATCCAGAACGTCAACAGCGGCAAGTATCTGGAGGTGTTCCAGGCCAGTAACCTGAACACCGCCACCATCGACCAGTGGGCGTCGACCGGCTGCACCTGCCAGGAGTGGCAGCTGGTGAACACCAAGGTCAGTCCGTATCCGGCGCCGCGCAGCGTCAGCGGCGAGGGCATCTTTGTCCACGATCCCTACATGCTGCGTGACGCCGGCGGCAAGTACTGGCTCTACGGCAGCCACCAGACGCTGGCCACCTCGACCGACCTCACCACCTTCACGCCTTACACCAACTGCACCACCACCCAGATGGGCGGCTACGCGCCGAACTGCCCGCCGATCGGGCCGGACTTCAGTTCCTGGAGCGGCCTGCAGACGCCGAAGGGATGGAACAACGGCGCCAACACCGATATCTGGGCGCCCAGCCTGCTGCTGGCGAACGGCACGTATTACCAGTACTACTCGATCCCCTACCTGCCGAGTTCGGGCGCCGAGGCGGTGATCGGCGTCGCCACCAGCAGCGCGCCGCAAGGGCCGTGGACCGACCGCGGCTTCGTCACCAAATCCTGGACCAGCACCAGCACGCCGCCGCCCGGCTTCACCGCCACCACCGACAACGCGATCGATCCGGCGCCGTTCACCGACGCCAGCGGCAACTGGTGGATGGCCTGGGGCTCGTGGACCGACGGCACCCATCTGATGCAGCTCAATCCCGCCACCGGCCTGCAGTCCACCACCAACACCACGGTGTACACGCTGGCGCGCCGGGGCTCGCCGACCTCGGCCGAGGAAGGCCCGTTCATCTACTACTACAACGGCTTTTACTATTATTTCGCGCCGATCAATGCCTGCTGCAGCAGCACCTCGCCGTACCGCACCATCGTCGGCCGCTCGACCAGCGTGACAGGACCGTACGTGGACCGCGGCGGCGTCGCGCTGACCGCCGGCGGCGGCACCATCCTGCTCAGCACCCACGGCAACGTCATCGGCCCTGGCGGCGGCAGCGTGTTCACCGACGCCGGCCACAGCAACCGGCCGACCTTTGTCTACCACTACTACGACGGCAACAACAACGGCCGGCCCACGCTGGGCATCAACCCGCTTGGCTTCACCGCCGACGGTTGGCCGTATGTGATGGCGAACTAGGCGCAGGCTACAGGTAGCGCGCCAGCAGCGCGCGGTCCAGCGCCGGGTCCAGCTCGATGCGCACTACGTGGCCGCTGCCCGGCGCCACGGTGATCTCGGAGCCGTCGTCGGCGCGCATGCGCGCCAGCGTCAGGTCGCGGTTGCCGCCGGGGTGGATCACCTCGATGCGGTCGCCGACCGCGAAGCGGTTCTTGACGTCCACCCTGGCCCAGCCGTCCTCGACGCCCAGCACGTCGCCGACGTACTGGCTGCGCTCGGCCTCCGAGGCGCCGCGCATATAGTTCTGGTGCGCCTGGGTGTGGTGGCGCTGGTAGAAGCCGTCGGTGTAGCCGCGGTTGGCCAGACCCTGCAACTGGCCCAGCAGGGCGATGTCGAACGGCCGTCCGGCCACCGCGTCGTCGATGGCCTGGCGGTAGACCTGGGCCGTGCGCGCCGCGTAGTACAGCGACTTGGTGCGGCCCTCGACCTTGAGCGAGGTGACGCCGATCTTCACCAGCCGCTCGATGTGCTCGACCGCGCGCAAGTCCTTGGAGTTCATGATGTAGGTGCCGTGCTCGTCCTCGATGATGGGCATCAGCTGGCCCGGCCGTTCGGCCTCCTCGATCAGGTAGGGCTGGTCGGCCAGCGGGTGGCGCGGCTGTTGGTGCAGCGACGACCACGGCCGGTTGGCCTCCTCCAGCGCCTGCTGGAAATGCAGCGGGATCACCTTGGTCGGACCGAGGTCGCCGCTGGCATCCTCGGCGGCCGGCTGCACCTTGTAGTCCCAGCGGCAGGAATTGGTGCAGGTGCCCTGGTTGGGATCGCGGTGGTTGAAGTAGCCCGACAGCAGGCAGCGGCCCGAGTAGGCGATGCACAGCGCGCCGTGCACGAACACCTCCAGCTCCATCTCCGGGCAGCGCTGGCGGATTTCCTCGATCTCGTCGAGCGACAGTTCGCGCGACAGGATCACCCGCGTCAGGCCCATGCGGTGCCAGAACTTGACGTCGGCCCAGTTGACGGCGTTGGCCTGCACCGACAGGTGGATGGGGATGTCGGGCCACTGGTCGCGCACCATCATGATCAGGCCGGGATCGGCCATGATCAGCGCGTCGGGCTTCATGGCGATCACCGGCGCCATGTCGCGCAGGTAGGTCTTGAGCTTGGCGTTGTGGGCGAAGATGTTGGAGGCGACGAAAAACTGCTTGCCGCGCGCGTGGGCGCCGTCTATGCCCTCCTGCAAGGCCTGCAGCGTGGAGAAATCGTTGTTGCGCACGCGCAGGCTGTAGCGCGGCTGGCCGGCGTAGACGGCATCGGCGCCGAAATCGAAGGCGGCGTGCATCTTGGCCAGCGAGCCGGCGGGGAGGAGGAGTTCGGGAGCGTGGAGCATGGCGGATGGGCAAAAGCCAGGCAGTCTAGGAGCCCTGCCGCGAAATTTCCTTGATCTATATCAAACCCCGCGTGCTTTGAACGCCATGCACGCGTTACCGCTTAGGGGTCGGACCCCGTACGGGGTCCGACCCCGCCTGGCCGTGCGGGGTCACAGCGACTTGCTGCACAGCTTGAAGTCCGGGTCCTCGTCATAGGGGCGGATCCGGAAGCCCAGGCTGGCCATCAGCTTGAGCATGCCGCTGTTCTTGCACAGCACCAGGCCGTCGATCTCGCTCAAGCCCTTGTCGCGCGCCACGTCCATGATGCCCAGCATCAGCCGCGTGCCCAGCCCCTGGCCGCTGTAGCGGTCGTCCACCAGCAGCGAGAACTCGCAGCTGCTGTGGTCGGGATTGGCGATGTAGCGCGACACGCCGATGATGCTGTCGGTCTCGACGAAGTCGCCGTCCGGCCCCGGCGCGCGCTGGGTCAGCACCGCCACCAGCGCCATCTCGCGGTCGTAGTCGATCAGCGTGTAGCGCGCCAGCATCGGCACCGACAGCTCGCGCAGCGAGGAGGCGAAGCGGTAGTAGCGCGACTTCTCCGACAGCCCGCGCACCAGCTCCTGCAGCATCGAGGCGTCGTCCGGCTGCACCGGGCGCAGCGTGTACTGGCCGCCGCCGCGCATCGGCCACTCCTGCGTGTAGCTGGACGGGTAGGGCAGGATGGCCAGGTGGTCGTAGTCGCGCGCCGACGGCGGCGCGCTGTCGATCACGATGCGGGCGTCGACCGCCAGCGCGCCGTGTTCGTCGACGATCAGCGGGTTGATGTCCATCTCGCGCAGCTGCGGCAGCTCGCACACCATCTCCGACACCCGCAGCAGCATCTGCTCGACCGCCTCGCGTTGCGCCGGCGGCGCGCCGCGCCATTCGCCCAGCATGCCGGCCGAGCGCACCCGGCCGATCAGGCGCTGCGCCAGGAACAGGTTGAGCGGCGGCAGCTCCACAGCGCGGTCGTCGATCAGCTCGATCATCGTGCCGCCGGCGCCAAAGGTGATGGCCGGGCCGAACAGCTGGTCGGTGACGACGCCGATGTACAGCTCGCGGCCGTGGCGCTTGCCGGCCATCTTCTGCACCGTGACGCCGTTGATGCGCGCCTGCGGCAGCAGGCGGCGCACGGTGGCCATCATGTCGCCGTAGGCGTCGCGCACGGCGGCGGCGTTGAGCAGGTTGAGCACCACGCCCTGCACGTCGGACTTGTGGGCGATGTCGGGCGAATCGATCTTCAGCGCCACCGGGTAGCCCAGCTGACTGGAGATCAGCATCGCCTCGGCGGCGCTGCGCGCCAGGATGGTCTGCGTGATCGGGATGTGGAAGGCCGCCAGCAGCGCCTTCGATTCCATTTCGGTGAGCACCTTGCGGCGCTCGGCCAGCACGCCCTCGATCAGCAGGCGGGCGCCGTCCAGGTCCGGCTGGGCCAGCTGCGACAGCGGCGGCGGGGTCTGGTGCAGCAGCTGCTGGTTCTGGTAGAACGAGGCGATGTTGGAGAAACCGTCGACCGCCGCCTCCGGCGTGCGGAAGGTGGCCACGCCGGCGGCGTTGAGCAGCCGGCGCGCCTCGGCCACCTGGCGTTCGCCCATCCAGCAGGTCAGCAGCGGCTTGCCGAGGCTGGCGTTGAGGGCGCCCACCGCCTGCGCCACCGCGGCCGGATCGCCGCCCAGCTTGGGGGAGTAGATCACCAGCACGCCGTCCACCTGGTGATCGTGGCCGCAGGCCTGGACCGCGGCGCGGAAGGCGTCGGCGTTGGCCTCCTCGCTCAGGTCGAGCAGGTTGGCCAGCGTGGCGTGCGGCGGCAGCGACGGCGCCAGCGCCCGCGCGCCCGCTTCCGACAGCGTCGCCAGTTGCAGGCCCAGCTCGGCGATCCAGTCGGCCGCCAGCACGCCGGGGCCGCCGCCGTTGGTGACCACGGCCAGGCGCGGGCCCACCGGGCGGTAGCGCGAGGCCAGGCACTTGGCGGCCGAGAACAGCTGCACAAAGGTTTTCACGCGCACCGCGCCGGTGCGGCGCAGCGCGGCGTCGAACACCTCGTCGCTGGCGACGATGGCGCCGGAGTGGGTCAGCGCCGCCTGCGAGGCGGCCGCCACCTTGCCGGCCTTGAGCACCACCACCGGCTTGGTGTTGGCGGCGCCGCGCAGGGCCGACAGGAAGCGGCGGGCGTCGGTCACGCCCTCCATGTAGATGACGATGCTCTGCGTGGCCGGATCGGTGGCCAGGAAGTCCAGCGTCTGCGCCAGGTCGACCGCGGTGTTGGCGCCCAGCGAGACCACGGTGGAAAAGCCCACCGCGTTCTGGCTGCCCCAGTCGAGGATGGCCGAGGTCAGCGCGCCCGACTGCGAGATCAGCGCCAGGCTGCCCGGCTGCGCCAGCTGGCCGGCGACGCTGGCGTTGAGGTTCAGGCGCGGCCGCTGGTAGCCCAGGCAGTTCGGCCCCAGCAGGTGGATGCCGTGCTTGCGGGCGATGCCGTGCAGCTCCCTGGCCAGCGCGCCGTCGACGCCGGCCGACAGGATCAGCGCCGCGCGGCACTGGATGCGGCCGGCCACCTCCAGCGCGAAGCTCAGCTCGGCGTTGGGCAGGGCGATCAGCGCCAGGTCGGCGCGCGAGTGGGCCAGGTCGGCCAGCGTGCCGCTCATGCCGACGTCGAGGTAGGTCACCGGCCCGCTGTAGCCGCCTTGCTCGAGCTGGGCGCGGATGCCGCGGCCGTAGCTGCTCTGGCTGTCGGGCTGGTCGGCCTGGCCGGCGAACACCACGATGGATTTGGGGGAAAACAGCGGCGTCAGGTAGTGGGTTTCCATGAGGGGGATCGTGAAGTGGTTAGTCGTCCATGCCCAGCAGGACTTTGACATGGGCGGCGGCGCTGCGCGCCAGCGACGACAGCTCGTAGCCGCCCTCCAGGCAGGAGACGATGCGGCCCTGGCTGTGGCGCGCCGCGACGGCGACGATCTGTCTGGTGATCCACGCGTAGTCCGCTTCGACCAGGCCGAGGTTGCCCATGTCGTCGTCGCGGTGGCCGTCGAAGCCGGCCGAGATGAAGATCAGCTGGGGCCGGAAGCGCTCCAGCGCCGGCAGCCATTGCGCGGTCACGGCCCGGCGCATCAGCTCGCCGCCGGAGCGGGCCGGCAGCGCCACGTTGACCATGTTGGCGCCGCGCGGCGTGTTGCCGCAGTACGGGTACAGCCTGTCCTCGAAGATGGAGCACATCAGCACCCGCTCGTCGTCGCGCAGGATGTCCTCGCTGCCGTTGCCGTGGTGGACGTCGAAATCGACCAGGGCCACCCGCTCGAGCCCGTGCACATTGAGCGCGTGGCGGATGCCGACGGCGACGTTGTTGAAGAAGCAGAAGCCGCCGGCGGCCGCGTATTCGGCGTGGTGGCCGGGCGGGCGCACGTTGCAGAAGGCGGTGCCGGCCCCTTCCGTCAGCACCAGGTCGGCCGCCAGCACGGCCGCGCCGGCGGCGCGCAGCGCGGCCCGGTAGCTGTGCGGGTTCATGCTGGTGTCCGGGTCGATCTGCACCGTGCCTTCGGACGGCGACAGCGCGGCGAGGTCGTGGATGTACAGGCTGGAGTGGGCCTGCGCCAGCTGCTTTTCGGTGGCCAGCGGCGCCTCGCAGGGTTGCATGAAGTCCAGCAGGCCCTTGATCAGCAACATGTCGCTGACCGCGCCGATGCGCTCGGGACATTCGGGATGCTGGGCGCCCATGGTGTGCTTCAGGCAGTCCGGGTGCGAAATGTAGGCTGGCAGCATCGTGGCCTTGCTTGGCATAGACGAGGATAGAACGAATATAACTTGAATCGAGTGTAATGAGCCCGATCAAATGTTTCGTTGATCCACGTCAAAATCCCCGTCATGCGGCCACTGGGTTGCGCAGCGCGGCTGGCTGGCGCTGCTTCGCGCCCAGCACCAGGATCCAGAAGGCAAACGCCACCTCGCCCAGTTGGCAAGGGAAGGCCAGGTTGGCGACCAGGTCGTTGTATTGCGGCTGCAGCAGACCGGCGTAGCTCAGCGCCAGGTAGGCAAGGCCGTTGATGGTCAGCCACACCGCCAGGAAGCGCGGCAGGAAGCCGGAGCGGTACACCAGCGCCGCCAGCGGGAACAGCCACAGGCCCCAGAAGATTTCTGACGCAAACGTCATCATGCTGTGCACCCGCAGGAACAGCGTCGCCAGTCCGGCGCGCTGGGCCTGGTCGAACGCGGCCAGGAAGTCGGGGCCCTGCACCAGGATCAGGGTGGCCATGTCGTTGAGGGTGTTGAAGAAGTACAGCGGCGTGTCCATGAAGCCCAGCATCAGCATCAGCAGGGCGGTGTTCTTGTGCACGTCCCGGAACAGCCGGTACAGCGTGAACGTCAGCACCAGGCTGACGGCGCCGGTCACCAGGTCGCCAGCTATGCCCAGGCGGAACAGCAGTTCATTGCTGGCGATGCCGTGGATGGTCGCCGCGGCATCGCCGCTGACGAACAGCTTGCCGGGGATGTAGACCAGGCGCAATGGCGCGATCAGTATCACCAGCAGGTAGAAGAAACCGGCGATCCTGGCGTTTTTGCCGAGTGTGTTCATGAGCTTGCCCCTTTCAGAGTGAATTTCAGATTTCATGTGTCAACAATATCTGACATATGAAAGCCAGACAAGCTAAATTTGATATTATTTAGTCATGTTGGCGGAAACGTGCTTTCCCGCTGCAAGTGGCAAATCTTGACGCTGTACTCGGAAAAGAAGCTGCCGCGCCCCATCTTTTTGGCGGCGACATGCTCCGGGTGCGTTGCCCACGTGCGCATCGCCTGCTCGGTTTCAAACTCGACGATGGTGACGCGCTCGCCATCCTGGGCCGTAAATCCCTTGTGCGAGACATGGCCGGGGATGCCCTTGGCCAGCATGCTCATCCGGGCTGCCCATTCCTGGTACTCGGCCTGATGCTCCGGGTTCAAACGCGATCTGAAGACAACGACGATCATTTCTGGCTCCTTGAAGTGAATGTTGCAAGAATGATAGGCAGCGGCGGCAAATAAGAAAAGCGAATGATTTTGATAGAATCCATCAATTGTCTTGATGGGATGCCGGCATGGAAAACGATATCGACATTGCGCTGCTGCGCGCCTTCCTCGCGATTGCCGAAGGGGGCAGCTTCACGGCCGCTTCGCGCAGGCTGAACCTGACGCAGTCGGCGGTCAGCATGCAGATCAAGCGCCTGGAGGACATCGCCGGCGGCGCGCTGTTCGAGCGCAATTCACGCAACGTGACCCTGAACCGGCGCGGCGAACTGCTGCACAACCAGGCCCGGCGCATGGTCTCGCTCAACGATGAAACGCTGGCCCGGATGCGCGACGAATCCTTTACCGGGCTGGTGCGGGTGGGCGCCATCGAAGACTACGCCGTGCATGCCTTGCCTGGCATCCTGGCGCAGTTCATGGCGGCCCATCCGACCGTGGCGGTGGAGGTCGAGACCGGCTTCAGCCGCGCCTTGCTCGATCGCCTGGGCGATGAATTCGACATGGTGCTGGCGATGCACCCGGCGGGCGCGGCGCGCGGCGAGCCGGTACGCAGCGAGCGCGCGGTATGGCTGGGCTCACGCCGGCATGGCTGCCATGCGCAGAGCGTGCTGCCGCTGGCCCTGCATCCGCCGGGCTGCCAGTTCCGGGCGGCCGCCCTGGCGGCGCTGGACCGGGCCGGGCGGCGCTGGCGCCTCGCCTACATGTCGCAGAGCCTGGGCGCCATCGACGGCGCGGTCGAGGCGGGGCTGGCCGTCACGGTGGGCAAGGCGGGATTCCAGGCCCCGGGCCTGGACATCCTGGGCGAGGCCGACGGCCTGCCGCCGTTGCCGTCGTTCGAGATCGCCCTGCATCGCGCGCCGCGCCGCGACAACGCCGGCGCGAACGCGCTGGCCGCGCTGTTGCTCGCGCGCTTGGCATCGGCATGAGAGCGGGGCGCCGGCGGATGAACGGCGCCGCTCAGGCCAGGGGGATATGGTGCGGCCGCACGGCGCCGTGCCAATCCTGATGTTCTTCCAGGATCACGGCCACCGCGTCCTGCACCGCCTCGGCCACGCTGTTGGCCCGGGGCGATTCGGACGTGAGGGTTTGCTCGACCTGCGCGATGACACGGGCGAGGTGCACCGCCAGCCGTTTGGAAGCCTGCTCCAGCCGGTACGCCTCCGATTGCGCCAGCGCCCCATGCAGGGCCGCGCCCAGGGCGGGGAAGAAGACCGTCACCATCGTCATCCATAAGCTGTGCCACAGCAGGTGCACGGCCGCGCCCGCTGCGGTCAGCGTGAACAAGGTGGTGCTGATCAGGTGCACGCGGTGTTGCAGCGCGTGCTGTTCGGCCTGGACGCGCAGATGATATTGGCACTGGCCGCGCAGCACGGAGATCGCCCACAGGCCATAGGCGCGCACTGCCGCCGGATCCGACCACAACGCCTGCTGCGCGGTGCGCGCCGGCTGCTCGAGCTGGGCGCACAGGGCGTCGATGTCGTTGGCCACGCGTAAGTCCTGGCCGGGGTTGAACACGCGCGCGTACCAGCTGTCCGAGGGATGGGCGCGGCCGAAGTCCACCAGCGGCGCCACCAGCGGCAGATACCAGCTCAGTTCCGCGTGGGTGCGCGCCACCAGCCACTGCCCCTGCCAATCCTGGTGATGGCCTTGCCAGTAGACCATGCCGACGCAGGCGATCACCAGCACTTCGCTCATGCCCCACCAGCCGGCGAAGGAGTGCAGGTTGTGGGTGTGCAGGTCCCAGCCCAGCGCAGCGGGCAGAGTGGCCAGCAAGGCCGCGACGGCGCTGAGCAGGTAGATCATCCAGTAGGCGCTGCGATAGCGGTCGCCGGCCTGGATCGCCCTGGCGTTGAAGCGGCGATGGCTGGGGGCGCAGGCGGCGCTCAGCCAGGCCAGGCAGGCCGGCGCCGGCGTCGACGGCCCGATGCTGCCTTGGGGGATGCCGCTGCCGGTCAGCAGCAGGCGCTTGATCAGCCCGTGCAGCGCCAGCGGCCTGGCGCGCCGCGCCGGCGCCGCCACTGGCTCATACAGCTGGCCGAACAAGGCTTGCGACACCACCCCCAGGCTGCGGTCGCCGTAGTCCAGCAGCCAGTCGCCGGGCTGGCCTTGCAGCCTGGTCACGCCATCGGCCAGCAGCACCGAGAACGCGGAGTCGAGCTGCAGCGCCAGCGCGCGCTGCCTCGGCAGCTGAGGCAGCTTGCAGGCAACGATGGCCTGGGGATGCGAGGCCAGGGTGTAGTCGCCGCTCACATAGGACGATCTGGCGGCCACCCCCGTATGCGGCGGACTGGATAGGTGTTCTTCACCGGAAAGCTGTGGCATATCAGTGGCGGTTGGTGATCACGAACATGGCAGGAGAGACCCCAGGCAAAATTCACCCCTTGTAAGTATGTCAGATAAATTGTTTTTTGGTAAATTAATTTTAAAAAATACAACAATTAAAGTTATTGCATGCTTGGCTGCATGCGCCCGGCGCGGGCGCGCCCGCGCCAGGCCAGCAGGTCGTCGACATAGGTGAACACCACCGGGATCACCAGCAGGCTGAGGAAGGTGGACGTGATCAGGCCGCCGATCACGGCGATCGTCATCGGGCCGCGGAAGCTGGCGTCGCCGCCGATGCCCAGCGCGGTCGGCAACATGCCGGCGCCCATCGCGATGGTGGTCATCACGATCGGCTGGGCGCGTTTGTGGCAGGCGTCCATCAGCGCCTCGATGCGACTCATGGCGTGTTCGCGCCGCGCCACCACCGCGTATTCCACCAGCAGGATCGAGTTCTTCACCGCCACGCCCATCAGCATCAGGAGGCCGATCAGCGACGGCATCGAGAACGCGCTGTGCGTCAGCAGCAGGGCGATGAAGGCGCCGCCGATGGCCAGCGGCAGCGCCGCCAGGATGGTGACCGGCTGCAGGAAGCTGCGGAACAGCAGTACCAGCACCACGTACACGCACAGCACCCCGGTCAGGATGGCCAGGCCGAAGCCGGTGAACAGATCCTGCATCGCCTCGGCGTCGCCCAGCTGGCCGCGCGTGACGCCCGGCGGCAGGTTCTTCACCGACGGCAGGGCGTTGACCTGGTCCGTCACGCGGCCCAGCGCCTGGCCGTTGAGCTCGACGTGCAGGATCACCCGGCGGCTGCGGTCCAGCCGGTCGATGCGCGCCGGGCCGCTGCCGACGCGCAGCGTGGCGACGTTGCCCAGCTCGACGTTGCCGTTCTTGCCCGGCACCTGCAGGCGCGCCAGCAGCGCCAGGTCCTGGCGGGCGCTGACCGGGAAGCGGGTGCGGATGGCGATCTGACGTTCCGGCAGGTTCAGCTTGGCCAGCGCCTGGTCGTAGTCGCCGGCGGTGGCGATGCGCATGGTCTCGCCGATGGCCGTCGTGGTCACGCCCAGGTCGGCCGCGCGGGCGACGTCCGGCGTGACGATCACCTCTGGCCGCACCAGGTTGATGCTGGAGGTGATGCCGCCCAGGCCGGGTATCGTGCGGATCTCGCGCTGCAGCTGCTGCGCCAGGTTCCCCAGCACCACCGCGTCGTCGCCATACAGCAGCAGGCTCATCTCCGAGCCGTTGCCGCCGCCGCCGACCTTGACGCGCGCGCCGGGCAGGCTGTCGAGGCGCTCGCGCAGCGCCGACTCGATCGCGGCCAGCTTGCGCCCGCGTGCCGCGCGCGGCGCCAGCACCAGGTTGAGCGTGGCATGCTGCGGCCCGCCGTCGCCGGCGGTGGTGAGCACCTCGCGCACATCCTGGTCGCGTTGTATCAGCAGGCGCGCGCGTTCGGCCAGCGCGCGCGTCTCGGCCAGCGTTGCGCCCGGCGCCAGTTCGAGCGTGACGCGGGTGCGGTCGCCGTCGGCCGCCGGGATGAAGTCGGTCTCGAGCAGCGGAATCAGCGCCAGCGACGCCAGGAAGAAGCCGCCCGCCAGCGCGCAGGTCAGCCGGCGGTGACGCAGGCACCAAGCCACCGTCGCCAGGTAGCGCGCCATCGTGCGGCCGGTCCGGGGCGACGGCTCGGAGTCCTTGAGCAGGTAGGCGGCCATCATCGGCGTAAGCAGCCGCGCCACCACCAGCGAGGCGAACACGGCGACCGACGCGGTCCAGCCGAACTGGCGGAAGAATTTACCGACGATGCCGCCCATGAAGGCGGTCGGCAGGAACACCGCCACCAGGGTCAGCGTGGTGGCCACCACCGCCAGGCCGATTTCGTTGGCCGCCTCCAGCGCCGCCTGGAACGGCGTCTTGCCCATGCGCAAATGGCGCACGATGTTCTCGATCTCGACGATCGCATCGTCGACCAGGATGCCGATCACCAGGGCCAGCGACAGCAGGGTCACGCCGTTCAGGGTAAAGCCCAGCAGGTACATCGCCAGGAAGGTCGGGATGATCGACAGCGGCAGCGCCGCGGCCGATATCAGGGTGGCGCGCCAGTCGCGCAGGAACACCCAGACCACCAGCACGGCCAGCAGCGCGCCCTCGTACAGCAGGCTCATCGAGCTTTGGTAGTTTTGCTGGACCGCGTCGACCTCGTTGTAGACCTCGCGGATCGTCAGGCCGGCGTCCTTTTGCTCCAGTGCGCGCACGGCTTGCCGCACCGCCGCCGCCACCTCGACCTCGCCGGCGCCCTTGCTGCGGGTGATCTCGAAGCCGACCAGCGGCTTGCCGTCCAACAGGGCGATCGATTCGCGCTCGGCGATGGTGTCGCTGACCCGCGCCAGCTGGTCGAGGCGCACGGCGCGCCCGCCCGGCAGGCTGAGTTCCAGCGCGGCGATGTCGGCCACCGTTGCCGCCGTGCCGACGATGCGCACCGACTGCTGCGCGCCGCTGACGTCGGTGCGTCCGCCGGCCGCCTCGCGTTGTACCCGTTGCAGCTGGCGCGAGACGTCGGCCGCCGACACGTTGAGCGCCGCCAGCCGCGACGGGTCCAGCTCGACCAGCACTTCGCGCGCGACGCCACCCAGGCGCACGACCTTGCCGACACCCTTGACCGAGGACAGCGCCTTCGACACCGTGTTGTCGACGTACCAGGACAGCGCCGCCTCGTCGAGCCGCGTGGAGCGCAGCGCGTAGCTCAGGATCGCGTTGCCGGAGGTGGACTGCCTGGTGAACGTCGGGTCGCGCAGCTCCGCCGGCAGGTCGCTGCGGACCCGGCTCAAGGCGTCGCGCGCCTCGGCTAGGGCCTCGTTCAAATCCTTCTCGAGGCGGAACTCCACGGTGACGTTGACGTAGCCGTCGCTGACCGTGGAGTAGATGTGGCGCACGTCCTGGATGTTGGCGATGGCGCCTTCGACCTTGCGCGCCACCTCGGTCTCGAGTTGCGACGGCGAGGCGCCGGGCAGGCTCAGGGCGATCGTCACGAACGGGAATTCGATGTCGGGCGAGTCCTGCACCACCAGCTTGTGAAAGCTAAACAGGCCGGCGATCGTCAGCAGGATGAACAGCATGATGGCCGGCAGCGGGTTCTTGATCGAAAGCGTGGAAAAATTCATGGAGCGGTCCTGTCAGGTCCTGTTAGTTGGAGGCCAGCTTGGCGGCGGCGGGAACGACGCGCACGGTGTCGCCGTCGCCGAGGAAGTCGGCGCCCGCTTCGACCAGCGTGGCGCCGGCGCGCAGGCCGTCGACCAGCTCGACGCGGTTGCCGACGCGGCGGCCCAGCGTCACGCGCGTCTGCGTCACCTTGCCGGCCTCGCCGATCTGGTAGACGTAGCTGTAGCCGTCGCGCACCACCACCGCGCTTTGCGGCAGCGTCAGCGCGGGCGAGCGCCCCAGCTCGAACTCGCCGGTGGCGAACATGCCGGCCTGTGCCTCGCCGCCGGCCGGCAGATCGACATACACCATGGCGTTGCGTGTGGCGGCATCGACGGTGGGCGCCTTGACGCGCACCTTGCCGTCCAGCGCCGCGCCGCCGGCCAGCCGCAGGCGCACCAGCTGGCCCGGTGCGATGCGCCGCAGCTCGGCGGAATTGACCTCGGCGCGCCATTCGAGGCGGTTGTCGCGGATCAGCCGGAACATCTCCTGGCCTTGGCCCATGACGGCGCCGGCCGTCGCGCTGCGCGCCGAGATGACGCCGTCGTCGGCCGCCACTACGCGCGTGTGGCGCAACCGGATCTGCTCCTGGCGTACGCGCGCCTGCGCCGACTGCACGCGCGCGGCGGTGCTGCGTTCGGCGGTGAGGTATTGCGCCATCTGCTGGGCGCTCAGCGCGCCGCTGCTGGCCAGGCTGCGGGCCCGCTCGGCGTTGCCGCCGGCCTCGGCCTGCGCGGCGCTGGCTTCCTCCAGCGCGGCTTCTTGCTGGGCGAGGTCGGCGCGCACGCTGTCGTCGGCGAATTGCGCCAGCACCTGGCCGCGCCGGACTTTGTCGCCGACGTTGACCAGCACGTGCTCAAGCCGCAGGCCGCCGACCTCGGCGCCGACAATGGCTTCCTGCCAGGCCTGGACGCTGCCGTTGGCCGACAGCGCCAGCGGCCAGGAGGCCTGCTCCGGCGTCACCGCCGTCACCGTCAGCGTGGGTTTGACCGCGGGTTTGACCGCTGCTGATGCGGCGGCGGACTTCTTGCCGTCGGCGCTGGCGGCGTGCAGCAGGCCGGCGCCGGCCAGCGCGACCGCCGCCACCGCGACGGCGGCTGCTGCGTGTTTGCGGGTCAGTCTTGGATGGGTCTTGTTCATGGCGATGGTCCGGTTCAGGATGTTGCGGAAGTGGGGACGGCGGCGTTACAGCCCCCCCCGAGGGCTTTGTAGAGGGCGATCCAGGCGGCCAGGCGCTCGCGCTGCAGCGCGATCAGGGTCTGGCGCGCGGCCAGTGCGCTGCGGCGCGCGTCCTCCAGTTCGAACAGGTTGCCGCTGCCGGCGCGATACTTGTCGTCGCTCACACGCAGGTAGCGCTCGTAGTCGCGCGCGGCGGCGCCGGCGTCGGCCTCGCGGCGGGCGGCGGCATCGAGCCGCACCAGCGCCTCCTCGATCTCGCGCACGGCGGCGCGCACCTTCTGGCGGTACAGCGCCTCGAGCTCGTCGAAGCGGGCCTGCGCCTGCGCGGCGTCGGCGCGGCGCCGGCCGGCGTCGAACAGCGGCAGGCTTAGTGACGGCCCGAACGACCAGCCGATGGCCGTGCCGTCCACGCCCCGCAGCGCGGTCGCGCCGATGCTGCCGGCGAGCGTGAGGCGCGGATAGCGGTTGGCCTCGGCCACGTTGATGTCGGCGCCGGCGGCGGCCAGTTCGCGTTCGGCCGCGGCGATGTCGGGGCGCTGGGCCAGCGCCTGCGCCGGCACCTGGGCGACGGTGAAACCACGCGGCACCGGCATGGCGGGCGCGTTGCCAGCGCCGGCGCCGAAGCGCAGCCGCAGCGCGGCCTCGTCGATGCCGGTCAGCGCGACCAGCGCCTTGATGTTGATGTCGCATTCGGCGCGCTGCGCGACCAGGCGCTGACGCGCATCCGCGCTGGAGGCGTCGATCAGCATGCCGTCGGCGGGCGCGCCCAGGCCGGCCTGGATCTTGCGCGCCGTGAGCCGCGCCGTTTGTTCGCGCGAGGCGGCGTCCTGCGCCAGCACCAGCGCGGTCGCTTCGCAGGCGCGCTGGCTGACCACGGCGCCGGCCACCTCGGCCGCCAGCGACACTTGGCCGGCGTGCCAGTCGGCGACGCGGGCCGCCAGCCGGGCCTGGGCGGCGCCCGCGCTGTTGCGGTGCGCGCCGAACAGGTCGATCTCCCAGCTGGCGTCGAGGTTGGCGTTGCTGGTGGTGCCGAGCACCTGGAGCGTTGGCGACAGATTGGTTTTGGCGCGCTGGCCGGCGGCGTCCAGGGTGAGCGAGGGCAGGGCGGCGGCGCGGGTGGACGTCAGCAGCGCACGCGCCTGCGCGATGCGTGCCAGCGCCTGGTCGAGGCCTGGATTGTGGCGTTGCGCCGCCGCGACCAGTTCGGCCGGCAGCGGATCGTCGAAGCGCGACCACCAATCGGCGGCGTCGCCGGCCTGCGCCGGCGGCAACGGCGCGTTGAAGCGCACCGGCGTTGCCGGCACTGGCGCCTGGTAGAGCGGGCCCACGCTGCAGCCGGCAAGGCACAACAGGGGAATGACTGCGCGCAGTCGCATCGTTTCGACCTTTCGAAGAATGAAGTGCTGGCATTCTATGAAAGGCCACCTTTGGCTTAGCTTAAGGTTACGGCCGCTATAATCGACGCATGCATATCCTCATCATTGAAGACGACCTCGATCTGGGCTTCGCGCTGCAGCAGGCGCTCAAGTCCGAAGGCATCAGCAGCGAATGGCTGCGCCGGATGGCAGACGCGCCGCAAGCGGCGGCCGACCTGGCCTACGACTGTGCGCTGCTCGACATCACGCTGCCGGACGGCAGCGGCCTCGATTTGCTGACGCGCTGGCGCCAGGCCGGCGTGACGCTGCCGATCATCATGATCACGGCCCGCGCGGCGCTCGACGACCGGCTGGCGGGGCTCGATGGCGGCGCCGACGACTTCATCATCAAACCCTTCGCGACGGCCGAGCTGCTGTCGCGCCTGCGCGCGGTGCTGCGCCGCTACGCGCAGCAGGCCAGCCAGGTGTGGACCTTCGGCGCGCTGCGCATCGAGCCGCGCAGCTACAAGGCCTGGCTGGACGGCGCCGCGCTGGAGCTGTCGCCGCGCGAATACCATCTGATGCTGGAGCTGGCGCGCGAGCCCGGCGTGGTGGTGCCCAAGGGGACGCTGGCGCAGCGCCTCGAACCGCTGGGCGACGCGGTCGATTTCGGCGCGATCGAAGTCCACGTCTCCAACTTGCGGCGCAAGATCGGGGCCGAGCGTATCCGCACCGTGCGCGGCATCGGCTATATGTTGGTCGCGTGAGGACGCGCCTGCGCCACCTGGCGCGCCCGACGCTGATGCGGCGCATCACGCTGGCGCTGGTGATCGCCTTAGGCCTGGTCTGGGCCGTGCTGCTGGCCTACGTGTATCTCAACGTCACCAGCCGCGACGCGGTCGACGACTTCCAGCGCGGCCGCGGCAACACGCTGCGCAATGTGCTGGCGCGGATCGACGATGAGGAGCGGGCCCGCAGCGTGGTCCAGGCCTATTCCGACGTCCTCAATGAAAGCTATAAGGTCCGGCACCTCCCCAGCATTGCGATGGTGCAGCTGGAAGACCGCCACGGCCGGCGGCTGTATCTGTCGCCGGAGGCCGGCGGCACCGTGCTGCGCGGCGAGACGGAGCGACTGATCGACCTGCAGATCCAGGGCGAGCAGGTGCACGTGTATCGGGGCGACACGCCGCGCTGGACCGTGTTGATCGGTTCGAGCCGCTTCGTGGACAGCTCGATGCTGTCTACCCTGAGCCATGACATGGCCATTTATGTGCTGATCGCGTTTCCGTTAGTGCTGCTGCCGATCTGGTTTGCTGTCAGCCGCGGCCTGCGTCCGCTGCGCAAGCTGTCGGACACGATTGCCGCGCGCGGCCCGGACGACCTGGCGCCGCTCAATGTCGACACGCGCTATGCCGAGCTGACCCCGGTCACGGCCGCGATCGACCGCTTGCTCGAGCAGTTGCGCATCAAGCTGCAGCGCGAAGGCGCCTTTGTGCAGGACGCGGCGCACGAGCTGCGCACGCCGATGGCCGTCATCGCGGCCCAGGCGCATGTGCTGCTCAAGGCGGAAGGCCAGGAGCAGCGGCACGCGGCCGGGGAGCGGCTCGAGCATGCCATCGCGCGCGCCTCGCACCTGGTGCAGCAGTTGCTCGACCTGGCCCATATCGACAGCGCGGCCGACGCCAGCAAAGTGGTCGACCTGGCGCAGCTGCTGCGCCAGGAGCTGGCCATCGCGGTGCCGCAGGCGATGGCACGCAACATCGACTTATCGCTGGAGGCCCCCGACGCGCTGACGCAGCGCCTCGATGTGCATGCTTTCCAGTCCATCACCCAAAACCTGATCGGCAATGCGCTGCGCTATGTGCATGAGGGCGGGCAGGTGGTGGTCGAGCTGCGCGCGCAGGCCGGCGCGCTGCTGTTGTCGGTGACCGACAATGGCCCCGGCATCGCCGAAGCCGACCGCTCACTGGTGTTCGAGCGGTTTTACCGCATCGCCGGCACCGACAGCGCCGGCACCGGCCTGGGACTGGCGATCGTCACGCAGGCGGTGGCGCGGCTGCACGGCACCGTCAGTCTGGAAGCTGGCCACGATGGGCGCGGCTGCCGCTTCCTGGTCGAGCTGCCATACTCGCAAGAACGTGGGTAAGACCAGGGCGTTCAGTTGACAAAGACAGTGTCGTCCTTGGCCTGTGGTGGAATTTTGATCGCGATGGCTTTGACCGGTCCACTGCTGACTATCGTCCCGGCATGCGGCGTGCCCTTGGGGATGACGATCAAGGTGCCAGGCTTGAACTCCCTGCGCTCGCCACCGAGCCACATGGCGCCGCTGCCTTCGATGATGTACTGGATCTCGTCCGTCTTCGCATGGACGTGCTTCGCGACATTCCCCGATTGAATGCCGACCGTGGCGCCGTCCGTCGCAACCAGCATCCTGGCGTTCAGCTCCGGGTTCGCGGTGGCAGGGAGGGTTGCGTGCGTGATCGCTGCAAGGTCGATCATCGCCGGCGCCAGCGATGGCGCTTCGGCATGGGCACTGGAAATGGCATGTTGCGCGAACGGCGACAGCGCAAGCCCTGCCACGAACGCGGTGCCGACGGCAAGAATGAAAACAGTGGTGTTGCGGCGCATGGTGACTTCCTTTTTAGTAGCACTTCCTGGCTGCGAGGGTGATCGCATCCTGTCCTGGATCGTACCCCGGATCGACCTTTAGCATCTCAACTTTCGCCCGGACAGCTCCGGCCGCTCAACGTCCTGACCGCGCGGCGCGCGATGAGATGCCAATGGCGTGCAATGCGACGCGCGGGCCGGACGTGACCGCTATATTTCCTGTTCAATCATTGGAAAGGAAAGAGCGATGACTATCGAGATTCCCGAGCGGATCCGGCATGCGCGCGCCCTGCATTCGAAATGGATGCTGGCAGGCGTGGCGGCGCTCATCGCGCTGTGCGCGGCGGTGGCCTGGCTGGCCTATCCACGCACCTATCTGGTCATGGGCGTGCAGCGCAGCAGCGTTGACGCCGACGGCAAGCCGCGTGCCGGCACCGTCTTTGAAAAGCTCAAGCTCAGCCTGGCCGAGAACGACATCAGCCTGCGATTCCGCGTCCAGCAGGACGACGTGAGCGAAAAGCCGATGATGGAATGGATGGCGGGGGAACCGGGGCTGGATTTCGTCATTGCTTCCAACACCGGCGCCAAACTGCCCGAGAAGGTTTTGGACGAGCACGTCTCGCTTGGTGTCGTCACCAGCGTCCCGATCGTCTTTTTCGTCCATGCCGGCGACGACCGGATCAAGCGCATGCATGACCTGCAGGGCAAGCGCCTGGTGTTCTGGTCCTCGCCCGAAGGCGCGGCGCCAGGCGCCGGGAAGGAAGGGCCGTCGATCTATTCGACCGACTACGTGCTCCATCGACTTTTGAAACAGGCCGGCGTCGACGCCAGCAATACCGAACTGGTCAATGTATGGAGCAAGCCGGTGTCGCTGGCGCAGCAATGGGATGTCTGGGTCTCGGTTGGCCTGCCTGCCAAGGGGGCGCTCAGTCACGATATGTGGCAGGAAATCGGCAACGCCCAGGTGGAAATGATCCGATTCGCAGATCTGGAAGGCATCGGTCGCGGCCTACCCGAGATGAGGCTGGGCGTGCTGCCCGCGTCGGCCTTCATGCCCCAGAAAGGCATTCCGGCCGCCAACATCAGCTACCTGGCCTTTACCCGCAGCGCGGTGGCCAAGAAAAACCTGGACCCCAGCCTGGCGCTGGCCTTGTCGGACGCCTTGAAGAAGGCCTATTCGCCGCAATCGCTGGTCAGCAACAAGGACAGCTATCCGACCTTCAGCCAGTCGGAAGCGTTCAAGCCCGAACCGGTGGCCGAAGACTACTACCGCAACGGCCAGCCCTTCCTGAGCAAATACCTGTCGCCGACGCTGGCCTCCTTCGTCTTCAAACTGCTGCTGGTCCTGGTGCCGGTGATCGCCATCGTCCTGCCCGCCTTCGGCTACCTGTCGCGGCTATACCAGTTCTACGTGGTTAATAAGGTGACGAAATGGACCAACGAACTCGAACGCATCGAGTCCAGCTATGCGCTGGCTGATGGGCCGGCCAAGGCGGCGATGCGCGACAAGATGGAGGAGATCCATGCCGACCTGCAGCACCTGCACTTTCCCATCCTGCACCGCTATTTTGCCTCGCAAGCGCATTCGGCGCGCGGCTACGCGGAGAAGGTCAAGGACAAGCTGGCCCAGCTTTGAGGGCCGGGCGCTGGCCGCTGAACAGCTCGGGCCAAAACAAGCGACTTGGCGTGCCTATTCGCGCACGCCGTCAAGCGCTGATAGACTGCCGCCGTAACATCATCGATATTTTAACGGAGAGACAGATGCAATTCTTATCGAAACCGGTGCTCACGTCTTTGTTCGTGCTGGCCGCCATGGCGACACTGGCCAGCGCGAAGGCCGCCCAATTCAATGTGCTCGTGTTCAGCAAGACGGCGGGTTGGCACCACGACTCGATCCCGGCCGGCGTGGCCGCCATCGAGCAGCTCGGCAAGCTGCACGACTTCAATGTCATGTGGACCGAGGATCCCAATCGCGTCATCAACGACAAGGAGCTGGCGAAATACCAGGCAGTGGTATTCCTGCTGACCACCGGTGATGTGCTCAACGGCGAACAGCGTGGAGCCTTCGAGCGCTACATCAAGGCGGGGGGCGGTTATGTGGGCGTGCACAGCGCATCCGACACCGAATACGGCTGGCCATGGTACCGCAAGATGGTGGGACACATGTTCCGTGCCCATCCCCCCATCCAGACCGCTGTGCTGAAGGTGGAGGACCGCAACTTCCCCGGCATGGACCGCTTCGCCCAGCGGGCGCTGGTCACCGAGGAATGGTACGAATTCACCGCCGCCGAATCGGACAAGTTGCATTATTTGCTCACGGTGGATGAATCGACCTACAAACCGAAGGACAAGGCGGTGCCCGGGGATGGCAAGGGCACGGAAGGCTTTCATCCGGTGAGCTGGTATCAGTCCTACGATGGCGGCCGCGCGTTCTACACCGCGCTTGGCCACCTTCCGGCCAGCTACAGTGATCAGACCTTCCTGCATCATCTGTATGGCGGCATCTACTGGGCCGCCACCGGCAAAGGTTTCAAGGCCGAGTAGCGGAGTACCTTAAACCGCACATTAAGTTGCCCAACAGGGCAGGCAGCTTGCTACGCTACAGCTCAGAAGAACGTCCTGTTCCTGAAACAAGAACGCCACCCGAAGGTGGCGTTTCCGCTATTCTTGGTGGCCCGGGGCGGAATCGAACCACCGACACAAGGATTTTCAATCCTCTGCTCTACCAACTGAGCTACCAGGCCAAGGAGCAGAATTATAGCAGGCTTAAGAGAAAATGCAAGGAGGAATTTCTCAGCCGCACAAACGCTATAATGTCCGGATGACTAATCCATCCTCCCCCGCTGCGCTGCGCGTTATCGAGAGTGATATTTGCATTGTTGGCAATGGCGCTATTGCCAAGACCGCCGCGCTGGGCTTGGCCCAGGCCGGCTTTAGTGTCACCCTGCTGGGTCCGCCGTCGCATCCGGCCGTGCCGGCCGCCGATGCCGGCTGGGATGCGCGGGTCTATGCGCTGAACCACACCGCCCATCATCTGCTGTCGTCGCTCAAGGTCTGGCAGGCGCTGGACCACGCCCGCGTGGCGCCGGTCGACGCGATGATCGTCCACGGCGACGGCGCCAACGCCGGCGGCCTGGCCTTCGACGCCTACGGCGCCCACACCGGCACGCTGGCCTGGATCATGGAGGACCGCAACCTGGGGCAGGCGCTGGACGCCGCCCTGAAGTTCGCGCAGAACGTGCGCTTCGTCGAAGGCCGCGCCACCGGCCTGCTGCGCGCCGACGACAGCGCCACCGTGCACCTGGACGACGGCAGCTGCATCAAGGCCGAACTGGTGGTCGGCGCCGACGGCGCCCAGTCCTGGGTGCGCGGCCAGTGCGACATCGGCCTCGATTACCGCAGCTATAACCAGCGCGCGGTGGTCTCCAACTTCGCCTGCGAGAAGCCGCACCACGGCGCCGCCTATCAATGGTTCACCGGTGCCGAAGGCATCGTCGCGCTGCTGCCGCTGCCGGGCAATCAGGTGTCGCTGGTGTGGTCGGCGCCGGAAGCGCTGGCCGATACGCTGCGCGCCGAATCGGCCCAGCAGATCGCCGACCGCCTGGCCGTCTACGCCGCTGAAAAACTGGGCGCGCTGACGCCTTTGCAGCCGGAGCTGGTGCGCGACTTCCCATTGCGCCTGCTGCGTCCGCACGCCATGAGCGCGCCGCGCGTGGCGCTGGTGGGCGACGCCGCCCACGTGGTGCACCCGCTGGCCGGCCATGGCATGAACCTCGGCTTCGCCGACGTCGCGCAACTGATCAAGACCCTGAGCGAACGCGAAGCGCAGCGCGGCATCGGCGATACCCGCGTGCTGGCCCGCTACGAGCGCGCCCGCAAGGAAGACGTTCTGCTGATGCAGCTCACCACCGACGGCCTGGCGCGCTTGTTCGGGGCGGATATGGAGCCACTGCGCGTGGTTCGCAATTTGGGATTAAACTTGCTGGATAAATTACCGGTGCTGAAGCGCCGCCTGATCTCCCACGCGATGGGTAAGTAGGCCGGCGCCAGTCGGTTCGTCTGTAGTCACTGGAGATGTTATGAGAATGAGTAAGACCGTTTTGCTGTTGTTGTCGGCGCTGATGGCGTCCTGCGTGGGCGCGGAAACCCCGTCCACGGATGCGATCAAGAAGCTGGTCGAGCCGCGCCTGGGATCGAACGTCAAGGTCGATTCGATCAAGGAAACGCCGTACGCCGGCCTGTATGAAATCCGCATCGGCAACGAGATCCTGTACACCGACAAGACCGGCACCTATCTGTTCTCCGGCCACGTCTTCAACCTGACCACCAGCACCGACCTGACCAAGGAACGCCTGGAAGAGATCAACAAGATCAAGTTCTCCGACCTGCCGCTGGATCAAGCCATCAAGACCGTCAAGGGCGACGGCAAGCGCGTGATCGCGGTGTTCGAGGATCCGAACTGCGGCTACTGCAAACGCTTCCGCCAGACCACGCTCAAGGAAACCGACAACATCACGGTCTACACCTTCATGTACAACATCCTGGCCGATGATTCGTTCACCAAGTCGAAGAACATCTGGTGCTCGCCGGACCGCAGCAAGGCCTGGGAGGACTGGATGGTCAACAACAAGGCGGCCCCTGTCGCGGCGGAGAAGTGCGAATCGCCGAACGAGCAGGTGCTGGAGCTGGGCCATAAGCTGGGCATCTCCGGCACCCCGGCCATCTTCTTCGCCGATGGCACCCGCGTGCCGGGTGCGATCGACAGCAAGGCACTCGAAGAGAAGTTCGCCAAGATCAAGCAGTAAGCCTTACCAAACCAGCGCATCGTCCACAGGAGAACTGAATGATTACATTGAACGTCAACGGTAAAGACATGCAGGTGGATGCCGATCCATCGACACCGATCCTATGGGCCTTGCGCGACAACCTGAATATGACCGGCACCAAGTTCGGTTGCGGCGCGGCGCTGTGCGGCGCTTGCACCGTGCACCTGGGCGGCCAGCCGATCCGCTCGTGCGTGACGCCGATTTCGGCCGCCGCCGGCCAGAAGATCACCACCATCGAAGCGATGGAGTCCGATAAAGTTGGCAAGGCCGTGCAGGCGGCGTGGGTCAAGATGGACGTGCCGCAGTGCGGCTACTGCCAGAGTGGCCAGATCATGAGCGCGACCGCTCTGCTGCGCACCAACAAAGCTCCTTCCGACGCCGACATCGACAACGCCATGAGCGGTAACATCTGTCGATGCGGGACCTACCAGCGCATCCGCGCAGCCATCAAAGACGCCGCCAAAACCATCGCCTAAAGGAGAACCTCATGCGTATCGAATGGCTTAACCAGGAATCGATGGCGGATGTGGAGACTTCAGGCGGCGTGTCGCGCCGCAGCTTCATGAAGGCTGGCGCGGTGGCGGGCGGTGGCCTGGTGCTGGGCTTCTTCATGCCGGGTGCGGGACGTTTCGCCAATGCGCAGCAGCCTCCGGCCAAGGTGTATGAACCAAACGCCTTCCTGCATATCGCCCCAGACAACAGCGTGACGGTGCAGGTCAACCGATTGGAGTTCGGCCAGGGCGTGCAAACGTCGCTGCCGATGCTGATCGCCGAAGAGCTGGACGCGGACTGGTCGAAGATGAACGGCGCGCTGGCGCCGGCCGGTGATCAATACAAGGACCCGCTGTTCGGCATCCAGATCACCGGCGGTTCGGGCAGCATCGCCCACTCGTACACGCAGTACCGCGAGATCGGCGCCAAGGCGCGCGCGATGCTGATCGCGGCGGCGGCCCAGGAGTGGAAGGTGGCGCCGGACCAGATCAAGACATCGAAAGGCACGCTGACCGGCCCCGCCGGCCAGAAGGCCACCTACGGCGCCATGGCCGATGCGGCGATGAAGCAGCCGGTGCCGGCCACCGTGAAGCTGAAGGATCCGAAGGACTTCAACTTTATCGGCAAGCCGATGAAGCGCCTCGACGCGGGCCTCAAATCGACCGGCAAGCAGCAGTTCGGCATGGATTTCAAGGCCCCCCACAGCAAGGTCGCCGTGGTGGCGCGGCCGCCGGTGTTCGGCGCCAAGGTCGCCAAGTTCGACGCCTCGAAAGCCAAGGCGATCAAAGGCGTGATCGAAGTGTTGGAAGTGAAGACGGATCGCGGCGGCAGCGGCGTGGCGGTGGTGGCCGACGGCTACTGGCCCGCCAAGATGGGCCGCGAGGCGCTGGTCATCGACTGGGACACCAGCGGTGTGGAAAAGGTCAGCAGCGGCAAGCAGCTGGCCGAGTTCAAGGCGCTGACGCAGAAGGCCGGCGTGTCGGCGCGCAAAGGAGATACCTCCAAGCTGGCCGGCGCGGCGAAGAAGATCTCCGCAGTCTATGAATTCCCCTATCTGGCGCACGCGCCGATGGAGCCGCTGAACTGCGTGGTCGATCTGCGCGCGGACGGCTGCACCGTGTGGGCCGGCTCGCAGTTCCAGACGATGGACCAAGGCGCGATCGCCGCCACCGCCGGCCTGAAGCCGGAGCAGGTGGTGCTGAACACGATGATGGCCGGTGGTGGTTTCGGCCGCCGCGCCGTGCCGACTTCCGATTATCTGGTGGAGGCGGTCAACGTCGCCAAGGCATGGAAGGCCGCCGGCAAGACGGAGCCGATCAAGGTGATCTGGAGCCGCGAGGACGACATCAAGGGCGGCTACTACCGGCCGTCGCACGTGCACCGCGCCGACATCGGCATGGACGACAAGGGCGATATCGTGGCATGGGATCATGTCATCGTCGGCCAGTCCATCCTCGCCGGCACGCCGTTCGAGCCGATGATGGTCAAGGACGGCATCGACGCGACCATGGTCGAGGGTATGGGCGAGCCGTATGCGGTGCCGTTGAACCTGAGCGTGCATAACGTCAAAACCAATGTGCCGGTACTGTGGTGGCGTTCCGTCGGCTCCACGCATACGGCCTTTGTGATGGAGACGCTGATCGACGAAGCCGCGCATGCCGCGAAGATGGACCCGGTCGCCTATCGCAAGAAGCTGTTGGGCGAGAAGGGCAAGCGCCATATCGACGCGCTGGATCTGGCGGTCGCCAAGTCCGGCTACGGCAAGAAGGCTTTACCTAAAGGCCAGGCGTGGGGTGTGGCGGTGCATGAATCGTTCAACACCGTGATCGCCTATGTGGTGGTGGCGTCCGTGAAGGATGGCACGCCCAAGTTGCACAAGGTGACAGCCGGCGTGCATTGCAACCAGGCGGTCAACCCGTTGACGATCGAAGCGCAGATCCAGGGCGCGGCCTTGATGGGCCTCGGCATGACGCTGCCTGGCGCCGCCATCACGCTCAAGGACGGCGTGGTGGAGCAGCAGAACTTCAGCGACTACACGGTGGCGCGCATGACGGAGATGCCGGTGATCGACGTGCACATCGTGCCGTCGAATGATCCGCCAACCGGCATGGGCGAACCGGGCCTGCCGCCGCTGGCACCGGCCTTTGCCAACGCGTTGTTCACGTTGACTGGCAAGCGTTTGCGCAAGCTGCCGTTCGATCTGGCCAGCGCCTGAGCTGCGCTGAATGGCACTGGTAGGGATATTGCTGGCAGCCGGGCGGGGTAGGCGGTTCGACCCGTCCGGCGTACAAAACAAATTGCTGCAACCGATGAAGGATGGCGACGTCGTCGTCGTCGCCAGCGCTAAAAACATGCTGGCCGTGTTGCCGCGCGTCGTCGCGGTGGTGCGCTCCGGCGACGACCAGGTGGCGGCGCTGCTGGGCAAGCTGGGATGCGAAGTGCGCGTCTGCGCGGATGCCGATCTGGGTATCGCCGCCTCGCTGACGATGGCGGTCGAATACACCAAAGGCGCGGAAGGCTGGCTGGTTGGCTTGGGCGACATGCCCCATGTGCAGCCGGATACGATGCGCGCGCTGGCCGCGACGATCGAACGGGGCGCGCGCATCGCGGCGCCCGTTTTTGAAGGGCGGCGCGGCAATCCGGTCGCCTTCAGCAGTTATCATTTGCCGTTGCTGCTGGCGCTGGAAGGCGACCAGGGGGCGCGCGACATATTAAAAAGCCATGCCGTGAGCGAGCTGATAGTCGACGATGTCGGCGTGGTGCGCGATATCGACACGCCGGGCGATTTGTAAAACAAGGATAGAGATGAAGAAAACGAACAAGAAGAATCCGGCGATCGCCTACAGCATCGTCGGACATGACCTGGCCGCCCACCTGTTCCACGTCACGCTGACGGTGGACGCGCCGGCCGAAGGCGGCCAGGTGTTCGCGCTGCCGGCCTGGATACCGGGCAGCTATATGATCCGCGAGTTCTCGCGCAACATCGTGCGCATCCGCGCCGAGTCGGACGGCCAGCCGGTGGCGCTGACCAAATTGGATAAGCACTCGTGGCAGGCCGCGCCGCTGAAGGATCATGCGGCATCGCTGACCGTGCATTACGAAGTCTATGCCTGGGATCTGTCGGTGCGGGCTGCGCACCTGGACCAGAATCACGCTTTCTACAACGGCACCAGCGTGTTCCTGCGCGTGCTGGGGCAGGAAGACCAACCGCACGTGGTCGACATCCAGCGGCCGGACGACGAAGCGGCCAAGACCTGGCGCGTGGCGACCTCGCTGCCGGAGCTGAAAGCGAAACGTTATGGTTTTGGCACTTACATCGCGTCCAACTACGACGAGTTGATCGATCACCCGGTGGAGCAGGGCGACTTTGCGCTGGCCACTTTCAAGGCGCACGGCATCCCGCACGACATCGTCGTCAGCGGCCGGGTGCCCAACCTGGACCTGCCGCGCCTGAGCGCCGACCTGAAAAAGATCTGCGAAACGCAAATCTCCTTCTTCGAACCGAAGGCCAGGAAAGCGCCGATGGACCGTTACGTCTTCATGACGCTGGCCGTCGGCGACGGGTACGGCGGCCTGGAACACCGCGCCTCGACGGCGCTGATCTGCGCCCGCGCCGACCTGCCAAGCACGGCCGCCGCGAGCAAGGATATCAGCGACGGTTATCTGCAATACCTCGGCCTGTGCAGCCATGAATATTTCCATACCTGGAATGTGAAGCGCATCAAGCCGGCCGCATTTGCCCCGTATAACCTGCAGGTCGAGAATTATTCACCGTTGTTGTGGCTGTTCGAAGGCTTCACCAGTTATTACGACGATTTGATGCTGGTACGTGCCGGCGTGATCGCTGAACCGGCCTATTTCAAATTATTGGGTAAAACCATAGGCAGCGTATTGCGTGGCAGTGGCCGTACCAAGCAAAGCGTGGCAGATTCCAGTTTCGACGCCTGGGGAAAATATTATCGCCAGGATGAAAATGCGCCGAATTCGATCATCAGCTATTACACCAAGGGTTCCTTGATAGCGTTGGCGCTGGATTTGAGCATACGCGCTAAAACCGGCGGCAAGAAATCGCTGGATGATGTGATGCGTGCATTATGGCAGCGTTATGGCCGCGATTTTTATCAGGGCGGTGGTCGTGGAGTTACTCCGGCTGAAGTGGAAGCATTATTCGATGAAATCAGCGGCGGCCGGTTCAAGCCGTTCTTCGATAAATATATCCGCGGCACCGAGGATTTGCCGCTGGCTAAAATGCTGGCGCCGTTCGGCATTAAATATAGCGACGAACGTAAATCAACCAAGCCTGGCCTGGATGTTAATCTCGGCAAGGATGGCAATGACTGCAAATTATCCAGCGTGCATGAGAATGGCGCTGCGCACCAGGCGGGATTATCGGCGGGCGATATATTGATGGCGGTGGATGGATTGCGTGTCACCGCCACCAATCTGGAAACGCTGCTTTCCCGTTATGGTGTGGGATCGGAAATAGAAATCCACGCCTTCCGCCGCGACGAGTTAATGACCTTCACCGCGACATTGCAAGGCGACCGGGTTCCCGGCATCAGCCTGTCGTTGGACCCGGCCGGCAAGAAATCCTCCGGCCCGTTGCGCCCCAGCGCCGCACGTTAATTTCTGAGTCCGGGGCGAGTCCCCGGATTTTTTTGCGCTATCCATGCTAGAAATTAGCACGTACTTGCCATATTCCGGCATGTGCTGGGACCTTGCAAGAGGGGCGGCGGTTTAATTTAACGCTGTGGTCTGGTTCTGGTTTAGAATTTGGCTGAGCTTTTCTGCCCGAGGATAGACCCGCAAGTGATACAGCTTGATTCCACCACGATTATCTTGATGTCGACGCTGATGGCCGGCGCGATGAGTGTCGTCCTTTATTCCGCCCACGTTAGTTTTCCAGCAGAGATCAAGGGCTTGAATTACTGGGCGGCGGGATTGATATCGTTGGCTTGCGGTGCGCTTTTATTCAGTCTGAGGCATAGCGTCGTCAACGGAACGCTGGTATTGCTTAGCGCTAATTCGGCCCTGGTTTGGGGTGTGGGTCTGGCGATGATCGGTACTCAAAAATTTTACGGGCGGGCGCCGGCTTGGTGGTTGTTTCATCTGGTCTGGTCCTTGGACATGCTGGGCGTCGGATATTGGCTGTTAATTCAACCGAACTTTGCCGCTCGCGTCGCCACATTCTCTTTTCTGATCTCCATATTTTATATAAATCAGGTTTTTTTGGTGTGGCGTCATGGGGAACGTCATTTCTCCACCATATTCTTTGGTTCATTATTGCTGTTTCAAACGCTGGTGGTATTAACGCGAGGCTTTCTGGCGATATTATTTGGCGGCGCCCAGGTTAATTTGACGACTGTCGGGCCGTTCCAGAGTCTTTATCTGGCAGCTGGCCAATTCATGGTATTACTGCTTGCCGTGGGTTTCAAGGCGGTGACCACCCGGCGCTTGCAAACCATACTGGAACGCCGCTCCACGCGCGATCCCTTGACCCAGGTATTAAACCGCCGCGGTTTCGCCGATATTTACGCTAAAGAACACGCGTTGATGCGGCGTGAATCCAGCGCCATGACGATGCTCAGCATTGACCTGGATTATTTTAAGAAGATTAATGACTGCCACGGCCATGCCACTGGCGACCGGGTTTTAATCGATGTGGCGGCTGTGATCGGCAAGGCGCTACGAGTATCCGATCACGTGGCGCGATTCGGCGGAGAAGAGTTTATTGTCCTGCTTCCAGCTACCGGCTTGGACCGTGCCCAGCATATCGCGGAGCGGATTCTGGGCGCTGTGCGCGAACCCGGACGGCCAGGATTGCCTGCCTACACCGTCAGCATTGGCATTGCTTGCCAGACAAGTGCAGACGAGGACCTGGATGGCATTCTGATGCGGGCGGACGAGGCGCTCTATCATGCCAAGGAGCGTGGACGCGACCGTATCGAAGTCGCGTCCGGGGCGGTGTCGCCAGTGCAGGCGATACGGGCTTAGTTGAACAGGCGCGCCAGTTCGGCGCCCGGATCGGTCGCGCGCATGAAGGCTTCGCCGACCAGGAAAGCGTGCACATTGGCTTCGCGCATGCGTTTGACGTCGTCCGGCACCATGATGCCGGATTCGGTAATCACCAGTTTTTCCTTCGGAATCCGGTCCAGCAGGGCCAGCGTGTTCTCCAGCGAGACCTCGAAAGTCCGCAAATTGCGATTATTGATGCCCAGCAGGGCGGTTTTCAGGCGCAGCGCGGCGGTCAGTTCGTCGCCGTCGTGGGTTTCCACCAGCACGCCCATGCCCAGTTCGTGGGCGCAGGCTTCCATTTCGGCCATCAGGCCGTGGTCCAGCGCCGAGACGATCAGCAGGATGGCGTCGGCCCCCATCGCGCGCGCTTCGTAGATCTGGTACATGTCGATCATGAAATCTTTACGCAGCACCGGCAGTGCGCAGGCGGCGCGCGCCTGCTGCAAATACGCCACCGAACCCTGGAAGAACTGCTCGTCCGTCAGCACCGACAGGCACGCGGAGCCATTGGCTTCGTAGCTGGCGGCGATGTCGGCGGGGCGGAAGTCGGCGCGCAGCACGCCTTTTGACGGCGAGGCCTTTTTCACTTCGGTGATCACACCGGCGTGGCCGGCGGCGATCTTCCCGCGCAGGCTCGCTTCGAAGCCACGCAGCCCGGCGCGCAGTTCGGCGTCGCTTTCGACGTCGGCGCGCAGGCTGGCCAGGCTGCGGTGTTTTTTTGCGGTGGCGACTTCGTCGGCTTTGACTGCGAGGATTTTGTTCAGGATGTCGGACATGATAAACCTTAAATTAATGTTGTTCGGCCAGCGCCAGGCGCAGGCCGAGTGCCAGGAACAGGGCGCCCGTCACGCGGTTCAGCCACAGCGCCACCAGCGGCTTGACCTTCAGGTGGGCGCTGGCGAAGGCGGTGAACACGGCCAGGCCGTTACACCACAACATACCGTTGAAATTGAAAATGCAGCCCAGGACGATGAAGGCCAGTGGCTTGCTGGTGGAGTCGGCCGAGATAAACTGCGGCACGAACGCCAGGAAGAACAAGGCCACCTTTGGATTCAGCACGTTGGTCAGGAACCCCTGGAAGAAGATTTTGCGATACGCCAGCGGCTGGGCTGCGGCGCGTGCGGCCGTTTCGGTAGCCGCCGCGTCATCGGCATCGGCACGCAGCTTCGCGCGCAGCATGCCGATGCCGACGTAGACGATGTACGCCGCGCCGACCCATTTCACGACCGTGAACGCGGCGGCGGACGTCGCCAGCAGCGCGGACAAGCCCAGCGCCGCAGCGACGATGTGGACCATGGTGCCGGCGCCGATGCCCAACGCGGCGGCCGAACCGGCGCGCCAGCCTTGCATCGCGCTGCGCGTCATGATGAGCAGCGAATCGGGGCCGGGCATGATATTCAGCAGCAGCCCGGAGATGATGAAGAGAGTTAGATCGTGTATGCCGAACATGGAGTGTCCTTGCGTCCTGTCGTCCCGCAGCGGCGGACCGCCGCCAAAGCGGGGATCCATACATAGCATGATATCGCATTGGCCGGTATGGATTCCCGCCTGCGCGGGAATGACGGGGCTGGGTTTAGTTGGTCTTGCCGAGGCTTTGCGTGACCTGCACGAATTGCTCGACCTTGCGCAGCGCATCGCCGGAGGTGATGGCCGCACGTGCGCGCGCCAGGCCGTCCTCGATCGAGCTGGCCACGCCGGCCGCATACAGCGCCGTGCCGGCGTTGAGCGCGACGATATCGTAGGCCGCGCCAGGCTCGCCGCGCAGCGCTTCCATCATCTTGGCTTTCGATTCGACCGCATCGGCCACCTTCAGGTTGCGGCTGGCGATCATCTGCAGGCCGAAGTCTTCCGGATGGATTTCGTATTCGCGGATCTCGCCGTTCACCAGTTCGCCGACCAGCGTGCCGGCGCCCAGCGAGACTTCATCCATATTGTCGCGGCCATAGACCACGATGGCGTGCTGCGCACCCAAGCGCTGCAGCACGCGCACCTGAATGCCCACCAGGTCGGCGTGGAACACGCCCATCAGGATATTCGGCGCGCCGGCCGGATTGGTCAGCGGTCCCAGGATGTTGAAGATGGTGCGCACGCCCAGCTCGCGGCGCACCGGCGCCGCATGCTTCATCGCCGCGTGGTGGTTGGGCGCGAACATGAAGCCGATGCCGGTCTGCGCGATCGATTGTGCGATCTGCTCAGGCTTCAGGTTGATGTTGGCGCCCAGCGATTCGATCACGTCGGCGCTGCCGGACGACGACGACACGCTGCGGCCGCCGTGCTTGGCCACGCGCGCGCCGGCGGCGGCGGCGACAAACATCGAGGCGGTGGAGATGTTGAAGGTGTGCGCGCCGTCGCCGCCGGTGCCGACGATGTCGAGCAGGCCGGTGGTGTCGGCCATCGGCACCTTGGTGGAGAACTCACGCATTACCTGCGCGGCGGCGGCGATTTCGCCGATGGTTTCTTTTTTCACGCGCAGGCCCATAGTCAGGGCGGCAATCATGGTCGGCGACATTTCGCCGGACATGATCTGGCGGAACAGGTGCAGCATCTCGTCGTGGAAGATCTCGCGGTGTTCGATGCAGCGCAGCAGTGCTTCTTGATGGGTGATAGGCATGGCTATTCCTTCTTTAATTTTGGCATGGCGGCGCAGGGCGCACGCCGGTACGAACTGCGCTGGTTAGCGGACCAGGAAGTTCTTCAACAGTGCGTGACCGTGCTCCGACAGGATGGACTCGGGGTGGAACTGCACGCCCTCGATGTCGTATTCCTTGTGGCGCACGCCCATGATTTCACCGTCGTCTGTCCATGCCGTCACTTCCAGGCAGGACGGCAACGAGCTGCGCTCGATAGCCAACGAGTGATACCGGATCACCGTGAAGGGGGAGGGCAGACCCTTGAAGACGCCCACGCCCGTATGTGCGATTAAAGAAGTTTTGCCATGCATGACCTGCTTGGCGCGAATCACCTTGCCGCCGAACGCTTCGCCGATGGCCTGGTGGCCAAGGCACACGCCCAGTATCGGCTTCTTGCCGGCGAAGTGCTTGAGCACCGCGATCGAGATACCGGCTTGCGACGGATCTTTCGGACCTGGCGATATACAGATGTGGTCCGGGTTCAGTGCTTCGATTTCCGCAATCGTGATTTCGTCGTTGCGGTACACGCGTACATCCTCACCCAGCTCGCCGAAGTACTGCACGATGTTGTAGGTGAAGGAGTCGTAGTTGTCGATCATTAGCAGCATCTCAGAACTCCCCATCCAGGCCATCTTGCACTTGTTCGGCGGCGCGCAGCACGGCGCGCGCCTTGTTTTCAGTTTCCTGCCATTCCATCTCCGGTATCGAGTCGGCGACGATGCCGGCGGCGGCCTGCACGTACAGCATGCCGTCCTTGATCACGCCGGTGCGGATCGCGATTGCCACGTCCATCTCGCCGCCGAAGGAGAGGTAGCCGCAGGCGCCGCCGTAGATGCCGCGCTTGGAGATTTCCAGTTCGTCGATCACTTCCATCGCGCGCACTTTCGGTGCGCCGGTCAGCGTGCCGGCCGGGAAGGTGGCGCGCAGCACGTCCAGGTTGGACAGGCCGGATTTCAGCTTGCCCTCGACGTTGGAGACGATGTGCTGCACATGCGAGTATTTTTCGATGACCAGGCGGTCGGTGACCTTGACGCTGCCGATCTCGGAGATGCGGCCCAGGTCATTGCGCGCCAGGTCGATCAGCATCACGTGTTCGGCGATCTCTTTCGGATCGGCCAGCAGTTCCTTGGCCAGTTCGGTGTCGCGCTCCGGCGTCGAGCCGCGCGGGCGGGTGCCGGCGATAGGGCGCAGCGTGACTTTCTTCTCGCCGTCAGGCAGCGTCTCGTTGCGGACCAGGATCTCCGGCGAGGCGCCGACGATCTGCATGTCGCCGAAATTGTAGAAGTACATATACGGCGACGGGTTCAGCGAGCGCAGCGCACGGTACAGCGTCAGCGGCGAATCGACGTAGGGCTTGCGGAGGCGCTGGCCGATCTGCACCTGCATCAAGTCGCCGGCCATCACGTATTCGTGGGCCTTGGCGACGGCCTTCAGGTATTCCTCTTTCGGGAAGTCGCGTGTGATGTCGGTGCGTACCGAGGCGCTGGTCACCGGCGCGTCGACACCGCGGCGCAGCATCATGCGCAGGTCTTTCAGGCGCTGGCGCGCTTTGGAATACGATTCGGGCTGCGTGGTGTCGGCGTAGACGATCAGATACAGCTTGCCGGACAGGTTGTCGATGACGGCCAGTTCCTCGGTCACCATCAGCTGGATGTCGGGCAGGCCCAGGTCGTCCTTCGGCTGGGTGTTGGCCAGCGTTTTTTCGATGTGGCGCACGGTGTCGTAGCCGAAGTAGCCGGCCAGGCCGCCGCAGAAGCGCGGCATGCCGGGACGCAGCGCGACCTTGAAGCGCTTCTGGTAAGCCTCGATGAATTCTAGCGGATTGCCTTCGTGGGTCTCGATCACGGCGCCGTTCTTGACGATCTCGGTGCGCGCGCCGAAGGTGCGCAGCACGGTCGTCGCCGGCAGGCCGATGAAGGAGAAGCGGCCGAAACGCTCGCCGCCCACCACCGATTCAAGCAGGAAGGTGTTCTTGCCGGCGTTCTGGGTCTGGGCCAGTTTCAGGTACAGCGTGAGCGGGGTTTCGAGATCGGCAAAGGCTTCGGCGATCAGCGGGATGCGGTTGTAGCCGTCGGTGGACAACGATTTGAATTCGAGTTCGGTCATGTCTTCTCTCCATGCCGCCAAGGGTGTGGGTGTGGGTTTGGCGGTGGTTTGTCAAAAAACCTGTCGGGTGCGCGCGCGCAAACGACAGCAATCAGTTCGGCTTAGTTTTGCCAGGATTGCCAGCGTCGCCAAAGCCAGGCCTCAATCGAGCCGGTTTGGATGACATTGTGTTTTTTGGTGAAAGACATTTCGGTCAGAGTAGTTCAGCTAACGGTTAATTATGCGAACGGATCAAAATAGCGGCATCGAGCAGCGTGGCTACTATACCATCGGAATCGGTTTTGTGTATAGCCTCTCCGTGATTGTAACCGTAAGGCACCGTCAACACCGGGCAACCCGCTGCCCGTGCGGCTTGCGCGTCGTTCGAGGAGTCGCCGATGGCCACCACCTGCGCCGGCGCCAGGCCGAAATCGGCGCACACCGTCTGCAGCGGCAGCGGATCGGGCTTCTTGCGCGGCAGCGAATCGCCGCCGTAGACCACCTCGAAGAAACCGTCCAGGCCCTTGAGCTTGAGCAGCGGCGTGGTGAAGGAAATGGGCTTGTTGGTTACACAGGCCAGGCGCAGGCCCTGTGCCTTCATCGCCGTCAGGCCTTCGATCACGCCCGGATACAGGGCGCTGTAATTGCCGTTGATGCTCAGGTAGTGGCGCTGGTAGGCGTCCATCGCGGTCTCGAAATGCGCTTCCACGCGGGCCGCGTCCCAATCCAGCCCCAGTACGGAGCGGATCAGGTTTTCCGAGCCTTTGCCCACCATCAGCGCGATCTGGTCCTGCGAGATCGGCTGCAGGCCCAGCTCCGCGCGCATGCCGTTGAGCGCGACGTGGAAGTCGGGAATCGTATCCAGCATGGTGCCGTCGAGATCGATGATTGCGGCGCGTACGCCTGCCAGCACACTCATGGTTACACCGTCGCCAGTTGGGCGCGCATGGCGTCGATGACGGCCTTGTAGTCCGGCTTGCCGAAGATGGCGGAGCCGGCCACGAAGGTGTCCGCGCCTGCCGCAGCGGCGGCGGCGATGTTGTCGATCTTGATGCCGCCGTCCACTTCCAGCAGGATGTCGCGGCCGGATTCGTTGATCAGGCGGCGCGCCTCGGCGATCTTCTTCAGCGCCTGCGGGATGAAGGACTGGCCGCCGAAGCCCGGGTTGACCGACATGATCAGGATCATGTCGATCTTGTCCATCACGTGTTCCAGGTAGCTCAGCGGCGTGGCCGGATTGAACACCAGGCCGGCCTTGCAGCCGTGGTCGCGGATCAGCTGCAGCGAGCGGTCGATGTGGTCCGACGCTTCCGGGTGGAAGGTGATGATGTTGGCGCCAGCCTTGGCGAAGTCGGGGATGATGCGGTCGACCGGCTTGACCATCAGGTGTACGTCGATCGGCACCTGCACGTGCGGGCGGATGGCTTCGCATACCAGCGGGCCGATGGTCAGGTTGGGAACATAGTGGTTGTCCATCACGTCGAAGTGGATGATGTCCGCACCGGCGGTGACGACGTTGCGGACCTCTTCACCCAGGCGGGCGAAATCGGCGGACAAAATGCTGGGAGCGATGCGGAATGTGGTCATGGCTTTGGGCTGGCAAGAAAAAAGATGCGCTATTTTACGCTGCCCGGCGCGACTGTACCGGTTTTGCGGTGGTTTTCAGCCGCGCCGTCCTTGCATACGGGGCGGATTTGCGGTGCAATGGGGGACTGACGATATACAATCGCCAATTTTGTATAGAGCGATTACGCTTTTACCAAGCTTTAAGGAATTTCGATGGCCACTTACGAATTTACTGTGTCGGTCAGAACTCAGTACCTGCCGGATCAGTCGGACCCGGAGCGCACCAACTTTGTGTTTACCTATTCGATCACGATCAAGAACACCGGCACGGTGGCTGCGCAGCTGATCTCGCGCCACTGGGTTATCACCGACGCCAACAATCGTGTGGAAGAGGTGCGCGGACTGGGCGTAGTCGGGCATCAGCCGCTGCTGCAACCGGGTGAGCATTTTGAATACACCAGCGGCACCGCGCTGCAAACCCAGCAGGGCTCGATGTTCGGGGAGTACTTCTGCGTGGCCGAGGACGGCCACCAGTTCGAAACCAAGATCCCGGAGTTCGTGCTGTCGCTGCCGCGCACGCTGCACTGATTACTCTTGTTCGTTTTCCTTGGCCGGCGGGGGCAGCTTTTTAGTCTTGCCCTTGCCTTGGTACATGGTCCACCAGACGATGAACACCAGCAGGAAAAACGCCACGCATGCTTCTATCATCAATACCCACATAGCCATCCTTATGTCATTAACACGCCGTAGTCTACTCGTTCCGCTGACCGTCGTCGCGGTTTCGCTGGCCGCCTGTACCACCACGCCGCTGCCGCCGGATAAAACGCAGGCGCCGACCGTGACGCCGCCGGCGCCTGTCGTGCCGCCGACGCCTGTTGTGCCGCCGGTTCCGCCGAAGCCGACCGCGCTGCAAATGGTGCCGACCACCTTTGCCTCGCTGCCGGGCTGGGACAAGGATGACGTGCGCGCGGCCTGGCCGGCGTTCATGGCCTCGTGCTCGGTGCTGGTCAAGCAGCCGAACTGGAAGGAATCGTGCAGCATCGCGCGCACCGTCAACGCCAGCGACGAGCAGGCGATCCGCACTTTCTTCGAGGCCTTCATGGAGCCGAACCAGGTGATCGCGCCGGACGGCGCCACCGACGGCCTGATCACCGGCTACTACGAGCCACTGCTGCGCGGCGCGCGCAAAAAGGGCGGTCCGTATCAGACGCCTTTATATAAGGTGCCGGACGATATGCTCACCATCGACCTGGCCAGCGTGTATCCGGAGCTGAAGGGCATGCGCCTGCGCGGCAAGCTGGTCGGCAAGAAAGTGGTGCCGTATGCGACCCGCGCCGACATCGAGAAGGCCGATTTCGGCGGCAAGGAGCTGCTGTGGGTGGACGATCCGGTGGAGTCCTTCTTCCTGCAGGTGCAGGGCTCGGGCCGCGTGCAGCTGACCGATACCCAGGAAACCGTGCGCGTGGCGTACGCGGACCAGAACGGCCATCCGTACAAGTCGATCGGCAAATACCTGGTGGAGAAGGGCGAGCTGACGCTGGAGCAGGCGTCGGCGCAGGGCATCAAGGCGTGGATCGCCGGCCATCCTACGCGCATGCAGGAGCTGTTCAATGTGAATCCGAGCTATGTGTTCTTCAGGGAGGAGCGGTTGCCGGATCCGAAGGTGGGGCCGAAAGGTTCGCTGGGCGTGCCGTTGACGCCGTCGCGCTCGGTGGCGATCGACGCCTCGCAGCTGCCGCTGGGCGCGCCGGTGTTCCTGTCGACCACGATGCCGAACAGCGATATCCCCTTGCAGCGCCTGGTGATGGCGCAGGATACCGGCGGCGCGATCCGTGGCGCGATCCGTGTGGACTACTTCTTCGGCTTCGGCACCGAGGCTTCGGAGAACGCGGGCCGCATGAAGCAGCGCGGCAATGTCTGGGTGCTGCTGCCGAAGCAGCCGCACTGACTTTAACGTAGCACCATCACGGGCAGCGTGGTATGGGCGAGCACCTTCTGTGTCTCGCTGCCCAAAAACAGCCGGTTCAGGCCGCGCCTTCCGTGCGACGCCATCATGATGATGTCGCATTCAAACTTCTTCGCCGCCTCGACGATCTCTTCGTACGGACTGGGCGACATCGTGATCACTCCCTCGAACGGAATCTCTTCGGCATGCGCGGCGGCGGCGACCTTGTCGATATGGTGGCGCGCCGCGTTTTGCATCTGGGCGGCGAACTGGCCGGAATCGATCACCGCGCCGCTGTCGCCCATGGAGGAAAATGGCAGCGGCGTGATGACCGTGATGGCGACGATGCGGGCGCGATTGAGTTTGGCAAACTGGACCGCCATCGCGGTCGCTTTGTCCGACAGTTCCGAGCCGTCGGTGGGCAGCAGGATGGACTTGAACATGGCGCACTCCAATGATGGGACACTGAATCCAGCCTAATGATTTAGTTGGATCGGCGGCGCACGTTAGGAGACGGCCGGCGCCGCCTGATGCTGCGCATTGCGCATCGACGAGGACATCGCCATCGCCGCCGACAGCGCGATGCCGCCCACGGCCACGCAGGCCATGCCGGTGCGGATGCTGAAATGCTCGCCGATGTAGCCGGCGGTCAGCGCGCCGAGCGGCGCCGTCGCCACCGTCAGGAAGCGCATGGTCGAGACCATGCGGCCCAGGTAGGCGTCCGGCGTGACCTTCTGGCGCATCGTCATATAGGGCATGAAGAACAGCATCACGCCGCAGTCGAGGAAGAGCGACAGGCCGCTGCACGCCACCGCGCTGGCGGTCGGACTGCCGAACAGATTGGCCGGAATCATCGGCATGGCGGCGAACGCGAACGCGGTCAGGCCCAGGCCGATCTGCATGGTGACGCCGGCGCCGAAGCGCGTGTTCAGCGGTTTCAGCAGCAGGGAGCTCATCAGCACGCCTATGCCGCCGACCATTTGCGCCGCGCCCAGCATGCCGGCCGTCATGCCCAGTTCACGGGTGCTGAATAGCACGCTGAGCGCGGCAAAGCCGTAGAACAGCATATGCCAGATGCCCGCGCCCCAGGCCAGCGTGCGCAGCAGCGGCTGGCCCCAGATGAACAACAGGCCGTCGTGGATGTCGCGCAGCGGGTGCTTGTTGGACGGCGCCGGCTTGGGATCGGTGGCGTTCAGGTTGCGCAGCAACAGGATGGAGATGACAAAGCCGATGGCGTTGAGCAGCACCGCGAACGGCGCCGTCAGCCATTGGATCAGGATGCCAGCGATGCCGGGCGCGATCAGCCGGGCGGCCGAATCGGTGGCGGCGAACTTGGATTGCGCGTCGGTCAGGCGGTCGCGGCCGATCAGGTTGGTGAGGAAGATCTGCTCCGCGCCGCCGCCCACCACCGAGCACGCGCCGCTGATAAAGGAGACCACATACATCCATTCGATAGATAGCAGGCCCAGCCAGTAGGCCAGCGGGATGCTGCCCAGCGTCGTGGCCATGATCGCTTTGCTGCCGAGTAGTACCGGCAGTTTGCGGTTGCGGTCGAGGAACACGCCGGCCGGCAGGGCCAGCAGCGCAAACGGAATCGCCGCCGACGCGCCCAGCATGCCCATCTGCGCGGGCGTCGCGTGCAGCAGCAGGACAGAACACAGTGGCAGGGCCAGCGAACTGATGTAGGCGCCGAAGCCGTTGAGAATGGAGCTGGACCAGTAGCGCATGAAGTCGCCGTTGCGCAGCAAGGCGTCATGGTTGAGCTTGTTGCTCAGGCGGCGGCGTAAGGCGGTAAAAATAGGAGGCTCTTTAAAGCAGGTTGCTGTCTTTCAATGATACCAGCGCGGGAGTTAGGCGCTACAATCCTTCAGGAATATTTCACTATGAAGGAGACACCGTATGCAATATGAAGATCTGATCGTTGAAGTGCACGACAAAGTTGCCCTGATCCGCCTGAACCGCCCGAAGGCGCTGAACGCGCTGAACGACCGCATGATGAACGAGCTGGGCGATGCCTTATATAAGTTCGACGCCGATCCGGCCATCGGCTGCATCGTGCTGACCGGCAGCGAGAAAGCCTTCGCCGCCGGTGCCGACATCGCCGCCATGGCGGACTACACCTATGTGGATACGTATCGCGACAACTACATCACCCGCAACTGGGAGCACATCCTGCGCATCCGTAAGCCGGTAGTGGGCGCTGTGGCCGGCTACGTGCTGGGCGGTGGCTGCGAGTTGGCGATGATGTGCGATTTCCTGATCGCGGCCGATACCGCCAAGTTCGGCCAGCCGGAAATCAAGGTTGGCGTCACGCCTGGCGCGGGCGGCACGCAGCGCCTGCCGCGCACCATCGGCAAGGCCAAGGCGATGGACATGCTGCTGACCGCGCGCACCATTGACGCGGCGGAAGCGGAGCGCATTGGTCTGGTGTCGCGCGTCGTCCCTGCCGACAAGCTGATCGAAGAAGTGCTGACTGCGGCGAAGCAGATCGCATCGATGCCGACGTCGGTGGCGATGATGATCAAGGACTCCGTCAACCGCGCCTTCGAAACCACGCTGACGGAAGGTGTCAATTATGAACGCCGCCTGTTCCAGGCTGCCTTTGGCACGCCTGCGCAGAAAGAAGGCATGCATGCCTTCCTTGAAAAGCGCTTGCCAAACTTCGACGGCCTTTGATATAGTTCGCCTCCCCGCAAAACGGTGCATGCAAATGCAGTGTTAAGTGGGGAGAAAAAAAGTAGGGGTTGACGAAACGATCTAAACGCTTCATACTCTTCCTTCTTCGCTGACGGACACAACGCTCCGCAGCAAACGCAGTACCGAATAAGTTCTTTAAAAATTAACAGTCGATAAGTGTGGACGTTTGATGAAAGTGCACACGCTGCTTCGGTAGCGTGAAACTTAAAATATCAAATGTTCACAAGAAGTAATGAAATAGGCGCTATGAAAATAGTGGCCTGTCAGTATTTTGAGTGAGCGACCCGTCAGCAATGACGGTGACACGCAAGTGTCAAATAAACAGAGATTAAACTGAAGAGTTTGATCCTGGCTCAGATTGAACGCTGGCGGCATGCCTTACACATGCAAGTCGAACGGCAGCGCGGGGCAACCTGGCGGCGAGTGGCGAACGGGTGAGTAATATATCGGAACGTACCCTGGAGTGGGGGATAACGTAGCGAAAGTTACGCTAATACCGCATACGATCTAAGGATGAAAGCAGGGGACCGCAAGGCCTTGTGCTCCTGGAGCGGCCGATATCTGATTAGCTAGTTGGTAGGGTAAAAGCCTACCAAGGCATCGATCAGTAGCTGGTCTGAGAGGACGACCAGCCACACTGGAACTGAGACACGGTCCAGACTCCTACGGGAGGCAGCAGTGGGGAATTTTGGACAATGGGCGCAAGCCTGATCCAGCAATGCCGCGTGAGTGAAGAAGGCCTTCGGGTTGTAAAGCTCTTTTGTCAGGGAAGAAACGGTGAGGGCTAATATCCCTTGCTAATGACGGTACCTGAAGAATAAGCACCGGCTAACTACGTGCCAGCAGCCGCGGTAATACGTAGGGTGCAAGCGTTAATCGGAATTACTGGGCGTAAAGCGTGCGCAGGCGGTTTTGTAAGTCTGTCGTGAAATCCCCGGGCTCAACCTGGGAATGGCGATGGAGACTGCAAGGCTAGAGTTTGGCAGAGGGGGGTAGAATTCCACGTGTAGCAGTGAAATGCGTAGATATGTGGAGGAACACCGATGGCGAAGGCAGCCCCCTGGGTCAAAACTGACGCTCATGCACGAAAGCGTGGGGAGCAAACAGGATTAGATACCCTGGTAGTCCACGCCCTAAACGATGTCTACTAGTTGTCGGGTCTTAATTGACTTGGTAACGCAGCTAACGCGTGAAGTAGACCGCCTGGGGAGTACGGTCGCAAGATTAAAACTCAAAGGAATTGACGGGGACCCGCACAAGCGGTGGATGATGTGGATTAATTCGATGCAACGCGAAAAACCTTACCTACCCTTGACATGGCAGAAACCTCCGAGAGATTGGAGGGTGCTCGAAAGAGAATCTGCACACAGGTGCTGCATGGCTGTCGTCAGCTCGTGTCGTGAGATGTTGGGTTAAGTCCCGCAACGAGCGCAACCCTTGTCATTAGTTGCTACGAAAGGGCACTCTAATGAGACTGCCGGTGACAAACCGGAGGAAGGTGGGGATGACGTCAAGTCCTCATGGCCCTTATGGGTAGGGCTTCACACGTCATACAATGGTACATACAGAGGGCCGCCAACCCGCGAGGGGGAGCTAATCCCAGAAAGTGTATCGTAGTCCGGATTGTAGTCTGCAACTCGACTGCATGAAGTTGGAATCGCTAGTAATCGCGGATCAGCATGTCGCGGTGAATACGTTCCCGGGTCTTGTACACACCGCCCGTCACACCATGGGAGCGGGTTTTACCAGAAGTAGGTAGCTTAACCGCAAGGAGGGCGCTTACCACGGTAGGATTCGTGACTGGGGTGAAGTCGTAACAAGGTAGCCGTATCGGAAGGTGCGGCTGGATCACCTCCTTTCTAGAGTAGCACTGGTCTTCGGACTGCTCATCAAGCGTTCACACTTATCGACTGTCAATATTAAAGAACAGCATTTGGGGCTGTAGCTCAGCTGGTTAGAGCACCGTGTTGATAACGCGGGGGTCGTTGGTTCGAGTCCAACCAGCCCTACCAGTTTCTGCCTTGTAGTAAATCTCAGGGGGATTAGCTCAGCTGGGAGAGCACCTGCTTTGCAAGCAGGGGGTCGTCGGTTCGATCCCGTCATCCTCCACCAAGAGTTCAAATGTAAGGGTAAGCCTTTAGATTTGATCTTTTAGAGATCAAGTGCTGTACGTTCTTTAACAATCTGGAAGAAGTAAGTAAATTTTTATGTACCCATGCGGGGAACTGCGTGGGTGGGTAATGATTGTATGTATCAACAAACGCAACAACGTAGTACTTCTTATTCCTATGACCGCTCCTTTGTTTAGTCGCAAGGGGCTAACGTTATAGGGACAAGTGAATAAGTGCACATGGTGGATGCCTTGGCGATTACAGGCGATGAAGGACGTAGTAGCTTGCGATAAGCTGCGGGGAGCTAGCAAACAAGCTTTGATCCGCAGATTTCCGAATGGGGAAACCCGGCCTTTTAGGTCATTGCATACTGAATACATAGGTATGCAAAGCGAACGCGGCGAACTGAAACATCTAAGTAGCTGCAGGAAAAGAAATCAACCGAGATTCCCAAAGTAGTGGCGAGCGAAATGGGATGAGCCTGCACGTTTTAGCATGACGCATAACAGAATCCACTGGAAATTGGAGCCATAGCGGGTGATAGCCCCGTATGTGAAATGCGATGTGTGGAACTAAGCGTGCGACAAGTAGGGCGGGACACGAGAAATCCTGTCTGAATATGGGGGGACCATCCTCCAAGGCTAAATACTCGTAATCGACCGATAGTGAACCAGTACCGTGAGGGAAAGGCGAAAAGAACCCCGGGAGGGAGTGAAATAGATCCTGAAACCGTGTGCATACAAACAGTAGGAGCGGACTTGTTCCGTGACTGCGTACCTTTTGTATAATGGGTCAGCGACTTACATTCAGTGGCAAGGTTAACCAGATCGGGAAGCCGTAGAGAAATCGAGTCCGAACAGGGCGATAGTCGCTGGGTGTAGACCCGAAACCAAGTGATCTACTCATGGCCAGGATGAAGGTGCGGTAACACGCACTGGAGGTCCGAACCCACTAATGTTGAAAAATTAGGGGATGAGCTGTGGGTAGGGGTGAAAGGCTAAACAAACTTGGAAATAGCTGGTTCTCTCCGAAAACTATTTAGGTAGTGCCTCAAGTATCACCATCGGGGGTAGAGCACTGTTATGGCTAGGGGGTCATCGCGACTTACCAAACCATTGCAAACTCCGAATACCGATGAGTGCGAGCTTGGGAGACAGACGTCGGGTGCTAACGTCCGGCGTCAAGAGGGAAACAACCCAGACCGCCAGCTAAGGTCCCAAAGATTGGCTAAGTGGAAAACGAAGTGGGAAGGCTAAAACAGTCAGGATGTTGGCTTAGAAGCAGCCATCATTTAAAGAAAGCGTAATAGCTCACTGATCGAGTCGTCCTGCGCGGAAGATGTAACGGGGCTAAGCCAGTCACCGAAGCTGCGGATATGCGTAAGCATATGGTAGGAGAGCGTTCTGTAAGCCTGCGAAGGTGTCTTGTAAAGGATGCTGGAGGTATCAGAAGTGCGAATGCTGACATGAGTAGCGATAATGGGGGTGAAAAGCCCCCACGCCGTAAGCCCAAGGTTTCCTGTTCAACGTTCATCGGAGCAGGGTGAGTCGGCCCCTAAGGCGAGGCAGAGATGCGTAGCTGATGGGAAGCAGGTTAATATTCCTGCACCGTCGTATGATGCGATGGGGGGACGGATCGCGGAAGGTTGTCTGACTGTTGGAATAGTCAGTTTCTGGTTCATAGAAGGCGCTTAGGCAAATCCGGGCGCGTAATTCAAGGGACTGGGACGAGGTGCTTAGGCACTGAAGCAATCGGAAGTGGTTCCAAGAAAAGCCTCTAAGCTTCAGTCATACGAGACCGTACCGCAAACCGACACAGGTGGGCGAGATGAGTATTCTAAGGCGCTTGAGAGAACTCGGGAGAAGGAACTCGGCAAATTGGTACCGTAACTTCGGGAAAAGGTACGCCCTTGTAGCTTGGCTGATTTACTTCAGTAGGGTGAACGGGTTGCAATAAACTGGTGGCTGCGACTGTTTAATAAAAACACAGCACTCTGCAAACACGAAAGTGGACGTATAGGGTGTGACGCCTGCCCGGTGCTGGAAGATTAAATGATGGGGTGCAAGCTCTTGATTGAAGTCCCAGTAAACGGCGGCCGTAACTATAACGGTCCTAAGGTAGCGAAATTCCTTGTCGGGTAAGTTCCGACCTGCACGAATGGCGTAACGATGGCCACACTGTCTCCTCCCGAGACTCAGCGAAGTTGAAGTGTTTGTGATGATGCAATCTACCCGCGGCTAGACGGAAAGACCCCATGAACCTTTACTGTAGCTTTGCATTGGACTTTGAATCAATCTGTGTAGGATAGGTGGGAGGCTTTGAAGCGGGGACGCCAGTTCTCGTGGAGCCATCCTTGAAATACCACCCTGGTTCATTTGAGGTTCTAACCTTGGCCCGTTATCCGGGTCGGGGACAGTGCATGGTAGGCAGTTTGACTGGGGCGGTCTCCTCCTAAAGTGTAACGGAGGAGTTCGAAGGTACGCTAGTTACGGTCGGACATCGTGACGATAGTGCAATGGCATAAGCGTGCTTAACTGCGAGACTGACAAGTCGAGCAGGTACGAAAGTAGGACATAGTGATCCGGTGGTTCTGTATGGAAGGGCCATCGCTCAACGGATAAAAGGTACTCTGGGGATAACAGGCTGATTCCTCCCAAGAGTTCATATCGACGGGGGAGTTTGGCACCTCGATGTCGGCTCATCACATCCTGGGGCTGTAGCCGGTCCCAAGGGTATGGCTGTTCGCCATTTAAAGTGGTACGTGAGCTGGGTTTAAAACGTCGTGAGACAGTTTGGTCCCTATCTGCCGTGGGCGTTGGAAATTTGAAGGGGGCTGCTCCTAGTACGAGAGGACCGGAGTGGACAGACCTCTGGTGTACCGGTTGTCACGCCAGTGGCATTGCCGGGTAGCTAAGTCTGGAAGAGATAACCGCTGAAAGCATCTAAGCGGGAAACTTGCCTTAAGATGAGATTTCCCAGAGCCTTGAGCTCTTTGAAGGGTCGTTCGAGACCAGGACGTTGATAGGTCAGGTGTGGAAGTGCAGTAATGCATTAAGCTAACTGATACTAATTGCCCGTACGGCTTGTCCCTATAACCTTAGCAGGTTGTGGTGAATGAGAAGTACGTTGTAACGTTCGTTGATACAACTTCATTACCCCATTACTTACTTTTTCCAGATTCGGAGCGTCGCTGAAAGCGTCGCTCGTACAAGTCAATGCCTGATGACCATAGCAAGTTGGTCCCACCCCTTCCCATCCCGAACAGGACCGTGAAACAACTCTGCGCCGATGATAGTGCTGCAACCAGTGTGAAAGTAGGTTATCGTCAGGCTAGTTATATTAAAAAGCCCCTTCCAATGATTTGGTCGGGGCTTTTTTTCGTCTAGAGATTTTGTCCCAACCGTTTGCCGAGGCATAGCAAGGTGAGCGTCGGCGGCAAACCCCACGGTTGTGGAATCACCGATGCATCGCAGACGTACAGATTGGCGGTGCTGGTTTGCAGCGTACTGTCCACGCCTTCGCCGATGCGCACGCTGCCGCCTGGATGCGCGGCGAAATGCCAGCTCTTGAATATCTTCCTGGCGCCGGCCGCACGCAATACGCCGCGCGCCATATCCACGCCGGCCACCAACTTGCGCCGGTCGGCTGGCGTCAACGTTTTGTCGACCCATCGCGGACCGATGCCACCACCGATATCGTCACGTATCTTGACCATCAATGTCAGCGTCTTCGCGTGCGCCATCAGCCGGTCCACACGTCCGACCTGTGCGGCAAAGGCCTGGTACATCGGCTTCGGCAGTGTCATGTCCGCCAATGCGATGCCCTCTTCCTGCAAGTACAGGCCGGACGCCATAGGCACCTCGGCGCCGCCGTCGATGTCGCCCACCTCGCCCATGACGGCGATCACCGGATCGCTGAAGAATGGACTGCTGGCTGGATGCAGACCTGAACGATGCAGCAGCCGCGGTGTGCCGATGCCGCCGGCGGCCAGAATCACATTCTCTGCAAACGCCAACTGCAAGGCGCCGTCCCGGCGATAGCGCACGCCGGTCGCCCGACCGCTTTCGACAACGATCTCTTCAACTTTAGCCTGGTCGATCAGTGTCGCGCCGAGCTGCTGCGCTTCGTCCAGGAAGTCGCGCGCGGTCCACTTGGCACCGAACGGACAGCCGTACACGCAACGCCAGCAACCGGTGCGACAAATCTGGGGCCGTATCATCTTGTCGAGTTTGCGCCATGCCAGCTGTTGCACTTCGGCGCCCAGTTGAATGCGACGGGCCATAGGCCCTATCAGCTCATCGGGCAAAGGCCCCATCCGCAGCTCGGCGCGCAATGCTTCCAGTGCAGGCGCGAGGTCGATGTCATGCGCCGCAAACATCGCCAGAGGTGGCGGCGCGGCAGTGGCAAAGTTGATCGTCGATGTACCGCCAGCTGCGATGCCGCTCACCAGCAGTGAAGCGTCGCGATGAATGAAGGCGCCCTTGCCAGGCACGGCGGCAATGCCGGCCATCTGCGACAGCGTTCCTTGCAGTGGCGAAGCGCTGCCTTGTTCCAGCACCAGTACACGCAACTGCCGGCGCGCCAGTTCCCGCGCGACGCTGGCGCCGCCCGGCCCGCTGCCAACGACGATGGCGTCATATTTCGGCGATGTTGAGGATGTCATGTCAGCCGCTGCGCTGTAGATTGAGTATGAAGGATACGCCATCGGCCAGGTTTTGCGCGACGATGGTGCCGCCCATTTTGGCCATGTAGGTCTTGGCGACAAACAGGCCCTGGCCACGATTGCCGTTGGCGCCGGATTCCGGCTGATCCGACACGCCGTATTCAAATATCTTGGCGATCATATCGAATGCAATCTGTGGGCCGCGATTGTGGATGGTGATCGTCGCGCCGGTGTCGCTGCCTTCCAACGTGATGGTGATCCCACTACCCGGCACACGATAGCGCTCGGCGTTGCGCAGCACATGAGTGACGACATCCTCCAGCGAGTACTCGTCGGCCCGCGCGATCAACGCTTGGGCCGCTCCCTGAAACACCACGTTGTGAATGCCAACGCATGAGGCATTCTCGGCGACTTTCTGCAGAAAGGCTGTCAAATCAATCTCCGTGACCTGGAGCTCGGAGGACTGGAACGCCTCGCTTGGCGATGCACGCCCGTACAGCACGCGGATCGCCTGCTGCATACGGGTGATGTAGCGATGGCTTTCGTCCTCAGGTCCGCCGTGCAGTACCATCAGCGACTGCAAGGGCGACATGATTTCGTGGCCAACCGCATGCCACATGTCGCGTTCCTGTTCGGCGCGGATGTTCTCGCGCTCGACATCTTCGCGCACCCGGCGCAGCAGATCGTGCAGGCCGGTCGCCAGTACCCCCAGCTCATCCTCGCCGCGCAGATCCGCCAGGTCGGCTTCGGAAAATCCGCGCGCGGCTTTCACCCGTTCACCCACATCGTCAGCGCGCTTGATCAGCACCTTGATGCGGCGGATGATACCGATTTCAATCACCAGCCAGGCCAGCATCAGCGCCGCCAGCATTGCGCCGACAAACCATACCAGCCGGCTGGCGACCACGCTCAGGCTTTTGCTGACGCTGCGGACATCTCCTTTGAGCAGAACCTCGTAGCTGCCGGCCGGCGTGGCGATGACTTCCTTTGCTTCCAGCGGCACGTCGTACGCGTCCACCGGCAGATGACGGATCAGCGTTGTCACAAAATGCCAGGACTGGTCTTCGGGATCGACCGCGCCGACCAGCAGAGGCAGTGCGGCGGCCGAGGATGCGCCATCTGTCAGGCGGCGGATTTGCAGGCTCTCGCCCGGCAGCAGCATGGACTTCAAGTCCTTCAGCGAGAACGGCGGCGTGCTCGGACCGGTGGCGCTGTCGAGCAACGGCGGACCTTCGCCCGGCGGCAGCATGGCGATGCGGACATCGATGCGGTCCAGGTCTTCGGGCGGCCAGACGGGGCGGCGTTTTTCGAACAGCGCATCCTGCAGCACGCCGACCGGCAATCGCAGCGAGAAGAAAGCGCTGCGCATGCAGGTCGGGTCCTCATCGGCAGCGGTTTGGTCGGTGCAGCGCGGATTCTGCCAGATCCAGCCGCGGAAATCCTTGACCGCCGGCGCCTTGGCCCGCGCCACATCGGCTGCGGCGAAGCCGGTCAAACGTCCGCGCATGCCGCCGAAACGGCGTCCGGGCGTTTGTGGTTCGGTGCTTTCCTCGAACGGCGCGATCCATTCGTAAGTTTGGCCGCGCAAGCTGACCTTGACCCTGACGCGGTGCGCCTGATCCACCACCTGATCGCCGCGCGTATGCGGCACCAGCCGTGCACCGTCGAATGTGCCGGCGACATAAATGAACCCTCCAGCCCATGGATTATTACCGATGCCGACGCACAGGGAACCGTTATTGCCGTATTGCGCAAGGCAGCCAGACATGGCCACGGCTTGCTGCACTTTTTGCAGGTCGTCGAAATCGAGCGCCGCAAACGGCAGCAGCAGCGGATGCAGCGCAGCGCCATTGGCCACCGGCTGCGGATTCAGCAACGCCAGCTGCCCGGTAGGATGGCGCAGCGTCGCCGCCACCTGCACGCGCGTCTTATGGAAGCTGCCTTGATAGTTTTTGTAACTGAGCTGTTTCTCCTGCTGGAGCACCGACAACGCCAAACCCACCGTCGCCGCCATCAGGAATACGAAGGCCGCGCGCAGCAGCAGCCGCAGGCGATAGGGGACGAGGCTGAGCCGGCGCCAGTTCACAGTCAGCGGCTTTCCGTGTCGGCCCAGCGGAAGCCGCGCATGGGGATGTTCTCGATGCAGGCGAAGCTGGGATCGATCTCGCGGAAGGCGTCGCGGATGGTGCTGACATGCTTGCGGATGTTGTCGCGATTACGGCCGCTCTTCACCACCTCGAACAACTCATCGTAGGACACCACTTGGCCACGCCGCGCAAACAGGGCCGCCAGGATGCGCTGTGCCGTCAGCGGCAGATTGATGCGGTGGCCGCGCCAGGTCGGCGTGCGCTGGCGCAGTGGGTCCATGCTCAGCTCATCGCTGGCGGCGACGGAGGCCGGCTCCGGCTTTTCCTTCACCGAGCGCAGGATTTCGAGGAAGGTTTCGATGAAGTCGGCTTCTTCGAAAGTCGCTTTCTGCAGATAGTCCCACGCGTCCAGCGCCTTCATGATGCTGCGGTAAATGGTGGCGGGCATGGCCGACACCACCAGCACCGGCGTGGCGTGCCGCTTGTTGATGGCGTTGATGATGGCGACGCCCGCATGGCGCTCGCGCCCCAGTTCGATGTCGAGCACCACCAGGTCGTAGCGTTCGCGCGCGATGGCCGCCTCGGCGTCGTCGCGACTGAACCACTGGTCGACCACGATGCCGGGCCGCGCCGATTCTATCCACGTCCGCAGCTGATTGCTGGTCGGCAGATCGTCCTCGATGACGGCGACTTTGGCCATGCTGTACTCCACTGACTGTCAATGCAGCGAGTATCCACGCTTTTACGGGAAAAGTCACAAATCGGCTGTGAGGATTTCTTCACGCGGGCGGAGGATAGCCGGACGGCGGCAGCGTTGATACTTCCGCCACATCCGGCGCACCATTCGTCTCAGGGATAGGCCCTGAACTTAAACAACCAGCAGAAGGTGAATATCATGGCAGAACGGATCAAACGGATGGTGCAGGCGGTGCGCGCGACTTTGAGCGGCGGCGCCGGCGCTATGGCAAACGGCATGCGCCGCAACGGCGCGATGCTGGTGGCGCTGGGCCTGGCCGGCGCCGCCGTCTATGGCCTGGTCACGCATCCGCCGATGGCCAAGGTGGCGACCGGCAGCCTGGGTATCCGCATCAATCAGTTGACCGGTTCCGCCATCACGGTGCGCGATGGCGCCGTCTTCATGGTGCCCGGCGTGCATGTGCTGCGTCAGGTGTCGCTGCGCGACCAGGTGTACCGCCCGGCCGGCAATGACAATGCACCCTTCCAGTCGGTCGAGGGACTGGCGTTGGGCGTGGATATGTCGGTGCGCTACGCGCTGGATGCGAACCGCGTGACAGCCATGGCGCAGTCGCTGCCGCCGGATATCAACGGCTCCATCGTCGAGCCGGCGGTGCAGGGCGTTATCTACAAGGTGTTCACCCGCTACACCGTGCGCGAGATCTTCTCGACCAAGCGCGCCGAGATCCAGCAGGCGATCGAGGCTGAGCTCAAGCCCAAGCTGGCGGCCGATGGCATTACCCTGCGCGGTATCACCATCGGTAAGATCACGCTGCCGGAAGAGTACCAGGCAGGCATGGAAAAGCTGCTGGCCGAAGAACTGGAAACCGAAAAAATGCGCTACACGCTGGAGCTGAAGGAGAAGCAAGTCAAGCAGACCGCGCTTGAAGCCGATGCGGACAAGATCCGCCGCGAAAAGGCCGCCGAAGCAGCCGGCAACGAACAGATAATCGCGGCCAGGGCGCAGGAGCAGGCGATGGCGCATGTGCTACCGTTCAAACAGAAGCAGATCGAGCAGCGCAAGCTGGAAGCGGAAGCGGAAAAAATGGCGCGCATCAAAACCTCGGAGGGCAATGCGCAGGCGCGCGTGATCGAAGCCGCAGGCGAAGCCGATTCGCGCCGCAAGCTGGCGGATGCGGAAGCCTATCGCCAGGAGCTGGTCGGCAAGGTGGCTGCCGCGCAGATGGAGCGCGAGGGCGATCTGATTACCCGCAATCCGCTGCTGATCCAGAAAACGATGGCGGACAAACTGTCGGACAAGGTGTCGGTCATTATCGCGCCGTCGCCGACCGATGGTGGCTTTATCGGCTCGGCCCTATTGGGCAGCCAGCATGGCAAGCAGCCGCGTATGGCGACAGTTGGCGGCGAAGCCGTGGACAGCGTCAAGGAAGGACAATAATCATGTCGATGATTGCAGCCGCCGCCATACTGGCGATTGTCACGCAGGACCAGGCCGCGCTGCGCGCAGCGCCCAAGGACACAGCCCAGCAGCAGGCCGTCCTGTGGCAGGGCGACAGCCTGGAGATACGCGGCGAGAAGCAGGACTTCTTGCAGGTCTACGATTATCGCCGTGAGCGCGCTGGTTACATACGTGCGTCGCAGGTGCGCAGGGTCTCCCTGGCACCGGCCGACGCGCCGGAGCTGCTGGCGGTGGCGCGCTTCTTGCGCGACTCGCCGGGTGCGGAATCGCTGGGCATCAGCTACGCGGCGGCTTATTTGAAGGCGGCGCCTGCGGCCGCGATCACGGCGGAGCCCTTCGATGCGCTGGGCACCATGGCCGACCGGTTGGCACGGCGTGCCTCTTCCAAGCAGAGCAAGCAAGGGGATATTACTATCGCCGCGCATCTGGAGGTGGTGGCTAACTACGGTGTCGGTATCCGCAGCTTTGAACGCGAAGGGCGCATGCAGCTGTGCTACGACGGCGAGGCTTTCAGGCGCGTACTGGCGATGCTGTCGGAGCCACAGCAGCGCGCGACGGCGGTGCTGGGACTGACGCGGCAGGAATGCGTCGACCCGGCCTTGCGTCCCGGTGCGCGTGTAGCGCTGGACGATTGGCGTGCCGAGGTGCTGGAGCGTGTCGACATGAAGGAACTGCCGCCCCATGTACGTAATCGCATTCATATGCGGCGCGCAGCCGTGTGGTCGTCGGTGGCGTTTGCGCGGGCGCGCAAGGGTGAACAAGCATCGCCAGCCGCGCAGCGTGCGCTGGATGAACTGGGCATGGTGGATCCGGTGGAATTGACCGAGGACGACGCTGCGGCCTTTGCCGAAGCAGGCGTGCGCGCAGGCAGCGTGCGCTGGGCTGCCGAAGGACAGGCGGTATCGGTACCGCCGGCGGGCTTGCGCGTGCTGGCGATGGCCGGGCAGCCGGGCGAAACCTGCGTTGCGCTGGTCGATGCCAAACACGATCAGCAGCATGCGCTGGCCCGTCGTTGCAGCTACGGCGTTGTGTGGCCGGCGTCGGCGCGCGTCAATGCACAGGGTACGGCGTTGTCGCTGGCGGTACAGCCGATGGATGGCTGGCGCGAGATGTGGCTGTTCCACCAGACCAGCGCCGGCTGGCTGGTCGACGTGCTGCCGCCGGCGGCGACCGATCCCGATATCGGCTACGCCGAGTTTGCCGGCTGGGTGCCGGGCTCGCAGAACATGCTGGTGGCGCGGGAGGCCCGTGTCGACGGCAAGTTCAAGCGCAGCTTCGAACTGGTGGAGATCAACACGCTGGCGACGCTGAAGACTGCAGATAAGCCGTCGTCGCTCAGCATGTTCTATCGCTGGCAGGACCCGGCCTGGAAACGCCAGACCGTCAGCCTGCGTTAGAACTGATACCTGGCGCTGGCGCCCAGCAGCCAGTTGCGTCCCGGCGCCGCTTCGTAATAACGTTTGTTGGCGTCGCCGACGATCAGTGAGCCGATGTACTGCTTGTCCAGCAGGTTATTCAAGCGCGCAAACTGCTTGAAGCGCCAGCCTCGCCACTGCTGGCTGGCGCTGACGCGCGCATTGAGCACGCCGTAGCCTGGCGCCGCCTGATCGGCGTTGGCGTCCTCCGCGTAGATTCTGCTGCTGGCGACCGCTTCCAATGCGGCGCCGTAGCGATCACCCGTGTCTTTCCATGCCAGCTCGCCGTATGCGTTGGCGTTGGGGACGCCGGGCAGTCGGCTGCCTTCCGCCACTGCGCCATAGCTTGTGTCGTAGATCGCCCGCAAAGTGGTGAGTGCCAGCCGGGTGCTCAGGCCATTGCTCCATGATGAATCGAACGACAATTCCATTCCCTGGCGCAGCGTACTGCCGGCATTGCGATAGCTGGTGCGGCCGCCGCTGCTGGTGTCGACAACCAGTTCATCGCTGGTGCGGACCTGGAACAGGGCGGCGTTGATGCGGGTGCGCTCGTCCAGGCGGGCCTTGATGCCGGTCTCCAGATGGGTGCTTTGCGCCGCCTGGAGGCCAAAGTTGAAGCCGCCGCCAGCGCCGGAATAAAACAGCTCGTTCAGCGTCGGCGTTTCGAAACCGCGCGCGGCGCTGGCGTACAAGTTGAGTGCCGGCGACCAGTGGTACAACACACCGAGCACCGGCGTGGTGTGGCTGTAATCGAGACGGCCGCTGTCATTGCCGTTGCCGAGGAAGTGGTCGTCGACCGAGAATCTGACGCTGCTATGGCGCAGGCCCGCGCTCAGCATCCATGCCCCGGATTGCCATTCGGCCTGCAGGTAGGGATCAAGGTTGGATACCTTGTCGCTTTCATCGCGCCGCAGCGCGCCTTTTACACCGAACTGCGTGCCGATGAAGTTCTCAAAGCCCTTGCGGCCGTCGGTGGAGCGGCCATATTCCACGCCCATCGTGGTACTTAGCTTGCCGCCAGCAAGTCGGCTGACGTGCAGCCAGTTCATATCCGCGCCCTGGAAGTCGCGGTCGAAATCGACCACTCCGCCGGAGTGCGTCAACGGCGCTTGGAAAGCCTTGGAAAACGCCTGGTACTGGACCACTTGCCGGTTGCCGCCGTAAGCGGTCAGGCGCAGGCTGTCGTCGCCGAAGCGCTGTTCCCAGCTGGCGCCGATCTGCTGGTGGTCTATGCTTTTGCGGGTGTTGTAGCGGTCGGCCAGCGTGCGCTTCGGCGTCTGGGGATCGGCGGCGTCGATTTCTCCGGCGCGTGGATCGCGCCGATAGCTGGTCCAGGTCACGCCCAGTGGATCCTGCGTATCGTCCTGGCGTAGTGCGTTGGCGACGATGGCCAGCTTGGCACCGGCCATGGGGGCCAGCGTCAGCTTGGCGAAGGCCTGCTCGCGGGTGGCGGCGCTGTGGGCGCGGTAGCCATCGGTTTCGAAGCGCGACGCGTCCAGCACGTAGCCGATGCCCGCCTGCTTGCCTTGTGCGTTGACGTCGGCCTTGCGGCTGCCGTAGCTGCCGGTTGTCAGGCTGGCTTCCACCGTAGGCGCGCCATCGCCGTCGCGGGTGAACAGCTGAATGACGCCACCGGAGTGATTGCCGTAGATCGCGGAGAACGGTCCGCGCAGCACTTCGATGCGTTCGGCGATGTCGAGATTGAAGGTGGCGGCCTGGCCTTGGCCGTCCGGCATGCTGGTCGGGATGCCGTCAGCGATCAGCCGCACACCGCGCACGCCGAAGGCGGAGCGGGCGCCAAAGCCGCGCGAAGAGATTTGCAGATCCTGCGCATAGTTCTGCCGGTTCTGGGCCACCAGACCAGGCACCGCCGCCAACGCCTCGGATACGTTGACGCCTGGCTGACTTGCATGCATGCGGTCGGCGTCGACGACGTCGATCGCGGCGGGCATTTCGAAGACAGCGTGGCCAACGCGGGTGGCGCTGACGACGACCACCTCGGGCGCCTCATCGGCCGCTGCCAGCGTGGCGGCACCGGCCAGGTACAGCGCGGCGGCTGCGTGGTGTTGAAAAGAGCGATGCTTCATGTGTTCTCCAGTCGTGCAGACAGCAATATACCGTGCCACGCGAAGGCCGTACTGTACTTCAGGACCAGACACCTGTGTCAAAAGTGAACAGTTGTCACAGCCGGGGAAGGCGTGAAGCGCGGTTTTCCCCGGCATTGCGGCTGGCACGATGCTTGCGAAAAGAACGTGGCGTACTACTCCGCCGCACCGCGCGGCTTATAACCACAGCAGAAAGAGGATGACATGAATCTTGCAGACATCAGCAAACTGGGCGTCGCCAATCCCTTCAAGCAGCGCTACGACAATTACATCGGCGGTAAATTCGTCGCGCCGGTCAAGGGCGAATACTTTGGTAACGTCACGCCGATCACCGGTCAGGTATTTTGCGAAGTGGCGCGCTCCACGGCCGAAGACATCGAGCTGGCGCTGGACGCCGCTCACGCCGCCAAGGATGCCTGGGGCAAGACCTCGCAAACCGAGCGCGCCAACATCCTGAATAAAATCGCCGACCGCATGGAAGCGAACCTGGCGCTGATCGCCACCGCCGAGACCATCGACAACGGCAAGCCTATCCGCGAAACCACGGCCGCCGACATCCCGCTGGCGATTGACCACTTCCGCTACTTCGCCGGCTGTATCCGCGCGCAGGAAGGTTCGGTTGCGCAGATCGACGCCGAGACCTACGCCTATCACTTCCACGAGCCGTTGGGCGTGGTCGGCCAGATCATCCCGTGGAACTTCCCTATCCTGATGGCGGTATGGAAGCTGGCGCCGGCACTGGCCGCCGGTAACTGCGTGGTGCTGAAACCCGCCGAGCAGACGCCGGCGTCGATCATGGTGTTGATAGAGCTGATCGCTGACCTTCTGCCGCCCGGCGTATTGAACGTGGTGAACGGCTTTGGCCTGGAAGCAGGCAAGCCGCTAGCCTCCAACAAGCGTATCGCGAAGATCGCTTTCACCGGCGAGACGGGCACCGGTCGCCTGATCATGCAATACGCGGCGCAGAACCTGATTCCGGTGACGCTGGAACTGGGCGGCAAATCGCCGAACATCTTCTTCGCGGACGTGATGGATGCAGACGACGCCTTCTTCGACAAGTGCCTGGAAGGCTTTGCGATGTTCGCGCTGAACCAGGGCGAGGTATGCACCTGCCCATCGCGTGTGCTGATCCAGGAATCGATTTACGAGAAGTTCATCGAACGCGCGCTGGCCCGCGTGGCCGCGATCAAGCAGGGCAACCCGTTGGATGCCAGCACCATGCTGGGTGCGCAGGCTTCGCAGGAGCAGCTGGAAAAAATCCTGTCGTATATCGACATCGGCAAACAGGAGGGCGCGGAACTGCTGGCCGGCGGCGCGCGCAATGTCCAGGCGGGAGACATGAAGGACGGCTACTACGTGCGTCCGACCGTGTTCAAGGGCGATAACAAGATGCGCATCTTCCAGGAAGAGATCTTCGGGCCGGTGGTGTCGGTGACGACTTTCAAGGATGAAGCGGACGCGCTGCGCATCGCCAACGATACGCTGTACGGTTTGGGTGCTGGTCTCTGGACCCGCGACGGCTCGCGCGCTTTCCGTGTCGGCCGCGCGATCCAGGCTGGCCGCGTCTGGACCAATTGCTATCACCTGTATCCGGCGCACGCGGCGTTCGGTGGCTACAAGCAGTCGGGCATCGGCCGCGAGAACCACAAGATGATGCTGGACCACTATCAGCAGACCAAGAACCTGCTGGTCAGCTATAACCCCAACGCCATGGGCTTCTTCTAGCCATGAGCCACATCATCGCCCGTGTTATGGCCACGCCTGCGGCGCTCGAGTTGATCGCCGCGCTGCGTAGCCGTCACGGGCCGCTGATGTTCTTCCAGTCCGGCGGCTGCTGCGACGGCAGCACGCCGATGTGCTATCCGGTGGGAGAGTTCAACATCAGCGATACCGATGTCTATCTCGGCAATCTGGATGGGGCGCCGTTCTACATGGGCTGCGAACAGTTCGAGTATTGGGAGCATACGCAGTTGATCATCGACGTCGTCGTCGGCAACGGCGGCATGTTCTCGCTCGATAACGGCACGGGCAGGCGCTTCCTGACCCGCTCGCGCCTGTTCACCGACGATGAAATGGCCGTGTTGAAGCAGTCGGCCTAGCTATTTCAGGTTGGGCACCTTGCGGTAGATGGTGTTACGTGACACACCGAGGGCGCGCGCGGTGGCGGAGACATTGCCGCCGTGCGCCGCCAGCGATTTCAAGATCGCCGACTGCTCCATCTCTTCCAGATTGGTGCCGCTGGCGATCGTCTCTTCCTGCGCCGGCGTTTGTTCCATATCGTCGAGGAAGTCGTCCGGCATGTGGGACAGGCAGATCTCGTGCTCGTCGCCTGCCATCACGATGGCCGTGCGCAGCAGATTGGTCAGCTGGCGGAAATTGCCAGGCCAGCGATGGCGCCGGAACAGCATGAGCAATTCCTGCGAGACGTAATAGCGGCCGTTGTTCGATTCGGTCGCCAGGATTTTCTTGACCACGGTCTCAAGGTCGCTGCGTTCGCGCAGCGGCGGCAGCTTCACCACCAGTCCATTCAAACGGTAATACAAATCCTCGCGGAACAGCCCCTGTGCGATGCGGTTGCGCAGATTATGGTTGGTCGCGCAGATCAGCTCCACGTTCACTGGTATGGATTTGTCGCTGCCCAGTGGCGTCACCATGCGTTCCTGCAGCACCCGCAGCAGGCGCGCCTGCAGGCTGAATGGCATGTCGCCGATCTCGTCGAGGAACAGCGTGCCGCCGTTCGCCTGCAGGATCTTGCCGACCGCGCCTTTCTTGCGGGCGCCGGTGAAGGCGCCGTCTTCATAGCCAAACAATTCGGATTCGATCAGCGTCTCGGGTATCGAGGCGCAGTTGACAGCCACAAAGGGATTCATGGCGCGCGGCGAATCGCTGTGTATCGCTTGCGCCAGCAGTTCCTTGCCGGTGCCGGTTTCGCCCATGATCATGATAGGGATGTCGTGTCCCAATACGCGGGTGACTTTATCGATCACCAGTTCCAGCTGCGGATCGCCAGTGCGCAGGTAGCGCAGGCCGGACAGGCGGCGCTTTGCCGCAGCCGCCTGGTTGGCGGCGACGGCGCTGGTGCGTTCGGGCGTCAGCGATTGCTGGAACACGCTGTTGGCGAGCCGCAGTTGCGCGCGGCCAGCCACGCGCACGCCGCTATGCATGCATAGGTTCAGCAAGCCAGGGGATGCCGCGCGATAGTGCTCATACAGCGCGGACACCGGCAATCCAAACAGGGAGCTGAATGTGTGCGATTGCAGCTCCCTGTACGACAGTCCCAGCTGGAACAGGCCATTGCGATTGGCGGCCAGGAAGCGGCCACCGGGCGAGAAGGATGCGATACCTTCCATCAGCGTGCCGATAAACTCAGGCCGCGCATGGAAGTGCAGCGTGATCGCATCCTCGAAGGTGGAGGAGAATAGCTGATTCTCGATCATCAGCGCCGACATGCGCACCAGCGCCATGGTGTGCTTGTGGAAGCTGCGCTGGTCGCCGGAGACATCCAGCACGCCGATGACGTTCCCGAGATGGTCGGCGATCGGTGCGGCGGAGCAGGTCAGGAAGTGGTTGGCGGTCAGGTAGTGCTGGTCGGCGTGGACCAGCACCGCTGCCTGTTCCGCAATCGCGGTGCCGATCGCGTTGGTGCCCTTGCTTTGTTCAGACCAGGCGGCGCCGGGGCTTAGGGCGACGCGGCTGGCTTTCTCCAGGAAGTCGTCGTCGCCGAGGGAATGAACGATCACGCCATTCGCATCAGTGAGCAGAACCATGTTGTGGGTGTTGACGATTTGCTGATACAGCGTCTCCATTGCCGGCACGGCGTGCGTGTGCAGCAGGCGGTTCTGCTCCAGCAGTAGCGACAGGTCGGTTTTCGGCAGCGGGCCGACGTCGACAGAGGAGTCGGGGCGCAGCCCATACTTCTGCGATCGCTGATGCGAGGTTTCGATAATCAGTGGCATGCTGTCTTCCCATGCCGTGGTGCGATGTGGCGCGGTCTGGCGTTCCATATTGTCTCCGGCTGGCCGTTATCGGCTCTGTCGCCTAATGTAGCGCAAACGAAGCGCGAGTGGAAAATAAACCTTGGCAGTTTCGCCCAGCCTTTGCTATAGTTCGCCTCCCCGCAAAACGGTGCATGCAAATGCACTGTTGAAGTGGGAAGTTTTTTAGTGAGATGGAACCACACTAAAAAAAACAGGCTTGACGAGATAAACGAAACACTTCATAATCTTGCCTCTTCGCTGATGAACACAACGCTTCTTCAGTAAGCAGTACCGAATAAGTTCTTTAAAAATTAACAGTCGATAAGTGTGGACGTTTGATGAAAGTGCACACGCTGCTTCGGTAGCGTGAAACTTAAAATATCAAATGTTCACAAGAAGTAATGAAATAGGCGCTATGAAAATAGTGGCCTGTCAGTATTTTGAGTGAGCGACCCGTCAGCAATGACGGTGACACGCAAGTGTCAAATAAACAGAGATTAAACTGAAGAGTTTGATCCTGGCTCAGATTGAACGCTGGCGGCATGCCTTACACATGCAAGTCGAACGGCAGCGCGGGGCAACCTGGCGGCGAGTGGCGAACGGGTGAGTAATATATCGGAACGTACCCTGGAGTGGGGGATAACGTAGCGAAAGTTACGCTAATACCGCATACGATCTAAGGATGAAAGCAGGGGACCGCAAGGCCTTGTGCTCCTGGAGCGGCCGATATCTGATTAGCTAGTTGGTAGGGTAAAAGCCTACCAAGGCATCGATCAGTAGCTGGTCTGAGAGGACGACCAGCCACACTGGAACTGAGACACGGTCCAGACTCCTACGGGAGGCAGCAGTGGGGAATTTTGGACAATGGGCGCAAGCCTGATCCAGCAATGCCGCGTGAGTGAAGAAGGCCTTCGGGTTGTAAAGCTCTTTTGTCAGGGAAGAAACGGTGGGGGCTAATATCCCTTGCTAATGACGGTACCTGAAGAATAAGCACCGGCTAACTACGTGCCAGCAGCCGCGGTAATACGTAGGGTGCAAGCGTTAATCGGAATTACTGGGCGTAAAGCGTGCGCAGGCGGTTTTGTAAGTCTGTCGTGAAATCCCCGGGCTCAACCTGGGAATGGCGATGGAGACTGCAAGGCTAGAGTTTGGCAGAGGGGGGTAGAATTCCACGTGTAGCAGTGAAATGCGTAGATATGTGGAGGAACACCGATGGCGAAGGCAGCCCCCTGGGTCAAAACTGACGCTCATGCACGAAAGCGTGGGGAGCAAACAGGATTAGATACCCTGGTAGTCCACGCCCTAAACGATGTCTACTAGTTGTCGGGTCTTAATTGACTTGGTAACGCAGCTAACGCGTGAAGTAGACCGCCTGGGGAGTACGGTCGCAAGATTAAAACTCAAAGGAATTGACGGGGACCCGCACAAGCGGTGGATGATGTGGATTAATTCGATGCAACGCGAAAAACCTTACCTACCCTTGACATGGCTGGAATCCCTGAGAGATTGGGGAGTGCTCGAAAGAGAACCAGTACACAGGTGCTGCATGGCTGTCGTCAGCTCGTGTCGTGAGATGTTGGGTTAAGTCCCGCAACGAGCGCAACCCTTGTCATTAGTTGCTACGAAAGGGCACTCTAATGAGACTGCCGGTGACAAACCGGAGGAAGGTGGGGATGACGTCAAGTCCTCATGGCCCTTATGGGTAGGGCTTCACACGTCATACAATGGTACATACAGAGGGCCGCCAACCCGCGAGGGGGAGCTAATCCCAGAAAGTGTATCGTAGTCCGGATTGTAGTCTGCAACTCGACTGCATGAAGTTGGAATCGCTAGTAATCGCGGATCAGCATGTCGCGGTGAATACGTTCCCGGGTCTTGTACACACCGCCCGTCACACCATGGGAGCGGGTTTTACCAGAAGTAGGTAGCTTAACCGCAAGGAGGGCGCTTACCACGGTAGGATTCGTGACTGGGGTGAAGTCGTAACAAGGTAGCCGTATCGGAAGGTGCGGCTGGATCACCTCCTTTCTAGAGTAGCACTGGTCTTCGGACTACTCATCAAGCGTTCACACTTATCGACTGTCAATATTAAAGAACAGCATTTGGGGCTGTAGCTCAGCTGGTTAGAGCACCGTGTTGATAACGCGGGGGTCGTTGGTTCGAGTCCAACCAGCCCTACCAGTTTCTGCCTGTAGTAAATCTCAGGGGGATTAGCTCAGCTGGGAGAGCACCTGCTTTGCAAGCAGGGGGTCGTCGGTTCGATCCCGTCATCCTCCACCAAGAGTTCAAATGTAAGGGTAAGCCTTTAGATTTGATCTTTTAGAGATCAAGTGCTGTACGTTCTTTAACAATCTGGAAGAAGTAAGTAAATTTTTATGTACCCATGCGGGGAACTGCGTGGGTGGGTAATGATTGTATGTATCAACAAACGCAACAACGTAGTACTTCTTATTCCTATAAACGCTCCTTGTTTAGTCGCAGGGGCTAACGTTATAGGGACAAGTGAATAAGTGCACATGGTGGATGCCTTGGCGATTACAGGCGATGAAGGACGTAGTAGCTTGCGATAAGCTGCGGGGAGCTAGCAAACAAGCTTTGATCCGCAGATTTCCGAATGGGGAAACCCGGCCTTTTAGGTCATTGCATACTGAATACATAGGTATGCAAAGCGAACGCGGCGAACTGAAACATCTAAGTAGCTGCAGGAAAAGAAATCAACCGAGATTCCCAAAGTAGTGGCGAGCGAAATGGGATGAGCCTGCACGTTTTAGCATGACGCATAACAGAATCCACTGGAAATTGGAGCCATAGCGGGTGATAGCCCCGTATGTGAAATGCGATGTGTGGAACTAAGCGTGCGACAAGTAGGGCGGGACACGAGAAATCCTGTCTGAATATGGGGGGACCATCCTCCAAGGCTAAATACTCGTAATCGACCGATAGTGAACCAGTACCGTGAGGGAAAGGCGAAAAGAACCCCGGGAGGGGAGTGAAATAGATCCTGAAACCGTGTGCATACAAACAGTAGGAGCGGACTTGTTCCGTGACTGCGTACCTTTTGTATAATGGGTCAGCGACTTACATTCAGTGGCAAGGTTAACCAGATCGGGAAGCCGTAGAGAAATCGAGTCCGAACAGGGCGATAGTCGCTGGGTGTAGACCCGAAACCAAGTGATCTACTCATGGCCAGGATGAAGGTGCGGTAACACGCACTGGAGGTCCGAACCCACTAATGTTGAAAAATTAGGGGATGAGCTGTGGGTAGGGGTGAAAGGCTAAACAAACTTGGAAATAGCTGGTTCTCTCCGAAAACTATTTAGGTAGTGCCTCAAGTATCACCATCGGGGGTAGAGCACTGTTATGGCTAGGGGGTCATCGCGACTTACCAAACCATTGCAAACTCCGAATACCGATGAGTGCGAGCTTGGGAGACAGACGTCGGGTGCTAACGTCCGGCGTCAAGAGGGAAACAACCCAGACCGCCAGCTAAGGTCCCAAAGATTGGCTAAGTGGAAAACGAAGTGGGAAGGCTAAAACAGTCAGGATGTTGGCTTAGAAGCAGCCATCATTTAAAGAAAGCGTAATAGCTCACTGATCGAGTCGTCCTGCGCGGAAGATGTAACGGGGCTAAGCCAGTCACCGAAGCTGCGGATATCTAGCAGTAAGCATATGGTAGGAGAGCGTTCTGTAAGCCTGCGAAGGTGTCTTGTAAAGGATGCTGGAGGTATCAGAAGTGCGAATGCTGACATGAGTAGCGATAATGGGGGTGAAAAGCCCCCACGCCGTAAGCCCAAGGTTTCCTGTTCAACGTTCATCGGAGCAGGGTGAGTCGGCCCCTAAGGCGAGGCAGAGATGCGTAGCTGATGGGAAGCAGGTTAATATTCCTGCACCGTCGTATGATGCGATGGGGGGACGGATCGCGGAAGGTTGTCTGACTGTTGGAATAGTCAGTTTCTGGTTCATAGAAGGTGCTTAGGCAAATCCGGGCACGTAATTCAAGGGACTGGGACGAGGCACTTAGGTGCTGAAGCAATCGGAAGTGGTTCCAAGAAAAGCCTCTAAGCTTCAGTCATACGAGACCGTACCGCAAACCGACACAGGTGGGCGAGATGAGTATTCTAAGGCGCTTGAGAGAACTCGGGAGAAGGAACTCGGCAAATTGGTACCGTAACTTCGGGAAAAGGTACGCCCTTGTAGCTTGGCTGATTTACTTCAGTAGGGCGAACGGGTTGCAATAAACTGGTGGCTGCGACTGTTTAATAAAAACACAGCACTCTGCAAACACGAAAGTGGACGTATAGGGTGTGACGCCTGCCCGGTGCTGGAAGATTAAATGATGGGGTGCAAGCTCTTGATTGAAGTCCCAGTAAACGGCGGCCGTAACTATAACGGTCCTAAGGTAGCGAAATTCCTTGTCGGGTAAGTTCCGACCTGCACGAATGGCGTAACGATGGCCACACTGTCTCCTCCCGAGACTCAGCGAAGTTGAAGTGTTTGTGATGATGCAATCTACCCGCGGCTAGACGGAAAGACCCCATGAACCTTTACTGTAGCTTTGCATTGGACTTTGAATCAATCTGTGTAGGATAGGTGGGAGGCTTTGAAGCGGGGACGCCAGTTCTCGTGGAGCCATCCTTGAAATACCACCCTGGTTCATTTGAGGTTCTAACCTTGGCCCGTTATCCGGGTCGGGGACAGTGCATGGTAGGCAGTTTGACTGGGGCGGTCTCCTCCTAAAGTGTAACGGAGGAGTTCGAAGGTACGCTAGTTACGGTCGGACATCGTGACGATAGTGCAATGGCATAAGCGTGCTTAACTGCGAGACTGACAAGTCGAGCAGGTACGAAAGTAGGACATAGTGATCCGGTGGTTCTGTATGGAAGGGCCATCGCTCAACGGATAAAAGGTACTCTGGGGATAACAGGCTGATTCCTCCCAAGAGTTCATATCGACGGGGGAGTTTGGCACCTCGATGTCGGCTCATCACATCCTGGGGCTGTAGCCGGTCCCAAGGGTATGGCTGTTCGCCATTTAAAGTGGTACGTGAGCTGGGTTTAAAACGTCGTGAGACAGTTTGGTCCCTATCTGCCGTGGGCGTTGGAAATTTGAAGGGGGCTGCTCCTAGTACGAGAGGACCGGAGTGGACAGACCTCTGGTGTACCGGTTGTCACGCCAGTGGCATTGCCGGGTAGCTAAGTCTGGAAGAGATAACCGCTGAAAGCATCTAAGCGGGAAACTTGCCTTAAGATGAGATTTCCCAGAGCCTTGAGCTCTTTGAAGGGTCGTTCGAGACCAGGACGTTGATAGGTCAGGTGTGGAAGTGCAGTAATGCATTAAGCTAACTGATACTAATTGCCCGTACGGCTTGTCCCTATAACCTTAGCAGGTTATGGTGAATGAGAAGTGCGTTGTAACGTTCGTTGATATAACTTCATTACCCCATTACTTACTGATTCCAGATTCGGAGCGTCGCTGAAAGCGTCGCTCGTACAAGTCAATGCCTGATGACCATAGCAAGTTGGTCCCACCCCTTCCCATCCCGAACAGGACCGTGAAACAACTCTGCGCCGATGATAGTGCTGCAACCAGTGTGAAAGTAGGTTATCGTCAGGCTAGTTATATAAAGAAGCCCCACCAAGTGATCTTGGTGGGGCTTTTTTGCGTTTGGAGTGCGGGAAATTAGCTGCGACGGCGGCGTGCCGCAACGCCGGCTACCAGCAAGCCAGCCATCAACATGGCGTAAGTGGTGGGTTCAGGTACTGAAGTGATCGTTGAATTGTTCTTAACGAGAATATCCAGCGTACCGTTGAAGTTGCTGGAGCCAGTGTTTGAATATTCCACATCGAAATATTCATTGTAGGTGCTGTAGTACGATCCCCATGGAGCCAGCGGAGCGGACGTCAGAATGTGGCTGTAGGAGTCGACTGTCGTGAGCGAGCCAGGCGCGGTGCCGCTAGATAAGGTCACGCTGTTGCCTACCAGATTAGAGCCGGTGTCGGTTGCGCCGCGACTCCAAGATGCGCTGGCCGTGCCGAAAAATACCAGTTTGGTGTTGGCAGACAGCGAGAAGTGCAACACGGTTTCGGTGCTGGCGCTGAAACTGCCAGCCCATCCTTGCGCATAGAGGTAGTACTGCGATGAGTCTGCGCCGGTTGAAACTTGCGAATAATGAGAGTTGGATGCCGTGGCAACGTATGGCGGGTTGGCGGCGCTGTAGGAATTGCCGACCATCACGCCGCACATGCATGGATCCGCGATACCGTGGCTGTTCGCTGCCGTGACGGTCAGGGTGGGCGTGATGCCGTCGTTCACATCGAGATCAACCAGTTTGTAGCCGTAGTTTTTAATGAAAGCGCTATTCTCAATCTGTGCGTAAGCCGATGTGCTAGCGGTAACGGCCAAGGCTGCGCAGATTAGTGTCATCGATTTTGCAAGTTTCATACAATTTCCAATTGAGTAATAAAATAACAATATAACATTAAATTGTTGCTAAGTGGCGCGCTCCTGGATGGCGCCGTGGAGAATCATGATCCGCCGCCGCAAGCAAGGTTGTTAAGCGGAGCTGCCTTTGCTGATGCTCTCGCCATCCTCCACGCGCAAGGACCAGAAGGTCAGCGAGGACAGGATGGTGAGCACCGCCAGCGTCAGGAAGGCGTGATGCAGCGCGCCAGCGAGTGCCAGACGGTTCGATTGGGGCAGGTCGCCCAGGAACCAGCCGGTGATCAGCGAGCCTGTCGCCAGGCCAAAGCTCATCGACAGCTGCTGCATCGAGCTGGCCATCGTACTGGCCATGCTGGAATCGGCGCTATCGACATCGGCATAGGCGATGCTGTTCATGGCGGAGAATTGCAGCGAATTGAAGAAGCCCAGGCACAGGCTGATCATCACGATCATATACAACGGCGTGCCCTGCTGGACGAATGAATACAGGCTGATGGTCAATCCGATCAGCACCGTGTTGACGGTCAGGACCTGGCGGTAACCGAAGCGACCCAGCACCCGCACCGAGATGAACTTCATGCCCATGGCCGCAGCAGCGGACGGCATCATCAGCAAGCCTGATTGCCATGCTGGCAGTCCCAATCCCAGTTGATACAACAGCGGCAGCAGGAAGGGCAGGCCGCCGACGCCGATGCGCGTGATGAAGCCGCCGGCCACGGACACGCGGAAGGTGCGTATCTTGAACAACGCCAGTCGCAGCAAGGGAAACGCCGCGTCCCTGGCGTGCCACACATAGGCCGCCAGCAGGCTGCAAGCGATGAGCAGCAGCACCGTTGCGGACGTGATATCGATCCGGTGTTCGCCGAAAATCTCCAGCAGCCATGACAACAGCGCCACGCCGGTGCCGAACAAAACGAGACCGATCAGGTCCAACGGCCGCGCACCATCGCCGCGATAGTCCGGCATGTAGCGGTGCGCAAGGCAGATCGCCACCGCGCCAACCGGCACGTTGACGAAGAAGATGTCCCGCCACGTCAGCCAGTGCACAATCAAGCCACCGACCGTGGGGCCGAGCAGGGGGCCGATCAGCGCCGGGATAATCACAAAGTTCATCGCCGCCAGCAGCTCGGCTTTGGGGAAGGTGCGAACGATGGTCAGGCGCCCGACCGGCATCATCATCGCCGCGCCCAGACCTTGCAGCAGCCGCGCCGCCACCAGCATCGGCGAGTTGACGGAGAGCCCGCACAGCACCGACGCCACTGTGAATATCGCCACGGCGCTCATGAATACGCGGCGGGTGCCGAAGCGGTCGGCCATCCAGCCACTGATCGGGATCGACACCGCCAGGCTCAGAATGTAGCTGGTGACGACCGCTTTCAAACTGAGGGGAGTTACTTGCAGGCTGGCCGCCATGCTGGGGATAGCCGTGTTGACGATGGTGGAGTCCAGCTGCTCCATGAACAAGGCAGTAGCGACCACCCACGGAAGGTAGCTTTTGGCGGCGGAGGTATTCATGCCCGCGATTGTCACACAAAAGCCACAGGGCGGTCATAAGGGCGTCATGAATCGGGCGTAAGTTGGCGCACATCGAAATGGCCGATGGAGTTGATATGGACGCTAAGTCGCTGTTCCCTGGTCGTCGCGGTTTTATCCGTCAAATGGGGGCCACCGCCTTGCTGGGCGTTGGAGCTGGTGCGGGCCTGAGCGGCTGCAGCAGCACCGCAGCCAGCATCGCCGATGGCGCCGCAGTCGGTTTCGATCATGGCGTGGCCAGTGGCGATCCGCTCGGCGACCGCGTGATACTGTGGACCCGCGTGACGCCGCGCCGCAGCGACGAAAGCGGCGACATCGCCGTGCGCTGGCAGATGGCCACCGATCCGGCCATGCAGGCGGTGGTCGCCAATGGCAGCGTGATCACGTCGGCGCAAAAGGACTACACCGTCAAGGTGGACGCCGCGGGCCTGCTGCCGGGCCATGTCTACTACTATCAGTTCGCGGTCGACACGGTGAAGTCGACTGTCGGACGCACCAAGACGCTGCCGCGCACTGATGTGCGCCAGGTCCGGCTGGCGGTGTTCTCCTGCTCGAATTATCCGTCCGGGTATTTCAATGTCTACGCCGATGCGGCGCGCCAGGATGATATCGACGCGGCGCTGCACATCGGCGACTATATCTATGAATACGAAAGCACCGGCTACGCCTGCGGCAATGCGGAGGCGCTGGGCCGCGTGTCCGAGCCGCGCGAACTGCTGCTGCGGCTGGAGGACTATCGCCGCCGCTACGCACAATACCGCACCGATCCCGATTTGCAGGCAGTGCATGCGGCGATGCCGTTCATCGCTGTGTGGGACGACCACGAATTCGCCGACGATACGTGGCGTGACGGCTCGGCCGAACACAAGGCCACCGAGTATGGTCCCTTCACGCTGCGCAAGATGGCGGCGATGACCGCTTACCACGAGTGGATGCCGATCCGCGCACCCGACCCGGCCGCGCCGGAGAAGATCTACCGCTCCTTCGACTTTGGCGGCGTGGTGTCGCTGCATATGCTCGATACGCGCCTGATCGGCCGCGACCAGCAGCTGATGATGTCCTCCTACTACGACGAGCATAAGCGCTTCGACATCGAGAAGTACAAGCATGATGTCTGCTCGCCGCGCCGGCAGATGATGGGGGCCGAGCAGATGGCGTGGCTGGAGCGTCAGGTCAAGGACTCCAATGCGCGCTGGCAGATGCTGGGCCAGCAGGTGCTGATGGCGCGCATGGAGTACCCGGCCGCCGTCGCCATGGGCGAATGCAATTGCACCGACTATTCGGCGCTGAAGAAGCGCGCAGCCGCCGACCCATCCTGCATCACCGGCCGGGAAAAGCGGTGGCTGTCGGCGCCAACGCTGCCCTGCTATATGGATTCATGGGACGGCTATCAGAATGACCGCGAGCTGGTGTTCGCCATGATGCAGCGCCATCGCAAGAACATGGTGGTGCTGGCCGGTGATACGCATAACGCCTGGGCCAGCGACCTGCACGATGCGCAAGGGCGCCAGGTGGGAGTGGAGTTTGCGACATCGTCGGTGTCGTCGCCAGGGATGGAGGGCGCTTACCCCGACCGCGATCCCGATGATGTGGCAAGCATGATGCTGGATTTGATTGAGCCGCTGTACTATGCGCAAACCAGCAAGCGCGGTTACATGATCGTCACCGCCAGCCACGAGCAGGTGCGCTGCGACTGGCGCTTCGTCGACACCGTCTTCAAGCACGAGTTCACGGCCGCGACGGAGCGCAGCCTGCGCACCTTGCCGGGACCGGGCAACCGCAAGATCGAGGAGTGCGGCGGCGCTTAAGCGCCGCTTGCGGGATTGTCCCAGCGGTCTTCAAACATGATATCGGACAGCGGCCGGCGCTTGTCCCATTTTTCGAGTTCCAGCATCGGTGCGGTGTAGAACTCGTCCACCTGGCCGACGCATAGCACGGCGATCGGCTGGCTGCCACCGGGCATGCCGCAGATGTCGCGCAAGGTCTGTGGATCGAACATCGAAACCCAGCCTGCACCGATGCCTTCCGCGCGCGCCGCCAGCCAGAAGTTCTGCAACGCGCAAGCGGCGGAGGCCAGGTCCATTTCAGGCATGGTACGGCGGCCGAACACATATTGGTCGCGCTTATCGATCAGGCCTACCACCAGCACTTCGGCGCAAGCCAATATGCCTTCCACTTTGAGTTGCATGAACTCCTCGGCGCGCTTGCCCAGCGCTTCGGCGGTCTTGATGCGTTCCTCGTTCACGTGCTTGTGTATCTGCGCGCGCAACGCGGGATTGGTGATGCGGATGAAGCGCCATGGCTGCATCAGGCCGACGCTGGGCCCGTTGTGGGCTGCGCTGATGAAGCGTTCCAGCTGTCCCGGTTCCAATGGGCCTGGTTTGAAATGGCGGACGTCCCGCCGTTCGCGGATGGCGCGGTAGACGCCGTCGATTTCGGCCGGAGTGAAGGCGTGCGGGCTGGTGGCGCTCATGCGGATGACCTCTTATCGTGCAAAGCCAGCAAAGCATCCAGCAGCGGCTGGGTGGCGTCGGCTATGCGGTCCAGGCTTGCCTCGCGCAGTGCGCTGGTGTCTACGGTGTTTTGTGTGTGCAGTCCGGCCCAGCGCAGCAGCGCGCTGTTGGCTTGTGGCGTGTCGAACAGGCCGTGCAGGTAGGTGCCGAGGATCTGGCCGTCCGCCGAGAGCGCGCCTTCGGGCCGGCCGTCGATGATGAAGGCCGGCGTATCGAGCGCGCTGCCGGTCGAGGTGCCCATGTGGATTTCATAGCCGCTGACGCTGGCCGTGTCCTCGCCGAAGGCACACACGCCCTGAACCTGAACCAGCCGTTTGTCGGTGGTCATTTCAGTGTTCATGTCGAGCAGGCCGAGTGCGGGTGACGTGCCGGCCTTGCCCTCTATGCCCAGCGGATCGGTCACGCTCTGGCCCAGCATCTGGAAGCCGCCGCAGATGCCGATCACCTTGCCGCCGTAGCGCAGATGGCGGGCGATCTGCTCCGGCCATCCCTGCGCGCGCAGCCAATCGAGATCGCCGCGTGTGTTCTTGCTGCCGGGGAGGATGATCAGGTCGGCCGCAGGTATCGGTTCGCCTTGGCGCACGAAGTGCAGGTCCACGTCCGGGTGGGCGCGCAGGGCGTCGAAATCAGTGTGGTTGCTCATGCGCGGCAGGCTCGGGACGACGACGCGGAAGGCGCCGCGCGACGCTTGTACCGGCTGCACTGCGTCTTCGGCGTCGAGGAACAGGCCGTGCAGATAAGGCAGCACCGCCAGTACCGGCTTGCCGGTTTGCTGTTCCAGCCATTCCAGTCCTGGTTCCAGCAGCTTGATGTCGCCACGGAAGCGGTTGATGACGAAGCCGATAGTGCGGGCGCGTTCGCTCTCCGACAGACAGGACAGCGTGCCGACAATGTGCGCGAACACGCCGCCACGGTCGATGTCCGCCACCAGTATCACCGGGCAGTCGACTTTTTCGGCGAAGCCCATGTTGGCGATGTCGCGATCGCGCAGGTTGATCTCCGCCGGGCTGCCCGCGCCTTCGACAACCACGCTGTCGTACTGCGCCAGCAGGCGTTGGTGCGATTCCAGCACCGCCTGCATCGCCACGGTCTTGTATTGATGGTAGTCGCGCGCGTTCATCTCGGCGCGTACCTTGCCGTGGATGATGACTTGCGCACCGATGTCGCTCGACGGTTTGAGCAGCACCGGATTCATGTCGGTATGCGGTGCCACGCCGGCGGCGATGGCTTGCAGTGCCTGGGCGCGGCCGATCTCGCCGCCGTCCGCCGTGACGGCGCTGTTGAGCGCCATGTTCTGCGGCTTGAACGGCGCCACGCGCACGCCTTGGCGCTTGAGCAGCCGGCACAGGGCGGCGACGACGGTACTCTTGCCGGCGTCGGAGGTGGTGCCCTGAACCATCAGGGTCGAATAAGGGAATTTCATATCAATTCTTGCGGTGCTGACGCGCCAGTTCCAGTTTTTCGCACAGGGCGGTGGTGCCGGCGACCATGCGCGGGCCGGCGCGGTTCAGCAGTTCGCCGTCGAGGGTGAACAGGTTGTCGTTGCGGACCGCCTTCATCATTGTGTAAGGACGCCATAGGCCTACGCCGCCGTAGTTCTTTTCGCTGGTGCCGAAGATGGCTTCGGGGTCGGCTTGCAGTACTGCTTCGTTGCTGACCACCGGAGCCGTCACCTTCAGGTCGGCGAAGATGTTCACGCCGCCGCACAGGCGCATGGCGTCGCTGACGATGGAGCTGCCGTTGAGGGTGTAGAGCGGCTTGTCCCATACCTGATAGAACATCCGCACCGGAGGACGGTTGCCATACTGTTTGGCCAGTGCGGCGAAGTGCTGGCGGATCTCGGCCGCCACAGGTTGCGCGACGCTTTCGGTGCCCATCAACTGGCCGAGGCGCAGCACGTTGTCGGCGATGCCGTCCAGTTTTGTCGGCTCGCTGTGGAACATCGGGATGTTCAGCTGGCGCAGCGTTTCGATCTGGCGCTCGGAGGCGCCATGCAGCCAGACGACGATCAGGTCCGGCTTCATGGCGATCACGCGCTCCATGTCGACCTGACGGTTGTCGCCGATGCGTGGCAGTTTTTTTGCCGCTTCCGGGTAGTCGCTGTAGGTGACCGCACCGACGATCTTGTCGCCGCCGCCGGCCGCGTACAGCAGCTCCGTCACATGCGGCGCCATGGCGATGATGCGCTGCGCAGGCTTTTGCAGTGTGACGACGTTGCCGTCGTCGTCGCGCACCGAGATGGCGGCGCTGGCGGTGGCGGCTATCGCCAATGTCGTCAGGCCTGCCAGGAGTTTGATCGTCAGTTTGTTCATGCGGATTCCTTGTTGTTCCATTCTTTTAGCGCTGTCTCCAATCTCTGCCATCCCGTTTCGTCGGGCGGCAGGCCGAGGCGGATGCCGCGTGCCGCCTGTTTGAACAGCCGCACCCAGATACCGCGTTCCGCCATGTGCTGCCAGAAGCCTTCCGCGTGGTCCTCTCCCCACCACTGGAACAGGGCGGCGCCGGTAGAGCGAATGTCGTGTGCCGCCAGCAGTTTTTGCAGGCGTTCTCCGCTCGCCAGTAGCTGCCGGAGTGTGTTTGCCTGCCAGGCCTGGTCGCGCAATGCGGCGAGGGCGATGTGTTGTGCGGGGCCGCTGACGGCCCAGGGCCCCAGCAGGTCCGACAGATCGCGCAAAAGGTCCGGGTGCGCGGCCACAAAGCCCAGCCGGATGCCGGCCAGTCCGAAGAATTTTCCAACCGATCGCAGGACGATCAAGCCTGGACGGCCACTGTGCGCCGCCACGCTGTTGTGCTGCGCCGTGTCGCCAAAGGCTTCGTCGACCACCAGCCAGCCGCCGCGTGCCGCCAGCTGGTCCGCCCATTGCAGCAGCTGGGCGGCGGACACGCTGGCACCGGTCGGGTTGTTGGGATTGCAGACGACCATGACGTCGCTGTTCGTCACCGCTGCGTCCAGCGCCTCATATGGCGTTTGCGTCAGCGTATGTCCGTGGTCGTTCCAGTGGTGCGCATGCTCCGCGTAGGATGGCGCGGCGACGGTCACGCGTGAAGGCTTGCGCAACCGGGGCAGTGCCTGGATGGCGGCCTGCGTGCCGGCGACCGGCAGCATCAGCGGCGCGCCATAGAAGGCGGCTGCGGCCAGCGCCAGATCGGGATCGGCCTCTGGCAGCCGGTGCCACGCATTGCCCGGCAGCGCAGGCGCCGGATACCAGTGCGGGTTGATGCCAGTCGAAAGGTCGAGCCAGTCGTCGCGGCCGAAGCGACGCGCGGCGTCGCGCAGATTGCCGCCGTGTTCAAGCATGCGCGATCTCCATCCATGCAGCGACTGTGCAGGCGATGGCCAGCCACAGCGCCGTGGTGCGCGCGACCAGGCGCCATGCGCGGCTGATATCGGCGCCGGTGGCGGGTTGTCCTTCGCCTAACGGCGGTCTCTCTTCCACTTCGCCGTCGTAGATGGCGGCGCCGCCCAGCTGCACGCCGAGCGCACCGGCGCCGCTGGACATCACTGGTCCGGCGTTCGGGCTGCTCCAGGCCGGGGCCTGTGTGCGCCAGCACTGCCAGGCGCGCAGCTTGCCCTGGAGACCGGGCGCCAGCACCACGTAGGAGAGGGCGGTGAGGCGCGCCGGGATGTAGTTAAGTGCGTCGTCGATGCGGGCGGCGGTGCAGCCGAATTGCAGCAGGCGCGCGGTGCGGTAGCCCCACATCGCGTCCAGCGTGTTCGCCATGCGGAACAGCACCGCGCCGGGGCCACCTGCGACGATGAACCAGAAGAGCGTGCCGAAGACGGCGTCGTTGCCGTTTTCAAGCAGGGATTCGGCGCTGGCCTTGGTCAGTTCGACCTCGCTGGCGCTGGTGGTGTCGCGGCTGACGATGCGGGCGGTCAGCAGGCGGGCGTTGGGCAGATCGCTTTGCGCCAGCGCATCGGCGATGGGCAGGTTGTGGTCGCGCAGGCTGCGCAGACCGAGGCAGAAGTAAAGCATGACGGCGTGCGCAATCCACGGCAGCGCCCCGTGCGCGCCTGGCAGCAGGACCAGCAGCGTGGCCAGGCCGGTCAACGGCAGAACCGCCAGCACCCACGCCAGCGCGCCGCGCCAGAAGCGCAGGCCGCCGCGATTGAGGCGGCGCTCCAGCGTCATCGCCAAGTTGCCGAAGCCGACCAACGGATGCCAGCGGCGCGCTTCGCCCAGCATCAGGTCGAGCAGCACGCCCGCCACCATCAGCAGGGCGATGACGCCAAAACTCAAGCCTGTCAGCACGGCGTTCCTTTTAAGACCAGCGGCAGGCCGGCGGCGACGAATACCGCGCGGTCGCATATGGCGGCCATCGCCTGGTTCAGGCGCCCCTGTTCGTCCACGAAGCAACGCGAGATCGCGCCGAACGGCATGATGCCCATGCCGACTTCGTTCGATACCAGCACCACGTCGCTGGTGCATTTGGTCAGCGCGCTGGCCAGCATGTCCTGCTGCTCGTGGAACAGCGCGGGCAGGGTGATCTCGCCGACGTCCGGGTAGGTGTCGCCACTGCTGAACAGCAGGTTGCTGAGCCATAGCGTCAGGCAGTCGACCAGGATCAGGCGGTCCGGCGAGGACCAGCGCAGCAGCTGGTTGCCCAGTGCCAGCGGCTCTTCGACTGTGATCCATTCGCTGGGCCGGCCGGCGCGGTGATGTGCGATACGGGCCATCATTTCGGCGTCGCCGGCGGTGGCGGTGGCGATATAAACGACTTCCTTGCCAGACTCGATGGCCAGGCGATCGGCGTATCCGCTTTTACCGGAGCGTGCGCCCCCCAGAACTAGTGTACGTGTCATGCTTCGCTCCTGGAAAACAGGGCGGCAACCGCCGCCGGGTTGGATGGAAAATAAGCGTGAAAATAAGAAGCCGTCAGGGAGCCGACGCGATACCAGGCTTCACCCTGAACGGCCGACGGATGCTTGATAGTGTACGCCGCTGGCGCCACGGTTGTCTCCAGCTTGGAGTAGTGGAATGTGTGGCCACGCAGGACGCCTTGTTCCGTTGGCAGTCCTTGCGATCCGAGGCCTGCCAGGCGCGCCTGCATTGCCACGGCGCCTGGCAGCAAGCTGGCCATTGCCCATGCCGCGCCGGCTTGGTCGGCAAGGGTGTCGGCCAATGCCATCATGCCGCCGCATTCGGCGACGATGGGCGTGCCGGCTGCATGGGCCGCGCGGATCGACGCCTGCCACACGCTGGCCTGCGACAGTGCCTCGGCGTGCAGCTCCGGATAGCCGCCCGGCAGATACACGGCGTCCGTTTCGGCCGGTATCGCTTCGTCGGCCAGCGGCGAGAAGAATTTCAGTGTTGCGCCCAACTGGCGCAGCGTATCCAGGTTGGCCGGATAGATAAACATGAAAGCAGGATCGCGGGCGATGGCGATGGTGCGGCCAGCGAGCAGCGGCGCCTGCGGCTCGGCTGCTGGCGGGATCTCGATGCGCACAGAACGCAGGTGTTCCCAGGCCGCTTCGTCGAACACCAGTTGGTCCGCCAGATTGTCGAGTAGTTGGTCGATGTCGCCGACTTCGCCGGGCAGCACCAGGCCGAGGTGGCGCTCGGGCAGCGATTTGGCCTGGCGTGGCAAGGTCGCAAACAGCGGAATGTCGCGCAGCGAAGCTGCCACCATTTTGGCGTGGCCTTCACTGGCAACGCGGTTGGCGATAACGCCGGCCATTTCCACCGGGCCGTAGTCGCGCAGGCCGTGTACCAGCGCACCGGCGGTTTGCGCCATGGCGCCGGCGTCGATCACCGCCATCACCGGCACGCCGAACTCGCGCGACAGGTCGGCCGACGATGGCGTACCGTCGTATAGCCCCATGACGCCTTCGATCAGGATGACATCCGCTTCTGCGGCGGCCTGCGCCAGCTGGCTGCGGCACAGATCAAGGCCGACCATCCACAGGTCCAGCGAGCGCACCGGCGCGCCGCTGGCGCGTTCCAGCAGCATCGGATCGATGAAATCCGGGCCGCATTTGAACACGCGCACGCGCTTGCCCTGGCGCGCCAGCTTGCGCGCCAGCGCGGCGGTGACCGTGGTCTTGCCCTGGCCGGAGGCGACAGCGGCCACCAGCAGGGCCTTTACTTCGATATGCGTAGTCATTACCACTCGGTGCCGAGTTGCGCGCCGATGCCGGCCTTGAAGGCGTGCTTCACCACTTCCATTTCGGTGACGGTGTCGGCGATGGCGATCAGCTCCGGTGGAGCGCCGCGACCGGTGATGACGACGTGCTGCATCGCCGGGCGGGCCAGCAGATCGTTGATGACCGTCTCCACGTCCAGGTAGCGGTACTTCAGGGCGATATTCAGTTCGTCGAAGACCACCAGGCCGATGTCGGGATCGGCCAGGAAGCGTTTCGCCTGTTCCCAGGCCAGCTGCGCCTTTTCGATATCGCGTTCGCGGTTCTGGGTTTCCCAGGTATAGCCTTCCCCCATCGAGTGGAAGCTGATCTCTTCCGGGAAGCGGCGCAGGAACAGCTCCTCGCCAGTCTGCATCGCGCCTTTGATGAACTGCACCACGCCGACCTTCATGCCGTGGCCCATGGCGCGTATCGCCATGCCGAAGCCGCTCGAGCTCTTGCCCTTGCCGTTGCCGGTGTTGACGATGATGATGCCGATCTGCTTGTCGGCGGCGGCGATCTTGGCGTCGATGATGGCCTTCTTGCGCTCCATGCGCACGCGGTGACGCTCGTTCAGCGCCGCGGTTTGTTCGTCGATGTCGCCGGTATTCTGTTGGGTCATTCCAGGTCCTCTTTGGGGATGAAGATGCTGCGTTTTCCGTGTTGGATGATGTCAATCGGGTGGCCCAGGTAATCGCCCAGGAGGTCGGCCCGCATCACCTCTTCCGTGGTGCCGGCCAGCCAGCGGCCATCGCCCATCAGCAGCAACGCGTGGGTGGAGACGCTGTGCGCCAGCGTCAGGTCGTGTCCTATCATGACGGCGGTCTTGCCCTGCTCGCGGCAAAGGCGCGCCAGCAGCCCCATGACGCTGACCTGATGCGCCAGGTCCAGCGCATTGGCCGGTTCGTCGAGCAGCAGCAGTGGTGTGTCCTGCGCCAGCATCGCGGCGATGGCCACGCGCTGGCGTTCGCCGCCGGACAGCGTGCGCACGTCGCGCTCGGCCAGGTCGGCCACTTCCATCGCCTCCAGCGATGTCAGCGCGATGGCGTGGTCGTCGCTGCCTTCCCAATAGCGCTTGCCGTGATAGGGGTGGCGAGCCGACAGCACGGTTTCGATCACGCTGTAGGCGAAAGCGTCGCTGCGGCTTTGCGCCAGGAAGGCGCGCTGACGCGCCAGTTCGGCCGGCGGCCAGTCGGACAGTTCGCGTTTGCGGATGGCGACGTAGCCGCCGTCCGGCTCACGCAGGCCGGCCAGGGTCTTCAGCAGGGTGCTCTTGCCCGCTCCGTTGCGGCCGATGACGCTCCAGCATTCGCCTTCGCGCACTTGCCAGTCCAGATCCGTAATCAGCTGGCGGCCGCCGATTTTCAGCGAGAGTTGATGGGTGTTGATCATTATTTACGCAGCCGGTGCAGTTGATACAGGAAGACCGGCGCGCCGATCAGCGCCGTCAGCACGCCCACTGGCAACTGCTGCGGCGCGATGATGGTGCGGGCCAGCGTGTCTGCCAGCAGCAGGAAGGTGCCGCCAGCCAGCATGGCCGCAGGGATCAGCACGCGGTGATCGGCGCCGACGGCGAAGCGGCAGGCGTGCGGCACGATCAGGCCGACGAAGCCGACGCTGCCCGCGCTGGTGACTGCGCTGGCGGTCAACAGGCCCGATGCGAAGAACAGGCCCTTGCGCAGCGCGCCGACGCGGACGCCTAGCGTGGCGGCGGCTTCGGCGTGCAGCGCCATCACGTTCATGGAACGGGCGCTGCGCAGGGCGAACACCAGGCCTCCGGCCAGCACGATCCAGGGCAATGCACGCATCGGCGCACCGGCCAGGTCGCCGATCATCCAGAACACCATGCTGCGCAAACGGCTTTCGGGGGCGATAGAGAGCATCAGCGTCACCAGCGCCATACAGGCGGAGGACATGATCACTCCGGTCAACAGCAGCAGTGCGGTGCCGCCTTCGGCCGCCGCGCCGCCGCGCAGGTCGCGCCGGGCCAGCAAGTACAGCATCATCGCGACGGCGATGGCGCCGCCGAAGGCCGAGGCGTCGACCATCCCGATGGCGCAACCGAACAGCATCGCGGCCAGGGCACCGACGGAGGCGCCGGCGGAAATGCCCAGCACATAAGGGTCGGCCAGCGGGTTGCGCAGCAGCGCCTGCATCATCACGCCCGTCAGCGACAGGGCGGCGCCGGTGACGAAGGCGGTCAGCGCGCGGCTCAGTCGCAGATCGAGCAGCGTCGAGGCCAGCGTCTGGCTTTGGCCATGCATCAGGTCATTGAGCGCAGCGGGGATATCGGAAAGGGGAATCGAGACCGAACCGGTCATGCCTGAAAAAATCAGACTGGCAAACGTGAACAGCACCAGGCCCGTCAAGGTCACGGCGGCACGCTGTCGCAGATTGCGGGAGAAAGAATGCATGCACTGCTTTCAAAAAAGAGAGACTGCCGGGCGCGTGGCATATGCGCCCCACGCCCGGCAGGTTACACCATTACGCTTACTTGTAGCCGTAGCGGATGCCGGCAAACAGCTTGGACATCGGCGTGGCGTAATTACGCGCCAAGTCGTACTGCTTGTCGCCGATATTATTCCAGCGGACCAGCGCCGACCAGTCGTGGTTGAAGTGGTAGGTCGCGTACAAATTGACCAGGCCATAGCCGCCCAGACGGACCCTGTTGGCGGTGTCTTCGTAGCGGTCGCCGGACAGTTCCACTTCCACGCCGGCCTTCAGGGCGCCGGCGCTGTAGTCGGCCATCAGGTTGCCGTGCTTTTTTGCGCGGCGCTGCAGGCGCTTGTCGTTGGTTTCGTCCTTTGGATCTTGCAGGTCGACGTTGGCGGCAAGGTTGAAGCGGCCCAGTTGCTGGCTGGCCCCCATGGTCAGGCCTTCAAGCAGTGCGTGGTTGACGTTGTAGGCGCAACCGTTCTTGTAATTCGCTGTGCCGAACGGGCATGGATTGACGTTGACCAGCAGGTCGGTCAGGCGGTTGTGATAGTAACTGGCGCTCAGCGCGGTGGCGCCGCTGTCGTAGCGCAGGCCGATTTCGGCGTTCTTGCCCTGTTCCGGTTTGTTGGCCGGGTTACCGTAGGACGGGTAGTACAGTTCATTGTAGGTCGGCGCGCGGAAGCTGGTGCCGTAGCTGGCGGTGGCGCGCAGTGCCTGCGTGAAGTTGTAACCATAGCCCAGCGAGCCGGTATTTTTCGAGCCGTAGAGCGATTTGTCACGACGCACGCTGGCGTTGAACAGGTTATCGCCGCGACGGGCGTTGTACGAGGCGGCGACGGAGTTGGTGGTACGTTCTGGATTACGCAGGTCGAAACCGTTGGTCTCGACTTCTTCCTTGCGATGGTCGTACAGCAGTTGCAGCACGTCGGCGCCGATCTGCACGTCATTCTGCCAGGTGAAGTCGGTTTGCTTGGTATTGATCTTCGAATAGCCCGATGCCAGCGCGCTGGTGTAGGTGGCGCCGTCATCCCTGGACTGCGAATACTGGACCAGGCTTTGCCAGATCGGCAGGATCTGGTTCTTGCTGTAGATGGCGGCGTTTTCGAGCTTGGCCTGCGAGTGCGTATCGTAGGCCGATGAACCGCTGTCGTACTGGGAAGCGAGTTTGCTATGCAGGAGCAGCGCGCCGATTTCATGGCCTTCGGCCAGGCGCAGGCCGAATTGTGCTGCCGCGTTTTCGCGGTCATAGCCGTCTTTGTCGGCGTTGTAGGAGAGGTTGCCAGGGCGGGTGGATGAGAAGCCGTCCGATTTTTCCTTGCCGGCGCTGATCGCGTAGCTGAAGCTGTGCTCACCGCCGGTGGCGCCGGAGAGCGACACATCGCCTTCGCGGGTGTTGTCGGTGCCATAGCCGGCGAAGGCGGTGAATGCTGGCGCGCCCTTGCCCTTCTTGGTGAAGATCTGGATCACGCCGCCGATGGCGTCCGCGCCATACAAGGAGCTCAGTGGACCGTAGACGATTTCGATATGGTCGATGGCGGTCAGCGGGATGGCGCTCCAGTTGGCGGCGCCGGTGGTCGACGATCCGATACGCACGCCGTCGACCAGCACGAGGTTCTGGTTGCTGTTGGCGCCGCGGATAAACACGGTGGAGTTGGTGCCCGGGCCGCCGTTGCGGGCGATCTCGATGCCGCGCTGGCGCTGCAGCAGGTCGACGATGGAGCCGACGCCGGATTCGGCGATCTGTTCGGCGCTGATGGTGATGCTGTCGCTGATCACGTCGGCCAGGGCCTGCGGGCTGCGGGTGGCGGTGACCAGTACCGTGCCGGCGACTGGTTCTGCGTAAGCGTAGGAGGCGGCCATTGCCAGCGCCAGCGACGTCAGGGCCGCGGGACGGGAGATACGAAGGGTCATGATGTAATTTTTCTGTTAACAGCAACCGGCCGACGTCCCCGTGGGCCAGATTGAACAGAAGCAGAGAATTGAGAGATGCATGCAGCGCAGCCGTTGTTGTCGGCTTCATCCGCTCGCGCACATCCCGTTCGCTCGCTTCCACCTGATTTGGCCGGTATCCGGGCTGGCAAGTTAGACCACCTCACCTTCCCATGCAGAGCACAGTGGTTTGTCAGAGGAGGTTTGTCGCGCATCTGCTGCGACACTTGCTTACCGTTGCGGGGGCAGCACATGTGGGCTCTTACAGAGCTTCATGTTTCCCGTTTAACTGCGCATCTGGACAGACGCGCGGGCACCAAAACCCCGTCATTATACGGGTTTGTGCGGCGGTGGTCATGGAGTGGCGGTTTAGTTTTGCAGTACCAGCGTAGCGCCGTAAGCGATTTGATGCGGCTGGCGGGCGGCTTGCAGCGCCATGTCGGCGGGCGTCAGGCCGGTGTGGCAGGCCGACAGCAGGCGCATTGCACCGGCGTGGCAGATCACGATGGCGTCTCGCTGCTGGCGCTGGAGGTCGGCGTAAAAGTCGGCGATGCGGCCGGCCATTTGCAGCACGCTCTCGCCGCCGCCCGGGTGGTAGTTGACCAGGTCAGCAGCCCAGGCGTCGATGTCGGCGCGCGCGATGTCGTCCCAGCGGCGCAGTTCCCAGTCGCCGAAGTCGATCTCCGCGATGCGGGCGTCCAGCAGCGGGGAGGGGGATGACAGCGGCGCCGCCAGTTGTGCCGCCAATGTGGCGCAGCGCTGTAGCGGGCTGCTATATATGGGCAGGCGGTGGGGCAGTGTGGCCGACAGGTCGGCCAGCGTTTGCGCCAGTTGTTCCGGCGCCGCGGCGAGATCGCTGCGACCGTAGCAGACGCCGGGCGCGATTTGCGGCTGCGGATGGCGGACCAGTATCAGCCGCATGGCGCTACCAGGGCAGGGCGCCGTGGTGCATGCAGGCCAGCACGCACAGGTAGAACGCCACTTCGCTGAGCTGCTGTACCGCGCCCAGGCAGTCGCCCGTATAGCCGGCGATGCGGCGGACGAATTTGCGGGCCAGCCAGGCGGTGGCGACGGCGGCGGTGATGAGGCCCGTTGCCAACGCGCTCCACGTCAGCCATCCGCAGGCGATCATCGCTAGTGCGGGAACGGCAGCGGTGGCGGCGGCCAGCGCGAATTCGGCGGTGCTCATCTTTTGCGCAAGTGGCTTGGCCTTGCCTTCTGCTCGTGCGTAGTCGAGGCGCCAGATCAGCGAGGTCGCCATCAAGCGCGATAGGGGATGGGAGGCGAAGAGCGCGGCAATTGCCTGCAGCGGCGGCAGCATGGACAGCGTCGCGCACTTGGTGGCGAGCAGGCAGATGATGCCGATGGCGCCGTAAGCACCGATGCGCGAGTCCTTCATGATCTCCAGTATGCGCTCCGGCGTCATGCCGCCACCGAAGCCGTCGCACATGTCGGCAAAGCCGTCTTCGTGAAAGGCGCCGGTGGCGTAGATGCCGGCGGCGGTTGATAGCAGCACGGCGATCGGCGCGGGCAGGAACCACGTGGCCAGCGCATACACGCCGGCCGTAATGGCCGCAACCACCGCGCCGACCAGCGGAAAGTAGCGCGATGCCTGGTTCAGCCACGCAGGATCGAAGCCCACCCAGCCGGGAATCGGCAGGCGGGTGAAGAACTGGAGCGCGGTGAAGAACAGGCGTAGTTGGTGCACGACGCTTACTCGGACTTTTCGCTGACGTGGGCCGATTCGAACGTGGCCATCCGGTTCAGGAAGTTGACCGCCGCATGCAGCAGCGGCAGCGCCAGCGCGCAGCCGGTGCCTTCGCCCAGGCGCAGGCCCAGGTTCAGCAGCGGCTTCGCTTCCAACGCGGCCAGCATCTGCTGGTGGCCGTTTTCGTCGGAGCAGTGTGCGAATACGCAGTAGTCCAGGATGGCTGGCTGCATGCGTGCTGCAACCAGCAGCGCGCTGGTGACGATGAAGCCGTCGATCAGCAGCACCTTGCGCAATTCGGCTGCCTTCAACATGGCGCCGGTCATCATGGCGATTTCCAGGCCGCCGAAGGTGGCCAGCACGTCCAGCGGCTCGACCGCGGCTGCGTGCTTGGCCACCGCAGCCTCGATCACACGCTGCTTGCGCAGTATGCCTTCCGCCGACAGGCCGGTGCCGGCGCCCACGCATTGCGCGGCCGGGATGCCGGTCAGTTTGTGCATCAGCGCGGCGGCGGCGGTGGTGTTCCCGATGCCCATCTCGCCGAAGCCGACCACGTTGCCATCCAGCTCGGCGACCAAGGCCATGCCTGCGGCCAGCGCGGCCTCGCACACGCTGCGGCTCATCGCCGGTTCCTGTGCGAAGTTCCGGGTGCCGGGCGCCAGCTTGCGGTCGGTCAGGCCAGCGCGCGGTCCGAAGTCGTGATTGACGCCGGCGTCGATGACGCGCAGTTGGCAGTTGCTCTGTGTGGCGAAGACGTTGATGGCAGCGCCGCGCGCGAGGAAGTTCTCGACCATCTGCCAGGTCACGTCCTGCGGGTAGGCGGAGATCCCTTCCGCGACGATGCCGTGATCGGCGGCGAATACCAGGATGGCTGGTTGGGTGATCGCGAGTTCGCGTGTGTTCTGTATGAGGCCGATTTGTTTGGCCAGCGATTCCAGCACGCCCAGGCTACCCAGCGGTTTGGTTTTATTGTTGATGGCATTGTCCAACAGGGCCGCCAGCGTCTCGTTGTTGGTAGTAGGGATAGTTGGAATGAACATGTGGACGGCCTATAAATCGGTGAAGTCGCTATTTTACCCTTGCCAGTGTGGTTGGCCTTTGCTATAGTTCGCCTCCCCGCAAAACGCAGCATGTAAATGCACTGTTGAAGTGGGAAGTTTTTTAGTGAGATGAAACCACACTAAAAAACAGGCTTGACGAGATGTTTGAAACGCTTCATAATCTTGCCTCTTCGCTGATGAACACAACGCTTCTTCAGCAAGCAGTACCGAATAAGTTCTTTAAAAATTAACAGTCGATAAGTGTGGACGTTTGATGAAAGTGCACACGCTGCTTCGGTAGCGTGAAACTTAAAATATCAAATGTTCACAAGAAGTAATGAAATAGGCGCTATGAAAATAGTGGCCTGTCAGTATTTTGAGTGAGCGACCCGTCAGCAATGACGGTGACACGCAAGTGTCAAATAAACAGAGATTAAACTGAAGAGTTTGATCCTGGCTCAGATTGAACGCTGGCGGCATGCCTTACACATGCAAGTCGAACGGCAGCGCGGGGCAACCTGGCGGCGAGTGGCGAACGGGTGAGTAATATATCGGAACGTACCCTGGAGTGGGGGATAACGTAGCGAAAGTTACGCTAATACCGCATACGATCTAAGGATGAAAGCAGGGGACCGCAAGGCCTTGTGCTCCTGGAGCGGCCGATATCTGATTAGCTAGTTGGTAGGGTAAAAGCCTACCAAGGCATCGATCAGTAGCTGGTCTGAGAGGACGACCAGCCACACTGGAACTGAGACACGGTCCAGACTCCTACGGGAGGCAGCAGTGGGGAATTTTGGACAATGGGCGCAAGCCTGATCCAGCAATGCCGCGTGAGTGAAGAAGGCCTTCGGGTTGTAAAGCTCTTTTGTCAGGGAAGAAACGGTGAGGGCTAATATCCCTTGCTAATGACGGTACCTGAAGAATAAGCACCGGCTAACTACGTGCCAGCAGCCGCGGTAATACGTAGGGTGCAAGCGTTAATCGGAATTACTGGGCGTAAAGCGTGCGCAGGCGGTTTTGTAAGTCTGTCGTGAAATCCCCGGGCTCAACCTGGGAATGGCGATGGAGACTGCAAGGCTAGAGTTTGGCAGAGGGGGGTAGAATTCCACGTGTAGCAGTGAAATGCGTAGATATGTGGAGGAACACCGATGGCGAAGGCAGCCCCCTGGGTCAAAACTGACGCTCATGCACGAAAGCGTGGGGAGCAAACAGGATTAGATACCCTGGTAGTCCACGCCCTAAACGATGTCTACTAGTTGTCGGGTCTTAATTGACTTGGTAACGCAGCTAACGCGTGAAGTAGACCGCCTGGGGAGTACGGTCGCAAGATTAAAACTCAAAGGAATTGACGGGGACCCGCACAAGCGGTGGATGATGTGGATTAATTCGATGCAACGCGAAAAACCTTACCTACCCTTGACATGGCTGGAATCCTCCGAGAGATTGGAGGAGTGCTCGAAAGAGAATCAGTACACAGGTGCTGCATGGCTGTCGTCAGCTCGTGTCGTGAGATGTTGGGTTAAGTCCCGCAACGAGCGCAACCCTTGTCATTAGTTGCTACGAAAGGGCACTCTAATGAGACTGCCGGTGACAAACCGGAGGAAGGTGGGGATGACGTCAAGTCCTCATGGCCCTTATGGGTAGGGCTTCACACGTCATACAATGGTACATACAGAGGGCCGCCAACCCGCGAGGGGGAGCTAATCCCAGAAAGTGTATCGTAGTCCGGATTGTAGTCTGCAACTCGACTGCATGAAGTTGGAATCGCTAGTAATCGCGGATCAGCATGTCGCGGTGAATACGTTCCCGGGTCTTGTACACACCGCCCGTCACACCATGGGAGCGGGTTTTACCAGAAGTAGGTAGCTTAACCGCAAGGAGGGCGCTTACCACGGTAGGATTCGTGACTGGGGTGAAGTCGTAACAAGGTAGCCGTATCGGAAGGTGCGGCTGGATCACCTCCTTTCTAGAGTAGCACTGGTCTTCGGACTACTCATCAAGCGTTCACACTTATCGACTGTCAATATTAAAGAACAGCATTTGGGGCTGTAGCTCAGCTGGTTAGAGCACCGTGTTGATAACGCGGGGGTCGTTGGTTCGAGTCCAACCAGCCCTACCAGTTTCTGCCTTGTAGTAAATCTCAGGGGGATTAGCTCAGCTGGGAGAGCACCTGCTTTGCAAGCAGGGGGTCGTCGGTTCGATCCCGTCATCCTCCACCAAGAGTTCAAATGTAAGGGTAAGCCTTTAGATTTGATCTTTTAGAGATCAAGTGCTGTACGTTCTTTAACAATCTGGAAGAAGTAAGTAAATTTTTATGTACCCATGCGGGGAACTGCGTGGGTGGGTAATGATTGTATGTATCAACAAACGCAACAACGTAGTACTTCTTATTCCTATAAACGCTCCTTGTTTAGTCGCAGGGGCTAACGTTATAGGGACAAGTGAATAAGTGCACATGGTGGATGCCTTGGCGATTACAGGCGATGAAGGACGTAGTAGCTTGCGATAAGCTGCGGGGAGCTAGCAAACAAGCTTTGATCCGCAGATTTCCGAATGGGGAAACCCGGCCTTTTAGGTCATTGCATACTGAATACATAGGTATGCAAAGCGAACGCGGCGAACTGAAACATCTAAGTAGCTGCAGGAAAAGAAATCAACCGAGATTCCCAAAGTAGTGGCGAGCGAAATGGGATGAGCCTGCACGTTTTAGCATGACGCATAACAGAATCCACTGGAAATTGGAGCCATAGCGGGTGATAGCCCCGTATGTGAAATGCGATGTGTGGAACTAAGCGTGCGACAAGTAGGGCGGGACACGAGAAATCCTGTCTGAATATGGGGGGACCATCCTCCAAGGCTAAATACTCGTAATCGACCGATAGTGAACCAGTACCGTGAGGGAAAGGCGAAAAGAACCCCGGGAGGGGAGTGAAATAGATCCTGAAACCGTGTGCATACAAACAGTAGGAGCGGACTTGTTCCGTGACTGCGTACCTTTTGTATAATGGGTCAGCGACTTACATTCAGTGGCAAGGTTAACCAGATCGGGAAGCCGTAGAGAAATCGAGTCCGAACAGGGCGATAGTCGCTGGGTGTAGACCCGAAACCAAGTGATCTACTCATGGCCAGGATGAAGGTGCGGTAACACGCACTGGAGGTCCGAACCCACTAATGTTGAAAAATTAGGGGATGAGCTGTGGGTAGGGGTGAAAGGCTAAACAAACTTGGAAATAGCTGGTTCTCTCCGAAAACTATTTAGGTAGTGCCTCAAGTATCACCATCGGGGGTAGAGCACTGTTATGGCTAGGGGGTCATCGCGACTTACCAAACCATTGCAAACTCCGAATACCGATGAGTGCGAGCTTGGGAGACAGACGTCGGGTGCTAACGTCCGGCGTCAAGAGGGAAACAACCCAGACCGCCAGCTAAGGTCCCAAAGATTGGCTAAGTGGAAAACGAAGTGGGAAGGCTAAAACAGTCAGGATGTTGGCTTAGAAGCAGCCATCATTTAAAGAAAGCGTAATAGCTCACTGATCGAGTCGTCCTGCGCGGAAGATGTAACGGGGCTAAGCCAGTCACCGAAGCTGCGGATATCTAGCAATAGATATGGTAGGAGAGCGTTCTGTAAGCCTGCGAAGGTGTCTTGTAAAGGATGCTGGAGGTATCAGAAGTGCGAATGCTGACATGAGTAGCGATAATGGGGGTGAAAAGCCCCCACGCCGTAAGCCCAAGGTTTCCTGTTCAACGTTCATCGGAGCAGGGTGAGTCGGCCCCTAAGGCGAGGCAGAGATGCGTAGCTGATGGGAAGCAGGTTAATATTCCTGCACCGTCGTATGATGCGATGGGGGGACGGATCGCGGAAGGTTGTCTGACTGTTGGAATAGTCAGTTTCTGGTTCATAGAAGGTGCTTAGGCAAATCCGGGCACGTAATTCAAGGGACTGGGACGAGGCACTTAGGTGCTGAAGCAATCGGAAGTGGTTCCAAGAAAAGCCTCTAAGCTTCAGTCATACGAGACCGTACCGCAAACCGACACAGGTGGGCGAGATGAGTATTCTAAGGCGCTTGAGAGAACTCGGGAGAAGGAACTCGGCAAATTGGTACCGTAACTTCGGGAAAAGGTACGCCCTTGTAGCTTGGCTGATTTACTTCAGTAGGGCGAACGGGTTGCAATAAACTGGTGGCTGCGACTGTTTAATAAAAACACAGCACTCTGCAAACACGAAAGTGGACGTATAGGGTGTGACGCCTGCCCGGTGCTGGAAGATTAAATGATGGGGTGCAAGCTCTTGATTGAAGTCCCAGTAAACGGCGGCCGTAACTATAACGGTCCTAAGGTAGCGAAATTCCTTGTCGGGTAAGTTCCGACCTGCACGAATGGCGTAACGATGGCCACACTGTCTCCTCCCGAGACTCAGCGAAGTTGAAGTGTTTGTGATGATGCAATCTACCCGCGGCTAGACGGAAAGACCCCATGAACCTTTACTGTAGCTTTGCATTGGACTTTGAATCAATCTGTGTAGGATAGGTGGGAGGCTTTGAAGCGGGGACGCCAGTTCTCGTGGAGCCATCCTTGAAATACCACCCTGGTTCATTTGAGGTTCTAACCTTGGCCCGTTATCCGGGTCGGGGACAGTGCATGGTAGGCAGTTTGACTGGGGCGGTCTCCTCCTAAAGTGTAACGGAGGAGTTCGAAGGTACGCTAGTTACGGTCGGACATCGTGACGATAGTGCAATGGCATAAGCGTGCTTAACTGCGAGACTGACAAGTCGAGCAGGTACGAAAGTAGGACATAGTGATCCGGTGGTTCTGTATGGAAGGGCCATCGCTCAACGGATAAAAGGTACTCTGGGGATAACAGGCTGATTCCTCCCAAGAGTTCATATCGACGGGGGAGTTTGGCACCTCGATGTCGGCTCATCACATCCTGGGGCTGTAGCCGGTCCCAAGGGTATGGCTGTTCGCCATTTAAAGTGGTACGTGAGCTGGGTTTAAAACGTCGTGAGACAGTTTGGTCCCTATCTGCCGTGGGCGTTGGAAATTTGAAGGGGGCTGCTCCTAGTACGAGAGGACCGGAGTGGACAGACCTCTGGTGTACCGGTTGTCACGCCAGTGGCATTGCCGGGTAGCTAAGTCTGGAAGAGATAACCGCTGAAAGCATCTAAGCGGGAAACTTGCCTTAAGATGAGATTTCCCAGAGCCTTGAGCTCTTTGAAGGGTCGTTCGAGACCAGGACGTTGATAGGTCAGGTGTGGAAGTGCAGTAATGCATTAAGCTAACTGATACTAATTGCCCGTACGGCTTGTCCCTATAACCTTAGCAGGTTGTGGTGAATGAGAAGTACGTTGGAACGTTCGTTGATATAACTTCATTACCCCATTACTTACTGATTCCAGATTCGGAGCGTCGCTGAAAGCGTCGCTCGTACAAGTCAATGCCTGATGACCATAGCAAGTTGGTCCCACCCCTTCCCATCCCGAACAGGACCGTGAAACAACTCTGCGCCGATGATAGTGCTGCAACCAGTGTGAAAGTAGGTTATCGTCAGGCTAGTTATATAAAAAAACCCCACCCGGTGATCCAGGTGGGGTTTTTTGCGTTTGTGCATTAGAATGGCTTGCATCTCGGAGACGCAGCCCTATGCCAGGTTACGCAATACGATCTATCGTCCTATGTGGCTTGCTCTTGCTGGCGCTCATGCCTGGCGGCCGCGCCGCGCCTCTCAGCCTGCGGTTTGAGCACCTGGGTATCGAACAGGGATTGACCCAGGAATCCATCACCGCCATCCTGCAGGACCGCCACGGCTACATGTGGCTGGGTACGCAGGCCGGACTGAACCGCTACGACGGCTATCGCACCACCGCGTTCAAGAACGATCCAGCCAACGCTCACAGCCTGCTCGACAACTACATCCATGCGCTGTATGAAGACGGCAACGGCATCATCTGGATCGGCAGCAAGGGCGGGCTGGATCGTTACGAGCCGGCCACGCAGTCCTTCGTTCATCAATTCAGCAAGATCGGCAACCTCACCGTGTTCAGCATTATCGGCGACGGCAAGCAAGGACTGTGGCTGTCCACCAGCGAAGGCTTGCAGCACCTGGACCCCGTCAGCGGCCAGGTGCGGACGCTGCGCCACGTGGCTGCCGATCCGGACAGCCTGGGCGACGACCGCATCGGCGCGCTGGCGCGCGACCCGCTCGGCAACCTGTGGGTAGGCACGGCCAGCGGCCTGGAAGTGATGAAGGCAGGCGGCCATCAGTTCAAGCATTTGACGTCGCGTGACGGCGCCGCGCCATCCAACAATATCCTGTCGTTGTCGATCGGCGCCGACGGCGTGTTATGGGCCGGCACCATGCAAGGCTTGCAGGCCTGGCGCCTGGCCGGCGCCAGCGCCGAGCGCATTGCGCTGGCGCCGGCCGATGATCTGCACGAGCTGCGCATCACCGCGCTGCTGCACGACAGCGATGCCGTGCTCTGGGCCGGCAGCTATACCGACGGCTTGAAGCGGCGCGATCCGGTCTCGCGGCATTTCTACACCTATCGGCACAACAGCCAGGACCGCCACGGCGTCGGCGACAATCAGATCAGCGCGCTGTATCAGGACCGCACCGGCACGCTGTGGGTCGGCAACTGGTACACCGGCCTGGACTGGGTAGACCTGACCAGCGGCGGCTTCGAGCGCTACACCGAATACCCCGGCGTGATGCCCAGCATTAGCAACAACAAGGTGCGCGTCATCACCGGTGCCGGGCCCAACAAGTTCTGGCTGGGCACCGGCAACGGCCTGACCTTGCTCGATACCGTCAAGGGCGACACCCAGGTCTGGCATCACAACGAGCGCGATCCGGCCAGCCTGCCGGGCGACCAGATCCAGGCGCTCCAGACCGACCGGCGCGGCCGCCTGTGGGTCGGCAGCGCGACCGGCCTGGCCTGGCGCGACGCGGCCGGCGGTCCGTTCACGCGGCTGGTGCTGGACGCCGACCCAGCCGCGGAGACGATACAGCGCATCCTGCTCGACCGCGACGGCGTCATCTGGGTGGCCTCGCGCGCCGGGCTGCACCGCGTCGATCCGCATACCAGCGCGGTCCGCACCTGGCGCCACGACGCCACCGACCCGGACAGCCTGGACGGCCGCATCTATTCCCTGATGGAGGACAGCCGCGGTGTGCTGTGGGTCGGCACGGAAAACGGCCTCGATCGCTTCGACCAGGCCAGCGGCACGTTCCGCCACTATCACCACGAGCCCGGCAAGGCGGACAGCCTCAGCCACAAGCGCGTGCACTACACCTACGAGGACGACAAGGGCCGGCTATGGATAGGCACGGCGGCCGGCCTGTGCCGCGCCGAGCACGGCGCCGACGGCACGCTGCATTTCCGCTTTTATCCGACCAGCAGCGGCCGCGCGCCGGATCCGGTCGGCGCCATCCTCGGCGACGAACATGGCCGCCTGTGGATCAGCAGTACATCCGGCGTGGCGATGGTCAATCCCGACACCGGCGCGTTCAAGGAATACACGTCGCGCGACGGCTTGATCGACGGTTCCTACTTCATCGGCGCCGGCTACAAGGCGGCCGACGGCATGCTGTTCTTTGGCGGCCTGTCCGGCGTGACGGCGTTCCAGCCGGCGCGCATCCACGACAACCCGCATCCGCCGCCGGTGTCGATCACCGATTTTTCCATCTTCAACCAGTCCATCCTGACCGGCCAGCCGCGCAGCGACGTGCTGGAAAAGGGGCCGATCTACGAAGCGAAGACGCTCAAGCTGGGCTACCGCGACGCCGTCTTCTCGTTCGAGTTCGCCGGCCTGCACTACGCCGATCCGCAGCGCAACCGCTTTGCCTACCAGCTGGAAGGCTTCGATCCGCAGTGGGTAACGGCCGACGCCGGCAAGCGCTTCGCCACCTACACCAACCTCGACGCCGGCCGCTATGTGTTCCGCGTCAAGGCCGCCAACAAGGACGGGGTCTGGAGCAGCGAGCCGGTGGCGATGGAGGTGATCATCGCGCCGCCGCTGTGGAAGACCTGGTGGTTCCGCATGCTGGCGCTGAGCCTGGTGCTGGGCAGCGTGTACCTGCTGTTCCGCATCCGCATCCGCATGCTGGTGAGGCAGAAGCATGCCCTGGAAGTCGAAGTGGGCAACCGCACGCGCGAGCTGGTGCAGCAGAAGGAATCGATCGAACGCCAGAAGCGCGAGGTCGAACGCCAGAAGGAGAGCGTGGAGCTGGCGCACCGGAATATCTCGCTGCTGTCCGATATCGGCCGCCGCATCACGGCCAACCTGGACAGCGAGGTCATCATGGCGATGCTGTACCAGCAGGTGCATGCGCTGATGGATGCCAGCGTGTTCGGCATCGGCATCTACCGGCCCAAGGAAGAGGTGATCGAGTATCCGTTCGCGATGGAGAAGGGCAAGCGCTACGCGCCCTACACCCGCAGCATGCGCGAGCCCAACCAGCTGGCGGTGTGGTGCATCACGCACGCGCAGGAAGTGTTCATCAACGATCTGGAGCAGGACTACCAGCGTTACATCGATCACCTGGAGCTGGTCTCCGGCGTCGACGACATGGGCACGCTGGAAGACGGCTCGCTGCCGACCGAGCCGCGCTCGCTGATCTATGTGCCGATTTCGGTGGCCGGCCAGGTGCGGGGCGTGATCACGGTGCACAGCTACCGCGTCAACGCCTACCAGCGCATCGACCTCGACATGCTGACCACGCTGGCGTCCTACGTGGCGGTGGCGTTCGCCAACGCCGATTCCTACCGCCAGCTGCGCGACACGCAGCAGCAACTGGTGGAGCGCGAGAAACTGGCGGCACTGGGGGCGCTGGTGGCGGGCGTGGCGCACGAATTGAACACGCCGATCGGCAACAGCCTGGTGATCGCCAGCACGCTGGAGGACAAGACGGCGGAGATCGACCTGCGCCAGTCGCAGAACACCTTGCGCCGCTCCGACCTGACCAGCTTCATCGAGGCGTCGCGCGAAGCATCGCTGCTGCTGATGCGCAGCCTGCGCAACGCGGCGGAACTGGTGAACAGTTTCAAGCAGGTGGCGGTGGACCAGGCCAGCGCCAAGCGGCGCCATTTCAATCTGCACCAGGCCAGCCAGGAAATCGTCACGACGATGAAGAACCAGATCCGCAAGGCCGGCCACCAGGTCGAGCTGGAAATGCCGGACGATATACAGATGGACAGCTTCCCCGGCCCCTATGGCCAGGTCATCATCAACCTGATCAACAACGCGCTGCTGCATGCGTTTGAGGGACGCAGCGGCGGTGTCATCAAGTTATGGGCGGTGCGGCTGGGGCCTGACCATGTACGCATCGTGTTCCAGGATGACGGCAAGGGCATTCAGCTGGAACACCAGGCGCGCATCTTCGATCCGTTCTTCACCACCAAGCTGGGACAGGGCGGCAACGGCCTGGGGCTGAGCATCACCTACAACATCGTCACCTCGCTGCTGGACGGCACCATCCGGGTCGACAGCGCGCTCGATGTGGGCACGCGCTTTACGCTGGACCTGCCGCTGAAGGCGACGCTGTTGGGCGATTAGGCGGCGAGGCTCAGATGCCCCAGATGATGCTCTCGTTTTCCTGCTTGGCCGAACGCAGCATTTCCAACAGCGGGAAGGCGCGGGCGGCGAAGCCGACCCGTTGCATCACCGCGTGTTCCATCGTTTCGCCATCTTCCTTCTCCGGGGTGTGGATGTCGTGCTCGATGTCCGTCTCCGGATGCAATTTACTTGCAGCAACTTCACCCTCCAGCAAGGACAGCGCGTGCGCCGCTTCCTCGGCGGTGATGACGCCGCGCGTAGGATTTTTGTGGAGCAAGTCCAAGATACGCTGGGCGTGTTCCTGATACATCAGGACTTCGGGGCTGGACTTTGATTTGAAGGAAATTAACATAGAGTGCTTTCTTAATCTTGTAGTTGGAACGATAGCACGACGCACTGTTTCTTGCCTGAGCGGCCTGTCGTAATCAAGACATCAGGCCTCGGGTGCCACTATACAAGAGGCGAGCCGGTCTGTATGAGCGGTAGCGTACACTGGATTAAGCATTTCCTAAGCCTGGGGCCCGGTTTCAGTTCAGTTTGAACGAGCTCAGATAGGTTTCAACGGTGTCCTGCACGATATGCTTGTCGCGCCCCATGACGATCACCTGGTAAATCCGCTTGTCCCTGGCGATGAAGCGACCGGTCAGGCGCATCGCCTCGCCGTTCTGGCTGCCCTTGGCCTCGACGTCGAGCACGGCCTGCTTGCCGTCGGTGGATGATTTGCTGCTGGTGACGGTGGCGCCGATATTGTTGACCAGCGCGGTCTTCATGGCTTCGATGGCGGCCGGGCCCTGGGCTGCCTCCGGCACTTGGGCGCTGCCGACCGCGAACACCACGCCGTCCACTTCGGTGGCCGTCATGGTCATGTTCAAGGCCAGTGTGTCGAGCTGGATGCTGCGGGTCTGGCTGGCCGGCTTGCCGGGGAAGAGCACGGCGTAGGGCGCGTCATTGCTGCGGTAGTCGCGCCAATCGTATTGCGGGCTGCAAGCCGACAGGGAGGCCGCCAGCAGCAGCGCCAGGGAGATTTTTTTCATCAGGACTTTGCTTTCTTCTTGTGGTTTTCTTCCTGGCGCTTCCAGTCGTCGATGTGGACTTGCTGGCGCAGCACGCGGGAGTTCGGATCGATAGTGTAAAGCGCTTGCGGCGGCAGCGTCAGTTCGCCTTTGCCGTCGGTCATGGCCAGCTTTTCGATCTGGCCGTTGACGCGCACTTCGACCGGCATCGGGAAGGCGCCGCCGTCCTTCAGCTTCCAGCTCAGTTTGAGCTGATTGCCGCTGCGCTCCTCGACCAGTTCCGGCAGCGCCGCGTGATACAGGTAGGCATCGAAGAACCAGCCCAGGTCGCGGCCGCTGGTTTCGTTGGCGATGGCGATGAATTCCCTGGTGCTGCTGTAGCGCGGCGTGAAGTTGCCCGGCTTGGGTGTCTCGGTGCCGTAGACCATGCGGCGCGTGGCGCGGAAGAAGGCGTCGTCTCCGATCAGGTTGCGCAGCGTGTGCAGGATCAGCGAGCCCTTGGCATAGATGTCGTTGCCGGGGCCACCGCGTTCGCTTTCGTAGACATCTTCGATGCGCTTCGATGTTCCGCTGACCACGGCAACCTTGTTGAGCAGCGCCTTGCGCTGGGTGAACAGCTCGGCCTGGAATTCGCTTTCTCCTCGCAGGTGCTCCAGGTACAGCGGCTGCATATAGCTGCCGAAGCCTTCATGCAGCCACATATCGTCCCAGTCGGCGTTGGTCATCTGGTTGCCGAACCATTCGTGCGACAGCTCGTGGTGCAGCAGCCAGTCGTAACCGAACGGCGACTTGGTGTAACCATTGCCGTAGGCGTTGATGGTCTGGTGCTCCATGCCCAGGTGCGGGGTTTCGACCACGCCCATCTTCTCGTCGCCGAACGGATAGGGGCCGATGCGGGCCTCGAAGAAATCCAGCATCGGCGCGAATTCGGCGAACAGGCCCCGGGCCTGTTTGTCGTGGCCCTTCAGGTACCACATGCGCAGAGGGATCTTGTTGCCGTAGCGGCTGTCGTAGTCGCCGGACAGCATGTCGTACGGGCCGATATTCAGGGCGACGCCGTAGGTGCTGGGGTTCTTCGCGCGCCAGTGGTAGGTGCGCCAGCCGTCTTTTTCATCCATGCCGAGCGCGACGCCGTTGCCCGCCACCACCAGCGGTGACGGTACGCTGATGTGCAGGTCGATCAGCTTGGGCTTGCCTTGCGGATGGTCGATGCAAGGCCAGAACAGGTCGCAGCCTTCGCCTTCGACGGTGGTGGAAATCCACGGCTGGCCGTCTGCGGTTTTGCTCCACATGAAGGCGCCGTCCCACGGCGCGTGCGAGGCCACGTGCGGCACGCCGTGGTAGCGGATGCGCACGGTCGTGCGGGCGCCGGCCGCCAGCGGCATCGGCAGGGTCAGGTAAAGGCGGCCGTCCGGGTTGCTGATCGCCGCCGGCGCCAGCTGCACGCCGTCGACGCTGGCGTAATCGATGGGCAGGTTGCGGTCCAGCTCGACCGCGATGCGGGTCAGCGGCGTGCTGGCCAGGAAGGTCAGCGCGGCGTCGCCGCTGATGCTGCGGGTGGCGGGATCGACGCGCAGCGCCAGGTCGGCTTTTTCAAACGTCACGGCCAGCTGTTCCGGCGCGCGCGGGCTGCCGGAGTTGGCAGTGAAGTCGGTCAGCGGCAGCTGGGAGGTGGCGCAGCCGGCCAGCAGCGCGCTGGCGGCAAGGTAGAGGGGCAGGCGTGTCATTGATTTCCCGGCGGGTTGTAGGGCACCAGGCAATATAGCAGCAAGGCTCATGAAGAGGTGACGCTTAGCGCCGGGCTTGGCAGAATTAAGCACGGCCTTTGGGTGTGTGGCCTCTGCTTCGGAGATCGGGGCGCTCAACGGTCGCGCAGTGCGCGCCGGTACTGAATGGCTTCGCTCACATGGGGTTCAAGGATGCGCTCGCTGCCGGCCAGGTCGGCGATGGTGCGCGCCACGCGCAGGATGCGGTGGTAGGCGCGGCCGGACCAGTGGAAGCATTCCATGCTGAGTTTCAGGCTGGCCTTGCCGGGACGGTCGAGCTTGCAGTACTGGTCGATCTCGCGCGTGCTCAGGTATTGGTTGCGCTTGCCCTGGCGTTGCAGCTGGCGGTTGGTGGCCGCCTGCACGCGGGCGGCGATCACGCGCGTCGGTTCGCCGTCGGCGTCCGCCGCCAGGATCTCGGGATCGACCGCTCCCACTTCCATCTGGATGTCGATGCGGTCCAGCAGCGGCCCGGAGACGCGGCCCTGGTAGCGATTGATGATGTCCGGCGAGCAGCGGCAGATGCCGCTGACGTGGCCGTCATAGCCGCAGGGGCAGGGGTTCATCGCGGCGATCAGCTGGAAGTGCGCGGGGAAGTCGGCCTGCCGGGCGGCGCGCGAGATGGTGATGCGGCCCGACTCCATCGGCTCGCGCAGCACATCGAGCACGCTGCGGGCGAACTCCGGCAGCTCATCAAGAAACAGCACGCCCCGGTGCGCCAGCGAAATCTCCCCCGGCCTCGGCACGCTGCCGCCGCCGACCAGCGCCACGCCGGACGAAGTATGGTGGGGCGAGCGGAAAGGGCGGCGCTTCCATTGCTCGATGCGGAAGTTGCCGGTCAGCGAATGCACGGCGGCCGCTTCCAAGGCCTCCTCGTCCGTCATCTCCGGCAGCAGGCCGGCGAAGCGCGCCGCCAGCATGGTCTTGCCGGCGCCCGGCGGACCGACCAGCAGAACCGAGTGATTGCCCGCGGCCGCCACCTCCAGCGCCCGCTTGACGAGCAGCTGGCCCTTGACGTCGGCAAAGTCGGGATACTCCAGCTGCGTCACCAGCGGCGCCGCGTCATGGCGCGACAGCATGGACTCGACCGACTTGGCCGCGAAGTGACCGCACACCTGCAGCAGCGACTGCGCCGGGTAGATGGCGGCGTTGCCGACCAGCGCCGCCTCGTCGGCGTTGGCCAGCGGCAGGATGAAGGCCAGCGTGCCGCCGTCGCGGCGCGTGGCCAGCGACATCGCCAGCGCGCCGCGTATCGGCCGCAGCTCGCCGGACAAGGACAGCTCGCCGGCGAACTCATACTGATGCAGGCGGTTGGAGGGGATCTGTTTGGAGGCGGCAAGTATGCCCAGCGCGATGGGCAAATCGAAGCGGCCGGACTCCTTCGGTAAATCCGCCGGCGCCAGATTCACGGTGATGCGTTGTGCGGGAAATTCGAAGCCGCCGTTCTGGATGGCGGCGCGGACACGGTCCTTGGCTTCCTTGACCTCGGTGTCGGCGAGCCCGACGATGGTGAAGGCCGGCAGCCCGTTGGCCAGATGCACTTCGACGCTGACCTCCTGCGCCTCCATGCCCGCCAGGGCGCGGCTTTTGAGTACGGCTAGGCTCATGGGTTAGCGGACGACCAGTGGATATCAGCGGCCAGCGTAGCCCAGGCCCGCAACCGTGCCTTGCGCTAGCCCAAACGGGCGCAGCGTTGGCCTGAGGCGAGTTTACAAAATGCAACAGTGCGCAGGGTGTTTCTGAACGAATTGTTTATAATATTTAAAGAACAAAGCGCCATGGCAGGTGCCGGCGGTCCAGTTGCAGCAAATCCAATAGAAAGTGGGTCATATGAAAGCAGCACGAACAGTCAGGATGTCCTTGCAGTGTCTTGCCGGCGCAATCGTCGGTCTGGTCATCGCCATCGGCAGCGCCCAGGCGGCACCGGCCAGGGCGGCCAGCGCGACTTGCTCCAATCCACAACCGATGACCTTGCCGACCGTCTTGAATGGCGCCGCCAACGTCTGCCTGGTCACGGCCGGCACCATCGACAGCGTCGTGTCCAAGGGAGCGAGCACGTTCACGATCAACGGCGTGTCGTACGCCAATGTGTCGTCGACCCAGATGCCTGCTCGCGTCAACGGTAACTATTACCTGCGCTACGTGGCCAGGCAGAGTGGGGCACAATTGCAGGTCAACGGCAGCAACAACAGCGGTGCCGTCAACTACACCCTGGCGCTCGCTCATGGCGGCAGCGGCAGCGGTTCCACCAGCCCGGCGCCAGGCAACTACAGCTACAAGGCCGGCAGCGCGGTCACGATCACGGCGACGCCGCTGCAGGGTTCCGTCTTTTCCGGCTGGAGCGGCTCCGTCTCCTCCAGCACCAGTCCGCTGACGATCACCATGGACGGCAACAAGTCGCTGACCGCGTACTTTGCCACGGCGAGCAGCGACGCCGGCTTGAAGTCGCTGGCGAGCTTCCCGATCGGCGTGGCTGTGAATGCGGGCTTCGAGAACAACAGCATCATCAGCAGCGGCACCAGCGCCCAGCAGCAGGCCGTGGTGTTCCCCAATTTCAACCAAATGACGGCCGGCAACATCATGAAGATGAGCTACCTGCATCCGCAGGAGAACACCTTCACATTCAGCCAGGCCGATGAGTTCGTTGGTTTCGCGAGCGCCCATGCCATGAATGTGCATGCGCATACGCTAATCTGGCATGCCGATTATCAGGTGCCTGGTTTCATGACGAACTACAGCGGCGACTTTGCCGCCATGCTGAAGACCCACGTCCAAACCATCGTGTCGCACTTCCAGGGCAAGGTGGTGAGCTGGGACGTGGTCAATGAGGCTCTGGCCGACGATGGGCAGCCAACGATCGATAACATCCTGCGCAGCACCGTGTTTAGCCAAAAGATGGGCCAGGCCTTCATCGATCAGGCCTTCCTCAATGCGCGCGCGGTCGATCCGCAAGTCGACCTGTTCTACAACGATTACAACATCGAAGCCGGCGGACTGAAGACGACGAACCTGCTGTCCCTGGTCGACGGCATGCGCTCGCGCGGCGTTCCTATCACCGGCGTGGGCTTCCAGATGCACGTGACCATCGACTGGCCGAGCATCAACGCCATCGAGGCGTCGCTGAAGGCGGTGGCGGATCGCGGCTTGAAGGTGAAAATCAGCGAAATGGACGTGAGCATGAGAAGCGCCTATTCCAGTTTCACGACGGACGCTGCCACCCGCCAGCAGCAGCGCTATCACGACATCGTTGCCGCCTACCTGCGGGCGGTGCCGGCGGCGCAGCGGGCCGGGATCACGGTGTGGGGCGTGTGGGATGCCGACAGCTGGATCAACCAGCCCGGATTGCCCGACTGGCCCTTGTTGTTTGATGGTAACTTCCAACCCAAGCCTGCCATGCAAGGCTTCAAGGACGCCTTGCTGGGGAACTGAGCGGGCGCCAGCCCCAACGAGGCTACAACTCCTTGAGTTCCGTATGGAGCTCCTCGATGCGGATCAGGCGCTGCCGCCCGGCGACGCCGGCCTTGTCGATCACTTGCGAGGCCAGCACGTGGCACAGCGCCATCACGGCGGCATGGTTGTCGAGCGGCGTGGTGCTGGTGGTGTCGCACTTCAGCACCCATGTCGCGCCGAGGTCGCTGCGGTTGGCGGAATCGGTGATCAGCAGGGTGCGCACGCCGGCCCGGCTGACCGCCGTGATCAGCGCCGCCAGCCCCGGCGTGCGGCGGCGTAGTCCAAACACGATGAACAGATCGTCCGGCTGCAAACCCACCAGGTACTCGCCCATGGTCTCGCCCGAGACCGGCAACAGGTAGACATTGTTGCGGAACTGGATAAATTGCCAGCGCAAATAGGCGGCGAAGAAATAATTGTTGCGCTGGCCGAATACCCGCACCTGCCGCGCCCCGGCGATCGCGGCGCCGATGACGTCGACGTCGGCGGCCGACATGCCGGCGAACGTGCCCTGGATGTTTTGCACGCTGGCCGCGACGTGTTGTTCAAACGGGCCCTGCGCCTCGGCCGCCTCATCGTCCGCCCCCTTGCGGTCCAACAAGTACAGCGGCGATCCCCAATCCATGTTCTGCCGCGACAGCCGCCGCATCTGGTCGTAGTTCTCGTAGCCCAGTCGCTGCACCAGCCGCGTCATCGTCGCGTTCGAGACGCCGGCCATCCTGGTCACCTCGGAGGCGGAATAACTGGCCAGCTGGCCTGGCGCTTCCAGGATGACAATCGCCAGCCGCCTTTCCGCCTGCGGCAACTGGTCCAGATGTTGCTGTATCCAGCTCGACAGGTCGTCGGCGGAGGAGGTTTCTTTTGTCATGGCAGGCATTTTAAAGCCATCCAGTCGTCGCGTGTGGACGTCACGCGACTATCCGGCCCCTATTTCCACGACGTGCGTGTGAAATGATTGACTCGACATGAAAAAAGATTTTCAATGGTTAAAAATAAGAGAAAATAATTTACCGGAGATCCCTATGAACATGTCAGACTGCAACACAAGTACTGGATATACCGAACTGGGCGCCGGCGTGATGGCGCGTGCGCAAGCGTTGGCCGCTTGCACCGAAGCGCCAGGCATGATGACGCGCAGCTTTCTCACGCCGGCCCACCACGCGGCCGCGGCCCAGCTGGCCGCATGGATGGTTGAAGCCGGCATGAGCGTGCGCCGCGATGCCGTCGGCAACGTCATCGGCCGTTACGAGGGCCTCGAGCCGGGTGCGCCCGCGCTGCTGACCGGCTCGCATTTCGACACCGTCCCCAACGGCGGCATCTACGACGGCAACCTGGGCATCCTGCTGCCGATCGCCTGCGTCGCCCGCTGGCATGCGCAGGGACGGCGCTTCGCCCACGCCATCGAGGTGATCGGTTTCGCCGAGGAGGAGGGCGTGCGCTTCAAGGCCACCCTGCTGGGTAGCCGGGCGATCGCCGGTGCCTTCGACCTGCGCGTGCTCGACAACACCGACGCCGCCGGCGTCACCATGCGCCAGGCCATCGACAGTGCCGGCCTGGGCTACAGCTGCGCCGACCTGGCCGCCGCCGCGATGGCGCCGGAGCGCATGCTGGGCTTTCTGGAAGTGCATATCGAGCAGGGCCCGGTGCTGCTGGACGAAGGCCTGGCGCTGGGCATCGTCACCGGCATCGCCGGCGCCACGCGCATGCAGGTGGAGGTGACGGGCGTGGCCGGCCACGCCGGCACCGTGCCGATGGCCGGACGCCGCGATGCCGCGATGGCGGCGGCGGAAATCTCACTGGCGATCGAGCAGCGCTGCAGCGGCGTCGCGGGGCTGGTGGGCACGGTCGGCCAGTTCGACGTGCCGGGCGGCGCGGCCAACGTGGTGCCGGGCCGCGCGCTGTTCTCCATCGACGTGCGCGCCGAGCAGGACGCGCAGCGCGAAGCGGCGGTGGCGGACATCCTCGCCGCCATCGAACGCATCGCCGCGCGGCGGGACGTGACCACGCAGGTGCGCCAGACGCACGAGGCGCGCAGCGTGCCGTGCGCGCCCGCGCTGTGCGGGCAACTGGAGGCGGCGCTGCAACGCGCCGGCCTGCCCGCGCGCCGGCTGCCGTCTGGCGCCGGCCATGACGCCATGGTGATGGCCGCCCGCACCGACATGGCGATGCTGTTTATCCGCTGCGGCAACGGCGGCATCTCCCACAATCCGCTCGAAACCATGACCGCCGAAGACGCCGCGCTGGCAGCCCGCGTGGTGAGCGATTTCATCGAACACTTCCAGCCATCCGGCAATCACAAGGACCGCACGCTATGACACTCACCCCCATCCAGTCCCGCCTGGCCAGCTGGATCGACGACCACTTCGACGCCGAGGTGGCCTTCCTGCAAGACGTCGTCCGCATCCCGACCGACACGCCGCCCGGCAACAACGCGCCCCACGCGCACGCGGTGGCCGCGATGCTGGACGGGCTAGGCTGGGCGGTCGAGCGTCATGCGGTGCCGGACGACGCGGTCCGCGCCTACGGCATGGAGACCATCACCAACCTGATCGTGCGCCGCCGCTACGCCGCGCCAGGGCCGACGCTGGCGCTCACCGCCCACGGCGACGTGGTGCCGCCGGGCGAAGGCTGGACCCGTCCGCCCTACGGCGGCGTGATCGAGGACGGCCGCCTGTACGGCCGCGCGGCCGCCGTCTCGAAAAGCGACTTCGCCACCTATGTGTTCGCGGTGCGCGCGCTGGAGGCGCTGGGCATCGCGCTGCGCGGCAGCCTGGAGCTGCATTTCACCTACGACGAGGAGTTTGGCGGCTTGCTCGGTCCCGGCTGGCTGCTGGAGCAGGGGCTGAGCCATCCGGATTTCGTCATCGCGGCCGGCTTCAGCTACCAGATCGTCACCGCCCACAACGCCAGCCTGCAACTGGAGGTCACCGTGCACGGCAAGTCCGGCCACGGCGCGATGCCGGAGACCGGCCACGACGCCCTGCAGGCCGCCACGCGCATCCTCAACGCCGTCTACGCGCAGTTGCCGGTGCTGCGCGACATCCGCTCGCAAGTGCCGGGCATCACCTCGCCGACCATGCTGGTGGGGCGCATCGACGGCGGCACCAACACCAACGTCGTGCCCGGCAAGGTGGTGATGAAGCTCGACCGCCGCATGATCCCCGAGGAAGACCCGGTCGCGGTCGAGGCGCAGCTGCGCGAGTTGATCGCCGCCGCCGTCGACGGCGTGCCGGGCATACGGATCGAGATCAAGCGGCTGCTGTTGTCGGAAGCGCTGCGGCCGCTGCCGGCGGTGGCGCCGCTGGTCGCCAGCCTGCAACGCAACGCGCAGCACGTCATCGGCGAGGCGATCCCGGCGGTGGGCACGCCGCTGTACGCCGATGCCCGGCTGTACGGAGCGCAGGGCATACCGGCCGTGCTGTACGGCGCCGGCCCGCGCACGGTGCCGGAGTCGAACGCCAAGCGCGGCGACGAGCACCTGGTGCTGGAGGACTTGCGGCGCGCCACCAAGGTGGTCGCCATGACCCTGCTCGATTTCCTGCAAGCCGACGCGACGCGATAAGCGCCCGCCCCGGTCAAAAACTTTTCAGTTCAACGTAGACAACAAGGGGTAACAGCAATGCGATTTTTCAAATCACTATTTGGCCAGATCGTGCTGGCGATGTGTATCGGTGTGGTCGTGGGCATGGCGTATCCGGCGTTCGGCCAGAGCCTCAAGCCGCTGGGCGACGGCTTCATCAAGCTGATCAAGATGCTGATTCCCTGCATCGTATTCTGCGTGGTGGTGCAGGGCATCCACGGCGCGGGCGAACTGAAAAAAGTGGGCCGGGTCGGGCTCAAGGCGCTGATCTATTTCGAGGCCGTCACCACCGTGGCGCTGGCGCTGGGCCTGTTGCTGGCATATGTGTTCCATCCCGGCGCCGGCATGAACATCGACGCCGCCACACTCGACGCCTCGGCGATGAGCAACTACGTCAGCACCGCCAACACCGTCCGGAACACCGGCTTCAGCGAGTTCATCATGAAGCTGATTCCGAGCACCGCGGTGAGCGCGTTTACCTCGGGCGATGTGTTGCAGGTATTGCTGTTCTCGGTGCTGTTCGGCTGCGCGCTGTCGCTGGTCGGCGACAGGGCCGCGCCGGTGGCCACGCTGATCGACGGCCTGGCCGCCGCCTTCTTCAAGTGCATGTCCTTCATCATCAAGCTGGCGCCGCTGGGCGTGTTCGGCGCGATCGCCTTCACCGTCGGCAAATACGGCATCGGTTCGCTCAAGCAGCTGGGCATGCTGGTGCTGCTGTTCTACGGCGCGGTGGCCATCCTGGTGTTCGGCATCCTCGGCACGATTTTGCGGCTGGCCGGCTTCAACATCCTGAAGCTGATCGGCTACCTGCGCGAGGAACTGCTGATCGTGCTGGGCACCGCCTCGTCCGACAGCGTGCTGCCGCAGGTGATGCGCAAGCTGAAATACCTGGGCATCAAGGACGCCACCGTCGGCCTGGTGATCCCGACCGGCTACTCCTTCAACCTCGACGCCTTCTCGATCTACCTGACGCTGGCGGCGGTATTCATCGCCCAGGCCACCAACACGCCGCTGGCGGGCGGCGACCTGCTGGCGATCCTGGCCATCGCGCTGATCACCTCCAAGGGCGCGCATGGCGTGCCCGGCTCGGCGATCGTGATCCTGGCGGCCACGCTGACGGCGATCCCGGCGATTCCCGTGGTCGGCCTGGTGCTGGTGCTGTCGGTGGACTGGTTCATGGGCATCGCCCGCGCCGCCGGCAACCTGCTGGGCAACTGCGTGGCCACCGTGGTGGTCGCCGCATGGGAGAAGGACATCGACCACGAGCGGGCCCATGCGGTATTGAACGACAACCGCGCCGCCATCGAGCGCTACGACGCTGAGCAGGTCAAGCTTAACGCGGCAGCGGGACAGCCGGGCTGATTTATCCATCGCATCACCACTTCCAAAAAACCAAAGGGATCTATGAAAAAATCGTATAAATCGTTTACCGCATTGGCCGCGCTGGCCGCCAGCACCGGCCTGGCGCAGGCGCAATCGGCCGTCACGGTGTATGGCAACATCGACCTTGGCGTGTTCAAGAAGACCGGCTCCACGCTCAGCGAAGGGCGCCGCGACAACAACCGGCTAGGTTTCAAGGGTGTCGAGGATCTGGGCGATGGCCTGAAGGCGCTGTTCCAACTGGAGATCCGCTACGACCCGGACGTCGGTACCATCGAGGGCACGACCCGTCCGCTGTTCCAGGGCCAGAGCCGGGTGGGGCTGCAGGGCAGCTTCGGTACGGTGCGCATCGGGCGCGGCCTGACGGCGCTGCAGGATTCCAACGTGGCGTTCGAACCGTTTCGCGGCACGCCCAGCACGGCGGGCTTTGTCACCGACCTGATGGTGGCCGGCTACACCAGCCAGCCGCTCGATCCGGCCGGCTCGTCGGCCAACCGCTTTTCCAATGCGGTGTTCTACAATTCGCCGGAGATCGCCGGCCTGCAACTCAATGTCACGGTCGCTACCCGCGAGGGCAATGGCAATCCGGCGCTGATCGGCCGCGGCACGCAGGCCGCGCCGCAATACGCGGCCAACGCCACCTTGACCAGTAATCCCTACTCGGTCTCGGCCACCTACCGCGCCGGCATATTCGCCGCGATGCTGGCGGCCGAGCGCAACGCGGCCGAAACCAAGCTGTGGTCGGTTGCCGGTTCGGTGCAGGCGCGGGGGGATCTGAAGCTGGTGGCGTCCTACCAAAGCCAGGACCAGGAGCACACGGTGGCGGTCAATTCCGTCACCAAGGCCTGGGTGGTTGGCGCCAATCTGGATATTGGTCCGGGGACATTGTTGGCGGGCTACGGCCGCAAGACGCCAGACGGCGCCGTGCCGACCAAGCAGATAGGGCTGGGCTACGAATACTATCTGTCGAAGCGGACCTTCCTGTACACGGATGTTTCCAACCGCAAGACCGCGACGTCGGTCAATTTCTACGGCGTGGGCATCCATCACAAATTCTGAGGCCGCCCGCCGCCGCGTTCTGGCGCCTGCCTGCACGGGCGGGCGCCAGCTTGCATCACTGTTGGCCGGCTTTGGCTTCCAGTTCCGCCAGGCGCGCTTCCAGCGCTTCCAGCTTGGCGCGGGTCTTGGCCAGGACTTGCGCCTGCACATCAAACTCCTCGCGCGTCACCAGGTCCAGCTTGGCAAAGCCCTGGGTCATCATCGACTTCACATTCTTCTCGATGTCCTTTGCTGGTGAGTTTTCGATGGCCTGATTGATCTTGCTTTGCAAGTCGTTGAAAAAAGTGTTCATATCCATAATATTCCTTGATCTGCGCGCCCAGGCGATGCACCATCGTAGTGCGCCATGGCCCTAATATGGTGCGAAATTCGGCAAAATCACCGTCGCACCCCTCTCATTCTCACATTCTTCCCAATACGGTGCCGTTGCCCTAGTCAAAACGGCAGCTAGCACCTAGGCAACATTAGCTGGCACGCATTCTGCTAAAGAAGCTATGAACGCCTACACAGCTTCGCTTCATACAAGATTTTAAACCGCAACTGCTAAATAAGTTCAACTACACAAGGAAAACAACGATGAAAAGCTTGAGCAAGAACTTCACCCTGATCGCAGCGTTGACTTTAGCATTCGCCTCCATGAGCGCCGGCATGGCGCGCGCCGAAGACGCGACACCCGCGCCGGAAGCGAAACCGGACAATGAAGTCAGCTTCAACGCTGCCATTGTCAGCGACTACCGCTACCGCGGCGTATCGCAAACTCGCCTGAAACCTGCACTGCAGGGCGGCGCAGACTACACCCACAACCCGACCGGCCTCTACGCCGGCACCTGGCTGTCGACCATCAAGTGGACCAAGGACGCGGGCGGCGACGGCGATATCGAATGGGATCTGTACGCCGGCAAACGCGGCGAGATCGTCAAGGACGTGAGCTATGACGTCGGCGGCCTCTACTACTTCTACCCATCCAACGGCCTGCATCCGAACGCCAACACCTTCGAATTGTACGGCCAGATCGGCTATGGCCCGGTCTCGCTGAAATACTCGCAATCGACCACCAACCTGTTCGGCACGCCAGACAGCAAGAACAGCGGCTACCTCGACGCATCCGGCAACTTCGAACTGACCGATGGCTATGTGCTGAACGTGCACGCCGGCCACCAGAACGTAAAACACACCAGCGCTGCCAGCTATACCGACTACAAGCTGGGCGTGACCAAAGATTTCGGCGTCGTCACGGTGGCATTGGCCGCGATCTATGCCGACCTGAAAATCGCCGTCGCACCGGACGGGAAAAACCTGGCCAAAACCGGGGCTGTCCTGACCATTTCCAAAACCTTCTAAGCGAGGCCAGCATGAAAATGATTACCGCCATTATCAAGCCGTTCAAGCTCGACGAGGTCCGCGAGGCCCTGTCGGCGATCAACGTGCAAGGCATCACCGTGACCGAGGTCAAAGGCTTCGGTCGCCAGAAAGGCCACACCGAGCTGTACCGCGGTGCTGAATACGTGGTGGACTTCCTGCCCAAGACCAAGATCGAAGCGGCGGTGGACGATTCCATCGTCGAGCAGGCGATCGAAGCGATCGAAGGCGCTGCCCGCACCGGCAAAATCGGCGACGGCAAGATCTTCGTGTACAACCTGGAACAAGTAATACGTATTCGTACCGGCGAAACCGGCAACGAAGCTCTTTAAGGGGAAGCTTGATGAAGAAAACTATAACAACGTTGCTGGCTGGGGTTTCCATCCTGTTCGCGCTGTCCGCGCCGCTGCACGCCGAGGACGCCAAACCGGCCGCATCGGCTCCGGTCGCCTCCGCTGCCGCGCCTGCCGCGTCGGCGCCTGAAGCGGCTCCTGCCGCCGCGCCGGCCGCCGCCCCAGCTGCTGCTGCGCCGGCCGCCGCCGCGCCAGCGGAAGCAGCTCCGGCCGCTGCACCGGCCGCAGCACCTGTCCCGAACAAGGGCGACACCGCCTGGATGATGGTGTCGACCATCCTGGTCATCATGATGTCGATTCCCGGCCTGGCGCTGTTCTACGGCGGTCTGGTCCGTTCCAAGAACATGCTGTCTATCCTGCTGCAAGTGTTCACCATCTTCGCGCTGATCATCGTGCTGTGGTGCGTGTACGGTTACTCGCTGGCCTTCACCGAGGGCAACGCCTTCGTTGGTAAATTCGACCGCCTGTTCCTGAACGGTATCTGGGATCCGGCCAAGGCCACCTTCGCCACCGCCGCCACCTTCAGCAAAGGCGTGGTCATTCCGGAGTTCGTGTACGTGGTGTTCCAGGCGACCTTCGCCGCCATCACCTGCGGCCTGATCGTCGGTTCCTTCGCCGAACGCGCCAAGTTCACCGCCGTGCTGGCCTTCGTCGTGCTGTGGTTCACCTTCGCCTACCTGCCGGTCGCTCACATGGTCTGGTTCTGGACCGGTCCTGATGCGATCAAGGATGCCGCAACGCTGGCCACCGAAACCGCCAAAGCCGGCTTCCTGTGGCAAAAAGGCGCGCTGGACTTCGCCGGCGGCACCGTGGTGCACATCAACGCCGCTGTTGCCGGCCTGGTGGGCGCTTACATGATGGGCAAACGCGTTGGCTACGGCCGCGAATCCATGGCGCCGCACTCGCTGACCATGACCATGATCGGCGCTTCGCTGCTGTGGGTGGGCTGGTTCGGTTTCAATGCCGGTTCGGCACTGGAAGCGGGCGACGTCGCCGCACTGGCCTTCGTCAACACGCTGCTGGCTACCGCTGCCGCCACCATGTCTTGGCTGCTGGGCGAGTGGATCGTCAAGGGCAAGCCTTCGATGCTGGGTGCCGCTTCGGGCGCCGTTGCCGGCCTGGTGGCCATCACCCCGGCTTGCGGCTACGTCGGTCCGATGGGCGCGCTGATCATGGGCCTGCTGGCCGGTGTGGTCTGCCTGTGGGGCGTGAACGGCCTGAAGCGCCTGCTGGGCGCGGATGACTCGCTGGACGTGTTCGGCGTGCACGGCGTCGGTGGTATCCTGGGCGCGCTGCTGACCGGCGTGTTCGCTTCGCCATCGCTGGGCGGTCAAGGCATCTTCGACTACGTCACCAACAAGATGTCGGCCGATCCATACTCGATCGTCAGCCAAGTGACGATCCAGGGCACCGCCATCGGCACCACCGTCATCTGGTCGGCCGTCGTATCGCTGATCGCTTACAAGCTGGTTGATATCGTCATCGGCCTGCGCGTGCCGGAAGAAGAGGAACGCGAAGGCCTGGACATCACCAGCCATGGCGAGTCCGCTTACCACGCCTGATTAACCTTCTCGTAGTTCAAAATGCCGTTCAGCCTGAGCTGAGCGGCATTTTTTTTGGGGGCTTGCAAACAGCTGCGGCAGGCCGGTTCGGAATCCGCGATAGATGTTCGCTTCCCGCCCGCTGACGCCGTCCCCCCGGCGATACAGTACCACTCATGGACCGGGGCACTTCGCTTCGGAGCGCATCGAGGAGTGGGTACATGATCAAGGAAATCCGCATTTTGTCGGGACGCCATCGCGGCGCGACGCTGCGCCTGGCGCCGGGCATCTGGAGCATCGGCGACGACGAGGCGGCCTGCGTCCACCTCAGCGACTGGCGCCATGAAGCGGTCAGCCTGAGCATTGCCGAGGACGGCCGCATCGGCTGGAGCGCCGGCGGCGACACCCACCCGGTCAACGAACACCAAGTCCTGCATTTCGGCGACATCGCGCTCAGCGTCGGCGATCCCGATGCCGTGCCAGTCCCCGCCACGCAGTCCGGCGCGCCCGCGCCGGACCTGGCGCGCCAGCCGGCGCGGCGCAACATGAAACGCTGGCTGGCCTTCGGCGCGGTGGCGGTGCCGGGCGCTTTGCTGAGCACGGCGCTGCTGGCGATGCAGCCAGGCCACATGCGTCCCGCGTCGGCGCTCGACGGCCTGTCGCGCCAACTGCCGCCGCTGCTGGCAGGCATCGGCCAGGCCGGCCTGCAGGTCGGCGAACACGACGGGCTGATCGTGGTGCGCGGCGTGGTCCGCAACGGCGCCGAAGCCGGCGCGGTGCGCGATCTGCTGCGCCGGTTCGCGCCCGACCGTTCGGTGGCGCACCTGGCCATCGTCAACGACGTGCTGGCCGGCATCAGCGAATCGCTGCGCGAACCCAATCTCCAGGCCAGCTACCAGGGCGACGGCGATTTCCTCGTCTCCGGCACCACCCGCGACCGCGCCGCAGTCCAGCGCAAGCTGACCCAGCTGGCGGCCGACTTCGGCCCCGCCGTGCGCCGGCTCGACACCCGGCTGACCGAGGTGCGCCCCGGCTGGAGCGTGGCCGACAGCGACTCGGCGCTGGATGCCGGCGGGCTGCGCTATGTGCAGTCGACCGACGGCAGCAAACACTTTCCGGCAACCGCGATGGGCGATACCAGCCCGTTGACGATGGCCACCTCTCCCTGATCAACCCCGGAGTCCGACATGTTTCCATCATTGACTAACGACATCCTCACCGACATGGACAGCTTCCAGGTTCTGGCCGAGGTCCCGTCCAACGATCCGCGCTGCCACGCCGTGGTGCAGGCCCTGCAGCGCAGCGCGGTCGAGTTCGCCAACTGGCCGGCCGAAGCCGACCCGGTGCTGCGCAAGGAAAAGCAGACGCTGCACGCCGGCCTGCTGGCCGCCGCGCAGATCTGCCAGGCCGTGCGGCAGTAATCAGTTTCATCGCAGTTTCCGTAGTACTTGCAGTGCCGTTGTTCACCCGTTTTGGGATATTTGATTTCTTTTAAGGAGTTACACCATGAGCACCAAAACCGCCGCTTCGAACGCCGCTTCCACCGCCGCCAACTTCGGTGACGCCGCCGGTACCATCAGCGCCATGCAGGCCAACGCCGCCGCCACCATGGCCGCGCAGGACGCGCTGGCCAAGATCCAGAATGACATCGCGCTGAACCAGGCCAAGAACTCGGTTATCGAGGAACTGGGCAAGGGCCTGAAAGCGCTGGCGCAGTAAGCCCGCCGGCGCGCGCGGCCGGGACCGAGGTCACGTCGGTCCAGTCCGCGGCGCCCGCCGTATCGCATTGTTGCAGGCACGATCCGCCATTCCGGCACTTTTTAATTTTTAAGGAGTCACACCATGAGCACCAAAACCCAAGCTTCGAACGCCGCTTCCACCGCCGCCAACTTCGGCGACGCCGCAGGCACCATCAGCGCCATGCAAGCCAACGCCGCCGCCACCATGGCCGCGCAGGACGCGCTGGCCAAGATCCAGAACGACATCGCGCTGAACCAGGCCAAGAACTCGGTCATCGAGGAACTGGGCAAGGGTCTGAAGGCGCTGGCGCAGTGATGCCGCAGTGGCTGCCGCGCCCAACGGCGCGGCGGCCTCGCACGGGAAGCCCGGGTGCAATGCCCAGGCATTCCGCACCTTACAACCGGCGCCAGCCGGTTTTTTTTCATCGCAGGCATCAGGGCCACCATGAGTGCAGAACGCTACGCCGACGTTGTTCATGAACTGTGCGCCAGCCTGGGCATCCCGGACGCCGACGCCGTGCTGGAGCATGGCCTGCTCGACGTCGAGGGCTTCGACGTGCTGATCGATCATCTGGAAGCCGACCCCGGCGCGCTCTACCTCCATTTCAATTACGGTATCGTCAGCAGCGGCCGCACGCTCAAGGCTTACCGCCTGCTGCTGGAAGCGAACCTGGTGGTGTACGCGCAGGACCAGGCCCAGCTGGGCATGGACGCCGAGACCGGCGGCATCGTCATGATCGTGCGGGTGGAGTTCTGCGACGAGGTGGGGGGCGACTGGCTGATCGAGCTGCTGGCGCATTACGCCGAGCACGGCCGCTACTGGCGCGACAACATCTTTCAGACCGACGACGAGATGTACGAGCAGATCGCCAACGGTTCTTATCTGTGGATTAAAGCCTGAGGCGTTTCAGCCGCGCGCACCGCGCAGCAGCACGTCGATCTTGGCGAGGGCCAGGGCGCGCTGGCGGTCGGTGCGCGGACGCGCCGCGTTCAACAGCAGCACCGGCAGGAACAGGTGGAGTTGCCGCAGCGGCGGCGCCGCTTGCGGCATGGGCGCAGGCAGCAGCACGGTCAGCTGCTGGCGCACCGCGGCCAGCGTGCCCGGACTGCCGCCGGGACCGGCCGGCAGGCTCAGATAGTCGCGCATGGCACGCAGCACCGGCGCCGTCAGCGGCGTGCCGGGAGCGGGATTGCGCTGCGCCGCGTGCAGCGTCATCAGCGCCCCGGTCAGTGTGGGAAAATGCGCGCGATCGCCCGGCGCCGGCAGCGCTGGCGCCGCAGCGCCATGCTTCAGCCGCGCCAGCGCGTCCCGTCCCGGAGCGGCCGCAGCACTGGGGGCCGTCTGGTCCGTTTGGTCGCCGCGCCCGGCGTCGTGCTGGGGCGGGCGCCATGGCTGCTGGCCCGCCTGGCCATCGCGTTTCTTGATGCCCGCCTGTATCCTGGGCCGCGCCGGCGATTGCGACTGCGCCTGCGTCTGCGCCTGGGATTCCAGCAACAGCAGCAGTTCCTCGATCTCGCCGGCGGTGTCGTGGACGTTGCCGGCGCCGCGCTTCTGGCGCGCCTGCAGTTTGGCCAGCAGCGCGGCCACGCGCGAGTGCAGCGGCGTTAGCACCACGTCGGACTGCGCGGCGGCATCGGCGCTGCCGGCAAAATGATGATGGCCGGCGCGGCGGCCGGCCAGACTGCGCTGGGCCGCCGCGGCCGCGCTGAGGGTGGGACGATTGGCGGCCTCGACTTCGGCCTGCGCCATCAGCTGCTGCAGCGCGCCGGGGCCGGACGGATCGATTCTCATGCGAAGATCGACTGCATGACGCTGCGCGCGAACTGCAGCACGGCCGAGGCGCCCCAGGGCGCGGCCAGCATGACGGTCACCGACACCGCCACCAGTTTGATGCTTTGCGAAATGCTCGAATCCTGCAGCGAGGTGACCGCCTGCAGGAAGGACACCACCAGCCCCACCAGCGCGGCCACCAGCACCGCCGGCAGCGAGATGAGCAGGCACAGCATCATGGCGTTGGAGGTCATGCGTCCGATATTGTCAAAATCCATAAGTCACCTGTAAGTGAGCACCAGCCCGTGGATCAGCGTGGACCAGCCGTCCATCACCACGAACAACAGCAGTTTGAAGGGAATGGCGACGTTGCTGGGCGTGACCTGCGACAGCCCCATCGCCATCAGGATGTTGGCCACCACCAGGTCGATGACCACGAACACCAGGTACAGCAGGAAGCCGATCTTGAACGCGGCGGTCAGCTCGGTCAGCGCGAAGGCCGGCGCCAGCACCATCAGGTCGTTGGGCTTGAGCTGGGCCGCCTTGTCGGCCGGCCAGATCTGCGCCGCCGAGCGCAGGAAGAAGGTCTTCTCGCGCTCGTTGGTGTGCTTGACCAGGAACTGGCGGAACGGGTCGCGTGCGCCGTCCAGCAGCTGCACCACGCTGTTGCCGCCGGCCTCGCCGCCGTGCGACTGGGCCTGCTTCATGGCCTCCATGCCGACCGGCGCCATCACATAGCACGAGACGATGATGGCGATGCCGTTGAGCACCGTGTTGGGCGGCACCTGCTGCACGCCGATGGCGTTGCGCAGCAGGCCCAGCACCACCACGATCTTGGTGTAGGAGGTCACCACCATGGCGGCGAACGGCAGCAGCGCCAGCGTGAAGACCGCCAGGATCAGCGAGGCGAAATCAGGCGTCTGGTTCATGGGCGTGGCTCATCGCGCTGATCTGGAAACCGAGCTGTTCGCCCACCACCACCAGCGTGCCGTGGCCCAGCGTCTGGCCGCAGGCCACCATGCGCACGCGGGCGTCGGCCAGCGACAGCGGCAGTTCCAGCACCTGGCCGGGCTGCATGGCGCCGATCTGGTGCAGCGGCATGGCGAGGGTGACGATTTCCAGCGTGACGGGCAGTTCCAGCGCGGCGACATCGGTCAATGGGCTGTCGGCGCCGGGGGAGAGGTGGTCCATGGTCGATGGCTCCAGGCTAAGGGTGGGGGAAGTGTCCAGGGTGACGGCGCGGCCGTCGATGGCGGCCGCGGCGCGGTAGTGCAGGCCGTGGCGCGCGGCCCAGCGCAGCGTGACGCCGGCCAGCGCGGCGGCATCGCTCACGCCGCCGCGCCAGCCCAGCAGCACGTCGCCGGGACGCAGCGAGGCCAGCAGCGCGGTGGCGCAGCGGCGCTCGCCCAGCACGGCGGCGCCGGCCAGCGGCAGCGCGCCCAGCCAGTCCGGCAGGATGGTGGCCGGACGCGGCGTGGCCTCCAGCGCGGTCAGCAGGCCGGGGTCGATCGCGGTCAGCACCAGCATGGCGCCGTGGCCGGCATCGTCGGCGCGGTGGCCGTGGTGCAGCCGCAGTGCCAGGCCGCCGGCGATGGCCTGGCCGGCGTCGTCATCGTCGAGCGGCGCCAGGTCCGTCACCGACAGCGGGGACAGGCCCAGTTGCTGCAATCGGTCGAGGCAGGGCTGCAGCAGCGCGCCGGCCAGCATGGCGCGCCACTGGCCCGGCGGACCGAGCGCGGCGCAGTCGAGCGCGGGATGGTCCTGCAGATCCAGCACGCAGTGCAGGGCGCCGTGCGCGCTGCGCAATGTGAGGCGGGCGGGACGGGTGAGCTGGTCGGCACGGCACGGCGTCGGCGCGAGCACGATGTCCAGCATGGCTGCCAGCGCGGCGCCGCGCTGGTCGAACACGGCGCGGCTCAGCCGCGCCAGCGGCGGCGCCAGCGACGGCAGGCGCGACTGCAACGGCTCTATGGGTTTGTGATCTCGGGGCATGGCGGTTCCTGGTTGTCGGCGCCGGCGTCACCAGCAGACGATGTCCACCTCGATCCGGGCCGGCAGCAAGGCGCCCAGGCGTCGGGCCAGTTCCTTGCTGTTGTCTAAGATTACGTGGCGGGCGTCGCGGTCGCCGCTCTCAAAGCGAAGCAACAGCCGACAGGACGAAAGGATCAGGTGCAGCCGGGTGGCCGGCAGCAGGCGCGGATCGAGCGCGATGCGCAGCTCCCAGTTGCCGCTGTCGAGGATGGTTGGGGCGTTGCAGAACTGCGCGATCAGGGCCGCCAGCCGCGCGGTGCGCAGGCTGGCCTGCTCGTCGCGCATGCAGGCGCGGGCGATGCGGCTGGACAGGGCCGGGCCGTCGCCATCATCGGCGGGCGGGCGGCCGGCCGCGTCGGGGGCCTCGGCTGGCTTGGATGCTTCGGCGGCCTCGGCCGGATCGGCCGGCGCTGCATGGTCGGCATGGGCCGGGCCGGAGGCGAAGGCGCCTGCCGCCGCCGCATCGGCGTCCGTGGCGTCCGCCGGCGCTTGGCCGTCGTCGTGCGGCGCCGCTTCGCCATCCGGACCGGCGTTCAGGGCGGCATAGCGGGCGCCGAATTGCTGGCGCTGGGAGGCGCGCTGGCGGCCACCGCCGGCCGGCGCCGTTTCGCCGCGCGGCAACAGCCGCACCGTCTGTGGCGCCTGGGATTTGAGCGTCATGGCCGGCCCGCCTTACAGCACCAGCCTGCCCAGCGGCTGCAGGTCGACGTCGCCGCCCAGCTCCTGGAACGAATACACGTCCAGCCAGTCCAGCTTGTGCTCGATCATGCGCCGCACGTAGCGCCGGATGTCCATCGACGTCACCACCGCCAGCAGCGGCGCCGGCGCCGGGCCGGCGATCTGCTCGATGCGGGCGACGATGGCCTGCACCTGGTCCGGCGCCAGCGTCAGGTAATTGCCGGCCGGCGTGGCCTTGATGGCCTGGCGGATCAGCTGTTCGACGCTGGTGTCGAGCAGGATGGCCGGCAGCTTGCGCTGGCCGCCGGTGGCGCGGTGCGCGATGAAGCGGCCGAGATCGCCCCGCACATATTCGCTCAGCGTCAGCATGTCCTTTTCCTTCGGCCCCCAGGACACCAGGCTCTCCAGGATGGCGCGCATATTGCGGATCGGGATGCGCTCCTCCAGCAGGCGGCGCAGCACGTCGGCGATGCGCTGCGCCGGCAGCGCCTTCTTGACCTCTTCCACCAGGCCCGGATAGTCGGCGCCCACGCGGTCCAGCAGCCATTGGGTTTCCTGCAGGCCGATGAACAGCTGGGCGTGCGCGCGCAGCGTGGCCGCGGTGCGCTCGACCAGGACCGCCTCCAGCGCGCCGGGCGCGTCCGGCGGCGCCAGCTCGGCCTGGGCCACCGGCACATCCTGCAGCGACAGCTCGTAGCTCAGCCCGGACAACGCCGCGCTTTTCCAGATCGCCAGGCCGGGGAAGGGCAGGCCCAGCTCCTCGACCAGGCCCTGGCGCGCGGCCTCGAAGGCGCGGTCCAGCACGGCGGGGTCGAGCTGGCCGGCCAGCTGCGGCGACAGCTTGATCGCGATCGGCGGCGAGAACGGCGGCGCGTTGTCGGCGATGGTCGGCATGTCCTGCTTGTCGTCGGCGCCGGCCAGGCGCTTGAGCGAGGGCAGGCCGGGGCCGCCGGCCGCCACCGCCTTTTCCTTCTTGCGCAGCACTAGGCCGGACGCGCACACCATGGCCGCCAGCAGCAGGAACATGGTGGACGGGAAGCCCGGCACGAAGGCGAACGCGCCCAGCAGCGCGCTGGCGGTGAACAGGGCGCGCGCGTTGCCGGTCAGCTGGCGCGCGATCTCGGCGCCCAGCGACTGCTCGCCCTCGCTGTGCTCGTCGGCCACGCGGGTGATCATGATGCCGGCCGCCACCGAGATCAGCAGCGACGGGATCTGCGACACCATGGCGTCGCCCACCGACAGCACGGCGAAGCGGTTGGCGGCCTCGCCGGCGCTCATGCCGTGGTAGCTGACGCCGACCACGATGCCGGCCAGGATGTTGACCAGCGTGATGATCAGGCCGGCGATGGCGTCGCCCTTGACGAACTTCATGGCGCCGTCCATGCCGCCGTGCAGCTGGCTCTCGGTGGCCAGCAGCGCGCGCTTGCGGCGGGCCGCGTCGGCCGTCAGGTTGCCGGCCCGCAGGTCGGCGTCTATGCTCATTTGCTTGCCCGGCATGGCGTCCAGCGTGAAGCGCGCGCCGACCTCGGCCACCCGCTCCGAACCCTTGGCGATGACGATGAACTGCACCGTGGCGATGATCAGGAACACCACCAGCCCGACCACCAGGTTGCCGCCCACCACCAGCTGGCCGAAGCTCTCGATGATGTGGCCGGCGTCCGCGTGCAGCAGGATGGACTTGGTGGAGGCGATGTTGAGCGACAGCCGGAACATGGTGGTAAACAGCAGCAGCGACGGGAACGACGAGAACGACACGGCGCTGGGAATGTACATGGTCATCATCAGCAAGATCACGCTGATCGAGATGTTGACCGCCAGCAGGGTGTCGATGGCGAACACCGGCAGCGGCAATATCATCAGCGCGATGACGGCCACCACCACGCCGGAGATGGCGATCTCGCCGCCGAGTTCCATTTTTTTAAGCACGTTCATATTGAGTCCACAAGGTGAGAGGAGGGCGGCGCGCCGGCGTCGGAGGTGCCGATGTCGCGCACCCATTTCAGGATCACGGCGACGGTGTCGAACAGGGCTTCCGGGATGGCGCCGCCCAGCGGCACGGTGTACAGCGCGCGCGCCAGCGGCGGATTGCCGACGATGGGAATGGCCAGCTCCTGCGCCAGGCGGCGGATCTCCAGCGCCTGCTCGTCGAGCCCCTTGGCCACCACCTGCGGCAGGCCCAGCCCGTGCGGGTCGTAGCACAGCGCCACCGCGTAGTGGGTCGGGTTGACGATCACGGCTTGGGCGCGCCGCAGCTGGTCGCGGCTCGGCGGCGCCGGGCCGATCGCGATCTCCTTGGCCAGCTGCTTGCGCTGGCCCTTCAGGTGCGGATCGCCGTCGGATTCCTTGTGCTCGCGCTTGACCTCGTCCTTGCTCATGCGCTGGTCGCGCAGGAACAGCCAGCGCTGGATGCCGAAGTCCGCCGCGCCGATCAGCAGGAACAGCGCGCCGCCGACCAGCATGAAGCGCGTCAGCACGGTCCAGCCCAGTTGGGCGATGCCGGCCGCCGGCTGGTAGGCCACGCCCACGATCAGCGGTACCAGCAGCACGGTGGTCTTCCACATCACGACAAAGATCAGCACCGCCTTGACCAGCATCTTGCCCAGGTCGACCATCGAGCGCATCGAGAAGATGCGGGTCAGGCCGGCGCCGGGATTGACGGCGTCGAACTTGAGCTCGACCGGCTTGGTCGAGAAGTTGACGCCGGTCTGCAGCAGCGTGCCGGCCACCGCCGCCAGCACGCTGACCGCCAGGAACGGCGCCAGCAGCATCAGCCCCTGCAGGCCGATGCGGCGCGCGTGCAGCAGCAGGTCGGCGCCGGGCTGGCCGACGGCCGCCAGCGCCCCGGCCAGCAGCGCGCGCAAGCCGTCGGCCAACGCCGGGCCGGCCATGATCATCAGCGCCGCGTTGGACAACAGCACGGCCGCGCCGGTGAGGTCGGTGCTCTTGGGCGACTTGCCGTCGCGCCTGGCGTCTTCGAGCTTCTTTTCACTGGGTTCTTCGGTTTTTTCGTCTGACATGGGGCCGCCGGGTTGGGGGAGAGACTCGGGGCCGATTGTCGCCGCCGCCCGTGCTGCGGCCCTGGCGTCAAACGAAAGCGCGGCGCGGCGGACGAAGCGGGGACGGCGCTTTCGTTTGGCGCGCCGCCGGTTCGCTCCGTCGCTCTTCGCTCCGGCCCCGGCACGCTATCGTGCTCCCCAGTACACCCCATGACTCCACAAGGTAGGACATACCATGAACGATTACAGCACCTGCGACCGCAAGGTCGTCACCGGCCTGATCGAAATCCTGATGGCGGGCATCAAGCACGACAAACTGGCCGACGCCGATGCGCTGCTGGCGGCGCTGCGCGTGCTGCGTCCGCAGTTCCGCGAACTGGACACCTTCGACGCCTGGCTGCTCATCAAGCGCAAGCAGTACATCGAGGCGACCCACGTGCTGCGCAATCTGCATGGCAGCAGCGTCGAGATGCAGAACCTGCCGATCTGCACCGCGCTGCAGGCGCTGTGCCTGTACGCCTCGGGCGATCCGTCCTGGCGCATCAGCGCCAACGAGGTGCTGGTGCGCAATGACGACCCGGAGGCGGTGGGCCTGGTCAACCTGTTGTTCGGCAAATTGCCGGAGGCGGCGGACGGCACCCCGGAACTGGCCTGGACGCCGCCGGAGCCGGTGCCGGTGCAGGAAGCGCCCAGCCATCACTACTACCTGCGCGCCTGAGGAGAACGCCATGATCAGCCCCATCCCTCCCGTGCCGCCGGTCAGCCACGTGCCGGCCGCCGCGCCCGTCGCCGCAGCGGCCGCCGCTCCCGTTCCACCGCCGCCCGAGCCGGCCCTGGTCGACCGCTTCGCCGCGCTGATGCGCGACGGCGGCCCGCACGCGCACCACGCGCACGGCCCGTCTCAGCTCGAGCGCATGGTGGCCGCCGAGGACCAGTCGGCCAAGGACACCATCGACACCATCCGCACCTTCTCGATCGCCGACGTGCCCGACGCGCCCGCCGCGGCGGCGGCCGCCGTCAAGATGCAGACCGAGATGGCGATGCTGTCGTTCAAGCTGAACGTCGTCAACACGCTGGCGGAGTCCGGCAAGACGGCGGTCCAGACCCTGATGAAGAACCAATAAGCGCCACGGAGCCCGATGTGAAACGCCCCCTGCAACACCTGAAGACCGTCGCGCTGGCGCTGTGCCTGGCCGCGGCCCTGGCCGGCTGCGGCAAGCAGCTGTTCGCGCAGTTGAGCGAGGTCGACGCCAACGACATGCTGACCGTGCTGCTGGAGGCCGGCATCGACGCGGCCAAGAGCTCGCCCGACGACGGCAAGAGTTGGCTGATCACGGTGGACGACGACGACTTCGCGCACGCCATGGAGGCGCTGCACGCGCACGGCCTGCCGCACGCCAAGTACACCAACCTGGGCGAGATGTTCAAGAAGGACGGCCTGATCTCGACCCCGACCGAGGAGCGGGTGCGCTTCATCTTCGGCGTGTCGCAGCAGCTGTCGCGCACGCTCAACGACATTGACGGCGTGGCCCTGGCCCACGTCGAGATCGCGCTGCCCAACAACGATCCGCTGGCCACCGTGGTCAAGCCGCCCAGCGCCTCGGTGTTCATCAAGTACCGCGCCAACACCGACGTCGCCTCGCTGGTGCCGGGCATCAAGAACCTGGTGGTGCACAGCGTCGAGGGGCTCAGTTACGAGAACGTCTCGGTGGTGCTGGTGCCGGGCGCGCCCGCCGCCGCGCCGCGTCCGCGCCCGCCGCGTCTGCCGCGCGGCCTGCTGTGGGGCGCGGCGGCCGCGCTGGGTGCGCTGCTGCTGGGATCGGCCGCGCTGGTGCTGCGTCGGCGCGGCGCCACGCCTGCCACGTTGCTGGCGGCGGCCCGCCGGCTGCGGCCGGTCAGCCAGGGGGCGCGATGATGGACGCCGACGCGGCCGCGCTGCTGCCGCTGCCCCAGCTGGCGGCGCTGCTGCAGGCTTACCAGGGCCGCCTGACGCGGCTGGCCGAGGACATGGATCCCGGCTGGCTGGAGCGGCTGCGGCGCGACAACGGCCTGCCGCAGGCCTCGCCGGCGATGGCGCCGGTCCTGCACGGCGTGCGGCTGCGGCTGGCGCCGGTGGCCCCTGCCGGCTTCACGCCGCCGGCGCACCGGCTGGCGGTGCTGGACAAGTCCGCGCTGCTGCGGGTGCTGGCGGCACGCGCGCTGTACGCCCACCGCGCGCCGCTGTGCCGCTGCGTCGACGGCGTCCTGCTGGCGCAGCTGCGGGCGCTGGTCGGTGCTGCGGCGCTGGCCGGCCTGCGCGAGGCCGGTGCGGCACAGGCCGGGCCCTCCGGGTTCGCCGGCGACGATGACCGCGCACCGCTGCCGGCCCACGCCGGTCTGCTGGACTGGGCGCTTGAAGGCTACGCCCATTTCGAGCGCGACGCGGTCTGGCAGGACGTGCGCCTGCGCCGCCTGATCCAGCTGACCCTGCCGCCCGTCGCGGCCGGGGCCGCCGCCGGGCCGGACTGCCCGGCCACCAACGACAGCGCCGCCCTGCTGGCGCTGTTACCGACATTGTTCCCGGAGCTGACATGGTTATTTGGCTGAGAGGCGAGTCCGGCCCGCTGGGCCTGGGCGGCGACGTGGTGCGGCGCGAGGCGCTGGCGCAGGTGCTGGCGCTGGACCAGGGATGGCAAGCCATCGAGCGGCGCGGCGCCGCCCTGCTGGCCGACGCCGGCGCGCGCGCCGAAGCCGTGGTGGCCGAGGCCGAGGCGCGCGCGGCCGCCATCGTGGCCGAGGCCGAACGGCACGCCGCCGGCAGCGCCCGCCTGGGCTACGCCGCCGGCCGCCGCCGCGCGGTGGAGGAGGTGCACGCGCGGATGCGCGAGCGGGCCGGCGACGACCAGGCGCTGCTGATGGCGATGGGCGAACGCCTGACCGCCATCGTCCACGCCGCGGCCAGCCGGCTGCTGACCGAGACCCCGCGCGAGGCGCTGTGGCGCCGCGCCGCCGAGCTGGTCGGCGCCGAGCTGGCCGAGGCCTCCTTCCTGACCGTGACGGTGCATCCGGACGACGCCGCCGCCGCGCGCCAGTTGTTCGACCAGCCCGGCTGGACGCTGCGCCCCGTCATCGTCGAGGACGCGGCAGCCGGCCCCGGCGCCTGCCTGTGCGAGTGGGACTACGGCGTGCTCGACGCCGGCCTGCCGGCGCAGCTGGCGGCGCTGCGCGCGACGCTGGGCCAGGCGCTGAGCCAGGTGCTGAATCAAACGCTGAGTCAGCCGCTGGCATCGGGCGCGGCGGACGAGGGAGCGCAGCCATGAAGCGCGACTGGCTGCACGCGCTGGCCGACCGCGTCGACGCCGGCCTCGCGGCCCAGCCGGCCGCGCCGCGCATGGGCAAGGTGCTGGAAGTGACCGGCACGCTGCTGCGGGTGGGCGGCCTGGATGCCAGGCTGGGCGAGCTGTGCGACCTGCGCCAGCCCGACGGCACGCTGCTGCAGCGCGCCGAGGTGGTCGGCTTCAACCGCCGCCAGGCGCTGCTGGCGCCGTTCGGCGCGGTCGAGGGCCTGGGCCGCCAGACCCGCGTCAGCGGCCACGGCGCGCCGCTGTCGGTGGCGGTCGGCGACGGCCTGCTGGGCCGGGTGCTGGACGGCTTCGGCCAGCCCATCGACGGCGCCGGACCGCTGCCGTGCACCGAGCGCGTCGGCATCCACGCGTCCGCGCCCAACCCGATGACGCGGCGCATGATCGAGACCCCGCTGCCGACCGGCGTGCGCGTCATCGACGCCCTGGCCACCCTGGGCGAGGGCCAGCGCGTGGGCCTGTTCGCGCCGGCCGGGGTCGGCAAGAGCACGCTGCTGGGCATGCTGGCGCGCGGCACCGACGCCGACCTCAACGTGATAGTCCTGATCGGCGAGCGCGGCCGCGAGGTGCGTGAATTCCTGGAGCTGGTGCTGGGCCCGGAGGGCCGGGCGCGCAGCGTGGTGGTGTGCGCCACCTCGGACCGCTCGGCGATCGAGCGTGCCAAGGCCGCCTTTGTCGGCACCGCCATCGCCGAATACTTCCGCGACCGTGGCCTGCGGGTGCTGCTGATGATGGATTCGCTGACCCGCTACGCCCGCGCCCAGCGCGAGATCGGCCTGGCGGCCGGCGAGCCGCCGACCCGGCGCGGCTTTCCGCCGTCGGTGTTTGCCGAGCTGCCGCGCCTGCTGGAGCGGGCCGGCATGGGCGAGCGCGGCTCGGTCACGGCGCTGTACACCGTGCTGGCCGAGGACGACAGCGGCGGCGACCCGGTCAGCGAGGAGGTGCGCGGCATCCTGGATGGCCACCTGATCCTGTCGCGCCGGATCGCGGCCCGCAACCAGTACCCGGCGATCGACGTGCTGGGCAGCCTGAGCCGGGTGATGAGCCAGATCGTCGCGCCCGCGCACCGCGAGCAGGCCGGCCGCCTGCGGCGCCTGATGGCGCGCTACGACGAGATCGAGCCGCTGCTGCAGATCGGCGAATACCAGGCCGGCGGCGATCCGCTGGCCGACCAGGCGATCGCCCGCCACGACCAGATCGACGCCTTCCTGAACCAGGCCACCGATGAACACGCCGATCCGGGCGACACGCTGGGGCGGCTGGCCGCCATCGCGGCATGAGCGCGGCCAGCGTGCCGCATGCGGCCGCGCTGCGCGCCTGGCGCACCCTGCGCGACGCCAGGACGCGCGCCATCGGCCGCCTGGAGGGCGCGCTGGCGGCGCAGCGCGCGGCGCTGGCGGAGGGCGTCGACGCGGCGGCCCGCCGCGCGGACGAGCTGGCCCGGGCGGACGCGGCGCTGGCGGCCCAGGCCGGGCAGCTGGCCGCGCTGCTGGCCGCGCCGGCCGGGCTGTCGCCGCAGCGCTACCTGGAACACGACGCCTGGCGCGCCCGGCTGGCCGAGGCGCTGGCGGCGGCGCGCGCCGCGCGCGCGGACGCCGAGCAAATAGTCTTGGACAAACAAGGCGCGATTCGGCAAACTCGGCAGGATATCGCGGCCGCCACCGCGCGCCGCGACGCCATCGTCGGCCGGCTGGCCGCCGCCGCGCTGGCCGCCGACCTGGCGCAGCAGGACGCCCAGGACGACGAATCGTCCGAAACCGGGCTGGCGCGCGCGCTGGGCCGGCGCGCGGCAGGGGCGGGCGCATGAACGGGCTGGGCGACGGCCTGGCCGCGCTGTGGACCGCGCACGAGGGCCTGCACACGCTGCTGATGCTGCTGGCGCTGTGCAGCATCCGCCTGCTGGTGGTGTTCGTGGTGCTGCCGGCGGCCTCGGACCAGGTGCTGTCGGGCGGGGTGCGCAACGGCGTGGTGTATGTGGTGGCTTGGTTCATCGCGGCCGGCCAGCCGGCCGACACCCTGGCCAGGCTGGACGGCATGACCGCCCTGATCCTGGTCGGCAAGGAGATGTTTATCGGACTGGTGCTCGGCTACGCGGCCTCGCCGGTGTTCTGGATTGCGCAAAGCGTGGGAGTGGTGATCGACAATATGGCGGGCTTTAACAATGTACAGACCAGCAATCCGCTGCGGGGCGAGCAGAGCACGCCCATCTCCAACGTGCTGATCCAGATGGCGATCGTGCTGTTCTACGTCTCCGGCGGCATGTTGTTCCTGCTGGGGGCGCTGTTTGAATCGTTCCGCTGGTGGCCGCTGACGGCCACGCTGCCCTCGTTCGACGCCATGGCCCAGAGCTTCATGATCAGCCGGGTGGACGGCATCGCCAGCGCCACCGTCAAGCTGGCCGCGCCGGTGATGCTGGTGCTGGTGCTGATCGACCTGGGCTTCGGGCTGGTGGCCAAGGCCGCCGACAAGCTCGAACCGAACTCGCTGAGCCAGCCGGTGCGCGGCGCCGTGGCGCTGCTGATGCTGGTGGTGCTGACCGGCGCCATGGTGGACCAGGTCAAGAGCGAATTCACCTTCGAGCATTTCCGGGCCCTGATACGGCACGGTACGCTGGGCGCGGTGCGGCCATGAGCGGGCGCCCTCTGAAACGGCCAGCGCCGCTGGCGGGGATCGCGTTGCTGTCGCTGTGCCTGGCCATGGGCGCGGCGCGCGCGGCCGATCCGGCCCCGACCCCGGTGTACACCGAACTGCTGCGCATCAACCAGCTGTTCCAGCGCGACCGCCCGGCCGCCATCGGCGCACTGCAGGCGCTGCACGACCACATGCCGGCCAGCGCCACCTTCAACGACCGCAGCAAGGCCTTGATGACGCTGGCGCGTTTCTACCTCGACAGCGGCGACCCGCGCGCGCGCCGCTACATCGACGAGCTAAGCGCGCTGGGCGAGGACGTGCACGACATCGAGACCACGCTGTGGGCGCAAAACTACCGCGCCCGCCTGCTGTCGCTGTTCGACGCCAAGCCGGCCGAGTGCGCGGCCCTGATCGAGCCGGCGCTGGAGCGGGCGGGCGGCGTCAACCACCGGCTGGCCGGCGCGCTGCACGACACCGCCGCCATGTGCCTGGAGGAGCAGGGCGACTTCCAGGGCGCGCTGCGGCACCAGAAGGCCGCGCTGGGGCTGCTGGACGGCCGCAGCGAGAGCGACCAGATGCACCGCGCGATCGCCTTCAACAACATCAGCGCGCTGTACCGGCAGATGGACGACCAGCCGCAGGCGCTCGACTACAACGGCCAGGCCCAGTCGGTGGCGGAGGGCCTGCACGCGCAGGGCGTGCTGGCCTCGCTGGCGCTGGGCCGCTGCGAAAGTTACAGCAAGCTCAAACAGCCGGAGCAGGTCGAGCGGGCGTGCCAGCAAAGCGTGGCGCTGGCGCGCATGGTGGGCGATCCGTCGATCGAGGCCAGCGCCCTGGGCCTGCTCAGCAACGCCGCCTGGCAGGCGCGCCGCTACGGGGAGTGCCTGAGCCTGGCCGAGCGCGCGCTGGAGCTGCGGCGGCCCCTGGACAACGAGCGCGACACCGCCGACGCCCGCGCCGACATCGGCCTGTGCCACATCGGCCTGGGCGCGGTGCAGCAGGGCGTGGGCGAGATCCGCGCCGCGCAGGCGGTCTACCGCGCCGGCAAGAACGACCGCGCCGAGGCCGAGACGCTGGACGCGCTGGCGTCGGCCTACGAGCGCGCCGGCCTGTACAAGGAGGCCTACGCCGCGCTGGGCGAGCTGGGCGAGCTGCGCCAGGGCGTCGCGCGCCGCGAGCTCGACCGGGCCACCATCCAGGTGCGCGCCGAGTTCGAGGCGGTGGCGCGGCAAAAGGAAATCGTGGCGCTGCGGGAAAAGACCCAATTGCAGCAGGTCGAGCTGACCAACGAAAAGCTGGAGCTGGCGGTCGGCGTGCTGCTGGCGCTGCTGGCCGGCATGGCCGGCCTGTTCAAGGTCCGGGAGAAGGAGCGCGCCCGCCGCCGGGCCCAGCAGGACAACCACCGCAAGTCGCAGTTCGTGGCCGAGGCGGCGCACGACCTGCGCCAGCCGATGCAGGCCATCGGCAACCTGCTGGGCGCGGCCGCGCACGCCATCGGCCGGGGCGACATCGACAAGAGCGGCGCCCTGATCGACACCGCGCAAAAGGCCACCAACGCCATGCGCTCCTCGTTCAACGCGGTGCTGGAGCTGTCGCGGCTGGAGTCGGGCGCCATCGCCGCCGAGATCAGCTGCTTCGACCTGGCCGAGCTGGTCAACGAGACCGTGTTCGCGCTGCGGCCGCTGAGCGAGCCGCGCCAGGTGGCGATCCGGGTACGCATGCGCCAAGACGGCACGCTGGTGGTGCGCAGCGACCGCCAGCTGCTGGGGCGGGTGCTGGCCAACCTGCTGTCGAACGCGATCAAGTACAGCGACCGCTCGCGCCCGCGCGGCGCGCGGGTGGTGGTGGGCGTGGTGGGGCTGGGCTGCCAGTGCCGGATCGACATCGTCGACAACGGCGTCGGCATTCCCGAGGCGCTGCAGCGCGAGGTGTTCAAGCCCTTCTTCCAGGCCCACAATCCGGGCCGCGACCGCAAGCGCGGCATCGGCCTGGGCCTGGCCATCGTCGAGTCCATCATGACGCTGCTGGAGCGCCACAGCGTGACGCTGCATTCCACGCCGGGCGTGGGCAGCCGCTTCTCGGTGCGGCTGCCGCGGGCGCCGGAGCAGGCCGTCGCGCTGGCGGCGCCGGTGCCGGTCGCGGGCGCGCCGATGGCCGACGTCGCCGGCCTGTACGTGCTGTATGTGGAGGACGACCGGCTGGTGCGGCAGTCGACCGAGGCGCTGCTGCGCGAATACCGGGTGCTGTGCGAGACGGCCGGCTCGCTGGCCGAGCTGGAGGCCCTGCTGCCGGGCCTGGAGCGCATGCCGGACCTGCTGCTGACCGACTACACCCTGCCGGACGGGCGCACCGCGCGCGACGTGGTGCGGGCGGTACGGGCCGAGTTCGACACCACGCTGCCGGTCATCGTGCTGACCGGCGAGAGCGCCGCGCTGCCGCAGGTGCCGGAGCTGGAGGGCGCCGTCGTGCTGCGCAAGCCGGTGGCGGCCGACGCGCTGCTGGCGCAGATCCGCGCGCTCAGCGCGGCAGCGGCGGGATGATCACGCCGCGGCGCGCCACCTCGACCAGCAGCTCGGTGCGGCGCGCCACCTGGAAGATGCGGAACAGCTTGGGCACGTAATCCTTGCGGATGGTGCCTTCCTCGACCTGCATGCGGCTGGCGATCGATTTGTTGGGCAGGCCCTGGCACAGGTAGTACAGCACCTCCAGGCAGCGGCCGGACACCCCCAGCGCGGCCGCCGGGATGCTGGGCGCGGGCGCGACGGCCGGCGCCGGCGTGCCGTCGCGCGCCATGGCGGTCACCGGCAGGAAGATGCCGCCCTGGAAGACGGTGTCGAGCGCGCGCTCGAACAGGCCCTCGCTGCTCATGTCCTTGGGGATGTAGCCGCAGGCGCCGGCGCTCAGGCAGTCCAGCACCAGCTGGCGCTCGGTGCTGCCGGAGAGCATGATGGCGCGCGTTTCCGGATAGTGCTCCCGCAGGTGGGTCAGCAGGTCGAGCCCGGTCAGCGCGGCCTTCAGGTCGATGTCCAGGAAGGCCAGGTCGAACGGCCGCGCCGCCAGCCTGGCCACCGCTTCCTCGTAGCTGCCGGCCTCCTCGATGCGCGCGCGCGGCTGGGCGATCCGGATCAGCTCGCGCATGCCGGCCCGCACCAGTCCCTGGTCCTCCAACAGCAATATCGTCAACTCCGCGTCCTGCGTCATCTTCTCTCCTTGTCGGGGCCGCTATCGGCACGGGCGCATGGTAACAGAGCTAAGGTTTCCATGTTGCACTGTCCGGCAGGCTCCGACAATTGTCGGTAAGACGATTCCTACCGCCCGACATCTGCGGGATCGAAATCAAGGGCGGGCTCTGCCACTATCTGCTCATCCGCTGACGGCGCCCAGGCGCCGACGGTTTCCGCAGTCCGACCGCTCTTCCGATGAGGTGCCACCATGTTCCAGATCTATTTCGCGCTCGTGTCGTCGCTGGCGCACGCCGACGATATGCCGGCTTATTCGCGCGCCATGCAGGACGGCGATTTCGAGGCTGCGTTGCGCCAGGCCCAGCGCTACGGCGCGGACGACGGCGGCGTCGGCGTCGTGTTCCAGGCCATGGCCGACGCCGCCCTGCTGCTGGGCCACGAGGCCGACGCCGAGGAACATTACCGGCGCGCGCAAAAGCTGCTGCTGAACGACCACGAGGAGCTGCGCCTGCTGTCGTGCCGCAACACCGGCTGGCAGGCGCTGAGCCTGCACCGCTACAGCGCGGCGATGCACTGCTTCTCGCGCATCGCCCAGGACGGCGCGGCCACGGCGCCGCAGGCGATCGAGGCGGCGCTGGGCGTGGCGCTGATCCACCATCAGCTGGGCCAGCAGGGCGCCTGCGACGAGGCGCTGGGCCACGCGGCCCGCCTGGCCGCCGGGCTGGACGACGGCCGCTGGGCGCTGCTGGGCGGGCTGCTGGCGCTGGACTGCGCGGTGCAGCTGCGGGTGCGCTGCTCGGCCGGGCTGCGCGACCACGTGTTCTGGCAATCGGCCGGCGCCCGCGGCGACCAGCGCGAGCAGCTGCGCCGCTACGCCGCCGCGATGGCCGCCTCCGACGCGCGGCGGCCGGCGCCGGAGCTGGCGGCCCAGCGCCACGGCTACCTGGCCCTGCTGCTGCGCCTGGCCGACGGCGAGCGCGACGTGATGGCCGCGCTGCAGCGCCACATCGAGCAATCGCACCGTTGGCGCTGCCAGTCTTACGCCAGCGGCGTGCACATCGAGATCGTGCTGGCGGCGCTGGCCGGCGGCCACGCCGACCTGGCCGAGCAGGTCATGCAGCGCGGCCAGCGCGCCGACAGCCGCGCCCAGCGCTGGAGCCTGGACCAGCGTTATTGCCAGGCCAAGCTCGCCATGTTGCGCGGCCACAGCGGCGACGCGCTGGCCTTCTACGCCGGCTACACCAGCGAGGCGCTGCAGTGCCTGCGCCTTGAAACCCAGGTGGTCAAGGCGCTCGACGGCGTGGTGCGCGAGGCGGGCTGCGCGCCCAGCGACGACGTCAGCGCGCGCCTGCCGGCCAAGTACCGGCGCGCCTACCGCTATCTGGTCGAGCATTACCGCAAGGACGACCTCAGCACCGGCGAGATCGCGGCCCACATCGGCGTCACCGAGCGCGCGCTGCAGCTGGCTTTCCGCGAGCACCTGGGCATGCCGCCCACCGCCGTGCTGCGGCGCCTGCGGCTGGACGCGGTGCGCGCCGAGCTGCTGGCCGAGGACGGCGGCGGCGAGGGCATCCTGAAGACCGCGCACCGGGTCGGCCTGAAAAGCCGCTCGTCGCTGATCCGCGGCTACCGCAAGCAATTCAACGAGGCGCCCTCGGCCAGCGCGTGCCGCTGAACCGCCTCTTCCACCATAGGACCCTCATGAAGATGATGACCCCGGCCCGCCGCGCGCTGCTGGCGGCCTGGCTGGCCTGCGCCGCAGCCGGCGCCGGCGCCGCCGACCACGCGCGCGCCACCGCCCGCATCCCCTGGAAGACCGCCAGCCTGAAATACGTGGCCGACCACAAGGACCTGAAGGAGATGCTGCGCGAGCTTGCCGCCAGCCAGAACGTGCTGGCCTCGATCTCGCCCCAGGTCGAAGGCAACGTCACCGGCACCTTTGCCGAGGCGCCGCAGCAGCTGTTGGAACAGCTGGCGGCCTCGTTCGGCTTTGTCTGGTATTACGACGGCACCGTGCTGTACCTGGCCGGCGCCAACGAGGTGCGCAGTACTTCGATCGGCCTGGCTCACGCCGGCGCGGCCGACCTGCGCGACGCCATCGCGCGGCTGCGCATCGCCGACCCGCGCTTCGCCATCGTGTACGACGACCCGACCAACACCGTGCTGGTGTCGGGGCCGCCGCGCTACCTCGAACTGATCGGCGAGCTGGCGCGCAAGCTCGACGCCGACCACCAGCAGAAGAAGGGCGCGCTGGAGGTGCGGGTGTTCCCGCTGCAGTACGCCTGGGCCAGCGACCATCCGCTGCGGGTGGGCGGGCAGCAGGTCACCATCGTCGGCGTGGCCAACATCCTGCGCGGCATGTACCAGAAGGGCGCGCCGACGCCGCAGCTGCCGCCGCTGGCGCCGCCCAGCGTGGCGCGGGTCGGCAGCGTGGCGCAGAAAAGCGAGCCGCCGGCCGCCGGCGGCTTCTGGAGCGCGGCGCTGCCGGGGCTGGGCGGCGGCGCCGACCACTCCGCCCGCAAGCCGCCGCTGCCCGGCGCCGTCCAGGGCGCGCCGGCCGACGCGGCGACGGCGCTGAACAGCGGCGCGGCGGCCGGCTATCCGCCCGACGACGACAGCCCGACCATCCAGCCCGATCCGCGCACCAACGCCATCCTGATCCGCGACCTGCCGGAGCGCATGGCGGCCTACCAGCGTCTGATCGCCGAGCTCGACACGCGGCCCAAGGTGCTGGAGATCAGCGCCAGCATTATCGATGTGACCGAGAACGGACTGGAGCAGCTGGGCGTGGACTGGCGCCTGCACGGCAGCCATCTGGATCTGGAGACCGGCAACGGCAATATGGCGCAGGCTGGCTTCCCCGGCTCGCTCAACCCGAACGGCTTCGCCAATCCTAACAGCGCCGCCAGCGGCAGCGCCACGGGCGCGCCGCCGTCCACGCCGACCGGCGGCGTGCTGACCGCCGTGCTGGGCGGCGCCGGCCGCTACCTGCTGACCCGCGTCAGCGCGCTGGAGCAGGCCAGCGAGGCTCGCATCACGGCCAGTCCCAAGGTCGCCACGCTGGACAACGTCGAGGCGGTGATGGACAACAAGACCACCTTCTACGTGCCGGTGGCGGGCTACCAGTCGTCCGACTTGTACAGCGTGTCGGCCGGCACCTCGCTGCGGGTGCTGCCGATGGTGGTGCCGCGGCCCGGCGCGGACGGCGACGGCCAGATCCGGCTGACCATCCACATCGAGGACGGCCAGCTGACCGGCCAGATGGTGGGCCAGCTGCCGGTGGTGAGCAACAGCGAGATCGATACCGAGGCGCTGATCCGCAATGGCGAGAGCCTGCTGATCGCCGGCTATTCGGTCGAGCAGAGCAGCAAGGAGCACACCGATGTGCCGCTGTTGTCGCGCCTGCCGTTGCTGGGCGGGCTGTTCAAGAACAAGCAGGACCAGAAGCAGAAGTTCCAGCGGCTGTTCCTGCTGACGCCGCGCATCGTCACGCCGCAGTGAGGCACTGCGGCCGCGCCGCTTCGTCCGCGCGGCGCGGTGTTCGTTTGCGGCCCGCCGGCGGCGGCGGCGGGCGCTACGCTGAGTGACCAATCTAGCCGGGAACCGGCATCGTTATCCGACCTTATTCGCAGGAGCATATCCATGACCCGTAGCGGCAGCATTTCCCGAACTGCGCAGCATCAGACCGATGTCTCACACACCGACGTGCTGCCCGACCCGCGCAGCGCGCACACCACGCCGCCGGCTTCGCCGCGTGGCGGGCAGGGCGCCGTGCCGGCCCAGCTGGCGGCGCTGAAGTCGTCGCGCCTGCAGCGCAGCAGCAGCGACGGCAGCGGCACCCGCGCGCCGGGCGCGGCGGTCCAGCGCAGCCACAGCGCGCGCAGCGAACCGGCGGCAACGCACGGCGCGGCGTCGACGCCGGCGCGTAGCGCGTCGCCGTCGCCCGACCCGCGCAGCGCCCGCTCCAGTCCGGCGATCTCGCCCAGCCACAGCGCGGCCGGCTCCAGCGTGCTGCCCGATCCGCGCAGCGCCCACTCCAGCCCGGCGATTTCGCCCAGTCACAGCTTCGCCGGCTCCAGCGTGTTGCCAGACCCGCGCAGCGCCCGTTCCAGCCCGGCGGTATCGCCCCGCCACAGCTCTGCCGGCTCCAGCGTGCTGCCCGATCCGCGCAGCGCCCACTCCAGCCCGGAGATATCGCCCAGCCGCAGCTTTGCCGGTTCCAGCGTGTTGCCCGACCCGCGCAGCGCGCACACCACTCCGCCGGCCTCGCCGCGCGCCGGCGCGTTGCCGCCGCCACCGATCGCGGCCTCATCGCGCCGGCCGACGGTGGGCGATATCGCCCACACCATCCGCCATCCGAATCCGAAGAAGGAATCGACGACGACGTCCGGTTTCTTCAGCCGCGTGCGGGTCCGTCCGGGCAAGGGCATGCAGTTGCCGACCTCCGGTCCGGCATTGGCCAAGGCACCCGCCGCGCAGCGCAGCGACCCGGCGCCGCCGGCGCTGGGCAAGCCGCTGGACAAGGGCCTGCTCAACAGCGATCACACGAAGATGTTGAAGACCATGCGCCACGCGGTCACGCAGATCGCCCCCGATGTGCCGAAGCCGAAAAAGACCGATGCCCCGGCCGAGGCGCCGTCCGCGCTGACCGACCGGGCGGCGATGGAAGGCCATCTCGACCAGCTGTTCCCGCAACCGACTCGCGCGCTGGGCGCGATGCTGGCGCTGGAGGACCTGAAGACGAATATCCCCGAGGCGCTGGCCGGCCCCGTGCGGCACGGCCCGGCGACCGCCTTCCCGCATACGCTGCATCTGCTGGTGGGCGAGCATCTGGCGCAGGCCTGCGGCGGCGACGCGGTGCGGGCCTCGGCGGCGCTGGCGGTGCTGCGCTCCGGACCGGAGGTGTCGCAGATGCTGCACACGCTGGGCGCCGGCCCCGTGTCCGGCGCCGCGCTCGACGCCCTGCGCACGGCGGCCGGCATGGCGCATACCGCGTCCGGCTTCCAGGCGCTGATGACGATGATGCAGCCGCCGCCGGGCGCCGACCGCCAGGCCGGCCTGCAGCGCCTGCTGACCGCGGCCGCCAAGGTGGCGCAGGAGGGCGTGGCCGCGCACGGCCCGGCCGCCCTGGCCGATTGCGGCAAACGCGCGTCGCTCAAGGTGGCGGTGTCGCCCGCGCGGGCCACGCTGGCCGAGCACGTGCTGGCCATCGAGCTGCGTCTGCACAACGCGCCGCCGGCCGCCGTCGGCGCCCCCAGCGCGTACGCCGCCTTGCCGCCGGCCGAGAAGGCCGCGGTGTTCACCTGGAAGCAGGGCTTCCGCGAGAGCGGGCCGGGCACCGAGCTGTCCAAGGTCCAGGGCCGCCTGGCGAAGATGGGCAAGTACGTGGCGCGCGCCGCCAAGTACGAGCAAAACAAGGCGGTCAAGTTCGACCACAAGAATCCGCTCAACAACGGCAAGTTCGTGAAGGCCCAGGCCAAGCTGGCGATGACCAACCTGAACCAGGTGTTCGGCCGCAAGAAGTCGCCGCTGTCGCCGCTGCGCGCGATGGGCCTCAACAACGCCGCCCAGTTGCACCCGGACGACAACATCACCAAACTGGACGAGAGCGTCGGCACCGCCATGGGCGAGCTGAGCGCGAAGCTGAGCAGCCAGATGCCGGCCCCGGGCGGGGCGGCGCACGCCACCATGGTGAGCCAGCTGTCCGATCCCAGGACCGCGCTGCCGCCGGCCATCGAGCGCTCGGCGCTGCTGAACCACGTGCGCGCCAGCGCGGAGCAGGTGCGGCCGCTGGGGCACAAGCTCGGCAAGGAAGCGCTGCTGCAGGTGGCGATCAACATCGCCGACCATCACGGCGTGCCGGGCGCCAGCGCCACCATCGCCGGCAAGCTGGCGCATTGGGAGGGCAAGAGCGTGACGCTGCCGCATCTGCAGCAATGGGCCAAGGACTGCGGCCTGGCTGAAACCGTGCCGACTGCGCACGCCGGCGGCGGCGTCCCGGCGGCCGGCGAGCCGCCGACGCTGAGCAAGGAGACCGCGTTCGGCACGGCGATGCGCCACGCCACCGGCATCACCGACCCGGCGCACAACCTGCCGGCCAACGTCACGGCCGACGGCGTGCACCAGTACGTGCGCACCTTCATCGAGGAGCAGACCTGGGGCAATGCGGTGACCGCCGCCAGCGGCGGCACCGCAGGCGTGAACGTGGCGCCGCTGACGGTCGGCCTGCGCAAGCTGAGCCAGGAATTGAGCGCGCTGGTGACCGGCGGCGCGGTCACCGGATCGGTCACGCCGGTGATCGACGCGCGCGGCACCCGCAGCCACACCGCGCAGATCGGCTTCGGCAGCAGCCACCACGGCGGCGAGCTGTTCCTCGGCACCCAGAAGCAAAAGGCCGGTTCGCTCGGCGGCGGCATCGGGGCGTCGATCCGCGCCGGCTGGCATAAGCTGGGCGGCCAGGCCGGGGCCTCGGCCTCGGTCAGCCCGCTGGCCGGGGACGCCACCCACACGCGCGGCGTCATGGTGCGCACCGCGCGCCCGGAAGCCGCCGACGGCCGCAGCTGGGATACCGCCCACGCGCGCAAGGAGCTGGTGCACGTGGTCGACTTCATGTTCGCCATGGCCAAGGAGGACAACGGCGGCAAGCAGGTGCCGGCGCAGACGTGGGAAAAAATCGCCAACGAGTTCTTCGACAGCGAGACCATCTCGATCGGCTGGCACAACCAGTCGGCCGAAAGCCTGAAGCACACCGCCACCGGCTCGGCCAACGTGCGCGCCGGCGTGATCGCGCACGCCAAGCCGTACGAGGCGGTGGGCGTGGGCGCCACGGCCACCCTCAACACCGACTGGGCCTCGGCCGCCAACAACAAGCGCACCGAGACCAGCGGCGACAAGCGCCTGATACGCAACCACCACCTGTCGCGCCTTCAGGTCAATGGCACGCTGGGGGCGGCCGTCACCAGCCCGTCCATTCCGGTGGCCGTCGGCGCCACCACCTCCGAGTCGCTCAACGTGCCGACGCCGCTGGCGGCCAAGCAGGCCAACTTCAGCCTGGTGGACCAGGGCGCGAGCGTGACCTTCCGCGCCATCGTCGATGCCGGCCGCCTGTCGGAGACCTACACCCTGCGCGAGGTCGAGCACCGCGACCCCCAGCAATTCAAGGCGCTGCTGACCGAGCCGAGCCGCCGGGCCCAGTTCGAGCAGGTGTTCGCGGCCGTGCACGGCCCGGTCGAGGCCAAGCGGGAACTGGACAAGTTCGTCCAGAAGCTCGACACCTGGGCCGGTCCTGGCCAGCACTACGCCCTGCGTTCGCGCCTGCGGGCCGACGTGCGCCGCGGGCTCGACGAGAGCGCCGCGCTGGCCAAGACCATCCACCAGCGCAACCCCAACGATCCGCAGCTGCAGCAGATCTCGGCCCACATGATGGCCAGGATGAGCGACGAGGCGTCGTGGGTGCCGATGCAGATCCAGTCGAACGAGGCGCAGACCGCCAGCGACGTGGCCGGCCTGAATTTCGGCGCGGTGATGACCTCCAACTTCAGCGTCAGCAGCGAGCGCGAGCTGTTCGCCACGGCGGCGCAGCCCAATGTGGTGCGGGCCTGGGCCGACCATCCGGCGCCGGCGCCGGCCGCCGGGACGCGTCCAGAGGGCGCCTGATGTTGCGCCTGACAGCGCGCCGGCCGGCCTCGGCCTGTCTGGCGCTGGCCTGCGCGCTGGCCCCGGCCGCGCGCGCCGACTGCTTCGACGAGGCCGCCGCCTACCAGCACGTCAACCCGCTGGTGTTGCGTGCCATCGCCTGGCAGGAGTCGCGCGGGCGCGCGGCGGCGCTGCACCGCAATGCCGACGGCTCGACCGACTACGGCCTCATGCAGATCAATTCCATCCATGAGGCCGAGCTGCGCAACTGGGGCATCGCGTCGGACGAGCTGACGCGGCAGCCCTGCGTGGGCGTCTACGTGGCGGCCTGGCATCTGCGCAAGATGATGCTCAAGTACGGCAACACCTGGGACGCCGTGGGCGCCTACCACTCCGAGACGCCGGCCCTGCGCGACCGCTACAAGGAGCAGGTGCGGCGCATCGTCGAGGCCCACAACGGCCCGTGATAGCGCCGGCTTCGGCCCGTAGCGTATCGCTTCGTTTTAACCGGCGGCGGAGGCGCCGGCGCTGGTTAAGCTGGAGTCTGACCTTGTTGCGCGCGCCGGCCCGCCGGTGAACAAGGGCGCGGAGCGTGACCCTCCCGCCACGCATCTACTCAGCCGGCTGCGCCCCGACCTGTCCGCGCAGCCCTGTTCCATTGTCACTTCATTGGAGGGAATTATCATGAGTATCAAGAGTTTTTTTAAGCACCTGGGACATGCGATCGAGCATGGCGTCGAGGATGTGGTGCATGGCGCCGAACACGCCGTCAAGGACATCGGCCAGATGGCAAAGGATGCCGGCCACGTGATGGATGATCTGGTTCATGGCAAGTTCAAGGCGGCGCTCAACGACGCCGTGAGCTGCGCCTCGAACGGTGTCAAGGCCTTCACCGAGATGCCCAAGGCGGAGATGGCGGCGGTGTGCGATGCCACCTCGGACCTGCACCTGAACAAATCGCTCGACAAGATTGCGCAGAAGGTCAAGGGCCTCGGCGACAAGGTGGTCGACGGTGAGCGCGCGATCGCCGGCAAGGTGATCTCGGACGTCGGCAACGGCATCGAAGGCACGGTGGCCGGCACCATCAACGCCGCCAAGGATGTGGCGCACGGCGATTTCGGCAAGGCGTTCAAGGACGGTGTGGGCGCGGCCGGCAGCGCGCTGCAGGTGGCGGCCGACATGACGCCGGAGGGCCTGGCGGCCACCGCGGCGGTGGGCGCCATGCAGGTCGGCCATATCGGCGGCGAGAAGCTGCAGGGCTTTGTGGGCGACGTGGTCGGCGGTCCCAAGGGCCTGCTCAAGCGCGCGGCGGAAAGCGGCGCCGGCCTGGCGGCCAACGAGGTGGCCGGGAAGGTGGGGGCGGCGCTGGCCGGCACGGGCGGCGGCGCGACGGGCGCGGTGGCGTTGGGCGCCGTCGCGGCCGCGCCGATGCTGGCCGACGCCATCCCCAGCCGCCGAGGCCACCGCGGCCACGAGGGCGCGCCGCACACCGTCAACCGCGAGCTGACGCCGCCGGCCGGCGGCCATGACGGCCGGTCGCCCGGCGTGGCGCCGGAGCACCGGTCCGGTCCGTCGGCCGAAAGCCATGACGGCACGGTCCGGCATGACCAGCGCGACCAGCATGACCGGCGCGACGGGCGCGACCAGGGCGCCGGTTCCGCCGGTTCCGCCGCCGGTTCCGCCGCCGCCTCCTACGGCGAAGCCGCGTCGACCATCGCGGCGGCGCGGGCTTCGGCCGCCAGCACCATGGCGGCCCAGGATGCGCTGGCGGCGATCCAGAACAAGATCGCGCTGAACCAGGCCAAGAACTCGGTGGAGGACGAGCTGGGTAAAGGCGTGAAGGCGCTGGCGCAGTAAGCGCAGTAAGTTCTGTCGCCGGGCGGGCCGGCACCGGCGTCGGCGCCGGTCCGCGTTACATTAATCAATATTGCAAGGAGTACCATTGTGGCCGTCAATTCGATCTCGCACGCGGTGCCCCATGCGGTGCCGGAATTGCCGCCGGCGGCGCTCAAGCCCGCTGCACTCCCGGATGGCGGGGCCGGCGCCAGTAAAGCCAGACCGGCCGTCAGCGGTCCGCTGGCGGCGTTGAAGCCGGCCGCCGCCGGGGCCAGGCCGACCCGCGCCGGCGCCGCTCCGCGACCGCTGGGCATGCCGGCGCAGCGCTTGAAGGTCGCGGGCCTGCCCGCCGGCGGCGCCCCGGCCGGGGCCCCGGCCAAGCCGGTGTCCGCCGCGCCTTCGCCGGCGCCGGCCGCCAACACCTTTGCGGCCAAGGCCCACAGCGCGGAAAGCACGATCGCCGCAATGCAGGCGTCGGCGATGGAGACCATGCTGGCGCAAAACGCCATTGCCCAGGTACAGAACGAGATCGCGCTCAACCAGTCGAAAAACTCTGTCAAGGAAGAATTAGGCAAGGGCCTGAAAACGCTTTCCCAGTAAGACCGATACCGTACAGGCGTGTTGTTCCTCCCCTCGACGCAGAAAGGGGCGGATAATTAACCGCCCGCCTATCAATTTCCACCTTTAAAATAGGGTTTTCGCCCCGATTTGGGGTATCTGCACGGTAATATCTGATGTTCTGCGTGCCTGGAGGGTCGTCCTCCCGCATCATTTAAGGAAGTAATCATGGTTCCCCACCTCGTCACGGCCCTGACCGGACCGCTGCTCGACCTCGAAGAAAAAATCCTGGCCGCCACGCCAGCCATTGAGCGCTGGTTCCGCCTGGAGTGGCAGGAGCACACGCCGCCGTTCTATTGCTCGGTCGATATGCGCAACGCCGGCTACAAGCTGGCGCCGGTCGATACCAATCTGTTCCCAGGCGGCTTCAATCACCTGGCGACGGAAATGTTGCCGCTGTCGGTGCAGGCGGCCATGGCCGCCATCGACAAATATTGCCCGGACGCCCGCAACCTGCTGCTGATCCCGGAAGTGACCCAGCGCCATCCGACCTACTGGCAGAACGTTGCGCGGCTGATGCAGATCTTCCGCCAGACCGGCCTGCACGTGCGCCTGGGCTCGTTGTCGCCGGAGATCACCCAGCCAACGCCGCTGGCGCTGCCCGACGGCAACATGCTGGTGGTCGAGCCGCTGGTGCGCTCGGCCAACGGCCGCCGCCTGGGCCTGAAGGATTTCGATCCGTGCACGATCCTGCTGAACAACGACCTGTCGGCCGGCATTCCTGACATTTTGCAGAACATCCACGAGCAAAGCCTGCTGCCACCGCTGCACGCCGGCTGGGCCGTGCGCCGCAAGAGCAACCACATGAACGCCTACGACGAGGTGGTCAAAAAGTTCGGCAAGCTGATCGGTGTGGATCCGTGGATGCTCAATCCCTTCCACGCCAAGTGCGACGCCGTCAATTTCCGCACCGGCGAGGGCTATGAGTGCCTGGCCGCCAATGTCGACGCGCTGCTGTCCAAGATCAAGAAGAAGTACAAGGAATACGGCATCAAGGACCAGAAGCCCTTCGTGATCGTCAAGCCGGACGCCGGGACCTACGGCACCAGCATCCTGACGATCAAGGATTCCAGTGAAATCAAGGACTTAAGCCAGGCCCAGCGCGACAGGATGATCGTCGTCAAGGATGGCAAGGAAGTGACCGACTTCATCATCCAGGAAGGCGTGCCGACCTTCGAGAGCATCAAGGACGCGGTGGCCGAGCCGGTGGTCTACATGATAGACCGCTACGTGGTGGGCGGCTTCTACCGCGTGCACGCGGAAAAGGGCATCGACCAGAACCTCAACGCGCCCGGTTCGCAGTACGTGCCGCTGGCGTTCGCCCAGCAGCACGCGGTGCCGGACCTGAAGGCCAAGCCGGGCACGGCGGCGCCGAACCGGTTCTACGTCTACGGCGTGGTGGCGCGGCTGGCCCTGCTGGCGGCGTCGCTGGAAATGGAACGCACCGATCCGAACCCGGAAGTCTATTGACGTCGTTCCCGCGCAGGCGGGAACCCATAGAACGCGTCATCGCACGCTCAGTATGGATTCCCGCCTGCGCGGGAATGACTCCGGCGGGCTCGGCCGGTGCCAGAGGCGAATCTCGGCTAAAATCAGGCATTACCCAGAATGGATGCGCCCATGAAAATAGCTTTCCTCGCCGATCCCTTGGCCAGCTTCAAAACCTACAAGGATTCGACCTACGCCATGATGGTGGAAGCGGCCAAACGCGGCCACACCGTCTACGCCTTCGAGCAAAAAGACATGGCGCTGGACAACGGCGTGGTCTACGCCAACGCGGCCGCGATCACCATGACCGGCGACAGCCACGACTGGTACCGCGCGGCGCCCGCCCACGAAACCAACCTGGGCGACTTCGACGCCATCATCCAGCGCAAGGACCCTCCGTTCGACATGGAGTACATCTACGGCACCTACCTGCTGGAGCTGGCCGAAAAGCAGGGCGCCAAGGTCTTCAACAAGCCGTCCGCGATCCGCGACCACAACGAAAAGCTGTCCATCGCCCAGTTCAACCAGTTCACCTCTCCCACCCTGGTGACGGCCGACGAAGCGCGCATCCGCGCCTTCCACAAGCACCACGGCGACATCATCCTCAAGCCGCTGGACGGCATGGGCGGCGCCGGCGTGTTCCGCGTGGCGGCCGACGGCATGAACCTGGGCTCCATCATCGAAACCCTGACCGATAACGGTGCTCGCACCATTATGGTGCAACGCTATATCCCGGAGATCGTCAAGGGCGACAAGCGCATCCTGGTGATCGCCGGCAAGCCGGTGCCGTTCTCGCTGGCGCGTATCCCGCAGAACGGCGAAGTGCGCGGCAACCTGGCGGCCGGCGGCATGGGCGTGGCCCAGCCGCTGACCAAGCGCGATGAGGAAATTGCCAACACCCTGGGGCCGATACTGGCCGCCCGTGGCTTGTTGCTGGTAGGATTAGACGTTATCGGTGATTGCCTCACGGAAGTGAATGTCACCAGTCCAACCTGCTTCCAGGAAATTACCCAGCAAACGGGCTTCCAGGTGGCGGCGATGTTCATCGACGCCGTCGAAGCGGCCGTGCAGGGCAAATAACTCCAATACACCCGCGCGTGACGTTAAAAAAACGTCCGCGCTCACTGGCGGTTTAAGAATATGGTTGGCATACTGCTTATGACGCACGCACCACTGGGACAGGCCTTCATTGCCGCCTGCGCCCATGTGTTCCGTGGTCCCACCGAGCGGCTGGAGGCGATCGACGTGATCGCCGACCAGGACCTCGGCGAAGTCCAGGCACTGGCGGCGGCGGCAATCCAACGTCTCGACGAAGGCGACGGCGTGCTGGTCATCACCGACGTCAAAGGCGGCACGCCCGCCAATTGCTGTAACCGTCTGGCCGATGCCGGCCGGGTGGAGGTGATCGCGGGCATCAGCTTGCCGATGCTGCTGCGCGCCATCACCTATCGCCGCGACACGCTGGACGTGGTGGTGGAAATGGCCCTGGCCGGCGCGCAGAGTGGGGCCGTGCGCGTCGATAACCGAATCCGGGTCGGGCAGTCCTGACTCCGGAATTATTTTTTGCAGTGCGCATTTCTGATTGAGACAAAAGAAAAATGATTCAACAAGAACTTGAGATTATCAACAAGCTTGGTTTGCATGCGCGTGCCTCCGCCAAATTCACCCAACTGGCAGCAAAATTTCAAAGCGACGTCTGGCTGACCCGCAACGCGCGCCGTATCAACGCCAAGTCCATCATGGGCGTGATGATGCTGGCCGCCGGCAAGGGCGCCAAGGTCACGCTGGAAGCCGACGGCGCCGATGAAGGCGATTGCATCGCCGCGCTGACCGCGCTGGTCAACGACAAGTTCGGCGAAGGCGAGTAATGCCCGCGGAACGCAGCCGTCCCCGTACCCCGACAGGGCCGCCCATGGCTTCCTTTACCTTGCACGGCATCCCGGTGTCGCGCGGCATCGCCATCGGCCGCGCGCACAAGCTGGCGCCGGCCGCGCTGGACGTCAAGCATTACCTGGTGGCGGAAGAGCATCTGGAAGCCGAAGTGTCGCGCCTGCAGCAGGCGCTGGTCCAGGTGCACAAGGAACTGCAGACCCTGTGGAACGAACTGCCGAAGGATGCGCCGACCGAACTGGGCGCCTTCATCGACGTCCACGCGCTGATCCTGTCCGACCCGATGATCTCGGAAGCGCCGCTGGACATCATCCGCACCCGCCACTACAACGCCGAATGGGCGCTGCTGACCCAGATCGACGAGCTGTCGGCGCAGTTCGACGAAATCGAAGACCCCTACCTGCGCGAGCGCAAGGCCGACATCCAGCAGGTCGCCGAGCGCGTGCTGAAGGTGTTGATGGGCACCGCCCAGATCCTGCCCGCCACCACCGGCGAGGACGGCTTCCAGGCGCAGATGATCATCGTCGCCCACGACATCTCGCCGGCCGACATGCTGCAGTTCCGCGACCGCTCCTTCATCGGCTTCGTCACCGACGTCGGCGGCCAGAACTCGCACACGGCCATCGTCGCCCGCAGCCTGGACATCCCGGCGGCGGTCGGCATGTCCGGCGCCTCGACCCTGATCGAGCAGGACGACTGGCTGATCATCGACGGCGACGCCGGCGTGGTGATCGCCAACCCCAGCGCACTGGTGCTGGAGCAGTACCGCGAACGCCAGGGCGCGGCCGCGCGCGCGCGCAAGAAGCTCAGTAAGCTGAAGAAGACGCCGGCCATCACCAAGGACGGCGTCGAGATCCAGCTGATGGCCAACATCGAGCTGCCGGACGACTGCCCGGCCGCGATGGAGGCGGGCGCCAACGGCGTCGGCCTGTTCCGCTCCGAGTTCCTGTTCATGGGCCGCAACAGCCGCATCCCGTCCGAGGACGAGCAGTTCGAACAGTACAAGAAGGCCGTGGTGGCGATGAAGGGCCGGCCGGTGACCATCCGCACGCTCGACATCGGCGCCGACAAGCCGCTCGACCAGACCGAGCACACCGCGCTCAATCCGGCGCTGGGTTTGCGGGCGATCCGCTACTGCCTGGCCGAACCGCAGATCTTCCTGACCCAGCTGCGCGCCATCCTGCGCGCGTCGGCGTTCGGCAAGGTGCGCATCCTGATCCCGATGCTGGCGCACGCGTTCGAGATCGACCAGTCGCTGGCCATGATCGCCCAGGCCAAGGCCGAGCTGCGCGAGCAGAACGTCAAGTTCGACGAGCAGGTCGACGTCGGCGCCATGATCGAGATTCCGGCCGCCGCGCTGGCGCTGCCGATGTTCGTCAAGCGCATGGACTTCCTGTCGATCGGCACCAATGACCTGATCCAGTACACGCTGGCGATCGACCGGGTTGATTATGAGGTCGCACACCTTTACAATCCGCTGCATCCGGCTGTGCTGCAATTGATCTCGATGACGATTGCGGCCGGGCATAAAGCCGGGATCGACGTGGCGGTATGCGGCGAGATGGCGGGCGATATCAAGCTCACGCGCCTGCTGCTGGGCATGGGCTTGCGCGAGTTCTCGATGCACCCGGCACAGCTGCTGTCGGTCAAGCAGGAAATCCTGAACAGCGACCTTGCGCGCATCATGCCGCAAACGCGCAAGATCATGCGCTCGATGGAACCAAATGTGATTGCAGACGCGGTCGAACAATTGCAGTTGATGTAGTAAGTGGTGGGACCCATCCTCGCGGTCCCACCTTGATAGATGGCCCGCGGGGCCGACCCCTATAAAAATTAAACCACATGCCATCCTTAGGATACGTTACTCCGCAAACCATGCATTTTGCGCAGCCGCTGCCGCTGCAAAGCGGCGCATCGCTGCACGACTACATGCTGGTGTATGAAACCTACGGCACCCTCAACGCCGACAAATCCAACGCGGTGCTGGTCTGCCACGCGCTCAACGCCTCGCACCACGTGGCTGGCGAATACGAGGGCAAGCCGAAGAGCCAGGGCTGGTGGGACAATATGGTCGGTCCCGGCAAGCCGCTCGACACCGACCAGTTCTTCGTCATCGGCATCAACAACCTCGGCTCCTGCTTCGGCTCGACCGGGCCTATGCACGTCAATCCCGCCACCGGCAAGCCCTATGGCGCGGCCTTCCCGGTGGTGACGGTGGAGGACTGGGTCAACGCCCAGGTGCGCCTGGCAGACCAGCTGGGCATCACGCAGTTCGCCGCCGTCATGGGCGGCTCGCTGGGCGGCATGCAGGCGCTGGCCTGGTCCATCATGTACCCGGACCGTTTGCGCCACTGCGTGGTGATCGCCTCCACCGCCAAGCTGTCGGCGCAGAACATCGCCTTCAACGACGTCGCCCGCCAGGCCATCCTGTCGGATCCCGATTATCGCGGCGGCGACTTCTATGAGCACGGCGTGGTGCCGAAGAACGGCCTGCGCGTGGCGCGCATGGTGGGCCACATCACCTATCTGTCGGACGACGACATGGCCGAGAAGTTCGGCCGCAAGTTGCGCGCGGTCGCAGATAACCCGGCGGAGGCGGGCGACTACAAATTCGGCTTCGGCGTCGACTTCGAAATCGAATCCTACCTGCGCTACCAAGGCGACAAGTTCAGCGAATACTTCGACGCCAACACCTACCTGCTGATCACCAAGGCGCTCGATTACTTCGACCCGGCACGCAAGCATGGCGGCGACCTGGCCAAGACGCTCGCGGGCACCAAGGCCAAGTTCTTCCTGGCCTCGTTCACCACCGACTGGCGCTTCTCGCCGGAGCGCAGCCAGGAGATCGTCAAGGCGCTGATCTGCAACCGCCGCCAGGTCACCTACGCGGAAATCGACGCGCCGCACGGCCACGACGCCTTCCTGCTGGAGGACCCGCGCTATATGAGCCTGGTGCGCGCCTACTACGGCCAGGTGTGGAACGACATTAACCAGAAAGCGGCAGCATGAACTTCAACGATTTAAGCGGCGCCCGGCCGGACCTGGCCTTCATCGCCCACTGGGTGCCGAAGAATGCACACGTGCTCGATGTCGGCTGCGGCGACGGCGTGATGATGGACTACCTGCAAAGCGACAAGCAGTGCAGCGGCTACGGCATCGAGATCGCCGACGACAAGGTGCTCGACTCCACCAAACGCGGCGTGCGCGTGATCCAGCAGGACATGGAGAAGGGCCTGGCCCTGTTCGGCGACAACAGCTTCGACACGGTGCTGTGCCTGTCGTCGCTGCAGATGATGAAGCATGTGGAGCCGCTGCTGCGCGACATCGTCCGCGTCGGCAAGGAGGCGATCGTCTCGTTCCCCAACTTCGCCTACTGGCCGCACCGCGTGGCCTTGCTGAAGGGCCGCATGCCGGTGTCGGAATCGCTGCCCTACGAGTGGTACGACACGCCCAATATGCGCTGCGCCACCATCACCGATTTCCGCGACCTGGCCGAAGAGTGCGGACTGGAAGTGATCGACTGCGTGGCGCTGGCGGAAGGCCAACGCGTCTCGTTCCTGCCCAATCTGCGCGGCGACCTCGCCGTGTTCCGCCTGCGTAAAAAGGCCAGCCACTAATGACCATCCAGGAACAGCCAACGAGCGCGCCCGGCTGGCGCACCTACCTGAACGGCCGCACCGTCTCCATCCTGTTCCTGGGCTTCAGCTCCGGACTGCCGCTGTACACGCTGATCTACCTGATGCAGGCGTGGCTGGCCAAGTCCGGGCTGGACGTGAAGGCGCTGGGCCTGTTCGCGCTGGTGACCTTTCCGTACACCTTCAAGTTCCTGTGGGCGCCGTTCATGGACCGCTACGCCATCGGCTCGCTGGGCCGGCGGCGCGGCTGGATGGCGCTGACGCAGCTGTCGCTGTTCCTGGTGATCGGTGGCCTCGGCATGCTGAACCCGAAACTGGAGCTCACGCTGATCGCCGGCACGGTGTTCCTGATCGCCTTCATGTCGGCCAGCCAGGACGTGGTGATCGACGCCTACCGCCGCGAGATCCTGGCCGAGAATGAACAGGGCCTGGGCGCGGCCATCATCGTCAACGCCTACAAGGCCGCCAGCCTGATACCGAGCGCGCTGGGGCTGGTGCTGGCGGACAGCATGTCGTGGCAGGCCGTGTTCTGGATCGTCGCCGCCTTCATGCTGCCGGGTTTTGTATGCACGCTGCTGGCCAGGGAGCCCGCCGTGTATGGCGCGCCGCCGAAGAACCTGCAGGAGGCCGTGGTGCTGCCGTTCCGCGAGTTCGTGCAGCGCGACGGCTGGAACCAGGCCTTGCTGATCATCGGCTTCGTGCTGCTCTACAAAATCGGCGACAGCATGGCGACCGCGCTGTCGACCAAATTCTTCCTCGATATCGGCTTCACCACCAAGCAGATCGGCCTGGCGGCCAACGCTACGGGCTGGTGGGCGGCGCTGGCCGGCGGCGCGGTCGGCGGCATCTGGATGATCAAGCTGGGCATCAACCGCGCCTTGTGGGTGTTCGGCGTGTTGCAGGCGCTGGCGATCCTGGGCTTCGCCTGGCTGGCCCGCACCGGACCCGATCCGCTGCTGCTCAGCGCCGTCTTCGGCTTCGAAGCCTTCGCCAGTTTGGGGCTGGGCGCGGCGGCGCTGGTGGCGTTCATGTCGCGCGCCACCGATCCGCGTTACACTGCCACCCAATACGCATTGTTTTCCAGCCTGGCCGCGGTGCCGCGCACATTCATCAACTCCTCGGTAGGATATATTGTGGCGGAAACCGGCTGGTTCTGGTTCTTTATTGTGTGCTTCATCCTGGCGTTTCCTGCCATGATGATGCTGCCGAAAATCGCCCCATGGAATACCAGGAATGAACAAGCTTAAACTCAACGCCGCCTTGCTGGCGCTGGTCTGCTGCGCCGGCGCTGTCGCGCCCGTAGTCGCCGGCGGCCAGGACGACGGCATCCCCGTCAGCAGCATGTCGCGCCTGCGCGGCCTGGGCGGCGACGCCCGCCAGTTCGACCAGCAATCGAAGCTGCAATACGACCAGATGCTGGCCCAGGCCCACCAGAAGGACGCCGTCGCCACCGAGCGCAACCCGCAGCTGATACGGCTGCGCGCCATCGCCAAGCGCCTGATCCCGTTCACCGCGCGCTGGAACCCGGACGCCGCCAACTGGAAGTGGGAAGTCAACCTGCTCAACTCGCCGACGGTGAATGCCTTCTGCATGCCGGGCGGCCGCATCGCCTTCTACAACGGCATCCTGACCAAACTGAACCTGACCGACGACGAAGTGGCGATGGTCATGGGTCACGAGATCGCCCACGCGTTGCGCGAGCACGCGCGCGAGCAGGCGGGCAAGAACACCATCACGTCGGTCGGCACGCGCATCCTTGGCGCGGTGGGCTCGGCCTACTTCGGCGTCGATCCGCGCCTGGGCGACGCCGCCGCCGGCATGGTGGCGCAGGGCGCCGCGCTGAGCTTCTCGCGCGGCGACGAAAGCGAAGCTGACCTGGTCGGCCTGGATCTGGCGGCGCGCGCCGGCTACGATCCACGCGCCGGCATCGCGCTGTGGCAGAAGATGAGTGCGGTGAACAAGAGCCAGCCGCTGCCCTTCCTGTCCACGCACCCCAGCGGCAGCAAGCGCATCGAGGACATGAACAAGAATATGTATCTGGTGTTACCGGTGTACGCGCGAGCCAAGGGACTGGACCCGAACGCGCTGCCGCCGTATCACTCGCTGGCGCTGCCGCGCTCATAATGTCGCGCACGCCGCTGCCGATGCGCGACGGTGTCGCGCCCAGCTATCTGTGGCTGCCGGAAGGGCGGTGGCCGGACCTGCTCACCTTCCTGGTCGCGCGCTATCCCGACGTGACGGAAGCGTCCTGGCGCGACCGCATGGCGCGCCGCGAGGTGGTGGACGGCGACGGCAACGCGCTGGCGCCGCACAGCGCCTACCGGCGCGGCATGCGCATCTTCTACTACCGCGAGCTGGATGCCGAGACGCCGATTCCGTTCCAGGAGGAGGTGCTGTTCATGGACGAGCATCTGGTGGTGGTCGACAAGCCGCACTTCCTGCCGATGATACCGACCGGCCGCTTCCTGCACGAGACGCTGCTGGTGCGGCTGAAGAAAAAGCTGGGCGAGCAGGATCTGACGCCGATCCACCGCCTGGACCGCGAGACGGCCGGCGTGGTGATCTTCTCGCGCCGGCAGGACAGCCGGGGCGCCTACCAGTCGATGTTCCAGAAGCGCGTGATCGAGAAAGAGTACGAAGCGCTGGCGCCGCGCCTGCACGGGCGCGAGTTCCCTTTTACTTACCGCAGCCGGATGGTCGACGGCGACAAATTCTTCATCATGAAGGAAGAGGCGGGCGAGCCGAATTCGGAAACGCTGATCGACGTCATCGAGCACCGCGCCGATTGCACCTTGTACCGGCTGCATCCGCACACCGGCCGAAAGCACCAACTGCGCGTGCATCTGGCGTCGCTGGGCATCCCCATCATCAACGACGCCTTCTACCCGGTGGCGCTGCCCTGCAAGCAGGACGATGTTTCGCAGCCGCTGAAACTGCTGGCGCGCCGCATCGCCTTCACCGACCCGCTAAGCGGCGAGCGCCGCGAATTCCGCAGCCGCCGCAGCCTGTAATAAAGCGGGGGTCAAGTCTGACATTCGGACACGAGCTCTTCCGTAGCAGCCGCTACGGAAGAGCTCGTGTCCGAATGTCAGACTTGACCCCCGAGGGGTTAGGCGTAGGTGATCGTCAACGGCGCGTGGTCGGAGAACTTTTCTTCCTTGTAGATCGCCACCGTGGTGGCCTTGGCGGCGATGCCCGGGGTGGCGACGTGGTAGTCGATGCGCCAGCCGACGTTCTTGGCGTAGGCCTGGCCGCGGTTGCTCCACCACGTGTATTGCTCCTCGCGCGGGTCGAGGCCGCGGTGCACGTCGACGTAGCCGACTTCGTCGAAGATGCGCGTCATCCATTCACGCTCCTCCGGCAGGAAGCCGGAGTTCTTCTTGTTGCCCTTCCAGTTCTTCAGGTCGATTTCCTTGTGGGCGATGTTCCAGTCGCCGCAGATGACCACTTCGCGGCCCTCGGCGTGCAAGGCTTGCAGGTGCGGCAGGAACAGGTCCATGAAGCGGAACTTGGCTTCCTGGCGCTCCGGACCGGACGAACCGGACGGGCAGTACACCGAAATCACCGTCAGGTTGCCGAAATCGCAACGCACGTAGCGGCCCTCGGCATCGAACTCCGGCGAGCCGAAGCCGATCACCACGCGGTCCGGCTCGACCTTGCTGTAGACGCCGGTGCCGGAATAGCCTTTTTTCTCGGCATAGTGGAAGTGGCCGTGGTAGCCGCCCGGGTTGAGGAATTCCGGCGTCATGTCCGGCGCTTGCGCCTTCAATTCCTGGACACAGACGAAGTCGGCGTCCTGCGTGGCCATCCATTTGAAAAAGCCCTTGCTGGCGGCGGAGCGGATACCGTTCAGGTTGGCGGAGATGATTTTTGGCATGGTCGATTCGATGCGTAAATTTTGGAATGCGCTAGTGTAGCGTTAAAATACAGGCACTTTATAGAAATGAGGCAGTATGGATAACTTACGTCAGGAATTTATTGCATTTTCGGTCAAGACCGGTGTGTTGCGCTTCGGCGAATTCACCACCAAGGCCGGGCGCCAGTCGCCATACTTCTTCAACGCCGGCCTTTTCCACGACGGCGCCACGCTGGCCCAGCTGGCGCAGTTCTACGCGCAGACGCTGCTGGACTCCGGCGTCGAGTTCGACATGCTGTTCGGCCCCGCCTACAAGGGCATCACGCTGGCCTCGGCCACGGCGGTGGCGCTGGCCGGCAAGGGCCGCAACACCTCGTTCGCCTTCAACCGCAAGGAAGCCAAGGACCACGGCGAGGGCGGCACCATTGTCGGCGCCAAGCTGCAAGGCAAGGTCGTCATCATCGACGACGTGATCTCGGCCGGCACCTCGGTGCGCGAATCGGTGGACATGATACGCGCCGCCGGCGCCGAACCGTGCGCCGTGCTGATCGCGCTGGACCGCATGGAGCGCTCGGGCAAGGACGGCCAGCTGTCGCCCAACTCGGCGGTGCAGGAAGTGGCCCAGACCTACAACATCCCGGTGATCTCGATCGGCAACCTGGACGACCTGTTCAGCTACCTGAACGGCGCCGGCGCCGACCCGCAACTGTTGCAATACAAGGACGCCGTGGCCGCCTACCGCACCCGCTACGGTATTGCCTAAATTGCCATATTGCTAGACTTTGAAATTTCTTTGATGTAACCTCACTCGGTATATCGGAGACAAAAGGGGCAAACCCATGAACATCGCAACACTGAAGGTGCACGGCGACGACGACGGCCTGTTCGACATCCGCGATGGATTGCCGACCGAGCCGGACAGCGACTGGGAAAAGGGCGACGTCAAACCCGACGGCCGGGTACGCCTCGATTCGGGTTTCTATGTGGCCATCGGCGCCGACCAGAATCCGGACGAACTGCTCAAGCAGATCCGCCACTACCTGGCCGAGTGCCAGGCGCGCGGCATCCACTTCGAGCGTTCGGATGTGGCGGCCGAGCTGCGCATCTCCTTCACCACCGAGCGTGGCGAAGCGACCCCCAGCCTGGACTTCACGCTGGCCGACCTGAATCTGCTGGTCGAGATGGGCATCAACCTGAGCATCACGGCTTGATGCGGTTCTCCGAAGACCGCCTGGCCAGCTTCCGCGCCGGTCCGCAGGCCGAGCGCCGCATCCACATCTGGGAACCTGCCGCGCCGCGCGCGGTGATCCTGGCCATCCACGGCGGCATGGCGCACGCCGGCGACTACGTCACGCCGGCGCTGTACTTCCGCCAGCACGGCATCGCCACCGTGGCCTACGACCTGTGCGGCCACCAGGACGCGCGCCGGGTCGACATCCCCGGCTTCGGCGTCTTCCTGGACGATAGCGTGACCTTCCTGCAATGGGTCAAGCAGCAGTATCCGGGCTTGCCGATCTATGTGATGGGCCATTCGATGGGCGCGCTGATCGCCACCCATCTGGGCCTGGGCCATTTCGCCGGCGACGCCGCCATCAAGGGCTTCATCCTGTCGTCGCCGTACTACGTGAACGCGATCAAGGTGTCGCCGGTGCTGCTGGCGCTGGCCGGCGTGCTGGGCGCGCTGGCGCCGCGCATGAAGGTGCCGCTGGCGCCGCTGACCGATATGCTGACCCACGACAGCGCCATCACCGCCCGCCACCACGACGATGAGCGCGACGGCATCCGCGCCACTGAGATCACGGTCCGCTTCGGCAACGCGCTGACCCATGCGCAGCAAGGGCTGGCGCCGCGCATGCCGGCGTGGTCGCACCGGCTGTTCGCGGTGGTGGCCGGCGACGACAAGCTGGCCGACGCCGATGCGGCGGAGCGGATGCTGAAATCGGTGCCGGCCGCGCTGCTGACGTACCAGCGGCACGCGCACAACTACCACGAGAATTTCAACGAGCTCAATCGCGAGCAGATCTTCGCCGACATCCTGAACTGGATGGGGGCCGACGCTACAAGGTAATGGTGACGCGGGCGCCGCCCAGCGGCGACTCGTCGATGGCGATGGCGCCGCCGTGCAGCTGCACGGCCTTGGCGGCGATGGCCAGACCCAGGCCGTAGCCGCTGGCGGCGTAGTCCTGTTCGCGGGACAGCCGGTAGAACGGCTCGAACACGCGCTCGCGGGCGTCGGGCGGGATGCCGGGGCCGTCGTCCTCCACCGTGATGCGCACGGCCGCGCCATCGCGCACTGCCGACAGCACGATGCACGACGCCGCGTACTTGGCGGCGTTGCCCAGCAGGTTGTTGACGGCGCGCGCCAGCAGGCGGGGATCGCCTTGCAGCTCTCCCAAATCGTCCGTGATGCCGGCGCTGAACTCATGCGCCGACGGTTGCGGCGGCGCGCAGCCCAGCAACAGCGGCGCCAGCGCGAACAGCTGGCGCGGCATGGATTGCGCCTGGTCGAGCTGCGTCAGGCCTAGCAGCTCGTTGACCAGCGTTTTCAATTCCTCGACATCGGTCTCCATCGCCACGATGCGCTTTTGCAGCGCCGGATCGTCGACCGCGTGGCGTTCGCGCAGCAGCTCCAGGCCGAACGCCAGCCGCGCGATCGGCGTGCGCAGTTCGTGCGATACCGAATGCAGCAGGTTCTTGTGCGCTTCCATCAGCAGGCCGATACGCTCGGCCATGTCGTTGATGCGGCCGGCCAGCGGCGCAATGCTGGACGCCGGCCGCACCGTGGCCCGCGCCGCCAGGTTGCCCTGGCCGAAATCGTCGGCCACCTTCGACAGCGCCAGCAAGCCGCGCCAGTGCCGGCGCGACCACCAGCCTATCGGCACCAGCAGGAACAGCGCGATCACGCCGAAGCGGATGGCCTCCATGCCCAGCGCCTGGCCGATGTCGATCGGCAGGCGCTGGGCGTGGATCACGTCGTCGTCGCTGCCGATGTAGCGCGCGCCGGTGGTGTCGACGCGGCGGTAGAACGCCTTGCCGCCGACGTCGATGACCACCGCGCCCTGCCGCAGCTGGTCGCGCTTGGAGGAGGGCAGCGCCGCCAGCGCCGCCTGCAGCGGCTGCAGTTCCAGCGTGGCCTCGGATACCTCGCGCACCTTGTTCAGGCGCGGCAGCCATTCGTCGGCGGGCGCCTTGTCGATGTACTGCTCCAGCAGGAAGATCTGGCCGGCCGCCTGGCGGCGCGCGATCTCCTCCAGCGGATCGCCGAACAGGCGGCTGAAGGTGAAGTAGATCGCGCAGGTCGCCAGCGTGATGGCCAGCACCACCAGCAGTGCGAAGCGCCAGAAGAGACGGTTCATTCCCAGGCCGAGGGGCTGAACAGATAGCCTTCGCCCCAGACGGTCTTGATGCGTTCCGCGCCGCCGTCGCCGAACTTGCGGCGCAGGCGCGAGATGCAGTTGTCGATGCTGCGATCGAGGCCGTCGAATTCGATGCCGCGCATCTTGACCAGGATGTCGTTGCGCGACATGACCTTGCCCGATGCATCGGCCAGGATCACGAACAGCTTGAACTCCGCGCTGTTCATCGCCACTTCCTCGCCGCGCCAGTAGACGGCGCGGTTCTCGCGCGAGATGCGCAGCTGGCCGATGACGATGTCGCTGTTGGCGGCGCCGCTGCCGCGCCGCTGCAGCGCGCGCAGGCGGGCCAGCAGCACGCGCGGCTGCACTGGCTTGTTGACGTAGTCGTCGGCGCCTTGTTCGAGGCCGGAGACCTCGTCGAAGCTGTCCTCGCGCGCCGTCAGTATCAGGATCGGCACGGCGCTGAGCTGGCGCAGCTGGCGGCACACCACCAGGCCGTCGACGCCGGGCAGGGTCAGGTCCAGTATCACCAGGTCCGGCTGGGTATCGCGGAAATGGTCGAGCGCGCGGTCGCCGCGTGTCACCACGTCGACTGCGTAATCGTATTCGTCCAGGTATTCCTTGATCAGCGCGGCAAGCCGCGCATCGTCTTCCACCAGCATTACACGCTGCATCGCGCCTCCATTTCGCAGGTATTGTAGTGGAGCGCGGCGCCGAAGTGGCATTTTCGACAATCGGGTACATATTCGTACACTTTCTATACAAATGCCGCCTACAAATTGAGGACAATTCCACGACAGACCGAGGCGGATTCCGCGGCGACGGGTGCCTAACATTGGAGGCTCCTACTTCAACCTGGAATTCGAACATGAAAAAAATTGTCTGCAGTGCCCTGATCGCCCTCTCCGCAAGCTCGCTGGCGCAGGCCGAAGGGTTGTATGTCGGCGCCAATGTCAGCTCCCAGACCAGCGGCAATATCAAATTTACCGACAATGGTGTGACGACGGAGCGCGGCGCGGCCAGGAAGGCGACGCCATTGGGTGTGTTTGCGGGATATGATCTGTCGCCGGTATGGGCGCTGGAAGCCGGTTACCGCGCCGACGCCGGCTCGACCAGCTTCGACCTCACCCCTGGCTACCAGCTCAAGGCGCGCGTCAGCACGGCCTATCTGGCGGCACGGGGAACCTGGAAGCTGAGCGAAGATTGGTCGTTGTTCGGCAAGGCGGGCATCGGACAGGGCCGCATGAAGATGGACATCAGCGGCAAGGACGCTCCGGCTGGCGAGTCGGTGAACAAGACCGGCTTGTACCTGAGCGTGGGCGCTTCCTACCTGATCACCAAGGACGTGGCGCTGCAACTGGAATTAGAGCATACCAATAAACTCGAACACGAAGGCTTCACCGCCAAGACCGATCGTATCTCCCTGGGTGTGCGCTTCGGTTTTTAAGGAATACAGAAAGAGGACATGAGCAAGCTATCCCCGTTATTTTTGCTGTTGGCCGCGTGCGGTCCGGCGCTGGCCGACAACACCACCGAGTTGATGATGCCCGATGGGAGCAAGGATATGTATGCGGGGGTGGCGTTCACCACCAAGACGGCGGCGGCGGAGGGCGAGAAGCGCCCGGTGATCCTGCGGCCGTTGTTCCAGGTCCAGTGGAGCAATGGCATATTTGTGTCGGCCAATGGCGTGGTGGGCATGCACCTGTCTGAAACGGCGGGCGTGGAATATGGGCCGCTGATCTTCGCCAGCGACTCGCGCAATCCGGGCGACAGCTGGCGCCTGCGCGGCACGCATCCGGTCAGGGGTTCGGTGGATGTCGGTGGCTTTTATAACTACTACCTGGGCGATGAGGCGCGCGTGACGTCGAACCTGATGTACGACACCAGCGCGCACGGTTTTCGTGGCCAGGTCGGGCTGCAGAAAACCCTGCCGGCGCCGGCACCGCATCACACGGTGACTTTGTCGGCCGGCGTTTCGCTGGCCAGCGATCCGGTGATGCGCGAGTTGTATGAGGTGAGCACCGCCACCGGCGGCGTGCGCGACTACCGTCCTTCCGCCGGCGTGATGGGCGTGAGCGCGGGCGTCAACTGGAACTGGGCCTTGAGCAGCAAGTGGCTGATCAACAGTTCGGTGACCGGCATGCGGCTGGGCAGCGGGCCGGCCGGTGCGCCGTTCGTCGATCGCCGCAACTTCATCACCTGGTCCAGCGGACTGGCGTACCGGTTTTAAGCGGCATGTTCAAACTCCTCCTATTAGTTCTTGCCTTGCTGCCGGCGTTCGCCAGCGCGCAGGAGGACTCCGACTGGATCGAGTATCGCGACGCCTATCGCCAGATGATCTGGTTTGAAAAATACGGCAAGCCCAAGCAGTTTTTGCAGAACCACTTCCGCATCCGTCCGCGCGACAAGAGCGTGGCCATGGATGGCTTGCGGCTGACCCTCAACAGCAAGACTGCGCACCTGTCGCTGCCGCTCGACGCGCTGGGGCGCGCCGTGTTCCCGTTTTCCAAGGCGGCCTATGACGACAACGCGGAGCTGACGGTGAACCGCAAGGCGGGGCAGCTCAAGTCCGGCGCCTGGGTGTCGATCGTGACGCGGCCGGACGGCGTCTACGCGGCCGCCGATCTGCGCACCGCCTGCGATCAATTGCTGGCCTACCTGCGCTATTCCGGCGAGGCTGCCGGAAAAAGCTGCGCCGGGGTGCAGTTCTCGTATCCGAAGAACGACACATCGCAGGTGCAGTTCCACGCGGCCGGCGGCGCCGTCACCATGCTGGCCGCGAAAGAGGGGCCGGCCTTCACGGGCGATGTCGTCGCCAGTTTCAGGGTATTCGTTTATCGCTTCGCCGCGCTGCCGGAGGCGGGGCAGGTCATCACCAGCAGCACGCCGCTGGCGATCGCCGCGCTGCTGGAATGATCCTAGTAGGCCGCCCTGACGGGAACCGTTGCGATCACTGCGGTTCCCGCACCCGGCGTGCTGACGATTTCCAGGCTGGCGCCGATGCCGCTGGCGCGTTCCTTCATCCCGACCAGACCCCAATGGCCAGGCCGGTGGCCTGCTGCGGCGACGGCGTCGTCCAGCCCCCTGCCGTTGTCGCGAATGCGCATGACGAAGGCTGTGGCGGCATATTCCAGTTCAAGCTCGATCCGGCTGGCGTCGGCGTAGCGTGAGGCATTGAACAGCGCTTCCCGTGCGATGGCGTAGACCTCTTCGTGCACGGCGGGGCGCAATTGTCTCGGCACGCCGGTGACCTTGATCTCAAACGCATGCGCGCGATGTTCGGCCAACCCTTTTCCGAACTGCTCGAGGGTCAGCTCCAGCGCGTCCGGCGAGGCCGACGCCCGCAGGTCCATGACCTGATCTCTTCCTTCTACCAGCAGTTGTTCCGCCAGGTGGAGCGTCTGGTCCAGGTGCGTGCGCTCCTTGGTGCCTTTCTTCAGGCTCCGGCTATGCGAGTCGAAAGTTATGAGCAAGGCCTGCATGCTTTGTAACAGGTTATCGTGCAGGGCGCGCGCGATGCGCGTGCGTTCCGCCAGCCGCGCATGCAGTCGTTCCTGCATTCGCTGCGTCAGGTGGCGGATCCGCATTGCGTAGGCGGAGTACAACAGCAATAGGCCCAACGCCGCCAATAACAGTTTGAACCAGCCGCTTTGCAAGAACGTCGGCGGTATCTCTATCTCCAGCGCTGCGCCTTTGGTATTCCAGACGTTGTCCTCGTTGGATGCGATGACTTCAAAGCGATATTTGCCCGGCGCCAGATTGGTGTAATAAGCTTGCCGGCGGCCTGTTGCTTCCTGCCACGCGCGATCCAGTCCGACCAACCGGTAGCGCACGCGCACGCGCTCGGGAATCGACAGGCTGGGCGCGGTGAAGTCGATCTGCAGATTCTGCGTTCCCGCCAGCAGGCCGAGGCCAGGTCCGGCTGGGATGGCGTAGCGCGCGCCGTCGGCGATTACGCTGACGATTTCCACCGGCGGAGCCAGCGGATTGCGCAGTATGTGGGCCGGATCGATGGTGCCGACCGAGCCCGTTGTCGCGTACCACAACACGCCGTCGCTGGCGCGCCGCAGCGAAGGCACCGGCCGCAGCTGCGGTGCGTGGCCTTGCATGCCATCCTGCGCGTCGAAACGTTCGAACGGCACGGCGGCGCTGGCGTCTCTCAACCATGCCTCGACATCGGCGGCGATGACGTGATACAGGCCATCCGCGCCATGCAGCCACAGGTCGCCGCCTGGCAGCCTGACGATGCCGGATACGCCTCGAAAATCTTCGCTACGCTCGCCATGCAGGGTGACGAAGCGGCCGTCGCGATACAGGGCGACGCCGTTTTCTCCGCCAGCCCACATTGCCTTGCCATCGAAGTAGACCTGCATGACCGTGCCCAGTTGCAGACCATTCTTCGAACCCAGCGTGCTGACCGCGTTGCCGTTGACGACGGTGATCTGGCTGCGCAGATGCGCCATCCAAAGGGCCCCCTGGCCATCCAGTGTCATGGACGTGGTTAACAGATCGGAGAGGCCCTGCAATCCGCCCGACTTGATCCACTGGCCGTCGACAAGCTTGTAGACGCCTTTGCCGGCGGCGAACGAAGCCCACAAGGCGCCGTCGCGATCCTGCTGCAACGCGTGGACGCGCAGACCTTTCAGTTCGGCGGGATAGGGAATCGACGTCACGGCGCCATCGCGGCCGCGCCGTTGCAGGCTCTCCGTCCCACCCAGCCACAGGATGCCGTCCGCTCCCGTGTAGCTGGCTGTCAGCGGTCCCGCCACTTCGCGGCTGACGCGTCCGGCGGGACTGAACTTCCAGAGATCGCTTGCATAGTCTCCCACCCAGACATCTCCGGAAGGCCCGGCAACGAGTGCCGGATACTCCAGTTGTTTATCCACCGGGATGGTTCTCAGGCGATTCGGGCGTAGCCGGTCTATCCCGCGCGATGTGCCTATCCACAGATTGCCCTCGCGATCCTGGAACCTTGTGGTGAGCATCGGACCGCTGATGCCGTCCTCCTTCGACAAGCGCTGCTCTGGCAGGCTGGGGCGCCCGGGTGGCGCCAGCTTGCGCTCCAGGCCATCGATATGCATCATCCACATCGTTCCCTGGTGATCGAAGTGCATGCCGTAGCCCTCAAGTTCGGGCTTGAGCGGCTCGCCGGCGGGCGGCTGCGTGGCGCGCACCCGGTAGTAGCCGTCTTTGAAGTCGTTGCCCCATATCGTGCCGTCCGGCGCCTCGCATAGCCAGACTAGCGCATGACGTGGCCAAGCCCGGTCGAAGCGGGTTTCGCCTGGTCTGCGAAAGTAAGCGCCCGTGTTGGTGCCGATCCAGGTCGTGCCATCGCGTGCGAACAAGATCTGGAACACGCCCAGGGCCGGCAGCCCCAGCTCGGGCCCCAGGTACTGGAAACGACTGCCGCCGGCCGGCAGCACCGTCAGGCCGTCGCGCATCGCCGCCCAGATCGCGCCATCGGGCGCCGCTTCGATGTGCATGGCGCCGACCGGATGCAAGCCGTCCGCCTCCGCATAGGTATGCGCCGCGCCATGCTTCCTGAACACGGATACGCCGCCGACGCGGTAGCCTACCCAGACCGCGCCATCGGGCGCGGTGGTCAGCGCCATGATGTTGCTGGACTCAAGCGGCTGGCCGTGGACCTTGTCGGTGCGCTCGAAATGCACGCCGTCAAAGCGATACAGGCCGGTTGGCGTGGCGATCCATAGCCAGCCGTCGGGACCTTGTGCAAACTTGGTTACGCTGGTTGGCGCGCCATCCAGTTCGGTCCACGCCGTGTGGGTGTAGTCGATCAGCAGGGGGGCCGGCTCTGCGGCGTGGATGAAGTTAAACCCGGCAATCAGAAGTAAGAAAAACGATGCTTTGAATGCGCGTAGAGTCATAGTGAGATGTTGCGTTATGCAGAGCTACCGATCGTCCGCCAGATCATCTAATAGCTTCTGGAATCGGGGAAGGTAAGCGCCCCTATTATTTGTGCGGAAAAACTCAAGATAGATTCTTTTCAAGTCTTCGTAGCGCGGATCATTTGACAGCTTTGCTGCGATAAGCCCGTAGTGGCAGCGATTCTGCGGATTCGCATGATAGCGGCATTGAGCGGATTCCGGACTGCAATTTAACAGATCGGAGTACGCCGCGTAGGAATACTGCTGCTCTATGAAAGGGATGGCGGTGTCGTTGATAAACGCGTTTGCCCTGGCGATAAACAGATCGACGTCTTGTTCAGAGTCGATCGTCATCGTGTCCACTGTAGAAAAATTGATCGTTGTATAAACGGATTGAGACCGTTTGTCGACCGCCGATGTTTTGTGGAAAATGCTGTCGATGGCGTCATTCCTGACGCTGCACCAGATACTCATCCAATGATTGCCGACATTGGAGCCGGTAAACAGGAAATTGACGGCCCGCCGTTCACCCGGTGACGATTTTTCGAAGGCCGAGCGCGACTTGACATATTTGTAGGATAAAGCGAGCAGCCGTTCACTGCATGCCTGGACTACCCGTGCCTTCGTATTTTCCCAATCACCGATCATAAAATCTCAGGTTCGGATAAGAATTTCATTGGGCTTCCGTAAAGAGACGCTTGAGCTTACGGCCGCCGGTGATCTCGAAGCCGTGGCGCTCATAGAACGCCAGGCTACGATCGAATTCCGGCAGCGGCGGCGTGCAGACCTCCAGCCGGTTCCAGCGGCGCTTGCGCGCCAGTTCGGCGGTGGCGTTCAGCAGCAGGCCGCCGACGCCGTTGGCGCGGAACGGCGGGGCGACGAAGAACTCCTGCATGGTCGCCAGGGCACCTTCCGCATACAACGCGCGGCCTTCGGAGATGCCGACGAAACCGATTGCCTCACCTTCCGCAATTGCGATCAGCGCGAGATATTTTTCCTCGCGCAGCAGGGCGTGGCACAAGCTGGCGGTTTTTTGCGGGTCCAGGTTGAAGGTCTTCACGCCCAGGCGCCGGGAAATCTCTTCGGTCAGCGCCACGGCCATCGCCGCGATGGCGGCAGCATCTTCAGGAACGGCCAGGCGTATTCTCGTATCGGTCATTGATTTGTTCTTTAGTCGTAAGGTTGAACAGGATAGCAGTTTGCGATCCGTGAATACTCGCGCTTTCTCACAGCGTCTGCTTTTCACCGCGAAGGCTCCAGTTCTGAGTTCAAGCGATTCTGGTGAGAGTGAAAGGTAGCAGGCTAGCTAGCGTTTGCAAGAGACTGGGAACTAGCGGCAACAATGTAGCCAAGGTGTTCGAAGGAGTTTCACTTACGGTAAAAACCGTATGGTTGGGCAGATAGCGGCGTAGCCCGGCGGGGACAGATTCATCAAGCAGCACGCGCATGATCGAGCAGTCGACTCTTCGCCGCCTCGATAACTGCCACGGCCATTTCCCTGGAAACGGTAGGGAAATCTGTCAAGAATTCATCAAGCGAGGAGGGGCCAACCAAATAATCGAAAAGGTTCTGCACGGGAACCCGCGTCCCTTGAAAGCAGGGAACGCCGCTCATGATTTCTGGATCGCTCTTGATGTACCGGATATCCATTGCCGACTCCTGTATGGAAAGTCTAGCATATTCGGGCGCCAATAAAAACGCCTCACAAGTTGGCTAACTGTGAGGCGTCCGCGAACATATCGCAGAAGGCTTTAGCCGGCCAGCTTGGCCTTCAACAGCTCGGTCAACTGCGCCGGGTTGGCCTTGCCGCGCGAGGCTTTCATCGCCTGGCCGATCAGCGCGTTGATCGCCGCTTCCTTGCCGGCGCGGTACTGTTCCACCGACTTCTCGTTGGCGGCTATGACGTCGTTGACGATCGCTTCCAGCGCGCCGGTGTCGGAGATCTGCTTCAGGCCCTTGGTGTCGATCAGCACGTCCACCAGGTTGTCGTCGGCCGACTTGGCCGCCCACATGTCACCGAACAGTTCTTTCGCGGTCTTGTTGTTGATGGTGCCGTCGGCGATACGCTTCAGCATCAGCGCCAGTTGCGCCGGCGAGACCGGCGCGTCGGCGATGTCCACGCCTTCGCGGTTCAGCGTCGACGAGACGTCGCCCATCAGCCAGTTGGCTGCTGCCTTGGCGTTTTCCTTGCCGGCTTTTTCCACCACGGCGACGAAGTAGGTCGCCATCGCTTTCGACGCGGTCAGCACCAGCGAGTCATATTCCGGCAGGGCGTATTCGCTGACGAAGCGTTCGCGCATCGCGGCCGGCAGTTCCGGCATCGAGGCCTTGACCTTGGCGATCCACTCGTCGGAGATGACCAGCGGCGGCAGGTCCGGATCAGGGAAGTAGCGGTAGTCCTGCGCGTCTTCCTTGCTGCGCATTTCGCGCGTCTCTTTGCGGTCCGGATCGTACAGGCGCGTGGCTTGCACCACCTTGCCGCCGTCTTCGATCAACTCGATCTGGCGGCGCACTTCGACGTGCACCGCTTCCTCGATGAAGCGGAACGAGTTCAGGTTCTTGATCTCGCAGCGGGTGCCGAATTCCTTCTGGCCTTTAGGGCGCACGGAGACGTTGACGTCGCAGCGGAACGAGCCTTCCTGCATGTTGCCATCGCAGACGCCCAGCCACATCACCAGCGAGTGCAGGGCCTTGGCGTAGGCCACCGCTTCGGCGGCGCTGCGGATTTCCGGCTCGGAGACGATTTCCAGCAGCGGCGTGCCGGCGCGGTTCAAGTCGATGCCGCTCATGCCGGCGTAGTCTTCGTGCAGCGATTTGCCGGCGTCTTCTTCCAGGTGGGCGCGCGTCAGGTTGACGGTCTTGGTGACGAATTCGCCATCCTTCTCGTAGCCGAACGTCAGCGAGCCGCCGATGACCACAGGGTCTTCGAATTGGCTGATCTGGTAGCCCTTCGGCAGGTCGGGGTAGAAGTAGTTCTTGCGGGCGAAGATGGATGCCGGCGCGATCTTCGCGCCCACGGCCAGGCCGAAGCGGATCGCGCGGTCCACCGCCTGCTTGTTCATCACCGGCAGCACGCCTGGCAGCGCCAGGTCCACAGGGCTGGCCTGCGTGTTGGCTTCAGCGCCGAACTTGATCGGCGATCCGCTGAAAATTTTAGATTCGGTCGTGAGCTGCACGTGGTTCTCAAGACCGATGACGACTTCCCATTCCATATTGTTCTCGCTTATGTTTGCTTGTCGTTCCCGCGAAAGCGGGAATCCATACTCAGCATGGATTCCCGCTTTCGCGGGAATGACGTTGATCTTAGATGCCGGCGGGTGCGCGGGTGTGCCAGTCGGTCGCCAGCTGGTACTGGTGGGCGACGTTCAGCAGTTTCGCTTCGCCGAAATGCTTGCCGATGATCTGCAGGCCCACAGGACGGTTCTTGGCGCCGAAGCCGACCGGGATCGACATGCCGGGCAGGCCGGCCAGGCTGGTGGACAGCGTGTAGATGTCGGCCAGGTAGGCGGCCACCGGGTCGTCGGACTTGTCGCCCAGGTCCCAGGCTACGGTCGGCGCGACCGGTCCCATGATGACGTCGCAGACGGCGTTCGGGCCGTTCAGCACCGCTTCGAAATCCTGCGCGATCAGGCGGCGGATCTTTTGCGCCTTCAGGTAGTAGGCGTCGTAGTAGCCGTGGCACAGCACATAGGTGCCGACCATGATGCGGCGTTTGACTTCGGCGCCGAAGCCTTCGGCGCGGGTCTTGCGGTACATGTCCGACAGGTCCTTGTACTCCGCGGCGCGGTGGCCGTAGCGCACGCCGTCGAAACGCGACAGGTTGGACGAGGCTTCTGCCGGCGCGATCATGTAGTAGGCAGGGATGGACAGCGCGGTGTTCGGCAGCGAGATGTCGACCAGCGTCGCGCCCATCTCGACGTACTTGGCCAGCGCGGCGCGCACGGCGTCTTCCACGTCCTTGGCCAGGCCTTCGCCGAAGTATTCCTTCGGTACGCCGATGCGCAGGCCCGCCAGCGGCTGGCCCAGTTCACGGGTGTAGTCTTCGTCGATGCCGCCCATTTCAGGCGTCAGCGAGGTCGAGTCGCGTTCGTCGAAGCCGGCCATGGCGTTGAGCAGCAGCGCGCAGTCTTCGGCGGTTTGCGCCATCGGGCCGCCCTGGTCCAGCGACGAGGCGAAGGCGATCATGCCGAAGCGCGATACGCGGCCGTAGGTCGGCTTGATGCCGGTGATGCCGCAGAAGGCGGCCGGCTGGCGGATCGAGCCGCCGGTGTCGGTGCCGGTGACGGCCGGCGCCAGGCGCGCGGCCACGGCGGCGGCGGAACCGCCTGAGGAGCCGCCAGGCACGGCGTTCTTGTCCCACGGGTTTTTCACCGCGCCAAAGGCCGAGTTTTCATTGGCCGAACCCATGGCGAATTCGTCGCAGTTCAATTTGCCCAGCGTGACCATGCCGGCCGCGCGGAATTTCTCCACCACGGTGGCGTCGAACGGGCTGACGTAGTTGGCCAGCATTTTGGAGCCGGCGGTCGAGCGCCAGTCGCGGGTGACGAAGATGTCCTTGTGGGCGATCGGCACGCCGGTCAGCGGGGTGGCGGTGCCGGCGGCGATGCGGGCGTCCGCTTCGGCCGCTTGCGCCAGGGTCAGCGCGCGGTCCACGTGCAGGAAGGCGTTCAGGTCGCTCTGCTCGATGCGGTCGAGGAAGTGCGTGGCCAGTTCGGTGGCGGTGATGGCTTTGCTTTGCAGCAGCGCGGACAGCTCTTTAATGGTTTTGGTGTGCATGGCGTTTCAATTCAGATTCGTTGCGGCGTCGTCCTCGCGCAAGCGGGGACCCATGGGACGCTGGCCAAATCGGCTCAGCATGGATTCCCGCCTGCGCGGGAACGACGGTGTTACTCGATCACCTTCGGCACCAGGTACAGGCCGTCCTGGGTCTTGGGCGCGACGGCCTGGTAGTCTTCGCGGCGATTGGCCTCGGTGGCCACGTCTTCGCGCAGGCGCAGGGCGATGTTGTTCATGTGCGCCGCCAGCGGGTGGCTCAGCGGGGCGACGCCGTCGGTGTCGACCGCCTGCATCTGTTCGGCCAGCGCGAAAATGCCGTTCAACTGGTCCAGCGCCGTGGCGCTCTGCTGCTCGCTCATCTCAAGTTGTGCCAGTTTGGCAATGCGGGTTACGTCGGATAGGGTCAGGGACATGGCGAATGGCGCGGATGGGCCGCGCAAGGTTTAATTGTAATATTGATAAAAAACTGGAAATTCTGCCTATTCGCTGGCAAAAGCAAAGGATTACCGCTTAATTCGCGGACTCAACCGATACACTTTTGGCGGGATTTTCGGCAAATCGCATTCAAATTATAAGGTAGAATGGCGGGTTGATGCGTTGCTGGCGCCGAATCATTGCAGCCGCCGCGTCTCCACAGGATTTCTTTCTAACGGCTTACGCGCACATCAGTAGCGCCACAGGACACACATGTTTGGTTTTTTACGCAGGTATATTTCCACCGATCTGGCCATCGACTTGGGCACGGCCAACACTCTGATCTACGTTCGCGGCCAGGGCATCGTCCTGGATGAGCCGTCGGTCGTGGCGATTCGCCAGGAAGGCGGCCCTAACGGCAAGAAGACGATCCAGGCGGTCGGTAAAGAAGCAAAACAGATGCTGGGCAAGGTCCCCGGCAACATCGAGGCCATCCGCCCGATGAAAGACGGCGTGATCGCCGACTTCACCGTCACCGAGCAGATGCTGAAACAGTTCATCCGCATGGTGCACGATTCCAAATTCTTCCGTCCTTCGCCGCGCATCATCATCTGCGTGCCGTGCGGCTCGACCCAGGTCGAGCGCCGCGCGATCCGCGAATCGGCGCTGGGCGCTGGCGCCTCGCAGGTCTACCTGATCGAAGAGCCGATGGCGGCGGCGATCGGCGCCGGCCTGCCGGTGTCGGATGCAACCGGCTCGATGGTGGTCGACATTGGCGGCGGCACCACCGAGGTGGGCATCATCTCGCTGGGCGGCATGGTGTACAAAGGTTCGGTGCGCGTGGGCGGCGACAAGTTCGATGAAGCCATCGTCAACTACATCCGCCGCAACTACGGCATGCTGATCGGCGAACAGACCGCGGAAGCGATCAAGAAGGCCATCGGTTCGGCCTTCCCGGGTTCGGAGGTGAAGGAAATGGAAGTCAAGGGCCGCAACCTGTCCGAAGGCATTCCGCGCTCGTTCACGATTTCGTCCAACGAGATCCTGGAAGCGCTGACCGACCCGCTGAACAACATCGTCTCGGCCGTGAAGAACGCGCTGGAACAGACGCCGCCGGAACTGGGCGCCGACATCGCGGAAAAAGGCATGATGCTGACCGGCGGCGGCGCGCTGCTGCGCGACCTGGATCGCCTGCTGATGGAGGAAACCGGCCTGCCGGTGCTGGTGGCGGAAGATCCGCTGACCTGCGTGGTGCGCGGCTCCGGCATGGCGCTGGAGCGGATGGACCAGCTGGGCTCGATCTTCTCCTACGAATGATCTGACAAAGACGGGGCCGCGAAACAGCGGCCCCGATGCATTGGGATGAGTTGACAGTCTCGTTGGCGCGCGAGCGCCGGATTATTGGAAGTCATGGAATACAGTCCTCCGCCACTTTTCAAGCAAGGCGCCTCCGCCCGCGTCAAGATGACGGTGTTCGCGTGCATATCGATTGGACTGCTGTTGGTCGATTCGCGCATGCACACCCTGACGACCGTGCGCAAAGCGGCAGCCACCGTGCTGTATCCGCTGCAAATGGCAGCCCTGCTGCCGCGCGACGCCATCTACGGCGTCGGCGATTATTTCTCTACCTTGTCGTCGCTGGAAAAGCAGGTGCGCGAGCTCAAACGCCAGCAGATCGCCGGCGCGCTGGTGCTGCAGCAAGCCCAGCTCCAGACCGCTGAAAACGGCCAGCTGCGCCGCCTGATGGACGCGCGCGAGCATCTGCCGGTGAAATCGATGCTGGCCGAGATCCTGTACGACGCGCGCGACGTCAACAGCCGCAAGGTGATCCTCGACCGCGGCACCCAGCAAGGCGTGGCCCTCGGCCTGCCGGTGATCGACAACCAGGGCGTGGTCGGCCAGGTTACGCGCGTGTTCCCCTTTACTTCCGAGGTGACGCTGCTGACCGACAAGGAGCAGGCCATTCCCGTGCAGCTGCTGCGCAACGGCTTGCGCAGCGTGGCCTATGGCCGCGGCAAGTCCGGCGCGCTGGAGCTGCGCTTCACGGCGCCCAACGCGGACATCCAGGTCGGCGACATCGTCGTCACCTCGGGCCTGGATGGCGTTTATCCGGCCGGCCTGGCGGTGGCCCGTGTGAGCCAGGTGGAAAACAGCGCGGCCGGTTCCTTCGGCGGCGTGGTGTGCCAGCCGCTGGCCGGCATCTCCAACAATACGCAGCTGTTGATCCTGATGTCGACGCCCGATATGCCTCCGCGTCCGCCGGACGAAGAGGCGCGCGCGCTCAAGAAGCACAATAACAAGATGGCGCCGATCAAGGAGGCGCCGAAAGACGGCGTCGACCCGGCGCCTGCAGGTACCGCACCCGCGCCTGCGCCGGCCGGTCCGCCCGGCCTGATGCCGGTGATGCCGCCGCCCGCGCCGAAACCGGCGCCCGCCGCCGCCACGGCGACGCCTGCCGCTGCGACGCCGGCCGCCGCATCGCCGGCCGCGCAGGGGGCTGCACCTGCCGCCGCACCAGCCGCTGCCGCTGCCGCTGGCGCGCCTGCCGTCACCAAACCGAAGGAACCGGCACGATGAATCGTCCCCACTATATCCTGCTGCCGGTCAGCCCGCTGTTCATCGCCTTCAGCCTGTTCTGCGCGTTCCTACTGAACCTGCTCCCCTGGGGGAACTTCATCGGCGTGCCCGACTTCGTGGCGCTGGTGCTGGTGTTCTGGGGCGTGCACCAGCCGCGCAAGGTCGGCATCGGCACCGCCTTTTTCCTCGGTCTGCTGATGGACGTGCACGACTCCACGCTGCTGGGCGAGAATGCGCTGGCCTACACGCTGCTGTCCTACTTCGCGATCATGCTGCACCGCCGGGTGCTGTGGTTCCCGCTGCTGACGCAGGCCATGCACGTGTTCCCGCTGCTGCTGATGGCGCAGTCGGTGCAGCTGGTGGTGCGCTTCTTCGTGTCCGGCAAATTCCCAAGCTGGTTCTACTTCATCGAAAGCGTGATCGCCGTGGCCCTGTGGCCGCTGGCGACCTGGCTGCTGCTGGCGCCGCAGCGCCGCGCGGTCGACCGCGACCACACCCGCCCGATCTGACGCCCCGGTCGCTTGTGTATGTGTGCCCGAATAACCTATATCTTGTCATTCCCGCGCAGGCGGGAATCCATGCGACGTCGCTGCGGATGCTGCGTATGGGTTCCCGCCTGCGCGGCGGTCCGCCGACGCGGAACGACGGTGCTGTATGACTGAACTCAAGGACAACCAACGCGAGCTGCACCAGTTCCGCCTGCGCCTGACGGTGCTGGGGGGGCTGGTGTTCCTCTGCTTCGCCGCGCTGCTGGCGCGCTTCATCTGGCTGCAGGTCTACAAGCATAGCGACTACGTCGCCCAGGCCGAAGAGAACCGCATCGCCATCGTCCCCATCGAACCGAATCGCGGCCTGATTTTGGACCGCAACGGTGTGGTCCTGGCGCGCAACTACTCGGCCTTCACGCTGGAGATCACGCCGTCCAAGCTGAGCGCCACGCTGGACGAAACCATCGACGAGCTGTCCAAGCTGATCACGGTGGAGACCAAGGACCGCAAGCGCTTCAAGAAGCTGCTAGAGGAATCCAAGGGCTTCGAAAGCGTGCCGCTGCGCACCCGCCTGACCGACGAGGAAGTGGCGCGCTTTTCGGCGCAGCGCTTCCGCTTCCCCGGCGTGGAAGTGCAAGCGCGCCTGTTCCGCCAGTATCCGCTGGGCGAGATCGCCTCGCACGTGATCGGCTACATCGGCCGCATCAACACCTCGGAAGCCAAGGCCATCGCCGACACCGAGGACGCCGCCAACTACAACGGCACCGACCATATCGGCAAGGAAGGCCTGGAGAAGAGCTACGAGAGGCAGCTGCACGGCGTCACCGGCTACGAGGAGGTGGAGAAGTCGGCCGGCGGCCGCGCCATCCGCACCTTGTCGCGCACCGCCGCCACGCCGGGCAGCAATCTGATCCTGTCGATCGACATCGAACTGCAAAAGGTGATCGAGGAAGCCTTCGGCGAATGGCGCGGCGCGCTGGTCGCCATCGAGCCGGAGACGGGCGACATCCTGGCCTACGTCTCGCGCCCCGGTTACGATCCCAACCTGTTCGTCGACGGCATCGATTCGCAAAGCTGGAACGACCTCAATACCTCGCTGGACAAGCCGATGGTGAACCGTCCGCTGTCGGGCACCTATCCTCCCGGTTCCACCTTCAAGCCCTTCATGGCGCTGGCCGCGCTGGAACTGGGCAAGCGCACGCCCGGCCAGACCATCTTCGATCCGGGTTCGTTCACGCTGGGCGGCCACAAGTTCCGCGACGATAAACCGGGCGGCCACGGCACGGTCGACATGTACAAGTCCATCGTCGAATCCTGCGACACCTACTACTACATGCTGGGCAACGAGATGGGCATCGACGCCATCCACGATTTCATGCAGCCATTCGGCTTCGGCCAGCTGACCGGCATCGACCTGGAACACGAGAAGCAGGGCGTGCTGCCGTCCAAGGAATGGAAGCGCAACCGCTTCAAGAAGAATCCGGCGGCGCAGAAGTGGGTCGGCGGCGACACCATCTCCATCGCCATCGGCAATGGCTTCAACACCTACACGCCTTTGCAGATGGCGCACGCGGTCTCCAACCTGGCCAACAACGGCATCGTCATGAAACCGCACCTGGTGAAGATCATCGAGGACAGCGTCACGCGCGCGCGCAAGCTGACGGTGCCCAAGGAAAGCTACCGCATCCCGCTCAAGCAGGAGCATATCGACATCATCAAGAACGCCATGGTGGGCGTGACCACCGGTGGCACGGCGGCGCGCGCCTTCGCCGGCGCCGGCTACACCTCCGGCGGAAAGACCGGTACCGCGCAGCTGGTGGCGATCAAGAAGAACGAGAAGTACAACGCCAACCTGATCGCCGAGCGCCTGCGCGACAACGCGCTCTACACCGCCTTCGCCCCGGCCGACAAACCGCGCATCGCCATCGCGGTGGTGGTGGAGAACGGCGGCTTCGGCGCCGGCGTGGCCGCGCCCATCGTGCGCAAGGCGCTGGACTACTACCTGCTGGGCAAACGCCCGAACGAAAAAGAAACCACCCGTGTGCCGAAGGAGGACGCCGAGCTGCGCTCCGTGCCGGACGTCCAGGCCGAACAGGGCGTCAGCGACGACAAGAAGCCGGGCGCCGAAACCCCCGGCAACAAGGAATAAAGGACCAGCATGCGCATCAACGAAAGGCGTTCCCTGGGGCGCCGCCTTCGCCCGTACTTCACCGTTTTCGACGTGCCGCTGATGCTGATCATCTGCGCGCTGCTGTCGGTCGGCCTGGTCACGCTGTACTCGGCCGGCATCGGCATTCCCGGCAAGGTGGAAGACCAGCTGCGTAACATCTTCCTGGCCTTCATCGTAATGTGGTTCGTGGCCAATGTCACGCCGCAGATGATGATGCGGATCGCCGTGCCGGCGTATGTGATCGCGGTGGCGCTGTTGATCGGCGTGGCGCTGTTCGGCACCATCAAGCTGGGTGCGCGGCGCTGGCTGCACGTGGGCGTCGATATCCAGCCGTCCGAGTTCATGAAAATCGCCATGCCGCTGATGCTGGCCTGGTTCTTCCAGCAGCGCGCCGGCCACCTGCGCTGGCAGGACTACGGGATCGCCGCCGTGCTGCTGGCGATACCGGTAGGCCTGATCGTCAAGCAGCCGGACCTGGGCACCGCCTTGCTGGTGGTGGCCGCCGGCTTCTGCGTGATCTTCCTGGCAGGCCTGGCATGGAAGGCGCTGATCGCGCTGTTCGTGGCCGCCGCCGCCAGCCTGCCGGTGATCTGGTCGGTGATGCACGACTATCAGCGCGAGCGCGTGATGACGCTGATCGATCCGACTTCCGACCCGCTGGGCAAGGGCTTCCACATCATCCAGTCCACCATCGCCGTGGGTTCGGGCGGCATGACCGGCAAGGGCTGGACTCACGGCACCCAGGCCCACCTTGAGTTCATCCCCGAACGCACCACCGACTTTATCTTCGCCGTGTTCTCCGAGGAGTTCGGCCTGACCGGCAACCTGGTGCTGATGTTCCTGTACCTGCTGCTGATCGGCCGCGGCCTGATGATCGCCGGGAATGCGCCCAACTTCTTCACGCGCCTGCTGGCCGGCGCGATCACGATGATTTACTTCACCTACGCCTTCGTCAACATGGGCATGGTCAGCGGCATCCTGCCGGTGGTTGGCGTGCCGCTGCCGTTCATGAGCTACGGCGGCACCGCGCTGTTGACGCTGGGCCTGGGCGCCGGCATCCTGATGAGCATCCAGCGCCACCGCAAACTGGTGCAGACCTGATGCGCGTGCATGACGGGCGCACGCTGTGGCAACGCGTGCGGCCTTATTTCGCTGTGTTCGACGCGCAGCTGGCCATCATCATGTTGTTGCTGCTGTCGGTGGGGCTGGTCACGCTGTACTCGGCCGGCATCGCGATTCCCGGCAAGGTGACGGACCAGCTGCGTAATATCTGCATGGCCTTCCTGGTGATGTGGGTGGCGGCCAACACGCCGCCGCAGATGATGATGCGCGTCGCCGTGCCGGCCTACGCGCTGGGCGTGGCGCTGCTGGTGGCGGTGGCGCTGGTGGGCACCATCAAGGGCGGCTCGCGCCGCTGGCTCACTGTCGGCATGCAGCTGCAGCCGTCCGAGTTCATGAAGATCGCCATGCCGTTGATGATGGCCTGGTTCTTCCAGCGGCAGCAGGGGCAGCTGCGCTGGCATTCCTACCTGATCGCGGCGCTGCTGCTGGCGATACCTGTCGGCCTGATCGCGCGCCAGCCCGATTTGGGTACGGCGATGCTGGTGGTGGCGGCCGGCGCCTGCGTGATCTTCCTCGGCGGCCTGTCGTGGAAGGCGATGGCAGTGCTGGGCGCGACGGCTTGCGCCGGCCTGCCGGTGCTGTGGGCCGTGATGCACGACTACCAGCGCGACCGCGTGCTGACGCTGATCGATCCCTATCATGACCCGCTGGGCAAGGGCTTCCACATCATCCAGTCGATGATCGCCATCGGCTCGGGCGGCGTAAGCGGCAAGGGCTGGACCCACGGCACCCAGGCGCACCTGGAGTTCATCCCCGAGCGCACCACCGACTTTATCTTCGCCGTGTTCTCCGAGGAGTTCGGCCTGACCGGCAACCTGGTGCTGCTGGTGCTGTACCTGCTGCTGATCGTGCGCGGCCTGAATATTGCGGTCAACGCTTCCACCTTCTTTACGCGCCTGCTGGCGGGCTCCATCACCATGATCTACTTCACCTACGCCTTCGTCAACATGGGCATGGTCAGCGGCATCGTGCCGGTGGTCGGCGTGCCGCTGCCGTTCATGAGCTACGGCGGCACCGCATTGATGACGCTGGGCCTGGGCGCCGGCATCCTGATGAGCATCCAGCACCACAGCCGCGGCGTGCGCGGCGGCGCCACCGCGCGCGCCTGGGGAGCGACCGCATGACGGAGATTAAGGACACGGAGCGCGAGCTCCAGGAGTTCCGCGCCCGCGTCACGGTACTGGGCGCGATGGTGTTCATCTGTTTCGGCCTGCTGCTGGCGCGCTTCATCTGGCTGCAAGTGGTCAAGTACAACGACTTCGCCGTCAAGGCGGAGGAGAACCGCATCGCCATCGTGCCCATCGTGCCCAATCGCGGCCTGATCTTGGACCGCAACGGTGTGGTCCTGGCGCGTAACTACTCGGCCTTTACGCTGGAGATCACGCCGTCCAAGCTGGTCATGACGCTCGATGAAACCATCGACGAGCTGTCCAAGCTGATCGAGATCGAGGTCAAGGACCGCAAGCGCTTCAAGAAGCTGCTGGAGGAATCGCGGGGCTTCGAGAGCGTGCCGCTGCGCACCCGCCTGACCGACGAGGAAGTGGCGCGCTTTTCGGCGCAGCGCTTCCGCTTCCCCGGCGTGGAGGTGCAGGCGCGCCTGTTCCGCCAGTATCCGCTGGGCGAGACGGCGTCGCACGTGATCGGCTTCATCGGCCGTGTCAGCCGCGCCGAGGCCAAGGCCATCGAAGACACCGACGATGCCGCCAACTACAAGGGCACCGACCATATCGGCAAGGAAGGCCTGGAGAAGAGCTACGAGAAGCAGCTGCACGGCGCCACCGGCTACGAGGAAGTGGAAGTATCGGCCGGCGGCCGCGCCATCCGCACCTTGTCGCGTACACCGGCGGTGGCGGGCAGCAACCTGATCCTGTCGATCGACATCGAACTGCAAAAAGTGGTCGAGGAAGCTTTCGGTGAGCGGCGCGGCGCGCTGGTGGCGATCGAGCCGTCGACCGGCGACATCCTGGCCTATGTGTCGCGGCCCGGCTACGATCCCAACCTGTTCGTCGACGGCATTGACGCGCAAAGCTGGAACGACCTCAATACCTCGCTGGACCGGCCGATGGTGAACCGTCCGCTGTCCGGCACCTACGCGCCGGGTTCCACCTTCAAGCCCTTCATGGCGCTGGCAGCGCTGGAGCTGGGCAAGCGCACGCCCAGCCAGGTGACCTACGATCCGGGCTTCTACAACCTGGGCGGCCACCAGTTCCGCGACGACGTGGTCGGCGGCCACGGCTCGGTCGACATGCGCAAGTCCATCGTCGTCTCCTGCAATACCTACTACTACGCGTTGGGCCACGACATGGGCATCGACGCCATCCACGGTTTCATGCAGCCCTTCGGCTTCGGCCAGCAGACCGGCATCGACCTGGAAAACGAAAAGACCGGCGTGCTGCCGTCGCAGGACTGGAAGCGCAAGCGTTTCAAGGGTGCGGCGGGTAAGTGGGTGGGTGGTGATACCATCTCGGTCAGCAATGGATCGGGCTACAACGCCTACACGCCTTTGCAGATCGCGCACGCGGTGGCCAACCTGGCCAACAACGGAGTGGTGATGAAGCCGCACCTGGTCAAGATCGTCGAGGACAGCAAGACGCGCGCCCGCACGCTGACCGTGCCGAAGGAGAGTTATCGGATTCCGCTCAAGCAGGAGAATATCGATTTTATCAAGGGCGCGATGGTCGGCGTGACCACCGAGGCGGGCGGCACGGGTGCGCGCGCCTTCGCCGGCGCCGGCTACACGGTGGGCGGCAAGACCGGCACCGCGCAGGTGATCACGATCCGCTCCGGCGAGAAGTACAACGCCGCGCGCATAGCCGAACGCCTGCGCGACAACGCGCTGTTCACGGCGTTCGCGCCGGCCGACAAGCCGCGCATTGTGCTCGCGCTGGTGGTGGAAAACGCCGGCAAAGGCGGCGCCGAAGCGGCGCCTATCGCGCGCAAGGCGCTGGATTACTACCTGCTGGGCAAACGCCCGGCCGAAAAAGACACCACCAAGGTGCCGAAAGAAGATGCGGAAACGGTGCTGCCGGTCGAAGGGCAGACGCTGGAAGAACAAGCCGCGGCGGCCGAATTCGAACGGCGCGCGCCGACGCAGCCCGATGGCGCTGTGCCGGCGGCACCTGCCGCCCCGCTGCCGTCGGCACCGACTGCGCCCGTGCCGGCAAACGCCGCGCCGGCCACGCAGCCAGTGCCGCCGACGCGGAAAAAACTGTAAGGAAGAACGCAATGCGCATGAACCGTATTTTGAACGTCTGCACCGGACTCGCCATGCTGGCGCTGGTCGGCTGCGGCACTGCGCCTACCGTTACCGATACCACCACGACGCCGAAGGCGCCCCGTACCTCCGGCCCGGTCATCAAGGCGCCGTCCAGCGGTAAGCCGGATGCCGGCCTGCCGGTGCTGCCGCCGGCGAATTCGGGACGCGGCGGCTACTACCAGGACGATGGTCCCGGCGATGCGCCGCCAGCCAATCTGGCCGACGTGCCGGACGCCGACGTGCGCAACGATCCGCTGCTGCCGTACTCCAACCGTCCCTACGTCGTCTTCGGCAAGACCTATACGCCGATCACCGGCAACCAGCCGTTTACGCAGATTGGCGTCGGCAGCTGGTATGGCAAGAAGTTCCATGGCCAGCGTACCTCGTCCGGCGAGATCTACGATATGTACAAGATGACGGCCGCGCATCCGACGCTGCCGATTCCATCCTATGCGCGCCTGACCAATCTGGTGAGCGGCGCGGTGGTCATTGTGCGCATCAACGACCGCGGGCCGTTCCATGCCAACCGCGCCATCGACGTGTCGTACACGGCGGCGCTGAAACTGGGCTTGCTGGGCAAGGGCAGCCACGAACTCCAGATCGAACGCATCCTGCCGGATGAGGTGGACCGCATGCTGGCCACGCGGGCCGGCGTCTCGGGCACGGTGTCGCCGCGCTTGCAGTCGCAGTCCTCGCAGAGGAAGACGTCTTCGGGCGGCTTGGGTGGCGGCCCGCTGATGTTGACGCCGTCGACAACGCTGAGCGAGCCGCTGGTGCTCGCGCCGAAGGCCATGCCTGGTGCGTCGTCCTCCGAAGCGGAAGCCTTGATGCTGACCGACCGCGCGCCGGCCAGCGCCGAAACGCTGGCGGCCAGCACTGCCAAGGGCGGCTTCTACCTGCAACTGGGCGCTTACTCGCGCGCGGAGAATGCTGAGGTAGTGCGCAACAAGCTGTCCGGCAGCGGCTTGAATGGATTGGAAGTGGTGCAGGGCGGCTCCGTGCACCGATTGTTCACTGGCCCGTTCTCGACCCGTCAGGAAGCGCTCCAGGCGGCGCAAGGCTTGCCGTCATCGTTGCATCTTAAGCCTATCGTCGTCCAGCGCTGATCCGGTCACAGGGCAGGCCACAACACCAGCGCCGTCGTCACCACTTCGACCATGTCGATGACCAGCATCCAGGCGGCCGACAAGCGCCCCTGCATGTATGCGCCCAAGGCCCAGAAGCCTCCCATCGCCGCCGTGATCGCCAACGCGGAGCGGGCGTAGGAGAGCGCCGCCGAATGCCACAGGCACGCTGCGGCGACCGTTACGCAAAGGCCGAACTGGGCCAGCGCGAGGTATTGGCTTCGAGCGGTCAGTGGCGGATCGTAGCTTGATCGGGCGGCATCCAGGTCGAACGGCTTGCAAGGTAGTGCAAGATCGGCGGGCCGCCAGCCCGGATGTTTCAGCCAGATCTTTACCTTGTCGGACCAGCGCTTGGCCTGCCGCGAGAGGTTCAACAAAACCCAGTATTCCGACACGATGGCCCAGGCGGGATCCCAGCTGTTCAAGGGACTGCGCGTGCCGTACACGCACGGCTCATCTTCCTCGGCGAAGGTGCCGAACATCCGGTCCCAGATGACCAGCATGCCGCCGTAGTTTTTGTCCAGGTACTGATCGTTGACGGCGTGATGCACGCGGTGGTTGGACGGCGAAGAGAATATCCGGTCGAACCAACCCAGTTTGCCGATGTGCTCCGTATGTATCCAGAACTGGTACAGCAGCACGATCAAGCCCGCCACCGCGAACTGCTCCGGTTGCACGCCCAGCAGCGCCATCGGCAGATAGAAGGCCCAGCCGATGAAGATCACGGAACTCTCCTGCCGCAGCGCGGTGGAGAAATTGAAGTCCTGGCTTTGATGATGGACCTGGTGGGCGGCCCACATGACGGCGCATTCGTGGCCCATGCGGTGCAGCCAGTAATCGCAGAAATCGAACAGCACGACGGCGGCGATCCAGCCATACCAAGAGGACCAGAAATCCGTCAGCGACACCAGGCGAACCTGATCGAACGCCAAGGTGTACAGGCCGATTTGAAATAGCTGGGTGAGCACCGCGACCAGCTGGCTGATCAAGCCCTGGCTAAGACTGCTCAAGGCGTCGTTGAGGCGATACGTATTGCGCTGCTTCAGCCACCCGTAGGCAAATTCCGCCACGATCAGCAGAAAAAACACAGGGAAGATCAGGACGATGAATTGTTCCATATAGAAGGGGCGTTGATGGTTAGCCGATAGTTTGCCAGATTCTCTTGAATGCCGTATCGGGCGAATATATTCAAAGGCCGGGCTGTATAATTTTCTCTTTCGATCGACTACCAGAGACCATGCGACAGAAAATTCGAGACGAAATCTTATCGATCTCTCCTGGCGACGATTTGGAGCGCCATGATATTCTCGGTTGCCTTGCGTGGGTGGACTCTGGCGTGGACTTGTGCCGTGTAACGAAGCCGGCAACGCCGCCGATGCATCTCGTGTCGTATTTTGCCGTCATCGACGATGGGCATGTGCTGCTGGTCGATCATCGCAATGCCAGGCTATGGCTGCCGCCGGGTGGGCACGTCGAACCCGGTGAGCACCCTCGCGTGACGGTTGCTCGTGAGCTGGAAGAGGAGCTTGGCTTTGCGGCGCCACATCCCATTGGGCCGCCGCTGTTTGTGACAGTGACCGAGACAGTCGGGCTGACCGCTGGGCATACAGACGTCTCGTTATGGTACGTAGTCCGCGCGAGCCGACATCAAAGCATCAAGTTTGACGAGCGCGAATTTGAGGGCGTTCGATGGTTCCCGTTCGATGAAGTTCCGCTTGAACGCGCAGACCCGCATATGAAGCGGTTCCTGATCAAATTGGCATTTGACGAAAGGTACTCATGAGTTTCGGGAATTTCTATGAAGTCGATGACAGCGCACGCCGCCTGCTGACAGGCTGCACAAGCAAGAGTGAGTGGTACGGCGCCTTGGGGCAGTTGGCTCTTGAAGCCTGCCCGACCTTGGAAGCGGAAGAATCTCTTCCAGCATGGGAGTCGGTATTGCAGGGGATGGACGGATCCTTAGCCACGATTTTTTCCGGCGAATCACGCGCCGAGAGGGATGGATTCGCCGATCCAGATGTGGTCTTTCTCGGTGCTGTTATGGTGAAATCAATCGCCGAAGAACTGGGTAAGAAAGACCAAGCCTTTTTTGAAGACATCCTAGATGAAGCTGGTTTTGATGAAGAGGCGTGGCTGTATGAACCGATGCGCCGCTTCTTTGATGACGCGGCGGCAGGCCATAAGGGGGTAATCATTTTATGGGGCGGATGAGCTTTCAACGAGAAAACTGCAAGCCTGTCGTTGCGCCGGGTGAGCGTAAATTGGCGCTCGAGCTGTCGCGTACCCGAATGTCCTTCGCGAGTCTCGCCAGCGATGCGGGCGAATACGTTCAGGTGGCAGGTGGGCCTGGCCTGTTTCTGCTGGAGCGCCATCAAGCCGACGGCACCCACTACCGCGCGTCGCAGGATACACCGGTGGTATCGCATCCCGATGGAACGAAATTGGCATTTAGCGGCGGGAGCGTACCGATGGCCCAGCGCGACTGGTTTCTCCTGCAGCAGGTGATAGAAGTCTTTCTTGCCTTTGCAGAGAACCGTGAATGGCCGCCATATGTTTGCTGGAACCAGGTGGAGCTTCACGCGCTTAGTCGCAAGTCCGCCGTCGGTTAGCGCTAATTTCCCGGTTGATCGTGTTAGACCGGATGAACGATCAGGACCACCAAAGTATTATTCAGTACGTGCGGAATAAGGCCCACAATATACGCGTGTTTGAAACCCTTCTCGCGCCATGCGATGAAGGCGCACGACAGCACGAAGAATATCCAGGCCGTGCCGGCAAACCTGGCGAGGCCCAAGGTCGCGTGAAGCGCGCCCCACACCAGACCCGAGATCATGGCCATAAGGCCTTTGTTCGATATGAAAGTGGACAAGACGGCCAGCAGTCCAGCCAACATGAAGGTTTCGATGACCGGGGAAATAACGATGGCGCCGATGGCGTCGCCAACCGACGTGCTGACAGCCGGCGGGACGGATCGCGAGGCGTTAAGTGGAGTGAGTGATAGTCCCAGCTGCCATAGGCCTGCAATGGCTATCGCGGGCAAGGTCGCCAACATGGATGTCGTGAAGATGTACTTCCAGAGCGGCGTATTGGTATTGAAAAGATACTGCGTTAGCTTATGCATCAGGGACCTTGAACAAGTGCGGATGCTAATCCGCCGACAGCAATTGCGCCAGCCGCTCGGTGCGGAAGCGCTCGACGACAAATTCCACGAAGGCCCGGGTCTTGGCCGGCAGCAGCTTCTGCGCCGGGTAGTAGATCGATACGGCCCCGCCGTCCACATGCCAGCTTGGCAGCACTCGCACCAGCGTGCCCGCGTCCAGATGCGCCAGCGCTTCCGAGTAGTTGATCAAGGCGATGCCCAGGCCGAGGGCCGCCGCGTCGCAGGCCGCGCCGGGATCGCTCATCGTCATGCGCACGCGCAGCGTGACGGGCGCCTGCTGCTTGCTGCGATTGATTAGTGCCCACGGACGTATCCGGCCCGTTTGCGGTGAGCGAATCAGAATGCCGTCATGCTCATGCAGGTCGGCGGGCGACTTCGGCGCGGGATGTTCGGCCAGGTAGGCCGGCGACGCCACCAGCACCCGGTTCGCCGGCGCCAGCTTGCGCGCGACCACGCCGGGCGACAGGTCGATGCCGCCGCCCAGCGCGGCGTCGAAGCTTTGCGCGATCAGGTCCACTGGACGGTTGTCGAAAGCCCAGTCGGGCGAGATGGCGGGATAGCGCTCCAAGAAATCGCCCAGCATTGGCACGATGTACTTGCGGCCGAAATTGGTCGGCATGCTGACCCGCAGCGTGCCGGCGGGCTGGCCGCCGGCGCTGGCCAGGTTGGCGACCGCGTTCTGTATCGTCGACAGGCTGCCGCCCACTTCATCAAGGAACTGCCGTCCCGCTTCCGTCAGCGACAGGCTGCGCGTGCTGCGCTGGAACAGGCGCACGCCCAGCCTAGCCTCCAGCCGTGCGATGTTCTTGCCGACTGCGGCCGGCGTCAGCCCGAGCCGGCGCGCGGCTTCCGAGAAGCTTCCCGCTTCGGCGCTGCGCACGAAACACTCGATGCTGATCATGGTTTCCATGATTTTTATTTTAAACCAATTGGATCAACTGCTTATAGTAATTACAGTCTAGTCGCAACATAATCTGCGGAGGATTCTGAAGGCTCCAACTCACCAACCAGGAGCTTCAAATGATCAACGGTAAAATCGCATTTGTACAAGGCGGCTCGCGCGGCATCGGCGCAGCTATCGCAAAACGGCTGGCGCGCGACGGCGCCACTGTGGTACTGACGTATTCCAGCTCGGCCGACCGAGCCGCGCAAGTTGTGGCGGAGATTGAAGCCGCCGGCGGCAAGGCGCAAGCCGTGAAAGCCGACAGCGCCGACGCCTCCGCGCTGAAAGCCGCCATCCGCAACGCGGCGGAGGCCCACGGCCGCATCGACATCCTGGTCAACAACGCCGGCGTGCTGGCGATCGCGCCGCTGGAAGAATTCACGCTGGAAGATTTCGACCGCACGCTGGCCGTCAACGTGCGCAGTGTGTTCGTGGCGACCCAGGAAGCGGCACGCCACATGGGGCAGGGCGGACGCGTGATCACCATCGGCAGCACCAACGCCGACCGTGTGCCTTTCGCCGGCGCCGCGACCTACGCCATGAACAAATCGGCGCTGGTCGGCCTGACCAAGGGCATGGCGCGCGACCTCGGCCCGCGCGGGATCACCGTCAACAACGTGCAGCCAGGCCCGGTCGATACCGAGATGAACCCGGACGGCAGCGATTTCGCCGGCGCCCTGAAAGCCATGATGGCCTTGCCGCGCTATGGTTCGGTGGAGGAAATCGCCAGCTTCGTGTCTTATCTGGCGGGGCCGGAAGCCGGTTACATCACCGGCGCCAGCCTGTCGGTTGACGGCGGCTTCGGCGCGTGACGCGATAGGCAGCAGCTGACGCTATTTGCAGGCGTGGCTTTCCGCGTTCGGGTAAGCGGCGCGGAGTTGTTCCAGCTTGGCCTTGAGCTCCGTATCCACATCGCGGAACTGGAAGGCCAGCAGTTTGCTGCCGCTCATGCGCGGCGCCACGCGCGCGGTGCGCACGCCTTGCTTCATCAGCGCGGCCAGCTGGTTCTGCGCCGCGTTTTCGGTCTTGAACACGCCCAGCGAAATCCCCCAGCGCAGCGGCGAGTTGTCGTTCATGATGAAGTAGTTGGTCACGCCGAGCGCGCGCAGTTCGCCGGCTTTCTTGTCGGCGCCTTCCTTGCTGCCCTGCGGCGGCATATAAACGATATAGCTCGATACTTCGGTGCCCGGCAGGTTGTGGCGCGACTGGCGGTCGCCCAGGTTCAGCGGCGCCAGCTGGGCTTCGAAGCGGCGCGCGTCGGCCAGCACGAAGCTGCCGATTTCCACGCAGGCCAGCACTTCCGGCGCCGGCTTGGCGCTGGCGGCGGCGCTGGCCGCAGCGGCGGTCGCGGCCGAGGCATCATTGGCCTTGTCGGCGGAGATGATGGCCAGCTTGTTGGCGTTGAGTTGGTTGAGCAGGCGCTCCGGTTCGCGCTCGTTGCCGCTGAAATGGCCGAGATAACCTTTGCCGTACGCGAACAGCGCGGCATTGATGGCGACCAGCGACCAGAAAATAAATTTCAGCACGGCGTTTCCTTGGTTTCTATTGCGCGATTCGATATCACGTCATTCCCGCGCAGGCGGGAATCCATACTGAGCTACTGCGCATGCCGGCCATGGATTCCCGCCTGCGCGGGAATGACTGCTATTCGGCGGCAGCATGCAAACCGATTAACACGATATTCTCGACGATACGGTAAGGCACCTTCAGCATCGGCGCGATATACGGCGCCGCGCCGCCGGAGATGATGCACTCCGCCGCACCATGCCGCGCGAACGCGTGCTCGATGGCGCCGCTCTGCGCGGCCAGGCAGCCGCTCAGGATGGCGTCGTCGGTATTGTCGGCGAATCCGTCCGGCAGCTTACCGTCTTGCGCAATTTGCGGCAACTGCGCCGTGTTGCGCGCCAGCGAACTGGCCATCAGGCCCAGTCCCGGCAGTATCATCCCGCCCAAGAACATGCCGTCGGCGGTGATGGCGTCGATGGTGGTGGCGGTGCCGCAGTTGGCGACGATGACTTCCTGTCCGGCCGCCAGCGCGTGGCCGGCGATGGCGGCGGCGAAGCGGTCGCACCCCAGTTGCGCCGGGTTGCGGTAGCCGTTGGTCACGCCGGCCAGCGCCGGCAGCGAGGCAAACCATTCGATCGCCTGCTGCGGCAGGATCATGGCCGGGAAGGTCCGTTGCAGCACGTATTCCAGCTGCACGCGCAGCGCGCCGCCGGCCACGTTGGCGATCAGGATGCGGTCGACGCCGCGGTCGGCCACCGCCTCGCTCAGGTGCAGCTCCAGCTGTTGCAGGTCGGCGTGCATGACGGCGCCGTGGGCGATCCATGCGCCCAGTTCAGCGTCGGTTTCGGTCAGCGCCCATTTGACGCGGGTGTTGCCGGCGTCGATCAGTAGAATCATGATAGTCCGATAGAGTTGGATAAACGCAGCGAGACGTCGCCGGACAGCACTTCGGCGCGGCCCTGCTCCGTGTCGAGCATCAGGCGGCCGATGGCGTCGACGCCGGCGGCGCGGCCTTGCTGCAGCACCTTGCCTTGGTCGAGGATGACGACTTCCTGGCCCTGCCACGCATGCAGCAGGTTCCAGCGCTCGGCGAAGGGCGCGAAGCCGGTGTCGTCGAATTCGGCCAGCACGGCGGCCAGGCGGCTGAGCAGGGCGGCCATCAGCTGGTTGCGGTCCATCTTGGCCAGCCATGGCGCGGCGGCCACTTCGCGGCCGATCTGCGCTTCCAGCTCGTCCGGCATGAGCAGGTTGATGCCGACGCCGATCACGGCCCAGATGGCGCCGTCGCCGTCCTTGCGGGCGGCCTGGGTTTCGACCAGGATGCCGGCCAGTTTTTTACCGTCGCGCAGCAGGTCGTTGGGCCACTTGATCTGCACCGGCACGCCCAGCGAGGCGATGGTCTCGGCCAGCGCCACGCCCACCGCCATCGGCAGGCCGGACATGCGGTGCAGCGGTCCCTTGAAGCGCCAGGCCAGCGAGAACATCAGCGCGGCGCCGGGCGAGGACAGCCAGCTGCGGCCGGCGCGGCCGCGTCCCGCGGTCTGGTTGGCGGCGATGCGCAGCACCGGGCCATCGAGCGTGTCGATGCGGGCCAGCAGGTCGGCGTTGGTGGAGCCGGTTTCGGCGACGGTTTCTATCGCCACGTGCGAGGCGCTGGTGGCGCAGTGGAGGCGGATGGCGTCCGCAGCGAGGATGCTCATGTCATGGCCTTGCGTGGCTTGTGCGGCGCCTTGGCGAAGGCCAGGTCGTAGAGTGGATTCGGCAGCATGCGCAGCAGCTTGGCGACGACGCCCATCTGCCACGGGATCACCTTGTAGCTGCTGCCGGCGGCGATGGTGCGCGCGGCCTTGGCGGCGAATTTGGCTGGCGCCATCAGGAACGGCATCGGGTAGGGATTCACCTGCGTCATCGGCGTGTCGATGTAGCCTGGGCAGAGGGTGACGACGCGGATGCCGTAGGGCTTCATCTCCAGCCGCAGCGATTCGCAGTAGCTGATCACGGCCGCCTTGGAGGCACTGTACGCCTCGGCGCCGGGCAGGCCGCGGATGCCGGCCACGCTGCCGATGCCGACCAGCCGCGCCGGCGTGCGTTGTGCCTTCATCGCCGGGATAAACGGCGCGAACGTGGCGGCGGTGGCGACCACGTTGGTGGCGATGACGGCTTCGAATACGGGGATGTCTTCGGCGAACTCGGTCAGCGTGCCGACCGAGATGCCGGCATTGGCGATCACCACGTCGATGCCGCCGGCGTGCGCCATGAAGGCTTGCGCGGCGGCGGCGATGGCGGCGTGGTCGCGCACATCGACCGCGTAGGCGCGGTGGCGTTCAGGATTGGGGAGAGTGGCGATCAGCTGGTCCAGCATCGCGCTGCGGCGGGCCAGCAGGCCCAGTGTGGCGCCTTGCGCCGCATATTCGGCGGCGAGGGCCGCACCCAGGCCGCTTGAGGCGCCGGTGATGAAGATCCGCTCCGGCCCGGCGCCCTGTTTGTCCATCTTTATTTCTTTTCCGCTTTCGCCTTGGCGACCAGGAAGTCCATCACTTGCGTGGCTTGGGCGTGCAGTTCCGCCTCGGTGGTGGCCGACTTGGTGCCTTCGTTGGCCATGGTCGGCGAGGTGACGTATTTGCCGTCGATGGCGATCATCGGCCACGAGTCGACGCCGTAGGTATCCATCAGCGAAGTCGCGCGGCGCACGCTGCCGGCGACGCCCAGGCCGCGATAGGTCTCGATGAACTTCTGGCGGTCCACGCCCTGCTTGGCGATGAAGTCGAACACCATTTCATCGCGGCTCATGCGGTTGTGGTTGACGTGCATCTCGGTGAAGATCTTGGTGTGCATGGCGTCGGTCAGCAGGCCCATGGCGCTGAGCGTGAAGAACAGCTTCTGCTGCGGCAGGTCGGTGCCGCTGCGCGAGATGTGCACGCGTTTGAAGGCGATGGCGTCGCCCTGTTTCTTGACCCAGGCCGACAACGACGGATCGAAAGCGAAGCAATGCGGGCAGGCGTAGTCGAAGAACTCGATGACTTCGACCTTCTTGCCGCTGTCGACCGCTTGTGGCGTCGGCAGCGTTTTGTATTCGACGCCGTTTTTCGGATCGGCAGGGGAGGCCGACGACAGGGCTGCAACGCTCAACATTACTGCACCAATAATGAATTTCATGAATCGCATCTGGATACTCCTGGTTTATTTCTGCTTATTTCTGCTTATTTCTGCTTATTTCTGATTACGCACGACGGCGACGTCGATGCCGTTTTCGGACAACTTGCTACGAACCTTGTTCATCGCTTCGACCTGGTTGAACGGGCCAAGGCGCACGCGGTGCAGCACGCCGGTGTCGGTGGCGCGGTCCGAGACGTTGGCCTCGAAGCCCAACAGGGCCAGCTTGGCGCGGGCGCTTTCGGCGTCGCCGATCTCGCGGAACGCGCCGGCTTGCAGGTAGTAGATGAATTTGTCGTCGCCGCTGTCGGCTGCAGGCGCCGGCTTGGCCGGCGTCGGCGTGATGTTGGCGGCGGCAGGGATGGCCGCCGGCGCTGCAGCCTTGGGCTTTTCAACCGGAGCGGACGCCGGTGCAGGCGCAGGTGCCGCTGGCGCGGCCTGGATCTTGTCGACCACCGCTTGCAGCGGATCGGACGGAGGCGGCGCCTTCGGCGTCTCCTTGGCAAAGTCCTTGGCCGCTTCGCGTACCGCGTCCTTGTTGCCGTACATAGGCTTGTTCGGATCGGCCGCTTGTCCCGCAGTCGGTTCCGCAACCTTGCTGGCACGCCCCTTGTCGGTGAACGGCGTCGAGCCCTTGTTGATCACCAGCGCGACGACGACGGCGATCGCCAGGCCGATGACCAGGCCGATGACGATGCCGATGATGGTGTTGCCGTGCTGGCGCGAACGTGGAGTGGTGCGAGGGCTGGTGCGGAAATTCATTGTGCGGGATGTCCTTCGCAATTACATTTTGTTGGGAGCGGAGACGCCGATCAGCGCCAGGCCGTTGCGCAGCACCTGGCGGGTGGCCACCATCAGCGCGATACGGGCGGCCTTGAGCGCCTCGTCGTCCACCAGCACGCGCTCGGCGAAGTAGAAGCTGTGCAGGTTGGCGGCCAGGTCGCGCAGGTAGAACGCGATCTGGTGCGGGCCCAGTTCCGCTTGCGCGCGCGCCAGCGTCTCAGGGTAGGCGGCCAGGGTGGCGAGCAGCGTCGCTTCGGTCGGCGCGGTCAGCGGCGACAGGTCGACGTTGGCCAGGTCGGCTTCGGCGCCGGTCCACTGCTCCAGCATGCGGCAGATGCGCGCGTGGGCGTACTGCACGTAATACACCGGGTTCTCGTCCGAGGTTTTCAGCGCGACGTCGACGTCGAACACGAATTCGGTGTCGGCCTTGCGCGAGATGAGGAAGAAGCGCACCGCGTCGCGGCCTTTTTCGATGTCGCCGCCGCCCGACCATTCGATCAGGTCGCGCACGGTCACGTAGGAGCCGGCGCGCTTGGAGATCTTGACCTCTTCGCCGCCCTTCATCACGGTGACCATCTTGTGCAGCACGTAGTCGGGGTAGCCCTGCGGGACGCCGACGTTGACCGCCTGCAGGCCGGCGCGCACGCGGGCGATGGTGCCGTGGTGGTCCGAACCCTGGACGTTGATCGCCTGGGTAAAGCCGCGCTGGAACTTGACGATATGGTAGGCCACGTCCGGCACGAAGTAGGTGTAGGTGCCGTCCTTCTTGCGCATGACGCGGTTCTTGTCGTCGCCGTAGTCCTCGGTGCGCAGCCACAGCGCGCCTTCTTCCTCGTAGGTCTTGCCGGACTTGTTGAGCATGTCGACGGCCGCGTCGACCTTGCCGTCGGCGTACAGCGACGATTCGAGGTAGTAGTTGTCGAACTTGACGCCGAAGGCTTGCAGGTCGATGTCCTGCTCGTTGCGCAGGTAGGTCACGGCGAAGTGGCGGATCGATTCGATGTCTTCGACGTCGCCCGAGGCGGTGGCCGGCGAGCCGTCCGAGGCCGACACGGTTTTCTTGAGCATGAAGTCGGCGGCGATGTCGGCGATGTAGTCGCCGTTGTAGGCCGATTCGGGCCACTGGGCGTCGCCCGGCTTGTAGCCACGCAGGCGCGCCTGCACCGAGTTGGCCAGGGTCTGGATCTGCACGCCGGCGTCGTTGTAGTAGAACTCGCGGATGACCGCGTAGCCCTGGGAGCCGAACAGCGACGACAGCGCGTCGCCCAGCGCCGCCTGGCGGCCGTGGCCCACGTGCAGCGGGCCGGTCGGGTTGGCGGAGACGAATTCGATGATGACGCTCTTGCCCTTGCCGGCATCGGCGCTGCCGAAGGCCGCGCCCTGGGCCAGCACGGTCTTGACCACGGCCTGCTTGGCGGCGGCGCTCACGTGCAGGTTGATGAAGCCCGGGCCGGCGATGTCCGCCGATTCGACCAGGCCTTTGCCGGCCGGATTGGCCAGCAGCGCGTCGACCACTTTGGTGGCCAGTTCACGCGGGTTCATTTTCAGCTGCTTGGCCAGTTGCATGGCGATGTTGCAGGCCACGTCACCGTGCGACGGGTCACGCGGTCGCTCCAGCACGACGTTGGCGGAAACGTCGGTTCCGGCCAGGATGGGGGCGAGGGCGGCCTGGAACAGGGCGGCGATATCTTGTTTTTGTTGGGCGAGCATGAGCAAAAAGGCGGCTGAACCGCGTGTGTGAATACATCCGAAAGCGAAAACGGCCGGCACGCTGGCACCGGCCAAACAGCGGTAATTATACTGGTTTGCCGCAGCGAGGTCACCGCAGGCGGACGCGGACGTTACAAGCGTTACAATCCGCTTCATCCCCTTGTCATATGCACTGCTGTATACTGCGCGATCACGCCCGCCGGCCATACCTGGAATTAGCATATGAACAAGCGTCCGACGCTCTCTTTAAAGTCCCCCGCCAAGGCGGCAGCGCCCAAGCTGCGCGCCAGCCATGCGCGCGACCTGAAACCGGCGCTGCAAACCAGCTTCCAGACCGGCCTCAAGCCCGATTCGCTGGCCTACAGCCTGATCGGCGCCGCCCAGGCGGTGGCCCAGGTCCGCACCGGCACCAACCTGCCGCAGGCGCTGGCCCAGGTCTGGACCAAGGGCGACGCCAGCCCGCAGGCGCGCGGCGCGATGCAGGACATCGCCTACCGCTGCATGCGCCAGCTGGGCCAGAGCGAGGCCCTGATCGGCCTGATGGCGCCGAAGGCGCCGGAGCCGCTGGTGGCGGCCCTGCTGGCCTGCGCGCTGGCGCTGATGACGGCGCCGGACGAAGTCGCGCCCTACGAAGAATTCACCGTGGTCGACCAGACCGTGACGGCGGCCGACGCCCATCCGGACACCGCGCGCGCTAAGGGCATGGTCAACGCCGTGCTGCGCCGCTTCCTGCGCGAACGCAAGGCGCTGCTGGACACCGCGCTGCTGCAGCCGGTGGCCAAGTGGAACTACCCGCAATGGTGGATCGACGCCGCCAAGGCCGCATGGCCGCAGGACTGGCAGGGCGTGCTGGCGACCGGCAACACCGCGCCGCCGCTCACTTTGCGCATCAACGCCCGCAAGACATCGATGGAACAATACCTGGCCACGCTGGAGGCCGCCGGCATGGCGGCCACGCAGATCGGCCCGTACGCGGTGCGCCTGGCCAAGCCGGTCGGCGTGGCGCTGATCCCCGGCTTTGCCGACGGCCTGGTGTCGGTGCAGGACGCCGGCGCCCAGCTGGCCGCGCCGCTGCTGGACGTGCGCGACGGCATGCGCGTGCTGGATGCCTGCGCCGCGCCCGGCGGCAAGACCTGCCACATCCTGGAGCTGGCCGACGCCAGCGTGACGGCGCTGGACGCCGATCCCAAGCGCCTGGCGCGGGTCGGCGAGAACCTCGAGCGCCTCGGCCAGCAGGCCACGCTGCGCACCGCCGACGCCCAGAGCGCAGGCTGGTGGGACGGCAAACCGTTCGACCGCATCCTGGCCGATGTGCCGTGCACGGCGTCGGGCATCGTGCGCCGCCACCCGGATATCCGCTGGCTGCGCCGCAAGGGCGACACGCTCCAACTAGCAACACTTTCGTCCAAAATCCTCGACAACCTTTGGCAGATGCTGGCACCGGGTGGTAAATTGCTATTCGTGACATGTTCCTTGTGGCCGCAGGAATCCGAGGCGCAGGCGGCCGCGTTTGCAGTACGCAACCAGGCCGTGCGGTTGGATGCGCCCGGCCAGTTGCTCCCCGCCGGTGGCGCAGGGCAGGATCACGATGGTTTGTTCTACGCGCTGTTCCAGAAAAATGCGTAACCGTTTTGCCTGTTTATTTGCCAATACGCTACCGACGGACCTTTTGAGCACCGGCCCACACGTGACATCACGATTTTTCCGCCTCCTGATCGGACCACTGCTGCTGATAATGGCCTGCCTGCTGCCGCAGGTGGCCAGCGCCGCCGACGGCGTGGAAATCCGCCGCTGGCAGATCGAGGCCAGCGATGAGGGCTACCGCCTCAACGCCAAGTACAGCTTCGAGCTGACCCACGACATGGAGGACACGCTGCAGTACGGCGTGACCCTGTACTTCACCACCGAGATCGAATTCACCCGCCCGCGCTGGTACTGGTTCGACGAGAAAGCCATCGTCAAGCGCCAGACCATCAGCCTGTACTACAACGTGCTGACGCGCCAGTACCATGTGACCATCGACGGCAATGTGCGCCAGACCTTCTCGACGCTGGACGACGCGCTGTTCCTGATCCGCAGCCCCAACCGCTGGGTGGTGGCGCCGCGCGGCGCGCTGGAGGTCGGCAAGACCTACAACGTCAAGCTGAGCATGGGCCTGGACCCGAACTATGTCTCCAAGCCGCTCAAGGTCACGGCCCTCAACAGCGCGGAATGGCGGCTGGCGTCCGACAAGAAAACCTTCCAGTACAAGGCGGAGTAAGTGAGCACTGCCCTGCGGTATTTTTCCGTCGTCGGCGGCGCCATCATCAGTATCCTGCTGTTCCTGCTGGCTTCGGCCTCCGACAACTCCGGCTTCTTCGACCGCTACTACGCCTGGCTGCTGGGCCTGAACGCGGCGGTGGCCGGCGCGCTGCTGCTGCTGGTGGCGGTGTCGCTGTTCCGGCTGTACGGCCGCTACAAGAGCGGCAAGTTCGGCTCCAAGCTGATGACGCGGCTGGTGCTGCTGTTTGCCGCCATCGGCGTGCTGCCGGGACTGGTGATCTTCCTGGTGTCGGTGCAGTTCGTCTCCCATTCGATCGAGTCGTGGTTCAACGTGCCGGTCGAGGAGGCGCTGGAGTCCGGCATCAACCTCAGCCGCGCCGGCCTGGACGCGGCGCTCAAGGAGCTGACCGCCACCGCCGGCAAGACCGTGCAGCAGCTGGCCGAACAGCCCTACGGCACCGAGCGCGCCGCGCTGGCCGGCCTGGTCAAGGAACAGGCCGGCATGCAGAACGCCATCATCGTCGACGCCGAGGGCGGCCTGATCATCAGCGCCCGCGCCAGCCGCAGCGGCAACCTCAGCGCCGACCTGCCGACCCGCGAGATGATGGCCAAGGCCAAGGAGGGCGACAGCTACGGCGCGCCCGAGGGCGGCAACGAGCTGCGCAGCAACCTGATCAACGCCCCCGTCACCACCGTCGACAGCACCAGCCAGCTGCGGCTGCGGGTGGTGATGGCGATCCCGGACCGGGTGCAGGCCAACGGCACCCACCTGGCGCCGCGCTACCTGCAGCTGATCCAGCTGGCGCCGGCGCAGCTGGCCGCCGACGGCGAGACCATCCGCAGCGCCTACTCGGACTACAAGGAACGCTTCGTGGCCCGCGTCGGCCTGCGCAAGATGTACATCGTCACCCTGACATTGACCCTGCTGCTGGCGGTGTTCGGCGCCATCGCCAGCGCCTTCCTGATCGCCAGCGACCTGGCCCAGCCGCTGCTGCTGCTGGCCGAGGGCACGCGCGCGGTGGCCGAGGGCGACCTGTCGCCGCGGCCCATCGTCGCCACCTCGGACGAGCTGGGCACGCTGACGCAGTCGTTCAACACCATGACGCGCCAGCTGTCGGACGCCCGCAGCGCCGTCGAGCGCAACCGCGCCGCGCTGCAGAACGCCAAGGCCCACCTGGAATCGGTGCTGGCCAATATGTCGGCCGGGGTGATGGTGCTGGACCATGAGTTCCACCTGATCAGCTGCAACGACTCGGTCGAGCGCATCCTGCAGCAGGCCGGCGTGACGATGATCGGCCAGAAGCTCGACGAGATCGAGGGCCTGCAGGAGTTCGGCGGCGCCATCGTGGCCGCGTTCGCGGCGCAGAGCGCGCAGTCGGCGGCCGGACGCAACCTGCAGCGCATGCACTGGCAGCGCCAGATCGAGGTGCCGCGCCGCTCCGCCAACCTGGACGACAACGACCAGACCCTGCTCACGCGCGGCTCGCGCCTGCCGGTCGAGAGCGGCGGCAGCGGCTACCTGGTGGTGTTTGACGATATTTCCGACGTCATCTCGGCGCAGCGCTCGATCGCCTGGGGCGAGGTGGCGCGCCGTTTGGCGCACGAGATCAAGAATCCGCTGACGCCGATCCAGCTGTCGGCCGAGCGATTGCAGATGAAACTGGAAGGCAAGCTGTCGCCGGCCGACCATGAGCTGCTCAACAAGGGCACCGCCACCATCGTCAACCAGGTGGCGGCCATGAAGCGCATGGTCGACGATTTCCGCGACTACGCCAGGACCCCGCCGGCCGTGCTGGAGCCGCTGGACCTGAACGCGCTGGTCGAGGAGATCCTGCACCTGTACCTGCGCGGCGAAGGCGACGACATCATCCACCCGCAACTGGCACCCGGCCTGCCGATGGTGATGGGCGATACCACCCAGCTGCGCCAGGTCATCCACAACCTGCTGCAGAATTCCCAGGACGCGATGGCCGAGCGGCCGGAGGGCGCGCCGCAAGCGCACATTGACGTGATCAGCGAAGCCATTCATTATCAGGGCGCTGACGGCAGCACGCGCACGGCGGTGCGGCTGGCGATCTCCGACAACGGGCCGGGGTTCGCGCCCAAGATCCTGGCGCGGGCGTTCGAACCGTATGTCACATCGAAGGCCAAGGGCACCGGCCTGGGCCTGGCGATGGTGAAAAAAATTATCGATGAACATGGCGGCCGGATCGATATCCAGAACCATGTCGATAGAAGTGGCGCGTCGGTATTGATTTTGCTGTTAAAGTTAGCACCGACGTCGCAAAATACCTAAGTATCACTGATTAAAAAAATCATTGCCGGCCATGAGCGGGCGAAATGAGGAAGGCAGGGAAGATGGCAAACATTCTGGTAGTGGACGATGAAATGGGTATCCGCGAGTTGCTCTCGGAAATCTTGAGCGACGAGGGACACGCAATACAACTGGCGGAAAACGCCCAGCAGGCGCGCGAGGCGCGGGCCGGCGGCGCGCCCGACCTGGTGCTGCTCGATATCTGGATGCCGGATACCGATGGCGTCACCTTGCTCAAGGAATGGCAGCGCGACGGTCTGCTGACCATGCCGGTGATTATGATGTCGGGCCATGCGACGATCGACACGGCGGTCGAGGCCACCCGCATCGGCGCGCTGAACTTCCTGGAAAAGCCGATCGCCCTGCAAAAGCTGCTGAAGGCGGTCCAGCAAGGCCTGACCCGCGCGCAGGAGACGGTGCGCGCGCCGGCGCTGGCGCCGCGTCCGGTCGCGGCGGCCCAGGTCGAGGAGGCGCAGAACGCCGGCTTCAACCAGCCGAACCCGGCTGCGGCGATCTCGGTGCGCGGCGGCGCCACCGTGGCCGGCGCCGACAACCACATGTTCAACCTGTCGTTCGACCTGCCGCTGCGCGAGGCGCGCGACGCCTTCGAGCGCATGTACTTCGAGCACCATCTGGGCCGCGAAGGCGGCAGCATGACGCGCGTGGCCGAGAAAACCGGGCTGGAACGCACCCACTTGTACCGCAAGCTCAAGCAATTGGGCGTGGAGCCGGGCAAACTCGCAAAAAAGGGCGTCTGAGCCCGTGACCGGACCCATGTCCACCGGTGCAGCGCCGCCGGTGCCGACCTGGCTGGTCATTGGCTCCCGCGCCCGCGAGCGCGAAAACGCCATCGCCGCCCACCTGCAGCCAGGTGTGGCCAGCGTCGTTATCCTGGAAGGCCTGTCGGACGGCGGTTCGGCACTGGCCTTCGATCCTGCCGACAGTCCCCTGTCAATAAATTCCCTACCGCAAGTGTTGCGTATTGCCCCAGGCTGTCTTCATTGCAGCGGCAATCTCATTTTGCGAGTAACATTGAATCGGGTGTTGCGCCGACCTCCCGCGCGGCTCTACATCAGCCTGGCTTCCGCCGAGCACCTCGAACTGCTGCGTTCCTGGCTGTCCGAGGCGCCCTACGGCGAATTGCTGGATTTGCAACCCGATATCGCGGCCTAAGACCCTGCCCGCTGACCGGCCTTGATTTGGCCTTGAATCGTCCGCTTTCAGCCCCATTTCGGGACTGAAGGCGCAACCGATAGTGTTACGCCCCTTGTGAAAGGAAGCAACATGAACCTGATCTATAACAGCGAGCAATACAGTGTTGTCGAATTTGGCGCGGACCGTACCCTGGATGCGCTGCGTTTCGGCGGCTATGAAATTGTGGACAAAGGCGGCAAGCGCGAGATCTTTATCAACGGCATCCTGGCCCAGCATTTCCGCCGCGACGTCAATGAACTGATCGCCGGCGAGCCGACGATGGCGGAAATCGATGAATTCTTGGGCAGTTATGATGAGCTGATGAGCCATCCGGTGCTGCTGCACTAACAAAGCGGGCGGCGCGTGGTATGGTTCTGCTGTAACAACAGAGAACCAGACCATGTGCCAACTTCTAGGAATGAACTGCAATGTCCCGACCGACATTGTGTTCAGCTTTACCGGCTTCGCCATGCGCGGCGGCCAGACCGATACCCACCATGACGGCTGGGGCATCGCCTTTTTCGAAGGCGCCGGCGTGCGCCACTTCGTCGACCACCAGGCCGCGATCGCCTCGCCGATCGCCGAGCTGATCAAGCGTTATCCGATCAAGTCCACCAACGTCATCGCCCACATCCGCAAGGCCACGCAGGGCCAGGTGGCGCTGGAGAATTGCCATCCCTTCGTGCGCGAGCTGTGGGGCCAGTACTGGGTGTTCGCCCACAACGGCGACCTGAAGGAATTCGCGCCGGTGCTCAACGGCGCCTACCACCCGGTCGGCAACACCGACAGCGAACAGGCGTTTTGCTACATCCTGCAGCACTTGCGCGCCCGCTTCGGCGAGCAGCGCCCGCCGCTGGCCGAGCTGCGCGCGGCGCTGGCCGACATGGCGCGCGAGATCGCCGGCTACGGCACCTTCAACATGCTGCTGTCGTCCGGCGGCGAGCTGTTTGCCCATTGCTCGACCAATCTGTACTACCTGGTGCGGCAATATCCGTTCGACACGGCCAAGCTGTCGGACGAGGATGTCAGCGTGGACTTTTCGCAGGTGACCACGCCCAACGACCGGGTCGCCATCATCGTCACCCAGCCGTTGACGACCAACGAACAATGGACGGCGTTTGGCGCCGGCGAGCTGAAACTGTTCATCGACGGGTTGCCGCAGTCGGCGGACTGAGCCAAATTATCCGAGACAGGGGCAAGTATTGCTGTCAAAATATTGGTACGGCGAAATATCAGCCCCATGTTTTGTACTGATAGAAGCGATGATCGATCTCTCCCTACACGATACCGGCCCCCGAAGCCTGCGCGTGCGCGAATTCTATCTGGGCCGCCAGCCCATCCTGGACCGCAACCAGACCCTGTTTGGCTATGAGTTGCTTTTCCGCAACGCCCCGGTGGGTCCGGCGCAGATCAGCAATGAATTGTCGGCCACGGCGGCCGTGATCGCCCACGCCTCGCAGCTGGGCATGGAAAAGACCATCGGCGACGTCCTCGGCTTCGTCAATGTGGATGCCGACGTCCTGATGACCGACATCTTTTCCTTCCTGCCGCGTGAAAAAGTGGTGCTGGAGGTGGCCGCCACCATGCCGCTGACGCCGCAGGTGCTGACGCGCATGACGGAGCTGGCCGGCCACGGCTTCCGTTTCGCGCTGGACGACGTCACCGCCGACAGCCCCAACGTGGCCGCGCTGTTGCCGCTGACCGAATACGTCAAGATGGACATGCGCAATATTCCGCCGGCCACGCTGATGAAGCTGGCCCCGCGCCTGCGCCAGGACCAGAAGAAGCTGCTGGCGCAAAAGGTCGAGACGCGCGAGGAATTCAAGAATTGCCTGGACCTGGGCTTTGACTACTTCCAGGGCTATTACTTCGCCAAGCCGGTCATCATGAGCGGCAAGAAGCTGTCGCCGTCGCAACTGGCGGTGATGGAGCTGATGACCCTGGTCACCTCGGAAGCGGACAACCTGGAGATCGAGCGCGCCATCAAGCGCGACGTGTCGCTGGCGCTGAACCTGCTGCGCCTGGTGAACACGCCGGCCGTCGGCGCCCGCCAGCGCATCGATTCGCTGAGCCAGGCCGTGACGATACTGGGCCGCCGCCAGCTGCAGCGCTGGCTGCAGATCATGCTGTACGCCGAGCCGAGCAAGCGCGGCCACAGCATGACGCCGCTGCTGATGCTGGCGACCACGCGCGGCCGCCTGCTGGAGCTGTTGGCCGGCAAGCTGCGTCCGAGCCAGCGCCAGGCCGCCGATGTGGCTTTCACGGTCGGCATCATGTCGCTGATGGACACGCTGTTCGGCATTCCGATGGCCGAGATCCTGTCGCAGATCCCGGTCAACGAGGAAGTGTCGGAAGCGCTACTGTACCGCGGCGGCTTCTTCGGCGACCTGCTCAAGCTGGCCGAATGCATCGAACGCATCGAAGAAATGGACGACCACATCGTGCCCACGCTGCGCGACCTCGCCATGTCCACCGACGAACTGGTGGAGCTGGAGATGGCCGCCTTCGAATGGAGTGACAACGTGGTGCGCTACGCGCTCTAAGCAACCCCGCAAACAAGGGGTCTGACCCTGCGGGGACTCGGCGCCCCCGTCAGACCCCGGCCGCCGTGCTGTGCGGGGTCACGTGGCGTGACCCGCGCCCGGCCAGTGCTTGTGCAGTTCCGGATCGGTCCGCATCTCCCACAGCGCCAGCACCACCACGGCAATGCCCACCGCGACCGAGTTCCACATCAGCTCGCGGTTGTCGGCGATTTTCAGCACCCACGGGGAAACCGCCACCCATATCCCCACCAGCAGATTGAGCACCACGGCCCAGAAGTAGGTCTTGTACAGATCGAACGCCGCCAGCAGCGCCAGCACCGCGCCGGAGATGAACGCGGTCCATGCCTGGATCGACGGTATCGGATATGCAAACACCCATGGTGAAATAAAGAACCACAGCCCCAGTAGCAAGATCACCTGATCCTGCCAGCGTTTGACGGATGGATTGGTTGCCATATGCACCTCCCTGGTCATTAGTCATCATGCCGCCGGATGGCGACCATCACCCTTAGGCCGCGCAACAACGCAAAAGTTCACGCCCATCGCCATGGTCTTGCCATTCAGGCATGAGCCCGCTATGCTTGCCGCTTATCGAAAACACATGACGGGATGGCGTATGGCGTCGGTTTTACTCAGCGTGAATCAGGTCTCCAAATCCTACGGCGCGCGCAAGGCGGTGGACGGCGTGTCGTTCCAGGTGCAGCAGGGCCAGACCGTCGGCCTGATCGGCCCCAACGGCGCCGGCAAGTCCACCACGGTCGGCATGATCTGCGGCGTGCTCAGCGCCGACAGCGGCAGCATCGTCATGGACGGCGCGGCCATCGGCCAGGGCTCCAGCGAGGCCAAGCGCAAGATCGGCTTTGTGCCGCAGGACCTGGCGCTGTACGAGGACCTGTCGTCGCTGGAAAACCTCAAGCTGTTCGGTGCGCTGTACGGCCTCAAGGGCGCGCTGTTGAAGCAGCGCTGCGAGCAGGCGCTGGCGCTGGTCAACCTGGCCGACCGCGCCAACGACAAGCCGTCCACCTATTCCGGCGGCATGAAGCGGCGCCTGAACATCGCCGCCGCGCTGCTGCACGATCCGCAGCTGTTGATCCTCGACGAACCCACCGTCGGCGTCGACCCGCAAAGCCGCAACGCCATCTTCGATACGCTCGAAGCATTGAAGACGCAGGGCCGTTCGCTGATCTACACCAGCCACTATATGGAGGAGGTCGAGCGCCTGGCCGACCACATCGTCATCATCGACCACGGCAAGGTGCTGGCCGACGAAACGCCAGCCGCGCTGTACCGGCGTCTGCCGGCGCAGGCCGCCTTGCACGCCGAGCTGGCGGCCGCGCCGTCGGCCGCGCTGCTGGCCGGCGTGCAGACGCTGCCCGGCGTGACCGGCGTGCAGAGCGACGGCAACGCGCTCGACATCGGCCTGGCCGACGCCTCCCACGCGCCGGCCGCGTTGGCCTGGCTGGCCGCGCAGGATGTGGCGCTGCTGCACTTCGCCACCGCCAAGACCTCGCTGGAAAACATCTTCCTCAACCTGACCGGCCGCAGCCTGCGCGACTGATAGGAACCCTATGATTGCCTTGATCGCCCTGGTCCGCAAGGACCTGATCCTCTATCTCAACGACAAGCGCGCGCTGATGCTGCACCTGCTGATGCCGGTGGTGCTGGCGGCCTTCTTCGGCTCGCTGTTCGGCGGCGGCTCGGAAGCCAGGACCAGCAAGATCGAGGTTGGCCTGGTGCTGCAGGACCAGTCCGATAGCGGCCGGAAAATCGCCGCCGGGCTGAAAGCCGACAGCACGCTCAAGATCATCGAGCTGAGCGACGCCGAGGCGCAGGCCAAGGTCCGCGCCGGCAAGCTGTCGGTGGCGGTGGTGATCCCCGCCGGCTTCGGCGAGCGCGCCGCCGACGCGCTGTTCAGCGGCCACGACAAGCCGCAGCTGCCGGTCTACTACGACCCGTCGCAATCGACCATGCTGGCGATGGTGAAGGGCTTGCTGACGCAGCAGGTGATGCAGGTGACCAGCGCCGCGGCCATGAGCCCCAGGGGTAACAAGACCACGGAAAAACAGCTGGCCCAACTGCGCGACCAGGTCGGCAAGAATCCCGAGGCGGCGCAACTGAGCGAGTTCCTCACCAGCCTGAAGAAATACCAGGACCAGCGCGCCGCCGTCGACGCCGGGAAGGAAGCCGCCGCCAAGGCTGGCGGCAAGCCGGCGCCGGCCGACGCGCCGGTCGGCATGAGCATGCCTTACACCACGCAGGACCAGGCGCTCAGCAGCGGTCCCAGGTACAACGGCTATGCGCATTCGTTTGCCGGCATGGGCGTGCAGTTCATCCTGTTCATGGGGATCGACATGGGCATCGGCATCCTGCTGGCGCGCCGCATGGGCATCTGGAACCGCCTGCTGGCGGCGCCGGTCTCGCTGACCACCGTGCTGCTGGGCCGCGCCATTTCCGGCGCCCTGATCGCCATGGGCCTGATGTGTGCGATGTTCGCGTGCGCCATGCTGATCTTCAAGGTGCAGATCAGCAGCCCGGCCGGCTTCCTCGGCATGGCGGCCAGCTTCGCGCTGATGACGGCGGCCTTCGGCCTGCTGGTGGCAGCCTTCGGCAAGACGCCGGAAGCGGCGCGCGGCATCGCCACCTTCGCCACGCTGATCATGGTGATGCTGGGCGGCGCCTGGGTGCCGTCCTTCGTCTTCCCGGAGTGGATGCAGCGTGTCACGCTGGTGGTGCCGACGCGCTGGGCGGTGGACGGCTTCGACGCCGTCACCTGGCGCGGCCTGGGCCTGGACGGCGCGCTCGCGCCGATCGCGGTGCAACTGGGCTTTGCTGTCGTGTTCGGCGGCATCGCCGGCTGGAAGTTCCTTCGCGACCAAAAATAGTGGACGCGTAATACCGTTCAGTTAAGCTTGAGTCGCCCGCCGTCATTCCCGCGAAAGCGGGAATCCATACGGCGCCTGCGAGACAAGCTCCGCATGGGTTCCCGCTTTCGCGGGAACGACCACCCTTAACTGAACGGCATTAGGACGCGGAGGCCTATTTGGCGACCGGGGTCGAGACCCAGTGCTTGCTCTTTTTCCCGCTCGAGCGCGTTGCGGGTGAGTACCGTCCGACCGGTCACGAATGCCGTCGCGGCGATAATCGAGTCGGGTAGGCGCTTTTTGCCACGCCCGTAGCCAGTGACTGGGTTTTTGCTGAACGCCGCCGCCAGTTCGGCGGGCTCGCAGCCAGAGGCGACTTCAGCATAGGTGATGGCACTCATGGCAATGTCGATGTAGCTGTCAAGCACGTACTTTGCGTCTGGAACCCCGGCCAACGCATCAATCCATATGTTGGTGTCGATGATGACTGGATTGTCGATTACCATGCTTTGCGTATCTGATCCTGGTATTCAATGCCATATCGCTATGGACAATACAGTATCATCTATACATAGGCATGTGTGCCATTTGAAGAAAATCAAGCACTTGCGCGGCGACCACGCCCGGTAGGCGTTACACCCGGCTCCGACAGGATGGCAGCTAAAGTTTCCACGAAACAATCCGATACATAAGGATACAAATCGTTTCGTGAGCTTTTTAATGGCGCTATCTGCCAGGGCCCTGATCGCGCATTGCGTGAACCAAGTGATCCGCCAGTACTATCCTGAACAATATTGTTCGCTGTGCCATGTCTACGCCATTGTCGGCTCCAACCTGATCAGCATCGTGCTGGACCGGGTGTACCGGCCGGTGGCGGGCCTGGCCGCGGTCGATTGCGGCGGTGGCCAGCTGATGCGCATGATGGACAACGACGCCTTCGCCAATCCGGCCGGCGGGGCGTATCACTGCTGGATCGAATCGGCCGACGACCTGATCGGCGAGCGCGAGGTGGTCGACCTGACCTTTCGCCACAACCACACTTACGCGGTCAAGAACGGCTACGGCTGGCAGCGCGAGCTGCCGCCGGATTTTTTATGGGGACCGCAAAGCAGCATCGTGGTGCGGGCGCGGCCTGACGCGATACCGGATGCCTTCCCGGACGGCACGGTATGGCTGCTTGAAACCGACGAAGGCTGGCAGTGGATGACGCAGCAGTTGCTGGCCCATCAGAACGCCTTTGTGGCGTTGACGGCGGAGGCCCTGAAGCTGTTCCAGGCCAGCCTGCCGCCGCAGTCCACGCTGCTGGCGCCGAAGGCGCCGGACGTGATCACGCCGGCCACCGTGGTGATGGCCGCGCTGTAGATCAGGACAGGTTGGGGGCTAGCCAGCGCTCCATGTCGGCCTTGTCCACCTGACGGCGCGCGGCCATGTCATTCAACTGGTCCTCGCCGATCTTCCCGACCACGAAGTACTTCGATTCCGGGTGCGCAAAGTAGAAGCCCGACACCGCGGCTCCCGGGTACATCGCAAACGATTCGGTCAGCACCATGCCGATGTCTTCGGCCTGCATGGTGTTGAACATCTCGCGCTTGACGGTGTGTTCCGGGCAGGCCGGGTAACCCGGCGCCGGACGGATACCGACATACTTCTCGGCGATCATGTCGTCGTTGCTCAGCGCCTCGCCGGCGGCATAGCCCCACAGGTCGGTGCGCACGCGCTCGTGCAGGTATTCGGCGAAGGCTTCGGCCAGGCGGTCGGCCAGGGACTTGAGCATGATCGACGAGTAGTCGTCGTGCGCGTCCTCGAAGCGCTGCTCGTACTTCTCGATGCCCAGGCCGGCCGTCACGGCGAACATGCCGATGTAGTCCTTGATACCCGATTCTTTCGGCGCGATGAAGTCGGCCAGGCACTGGTTCGGGCGCTGCACGCCGTCCACCACCGGTTTGACGCCTTGCTGGCGCAGGCCGTAGTAGGTGAAGTCGACGGTGCTGCGGGTGTCGTCGGTGTAGATCTCGATGTCGTCGTCGTTGACCGTGTTGGCCGGCAGCAGGGAGACCACGCCGTTGGCGGTCAGCCAGCGGCCGTCGATCAGCTTCTTCAGCAGCGCCTGGCCCTCGGCGTACACCTTGCTGGCCGCTTCGCCCACCACTTCATCGGTCAGGATGGCGGGGAAGGGACCGGCCAGGTCCCAGGTCTGGAAGAACGGGCCCCAGTCGATGTACTTGGCGATGGCGGCCAGGTCGACGTTCTTGAACTCGCGGCGGCCGATGAACTTCGGCTTGACCGGCGCGAACGACAACTTCATCTTGTTGGCGCGCGCATCCTTCAGCGACAGCATCGGCAGCGCCTTCTTGTTGGCGTGCTGTTCGCGGATGCGCACGTAGTCCTGCTCGATCTCGTCGATGTACTGCTGGCGGCTCTCGGGCGTGAGCAGCGACTGCGCCACCGACACCGAACGCGAGGCGTCCGGCACGTACACCACCGGGCCCTCGTAGTTGTGGGCGATCTTGACGGCGGTGTGGGCGCGGCTGGTGGTGGCGCCGCCGATCAGCAGCGGGACCTTCATCATGCGGAAGTGTTCGTCGCGCTGCATTTCCTTGGCCACGTGGGCCATCTCTTCCAGCGACGGCGTGATCAGTCCGGACAGGCCGATGATGTCGGCGTTTTCCAGCTTGGCGCGCGCCAGGATCTCGGAGCAGGGCACCATCACGCCCATGTTCACCACTTCGAAGTTATTACACTGCAGGACCACCGAGACGATGTTCTTGCCGATGTCGTGCACGTCGCCCTTGACGGTGGCGATGACGATCTTGCCCTTCGGCTTGGCGACGATGCCGGTGCGCGCTTCCTCGGCCTTCTTCTCTTCCTCGATGTAGGGGATCAGGTGGGCCACGGCCTGCTTCATCACGCGCGCCGACTTGACCACCTGCGGCAGGAACATCTTGCCCTGTCCGAACAGGTCGCCGACGATGTTCATGCCGTCCATCAGTGGGCCTTCGATCACGTGGATAGGACGGCCGTTGGCGGCCAGCACCTGCTGGCGCATCTCTTCGGTGTCGTCGGTGATGAACTGGGTGATGCCGTGCACCAGCGCGTGCGCCAGGCGCTTCTCGACCGGCGCGTTGCGCCATTCCAGGTTCTGCGCATCCTGCTTGCCGGCGCCGGCCTTCAGGGTGCCGGCGATGTCGATCATGCGTTCGGTGGCGTCCTCGCGGCGGTTCAGCACCACGTCCTCGACGCGCTCGCGCAGCTCGGCCGACAGGTCGTCGTACACGCCCACCATGCCGGCGTTGACGATACCCATGGTCATGCCGGCCTTGATGGCGTGGTACAGGAACACGGTGTGGATCGCCTCGCGCGCCGGGTCGTTGCCGCGGAAGGAGAACGACACGTTGGACACGCCGCCCGAGATCTTCGCGTGCGGCAGGTTGTCCTTGATCCAGCGGGTGGCGTTGATGAAGTCCACCGCGTAGTTGTTGTGCTCTTCGATGCCGGTGGCGATGGCGAAGATGTTCGGGTCGAAGATGATGTCTTCCGGCGGGAAGCCGACCGTGTTCACCAGCAGCTTGTAGGCGCGCTCGCAGATTTCGATCTTGCGCTCGAAGGTGTCGGCCTGGCCTTTTTCGTCGAAGGCCATGACGATGACGGCGGCGCCGTAGCTCAGGCACAGCTTGGCCTGGCGGATGAATTCCTCCTCGCCTTCCTTCATCGAGATCGAGTTGACGATGGACTTGCCCTGCACGCACTTCAGGCCCGCCTCGATCACCGACCATTTCGACGAGTCGATCATGATGGGCACGCGCGAGATGTCCGGCTCGGAGGCGATCAGGTTCAGGAAGCGCGTCATGGCCGCCTGCGAATCGAGCATCGCCTCGTCCATGTTGATGTCGATGACCTGGGCGCCGTTTTCCACCTGCTGGCGCGCCACGCTGAGCGCCTCGTCGTACTGCTCGTTGAGGATCATGCGCGCGAAGGCCTTGGAGCCGGTGACGTTGGTGCGCTCGCCCACGTTGACGAACAGCGAGTCGTCGTCGATGGTGAACGGCTCCAGGCCGGACAGGCGCTGCGCCACCGGCACATGCGGCACGGTGCGCGGCGGGACCTTGGCGAGGATTTCGCCGATGGCCTTGATGTGGTCCGGCGTGGTGCCGCAGCAGCCGCCGGCGACGTTGATGAAGCCCACCTCGGCGAACTCCTTCAGCAGCGCGGACGTATCGGCCGGCAGCTCGTCGAAGCCGGTGTCGCTCATCGGGTTGGGCAGGCCGGCGTTGGGGTAGATGCAGACGTGGGTGTCGGCGATCTGCGACAGCTCTTCGGCGTAGGGGCGCATCAGTGCCGCGCCCAGCGCGCAATTGAGGCCGATGGTCAGCGGCTTGGCATGGCGTACCGAGTTCCAGAACGCCGGCACGGTCTGGCCGGACAGGATGCGGCCGGAGGCGTCGGTCACGGTGCCGGAGATCATCAGCGGCAGGCGCGGCACCTCCGGGTTTTCTGCGTAGAACTTGTCGATCGCGAACAGCGCGGCCTTGCAGTTCAGGGTGTCGAAGATGGTTTCGACCAGCAGCACGTCGACGCCGCCTTCGATCAGGCCCTTGGTCTGCTGGTGGTAGGCCTCGACCAGCTGGTCGAAGGTGATGTTGCGGGCGGCCGGGTCGTTGACGTCCGGCGAGATCGACGCGGTCTTGGGCGTCGGTCCGAGCGCGCCGGCGACGAAGCGCGGCTTGTCGGCGCTGCTGTACTTGTCGCAGGCCGCGCGCGCCAGCTTGGCTGCCTGCACGTTCATCTCGTAGGCCAGATGGCCCATGTGGTAGTCGTCCTGGGCGATGGTGGTGGCGCCGAAGGTGTTGGTCTCGATCAGGTCGGCGCCGCCGGCCAGGTAGCGCTCGTGGATCTCCTGGATCACCTGCGGCTGGGTCAGCGTCAGCAGCTCGTTGTTACCCTTGACGAACAGCTCACGCGCGCCGCTATCTGCGGGCGCCGCGAAGTCGATGAACCGGCCGTTGGGGCCGCCGCGGTAGGCGGTTTCATCGAGCTTGTACTGCTGGATGATGGTGCCCATCGCGCCGTCGAGGATCATGATGCGGCGCGCCAGGATCTCGCGCAGCTGGGCATCGGTCTTGGACATGACGGGGCGGGACACGTTGTTATTCATTTGTTACTTTCTGTGGTCGTGGGCGAGCGCGCCGGGAGTTGCTGGCGGTCTAAAATTATACGGCATCACGGAACTTGCTTCAGCAGACTGCCGCGCCGCAGCAACAATCTGCCAAATTTGCCTGTTTTTTTCATCACGCAGCTTTACGACACACAACGATACTCTAGCGCTACAGTGCGCAATTCGCCTGCAACATGGTGTCGGGAGAATAAGGTTTCCTTTATTCACTACGCGCCACGATGAAAATCTCCGTCATCATTTCCGCGCACTGCAAAGGCCGCGAGCTGGAATACGTGCTGACCGGCTACGCCATGCAGACCCGCAAGCCCGATCAGGTCATCATTGCCCAGGACGGGCGCGATCCGGCGATCGGCGCCGCGCTGGAGGCGGTGCGGCGGCGCGGCTGGACCATCCCGCTGCTGTACCAGAACCAGGAGCAGCGCGGCTTCGGCAAGTACCCCGCGCTGAACCGCGCCATCCTGGCCGCCAGCGGCGACCTGTTGCTGTTCACCGACGGCGACTGCATACCGCGCGACGACTACGTGGCCAACTACCTGCGGCTGATGCGGCGCGGGATGTTCCTGTCGGGCGGCAGCCATGTCAGCATCCCGCAGGCCTATCACCTGCGGCATGACCTGCTGGAGGCGGTGCGCGACCAGAGTTTATTCGACTATCGCTACCTGAGTGCGATACCGGGCTTTTGCAAGAGCGCCAACCGGCTCACCCGCAACCGCTGGCTGGCGCGCGCGCTGGACCTGCTCACGCAGCGCAATGCCTTCAGCGGCTCCAACAGCTGCGCCTGGCGTGACGACGTGCTGGCCGTGGGCGGCTTCGACGAGCAGATGGCATACGGCGGCGGGGACCTGAACATGGGACTGCGCTTGAATAACATCGGTGTGCGCGGCGTGCGGGCAAGGCATACGCTGGTCAGCCTGCACCTGGACCATGACCGCAGCTACTACTGCGCCGACAAAGAGCGCGACAACCACGACTGGAACCGGCAAGTGCGGCACGGCCGCCTGGTGCTGCCGCGCGAGTCGCGGATTTGCACGAGTTTTGCCCAGGTTATCTGAGCCGTGAGGCTGATCCATCGCAAGTGATCTCTCCGTAGCCACGCGCACACTTCGGTGAGCGCCTTGCAGCGGCGCGTTCTATACTGTGATGGAGCGGATATGCTCTATGAATGGGACGAGGGCAAAAATCAGCGGAACATTAGGAAACACGGGGTCAGCTTCGAAGAAGCATCAGCTATCTTTGAGCGCCCAACGTTGACCTATTTCGATCCCAATGCCGGGCATGAAGAAGATCGTTATATTGCTATCGGCCTTAGCGGCGTTCGAATGCTGACAGTTGTTTTTACAGAGCGGGGCGGCGACACCGTCAGAATTATCTCGGCTAGAAGGTCTTCGCCGTCCGAGGAGAAGAAATATGAACGAGGCTATTGATTTCAGCGACATCCCTGAACTTGATGACGAGTTCTTCAAGAACGCCAAGATGCGGGAACCGCTGACTCAGAAAGACACCATACTTTTGGATCACGATATCTATGAGTGGTTTAAGAGCAAGGGGCCGGATTTTCAGCAGCGGATCAATCTACTCTTGCGTAGCCATATGGGCAAGTAGCAACAAAGTGAAACATTGTGTAATCCGCCTCAGCTTCCTGATGTTTTGCGGCCGGAAAGATCCTATACTTCCCTGATTGAAAAAATTAAGGAAGTTCCGATGTCCATTACCTCTTCATGCCGCCTGATCGCTGTGGCCGGCGCGCTGGCCGTTTCGCTGACGGCGCACGCTGACAGTTTCGTTTCCTCCGCCTCCAGCGCCGGCTCCGCGTCCAGCGGCAGCATTTCGGATTCGCTCAACGGTTCGAGCAACAGCTCGGGCGGCGACAAGCGCAAAGTCGCCGACGGCGAGTATCGCATCATCCAGATCGCCGCCACGCCGGAGCGTGCCGACCGCACCCGCATCACCATGCAGGCCAACGATCCTGCACAGCGCATCGTGCTCGATCTGCCGCAGACCACCTTCGACAAGCAGCAGCTGGCCGTCGGCGACGCGATGTATGCGCAGAACCGCGTCTACGGCATCGAGTTCGGTCGCGGCGATACGCATCAACCGTTCTACCTGGTGCTGGCCGACGAGTGGTACGGCGAGCTGGCCTCGCGTCCCGTCAGCCTTTGAGGCCAGCCCGCGCGCTGGCGCTGGCCGCGTTGACCTGCGCCGCGCTGGCCGGGGCCGGGGCGGCGCAAGCCGGCGGCTCGTCCGGTGCTTCGCGCTTCTGCGATCGCGGCCAGCCGCTCTCCGCCGCCGAGCAGGACCGCCTGCTGCGCTTTGCCGCCGTGCTGCGCGAGGAACTGGCCGGCGTCGACGATGGCGTGGCGCTGGTCAGCCGTTCGGGCCTGGACTTGTCGCGCTTCGATATCCGTTATTCGCATGCGGCGCTGGCGTGGCGCTCGGAGGCTGGCGCCTGGTCCGCGCGCCAGCTGTACTATGCCTGCGATGAAAGCCGTCCCCGCATCTTCGACCAAGGCCTGGCCGGCTTCGCGCTCGGCACCGACGATCCGGCGCTGGGTTATATCTCCGTGGTGCGCCTGCCGGCCGAGGCGATCGCCGCGCTGCGTCCGGCGCTGCTGGACGGACCGCGCGTGCAGCATCTGCTGGCGTCGCAGTACAGCGCCAGTGCCTACGCGTTCAGCGTGCGCTACCAGAATTGCAATCAGTGGGTGATGGAGATGCTGGCCGCCGGCTGGGGCGATCTGCCCGACGGCGACGACTTGCGCGCCCGCGCGCAAACCTGGCTGCGCGATGAGCGTTATACGCCGCAGCCGGTGCAGGTAGGCTCGCGCTTCCTGATGCTGGCGTCGCGCTTCGTGCCGCTGCTGCATCTGGACGATCACCCGGACGAGGACCGCTCGGCCATGCAGCTGCGTATCAGCCTGCCGTCCACGGTGGAGGCGTTTGCGCAGCAGCGCTATCCGGCCAGCGAGCGCGTCGAGCTGTGCCACGACGATGAGCGTATCGTCATCCATCGCGGCTGGACGCCCATCGCCGCTGGCTGCAAGCCGGGCGAGGGCGACCGTGTGGTGTCGCTGCGGGACTAGTGAACTAGGCGACTTCGGTGATCAGGTTCGGACGCGAACGGCGCACCTTCTTGAGGTTGACCAGCCAGTCGCCTTCCGGCTGGCGGTAGCCGATCGGCAGCATCACCACGCTGCGCAGCTTGCGCTCCTTCAGCGACAGGATCTCGTCGACGGCGGCCGGATCGAAGCCTTCCATCGGCGTGGCGTCGACGCCTTCAAACGCGGCGGCCACCATCGCCACGCCCAGCGCGATGTACGCCTGGCGCGCGGCCGAATCGAAATTCCCCTGCGTGCCACGCGCGGCCACAATGCCCAGCAGCTGCTTGCGATAGGCTTCCCAGCCTTCGTTGATGAAGCCGCGCTGCTCGTTGGTCAGGTCGAACATCATGTTGACGCGGTCGGCGGTGATGTCGTCCCACGCCGCGAACACCAGCAGGTGCGAGCTCTCGGTGATCTGCGCCTGGTTCCAGCCCACTGCCTGGATCTTGGCGCGGAGGTCCGGGTTGGTGACGACGAAGACTTCGAACGGTTGCAGGCCGCTGGAGGTCGGCGCTAGGCGGATCGCCTCCAGGATGCGCTCCAGTTTTTCGTCGGCCACCTGTTTTGCGGGATCGAACTTCTTGGTGGCGTAGCGCCAGTTAAGCTTGTCAATTACATCGGTCATGGGTGAACTCCAGTGTGAAATCGTTAATGCGCCTCCAGCCAGCAAGCTCTGGAGTACCGATCTATAATAAGTTTCAAGCTAACTTGAGAGTCAAGGCAAAAAATGAAAATAGGTGAACTGGCCCGTAGAACGGGCCTGACCCCCTCCGCAATCCGGTTTTATGAGGAGCAGGGCTTGCTGTCGCCGATTTCGCGCACCGCCAGCGGCTATCGTGAGTACGCCAGCAATGCCACCGAGCGCCTACATATGATCCAGGCTTCGAAGCGGTTGGGATTCTCGCTCGATATCATCCGCGGCATGTTCACGGAAAGCGGGCAGTGTTCGAAGGTGAAGACGCTGGCGCTGACGGAGGTCCGCTTGCGCGAGATTGAGGAGGAGCAGGCCGCGCTGGCGCAGCAGCACAGCGACCTGCTGGCGCTGCGCGTGCTGCTGAAGGACGACAGCGTCAGCTCGCCGTGCCGTAAGAACTTTGCGGTGAACTGAGCGCCATCGCCAGCGCGTCGTCCAGCCGGTCGTTCCCCCAGAACATGGCGTCGCCGACCAGGAAGGTGGGGGCGCCGAAGATGTGGCGGGTCTTGGCCTGTTCGGTGCGATCGCGCAGCCTGGCCTTGTTCTCGTCTGTTTGCGCGGCGCGCAAGATGGCGGCGGCATCCTGGCCCAGCGCGGACAATATCTCCGTCATGCATTGCTCGCTGCCGATGTCGCGGTCCTCGGCGAAGTTGGCCAGCATGGTGCGCTCGCAGAAGTCGGTCATCCACGGCTGCTCCTCGCACAGGATGCCGATGCGCGCGGCCAGCAGCGAGTTGCGCGGGAAGGTGGTCGGCTGCCGCCACGGCAGGCCGTACTTGGCGCATTGGCGCGGCATGTCCTGCCACACGTAGGCGCCTTTGTCCTTCTGCAGCACGAAGGGCGAGTTGTTCCAGCCGGCGTCCTTGAAGATGGGGCCGAGCAGGAAGGGCCGCCACACCACGCCTGCCGGCGCCAGCTGGCGGATGCGCATCACGCTCAGGTAGCTGTAGTTGCTGGCGAAGTCGAACCAGAATTCCATCTTCATTTTTATCTCCCCTTGTAGATCAACAGGCAGCGGATTTCTATGCTTTCCCGCAGCGGTGCGTCGGCCGGCGCGTCGGCATGTTCGAAGGCGGCGTGCGGCGTGTACCTGGCGACCGGACCGGGCGCGGAATCGAACTGCTTGAATACCAGCACCTCGTCGCGCGTCATCGCCGGGAAGTACGACCATGCGTGATCCGTATTGTGCACCGCCTGGTAGATTTCGCCGTTCCGGTCGGGATAAAAAATATCGCTGGCCACCAGGTCGGCGGGCGTGGCGCTGCGGGCGTCGCACACGGCCAGGGGAGCGTCGAGCACCGGGTGGCGGATTGAACGCCACAGGTTAATGATGCTGTAGCGCTGCACGGATGCAGTGTCGCCTTGCAGTTCCAGTTCCAGCCGGCGTCGCGCGGATGCCGGCGTGAAGTCGCAATGCACGCGGCCGGCCGCGCCGGGGCGCTGGCCTTCGATGCGGCCGAACGCCTGCGGCTTACCAGGGACGCGTTTGCGCACCAGGTGGTCGAATACGAAGGCCTGGCTGGCGCCGGTTAATGCCAGGGCCAGCTCCGCCACTTCGGGGTAGTAGAGCCGCACGACTTCTTCCTTGTCCGTGAAGTCGCGCACGGCGCTGGGGGCGTGGCGCAGCAGATAGCCTTCGCGGTCCAGCGACAGGTGCGTGTCGGCGCGGGCGTCGCGTATGGTCACCGGCACCTGCTCGTAGCTGGCGTTCTGCCACGGCTGGCCCTCCGGTGGCGGGTACATATAGGTGTATGGACGGTCCGTTGTCGGCCGCAGGTACTCCAGCGCGGCGTTGGTTGTGCGTGTCATCGCTTCCTCCCTGAAAGCTCCATTGAATCCGATCGCCGTGCCGCGCTCAAACGATATCTGCGGCGCGTTCGCATTCTGGATTCGCATGCGTGATACATTCATATCATGGCTAATCGTCTTCTGGATCTTCCACCGCTGGACTTGCTGCGCAGCCTGGTCGCAGTCGGCCGGCGCATGAGTATCACGCTCGCGGCGCAGGACATGTGCGTGACCCAATCGGCCCTCAGCCGGCAGATACAGGCGCTGGAGGCCTCGCTGGGCTATCGCGTGCTGGTGCGCGGCCATCGTTCCATCGAGTTCACGGCCGAGGGGCGGCGGCTGTTCCGGCATGCCGATGCGATGCTGGAGCAATTGGGCGAAGTGGTCGCCAGCCTGCGGCCGGGCGATGCGCGCCAGGCGGTGACGATCAGCGCCAGTATCGGCGTGACGGCCTTGTGGATACTGCCTCGCCTGAATGCCTTCCAGCAGGCGGCGCCGCAGGTCGATGTGCGCGTGGCGGCCAGCAACCGCTTCGTCGACCTGGAGCGCGAGCAGGTGGATCTGTCGCTGCGTTATTGCCGGCCGCAGGATGCGCCCGAAGCTGCGCTGCGGCTGTTCGATGAGGCGCTGGTGCCGGTCGCGCATCCGGCGTTGGCGGTGGCGGCGATTGAAGACCCGGCGCAGCTGCGCCAGCAGGTGCTGCTGGAGTTTGACGACGTCTCGCGTCCCTGGCTGCAATGGGCGGCCTGGTTGCGCGGCGCGGGTGCGGGGCGCGTCAAGCCCAAGGGCGTACTGCGTTTCAATCAGTACGATCAGGTGGTGCAGGCGGCATTGGCGGGGCAGGGTGTGGCGCTGGGCCGGCTGGAATTGGTGCGGCCCTTGCTGGAGCAGGGCAAGCTGGCGCTGGCCAGCGCGCTGCCGCCGACAGCCAGCGATTATGCGTACTGGCTGATCGCCCGTAGCGCGCTCAGCGCGGATGCTGTCGTGGTGCGGGATTGGATACGGGAGGAGGCAGCCCGCAGCGGCGGTCCGCTCAAAGCAGGACGCGCGACGCGGCGCAAGGCCGCAGCACGCGCCGGCGCCAGCTAAACCATCAGGCGAAGCTCAAGCCGTCAAGCGGGAAGCCTTTGATGAACTCCGCCGCCGGCAAGCGTTTGCCGCCCGGCTTTTGCAGTTCCGTCAGGCGCAACGAGCCGCTGCCGCAGGAGACCACGATGCCATGCTGCGCATCGGCCGCCAGCACCTGGCCGGCCGGCACCTTGCTGTCGGCTTCCAGCACTTCGGCGCCCCACAGCTTGACGTTGACGCCGTTGACCGCCGCATGCGCGCCGGGGAAGGGATTGAAGGCGCGGATCTTGCGGCTGATTTCCTGCGCCGATTGCGTGAAGTCCAGCGCCGCTTCTTCCTTGCTGATCTTGGCGGCGTAGCTGACACCCGCTTCCGGCTGCGGCACGGCTTCCAGCTGGCCGTGCTGCATCTTGCGCAGCGCTTCGACGATCATCTTGCCGCCCAGCGCGGCCAGCTTGTCGTGCACCGTGCCGGTGGTGTCCTGTTCGCCGATGGCGATGCGCTCGATCAGCAGCATCGGGCCGGTGTCCAGGCCTTCTTCCATTTCCATGATGGTGATGCCGGTCTCGCTGTCGCCGGCTTCGATGGCGCGGTGGATGGGCGCGGCGCCGCGCCAGCGCGGCAGCAGCGAACCGTGGATATTCAGGCAGGGCTTGATGTCCAGCGTGGCGCGCGGCAGGATCAGGCCGTAGGCCGCCACCACCGTCACGTCATACGGCGTGGACAGCAGGCGCGCATGCGCTTCCTTCGCCTGCTCGGCGCGCACCGGGTCCTTGCTGTCGGTGCGCAGCGACAGCGGCTGCAGCACCTCGATGCCTTGCGTCAGCGCGTACTGCTTGACGGCCGATGGCTGCAGATGCATGCCGCGGCCGGCCGGGCGGTCCGGCTGGGTCAGCACCAGCGGAATCTCGAAGCCCGCCTCGTGCAAGGCTTGCAGCGCCACGGCGGCAAATTCCGGCGTGCCGGCGAAGATGACTTTCATGCGTTGTCCCTATGCGGCTTAGAAACGGCGGCCGGCGGCGCGCAGCTGGGCTTCGCGCGCCATGCCGCGCTCTTCCTTGACGAGCTTGGCCTTGATGCGGTTGCGCTTCAGCGGCGACAGGTATTCGACGAAGACCTTGCCCAGCAGGTGATCCATTTCGTGCTGGATGCAGACCGCCAGCAGGCCGTCGGCTTCCACTTCGAAAGGCTGGCCCTTGACGTCCAGCGCGCGCACCTTGATCTGGGCATGGCGTTCGACGCCGTCGTAGATGCCAGGCACCGACAGGCAGCCTTCGTCGTAGACCTGCTTCTCTTCGCTGGCCCAGATGATTTCCGGATTGATGTAGGCGACCAGCGCGTCCTTGGTTTCGGAGATGTCGATCACGACCAGCTGCTCGTGCACGTCGACCTGCGACGCGGCCAGGCCGATGCCGGGCGCCTCGTACATGGTCTCGGCCATGTCGGCGACCAGTTGCTCCAGTTTCGCGTCGAAGACGGTGACTGGCGTGGCGACTTTATGCAGACGCGGATCGGGGTAACGCAAAATATTTAAGATGGCCATATGCTGTGACTGTGTTGATAACGAAGTGAAAACTAAGTGAGTGCCTTGATAACGCGCGTCGTCTCGATGGCGCCGTCGCCGTCATTTCCCCGATCAAAAACGCAACAACCGCGCGGGCTGCCATTGCGCGGTTTCGCTTGCTAGTTCAGGGTTTTATGGGCAGAATTTGATTCAATTTAGCAAGCCTTTTCCGTTGAAGGGGCGCTTCTTGCTATCGTGTGCCTGCGCACTTTATGGCGCATTTACTGGATCTACTAATGAAAAATTTTAGCACAGTCGGCACCCGCTTAGTATTAGCGGCTCTTTTTTCCGGCTTGAGCGCCGCTTCCGCCGATCCACTGAAATGCGAGTTTCGCGCCGATGCGCCGGACCAGCACCTGGTGGTCAAGGGCGATACGCTGTGGGACATCTCCGGTAAATTCCTTGAGCGCCCCTGGTGCTGGCCCACCGTCTGGGGCATGAACCGCGAGGAAATCGCCAATCCGCACTGGATTTATCCGGGCCAGATCATCTGGTTCGACCGCGCCGCCGGCCGCCTGCGCCTGGGCAATAAGATCGACGTCAGCAACGACGGCAGCAGCAGCGCCTCCAACCTGCGGCTGAAGCCGCAGCTGCGCACCGAGGGCCTGGGCAAGGACGCCGTGACGTCGATCCCGGCCGGCGTCATCGAACCCTTCCTGACTCAGCCGCTGATCATCGAAAACGACGAACTGGCCGGCGCGCCGCGCGTGGTGGCCACGCAGGACGGCCACGTGTTCCTGGGCAAGGACGACAAGGCCTATGTGCGCGGCGACCTCAAGGGCGGCAGCTCGTTCCAGGTGTTCCGTCCCGGCAACCCGCTGAAAGATCCGGTCACCAAGGCCGTCATCGGCTACGAGGCGTTTTACCTCGGCACGCTGAAATTGCAAACCGAGGCCCAGCCCGGCGGCGGCAGCGACATCCACACCTTTGTGGTGGCCAGCGCCAAGGAGGAGATGGGCAAGGGCGACCAGCTGCGCGCGATTCCGCCGATGCCGATGCAAAACTACGTGCCGCATCCGCCTGAGCAGAAAGTCGGCGCGCGGGTGGTGGCGATTTACGGCGGCGTCACGCACGCCGGCCAGAACCAGGTTGTCAGCATTAATCGCGGAAAGCTTGATGGACTCGACATTGGCTCCGTGCTGCAGTTGTACCATGCGGGGAAGACTGTCAGCGACGGCACGGCGGCGAAAAGCTGGCTGGGCATGCGCGAACAGCAGGTCAAGCTGCCGGACGAGGAAGTGGGCAGCTTGTTTATCTTCCGCGTGTTTAAGCATATTTCCTACGGCTTGATCATGCAGGTGTCGGCGCCGGTGGAAGTGGGCGACGTCGCCAAGTCGCCGGAGTGAGCCGCGCCGTGCAAGCCACGGATACCCCTACCGCAGCCTCCCAGCCAGTCAGCGCCGCCGCGCTGGCCGGTTGGTTGCGCTTGCAGATGACGGACGGCGTCGGCTTGGCGACGGCGCACCGGCTGCTGGAGCGCTTTGTCACGCCCGAGGCGATCTTCAGCGCCGGCCGCGGCGCGCTGCTGGAGGAGGTCAAGCCCGCCCAGGCCGATGCGCTGCTGCAAGCGCCGCCCGACCAGCTGGCCGCGCTGGTCGAGGCCACGTTGGCCTGGCAGCAACAGCCCGGCAACTTCCTGCTGAGTTGCGACCAAGCCGATTATCCTGAAGCGCTGCGCCACATCGCCGCCGCGCCGTTGCTGTTGTACGTCAAAGGGCGGGTCGAGTTGCTGAAACGGCCATCGCTGGCGGTGGTGGGTGCGCGCAACGCCAGCGCGCAGGGCATGCTGACCGCCGAGCGCATGGCGCAGGCCTTGTCCGAGGCCGGGCTGACCATTGTCTCCGGGCTGGCGCTGGGCATCGACGCGGCCGCGCACACCGGCGGCCTGAACGGGCCGGGCAGCACCGTCGCCGTGATCGGCACCGGCCCCGACCGCATTTATCCGGCGCGCAACAACGCGCTGGCCCGGCGCATCGCCGAGGAGGGCTGCATCGTCAGCGAATACGCGCTGGGCACGCCGCCGCTGCGCGACAACTTTCCGTGCCGTAACCGCGTCATCAGCGCGCTGGCGCGCGGGGTGCTGGTGGTGGAGGCGGCCGCCAAGTCCGGTTCATTGATTACCGCGCGGCTGGCGATGGAGCAGGGCAAGGAGTTGTACGCCATACCCGGTTCCATCCACGCCACGCTGGCCAAGGGCTGCCATGCACTGATCCGCGAGAACGGCGCCAAGCTGGTCGAATCGGCCGCCGACATCCTGACCGACCTGCGGCTGCTGACACCCGGCGCGCCCGGCAGCCGGCCGCCGCTGGACGACACTTTCGTCGACCGTGTGCTGGCGGCGCTGGGCGATCATCCGGCCGCGGCCGACCTGCTGGCCGTGCGCCTGAACCAGTCCGCCGCCGATTTGCAGGGGCAGTTGCTGGCGCTGGAGCTGGCCGGCCTGGTCGAGCGTTTGCCGGGTGGCATGTTCCAGCGTTTGCGCGCGTGACGGCCTGAAAAAAGCTCATCTGTCCGGCACTTGTGTCCGATCTGTTTTAACTGATAGAGTAGAGCCATGTTCGACATCCTTGTTTATCTCTACGAGACTTATTATCGTCCCGATGCCTGCCCGGAACCGGCGGCATTGGCCAAGAAACTGTCGGCTGTCGGTTTTGACGATGTCGAGATTTCCGAGGCGCTGGTCTGGTTGAACGACCTGAACGCGATGGCCGAGGTGGAGCACACCCTGACCGCGGCCTCCACCGGCACCCGGTTCTACGTGGAAGAAGAGCAGGATGTGCTGGGTCCGGCCGCCATCGGCTTCATCCAGTTCCTGGAGTCGGCCAAGGTGCTGTCGCCGTTGCAGCGCGAAATCGTCGTCGAGCGCGCGCTGGCGCTGGAAGAGGCGCCCGTGTCGCTGGGCAAGCTCAAGGTCATCGTGCTGATGTTGCTCTGGAGCCAAGGCAAGGAGCCGGACGCGCTGATGTTCGACGACCTGTTCGGTTCCGACGAGGACCAGGCGCCGCGCCTGTTGCACTAATAAAGACCGCCGCAGCGGTTTGCGCCTCCCCTTTAGTAACGAATGAGCAACATTCGGCTGCGCGATACGCTGCATTGCCGCTGTACGGCGCTGTTTGCTTGCAGCCGGGCCGGCAACGCGCTTATCATTGGCGCTTTGACAAGACTGTGACGCCTCGGGCTTGCCATCCGCATCGCAAAAGTGCAGACTGCGACGCGATCCATGTATGATGCGCATGCTGCACCCATCCCAAGTGTTAAAAAACGAGATACAAAATATGACCAAAACCCTCATCATCGCCGAGAAGCCTTCTGTCGCGAACGACATCGCGAAGACGCTTGGCGGCTTTACCAAGCACGATGAGTACTTTGAATCCGACGAGTACGTGCTGTCCTCCGCCGTCGGCCACCTGCTGGAAATCGCCGTACCGGAAGAGCACGACGTCAAGCGCGGCAAATGGAGCTTCGCCCACCTGCCGATGATCCCGCCGTACTTTGCGCTGAACCCGATCGCCAAGACCGAGGCGCGCCTCAAGGTGCTCAACAAGCTGATCAAGCGCAAAGACGTCACCACCCTGATCAACGCATGTGACGCGGGCCGCGAAGGCGAGTTGATTTTCCGTTTGATCGCGCAGAACGCCAAGGCCAAGCAACCGGTCAAGCGCCTGTGGCTGCAATCGATGACGCCCGGCGCGATCCGCGAAGGCTTCACCCACCTGCGCAGCGACGAGGACATGATGCCGCTGGCCGACGCCGCTCGCTGCCGCTCGGAAGCGGACTGGCTGATCGGCATCAACGGCACCCGCGCGATGACCGCGTTCAACTCGAAAGAGGGCGGCTTCTACCTGACCACCGTGGGCCGCGTGCAGACGCCGACCCTGTCGATCGTGGTCGAGCGGGAAGAGAAGATCAAGAAATTCGTCTCGCGCGACTTCTGGGAAGTGCGCGCCGAGTTCGTCTGCGCGGCCGGCGTCTACGAAGGCCGCTGGCTGGACACCAAGTTCAAGAAGGACGAAACCGACCCCGAGAAGCGCGCCGAGCGCCTGTGGAGCAAGGCTGCGGCCGACTCCATCGCGCTGGCGGTGCGCGGCAAGCAGGGCAACGTCACCGAGGAAGCCAAGCCGACCACGTCGATGGCGCCCGCGCTGTTCGACCTGACCAGCCTGCAGCGCGAGGCCAACTCGCGCTTCGGCTTCTCGGCCAAGAACACGCTGGGCCTGGCGCAGGCGCTGTACGAAAAGCACAAGGTGCTGACCTACCCGCGTACCGATTCGCGCCACCTGCCGGAAGACTACATGCCGACCGTGATGCAGGCGCTGGAAGTGGTCAAGGAAAACCCGAACTACCACCAGTTCGCCAAGCAGATCCTGGACAAGAAGTGGGTCAAGCCGAACAAGCGCATCTTCGACAACACCAAGATCTCGGATCACTTCGCGATCATTCCGACCACCATCGCACCGAAGAATTTGTCCGAGCCGGAACAGAAGCTGTACGACCTGGTCACGCGCCGTTTCATGGCCGTGTTCTTCCCGCCTGCCGAGTTCCAGGTCACCACCCGCTACACCGAAGTGTCCGGCCATCAGTTCAAGACTGAAGGCAAGGTCATGACCAATCCGGGCTGGCTGGCGATCTACGGCAAGGAAGCCTCGTCGGACGACGACAAGGAAGGCAACGCCAACGGCAACCTGGTGCCGGTGGCCAAGGGCGAGAAGGTGCTGACCGACACGGTCAACGCCAATGGCCTGGTCACCAAGCCGCCCGCACGCTACACGGAGGCGACGCTGCTGTCGGCGATGGAAGGCGCGGGCAAGCTGGTCGAGGACGACGAGCTGCGCGATGCGATGGCCGGCAAGGGCCTGGGCACGCCAGCAACGCGCGCCGCCACCATCGAGGGTCTGCTGACCGAGCGCTACCTGCTGCGCGAAGGGCGCGAACTGATGCCGACCGCGAAAGCGTTCCAGCTGATGACGCTGCTGCGCGGCCTGGGCGTGAACGAACTGACCGCGCCGGAGCTGACCGGCGAGTGGGAATACAAGCTGTCGCAAATGGAGAAGGGCAAGATCTCGCGTGACGAGTTCATGCGTGAAATCGCCCAGATGACGCAGATCATCGTCAAGCGCGCCAAGGAATACGACAACGATACGATCCCGGGCGACTACCACACGCTGCACACGCCGTGCCCGAACTGCGGCAGCGTGGTCAAGGAAAACTACCGCCGCTTCGCCTGCACCAAGTGCGATTTCTCGATGAGCAAAACGCCGGGCAGCCGCCAGTTCGAGATCGAGGAAGTGGAGCAGTTGCTGAAGGACCGCACCATCGGCCCGCTGCAAGGTTTCCGCTCGAAGATGGGACGTCCGTTCGCGGCCATCCTGCGCATCGTGCGCGACGAAGAGATCAAGAACTTCAAGCTGGAGTTCGACTTCGGTCAGAACGACGATGCGGAAGGCGCGGAGCCGGTCGACTTCACCGGCCAGACCGCGCTGGGCCCGTGTCCGAAGTGCGCCGGCGGCGTGTACGAGATGGGTCTGGCGTATGTGTGCGAAAACAGCGTCGCCAAACCGAAGACCTGCGATTTCCGCAGCGGCCGCATCATCCTGCAACAGGAGATTCTGCCTGAGCAGATGGCCAAGCTGCTCAACGACGGCAAGACCGACCTGCTGCCGGGCTTTGTCTCGCAGCGCACGCGCCGTCCGTTCAAGGCCTTCCTGGTGAAGGGCAAGGACGGCAAGATCAGCTTCGAGTTCGAAGAGCGCAAGGCCAAGGCTCCGGCCAAGGGCAAAGCGGCCGCGGTAGCGGACGAGGGCGCGGACGGTGCAGCCGAAGACGCGGCGCCAGCGAAGAAAGCTCCGGCCAAGAAGGCGGCCGCAGTCAAGGCTCCGGCCAAGGCTGCAGCGGTCAAAAAGCCGGCGGCCAAGAAAGCGCCAGCCAAAAAAGCAGCACCTAAAAAAGCTGCCGCCACCGCTGAGTAATCTTCAGCTGCACCAACAAAAACGGGACCTTGAGGGTCCCGTTTTTGTTTCGTAACGTCCGGGGTCAAGTCTGACATTCGGACACGAGCTCGACCATAAACCGCAAGCTACCGCTCAGTCAGTGTCCGAATGTCAGACTTGACCCCGGCTGGGGTTAGACGCGCCAGGCAGTGCCCGGCTTCATGGACACTTCGATCAGTTGGCCGGCCTGCCATTGCAGAGCATCCTTCTTGCTGAGCGCGATCGCGGGCGTGGTCGTGGCCACGTTGGAGGCGATGGCGATCCATTGCTGCTGCTCGCGCCGGTAGACGGTGATCTCGCAGGCGCCCTTCGGGCTGCCGCAGGCCCAGGCTAGCCAGTCGTCGCTGATCAGCAGGTAGGCTAGTTGATCGCTGTGCGGATCTTCTAGCCGCTGGCCGTGCATGGCGCCGCTGGCCTCGCGATACCAGTCTTCCTCGTAACTGTTGTCGAGGCCGGTTTCGTGCACGTGGTCGGCATCGTCGAAGCGCATCCAGCCGGCGTCGAGCTCGCTGCTGAGGGCGGGATAGGCGATGGCGGGATGCCAGGTGCAGCGCTCGCCTTCCACCACGGTCTCGCCGGCGAAGCCGTTGATGCCGTTGCGGTCGACGGGAATGCGCAGGTCGATGTGATAGCGCTCTGCCTGGAACCACCACACTTGAGTGGTCAGGTCGCTGCTGCCGTTGCTGCGCCAGATGCCGCTGCGGCGCCACACGCCTTCGTATTCTGCTGGAACCATGTCACTTCAAGTCGTCGGTATAAAAGTAGACCGTACCACGAATCGAGCTGGCGGGCACATGCAGCGCTGCCGCCAGCGACCGCGCGTCCGGCTGCTGCAAGGCTTGCTTGTTCAGCGTGATCGCCGCTGTCGATGCGCCACCCGCCGCCGTGTACGAAACGATGTGATCGAAATCCGGCCGGCTGTCGATCTGCTTGACCAGGTAGCGTTGTTTGCCCGTTCCGATCTGCACGTAGCTGGCGTCGGCGCTGGTCTTCTGCGCCGGCGACAGTTGGCGGTACATCAGCACCTTGTCGACCACGACGGTGGAGGCGGCGAACTGCGTCTTGCCGCCTTGCTCGAAATGACCCAGCACCAGGTCGGCCTTGAACTGCCGCAGCGGCGCCGCGCTCGATGGCGCCAGGCGCGACAGTTCGAACTTCTCCGGTGCGACGGTCCACAGCGCGGTCTTGCCGTCGAGACGACGGCGCAGCGCCGCGTCGGTGGCGGGATCAGCCACGTGCACTTGCAGGATCACCTGGTAGTCGTGCGGCGCATGGAACATCGGCAGGTGCGATGCGTACAGACCTTCCTCGCCCCCGAACAGCGCCATACCGTGCTCGCCGTAGCTGGCATCGGCCGCACCGGCGCTGCCGGCTATCAAGGCCAGCGCTAGCAGCGCGGCCCTCATGCCTTCACCAGCAGCTTGCCGCGATGCTCACCGGTGAACAGCGAGTTCAGTGCCGACGGCAGTTGCTCGAAGCCGTCGATCACCGTTTCCTCGAACACGATCTCGCCCGCCTTCACCCACGGCGCGACGATGCGTATCATCTCGTCCATGCGGTGCAGGTAGTCGCGCGCCAGCATGCCCTGGATCGTGGCGCGCTGGTACAGCATGTGATGCAGCAGGCGCGGCCCCAGTTCCGGCGTCTCCAGGCCGCCGCTGTACTGGCTGATCTGGCCACAGATGACGATGCGCGCGCGGCGGTTGATCAACGGGATCACCGCATCAGTCACCATGCCGCCGACGTTATCGAAATACACATCGACGCCGCCGGTCAGGCGCTTGATTTCCGCGCCGAGCGCGTCGGCGTCGGCATAGGCCTTGTAGTCGATGGCCCAGTCCGCGCCCAGCGTATCGCGCAGCCAGCCGCACTTGGCCGCGCCGCCGGCGATGCCGAGCACGCGCGCGCCGTGGCGCTTGGCGAACTGCACCACCAACGATCCCACCGCGCCGGCCGCGCCGGACACCACCACCACCTCGCCCGCATGCGGCTTGCCCGATTCCGTCTGGCCGAACCAGGCCGTGCGGCCCGGCATGCCCAGCACGCCGAGCGCGGTGGTCACCGGCGCCAGTTCCGGATCGATGCGCTTCAGGCCGCTGGCGTGGACGCGTGCATGCGTTTGCCAGCCGGTGTAGCTTTGCACCCAGTCGCCGATGGCGAAGCCGGCTGCGTTCGACGCCAGCACCTGCGCCACCACCGCGCCTTGCTGCACAGTGTCGAGTGGATGGGGATCGGTGTCGTACGTCGGCTTGCTGGACTGGCCGATGCGCATGTACGGATCGACGCTGAACCAGCGCGCTTCGATCAGCACCTCGCCGTCGCCCAGCGCGGTCGATAGTTGTTGTTCAACGAGCTCGTAGTGCTCGGCCGTGATCTGGCCGACGGGCTGCCGGCGATAGATCCATTGTTGTTGGGTGAGTGTCGTCATGCTGCAGATGGTAAGATGCTCTTCGTATCCAGTAAAGCAACTTAAATTCATCTTTCATATCCTGTTTGGACATCATGAATCTTTCCGACCTGCGTGTTTTTGTCAGCGCTGCCCGCCGTCCGTCGCTGGGCGCGGCCGCGCTGGAGCTGCATTTGACGCCGTCGGCGGTGTCCAAGGCGCTCAAGCGGCTGGAGGATGGCCTGGGCAAGCCGCTGTTCGACCGCAGCGCCAAGCAGCTGGTGCTGAATGACAGCGGCCAGTTGCTGCTGGCTCGCGCCCAGACCCTGCTGGCGCTGGCCGACCAGGCCAAGGCCGACCTGATGGGTGAACGCGCCGCCGTGGACAGCCGCGTCGCCGGTCCGGCGATCCTGCTGTGGAGGCATGGGCAAATGTTGTCGCAGGCGTTGCGCGCCTATCCGGAAGCCAGCCTGCGCATGCAGGCCATGTTCGAGGATGAGGCGCTGGCGGCGTTGCTGCGTGGCGATATCAACGCCGCCATCGTCACCGGCGACGTCATCGAGGGACGCGGCGAACATTGGTCGGACGAATGGCAGGTCACGCCGCTGGGCAGCGTGACCTTGCATCTGGTGGCGGGGCTGCGCCATCCGTTGGTTACGTCGCTGTCGCCGGCACCGCTGCTGGAGGCGGATACGGCGCAAGTGCTGGCGCACGATTTCGCCTGCCCGTCGCGCTCGCTGTTTTGCGGCGTGCAGCGCGGCGCCCGTTCCGACGGCTGGCGCGACGACCAGCTGCCGCGCAAGATCCGCTACTGGACCGACGATCTGCAACTGCTGCTGGCGCTGGTCAAGTCCGGCGAGGCGCTGGCCTACCTGCCGGACTTCGCGCTGGCCGATCCCGAGCTGCGCCGCATCCGCGTCACCGATTGCGCGTTCGAATGCGTGGAGCAGGTGGCCTTGGTGTGGAACGGCGCGAAGGCCAGCACCTGGCAGCGCGAGCTGGCGGCCGCGCTTGCAGGATACAACTCGTAACTTTTCTTACGGAACTGTGGTCGTCTGTCGCGAGGGCGGTCGCGTTAATTGCTCAAGACGCTGATGAACAGCGATCTGCCAACCACTAGAAAAGGAACATAATCATGAAAACCAAATCCCTGATGATCGCCGGCGTGCTTTCCATGATCAGCGCCGCAGCTTTCGCGCAAACCAATCCAGTGGCACAAGTCCATCAGGACAATGCTCAGATCCGCCGGGACGTCAAAGAGATCCACCAGGATACTCGCCAGATCAAGCGCGACAACGCGGTGATCGCGGCCAAGCAAAGCCAGGTGGCGGCAGGTCAGCAGCAACTGCAAGCGGAACGCGGCGAACGCAACGCGCTGGCCCGCGCCGAACACACCGACATCAAGAAGGGCGACCTGGCCGGCGCCCAGCAGCTGGACCAGGCGCGCCGTGCCGAGCAGCAAAACATCAAGGTGGAGAAGCAGGCCATCCAGCATGACGAAAAAGTGATCGCCCGCCGCAGCGCCGACAAGCACCAGGAGCAACTGGCGCGCCACGACGAGAAGCTGGAACGCCATGCGGACAAGGTCAAGCGCGACCACGACGCTGCCAAAATCTGATTGCTGAAATTTCAAGCAAGCCGGGCGCCTCCAAAACGCCCGGCTTTTTTACGCTTGCGCCACGTGCGGCGAGCAACTATATTGAAGTTATCATGACCATCGCCCTCAACTCCGTTAGCGCAAGTCCGGCTTACCAGCCGTATGTGCCCGTCGTCTCCAGTACGGCGGCGGGGGCCTTGTCGTCCGCGGCTGTCAGCCTCTCGGCGGAGTCGGCCGTGGTGGCGTCGCTGGGCGGATCGACCGGGGCCGCGGTCTACACGCCGTCCGGCTTGCTGGATACCTTGCAACAGGCCGGCACGACGGCCGAGCCGGTCACTGTTCCCGCCGACGGCAGCAATGTCGATACTTCCGCCACGGCGCAGCAAGCGCAGGATCAGGCGATTCTTTCCTCGCTGGCCTCGGCGCCGTCGGCGTCGGGCGTCTACACCGGCGCCGGGACGGTCAGCGGGCTGTCGGAGCAGGCCTCGGCCAATTGGGCGGACCTGCTCAAGGCCAATCCCAGCCTGGCCGGCACCCTCATCGAAGACTCCTACAACGCCGGGCTGGTCAGCTCCCTGCAAGTCACCGCCTAAAACAGTGGGGTCAAGTCTGACATTCGGACACGAGCTCTGCCGTAGGCAGGCGCCTACGGCAGAGCTCGTGTCCGAATGTCAGACTTGACCCCAGTCGTATTTACTGGGCCAGCAGCTCGACGTTGATCATGTTGTCGTCGGGCTTGCGGTCGATCAGCTTGTTGTCGGGATCGATGCCGGCCTTGCCCGGACGGCCGTTGATGATCACCGTGTACAGATTGTCCTTGCGCTCGATGAGCTTGCGTTCGCGGTACAGGGCGTTGCCGTCCTTGTCGTCGATGCCGATGTCGATCCAGTCCTTCAACGGCGTATCTTTTTCCGCGCCCTGGTCGTCGGCCCGCACCTTGGCGGCGCTGACCGCGAACGTCACTTCGTACTTGCCGTCCGCCAGCTTGCGCGCGGTGGCCGAGACCGCATGGTTCTCGTACAGCACGATGCTGTTGAACAGGTCGTCGATCAGGTAGGCCTGCTCGGGCGGCGTGATCTTGCGCAGCGCGTCGACCAGCACCGTGACGCTCGGATACGGCCCGCTCTTGCGGCCATACTGCGTCAGCAAGTCCTTCAGCACGGCGTTGATCCTGGCCTCGCCCAGGATGTCCTGCAACTGGTACATCGCCAGGCTGCCCTTGCGGTACTGGATGTAGTTCTGGTTTTCGTTGTCCGCCAACGGCAGTTCTTTCTTGCGCTCCATCGCCCGGCCCATCAGGTACAGGTCCAGGTCGTAGTGCAGGAAGCGCCGCATCTTGTCCGCGCCGAAGTTCTTCTTCATCACCATCAGCGCCGAGTATTCGGCCAGCGTTTCGCTCAGCACCGTGCTGCCGCGGGTGTTGCCGCCGACCAGCTGATGGCCCCACCACTGGTGCGCCACTTCATGCGCGGTGACGTAGAACGGGTAGTCGATGTCCTTCGGGCTCTTGTCGTTGACCTTGGCGATGAAGCCTATCGATTCCGCATACGCTATCGTGGTCGGCAGCGATTGCGCGAAGGTGGCGTAGCGCGGGAACTCGACAATGCGCACCAGCTTGTGCTGGTAGGGCCCGAAGTTGCGGGTGTAGTAGTCCAGCGATTCCTTGATGCCCTTGTCCATACGGTCGAGGTTGTACTCGTGGCCGGGATGGTAGTACAGCTCGATGCCGACGTCCTGCCACCAGTCGCGCTTGACCAGGTAGCGCGCCGACTGGATGGCGTAGTAGTTCAGGATGGGCTGGTCCATCTTGTAGTGATAGTAGTGCCGTCCCTGCTTGCTCCATTCCTTGACCAGCGTGCCGGGCGCGACGGCGATCTGGTCGGCGCTGGTGCTGACGGTGGCGTCAAAGCTGATCCAGTCGGCGTCGTTGCCGGCGACGTTGTTGGCCAGGCCGGCCGGGTCGTCGCGCGGCAGCATGCGTTCGCGTGCCGGCAGCCTGTGCCGCTTGCGGTCGCGCGCGTCGTTCAGTTCCATCGCCTGCTGGTAGCCGATGTGCGGCAGCACGCCGTTGTTGAAGAAGGTGCCGTTGCCGACCACCGGCGTGTCCTGGCCCATGCCGAGGATGCCTTCGGGCAGGTAGACCACGTCGAAGTCCATCGTCAGCTGCGCGCCCGGCGCCAGCGGCTTGGCCAGCTTGTAGCTGTAGAAACCGAGGTCGTCATCCTGGAAGCCCGGCCGCGCGTCCTGGCTGAAGCGCACCTTGAATTGGGTGGTGGTGTTGTCCTGGTAGACCAGCACATCGCTGATCGGCTGCGCGGTCTTGTTCTCCAGCAGGTAGCGGCCCTTGACAACCAGGCTGCGCTGGCTCGGCGCGATGGCGACGTCCAGCTTGACGTCGGTGATGCGTGGCTGCGGCACCACGGCGAACTTCTTGTACTTGCGCTCGTAGTCGGCGTGTTCGGCATCCTTCTGGTAGGCCGACTTGAAACAGTGGGCGATGTGGGTGTTGTAGAACACCACGCTGCCGGCGCCGAGGAACACCAGCAGGCCGGCCGCCACCGTGCTCAGCACCGGCACCGTCAGCGCGTGGCGCGCCAGTTGCAGGCGCTGGCGCCAGCCGTCGTTGGTGCCGCGCGCCCAGAACAGCAGCGACAGCACCACCAGCAGCACGGCGGCGCCGGCCCAGTACAGCTCGAACCAGCGCTCGCGCGCCAGGTAATGGCCGTAGCCGTTCATGGCGGAATAGATGAAGCTCGGCGTGTTGCCGTAGATGAGCATGGGATCGTCGACGCCGATCGTGCCCAGCGTGATGCTGGCCAGGTAGTAGACGATCATCGCGAAGTAGGCCAGGTATTTCTGGTTGATCAGCACTTGCAGCGCGATCGCCAGCACGGCCGACAGCGCGTAGGCCGGCAGCTGCAGCAGGAACAGGTGGTACAGATACAGCCCCGGCTCCAGGATGAAATAGCCTTTGGCGATCTGGATCGCCATGCCGCACACCATCACCACCACCATCAGCAGGGTCTGCAGGCCGATCAGCGCGATCAGCTTGGACAGCATCGGCAGCCAGCTGGGAATCGGCAGCGCGTCCAGCATCTGCGCCATGCGCGCTTCGCGCTCGCGCCACACCAGCTCGCCCGCGTAGAAGGTGGTGATGACGAACATGAACAGCGCGAAGGTTTCCGACACCGACTCCAGCACCAGGTAGGTGACCGGGTAGGTGGTGGTGCCGAACATCGAGCCCATGTCCAGCGCGCTGGCCAGCATCATCAGCACGCCGGCCAGCACCAGCACCAGGAAGTAGATGTTCTTGGTGGTTTCGCGCAGGCTCAGCCAGCTCATCTTGAACAGCAGCGCGGCCAGGCTGCGCGACTGGAAGTCCGGCGTTTCCTGGGTGCTGGTGGACTGGGTCGACAGGTGCAGCGGCGCCTCGCCTTCGCCGCGGCTGGTGCTGCCGGCGCCGCTGTCGATGGTGGCGATGAAGTGGAAGCGCCAGTAACCCAGCAGCAGGCCGGCCAGCGCGAACGAGCACCACAGCACGCGGTTGAGCAGGTACACGCCCTCCGGCCAGAACATGCGGCTGTTGCGCTCGATGATGGGCCAGTATTCGGTCAGGCGGATCACGGCGGTGGTGCCGAAGGGGTCGATCAGCGCGGCCAGCGTCTTGTAGTCGAGGTCGCGCGCCAGGCCGGGGGCGACGATGTAGCCGATCAGCATGACCACGCTGGAGATGTAGACCGGCAGCATGCGCCGCGTCAGCGCGGCCAGGATGAAGAACACGGCGCCGAAGATGAAGATGTCGGGCAGGATGACGATCAGGTAGGGGATCACGTAGCCCAGCAGGCCAGGCTGGCCCAGCCGTTCGGCGTCGATGCCGGGAATGTAGCTGCCCAGCCAGGCGCCCAGCAGGATGCTGGTGAAGATGATGGCCAGCGTCAGGTAGGCGCCGAGGAAGCGGCCGAACATGTACTGGTGCTTCTTGATCGGCGCCGAGAAGAAGAAGTGCTGCATGTCGTATTCGAAGTCCTGCTGCACCGAGCGGCCCATCATGGCGGCCATCACCACCACGCCCAGCGAGGCCAGCACGCTGGTGGTAAACATCAGCGAGCGCGGCGAGTCGATCAGCTGGCTGCCGAAGGCGACCGAGGCGCCCTTGAAGACGCCGCCGGCGGCGGCCATCCACAGCAGCGACAGCGCCAGGAAGCCGAGGAAGTAGACCCAGGTGGACAGCAGCTTGAGGCGCTGGCGCGCTTCAAAGTAGGCGATGGAAAACATGCGGCCGCCTTAATCGCAGGTGGCCGCGGCGCGATGGCGGCCGGCGATGGTGGCGAAGTAGACATCTTCAAGGTCGCCGATGGCTTCCTCGAAGCCGTCGCCGGGATCGGTCTCGCTGTAGACGTGGATGAGGGTGCGGCCGGACAGCAGGCGCGACGAGATGACCGGATGGCGCAGCTGGAACGACGGCAGGTCGCGCTTGTCGATGAAGCGGGCCCAGATCTTGTCGCTGACGTCGTGGATCAGTTCCTGGGTCGGGCCGCACAGCAGCAGATGGCCCTTGTTGATGATGGCCATGTTGGCGCACAGGTCGGCCACGTCGCTGACGATGTGGGTCGACAGGATCACGGTCTTGTCGTCGCCGATGTCGGACAGCAGGTTGTGGAAGCGCACACGTTCCTGCGGGTCGAGGCCGGCGGTCGGCTCGTCGACGATGATCAGCTTGGGATCGCCCAGCAGCGCCTGGGCGATGCCGAAGCGCTGGCGCATGCCGCCGGAGAAGCCGCCCAGGCGCTGGTTGCGCACGTCGAACAGATTGGTTTGTTGCAGCAGGCCGTCGACCACCTCGCGCCGGCGGTTGCGGTTGGACAGGCCCTTGAGCACGGCGAAATGGTCCAGCAGTTCATAAGCCGTCACTTTCGGGTACACGCCGAAGTCCTGCGGCAGATAGCCCAGCAGGCGGCGCACTTCGTCCTTTTCGTCCAGCACATCGATGTCATCCAGGAACACGGAGCCGGAATCGCACTCCTGCAAGGTCGCCAGCGTCCGCATCAGCGTGGACTTGCCGGCGCCGTTGGGGCCGAGCAAGCCAAACATCCCGGCCGGGATGGTGAGCGAAATATTGTCCAGCGCCACGACGCCATTGCCGTAGGTTTTAGACAAGTTGCTGATGCGTAATTCCATGCTAACTCCTGAATGATTCTGCCGGTGTCTGCTCCGCGTTTCTGCACGGCCATACACTTTTCACATGATGGCATTGTATTGAATTTGTTCTATACATGGGGCGCCATTGCGATAGGCGGCGCAAACGGCGCGCCAGAGTGCAAAAATGGCCGACCAGACGGCAGCGCGAAACGGCCGGATTCATGCTGGTTGAATAGACAACTTATTCAATTTCTAAACAAAACCTGCTCGCGGTTGAACCACCAGCGGCACAGGGCCAGCAGGGCGCCGGCAGTCAGCGTGGTCGACAGCAGGATGACCCAGAACATGCTGTAGTCCATCGTTCCTTTCACCAATTCCTTCATCGCGAGGGAAACATTGGTCATCGGAACCATCGCCCATTTCCAGTTCAGCTCGACACCGGGCAGCAGCGCCACCAGGGTTGGCAGCACGGTCACGATGATCAGCGGCGAGATCAGGCCGGCCGCCTCCTTGTAGCTTTTGGCGTAGACCGAGATCGACAGCAGGATGGCGGCGAAGATGGCGGCGGTGGGCACCAGCATCAGCGCCACCATGGTCAGGTCCAGCAGGCCGATGGCGCGCACCATCTGCACCAGGTCGCCGCCCAGCATGGGGCCGAAGAAAGTCAGCAGCATGCCCATGCTGCCTATCATCAGCAGCGCCGAGGTCAGGCCCACCGTGAACAGCATCAGGAACTTGGCCATCACCAGCGCGGTGCGCGAGACCGGCGCCAGCAGCAGGGTCTCCAGCGTGCCGCGTTCCTTCTCGCCGGCGCCGGTGTCGATCGCCGGATACATAGCGGCCATCAGGCACACCATCAGCAGGATGTAGGGCAGCATGCCGCCGACCACGGCGCCCATCTGCTCGCGCTTGTCGGCGGTGGAGTGGTCTTCCAGCGTGATCGGGTCGAGCGCGTAGCGCAGCTGCTCCTTGTTGAGGTTGAGCGCGGACAGCGCCTGTTCGCGCAGCAGGCGGTTCTGGCCGCCAATCACCGACATCACGCGCTTGCGCGTCAGGTCGACCGTGACCGCGCTGTTGTAGTGCAGCGCGATCACCGCTTGCTGATGCTGGGCAAGGCTCGCTTCGAAGCCGGCCGGTATCACCAGCGCGAACTTGATGCGGTCGTCGCCGATGGCGGTCTTGATGTCGGCCGGGCTGCCCAGCACCACTTCGCGGAAGCCTTTTTCCCTGGCGAAGCGTTCGGCCAGCCTGGGCGCGTTGTCCTTGCCGAAGATGGAGTAGGTCATCTCGGCCTGGCTGGCCTGCTTGAACATGCTCTGCGAAACGTAGCCGAATCCGGTGAAGATCAGCGGCATCGCGAACACCGGGATGAACACGGTGAAGAAGAAGGTGCGGCGGTCGCGCGCCAGTTCCAGCAATTCCTTGAGGTAGATGATCCACATGGCTCAGGCCTCCTGGTTGATGACGCCGACGAAGGCGTCGTACAGGTCGGCGCTGCCGCCCAGGTGACGCAGCTCGTCGACCGTGCCGTGGAAGGCGGTCTTGCCGTGGTTGATGACGCAGACGCGGTCGCACAGCTTTTCCACCTCGTGCAGGTGGTGGGTGGAGAAGATCAGCGGCACGCGCAGCGCCTTGTAGCTGGCGATAAAGTCCAGCAGGATCTTGGCCGACATCACATCCAGGCCGGTGGTCGGCTCGTCGAGGATGACGATCTGCGGTTCGTGCACCACGGTGCGGGCGATCGAGCATTTCTGCTTCATGCCGGTGGACAGCTGGTCGGCGCGCTTGTTGCCGTACTCGGTCATCTGCAGCAGTTCGAACAGCTCGTCGCAGCGGCGCTTCAGGTAGGGCGGGCTCATGCCGTGCAGGCGGCCGAAGTATTCGACGTTTTCGCGCGCGGTCAGGCGGCCGTAGAGGCCGGTGGTGCCGGATAAAAAGCCGATGTGCTGGCGCGCCGCCACGGGATCGTGCAGCAGGTCGACGCCGTTGGCGTGTATGCTGCCTGCGTCGGGTTTCAGTGCGGTGGACAGCAACCGCAGGGTGGTGGTCTTGCCGGCGCCGTTGGGACCAAGCAGGCCCAGCACCTCACCGGGGGCGCAGCGGAAGCTGACGTCGCGCACCGCGTGGAACCAGCCGTCGTGATCGCGCGGATCGCGCGCCTGGGCCGGCTTGCCGCCGCGCGACGGCAGGCGAAAACGCTTGGCGAGACCCCTGACCTCGATCATTGTTCTGTCCCTTGTTAAAAATATTTCAAGAGTAGCATGTAAAAATTCTCGCGCGCAAGCCACTCGCTGTACAAATGTCTTGCTATAGTCGGATATGGGAGAACAACAAAAAATGCATCCTCAATTGCAGGAAAAAATTCTGGCGGTCACCCATTGCGGCGTCGACCGCAGCGAGTCCACCGGCTTCTTTCGCGTGGCGCTGGGCCTGTTTTACCTGTCGGGCCTGATGACCAAGGAAACGCTGGACTTCGCCAAGCTGGACCGCGACTTCAACCGCTTCATCTATCACAGCATCGGCAAGGGCCACAGCATCACTAGCATCCTGCAATACATGAGCGGGGAGAAGGTGGTGCCGGTGGTGGAATCCAAGCGCTTCCTGCGCGCGTTTGCCGAGCACTGCCCGGAAGTGCCCGTCGAGAACATCCCCTTCCTGCTGGGCTTGAACCTGAGCGTGGCGAAAGACATTTCCAAGATCGATGTGCGCGGCCCGGTGGCTGACTACATCGAACGCCAGCGCCAGTTGCGCGAAGCGGCCGAGGCAAACTGAGGCGCTCACCTCTATAATATTGCTTTCGTCCGAATTCGAGTTTTCCTATGGCCGCACATCACCACACTCCGCTGGACCGATTGATTGCCGGCGCCGACAAGGCGCTGCGCGTGATCACCGGCGTCGCCTCGGCATCGCGGCCGACGCCGGCGCTGCACGCGGCCGACGCCCAGATGAGCGAGGCGGAAACCCGCCACAGCGCCGGGCTGATGCGCGTGAACCATGTGGGCGAGGTGTGCGCGCAGGCGCTGTACAACTCGCAGAGCCGCTTTGCCAAGACCGAGCAGATGCGCGCGCAGTTCGAGCAGGCGGGCAGGGAAGAGGAAGACCATCTGGCCTGGACCGCGCAGCGGCTGGGCGAACTGAACTCGCATATCAGCGTGCTCAATCCGCTGTTCTATGCCGGCGCGTATGCGCTGGGCACGGTGGCGGCGGTGCTGGGCGACGCGCGCAGCCTGGGCTTTGTGGTGGAGACGGAGCGGCAGGTGGAGGCGCATCTGGCCAGCCATCTGGACAAGTTGCCGCCGCAGGACGCCAAGTCGCGCGCCATCGTTGAACAGATGCGGCAGGATGAGATCGAGCACGGCGCCGCAGCCCAGGCACTGGGCGCCTCGCAGACGCCGGCCCCGGTGCAGACGGTGATGGCGGTGATGGGCAAAGTCATGACCAGCACCGCCTACTATATCTGACTCCGCCGCCGTCGCTGCCCCCATTGGGGGCAGCGACTTCCCGCGCAGGCGGGAATCCATACTCAGCATGGATCCCCGCCTGCGCGGGGACGACGTCAAGCCTCGATAATCTCGAACGAATGGGTGATCTCGGCAGTCTTGCCGAGCATGATGGACGCCGAGCAGTACTTGTCGTGCGACAGCGTGATCGCCCGTTCCACCGCTTCAGGCTTCAAGTCCTTGCCGGTCACGGTGAAGTGGAAATTAATCTTGGTGAACACCTTCGGCTCCGTGTCCGCGCGCTCGGCGGTCAGCGTGCACTCGCAGCCGCGGATGTCGGCGCGGCCCTTCTTCAGGATCAGCACCACGTCATAGGCCGTGCAGCCGCCGGTGCCCAGCAATACCATCTCCATCGGACGCGGCGCCAGGTTGTGGCCGCCGCCCTCCGGCGCACCATCCATGTTGACCATGTGGCCGGAGCCGGTCTGGGCCAAGAAACTCATGCCCGACGGGCCATTCCAGCTGACTTTGCATTCCATCATTCTCTCCGTTAAAAATCGTTGCGCATATTGTAAAGGAGTCCGGCCAGACTGGCTTGCATGAGGTTTTTTTGCTTGCCGTGACCGCCAACGGCTTGCATACTTTGTGATCCAGATCAAGGAGGCATGATGAACCAGGCCATCAAGTACCTTTGTTCCTATGGCGAGCTGACGGAGCCGGGCACCACCCCGCTGGGGCCGCTGGCCGACGATTTCACGCTCAATTCGCCGGTCGGCGTGCATGCCGATAGCTTCGGCAGGCTGTGGGTGTGTGATACTGGCAACAGTCGCGTGCTGGTCTTCAATGCCGATCTGTCCGCACTGCTGCACGTGATCGAGGGCCCTGGCGACGACACGCCCGACGCGCCGCGCCTGCTGATGCCCTTCCACGTCTGCCCGCATCCCACCCACCAGCTGATGTATTGCACCGACATGGGCCACGGCCGCGTGGTGGCCTTCGCTTACGACGAACACGAGATCTGGTTCAGCTATGCCTTCGGCGAGGGCGACAGTCATTACCTGCCATTGTCCGATCCGAACGGCATCACCGTGGTGCGCGAGCGCGACGGCGTCGACTACCTGTATGTCTGCGACGAGTTCTTCCACACGACCGACAGCCTGGCCAGCCGCTGCGTCAAGTTCACGCTGGACGGTGAGTTCATCAGCCAGTTCCGCCACGTCGCCGGGCCGCAAGCCAGCCATGAACTGCTGTGGCCGCAAGGCCTGGCCAGCGACGCGCAAGGCAATCTCTACCTCGCCAACACCGGCCACTACGAAGTGCTGAAGATCAGCACCGACTGGCCCGTCGTCGACGAATGCGTGCAGGCGCCGCACGATATGGTGATGCTGCACCAGCACGGCAAGCCCACCGGCATCGGCAAGTTCAACGTGATGCGCTCGGTGTGCGTGATCGGCGACCGCGTGTTCGTGCCGGGACATATCGAGAACGCCATCACGGTGTACGACCTGGAGGGCAAGCAGGTCAACGTGGTCAGCGGCCTGCTGCCTTTGTGGAACCACAAGCTGGAGCCGGTGCACAGCCTGTCCGATTTCGCCTACGGCGCGCTGGAGGACGTGGTGTTTGTCGGGCCGTACCAGATCTGCGAAGCGGAAGGCGAGCCGGACGTGTATTTCATCAGCGAGCCGTTCGCGTCCAGCGTGATCAAGGTGCGCATTCCGCGCATCCAGGGCGAGGAGGAGGCCTTGCTGATCGAGTCGGTCGGCCACCGGCGCGATGGCCAGAGCCGCCAGAACCGGTTGCGTTCGACCTCGCAATTCAATTGCATGACGTCGGTGATCGGCTTCAAGCGCGAACGCCGAATCGTGCCGCGCGAACCTGTGGCCGGCGGCAACTGGATCGATCAATGGGCCAGTGCCACGACCAGCATCTACAAGTACTGGTACGACCAGTTCCGCACCCACATGGGCATCGATCCGCTGGCGCGCATGGCCAACGCATCGCTGAACATCGATTCCGGCAACTGGTGCATGAAGACCTTCAACACCGAGAGCGATCCCTACCATCAATTGCAGGACATGATGCGCGGCTTCTTCGTGCCGGGCGACCTGGCGATGGACGTCTACTATCCACACACGCCGCCGCTGGGGCAGATCTGTCCCGGCACGCCGATCGTGTTCGTCACCAACTTCAATCTGTGCACGGTGACGATGTACCAGTTCAACCCGGCCGGCTACCTGATCAACTACGGCGTGCCGTTCGGTCGCGAGGGTATAGGCGGCGACGGCACGCTGAAGGCGCCGCAGGGCATCGCCGTCAACAGCCAGGGCGAGATCTACATCGCCGATTCGCTCAACAACCGGATCTCGATGTGGCAGATCCAGCCGACCGGCTACGTGGTGTTCCGCAAAAACTTTCGCTGGCACTCGGACGACGATTTCACGCCCTGCGACATCGCCATCGACGCCCAGGACCGCTTGTTTGTCTGCGACCAGTTCAACAACTGCCTGCGCGTGTTCGACCGCGAGGGCAAGAGCCTGTGGAGCTACGGCCAGCTTGGCTATTGCGATGATGTTAATGTTGACTACGAAAAGTTCATGCTGCCGGCCAGCGTCTGCATCGACGGCGACCGCCTGATCGTCAACGACCTGGTCAATCGCGCGCTGAAAGTGTTCCGCATCGGCGACGATACGCTGACTTACGAAACCGGCATTTCCGTGTTCAAGAAGTACCCGGACGCCGGCGGCGTCTGGATGCCGTACTTCATTTACGCCGACCGCGGCCGCCTGTACGTGCCCGACACGACTTTCAATGTGGTCAATGTTTTCCGCTACGGGGCCGCGGAGCCTGATTCCGTCGGCATTGCGGCTTGACTCGGCAGGGCGTTCCCGCTTATACTTGTCGGCTTTCCGTTCGCTCAGGAAAGTAAATAAGAAGGCCGAGTCCGCTGAAGCCATGGCGGAACCACCATTTGAGCGTGTTTTATTATTTAGGAAGTCAACATGAAAACTTTTTCCGCTAAGGGCCATGAAGTCCAGCGCGATTGGTTCGTGATTGACGCGACGGACAAAGTCCTCGGACGTGTTGCCAGCGAAGTGGCACTCCGACTGCGCGGCAAACACAAGCCAGAATTTACTCCTCACGTCGACACCGGCGATTTCATCGTCATCGTCAACGCAGGCAAACTGCGCGTGACCGGCACCAAAGCAACCGAGAAGACCTACTACCGTCACTCGGGCTACCCAGGTGGCATCTATGAGACCAACTTCCTGAAAATGCAACAGCGTTTCCCAGGCCGTGCTCTGGAAAAAGCCGTCAAAGGTATGCTGCCGAAGGGCCCACTGGGCTACGCAATGATCAAGAAGCTGAAAGTGTACGCTGAAGGTTCGCACCCGCACGCTGCTCAGCAACCTAAAGCACTCGAAATCTAAGGAACTGACATGATCGGTAACTACAATTACGGCACCGGCCGTCGCAAGAGTGCAGTAGCTCGTGTGTTTATCAAAGTTGGCACTGGCCAAATCATCGTTAACGGCAAGCCAGCGGCTGAGTACTTCTCCCGCGAAACCGGCCTGATGGTTATTCGTCAACCGCTGGAACTGACCGGCAACGTCGAACGTTTTGACATCAAAGTCAACGTTCACGGCGGCGGCGAGTCCGGCCAGGCAGGTGCTGTGCGTCACGGCATCACCCGCGCTCTGATCGACTACGATGCAGCGCTGAAGGGCGATCTGGCACGCGCCGGCTTCGTTACCCGCGATGCACGTGAAGTTGAACGTAAAAAAGTTGGTCTGCGCAAAGCACGTCGCGCAAAGCAATTCTCGAAGCGTTAATTTTTACGCTGTGGTGCGCTGCTTGCGGCGCGCCAAGAAAAAAGCCGCCGGCCCTGTGTCGGGCGGCTTTTTTGCTATCTGGCAGGCGTGTTTTGCAGCGTCACACGTCTGTCGCATATGCCTGATAAAATGGCAGTCCCTTCTACGCATTACCTCATTCAAGGAAAGAACATGATCAAAGTTGGCATCGTCGGCGGCACCGGATACACCGGAGTGGAATTGCTGCGACTGTTGGCAGTCCACCCTGATGTGCAGCTGACGGCTATCACGTCGCGCAAGGAAGATGGCCTGCCGGTTGCCGATATGTTCCCTTCGTTGCGCGGCCGCGTGGACATCGCCTTCTCGTCGCCGGACAAGGCCGACCTGAGCAAGTGCGACGTGGTGTTCTTCGCTACCCCGCACGGCGTCGCCATGGCGCAGGCGCCCGCGCTGCTGAAGGCCGGCGTCAAGGTGATCGACCTGGCGGCGGACTTCCGCATCAAGGACAAGGCTGTCTTTGAAAAATGGTACAAGATCGACCACACCTGCCCGGAGCTGCTGGAAGAGGCAGCCTACGGCCTGGCCGAACTGAACCGCGACGCCATCAAGGGCGCGCGCCTGGTCGCCAATCCGGGCTGCTATCCGACCACCATGCAACTGGGTTACTACCCGCTGCTGAAGGCCGGCCTGATCGACGCCGGCGCGCTGATCGCCGACTGCAAGTCCGGCGTGTCCGGCGCCGGCCGCAAGGCTGAGATCGGCACGCTGTTCTCGGAATCGAGCGACAACTTCAAGGCCTACGGTGTGGCCGGCCACCGCCACACGCCGGAAACCTCGGCGCAGCTGCAGAAGTTCACCGCCGACAAGGTCGGCCTGGTGTTCACGCCGCATCTGGTGCCGATGATCCGCGGCATGCATTCGACCCTGTACGGCCGCCTGACCAAGGATGTCAGCAACGAACAGCTGCAGGCTTTGTTCGAAGAACAGTACAAGGACTCGCCGTTCGTCGACGTGATGCCGTTCGGTTCGCATCCGGAAACCCGTTCCACGCGCGGCTCCAACATGCTGCGCCTGGCGCTGCACCGTCCGGACAACGGCAACACCGTGATTGTGCTGGTGGTGCAGGACAACCTGGTCAAGGGCGCGTCCGGCCAAGCGGTGCAGTGCATGAACCTGATGTTCGGCCTGGAAGAAACCACCGGCCTGACCCAGATCGCGCTGCTGCCGTAAATCAAAGTGCGGCAGGGCGGGGATAGTAAATTAGTAATTCCCGCCCACTCCGCTTGCAGAAAGCCGCACATGATAGCTATGGACAGCCTGATCGGGGCCGCCACCCGCATACGAGGTAATTTGTTGTTTCGCGGCGGTCTGCGCGTTGATGGCGAGGTCATCGGCAACATTGTCGCGGATGCAGGACATCCCAGCTATCTCGTCATTGCCGAGCATGCGCGTGTGGAAGGCGAGATACGCTGCGATCATCTGGTGGTCAACGGCGAGGTGCAGGGTTGCGTTTTCAGCGCGGATTTGCTTGAAATTCAACCGAGTGCCCGTATCATTGGAGATGTCAGCTACAAAGTCCTGGAAATGCACGGCGGCGCACAGGTGTTGGGTACATTGACCCATCGCGACAGCTCCGGCGTGGGATCGCTTTTGGCGGTCTCTGGAGCATAAATTACGCCAACGGTCTATAATGGACCAAATGTTTTCACGTAGGAGTCTGAAATGAATGCTGTCGCCGAATCGCTAGATGTAATCCCGTCGCCTATTATCTTCACCGATAGCGCGGCTGAAAAGGTCGCCCAACTGATCGAGGAAGAGGGCAATCCTGACCTGAAGCTGCGCGTGTTTGTGCAGGGTGGCGGCTGCTCCGGCTTCCAGTACGGCTTCACGTTTGACGAAATCGTCAACGAAGACGACACCACGATGGTCAAGAACGGCGTCCAGCTGCTGATCGATTCGATGAGCTACCAGTACCTGGTCGGCGCGGAAATCGACTACAAGGACGACCTGGAAGGCGCTCAATTCGTCATCAAGAACCCAACCGCGACCTCGACCTGCGGCTGCGGCTCTTCGTTCTCGGTATAAATTGCGCACAGCCGGCCTCGGCCGGCTGCGTTAAACGGCGGACAACTCCGGTTGTGCCGCCGTTTTTGTTTGGGCGGCGCGATTGAGCGTTAACCCGCAACCCGGCCACCGGGGTCTGACCCCGGACGGGTCAGACCCCTATCGGCCGCAGTGCGGGGTCAGCGGGGGTAGAGCGCGCCCAGCACGCGCTCGCCTGCGGAGCCCGTCACGCCCGGCAGATTGCCCGCCAGCCGCTCGGTGAAACGGTAGCCCAGCCAGGCGAAGGCCATCGCCTCGACCCGGTTCGGCGCCACGCCCAGCGCTTGCGTCGATGCCACCACCACTTGCGAGCCCAGCGCCGCGCCCAGCTCATCCATCAGCACGCCGTTGTAGGCGCCGCCACCGCAGACGTAGACCGCGTCCGTGCCCGCGCCATAGGCTTGTATCGCCTGCGCCAGCGTGAGGGCTGTCAGGCGCGTCAGCGTGCGCTGCACGTCTTCCGGCCCGGCGCCTGGGAACGCCGCCAGATGCCGCTCCAGCCAATCGATGTGGAACAGGTCGCGCCCGGTGCTCTTGGGCGCCGGCAGCGCGAAATATGGCTCGGCCAGCATGTTCGCCAGCAGGCCCGGAATTTCCTTGCCGCTGGCAGCCCAGGCGCCGTCCAGGTCGAATTCCTTGCCTTGGTGGCGGGCTATCCACGCATCCATCAGCACGTTGCCCGGGCCGGTGTCGAAACCGGTCACCTTGCCATCGGCCAGCACGCTGATGTTCGAGATGCCGCCGATATTGGCCACCACCCGCGTCTGCCCGGCCTTGCCGAACAGCGCCTGGTGGAAGGCCGGCACCAGCGGCGCGCCCTGGCCGCCGGCGGCGATGTCGCGGCTGCGGAAGTCGGCGATCACGTCGATGCCGCACAGCTCGGCCAGCAGGGCGGGGTTATTGGTCTGACGCGTAAAGCCCAGTTCTGGACGGTGGCGGATGGTCTGGCCATGCGCCGCCACCGCGCGGATGTCCTGCGCCTGCAGCGAGGCGTCGTCCAGCAGCGCCTTGACGCACTCGGCGTAGCACCGGGCCAGCTGATTGGCGGCCAGCGCCTCGCGCTCGATCTCGTTGTGGCCGGCCGCCTGCAGGTCCATCAGCTCGACGCGCAGCGCGGGCGGGAAGGGCACGTAGGCGGCCGCCAGCGTGTCGATGGCGTCGCCGGTGAAGCGCGCCAGCGCGCCGTCCACACCGTCCAGGCTGGTGCCGGACATCAAACCGATATACAGAGACATTGTGGCATCCAGAAACAGAAAAACGTATTTTGCCTGAGTCGGCGTGTGCTGTCGCACAGAAGAAGTGGCCTCGACGGCGCATGCTGATAAAAAAACAGGCCGCTGGCGCGACCTGTTTTGATGAAGCTGAATTGAAACCTTACTTCGCCGCGACGCGGGTGCCGCCGGAGCCGCCCGGCTGCAGCAGCGCGAAGCGGTGCGACATGTCGGAGGCGTAGGTTTTGAAGCGCGACATCTCGGCTGCCGTCAGCGGCGCCTGAGCTTGCACGTTCATCGTGCTTGGATCCTTGGCTTCGCCGCCGACGCGGAATTCGTAGTGCAAGTGCGCGCCGGTCGACCAGCCGGTGGTGCCGACGTAGCCGATCACGTCGCCCTGGCTGACCTTGCTGCCTTTTTTGATGCCAGGCGCAAAGCGGCTCATGTGGGCGTAAGCGGTGGTGTAGTTGGCCCAGTGCTTGATCATGACGAAATTGCCGTAGCCGTTCTGGGTGCCGGCGAAATCGATCACGCCGTCGCCCGATGCGCGGATAGGGGTGCCGGTCGGTGCCGGGAAGTCGATGCCTTTGTGCTGCTTCCACTGGCCGGAAATCGGATGCACGCGCATCGCGAAGCCTGAGGAAATACGGGAGAATTCAACCGGGGATTTGAGGAAGGCTTTCTTGAGGGCTTTGCCGTCAAAGCTGTAGTAACCGCCGCCCTGCTTGCTTTGTGGATCTTCGAACCAGACCGACTGATACGTCGTGCCCTTGTTGGTGAACTCGCCCGCCAGGATGCGGCCCGCTCGCACAAACTCGCCGTCCTGCCAGAACGTTTCGTAGACCACGTTGAAATGGTCGCCGCGCTTCAGGTCGCCGCGGAAGTCGATGCTGGTCGAGAACATCTCGACGATCTGCTTGACGATGGTGTCCGGCAGCTTGGCGCCGTCTTCGCTGGAATCGGTGGCCGCATACAGCGTCGAGCTGATGGTACGCGCGTGCATTTCCACGCGGCGCTCCAGCTTGGCCGCTTCTTCTTCCGCGACAAAACCGTCGCCCTTGCGGGTGACCTTGATGTTCTTGACCGGATTGTCCTTGCCATCGACCACCACGGCGCGCAGCCATTGCAGATTGCCCTCGTCGTCGGTCTGCGCCTGTACGCGCTTGCCGGTCTTGAGCTGCATGACGCCTTTCGCGACCTTATCTTTTTTGATAAAGTTCTCGGCCGCTTCATCGTCGATGCCCAGACGGGTCAACAGCGCGGCCAGCGTATCGCCGGCGCGGATTTTTTCTTCGTGGACGAAGTGTTCGTTGGACGATTGCTGTTCCAGCGCGGAGATCTGCGAGCTGAGATCCGGCAGTGCGACCGATTCCTGCACCGATTTCACCGGCAGGTCGGAAGCGTCGGGGGCGAGCGGCGCCACGCCGGCGGCACCAAAAGCACACACTGCGAGAAACAGTGCAGACGCGCTGATGATGCGCGCCTTGCGCGTGGAACCTAGCAGACTGAACAAGCGTGAGCTCGTGAATTTATGTATTTGGTTCATGCAATCAGTTAAAATTTGCCGCTTGAACTATTCAGGAACGTTTTATTTCTTCTAATTGTTATTAAAGTTCGTTTTCGTACGGCAAGATTGATGGATCGAGGATTATAACAAACTCCTGAAGCTGCCTACCTTTTTCTGAAAAATACCGCAAAAAAATATGACTACCTCTTCTTCGACACCGCCGGCCCCCTCTAAAGCATTGCCGCTGAGCGACAGCGTTCTGGAGGCCCTCGCCATCACCAAACGTGGTGTCGACGAGTTGCTGATTGAAAGCGAGTTCGCGCAAAAGCTGGCGCGTTCCGAGCAAAGCGGCGTACCGCTGCGCATCAAGCTCGGCCTGGATCCTACCGCACCTGACCTGCACCTTGGCCACACCGTTGTGCTGAACAAGATGCGCCAGCTGCAGGACCTGGGCCACCAGGTGATCTTCCTGATCGGCGATTTCACCTCGATGATCGGCGATCCGTCCGGCCGCAACGCCACCCGTCCGCCGCTGACGCGCGAGCAGGTCGAGCAAAACGCCATGACCTACTTCAAGCAGGCCTCGCTGGTGCTGGACCCCGCCAGGACCGAAATCCGCTACAACTCCGAATGGTGCGATCCGCTGGGCGCGCGCGGCCTGATCAAGCTGGCCTCGCACTACACCGTGGCCCGCATGATGGAACGCGACGATTTCAGCAAACGGTTCAAGAGTGGGACTCCGATTGCGGTTCATGAGTTCCTGTATCCGTTGATGCAAGGCTACGATTCGGTCGCTTTGAAGGCAGACCTTGAGCTAGGTGGAACAGACCAGAAATTTAACTTGCTTGTTGGCCGGGAGCTGCAGAAGGACTACGACCAGGAACCGCAGTGCATCCTGACCATGCCGCTGCTGGAAGGCCTGGACGGCGTCGACAAGATGTCCAAGTCGAAGAACAACTACATCGGCATCACCGAACCGGCCAACACCATGTTCGCCAAGATCATGAGTATTTCCGACGTGATGATGTGGAAATATTACGAACTGCTGTCGTTCCGCTCGCTCGCCGACCTGGCCGCGCTGAAGGCCACCGTCGACGGCGGCGCCAATCCGCGCGACGCCAAAGTGGCGCTGGCGCAGGAAATCGTCGCCCGCTTCCACTCGCAGGCGGCGGCGGACGAGGCGCTGAACGACTTCGTCAACCGCTCCAAAGGCGGCATCCCGGACGACGTGGCGGAAATCGCGCTGCCGGGCGCGCCGGCCGGCATCCAGCAACTGCTGAAATCGGCGGGCCTGTGCGCGTCGGTGTCCGAGGCGGGCCGCATGATCGACCAGGGCGGCGTGCGCATCGACGGCACCGTCGTCAGCGACAAGACGGTGAAGATCGAGGCCGGCACCTTCGTGCTGCAAGTGGGCAAGCGCAAGTTCGCGCGCGTCACGCTGACGGCATGATAGGCCTGCTGCAACGCGTCAGCAGCGCCAGCGTGGTGGTCGACGGCGCCACCGTCGGCGCCATCGACGGCGGCCTGATGGTGCTGGTGTGCGCCGAGCGCGGCGATACCGAGAAGGAAGCCGATGCGCTGCTGACCAAATTGCTGGGCTATCGGGTGTTCGCCGACGACGCCGGCAAGATGAACCGCAGCGTCACCGACGTCGGGGGCGGCCTGTTGCTGGTGCCGCAGTTCACGCTGGCGGCCGACACCAAATCCGGCACGCGGCCCTCGTTCACGCCGGCCGCGGCGCCGGCCGATGGCCTGCGCCTGTTCAATTATTTTGTCGGGCAGGCACGCCAAAAGCATAAAGTAGTGGAAACCGGCCAGTTTGGCGCGGACATGAAGGTAGCGCTAACCAACGACGGGCCGGTCACATTCTGGCTGCAAACAAACGCAAAATAAAACAGGTGCTTGGGAGAAGAGCATGAAACTATCGAGCGACAGCTTTCGCGATGGCGGCGTGATTCGGGCTGATTTTGCCTTGGGCAAGCTGGACGCCGACGGACAAGTCGTCCTGTCCGCCAACCGCAATCCCCATCTGGCGTGGCGCGAGGTGCCGGCGGGCACCGAATCGCTGGTGCTGCTGTGCATCGACGGCGATGCGCCGCTGGACGCCAGCAACGTCAACCGCGCTGGCTGCCTGCTGCCGGAAAGCCAGCCGCGCGGCGACTTCTTCCACTGGAGCCTGGTCGACATCCCGCTCAGCCTGCAATCGATCGCCGAAGGCGCGCTGGCGCGCGGCGTGACCGCGCACGGCAAGCCCGGCCCGGAAGCGACGCTGGACGGCGTGCCGCTGCGCCAGGGCATCAACGACTACAGCGGCTGGTTTGCGGCCGACCCGGCCATGGCCGGCGACTATTACGGGTATGATGGTCCCTGTCCGCCGTTTAACGATGAGCGCCTGCATCACTATATTTTCCGCCTCTACGCGCTGGACACCCCGCGCCTGGCGCTGGAAGGGCGCTTCACCTGCGCCGACGTGCTCAACGCCATACATGGCCACATCCTCGATGAAGCCCAATTGATCGGCAGCTACACCCTGAACCCGGCGCTGGCCGTCCAGGTGCGCCGGTCCAGAAAAAAGACCGCATGAAGAACACCACTATTTTGCTGATCCGCCACGGCGAGACCGCCTGGAACGCCGTGCGCCGCCTGCAGGGCCATACCGATATTCCGTTGAATGAAGAGGGCGCCCGCCAGGCCAACGCGCTGGCGCAGGCGCTGGCCGCCGAGCGGGTGGAGGTGCTGGTCTCCAGCGACCTGCAACGCGCGATGCAGACCGCGCAAGCCGTGGCCAACCAGTACGACGGCCTGGACGTGCAGACCGACAGGCAACTGCGCGAGCGTTGCTACGGCGTGTTCGAAGGCATGCTGTACGCCGAGATCGAGCGGCAATACCCGGCCGAGTACGCGCTGTGGCAGGCGCGCGAGATCGACGCCGTCATGCCGGCCGGTGAGCGCGAGGCGGAAAGCTTCCGCCAGTTCTACCAGCGTTCCACCGACAGCATCGCCGGCTGGGCGCAACGCCACCCCGGCCGCACCATCGCCATCGTCGCCCACGGCGGCGTGCTGGAGTGCGCCTATCGGGAGGCGGTCGGCATGTCGCTCGACAGTCCGCGCGACTTCCAGGTCAAGAACGCCAGCATCAACCGTTTCACCTGGGCCGACGGTAAGTTGGCGCTCACCAGCTGGGGCGAAGTGGAGCATCTGAGTCTGGCCGCGATGGACGATATCATCTGATGTCAAGACTGTACGGCCGCCGTCCACATAAAAAATAGTGCTTATTAATTGAGCACCCCTTCGGTTAAAATAGAGGGTTCCTTCTTCCCGTTCAGGTATCGCCAGTGCAAATCGGCCCTCATTTACTGCGCAACAACGTTTTCGTCGCCCCCATGGCCGGCGTCACCGACCGCCCCTTCCGCCAGCTGTGCAAACAGCTCGGAGCGGGCTATGCGGTGTCCGAAATGGCGGCCTCGAATCCGCGCTTGTGGGCGACCGAAAAAAGCTCGCGCCGTACCGACCATGCGGGCGAGATGGAGCCGAAGGCGGTGCAGATCGCCGGCGCCGACCCGCAGGACCTGGCCGATTGCGCCCGTTTCAACGTCGAGCGCGGCGCCCAGATCATCGACATCAACATGGGCTGCCCGGTCAAGAAGGTCTGCAACGCCTGGTGCGGTTCGGCCCTGTTGCAGGACGAGGTGCTGGTCAGGCAGATCGTCGAGGCCGTGGTCGGCGCGGTCGACGTGCCCGTTACGCTGAAGTTCCGCACCGGCTGGGACCGCGCGCATAAAAACGCGCTGAACATCGCCCGCATCGCCGAGGACGCCGGCATCGCCATGCTGACCCTGCACGGCCGCACCCGCGCCGACGGCTACACCGGCGACGCCGAGTACGACACCATCGCGGCGGTCAAGCGCTCGGTCGGCATCCCGGTGGTGGCCAACGGCGACATCACCACGCCGGAGAAGGCCAGGTTCGTGCTCGACTACACCGGCGCCGACGCCGTCATGGTCGGCCGCGCCGCCCAGGGCCGTCCGTGGATCTTCCGCGAGATCGACCATTACCTGCGCACCGGCACCCATCTGCCGGCGCCGTACGTGGACGAGGTGCGCGCGCTGATGGACGAGCACCTGCGCGCCCACTACGCCTTCTACGGCGACTACCTGGGCGTGCGCACCGCGCGCAAACACATAGGCTGGTATGTGCGCGACCTGCAAGGCGGCGAGGCATTCCGCCAGAAAATGAACCTGCTGGAATCCACCGAAAAACAACTGATTGCCGTCGATCAATTTTTCGAATCCCAGTGGAGTTACGGCGAGCGGTTACAATACCGCCTCCCCGAAGAATTGGAAGCGGCATAAGACGGCGTAGAGAGCCTAAAAAAGTCGGATCAGAAGGGTAAGCGCCTGGGTCATAAGCCCCGCAGCGATTTACCAGCGTCAACAGATTAAAAGCGAACGATATAAAATGAGCAAAGAAAGCATCCAGGAAGTAGTCCAGAAGAGCCTCGAAGATTACTTCAACGACCTGGGCGAGCAGCAGGCATCGAACATCTACGACATGGTCGTGCTGACGGTGGAAAAGCCGATCCTGGAAGTAGTCATGACGCGCGCCGACGGCAACCAGTCGCATGCCGCGCAAATGCTGGGCATCAACCGCAATACCTTGCGCAAGAAACTGCAAGAACACGGCCTGCTGTAACAGCGCGCGTTTTTCCGGCATGAGTGGCTGGGGACGGCCGCTGTTGCCGCACCTGCAATACCGAATACGTCATCCCCTCCATATTCAACCACTAGCCTCTCATAGCCATGATTAAACAAGCTCTCATCTCCGTCTCCGACAAAACCGGTGTGCTGGACTTCGCCCGCGCGCTGTCCGCCATGGGCGTCAACATCCTGTCGACCGGCGGCACCGCCAAACTGCTGGCCGACAACGGCGTGGCCGTGACCGAAGTGGCCGACTACACCGGCTTCCCGGAGATGCTCGATGGCCGCGTCAAGACGCTGCACCCGAAAGTCCACGGCGGCATCCTGGCGCGCCGCGATTTCCCCGAGCACGTGGCCAAGCTGGAAGAGCACAACATCCCGACCATCGACATGGTGGTGGTCAACCTGTACCCGTTCCAGGCCACCGTGGCCAAGGACAGCTGCACGCTGGAAGACGCGATCGAGAACATCGACATCGGCGGCCCGGCCATGCTGCGTTCCGCCGCCAAGAACCACAAGGACGTGGTCGTGATCTGCGATCCGAGCGACTACGGCGTGGTGCTGGCTGAAATGAAGGCCACCGACAACGCCCCCGGCTACGTCAGCTACGACACCCGCTTCACGCTGGCCACCAAGGTCTACGCCCACACCGCGCAGTACGACGGCGCCATCGCCAACTACCTGACCAGCCTGGACGCGACCCGCGCCCACGCCAGCCGCAACGCCTATCCGAAGACGCTGAACGTGGCGTTTGAAAAAGTGCAGGACATGCGCTACGGCGAAAACCCGCACCAGTCGGCCGCGTTCTACCGCGACGTCGTCAAGACCGACGGCGCGCTGGCCAACTACCGCCAGCTGCAGGGCAAGGAACTGTCGTTCAACAACATCGCCGATGCGGACGCCGCATGGGAATGCGTGAAGAGCATGGGCAGCTTCGACCAGAGCGCAGCCTGCGTGATCGTCAAGCACGCCAATCCGTGCGGCGTGGCGCTGGGCGCCAACGCGGCCGACGCGTACAAGCGCGCGCTGCAGACCGACCCGACCTCGGCTTTCGGCGGCATCATCGCCTTCAACGTCGAAGTGGACGCCGCGGCTGCCACCGAGCTGGCCAAGCTGTTCGTCGAAGTGCTGATCGCGCCGGTGTTCACCGCCGAGGCCAAGCAGATCCTGTCGGCCAAGCAGAACGTGCGTTTGCTGGAAATCCCGCTGGGTAACGGTGTCAACGCCATGGACTTCAAGCGAGTCGGCGGCGGCCTGCTGGTGCAGTCGGCCGACTCCAAGAACGTGCTGATCGGCGACCTGAAGGTGGTCAGCAAGCTGCAGCCTACGCCGCAGCAGCTGCAGGACATGATGTTCGCCTGGCGCGTGGCCAAGTACGTCAAGTCCAACGCCATCGTCTTCTGCGGTAACAACATGACCCTGGGTGTGGGCGCCGGCCAGATGAGCCGTATCGACTCGGCCCGCATCGCCTCGATCAAGGCGCAGAACGCCGGCCTGTCGCTGGCCGGTTCGGTGGTGGCGTCGGACGCGTTCTTCCCGTTCCGCGATGGCCTGGACGTGGTGGTTGACGCCGGCGCGACCTGCGTGATCCATCCGGGCGGCTCGATGCGCGACCAGGAAGTGATCGACGCCGCCGACGAGCGCGGCGTGGTCATGCTGTACACCGGCACCCGCCACTTCCGCCACTAACATGTCGTTCCCGCGAAAGCGGGAACCCATGCTGAGTCTCTCCCCCAGCGGCGCAAGCTGTGCATGGATTCCCGCTTGCGCGGGAATGACGTGCATCCGTGCTTGCCGCCGCTTGCCTTAGTGCATACAATTCCCCAATGATTATTCTCGGCATCGACCCAGGCTTGCGCACGACCGGCTTTGGCGTCATCCACAAGCAAGGTGCGAAGCTGCGCTACATCGCCTCCGGCACCATCAAGAGCGGCGAGGGCAGCCTGCCGGTGCGGCTGAAGGTGATCCTGGACGGCGTGGCCGAAGTGGCGCGCCTCTACCAGCCTGAATGCGCGGCCATCGAGCAGGTCTTCGTCAACGTCAATCCGCAATCGACTTTGCTGCTGGGCCAGGCGCGCGGCGCGGCCATCTGCGCGCTGGTGTCGGCGGACCTGAGCGTGGCCGAGTATTCGCCGACCCAGGTCAAGCAGGCGGTGGTGGGCACGGGCCGCGCGCTCAAGGCGCAGGTGCAGGACATGGTGGCGCGGCTGCTGTCGCTGCCCGGCCTGCCCGGCACCGACGCCGCCGATGCGCTGGGCATCGCCATCTGCCATGCCCACAGCCGCGAAACGCTGACCCTGATCGCCGGTGCCGGCAAGGGCACGACCACCGCCGCCCGCGGCCCGCTGGCCGGCCTGCGTATGAAAAACGGCCGCCTGGTCGGCTAAACATTCCTCTTTAAAGGCAATCACACGATGATCGGTCGTCTCTCCGGTATTCTGCTTGAAAAAAATCCGCCGCAACTGCTGGTCGACTGCGGCGGCGTCGGCTACGAAGTCGATGTGCCGATGAGCACCTTCTACAACCTGCCCGGCGTGGGCGAGAAAGTGGTGCTGTTCACGCACCAGGCGATCCGCGAGGATGCGCACCTGCTGTTCGGCTTTGGCAACGCCGAGGAGCGCGCGGTGTTTCGCCAGCTGATCAAGATCACCGGCGTCGGCGCGCGCACCGCGCTGTCGATTTTGTCCGGCATGTCGATTGCCGACCTGGCGCAGGCGGTGACGTTGCAGGAATCGGGCCGCCTGATCAAGGTGCCGGGCATCGGCAAGAAGACCGCCGAGCGATTGCTGCTGGAACTGAAGGGCAAGCTGGGCGCGGATATCGGCGCCGGCGGCGCGCACGCGGTGCCGGACTCGCAATCCGATATCCTGAACGCGCTGCTGGCGCTGGGCTACTCCGACAAGGAAGCCTTGCTGGCGCTGAAGACCGTCCCCGCCGGCAGCGGCGTCTCGGACGGCATCAAGCAGGCGCTGAAAGCGCTGTCGAAAGGCTGATCCGCCTCAATCGGATCGCAGGCGGCCCCGCCTATGCGGCTGCAACGGCAGGTGATTTTTCGCGGGGCGGTGGTAATTGGTCTAAACTATTTGTTGGTGGATAGCTTTGTCTGTCACGGCGGAACGCTTGCCAATTTTCGAGGTCATATTCTTGCGCAGAATGGATTTGTTATTGGCGCAACGGCATTAACCGGCAAGGACTATTCCGCCGAGCTGGCCCTTACAAGTGAACAATTGTCTGAGCTGAGGAGCAAACATGGACACATCGAATACTGGTGGCGACAACGGTTCGGGTTCGGGTTCGAATGCCTTACCGCGTCAGAAGCCCGATATCTCAGCCGGGCTCGTACAGCTGAAAGCATCATTGAAAGCCTGGAAGCAGTTGATCGATGAAGGCAAGGTAGAATCACTGATATTGAAAATCGATTCGCCGCCGGAACTGGCGGGCGTCCCTAATCGCATGCTGACTGAGCCAGAATTGCAACAGCTAATACTGAGCAAAAAACTGCAAAGCGATTACATGCAGCGAATACGGAAAACCCCGAGACTTGATTAAATAGGCAACCAGCAACTGCATGAGCATCCAGACCGACAGCTTCACCGAACAACGCATCATCGACGCGGCGCCGTCGTCGCCGAATGAGGAGGCGATCGAGCGCGCCTTGCGCCCCAAGCACCTCGATGAATATGTCGGGCAGTCCAAGATCCGCGACCAGCTGGAAATCTTCATCGCCGCCGCCCGCAACCGCAAGGAGGCGCTGGACCACACGCTGCTGTTCGGCCCGCCCGGCCTGGGCAAGACCACGCTGGCCAACATCATCGCGCGCGAGATGGGTGTGAACCTGCGCCAGACCTCCGGCCCGGTGCTGGAGCGCCCCGGCGACCTGGCCGCCATCCTGACCAACCTGGAAGCCAACGACGTGCTGTTCATCGACGAGATCCACCGCCTGTCGCCGGTGGTCGAGGAGATCCTGTACCCGGCGCTGGAGGACTACCAGATCGACATCATGATCGGCGAAGGCCCGGCCGCGCGCTCCGTCAAGCTGGACCTGCAACCGTTCACGCTGGTCGGCGCCACCACCCGCGCCGGCATGCTGACCAACCCGCTGCGCGACCGCTTCGGCATCGTCGCCCGGCTGGAGTTCTACAACACCGAGGAACTGACCCAGATCGTCACGCGCAGCGCCGCGCTGCTGAAGGCCAACATCGCCCCCGACGGCGCGGTCGAGATCGCCCGCCGCGCGCGCGGCACGCCGCGTATCGCCAACCGCCTGCTGCGCCGCGTGCGCGACTACGCCGAAGTCAAAGGCAACGGCGACATCACCAAGGCCGTGGCCGACGCCGCGCTGGTCATGCTCGACGTTGACACCGTCGGCTTCGACGTCATGGACCGCAAGCTGCTCGAAGCTGTACTGTACAAGTTCGGCGGCGGCCCGGTCGGCATCGGCAACCTGGCGGCGGCCATCGGCGAAGCGGCCGACACCATCGAGGACGTGCTCGAACCCTACCTGATCCAGCAAGGCTATTTGCAACGCACGCCGCGCGGCCGTGTGGCCACGCCGGCCGCCTACAAGCACTTCGGCGTCACACCGCCGCGCACCAATCCCAACGGCGAATTGTGGGACCTGTGATGCAGATCTGGGTCGATGCCGACGCCTGCCCGGCGGTCATCAAGGAAATTTTGTACCGCGTGGCCGACCGCGTGCCGCTGCAGGTCACGCTGGTGGCCAACCAGTTGCTGCGGGTGCCGCCGTCGCGCCACATCCGCTCGGTGCAGGTGCCGTCCGGCGCCGACGTGGCCGACCAGGAAATCGTGCGGCTGCTGGAGCCGGGCGACCTGGTGGTCACCGGCGATATCCCGCTGGCGTCGGATGTGCTGAAGAAGGGCGGCTACGCGCTCAACCCGCGCGGCGAGTTCTACACCAACGACAACATCGCGCAGATGCTGACCATGCGCGCCTTCATGGATGAGCTGCGCGGCAGCGGCGTCGACACCGGCGGCCCGGCCGCCTTCAGCCAGGGCGACCGGCAGAGCTTCGCCAACAGCCTGGACCGCCACATCAGCAAGATGCAGCGCAAGGCCTGACTATTTCATTCAAGCTACCTGCGAAAACCACCCCCAGCTATCCGCGGCGCTGATGCAGCGCGGATAGTTGGGGGCGGCCCGCCGTGGCTTACTTCGCGGCGGTACGGGTACCGACCACCTCGACCGTCACACGACGGTTCTTGGCGCGGCCCTCAGCCGTGCCGTTGTCGGCCAGCGGCTGGGTTTCGCCCTTGCCCTCGGTGTAGATGCGCGAGGCATCCACGCCCTTGCTCACCAGATAGGCCTTGACCGCTTCGGCGCGGCGCAGCGACAGCTTCTGGTTGTAGTCGTTCGAGCCCACCGAGTCGGTATGGCCGACGGTGACCATCACCTCGGTGTCCATGCCTTGCAGCTTGCCCAGCAGGTCATCCAGTACGGCCTTGCCGTCCGGCTTGACGGCCGATTTGTCGAAGTCAAACAGCGCTGCGGCGGCGAATGAGACTTTCTCCGACGCCGGCTGCGGCGCCTTCTGCGGCGGTGGCGGTGGCGGCGTTACCACCGGCGGCGGTGCCGGTGCCGGCTCAGCGGCAGGCGGCGGCACATAGACCGGCGCGCTGTGCGCAGGCCGGCCCAGCTTGTAGACTAGGCTGACCGACAGCAGATCGACGTTGCCACGGTTGCCGACGGCATCGTTGACGCGGTAGCGTTCCACCTCGCCGCGCAGCGCCAGGGCTTCGTTCAGCTTGTATTCCAGGCCCAGGCCGGCCTTGGGGTTGAACTTGTGCTCGCTCTGATCGGGGCCGGTAACCGCCGCCAGGCGGTTGCCGCTGAAATGCGTGCTGGTCTTGGCGTAGTTCGCGCCGACCCGGCCCAGCAGCGAGAGCCGCTCGGACAGCGGCAGCTGCGCCAGCAAGTCCAGGTTGGCGCCGCGGAAGCCCGCCTCGCCGTTGAGCACGCCGTTGCCGGACGTGGTCGCGTTGAAGCCGAATTTACCCAGATCGAAGTAACCCAGCTCCAGCGCCAGGTAGCGGTTCAGCTGTTTGCCGACGAACAGCTTGTAGCCGGTGTCGCGTTCGTCCGTGTTGAACGCGGTGACGCTGGCGCCGTTCGCTTGCAGGCTGGCCGTCAGGCGCGGCTGGTCGATATTGGCGCGCGAGCGGCCGACCCCGGTGCCCAGGTACCAGGCGCTGTTGGCCCAGTCCGGGTTGACGAAAGGTTCTTCGGCCTGCGCGGCCTGCATGGCGAGGATGGCGCACGCGAGCGCGCTCAGGGTTCCGATTTTTTTGGCAATGGTCATGATGGTGTCCTTGAGAGGTGAGCGTTTATTTGGCGATCTGGTTGTTGCGCAGCGTGACGGCGGCGGCGGTCAGCACGCGGCCGTTGAGCAGCGTGGTGTTGTCGCCGACGGTGATCGCGGCGGCCTGGCCGAGGATCGAGCCCTTGAAGACGCTGTTGGCGCCCAGCGTGGTCGGGCCGACCGGCAGCCAGTTGACGTTGGCCGCGGTGGCGCCGTTGCTCAGCGCGACGATGGAATTGGCGGTCGAATTCAGCGTCAGCGCGGTGCGGAAGATGTAGACGCCCGGGCCGTTCAGCGTGACGGTGCCGGTGATGTTGATGGCGCCGGCGTAGCAGTAGACGCCCGGTGCGAAGGTCTGACCGCCGAGGTCGACGCCGCCGGCAAAGCTGACGTCGCAAGTGCGGCCGTTGGCGTTGCTGATTGCGGTTTGCAGATCGGCCAGGGCGCCGGCCAGGATGGCGCCGGATTTATAGTTGGTGAAGCCGGCCACCAGGGTTGGATCGGTGGTTTGCGACGGCGAGCCGACATCGCCGGTGATCAGCGTGGTGCCGCCGGCGTTATTGGTCAGCGAGGTGCCGGCCAGCACGGCAAAGCTGGCAGCGCTGCCCAGCGGAACCGGTTGCGCTGCCGGCGGTACTGGCGGCAGGATGACGGCAGAAGAAACGGTCAGCGCGGCGCTGCCCGATTGGGCGCCGACGGTGGCGGTCACGCTGGTGGTGCCGGCGGCGACGCCAGTGGCCATGCCGGTGCTGGCGATGGTGCCGATGGTCGGGCTGGCGGTAGTCCAGGCGGCGCTGCCGGTGACGAAGGCGGTGGTGTTATCCGAATAGGTGGCGGTGGCGATGAATTGCTGCTGGCCGCCGACCAATACGGTCGATGTGGCCGGCGTGACGGCGATGCTGGTGAGCGTGGCAGCGGGCACGGTGACGGTGGTGGTGGCGCTCATGCCGTTGCTGGTGGCGGTGACTACCGAGGTGCCGAGTGCGACGCCGGTGACCAGGCCGCGGGCGTTGACGGTGGCGTTGGCCGGAGTGGCCGAGACGAAGGTCGAACCGGCGGTCAGGTCCTGAGTGGTGGCGTCGGTGTAGGTGCCGATGACGGCCAGCTGGCGCGTGGCGGCGATCTGCACGGTCGGCGCTTGCGGCGTGACGGCGATGCTGGCGAGCGTGGCGGAGGGCACGGTTACGGTGGTGGTGGCGCTCTTGCCGCCACTGGTGGCGGTGACCACCGAGGTGCCGATCGCGACACCGGTGACCAGGCCGCCGGCGTTGACGCTGGCGTTAGCCGGCGTGGCCGACGCGAAGGTCGAGTTGGCGGTCAGGTCCTGGGTGCTGGCGTCCGAATAGGTGCCGACGACAACCAGCTGGCGCGAGGCGGCGATCCGCACGGTCGGCGCTTGCGGCGCGACGGCGAGCGACACCAGCACGGCCGGCGTGACGGTCAGCGTGGCCGAGGCGGTCTTGCCGCTGAAGGCTGCGCTGATGACGGAGGTGCCGACGCTGGCGCCGGTGGCCAGGCCGGTGCTGGGGGCGACGCTGGCGACGGCCGGCGTGGCCGAGCTCCAGGCTGCGGTGACCGCTTGCGTGGAGCCGTCGCTATAGGTCGCGCTGGCGCTGAACTGCTGCGTCGCGCCAAGGGCGATGCTGGGCGCCGGCGGCGTCACCGCCAGCGACACCAGCGTGGCGGCCGGCAGGCCGAGAAGGGGATCGCGTCCCTGGTCGCCGCCGCCGCATCCTGCCAGCAGGGCGGCCGCAAGCAGGCCGATGGAACAGAAGAGTGACTGGATGGATCTCGGTGGGAATTTCATGATGTTTCCTTTGTGCTGAAACAGTGGACCAACTGGCAGCCCGCGCTGGGTGCGCAAGGCAAGTGGTCCACGATGTCATGCCCGGCGGGGCCGGTATGTGCGCTGTCGCGCACAACACATTGAAGTTAGGAAACTTTGTGGAAATTAAACCCGCTTTAGTCGTTTACCGCCCCCGCGACCTTACAGCGGATACAAAAAATATAAAAATGAAATCATTGTAATGATGAGCTGATGTCATGTGACTAACACGTGCCGCGCATCCGTGCGGCGTTCCGTTCACATCACCAAGGAAGACATCAGATGAAACCTTATATTCTCGCCAAGGCCGTGCTGGCCGCTTGCGTCAGCCTGTCCGCCTGCGCCGCCCAGGCGGCCGACGTCACCTTCACCTTCACCAACACCGCGCCGGTGGGCGGCGTCGGCGTCGCGCCGTTGTGGCTGGGGCTGCACAACGGCAGTTTCGACAGCTTCGATGTGGGCAGCGCGGCGTCGGTGGCGATCGAGCGCGCCGCCGAAGACGGCAACGCCAGCGTACTGACCAGCAACTTCGCCAGCCAGGTGGCCGGCGGCCTGCAGACCACGCTGCCGAACGGCCCGCGCTTCCCCGGCGCCAGCAGCACGTTCACGCTGCACAACGTCGACTTGAACGGCGCCAACCGCTACCTGAGCTACGCCGCGATGGTCGTGCTCAGCAACGATTTCTTTATCGGTAATGACAACGCGAAAGCGATCGACCTGTCGTCGCTGGCCGGTGGCGGCAAGCTGTCGCTGGCGCTGGGCGGCGCCGGCCATGTGTACGACGCGGGCACCGAGCAGAACAACTTCGCCTACTCGCTGGCCAACGGCGCCTACGGCATCGGCGGCGGCCAGACCGGCCCCAACCAGGGCATCGACGAGCATGGCGTGGTGCACGTGGCCACTGGCAATCCCTATCTGAGCTTTGTCGACAGCGGCAATTATGTGCCGGCCAACTTTGACTGGACCGCGTTGAATTTCAACAACCAGCAATCCATCGGACGACTGGATATCTCGGTGGCGGCCGTGCCTGAGCCGGAAACCTATGCGATGTTGTTTGCCGGCCTCGGATTGCTGGGCTTTGTCGCCCGTCGCCAGCAGAAAACCGGCGCCTAAAGTATAAGGCAGGCAGCGCCGGGAATGTCGTGAGGGTTTATTCCTGGCGCACCCACACCTGCGAGCGGCCCAGCATCGGTACGCCGATGTAGCCGCGCACGCTCAGCTTCTTGCCGCCGTCGGTCAGGTGCATCTTGCTGCGGTAGACCTTGCCGTTGTCCGGATCGAGGATCTCGCCGCCGTTATATTCGTCGCCGTCTTTTTTCAGGCCGGTCATGATCACCAGGCCGATCACCGGCTGGTTCTTGCGCGCGTCCTCGCACTTCTCGCATTTGGGATTCTGGTCTTCGGTCGGCGCGCGGAACAGTTGCTCGATCTTGCCTTGCAAGACGCCGTTGCTGTCGGTGATGCGTATCAGCGCTTTCGGCTTGCCGCTGACGTCGTCGATGTTTTTCCACAGGCCGACCGGGGAGCTGTCGTCGGCGAAGGCCGGGGCGATGGACAGCGCCGCGGTGATGATCAAAGCGAGGAATTTCATGGGGGATCTCCAGGGTTATTTTTTGTCCAACGAGTGTAGCAAATAAATGACCGGTCGTACTATTTTTACGATAATTACACATATTGTCTAAAATAAGATAATATGTACGAATGAAAAAGACAGCCGAACAGCAGAATCTCCTGGAGCAGATGAAGCAGGTCGCCGACGGACTGGGCCAGACCCTGGCGCCGTTTTGCGAAGTGGTCCTGCACGACCTGACCGATCCGGAGCACGCCATCGTGGCGATTCATAATAACTTGTCCGGCCGCGGCGTCGGCGCACCGGCCACGGAGCTGGGGTTGGCGCGCGCGGCCGATGCCGGCGTCGCCCAGGTCATCGCCAACTACCCGAACACTTTTGCCGACGGCCGCCGCGCCAAAAGCACCTCGATCGGCATCAAGGACAGCGAGGGCCGGTACGTCGCCGCGCTGTGCATGAACGTCGACCTGACGGTGTTCCGCAGCCTGAACACTTTGCTGACGCAGTTCAGCACCGTCGACAAGGACGCCGCCGTGCGCGAGACGCTGGAACCGGCCGGGGCCGACGCCATCCGCGCCCGCATCGACCAGTTCGCCGCGCGCCTGGCCACCACGCCGCGCGCGCTGAAGGCCGACGAACGCAAGGCGCTGATGCGCGAGCTGAAGGAGTCCGGCCTGGGCGACGTGCGCCGCGCGATGGATATCGTCGCCAACTACCTGAACGTCTCGCGCGCCACGGTGTACAACGATGTCCGCGATGTCCAATAACGCCGCCCGCCTGCTGTTACTGGACCGCGACCAGGCCGCCGCGCTGCTGCAGCCGGACGAGGTACTGGCCGCCGTGCGCGTGTCCTTCCTGCAGCACGCCAGCGGCGACGGCCGCAACTTCCCGCTGGTGCGCGAGGCGCTGCCGGCCGGCGTGTTCGGCATCAAATCCGGCGGCGTGATGACGCAGGACCTGCTGGGCATGAAGGCGGCCGGCTTCTGGCCGGGCAACCGCCAGCATGGCGCCGACGGCCACCAGGCCACGATCATGCTGTTCGACCCGGCCAGCGGGCGGCCGCAATGCCTGATCGACGGCAACGCCGTCACCACCACACGCACCGCCGCCGCCGGCGCCTTGGGCCTGCTGGCGCTGGCGCGGCCGGACAGCGCGACGCTGTGCGTGTTCGGCACCGGCGTGCAGGGCACGGCGCATGTCGACTACGCGCTGCGTGTGCTGCCCGGCCTGCGGCGCGTGCGCTACCTGACTTCCGACGGCCGCCGCGATCCGCATTTTGAAGCGCGCTTCGCGCAACGCTGCGATGTCGCGCCCGGCGCCAGCCCGGATGCCGCGGTGGCCGAGAGCGACATCGTCATCACCGCCACCACCGGACGCGGGCCGCTGTTCTCGGCGCACGCCGTGCGTCCCGGCACCCATTTGAATTGCGTCGGCAGCGATACGCGCGGCAAGCGCGAACTGCCGGAAGGCATGCTGGCGCTGGCGCACATCTGGGTCGACGATCTGGCGCAAGCGCTCGCCATCGGCGAGCTGCAGTGGGCGCCGCAAACGGCGGCACAGGAATTCGGCACGCTGCTCGCTGCCGGGACGCCCGCGCGCCACGGCATCGCGGCGGAGGCCGTGACCATCTTCGACATGACGGGCATCGCCCTGCAGGATCTTTCGGTGGCGCGCATGCTGCAACGGCGCGCTTTGGCAACTGGCACGGGCACCAACATCGCCTGGCCCTGGTAAGACAATCAAGAAGAGGAATACGATGAACGAACTGACCCTCCCAACCTACGCCGACGTGGTCGCCGCCTCGGAACGCATCGCCGGCCACGCCCATCACACGCCGGTGGCCACCTCGCGCACCGCCAACGAGGAACTGGGCGCCGAGGTGTTCTTCAAGTGCGAGAACATGCAGCGCATGGGCGCGTTCAAATTCCGCGGCGGCTACAACGCATTGGCCCGCTTCACGCCCGAGCAGCGCCGTGCCGGTGTGGTGGCGTTTTCGTCGGGGAACCATGCGCAGGCGATCGCGCTGGCGGCCAGGCTGCTGGGCATTCCGGCCACCATCGTCATGCCGCACGACGCGCCTGCCTCCAAGGTCGCGGCCACCCGTGGCTACGGCGCGCAAGTGGTGAGCTACGACCGCTACACCGAAGACCGCGAACAGATCGGCCGCGACCTGGCGCACAAGCACGGCCTGACGCTGATTCCGCCCTACGATCACCCGGACGTGATCGCGGGGCAGGGCACGGCGGCCAAGGAATTGCTGGAGGCGGTCGGCCATCTGGACGCGCTGTTTGTCTGCCTGGGCGGCGGCGGCTTGCTGAGTGGCTCGGCGCTGGCGGCGCGCGCGATCTCGCCGTCTACCAGGATCTACGGCGTGGAGCCGGAGGCGGGCAACGACGGCCAGCAATCGTTCCGCAGCGGCAGCATCGTGCATATCGAAACGCCGAAGACCATTGCCGACGGCGCGCAGACCCAGCACCTGGGCCATCTGACCTTCCCCATCATCAAGCGCGATGTGGACGATATCCTGACCGTCAGCGACGAGCAGCTGCGCCACGAAATGCGCTTCTTCGCGGGGCGCATGAAGATGGTGGTGGAGCCGACCGGCTGCCTGGGCTTCGCCGCCGCGCGGGCCATGAAGGATCAGCTGCAGGGCAAGCGGATCGGCGTGATCATCAGCGGCGGCAACGTCGACATCGACCGCTACGCCGCCTTGCTGGCGCATTGATCAGGCATATTTTTTCTGCTTGAAGTCGCGCAGGATCTCGTGCGCCGCGTTGTGCCCCGGCGCGCCGGTCACGCCGCCGCCGGGGTGGGTGCCGGCGCCGCAGGTGTACAGCCCGGCGATGGGGCCGCGATAGTCGGCGTGGCCCAGCATCGGGCGCGCCGAGAACAGCTGGTCCAGTCCCAGCGCGCCATGGAAGATGTCGCCGCCGACCAGGCCGAAGGTGCGTTCCAGGTCGAGCGGACTCATGATCTGCCGGCCCAGCACGGACTGCTTGAAGTTGGGCGCGTAGTTGTTGACGGTGTCTATCATCAGGTCGGCGACGGTGTCGCGGTGCTCATCCCAGCTGGCGCCGTCGGGCAATTGCGGCGCCACGTGCTGGCAGAACAGGCTGGCCACATGCTGGCCGGGTGGCGCCAGCGTCGGGTCCAGCGTGGAGGGGATCAGCACTTCGACGATGGGCTTGCGCGCCCAGCCCAGCGCGCGGGCGTCGTGGTAGGCCCGCTCCATGTAGTCGAGGCTGGGGGCGATGATGATGCCGCTGCCGTGATGTTCCGCCATTGCCTTGCCGGGCAGGCAGCTGAAGTCCGGCAGTTCGGACAAGGCCACGTTCATGCGGAAGGTGCCGGAGCCGCAGCGCCAGCCCTCCATGCGGCGCAGGAAATCGGCCGGCAGGGCGGCCGGATCGACCAATGACGTGTACAACAGGCGCGGATTGAGGTTGGAGACCACCACCCGCGTATCTAGCCGCTCGCCCTGCGCGGTGACGACGCCGACCGCGCGGCCCTTTTCCAGTAGCACTTCGCGCACGCCGCAACCGGTTCGGATCTCGACCCCGCGCGCTTCGGCCGAGCGGGCCATGGCCTGCGTGATGGCGCCCATGCCGCCGATGGCGTGGCCCCACGCGCCTTTCTTGCCGTTCACCTCGCCGAACACATGGTGCAGCAGCACGTAGGCGGAACCGGGAGTGTAGGGGCTGGCGTAGTTGCCGACGATGCTGTCGAAGCCGAAGGCGGCCTTGATCGGCGCGCTCTCGAACCAGCCGTCCAGATAATCGCCGGCCGATTTGGTGAACAGGTCGAGCAGTTCGCGCTGGGTGGCCAGCGGAAGCTTGCGCATGCGATTGCCCAGGCCGCCGGCCTTGATCAGTTCAGGCAGGGCGCTGAGCCAGTTGCCCTGGACCAGGTTGGGCGGCGTTTGCAGCACGGTGTCGCGCAGCAGTTCGGCGGCGACTTCCAGATGTTCGCCATAGGCTTGCAGGCGGTCCGCGTCGCGCTGGGAGAACTTTGCCACTTCCCCGGCGGTTTTACCGGGGCCGATTTTCAGATAGCGGCCGTCGTCCAGCGGCAGGAAGTTCGACAGCGGGCGTTCGACTATCTTCAGTCCGTGTTTGATCAGCTCCAGATCGCGGATCACTTTGGGATTGAGCAGCGACACGGTGTACGCGGCCACGGAATTGCGGAAGCCCGGATGGAATTCCTCGGTCACCGCCGCGCCGCCGACCACGCTGCGTTGTTCCAGTACGGTTACCTTCAGGCCAGCCCTGGCCAGATAGTGGGCGCACACCAGGCCGTTGTGGCCGCCGCCGATAATGATCACGTCGCGCATCAATACTCTCCTCGAATTCAGTAGCATCATTGTGCGGACGGTTTCGGCAAATTGCATTGCACAAGCCGACGAATTGCGGGAATATACTGAGCAAAATGACGAACTTATCGGCAAAAGGAAAAGATGGACGATATCGACCAACAACTGCTGGCCCTGCTGCGCGAAAACGCGCGCGCCACCACGAGCGAGCTGGCGCGCAAGCTGGGCCTGTCGCGCACGACGGTGCAAAGCCGGATCGAGCGGCTGGAGCGCTCGGGCGTCGTGATCGGTTACACGGTGCGCACCAGCGCCGACTACCAGGCGGGACTTGTGCGGGCTTTGGTGATGATCACGGCCACGCCGAAGCTGACGCCGGCCATTGAAAGCGCCTTGCGCAAGCTCGCCCATGTGCGCACGCTGCATTCGGTGAACGGGATATATGACTTCATCGCCGGCGTGGAAGCCGGCTCGGTGGAGGAGCTCGATGGCGTGGTGGACCGCATCGGCGCGCTCGACGGCGTGGAGCGCACCACGACCTCGATCCTGATGACGACCCGTATCGACCGCTAGTGGCAATGTAGAGCGTCGTCATTCCCGCGCAGGCGGGAATCCATAGAACGCTTGGCGGCTTAGTCAGCATGGATTCCCGCCTGCGCGGGAATGACTGCGAAAAAAAAGCCGCGCGGCTTGCACCGGGCGGCTTTTGCTTGGTGGCTGACCTGATCAGGCTGCCGGCAGCTTGGCGAACTGCTCGCGCATCTTGTCCAGCGTGGCCGAGAAGTTGGCGACGCGTTCCTTCTCCTGCGCCACCACCTCGGCCGGCGCGCGGGCGACGAAGCTTTCGTTCGACAGCTTGCCGTTGGCCTTGTTGATCTCGCCTTCAACGCGGGCGATCTCCTTGGCCAGACGCTCGCGCTCGGCCTTCACATCGATCTCCACCTTCAGCATCAGCTTGGTCGTGCCGACGATCGACACGGCAGCCGGCGATTCCGGCAGCGCGTCGACGATCTGCACTTCGGCCAGCTTGCCCAGCGACTGGATGTACGGCGCGAACACTTCCATCGCCGCCTTGTCGGCCGCATTGGTCGGCTCGACGATCAGCGGCACGCGCAGCGATGGCGCCAGCTGCATTTCGCCGCGCAGGTTGCGGGTGGCGTCGGTCAGCGCCTTCAGCTGCTGCATCCAGGCCTCGGCCGATTCGTCGATGGCGGCGGTGTTGGCGATCGGGTAAGGCTGGGTCATGATCGAATCACCGGTCTTGCCGGCCAGCGGCGCGACAGCCTGCCACAGCGCTTCGGTAACGAATGGAATGACCGGATGCGCCAGGCGCAGCACCACTTCCAGCACGCGCAGCAGCGTGTGGCGGGTAGCGCGTTGCTGGCCTTCGGTGCCGCTCTGCACCTGCACTTTGGCCACTTCCAGATACCAGTCGCAATACTCGTCCCAGACGAACTTGTAGATGGTCGAGGCGATGTTGTCGAAGCGGTAGTCCTCGAAGCCCTTGGCCACGTCCTGCTCGGCCTTCTGCAGCAGCGAGATGATCCACTTGTCGGCGTTCGACAGGTCGGCCACGCTGGCGCTGCAATCCTTCTCCTCGGTGTTCATCAGCACGAAGCGGGTGGCGTTCCACAGCTTGTTGCAGAAGTTGCGGTAGCCTTCGGCGCGACCCAGGTCGAAGTTGATGTTGCGGCCCAGCGAGGCGTACGACGCCATCGTGAAGCGCACCGCGTCGGTGCCGTAGGCGGCGATCCCCTCCGGGAACTCCTTGCGGGTGGCCTTGGCAATCTTCTCTGCAGCTTTCGGGTTCATCAGGCCGGTGGTGCGTTTCTCCACCAGCGCATCGATGCCGATGCCGTCAATCAGGTCGATCGGGTCCAGCGTGTTGCCCTTGGACTTGGACATCTTCTGGCCGGTCGAGTCGCGCACCAGGCCGTGCACGTACACCGTCTCGAACGGCACCTTGCCGGTGAAGTGCGCGGTCATCATGACCATGCGTGCCACCCAGAAGAAGATGATGTCGAAGCCGGTCACCAGCACCGACGACGGCATGAAGGCCTTGATATCAGGCGTTTCTTCCGGCCAGCCGAGCGTGGAGAACGGCACCAGCGCGGACGAGAACCACGTGTCGAGCACGTCGTTGTCGCGGCGCAGCGGGCCGGTGCTGCCCTTGGCGACCGCTTGCGCGATCGCTTCGGCTTCGGTCTTGGCGACGAAGATGTTGCCGGCGTCGTCGTACCATGCCGGGATCTGGTGGCCCCACCACAGCTGGCGCGAGATGCACCAGTCCTGGATGTTGTTGAGCCACTGGTTGTAGGTGGTGCTCCAGTTTTCCGGCACGAACTTGATCTCGCCGTTGGCGACCTTGTCCAGCGCGGTTTCGGCGATCGATTTGCCCGGGAAGAAAGTGCCTTCCGGCGCCGGCTTGCTCATGGCGACGAACCACTGGTCGGTCAGCATCGGCTCGATGATGACGCCGGTACGGTCGCCGCGCGGCACCATCAGCTTGTGCGGCTTGACCTGCTCCAGCAAACCCAGCGCGTCCAGGTCGGCGACGATCTGCTTGCGCGCCACGAAGCGGTCCATGCCGCGGTAGGCGACCGGCGCTTCGTCGTTGATCTTCGCTTCCAGCGTCATGATGGTCAGCAGCGGCAGCTTGTGGCGCTGGCCGACGGCATAGTCGTTCAGGTCGTGCGCAGGGGTGATCTTGACGCAGCCGGTGCCGAATTCCTTGTCGACGTATTCGTCGGCGATGATCGGGATTTCGCGGTCGGTCAGCGGCAGCTTCAGCATCTTGCCGACCAGCGGCAGGTAGCGCTCGTCGGTCGGGTCCACCGCCACGGCGACGTCGCCCAGCATGGTTTCAGGACGGGTGGTGGCCACGGTCAGCGTGCCGCTGCCGTCGGCCAGCGGGTACTTGATGTACCACATCGAGCCGTCTTCCTCTTCCGACACCACTTCCAGGTCGGAGACGGCGGTGCCCAGCACCGGATCCCAGTTGACCAGGCGCTTGCCGCGGTAGATCAGGCCCTGCTCGTGCAGGCGCACGAAGACGTCGGTGACGACTTTCGAGCGCGGCTCGTCCATCGTGAAGTATTCGCGCTTCCAGTCCGGCGAGGTGCCCAGGCGGCGCATCTGGCCGGTGATGATGGAGCCGGATTTCTCTTTCCACTCCCAGACTTTCTTGACGAACTCTTCGCGGCCCAGGTCGTGGCGCGAGATCTTCTGCGCGTCCAGCTGGCGCTCCACCACGATCTGCGTGGCGATGCCAGCGTGGTCGGTGCCGGGAATCCAGGCGGTGTTGTGGCCCAGCATGCGATGGTAGCGGGTCAGGCCGTCCATGATGGTCTGGTTGAAGGCATGGCCCATGTGCAGGGTGCCGGTCACGTTCGGCGGCGGCAGCTGGATGCTGAAAGAAGGTTTGCCGGCGTCGAGGGTGGCGGTGTAGTAACCGCGCTGTTCCCACTCGGTACGCCAGAATTGTTCAATGTCGGCAGGCTCGAAAGACTTGGCTAATTCCATGATTTGGCAGATTAAATTTGGAGAAACAACCATTATAGATGACGCAGCAAGCCATGAGCAGATCGCCGCTTGTTAAACCCTGGACATTTCCCGCCCGGATGTCGAATTCCGCAAGTTTTTTGACTCGCCCCGCCGAAGAGCATACCGTTGGCCGTCCCAATAATGTTTTTTTGACATGGAGACGGAAATGACAACTCGACTCATTGCTGTGCTGGTCGCTGGCCTACTGGCCGGCGCATCGGCTTCCGCGCTGGCCCAGTCCGACAAGGTCTGGATCAGCGTCGGCGACGCCGCCTATGCCCAATTGCAGAAAATCGCGCCGCAGGTGCAGGCGCGCGAAAGCCGCGCCAGCTTAGCCGTCCGGCCCGGCCAGGAGCGGGTGCACCTGGTCGAGGTCGACGAGCAGCAGATGCTGTCATTGTCGGCCGCCGTGCACCGCAAGCTGCGCCGCTGCGGCGGCTTCATGTTCCACGCCAGCGAGGCGGCCGGCATCGCCGCGTTGACGCCGTCCAAGGCCAGCACCGCACAACTGGCCGTGGCGCGGCCGTCGTACGTGATCGACCAGCAAAGCGTGGTCAACCCCATGCTGACGCAAATGCAGGCCAGTAACATCGGCCAGACCATCGTCGACATGTCGGCCTACGCCAACCGCTACTACACCACCAACAACGGCGTGAACGCGTCGAACTGGCTCCTGCAGCGCTGGACCACGATGGCGGCCGGCCGCAGCGACATCGCCGTCACCCAGTACACGCACGCCTCCTGGCCGCAGAAGTCGGTGATCCTGACCATCACCGGCACCGACAACCCGAGCGAAGTGGTGGTGCTGGGCGGCCACCTGGACTCGATCAACCAGGCCGGCACCAGCGAGACCACCAAGGCGCCCGGCGCCGACGACGACGCCTCCGGCATCGCCAGCCTGACCGAGGTGCTGCGGGTAATGATCGCCAGCGGCTACAAGCCGCGCCGCACCATCAAGCTGATCGGCTACGCCGCCGAGGAAGTGGGTCTGCGCGGCTCGCAGGACATCGCCCAGAACTACAAGGCCAACAACGTCAACGTGGTCGGCGTGATGCAGCTCGACATGACCGACTACCAGGGCTCGGCCGATGACATCTACCTGTTCACGGACTACACCGACAGCGCCCAGAACACCTTCGTCGCCAACCTGATCACGACCTACCTGCCGACCTTGAAGATCGGCCACGACCAGTGCGGCTACGCCTGCTCCGACCACGCCTCGTGGAACTCGGCCGGCTACTGGACGTCGATGCCGTTCGAGACGGCCATGGGCGAGGACAATCCCTACATCCACACCGCCAACGACACCTACGCCAACACCGGCAGCCAGGCCGACCACGCGCTCAAGTTCGCGCGCATGGCGCTGGCCTACGCGGTCGAGCTGGGCAGCGACGGTCCTGGCGTGACGCCGCCGGCCGACCACACCGAGACCTATACCGGCAGCCTGACCAGGGGCCAGACGCGCGCCTACGGTCCGTTCGCGGTCGCGGGCGGTGGCAGCTTCAAGGCCGCGCTCAGCGGCAGCGGCGACACCGACCTCTATGTGCGTAAAGCCGGCGCGGCCAGCACCACCAGCTATGACTGCAAGTCCGACGGCCCGAGCAGCACCGAGAGCTGCACCGTGTCCTACGCCGCCAACGGCAACGCCTACGTGCTGCTGAACGGCTACGTCGCGTCCAGCTACACGCTGACCGTGACTTACCCGCCGCAGTAATGCCCGGCTCGCCCCACGCTGCCCGCGAGTCTCGTCATTCCCGCGAAAGCGGCGGTCCGCCGTCGCGGAATCCATAGAATGCATCAATCCCCTGCATGCTGCCGGCGTTCCATGGGTTCCCGCCTCCGCGGGAACGACGGGCCAACGGCGTGGCGCCTGCCGGGACCCTGGCTTGTTACGGTTGCCCCATCTGGAGTATTCTGGAACGATACATAACAGGAGCCCCCGATGCCCAGCTTTGAAACCGTCACCCTCAGCGTTGAAGACCACATCGCCACCGTGCGTCTGAACCGGCCGGAGAAACTCAACGCCATGAACCTGGCGATGTGGAACGATATCCGCAGCGCCTTCCAGCACATCGACGCGACGCCGGAGATCCGCGTGGCGATCGTGGAAGGCGAGGGCAAGGCCTTCACCGCCGGCATTGACCTGCAGATGATGATGGGCCTGGGCGCGCAGATCCGCGACGAGTGCGATGGCCGCACGCGCGAGAACCTGCGCCGCATCATCCTCGACCTGCAGGACACCTTGACCAGCCTGGAGCGCTGCCGCAAGCCGGTGCTGGCCGCCGTGCACGGCGCCTGCGTGGGCGGCGGCATCGACCTGATCTGCTGCGCCGACATGCGCTACTGCGCGGCCGACGCCTGGTTCAGCATCAAGGAAATCGACATCGGCATGACCGCCGACGTCGGCACCTTGCAGCGCCTGCCGCGCCTGATCGGCGAAGGCATGGCGCGCGAGCTGGCCTACACCGCGCGCAAGGTCGACGCCGCCGAGGCGAAGGAGATCCGCCTGGTCAACCGCGTGTTCGAATCGCCGGAGGCCCTGCGCGCCGGCGTGCGCGCGATCGCGGCCGAGATCGCGGCCAAGGCGCCGCTGGCCATCCGCGGCGTGAAGGAAATGATCAGCTACGCGCGCGACCACTCGGTGGCGGACGGCCTCAACTACAACGCCACCTGGAACGCCGCCATGCTGATGTCGGCCGACCTGCAGGAAGCCATGATGTCCGGCATGAGCAAGCGCCCGCCGGTGTTCAGGGACTAGCCGCCCAGCGCGGCCTGGGCCAGCGCGTCGAGCTCGCGCTGCATGGCTGCGATTGGCGGCGGCTCGGGCGCATCCACCCACCAGGCCATCGCCTCGACGACGCCGCCGGCCACGAAGCGGGCCACCCAGGGATGCGCCGCCGCCGGATGGTCCCGCCGTTTCAGTTCGATCTCCACCAGCTGGCACACCATGTGCCTGAAGCGGCGCGCGACGCCGTGGCCGCCGCGCCGGCCGATGGCGGCGCGGAAGACGTCGCGCTGCTGCGCCATGTGCTCCAGCAGGCCGGCCAGGAAAGGGCCGCCCGCATGCTCCGCCTGCGCCGCGATCATGTCGCGCAGGTCGCTCAGCCCTTCTGACAACAGATCGTCCTTGCTCTGGTAGTGCACATAGAAGGTTGAACGGCCTACGTTGGCGCGGTCGCAAATCTCCTGGATGGTCATCTGGTCCCAGCCGTGCAGCGCCATCAGGTCCAGCATCGCGTCGCGCAAGGCGGCCTTGGTCTTGAGGACGCGGCGGTCCGGTTCGGGTGTACGGTCGGGCATGGCGTTCCTGGACATAAAAGGGCGGGATGTCTGCTAACGGACATCGCCCCGGCCGGCGCGCTGTCGCGGATGGCGGGCGGGGACGATCATGGACACCTGTCCACTTCAGGAGTGTAATCCATGTCCGATTCCCGTGTTGCCGCGCGCTGGCCGCGCTATCTGTTTTATCCGCTCGCGCTGGCCGCCACGCTGGCCTTCATCGATGCCTCGGTCGGCGGCTGGCTCGGGCCGCTCGGCAAGGCCTATCCGCTGTATCTGCTGGCCATGATCGCGACGATGGTCACGCTCGAACGCCTCATGCCGATGCGCCGCGAATGGAACATGACCAGCACCTCGTTCTTCACGCGCGACCTGCCCATGCTGGTCGTCAACGGCGCGACCATTGCCGCGACCACCTGGGCCGTGACCTGGCTGGCCACCCATCACGGCGGGCTGCCGGTGTTGCGCAGCAGCTTGCCCTGGCAGGCCGAAGCGGTCTGCGCGGTGCTGCTGTCGGATTTCCTGTGGTACTGGGTGCATCGCTACAGCCACGAAGGCCACGGCCCGCTGGCGCGCTGGTTGTGGAAGACTCATGCGGTCCACCACTTGCCCGGCGAGGTCTACGTCTTCATGCATGTGGTGGGGCACCCGATCAACAGCGCCTACGTGCGCGTGCTGCTGATGCTGCCGGCCATCCTGTTCGGCTTCTCGCCGGAGGCCGTGTTCGCGGCTTCGGTGTTCAACGGCTTCCAGGGGCTGGTGTCACACTTCAACGTCGATGCCAGGGCGGGATGGTTCAACCGCCTGCTGAGCGGCACCGAGCTGCACCGCTTCCACCACAGCGCCGACCGCGACGAGGCTGGGAACTACGGCGCCACCGTCTCGGTATGGGACCAGTTGTTCGGCACCTTCCGCCTGCCGGCCGCCGCGCCGAGGCAGCTCGGCGTCGACGACCGCGCGCAATATCCCGGCGACCGCCAGTTGGCCAAGCTGCTGGGCTTGCCCTTTAAGTAGCAGGGCAAGAATTTCTAGGCGGTTTTGCTCTTTCTGGCTCCACTGTGTGGGGCTGGAACAGGCAGGTTTTCCAGTTGCAGAGCTGTGATAGTCGCGATTAAGGCATCGCGCCCATTGACGATGGCTTCTTCCACCGTTTCGCCGTCGGAAATGCAGATCGAGAAATCTGGATAGCTGATCAGAAAACCTCCGCCCTCGTCCGGTGTCAGCGGGCGGATTTCATAAGGATAATCATCCAGGTTGTTCATAGTGAGCGCAGCAAATAGCTTTTCCGCAGTGTTCATCGTATTGTTCTCGATTGGGCAGGTCAAGCTCTGCACAGAGCTCGGACGTGGTTTATCAGAACCGATTTTTCGAGAACGTGATTTGCTGTGGCGCAGAGCGCCTTAAGCAGGGGATACGTCCCCCGGCTTGCCCTTCAGCTAGCAGGGCAAGCCGGCGTGGGCGCGCTTATGGCTTCAGGCTGAAGTTGACGTTGCTTTGGTTGGCCAGCGAGATATCGACCAGCGGCACGCTGGACGTGGTGTAACCCTCGGCGGCCGCCTCGGCCATGTATTTACCCGCTCCCGGCAACACCGTGGCGGCGCTGGCGAATTGCAGCGGCAGCGTGGCGCTGTACACCGCGTACTGCGGCGCGCTGACCGGCAGGCCGGCCAGCGTGTAGCTGCCGCTGGCCAGGTCGGCGCCCTGGTACTTGACGGTCACCGTCGGTCCGGCCACGAAGCTTTGCTTGGCCGCGACATAGGCGGTGGCGGTGCTGCTGGCCGGGGTCAGTGTGACGGTGCCGCCGATGCTGCCGGTGACGCTCGCCGGCAGCGCGATCGGTGCGGCGGCCGTGCTGATGGCCACCGTGGCCGAGGTGCTGGTGACCGGCACCGCGCCGACCACGGCGGCGGCGCTGCTGTCGGCCGTGACCACCACGTCGTAATTACCCAGCGGCAGGCGGCTCAGCGCGAATTCGCCGGTGGTGGCGTTGGGCGCGGTGGCGCTGACGATGGCGCCGTTCTGCTGTGCCGACACCATCACGTGGCGGGTCAGCAGCGCGGTCGAGACAAAGCCGCCGATGCCGTTGAGCGTGGTCGGTATCACCTTCACCACCGGCTTCAGCGCATACTTGCCGTTGCCCTTGGTGACGATGGACTTGCAGGCGTCGAAGTCCAGCACCAGGTCGACGTGCTGGCCGGCGGCGACGTCGAAGGCGTTGGTCAGCTTGATGCCGCTCTGTACCGCGCTCGGGGTGTCGAGCGACAGCTCGGTGGTGCTGCCGCTGACCACCACCGAATTGGCCAGGCCGTTGCCGGTGTTGGGGTCGAGCACCAGCCGCAGCTGGTTGTAATGCCCCGCGCTCAGCGAGGTCTGGCCCAGCGCCTCCAGCGCGCCGTTGGTCAGGTTCAGTAGGTTGATCTTGCGGGCTGGACTGAGCGTGATGTCGGTCCAGCCGGCGTCGGTGTCGCTGGCCGTGCTGCTCTGGTTGACGCGCACCTTGTTGACGGTGACGTTGACGGCGTCGAAACCGCACGACGGCGCATCCGTCATCGATACGGACAGCGTGCCCAAGGTGCTGACCGGCGTGCTGTCGCCACTGCCGCCGCCACCGCCGCCACAGGCGCTCAGCCCGGCTGCGGCGAGGGCCGCGATCGCGGCCAGGTAAAGGGTTGGGTGTGCTGGCTTCATGGTTCATCTCCCGATAGTCGCGCCTGCAGCGCTTGTTGTGGCGACGAGAATCTCGCTGTCGGGATATTGTGCATGCTTTCCAGTAACTTCTATGTGTGATGCCGCACATAGTGCGCAACTCAGCAGTTCGGCGTGACGCGCCGGCCGGCTGTTGTGCCGTGGCGACAGCGCGGCGGGTTTTCGCCCGGTGCCGGGTGGCCCGGCGCGATCAGTGCGCGCCGTCGTTGCGCCGCGCCTGCGCCGGCACTAGACTGGACGGCAGGCCGCACCACGAGACGCGGCCTTCCTTTGAGACCACTGCGGAGGCGATGATGACGCGATCGACAACGGGGTGTGCGGTGATGGCGCCGACGCGCTAGTCCCCATCGTCCGCATACCATGCGCTTTCTCTCGTTGCCAGGCTTGTTATGTGCGCTGTGCTGGTGCGTGGCGGCGGCTGCGCAACCGGGTTTTTCGGTGCGGCCCGAAGCGATCGAAGCGTTGCAATTGACCGTGACGCGGCAGGACAGCGTCAGCGTCGCGGAGACCGAACAAGTCTATTTCCTACGGCGCGCGACCAACACCGTCGCCACGCCAACCGAGCCGGGCGCCGTGCTGGCCGCGCTGGTCGGCGGCGCGCGGCCGGCGCTTGGCATGCGGCATTGCGAGTCCGATCCGGCCGGCGGCGCGCAGGCGCCGCTGTATCTGGCGATCGAATTGCGGGTCTGGGTCGCGGGCCAGCCGCCGCTGCGGCTACGCTCGGACAGCCGCTGCGCCTTCATGTTGCCGTGGCAGGTGACGGACGGCAGCCGCCTGGCGGTGCTGGACCAGGCCGGCGCCGGCCTGGCGTTGATGCGCGTGATCCAGGGCTGGTGCCGCGCCTGTCTGCCGGAATGGCGGCAGGCGCCGCCGGACGCGCCGCCGCCGGCTGCGCGCAGCGAGTTCGAACTGCATTACGAGGCCTTGCTGGCCGCGTGGCGGCGGCTGGGCCGTCGCCACGGCGCCACTGATATCAAGCTCGCCACGCTGTCGTTGACCGAGGCGCTGGACTGGATGGACCATGACCGCTTCGAACGCCTGCTGCGCGCCACGGCTGGGAGCAGGGAGCGCACGCGCGCCGCGCTGGCGGCGGACCTGCTGCGCACCTTGCAGGTGGCGCGCTGGGGCTATATCGACCGTCAGGGGCGGCTGCAACTGCGGCGCCGCTTCGAGCAAGCCACACCCTTTGTGGCGGGGCAGGCAATGGTCCGTGTCGATGGCGGCTGGCAGCAGATCGACCGGCTCGGCCAGCGCGTGGCGCCGGAACCGGCCGGCGGGCCGCTGGCGCCCCCGGCCGCGGCTGACGCCTCCGCTGCGCCCGCTGTTTCCGCTGCGGACTACTCCGCCGCCCCCGCATCCGCGCCCGTCACCTGCGCCGGTGGGCGGCGCGCCAGTGTCGTGCGTCCGTACGCCGAGGGCCGGGCGGCCGCCCGCTGCGGCCTGCTGTGGGGCTATCTCGACCGCGATGGACGGTTCGTCATTCCACCCCGTTACCTGGAGGCCGGCGATTTCGCCGACGGCCTGGCACCGGTGCGCTAAGGCCACCGACCGCGCCATAGTATTTCTTAATGGAATTTATTATTGTCAACTGACAATAATCTGTGGGCGTTAAGCAGGCATCCCCCGTCGAAGCACCCACCGAAGGAGTCCAGCATGAAACTGCACCTCACCCTGTGTCTACTCGTGGCGGCCGGCGCCGCGACCACGGTCCAAGCGGCCGAACCCGTGTCGCTGTATCAAGGCTTGATCTCGTTCCGCGACGGCCCCGACCCGGCCGGAAAAACCCCGGTGTACTGGGCCACCAGCAAGACCCTGTACATGATCGACAGTCCGCGCACGGCGACGCTCAAGTTCGGCGCCAACTGGGTAGGGGAAATCCGCTGGTGCGGCGACCGCAACGGCCGGCCGCTGCCGGGCGAATGCTCGGACATTTACTACAATTTCCGGCATGGCGTCGACGTCACGGAATACACCGCCAACCTGCTGCATCCCTGAACCACCCACCATGCCCGGAGACTGTGATGAAAAAACCGCTATCGATGCTGGCCGCACTGCTGGTGCTGCCTTGCCTGTGCGCCGCCCAGGGCGCCGAGCCGTGGGGCGTGTGGGCCAACCGCATGAATCCCAACTTGCCGTGGAGTGATCCTTGCAATATCCAGTACGTGATCTCGCCCAGTCCGGCCCGCTTCGATCGCCAGCCCGAGTATGTGCGGGTGCGCGTTGCCGCCAACCGTAACGATGCCGACCAGTTTCAGCGTTTGTTCAGCCCCTTCTTTGACGATATGCCGGACAAGGTGGTCAAGATGTCGCGCTGCCATGGCGGGGGCACGGACGGCGGGGCGGGCGGCAGCGGTGGCGGGGGCGGCTCCATTCAGGGCTTGCAGCCCGGGATCAACCTTTACGGCGGCGACTACAACGATGCCTGGAGCGAACCCGGCGGTGGCGACGCCGGCAGTTGCGCCGCGCGCTGCGAACAGGATGCCCAGTGCCGCAGTTTCAGCTGGGTCAAACCGGGCGTGCAGGGAAGGGTCTCGCGTTGCTGGCTGAAACGCACGGTGCCGCAAGCCAGCCATAACGACTGCTGCATTTCCGGCGTCAAATCGTCCGATTGAGCGCGCGAGGGGATATCATGAACTTCGTCGTCGCGCCCCGTTGGCTAAGGGGCTTGAAACGCCTGGCCGCGTTCATCCTGGCATGCTGTTTCTTCCTGCCGCTGTATAGCTGCAGCACGCAGGGCAAGCTGCCCGTCGCGGCTTCGGTCCACGCCCCGGCGTCGGCCGTCGCCGCGCCGCACGCCCCCTCGCCGGCCCCCCCGAAACTGCCCAAGCGGCTGGAATTCAGCGCATACGCGGCGTTTTCCTGGGGCGATTCCTACAGCATGGCCACCTTGCTCGTGTTCTTCTGGCCGGCCGCGCTGCAACTGGCCGTGGCGGTGGCGCCGGCGGCGGGCGTCCGTACGGCGAAGGCCGAGCCGCTGCTGTGCCTGGGCAGCGCGGCCGCCTTGGCCTGGCTGTTGTGGCAGGCGCATTTCCTGCCGGGCTATCAGCTGGAAGTTGGCATGCCGCTGGCGGCGCTGGCGTTGTTGGTCTACGCTGCGCCGCGATTCGCCCATGGCGCCCCGCCGGCATCGGGCTAGCCCGCGCGGCGTTATACCGGGTATGGCGGGTTTTTTTTGTGCGGACGTTGTCCGCGCGGCGCGGCGGAGCGTATAATCAGCCCCGCTGCCGCAAGGTGGCACACGCTAGGGGTCCTGTGCATTGAATGCGCGGGTGAGAAATACCCTCCGAACCTGATCTGGATAATGCCAGCGAAGGGAAGCTTAGGACATCGCCGCCACGCTCCGCTGTATCCGTGAACCGGCCGTCCAACCTCCTTTGCTGGCTCCTGTAGCCTACCAAGGAGCCAAATGAACGCCAACCTTAAATTCCTCTCCGCCACCGCCACGGTGGACGAGGCAGCCATCAAGCCCTTACCGAATTCCCGCAAAGTCTACGTCGAAGGCAGCCGTCCCGACATCCGCGTGCCGATGCGCGAAATCACCCAGGCCGACACGCCGGCCTCGTTCGGCTTCGAAGCCAATCCGCCGATCTACGTCTACGACACCTCCGGCCCGTACACCGACCCGGACGCGGTGATCGACATCCGCTCCGGCCTGGCCGCGACGCCGCGCCTGCCGTGGATCCTGGAGCGCAACGACACCGAGGAACTGGACGGCCCGACCTCCGAATACGGCCAGGCGCGCCTGGCCGATCCGGCGCTGGCCGAGCTGCGCTTCAACCTGCACCGCAAGCCGCGCCGCGCCCAGGCTGGCAGGAACGTCACGCAGATGCACTACGCGCGCCAGGGCATCGTCACGCCGGAGATGGAGTTCGTCGCCATCCGCGAAAACCTGCGCCGCCAGGAATACCTGCAGAACCTGAAGGACTCCGGCCCGATGGGTCAGCGCCTGGCCGACCTGATGGGCCGCCAGCATCCGGGCCAGTCGTTCGGCGCCAGCATCCCGGCCACCATCACGCCCGAATTCGTGCGCGAGGAAATCGCCCGCGGCCGCGCCATCATCCCGGCCAACATCAACCACCCGGAAATCGAACCGATGATCATCGGCCGCAACTTCCTCGTGAAGATCAACGCCAACATCGGCAACTCCGCCGTCACCTCGTCGATCGGCGAGGAAGTCGAGAAGATGACCTGGGCTATCCGCTGGGGCGGCGACAACGTCATGGACCTGTCGACCGGCAAGCACATCCACGAGACGCGCGAGTGGATCATCCGCAACAGCCCGGTCCCGATCGGTACCGTGCCGATCTACCAGGCGCTGGAAAAGGTCAACGGCAAGGCCGAGGACCTGACCTGGGAAATCTTCCGCGACACGCTGATCGAGCAGGCCGAGCAGGGCGTCGACTACTTCACCATCCACGCCGGCGTGCTGCTGCGCTACGTGCCGATGACGGCCAAGCGCCTGACCGGCATCGTCTCGCGCGGCGGCTCGATCATGGCCAAGTGGTGCCTGGCGCACCACAAGGAATCGTTCCTGTACACGCACTTCGAAGAGATCTGCCAGATCATGAAGGCCTACGACGTCTCGTTCTCGCTGGGCGACGGCCTGCGTCCCGGCTCGATCTACGACGCCAACGACGAGGCCCAGCTGGGCGAGCTGAAGACCCTGGGCGAACTGACCCAGATCGCCTGGAAGCACGACGTGCAGGTGATGATCGAAGGCCCCGGCCACGTGCCGATGCAGCTGATCAAGGAGAACATGGACCTGCAACTGGAGCAGTGCCACGAGGCGCCGTTCTACACGCTGGGCCCCTTGACCACCGACATCGCGCCCGGCTACGACCACATCACCTCCGGCATCGGCGCCGCGCAGATCGGCTGGTACGGCACGGCCATGCTGTGCTACGTCACGCCCAAGGAGCACCTGGGCCTGCCGGACAAGAACGACGTCAAGGACGGCATCATCACCTACAAGATCGCCGCCCACGCGGCCGACCTGGCCAAGGGCCATCCGGGCGCGCAGATCCGCGACAACGCGCTGTCCAAGGCGCGCTTCGAATTCCGCTGGGACGACCAGTTCAACATCGGCCTGGACCCGGACAAGGCGCGCGAATTCCACGACGAGACCCTGCCCAAGGATTCGGCCAAGGTGGCGCACTTCTGCTCGATGTGTGGCCCGCATTTCTGCTCGATGAAGATCACCCAGGAAGTGCGCGAGTTCGCGGCGGCCAACGGCATGTCCGACGGCGCGGCGCTGGAGCAGGGCATGCAGGTCAAGGCGGTGGAGTTCATCAAGAACGGCGCCGAACTGTATCGCAAGCTGTGAGGCCGGCATGATCCACATCGAACTGAACGGCGCCCCTTACCAGGTGCCGCCGCAGCAGACGCTCGACCAGCTGGTCGACGCGCTGTCGCTCACCGGGCAGGCGCTGGCGCTGGCGGTCAACCGCGCGGTGGTGCCGCGCCAGCAGTGGCCGCAGCGCGAGCTGCAGCCGCAGGACAAGGTCGACATCGTGCGCGCCATCGGCGGCGGCTAATCTTTTTTAACCCGCACGGCCAGGCGGGGTCGGACCCCGTACGGGGTCCGACCCCTAAGCCGGGACGCAGGCGCCCAGGCAAAAGCGCGCGGGGTAGAGCTTAACAAGGATACCAACATGAACGCATCATCCCAAGACCTGCTGACCATCGCGGGCAAGAGCTATAAGTCGCGGCTGCTGGTGGGCAGCGGCAAGTACAAGGACCTGCAGCAGACCCGCGAGGCGACCGACGCCGCCGAGGCGGAGATCATCACCGTGGCGATCCGCCGCGTGAACATCGGCCAGGACCCGAAGGCGCCCAGCCTGCTGGACGTGCTGCCGCCGTCGCAGTACACCATCCTGCCCAACACGGCCGGCTGCTATACCGCCAAGGACGCGGTCTACACGCTGCAGATGGCGCGCGAACTGCTCAACGGCCACAAGCTGGTCAAGCTGGAAGTGCTGGGCGACGAGAAGACCCTGTTCCCGCACATGCCGGAAACCCTGGTCGCCGCGGAGGCGCTGGTCAAGGACGGCTTCGATGTCATGGTGTATTGCAGCGACGATCCGATCCAGGCCAAAATCCTGGAGGACATCGGCTGCGTGGCCGTGATGCCGCTGGCCTCGCTGATCGGCTCCGGCATGGGCATCCTCAACCCGTGGAACCTGTCGCTGATCATCGAGCAGGCCAAGGTGCCGGTGCTGGTCGACGCCGGCGTCGGCACGGCCTCGGACGCCGCCATCGCCATGGAGCTGGGCTGCGACGGCGTGCTGATGAACACCGCCATCGCCGGCGCGTGCGATCCGGTGCGCATGGCGCGCGCCATGAAGCTGGGCGTGCAGGCCGGCCGCGAGGCTTATCTGGCGGGCCGCATCGCCCGCAAGTTCGCCGCCTCGCCGTCCTCGCCGATGGCCGGCCGGCTGGCATGAGCGAGCGCCTGGCCTCGCAAGTGACGGCGCAGCTGATGGCGCAACTGGTGGCGCGGCGGTGCGTGCTGGTGTTTGCCGGACTCGATCCGTCCGGCGGCGCCGGCATCGCCGCCGACCTGCAGGCGGTGGCCGGGCAGGGCGCGCACGCGTTCACCGTGGCCACCGCGCTGACGGTGCAGGACAACGACCGCGTCTACGGCGTGCAGCCGGTCGACGCCGCCATGGTGCGGCGCCAGGCGCAGGCGCTGGTCGACAAGGTGACGGTGCGCGCGGTGAAGATCGGCATCCCCGGCAGCGCCGCCAACGCGCAGGCCATCGCCGACGTCATCGCCGGGCTGCGCAGCCGCCAGCCGGAGCTGCCGGTGGTGCTGGACCCGGTGCTGGCCAGCGGCCACGGCGACCTGCTGTCGCGCGACGACGCGGTGCAGGCGCTGGCGCCGCTGCTGCCGCTGGTCACCGTGATCACGCCCAACGGCCCGGAAGCGCTGGCGCTGACCGGTGCCGGCGAGCCGTCCGCGCAGGCGCAGGTCTTGCGCGCGCGCGGCTGCCGCCATGTGCTGATCACCGGCGGCCACGGCGAGGGCGAAACGGTGGTCAACCGCTGGTTCGGCCCCGGCGCCGCGCCGGCGCCACGCATGTCCGACCCCGGACCGGCCGAACACGGGCACGAATGGAACTGGCCGCGCCTGGCCGGCGAGTTCCACGGCAGCGGCTGCACGCTGGCCTCGGCCATCGCCGGCCAGCTGGCGCTGGGCATGTCGATGGAACGCGCGCTGGAACTGGCGCAACAGTATTGCTATCGCGCGCTGCGCGGCGCCTACACGGTGGCCGCCGGCCAGCGCATCCCGCAACGCTTACCATTGATCTGAGAGCACATCATGCAAGGACTTTATTTGGTTACCCCCAACTGGGACGACACCAGCCGGATGCTGGAACTGAGCGAGCGGGCGCTGGCCGCGGCCCAAGGCGCGCAGCCCGGCGTCGCGCTGCTGCAATACCGCCACAAGGAAGCCGGCCCGCAGCAGCGGCTGGATCAAGCCGGCGCCTTGCTGGCGTTGTGCCGGCGCTACGGCGTGCCCTTCCTCGTCAACGATTTTGTCGAGCTGTGCGAGCAGCTCGATGCAGACGGCGTCCACCTCGGCGGCACCGATGCCGACGTGGCGCAGGTGCGCGCCCGGCTGGGCGCGGACAAGATCATCGGCGCCTCCTGCTATGGCGACCTGCCGCGCGCGCTGGCGGCCCAGGCGGCCGGCGCCAGCTATGTGGCCTTCGGCGGTTTCTACCCGTCGCGCGTGAAGCAATACGCAGTCACTACCAAGATGGAGATCCTCGACCAGGCGCGCGCGGCGATCCGCGTGCCGACCGTGGTGATCGGCGGCATGACGCCGGAGAACGCCGCGCCGCTGGCGGCGCGCGGCGCGTCCATGGTGGCGGCCATCAGCAGCGTGTACCAGGCCGACGACGTGGGCGCCGCCGTGGCCGCCTTCCTGCGGCTTTATGCTGATGAAAAAACGGGCAGATAAAACGCTAGCATGATGGGCGGTTTTCCGCCTTATAATTGGTGCGTTAGCTTAAGCCCAAGGTTGCCGCCACATGAATGTCCCTTCCAGCCCGAAGCGTCTGATTCTGATCGTCGACGATGACCCACTGCTGCTCGATTTCCTGGGCGAAGTGCTGGGTCACGCCGGCTACGACATCCTCAAGGCCTCGTCGGCCGAGCAAGCGCTGCAACAGATCGCCCAGCGCGAACCGGACCTGGCCCTGCTCGACATCCACATGCCCGGCATGAACGGCCTGGAGCTGGCCAGGCAGTTGCACGCCACCAGCTCGGTGCCGTTCATGTTCCTGTCCGGCCGCGGCGACGCCGACGCCGGCAAGCAGGCCGCCTCGTATGGCGCGGTGGGCTTCCTGGTCAAGCCGGTCGACGAGAAACACCTGATGCCGGCGTTTGCCGCCGGCCTGGCGCGCGCCGACGAGATCCGCCAGCTGCGCCGCACCGAGCTCAATCTGAACGCCGCGCTGGCCGCCGGCCGCGAGACCAGCCTGGCCGTCGGCCTGCTGATGTGCAAGTTCCAGACCGACCGCAACACCGCCTTCGAGGTGCTGCGCGACCACGCCCGCTCCAACCGCCGCAAGGTCAACGAGGTGGCCGACCAGTTGCTGGCCGCCGAAGAAACCTTGAACAGTTTGCACGTTGCGTTCAACCAGCGTCTGAAAAAGTAAACGCCGGCGTTTTTTTTTCGACATGTTCTTGCTTTGTAGCACTCTTCATGTAGACTGTGTCCATGAGCGGCGGGGTGACCCGCCCGCTTTGTAGCGCGGCGGGGCCTCCAACCTGCGCCTGCCGCCTCTCCGGCCGCCTGCTCCCTGCGACCGTCCATATCCCTTCGGCCCAACTCCGCCGACCTTTGCGTTGTCCTGCCAGCCCCGCGCTGCCGGCGCCGCATTTTCCTTAGTTTTGTGTGCGGAGACACTTATGACGAACGACTATTCCCAGGATAGCTACCGCCCCTTCAGCGAGCAGGACGGCGGCGGCGCAATCGGCTTTTCCATCTTTGCGGAAGCGCCCCGCGTGCTGCACATCGACAAAGATTTCGACGCGGCGCTGGTGCTGTCCACGCTGCTGGTGCCGGAAACCAGGGTCACCCACGTGTCGACGCTGGCCGCTGCGGAGGACATGTTGCGGCACCAGCAGTTCGCGCTGGTGGTGATCGATCCCGACCTGCCCGACGGCGACGGCGTCGGCCTGCTGGCGACGCTGCATCAGCACCAGGCCGACGTGCGCGTGCTGATGTACTCGGCGCGCCATCCCGAGCGGCACACGGCCGGCGGGGCCTTCCTGCCCAAGCCGTGGACCTCGCCGCGCCAGCTGTGGCGCACGGTGTCCGACCTGCTGGGCATAGGCCAGGCCATGCCGGTCGAACCGCAGTAGCCGCACGCGCCACAGATCGTCCCCGGCTTGCTATCATGGCGGACCACCGGAACGGCCCCCCGTTCCGGTGCCCCGAACAACGCAGCCACAGGACGAAACAATGAAAACCAAAGCAGCTATTGCATGGCAGGCGGGCAAACCGCTGACGATCGAGGAAGTCGAACTGGGCGGCCCGCGCGAGGGCGAGGTGCTGGTCGAGATCAAGGCCACCGGCATCTGCCACACCGACTACTACACCTTGTCCGGCGCCGATCCGGAAGGCATCTTCCCGGCCATCCTCGGCCATGAGGGCGCGGGCGTGGTGGTCGACGTCGGCCCCGGTGTCAAGTCGCTCAAGAAGGACGACCACGTCATTCCGCTGTACACGCCGGAATGCCGCCAGTGCAAATTCTGCCTGTCGCAGAAGACCAACCTGTGCCAGTCGATCCGCTCGACCCAGGGCCGCGGCCTGATGCCGGACGCCACCAGCCGCTTCTCCCTCGACGGCAAGCCCATCTACCACTACATGGGCACGTCGACCTTCTCCAACTACATCGTGGTGCCCGAGATCGCGCTGGCCAAGATCCGCGAGGACGCGCCGTTCGACAAGGTGTGCTACATCGGTTGCGGCGTCACCACCGGCGTCGGCGCGGTGCTGTTCACGGCCAAGGTCGAGGCGGGCGCCAACGTGGTGGTGTTCGGCCTGGGCGGCATCGGCCTGAACGTGATCCAGGCGGCCAAAATGGTGGGCGCGGACAAGATCATCGGCGTCGACATCAACCCGGCCCGCCAGGAAATGGCGCGCAAGTTCGGCATGACCCACTTCATCAATCCGAAGGAGGTGGAGAACGTGGTTGACGCCATCATCCAGCTGACCGACGGCGGCGCCGACTACAGCTTCGAATGCATCGGCAACACCACCACCATGCGCCAGGCGCTGGAGTGCTGCCACAAGGGCTGGGGCCAGTCCATCATCATCGGCGTGGCGGCGGCCGGGCAGGAGATCTCGACCCGACCGTTCCAGCTGGTCACGGGCCGGGTGTGGAAGGGTTCCGCGTTCGGCGGCGCGCGCGGCCGCACCGACGTGCCGAAGATCGTCGACTGGTACATGGAAGGCAAGCTCAATATCGACGACCTGATCACCCATCGCCTGCCGCTGGAGCGCATCAACGAAGGCTTCGACCTGATGAAGAGCGGCGAATCGATCCGTTCGGTCGTCATCTACTGACGTCTGTCGCGGCGGAATGCAGCTGGCTCCGGTCAACCTGCATTCCGTCGCAATCCGCGGGCGTCCGGTGGCCTGCTTGGCTACAGTGGGATCATGGAAGCACGGCGTCAAACCCGGCTGGATGATGTAGAAAAAAAGTTCTAGACATCGTCATCTAGATAATTTATTCTACATTCATCAACTCGGGAGTGCGGAATGGAAGCAATACGCAGTCATAAGATTTCACGGCAGGCAGGACGCTCATGAGCAGCGTCCTGGCCGCCCTGGTGCCCGCCGTCGGCTGGGCGCTGCTGCACTTCATCTGGCAAGGCCTGTTGATCGGCTGGGCCGTGGCGCTGGCGATGTATGCGCTGCGCGGCGCCCGCCCGCAGACCCGTTATGCCATCGCCTGCGCCGGCATGCTGCTGTGCGCGGCGCTGCCGCTGGCCAGCATCCTGGTGCAACTGGCCGACGCCTCCAGCGGCAGCGGTTCCGCGCCATTGCTGCGCGTGCTGGCCGGGCAGGGTGCCGATATCGCGGGCGCCGCCGGCCAGGGCTCGGCCGCCGCCGTGCCGGCCCTGTTGGGCGACGGCACGCTGTCCACCGTTGAAACCGTCTTGCGCCGCCAGCTGCCGTGGGTGGTCGGCCTGTGGCTGGCCGGTGCCGCGCTGATGTCGCTGCGGCTGGCGCTGGGCCTGCAATGGGTGGCCGAGCGTACCCGTGCCGGGCAATACACCGTCAATCACTACTGGCAGCGGCGCTTGTCCGAACTGGCGCGCCGCTTCGACATCGAACGCCATGTGCGGCTGGGCGTGGCCGATCTGCTGGACAGCCCGATCACGGCCGGCTGCTGGCGTCCCATCGTGCTGGTGCCGACGGCGCTGGTGAGCGGCATGCCGCCCGATCTGCTGGAGGCCTTGCTGGCGCACGAGCTGGCGCATATCAAGCGGCACGACTACCTGGTCAACCTGATTCAAAGCGCGATCGAGATCGTGCTGTTCTATCACCCTAGTGTTTGGGCCCTGTCACGCAGGATACGGATCGAGCGGGAACAAATCGCCGACGACCTCGCGGTGGACATGCTTGGCCAGCCCCAGAGGCTGGCAAAGGCCCTGTCGGAACTGGATCGGTTTCAGTTCGACACCACACAACTAGCCCACGCGGCTCACGGAGGAAATCTCATGTCTCGTATTAAACGCCTGCTGCGTCCCGATGTTGAACCGGTCAGCTGGAAAATGGCCTTGCCCCTGATGGGATTGTTTGCCGCCGGTGCGGTGTTCTACGCGCACGCCGCGCCGCAGCCGCCGGCCGCGGCCGCCATCGCGCAGGTTGAGCAGGTGGCCGACGTCGCGCAAGTCGAGCCGATAGAGCCGCCAGCAGCACCGGAAGCTGCCGCGCTTGCCGCTCCGGCTGCGCCGGCCGCACCGGCAGCGGCCGCCGAACCGGCCCGACCTGCCGAGGCCGCTGCACCGGCAGCGCCTGCCGAGCCTGCGGCAGCCGCGGAGCTGCCCGAGCCGCCCAAGCCTCCTCGCGTGGCGGCAGCCGCTCCCGCGATGCCTGCCTTGCCGGCGGTTCCTGCAGTCCCGGCGGTTCCTGCAGTTCCTGCAGTTCCGGCGGTGCCAGCGCCACCGGCACCGCCAGCGCTTCCGGCCGGCGCGCAGGTTTATCACTTTGACCACTACTCCTCGCCAGGGCGCGACGGCCAGCGTTCCGGCTATGCGCTGGTACACGCCAACAAGGAAAACATCACCGTCTCGGCAGCGCACCAGGACCTCTCCAAAATCGAGAACGCACGCCGCGCCGTCAAGGGCGACTTCATCTGGTTCCGCGACGGCGACAAGGCCTATCTGATCCAGGATCCGGCCGCCATCGCCAAGGCCGACGAAGCGTGGGCCGCCGTCAACCGCATCGGCGAGAAGATGGACGCTCAGGGCAAGAAAATGGATGCCCAAGGCAAGGTCATGGACGCGCTGGGCCGGCAGATGGAAAAGCTGGGCCGGGATACCGAAGGCAAGACCCAGCTGGACATGGATCGCCAGCAGCGCCTGATCGAACGGGTCGGTCGCCAGCAGGAAGCGATCGGCCGCCGCATCGAGCAGGCCGCGCGCGAACTGGGTGACGACCCGACCCCGGAAAAGCTGCGGCGCTTCCACGAGCGCCAAGCCGCGTTGCAGGCGGAAATGGCGCCGTTGCAAAGCCAGATCGCGCAATCGCAACGCGAGCTGGCGCCGCAGCTGGAGAAAATCCAGGCCATGCAAGCGCCGATGCAAGCGCTGAGCAAGCAGATGTCCGAAGTCGGCAAGCCGATGGCGGAGCTGGGCCAGGTCATGGGCGAGCTGGGCCGCGAACAAGCCAGGGCCAGCCGCGAAGCCGAGCGCACCATGAAAGAGCTGATCAAGGACGCCATCAAGGCCGGCAAAGTGGTCCCCGCACCGTCCGCATAAAACTGGGGTCAAGTCTGACATTCGGACACGGCCTCTGCCGTAGCGAACGCTACGGCAGAGGTCGTGTCCGAATGTCAGACTTGACCCCAAGGCCGGTATAATCACGGGATGCACAATCTTCTTCATAATCTCAACGACGAACAACTCGCCGCCGTGACCCTGCCGGCACAAAGCGCCCTGATCCTGGCGGGCGCCGGCTCCGGCAAAACCCGCGTACTGACTACCCGCATCGCCTGGCTGATCCAGACCGGCCAGGTGTCGCCGTCCGGCATCCTGGCGGTGACCTTCACCAACAAGGCCGCCAAGGAAATGATGACGCGTTTGTCGGCCATGTTGCCGATCAATACACGCGGCATGTGGATCGGCACCTTCCACGGCCTGTGCAACCGCCTGCTGCGCACCCATCACCGCGACGCCGCGCTGCCGCAGACCTTCCAGATCCTCGACAGCCAGGATCAGCTGTCGGCCATCAAGCGCCTGATCAAGGCCAACAACATCGACGACGAGAAGTTTCCGCCCAAGGAGGTGATGTACTTCATCAACGGTGCCAAGGACCAGGGCCTGCGCGCCGACAAGATCGAACCCTACAACGCCGACGAGCGCAAGAAGTGCGAGCTCTACCAGCTGTACGACGACCAGTGCCAGCGCGAAGGCGTGGTTGATTTCGCCGAGCTGCTGCTGCGCACCTACGAGCTGCTCTGCCGCAACCAGCCGCTGCGCGAGCATTACCAGCAGCGCTTCAAGCACATCCTGGTCGACGAGTTCCAGGATACCAATGACCTGCAATACAAGTGGCTCAAACTGCTGGCCGGCCACGGCGAACGCGACGGCGGCAGCGCGCTGTTCGCCGTCGGCGACGACGACCAGAGCATCTACGCCTTCCGCGGCGCCAACGTCGGCAACATGAGCGCCTTCGAGCGCGAGTTCAAGGTGCAGAACCTGATCAAGCTGGAGCAGAACTACCGCTCCCACGGCCACATCCTGGACGCCGCCAACGTGCTGATCGCCAACAACAGCAAGCGCCTGGGCAAGAACCTGCGCACCGACGCCGGCCACGGCGAGCCGGTGCGCGTGTACGAGGCCAGCTCCGACCTGGCCGAGGCGCAGTGGATCATCGAGGAAACCAAGAACCTGATCGCCGACGGCGCCGCCCGCAGCGAGATCGCCGTGCTGTACCGCTCCAACGCACAGTCGCGCGTGATCGAGCATGCGCTGTTCTCGGCCGGCATCCCGTACCACGTGTACGGCGGCCTGCGCTACTTCCAGCGCGCCGAGGTCAAGCACGCGATCGCGTATCTGCAGCTGATGGACAATCCGCACAACGATTCGGCCTTCCTGCGCGTGGTGAACTTTCCGACGCGCGGCATCGGCCTGCGTTCGATCGAAGCCTTGCAGGCGGCGGCCGACCAGCACCGCATTTCCCTGTACGCGGCCGTGCCTTATGTGGCGGGCAAGGCCGGCTCGTCGCTGGGCGGCTTCGTCAAGTTGATCGAGGGCGCGCGCTTTGAAACCCAGCAGATGGCCTTGCCGGAACTGGTGCGCGTGGTGCTGGAGGCGTCCGGCCTGCTGACCCACTACCAGACCGAAAAAGAAGGCGCCGACCGCATCGAGAACCTGGAACAGATGGTCAGCGCGGCCACCCAGTTCGTGTCCGAGGAAGGCTACGGCCAGGGCGCCCCGGCGCATCTGGGCCCGCAGGCCCAGGCACAGGCGGGCGCGCCCATCGTCAACCAGGACGGCTTCGAGATCCTCGACGCCGACGCCGCGCTGCCGACCGTGATGTCGCCGCTGTCGGCCTTCCTGTCGCACGCGTCGCTGGAGGCGGGCGACAACCAGGCCACCGCCGGCCAGGAAGCCGTGCAGATGATGACGGTGCACTCGGCCAAGGGGCTGGAGTTCAACAACGTCTTCATCACCGGGCTGGAGGAGGGCTTGTTCCCGCACGAGAGCAGCTCGCGCGAGCACGACGGCGTGGAGGAGGAGCGCCGCCTGATGTACGTGGCGATCACGCGCGCGCGCCAGCGCCTGTACATGTGCTTTGCGCAGACCCGCATGCTGCACGGCCAGACCCGCTACAACATGAAGTCGCGCTTCTTCGACGAGTTGCCGGAGGAATCATTGAAGTGGCTGTCGCCCAAGGTGCAGTCGCATTGGTTCGCCAACAAGAAGTCGACCTGGGACGCGGCGCCGCTGGTCGGTTCGGACAACGCCATCGCGCAGAAGATCGCTCAGAAGTCGTCGGGCTCCGGCTGGCGCATCGGCGAGTCCGTCGCGCACGGCAAGTTCGGCGAGGGCGTGATCGTCAACATCGAGGGCAGCGGCAACAACGCCCGCGCGCAGATCAACTTCGGCAGCCACGGCATGAAGGTGCTGGACCTGAGCATCGCCAAGCTGGACCGGCTGGGCCGCTAGCCGGCGGACTCAGGCCGCGGCGCCGGCCAGTGCGCGCCGGCGCTGCAGCGCGGCGCGCACATACGCCAGCGCCGGCGCTTCCACGCAATGCCAGCTGAACACCGACAACGGCAGCACGATCGCCAGCGTGGCCGCCAGCAGGGTCCAGATGCCGGACGGCGGCAGCACGTTTTTCAGCATGATCATCACCGGCCAGTGATAGATGTAGATGGCGTAGGAGTAATCGTGGCGCTGCAGATGGCGCCAGCGCAGCAGCTGCGAACTGCCCACCCACAGCGCCAGCGTGATGCAGACCAGGTTGACGCCGAACACGGTCAAGGCCTGGTGTTCCAGGGCCAGCCAGCGCGTCGAATTCAAGGCCAGCAGCACGCAGGCGGCGATGAACGGGCGCGGGCCGCAGCGCACGTCGGCGGCCAGCGTTTGCAACAGCATGCCGCTCAGGAACAGCGTCCACAGCCGCGCTTCCCACACATAGCCGGCCAGCACGGTCGGAAACTGAAACGCCGCCACCGCCAGGATCAGCGACATCGCCATCATCCAGCGCCGCATCGGCAGGATCGCTGCGAAGCCGATCAGCGCCACCATCACATACATGCGGCCTTCCCAGTACACCGTCCACAGCGAGCCGTTCAGCGCCGCGCCGCCCAGCACCTTGGGCAGCGCCAGCTCGGTTGGCGGGATGATGTAGACCAGCCAGTGCAGCATGGCGCCGTTGAAGATGTAGCGCCACGGCGCCGGGTCGGCCAGGCCGGCGATGCCTTCGGCCGAGAAGAAGACCACGGCGACGACGGTGGTCAGCGCCAGGCAGACGAACAGGCCCGGCACCAGGCGCGTGACGCGGCGCGCGATGAAGCGCGGCAGGTCGGGATCGCGCATCCAGCTTTGCGTGATGAACAGGCCGCTCAGGACGAAGAAGACGTCCACCGCCAGCGCGCCGATGTCGGCGGTCGGCGGCAGCAGCGCGCTGAACGGATCCGGCCCCGGCGCCACGGTGCGGTGTACGCCGGCGTGGTACAACACCACCAGCAAGGCGGCCACCAGCCTCACCAAATTGAAACTGTTGTCGTTCGATTCGATGGCGGCGGCCAGCGTGCGCGGTATAGTCATGGGGCGGAAAAAGATTAAGGAGCGGGTGGCGCGGCCGGCGGCGCGCTGGCCTCGGGCGTGCCGAAGATCTGGCGGTAGCAGGTGTACAGCGTGCAGTGCATCAGCACCACCATGATCAGGAAGATGGTGAAGATGGCTGTCACTTCCAGCTGCGCCGAATCGAACACCAGCATCGGGATCATGCTGCCGACCTGGAACATCAGGAACAGCACGATGGCCGCCGTCAGGAACGCCCGGATGTCGCGGCACACCGCCACCACGCTGAAGAACAGCGCCTTGGCCAGCGTCATGTTCTGCCAGTAGATCAGCGGCGCGGCCAGGCAGGTCAGCATCCAGCCCAGCATGTAGATAGCGGACGAGACAAACAGGGCGCTGCGGGAATTTTCCAGCAAGTCCTTGTCCATCGGGATCTGACGCGTGGCCATCTGGATCAGCACGCCGTCATCGAGCCAGCTCAGCACCGCCAGCGCGAGCAGCATCACCAGCAGGTACAGCGCGCCCAGGCCCAGCAAGGCGTTGCGCGCCGGCTTGCGGAAGCCGCTGAACACCAGGTTCGGCATGGCGCGCTTGTCGTGGTCGATGTCGGCGCAGGCCTGCAGCATGGCGATGGTGAACATCGGCGCCAGCAGGGTCGGCGCCACCGAGCCGAGCAGGGGCACCACCAGCGAGAACAGCGACATGAACATGCAGCAGAAGAACAGCGCCATCAGCGCGCCCGGCTGCCTGCGGAACAGCTGCATGGCCTGCTTGACCCAGTGCCAACCGGCCTTGGCGGGGAGTTTGTTCATCCGCGCAATCCCGGCGCCGGCGTGGCGATGCGTTCGCGCAGGATGCGTTCGAAGTGGGTCGGGTCGTGCGGCGTCAGCATCTCCGCTTCGCGCGGCTGGTGGAAGTCGTACAGGCGCGACAGCCAGAAGCGCAGCGCCGCCGCCCGCAGCATCGGCTGCCAGGCGGTCTGTTCGGCGTCGGTGAACGGCCGCACGGCGTGGTAGGCGTCCAGCATGGCGCGCACGCGGGCGGTGTCCAGCACGCCGGTGTCGAGGTCGATGCACCAGTCGTTGACGGTGACCGCGACGTCGAACAGCCAGGTGTCGCAGCCGGCGAAGTAAAAGTCGAAGAAGCCGGTCAGGCGTTCGCCGTCAAACATGACGTTGTTGCGGAACAGGTCGGCGTGCACCGGGCCGCGTTGCAGCTGGTGGTAGGTGTCGCAGCCGGCAAACGCCTCCTGGAAATGCATCTCGGCGCGCAGCAGGTGGGCGCAGCCGTCGTCCAGGAAGGGCAGCACCAGCGGCGTGGTCTGGTTCCACCAGTCCAGGCCGCGCAGATTGGGCTGCTGCAGCGGATAGTCGACGGCGGCCAGGTGCATGCGCGCCAGCATGGCGCCGACGGCGGCGCAATGCACCGGCTGCGGGTCCATCTGCGACTTGCCTTCCAGCTTGCTGACGATGGACGCCGGCTTGCCGTGCAGCGCGACGATCAGCTCGCCCTGGTCGTTGGCGACCGGCGCCGGCACCAGCACGCCGCGGTCGGCCAGGTGGTGCATCAGTTTGAGGTAAAACGGCAACTGTTCAAAAGACAGGTTCTCGAAGATGGTCAGGACGTAGTCGCCCGCTTCCGTCGTCAGGAAAAAGTTGCTGTTCTCGATGCCGCTGGCGATGCCTTTGAGCGCCAAGGGCTGGCCGAGGGGGAATTGCTTGATCCACTGGGTAAGGTCGTCCAGGCTGACCGGGGTAAACACTGCCATGAGAAAACTTGATGAGGTTCGGTGAACGGCGCCGCCGTCGGGGCGGGCGCCGGGGGACGCCCGCGCAGGGCGGGCGCTCGCTTTATTTCACGGCAGGCGGCGCGGTGGTGTCCGTCGAGCCGTCTTCTTCCGTGGTTTTTTTCTTTTTCTTGCCGATGTCGAATTCCATCACTGTCCATTGGGGGCCGCGGTTGGCGCTCCCCATGGCATCGCCGGGTAGGGCGGTGCCGGCCGGGCGGTTCGGCTTCAGCGTGTAGGTGCTGGGACCACTTTTGACGGTCGCTTCCACCACCTGGCCGCTGTTGTCGCGCTTTTCGGTGATTTTGTGCTCCGGCGTCGGCTTGGCGGTCACGGTGATCGGATCGTCGGCCACTTCCTCGATTTTTTCCAGTTTTGGCGGCGCCTGGCTCGGGGTCGACTGGGCGAACGCGGTGTGGGCGCTGAGCGTCAGGAGGAGGGCCGGCCAGAGGATGGAGGTGCGCGTCATGATGGATCGCCTTAGGGTAAGGAACGGGTGTGAAAAACCGTCAAAATTTTATGTATGATCCATTGTAACAAACAGACACGCCTCGCTGTTTTTAAAAGCCGATTTCCCCACGGCGCCGGTGGGATATTGTTGTTTTGAAAAGACCGTGGCGGGCAGGCGGAAGCGCCGCCAAAACCTGCGATAATGCGGCATTCGTGGCCTTGCCGCCATTGTTGCGCGGCGCCCTCACCCATATCTAGTGTCTATGCAAAATACCCTGCTGTTAGTTGACGGTTCCAGTTACCTCTATCGCGCCTTCCACGCGCTGCCCGACCTGCGCAGCCCGGACGGCCATCCGACCGGCGCCATGCACGGCATGGTCAATATGTTGCGCCGTCTGCGCGCCGACTACCCGGCCGCCTACATCGCCTGCGTGTTCGACGCCAAGGGCAAGACCTTCCGCGACGATATGTACCCGGAATACAAGGCCACGCGGGCCTCGATGCCGGACGACCTGCGCCTGCAGATCGAACCCATCCACGAGGCGGTCAAGGCCATGGGCTGGCCCATCCTGATGGTCGAGGGCGTGGAGGCGGACGACGTCATCGGCACGCTGTCGGTGCAGGCGGCGCAGGCCGGCATGAACGTGGTGGTGTCGACCGGCGACAAGGACCTGGCGCAGCTGGTCAACGACAAGGTCATGCTGATCAACACCATGACCAACGAGAAAATGGACGAGGCCGGCGTGCTGGCCAAGTTCGGCGTGCCGCCGAACCGCATCATCGACTACCTGACCCTGATCGGCGACACCGTCGACAACGTGCCGGGCGTGTCCAAGTGCGGCCCGAAGACCGCGCTCAAGTGGCTGAGCGCCTACGACTCGCTGGATGGCGTGATCGCCAATGCCGCCCAGATCGGCGGCGCGGTCGGCGAGAACCTGCGCAGTGCGCTGGAATGGCTGCCCAAGGGCCGCGAACTGATCACCGTGAAGCTGGACTGCGACCTGTCGGCCCACATGGCGACGATCAGCGAATCGCTGGTGGCGCGCGGCGAAGACCAGGAAACGCTGCTGGCCTTCTTCAGCAAGTATGGCTTCAAGACGCTGCTGCGCGAGCTGGGCGCGGCCACGCCGCAGGCGCCGGTCGGCAAGGCGGCCGCCGAGCCGGCGGCCGGCGGCGCCGTCTCCGCCAACCTGGACATGTTCGGCGAAGCGCCCAAGCTCGACACCCATTACGAAACCGTGCTGACCGACGCCCAGCTGGACAAGTGGATCGCGCTGATCGACGCCGCCAAGCTGACCGCGGTCGACACCGAAACCACCTCGCTGGAGCCGATGACGGCGCAGATGGTTGGCATTTCGCTGTCGGTGGAGCCGGGCGTGGCCTGCTACATCCCGGTCGCGCACAGCTACCAGGGCGTGCCGGAGCAGCTGTCGCGCGAGCACGTGCTGGCCAGACTGAAGCCGTGGCTGGAAGACGCCGGCAAGCTCAAGGTCGGCCAGAACCTGAAGTACGACAGCCACATCTTCGCCAACCACGGCGTCCAGCTGCAGGGCATCTATCACGACACGCTGCTCGAATCGTATGTCTTCGAATCGCACCGCACGCACGACATGGACAGCCTGGCGCTGCGCCACCTGAACCACACCACCATCCCGTTTGTGGACGTGTGCGGCAAGGGCGCCAGCATGATCACCTTCGACAAGGTGGAGATCGGCCGCGCCACCGAGTACGCGGCGGAGGACGCCGACATCACGCTGCGCCTGCACCTGGCCATGATCGGCGAGGTGGAAAACGACGCCAAGCTGAGCTTCATCTACCGCAACATCGAACTGCCGACCGCCGTGGTGCTGCAAAAGATCGAACGCAACGGCGTGCACATCGACGCCGAGCTGCTCAACATCCAGTCGGCCGAGCTGGGCGCGCGCATCGTCGAGCTGGAGGCGAAGGCGCACGAGCTGGCCGAGCAGCCGTTCAACCTCGGCTCGCCTAAGCAGATCGGCGAGATCTTCTTCGAGAAGCTGAAGCTGCCGGTGGTGAAGAAGACCCCGAGCGGCGCCCCGTCCACCGACGAGGAAGTGCTGCAAAAGCTGGCCGAGGACTATCCGCTGCCGAAAGTGCTGTTGGAATACCGCAGCCTGTCGAAGCTGAAATCGACCTACACCGACAAGCTGCCGAAGGGGATCAACCAGGACACCGGCCGCGTGCACACCAACTACGCGCAGGCGGTGGCGGTGACGGGGCGGCTGGCCTCCAACGATCCCAACCTGCAGAACATCCCGATCCGCACCAAGGAAGGCCGCCGCATCCGCGAAGCCTTCATCGCGCCGCCGGGCAGCCACATCGTCTCGGCCGACTATTCGCAGATCGAGCTGCGCATCATGGCCCACATCTCGGGAGACGAGAACATGCTGCGCGCGTTTGCCGAGGGCGTCGACATTCACCGCGCCACGGCCGCCGAGATTTTCGGCGTGCCGCCGGAAGAAGTCAGCAGCGAGCAGCGCCGCTACGCCAAGGTCATCAACTTCGGCCTGATCTACGGCATGAGCGCCTTCGGCCTGGCCGGCAACCTGGGCATCGAGCGCAGCGCCGCGCAAAGCTATATCGACCGCTACTTCGCGCGCTTCTCGGGCGTCAAGCAGTACATGGACGACACCCGTTTGCAGGCCAAGGCGCGCGGCTACGTTGAGACGGTGTTCGGCCGCCGCCTGTGGCTGCCGGAGATCAATTCGCCCAACGGCCCGCGCCGCCAGGGCGCCGAACGCGCCGCGATCAACGCGCCGATGCAGGGCACGGCGGCCGACCTGATCAAGCTGGCCATGGTGGCTGTGCAGGATTGGCTGGAAAAGGATAAGCTTGGCACCCGGATGATCATGCAGGTGCATGATGAACTGGTGCTGGAAGTGCCGGACGCCGAACTGGCGCTGGTCAAGGAAATGCTGCCGAAGCTGATGGCTGGCGTGGCGGAGCTGAAGGTTCCGCTGACCGCCGAAGTGGGTGTCGGCAAAAACTGGGACGAGGCACACTAACCGCCGTCGTTCCCGCGTAGGCGGGAACCCATAGTACGCTGGGCGGCATGCTCGGCATGGATTCCCGCCTGCGCGGGAATGACGGTGCTTTCTACTATCGGAGGAATCGCATGGATGATTTGAGGCAGGACGCAGAGAGTTTGCTGACCAAAACCAGTCTGTCGGACGGTGTCGACCGCCGTGACTTCCTGAAGGTGGCGCTGGGCACCGGCTTTGCCGCCGCCGCGCTGCCGGTGGTGGCGCAAAACGTCATCAAGACCGACACCGCCGGCCTGACCGCCGGCACCATCACCCTCACGGTCGATGGCGTGCAGGTGCCGGTCTACCGCGCCCAGCCGGAAGGCAAGACCAAGCTGCCGGTGATCCTGGTGGTGTCGGAAATCTTCGGCGTGCACGAGCACATCGCCGACGTCGCCCGCCGCTTCGCCAAGCTGGGCTACCTGGCGCTGGCGCCGGAGCTGTTCGTGCGCCAGGGCGATCCGCAAAAGGCCGCCTCGATCGCCGAACTGCAACGCGACATCATCTCCAAGACGCCGGACGCGCAAGTGATGGCCGACCTCGACGCGACCGTGGCCTGGGCCAAGGCCAACGGCGGCGACGGCGACCGGATCGGCATCACCGGCTTCTGCTGGGGCGGGCGCATCACCTGGATGTACGCCGCGCACAACCCGAGCATCAAGGCCGGCGTGGCCTGGTATGGCCGCCTGGTGGGCGAGAGCAATCCGGTGACTCCCAGGCACCCAATTGATATCGCTGGATCTCTGACCGTGCCGGTGCTGGGCCTGTACGGCCTGAAGGACACCGGCATCACCCAGGACTCGATCGCGGCGATGAAGGCCGCATTGGCCAAGGGGCCGAATAAGGCAACCTTCGTGGTCTATCCGAATTCCGGCCACGCCTTCCACGCCGACTACCGCCCCAGCTACGTCGAGGCGGACGCCAAGGACGGCTGGAACCGCGCGCTGGCCTGGTTCAAGCAGAACGGCGTCGCCTGAGCGCTGTTTCAGGGGCTTTTGGCCAAAGATGAGCATAAAACCGGGCCGGGCGGTAAAATAACGCCCCCGGCCTGCGCGCAGCTACGCGGTCCCTGCTACAAGAGGCTATAACATCGATCCCGTACTCATCTCCATCCTACTGGCCACCACGGTCGCCGGCGTCGTCAGCATCACCGCTGCCGCGGCGTTCTCGTTTACGCTGCTGTCGAAAGTGGTGGAGCGCATGGTCAGCCTGTCGGTGGGCATCATGCTGTCGACCTCCCTGCTGCACGCCTTGCCGGAAGCGTTTGAATCGCAAGCCAGCGCGCGCAGCCTGTTCGGCACCTTGCTGGGCGGGCTGCTGGCCTTCTTCCTGCTGGAGAAGATGGCCATCCTGCGCCATTCGCACCACCACGAGGGCGACGGCCACCACCATCATCACGGCCACGACAAGCGCGAGGCGGGCAAGGCCGGCTGGATGATCCTGGTCGGCGACGGCATGCACAACTTCACCGACGGCATCCTGATCGCGGCGGCCTTCCTGGCCAATCCGGAGCTGGGCCTGGTGACGGGGCTGGCCATCATCGCGCACGAGATTCCGCAGGAGATCGGCGACTTCATCGTGCTGCTCAACGCCGGCTTCACGCGCACGCGGGCCTACGTCTACAACTTGCTGTGCAGCCTGTTGTCGATCGCCGGCGGCTTGCTGGGCTACTACACGCTGGACCGCGCCAGCAGCATGATCCCGTACGTGCTGGTGTTTGCCTCGTCGGGCTTCATCTACATCGCCGTCAGCGATTTGATGCCGCAGATGCAGCGCCGCGCCACGCTGCGCGAAACCATCCCGCAAGTGCTGCTGATTGCGCTCGGCGTCGCCATCGTCCTGTTCCTGACCCACGGCCACTGAGGCTTGTGACCGCTCAATCCGGCGCGCTTGCACCAGGCGGCGCCGGGAGTATCATGGTGGGATGAACTCCAGAAAAAAAAAGCAAGCTGAGGCATTAGCGGCATTATCCGCCGCCGACCGCGCGCGGCTGGAACGGCTGGCCAGTCTCGCAGACGTGACTCCGGAACACCTCTGGCCTGATGTATGGCTCTACGGGTTCGAGGATGTAGAGGACGGGGTGCGGGCCGATCTTGAAGCTGAAGAAGATATTGCCGCTGGCCGTACCATTCCAAATGACGAAGTCATGGCGGAAGCACGGCGCATAGTGGAGAGTTATGCCAAGCGGAAGCGGAACGCCGGCTAAGCTTCCGGTGCGCTGGAATTCGCGCGCGCGAACCTCGCTGAATAACTCGCTGCATCGCATCGGGGCACAAGATCCCGGCACCAGCATTCTGATTCAGCAACGAGTTTCCGCCGCGTTGGATGCCATCGCCATACAGCCGGGGATAGGCACGCTCACGCGGCGCCGCAATACCCGACGATTTCTAATTGCCAAAACCGGGCATACGATCGAATACACCGTTGTTGGCGGTGAAATCACAATTACGCGCTGGGTGCGGCAGGCGCGCGTGCGAAAAATCTAGGCAGCGCCAGTGGCGACCGGCCGGGCCGGGTCGGCGCACCATTCGCTCCAGGAGCCGGGGTAGAGCGCGGCGCCGGGCAGGCCGGCCACTTCCAGTGCCAGCAGGTTGTGGCAGGCCGTCACCCCCGAGCCGCATTGCATGATCGCCTGCGGCGCGCTGGCGAACAGCGGTGCGAATTCCTCCTTCAACCGCGCGGCATCCTTGAAGCGGCCGTCGGCGTTCAGGTTGTCCTTGAAGAAGCGGTTTTTCGCGCCGGGAATATGGCCACCGACCGGATCGATGGTCTCGTTCTCGCCGCGATAACGGTCGGCCGCGCGCGCGTCAACCACGGTGCGCGCCTGCGTCGCCAGGTTGGCCACCACGTCCTCCACCGATACCGTCGGCGCCAGCGATGGCTGCTCGTGGATCGTGCCGCGCGCGCGGGGCGCCTCCGGCGTCACCATCGGCAAGCCCTGCGCCTGCCATGCGGCCAGGCCGCCGTCCAGCACCGCCACCGCCGGATGCCCCACCCAGCGCAGCAACCACCACAGGCGCGCCGCGAACATGCCGCCGTGCGCGTCATACGCCACCACCTGCGTGTTGTCGTTGATGCCCCAGCTGCGCAGCGTGTCGATCAGCGCGGCGCGCTCCGGCAACGGATGGCGGCCGCGGAACTTGCCGTCCGCTCCCTGCTTGGCGCCCGACAGATCGGTATCGATGTTGGCGAACTGCGCGTTCTGGATATGGCCGATGGCAAAGCCGTCGCGGCCCGCGTTCGGGTTCATCAGGTCATGGCGGCAATCGAGTATCACCCAATTGTCGTCGGTCAGGTGCTGGGACAGGTCGGTGGCGCTGATCAGGGTGGTGTGCATATTCCGGGTTTCCTTAGACTTCGCTGGCGATCGGATCGGTAACGGCAATGGCCTTACCGCGCTCGGTGTTACGCGTATTGTAAAACGTTGTGGCCACACCGGACACCAGTATCACGCCGATGCCCGTCCAGCTAAGCCAGCTGAACACGTCGCCGAACACGAACACGCCCCAGACGCTGGAAAACACGATGCCGGTGTATTGCAGGTTGGCCACCACCAGCGTCTGGCCCAGGCGGTAGGCGCGCGTCATGGCGACCTGCGCGCTGGTGGCGCAGATGCCGATGCCCAGCAACAGCAAGCCGCCGTGCACGCTGGTGACCGGATGCCACACCGCGCCCCGGCCGCCGGCCTGCGCATAATTGCCGGCGATGCCTGCCACCAGGTTCATGATCGCGAAATAGAACACCACGCGGTTCTCGGGCTCGCCCGCCAGCCCCAGCTTGCGCACCTGCAGGTAAGCCATGGCCGACAGCACGCTGGAAGTGAGCGCGATCAGCGCCGGCGTCAGTTGATTGGAATGGAAGGCCGGCTGCAGCAGCAGCGTGACGCCGACAAAGCTCATGCCGACTGCCGCCAGCAGCGGCCACCTGACCTGGTTCCTGGCGTGCCACCAGCCCATCGCGAACAGCCACACGGCGATCCAGATCGGCGCCATGTAGTTGAGGGTCATGGCGGTGGCCAGCGGCAGCTTGGCGATGGCGTAGAACCACAGCCACAGCGACACCACGCCGACCAGTCCGCGCCACAGGTGGGCGCCCGGCATGGTGGTGGTGAATTTGCCGCCTTGAAGTTTGATGATGGTGAACAGCATGATCACGCCGACCACGCCGCGGTACATCACGATTTCGGATGTGGAGAACTGCTCCGAGGCCAGCTTCACGCACACCCCCATCGCGGCGAACATGAAACTGGCGAACAACATCCAAAGTGACTGCATCGGCTTCCTAGAGATCGATATTGGCCCGGTACCACTCGTGGAAGTGCTGCATGCCATCTTCCATCGGCGACTGGTAGGGACCGGCGTCGGTGGTGCCGCGCTTCATCAGCGCCTTGCGGCCGGCGTCCATGCGCTGGCCGATCTCGTCGTCCTCGACGCAGGTTTCCATGTAGGCGGCGCGCTCGGCCTCGATGAACTCGCGCTCGAACAGCACGATCTCCTCGGGGTAGTAGAACTCCACCACGTTCCTGGTGCGCTGCGGGCCGTCCGGCCACAGCGTCGAGACGATCAGCACATGCGGATACCACTCGACCATGATGTTCGGATACAGCGTCAGCCAGATCGCGCCGTACGGTGGCGGTTCGCCGCCGCGGAACTTGAGCACCTGCTCCTGCCAGCGCTTATAGATCTCGGAGCCGGACTTGCGCAAGCCCTTGTTGACGCCGACGGTCTGCACGCTGTAGTCGCGGCCGAATTCCCAGCGCAGGTCGTCGCAGCTGACGAAGCCGCCCAGGCCCGGGTGGAAGGGCTCGACGTGATAATCCTCCAGATAGACTTCAATGAAAGTCTTCCAGTTGTAGTCGCAGTTGTGCACCTCGACGTGGTCGAACATATAGCCGGAGAAATCCAGGTCCCTGGTCACCGACAGCTCCTTGAGCTTGTCCATGACGTCGTAGCCGTTCTGCTCGAACAGCAGGCCGTTCCAGCTTTGCAGCCGGGTCTTGGGCAGGTTCAGGCAGGGCGTCTCCGGGAAGTGCGGCGCGCCGATCAACTCGCCCTTGAGGTCGTAGGTCCAGCGGTGCAGCGGGCAGACGATGTTGTTGGCGTTGCCGCGGCCATTGAACATCAGCGCCTGGCGGTGGCGGCAGACGTTGGAGAGCACCTCCAGCCCATTGGCGTTGCGCACCAGCATACGCCCTTCGTCTTCAGAGACGAGGGTCGCGAAGTCGCCGACGTTCGGCACCATCAGCTCGTGCCCGATGTAGCGCGGGCCAGCCTGGAATAATTGCTGCATTTCGCGCTGCAACAGCGCTTCGTCAAAATAGACGTCTACCGGAAGTTGCGCGTTTGAACGCGCCAGCTTGGCGTGGGTACCCAGATCGGACATCCCAACCCCCCTTAATATGTACATCAAACCAAAGAGAGACAGAATCCGTAAAGACCTGAATTCAAAGTTGTTGAAAATGGTATTTCGGACAGAACCGGCGATTATACCGTGTTTTGCCCCTGCCCAGCGGATGGATGTGCTCGTTCCGCGCGCAAATCATTGTGAAAATCGCATGCTTGCACGGGATCTGGGGGCGATTGCGATAAAATCCATAGTTCACGCCCCCGGCCGGGCAGCTATAGTTCCACCGGATAAGGTGGTTTGTTCTAAAATAACGGGCTACACTGCGCTGGCACGTGTTTTTGCCTTGAAACCTGAGTGACTATGTCTAACAAATTAACTGCCGACGCGACCGCCGCCGCCCCCGTCTCGTTTGAAGAAGCGATGGCGGAACTGGCGCAGCTGGTTGCGCAAATGGAGGCAGGCCAACTGCCGCTGGAAGCTTCGGTGGCCGCCTATGCGCGCGGCTCGGAGCTGGTGAAGTTCTGCGCCGCCCAGTTGGAAAAAGTGGAATCCCAGGTCAAGGTGCTGGAAGGCGACATGCTCAAGCCTTTCGCGGAAGCCGGCGAGGCCGAACAATGAGCGGCGCCTTCGACGACTGGATGAAGACCGTGCAGGCGGCGTCGGAAAACGATTTATCCGCTTTCCTGCCCGCCGCCACCACGGTGCCGACCAAGCTGCACGCGGCGATGCGCTATGCGCTGCTGGGCGGCGGCAAGCGCGTGCGTCCGCTGCTGGTGTACGCGGCCGGCGCGCTGTTCGGCGCCGACGCGGCCATCCTGAGCCGCGCCGCCGCCGCGGTGGAAATGATCCACGCCTATTCGCTGGTGCACGACGACATGCCGTGCATGGACGACGACGAACTGCGCCGCGGCAAGCCGACGGTGCACGTGGCCTACGACGAAGCCACCGCGCTGCTGGTGGGCGACGCGCTGCAATCGCAGGCCTTCCTGGTGCTGGCCGAGGCCGACAGCATCCCCGCGGTGCGCCAGGTGGCGATGCTGCGGCTGCTGGCGCACGCGTCCGGCTCGGCCGGCATGTGCGGCGGCCAGGCGATCGATCTCGACAGCGTGGGCCTGAGCCTGACGCTGGCCCAGCTGGAGCAGATGCACCAGCTCAAAACCGGGGCGCTGCTGCGCGCCGCCGTGGTACTGGGCGCGCTGGCCGGCAAGGATCTCGATCCGGCCGAGCTGAGCGCGCTGAACGACTACGCACGCGCCATCGGCCTGGCCTTCCAGGTGGTGGACGACGTGCTCGACGCTACGGCCGATTCGGCCACGTTGGGCAAGACCGCCGGCAAGGACGCCGCCGACAACAAGCCGACCTATGTCTCGATCCTGGGTCTGGAACCGTCGCGCGCGCTGGCGCAAACATTGCGGCTCGACGCGCACGCAGCGCTCGCGCCGTTTGGAGAAAAAGCTCTGCGGTTACGCGAACTCGCGGATTTGATCGTGCAGCGGAAGGCATAAATGAAATTGCTCGAAAACATAGATTCACCAGCGGATGTGCGCAAGCTGTCGCGCACCCAGCTGACGCCGCTCGCGCATGAACTGCGCGGCTACCTGCTGGATTCGGTATCGAAGACCGGCGGCCACCTGTCGTCCAACCTCGGCACGGTCGAGCTGACCGTGGCGCTGCACTACGTGTTCAACACGCCGCACGACCGCATCGTCTGGGACGTGGGCCACCAGACCTACTCGCACAAGATCCTCACCGGCCGCCGCGAGCGCATGCACACGCTGCGCCAGCTCAACGGCATCTCCGGTTTCCCCAAGCGCGACGAAAGCGAATACGACACCTTCGGCACGGCGCACTCGTCGACGTCGATCTCTGCCGCGCTGGGCATGGCGCAGGCGGCCAAGATCAAGGGCGAGCACCGCCACGCCATCGCCGTCATCGGCGACGGCTCGATGACCGCCGGCATGGCCTTCGAGGCGCTCAACAACGCCGGCGTGCAGGAAGACCTGAACCTGCTGGTGATCCTGAACGACAACGACATGTCGATCTCGCCGCCGGTGGGCGCGCTGAACCGCTACCTGGCGCGCCTGATGTCGGGGCAGTTCTACGCCGCCGCCAAGAACGTCGGCAAGTCGGTGCTGCCCGGCCCCGTGCTGGAGCTGGCCAAGCGGCTGGAGGAACACGCCAAGGGCATGGTGGTGCCTGCCACCATGTTCGAGGAATTCGGCTTCAACTACATCGGCCCGATCGACGGCCACGACCTCGAATCGCTGGTGCCGACGCTGCAGAACATCAAGCAGCTCAAGGGCCCGCAGTTCCTGCACGTGGTCACCAAGAAGGGCCAGGGCTACAAGCTGGCCGAGGCCGACCCGGTGCTGTACCACGGCCCCGGCAAGTTCAACCCGGCCGAGGGCTTCAAGCCGGCCGCCGCGCCAGGCAAGATGAGCTACACCGAGGTGTTCGGCAACTGGCTGTGCGACATGGCCGCCGCCGACAAGAAGCTGGTCGGCATCACGCCGGCCATGCGCGAAGGCTCGGGCATGGTGCGCTTCGAGCAGCAGTTCCCGGACCGTTACTTCGACGTCGGCATCGCCGAGCAGCATGCCGTGACTTTTGGTGCCGGCCTGGCCTGCGAAGGGCTCAAGCCGGTGGTGGCGATCTACTCCACCTTCCTGCAGCGCGGCTACGACCAGCTGATCCACGACGTCGCGCTGCAGAACCTGGACGTGACCTTCGCGCTGGACCGCGCGGGCCTGGTGGGCGCGGACGGCGCCACCCACGCCGGCAACTACGACATGGCGTACCTGCGCTGCATTCCGAACATGGTGGTCATGGCCGCCTCGGACGAGAACGAATGCCGCCAGATGCTGACCACCGGCTACCAGTACAAGGGACCGGCGGCGATCCGCTATCCGCGCGGCGCGGGCACCGGCGCGGCGGTCAAGCCGGAGCTGACCGCGATAGAAATCGGCAAGGGCGAAATCAAGCGCAAGGGCCAGAAGATTGCGATCCTGGCCTTTGGCTCGATGGTGGCGCCGGCCATGGCCGCCGGCGAGGCGCTGGACGCTACGGTCGCCAACATGCGCTTCGTCAAGCCGCTGGACGTGGCGCTGGTGAAGCAGCTGGCCGCCGAGCACGACTACCTGGTGACGGTGGAAGAGGGTTGCATCATGGGTGGCGCGGGCGCCGCCGTGGCCGAGGCACTGGCCGCCGAAGGCATCGTCAAGCCATTGCAGATGCTGGGCCTGCCGGACAAGTTCATCGACCATGGCGATCCCGCCAAGCTGCTCGCCAGCGTGGGCCTGGACGGCGCCGGCATCGCCGCCTCGATCAAGCAACGCCACGCCGGCGCCGAGCCGCGCCTGGTGGTCAACAACGGCTAAACCCATCCCTCGTCATTCCCGCGAAAGCGGGAATCCATACAACGTCGCTGGGGCAAGCTCAGTATGGATTCCCGCCTGCGCGGGAATGACTCGCGGTTAATTCTCTTGCCTATCTCAAGAACGCATCCTATATTGATATAAACAGTTTATTCGGTTTATATCGCCATGCATGCCGCCTGTTTTCTTACCGGTTTGATGTTCGCCTGCGGGACGGCGGGCGCACAGGTGCCGGAATCGGGCAGGGTGCAGGACATGGGTTTCAGCGCCGAGGAAGTGGCCAGCACGGTGGAAGACCGTTACATCGACCGCGTGGTCGGCCTGGCGGCCGCCGGCCGGCTGGATGACGACCGCGTCCTGCTGGCGCGCCTGCAGTCGATCGGCGCGGGCCTGATCCGCGCCGCCGTGGCGCTGAAGCCGGAGGCGGCCGGGTGGGAGTGGGAGTTCCATACCACCAGCGATACCGAAGTCGACGCCATCTGCATGGCCGGCGGCAAAATCCTGGTGGGCAGCGCCTTCGTGCGCCAGCTGGCGCTGAGCGACGGCGAGCTGGCGACCCTGCTGGGCCACGAAGTCGCCCACGCGGTGGCCGAACATCACCGTGAAACCTTGTCGGAAGCGCTATTCCTGAACCGTTATCCGGCGGTGCCGCTGGAGGTGGTGATGGAGCGGCTGGAGAGCGACCTGTCGGTGCAGATCCGGCTGTCCAAGCTATCGAGCATGCAGGAATCGGAGGCGGACCAGCTGGGCATGGTGCTGGCGCACCGCGCCGGCTGGCCGGCGGCCGACATGGTCAGCTTCTACCGCAAGCTGTCCACCGGCGACCAGGCGGCGCTGGTGTCCAGCGCCTATCCGCCCAGCGCCTCGCGCCTCAGCATGGCCAAGGGCATGGCGCTGTTGTTCCAGTCCGACCGGTGAACGCCTAGCCGCGCTTGCGCTCGTGCTGCCACAGCACGTCGCTGCCGCCGCCAAAGCGGTTCAACACTCGCGACAGCACAAACATCAGATCCGACAGGCGGTTCACATACTGGCGCGGATGCTCGTGGATGGTCTCGGTCTTGCCCAGCGTGACGATGGCGCGTTCGGCGCGGCGGCACACGGTGCGGCACACATGCGCCTGCGAGGCCGCGCGCGAGCCGGCCGGCAGGATGAATTCCGTCAGCGCCGGCAGGGTGGCGTTGTACTTGGCCAGCAGCGCGTCCAGGCGCTCGACGTGCGCCTCGGTGATCATCTGGTAGCCGGGGATGCACAGTTCGCCGCCCAGGTCGAACAGGTCGTGCTGGATGGTGACCAGCTCTTCGCGCAGGTCGGCCGGCATGTCTTCGCACAGCAGCAGGCCGATGTGCGAGTTCAGCTCGTCGACCTCGCCGATCGAATGGATGCGCACGCTGTCCTTGTCGGTGCGGGTGCCGTCGCCGAGGCCGGTGGTGCCGCCGTCGCCGGTGCGGGTGGCGATTTTGGAGAGTCGATTGCCCATGTTGTTTCCTCAGTGGTTATTTGGTCGCCACGCCGGCCGGTTCCAGATGGCTGATGGGGTCGAAGCATACGCCAAGGCGGCCTGCCGTGTCAGCAGTTTTCGCGCTACCAGGCGTGCCGCGGGTGGCGCTGGCCGAATATGGCGCTCTGGCCGGTGAGCGCGAGTTCGTCGATCCCGTCGAAATTGCCGTGCCGGCGCCGGGCCTGCGACAACTGCCGGTATAGCGGCTCCGGCAACTCGAAACTGCGCTGGCGGTCGACGTCCAGGAGGTAGCGGCCGGCTGCCACCTTGAACAGCAGATAGGCGTCGTGCCGCCGGTCGTTGCGGAAAAACTTGTGCAGGTCGAACATGCGGTCGAAGTAGTAGGGGTGGGCGGCCACGCGCTGCTCCAGCGCGCGCAGGCAGTCCCGTTGGGACAGCGGGCCGAGATCGGTGATCACGCAGCCATCCGGCGCGGGATCGGCAAACAGCAGCCGGTGCGGCAGCCGCATGCGCTCGGCCAGCGTGAACAAGGCCGGCTTGGCCACGATGTGCCCGTCGAGGAAGGCATGGCTGGTGTCGGCCGGCGAGCCGCTGCCCCATGGCCGGTCGATCAGCACGAAAATCGGCGCCCGCTCGGCCTGCGCGCGGCGCATGCCTTTAATCAGCGGAAGGCCGCCGAGGATGAACTCGATACTGAAGCCGTGCCGGTGCGCCAGCCGGTGCAACATCTGCGCATGCTCGTCGCTTTGCGTGCTCATGCAGCAATAGACCTTGCGCGCCGGCGATGCGTCGGCCAGCGCCTTGACCAGCACCGGGTAGCTGCCGTAGTGGCAGGACATGTACAGCGTCGCGACGCTGGCGTCGGGCGCCGGGCCCAGGTGGCGGTAGCGCGCGTCCATGTCTTCGTTGGCCAGCAGGCTGTCCTGGTAGCGGCGCCATTTGCGGATGTGCGCATAGGCGGCGGGGCGCGGAATGCCCAGCCGCAGCATGTTGGTCAATGCCATGACGGTGCGGGATTTTTGCATAAAAAAAAGCAAAGGCGTTGGCGCGCCTTTGCAAAACAACGGGAGTTGAGTTGAGCGAAAGGTGCTGCTTAGTACGCTTCCTGCGTCGGGCAAGTCCATTCCAGAGCCACCGGCGGCGTCTCGATCTGCTCGAAAATGACTTCCTTGATCTGGGCGAGTTTCTGCTCGATGTGGTCGGCCATTGTCGGTACGCCGTGAAGTACGAGGTCCATGCGATTTCCTTCATTGTTGCTGTGCCTACTCTAGATCAGTTTTCGGCGGCCCTGAGCAGCCGGACGGCTGCGTATTTTTTACCGCCTGCCGGCGGGCACGAAGCGGCCGGCGTCGCGCGCCAGTGTCAGCAACACCAGCCCCAGCACGGTGCACACCGCCACGGCGGCCAGCGAGGCTTCGGCGCCGAAGCGCCCGCCCGTCAGCCAGTCCGGTCCCTCCAGCCTGCCGATCAGGAAGCCTTGCTGGGCATAACCGGACACGGCCACCGAGCACACCGGCCCCTGCACGAAATTCCAGGCGAAGTGGATGGCGATGCACAGCCACAGCCGGCCGGTCAGCATGTAGGCGGCCGCCAGCATCAAACCCGCCTCGACGGCAATCGCGGTGGCGTTGAACAGGGTGGCGGCGGGATTGCTCAGATGTAGCGCGCCGAACAGCAGTGCCGACGCCAGCAGCGCCGCGATGCTGCCGTAGCGCCGCTCCAGGATGCGGAACAGGATGGCGCGGAACAGGATCTCCTCGGTCACCGCGCCCTGGACGAAGCCGGGCACGTTCAGCGCCAGCTCGGCCCAGTGGTTGTGGCCTTCGACCTGGTAGGTGCCGGAGATGGCCAGCACCGATATCACCAGGCCGAACGCCAGCGTACCGATCAGCAATCCGGCGCCGCCCTCGGCCCAGGCGCCCGCCACCGCCAGCTCGTCGGGACGGCGCCGTTCGACCAGGTACACATAGCCGCCGTAGGCGCTCAGCGTCAGGGCCGTTACCAGCAGCGGGCGCAGCAGCCGCGACCACGGCGCCGCATCCGCGCCCAGCAGCGCGGTCAGCCCGAACGCGGGCAGGCCCACCACGCACCAGGCCAGCGCGATGCGCGCCATCGGCCAGCGCAGCGCCCGCGGGCCCCAGGGTTGGAGCCGGCGCATGATACGGGCTATGGCACTCGACAGTTGCATGGTGTGCGCGTCCTCAGTCGGTCAGGAAGTCGGCCGCCAGCGGACGCGCCGACAGCAGGATTTGCGCATTGGCGGCCAGCAGCGCCTCATCCAGCTTGAGCCGGATGCGCGCCTGCGCGTCGGCGCGCACCTGGCGTACGCCGTCGCGCGTCTGCAGCTCCAGCGTCGGCGCGGCGGCGGCCGCGAACTGCAGCTCGATGCCGGTGAAGGTCGGCATGAAGAAGCGCATCGGCCCGGCGCCGGCGCGCATCATGGCGTTCATCTGGCGCACGCTGAGCATCAGGCTGGCGTAGCTGAAGCGCAGTCCGTCGGGCAGCGTCGGCCGGGCGCTGAAGGAAAACGCCGACTTCTCGTCCGCCGCCAGGCTGGTGTAGACCATCGGGTTGGCCTTGAGCCAGCGCGGCTCGGACTTCAGGTCGAAGCCGCCGTCGGCGCTGACGGGCAGGCGCGTGCGTTCGTCGCCGTCAACCAGCAACAGGCGTACTTCCTCGGGCCGGATGGTGGCGTTGCGCGGCTTCATGCTGGCGCGGATGACCAGCTTGTCGCGCTGCTCGGCGGGAAACTCGTACACCTTGTCCAGGTGGGTGATTTTCAGCAGCGTCTGGTAGTCGACCAGTTCGCGCTCGGCGGCGACCGCGCTCAGGCTCAGGCAAGCCAGCAGCGCGGCCAGGGCGGGGTGGGGCATCGGGCTTCTCCGGTTGATCATGGCATGGCGGCCGGAGCCGATGGCGCCATGTCCTGCAGCAGTTGCGGGAATTCAGGGAGCGTGTCGCGGAAGGCCGGCGCGGCCGACTGCAGGCGCGCCAGCCATTCCTGCGGCGAGCCGTTGTCCACGCGCAGGCGCCGCTGCAGCAGCTCGCCGCAGCCGGGCAGATACACCCAGTGCTGCGGCGCGCGCCGTATCTGCGCCTCGATGTCGCGGAAGATGGCGGCGGTCAGCGCGGCGATGTCGGCCTCGAGGTCGCCGCTGCGCTGCACCGTCAGCGGCGCGCCCAGCCTGACCGTCGTGTCCAGCCCGTCGCCGGGACAGCTGTAGCCGACGATGACGGTGGCGTTGCTCTTCAGCGCGAACAGGCTGGTGCCTGCCATCGCCGGCACCAGCCGGTTAAAGAAGGGCACATACAGCGCATGGCCGCTGATGTCGAACACGTCCGGCATCATCGTCAGCGCTTCGCCCCGGCGCAGCACGCGCAGGGCCTTGAGCACGGCGCTGTCGTCATTGAACAGCGCGTTGAAGCCGTAGCCCAGGCGCTGGAACAGTTCCTCGAAGCCGCTGGAACTGCTGCTGACCGACGGCGGGTTGTAGAACGCGTTGACGGTCTTGTGGCGGCCGATTTCCTGGATCAGCTTGAGGCAGCCGAGCTGGAAGTTGCCGTAGTGCGGCGTGACAAAGATGACGGGCTTGTCGTCCCGCTTGAGCTGATCGAGACTGGCCTCGCCTTCCACGCGCACATGGCGCGCGACGAAGGACTCGAGCCGCGCCGCGTCGAGCCCGGCCAGGTGGGTCTTGATCAGATGGAAATTGCGCATGGACAGGCGATAGCGCGAGTACAGGCGGTCCAGCTCGGCGGCGGACAGCTCGGGCAGCGCGACGCCGACGGCCTGCGCGAACTGGCGGCGGCCGTCGCGTTCGGTCAGGCTGCTCAGTTCCAATTGCGCGCGCGCCAGGCGCAGGCGCAGGTGCAGCAGCAGTTCGGTCATGGGTGGCATGGCTATCCCCGCGCCGGCAGGCCGGCTTCTTGAGGGGCGGGCGCGACAGGTTGGGCGGCCCAGGCGGCCAGCCGCGCGCGGGCCGTCGCGTAGGCGCCCCTGTCCAGCTCGCCGCCGTGGCGATGCCAGGCGTCGAGGTAGGCGTTCAGCTGTTTGAGCTGGTCGTCGCGTTCGACTTGCAGATAGGCCGCGCTGGCGCGGTACAACTGCGACCAGGACAGGGTCTGTTCCGGCAGCGCGCTGGCGGCCGCCTGCAGGTGCCCGGTCAGCCAGCTGGCGACGCCGTTGAGGACCAGCTTGGCGTCGCGCGGCGTCGGCTGCGTCAAGCCCATCGCCGCCAGCTCGGGCTCCGCGGCCGGCGTCAGCGTGTACAGCGTATCGAGCCCCAGGCAGCACAGCAGGGGCTCCAGCAGCGACATGCCGTGGCGCATCTCGTTGAAGCTGACCCAGGTGCGGGTGCCGTCGCTGCCGGTGTGCAGCTCCGGGAAGGAAATGTAGAGCGTCGGCTGCGGCGTTCCGGCCTTGATCATCCGCACCACCTGGTTGGTGGCGACGCTGGGGAGGCTGCCGGCGGGCAGTCCGATCTCGGCCAGCATCTGCTCCACCACCGGCGTGGTGACGACCACGAGGGGCAGGCCGGACGCGGCGAGCTGGCGCAGCAGCCGCAGCCCGGGCAGGCTGTACGGCAGGGCCAGCAGGCAGGCGTGATGCGCCAGCTTGTCGCTCAGCGTGCGCAGCAGCGCCGGCGGCGTGTTGCCGGGCGCGCGCTGCGCGCACAGCTGGCGGTAGGCCGCCTGCGCGGCGCCGGCGATGCGCATCGCCTCGTCGTTGCCCAGCGCCAGGGCGTGCTGCAGGCCCTTGGCGGCGAGCCGGGTGGTGTTGGCCTCGGCGCGCTGGCGCTGCAGGCGTGCCGCGTAGGAGGCGGCCGGCGGCCGGCGCAACAGGGCGGCAAGGAATGGGAAGCGAAGGAACATGGCGGCGTCTCCGTGGCGGTGTCAGGCGGCGTAGCGGGCGTGCATGACGGCGTCGCGCAGCCCCGCCAGCGCCCGCAGTGTTTTCATGGCGAGCATGACGCAGGCCGAGATGATCACCAATGGCCACAGCAATTCGCCCAGCAGGCCCCAGGCGGACCAGCCGGCGTCCGCCAGCCGGGCGGTGCCGGCGGCCGCGCCCAGCTGGTGCAGGCTGCTGGCCAGCGCGGCCGGCAGCGTCCGGACCAGCCGCAGCACTTCGGTCGCCAGGAAGCTGGCGAAATACAGCGTGTAGGCGCCGCTCAGCAGGCCGTAGGCGTACAGCACCGGCGGGCGCGCGGCGGCCCGGGCGCGGCCGAACAGCGGCATCAGCATGTCGGCGCTGGCCTGGCGCACCTGGCGGTGCAGGTTGTGCAGGCCGCTGAGGTCGGACAGCAGCCAATAGCCGTCGAACTTGAACACGGGGTTGAGCGTAAACAACATGGTGAAGGTGACCAGCCAGATCAGCTTGAGCGCGTCGGGGCTGTCGCTGACCAGCGCGTACACATCGACGCCGATCAGCATCAGCGCCTGGAAATACACGCCGCCCAGGTCGACCACCGCGCGCTGGCGGCGCTGCAGGCGCCAGGCCTTGCTGACGTCGGCGTACCAGGCGGGAAAGATCACATACAGGCCGAAGCCGATGGCGCCGTGCGGGCAATTGAAATAGCGGCAGGCCGCCGTGTGGCCCAGTTCGTGGATCAGTCCGCTCAGCAGCAGCAGGGCCACCAGGCGCGGGCCGCCGCTGCCGCTCCAGCCCTCGTGGGCAGCGTGCATGGCGGCCGGCAGCACGCAAACGTGCAGCATGGCGAAGATGGCCACCAGGCTCCATGCCAGCGACGGCTTGAACAGCCAGGCCAGGCGGCTGGTCAGCAGCCCGGCATACCACGGCGACAGCAGGTCGATGCTGATGGTGAAGGGGTTGCCGCGCGCGGCCGGGGCGGCGTCGCTGAACAGCGCGGCGGGCAGGGTGCCGGCGGCCAGCGCGATCAGCTCGTCAGCGGGCAGCGCGGCGCCGCTGCGTTGCAGGTATTCGCGCTCCAACTCGTCCGGCGTGGCCGGTGCCGTCAGCAGCGCTTCGATCAGCGCGCGCGATTTGGCGGTAATCAGGAAATGGCGGTTGCCCAGCTCCAGCAGGAAGCGTTGTGCGGCGCCGGCGTCGCGGTATGGCGAGATCCGGATGCCTTCTTTGAGCGTGGGTATGGCGGCCATGTGGGGGAACGCGGAATGAGGGGAGTGAGGCGGAGAGAAACGGGAGCGCGGCGTGTGTGCAGCTCCCATTTCCCGCTCTGTATTACTTGTCGGACACCGAGCAGGTGTAGGTCCAGTCCGGTGCTGGAACGCTAGGCACGGCTTCCATTTCGAAGCGGGCTTCCAGTTCTTCGACGACGAATTCTACTTGGGTGATTTCGATATTTTCCATTTGAAACTCCATGTGTGTGGTTATCAAGGTAGCTGTGAGATCGACACTGCAGCATAGTTCCCGGTTCAGCTGGAATAAATAATAAATCGATCATATTTTTGTGTCAATCAGTAATTTATTATTGTTTTGCGATATTTTTAAACGTTGTTTTTTTGTTATATCGACGGCAGGCGGGCGCGCCGCCGCCTGCGCGGGGAGCGCATCGGCAGCGTGTGGGCAGTGGCAGGGCAGGTTTAGAAGTCGTCGCCGCCGGCGTCGTCGGCGGGGGCGCCTTCGTCCGGGCGCCATTCGAGGATGTCGGACGGCTGGCAGGCCAGCCGCTCGCAGATCTTGTTGAGCGTGGTGAAGCGGATGCCGCGCACCTTGCCGGACTTGAGCAGCGACAGGTTCTGTTCGGTGATACCGACGAAGGCCGCCAGCTCCTTCGACTTGATCTTGCGCTTGGCCAGCATGACATCCAGGTTGACGATGATAGTCATCAGATGAAGCCTTCGTTTTCCTCGCCCAGGCGGCGGCCTTCATGCATGATGGCCGCGATCAGGTAGAACAATCCGCACACCAGCAGCAACAGCACCTCGTTGGAGGTGACGTCGAAGGCGATGCGGAAGGCGCGGGTATTGGAAACCAGGTTGAAGACGAGGGCGCGCAGCGCCGGTTCCAGGCTCGACAGTGTGACCGAGGCGAACACGGCGCCGGCAAACGCCCGCATGTAGCCGATGGTGCGGGCGGCGAAGATGGCGCCGCGCTGCAACTCGCGCAGCGTCTGCCGCAGCCGGATCACGCCGAATACCAGAAAGCTCAGCGGCAGCAGGCCGATGAACGCGCCCAGCAGCCGATACAGCGAAGACAGCTGCCGCATGTCGTCCAGGCCCATGCCGTCGGGCAGCACCTGCATCACCCACCACAGCAGCGAGAACGGCATCGGCACCATCCAGGCGAGAATGAAGAACGATACCTGGACCGCCAGGAAGACCTGCAGCACGATCTGCAGCACGATGCACAGGTAGCGGATGTGGTGGTGACCGGGAGTGGAGAACAGCATAGGTTTTATTTTTATAAGGTAGAAAATGATTGTACAGCCACAAAAAATTCTTGTATCAACGACATTTTAGCGTAAGAGCCGTCGCCGCAGTCCCTGTGGTGCTGTGCACAACAGCCTGGATTAGGCGGCGCCGGGTTTTGTGCTTACAATCGACTCTCGACCATACGCCGCCCAAAACAGCCGCCCATGAATACTGCCTCCGCCGCTTCCGCCACCGTCCGGCTCCAGGTTGCCGATGCCCTGCGCGCGGCGCTGCCGGCGCGCTGCGTGCTGTCCGACCCCGAGGATACCCGGCCCTATGAATGCGACGGCCTGGCCGCCTACCGCCAGCTGCCGATGATCGTCGTGCTGCCCGACAGCGAGGCGCAGATCGTCGCCGTGTTGCGGGTGTGCCGCGAGCTGAAGGTGCCCGTCGTGCCACGCGGCGCCGGCACCGGCCTGTCCGGCGGCGCCATGCCGATCGCCGACGGCGTGGTGCTGTCGACCGCGCGCCTGAACCGCATCGTGCGCATGGATGCCTATTCGCGGACCGCCGTGGTGCAGCCGGGCGTGCGCAACCTGGCGATCTCGGAGGCGGCGGCGCAGCATGGCCTGTACTACGCGCCCGATCCGTCGTCGCAGATCGCCTGCACCATCGGCGGCAACGTGGCCGAGAACTCTGGCGGCGTGCACTGCCTCAAATACGGTCTGACCGTGCACAACGTGCTGCGCGTGCGCATGGTGACCATCGACGGCGACGTGGTGGAACTGGGCAGCGAGGCGCTCGACGCGCCTGGGTTGGACCTGCTGTCGGTGTTCATCGGCTCCGAGGGCATGCTGGGCATCGTCACCGAGGTGACGGTCAAGCTGGTGCCCAAGCCGGCCACGGCGCGCGTGATCATGGCCTCGTTCGACGAGGTGACGGCGGGCTGCCACGCGGTGGCGGCGCTGATCGCGGCCGGCATCATCCCGGCCGGGCTGGAGATGATGGACCAGACCTCGTCGCGCATGGTCGAGCCCTTCGTCAAGGCCGGGTACGACACCGAGGCCGCCGCCATCCTGCTGTGCGAGGCCGATGGCACCGTCGAGGAAGTGGAAGAGGAAATCGCCCGCATGTCGGCGGTGCTGAACACGGCCGGCGCCAGCGCCATCGCGGTATCGCAGTCGGAGGCGGAGCGGCTGAAGTTCTGGTCCGGCCGCAAGAACGCCTTCCCGGCGGCGGGCCGCATCTCGCCCGACTACTACTGCATGGACGGCACCATCCCGCGCAAGCGCCTGGGCCAGGTGCTGGAAGGGATAGCGCAGATGGAAACCAGGTATGGTCTGCGCTGCGCCAATGTGTTCCATGCCGGCGACGGCAACCTGCATCCGCTGATCCTGTTCAACGCCAACATCCCCGACGAATTCGAGCGCGCCGAGGCCTTCGGCGCCGAGATCCTGGCGCTGTGCGTGGAGGTGGGCGGCACCATCACCGGCGAGCATGGCGTCGGCATCGAGAAGATCAACTCGATGTGCGCGCAGTTCGCGCCGGCCGAGCTGGAGGCCTTCTTCTCGGTCAAGCGCGCCTTCGACACGGCGGGCCTGCTCAATCCGGACAAGGCCATTCCCACCCTGAACCGCTGCGCCGAATTCGGCAAGATGCGCGTCAGCGGCGGCATGCTGCCGTTCTCCCATCTGCCGCGCTTTTAAACGGAGCGACATGACGACCGCATCGTATTCCCACATCGCCACGCAGTTCAGCGAACGCATACGCGTCGCCACGGAGGCCGGCACGCCGCTGCGCTTGCGCGGCGGCGGCACCAAAGACTGGTACGGCCAGGCGCTGCAGGGCGAGGTGCTCGACACGCGCGCTTACTCCGGCATCGTCTCCTACGAGCCGACCGAATTGGTGATCACCGCGCGCTGCGGCACGCCGCTGGCGGAGATCGAAACGCTGCTGGCGCAGCACCAGCAGATGCTGGCCTTCGAGCCGCCGCGCTGCGGCGCCGCATCGACCATCGGCGGCGTGGTGGCCAGCGCCTTGTCCGGCCCGCGCCGCGCCAGCGCCGGCGCGGTGCGCGATTTCGTGCTTGGCGCGGTGCTGATGGACGGCCGGGGCGAGGCGCTGCGCTTCGGCGGCCAGGTGATGAAGAACGTGGCGGGCTACGACGTCTCGCGCCTGCTGGCTGGTTCGCTGGGCACGCTGGGGTTGATACTGGAGGTGTCGCTCAAGGTGCTGCCGCTGCCGCTGCGCGAGGCCAGCCTGCGCTTCGAGATGAGCGAGATCGACGCGTTACGCCATCTGAACGAGTGGGCCGGCCAGCCGCTGCCGATATCGGCCAGCTGCTGGCACCAGGGCGTGTTGTCGCTGCGCCTGTCCGGCGCCGAGGCTGCGGTGGAAGCTGCGCAGCGCAAGCTGGGCGGCGCGCCGCTGCAGGATGACGCGGCGTTCTGGACCTCGCTGCGCGACCAGACTCACGGCTATTTCGACGGCGGCAGCTTGTGGCGTTTGTCGGTGCCGCCGGCGGCCAGCGCCATCATCCTGCGCGGCGAACAGCTGATCGAGTGGGGCGGCGCGCAGCGCTGGCTCAAGGTGGAGTCCACCGATGCGGAGCAGGCGGCCGGCATCCGCCGCACCGTTGCGGCGGCGGGTGGCCACGCAACGCTGTTCCGGGGCGCGGACAAGAGCATCGGCGTATTCCATCCCCTGGCCCCGGCTGTGGCGAAGATTCACGAGCGGCTGAAACAGTCCTTCGATCCGGCGGGGATCTTCAATTCCGGCCGCATGTATTAGTGGACTAGCGAACCCCATGCAAACCAATCTGGCTGACTTCATCAAGAACACCCGCGAAGGCGAAGAGGCCGACGCCATCCTGCGCGCCTGCGTCCACTGCGGCTTCTGCACCGCCACCTGTCCGACCTATCAGCTGCTGGGCGACGAGCTGGATGGCCCGCGCGGCCGCATCTACCTGATCAAGCAGGTGCTGGAAGGCGCGCCGGTGACGGCCAAGACGCAGACCCACCTGGACCGCTGCCTGACTTGCCGCAACTGCGAGACCACCTGTCCGTCCGGCGTCAAGTACGGCCGCCTGATCGACATCGGCCGCAAGGTGGTGGAGCAGCGCGTCGAGCGGCCCTTCATCGAGCGCATGAAGCGGCTGGTGCTGAAGGAAGCCTTGCCGCGCAAGGCCGTCTTCACTGCGGCATTGCGCGCGGGGCAGCTGTTCCGGCCGCTGCTGTCGCCCGCCATGCAGGACAAGATCCCGGCGCTGCAAAACGCCGGCGCGTGGCCGACGCGCGCGCATGCGCGCAAGATGCTGGTGCTGGAAGGCTGCGCGCAGCCGGCGATGGCGCCCAACATCAACGCCGCCACCGCGCGCGTGCTCGATGCGCTGGGCGTGCAGCTGATCGTCGCGCCCAAGGCCGGCTGCTGCGGCGCGCTGCGCCATCACCTGAACGACCAGGAGGCGGCGCTGGACGACATGCGCCGCAACGTCGACGCCTGGTGGCCGCACTTGCAGGACGGCGCGGTGGAGGCGATCGTGATGACCGCTTCCGGCTGTGGCGTCACCGTCAAGGAATACGGCCACCTGCTGGCGCACGACAGCGCCTACGCCGCCAAGGCACAGCGCATCTCCGCGCTGACGCGCGACCTGAGCGAAGTGATGCCGGAGTTCGAGGAAGAGTTGAAGCGGCGCGCCAGCGTCAGGGAGCGCGTGGCCTACCATCCGCCATGCACGCTGCAGCACGGCCAGCAGATCCGTGGCAAGGTGGAGGGCGTGCTGCGCGCGGTCGGCGTCGACGTCGTGCTGTGCGCGGACAGCCATCTGTGCTGCGGCTCGGCGGGTACCTACTCGCTGCTGCAGCCGGAATTGTCGCTGCAACTGCGCGACCTCAAGCTGGCCAGCCTGGCCGACACCGGCGCCACCACCATCGTCTCGGCCAACGTCGGCTGCACCGCGCACCTGCAATCGGGCACGGACACGCCGGTCAGGCACTGGATAGAACTGATCGACCGCGCTCTCTAGCGTCATTCCCGCGCAGGCGGGAATCCATACACAGGTGGCCCAGAAGCTCAGCATGACAAGGTTGGGCTAGCCTTGAATAAATAAGGGCATCTGCGTGCTGCCGCCGGCCGGCTCGCCGTGCAGGCTGAGGATGGGCGGCAGCTGCGCGGCGGCCTGCCACACGGCCGCCGTGTCGAAGCTGGCGACCCAGGCCAGCACCTCGTCCGCCGGCATCGGCCGGGCGATGCCGTAGCCCTGCACCAGATCGCAGCCCAGGCGCATCAGCATGGCGCCATGCTCCATGGTCTCCACGCCCTCGGCGATTACACCCAGGCCGAAGGACCTGGCCAGGCCGATGACGGCGCTCACCAGGTGCAGGTCATCGCGGTCCACCAGCATATTGCGCACGAAGCTCTGGTCGATCTTCAGCATGTCCGCCGGCAGTCGCTTCAGGTAGGACATCGACGAATAGCCGGTGCCGAAATCGTCCAGCGCGAAGCTGATGCCCAGCGCCTGGCAATCGAGCATGATGCTGCGCACGTGGGCGATGTCGCTCAGCGCGGACGACTCCAGTATCTCCAGCTCCAGCATATGCGGCGGCACGTCCGGGAACTCGGCCAGGATGGCGGTCAGGCGCTCGACAAAGTCGATGCGCTGGAAATGGCGGGCGGCGATGTTGACGCTGATGACCCAGCGCGCATCGAAGGCGCGCCAGTCCTGCAGCTGGCGCAGGGCTTCGCGCAGCACCCATTCGCCGATGTCGACGATGATGTCGCTGTGCTCGACGATGGGCAGGAAGTCCGCCGGTCCGACCACGCCGCGCAGCGGATGCTCCCAGCGCAGCAGCGCTTCCATGCCGACGATGCGGGCCTTGCGCATGTCCAGCTTTGGTTGGTAGTAGAGCCGCAGTTCGCCGTCGCGCAGGGCGGCGCGCACCTCGGTGCGGCGGTTGTGGTGGGTGCGCACCTGCTCGTCCAGGTCGGCGTCGAAGAAGTGATAGCGGTTGCGGCCCGTGATCTTGGCCTGGTACAGCGCCTGGTCGGCGTGGCGCAGCAGGCTGTCGGCGCTGCTCTCGTTGCCGGTGTAGACCGCCACGCCGGCGCTGGCCGACATGCTCACCGCCTCGCCCTCGCACACGTAATCGCGCGACAGCGCCGCCATCAGGCGGTCCAGCGCCTGCTCGACGGCGGCGCGGCTGTCCATCTCCGGCAGCAGCAGCACGAATTCGTCGCCGCCCAGGCGCGCCACGTAATGGCGCTGGCCGGCGAAGTCGTGCAGGCGGCTGGCGGCCTGCTTGAGGATCTCGTCGCCGATGTCCTGGCCCAGCGTCTGGTTCACGTGCTGGAAGTGATCGAGGTCGAACAGGCAGACGGCCAGCAGGTAATCCTCTTCGCGCGCGCGCAGGACTTCCTGCTCGAAGCGGGCGGCCAGCGCCGTGCGGTTGGGCAGGCCGGTGAGGATGTCGTGATGGCTTTGCCAGGAGATCTGCTGCATCAGCTGGCGGCGCTCGGTCACGTCGCGGAACACCAGCACCGAGCCCTGCACCTCGTTGCGCGCGGAACGGATCGCGTTGGCGGTGTATTCGACGGTGACGATCTGGCCGGTGCGGTTGCGCAGGCTCTGGTTGCCGACCTTGATCACCTCGCCGCCGGCGTAGATCGCCGCCATCGTCTTGAGCAGCGAGTGCTGGCCGAAATTATTCGCCAGCACGAACACCTGGTGCAGCTCCATGCCGCGCGCGTGCGCTTCCTGCCAGCCGGTGAGCTGCTGGGCGACATCGTTGATGGTGGCGATCTTGCCGCTTAAATCGGTGGTGATGACGGCGTCGCCGATGGAGGCCAGCGTGACTTCGATGCGCTCCTTCTCCACTTGCAGCAGCGCCTGCGCCTCCAGCGTCTGCGCCAGTTGTTCGCTCAGCTTGCCCTGGCTTTGCTGCAGCTTGTGCACCAGCGCCTGCACGCGCTGCGCCATGTTGTTGAAGGTGAGCGCCAGCATGCGCGCCTCCAGCGTGCCGCCGACCGGCAGGCGCACGCCCAGGTCGCCGTTCTGGAAGCAGGTGGTGGCGTCGGCCACGCGCCTGAGCATGCGCTTGTTGGCGAAGATGATGATGCCCAGCAGCGTGTAGATGATGGAGATGTTGATCAGCGAGATTGTCGCCTGCTGGTGCAGCGTGCGCCACACCTGCGCCAGCGGCAGCGTGGGTTCGAAGCCCAGCACCAGGCTGGCGCTGCCGATGTAGATGGTGCGGTTGATCGGTTGCAGGCCTTGCAGCTTGGGGAACCAGCCGGGATAGTCCGGCGGCGGCGTGCTGCGCAGCGCCTCAAGGTGGCCGCCGGCATAGTCCAGCCGCGCCGAGACCAGGTCGGCCTCCAGCAGCAGGGCGCCGGACAGGATGTTGTCGAGGGCGGCGCGGTCCGGCGTGGTTAGCGAGGGCAGCAGGGCCTTGTGCAGGTAGACGCCCAGTTCGCCCGCGTCCTTCTGGTAGCGGGCGTTGGCGTAGGCGGTTTCGGACTGAAACAACAGGGTATATCGCACGCCCACCACGATGGCGATGATGAGGAAGATGGGGACGAACAGGCGGGAGTACATCCCCATCCGCATCCAGTGCGATAGTATTTTTCCAAACAACGACATAGGCGACTGATTCGATTCTTGGAAATGACCAGCGGCCATTATTACCGAAAGGTTAACCTAGCGCACGGTTTTTGGAAAACGTTTTCACCCTTTTTACAATTTTTTATAAACCACCGGTTACGCGCGCTTATTCGGCCAGCAGTTTAGTAATGTCGTCCGCCAGCTCTTCGGGTTTGGTGGCGGGGGCGTAGCGCTTGTAGACGGTGCCATCCTTGCGGATCAGGAACTTGGTGAAGTTCCATTTGATGGCCTTGGTGCCGAGGATGCCGGGGGCGTCCTTCTTCAGTTTAGTAAACAGCGGGTGGGCGTGGTCGCCGTTGACGTCGATCTTGGCGAACAGGGGGAAGGTGACGCCGTAGTTTTTTTCGCAGAAGGCGCCGATTTCCTCGGCCTGGCCCGGCTCCTGCGCGCCGAACTGGTTGCAGGGGAAGCCCAGCACCACCGCGCCCCGGTCCTTGAACTGCTCGTACACGGCCTCCAGTCCCTTGTACTGCGGTGTGAAGCCGCATTTGCTGGCGGTGTTGACGATCAGCAGAACCTGGCCTTTGTACTGGCCCAGGTTGACGGGGGCGCCGGACAGGTTGTCGGCGGTGATGTCGTAAATGGTGGTCATTGTGTTAGACGAGTCCTAAATGTTCGGTTCCGGCCGAGAGATCCCGGTTCTTGGCGGCTTTGCCTTCAAGCTTGATGGCCAGCCGCAGGTCGTTGACGGAGTCGGCGTTGCGCAACGCGTCTTCGTAGGTAATGATATCCGCTTCGTGCAGATCGAACAGCGACTGGTCGAAGGTCTGCATGCCGAGCTCGCGGGATTTCTTCATCAGCTCCTTGATCTCGTGGACTTCGCCCTTGAAGATCAGGTCCGAGATCAGCGGCGAGTTGAGCATGATTTCGATCGCCACCGCGCGGCCCTTGGATTCCTTGCGCGGGATCAGGCGCTGCGAGATCATGCCCTTCAGGTTCAGCGACAGGTCCATCAGCAGCTGCTGGCGGCGTTCCTCGGGGAAGAAGTTGATGATGCGGTCGAGCGCCTGGTTGGCGCTGTTGGCGTGCAGGGTGGCCAGACACAGGTGGCCGGTCTCGGCGAAGGCGATCGCGTGGTCCATGGTTTCGCGGTCGCGGATCTCGCCGATCTGGATCACGTCCGGCGCCTGGCGCAGCGTGTTCTTCAGCGCCACCGCCCAGTCGTCGGTGTCGACGCCCACTTCGCGCTGGGTCATGATGCAGTTCTTGTGCGGGTGGACGTATTCGACCGGGTCCTCGATGGTGATGATGTGGCCGTAGCTGTTCTCGTTGCGGTAGCCGACCATGGCGGCCAGGGTGGTCGACTTGCCGGAGCCGGTGGCGCCGACCATGATGACCAGGCCGCGCTTGGACATGACCACGTCCTTGAGCACCTCGGGCAGGCCGAGGTCTTCCAGCTTGGGGATTTCGCTGGTGATGGTCCGCAGCACCATGCCGACCGAGCTCATCTGCACAAACGCCGACACCCGGAAGCGGCCCAGGTCGCCGGGACTGATGGCGAAGTTGGCTTCCTTGGTCAGCTCGAACGAGGCGGTCTGCTTGTCGTTCATGATGGAGCGCGCCAGGTCCATGGTGTGGGCGGAGGTGAGCACCTGCGACGACACCGGCGTCATCTTGCCGTCGATCTTGATGGCGGGCGGGAAGCCGGCCGTGATGAACAGATCCGAGCCCTTCTTGCTGGTCATCAGCCGCAGCAGGTCGAACATGAATTTGGATGCCTGGTCGCGTTCCATGATGTGTCCTTTTCTCTAAACGTCATTCCCGCGCAGGCGGGAATCCATAGAACGCGTCCTGACACGCTCAGCATGGATTCCCGCTTTCGCGGGAATGACGGCGCGGCGTTTTAACCGGGGAAGTTGTCCGGCGTCTTGGCGGCGTTGCGGGCGGCGGCGGCGCTGATGACGTTGCGCCGCACCAGGTCCGTCAGGTTCTGGTCCAGCGTCTGCATGCCGACGTTGCTGCCGGTCTGGATCGCCGAGTACATCTGCGCGATCTTGGCTTCGCGGATCAGGTTGCGGATCGCCGGCGTTGCCACCATGATTTCGTGCGCCGCCACCCGGCCGTTGCCGTCCTTGGTCTTCAACAGCGTCTGCGAGATCACCGCCTGCAGCGATTCGGACAGCATCGCCCGCACCATCTCCTTTTCATCGGCCGGGAAGACGTCGACGATACGGTCGATGGTCTTGGCGGCCGACGAGGTGTGCAGGGTGCCGAACACCAGGTGGCCCGTCTCCGCCGCCGACAAGGCCAGGCGGATGGTCTCCAGGTCGCGCAGCTCGCCGACCAGGATGCAGTCCGGGTCTTCCCGCAGCGCCGAGCGCAGCGCGTTGTTGAACGACAGCGTGTGCGGCCCCACTTCGCGCTGGTTGATCAGGCATTTCTTCGATTCGTGCACGAACTCGATCGGGTCCTCGATCGTCAGGATGTGGCCGTATTCGTTTTCGTTGAGGTGGTTGACCATCGCCGCCAGGGTGGTCGACTTGCCGGAGCCGGTCGGCCCGGTCACCAGCACCAGGCCGCGCGGCTTGAGCGCGAACTCGGCGAAGATCTTGGGCGCGTTCAGGTCTTCCAGGCTGAGGATCTTGGACGGAATCGTCCGCAGCACCGCCGACGCGCCCCGCTCCTGGTTGTAGGCGTTGACGCGGAAGCGCGCCAGGCCCGGGATCGCGAACGAGAAGTCGCATTCGAGCATCTCTTCGTAGGCCTTGCGCTGGCCGTCGTTCATGATGTCATAGATCATGCCGTGCACGTCCTTGTGCTCCAGCGGCGGCAGGTTGATGCGGCGCACGTCGCCGTGCACCCGTATCATCGGCGGCAGGCCGGCAGACAGGTGCAAGTCCGAGGCCTTGTTCTTGACGGAGAATGCGAGAAGTTCGGAGATGTCCATTTATAATCCCTGTGCCTGGCGTTTATTAACGATTTTTACTCAATGATTATGTCCCTGATCCCCCAGAACTTGCAAGCAATCACCTCGACAATTGTTGCCGCAGCCCAAGATGTTGGCCGTGCGCCGCAGTCGGTGCAGTTGCTGGCCGTGTCCAAGACCTTCGGGCCGGACGCGGTGCTGGAGGCGGTGCAGGCCGGCCAGCGCGCCTTCGGCGAGAATTACCTGCAGGAGGCGCTGGACAAGATCCAGGCGCTGAAGGCGGCCGGCGCGCCCGCGCTGGAGTGGCACTTCATCGGCCCGATCCAGAGCAACAAGACCCGCCCCATCGCCGAGCACTTCGATTGGGTGCACACGGTCGAGCGCGAGAAGATCGCGCAGCGGCTGTCCGAGCAGCGGCCGGCCGGCATGGCGCCGCTGCAAATCTGTTTGCAGGTGAATATCAGCGGGGAAGCCAGCAAGAGCGGCGTGGCCCCGGCGGAACTGGCGGCGCTGGCCCACAAGGTCGCCGCGCTGCCGAACCTGACGTTGCGCGGCCTGATGGCGATCCCGGAGCCGGCCGAAGACTTTGCGCAGCAGCGGGCGGCCTTCGCCCAGCTGCGCGTGCTGTACGAGCAGTTGCGCGCCGAAGGCCTGGCGCTCGACACGCTGTCGATGGGCATGTCGGCCGACATGCGCGCCGCGATCGTCGAAGGCGCGACCATCGTGCGCGTCGGCAGCGCCATTTTTGGTTCACGAAACTACAACAAGGTTTGACGATGAAAATAGCATTTATCGGCGGCGGCAATATGGCCTCCGCCCTGATCGCGGGACTGGCCAACAAGCTCACCGCCGGCGCCAACATCCACGTGGCAGATCCGAACGCGGAAGCGTTGGCCCGCCTGCACCAGCAGTTCGGCGTGACCACAGCCAGCGGCGCAGATGCCGCCGTCTCCGCGGCGGACGTGATTGTGCTGGCGGTCAAGCCGCAAAGCATGCGCGAGGTGGCGGCCCAGCTGCTGCCGCTGATCGACCAGGCCAGGCAGCCGGTGATCGTTTCGATCGCGGCCGGCATCCGCATCGCCGACCTGTCGCGCTGGCTGGGCGGCTACGGCGCCATCGTGCGCTGCATGCCGAACACGCCGGCGCTGATCGGCATGGGCATCACCGGCATGGCGGCGACGGCCGGCGTGACGGCGGCGCAGAAGCAGGCGGCGGACGATATCCTGCGCGCGGTCGGCCCGACGGTGTGGCTGGACGACGAGTCGCAGATCGATGCGGTGACGGCGGTATCGGGCAGCGGCCCGGCGTACGTGTTCTACTTCATCGAGGCGATGCAGCAGGGCGCGGTGGACATGGGGCTGAGCGCGGAGCAGGGCAAGCAGCTGGCGCTGGCCACCTTTGCCGGCGCCGCGCAACTGGCGGTGCAGTCGGACGAGCCAGTGTCGCTGCTGCGCGAGCGCGTGACGTCGAAGGGCGGCACCACCTACGCGGCGCTGACCAGCATGGAGGACAGCGGCGTGAAGGCGGCGATCATCAAGGCGATGAAAGCGGCCCAGCTGCGCGGCAAGGAAATGGGCGACGAACTGGGTTCTTCCAACTAAGACGAAAGGCTGCATGATGACGGTAACACGGTTTTTCCCCTTGATTGCAGCCTGCACCGCCTTACAGGCCGGCGCCGCGACCATCGTCTCTGAAACGGTACAGCGGCCGGAAGGGGCGCGGCATTATCTGCTGGCGCAGCCGGCGTCGCCGGTGGCGGGCAAGCTGCCGCTGGTGATTCTTCTTCATGGCCACGCGGCTACCGCCAACCTGACTTTCGGCAGAGGGCGGATCGACGATCCGGCTGCCGCCTGGCTGACCGTGGCCGACCGCGAGGGCTTGCTGGTCATCGCGCCGGACGGCGCCAAAGGCAGCGACGACAAGCAAGGCTGGAATGACTGCCGCGGCGATGCGCCTACCAATCCCAAGACCGACGATGTCGGCTTCATCGCCGCGCTGATCGACCAGGCGGTCGCGCAGCACAATGCGGATCCGTCCCGGGTGTATCTGTCCGGTGCCTCCAATGGCGGCGGCATGGTGTATCGCGCTGCGATCGAGTTGGGGCCCCGGTTGGCGGCGGTGGCCGTGTCGAGCATGCTGATGCCGGTTAAGAATTTGTGTCCGGCGCCCAAGCGCGCCTTGCCGATACTGGTGGCGCATGGAACCGAAGACAAGATCGCGCCCTACGCTGGGGGCGAAGTGGGGCACTTCCTGTTGACGGGGCGTGGCTCTGGCCTGAGCGCCGAGGAATCGGTGAAGTACTGGCGCGAGCTGGCGCAGTTGCCGCCCACGCCGGTCGTCACCAACGTGCCGCATCGCGACGCGGCCGACAAGACGTCGGTGGTGCGTTATGTCTGGGGCAGCGATCCGAAACAGACGCAGGTCGAATTCCTGAAAATGGAAAACGCCGGTCACGTGCAACCCAGCATTGCACACAGCCTGTCTTGGCTGGTGTTGGCGGTGCTGGGCAAGCAAAACGGCGACCTGGAATACGCCGACGAAACCTGGGCCTTCTTCAAGGACAAGCGCGTAGCGCCCTGACGCCAACGTCATTCCCGCGCAGGCGGGAATCCATACGCCGTCTCCCGGCACGTTCGGCATGGGTTCCCGCGTGCGCGGGAACGACTCAGCCGCCGCCGCAGCCTTGCTTCATCGCGACGATCCATGCGCGTATGAGGTCCACGCCTTCCTTGTGCACCGAGCCGCGTCCCAGTTCCGGCATCATGATGCCGGTCTGGTCGGAGCTGAGCCGGTAGACCATGATCGATTCATCCGGCTTGCCTGGCGCGATGCCGTAGCCATGGCCGCCGGTGCCCGCGCCCGCCGCCACCGGCGGCTTGCACAAGCCCAGATGCAGGTCGGCCGGCGCGCCCATGTTCAGATGCAGCGCGGTGGTGTTGGCCGCGCCCTTGTCGCTGTGGCAGTGGGCGCAGTTGATATCGAGATAGGCGCGGGCGCGCGCGTCCAGCGTCTGGCCTTGGTCGCGCCAGTTGGCGTTGTGCGGCGCGGTGCTCGCTGCATTGGCCGGTACACCACTCAGGTAGCCGATGCGCGCCAGGTAATCGAGCTGGTTGACGGTCACGCCGTCGTAGCTGTAGCTGCGGTTCATATGCCGCGCCTTCGGGCCGATGGGCTGGAACTGGCGCGACTTCACGTCGGCCACGTGGCAGGATGCGCATTGGTTCACGTTCGGCACCACGTAGGTCAGCGGCTTGCGGGTCTGGTCCTCATGCACCACTTCCAGCGGTATCTGGTCGCCGGTGCGCGACAGCACGGCTTCGGTCTGCTCGGCGTTCCACACGTAGGGCAGGGCGATCCAGCCGTCGGCGCGGCGCACCAGCAGGCGGGTTTCGATTAGCCGCACATTGGCCAGATCGAGCTTGTCGCCGCCGGTCTTGCTGGTGTCGTAGGTGGCCAGCACCGCCTTGGCGGGGCCGTCCGCCTTCGGATAGTAGAAGGTCTTGCTGATGATGGTCCCGACCGGGAACTCGAAGGTGGTGTCGGCGTTGTAGACGGCGCTCTGGCCCTTCGGCATCCAGACGGTGCGCAGCTTCTGCGCGTAGTCGGTGAACAGCTGCGTGTTGAGGTCATAGGACACCACGCCAGTGTTCAGGTTCAGGCGTCCGCCGGAGACGGCCATCAGGTGCCAGTCGCTCAACTTGGCCGGATTGCCTTCGGCGATAAAGCTCACCGGGGCCTGGTTCTGCGTGCACGCCGCGAGCATCAGTGCGCAGCTGATTGCTGCGAATCTCACCATCATGACTGCGCGGCGAGTTGGGTGATCGTCACCGGCGGCAGCTTGGCCAGCGCGCAGCGGAACGGCGCGGTGTCCTTGCTGGGGTTCTTGTATTTATTGGGGCCGTCGGCATTCAGTACTTCCACGCCTTCCTGGATGCAGATGCGCTGCTCGGCCGGCATCACGCCCTTGACCAGCAGCTTGGTGTCGACGTAGCCGTCCCACAGCACGTCGGGCAGGTGGCCGCCGATGCCGTACATGGCGATCTTCAGCGCCTTCAGATCAAGGCCGTCGGGCGAATCGCCGCCGCCCTTGAAGCGGTTGTCGTACACGTAGATCGCCTTGGGATACGGATCGTAGCCGGCGGCCACGCCCTTCTCGGTGTAGTAGCCGGTGGAGTGGTAGCTGGAGATGATGACGTTGGCGGTCTGGTTGTCGGTGACGTCGTTGTCGAAGATCTCCACCTTTGAATTGGAGTTGATGACGATGCCGGAACCGGCCGGCACGCTGGCCACCGCCGTGCCGCGCGCGGCGAAGTTGCCGAGGTTGTTCTTCTCGACCTTGTTCTTGTACACGCGCGTGCTATGGCCGGGCTGCGACAGGTTGGGCATGTTGAACACCAGGATGCCGCCGGTGTTGTTGGTGGCGACGTTGTCGTAGACGTCGGCGTTGATGGTGTTCTCGATCTCGATGCCGGCCACGTTCTGCTCGGCGCGGCAGCGGCGCACCACGACGCCGTTGGACTGGCCGACGTAGATGCCGGCGTCGGAGGCGGCGATCGCCACGCTGTCCTCGATCAGCACGTTGCGGGTCTTGACGGGGTAGATGCCGTAGGCGCCGTTGCTGACCTTGGAGCCGCCGGTCCACTGCACCTTGACCTTGCGGATGGTGATGTTGTCGCCATCGTTGATCTTCAGGCCGTCGCCCTTGGAGTCCTCGATGGTCAGGCCTTCGATGGTGAAGTTGCTGGCATAGACCAGCATGCCTTCCGGCCCGGTGACCTGGCCCTTGAACGAGAGGATGGTCTGGTCCATGCCGGCGCCACGTATGGTGACGCCGTTGCCGCGCAGAGTGAGGCCGCTAGTGAGATGATAGGTGCCGGCCGGGATCTCGACCACGCTGCCGGGCTTGGCGTCGAGCAGCTGCTCCTGCAGCTTTTTCTGGAACGCCGCGTCGGCGCTGGCCTGCGCGGCCCTGCTGGGCGCCTCGGACTTGCCGCAGGCGCCCAGCAGGGCGCCGATGGTGCCGCAAAGAGCTAGTGTGCGCATGGCCTTGTACATGTCGTCCCCTCATTCTATTGGTTAGAATTTGTCAGATGTAGAGTGCTTGGCAACATTGAGTATAGCAGCATGTTTTCGGCTGTAAGCGCGTATCATGGTGGGGTTCGTACCATGTGGCGCGACAGCGACGGAAAGGAAAAAAGATGACGAATCGCCGGGTATTTATTCTGAACACTTGCGTCGGGCTGGCCGCTGCCACGCTGGGCCGCATGGCCTGGGCCGAGGACCGCGTGCCGCTGAAGGAAGACGAGCCGCAGGCCAAGGAGTTCCACTATGTGGTTGACGCCGCCAAGGTCGACGGGCACAAATTCCCCGACTTCAAGGCCGGCGACCGCTGCAGCAAGTGCCAGATCTACGAGGACGGCCCGAACAACATGGGCGGCTGCGCCATCTTCCCCGGCAAGCTGGTGGCGGCCGCCGGCTGGTGCACTTCGTTTGGCTGACGTGGGCCTCGACGCTTTCAAGGTCGGTCACCATGGGCTGCCCGATGAAGAGCCGGCAGCTCAATACGGAGGGCATCAAAGCGTTAGCAAACCTAAATGTTCAGAGAACGGGACGAAATCCCGATCGTTATGCAAAAGATGAACCTCGTTCTCGATACACCAGGTCGCAATGATAGTGTCTATTGTTTTGCGAGGCGTTATTCCTTGGACTCGCAGTTTGCGATAATTTCGCGCGGCCTGAATCGCTATTTTTTTTCCGCCGAGACGGGCCATCCGCAGCGCTGACAGAAGCTGTTGAGCGGTTTTGAAATCACGTTCGTCGCGAAAACCTTGTAATACCTCAGTCAGGATCAGGTCGCCGATGAGAAGTGGATCGCTTTGCAAAAGACGATCTAGTATCTGAGTTTGCGGGGTCTGTTGGCCAGAGCGGAAATAATCGATCCATACGCTGGAATCAACCAGGATCATGATCAAGTCTCATTGAGTCGAGATCGCCTTCCCAGTTCAGTTTGCCGCGTTGTTGGCGAAGCTGTTCCTGATGATGAAGACGTATCAATGTGCGCAAGCCAAGCTCTATCGCTTGCTTTTCGCTTTTCACACCTGGAACTTGCAACGCCAGCCGCATCAACTTGTCGTCGATGACGAAGTTCGTTTGCATGATCGCTCCTCGCAAATATCTGCAAATTCTAGCGCGATTTGCCGGCTATTTACGTGCGATCAGCAGGCCGACCACCACGCCGATCGCCGCGCCCAGCCCCACCGATTTCCACGGATTGTCGCGCACGTAGACGTTGGCCGATTCGGCCGCGCCGCGGCCGCGGGCGAGGAGGCTGTCTTCCAGCTTGCGCAGGTCGGTCCTGGCGGTGCGCAGCGTGTCGTCGAAGCGGGCGCGGGTTTCGGAGCCGGGCGCCGGGTCGTTGGCGGCATCCTTCAGCCATTCCTCGGCCTCGCCGATGGCATGCTTCAATTCGTCCATCAGCTTGTCGCGCGCGCTGGCGCTGGCGGCCTGGTTGTCGGCGATTCCTTTTCCGTTTGCTTGTGTCTGATCCATGATGACCTCGTCGAATATCGGAGTGGCAGGGGATAGCCATTGTAGGTAGCGCAGGCGTGGTCGCCTTGCGCTGCCTCAATCGTGTCACCGCAGCGCGTAGTCCAGCGCCACGCCCGCGAACACGGCCGCGCCCAGCCAGTTGTTGTGGCGGAAGGCGTAGAAGCAGGGATCGCGCTCGCGGCCACGGATCAGCGTGTAGTGATAGCAGGCGATGCCGGCCGCCACCACCACGCCGCCGGCGAACCACTTGCCCATGCCCAGCTGCCAGCCGCAGGCCAGCAGCAGGCCCAGGTGCACGGCGTAGCACAGCATCACCGCCGCCACGTCGTGGCGGCCGAAGGTGATGGCCGAGGTCTTGATGCCGATCTTCAGGTCGTCGTCACGGTCGACCATGGCGTACTCGGTGTCGTAGGCCACGGCCCAGAACACGTTGCCGAGCAATAGCACCCAGGCCGCCATCGGCACCGTGTTCTGGACCGCGGCAAACGCCATCGGGATGCCGAAGCCGAAGGCGATGCCCAGGTAGGCTTGCGGGATCGCGAAGAAGCGCTTGAAGTAGGGGTAGGTGCCGGCGATGATGACGGCCGCCACCGACAGTTGTTTGGTCAGCGCGTTCAGCGGCAGAATCAGGCAGAACGACAGCACCGCCAGCGTGCCGGCGATGGCCAGCGCTTCCTTGCCGCTGATGCGGCCGCTGGTGATGGGGCGCTGCGCCGTGCGCTTGACGAACTTGTCGATATCCTGGTCGGCGTAGTCGTTCATCGCGCAGCCGGCCGAGCGCATCAGCAGCGTGCCGAGCGAGAAGATGAGCACCAGCGTCAGGCTGGGCTTGCCGTTGGACGCCAGCCACAGCGCGCACAGCGTCGGCCACAGCAGCAGCAGCGTGCCGATGGGTTTGTCCAGCCTGACCAGGCGAAAGTAGAGCTCCAGCTTGTTCATGGAAAGTGCCGCTTGAAGGGAAAGATCAGGATTATCGCAAATCCTGGCGCTGCCGGCGCAGTGGCGGCATTAGTCGCCGGCGCAGAGGGTGGTGATGCCGGGCAGCTTGCAGGCGGCCACCACTTCGCACACGGCGTCGATGGCGGCCTTGCGGGTGAAGCTTTTACGCCACACGATGACCACCCGGCGCGACGGCTGCGGCGCGTCGAACGGGCGGAATTGCAACATGCCTTCCTTGGTGCCCATGTCCGGCACCGAGGCGCGCGGCAGCACGGTCAGGCCGATGCCGCTGGCCACCATGTGACGGATGGTTTCCAGCGACGAGCCTTCGAAGGTGCGCTGCATGCCATTGCCCGGCGCAGAGAAACGGGCCATCTCGGGACATACTTCCAGTACCTGATCGCGGAAACAGTGTCCGTTACCAAGTAACAGCATATTTTCGGTTTTCAGGTCGTCGGCGGGGATGCTGTGGCGTTTGGTCCACGGGTGTTGCGAGGGCATCGCCACCACGAACGGCTCGTCGTACAGCGCCTGCATCGCCATGCCGTGCTCGGGCAAGGGCAGCGCCATGATGGCGGCGTCCAGCTCGCCCTGGCGCAGCATCTCGATCAGGCGCACGGTGAAGTTCTCCTGCAGGATCAGCGGCATCTGCGGGACTTTGTCGATCATGCCCTTGACCAGCGGCGGCAGCAGGTAGGGGCCGATGGTGTAGATCACGCCCAGGCGCAGCGGGCCGGCCAGCGGGTCCTTGTTCTGCTTGGCGAGTTCCTTGATGGCGGCGGTCTGTTCCAGCACGCGCTCGGCCTGGGCGACGATCTGCGCGCCCAGCGGGGTCACTGAAATCTCGGCGCCGCCCCGTTCGAACAGGACCACGCCCAGTTCATCTTCCAGTTTCTTGATGGCGACCGACAGCGTCGGCTGGGCGACGTAACAGGCTTCGGCCGCATGTCCGAAGTGTTTCGCTCGTGCAACGGCGACGATGTATTTCAGTTCGGTCAGTGTCATAAATGTATTTGAACACAGGCGATGCTGGGATGCAATAATTAGAAAAGGTATTGTAGCGAATGCTGTCGATATAATGCAGCGTATGTTGGTACCACCCATCGAAAGGCAAGCATGTCCTCCACATTTGGTCCAGAAGAAGCGCAAGCCTATCTGCACAAGCTGCTCAAGGTGATGCACCACACGGGCGGGTCGGATTTGTTCATTTCCGCAGATTTCCCGCCGAGTATGAAATCGCAGGGCGCGATGAAGCCGCTGAGCCAGCAGAAGCTGACCGGCAGCGTGACGCGCGCGCTGGCGCTGTCCATCATGAACGACAAGCAGAAGCGCGAGTTCGAGGCCGAGCTGGAATGCAATTTCGCGATCTCGCTGCCGGAGGTGTGCCGCTTCCGCGTCAACGTCTTCGTGCAGCAGCAGAACGTGGCCATGGTGATACGCACCATCGCGTCGGAAATCCCGAACTTCGAAAAGCTGGACCTGCCCGAGGTGCTCAAGGACGTCATCATGACCAAGCGCGGGCTGGTGCTGGTGGTGGGCGGCACGGGCTCGGGCAAGTCGACCACGCTGGCGGCCATGATCGACTACCGCAACGCCAATTCGGCCGGCCACATCATCACGGTCGAGGATCCGGTCGAGTACGTGCACAAGAACAAGGGCTGCCTGATCACGCACCGCGAGGTGGGCGTGGACACGCTGTCGTGGCACAACGCGCTGAAGAACACGCTGCGCCAGGCACCGGACGTGATCCTGATCGGCGAGATCCGCGACACCGAGACCATGGAGCACGCGATCGCGTTTGCCGAGACCGGCCACCTGTGCCTGGGCACGCTGCACGCGAACAACTCCAACCAGACCATGGACCGCATCATCAACTTCTTCCCGGAGGAGCGGCGCAACCAGCTGCTGATGGATCTGTCGTCCAACCTGCGCGCCATCGTCTCGCAGCGGCTGGTGCGCACCGAGGACGGCAAGGGCCGCAAGGCGGCCATTGAAATCCTGCTCAACACGCCGACCATCGCCGAGATGATCTTCAAGGGGAACTTCCAGGCGATCAAGGAAATCATGCACAAATCGCGCGAGCTCGGCATGTGCACCTTCGACCAGGCGCTGTACGAACTCTATAATAAGGGCTACATCGCCTACGAAGAGGCGATCCGCAACGCCGACTCGGCCAACGGCCTGCGCCTGCAGATCAAGCTGCGCGGCGACCGCAAGGAGCCGGGCGACAACAGTCCGAGCACCGCCGATACGCTCAGCATGCAGATCGACGAAGAGCCGGAAGACGAAGAACCCAAATAAACCAGAAAAACCTTATGCCTCAATTTGAAACCAAGATCTGCCCCCGTGAACAACTGGCCGCGCGCGTTGCCGCCCTGCCCAAGCCGGTGGTGCTGACCAACGGCGTGTTCGACATCCTGCACCGCGGCCACGTCACCTACCTGGCGCAGGCGCGCGCGCTGGGCGCCTCGCTGGTGGTGGCCGCCAATACCGACGCCTCGGTCAAGCGGCTGGGCAAGGGCGACGACCGTCCGCTCAACAACTGCGCCGACCGCATGGCGGTGCTGGCCGCGCTGGAAGCGGTGAGCCTGGTGGTGGACTTCGACGAAGACACCGCGCTGGAGGTGGTGCAGCAGGCGCGGCCGGAAATCTACGCCAAGGGCGGCGACTACCAGATGGACGCCATCCCCGAAGGCCAGGCCGTGCTGGCCTACGGCGGCCAGGCCATCGCCATCGATTTCGAGCACGACCGCTCGACCACCAAGCTGCTGACCAAGGTGCGCGCCCAGCGGCCTTAACCTGAATATGCGCCTGCTGATCGCCGCCTTCGCCGCGCTGCTGTTCCTCGGCGTGTTGTGGGGCCCCGCGTTCGCGATCGCGCTGCGCTACTGGCGGCGCGGCGACGCGCGCGCCTTCCGCCAGCTGCGCTTCCTCTATCCGGCCCAGCTGATCGCGACGGTGTCGCTGGCCTTCGCCGCCGACCTGCTGGGCCTGCGCAACCCGGCCGCGCTGGCGGCCGCCAGCACCGTCTGCGTGAGCCTGGCCGGCGCCGGCGCGCTGGCCTTGCTGCTGGCTTTCTCCCCGCGTTCCAATCGCGCGCGGGCTGACAGGGCCTGAAAAAGCTCCTAGACTGAATCTCCCAAAAATGCTCGGGAGGACGTCATGGAACTGCATCTGCAATCGCATCGCTGGCAGGCGCGCCTGCCGGATTGGGCCGCCGCTGCGGTCGCGGGCTTCGGCGCCGGCGGCGTGCTGATGCTGCTTGAACTCAGCTGGTCCGCGATAACCAACGCCGCCGATCCCTGGCTGGCCACGCACGTGATCGCCGCACTGGTGATGAGCTGGGACGTGCTGCAAACCAATGGCTACAGCCTGGGCGTGACGGCCGCCGCGCTGCTGGTGCATTACGCGCTGGGCGTGGTGTTCGGCGTCATGCTGGCGGCCATCATGGCGCCGTTCCGGCTCGATTCCAGCACCGCCCTGGCGCTGGCGACGGGCGCCGTGTTCGGCCTGCTGCTGTATGTGCTGAACTTTTACGGCATGACCGGTGTCTATACATGGTTCGTAGCGCTGCGGGGCTGGCCGACGGCCATTGCCCACGTCGTCTTCGGGATGGCCGCAGCCTACATTTATCTCAAGCTGGAAAGGCCGGGTCGGCCGCGTTAGCTTCTGGAACCCATTATGGCGCTAGCACTGATACTGATACTGATCGTCGTTGGCGCCCTGGAATTTCATTATATGAGTCCGTGGTGGCTCACGCCCATCGCCTCCAACTGGCAGCAGATGGACGATGCGCTGCTGCTGACCTTTGCCTTCACCGGCGTGGCCTTCGTTGCCATCAACCTGTTCATCGCCTACGCGGTGGTGACGTTCAGGCATCGGGACGGCGTGCGCGCGGCGGCCACGCACGGCGGCGCCGCGCTGGAGTGGTGGCTGGTCGGCGCGACTACGCTGGGCATCGTCGCACTGCTGGCGCCGGGCTTGTCGGTGTACGCCAAGCTGATCGATCCGCCGGCCGACGCGATGGTGTTCGAGGTACTGGGCCAGCAGTGGCAATGGCATTACCGCCTGCCGGGCAAGGACGGCAAGCTGGGCGGCACCGACATGCGTTTCATCAGCAACGCCAACCCCTACGGCATCAATCCCGCCGACCCCGGCGGCCAGGACGACCTGCTGGTGCAAGGACAGGAGGTGCACATCCCCGTCGGCCGGCCGGTGCGCGTGCTGCTGCGCGCGCAGGACGTGCTGCATGATTTTTATGTGCCGGAATTCCGCACGCGGATGAACATGGTGCCGGGCATGGTGACGTCGTTCTGGTTCACGCCGTCGCGCGTCGGCCGGTTCGAGGTGATGTGCGCGCAGCTGTGCGGCATCGGCCATTTCAATATGCGCAGCTATGTGGTGGTGGACGATGGGCCGGCCTACCAGGCCTGGCTGGCGGCGCAGCCGACCTTTGCCGCCACCGCGACGGCCGTGGCCCGGGGCGACGAGCCGCGCAAGCAGGGGCGCCTGCTGGCGCAGTCGCGCGGCTGCGCGGCCTGCCACAGCATCGACGGCAACTCCGGCGTGGGGCCGACGTGGAAAGGATTGTTCGGCAAGAACGAGATCATGAACGACGGCGCCACCGTGCACGTGGACGAGGCGTATCTGCGGGAGTCCATCACCAGGCCCGCCGCGCGCATCGTCAGGGGCTATCAGCCCATCATGCCGGCGCAGCAGCTGAGCCCGACCGAGGTGGCGCAGCTGGTCGACTACATCAAGACCCTCAGATAGGGAGACCGGCATGAGCTACGGCGGCGCGCATCCTCACAGCTTCTGGACCCGTTATGTATGGAGCCAGGACCACAAGGTGATCGCGATCCAGTACACCATCACGGCGCTGCTGATCGGGCTGGTGGGGCTGGTGTTGTCGGACCTGATGCGCCTGCAGCTGGGCTTTCCCGGCAGGTTCGCCTTTATCGACGCCAGCCGCTACTACCAGTTCATGACCATGCACGGCATGATCATGGTGGTGTACCTGCTGACGGCGCTGTTCCTGGGCGGCTTCGGCAACTACCTGATCCCGCTGATGGTGGGCGCGCGCGACATGGTGTTTCCCTTCCTGAACATGCTCAGCTACTGGTTCTACCTGCTGGCGGTGCTGATCCTGGCGGCCAGCTTTTTCGTGCCCGGCGGGCCGACCGGCGCCGGCTGGACCTTGTATCCGCCGCAGGCAATACTGCCCGGCACGCCGGGCACGGAGTGGGGCATCGTCGTGATGCTGGTGTCGCTGCTGGTGTTCATCGCCGCCGCCACCATGGGCGGGTTGAACTATGTCACCACCGTGCTGCAGGCGCGCACGCAGGGCATGACGCTGATGCGCATGCCGCTGACGGTGTGGGGGATCTTCACCGCCACCATCCTGGCGCTGTTCGCGTTCCCGGCGCTGTTCGTCAGCGGCGTGATGATGCTGCTCGATAAAACGCTGGGCACCAGTTTCTTCATGCCGGCGGTGGTGTCGATGGGGCTGCACTTGCCGCACCAGGGCGGCAGCCCGCTGCTGTTCCAGCACCTGTTCTGGTTTTTCGGCCACCCGGAAGTGTATATCGTGGCCTTGCCGGCGTTCGGCATCATTTCCGACCTGATCAGCGTGCACGCGCGCAGGCAGATCTTCGGCTACAAGATGATGGTGTGGGCCATCGTGGTGATCGGCGGACTGAGCTTCGTCGTCTGGGCCCACCACATGTACGTGAGTGGCATGCATCCGTATTTCGGCTTCTTCTTCGCCACCACCACGCTGGTCATCGCCGTGCCCACCGCGCTCAAGGTCTACAACTGGACGCTGACCTTGTGGCGCGGCGATATACACCTGACTGTGCCGATGCTGTTCGCGGTCGGCTTCATCAGCACCTTCGTCATCGGCGGGCTGACCGGGCTATTCCTGGGCAATGTCAGCGTCGATATCCCGCTGTCGAACACCTATTTCGTGGTCGCACACTTCCACATGGTGATGGGCGTGTCGCCGGTGCTGGCGGTGTTTGGCGGCCTGTATCACTGGTTCCCCAAGGTGAGCGGGCGCATGTACGACGTCATGCTGGGCCGGCTGCATTTCTGGATCACCTTTGTCGGCACGTATCTGATTTTCTTCCCCATGCATTACCTGGGCTTGCTGGGCATGCCGCGGCGCTACTATGCCTACGACCACTACGCCTTCATTCCCGCATCGGCACAGTCGCTGAACGCCTTCATCACCGTCGTGGCCTTGTTCGTCGGCGTATCGCAGCTGCTGTTCGTGTTGAACCTGTGGTGGAGCACCTTCCGCGGCAGGGAGGCGGGCGGCAATCCCTGGCGCGCGGCCAGCCTGGAGTGGCATACGCCGCAGACGCCGCCGGTGCATGGCAACTGGGGCGAGCACACGCCGGTGGTGTATCGCGGCGCCTACGAGTACGGCCTGCAGGATGGCGACAGCGACTATGTGGCGCAGGACCAGGCGCCGAACGACGAGGTGGCCCGGCGGCCGGTCCCGCTGCCGGAGGCGCCATGAGCCCCAGCCTCTACCTGGTGGCCAAGCACGCCGACACGCTCAGGCGGAGCACCGGCCTGTGGGTGTTCATGGGCGTGATCGGCATGCTGTTCTTCCTGTTCAGCAGCGCCTACGTGATGCGCATGGCGGCCCCGGACTGGCGGCCGCTGCCCTTCATTCCCCGGCAGCTGTGGCTGAGCACCGCGCTGCTGGCCGCCGCGAGCGTGGCCTGGCAACGCGCTTGGCTGGCCGCGCGCGCGTACGGGCTGCATGCGTTGCGCGCGGCGTACACGATTGCCTGCGTCTGCTCGCTGGCCTTCCTGGCATCGCAGCTGGCGGCCTGGCGGGAGCTGGACGCGGCCAGGCTGACGCTGGACGCGAATCCAGCCAACAGCTTCTTTTACCTCATCACCGGCCTGCACGGCCTGCATGTGATCGGCGGGCTGGTGGTGGCGGCCTGGGCGCGCCGCGACCTCGGCCGCGACAGCGTCACCCTGCAGCTGTGCGCGCGCTACTGGCACTTCCTGCTGGGCTTGTGGCTGGCCATGTTCGGCCTGCTGTTCGGCGTGACGCCCGCGCTGGTCAATCAAATCTGCGGAGGCGGACCATGAGCAAACAGGGCGACACGGCCGGCTGGCAAGGCATGATGGCGGACTGGTCGGGAGACCGCGCCGCCTTCCGCGTGCCGTGGGGCAAGGCGATGATGTGGATCTTCCTGCTCAGCGACACCTTCATCTTCGGCAGCTTCCTGACCGGCTACATGTCGGTGCGCATCGCCACCACGGCGGCCTGGCCCGATCCCAGCCAGGTGTTCGCGCTGACGATAGGCGGCACCAGGCTGCCGCTGCTGCTGATCGCCATCATGACCTTCGTCCTGATCACCAGCAGCGGCACCATGGCGATGGCGGTCAACTACGCCTACCGGCGCGAGCGGGCCCGCTGCGCGGCGCTGATGCTGCTGACCGCCGCGCTGGGCGCGACCTTTGTCGGCATGCAGGCCTTCGAGTGGACCACGCTGATCGGGGAGGGCGTGCGGCCGTGGATCAATCCCGACGGCGCGGCGCAGTTCGGCGCCTGCTTCTTCATGATCACCGGCTTCCACGGCCTGCACGTGACGGCCGGCGTGATCTACCTGAGCATTGTCGCCCGGCGCGTGCGGCGCGGCCACTACGAGCGCGGCGGCAACTACGACATCGTCGAGATCGCCGGCCTGTACTGGCACTTCGTCGACCTGGTGTGGGTGTTCATCTTCGCGTTGTTTTATCTTTGGTAGGAGCCGCCATGGAAGCTGCCACTCATCCGATCGGCTTGTACCTGAAGGTCTGGCTGCTGCTGTTCGTGCTCAGCACGTTTTCCTACCTGGTCGACTTCTTCCACGCCCAGGGCTATCTGCGCTGGACGCTGATCCTGCTGCTGATGGTGGCCAAGGCCGGCCTGATCGTGGCGGTGTTCATGCACCTGCGCTGGGAGCGGGCGGCGCTGATCTACGTGGTGCTGGCACCGCCGCTGTGCCTGCTGGTGCTGGCCTTGCTGATGTGGGTGGAGTCGGACTACACCTTCTTGACCCGCCTGCTGTATTTCCGTTAAGGCTGCTACACTGTCGTCACCATGCCGACCGAACTCGATCTCCGCAGCTACGCCGCCGAACCCTTGTCCGACGTGCACAGCTTCGCCCAGCTGGTGCTGCCGATCAAGGGCAGGGTGATCATGGATATCCGGGGCGCCGGCGCCGTGGTCCATCCGCAGCGTGCCGCCTTTGTCGAGCCGGGTGCGGTGCACGTGGCGTCCGCCACCGGGCCGAACCAGTCGTTGATACTGGACTTCGACCTGGCCGCCGTGCCGCAGGCCACCGCCGCCCGGCTGGCCGAACGGCCGTTCGTGCCCATCAGCGCGCCCGCCGCCAAGCTGATCGACTTCATCGGCCTGGCGCGCGCGCAGTCCGGCGCCAGCGAGGCGACCCTGGCCCATTGGGTGCCGCTGCTGCTGGAGGCGCTGGCGCAGCAGGAGATCCGCCCGGCCTCGCGCCTGCTGGCCGCGCTGGGCCAGATCGAAGCCCATCCCGGCCAACCGTGGAGCACCGCGACCATGGCCAAGGCCGCGCACATGAGCGTGAGCAGCCTGCACCGCGCGTTCCGCGGGCAGATGCAGACCACGCCGCTGGCCTGGCTGACCGATATGCGCCTGCGCTGGGCTTGTCGCCAGCTGGCGCAAACCGAGCTGCCGATCGCCCGGCTGGCAACGCTGGCCGGTTACGCCGACCAGAGCGCGCTGACGCACGCGATGCGCCGCGCGATGGATGTCACGCCGCTGGCCTACCGCAAGCGCGAACGGCAGAACCAGACAAAAAGCTGAGCGTCACGCACAATCCCTGAGTCCGGCGCACGCCGACAATGACCGCTTCGATGACAGGAGGCGGCATGTGGTATGGCATGATGTGCGGGGTGGTGGCCGGGGCGATGTGGGGCGCGGTGTTTGTGATGCCGAAGTGGCTGGCGGAATTTTCCCCGTTCGAGCTGATGTTCGGGCGCTATGTGGCCTACGCCCTGATCTCGCTGGTGCTGCTGGCGCCGCGCCTGGGCGGCCTGCTGCGGCGGCTGACGCGCGCCGATTGCCTGCGTCTGCTGCGCTACGCGCTGGCCGGCAATGTGGTCTACTACCTGCTGCTGTCGTGCGGCGTGCAACTGGCCGGGGTATCGGCAGCATCGCTGATGATCGGCATGCTGCCCCTGACCATCTCCGTGTCGGGCTGGCGCGACCATGGCGCGGTGTCGCTGCGCCTGCTGGCGTGGCCGCTGGCGCTGGTGGTGGTGGGCATGGTGTGCATCAACGTCGAAGTGTTTGGCGCGGCGGATGGCCGCGGCGCCTGGCCGGGCGTGGCCAGCGGCATGCTGTGCGCTGCCGGCGCGCTGGTCAGCTGGACCTGGTATGCCATCGATAACACGCGCTTCCTCAAGCGCAATCCGCGTTACAGCAGCGGAGATTGGTCCGGCCTGTTCGGCATCGCCAGCGGCCTGGTGGCGCTGGCGATGGGGCTGGTGGTGTCGGGCTTGGGCGGCGCCGGGCCGGTCCTCCCGCAGCCGCGCGACTGGGCGCATTTCTGGACCGTGGTCACGCTGGTGGCGGCCGGCGCCTCGGTGATCGGCAACCAGTTGTGGAATATGGCGTGCCGCCGCGTGCCGGTCACGCTGTCCGGACAGCTGCTGCTGTTCGAGATCCTGTTCGGCCTGTTGTACGGCTATCTCTACCAGCACCAGGCGCCGCGCCCGCTGGAGGTGCTGGCCATCGTGCTGCTGATCGGCGGCGTGGCCTGGTCGGTGTGGCTGCACGCCGAGCAGCGCGGGGGTCAAGTCTGACATTCGGACACGGTCTCTGCCGTAGCGGCCGTTACGGCAGAGACCGTGTCCGAATGTCAGACTTCGTATATTGAGCATACCGCATCTCCATCGGATAATAAGGAGGTAGGTGCGGCCAGGCGGAGTGACGCTGATCAGACTTAGTGCCGTGGAGCACGTGGGTCAGATAGGTGCCTCTGCCTGTTTCATTTGATAAGTCCGAACGGTATCTGGGGCCATCGCGCCAGCGCGTAAGCCCGCATACGAGGAAGGTCAAAAATGGATACGATATGCGCAGCGGTAGGTATTGATGTCAGCAAGAAGAAGTTAGATATTGCACTGCTGGTCAACGGAAAAACCAAGACCAAAGTGCTGGAAAATTCCGCCGAAGGCCATCGGGCAATGGTCGACTGGCTCACCAAATCCAAAGTTCCCCTGTCGGCAATGCATGCTTGCATGGAGGCGACCGGGGTCTATTCCGAGCCGTTGGCATTGGCGCTCCACCAGGCCGGGCTGGTGGTGAGCGTGGTCAATCCAGTCTGCATCAAGGGCTTCGGCCACAGCGAAAATATTCGCAACAAGAACGATACGATCGACGCCGGGCTGATTGCACGCTACTGCGTCGCGATGAAGCCCGCGCCCTGGAGTCCGCCGCCGCTGGAGCAGCGCCAGTTGCGGGCTTGGTCGCTGCGCGTCCAAGCCTTGAAGGACATTCGCCAGCAGGAAGAAAATCGGTTGGAGGCATTGATCATCAGCGGGATGGAGGACGTCGCGCAGCATGTGCGACAGCATGTCGCTTGGCTCAGCGTAGAAATAGAGAAGCTCGAAGGCGACATCGACGATCACATAGATCGCCATCCTGGCCTCAAGCACGATGCCGATCTGCTCGCCACCATACCTGGCGTCGGAACGACGACCGTGGCAAAAATACTGGGGCATTTGGGGGATATTCGCCGCTTTGACAGCGCGAAAACCTTCGCTGCCTTTCTTGGGGTAACGCCCAAACAACGCAGCTCTGGAAGCTCGCTGAGGGGACGAACGACGATCAGTCGAACCGGCAGCACCTCAATGCGCGCTGCCCTGTACATGCCGAGCTTGGTGGCGCGCCGACATAACCCCATCCTGCGGCAATTCGCCGAACGGCTTGCCGCGACCGGAATGGCAAAGAAAGCCGTGATCGGGGCAGTCATGCACAAGCTGGCTCACTTGATTTATGGGGTGATACGCAATGACAAGCCTTTCGATCCTAATTACTTATCGAAAGGGCTTGCCATTCAAGACGGTATCTGACCCCCGCTTGAGCGGACGAGCATGGGACTAGGCTCCGCCGGCGTAGCCGTTCTGGCGCCAGGCTTCGAACACCACCACGGCGACGGTGTTCGACAGGTTCAGGCTGCGGTTGTCAGGCCGCATCGGCAGGCGGATGCGCTGGGCCGGCGGGAAGGTCTCGCGGAAGGCCGGATCGAGGCCGCGCGTTTCCGAACCGAATACGAACACGTCGCCCGGCCGGAAGGCGGCGTCGGCAAACGGCGAGGAACCGTGCGTGGTCATGGCGAACATGCGGGCCGGGTCCGGCTGCACCTCGGCCAGGAAGGCTTGCCAGTCCTTGTGCACTTTCATCTGCGCGTATTCGTGGTAGTCCAGGCCGGCGCGCTTGAGCTTGGAATCCTCCAGCGGGAAGCCCAGCGGCTCGATCAGGTGCAGCTGCGCGCCGGTGTTGGCGCACAACCGGATCACGTTGCCGGTGTTCGGCGGAATTTCGGGTTGGACTAGTACGACGTGAAACAAAGTGCTTCTCCTCTATCAAATTCAGTCAGGGCGTCAATGCGGCGGCGTGCGGGCAAACACCAGGTTGCTCACGCGCGCGGCGCCGTGGCGCTTCAGCGTTGCCGCCAGTTCGTCCAGCGTGCGGCCGCTGGTCATGACGTCGTCGACGACGCCGATGTGGCGGCCCTGCACCAGCGCGGCGTCCGGGATCGCAAACGCGCCGGCGATGTTGTGCCGCCGCTGCTCGGGTGCGACGCTGCTCTGGGCCGCGGTCTCGTGCACGCGGCTGACCAGCCGCGGATGCAGCGCCACGCCCAGGCTGCGCGCCAGCGGCCGCGCGATTTCCAGGGCCTGATTGTAGCCGCGTTCGGCCAGGCGCCGGCGACCCAGCGGCACCGGGCACAGCACGGCGGGCAGGGTGAAGCCGGGCTGCTGCAGGACGGCGTCGCGCAGCAGGCGGGCAAACAGCGTCGCCAGCGCCAGGCGGTGGCCGAATTTCAGCTGCAATACCAGCTGGTCCAGCGGCATGGCGTAATCGGCGGCCACCAGCGTGACGTCGAAGGCCGGCGGCTCGGCGTGGCAGCTGCCGCACAGCTGGCCTTGCGCCGCGTCCGGCAGCGGGTTGGCGCAGCGCGGGCATCGAGGCGCGGCGGCCTCGGCGCTGAAGTACTGGGCGGCGCAGGCGGGGCACAGCAACTCGCCGCTGGCGGCGGCGCACAGTGCGCATGAGGCCGGCAGCAGGCCGCGCAGCAAGGCCGAGCCGCCGCGATGGAGCAGGGCGCGCATTGTGCCGATTGTCGGAGTGGCAAGCATCAAAGCTCCAGGACGCGTTTGCGTTCAACCATGTACACTGCCGACATTATCGCATTACACCGAACCACATCATGCAAGTCCCCGCAAATCCCCCGAAGCTGAGCGCCCCGATCGACCAGCTGCGCGTGCGCGCGCTGTTCAGCCGCCCGGAGCGCATCGCGCCATCCGATTTCCTGCGCCGCGAAGTCGCCGCGCGCATGTTCGACCGGCTGGAGCTGATCAAGGTCGCGCCGCAGCGCGTGCTGGACGCCGGCTGCGGCGCCGGTGCCGATCTTTCACTATTGCAGAAATCCTATCCCGCCGCCCACATCCTCGGCATGGATGGGGCCGAAGCCATGGTGCGCGCCGCCCAAGGTCCGGCGGCCAGGCAATCGTCGCTGAACCAGTTGTTGAGCAAGCTGCTGCCGGCCAAGACCGGCGTCGACCTGCTGTGCGGCGATTTCGCCGAACTGCCGCTGGGACCGAACTCGCTGGACCTGGTCTGGTCCAACCTGGCGCTGCACTGGCATCCGCAGCCGGACCGCGTGTTTGCCGAGTGGCGCCGCGTGCTGCGCGTGAACAGCCTGCTGATGTTTTCCTGCTTCGGCCCGGACACCTTCCGCGAACTGCGCGCCGCCTTCGCCGAGGCCGATCTGGCACCGCACGCGCTGCCTTTCGTGGATATGCACGATTTTGGCGACCAGTTGGTGGAAGTTGGCTTTTCGACACCGGTGCTGGACATGGAAGTCATCACCGTCACCTACGACACGCCGCAGGCGCTGCTAGTCGATGTGCGCGCGCTGGGCGGCAACCCGCTGGGCACGCTGCGACGCGGTTTGATGGGCAAACAGGCCTGGCAGCGCATGCTGGCCACGCTGGAAAAAGGCCGCCGCGCCGATGGCAAGCTGGGCCTGACTTTCGAGGTGATTTACGGCCACGCCTTCCGTCCGGCGCCCAAAATGACCTCCAGGGGCGAGGCGATCATCCGATTTGATTTACCACGAAAGCCGCGCCAGTAGCGGGTTTGCGGGCACACTGTGGTGCCACGGGCTACGCCATAGTTGTGATATGGATTATTTCTTGAGCGGGACGTTGTTGTTATATATAATCATTGACTAATTTTGCCAGCTAGTCACGTCGCCAGCTATAAACCAGCGAGCGGAGCAATAAGCGGGCAAATACGAGCACGAACGAGCAGTTGAATTAAGCAGAATCAGGCTTTTGCGTTGTCTCTGGGCAGTATCTGGGGATGAGGCGGAAAGCCTCAAGGTCCCGCCGGGGTCGCGTCATGAAGAATTTTTTCGGACGAGGCTGGCATGGGGCCTGAAGTTGTTTAAGGAGCGGCGCCGGTTCAGTTCACCGAAATCCGGAGTCGTTAAAAAAATATTTTAATTTCTTGGGTGGTTGGGGAAAACATGAAACATGCGAAGCGACTTCAATCGTTGATGCTCGGGCTGTCGGTAACGGCGGCAAGTATCCCAGCGTGGGCGGCTGACACGGCGGCAACTGCGGCAGGTACCTACACTGCGGCGACCGGCGGTACCGGCGGTCCCGTTGCCGGCGAGCTTAATCTGCAACCTCCAGCGACCCAGATCGCGACCGAAATCTACAGCCTGCACACCTGGATGATGCTGGTCTGCCTGGTCATCTTCATCGGCGTGTTTGGCGTGATGTTTTACTCCATCTTCAAGCACCGCAAATCGCTGGGCCACAAGCCGGCCACCTTCCACGAATCGACCGCGGTTGAAATCGCCTGGACCGTGGTGCCCTTCCTGATCGTCATCGGGATGGCCTTGCCCGCGACCCGCACCGTGGTCGGCATGAAGGACACCTCCAACGCCGACATCACCATCAAAGTGACCGGCATGCAGTGGAAGTGGGGCTATGACTACCTGAAGGGCGACGGCGAAGGCATTTCCTTCCTGTCCAACCTGTCGACCCCGCGCGCGCAAGTGGGCGCCCCCGGCTTCGAGCCGACCGAGAAGCGCGGCGACAACTACCTGATGGAAGTGGACAACGAAGTCGTCGTTCCGGTGAACAAAAAAATCCGCATGGTCACCACCGCCAACGACGTGATCCACTCGTGGTCGATCCCGGCCTTCGGCGTCAAGCAGGATGCCATCCCGGGCTTCGTGCGCGACACCTGGTTCAAGGCTGAGCACACCGGCACCTATCGCGGCTACTGCTCCGAGCTGTGCGGCAAGGAACACGCCTTCATGCCTATCGTGGTCAAGGTCGTCACCGACGACGAGTACAAGACCTGGGTCGACGGCAAGAAAAAAGAAATGGCCGCGCTGGCTGACGATCCGAGCAAGACCTGGACCATCGACGAGCTGAAGACCAAGGGCGAAAAAGTCTACTCCACCAACTGCGTGGTCTGCCACCAGGCCAACGGCAAGGGCGTGCCAGGCACCTTCGCGCCGCTGGACGGTTCGGAAGTGGTCAACGGTCCCAAGGCAGAACAGATCAACGTTCTGCTGCACGGTAAGAAGAGCGGCAAGTTCAGCGCTGAAATGCCGGCATGGAAGCAACTGTCGGATACGGATATTGCGGCTGTCATCACCTACACCCGTAACAGCTGGTCGAACAAGGCCGCCGAAAACATCGTTCAACCAGCCGAAGTTGTGGCTGCACGTAAGTAATCAGGAGCGTTACAAATGAGCACTAGCACCTTGGATCACGCACACGATCACGATCACGCTCACGACCATCCCCACGGTCTGTCGCGCTGGTTGTTCGCCACCAATCACAAAGACATCGGTACCCTGTACCTGTGGTTCTCGTTCATCATGCTGCTGTCCGGCGGCGTGCTGGCACTGATGATCCGCACCGAGCTGTTCAAGCCGGGCCTGCAGTTCTTCCAGCCCGAGTTCTTCAACCAGCTCACCACCATGCACGGCCTGGTGATGGTGTTCGGCGCCATCATGCCGGCCTTCGTCGGCTTCGCCAACTGGATGATCCCGCTGCAGATCGGCGCGTCCGACATGGCCTTCGCCCGCATGAACAACTTCTCGTTCTGGCTGCTGCCACCGGCGGCCATCCTGCTGGCGACCTCCTTCCTGGTCCCCGGCGGCGCCACCGCGGCCGGCTGGACGCTGTACGCGCCGCTGTCGACCCAGATGGGCCCAGGCATGGACATGGCGATTTTCGCGATGCACCTGATGGGCGCCTCGTCGATCATGGGTTCGATCAACATCATCGTCACCATCCTCAACATGCGCGCCCCTGGCATGACCCTGATGAAGATGCCGATGTTCTGCTGGACCTGGCTGATCACCGCCTACCTGCTGATCGCCGTGATGCCGGTCCTGGCTGGCGCCATCACCATGACCCTGACCGACCGCCACTTCGGCACCTCGTTCTTTAACGCTGCCGGCGGCGGCGACCCGGTGATGTACCAGCACATCTTCTGGTTCTTCGGCCACCCCGAGGTCTACATCATGATTCTGCCGGCCTTCGGCATCGTCTCGCAGATCCTGCCGGCCTTCGCCCGCAAGCAGCTGTTCGGCTACGCGTCGATGGTGTACGCCACCGCGTCGATCGCGATCCTGTCGTTCATCGTCTGGGCCCACCACATGTTCACCACCGGCATGCCGGTGACCTCGCAGCTGTTCTTCATGTACGCCACCATGCTGATCGCGGTGCCGACCGGCGTTAAGGTGTTCAACTGGATCGCCACCATGTGGAAGGGTTCGATGACCTTCGAAACCCCGATGCTGTTCGCGGTCGGCTTCATCTTCGTGTTCACCATCGGCGGCTTCACCGGCCTGATCCTGGCTGTGACCCCGATCGACATCCAGCTGCAGGACACCTACTACGTGGTGGCGCACTTCCACTACGTGCTGGTGGCGGGTTCGCTGTTCGCGCTGTTCGCCGGCTTCTACTACTGGTCGCCGAAGTGGACCGGCCACATGTACAACGAAGCGATGGGCAAGACCCACTTCTGGCTGTCGCTGATCACCTTCAACATCACCTTCTTCCCGATGCACTTCCTGGGCCTGGCGGGCATGCCGCGCCGCTACGCCGACTACTCGGCGCAGTTCACGGACTTCAACATGATCGCCACCATCGGTGCGTTTGGTTTCGGCCTGTCGCAGGTGTTCTTCCTGTTCTTCGTGGTCCTGCCGACCATCCGTGGCGGCAAGAAGGCCGCGGACAAGCCATGGGATGGCGCGGAAGGCCTGGAGTGGACCGTGCCGTCGCCGGCGCCGTTCCACACCTTTGAAACGCCACCGCAGTTCAAATAATCATGGCCGAACAGAAGAAGCCGAATAACGCGAGGACCGGCCTGCTGTTGGCCGGCGTGGCCCTGTTCTTTTTCCTGTCCGTGTTTGTCAAGCGGATGTGGCTGAGCTGACGTGAAAGACGATCAACACTCGGACAAGGAAACCGGCGGGCTGAACCGCACGCTGCTGGGCAAGCTGATCGTGGTGGCGGTGCTGATGTTCGGGTTTGCGTACGCGCTCAACCCGTTCTACCGCCAGATCTGCGAGGCGCTGGGCATCAACGTGCTGACGCAGAAGGATGGCACGGTCAGCGCCGACACCAACACGCAGATCGACAAGACGCGCGATGTGGTGATTGAGTTTGACGGCAATGCGCAGGGCCCGTGGCGTTTCCGTCCCGTGACGCGCAGCATGACGGTGCATCCGGGCGAGCTGGCGACGGTGATGTATGAGGTGGTCAACACCCAGAACCGCGAAGTCAGCGCGCAGGCGATACCGAGCTACGCGCCGCAAAGCGCGATGCCGCATTTTAAGAAGGTCGAGTGTTTCTGCTTCAAGCAGCAGACCATGAAGCCGAACGAAGCACGGCAGATGCCGGTGGTGTTCTTCATCGATCCGGCGCTGCCGAAGGAAGTGAAGACCATCACGCTGTCGTACACCTTCTTCGAGGTGGGCGGTCTGGATAAAACCAAGACTGCATCCAGGTAAAGGAGGGCGTCATGGAAGAGAAAAAGAAGCAAGCGTCGTTCATGTATTCGATGAAAGCGGTGTTCTGGTCGTTCTTCGGCCTGCGCCGCAAAAGCGATTTCGACACCGATTCGGCCAAGCTGAACCCGGTGCACATCATCATCGCGGCCTTGATCGGCGTGGCGTGTTTTATTGGACTGCTGATCACTATCGTTAAGGTTGTAGTTTCAAAATAAATTTAGGGAGATGAAGATGAGTTCACATAACGCCTCGGCACCGTACTACTTCGTGCCTGGTCCATCCAAATGGCCGCTGCTGGCAGGCATGTCCCTGCTGACCACCATGATCGGCGCTTCGGCCTGGGTCAATGATGTGTCGTGGGGCCCGGCCGTGAACTTCGTGGGTCTGGCCGCCATCATTTCGGTGCTGTACTTCTGGTTCGGCGACGCCATCAAGGAATCCGAGGGCGGCCAGTACGGCCTGCGCGTCGACCATTCCTACCGCTGGTCGATGGCCTGGTTCATCTTCTCGGAGGTGATGTTCTTCGGTGCCTTCTTCGGCGCGCTGTTCTATGCGCGTTCGATCTCGATGCCGTGGCTGGGCGACCTGGACCACAAATTCATCTGGCCTGACTTCGCCGCGCACTGGGGTAACACCGGTCCGGCCGGCACGGTGCAGGAATTCAAGACCATGGGTCCGTTCCCTATCCCGACCATCAACACCGCGCTGCTGCTGACCTCCGGCCTGACCTTGACCATCTCGCACCACGCGCTGCGCGCCGGCCACCGTGCGCAGACCGCGTTCTGGTTGTTCGCCACCATCGCGCTGGGCGCGGTCTTCATGGGCTTCCAGGCCTTCGAATATCACCACGCCTACACCGAGCTGAACCTGAAACTGACCTCGGGCATCTACGGTTCGACCTTCTTCATGCTGACCGGCTTCCACGGCTTCCACGTGACGATGGGTGCGATCATGTTGTCGGTGGTGCTGTTCCGCGTGCTCAAGGGCCACTTCACGGCCGACAACCACTTCGCCTTCGAAGGCGCGGCCTGGTACTGGCACTTTGTGGACGTGGTCTGGCTCGGCCTGTACGTGGTCGTGTACTGGCTGTAACGAGGGCAGTAAGAACGATATAATGCCGCAGCGATGCTGCTGCGGCGCTGAAGAAAAAGCCGCATCGGGTAGACACCGGATGCGGCTTTTTTTGCAATTCGTCGTTCCCGCGAAAGCGGGAATCCATACTGAGTTTGCCACTCACAGCTTGCATGGATTCCCGCTTTCGCGGGAGTGACGCTTAGCCGCGGATACCGGTGGGCTGGATGTAGCCGAGCTTGTACGCGACCAACAGGGCGATGAACAGGGCGATCGACAGCCCGACCCGCACCGCCAGCGCGCGCACGGTGTTGTTGCTCTTGCCTTTGTCGCGCATCAGGAAGAAGAACGCGGAAGCCAGGCTGCCGATGATCAGGATGAACGCGATGGCGACAGCAATTTTCATGGCGGGGCTGGAAAGTGAATTGATGAGGGTTCCATTGTAATGGGTATTGCGTTCCGTTTTAAACTGATCCCTTTCGTGGCGACCGTAGTGGTGGTCGCGCTCGGCATCCAGCTGGGCAACTGGCAGGAACGCCGCGCCGCGCAAAAGATCGTGTTGCAGGCCAAGCTGGCGCAGGGCAACGCCAGCGCGCCCCTGCCGCTGGACGGCGCGCCGCTGGCGGCCCAGGCGGTGGAGTTCCGCCGCGTGTCCGTGACCGGCGAATTTGTCGCCAACTGGCCGCTGTATCTGGATAATCGCCCGTCGGCGGGCCGCTCCGGTTTTTATCTGCTGATGCCGTTTAAAATTGCGGGAACGGGCATGCATGTGCTGGTGGCGCGCGGCTGGCTGCCGCGCGATCCGGCCGACCGCGCCAGACTGCCGGCCTACGCCACGCCGAGCGGCACGGTGACGCTGCAGGGCATGGCGCGGCTGGACGCCGGCCACGTGATGGAGCTGGGCAAAACGCCGACGCTGACGCCCAAGGCCATCGTGCAGAACGCCGATCCGCTGCAGGTGGCCAGGGACAGCGGCCTGACCATGCAGCCCTTCGTGATCGAGCAGACCGCCGCGGCCCTGCCGGCCGGCGACGACACGCAGATGGTGCGCGACTGGCCGGCGCCGGCGCTGGGCGTGGAAAAACATCAGGGCTATGCCTTCCAGTGGTATGCACTGTCGGCGATGGCTGTTATCTTCTTTGTGGTGAACGGATTCAGACGTGGAAAACAAAAGTAATCAAGGCCGTGGTCGTTGGAAGCTGTTGCTGGTGCTGGCCGTGTGCGCGGCGCCGCTGGTGGGTTCTTATCTCACTTACTACGTCATCAAGCCCAAGGGCGGCGTGACCAACTACGGCGCGCTGATCGATCCGCGCGACCATCCTATCCCGGCCATGAGCAGCACCACGCTGGACGGCAAGCCGGCCACGCTGGACAACTACAAGGGCAAGTGGATCATGCTCAAGGTCGGCCCGTCCGACTGCCAGCAGGATTGCCAGGACCAGCTGTTCGCCATGCGCCAGCTGCGCACCATGCAGGGCAAGGAGATGGAGCGCATCGAGCGCGTGTGGATGATCACCGACGACCAGCCGCTCGATACGCTGCTCATGCGCGTCAACGACGGCACCCGCATGCTGCGCGCGCCGGCCGCCGTCATTGACAAGTGGCTGCCGCTGGAGCAGGGCGCCGGCGACCGCGTGTCCGACCACGTCTACCTGATCGACCCGCTGGGCAACCTGATGATGCGCTTCCCGAAAGGCGCCGTCTCCAGCGACACCGAGAAGGTCAAGAAGGTGCACAAGGACATCAGCAAGCTGCTGAAGGCTTCGGCGATAGGCTGACCCCATGCACTCGACCACTCTCGCTCAAATGGCCGTGACGGCGCTGCTGGTGGCGCTGCTGCCGCTGTCGCTGGTGTGGACCTCGTCCGACGCCAACAAATACCGCAAGCTGGTCTGGGTCTGCGTGTTCCTGACCTTCGACCTGATCGTGTTCGGCGCCTTCACGCGCCTGACCGATTCCGGCCTCGGCTGCCCGGACTGGCCGGGCTGCTACGGCGCCGCCAATCCCTTCCTGGCGCACGAGCAGATCACGGCGGCCGAAGCGCTGCTGCCGACCGGCCCGGTGACCGTGTTCAAGGCCTGGATCGAGATGATCCACCGCTACCTGGCGATGGCGATCGGCGTGCTGATCGTGGCGATGATGGCGCAGTCCTGGTATCAATGGCGCAAGTCGCAGGGCGCGCGCGCGGAGTACGCGCCGTGGCTGCCGACCGTGCTGTTCCTGTTTGTCTGCCTGCAGGGCGCGTTCGGCGCCTGGACCGTGACCTTGAAATTGCAGCCGGTAATCGTCACCACCCACCTGTTGCTGGGCATGGGCCTGCTGGCGCTGCTGGCCTGGTACGGCGGCCGCCAGAACCAGCTGATCGCGCCGGTGCGCACGGTGACGGCCTCGCCGCCGGCGATGCGCAACATCCGCCTGCTGGCCGGCGCCTCGGCCGTGCTGCTGCTGGTGCAATTGGCACTCGGCGGCTGGACCAGCACCAACTACGCGACCCTGGCCTGCACCGATTTCCCGCTATGCGGCGGCAAGCTGGTGCCGGAGATGGACTTTGAACACGGCTTCACCCTGTGGCGCGAGCTGGGCAAGACCGCCGCCGGCCACTACCTGCCGTTCGCCGCGCTGACGGCGATCCACTGGGTGCACCGCAACTTCGGCCTGCTGGTCGCGCTGGTGGCCGGCTACACGGCCTGGCGCGCGTGGGAGCACCGGGCGCTGCACAAAACCGCACGTTACATCGCGCTGGCGCTGGCGGCGCAGATCGCCACGGGTGTCGCCACCATCTACCTGAGCTTCCCGCTGGCGATCGCGGTGCTGCACAATGCCGGTGCGGCGCTGCTGGTCCTGTTACTGACCATGTTAAACTACAAGGCTAAGTACCAGTACGATATTGCCAAAAAGGCAGCCTCTGGCGCAGGAGCGGCGCACGCTTCCTCCGCCCGGCAAAAGTAAGCACAAGTCAGCTAAAGTCAGCATCACTAAGCCCCACTAATGACCACACACACCGCCACATCCAAATCCGCCAGCCGCGCCTCCCAATACTGGGCGCTGACCAAGCCCCGCGTCACGCAGCTGGCTGTTTTCTGCGCCGTGATCGGCATGTTCCTCGCCAGCGACGGCATGCCGGACTGGCGCCTGCTGGTGGCCGCCACCGTCGGCATCTGGCTGCTGGCCGGCGCGGCCTTCGCCGTCAACTGCCTGGCCGAGCGCGAGATCGACGCCCGCATGGCGCGCACCGCCCGCCGCCCGATGGCGATGGGCGAGATCACCGTCATGCAGACCGTGGTGTTCGCCACCGTCATCGGCGGCGCCGGCATGTGGATCCTGTACTTTCTGGTGAACCCGCTGACGATGTGGCTGACCTTTGTCACCTTCGTCGGCTACGCCATCATCTACACCATGATTTTGAAGCCGGCCACGCCGCAGAACATCGTCATCGGCGGCCTCTCGGGCGCGATGCCGCCGGCGCTGGGCTGGGCCGCCGTCGCCAACGACGTGCCGATGCAAGCCTGGTTGCTGGTGCTGATCATCTTCGTCTGGACCCCGCCGCACTTCTGGGCGCTGGCCATGTACCGCCGCGACGACTACGCCAAGTCCGGCCTGCCGATGCTGCCGGTCACACACGGCATGAAGTTCACGCAGTTCCACGTCTGGCTGTATTCGATCGCGCTGGCCGCCACCACCTTGCTGCCGTACGCGGTGCACATGAGCGGCCTGATCTACCTGGCCAGCGCCGTCGCGCTGAACGCCGTTTTCCTGTACTACGCCTGGAAAATGTACCGCCACTACACCGACCTGATCGCCCGCAAAGCCTTCACCTGGTCGATCATCTACCTGTCGCTGCTGTTCGTGGCGCTGCTGGTGGACCACTATTTCAAATTCCAATGAAAAAACTGCTCGCTGTCGGCCTGATGGCCCTGTCCGTATTGCTGACCGCCTGCGAGCGCCGCCCCGCCGCGCCGCGCCTGGAGTTCACCAACACCGACCTGACCGGCCTGCCATACGCCAAGGACTTCGCGCTGACCGACCACAACGGCAAGCCGCGCACCCTGGCCGACTTCAAGGGCAAGGTCGTGCTGATGTTCTTCGGCTATACCCAATGCCCGGACGTGTGTCCGACCACGATGGCCGAGATGTCGGCCGCGATGAAGGAGCTGGGCCCGCTGGCCGACCAGGTGCAAGTGCTGTTCGTCACCGTCGACCCGGAGCGCGACACCCAGCAGCTGCTGGCCGAGTACGTGCCGGCCTTCGACAAGCGCTTCCTCGGCCTGTACGGCACCGCCGAGCAGACCGCCGCGGTCGGCAAGGAATTCAAGGTGTTCTACGCCAAGGTGCCGGGCAAGACGCCGGGCAGCTATACGATGGACCACACGGCCGCCAGCTATGTGTTCGACAAGCAGGGCAAGATCCGCCTGCTGGTGCGTTCCGGCCAGGGCCCTGCGCCCATCGTGCATGACCTGAAGCTGTTGCTGGCCCAGCCCTGACCGCGCGCGCATGCAACAGCGCTTCCAACCCTACACCCGCCTCGCTGCCGCCATCCTGCTGGTGATCGGCTGTTTGACCGTGCTGCGGCCGTTCCTGGCCGCGATCCTGTTCGCCGCCGCCATCACCATCTCCAGTTGGCCGCTGTACCTGCGCTTGCTGGCGCGCTGCCGGCAGCGCCGCTGGCTGGCCGCCGCCATCATGAGCGTCGGCCTGACCGTAGTGATCATCGTGCCGCTCGCGCTGGTGACATGGAACGTCGCCGACAATGCCGGAGAATTCTACGACCAGATCAAAGCCAGCCTCGATAGCGGCACGCTGACCCCGCCAGCCTGGCTGAAGCAGCTGCCATTGCTGGGCGAGGCGGCCGACACCTATCTGCGCAAGCTGCTGGGCAGCCGCGAGGAATTGCTCAACGTCGCCAAGAACCTGCTGGAGCCGGCACGCCGCTTCCTGCTGGGCGGCGGCATGGTGCTGGGCAGCGGCGTGGCGCAGGTCAGCCTGGCGGTGTTCGTCAGCTTCTTCCTGTACCGCGACGGCCAGGCGCTGCTGGCTGCGCTGGCCACCCTGATGAACAAGCTGATCGGCGAGCAGGGCGCGGCCGTGGCCGACACCGTCAGCCGCACCGTGCGCGGCGTCATGTACGGCCTGCTGGGCACGGCGCTGGCGCAGGCCGGCGTGGCCGCCATCGGCTTCCTGATCGCCGGCGTGCCGGCTGTGGCGCTGCTGTCGGTGGCGACTTTCCTGTTTTCGCTGATCCCGGTCGGCCCGCCCTTGATCTGGGGCGGCGCGGCGATCTGGCTGTTCAATGAGGGCAGCACCGGCTGGGGCGTCTTCATGCTGGTGTGGGGACTGTTCGTGATCAGCGGCGTCGACAATGTCGTCAAGCCCATGCTGATCAGCCGCGGCAGCAGCCTGCCGTTTATCCTGGTGCTGCTGGGCGTGATGGGCGGGGTGCTGGCGTTCGGCTTTGTCGGCCTGTTCATCGGCCCGACCTTGCTGGCGGTCGGCCAGGGCCTGCTGCGCAACTGGACCGGCGGCGACACCGCCTAGTCCCATCGGCTTAGTCCAGGTCGGCGTTATCCTCGGTGTCATCCTTGGGAATGACCTTGACCAGCAGGATGCGCGGGCCGTTCATTTTCTTGGCGACGATGTCGAAACCGCGGAAATTGATGCGTTGGCCCTGTTTCGGGATATCGCCCAGTTTCAGCATGATCAGGCCACCTACCGATTCTACCTCTTCCAGGCCCAGCTCTTCGTTTTCGATGTCTATGCCCAGCGTGCGCTCCAGCGAGAAGATGGGGAGGCTGGCCTTGCCGATCAGCGTGCCGTCGGACTGCTTGAGCCAATCGTTCTCGTTGAGGCGGAACTCGTCGTGGATTTCGCCCACCATCGCGCCCAGCAGATTGTCGAGCGTGATGAAGCCCAGCGGACGCTTGCCTTTTTCGCCGATCAGCGCGAAGTGGGGCGCGCCGTCGCGGAAGCGGCGGAACTGCTCCAGCGCCGGCGTGCGGGCGGAAATCGTCTCCACCGGGCGCAGGAAGGGCACCAGGTCGGTCACCGGCTTGCCGGACTGCTGGGCGAAGAACAGGTCCTTCAGGTGCACCACGCCCAGCACGGTCTCGCCGTCCTTGTCGTAGTAGGGATAGCGGCTGAAGCGGTTGCGCAGCATGGTTTGCAGGTTGTCGTTCAGCGGGCGGTTGGCATACAGGCCGATCACCTCGTTAATCGGGCGCATCAGGTCGGACACCGCCAGGTCGCTGAAGTCGAGCGAATGGGCCAGGATGTTGCGCTCGTCCTCGTTGAATTTCTCGCCCGGCTGGCTGGTTCGCAGGATCAGTTTGAGTTCGTCGACCGAGTAATGGCTGTCGTGGCCGCCCTTGCCGGACAGGCCGGCCAGGCCCAGCACCATGTTGGCGCTGGCGTTGAGCACCCAGATGAAGGGATACATGGCCCAGTAGAAGCCATACAGCGGCAGCGCGCTCCACAGGCCGATCACTTCCGGCATGCGGATCGCCAGCGACTTCGGCGCCAGTTCGCCGACCACGATGTGCAGGAAGGAGATCACGCAGAAGGCGAACACGAAGGCGATGCCGTGGACGATTTCCGGCGAGGTGACGCCGACCACCCGCAACAGCGGCTCCAGCAGGCCGGCGAAGGCCGGCTCGCCGATCCAGCCCAGGCCCAGCGAGGCGAGGGTGATGCCGAGCTGGCAGGCGGACAGGTAGGCGTCGAGCTGGCCGTGGACCTTGCCGAGGATGCGGCCCTTGAGTCCCTGCGTCTTGGCGATGGCGCGCACGCGCGTCTTGCGCAGTGTGACGATGCCGAATTCGGCCGCCACGAAGAATCCATTGAGCGCGACCAGTAAGACGGCGAGCACGACAAGCAGAAGGTTTTGCATAGGGTCCGAGCGGGAGCTCAGGTAGTCAAAACAAGCATCTTAAACGACTGTGCCGCAATGCAGCGCAAAAACCGGAGTTCGGTGGGGGAATGATCGCTTGTGCCGTGCGATCGGTTGACTGGCGGGGGAGGGGTGGAATCATCGATTGCATAGGGAAATTTATTATGTCAGCATGAATGCCCTTACACACGCCCGATCGCCGTCACTCAACAAGTGAAAGTGAACTATGAAAACGCCACCAGACGATTTGCCCGTTTATCGAGTGTTAACTGGGCCAGATGATGCAAAGTTTTGCCGTCGCGTTAGCGAGGCGCTTGCGAAAGGATATGTGCTTTACGGCTCTCCATCGGTGACGTTCAATGGTGAAAGCGTTATCGTGGCTCAAGCAGTGGTCTGGCCCGCCATTGACGTTTAGTCGTCCTTTTGTTGCGATGAACCGAAAGGAAAAACGTGAGACATCTATTAACATTTGGCTTACTTGCCACTGCACTGGCACTTTACACTTTGGGTGCAGAAAGAAGTTCTACTGCGTTGATGCTTATAGGTGCTTGTTTTGAACTAGTTTCCTGGAAGCGCATGCGCTCGCCAAAGGCACCTTGAGTTCGCCTTCCGGCTAACAGCAAACGCGATCTTAACCTTCATCAGGAGCGATGCTTTGAAAGCTGATGCGCTGGGTGTCTGGTTTTGGCAGGGCTAATTGTCGTGATTTCGGCCGTACCTTTCGTACGCCAGAACATGGATGTAGTGGGATGGCTGCTGATATACATAGTTGGAGCAGCTTGTGCCGCGTTCGTATGGCGTCACGAAAAGGCACCCAAGACGCCCAAGAAATGGCTTATTAGAAGCTGAGCGCAGGGGGGCGATGTCGCATTCTGGCCAGAAGCCGACCTTCAGTTGAATCGTGATTGGTGAGGTAAATTCGATATGTCGAGAGCAAAGGGCTTTCTGATGACCGCAATTTTTGCCATCATTTCCGCCGGAGGTACTTACTGGCTCAGCGCAGAGTTCCGAGCAGATGGCCTACTTGGTACGCTACAGACGTTAGCGCAACCGTTCGTTTTCTTGCCTTACTTGGCTAGTACAATTTTTGGCGGCAACGCTCATTCTCTGAATGAGGCGTGCTTTGCGGTTGCACTTTTCGTACAGTATTTTTTATTGTTCACGGTGCTTTTGAAAATGCTTAGGCGCGTGAGTACTTAGTTTTTAGTTTTTGGCAGAAATTGAATACCTATAAACTAGGCCCTGCCTTACCCGACCAGAGAGCTATGTTAAACCGAACTTTGAATGTTTTACTTTCGTGTACCCTCGTAATTTCTTGCGACATGGTCAGTGCACAGGCGGTCTCTCCAAAACCTTGTGAGCATGACCACGCGCGTCTTCTCGCTTTGGACGAGAGCCAATTTGACCAAGACATGTCTGGAGGATGGCGACAGCTTTCGTCAATACCGGGATGCACCCGAGTTGCAGCCGACGTGCTGCACGATTATCGGGAAGTGCATCACATAGAGTCGGGTTTGCTGTTTTGGCACGAGGCCCAGGTGCGGGCTGAGGATGGACAATATGTGGAAGCTATCGCCCTGATGAAGCGAGCGTACAAACCGCCTGAGGAAGACAAGGCCGGGTGGAATCTATACGTCGACGCAACGATAGCCTTCCTCAGTAGAGATAGGGCAGCGCTAGAGCGGTCAAAATCAAAACTTGCTGCGGTGCCGCCACCGATGGGTGCGGACATACCACCTGTCATTAATGGTTATATGGAATTAGGATTTGCTGACGGCTCAAAGAGGAAGCTTCGCTGGCCAATAAACATTGAGGTTGTGGAGGGGTTGGAGAATTGTTTCGACAAACCCTATGCCGAAGCGTACAGCGATGTATGTCGGGAAAACAAACATTGAGGTCACCCAAGTTTATCCCTTCAGATACGCGGCGACAACAATCGGCCATAAGCCGCCGCAGGCGCTATCACCGCATGCTAAATTTCCGATTCTCAATCTCATCTGTTGGAAGCATATGTATTTTCGCGCGATAGTGTTCAGCATTTCGTTGTTTGCTCCGATGGTGGCCAGCGCATCTGAAGGGCTCATCTTTGCAGCTGTCTATGAGTGTAATGCGGATGAAGTAAATCGAGAAATGGTACAGACCTGCACGGACAACTATCCAGAATTATCGACGGTCGCATCTGAAGCTTTGGTCAAATGGCGTGTCCGTAACGCAGTCAAAGCAAAGCTGGCAAAAGAAGCTTGCGAATCCGAGTTGCAGGAGAAAGCAAAGACTGAGGCTACCTCTGAAATCGACGCTGTCCGGGAGCAAATGGCAGATGTGAAGAAAAAAATCAGAAATGGATTTCTTGCGCGACTTCAAGAGGAGGGAAAAAATGCCTGCACTGGGGTGCTGCATCAGCTTGCTGCGGGGACTGGGGCAATGGATTTGAGATAAACAAATCAGTGGTCAAGACGACTTCGACCATCCGTTTTGTGGTGTACCCGAGCTTCCGCTTTGGAGCGATAACGGACATCGCATTGGCTATCTCGGTGGCATCCTTATCGTCTTGTAAATGGCGATATGGCGTGGCGCGAGGGCGCTTGCTGTCGCTTCCGGCTATATCGCGTTCCCCACCCTGGTCTTACTCGGCGATCGCGAAGGGTCCGCTGTGCACGGCCGACAGGATCGCTTCAATCGCCGGATGGGTGATCTTGCGCGCGTTGGAGATGGCGTAGAACTGTTCTCGCAATTCCGGCGCATCGCCGACCAGCACGGCGCCGAACTGCTCTTCGATGTCCTGCGCCAGCGCGGACGGCGCGAAGAACAAGCCCAGCCCATTGCGGCCGAAAGTGTTGAGCATGGCGTTGTCCTCGAACTCGCCGACGATGTCCGGCCGCACCTTGTGTTGCACGAACCAGGCGTCGATGCGGCCGCGCAGTGCGTTGTTGCGGGTCGGTAGCAGCAGTGGCGCGCCGTGCAGGCTCGCCGGGAAGTTGCGCCGGTACTTGCGCGCCAGTTTGTGCACGCCGTACAGCTTCATGTCGCTTTCGCCCAGCAAGTGGCTGAACACCTTCAGGCTGCCGCCGGCGCGCACGGTGCGGTCGGTCAGCACCACGTCCAGCTTGCCCAGCGCCAGATCGGCCAGCAGCGATTCGAATTCATTCTCCATGCACACCAGCCGCACCTGCTGCTCCAGCTGCTGCGTTGCTTGCAGCAGGCGGTAGGCGATCAGCTTGGGCAGCGAGTCGGAGATGCCGACCGTTAGCCGCATCTTGTCCGCCTCCGCTTCGTCCAGCGCGTCCTGCAACTGGTCGCCCAGCAGGAAGATCTGGTCGCAGTAGCTGAGCGCCAGCTTGCCCGCCTCGGTCGGCACCAGGCGCCGGCCCTGCGGCTCCAGCAGCTGCTTGCCTATCGATTGTTCCAGCGATGCCAGTTGCATGCTGATGGTCTGCACGGCCAGCCCAAGGCGCTCGGCCGCGCGCGTGACGCCGCCTTCCTTGGCCACCATCCAGAAGAAATACAGATGCCGGAAATTGAGTCCACTGGTTTTCATGATCTTCTGTTTTTACGAAGTAATACTTCAATTATCTTCTATTTTTAAAAATCCGTTTGTTCTCTACACTGCATCCCATCGTTTTATAACCAAGAGAGAAAAACATGAAGCACTTCAAAGTGTCTTTCCTCGTCACGTTCCTCTGCCTGGCCGCAGCGGGCTGGTGGGGCTACGAACTGACAGGATGGAGCGGCGCCTTGTCCGCCGTGGGTATCGCCGCGATCCTGGCCGCGATGGAAGTGTCGCTGTCGTTCGATAACGCGGTGGTCAACGCCTCCGTGCTGAAGACCTGGGACGCCTACTGGCAGAAGCTGTTCCTCGGCGTCGGCATCATCATCGCGGTGTTCGGCATGCGCTTGCTGTTCCCGCTGGTGATCGTGGCGGTGGCTGCGGACATCGGCATCATGGACGTGTGGCACCTGGCGCTGAACGATCCGAAAACGTATTCGATGCACCTGACGAATCACCACGCGGAAGTGGCGGCATTCGGCGGCATGTTCCTGCTGCTGGTATTCCTGAACTTCCTGTTCGATGACGAGAAAGAAGTCCACTGGCTGGGCAACGTCGAGAAGAAACTCGGCTCGCTGGGCAAGGTCTCCTCGATCTCGGTAATGATTGCGCTGGCTGTCCTACTGGGCTCTATGGGCCTGGTAGGCGAAGCGCAAAAGCTGGTGGTGCTGGTGTCTGGCCTGTGGGGCATCCTGATCTACGTCGGCGTCGACGCGGTCAGCAACCTGCTGGAGAAGGAAGAAGAAGGCAGCAATGTCGGTGACCTGGTCAAGAAGGGCGGTATCGGCGGCTTCCTGTACCTGGAAGTGCTGGATGCTTCGTTCAGCTTCGATGGCGTGATCGGCGCGTTCGCCATCACCACCGACGTCGTGATCATCATGCTGGGCCTGGCGATTGGCGCGATGTTCGTCCGCTCGCTGACGGTGTACCTGGTGAAGAAGGGCACGCTCGACGAATTCGTCTTCCTGGAGCACGGTGCGCACTATGCGATCGGTATCCTTGCCGCGATCATGTTGGCGAGTATGAAGTACCACATCCCGGAGCTGTTCACCGGTCTGATTGGTGTGGCCTTCATCGGCGCCTCGCTGTGGTCCTCGGTGCGTCATCGCCGCCAAAAGGAAGCCGCTGTCGCCATCGCAGCATAAACATATTCAAGAATTCGGCGGGCCGTTAATTACGGACACGGCCCGCCGCCTGTAGTACGGAAGTAAGCAATAAAGTCCGGTTCTCTTTTTAGGAGCATCACATCATGGCAATCAGTCTGCAAAAAGGCGGCAACGTTAATCTGAGCAAGGAAGCTCCAGGCCTGTCGAAAATCGTGGTTGGCCTGGGTTGGGACGTACGCAACACCGACGGCAAGGACTTCGACCTGGACGGCTCGGCCTTCCTGCTGAAAGTGGACGGCAAGGTCCGCGCCGACAACGACTTCATCTTCTACAACAACCTGAAATCGTCGGATCAATCGGTGAGCCACTCCGGCGACAACCGCACCGGTGCCGGCGAGGGCGACGACGAAACCGTCACCATCGACCTGACCAAGGTCCCGGCCGACGTGGAACGCATCGCCATCTGCGCGACGATCCATGAAGGCGACGAGCGCCGCCAGAACTTCGGCATGGTGCAGAAGGCCTTCATCCGCTGCGTCAACGGCGCCGGCAACGACGAGATCGCCCGCTACGACTTGTCCGAAGACGGCTCGACCGAATCGGCGATGATCTTCGGCGAGGTGTATCGCAACGGTGGCGATTGGAAGTTCAAGGCCGTTGGCCAGGGCTTCAAGGGCGGCCTTGGTCCGCTGGCCACGTCGTTCGGTGTGCGCGTTTAATTTTTAACCCGAAGAAGAGAGGACTCAATCATGCCTAAATTTTCGATCACCGGCGACATCGATCCCTTCCTGCACGTCTCGCTGGCTCACGGTGAAAAAATCTACTGCGAGTCGGATGCGATGGTGATGATGGAAGCGGCGCTCGATTTGAAGGGCAAGGTCACCGGCGGCATCGGCGCGGCCATCATGCGCCGCTTCGCCAACGGCGAGTCCTTCTTCCAGCAGCACATCGAGGCAGTGCGCGGCGAGGGCGATTGCCTGCTGGCGCCGCGCCTGCCGGGAGCGATGCAGGTGCTCGACGTCGGCCAGCGGCAGTACATGCTGAGCGACGGCGCCTTCGTCGCCGCCACCTCCAGCGTCGAGCTGAAGGTGCGTACCCAAAGCCTGGGCAATGCGCTGTTCGCGCAGAGCGGCGGCTTTTTCATCACCGAGACCGCTGGCGTGGGCCAGGTGGCGGTATCGGGCTTCGGCTCGATGTCGCAGCTGGACGTCACGCCGGGTCGCGATGTGATTATCGATAACTCGCACGTGGTGGCATGGGATAGCGCGCTGCGCTACGAAATCTCGGTCACCACCGGCGGCAGCAGCGGCTTTCTGAGCAATCTGGTCAACAGCCAGACCAGCGGTGAAGGCATGGTGCTGCGCTTTTCCGGTCACGGAAAAATCCTGATCTGCTCGCGCAACGGCGCGGCATTCCAGGCTTGGGCGCAGCGCGGCGTTGCGCAGTAAATTTAAAGGAGTACCACGATGACAGTCAGTTTAAGCAAGGGCCAGAAAATCTCGCTGGCCAAGGAATCGGGCGGCGCATTGGGCCGCGTGACCATGGGCCTGGGGTGGGATGCGATCAAGACCAAGGGCTTTTTGGGCTTCGGCTCGAAGACCGAGCCGGTTGACCTGGACGCCTCGTGCGTGATGTTCAACGAGTCCGGCGCGCCGGTCGACGTGATCTGGTTCCGCCAGCTGAAGAGCAGGGACGGCAGCATCCAGCACACCGGCGACAACCGCACCGGCGCCGGCGATGGCGACGATGAGCAGATCAACGTCGACCTGAACGCCGTGCCGTCTACGGTCAAGAGCCTGGTGTTCACGGTGAACAGCTTCACCGGCCAGACCTTCGCGCAGGTGGAAAACGCCTATTGCCGCCTGCTGGACGCCAGCGGCGGCCAGGAAGTGGCGCGCTTCAACCTGTCCGTGCAGGGGCCGCACTCGGCGCAGATCATGGCCAAGTTGTATCGCCACAACGGTGAATGGAAGATGCACGCCATCGGCGAAAACGGCAAAGGCCGCACCTTTGACGAGCTGCTGCCGCAGATCGCCGCGCATTTGTAACCCGCACCCCCAGGCGGGGTCGGACCCCGTACGGGGTCCGACCCCTAAGCCGACCCCTAAGCGGCGTGGCTGGCGTATCGTTTGGGTACACGGGGTGGCGGCGTTAGCGCTATAATGTTTCCATGGAAAAACTAAAAGACTACGCCGAGATTGTTGCCCAGGCTTCGAAAGGGGAGCTGGTTTTTCCTACGAGCGTCAATGCCGCGCTGCGGCTGCAATTGGCGCTGGCCGATCCCGATTGCGATACCGAGGACGTGATCCGCAAGGTGCTGGGCGAGCCGCTGCTGGCTGCACGCACCGTGGCGCTGGCCAATGCGGTGGTGTTCAACCGCAACGGCGGGCCGGTCACCAGCGTGCGCGCGGCGGTGCAGCGCGTCGGCTTCCGTAACCTGTACACGATGGCGGCGGCGATGGTGGTGCGCCAGTTCGGCAGCCGCATCCGCGACGCCGCCCTGCGCGCCCAGGCCGAGCAACTGTGGCGCCACTCGGCCCACGTGGCCGCGCTGTCCCACGTGATCGCCCGCAAGCTGACCCGCACCGACGCCGATACCGCGCTGTTCGCTGGCATCGTGCACGAGGCAGGGGGCTTCTACCTGTTGTCGCGGGCCGACGATATCCCCGGCCTGCTCGACGATCCGGAAGACTGGATGGGCGCGGCGCAGGAAATCATCACCCGCGAAATCATGAAGAAGATGGCGATCCCGGAGCCGGTCAGCCAGGCCATCGTCTCGCTGCGCGGCGCCACGCTGACGCCGCCCCCGCTGGGCCTGCGCGATACCCTGCTGATCGCCAAGCACCTGGCCCCCGTGCCGTCGCCGCTGGCGCCGGAGCGCGAACACGCCAGCCTGGCCGGCTTCTTCGACGACAACGCCGCGCTGGAGCAAATCCTGTTCGAATCGGCCGACGAGGCCGCCTCCATGAGCGCCGCGCTGCTGGCCTGACTGTTCTGAGTGTTGTTTAAGGTTTGGTTCGAACTAGGCTATACCCACTAATTGTGTCGAAAATAGTGTCTAAGGCACAATTGTTGCCAAAAGTCTGGCAATATGCGGATCGTGCGACACGCCAGAAGCGTGTATGCTTACAGTCGTCATACAACAGTAAAAGACCATGAACCAGACCGCTGCAGCTCCCATGTCCGCTCCTACCGTCCTCGTGCCGAAGAAGAAGCATCGCAACCTCGCCCAGGGCGTGGTCGAGGCGTTCACCAACAGCATCCAGGCTGGCGCCCTGAAGCCGGGCGAAAAGCTGCCGACCGAGTCGGTCATCATGGAGATGCACGGCGTCAGCCGCACCGTGGTGCGCGAGGCCATCTCGCACCTGCAGGCGGCAGGGCTGGTGCAGACCCGCCACGGCATCGGCACCTTTGTGCTGGAGCCGCAGCCGGCCAACCTGCGCATCTCGGCCGACACCATCCGCACCATCGGCGACGTGCTGGCCATCCTGGAGCTGCGCATCAGCCTGGAGACCGAGGCGGCCTGGCTGGCGGCCACCCGTCGCACGGAAGAGCAGGTGCAGGAGATGGGTGCGGTGCTCAAGCGCATCCAGCACGCGCAGGGCCGTCCCGGCTCGGTCGAATCGGACGTGGCCTTCCATTTGCTGATCGCGCAGGCCACCGGCAACCGCTATTTCGTCGACATCCTCAGTGACCTGGGCAACGCCATCATCCCGCGCGCGCGCGTCAATTCGGCGGAGCTGGCAAATGACGATCCGGCCGTGTACCTGGAGCGCCTCAACCGCGAACATGACGATATCTACAACGCCATCCTGCGCAAGGACGCCGAGGCGGCCCGCGCCGCCATGCGCACCCACCTGAGCAACAGCCGCGAGCGCCTGCGCCGCGCGCAAGAAGGCATCGCCGCCGGCGCGACGGCCTAAGCCCCACCCCTCAACCTAAGCGAGACGCATGCGCACCACTTAGGGGTCAGACCCCGTACGGGGTCTGACCCCGGCGGGCCCCTTAACCTTAGCGAGACGCATGCGTACCACGTAAGGGTCTGACCCCGTACGGGGTCAGACCCTGGCGGGCCGTGCGGGGTAAAAATAAATCGCTTGCCCACAATCGCTTATGGTTGTACGATGTCATACAACAGATGGCGCCAAGCTGTCGAATTCCCCGTCCTGAGCTGTCGATTATTGGAGACCTTATGCAACCGAATGACCTGAAAAAAATCCTTTCCTCCGGCCTGCTGTCGTTCCCGGTCACCGACTTCGACGCCGAAGGCAACTTCCGCAAGTCGACCTACATCAAGCGCCTGGAATGGCTGGCTCCCTACGGCGCCAGCGCGCTGTTCGCCGCCGGCGGCACGGGCGAATTCTTCTCGCTGACGGCCAACGAATACACCGACATCATCAAGACCGCCGTCGACACCTGCGCCGGTCAAGTGCCTATCCTGGCCGGCGTCGGCGGTCCGACCCGCGTTGCTGCGGCCTACGCCAAGGAAGCCGAGCGCGTTGGCGCGCAAGGCCTGCTGCTGCTGCCGCACTACCTGACCGAAGCGAGCCAGGACGGCCTGATCGAGCACGTAGCCCAGGTCTGCAAGGCCACCAACCTGGGCGTGGTGGTCTACAACCGCGCCAACTGCCGCCTGACGCCGGACTCGCTGGCCAAGCTGGCCGACCGTTGCCCGAACCTGATCGGCTTCAAGGACGGCGTCGGCGACATCGAGCTGATGGTCTCGATCTGGCGCAAGATGGGCGACCGCTTCAGCTACCTGGGCGGCCTGCCGACCGCCGAAGTTTACGCCGCCGCGTACAAGGCTTTGGGTACTCCGGTATACTCATCGGCGGTATTCAACTTCATGCCGAAACTGGCGATGGACTTCTACCATGCGGTGGCCTCGGATAATCACGCCGAACAAAACCGCATGCTGGACGAGTTCTTCCTGCCATACCTGGAGATACGTAACCGCAAGGCCGGCTACGCAGTGAGTATCGTGAAAGCGGGTGCACGCCTGGTGGGCCATGATGCAGGCCCGGTGCGCGCACCGCTGACCGACCTGACTGCGGAAGAATGCGACATGCTGGATAAACTGATCCGCAAGCAAGGCGCTCAGTAATCCCTGCGGCAGCGAACAATATAAAACAAGCGCGGCTCGTCCGCGCTTTTCACACATTGAGGAGTCATTATGCAAGTTGCTGGTGAAATGGTTATCGGCCGCAGCGCGGTCTTGGGTAAAGAAGGTACGACGAAGGCGATCGATCCATCGCGTAACGTGGAAATCGAACCGGCCTTCGGCCTGGCCGGCGCCGCCGACCTGCAACGTGCCTGCGAACTGGCTGACCAGGCTTTCGACATCTACCGCGCCACCGGCCTGGAAGCGCGCGCCAAGTTCCTGGAAACCATCGCCGACCGCATCATGGACATCGGCCCCGCGCTGATCGAACGCGCGATGCAGGAAAGCGGCTTGCCGCAAGCCCGCCTGGAAGGTGAGCGTGGCCGCACCTGCAACCAGCTGCGTTTGTTCGCGAAGGTGGTACGCGATGGTCGCTTCCAGTCGGCCACGCTGGACAGCGCGCTGCCGGAACGCACGCCGCCGCGCAGCGATCTGCGCCTGCGCAAGATCGGCCTGGGTCCGGTCGCCGTGTTCGGCGCGTCGAACTTCCCGCTGGCGTTCTCGGTGGCCGGCGGCGATACCGCATCGGCACTGGCAGCCGGCTGCCCGGTCGTGGTCAAGGCCCACTCGGCCCACCTGGGTACTTCTGAACTGGTCGGCAAGGCCGTCGCCAAGGCCGCCGCGGAATGCGGCATGCCGGAAGGCGTGTTCTCGATGCTGATCGGCTCCGGCCAGACCATCGGCCAGAACCTGGTCAGCCATCCGGCGATCAAGGCCGTGGGCTTCACCGGTTCGCGTTCCGGCGGCATGGCGCTGATGCGCACCGCCGCCGCGCGTAAAGAACCGATTCCGGTCTACGCCGAAATGAGCTCGATCAATCCGGTGTTCCTGCTGCCGGGCGCCCTGGATAACGCCAAGCTGCCGCAAGCCTTCGCCGATTCGCTGACGCTGGGCTCCGGCCAGTTCTGCACCAACCCGGGCCTGCTGGTCGCCCTGAAGAGCGACAAGCTGCAAGCCTTCGTCGCCGCCGTGTCGGGCACGCTGGGCGCGAAGAACGCCACCACCATGCTGACTCCTGGCATCTACAAGGCCTATGTCACCGGCGTCAGCGGCCTGGCCGCCGTCGACGGCGTGCAGCAGGTAGCCGCAGGCCAGGGCACCGACGCACCATGCGCGGCGCAAGCCTTCCTGTACCAGGTGGACGCGAAGTCCTTCCTGACCAACACCGCGCTGGAAGGCGAGATCTTCGGACCGACCTCGTTGCTGGTGGTCTGCGACGATGAAGCGCAGATGCTGGCCGTGGCCGAGCACGTGGAAGGCCAGCTGACCGCGGCCGTCCACGCCACCGCCGACGACCGCGAACTGGCCGCGCGCCTGATGCCGACGCTGGAACGCAAAGTGGGCCGTATCCTGTTCAACGGCTTCGGCACCGGCGTGGAAGTGTCGCATGCGATGGTGCACGGCGGCCCGTTCCCGTCGACCTCCGACAGCCGCACGACGTCGGTTGGCGCATCGGCCATCGACCGCTTCCTGCGTCCGGTGTGCTACCAGGACGTGCCTTCGTACCTGCTGCCCGAGTCGCTGGCCGACGCCAATCCGCAAAACATTCCGCGCGTTGTCAACGGCGACCTGGCGTGGAACGCGTAAGCGACATTCGCTGCACGGTGGGCGAAAGCCCAACGTGGAGCGCGGCGGAATCGGCCTGGTACTGGGTCGATATTCCCGCCAAACGCGTCTGGCGCCTGGACGGTGCCAGCGGCGCGGCGCGCTTCTGGACCACCACCGAAATGGTCGCCTGCGTGGCGGCCAAGGCGGGCGGTGGCCTGATCGCCGGCATGGAGACGGGCATCTTCAGCCTGGAGCTGGGCGAGGCGCAAGCCGCCGTCCAGATCAAGCTGGCGACACCTGCCACCGGCCTGGGCGAAGGCATGCGCTTCAACGACGGCCGCTGCGACCGTCAGGGGCGCTTCTGGAGCGGCACCATGTTCATGGATATGTCGGCCGCGCGCGCGGTCGGCGAGCTGTATCGCTATGATGCGGCGCGTGGGATTTCGGCGCCGGTGGTGTCGGAGCTGATCACGCAGAACGGCCTGGCGTTCTCGCCGGATGGCCGCACCATGTACCTGTCGGACTCGCATCCGGCGCGGCGCATGGTGTGGGCCTTCGACTACGACATCGACGACGGCATGCCGTCGGGCCGCCGCGTGTTTGCGGATATGTCGACGTATGTGGGCCGTCCCGACGGCGCCGCCATCGACAGCGACGGCTGCTACTGGATCTGCGGTAACGATGGCGGCTGCGTGCTGCGCTTCACGCCGGACGGCAAGCTGGATCGCCGCGTCGACGTGCCGATGCTCAAGCCAGCCATGTGCGCGTTCGGCGGCAAGGATCTGGATACGCTGATGGTGACTTCCATCGTCTCCGGCAAGCCGGAGGATGCGGAGTGGGGCGGCGCCGTGGTGCTGCTGCGGCCGGGCGTGCAAGGCGTTGCGGAAACGCCGTTCGGACTGTAATGACGGGGCGGATGCTGAACAGGCTTCTGCCCTTGTTGTTTGTGGCCTTGCTGGCCGCATGTGGCGCCGCGCCGGTGGCGTCGCCGTGGATGCCCGACCTGGGCAACGGCCAGTATCAAAACCCGGTGCTGCACGCCGACTATTCCGATCCCGATGCGATACGCGTCGGCGACATGTACTACCTGACTTCCTCCAGCTTCAACAACGCGCCCGGCCTGCCGCTGCTGCAATCGCCGGACATGGTGAACTGGACGCTGGTCGGCCACGCCTTGCCGCAGCAGGTGCCGTTGGACGTCTTCGCATCGCCGCAACATGGCAAGGGCGTGTGGGCGCCTTGCCTGCGCTACCACGACGGCAAGTTCTGGATCTTCTACCCCGATCCTGATTTCGGCGTCTACGTGATGACGGCGACCGAATTCGCGGGGCCTTGGAGCGCGCCGCGGCTTCTGCTGGCGGGCAAAGGGATCATCGATCCCGCGCCGCTGTGGGACGACGACGGCCAGGCTTACCTGCTGCACGCGTGGGCCAAGAGCCGTGCCGGCATCGCCAACCAGTTGACCCTGCGCCGTATGGCGCCGGACGCTACCCGCATGCTGGACGACGCGGGCAAGGTCGTCATCGACGGCAACCGGCTGCCCAACTACACCACGCTGGAAGGCCCCAAGCTGTACAAGCATGATGGCTACTACTATGTTTTCGCGCCGGCGGGCGGCGTCGAATTCGGCTGGCAGTCGGTGTTCCGCTCTCGCAGTATCGATGGGCCTTATGAAGACAGGATCGTGATGGCGCAAGGGCGCACGCCGGTCAACGGTCCGCATCAGGGTGCGTGGGTACGCACGCAGGCGGGGGAGGATTGGTTCATTCACTTCCAGGACAAGCGCGCATATGGCCGCGTGGTGCATCTGCAGCCGATGCGCTGGCGCGACGGTTGGCCGGTGATCGGTGAGGACATGGACGGCAAAGGCACCGGACAGCCGGTCCTGCGATATCGCAAGCCGGTGCCGGGTCATACCGCTGCGGCGCCGGCCACCAGCGATGAATTCGATGGCGCGTCGCTCGGCCTGCAATGGCAGTGGAATGCGAACTGGAAGCCGGAGTGGTATTCGCTGTCCGCGCGCACGGGATATCTGCGGCTGTACGGCCAGCCGGCGGGGCGCAATCTGTGGGAGACTCCATCGCTGCTGCTACAAAAACTGCCGGCCGAGTCGTTCACCGTCACGACGCGGATGGACGTGAGCGCGTTGGGCGAAGGCGGCAAGGCGGGCCTGATCATGTACGGCGCCGATTACGCGTGGCTGGGTGCGCGCCGCGAGGGCGGGGAGACCAGGCTGGCGCTGGTCAGCTGCTACAAGACCGAAGCCGCATGCGCTGAGCGAGAGGAGGCCAGCGCCGGGCTGGCGGGAGCGCAAGTCTGGCTGCGCATGCAGGTGCGGCCGGGTGGTGTAACGACCTTCTCATACAGCGGCGATGGGCAGAGTTATTCCGAGATCGGCCATCCGTTTGTCGCCCGCATGGGCCGTTGGGTAGGCGCGCAAATGGGCCTGTTCGCCACCAACAGCGGCCATGCCGACATCGACTATTTCCACCTCACACCATAGTTACTGCTTCTTCAGCACCAGCTTGAACTGCGTAACCCATTTTTCCTTGATGTACATTTCACTGAAGGCCTCGTAGGCGTCGGCGCCGGAGGGCGTCCAGCGGACGCGGTAGGTGAGGGACTGTCCGTCGGCCACATATTGCGTCGCGGGGAATTCCAGGCCGGTGGCGCTGGGCGTCATCGTGCCGCGGCTGTAGCCGCCGCCGTTTTCCACGTACAGGAAAGCCACCTGTTTGGCCGCCGAATCGTAGTAGTAGATCGTCTCGCCAACATAGTCCGGCTTGCCCGGCGTGCGCACCGTATGCACGTCGCGCAGCACATTGCCTTCGTACTGCCACTGGAAGCAATGCTCGTCGCTCTGCTTCCCCTCCGGGAAATCACCCTTCCAGCAATGCCCGGCCAGGAAGGCCATCGGCTTGAGCGCTTCAACGGGCGCCGCCTGCACGGCGGTGGCAGACAACAACAGCAGCATGAACAGTGGACGCATGGCGGACTCCGAACGTGTAAGTCGCGCCAGTATATGCGAATCTCAGGCGGACAGCGTCGTGTTGTGGACCTTGCCGCCGATGGCGACGTTCTTCAGCGTCAGCCCCTGCACGTTGTAGAGGTACCAGGGCTGCGCCATGTTGGCCGGCGTGCCGAAGTCGCAGTCGGTGATGGTGACGTCGGTGACGGGAAGGACCGCCGGCATCGGCAGCGGTCCATTATAGTCCGACGCCACCGGGCCGAGGATCACGATGGCCTGATAACACGACACGATCTTGTCATCCCTGGTCTTCACGTTGCCGACCTTGACGTTGGAGATGTGGACGTTGCCGACCACCGGCGGCCGCGTGCGGACGTTGTCGCTGAGCGGCGTGTAGTCGCAATCGAAGGTGACGATGGCGCCGGCCGCCGTGGCGACAGTCTTCGATTGAATCGGCGATCCTGGCAGCGATGCGTAGAACGAAGGGCTGGTCTGCACGCCGTTCGGTATCGAGATGTCGCGCACGTGGAAGTTGCGCAGGTAGCCGCCGCGATTGAGGTTGGTCTTCAGGCGGATCGCCGTGTTGAGCGGATTGGTGGCCCAGTTGATGTTCTGGAAAACCAGCTTCTGCGCGTACACGTTCTGGATGCCGCCCGCCATCTCGCTGCCCAGCGTGACGGCGCCGTGGCCGCTCTGCATGGTGCAGTTCTGGATCACGATGTTCTGCGACGGCCCGTATTGCGTATCGAGATCCTTGCCGGCCTTGATGGCGATGCAATCGTCGCCGGTGTCGAAGGTGCAGCCGTCGATCAGCACATGGTCGCAGGCTTCCGGATCGAAGCCGTCGCTGTTCGGTCCCAGGCTTTCGCAGTGCACCTTGCGGATGACGATGTTGCGGCAATGGACAGGATGGTGCTGCCAGAACGGTGTGTGCGTGACGTGGTAGCCCTCCAGCAGCACGTTGGTGCAGCCGATCAGCTGTATCATCGGCGGCCGCAGGAAGTGGCCCAGGCCGAACACGCGCCGGGACAGCGGCACGCCAGCCTCCGACAACGCCGGCAGATACTGCGCGTCCGCGCGCCAGCGGGCGTCTTCGCCTTGTATCAGCTGGCGTTCCGCCTCGGTCAGTTGCGGCGCGATGGCGGACAGCGACTCGGCGTTCAACGGGTTCTCGGTATTCTCCGACATCTTCCCCTTGGCGAAATTGGGCGTTGAACCTTGAGCCACCGCGTTCAACGTTTTGAGTTTGCCTTTCCAGGTCCACCAGCAATCGCCTTGCTCGTTGAATGGCACGCCGCCCTGGCCGTTCAGGGTGCTGGTCCAGTCGTCGCCGGTCAGGGCGATGTTGTCCTGGCCGTAGGCGTAGATCATCGACGAGAAGTTCAGGCAGTCGTTGCTCTGCCAGCGCGAGATCGACAGCTTGCCTTGTTTGCCGCAATCGATGTCGCCGTATTTGGCGTAGTCGGCCGGGTTGTTGCTGAAGTAGATGTGCGCGCCCGCGCTCAGGTGCAGGTTCACATTCGACAGCAGTACTATGGGGCCGGCGCAGTACCAGTTCCCGGCCGGGACCAGCACGCGGCCGCCTCCCGCTTCGTGGCAGGCTTTGATGGCGGCCTTGATGGCGGCGTAGCAATCGGGCGCGCCGGCAGCCGGGGTATCGACGGTATCCTGTTCTTCGAACGAGATCCAGGCTTTGACCTTGACCAGCTTGCAGGTCCGCGCGCCGTAGGCGGTGATGACGAAGTCCTGCTTGCGGAAGGTGAGCGGCCGCGAAACGCGGTCGACGATGGCCTGCGCTTGCAGCCACGGATCGGGCGCGGTGGCTGCACGCGCCGGCATGCCGAGCGACAGGCCGGCGGCGGCCGGCAGTGCTTTCATCAGGCTGCGGCGCTGGGTGTTGATAGTCATGCGGTGTTCCTTATTCGTCCGAATTGTTGAACTCACCGAGGAAGACTTCCGCCGGCGATGGTTTTGCGGTGTAGCCGAGATCCGCGACGGGATCGATGCCGGCTTTAATCAGGTTGTACCAATGGTCGTCGGAGTTGTATTGGACCGGGCGGTAGGCCAGCGTGCCTTTCTTGTTCCAGTCCGACCATGGCGATGTGCGGTTGATATGCGCCCCGATGCGCGAATTCATGACCACCATCTTGCCGACCGCTTCCAGCGAGTTCCTGGCGACGGTGCCTTTTGGCGCCTGGTAGACGTTGGCGGGACCGAAGGTGCAGGCATAGCCATCGACCGCGACTTTGTCGTACGGTGTACAGCGCGAGTTGTGGAACCATTGGCGCAGCAGGTAGAACGCGCCCGCGTTGGCGTTGGGCGAGCCATCGCGCGTGAAGCGGCAGTTGTCGAAGACGAAGCCGTATCTGGTTTTGACATGGGTATCCGGCGCGGCCGCGTAGGACAGGCCACGGTCGCCCAGCGATTTGATTTCGGTCTGGTGGAAGTAGGCGGTGCTGTCGCCGAAGATGAAATCGACGTCGCCTTCGATGTAGGACTTGTTGAAGAAGCTGCGCGAGGTGCTGGCTACCCGCGGGGCCTTAAGGTACAGCGTATCCTGGAAGCCGATCAGGCGGATGTTTTCGAATTGCGCCTTGTCGGCGCCATCCACTTGCAGCGCCAGCGCCTGGTGGTGGATATTGTTGACGTTGGGGAGTGCCTCGGCACGGGCATTGCCGGTGGCTTTGTTGTAGGCGTTTTCAAACGTCAGGTTGCGAGCCTGGAAGCCGTTGTCCTGCACCCAGACGGTGGCGGTGCCGAATGTGCCGATCTGGGCGCGGTCCTTGATGGTCGCGTACATGGCCTGCACTGCCGGAACTGCCCTGGCGAATTGCGCGTCGTACTGCCGGGCGTAGTCTGCGCCGGTGTTGGAGGCGTCCAGTTTTGCGGTGATCTGCGTGACGCTTGCATCCTTGCCTTCACCGTACATCGTAATCGGCGCGGCGGAGGCGGGGATGTAGACCAGTTCCTGATAGGTCCCGGGCTTGAGCAGCATGTAAAGCCGTTTGGCAGGATTGTTTTTACTGTCGATGACCGCGCGGCTGACGGCTTCCTGCACGGTATGGAACCACTTTACGCCATCGGCCTTAGAGGTTTTGTCGACGATGTAGTCGGGAGCGAAGACCGCACCTTTTGCCAGCGGGTCGGCCAGCGGGTCCCACGGATCGATGGATTCGTTGCCGGCGGCGCCCACGTACTTCAGCACTTCGCTGTAAGCGTACTGTCTGGATTGTTCGATGCTGAGTTGCGGGCGCGTGGCCATCGTTGCGGCGGCAGGGAATGCGGCAAAACGATCGACGCAGGCGGCTGCCGGCACGGTGGCGACGTCGCCGGTCAGCGCCGCGAACTCCATCCGCCTGTCGGCCTTGCCGGCAATGCCGACGTCGTGCAGCGTGGCCTGCAGCTGGTGCTGTGCGTCGTAGCCCTGCATGATCACGCGGCCCGGCGTCACGCTATGCACGCCGTCGAAAGCGATATTGGTGTAGACCGGAATCTGCGTACCTTCGGCGTTGGGATTGTAGTGGGTACTGATGTCGATCGGGGTTTTGACGTCGCGCATGCAGACGTTCCGGTAGCTGATCTGGTCCACCTCGCCGCCTCGCGAGACGTCGCTCTTGATGCGCAGGCCGGAGGTGGTGCTGTCCATGCTCAGGTCCTCCACCAGCACGCGCCGCACGCCGCCGTTGGTCTCGCTGCCGATGGACATGCCGTGGCCGCTGTAGAAGTGGTTGTGCAGGATGGAGATGTTCTCCGTCGGCCCGTTGTTGCCGGCCTTGATGGCGACGTTGTCATCACCGGTGCGGATGTAGCTGTAAGCGATGGTGACGTTGCGCGACGAGATAGGATCGATGCCATCGGTATTGCGCGCGGTAGCTGGCGTGTCGATGCGCATGCCCCATGCGGTGAAACCGTCCACGTTGTTCAACGTGACGTGAAAGTTGGGGGAATTGCGCAGCGTGATTTTGTGCAGCGTGAAATCCTGCGAGCCGGTGACTTCGATCAGGCGCGGCACGTTCTGGCGTGCGTCTTCCTTCTGCGCGCGGCGGGCCAGCTGCCACCACGATTCGCTGATACCGTCGACCACGTGGCCACCCTGGCCGTCGATGCTGCCCTCGCCGAAGATGCCGCTGCCCTTGGTCTTGTCGACCGTGACGAAGGGCTTGCAGCCTTTACCCAGCTTGTCGACAGTGCCGCAGGTGCCGGCGCCGCGATCGAATAGTTTGGGATTGGTGCTGGCGTACAGCGTGGTCGCGGCGTCGATCAGCAGGCTGACGCCATTGTGCAGCGTCAGCGGGCCGGCGACGAAACCGCGTTTCTCATTTTGAGCGGACAGTCGCACCGCCTGGCCGGGAGCGCAGTGGTCGATGGCGTGCTGGATGCGGGCGGTATCGTTCTTGTCGGGTGTGTCGCCGGCGGCCGTCAGCACCGTGCAGGAAGCCGGTGCGACAGGTTCGACGACCTTGCGCAGGTCCTGCGCCTGGGCCGCACCGACGCCGGAAGCGGCCAGCAAAAAGGCGATACCTGCGGGCGATAGCTGTTTCGTCATTGCTCGCTCTCCGGCTTGAATTGGCTGGCCGTCTCCGGCAAGGCGCGCTTCATTTCTTCCATCACCATGCGCGAGAAGTAGGCTGCGCCTTTGGCGCCGACGTGGGTGCGGTCGAAGGCGGATTTGGCGGCGCCCGCCACTTCCACCTTGCCGGCCGCCAGTGCGGCCTCGGTGAGCTTTTCGGGACGCGGCGCCACCGCCAGCGTATCTGCTTCGTCTTCGCCCATTGCTTGTACTGCGGCGTAGCTGTCGGCGTTCAGGTCCAGCAGCGTTGTGTGTTGCGCGGTGGCGACGGCGCGGATCGCATCGGCCCACGGCAGCAGATTGTTTTCCAGGACCTTGTTGGTGAAGCTGCGGCGCGTCAGCGGCGTGACCAGGACCGGAATGCCGCCCAGTGCCTTCACCTCCTGCACGTAGCGCGTCATATTGACGGGGAATTCGGTTTTCAGGTCGGTCGAGCGGCCAGGCTTGCCCGGCTGGTCGTTGTGGCCGAACTGGATCAGCACATAGGTGGCGCGGTAAGCGGCCGAGCCGCGCAGCAGGCCTTCCACTTCGTCCCAGCGGCCTTCGGCGCGGAAGCTGCCGGAGCTGCGGCCGCCCTTGGCCAGGTTGAGGCAGGTGTTGGCGCGGTTGACGCGTGCGCAGAAGGCATCGCCGTAGCCGCTGCTGTTGGCCATCGTGGAATCGCCGACCAGGATCATGCGGATTGGCTTGGCGGGCGTTTCGGCGGCGCAGCAGGCGGTGGTCAGGGCGAGGGCGATGGCAAGGGTCTGAAATTTCATGGCGATAGGCGCGAGTGAAAGGGCGATTCGAATTCCGACCCCGTGTCCCTAAGCGAGACGCCGGCTGTACCACTTAGGGGTCGGACCCCGTACGGGGTCCGACCCCGCCTGGCTGTGCGGGGTAGCGGTCGCGTCTCAGGCGGAGAAGCTTTGATTGACGGCCTTGCCGGCGATCTTGACGTTCTTCAGCTTCAGTCCCTTGACGTTGTACAGATACATAGGCTTGTCGGCGTTGACCGGCGTGCCCAGATCGCAGTCGCTGACTTCGATGTCGGACACCGGCAACACCACCGGCTTGCCCGGACCGTTGTAGTCCGACGCCACAGGCCCCAGGATCACGATGGCCTGATAGCAGGAGTAGCTGCCTGCCTTGGTCTCGACGTTGGCGCAGGTGACGTTGGAGATCCGCACATGGCTGACGCTCGGCGGACGGATACGCACGTTGTCATTGATTGGATCGTAGCCACAGTCGATGGTGATGATGCCGCCGGCCGACGTGGCCACCGATTTGGTCGGGATCAGCGATCCTGGCAGCGTCGAATAGAACGCCGGCGTGGTGCGGATGCCGTTCGGGATATGCACGTTACGCACATGCATATTGCGCAGGTAGCCGCCACGGCTCATATTGGTCTTGAGGCGGATCGCGATGTTCAGCGGGTCGGTTTTCCAGTTGCTGTTCTCGAACACCAAATTCTGCGCGTAGATGTTCTCGATCCCGCCGGACATGATGCTGCCCAGCGTGAGCGCGCCATGACCGCTCTGCATCTTGCAGTTCTGGATCACGATGTTCTTGGCGGGGCCGAACTGGATGTCCGGACCCTTGCCCGAATCGATGGCGATGCAGTCGTCGCCGGTGTTGAAGTGACAGTCCTCGATCAGCACATTGGTGCACGACTCCGGATCGAAGCCGTCGCTGTTCGGCCCCATGCTGTTGGCATAGACCTTCTTCACGTGCATGTTGTGGCAGTTAACCGGGTTGTGCTGCCAGAACGGCGTGTTGGTGGTCTGGTAGCCCTCGAACAGGACGTTGGTGCAGCTGATGAACTGCACCATGTGCGGCCGCAGATAGTGGCCGATGCCGAAGATACGCTTCTCCACCGGCACGCGGGCTTCCGCCAGCGAACGCAGATAGTAGGAGTCGGTGCGCCACTTGTCGTTCGGGCCCTGGATGAACAGGGCTTCCGCTTCGCTCAGGTGTGGCGCGATCTCGCGCAGCGAGACCGGGTTGGCCGGATTGACGTGCACTTCGGTCTTGCCCTTGGTGTGCTTGACGTAGCTGCCGGCGCCGGCGGCGATGTCGCCGGCCCAATTCGGCTTCTCGCGGCCTTTCCACGACCACCAGCAATCCGGATCGCCGTCGAAGGCGACGCCGGCCTGGCCGTCCAGGATGCTGGTCCAGTCCTCGCCGGTCAGGGCGATGTTGTCCTGGCCGTGCGCGTACACCAGCGACGAGTAGTTCAGCAGGTCGTTGCCTTCCCAACGCGTGATCGACAGCTTGCCGTTCTTGCCGCAATCATAGGCGCCGTACCTGGCGTAATCGGCCGGGTTGTTGCTGAAGTAGACGTGGGCGCCGGCCTTCAGGTGCACGTTCACGTTCGACAGCAGCACGATAGGGCCGGCGCACAGCCAGTTCCCGGCCGGGATCACCACGCGGCCGCCGCCGGCCTTGTGGCAGGCCTCGATGGCCTTCGCTATCGCCGGGTAGCAGTCGTGCGAACCTGCCACCGGGGTTTGCAGCGTGTCCGACTCGGTGAACGAGGTCCACGCCATCACCGGTTTCACTTCACAGGTGGCGGCGCCGAAGGCCGTCACCACAAAGTCTTCATCGCGGAACTTCAACGGCTTCTTGAAGCGGTCGATGATGGCTTGCGCCTCCTTCCAAGGATCGGCCGCCTTGGCGCTGGCCGCCAGCGCTGCCGGGCCGGCGGCGCCCGTCAGGCCGGCCGCCGACAAGGCTTGCAGGAAGCGGCGGCGGCCCAGGCCACCGCCTTGCTGTTCGTCTTTATGCATCAGTGCTCTCATCAGAAGGTGTAGGTAGCGCGGACGTTGTAGGCGCGGCCGATCGGGCTGGCGGCACTGCTCAGGTAACCGAAGCTATACAGGCTGCTGTTGGTCACAGGCGGATTCACGTTGAACAGGTTGGTGATGCCGGCGGTAACCTGGATGTTCTTGAAGCCGTTGTAGGTCGTGGTCCAGTTCCATACCTTGTACGAGTTGATGTTGCGCCAGTACTGCTGCGCCACCAGGTTCTGGTCGGTGTATTTGGAGTTGTAGTTCTGGGTCAGCTGGGTGTTCCAGTTGCCGGCGGCCCAGTTCAGCTTCAGCGTGTGCTTCCAGCGGAAGGTGATGATGGGCAGGCTGCTGGTGGTGCCGTTGCTGGCCAGGCCGAACTGGCCGATGTTCGACACGTAAGGGCTGCCGTTATCGAGCTGGTTGTCGAACTGCGTCAGGTAGGTGCCATCGAGCGAAACCTTGAAGTCGCCATACGGGGTATGCGGGAATGCGTACGAACCCGATACGTCGATGCCGGCCGCCTTCTGGCCGCCCAGGTTCATCGTGGTGTTCTTGATGTAGTTGATGGTGCCGTCGGCGTTACGCACGAAGAACGATACGTACTTGACTGGATCGAGGAAGTAGACCTGCTCCGGCAAGTTGGCCAGCATATTGGTCATCTTGATGTTCCAGTAGTCGATCGAGATCATCGACGACTTGTTCGGCTCGAACACGGTGCCCAGCGTGAAGCCCTTTGATTTTTCCGGCACCAGCTCCGGATTGGAGCCGGTCTGCTTGGGCAGCGTGGTGTTGCAGACGGTCGAAGCGACATAGCCCGCCAGCGGCTTGCCGGTGCCTGCCACGCCTGGCGTGCCGCCAGGGCAGAGGACTGGATCGTCCCACTTGGCGGCGGTCAGACCGGTGGCGCCGGGCAGGCGGTAGCCGTAGCGGTCGAACAGCGTCGGTGCGCGGAAGCCGGTGTTGGCCGAGCCGCGGAACATCAGCTGCTTGGTCGGCTCGTAGCGGAAGCTGATCTTCGGATTGATGGTGTTACCGAAATCGCTGAAATGGTCGTCGCGCACGGCGGCGTTCAGTTCAAGCTTTTGAGTCAGCGGCACATTCAGCTCGGCGAACAACGCGGCGACATTGCGCGAGCCTTCACCGTGCGCCGGCGATGAGCTGGCGTAGGTGACCTCGGCGCTGATCGGCAGCTTGGTGTCTTCGGTGGTGTCGCGATGGAAGTCCGCGCCCAGCGCCAGCGCCATCGAGCCGCCCGCCAGTTCCATCAGCGAGCGGCTGGCCGTCAGGTCGACGCCGGTGAAGGTGGACTTGGATGTGCGGTTCTTGGCGCCGTCGACCTTGATCGTGTCGAGGTAAGCCTGGCCGGCGGCGTCCTGCAAACCGAATGGATTCAGCGCGCCGCTTTTCAGGCCGTCCAGCAGGCCCTGGCCTTTGGCGTAGCCGGATTGGTAGTAGTTGTCGCGGTTCGAAATGCCTACCACGAGGCCGGCCTTGTAGTCCCAGCCTGCCAGCGTGCCTTCATCCATGACGGACAGGCGCTGGTTCAGCTGCACGTCCTTGGTGGTGGCCAGGCCCAGGTCTGCCACTGCCCAGGTCAGGATCAGCGGTGCGTTATTCAAGCCAGCGACGGCGGGCACGCCGCCGCTTTTACCCGGATACCATTTGCTGGTCGAAGGCAGCGTGGCGCTGACGCCGTTGACGGCCAGCGCATTGGTCGGGTTCTTGGTGCCGAGGATGAATTCCTCGCCGCGCGAGTAGTCGATGCTGACGACGTGGTCTTCGCTCAGCTTCTTGGCGGCGCGGGCGTAGAAAGTGACCTGCTGGTTGGCGTACAGCGCGGTGCCGTATTCGTTGGCGTCGAGGACGCAGGTGCCTTTCTGGCCGCTGATCGAGTAGGGCGCCAGGCAACCGGTGGTGCCGTATGGGTTTTGCGCGGTCTTGTTGGTGGAGGTGGTGAAGTTGGCCGGCGTGGCGTTGCCACCAGTGCCCAGCGTTGGCGCACGGCCGATGGAAGTCAGCAGGGCGGCAGAGCTCAGGTCGGCGCGGTCGCGCGCAGCCAGGCGGGTGCGCTGGTGGGCGTCGATGGTGCCGTAGATGCTCCAGCCGTCGCGTTCCAGGTTGCCCTTGCCCCAAGTGATGCTGGCGCGCTGTTCGTCGCCGCCGCCGTTCTTCTCCGGCTGGACTTCCTGGCCCGTCAGCGACAGGCCTTCGAACGAGGTCTTGGTGATGAAGTTGACCACGCCGCCGATCGCGTCTGAGCCATAGATCGACGATGCGCCGTCGCGCAGGATCTCGACGCGCGACAGGGCGCTCATCGGAATCACGTCCAGGTTGGCGTAGCCGTCGGCGATCGCCTCGTTGGCCATGCGGCGGCCGTTGAGCAGCACCAGGGTGCGGTTCACGCCCAGGCCGCGCAGGTTGATGTTGGTGCCGGAACCGGCGTTGGACGGCGCCAGCGATGCGGACTGCGGCAGCGACATCATGACGTCGGCCAGCGTGGTGATGCCTTGCTTGATGAAGTCCTCGGCCTTGACGGTGCTGACCGGCAGCGATGCCTCGGTGGCCAGGCGCTTGATGCTGGAACCGGTCACTTCGACGCGGGTCATCGCCGGTTCTCCGCTCTGTTGTGCCGATGCCTGGTTGGCCAGCGTCAGCACGGCAATGGTGATGGCCGACAGCAGCAGGCGAGGCTGGGCGCAACGGTTCCGGACCGAGTGATCGGACTTGTTCATACTAGTCTCCTTAATCTTTTTGAATAAAGTTATGCGCCGTGCTGGTAAAGCACCGGACGTGATTGGAGCACCTCGCGTACTCCGTGCCGTTGAGACGAGGGTCGTCGTGGTGGACACGCGCCGAGGTCGCAAAACGGTCGATAACTTATTGCTTTGTTCGCGGACCGGCATCGAGGCCGGCCCTGCGTTACTACCTTGCTGCTACTGCTTTGTTATCCGCGCGAGAAGGTGCGGGTCACGCGTTCCAGGTGGGCGCGCATGGCTTTGCGCGCGGCCGCCGGATCGTGGGCGGCGATCGCCTCCAGGATGCGACGGTGATCCTTCAGCGTTTCCTGACGCAGTTCCTCGGTCTGGAAGTGTTCTTTTAATTTGTGCCACAGGCGGCCGCGCTGGTCCCACAGGTAGTTCAGCGATCCGACCAGCGCGCTGTTGCCGGTGGCGCGCGCGATGGCCAGGTGAAAGTTGCGGTCGGCCTGCTCGTTGCTCGAATAATGGTGGTGGTTCTGTTCCATCTCGACGACGGCCTTGAGGATGGCGTCGATGGCGCCGTCGGTGGCGACGCGGGCGGCGATGGCGGCGATTTCGGATTCGATCAGGCGGCGCGCGGACAGCACTTCGAATGGACCGGGGCCGGCTTCGGGCAGGTCGGCGGCCGACGGTTCCTCCACTTCGCTGACGTAGACGCCGGAGCCTCCGCGCACTTCAATCACGCCGCCCAGCTCCAGCGCGATCAGCGCTTCGCGCAGCGAGGCGCGGCTGACGCTCAACTTGATGGCCAGATCGCGTTCGGACGGCAGCCGTTCGCCGCCGGCGATTTTCTCCTCGCGTATCAGGTCCTGGATGCGGTCCGCCACTACACGGTACAGGCGCGGTTCATGGGCGTTGCTATCGGCAGGGGCGGAAGTCTTTTTCAGCATCTGTGTCTCGTTCGTAGGGTGGCTTTGATATTGCCATCTGGTCAGGCCATTCTAAGGTGGTCAGACCAAATATGCAATGTGGACTAGCCAAATTAATTTTTAGCTGTCATACTAAAATCGTCAAGCAGCTGCGGGAAGGGGGAGTTTACAGAGCTGTAGCCCCGCAAACAAGCCGTTTCAGCCTGTGGTGCCAAGGCCACAAGCAGCCTCTGGCCGGCCACCGGAGAAGTGGCCTGACCACTTCGCAGTGCATTAAATCAACGCGAAAACCAACGCGAAAAACAACGTTCGCCGGGACGCAGGGCCCGGAACAGGAAGACAAGGAATACACATGCCGACACCGATCATCACAGGTACGCCGCGCTACATCCTCATGCACGACAACGATAACGTCGCCATTGTCGTCAATGACGGCGGCCTGCCTGCCGGCGCGGTCTTCGCCAATGGCCTGGCATTGCGCGAGGCCGTCCCTCAGGGCCACAAGGTGGCGCTGTGCGATATCGTCAAGGGTGAGCCGGTGCGGCGCTATAACGTCACCATCGGCCACGCCGCGTACGACATCGCCGCCGGCAGCTGGGTCGCCGAACCGCAGGTGGAGATGCCGCCCGCGCGCGAACTGGTCAACCTGCCGATATCGACCAACTTGCGGCCGCCGGCCGAGCCGCTGGAAGGCTATACGTTTGAGGGCTTCCGTAATCCCGACGGCAGCGTCGGCACGCGTAACATCCTGGCCATCACCACCACCGTGCAGTGCGTGGCGGGCGTGGTGGAGTTTGCGGTCAAGCGCATCAAGGAGGAGCTGCTGCCGAAATATCCCAACGTCGACGACGTGGTGGGCTTGGAGCACACCTACGGCTGCGGCGTGGCGATCGACGCGCCGGGCGCGATGGTGCCGATTCGCACGCTGCGCAATATCAGCCTCAATCCGAACTTCGGCGGGCAGGCGATGGTGGTAAGCCTCGGTTGCGAGAAGCTGCAGCCGGCGCGCCTGTTCCCCAAAGGCTCGATCCCGATCCAGAACGGAGGCGGCGCCGATCCGGCGCTGGTCTGCCTGCAGGACGCGGGCCATGTGGGCTTCATGTCGATGATAGCGTCGATCATGAAGCAGGCCGAGATCAACCTGGCCGCGCTGGACCAGCGCCGCCGCGAGACCGTGCCGGCGTCCGAGCTGGTGGTCGGCGTGCAGTGCGGCGGCAGCGACGCCTTCTCCGGCGTGACCGCCAATCCGGCCGTGGGCTATGCCACTGACCTGCTGGTGCGCGCCGGCGCCACGGTAATGTTCTCCGAAGTGACCGAGGTGCGCGACGGTATCGACCAACTGACCTCGCGCGCGGCCACGCCGGAAGTGGCGCAGGCGATGATACGCGAGATGGAGTGGTACGACAGTTACCTCAAGCGCGGCGGCGTGGACCGCAGCGCCAACACTACGCCCGGCAATAAGAAGGGCGGCTTGTCGAACATTGTCGAGAAGGCGATGGGCTCCATCGTCAAATCCGGCAGCAGCCCGATTTCCGGCGTGCTGTCGCCTGGCGAGAAGCTGACGCAGAAGGGCCTGATCTATGCCGCCACGCCGGCCAGCGATTTCATATGCGGCACGCTGCAGGTGGCGGCCGGCATGAACGTGCATATCTTCACCACCGGCCGTGGCACGCCGTATGGGCTGGCCGAAGTGCCGGTCATTAAAGTCGCCACACGCAACGAGCTGGCCGCGCGCTGGCACGATCTGATGGACGTCAACGCCGGCCGTATCGCCAGCGGAGAAGCGAGCATCGCCGATGTCGGCTGGGAGATGTTCCAGCTGCTGCTCGATGTCGCCAGCGGCCGCCGCACATGGGCGGAAAAGTGGAAACTGCATAACGCACTGGTGCTGTTCAACCCGGCCCCCGTGACCTGATAACCAGAGACTGAATCATGACCAAACCATTCAAACGATTGCTGCTGACCGGCGCCGCCGGCGGCCTGGGTAAAATCCTGCGCGACCGCATCAAGCCCTGGGCCGATGTGGTGCGCCTGTCCGACATCGGCGACATGGGCGCGGTGCGCGAGGGCGAGGAGATCGTCCAGTGCGATCTGGCCGACAAGGCCGCTGTGCTCAAGCTGCTGGAAGGCGTGGACGCGGTGCTGCACTTCGGCGGCATCTCGACCGAGAACACGTTCGAGAACATCATGGCGGCCAATATCGCCGGTACCTACAACCTGTATGAGGCGGCGCACAAGCACGGGGTCAAGCGCGTGGTGTTCGCCAGTTCCAACCACACCATCGGCTACTACAAGACCACCGACTACATCGACGCCGACAGTCCGATGCGGCCGGACAGCTTGTACGGCGTGAGCAAATGCTTCGGCGAGTCGTTGTCGCGCTATTACTACGACCGTACCGGTATCGAGACGGTGTGCCTGCGCATCGGTTCCTCGTTCCCTGAGCCGGTCAACCCGCGCATGCAGGTGACGTGGTTCAGCTACGATGATCTGGTGGAGTCGCTGCGGGTTTCGTTGTTCACGCCGCGCGTGGGACATACGATATTGTTTGGCGCCTCGGCCAATCCGGGCAGCTGGTGGGACAACAGCAAGGCGTCGCATCTGGGCTTCAAGCCGAAGGACAGCTCGACGCGGTTTGCGGCGAGCTTCCCGGACACCGGCGCCTATCCGCCGAAGGATGATGTGGCGACCATTTACCAGGGCGGCGGCTTCCTGACGACCGGCCCGCAGTACAAGGACTAATTCAGCGCCCCGCCGGGTTTTGCACCTATAGCCAGAACTGCCAGGACAGGACCACGGCGTTGTACACCGCGTGCACCAGCATGGGACCGAGCAGGGTTTTGCTGCGCTCATAAGTCCATGCGGCGCACAGGCCGAGCACGAAGACTGGCAGCATCGAGATCGGCGGATGCACGACAGCGAAGATGGCGGCGCTCATCACCATGGCCGGCGTGGCGGGCATCGAGCGGCGCAAGCCACCGTAGATCAGACCCCGGAAGATGAACTCTTCGCACAGCGGCGCGGCCAGCACGGCCAACGCCAGCAGCCAGCCGCGCGAGAATGTCGATGCCGATGTTGATGCCGACGACTGCTTGGCGATGTCCGCCCACAGCGCCGAATGGTGCAAGCCGGTCAGGTAGGCAAGTCCCACGATGCAGGCGATGAAGGCGGCCATCGCACCATAGCCCAGTGTCAGCCTGATGTCGCCGCCGCGCAGGATGGCCGGCACGCCGGCGGTCTTGCTGCGCCAGTAGATGAAGCGTATCAGTATGTAGACCAGCAGGCCGGATGCGGCGAAGGCCAGCGTCACCGCTTGCTGTGCAGGGAGCTCCATGGCGCGGATCATGAACAGTGCCAACAGTCCCTGCATGATGAAGAACGCGGTGGCGGCGATCAGGCCGTCGGATGTGGAGACGCGCGGCGGCGGCGCGGCCGCAGGGTCCAGCAGATACGGCAGGGCGTCGCGCGCTTTCTGCCACAGCGCTAGCGCCAGCGATGCGACCAGTACCATCACCACCAGTTTTTGCGACCACACGTCGCTGTAGATCGACCAAGTGTAGAAGCTGGCCAGCAGCATGTAGAGGTAGATGTAGGTAGGCCGCACGCGCGCGCGCACGTCGACCGCTTGCGGGTCGCAGGCGAATACGCCGAGCGAGACGGCGATCAGCGAGTAGATCGGTATGCCGGCGAAGACGATCAGCATCAGCGCCAGCATGCTCCAGTCGAAGTGCGTGGTGTACCAGACGCTGATGCCGACCACGATCAGCGGGTAGATCATGGTCAGCATGCCCCATAGCTGGGCCTTTTCCTTCAACACGCTTTCGATCGAGCGCGGCACGGTGTAGAGCAGCCAAAGCACCTGGCCTTCGTTGTTCAGGGTCTGGAAGGCCGACAGCATCAGCATGTAGACGCCGATGCCGAAGGCGATGGCGGCTGCGGTGGTGTGGTGCTGGCCGAGCTCCGCGAAGCTATTCAGCTTGCCGTTGAAGACCAGCTGGCTGACCACGATAATCACCGGCAGCAGCAGGGTTTGGAAGAGGAAGTTGCGGTCGCGGCTCAACAGCCGCAGTTCGCGGCGCTTGATCGGGGTGAACGCGCTGGAGAGCCATCCGGCGTTGTCGGCCGGCGCTTGCGGCTTGCGCCGCACGCTTTCCCGCGCACCGGAGTTGACCACGCCGTTGCGCAGCTGGTAGCGCATCAGCGCCACGCCGCACCACAGCAGTATGGCGGTTTGCGCGAGCAGCAGTGCGATCGCTTGCCCGGCTTGCGCCAGGCCGTGCGCCTGCATCGCCTGCAGCACCAGTCCGGGCGGTGTCCAGACGGGCCACGCCGGGAAGGCGCGTGCCCACTCCATCACGAAGCCGCTGGCGCCTGGCGTGCCGAGTGCCATGACGAAGTAGATCAGGGGCATGCTGAACATGCCGGTGACGGCTTGCAGGTTGCGCAGCTGCGACGCGGGCAGCCACATACGCAATCCGGTGTCGGCCAGCGTATGCAGCAGCGCGGCCAGCGGCAGCAGCACCAGCAAGGCCGCCAGTGCCGCCAGCGGGGCGAGCCAGCCCATGCCCGAGTACCATCCGATGATGCCGAGCGGCGGCATCAGCGCGAACACGCCGGTGAAATTGGCCGCGCTGCGTTCCAGCACGCGTCCCCACAGCAGCGTGGGACGCTCGACCGGCATGGTCACCAGCCACTCCAGATCCCAGTCGGGCTGCGCCAGCTCCTTGCTGCCCAGTGGGAGCAGGATGGCGAGTCCGAACAGCAGCGTGAGGACCATCGTCAGGCCGCGCGCCAGCTCCGGCTGGAACGGCGCCTTATGCAGCGCGGCGGCGGCCCGTTCGAGATCCTGGTGAGGGTCTCCGTCCTTGTCGACCATCTGACAGGCGCTGTCGGCCACCAGGTGGCAGTCCATGTTGAGCACCACGTTGCGCGACAGGGTGACAAAGGAGAACGCCATGAACAGCGCCATGACCGCGGTCAGCACCCACAGGCTGCTCTTTTTGCCGGCGATGCCGTCGCGCGGCTTCTTTTTTTTGAAGGAACGGAGCAGGTTATTGGCCACCATGTTGCGCTGGCGGGTCAGGCGCATCTTGGTCATCAGCCAGATGGCGCGCGCCTGCGACAGCGGCTGTGCTGCGGGCTGCGTCATGCCGCGCCCTCCGCCGCCGCTTCGTCGGTGATCTTCAGGAACACGTCTTCCAGCGAGCCGCTGGCCGAGGCTTCGGCGCGGATCTCGTCGAGCGTGCCGGTGGCCACCAGCTGGCCATGGTGGATGATGCCAACGCGGTCGCACAGCTTCTCGGCCATGTCCAGCAAGTGGGTGGAGACGAAGATGGTGACGCCGCGCGCGGCCGCCGCCAGCAGGCGTTCCTGCACGTCGCGCGAGGCGCGCGGATCGAGGCCGTTGATCGGTTCATCGAGGATCAGCACCGCCGGATCGTGAATCAGCGCGCAGGCCAGGCCGAGGCGCTTCTTCATGCCCAGCGAGTAGTTGACGGCGTAGTCCTCGGCCGCTTCTTCCAGGCCGAATTCGGCCAGCAGGCGCGCGCTGCGCTCCACCGCTTCGGCATGCGGGTAGCCGTGCATCTCGCCGACGAATTGCAGGATTTCGCGGCCGCGCAGGTAGTCGTAGAAGATCGGAGTATCAGGCAGGTAGCCGACGCGGCGTTTGACCTCGGCCGGCTCGCTGTGGCAATCGAGACCGTCGATCAGCACGTGGCCGGCGCTCGGCACCAGAATGCCCATCATCATGCGGATGGTGGTGGTCTTGCCTGCGCCGTTGGGGCCGAGGAAGCCGAATACCTCGCCGCGCCTGACGGTCAGGTTCAGGGGTTTGACGGCATTGAAGCCGCCGTAGATTTTGGAGAGTCCCTGGAATTCAATCATGTTTGGTCCCGACAATGTTATGAGATTCTCTACTCATCATAACATTGCCGGGAGGGGGAGGGAACTGGCGCTTATGGCGTCGGGTAGAGGCTCATGCCGAAGCGTTCGGTGCGCGGATGCCAGTTGCCGGTGATGTCGGCCGAGGCCAGCACGCGCTCGGCGCGGCCGATCAGCAGGGCGCGCGGCACCAGGCCGATGTAGCGCGAGTCTTCGCTGTTGTCGCGGTTATCGCCCAGCATCATGTACTCGCCCGGCGGCACGGTGAGCGGCGCGAAATCGCGGCGGGCCTGCACCTGCGGCATCAGCTGGATGGAGTGGGTGCGGGCGTCGGCGATGGCCTCGCCGAGATGCAGCGAGGCCAGCTCGCCCAGGCCTTTGACGGCTTCGGTGCCGCGACCCAAGGCCGAGTAGCCGGCCTGCTGGCCGTTGATGATGAGCTGTTCGTTGCGCATCTCGACGCGGTCGCCCGGCAGCGCGATCACGCGCTTGATCAGCCGCGTGCCGTCCTTGGGCGACGAGAAGGTGACGATGTCGCCGCGCTGCGGTTCGCCGGTGGTGCCGATGACGACGTCGGTCAGCGGTACTTTGATGTTGTAGGCCAGGCGGTTGACGAACACCACGTCGCCTTCCAGCAGGTTGGGGTGCATGGAGGCGGAGGGGATGGGGTTCCAGTCGGCGATGGCGGTGCGGAAGATCCCGAACAGCATCAGGAAGAGTAAGAAGCCTTTGTTGGCGCGTGCCCAGTTTTTCATTTGCGGTCCCCAGTGTGGTATCGGTGACTTAGTTTGTCGGCCGATTCTTAAACACGGCTTAGCGGCGGCCTTACTTCGGCGCGGGCCTAACTATCGCGGCGAAAACGGTGGCATGCTGGCGACATGAATACTACCTATCCCCAACACGCGCTGGCTGCGGTGACGCATGACTATCCTTATCCATATTACGACGCTTTGGCGGCAGAACAAGGCTTGCGTTTCGACGCGGACCTTGGGCTGTGGATCGCCGCCAGCGCCGCCGACGTGATGGCGGTGATGCGGCATCCCGATTGTCGCGTGCGGCCGCTGGCCGAACCGGTGCCGGCGGCGATCGCGGGCGGCGTGGCGGGGCAGGTGTTCGGCGCGCTGGTGCGCATGAACGACGGCGAGCGCCATGCGCTGCCCAAGCTGGCCTTGCAGCGGGCGCTGGCCGGCGTGAGCACGCAAGTCGCGCAGCAGCGGGCGGCGCTGATCGGACGGAGCTTGTGGCGCGACGATGGGTTGGCGTCGTGGATGTTCGAGGTGCCGGTGTCGGCGATGGCCAGCCTGCTGGGGTTCGCGGACCACCAATTGCCGGCGGTGGCGGCGTGGATGAGCGAGTTCGTGGCCTGCCTGTCGCCGTACAGCGACGCGTCGCAGATCGAGCGTGCGCATGCGGCGGCGCTGGCGCTGCTGGACAGCTTCAAGGTATTGCTGCGCGATGCCGCGTCGTCGGCGGCGCCGGACAGCTTGCTGTCGCAGGTGATAGCCGAGGCACGAGCGGTGGGATGGAGCGAGTCGCACGGCCTGCTGGCCAATCTGGTCGGCCTGCTGTCGCAGACGTACGAGGCCACGGCTGGGCTGATCGGCAATAGCGTGCTGGCGCTGGTGCGTCAGCCGGAGGAGGAGCGCAGCGGGGTGGACGATGTCGCCGCCCTGGTGCGTGCGGTCAGCCGCCTCGATCCGCCGATCCAGAACACCCGCCGCTTCGTGGCGCGCGATTGCGAAATCGGCGGCGCGCCTTTACTGGCGGGGCAAACGGTCTTGCTGGTGCTGGCCGCCGCCGGCCGCGATCCGCGCGGCGCGGGACACGAGTTCGGCTTCGGCTACGGCGCGCATGCCTGTCCGGGACATGCCCTGGCCTGCGCTTTCGCCACCGGCGCGATGGCGGCGTTGATGTCCGCGCTGGCGGCGCAAGCCGAACCGACTTTGCTGCGGACGCTGAGCTGGACTTATCGCCGTTCGCCCAACGCCCGCATACCGGTCTTCAGTTGAACGCTTAGTGCGCCGACTTCTGCACCAGCGCGCTGCCGGCGCCGTGGCGGTGGCCTTCGCTGACGGCGGTGATGGTGCCGTCCGGGTTGAACACCAGCGCGTTGGCGGCGCCGATTTCCTCCGGCTTGTTCCAGTGTTGGCCGGTCTTCTCCAGCGCCTTGGCCTGCTCGGTGCCGGCGAAGCCCGGTTCGACGTCGGTCGCCATGCCGTTGCGCTCGGACAGGCGCGGCGCGTTGACCGCGTCCGGCATGCTCATGCCCAGGTCGACGTAGTTGAAGATGGTCTGCAGCACGGTGGTGATGATGGTGGCGCCGCCCGGGCTGCCGATCGAGAACGCCGGCTTGCCGTTCTTGAAGGCCAGCGTCGGCGACATGCTGCTGCGCGGACGCTTGCCCGCTTCCGGCACATTGGGCGCCGGGCCGGAGAAGTCGAAATCGGTCATCTCGTTATTCAGCAGGAAGCCGTAGCCCGGCACCACGATGCCGCTGCCGCCCCAGGACTCGATCGTGTAGGTGTAGGACACGATGTTGCCGCTCTTGTCCGACACGGTCAGGTGGGTGGTGTGTGCGCCCTCGGCCAGCAGCTTGTTGGCGTTGGGGCGCAACGGCACGCTGAGGTCGTTCTGGAACGGATACGGATCGCCGGCCGGCGCCTGCATGCTGGCCTGGTTCGGATTGATCAGCTCGCGGCGGCGCGCGGCGTAGTCCTTGTTCAGCAGGCCGGCCACCGGCGCGTCGACGAATTCCGGATCGGCCAGGTAGGCGTTGCGGTCGGCGAAGGCCAGGCGGCTCGCTTCCAGGTACAGGTGCTCGGCCTTTTCCTTGGGCATGGCCTTGAGGTCGTAGCCTTCGAGGATGTTCAGCGCTTCGGCGATGGCGATGCCGCCGCTGCTCGGCAAAGGCATGCCGTACAGGTCGTAGCCGCGGTAGGTGCTGTGCACCGGCTGGCGCAGGCGCGCCTCGTAGTTGGCCAGGTCGGCCATCGTCATCTGGCCGGCGCGCACCTGCACGCCGCTGGCGACCTTGGGCTGGTTCACCGCATCCACCACGGCGCGGCCGATCTTGCCTTCATAGAACACCTTGACGCCGCCGGCCGCCAGTTCGCGGTAGGCCTTGGCCAGGCCGGGGTTGCGCAGCGTGCTGCCGGGCTGGATGGCCTTGCCGTTCTTCAGGTAGAGCGCGGCGGTGTCGGGGAACATGCGGAACTTGGCTTCGCTGTCCTCGACCAGGTGGGTGAAGTTGGCGTTGACGGTGAAGCCGTCGCTGGCTACGGCGATGGCCGGCGCCAGCACCTGCTTGAACGACATCGAGCCGTAGCGGTCCAGCGCTTCGTGCCAGCCGCGCACGGTGCCGGGCACGCCGACCGACATGCCGCTGGCGACCACGGTGTCGAAGTCCAGGATCTTGCCGTCCTGCTGGAACACGGTGGGCGTGAAGTTGGCCGGCGCCGTTTCGCGGTGGTCGATGGTGATGACGCGCTTGTCCCTGGCCAGGTAAATGACCATGAAGCCGCCGCCGCCGATGCCGCAGCTGAACGGATCGGTCACGCCCAGCGTGGCGGCCGCCGCGACGGCGGCGTCGATGGCGTTGCCGCCCTGGTTGAGGATGGCCAGCGCCGCCTTGGACGCCGGTTCGCTGATGGTGGCGACGGCGCCGCCGCTGCCGGTGGCGACCGGGGTCTTGGCCCAGGCCGCCGGCGGCAGGATGATCGTCAGGATGAGGGAGGAAACGAGAACGGTGCGGGCGGGGCGGCGGGGCTGGGTCATGGGTGCGCTGGGTCCGGGTTAGGATGAAGGTGCGTTGCTCACCCTCAAGCTTACCCGATAATCCGGCGTGCCTTCATTCTTGGCTGGGACCGCCTGCGGTTCGACGCCGGTCAGCGTGAACGTCAGGCCGTTCTGCGTGACGCTGGGACTGGCGTTCGGCATGCTGTCGGACAGCACGAAGTTGCTGGTCGTGCCGTCGGGCGCGGTCAGCGCGAAGCTGTAGCTGATGTAGCCGGCCCAGACGCAGACTGCGCCGATGCGGCAGCGGCTGTCGTTGACGCGCTCCAGCTTGAGGCTGGGCGCGCTGGCAGTGGCGCCGCTGACGCCGGGCGTGGCGGCCGGCGCGATGGCGACGCTGGCGCCCTGCGTCAGCACATAGGTTCGCGAGAACGGCTGCGGCGCGGCGGTGGCGTGGCTGATGGCGGCCGCGGAACCGCAGGCGTGCAGCATGGCCAGCACGGCCACCAGCAGCGGCAGGATGATCAACTGCCTTAATAATGGAGATTGCATAAATACCTCTTCCCTCGAAGTAGATGGCAAGCTTAGCAAAAAGATCACGGTTGCGGCGCACGAACCGCAGCTTTACAGCGCTGGGTCAAACTATGTGCCGTAGAATGGGGGCCCTGAATCACATTGACTGAACAAAATGAAAAAGACCGGCATGGCGAAAAGCGACGCTAAAAAATTAATGGGCCAGATGTCCGCCCCTGGCGCCGCCAGCTTCGGCAAGGTAGCCGAGGTGGTCGACAAGCGGGAGCAGCGCAAGCGCGATCAGGCGTTGGGACTGGTGCCGTTCGCGGTCAAGCTGAACGGCGACCTGGTGCAGCAGCTGCATGCCAAGGCGACGGAACGTGATATCGACCTGAACCAGCTGGTCGGCGAGCTGCTGGCGCAAGGCCTGGCAGCGTAAAAAAACCCCGTGTGCGCATGCGACGCTCAAGATCGTCGCATCGCCACACGGGGCTTTTTGTGCTTTTTGTGTTAACGCGCGGCCGCTTACACGTAGGCGGCCAGCGCGCCCTTCATTTTCTTCAGCGCGGCCACTTCGATCTGGCGGATGCGCTCGGCCGATACGCCGAATTCTTCCGCCAGCGTGTGCAGCGTGGCGCCGGAGCCGTCGTCGTTGGCCAGCCAGCGGCTTTCAACGATGCGGCGCGAGCGGGCGTCCAGCTTGCCCAGCGCTTCCTCCAGGCCTTCCGATTGCAGGCGGGTCACCTGTTCGGCTTCCAGCACGCGGGTCGGCTCGCTCGCTTCCGACGACAGGTAGGCGATCGGCGCGAACTTGTCGTCCTCGTCGTCGTTTGGCGATTCCAGCGCGATGTCGCGGCCGCTCAGGCGGGTTTCCATCTCGATCACTTCTTCGCGCTTGACGTCCAGCAGCTTGGCCAGGCTGTCGATCTGCGTCGGCGTCATCGCGTCCAGGCCGGTCTTGTGGCTGCGCAGGTTGAAGAACAGCTTGCGCTGTGCCTTGGTGGTCGCCACCTTGACCAGACGCCAGTTTTTCAGGATGTACTCATGCATCTCGGCCTTGATCCAGTGCATCGCATACGACACCAGGCGCACGCCCTGGTCCGGGTCGAAGCGCTTGACCGCCTTCATCAGGCCGATATTGCCTTCCTGGATCAGGTCGGCATGCGGCAGGCCGTAGCCCAGGTAGCCGCGGGCGATCGACACCACCAGGCGCAGGTGCGACAGCACCAGTTCCTGGGCGGCGCCCAGGTCGTTCTTTTCCTGCAGGCGCTTGGCCAGCGAGATTTCATCGTCGTGCGTCAGCATCGGCAGGCGATTGACGGCCGAAATGTAGGCGTCCAGGTTGCCCAGGTTGCCCGTGAACCCGAGTCCCAGGGCGCTATTGGTCGCAGGTACCAAGGCGTTCGGTGCGGACATCATAGTCATATTCATTCCTTCGCTCGATGATATTGCTTGTTCTTAATGTTTCTTGATGCTGTAGAGAACTTTTGCTCTTCAGTTCACGTATATTAGCACTCTCCTTCGTTGAGTGCCAATCACCGGATATTAATTACGTCAATAGCAAAAGACTATGAGGTTTTTAAGCCTCATGATGCGCTTAAATCAAGCATGCGCGTTGGAGCTTAGGCAGGACTTAATGCTAAGCGGGCGGGGAGGGCGCCTTCCGTGCGCGGACGCACGGAAGGGCGGTGGATCAGTTCAGGCGGGACAGGTGGCGCTGCACCGACAGCAGCGCGCCGGCCAGGCCGAGGCCGGCCGACAGCGCCAGCAGGCCAGCCATGGCCAGCGGCGGCAGCGGCGCCAGCTGGAATTCGGACGCGTACAATCTTGCGAATTCGGCAATCGCGACGTTCAGCGGGCGCAGCGCCAGCGACACCGCGCCCAGCGCCACCCCGCCCGCGCACAGGCCCAGCAGCGCGCCGGTGTAATAGAAGGGGCGGTGGATGAAGCTGTCGGTGGCGCCGATCAGCTTGGACACCAGGATTTCCTCGCGCTGGGTCATCACCTGCAGCCGGATGGTGTTGAAGATGACCGCGATCACCACCGTGCCCAGCGTGGCCGCCAGCAGCAGCAGCGCCAGGCGCAGCACGTTGAGCAGGGCCGCCAGGCGCTTGACCCAGGCCGAGTCGACCTGCACCGTGTCGACGCCGGGCAGGGCGCGGATCTGCTCGGCCAGCTGGTCGACGTCGCCGCCGGCCTGGGCGTTGCGGAAGGCGTCCAGCTTGAGCACATAGCTGTCCGGCAGCGGGTTGTCGCCCAGCGTGGTCAGCACGTCGGCCAGGCCGCTCTTGTCCTTGAGCTGGTCGAGCGCCTTCTCGCGCGGGGTGAAGATGATCTTGGCCTGCGGGTCGTGCGCGGTCTGGCGCACGGTCTGGCGCAGCGACACGGCCAGCGCCTCGGCCTGCTCGCGCGGCGTGTCCTGCTTGAGGAAGACGCTGATCTCGGGATCGACCGACAGCTGCTCGGACATCGGGCGCACGTTGTCGAGCAGGGTGACGCCGGCGAACGGCAGCGCCAGCGCGATCGCCACCACTAATATATTGAATACAAAGCCGCCCGGCGAGCGGCGCAGGTGGACCAGCGCCGCGGCCAGCGCGTAGCGGTGTTGCCGGAACCAGAGCGTCATGCCGCCACCTCCAGTTGGCCTTGCTTGAGATGGATGACGCGCGCGGCCGCATCCAGCATCTGCTCGTCGTGGCTGGAGATCAGGCAGGTGACGCCGACCGAATGGAAGGCCTTGAGCGCGTCCAGCACCTGGTTGGCGCTGGCGCGGTCCAGGTTGGCGGTCGGCTCGTCGGCCAGGATCACCTGCGGCCGGTTGACGATGGCGCGCGCGATCGACACCCGCTGCTGCTCGCCGCCGGACAGGGCCAGCGGCTGGGCGTCGGCGCGCTCGAGCAGGCCGACCTTGTCGAGCGCGGCGCGCGCGCGCTGCTCGGCCTGGACGCGCGAGGCGCCCGTCACCAGCAGCGGCAGCATGACGTTGGCCAGGATGGAGCGGTCGGTCAGCAGACGCTGCTGCTGGAAGATCAGGCCCAGGTTGCGCCGCAGGAAGGGCACGGCGGCCGGCTTGATGCGGGCGATGTCCTGGCCGTTGACGATCACCTGGCCGGCGCTGGGGCGCTCGACGGCGGCGATCATTTTCAGCAGGGTGGACTTGCCGGCGCCCGAGGGGCCGGCCAGGAACACCAGCTCCCCCTTGGCCACCGTGAACGAGACGTCGCGCAGCGCCGTCGCGTCGGGGGAGTACTGTTTCGAGACGTTGCGGAATTCGATCATGAAGGGCGCTTATCCGTAGGTTTAGCCCAACAGGGCTTCGACAAATTCGGCCGCGACGAAGGGCTGCAGATCCTCGATCTTTTCGCCGATGCCGATGAAGTACACCGGCACCGGACGCACGCGGGCGATGGCGGCCAGCACGCCGCCCTTGGCTGTGCCGTCGAGCTTGGTGATCACCAGGCCGGTCAGCTTGAGCGCGTCGTCGAAGGCTTTGACCTGGGCCAGCGCGTTCTGCCCGGTGTTGCCGTCGATGACCAGCAGCGTTTCATGCGGCGCGCCTTCCATGCCCTTGCCGATGACGCGCTGGACTTTCTTGAGCTCTTCCATCAGGTGCAGCTGGGTCGGCAGGCGGCCGGCGGTGTCGATCATGACCACGTCCAGGCCCTTGGCCTTGCCGGACTGCACGGCGTCGAAGGACACGGCGGCCGGGTCGCCGGAGGCCTGCGAGATCACGGTGATGTTGTTGCGCTGGCCCCAGACCATCAGCTGCTCGCGGGCGGCGGCGCGGAAGGTGTCGCCGGCGGCCAGCAGCACGGACTGGCCGTGGGTCTGCATGTGCTTGGCCAGCTTACCGATGGTGGTGGTCTTGCCGGCGCCGTTGACGCCGGAGATCATCATCACGGTCGGCTGGTGGCGGCCCAGCTCGAACGGGCGCTGCAGCGGGGTCAGGAGCTCGGTCAGCAGCTGCTTGAGCGCGGCCTTGACGGCGGCGGCGTCGAGCAGCTTGTCGTCCTTGACCTTTTGCTTGAGCGCGTCCAGCAGGTACTGGGTGGCGTCGACGCCGGCGTCGGACATCAGCAGGGCCGCCTCCAGCTCCTCGTACAGGTCGTCGTCGATCTTGGCGCCGACGAACAGGATGGACAGGTTGTTCGAGGTCTTGGACAGGCCGGCCTTCAGGCGCGACATCCAGGATTGCTTGGGCGCCGGTTCCTCGATCGGCAACAGGTCGGGCAGCGATGCGGGCGGTTGGGGCAGGTCGGGCGCCGGGGCGCCTGGGGTGGGGGCCGGTGCCGGGGTTTTGACCTCGGGCACTTCCGGGGCGACGGGTTTTTTCTTGAAGAAACTAAACATGGACATGTGGTTGGGGGCGCTTCAAGCGGATGGCCGGCAGCGCCGGACACGGGGAAATCCGGCTATTTTACCAGAGCGCGGCGCGGCCGCCCGCCGATGCTACCGGAATGACAACGTTTCAGCCGGCTGCGGGAACGTGGCGCTGGCGCCATTCGGCGATGGCGGCGCTGATGTCGGACAGGGCGTAGACCCGCACGTAAGGCGGCCGGCGCCGCTTGAAGGCGGCGTTGCCGCCGCCGGCCCACAGCTCGGTGCTGCCGCCCAGGCGGGTGTGCAGCTCGGTCAGGGCGTCCAGCGCCTGGCGCGCGTTCATGCCGACCGAGAAGGACAGGGCGATGATGTCGACCCGCTGCACGCGCGCCGCCTCGACGATGTCGAGCAGCGGCGTCTGCACGCCCAGCGAGATGCAGTGCGCGCCTTCGGCCACGCACATCGCCTCGGCCATCAGCAGGCCCAGGCCGTGACGCTCCTGCGGCAGGGTGGTGAGCATGATGCGCGGCGCGCCCAGGTTGCTGGCGTTGGCCTGCGGCATGGCGAAGATCGCGCTGCGCATGACCACCGTCAATGACTCGGTATATAAGTGTTCCTCGAACGTGGCGAGCGCGCCGCTGGCCCAGGCTTCGCCGATGAGCGCGGTCAGCGGCGCCACCAGCTCGATCACGAAGCTTTTCAGGCCCATCATCAGCAGCGCCTGCGACAGCTTGCGGCGCAGCGCCTCCATTTGGTGGCTTTTGCACAGGTCCAGATAGCCTTGCAGCGCCGGCGGCGTCACGCTGGCGCCGTGCAGGTTGCCGGTGGCCTGGCCGGTCAGCGCCTGCAGCTCGGGGGTGGTGTACTGGATGACCTTGCCCGGACGGAAACCCAGGTCGATCAGGCGCTTGACCAGGCGCAGCTTGTGGACCTGCTCGATCGGGTAGACCCGTTCGCCGTTCGGATCGCGCAGCGGCTGCGGGAAGTCGTAGCGCCGTTCCCACACGCGCAGGGTTTCCTTGGCAACGCCGGTGTCGCGCTCGACGTCGCTGATCGTGCTGGGAACTGTTTGTGAGGAAACTTTAATAGTCATCAGGCATAAGCGCCCGCCATTTATTTGACAGTCGCGAGGGTTGGCACGGGGTCCAGGTGCACAGTGCGCGAACAGGCCGGGCCGGCATCACGCGACCTGCATTTTACATTCGATTTGCGCCCGAAAGTATGGTGCGGCCAATCGGGTTTTGCTCTGTTTTCGCTATGAAAAAGTGCTTGTCCACGACACACAGTTGACATACAGAACTAATGAACTGAATATCGGCTTTCCCCTTGTTTTGTCTTGGACAAGATATTTTGCAATCATGTGAAAAAATATCGCGATCGTTGTTGCAAGCGCGCCGGCCGGGGGCGCCGCATGCATGGAATTCATGCGGATGCCACGCGATTCGCACAGCATCCCATCGTATTTTGCAAGACTTGTCGCTCAAAATGTCTCCAATGTGCAACACGTAGCAATTTCTTACAAATTGCTGATGCAGCGCAACACCTTGCCGATGTCACAAAATTTCCTACACAAATAAAGGGTTAACACTATGAGCAAAGTTGGTCTGAAGGCTATTTCACCGACATAAACTGCCAAACAAAGTCCTGAGTTGTAAGCTTATTACCATTGAGTCGAGGCGAACGACGGGGTGCTTCAGTATAAAATGGCGCCAGAAATAGCAAAGTGGCTATTTTTCCTTGGTCCGACAACGATGTAGTCACGCATGCCTTGCGCTTGCATTTGTCACTCGGGCAGCCCGCACAACGGGATGCCGCAATGGATGCATCGGGCGGAAAACACCGGGCTAGTTAGGCTTACTCGGCAGGAAATATTGCGATGCGGTAAAATGCTGTGGTTTTGAAAACGGGCAGGGGTAAAGGCAGGCAAGATGAACGTTTTTACACTTGATCGACAAGCAAAGCATCAGTATAGTGCCGCCTCTGGCGCATTTTGCGCCGCGATAAAGCCGGCGTCGATTTAATCGGCCGCAATTTAAGTGAACGCGTCCCGCAGCCGGGTCCGCATAGTGGCAGCTGGGGAGTTGCCCTCACGCACAGACGGCGCTGCAGAAGGCGCCGATAAGCACCGAACACGCCGCAATACTAGCTTTACCTTTTTACAGCAACACAACTGAAGGAAACACGTAATGAAAAAATCCCTTATCGCCATGTCCGTCCTGGGCGCAATGAGCTCCGCAGCCTTTGCACAATCGAACGTAACGATCTACGGTATCGTCGATGCCGGTATCGTCAGCGAGCGCGGCGGCGTTGCCAACACCACCAAAGTCACCAGCGGCGTAGGCTCGGCCTCCCGTCTGGGCTTCAAAGGTACGGAAGATCTGGGCGGTGGTCTGAGCGCTGTCTTCGTGCTGGAATCGGGCGTTAAAGTTGACACCGGTGAGTCCGATGTTGCTGGTTCGATCGCTAACCGTCAGTCGTACGTTGGTCTGAAGTCGACCACCGCCGGCCAACTGACCCTGGGCCGTCAGTACACCCCGTACTACGAAACCCTGCGTGACGTAGCTGACCCGTTCGCACTGGGCTACGCTGGTACCGCCAAGAACCTGTTCGGCGTGGCTGGCAACAACACCCGCAACAGCAACGCTATCGTGTACCAGTCGCCTTCGATCGAAGGCTTCCAGGGCGAAGTGTCCTACTCGGTAGGCGAGCAGGCTGGCGACGCTTCGGCACAACGTCAACTGGGCACCTGGGTTGGCTACTCGAACGGTCCTCTGAACGTTCGCGTTGCTTACAATGCGCGCAACAACGACACCGTGGCTCCTAAGCTGAGCACCGACATCGGCCGCAACACCCTGATCGCTGCCAACTACGACTTCGTCGTGGTTAAAGCTTTCGCTGCTTACAGCAAAGACAAGGGCACCAACAGCTCGGCTCTGGCTAACGCCACCAACCCATTCGGCTACGCAGTTGCTCCTACCGCTACGCGCGACAGCAGCGTTGCTCTGATCGGTGCTACCGCTCCTATCGGTCCTAACGGCACCCTGATGGCTTCGTACACCCGCAAGAACGACAAAGAAGTCGCTAACCACGATGCAGATCAGTGGGCAGTTGGCTACTCGTACGCTCTGTCGAAGCGCACCAGCACCTACGTTGCTTACGCTAAGATCAAGAACAAGAACGGCGCCAGCTACACCGTTGGTAACAACACCGAAGCTGGTTCGGGCGACAAGGCCTTCAACATCGGCATGCGTCACTCCTTCTAATCTGATCTGATCAGTTAGTATCCACAACGGCTGCCTGGTGCAGCCGTTGTTCATTTCTGAAAGCCGTTACCATGACGACCTCCCGACGCGCCGTGCTGGCCGGCGCCATTTTGCTGGCTTCCTGCGCGGTGATCGCCGCGCCCAGGCTGGCGCGCAAGCCGGCGCCGACCGGCAGCCTGCCGCGCTATGGCGTGCTGGTGTACTCGGACCTGTGCATCCACCCGGACAGCGGCGAGTTCGGCGGGCAGCGCATCACCTTGCAACGGTTTTCAGAAGTCGATACGGTGCTGTATGAATACACGGCCGGCGGCCTGAGCTGGCCGGTGGTGGCCAGCGACGTCAACATCGACCCGCGCGGCAAGCAGCTGTACTTCACGGTGCAGCCGCCGGACGAGGACGAGCGCACCATCAGCGGCAAGCTGGCCGACGGCGGCAAGACGCTGGTGCTCGATGGCGGCTATTGCGGCGACGCGGCGCTGCCGATGCGGCTGTCGCTGGTGACGGATTTCGGCCGCAAGGCCGGCGCCTGCCGCGCCTGTCCGGCGCCCAAGCAGAAAAAAGAAGAATTGGAAGAAGAGGCGCCGGCCCCGGTCATCGAGGCCGGCAAGACCACCACCGCCGGCCTCTGAGTTGTCGTCGTTCCCGCGCAGGCGGGAATCCATACCGGGCGTGCGGTCAGGCGTTCTATGGATTCCCGCCTGCGCGGGAATGACGTTTACTTCGCGGCCTTGGCGGCTTGCGCGTTCTTGCGGATGGTGTCCAGCGTGGCGCCCGGCGTGATCAGGTTGCCGTCGTAGCGCAGCTCGATCACGGCCGGCAGCTGCTCGCTGTTGGCGTAGGCCAGCGCGCGTTCCAGCGCCGGCGCGAAGTCCGCCGTCGCGGTGACCACCTCGCCGTGGCCGCCGTAGGCCATCGCCAGCGCGGCGAAGTCCGGGTTGTGCAGCTGGGTGCCGGACACGCGGCCAGGGTAGTGCAGCTCCTGGTGCATGCGGATGGTGCCGAACATGCCGTTGTTGAACACGATGATGACCACGCCCGCGCGGTACTGCACCGCGGTGGCCAGCTCCTGGCCGTTCATCATGTATTCGCCGTCGCCGGCGAAGGTGATCACGGTGCGCGCCGGATCGATGATCTTGGCGGCCACGCCGGACGGCACGCTGTAGCCCATGGCGCCGCTGGTCGGCGCCAGCTGCGTGCGCATGCCGCCGTAGCTGTGGAAGCGGTGCGCCCAGGTGGCGTAGTTGCCGGCGCCGTTGGTGATGATGGTGTCGTGCGGCGCGATCCTGTCGATCTGCTGCACCACCTGCCACAGGTCCAGCGGCGCGCTGCCGTCCTGGAAGATCGGCGGCTGGCGCTGCCACGCGGCCAGGTCGGCCCTGGCTTCGGCCACGCTGGCGCGCCAGGCGGACGAATCGAGCGGCGCCATCGCCGCCAGCATCGCCGTCATCTGCGGCATGCCGCTGTTGATCATCAGCTCAGCCTGGTAGACGCTGCCCAGTTCCTCGGCGTCGGCGTGCACGTGGATCAGGCGCTGGGCCGGCAGGGGCGCGGCGATCAGCGCGTAGCCGCCGGTGGTCATCTCGCCCAGGCGCGGGCCGATGGCCAGGATCACGTCGGCCTCGCGCACGCGCGCGGCCAGCTTGGGGTTGATGCCGATGCCGACGTCGCCGATGTAGTTGGGGTGGGCGTTGTCGAGCAGGTCCTGGAAGCGGAACGCGCATGCCACCGGCAGGTGGTTGGCTTCGGCGAAGGCTTGCAGGTCGGCGCAGGCTTGCGCGTTCCAGCCGCCGCCGCCCAGCAGCACCAGCGGTTTTTTGGCGCCGGCCAGCAGCGCGCGCACCTGGTCGATCTGCGCGGCCGAGGGCGACGCCTGCACCGGCTGGTAGCGGCGGGTGTCGGCCACGGTGGCGACGGCGGTCAGCATGTCTTCCGGCAGCGCCAGCACCACCGGGCCGGGACGGCCGCTGGTGGCGATCTGGAAGGCGCGCGCGATGTATTCCGGCACCCGGTCGGCGCGGTCGATCTGCGCCACCCACTTGGCCATCTGGCCGTACATGCGGCGGTAGTCGATCTCCTGGAACGCTTCGCGGTCGACGAAGTCGTTGCCGACCTGGCCGATGAACAGGATCATCGGGGTCGAGTCCTGGAAGGCCGTGTGCACGCCGATCGAGGCGTTGGTGGCGCCCGGGCCGCGGGTGACGAAGCAGATGCCGGGCTTGCCGGTCATCTTGCCGTAGGCGTCGGCCATGAAGGCGGCGCCGCCCTCCTGGCGGTTGATGATGAAGCGGATGTCGGAGTCGTGCAGCGCGTCGAGCACGTCCAGATAGCTTTCGCCGGGTACGCCGAAAGCGGTGTCCACGCCGTGGATCTTCAGGGCGTCGACCAGGATCTGGCCGCCGGTGCGGGATGGTTGCGTCATGTCTGGCCTTATGGGTATAGGTATCCTGCATTCTACGGCCGGGAAAAGGCGGCGGCTTTTCTAATGGCGACACCAAATTTCAGATTTACAGGCGTTGACCCCGCAAACCGGAGACGTGGGGTCGGACCCCGGACGGGGTCCGACCCCTGCGGCGCTTTGCGGGGTGGGCGGGTCTGTTACAATAGCGGCTGAAGCAAGCCAGACAGCCGCTGGCCAGCGCGTAATGCCTGGCGGGAGGAAGGTCCGGACTCCATAGAGCGGGGTGACGGTTAACGGCCGTCCGCTGAAAGCCGCAAGCGCAAGCCCAAGGTATAAGGCGAGGAATAGGGCCACAGAGACGAGCGTATTAAGTTACGGTGAAACGCGGTAACCTCCACCTGGTGCAATTCCAAATAGGCACGCGATGATGCTGCTCGCGGAGCGTGCGGGTAGGAAGCTTGAGCGCTGGAGTAATCCAGCGCCTAGAGGAATGGCTGTCATAGCGCAGGTTCGCCTGCGCCGTAACAAAATCCGGCCTATCGGCTTGCTTCAACTAATAACGATGTTCGCGGCTGCCGCGGGACCGACGCGCACGCCGCGGCGCTTCCGGGGACTTCGCCGATGAAAAAATACATACTGGCCTTGGATCAAGGCACCACCAGCTCGCGCGCCATCCTGTTCGATCACCAGGGCCACATCTGCGGCAGCGCGGCGCAGGAATTCCCCCAGCATTTCCCGCAGCCCGGCTGGGTCGAGCACGACCCCAACGAGATCTGGAACAGCCAGCTCACCGTGGCGCGCAAGGTCCTGCACGACAACCACGTCGACGGCAGCCAGATCCTGGCGATCGGCATCGCCAACCAGCGCGAGACCACCGTGGTGTGGGACCGCAAGAGCGGCGAGCCGATCGCGCCGGCCATCGTCTGGCAGGACCGCCGCACGGCCGACACCTGCGAGGCGCTGCGCGCCGACGGCAAGGCCGCGAAGATCACCGCCATCACCGGCCTGGAGCTGGACGCCTATTTTTCCGCCACCAAGCTCAAATGGCTGCTCGACCAGGTGCCGGGCGCGCGCGAGCGGGCCCGCCACGGCGCGCTGGCCTTCGGCACCATCGACAGCTGGCTGACCTACAAGCTGACCGGGCGCCACGTGACCGACGTCAGCAACGCCTCGCGCACCATGCTGTTCAACATCCACCTGATGCGCTGGGATCACGACCTGCTGCACCTGTTCGATATTCCCGAGGAGATGCTGCCGCAGGTGGTGTCGTCCAGCGAGGAGGTGGGCCATACCAAGGCCGCGCTGTTCGGCGCGGAGATTCCGGTGGCCGGCATCGCCGGCGACCAGCAGGCCGCCACCTTCGGCCAGGCTTGCCTCAAGCCGGGCATGGTCAAGAACACTTACGGCACCGGCTGCTTCATGATGATGCACCTGGGCCGGCATCCGGTGGCCTCGCACAACCGGCTGCTGACCACGGTTGGCTGGCGGGTCGACGGCGCCACCGATTATCTGCTGGAGGGCAGCGTGTTCATGGGCGGCGCCACGGTGCAGTGGCTGCGCGACGGGCTGGGCATCATCCAGCAGTCCGGCGACGTCGAGGCGCTGGCCGCCAGCGTGCCCGACAGCGGCGGCGTGTTCATGGTGCCGGCCTTTGTCGGGCTGGGCGCGCCGCACTGGGATCCGTACGCGCGCGGCACGCTGGTCGGCCTGAGCCGGGGCAGTAACCGCGGCCACATCGCCCGCGCGGCGCTGGAGGCGATCGCCTATCAAAGCGCGGAGCTGATGGCGGCCATGCAGAAGGATGTCGAGGCCTCGCACCGCGCGATTCCATTGACCGAGGTGCGCGCCGACGGCGGCGCGGCCCGCAACGATCTGCTGATGCAGTTCCAGGCCGACCTGCTGGGCGTGCCGGTGGTGCGGCCCCAGGTGACCGAGACCACGGCGCTGGGCGCGGCCTATCTGGCCGGGCTGGCCGTGGGCTTCTGGGAGACGCAGGAAGAGATCGCCGCGCAATGGTCGTGCGAGCGCCGCTTCGAACCGGCCATGCCGGCCGAGCGCCGCGCCGAATTGCTGGCGCAGTGGGGACGCGCGGTCGAGCGCTCGCGCGCTTGGGAGGTGGCGCGCTAGCAGCCTGACCAAGGGCAGGGCAAGACAGGCCTACTCCCTATAGCAACCGCGCTGCTCTCCTTACTGAAATCTACTGGATTCTGCTTGTCCTTACTGAGTTGGGCGGCGGCAGACCAGGGAAGTCCAATTCAGCAGGATTCAGTAAAAATTTCAGCAGGTTTGCTACAAGGAGAGTGCCGATACACCCGGTGTGTGTATTCTCACGGCAAGGTTCCAGTGTGCGCGAGGATAAGGTAATATTGGTTGTCTTGTCACCTAAGCAACTGGAGCAGCGATGCAAAATGTCGAGCTGAATGCGATCGAAATCCTGTTCGATGAACTGAGCGATGTCGCCTTTTTCGTCAAGGACCGCGACGGCCGCTACCTGGCCGCCAACCGCACGCTGGTGCGCCGCTGCGGCCTGCGCACCAAGCAGGAGATCGTCGGCAAGACGGTGCTGGAGGTGCATCCGCGCCACCTGGCGCAGAACTACATGGCGCAGGACCGCGAAGTGATCGAGGCCGGCCACACCATCAGCAAGCACCTGGAACTGCACCTCTATCCCAACCGCCGCCACGGCTGGTGCCTGACCCACAAGACCCCGCTGCGCGACGACGCCGGCGCCATCGTCGGCCTGGTCGGCACCTCGCACGACCTCGGCCTGGCCGACGACCACCACCCGGTGTACCGCCAGATCGCCAGCATCGCCCAGCACATCCGCGACAACTACAAGGAACCCCTGTGCCTGAACCAGCTGGCGCAGGAGGCCGGCCTGCCGCTGGCGCGCGTGGAGCGGCTGTTCCAGCGCGTGTTCCATTACAGCCCGCGCCAGCTGCTGCTGCAATCGCGGCTGAACGGCGCGCTGGCGCTGATCGAAGCCGACCAGACCCGCAGCATCGCCGACATCGCCAACGACTGCGGCTATTCCGACCACAGCGCCTTCAGCCGCCAGTTCAAGGCGCTGACCGGCATGACGCCGGTGCAGTACCGCGCGCAGCACCACGGCGCGCGCGCGCAGGCGGCGCCTGCCGTGCCCTTGTGGCAGGAACTGGGCGCCTGAAGCCCGTCCGCGCGCGCCGACTGTGGTTTTTCGGCGGCAGCGCTGTGCCGTTCCCGCGCCCCCGGCTGCCTAAATAGAGCGAACCGTCCGCGCAGCTCCGGAGCGGGCCATGATCTGCAAACTTGTCAAGCTAGTATTTCCTAGCCGCCCAAACATGGCGGCAAAGACCAATAACTATTCTTGAAGAAAAGAGGCAGACATGTCGTTATCGAGGAACATCCTGTATCTGGGCGGCCTATGCGTGGCCAGCCTGACCTTTGCCGCCCATGCGGACCAAAGCACCGATCCCGCCGCGGACCAGCACGGCCGCCTGAAGCAGGCGCCCATGCCGCACCAGCGTCAAAACCTGCCGCCGTCGATCGAACAGCAGAAGTACCAGGTGGCGCCGACCACCAAGCCGCGCTATGACCTGTTGCCGCGCCATCAGCGCAACAGCCTGACGCCGCTGAGCGCCACGCCGGACTGCCAGGACATGAACAAGCTGGCCGGCTACAGCGGCGCCGCGCTGGCCGACTACCTGGTCAACCTGCCGGACTACGAATGCACCTACGGCCTGTTCTCGCTGACGCCGGAGCAGGGCGCGACGGTCTACTCGGCCGCCAACATGAGCGCCATCGCCAGCCGCTTCACGCAGGAAGCCGGCAGCTACAACGCCAGCAATATGGCGCTGGTCAACCTGACGCTGTACCTGCGCGCCGGCTACTACCTGGCCGAAGGCGGCACCATCGCCCAGCCGGCCGCGTCGCTGAAGACCGCGCTGCGCACACCGATCAAGCAGCTGGCCGATGGCACGGCGCTGTACCTGCCCAACGCGGTGGCCAGCAGCACCGCCGGCGAGGCGCTGCGCCTGATCACCAATATGCATGACGAACCGTTCTACCTGTCCAGCGTGAAGTCGCTGGTGCAGCGCTACACCAACAGCGCGAGCAATCCGCATGCGGTCGACGCGCTGCGCAACCCGAGCACCAGCGGCGCCCTCACCTCGGCGCTGACGGTGATGTTCTACGCCCACTACCGCGCCGACGGCGTGCCACTGCTGCAAAACGACCTGTCGTATGCGACCGCGCTGAACGCCTTCGTCACCTCCAACAAGGCGGCGCTGCTGGGCGATTACTACGGCTACGAGCTCAACGATGCGACCAACGAGGCGTTCCGCTTCATGCAGTATCCTGCGCTGAAGGCCGGCGTCAAGCCGATGGTGCAAGCCATGCTGGCCAGCTCCAGCATGACCGGCGCCGACAGCGACCTGTGGCTGGCGGCCGCCTCCGCCGTCAAGTACTACGACAACGCCAACTGCGCCGAGTACGGCACCTGCGACTACGTCAACCAGCTGGCCAATGCCGTGCTCAAGTACAGCAAGGACTGCAGCCCGACGCTGCACATCCGCGCCCAGGACATGACGCCGGAACAGCTGCAGGACAGCTGCGACAAGCTGGCGGTGGAGGAGGGCTATGTGCACGAGATGTTGAAGACCAACCGCACGCCGGTGGCCAACGACTACAACACCTCGCTGGAACTGGTGGTGTTCGACGACTACGCCAACTACAGCAAGTACGCCTCCGTCATCTACGGCATCAGCACCAACAACGGCGGCATGTACCTGGAAGGCGAGCCTGACCAGCCGGGCAACCAGGCCCGCTTCATCGCGCACGAGGCCTCGTGGCTGCGGCCGACGTTCCAGGTGTGGAACCTGGAACACGAGTTCGTCCACTACCTGGACGGCCGCTTCGACATGCTGGGCGACTTCAACATGGGTACCTCGGTGCCGACCGTCTGGTGGATCGAGGGTATCGCCGAGTACATGTCGCTCAAGAATAACAACCAGGTGGCGATCGACATCGCCAAGACCGGCACCTACCGCCTGAGCCAGATCTTCGGCAACACCTACAGCATGAACGACTATGTGACCCGCGCCTACCGCTGGGGCTATATGGCGACCCGCTTCATGATCGAGCGCCATCGTTCCGACGTCGACACTGTGCTGGGTGACTTCCGTGTCGGCAACTACAGCGGCTACCAGGACTTCATGGGCCGCATCGGCACCAGCTACGACGCCGAGTTCGCCGACTGGGTCAACAACGCCACCACCGCCGGCCAGCCGCCGCTGCCGGAGCCGCAACTGCCGCGCTGCGCGTCGACCAGCTACCTGGGCAAGAACTGCGGCATCACCGGCCTGTCCTCGAGCGGCCAGGCGTATGTCTACCTGATGGTGCCGGCCGGCGCCAAGAACGTCAAGGTCTACAGTCGCGGCGGCAGCGGCGACGTCGACCTGTACCTGGCGCTGGACCGCTACCCGACCGTGGCCTCGTTCGACATGGTGTCGGCCAGCGCCGGCAACGCGGAAAACCTGTACCTGCCCAATCCGGTGGCCGGCCACTGGTACTACATCATGCTGAACGCTAAAACCAGCTTCAGCGGCGTGACGGTGTATGCCACCTACGAGTAATTCTTGATTAGGAAGCACTTAAAACGGCAGCCGCACGGCTGCCGTTTCTGTTTTTTGCCGACGGATTTCGTATAATACGGGCTGGCGGCGCAAGCTCGATTTGTCTATACAAGTTGGCCGGTGCCGCGGTAATGTCCAACAACGCACCCAGGTTTCCCCATCCGCTTAATTGCGCCGCCGGCGCGACTTGCCGCAAGAAATCCCCTCCGCACGCACATTCCCGGCCCCGCCCAGTCCTTGTTCATTTGCTATCGCAATGTTGGCGCTTTGCAACTATATGCATTTAATTCAATTATTTTATTCCGCCGTTTTCACCGTTTTAGTGCACTGAAACACATGTGCATAGATGAGGTAGCACATTCACACTCTGACATAAGTACTTAATTTGCCTGACTATTTTATTTCTACCCGGCTTCAAGGAATCACGCTAAGTCCTTAATTTCATTACTAAAATCGCTGTTTCGTTTGCCTGAAAGCGCTTGACCACTATTCTTGCTTCCTCTAAAGTGGGCATCTGTGTGAAAAAGTGTCTTTTTGTGGGAGATTTCACCCGACTTAGCGGCGGGGGAGATGCGAAACGGAAAACGCCGATCATGCTCCGCTAACCCTACTGAGGTCAAAAGGTAATCCCGTGTTTCAAGGCGCGTCCGCAATCAATCTCGATGCCAAAGGCAGGATGTCTATCCCCGCCAAGCACCGTGACGCGCTCTCGATCCAGTGCGAAGGCCGCCTCACGCTGACCCGCCATCCCGACGGCTGCGTCATGCTGTTCCCCCGCCCCGTGTGGGAACAACACCGCCAACAGATCGCCCAATGGCCGATGCAGGCCCGCGCCTGGCAGCGCATCTTCCTCGGCTACGCCACCGACGTCGAAATGGACACGGCCGGCCGCATCCTGATTTCGCCGGAGCTGCGCAGCGCCGTCGGCCTGGAGCGCGAAGTCATGATGATGGGCATGGGTTCCCATTTTGAAATCTGGGATGCCGCCAAGATGGCGGAAAAAGAGCAGCAGGCGATCGAAGCCGGCACCCCCGATGTACTCGCCAATTTCTCCTTCTAAGGCTCCGTGATGACTACTACATCGGTGCCGGAATTTCAGCATCGGACGGTGCTGCTGGACGAAGCGGTCGACGCGCTGGCGATCGACGGCGCGCGCGCCGACGGCGTCTACGTCGACGGCACCTTCGGCCGCGGCGGCCACTCGCGCCTGATCCTGTCCAGACTGGGCGCCAAGGCGCGCCTGATCGCCTTCGACAAGGACCTGCAGGCGATCGCCACCGCCGGGCAGATCAACGACCCGCGCTTCACCATCGTCCACGACAGCTTCGCCACCATGCACGCGGCGCTGGCCGAGCGCGGCGTGGCGCAGGCCGACGGCATCCTGCTCGACCTGGGCATCTCGTCGCCGCAGGTGGACGACGCCGCGCGCGGCTTCAGCTTCCGCAACGACGGCCCGCTCGACATGCGCATGGACACCACGCGCGGCATGTCGGCGGCGGAGTGGCTCGCCACAGAAACTGAACAGACACTGGAAAAGGTGATCAAAGAATATGGGGAAGAACGGTTTGCTTTTCAGATTGCAAAGGCGATTGTTGCTCGCAGGGCAGTCGAACCAATTTCAAGCACACGACAGCTTGCCGGCATCGTGGCAGGCGCGGTCAAGACTCGGGAAAAGGGCAAGGACCCGGCCACCCGCACCTTTCAGGCTATCCGGATTTTCATCAATAAAGAGCTTGAAGACCTCGAGATCGGTCTGAACCAGGCCTGGAACAGCCTGGCGCCGGGCGGCATCATCGCCATCATCAGCTTCCACTCGCTGGAAGACCGCATGGTCAAGCGCTTCTTCGCCTCCAAGGCCAACGTCGAGCAGCCGGACCGCCGCCTGCCGATCCGCGCGGTCGACCTGCCGCAGCCGGAACTGAAGCTGCTGGCCAAGTTCAAGCCGTCCGACGCCGAGATCGACGCCAACCCGCGCGCCCGCTCGGCCGTGATGCGGGTGGCGCGCAGGCTGCCGTTCCCTGCGAAGGACGCGGCATGAGCGGCAAGATCAACCTGGTGCTGGCCGCGCTGCTGGTGGCCTGCGGGCTGTCGCTGGTGAACGCCCAGTACCAGGCGCGCCATCTGTTCATCGAGCTGGAACGCACGCAGTCGCAGGCGCGCCAGCTCGACATCGAATGGGCGCAGCTGCAGCTGGACCAGTCGACGCTGGGCAAGCACGCCCGCATCGAGGAAATCGCCCGCCGCGACCTGAACATGACGCCGTTGACCGCGGCGCGCACGCAGTACCTGACGCCGGAAGGATCGAAATGAGCCGCGGCAGCAATGTGAACACCTCACGCGTGGCCCGCTCCAAGGGCGTGCCGTTCTCGAAGAACCCCGTGCTGGCGGTGCGTCTGCCGGTATGGCGTTCGCGCGTGGTGCTGTTCGTATTGTTTGCCGCCTTCGCCGGCCTGGCCGCGCGCGCCCTGTGGCTGCAGGGCCTGTCGACCCAGTTTCTGCAAAAGCAGGGCGAGATCCGCTACGCCCGCACGCTCGACCTGCCCGCCACGCGCGGCAAGATCACCGACCGCGACGGCCAGGTGCTGGCATCGTCGGTGCCGGTCAAGGCCATCTGGGCCATCCCGGACGACGTGCAGGACGCGCCGCCGGCCAAACTGAAAGAGCTGGCGCGCCTGCTCGACATGAGCAACGCCGAGCTGCAAAAGAAGCTCGACTCCGACCGCGGCTTCGTCTACCTGAAGCGCCAGGTCGAGCAGGACGTGGCCGACCAGATCACCAAGCTCGGTATCGACGGCATCCAGACCCGCAAGGAATACAAGCGCTTCTACCCGCAGGGCGAAGTGACGACCCACGTGGTGGGCTTCACCAACGTCGAGGACGTGGGCCAGGAATCGATGGAGCTGGCGCAGCAGAAGACGCTGGTGGGCCAGCCGGGCAGCCGCCGCGTCATCAAGGACCGCCTGGGCCACATCGTCGAGGACATCGAGTCGGTGCGCGAGCCGCACGACGGCAAGGACCTGACGCTGTCGATCGACAGCAAGATCCAGTACATCGCCTTCACGCAGGTGAAGGAATCGGTGGAGAAGTTCCACGCCAAGGCCGGCGCCGCCGTGGTGCTGGACGTGCACACGGGCGAGGTGCTGGCGCTGGCCAACTGGCCGACCTACAACCCCAACGACCGCTCCAAGCTGACCGGCGAACAGCTGCGCAACCGCGTGATGACCGACACCTTCGAGCCGGGTTCCTCGCTCAAACCGTTCACCGTCGGCCTGGCGCTGGACGAGAAGCGCATCACGCCGCACACCATGTTCGACACCGGCGCCGGCTCGATGGTGATCGCCGACCACGTGATCCACGACACCCACCCGCACTACATGATCGACGTGCAGGGAATCATCCAGAAGTCCTCCAACATCGGCACCTCGAAGATCGCGCTGAGCATGCCGCCGCAGGAGATGTGGGAGATGTTCACCAAGGTCGGCTTCGGCCAGCAGCCCAAGTGGGGCTTCCCCGGCGCTGTGGCCGGCCGCGTGCGTCCATATAAATCGTGGCGCCCGATCGAGCAGGCCAATATGAGCTTCGGCCAGGGCATCTCGGTGTCGCTGATCCAGCTGGCGCGCTCCTACATGATCTACGCCCGCGACGGCGACATCATCCCGCTGTCGTTCCAGAAGGTGACCGAGGCGCCGCACGGCACCCAGGTGGTCAGCGCCAAGACCGCGGCCGATATGCGCGAAATGCTGGAGATGGTCACGCAGCCGGGCGGCTCGGCCGTCAAGGCGCAGGTGCCAGGCTATCGCGTGGGCGGCAAGACCGGCACCGCGCAGAAGTTCATCAACGGCCACTACTCGCAAACCAAATACATCGGCAACTTCGTCGGCATGGCGCCGATGTCGAACCCGCGCTTCATCATCGCCGTCATGATCGACGAACCGGGCGGTCCGGTGCACGTCGGCGGCGACGTGGCCGGCCCCGTGTTCTCCGCGCTGGCCGCCAACGCGCTGCGCGCCAAGAACATCACGCCCGATTCCACCCTTACCCATATCATCATTCCTGATAATGCATCACAGGAGAACATGTGACGACTTCTGACTTCGACCCGCTGGCAATCGCCGCCGCCATCCGCAAGCTCGCGCCATCCGCGCAGCTGGCGTCGGATTCGCGCCGCATCAAGCTGGGCGATGTGTTTTTCGCTTACCCCGGCGACGCCGGCGACGGCCGCAGCTTCATCGGCAGCGCCGTCGAGCAGGGCGCCGCGCTGGTGGTGTTCGACCCGGCCGGTTTCACCTGGGACGACAGCTGGGCCGTCCCCTACATCACCGTCGAAAAGCTCAAGCAGCACGCCGGCGTGATCGCCCACGCGTTTTATGAGCAGCCGGATGCGGCCATGTTCACCGTCGGCGTCACCGGCACCAACGGCAAGACCTCCAGCGCCGTGTGGCTGGGCCACGCGCTCTCGCGCGGCGCCGAGCCGGCCGCCGTCGTCGGCACGCTGGGCGTGGGCCTGTTCCGCGCGCGCGGCGATGTCGAATACGACGTCACCGGCTACACCACGCCGGACGCGGTGCTGCTGGCGCGCACGCTGGCCGACCTGCGCACGCAGGGCGCGGCCTCGCTGGCGATCGAAGTATCGTCGATCGGGCTGGAACAAGGCCGCGTGGCCGGCATGCACTTCGACGTCGCGCTGTTCACCAACCTAACGCGCGACCACCTGGACTATCACGGCACGATGGAGGCCTACGAGGCCGCCAAGACCAAACTGTTCGACTGGCCCGGCCTGAAAACGGCGGTGGTCAACCTGGACGACCCGATGGGCCTGCGCCTGATCGCGCACCTGAAAGCGAAAGCTCCGCTGGCCGGCGACATTCCATTGATCGGCTACACGCTGCTCGACGCAGCCGCGCAACCTGACATCGAGGGCGTGCTGATGCTGCGCGCCAGCCAGATGCGCGCCAGCCGCAGCCTGGGCACCGAGTTCCACCTGGAGTGCGCGCTCGGCGTGGCACTGGTCAAGACTCACCTGGTCGGCAACTTCAACATCAGCAACGCGCTGGGCGTGATGGGCGCGATGCTGGCCAAGGGCCTGGGCCTGCGCGCCGCCATCGAGGCGGTCGAATCGCTGCAGCCGGCGCCTGGCCGCATGCAGCAGGTCGGCGGCCAGGACGCGCCGATGATCGTCATCGACTACGCCCACACGCCGGACGCGCTGGAAAAAACCCTGGCCGCGCTGCGCCCCGTAGCCACCGACCGTGGCGGCCAGCTGTGGTGCGTGTTCGGCTGCGGCGGCGACCGCGATCCGGGCAAGCGCCCGCAGATGGGCAAGATCGCGCAGATGGCCGACCACGTGCTGGTCACCAGCGACAACCCGCGCAGCGAAGACCCGCACGCCATCATCGAGCAGATCGTCGCCGGTATGGACCGCAACAACCCCGCATCGACCGTGCAGACGCTGGACGACCGCGCCGCCGCCATCCTGTCTGCCATCAAGCACGCCGGCAAGCCGGACGTGATCCTGCTGGCCGGTAAGGGCCACGAGCCGTACCAGGAAATCAAGGGCAAGAAGCTGCCATTCTCGGACGCCGACCACGCGCAGCTGGCGCTGTCGGCCCGCTTAACCATGATGAGGACGAATTAATGCGTGCAGCACTCGCACAGATTCTGCCTTCTGTGACCGGCGCCCAGCTGATGGGTTCCGGGGAAGTTGTATTCAACGGCGTCTCCACCGACAGCCGTAATGTATTTGCAGGTTCGCTGTTCGTCGCCCTGCGCGGCGAGGTTTTCGACGCCCACAACTTCCTCGCGCAGGTCGCGGAGAAGGGCGCCGCCGCGGTCGTCGTTGAAGAACTGCCGGAGGGCTGGGCCGCATCGACCGGCGTCGCGGCCATCGTCGTGCCGAACACGCTGGTGGCACTGGGCCAGATCGCCAACCACTGGCGCCGCCAGTTCGCCATGCCCGTCATCGGCGTCACCGGCAGCAACGGCAAGACCACGGTCAAGGAAATGATCGCCGCCATCCTGGCCGCCGCCCATGGCGAAGACGGTCGCCTGGCCACGCGCGGCAACCTGAATAACGAAATCGGCGTGCCGCTGACGCTGTTCCGCATGGAAGCGAAGCAGCAGTCCGCAGTGGTCGAACTGGGCATGAACCATCCCGGCGAAATCGGCCGCCTGAGCGCGATCGCCGCACCGACCATCGCCATGGTCAACAACGCCCAACGCGAACACCAGGAATTCATGCACACCGTGGAAGCGGTCGCGCGCGAGAACGGCGCCGTGCTGGCGAGCCTGCCCGCCGACGGCGTGGCCGTGTTCCCGCATGGCGACGAGTTCACGCCGATCTGGGAAGAGCTATCGGCCGGCCGCCGCGTGCTGCGCTTCGGCCTGACCAAGGACGCGGAAGTAAGCTGCACCTTCCGCGCCAACGATTTCGGCAACGAGATGTTCGTCACCATCCGCGAGGGCAGCGCAGAGCCGGAACAGTTCTTCGTCAACCTGCAGGCGGCGGGCGACCATAACGTCCGCAACGCGCTGGCCGCCGTGGCCTGCACATACGCCGCCGGCATCGCGCTGGACAAGATCAAACTGGGCCTCGATACCTTCGCACCGGTCAACGGCCGCTTGCAGAAGAAGGCCGCGGCCAACGGCGCCGTCGTCATCGACGACAGCTACAACGCCAACCCGGACTCGGTGCGCGCCGCCATCGACGTGCTGTCCAAGGCCGCCGCCCCGCGCGTGCTGGTGCTGGGCGACATGGGCGAAGTCGGCACGCAGGGCCGCGAGTTTCACGAAGAAATCGGCGCTTACGCGCAGAGCAAAGGCATCGAACAGGTGCTGGTAACCGGCGAACTGGCCGCGCATATGAAAGGCGCGTCCATTCGTCATTTTGAAAACTTCGGCGATTTGCTGGCTGCTGTCGAAGCAGCCGTCGCGCCGGATGCAACCGTATTAATCAAGGGCTCCCGCTTCATGAAAATGGAACGGGTCGTGCAGCATTTGATTGGATCGCAACAAGCTAACAAGGAAAGTCACTAATCATGCTGCTCTGGCTCGCTCAGTATTTTCAGCAGGACCTCGGACCACTCCGGGTCTTCAACTTCATCACCTTCCGCGCGGTGTTCGCCACCGCGACCGCGCTGCTCATCGGCCTGTCGGCCGGTCCGGCCGTGATCCGCAAGCTGACCGCCATGAAGTACGGCCAGGCCGTGCGCATCGACGGTCCGCAGACCCATTTGAAAAAACACGGCACCCCGACCATGGGCGGCGTGCTGCTGTTGATCGCTATCGGCGTCTCCACGCTGCTGTGGTGCGACCTGTCCAATCGCCTGATCTGGCCGGTGCTGGTCGTCACGCTGGGCTTCGGCGCCGTCGGCTGGGTCGACGACTACCGCAAGGTGGTGCGCCAGGACCCTGAAGGCATGCGCTCGGCGGAAAAGTACTTCTGGCAGTCGCTGGTCGGCATTGGCGCCGCGCTGTACCTGGCGTTCTCGGTGTCCGCGCCCAACGGCAGCAAAGTGTTCGAGCTGTTCTTCGCCTGGGTGCAGTCGGGCTTCTCGATGGACCTGCCGCCGAAGGCCGACCTGATCGTCCCGTTCTTCAAGACCATCAGCTACCCGCTGGGCGTGTGGGGCTTCATCGCGCTGACCTACTGTGTCATCGTCGGCACCAGCAACGCCGTTAACTTCACCGACGGCCTGGATGGCCTGGCGATCATGCCGACGATTATGGTCGGCTCCGCGCTCGGCCTGTTCGCCTACCTGACCGGTAGCGCCACGTATTCGAAGTACCTGTTCATCCCGCACATTCCCGGCGCGGGCGAACTGATTATCTTCTGCGGCGCGCTGGCCGGTGCCGGCCTGGCCTTCCTGTGGTTTAACACCCACCCGGCACAGGTGTTCATGGGCGACGTCGGCGCGCTGGCGCTGGGCGGGGCGCTGGGCACTATCGCCGTCATCGTGCGCCAGGAAATCGTCCTGTTCATCATGGGCGGCATCTTCGTCGCCGAGACGGTGTCGGTCATTATCCAGGTGGGCTGGTTCAAGATCACCAAGAAGCGCTTCGGCGTCGGCCGCCGCGTGTTCCTGATGGCGCCACTGCACCACCACTTTGAGCAAAAAGGCTGGAAAGAGACCCAGGTCGTCGTGCGATTCTGGATTATCACGATGATGCTGGTGCTGATCGGTCTCTCTACTTTGAAACTGCGCTGATGATCTACGAAGGCAAAAACGCACTGGTACTGGGACTGGGTGAATCCGGTCTGGCGATGGCGCTGTGGCTCGCCCGCAGCGGCGCGCGCGTGCGCGTGGCCGATACCCGTGAATCGCCGGAGCGCATGCCCGCGCTGCGCGAGGCCGTGCCGGAAGTGGACTTCGTCGCCGGCCCGTTCGGCGCATCGCTGCTGGAAGGCGTGGACTTCGTCGCCGTCAGCCCCGGCTTGGCACCGTACCGCGAGCTGGCCGAGATCGCGCCCGCCGCCGCCGCCGCCGGCGTGCCGGTGTGGGGCGAGATCGAACTGTTCGCACAGGCGCTGGAAGCGCTGGAGCAGGAACGCGGCTACACGCCCAAGATCATCGCCATCACCGGCACCAACGGCAAGACCACCGTCACCACGCTGGTGGGCCAGCTATGCGAACGCGCCGGCAAGACCGTGCGCGTGGCCGGCAACATCAGCCCAGCCGCGCTGGACGTGCTGCGCGAAGTGATGGATGCCGGCACCATGCCCGAAGTGTGGGTGCTGGAGCTGTCGTCCTTCCAGCTGCAAACCACCTTCACGCTGGAGGCGGATGCCGCCACCGTATTGAACGTCACCCAGGACCACCTGGACTGGCACGGCGACATGCCGTCCTACGCCGCCGCCAAGCACCGCATCTTCGCCGCCGACACCGTACGCGTGTTGAACCGCGACGACGCCACCGTGATGCGCATGGCCAGCGCCACCGGCGTCAACGTCACCTTCGGCACCGACGCGCCGACGCTGCGCGACGACCTGGGCCTGAACAGCGAACGTGGCGTGCTGTGGCTCGCCACCGCCGTGCCGTCGGAGGAAGAGGGCGAACCGAAGAGGCGCAAGAAGAACGATCCGCCGCCGCCACCGGTCGAATGCATGGTCAAGAACCTGATGCCGGCCGACGCGCTGCAAATCCGCGGCGTGCACAACGCCGCCAACGCGCTGGCCGCGCTGGCGCTGTGCCGCGCCATCGACCTGCCACTGGCGCCGCTGCTGCACGGCCTGCGCGAGTATCGCGGCCAGCCGCACCGCGTGGAACTGGTCAGCGCCATCAACGACGTCGAATACTACGACGACAGCAAGGGCACCAACGTCGGCGCCACCGTGGCCGCGTTGAACGGTTTGGGCAAGGCCTTCACCGGCGCCAACCAGCGCCTGGTGGTCATCATGGGCGGCGACGGCAAGGGCCAGGACTTCACGCCGCTGGCCGAACCGGTATCGCGCTACGTGCGCGCCGTGCTGCTGATCGGCCGCGACGCGCCACAGATCCGGACCGCGCTGGAAGCGTCCGGCGTCGAGCTGGAAGACTGCGGCACCGACCTGCCGCAAGCCGTCAAGCGCGCCAGCGAACGTGCGCAAGCCGGCGATGCCGTGCTGCTGTCGCCAGCCTGCGCCAGCATGGACATGTTCAAGAACTACGCGCATCGCGCCCAGGTGTTCATCGACACCGTGCGCGAAATCGCCCTCGACGCAGGACAGGAGCTCTGATGGCCTTCCAGATGCCGTTCCGCTTTGCTGACAAGTCGACGCCGCCGTCGATGGACAGCCGCGCGCGGCAATCGAAGATGATGGAATACGACCAGCCGCTGGTCTGGGTCACGTTGTTGTTGATGTTGCTCGGGATGGTGATGGTGTACTCGGCCTCGATCTCGCTGCCGGATTCGCCCAAGTTCGCCAACTACGTGCGCTGGCAGAACACCTACTTCCTGCAGCGGCAGGCGATGTTCATCGGCGTCTCGCTGCTGGCCGGCCTGTTCGTGTTCCGCATCCGTGTCTGCGACCTGCAGAAGGCCGCGCCGTATCTGTTCATCGCCACCCTGGTGCTGCTGGTGCTGGTGCTGATCCCCGGCCTGGGCGTGGTGGTCAACGGCGGCCGCCGCTGGCTGTCGCTCAAGGTCATCAACGTCCAGCCGTCGGAACTGATGAAGGTGGTCGCCGTGCTGTACGCCGCCGACTACACCGTGCGCAAGCAGGAATACATGCACAAGCTGACCAAGGGCTTCATGCCGATGGCGGCGGCGGTCGGCTTCGTCGGCCTGTTGCTGCTGCTGGAGCCCGACCTGGGCGCCTTCGGCGTGATTGTCTGCATCGCCATGGGCATCCTGTTCCTGGGCGGGATCAACGCCATCTGGTTCGGCGGCATCGGCGCGGTGCTGGTGGTGATCTTCGGCTCCATCATCGCGCTGTCGAAATTCCGCCGCGAGCGCTACTTCGCGTACCTCAATCCGTGGGAAGAAGACAATGCACTGAACAAGGCCTACCAACTGACCCACTCGCTGATCGCTTTCGGGCGCGGCGAGATTTTTGGCGTTGGCCTGGGCGGCAGCGTCGAGAAGCTGCACTACCTGCCGGAAGCGCACACCGACTTCCTGCTGGCGGTGATCGGCGAAGAACTCGGCCTGGCCGGCGTGCTGGTGGTGATCGCCATGTTCTACTGGCTGATCAAGCGCGCCTTCGACATCGGCCGCCAGGCCATCGCCATCGACCAGACCTTCGCCGGCCTCACGGCCAAGGGCATCGGCATCTGGATCGGTGTGCAGACGTTTATCAATATGGGCGTCAACCTTGGCCTGCTGCCGACCAAGGGCTTGACCCTGCCGCTGATGAGCTATGGCGGCACGGGTGTGGTTATTAACTGCATCGGACTCGCGATCCTGCTCCGGATCGACTACGAGAACCGTGTCCTGATGCGTGGTGGCAGATTATGAAACGACTGATGATCATGGCGGCCGGCACCGGCGGCCACATTTTCCCCGGCCTGGCGATCGCGCAGACGCTGCGCGCGCGCGGCTGGGAAGTGAGCTGGCTGGGCACCGCCGCCGGCATGGAGCAGGACCTGGTACCCAAGCACGGCATCGCGATGGACAGCATCGATTTCACCGGCATGCGCGGCAAGGGCCTGAAGCACACACTGGGCGGCGCGCTGAAGATGGTCAAGGCCTTCGCCGCCTGCTTCGGCTACATCGGCAGCCGCAAACCGGATGTGGTGCTGGGCATGGGCGGCTACGTCACTGTGCCGGGCGGCCTGATGGCGCGCCTGCGCGGCGTGCCGCTGGTGCTGGTCAATGCCGACGCGGCGCTGCTGCTGTCGAATAAAACGCTGGTGCCGTTCGCCGAGCGCGTGTGCTTCGGCTTCCCGGCCAATTTCGGCAAGGCCGCCAGCAAGGCTGTCGTCACCGGCAACCCGGTGCGCAAGGAAATCCTGGAAATGCCTGAGCCGGACCTGCGCTTCTTTGGCCGTGAAGGTCCGCTGCGCATCCTGGTGGTGGGCGGCAGCCTGGGCGCGAAAGCGCTGAACGACAACCTGCCGGCCGCGCTGGCGCTGATTCCGGCCGAGCAGCGCCCGCAGGTGACGCACCAGTCGGGCAAGAAGAACATCGATGCGCTGCGCACCGCCTACGCGCAGGCGGGCGTGGAAGCGAACGTGGTCGACTTCATCGACGACATGGCCGCCGCCTACAGCTACGCCGACGTGGTGATCTGCCGCGCCGGCGCGATCACCTTGTCGGAGCTGACCGCCGCCGGCGTAGCAAGTGTGCTGGTGCCGCTGGTCGCATCGACCACCAGCCACCAGCGCGACAACGCGCAGTGGATGGCGAAACAAAACGCGGCGATCCACATGCCGCAATCGGAAATGAGCGCGCAGAGTGTAGCGACGCTGTTGGAAACGCTGACCCGCGGCGCCTGCCAGACCATGGCAACGGCGGCGCGCGGCGTCGGCAAACGCGATTCGAATGACGCTATCGCACAAGTATTGGAACAATTAGCATGAAGCATAAGGTACAGAATATTCACTTCGTCGGCATCGGCGGCAGCGGCATGAGCGGCATCGCCGAAGTGCTGCTCACGCTCGGCTACACCGTCTCCGGCTCGGACCTGGGCAGCAACGCCGTCACCCAGCGCCTGGCCGACATGGGCGCCACCGTCTATCAAGGGCACGCCGCCGACAACATCGGCAATGCCGACGCCGTCGTCACCTCGACCGCCGTCCAGCAGGATAACCCGGAAGTGGTGGCTGCGCGCAGCCGCAAGATCCCCATCGTTCCGCGCGCCGTGATGCTGGGCGAGTTGATGCGCCTGAAGCGCGGCATCGCCATCGCCGGCACGCACGGCAAGACCACCACCACCAGCCTGGTCGCATCGGTGCTGGCGCAGGGCGGCCTGGACCCGACCTTCGTCATCGGCGGCCGCCTGACCTCCGCCGGCGCCAACGCCAAGCTGGGCACCGGTGATTACCTGGTGGCCGAAGCCGACGAATCGGATGCATCGTTCCTGAATCTGACGCCGATGATCGAAGTCATCACGAACATCGACGCCGACCACATGGAGACCTACGAGCACGATTTCGAAAAGCTCAAGCAGGCCTTCGTCAGCTTCACGCACCGCCTGCCGTTCTACGGCCGCGCCATGCTGTGCATCGACGACCAGCATGTACGCGCCATCCTGCCGCAGGTAACCAAGCCTGTGACCACCTACGGCTTCCACGAGGACGCCGAAGTGCGCGCCGTGAACGCCCGCGCGGTCGGCGTCGAGATGCACTTCACCGTGATCCAGGAAGGCTATCCGGACCTGGACGTGGTGCTGAACCAGCCCGGCCTGCACAACGTGCAGAACGCCTGCTCGGCCATCGCCATCGCGCGCGAGATCGGCATCGAGGACAAGGACACCCAGGCCGGCCTGGCCGCCTTCGCGGGTGTGGGCCGCCGCTTCACCAAATACGGTGATGTCGCCATCCCGGGCGGTGGAACCTTCACGCTGGTTGACGACTTCGGCCACCACCCGCTGGAAATGGAAGTGACCACCGCCGCCGCGCGCGCCGCCTATCCTGGCCGCCGCCTGGTGCTGGCCTTCCAGCCGCACCGCTTCAGCCGCACGCGCGACCTGTTTGAAGATTTCGTCAAGGTGCTGGGCACCGTGGACGTGCTGGTGCTGGCGGAAGTCTACGCCGCCGGCGAAGCGCCTATCGTGGCCGCCGACGGCCGCTCGCTGGCGCATGCGCTGCGCGCACGCGGCAAGACCGAACCGATTTTTGTTGAGGCGATCGGCGATATGCCGGAAACCATCATGGGCGTGGTACGCGACGGCGACGTCGTCATGACCATGGGCGCAGGCTCGATCAGCGGCGTCCCGGCCAAACTGACTAACTATCCAAAGGTCTGAAAGTGAATCACCTTACTCCTGTTGACGCAAAAGCTTTCGGCAAGGTCGGCGTGCTGTACGGCGGCCGCTCCGCCGAGCGCGACGTTTCCATCATGTCCGGTAACGGCGTGCTGGCGGCCCTGCAAAGCAAGGGCATCGACGCCCACCTGTTCGACACCGGCGTGCGCACGCTGGCCGAACTGGCGGCTGAAAAATTCGACCGCGTGTTCATCGCGCTGCACGGCCGCTTCGGCGAAGACGGCAGCCTGCAGGGCGCGCTGGAACTGCTGGGCATTCCCTACACCGGCAGCGGCGTGATGGCCAGCTCGGTGGGTATGGACAAGATCACCACCAAGATCGTGTGGCTGGCCGCCGGCCTGCCGACGCCGCGCTATGCGGTGCTCAACGCCGCCGCCGGTGCAAACCCGGACCTGGACGCCGTCTGCGCCGACCTGGGCCTGCCGCTGATCGTCAAGCCGCCGCATGAAGGTTCGACCATCGGCATCACCAAGGTCAGCGCCGCCGGCGAATTCAAGGCCGCCTTCGACATCGCCGCTGCGCTGGACGATTCGGTGCTGGCCGAGGAATTCGTCACCGGCCGCGAGTTCACGGTCGCCATGCTGGGTTCCGGCGCCAACGCGCGTCCGCTGCCGGTGGTGGAGATCGTGGCCCCGCAAGGCAATTACGATTACCAGAACAAGTACTTCACCGACGACACCAAGTATTTCTGCCCGGCCGTGCTGCCGGAAGCGCTGACGCAGGAGATGCAGCGCCTGGCCGTGCTGGCCTACCGCGCCATCGGCTGCGAGGGCTGGGGACGGGTCGACTTCCTGCTGCGCGAGAGCGACCAGAAGCCCTTCCTGCTGGAGGTGAACACGTCGCCAGGCATGACCGGCCACTCGCTGGTGCCGATGGCGGCGCGCGCGGAAGGCATCAGCTATGAAGACCTGTGCGTGGAAATCCTGCGCACTGCACGTTTGAAAATGAAGGGTTAAGCAGCACGATGTGGCAAGACGCTAAAGCCTTGAATGCGACCGCCAGCGGCATTTTCGTCCTGACGCTGTTGGCATGCATCGCGGCAGGCGTGTGGTGGGTGGCGCAGCGGCCGATGTTCACGCTGCGCACCATCCGGATCGAGACGATCGGGCAGGACGAGTTAAAGCATGTGAATCACCTGACGCTGCGTAACAACGCGCTGGGTCGCATCAAGGGTAACTTCTTCACGACGAATCTGGATGCGGTGCGCCAGGCGTTTGAATCGGTGCCCTGGGTACGCCGCGCGACGGTGCGCCGCGAATGGCCGGACCAGTTGATCGTGGCCCTGGAAGAGCATGAGGCGCTGGGTACGTGGGGCGAGGACGGACGGCTGTTGTCGACCAAGGGCGAGTCCTTCACCGCCAACCTGGCCGAGGCGGAAGAGGACCATGTGCTGCCGGAGTTCGACGGACCGGAAGGCAGCGAGAAGGAAGTGCTGTCGCGTTACGACGAGCTGCGCGCCTGGTTTGCGCCGCTCAAGCTGGTGCCGGAGTCGCTGTCGCTGTCGAGGCGCTATGCATGGACGGTGAAGCTGAATAACGGTATGAGCGTGGCGCTGGGTCGGGAGCAGACCAGCACCACGTTGAAGGAAAGGGTGGACCGCCTGATGGGAATTTATCCGCAGCTGGTGGAGCACTTGCAGAACATCGAGACCATCGATATGCGTTACCAGAACGGGCTGGCCCTGAGCGCGACGGGATTGAAGATTCCGGCCGAGGGAGCCAAGCCAAAACCGATCGTGAAGAAAAAAATACAGTAGGCAGAGATAAATGACTAAAGACGCTAAAAACCTGATCGTTGGCCTCGACATCGGCACCTCGAAAGTGGTGGCCGTGGTGGCCGAGGTGATGGGCGATGGACGCCACGAGGTGATCGGGCTGGGCCAGCACGAATCGAAAGGCCTGAAGAAGGGCGTGGTGGTCAACATCGAAGCGACCGTCGAATCGATCCAGCGCGCGCTGGAGGAAGCGGAGCTGATGGCCGACTGCAAGATCCGCAATGTCTACGCCGGCATCGCGGGCAGCCATATCCGCAGCTTCAATTCCAGCGGCATGGTGGCCATCAAGGACAAGGAAGTGACGGCGACCGACGTGGCGCGCGTCATCGAAACGGCAAAGGCGGTTAACATTCCGACCGATCAGCAGCTGCTGCACACGGTACCGCAAGAATTCATCGTCGACAGCCAGGAGGACGTGCGCGAGCCGATCGGCATGAGCGGCATCCGCCTGGAAGTCAAGGTCCACATCGTCACCGGCGCCGTGTCGGCGGTGCAGAACATCGTCAAGTGCGTGCGCCGCTGCGGCCTGGAAGTGTCGGACCTGATCCTGCAGCCGATGGCCTCGGCCGACGCCGTGCTGACGCCGGACGAGAAGGAACTGGGCGTGGTGCTGATCGACATCGGCGGCGGCACCACCGACGTCGCCGTGTTCTCGGACGGCGCGATCCGCCACACGGCCGTGATCCCGATCGCCGGCGACCAGATCACCAACGACATCGCGATGGCGCTGCGCACCCCGACCTCGGAAGCGGAAGAGATCAAGATCCGCTACGGCGTGGCCAAGCAGGTGCTGGCCGATCCGGGCGAGTCGCTGGAAGTGCCGGGCCTGGGCGACCGCGGTCCGCGCAACCTGTCGCGCCAGGCGCTGGCTGCCGTGATCGAGCCGCGCGTCGAAGAGCTGTTCGCCATGGTGCACCAGGTGGTGCGCGAGTCGGGCTACGAAGGCGTGCTGTCGTCGGGCATCGTGCTGACCGGCGGCACCGCGATCATGCCGGGCATGGTCGAGATGGCGGAAGACATATTCCTCAAGCCGGCGCGCCTGGGCACGCCGGACTACCGTGGCCAGCTGGCCGACGTGGTGCGCAGCCCGCGCTACGCGACCGTGCTGGGCCTGTTGTTGGAAGCGAAAAAGCAGTACCTGCGTGGCCATATCGTCACGCGGCAGGATGGTTCGGTGAAGGCAGTATGGCAGCGCATGAAAGAATGGTTCTTGGGTAATTTTTAACGAAAACCCGTCGTTCCCGCCTGCGCGGGAATGACGGACAACTAAACTATTTATATTAAAACCGCAGTTTTCAATCCCCAGTTCTTCTAACGATATGAGGACTGGCGCTTGAAAACCGCATTCTGATAGGGAGTCACATCATGGAGTTTGATATGGTCGATAACGCAGCTTTGGGCACCGTCATCAAGGTCGTCGGAGTCGGCGGCGCGGGTGGCAATGCAGTTCAACACATGATCAACAAGGGTATGGCCGGCGTCGAGTTCATCGCCGCCAATACCGATGCCCAGGCGCTGGCGACCTCCAAGGCCGACAACGTGATCCAGATCGGTGATACCGGTCTGGGTGCCGGCATGAAGCCCGACGTCGGCCGCAAGCTGGCCGAGGAATCGCGCCAGCGCATCGAGGATTCGCTGCGCGGCGCGCACATGGTGTTCATCGCCGCCGGCATGGGCGGCGGCACCGGCACCGGCGCCGCACCGATCGTGGCGGAAATCGCCAAGTCGCTCGGCGCGCTGACCGTGGCCGTGGTGTCGAAGCCGTTCTCGCACGAAGGCCAGAAGTGCATGGACATCGCCGACGAAGGCCTGGACCAGCTGTCGGCCCACGTCGACTCGCTGATTGTGATCCTGAACGAGAAACTGGAAGAGATCTACGAAGACGAATCGCTGATCGAATGGCTGCAGCACGCCGACGATGTGCTCAACAACGCCGTCGCCGGTATCGCCGAGATCATCAACGTGCCGGGCCACATCAACGTCGACTTCAACGACGTCAAGACCATCATGGGCGAGCAGGGCAAGGCCATGATGGGAACCGCGACCGCGTCCGGCATCGACCGCGCGCGCATCGCCGCCGAGCAGGCCGTCGCTTCGCCGCTGCTGGACGGTGTCGACCTGTCGGGCGCGCGTGGCGTGCTGGTCAACGTGACCGCGTCGCGTGGCCTGAAGGGCAAGGAGATCAAGGAAGTCATGGCCGCCGTGCGCGCCTTCGCCGCGCCGGACGCGTCGATCGCCCAGGGTATCGCCTACGACGACAACATGGGCGACGACATCCGCGTCACCGTGGTCGCCACCGGCCTGGGCAAGGCCAAGAAGCACGTGCAGCTGGTTCCTCAGCAAATGCTGCGCACCGGCACCCACAACAGCCCGATGATGCCATCGGCTGCGCTGGGCGGCGCTGCTTCGTCGTCGGTCTCGATGGGCGCGACCAGCGGCATGGGCGGCGGTGCGTCGCCGGCCTTCGATGGCATGAAGGCGCCGGCAGTATGGCGTCGCGAGTCGGCTTCCGAGCAGGTGCGCGCGATGGAAAAGAATGGCATGGAAACCTATGACATTCCTGCCTTCCTGCGCAAGCAGGCGGATTAAGGCATACTGCACGCTCTAAGCCGGTGAAAGCCGCGCCTAGGCGCGGCTTTTTTACGTTTAACATTTATATAAAAGGAGTCATTCATGACCATCAAGATTGGCGATACCCTGCCAGAAGGCACCCTGTCCGAATTCATCGAAACCGAAACCGAAGGCTGCTCGCTGGGCCCGAACACGTTCAACGTACAAGACCTGGTCAAGGGCAAGAAGATCGCGATCTTCGGCCTGCCAGGCGCCTACACCCCGACCTGCTCGGCACAGCACGTGCCAGGCTACGTCAAGCACGCCGCCGACCTGAAAGCCAAGGGCGTCGACGAAATCTGGTGCATCTCGGTCAATGACGCCTTCGTCATGGGCGCATGGGGCCGCGACCAGAAAGCCACCGGCACCGTCCGCATGATGGCCGACGGCAACGCCGCCTACTCCAAGGCCCTGGGCCTGGACGCCGACTTCAGCAAGTTCGGCATGGGCACCCGCTCGCAGCGCTACTCGATGCTGGTTGAGAACGGTGTCGTGACCCAGCTGAACATCGAACAAGGCGGCAAGTTCGAAGTGTCGAACGCCGAGACCCTGCTGGCCCAGGCGTAATCGCCGGACTGGCTGGATGCAGTAACGAAACGGCGCCGTGTGCGCCGTTTGTCATTACCACCAGCCGTTATCGTGCAATACCACTTTCTTGTAGTAGTCGATGTTGGCGCGCAGCGCGAACAGCACGGTGGTGGCGACCCCCACGCCGTTTGCCAGCAAATCCCCATCGATGGCCGGCATGGCGGCCTCAATCAGAAACAGCAGCAGGAAGCCGGGCAGCCAATACAGCAGCGCCTTGCGCCACATGCCTTTGGCCAGATAGTAGAGCGGGCCGAACAAGAGTGCCCATACATTGAACAGCGTCCGCACACGCTCGCCCTTGGTCAGTTTCTTTTTCCTCGGCAGACCGGGGCCGCCCGCCAGCTCGATCAAATCAAAGCGGATGCGCCATGCGGGGCAAAAAATGGAGGTATGATTTCCAGGGCGCCGTCGGCGTGACACCTGCTAGCAGAAGATACCAATGAAAGTAATTGCCATATCCGGCAGCCTGCGGGCCGCCTCTATCAACTCGATGCTGCTGCGCGTGATGGCCGATGTGGCGCCACCGGGCATCGAGGTGCGGCTGTACCGGGGCTTGGGACAGCTACCGCTGTTTAACCCCGATATCGCCGAGCCGCCGCCGGTGGTTGCCGCGCTGCGCGATGCATTGCTGGCCGCCGATGCGGTGGTGATCGCCAGCCCGGAATATGCGCACGGCGTGACCGGTGCGGTCAAGAACGGCCTCGATTGGATGGTCGGCAACGAATCCTTCATCGACAAGCCGGTGGCGCTACTGAACGCCTCGCCGCGCGCCACCCATGCCTACGCATCGCTGCGCGAAACCATCACCGTGATGTCGGCGCGCGTGGTGGAAGCCGCGTCGATCACCTTGCCGCTGCTGGGCGCCAACCTGAGCGAACAGGCGATGCGCGCCGATCCGCAAATCTGCGGCATGCTGCGCGCGGCCTTGCTGGCGCTGAAGGCCGATCAGTAACCCGGTACGCGCAGGAAGAAGGCCAGCTCATCGGCCAGCCGGCGCCGCTGGGCCGCGCCCAGGAAGCGGCCGATTTCGATCTGCTGGTTGCGGTCGTCCAGTTGAATCAGATCGCTGTCGCGCCGTGGCGGCAGCAGACGGGTGGTGCCGGGATGCAGCCTGAGCGCGCTGCGTTGGCGGCCCCGGCGTTGCTCCACCACGATGATCACGCCGGGACAAATATCGATACGGTCGTAGTCGTCGCGATGGTGCGCGCAGTAGCGCAGGCACGCTGCCAGCGCCGCCTGCTCCAGCGTAGCGTAGACCAGCACATACCAATAGCCCTGCCACAGGAAGACCAGCGCCACCAGCGCCGACGGCACGCACAGCGTCGCGAACACCAGCGCCAGTTGGCGCTGGGTCAGTGTGCAGCGGCGCTCCAACAGCCAGCTGCGCGGCTCGGATGGCACATCGCGCGGCATCGCATTCTCCCTGGACGTCCGCAAAGTATATCGCGGTTCGCGCGCGCCGCCGTGACGCGGCTTAGTAGATATCGCCGAAATCGTGCTTGGCCTTGAACAAGGTCGAGTCGATCGAGAACGAGCAGTCGGCCTGCACGGCGAAGTATTGCAGCGTCTCCTCCGGCGCCGTGCCGAACAGGCTGCGGATCGCCGTCACCCGCTCGGCCGGGGTGCGCATGCGGGCGGTCCATTCGTCGAACTTCATTTCCAGCTTCCAGTCGCTGACGCGCTCGCAGGTGAAGCCCGCGCCTTCCAGCATCGTCTGCCATTCGGAGGGCCGGTAGTCGCGCACGTGCGAGCCGTCGCGCAGCAGCTCGACCGCCTGCAAGGTGGTGTCGTGCAGCGGGCTTTCCGGTGCGGTGATGTCGATGACGATCAGCACGCCGCCTTTCTTCAGCACCCGCTTCACTTCGCGCAGCGCGGCCGGCACGTCCAGCCAGTGGTGCGCCGAGAAGCGCGTGACCACCATGCAGAACGACGCGTCCGCAAACGGCAGGCTGGCCACGTTGCCCTGTTGCGTGATGACGTTGTCCAGCCCCCGCTCGCGGGCGGCGCCGGTCACCACGGCCAGCATTTCCGCCGACAGGTCGAACGCCGTCACGGATTTCGCCACCGGCGCCACCGCGAAGCTGGCGTGGCCGGCGCCGCAGCCCAGGTCCAGTATCGTCGGATGCGGCCCCAATACGCGGGCGATCTCGCGCAGCGCGACCAGGTCGGCGCCTTGCGAGTGGACGGTGCTGGTCAGGTAGGCGCTGGCGGTATTGCCGAATTGCTGGGCGACGACGGCTTGCTGTTTCATGTTTTTCTCCAAAAATGGGCGAGTCAGGGCAGAATAGGCGTGTTTTTATCCTGTAACAAGACAAGTACTTATCCTGGTATAAGAACTACCATGCACACCAAACTCGGCGAATTCATCCGTACCCATCGTGAGCGCACCGCGCCCGCCAGCGTCGGCCTGCCCGGCGGCGGACGGCGCCGCACGCCCGGCCTGCGGCGCGAAGAGCTGGCGCAGCTGTGCGACGTCAGCCCGACCTGGCTGACGTGGCTGGAGCAGGGCAGGGAAGTGCAGGCGTCCGGCAAGATGCTGGCGCGGCTGGCGGAAGTGCTGCGTCTGTCGGCCGCCGAGCGCGCCTACCTGTTCAGCCTGGCCGACCGGCTCGATCCGCATCACGACGACGATGGCGGCAACGCGGAGGAGTCGCTGGACGCGCTGGTCGCGGCCATCGACGCGCCGGCTTATGTCGTCGACCGGCAATGGGACGCGGCCGCATGGAACCCGCAGGCGGCGCAGCTGTTTGCCGGCTGGCTGCCGCCGCGTCCGCATTCGCCGCGGCCGAACCTGCTGCGCTACATGTTCCTCAGCCCGGCGGCGCGCGAACTGATCGTCGACTGGCCGGAGCGTGCCCGGCGGCTGGTGGCCGAGTTCCGCGCCGACATCGGCCGCCATGCCAGCGAGCAGCCGCTGGCCGGCATGATCGCCGAGCTGTCCGCCGCCAGCGCCACCTTCGCCGAGCTGTGGATCTTGCAGGACGTGGTCGGCAGGGAAGGTGGCCTGCGCCGTTTCCGCCATCCGCGGCAGGGCGATCTGAACTTCAATCAGGTGACGCTGCATCTGGCCAAGCGCCACGACCTGAAGCTGGTGATGCTGCTGTGACAGGACAAGCGCCGCCAGATCGGATAGAGTCACCGGAACTGACAATCAAGGAGTAGGGAATGCGAACGATAGCGATGCTGTGCGTGGGCGTGTTGATGATGGCCGGGCCGGGCGTCTCCGCGGCTGCCGAGCCGGCCGGACATATCACCGGCGTCGGCGGTGTGTTCTTCAAGGCCAAGGACCCGAAGGCGCTGGCGGCCTGGTACCGCGACGTGCTGGGCATGCCGCTCGAAGTGTGGGGCGGCGCCAAGCTGCGCTACGACGCGCCCCAGCATCCGCCGGCGCTGATCTGGAGCGCCTTCCCGGCCACGACGAAATACTTCGCGCCATCGACCAGCGAGTTCATGATCAACTACGCGGTCGACGACATGGACGCCTTCCTCGCGCGGCTGGGAACGAAAGGCGTCGCCATCCTGAAGCGCACCGACGACGACCCGAACGGCCGCTTCGCCTGGATACTCGATCCGGAAGGGAACAAGATCGAACTCTGGGAGCCGAGACGCGTGGCGCCTGTGGCACCTTAGCATTACGTGATGATGAAACCGCTTATCGCTTTACTGCTCACAGTCTTGTCGGGTTCGGCGTCGGCCGGCTGGCTGGTGCAATCGATCTACATGCCGGAAGCCTACGGACTCTTTAAAGACGGCGTCACCGACGGCGTACGCTGAATCAACGGGCCTTCTGCAAGGAAAGTAGGCCCTTGCTATAATCTGGACGACCGGACTCAGCCCGGCACTGGCTCCGGACGTCGCCATAATGACGTTCCCAGTGGTCCGCCCGGACCTGCAGCAAGGAGCTTCCCCTGTCCACCGCCACCCGCTCGGAAAACCTGCGCAGCATCTACGCGATGCTGGCCGCGGTCGCCATGTTCTCGTTCATGGACACCACCATGAAGGTGCTGTCCTCCCACTATCCCGCCACGCAAGTGACCGCCATGCGCGCGCTCAGTTCGCTGCCGCCGCTGTGCGGCTATATGCTGTATCGCGGCGCCTTCCGCGGCATCTTGCGCGTGCGCTGGGGCATGCACATCTTCCGCAGCCTGCTCGGCATCGCGATGCTGACTTCGTTCGCCTACGGCCTCAAGGCGCTGTCGCTGGCCGAGGCCTATTCGATCTTCTTCATCGCGCCGTCGCTGATCACGGCGCTGTCGGTGTTCATCCTGAAGGAAAAGGTCGGCACCGGCCAGTGGGGCGCCATCGCGGTGGGCTTGCTTGGCGTGCTGGTGGTGCTGCGGCCCGAAGGTACGGGCTTCCTGACCCTGGGCGGGCTGGCGCTGCTCGGCTCGGCCGCCTGCTATGCCATGACCGCGATCACCAGCCGCGTGCTGGCCCGCACCGACAGCAACGAGTCGATGATGTTCTGGTACCTGCTGCTGATGGCGGCCGGCGGCCTGGCGATGTCGGCCAGCCACTGGGTGCCGGTGCGCGCCGAGGACGGCTGGGTGCTGCTGGCGCTGGCGCTGAGCGGCTTCCTCGGCCAGCTGGCCATCACGCGCGCGTTCAGCTCCGGCAAGGCCTCGGTGGTGGCGCCGTTCGAATACTCGGCGCTGGCCTGGGGCGTGGCGATCGACTGGCTGCTGTGGCACACGCTGCCCGACGGCTACACGCTGCTCGGCGCCGGCATCATCATCGCCAGCGGCATCTATCTGGTGCGGCGCGAATCGGTCCACGCCGAAGCCGAACATCCTTGACGATAGGAAAGTTAGCCGACAGCGCGGCGGACCCAACTTCGCTATAATCGTCGGATGTTAAAACAACGCACTATCAAAGAACTGGTCCGCACCACAGGTGTCGGCCTGCATTCCGGCACCAAGGTCGAGCTGACCCTGCGCCCGGCCGCGCCGGACACCGGCATCGTCTTCCGCCGCGTCGACCTGAACCCGGTGGTGGAGTTTCCCGCCAGCGCGATGGCGGTGGGCGACACCCGCATGGCGTCCGTGCTGGTCAAGGACGGCGCCCGCGTCTCGACCGTCGAGCACCTGATGTCGGCCTGCGCCGGCCTCGGCCTGGATAACCTGTACATCGAAGTCAGCGCCGAGGAAATCCCCATCATGGACGGTTCGGCCTCATCGTTCGTGTATTTATTGCAACAGGCGGGCGTGCTGGAACAGCCGGTCGCGAAGAAATTCATCCGCGTGCTGAAACCGGTGGAAATCCGCGAAGGCACGGGCGACAAGGAAAAATGGGCCCGTCTGACGCCGTACAACGGCTTCAAGCTGGACTTCTTCATTGAATTCAACCATCCGGCGGTGGATGGCACCCAGCAGCGCGCCCACGTGGACTTCGGCGACGTCTCCTACGTGCACGACGTGGCTCGCGCCCGCACCTTCGGCTTCATGCAGGACGTGGAAATGCTGCGCGGCATAGGCTTGGCGCGCGGCGGATCGCTGGAAAACGCCATCGTGATGGACGAGTACCGCATCCTCAATTCGGACGGCCTGCGCTACGACGACGAGTTCGTGCGCCACAAGATCCTGGACGCCATCGGCGATCTGTACCTGGTCGGCCATCCGCTGCTGGCCAGCTACGAGGCCCACAAATCCGGCCACGCGCTGAACAACCAGCTGCTGCTGGAGCTGCTCAAGCATCCGGATGCGTATGAAATCGTCTCGTTCGAGACCAATGAAGTTGCGCCGCCATCGTATCTGCGCCAGATGGCGCGTGAGTGGGCGCTCACCTAACCCCCACCGCGACACAGGGGTCGGACCCCGTACGGGGTCCGACCCCGGGGGCATATCGCCGTGCGGGGTTCAGGTAGCACGCCGCTTGGCCACCATCGCCTTCAGCGCCGCGATCAGCGAAGCATTCTGCGGCGTGGCCTCCAGCGTATCGCCCAGCTCGTCGAAGGCCGTCACGGCCGCTTCCGTCAGCCACAGCGAGCGCATCTGCTCCTTGATCTCGGCCGGCTTGGTCATCAGCACCTTCAGTTTCACACCGTGCACCTGCCAGCCGCGCCGCGCCAGCGTGTCCTGCAGCTTGGGCAGCTGCTGCTTGAGCTTGGCCGCCAGCGCCGCATTCGGCAGCGACAAAATCAATTGCCCATCCTCGAACGCCAGGATTTCGCAGTACTTGAACATGGCCGGCAGGGCCGCCGCGCAGTCTTTTTGCAGCGAAGCCATGCGCTGGATGGCCGGCAGCAGGGCCGCCATCCTGTCGTCGCGGCGCAGGAAATCGGTCGCCCCGACGGGAGTGTGGCGTCTGATGGAGACGTTGGAAGAGTTGAATCGCATGTGCAGCAACATATCACAGCGGCAAAAAAACGTCACCACCGGTTAAAATGGCTTAATTTTGTGACATTGTTCGCTCTTGGGCTATTGTTAAACAGGTCAATAACCCAATGTAGGCGCGGACGCATGATAAAATCACCGTCTTTTGCCATAGTCGAACTCCGTGCGGTAAGGCGTTTTTCACCTACAGAGCTTTTTTTAACGGCGTTTTTTCAAGAATTCAAGCATGTCATTACTGACCCAGATTTTCGGTAGCCGCAACCAGCGGCTGCTCAAGCAATACCAAAAAACGGTACGCGAGATCAATGCGCTCGAGCCGGCGATGGAAAAACTGTCCGATGCCGAGCTGCAAGCGAAGACGCCTGCATTCAAGGAACGCATCGCCAATGGCGAATCGCTGGACGCGCTCCTGCCCGAGGCGTTTGCCGTCTGCCGCGAAGCGAGCAAGCGCGTCTTCAAGATGCGCCACTTCGACGTGCAGCTGATCGGCGGCATGGTTCTGCACTACGGCAAGATCGCCGAAATGGGCACCGGCGAGGGCAAGACCCTGACCGCTGCCCTGCCGGCCTATCTGAACGCGCTGTCGGGCAAGGGCGTGCACGTTGTCACCGTCAACGACTACCTGGCGCAGCGCGACGCGGAAACCATGGGCAAGCTGTACGGCTGGCTGGGGCTGTCGACCGGTATCAACCTGTCGCAGATGGAACACGCCACCAAGCAGGCGGCCTACGCGTCCGACATCACCTACGGCACCAACAACGAGTTCGGTTTCGACTATCTGCGCGACAACATGGTGTTCGAAGCCCGCGACCGCGTGCAGCGCGTGCTGAACTTCGGCATCATCGATGAAGTCGACTCGATCCTGATCGACGAAGCCCGCACCCCGCTGATCATCTCCGGCCAGGCCGAGAACCATACCGACCTGTACTACAAGATCAACGAAGTGCCGCGCCTGCTGACCCAGCAGGTCGGCGAGGAAACGCCGGACGGCAAGGGCAAGGTTGAAGTTCCTGGTGATTACACCAAGGACGAGAAAGCCCACCAGGTGCTGCTGACCGAAGCCGGCCACGAAAAAGCCGAAGCGATTCTGACCAAAATGGGTCTGCTGCCGGAAGGCGCCTCGCTGTACGACTCGGCCAACATCACGCTGGTGCACCACCTGTACGCGGCGCTGCGCGCGCACGCGCTGTACTTCAAGGATCAGCACTACGTGGTGCAGAACAATGAAGTGGTGATCGTCGACGAATTCACTGGTCGCCTGATGACCGGCCGCCGCTGGTCCGACGGCCTGCACCAAGCGGTCGAGGCGAAAGAGGGCGTGAAGATCCAGAACGAGAACCAGACCCTGGCCTCGATCACCTTCCAGAACTACTTCCGCATGTATTCGAAGCTGGCCGGCATGACCGGTACCGCCGATACCGAAGCCTACGAATTCCAGGAAATCTACGGCCTTGAAACCGTGGTGATCCCGCCTAACCGTCCTCTGCAGCGCAAGGACCGTCAGGACCAGGTCTACAAATCGTCGGCCGAGAAGTACAACGCCATGATGTTGGAAATCCGCGAATGCTACGACCGCGGCCAACCAGTGCTGGTGGGTACCACCTCGATCGAAAACTCGGAACTGCTGTCGGGCATCCTGACCAAGGGCGGCCTGCCGCACAACGTCCTGAACGCGAAACAGCACGCCCGTGAAGCGGAAATCATCGCCCAGGCGGGTAGCCCGAAGGCGATCACCATCGCCACCAACATGGCTGGTCGCGGTACCGACATCGTCCTGGGCGGTAACGTCGAGAAGCAGATCCAGTTCGTTGAAGCCAACCCTGAACTGAGCGACGCCGACAAGGCCGCGCAATCGAAGGCGCTGCGCGACGGCTGGGAGGCGTTGCACGAGCAGGTGGTTGCCGCCGGCGGCCTGCATATCGTCGGCACCGAGCGTCACGAATCGCGCCGCGTCGACAACCAGCTGCGCGGCCGCGCCGCACGTCAGGGCGACCCTGGCATGTCGCGCTTCTTCCTGTCGCTGGACGACCAGCTGCTGCGCATCTTCGCGGGCGACCGCGTGCGCGCCATCATGGACCGCCTGAAGATGCCGGAAGGCGAACCTATCGAAGCGGGCATCGTCTCGCGTTCGATCGAGTCCGCACAGCGCAAGGTTGAGGCACGCAACTTCGATATCCGTAAGCAGCTGCTGGAATACGACGACGTCGCCAACGACCAGCGTAAAGTGATCTACCAACAGCGTAACGAGCTGCTGGAAGCGACCGACATCTCGGAGCTGATCGAGTCCCTGCGCCACGGCGCCTTCACCGACCTGGTACGCGAATACGTGCCGGCGGAATCGGTGGAAGAGCAGTGGAACATCAAGGGCCTGGAAGCGGCGCTGGCATCGGAATGGCAGATCGACCTGCCATTGCGCGCCATGCTGGAAAAAGAACAGAACCTGAACGACGACGATATCCTGGACCGCGTACTGGCCGCGGCCGATGCGTTGTACCAGTCGAAGATCGACATCGTCGGCAAGGAATCGTTCGGCGGCTTCGAACGCAACGTGATGCTGCAAAGCGTGGACAGCCACTGGCGCGAACACCTGGCGGCGCTGGATCACCTGCGCCAGGGTATCCACCTGCGCGGCTACGCGCAGAAGAACCCTAAGCAGGAATACAAGCGCGAAGCGTTCGAGCTGTTCGGCCAGATGCTGGATATGATCAAGAACGAAGTGGTCAAGCTGATCATGACGGTCCGTATCCAGTCGCGCGAAGAGATCGATGCGGCGGAAGCGGCAATGCAGCAGTCGCACGTTGAGAACGTGAGCTACCAGCATGCCGACTTCAACCCGAACGCCGCGCCGGAAGATCTGTTGTCGCCAGCTGCGATCACCGGTCTGCCGCCAGGGCTGCAAGGCCTGAGCGGCGAGCAGCTGATGGAGATGGGCCTGAAAGTCGGACGTAACGACCCATGCCCATGCGGCAGCGGCAAGAAGTACAAGGCCTGCCACGGCAAGCTGGCGTAAGCACAACCCGGGAGCTGGTCTCCCGGTATCCAGGCAAGGCATGAACGGCCCGATCGTAACCTCGATCGGGCCGTTTTTATTACAACCAAAAACAAATCAGGCCGGCATATGGCAGACTCGAACACAGTGACGACTTCTCCATCCCCTGCGCTGGAGATCGTCGGCCTCGCGAAGAGCTTTGGCGGCATCGCCGCCGTAGATGATCTGAATTTAACGATTCCGCAGGGAGAATTCCACGCCCTGCTGGGGCCTAACGGCGCTGGCAAGACGACCACGCTGCGCATGGTCGCGGGCTTGCTCAAGCCTGATCACGGAAGCGTCCGCATCCTCGGGCATGACATGATGAAGGCGCCTGCGCAGGCCAAGCAGCGCTTGGCCTTCCTGCCGGATGACCCTCTGCTTTACGGCAAGCTTCGTGCGCTGGAGTACCTGGAATTTGTCGCGGGACTGTGGGGTATCTCACCTGAGGTCGCCGCGCCGAAGGCCGAGGAATTGCTGCGGCTACTCGATCTCTGGACGCATACGGGAGAACTGGTCGAGGGCTACTCCCGCGGCATGCGCCAGAAGCTGGCGCTCGCCGGTGCGCTGATCCACGACCCGCAGTTGCTGATCCTGGACGAGCCGCTGACCGGCATCGATGCCGGCGCCGCCCGCCTGGTCAAAGACTTATTGCTTGAACGAGTAGCCTTTGGCGGCACGGTCATTCTCACCACGCACATTCTCGAATTGGCCGAGCGCCTGGCGCAGCGCATCAGCATCGTTCATCGCGGCCGGGTCATCGCCCAGGGCGCCCTTGATGAATTGCGCGCCGAAGCGTCCGCGCAAGGCGGCCCCAGTACCACGTTGGAGCAGGTGTTCCTGCAACTGACCGCCGTGGACCACGCATGAAGACCATATCGACCGGGCGCCCTGGCAGCGTTCGGTGGTTGATCCGGCATGAACTCCGGCTCGCCTGGCGCATCTCCGCCGCGCGCCGGACCACATGGCTGCTCGTCCTCGGCGCGATCTGGCTGGCCTTGCACGGCGTGGCCTACTTCTTGTTCCGGTGGTGGGCAGGCGCTGCAGGCATGTCGCAGGCCGGCATGACGTTGATACTCGGAGGAGTGACCTGGGGACTGATCTGCGTGATGCTGATCGGAGCCATATCGGGCTCTGTCTCTGCATTGTTCGATCGTGACGACCTCGACCTGTTGTTGTCATCCCCTTTGCCGACGCATACTGTTTTCATGGTGCGTGGATTGGGCGTCGTGGCAGACGCGCTCAGGACGCTGCTGTTTCTGTTAGCACCGGTGGTGAACGTGGGCGTGCTGTTTGGCTTCTGGAGGCTGCTGGCCATCTACCTGACACTGCCGGCGTTGGCGCTGGCCGTGACTGCGCTGGGCATGGGACTCTGCCTGACATTGGTTCGCCTGCTGGGCGCACGCCGTACGCGCGTGCTGGGACAAATCCTGGCGACCGTCATGGGAGCCGTGGTTTTTCTCTCGATACAGTTTGGCCAATGGTTCGCCCCGGATATGAGCGGGCGCGTGGTCGATGCCATGACGCGTTGGGCTGCGCCAGGTGGCCCGCTCGCGCCAGAGAGTCTGCTGTGGCTTCCGTTCCATGCCTTGGTCGGAACGCCGATTCCCTTGCTGGTCATGCTCGTCGTTGGACCTGGCGCCTTCTGGCTCACCATTTTCCTCGCCCATCGTCGCTTTCTCGCAGGGACGCAGGAGACGGTATCCGGCAGCACCACGCGCGCAGCGGCGGCTCCCCAAGGCGGAACGGTCCGATTCAGCGCCGGCTTGTGGCGCATCGTGTTCATGAAGGAGTGGCGCCTGCTTCGCAGGGACCCAAGGCTGATTTCCCAGACGTTGACGCAGATGCTCTATGCGGTGGTGCCCACGGTGTACATCGTCATGAAAGGGGGGGCGGGTTCGGCTGGGCTACCGGCACTGCTTGGTCCGGCGATAGTGTATTTGACCGCTTCGCTGGCAGGCAATCTCGCGTGGATTACAGTCGCTGCTGAAGACATTCCTGAACTGCTGCGCAGCGCTCCGGCCTCGCTGTCCCGGCTACGCTGGGTGAAAGCGCTGGTCGCCTTGATCCCCGCCTGGTTGTTGGCGGTTCCGGCATTGCTGTTTGTCGCAAGGACCAATCTGGCCGCTGTGCCGGCGCTGTTTTTTTGTATTGCGGGCAGTACGCTTTCGACGGCGGCAGTGCAGGTCTGGTATCCCACGGCGGCGAAGCGCGCGGACATGGCGAGCCGCACGCGGGGCCTGGACGCGGTCAGCTTGATAGCGGGTTTCATCACCCTGGCTTGGGTGGCTTTTGCCTTTTGTCTGGCTGATGCCCCTGCGTACGCGCCGCTGGCGTTGTTGGCGGCAGCGTTGGGAAGTGGCGCGGTGTGGCTCCTGGGCCGGGCTCCGCGCGCAGATGAGGAATGGACACGGGATTGAAAGCGCGAGGCGGCCGATCGGGGACGTCGCGGCTTCAAAGCTGGCGCTCGTAGACGGCGCGGATGCCGGCGCGGGTTGGCGTGCTGGAGGTGCGCGCGGTACTGTAGCCGCCGTCGGCGTAGAAGCTGCCGAGCAGCTGGTCCTGGTGCAGCACGTTCAGCAGCGATATGCGCAGCCGCGATCTGCTGTCGAACTTCCATAGCGCGTAGCCGTCCAGGGTGCGCGTGACGCCGGTGTAGCTGGCCAGGCTGCCGCTGGTCCTGACCATGCCGCCGGTCTGCATGCCGGCATTGAACCCCAGCGTCAGCGCACCGGCGGGGCGGTAGTCCAGGCCCACGTTGGCGCTGAACGGGATCTGCGCGCTGAGGCGGTTGTCCGGCCCCGGCACCGCGTCCAGCCGCGACCAGTTGCGCGCCGCGTTGGCACGCACGTCGATGGGCCATGCGCTGAGGGGGAATTTGGCATCGAACTCGATGCCTGCCACCTTGGCCTTGCCGCCGTTGAACGGCGTCGTCACCCACGAGCCGTTTTGCTCGAACAGGTGCTGTACCGTCACGTCGCGGATGCGCCGCGCGTAGGCCGATACGCTCACCGAGCCTTCCTTGCCGAAGTACGATTCATATGCCGCGTCCAGTCCCCACGCCAGCTCCGGCCGCAGATCGGGATTGCCCTGCACGTCCGGGTTGGTGGGGCCGTTGTCGTTGTTGGTGGTGTAGCGGCGCGGCAGCATATCGCGGGTCGGCGGGGCCTTGTAGGTGCGCGCAAGGGCCAGCCGCACTTGGTCGCGCTCCTGGTTCGGCAGCTTCCACATCATCTGCGCCACCGGACTGAAAACACTGGAGCGGTTTTGCACCGCTGCCAGCAGGGCGCCGTCGGTACGCGTGTCCAGCCCCTCCCAGCGCAGGCCGAGATAGGCTTGCAGGCGCGGCGTTACGTCCCATTCGTCCTGCACGAAGAGGGCGATGCGGCGCACGCGGGCCTCATATTCTTGCAGCAGCTGGCCCAGCGCCGTGCCGTTGGCCGCGCTGTCGTCCTGTCGGCGCATCTCGCTGCGGCGCGTGTCGGCGCCGTCCCAGCCGATGGCCAGGCTGTGGGCTTCGCGCAGGCGGGTCAGGTATTTGCCGCTGGTAGTGAGGCTGTCGTCGTCCGCGTTCGATGCGACCGCGCGCGTGAACAGCGGCGTGCCGCCTGCATTGGCGCCATGGAAGGCGTAGTCGGTGTTGCGGTGGTTGTAGTCGTAGCCCAGTTTCACGCTTAGCTTGCCGTCCGTGCCGACCGCGTGCGTCCACGTCACGCCGCTGCGCAGGAAGGTCGTGTGCGACAGCGCGTGCCAGTCATTGACGGGGTAGGCGGTGGATGCGCCGTAGATGCTGGTTTCACGGGAGTCCCCGTGGCTGTCGGTGCGGTACAGGTCCAGCAGGTTTTGCCATGCCAGCGTATCGCCGTTTGCCAGCGTCCAGTTCAGGCGCGGCGCCAGATTCAGCTTGGTCTGGTGCGATGCATTCAGTTCCGCGAAGGTGCGCAGCGCCGCTGGTCCCTCCACGCGCTCGGTGGTGCCTGGCGTGTTGCGGAAACCCGTGTCGCTCAACGTACCGGCCAGGCCGTACGATAACGCGCCATCGCGGTCGGTAACCTGCATGGTGGCGGATGGACCGGTCACGCCTTGCAGATTCTCGACGCCCAGCTTGAGGTCGCGTTGCGCGCGGCTGCCCTTGCGCAGGATGACGTTGATGCTGCCCGCCATGGCCTGCGCGCTGTATTCGGCCGATGCGGTGCGCAGTATCTCGATGCGCTCTATCAGTTCTGGAGAGATGGCGTCGATGGACATGCCCTGCGGCGCGGGCTCACCGTTGATCAGCAACTGCGTGTAGCCGGCGCCCAGCCCGCGCATGCGCACCTCGCCGCCGGCCACCGAGATGCCCGGTTGGCGCTTGAGCAGGGCGGAGAGCGTGGTATCGCCATACAAGTCGATGTCCGCGCGGCCAATGACTATCCTGGCCGCCGTGTCGTTGCGGCGCAGGGCCTGCGCGGCGGAACCGGTGATGTCAACGCGCTGCATGTCGGCGGCGTCCTGCGCGTTTGCGCTCGCCGCAAGGCAGAGCAGTAAAAGAGGCTTCATGAGGAATGCGTAAGTTGATCCGACGGCGAGTATCGCGCCAGACCATCCGCGCCTGACAGCCTTTGTGACGAGCGCCCGGATTGCCGTGACGATGTCCCGCCATCGCGCATTTTGGCCGTCCATGCGGCTGATATACTCACCGCCATGGATCAACCCTCCCTCACATGGCGCGAAGTGCGCAACACCTTGCTGGTCAACCTGCTGGTGTGGGGCCTGCTGTGCGCGGTCGGCGCCGCCAGCGTCTACAGCGACGTGCTGCGCAAAGGCGGTGGCCCCAGCTATGGCTACGTGATGCTGAATTGGGATTTGAACCACGCACTGATCATGACGCTCAGCTTCGGCCAGTATCTGGTCTTCCGGCGTTGGCCGGACCTGACCGCCAGCGTACGCGCCATCGTGCGCTGCTACGCGATGGTGGTGTTCATCTTCCTGCCGCTACAGTTGATCTACATGGCGGTGCTGGATGCCGTGCGTGAGGACGGAGCGCTCGATCTGGCCCATGCCTGGCACCTGTTCGTGTCGCCACGCGGTTTTAATGTGTTCCTCGAATTCGCCTGGTCGACCGGGACCTACACAGCGGTCACCGCCATTTGCATCTGGCGCCGCAGCCAGGCGCGGGACAAGGCATGGCAGCAGGCGCTGACCGACAACCTGCATCTCAACCTCGAACTGGAGCGCCAGCGCATGCTGGCCCTGCGCGCGCAGCTGGAGCCGCATTTCATCTTCAACGCCCTGAACGCGATCAGCGCCCTGGTGCGCACCAGCGACGGCGACCTGGCCTTAAACGGCATCAACCGCCTGAGCGATCTGCTGCGCTACGCGCTGACGGCCAGCGGCCGCGATTGGGTCAGCGTCGGCGAGGAACTGGCCTTCGTCGGCGACTACCTCGCCTTGCAGCGCCTGCGCTACCGGGCGCGATTGCAGGTGCAGATGGACGTTGGCGACGTCCATGGCGGCGAGTGTCCGCCGCTGCTGCTGCAACCGCTGATCGAAAACGCTTTGCGCCACGACCTCGATTGTCATGAAGGGGACAGCGATATCCGCATCCATATGTACTCCGAGGGTACGCAGCTGCATATCCGCATCAGCAATCCTGTCACGACGGACGCCCAGCCGAATCCGGGACTCGGAATGGGGCTCTCCAACACGCGGGCGCGCTTGCAGCTGGCCTATCGCGGCGAGGCGTCGTTGGAGAGCGCTGCGCGCGACGGCCGCTTCGAAGTGGCGATCCGCTTGCCCATGTATCCGAAGGAGTGACGGCGATGCGTGTCTTGCTGGTCGATGACGAAGAACCGGGGCGCATCAACTTGCGCTACGCGCTGGCGCGGCATCCGCAGTGGCAGGTGGTCGGCGAATGCGCCAGCGCCGCGGCCGCGCGCGAGCTGCTGGCGCGGCAGGAGGTGGACCTGGTGTTCCTGGATGTGCAGATGCCGAAGGAATCCGGCATCGACCTGGCCCGCAGCCTGAGCGCGATGGCCGAGCCGCCGTTGATCGTGTTCGTCACCGCCTACAACGTCTACGCGATCGAGGCGTTCGAAGTGCATGCCATGGACTATCTGCTCAAGCCTTTCGACGACGCCCGCCTGGCGCAGACGCTGGAGCGCGCGGCGGCGATGCTGGCCCGGCGCCAGCTGGCCGGCTTCGCCCCGGCGCTGCGCGCCTACGTCGCCGCGCAGCCGGCGATCGCGCCGGCGGGTTACTGGCAGCAGGTCAGTGTGCGTTCGATCGGGCGCATCGAGTGCATACGGCTCGAGGAGGTGCAGTGGCTGGAGGCGGACGGCAACTACGTCAAGCTGCACCTGGAAAATCGCTGCGTGTTGTACCGCATGCCGCTCAGCCGCCTGGAGGAGCATCTGGACCCGGCATGCTTCGTCCGCGTGCATCGCCGCGCCATCGTCGCGGCAGGGCAGTTTGCCGCGCTGTCCGTGGTCGGCGACGGCAGCTACCTGCTGGCGCTGCGCTGCGGCGATACGGTCGCCGTCAGCGAGCGCCATGTGGATGCGGCGCGCGCCCGTCTGGGCGCGGCCTGATGGACACTAGCGCGTGGCGTCGCGCTGCGGGGCGGAGAAGGGCAGCAGCATGCGCACCGCCGTGCCGACGCCCGGCGCCGAATCGATGGTGATGCGTCCACCCAGCACACCGGTGACGGTGTTGTAGACGATGTTCATCCCCAGCCCCGTCCCTCCCTGGCCCATCTTGGTCGTGAAGAAGGGGTCGAACACGCGGCGCAGGACGTCCTCGGGCATGCCGGCGCCGTCGTCGCTGAACATCAGCTCGACGATGTCATCGTCCACCGCTTCCGCGCGCACGGTGATGGTGCCGCCCTTGCGCTGGTCGAAGGCGTGGTTGAGCGCATTGTTGACGAGGTTATTGAGCACCTGGTACAAGGCGCCGGGATAGGAATCGAAGCTCAGTCGCTCCGGAATTTGCAGCACCACCTCGCACTCGGCGCGGCGCAGGCGCGGCATGTAGGTGGCCATGGTGTCGTGCACCGCCGACAGCAGGTCGAAGCGGCGGCGCTGGTCGTTGGTCTGGTCGACGGCGATCTGCTTGAACGACGAGATCAGCTCCGCCGCCTTGTGCAGCGATCCGGAAATCAGCTGGCTGGCCAGGCGCACTTCCTCCAGGTGGGCGGTGAGCTCCGAGCGCCGCAGCGCGCCGGCCGCCACATGCTGGTCGAACTCCACCACGCGGTCGCGCAGCGCGGTCGACGCCAGCAGGCTGTTGCCGATCGGCGTATTGAGCTCGTGCGCGATGCCCGCCACCAGCGATCCGAGCGAGGCCATTTTCTCGGCCGCCAGCAGTTCGTGCTGCGTGTGCTGCAAAGTCTCCAGCGCCGCACTCAGGTCGGTGTTGGCGCGTTCCAGCGCCGCCGAACGCTCGCGCACGCGCGACTCCAGCGACACGTTCAAGTCCTTCAGTTCGCGCTTGGCGTTGAGCTCCTCGGTCAGGTCCAGCAGCGCCCAGATGATGGAGTCGTTGCCGTTCAGCGTCAGCGAGGACGACCAGATCGCCACGCTGCCCACGCTGCCGTCGGGCAGCAGCACGCCGGCGATGGCGCCGTGCACCGCGCCTTCGGTCTTGTACATTTCCCAGATGCGATCGCGCTCCAGCGTGCTGGCCCAGAACGGCACCTCGTCGCTGCGCTTGCCGATCAGGTTTGCCGCGCCCGCGCCGAAGGTGTGCGTGACCGCGCGGTTGGCGGCGACGATGCGGCCATCGCGGTCCGACACCGTCAGCGGCAGCGGCGCCATGTCGAACAGCGTCTTGAAGCGCGCCTCCGATTCCGACAGCCGCTGCTGCGATTGTTCCAGCTGCGCGATGCGTTCGCGCAGCGCCGCGCTCATGGCGTTGAGCGCGCGCGCGAAGACGGCGATCTCGTCGCCGCCTTCGACCGGCAGCGCCTTGTTGTAGTCGCCCAGCGCCATTTGCTGCGATTGGTCCGTCAGTGCGTTCAGGCGCCGTCCGATGCCGTGGGTGAAGGCGTAGAACAGCACCAACCCCAGCGCCAGTCCGATCAACGAGATCACGCCCCCTTGCAGCAGCACTTCGTCGCGCGCCTGCTTCAGGTCCCTGGTGCTGAGGCCGAAATTGATGGAGCCGACGCGGTTATCGCGCAACAGCAGCGGCGAGCGCGCGTGCAGCATGGCGCCGTCGAGCAGGGTGCGCACGCCCTTGAAACTGGTGCCGCCGCCTTGCCGCAGCAGCTCCGGCAGCGGACCGCGGCGCTTGCCGGCTTCGATGATGGGTTTTTCGTGTTCGTCGAGGATGACGAGGTAGCGCACAAAGCTGTCGTCCGGGTCGGACAGCATTTCGGTCAGGTAGTTGGTCAGTTCGGACAGGCGGCCGCGCGTGGCGTAGGGGCTGAGGGAGAGGTTGAGCGTGACCGCGTATTCGCGGGCGACGCGTTCGGCGTTGGTGCTGACGGCGTGGTTCATCAGGCGCAGGCTGTTCCAGATCAGCAGGCCAACCACCAGCGCCTGGATGACGGCGCTCAGCAGCAGGAATTTCGCGCGCAGCGATAGACTCAAAACGTACACTCCTTCTGGCGATGCCAGGAACGCACGTCCCTGCCGTCCACGGGGGACGGCAGGGGGCAGGGCTACCTGGAGGTTAAGGCAGGGTCAGGATCACCTTGACGGTGTCGTCCACTGCCGACTTGTCAATATAACCGATCGCCTTGGGATCGGCAGCAACTGCTTTTTTTACCTCGGCATTGTTCGGGTATTCCTTGGGCGGCGTGGCTTTACCGGTGAACACCAGCTTGGACCACAGGGCCTTGACCTGGGCCGGGTCCTTTTCCGCGACCTTCTGGTAGAAGTCGGCGCGGATGTGCGAACCTTCGGCCTGGTCGATTGGCGTGAACAGGTTGGATTTACCGAGGAAGAATTGCGAAGCCTGTTCCGAGAACATGCGGGTGGCGGGGTTCTTCTGGCTGACGATGACGACGGTTTCCGCCGAGGCGCTGGCTGCGGCGAGCGACGACAACAGCGCAGCGATGATCATTTTTTTCATGTTGTGGACTCCGGATTAGAAGACGAAATCGACCGCGGCGGCGACGACGGTGACGTTGTTGTTGAAGCCTGGCTGCACGAAGATCAGCGAGCCGCCCTTGGCCTTAGGCTTGGCGCGGTCGACCTGCACCTTCAGCGCCATCGATTTGGCGAAGTCCCAGCGCACGCCGATCAGGTCGGACGTCTGTTCCGTCGCTGGCAGCAGGCCGTAGACGGCGGCGCCCAGCGGGCTGTTCTTCGGCAGGGCCGCGGGCGGGGTCACCGAGCTGCCGGCGTCGCGGACGGCGGCGTGCGCGTAGTAAGGCAGGACCTTGCCGACGCGGTAGCCGACCATGGTGTACCAGGCGTTGGTGTCGGGGATGTACACCGCTTCCTTGGCGCGGCGTTGCGCGTATTCGGTCTGGACCACGATGTTGTGCCAGTCCATGGTGGCGCCGAGCGAGGTGAAGGCGATCTTCTTGCCGTCGGTCAGGCCGAGGTCATTGGCCAGCTGTTTGAAGCCGAACTGGTTCAGCGTCGCGGTCAGGCTGTTGATCGGCGCCAGGTCGTTGGTCTTCAGGTCGGCGCGGGCGTGGCCGAAACGCACCAGGAACGGGCCGTATTCGCCGGTGAAGCTGATGCCGACGGCGGGCGCGCGGTAGGTCGCGACGGCACCGGCGCCGGTAGGCACGAACAGCTTGCCGCGGCTGACGCCGACGAACGCCTGGGTGGTGAAGTTGAAGTCGCCAAAGGCGCGCTGGAAGTTGACGTCCGCGCCGTCGACGTTTTCGATCGGGGCCTGGCCGTACATTTCAATCGGCGGACGCATCATGGTGTTGGCGTAGCCGACGTTCTGGTAGTCCGAGATCAGGAAGGTCGGCAGCACCACGCGGCCGACGCGCACGCTCACCTCGTCGTTGACGCGGGCTTTCAGGAAGGCCCAGGTCAGGTCGGTGGTGAAGCTCGGGCTGGTGTTCTTGCGGGTCAGGATCTGCGCGGTGCCGGACAGCCAGTCGTTGATCTTGTAGGTCGCCTGCAGGCCCAGGTTGGTGTCGAGGCCGATCTTGGCCTTGTCGCCGACGCCTTCGGCCTGGTTGTAGCGGGCAAATTGCGCCTGGTCGGTATTGCTCTTGGCGATGCCCAGGGTGCCGAAGGCGCTGATGGTCAGGTTGTCATCGCCCAGGGTGCCTGCCTGTGCCTGCATGGCGGCGGTGGCGGCAAATACGGCAGCTACTAGAAGTTGCTTTTTCATGTGGTCGGTTTCCTTTGATTTGTTGTCAGTTGTTCGTTGCTATTGACGATCGTGTCGCCTTGTTTGTCTCGTGGCATGCGGGGATGGGGCATTCGGGGTGAACCATAAACTAATTTCCGTACGGCATGAAATCATTTTATTTAATTTAGAACGAACGTACTAAAATGTTGTCGCTTTTACGTTGATGATAACGATTTCTTCAATAAATTCATGGGGTTGTATGACATCCTTCTAGTGCTTTTCGAACAAATTTGCGCTTAAATTATGCTTTTTAGTGGTTGCGCAATTTTGTGACCAAAAGTATTTGAAGTGGGGAATGATGCGATGCGCCATTTTGTCCGTCAGGTATTACAATAGCGGCTCCCACTTTCCACTCACGAGAACACATATATGGCCGTCAACTCCCCTCTGCCCGTCGCCTCCGCACTGAAGCCTGTAGCCGGCATCGAAATCGGTTTTGCCGAAGCCGGCATCAAGAAGCCGAACCGCAAGGACGTGCTGGTGATGAAAGTGGCGCCGACCGCCACCGTGTCCGGCGTGTTCACGCTGAACCGCTTCTGCGCGGCGCCGGTGCAGATCGCCAAGGCCCACCTGGCGGCCGCCAAGGAAAGCGGCAAGCCGATCGCCGCGCTGCTGATCAACACCGGCAACGCCAACGCCGGCACCGGCGAGCTGGGCCTGTCGCTGGCCAATGAAACCTGCGCCGCGCTGGCCGCGCAGCTGGGCTGCGAAGCGTCGCAGATCCTGCCGTTCTCCACCGGCGTGATCCTGGAGCCGCTGCCGGCCGCCAAGGTGATCGCCGGCCTGCCGCAAGCGGTCGCCGGCCTGAAGGCCGACAACTGGTACAACGCCGCCGAAGCCATCATGACCACCGACACGCAGCCGAAAGCCGGCTCGCGCACCGTCACCATCGGTGGCCATAGCGTCACCATGAGCGGCATCAGCAAGGGCGCCGGCATGATCAAGCCGAACATGGCGACCATGCTGGGCTACCTGGCGTTCGACGCCAAGGTGGCGCAGCCGGTGCTCGACGTGCTGGTCAAGCAGGTGGCCGACCAGTCGTTCAACTGCATCACCATCGACGGCGACACCTCGACCAACGATTCCTTCATGCTGATCGCCACCGGCGCCGGCACGCTGGAAATCACCTCGGTGGACTCGCCGGAGTACGCCCAACTGGCGGCCGCCGTGACCGACCTGTCGCTGTTCCTGGCGCAGGCCATCGTGCGCGACGGCGAGGGCGCGACCAAGTTCATCACCATCACCGTAGAAGACGGCGCCAGCGTCGAGGAGTGCCGCAAGATCGCCTACTCGATCGGCCACTCGCCGCTGGTCAAGACCGCGTTCTTCGCGTCCGACCCTAACCTGGGCCGCATCCTGGCCGCCATCGGCTACGCCGGCGTGGACGACCTCGATGTCAGCAAGCTCAATCTGTACCTGGACGACGTGTGGGTGGCCAAGAACGGCGGCCGCAATCCGGACTACAAGGAAGAAGACGGCCAGCGCGTGATGAAGCAGAGCGAGATCCTGGTGCGCGTCAAGCTGGCGCGCGGCGCGGCGGCGGCCACGGTCTACACCTGCGACCTGTCGCACGACTATGTGAGCATCAACGCCGACTACCGTTCGTAAGATGGCGACCCCTCTCGAACAATTCCTGGTGCGCGCCGAGGCCTTGCTGGCGCGCGTGGAGGCGGTGCTGCCGCAGGCACCGCGCGAGCCGGACTGGAAGCTGGGCTTCGCCTTCCGCTGGCGCAAACGCAACGGCGGTGGCGCCAGCTACCTGCAAGCGGTGGCCCACGTGTCGTCGATCGCGTTGGACGACCTGCAGCACATCGGCCCGCAGAAAGAGCAGATCGAGCAGAACACCCGTCAGTTCGTGCAGGGCAAGCCGGCCAACAACGTGCTGCTGACCGGCGCGCGCGGCACCGGCAAGTCCTCGCTGATCAAGGCCTGCCTGAACCAGTTTGGCAAGGATGGCCTGCGCCTGATCGAAGTCGACAAGGCCGACCTGGCCGAGCTGCCCGACATCGTCGACATCGTGGCGGGCCGGCCGGAGCGCTTCATCATCTTCTGCGACGACCTGTCGTTCGAGGAGGGCGAGAGCGGCTACAAGGCGCTGAAGGTGGCGCTGGACGGCAGCATCTCGGCGCAGTCGGACAATGTGCTGATCTACGCCACCTCCAACCGCCGCCACCTGATGCCGGAGCGTATGTCCGACAACATGAGCTACAAGCACGACGAGGATGGCGACCTGCATCCCGGCGAGACGGTGGAGGAGAAGATCTCCCTGTCCGAGCGCTTCGGCCTGTGGCTGACTTTTTATCCGTTCAAGCAGGACGACTACCTGGCCATCGTCGGCCACTGGCTGTCGTCGCTGGGCTGCAGCGAGGCGCAGATCGAGGCGGCGCGCGCCGATGCGCTGCGCTGGGCCTTGCAGCGCGGCTCGCGGTCGGGCCGCGTGGCCTGGCAGTTCGCCAAGGACTACGCCGGGAAGCAGGCATGAGCGGCGCGCAGGCGAAGGTCAAGCCGGTGGACGTCGCGGTCGGCATCCTGATGAAGCCCAATGGCGACGTGCTGCTGGGCCAGCGTCCGGCCGGCAAGCCGTATGAAGGCTATTGGGAATTCCCCGGCGGTAAAGTCGATCCGGGCGAGACCGTGCTGCAAGCGCTCAAGCGTGAGTTCGTCGAGGAACTGGGCCTGACCGTCAACAGCGCCGAGGAGTGGTGCGGCGTCGAGCATGTGTATGAACACGCGCATGTGCGGCTGCATTTCTTCATCAGCCGCGACTGGAGCGGCGAGCCGCAAAGCCTGGAAGGCCAGGCCTTCGCATGGCAAGGCGCGGTCGGCGTCGAGCCGCTGCTGCCGGCCACTATCCCTCTGCTGGAGTGGCTGGACCTGGTGCGTTACGGATCGTGATGACGCGCTGGTGGAATGACGTGAGCATCTGGCGCGGACTGGCCAGCGTCGCGCTGGCTGGCTGCGTCGGCTTGGGCGCGATGCTGGTGCTGCGCCCGGCACCCCCGGGACCCGCCTGGGTCGCGGTGCTGTCGGCGCCACAGGACCGCAACGCCGGCTGGATCGCGTCGGTGGGCGCGGACCGCCAATTGACGCTGACTCCGCTGCACGACACCGTCGTCGCCAACCGCAAGGCGCTGCAATTGTGGATATCGGCGCCGGGTTGGAGCGCGCCTGTGTCGCTGGGTTTGCTGGAGCAGGACCGCCAGCTGAAACTGGCGTTGGATCAGCTGCCGCCGCTGCAGGCGGAGCCATCATTCGTGATCACGCTGGAACCGCAAAGCGGCTCACCGGCGCCAGGCGGACCGGTGCTCTACGCCGGCCAAGCCGTCAAGCCGCAATAAGGGCTTATTCTTCGTCGTTCGGATCTTTGGGCGGAGCGGCGGGGATGGCGTACTTTTCCTCGGCCCAGGCGCCGAGATCGATTTGCTTGCAGCGTTCCGAGCAGAACGGGCGATACTTATTTTCTTCCTTCCACTCCACTTTTGCGGAGCAGGTCGGGCAGTCAACTACGGTGGCCATGATAATTCTTCAGAAGTTACAGAGTGTGAGCTCGAATGGTACATCATCTTCCAGCGGCTTGGGTTTCAGGTCGCCGCCCTGCGAGGTGAAGCGCACCCACAGCATGTACTTGTTGGCCGAGATCTCCGGGATCGCGCCCAGCGATTCATCCAGGGTCAGCCGCAGCATCTGGTAGACCTTCCCCTGCAACATTTGCTGGTAGCTGCCGGCCACGGCGATCATCTTGACCGGTCCGCCGGAATCGCGCAGCAGGCGCAGCACCAGGCCCAGCGCGTCGAACAGCGGCGCCAGCGGCGCGAACCAGGTGGCGATGTCGTTGAAGCGCTGCTCGGCCGGCCGCTTCTGCCAGGCGTAGTAGGACGGCAGGTCGAATTCGCAGGCGCCGCCGGGAATGATGGTGCGGCCGCGGATGCTCATCAGCCACTCGTTGTCGCGCACGTTCTGGCCGGTCTTGCCCTGGGCCGCGACCAGCGCGCTGCTCACGCCGTCCAGCTCGGCCAGGATGGCGTCCAGCGTTTCCGCTTGCACGTTCGGGTTCATGCGGTAGCCCAGCAGCGATTGGCGCTGGCGCTCCAGTTCTTGCAGCAGGTCGGATTTCAAGTCGGCGCGACCGGCCACCTCCAGCATGTCGAAGATGGTCGCCAGCGCGACGTGGTGCTGCATAGGATGTTCTTGATGCACAAAGAACTTGAATTTCTCGTACAGATCCTCTAATCGCAACAACGTGCGGATGCGCTCGTTGAAAGGATATTCGTAGACAATCAAAATAACATCCCTCTGTAGGTGGACTTGCGATTAATTCCCGTGATTTTGAAGCAAGCCAAGCAAAATTACAAACGTTGCGAAGGTATTGTTGCCGTTCTTTTCGAAAATGCCAGATATAAAGCGTGCAAGCGGGCGATTTGGGGCTCTAAAGCTTCAATTCCGTTGCCGTTTTCGATAACGTCGTCCGCCGCGTCCAGCCGTTGCTGGCGGCTGGCCTGCGCCGCCATGATGGCGCGGACCTGGCTTTCCGGCAGATTGTTACGCGCCATTACGCGCGCAATTTGCACTTCTTCCGGACAGTCTACCGCGAGTACGCGCGTAACCCGCGCACGCCAAGTGCCCGATTCGACCAGCAGCGGCACGGCGAAGATGACGTAGCTGCCGCTGGCCGCTTCGGCGGCGGCCAGCGCGGCGTCGCGGATGCGGGGGTGGAGGATGGCTTCGAGGCGGCTCTTGGCGCCGGCGTCGGCAAACACCAGGCTGCGCATGCGGGCGCGGTCGAGCGCGCCGTTGGCGTCGGCGAATTCGGCGCCGAACGCGGCGACGACGGCCGGCATCGCCGCGCCGCCGGGGGCGGTCAGGCTGTGGGCGATCTGGTCGGTGTCAACGATGCTGGCGCCGCGCGCGGCGAACATGTCGGCCACCGTGCTCTTGCCGCTGCCGATGCCGCCGGTCAGGCCGATGGAGAAGGGCAGTGTGCTCATCGGTGGCTTAGAGGTAGGGATAGAAGGTGCGGGTGAACGCCATGATCGGATCGCGGTACAGGAAGACGATCAGGCCGGCCGCCGCCAGGTAAGGGCCGAACGGGATCTGGTAATCGAAGCCGCGGCGGTTGACCAGCATCAGCGCGATGCCGGCCACCGAGCCCACCAGCGACGACATCAGCACGATGGCCGGCAGCGTCGCCCAGCCCATCCACGCGCCCAGCGCGGCCAGCAGCTTGAAGTCGCCGTAGCCCATGCCGTCGCGGTGACGTACCAGCTTATACGCCCAATTGACGGACCACAGCGCCAGATAGCCGGCCGCCGCGCCGATCACGGCGTCGTGCAGCGTGGCGAAGGTGCTGTTGATGTTCATCAGCAGGCCGGCCCAGATCAGCGGATAGGTCAGGTCGTCCGGCAGCAGCTGGGTGTCGAAGTCGATGAAGGTCATGGCGATCAACAGGTACAGGAACAGCAGGCCGGCCAGGCCGGCCCAGCCGCTGCCGAAGTGCCACACCACCACGGCGGACAAGGCGCCGGTCAGCATCTCGATGGCCGGATAGCGCGCCGAGATCGGCGCCTTGCAGTTGCTGCATTTGCCGCGCAGGACCAGGTAGCTGAGCACCGGGATGTTCTCCATCGCGGTGATCTGGTGCTGGCAGTGCGGGCAGGCCGAGCGCGGCACCATCAGGTTGTAGCGTCCGGTGTGCGGCTCTTCCTTGCCGGCCTCGACGGCGCAGTAGTTGTCCGATTCGCGCTGCATCATCTTCGGCAGGCGGTGGATCACCACGTTCAGGAAGCTGCCGAACAGCAGGCCGAACAGGCCGGCAATCAGGCTGATGGCGAGCTCGCCGGCGGGGGCAAACAACAGGGTTGGTTCAGGCATAGGTCGGGCCGCGTGGATTATTACAGTGGCTCATATTAAAGCATTACGGCAACATAGCGGAACGGTTTTTCAACGCGCGCCGTCCAGCGCAAGCCCCTCCTTGGGGATATGGTCATGAAGTTAAAATTCAGGCAAGGTGGAGGGCCTGTCACCGCGCGTCGTGGAGTCCGCTTTTGTTCCCGCTTACCCTCTTTATTTTGGGCGTGCTGCTGGCCTGCCTGTGCGTCGTCGGCTATCGTTGGCGAAAGATGGCGAGGCGCGAGCGCGCCGTCGCGGCCGTGCAGGACACGCTGCTGCAAAACATGCAGGGCCTGATCCTGCGCTTTCAAAGCGTCAGCCACCGCCTGCCGGAAGGCTGCGCCGAGCGCGCCAACATCGAAACCATCCTCGACCAGGCCGACGAGGTGCTGGCCGAGGCGCGCAACCGCATCGCGGCGCTGCACGAATCCAACTAGACCACCGAGCCGAGCTTGAAGATCGGCAGGTACATGGCCACCACCAGGCCGCCGATCAGCACGCCCAGGATCACCATGATGGCCGGTTCCATCAGGCTCGACAGCGCACCGACGGCCTCGTCCACTTCCTCCTCGTAGAAGTCGGCCACCTTGCCCAGCATGGCGTCCAGCGAGCCGGACTCCTCGCCGATGGCCACCATCTGCGTCACCATGTTCGGGAACACGTCGGCGTTCTGCATTGCCACCGTCAGGCTGGTGCCGGTGCTGACCTCGTTCTGGATCTTGCGGGTGGCGTCCAGGTAGACCGCGTTGCCGGCCGCGCCGCCCACCGAATCGAGCGACTCCACCAGCGGCACGCCGGCCGCGAACATGGTGGCCAGGGTGCGGGTCCAGCGCGCGATGGTGGCCTTGCGGATGACGTCGCCGAACACCGGCAGGCGCAGCAGCAAGCGGTCCATGAAGCGCTGCATCTGCAGCGAGCGCTGCCACGCTCGGAAGAAGAAGTAGATGGCGCCGAAGATGCCGCCGAAGATCAGATACCACCAGGCCACGAAGAATTCCGACAGCGCCATCACGAACAGCGTCGGCGCCGGCAGGTTGGCGCCAAAGCTCTTGAACACTTCCTTGAACGCCGGCACCACCCAGATCATGATCACGGCCGTGACGATAAAGGCCACCGCCAGGATGGACACCGGATACATCAGCGCCGACTTGATCTTGGCCTTCATGGCCAGCGTTTTTTCCTTGTAGATCGCCAGCCGGGTCAGCAGGTCTTCCAGGATACCGGCCTGTTCGCCGGCGCCCACCAGGTTGCAGAACAGCGGATCGAAGTACAGCGGGAACTTGCGGAACGCCTGGTTCAGGCTGGTGCCGGTCTCGATATCGGCGCGCAGGTCCATCACCAGCTTGGACACCGAGGGATTGGCGTGGCCCTTGCCGACGATGTCGAACGATTGCAGCAGCGGCACGCCGGCCTTCATCATCGTCGCCAGCTGGCGCGTGAACAGCGAGATATCCTTGTCGGTGATCTTCTTGCCGCTGCGGTAGGCCTTCTTCTTGACCTTGGTGACCATGATGCCCTGGCGGCGCAGGGTGACGTTGACCACGGCCTCGCCGCCGGCGCGCAGCTCGCCGCGCACGGTCTTGCCGCTCTTGTCCTTGCCTTCCCAGGCGAAGATCGATTCCTTGACCTGGTTGCCCGCATTGCCCGATGTCGCCATGGAGTCGATTCCTATTCGTTGGTACAGCCGAGCACTTCTTCAAGACTGGTCAGGCCGCTCCGGACCTTCACCAGGCCGGACCCGCGCAGCGACTTGACGCCTTCCGCTTCCGACTGCGCGGCGATTTCCATGGCGTTGCCGTTGGCCAGGATGATGCTTTCGATGGCGGGCGTGATCGGCATGATCTGGTAGATGCCGACCCGGCCCTTGTAGCCGCCGCCGTTGCAGCGCTCGCAGCCGACCGGGCCGTAGGGCTTCCAGCTGCCGTCCAGCTCATGCTGCTTGAAGCCGGCCTTGAGCAGCAGCTCGTTGGAGATCTCCACCGGCTGCTTGCAGGTGCACAGCCGGCGCGCCAGGCGCTGCGCGGTGATCAGGATCACCGACGAGGCGATGTTGAACGGCGCCACGCCCATGTTCATCAGCCGCGTCAGCGTCGACGGTGCGTCGTTGGTGTGCAGCGTGGAGAACACCATGTGGCCGGTCTGCGCCGCCTTGATGGCGATGTCGGCCGTCTCCAGGTCGCGGATCTCGCCGACCATGATGATGTCCGGGTCCTGGCGCAGGAAGGACTTGAGCGCCACCGGGAAGGTCAGGCCGGCCTTGTCGTTGACGTTGACCTGGTTCACGCCGGGCAGGTTGATCTCGGCCGGATCCTCGGCGGTGGAGATGTTGATGCCCGGCTTGTTGATCACGTTCAGGCAGGTGTACAGCGACACCGTCTTGCCCGAGCCGGTCGGCCCCGTCACCAGCACCATGCCGTAGGGGCGCTGGATGGCGTCGAGCAGCAACTCCTTCTGGTCCGGGTCGTAGCCCAGCGCGTCGATGCCCATCTGCGCCTGGGTGGCGTCGAGGATACGCATCACGGTCTTCTCGCCGAACAAGGTCGGCAGGGTGGAGATGCGCAGGTCGATGGTCTTGGTCGGCGACACGATCAGGCGCATGCGGCCGTCCTGCGGGATGCGCTTCTCCGAGATGTCCAGCTTGGCCAGCACCTTGATGCGCGAGACCAGCTTTTCCTTGATCGAGATCGGCGGCTGGGCATGCTCCATCAGCACGCCGTCGACGCGGAAGCGCACGCGGTAGAATTTTTCGAACGGTTCGAAGTGCAAGTCCGAGGCGCCCATGTTGACCGCGTCCATCAGCATCTTGTTCAGGAAGCGCACCACCGGCGCATCCTCGACATCGTTGGCGCCGGGATCGGCGGCGGCGTCGGCGGCCGCGGCTTCTTCCTCGGCGAACTGGATGTCGGACTCGTCGCCGCCCAGGTCGCTGATGGCTTGTTCGCTGTCCTTGTTCAGGCGCGCCAGCAGCTGCAGCAGCGCGTCGTGCGCCACGATGACGGGTTCGACGGTGGACTCGGTCTGGAACTTGATCTGGTCCAGCGCCTGGGTGTCGGTCGGATCGGAGATCGCCACCGACATCTTGTTGCCGCGCTTGGCCAGCGCGATCACGCGCTGCGCCTGCATCAGCTTGTTGTCGATGATCTTGGCCGGCAGCGCGTCGAAGTTGAGCGCCTGCACATCCATCAGCGGATAGGCAAAGGTCTCGGAACAGAACATGGCCAGCGCGCGGGCGTCGATGGTGCCGCTGGCCAGCAGCACGTCGATGAAGGCGTGCTTCTCCATGAGGGCTTTTTTTTGCAGCATGTCGGCCTGGGCCGCGGAGAGGCGCCCGGCTTGCATCAATGCCCGTGCCAGCCCCGGCATCGGGGCGCCTGGCGCGGCGTTGGGTAGGACTGCTGCCATAGATGCGTCTGCTTGATGGAGGAGGCTGGATCACGGAATGATGCTCTCAGGCATCATATTTGTAAAGCCGTATCTCGTCCCAAGGAAACGATTGTACTCCGCAATGTTGCGTTTGCCGCACGCGATAGCGTGGATTAGTGAGTGCGTTTGCTCACCGGGCGTATCAATTTAACGACTTTGATGGCCTGATCGTGCGCTTGCACCACTTCGATGATGCAGTTGGCAACCTTGATGCTGATCGGCGCGTCCGGGATTTCCTGCAACAGTTCCAGCAGCAGGCCGTTCAGGGTCTTGGGGCCGTCCAGCGGGAAGTTCAGGCCGAGGCGCTTGTTGATGTCGCGCAGCGCGGTGGCGCCCTCCAGCAGGCACTCGCCCTGCTCGGACCAGCCGAAGCTGTCGGCGCGGGCCGCGCCCGGCATCGATGTCGTAAATTCACCGATCATTTCCTCGATGATATCGTCCAGCGTAACCAGGCCCTGCACCTCGCCGTACTCGTCGACGATGATGCCGAGGCGCTCCTTGTTCTCCTGGAAGTACTGCAGCTGGGTGAAGACGCTGGTGTCCTGCGGGATGAAGTAGGGCGTGCTCAGCAGCTCGCGGAAATGCTCGACCGTCAGTTCGTCCACCTGGTTCAGCAGCGCCACCGCCTTGCGCACATGCAGGATGCCGATAATGCGGTTGATCTCGCCTTCGTAGACGGGCAGCTTGTTGTGGTAGCAGGTGGTCAGCTCGCGCTTGATCTCGTCGACCGTCAGTTCTAGGTTCAGCGCCTCGATCTGCGAGCGCGGGGTCATGATGTCCTCGACCGAGATGGTCTCCAGGTCGAACAGGTTGAGCAGGATGCTCTTGTGCTTTTGCGGGATGAAGTTGCCACCCTCCAGCACGATCGAGCGCAGCTCTTCCGGCGACAGGCGCGCCTCGTGCGCGTGGGCGCCGGCCTTGATGCGGAACAGCTTGAGCACCAGCGAGACGAACAGGTTGACGAACCAGATCACCGGCTTGGCCAGCGTCATCAGCGGCTTGAGCACCATGCTGGTGGGCAGGGCGATCCGTTCCGGGAAGGTGGCGCCGATGACCTTGGGCGAAATCTCGGCGAACACGATCAGCAGGAAGGCCACCACGCCGGTGGAGATGGTGATGACGTTGTCGTCGTGGCCGAAGGACTGGATGGCGATGGCGGTGACCAGCGCGGTGGCCATGGCGTTGATCAGCGTATTGGCGATCAGCACCAGCGACAGCAGCTTGTCGGTGCGGTCGAGCAGCCACAAGGTGGTGATGGCGCTGCGGCTGCCGCGCTTGGCCATATGGCGCAGGCGATAGCGGTTGGCCGCCATCAGCGCGGTTTCGGCCATGGCGAAGAAAGCCGAGCACAGTATCAGGAGGGCGAGCGCAAGAAGTTGCGCCCAAAACGGCACGGTATCCAAGGGTCACCGTAAAGAATCATGCGTGGGAAACTGGTCGGCCTGATCACGGCACCGGCCCAGACGGCATGGCCAAAACGCGGCCACAGAGCTTCGGATTCTAAGGCAAGGCCGGATTCCATGCAAGTTTGCCTATCTTAGCTGGGGGGCAAGTCTGACATTCGGACACGCGCTCAGCCGTAGGCAGCGCCTACGGCTGAGCGCGTGTCCGAATGTCAGACTTCGTATATTGAGCATACCGCATCTCCATCGGATAATAAGGAGGTAGGTGCGGCCAGGCGGAGTGACGCTGATCAGACTTAGTGCCGTGGAGCACGTGGGTCAGATAGGTGCCTCTGCCTGTTTCATTTGATAAGTCCGAACGGTATCTGGGGCCATCGCGCCAGCGCGTAAGCCCGCATACGAGGAAGGTCAAAAATGGATACGATATGCGCAGCGGTAGGTATTGATGTCAGCAAGAAGAAGTTAGATATTGCACTGCTGGTCAACGGAAAAACCAAGACCAAAGTGCTGGAAAATTCCGCCGAAGGCCATCGGGCAATGGTCGACTGGCTCACCAAATCCAAAGTTCCCCTGTCGGCAATGCATGCTTGCATGGAGGCGACCGGGGTCTATTCCGAGCCGTTGGCATTGGCGCTCCACCAGGCCGGGCTGGTGGTGAGCGTGGTCAATCCAGTCTGCATCAAGGGCTTCGGCCACAGCGAAAATATTCGCAACAAGAACGATACGATCGACGCCGGGCTGATTGCACGCTACTGCGTCGCGATGAAGCCCGCGCCCTGGAGTCCGCCGCCGCTGGAGCAGCGCCAGTTGCGGGCTTGGTCGCTGCGCGTCCAAGCCTTGAAGGACATTCGCCAGCAGGAAGAAAATCGGTTGGAGGCATTGATCATCAGCGGGATGGAGGACGTCGCGCAGCATGTGCGACAGCATGTCGCTTGGCTCAGCGTAGAAATAGAGAAGCTCGAAGGCGACATCGACGATCACATAGATCGCCATCCTGGCCTCAAGCACGATGCCGATCTGCTCGCCACCATACCTGGCGTCGGAACGACGACCGTGGCAAAAATACTGGGGCATTTGGGGGATATTCGCCGCTTTGACAGCGCGAAAACCTTCGCTGCCTTTCTTGGGGTAACGCCCAAACAACGCAGCTCTGGAAGCTCGCTGAGGGGACGAACGACGATCAGTCGAACCGGCAGCACCTCAATGCGCGCTGCCCTGTACATGCCGAGCTTGGTGGCGCGCCGACATAACCCCATCCTGCGGCAATTCGCCGAACGGCTTGCCGCGACCGGAATGGCAAAGAAAGCCGTGATCGGGGCAGTCATGCACAAGCTGGCTCACTTGATTTATGGGGTGATACGCAATGACAAGCCTTTCGATCCTAATTACTTATCGAAAGGGCTTGCCATTCAAGACGGTATCTGACCCCGCGGCTTTTGCAACATGATGGCCAGGGCGGCGGTGGGGGCGCCGTTTTCCTGGCGGGCTGTCAGTGCTTCGGCGGCCTTGAGATGGAAGCCGGTGGCGATGGCCAGGCGTTCGATGTAGGCCAGCGTGTGGGCGTAGCGGTTCGATGGACGCAGCACGAAGTCGGCGCCGTCGCCCGCTTCGACCGAGAAGCAGAAGTGGCCGCCGTCGCGCAAGGCGCGGTGCACGCCGGCGAAGACCGGCGCCAGGTCGCCGATGTAGACGAAGACGTCGGCCGCCACCGCCAGGTCCCAGGCGTCGCGCTGGCCGTCGAGGTAGGCGACCAGTTCGTCGCAGGCGAGGCTGTCGTACAGCTTGCGCTCGGCGGCCTTGTCCAGCATCTGCTGCGACAGGTCGACGCCGGCCAGGCTGCGCGCGTAGGCCTTCAGGTAGGGCCCGCACAGCCCGGTGCCGCAGCCCAGGTCCAGCGTATCCACCGGACCGGCGCCGATGCTGCGGCGGATCAGCCCGTCCAGATAGGACGGCGTTTGATAGTCCAGCACTTCCACCAGGTGCTGGTCGAAGTGATTGGCATACTGGTCGAACAGCGAACGCACGTAGTTAGCCGGCAGCACGGCAGGCGTGTCGCCGGCGCCTACCGAGGCCAGCGCGAAGGCGATGGTTTCGGGATTGTCGCCATGCGCCAGCGCGGCGCGGTAGGCGGCGATGGCCTCGTCATTGCGCTGCATCGCGCGCAGCGTGTTGCCGCGTGCGTAGTGGGCCAGCGCGTAGTCCGGCTTGAGCGCCAGCGCTTGGTCGTAACTGTCAAGTGCCGCGTCGAAGATGCCCAGCCGGTGCAGCGCCGCGCCCTGGCCGTTGTAGGCCTCGGCCCACTGTGGCCGCAGATGGATGGCGCGGTCGTAGCTTTCCACCGCGTCCGGCAGCATGCGCAGACAGTGCAGCGCATTGCCGCGCGCGAACCAGGCGTCGGCGTTGCGGTCTTTGATATGCAGTGCCTCCTCGGCCGCGCCAAGCGCGTCGAGGTAGCGGCCCTGGTCGTGCAGCACGATGGCGCGGTTGCGGTGGGCTTCGGCGTAGGAGGGCTGGATCGCCAGCGCGCGCTGGTAGCTCAGCAGTGCTTCGTCGAGCCGCCCCAGCCGGCGCAGGGCGTTGCCGCGATTGCTCCATGCCATGGCGTAGTCGGCTTGCAGGGCGATGGCGCGGTCGTGGCTGGCCAGCGCCTCGTCGGCGCGGCCGGCATCGAGCAGCGCCACGCCGAGGTTGCAATGGGCCTTGGCTTGCATGCCGTCGACCGTGAGCGCTTGCGAGATCAGCGTGATGGCCGCCTGAGCGTCGCCTTGCTGGCGCGCGATCACGCCCAGCAGGTGCAGCGCGTCGAACTGGCGCGGGTCGAGTTCCAGCACCTGGCGGTACAGCGCCTGCGCCGGTTGCAGCCGGCCCTGTTGATGCAGTTCGACGGCTTGTTGCAGAAAGGACGCGGTCAGCGCCGAGTGGGTTCCAGTCATAGTGTGCGCATCTTAGCCGATGCACGACTGGCGCGGCTGAATTCTCTCCAATTGTTATCTTTTGATAATCTTGCCAGTCGTGATAGTATTTTTGGAAATCAAAAATCTTGGGGCGATAAATGAAAAGAATGCTGGCCAGCGCGATCTGCGCGATATTGCCGTTGATGGCCAAGGGCGCCGCGCCCGCGCTGATACCGATCCAGGCGTTTGTCGAGGAGGACCAGTACAGCAATCCGCAGATCTCGCCGGATGGCAAGCATCTGGCCGTGACCGTGCGCGTGCCGCAAGGCGCACGCACGGTGCCGATGCTGTCGTTTTTCAGCTTGCCTGAAATGAAGCCGGAAAGCACTGTGCGCATGCCTCCGTTTATCGTACCGGCCGATTATTACTGGACCAGTAACACCCGCGTGGTGGTGGAGCAGGCGAAGGAATACGGATCACGCGAAGCGCCTCAGCGCAACGGTGAAATCGTGGCGATGGATTACGACGGTACGCATCAAATCTATATGCACGGTTACCAGATGCTCATGCTGTCCAAACAAAATACACGCTATGGCAACGATTGGGCCTATGCCACGGTGGTCAGCTTGCCGGAGCCGCGTAATGGCCATGCATTTATCGCCAGCTATCCGTGGGAGCACGAATACAGCGCTTTGTACGACTTCGACAGCCGTAATGCGATCCGTAAACTGATAACTGACCTCCCTTCACCCAACGCGAATTTTGTCCTGCACTCCGACGATACGCCGGCTTACGCGACCGCTACCGATCGGCAGGGACTGTTCCAGTTGTGGCGCTTCGATCGCGCGAACGCAAAATGGAGTGTCGAAGAGCAGGCCAAGGGAACCAAGCTGGTTCCGGCCGCGTTCAGCGCCGACGAGAAAGAATTCATTGGCTATTATTCGGAAAACGGCGGTGCGAGCAAGCTGATACGGCAGAATATCGCCACCGGCCAGCGCAAGACTGTCGCCGAAGATGCAGGTGGCAGTATTGGAGGCTTGATATACGATACCGGAAGAGGCTTCCCGATCGGCGCATACACGCATTCTGGCCGGCCACGCGCTATGTATATCGAGCCATCCCATCCAGATGCAATTTTGCACCGCGACCTGAGCGCGCAATTCCCGGATGCCACCGTTGTACTGCATAGCGCCACCGCCGACGGCAACACTGTGCTGGCCCAAGTGCAAAGTGACCGCGATCCCGGCGTGGTCTATCTCTACGACCGCAAGACCAACAAGGCCGACCTGTTGTTGACCTACATGGCGGCGATCGATCCAGACGCCATGGCGCCGCGCCTGCCGGTGAGCTACACGGCGCGTGACGGCCTGCGTATCGATGGCTACCTGACGATGCCGCTGGCGAAGGGCGAGGGCAAGCCGCCGCTGATCCTGATTCCGCACGGCGGACCGCATGGTGTCTCAGACAGCTGGTACTTCGATAACGATGCGCAGTTCCTGGCCAGTCGCGGTTACGCAGTGCTGCAAGTGAACTATCGCGGCTCGAGTGGGCGTGGCGACAGCTTCCAGAACGCCGGCTACCGCCAGTGGGGCGACAAGATCATGGATGACCTGGTCGATGGTGTGCAGTGGGCGGTTGGACAAGGCAAGGTGGATGGCACACGCATGTGCGTCTATGGCGCCAGCTTCGGCGGTTACGCGGCGATGATGTTGGCTGCGCGTGAGCCGGACTTGTTCAAATGTGCGGTCGGCTACGCGGGCGTCTACGATCTGCCGTTGCTTTACAAGCGTGATGCGTCGGTCCTGGAGGAACGGGTTAGCAACACCTACAAGCGCTGGGTCGGCGAAGACTCCGCCGAACTGGCGCGCAATTCGCCGGCGCGGCGGGCGGCGAGCATCAAGGCCGGCGTGCTGCTGATCCACGGCGGCAAGGACGAGCGCGCGTTGAAGGAAAACGCCTTCCGTATGAAGGAGGCGCTGGAAAAGGCCGGCCATCCGCCTGAATGGTATTACGTCGATTACGAAGGCCACGGCTTCTACGACACCGCCAACCGGACCGAGGTCTATCAGCGGATGGAGAACTTCTTCGCCAAGTACCTCGGCAAACCCAAGTAATCAGCTGCCGCGATAGGTCGAATACGCCCACGGCGAGACGACCAGCGGCACGTGATAATTCTGGTCGGCGCTGGCGATGCCGAACGCCAGCGTCACCTCATCGATAAAACGCGGCTCGGGCAGATCCACGCCCTGGGCCGCGAAGTAGGCGCCCGCGCCGAACACCAGCTCATACTTCCCCGGTTTCATGCTCTCACCTTCCAGCAGCGGCACGGCGCAGCGGCCGTCGGCGTTGGTGACGTCGGTCTTCAGCAACTCGCGGCCCTGCGCCGTGACGGCGTACAAGGCCACCTTGACGCCGGCGCCTGGTTTGCCGACAGTGATATCGAGAACGTGTGTACTAAGCTTGCCCATGGTAAGTCCTATATCGGTAGGTAATAAGTATCTATTGGACAAATCATATACCGATGCTGTTCTAGGCATATATGATTGCAGATATATTCCTCATAGACTAACTAGCTTGCGCCCATGACTACCTACGACAACTACCCGCGCGACCTGATCGGCTACGGCCCGAAGCCGCCTCACGCGCAATGGCCCAACCGGGCCCGCGTCGCCCTGCAATTCGTGTTGAACTACGAAGAGGGCGGCGAGAACAACGTGCTGCACGGCGATGCCGGCTCAGAGACCTTCCTGTCCGAGATCATCGGCGCCGCCTCGTTCAGCAACCGCCACATGAGCATGGAATCGATCTACGAGTACGGCTCGCGCGCCGGCTTGTGGCGCCTGCTGCGCATGTTCGAGGAACGCAAGCTGCCGCTGACGATCTTCGGCGTGGCGATGGCGCTCAAGCGCCATCCGGAAGCGGTGTCCGCGTTCCAGGAGCTGGGCCACGAAATCGCCTGCCACGGCCTGCGCTGGATCACCTATCAGAACATGGACGAAGCCACCGAGCGCGCCCACATGAAGGAAGCGGTGCAGATCATCCGCGAGCTGACCGGCAGCGCGCCGCAGGGCTGGTACACCGGCCGCGATTCGCCGCAGACCAAGCGCTTGGTGGTGGAGCACGGCGGCTTCCGCTACGACGCCGACAACTACAGCGACGACCTGCCATTCTGGCAAAAGGTGGACTACACTGATGCGGAGGGCAAGGCCGCCGTCGCGCCGCAGCTGATCGTGCCGTACACGCTCGACACCAACGACATGCGCTTCGCCGCCGCGCAAGGCTTCAACTCCGGCACGCAGTTCTTCGATTACCTGAAGGACGCCTTCGATGTGCTCTACGCCGAGGGCGATCCGGACGGCCTGAATCAGCCGAAGATGCTGTCGATCGGCCTGCACTGCCGCATCGTCGGCCGGCCGGCGCGCGCCGCGGCGCTGGCGCGCTTCCTCGACTACGTGCAAAAGCACGATAATGTGTGGATCACCCGCCGCATCGATATCGCCGAACACTGGCGCAAAACCCATCCATTCGCAGGTTGAGGCCAAGATGTCAGAACCGATTCGTTTTTACTACCGTGGCGCTGTGCAGGAAATCTCCAACGCCGCGCCAACGCGCACCGTGCTTCAACACCTGCGCGAGGACCTGCACTGCACCGGCACCAAGGAAGGCTGCGCCGAAGGCGATTGCGGCGCCTGCACCGTGGTGGTCGGCAGCCTGAATGCCGCCGGCCAGCTGGAAATGAAAGCTGTGAACTCCTGCATCCAGTTCGCGCCCACGCTGGACGGCAAGGCGCTGTTCACCGTGGAAGACCTGCAGCAGCCGGACGGCGCGCTGCACCCGGTGCAGCAGGCGATGGTGGAATGCCACGGCTCGCAATGCGGCTTCTGCACGCCCGGTTTCGTCATGTCCCTGTGGGGCATGTACCTCGACAAGGATGGCCAGCCCGCGCAGCGCAAGGAGATCGACGACTGCCTGTCCGGTAACCTGTGCCGCTGCACCGGCTACCGTCCCATCATCGAAGCCGCGCACCGCATGACCGAATTGCCGAAAGTCGGCTTCGACCGTGCGGCGTTGACCGAACAGCTGCGCGCCTTGCAGCGCGACGCCGGCGCCAGCTACACCGCGCATGGCCAGACCTTCCACGCGCCGCGCACCCTCGATGAGCTGGTGGCGCTGCGCGCCGCGCATCCGAAAGCCACGCTGTTGTCGGGTTCCACCGACATCGGTCTGTGGGTCACCAAGCAGATGCGCGAGCTGGGCGACATCATTTATCTCGGCCACGTCAGCGCGCTGCAAACCGTCAGCGAGGCGGACGGCATGCTGCACATCGGCGCCGGCGTGTCGCTCAACGATGCGTACGAAGCCTTATGCCGCCTGTATCCGTCGCAATTGGACGAAATGTGGCAGCGCTTCGCATCGCTGCCGATCCGTAACGCCGGCACCCTCGGCGGCAACGTCGCCAACGGTTCGCCGATCGGCGATTCGATGCCGTGGATGATAGCCGTCGGCAGCGAAGTGGTGCTGCGCGGCCCGGCCGGCGAACGCGTGATGCCGCTGGAAGCGTTCTATCTCGACTATCAGAAAAAGGACATGCGGCCCGACGAATTCGTGGCCGCCGTGCGCGTGCCGCTGCCGCGCGTAGGTGTGCAGTTCCGCACCTACAAACTGGCCAAGCGCTTCGACCAGGATATCTCGGCCGTCTGCGCCGCGTTCGCGTTCAAGCTCGATGGCGACCGTATCGTCGAGGCCCGCATCGCCTTCGGCGGCATGGCCGCGACGCCGCGCCGCGCCGCCCGCGCCGAAGCTTCGTTGACTGGCCTGAGCTGGAGCGAAGCCAACCTGCGCGTGGCGATGGACATGCTGGCGCAGGATTTCGCGCCGCTGTCGGACATGCGCGCCTCCAGCACCTACCGCATGCAGACGGCGCAGAACCTGCTGCGCCGCTTCTGGTTCGAAACCCGCGCCGACGCGCCGCTGGCGGCCGATGCCGTCAACGCCTTTGCCTGCCGCGCCTGAAAGGAGCCATCATGAATCAACCAGTTGCTCCCTCGCTGCTCGCCGCGCAAGCGTGGAAGGCGGTCGGCGTCGCCCGGCCGCACGAATCGGCCGAGCTGCACGTGCTCGGCCAGGCTACCTACACCGACGACATCCCCGAGCTGCAAGGCACGCTGCATGCGGCGCTGGGCCTGTCGTCCAAGGCCCACGCGCGCATCAGCGCGATGGACCTGGCGCCGGTGCGCAATTCGCCCGGCGTGATGGCAGTCTACACCGCCGAAGATATTGTCGGCACCAATGATTGCGGTCCGATCATCCACGACGATCCCATCCTGAGCGCGGGCGAAGTGATGTATGTCGGCCAGCCGATCTTCGTCGTCGTCGCCGATACGCACGACAACGCCCGCCGCGCCGCGCGCCGTGCCGTGATTGGCTACGACGAACTGCCGGCCGTCTTCACGCCGCAGGAAGCCAAGGCCGCGCAGTCGTATGTGCTGCCGCCGATGCATCTCAAGCGTGGCGATTACCAGGCCGCGTTCGAGCGGGCGCCCAACGTGGTCAAGGGCCAGTTGTTCGTCGGCGGCCAGGAGCAGTTCTACCTGGAAGGCCAGATCGCCTATGCGATCCCGAAGGAAGACCACGGTATGCTGGTGCAGTGTTCGACCCAGCACCCGAGTGAGATGCAGCATGTGGTGGCGCATGCGTTGGGCGTGCATTCGCACAAGGTGCAGGTTGAGTGCCGCCGCATGGGCGGTGGCTTCGGCGGCAAGGAATCGCAATCGGCGTTGTGGGCGGCTTCGGCCAGCATCGCGGCGGCCAAGCTGCGCCGCCCGGTCAAGCTGCGCGCGGATCGCGACGACGACATGCTTGTCACCGGCAAGCGCCACTGCTTCTTCTACGAATACGAAGTCGGCTACGACGACAGCGGCAAGATCCTCGCCGCCAAGGTCGACATGACTTTGCGTGCGGGCTTCTCGGCGGACTTGTCCGGCCCTGTGGCCACCCGCGCGGTCTGCCACTTCGATAACACCTACTATCTGTCGGACGTGGACATCCGCGCCGGCTGCGGCAAGACCAACACCCAGTCGAATACCGCCTTCCGTGGCTTTGGCGGACCGCAAGGCGCGATCGCGATCGAGTACATCGTCGACGAAATCGCCCGCAACCTGGGCCGCGATGCGCTGGATATCCGTCGCCTGAATTTCTACGGCAAGACAGAGCGTAACGTCACGCCGTACGGCCAGGAGATCGTCGACAACGTGATCGAAGCGCTGACGGCGGAGCTGGAACAGAGCAGCGAATACCGCGCTCGCCGCGCGGCGGTCGAAGCCTACAACGCCACTAGCCCGGTGCTGAAGAAAGGCCTGGCGCTCACGCCGCTGAAGTTTGGCATCGCCTTCAACGTCACGCACCTGAACCAGGCCGGCGCACTGGTGCATGTGTATGTGGACGGCTCGGTGCTGGTCAATCATGGCGGTACGGAGATGGGGCAGGGCATCAACACCAAGGTGATGCAGGTGGTGGCGCATGAACTGGGCCTCGACCTGGACCACGTGCGCGCAACCGCCACCGACACCAGCAAGGTCGCCAATACCTCGGCGACGGCCGCGTCGACCGGCGCGGACTTGAACGGCAAGGCGGCGCAGGATGCCGCGCGCCAGATCCGCGAGCGCCTGACCTCCTTCGCCATCAAGTTGTATGGCGACGAGGACGGTGTGCCGGTTCAGTTCTTCAACAACGCCGTGCATGTGAACGGCCATGTGGTGCCGTTCGCGGAGCTGGTGCAGCGCGCCTATCTGGCCCGCGTTCAGCTGTGGTCCGACGGCTTCTACGCCACACCTGGCCTGCACTGGGACCCGAAGACGATGAACGGCCATCCGTTCTCGTACTACGCCTACGGCGCCGCCGTTTCCGAAGTGGTGGTCGATACACTCACCGGCGAATGGAAACTGCTGCGCGCGGACGCCTTGTACGACGCCGGCCGTTCGCTCAATCCCGCCATCGACCTGGGCCAGGTGGAAGGCGCGTTCATACAGGGCATGGGCTGGTTGACCACCGAGCAGCTGTGGTGGAACCCGGCCGGCAAGCTGATGACGCACGCGCCATCGACGTACAAGATCCCCGGGGTCTCCGACTGCCCGGAGGACTTCCGCGTGCGGCTGTTCGACAACGGTAACGTCGAGGACAGTATCCACCGCTCCAAGGCCGTCGGCGAGCCGCCGTTGCTGCTGCCGTTCTCGGTGTTCTTCGCGATCCGCGATGCGATTTCCGCTGTCGGCGGGCATCGCGTCAATCCGCCGCTGAACGCTCCGGCGACCAGCGAGGAGATCCTGCGCGCCGTGGCCGCCGTGGAAATGGCCGCCTGAGGACTTCGACATGAACGAATGGCTGACAACTGCAATGGCGGAACCGGCAGTGCTGGTGACGGTGGCTATCGTCGAGGGCTCCGGCCCGCGCGAGCCCGGTGCCCGCATGCTGGTTACCGCTGGCGGCCAGGTCGACACCATCGGCGGCGGGCATCTGGAGATGTGCGCGGTCGATGTCGGTCGCAGCATGCTGAAAAGCGCCGCCAAGGCAGGCGAGGGTGTTCATGCGCGGCTGGAGCGCTACGCACTGGGCCCGACGCTGGGCCAGTGCTGCGGCGGCGTGGTGCACCTGGCGTTTGAGCTGATCGATGGTGCATTGGCTGATGTGATGAGCAGCCTGCGCAAGCGCTGGCGCGAAGACAGCTGGCGTCTCAGCGCCATCGACGGCACGCCGGTCTCGCTGCTGCTCGATGCGCATGGCGCGGTCGTCGCCGGTGCGGGTGATGCAACCGTCGCTGATGCCACGGCCTTCGGCCCGGCATTCCCCACCATCGACCGCCAGCGCGGCACCCACATCCTGCGCGACACCGCCGGCCGCCGATGGCTGGCCGATCCCTGCCTCGCGCCGCGTGCGCATCTGTTGCTGTTCGGCGCCGGTCATGTCGGCGCGGCCATCGTGCGCATGCTGGGCGAGCTGCCGTGCACCGTCACCTGGGTCGACGAGCGCGAGGACATGTTCCCGTCCACGATACCCGCCAACGTCACCGTCGAGGCCACCGACGCGCCGGAGGCGCTGGTGCACAGCGCACCCGCCGGCGCAAGCTATCTGGTGATGACCCACAGCCACGCTCTGGACCAACGCCTCAGCGAGGCGATCCTTGCCCGCGCCGACGTCGGCTGGTTCGGCCTGATCGGCTCCAAGACCAAGCGCGTGCAGTTCGAGCGCCGCATGGCTGCGCGCGGCCTGCCGGAAGAACGCATCGCCGCCATGGTCTGCCCGATCGGCATCGCCGGCATCACCAACAAGCTACCCGCCGCGATTGCCGCCTCCGTCTGCGCGCAGTTGCTGATCGTGTGGGAAGCGCAGCAAATCGCCGCCCTCGAAACGGACGCCGCGCCAAACACCGCAATCGCGCCGGTGCGTCTGGTCGCATCGCGCTAGAATCAGCATTCCTCTTCAGGACATCGCCATGCCCAACTCCTTGCAAGCCTACCGCGGCAGCTTGCTGCACTTTGTCGCCGATCCGGCGTTCAGCGCGCAGTCACATGCGTGGCATGAAGACGGCCTGCTGATCGTCGCCGATGGCAAGGTGCAGGCGGCCGGCGACTACGCGGCGCTGCGCGCCACGCTGCTGCCCAGCGCCGAGCTGCACGACTACAGCGGCAAGCTGCTGATGCCCGGCTTTATCGACACCCACGTCCACTATCCGCAGACCGACATGATCGCCTCCCCGTCGGAAGGCCTGCTGCCCTGGCTGGAAACCTACACCTTCCCGACCGAGCGCCAATTTGAAGACCCGGCCCACGCGGCCGGCGTGGCCGACTTCTTCCTCGACGAGCTGCTACGCTGCGGCACCACCACCGCCATGGTCTACTGCACCGTGCACCCGCAGTCGGTGGACGCCTTCTTCGCAGCGAGCGAGCAGCGCGGCCTGCGCATGGTGGCGGGGAAGGTGATGATGGACCGGAACTGCCCCGAGTTCCTGCGCGATACCGCAGAATCCAGCGCCCGCGACACCGAGGCGCTGATCCAGCGCTGGCACAAGCGCGGCCGCGCGCTGTACGCGATCACGCCGCGCTTCGCGCCCACCTCCACCGAGGCGCAGCTGCAGCTGGCGGGCGAACTGGCTCGCGCCTATCCCGACACCTACATCCAGACCCACGTTTCCGAGAACGAAGCCGAATGCGCGTGGGTGCGCGAACTGTTCCCCGCCTCGCGCAGCTACATCGACGTCTACGACAGCTACGGTATGCTGCGGCCGCGCGCCATGTACGGCCACTGCATCTGGCTCAATGAACAGGACCGCATCCGCATGGCGCAAACGCAGTCCGCCGCCGCCATCTGCCCGACCTCCAACCTGTTCCTCGGCAGCGGCCTGTTCGACTTCGAGCGCGCCGACCAGGCGGGCGTGCCGCTGTCGCTGGCGACCGATGTGGGCGGCGGCACCTCGTTCTCGATGTTGCAAACGATGAATGAAGCCTATAAAGTAGCGCGACTGAAGGACAGTTACCTGCCGGCCTTGCGGATGTTCTACCTGGCCACCCTGGGCGCCGCCCGCTGCATGCAGCTGGAAGGCACGATCGGCAATTTCGCTGTCGGCGCCGAGGCGGATTTCATCGTGCTCGATCCGCAGGCCACGCCGCTGCTGCAACGCCGGACCGCGCGCGGCGAGAGCCTGGAAGAACTGCTGTTCGCGCTGGCCCTGCTGGGCGACGACCGTGCGGTGGCGGCGACGTATTCCGCTGGCCGCCAGGTGCACGCCCGCGTAATGACTTAATTCACATTGGAAGACTCATGCAAAAAAATATCGCCAGCCTGAAGGCCGCCGCCATTGCCGCCGCCCTGTTCTGCGCCTTGCCGCACGGCGCACAGGCAGCCAGCAATGAAGAGATCACCAAGCGCCAGTTCGCGGCGCTGGTGGCGGGCCCGGAGCCCAAGACGGCCGAGCTGACGATGTTCCTGACCATGATGCCCAAGGGCGGTGACCTGCACCACCACTATTCGGGCGCGATCTACGCCGAGCAGTATCTGGAGTGGGTGGACAAGGAAGGCTACTGCGTCAACAAGAACACCTACCAGATCGACACCAACAAGGCCGACACCAGCGCCGAGCAGGCCAAGCCGCTGGCGGACCGCGTCTGCCTGTCCGGCCAGGACGTGATGAACAATAACGCCGTGCTGGCAAACCTGCTGCAGCGCTGGGCCGACAAGGACTTCTACAACCACGGCGCGCTGCAATCGCCGCCGGACCGCCAGTTCTTCGACACCTTCGGCTACTTCAACGCGGTGGCCTCGACCAACGCGGCTGATGGCCTGCACCGCCTGAAGCAGCGCGCCATCCAGGAAAACCTCAGCTACATCGAGACCATCTATGAGATCGCGCCGATGGCGCAGGACGCCGCGTTCGACCAGAAGGCGGCCGCCGGCACCATCACCGACGCCGACCTGGCCAGCTACGCCGCCACGCTGGAGACCAACAGCGCGTTCCAGGGCTGGATCGCCTCCTATCTGCAAAATGTGGACACCGCCGGCGCCGGCATCGACGACGCCAACTTCACGCTGCGTTACCAGCCGTTCGCGCTGCGCTTCCTGACGCCGTCGCAGGTGTTTTCGCAGATGGTGTCGAGCTTCAAACTGGCGCTGGCGAATCCGAAAATCGTCGGCGTGAACATCGTCGGCCAGGAGAGCGTCAACGTCTCGATGCACGACTATGCGCTGCACATGCAGATGTATAAATTCCTGAAATCCAAACATCCAGGCGTGAAGCTGGCGCTGCATGCGGGCGAGCTGGCGCTGGGCGTGGTGCCGCCGGAAGGCCTGACCTTCCATATCAAGGACGCCATCGACGTCGCCGGCGCCAGCCGCATCGGCCACGGCATCGATATCGCCCACGAAACGGACTCGCTGGCGATCATGAAAAAAATGCGCGACAAGCAGATCGCCGTCGAGGTCAACCTGACCAGCAATCAGTTCATCCTGGGCGTCAAGGGCGAGGCCCACCCGGTGACCCTGTACCGCAAATACGGCGTGCCGTTCGTGCTGTCGACCGACGATGCCGGCGTGTCGCGCAACAACCTGTCCGGCGAATATGTGCTGTACGCCGCCCGCTACAAGCCGGACTATGCCGAGATCAAGAAACTGTCTTACGACAGCATCCGCTATTCCTTCCTGGCTGATGCCGATAAACAACGCTTGTTGAAGGCTTTGGACGGCAAATTCGCCAAATTCGAAGCCGCCATCGCCACCGCGCCGATCGCCAAGGGCCGCTGAGCACATGACCACGGCCGCCGCGGATGTTGCGTTGCCGCGACGGGAGTACTAGTGCTACTGATCTAAATTTTCCTCAGGCCGCCTTCCGGGCGGCTTGTCACATTTGTCACGCTCCCACGAGGGTGTGGCAACATTGCGACAAAATCAGGCTTGCGCGCACCAGTTTTGGGCATTCCCTGCGTGAAAATATTTCAAGTGGTGCACAGCCCGCTATAATGCTCCCCTTAAAGATGCGCCTCGCTTACAGAGCGAAACCCGCGCGGTTCAGCGCCCCATTTATATCGCGTTCATATAAATCCCTAAAGTAAATCGTATTTGTCACGCATTTTTTGCTGATGCATAGTTGTTTGAGATGCTTCCAAACTGCCAACTTTGTTGGCGTTTCGAGGGTGTTGCATGCAAATGTCAGTCAGGCAAGTCAGTGGCAGTCTGATCACCTGACTTCTTGTCATGTTGATGAAATATTTACTGGTTACAATTTTGTGATGTCATGGGCACATTGTGTCAAGAATGTGACTGCAGGCCATAAGCCCGTCCGGTCCGAGGCATCTTAAAACACAATAAATTTTTTTACATAAACTGGGAGTTCCTTTAATGCAATCCGCCGTTAAACACAATCCGACGCTACGTCTGAGCCTGGTCGCTCTGGCCTGCCAGATGGTCTGCATGGGTGCCGCGTTCGCACAGTCCGACGCCGCCCCTGCCGCCAAGCCAGTCACCGAAACCGTGACCATCACCGGTCGCAAAGTCGGTATGGGCCTGATGGTGCAGGAAGATGTGCCAAAAGCTCGCTCGACCGTTACCGCTGAGGAACTGGCGAAACAGCGTCCTACCGGCAACGCCTACGACGCTCTGGCCCTGCTGCCAGCAGTGAACACCTACAGCTACGACGCCACCGGCCTGTTCGGCGGCGGTCTGACCCTGCGCGGCTTCAACAGCGACCAGATCGGTGCGACCATTAACGGCGTTCCAGTGAACGACTCCGGTAACTTCGCCGTGTTCCCACAAGAATACGTCGACCAGGAAAACACCTGCACCACCTTCGTGACCCAGGGTTCGACCGACGTCGACTCCCCACAGGTAGGCGCCACCGGCGGTAACTTCGGCATCACCACCTGCGAACCAGAAGACGCCAAGCGCTTCCGCGTCGCCCAGACCCTGGGTACGCTGAGCATGTTCAAAACCTATATGCGCTACGACACCGGCCGCTTCTGGGACAACAAGGCCAAGGTCTTCGTCTCGGTATCGCAAGCCAAGTCGGACAAGTGGAAAGGCGCCGGCGAAGCCAATCGCAAGCACATGGACATCGGCTTCAACTACGACTGGGATCGTTTCAACTACATCCACGGTACCGTGTTGTACAACCGCGCCGTCAACAACAACTTCAGCACCTTCAACCTGGCTGACCTGGCGAAGAACGGCTACCACTACGACTACAGCACCAGCTTCATCGGTCACGCTGCGCCTAGCCCAGGCAAGGCCGTGAGCGATCCGGCGCAGGCCAATGCCGACTCCTACTACAAGCTGTCGCTGAACCCGTTCGAGAACGTGATCGCTTCGGCAACCGCCAAGTTCCGCGTCGGCGAAAACACCGACATCAAGATCCTGCCTTACTTCTGGTACGGCTACGGCACCGGCGGCGTGCAGCAGAAGCTGCAACAGGAAAATGCCTTCCTGAACACCACCACCGGCAAGTTCACCGGCGTCGACCTGAACGGCGACGGCGACACCCTGGACAAGGTCTGGGTGTACAGCGGTTCGATCACCCGTACCCAGCGTCCTGGCGTTTCGGTTTCCGTGACCCACAACTGGGACAACCACCAGATCCTGGCGGGCTTCTGGTACGAGCGCGCGACCCACAAGCAAACCGGCCCGATGGAAAAAATCGGCGCCAACGGCGAGCCTACCGACATCTGGCTGCGTGACGGCCTGGTCACCCGTCCTGACGGTTCGCTGTACGAATCGCGCGACTGGAAGAGCATCTCCACCGCGTTCCAGGGCTTCATCCAGGACACCGCCACCTTCATCGACGACAAGCTGACCGTCAACGTCGGCCTGCGCACCCCGCACGTCAAGCGTGATTTCACCAACTACGCGAACGAAGGCAACAGCCAGACCTCGCCGAACTCGGGCGTCACCTACAACTACAACAAGACCTACTCGACGCTGCTGCCGCAGTTGGGTCTGCGTTATCGCATCACCAACGACGACCAGCTGTTCGCCAGCCTGGCCAAGAACATGAAGGCGCCACCTAACTTCGTGTACTCGACCACCAACGGCAACCTGTCGCTGATCAACAACCTGCCGACCCTGCTGGGCGACGTGCGCCAGGAAACCTCGATGAACCTGGACATGGGCTACCGTCACCAGACGGCCGCCATCACCACCCAGGCCACCATCTTCTTCAGCGACTTCAAGGATCGCCAGGCAACCGCCTTCGACCCGAACTCGCAGACCTCCACGCTGACCAACGTCGGCAAGGTGAAGAACAAGGGCTTCGAAATTGAAGCGGGTAACACCCCGGTCAACGGCTGGTCGTTCTACGCTTCGCTGGGTTACAGCAGCAGCGAGATCCAGGAAAACCTGCAGGCCGGCAAAGGCATCTACCTGCCAACCAAGGGCAACCAGTTCCCACTGACCCCGAAATGGAAGGGCGGCCTGTCGGCTTCGTATGAAACCAACAGCTGGTACACCCGTCTGAAAGCCAAAGTCACCAGCACCCAGCAGGCGACCCTGACCAACGACGAACTGGTTCCTGGCTACACCACCGTCGACTTCGACGCTGGCTACCAGTTCCCAAGCGGCGAATTCTTCAAGAATCCAAAGCTGACCCTGAACGTGTCGAACCTGCTGGACCGCGAATATCGCAATCCATCGTCGCAGTCGGTGACCAACGCCACCGCCTACCCAGGCGTGACGGCGAAGGGCGTGTTCTACTACCTGGGCGCTCCGCGCGCTGTGTCGGCTACGCTGCGCGTCGACTTCTAAGTTAAGATACCGGTCTGGTCTTTGTGCCAGACCTGATCTGACCGGCAGGCCTTCGGGCCTGTTGTCGTTTTCGGGCCGGATTGTCGATCGATCCGGCCATATGCGAGCGCCGCGCGCGACGTTCGCATATGGCCGCCGCCATCAGGGCGGCTGCCGAATTCGGAGCAAGTTAGATGATCAAGTTTTCCCCGGCGGCGCGCGCGCTGCGGCCCGCACTGGCCCTGCCTGCCTGCGCCGCGCTGCTGCTGTCTTCCTGCGCCTGGTTCAAGCCGGCGCTGCCGCCCGGCGTGGCGCAAGTCGAGCTGGTTACGCTGAACGATTTCCACGGCAATATCGAAGCGAGCAAATACGTGCTCGACAGCGCTAACGGCCGCGGCGAACGCACCGTCGTCGCCGGCGGCATCGACACGCTGGGCGCCGCGCTGCAAGCATGGCGCAAGGACGATCCCGAGCTGCTGCTGGTCGGTGCGGGCGACCTGATCGGCGCCAGTCCGGCGATCTCGTCGATGTGGGCCGACGAGCCGACCATCGGCGCGATGGACCTGCTGGGCCTGCGCACCAGCTCGGTCGGCAACCATGAATTCGACGCCGGCCGCGTCGAACTGCTGCGCCAGCAGCAAGGCGGCTGCAAATCGCCGCGCATCGACAAGGCCTGCAAATTCGAGAACCCCTACGGCGGCGCCAGGTTCCAGTACCTGGCCGCCAACGTGGTCGACATGGTGACCAAAAAGCCGCTGCTGCCGGCCTACAAGATCGAGCAGGCGCATGGCGTCAAGATCGGTTTCATCGGCGCGGTGCTGCGCGAGGCGACCGAAAAAGCGCCGGCTTCCGGCATCGCCGGCCTGGACTTCGTCGACGAGGCGGACGCCATCAACCGCCAGCTGCCGGAATTGCGCAAGCAGGGCGTGGGCGTGTTCGTGGTGCTGATCCACCAGGGCGGCCGCACCACCGACAAATTCGACCAGCAGGAATGCAGTAATCTGAAGGGGCCGATTGTCGATGTGGTCAAGCGCCTCGATCCGGCGATCCGGCTGGTGATCAGCGGCCATTCGCACCGCGGCTATCTGTGCCGCGTCGACGGCCGCCTGGTGACGCAGTCGGATATGGGCGGTCATGTCATGTCGCGCATCCGTCTCACCGTCGATACCGCCAGCAATACGCTGCGCGACGTCAGCGCCAAGCAGGAGGTGATGATCCCCGGTACCTGGCCGGCCAATCCGGTGTTGGATGCCTACCTGAAAAAAGTCCGCGACCGCAGCGCTGCCGCACTGGCGCGTCCGGTGGCGGCGCTGGCCGTGCCGAGCGTGCCGCGCGAGAAGCAGGACGACGGCGAATCCGCGCTGGGCGACCTGGTCACCGACGCCACGCTGACGGCGGGCCGTCCATACGGCGCGCAGATCGCCTTCGTCAACAACGGCTCGCTGCGGCATGACCTCGACACCAGCGCCGGCAACCGCGTCAACGTCGGCCAGCTGCTGGCGGCGCTGCCGTACACGAATTCGCTGGTGGTGATGAACCTGCGCGGATCGCAGATCCGCGAACTGCTGGAGCAGCAATGGACTGGCGGCCGCGATATCACGCGCGGCCTGCTGCAGGTGTCGGATGGCTTCAGCTACGTATGGGATCCGCGCCGCGGCGAGGGCGGCAAGGTGGTGCCCGACAGCTTGATGCTGCACGGCGTGCCGATCGAGAACGGCACCACGTACCGTGTGGTGGTCAACAACTTCCTGGCCGAGGGCGGCGACGCTTTCCCGGCCTTCGCCCAGGGCAGCAACCGTGCCGAGACCAATATCCGCGACATCGACGCGCTGACCGATTACCTGACCCAGCGCGAGCAGTACGGCAAGCCGGCCGGCCGCAGTGAAACCCAGGGCCGCATCAAGCGCCTGCAACAACCCTAGGAGTGACCATGCGTCGCGTTTTACTTTCCATTTTGCTGCCGGCCCTGCTGGTGTCTGCCCTGCCTGCGCGCGCCGAGTTTTCGATACCCGGCTTTGAACTGGTGCAGACCGCGCCGGTGGAAACCTCGCTCCACAGCAGCGACCTGCGCGACCCGGCCACCGTATGGAGCGAGTTGTTCGACGGCGCGAAAAGCGAGATCGTGCTGGGCCAGTTCTATGTGGTCGGCCACGAGGGTAGTGTCTTCAACAAGGTGGTGGAGCATCTGGCGGCGGCCGGCAAGCGCGGCGTCAAGATCCGCTTCCTGCTGGACCAGAAGGGCGTGGGCCTGTCGGACAAAGCCACCATCGAGCAGCTGAAGGCGATCCCGAACCTGGAGCTGCGCATCATCGATTTCAATAAGCTGACCGGCAACGGCATCCTGCACGCCAAGTACATGGTGGTCGACGGCGCCGTCGCCTACGTCGGCAGCCAGAACTTCGACTGGCGCTCGTTCGAGCATATCCACGAAACCGGCTTGCGCATCACCGATGCGAAGATCGTCGGTCAGGTGCAGGCAGTGTTCAACCAGGACTGGCGCGCGCAGGCGATCACCACGCAGGGCCTGGTGGCGCCGGCGCTGAACGTCAAGGCGACCACGCCGGATATTCATCAGGGCACCTTCCTGCTGTCGAGTCCTCTCCAGTTCAACCCGGCCGGCGTCGGCGATTCCGAGGCGGGCCTGCCGGCATTGCTGGCGGAGGCCAAGAGCGAGGTGCGGGTGCAGGTGCTGGATTACGCGCCGCTGAGCTACGGCCCGAAAGGCACGCGTCCGTACTACGCCGTGATCGACAACGCGGTGCGCGCTGCCGCCAACCGCGGCGTCAAGATCAAGCTGATGGTGTCGAACTGGAACCTGGAAGAACCGGCGCTGGTCTACCTGAAAAGCCTGGCCGTGCTGCCCAACGTGGAGATCCGCGTGGTCACGCTGCCGACCGCCAGCAGCGGCTTCATTCCGTTTGCGCGCGTCATCCACAGCAAGACCATGGTGATCGACAACCGGGTGGCCTGGGTCGGCACCAGCAACTGGAGCGGCGGCTATATGGACTTGTCGCGCAACCTGGAAGTGGTGATGCGCAACGAGAAGATGGCGCTGCGCCTGGCCGCGCTGCACGAGCAGACCTGGAGCTCGCCGTATGCGCAGCCGCTGGACATCAACAAGACGTATGCTAAACCCGTCAAAGGCAGCCCGGAATGAAGAAGCTAGCTTTAACTGTGGCGCTGAGCGGTGCCTTCGTTTCCTTCAATGCCCACGCATGGGGCAATGACGGCCACCGCGCCGTCGGCGCCATTGCGGACCAGCTGATCCAGGGCAGCAATGCCGAGCAGCGCGTGAAGGCCTTGCTGCTGCCGGGCGAGAGCCTGGAAAAAATCTCCACCTGGGCCGATTGCGTCAAGGGCACGTATTGCGGTCCGCTGAGCGAGGAGATGACGGCCTACGTCGCCGCCAATCCGCAGCACAGCACCTACCACTACACCGACGTGCCGTTCCAGAACGCGCACTACCACGACCACGACGCCGGCACCGCCGACGACGATATCGTGCAGACGCTGAAGCAGTGCATCGCCACCTTGCAGGGCAAGGGCGACAAGATCAGCAACCCGCACAACTTCACGCCGCGCCAGGCGCTGCTGATCCTCACCCATCTGGCGGGCGACGTGGTGCAACCGCTGCACGTGGGCGCGGCGTATGTGGACAGGAACGGTGCTTTTGTGGTGCCGCAGAAGCAGGCGCAGATCGACGCGGTCCATATGTACGACGCGCGCGGCGGCAATGATCTGCTGCTGGACGATATCAAGTTAAGCGCCATCAGCGCGCAGCTGATACCGGCCGCGCCGGCGGAGGCCAAGCCGGCCGCGCAGGTCACCGCGCCAGGCACGCCGCCGCGCGCCCCGCAGACCACGCGGCCCTTCCATTCGTACTGGGACACCACGGTGGTGAACTACGTGTTCCGCCGCGTCGGCGCGCGTTCGCCGCAGGAGTTTGCGCAGCTGGCCATCGCCAGCAAGCCGGCGGTGGACGTCTACAGCGGCGATCCGATCAGCTGGCCGTATGCCTGGGCCGACCAGTCGCTGGCCGTGGCCAAGCTGGCGCACACTGGCGTGACGGCCGGCGCCATCGGACAGCAGACCAGCAAGAACGGCGAGGTCTTTAACGTCTGGGCGCTGGCGGTGCCGGACGATTATCCGGTCCCCAGTTCGGCCGCCGCCAAGGCGCAGCTGATCCAGGGCGGCTACAACCTGGCCGCCGTGCTCAAGGCGATCTGGCCGTAGGCTGGGCTTTACCCCGCACGGCCAGGCTGGGGTCAGACCCCATCGGGGTCAGACCCCTATGTGGCGAAGCATACTTTGCCACTTGGGAGCAAGGGGTTCCGCCTTTCACTTGCCGGCGAGGGGATTGAACCAGAGCTCGCCGCGCGCCAGCGGCGTCTGCGGCGTCAGCTTGGGATTGGCGAGCTGGATCACGCGGCGCTTGTGCATGGCGGTGCTCTTGATCAGGTCGCCCTTGTAGCGCTCGAACAGCGCGTTCAGCGTGCCGTCCTTGATCATCATCTCCATGCCCGCCTCGATGCGTTTGGCCAGCAGCTTGCCCTCGGCGTCGCGTCGCACGAAGAAGTAGCGCGGCAGCGGATAGTGCAGCAGCAGCGTTTGTTCCACCGCCATTTTCGGATGGGCGTCGTGCCGCTCCTGGAACTCGCGCAGCGCTTCGTCGGCCGAGCGCGGATAGAAATCGAAGCGGCCCATATCCAGCATGGCGAACAGACCGTCGTAGCTGCTGCCTTCCACCACCTTCACGCCGGCTTTTTCGAAGACGGGGATATCGGCCCAGCCCTGGCCCAGGCCTGCGCTCAGGCGGCGCAAGTCGGCGATGGTCCTGACCTTGGCGAAGCGTTCTTGGTCGGCGCCGCGTATCAGCAGCAGCCGGTAGCCTAGCAGGCCGCGGTCGACCGGCAGCCGCACCGGCATGAACTGGCGCTCCAGTTCCGGCGAAGTGGCGCGGACGAAGATGTTAATGCGTCCCGACGGCGACGTCATTTCCTGCACAATGCGCGGCGGCGACATCGCCACGTTCGACTGGTGTTGTTCAAATACGCCGTAGCGTGGGGTGGTCTTTTCCAGCGCGGCGCGCAGCACCGCCCAATCGTAGTCGTAGCGGCTGTCGATGCCGTCGCTGGTGAGCGGGTAGGTGAGATGGGTCGCTGCCTGGCACGAGGCTGCGATCATGCTGGACGCCAGCAGCAGCGCGCGCCAAATCCCCCGCAACCTGTAGGCCATGTTCATGCTGCTCATGTTCCGTGAAAAGGCTAGTGTGCCATGCCCAGCGCCACCGCACCAAATTTTTCCGCGCACCGGGACGGTAAAGGATCGGGAACCGGGCGCTTTGGTACCGTTCGTAAGGACTCCGCAGCAAGGGCCACACTCGGCGCGGAATAGCTGTTATGTTTGCAAACTTGTAAATACCGGGAGATCTCATGAAGCGCGTTATTTTTGCCTTGCTGCTTTTACCGCTGATGCCGGTAGCGTTGGCGCAAGAGCGCAGCGACGATTCTTTGGGGCCGCTCACGCACTGTTTTGACGGCAGCAAGTTCAGGGTCGGCTCCAAGGACCGGCTGCCCGCGACAAAAAAATGGCGCCAGGTGGACAGCGCCGACGGCAAAGCCGACGTGTCGACGGACGACGGCTACCGATTGCTGCTCTACACCAGCGGTCCCGATCCGGTGGTGAACCTGAAGCTGGAGCGCGCAGCGCCGGGACGCATCGCCGCGGACCGCGACGCCATCGTCGGCCAGATGCGGTATCTGGTTGCGCACAACCCCAAGGATACCGCGCAGTTCCTCTCGTCGGAGCAGGGCGGCATCGAACACCTGACGGTACGCAAAACATCCTTGGACGGCCACGGCGTCGCCAACATCGAGACCTTGATCCAGCAGCGCACCAGCACCGTCGCCACCGCCTACCTGATCGACACCAACCCCGCTGGCTTCGAAGCGCTGCGTGGCGAGTTCCTGTCGCTGCTGTCGGCTTGCATCGAGAAGCAGTAGGCGCATCAGGGCGCCAGCACTACCTCGATGCCCAGTTCTCGGTAGGGCGCCAGCAGCGCGGCGGGCACGCCGGCATTGACCACGATCGCGCCGATGCGCTCCAGCGGCGCGATCTGGAACGGCGAGGCGGTGTCGAGTTTTTCGGGCGATGCCAGCACCACCGTCTTCATCGACGCCGCAGCGATGGCGCGCTTGATGCCGGCTTCCTCATAGTCGCCGGTGCTGATGCCATGCTGCGGATGCAGGCTGCACACGCCCATGAAGAAGATATCGGTGCGGATCTGCGCGATGGCTTCCAGCGCGGAAGGCCCCATCGTCACGATGGAGTGCTTGAACAGGCGGCCGCCGATCAGGATCACCTCGATCAAGGGATGCTCGGCCAGCTCCACCGCGATGCTTGGGCTGTGCGTGACCACGGTGCAGCGCAGCGCCGGCGGCAGCGCGCGCGCCAGCTGGACGGCGGTGGTGCCGCCATCGATGAAGACCACTTGTCCCGGCGCGATCATGGCCGCCGCCGCGCGGGCAATGGCGGGCTTGGCCTCGCTGGAGAGCTGCTGGCGCTGGGCGAAGTTGCCCATCGCCGGCGAGGCGGGCAGCTCGAGCGGCAGCGCGCCGCCGTGCACCCGTTGCAGCAGGCCTTCCGCCGCCAGTTCGCGCAGGTCGCGGCGGATGGTGTCTTCCGATAGTCCCAGCTCCTCGCTGAGCGATTTGGCGACGATCTGGCCGTCCTGTTTCAGACGGGCGATCAGCAGTTCTTTGCGTTGGCGTGTCAGCATATGCATGAATTTTCTTGATATTGCACGATATTGCATGATATCGTAAAAATACGCAACCATCATCAAGGAGTCAGACATGCCCGAAGACCGCATCCGCATCCACAAAGTGGAAACCCTGTCCGACGACTGGTTCCTGCTGCAAAAGACCACCTTCGACTACCGCCGCAACGACGGCAGCTGGCAGCGCCAGACGCGCGAGACCTACGACCGGGGCCACGGCGCCACCATCCTGCTGTACAACCGTGAGCTGCGCACGGTGGTACTGGTGCGGCAGTTCCGCTTTCCCACCTACGGCAACGGCCATGACGGCTTCCTGATCGAAGCTGCCGCCGGCTTGCTGGACCAGGCAAGTCCGGAGGAGCGCATCAAGGCCGAGGTGGAGGAGGAAACCGGCTATCGCGTAAGCGAGGTGCGCAAGGTGTTCGAGGCATTCATGAGTCCCGGCTCGGTGACGGAGCGGCTGTACTTCTTCGTCGCCGAATACGATCCCGCCTCGCGCATCGGCAGCGGCGGCGGCATCGAGGAAGAGGGCGAGGATATCGAAGTGCTGGAGCTGACGATGAAGCAGGCGATGCAGATGATGGCCGACGGCCGCATCGCCGACGGCAAGACCATCATGCTGCTGCAATACGCCGCGCTGCATCTGCTGTAAAGTGGCATGTATGAAGACATACTTTTTACTTGTGTTGCTGGCCGCCGGCCAGGCTGCGGCGGCGGGCGATGCCAAGGTGGGCGAGGTGCTGTTCAAGCGCTGCGCCTCCTGCCATCAGGTCGGGCCTTACGCGCAGGGCGGCTTCGGGCCGCAGCTGAACGGCATCATCGGCCGCCGCGCGGCGTCGACCACGGACTACAAGTACTCGGAAGCGATGAAGAAGTCGGGACTGGTATGGGACGAGAAAACGCTGGCCGCATATCTGCGCGCGCCGCACGACGTGGTGCCGGGGACGAGCATGCGCTTCTGGGGAATCAAGGATGAACAGCAGGTTGCCGACCTGCTGTCCTATATGCGCTCGCTGCGTTGATCAGCGCGATTTGACGAACGGCGTACCCAGCGCCTTCGGCGCCACCGACTTGGCCATCAGGCCAGCCAGCACGATCACGGTGACCACGTAAGGCACCATCTGGATCAGCGAACCTGGCAGGCGGCCCACCACCGGCAGGTCCACGCCTTCGATCTGGATCTGCACCGCGCCGAAGAAGCCGAACATCAGGCAGCCGAGGAAGGTGTACACCGGACGCCAGTTACCGAACACCATCGCCGTCAGCGCCAGATAACCAGCACCGGCCGACATATCGCGCAGGAAGAAGCCACTCTGCACGATCGCCAGATAGGCGCCCGAGAACGAGCACAGGACACCGGCGATCAGCATCGCCGCATAGCGCTGGCGCTCGACGCTGACGCCAGCCGCATCGGCCGCATGCGGGTTCTCGCCGCAGGCGCGCAGGCGCAGGCCGAAGCGCGTGTGATACAGCATCCAGTGCACCAGCGGCACCAGCCCGAACGCCAGGTACACCAGCACCGAGTGGCCGCCGATCAGGTGTGCGTACAGCCAGCCGATGAACGGTATGCCTTCCACCGCAGCGCTGCCCGGCAGCACCACGTCGAACAAGCGCGCTTGGCCCAGGTCCGGTGTGCGTCCGCCCTGCTGGAAGAAGAACTGCGCGACCACGAAGGTCAGGCCGCTCATGGCGATGTTGATGGCGATGCCGGCCACCAGCTGGTTGCCCTTCTGCGTGATCGCGACATAGGCTTGCAGCGTCGCCAGCAGCACCGACACCAGCATGCCGGCGGCCACGCCGTACCACGGGTTCTGCGTGGCGAAGGCCACGGCCGCCGAGACGAACGCCGACGCCAGGATCTTGCCTTCGAGGCCGATGTCGATCACGCCCGAACGTTCGGCGAACAGGCCGGCCATGCCGGCGAAAATCAGCACCGGTGCATTGCGTACGGTGGACACCAGGATGCTGCCGATTTGGAGGTCTTCAAAAGTCATGACGGTCTCACTTTTTCCGTTTGATCAGGGCGGCAATGGCGGGAGCGTAGAAGTTTTCCATCGCGCCGCAGAACAGGATGATCAAGCCCTGGATGAAGATGAAGGTCTCAGGCGGGATGTTCTGCTTTTCCAGCGACAGGTCGAAACCGCCCTGGATCAGCGCGCCGAACAGCACGGCCGACAGGAAAATCCCTACTGGGTGCTGCCGTCCCATCAGCGCAATCGCGATGCCGACGAAGCCCGCGCCACCGACAAAATTCAGCGACAGGTAGTGGGTCGAACCCATGATGGAGTTGACCGAGCCCAGGCCGGCCAGCGCGCCCGAGATCAGCATCACGGTGATGATCATCTTGCTGATGCGGACGCCCGCGTAGTGCGCCGCGTGCTTGTTCAGCCCCGTGGCGCGCAGCTTGAAGCCCCATGAGGAACGCGACACCATCACACCGTAGATCACCAGCGCGATGATCGCCAGGAAGAAGCTGATGTTGAGCGGCGTCTCGCCCAGCACCGGGAACCACTGGTTCAGGCGCGGCATCTCGGCGGCGGCGCTGAAGACTCGGCTGGCCGGATTCTGTTCGCCGGCCGGCACCAGGTATTTGACGATCACTGTGTTCATCAGCGCGCCGGCGATGTAGTTGAACATGATGGTGGTGACCACCACATGGCTGCCGCGTTTCGCTTGCAGGTAGCCGGGCAGGAAGGCCCACAGCGCGCCAAACAAGGCCGCGCCGATCATGCCGACCGGGATCAGTATCCACATCGGCAGCGAGCTGTCGAAGGCCAGCATGGCCAGCGTCAGGCCCAGGCCGGCAAAATACATCTGGCCTTCGGCGCCGATGTTGAACAAGCCGGCCTGCATGGCGATCGAAACCGCCAGGCCGGTGAAGATGAAGGTGGAGGCGTAGAACAGCGTGTAGCTCAAGCCTTCCGGATTGACGACGGCGCTGTTGATCAGGATGCCCATCGATTCGACCGGGCTTTCGCCCAGCAGGTAGATCACCAGCGCGGCCACCAACAGGGCCGACAGCAGGTTCAGAACGGGCATTGCAAACGCGGTAGCCCAGCGTGGCAGGTCGTGGTTATTCATGATTTGTGCATCCCGCCCATCAGCAAGCCGATACGGGTCGTGTCGAATTCTTCAATTTTCAGTTCGCCGGTGATGCGGCCGCCGCACATGACCAGGATACGGTCCGCCAGCGCGCGCACTTCCTCCAGCTCCACGGAGACCAGCAGGATCGCCACGCCTTCGTCGCGCAGCTTGAGCAGCTGCGTGTGGATGCTTTCGATGGTGCCGATGTCGACGCCGCGCGTCGGCTGGCCGACCAGCATCAGCTTGGGCTGCGCCAGCACTTCGCGGGCGATCACCACCTTCTGCTGGTTGCCGCCGGAGAGCAGGCCGATACGCAGGTCGTGGTTGTTGGGGCGGACGTCGAAGTTCTTCATCAGCTCCGCGCAGCGCGCGGCGATGGCCTTGAAGTCGAACAGGCCCCAGCGGTTTTTCAGCTTGTCCTGGTAGCCGAGGATGGTGTTGTGCATGACCGAGAAGGCCTTCACCACGCCGTCGCGCAGACGGTCTTCCGGTATGTGGGCGATGCCCAGGTCGCGGAAGGTGCGCGGCAAACCGTCGGCGTCGGAGCGGCCGGCGAACGGCAACGCCTTACCCAGGAAGTCCAGCTTGCCGGAGGTCGGCAGGCGCATGCCCGACAGGATCTCCATCAACTCGCTCTGGCCGTTGCCGGACACGCCGGCAATCGCGACGATCTCGCCGGCGCGCAGCGTGAAGCCGATATCGGCCAGCAGCTTGACCTGCTGCTCGTCCTGCAGCTGCAGGTTCTCGACGTGCAGCACCGGCGCGCCCGGGTTGTACGGCTTGCGCGGCAGGTTGTTCTCGATCGGGCGGCCGACCATCATATTGGCCAGGTCTTCCTTGGTGGTGCCGGCGGTCGGCACCGCGCCGATCACCCGGCCGCCGCGCATCACGGTGACGGTGTCGGTGATGTCGAGGATCTCCTGCAGCTTGTGCGTGATCAGGATGATGGTCTTGCCCTGTTCCTTGAACAGGCGCAGGATCTCGAACAGCGACTCGGTCTCCTGCGCGGTCAGCACGGCGGTCGGCTCGTCCAGGATCAGGATGTTGGCGCTGCGGTAGATCTGCTTGAGGATCTCCACGCGCTGCTGCGCGCCCACCGACAGGTCGTGGATGGTGGCCAGCGGATCAACGTCGAGCCGGTAGCGGGTGCAGATCTCGCGCAGCTGCGCCTCGACGGCGGCGCGCTTGGACTGCAGCTTGAAACCGCCCTCGCTGCCCAGCATCACGTTATCGAGCACGGTCATGTTCTCGACCAGCATGAAGTGCTGGTGCACCATGCCGATGCCCAGCGTGATCGCCTCCTGGCTGTTGCGGATGTTGCGCGCCTGGCCATCGAGCAGGATCTCCCCGCCGTCGGCGCGGTAGTATCCGTACAGGATGCTCATCAGGGTCGATTTGCCGGCGCCGTTCTCGCCCACCAGGCCGTGGATCGAACCCTTGGCGATGGTGAAGTTGACGTCCGTGTTCGCTTTGACGGCTCCGAAATGCTTGGAGATGCCGCGAAATTCTACTGCTGGCTGCATAGGATCGTTTTCGGTACGGAGTTGAGTAAAAAATGTTAAACGCGCCGCACGGGGGAAAAACCCCGGCGGCGCGCTCAATGTTCAAACGGATGTCAGACCGGGCAGGCAGCGCCCGAACGGATGTCGATGACCTTGACCTTGCCGTCGATGATGTCCTTGCGGGCACCGATGACGCGCTTCTCGATCTCCGGCGTGATCAGCTTGCGGTTGTTCTCGTCCAGCACCCAGTCGACGCCGCCTTCCTTCAGGCCCTTGGCGGTGACGCCGGCCTTCCAGGTGCCGTTCTTCATCTGCATGAAGGCATCGTACACGGCGATGTCCACGTGCTTGACCATCGAGGTCAGGATGCTGCCGGGGTAGAGGCCGTTCTGGTTCGAATCGACGCCGATCGCCAGCTTGCCTTTTTCCTTGGCCGTTTGCAGCGTGCCCAGGCCCGAACCGCCGGCCACGGCAAACACCACGTCGACGCCGCGGTCGAATTGCGAGCGCGCCAGCTCACCGCCCTTGGCCGGATTGTTCCACGAATCGGAAGTGGTGCCGACCATGTTGGAGCTTACTTCGACCTTCGGGTTGACGGCCTTGGCGCCCTGGGCGTAGCCGCAGGCGAAGGTGCGGATCAGCGGGATGTCGACGCCGCCGATGAAGCCCAGCTTCTTGGATTTCGACGCCATCGCGGCGGCCACGCCGGCCAGGTAGGAACCTTCTTCTTCCTTGAAGGTGATGGAGTTGATGTTGGCGCCTTGCGCCACGCCGTCGATCAGCACGAAGCGGACTTTCGGGAATTCCTTGGCGACCTTCTGCACGGCCGCCTGCTGGGCGAAGCCGATCGAGGCGATCATGTCCAGGTTCTTGCGGGCCAGGCCGCGCAGCACCTGCTCCGCCTGGGTGTCGCTGGAGGCTTGCACCTCGATGAAATTGATGTTGGTTTCCTTCTTGAAGCGCGAGGCGCCTTCAAAAGCGGACTGGTTGAACGATTTGTCGAACTTGCCGCCGGCGTCATACACGATGCCCAGCTTTGGGTCAGCCGCGGACGCGCTGGCAGCGATGAACAGTGCTGCAACCGTCAAACTAAGTTGTGAAAGTTTCATGAATGGGCTCCTGGAAGATCGATATTGTATATTTTTATTGGATGAAACATGTAATTTGGCGCCGGTTTATCGCACTTGTCGTTCCCGCGAAGGCGGGAACCCATGCATTGCATGAATTCCCTCCATGTATTGCCTCTAAGTCGGCGAAGTATGGATTCCGCATCGGCGGACCGCCGCTTTCGCGGGAATGACGGGAGCGGATTCACTCTACCAGCGCCAGTAGTTTGTCAAAAGCTTGTTCAAATTGCAGCAGGCCGGCGGCCAGCAACTGCTGGCCCACCGTTTCCAGATCGATGCCGTGGCGCGCCAATTGCGCCATCACTGCGCGGTCGGCGTCGATGTCGGTCGCCAGCAGCGTGGCCTCGGCCACGCCGTGGTCGCGGAAGGCGGCCAGCGTCGTGTCGGGCACGGTGTTGATGGTGTGCGGGCCAATCAGGCCTTCGACGTAGCGCACGTCGCGCTGGTCCGGGTGCTTGGTGCCGGTGCTGGCCCACAGCAGCCATTGCGGCGTGGCGCCGAAGGCCGCGAACACCGAGAAGCCGCCGTCGTTCTTCCAGTCGTGGTAGGCGATGCGGGCGGCCGCCATGGCGGCGCGGCCGCGCAGGGCGACGGCGCTGCTGTCGGCCGAATTTTCCAGCAGGGCGTCGACGGCGACGTCGATGCGGCTGATGAAGACGCTGGCGACGCTGGCGATGCGCTGCACCGAGGCCGTGTCCTGCAGGCGGCGCGCCAGGCCGCGGCGGTGGGCGGCGCGCACCGCGTGGATCTGGCTGGCGGTGAAGATCAGCGTCATGTTGACGTTGATGCCGGCATAGATCACTTCCTCCAGCGCGGCGATGCCGGCCGGTGTGGCCGGGATCTTGATCATCACATTGGGGCGGGCGATGGCGGCCCACAGGCGCTTGGCGGCGGCGATGGTGCCGTCGACGTCGTGGCTCAGGCGCGGCGATACCTCGAAGCTGACGAAGCCGGCGCGGCCGTCGGAATCGCGGTACAGCGGCGCGAACAGGTCGCAGGCGCGCTGCACGTCCGGCAGCACCAGCGCTTCGAAGCGCGCTTCCGGTGTCGCCAGCGCGCTGCGCAGTTGCGGCAGGGCGGCCTGGTAGGCGGCGTCGTGCTGGATGGCGTGGTAGAAGATCGCCGGATTGGAGGTCAGGCCCTGGATGCCGTCGGCGGCGATCAGCTCCGCCAGCTGGCCGGAGGCGAGCAGGTTGCGGCTCAGGTTGTCGAGCCAGATTTGTTGTCCCAGGTCGCCGACCGCGCGCAGGCGGCTGTGTTCGAGCATGTTGTTCATCTACATTTTCCGTCCAAGATTGTGTCCTGCCGGCCAGTGCTGGGATCCATGTCGCACTGCCGCAACAGTTAAGGCCGAATTTAATATTTTTGTGCTGTTGCTTTTTTGTCCGTTTGGAAAAATTTCCTGCTTGTTGGATAAATAATTTTCCGCATGGCTGGGGGCTTCCGGGGCATTCGGCCCTGCCTTGGAAATCAACAATTTACCTGCAAGCAGGGTGGCTTTTTCGTGTCAGGTGACTACTTCCGTAGGCCGTCCACTACTATGCATCAGCCTCGATATGTACGACAAATTCGATTTTATTTAGCTATTTATATAAAATAAATATGAATCGAATCACTCAAAAAGTGAGTTTCTGTCATTTTTTTTCCATGCTAGCATGGTTGGTAGTTTGCATATTCTTATGCGAGACTTCGTAGTTTCGATACATTTTTGCCAATAAAAACAAAGACATCGCCCGTTGCGCTCAGCAGCGAAAGCGAGATTCCGGATTGATATTTCAACCTTGCCTACACAATAGGGAGCAGGACTCATGAGTAAAAAAAGTAGTGGTTACGCAGTGCGATCGCTGATCGCGCTGGCTGTCGCAAGCGCATTCCCGCTGCACGCGGCCATGGCCGCCGAAGCAGCCGCCGTTGCAGCAGACCAGCCGGCGGCCGACGCCCCGGATACCGCCACCAAAGGCCAACTGGAAACCGTGATCGTGACCGCGCAGCGCCGCGCGGAAAACATCAAGGACGTGCCGATGTCGATCGCCACGCTCAAGGGCGACAAGCTCGACGTGCTGACCTCCGGCGCCGCCGACATCCGTTTCCTGGCTGGCCGCTCGCCGTCCGTGAACGTTGAATCGGACTACGGTCGCACCTTCCCACGCTTCTACATCCGTGGCCTGGGCAACACCGACTTCGACCTGAACGCTTCCCAGCCCGTGGGCCTGGTGATGGATGACATCGTCCAGGAAAACGCCATGCTGAAGGGCTTCCCTGTGTTCGACGTGGACCAGGTCGAAGTGCTGCGCGGCCCGCAGGGCACGCTGTTCGGCCGTAACTCGCCGGCCGGCGTGATCAAGTTCGACTCGGCCAAGCCAGTGTTCAAGCAAGAGGGCTACCTGACCCTGGGCGTGGGCAACTACTCGGCCAAGACCGCCGAAGGCATGTTCAACATCCCGGTCAGCGACACCGTTGCGCTGCGCTTCTCCGGCACCAGCCAGCACCGCGGCGACCGCGTGCACAACACCAATCCGACCCCGAACAAGGGCACCCAGGACTTCGAAGGCTACGGCGACAACGCCTTCCGCCTGCAGGCGCTGGTCAAGCCGACCAAGGACTTCAGCGCGCTGTTCAACTACCACGAGCGCGACTACCACGGCAGCGCCACGCTGTTCCGCGCCAACATCATCAAGAAGGGCACCAACGACCTGGTCGATGGCTTCGACTACGGCTCCTACCCGAGCGACGGCGTCAACTACCAGAAGCTGACCACCAAGGGCGGCAACATCCGCCTGAAGTACAACCTGGACGACATCACGCTGCACTCGATCACCGGCTACGAAACGCTGAAGTTCAACAGCCGCGCCGACGTCGATGGCGGTTATGGTTGCAACGTGGGTGGCTGCCAGGTGCTGCCGGCCGGTCCCGGCAGGATCCCGTTCCCGGTTGAAACGGCCGACCTGCTGCCTAACCACAAGCAGTTCTCGCAGGAGTTCCGCGCCGAGTCGAACTACAAGGGCCCGCTGCAGTGGATCGGCGGCCTGTTCTTCTTCAACGAAAACATCCAGATCGACTCGATCAGCTTCAACTCCTTCGCACCGGGCAACCCGCAGAACGCCGCCTACGCGCAGCAGTTCCAGCACGCCAAGTCGTGGGCGGCCTTCGGCTCGCTGAACTACACCGTCAGCGACAAGCTGAAGCTGCGCGGCGGCCTGCGCTACACCACCGACAAGAAGGAATTCTCGGCCGTGCGCTACGAACCGCCTCAGATGTCCGGCCCGTTCGAGATCGACAACACCTCGCACAACCTGAGCTGGGATGTGAGCGGTACCTATGAACTGAACAAGACCACCAACCTGTTTGCCCGCGTTGCCACCGGCTACCGTGCGCCGTCGATGCAGGGTCGTCTGAACGGCCTGGGCGACAAGCCATCGTTCGCTGGCGCCGAGAAAGCGCTGTCGTATGAAGCCGGTATCAAGCAGGACCTGTTCGACAAGCGCGCCCGCCTGAGCGCGTCGGTGTTCCAGTACCGCGTCAAGGACAAGCAGCTGACCGCGGGTAGCGGCACGGTCAACATGAATCAGCTGATCAACGCTGAGAAGGTGACCGGCCAGGGCGTTGAAGTGGACTTCCAGGCCAATCTGAGCGACGAGTTCAGCATGACCCTGGGCGGCAGCTACAACGACACCGAGATCAAGGACAAGAACCTGTTCGTGCAGTACTGCGGCAACCTGGCGAACACCGCGCCGTACAACTACGGCTGCACGCCGACCAATATGGATCCGAAGATCGCTGGCGTATCGCGCATCAACGGCAACCCGCTGCCGCGTGCACCGAAGACCCAGCTGAACTTCACGCTGAAGTACAGCAAGGAAATCGGCGACGGCGAGTTCTACGCCTACACCGACTGGACCTACCGCAGCAGCTACAACTTCTTCCTGTACGAAGCGCCTGAGTACCAGGCCAAGTCGCTGGTTGAAGGCGGCGTACGCGCTGGCTACAAGTGGGGCAACGGCAAGTATGAAGCAGCGCTGTTCGGCCGCAACATCACCGACAAGCGCGTGATCATCGGTGCCATCGAGTTCGACAACCTGACCGGTATGCTGAACGAGCCACGCACCTGGGGCGGCACCTTCAAAGTCAACTTCTAAAGAATTGACCGCTATCTGAAAATCCCCGCGCGTCGTAAGATGTGCGGGGATTTTTTTATGATTGAGCGCAAACCCGCAATCCGGATGGCGGGGTCGGACCCCGCGGGGTCCGACCCCTTTCGGCCGCATTGCGGGGTAGATCGCGGCAATACAATCGTCGTGGAGATAGAGTGAATCATACCGTCGTCAATCTGTGGCCGCTGCTCGGCGTGGCCGTCATCATTCTGGGCTTCGCCCTGCGCGCTCATCCTGTGCTGGTGGTGATCGCCGCCTGCGCCGTCACCGGCGTCGCCGCCGCCATGCCGGTCGAGCACCTGCTCGCCACCCTGGGCACGGCCTTCATCAAGACCCGCAACCTGCCGCTGATCCTGCTGCTGCCGCTGGCGGCCATCGGCCTGCTGGAGCGTTTCGGGCTGAAGGAGCACGCGCAGGCGTCGATCGCGCGCATCAAGTCCGCCACCACCGGCCGCCTGCTGATCGTCTACCTGGCGATCCGTGAGATCACCGCCGCCTTCGGTCTGACCAGCATCGGCGGCCACCCGAACATGGTGCGCCCGCTGATCGCGCCGATGGCGGAGGGCGCCGCCGAAGTACGCTACCCGGCGCTGACGGAGGAGCTGCGGCACCGCATCCGCGCCATGTCCGCCGCCACCGACAACGTCGGCCTGTTCTTCGGCGAGGACGTGTTCGTGGCCTTCGGCGCCATCCTGCTGATGCAGACCATCCTGCGCGGCGAAGGGCTGGAAGTCGATCCGCTGCATATGGCGTTGTGGGGCATACCGACCGCGGTGACGGCCTTCGTCATCCACTCGTGGCGCCTGCACCGGCTGGACGCGCAGATCGCCCGCGCCATGCTGGCGGTGAAGGAGCCGGCATGATACTCAAGCTCGATTACTTCTACTACGTGCTGGGCGCGATGCTGCTGCTGGTCGCCTGCATGTCGCTGACCGACAAGCACAATCCCAGGCGCTGGTCGAGCGCCTTGTTCTGGGCCCTGTACGCCGTGATCTATTTGGCCGGCGACTTTTTGCCGCCCGTGGCGGCGGGCGTGCTGATGGTGGTGATGGCGCTGATCGCAGGCTTCGGCGGCGTGGCGCTGGGCCGTTACGGCGAGCGCACGCAGGAAGAGCGCAAGAGCAGCGCGCAGCGGCTTGGCCATCGCTTGCTGATACCGGCGCTGATCATTCCCGCCACCACGGTGGTCGGCTCGACCCTGCTCAAGGATGTGCACCTGGGCGGCCTGCTGCTGCTCGATCCGAAGAACGCCACGCTGGCCAGCCTCGGTTGCGGCTCACTGTTCGCGGTGGTCACCGCCTGCTGGCTGACGCGCGCCACGCCGATGCAGGCGATGCGCGAGTCGCGCCGCCTGATCGACCATCTGGGCTGGGCGGTGGTGCTGCCGCATATGCTGGCGGTGCTTGGCCTGCTGTTCACCGAGGCCGGCATGGGCAAGGCGGTCGCGCACGTGGTCACGTCCTACATCAACCTCGATGTGCGGCTGGTGGCGGTGGCGGTGTACTGCGTCGGCATGGCGTTGTTCACCGTCATCATGGGTAACGGCTTCGCGGCGTTTCCGGTGATCGCGGGCGGCGTCGGCATCCCGGTGCTGGTCGGCGTGTACCACGCCAACCCGGCGGTGATGGCGGCGATCGGCATGTTCAGCGCCTACTGCGGCACGCTGATGACACCCATGGCGGCCAACTTCAATATCGTGCCGGCCGCACTGTTGGAACTGCCCGACAAGAACGCCGTCGTGAAGATACAGGTGGGCACGGCGCTGCCTCTGTTGCTTGCCAATATAGCACTTCTTTATTTTCTGATGAACATGTGACATGCATGTGACTTGGGGTAGAGTAGCGCACAAGCAGCGCAGCAATCGGAGTCCATGTAGATGAAAAAGATAATATTGTTGACCGGTTTCGAGCCGTTTAACAAGGAGACCATCAACCCCTCGTGGGAAGCAGTGCGCATCCTTCAGGGCTGGCATGAAGGCGACTTCGTGGTTCATGCGCGCCAGTTGCCGTGCGTGTTCGGACAGGCCAGCAAGGTGCTGCACCATGCGGTGGAAGAACTCCAGCCCAGCATCGTGATCGCGGTCGGGCAGGCGGGCGGCCGCGTCGATCTGTCGGTGGAGCGCATCGCCATCAACATCGACGACGCGCCCATCGCCGACAACCAGAAGCGGCAGATCGTCGACCAGCCCATCGTCACCAACGGCCCGGCGGCCTACTTCGCCACGCTGCCGATCAAAGCCATCGTCCATGCGCTGCGCGAGGCGGGCTTGCCGTCATCGGTGTCGCAGACGGCGGGGACGTATGTGTGCAACCACGTGTTCTATAGCCTGATGCACCAGGCGCACGAGTGGGGCACGACCATGCGCGCCGGTTTTATTCACATCCCTTATTTGCCGCAGCAGGCCGCCGCGCATCCGGGTTCTGCCAGCATGAAGCTGGAGGACATGGTCGAAGGCCTACGCATCGCCATCCGCACGACAATGGCCCACGACGTGGACATGCGCGAGGCGGGCGGCGTTACCCACTGACCCCGCAGATGCCGGACAACTCCGGCCTGGCCCGCGGCCAAAGGGGTCTGACCCCGTACGGGGTCAGACCCCAGGTTTTACGGGGTTAAGGATGTTCAGGAAAGCCCGCACCACCGGCGCGTCGTCCAGCGTGGTGTAGGTGATGTACAGGTTCGCCGACGGTGGATTGGTACGGATCGGCAGGAATACCACGCCCGGCCAGCCGATGCGGCTGGTGGTCTCCGGCAGCAGCGCCACCCCCAGGCCCGCACCCACCATCGCCAGCAGTGTCTGCGGCTCGGACGCTTCCTGGAATATCGTCGGCTGGAAGCCGGCTTTCACACAGCACTGGATCAGGTAGCGCGGGAAGGACGACTTGTCCAGCGCCAGCGTCAGCATCGGCTCGTCGGCGATGTCGGTCAGCTCGATCGCTTCCTGCTTGGCCAGCGGGTGATGCTCGTTGATGGCCACGCAGACGTCCTCGCGGAAGCACAGTTCCTGGCGCAGGTTGTCGTTTTTCAGGTCGTCCTCGTCGAGCTTGGGCTCGCGCCAGAATCCCACGTCGATCTGCTTGGCGCGCAGCGCGTCGTATTGCAGCGTTGGACCCAGTTCGTGCAGGGTCCAGCTCACGCGCGGGAACTTGGTCTGGAACTCTTCCAGCAAACTCGGTATCGGTCCCCACATCGCCGAGCCGACAATGCCCACCCGCAGCCGGCCCACTTCGCCGCGGTCGATCTGGCGGATGGTGTCGATGGTCATGCGCATCTTGCCCAGCAGGTCGGATGCTTCGCTCATCAAGGCCTTGCCCGCCACCGTCAGCTCGAAGGTGCGGGTGGTGCGGGCGAACAGCTTCACGCCCAGTTCACTTTCCAGCTTCATGATCTGCTGGCTCAAAGGCGGCTGCGAAATGTGCAGGCGCTCGGCGGCGCGGCTGAAACTCTTTTCTTCTGCGACGGCGAGGAAGTACCTTAGTTGTTTCAGATCGATGGACATGGCGTATTTCCGGATGAGCGGTCAGCGCCGTCATTCCCGCGCAAGCGGCGGTCCGCCGGTGCGGAATCCATACTGAGCGTGCGATGACGCGTTCTATGGATTCCCGCCTGCGCGGGAATGACGGGTCAGGTGGTCTGCATTGCTACGGCCAGCGCCGCGCCGCAGCGGGCGTTGTTCTTCACCAGCGCGATATTGGTGGCCAGGCTGCGGCCCTCGGTCAGCTGCTTGATGCGGCTGAGCAGGAAGGGCGTGACGTTCTTGCCGGTGACGCCCTGCGCATCGGCTTCCTGCAAGGCCTGCGCGGTGATGGCGTCGATCTCCGCCTTCGGCATCGCCTCGGCGGCCGGCACCGGATTGCTGACCACCACGCCACCCTTGAGGCCCAGCTGCCACTTGGTGTGGATGAAGGCCGCCTGCTCGGCCGGCGTGTCGAGCTGGAAGTCGGCGTTGAAGCCGCTCTCGCGCGTGAAGAAAGCGGGGAAGCCGCGCTGGCCCACGCTGACCACCGGCACGCCGTGCGTCTCCAGGTATTCCAGCGTCAGACCGATGTCGAGGATGGACTTGACGCCGGCGCACACCACCGCCACCGACGTCCGCGCCAGTTCCTGCAGGTCGGCCGAGATGTCGAAGCTGGTCTCGGCGCCACGGTGCACACCGCCGATGCCGCCGGTGACGAACACGGAGATGCCGGCCAGTTCGGCGCAGATCATGGTCGCCGCCACGGTGGTGGCGCCCAGCTTGGCTTGCGCCAGCACGTAGGGCAGGTCGCGGCGGCTGACCTTCATGGCGTCGGGCGAGGTGCCCAGCAGTTCCAGCTGCTCCTCCGACAGGCCGATGCAGATCTTGCCGCCGATGATGGCGATGGTGGCCGGCACGGCGCCGCCGTCGCGGATGATCTGTTCCACTTCACGCGCCATCTGCACGTTCTGCGGGTAGGGCATGCCGTGCGAGATGATGGTCGACTCCAGCGCGACGATCGGTTTGCCGGCGGCGCGGGCGGCCGCCACTTCGGGCGAAAAGAGCAGATATTGGTGCATGGTGTAAGTCCTTATGCCTTGTTGGGGAAGAGCGGCGGGTTGTATTCCGCCGACAGGTCGAAGTCGTGGATCTCGTCGAGGATGTCGGCGGCCAGCATCGGCGACACCGTCTCCTGGGATTCGAGCGTCATCGCGGCGACTTTCAGGCCGCGGCGGCAGGCCAGCGTCAGATCCTGGCTGCCCTGGTACAGCGACCAGCAGACGGCGGCCGAGAAGGCATCGCCGGCGCCGGTGACGTCGACCACCTCCACCTGGTGCGCGGCCAGCCAGACCAGCTCACCGTCGCGGGTGTGGAACACGCCCTGGCTGCCGCAGGTGACGATGACGTCCTGCGCGCCCTGGGCCTGCACCTCGCGGCAGGCGGCGCGCACGTCGGCTTCGGTCGGCAGCGCGCGGCCGGCGCGGGTTTCCAGCTCGCCGCGGTTGAGGATCAGCAGGCGCAGGCCTTTCAGGTCCGCCGGCAGGCGCGCCATCTTCGGCTGCGACACGGCCACGATCACCAACGGCACATTGTCGGCGTGGGCGCTGGCGAGCAGCAGGGCGATGCTGTTTGCCGGCAGGTTCAGGTCGACCACCGTCATCGCTGCGGCGGCGCGCTGCGGCTGGCGGCTGGCCAGGTAGTCCGGCGTGATGCGGTCGTACAGCGCCATGTCGGCCAGCGCTACCACCAGCTCGCCGGCGTCGTCGAGGATGGCGGTGTAGGTGCCGGTCGGCGTCTCCGGCAGCTTGAGCGTGCCGCGCGTGTCGATGCCGGCCCTTTCCGCGTGGTCCTGCAGGCTGCGGCCGGCGACGTCGTCACCCAGGGCGGTCAGCAGCGCGGTCGGCAGGTTCAGGCGCGACAAATTCTCGGCGATGTTGCGCGCCACACCGCCGTAGACTTCCTCGGCGGTGGCGGGATTGGAGGTGCCCAGCTGCATGGCGGCGATGGTGCGCAGTTTGCGGTCCAGGTTGGCGGCACCTATGCACATCACCGGGCGCTTGTCCGGCAACACGTAGGCACGGCCCAGCAGGCGCCGTTCGCGTATCAAGCCAGCGATATGGCCGGCCACGGCGGAGCGCGACAGGCGCAGTTCCACCGCCAGATCCTGCTGGGATATAAAGGGATTGGCGCGGATCAGCTGGTAGAGCTGGTCCTTCTTGGAGGAATCGGTCACGGTGTACTCACTAAAACATTTGTCCATAATAATAAACATTTGTTCAAAATCAGTCAATCACGCACTGTGGCTAAGTTTGCCTTGATTTATAATACCCTTGATTTATATCGCTTTAGTATAAATGATGAAGAAAAATGGTATTTGCCATACATATGGACGATGATGCATAGTGTCAGCTTCCCCAGCCACAACAGAAAAACAGAGGATAACCATGTCTAATAATTCCCCATTCCAGGCAGCTGATATCATTCGCGCCCGTGTCCCTGCGGGCTTCAAGCCGCGCATCGCCATGATTCTGGGTTCCGGCCTGGGCGTGCTGGCGGAAAAAATGACCGACGCGGTCACCATCAGCTTCAATGAACTGCCAGGCTTCCCGATCAGCACCGTGCACGGCCACGCCGGCGAACTGGTGATCGGCACCCTGTCGGGCGTGTCGGTGGTGTGCATGAAGGGCCGCGGCCACGTCTACGAAGGCTATGGCCTGGGCGTGATGACCAGCGCCGTGCGCACCATGAAGCTGCTGGGCTGCGAGATGCTGTTCGTGACCAATGCCGCCGGTTCGCTGCGCGCCGAAGTCGACGCCGGCTCGCTGGTGGCGCTGACCGACCATATCAACTACCTGCCGGGCACCCCGATGATGGGCCCGAACGACGAGCGCTTCGGTCCGCGCTTCTTCAGCATGGCCAACGCCTACGACGCCGACCTGCGCGCGCTGCTGCACGCGTCGGCCAAAGAGAAGAACGTCACCATGCACGAAGGCGTGTACATCGCCTACGCCGGTCCTAACTTCGAGACCCCTGCCGAAATCCGCGCCTTCAAGACGCTGGGCGCAGACGTGGTCGGCATGTCGGTGGTGCCGGAAGTGGTGTCGGCCCGTCACTGCGGTTTGAAGGTGGTCGGCGTGTCGGCCATCACCAACCTGGCGGAAGGCCTGTCGCCGTTCCCGCTGTCGCATGAGCAGACCTTGAAGTACGCGGCTGTCGCAGCGACCTCGCTGATTGAAGTGATCCTGGGCTTCCTGGCCAACGTCGCCAAAACGCCGCAGGCGTAAGATTCCCTAGGGGCGGCTGGTCCGCCCCTTTTGCATTGTTAACGCGTCATCCCCGCGAAAGCGGGGATCCATGCTGAGTATCACAGCCCAGTGTCTATGGATCCCCGCTTTCGCGAGGACGACGGAACCGGAGTTCGAAATTATGAAACGCGCATTTATCCTCTTGCTCGATTCGTTTGGTCTGGGCGCCACGCCCGACGCCGCGAAGTACAACGACGTCGGCGCCAACACCTTCGGCCACATCGCCGAGTGGGCCGCCAAAAGCGGCAAACCGATGTCGCTGCCGACCATGGAAAAACTGGGCCTTGCCGCGGCCGCCCATACCGCCAGCGGCCAGTGGGCCGCCGGCTTCGAACAGCGCGAAGGCTTCACCGCCGCCTACGGCGCCGCGCGCGAACGCTCGACCGGCAAGGACACGCAGTCCGGCCACTGGGAAATCGCCGGCGTGCCGGTGGAATTCGACTGGGGCTACTTCCCGAAAACCGTACCGTCGTTCCCGGCCGAGCTGACCGCCAAGCTGCAGGAACTGGCCGGCGTGCCTGGCTTCCTGGGCGACTGCCACGCGTCGGGCACGGAGATCATCAACAAGCACGGCGACGAGCATGTCGCCAGCGGCAAGCCTATCATCTACACCTCCGCCGACTCGGTGCTGCAGATCGCCGCGCACGAGGAATCGTTCGGCCTGGAGCGCCTGTATGAAATCTGCGAGATCGCTTTCAAGCTGGTCGAGCCTTACAACATCGGCCGCGTGATCGCTCGTCCGTTCGTCGGCGCCAATGGCAACTACACCCGCACCACCAACCGACACGACTACGCGGTCGCACCGCCGGCGCCTACGCTGCTGGACCACGTGAAGAACGACGGCGGCGAAGTCATCGCCCTCGGCAAGATCAGCGACATCTTCGCGACCCAGGGCGTGTCGCGCCTGGTCAAAGGCAAAGACAATATGGCGCTGTTCGACGCGCTGATGAAGGTGGAAGAGGAAGCCGGCGACAAGTCGCTGACCTTCGTGAACTTCGTCGACTTCGACCAGGCCTTCGGCCACCGCCGCGACGTCACCGGCTACTCGAACGCGCTGCACGAGATGGATGCGCGCCTGCCTGAGTTCATCGCCAAGCTGAAAGAGGGCGACCTGGTGGTAATCACCGCCGACCATGGCTGCGATCCGACCTGGCCGGGCTCCGACCACACCCGTGAACACATTCCGATGATCTTCTTCGGTCCGGGCGTGAAGGCGCAGCAGCTGCCGATCTCCGAAACCTTCTCCGACATCGGCCAGACGCTGGCCCATCACCTCGGCGTCAAACCACTTTCCCACGGAAGCAACCTGTTATGAGCATCGTCACGGATTTCAAGCGCAACGAAGCGGTCCCGCTGGACCTGGGCTGGATTAATCACATCCACATCAACAAGAGCGCTGCCGACCGCCGCGCCGCCAGTCTGGCGAACCGCCGCACGGTGAAGAAGGAATACCAGGCCGCGTGGCTGGTCAAGGCCATCGGCCTGATCGACCTGACCACGCTGTCCGGCGACGATACGCCGGGCCGCGTCGAGCGCCTGTGCATGAAGGCCATGCGTCCGCTGCGTTCGGATCTGGTCGAGGCGCTGGGCCTGCAGGACTACAAGCTGACCACCGGCGCCGTCTGCGTGTATCACGAGATGATCAAGCCGGCGGTGCAGGTGCTGCAAGGCCGCCTGCCTATCGCCGCCGTGTCGACCGGCTTCCCGGCTGGTTTGACCAGCATGGAAACCAAGGTGCGCGAGATCGAACTGTCGGTGGCCGCAGGCGCCACCGAGATCGATATCGTCATCACCCGCCAGCACGTCCTGACCGGCAACTGGCAAGCGCTGTACGACGAGATGCTGGCCTACCGCAAGGCCTGCGGCGAAGCGCACGTCAAGGCGATCCTGGCGACCGGCGAACTGGTCACGCTGGAAAACGTGGCCAAGGCTTCGTGGGTCTGCATGATGGCCGGCGCGGACTTCATCAAGACCTCGACCGGCAAGGAGCCGGTCAACGCGACGATTCCGGTATCGCTGACGATGGTGCGCGCGATCCGCGACTACCACGAGCAGACCGGCTTCAAGATCGGCTACAAGCCTGCGGGCGGCGTGGGCACGGCCAAGGCCGCGCTGCAGTACCTGTCGCTGATGAAGGAAGAACTGGGCAACGAGTGGCTGGAGCCGCACCTGTTCCGCATCGGCGCATCGAGCCTGCTGACCGACATCGAACGCCAGCTTGAGCACTATGTGACCGGCAACTACTCCGCCGCACACCGCCACGCGCAACCATAAGAACGGAATACGTCATGCCTTCAATTAAAGAGATCCTGAATACCATGGAATACGGCCCAGCACCGGAAAGCACGAAAGAAGCGCAAGCGTGGCTGGAGCAGCATGGCCGCGCCTTCGGTCTGTTCATCGACAACCAGTGGAGCGAGCCGGGCGAGTTGTTCGCCTCGACCAATCCTGCCGATGCGGCCAAGCTGGCCGACCTGACGCAAGCCACCGGCAGCGACGTCGATCGCGCCGTGGCAGCTGCGCGCGCAGCGCAGCCAGGCTGGCAGGCACTGGGCGGCCATGGCCGCGCCAAGGTCATGTACTCGCTGGCGCGCCTGATGCAGAAGCACGCGCGCCTGTTCGCCGTGCTGGAGACGCTGGACAACGGCAAGACCATCCGCGAAACCCGCGACGTCGACCTGCCGCTGGTGGCGCGTCACTTTTACTACCACGCCGGTTGGGCGCAACTGCAAGCCGAGGAATTCGCGGACTACCGCGCCGTCGGCGTGGTTGGCCAGATCGTGCCGTGGAATTTCCCGCTGCTGATGCTGTCGTGGAAAATCGCACCGGCCATGGCCGCTGGTAACACCATCGTCTTCAAGCCGGCTGAATTCACCTCGCTGACCGCGATGCTGTTTGCCGAGATCTGCGTGCAGGCCGGCGTGCCTGCCGGCGTGGTGAACATCGTCACCGGCGATGGCCGCGTGGGCGAGGCCATCGTCAATCATCCAGGCATCGACAAGCTGGCCTTCACCGGCTCGACCGAAGTAGGCCGCTTGATCCGCATCGCCACCGCAGGCAGCGGCAAGAAGCTGTCGCTGGAACTGGGCGGCAAGTCGCCGTTCATCGTGTTCGACGATGCCGACCTGGATGCCGCCGTTGAAGGCCTGGTCGATTCGATCTGGTTCAATCAGGGGCAGGTATGCTGCGCGGGTTCGCGCCTGCTGGTGCAGGAATCGGTGCAGGACAAGTTCCTGGCCAAGCTGCGCGCCCGCATGGACAAACTGACCCTCGGTTCGCCGCTGGACAAGTCGATGGACATCGGCGCACTGGTCGATCCTGTGCAGCAGCAGCGCATCGCCGGCCTGGTGGAATCGGCCCGCGCCGAAGGTTGCGATGTCTATCAGCCAGCGTGCGAAATCCCTGCCAACGGCTCGTGGTTCCCGCCGACGCTGATCACCGGCGCATCGACTTCCGCCGCCGTGGCGCAGGCCGAAATCTTCGGACCGGTGCTGGTGGCGATGAGCTTCCGCACTCCGCCGGAAGCCGTGCAACTGGCGAACAACACCGTCTACGGCTTGGCCGCCTGCGTCTGGACCGAGAACATCTCGCTGGCGCTGGACGTCGCGCCGCAGATCAAGGCCGGCGTGGTGTGGATTAACACCGCCAACCAGTTCGACGCCGCTTGCGGCTTCGGTGGCTACCGCGAATCCGGCTTCGGCCGTGAAGGCGGCCGTGAAGGCATGTACGAATACCTGACCGCCAAAGCGGAAGATGCGCGTCCTGCGACACCTGTCGTTGAAGCCAAGGCCAAGGCGAAAGCCGCAGCTCCGGCAGCAGGTGGCGCCTTCGCCATCGACCGCACCGCCAAGCTGTACATCGGCGGCAAGCAGGCCCGCCCTGACGGCGCCTACAGCCGCGCGATCCACGGCGCCGACGGCGCCTTCATCGGCGAAGTCGGCGAAGGCAACCGCAAGGACATCCGCAACGCGGTGGAAGCGGCGCACAAGGCCGGCGGCTGGGCGAAAGCCACGTCGCACAACCGCGCGCAGGTGCTGTACTACATCGCTGAAAACCTGGCCGCGCGCGGCGAGGAATTCGCCGCCCGCATCGCCGCGATGACCGGTTCCAAAAACGCGGAAAAAGAAGTGCAGGCTTCGATCGAGCGCCTGTTCTACTACGCCGCATGGGCCGACAAGTACGACGGCCTGGCGCACCAGCCGCCTATGCACGGCATCACCGTCGCGCTGAACGAACCGGTCGGCGTGATCGGCATCGTCTGCCCGAACGAATCGCCGCTGCTGGGCTTTATCTCGCTGGTGGCGCCGGCTATCGCGCTGGGCAACCGCGTGGTGGTGGTGCCGTCGGAAGCGCATCCGCTGTCGGCCACCGACCTGTATCAGGTGCTCGATACGTCGGACCTGCCGGATGGCGTGGTCAATATCGTCACCGGTTCGGCGGACGAACTGGCGCGCACGCTGGCGACGCACTCGGACATCGACGCGGTATGGCGCCATGACGGTTCGGCCGAAGGCTGCGCGGAAGTGGAGCGCCTGTCGGCTGCATCGCTGAAGCGCACCTGGGTCGGCGGCGCGAAAGGGCGCGACTGGTATAGTACCGCTCAAAGCGGCGGCCGCGCGGTACTGGCGCACGCCTCGCAAGTCAAGAACGTCTGGATTCCTTACGGCGTTTAACCCTAAGACGAAGGGGTCTGACCCCGTACGGGGTCAGGATAGGGGCTTCGCCCCGCCGATCCCAGTGGGATCGGCCCCCAGCCGCCGCAGTGCGGGGTTCGCGGGTGCCGCGAACTCCACTGCGGCGTTATCAATTACCCGATTGGAGCATTCCATGTTTTTACCTCAAGAGATCATTCGCAAGAAGCGTGACGGCGGCGTCCTGAGCGCTGAAGAGATCCAGTTCTTCGTCGGCGGCATCACCTCCAACCGCGTCACCGAAGGCCAGATCGCCGCGCTGGCGATGGCGGTCTTCTTCAACGACATGACCATGGATGAACGCGTCGCCTTCACCCTGGCCATGCGCGATTCCGGCGAAGTGCTGGACTGGCGCTCGCTGGACCTGCCAGGCCCGGTGGTCGACAAGCACTCGACCGGCGGCGTCGGCGACGTGGTCTCGCTGCTGCTTGGCCCCATGGTCGCGGCCTGCGGCGGCTTCGTGCCGATGATCTCCGGTCGCGGCCTTGGCCACACCGGCGGCACGCTGGACAAGTTCGACTCCATCCCCGGCTACACCACCGTGCCGACCAATGAACAGTTCCGCAAAGTGGTCAAGGAAGTCGGCGTCGCCATCATTGGCCAGACTTCGTCGCTGGTGCCGTCGGACAAGATCTTCTACGGCGTGCGTGACGTCACCGCCACCGTGGAATCGGTCGCCATGATCACCGGCTCTATCCTGTCGAAGAAGCTGTCGGCAGGCCTGGACGCGCTGGCGATGGACGTTAAAGTGGGCAGCGGCGCCTTCATGCCGACCTACGACAAATCGGTGGAGCTGGCGGACAGCATCGTCAAGGTCGGCAACGGCGCCGGCATGATGACCTCGGCCATCCTGACCGACATGAACGAATCGCTGGCGCCATACGCCGGCAACGCGCTGGAAGTGCGCGGTGCGATGGACTACCTGACCGGTAAATCGCGTCCGGCGCGCCTGCATGAAGTGACGATGGCGCTGTGCGCCGAGATGCTGGTGCTGGGCAAACTGGCTGCCACCGAAGAAGAAGCGCGCGCCAAGCTGCAAGCGTCGCTGGACAGCGGCGAAGCGGCCGAGCGTTTCTCGCGCATGGTGGTGGCACTGGGCGGCCCTGCCGACCTGATGGAAAATCCGGACAAGTACCTGGAGCGTTCGCCTATCATCGTTCCGGCACCTGCGCTGGTCTCCGGCTACGCCTCGACCGCCAACTGCCGCGATATCGGTTTGGCCGTCGTAAGCCTGGGTGGCGGCCGTCGCCGCGCTGCCGATCCGATCGATTTCGCTGTTGGTTTGACCGACCTGGTTGGCCTGGGCGACAAGATCGAAGCCGGCCAGCCGCTGGCGATGGTGCATGCGCGCACGCAGGAAGCTGCCGATCAGGCGATCCGAGAAATCCAGGCGGCCTACCAGATCGCAGCCGCAGCGCCGGCCGCGAATCCGGTCATTTACCGTACGATACGTCCGTAACCCCGGAAAACCGGGGTCGGACCCCGTACGGGGTCCGACCCCAGGCGGTGCGGGGTAAAGCCCGCACCGCAACAATAGCAAACCTAGGAACACCATGAACAAACAGGAACTGATCGCCGAAGCCGCCGCCGCGCGCCTGAAGGCCTACACGCCGTACTCCAACTTCAAGGTCGGCGCGGCGCTGCTGACCAATGACGGCAAGGTCTTCCACGGCTGTAACGTGGAAAACGCGTCCTATGGCCTGTGCAACTGCGCCGAGCGCACCGCCTTCTTCAGCGCTTTCGCGCACGGCTACAAGCAGGGTGATTTCGAGCAGCTGGTCGTCATCGGCGAAACCGACGGTCCTATCGCGCCGTGCGGCGCATGCCGCCAGGTGATCCTGGAGTTGGGCGGCAACGAACTGCCGGTGCTGCTGACCAACCTCAAAGGCGACATCTACGAAACCACCGCGGCCGAACAACTGCCGAACGCCTTCGGCGGCGCTGACCTGAAGAAGAAGTAAGCTTGGCCTTCAAGAAGACAATCGATGTGCAGGCCGCCGTCGCGATCGCGGCGTCGGAGGCTATTGCCGCCAAAACGCAGGGCACCTTCGGCGTCGGCGGTTTGATGCTCGACCAGCACGGCAACGTGCTGCAGTCGCTGCACAACAACGTCATCAAGCAGGGCTTGATCTTCGACCCGACCGCGCACGGCGAGCGCCAGTTGATCGACTGGTACTACGCCGAACGCGCCAAGGGCCGTGAGCTGCCGGAGCCCCAGGACATCACCATCGTCACCTCGCTCGACCCGTGCTGCATGTGCAGCGGCGCGATCCTGGCGGGCGGTTTCAACGTGGTGGTGGCGGCGCCGGACAAAAGCGCGGGCCTCAACTACGACGCCAGCGCCACCTTCAGCGCGCTGCCGCAAGCGCTGCGGCCGCAAGCCGAGGCGACGTTCAGCTATCCGGCCATCCTCGGCTCGTCGCTGTACACGCGCGGCAGTTCGGGCGCCGCGCCGAAGTCCTTCTTCATCGGCAAAACCATCTCCGAACCGACGCAGGCCTTGTGCTCATTGGTGTTCGAGGCCACGGCCGCAGAAGTGATGGAACTGTTCAACACCGATCTGCCGCAACAACAATTGAAATGCCCGCTGACGCTGCCGTCCGATCACGCCATCGTGCGCGCCCTCAAACAGTTGTACCCGGACGCATTGGCCTACCGCTGCACGCCGCAGCAGCCGGACGCCGGTCTGGCGCCATTCCTGCTGCAGGCGATGGCGCGCGACCGTGAACATGGCGGGGCGGGGGAGGCGGTGGCCTTGCTGGATTCGTTCGGCAACCTGTTGCTATGCATGCCGGGCCGGATGTCGCAGTCGGACATCCGCAGCGCCTTCATGGAAACCACGCGCGCCTACGCGCAACTGCGCTTCAAACTGATGGCCGGCGCCACGCCGGCGCAGCAGGAAGAGGTGCGCCAGTATCTCGGCCACCCCAAGGACGGCACCTTCGTCTTTGCCAAAGGGCCGGACAGCGGCGCCGTCAGCTTCATGGACCTGGGCGCCTACGGCTCGACGATGGAAGGCCCGCTGCCGTTGAAAAATCCCACGCAGTTCCAGTACGTATTGCCGGGCATGCCGGAGGCCGAACTGGCCGCCTTATGCGCTGCCATGCCGCCGCTGTACCGCAACATCATCCGCATCCGCCCCACGCAAGTCGCCGACCAGGACCTGATCGCCGCGCTGGCATAGTAGCCGGATCAGATCAGCCGTAGCGTTACGGCCTTGAGGGTGGCGGCGGCGCGCGTGCTGCATTCCAGTTTGCGAAACACGTTTTCCACGTGCGTGCGCACCGTGCTCGGGCTGATCGCCAATGAGCGCGCCACTTCCTTGTTGGTCAGGCCCAGGCTGATGCCACGGAAAACTTCGGTCTCCCGCTCCGTCAATATGACCTGGTGTTGCGCGTCGGCTGCGGCGGGCGCCGCGCCGCTGCAAATTGCCCGCACGGCGACGCTGTCGAAGCGGCCGGCATCGGCTTCCGTTTCCAGTAGCAGGCGCGCAGCATCCGGTGTCATGGCCGCACGCCAGGGACGGAGCGACTGCAGCGCGATCCATGCCGATGCTGCGGCCACGATCCGGCCCTCGACCGGAATCGACGCTCCCGCGCACGCCCGGAAGGCACCGCTGCCGTCCAGCCGTTCGGCGGCATAGGAGCCGGCGGCCGCCGCACTGGCCAGGGCGCCGATGCGCGTGGCGGCGCGGCTGGTCCAGTAAGGCGCCAGCCGCAGTTGTTCGCGCGCGGCTGCGGACAGCCGGCCGGTCATGTTCCATACCGAATTGGGCACCGCCGCGCGGCCGATGCCATGCACCAGCGCCGCCCGGCGGCAGCGCTCCGCTGTTTCCATGCCGAGTCCCATCGCGATTGCGCCGCAACGCGCCGCTTCCGCCACGCGACGCGAATAGCCGGTCATCCATGGCAGCTTCAGGTCGATCACGTCGGCCAGCAGCTCGAGCGGCACGGTGTCCTGTTCGGCCAGCGCGCCGAATGACAGCGACGCCTGCCAGCTCTCGTTCTGGTCCAGCACTTCCAGCCACGATGTCGCGTTCTGCAGCGCGATCGATGCCAGCGGCGCCGGGTAAGCCTTGCCGCTTTTGTGCCCGATGATGTCCAGCATGCGCTCCAGACCCTGCGCGCGGCTGAGGACCTCGATGTCACTGGCCAAGGCCACGATGTAGACGCTCGCCGGCACACCCACTCCGGTTGCGAAGATCGAGCGCAGCGCCAGCTCGACATCGGCCGGAACGCTGAGCATGCGGGCGATGTCGCCCGACACCTCGCAGTGGATTTCCGACAGTTGCTGGAAGGCGCCCTGCAGTTGCCTGCCCATCGCCACAAAGGCCGGGTCGCTGGTTTTCTGCGACATCAACAGCGCGCGGCCGCCGACATCATCGCCAATCAGCACGCTGAAATCCGGCGCGTTGGCGGTGCAGCCCGACCAGCGCAGCAGCGCGACCTGTTGCACGGCTTCGCAATCGCGGGCGCCGCAGCCGGAGGCGTGGGCCAGGCGTGCGCCCAGCCACGCGGTGCGCAGCGAATGGTCGGTGGGCTGGCCCATGCTCAAGTCGCCGATATACGCCAGCGCGTGCATGGTGTCTGTAACGGAGACGAGGGTTTCGGGATGCATCGGCCGATTATAGCCATCTTTGCTTCACGCCCGGCATCGGACATTCGACCGATTACGGCGCGGCGCCGGGCGCGGCATAGTGCGGCCTCCACTTCATTCATCCGAGGACACACCATGAAATTTATCACGACCCTGATCGCCATCGCCACGCTGGCCACCGCCGGCGCCAGTTTCGCCGCCGACCGTCAACTGCATCTGCGCGGCGAAGTGACCGCAGCCGGCGCCGGCGAGTTGACCATCGTCGACCGCAAGGGCGTCAAGACCACGGTGCAGTTGTTGGAGCAGGCGCAGGTGTTGGACGTGTCGCGCAGCAGCCAGGCGGCGATCCAGGAAAACAGCTTCCTCGGCATTGCCGCCGCTCCCGCCCCGGATGGCAAGATCCGGGCGACGGGCGTGATGATCTTCCCGGAGGCGGCGCGCGGCATGAACGAGGGCCACTACCCCTGGGACAACATCGAACAGGGCACCATGACCAACGCCACCGTCGCCAAGGTGATCAAGAAATCCAGTAGCACCGAATTGGAAATGCGCTTTGGCGGCAGGTCCCAGCAAGTGTTGCTGGACAAGGCCACCACCTACGGCCAGTTCGTGCCGGGCGAGCGCAAACTGCTGGTGGTCGGCGCCAAGGTCATGGTGATCGGCATGGAAGGTGCGGATGGCAAGGTCCACGCCAACGCGGTGCTGGTCGGCCGCGACGGCTTCATGCCGCCGCTTTAAACGCGATAGATGCCACCGGCGTTTTAGCGTCAAGCCGCGCTGGCGTCCCACTGCATCATGTCGAAGAGATTGCCGTCGAGATCTGCTCCTTAATCCGCCGGATCGTACGTGCCAATGCTCCAGATATGGCCTTCAGGGTCGCGGCAGGTGAAGCCGCGGCCGCCGTAGTCCTCGTCCTTGATGTCGAGCAGGATCTCGCCGCCGGCCTGCTTGACGCGGTCGTACACCAGGTCGGCGTCGTTGACGACCAGGTAGGAGCTTTGGGTGTTGAACTGGCCGATCTCGGAAGGTTGCTTCATCAGGCGGCCGAACTCGGTGTCGAACACCGAACCGAGCATGATCATGCCGTTGCCGAAACTGAGTTGCGCATGGGCGATACTGCCGTCTTCGTTCGGCACCACCAGCGCCGCTTCAAAGCCGAAAGTGGTGCACAGCCAGTCGATGGCGGCTGGCGCGTCGCGGTAGCGCATGCATGGAATGACGTTGCTGCGCGTTTGTTTGGGTATGTTGGACATTGTTTTCTCCCTGTCGTGGTATGGAACAGATTCGATCAATATTTACCCCCATCCGTTCGGCGGCCTGGTGCGGCCGAACGATGCGGGAAAGTATATATTGATAACGATCAGATGGAGATTACATTTGCTGGAATAAATGGGCGTTGCCGCGGCTGACTTCCAGCTGTTCGGCGAAGTTGCGGATCCTGACCATCTGCCGTCCGCGCAAGTCGCGCGTGACTTCTTCGATGGCATCGACGCGTACCAGCGTCGAGCGGTGGATGCGCCAGAATTCGTCAGGGTCCAGCTCGTCGGCCAGCTCCTTCAGCGTTTTGCGTATCAGCACTTCCGCCTGCGCGGTCTGCACCCGCGTGTACTTTTCGTCGGCACGGAAGAACAGCACTTCGCGCGTGCTGATCATGCGCAGGTTGCTGCCGACCACCGCCTGGATCCAGCGCAGGTAGTCCGGTCTGGCGGTGGGCTTGCTTTGGCTGGACAACAGCTGGCTCAGCTGCCGCTCGATGTTGGACGGCTGCTGTCCGATCAGCGATTGCAGGCGCGCGCAGGTGGTCTTCAGGCGTTCGCCGCCGGCCGGCTTGAGCAGGTAATCGAGCGCGCCCTGTTCGAAGGCTTCGATCGCGTATTGATCGTAGGCCGTCACGAACACCAGGTGGCAGCGGTTGAACAGCATGCGCGCCGCCTCGATACCGGACAAGCCGGGCATGCGGATGTCGAGGAACACGATGTCCGGCTGGTACTGGCCGGCCAGCGCCACGGCCTCGATGCCGTTGGCCGCCTCGGCAACGATCTCCAGTCCCGGCCACGCCTCCAGCAGGCGCGCGCGCAGCTGGCGGCGCATCGGTTCCTCGTCGTCGGCGATCAGCGCGGTGGCGCGGCGCTGGCCGCCCGGTGTGACGATACTCATTTCGATCCTCCGGCAAAGATATCCGGCGCATAGGGGATGCGGACGCTGGCACGCGTGCCGCCGGTCAGCGGCGCTTCGATCACCAGCTGCGCGCGGTTGCCGTACAGGATGCGCAGGCGCTCGCGCACATTGGCCAGGCCGATGCCGTCGCCGGCGTGGACGTTGAAGCCGATGCCGTCGTCCAGCACGTCCACCTGCAGCATGGCGCCGTCGACGCTGGCGCGGATGTCGATGCGGCCGCCTTCGATCTTGGGCTCCAGGCCGTGCTTGATGGCGTTCTCGATCAGGATCTGCAGCATCATCACGGGGAAGGTGGCGCTCAGCATTTCCTGCGGCACGTCGATCGACACCGCCAGCCGCGCGCCCATGCGCGCCTGCATGATGGCCAGGTAGGCGCGCGACATCTCGATCTGCCGGCCCAGCGTGCCGGCGCCCTTGGCGCGCATCTGCGGCAGCGTGGCGCGCAGGTAGTCGATCAGGTTCTGGTGGATGCGCGCGGCCTGCGGCGGATCGGTCTCGATCAGCTGGCCGATCAGCGCGAGCGTGTTGAACAGGAAGTGCGGCTCGACCTGCGCCTGCAGCGCCGCCATGCGCGCCTCGACCACGCGCCGCTCCATGCCTTCCTCGTCGGCGTGGCTGGTGGCGTCGCGCGCTTCGATCTCGGCCTTGCGCTTGCCGCCGGCCAGCACCTTCAGGCCCAGCGACAGCGCGATGAAGGCGGCGGTCTGCTTGGGCAGGCCGAACGGCGTCAGGCCGAACAGCAGCAACAGCAGCCACACCATCATCAGCTTGCGCCATTCCACCTGCGCCAGCCAGTCGAAGAAACGCCACCACATGCTGGTGGCCGTCTCGCCGATCTCGCGGATGATGTCGAGCAGGCTCTTGGCGTTGTCGTAGCCGGCCCTGGCCAGCCCCCGTTTTTTCATTGCTGGTGCTCCTGGCGGCGACGCTGGCGGCGGCTGCCGATCACGCAGACGCCGACCGCGATCTTCAGCAGCATGAAGAAGGCGAACAGCACCAGCGCCAGCGGCAGGATGCTCACGATGAAGGCCAGGATCAGCGCGGCGCCCAGCAGCGCCGGCGGCGACATGCGTTGCACCAGCCGCAGGCCGTAGCGTACGGTCTGCGCGAAGGCGCGGAAGATTTCTTCCATCAGATCCATCACGGCCTGGCTGTTCAATTTACTCATTTGGCACTCCATCAAAATCGTTGCGATGGAATCACTGTAGCAAAGCCACCAAGCGCGCTGTTGCGGATTCCGATCAACTGCGGTTTGAGCGGGATGACCGGTTATTCCAGAGGATAAGCGGCGGCTAAATCAGTGCTGCTGCGCAACGCCTGTTGCTGCGTTCCAGTCGCTGCGCAGCAGGCCATAGATGACGCTGTCCGAGATTTCGCCGCTCACGAACCAGCGCTCGCGCAGCAGGCCTTCGCGCTGGAAGTGCAGGCCTTCCAGGATGCGGCCGGAGGCAATGTTATCGGGATGGATATCGGCTTCGATGCGGTGCAGTTCCAGCGGGCCGAAGCCATGGCCGATCAGCGCGGCCAGCGCTTCCTGCATGTAGCGTTTGCCCCAGTGCGGCTGGGCCAGCATATAGCCGATGTCGCAGCGGTGGTTGCGGCGGTCGAAGGCGTACAGGGTGGCCGTGCCGATCAGTTCGCCGTCCGGCAGCACCATCGCCAGGCGCAGCGAGCTGCCGTCCTGGTAGCCTTTGAGCGTCTGCTCGATGTTGTCGATGGCCTGGTCGCGGTGCAGCCAGGGGCCGCTGCTCCAGTAGCGCAGCGCGATGGGATCGGAGAACAGGCGGAACAGCGCGTCGGCATCGCCGTTGTCGATGAAGCGCAGGGTGAGGCGGGACGTCTGTAGCTGGAAGGGTTCGAAGCTGGGCATGCGGGTTCCGTTAATGCGTGGCGGTCTTCCAGCTTAGCGGACTTTTGCGATTATGTGGCATCCTGGTATGCTAACTATAGGAAACAATGATATACTTTCAGCAATTCAGTTATTTTTCTTATATTTTCCATAGGGACCGCTTCATGATCGCTCGTACCTGTATCGCCATTGCCGCCGCAACCCTTCTGTCGGGAACGGCCTGCGCCGCCCCGCTGACCGCCAACCAGATGCTGCAACAGTTCAACGTGGTCGTCAGCGGCAACCTGACGTCGACCTCCCACGTCGACGGCCGCAGCTATGTGGGCCTGAACGCCAACGGCGGCGATTACGTCCAGCATGTCGGCGACACGCCAGCCTCGGCCTACGCCGGCCTGACCGTGGGCGGCACCCTGAGCGGCAACGTGCATGTGAACGGCCTGGGCCTGGTGACCGGCGGCGACGCCAACGGCATCAACGTCAACAGCGGTTCCTCGTACGTGGGCGGCTCGGCGAGCGGCTCCAGCTTCAACGGCGACGCCTGGGTGGTCGGCACCGCCAGCAGTGTCAACTTCAACGGCGGCACCCATGCGGGCAACTACGTCAACACCAATCACAACAATGTGATGGCCGCGCCGACCGCCGTGATGAACAGCACGCTGGCTGCCTCGACCTCGACCAATTTCGGCGCGGTGATGACCGGCCTGTCGAGCCAGTTGTCGGCCCTGCACGCGACGGCCGGCACCCAGGTCATCTACAGCAACAACGACAGCAACGTGCTGCTGAGCGGCACCGCCGTCAACGGCGTGCTGGTGTTCGACCTGACCCAGGATGACAGCAAGATCTTCTCGAACAAGGTGACCGATATTTCGTTCAACCTGAACGGCGCCAGCACGGTGATCTTCAACACCGACGACAGCAACCTGAGCCTGTACGCCAATTTCAACCAGGCGCAGGCGCTGGGCAGCAAGCTGATCTGGAACTTCGCCGGCCATGACAATAGCGTCACCGTCGGCCGCACCTTCGGCGGCCAGGTGCTGGTGGCCGACGGCACCTTCAGCAACGTCGGCGGCGCCAACGTCGAAGGCGGCGTGTTCGCCAAGACGCTGAAACAGTACGGCGAGATCCACTTGCAGAGCTTTAGCGGCACCGTGCCGACCGCGCCGGTGCCGGAACCGGAAACCTACGCGATGCTGCTGGCCGGCCTGGGCCTGGTGGGCTTTATGGCGCGCCGTCGCAAACTGGCGGCGGCACGCTGATCGCCGACAGCACCATATCGACGATGACCTTCTCGGCATCGTCGAAGTCCTTTTTGGTCAGCTGCTTGCGGTTCAACACCAGCGCCATCTGCGCAGAAAAGTCCGCATAGGACTGCGTCATCGCCCAGATGGCGAACAGCAGGTGCGTCGCATTGATCGGCGCAATCTTCCCCTCGCTGATCCACTTCTCGAACACCTCGATATCCTTGCGCACCAGCGGCACCACGCGGTTCTGGATCTGGGCGCCGTACATCTGCGCGCCGCTGATCACCTCCATCGCATACACGCGCGAGGCCCACGGCTGCTCGCGCGAGAATTTGAGCTTGGCCTGCACGTAGGTGCGCAGCACGTCGCGCGGATCCTGGTCGCCGGCGGCCAGGTTCTCCATCCGTTCCAGCCAATCGTCCAGCACCTCGTCCAGCACGCGCTGGTACAGCGCCTGCTTGGTGGGGAAGTAGTACATCAGGTTCTGCTTCGACAGGCCGGCGTTCTCCGCCACCGTGGCGATCGAGGTGCCTTCGTAGCCGCATTCGGCGAATACCCGCACCGCCTCGGCGGCGATGTCGGCTTCCAGTTTGTCGCGATTGAGAACGCGCCGCTTGATCTTCGGCGCTGGCTCGGCATTCAGTTTTGCTGTCGGCATGTGAGTCTCAGGAAGGTCAGGAGTTGTGGATGGTCGGTGTAGGCCACGTTGAAGCGGAACCAGATCGATTCCGGCGCACGCAGCATGAAGAAATCGCAGGGCGACAGCAGGATGCCGGACTTGAGCGCCAGGTCGGCGATGACCTTGCCGTTCCAGTCGGCGCTGGGCGCCTCGCTCCAGCCGGCGCTGACGAACATGCCGCCGCGCGGCCTGGCCAGCGGCTCCATGCCGACGCTGCGCAGGCTGTCGATGGCGCGTTCGCGGCCGGCCTCCAGCTGGTTGGCCAGCTTGTCCACCATGCGCTTGTAGGGGCGCGCGGTGATGGCGTGGTAGGCGGCGCGCTCGTTGATCTCGGAGGTGGTCAGGCCGGCCAGCATCTTCACCCGCAGCAGCTCCGGGATCAGCGAGGCCGAGGCGCAGATCGAGCCCACCCGCAGCACCGGCGACAAGGTCTTGGAGAAGCTGCCGACGCGGATCACGCGCCGCAGGCCGTCCATCGCCGCCAGCGAGGCTTCGCCGCGCGGCGCCAGCTCGCGGTAGATGTCGTCCTCCACCAGCCAGAAATCGAACTGCTCGGCCAGGCCAAGCAGGCGATGCGCCTGCGCCACGCTGAGCGAAGTGCCCAGCGGGTTTTGCAGCACCGTGTTGACGAACATGAGCTTGGGCTGGGTCTGCGCGGCCTGTTTGGCCAGTGTGTCGAAATCGAGGCCATGCTCGCCGCGCGGAATGCCGACCGGGACGCAGCCGTGGTGGCGTATCAGCGACAGCAGGTTGCTGTAGCCGGGATCCTCGACGAACACGGTGTCGCCCGGCTTGGTCAGCGTGCGCAGGATCAGGTCGAAGGCGTGGGTGGCGCCATGAGTCAGCAGCACCTGCTCCGGCTCGACCGGGAACAGCTCGTCGCTCAGCGTGGACGACAGCTGCTGGCGCAGCGACGGGAAGCCCAGCGGATGGCCGTAGCCGCGCAGCCGGTTGGCGGGGATGCGCATCGCGTGGCGCACGGCGTCGAGGATGGTGTCCTCGCCATACCATTCGGGCGGCAACCAGCCGGCGCCCACGGCCAGCGCGTCCGAGGTGCCGGAATACAGGTCGGGGGTGAGGGCGTCGATGGCGGTCGGCACCGCCTGCAGCGTGGACGGCAGCAAGGTCGCGGGAATGTCCTGCCGGGCCACAAAATAGCCGGAACCGCGGCGCGATGACAACAGTCCCAATGTCACCAGGCGGTCGTAGGATTCGACAACTGTAAAGGTGCTGATGCCATTACACTTCGCAAATTGCCGCACCGACGGCATTTTCGTTCCGATGCGCAACTCCCTGCGGCCCACCATCGCGCTGATGGCCGAGACGATCTGGTCGACCAGGCTGCCTTTCTTGCTGCGCTCTATGGCGAGCACGGGCCAGCCTGCCGCGCCGGGCGGGCAGTCGGCTTGATCGATCGCAGGATTCGTTAGCTCCATCCTTGACTCCACTTAAAGCGCAAAGCAAAACTGTAGTGTTTTTGTTGCCTGTACGGTTGGGCAGTTTTGATATTTGTGTATCTGTGCCATAGTTGTTGCGCTGTCTATTATTGCATCATCATTTTGCCAACTGGTAAATTTTTTTACGGTTCGTCAAAAAAATCCACACGTTTGCGAGCAAACTGTTATTCCGGGAGATGAGCATGAACGAATCCAGACCTGAATCGATGGCGTCCTTCTGGATGCCTTTCACGAATAATCGCGATTTCAAAGCCCATCCGCGCCTGCTGGTGTCGGCCGAAGGCATGTACTACAAGGACGTCGACGGCAATACCATCCTGGACGGCACCGCCGGCCTGTGGTGCGTGCCGTGCGGCCACGCGCAGCCGAAGATCGTCGCCGCCGTGCGCGAGATGGTGGGTCAGCTCGATTTCGCGCCGACCTTCCAGATGGGCCACCCGGCCGCCTTCGACCTGGCCGAAAAACTGATGGAGTACACCAACCACAAATTCGGCCACGTGTTCTACACCAACTCCGGTTCCGAAGCGGTGGACACGGCGCTGAAGATCGCGCTGGCGTACCACAAGGCGCGCGGCGAGGCGAGCCGCACGCGTTTGATCGGCCGCGAGCGCGGCTACCACGGCGTCGGCTTCGGCGGCATCTCGGTGGGCGGCATCGCCGGCAACCGCAAGCCGTACGGCGTGATGCTGCCAGGCGTCGACCATCTGCCGCACACGCACAACCTGGAGAAGAACGCCTACACGCGCGGCGAGCCGGAATACGGCACCGAGCTGGCCGACGAACTCGAACGCATCGTCGCGCTGCATGACGCGTCGACCATCGCCGCCGTGATCGTCGAACCGGTGGCCGGTTCCACCGGTGTGCTGATCCCGCCGAAGGGCTATCTGAAGCGTCTGCGCGAGCTGTGCACCAAGCACGGCATCCTGCTGATCTTCGATGAAGTCATCACGGGCTTCGGCCGTTTGACGACGCCGTTCGCGGCCGACTACTTCGATGTCGAGCCGGACATGATGACCACCGCCAAAGGCCTGACCAACGGCGTGATTCCGATGGGCGCGGTGTTCAGCAAAAAATTCATCCACGACGCCTTCATGGAAGCGCCGGCCGGCATTGAGCTGTTCCACGGCTACACCTACTCTGGCCACCCGGTCGCCTGCGCCGCCTCGCTGGCGACGCTGGAAGTGTTCAAGGAACAGAAGATCCTCGAACACGCCGCAGGCATGGCCGAATATTGGGCCGACGCGGTGCACTCGCTCAAAGGCCTGCCGCACGTGATCGACATCCGCACCATCGGCCTGATCGCCGGCATCGAGCTGGCGCCTATCGCAGGCAAGCCGGGCGCGCGCGCCTTCGCCGCCTTCAAGCAGGCCTTTGCCGACGGTATTTTGATACGCACCACCGGCGATATCATCGCTCTGTCGCCACCGCTAGTGCTGGAGAAAAAGCACATCGATGAACTGTTTGGAAAACTCACGACTGTACTTAAAAACCTAGCCTGACCGCCGTCGTCCTCGCGAAAGCGGGGACCCATGCTGAGCATATTCAGCATGGACTCCCGCTTTCGCGGGAGCGACGGTGGTGGCGGAGACAATGAGGAGAACACCATGCTGGTAGGCGTCCCAAAAGAGATCAAGAACCAGGAGTCCCGCGTTGGCCTTACCCCGGCCAGCGTGAAGGAACTCGTATTGCGTGGCCATCAAGTACTTGTACAAAAAAACGCCGGTGTCGCCATCGGCTTGAGCGATGCGATGTATGAGGGTGCCGGCGCCAACATCATCGAAACGGCGTCCGAAATCTTCGCTCGCGCCGAGATGATCGTCAAAGTGAAGGAACCGCAGCCGGAAGAATGCGCGATGCTGCGCAAAGGCCAGATCCTGTACACCTATCTGCACCTGGCGCCGGACCCGGAACAGACCAAGGCGCTGGTGGAATCGGGCGCGGTCTGCATCGCCTACGAAACCATCACCGGCGCCAACGGCGGCTTGCCGCTGCTGGCGCCGATGAGCGAAGTGGCGGGGCGCATGTCGATACAGGCGGGCGCCGCGCACCTGGAAAAATCCAAGGGCGGCATGGGCCTGCTGCTGGGCGGCGTGCCGGGTGTGGCGCCGGGTCACATCGCCATCATTGGCGCCGGCGTGGTCGGCACCAATGCCTTGCAGATGGCGGTCGGCATCGGCGCGCGCGTGACGATTTTGGACAAGAACATCGACCGCCTGCGCCAGCTGGACCTCATCTACGGCAACCGCATCTCGACCATGTATTCGAACGCGCACTCTATCGAGGAAGCCGTGCTCGATGCGGACCTGGTGATCGGCGGCGTGCTGGTGCCCGGCGCGGCGGCGCCCAAGCTGGTGACCAAGGAAATGATCGCGCGCATGAAGCCGGGCGCGGTGGTGGTGGACGTCGCCATCGACCAGGGTGGATGCTTCGAAACCTCTCACGCCACCACGCACGAAAAGCCGACCTACGTGGTCGATGGCGTGATTCACTACTGCGTGGCCAACATGCCGGGTGCGGTCGCCCGCACGTCGACCTTCGCACTGAATAACGCGACCATCGGCCACGCGCTGGCGCTGGCCGACAAGGGCTGGCAGAAGGCGCTGAAAGCCAATCCGCACCTGAAGAACGGCTTGAATGTCTGTCTCGGCCACGTCACCTACGAAGCGGTGGCGCACGGCCTTGGCTATACCTATGTTGACGCAGACAGCCTGCTGGGCTGATCGCATTTAGAGAGAACGTTATGAGCAACCTGGACACTATCACCCACTACATCAACGGCAGTAAAGTCGATACGCAAAGCGGCCGCTATGCGGACGTGTTCAATCCCGCGCTGGGCGAACCGGTGGCCAGGGTTGCCCTGGGTACGACGGAAGAAGTCGATGCCGCCGTACGCGCAGCGGAAAAAGCCTTTCCTGCGTGGTCCGCCACGCCGCCGCTGACGCGCGCCCGCGTTCTGTTCAAATACCTGCAACTGTGCCAGCAGCACACCGACGAATTCGCGGCCATGCTGACGCGTGAACACGGCAAGACCTTCGCCGATGCGCAAGGCGAAGTGGCGCGCGGTATCGAGATGGTGGAATTCGCGGTCGGCATTCCCCAGTTGCTGAAAGGCGAATTCACCGACCAGATCTCGCGCGGCATCGACGCCTGGTCGATGCGCCAGGCGCTGGGCGTGGTGGCCGGCATCACGCCGTTCAACTTCCCGGTGATGGTGCCGATGTGGATGTTCCCGGTGGCTCTCGCATGCGGGAACACCTTTATTCTCAAGCCTTCCGAGCGCGATCCGTCGCCGTCGCTGCTGCATGCGCGGCTGCTGAAGGAGGCCGGTTTGCCGGACGGCGTGTTCAACGTCATCCAGGGCGACAAGGTGACCGTCGATGCCTTGCTCGACCATCCGGTGGTGCAGGCGGTGAGCTTCGTCGGCTCGACGCCGATCGCCGAATATATCTACTCGCGCGGCTGCGCTGCGGGCAAGCGCGTGCAGGCTTTGGGCGGCGCGAAGAACCATATGGTCGTCATGCCGGATGCGGACATGGAGATGACTGTCGATGCGTTGATGGGCGCGGCGTATGGTTCCGCCGGTGAGCGCTGCATGGCGATCTCCGTGGTGGTGGCGGTTGGCGATGCGGGCGACAAGATCGTCGACGCACTGGCAAAGCGCACCGCCGCACTGAAAGTGCGCGACGGCATGGCGTCGGATGCCGAAATGGGACCTGTCGTTTCAAGCGCGGCCAAGCAGCGTATAGAGCGCTTGATTGGCGAAGGCGTGGAGCAGGGCGCGAAACTGGTGGTCGATGGACGCAATCACGTCGTCGCTGGCCGCGAGAACGGCTTCTTCATCGGCGGTACGTTGTTCGACCACGTCACGCCGGATATGTCGATTTACAAGGAAGAGATTTTCGGCCCCGTGCTGTGCATGCTGCGTTCGCCGGACGTGGGCAGCGCGGTGGAACTGATCAACCGTAACGAGTACGGCAACGGCGTGGCGATCTACACGCGCGATGGTGGCGTGGCGCGCGAGTTCGTGCGGCAGATCCAGGTCGGCATGGTGGGCGTGAACGTTCCGCTGCCGGTGCCGATGGCCTTCAACAGTTTCGGCGGATGGAAGCGCAGCCTGTTCGGCGACCATCACGCATACGGTCCCGAAGGCGTGCGTTTCTACACGCGCCACAAGGCAGTGATGCAGCGCTGGCCGAACACCGCAAGCGCTGGCGCAGAATTTGCATTCCCACAGATGAAGTAAGCTCCGTCATTCCCGCGCAGGCGGGAATCCATAGAACGCATGACCGCATGCGAAGTATGGGTCCCCGCTTTCGCGGGGACGACGCTCACCATATAAGCCAGGAAATCGTATGATGATCGAATCTCTCAAATACATGCCCCAGCCGAAGGAAGCCAATGCCACACTGGCGGAACACTTCACTGACCTGGCACCCGCGCTGAATGCGCGCCAGGCCGCGATCGAAAGTTCGCGCTGCCTGTATTGCTACGACGCGCCGTGCACGCGCATCTGCCCATCCGATATCGACGTCGCCAGTTTCATCCGCAATATCCACGACGAAAACATCAACGGCGCGGCCGTCGGCATCTTGAAGCAGAACATCCTGGGCGGCAGCTGCTCGCGCGTCTGCCCCACCGAGATCCTGTGCGAAGACGCCTGCGTGCGCAATCATGATGCCGAAGGCCAGCCGGTGAAAATCGGCCTGCTGCAGCGCTACGCCATCGACAACATGACCATCACCGAGCATCCATTCAAGCGCGCCGCATCGACCGGCAAGAAAATCGCCGTGGTCGGTGCAGGTCCCGCAGGCCTGTCGTGCGCGCACCGCCTGGCGATGCTGGGCAACGACGTGGTGATCTACGAAGCGAAAGAAAAGTCCGGCGGCCTGAATGAATACGGCATCGCCAAGTACAAGCTGACCGACAACTTCGCGCAGAAGGAAGTGGACTTCCTGCTGCAGATCGGCGGCATCGAAGTCAAACATGGCCAGGCGCTGGGCGGCAACGTGCAGCTGAAGGACCTGCACGCGCAGTACGACGCCGTGTTCCTCGGCCTGGGCCTGGGCGCCAGCAAGCAGCTTGGTCTGACCGGTGAAGACGCCCCTGGCCTGCTGGCCGCCGTGGACTACATCGCCGCGCTGCGCCAGGCCGATGACCTGAGCAAGCTGCCGCTGCCAGCGCGCGCCATCGTCATCGGCGCCGGCAATACCGCGATCGATATGGCGGTGCAGATCCAGCGCCTCGGCGCGGAGGAAGTCACGCTGGTGTACCGTCGCGGCTTCGACGCGATGAGCGCCACCGAACACGAACAACACATTGCGAAAGAAAACCAGGTCCGCATGCGCACCTGGGCCCAGCCGCAGCAAGTGCTGCTGGACGAAGCGGGCCGCGTGCGCGGCATGCGCTTCGAGAAAACCGCAATCACCAACGGCCGTCTGGCTGGCACCGGTGAGACTTTCGAGATCGCGGCCGACGCGATCTTCAAAGCCATCGGCCAGAGCATGGACGAAACGAGCATCAGTGATCCACTGGCGAAAACGCTGAAACGCGACGGCGACAAAATCCACGTCGATGATCAGTTCCGCACAGTCCTGCCGCGTATCTACGCCGGCGGCGACTGTGTGGCGCCCGGACAGGACCTGACCGTGCAGGCGGTACAGCACGGGAAACTCGCTGCACAGGCCATACATCAAAGTTTGAACAAAATGAGTAACGTTGAGAAGAAGGAGGCTGCATAATGGCTGACCTGAGCATAGAATTCTGCGGCATCAAGTCCATCAACCCGTTCTGGCTGGCCTCCGCGCCGCCGACCGACAAGGCCTACAACGTGGTGCGCGCATTCGAGGCGGGTTGGGGCGGCGTGGTGTGGAAGACGCTGGGCGAAGATCCCGCCGCGGTCAACGTGTCGTCACGCTACTCGGCGCACTACGGCAAGAACCGCGAAGTCCTCGGCTTCAACAACATCGAGCTGATTACCGACCGCTCACTGGACATCAACCTGCAAGAGATCACGCAGGTGAAGAAGGACTGGCCGGACCGCGTCATCATCGTCTCGCTGATGCTGCCTTGCGAAGAAAAGCTGTGGGCCGACATCCTGCCGAAAGTGGAAGCCACCGGCGCCGACGGCATCGAGCTTAACTTCGGCTGCCCGCACGGCATGCCGGAGCGCGGCATGGGCGCGGCCGTGGGCCAGGTTCCCGAATACGTGGAGATGGTCACGCGCTGGTGCAAGACGCACTCCAAGCTGCCGGTCATCGTCAAGCTGACGCCCAACATCACCGACGTACGCGCACCGGCGCGCGCCGCCAAGGCCGGCGGCGCCGATGCGGTCTCGCTGATCAACACCATCAACTCGATCACCCACCTGGACCTGGACCAGATGGTGGCCTTCCCGATTGTCGGTGGCGCCAGCACGCACGGCGGCTACTGCGGTTCGGCCGTCAAGCCGATCGCGCTGAACATGGTGGCCGAGATCGCGCGCGATCCGCAGACCAAGGGACTGCCGATATCCGGCATCGGCGGCATCGGCAACTGGCGCGACGCGGCGGAATTCATGGCGCTGGGTTCGGGCTGTGTGCAGGTCTGCACGGCCGCCATGCTGCACGGCTTCCGCATCGTCGAAGAGATGAAGGACGGCTTGTCGCGCTGGATGGACGAGAAGGGCTACAAGAGCATCAGCGAATTTGTCGGCAAGGCGGTGCCCAACACGACCGACTGGAAATACCTGAACATGAACTATCAGGTGATCGCGCAGATTAACCAGGACGATTGCATCAAGTGCGGCCGCTGCTACGTGGCGTGCGAAGACACGTCGCACCAGTCGATCGCACAGCTGATCGACGCTGTCAGCGGTGAGCGCACGTATGAAGTCATCAAGGAAGAATGCGTGGGCTGCAACCTGTGCGAAATCACCTGCCCGGTGCAGGGCTGCATCACGATGGTGCCGCAGGATACAGGCAAGCCATACATGAACTGGACGCAGGACCCGCGCAACCCGCGTGCGGAAAAGGTTGCCGAGCCAGTGTGATTGAGTGGCAGCGCCCACCCCAGGACAAAAGGGGTCTGACCCCGTACGGGGTCAGACCCCGGCGGCTCGCAGTGCGGGGTGAGCGGGCGCAAAATAGGTACGGAACTTGCAGCGATAGAAGGATACACAACCTTTTGGAGAAAGCCCCGTGAGCAAAGAACTCTCTGGCAGCACGCAACTCTGGAACGAAGACCTGGCCCCGACAACGGCGGCGCAACGCACCTGGCGCTGGTATCACTTCGCCGCGCTATGGGTCGGCATGGTGATGTGCATACCGGCCTATACGCTGTCCGCCAGTCTGATTGAAGGCGGCATGTCCGGCTACCAGGCCGTGCTGACTGTGTTCCTCGCGAACGCCATCGTTTTGCTGCCGATGCTGTTGATCGGCCACGCCGGCACCAAGTACGGCATTCCGTATGCGGTGCTGGCCCGCTCGTCGTTCGGCACCGCCGGCGCGCGCTTGCCGGCGCTGATGCGCGCCATCGTCGCCTGCGGCTGGTACGGCATCCAGACCTGGTTCGGCGGCCAGATGATCTACACGCTGCTTGGCGTGATGATGGGCGGCGATATCGGCGGCGAGAAGATCTCGGGCCTCGGCATCAACGGCGGGCAGTTGCTGTGCTTCCTGGCTTTCTGGGGCATCCAGTTCTGGTACATCGTGCACGGCATGGACGCGATCCGCAAACTGGAGACCTACACCGCACCGCTCAAGATCGTGATCTGCTTCGTGCTGCTTGGCTGGGTCTACAACAAGGCCGGCGGCTTCGGCGACCTGTTATCGGCACCTTCGCAGTTTATCGCGGGCGGTAAGAAGGCGGGCCAGTTCTGGTCCGTGTTCTGGCCTTCGCTGACGGCGATGGTCGGCTTCTGGGCCACGCTGGCGCTGAACATTCCAGACTTCACCCGCTTCGCCAAATCGCAGCGCGACCAGGTGCTGGGCCAATCCGTCGGCCTGCCGGTGCCTATGGGCCTCCTGGCGATGATGGCGGTGATCGTCACCTCCGCCACCGTGGTCTTGTACGGCAAGGCGATCTGGGATCCGGTCGACCTGGCCAGCCGCATGACCGGCGCCGCCGTGCTGATCGCGCTGTTGATCCTGCTGATCGATACGGTATCCGTCAACCTGGCCGCCAACCTGGTCGGCCCGGCCTACGATTTTTCGTCGCTGGCGCCCAAGCAGATTTCGTACAAGGTGGGTGGCTACATCACGGCCGGCATTGCGATCCTGATGATGCCGTGGAAGATACTCGAATCCACGCAAGGCTATATCTTCACGTGGCTGATCGGCTACTCGGCGCTACTGGGCCCCATCGCCGGCATCCTGATCGTCGACTACTACATGGTGCGCAAGACCGAGTTGAACGTCGCCGAGTTGTATCGCGAAGACGGCCAGTACTCATATGGCAACGGCTGGAACATGGCCGCGCTGGCGGCGTTTGTGATCGGCGTGCTGCCGAATATCCCCGGCTTCCTCAATGCCGCTTTCCCGGCGTCCTTCCCCGATGTGGCGCCCGCTTTTAAAACGATATACACCTATGCCTGGTTTGTGGGAATCGCTATTTCCGCGCTGGTGTATGGGGTTATGATGAAGGGCAAAGCGGTGCCCGCGATCCGGGCCGCTCACCCCTAAAGAGACTCAGGAGATGTCCATGACAACTATCATCCGCGGCGGCACTGTCGTCAACGCCGACCGGGCTTTTCGTGCCGATGTGCTCTGCTACGGCGACAAGATCGTCGCCGTCGGCGACAACCTCGATGCGCCGGCGTCGGCCAAGGTGATCGACGCCAGCGGCCAGTACGTCATGCCAGGCGGGATAGATACCCACACCCATATGAACCTGCCCTTCATGGGCACTGTGACGCAGGATGATTTCTACACCGGCACGGCGGCCGGCCTGGCGGGTGGCACCACCACCATCATGGACTTCGTGATACCGGCGCCGAAGCAGAACCTGATCGAGGCCTACCACCAATGGCGCGGCTGGGCGCAGAAGGCCGCCGGCGACTACACCTTCCACGTGGCGATCACCTGGTGGGACGAGACGGTGCACCGCGACATGGGCATCCTGGTGCGCGATCATGGCGTCAACAGCTTCAAGCACTTCATGGCGTACAAGAACGCCATCATGGCCGACGACGAGACGCTGGTGAAGAGCTTCCGCCGCTCGCTGGAGCTGGGCGCGATTCCGACCGTGCACGCGGAGAACGGCGAGCTGGTTTATCAGCTGCAGCAGGACCTGCTGAAGAAGGGCTTGACCGGACCGAGTTCGCATCCGCTGTCGCGTCCACCGGCAGTGGAGGCGGAGGCGGCTAACCGCGCCATCGCGATCGCCAATGTGCTCAACACACCGGTGTACATCGTGCACGTCTCCTGCGCCGAATCGTTGGAGGCCATCACCCGCGCCCGCGCCAACGGCCAGCGCGTGTACGGTGAGGCGCTGGCCGGCCACCTGGTCATCGACGACAGCGTGTACCAGAGCGAGGATCTGGACTTTGCGGCGGGCCATGTGATGAGCCCTCCGTTCCGCAGCAAGCACCATCAGGCCGCGTTGTGGCATGGTCTGCAAGGCGGCAACCTGCACACCACCGCGACCGACCACTGCACCTTCTGCGCTGAGCAGAAGGCCGCCGGCAAGGACGACTTCACCAAGATCCCCAACGGCTGCGGCGGTGTGGAAGACCGCATGTCCGTGGTGTGGGACGCGGGCGTCAACAGCGGCTTGCTGACGCCGTCGGAATTCGTCAAGGTGACGTCGACCAACGCCGCACAGATTTTCAATATGTATCCGCGCAAAGGCGTGATCGCCGTCGGTGCCGATGCCGACATCGTGGTCTGGGACCCGGAAGGCAGCCGCACCATCTCGTCGCTGACGCAGTTCGCCAAGGGCGGGTTCAATGTATTCGAAGGCCGCAACGTGCGCGGCATTCCGAGCACCACGCTGGCCGCCGGTAACATCGTGTTCCATCGCGGCGTGCTGATGGCGGTGGAGGGCGCGGGCCGTCATATCGACCGTCCGTCGTTCAAGCCAACGTCGGCGCGCTAATACCATCTCGTCGTTCCCGCGAAAGCGGGAATCCATAGGACGGCGGCGCGCCCGCTCAGCATGGATTCCCGCCTGCGCGGGAATGACGGAACTACTGGAGATTGATTATGAGCGAAATGCGCATTAACGGCGACCGTCTGTGGGCGGCGCTGATGGAACTGGCGCAGATAGGCGCCACCGCAAAGGGCGGCGTCAAGCGCCTGGCGCTGACGGACCTGGACAAGCAGGGCCGCGACCTGGTGGTAGGCTGGGGCAAGCAGGCCGGCATGTCGGTCACGATCGACCAGATCGGCAATGTCTTCATGCGCCGCGACGGCACCAACAACGCACTGCCGCCGGTGATGACCGGCAGCCATATCGACACCCAGCCCACCGGCGGTAAATTCGACGGCAACTACGGCGTGCTGGCCGGCCTGGAGGTCGTGCGCACGCTGAACGATTTGAAGATCAAGACCGAAGCACCGATCGAAGTCGCCTTCTGGACCAACGAGGAAGGCTCGCGCTTCGTGCCCGTGATGATGGGCTCCGGCGTATTCTGCGGCGCCTTCAGCCTGGAGACGGCCTACGCCGCCAAGGACACCGAAGGCAAGACCGTCGGCGAGGAGCTGGCGCGCATCGGCTACAAGGGCGAGCAGGTGCCGGGTGATCATCCCATCGGCGCCTACTTCGAAACCCATATCGAACAAGGCCCGGTGCTGGAAGACGCCGACAAGGTGATCGGCGTGGTGCCGGCGGTGATGGGCTTGTCCTGGTACGACTGCGTGGTGACCGGCATGGAAGCCCACGCCGGTCCGACCCCGATGGGCCTGCGCAAGGACGCGCTGCAGGTATCGACCCGGATCATGCAGGAAGTGGTGGCCATCGCCAACCGCTATCCGCCGTATGGCCGCGGCACGGTCGGCATGGTGCAGGTGTTCCCGAACAGCCGCAATGTCATACCCGGCGAGGTTAAGTTCAGCATCGACCTGCGCAACGTGAACGATGAGCTGCTCAACACCATGCATGAAGAGATGTTGGCCTTTATCGATAAGACCCGCAGCGAAACGGGCTTGAAGATTTCGATCGAGCGCGTGTCCTACTACCCGCCATGCCCGTTCCACCCCGAATGCGTGGACGCGGTGCGCAACGCCACCGCCAAGCTGGGATATTCGACGATGGACGTGGTCTCCGGGGCCGGCCACGACGCGATCTACGCCGCGCGACTGGCGCCCGCTGGCATGATCTTCGTCCCTTGCAAGGACGGCATCAGCCATAACGAAATCGAGGACGCCAAGTCCGAACACCTGGAAGCCGGCTGCAACGTTCTGTTGCATGCGATGTTGGAGCGCGCCCGTATAGTTTGACCGCCGCCCGGCCGAGGGGCATACTGATCCGTGACTGGCTATTCGGCCGACAAGAACGGATCGCGCCCCCGGCTTTCAACATGCAAGAACCCTCTCAATCCCACGCGGCGGCGCTGGAGACAGCCCGCCTCACGGCCACGCTGGAAAGCATCTCCGATGCGGTCCTGATGCTGGACCGCAGCTGGAATATCCGCTACATGAACACCAATGCGGAGCGGCTGCTGCAAGTGCGGCACGCCGAGGTGACCGGGAATAACGTATGGACGGTGTTCCCCGAGGCGGTCGATGGTCCGTACTACCGCGCCTATCACCTGGCGGCGGAGACCAACAACCCCGTGGAGTTCGAGGAGTATTACGCACCGCTCGATTTGTGGACCGAGATACGCGCCTATCCGTCGCAAGAGGGCGTGACGATCTACTTTCGTGACATCAGCGAACGCAAGGCCATCGAGGCGCAAATCCACAGCATGGCCTTCTACGACAAGCTCACCGGCCTGCCGAACCGTCAACTGCTGCTGGACCGCGCCGGACACGCGCTGTCGCTGGGCCACTTGGGCGCCATGCTGTTCATCGACCTGGATAACTTCAAGGCGATTAACGACACGCGCGGCCACGATAAGGGCGATATGCTGTTGCAGCGGGTTGCAGCCCGCTTGCGCGCCGAAGTGCGCGAATGCGATACGGTGGCCCGTTTCGGCGGCGATGAGTTTATCGTTCTGCTGGAAGATTTGGGCAGCACCGAGAACGACGTTGCCAGGGTGGCGCAGGACATCGCACTCAAGATCGTCCATGCATTCGCCGAGCCGTTCGATATCGAAGGGATGGAACAATACAGCACGCCCAGCATCGGCATCACGGTCTTCAGCGGTGCCTGCAGCGGCGTGGACGATGTGCTGAAACGCGCCGACCTGGCCATGTACCAGGCCAAGGCGGCGGGCCGCAATACCGTCTCGTTCTTCGATCCGGCGATGCAGGCACGCGTCAGTGCGCGCGCCGCGCTGGAAGCCGACATGCGGCGCGCGCTGAGCAACGATGAATTTGTGCTGCACTACCAGCCGCTGATGACCGTGGACGGCACCATGGCTGGCGCCGAGGCGCTGGTGCGTTGGAAGCATCCGCAGCGTGGGTTGATACCGCCTGTCGAGTTCATACCGGTGGCCGAGGATTCGAACCTGATCCTGCCGCTGGGGCGCTGGGTGATGCGCGAGGCGTGCGGCCTGCTGGCGCGGTGGGCCGGTGACCCGCGCACGGCCGGGCTGGAAATTGCGGTCAATGTCAGCGCTGCGCAATTCCACCGGCCGGACTTCGTCGAACACGTGCTGGAGGTGCTGGCGCAAGCCGGTGCCCGCGCGGACAGGCTGCGGCTGGAACTGACGGAGAGCCTGCTGCTAAAGGATGTCGAGGGCACGGTGGCGAAAATGCAGCAGCTGCGCGCCGCCGGCGTCAGCTTCGCGCTGGATGATTTCGGCACCGGGTATTCGTCGCTGTCCTATTTGCACCGGCTGCCGCTGGACCAGTTGAAGATAGATCGTTCCTTCATCTGGGGCGCCGTCATGCAAGACAGCGGGGCTGCGATCGTCCGCACCATTGTCTCGCTGGGCAAGGCATTGAACATGTCGGTGCTGGCCGAAGGCGTGGAGACGCGGGAGCAGCTCGACTTCGTCATCGCCGAGGGCTGCCATTACTATCAGGGCTATTTATTCAGTAAGCCGCTGCCGGAATCCGAGCTGCTGACACTTATCGCGGGCTTATAGTTTGATGCACTCGGATCCACAGCAAGCCTACCTCGATGGAAACCACCACATGGCCGCCGGCGACCTCGCCGCCGCGGAGGACTGCTTTTTGCAGGCCCTGACGCTGGAGCCCATGCACGGCGCCGCGCGCGCCAACCTCGGTTATCTGAAGGAGCAGCAGGGTGCGCTGGCCGAGGCGGAATTCCATTATCTCCAGGCGATTGCGCTGATGCCAGACCATGCGCAGCTCTACCAGAATCTCGGCGTGCTGCTGCTGAAGGCGAAGCGCTTCGCCGAATCGGAAGCGGCGATGCGCATTGCGCTGGAGCTGGCGCCGGAATCCGTGTCGGCTTGGAGCCAGCTGGGCGTGTTGCTGGCGTGCGTGAAACGCGAGCAGGAGGCCGAACAATGCTATCGCCGCGCGCTGGCGCTGGATCCGGAGTACGCGCGGACGCGCTTCAACCTGGCCTACGTGCTGCTGCGGCAAGGGCGATTTGAAGAAGGCTTGCCCCTGCTGGAAGCGCGCTGGCAGTTCGACCCGTTGGCGCATACCTTCGCGTGCCCCCGCTGGGATGGGGAGCCGTTGCATGGCAAGTCGGTGGTGATCGTGCTGGAGGCTGGGCAGGGCGACATGATCCACTTCTGCCGCTACGCCGCGCAGCTGAAGGAGCGGGGAGCGTTACGCGTGGCCGTGATATGCCATGCGTCGTTGAAGCGCCTGTTCGCCACGCTGGACGGCGTCGACCAGTTGTATGCCTTGGGCGATCGGGTCCCGGATGAGCACTGGGATTACTGGACGCATCCGATGCGCCTGGCCGCCACGCTCGACATACGCCTCTCCGCCATGCCGGCGGCGACTCCCTATCTCGCGGCGGAGCCTGAACTGGCGCGGCTTTGGGCCGGACGGCTGCCGCGGCAAGGCTTGCGGGTCGGGCTGGCATGGAAAGGCAACCCGGATTTCGAGAACGATGCCGACCGTTCGCTGCCATCGTTGCTGACGTTGGCGCCGCTGGCCGCTATACCTGTACATTTCGTCAGCCTGCAAAAAGGTCCGGGCGAGGAGGAGGCGCTGAACCCGCCCGATGGCATGTCGCTTTACGCAGCAGGCCCGCAGCTGTGCGACTTCGCCGACACCGCGGCACTTATCGTCAATCTTGATCTGGTGATCAGCGTGGATACAGCGGTGGCGCATTTGGCGGGTGCCTTGGGCAAGCCGTGCTGGCTGCTGCTGCCCGATTATCGCTGTGACTGGCGCTGGCTGACCGCACGTAGCGATACGCCGTGGTACCCGTCGATGCGCCTGTTCCGGCAATACACCGCAGGCGACTGGGCGCCGGTAATCGATGCCGTCGCGCGCGAACTGGCGCTGTCGGCCTTCTTGACAATCGATGCCACCGCGGCGGCATCCGCTGGTCCAAACCACTGACTTTATAGGCTTTACGCACCAAGGCATGCTTCGTGCATCGCGTCTCCACGGCCGGCAGTCCCGCCGGCGGTTGAACAGGGAGAGGCGACATGAATATCCATTCCATAATCAGGCGCGGCTGTACGTACGGCGCATTGCTTGCCGCGACGGCGGCGGCATTGCCGGCATCGGCCGCGCCGTTCTTCTTCAGCACCGGCGGCCCCGATGGTCTGATCGGCACAGTCACGCGACCAGGCACCGGCGGCAAGGTCGAAATCGAAACGGCGGACGATTTTATACTCGGCTCGCACACCAGCATCACCAGCGCAAGCTTCACCGGCTTGCTGACCGGAGGCGCCACGGCCGCCAGCATCGGCGAGGTGGTGGCGGAGATTTACCGCGTGTTCCCCAAGGACTCCACCAGCCCTCCATCGGGACGCGTGCCGACGCGTACCAATTCGCCGTCCGATGTGGCGTTCGACAGCCGTGACAGCAGCGGCAGCGGCTTGAGCTTTACGGTCACTACGGTGGGCGCTTTCAGCGCCGCCAACAGCGTCCTCAATGGCATCAACCCTATACCTAACCATACCACCCACGGTGAAGGGCCGATCAGAGGCACCGAGGTGACCATCACCGTCAACTTCGGCACGCCCTTCGATCTGCCGGCCGATCACTACTTCTTCGTGCCGCAGGTGGAGGTGACGGGTGGGGAATTCTACTGGCTGTCCGCTGCGAAGCCCATCGCGGGTGGCACGGGGCCATTCGTCCCCGACCTGCAAAGCTGGATACGCAACGAGCCGCTGGCGCCGGACTGGCTGCGCATCGGTACGGACGTCGTCGGCGAGGGGGCCTTCAATGCGTCGTTCTCGCTGGTGGGCGCTACTGCGGTGCCGGAACCAGGCAGCGTTGCGCTGCTCCTGGCGGGCGTGTTGCCGCTGCTGTTGGTACGCCGCCGGCGCGTGCCGGCGGATCGCGCTCAGGCGTAGCTGCGCAGGAAATCCAGCAGGACATGGGCGGCGATGTCGGCATCGTCCGCCGTCATCGTCTCCAGCGGATTGTGGCTGATGCCGCCGTTTCCGCATCGGGTGAACAGCATGGCTACGTCGGTGATCGCGGCCATTGCCATCGCGTCGTGACCGGCGCCGGAAAGGAGATCGAATCGTGGCAGGCCGGCGCGCTCGATGGCGGCGCCGAACTGCTGCATCAGACGCGGCGCGCACGGAGCGGCCGAGGCGTTGACGATCTGCTGCATGCTCACGTCCACCTGGCGCCGCGCGCAGATCGCCGCGATGCCGTCCAACACATCCTTCACCGCCGCCAGGCGCACCGCATCGTCGGCGGCGCGGATATCCAGCGACAGCTTGCACGCGCCCGGTATCACATTGACCGAGCCGCCCGGCACCTGCAACTGGCCGACAGTGCCGACCAGCGACTCGCCCTGCGCGCAGCGCCGCTCGACCAGCAGCACGATTTCCGCCGCCGCCGCTGCCGCGTCCCTGCGCATCGTCATCGGCGTGGTACCGGCGTGGCTGGCCAGGCCGGTCAGCTCGACCAGGTAGCGCGAGCTGCCGGCGATGGCCGTCACCACGCCCAACGCCAGGTCGCGCTCCAGCAGCACCGGACCTTGTTCGATATGGACTTCCACGAAGCCGAGCAGTTGCGCAGGATCGCGCGCGATGGCCGGAATGCGCGCCACGTCATGGCCGGCGGCCAGCAGCGCATCGCGCATGGTGACGCCGTCGGCATCGGTCTGGTCCAGCAGCGACAGGTCGAAGCGGCCCGTCACCGCGTTACTGCCCAGGAAGGTGCTCTTGAAACGCACGCCTTCTTCCTCGGCGAAACCGACGATCTCGAAATGGAAGGGCAGCTTTTCGCCGCGCTGGTGCAGGTGGCGCACGATGGCGATTGGCAGCAGGATGCCGAGACGGCCGTCGTATTTGCCGCCGTTGCGGACGGTGTCATAGTGCGAGCCGGTCATCAGTGTCTTTGCATCCGGCGCATCCGAGCGGTACACGCCGACCACGTTGCCGACGGCGTCGATGTGCGCGTCCATGCCTGCTTCGCGCATCCAGTCCATCAGCTGCGCGGCGGTCTTGCGGTGCGCTGGCGTCATGTAGGCGCAGGTCAGGTCGAAGTCCGCGTTGGCGCTGTTGTCGGCGTCGCTCCATACACCGATGGTTTCGCACCACTGCATGATGGTCGGCCCGAAGTCCAGCGTCACGCCCAGCAGGTCGTTCAGGCGCAGTTCGGCGATGCGCTTAATCTGGCGCAGGCACTCGGCGATTTCGTCAGCGCGCTGGTTCTTCAGGCGACGCGTGAAGGTGGCGATGATGGCGCGGCGCGTCAGCCCTTGTCCGTCCGGGCCTTTCACGGCGAGGATGAAGGGGAAGCCGAATTTGTCGTTGTAGTCCGCGTTCAGTTTGTGCAGCGTGGCGAATTCCTCGGCGCTGCACAGGTGCAGGCCGGACTTGGCTTGCTCGTTGGTGGATTCGGCTGTCAGCTGGCCGGATACGGCTGCCTTGCCCGCCAGTTCAGGGTGGGCGCGGATCAGGCCGAGTTGCGCGTCCAGCGTCGCGGCGCTGACCACCGCCTGCAAGGCCAGCTTGAGCGCGGTGGCGTTGGCGAAGGGCCGCCGGGCCGCCGCCCGTTCCGGTATCCACGGCGAGTGCTCGTAGATGCCGCGCAGGCGGTCGGTGAAGGTGGCGGCGTCGCAGCTGTTTAGTTCGGAAAGTGTCGTCATAGCCTAGTGTAATCGCAACTGAGCCGTGCAGTTATATGCGGTATCCGCTAAGGTTTATTATTTACCGAGCGCCTTGGCAGCGGTGGCGACCTGCTCGCGCAGCCATTTGTGCTCTGGCGCCTGGTGCACGCGCTCGTGCCACAGCTGGTAGAAGCGCATCGGCGGGAACTTGACCGGTACCGTGAAGGTCTTCAGCGGCATATTGCGCTCGTAGTAGCGCACGAACTGCCGGCCGGTGGTCAGCACCAGGTCCGTCTGCGTCAGCATGTACGGGATCAGGCCGAAGTAGGCCGATTCCACCGCGACGTTGCGCTGCAGGCCCTGGCGCTCCAGGAAGTCGTCGATGACGCCGTGGTAGCCGGGCAGGATCTGTGTCGGCGCCACGTGGGGCAGGGACAGGTAGTCGTTGATCGTCATCTCGTCGCTGCCGGTGCGCAGCGCGTACGGGCAGTCGGAGCGCATCACGGCGATGATCGGATCCTCGAACAGCTTGGACATGTGCAGATGCTCGGGCGGCTCGTCCCAGTTGGCGATGACCAGGTCCATGTCGCCGTCCGACAGCAGGCGCACGTAGTCCACGCCGGGGCCCAGGCCGTGGATCTTCACGCGGCTGTTGGGCGATCCGCGCCGCAGCAGCGCCACCAGGTTGGGCAGGAACTGGCTGTCCAGGTAGTCCGGCGCGGCGATGTGGAAGGTGCGCGCTTCTTCCTGCGGCACGAAGGGCGACTTTTTCAGGAACAGGTTCTCGGTCTCGTCGAGGATGCGCTTGGCCGGCGCCAGCAGGCTTTCGCCGTGCTGGGTCGGCACCATGCCGCGCGCGCCGCGCACCAGCAGGGGATCGCCGGTCAGCTCGCGCAGCTTGCGCAGCGAGGCGGAGATCGAGGGCTGCGGCTGATTCAGTTTGAGGGCGACGCGTGAGACGTTCTTCTCAACCAGCAGCAGGTAGAGGATGCGGATCAGGTGCAGATCCAGGTGTTGCGGCAGGGCGGCCATGTGAGTATTTCTGTTATACGGAATCGGATATGTTTAATATACTCTAATGTTCATGTGGTCGGCATCAATTCCGTTTATCTTCTGTAAATTAGCCACACTCTTTACCCCGAAAGCTCCCATGGATTTATACGCCTATCTGATCCCGTACGGCCTTGAGTGGCTAAACCTGATTGTGCGCTGGCTGCACATCATCACCGGCATCGCCTGGATTGGCGCCTCGTTCTACTTCGTCTGGCTGGATAATTCGATCCGCCCGCCCGCTCCCGGCTCGGAGCTGGCGAAGAAGGGCGTGTCCGGCGAACTGTGGGCGGTGCACGGCGGCGGTTTCTACAACCCGCAAAAATACCTGGTGGCGCCGGCCGAACTGCCGAAGGACCTGCACTGGTTTAAATGGGAAGCTTATTCCACCTGGCTGTCCGGCATCGCGCTGCTGACCATCGCCTACTACTTCAACGCCCAGGCGATGATGATCGATAAATCGGTGGCCGATATCGGCAGCTGGCAGGCGATCGGCATCGGCGTCGGCACGCTGGTCGTCGGCTGGACCGTGTACGACCTGCTGTGCCGCTCGCCGCTGGGCCAGCGCGACCTGTGGTTCGGCGTGGTGGTGTTCGCGCTGATCGTCGGCGCCGCGTATGGCCTCACGCATGTGCTGAGCGGCCGCGCCGCCTACATCCACGTCGGCGCGCTGATCGGCACCATCATGGTTGGCAATGTGCTGATGTTGATTATCCCCGGCCAGCGCAAGATGGTGGAGGCCATGTCTGCCGGCCGCCTGCCGGACCCGGTACACGGCCAGAAGGCCAAGCAGCGCAGCGTCCATAATAACTACTTCACGCTGCCGGTGCTGTTCATCATGATCAGCAACCACTACGCGATGACCTACCGGAACGACCATGCGTGGCTGGTGCTGGCCTTCATCATGGCGGCCGGTGTCTTCATCCGCCACTTCTTCAATCTGCGCCACAAGGGCCGCGTGGAATGGCGCTATCCGGCCGTCGGCGTGGCGCTGCTGGTTGGTGTGGCGGTGGCGATCGCGCCGCCGCGTCCTGTGGCGGTGGCGGCGGCGGCCGATCCTGCGGCGCAATTCGCCAAGGTGAAGACTGTCATCGACCAGCGCTGCGTGGCCTGCCATTCGGCGCATCCGTCGCAGCCCGGCTTTGCGACGGCGCCCGCCGGCGTGATGCTCGACAGCGCGGATCAGGTGCACCAGAACGCGGAAAAAATCTACAAGCAGGCGGTCCAGCTGAAAGCCATGCCGCTTGCGAACCTGACCAACATGACCGATGCCGAACGGGCGCAGATCGCGACCTGGTTCGAATACGGCGCCAAGTGAGAGAACAGCGATGACGAACAAAGAACAACTGGCTCAATGGATCGACGCGCACTTCGATGAGGAAGTCGGCGTATTGCAGCAGCTGCTGCGCGTGCCGACCGATACCCCGCCCGGCAACAACGCGCCGCATGCGGACATGGTGGCCGAGCTGGTCAAGGCCTACGGCTGGACCGCCGAGAAGCACGCGGTGCCGGCGCAGGTGGTGCAGGATTACGGCATGGAGACCATCACCAACCTGATCGTGCGCCGCCCCTACCAGGCCGGCGGCCCGACCGTGGCGCTCAACGCCCACGGCGACGTGGTGCCGCCGGGCGATAACTGGACCTATCCGCCGTATGGCGGCGTGGTGGAAAACGGCTACATCTACGGCCGCGCGGCCGCCGTCTCCAAATGCGACTTCGCCACCTACATCTTCGCCACGCGCGCGCTGGAGGCGCTGGGCGTTCCGCTGAAGGGCGGGCTGGAACTGCACTTCACCTACGACGAGGAATTCGGCGGCCTGCTGGGACCCGGCTGGCTGCTGGAGCAGAAGCTGACCAAGCCGGACTTTGTCATCGCGGCGGGCTTCAGCTACAACATCGTCACCGCGCACAACGCCTGCCTGCAACTGGAGATCACGGTGCACGGCAAGTCCGGCCACGGCGCGATGCCGGAGACCGGCCACGACGCGCTGCAAGCGGCGACCCGCATCCTGAACGCGATCTACGACCAGCTGCCGGAACTGAAGAAGGTCAAATCGAAAATCCCCGGCATCGATTCGCCGACCATGCTGGTGGGCCGCGTCGATGGCGGCACCAACACCAACGTGGTGCCGGGCAAGGTCGTGCTGAAGATGGACCGCCGCATGATCCCGGAAGAGGATCCGGCGGTGGTGGAAGCCCAGGTTCGCGCGCTGATCGAGAAAGCGGTGGAAGGCCAGCCCGGCATCCGCATCGAGATCAAGCGCCTGCTGCTGTCGCACGCGCTGCACGAGCAGCCGGGCACCGAGAAGCTGGTGGCCAGCTTGCAGCAGAACGCGCAAACCTTCATCGGCGAGAAGATCCCCGCACAAGGCACGCCGCTGTATGCGGATGCCCGCCTGTACGGCGAGCAGGGTATCCCGGCGGTGCTGTACGGCGCCGGCCCGCGTTCCGTGCCGGAGTCAAATGCCAAGAAGGCCGACGAACGTCTGCTGCTGGAAGACCTGCGCAAGGCCACCAAGGTGGTAGCATGCACGTTATTGGATTTCCTTGGAGAGTAAGATGTTTGAAAAGAAGATGATGGCCGGCTGGGGCGATATGGATTTCAACAGCCATATGCGCAATACGGCTTTCCTGGACAAGGCGGGCGATGTGCGCATGCTGTTCCTGTCGGAGAATGGCTTCCCGATGAGTGAATTCATGCGCCTGAAAATCGGTCCGGTGGTGATGAAGGACGAAATCGCCTACTTCAAGGAGGTCATGCTGCTGGAGGAGATCACCGTTACGCTGGGTGTGGCCGGTCTGTCCGATGACGGCAGCCGCTGGTCGCTCAGCACCGACATCATCCGCGCCGACGGCAAGCTGGCCGCACGCGTGACCAGCACCGGCGGCTGGCTGGATCTGGCCGCGCGCAAGCTGATTGCGCCGCCGGCCAATCTCCTGGCCACCTGGCAGTCGCTGGGCAAGACGGCGGATTTCCAGCAACTCAGCACCAGCATCAAGTAAGGCTATTTGGCCTCGTAGAACTTGTGGTGCAGCTGCGCGGGAAGGCCGCGCGCAGCCATGCGCCTGGCGGCGTCGGACACCGTGCGCCCAGCGTTGCGACGATCAGGGTATTGAACTGGCTGCGAAATATGATGACCTTTTCGGACTACGGAATTTTCATCCATCATGGCCGAAGCATGCGGGCGATTGTCGTATCATATGGTCATTATTGAATAAGCGGCCAGCCAGTGCATCGATACGATTTGATCAGCTGTCACGATTGCGGCGTACTGCATCAGCGGCGCCCGGTGCAGCCGCGCGAGAAGGCGCGCTGCGTACGCTGCCGCTCCATCCTCTATCGCGGCATCCATTCGGACGTCAACCGCATGGCGGCCATCACGCTGGGCGCCATCTTCACCTTCCTGATCGCCCAGTTTTGCCCCATTGTTGAACTGGAGGTTGGCGGCTACGCGTCCAGCGCCACCTTGCTCGGTGCGATACGCGTGCTGTGGACGCAGCAGATGCAGGTGGTGGCGGTGACGGTGTTCCTGTTCACGGCGCTGCTGCCGGCGGTGGAGCTGGGCGCGCTGCTGTATGTAACGCTGGCGTTGCGTGCCGGCGTGCGGCCGCGCGGCTTCGACCACCTGCTGCGCGCCGTTGGTGCCGCGCGGCGCTGGGGCATGACGGAGGTGCTGATGATCGGCATCCTGATCACCATCGTCAAGATGACCAGCCTGGCGCAGGTGGTGGTGCAACCGGGCCTGTTCGCCTTCGGCGCGCTGACGCTGATGCTCGCCATCGTCACCTCCTTCGATCCGCGGATGCTGTGGAATATCGGCGAGCACCTGCCGGGGCCACGGCGTCCGGCGCAGGCGGAGTTCCGCTACTCGCCGCATACCCGGCTGGCCGCCTGCCACAGTTGCGGCCTGGTGGCGCAGGACCAGCCGGATGCGCACCAGCACTGCGCGCGCTGCGGCGCCGTGCTGCACCGGCGCCGTCCCGACAGCGTGGGCCGCACCTGGGCCTTCCTGCTGGCGGCGACCCTGCTTTACATTCCCGCCAACCTGCTGCCGGTGATGTACACCCATTCGCTGTTCGGCAAGGAGGACGACACCATTATCAGCGGCGTGGTCTACTTCTGGACCAGTGGTTCGCCGGCGCTGGCGGCGATCATCTTCATCGCCAGCATCGTGGTGCCGGTGCTGAAGCTGGCGGCATTGTCGCTGCTGGCGCTGACGGCGCAGCGCCGCTCGCGCTGGCGCCCCTTGCAGCGCACGATGCTGTACCGGATCGTGGAGTTTGTCGGCCGCTGGTCGATGCTCGATATTTTTGTGATCACCCTGACGGTGGCGCTGGTGCGCTTCCAGTCGCTGGCCGTGATCACCGCTGGTCCCGGCGCGCTGGCGTTTTGCGCGGTGGTGGTCCTGACAATGATCGCTTCGATGCAGTTCGATCCACGCCTGATCTGGGACCCGATAGATTCAAATGGAGAGAACCATGCCTGAGAACGAAAGCGGCGCGCCTCCGCTGCCCGAGCCGAAAGTGGAGAAGGCCAATCGCTGGCTGCCTTCGCTGGTATGGCTGATCCCCTTGCTGGCCGCGTTGATCGGCCTGGCGTTGGTGGCCAAGTCGGTGATGGACCAAGGTCCGACGGTGACGGTGAGCTTCCGCAGCGCGGATGGACTGGAGCCCGGCAAGACCAAGGTCAAATACAAGGACGTGGATATCGGTCTGGTGCGCTCGATTACGCTGTCGCCGGATTTGTCGAAGGTCCTTGTGCTGATCGACATGAGCAAGGAGGCCAAGCGCTTCACCGCCGCCGACACCCGGTTCTGGGTGGTGCGGCCGCGCGTGGGAGCGAGCGGCGTTTCCGGCCTGAGCACCTTGCTGTCGGGCGCTTACATCGGCGTCGACGCCGGCAAGTCGGAGGAGGTCAAGCAGGAGTTCACCGGCCTTGAAAAGCCGCCGCAGGTGGCCGGCGACGATAAGGGCAGCAAGTTCACGCTGCATGGCGAAAGCCTGGGGTCCATCGACGTCGGCTCGCCGATTTTCTACCATCGCATACAGGTCGGGCAGGTGATCGGCTTCGATTTGGACGAGAAGGGGCGCGGCGTGAAAATGACGGTGTTCGTCAGCGCGCCTTACGACCAGTACGTCGGCAAGAACACTCGCTGGTGGCATGCCAGTGGCGTCGATGTGCGGCTCGATTCGACCGGCTTCAAGGTCAACACGCAGTCGCTGGCGGCCTTGCTGGTGGGCGGCATCGCGTTCGAGAGCATGAGCGGCCAGAAGCCGGATCAGCCGGCGGCGCCCGGCACCGACTTCCCGCTGGCGTCCGACCAGGCCAACGCCTTGCGTGAGCCGGATGGCGTGCCGATCACCACGGTGCTGTACTTCGACCAGTCGCTGCGCGGCCTGTCGCCAGGCGCATCGGTGGACTTCCGCGGCATCGTGCTGGGCGAGGTACGCTCGGTCGGCGTGGAGTTCGATCCGGTGAAGAAGAGCTTCCGCATGCCGGTGACGGTGGACATGTACCCGGCGCGCCTGGGCCGCAGCTTCCAGCAGAGCGTCGCCAGCGACCAGGATCGCAACGCCGGTCCGGTGGTATTGGAGCGCCTGGTGGCGCGCGGCCTGCGCGGCCAGCTGCGTACCGGGAATCTGTTGACGGGCCAGTTGTACGTGGCGCTGGACTTCTTCCCGAACGCGCCGCCGGCCAAGCTGGATGTGGCGCAGTATCCGCTGGAGGTGCCGACGGTGCCCAACAGCCTGGACGAGCTGCAGACGCAGATCGCCAGCATCGCCCGCAAGCTGGATCAGGTACCGTTCGGCGAGATCGGCAACAACCTGCGCGATACGCTGAAGAGCGCCAACGTGCTGCTCAAGCAGCTCGACGCGCAGGTGGTGCCGGAGATGAAGGACACGCTGGGCGCCGCGCGCAAGACCTTCGGCGAAGCCAACCAGCTGCTGCAAAAGGATTCGCCGGTGCAGTCCGATCTGCGCGAGGCCTTGCAGCAGCTGACGCAAACGCTGCAATCGCTGAACGCGTTGTCGGATTATCTGGAGCGACATCCCGAGTCGCTGTTGCGCGGGAAGACGAACAAGCAGGACACCAAGGGAGAACCCAAATGATGCGCTACTCAACCACGTTGGCCGCGTTGGCCGCGGTGCTGCTGGCCGGCTGCGCCGCCGCGCCGCCCGAGCACTTCTACAGCCTGAGTAACGGCATGGGCGTGCCGGCGCCTGCCGTCAAACCGGCGGACTACTACATCGAGCTGCCGGCGGTGGCTGTGCCGCAGCAGGTGGCGCGCTATCAGCTGGTGGTCAGCACGGAGGCGGGACGTGTCGACCTGCTGGAGCATGAACGCTGGTCGGCGATGCCGGCGTCGGAGGTCGGCCAGGCGCTGTCGCTGGCGATCACCGGCGAGTTGGGAACGGTGGACGTGTTCCGCACGCCGACGACGGACGGTGCGCCGGTTTACCGCATCAGCACCAACGTGCAGCGCTTTGAGTCCGCGCCCGGACAGTATGCCTTGATCGATGCGGTGTGGAGCGTGCGCCTGGTCGGCAGCGCCAAGGTGCTGACCTGCCGCAGCGTCGCCAACGAGGCTGTCGGCGTGGGTTACGACGCACTGGTGGCGGGCCACCGCCGCGCCGTCACGCGCATCGCCGCCGATATCTCCAAGGCTATCCGAACGCTGGCCTCCGGCGCTAGCGCCGGCTGCTAGTCCGCAGCCTGCATGGCCAGCCTGACCTGCTCGCGCAGCCAGATGTTGGCTGGGTCGGTGTCGACGTTGGCGTGCCAGTACAGGTAGATGTCCAGCGACGGCATCTGCAAGGGGAAGGACAGGATCTGGTTGCCGAACTGCTGGTTGACCACACGCGCCAGGCGCTCCGGCATCGTCAGCGCCAGGTCGGTCTGGCTGACTGCGCGGCAGGCGGCGAAGTAGTGCTGGCAGCGCAGCCGCACGCGCCGCTGCAATCCCATCCGGCTCAATTCGAAATCCTCCAGCCCAGGCCCGCGCCGGCGTGAGCTGGTCTGGATATGCTCCAGCTTCAGATAGGTGTCCAGATCAAGCGCTCCGCGCACCAGCGGATGATCGCGCCGCACCAGCACCACCGTCTGGTCGGTCGCCAGCAGCGTGCGGTGGATGTCGTTCGACAGCGGCAGCAGGATGTCGATGGCGGCGTCCAGCGTGCCGGCGGCCAGTTCGCTTTCCAGTTCGCGCCGGCCCACCTGCAAAGTATTCAGTCCCACGGTGGGTGCATCGTCGGCCACGCGGGCCATCAGCGGCGGCAGCACGCTCGCTTCCAGCACATCGCGCAGCGCCAGCGAGAAGGTGCGCTCGCTGGTGGCGGCGTCGAAGCGCTCGGTACCATTCAGCGTCACCTCAAAGCCACGCAGCGATTGCCGCACCGGGTCGATGATGGAGCGCGCCAGCGGCGTCGGCACCATCACGTGGCCCTGGCGTTCGAACAGCGGATCGTCGAACAACTGGCGCAGCCGGTTCAGCGCGTGGCTGATGGCGGGCTGGGTCAGGTTCATCTTCAGGCTGGCGCGGGTGATGCTGCCTTCCGCGTAGATCGCCTCGAAGACGATGAACAGGTTGAGGTCGACCTTGGATATATGCATGGAATCTATTCGGTCCAATTAAAACTATTCATTTGATGAATTATAGGCCGGGCGTTAAGCTGGTGCCTGTTTTGATCTGGAGCTGGAAGAATATGGGACAAATTTATCTGGTGCGCCACGGGCAGGCTTCGTTCGGCAGCGCCAATTACGACCAGCTGTCGGAGCTGGGTTACGAGCAGGCGCGCTTGCTGGGGCAGTGGTACGCCAACAGCCGCCAGTCCTTCCAGCGCGTGGTGGTGGGCGGCATGGCGCGCCATCGCCAGACCGCCGACAGCTGCCTGGCAGAGCTGCCCAAGGCGCAGCTGGCCGACACCGACTGGATCACCGATCCCGGTTTCGCCGAATTCGATCACCACGCGGTGCTGCGGCGCCACTGCCCGGAGGTGGACGATGCCGCCGCCTTCCGGCAGCTGCTGGCGCGGCACGAAGAGCCGCAGCGCGCGCTGGAGCATCTGTTCCGCGCCGCGATGCAGCGCTGGATGAGCGGCTGGCACGACGACGACTACAGCGAAACCTGGCCGGAGTTCCGCCGCCGCTGCGTGGCTGCGCTGGAGCGGCTCGACACCGACAGCAGCAAGCAGGCCACCATCGTGTTCACCTCCGGCGGCGTGATCGCCACGCTGATGCAGCACCTGCTTGGCCTGCAGGACTATCAGGTGATGGAGCTCAGCTGGACATTGGCCAATTGCGCCGTCACCAAGCTGCTGCAACGTCCCGGCCAGTTCACGCTCAGTTACCTGAACAACTACTCTCACCTGGAATGGCTGGGACAACCCGGCGCCGTCACCTACCGATAAGGACAGCATCATGGATTTCGACTACAGCCCGAAAGTACAGCAGCTCCAGGCCAAGCTGACGGCCTTCATGGAGGCGCATATATATCCGAACGAGGCGCGCTTCCACGCCGAGATCGACGCCAACCGCGCCGCCGGCGACGCCTGGGTGCCGACCCAGGTGATGGAGGAGCTCAAGCTCAAGGCGCGCGCAGCGGGCCTGTGGAACCTGTTCCTGCCCGATTCGACGCATGGTGCCGGCCTGACCAACCTCGAATACGCGCCGCTGTGCGAGATCATGGGCCGTGCCGTGTGGGCGCCGGAAGTGTTCAACTGCTCGGCGCCGGACACCGGCAACATGGAAGTGCTGACCCGCTACGGCACCGAGGCGCAGCAGCGCGAGTGGCTGGAGCCGCTGCTCGATGGCCGCATCCGCTCCTGCTTCGGCATGACCGAACCGGACGTGGCCTCGTCCGACGCCACCAACATCGCCAGCTCCATCGTGCGCACCGGCGACGAGTATGTGATCAACGGCCGCAAATGGTGGTCCTCCGGCGGCAACGACCCGCGCTGCAAGATCTTCATTTTCATGGGCAAGAGCGATCCCGATAATCCCAACCGCCATATGCAGCAGTCGATGATACTGGTGCCGCGCGATACGCCGGGCGTGAACGTGCTGCGCCACCTGCCGGTGTTCGGCTTCGACGACGCGCCGCACGGCCACGCCGAAATCGTGTTCGACAACGTGCGCGTGCCGGCCTCCAACCTGCTGCTGGGCGAGGGCCGCGGTTTCGAAATCGCCCAGGGCCGCCTCGGGCCCGGGCGCATCCATCACTGCATGCGGCTGATCGGCCTGGCCGAGCGCGCACTGGAGCAGATGTGCAAGCGCAGCTTGAGCCGCGTCGCTTTCGGCAAGCCGGTGGCCGAGCAGGGCGTGACGCTGGAACGCATCGCCGAGTCGCGCATCATGATCGACCAGGCGCGCCTGCTGGTGCTCAACGCCGCCCACATGATGGACACGGTGGGCAACAAGGTCGCCGCCAAGGAGATCGCCATGATCAAGGTGGCGGCGCCGGCGATGGCCTGCAAGGTGATCGACTGGGCGATCCAGGTGCAGGGCGGCGGCGGCATGGCCGATCCTTTCCTGGCTTCGGCCTACGCCGGCGCGCGTTCGCTGCGCCTGGCCGACGGTCCGGACGAGGTGCACCGCAGCCAGATCGGCAAGATGGAACTGGCGCGCTACAAGGCGCCGCGCGCGGCCAAATAGGACAATCCGCGCTCGGCTAGCGGGCTGTATGTGCATACAGTATAATTCTGGCATGACGCATACCGCCCAACCAGGCTTTATCCTGACTCGCCACTGGCGAGACGCGGCCAATGGGACGGAGATCGAATTCTGGCTGGCGACCGACGACGGCCCGAAAAAGATCCGCCTGACCGCGCAGACTTCGGTGGCTTTCGCCAAGGCCAGGCAGCGCTCGGCCATCGAGGCGCTGATCGACGACAAGGCCGGCATCGAGCTGCGCGAGCTGGAGTTGAAAACCTTCCAGCAGGAGCCGGTCGTCGGCATCTACGCCTCGCGCTACAAGCAGCTGACCGCGTTGGAGCGCACCTTGCGCGAGCATGGTATCAAGATGCTTGAGGCCGACATCCGCCCGCCCGAGCGCTATCTCATGGAGCGCTTCATCACCGCCGCCGTGCAGTTCGAGGGCGGCCGCACGGAGGGCGCCTCCGTCATCCACAACTGCAAGCTCAAGCCCGCGCCCGAGTACCGGCCCAAGCTGAAGATGGTCTCGCTCGATATCGAAACCAGCGCCTTCGAGGATCTGTATTCGATCGCGCTGGAAGGCTGCGGCCAGCGCCAGGTCTACATGCTGGGCGCGCCGCAGGAATCGTCGCAGCAGATCGACTTCGACCTGGAATACTGCGCCACGCCGCGCCAGCTGATCGAGAAACTCAACGCCTGGCTGGTGCGCCACGATCCCGATGTGCTGATCGGCTGGAACGTGGTGCAGTTCGACCTGCGCGTGCTGCAAAAGAACGCCGACAAGCACAAGATCCCGCTGGCGCTGGGCCGCGAGGGCAAGACCATCGAGTGGCGCGAGCATCCGGGCAAGCAGGGTTATATGTTCGCGCCGGTGGTCGGCCGCATCGTCCTCGATGGCATTGATGCGTTGAAGGCGGCGTCGTGGAGCTTCCCGTCGTTCAGCCTGGAGAGCGTGTCGCAGGCCATGCTGGGCGAGGGCAAGGACATCGGCGACGTCTACGACAAGATGGCCGAGATCGAACGCCGCTTCCACGAGGACAAGCCGGCGCTGGCCCACTACAACCTGAAGGACTGCGAACTGGTCACGCGCATTTTCGACAAGGCCAACCTGCTTGCCTTCATGATCGAGCGCGCCACGGTGACGGGCCTGCAGGCCGACCACCTGGGCGGCTCGATCGCCGCTTTCAGCCATCACTACCTGCCGCGCATGCATCGCGAAGGTTATGTGGCGCCCAGTGTCGGCGACGTGTCCGGCGGCGCTTCGCCGGGTGGCTTCGTCATGGACTCCAAGCCCGGGCTGTATGACTCGGTCGTGGTGCTCGATTATAAAAGCCTGTACCCATCGATCATCCGCACCTTCCTGGTCGACCCGGTCGGCCTGATCGAAGGCGAAAACGCTGCCGACCAGTCGACCGTGGTGGAGGGCGTCAACGGTACCGTGTTCTCGCGCACGCGGCACTGCCTGCCCGAGATCACCACGCAAATCTGGAAGCAGCGCGATGCCGCCAAGCGCGCCAGGAACGAGCCGCTGTCGCAGGCGCTGAAGCTGCTGATGAATTCCTTCTGCGGCGTGCTGGGCGCGACCGAATGCCGTTTCTTCAATCCCCGCCTGGTCTCCTCGGTCACGCTGCGGGGCCACCAGATGATGAAGCAGACCCGCGAGCTGGTCGAGGCGGAAGGCTATGACGTCATCTACGGTGACACCGATTCCATCTTCATCTGGCTGAAAAAGGAATACGAAAACAGCGAGGCGCTGGCCATCGGCGAGGGCCTGGCCGACAAGATCAACGGCTGGTGGCGCACCATGCTGATGGAAAAACACGGCCTGGAATGCCACCTCGAAATCGAGTTCGACACCCACTATCAAAAGTTTTTCATGCCGACCATCCGTGGTACGGACATGGGCAGCAAGAAGCGCTACGCCGGCTTGACCATCAACGCCAAGGGCGAGGAGGAGGTCATCTATCGTGGCCTGGAAGTGGCGCGCAGCGATTGGACGCCGCTGGCGCAGCAGTTCCAGCAAGGCCTGTTCAAGCGCATCTTCAAGGACGAGCCCTATCAGGAGTTCGTGCGCGACTATGCGCGCAAGACCGTGTCCGGCGACTACGACGAACTGCTGGTGTACCGCAAGCGCCTGCGCCAGCGGCTGGATGAATACAAGGTCAACGTGCCGCCGCAAGTGCGCGCCGCGCGTTTGGCGGATGAGTACAATCAGGCGCAGCATCGCCCGCTGCGTTACCAGAACGGCGGCTGGATCAGTTACGTGATGACCACCAGCGGCCCCGAGCCGACCGAAGCGATGCGCTCGAATATCGACTACGAACATTATTTGACCAAGCAGCTGCAGCCGATCGCCGATTCGATCCTGCTGCCGATGCACGACAGTTTTACCAGCCTGACCACGGCGCAAGCCAGCCTTTTCTAAATTGGAGATAGCATGAGCGATTTCAAGAAACTGCACGACGGTAGCAAACTGCTGCACCTGCCTAACGCCTGGGACGCCGGCAGCGCACGATTATTCGAAAGCCTGGGCGCGCCGGCCATCGCCACCACCAGCGCCGGTGTGGCCTGGGCCGCCGGCTATGCCGATGGCGACAACATGCCGGTCGACGTGGCAGTCGGCGTCGCCGCCAGCATCGCGCGCGTGTTGACGGTGCCGCTGTCGGTGGATATAGAAAACGGTTATTCGGACGACGCCAACGCGGTCGCCCAAACGGTGCTGCGCCTGATCGACGTTGGCGTGGCCGGCATCAACCTGGAAGACGGCCACGACGCGCCGCAATTGCTGGCAGCGAAAATCACCGCGATCAAGAAGCTGGCGGCGCAGTCGGGCAAGGAGATCTTCATCAACACGCGTACCGACGTGTATCTGAAAGGCTTGGTGCCCGAAGGCGAGCGCGTGGCCGAAGTGCTGAAGCGCGCCGCGCTCTACAAGGAGGCAGGTGCCGACAGCCTGTTCGTGCCGGGCATTTGCAAGGTCGACGAGATCAAGGCGGTGGTGGCCGGCGCCGGCTTGCCGGTCAATGTGATGGATTGGCCGGGCCTGCCGTCCGCCGACGAGCTGCACCAGCTGGGCGTGCGTCGCCTGAGCGCCGGCTCCGGCATTTCGCAAGCCTTGTGGGCGGTCGCCGCCGACATGGCCAAGGGCTTCCTGGCCACCGGCAACGCCGGTCCGCTGGTCGGGAAAGCGATGCCGTACGGCGATCTGCAGAAGCTGTTCATCGGCGCGCGCTAGCGAACGGCAGTGTATCGCCGGAACCAGCCGAAGCTGGCCCAGGCGTCAGGCCTGGGTAACTGACTTTCTGCGTGCGGCGACACCAACCAAGACAAGTCCGGCCAACAACATGCCATAGGTTTCTGGTTCCGGTACAGCGTTGAGCACGGCTACTTCGAGATTGGCACGGCTTGCGTTGCCAAGCAGATTGCTCCACAAAAGCTGTCCTTGGCCGAGATAGGCGGTCGATGTACCTTTCCAGTGCAGGCTATCGCCGACAGCGGCTGGGACCCAGCCGGTGTAAGTGCCGTTGCTGTAGTCGAGGAAGGTTGGACCATTGTGTGCGCCGCTGCTGATGGTGTAGTAGGTGAATGGACCGATCGGCAAGGAACCCGGGTCGCCAACAAAGTTGGTCAGGGGCGAGCTCGCTTGGCTATCGCCAAAGATGAACAAGTTGAAGGTCTGGCCTGCGGTCCAGCTGGAATCATGGTTATCCAGCTTCAGGGTGAATTCGTAGGTGTAGCTGGTGTTACCGCTGATCGAGTAATTCAAGGTGATCGGCGACGCTTGAGCAGCCAATGGCAAGGCCAGCGTTGCAGCCAGCGAGAGCAGTATTTTGCGGAAGATCGAGTGCATGGAGGTGTCCTATTAGATGGCCATGAATGTTGTAATTTTTACACCCCTCGAGTGTATTTGAGAAATGATAAAAATGATATCTTTTTTGTGCCCCCGCCCAAGAAGAATCGTCAGCGGAACGTCGTGGCGCTGTTCAGGCCGACTTGCCACGTCGTCCACTGTAGCAAAAAACAAACATTTTTTTCGCCGCCGCTGCTAGCCGCCGGCGACGGTTTTGCTTCCTTTCCAGGCGGTCAAATTTGCTTGACGTTTAAATTATTTCCTCATAGGAGAGCGGCGGCCCTTCACTCTCCCGCCAACTGCCAGTTACAAGTTTCCACTGGGAATCGCGATTGATTATTGAGAAACTTGGTTACATTTTCCTTACAATTTAGTTGGGTGTTGTCTTTGACAGACGGGTTCGCCGATCACAGAATCGGCCTCACACCTGCTTGCAAAAACGCTAATTTTCAGGCGTTTTCAACCTTGGCAACGTGCTATCAAACGTGGTCTGAAGGGCGGTGTGGTGTTAGCGGTATCCCTCTAACCTGTGTGAAAGGAAAACCTATGACTTTGAATAAAGCAATGATGGCGCTGTTGCTGTCCCTGGCCGGTGGCGCGGCGATGGCCGCGCCGCATTCCGCAACGGTCGATTTCTCCAAGGGCGAAGAAGGCTGGTGGGGCATGCAGCCCATCGATGGTAACGGCGGGTCCGGCATCGATACCGGCATGGGGCATGGCGCACCGGCCCTGCGCACCGTGATCGAGAACTTCGGCGTGACCTGGGGCACCAGCAGCAACCAGGCCTTCCTCGGCGACTACACCAAGTCGCCGAGCGTGACGCTCGGCCTGGACATATCGGCGCAGCAGATCTATTTCTTCAACCGTGAAGTGTCGCGCAACGTGATTGTCGAGCTGCGCGACTACGACAACAAGCCTTCCGACTTGCCGTACACCAGCGTGTTCTACAACCTCGGCAGCATCGACTCGACCAAGGGCTGGCAGCATTTGTCGGTAACTATCGGTGATACGAAGTCGACACTGCTGCCTGCTGGTTGGGGCGGCTACGGCGGGCCCGATGCGCAAGGGCCGACGCTGCCGGCTGGCCGCACCTTCGCCAGCGTGTTGGCCGGCGTCGACGAGATCGTGTTCACGACTTTGCAGCCAGGTTTTGTCTACGGCTACACCAACTTCGACGTTGCGATCGACAACGTCTCGATCACCGCGGTGCCCGAGCCATCGACTTGCGGCATGCTGATCGGTGGACTGGGATTGGTGGGCTGGATGGCGCGCCGTAAAGCGCGTCCGGTGGCGTAAGCCTGCCGCGATGATGTCGGAGAGTGGGGCCCCGCCCTCCGATCGACCTGTGGCAGATTTACCTGGATGCCGGCGGCGGCAGTTCCGAATACTCCTTGAGCAAGACGGAATATTCCCTTACGCCGGCGGAGCCCAGCCAGGTCCACATTTTCTCGACCTGGGGGGCATGGGTTGCGTAGAAGCTGGCGCTGGCGGCCAGCCAGACGTGGTCGGAAAAAATTGGCTGCGGCAGTCTGACGATGGCGCCCTTGTATTTTTGAGCGATGTAGGCGTCCATATCGTTCGGCGAGTTGACGGAGACCGCAAAGCCGTCGATTCTGTTGAGCCTGAGTTTCTCGAGGTTGCGCGCGATATCGACCGCGCCGCTGTCGACTTTCAGGCCCAGGCCCTGCATACGCGTCTTGTAGCTCGCCCCCAGGGTGATGCCCAGCAAGCGGTTTTGAAAATACCTGGCCGGGTCGGTGGCCGGCGGTATCCGGTCGGCGCGCCGGACGAAGACGACAATGTTCAGCGCCAGCGCGCGCGCAATGTCCGGCCGATGGTTTTTGTCGAGCGGGAAGACGATACCGGCGGTGTCCGCGGCGCTGGAGTCCATCGGGGCGAATTCTATTTCGCCGGCGATCAGGGCCGGCTTGATGCGCATCACCGGGAGGCGTTTCAGGTCGGCCTGGCATCCTGCGCTGGCGGCAAAGCGCTGCACCAGCTCCGCCGACGCGCCGGGCTTGGCGGGCACTTCTATTCCAGTTCCCAGCCAATACGGCGGTCTTTCCTGGTCAAGATAGCCTATCCGTATCGGTTCGCATGCCATCGCGCCGTTGCCCGGATTGGCGCCAATGGCAAAAATAAGCGCGAAAAGGCCGAATTTCATGAATCGTTCTGATGCCAACAATAATTATTGGCAGCATTATGACAGCAGCTCTCCTGGTCCGCTGGTTCGCTTCAGCAAATGGATGGGAGCGGCTGGAATGTCAGTCCAGCGTCCACACGTAGCTCAAGCTGGCCCAGACCGGTTCGCCCTGGCCGTCGGCCGGTTTGAACTTGCATTGCGAGAGCGCTTTGCGCGCGGCCTTGTCGAGATCGACGTAGCCGCTGGACTTCTGGACTTTCGATTCGAGGACGCGGCCGTCATTTCCCACCAACAGCGCCAGCAGTACCGTGCCGCTTTCGCCGCTCAGGTAGGCGTTGGTCGGGTATTTGGGCGGGACGCAAGCCTGCGCGTCGACAATGACGGCGGTGCGCGGCGCGGTACGGCTGGCGCTGGCCGTATTGACGCTGGCGGCCGGCGGTGCGCTCGCATGGCTGGCGTCGGCCACGGACTTGGCGTCGCTGCGTGCAGGCTCGGCCGCGACCGGCCGCTCTTCTTCACGCGCACGGCCGGCTTCGGGAGCGGCGGCGGGCTTGGCTGCCGACACCGGCGGCGCGGAGCTCGTCTTCGGAGCCTCGGCTACCTTGGCCGGTTCGGCTGCCTTGGCCGGCGAAGGCTTGGCGCTGGAGGCCTGGGTAGGCAAGTCCAGCTTGTGCAGGCCCAAACCCATGCTCTTTAGCATGGCAGTCAGGCGCTCGAATTCGGACGCCTTGGTGGCGGCGGTGGGGGCCGGCTGCGCTTTGGGCGCCGGAGCAGGCTTCGGCGGCTCGGCGTTGTCTGCCACCAGGCCGGACGGGCCCGAGACCTGGATTACTTCAACACCCGACGACTTGGTTTTGGAGCCCTTGTTCGTGACCTGAGCCGATTGTTCAGGGGATGGGTCTGCAGCCGTATTGGGGGCGTAGACGGCAGCCTGTTCCAGGCGCATCATCGATTGGTTGTCTTTCCAGATTAACCATAAGACGAGCAGGATGGCCAGGAAAACGAAGGCGAACAGCAAGGTTGTAATGCGTACACCCCGGCCGCGCATATGCCTGTGGATAAAGTACAGCCAGGAGTCCAGGCTTTTCTTGGGGGCGCGCCCCGGGGTTTCCGGCGCCGGCCGGTTAGCCCGGCCCGGCTCAGCCATATCAAACGGCGTATAGACGGTGGTGGAGTCGCCCAGATCGACGGTGCTTTGAAAGCCGTAGTGCTGTGCGCGGGCACGTTCCTGCAAATCGTAGAGTTCTCTTTGATCCGAATCAGACAATACGCTGTACGCGGCGTTCAGGCGCGCCATCATTTGCTCGGCATCGCGGTTCCCGATATTTTTATCCGGGTGATGTTTTTGCGAAAGGGAACGATACGCCGCGCGGATGACCTCTGGGGGTGCGTCGCGGGTGACGTTGAGACTCTCGTAATGGCTGTAAATTTTTGTCATCGGATAGCTGCCGCGGTGGATTTCTGGCGCCTCGGAGGTCCAGGAACTTGTAATTTTATTCAGCAATGCGAGATACTATATTGAAATCAACACTTGAAACATGGATCTGTGCTGTTGTTTTGAAAAAATGACTTAAATACAACAGTTGTAGAATGGACACGTTGACTCGACCAGCCCATGCGGCGCTTGCGGCCAGGCGCTGGTGGCCGAAAGTCATTTCCCTCTCTGTTGAATCCATTGCCTGTATGTATTGGGGCTCACCCCCATGAAACGGGTGAAGGCGCGACGGAAGCTGCTTTCATCGGCATAACCACTCTGTTGCGCAATCCGTTTTACGCTACTGGCCTTTTTTTCCAACAGCACACGTGCTGTTTCCAGGCGCACGCGAGTAATAAACACCTTGGGGGATTCGCCCACCAGAGTCTTTAGTCGCCGGTGCAGCGTTCGTTCGCTGGTCGCCAGCAAGGTCGCCAGCGCGCTTGCCGTCAAGAGATCGGGAGTCTGGCGGACGATGTTCTCTGCTTCAAAAAGGAAGGGATCGCGGGTTCGAACATAGCCATCGGGCGCATAGATCGCGTGGTTCAAGGGGGCATTGTCGGTCACCGCGAAATCAGCGGCCGCGCGGGCGACCTCGGGCCCGGCCAACTGTCGAATGCAATGCAGGGCAAGATCCACCCATGAGAGCGGGCCTCCGACGCTGACGATGCCCCGGTCCGCCAACAGGGGCGAACCCCAAATGAAATCTGCCTTCGGATAGCGCTGCTTGAGTTCGTCCTGAAACCACCAGGTTGTGGTGCAACGTCTCTGGTCCAGCAGTCCCGCTTCGCCAAGCACGAACACTCCCGCGCAAGAGCCGCCTATTAGTGCGCCGTGAGCGTGCTGAGATCGTAACCACGCGCCGATCCGCCGCATTTCAGGCGATCGTTGCGGCAGCCCATCCAGGCCCGGAACCAGCCCCGGAATCAATATCGCGTCGCAGCTGGGTATCTCGGTCGCCGCCATGTCCACGGCCACTTCACGCCCTCGTCCGTCGCGCAGGGGATTGCCATTCACGCTCGCGGACAGCACTTCCCAGTGTGGCCTCAGGCCGGAACGGTCCGAGACATCTGATCGGCTTGCCGCGAGTTGGGCCAATTCGAACATGTCCAGCAGACCGGCCATTGCGGACGGCATGCATCCGTCAAAACCAAGTATGACCACCTTCATTTAAGTCCTCACAAGCCAAGTTGGCGAATACTGCACGAAATATGGCTGGTTTGCCGCCCCAGGTTCCGTAGACCAGGCTTCAGAATGAAGTCCTGCCTCCATGCGAGCAATGCATCCGCAGGGGCAATCGCCACGGTGGCGAACGTAGCCGACTCTTTAAAAAAGGAAATACCATGTCCCAAACCGCCGCAATTGTTACTTTCAAAGCCCAACCGGGCAAAGGCAATGAGGTTGCCCAACTTGTCGCCGCCGCCTTGCCGCATGCCAAAGCCGAGCAGCCGCTGCTGGTATGGCTGATACTGCAGTCCGAAAAGGATCCGGATATGGTTTATATCGTCGACGTCTTTACTGATGCGACTGGCCGCGATGCGCATTACAAGGATGCCGCCGCTGCGCAAATCATCGCGACGGTCCCGCCACATCTGGCGGTCCCGCTCGATATTTCCCCGATGAAGTTGGTGGTCGCCAAAGGCGTTAAATAATGACTTGTCCTGACCAGCCAGTCGTTGCTGCTGGCTGGTCAGGCCGGATTCGCTTCGTCCAGCAGCCAGCGACGGAAGGTCGCCAGCCTCGGCAAGTTGGCCGATTCGGGCCGGTAGACGATGTAGTAGGCGAGCGGCGAGTCGAAGCTGATATCGCCGCACAGGCGCACCAATCTTCCCGAGACGATGTCGTCATGCGCCATCACGCTGCGCGCGAGGGCTATGCCTTGTCCCTCGGCCGCTGCTTGCAGAACCGCCGCCGAGTTATTGATCTTCATGCCGCGCAAGGCGGCGATATTGTCGACACCTGCTTTGCGCAGCCATGCTTCCCAGGTGGGGAAATCGGCATGGCCGTCCATCGACAGGTCATGGATCAGCATATGCTGCGCAAGGTCTGCTGGTTTGCGCAACCGTGGCTTCGAGCGCAGGAACTCGGGCGAGCACACCGGGTACACCTCTTCATCCAGCAACTTATCGGCCGTCAGTCCCGGCCAGCTTCCGGTGCCATATCGCACGCCGATATCGATGCGCTGGGCGACGAAGTCGACCGCTTTGAGATTGGTATCGAGCCGCACGTCGGTGTCCGCGCAGAGGGACTGGAACCTTTCGATACGCGGCAACAGCCATTTGGCGGCAAAGGCGGGACTGACCGTCACCGTCAGCACGCCAGCGAGCCCGCCCTCCCTGAGGCGTTCGAGACCGGACACCAGTTTGTCAAAACCGGCGCGCAGATCGGGCAGCGCGCGTTCGGCGGTCTCGGTCGTCACCAGCCGCGCCTTGCCGCCGGAGCTCCGGTGAAACAGCGGGGCGCCGAGCCAGTCTTCCAGCGTGCGCACCAGTTGCCCGACAGCCGCCGGCGTGACGTTAAGTTCGGCGGCGGCGGCTGAAAAACTCTGGTGCCGGGCGCTGGCTTCAAATGCGCGCAAGGCGTTCAGGTGTATGGGTGTTTTCATTACTCCATTTTACGCGTTGGTCAGTTTTTGCGATAAACATTTTCTTTCAATGGCTAACAGTTAATCTGGTTTGTTCAGGCTGTCGAAGCGACGCACAATCGTATCTCGTCAATTTTTTTAAGAAGCACGCTTATGCTGATCAATGCTGATTTTTCCCGCCCCGTCGCGATGGCGCCCCAGCAGTACCAGTGGGTGGCGTCGCCCCAGGACGGTGTCGAACGCGTGATGCTCGATCGTGTCGGGGCCGAGCAAGCCCGCGCCACCAGCATCGTGCGCTACGCCCCGCATTCTTCCTTCCCGCGTCATCAACATCCCGGCGGCGAGGAGATCCTGGTACTTGATGGCACCTTCTCCGAAGGCGGGCTGGACTATCCGGCCGGCTGGTACCTGCGCAATCCACCGGGCTCCAGCCATCAGCCGTCCAGCGGCGAAGGCGCCGTCATCTTTGTCAAGCTGCAGCAGATGGCGGCGCCGGACCAGCCGTATATCCGTATCGATACGCGCGATCCGGCCTCCTGGCGGGTCGAGCAGGGACGTGAGATTTGCCCGCTGTTTTCCGATGCGTCCGAACAGGTCAGCCTGCAACGCCTTGCGCCGCACGATGCCCTGCTGGCCGACGCCGAGGACGGACTGGAACTGCTGGTGCTGGAAGGCGATGTCGTCGCGCAGCAGCAGGCCTATGCATCCCGCAGCTGGATGCGCTTGCCGGCTGGGGCCTTGCCCGTCATCGTCGCGGGCGAGCAGGGGGCGACCGTCTACCTGAAGGTCCATCATCTGGCCAACTGCATTTGAAAGGATGAGCATGAAACACGCACGCATCGTCATTGTTGGCGCTGGATTGAGCGGCCTGTACGCCGCGCACTTGCTGGAGCGCCGCGGCATCCGCGACATCGACCTGCTGGAGGCGCGCGAGACGATGGGCGGCCGCATCGCCTCCGTGCCTGCGCCTGCCACGTCCGGCGCGTCCAACGACCGCTTTGACCTCGGCCCGACCTGGTTCTGGCCCGACCATCAACAGGAGCTGCATGAGCTGATCGACGAGCTGGGCCTGCAGCGCTTCGCCCAGCACGACCAAGGCGACATGATGGTTGAGCGCGCACCCGGCGAGGCGCCGGTGCGCATGCGCGGCTACGTCAGCGCGCCGCGGTCGATGCGCCTGGTCGGCGGCATGAGCGCGCTGACCGACGTCTTGCACGCCACGCTCGACGGCGCCCGCATCGTCACCGGCCAGGCCGTGCGCCGCATGCGCAACACCGCCACCCACGTCGAGCTCGACAGCGAAGACGCCGGCGGCCAGGTCACGACCTGGCGCGCCGCGCACGTGCTGCTGGCCTTGCCGCCGCGCCTGGCCGCCGGCGCTATCGCGTTCGAGCCGGCCTTGCCTGCGCCGCTGGTGCGCGAGTGGCGCGCGACGGCGACCTGGATGGCGCCGCACGCGAAGTATCTCGCCATCTACGACACGCCGTTCTGGCGCGAGCAGGGCTTGTCCGGTTCGGCGCGCAGCGGCAGCGGACCGATGGGCGAGATCCATGACGCCTCGATGCCCGACGGCAGCGCGGCCTTGTTCGGTTTTCTGGGCGTGCCGGCGCGTACCCGCCAGCGCCTTTCCGACGATGCGCTGCTGACGCTTTGCCGCGCGCAGCTGACCCGGCTGTTCGGGCCGCAAGCGGCGGCGCCGCGCCTCGAGATCATCAAGGATTGGGCGCAGGACCGCTGGACCGCCACGGCCGCCGATCTCGACGCCGGCGGCGATCACGGCCACGCGCCCGCGGCGGCGGCCAACGCCGGTCCATGGCAGGGACGGCTGACCGGCATCGCCAGCGAATGGTCGCCGCGTTTCCCCGGCTATGTCGCGGGCGCCATCGAGGCGGCCGGGATCGGCGTGCGGGCATTGGCCGCATAAGCCTTTGAACCACTTTACATCCAAGGAGTAACGACCATGAAGCAAACATACCGCGCTATGCAGATCAGCCGCCCCGGCGTGCTGGAACTGGTGGAACGTCCGACCCCGGCGCCTGGCGTCGGCGAAGTCCTGATCGAGGTGGAGGCTTGCGGCATCTGCGGCGCCGACAGCGGCGACATCGAGGGCGCCGATCCCGCGTTGCAACCGCCGCGTGTGCCGGGCCATGAAGTGGTGGGCCGCATCGCCGCGCTGGGCCAGCACACGCCAGGCATCTGGAAAGTCGGCCAGCGCGTGGGCGTGGGGCGGCTGGGTGGGCACTGCAATGAATGCGCGCAATGCCGCCAGGGCCATTTTCAGTTGTGCCAGAACCAGCCGTTCGTCGGCGCCTCGCGCGACGGTGGCTATGCCGAGATGATGCTGGCCCGCGCCACCGGGCTGGTCGCCATCCCCGAACAGCTCGATGCCGAGGAGGCGGCGCCGATACTGTGCGCCGGGCTGGCCACGTTCAGCGCGCTCAAGAAAAGTGGCGCGCAAGCCGGCGATACCGTCGTTATCCTCGGCATCGGCGGACTGGGGCATATGGCCTTGCAATATGCGCGGCGCATGGGCTTCCGCGTCGTCGCCGTGGGACGCGGCAGCGATATCGCCCAGGACGCGCTGGAGCTGGGCGCGCACCTCTACATCGACAGCAATGAAACGGACGCGGCGGCCAGGCTGAATGCCATGGGCGGCGCGCAAGCCATCGTCACGACCGTGGCCCATGCGGCCACCGTGGCGGCATTGATGGGCGGCCTGGCGCCAGGCGGGCGGCTGGTGGTGCTGGGCGCAGGCAAGGACCCGCTGCCGGTCTCGACCGGACATCTGGTGGTCGGCGAACGCAGTGTGCAGGGTTCGATCACCGGCTCGCCGTACGACAATGAAAAAACGCTGGATTTCAGCGTGCTGGCCGGTGTGCGGCCGCGCATCGAGATCATGCCGCTTGAGCAGGCCGCCGAGGCTTACCGCCGGATGAAGTCGGGCGACGTCAAGTTCAGGATGGTGTTGACCATGACGCCGCGGAAGAGTTCGTCACTGTGCGCTGAAGTATGAATATTTTCCATCCCCATTTTCCTCCTGGCGATCACTATGCGCCGATACGTTCCCGACTCGGAAGCGTAGGACAGATTACGGTGCTCCATATCGGCGAGGAGGAGACCACGGTCGCTGCAGGCGATGGCCCGGCGGCGGACACGATGCGTACGCTGGCGATAGGATCGATGCGCACGTCGCGTGCTTATTTCAAGCAGTCGCCGCCTGGCCGGCAGGAATTCGAGATCGCCATCGAACCGGTCGAAGATGAAATCATCCGGGCGCACGGCATGCTGCCGCACGTATCGAAGCTTTATTCGGCGGACGCGAAATTGCGCCGCATCGCCTTGCTTGCCGGTGTGCCCGAGAGCGATGAAATGTTGCTGGACCTGGATGCCATGGAGCGCGTGTTCAGCCGCCTGGCGGCGGTTGTGCAAGGGAAGCCGGCGGCGCATGAAGGCATCCCTGACGATAACGCGTTTTCCGCCACGCTATTGATTTTGCGTGAGTTTATGCATCATCTGGGATTTTCGTGTATCGGTCTGCTGTCGACTAATTGATAAAGTTTTTCTTTCAGTGCCTGACAGATTAAGTGATTTGTCCGGCAAGCTCGCCAAGACCATAATGGGCACCTGTCAACGCAATGCTGTAGCAGCTCTGGCGGTGATGGTTGGGATTTTTTTTGCGTAGAAACCTACCTATTGGTTGGTAGGTAAGCGCCTTATCGAAAGGGTAGTAATCATGAAAGCAACTGGAAACAAACAAAAACGCGTACTGCTGGTGATGAGCTCGCTGGACGAAATGGGCATCAGCGGCAAGCACACCGGCACCTGGTTTACCGAAGTGGCGGCGCCTTACTACATCCTGACCGAAGCCGGTTACGAAGTGGTGCTGGCTTCGCCGCAGGGTGGCGAAGCGCCGATCGATCTGCTGAGCCACAAGGCGCCGTTCACCACCGAATACACCGAGCGCTTCCTGAAGGATCCGGTAGCGCTGTACGCGGCCAAGAACACGCGCAAGCTGCGCAACATCGACTACACCGGCTTCGACGCGCTGTTTGTGCCGGGCGGCTACGGCCTGCTGTGGGATCTGGCGTCGGACTCGTTCCTGCTCAAGCTGATCAAGGAATTCCACGCCGCCCAGCGTCCGATCGCGATGGTGTGCCACGCGCCGGCCATCCTGCGTGACGTCAAGAAGGACAACGGCGAATACCTGGTCAAGGGCGTCAGCCTGACCGGCTTCAAGAACGCCGAAGATGCCGAGATCGAGCTCGACAAGCACCTGCTGTTCTCGCTGGAAGACGAGCTGAAAAACCGTGGCGCCAACTACCTGAGCAAGGCCAACTGGGAGCCGAACGTGGTGGTGGACGGTCCGCTGATGACCGGCCAAAGCCCGGCCTCGGCAGCGCCACTGGCACAAGCACTGGCCGAACGCCTTAAAGCGTAAAGCGAACTCACCCGACCCGTGCCTGCAGCACGGGTCTAACAACCTCAAGGGAGTACACATCATGATGCAGGACTGGAACGCTTATCGCGACGCGCTGGTGGGAAAAGTGGGCGACTACGCCAAGATCACCCCGGACGTCATGCGCGGCCTGGCGACCATCGAAGGCGCCGCCGTCAAGACCGGCAAGCTGGGGCCGAAGATGCACGAATTGATCGCGCCGGCCGTGGCGGTGACCACGCGCTGCGATGGCTGCATCGCTGTCCACACCAAGAAGGCGGTGGAACACGGCGCTACGCTGGAGGAAATCTCCGAAGCGCTTGGCGTCGCGATCGCGCTCAACGCGGGCGCCGCGCTGACCTACACGGCACGCGTGCTGGAGGCCCACGCAGCGCTGTAGCTGCTGCGACCTGACGTTGACGCAAAAAAATCGGGTCTATACAATCCAGCCAACTAGTCAGGTCCTCCAGGAATTTAAGCGCCATGAAGCACTTCAGCGAAATCACACCGGCCGCGGAGCGCATCGTGGACGCAGCGGAAAGCCTGATCCAGAGCGTGGGTTATAACGGCTTTTCCTATGAGGACATATCGAGGATAGTCGGGATACGTAAACCCAGCATTCATCATCACTTCCCAACCAAGGTCGAGTTGGGCGTGGTCGTCGCGCAGCGCTATGTCAATCGCTTCATGGGGCGGCTGGAGGCGATCAGCCGGGAGCAGGCCAGCGCGACCGGCCGCATGCAGGCTTATTGCAGGCTGTTCACAGAGACATTCTCCACCGATCGGCGCTTGTGCATCTGCGGCATGCTTGGCGCTGAATCCAACGGCATTCCCGATGCACTGCACGTCGAGGTGCGGCAGTTTTTTGAACATAATCTGACGTGGCTGACCGGGGTGCTGCAGCAGGGAGAAGATGCCGGGGAATTCAAGCTCAGGAGCCCGCCGAAACTGCTGGCCGATTTTTTGCTGTCGGCACTTGAGGGCAGCATGTTGCTGGGGCGCGGCCGCCAATCCGATCAGGGACCGCAACACATCGCTGACGTTTTTCTGGCTTCGCTGCGCTAGCGCAGCGAGCACCGAAGGCATCAGCGCGTATCCGGTGTTCCCGTGATGCCGATCTCGGCGATGCCGCATGCGCCGCCGGCGCCCACGTCGAGGCCCAGCCGCAGGCGCCGTCCTGTCACGGGCTGGAAGGCAAGCTCCAGCTGCTCGGCCGTCGCCGGCGCGTCCGCCAATGACCGCCAGACGCCGCCGACGTCCTGCGCCTCCGCCTTGACGCCGCAGCGGGCGCCCGGCGCGAAGCGGATGGCCACCCGGCGGTAGTTCAAAATACGCTCCGGGTCGACGACGATCCACGGCCGGCTGTCATCGATGTCGCGCGGATCCGTGTCACCCCACGCTGCCAGCTGCGCAGCGCGGCTGGCTTGCCCGGCTGCGGCCATGCGGGCGGCGCGAGTCGGCGATGGTCGAGCCGTATTCGGCGACGAAGCTGGCGATGCCCGGATTGGGGAACAGGATGGCGCCATCGCCGTTGTAGCCTGCGATGTCGCCGATGCGGTCGATGTCGCCGCGCTGCGAGCCGTTGACGGCGGCCGGCCGGGTCGGGTCCAGGTGGTGCGACAGGGCCACTTCCTCGGCCAGCAACTTGCGCACACGCGGCATCGTGTCCTCGGTCGTGAAGAACACTTCGTTGTCCATGCCCCAGGCGATGATCGACGGGTGGTTGCGGTGTATGCGTATCATTTCCGCCAGCTGCAGCTTGACGCTGTCGTCGAAGCCCGCTGTGCCCCAGAACGGCGCCTCTGACAGATAGATACATCATGCCGATGCGGTCGGTCGCTTCCGTAAAATGAGGATCGTGCGGGTTGTGCGAGCCGCGGATGAAATCGAGGCCCGCATCCTTCATCAGCCGCACGTCGTGGTCGATGGCGGCATTGGTGACGGCGTCGCCCCAGCCTGCCTGATCCTGGTGGACGTTGGCGCCGCGAAAATAGCGGTGCTGGCCGTTGAGGAGACACCAGCCAGATGTCGCGATAAATCCCGCCGCTGAAGATATGCTCGCCCGCCCGTGGGGCCAGCGTCGGGTCCCAGATATTGTCGACGCGGACGGCGACGACGTTGCGGCCGGGGTGCAGCGCCGGCGTCACATCCACGGGGAAGCCGGTATAGCCGCCGCGGTGGCGTGCGATCTTGCGGCCGTTGACATACACCTCGGCCGTCTGGAACGCCCCCTCGAATTCCAGCATCCAGCGACGCCCTGCGGGGGCGGCCGCCAGCACGAGATCCTTGCGATACCAGCCATAGCCGACATACCAGGTATGGCAGAGCTGTTAGGCGTCGCTGTAAATCAGCACCTCAAGCGCTCGACGTTCACAAAATGCCCATCCATAGGCTCATTTAGGCTTTCTTTTAGTTAATAATGATATATTGACGAAGCTATCCACTTGACCAAACCGACAACATGACCCGTCCTTCGTCAACGTTCGCTTCCTGGAAATGGCTCCTGCTTTCCATCGCGCTGCTGGTTGGCGTCCAACATCTTTGGGGACTGGGCTATCAGGACCGCCACGCATCGCCGCATACGGCTGGCACACTAGGCGTGCAGTTCGGCGATCCCGATGCCGCTTACCGACTCCCGATCATGACGCTGTGGCCCACATCGCCGCTCGTACTCGCGGGAGCACATCCCGGCGACAGCGTCGTCTTCGAGCGCTACGGCGACGCGGTGCGTACACTCGGCACTGACGAAGAAGTCCATTTGACGCTCTATTCCGGTGCGCATGCTTTGCCGCTGACGATCCGCCCGATTGCCAACCCCACAGTAGTTGACCATCCGGTCCTGGCGCTGGTAGCAGCATCGATCAAGTGGTTGATCGGTGCCATGACGCTTTGCTTCGGGGTGATGATAGGCTTGCGCCGTGCTGACAACATCGGCATGCGCGTGTTGGCACTGGCGCTCATATCGGTCGCAGTCAACAACTATGTCTGGATATTGCCTTCCGGCGCCTTACAGGACTGGAACCTGCGCTTGCTGTGGCCGTTGGCCTATTACGCCGCCTTCATTGGTTTTCCTTACTTCACGTTGAGTCTGCCGGAGGAACGCCCGCTACTTTCCATCACGTGGGTGCGCTACTGTTTTTACCTGTTTGCCAGCGCGTGGGGTGTGGTACTGCTGTGGTACTGGCTCGACTTCTCTCACCTGTTGCCATGGAGTGTGCGTAACCTGACCTTGGCGCTGCCGTGGGAAGCGCTACTGGGTTTAGGAACATTCGTCATTTCTACGCTGGCGATCTGGCTTGCCTGGCGCCGCAGCGTCGGCGCAGCGCGTCAGCGGATGGCATGGATCGGGATTTGCCTCGGCGCGACCTACCTGGTATTTACCAGCGGCGATGTCGCCGAGCTATTTCATGTCAAGTTTGATGGTCCTATACCATCAGTCGTTCTTTCGTTAGTGCTTTTGCTCGCATATAGCGGCCTGGGCTACGCTATCCTGCGCCATCGCATCTTCAACTTCGGCTTCGCCGTCAACCGCGCCTTGGTCTTTTCCATCATCAGTACATTCTTGTTGCTGGCGTTCGCGATGACCGAATGGGTGGTAGATAAATTGCTGCATTTCCAAGGCAGGGAAACCAACGTCATCTTCGATGCGATGGTAGCGCTTGGCATTATTCTGTCCTTTCATCGCATCCAGCACTGGGTCAGCCACCGCATCGACCATACCTTCTTCCACCATTGGTACGAGGCGGCTGCACAGTTGCGCCAGTTCGTCGAGAGGGCCGCGCACATCATCCAGCCAGACGCACTGCAATTGAAGTTCGTGCAGGCAATCCAGGCGTTTGCGATGGTCGACGGCTGTGCACTCTATCTGAAAGCTAGGGATGGCAACTTTATACTCACCCATGGCACGCTGGCAAAGGCACCCACGACCTTCGACGCCGATGACGATACCCTCATCACACTGCGCCACACGCTGGCGATGGTCGAACTGGCGGCGGCTGCCCCCTTTTCCGTGGCGCTGTTAGCCTTTCCTATGATGGTACGCGGCCAATTGAACGGCATGTTACTGGTCGGTCCAAAACACTCCGGGTCAGGCTTCAGGCCTGATGAAATAGCGCTCATTACCAGCAGCGCGCTGAGCATCGGCCTAGACCTCGAAAGCCTGCGGGTAGAGGGGCTGGAGCGCCAGGCCGCCAGCCTAATTCAGGAGAACGCCACCTTGAAATCAGACCTTGATGTCATGCGAGCGTGCGCCGAGGTAGTCGAACTGAAGCGAGCGCTACAGACCTAGATCGTCGGCGACAGTGTCATGCTGATATCCTGATGAGTCCTCCACGCAGATGAAATGATCGTCCAGGCGGGTAAGTTTGGGCGTGAGTTTTTGCGCCCGCAGGGACAGGCAGTACGCTTCAGCCTTCTTCGGCTGATTGTGAGAGTAATCGAAGTCCCTTCAGATAGGCATAGTTTTTCCAATTGCAGGATCGTCAGATAGGCATCGCCACTGATTTGCCACTGATCGACTGACAAACAAAAACAGCGGATATGTAACCCGCTGTTTTTACTATGGAATTCTGGTCGGGGTGAGAGGATTCGAACCTCCGGCCTCTGCGTCCCGAACAAGGTGTCTTACCTGAAATGGGGTGCTAAACGTCATATTCGATTATACAGCTCTCTTTAAAATCAACAACTTAGATTTTCGTTCGTTGCTTTTCGCGAATTTTCGCGAACTGGAAAGAAAGGTGGTTTGGCACAGATTTGGCACAGATTGGCACAGAGCGTACTAGTGGGTTCTAGCGAAGAATGGTTCTTTGGAGCCGGAACACAGTGAAGGCGCTGCGTCCCCGCGACGCCCTCGTTGAAGGGAGGGGTATAGGACTGCCGGACAAATTTTTGAGAGGAGTGAGGTCTATGGGGATGTAGCCATGGGACTTTGTGGAGTCCACCATGTGTATCCGCCATATTTGCAGCGCGATGCAGAGGGAATTTCATTGCAAGATTTGGCTGCGCTGCAATTGCCACAGCATCATTCATCGAACTTAACCTCTATTCGGACAAGTTTGCATTCTAGGTGCGCATGGCGCACGTCCAGGGAAGTCGTTTGAATGATGCTGTAGCTAGTCGCCCGAGTGGGCATGGCGTGTAATTCTGTACTACGGGATTCTGCTATTTCGTTTGTGTCGCTGCCACACGTGGTATGGCCGCGCGCTTAGGCAAAATTCATACGGATGGCCTGGCGCGCTTGCATACGCTTCACCGGGTCGGAGCCCCGTGCTTTTGACTGTGGCACTTTGGCGGCGGTGACTCTCTGGGACTGTTCGATTTCGGATTCTGGTCCCCCAGCCTGAATCTCGTTGTCGTCGGCATTTCGAAGCACCTTGTCGAGCCATTTGTAAAACTCTTCTGGATGCCAGAGTATTAGTCCGCCCAGGCGTTTAGGCTTTGGCAGTACGCCGGAGTTGACGAGATTCTCAATGTTGCGGACGGAGCAGCCGATAGCCTCGGCGACGTCCTGTTTATGCATAGCTTTGAATGGTGTGGTCATAGCGCTCTTTGGTTCGATATTTGATATTGGTCGGGGTAGTTTTGATGGATTGCTTTTTCATGCTTGGGTCCTTTCGTGAATGGTGAGGTTTTACAACCTGTACTGTGAGCTGTCGTTTTTGGGACGGCGGGAAGCGCGGTTCGCGCGTGCGTCTCCGCGTAGTTCGCCCAGAGCAAACGAAGAAGCTGCAAATTCAGAGCTGAATTTGCAGCTTTACGGTGATTCAATCTGGTTCGATGTAGCCTGGTGGATTTAGCCCTCCATCCAGCGCCGCTCAATTATCTGAACTGCTTCTTCGAGCCAGCGGACGCAGATGGTCTCGTGCTCATCGTCATCAGGTAGCTTGGGTAAGTCTTCGATATCGATGTCCACTGAAGAAGTATGGACGTTGAGCGTTGCTGACACGCCATGTGCTTCTGCAATTGCATCGAACTCTGCGGCCACCAAGTGAGGTATGCGGTAGTCGCTATCGAAGCATTGCGCAATGTAGTCTGCTGAGGCAATGTAACCTAACGGAATGCTTGTAGTAATCATGTATTTCCCATTTTTTTGAGATTGTTGAAATTGAAAATTCTTATATGCAGTGCTGTCTTTCTTCGTGGAGCAATGCGCGCTCACTTTTCGTGTAGCGAGTGCTTTTAAACGGCTAGTTGAGCCTCCTTTCTAGACACGATGGGTAGGCGCTTCGTATCAGTGGAACAGGAGTGGTTAGTGCAAATTGCAGTTCGGGTAGGTGACAAACTGTTTGAAGTACGCATGCGCATCCTCCGAGTACTGCGAAGTCGTATCCCCTTTCGCTTTTGACAGTCTTTTCGGCAAGTGGCTTGCGACAAATCGGTATTCAGGCTCGTTGTTCATGTCCTGCTGAGACTGCATCTGCAAGAATCCCATCAATGTGTCATGCCAGAAAATTTGGTCTTTTATGGCACGACATTCGTGTTGGTCAAAGTTTTGACCGTCGCCATTTCTGCTTTCCGCCAAAATCTCGCTAAGTTCCACGTAGCTATCGATGCCGATTTCAGTAATGGCGCATGCCAACTGATGGCCCCGCTTAGTTGCGAAGACGAGCTCTTCGTTCACATGAACATGGACGACCAATTCGCCAACAGAGTTGCGGGTAGCGTTCAGTTTGATTTGATTCATAATTGTTTATACCGTTTTTGTGTTGTTTGGATGCCAGCGATAGGCGTAAAAAAGGCCGCTGTTTGCGGCCCTGGTTATGTGTGGAGTACTACTCAGACAAAAGGGTAGTAGATGAATTTTTTGAAGTACTGGACAGCGTCTTCTGGGCACTCTGGCGCTTCTGAAGTCGGACCGGCGACGAGCTGGTTAGGGAGAAGGCTGCGGATGAGGTGATACTCGGGGTCGTCCTTTCCTCCTGTGAGGGCCGCTAGCACCAGGCCGCCGACTAAATCGCCAAGGAATACTTGCTCATTCGCTTTCTGAGCGAACCGGTGGCCCAAGAAAGTTCCCAGCGTATCGATAGCCAGTGTGAAGTCAACTGCGGAGGTATCCAGTCCATCAACACCCATAGCATGCAGCGCATACCCCAGTTGGGTGCCCTTGGATGTTGCAAAGACTTCCTCATCGTTTACGAACAGATTCGCCACCAGGGCGCGCTTCGAGTTACGGGACATGCTCAGTTTGATTTGATTGGTGTTCATATTTGTATGCCTTTGTTTTGGTTTTAAGTTTTTAGGTAATAGGGTGCCTTAGGCATCGACCGGAAAGGCGGGCGCAAAGCGGGTGTAACGTTCGCCGATTTGGCGAGAGGGCGACGTTACGAGCGAATTGTTAAAGAGCTAACTTTTTGGTTTTGACTTGTAAACCTGGAGAGCGCGCAAGGGCTCTCGCATTTGGCTTTAATGACGCGAAGACTGGCTTCGGTATATGGAATGTGCTTCAGCGCTGAGGCTGACCCTCAGAAATGTTTCTGAGGAGTAAATAGTGCCACACGGGAATGGTGCTGTCAACTACTTTCTTTGGGGAAATCAAAGGGGTTAAGCGGGGTAGCCTGGGGTGTCGTTAAGACATTAAATTGACAATATCTTGGACGACACTAATACCAGAATGCTGAGCACTAAATCGGAAACGTTTGCTACTTTCTGGGCGGAACTATTTGGTTGAACAGCAATTACTCTCGGTAAATTGTGCCTCAGGCTCTGGCCCGTTCATCAGGCGTTGGGGCAGGAGAGTTCGAGCCAGATGATATTCAGCGGGGTTTCTTCTCGAAGGTATTGTCAGCATAAGCTCGGCCGCCAGGTTCCCGACGAATCGGAAATTCGGAGACAGTTCCCTCACGATACTACATTCACGACTGAAACTTGTGTTTTCAATTCGTGGATTCTCTGGCCTTTTGTACCTTCACGCGGTGGCGGGCGGGGCGTTGGGCACCGCTCTGTGCAAAATTCAAGTATTTGCACGCTCGTAAAGTGATAATTGGTGAGAGTTTTATGATTGCAATCGGTTACAATTGGTTGCAATATGGGAAATTTTTCATTTCCCTCGGTATGAAACTATATTGGGCTTGTTGCCCTTAAGGATATATCAGTGTCCAGTCGTAGATTTTTTTTGGTCAGCGGGCTTCTGCTTAGCCTAGTTCCTCAGTTTGCGCAAGCCAATACAGGCTTCGCATCCATCCTAGATGACCCAATCACGATTATTTTCATCGGCATCAACATCGGCTTAACGTACTACTTCACGAAGGTGAACTTTAACCGTTTTGCAGTTTCGCATGGCCCGGAAATCTTAACTACAGTCGGCATTTTAGGATGCTTCACAGGTATCGCCATCGCGCTGCTGAACTTTGACGCTTCCAAGGTCTCCACGAGCGTGCCGCACCTCTTGGGGGGCGTTAAAACCGCGTTCCTCGCGTCTGTGAGCGGTGTCGCTGGTTCGCTGCTGATTCGCTACAAGCACCACCGCCACGGCGGCCCAATTCCACAGTCGGTTGGGGCGGTGAAGGCTGCCAGCATCGATGACCTGGTCGAAGCCACTCGCGCGCTTCAGGCTAGCCTCGCAGGTAAGGAGGAGGGAAGTCTCCTCTCGCAAATGAAGTTGATGCGCCAGGAGCAGAGCGACCAGTTGCAAGGCCTTCGAGGTTCTTTCGATACATTCGCCGCTCGTATGGCAGAGGATAACTCCAAGGCTTTGATTGAAGCGCTTGAAGGTGTTATACGTGATTTCAATACGAAGCTAAGCGAACAGTTTGGTTCGAATTTTGCGAAGCTCAATTCGGCAGTGGAGCTGCTCGTCACCTGGCAACAGCAATATCGTGATGAACTGGATAAGCTCCAAACCGTGCAGCAAACAAGTGCCGGTGACTTGAGGGTGGCTGCGGCGAGTCTGAGTGCGATAACGAGCCAGGCCGAGGCCTATACGGATACTGCCACCCGGTTGCAGGAACTCCTGAGCGGGCTGGCACAGCAGCACGCCGCAATCCAGGACTCGCAACGGTCGCTGGTCACGGTACTGGTCGAGATGAAGGACGTGGCTCCACAGTTCGCCAAAAAACTGGAGGAGCTGACCGATAGCATGGGCGCAGGTGTCTTGAAAGTGCAGACCGAAGTGGCCGACGTTGTGAGAACGCTGGGCAATCAAGTTCAGGGTTCAACCGCTGAAATGAAGCAGCTACTGACCGAGACGTTGAAGAGGGCTCAGCGAGAGACGAATGAAGAGTTGGCGAAGTCGGTGGAGCTTGTGCACAACGGTGTGACGGTTCTCGACAAGGCTCTCCAAGAAGAACTGACTAAGAGCCTAGATACCCTTGGTCGCCAGCTGGCCGCGTTGTCGGAGAAGTTTGTTGCCGACTACCTGCCGTTGACCGAGCGTCTGCGTGAGGTGGTCCGAATGGCAGGGCAGCACTAGACAATATGGAACTTGAACACAGTAACCAGTCTCACTGGATTCCTCTTGCCGATTTGATGACCGGGTTGATGATGGTCTTCATGTTGCTCACCGCCGCATTTATGCTACGCGTTGAGCAGACAACTACGTTGGTTGTGAAAGAGTACGAGGAAACGAAGAGCGACATGCTTCAGGCTCTCCAGAAGGAGTTTTCGAAAGACTTGAAGCAATGGAATGCTGAGCTGCTTGGCGATATGACGATACGGTTTAACGACCCGACGGTCCTTTTTGCGACGGGGTCTGCCGAAATCAAGCCCAAGTTCAAGGAAATCCTTAAGGAGTTTTTCCCTCGCTATATCGCACTGCTGACATCCGACAAATATCACGATGCCGTAAAAGAGGTTCGCATCGAGGGACACACTAGCGTCGCATGGACGGGGCAGAACGACCCACGCGCAGCATACTTCCTGAATATGGGGCTATCTCAAGCACGCACGCGAAGCGCCTTGGAATATCTTTTGAGTGTGCCTGCGGTGAGCGGCCATCAAGCTTGGCTTATTCAACACGTTACTGCCAATGGCCTCTCGTCCTCAAAACCACTGAAGCCTGACGACAAGTCAGCCTCGGCGCAGCAGGCGAATCAGCGTGTTGAATTTCGGATTGTGACCAATGCAGGCGACAGGTTAGACCAGATTTCGCAGCAGCTAAAGGAAGAGGCGCAATGATTTTGCCAGACTTCCTAGGCTGGGTGCCGCTGAACAATCTAAGGTCGCAAATGGCAGCCCCGCTCGCGGAGAGTTTTAGCGCAATGTCCTTCAAGAGGATTGAGCTTCCGTTGATTGAACAGCTCGAAAGCGATGGCATTGATATCAACATCGAGGAAATATCCTCGCTTGCTGACGGCACGATTCAATATCGTGGTCATCGGGTTCTACTCTACATTCGAGATGTGAAAAATTACGGAGGCCGCAGTTTCACTCCGCGTTTCCACCTTACTTTCTGTAGCACGCTCAGGACCAAGCAGCGAGACCAGCAGATGTCAAAGTATGTTGTGGCCACGCGCAACGACGGGCAGTTCCTCGTGAACACCAATGAAGGTACTGGCGCATCGTCGTTAATGCAGCTAGTTGTGTGTCAAAACTGTTTAGCCGATATCGCGTGGAAGGGTTTCAATAAGTCGCAATCGCCCACTTCCCGCCTTCAACAGGCGGAAGAGTTTTCGCTAAAAGAATACTTTAAGAAGTACCAGCGAGATTTATTTGGACTGAAGCCCGAGCATGATGCTGACACGTCCCCTCGCAACGAATATCCGTCGGATTGGACATCCATTTCGGCTGCTGTAAAAGCGAATCGAGGGCACCGGTGCGAAAGCTGTAGTCGACAGCTCCTGGGTGCCGATAGTCGCTACCTTCACGCCCATCACATCAACGGCCGCAGGGATGAATCCCACGATGGGAATTTGCGTGTGCTGTGCGTAAAGTGCCATGCTGACCAGCCGGACCATGGTCACTTGAAGAGCAGCGTGGATTACGTGAATTTCATTGCGAAATTTGGATAGAGGTTTAACTTTGAATTTCTGGAAGTGCTATGTCTAGAAAAAGCCGATTTCAAGTCAATTCGCGCCTGGCAAGTCTACTCAGCCAAGAATACTCCTCCACAGAGCGGGCGTTGAAGGAACTGGTCGATAACGGATGGGACGCGGATGCGACAAAGATTGACGTGACGCTGCCAGCGCCTATGTCAACAGACCCCATCATTATCGAGGACAACGGCAGTGGCATGTCCGCAGATGAGGTTGAGAGTCACTACCTGGACATTGCCGCCGACCGACGTCAACTTCGAGGCCCGCGTACCGCTAAATTGAAACGTCAAGTAAAGGGGCGCAAAGGCGTTGGGAAATTTGCCGGTTTGATGGCCGCCGCGCATATGAAACTGGAAACCAGGAAGGATGGTTTTGAAACTTCATTCGAGTTCAATCTGACTCAACTGGCGGCTGCCCAAGACATCGAAAAACTCGACATAGAGCTAAAAATTTTGCCTTGTAAGCCCGAGCTGCAAGGCACGACGATTACGCTGACGGAACTGCACACCGGCTACGAATTCCCTAATCCAGTCACTTTCAAGCAGTTGTTGATTCAGGAGTATGGCCGCGAGCACGGTATCACCATCAATGTGGATAGCAAGCCTCTCGGCGTCGATGATGTCCAAGGACTATACAAGACCTTCACCGAAGACGTGGAAGGAGTTGGTCCTGTTGTTTTGCGATTCGCGATTCCAGACAAGAAATCGGCATCAAGAAAGCCAGGAATCCTGGTCCGTGTGCAGAATAAGCCGGTAGGCAGTCCTTACTTCTTCGGTTTGGAAGAACAAGAGGATATTCCGCAGAAGTTGATTCGTCGGCTCTACGGCGAGGTTGATGCTGATGGATTGAGTGAGTTTGTGACCGATGGTTGGAGTAGCTTGGTCGAGAACAGTGTATTGCTCGAACGAGTCAATCAATTCGTCCGACCAAGACTCGCGGAAGCAATCCAAGAAAAGTTTGGCCGCGAAATACAGCTCGCCCGTGCGAGGTTGCAGCGACAGATTAATCTGAGGTTGGCTAAACTGCCTGAGTACCGGCGGAAATACGCTGAGGAAGCTATTCAGAAAATTCTCACGCGTTCCTTTGATGAGCCGCCTGAGAAAATTGAGAACTATGTTTTCGTGCTGCTTGAGGCAATTGAACGCTCGGAATACGGTAGCGTCCTCGGACATCTTGCGGACGCCAAGCGCAGTGATGTCGCTAAAATCGCAGAAAGCCTGGACGAATTTGGCATGGTGGACATGGCGTATCTGGTGAATCAAGCAAAGGCGAGAATGGACTTTCTCGACATGCTCGACGAGCTCGTAGCAAATCCAATGACGCTGGAGGCTGAAATACACAAGGCCTTGGAGAAGAGTTTGTGGGTCTTGGGTACACCATACTCGTTATTCAGCTCAAACAAAACCCTTCAGCGCGTGGTTGAGGATGACCTCGCGAAGTCGTACACGGGAACTCGTGCAACTCTGCGCCCCGACCTGTTGGCTACAGAGGATTTGCATGGTGAATGCTTGCTTATCGAGTTCAAACGGCCTAGCCATGCATTGAACTACGAGGACTACACCCAAGTAATTCGCTATCGGCATGAGCTTCGTCCTTACATTAGTAAGCCAATAAAGGTCTTGGTCATTGGCGGTCAGGTGTCGCCTGATTTCCCCGTGAAAAGCATAGAGGATGGAGTTCGGCCGATGTCTTTTCGCGACGTTATTTCAACCGCGCGTCGAGAGTTAGAATGGAAGCTGCGCACCGAGGCGTAGATGCTGAGCGCAATGACGCATCCAGCATCTTTCGCTACTCGTTGAGTGGCAGCATCTAGACAATACTTGATAAATCGCAGTGTGACTGTATGCAAAGAAAACTTAGACTGCAAAAAGCTGATAGGTATGCCTTCTTAGTTTGCGCTCAGATAATGTCGCAGATGGTTGTTGCTTATCTGGAGGGGCGTCAAGCGGCGAAGTGGCTCGGGTGTGAGCAAGGCGCCGTACCTGACTGGGATGATATTGTGCAGGAGTTGAGTGACGGTACTCTGCGTCATACGCAAGTTAAACGCCAGGCTACTGATTTCAGTAACGATAAAGCCAAGCGCGAGTTCAAAGTTCCGAAAAAGAAGAAGGGGGACCCTGCGACATCGGCTCCCGCGTCGCCTGTACTTCGAGACCGGAGTGCCTTTGACGAGTCCATTGCAGCACTTGCTGACTGGTTTTTGCCGACAACGCTTACTGACGGCAAAGAAAGAATTTTTACAGTCCAGGTCCCCGATAGGCAGGTGAAGATTAAGCAAGAATTCGAAATGAGAAGTTTTGAAGAGTTCTGTACGCTGTGTAGTCTTAGTGCTACCACTCCTGCTGGTCTGAACGCGCACGCGCAAATGAATCCGGTTGCGGCACGCATCTTTGATTGGCTGACAACGTGGTGCGGTTTCAAAGACTGGGAGCACATCCACAAAGCGCTGCGGAATTTGAGAGTCGAAATCAAAGCTCTTGAGCCAGAGATTGAGCAAGCGGCTGAATCGATTTTAGATAGATATTTCTTTCCTGCATCGGAGGCATTCAAGGTGCTGGTGCATGACATCGAGTACGGCTCCACTGATGCAGGTGCCGCGACGCCCCGACAGATGCTGGCTTTGGTTAGTAAATTTCTCCGGCCGGAGGTTCCAATCTGGACGCAGTATGCTTTCGACGATACGTCGTTTTCTTGGGGTGTTTCAGGATGCGCAACCGGATATTTAAATGGCATTGAGGACCCAGGCCAGACTGTTCCGATTTATTGGAACGATGGCACTCAATCTGCGAAGCGACTGAAAATATGCGCTAAGTTTGACCACCAGATTTTTTCACGAAACCCGCTTGCGGTTCGGCTGATGCGATTGGCGTTGCATTTACGCGGCCCTGGCCATGCAAGCGTGGCCGAGCTTTCGCCGTGGAGTGTTGCGATTAAAGGTGCCCTTGCAAATACACTAGGCGTCACATCTGACGACTTTTTCAATCTTCAATGGGTAGAGGCTAAAGACATCTCCTACTGCGTGGACTCACGCCAACTACCTAGTGTCTTAGATACTAACCTCGAATGCGCCAACTTTGACACAGCAATGGGGAAGCTAGTTTGGGCGTTGACCAAGGCAGATGTCGGTGGGCTGATTGGAGGCATGACGGGCGGCGATTTGCAGATGCGTGTAGATGCCCTTTGGCGCAAGATTTTCCCGACTCTCGACGCAGACGCTCAAAAGGTAGATGCATTGCTTGGTGACATGTTGAATCCTTCTAGTGAAGGGCTCAAAGCTCTCGGGATTATGCGCTTGGGACCAAGGACGGTCCCGCTGCTCAGTCAGGGATTGGTGATGATGATGGTCACGGCGGTTGCATTGAGCCGCGACTCCGATATCACCGCGCTCTTGGCGGCCAAAGAAATTCGGGTAATCGCGCTGAGGTACTGGGGCGGCCCAGCATCCATGCATCGGATACCTCGTGAATTGGTGGATGATGACGATGACTCCGCGATTGAAGATTTTATGGGGAAAGAACTCTCCGACATTGTTTTGATGCCGCAAGTGCGGGCGCCACATAGCGTAGTAAATCGGGCGACCATCGCCACTGACCTGTCCTCCCAAGATAGCTTTGGTGCTCCACGCCGAGCGAGGTTAGCAGTTACCAATTCGAGGCAGTTTCGAGATGCTGTTAGAAGTGGAGAGGTCGCGAAGGTCAAGGCTCTCCTGACCTCTGAGCTCCAATTGCGCGACTCTGCGAGAGAAGAAAATATTATGAAAACTGAGCTGACGAAATGATAAAGAATCGAGAGATTGAAGCACAGGTTCGCACTCGCGCTCAACAAAGGTTCGAGGTTTCTGTGGAGGAATCGTTGGCTCTTCTTGCGGAGCCAGCGCTGACCGACGTTTCCGCGCTTAAGTTGCGTCGCGCAGCAAAGCCCGACAGTAGCGGCCGTACGGTGCTTCTGGCCGTAATTGATAAAGTCGAAGACTGGAAAATGGTCTCACGGTGGACTGCACAAGTTCGCGATATGTTGCCAGAGCCCGATACCTCGGACCTTTATCTCATTTTGCTTGCAGAAGAATTTAGTTCTCACAACTGTTCTCGGATTGAGGCAGACGAGCAGTTTTGCCGGAAGTATGTGGCCAGCTCGTTAGAGGAGATTCCATCGCTACTCGACAGAACATTCTTGGCACCACTGTCGGTGAGCGGGACCGGCGAGGGAATCGTTGACCCTGTTACGGTCGCATTCCAATCGACTCAAGCTAAGCATGCCTGGCTTACAAATACAGTACATGACCATTGGTTAAAAAGTTTCCTGAGCGAGAAGCAAGGGAAGGATTTGGTTCCCGACATTCTCGAAACCGTTTACCCAGAGATGGACTTCTAATGGATACTCAAGAACCAATTAAACTTAAGTCGATAGTCCTCAACAACATTCGTCGGTTTGGCTCCGATGTTGAAATAAAATTTGGAGCGGGTGCGACCATCTTGATTGCTCCCAACGGCTCAGGCAAGACAGCTGTGCTGGAAGCTATTGAACTGGCGCTCACATCCGGTGTTAAGCGGGTGGCCGGGCGGTGGGCGCCTCTAATCCGCGAAGGCATGGGTGGCGCGTCGGTCCAGGTCAATTTCGGTGATTGGCAGCGGGAGGTTTCGCTCACTAAGAAAAGCGTTAATGTAGTCAATGAGGGGCGGCTGGACCAAATCTTCAATGACATAAATCCAGAAGAGATTCCTTTCCTACTTCGGCTTACTCACTTACTTGACCAGCGGGACAGTGATTGGTTCTGCCAACAGCGTAGTGAGGCCGCCGGTGGGCAGCTTGCGATGTTGCCGTTGGGACGCCAAGCGTCTCAGGTGAACGCCGCTGTCGCGAAATTGAAGCCAGCGGTCTCCAAGCGACTTACCGAGTTGACAGTCAGCATCGCGGATAAGCAGAAGACGTTGGACGAATGGAATGAGCGAGTGCTTGCGCGTGATAGCGCTCAGACTGATTTGAGCAAGCCGCTGACGCCTCTACCAATGTTAGCGGAGAGTTTAGAGAAAATTACGAGCTTGTCTATTCCGCCGGGATTAAATAATGTTGCGGCGGTTCGCGAACAGTGGGCGATTGTCAGTACGGCTAACAGTCAGACATTGGCGTCAAAGGAGGCCTCGCTAAGCAACCTAGCAGGGTTGGTCCTAGTGCCTGCTACATGCGTTGAAATTGCGGACTCGCTATTGCGGCTTCGGCAGGAACTACAGACGGAAAAATCGAATCAGGCAGCGCACCAGGTTACTAGTGCCGCATTGAACGATAAGATAGTCGCGGCGGAAGCGAGTCATCGTGAGCTCGTAGCTACGGTGGCGCAAACTAGAATAGTGCTGGACCGCAAGCGCGCTCATGCAAAGTCGGCCGCCCTGCTGGCAACGCAACGACAGCGGAGAGAAGACCAGTTCCAATTACGTGAGCGAAAAAAGTTAGCGTTCGACGCGACCCAGCAGGTTCACAATGCTGCACTGAAAGCGAAGGACATCAATGCAGTGCTGGAGTCCTTGGCTGCGAACGTTGCACTTAGGCGTGGCGACCTCGCTGCGGCTAAGCAGTCTTATGCTGACTGGCAAGGCGCCGAAAGTCGGAAAAAAGTGGAAGAGCAGAACCTCACGGTTAAGGATGCTGAAATTGCATCGCTAAACGAGAGCCTTAGTAAAGTGACAGCCGAGCTAAAGCAGACTGAGCTGGAGCATCAGTCCGCTAAGTCAATTTTAACGGCGTATCAAGACGCAGCCGGAGCAATCCGAGCAGCTGTCTCGACGGTCGCCGAGAAATTACCTACTGGAACCGACAACTGCCCTGTATGCTTAGAGCCACACGGAGAGCAGAAGTTGCGTAGCAGGATTTCGGACGCGCTCAGTGCTATGGACCCACGCCTTAGTGAGGCGACTACAACTCTAAGTGTAGCTGCTGAGAAATTAAGGGCAGCACAAAAGTCGAGCGACGAAAAGAGTGCTGAACTCACAGCGGCGCAATCTTTGCGCGTTCGCTTGAGCGAAGTGATTTCTGGCATCGAATTGGAAATTAAAACTACCCGAGCTAACAGCCTTCTTCTTGGGTTTGAGCTAAGGGAAGTGCAAGAGCGGCTGGATTCGACGCAGAGAAAAATCGATAACGATAGTTCGGAGCTCGATGCTAAGCGTGCTGCGCAAGAGCCCCCGGTTAGTGTCGAGGCCATGACTCAGCTGACTGCACGTTTCAACTCCGAAAGAAGAGAAATAGAGGAATTTGACGAAGCTCTCGCTCGACTGGATGAGACGATTAGCGAAACCACGGCGGCGGTTTCTCAACTTGCCTCGTTGGTCACAGAGAATGTCACTATCGAAGAGGTTGAGCAAACATTGGCATCTCTTGAGAAGCAGGTGCTGGGGAGTTCTGCTGGCATTGAAGACGAACAAGCCAAGAAATCCGCTTTGGCTAGAACGTTGCTTGACACCGATGCTGCAATCTCTCGAATTACGCAGCAATTAGAACTGGACCAAGCGCGTTTGGAAACACAGCGCTCCATATGGGAATTGGCTGGGTTGGTGATGCCGCCTTCTGATGAGCAGCTTACGACAGTTAAAGAAAAACTGCTGGAAGAGAAGGCCGAAGCGGAAGCCGCAAAGTCGAAGCTCAGCGACATTGAGACGGAGCTCAGTTGTATCGCGGAAGCTAATGCTCTTGCGAATGCTCAGCAGGCGGTTGACGGCGCAAGGGGAGACAAGACCGAGAGCGAACATACTCAGACGTTGATGGCAGAGTTGAAGGGCGTTCAAGACGAGCACGCGCTCAGCACTGAACGCAAGAGCACGCTGGAAGAGTTTCACACGCATTTGACCAATGGTATTGAGAAAATTCGGGACAGAGTTGGGGACGTTGTTCCCTGTTGGCAGGCGATATTGCGACGCGTAGTTCAGGAGCCCCGATTCTCAGGTACTCACCTAGATTATTACAAGAGCCGCGCCAAGAACTACGCCGAGATTCAGGTTGGCTTAAGCGGAGAGCTGGTGGGGGTAGCGGATGTCGCTAGCCAAGCGCAAATGACAGATTTGCAGCTGTCATTCATGCTTGCAATGGCGACGGTGCATCAATGGTCGCCTTGGAAGGCTCTGCTGTTGGATGACCCGACTCAGCACCACGACCTTGTGCATGCATCTTCGGTGTTCGACGTGTTGCGTGATTTCATTGCAGAGCATGGTTTTCAGGTTGTAATAACCACTCACGACGCTCAGCAAGCGCGTTTCCTGATGCGTAAGCTGAGTAATGACGGAATCGACGCGAGGCTCTGGACACTTGAACCATCACTGAATGGAATGACCACAAAGCAGATAAGTGGGCATCAATAGGGAACGCTTCGTGCCCCTATTGCAATGAAGGTCGCCTATGGCTGGGGGACTCGAACACCTTCTGGTGGAAGGTCCGCAACGGCGCGTGCGTCGCCGTTCAACACTACAGTTTGGCTTTTTCGTCTTGAAATTCAGACCTTCGTCTTTTGTTCCTTGATTATATCTTGGGCATCTACTAGCGATTGCCCATACCACTTCGAATACTGCTGCCTCGATGAATGTCTGTAGTCAATATCTAAGAGGGCATCCCACCAAGGTGAGCTGGAGCGTGGCTGACCCAGGATTGAGCCTGGGAAGCTCTCGCCATTAAGTAACTTGTCGAACTCGGCAGGCTCAAGGGTCTGCCCCATGCATTGAAAACGCAGACCAGGCTTCGACAGCTCCTCGATGAGCCTAAACAGACTTAGCAGTTGTGCTCTGCCTGTGCCGCCGACGTGCGCGCTTACATGACAATATGTATTGAGATGCAGGTACTGACGTTCTCCGTACTGCAATACGATTAGAGACCCAGCCTCAGGTGAATTACTGCGTACGAAAAAGATTCGTTCAGGCTCAGAGTTTCGTATCATATCGAGTGCGTCTAACGCCTCAGGGAAAAATGGATTTGCATGGTAGAAGGGTTCTCCCTTCCCATGCAGCAGCCATTCGAGGTTCACAAAGAACAGACGGGCTATTTCCTTGAGCAATGCCATCGTCGGCTCGTCGTTGCCGCTAAGGTAATTTTCGAGGTGGGTTATTTTTTCCAGATTTAGCTGTTCTGCAATCTCAGAAATCGTGAGTTTTTCTCTCTCATTCCCCGCATTCATCAAAGTCAGAAATTTACGCAATCTTGCTGAGCGCTCGCTGCCACCTTTCGTTGGCTGCACACCTTCAGCCACCAGGGTAGGGGAGTCTTGAACAAAAAACTTTGGGAAGTGATGACGGGCCACATCGACATGCTTTGCCAGGAGAGCGGTAATGTCGTCCCATCCCATCACTGTGACTGAAAATCTACCGCTGCTCACACGGGCTTGTGTCAACGCGAGCACCTTTGCTTGCAGGCCCGCATCGCGACGAGCGGTGGTCGCGATGATTAGGTGATGCAGTGGAGTGGGCATCTGGTCAGCCTTCGCAACCTCAACTTGTATTTCTGAGTAGAGCAGCTTTCCTGGCACACCGACGCGAACTTTACACTGAACAGCATGTACCTCTGCGCCTCCATTGGGCCTACCGATAATATCGATTCCAAATTGGTTCTGGCCCGGAACGCCGTAGAGCTGAGCTGAGCTATCTTCCCAATATCGTCGAAATAGCTCCAAGCAGAGATATTCAAAGTCTACTGATTGGGTAGGGGCTGGAATCGGTAGCTGATGCACGCTCATTGTTTGACAAGGATTCTTTTGTTTGAAACAGTATAAACAGTTTGTTGTAGTAATCTTCGCTGTCATGCGAGAAATTGGAGCTTGGCATAGCTCATGCCCCTTCGAGGGCTAGTTGACCTATTTAGCACATCATTCTAGCAACTGCTTAGTTCTCAGTGTATCGTCATTGGACGCCAATGGACTCGTTATATCTTCCCACATCCTGAAGGCTCCCTGTGTATCGGATGCTCAAACCTACCGCGCATTAGTGTCATAGTTGCTAACGCTGAATTTATGCGCGACGCGGGCGGCTCTGATGGCAAGGAACTGGCTTCCAGAAAATAGTGAAAGCAAAGATGGCCATCGCGCTACACGCGACTGGATAGATTAGATAGCTCAACAGCTTAAGAATTTTATGAACAACCTAACTATAAGCAAGCCTTGGTGGGAGCACTTGGTGCCGAAGACAATGATTTCTCGCCGCCGAGAGGTCGAGGCGCTGCTGAACAGGTTCATCAACTCCTCGCCGAACGGCTTAGAGTGGGCAAAAATTGCGACAAGTCCGTTCGGGGTTTTTAGGCTAATGGTTGGACAAACCCTCCCGCTCGTACACCTGATTTTCATGGATGGCCGCCCGGGATTCGTAGCTCCTCTAAAAAAATTTAGACTAGGGCATCGGACTGTAGGCCCAGAGTCAGAGTATTTGTCCGGAAAAGCGCTTGCGGAGAACGAGCACGCGTTGCAACCAATTATAGCTATTGAGTTGGTTACTGACCCGGTCTATGTGGCAGCAGCGGCAATAGGTAAACTAAAAATTGATGAGACTAAAATTGTAAGACCGAGCCAGATATTTTCGATTCCAGCAAACCTTTTACTTTCACCCCAGCACTCGCCTGAACTTGCCTATGTAATTTATCAGCACATTTTTGGCAATGGCTCTTCTTACCCTAATGACGGATTTTTCTACGTTGGCGTCACCAAGAGGAGTTGGCAAAAGCGTTGGTCTGAGCACAAACGCGCAATTGATACGGGAAGTCCTTTGTTATTTCATCGTAGGTACAGAGAGGAAAAGGATAAGGGAAGGGTCACTTACATTAATCACAAGGTAATGGGCGTGACGGATAATCTTGAGTTGCTCTATGCGGCAGAGGAATTTCTTGTTGAAGGTCACTGGGACGATGAGCGTCGTCTCAATATGATTCCTGGCGGGAAATCAGGACTGAGGTACTTAAGAGAGAATGGACTACTTGAAAAATCTGTTGTTCCGTTACCTGATGAGCGCTACCAAATTGTCGATAAGTGGCTTAGAGAAAATCCACGTAAGGGCTTGCCTGCGCCATGGGTTGCAGAAAAATGGAAAGATAATGACTGGGCCATTGCGCAGATTTGCGGGCGTGATGGTCGGCTGTCGGTGGAACAAGTGCGAGCCATTCGCGAGCTAGCGAAAAGCCACACTGCGGAGGAAATTTACGAGCGCATTGGCGCGAAAGACGTAGCCCAGGTTACTCGTGTACTCGACGGGCGTACATACGCGCGCGTCGACTAGATATTGTGAGAAGGGATTGCTACGCGCTCCATCGCAGATTAAAACTCAGCTACACTTCTAGCTTTCCCCGTGGAGAATCCTCTACCATAATCCGGAGTCAAATGAATCAACAAGACTCTGTACAGCCACAACCGGAAAAATCCGCAGAACGAATGTTCGCAGAAGTTGCTGGCGGCAGCTGGTACGCGATTCCTCCCGCGATGATTGAGTCATTTCGCCAAACCGGTGCTGACGTAGTCCGCGCATCAGAATTGCCACAAAATTGCGAAAGTTCAGATTGCGTCGGCTGATTCCGTCAAGCTTCTTCTTCCGATAAGTTTGCGGTCTATACGCAAGATATTGAACCCCATCTTCTCCCAAAAGCTTGCTGACGTGTGTGGCGAGCATTCGACCATCAACTCGCTTGCTCCATTAGCCCGCGCTTCCTCGACAAGAAACGACACCAAATAAGCCCCAATCCCACGCCTGCGCATGTCGTGGCGTACCTCGAGCACGCTATCTCCGGTGACCAGGCTTCCCCAGAAATACGCCACCGCGTTGTCGCCCTTGTCTGCAACGACGAGCATCCCTTTTTCCTTGAAAACAAGAAGCGTCGTTGGCCAGTTCACCGCAAGTGAGTCGAGTTCACGCGTGGTAGCCAACCATCGCTCGATTATGGTGAGGTCAGCTTTTGTGGCTGGTCTAATGGTCCAGTTGGAGGAGCTCATTTCTACTGTCTAAGATATTGAAGGCGGGGCTGAATTTTATCTGGACACCGATTCCTGAGCAGCCGAGTACTTCAATCTTCTCATCGAATGCGTCATTACGTCAGTCGCTAATTCAGGCGCACCAGACCACGCTTGGCCGCGACGACCGTGGCTTCTCTGGTTGTCCGCGCATCGAGCTTACTCATGATGCTCTTAACATGAAATTTTACCGTGCCGATGCAAATTCCGACGGTGTGGGCGATAAGCTTATTGCTCATGCCCGTAGCGAGATATGCGAGGATTGCTTGGGGGCACGTTCTAACGTGTTTAGGACGGCGAGTAGGGGAAATTTCCGCCTTGTTGTATCGCCGGGCCGCAGAAAGACGGAAGGCGCCTGTATGCTAAAATCCGTCCTTAGGACGGATTTTAGCATACAGGCAGATGAATCGCCTGAATTTTTAAAAATTGTTTTTTTGCAATGTTATTGCGTGCCCTTGCTTTTCATGTATCGCCCTGCTACACTGCGTCCTAAGGACGCAGTGTAGCAGGGCGATAGGTGTATCCAGCTGCCGAGGGTGATGGGATGTGCGCTTCGAATATCGAATGAAGACTAGACTAGACTAACCTTACGTTAAAGTGATTAAACAACCGGACTCGAATTTTGAACCTACCTGAGAACTATGAGCGCATTGCTAGGGTAGCAGCAGCTCTTTCTACGATGCGCGCGCCTGCATTATCCTCGTATGAGCTCGGGAAACTTCTCTACCTTGATGGCTTCTTTGGCAACGAAAAAAGAGCGAAAGAAGAGTTTGAGAAAATTTTAGGCACCATTGTGAGCCTACATTTACTAACGCCGTCCGGTATCGCGAGCTCCTATACACTCTTCGGAAAAGGCACCGCTGAGCCTAGGGAAATCATATGTGCTTTGGACCCATTTTCCTACGTATCTCACTTAAGCGCCATGGAATATCATGGGCTAACTGACCGTTTCCCCAAGATTCTTTATATGACCAGGCCTGCGCTTGGGTTGTGGAAAAAGCAAGCTGAAGAGAAAATGTCTAAGGACCTTGGTGGGCAGCTAGAACACTATCGGTCCATCGGGCTACCTACGCTGGTCAGGCACAAATTTAAGGAAATTGGGAAAACCCTGGTCGATTTTCAAGAAAGGTCGCAGTTAGGGGCATTTCGAGTAGTACCAAATTCCTCATTACGAGTTGCAACTATCGGTAGAGTATTTTTAGACATGCTAAGAGAGCCGAATCGGTGCGGCGGGATTCAGCATGTCTTGGATGTTTATAAAGAGGAGGCTAGCCGGTACCTTAAGCTGATAACAGATGAAATTGAGCAACACGGACAGCCAATCGATAAGGTTCGAGCAGGATTTGTTCTTTCCGAAGTTTGCGGACTAGATAGTCCGGTCTTTAAGACTTGGGAGCAATTTGCTCAGCGAGGAGGCTCGCGAAAGCTTGACCATGAAAATGAGTTTGCAGCTAGGTACTCCGACCGATGGATGCTCTCAATCAACGTTCCATCTGTATCCATTAAAAAAGAGGAGTCTTAATGAGTGGTGCCTTAACAGAAGAGATTGACGTAGCTGCTTGGGTGGCGAAGGCGGAAGGAAAAGAGCGAACTTTCCGGGAGGCCGTGCATATCGTTATCACAGCGATAAGCAAATCGACAGCGTTGCAATCCACCATGGTGATGAAAGGGGGCATGCTAATGGCGATTCGCTATAACAGCTCAAGGTTCACGAAGGATGCGGACTTTTCGACCCGCGATAAATACCTGGAAGGTAACGAAAAAGCTCTCCTCCAAGCGCTAAATGAACAAATTGATGTTGCCAATGATACTTTGCCCTATGACACGATGTGTCGTTGCCAGCGCTATGAACTCAAACCCAAACGAGCAGACGCTACGTACCCCACGCTACAGGTAAATATAGGTTTTGCACGCCGAAGCAAACCGCTAGAACTCGCTAAATTGTTGGATGGGCAGGCGCCAAACATCGTATCAATCGACTACAGCTATAACGAAGCTGTTTTGGATGTGGAAGTGTTAAGCCTCGGAGACGGGGAGACGATTCGAGCATATAGTTATCTGAATCTATTGGCGGAAAAATATCGGTCGCTGCTTCAACAACCTATTCGGAAGCGAAACCGCGAACAAGACATTTACGACATCAATCTCTTGGTAACTGGGGAGAATAAGATTCAACCAGAGGAGGCGAAAAGTTTGCTCACCTTAATCATCAACTCTAGCCGGGAAAGAGGGGTAGATGCAAAACAGAATTCCATGGCCGACCCAGCGGTGCGTTCGATGGCTGAAAGTGGATATGCCGCACTGACTGACCAGGTCGAAGGGGACCTCCCTCCGTTCGAGAAGTCTTATGCTACGGCTCAAGATATTTACGAATCGCTACCTTGGAAGAGCGTTGAAAACTGACTGGCAAAATAACGCTAGTGCCACTATATTGGTCTGCGACAATTATTCTACATTTCGCAAATTCATCCTGTAAAGTCGAGAGCACAGGAAAGGGGCGATTCCCGCCGTCACCCGAAAATTTTCTCCTAGCGTATCTTGGAGCGTCTTAGTTGAAAGTATTCGTTAAAGTCAGCCCATTAGAACAGGCTGTTTTTTTCTGTTGTAGCGGCAGGTCTGAGGAGGCTCCATAATCTGGAGACTCGACTTACCCCTTAGAATTTCACCATTATTTGCATAATGGTGAAAACGCGAATGGCGAGGGGTTGTACGAGGTCGCGCCGAACATACCAAGTGGTCTTTGTTAAGTGAGCGTGTGATGCTTGATATGGTTACTAATAAATTGTACAAGAACGACGATGATTGGTTGGCGTTGAGTGTAGAGAAGATTGTTCATTTCTTCGATGAAGACTCAGATGGACGCCAACATGCGAGCAGTATCAAAGCTATCGTTGGCGAGGAATTGGCGTTCGCCTGCATGATGAAATACTTCGAGGACAAGGGAGAGTGCGCGAGCTTATTGGTCGACGAGCGTAACAATCGGATTTCGTGTACGACAGGGGGGCGAAAAGGGTTTCAACTAGATGGATGGCTGAAGGTCAGTTCGAAAAGGGAGACAGTTTTCTATCAGACGGAAGTCAAGTCTTGGTCTTTCCACGGGTATGGCGGAAAGGACCGCCAGTTGCCGTTGGTTGCTGCGGCCGGTTTCGATGACGTTGAAGTTAAGGTTGCCAATCTCGAGATGTACAGAGCTGCATTGAATGGTGAAGGAGACCGAGACTACGACTTGTTGAGAAAGGTGCTTTTCAAGATGCGCGTGCCAAACGGTTATGCGCATGAGGTTGCCATGTCATCCCCGAAGGCAATGCTGTGCATTTGGGAGGCAGTGTGCGAAAAAGACGACCGCGTTGGAATTCCACTCTTTCCAATGAAGGTCAAGCGCTTCGAGACTGCGAGGCGCTTTAGGGATGAAGTGGAGTTGGCCGGCGGAGATTTCGCCGAAATTTATATTTTCTCAGTTTCGAATTATTTACGTTCGAAGTTGGCAGAGAAAAATGCAGTTAAAACTATACGGCTGTATTTGCCAAAAATTGCGGAACGTCAGCGCATTCTTGCTGGTCTGTTTGGAGGCTGAAACAGTAACTTTGAGATTCGAGTGTGGTAACCCGACTGGCCAGACTGCGGGTGTCAGGCCGCCGACACATGTCGGCGTGCAATGGCCTTTCGCTGTGTCATTCGTCACCCAGCAGATAAACAAGCTATGGCCTCATCTTCTTACCAGGCTTTGCAGGTTGCAGCGGCGGCACCCCATTGGGCGAAGAACTAACCAGCAGATGATTCTGGGCGAACTCTACCATTGAGAGAGTGCTAGTCGAACCGTCTGCTGCAACTGCCATGACTGTGTCGTACATCCAGCTAGAAGTGTCCATTGAACCATCAACGCACTTTGCGGCTAGCAATGTCCGAACGTAGTCCTTGAACTTCGATAGTTGCCAGCCTAACGATTTCAAATCGTCGAGATTAACCGACGCTCCATCAGGGATATCGAGGGCTGTAGACTTATGATTACACCAGTCTCCCCAGTAAGATTGAGCCGCCACTTCGAGGGTGTGTTGGGCCCACGTCGGTTTCCACGCGTTGACCAATGCTGTCGCAGGAACGGAAGCGTTAGTAGACACATCTGGAACCATCTTCCCATAGACGAGAATGTGCGGGGGAAGCATATCCAGGCTCTTGATGAGCCGCCATACTTCGGTTAGCTCCGTAAAAGCTCTATTCGCCGTGTTCACTTTTTCCGGTGACACGTCTTCCCATTTTTTCAGCTTTCCGAAGATTGGATACTTATTTTGTTCAGCTTTAAAGTCAGCTTTAGTGCGCTTGAATTCAATGAGAAGCCATCGGTCTTGACCGCTAAAGCTTACCATCGCATCCCCCGCTGCCTCTGCCGTGGAACTCAAAGGCGCTAGGACCGAGTTCGGCTTGAAGTATTTTTTTGCAAAGACCCACTCTACCGTCTTTTCCCAGTAGTTGACCTCACTTCGCTGAGTGCCACTTGTCGTTGACTGCCTTTCACCTCCGATAATGCTAAGGCGAGCTTGTATGGCCCTTTGGATTTCAAATTTTTCTTGCTCAGTCAATCTTCGTCCTTAATCATTGATGTTCAGGCTTACGGTTTCACCTGAAGTGGTCGGGGGGAGCGATTGGCTTCCTGTCGTAGACTTTAACTCTATTAGGCCGAGGTTGGCGAAAATTTGCTTCAAAATAGGTCTCGTTGGACCGTCGAAGACAATGTGTTGGACGCCGGTTGGGCTGCATTTCCGTCCTTCGGTGTTTTGGGCGCCGGTGCGGCATGAAGAAGTTCGGCAGGGTAGAGTTGGACCAACGCTCGCGCAAACTCCGGATTTGTTGAGCTGAGCCAGTCGTCGTAATCTTCGGGCCGTAAGATGGCCACACCGCGTTTTTCATCATCGGAGTGAAAGCGTTTCAGCAGCGGATGTTCATTTGCGTTTAGGGTGAAATGCGTGAATGAGTTCGTGATTGAGCCGTCCTCCTCTTCCCAAGTACGCCACATTCCAGGTAGGCCGAACGGTTCTTTGCTCGCTAGTTCCAACGCCCAGCGTTCGTGTTTCCCAGTTTCCCAGTTTGGTTCGAACACTGCTAGGGCGGGCACGATGCAAAGCTGCTGTTGGAGCCAGAATCGTTTGTAGTTGACCTTGCTTCCGACCTCTTCGGAGCGAGCGTTCATGGTATCCATCGAAATGCGTTTGCGCTTAACTTGCTTCCCCTCCGCTATCGCCAGCTCTTCGTCCTTGGTCAGCTTCTTGAATGGGCGGTGGCGTTGCGGGACGAAGCCGTAACTTCCGAGCATCCCTCTGCGTTGGCCGTTGTCGTCATGGATGATGAACGGAGCTTTGTAGTCTCTATAGATTTCCTCGCGCCAGTCCTCGTTGATTTCGAGCGGCGTTCTAAACCAATCGAAGGCCATTTGACGGCTGACGGTGATGTAGTTGACGCACATGGGAGCTCCATTTTTGCGGATTCTTAATTAGGCATTTTTTTCGTGCGGATACTCGGTTACATCGAGCGTGGTGTCTACCCACTTGAAGCACCAGTCCGCGATTCCTTCGCAGCCCACAGACAAGTATGTTGCGGGAGTCTCAATCTCAAAGTGCATCAGATATGCTATGCGTTTCAAAATATGCTCCTGCTCGTCTTCTCTGAGGCCGTCCCACCAGGAGACTCTGAAGGCGTGGTTTTCGCAGCTTGAGGTTACGAAGCGTAGAAGTGCATCAGAAAACCGCCCTCCAGCTTGCGCGTAATTCAAGAGCGACTGAATGAACGGCACGCATGTTTTGCTACTTGAATTATGCCAAGCAAAGCAAAATCCCCAACCTAGTTGTGTTGGTGCCGTGAAGAAGGTGATTAGGTCTAGAGCTTCATCCAAATTTCCGATGTCTTGCAATCGCGTCCCTTGGAAATCGAAATCTGGATAGAGCAAACCCGATGCTTGCATAAAACACTCGTCAGGCGAGTCAAAGATAACGTATTCGAACTGTTCAAATTGCTTGGCCCGCAGAGCATAGTCGTACGTGGCCTTGTGTCGTTCAAGTCGAGCAAATCCGAGCGCATGCCCGAAACCGGAAGCTTTAATGACCCCTCGTTGCCAGTCGTCCAATCCAGGAATTTTTTCTGCCTCGTTTGCGACAAGAACTGCATTCTCCTTGACGAAATATTCTCTAGTAAGGCAGCGGTAAGCATACAGTGCAATTTGCTCTAAGTCGCGCTCTAATGGGCGGTTATCTATCGGCTCGAACAGTTCATTGTCGTGAAATTTGCAAAACCCATCAAACGTGGATGCGATGCCTATACCGACCTTTTTGAAGGCTGGAATCCCTCCTGATTTTTTTAGTTGACCGATGTCGGCGTTCAACCGATAGACATGTCCCTCTTCCGCTATTTTCGCCAATTGGCCTTGCTTCTGGATAGAGTGCGCACTTATGATTTGGTCGCAACCTATCCCACTGTCAAAGTGTAGACAGCGGCCACGGCTATCGTGCTGCTTCATTAAGCGCAGGTATTCGTTTAGGAATGTCATGCTCTAGTTTAACCCGACTCCGGTTCAATGGAAATTTCGTGACCGAGTTTCTAGTTCTCCAAGTAGATGAGAGCAGTCAACGAGGCGCTTGGCAATCAGGTTTCGAACCCCCTGTTTCGATTGCCATACCCCATAGACGCCGAGGAGCTGTGAGGTCATCAGTTCACGGCGTTGTTGCTCAACTAAGTTGGGCCATACGATGATATTAATGGTCCCGAACTCATCTTCGAGCGTCAAGAAAATCACGCCATTAGCGGTCTCCGGTCGCTGGCGAACAGTTACGATTCCGCAGCCACGTGCGAGCTGACCGTCCTGGAAGTCGTTCAACACCTCCGACGGTGTGAATCGCATCTTGTACAGGCGGTCTCGAAGTAGGGTGAGCGGGTGGCGCCCAAGTGTAAGTCCGACATGCCGGTAGTCGGATATGATGTCCTCACCTTCGGTGGGTGGTGCCAGCTCTAGCTTGGGCTCTGAAATTGACGCGCTTCGCAGCAGGCCTTTGTCAGGAACGCTCGCTGCGGCATCCCACATTGCTGTACGACGATTACCGGTTAGTGATGCAAGTGCGTTGGCTGAGGCCAACGCTTTCATTTGAGCCGCTGTAAGGTCAGCACGCGTGGCCAAGTCTCTTGTGTCTGCGAATTCTCTCGCGGCCCTCGCTTCTTCGATACGCCAAGCTGCGTCACGTTCCAAACCATTTATATTATTTAGGCCCAATCTGACGGCCGGTGAGGCGGTGCTTGAAGGTTCGAGGGTGGCCTCCCATCCACTCGCGCAAACATCGACAGGACGAACTTCCACCTTATGACGGCGCGCATCCTGGACCAACGAGGAACGGCTGTAGAACCCCATCGGTTGGCTATTCAGAAGCGCGGCCAGAAATTCGGCCGGATGATGGCATTTGAGCCAGCTACTGGCGTATGCGAGAAGCGCGAAGGAGTGTGCATGCGACTCGGGAAATCCATATTCGGCAAATCCCCTTATCTGACCGATGATTGAGGTCGCAAATTCAGACGAGTACCCGCGCGCCGCCATTCCGGTCATTAGTTGGTTTTCAAACTGTTCCAGGCCACCTTTCCTCTTCCATGCAGCCATCGCGCGACGTAGGCGGTCCGCCTCACCAGGCGTGAAGCCTGCGGCCGTCATAGCAATGGACATCACCTGTTCCTGGAAAATCGGAATGCCCAAGGTTCTTTTCAGAACAGCTTCTATTTCGGGGCTTGGGTAGGTTACTGGTTCCTCACCCCGTCGACGACGAAGATAGGGATGAATCATGCCACCTTGGATTGGACCGGGGCGGATAATCGCGACCTCAATGACTAAGTCGTAGAATTCGCGCGGCTGCATGCGGGGGAGCATCGACATTTGGGCGCGAGATTCGATTTGGAAAACCCCAACAGTATCGGCCTTGGAAATCATGGCGTAGGTAGCAGAGTCCTCATGAGGTATGTCTCCTAGCTCGAAAAGCTCACCACGCTGTTGGGAAATTAGCTCAAGTGTGCGTGAAAGGCAGGAGAGCATTCCGAGCGCAAGGATATCTATTTTCAGCAGGCCGATGGCATCGATATCGTCTTTATCCCACTGTATGACCGTGCGCTCCACCATCGCTGCGTTCTCAATTGGGACCAAGCGTGATAAGGGCCCGCGAGAAATCACGAAGCCACCGGGATGTTGCGAGAGGTGGCGTGGAAACCGCATCATCCGGTCTGCGATGTACCCCCACTTTTCTACAACCGGAGAGTTCGGGTCGAATCCACACGTAATTAGACGTTGATGAAGGTCGGATTGCCCACCCCAGCCATGGCTGGCCTTTGCCACTTTGTCGACGATGGATAGGTCTACGCCAAGTACTCGGCCGACATCGCGTATAACGCTGCGCGGTCGATATGAAATGACCACAGCGGTCAATGCGGCCCTGGTCCGCCCGTATTTTCGGTAGATGTACTGAATGACTTCCTCTCGACGCTGGTGCTCGAAATCCACGTCAATGTCAGGCGGCTCGTCGCGCTCGCGTGAGATAAATCTTTCGAATAAAAGTGTTCCGCGTGACGGGTCAACCTCAGTAATGCCAAGGCAGTAGCAGACAGCGCTATTCGCCGCAGAACCTCGCCCCTGGCACAAAATTTTCTGTGAGCGCGCGAATCGGACGATATCAAACACGGTAAGGAAATATGGCTCATATTCCATTTCGGCGATGAGCTCGAGTTCGTACTCAAGTTGTGCTTGAACGTTGGCGGGAATGGCGTGTGGGTAGCGCCAATGGGCTCCAATGTATGCCTGCTCTCTCAAATAGTCGGCCGCTGTTCGTCCCTCCGGCACAATCTCACCAGGGTATTCGTACTTGAGCTCGTCCAATGAGAACGTGCACAGTTGCGCTACCCGAATCGTTTCATCTAGAGCTTGGCGAGGATATAGATTACCTAGGCGAAGCCGTGACCGCAAATGCGCTTCCGCGTTCGACGCGAGCAAGTAGCCGCACTGTGCAATCGGAGTGTTGTGGCGGATAGCCGTCATCGTGTCCTGGATGACTTTCATTGACCGGAGATGCATCATTACGTCTCCCGTTGCGACGATTGGGAGACTAAACTCAGCGGAGATGGCCTCAGTCATAGTGCGATGTCGGTCATCCTCAGCGCGGTAGTGGAGAGTAAGTGCGACACGCGCCCGGCCTGGTGCGCAGCGAACTAGCCACTCGGCCTGACGTTCGACTTCTTCGTACGGGGCCTGATATTTGGGGCACAAAATGAGCTGGCAGTCAGGAAGTCCTTTGAGGTGAGCGAGCGCTGCTTCTGGACTGGCGACATCCTTTGGTCGAACGAGATACTTGCCTTTTTCCGCACGTGTCCTCGCTACTGTAATGAGTTCACTTAAATTTCCATATCCATTCCTATTCATGGCTAGGACCAAGACCATAAATGCGGGTGAGCCATCCTCGGGCGTCACCAGCATTTGGCTCCCGATAATCAGATGCAGCTTGCGCTCCTTCGCTTCCACATGCGCTTTCACTACGCCTGCCAATGAGCATTCGTCAGCAATGGCCAGGGCCTTATAGCCTAACTGAGCTGCGCGCTGAACCAGGTGCTCAGGAGGGGAGGCTCCCCTCAAAAACGAATAGTGAGTGACGCACTGTAGTTCCGCGTAGTCAGGCAATGTGGATGGTGGCTTTAGCGTCTCCATAGTCAACCAAACATTCCGTGCAGATGCCAACGCCCATCGGGGATTCGTTCAAGATAAATCCAGTAGCAGCTTGAGTCGGAGGCTTGCGCAATGTAGTAGTCGCGTGCTGCCAATTGGTCATTCCACCATCCGGCTTCGATTCGCTCTGGTCCCTTTAGCATTTTCAGCTGGGAATTATAAAAAGGCCGGTCGCCTCGAACCAGGAGCGGAATAGGCTTGTCCAGCAGCCAGAATGGTCGCTCGAATGACGCATCCTCTCCCACGGGTTTTGATAGCTTCTCGGTTGCTGGCACCCATATATTTGATGCCTCTGGGCGATGGTCGTGTGTTTCGGCGGGGACGAGAACATTGCTGCTACCGAGGCGTGCGCTCAGTAGTTCCAGAAGCCGCTTGAAATCGGCGGGACTTCCGCCTGGTTCGGGGAACAGGTCCTCAGTCGGTGGAACCATAGCAGCAAGTAGACGAACTTCAAGTCGTACTGCGATTACCGGAGCCAAGAGTTCCACACGGCCTAATCGTTCTTTTAGCAGCCGGGTCATGTGGTCGATTCGCCAGGCCGGCTCTCCCAGCCGAATCTCGACTTCCGTAGCCGGTATTGCGTCTCTCCCGCGTTCGTGTTCGAGCATAAATGCGAATGTACTCACCGCATGCTGACGGGCCACCAACCATCCTACGAATTGCTGTAGAAGGCCCGTGGCGCCATCGAGAAGAGCATCCGCATGCTCGACCCTGTCGAACGTCTCAATGCGCGCTGTGAACGCTTCTGGTACTGTTATCCACTGAAACATCTCGGATGCGAGACCATATGCGCGGTCGAGTTCATCGAGGACACGTTTGCTCATGCGGCGTTGGATACCTTGACGAGGCAGGCGACGTAGTGCTGCCAAGTCCGTGGCTCCGATTCCGGTCAGCCATTCCAGATGCTCGACCGCGCCTGGTAGGTACTCACAAGGTATGCGGTCCAGTTGTCGTTCCAAAGAATACATCTTTACTACGCGACGCAATGTGACCTCGCGTTTCACAAGGCGCAGGCGGGCGAGCAGCCACGCTCCCATCGCAGTTGGAGCGGTACCGAGACGAACCGTTACTCCAATTGCCTGCGCACTCGCGCGAATTTGACGGCCTATGGCCGCGTGACCACGGAAGAGGCGGAGGCTAGCGGTGACATCTAACAATAGACTGAAATCATCAGCGTAGGCCACCTCAGGCGTGAATTGGAGTAGCGCGAACGCCACGGCATTTAGAGTGATTTCCTCACGTTGTGGGTCTCGCTCCAGAATAACGGTAGATGGTGAGACAGCGGATACTCCCCCTGGGCGCATGCCGACCCGCACACCCGAAACGAAGGCTTCGCGCGACACAGAAATTATCTTCCCTTTCTCGACAACCGCATAAGGCGCGGGTTCACACCAGTGCGGCCTGAGGGACTCGAGAGGTAACAGTGGAAGGTGTACGCTGAACCAGTACCGCATTTTGGTCATCCAAGAATCGTTGACGGGCTGGCATGCTAGCTAGCGGAACATATAGAGGTTCGTCGTGATGAGGTCCACGGCGTTTGATAATTTCCACCGAAATTCCACCGGCAGCGGGTCGAAGAGCAAGCCTAAGCGGCGCCGGGGAAGCATCGGCAGAGGCGCTCATCGGACGCAGCAGCCAAAATGTGGTGTCCGTGGTCTGAGCCGCAAGGTTGAGTCGCCGGAGTGCCTCACTGCGAGTATTGGTTTGCCATAACAATACGGCACCGCAACTTCCGTTTCGCAAAATTTGCTCGGTCGACCATAGTGCGTCCGCTGTTGTGGGCGCTCGTACCCATAGAAGGTTCGGGCAGGTCAAGTCAAGGAACTTACAGGCGGATGAGTTTGGTAGATAAGGCGGTTGAATTAATGCGACCCGCCGCCTCTTAGACAGCGCCGCCAATGTTGGGCGCAGTAGGTGCATCTCGCCTATACCTGATTGCTGCAAAAGCAGTTCGACTAACGTTGACTGCGGCCAGCCGCCGTCTGGGAGTTCCGCATCTAACAACGCATGCCCTGTAGAAGCAGACAGAGCCCGACTACGACTCAATTCACTCGCACGCCACACGTGACGCAGCGCGACCTCAGCTGCTTGCTGTGCCTCACAATGAACAGGTTGCGGAAGAGAAATCATGGCCTATATTGCAACAATTTTCTGAGTTTGCTGTATGTATGTACAGTATATGCCTCGGTGTCACATCTGCACAAGTCCGATTTTATTGTTATTTGGAAATTACTCGGCACACGAGGCCCTTGGGCTGGTTAGCGTGCATTGAGTCTGAGAGCCTCTTGGCCTTGCTCGCACTTTCTGCGCAGAAAGTGGCAGCATCGTTGATGGTCGAAACGGCAAACGGACTGGGGCAGTCTAATGCGCGCGTGAGGCCCCTCACATGGCACGAAAAAAGTAGTTCTTGGGCGACCCGCATATCTCCATCACCTCCGAAGGTCAGAAAGGATTTCGGGCAATTTGACTTGGTGAGCGGGTCACTTTCTGCGCTGAAAGTGGCCGACCTGTGTAAAAGAATGAATAGACCCAAACGCCGAAGTAAAACTGACGTTCATTTCTCAGCACCCTGGAAAGGTGGGGATAAAAGCATCTTCGTGATGAGCACGTGGATGGTCAAGGTAGTGCGTCGTGCTAAGCACTGTAGTTCCTTTCTGAGTACTTTCTGCGCTGAAAGTGAGTGGCGACGAAATGTTGGATGCCCGAAGTCTTTTGGCATGGGAAATTACTATCAATGGAGTAGTCGAAATGAGCTTTTTATAGACAGTAATGCCGAAGCCCAGTCCCAGTTTTGGGGAGACTTACAAATATTGTTTGAGATTGAAATAATTATCTAAACTGTTTATGTTGTTTAATTAATGTCATACTATTGTGAACCTATTCCGATATGGAGGGCGTATGAGTTCACTCTCAAAGGTGATTGACCAGATGTTCGCACGCGGTGACGACAAGAACGGCTATGAGAAGTATCGACGTCTCATCGTTGCTGGAACTGCGGTGATATCAGCCATTCTTCTTGCTTGTATGCTGTTTCTTTGGTTGACGAATATGCCGAGGTAGAGGCAGCTCATGTTGGTACCCCAGTTTAAACAACATGCGACTCGATGGTGCTTCGCCTGAAGTCGCGAATGTCGAAGGTCGCAATCAAGAGATTATGGTGGCGGTAAAAAAGAAGCAGGCATGCGCCATGCGATGGTTGTGTCCTAGATAATCCCACTTGGTTGAAGTCAGAACAAAATTAAGGGTTCCAAAAAATCGCGCCGACGGCAATAACAACACCTGCTGCCAGCACAGCCAACGCCACGGCTATCAAAAAATCGGCGCTCGTGTTTCGTCACGTAAAATTCGCTGAATAGCCCGAAGCACGTCAAAATTCCTTCAAGCAGTGGCGCAAAATCTTTTGCGCGGTACGTAGTTTGGGATATGTAAATCCGGTCCATGCATCGCAGAGTACCGCACGCTCTTCAAGATGCGAATCAACCAGTGATTGCCCGCTGACCAGGTCGTCAATCACCAGAAACGCCACCGATGTCAACAGCGCATGAGCATCGAGCCATGCGTCGATTTCAGTCAGTCGATATGAGTCAGCACCACGCGGGGTCTGCCAGTGTTCGTGCAGGTTCTCAGCGACGAACTCAAGCCCTGTACGTCGAAACGTTTCAGCCAACTGTTCGCGGTTCAGATGCAGCACCCAGGACGAACTGATGACGTACTGGGGGCCGAATTCTTCGTTCAGCAGCCTCAGATTTTCACGCGCTGACGCATGAAATACTTGCTGCCAAACGTCGTCGGCGTTGACGGTTTCATTACCAGCTAGCGCAGCCAGGACTTGGCGAGTGTTGAGCGTGCGGTGAACACACAGCACGTCGTCAATGTCCAAAAAGACCACGGGCCTTTGTTGCGGAGCGGGCGGTTTCGGTGGACGAAGCGGAGGCTTTGCCATTGGATGAGGTCCCTATGTCACGAGCGAAATCGCCAGCTGGTTCATGGAGGTCGATTGCTTCAGCATGTCTGTCCCGGCCTGCATCAGCATTTGCTGGGATGTCGCAGCAGCTGTTTCCGCCGCATAGTCGGTATCCATAAGGCGACCTTCTGCGACTTGGGTGTTCGTCGAAACATTTGCCAGGTTGTTGTACACGTGCTCCAAGCGATTTGACACGGCGCCCATCTGGCTGCGTAAAGCTGCCCAGCTGTCTATCGCCGCCTCGGAATTTGCGATTGCAGTGCTCGCGTTCTGCGTCAGAATGACATCGAGGTCAGCGTTCGTGTAATTAAGCGAATCGAGTGTGCCAATAAGCGCAGGTTGTAAGTTGACCTCCATCACATTCGATGAACTGTCCCCGATTTGCATCTGAACAGGGTGCCACAACTTTGCAAAATTATTTGGAGGCGTGCTGATAAAGAGGTCTTCGCTGTTGTACTTTGTCTCGACACCGTGCCACACCTCCGCGAACAAACTAACGAATTCCGTTTGCAGGGCTTCCTTATCTGTAGCAGTTGTCGAACCATCGGCGGCTTGGATAGCGAGGTCTTTCATGCGGCCGAAGAGAGTGATTATCGTATCGACAGCGCCTTCGGCTACTTGCATCAGTGAGATGTCGTTCTGCGTGTTTCGCATCGCCACAGCCATGCCACTGGTCTGCGCTTTTAGTCGAGTCGCAATTTGCAGACCAGCGGCATCGTCCATCGCTGAATTGATGCGATAGCCTGTACTGAGGCGCGACATCGCAACCGAGGCGGCGCGACTAGAGCGGTCGATAGCGCGGGTCGCAGACAGCGAAGAGCTATTGGTGCGCAAACTCAGCATCTGTCATGCCCTCTGGGACGAAGTATTGTTGGCTACGGCGCTTTCAGGGACCACCCACTCCAAGACAGAGGCCGTCTGCCGGATGACCCATTTCATCTCCGCGTCGCTACCCCAGGTCGTGCTAAGCAGTTGGGCTAGCAGGCGTTCAAGTATCTGCGACTCCGTCAGATTGAGATATTTTGTGGCCCGGTTTTTCTGGCATTTTGCGACCAATTGGGTCACAAGGTCACCGCAGATTTCATACCGTTCTGCGACGTCAGAGTCGGATGGCGCTGCGACATAGTGACCGGTGCTCGCATCAAATCGAGCGGCCACCTTGGGCTGCAAACCCGCCAACGAGGCGAGGACAGCTTCGCGCGGAAAATCATCAGGTACAGACATCTTGCCTTCCTCTCGTCCTTTTAAGAGCGCCAGCGCACCAACGCTGAATGAAACGACTTATACTGACTGCCAAAATCACTTCTGCGCGAGCACGTCAGCGTATGCTGCTCCGCCACCAGCGACTGCAATCAGCACACCAGGGTGTGCGTCGCCGTTGGGGAGCACAGCAGTCCCATCAATGTCGATTTCTCCGGGCAGTGAACCGTATGGGCCGATAACACCGGTCATGTTCTGCGTCACTCCGTTTGTCGCCGTGAACGTAACTGAAACGTCGTGGACTTGGCTATCTGGGTGGAACGCCGTGATGGTGCCGCTGAAGCTGCCTTGCGCCAACTTTCCAGAGATGGAGCCCCCGCTGGTGATGGACATTGAAGTCCCTGTGGTTTTGCCGTTGTAAACACCAGCGAGCGTTGCGTACGAACCCGTAACGCTATTTCGGTATGCCACATTCACACCGCCCAATACCGACAGCGTCGTGTCTATACCAACGCTTGCCGCATTCTTCATCGAGAGACCTGACACCGCAGGGCCGTTGCCGAGAATAGCCCCTGTGATTGACCCCGTTTGTCCGGTCACTGAACCGCGCTGGTCATATAGCGTGAAATTGACGCTGCCATTTCCGGCACTGCTGCCGCCGTTTTGTATCATCGAGCCCGCGAATTTCCCCACCCACAGAGCCTGGCCGCAAATTCGGTAGCCGGTGTTGTCGCTACCAAAAATCAATTCGTCGTAGCCCCGATGATGCACTTGGCGGGGGAGTCCCAGTTTTGGGTCGTATTCCATGGTCACAATGTCGCACTGACTCGTGACGATGTTCATCTGAAACGCGCCGCGAAATTGCGCTGCCATCTCTGGTATATCACCCGAAGCGCCACCGCCGCCGCAGCCACTAATGGCCGCAGTAACGCCGCTTACTGCTAACAACTTGAAGATTTTTTTCAATTTTTTCGCAGCCCTAAAAGAGGAAAGAATATTGGATGAAGCCTGGCATTGTTCGCCTAAAAATTGTTCAGCTCACTACGGCATTGTTTTGCAAACTGCACTGCTTGCTGATAAATTCCATCTCGAATTTTTCGTGCTGCCTCTTGAGAGTTTTGGCTGGTTCGCCAGGTATGTAAGCCCATCTGGCACAGTAAAATTGGGCGTTCAAAGTTGCTCGCGCCTTGCCGTGGCGCCTTCAGCGATAGAGTTCCGGACACGATGCGGAGGGACTGGAATTCCGGCTCGAACGATTCAGTAACATCCGCCTCCACCATCGCATCGACATTGCTCGGATTGGGTATGGCGGAAATTCCACCTGCGCGAAGACCCTGTAGTACAGCACCGGAAATCGCGTCTGGGCTGAGCACCTGGTCATGCTGACCCGTGCCTTTAGTGAATTCGAACCAGTAGCCAACTGAAGGTGCCGCCTGTGCAGCTGGGGCCGCGAGTGCAAGGGCAACTACATGCGCGGCCATCGCTGCTGGGCTCAGGAGGTGCAAACTATTCCGCACGTAAGTCCCCATCATTTGAAGCTGAGCTTGTCGACAGCAGGCAATGGACCGAGGTCAGGTTGTCCCTCAACGTGTACAGCGCGTGCACCGGCAGCGCGCTCGACTGAGCGCATCATGTCCACGATGGTCTTGTTGACCCATTCTTCGGGCGTCCCAGTCAGTGCGTTGGCGCCCTCACGGATGACCTGGTAAAAACCGCCAGACTGCTTGGTAAATACGGCGTACATGTCGACGTTATAGCCAGCTTTGTACTTGTAGATGCACGTGTAGAGCGTCAGATTGTTTGAGCCGCTGATATTCCTGGTTGCCTTCGATGTCCATACAGCATCAGCGCAGTTTGCGACCTTGAGGCCCAGGCCACCGCTCTGTGCGGACAGAATCTTCAGCATGGCCGAGTTTTGACCGTTCAAGCCAGCGGCGATGTCATCGATGCTGAAGCGTCCCGGTACGCTCGGCACCGTTTTTCCAATTTGAAGTGGGGTAGCTGTCTGTACATTGTTCGTGTTGGCCGCCAAACCGTCCGATGCCGCCCTTGTAATCGTTGCGGTGTCTGCGCTCGTTTTGATGTCGTAGACGTGGTAAATCTCAACCGCCTCGCTGCGTTCGGCGAGTGTAGTGTTGACGGTCGAGCATGCCGAGAGGGCGATACCAGAAACAGCTATTGCGATAGATTTGTAGTGCTTCATTCAGAATGGTCCTTCTCTAAGTCGAACAGCGGACGGAAGTCGACTATCCCCTGGAAATGTTTGGGAAGTCGCTTCCTGCTTGGCTTGCCATGCAACAGACATGCCGCCAGACAAAATACTTCGACGCAAAAGGTGTCAAAGATTGCGTTATGGAAATATCATTGTAGATTCAAAAGCGGTGGATGTAAATACGGTCGAGAGATTATCTGTAGATAAATAAACTGTAATAAATGAAGCTCGGGCAATGAAGATGCTCGAAAAAGACCCCTCCAAGCTTTCGTTTCGCGTACGGTCCGCTCGCTTCCTACGAGCTGAGCGGGAGCGACAAAAAATCAGTCAGGAAGACCTGGCTGTGCGTGCCGGATTTCATCGGACGTACGTCAGTTACATCGAGCGTGCGGTGCAAAACATGTCGTTGGAGAATGTAGAAAAGCTGCTGATGGCCCTAGGGCTCGAAGTTGGACGCGAGGGGGTGTCTGCTCGTGGACGATTTGCGAAAAATCTACGGGCGGTGCGGACGGAAAAGGGCTTATCGCAGGAAAAGCTAGCGGAGTTGGCGGGGCTGCATCGTACCTACGTAAGTCAGGTAGAACGAGGGGTAGTCAGCATTTCGCTCGACAACATCGAAAAATTAGCGGCTGCCCTGGACGTGTCGGAGGAACAGCTCGTCGGTATGGATATGTCCGTTTAGACCCAGGCAGTGCTAGACTGGATTGTGCCTTCGGTTCAATCTCCATTAGAAAAGAGTGATGCTCATGGCTGTCTGGCAGTTCGACCTCTACTTTATCCAAACGGAGCAGCGTCCACCTGACACGACTGCTGAAGATTGGGATATGCCTCCGTTATCTCGCGAATTGGTACGCGCGGTGCAGGAAAAATTGGTTCATTACTTCGGCCCACCCTGGTTCATGCTTGAGGATTGGCTGGTGTTCGGCCCAGAAAATGGGAATCGCGTTGACGTTAGCTTTGACGAGTGCGCTGGCGCCTGTGTGTTTGTTCGGTGCGACAAGCGCATCGAAGCCCCCCAGTTTTTAGTACTCATTGCAGACCTCGCCCAGTCAAATGGATGTCGATTCTTTTGCCCTGAAACTAAAGAGCTCATCGAGCCGGACTTGCGACAGCTCTCAAATGCGATGCATAAGAGCCGTGCGTTTGTAGACCATGGCCGTCCGGGATTTCACTAGCGGGCTTTAATCGCAGTACTTCTCCTCTCGCCAAGTCAGGCTGGATTTCGTTTTCTTGGAATGATAGATTTCACACTCCACATGACAATTTAGGAAGCTAAGCATGAGCACATACGCAGAAATCAAGGCCCAAATCGCGGAACTGGAAAACAAGGCCAAGGAAGCACGTTCTTCTGAAATCGCTTCAGCTAAAGCACAAATTGCAGAAATCATGAAAACATTCGGACTGTCTCTGAGTGACCTGGGCACGACCTCCAAGTCGAAGGGGGATAACGTCCGCCAGCCTGTGCCAGCGAAATACCGTGACATTGCGACGGGTGAGACGTGGACTGGTCGGGGTCGTGCTCCGCTTTGGTTGTCCGGGAAGAATAAGGATGACTTCCTGATTAAGTAACACAACGGCCATCGACCTTCATTCACAATTATTGAGCGCTTCTCCGAGTATGCCAACCCTCTTTACGCTTATCCCGGATGCAGACGCAATTTTGGCACTTCAACCCGAGGAATTGGCCGGGCTCGGGCTAGAGCTAATCACGTCAGTTGTTCCTGAAGATGGGATTGGTTCGCCTTTGCATCCGACGTCATTTACACATCCGCAAACGCTTGGGACGTTTCCATCGGACAAACGTAAGGAAGTGGAATACGCGATGGCGGAAGGATGGAACTGGCTGCTTCGTGAAGGATTGATTGCTCCAGTCCCGGGGGAAACATCCGGTTGGCACTTCGTGACACGAAGGGGGAAACAGTTGCGTGACCGCGCTGGAGTCGTGGCATACGCTAACTCCGTTCTACTTCCACGAGGCATGCTGCATCCAGCTACCGTTCAGTGCTGTTGGTCTGCATTTATGCGAGGCGAATACGACACAGCGGTTTTTCAAGCTTTTCGGGAACTCGAAGTCGCAATCCGGGCAGCTGCTGCTTTTTCTGCTGATGATTTCGGTGTGCCGTTGGCACAAAAGGCCTTTGGCGAAAAAGGCCCTCTCACGGACAGAAATGCGCCTACAGGTGAACGTGTAGCTCTGCTGAACATGATGACTGGAGCGCTCGGCTCCTACAAGAACCCTCACAGTCACCGCAAGGTGCAGCTCAGCGCCATTGACGCGAGTGAGATGATAGTGATGGCTAGTCACCTGATGAAAATAGTAGACTCACGACGCCCCGCGTAGCTATGTTGGCTCTGGCGCGCAAACCGCCGGTCGTCCAGCATCATTGGCCTTAGTAGGTCTAGGTCTGCGAGCACTATAGTTTGCATGAAAATGGCGAGCAAACTGCTCGCCATTGGAATTACTTAAAGCGCTTATCCTTTTGTCGCGCGAGGTACAGCAAGTAGGCTCTCATACCTGCTTCAAAGTAGTCTGCTCCGAGGGCCTGCGCACCGTTGATGGTGCAGTAAACACTTTCGTGGTTCTCAGTTGTCTCAAATTGAGGGTTGTGGTCTTGTAAAAAATAAATTGCACTAACCATCTGCAAGGGAAAATTCCAAATGCGGATTTCGGGTGCTTCTTGGTCGCCGTCTAGGACAACTACGATTTCCCCGTTTTTTTCGATGGCTACAAGCGGCCCCGAATCCCCGCCAATTGCTCCAGGGTGAATCGCCTTCTGGAAGGTTCGCATTAATGTCTCACCTTCCAGTTTCAAAATCTCTGCTTCGTTCATTTTGACCTCATTAGAATCGTAGGACAGCCCTACGAAACGTATAGATACAATCGCTAATTCGGTGGGAGGTAGGGTGCAGGACAGTCGCTTCCGTTCGCCGTGTAGTTGCCCCATGTTAAAATTTTGCTCTGGCAACGCAGCCGAAATCAGTTAACGGAGGTGTTGCATTGAACCCGTTGGAATTCCAGGAGGATGTGTGAAACGACGTGAGCGGGATTTCATAGCACTGTTCAACGCACTCTGGTATCAGGACTTTCCGGTGATTCCTGGCCATGAGGACCTCGGCAAGCGCGCCGTGTGGACGACCCATATCGCAACCACTGTCAAGAAGTGCAGCGACCTGATGGGCCTCTTCACATGCTTCGAAAGCGGAGGTCGCACAGATGCGGTCGTTCAGAATGCCAATCGCGAAGCGTGGGCGAAGGTTGAATGGGAGTGGTACCAGCCGAAGAACGAGAAGGTTAATGAAATCCACAAGCTTGCGGATGCATACGAGCAGGCCGACGCGTTCATATTCATTGGATACAGTCGCCGCGAACACCATGCGGAAAATTTGGCGAAGATAAAGCAAACGTGGGGTAGTCTCGGTAAGCCATTAATCGTAGTCTTGGTAACCTTCTCCTTTCATGGCCAGCGGCGCCATTTCGACTTGCTTCAAACGCACTACATAAAGAATGGAGTCCACAGACAAGCTAGGAAGCAACCAGCATTGCCTTGGGATGTCGAGGGAACGAAGTGGGCCGCGTTGGCGCGCCCAACTACCGCCACTGACGCGAAATCCGATGAATGCGATATTTGATAAGTCCTATTTTGCATCCGCAATACGTGCGAATATAGCTGTTGCTCTTTCCAAATCTAAGGAAAATAATGACGAATAACGTTGTCCAGTTTTTAAAAAAAGTCGCGGCGGAACAAGGTTTCCAAATATTCGATGCAATGTTCGGAACCATCCGTCTAGGGCAGGAACTGCCAATCGTGCAGTCAAGCGGCGCAGTATACGGAATCTGGGTACAGGATGTTGCTCCACCAAAACCTCATGTAATTGAGATTCCCGGACATCCTGGATGGTACCCGGTGTATTGGGGTAAGGACGTCGCCCCGGTTAGCCGAATGAAAGCTCATGTGCAGGGGCATAAGGCTAACGGAAATGCAAAACTTCCAGCTGTGTCCGAAATCCAAGGGAAGCCTATTATCTTCGGGGCGATATTAGTCGAGAAATATGATGCGTTCGAGCACATGCTTCATAGTCAGTATCATCCGTTGAAAGGGACCTCTGCCAAAGGACGTTCCCATAGCGTCGTGTCAATCGAGCGTTAGAAAAATTTGATGTTAGCCCAGAGGTTTGGCGAAGCGAATGGTTTGAGAAAAAACGGAGAAAAATATGAGTGAAAACTTGACTGCTAATGAGCGTGCAGAGGCATTTATTAGGCAGCGTCCAATTAGTCTGCTAGCTGAAGCTTACGAGCTGCCGAAGAAAGTCGCGTCCATGAACGCGAAGCCTATGCTACGCATTCTTCCGATTCTCGATGTTGTCGGGCGCTTCTCGGAGGCTGCGAAGCCATATGTCGCCTGTGCTAAGGGTTGTAACCATTGCTGCCATAATCAAGTTGCCATCACTGGGCTAGAAGCACAGCTACTGGGAAATAGAATCGGCGTAAAGCCTGCAACGCTTAAGCCACCAAGGTTACGACCTCAAACAGACTTCGACTATAAGACGCCTTGTACTTTCTTAGAAGATGGCGGGTGCTCCATTTATGAGAACCGTCCCTTTGTGTGTCGAAATCATTCGAGCTTTGAAACTAGTCCCGATGCCTGCCGAATCACCGATGAGAATGGGCTTCGTCGCCAGGGCGTGCAATTACTGACCCCGGATTACCCAGGAGTGAAAGAGGCACTAAACGTAGTAGTCAACGCATACGGAAAAACCGAATATGCTGACATTCGCGACTATTTCCCTAGCGGTCGTGGAGGATGAGTAAGGTTAGGTTAAATACCTTTGTTCAATGATAATACGCATGCGTAGCATCTAAGATGCTTTGTCTGGAAACGAGGGAACCACCTCATGCGAGGTGATTCCCAATCATACAGTTGGGCGGATGTCGAATCTTAGGATTCTAAGACGGCCATTTGTTTTACTATCTTAGTCGCTTCAAATGCGATGACTAGCAGAGTTCCGGTCGGCTTTCCTTCCCGGGATAAATAGAAGTCAGCCTTCAACTTCCCTGTCACCTTAACGAAGTCGCCCTTCAGCAAACCGGGGTCCTCATCCTTCATGATGCGGACCGTGTACCAGGTGGGTGCATCGTCTTTTCCGCGTTGGCTTTCACATGCGCGAAACTCATAATACCCTTTACCACTCACCTTACCGACTTTGCGTTCTGGCGCAGTGGCCACGTTGCCAAATGCTTGCATAGTTATGTCCTTTTCTAGAAAAGGAGCGAGCAAAAAACTGCGCTCCTAACTCGTATAGCAACCTTTCAAGATGCCCCTTCGTTTGGTAGTTTGAGTGGAAACTGAGACGCGGGTTCACGCCATCGTTCGGTGGCGGCAATTCGGCGGTAGGGGAGGTAGTTCTCTTCGAACCAACCGGCTGGCCGCGACTTGTCGGCGTCACTGCCCTGATAGTTCGGAAGGCCAGTGGGAAGCATTTGCAGGATGACGTGGCCCACGCATGCATCCTCTTGACCTGTAGGCGAGTCCTGAGCGCGCCAAATCTCAAAGGTATCGTTCCCCACGTAGACAACACGACAGTTGTTATCGCTCTCGGTGAGGACGTAGTTGGCTGTTGCCCGGGCCTCGGCGAAAAGCTTATTTCTCAAAAGCTGAAAGTAGTTGGCATTGCTGGCCTGAAGCGATACGCGCTTGAGATGGGAGAGCTCTTTAGGGAGAGACATCGTTTTCGCCAGCTCTGACAAAGGCTTACCGACCATTCGGACCAGCGCGAGAAGACGGGCCATCCTGGCCGCGCCTCGTTTGCTGGCATCAATTTCGAACCAAGTGACGCCATCGTCTTCCAATGCGATGACGTCAGGTAGTAAGGTCACTCGCGCCTTCTTAGGCTTCTGGGGCGCGTCAGTCTTTGCTGCCTTCTCCGTCGTCACAGACAGTAGCCCTCGCTTGCTTACTTGGGAAATTTTTTCTGCGTGCTGATTCAAGGTTTGCATTAGTTCTGATTCGGTCAGTGCCTCGAGACCACGCGCTTCACAGCACATGGCTATGAAATTCAGCCAGAGGGTGTGATTTGGGTTGACCATGTTTGCTGCGCTTCTAATGGATGCTTTTGCATCGATGCCGTAGGCGCCCAGGAACCTCTTTCCGGCCTCGGTCATTGCGTAAATGGTCTGATGCCGCTCGGTCTTGTAGCTCAGCACACAGCGCCGTTTGATAAGCCCTCGTAGGGTTCGTCGTGCCGCCTGACGCGCTGCGGTATAGGGCCTCTCCGCAAAGCATGCTACGGCAATATCGACAGCGCGAACTATACGAAATCTCGCCAGGCATCTCAGCACCTCGAATGCAATTTGTTCTTGTAAGTCGACGGGGTGAACCTGTTTTGTAATGCCACGGTTTACTAGTCCGCTCCGGGCTTTTGATGCTGGTTTGACTAGCGATGCGTTGCGATTCGTCGCCGTGTGGACTGATGCAGCGTCGGGTGGGGTTGCTGGCGTGATTGATGCGGCACCATGGGGCGGAGCCAGGGAGCCTGCGTAGGCATCGGCATTGGCCTTTTCGCCGCTGTATCTTTTGTTTAGTTCATTACGTGTTAAAAAGTGCTCTTTTTCAGTGCTGCTCAATTTTAATGGTATGTGCTTCATCAGAGTTCCTTCATGAGGTATTGTTTTCGACTGGCGGAGTGCTATCGGTGTTCTTCCGCACGTCAATCTCCGCCTTGTCTCGTATAGCAACTTGTGAATCGCGGAGTGATACCGTGAACCGAAGTCGTGCGGCTTAGCGTTGGCTCGTTCAATGAATCGATGAACGGCTGGATGCGGGCAGGGGGCAAATGTGTTTTCCCCTTATCCTGCCTTGCGCGCTTGGGCGCGCATCATCTGCGTATTCGTCGCGACGTGAGCCAAAGCGGCTGTTCTTCCAGTCCGGCTTCGCCGGGGCGCAACCCCGCCGACGGCCCCTACCGCTCTCTCTATGCCACCCTGTATCGAGGGGCTCGTCGGCACGCAGCTGTGTCATCGCATGCCGTGCATCCTGGCTTCCCCAAATTGCGAATTCAATCGCCTCATCGTCGCAATCTGTGGGCCCCGCGCCAGCTAGTTCGCACGCGTGCTCATGCTCAAGCAATGACGGACATGCGCCATTGCGTCGGCGGGGTTGCGCCCCGCCTCAGCCGTCCCCGGTCGCGAGCAACTGACTCCCCATTGCCGTGATTCCTTGACCGCTGCGACCCATACACGCGATTAACGTACCGACTATGCACACTCCTGTACGTCGTGCCGCGCCGCCTGCTACAGCCATCAAGAGTGAATGTATGGTGCCCTCAGGCAGGGCGTGTAACTGCTGCGCTGGCGTGCTGGGCAATGGTGAGGGTGCCCTCAATTGCGTGAGCAAGCTCAAATGCGTCCGCTGTTTGCGGCGCACGCAGCGGTAGCCGACAAAGAGAAGTTGCTATACGTCTCTTTAACCACTACAGGAGATATAAATGCAGGTACGAGTTCGAGGAAATCAGGTGCACCTACTGGTGTCGAAATATCAGCGCTTCGATAGAAAAACGGGGATTGGAGGAAAGAGCAGCGCGGTACCCATCGCTAAGTTCCCAGCAAGCGCAACAGAAATACCTCAAGACTTACCGCTGGCACTGAGCGAGGCGGATATCGAAAAAATTATGCGCAAAGCTATTTTGCCTGCGCGTGAGCGCGAGAGGCAACGTATTGAAAATGAAGCGGTCGCACATGGTGCTGCGGCCGCGCACGCCATCGACCCAAACTGGCGCATTGAGAGCGCGTTGGCGCCGCTGGAAGATGCATATCGCGTTATCAGCGCGAATGGACTCCCACTGTGCGATGAGAAGCTATGGAGTGTAATGAAACGTTGCGTTGAAATTGGTTTGCTCACTTCTTCGAAGGGCGCAAACAAATCAGGGCAGGTCGCTAACCTACTGACCGCCTTGACTATGTCGATGTCGATGGTTTCGGCGGAAATTTCGACAGAGGCATTTCCCGATGCAGTACCGGGCAACTCAGGAGAGGCCGCTTTGAAAAAGTCTTGGAGCGAGATGGGGAGGGCGAAACTGGCTCTGCAAGGAGCTTTGCAGAAAAAGAGTTACGTGCAAAAACGAAATTCGGAAAACAATAAGGAGGAAGGTGTGTAGTTGGGGCGTTACGCTGCTGTGTTCGCCTCTCCAGCTTGACGGTGGTTGTGACGCCATTCATTCCAACGAGGGACAGGCCTGAATGCCCTTCTTACGAAGGGCATTTCGTTGTCTCGGCGAGGCGTTAGATTTGCCCGGTTTCTTCCGCCTGTTCCCGTACCCGTTCAGCAATCTCCCCGGCGCTAATGAAGCCTTCTTCATCGTAGTGTTCTGCCAAGTGCATCAAGGCAGCATACCAGCGGTCACGGGTACGGTAGCAATCCTCATACATATTTGCGTAGTCGTCCAGGAATTGTTCGAACAAATCGGCGTCGGCGAAAACTTGGGAAACCCACTTCTCAGAGTTGATTATTCCGCCCTCTACCGCAGCAGTCAGCGCGTCGAGCACTATGTGCACATCCACGCCAGCCGATTTTTTGAATGGGATGAAGGTTTTTGAAGTTGCATCATATCCACCGAGGTCGCTCATCGGGGTGATTTCTTGGAGTTTCGGTTCGTATGCAGTGATAAGTGCCATTGTTTAATCCGTGGAGAGGAGCTGCGTATTAGGTAAGGCGCAGTTCGTTGAAATTGCGCGGTGGCAATAATATCAAGAACTCAGGAAGATGGTGCGAGTTTTTCGGACGATGCCGCTGACGGAGGGCTTGACGAGACGTAAGCATGACGACGTTGACCGAGTGAGGGGCGGAACGGCAAAGGGGCAGCCAGCCTCAACTAGCTGCCCCACAACTGGATAAACTATCTCAGACTTCGTTGTCGTGGTCGTCTCGGAAAGTAGGATTGAACTTTCGGAATCCATCTTCCGCCTGGTGGGCAAGCGCAGCTGTAGTACCGAAATTTGCCCCGTAGTCTTCGAAGTCCATGTTCTCGATATCTAGTGCTTGGTTCTGCTTTTGGCGCTTAGCTAGGCTTCGTTTGGCCACGGCTTTGCGGCGTTCAGCGATGTCATTTTTCGACGTCAGTTTTTTGGACTTAGCGAGTGCGATTACAGCGTCATACAGTTTGTCTTTGAATTGGTCACTGAATGGAACAGAAAATTCAAACTTCTGCCCAACGCTATTCCAGGTTCCTAAACGCGCCAATCTCTTGAAGTGCGTTACAGGCATCAAGTGTAACGGGGCGAGGTGAAGTGAGTCATCAGGAACTCTAATATGGCGTAGTTTATTGCCCGAAGAGGACTCGAGTAGTGCTCCAAATTTGTCGAGAGATAGCGACAGAAATTTAGCGCGTTCTGATTGCTGCTGACGTCGTGCCACGGTCCGAGTCATCAGCTGTTCTATGCCTATACCCGCCAGGATGCCGAGAACTTTAATTGTTGTTTCATCGTCAATCCATTCGAACCGAAGCCCAGTTTCTGTTTGGGCGAATTTCTTTATTACTCCCCAGCTTTCAATCATGTCTGCCAGCGCCGGAGCTAATCCGGCGAGGTTCTGAGCCAGGTCGATTCTTAGCTCAAGGGCGGTTCTTTTTATTGTGTAGTGTTCGTCAATATCCATCGTGCTTCTCATTTGGTTTTAGTCAGCGACATTGCTGATATGACGTCTAGATACGCCAGTTGTCACTTTTTATCCAATCTCCCCCTTTTCATTGAATTTTTTCGATTGGCTGGGTTTGGCGGGGGCGCTCTCTCCGGTCGGACAGATGGCTCGATTGCCGGAAGAGTAAATCTAAAACACCTAGCTACACCGCTTGTCACCTTGTGACGTCGAGCGGTGCCTACTGTCGCCGCATACAGAAATTTTTATGGAAGAATGCAATGGATAAGCTTTTAGACGTATTTGAACTGGCAGAGGTCCTGGGCAGAAGCCCAGAGACCATCAAACGAGACATTCAACGAAATCCAATCGCGGTGCCTCCGCGAGTCAATCTCCCTGGGACGCGATTATTGCGGTGGCGACCCAAGGACGTTGAGACGTGGCTTGCAGAGAACGTGGTTGGTGGTCGGTTATGAGCCAAGGTTTTCAACCGCACCAATATGCGAAGTATCTGGAGAGCTCAGGTAGTTTCGCCACGGAGGGTGGGGTTCTTTATGAATGGAACGGTATCTACTGGGAAGCGTTAGTTGATGAATTGGCGTACAAGAGAGCCTACAGTTGGCTCGTTGAGCATCAACAAGAATATGCTAGTGCGACAAACGCAACCGCTGCTGTGAAAGCCGCTTTGCTGCATTGTAGGGAGGTGCCGAAGCCCGCTAGCGGTGTGCTAATTCCCTGTCAAAACGGTTATGTCGAAGCAGTGGATGGAGTACTGCGCCTGTTGCCGCCGGCAGAGGATAAGGGACTGCGGCACGCGTTGAAGTGCTCTTGGAGTGCTGAGTGTGCTACTCCTACTCGTTTCCTGGCATTTCTCAATACAGTCTTGCCGGACAAGGGCGTACAAAATAGAGTGCAGGAGTATTTGGGGTATACGCTAACTGGGGATGCCAGATACCAACGGGCGCAGCTGTGGATAGGGACGGGGGCCAACGGAAAGGGCGTGCTTGGGAATCTGATACAAGCACTACATGGGAATGCCCAGTCGTTTAATCTTAACTCGATTACACCTGGAGGGTTTGCGATGTCACAGCTGGTAGGCGCCAGCTTGATTTATTCAGATGAGGCGCCGAAAGGGCGAATCAGCGAAGACCTTCTCAAGTCGCTCATCGCCGGTGAAAGCGTTTCAGCCAACAGAAAGTATAAGGACCCAATCACAGTGCGTGTTCTTGGAAAGTTCCTTGTACTCGGCAATCAGGTTCCGAGCATAACAGACCACTCGGAGGGATTTTGGCGACGTTGGGACATTGTGCCTTTTGATGTAACTATCCCTGAGCACGAAAGGGACCCAGAATTGGCGGAATATATCATCGACAATGAGTTGCCCGGAGTCCTCGCCTGGGCGCTGGAAGGGCTGTTGAGGCTGCGCGCGAGAGGTAGGTTTGACCCGCAGATTCCGATTGCCATGGCCCGACGTTTAAACAGTGCGAAAGTGGAGACGAATCCGCTTCGTGCCTGGATTGATGACGTGTCAGTCGAGGTCGTTGCCCCTCCGGTAGTCAGCGAAAAACAACTGGTGTATGACCACTTCGCGGAATGGTGTAGACGCAATGGTATTTACCCACCGGCTTCTACGACTTTCTGGACGGAGCTTAGAACAATCTTCGACATTCAACAAAGTAGACCGCGAACGAAGGATGGAAAGCAGCCCTGGGTATGCAATTTGCGAATCCCCAATGTTGCGACGCGAATGGCATAAGGGGTCTGCTGGCCTTGTAATGCACGCTTCGGCGTGCATTCTTCGTTCTGCGTTGCCTATCGGCTCAGTGCTTCAACCGGCGGTCGACTTCCTTATTCTCATACGAATTTCCGCTGAGTTGGGTGAGTCGATGGGAATAGGAAAACCTTTTTGGGGGAGGACGGTCCGTAAAAAAAGTCTTTCAAAATGGTGAACTCACCCAACTCAGCGAAGAAAAAACATAGAAAAAATTGGCAAAACTGCGAGGCCATCACTCTGGCGAATTCAACTCGCCCGACTCAGTCTGGACGGACGATATCTGGCAAGTGTACGGCGCCGAGAAGGTCCGGCTCGTAGTGGCGATAGGTGATACGCAACCTATCGCTTCCTTTGGAGCATACTGGTTTTGGGCTGCCCGATTACGCTGCGTCTTTGCCAAAGAGGCGAACAACGTTCGAAGGTAAGTCGTTTGCCTCCTGCTTTGTTATACGTGACACGGTCGCGTGCTTCAGACGCATACGCCCTCGGTGTTGTTTCGCAGCGGCCTCGCCGCTGAAAGCCTCATCAAGTTTATGTGCCATGTGTGTCGTGCACAAGTGTGCATAGCGCAGCAGCATTCGGATATCCCGGTGGCCGCTGAATTTTTGCAAGTCTATGAGCGAGAATTTAGATGTCTCGGCGACCAAGCTGACACCTTCATGGCGAAGGTCATGGATGTGCAAATCCTCGATACCTGCGCGCTCCACAATACGAGCCCAGGCCTTTCTGAGGTTATCCGCAGAAATCGGGAACACGTTTGGCTCGTCTTGCGGAAGTGACTTGAGCATGTCTACGAGGTCGGCGCGAAGCGGGAGGGAGCGAGGCTGGCCATTCTTGGTCTCGGCCAAGTAGGCTGAACGCTTTTCGAAATCGATGTCATCCCACTCAAGCCTCAACGACTCACCTCGTCGCGCAGCTGTCATAATTTGAAAATTGATGTAGGTTTCAAACAGCGGAATATGTACGTAATCCTGCTCGGCTTGCAGGCGCGCGTTCTTCAGCGCCTCCTTTACGAGCTTTTTCTTTGAGTAGATAGTACTCAGGTCAGCAGCTGCTTCACGGTCCTGCTTTATCAGCTCTTCAACCCGCAGCGTAATACATCTTTCCTTGTCTTCTTCAACCGCAGAGTCGAGCAAGCGCTGATGTTCGTCGCCCTTGAGTCTGCGGTCGCGCTCGTTAAAGTACTTGGGGCGACGAACAGTATCCATGGGATTGTCAGTCAGGCGATATTTCCAAATTTTCGTCGCGATAGTAAATACAGAACGAAGCGAGTCGATTTCCCGGTCCACTGTTGACGGTTCGACTTCTTGCACACGTTCCGCGATGTAGCTTTCGATGTCTTCGGTCGTAACCGCACTGAACGTTTTGCGCATCCATTGAACTGCCGCAGTGGGAGCGCGTGCAGTAAGGCGAGGGGCGGATTTACCTGCCTTTGCGGCCTCGGATGCTGCGATTTCTCTACGTTTCGTGAGTCCACCGTCAAGGTCTTCGAGCCAAGCCTTGAATTTGTACTTTTCGCTCTTCTCCCAGCCTTTTTTCTTCGGCCCTTCTTCTTTAACGTACCGATGAAGCAAGTCCTCAAAGGTAATTTTGTGGGCCTTCGTATAGTCGATGAAGATGCCGTCGACGCGTTCGGCTTCGATGCGTGCTATCGCTGTTTCAGCCTCTCGCAGAGTGGCAAACGTCATCTGCACGGTTTTGTACCCTGTCTTGCGGATTCTGACAAAAAAAGAGTCCTCTTTTTGAGTCAGCGCGGGCTTGAGTTTTTGAGCTTCGATTGACTTAGCGTATAGCTTTGCGTCCGCCAAGCTTGTGAACGGAAACTCGCGATAGAGGTCTTCGCGATTCTTGACACTGACGGCGTAGCGTGAACGGTTTTCTATGGTTGCCATGGACTTGTCTTTTCTGAAGTTGAAAAAGACGTTTAGCAACCTCCGTGTCGATATTTTATCTTGCGGATTGCTGTATGGCAATCCGCAAGATTTGGCACAGATTTGGCACAGATTTGAATTTGGCACAGATTGCCGAAACTCTTGTCCTGTGTATACCCTTATAAAATAAGGCTTTCTTGGTCGGGGTGAGAGGATTCGAACCTCCGGCCTCTGCGTCCCGAACGCAGCGCTCTACCAGGCTGAGCCACACCCCGACTACGTCTTAATTACATCAGAATTTTGCGCTTTTTTCAACTGCCGCTCCCCAGCGGGAACTCCCCGATGTGTGACTAAATGCCAACGTCTGCCGCACGAATGGCAGGTTTCTTGCTTTGCAAAAAGATCAAGATGATTAATATGGTTAAATATATCAATACGCATTATTTTGGGGCGGCGCCCTCACTGACATGGGAAGGTTAGGCATGAAAACACGGCAAAAATTGATGTGCGGCGCGGTGGCGGCGGCGATGGCGGCGATGGCGGGCCCGGCTTGGGCGCAGACCAAGCCGTCCGACGAGATCGAAGTGGTCCGGGTGACCGCGCAGAAGCGCAAGGAAGATCCGGCCAAGGTGGCGATGAGCATTACCGCCGTCACCGGCGCCCAGCTCCAGGCCGAGCACGTCAACGACTTCACCGACCTGACCCGTGTCGTGCCCAACATCTCCTTCACGGCCGCCAGCGGCAACGGCGGCGCCGGTCCCGGCACCGAGAACATCGAGATCCGCGGCATCAGCTCGACGGCCGGCGCGGCCACCGTCGGCATCTATCTGGGCGATGTCTCCATCACCGTCGGCAACGTCTACACCATGGGCACGGTGGAGCCGAAGTTCTTCGACATCGACCGCGTCGAAGTGCTGCGCGGGCCGCAGGCCACGCTGTACGGCGCCAGCTCGATGGGCGGCACCATCAAGTTCGTGCCGAACGAGCCGGACCTGAAGGAGCGCGAGTTCACCACCTACGGCGAGCTGTCCAACACCAAGGGCGGCAGCGGCAACTACGCGGCCAATATGGTGGCCAACTTCCCGCTGATACAGGACGAGCTGGCGCTGCGCATCGGCGTGCAGGCCCAGCACACGGGCGGCTACATCAACCAGGTCGACGGCGACGGCAACGTCCTGGCCAACAACATCAACAAGCTCAGCGACCAGGAAATGCGCGTGGCGCTGAAGTGGAAGCCGATCCGCTCGGTGACGATCACGCCGTCGGTCTACTATCAGAAGGTCGATGCCAAAGACATCGCCGCCTTCAACCTGGACCGGCCCTACTATCAGGCGCAAAAGCAGATCCGCGAACCGTCCAAGGATACGCTGCTGACACCCAGCGTCACCGTCAACTGGGATATGGGCGCGATGGACCTGACCTCGGCCACCAGCTACTTCGAGCGCAAGTTCGACCGCACGCAGAACGGCTCGGCCTACAACAGCTATTCGCTATCGACCTTCCTGACCTCGACCGAGGACGGCGGCAAGGCGCCGCCGGAACTGATCGCGGCGATCGCCGGCCTGCCGTCGGCGGTCTACCTGAACAACCAGGTGCGCCAGGTGTCGCAGGAATTCCGTCTGGCTTCGCGGCCGTATGACGCCAGCGTGTCGCCGTGGACCTGGCTGGCGGGCACCTACTTCTCCAACCAGCACACCAACATCATCGAGAACGATCCGATCTTCGGCGTGACCGACACCTTCAAAAGCTTCGGCTTCGACATCGCCGATCCGGACCTGCTGCCGGACGCGCGGCCCGGCCAGTTCCCGGGCGATAACTCGTTTGCCGGCGCCTTCCACTTCCGCGAGAAGCAAAGCTCGATCTTCGGCGAGGTCAATTACTACTTCACGCCGACCGTGCACGCCACCGTCGGCGCGCGCTACCTGAAGGCCGATTCCACGCTGGACCAGCGCAATGGCAACTACCTGGCCGGCGCCGGCAACAACAGCAGCGCCGCCTCGTCGTCCAAGGCCTTCACGCCGAAGTACGCGCTGACGTGGGAAGTCAATCCGACCAACACCGTCTACACCAGCGTGGCCAAGGGCTTCCGCCTGGGTGGCAACAACATCTACGTGCCGCCGACCACCTGCTCGCAGGACCTGGAGGCGAACGGCCTGACCAAGGGCCCGGATTCGTATTCGTCCGACAGCCTGTGGAGCTACGAGGTGGGCAGCAAGTCGCGCTTCCTCAACAACCGCGTGTCGGTCAACGCCGACGTGTTCTACGTGAAGTGGAAGAACATCCAGCAGGGCGTCTACCTGCCGACCTGCGCCTACACCTACAACGCCAACGCCGGCGACGCCACCACCAAGGGCTTCGAGTTCGACATCAAGGCCAAGCCGCTGTCCGGCCTGACGCTGACCGCGTCGGCCGGCTACGTCAAGGCCGAGCTGTCCAACGACGAGGGGTCGCGCAATGGCGTGGTCGGCGCGGTGGCCGGCGCGCAGGTGCAGGGCGTGCCGAAATATAACGCCGCCATCAACGCCACCTACAACTTCGCGGCGTTCGGCGACAAGAGCGCCTACGTCATGGGCGGCATGCAGTGGGTGGGCGCCAGCAAGGGTTCGCTCAATCCCGAGCAGACCGACTACCAGCGGCCGGCCTACCACAGCACCGACTTCAGCGCCGGCATGTCCATCGACCGCTACAACGTGAGCGTGTTCATCAAGAACGCCTTCGATACCGACACGGTGATCCAGCATCCGCAGGTGGCGTCCATCGTGCAGGGCTACCGGCTGGCGCCGCGCAGCATAGGCGTGAGCGTGGCGGCGAAGTTTTAAGCGATAATGCTGCCTTTGAATTCCACGCAAAGGCAGCATCATGAGCATCACGATTTATCACAACAACGCCTGCGGCACCTCGCGCAAGACGCTGGAGGCGATACGCGCTTCCGGCGTCGAGCCGGAGATCGTCGACTACGTGAAGAACCCGCCGTCGCGCGAGGCGCTGAAGGCGATGATCGCCAAGGCCGGCCTGACCGTGCGCGCCGCGATGCGCGACAAGGGCGACCTGTATGAAGAACTGGGCCTGGCCGACACCACGCTGTCGGACGACGCGCTGCTGGACGCGATGATGGCCCATCCCATCCTGATCAACCGCCCGTTCGTGGTGACCGACAAAGGCGTGCGCCTGTGCCGCCCGTCCGAGCTGGTGCTGGAACTGCTGTAACGATGCGGCCGCTGCGATCGCTATGCCGGCTGATGCTGGCCGCCACGATCGCCGCGGCGCAGGTCGCGCATGCGGCGCCGGTGCCCGCAGGCTGGGACCTGACGTTCCAGGCGCAACGGGCGGAAGCGCCGCCGATTCGCAGCGGCTGGAACGACACCTACAACCTCTATCAGGAAATCGACAAGCGCGGCTGGCAGATGCGCTATCTGCTGCAGCAGGTGCCGCTGGAGCGCCCGGACGCGGCCGTGTTCGTGCAGGGCACCATGCGTCGCCACGGCCTGTTCGTGCAGGGCGAGCGCGCCTATCTGATGCTGGAGCGCGGTTATGCGTCGTTCGATGTGCGGCCGGTCAACGCCGACGACGCGCGCCGCCTGGTCCGCCGCTACGCCGAGCACGACGGTCCGACGACGACGGCCAACCTGGCCTCCATGGACGCCATCCATTGCACGACCAAGGTTGCCAGGTCCGTGGTCAGCCTGCTGGTCGATGGCAAGCCCCGGCAGTATTGGCTGTCGGGCGCGGACTACTGTGAAATACCGGTCGATCTGCTGGCGCCGGTCAAAGAGATGATGTGCGGCGGCCACTGCTACGCCAACAAGATGGCCGACCGTTGGGCGGCGACGCTGGAACGCGAGGCCCAGAACCTGCCCGCCACCGGCCCGGTGACCGGCGCGTCGCCGGGCGATGTCCGCACCGGCCTGACGTCGCGGGCGCCGGTGCTGCAGGACGCGGCCGCCGTGCTGCGCGACGGCGGCACGCCCGAAGCCATGTGCTATCAGCTCAATCAGTTGCTGGACCTGCCGTCGCCCACGCATAAGGGGCAGGGACGCGATTACAGGGATGGCGACGATGCCGAGATCACCGCTGCCATGCTGGCGCTGCTGGGGCGGCTCGACCCTGGCTGCACGTACAAGACCGGCCATCCGTTGCTGCACATATTGGTCCGGCGCAGCGCGCCGGCCGTGATCGAGCTGGCGCTGAAGCGCGGTTTCCCGGTGAACCAGGAGCAGGAGATCGATTTCCGCACGCCGCTCGACGAGGCGATTTCCGAGAAACGCGAAGACGTCCAGCAAATCCTCAGACAGGCCGGCGGCGTGCGGCACGCCACGGCCGGCAAGTAAGCGCGGCGACAAATAAAAACGGCGCCTGAGGCGCCGTTGTCGTTTAGTGCGTGCGGTGGACCGAGAAGTGGGCCAGCTGCAGCAGTGATTCCTTGTAGACGCTGTCGGGCAGGTCGGCGATCGCGGCGGCGGCGCGTTCGGCCGCCGTCACGGCCTGCTGGCGCGTGTAGTCCAGCGCGCCGCTGGTGGTGATCGCGGCCAGGATGGTGTCGAAGTGCTGCTCGTCGCCCTGCTCGATGCAGCTGCGCACCAGCTCGCGCTGTTCCGGCGTGCCGTTTTCCATCAGGTAGATCAGCGGCAAGGTCGGCTTGCCTTCGCGCAGGTCGTCGCCGACGTTCTTGCCGATTTCATTGGCGTCGCCGGCGTAGTCCAGCACGTCGTCGATCAGCTGGAAGGCCGTGCCCAGCGAGCGGCCGTATTCGCCGGCCGCGTCGATCTGCGCGTCGTTGCAGCCGGAGATCAGCGCGCCCAGCTCGGCCGCCGCCTCGAACAGCTTGGCGGTCTTGGAGCGGATCACCTGCAGATAGCGCTCCTGGCTGACGTCCGGGTCGTGCATGTTCAGCAGTTGCAGCACTTCGCCCTCGGCGATGACGTTGGTGGCGTCGGACAGGATCTGCATCACGCGCATATTGTTCAGGCCGACCATCATCTGGAAGGCGCGCGAGTACAGGAAGTCGCCCACCAGCACCGAGGCGGCGTTGCCGAACAGGGCGTTGGCGGTGGCGCGGCCGCGGCGCAGCGACGATTCGTCGACCACGTCGTCGTGCAGCAGCGTGGCGGTGTGGATGAACTCCACCACCGCCGCCAGCTCGTGGTGCGCCGTGCCTTGATATGCGTAAGCGTTGGCCACCAGCAGGACCAGCACCGGCCGGATGCGTTTGCCGCCGGCGCTGATGATGTATTCAGCAATCTGATTGACGAGACTGACCTCGGAATGCAGTTTCTGGCGGATCACCGTGTTGACCGCGTCCATGTCGGCGGCGATCGTTTGGGCGATATTGTTTTGAGTGGCGTTTTGGGTAGCGGCAGACAAGGCGAACCTGTGCGGTAGACTATTGGTGCCGAGATTATACGTCATGCCCCCGCAGAGAGGGGGCATGGCCCCCTGTTCCTGACAACATGTTTGCTAAATATGTAAGGCACCGGCGGCGGCAAAATTGTCGACATACCACGCCCGCCCGCATTTGTGAATAGTTTTTGACGCGAAATCCCATCCCATGTATAATCAGCGGTTCCCCGGTTTCCATGCATGCAGTTGTGCTGGCGCCGGACGGAATTTTCTTAACATTTGATGAGGTTTCAAATCATGTACGCGGTCATAAAAACCGGTGGCAAACAATACAAAGTTGTCGCTGGCGAAAAACTTAAAGTAGAACAGATACCGGCAGACATTGGTTCCGAACTCACCATCGATCAGGTCCTCGCCGTTGGCGAAGGCGAAAGCATCAAATTTGGTGCTCCTCTGGTTGAGGGTGCAAAGGTACTGGTTACTGTTGTGGCACACGGTCGTCACGATAAAGTGAAGATTTTCAAGATGCGTCGTCGTAAGCACTACCAGAAGCATCAAGGCCATCGCCAAAATTACACCGAAATCCAAATCGTATCGATCAACGGCTAATCGCCGTTTGCCCGAGAATTAGTATCCAAGGAGTCTTAAATGGCACACAAAAAAGGCGGCGGCACAACGCGAAATGGTCGTGACTCAGAATCAAAACGCCTGGGCGTTAAGGTTTATGGCGGTCAATCGATCAATGCTGGTGGCATCATCATTCGTCAACGCGGCACGCCAGTGCGCGCCGGCGAAGGTGTTGGCATGGGCAAAGACCACACCCTGTTCGCTCTGGTGGACGGCAAGGTCAAGTTCGTAGTCAAGGGCGAAGGTTCGAAGCAATTCGTTACCGTCGTTCCAGCGTAAATAACGCTACCGGCCCTGTGCGCTAGCCGCACGGGCTGTTTTGTAAGGCGCAAGCCTTCAATCGAAAGGCTCTGCCCACGGTAGAGCCTTTTTAGTTTTATGGCGGTACATCATGAAGTTTATCGACGAAGCAAAAATTGAAGTGATCGGTGGTGACGGCGGCAATGGTTGCGCCTCGTTTTGCCGTGAAAAATTCCGCCCGTTCGGCGGCCCTGACGGCGGCGACGGCGGCAAGGGTGGCTCGATCTGGGCCGTAGCGGACCGTAACATCAACACCTTGGTCGATTTCCGCTTCTCCAAGATGCACCGCGGTAAAGACGGCGAGCCTGGCCGCGGCGCCGATTGCTACGGCAAGGGCGCGGACGACATCCACCTGCGCATGCCGGTCGGCACGCTGATCATCGACGACCTCTCCGGCGAAATCCTGGCCGATCTGACCGAGCACGGCCAGATGGAACTGCTGGCCAAGGGCGGCGAGGGCGGCTGGGGCAACATCCACTTCAAGACCTCGACCAACCGCGCCCCGCGTCAAAAGACCGAAGGCAAGGAAGGCGAACGCCGCGAAATCCGTCTGGAACTGAAGGTGCTGGCCGATGTCGGCCTGCTGGGCATGCCGAACGCCGGCAAGTCGACCTTTATTTCGGCCGTGTCGAACGCGCGTCCGAAGATTGCCGATTACCCGTTCACCACCCTGCACCCGAACCTGGGCGTGGTCCGCGTGTCGCACGAGAAGAGCTTTGTGATCGCCGACATTCCCGGCTTGATCGAAGGCGCTTCCGAAGGCGCCGGCCTGGGCCACCAGTTCCTGCGCCACCTGCAGCGCACCGGCCTGCTGCTGCACATCGTCGACCTGGCGCCGTTTGAAACCAACGTCGATCCGGTCAAGGAAGCCAAGGCCCTGGTCAACGAGCTGAAAAAGTACGACGAGGCGCTGGTCGACAAGCCGCGCTGGCTGGTGTTGAACAAGCTGGACATGGTGCCGGAAGAAGAGCGCGCCAAGCGCGTCAAGGACTTCATCAAGAAGTTCGGCTTCAAGGGCCCGGTGTTCGAGATCTCCGCGCTGAGCCACGACGGCACGCAGGAGCTGGTCAACGCCATCCAGAAGCACCTGGAAGCCAAGCGCCACAGCGAGCAGCGCGCGGAAGAAACCCAGATGACGGAAGAGGCGCGCGGCATCTCGTCCATCGATCCGGACGATCCACGCTTCAAGATCCTCGACTAATCCTCGACGTACCCTCTGCATTACCGGCATAATCTGTTATCAGCTGATTATGCCTTTCCATCTCGGCGCCGTCCTGCCACCGCAGGGCCGGCGACCGCGAGCGGCAAAGCAGGGCAACCCGCCCGCCAAATCACAGCACTGATCCCATACGCTTGTTTTGAGAACGCTTTTGAAAAGCCCGTGCCCATGAATTCTGTCATCCAAAAAGCTACCCGCATCATCATCAAGGTCGGCTCCTCGCTGGTCACCAACGACGGCCGCGGGCTGGACCACGCCGCCATCGCGCGCTGGGCCGCGCAGATCGCCGGCCTGCGGGCCTTGGGCAAGGAAGTGGTGCTGGTCTCGTCCGGCGCCATCGCCGAGGGCATGTTGCGCCTGGGCTTCGAGCGGCGCCCCACCGACATCCACGAACTGCAGGCCTGCGCCGCCGTCGGCCAGATGGGCCTGGCGCAGATCTATGAAACCAGCTTCCGCGCGCACCAGCTGGGCACGGCGCAAGTGCTGCTGACGCACGCCGACCTGGCTGACCGCGAACGCTACCTGAACGCGCGCTCGACGCTGACCACCCTGCTGCGCCTGGGCGTGGTGCCGATCATCAACGAGAACGACACCGTCGTCACCGACGAGATCAAGTTCGGCGACAACGACACGCTGGGCGCGCTGGTGGCCAACCTGATCGAGGCCGACGCGCTGATCATCCTGACCGACCAGCATGGCCTGTTCAGCGCCGATCCGCGCAAGGACCCGGCGGCGGTGCTGATCCAGCATGGCCGCGCCGGCGATGTGGCGCTGGAGGCGATGGCGGGCGGCGCCGGCAGCAGCCTGGGACGCGGCGGCATGCTGACCAAGATCCTGGCGGCCAAGCGCGCCGCCAAGTCGGGCGCGCATACGGTGATTGCCTACGGCCGTGAGGACAATGTGCTGGAGCGTCTGGCCGGCGGTGAAGTCATCGGCACTGAGCTGGCGGCGCAGACCGGCCACCTGACGGCGCGCAAGCAGTGGATGGCCGATCACCTGCACACGGCGGGGCAGGTGGTGCTGGATCCGGGCGCGGTGCAGAAGCTGAGCAAGGAAGGCAAGTCGCTGCTGCCGATCGGCGTGGTGGAGGTGAAGGGCGAGTTCGGGCGCGGCGCGGTGATCACCTGCGTCGGCGCGGACGGCGTGCCGGTGGCGCGCGGCCTGACGAACTACACCAGCGCCGAAACGCGCCGCATCATGCGCAAGCCATCGAGCGAGATCGAATCCATCCTGGGCTTCGTCGAAGGCCAGGAGCTGATCCACCGCGATAATCTGGTACTCGTATAAGCGTCGTTCCCGCGCAGGCGGGAACCCATACTCAGCATGGACTCCCGCCTGCGCGGGAGTGACGTGGTCAGCGTGGGAGTGACGTGGTCAGCGTGGGAGTGACGTGGTCAGCGCGGGAGTGACGTGGTCAGACGCCGTCGGGAGCCGGGGTCTTGCTGCGGTAGTCGCACAGATCCTGCTGCATGCAGTTCCAGCACTCCGGCTTGCGCGCCTTGCAGGTGTAGCGGCCGTGCAGGATCAGCCAGTGGTGCGCGTCCTGCAAAAACTCCTTCGGCACGAACTTCAGCAGCTTCTGTTCGACGATGTCGACGTTCTTCCCCGGCGCCAGGCCGGTTCGGTTGGAGACGCGGAAGATGTGCGTGTCCACCGCCATCGTCGGTTCGCCGAAGGCGGTGTTCATCACCACGTTGGCGGTCTTGCGGCCCACGCCCGGCAAGGCCTCCAGCGACTCGCGGTCGCGCGGCACTTCGCCGCCGTGCAGCTCCACCAGCATCCGGCAGGTCGCCATGACGTTTTTGGCCTTGGTCTTGTACAGGCCGATAGTCTGGATGTAGGTCTTCAACTCCTCTTCACCCAGGTCCAGTATGGCCTGCGGCGTGTTCGCCACCGGGTACAGCTTGCGCGTGGCCTTGTTGACGCCGACGTCGGTCGCCTGCGCCGACAGCAGCACGGCGATCAGCAGTTCGAACGGGGTCGTATATTCAAGTTCGGTTTCAGGCTTGGGATTGGCGGCGCGGAAGCGCACGAACATTTCGTAGCGTTTGGCTGGATTCATTGAGTCTCAATCGGGCTTGGCGGCGGAGGCAGCGCGCGCAGCCTCCTCTTTTTTCAGGCGCGCGCGTTCCATCGCGGCGGCGATGATGGCGCGCTTGCGTTCCTTCTCGGCTTCACCGGCGGCATCGGCCGGATCGAGCGCGTGCACCGCGGCCATCTTGGCCTCGGCCTTGGCGGCCAGGCGGGCGTCGTTTTCATCCTTGTCGCGCTGCAGGCGCATGGTGCGGAAGTCGTGCCGTTCGCGCGCGGCGTCGGCGTCGGCCTGGCGCCAGGCGGCCCAGCCGGTGGTCTCGGTGACCGGGTACATGACGATGCAGTCGACCGGGCAGGGGTTGACGCACAGGTCGCAGCCGGTGCAGAGGTCGGGCACCACGGTGTGCATCAGCTTGGCCGCGCCGACGATGGCGTCCACCGGGCAGGCCTGGATGCACAGCGTGCAGCCTATGCACAGCGACTCGTCGATGTAGGCCACCGCGCGCGGCCGCTCCAGGCCGTTGACGGGATTGAGCGGGATGACCTTGCGGCCGGTCACCGACGACAGCCGGGCGATGCCTTCGGCGCCGCCGGGCGGACACTGGTTGATCTCGGCCGCGCCGGCGGCGATCGCCTCGGCGTACGGACGGCAGCCGTGGTAGCCGCACTTGGTGCACTGCGTTTGCGGCAGGACGTCTTCGATGCGGTCGGCTAGGGTGGTGGGGGCGGTGGGCTGCACGGCGGACTCATTGCGATAAAACGCCATTATCCGATATCTGCACCGCCCGGCGCCAAAAACCTTATTCGGGACGCGGTTTCGACGGCCACACGCGGCGCACGGTCTGCCGCTCCAGTTCCTCGGCGTGCAGGCTCAGCGCCGGCTTGATCAGGTCGCTGCGGCTGACGATGCCGATCAGCTGGCGCGTCTGCGCGTCGCTGACCACCGGCAGCCGTTCCAGCTGGTGCACCGCCAGCCGCGTCGCCAGCGCGCGGCAGGTCTCATCGGCCAGCGCGAAGATCGGCACGTTCACGCCGAACAGATCGCCCGCGCAGACGGCGCCGGCGGCGCGCTCGCTGGCCAAGCCGGCGCGGTCCAGCATGCCCAGCAGCGCACCGTCGCGCGTGACCGGGAAGGCGCGGTGGCGCTGCTCCGCGCCGAAGTGCGTCTGCAGCACCTCGGCCAGCGGCAGCCGCGCGTCGATGCTGGCCGGCGTGGTCGTCATGACCTCGGCCACGCTGTGGCGCTCCATCGGATCGATGCCGTATTCGCGGTAGATGTGGTGGCCGCGGCGGGCGATCTTTTCGGTGAGGATGGAGCGGTGCATGGTGATCACCGTGAACGCGTAGGCCACGATCGAGGTGGCCAGCACCGGCAGCAGGGCGTTGACGTCGTGCGTGAGCTCGAACGCGAACACCACCGCCATCACCGGCGCGCGCATCATGCCGCCCAGCGTGGCGGCCATGAACACCAGCGGCCACACGGCCGGCGAGCCGCCGGGCAGATAAGGGCCGAGCAGTGCGCCCAGGCCGGCGCCCAGCATCAGCAATGGCGCCAGCACGCCGCCGGACGTGCCCGAGCCCAGCGCCAGCAGCCAGATCACGGCCTTGACGATCAGCAGGCCGGCGATGGCGCTGGCGGCCAGGTGGTTGTTGAGCAGGTCGGCGATGACGTCGTAGCCCACGCCCAGCGCGCGCGGCTGGAAGAAGCCGCCGATGCCGACCGCCAGCCCGCCCAGCGCCGGCCACCACATCCAGTGCAGCGGCAGCTTGTGGAAGCCGTCCTCGACCCGGTACAGCGCGGTCGACAGCAGCCAGGCCAGCGCGCCGCACAACACGCCGCCGATCAGGCAGGACAGCAGCGCCGACGGCGGCAGCGCCTCGGTATGCAGCGGGAACAGCGGTCCGGGATCGAGCAGCAGCGGGCGCAGGAAGCCCGCCACCGCGCACGCCACGGCCACCGGCGCCAGGCTGCGCGGGCGCAGTTCGAACAGCAGCAGCTCCACCGCCAGCAGCAGCGCGGCGATCGGCGTGCCAAAGATGGCCGTCATGCCGGCCACGGCGCCGGCCACCAGCAGCGTCTTGCGCTCGGCGCCGCTGAGGTGGAAGTGCTGGGCGATCAGCGAGCCGACCGCGCCGCCGGTCATGATGATGGGCCCTTCGGCGCCGAACGGGCCGCCGCTGCCGATGGCGATGCCCGAGGCCAGCGGCTTGAGCACGGCTACCCTGGGCGACATGGTGCTGCTCTTGAACAGGATGGCCTCGATGGCTTCCGGGATGCCGTGGCCGCGGATCGCCTCGGTGCCGAAGCGCGCGATCAGGCCGATGACCAGGCCGCCGACCACCGGCACCGCGATGACCCAGGCGCCCAGCGTGTGCGTGGCCGGCGACCTGAACACGGTCGAGAATTGCTGGAAGAAAAACAGGTTGGTGAAGAAGTTGATCGCGTGTAGCAGCAGGTCGGCGGTCGCGGTGCTGAGCGCGCCCACCACGGCGGCAATGGCGGCGATCAGCAGCAGGCGGGAACTGCCGTCGAAGTCGCGGCGGGCGTCGTAGTTATTCATGGTCGTCCTGGCTGAGTTTAGGGATGGTGAAGACGCCGTCCAGCGACAGCAGTTCGGTGCGGTGCAGCTCGGCCAGCTGGCTGAGCATGGCCTCGCCGTCCGGCAGCAGGTGGACTTCGACCCGGCGGCGGTCGGTGCTGCTGAGGCGGCGCTCGACCAGGCCGCCGGCCTCGCAGCGCGACACCAGCGCCACCACGCCGTGCGGCTTGGCTTGCAGCCGCTCGGCCAGTTCGCCGACGGTGGCCCAGTCGCGGCCGGGATAGCCCTTGATATGCAGCAGCAGCAGGTATTGCAGCGGCGTGATGCCCTGGGCCTGCACCAGGTCCTCGGAAAAGCGCTCGAAGCGGCGCATCTGGTAGCGGAATTCGGATAGCGCGGCAAAGTCGGACTTGGCTAGCGGCGGCGGGGAACGTGAGGGCATGGCGCTGGTGTCGAGTGTGAAAGCGCGTAATATATCACGACATGATATATTTTGCCGAGGCAAAAAAAATCCCCGCCGAAGCAGGGATCTGGTGGCGCGTTGGCGCTTAGCCGTGTTTCTTGATGAACTCGGTGATCTTCGGGCACACCATTTCGCGCCAGCGGCGGCCGGAGAAGATGCCGTAGTGGCCGGCGCCCGGCGCCACGAAGTCCTGCTGCATGGCGGCCGGGATACCGGAGCACAGGTCGTGCGCGGCCTGGGTCTGGCCGGCGCCGGAGATGTCGTCCAGCTCGCCTTCGACGGTGAACAGCGCCACCGTGGTGATGTCTTGCGGACGCACCAGGTTGCCGCCGACCTTCCACGTGCCCTTGGGCAGCGCGAAGTCCTGGAACACGGTCTTGATGGTGTCCAGATAGTATTCGGCCGGCATGTCCAGCACGGCGTTGTACTCGTCGTAGAACTTGCGGTGGCTGTCGGCCGGCTCGTCGTCGCCCTCGACCAGGTGCATGTAGAACTCGCGGTGGCTCTGCGCGTGGCGGCCCGGGTTCATGGCGATGAAGCCGGCGTGCTGCAGGAAGCCCGGATAGACCTTGCGGCCGAAGCCCGGGTAGTTGGGCGGCACCGCGTAGATCACGGTGTTTTCAAACCACGAGAATTTCTTTTCGGTGGCCAGGTTGTTGACCTGCGTCGGCGAGCGGCGCGGGTCGATCGGGCCGCCCATCATGGTCATGGTCTTCGGCAGCTTGGGATCCTTGGCGGTGGCCATCAGCGAGATCGCCGCCAGCACCGGCACGGTAGGCTGGCAGACGGAAATCACGTGCACGTCCGGGCCCAGCATGCGGATGAAGTCCTGCACGTAGTAAATATAGTCGTCCAGGTGGAACGGACCTTCCGACAACGACACCATGCGGGCGTCGGTCCAGTCGGTGATGAAGACGTCGTGATCATGCAACAGGCCGCGCACGGTGTCGCGCAGCAGCGTCGAATGGTGGCCGGACAGCGGCGCGACCAGCAGCACGGTCGGCTGTTTCAGGGCCTTGGTCTGCTTGTCGTCCAGGTCTTTCTTGAAGTGGATCAGGCGGCAGAAGGGCTTGTTCGACACGACCTGTTCGATGATGGCGACGGTTTCGCCGTTGACTTCGGTGCTGTCGATTTCAAAGGCTGGCTTCTCGTAATCCTTGCCCAGCCGGTACATCAGTTCGTAGCCCGCGGCGATGCGCTGCGAAAACGGCGTGTGCGCCAATGGCGACACCGGATTGGTGAACATCTTGGACGACGCGTCGGCCCATTGCATCAGGGGCGTCAGGAACGAGCGGTGCATTTCGTGCAGGTGGTAGAGCATATGTATTCCTGGGGTCAAGAGCTTGGTGCGATGCACCAATACCTAACATCATAAGCCAAATTATAGATTAATTGTTTGTGACGTAAAGCATTCCAAAATACCACTAGGCAAGCCTACGTATTATCCACAATGCCGCCGTGGTCAAATAATAATACCGCCGAACCAAGAAAAAAAGCAGCGTTTCCGCTGCTTTTGTGTAGGACGCTGGCTGATGCTCAGTCGAAGACCGGGGTTTCGACGCCGAGCACCTTGTGCAGTTTCGGCGAGGTGGTGGTGTACTGCATGTGGATCTTCTTGTCCGGGAAGATGTAGGGCGCGGCGCCGAAGGCGGCCAGCGCGGCTTCGTGGAAGCCCGACAGGATCAGCTTTTTCTTGCCCGGATAGGTGTTGATGTCGCCCACCGCGAAGATGCCTGGCACGTTGGTCTCGAATTTCTCGGTGTTTTGCACCTTCAGCTGGCGGCGCTCGATGTCCAGGCCCCATTCTGCGATCGGGCCCAGCTTCGGCGACAGGCCGAAGAACACCAGCAGCATGTCCAGCGGCACGCGGCGGGTCACGCCGTCGGCGCCGGTCACCTTCAGCTGCGACAGCTTGCCGTCGGCATCGACCTCGTGGCCGGTGGCCTGGCCGATGATCAGCTGCATCTCGTAGTCATCGCACAAGGCTTTCATCTTGGCGACCGAGGCGGGCGCGGCGCGGAAATCTTCGCGGCGGTGCAGCAGAACCACCGACTCGGCCTTGCCGACGAAGTTCAGCGCCCAGTCCAGCGCGGAGTCGCCACCGCCGCAGATGACCAGGTTCTTGCCTTCGAACTGGGCAGGATCCTTGACCTTGTAGTGCAGCTGCGAGCCCTCGAACACTTCGATGCCGTCCACTTTCAGCGTGCGGGCCTGGAACGAGCCGACGCCGGCGGCGATGAAGATGGTCTTGGTGATGAAGGCGGTGCCGGTGCTGGTCTCGACGTCGAAGCGGCCGTCGTCGCGGCGCGCGACCTTGGTCACTTCCTGGCCCAGGTGGAAGGTCGGCTCGAACGGCTCGATCTGCTTGAGCAGGTTGTCGGTCAGTTCCTGGCCGGTGCACGAGGGCACGGCCGGGATGTCGTAGATCGGCTTGTCCGGGTACAGCTCCACGCACTGCCCGCCCACCGCGCCCAGCGAATCGATCACGTGGGCTTTGATTTCCAGCAGGCCGAGTTCGAAGACCTGGAACAGGCCGACCGGGCCGGCGCCGATGATGACGGCATCGGCTTCGATGACGCCAGGAGGAGTGACTGTGCTATTCATACGTGGTTTCCTGTTATTTCAATAATGGTTAGGCAACACTGGGCTGCGCGGCGGCTGTTGCCAGCGGACGCGGAAGGCGCTGCCCCGGGCTGCCTCGCCAGACGGGCGTCTTAGCGTACCAGCAGGTGCAGTTTTTCTTTGACGTCCTTGAACTGGTCCGCTTCCGGCAGCGGCGGGATGGTCTTGGTGATCGAAGGCCAGTTGCGGGCGAGGTCGACGTTGATCTTGATGAATTGCTGCTGGTCGCCCGGCACATCTTCCTCGGCGAAAATCGCGTTGACCGGGCATTCGGCCACGCACACGGCGCAGTCGATGCACTCGTCGGGATCGATGGCGAGGAAGTTCGGGCCTTGGCGGAAACAATCTACCGGGCAAACATCGACGCAGTCCGTATAGCGGCAGCTGATGCAAGATTCGGTGACAACGTGAGTCATAACAGTCCTATCAATGTTGGTGTGCAGCGGCGTCGGCGGCGGTGGGATGGCCCGGCTAACCTCAGCAAAGCACTGTATTTTAAGGTAATTCGCTATTTCTCACAAATTGCGCTTATATACAATACCTATAAGCAAATGCGTTCCGTGCGTGCGGGGACGCCGCCGTGGCCGGCGCGGCCGGGCTGGCGCGGCGGCGGCGCAACTGGCATCATGGCGCCTTTTCAATCGTAGAGGATGCCGGATGGCTGATATCAACATCGTCCAGGCGCACCACCTGGCGCTGGAACCGGCCCGCGCGGCGGCCCAGGAAGTGGCCGACAAGCTGGCCGAGCAATTTGATCTGGAATGCGTGTGGGATGGCGACGTGCTGCGTTTCGAGCGCAGCGGCGTCAGCGGCTCGCTGAGTCTGTTCCCGGAAGAGGCGCGCCTGCATATCGCGCTGGGTTTCCTGTTCAGCGCGTTCTCGTCGCAGATCGAGGCCAAGGTGGCCGACAAGATGCGGCGCGTGTTCGCCGCCGCCTGAAACCCGCACGGCCCGGCGGGGTCAGACCCCGTGCGGGGTCCGGGGAGGGCTGCGCCCGCATCTCGCAGTGCGAGATGCCCCCTAAGTGGTCTGCTGGCGTATCGCTAACCGCATGCGGGGTGGGCTTACTTCAGACCTTCGATCAGGTCGATGTACTGCTGTTTCGCTTCGTCCTGCGAGGTGCCTTGCAGCGCGGCCCAGGCGTCGTACTTGGCGCGGCCGACGAAGTCGGTCATGCCGGGACGGTCGCCGCTGGCGTCGCCCGCCGAGCCCTGCTTGAACAGCGCGTAGATCTTCAGCAGCGTCATGTTGTCCGGGCGCTCAGGCAGGTTCTTCGAATCCAGCTGGGCTTGCGCGAATTGCTCTTCTAAACTCATCACTTCTCCTCGGTAGGTAGGGGGCAGCCGTCATCATACCCGCAGCCGCCGCCAAAACCGCTAGAGGGACTCCTCAAAAACAGAACGGCGGACAGGCCGGTCCGGGGACCTGGCTTGTGCCGCCGTTTCCGGTGCCCTGGCGGGCACGGGCACCGCGGCGCGAACGCCGCGTGCCGGAACCTGCTTACTTCTTTTTCGTCGGGTTGACGGCCGACTTCAAGGTCGCGCCAGCCGAGAATTTTGGAGTCTTCGACGCGGCGATCTTGATCGCTTCGCCGGTTGCAGGATTGCGGCCTTTGCGGGCAGCGCGCTTCGCTACGGAGAAGGTGCCGAAGCCGGTGATGCCTACCGTGTCGCCTTTTTTCAGACGCTCGGTGATGATGGCGATCAGAGTATTCACTGCACCGTTGGCGGCAGCAGCGGACACTTCAGTGCGTTTCGCAAATTCTGCAATCAATTCGCCTTTTTTCATTACTACCTCCTTGGTTATTAGAGCGCGCAGATTAGCATAAATATTGTCAAATGTAATGGTTTCTCTACGAAGTAGCCCTTACAGTAGCTGCCGCGCCACGCTGCACTGCAATAAAACCCCCGTGTTTACTGGCGCTACGCGGCGCGCGCGGAGCCGCATCGCGCTGCAAAAAGGTTTATGATGGGGCGATCCGGGACAGGAATCATGACCTTTTCAGACGAGACACTGATTGCATATGCCGACGGCGAGTTGGACGACGCCACGCGTCTCGCCGTCGAGTCCGCCATGCGGCGCGACAGCAGCATCGCCCGCCGCGTGGCGCGCTTGCGCGCCGCGCGCGACGAGGTGTACGCCGACCAGGCGCCCTCCGGCGTCGAGCTGGGCGCCTATCCGCGCCACGCCAAGGTGGTGCAGCTGGCCGCCGTGCGCGCGCAGCGCGCCGCGCAGCAGCAGGCCGCGCGCAAGGCGGCCCGGCATCAATGGGGCTGGCTGGAGTGGAGCGCGCTGGCGCTGGTCATGGTGCTGGGCCTGGCGGCCGGCAAATTCGGCCTGGCACGCTGGCAGCCGGGCTGGTTCAGCGAACCGGCCGCCGTGCCGACCACCGTCGCCAGCCGCAACGGCATGCTGGTCGCGCAGGGCCGCCTGGCCAACGCGCTGAGCCAGCAGATGGGCGGCGCCGCGCCGTCGGAAGGCGAGGTGCGGGTGGGGCTGAGTTTTCTGTCGAACGAGGGCGGGTACTGCCGCAGCTTCACGCTGGTGGGCCTGAGCCAGGATCTGGTGGGGATCGCCTGCCGCCTCAGCGATGAGTGGCGGATTCCGGTGCTGGTGCAGAACGCGCGGCCGCTGCCGGTGGCGGGCGCCTACGGCCTGGCCGGCACCGAGATGCCGACGGCGCTGCTGGAAGCGATCGACCAGCGCATCGTCGGCGGCATGCTCGACACGCGAGCGGAGTTGGAAGCGCTACGCAGGAACTGGCAGCGCTGACTACGTCATTTCCCCCACTGGGGAAAATGACTTCCCGCGCAGGCGGGAATCCATACTCAGCATAGATTCCCGCTTGCGCGGGAATGACGCGTTTAAACGCCCAACAGTTCTACATCAAAAATCAGCGTGGCGTTCGGCGGGATCACGCCGCCGGCGCCGCGCGAACCGTAGCCCAGTTCGGCAGGGATGATCAGCTGGCGCACGCCGCCGATCTTCATGCCTTGCACGCCTTCATCCCAGCCGCGGATGACCATGCCGGCGCCCAGGGCGAACTCGAATGGATCGTTGCGGTCCTTGCTGGAGTCGAATTTGGCGCCCTTGGTGCCGTCGTCGTTGCGCAGCCAGCCGGTGTAGTGCACGGTGACGTTCTGGCCGGCTTTGGCGACGGCGCCTTCGCCCTCGGTCAGTTCGATGTATTGCAGGCCGGAGTCGGTGGTGATGGTGGTCATGGTTTTCTTTCTATGGAGACGTTGAAGATAGCCCCGAATTGTAGCAGGGCGTCCAAGGCAAGGAATAATTGCGGCATTTGTCTCGTCCCGGCGCAGTTTGCACGTAAAATAAACGTTTTGCTCTTTCAAGCGATTTTTACATGCTCCGTAGTTTCCGCCGTATCGTGCTTTCCGGTGTCTGCGCCGTCACTGCCATCAGCAGCGCGCAGGCCAACGTAGTGGTTGTGCTTAACTCGCGCGACGCCACTGTGCAACTGCTGGACCAGGACACTTACAAAGACCTGTCCACCTTCCCGGTCGGCAAGGAGCCGCACCACCTGATGTCGACTCCGGACAACAAGTCGCTGATCGTCGCCAGCTCGGTGGGCAACGAGCTGATCTTCCTCGATCCGAAGAGCGGCCAGGTTCAGCGCACCATCAAGGACATCCTCGACCCCTACCAGATCGGCTTCTCGCCGGACCAGAAGTGGTTCGTGTCGAACTCGCTGCGGCTGGACCGCGTCGACCTGTACAAGTACGACGGCGCCAACCTGACGCTGGCCAAGCGCATCCCGCTGGCCAAGCTGCCCAGCCACATGGCCTTCAACGCCGCCAGCAACATGGTGTTCATCACCCAGCAGGGCAGCGACCAGGTCAGCGCCATCGACCTCTCGACGCAGACGCTGAAGTGGACCATGTCGGTCGGCAAGCTGCCGGCCGGTATCGCCATGACGCCTGACGACAAGTACCTGCTGGTCGGCATCATGGGCAGCGACTACGTCGAAGTGATCGACTGGAAAACCCAGAAAACCGTCAAGCGCATCAAGACCGGCCAGGGCGCGCACAACTTCCGCTCGGCCGGCGACGGTCGCAACACCTATGTGTCGAACCGGGTGTCGAACTCGATTAACATCATCGACCAGAAGACGCTGGAAAACGTCGGCCAGATCAATGTTCCCGGCGGCCCGGACTGCATGGAGATCACCGCCGACGGCAAGACCATGTGGGTGACGCTGCGCTGGATTAAGAAAGTGGCCGTGATCGACCTGGCCACCCGCAAGGTGACCAAGCTGATCCCGGTGGGACGTTCGCCGCACGGCGTGTTCTTCTTCAACTCCGCCCAGCGCATGTAATGAAAGCCGCCGCCGCCCTGACTCTGCTGGCGCTGGCGGTGACGCCGGCGGCGCAGGCCGCCGACAGCGCCAAGGCGGCCAACGCGAATAGCGACGCGCGCGAGCTCAACGACGCCGCCCGCGCCGCCAATGTCCATGCCCGCAGCCTCAACGGCCCGGCGCGGCGCGCGGCCGAAGCCAAGGCGGCCGGCATCGCCGCCGCAGCGGCGGCCGCAGCGCCCGTAACGGCGGCCGCCACAACCAACGTTGCCATCACGGCCACCACGGCCGGCGCCAAGCCGCAAGCGGCCTTGCTGCGCCACAGCGCCTGCAAGGGCACCATCTATCTGACCTTCGACACCGGCAGCCAGTCCCAGGCCGCGCTGATTGCGGACACGCTCCGTCGCCACCAGATCAAGGCCACCTTCTTCCTGGCCAACGAGAAAACCGTCAACGGCGATTATTCGCTGGACCCTTCCTGGTCAGCCTACTGGAAGGCGCGCGTGGCCGAAGGGCATGCGGTCGGTTCGCACACCTTCGACCACGACGTGCTGGTCAAGGACGGCGCCGACGGCACCATCCAGGTCAAGGCCGGCTTCGGCGCGCACGCCGGCAAGGTGCAATCGCTGACGCCGGCGCAATATTGCGAGGAGATCAAGCGGGTCGACCAGCGTTTCGTCGAGCTGACCGGCAAGCACCTCGACCCGATCTGGCGCGCGCCGGCCGGCCGCACCTCGCCGCGCACCCTGGCGGCGGCGCAGGCCTGCGGCTACGCGCATGTGGGCTGGGCGCTGGCCGGCTTCTCCGGCGACGAGCTCTCCAGCAAGGCCTACCCGAATGCGGTATTGTTGCAGAAGTCCCTGCGCGACTTGCGGGACGGCGACATCTTCGTCGCCCACATGGGCATCTGGTCGCGCCAGGACGCGTGGGCGCCGGCCAACCTGGAGCCGCTGATCAGCGGCCTGGAGCAGAAGGGCTTTTGCTTCGCCACGCTGCGCGAACACCCTGATTATCTTTCACAGTTCAAGCCGAGTTTGAAACACCCATGATGCAATTATTTTCCGACTGGCTGGGCGTGGCCCAAGGCTGGTTGTTCGAGACGGTGATCCAGCCGCTGGTGTTTCAGCTCGGCTTCGGCGAGTTCGTCGAGGAAGCGTTCGAGGGCACCGAATGGCTGCTGATCGGCGTGCTGGAGCTGATCCTGCTGTTCCTGGTGCTGCGGCCGCTGGAGGCGATGATCCCGGTCCACAAGATTACCGACCCGCGCGCGCGCTGGAACGACTTCATCTACACCGTGCTGCACCGCGTCGGTCTGTTCTCGGTGCTGATCTTCTTCACGCTCGATCCGCTGATGGACAGCCTGGCCGCCATGCTGCGCTTCGAAAGCTTCCATCCGTTTAACTTGGAATCGCTGTGGCCGGGTATCAGCCCGCTGGGCGCCTTCCTGGTCTACTTCGTGGTGCTGGACTTCTTCGATTACTGGTACCACCGCGCCTCGCACCAGTTCAACTGGTGGTGGGGCTTGCACGGCCTGCACCACAGCCAGCAGAACATGAACCTGTGGAGCGACAACCGCAACCACCTGCTGGACGACCTGCTGCGCGACGTCTACATGGGCGTGATCGCGCTGTGCATCGGCGTCGAGCCGTCGCAGTACGTGATGCTGGTGTCGGTGTCGCGCATCCTGCAAAGCCTGCAGCACGCCAACGTGCGCATCCACTTCGGCCGCGTCGGCGAATGGCTGCTGGTGTCGCCGCGCTACCACCGCATGCACCACGCGATCGGCGTTGGCCACGAATCGCATGGCAAGGGCACGCTGGGCGGCTGCAATTTCGCCGTGCTGCTGCCGATCTGGGACATCATTTTCCGCACCGCCAATTTCACGCCGGCCTTTGTCGCCACCGGCGTCCGCGACCAGCTGCCGCAGACCGACGAACACGGCGTCGTCACGCCGGGCCGCGAGTACGGCAAGGGTTTCTGGGCGCAGCAATGGCTGGGCCTCACGCGCATGGTTGAATACGCACGCAAGGATGTAGTCTGATGACCAACGTACTCCGCTCCTGGGGCCGCGCCTTCCTGTCGCAATGGCACGGCAAGATGTTGGCGATGAGCCTGGCGCCTTTCCTGCTGGCGGTCGGCGTCTGGGCCGTGGCCTTGTATTTCTGCCTGCAGCCGCTGATCGACTATGTGCACGCGCAGTTCGCCGAGCACAATCTGTTCACGCCGGCCGGCAACCTGCTGGCCTCGCTGGGCCTGGCCTTCCTGAAAACCGTGATGCCGCCGCTGATCGCCATGCTGCTGTTGCTGCCGCTGATGATACTGACCGCGCTGATCTTCATCGGCGTGATCGCCATGCCGCTGATCGGCCGCCACGTCGGCCTGCGCCACTATCCGCAGCTGGAGCAGCGCAAGGGCGGCAGCCTGGTGGGCAGCGCCGTCACCGCGCTGGGCGGCATGGCGATCTTCATCGGCCTGTGGATCGTGACGCTGCCGCTGTACTTCTTCCCGCCGCTGGCGGTGGTGGTGCAGGCGCTGCTGTGGGGCTGGCTGACCTGCCGCGTGATGGTGTACGACGCGCTGGCCGACTACGCCTCGGCCGAGGAGCGCCGCCAGATCCTGGCCGAGCACCGCTGGCGCCTGTTGGCGATCGGCGTGGTCTCCGGCGCGGCCGGCGCCTTGCCTGGCGCGATCTGGCTGGGCGGCACGGTGCTGGCGGTGGTGTTCTTTCCCTTCCTGGCGGCGGCGTCGATCTGGCTGTACGTGCTGATTTTTATCTTCACCGGCCTGTGGTTTGCGTATTATTGTCTCGACGCGCTGGCGCGCCTGCGCGCCGAGGCGGCAACCGTCGTCCCCGCGCAAGCGGGGAACCATGCTGAGTCTCTTATGCCCGCTCAGCATGGATTCCCGCGTGCGCGGGAATGACGCGGAAGTGGTTGTTCATTGAATTGAAGGGTAATCATGGCCATCGGTCTCATCATCATCGGCGACGAAATCCTGTCCGGCAGGCGCGTCGACCAGCATTTCCCCAAAGTCGTGCAGATGCTGGCGGCGCGCGGCCTGCAGCTGAACTGGGCCGAGATCCTGGCCGACGACCCGGAGCGCATCACCGCCACGCTCAAGCGCACCTTCGCCAGCGACGATATCGTGTTCTGCTGCGGCGGCATCGGCGCCACGCCGGACGACCACACCCGCCTGGCCGCCGCCAACGCGCTGGGCCTGCCGCTGGTGATGCACGAGCAGGGCAAGATCAACATCCAGCAGCGCATCCTGCAAATGGGCCAGGAGGCCGGCCAGGAAGTGGACCTGAACTCCGCCGAGAACCTGCACCGCCTGAAGATGGCCGAGTTCGCACAAGGCGCGGCGCTGATTCCTAACCCGTACAACAACATTGCCGGTTTCGCTTTGCACAAGCATTACTTCGTGCCCGGTTTCCCGGTGATGGCCTGGCCGATGATCGAGTGGGTGCTGGACCACCATTACGCCGACCTGTTCAACCGCGAGCCGCGCCTGGAGCAGTCGGTGCTGGTGTACGAGACGGCCGAATCGGCGCTGACGCCGCTGATGGTCGAGCTTGAAGCGCGGTACCCGCGCGTGAAGGTATTCAGCCTGCCGAGCGTGGGCGACGCGCACACGCGCCGCCATATCGAGCTGGGTGTCAAAGGCGAAGCGGTCCAGACAGCGACTGCCTTCCTTGATTTGTGCGCCGAGCTCAAGAAGCTCAATGTAGAGTTCAACAACACTTAGTGTCACACTGCTATCAGACGGGCCTGGACGGCGTTCTTTCCTCGGGAAGAGCGCCGTTGTTTTTTTGCGAAAAATAAACGGCGCAGTCAAATTATTCTGCTTCCGCGCCGGTTGGCACCCCTCTGATGTGGTGCAATGGAAGCTCGCAAGTCCAAGTAAGTTCTACTGAAACAGCTGACCGGTTTGAATCATATGTTAAGCAATCGTCGTTTCCGCCGGCCCCGTCTTGTTGTCCGCGCAGTGCGCAAATTGCGCGCAGGCGCAGCAGCATTTGGCTATCGCCGTCCCCGGCACCTGCGCGTGGTGCCGCCGCCCACTCCCGAGCAAACCGAAGCGCATCTGGCCCAGGCCCAGATGGACCCGCCGCCGCCCGCCACACCGCCGAAAAGCAAGCGTTCGCGCAATGCCTTCCTGATGGTGCTGCTGGTCGGGCTGTCGCTCGCGGTCTACTGGGGCATCCAGGAAACCCGCACCTCCAGCTTGCAGGCGCGCATCTTCACCGACCTGGTCGGCAAGATGACGTACAAGATGGAGCCGGGTGCCAGCAAGGCGATCCGTTTCCCGAAAGACAGCCCGTACGACGAGCGGCTCGGCTACGCCGGCTTGCCGGACTACCTGGGCAAGCTGAGCGCGCGCGACTACCAGGTCAGCGCGCAGGTGCGCATCTCGCCCAAGATGGCCGAGCTGGCCGACATGGGCGTGTTTGCCACCTACCGCGAAAAGACCAAGACCGGCCTGACGATCTACGACTGCCGCGCGCAGCAGCTGTTTGCCGCCAGCTACCCGGAACGCGTGTACAACAAGTTCGAGCAGGCGCCGATGGCCCTGATTAACAGCCTGTTGTTCATCGAAAACCGTGAGCTGCTCGACACCAAATATCCGACCCGCAATCCGGCCGTCGAATGGGACCGGCTGGGCAAGGCGGTGATCGAGAAAAGCGTGACCACGGTTGCCGGCGGCCACCGTCCGGCGGGCGGCAGCACGCTGGCCACGCAGATCGAAAAATACCGCCACTCGCCGGAAGGGCGCACCGGTTCCATGAAGGACAAGCTGCAGCAGATGGTCTCGGCCAGCCTGCGCTCCTACCAGGACGGACCGGACACCACCAAGGCGCGCCGCCGCATCGTCATCGATTACCTGAACACGGTGCCGCTGTCGGCCAAGCCCGGCTACGGCGAAGTGAACGGCATCGGCGACGGCATGTGGGTGTGGTACGGCCGCAGCTTCCCGGACTTCAACCGCCTGATGGCAGGCAACCTCGATCATCCGGACGCGGAAACCGCGCTGACCTACAAGGAAGCGCTGAGCCTGATGATCGCGCAGCGCCGCCCGAGCTACTACCTGGGCAACGGCGCGGCCGACCTGGAAGTGCTGGCCAACAGCCATCTGCGCATCCTGGCGCAGGACGGCGTGATCACGCCGGCCATGCGCGACATGGCTTTGCAGCAGCGGCTGCATCCGGCCACCGGCAACGGCGTGGAGTCGGCGCCGGCGATGACCTTTGTCTCGCGCAAGGCGTCCAACGCGATCCGCAACCACCTGGCCAACCTGCTGGGCGACAACCGCATGTACAACCTGGACCGCCTCGACCTGAGCGTGGTCAGCACGCTGGACGCGCAGGCGCAGACCGCCGTCACGCAAGTGCTGCGCGACCTGCGCGATCCGGAGAAGGCCAAGGCCGCCGGCCTGACCGGCAAGGGCATGCTGGGCAATGGCGACCCTGCCAACGTGGTGTACAGCTTCACCCTGCTGGAGAAGGGCGAGCAGAACAACCTGCTGCGCCTGCAGACAGACAACTTCGACCAGCCGCTGGACATCAACGAGGGCGCCAAGCTGGACCTGGGCTCCACGGCCAAGCTGCGCACACTGGTGACCTATCTGGACATCGTCGACATGCTGCACAAGAAGTACGGCGGTATGGACGCGGCCGCGCTGGGCAAGGTGACGGTCGATCCGCAGGACAAGCTGTCGCAATGGGCGCTGGACTACTTCAAGGCGCTGCCGCTGGAGAAGGGCGGGCGCGAGCTGACGCCGATGCTCAACGCGGCGATGGAACGCAAGTATTCGGGCAATCCGGGCGAGGGCTTCTTCACCGGCGGCGGCCTGCACCACTTCGGCAATTTCTCGAAGGAAGACAACGGCAAGATCCTGACCGTGACCGAGGCGCTGCGCCACTCGACCAACCTGGTGTTCGTGCGCCTGATGCGCGACGTCGCCAAGTACTACATGTTCCAGACACCGGGCTCGTCGGCGTCGCTGCTGGCCGATTCGGACGATCCGCGCCGCGCGCAGTACCTGGCGCGCTTCGCGGACAAGGAAGGCAAGGAATTCCTGGGGCGCTTCTACCTGAAGTACAAGGGCAAGCCGGAGTCCGAGCTGGACAAGATCCTGCTGGCGAACATCCGCAGCACGCCGGTGCGGCTGGCGGTGATCCACCGCACCGTGTATCCGACGGCCAGCGAGCAGCAGTTCGCCGCCTTCCTGAAGGACAACCTGCCGTCGCAGAACGAAGTGCCGGAAGAGCGCGTGGCCAAGCTGTACGACCAGTACGCGATCGACAAGTGGTCGCTGGCCGACCGCGGCTACCTGGCCAGCGTGCACCCGCTGGAGCTGTGGATGGCGGCCTATATGCGCCAGCATCCGGGCGCCACGCTGTCGCAGATGACGGCGGCCAGCGAGAAGGAGCGGCAGGAGGTCTACCAGTGGCTGTTCAAGACCCACCACAAGCACGCGCAGGACAAGCGCATCGTCGGCCTGATCGAGGTGGAAGGCTTCATGGAAATCCACAAGCAGTGGAAGAAGATGGGGTATCCGTTCGAATCGCTGGTGCCGTCGTATGCGACCACGCTGGGCGCGTCGGCCGACCGTCCGGCGGCGCTGGCGGAGTTGATGGGGATTATCGTCAACGGCGGCGTGCGCAAGAGCAGCCAGCGTATCAGCTCGCTGCACTTCGCCGAGGGCACGCCGTATGAGACCTTGGTCACCAAGGGCAAGCCGACCGCCAACGAGCAGGTGCTGTCGCCGGAGGTGGCGCGGGTGGTGGCCGATGCGATCCGCGGCGTGGTGTCGGACGGCACCGCCAAGCGGGCGCGCATGGCCTTTGTCGGCTCGGACGGCAAGGTGATCCCGGTCGGCGGCAAGACCGGCACCGGCGACCAGCGCTTCGACGTCTTTGGCGGCGGCGGACGGCTGATCGAATCGCGCTATGTGAACCGTTCGGCGACGTTTGTGTTCAACATCGGCGAGCGCTTCTTCGGTTCGATGACGGCCTATGTGCACGGGCCGGAATCGAAGAACTACGACTTCACCAGCGCGCTGCCGGTGCAGCTGCTGGTGGTGCTGGCGCCCAACCTGATGCCGCTGATCGAACCGCATCCGATCGCCAAGCCGGCGCCGACGCCGCCGGTGATCGTCAAGACCGGCGGCAACGCCACTGCCTCGGTCACGCCGCCGCTGCAGGCCTGCGGCGGTTAAATGTCGTCCCCGCGAAAGCGGGGACCCATAGAACGCCAGCTCAGCATGGACTCCCGCGTTCGCGGGAGCGACGTAGCGGGCGGGAGCGACGGCGGCGTGTTTCCCTTGCATAGTTGCTCATTTGTTGGCAATGTATCAGCCCATGAAACCGATACGCCACCACATGTCCAAAATCCTCAAGTTCACGCAGTTCTCCGTGCGGGACTTGTTTGTCGCCGCCGCTCCCACCATCGCGCTGATCGCCGGTGTCTGTCTGCTGGCCTACTGGCTGGTGGACCCGGCGCCGCCGCGCACGGTGCGCGTGGCCACCGGCCAGGAAAACAGCGCCTACGCTGAATTCGGTAAGAAGTACGCGGCCGCGCTGGCCAAGCACGGCGTCAAGGTGACCTTGGTGCCGTCCGCCGGCTCCGGCGAAAACCTCAAGCGCCTCAAGGCCGGCGAAGTCGATATCGCCTTCGTGCAGAGCGGCTCCACCAACGAGGAGGCGGCCGAGCGCGAAGGCCTGACCTCGCTGGGCAGCCTGTTTGTCGAGCCGCTGTGGCTGTTCCTGCGCGAGACCAAGGGCAAGCCGCCCATCACCCAGCTGACCCAGCTGAGGGGCCTGAAGATCAACTACGGTCCCAAGGGCGCCGGCGCCCCGCGCCTGTTCCGCCAGGTGCTGGAGCTGAACGGCGTGGAGAAGGGCGAGGTGGAGCGCTTCTCGCTGGCCAACACGCCGGCCACGGTGGAGCTGCTGGAGGGCCGTATCGACGGCCTGGTGTTCACCTCCGCCCCGGAAGCGCCGCTGATCCAGATGTTGCTGCAGACGCCGGGCATCAAGCTGTTCAACTTCAACCAGGCCGAGGCCTACGCCCGCAAGCTGCCGTTCCTGACGCATGTGGTGCTGCCGCAGGGGATCGTCGACCTCGGCCGCGATATCCCGGCCGAGGACTACAACCTGATCGCTCCGACCGCCACGCTGGTGGCGCGCGACGACCTGCATCCGGCGCTGGTGGATTTGTTCGTGCAGGCGGCCAGCAGCATCCACAGCGGCGCCGGCTGGTTCTCGCAGCAGGGGCAGTTCCCATCGGCCAAGTACACCGAGATCCCGGTCGACGCCGAGGCGGCCAAGTTCTACAAGAGCGGCCCGCCGCTGCTGCAACGCTATATGACCTTCTGGCTGGCGAATTTCTTCGACCGCATGTGGGTTGTGGTGGTGGCGCTGGGCGCGCTGATACTGCCGCTGTCCAAGGTGGTGCCGCCGCTGTACGTGTGGCGCATCCGCTCGCGCGTGTACCGCTGGTACGGCCAGCTGCGCGCGGTGGAGCAGGCGGTGGAGGAGGCGCCGGACGAGTCGCGCATGCAGGTCTATGAGAGGCAGCTGCTGCGCCTGAACGAGATCGAGGACCTGGTCAACCAGGTGTCGATCCCGCTCTCGTTCGCGGACGGCTTGTACGGCTTGCGCAGCCACATCCAGTTCGTGCGCAAGCGTATCCAGTTCCTGATGGACGAGTCGGCGCCAGCGCCGGATGAGGCGGTGGCGGTATAGCCGTCATTCCCGCGAAAGCGGGAATCCATACGTCGCCGACACCGGTTGCCGGGCATGGATTCCCGCGTGCGCGGGAATGACGTGCCTCAGGCGCCGGTCCAGGGCAGCTCGGCCTTGCACCAGCCATTGATGTTCTTGCGGTGGCCTTTTTCATCCTTGTCGCCCTCGAAGCCTTCGAGGATGTCGTAGCAGTGCTGGTAGCCGTGCTCGGTCGCCAGCTTGGCCGCACCACGCGAGCGCACGCCGGAGCGGCACAGGAACAAAATCACCTGGTCCTTGCGCGCCACCGAGTTCAGCTGCTCGATGAATTCATGGTTGGCGATCCCGCCCGGATACAAATTCCATTGCACTGCACCATGTTGGGCTTCCGGTATCGCCACCCGGCCTACCCAGTCGCGCTCGGCATGGGTGCGCACGTCGACCAGCTTGACCGCGTTGTCGGCGCTGATCAGTTCATAGGCTTCCTGAGGCGTCACGGCGCCGGCATAGGGCCAGTCTTTGCTGCGGCTACGGGCCAGCGCAAGAATCTCGTCTATTTTGCTCATGTCATGTTCCAGAAATAAGTTTGAGTTTATTATAGGCTTCCTGCGCGTGCACCACACGCAGACGCACCGAAGCAGTGCATTTTTCGGAATAATCCCCAAAATGCACAAATACGGTGCAATATCTCGAATACGCACTCAGTTGGTGCGGTGTTGAGCTGCCTCAAATAGTGGCACTTTGACGCGCTGGTGAATTTTGGATTCATTTTCCCAGCAAGTTCAAAGACGCTATCGACATAAGCTGTTGAGTTTGAAGCTGGCACGAATACTGCTCACCATGAGCGCACGAGTCCCACATTCCTTTAGGAGATACGCATGGCAATGACAGCCGCAGAAGTTCTGAAAATGGTCCAGGAAAACGAAGTCAAATTCGTTGATTTCCGTTTCGCCGACACCCGTGGTAAAGAACAGCACGTCACCGTGCCTGTGTCGCACTTCGACATCGACAAGTTCGAATCGGGCCACGCCTTTGACGGTTCCTCGATCGCCGGCTGGAAAGGCATCGAAGCTTCGGACATGATTCTGCTGCCAGATCCAAACACCGCGAACATCGACCCGTTCATGGAAGAGACCACGCTGTTCATGCAGTGCGACGTCATCGAACCGGCCGACGGCAAGGGCTACGACCGCGATCCACGCTCCATCGCCAAGCGCGCTGAAGCCTACCTGAAATCGTCCGGCATGGGCGACACCGCCTACTTCGGCCCTGAGCCAGAGTTCTTCATCTTCGACAGCGTGCGCTGGAAGATCGACATGTCGGGTTGCTTCGTCAAGATCGATTCCGAAGAAGCCTCGTGGACCACCGGCGAGAAGCTGGAAGGCGGCAACACCGGCCACCGTCCTACCGTCAAGGGCGGCTACTTCCCAGTGCCACCAGTCGACAGCTTCCAGGACATGCGTTCGGAAATGTGCCTGATCCTGGAATCGCTGGGCATCCCGGTCGAAGTGCACCACCACGAAGTGGCCGGCGCCGGCCAGAACGAAATCGGCACCAAGTTCTCGACCCTGGTCGAGCGCGCCGACTGGACCCAGAACCTGAAATACGTGGTCTGGAACGTGGCCCACAGCTATGGCAAGACCGCCACCTTCATGCCTAAGCCTATCGTTGGCGACAACGGTTCCGGCATGCACGTGCACCAGTCGATCTGGAAAGACGGCGTCAACCTGTTCGCCGGCGACGGCTATGCCGGCCTGTCCGACACCGCGCTGTACTACATCGGCGGCATCATCAAGCACGCCAAGGCACTGAACGCGATCACCAACCCAGGCACCAACTCGTACAAGCGTCTGGTTCCAGGCTTTGAAGCTCCAGTGAAACTGGCGTACTCGGCCAAGAACCGTTCGGCTTCGATCCGTATTCCGCACGTGGCCAATCCTAAGGGCCGCCGTATCGAAACCCGCTTCCCGGATCCACTGGCCAACGTCTACCTGTGCTTCGCAGCGCTGCTGATGGCTGGTCTGGACGGTATCGCCAACAAGATCCATCCGGGCGAGGCAGCATCGAAAGATCTGTACCACCTGCCGCCGGAAGAAGACGCACTGATCCCAACCGTGTGCTCGTCGCTGGAAGAGGCACTGGACAACCTGAACAAAGACCGCGAGTTCCTGACCCGTGGCGGCGTGTTCAGCGATTCCATGATCGACGCTTACATCGAACTGAAAATGCAGGACGTCCAGCGCATGCGCATGACGACTCACCCTGCCGAGTTCGACATGTACTACTCGCTGTAATTGCAACGCATCGGCAGCGCCGGTGCTTGTAGTGAAGGCAAAAAACGCGGGGCGAGCAGAGCTTTCCCCGCGTTTTTCTTTGGATGTTGTATATTCGGGATGGATAGTTTCACCCACGGATTTCGAATGACAACTAGCTTTAAACGATGCATGTTGATGGCGTTGCTGGGCTGCGGCGCGGCGCAGGCGCAGATCTACAAGTGCGTGGCGCCCAACGGCAGCATCGAGTACACCGACATCAACCGCAGCAGCTACTGCAAGTCGATGGATTTGCCGGGCACCGTGATTCCGGCGCCGCCGCGCCGCCAGGGCACGCCTGCGCGCAGCGGCAGTGTGCCGGCGCCGGTCAGCACGCCGGGCGACTTTCCGCGCGTCGACAACGCCGAACAGCGCGCTCGCGACGCCGACCGCCGCGGCATCCTGGAAGACGAGCTGAAAAACGAGATGCAGAAACTGGCGGAGCAGCGCAAGGAGTTCAACAACGGCGAGCCGGAACGGCGCGGCGACGAGCGCAACTACGCCAAGTACCTGGAGCGGGTGGCCACCATGCGCGACAACATCAGCCGCTCGGAGAAGAATATCGAAGCCTTGAAACGTGAGATCGCAAACATCCGATGATGAGTTTATTATGAGCCAGGCATTGCATACCGCCGGCAAGCACCGCCCGCCGGCACTGGCGGGGCTGGAACTGCTGGCTTCGGCCGTGGTGCTGCTGGACCCCGAGGGCCGCTTCGTCTACGCCAACGCGGCCGCCGAGAATCTGCTGGAGAGTTCGCTCAAAGCCTTATCGCGCCAGACGCTGAGCGCGCAATTCCTCAATCCAAGCGAGCTCGACAATATCTGCACGCAGGCGCGCGAGCACAAGTTCTCCGACCTGCGCCAGGACCTGACGCTGGAGCGGGCCGGACGCGATCCGCTGCACGTGCACAGCATCGTCTCCGCACTGGACGAGCCGGCCGGCCACATCCTGATCGAGCTGCGCGAGCACCTGCAGCACCTCAAGCTGGACCGCGAGGAGCGCATCCTCGACCAGAGCCAGGTCAACAAGGAGCTGATCCGCAACCTGGCGCACGAGATCAAGAACCCGCTGGGCGGCATCCGCGGCGCCGCGCAGTTGCTGGAGATGGAGCTGCCGGCGCTGCACGCCGGCCAGCTGCGCGAGTACACCCAGGTCATCATCAAGGAGGCGGACCGGCTGCAGACGCTGGTCGACCGTTTGCTGGCGCCGCACCGCCGGCCGCACATTGTCGGCGACGTCAACATCCACGAGGTGCTGGAGCGCGTGCGCAGCCTGATGCTGGCCGAGTTCCCGTCCGGCCTGACGATCTTGCGCGATTACGACGCCTCCATCCCCGAGTTCCGCGGCGACAAGGAGCAGCTGATCCAGACCGTGCTCAACATCGCGCACAACGCCGCCCAGGCGCTGGCCGGCCGCATCGACGGCGGCGACGCGGAGATCGTTTTCAAGACCCGCGTGGCTCGCCAGGTCACGCTGGCCAAGGTCCGTTACGGGCTGGCATTAGACTTGCATATCATCGACAATGGACCGGGCATCGCACCCCAGATCCGCGACCGGATTTTCTACCCCTTGGTATCGGGCAGGGAAGGCGGCAGCGGCTTGGGGCTGACCCTAGCGCAGACCTTTGTGCAGCAGCACATGGGCGTGATCGAGTGCGAGAGCCGGCCTGGATATACGGACTTCCGCATCCTGCTGCCGCTGCCATAAGCCCTGGCCAGCAGGGGGCGGATGCCGGGTCCCTTGATTGACGATCCATATTGCGGGATACATACAACACATGAAGCCAATCTGGATAGTAGACGACGACGAATCGATCCGCTGGGTACTGGAAAAAGCGCTGGCCCGGGAGAACCTGGCCACCAAGAGTTTTGCCAACGCGCGCGACGCCATCGCCGCGCTGGAGTTCGAGACGCCGCAGGTGCTGGTGTCCGACATCCGCATGCCGGGCGACTCCGGCCTCGACCTGCTGCAGCTGGTGAAGTCGCGCTTCCCCGGCCTGCCGGTCATCATCATCACCGCCTTCTCCGACCTGGACTCCGCCGTCGCGGCCTTCCAGGGCGGCGCCTTTGAATACCTGGCCAAGCCGTTCGACATCGACAAGGCCGTCGAGCTGATCCGCCGCGCGCTGGACGAGAGCCTGCGCGAGACCAGCGTCGAGTCCGGTCCGTCGGAGACGCCGGAAATCCTCGGCCAGGCGCCGGCGATGCAGGAAGTGTTCCGCGCCATCGGCCGCCTGTCGCAATCGAACGTGACGGTGCTGATCACCGGCGAATCGGGGTCGGGCAAGGAGCTGGTGGCGCGCGCGCTGCACAAGCACAGCCCGCGCGCGGCGCAGCCCTTCATCGCGCTCAACACCGCCGCCATTCCGAAAGACTTGCTGGAGTCCGAACTGTTCGGCCACGAGCGCGGCGCCTTCACCGGCGCGCAGACCACGCGCCGCGGCCGCTTCGAGCAGGCCGAGAACGGCACGCTGTTCCTCGATGAAATCGGCGACATGCCGTTCGACCTGCAGACGCGCTTGCTGCGCGTGCTGTCGGACGGCCACTTCTACCGCGTCGGCGGCCACCAGCCGCTCAAGGCCAATGTGCGCGTGATCACCGCGACCCACCAGAACCTCGAGCAGCGCGTGCGCGAGGGCTTGTTCCGCGAGGACTTGTATCACCGCCTCAACGTGATCCGCCTGCGCCTGCCCAGTTTGAGGGAGCGGCGCGAGGACATCCCTATTTTGGTGCGCCACTTCCTGGTGCAGAGCGCCAAGCAGCTGGGCGTGGAAGCCAAGCGCATGAGCGACGCCACCTTGAACTTCCTCAGCGGGCTGGACTTGCCGGGCAATGTGCGCCAGCTGGAAAACCTGTGCAACTGGATCACGGTGATGGCGCCGGGCCAGACGGTGGAAGTGAAGGACTTGCCGCTGGAGCTGACCCAGGAGCAGGGCCACGCGCCGGCGCCGGTGGAGAGCTATGCGCCGATCCAGCACCACGGCACGGTGATGGCGATGCCGCTGGCGGACAGCGGCGGCAGCGCGCACGGATCGGCCTCGGCCCCGGCCTCGGGCGGTTCGCCGGATGCATGGCTGGGATTGCTGGAGGCGCAGGCCGCCAGCATGCTCAGCGGCGGGCAGCAGGAGGTGATGGCGGTGCTGGGCCGGCAGTTCGAGTCGGCGCTGATACGCACCGCGCTCAAGCACACGCATGGCCGCAAGAACGACGCGGCGGTGCGCCTGGGCATAGGCCGCAACACCATCACCCGCAAGATCGCCGAACTCGGCATCGACGGCGCCAAGGACGATTGATCCCGGCTCCGGCGCGCCGGTTTGAGGTAAGCTCTTGGCTGATGAAGCCAGGAGCTTTTTTTTTATGGAAACAGTATGCTGATTAATTGTGTGGCCTATCAGGATGGCCAGAAGCTGTCCGACATTCCGGTCGAGGAGATCAGCGAGTATATCGAGAAGCCGGAAACGTTTGTCTGGGTCGCGCTGCGCGACGCCCAGCCGGACGAGCTGGCGATCATGCAGCAGGAGTTCGGCCTGCACGAGCTGGCGGTGGAGGATGCGCGGCGCGGCCACCAGCGGCCCAAGATCGAGGAGTATGGCGATTCGCTGTTCGTGGTGGTCAAGACCATCGAGTGCCGCGACGGCGATGTGGCGGTCGGCGAGGTGGATATTTTCGTCGGCGACAACTACGTGCTGTCCTCGCGCGATGGCCATAGCCAGCAGGGCTTCCTCGGCGTGCGCGCGCGCGCGGAGAAGGAGCCGCATATGCTGCGCCTGGGCCCGGCCTTCGTGCTGTACGCGCTGATGGACGCGGTGGTGGACCGCTACTTCCCGGTGCTCGATATGCTGGAGACGGAGCTGGAAAAAATCGAGGAGCTGATCTTCAGCCAGGGCAAGCAGCGCGACAATATCCAGCGGCTGTACGAGCTCAAGCGCAAGGTGACCATCGTGCGCCACGTGGTGTCGCCGCTGATGGAGGCGGTGGGCCGGCTGCATGGCGGCCGCGTGCCGGCCATGTGCCAGGACACGCAGGAATACTTCCGCGATGTGCATGACCATCTGCACCGCATCAGCGCCTCGCTCGATACCATCCGCGACACCATCGGCACGGCGATCCAGGTCAACCTGTCGATGGTGGCGATCGAGGAGAGCGAAGTGAACAAGCGGCTGGCGGCGTGGGCGGCGATCTTCGCGATCTGCACTGCGTTTGCCGGCGTGTGGGGGATGAATTTCAAGGTCATGCCGGAGCTGGAATGGAAGTATGGTTATCCGTTCGCGCTGTCGGTGATGGTGGGGGTGTGCCTGTATCTGCACCGGCGCTTCAAGAAGGCCGGATGGCTTTAACCCGCACCGCAGCCGCAGGGGTCGGACCCCGTACGGGGTCAGACCCCGCCTCGGTTCGGGGTTCGCCTCTCAGACGTAAAAAAAAGCCCGCGCGGCCTGAGCTGCGCGGGCTTCTGTTTTACGTCTTGCCGATTACTTGAACTTGTAGCCAGCGGTCACGTAGACGAAGCGGCCACGTGGATCGTACTGGTTGATGTCGTAGCCGGACTGGAACTGATTGGTGACTGCGGTACCAATCGGGTCAGGCTGCTTGTCGAACAGGTTCTTCACGCCCAGCGCCAGGGTCAGGTTCTTGATGCCGCGGAAGGTGACGTTGGCATCGTAGGTGGCTTCCGACGAGATGAACACTTTGTTGTCGTTCAGGTCGTGGCCAACCTGGTAGCCGCTGCGGTAGTTCTGTACCAGGGTGGTCGACCATGGACCCTTGGTCCAGGTGCCGGCCAGCTGGTGCTTCCAGCGCAGGATCACGCCGCCGTTTTGCGCGCCGATCACCGGGTTACCGTCGCCATCGACGATGGTGCCGACTTTGTGCGAGACGTCGCCGCCTGGGCTGGTCTGGTCGAAGGTATCCATGTAGGTACCGTTCAGGTTGGCTTCCAGCTTACCGAAGCTGAAGTTGTCCTTCCAGTTGGCCGTCAGGTCCAGGCCCTGCACGTTGGCGTTGCCGGTGTTGGCCAGGGTCTGGCGAATGCTGACGATGTCCTTGCCGTTCAGGGTCACCAGGCCTGCGTAGGCCGGGTCGCCGGCGCGGAAGCGCGACACGACTTCTTGTGCCGACGGCGTCGCCAGGATGTCGCGGATGTTGATGTTGAAGAAGTCAACACCGATGCTCGCGCTCGATACCGGCTGCCATACGGCGCCGAACGAGTACTGCTTCGACTTCTCTGGCTTCAGGTTGGGATTGCCGCCCGACAGAGCATTGACCTGCAGACCGGTTTGCTTGGTCGTTGGATCGTTGAACTGCTCGGAGGTGCCCAGGGTCTGTGGCGTCCACAGGTCAACCAGCGACGGTGCGCGGAAGCCCGTGCCGTACGAAGCGCGCAGCACCAGGGTCTTGATCGGCTGCCAACGGACATTGCCTTTCCAGTTGGCCGAGTTGCCGACGTCGTCGTAATGGTCGTCGCGCACAGCCACGTTCGCTTCCAGCGTCTTCATCAGTGGAATGCTCAGTTCGCCGAAGGCCGAGTTCACGGTACGGTCGCGGTCGATAGGTACGACCGAGCCGCCCAGGCCGGAGATGTCGCCCGACTGGTAAGCCGCGCTAGGGCTGGTGGTGTAGTTCTCTTTGCGCGACTGCGCGCCCACAGCGTATTGCGGGGTGATGCCGGCGATGGTCCAGAAGTCGCCGGTGATCTTGGCGTCGAAGGCGTCGCTGGTCGATTTGGCTGCCAGGAAGTCGCCGCTGAAGGCTGCGCCTTTCAGCTGGTCGGCCAGGGCGCCGGTTTGCACGCCGCCTGCCGCCCATGGATTCCAGTTGCTGGCGTTGATGATCTTGGCGTAAGCCACTTGCGAGAAGTAGCCGGTGGTGACAGCGCTGTTCAGCTTGGACTCGTTGTGGCTCAGCGCCACTTCGTAGTCGACCTTGCCGACGGTGCCCTTGGCGCCAACGACCACGCGGGCCTGCTTGGCGGTGTCGACGTTCTGGCGTGGGCCGAAGTCGAACACGCGCGAGGTGATCGACAGAGGCTTGCCGATCAGCGAATCGAAGCCCTGGCTGTGCAGGTAAGGCGCCGCGATCGACTGGTACACCGGATTGCTCGGGTACAGCAGCAGTGCCGCGTCCACGCCCTGCTTGGCGAACTCGCCGTCGGTTTCAAAGAAGCTGGCGCGCGCCGGCGAAGCCTGGTAGGTCTGGGTGACTTTGCTCTGCGAGTACAGCACGTCGCCAAACAGCTGGTGGTCGGCGTTCAGCTGGTAGCTCAGGTTGCTGGTGAAGTTGAACAGTTCGCGATCTGGCGTCAGGCCGACGTCCGGGCCGCTGTCGTAGTAGCAGTAAGGCGCGCCCTTGGCGCCGTTTTGCAGCGTGCCCATCTTGATGGTGCCGCACTTGTCGCCGATGGCCAGCGGATTGCCGTAGCCCGAACCGCCCGAGCTGAAGCCTGCATCCGTGCCGACGCCTGGCGTGAACGAACCCTGGATGTTGCCCAGGCCGGTCGCGGTGCCATTGTAGTAAGGCAGCTTGGTCGAGGTGGCCGCGTAGTCGCGGTCACGGCCGAACAGGGCTTTTTCTTTTTCGTAGGAGCCCGACACAACCAGGTTCAGCTTGTCGGTGTTGAAGCCGCCGGTGATCGTGGCCTTGCTGTTCTGGCCGCCGCCGCTTTGCGATGGGGAGCCGTAGCCGCCGGTGATTTCCACGCCGTCGGTCTGCTTGGAGAGGATGAAGTTGACCACGCCGGCCACCGCATCGCTGCCGTACACGCCCGATGCGCCATCCTTCAGCACTTCGACGCGCTCGATGGCGGCCAGCGGGATCACGTTGACGTTGACGGAGGCGCCGTCGCTGCCGGCGAACGCCGCCAGGCGGCGGCCGTTGACCAGCACCAGGGTGCGGGTCGAGCCCAGGCCGCGCAGCGAGATCGACGACAGGCCGCCGGTCGAGGTGCCGGCGCCGGTGGCGTTGCTGGTGCCGCCGGCCGAGGAGAAGGCCGAGATCGACTGCAGCAGTTCTTCGGTGCTGGTGGCGCCGGTGCGGGCGATGTCCGCCTTGGTTACGATTTGTACCGGCAGCGAGGTTTCAGCGTCGACACGCTTAACCGACGAACCGGTGATTTCCACGCGTTGTACGACAGGGGTGTCCTGTGCGAATACTGGCTGGGCCAGCAGGCCTGCACCGATCAGTGCAGCGCTGCCCGAAAACATCAGGCGCAGTGAACGCGAAATTACAGTTTCCATCATCATTGCTTTGAACTCCTAGCGAGGTTGCAGCTTATTACTTTGCTATTAAAAATTTCATAATGAATAATCCATCTATAAACTATTCAGGCAGTCATCAGACCACTTGAGTCCGCCAAGGTCAATTCCCGCTCTGTAACAACAGTGAAATAAACAACACTTTTCACGGCAATTTCAAAAAATAACGACTTTTTTACACAAAAATACAAAGTATTTGGTTGTTTATGGCTGTTTGGTGCTAGGAACTCGTCAAACATGCAACCATGTTCATGAGTGCAGCGATGTGATGTGTGACGACTGATGCGCCGGCCGCCACGAGGGGGGCGGCCGGGCCGGGGGAGGGGATTTAGCGCTGCTGGTCCGCGGCCATGGACAAGGCCACGGCCTCGGCCACCTTGATGCCGTCGACGCCGGCCGACAGGATGCCGCCCGCGTAGCCGGCGCCTTCGCCGGCCGGGAACAGGCCGCGGGTGTTCAGGCTTTGCAGGGTGTCGTCGCGGCGCTTGATGCGGATCGGCGACGAGGTGCGCGTCTCCAGTCCGGTCAGCACGGCGTCGTGCTTGAAGTAGCCCTTGACCTGCTTGTCGAAGGCCGGGAAGGCTTCGCGCAGCGCGGTCACGGCGAACTCCGGCAGGATGGTGGCCAGGTCGGTCAGGTGCACGCCCGGCTTGTACGACGGCACCACGCTGCCGAATTCGGTCGAGGCGCGGCCGGCCACAAAGTCCCCCATCAACTGGCCGGGCGCATTGTAGGTGCGGCCGCCCAGTTCGAAGGCCTTCTCTTCCAGGCGGCGCTGGAACTCGATGCCGGCCAGCGGATGGCCGGGGTAGTCGACTTCCGGCGAGATGCTGACCACGATGGCGCTGTTGGCATTGCGTTCGTTGCGCGAATACTGGCTCATGCCGTTGGTGACCACGCGGCCCGGTTCGGACGCGGCCGCCACCACCGTGCCGCCCGGGCACATGCAGAAGCTGTACACGGCGCGGCCGTTGGAGGCGTGGTGCACCAGCTTGTAGTCGGCGGCGCCGAGGATGGGGTGGCCGGCGTTGGGGCCGAAGCGGCAGGCGTCGATCAGCGACTGCGGGTGCTCGACGCGGAAGCCGATCGAGAACGGCTTGGCCTCGATGTAGACGCCGCGCTGGTGCAGCATCTCAAAGGTGTCGCGCGCGCTGTGGCCGACCGCCAGCACCACGTGGTTGGTGACGATCTTCTCGCCGCTCTCGAGCGTCAGGCCGCGCACCTGGCCGCCGTCCGGGCCTTGCTCGATCTCGATGTCGACCACCTTGTTTTCAAAGCGGTACTCGCCGCCCATCTGCTCGATGTTGGCGCGCATCTGCTCGACCATCTTCACCAGGCGGAAGGTGCCGATGTGCGGCTTGCTGACGTAGATGATTTCCTCCGGCGCGCCGGCCTTGACGAACTCGGTCAGCACCTTGCGGCCGTAGTGCTTGGGGTCCTTGATCTGGCTGTACAGCTTGCCGTCCGAGAAGGTGCCGGCGCCGCCTTCGCCGAACTGCACGTTCGATTCGGGATTGAGCTCGCGCTTGCGCCAGAAGCCGAAGGTGTCGACCGTGCGCTCGCGCACCTGCTTGCCGCGTTCGAGGATGATGGGACGCAGGCCCATCTGCGCCAGGATCAGCGCCGCGAACAGGCCGCAGGGGCCGGTGCCGATCACCACCGGGCGCGGATTCTGGTCGTGGCCGGCCAGCTGTTCGCCGTGGGCGACGAACTTATAGGAGGTGTCCGGCGACGGCATCAGGTGGGCGTCGTGGTGCAGGCGCTTGAGCAGCGCGGCTTCGTCCTTGACCTCGACGTCGAGCGAGTAGATCAGCACGATCGCGGTTTTCTTGCGGGCGTCGTAGCTGCGCTTGAATACCGTGTAGCCGAGCAGGGCGTCGGCGGCGATATCCAGGCGCGCCAGGATGGCGGCCGGCAGATCGGCCTCGGTGTGGTTGAGCGGGAGTTTGACTTCGTTTAATCGCAACATGGGTGGCTTCCTGAGAGGGCGCTGTCTAGGCGCCATGATAGTCGGGCCGGCGCGGCGGCGTTGTGCTCCGCTTGGGCCCGTAAAACCCCGTATTTTACCCGCAATGGCGGCCAATTGCAGCCACGCCGCGCGCGTCCGCCCCCTGAAATGCGGATAAAACGCGATACGGTAAATATAAAATGCCAGGACCGCGTTTGTGGAATATTAAGTTCAGCGGGGCGCCGACAATATTGCCTCTTTTAGTACGTTGCGTACGCACCGGCATAGGCCTGCGATGCATAGTTATATGCAAGTCCCGGAATCATCTAATAGCGTTGCTTATTCTCCCGCGCGGGTTTATCCATTAGATATTTAATATTGGAGTGGGAAGGGATATTTATAAATAATATAGAACTGGTTCGGTGTCGTCCTGGCCTGATTATTATTGCGCGCGGGGATATATAAGTCGACAATTGTTGCGGTAATGAAATTATTCACAAGTGAACAATTGGCAGGTTTGTTGTTAAAAGACGACTGCCACAAAAATGAGCAGATCTCGGTTTCTATCCACCTTCTGGTGCGTTTTTGTATCCACACTGGAACTTTGTTGCGCGCCGCAGACGGTTAAAAACGTAGCGGCGTTGGCATATTGGATGTTCTTTGTTTTGGAAAGTCGCGGTTTTGCATTGATTTTCGCCGGTTGCGGCTTGACGGCTGAAAATTTTGGTGTACACGCTCCCAGGACGTTACGGTAGGACAGGAAATGGCGAACTTCCGCTCGGTTGTTGTTTTTTTGCGTTGATTTCGTTATTTGATGGGAAATTAAAAGTGTCATTTAAGGAATACTTTAAGCTAATTCTGCGCCAGACTGAAAGCAATGTTGTACGGACGAGACAATTTTTTACGTTAATAAAAAAACATCCATCCGCAGCTTTATCCCGAGGCTTTGCCGCATCGCACCATGCCGGTGCACGGAAACTGTTGCCTTCCGCACGCTACTCCCGGCTATGTAAGGTTCATTGACAATAGCCGAGTTGCTATGTTTTTATGGACAGCGGTAAAGTTTGGCTTTATTTCATCGATGATGATGCAAGCGCCGATCTTTACCTGGGCAGAGGAAGTACAGTTGCCGGCTATTGAATGGTTTTATCCAGACTATTCATCGGTCGGTAGAGGTTAAACAAAGAAATGGGTCGTTTTAGTTGCTATCCAAAAGATGCCGTTAAACGTTCTAATAAACACACCAAGGAATTCAATATAATGATCAAGGAAACAGTATTGTCTCGCTCGATCCGCGTGGCATTCGTCAGCGGGATCGCGCTGGGTATGCATGCCGCCTCCGCGCAGCAGGCACCGGACCAGCCTTTGCAAAAAGTTGAGGTGACCGGTTCGCGCATCCCAACGCTGAACACTGAAGGCACCAGCCCGATTACCGTGCTGGGTTCGAAAGACATCAAGCTCGACGGCGTGCGCAACGTCGAAAGCCTGCTGAACAACCTGCCACAGGTGTTCGCATCGCAGTCCGGTTCCGTCTCCAACGGCGCGACCGGTACCGCTCAGGTCGACCTGCGCGGCCTGGGCGCGAACCGTACCCTGGTGCTGGTCAACGGCCACCGCCTGCCAGCCGGTACCCCAGGTTCGCCGGCTGCCGACTTGAACCAGATTCCTGCTCCCCTGATCAAACGTATCGAAGTCCTGTCCGGCGGCGCCGGCGCCGTGTACGGTGCGGACGCGGTCGCTGGTGTGGTCAACTTCATCATGAACGACCGCTTCGAAGGCGTTCAGGTCGAAGTCAACGGCAGCGGCTACAACCACAAGCAGCAGGACACCGCCGGCGTGGGCAGTCTGGTTGCCGCGCGCGCCGCAGGCAACCCTGGCCAGTACTCGGTGCCTGGCAACGTCGGCCTGGACGGCCGTTCGCGCGACGCCTCGTTGCTGATCGGTAGCAACTTCGCCGACAACAAAGGTAACGCCACCCTGTTCTTCAGCTACAAGCGCGACGACGCGCTGCTGCAAGCCGCGCGCGATTTCACCGCTTGCTCGCTGAGCGTATCGGCTGCGGGCTTCGCTTGTGGCGGTTCCAGCACCAACGCCACCGGCCGCTTCACCAACGGCGCTGACAAAGGCCCGCTGTTCCCTAACGCTGGTAAAATCTTCACCACCACCGCCGCAGGTACGCCACGTTCCTACGTGGATGCGACCGATGCCTACAATTTCGGCCCGACCAACTACCTGACCCGTCCTGACGAACGTTATGGCGTCGCTGCAAACATCCACTACGACGTCAACGAGAAGGCTCGCGTCTACGCCGATTTCTCCTTCCACGATGACCGCAGCGATGCGCAAGTGGCACCTGGCGGCATGTTCGGCGCGGTCTATACCGTCAAGAACGACAACCCATTCCTGACCCCTGAGATGAAGGCCGCGCTGGATGTATCCACTCCAGGCAGCAGTAATTCGGTAATTGTGCAGCGCCGTAACGTCGAAGGTGGCGGCCGTGATTCGGTCTTTACTAACACCTCGTATCGCATGTTGTTCGGAGTCAAAGGCGAAGTCGGCCCATGGCAGTACGACATCTTCGCGCAGACTTCCAAAGTGCGCTTCGCCGGCAGCTCGGATAATTACTTCTCCAAAGCCAAGGCAGCCAAGGCGATGGACGTGGTCAACGTGGGCGGTGTCGCTCAGTGCGCCTCGTTCGCTAATGCAACTGATCCGAAGTGCGTACCTTACAATGTCTGGAAAGTGGGCGGCGTGACTAAGGAAATGCTGGATTACATCCAGATTCCAGGTGAGCAGTTCGGTCAGACCGAACAGCAGATCCAGGGCGCCAATATTGCCGCTGATCTGGGCGAATACGGCATCAAGATCCCTGGTAACTCGCAAGGCGTTGGCGTGTCCGTTGGTCTGGAGCGTCGCGTCGAAGCCTTGGAGCTGCGTCCTGACGGTCCTTCGCGAGACTTCGATTTGGACGGCTCCGGCGGTCCTGTGAGCCCTGTCCATGGCCGTTATGTAGTCAAGGACGTGTTCGGCGAACTGCGTCTGCCTCTGCTGGAAAACAAGCCGTTTGCTGAAAACCTGGCAACCAACCTGTCGTTCCGCCACACCAAGATCGACACCGGCGTCAGTGCCAACACCTACGGCATCGGCCTGGAATGGCAGCCAGTATCGATGGTCAAGGTCCGCGGTTCGCACCAGAAGGCAGTTCGCGCGCCGAACATCAACGAACTGTTCACCCCTAGCGGTAACAACCTGTTCGACATGGACAATGATCCATGCGCAGGCGACATGACTATCAAAGGTTCTCCAACCCCGGCGCAGTGCGCAAACACCGGTGTCAGTGCTGCACGGTACGGTAACGTTCAGGCAAGCCCGTCTGGTCAATACAACTACCTGTCTGGTGGTAACACCCAGCTGAAGCCAGAGCGTTCAAAGTCGAACACCCTGGGTCTGGTGATCACTCCGATGAAAAACCTGACTCTGACCGTCGACTACTTCGACATCAAGGTGCAGGACACCATCAGCATCGTCAACCCACAAACCACGCTGACCAAGTGCCTGGACTCCGGCGATCCAGTGTTCTGCTCGCAGATTCATCGCGACTCGCAGGGTACCCTGTGGCTGCTGCCCGAGGCGAACATCGTTGGCACCAATACCAATATTGGTTCCATCAAGACTTCGGGTGTCGACCTGGGCTTCAGCTACGGCCAGCGCGTCGGCAATCTGGGCACCATGGGCCTGACCATGAACGGCACCAAGCTGAAGTCGTATGAAACCGAAGAACTGCCAGGCGAAGGCTCCTACGATTGCGCAGGCCTGTACAACGGCGCCGGCAAGTGCGGCCAGCCGCGTCCGAAATGGCGTCACAAGCTGCGTGGCAACTGGAACACTCCTTGGAGCTTCGACGTGGCTCTGACTTGGCGTTACTTCCAGGGCGTGGACATCGAAACCACCAGCGACAACACGCAGTTGCACGGCAAGCCTCAGCCTGCGGAAAGCCACTTCGCTTCGGCCAACTACTTCGACCTGGCAGGCACCTACTACTTCAACAAGAAGATCAGCCTGACCGCCGGCATGAACAATATGTTCGACCGCGATCCACCGCTGACGTCGAAGTATGGTACGGGCCAGGGTAACGGCAACACCTTCCCATCGATGTACGATGCACTGGGTCGTAAGCTGTTCATGAACGTGACCGCCAAGTTCTAATCGGCGTCATGGAGTAAAAAGCGGCGGGTCTCACGACCCGCCGCTTTTTTTTGGGGGTGCGCTGCTTGAAGTGTTGGGCTCAGGTTTCCCAGTCGCTGCCGGCGTCGATGGCACCCAGCATGGTGCTCACCAGCGTGCGTTCCTTCTCCGTCAGTTCCGGCCGCCAGGCCTCGAACAGCAGGATCACGCGCGTCTGGTCGCTGGTGTTCCAGGCCTCGTGTTCGATGCTGTCGTCGAACACCCAGGCCTTGCCTTCCTGCCAGCTGCGCGTCTCGTTGCCGACCCGCAGCGAGCAGCCGGGCGGCACGATCAGCGGCAGGTGGCAGATCAGGCGGGTGTTGAGGATGCCGGTATGCGGCGGGATGTGTGCGCCCGGCCGCATCATGGAAAACAGGATGGTGGGCGCGCGCCCCGGCACCTGCGTCATCGGCACCCCGGCCAGCGCGGCCAGCGTCTTCGGGCAGCGCGCGGCGTTCTCGGCCACCGGCTCGCCGTTGCGCCACAAATAGAAGGCGCTCCAGTCGCGGTTGTTGTGCATGCCGCCGCGGTTGAGTACCGGCAGCCGGGGATCGGGCTTGAGATAGGGTTCGAAGGCGGCGTCGTCCTGCAGCACCTGCAGCAGCTCGGCGCGGATGTCGCCGGTGGCGGCCTCGACCTGGTCCAGCCAGGGGAAGGCGGCGCGGTCGAAGAACTGGGTTTGCGGCAGGCCGGGGAAGTAGTACAGGCGCGGCTGCTGCAGGAAGATCTGCTTGCGTCCCAGCAGCAGGTCGAGCGACTGGTTGAAGCGGGCGCTGTCGGCGTCGTCGTCCAGGCCGGCCTGGCGCAGCCGCTGCATCAATTGCCCTTCGAACTGGCCCACCTGCTGCTCGCAGGCGGCGCGGGCGCGTGCCAGGTGCGCGCGCAGCGCCGGCGGCAGCTCGGCGTCGGGCGGCGAAGCCCGCAGCGCGGTGCGGTAGAAGGCCACGGCGGAGATGGTGTTGCCGTCGGCCGCCAGCAAGTCGCCCTTGATCAGCAGCAGTTGCAGGTTGTCCGGCGCGGCGTCCAGCGCATGCTCCAGGGCGGCCAGCGCCGCCTTGATGTCGCCCAGTGCCTGGCAGGCTTGCGCCAATCCGAACCAGGCTTGCGGCCCGCCCTGGCCGCTGCGGGTGAGTTGCTCAAAGTGGGTGCGTGCCGCCGCCGCGTTCGGATTGTGTGCTGTCATTGCCTAGAGGTCGAAACCGCCATCGGCGCTCTTGAAGGCGTGGATGGCGCGGGTCATTTCCGTGATCATGGCGCGTTCCGCCAGCGTCAGCTGCGGATGCCAGATGTCGAAAATCAGCACCACGCGCAGCTTGTCGCTGTCATTCCACGCCTCATGCTCGATGGTATCATCGAATACCCAGGCCTGGCCCGGTTGCCAGCTGCGCGTTTCGTTGCCGACCCGGAAGCCGCAGTCCGGCGGCACGATCAGCGGCAGGTGCGTCACCAGGCGTGCGTTGCTGACGCCGACGTGGGCCGGTATCCGCGTCTTCGGCTTGAGCAGCGAGAACATGGCGGTCGGCGTGCGGCCGGGCTGGTGCGGCTGCGGCGCGCCGCCCAGCAGCGCCATCGTTTGCGGGCACTTGGCGGCGTTCTCCGGCACCGGCTGGCCATCCTTGAGCAGGTGGAAGGCGCTCCAGCGCGGCGAGTTGTTCAGTTCGGCGAACTGGTTGTGCGGCACGTCGTCCGGATAGGTCAGGTAGGGCGCGAAACCATCCTCCGTTTGCAGCACTTGCAGGAATTCATCGCGGATGGTGTCGGTGCCGGCCTCGATCGCGTCCAGCCACGGGAACTCGCCGCGCGGCAGGAAGGCTTGCGGCAGCAGGCCGGGATAGTGGTAGCGCATCGACTTCGATTCGTAGCGGCGCTTGCGGCCCACCAGCAGGTCGATCGATTCGCGGAAGCGGCTCAGGTCTTCACCCGCGTGCTGCTGGTATTGCTGTTCGAGGAAGTGGTCGAGGAAGCGGCCATAGTCGGCCTGGTAGCGCTCGACATATTGCCTTGCGTGCTCGACCGCGTTGCGCATGCCGGGGTCCAGCCGTTCGACCGGCGGCGCCACCGAGGCCACCGCGCCGTACACCGACGCCGACTGGTGGGTCTTGCCCTGGCGTTCCAGCAGGTTGGCGCGCAGGATCAGGGCCACCATGTCGGACGGGTCGGCCACCAGGGCGTTGTGGATGGCGGTCTCTTCGGCCGTCTCGTCCTTCTGCCCCTGGCAGGCCAGCGCCAGGCTGACCCAGTTTTGCGGATCGTCGGGATAGGCGCGCACCAGGCGCTCGAAGGCGCGGCGCGCGGTGGCGTGGTCGCCGTAGCGGAAGGCGCGCTTGCCCAGCGAGGTCAGCGCCAGCGGATGGGCCGGCTGCAGTTCCAGGATGCGCGACCACATGCGGCCGGCTTCTTCTTCCTGGCCGGCCTGGGTGGCCTTGATCGCTGCCGCCTCCAGGATGGCGACTTCAGGCTGCGCCGGAGGCGGATTGGGCTTGGAGGTAATCATTTCTAGTCATCGACGGGTTTGCAGGGAAGCTTTGTTGCCTGCAAAGAAATTATAGACCGCCGATAACACGTCCAGCCGCAAAGGACGCATGAAACCAGATCAACTGTTGGGGGCGCGCATCACTTTGCGCCGCATGTTGCTACATGCCGCCCCACATCCCGCTCAGGATGGCGGCGGCCGACAGGCCGGCGGTCTCCGTGCGCAGGATGCGCGGGCCCATGGCCAGGGGCAGGGCGCCGTGCTGGATCGCAAGGCTTTCCTCTGCGTCGCTGAGGCCGCCCTCGGGGCCGATCACCAGCGTCACCGCCTGCGGGCTCTGGTGGCGCGCCCAGTCGCTCAGCGACAGGTCGGCGCGCGGCGTCAGGATGATGCGGCGGTGCATGTCCTGCTGGGTGATCCATTGCTTGTAGTCCTGCAGCGGCGCCAGCTGGGCCAGGCGGTTGCGGCCGCTCTGCTCGGAGGCCGACTCGATGATGCCCTGCCAGTGCGCCATCTTCTTCTCGGCCCGTTCGGCCGACAGCCGCACCACGCAGCGTTGCGCCGCCAGCGGTTGCACGCCGGACACGCCCAGCTCGATGGCCTTTTCGATGATCCAGTCCATCTTGCTGGCCTCGGGCAGGGCCTGGGCCAGCGTGATGCAGAACGGCAGCTCGATCTCGCGCGGCTGGTGCGCCTTGACCTCGACGCTGACCTGGCGCTTGCCGATCTCGCTCAGCGTGGCGCTGTATTCGCCGCCGTCGCCGTTGAACAGCGTGACCAGCTCGCCCGGCGCCAGCCGCAGCACCTGGATGTGGTGGGCGACCGCCTCGGGCAGGCTGACGAGCTGGCCGATGGCCAAGGGCTGGGGGATGTAAAAGCGGGGCATGCGCGGATCCGGTCGGTTTGAGTTCCGCAATTTTAAATGGTGGACGCCTCGGTCTGGTAAAATAATGGGTTCAGCAAGAGAGCAGCACTAGACAGCAGCAACGACAGCAGCATCCCATTGCCACCAGTTTCCATACTTTCGTGATAGACCAACGATGACTTCTACGCTCCCCACCACCCCAATGGCTAACGCGATTCGCGCGCTGGCAATGGACGCCGTCCAGAAGGCCAATTCCGGCCACCCAGGCATGCCGATGGGCATGGCCGAGATCGCTGTTGCGCTGTGGAGTGGCCATTACAGCCACAACCCGGCCAACCCGAAATGGGTGAACCGCGACCGCTTCCTGCTGTCCAACGGCCACGGCTCGATGCTGCACTACGCGCTGCTGCACCTGTCCGGCTACGCGGTGAGCATGGACGACATCAAGTCCTTCCGCCAGATGCATTCGAAAACCCCGGGCCACCCGGAAGTCGACGTCACCCCGGGCGTGGAAACCACCACCGGTCCGCTGGGCCAGGGCATCGCCAACGCGGTCGGCATGGCGCTGTCCGAGTACCTGCTGGCCGCCGAGTTCAACAAGCCTGGCTTTGACATCGTCAACCACTACACCTACGCCTTTGTCGGCGACGGCTGCCTGATGGAAGGCATCTCGCACGAGGTGTGCGCGCTGGCCGGCACCCTGGGCCTGAACAAGCTGATCGCGCTGTACGACGACAACGGCATCTCGATCGACGGCAAGGTCGAAGGCTGGTTCACCGACGACACCCCGGCCCGCTTCGAAGCCTACGGCTGGAACGTGATCCGCGCCGTCGACGGCCACGATGTCGCCGCCGTCTCGGCCGCCATCGCCGCCGCCAAGACTTCCAGCAAGCCGACCCTGATCTGCTGCAAGACCATCATCGGCAAGGGCTCGCCCAACCTGCAAGGCGGCGACAAGGTGCACGGCGCCGCGCTGGGCGACAAGGAAATCGCGGCAGTGCGCGAATACATCGGCTGGAGCGCCGCGCCGTTCGAGATCCCTGCCGACGTCTACGCCGCGTGGGACGCCAAGGCCGCCGGCGCCAAGCTGGAAGCCGACTGGGCCGCGAACTTCGCCGCCTACGCCAAGCAATTCCCGGCCGAAGCCGCTGAACTGAGCCGCCGCATGGCCGGCGACCTGCCAGCCGCGTTCGACGCCACCCTGGCCGCCGGCATCGCCGCCTGCGTCGAGAAGAAGGAAAACATCGCCACCCGCAAGGCCAGCCAGAACGCCATCCAGGCACTGGCGCCGGTGCTGCCGGAATTCCTGGGCGGCTCGGCCGACCTGACCGGCTCCAACCTGACCAACTGGAAAGAGTGCGTGGCGCTGCGTTCCGGCAAACCAGGCAACCACATCAACTACGGCGTGCGCGAGTTCGGCATGTCGGCCATCATGAACGGCATCACGCTGCACGGCGGCTACATCCCGTTCGGCGCCACCTTCCTGACCTTCTCGGACTACAGCCGCAACGCGCTGCGCATGGCCGCGCTGATGAAGCTGCGCTCGATCTTCGTGTTCACCCACGACTCGATCGGCCTGGGCGAAGACGGCCCGACCCACCAGTCGGTCGAGCACATCTCGTCGATGCGCCTGATCCCCAACCTGGACAACTGGCGTCCGTGCGACACCGTCGAATCGATCGTGGCATGGGGCGAGGCGGTCAAGCGCAAGAGCGGTCCGTCGACCCTGATCTTCTCGCGCCAGAACCTGCCGTACCAGGAGCGTTCGGCCCAGCAGATCGCCGACGTCGCCCGCGGCGGCTACGTGCTGAGCGAAGTGGCCGGCGCCAAGGTCACCTTGATCGCCACCGGTTCCGAAGTCGAGCTGGCCGTGGCCGCCGCTGCCGCGCTGGCCTCGGAAGGCATCGCGGCACGCGTGGTGTCGATGCCGTCGACCGATGTATTTGACCGTCAGGACGCCGCCTACAAGGCCAGCGTGTTGACCAAAGGCTTGCCACGTGTGGCAATCGAAGCCGGCGTGACCGATTTCTGGTACAAATACGTCGGTCTGGAAGGCGCGGTGGTCGGCATCGATACCTTCGGTGAATCGGCCCCGGCAGGCGTGCTGTTCAAGCACTTCGGCTTCACGGTGGAAAACGTCGTGGCGAAAGTCACATCTGTCATTGCATAATCTATAATTGCTTGTTGCATTACCTATTTTTCTAATCAGGAGCATAGTATGACGATCAAAGTTGCAATCAATGGCTACGGCCGCATCGGCCGCAATGTGCTGCGCGCTTTCTACGAAGGCGGCAAGAAACAAGACATCCAGATCGTTGCGATCAACGACCTGGGCGATGCCAAGTCGAACGCCCACCTGACCCGCTACGACACCGCCCACGGCAAGTTCCCGGGCACCGTGACGGTGGACGGCGACAACATGATCGTGAACGGCGATGTGATCCGCGTGTTCGCGCAGCGCAACCCTGCGGAAATCCCATGGGGCGAGCTGGGCGTGGACGTGGTGCTGGAGTGCACCGGCTTCTTCACCACCAAAGAGAAGGCTTCGGCCCACCTGAAGGGCGGCGCCAAGAAAGTCATCATCTCGGCACCGGGCGGCAAGGACGTCGACGCCACCATCGTGTACGGCGTCAACCAGCACGTGCTGAAAGCCACCGACACCGTGATCTCGAACGCGTCGTGCACCACCAACTGCCTGGCCCCGCTGGTCAAGCCACTGAACGACGCCATCGGCGTGGAAACCGGCCTGATGACCACCGTGCACGCCTACACCAACGACCAGGTGCTGAGCGACGTGATGCACGAAGACCTGCGCCGCGCCCGTTCCGCCACCATGAGCATGATCCCGACCAAGACCGGCGCCGCCGCCGCGGTCGGCCTGGTGCTGCCTGAGCTGAACGGCAAGCTGGACGGTTTCGCGATCCGCGTGCCGACCATCAACGTGTCGCTGGTCGACCTGTCCTTCATCGCCAAGCGCGACACCACCGTGGACGAAGTCAACGCGTTGATGAAGGCCGCGGCCGAAGGCGCGCTGAAAGAAGTGCTGACCTACCAGACCGAACCGCTGGTATCGATCGACTTCAACCACAATCCTGCCTCGTCGAACTTCGACTCGACCCTGACCAAAGTGTCGGGCCGCCTGGTCAAGGTATCGTCGTGGTACGACAATGAGTGGGGCTTCTCGAACCGCATGCTGGACACCACCGTGGCACTGATGACCGCCAAGTAATCCGGTCCGCCGATAAAAAAGCCTCCCGATGCATGTGTCGGGAGGCTTTTTTTTTCGCCCGATTCTGTCGCGCTACAAGGTGATGCGCAAGCCCAGGTAATAGCGCCGGCCGATCGCGTCGTAGGTCGAGGTGTCGGTCTCGGTGCCGGTCTGGTTGCCGGGCAGGCCGGTGATGATGGGCGGCGCCTTGGCGTTGAAGGCGTTGTCGATGCCCAGGTACAGCTGCAGGTATTTCTTCACGTCATACGTGAACTGGAAGTCGTTGTAGGTGCGCGAACCCACACCCACCGTGCCCGGCGGAATGCTCAGGCTTTTCAGGAACTGGTCGTCCAGCGACACCGGGCCGGTGTAGGTGGCGGTCCAGTTGACGCCGGCTGGGCCCCATTTGTAGGCGAGGTTGAGGCCGGCCCGGTTGCGTGGCGCATTGGTGTTGGTCGCCGTGACTTCGCCGACGTCGCTGTTCTTCTCCGCCTCCGGCGTGGCCTTTTGCCACAGCTGGCGCAGCCAGGTCCAGGCCAGGCGCGCGCTCAGGTTGCCTGGCCCGACCTTGTCCGACCACGAGGCCGTGACGTCGACGCCCTCGGTGCCGAAGCCGCCGCTGTTGGTGGAGGCGATGTTGCTGTACTGGATGGAGCCGGAGCTGAGGTTGCCCACTGCGGCCGGCCGCCGCGTGATGAAGTTGCAAAACATCTGGTTGTTCTGGTTATAGCATTGATCCAGCGCATATTGGCGGTCGGTGTTGACGATGGCGTCGGCGATCTTGATGGTGAAGTAATCCAGCGTGAAGGTGAAGCGGCGCAACATGGGCACCGAGCGCGGCGTCACCACCAGGCCGATCGTGGTGGAGCGGCCTTTTTCCGCCTTGAGATTGGGATTGCCGCTGTCATAACCGCTGATGCCCTGCTGGTCGGCCTGATTTAACGTGAACACGCCGCCATGTGCCGCCATATTGGCGGCAACTCCCGGCGCGTTGCGGCAATTGACAGCCAGGGCGCTGGTTCCGGAGGACGCCACGCCTTCGCAGGGATCGACCAGTCCGGTGGGGAAATCCTGGCTGGGCGCCTGGAACAGCTCGTTGATATTGGGCGCCCGTGTCGATTGCGCGCGCGTGCCGCGCAGCTTGAAGTCGGAGGTCACGCCCCATTCCAGGCCGGCGTTCCAGCTGTTGGTGCTGCCGACGGTGGAATAGTCGCCGTGGCGGACCGTGCCGAGGAAGCTGAGCTCGCGGGCAAACGGCCGCTCCTTGAGCAAGGGTACCCTGGTCTCGACAAACACCTCGCGCACCAGAAAATTGCCGAAGGTGGGGGGCAGGGCGTTGCCGGCGTTCAGGCCGGACTGGGTCAGCGGGTCGGGAATCGCGCTGGAATCCTCGCTGCGCCATTCGAAGCCGGCGGCGATGCCGATGCGGCCGGCGGCCAGGCCGGGCACCTCGCCGGTGACCGAGCCGCCCGCCAGCTTCTGCGTGATCGCGGTTTCCAGCGAGCCGGGCGCGGTCACGTATTTGAGCGCGGCCGGGGTAATGCTGTTGTAGCCGAAGATGTTGATCGGTACACAACCCTCGGCCGTCGCGTGCACGTCGCTGCACACCGGCGCGCCGTCGGGGCCGGGAATTGCCTCCAGTGCATTGCGCAAGCTCATCACATTGACCTGGCCGGTGGAGTTTTGCGCCTCCTTGGTCTTTCCGTAGGCCAGGTAGGCTTCATAACTCCAGTCCCGTATCGTGCCCTTCAGGCCGGTCGCCAGGCGGAAAGTGTCGCGGTCCACGGTCGAATGGCGCGGGCCGAACTCGGACAGGCGGCGCGTGAAGAAGTAATCCGGCACGCCATCGCCATCGGTGTCGCTGATGCGGTCGTATAAATACTGCGGCACCAGCGGATTCTTGACCAGCACGCCGTTGACGAGGGAGGCGGCCGGCACCTGGCCGCTGGGTTTGTATACCTGGTCCGAACCCAGGGCGAAGGGTTCGATGTTGGTATCGACCTTGGTCGAGGCATAGGTGCCCTCGAAAAATGCGCTGTGGCTGTCGTTGAAGGCCCAGTTGCCGTTGGTGGCGAACAGGTAGCGCTCGGTCGGCACGGCGATCAGGCGGTAGGCCGAACGGTTGAAACCGGTGGCGCCGGCACCGCTGCCGGGCGCGCCATTTTGATTCCACGGGATAATATTGTTATTTGTATCATAGGTGAAATCCTCGCTGTCGCCGAAGAAATGGCCTTGCGGCGCGTAGCCGGAAAAGTTGGGCCGCTTGGCCTTGAAGGCCAGTTCCGGGTGGCCCTGGGTGATGGCCGAAGTCTGATCGACGGCCGAGGCCGGACGGTCGCGCGAGTAGACCGTGCCCTGTTTCGAGTAGCCGAAATGGCCCATGATATTGCTGGCGCCGTCGGCGCTGGTGGTGCCGAAAGTCAGCGCCAGTTTCTTTTTAAAGTCGTCGCCCTCGTTGCTGCGGCCGGTTTGCGCGTCCAGCAGCACCCCGTTAAAGTTTTTCTTCAAGATAATATTCACCACGCCGGCCACAGCGTCGGATCCATAAGTGGCGGAGGCGCCGCCGGTTAATAATTCCACGCGGTCGATAAAATCCGTGGGAATAGTGTTGAGGTCGACCGCAGTATCTCCAGGCACGCCGGAAACAAAACGACGGCCGTTAATTAATACCAGGGTGCGGGAATCGCCAAGGTTTCTTAAATTAACCGTGGAGACACCGCCGCTTGACGTCAGGAAATTGGAATTGGCCCGGCTGAGGGTCGGCGTACCCATCGTCGGGTTTTTCTGCAATAAGTCCTGGAGATTGGTGGCACCGGACGCGGCAATATCCACCGAGTTTAATATCTGCAATGGCGATGGCGATTCCGCCACCGGCGAAGCAATACGGGAGCCGGTTATCAACACCTTCTGAACTGGCTCGGCAGTTTCCTGGCTCATGGCGGTTTGCGTGCCGAATGCCAGACCGCCGATGCATAGCAGGCGTATTGAGCGGGCGATTGTGGTTTCGTTATTCATTATCCGACTCCTAGGGTGTGCCGCGGTTATTTTGGATGTCACCGCTTATAGACTGACTAGGCTGCCGAAGAGTTCCCCCAACCGTAAGCTCATTTCTGGCGTTTACATGCCAATATTTGGCATGTCTCAAGAATGAGGGCGAAAAAAAACCGGGACATCGTCCCGGTTGTTGCGTGGCGCGCTGGTTTTTTATTTGTAGATGCCGGAGCCGACCAGCATGTCGTCGACTTTTTCAATGTAGCCGGATTTGGCTTCCACCGCTTTTGTGACCGGATTCGGCCATTTGAAATCCACCCAGCCCTTACCCTTGGATTTGGCGGTGTCGACCATTTCTTTAATCATTGGCTTTCCTTCGTTATCCTTGAGGGTAATCAAAGGTTTGCCAACCATTTTAGGATTATTACCGTGGGCTAATGCCACGCCATTTAAATCGTACACATAAATATACAGGTCGCGGTCATGGAAAGTCGTATTGGCCGGATCGGAGATTGCGGCGAAAGCTTTTTCCTTGCCATCGGATTTAATCAGGGCAACCGCTTTCTTTACCATGGCAACCGCTTCGTCGGGCGTTCCCTTGTCGGCGGCCAAGGCGGTCGATGACATTGCAAACATGCTCAAGCTTAATGCCGCGGCACCGAATAATGCTCTCATATCATTTCTCCTTTGAATAAAACTGCGATGGCGCTGGGCGCTCTGGTGTGATGGATTTCAATATTACTGTAGTTGACGAGTTTAAATCACAACGACAGGAATTTCACAAAGTTTTCGTTGTTATATGGCAACGTTTCCTTCAAAGATGGTACGCCATAATTCCTGAACCTGCGCCGCGTGGCCGGCCACCAATTGCGGATCGACGCGCGCCAGGTCCTGACCTTGCAGGCGTAATTGGTGTTGTAATTTGCGCAACTGTCGATAGGCGTCGCCGACCCGCGCCGCCAGGCCGGCATCGATCAAACCCAGTTCGCCGCACATTTTCAAAAGCGCAATATTGCCGTAATTGGCGGTCAGTTGCGGGTAGGTCGCCGCGTGCTGCAGGACCAGGAACTGGACGATGAATTCGATGTCGATCATGCCGCCCGGATCCTGTTTCAGGTCGAACAGCTCGCTGTGGTTCGGCTTGGCGTCAACCATGCGTTTCCGCATTGCAATAACTTCCTGCTTCAGCGGGCCGTCGGCCGGACGCTCCTTGCGCAGCACCGCCTCGCGGATTTCCTCGAAGCGCGCGCCGATCGCCGCGTCGCCGGCGCAAAAGCGGGCGCGGGTCAGCGCCTGGTGCTCCCACACCCAGGCCGAGCCGCTCTGGTATTTCTCGAACGCCGACACGCTCGACACCAGCATGCCGCTGGCGCCGTCCGGGCGCAGCGCGGTATCGATGTCGAACAGGATGCCGGCCGAGGTGTGCGATGTCATCCAGGTAATAAATCGTTGCGCCAGCTTGGCGTACTGGGCCGGCGCTTCCTGGTCGGCGTCGTCGTACAGGAAAATCACGTCCAGGTCGGACACATAGCCCAGCTCCTTGCCGCCCAGCTTGCCGTAGGCGATCACCGCGAACTGCGGCACCTCGCGGTGGCGCGTGGCCACCGTCTTCCAGATCGTCTTGATGGCGGCGGCGACGATGGTGTCAGCCAGCGCCGACAGGTGGTCGGCCAGCTTTTCCACCGTCAGGTCGCCGGCCAGGTCCTGCGCCAGCAGGTGGAACAGCTGGGCGTGGTGGATTTCGCGCAGGATGTCCATCTGCCGCTCGGTGTCGCCCGGCGCCGAGGCCAGCTGGGTTTCCAGGTCGGCCGCCAGCGCCACCGGATCGAACACGGCGTTGCGGACCCGGTCGTCCAGCAGCTCGTCGAGCAGGATGGGGTGCTGGCTGAGGAATTGCGCGGCCCAGCCGCTGGCGTGCACCATGCGGATCACCCGCGCCAGCGTGTGCGGATACTCGGTCAGCAGCGACAGGTAGGCCGAACGGCGGGCGATCGCCTCCAGGAAATCCAGCAGCCGGCCCAGCGTGGCCTGCTGGTTGCCGCCGCTGGATTCCTGCGAGCAGAGGACGATCAGCGGCAGCGCCGCGTTGACCAGTCCCAGCAGGCGGTTGCGGCTGGCTTCCGGCAGCGATTGCAAACGCGGCGCCTGCCAGGTCGAGATCAGGCGCTTGGCCGCGCCCTCGGGATCGTCGAAACCCAGCGCCGTGAAGCGCGACACCATGGCCTCGCGGTTGTCGGGATCGGCGCACTCGTTGCTGGATTGCGGATTGATGTCGTTGTCGCTGCCGCTGGTCTTGTCCGAGAACATTTCATCGAACTGGCCGGCGACGAACTGGCGGTGCGCCTCCAGCTGGGTCAGCAGGGTGGCGGTGTCGGCCAGGCCCATCATCTGCGCCACCAGCAGGCGGTCGGCGTCGTTGGCCGGCAGGGTGTGGGTCTGGGCGTCGTCCAGGTATTGCAGGCGATGCTCCAGATTGCGCAGGAAGGTGTAGGAAGCCAGCAGTTGATAGACGATGGCGTGGCTTAGCAGGCCCTTCTCGGCGATGATGCGCAGCGTGGTGCGGGTCGAACGGTCGCGCAGGGCGGCGTCGCGGCCGCCCCGTATCAGCTGGAACACCTGCGCCAGGAACTCGATCTCGCGGATGCCGCCGCGGCCCAGCTTGACATTGTTGCTGCGGTCCGGGTGCAGCCGCTCCTGGCGGTTCACCTCGGCGCGGATCTGCGCATGCATATTGCGGATGGCGTCGATCACGCCGAAGTCCAGGTAGCGGCGGAACACAAAGGGCCGCACGATGGCGTCCAGCGCGGCGATGTCCTCGGCGCGGCCGGTCACGGCGCGCGCCTTGACCCAGGCGTAGCGCTCCCACTCGCGCCCCTGGACGATCAGGTATTGCTCCACCATGCTCAGGCTGGCGGCCAGCGGGCCGGAGCCGCCATTCGGCCGCAAAGCCATATCGACCCGGAACGTGTAGCCATCTTCCGTTATCTCCGCCAGCGCGGCGATCAGCTTCTTGCCCAGCCGGATGAAGAACTCGTGGTTGGACAGGCTGCGCTGACCCGGCCCGGCGACGCTGTCGCCGTCTTCCGGGTAGACGAAGATCAGGTCGATGTCGGACGAAACGTTCAGCTCGCCGCCGCCTTGCTTGCCCATGCCCAGCACGATCAGCTCCTGCGGCTGGCCGGAATCGCGGCCGATCGGCGTACCGTGCGCCGCCACCATTTCCGCGTAAATCTCGCGCATGTGCTGCTGGATGGCGAAATCGGCGAAGCGCGTCATGGCTTCCACCACCTCGGCCAGGTTGGCCTTGCCCTCGAGGTCGCGGCGAATCAGCCCGCACACCAGCAGGTTGCGCAGGCGGCGCATGGCACGCGGCAGCGGCAGCGGCGGGGCGCCTTCCGGCACGTTGGCGGATTCTTTTGCTAAATAATCAGCAAGATTGATCTGGGCAAGCGATAATTGCGCTAAATCATCAGCCTTGGCGGCGCGGTCGGGAGCGGCGGCCAGCCAGCGCTGGTAAAAACGTGACGCGGTTGGTGCAATCATTGGCAACGTGTTTCCTGAGACAGTGGTAACGGCGGTTAATCGTAACAGCTTGGTGTAACAGCTTGTAAAGCACGTAAAACCGGTGCGGGCCCGCCCTGAGTGGCGCTGGCTTGCACAGGCGATGCGGTAGAATTGCTGCGCAGGCATAAAAGCTTGAAACCGAGTTTAGCGATTTATTTGACGCATGGCCTGATTTATTAGCTTATTGATGCAAAAACCAGAAGAGGAGACTGTGACAGGCGAGGGGCCTTTGGCTGCGCGCTGGCACCGGCTGCGTGCCGCCTATCGCATCTGCAATCTGGCCAGCCACCACGTGCTGGGCTTCACGCTGAAGCTGTTCCTGCTGCTGTACTTCGCCTTCGCCCTGCTGTTCCTGACGTTGCGCTACATCGTGCTGCCGAATATCGACCATTACAAGGGCGATATCGAGCGCCTGGCCAGCGGCGCCGTCGGCAATCCCGTCACCATCTCGCGCGTCTACGCCTCCTGGACCGGCCTGCGTCCCAACCTGTTCCTGGGCGACGTGGTGCTGCACGACCAGCAGGGCAAGCCGGCGCTGGCGCTGCCAAGCGTGTCGGCCACGCTGTCGTGGTGGAGTGTGCTGGCCGGCGCCGTGCGCTTCGAATCGCTGGAACTGGTGCGTCCCGCGCTCGACGTGCGGCGCGAAGCCGACGGCCGCCTGGTGGTGGCCGGCATCTACATCGACCCGCACAAGCCGAACGACGGCAAGGGCGCCGACTGGCTGCTGTCGCAGCGCGAGATCGTCATCCGCGAAGGCCGCCTGCAATGGACCGACCTGCAGCGCAGCGCGCCGCCGCTGGCGCTGGACGGCGTCAACATCCTGCTGCGCAACCAGTGGCTGCATCACCAGCTGGCGCTGAAGGCGACGCCGCCGGCCACGCTGGCCGCGCCGCTCGACCTGCGCGCCGACTTCAGCCATCCGGCCTTCGGCGCGCGCGTGTCCAACCTGTCGATGTGGAAGGGCGAGCTCTACTTCGACGTGCGCGGCACCGACCTGCTGGCCTGGAAGCCCTGGCTGGACTTCCCGTTCCAGCTCAACAGCGGCGGCGGCTCGCTGCGTGCCTGGCTGGGCATCGACCAGTCGCGCGTGACCGGCCTGACCGCCGACGTCGGCCTGCGCGATGTTTCCGCCGTGCTGGGCAAGGACTTGCCGCTGCTGGACCTGCGCGAGCTGAGCGGCCGCATCGCCGCCCGCGAGGAAATCCCGGCCAACGCGCCGCTGGTCAGAAAGGGCGCGACCCGGCCGCGCTTCGGCGCGCTGGGCCACAACATTGAGCTGACCAACCTGACGCTGACCACCAGCGACGGCCTGGTGATGGCGCCGACCTCGCTGTCCGAACACTACACGGTCGCCGGCGGCGCCAAGCCGGAGCGCTATGAAATCCGCGCCCGCCAGCTGGACCTGCAAACCATGGCCGGCCTGGCCGAGCGCCTGCCGCTGACCGAGCGCCAGCGCAAGCTGCTGGCGGACTTCGCACCGCGCGGCCTGCTGCAGAATTTTTCCGCCGAATGGCAGGGCACGTTTCCGGCGCTGCAATCGTACCGCGTCAAGGGCGACCTGGTCGGCCTGGGCCTGAAGCCGCAGCCGCCGCGCCCGGCGCAACCGAAAACCGCCAGGTCGCCGGCCACCGCCGCCATGCCCGCCATCCCCGGCTTCGACAACCTGACCGGCGCCATCGACGCCACCGAAAAGGGCGGCAGCTTCAGCCTGGCCTCGACCCAGCTGGTGCTGCAAATGCCGGACTACTTCAGCGACCCGGCCATGCCGTTCGACCACCTGAACCTGAAGGCGCGCTGGTCGTTCGAACCCGATAAACAGCTGCTGGTCCAGCTCGACAGCATGGACTTCCTGCAGCAGGGCCTGAGCGGCACGCTGCAGGGCACGCACAAGATGCCGCTGGCCGGCAAGGGCGCCGGCAATATCGACCTGACCGGCACCTTGAACGGCTTCCAGATCAACCGCATCGACAACTACCTGCCGCTGCAGACCCCGCACGACCTGCGCGCCTGGCTGACCGGCGCGCTGGAAGGCGGCCTCGCCAGCGACGTCACGCTGCGCCTGCGCGGCGACCTGGCCCACTTCCCGTTCCAGAGCGACGCCGGCAAGGCGCGCGGCGAGTTCCGCGTGGCCGGCAAGCTGACCGAGGGCAAGCTCAATTATTCCCCCGACCACTTCCTGCGCGACGGCAGGGAGCCGGGCAAGGACGGCAAGCCGCTGCCGCTGTGGCCGCAAGCCGAACACATCAAGGGCAGCTTCGTGTTCGACCGCGCCCGCATGGAGATCCGCGGCGATACGGCCACCACCGCCGGCGTCGCCCTGTCCGGCGTGAAGGCGGTGATCCCGGACCTGACCATCCACGATTCGATGCTGGAGATCGACGGCAACGCCGCCGGGCCGATGCAGGAGTTCCTCCGCTACGTGACCATCAGCCCGGTGCTGGAATGGATCTCGCACTTCACCGATGAAACCCAGGCCAGCGGCAACGCCAAGCTGGCGCTGAGCCTGCGCCTGCCGCTGTCGCACCTGATCGACGCCCGCGTGCAGGGCGCGCTGCAACTGGCCAACAACGACATCACGCTGATGAACGACCTGCCGCCGGTGCTGGGATCGCAGGGCAAGATCGAGTTCAACGAGCATGGCGTCAACCTCAACCAGCTGTCGGGCAACTTCCTCGGCGGACCGGTCGGCATCACCGGCGGCAGCCAGAAGGACAACGCCATCGTCGTCAAGCTGGCCGGCGCGATGACGGCCGAAGGCTTCCGCAAGACCTATCCGATGCCGGCCATGCAGCGCCTGGCCAGCCACTTCTCGGGCGGCACGCGCTACACCGGCACGGTCACGGCGCGCGATCGCCAGGTGGTGGTGGCGGTGGACTCTACCCTGAACGGGCTGGGGATCGAACTGCCGGCGCCGGTCAGGAAGGCCGCGCCGGACGCGTTGCCGGTGCACTTCGTGCTCAGCAGCGCGCTGACGCCGGACGCCGCCGGCGCCGTGCATGACGACATGCGCATCGCCCTGGGCGGCAATATCAGCGCGCGCTACCAGCGCCAGAGGCTCGGCAAGGCGCCGTGGAAGCTGGTGCGCGGCGGCATCGGCGTCAATCAGCCGGCGCCTGAGCCCGACAGCGGCATGGCCTTCAACATCAGCCTGCGCGCGCTGAACGTGGATTCCTGGCTGGACTTCGGCACGGAGATCGCCGGCAAGGCCGAGCCGTCCACCGGCGGGCCCGACGCCGCCGATGTGGCCCAGTACGTGATGCCGGACACCATCGCCGCGCGCGCCAGCGAGCTGGTGATCGGCGACCGCAAGCTGGAGAACGTGGTGGTCGGCGTCAGCCGCCAGAAAACGGTATGGCAGGCCAGCGTTGATTCCAGCCAGGCCAACGGCTATGTGACCTGGAGCGAACCGTCCACCGGCCAGGGCCTGGGCAAGGTGACGGCGCGCCTGTCGTCGCTGGTGATCCAGGACTCGGCCTCGAAGGATGTGCAGGATCTGCTGGACGGCAAGAGCGCTGCCGCCACCATCCCGGCGCTGGACGTGATCGTCGACCGCTTCGAACTGTTCAACAAGCAGCTGGGCCGGCTCGAACTGCAGGCGAGCAATGCGCAGCTGCCGAACGCGCGCGAATGGCGGGTCGGCAAGCTGTCGCTGGCCAACCCGGACGGCGAGCTCAAGGGCACCGGCAAGTGGGTCACCAAGGATGGCGTCCACAACACCAGCCTGAACTTCAATCTCGACATCGCCGACGCCGGCAAGCTGCTGGACCGCTTCGGCTTTGTCGGCACGCTGCGCAACGGCAAGGGCACGCTCAACGGCGACATCGCCTGGAAGGGCCTGCCGTATTCGCTGGACCTGCCCAGCCTGTCCGGCGACATCAAGCTGAACGTGGAAAAAGGCCAGTTCCTGAAGCAGGACCCGGGCGCCGCCAAGCTGCTCGGCGTGCTCAGCCTGCAAGCCTTGCCGCGCATGCTCAAGCTCGATTTCCACGACGTCTTCTCGGAAGGCCTGGCGTTCGACGGCATCACCGCCAACGCCGCCATCAACCACGGCATCGCCAAGACCGACAACCTGAAAATGCACGGCGTGGCCGCCACCGTGCTGATGGACGGCACCGCCGACATCGCCAACGAAACCACCAACCTGCATGTGGTGGTGATACCGGAAGTGAACCTGGGCACGGCGCCGCTGGTGTACGCGCTGGCCGTCAACCCGGTGATCGGCCTGGGCAGTTTCCTGGCGCAGCTGTTCCTCAGTGCGCCGGTGATGAAGGCCTTGACCTATCATATGCAGGTCACCGGGCCGTGGAAGGCGCCGGTGGTGACCAAGCTCGACGCATCCAAAGTGGAACCGCCGCCCGCCGCCAAGGGCAGCAATTGAATGGGACAGCCATGAACACAGTCGCCGCAGTACAAATGATTTCCTCGCCGTCCGTGACGGAAAATATCGCCACCGCGCGCCGCCTGGTCAAGCAGGCCGCCGAGGCCGGCGCCACCCTGGTGCTGCTGCCGGAATACTGGGCCATCATGGGCCTGCAGGACAGCGACAAGGTCGCCGTGGCCGAGCCGCTGGGCCAGGGGCCGATCCAGGACTTCATGTCCGCGCTGGCGCGCGAGCTGGAGATCTGGCTGATCGGCGGCACCCTGCCGCTGGCGTCCGACGACGCGGACAAGGTCGTCAACACCACGCTGGTCTACAACCCGCAGGGCGAGCACGTGGGCCGCTACGACAAGATCCACCTGTTCGGCTTCACCAAGGGCACGGAGTCGTACAACGAATCGAAGACCATCGTGCCGGGCAAGCACGTCGGCGTGTTCGAGGCGCCGTTCGGCAAGGTCGGCATGTCGGTCTGCTACGACCTGCGCTTCCCCGAGCTGTACCGCGCCATGGGGCCGGTGTCGCTGATCGTGGTGCCGGCCGCGTTCACCTACACCACCGGCCACGCGCACTGGGAAATCCTGCTGCGCGCGCGCGCCATCGAGAACCAGTGCTACGTGCTGGCGGCGGCGCAGGGCGGCACCCATCCGAACGGCCGCCGCACCTGGGGCCACAGCATGCTGATCGACCCGTGGGGCACGGTCAAGGCGGTGCTGGCCGAGGGCGAGGGCGTGGTCCACGGCGACATCGATCTGATGTTCATGGACAGCGTGCGCGAGAGCCTGCCGGCGCTGAAACACAGGACGATGTAAACGGCGGATGTGAACTCCGCTACAATTGCACCACACCATTAGAAGACACCATCATGAAGCCATTTGAACCGAACCTGTCCACCCTTGCCGTAGCGCGCGACATCCTGCTGACGCCGTTCGGGCTGGACGAAGCCAAGCTGCTCAAGACACTGGGCTCGATGTTCACCCACAAGGTCGACTACGCCGACCTGTACTTCCAGTTCACCAAGAATGAGGGCTGGAGCCTGGAAGAGGGCATCGTCAAGACCGGCAGTTTCTCGATCGACCAGGGCGTCGGCGTGCGCGCCGTGTCGGGCGACAAGACCGCCTTCGCCTACTCGGACGACATTTCGGAAGCGGCCCTGATGGACGCGGCCGCGGCCACGCGCACCATCGCCCGCGCCGGCGCCGGCAAGATCAAGGTGGCCGGCGCCATGACGCCGACCGGCGGCCGCTCGCTGTACCTGCCCAACGATCCGCTGGCCTCGCTGGACGCGACCGCCAAGGTCAAGCTGCTGGAGCGCGTGGAAAAGATGGCGCGCGCCAGGGACCCGCGCGTGGTGCAGGTGATGGCCAGCCTGGCCGGCGAATACGACGTGGTGCTGGTGGTGCGCAGCGATGGCGTGCTGGCGGCCGACATCCGTCCGCTGGTGCGCGTCTCGCTGACGGTGATCGTCGAGCAGAACGGCCGCCGCGAGATGGGCTCGTCCGGCGGCGGCGGCCGCTACGACTACGGCTACTTCAGCGACGCCCTGCTGGAACAATACGCGGCCGACGCCGTCGACTCGGCGGTGGTCAACCTGGACGCGCGTCCGGCGCCGGCCGGCCCGATGACGGTCGTGCTGGGACCGGGCTGGCCCGGCATCCTGCTGCACGAGGCGATCGGCCACGGCCTGGAGGGCGACTTCAACCGCAAGGGCTCGTCGACCTTCGCCGGCATGATCGGCGAGCGCGTCGCCGCCAAGGGCGTGACGGTGGTGGACGACGGCACGCTGGCCGACCGCCGCGGCTCGCTCAACATCGACGACGAAGGCAACCCGACCCAGTGCACCACGCTGATCGAGGACGGCATCCTGAAAGGCTACATCCAGGACACCATGAACGCGCGCCTGATGAAGATGCCGGTGACCGGCAACGCCCGCCGCGAATCGTTCGCCCACCTGCCGATGCCGCGCATGACCAACACCTACATGCTGGGCGGCGACAAGGACCCGGCGGAAATCCTGGCCTCGGTCAAGAACGGCCTGTACGCGGTCAACTTCGGCGGCGGCCAGGTCGACATCACCAACGGCAAGTTCGTGTTCTCGGCCAGCGAGGCCTACATGATCGAGGACGGCAAGGTGACCTACCCGGTCAAGGGCGCCACCCTGATCGGCAACGGCCCGGAAGTGCTGAACCGCGTCTCCATGATCGGCAACGACATGCGCCTCGATCCGGGCGTGGGCGTGTGCGGCAAGGAAGGCCAGAGCGTGCCGGTGGGCGTCGGCCAGCCGACCCTGCGCATCGACGGCGTGACCGTCGGCGGCACCGCCTAAAACCCCGGGGGTCAAGTCTGACATTCGGACACGAACTCTGCCGTAACGGTGTGTTACGGCAGAGTTCGTGTCCGAATGTCAGACTTGACCCCCTTATAAGCTTATAGCCATAAACTACTTGCCAATCCGCGAACAATAGCGTTATAGTCGTTTAAACACTCACGGAAACCCGTACATGACCCGCTTCTTCTTTACCGGCCATTTTTACTTTAGCAATTCCAACCCAAAGGCGGTGGAGTAGCGGCCGGTGCACGTAGAAGCAAAGACGAGTTCCAGCAAATTCCTAAAAACCGCCTCCCGAGGCGGTTTTTTTTTACCCGTACTTTTTACTTTTTTGTTTTGATCAACTGGAGAACAGCATGCCCCGTACCGATGATTTGCGCATCCGCGAAATGAAGGAATTGACGCCGCCGTCCCACCTGATTCGCGAGTTTGCGTGCACGGAACAGGCCGAGCAAACCGCGGCCGACGCCCGCATCGCGCTGCACCGCATCCTGCACGGCCAGGACGACCGCCTGATGGTGGTGATCGGCCCGTGCTCGATCCACGATCCGAAGGCGGCGATGGAATACGCGCGCCGCCTGGTGGCGCTGCGCCGCGAACTGGCGGGCGACCTCGAGATCGTCATGCGGGTCTACTTCGAAAAGCCGCGCACCACGGTCGGCTGGAAGGGCATGATCAACGACCCGTACATGGACAGCAGCTTCCGCATCAACGACGGCCTGCGCATGGCGCGCGAGCTGCTGCGCGACATCAACGAGCTGGGCCTGCCGGCCGGCACCGAGTACCTGGACGTGATCAGCCCGCAATACATCGCCGACCTGATCAGCTGGGGCGCGATCGGCGCCCGCACCACCGAATCGCAGGTGCACCGCGAGCTGGCCTCCGGCCTGTCGTGCCCGGTCGGCTTCAAGAACGGCACCGACGGCAACGTCAAGATCGCGGTCGAGGCGATCAAGGCGGCCTCGCAGCCGCACCATTTCCTGTCGGTGACCAAGGGCGGCCACTCGGCCATCGTGTCCACCAACGGCAACGAGGACTGCCACATCATCCTGCGCGGCGGCAAGACGCCGAACTACGACGCCGCCAGCGTCGACGAGGCCTGCAAGGCGATCGCGGCCCAAGGCCTGGCCGCGCGCCTGATGATCGACGCCTCGCACGCCAATAGCTCGAAGAAGCCGGAGAACCAGGTGCCGGTGTGCGCCGACATCGGCCGCCAGGTGGCGGGCGGCGACAACCGCATCGTCGGCGTGATGATCGAATCGCATCTGGTGGCGGGCCGCCAGGATCTGGTGCCGGGCAAGGAGCTGACCTACGGCCAGTCCGTCACCGACGGCTGCATCGACTGGGACAGCAGCGTGCAGGTGCTGCACGAGCTGGCCGCTGCCGTGCGCCAGCGCCGCCTGGCCACGCAGGCGGCCGAGGCCGCCTCGAAGTAAAAACGATGTAAGAAATCCTGCGCGCAACACAAAGGGCCCCAATGGCGATATGGGGCCCTTTGTTTTTGGACCTGGCGACCAACACTGTTGTAAGAACACCGAACACGCGGCGCGCCCGATTGACGCGCAAATTCCGGCCATGTTTTGATATCAATTGTCGGCCCCGTCGTTGACTTCCTTCCCCCGTTAAATCACCCAGCTGTTTTTTTGTGCGCGTCCCGTTGCCATCCCGGCCGCAGGCGTTGGACAGGTATGTCCGAAAATAATCGAGGGAGGTAAGTCATGATTCAGGAAACTATGTTGTCGCGCTCGTTGCGGACGATGTGCTCCGGCGGCGCCCTGGCCGGCGTGGGGCTGCTGGCCTTGCCGGCGATGGCGCAGCAGCAGGCCGACGCCCCAACTGCGTCGCCGATGCAGCGGGTCGAGATCACCGGCTCGGCCATCAAGCGCATCGCGCAGGAGGGCTCGCTGCCGGTGCAGGTGCTGACCCGTGCCGACATCCAGCAGAGCGGCGCCGCCTCCGCGACCGACCTGATCCAGATGCTGCCGTCGATGCAGGGCTTCGTGCCGGCGTCCAGTTCGGTCAACGGCGGCGGCGCCGGCGTCACCACGGCGGCGCTGCACTCGCTGCCGTCGAAGTACACGCTGGTGCTGCTGGACGGCCAGCGCATGGCGCCCAGCCTGCTCGGCACCGGGCAGGGCGGTGGCTACGCGGTCAACATCGAGAGCATCCCGCTGGAGGCGGTGGAACGGGTCGAGATCCTCGGCGACGGCGCGTCCGCGCTGTACGGTTCGGACGCGATTGCCGGCGTGGTCAATTTCATCTTGAAAAAGAACCTGTCCAAGGGCGAGGCTTACGGCACCTACGGCCAGCCGCGCAAGTCGGGCGGCCGCTGGGCCAGCGCCGGCCTGACCAAGGGCTGGGGCAACCTCGACACCGACAGGTTCAACGTCCTGTTCTCGTACAGCCACGACGAGCAGCAGCGCCTGACCGCCCTGCAGCGCAGCTTCTCGGCGCCGGGCGCGTTCTTCAGGTTCAGCAGCGGCGGCCAGCAGTACTACTTCGACCAGCGCACCGGCAACACCGAGCCGGCCAACATCACCTTCAACGCGCGCCCGCGCGGCTCGGCCGCCACGGTCGAGACCAGCGGCGTGGCGATCAATCCCTACCTGGCCGCCAACGGCAATTGCGGCAGCGCGCTGGCCGGCCCGCTGGGCACGCAGTGCCGCTTCAACTATGCCGCCACCGTCGAGGACGTGCCCGGTTCGCGGCGCGACAGCGGCCTGCTCAAGGGCAGCTGGCAGATCAACGACGACACCAAGCTGTGGAGCGAACTGGTGCTGTCGAGCTATTCGATGACCGCGCAGTACGCGCCGTCCGCGCAACCGATGGGCGTCAACGCCGTCGACCGCTTCCCGCAGCTGTACGCGCGCTACGTCCAGCCCTACCTGGACGCCCACAACCTGGAGAACCCGACCGCCGACGCCACGCTGGGCTACCGCTCGGTGCTGATCGGCGGTCGCACCGACGAGTACGTCACCGATGCGCACCACTTCGCCATCGGCATCGACGGCAGCGCCTACGCCTGGGCCTACAACGCCAGCCTGATCCTGTCCGAGAACAAGATCAAGGACAGGGCGGCCGGCGGCTACTCGGACTTCGACCAGCTCAACGCGCTGGTGGCCTCCGGCGCCTACGACCCGGTGATGGGCACCGGCGCCGACCGGCTGCGCGGCGCACTGGTCAACGGCACCACCTTCTCGACCAACACCTCCAAGCTGAACACGCTGCACGCGGGCGCGCAGCACGACCTGTTCAGTCTGCCGGGGGGCAGCTCCATCGTCTCGCTGGGCGGCGACTATTCGAAAACCCATTACCAGATCGCCTACCATCCGACCATCCTGGCCAACTCCGGCTACGCCAGCCAGCCGGCCTCGGCCGACTACCCGGTGGGCGGCAACTACGGCCAGGTGCCGTTCGACGCCCGCCGCGACAACTGGGGCGTGTTCGGCGAGCTGCTGCTGCCGCTGCACAAGACCTTCGAGGCCACCCTCTCCGGCCGCTACGACAGCTACGACAAGACCCACAGCGATGTCATCTTCGCCCAGCTGGCCGACGCCAGCGGCCTGCGTCCGCGGCTGCCATCGGGCGAGGTCGGCAACTCGTTCAGTGCCGGCACCTACAAGGTCAGCGCGCGCTGGACCCCGGTCGAGACGCTGCTGCTGCGCGCCGCCTACGGCACTGGCTTCAAGACGCCCAACATCAGCGACATCGCCGGCGCGCCGACCTTCAACGGCAGCACCGCCGGCAGCTACGCCTGTCCCTTCCCGGGATCGACGGGCTGCCTGGTGGGGCAGGCGCAGTACGACCTGCTGATCGGCCCCAACGGCGCCAGCGGCAGCGCCGGGCTGCAACCGGAAAAGTCCCGGCAGTGGACACTGGGTGGCCGCGTCGAGGCCTTGCGCGGCCTGTCGCTGGGGCTGGACTTGTGGAATGTGCGGATCCGCAACCAGGTGCTGTCGGCCGGTGTGCCGGAGCAGGTGGGCTTCGCCAATCCGCAGCAGTACCTGCGCCTGTTCGTCAACCCCTATCCCGATCCGGCCGGCTACACCACCATCGGCTACCTGCAGGCGCCGATCAACGGCGGCGAGGCCAACTACCGCGGCGTCGACTGGGACTTCAGCTACCGCAACAGGTCGCCGGTCGGCGACTGGAAGGCGGCCTGGACCGGCACCTATATGATCAAGCAGAACTACACCACCATTGCCGGCGGCGACATCAACTCCGACCTCGGCCGCTTCGGCCCGGACAACGCGGTGGTGTTCCGCGTGCAGAGCCACCTGACGCTGAGCCTGACCAACGGCAAGCTGACCAACACGCTGGCGGCGCACTACAAGTCGGGCTACCACGACCAGGCCTACCCCTTGGACACGGCGATCTTCGCCGTCAACCCGGACGGCGGCGTGGGCGATTCGCTGGCCTTCGGCGGCTTGTGGACGCCGTCGTACACCACCGTCGACTGGCAGGGGAAATATGAGTTCGGCCGCTTCACGCTGACCGCCGGCATCAAGAACCTGTGCGACCGCAAGCCGCCGCTGACCTTGCAGAACGCCGGCGGCGGCAACCAGCTCGGCTACGACGGCCGCTACACCGACCCGGCCGGTCGCGCGTTCTACCTGAGCGGCAATTACAAGTTCTGAGCGCGCAAAGAAAAGTGGCGATGCGCCGGCCGGGACCGGGGCATCGCCACTGGGGCTGGTGTAAGGCTAGCTCAGCCTAGCTTAGAAGGTGTAGCTGGCGCGGGCGTACAGTGCGCGGCCGACCGGATCCGTGTAGCGTGGATCGTAACCCTTCTGGAACAGCGTACCCTGGTTCGAGAACGGCGGTTCCTTGTCCAGCAGGTTCTTCACGCCGGCGGTCAGGCTCACACCCTTGAAGCCGGTGTAGGTGCCCGACAGGTTCCACAGCTGGTACGACGGCACCTTGTTCAGGAACTGCGTCGCGATGTCCAGGTTCTGGTCGATGTAGCCGGACTTGTACGACTGCGCCAGCGTCGCGCTCCAGGTGCCCAAACGCCAGTTCAGCGCGGCGTTGTGCTTCCAGCGGAACACCGGATTGTTGGCAGCGTAGCGGCCGACGTTCTGGGTGAACGGACCGTCGCGCTCGTCCTGGTATTCATACTTGTGGACATAGGTGCCGTCCACGGTCAGCGTGAAGTTGCCATAGCCGGTGGTGCCGGAGCGCAGCGTCAGGCTCATGTCGACGCCGTCGGTGTTGACCTTGCCCAGGTTTTCCTTCAAGTCCAGGATCGCGTACGGCGAGCCGTCCGGGTTGCGCAGGAAGCGCGCCTGGTACTTGGCGTAGTCGCCGTAGATGGCTTCTTCCGGCAGCGCGTTGATCTTGTCCTTGAGGCGGATGTTCCAGTAGTCCAGGGCCAGCGTCGCCTGCTGAACCGGCTCGATCACGATGCCCATCGAGAAGGTCTTGGATTTTTCCGGGCTCAGGCTGGCATTGCCGCCCTGCAGCTTGAACTGTTGCAGGTCGCAGTCGCGCAGCGGGTTGGCGATCGGGTTGGTCGACAGCACGCCGCCTGGGCACAGGATAGGATCGTTGTACGAGTTGTTGGTGTCGTTCTTCGAACGCGGCGCGTTTTTCTCGAACAGCGTCGGTGCGCGGAAGCCGGTCGAGGCCGAACCGCGCAGCAGCACTTGCTTGGTCGGCTGGTAGCGCACGCCCAGTTTCGGGTTGGTGGTGCTGCCGACGTCGCTGTAGTTGTCGTAGCGGGCCGCGAACTGCACTTCCAGGTCCTTGATCAGCGGCATGTTCAACTCGCCGAAGATGGCCTTGATGGTGCGCTCGCCCGAGGTCGACTGCGAACCCGACAGACCCGAGCTGGCGGCCTGGCCGGCGATGTCGCGGTTGACGAAGAAGTCCGCCTCTTCGCGGCGCAGCTCGGCGCCCACGGCCACCGCCATCTTGCCGCCGCCCATCTCCATCAGCTCGCGGCTGGCCTTGGCGTCGATGCCGGTGTTGCGGGTTTTGCCGCTCTGGACCTGGCCGCGCAGCGCGGTGCTGTCGAGGTAGGTCTTGCCGGCCGCGTCCTGCAGGCCGAACGGGTTCAGCGTGCCGTTGAAGACGCCTGCTGCGAAACTGTCGTCGCGCACATAGCCGCCGGTGAAGTATTCGGCCGAGCGGCTCTCGGACAGCGTGAAGCCGGCCTTGTAGTCCCAGTCCTTGTACAGGCCTTCGGCGGCGATGCTCAGACGGTCGGCTGCGCCCTTGGAATTGATGGTGCGCTGACCGGCTTCGGTCGGACGCCAGTTAACCGACAGCGGGTCGCCCGACAGGCCAGGCATGGCCGGCACGCCGCCCGAATTGCCCGGATAGTATTTGCTCGACTTCGGCAGGATCAGGCCGGTCTGCGGCGGCGGCGCGGTGTGCGAGATCACATCGTTTTCCGCGTGCAGGTACTCGATCGAGGCCTGGTGGTCGTTGTTGATCTTGAAGGTGGCCTTGCCGAAGAAGGCGGTCTGCTTTTGCTCCGGCAGATCGTCGATCAGGCGGGTGTAGTCCTCGCGGCAGGTGCCGTTGCTGGCGCGCGGCACCGACAGCGGCGCGTCGCAGCCCTTGGCGAAGCCGGGGTTGCCGGTGGCGCCCGAGGTCGGATCGAAGTAGTTACCCGGATAGGTGGTGCCGGAGGTCAGGTTCAGGCCGCGCGACGGAATGATGCCGGTCTTGGAGAAATCGCGCTGCTGCGAAGTCAGGATGTCGAGCTTGTGGTAGTCGAACACGCCGAACACGTTGAAGCCGTCGGCGTCCAGGTCGCCGTAGCCGGTCGACAGGTTGATGCGGCGCTCGTCGGCGCCGGGCTTGCGTGGCGCCACGCCTTCGGCCGTGATGGTGGTGGTCTTGACCGAGCGCTTGGTGATGAAGTTGATCACGCCGCCGATGGCGTCGGTACCGTAGATCGCCGAGGCGCCGTCGCGCAGCACTTCGACGCGCTCCAGGGCCGACACCGGAATGATGTTCAGGTCGACGCTGGCGCCGTCATACGGGTGGTTGGCGATGCGGCGGCCGTTCAGCAGCACCAGGGTTTTGTCGCCGCCCAGGCCGCGCAAGTCGGCGCTGGCCTGGCCGCCGGTCGGCAGGCCGCTGCTGTTGCCGCCGACCACGTTGCCGGAGCTGAAGCTCGAGCTGTTCGACGGAATGCGGTCCAGCACTTCCTGGGCCGTGGTCAAGCCTTGCTTGACGAAGTCGTCGGATTTGAACACGGTCAAGGGGTTGGCCGTTTCCGAGACCAGGCGCTTGATCGACGAACCCGTCACTTCAACGCGCTGCACGGGCTGGTCGGTGCTTTGGGCTTGCGCCAGCGGAGCGATCAGGCCCAGGCCCAGCAAACCGCCGGTGCACACCAGACGCACGGATCGCGCCAATACTGTTTCAACCATCATTATTTCTCTCTCCCATTTGAAATCAATGCATCAAGTAACTACGTTTTGAGGTCTTGTGCAGAGAACCAGATGTTCTTTGCCTCTTCATCAGAGCATCTGCCTGTCTTTACTGTCAACGAGCAAACGTTTATCAATGAATAAAGTTGTCGTGTCCGGGGGGCGAGGGGTGTCGCGCTAAAATTGGGCAGGAAAACGCTCTAATTCGGTGCGAAACGCTTCTCAGTACATAAAACATTGTTTGAATGCTAAAAAGAAGGGAAAGTATGGTGTGGGCGTATCGGGTATGCAACACGCTGGTGCGCGGAAGGCGACGATAAGTACCGGGCGGCTGAATACACGACGTTACATTAATGCGACAGTCGGGGCGGGCGGCAATGCAAAAAGCCCCGTCTGAGACAAAAGACCAGGCTGCAAGGCAAGGGCAGGCCCGCCGGGATCCGCGCTGGATGGCGCGGCTGCTGGAAGTGCAGGCGGCGATGTCGGCCTAGTCGCGCCACCGCGGCATGCTGGCGCAATCGACCGTACTGGGGTATAAGAAGCATCCCATCCTGCATCAGGAATGGAAGTACATCGATATCGACCGCAAGGACCAGCAATGATTGCCTATATTGTGCGCCGCCTGTGGCAGATGCTGCCGACCATGCTGGGCGTGGTGCTGCTGGTGTTCGTGCTGTTCAACTGGGTGGGCGGCGATCCGGCCTTCATCCTGGCCGGCAAGATGGCCGACGCCGGGAGCATCGCCAACATCCGCCACCAGCTGGGCGTGGACCAGCCGTCCTACGTGCAGCTGTGGATCTTCATCAGGCAGATCGCCACCTTCGATTTCGGCTTGAGCTGGGCGACCGGCGAGCCGGTGTCCCACATCATCGCCACGCGGCTGGGGCCGTCATTGACGGTGCTGCTGCCGCTGACGCTGCTGGAGACCTTGCTGGGCATCGCGCTGGCGCTGACGGTGGCTTTCGTGCGCGGCTCGCTGACCGACCGCGTGGTGATGATCGCCTGCACCGTAGGCATGTCGATCAGCATCCTGGTCTACATCATCGTGTTCCAGTACGGGCTGGCTTACAAGCTGGGGCTGTTCCCGGTGCAGGGCTGGGGCGAGCGCTTCTGGGAGAACCTGCTGCGCTACGCCACCTTGCCCATCCTGATCGGGCTGGCCGTCTCGATCGCGCCGACCTTGCGCCTGTACCGCAGCTTCGTGCTGGACGAGGTGGGCCAGGACTACGTGCGCACCGCGCGCGCCAAGGGCCTGGGCGAGCGCCGCGTGATGTGGGTGCACGTGCTGCGCAACGCCGCCATCCCCATCATCACGCATGTGATGTCCAACCTGCCGGCGTTGCTGATCGGCGCCTTCCTGCTGGAGCGCTTCTTCGGCATTCCCGGCATCGGGCGCGAGGTGATCCTGGCGGTCGAGCGCAGCGACTTCCCGGTGATCAAGGCGATCACCGTCTACGTGGCGGCGGCCACCATGCTGTTCAACCTGCTGACGGACCTGATGTACCAGGCGGTCGATCCGCGGGTGCAGCTGGCATGACGGCCGTCGTGCATCACGTCTCGCCCGGGTTGTGGCGCCTGGCCTGGCGGCGTCTGCGCGCGGACCGCGTGGCCATGGTGTCGCTGGCCGTGGTGGCGGCCTTCCTGTTGATGCTGGTGCTGTCCGCCAGCGGGCTGATCGTGGCGGACTGGGAGGATGAGGTCGGCGTGAACTATGCGCCGCCTTCTTTTGTCGACGCCGCGCAGTCCGCGAGCGGCGCGCCGGCCGCGCCGCCGCAGGCCTTGCCGGACAATCCCTTCGATCCGCTGGCCGACGATATCCGCGCCTTGCGCGCGCAACTGCGCGGCGCGTGGGCCGGTAATGCGGCAGCGGCCCATGCTGGCGCTGGCCGTCTGGCGGCGCTGCCGTTCGGCGGCGACAAATGGGGCCACGACATCATCAAGAAAACCATCAAGGGCGGCGAGACCTCGATCGTGGTCGGCCTGGTGGCGGCCTTGCTGGCGGTCAGCCTGGGCACGCTGTTCGGCGCCTTGTCCGGTTACTTCGGCGGCGTGGTGGACGACTTGTTCAACTGGTTCTACAGCATTTTCACCGCCATCCCCTCGGTGCTGATGATACTGGCCGTGGCCGCCGTGCTGCAGCAGAAGGGCGTGCTGACCATCGTGCTGATCCTCGGCCTGACCGGCTGGACCGGCCCCTATCGTTTGATACGCGCCGAGTACATCAAGCACAAGGCGCGCGAGTACGTGCTGGCCGCCGACGCCATCGGCGCCTCGCACTGGCGCAAGATGTTCACGCACATCTTCCCCAACGTCAGCCACGTGGCGCTGGTGCAGATGTCGATCCTGGTGGTGGGCTTCATCAAGGCCGAGGTCATCCTCAGCTTCCTCGGCTTCGGCGTGCCGGTCGGCGTGGTCTCGTGGGGCAGCATGCTCAACGAGGCGCAGAACGAATTGATACTCGGCCGCTGGTGGCAGCTGACCGCCGCCGCCATCGCCATGGCATTGCTGGTGACGGCCTTCTCGCTGTTCACCGACGCGCTGCGCGACGCCCTCGACCCCAAGGTGAAACGATGAGCGCTCAATATCCCGATAACAAGCTGTTGGAGATCGCCGACCTGCGCATCGCCTTCCGCGCCGACCGCCACACCACGGTGGAGGCGGTCAAGGGCGTGTCGTTCCAGGTGCCGCGCAACGCCACCGTTGCGCTGGTGGGCGAATCGGGCAGCGGCAAGTCGGTCAGCTCGCTCGCCGTGATGGGCCTGCTGCCGCCGGACACCACCGTCATCGATCCGGCCAGCCGCATCCGCTTTGACGGCCGCGACCTGCTGGCCATGTCCGCCGGCGAGCGCCGCGCCCTGTGCGGCAAGGACATCGCGATGATCTTCCAGGAGCCGATGTCGTCGCTGAACCCGGTCTTCACGGCCGGCGCGCAGATCGGCGAAGTGCTGCGCCTGCACATGGGCATGAGCGCGGCCCAGGCGCGCCGCCGCACGCTGGAGCTGCTGGACGAAGTCGGCATCCCCGACCCGGCTGTCAAGATCGACGCCTATCCCAGCCAGCTATCCGGCGGCCAGCAGCAGCGCGTGATGATCGCCATGGCCATCGCCTGCGAACCGAAGCTGCTGATCGCCGACGAGCCGACCACGGCGCTGGATGTCACGATCCAGAAGCAGATCATGGAACTGATCGCGCGCCTGCAAAAGCGCCACGCGATGGCGGTGCTGTTCATCACCCACGACCTGGGGCTGGTGGCCGAGATCGCCGACCATGTCATCGTCATGCGCCACGGCGAAGTGCGCGAAGCCGGACCGGCGCAGCAGGTGTTCAGCCAGCCGCGCGACGGCTATACCAAGGCGCTGCTGCACTGCCGGCCGTCGCTGGACGCGCGGCCGTGGCGCCTGCCGGTGATCGCCGACTACCTGGCCGGCGTCGAGCACCAGCGCTATGCCGGCGGTGACATCGCCGAAGGGCAGGGTGTGACGCCACTGCATCCGCTGGAACGGCAGCGCGGCACCCGGCCGGACGACCAGCCGCTGCTGGTGGTGGACAAGCTGAGCAAGAGCTTCCAGCTGCGCCAGGGCTGGTTCGGCAAGCGCGAGTTCCAGGCGGTGAAGGACGTGTCGTTCACGCTGGCGCGCGGCAAGACGCTGGGCATCGTGGGGGAGTCGGGCTCCGGCAAGACCACCGTCGGCCTGACCTTGCTGCGGCTGCACCAGGCCAGCGGCGGCAGCGTCCTGTTCGATGGCCGCGACCTGCTGGCGATGACGGCGCGCGAGTTCCAGGCCTACAAGCGCCGCATCCAGATCATCTTCCAGAACCCGTACGCCTCGCTGAACCCGCGCTTCACGGTGGGGCAGATCCTGCTGGAGCCGATGCGCATCCACCGCATCGGCGCCGACGACCGCGAGCGCACCGCCATCGCCCATGGGCTGCTGGAAAAGGTCGGATTGCCGGCCACGGCCTTCCAGCGTTATCCGCACGAGTTTTCCGGCGGCCAGCGGCAGCGCATCGCCATCGCGCGCTGCCTGACGATGAAGCCGGAGATCCTGGTGTGCGACGAATCGGTGTCCGCGCTGGACGTCTCGGTGCAGGCGCAGGTGCTCAATCTGTTGCAGGATTTACAGGACGAATTCGGACTATCCTATTTGTTCATCTCGCACGACCTGTCGGTGGTGAAATACATGGCCGACCAGGTGATGGTGATGCAGCGGGGCGCGGTGGTCGAGCTGGCGGACTCGGACGAGCTGTACCGGAACCCCGCGCACCCCTACACCCGCGCGCTGTTGGCGGCGATACCGAGGCACGGTTAAGCGTTTTTTAAGATAAGATATCCGTATGGCGAATTTAATCCTTTTATTGCAAGAGTACGGCGTGCTGATCGTGTTCGGGATCGTGCTGGTCGAGCAGATCGGCCTGCCGATTCCCGCGTTTCCGCTGTTGATCGTGGCCGGCGCCTTGTCGGTGGACGGCGACAGCAACTGGCTGGCCGTGCTGCTGGTGAGCGTGATCGCCTGCCTGATCAGCGACTATTTCTGGTTCCGCGCCGGCCGCTACTACGGCAAGCGCATCCTGCGCCTGCTGTGCAAGATTTCGCTGTCCCCCGATTACTGCGTCAGCCAGACCGAAGACAATTTCAACCGCTGGGGCCCGAAGGCACTGGTGGTGGCCAAGTTCATTCCCGGTTTTAATACGATCGCGCCGCCGCTGGCCGGCGCCATGGGCACCAGCAACGGCGCCTTCCTTGGTTTCAGCATCGCCGGCGCCATCGTCTGGAGCGGCACCGGCATCGCCATCGGCGCCGGCTTCCACACCCAGATCGACCAGGTGCTGGACATCCTGAGCACCATGGGCACCACGGCGCTGATCGTGCTGGGTGTGCTGCTGGTGCTGTTCATCGCCTTCAAATATGTCGAGCGCAAGCGTTTCCGCCAGTCGGTCGAGATCGACCGCATCACGATCGACGAGCTGAAGACATTGCTGGAGCAGGGCAAGGCGCCGGTGCTGGTCGACGCCCGCAGCGTGACGGCGCAGATGCTGGAGCCGGCCGTGCCGGGCGCGCTGCTGTTCAACGGCGGCGAACCGATTCCGGAGCTGGCCGCGCTGGACCGGAACCAGCACATCATCGTCTACTGCAGCTGCCCGAACGACGTCACCGCCGCCCATGTGGCGAAGGAACTGATCCGCCACGGCTACACCCGCGCCAAGCCGCTGCACGGCGGCCTCGACGCATGGAACGCCGCCTTCGGCACACCCCGCGAAGTGGACGAGGGCAATACGGCCTCGGTCTAAGCCTGAAACCGCCCATTTTTGGCGGTTTTTTTTAGGCCCGGATGGAAGCGCTACCACGATTGGCGGGTGCCTCAGAAATCGTAGTCATACTACCCAAATAAAATTTTGCGTTGTAATTTCATGTGGCAAAGCTGCTTAATGTGTACTAAAACTACAAACTTCGCTTGCCTCGCGGAGTGAAAATACCTTAAGCTTAGGCCTCAACTATTTTCGATCTATCATGACAGCTCAGTCCCTTCAAACGCCCCCCTTCCTGACCACTGCTTTCCCTGGTGGCCCGCGTCTGCTGGCGGACATCGGCGGTACCAACGCGCGCTTTGCGCTGGAGACCGCTCCGGGCAAGATTGAGGCGATCGAAGTATTGGCTTGCGCCGCGTATCCAACCTTGGCCGCCGCCCTGGTTGCCTATCTGGCCTCGCCGACCGTTGCCCAGGCCGGCGTCACCGGCATCCGGAATGGCGCGATTGCAATCGCCAACCCGGTCACCGGCGACATGGTGCGCATGACCAACCACCACTGGGAATTCTCGATCGAGGGCCTGCGCCGCGAAGTCAACTTCGACGCCCTGGTGGTCGTCAACGATTTCACCGCGCTGGCGAGCTCGCTGCCGCAGCTGTCGGCCACCCAGAAGCACCAGGTTGGCGGCGGCACCGGCATCGCCGGCACCCCGCTGGGCCTGATCGGCGCCGGTACCGGCCTCGGCGTTTCCGGCCTGATCCCCGGCAAGGATGGCTGGACCGCCCTGCTGAGCGAAGGCGGTCACGTCACCTTCTCGCCGGCCAACGCCATCGAAGTGGCCATCCTGCAATATGCATGGAAGGAATTCGACCACGTTTCCGCCGAACGCCTGATGTCCGGCGCCGGCATCGAACTGATCTACCGCGCGCTGGCCGACCACACCGACATGCCGGCCGAAAAGCTGAGCGCCGCCGAGATCTCGCGCCGCGCGCTGGCCGGCGAATGCACGCTGTGCGACGAAGTCATCGAGGCGTTCTGCTGCATGCTGGGCACCATCGCCGGCAACATCGCGATCACGCTGGGCGCGCAGGGCGGCATCTATATAGGCGGCGGCATCGTTCCGCGTCTGGGCGAGCGTTTCGACCGCTCCGGCTTCCGCGCCCGCTTCGAAGCCAAGGGCCGTTTCTGCAAATACCTGGCTGAAGTGCCGACCTGGGTCATCACCGCCGAATACCCCGCCTTTGTAGGTGTTTCCGCAATCTTGTCTGAAAGACTTGCTGCGGTGTAAGCCAAGTTACATTTCGATGACGGCGAAATGCGCTTTTTGCCGTTTTATCAGGTACAATTCGGCTTGTTGGATGAAATGTCTTGGCTCGGTCACGTGTGTTTTCGCCCGAAAGCCGCGCTTCCCGGCCACGTTTCACGTAGAATGCAAGGGCCTCGGCCATTGCCGGCATGTCCCTCTCTCCCGCCTGGCGCACATCGGCCCAGGCGTCGGAAAAACAGCTTCAGCGAGTTATACCAGCAGGCGGCATCGTAGATGCCGGCCATTGCCTCACTGAATGTGATTGAATTCTTTCTTGCATGAAAATGCAACCACAAGATTGCTATGGATACAGCAGAGGCTAAAAGAGTCCTCGAAACCGCTTTGCTATGCGCTCGTGAGCCATTGTCGATCCACAGTCTGAAGAAGCTGTTTGTCGAGGTGGATGACCAGGACCGGCCGCGCGGACCCGGAGTCGGTTCCGATACGATCAAGGAACTGCTCGAAGAATTGAGGCTGGACTGGGCCGGCAAGGGTGTTGAAGTGATCAGCCTGTCGACCGGCTGGCGCTTCCAGAGCCGCCCGGAGATGAAGTTATACCTCGACCGCATGAACCCGGAAAGGCCGCCCAAGTACTCGCGGGCGACGCTGGAAACGCTGGCGATCATCGCCTACCGGCAACCGGTGACGCGGGGCGATATTGAGGAGATACGCGGCGTAGCCGTCAACTCGCAGACGATCAAGATGCTGGAAGACCGTGGTTGGGTGGACGCCATCGGTTATCGCGACGTTGTCGGCCGCCCGGCTTTGCTGGGCACCACCAAGCAGTTTTTAGATGATTTGGGCTTGAATTCGCTGTCCCAGCTGCCTCCTTTGCAGCAAATCAGCGATATGCAGGGCGGCGGGCCGGATATGGCGGCGCTGGAAGCGGCCTTGCAGGAAAACTTTGACAAGGCGGCACACGATGCCGCGCAACAAACAGATGGTACGGATAGCGAGTTGCCAGTGGCCGAAGCAGAAGCCGCGACTAGCCCGGAAGCCGGCCACGAAGCACAAACACAATCCGCGCCCGATGTAACGGTTGACGCTGAGCACAACCAAGAAACGAATAATGAACAATCCTAATTCCCCAGAGACAGTCAACGACGTAGCGCCGGCCGAAGTGGCCGCCAAGCCTAAGCGTCGCACCAAAGCCCAGATCGAGGCCGATACGGCAGCCGCCGCGTCCGGCGACGCGCCAGTGGTCGCCAAGCCCAAGGCCAAGGCCGTGGCCCCTCGCAAGCCCAAGGCGGAAACCGAAGTCGCCGCCGCCGACGCGCCGGCTCCAGTGAAAAAGCCGCGCGCCAAGCCGGCCGCCAAGCCGGCTGAAGCTGTCGAAGCCGCCGCGCCAGCCGCGGCCGAAGCGCCGGCCAAGGCTCCGCGCGCCAAAAAGCCGGCCGCCGCACCGGCGGTGGACGCCGCTCCGGCCGCGCCAGTTGCTGTTTCCACCCCGGCAGTCGAAGCGCAAGCCGCTCCTGCTGAAGGTGAGCGCCCGGCGCGCGGCCCACGTGGTCCGCGTGGCCCACGCCAGATGCGCGAGCAGCGCGCCGTGCGTGAAGCCCTGATGCCGCGTCCTGAACCGGTGGTGGCTGCCGAAGGCGAAGCCGCTCCGGCAGTCGATGGCGCAGCGCCAGCCGAAGGCGGCAAGCCACGCCACGAGCGCGGCCCGCGTCCGGACGGTCAGCGCAACGGCAAGAACGGCAAAGGCCGGAACGGCAAGCCGCAACGCGGCGCCCAGAACGCCGGCGGCGCCAAGCCCAACGATGCGGATGCCGCCTTCTCCTACGTCACCTCGGACGCCTTCGACAGCGACGAGCCGGCCAAGGGCCGCCACGCCGCACCGAAAGTGGTGCGTCGCGACCTGACCTCGGACGACGACGCGCCTAAGCTGCACAAGGTCCTGGCCGAAGCCGGCCTGGGCTCGCGCCGCGACATGGAAGACCTGATCGTGGCCGGCCGCGTGTCGGTCAATGGCGAGCCGGCCCACATCGGCCAGCGCATCCTGCCGGCCGATGCCGTGCGCATCAACGGCAAGCTGATCCAGCGCCGCGTCAGCAAGAAGCCGCCGCGCGTGCTGGTCTACCACAAGCCAGCCGGCGAAATCGTCTCGATGGACGATCCGGAAGGCCGTCCATCCGTGTTCGACCGTCTGCCGACCATGAAGGCCGGCAAATGGCTGGCCGTCGGCCGCCTGGACTTCAACACCGAAGGCCTGCTGCTGTTCACCACCTCCGGCGATCTGGCCAACCGTCTGATGCACCCGCGCTACCACATCGACCGCGAGTACGCGGTGCGTACGCTGGGCGTGCTGGAAGAGGGCATGCGCCAGAAACTGCTGGCCGGCGTCGAGCTGGAAGACGGCCTGGCGCAATTCTCCAAGATCGCCGACGGCGGTGGCGAGGGCATCAACAAATGGTACCGCGTGATCATCGGCGAAGGCCGCAACCGCGAAGTGCGCCGCATGTTCGAGGCGATCGGCCTGACCGTGTCGCGCCTGATCCGTACCCGCTATGGTGCCATGACCTTGCCAAGCAGCCTGAAGCGCGGCCGCTGGGAAGAGATGGAAGAGAACACCGTGCGCGATCTGATGAGCGCCTACGGTGTCGAGAAAAAGGGCGGCGATGCGCCAGCGCCGCGCGGCAAAGGCCCGCAGCAAGCCAAGCCGGCTCAGAACAAGGGCCCTGAGAAGCGTCCGCAGCGCGGCCGCGACGCCGAGCGCGACGACCGCGATTTCGACGACGACGAGGACGATCACGACGAACCGAACTTCAACCGCGCCGACGTCAGCAATGACAACGCCATGCCGTTCGCCAAGGTCCCACGCGGCAATGGCCGTGGCCAGGGCGGTTTCGGCGGCGGCCAGGGGCGTCCGGGTGGCAACGGCCAGGGTCGTCCGGGCGGCCAGGGTAGCGGTCGCCCAGGCGGCAACGGCCAGGGCCGTCCGGCCGGTGCGCAGACGTCCAGCCGTCCAGGCGGCCGTCCACAAGGCATCGGCGGTTACGCCGGCGGCCGTCCGCTGGGCGAAGGCCCGGCGCGTCCGCAGGGCCAGGGTGGCCGTCCGCAGGGGCAGGGTCGTCCGCAGGGTCAGGGCGGCCAGGGTGGTCAAGGCCAGGGCAATGGTCAAGCGGCCAAGGGGCCTAGCCGCGGTCCGCGCCAGCCGGACCCGCTGCAAACCACTTTTGGTTTTGGTAACGCCAGCGCGCCGCGCCGCAACCAGCCACCGCGTGGCGGCGCCATCGATCATGGCATGCCGCGCCGCCGCAAGGGCTGATTGCGTCTTTCACCCCGCACGGCAATGACGCCGCGGGGTCTGACCCCGTACGGGGTCAGACCCCTCTGTCGCAGTGCGGGGTAAAGCAGCGCATCGCCGCTGTTTCCGGGGTTTGTAGCCTTTTATGAACTGTTGTAAGCCCGCCTTTCCGCCTCGTGCGGCATTGCAGCGCAGATCATATAAGGTTATAATAACCAGCCTAGTAAAAGTTCTTCGCGGGGTACTTCCCTGAGAACGCTTTCATCTGGCTGGTATTACAAGAAGATGGGCAGATGCCCATTTTTTTTTTGGTGAACCGTTTTGAACGGCCTGTTTTTAATAAGTTGGAAACAGGCCTTGATTTGGAGAATTTCTTGCAGCTGCCGGATTTAATTGAAAAGACCGTCGCCGGTCTGGGCTATGAGCTGGTTGATGTCGAACGGGCCGAGCGCGGAGTGCTGCGCGTCTTTATCGATTTCACTGCCGCCGATGCCGAGGAAAAAGGCCCGATCACCGTAGAGGATTGCGCTACGGTCAGCCACCAGTTGTCGCACGTGCTGACGGTCGAGAACGTGAATTACGAGCGTCTCGAAATCTCGTCGCCAGGGCTGGATCGCCCGGTGCGCAAGCTGGAAGATTTCGTGCGTTTTGCCGGTTGCGAAGCTATCGTCAAGCTGCGCACCGCAATGCCGGGTACGAACAACCGGAAATCGTTCCAGGGCATTCTGCAAGACCCCCAGGGCGATAATTTGTCGTTGGAATTTGAAAGTAATGATGGTCCGGCGCTGTTGGAGTTTACGCTCGCCGATGTGGATAAGGCACGCTTGGTGCCACAGGTGGTTTTTAAGGGACGCAAAGCATGAGTCGCGAAGTTTTGTTATTGGTAGACGCGCTGGCGCGTGAGAAAAACGTCGATAAAGATGTGGTTTTCGGCGCGTTGGAATTCGCGTTGGCGCAAGCCACGAAGAAACGCTATGAAGGTGAAGTGGATATTCGCGTTTCGATCGACCGCGAGTCGGGCGAGTTCGAGTCCTTCCGCCGCTGGCACGTCGTGCCCGACGAGGCTGGCCTGCAACTGCCGGACCAGGAAATCCTGCACTTCGAAGCCAAGGAACAGATTCCGGACATCGAAGTGGACGACCACATCGAAGAGCCGATCGAATCCGTCGAATTCGGCCGCCGCTTTGCGCAAGACACCAAACAAGTCGTGCTGCAGCGCGTGCGTGACGCCGAGCGCGAACAGATCCTGGTGGACTTCCTGGAGCGCGGCGACTCGCTCGTCACCGGCACCATCAAGCGCATGGAACGCGGCGACGCGATCGTCGAGTCGGGCAAGATCGAAGCCCGCCTGCCACGCGACCAGATGATCCCGAAGGAAAACCTGCGCATCGGCGACCGCGTGCGCGCCTTCATCCTGCGCATCGACCGCAATATGCGCGGCCCGCAAGTGATCCTGTCGCGCACCGCTCCGGACTTCATCATGAAGCTGTTCGAGCTGGAAGTGCCGGAAATCGAGCAGGGCATGCTGGAAATTAAATCGGCGGCGCGCGACGCCGGCGTCCGCGCCAAGATCGCCGTCTACACGGCCGACAAGCGCATCGACCCGATCGGCACCTGCGTCGGCATGCGCGGTTCGCGCGTGCAGGCCGTGACCGGCGAGCTGGGCGGCGAACGCGTCGACATCGTGCTGTGGTCCGAAGATCCGGCGCAGTTCGTCATCGGCGCGCTGGCTCCGGCCAACGTCTCGTCGATCATGGTCGACGAAGAGAAGCACGCGATGGACGTCGTGGTCGACGAAGAGAACCTGGCGATCGCCATCGGCCGCTCCGGCCAGAACGTGCGCCTCGCTTCCGACCTGACCGGCTGGAAGATCAACATCATGACGGCCGAGGAATCGGCCGACAAGGCAGCCCAGGAAACCGCGGCAGTGCGCGCACTGTTCATGGAAAAACTGGACGTCGACCAGGAAGTCGCCGACATCCTGGTGGAAGAGGGCTTTGCCAGCCTGGAAGAAATCGCTTACGTGCCGATCTCCGAAATGCTGGAAATCGAATCGTTCGACGAAGATACCGTCAACGAACTGCGCACCCGCGCCCGTGACGCCCTGGTCACCGAAGCGATCGCTTCGGAAGAAGGCCTGGAAGGCATGGACGAGGCGCTGGTCGGTCTGGAAGGCATGGACCGCGTCACCGCCGGCAAGCTGGGCCTGGCTGGTATCAAGACTGTAGAAGCATTTGCTGCACTGGCCTACGACGAATTCGGCGCCATCCTGGCCCTGTCCGCCGACCGTGCACGAGAACTGATTAAGAGTGAATTTGAAGATGTGACCGACGATGAGATGAAGTTGGTTGACTCAAAGTACGACGATCGTGCCAAAGGCTTGCAAGCCAAGGCATGGAGTCTTGCCGAATCCGCAAAGGCTTAATTTGAGTATCTTTATCATCTCCGCGACACATAGAAAAGAGGACTGAATGGCGAGTAACAACGTAGCCCAATTTGCCACCGAACTGAAGATGCCTGCAGATTTGCTGCTGACGCAGCTGCGTTCTGCCGGCGTCGAAAAAAGTTCGACGTCAGATCCATTGTCGAAAGATGATAAGGATAAGCTGCTTGATCACTTGCGCCGTACCCACGGTGCATCGGCTGATACCGAAAAGAAGAAGATCACGCTGACGCGCAAAGAAACCACTGAAATCAAGCAGGCCGATGCCAACGGCAAGGCCCGCACGATTCAGGTCGCTGTGAAGAAGGTGCGCACCTTCGTCCAGCGCGACGAGCCGGTCGCCGCCGCGCCGGTGGCGCCTGCCGCCCCGGTGGTCGACGCCGCCGAGGTCGCACGTCGTGAAGAAGACGCCCGTAAGCAAGCGGAACTGATCGCACGTCAGGAAGCGGAACTGCGCGAGAAGCAGGAGCGCCTGGCCAAGCTGGAATCGGAGAAGGAAGCGCAGGCCAAAGCCACCGCCGCCGCCGAAGCCGCCGCCGCCAAGGAAGCCGACGCCGAAGCGAAGAAAGCCGCCACCAAGGCCGCTGCCGCCGCGACCGCCGCCGCTGCCGGCGCTGCGCCAGCCGCGACCGACGCCGCTGCCGAAGAGAAGAAAAAAGCCGCTGCCGAGGAAGCCAAGAAGAAGGCCGCCGCCGCCGCCAAGGAAGCCGCCGACAAAGCGGCCGCCACCGAGCTGGCACGCAAGGCCGTGGCTGATGAAGTAGCCCAGATCAAGGCCATGATGAACGCGCCGCGTCGCGCCATCAAAGCCCCTGAACCAGCGCCTGCGCCGGTCAAGGCCAAGGTTGCCGAAGGCACGCTGCACAAGCCTGCCACCGGCGCCGTCGCCAAACCGGGCGACAAGCCTGGCGACAAGAAGCCTGTCACCGCGGACAAGAAGTCGATCAAGTCGGCCAATGTCTCGTCGACCTGGCAGGACGACGCCAAGAAACGCGGCGCCCCTGGCGGCACCGCCGGCAAGGGCCGTGGCAACACCGGCTCGACCGGCGGCCGCGATGGCTGGCGCAGTGGTGGCAAGGGTGGCGGCCGTCGTGGCTCGCACTCCGATGACCGCGAAACCAATTTCCAGGCGCCGACCGAAGCCGTCGTCAAAGACGTCTACGTGCCGGAAACCATCACCGTGGCCGAACTGGCGCACAAGATGTCCGTCAAGGCTTCCGAAGTCATCAAGCAACTGATGAAGCTGGGCCAGATGTGCACCATCAACCAGGTGCTGGACCAGGAAACCGCGATGATTCTGGTCGAGGAAATGGGCCACAAGGCCTTCGCCGCCGAGATGGACGATCCGGAAGCACTGCTGGCCGACCAGGGTGAGCACGCTCACTTTGAATCGGTGCCGCGCGCGCCGGTGGTCACCGTCATGGGTCACGTCGACCACGGTAAGACCTCGCTGCTGGATTACATCCGCCGCGCCAAAGTGGCGTCGGGCGAAGCCGGCGGCATTACCCAGCACATCGGCGCGTACCACGTGGACACCCCGCGCGGCACCATCACCTTCCTGGATACGCCGGGTCACGAAGCCTTTACGGCCATGCGTGCCCGCGGTGCGAAAGCCACCGACATCGTCATCCTGGTGGTGGCAGCCGACGACGGCGTGATGCCGCAAACGAAGGAAGCGATCGCCCACGCGAAAGCGGCCGGCGTGCCTCTGGTTGTGGCGATCAACAAGATCGACAAACCGGGCGGCAACGTTGACCGTGTGACGCAGGAACTGGTTGCGGAACAAGTGGTGCCGGAAGAATACGGTGGCGAATCGCCATTCGTGCCGGTATCGGCCAAGACCGGCCAGGGCATCGACGCCCTGCTGGAACAGGTGCTGCTGCAAGCCGAAGTGCTGGAGCTGAAAGCCCCGATCGACGCGCCTGCGCGTGGCCTGGTGGTCGAGGGACGTCTGGACAAGGGCAAGGGCCCGGTCGCGACCATCCTGGTGCAGTCCGGTACCCTGAAGCGCGGCGACGTGATCCTGGCGGGTTCGTCCTTCGGCCGCGTCCGCGCGATGCTGGACGAAAACGGCAAGCCGATCAGCGAAGCCGGTCCGTCGATCCCGGTCGAAATCCAGGGCCTGACCGAAGTGCCGCAAGCCGGCGAGGAAGTCATGGTCATGGCCGACGAGCGCAAGGCCCGCGAGATCGGCCTGTTCCGTCAAGGTAAGTTCCGCGACGTCAAGCTGGCCAAGCAGCAGGCCGCGAAGCTGGAAAACATGTTCGACCAGATGGCCGAAGGCGAAGTGAAGAACCTGCCGCTGATCATCAAGACCGACGTGCAGGGTTCGCAGGAAGCGCTGGTTGGCTCGCTGCAGAAACTGTCGACCTCCGAAGTGCGCGTACAGGTTGTGCACGCAGCGGTCGGCGGCATCACCGAATCGGACGTCAACCTGGCGGTGGCCTCGAAAGCGGTCATCATCGGCTTCAACGCCCGTGCCGATGCACAGGCGCGCAAGCTGGCCGAGTCGAACGGCGTGGACATCCGCTACTACAACATCATTTACGATGCGATCGACGAGATCAAATCGGCGTTGTCGGGCATGCTGGCACCGGAGAAGCGCGAAACCGTTATCGGTCAGGTCGAGATTCGCCAGGTCATCCTGGTCTCGAAAGTCGGCGCCATCGCCGGTTGCCTGGTCACCGATGGCGTGGTCAAGCGTTCGTCCTCGGTACGCCTGCTGCGCAACAACATCGTGGTGTGGACCGGCGAGATCGACTCGCTCAAACGCTTCAAGGACGACGCCAAGGAAGTACGCGCCGGTCTGGAGTGCGGTCTGTCGCTGAAGAACTACAACGATATCCAGGTGGGCGACTCCCTGGAAGTGTTCGAAGTTCAGGAAATCGCTCGTACGCTGTAATCAGTTGCGATTAGAGTAGTTTTAACCGGGTGGACGGGAGCATACTTGCTACCGTCCACTTGGCGTTTATGGAAAGCAGTACCGTATATCATGGCTAAACATAGTAAAAACATTCCCCAGCGCGGTCAGCGCGTGGCGGACCAGATCCAGCGCGACCTGTCCGAAATCATCGCCTTCGAACTGAAGGACCCGCGCGTCGGCATGATCACCATCACCGAAGTGCAGGTGACCCCGGATTACGCGCACGCCAAGATCTTCTTCACCATGCTCAAAGATAGCAAGGAGCAGGTCAAGCAGACCGTCGACGGCCTCTCCGCCGCGGCCGGCTATATGCGCGGCCAGCTGGGCAAGCGCCTGCACATCCACACGCTGCCGGCGCTGCACTTCGTGCACGACACCTCGACCGCGCGCGGCATGGAACTGTCGGCGCTGATCGACCAGGCCAACAGCACCCGCTCGCTGGACGACGACCAGGCGCCGACCGAAGAGAAGAAGGACGCGGAGTAATCCAGCGTTCTATGGATTCCCGCCTGCGCGGGAATGACGCCGCCCGTCGTTCCCGCGCAGGCGGGAACCCATACTGAGCATCCCCTACCTATGAAGCAAAACCATCCTAAAAAAGTCCGCGACCTGATCGACGGCGTGCTGCTGCTCGACAAGCCGGTTGGCTTTTCCAGCAACGATGCACTGATCAAGGCCAAGCGCGTGCTCAACGCCAAGAAGGCCGGCCACACCGGCACTCTCGATCCGTTCGCCACCGGCCTGCTGCCGCTGTGCTTTGGCGAGGCCACCAAGTTCTCGCAGGACTTGCTGGAAGCGGACAAGACCTACGAAACCACGGTCCACCTGGGCCAGACCACCGACACCGGCGACACCGAGGGCGAAGTGGTCGACAGCCGCGAGGTCAACGTCACGCTGGAGCAGATCCACGCCGTGCTGGAAAAATTCCGCGGCCCGATCGCGCAAGTGCCGCCGATGTACTCGGCCTTGAAGCGCGACGGCAAGCCGCTGTACGAGTACGCCCGCGCCGGCATCACGCTCGAGCGCGAGGCGCGCAACGTTGTCATCCACAAGCTGGAGCTGGTGTCCTACGAGGCGCCGTTCCTGAAGCTGGTGGTCACGTGCAGCAAGGGCACCTACATCCGCGTGCTGGGCCAGGACATCGGCGAGGCGCTCGGCTGCGGCGCCCACCTGAACGCGCTGCGCCGCACCCAGGTCGGCCCGCTGACCATGGAAGGCATGCTGACGCTGGAACAGCTGACCGCACATCCTGCACCGCTCAGCCTGCTCGCGCCGGTCGACGCCTTGCTGTCCAGTTTTCCGGCCGTGCAGTTGACCGCCGAGCTGGCCAAGCGCTTCCTCAACGGCCAGCGCCTGGCGCTGGGCAAGGAGCCCGTGACCGTCCCCGCCGAGGAGGGCAGGGTGCGCGTCTACCTGGACGACAAGCTGCTCGGCACCGCCCAGCTGGGCGAGTACAGCATCCTGGCGCCGGAGCGTTTGATCGCCTTTGTCCAGCCCTAAGCCCCAATAAAGCAACTCTTTGAAAATATTCAGGATTTCAGAGGGAGTTGCACCGCAACATGCTATACTACGCGGTTCCAGAAATTGGCCACTCCCGTACGTCATGTACGCACCCGCAGTTTTTCAGCAAATATAACGACCATGTCTACTACAAAACGCGCAATTCGTAATATCGCCATCATCGCCCACGTTGACCACGGTAAAACTACCCTGGTGGATCAACTGCTGCGTCAGTCCGGCACCTTCCGTGAAAACCAAGCGGTCGACACCCGTGTCATGGACTCGAACGACCTCGAAAAGGAGCGCGGCATTACGATTTTGTCGAAGAACTGCGCCGTTGAATACGAAGGCACCCACATCAACATCGTCGACACCCCAGGCCACGCCGACTTCGGCGGCGAAGTCGAGCGCGTGCTGTCGATGGTGGACTCGGTTCTGCTGCTGGTCGATGCCCAGGAAGGCCCGATGCCACAGACCCGCTTCGTGACCCGCAAGGCGCTGGCGCTGGGCCTGAAGCCTATCGTCGTGGTCAACAAGGTCGACCGTCCTGGCGCGCGCGCCGACTGGGCGATCAACCAGACCTTCGAACTGTTCGACAAGCTGGGCGCGACCGATGAGCAGCTGGACTTCCCTATCGTCTACGCCTCGGGCCTGAACGGCTACGCCGGCCTGACCGAAGACGTGCGCTCGGGCGACATGAAGCCGCTGTTCGACGCCATCCTGGAACACGTGCCAGTACGCGACGACAATCCGGACGGCCCGCTGCAGATGCAAATCACCTCGCTGGACTACTCGTCCTACGTCGGCAAGATCGGCATTGGCCGCGTCAACCGCGGCACCGTCAAGGTCGGCCAGGACGTTCTGGTCATCAATGGCCCAGGCGCCACCCCGATCAAAGGCCGCATCAATCAGGTGCTGAACTTCAAGGGCCTGGAGCGCGTGCTGGTCGACTCGGCTGTCGCCGGCGACATCTGCCTGATCAACGGTATCGATGAGATCGGCATCGGTTCGACCCTGTGCGCGGTGGACACCCCGGAACCGCTGCCGATGCTGACCGTCGACGAGCCTACCCTGACCATGAACTTCATGGTCAACAACTCGCCACTGGCCGGCCGTGAAGGCAAGTTCGTCACCTCGCGCCAGCTGCGCGACCGTCTGGACAAGGAACTGAAAGCCAACGTCGCACTGCGCGTTGCACCGACCGAGGACGACACCACGTTCGAAGTGTCGGGCCGCGGCGAGCTGCACCTGACCATCCTGATCGAAAACATGCGTCGCGAAGGTTTCGAGATGGCCGTGTCGCGTCCGCGCGTGGTGTTCAAGATGGTCGATGGCGTGCGCCACGAGCCGTTCGAACAGCTGAGCGTTGACGTCGAAGAAGCCAACCAGGGCGGCGTGATGGAAGAGCTGGGCCGCCGTCGTGGCGACCTGCAGAACATGGAATCGGACGGCAAAGGCCGTGTGCGTCTGGAATACCGTATTCCTGCGCGCGGCCTGATCGGCTTCCAGGGCGAGTTCATGACCCTGACCCGCGGCACCGGCCTGATGAGCCACGTGTTCGACGCCTACGGTCCTGTCGACAACTCCAAGGGTGAACTGGGCGGCCGTCGCAACGGCGTGCTGATCTCGCAGGACGACGGCGCCGCCGTGGCCTACGCGATCTGGAAACTGCAGGATCGCGGCCGTATGTTCGTGGTCCACAACGACCCGGTGTACGAAGGCATGATCATCGGCATCCACTCGCGCGACAACGACCTGGTCGTCAACCCGATCAAGGGCAAGCAGCTGACCAACGTGCGTTCGTCGGGTACCGACGAAGCCGTGCGCCTGGTGCCGCCTATCCAGATGTCGCTGGAATACGCCGTGGAATTCATCGACGACGACGAACTGGTGGAAGTCACCCCGAAATCGATCCGTCTGCGCAAGCGCTTCCTGAAGGAACACGAGCGTAAGAAGGCATCGCGCGAAGCGTAATCCCGCGTCGAAGCAGCATCCGCCAAAAAGCCGCCCAGTGCAAACTGGGCGGCTTTTTGTCATTCCAACACCATGTTTCAGGCGATTTTCAGGAACGGGCTTCCTGCGTAAAATTCAGTGCAATGCAAAATCGTTACATCTTTATACGGTTAGAAAAGTAATTAACTTAATATAGTTTTGCAAAATCGCGAAATTTTCACGCACCGCCAGGGTGAGTTTTGCACCAAGATGGTGCGTTTAGTTATGACTTAAAAATAAATGTTGTTTTGTTGATGAAACTCAGAATGCGCAATTGACATCATTTTAGGCCGCGTGGTCTTATCGATGCTTGAGCTTGCCTTGCCAACCGCAAGCGGGCTTCAACGGGGGCGCCAAACAGGCGTTTCCGTGACAGGAAAAAAGTTGGGGCAACTATAAAACATAGCTGGTGGCGGTCGGACGTGCTCACCCACGTACCGGCCGTCAACCAAGCTTTTTTTCACATCGGAAATCGGGAATTCACATGCTCAGAAAAACAGTCATTGCTCGTGCGTTAACCATTGCCTTTGGCACGGCGGTGGTCATGACCGGCGTGGTCCAGCCGGCCATGGCGCAGTCGAATGCTTCGGGGATTATCTTTGGTACGGTGGAATCGCCAGCGGGCACTTCCATCAACATGATCAACACCGAGACCGGCCTGAAGCGCAGCATCAGCGCCGACACCAGCGGCCGCTACTCGGCCACCAACATGCCGGCCGGCCACTATCGCGTCGAACTGGTCCGCGACGGCAAAGTCGCCCAGACCACGGAAATCGACGTGCTGGCAGGCCAGGGTACCAATGCCTCGTTCGGCGCGACGGTGCAGGCGGTGCAGGTGACCGGCCGCCGCAACCGCATCGACGTCTCCAACACCAACAACGGCGCGGTATTCACCGCCAAGGACCTGGCCAAGCTGCCGGTCCAGCAAACCCTGAACTCGATCGTGCTGCTGGCGCCGAACACCACCAAGGGTGACTCGGCCTACGGCAACACCGCTTCCTTCGGCGGCAGCGGCCAGTCGGAGAATGCGTTCTACCTGAACGGCTTCCCGATCACCAACTCGCTGTCGCAGCTGGGCGCGATGGAACTGCCATTCGGCGCCATCCAGCAGGCGTCGGTGATGACCGGCGGCTTCGGCGCGGAGTATGGCCGCTCCATCGGCGGCGTGCTGAGCGTGACGTCGAAGAGCGGTACCAACACCTGGGAAGCGGGCGCCACCTACAGCGTCCAGCCCAACGGCCTGCGCGCCCATCGCCAGAACCTGTACTACCCTGTCACCGGCGACAAGAACAACCAGGATGATCCGGTCAAGAAAACGAAAGGCACCGACGGCACGCTGGACAATCGTTACGATACCCGCAGCATCACCTCGAACCAGTACGGCGCCTACGTCGGCGGCCCGATCATCAAGGACAAGCTGTTCATGTTCCTGGCGGGCGACCAGACCATCACCAAGGATTCGTACATCGGCGTCACCTCGGTCGAGAACCTGACCACTATCGGCCAGCGAGGCTTCAACTCCAACCGCACGTGGGATAACCGCTGGTTAGGCAAGCTGGACTGGAACATCAACGATAACCATCGCCTGGAGTTCACCAGCGCCGGCAACAACAACAACACCCGCTACCAGAAATACGGCTTCGCGCTGAACCCGAACAATCCGAACGCCGCAGCGATGCTGGATGGTACCCCGACCAGCAATTTGTACAGCTCGGTCACCGGCAAAAACCTTGGCCCCACCGACCCGGCTTATTCGACTCAAACGCCAGGCGCCGTGCTGAACATGCTGAAGTACACCGGCCAGATCACCGATGACCTGACCATCAACGGCCTGTACGGCAAGATGAAAACCGATCGCGGCAGCAGCTATGAAATTGGCGGAGCTTACGCCGGCAGCTCGGCCGGCCTGCCACCGAGCATCGGCGTCACGCCTGCGCTCAATCAGTGGTCGCGTGATGGAAAACCAGTGATCGACCCTAGCCTGTATCGCAACTACAACGTGTTCAACGGCAGCCGCGCTGGTCCTGGCTCGGATGAAGTGAAGTCCGGCCGTCTGGATCTCGAGTACAAACTCGGCACCCACCTGCTGCGCGCCGGTATCGACTCGAGCAAGATGGAAACCATGGGCGCGGGCTATTCGACCAGCGGCGGCTCCTCGTGGACCTACCGCTTCGTCGGTATCGGCAAAGCCAACACGCCGGTGCCGCTGTCGGGTTCCCGTCCTGGCGTGGTCGCCAACTTCGGTGGTTCCGGCGTGGATGGCTACTATGCCCGCCAGAGCATCTTCAGCTCGATCACCGATGCCTCGGCCACCCAGTCCGCCCAGTACCTCGAGGACAAATGGCAAGTCACGCCGAAGCTGCTGGTCACCGCCGGCATCCGTAGCGACGCCTACAGCAACACCAACGGCGACGGCGAGAAGTTCATCGATATGAAGAACGAAATCGCGCCGCGTCTGGCCGCCGCGTGGGATGTGAACGGCGACGCCTCGCTGGTGATCAAGGGGAGCGCCGGCCGTTACTTCCTGCAATTGCCGACCGGCGTGGCCGCCCGTGCCGCCAGCCGCTCGACGCTGACCACCCAGGACTTCACATACACCGGCATCAGCCCAACCACCGGCGCACCGCTGGGCCTGAATCCTATCAACGTGCCAGTTTCGGTGGACGGTGAATACGGTACGCTGAAGAACCCGCGCGCAGTGGTTGCCGCCGATCTGAAGCCGAACTACCAGGATGAAATCACTCTGGGCTTCGAGAAAGCCTTCAGCCCGGACCTGAACTTCGGCGTCAAGGGGACCTACCGCAAACTGGGCGCCGGCATCGACGACAGCTGCGACACCCGTCCGTTGTATGCCTTTGCGCTGGCCCACGGCATTGAAGTGCACAACACGCTGTTCATGAACTGCTTCATCTACAATCCGGGCAAGGACGTGACGGTATGGGTCGATGGCCACGATGTGAACGGCAATCCGCTCGTGACCGGCAAGGGCCAGTTCGCGCACTTCACGGCCGCCGAGATTGGCGAGCCGAACGCAGAGCGGACCTATGCCGCGCTGGACTTCTTCGTCGAGCATCCGCTGCGCAATGGCTGGTACGGCAAGCTGTTCTACACGCTGTCGCGTAGCCGCGGCAACATGGAAGGCCAGACCCGTTCCGACACCGGCCAGAAGGACGTCGGCACCTCGGCCGCGTGGGATTTCCCAGAGTTCGCTCCGGGTAACAACGGCCTGCTGCCTAACGACCGCAAGCACCAGTTGAAGGCGTACGGCTTCTACCAGGTCACGCCTGAGTGGTCGGTCGGCGGCAATCTGCTGATCCAGTCCGGTCGCCCGGTCGTTTGCCTGGGCACCAACGATGCCGCGGACCAAGGCACCGATCCAGCCTACCCGGACGGCATCAACTACGGTGGTCCTGGCTACGGCGCCGAGTACTTCAACTGCGGCGGCATTCCACGGCCACGCGGTTCGATGGGCCGCCTGCCTTGGGAAAAGCGTCTGGACCTGAACCTGGTCTATGCGCCAGCCTACGTCAAGGGCCTGGCGGTGAAGGTGGAAGTGTTCAATGCACTGAACGCCAACAAACCGCTGTCGCAGCTGTCAGCCTACGACGATGGCGACAGCACGGTGATCGATCCGCGTTACCACCAGTACGACACCTTCCAGACCCCGCGTTCGGCCAAGTTCACTGTGGAATACAACCACAAGTTCTAAGCCCGGCGTGATCGTCTGACCTGAACCGCAGCCTCGGCTGCGGTTTTTTTATGGGCGTGTGTTTCGTTTGCGTTTTCGTTACCGCTAGGGTACTTTGATGCATGGCAGCATACAACGCATGGAGGAAGTCCCGTGAGCGACGACAAGACGACCCCGTGGCCGCAATGGCCCGGCAATCCCTTCGCGCTGGCCCAGCAGGCGACCGACTACTGGGTCGATGCCTGCCAGCGCGGTGTGCTGTTCATGGACGTGCTGCGCCAGCGCGGCGACGAGCGCAACCATCGCGACGAGCAGGCCGCGCCCCATGTGCTGAGCTTTGAATTCACCTCCATTGTCGACGGCCGCCACCTGGCGCGGCCGGTCAACTACGGCCTGCTGTACATCACGCCGCCGGACGGCGTCGCGCCCGACCCGCACAAGCGGCCCTTCATCGTGTTCGATCCGCGCGCCGGCCACGGCCCCGGCATCGGCGGCATGAAGCAGGACAGCGAAATCGGCGTGGTGCTCAAGGCCGGCCATCCGTGCTACTTCGTCGGCTTCCTGCCGGAGCCGGTGCCGGGCCAGACCATCGAGGACGTGTGCCGCGCCGAGGCGCAGTTCATCGCCAAGGTGGCCGAGCTGCACCCGCTGGCCGACGGCAAGCCCGCGCTGATCGGCAACTGCCAGGCCGGCTGGCAGATCATGATGACCAGCGCCCTCAATCCCGACCTGGTCGGCCCGCTGGTGCTGGCCGGCGCGCCGCTGTCGTACTGGGCCGGCGTGCGCGGCAAGAACCCCTTGCGCTACCTGGGCGGCGTGCTTGGCGGCACCTGGCTGACGGCCCTCGCGGGCGACCTCGGCAATGGCATTTTCGACGGCGCGCAACTGGTCGCCAACTTCGAGAAGATGAATCCGTCGAACACGCTGTGGAGCAAGAACTACAACGTCTACGCCAAGATCGACACCGAGGCGGAGCGTTTCCTGGAATTTGAAAAGTGGTGGGGCAACCCGGTGCTGCTGAACGCCGGCGAAATGCAGTACATCGCCGACTCGCTGTTCGTCGGCAACCGCCTGAGCGACGCCGCTCTGCTCGACAGCAACGGCCACCGCATCGACCTGCGCAACATCAAGTCGCCGATCGTGGTGTTCTGCTCGTGGGGCGACGACATCACGCCGCCGCAGCAGGCGCTGGGCTGGGTGCTGGACCTGTACGAGGACGACGCCGCGCTGGTGGCGGGCGGCCAGACCATCATCTACTCGATGCACCAGAGCATAGGCCACCTGGGCATCTTTGTCTCGGCCTCGGTGGCCAACAAGGAGCATGAGGAATTCACGGCGGCGATGGACATGATCGACGTCATGCCGCCCGGCCTGTACGAAGCGGTGTTCCTCGACAAGGACGAGGAAATGCTGCAGGCGGAAATCGCCGCCGGCGACATGTCGGCCGGCGATTACGTGATGCGCTTCGAGCGGCGCGGCCTGGACGTGCTGCGCGCGCTGGGCGGCAACGACGCCGAGGACGAGCGCCGCTTCGCCACCGTGGCCCGCCTGTCGGAAATTAACACCGGCCTGTACCGCACGTTTGCCAGTCCGCTGGTCAAGGCCATGGTCACCGAGACCAGCGCCGAACAGCAGCGCGAGTCGCACCCGCTGCGCATGCGCTACCGCATGTTCTCCAGCAAGAATCCGCTGCTCGACGGCATACCGGCCATGGCCGCCAGGGTGCGCGCCGAACGCCGTCCGGTGGCGCAGGACAACGTCTTCCTGCAGATGCAGGAAGCGATGTCGCAGCAGATTGTCGACGCGCTGGACCGCTACCGCGACCTGCGCGACCAGGCCACGGAAAAATTCTTCCTCGACATGTACGGATCGCCGCTGCTGCAGGCGCTGGTGGGCTTGCGCACCGACGGCGGCCGTCCGCGCCGCATCGGCCGCGACATCGCGCGCGAGGCCATGCTGAACGCGCACCGCGCGGCGGCGGCGCTGAAGACGGCGGAAGGCGGCGTCACCGAAGCCATCATCCGCGGGCTGCTGTACATCTACCGCAGCCCGGAAATGAGCGCCGCCGACGAGCGCGCCTTCGCCACCATCCGCCAGCTGCGCCTGCGCACGTCGGACGACAAGGAACTGAGCGTGACCCACTTCAAGTCCATCTTGCGCGAGCAATACCTGATGCTGCAGGTGGACGAGGAGGCGGCGGTGCGCGACCTGCCGCTGCTGCTGCCGGACGAGCCACAAGCGCGCGCGACGGCGCTGTCCATCGTGCGCCAGGTGGCCGGCGCCACCGGCACGCTGACCGGCGACGGCGCCGCGCGGCTGGAGCGCATCGCGGCCATGTTCGAGGTGCGCGCGCCGAAGCTGGCGGTGGTCGGCAAGAAGAGCAAGGCGTGATCAGTGGCGCAGCGGCTTGTGCATGAAGACGCTCAGCGGATCGTCCGGGTAATCGCCGTAGGGGCCGCAGCGCCGGAAGCCATGGCGTTCGTACAGGCTGAGCGCTTCCGGCTGGGACGGGCCCGATTCCAGCACCAGCTGCGGGCAGCCGTGGTCCAGCGCCGCCTGTTCCAGCAAGGCCAGCACGCCGCGCGCCAGGCCTTGTCCGCGCGCGGCAGGCTGCACGTACATGCGCTTGATCTCGCCGTACTCCGGCGTCAGCACGACGGCGCCGCAGCCGACGATGGTGCCCTGCGCGTCGCGCGCGACCGCGAAGCGGACATGCGGCTGCATCAGCGACGGCAGATCCAGCGCATACACGCTTTCCGGCGGATACAGGCTCAGGTGATAAGCATCGAGATCGGCGATCAGGGCGATGACTTCGGGCTGGTCGGGGGATTCAAAGGTGATTTGCATGGCGGGCATTTTAGTGGATGAGTAAATCCAGTATAATGGATTTTATGGATATCAACAAACTCATTGCCAGCCGCCTGCTGGCCTTGCGCGACCGCCACGGGCTGTCGCTGACCGCGCTGGCCGAGCGCAGCGGCGTAAGTCGCTCCAATATCTCGCTGATCGAACGCGGCGAAAGCAGCGCCACCGCCACCGTGCTGGACAAGCTGGCCGGCGCGCTCGGCGTCACGCTGGCCGCGCTGTTCGAAGCGGGGGAGGACGAGCCGGCCGCGCCGTCGCCGCTGCAACGCGCCGCCGGCCAGCCGGTGTGGACCGATCCAGCGTCCGGCTACGTGCGGCGGCAACTGTCGCCGTCCGTGCGCTCGCCGCTGCAGCTGGTGGAAGTGGTGTTCCCGCCGGGCCAGCGCGTCAGCTACGAGCAGGTCGCGCGCGAGGCCGACGTCCACCAGCAAGTGTGGCTGCTGGAGGGCGTGATGGACATCGCCGCCGGCGGCCAGCAATGGCGGCTGGAGGCGGGCGACTGCCTGGCCATCCGCGAAGACCAGCCCATCAGCTACGCCAATCCCGGCAAGCACCCGGCGCGCTACCTGGTCGGCCTGGTGACGCTGCCGTTTGTGCGATCTTGATGTGAAAATAAGGATTTCCTTATGGAATGCTAGTTACGGGCTCTGTATAATTGCTAGATGGAATTTATCGTAAGCCCGCCATGAGCCTTGACGATGCCACCACAGTAGATCATTTCTCACTTGATCGGCACATCAGGTCGATTTCGCATTATTACGTCGGTACGTTGCTTGTGGTCATCATCATCGTTTTGGTGATTTATGCCTCGATGCAGACCGTTCTTGAGCGCCATTCCGTACAGCAAAACATTAGTTTTCTCACCAGCAATCAATTCATTGAATTCCACCAGCTGAAAAGCACCGCGCGCGCGTTGACGCGCGGGGCCACCGACGATGTCGTCCCGGGAAATGTGCTGGAGCGCATGGTCGACGACATGAACCAGCAAATCGTCAAGATCAGAGACACCAGCGCGCAATTGCACAGTCTGCGTCTCCAGCTCGACAAGAACGCCGCGCCGAGCGATCTCGACCTTCGTCTGCGCGCCTTCATCGACCGCACGGAAAAACTGGGCAAGTTCGTCAGTGCGGACCGCGCCAAGTATTCCTCCTTCTGGGGCGGCATCGAGTTCGCCACCGCGTCCGACGGTGCCATCATGCGCGGCTTCCAGCTGGAAATGGCGCAATCGTTCACCAAGAGTCAAGCGAGCATCGTCGCGGCCAAGCGGATCAGCGCTTTATTGATCCTGTCGCTGCTGGTCGCCTTATGCGTGGTCGGCGCGGCGGTCATTTTTCCACTGCTTAAAAAACTGCGCGTCGAGTACGAAAAGAAGAAGGTCTTCGAGCGTGAATTGTCTATCCTCGTCAACAAGGACAGCCTGACCGGGCTCTCCAATCGAAGGTCGTTCAATCAAACGCTCAACGGGCTGGTCGCGCCCGCGCTTGCGGGGGAAGGCGATGCGGGAAATGCTTCGTTTGCGCTGCTGCTGATTGATCTCGATGATTTCAAGGCGGTCAACGACACCTTCGGCCATCAGACCGGCGACGGCTTGCTGATCGAAGTCGCGCGGCGCATCGCCTCGGCGGTGACGGTGGGCGCCATCCCGGCGCGCTTGGGCGGCGATGAATTCGCGATCCTGGTGCCTGGACTGGCGCATCACGCGCAGGCCGGGGAGCTCGCCATGCGAATACGCGAAAGCCTAGCCCAGCCCTTCGCCTTCGATGGCCACACCCACAGCATCGCGGCCAGCATCGGCGGCGCCGTGTTTCCCGATCACGGCACCAGCGCCCAGGACCTCATCCGCTGCGCTGACCTGGCGCTGTATGCCGCCAAAACTGAGCGCAACAGCCTGGTCATCTTCAACACGGCGATGATGGCCGACCGCCTTGCGGAAAGCCATCTTCGCGCCGGCCTGTTCAAGGCGGTCGAAGAGGACGAGTTCCTGGTGTATTACCAACCCAAGATCGACATCGGCACCGGCCTGCATCTGGCGTTTGAGGCACTGGTGCGGTGGCGCCATCCGCAGCTTGGCATCCTGCCGCCGGGACGCTTCCTGCACCTGCTCGACACGCCGTCCTTGATGACCTCGATGACCGAGATGGTCGTGAACAAGGTGGCGCGTGACATCCGGGCCTGGCGCGACGCCGGCATGGATTTCGGAAGCGTGGCCATCAATATGCCGGAAACAACCCTCATCTGCGAGACCGGCTACCGGATGTTGGCGAACGCGGTGCAGCATCACGCGCTCGACTGGAGCGATTTCGCGATCGAAATCACCGAGGACGTTTTCGTGAACAAATATACGGAACAGATTCTGGCGACCGTCCTCAAGCTGCGCGAGCGGGGCGTATCGATCGCCCTCGACGATTTCGGCACCGGTTTCGCGTCCTTGACCAATCTGAGAAACTTCCATTTCGACGACATCAAGATTGACCGCAGTTTTGTTTCCGAAATAGGGGCGGATGTGAAATCGGAACAGATCATCAAAGCCATGATCAATCTGGCCGCCAATCTTGGCAAGAGCTGCATTGCCGAAGGCGTGGAAACGGAAGAGCACGTCCTGTTCCTGCGGCAGGCCGGTTGCGTCATCGGGCAGGGCTATTTCTTCGCGCAACCGCAGCCATTCGAGACCGCCACGCGCGGCCTGCGGTCCATCTTGGCGGCGGCATGAGGGGGCGGCGATGACAATGACGACACGCACCTTGAACCAGGCGGCCTGGATGCTCGCGTTCTCCTGCATGCCACTTGCCCGCGCGGAGCCGCCACCGACGCCAGCGCCCGGCGCCGGCCCGTTCCAGCCAACGGTGGAGGTGGCGCACTACTGGATTTCGCCAAGCGAGCGCAAGGCCCTCGACGTCTATCGCCATGCCTGGAATGGGCTGGGTGGAAAGTGGATCGACATGCCGTCCAAGGATAAGCTGGCCGAAACCACCATGGCCACCGACATGGTCGCCAATGGCTATCCTCCCGCGGTGGTTCAGTGGAATGGTAATGGCGAAAGCATGGAGCTGGCGTCGATGGGAGTCATCCAGGATCTTGACGACATCGCGGTTGCCGATCATTGGCGTGACTTCCTGCCCCCCAATTTGATCAAGCACATCAGCTACAAGGGACACATCTATTATGTGCCGGTCAATATCCATGCCGAAAACTGGCTCTGGACCAACAAGAAAATATTCGATCGCTTAAAGCTGCCGCTGCCGACCAGCTGGGACGGCGTTCTGGCCAGCGCCGCCAAGATCAAGTCCGCCGGCTATGTCCCCATCGCGTTGGGGGCGGGCGGCTGGGAAATCTCTCTTCTGTTCAACGACATCGTCTATAGCGTCTACGGCCCCGAGGGGTATGCGCGCTTGTCGGGCGGCGGCGATTCCAAGGTCGTCATGGCGCCCCCGATGCTGAAGGCGCTGCAGATATTGCGGCGTTTAAGCGCGTTTGTCGATCCCGTCCGGGACGGCAAAACCTGGGTCGACGCGACCATGGCGGTTGGGCGAGGCCGGGCGGGCATGCAGTTCATGGGCGACTATGCGAAGGGCGAGCTGCTGGAGGCAGGACTGGCGGTCGACAAGGACTTCCGGTGCTCGCTGGCGCCAGGGACACATTCCATCTACTTCGTCGTCATCGATGCGTTTGTTTTTCCGGTCACAAATAATGAGCAGGTGCGCCGCTCCCAGCGTCTGTTCGCGCGCCAGATCATGGGCGTCAACAACCAGCTCGCCTTCAACCGCATCAAGGGATCGATTCCGCCGCGTATCGACATCCAGCGCGACAATCTCGATACGTGCGGGAAAATTGGGCTCGATTTGATTTCGCGCGAGCACGGGGAGGTGTTCGCGCAATCGATGCTCATGCCTCCGCAAAACTCGCAGGCCTGGATCGATGTCGTTGCCAACTATTTTAACCATCCCGAAATCTCGCCCGCCAGCGCCCAGCGCCAGCTGGCGGAGGTGCTGTCGCGAAGATGAGACCTTTGCAGCGGCCGACGCCCGGCTGCACGCCCGCACGCTCCGCTGTATAATGACGACCCCCAAGCGATTCCCATAGTTGCCGCCATGACCATCATCACCCTGCCGACCACCGACACCGCGCCCGTGAAAGCGAGCCGCCGCCTGTCCGTCGCGCCGATGATGGACTGGACCGACCGCCACTGCCGCGTGTTCCACCGCCACATCAGCCAGCACACCTGGCTGTACACGGAGATGGTCACTACCGGCGCGCTGGTCTACGGCGATGTCGAACGCCACCTGCGCTTCAACGACGAGGAGCATCCGGTGGCGTTGCAGCTGGGCGGCAGCGATCCGGCCGACCTGGCCACCAGCGCCAGGCTGGGCGAGCAGTGGGGCTACGACGAGATCAACCTCAACTGCGGCTGCCCGTCCGAGCGCGTGCAGAAGGGCGCGTTCGGCGCCTGCCTGATGGCCGAGCCGCAACTGGTGGCCGACTGCGTCAAAGCCATGCGCGACGCCGTCAGCATCGACGTCACCGTCAAGCACCGCATCGGCATCGACCAGACCGAAAGCTACGACTTTGTGCGCGACTTCGTCGGCACCGTCGCCGAGGCCGGCTGCAGGACCTTCATCGTGCATGCGCGCAACGCCATCCTGAAGGGCCTGTCGCCGAAAGAGAACCGCGAAGTGCCGCCGCTGAAGTATGAATTCGCCTACCAGCTCAAGCGCGATTTTCCTGACTTCGAAATCATTATCAACGGCGGCATCAAGACCGAAGCCGAGATCGACGAGCACCTGCAGCACCTGGACGGCGTGATGCTGGGCCGCGAGGCCTATCACAACCCGTTTGTAATGGCCGGTTTCGACCAGCGCTACTACGGCGACGCGCGCGCCCCCAAGACCCGCGAAGCAGTGCTCGAAGCAATGATTCCCTATATTCAAGCCCAACTGGCCCAGCACGGCGCCCAGGGCTTGAAACTCAACACCATCACCCGCCACATGCTGGGCCTGATGACGGGCCTGCCCGGTGCCCGTGCATTCCGTCAGGTTCTGTCCGACTCCAAAAAACTCGCCCTCGGCGATGCCCGTCTGCTGCGCGAAGCAGCCGCCCGTCTACGTATTGCTGCGTAGTACAGAGCACAAACTGGCGTTTCTAGCAAACAATATATTGGACTGTTGGTATTTCCACGCAGAAAGTTCGTTTGCGTATTTTTGAGGCAGTTTTTGCTTGCTTTGAGGCAAAATTTGCATCTATAATTCCTGAATATACACACATATCCACCGTTTTTCTCCGTTTGTATATTGCGGTAAAACTACATGCAAGCAGCTGGTGGAGCCGCAAATTTTGCATTCGCAGTCATTGTTTGCTACTGTCATAGAAAATTACCTAGCAGCAAGGGCCGGGTGGATGGTGTCGTGCACGAGACGAGACTTTCCAAGGGCACTCTTATCAACTGTGTCACTTACGAAGAAGACGAAATGAATTTAGCAAAAATGAAAGTCGGAACGCGCCTGGGTCTTGGATTCGCGCTGGTTCTTTTATTCCTGGTGGCGGTGACCACCGTGGGTATCTTCCGCATGGCTCAGATTCAGGATCGTCTGGATCACGTGATTTCGGTGAACAACGTGGTGTCGCGCCTGGTGGTCGACATGCGTTCGAACGTGGGCGACCGTGTGACCTCGCTGCGCATCCTGACCTTGATGACCGATGCCGGCGACATGGAACCGGAAATGAACCGCATCAAGGAACTGGCCGGCAAGTACGCCGACGCGCAGAACAAACTGAGCTCGCAGTTCGCCACCGAAGCCAGCGCCGAGGAAAAAGCGCTGCTGGCAACGGTCAAGGAGCAGGAATCGATCGCCATGCCGGCCATCGCCAAGGCATCCGAGCTGTGGCTGGCCAACAAGGCCGAAGACGCGACCAAGGTCCTGATCAAGGAAATCCGTCCGGCCCAGAAAAAATGGATGGCCGCGCTGGATCAACTGGGCACGCTGGAAGACAAATTGAACGCGCAAGTGCAGGCCGACGCCGCCGCCGGCTTCTCGGCTGCCCGCAGCTTCATGATCATCCTGGGCGTGCTGGCCGTGGCGATTTCGGTTGCCGCCGCCTACATCATCACCCGTGGCCTGCTGAAACAGCTGGGCGGCGAGCCTGACTACACCGCCGCGATCGCCGGCAGCATCGCCAACGGCGACCTGTCGATCGCCATCGACACCAATGGCAACGACAAGGACAGCCTGCTGTCGGAGATGAAGGAAATGCGCAACAGCCTGGTCGATATCGTCGGTCAGGTCCGTTCGGGCACCGAGACCATCGGCACCGCCTCGCGCGAGATCGCCGCCGGTAACATCGACCTGTCGTCGCGCACTGAAATGCAGGCCAGCTCGCTGGAAAAGACCGCCTCGGCGATGGAAGAACTGACCTCGACCGTGAAGCAGAACGCCGACAATGCCCGCGAAGCCAATCAACTGGCCTCGGCAGCGTCGGACGTGGCGATCAAGGGCGGCAAGGTGGTGTCGGAAGTGGTCGACACCATGAGCTCGATCGACGCCTCGGCCAAGAAGATTGTCGACATCATCGGTGTCATCGACGGCATCGCCTTCCAGACCAACATCCTGGCGCTGAACGCGGCAGTGGAAGCGGCCCGCGCCGGCGAACAAGGCCGCGGCTTCGCGGTGGTGGCGTCGGAAGTGCGCAACCTGGCCCAGCGTTCCGCTGGCGCCGCCAAGGAAATCAAGATGCTGATCGACGACTCGGTGGAAAAAGTCGGCGCCGGCACCAAGCTGGTCGGCCAGGCCGGCGTGACGATGGACGAAGTGGTGGCCTCGGTGCGCCGCGTGACCGACATCATGAGCGAGATCGCCAACGCCAGCCAGGAACAGAGCGCCGGCATCGAGCAGGTGAACCACTCCATCATCGAGATGGACAGCATGACCCAGCAAAATGCCGCGCTGGTGGAAGAAGCCGCCGCCGCCGCACAAAGCTTGCAGGACCAGGCCGCCGAACTGTCGCGCGTGGTCAGCATCTTCAAACTGGTGGAAGGCGAGGAGCGTGTGTCGGCTCCGGTGTTCCAGCCTGCCGCCGTCAAGGCAGTGGTCAAGCCGATCGTTGCCCGCGCCCCTGTCAAGAAACTGGCCTCCGCGCCGGCGCCTGCCGCAGCAGCCAAACCGAAGAAAGTCGCCGCGGCCGCCACTGCAGCCGGCAGCGACGAGTGGGAAGAGTTTTAAAACTTTGCCGCAGTCTGCCGCCGCGCTCTTGCGCGGCACGTAGGTCCGCTGTGGGATTCGATCAACCAGTTTTTAATAATAATTGTTTGGAATTTGCATAATGAATAAGTTTTCTACCAGTGTATTCGCCGCCCTTATCCTGTCCGCCGCTTCGACCGCCTTTGCCGGTGAAGTGCCAGCATCGCTGGATGCCAAGAGCTGCAAGGCCGAATACCCTAAGGCATCGCTGCTGAACGAAGAGCAGGGCGATGTCACGATGTCCTTCCTGGTCGGTGCGGACGGCAACGTCGTCGAGTCCAAGGTTGAGAAGTCGAGCGGTTTCAAGAACCTGGACAAGGCGACGGTCAAGGCCCTGAGCGCTTGCAAGTTCAAGCCGGGCACCAAGGATGGCGCAGTGGCCCAGACCTGGACCAAAGTCGATTACAGCTGGAAGCTGTAATCAGTGTCAACCGGGCTGGGCGGCGACGCGCGGCCCGGGTGCCGGATATCTACACTTGGGGAAATCATGTCTACAAATAAACGTTGGTTGAGTGTGATCGCAGCAGTGCTCGTTTCGAGCGCACCGGTAGCGTTTGCTGCCGAAGTCCCGGCCAGTTTTGATGCCAAAAACTGCAAGGCCGAATACCCGAAAGCGTCGTTGATGAACGAAGAGCAGGGTACGGTATCGATGTCCTTCCTGATCAAGGCCGACGGCAGCGTCGCCGATTCCAAGATCGACAAGAGCAGCGGCTTCAAGAACCTGGACAAGGCGGCCATCAAGTCCCTGAGCGCCTGCAAGTTCAAGCCGGGTACCAAGGACGGCGCTCCCGCCGAAACCTGGACCAAGGTCGATTACGCGTGGAAGCTGGATTAATTCCCCCCGGAGTGGTATCAAAAAAGGAAGCGCCTGCGTTTCCTTTTTTTTCGCCTGTTACAACCGTTGTAACAAGCTGTAATCGGGCTCCAGCAGCGGTCCGCTTCCTTATATAGTAAACGTAGAAACTAGGAGGAGTGCCATGAAAACCATCATCGCCGTTGCCGCCGCAGTGGCGGCCCTGAGCCTGGGCGGCTGCGCCGTCCAGCAGCCCGGCTATTACGCCACCACCGCGCGGGTCCAGGATCCGTACCAGTGGCATACCGTGGCGGTCGCGCCGTCGGACCGCGCCTACGCCAGCGGCTCGTCGCCGACCACCTACTACGAGGATGCGCCGGCGCCTGGCTCGCGCGTGGTCTACACCACCGAGCCGGCCTACACCACCACCTACGTCCAGCCGGCGCCGGTCTACTACGCGCCAGCGCCCGCCTACTACTATCCACCGGTCAGCATCGGCCTGGACTTCTCGTTCGGCCACTGGTGCTGCGGCGGCCACTATCGCGGCTGGGGCGGACGCGGCTACCACCGCCGCTGATCGTCCGCCGCCGGCTCAGCCCACGTACTTGTGGGTCGCAACGCGGGCGTGGGCCGGCGCCATGCCGGCCTTTTTCTTGAGGTACAGGGTCAGGCCTTCCTTCAGCTTGTCCATGCTGCTCTTTTCGACGAACATGCCCTTGTTCTGCCGCACCGGATCGAGCACGTAGCGCGACTCGGAAATGAAGCGCGCGCACTCCGTCAGCAGCGGGTCCAGGTGCTGGCGCTTGTTCTGTTCCCATTGCGCCATCCAGCCATCCTCGATGATGTTGTTGCACAGGATGTTGAGCACGCTGCTGGTGCTGTTGTTGGCCAGGTAGTAGCAGCCCAGCAGTGGCGACACCAGGAAGATGTTCGAGCTCAGCGCGTCCATCGACGAGGTACTGAGGATCAGGTTGACCTTCTTCATCTCCTTGTAGCGCGCCCCCATGATCATGATCTTCTGGCAGGTGGTGGCGATCGCGCTGGCGGCCGCCACGGCCGGCCCGGTCACGCCGCCCAGGTCGGCAAACAGCCCGGCCGTGGACACCGCCAGCTGGGTGGTCTGGATCGCCGCCAGCGCCGCGTGCTCGTTGCGGCTGGTGCGCAGCAGCGCGGCCACCGCGTCGCAGGCGTCGCGGGCGTCGCCCGGCAGCAGGAAGCCGCGCTGCACCGTGGTCTTCTGCGCCTTGTGCCAGTCCATCGCCGCCGTGCCCCAGTTGCTGGCGGCCTTGGCGCCGGCCTTGACCTGCTGCACCAGCGGCAGGGCCGAGCTGATGAAGTCGGCCATGAACTCCGCGCCCAGCTCGGCCAGGATGACGTTGATGTCCAGCGAATCGAACAGCTCGAACAGCAGCCGCAGCACCTTGTCGAAGCCCGGCACCTTGAGCATGGTCGGGAAGTCGAAGCCGGGGATGTGGATCTTGCTGAAGTCGATCTCGCCCAGGTTGATGTTGGGCAGGTCCAGCGTCGGCAGGTTGACGTTGGGCAGGCTGATGTCCGGGATGGCCAGGTGCGGCAGGCTGACGTTCAGGTCGATGTTGAAAAAATCCGGGAACAGGCTGCGGATGCGCGGGAAGGCCACGTCGAAATCGAGGTTCAATATCTTGCTGAGGTCGAACAGCAGCGAGGGCATGTTCAGTTCGGGGAACTTCAGTCCGATCTTGAACACCAGCGCGCGCAGCGATATATCCGGCAGCAAGTCCTTGAACTTGATCAGGCCCTTCAGGTTCAGGCGCACCGTCGGCAGATTGAAGCCGGGGATGGCGCCCAGCCGGATGTCGGGAATCAGGTTGATATCGAAGTTCGGCAGGCCGATGCTGGGTATCCGGAAGTCGACCAGCGCGCGCAGGTCCAGTCCCTTGAACAGGTCGATGTTCAGCTGCGGAATGCTGAAGTGCGGTACCGCCACGCCCGGTATCGCCCCCAGTTTTTTCTTGCACTCCTTGGCTTCCTTGGCCAGCGTCTGGGCGTCCTCCAGCCGGCTCTTGGGCCTGAGCTGGGTGCCGCTGAACATCGCCTTCAGCGACTCCTTGCGCTCGCGCTTGATGTGCATGAAGGCCGCCTGCAGTTCTATCTCTTCTTTGAAAGTGAGTGGCACGACGAAACGCTCCTCAATGTAAGAATGTAAGAAAGCGGCTCAGCCGCCGGATGGGGGCTGCGTCAGCTTGCGATGGATGCCGGCCATGAACGCCGACGTCTTGAAACGACCGATCAGCGCGGTAAACACCAGCGAGGTGATCACAAAATAAAAACTGCAGTAAATATACACCGGCACCATGACGCTGGTGCCGGTGGCGGCGATCACCGTGTTGCAACGGCTGACCAGTTCGCTCACGCCCACCAGCGACGAGGCGCTGGAAGCGATGAAGGAAATCAGGAACACATTGATCCAGGTGGGGATGAACAGCAGCGCCGCGCCGATGTCGCCGCGCTTCCAGGCGCGGTGCGCCACCACCAGGCTCTCGGAGGTAAACGACAGCGGCGCCGCCGACAGGCCGATCACCGCCTTGACCCACTGCGGTATGTGCAGCGTGACGGCGCTATCCGGCAGCGTGAACTCGGCCGGCAGCACGAACACCGCGTAAAAGATCAGCGCCAGCGTCGGCACGCCGCGGAAAAAGGTCGAGACCCGCTCGGCGGCGACCGCGGTGCGGCCGTGCCGGGTCACGCGCAGCCAGGCCAGGCCGGCGCCCATCAGCGAGCCCAGCGCCACGGCGCACACCGCGATCAGGATGTTCCACAGGAAGCCCTGCAGCAGGAAGGGCGTCCACGTCCACAGGAAGCTCAGGGTCTCGTTGCTCATGGTCGCTCCGCCGTCGGCAGCCAGGTCTTTTCCACGTAGTTGAAGATGCGCGTCCACAGGCTGGTGATCAGGTAGAAGGTGAGCAGCAGCACCGTCATGGTCACGAAGATATTGCCCTTTTCCGCGATCAGCAGGCTGCTCGCGCTCAGCAGTTCCGGGATGGCGATGGCCGAGGCGATCATGGTCTGCTTGGTCAGGTTGATCAGCGCCTGCTTGACCGGCCAGCTGGCGTACTGCGCGGTGCGCGCCAGCTGCCTGAACCGCAGCCGGTAGCCGGGCTCGGTGGTGCGCACATGGGCGGCCGCCTCCAGCAAGGCGCGCATCACCATGCCCGCCGTGTAGTAGCCGGAGCAGAAGGCCGCCACCGCGAACGCCGGCAGCTTGAGGCCGAACTCGCGCATGCTCCAGCTGCCGAAGCCGAAAAAGATCAGGTACATCATCAGCAGCGGCGGCGTCAGCCGGCCGTAGGCCATGATAGCGTGGATGGCCCGCGTGCCCGGGTTGACGCGACCGTCGACCATGACCGCGACCGTGATGCCCAGCGCCAGGCTGACGGCGACCCCGGCCGCGATCAGCAGCATGGTATAGCCTATGCCTTGCAGGAACTGGCCGCGGTCGTACGGGTCGTAGACGACGTTCAGGTCCACACCCAGCTGCTCCTTGATCCACAGCCCCACCGCCTGCACGCCGGCCGCCTCGGTGCTGGACACGTTCTCTGCGCTGCGGCAGGCGGCGATCCAGTTGCCGCTGCTGGTGCGCACGCACTTGTAGAGCCCGCCCTTGTCGCGCTCCGACCAGAGCGCCTGTTGCGCCTTCAGCCAGGAGGTCGAGCCAATGCCCCATTTGTTGTTGGCCTCCAGCAGCCAGCCGGTGCGGTGCAGCTCAGCCAGGATATTGCCCAGCGCCAGATCCAGTTCGCTGCCGCGCTCACTGCGCGGGATGAAGATCGCCATCGGCGTGATCAGCGCGTTCGGCAGCGGCATTGTGTATCCCTTCCACGCGGGCAGCTTGCTGGTGTTGGCCAGCGCCGCCGTCGCGTACAGGAAGCCCGAGCACTGGCCGTCGCGCAACGCCAGCTGGGCGTCGCGCACGGTCTTGTAGCTTTGCAGCTCCAGCAGATAGCGCTCGCTCATCGGCTTGTTGAAGTAGCTGCCCTGCACCGCGCAGATGGTTTCGTGGCGTATCCCGGCCCAGGTGTCGACCGCCTCGCCCGGCTTGAACAGCACGTTGACGCTGGTCTCGTTGTAGCCCGGCTCGATGGCGGTGGCGATCTTGCGCCGTGCCGGCGTGTCGCCGACGGTGGAAATGAGGATGTCGACATCGCCCAGCTCCAGTTTCTGAAACCGGTTCTCGGTGGTGATGCTGACTTTTTTCAGGGCCACGCCGAGGCGCTCGGCGATCAGCGCGGCGATGTCGCTCTCGAAGCCGACCACCTCGCCCTGGGCATTGAGCGAATTGAAGGGGCTGAAGTCGGTCTTGACGCCGACCCGCAGTACGCCGTTCTTGCGGATATTGTCCAGCGCCGGGCTGCTGCTCGCAGCCTGCGCAGCCTGCGCCGCCAGCGCCAAGAGCAGCAGACCGATGAGACCCAGTACTTTTAAAAAAGCGCGATTCCACATTGTCGTTTTCTCTGGGCCGCAGACCGGAGTTTATGCTACCCCAAGGCAGCCTCATCACGCAACGATGGCGCTGGACACTGTGGTGTGGCCGGGCCTGGCGGCCGATTGCGTTATCAAGCTGCCCATGTTATTGTCGATCGACACTTGTCCTCCCGAGACATCCATGCTGCATCCACTGGCCAGCTTATGGCGCCATTCCAGCCGCATCACCTTCTACGAATCTGGCGGCCAGGCCGGGCTGGCATTGCCGCAGGGGGCGCGGCGGCGCTTCTCCTCGGCTGACGACGCCTACACCTACCTGCGCTACTGGCTGGGCGAACCGGCCGCGCGCGCCGAACTCAAATGGATTTTGCAACGTTCCGGCCCCTCGCTGGCGACCGCCCACGCGGGTGCCGACGGCTGGCTGCACGCGCTGGCCGCGCGCCTGATGAGCGGCGCCGTGATCGTGCTGGAGGAGCTGAGCCGGCAAGCCCAGCCGGGCCGGCTGGTGGCGCCGTCCAGCGCGGCCGCCTCGGCCGCCGCGCTGTCGGCCTTGCCGGCGCTGAGCGCGGTGCCGGCGATCCCGGTTGTGCCCAACCTGCTGCCGGTGCTGGAGGACATCCGCATCGAAGGCGCCGAAGTGCTGCCGGAGCTGAACCAGGCGCTGGCGCAAGTCAACGCGACCATCTCGACGGTGGGCTCGGCCTCGTTGTCGCTGGAGCCGGCGCCGTCCAAGGTGGCGGCGATCAAGACCGCGCTCAGCGACGCCACCTCGCGCACCACCTCCACGCTGGGCGCGCTGTAGATGAAAGTCATCGACCACTCCATCGAGGTGCTGCCGCAATGTCCGGTCAACATCGCCAACGCAGTGCAGAAGGCGGCCGACACCATTGTCGAGCAGGGCAAGACTTTCGCCACGGAAGTCACGACCACCGCCACCTCGCTGAACCAGGACCTGCAGAAGGTGGCGGAGCAGATGAAAGCCATCCCGGACCTGCTCAATCCGCAACCCATCATCGACTGCTGCACCGGCGTGCTGGAGAAGGCGGCCAGCGACCTGCGCCAGCTGGCCAGCGACGCCGCCGCGATACCGCAGCGCCTGCTGGCGCAGACCGCCGGCGTGCAGACGGTGATCGATTCGGCCAACGGCGCGGTCCAGGCGATGAGCACGCTGCTGCCGGAACTGTCCGGGCTGGTGCCGGACTTCGGCGCGCAAATGACCTTCTTCAATAGCCTGCCGGGACGGGGGCAGGCGCTGGCGGACCTGGCCAAGCGCACCGGTGTCATGGTCGAGCAATATGGCCGCGACCTGCTGCCGCTGTCCAAACAACTGCAGCAGCTGGCCACGATGCAGGGCGGCCCCGGCGCCGGCAACGACGCGGTGCAGGCCGTGCTGGCGCGCGCCGCGCAGCTGCAAACCGACAGCCTGGCGCAGGTCAAGGCGCTGCGCGATACGCTGGACGGCAACGTCGGCGACCTCGACGCCGCGATGCAGGACGCCACCACGCAGGCCACGCAAACCATCAGCGGCGTATCCGACCTGCTCAACGAGAAAGGCAATGCGCTGCTGGCGCCGTTGCAGGCGCAGATCGATCTGGTGGACCAGGTCAACAGCGCCTTGGGCGACGAGGCGCGCAACTGCGACGCCCTGTTCGACGAGGCCTCGTCGCAACTGAGCCACCTGAGCGACATCCTGACCCAGCCCTTGGCGGCGGCCCGCGCACAGGTCGATGCCGTCATCGACCAGCTGGCCGCAGCGGCCGCCACGGTGGACGGCATGGTGAAGAAGGCGATGGAGCCATTGGACGCGCTGGAGCAGCGCGTGGAGGCCATCAAGCAAGCCCTGCAGGAAGTGCTGGACGTCATCCGCGCCGAGGTGGAGAAGGTGCTGCAACTGATGGTCGAGCTGGACGAGGAGGCGGAAAACGCCAAGGCCGTCCTGCGCCAGTTGCCGGAGAATTTCGTCCCGGTGCGCACCATGATCGCGGACGCCATCGCCATGCTGGTGCAGGTGAAGGACAATATCCCCGTCTTCGTCTCCGAAGCCAACAGCACGCTCGACGCCGCCTCCAGCGAGCTCGACCAGGCTGATGCGCTGTGCACCAGCGCGATCGAAATCTGCACCCGCTACATGATGAAGGCGCCGCCGCTGATGGCGGCCCGCACGCTGTTTGTCGGCATCAAGGCCATGATCCCCGGCGTGAAGACGGCCATCGCCAGCGCGCGCGCGGCCGTGAAGGCGGCCGGCGACCAGGCCACCGGCCTGATGGAGCAGGCCATCACGCTGGTCGATTCCCTGAACCCCTTGCTGGACCAGGCCATCGCGAAGGTGCAGGCGGCGATTGATGCGCTGGTGAATTTGCTGGAGCAGATGCAGGTGGCCTTGAAGCAGGTTTCGGACGCTGCGGAAAAAATCCCGCCACTGATGCAGGAGCAGCTGGACAAGGCTGGCGAGGCCGTCCAGCAAATCCTCGACAAGGTGCGCGCGGCCGCCGAGCAGTGCCTGGACAAGCTGCAATGCGAGCCCTTGGTCAAGCGCTTGCAGCAGGACCTGTCGGATTTGCTGGACCGTACGTTCAAGCCGCTGGAGGCGCAGATCCAGGCCGCCGGCGCGCCGTTGCAGAACGTCCTGCAGCAGGGCAAGGCGGAGGTCGGCAAGGCTGCGGCGATGGCGCAGGATGGGCTGGGCAAGCTCAGCGCGGCGTTGACGTCGGTGAAGCAGCAGGCCATGCAGCCCATGCAGAAGCTGACCGCTACGCTGACCTCCGCGCGCGGCCAGGTGGACTCGGCAAGCGGCACCGCGCGTCAGCAGGTGCGGCAGGCGGCGGACCAGGCCTTGTCGTATGTGGACCAGGCGTCGCAGGCGATCGCCGGCTTGAACATCAGCGCGGTAGGCGAGCAGATCGCTCCATATGCGCAGTTCTACGACGACGTGGCGGGCACCTTCACGCAGGTTCAATCGCAGGTGCACAGTGCCGCCGATGTGGCCGCTACTGTGAACAGCTGGAAGGCCGATGCGCAGCAGGCGGCCAGCGATTTGCTGGACCGCGCGCGCCAGGCGGCGGACGAGGCGCAACAGGGCGTGAGCGAGGTGCAGACGGCGGCCGACAACACGGCATCCGGTGCGCAGAGCGCGGGCGAGTCCATCGTGGATAGTCCGGTGTCGGAGCAGGTGCAGGCTTCGTTCGATGGCATGAAGCAGGATGCGGAGGGCGTGGCGGCGGAGTCCGATGGCGCGCTGGCGGATATGTCCGGCTCGCTGGACGATGCGCAGAAGGAGTCGGAGACGGCGACCGATCCGTATGTGCCGGATACGGATGCCATGCTGGCCGACGTGAAATCGGAAGCAGACAAGGCGGAGCAGGCGGCCAACGCGGCCAGGGAGTCGGAGCAGGCCTTGGCGGCGCAGGTGGTCGCCAGCGAGAAGGATGTCGGCGCGGCGGCGGACGACGCGGCAACGCGCACGACGGCGATGAAGGATGAGGCGCAGGCCGGGATCAACAAGACGGTGGCGCAGGTGGAGGCGGTGCAGGCGCAGGTCAATGCGGCGCGCAGCGAGGCGATCAAGGCGGAGGCGATCGTCGATGCGGAGGTGGTTAAACATGGCGGCACATCAGCCAACGCCGATGCCGCCGCAAATGCAGCAGCAACCGCCGCCACGGCCGCCGCAGCAAGCGCTGCTCCATCAGCCGATGCCGCCGCAGCAAGCGCTGCTCCATCAGCCGATGCCGCCGCAGCAAGCGCTGCTCCATCAGCCGATGCCGGCGCCGCAAGCGCAGCAGCAACCTCCGATGCTGCCGCCACAGCTGCCGCTCCTGCTGCCGATGCCAATGCCAGCGCTCCGGCCTCCGATGCCGGCGCCTCAACCTCCGCAGCGACGGGCGATGCCGCCACAGGAGCCGCTTCGTCGACTGCCGCAGGCGGCGCGCCAGGGCAGGGCAGCGACAGTGCCGCCGGTGGCACGCCAGACGAAAAATCGGCAAGCCAGGAAAGCGCAACGCAAGGCGCCACAGCAGATGCGCCGGCCGCCGATAAAGATGCCAGCACGCCTGGCGCTGCCGCAGCCGATGCTCAAGAACCAGCGGGCAGCAAGCCCGCAACCGCAGAGCCAACGTCAACCGTAACCTCCACCGCAGCTGCGCCGAAGTCCGAAACGACGACAACCGATGCCGCAGCCGCCGATGCCGCGCCAGCTGACGCAGCCACCACCCCCGCGCCGGTCGCTGATGTTGCGACAGGCGCTCCAGCTGTCGCTCCTGCGCCGCACGCCGATGTCGCGGCAGGCGCTCCTGCCACTGCTGCTCCCGCAACCGCTGTTCCGACTGCATCGGCCCCCACGCCCGCGATCGATCCTGCTAAACCGTCTTCCCCAGCCGTCCCGGCGCCGCGTCCGAAAGCCGGCGCCGCAATGCCTGCGGACGCAAAAGAACTCGATCCACTCGCCGCCGCAAGCGAGAAGGACGCAGCAAGCAAAGTCGCGTCCGACGCCGCCACCGCGAAAGCCACCGCAGACAAGGCAGCAGCCGCCAAAGCTGGCGCCGACGCGGCCAGCGCAGCAGCCGTCGTCGCCGACAAAACATCAGCCGCGACCGGCGCCGCCGCCAAAGCCAAAGCCGCCGCTGACGCAAGCAGCACCGCAGCGGCCGCCGCCGATAAAGCCGCCCAAGCCATCGGCAAAGCGCCCCTTGCCGACCCGGCCTCGGCGTCCCAAACGCTGGCCGACAAACTCAATGCCGCCAAGGAAGCCGCCAGCAAACTGCCCGCCCATGATCCGAATGCGGCGCTGCAAAACTTCAAAGATGCAATCCCCCCACCGCCGAACGCGCCACCCGCCAGCTGACAACGGTGTCACGAATTTGTCATCTTGATCCGTGGCGAAAATATAACGGACCAAATTTTGAAAAAGCTTGTGACCAAAAGAATTTACATTTAATATCAATTGAGTATCGGAAATCTTTGTACCTATCAATTACGTTGCGGCTCCGCGAAATGGTGGTATCACGAGAAGTAGCTTAATGCTCAGTCCGCCTGTTTTTGAAATATGTATCGTCGGCCGCTAGTCACCATAATGTGAGGATGTGAATGTCAGATAGCTTACAAAAATGGGTAGGACGCAATCGTCCCCCACGTGTGCAAATCACGTACGACGTCGAAATCGGTGACGCCACTGAAAAAAAAGAGCTGCCCCTGGTGGTCGGCTTGCTGGCCGACCTGTCCGGCCAGCCGCTGGTGCCGCCGCCCAAGCTCAAGGCCCGACGCCTGATCGAAATCGATCGCGACAACTTCAACGAAGTCATGGGCAAGATCGCCCCCCGCCTCGACATCTCGGTGCCGGACACGCTCAAGGGCGAAGGCAATCTCAAGGTGGAACTCAACTTCACCGAGTTCGACCACTTCCATCCCGAATCCATCGTCACGCAAGTGCCGCGCCTGGCCAAGCTGCTGGAAGTGCGCCAGCAACTGCGCGACCTGCTCGGCAAACTCGATGGCAACGATGAGCTCGACGCGCTGCTGGAAAATATCATCCAGAACACGCAAGAGCTGAAGACCCTCAAGGACCAGGAACCGGCCGCCGACGCGGCGCCGGCGGCGGACGCGGAAGCGACCCCATCCTGATAGCACGCCCAAGCGTGCTTCCCCTCATCGTTTAAGAGAGAGCTAAATCATGGCTACTAGTCAATCCGCCAAGGGCGGCGCCAAGTCGACGGAATCCGCCGGCGAACTGAGCCTGCTGGACCGCATCGTCCAGGAAGGCAAGATGGCGGTCGAACCGTCGCAAAACGCTTACGCCAAAAAACTGCTGGGCCAGTTCGCCACGCAGGTGCTGGACGAAGGCATGAAGACCGCCCCCGACAAGGGCGTGGTCGCAATGATCAACGAACGCGTGGCCGAGATCGACCGCATCCTCAGCGACCAGCTCAACGCCATCATGCACCACGAGGAGTTCCAGAAGCTGGAAGGCTCCTGGCGCGGCCTGCACGACATGGTGTACGGCACCGAAACCGGCCCGACCCTCAAGCTGCGCCTGCTCAACGTGTCGAAGAAGGAGCTGCTCAAGGACCTGGAGAGCGCCGTCGACCACGACATGAGCGTGCTGTTCAAGAAAGTCTACGAAGAAGAGTACGGCACCTTCGGCGGCGCCCCGTATTCGGTGCTGATCGGCGACTATTACTTCGGCCGCCATCCGCAGGACGTGGCGCTGCTGCAACGCCTGTCCAAGGTGGCCGCCGCCGCGCACGCGCCGTTCATCACGGCCGCCGCGCCGTCGCTGTTCGACATGACCGAGTTCACCGAGCTGGGCGTGCCGCGCGACATGTCGAAGATCTTCGAAAGCGCCGAGCTGGCCTCCTGGCGCGGCTTCCGCGAATCGGAAGACTCGCGCTACATCGCCATGGTGCTGCCGCGCTACTCGGCGCGTCTGCCATACGGCGCCAAGACCAATCCGGTGGACAGCTTCAGCTTTGAGGAAGACGTCGACGGCCGCGACCACAGCAAATACCTGTGGGCCAACTCGGCCTACCAGCTGGGCCTGCGCATCACCGACGCCTATGCCAAGCACAGCTGGACCACCGCCATCCGCGGCGTCGAGGGCGGCGGCAAGATCGAGGGCATGACCGCCCACACCTACAAGACCGACGAGGGCGATGTTGTGCTCAAGTGCCCGACCGAAGTGGCGATCACCGACCGCCGCGAGAAAGAGCTCAACGACCTCGGCTTCATTGCCGTGGTCAACTCCAAGGGCTCGGACTTCGCCGCCTTCTTCGGCGGCCAGACCGTCAACAAGCCCAAGCTCTACAACCTGGACGCGGCCAACGCCAACGCGGCGCTGTCGTCGCGCCTGCCGTACGTGCTGGCGGCCTCGCGCTTCGCGCACTACATCAAGGTCATCATGCGCGACAAGGTCGGCAGCTTCCAGACCCGCCAGAGCGTGGAGAACTACCTGAACAACTGGCTGAGCGGCTACGTGCTGCTGAGCCCGAACGCGACGCAGGGCGAGAAGGCCCGCTTCCCGCTGGCCGAAGGCCGGGTCGACGTGACCGAGAAGCCCGGCAAGCCCGGCGCTTATTCGGCCACCGTCTTCCTCAAGCCGCACTTCCAGATGGAGGAGCTGACCACGTCGATCCGCCTGGTGGCTGAACTGCCGGCCGCCGTCGGTTGATCCCGCTGTACACACTGATGTCCCCGCCCATCCGGCGCAGCTGCCGGGTGGGCTCATAAAAATTGGAGCCAGCAATGTCTGACGTACTAATTCTGGATTTGGGCACCACTATCAAGGGCAACTGCATGGTCACCGGCTATGCCGACAAGATCATCGTGCTGTCGTACTCGCACAGCGCTTCGATGCCGCTGCAAATGGATGCATCGAACACCGAGCGCACTTCCGGCCGGCCGGTGTTTTCCGAAATCTCGTTCTCGAAGATGTCCGACCTGTCGACCACGGAGATGTACAAGGCCTGTACCCAGGGCACCAAGATCGGCGCCGCCAAGCTGCACGTGGGGCGCGTGGAAAACGGCAAGTACATGAATTTCTTCACGTACGAAATGACCAACGCCATGATCTCGAACATCAGCACCTCGGGCGGCGGCGGCGTGCCATCGGATTCGTTCTCGATCAACTTCACCAAGATCAAGTGCGACTACACCCAGCAGCAGGCCGACTCGACCTCGAAGGGCACCGGCACCTGGAACTGGAACCTGGAGACGATGAAAGCGGATTGATGTCCGGGCAAGTTGCCCCGTCATTCCCGCGCAGGCGGGAATCCATACACCACAGGCTCAGCTGGCGTTCTATGGATTCCCGCCTGCGCGGGAATGACGCGGGGTGGGCCCGCGTCTCTTTCCGTATCGTTGCGAAACTATGTCTAAAGCCATCACGGCATCGCTTGTTCCGTTGTTTGACCGGTTGACCGGCGTGCTGCACGCCTCGCCGGACGGCAGGTTGCTCGATGGTGGCGGCTTGCAGCACTCGCTGCAACTGGACCTGATGCGCTTGTTCAACGTGCGCAATGCGCTGACCATACGCGAGTATCTGGACGGCGATCCCACCGTGCTCGACTACGGCCTGCCCGACATGCTGCGCCTGTCGCCGCAATCGGACCAGGACCTGTACACCTGGTCGCAGGTGCTGGAACGCAGCCTGGCGCTGTACGAGCCGCGGCTGTCGCACGTCAAGGTGCAGGTGAGCGCCGATCCGTCCAAGCCCTTTGCCGCGCGCGCCGCCATTGCCGCCGTGGTGTTGCTGGGGCAGCAGCTGTGCCGGGTCAATTTCGACGTCGCGCTGGATGCCCGTTCCGCCGCGATGCAGGCGGCCACGCCGTGAGCGACGATATCCTGGAATACTACCGGCGCGAACTGTCCTACCTGCGCACCCAGTCGGCCGACTTCGCGGCGCGCTATCCCAAGGTGGCGCAGCGGCTGGTGCTGAGCGGCGGCGAATCGGCCGATCCCCACACGGAACGCCTGATCGAATCGGTGGCCTTCCTGACGGCGCGCGTGCACCGCGACCTCGACCGTGATTTCCCCACCATCGCCGGCGCCATGCTGGACAACCTGTGCCCCAGCCTGACGCAGCCGGTGCCGGCCATGACGGTGGTGCAGATGAAGCTGGACTCCTCGCAAGGCAAGGTCATGGCCGGCATGCCGGTGGCGCGCGGCGCCATGCTGTCGACCACCGCCGCCAGCGGCGAGAACTGCCGCTTCCAGGTTGCATGGAGCACCACGCTGTGGCCGCTGAAAGTGGCGGCGATCAAGATGGAAGACACGCGCACCCTGCGCCTCGACTTGCGCTGCGACGCCGGCCTCGACGTATCGGAGCTGGAACTGGACAGCTTGCGCCTGCACCTGTCCGGCGACCTGATGACGACCATGCCGCTGCACGAACTGCTGATCAGCGGCCTGGAGCGCATCGAACTGCTGGCCGGCGACGGCAAGTTGCACCGCTTGGGTCCCAACAGCCTGAGCGAAGTGGGCTTCGACGAGAACGAAGCCATCCTGGCGCAGCCGGCGCACGCCCATCCGGCCTACGCGCTGCTGCAGGAATACTTCGCCTTCCCGCGCAAGTTCCAGTTCTTCGACCTGAGCGGCCTGCGCGGCCTGCTGGGCACGGGCGAGGGCTTCTCGCTGCGCTTCGTGTTCAACCGCAGCGCGCGCGTGCTGTCGCAGCTCAGCGCCGACAACTTCCTGCTCGGCTGCGTGCCGGCCGTGAACCTGTTCCCCGTCACCAGCGAGCCGATCCGCCTGCACCGCCGCCACTACGAATACATCCTGGTGCCGGACTACCAGCGCGAGGCGGTGATGGAAGTGCATTCGGTGGTCTCGGTCACGGCCTCCGATCCGCGCGCCGAGCGGCCGGCCATCATCCCCAGCGTGTTCGCCGAATCGGCCGCCGACGCCGAGGATGCCAAGGTGTTCTGGTCGCTGCGGCGCGAGATGAGCATGCGCAAGGGCATCACCGGCACCGACGTCTACCTGAGCTTTGTCGACCGCACCGACGTCCACAGCACGCCGGACGAGCCGGTGGTGTACGCGCAGCTGCTGTGCACCAATCGCGGCCTGGCCGAGCAGATCGCACCCGGCACACGTTTCTACGGCGAAGGCATTTCCACCTCCACCGATATCCGCGCGCTGTACCAGCCCAGCGCCCAGCGGCCGCCGGTGATGGAAGCCAAGGCCCTGTGGTCGCTGGTGGCGCTGCTGCGCCTGAACCACCGCTCGCTGGTTGACGGCACCACCGGCGTCCACACCCTGCAACAGATGCTGATGTTGTTCGCAGGCGACAGCGCGCGCGACCAGGCGCAGGTGCGCGGTGTCAAGAGCATGGCGGCCTCGGTGGCGACGGCGCGCCTGGGCACCGACACCTGGCGCGGCCATTGCCGCGGCACCGACATCGTGCTGGAGTTCGACGCAGACGCCTTCGTCGGCACCTCGCCGCTGGTGCTGGCCGGCGTGCTGTCGCGCTTCTTTGCCCTGTACACCTCCGCCAACTCCTTCGTCCGCCTGGCCGTCACGCGCGGCGGCGAACCGTGGATGCAGTGGCCTGCCATGAGTGGACGCCAATGTCTGATCTGATCTCGCTATTGCGGGACGACCCGCATGCCTTCGATCTGTTCCAGGCGATCAGCCTGCTGGAACGCAGCGAACCTGCGCGCGCCCACGTCGGCACCTCGGTCGGCATGGACGAGGCCTTGCGGCTGTCGTCGCAGGTCGACCTGGCGTTCGCGCCCAGCGACGTCAGCGCGCTGCACGAGAGCAAGCAGCCGGGCCCGCCGCTGACCCTGAAGACACCGGTGCTGACCCTGGCCGGCTCGCAAGGCCCGCTGCCGATGCCGTTCACCGAGCTGCTGATGGAACGCCGCCGCGCGCGCGACATGTCGGGGCTGGACTTCCTGGACATCTACAACCAGCGCCTCCTGGGTTTCCTGTACCGCAGCCGCCGCAAGCATCATCTGGCGCTGAGCACGGACAGCATCAACCACGCGCCCATCGTGCGCAGCCTGGACGCCTTGTCCAGCCTGGGCCGCGCGGAAGGCGTGCGCGGGCCGGACGGCCAGCAAGCCTGGCTGCGCCACGCCGGCCTGCAGGGCGCGGCGCCGCGCTCGATGGTGTCGCTGCTGGCCGTGGTGCGCGACCGCATGGGTGTGCGTTTCAGCGGCAAGCAGTTCGTCGGCGGCTGGCACGCGCTGGCGCCGTGCGACCGCGCCAAACTGCACGATCCCGGCAAGCCGGTGCCGATGACGGCGCGGCTGGGCATGGGGGCCAGCCTGGGCGCGCGTGCGTGGGACCAGGGCGCCGGCATGGCGCTGGACGCGCCGCCGCTGCAACCGGCGCAGTACGCGGCCTTGCTGCCCGGCGCCAGGAACAACTCCCTGCTGGGCTGGCTGGTGGCGCGCCATCTGCAGCGCGACATCCAGGTGCGGCTGCGGCTGGACCTGGCGGTGCAGCCGGAAACGCGCCTGAGCGCCGCCGCCGAACTGCCGCCGCGCCTGGGCCTGAGCACCTGGCTGTGCAGCCCCGGCGCCTCGACCGCGCGCTACCAGCCGGCGAACTTCCTGCTGGCGACGGAAGAAGAGGATTGAGCGGCATGGAAATCGATATCCGCACCTTGCTGTCCAAGCTCAACCCCGAATGCAAGCGGGCGATGGGGCATGCGGCCGAGCTGTGCGTGAAGCAGACGCAGTACAACGTCGATCTGGAGCATTTGCTGTTCACCTTGCTGGAAGAGCGGGCGCCGGATTTTGTGGTGGTGCTGCAACGCTTTGGCATCGTCGAGAGCGCGGTGATGGCGCAGCTGCAGCGCAGCATGGATGGCTTCAAGCGCGGCAACGGCCGCACGCCGGCCTTGTCGCCGCACTTCATTCCGCTGTTCCAGGAGGCCTGGCTGCTGAGCTCGATGCTGCTGGGCAGCCAGCAGGTCCGTTCCGGCACCGTGCTGCTGGCGATGCTGGAAGTGGACAGCCTGCGCGGCATGCTGATCGAGAGCGCGCCGGAACTGCTGAAGATCCCGCGCGAGCAGTTGAAGCAGGAATTGCCATCGCTGCTGGCCGGTTCGTCGGAGGACGGCGGCGGTGCGGGCGTGCCCCAGTCCGCTTCGTCGGCACCGTCGGCAACACGGACCGCGCCGGCCGGCGCCATGCCCACGTCGCAGGCCGCCGGCGGCGCCACGCCGTCGCTCGACCAGTACACGGTGGACATGACGGCGCTGGCGCGCGCCGGCCGCATCGATCCCATCCGGGGCCGCGACGCCGAGATCCGCCAGATCATCGACATCCTGCTGCGCCGCCGCCAGAACAATCCCATCCTGACCGGCGAGGCCGGCGTCGGCAAGACCGCCGTGGTGGAAGGCTTCGCCCAGCGCATCGCCTCGGGCGCGGTGCCGCCGTCGCTGGCCAACGTGGTGGTGCGCACGCTGGACCTGGCCCTGTTGCAGGCGGGCGCCGGCATCAAGGGCGAATTTGAAAACCGCCTCAAATCCGTGATCGCCGAAGTGCGCGCCTCGGCCACGCCCATCATCCTGTTCATCGACGAAGCCCACCAGCTGATCGGCGCCGGCGGCAGCGAAGGGCAGGGCGACGCCGCCAACCTGCTCAAGCCGGCGTTGGCGCGCGGCGAGTTGCGCACCATCGCCGCCACCACCTGGGCCGAGTACAAAAAATACGTCGAACGCGATCCCGCGCTGGCGCGCCGTTTCCAGGTGGTCAAGGTGGAAGAGCCGACGACGGACGCCGCCATCGGCATGTTGCGCGGCATGGTCGCCACATTGGAAAAACACCACGGCGTCGAGATCCTCGACGAGGCTGTGACCGACGCCGTGCGCCTGTCGCACCGCTACATCTCGGGCCGCCAGCTGCCGGACAAGGCCATCAGCGTGCTGGACACGGCCTGCGCCCGCGTCGCCATCGGCCAGGCCGGCGCGCCGCCGCAGCTGGAGGCGCTGGAACACGACATCGTCCTCAACAGCGAGGAGCTGCGCATTGCCCGCCAGCAGCACGCGCGCGGCGAGGACAAGGCGGCCGCCATCGCCAAGATGGAGATCCAGCAGGCGCTGCTGCAGGCGCGCCAGCAGCGGCTGAACGAGAAGCTGGCCGAAGAGCGCCGCGCCGTCGATGAAATCCTGGTGCTGCGCCGCGAGATCTCCGCCTCGGCCGACGATCACGCCTCGCTCGACGACGAGGAGCGCATCTCGCGCGGCGACCAGTTGCAACGCCTGCAAAAAGGCCTGGAGGCGATCCAGGACGACGAGCCGCTGGTGCCGGTCTGCGTCGATTCGAAGATCGTCGCCGGCGTCATCTCAGGCTGGACCGGCATCCCGGTCGGCAAGATGCTGGCCGATGAAATCCACACCGTGCTGCAACTGAAGGAGCGCCTCGAAGACCGCGTGGTCGGCCAGCCGCAGGCGCTGGACGCCATCGCCCGCCGCGTGCGCACCTTCCGCGCCGAGCTGGACGATCCGAGCAAGCCGGTGGGCGTGTTCATGCTGGTCGGCCCCAGCGGCGTCGGCAAGACCGAGACCGCGTTCGCGCTGGCCGACATGCTGTACGGTGGCGAACGCAATATGGTCACGATCAATATGTCGGAGTTCCAGGAAGCGCACTCGATCTCCAGCCTGAAGGGCGCGCCGCCCGGCTACGTCGGCTACGGCAAGGGCGGCGTGCTGACCGAGGCCGTGCGCCGCCGCCCGTACTGCGTGGTGCTGCTGGATGAAATGGAAAAAGCCCATCAGGACGTGCTGGAACTGTTCTTCCAGGTGTTCGACAAGGGCACGATGGAAGACGGCGAAGGCATCACCATCGACTTCAAGAACACGCTGATCCTGCTGACCTCGAACGCGGCGCAGGACGTGATCACGCAGGCCTGCGCCAACGGCAAGCGGCCCGATCCGGCCGAACTGATCGAGCAACTGCGGCCGGCCCTGCTGCGCCAGTTCAGCCCGGCCTTCCTGGGCCGGCTGGTGCTGGTGCCGTACTATCCGTTGGGCGACGAGCAGATCAGCAACATCGTCGACCTCAAGCTGGCCAAGCTGGCGGCGCGCTTCGCCGAGAACCACAACGCCCGCTTTACCTGGGACGACCGCGTGACCGAAGTGATCACCGCCCGCTGCACCGAGGTCGACAGCGGCGCCCGCAACATCGATTTCATCCTGACGCAGACGGTGCTGCCGCTGCTGTCGTCGCTGGTGCTGGAGCGCATGTCGATGTTCAAGCCCTTCACCGCCATCCACATGAGCGTGGGCGCCGATGAACAGTTCGCCTACGCCTTCCGCGACCATCCGCTGCGGGGCCACCCATGAGGACCGGCTTCGAACAACCGGGCGGCCTGCTGAGCCTGTCGTCGCCATTCGGCGACAACGACCTGCTGCTCGACGCCGTCGAAGGCAGCGAGGGCATTTCGGAACTGTTCAAGTTCAATCTGCACATGCGTTCCGGCAGCACCAGCCTGAGCGCGGCCACGGTGGTCGGCAAGACCATGACGGTGACGCTGGACGTCACCGGCGGCACCAAGCGTTACATCAGCGGCATGGTGTCGCGCTTTATCCAGAGCGGCTTCGACCAGGACTTCGCCACCTACGAGGCCGAGGTGGTGCCCATGCTGTGGCTGCTGACCTTGTCGCGCGACCGCAAGATCTACCAGGCCAAGTCGGTGGCGGACATCATCAAGGCCGTGCTGGGCACCTTCAGCATCACCTTCGACGACAAGCTGACCAAGACCTACGACCCGGTGGACTACATCGTGCAGTACGACGAAACCGCGTTCGACTTCATCTGCCGCTTGATGGAGCAGGCCGGCATCTTTTATTTCTTCACCTTCAGCAGCAGCGCGCACACGATGGTGCTGGGCGACGCTTCGTCCAACTTCGCCGATTGCGCCGGCGCGGCGGCAGTGCGTTTCTTCCCGCGCACCGGCATGAACAACGCCATCGACACAGTGTCGCGCTTCGCCCACGAGAACACCATCGCGGTGAAGAAGGCCACCGTCAACGACTACGACTTCATCAATCCCAGCACCTCGCTGGAGGGCACGCATTCGGCCGCCGGTGGCAGCGGCGCGGTGTACGAGTTCGCCACCGGCCATCTGGCGGCGGCCGCCGCCACGGCCATCGCCCAGCTGCGCGTGGAAGCCAGCCAGGTCAACGCCGAGGTGCTGCGCGGCGACAGTTTCTGCTATCCGTTCAGCGCCGGCACCAAGTTCACGCTGTCCGAGCATTTCGTCACCACGCTCAACGCGGCCTTCGTGCTGCGCCGCGTGCACCACACGGCGCGCGACGACATGTACACCAATTCCTTCGAGGCCTTCCCGGTGACGGTGCCATTCCGTCCGCCAGTGCAGACGGCGCGCCCGCGCGCGGTCGGCTGCGAGACCGCGCTGGTGGTCGGCCCCAGCGGCGAGGAGATCTGGACCGACAAGTACGGCCGCATCAAGGTGCAGTTTCCATGGGACCGCGACGGTGCCAAGGACGACAAGAGTTCGACCTGGATGCGGGTGGCGCAATCGGTGGCTGGTAAGGGCTTCGGCGCGCTGTTCCTGCCGCGCGTGGGGCAGGAAGTGGTGATCACCTACCTGAACGGCGATCCGGAGCGGCCGCTGGTGACGGGTTGCGTCTACAACGGCGAGAACGCCACGCCGGCCGAGCTGCCCGCCAACCAGACGCAGACCATCATGCGCACGTGGTCATCCAAGCAGGGCGCGGCGGGCAACGAGCTGCGCTTCGAGGACAAGAAGGATTCCGAGCAACTGTACATGCACGCGCAAAAGGACATGCTGACCGAGATCGAAAACGCGCTGACCACGACCGTGAAGAAGGGCGCGGAAATCCATACGCTGCAGGAGGGCGACCGCACCGTCGACGTGCAGAAGGGCAAGGAGACCCACAACGTCAAAGGCACGCGCGAACTGACGGTGACCGGCGACGAGACCCACACCAACAGCGCCAAGTTTACCCACAAGGTGACGGGCGACTATGCGCTGACCATCGACGGCAAGCTGACCATCACGGTGACGGGCGACATCAGCATCAAGTCCAGCGCGGCGGTGACCGAGGAATCCGGCACCACCTACGGCATCACGGCCGGCACGGCGCTGACGGCCAAGGCCGGCACCGCCCTGACCAACGAGTCCGGCACCGACCTGACCAACAAGGCCGGCACCAAGATGGTCAACCAGGCCGCCGTGCAGATGGATAACAAGGCGCCTGTCATCAACAGCAAGGCCGATGCCACCCAGACCGTGGAGGCCGGCGCGATGCTGACCCTCAAGGGTGCCATGACCAAGGTGAACTGACATGACGACCGAGACTCAATTGCCGTCAGAACCGCTCGCCGCCGAGGCCGCGCCGCAGCTGCTTGAAGAGCACGGCGAAGGCGGCCAGTTGCTGCAACGCGCGTGGCTGCGCGATGGCGTGCTGCACGGCCCGTTCGAGCAGTTCAGCGCACAGGGCCGCACCTTGATGAAGACCCATTTCGAAGCCGGCAAGATGCATGGCGCCATGTCGGTGTTCGCGCCGGATGGCAAGCTGGTCCAGCAATCGCAGTTCGAGCACGGCGTGCCGCACGGCATGATGGAAACCTACGTCAACGGCCGCTGCGTCGCGCGCCAGATGATGGTGGCCGGCGTGGCGGCCGGCCAGTCGCTGTCCTACGACGAGGCGGGCCACCTGACCGCGCGCCTGAACATGCTCGACGGCCAGATCCACGGCCCGGCGGAATTTTTCTATGAAGGCCTGCGCGTGCGCAAGTCGCATTACAAGGCCGGCCTGATGGACGGCGAATCCACCGACTTCGACGCCCAGGGCAGCGTGGTGCAGACCTGCACCTACCGCGCCAACCTGTTGCACGGGCCGCTGCGCCGCTATTGGCCCGGCGGCGAACTGATGGAAGAAGTGATTTACCGCGATGGCAAGCCGGTTGGCTCGCCGGCGCGCTTCGACCCCAAGGGCAAGCGCACCGACAACGCCGCCGCCGCGCCGGCGGTACTGGACCGGCTGCAAAAGCTGGTGAGGGGAAGCTGATGGGAACTTCAAAATACCCGTCGCTCCCTCCCACTGTAACGAAGTCGTTCCCGCGCAGGCGGGAACCCATAGGCCGCATGGTCAGAGGCGCCGCATGGATTCCCGCCTGCGCGGGAATGACGCATCGCCATTTATCCGAGGTCGTGTGATGGGACAACAGACTTGCATGGGCGCGATGCTCAAATGTAGCTTCGGCGTGGCGCCGGGCACCTTGATGGTGTTGCCGGCCAACGCCGTGCTGACCGCCGTGCCAGACGCCAACATCATGGACAACAAGCCGATGATGAACATCCTACCGTTCGGCATGTGCCAGTCGATGGCCAATCCGATGGTGGCGGCGGCCACGGCGGCAGCGCTGGGCGTGCTGACGCCGATGCCGTGCATCCCGGCCACCACCGCGCCGTGGGTGCCGGGCTCGCCGACCGTCCTGATCGGCAATATGCCGGCGCTGAACAATTCGTCGAAACTGATGTGCATGTGGGGCGGCGTGATCGAGATTAACGCGCCGGGCCAGACCACCGTTTCCATTCCTTGAACTCCTCACCGCGACCGCCACCATGGAATATCGATTCAGCCTTACTCCCCGCCTGATCGCGCTGGCCATCTTCTCCGGCGTGGCGATGCTGGTGCTGTTGTTTGCCCTGGGCTACCAGGTCGGCCACAGCATGGCCGCGCGTGCCGTGCCGGCCGTGGCCGACAACGCGGCAAACCGCGCCCGCCAGCAGCTGAAGGGCAAGATCACCGGCGAGGCCGCAGCGGCCGCCGCACCCGTGACCGAGCGCGTGAACGCCGCGCAAAAGGCCGCGCAATGAAGCGCGCTATGAGCCGCATGCGCAATGCCTTGCTGGCCGCGCTGTGCCTGTGCCTGTGCATGGGCCTTGGCGTGTGCGGCGCGGCATGGGCGCAGGGCGGGCAGAAGGCGCGCGCGTCGGCGTCGGCCTCGGCCGCCGATGCGGACCGCTCGCCGCTGGTCAAGGTGGCCGACGGCCGCCTGCTGGCGCCGGAGATCGCCCGCATCGTCAATCATGGCGAGCTGGTGGTGGCCATGCTGGCGGCGGACAATCCGCCGTTCTTCTCCGTCAAGAACGGCGACCTGGTCGGCACCGACGTCGATCTCGCCAAACTGATCGGCAAGGAGCTGGGCGTGCCGGTGCGCTTCGACCGCAGCCCCAAGACCTTTGACGGCGTGGCCGACACGGTTGCCGTCGGCCAGGCCGACCTCGGCATCAGCCGCCTGGCGCGCACGCTCAAGCGCGGGCAGTCGGTGCATTTTTCCGTCGCCTACATGCGGCTCGGCCACGCGCTGCTGATCAACCGCATCCGCTTCGCCGAGATGGCTGGCGACCGGCCGCTGCCGCAGGTGATCCGCCACTTCAGCGGCACCATCGGCGTGATCGCCAATTCGTCGTGGGAGGAATTCGGCCGCCGCAACTTCCCCAAGGCCAAGCTGGTCAGCTACCCGACCTGGACCGACGCCGTCAACGCCGCCAAGAAGGGCGACGTGGTGGCGGCCTACCGCGACGAGCTGGAGGTGATGCAGATCGTGAACAACGACCCCAGCCTGGCGCTGACGCTGCGCACCGTCACCTTCAACGACCTGGAGTCGCCGCTCAGCATCATGGTCGGCATCCGCGACCTGACCCTGCTGTCCTTCGTCAACGAGCTGATTGCGCAGCGGGCTGAAAAGCCCACCGCCAGCAGCGTGCTCAAAGCCATCAAATAAGGAGACCACGTGGACGCTCCAACCGGCATGCAGCGTTTCCAGCACTGGGCCCTGAACCCGTGGACCGTGATCGGCTGCGTGCTGGCCGGCGGGCTGCTGGGCTGGGCCGCGCCGTCGCTGTCGCGCCACCTGGGCGCGGTAGGCGTGGTCTATGTCGACCTGCTGAAGATGATCGTGCTGCCGTTCATGATCTCGGCCGTCATCTTCAGCCTGCAAAACCTGTACCGCGACGGCGGTGCGGCACGCATCTTCAAGCGGGTGGTGGTGGTGTTCATCAGCTTCTCGCTGATCGTGGCGGTGCTGGCGACGGCGGGCTCGCTGCTGGTGCGGCCGGGCGGCAACCTGCCGGCCGAGACCCGCGCCGCGCTGGGCAAGATCGTCAGTGCCGACAGCGAGAGCAGCAATACCGAAATGGCGCTGCGCACCGAGGAGGTGGCGCCCCACCATACCGACCTGAAGGACGTGCTGCAATCGCTGATCCCGCAAAACATCTTCGCCTCGCTGGCCAATGGCGAGACGCTCAAGGCGCTGGTGTTCGCGCTGCTGTTCGGCTTTGCCGCCGGCCAGGTGCCGAGCCGCATCTCGGGCGGCCTGCACCAGGCGCTGGAGACCATCTACCACGCCTGCCAGACGCTGACGCGCTGGGTCAACCTGCCGGTCCCGTTCGTGCTGGTGTGCATGGCGGCCAGCCAGGTGGCGCAGACCGGCCTGCAGCCGATCGCCGCGATGGCCGGCTTCGTGATCCTGTTCCTGCTGGTGTCCGGCCTGCTGATGGCGCTGGCGATGGCGCTCATCAGCCGCCGCGCCAGCGTGCCCTACGGCGCCGTGCTGGCGGCGATGCGCGAGCCGTTCGCGCTTGGCGTGGCCACCAACAACAGCGCCACCTGCATGCCGGCCATGGTCAGCGGCCTGGTCGACCAGCTGCAGTTCGCGCGCGCGCGGGTCGAGCTGCTGGTGCCGCTCAGTATCTCGCTGCTGCGGGTCGGGGCGGTGGCGTATTTCGTCTGCAGCACCTTGTTCATCGCCGCGCTGTACGGCCGCGCGATGTCGCCGCTGGACCTGGGCCTGCTGGTGCTGGTGTCGGTGCTGTCCGGCTTTGCGTCGTCCGGCATGGCGGGCGTGGTGACGGTGTCGCTGGTCGGCACCATCTGCAGCTACCTGACGTTGCCGTTCGAGGCCGCCTTCATCCTGCTGATCGCGGTCGATCCGATTTGCGCCATGGCGCGCACGGCCGTCACGGTGATCGGCAGCTGCGCCGCCGTGGCCACCATCTGCGCCGAACCCGTCAAGCTCTAGCCATGCAGACCCTCGTCAAACCCGCCATGTTCCAGATCAGGGATATTTTCCAGCATCCTGCCACGCTGCTGGGCGCGATGCTGCTGGGCGGCTGGATCGGCACGCTGTTTCCCGACAGCGCGACCATGCTGGCGGCGGTGTCGATGCTGTACCTGTCGCTGATCCAGATGGCGGCGCTGCCGTTCGTGATCCTGGCGGTCTACTTCGGCTTGCAGCGGCTGCCGTCGGAGCCGGGCTCCGGCGCGCGGCTGGCGCGGCTGGCCGGCATGGCGCTGCTGGCGATGCTGCTGTGCGCGGTGGTGGGCGTGCTGGTGGCCAAACTGGGCGGGGCCGGCTCCGGCATGTCGCCGGAGCAGACGGCGGCGCTGGGCAAGCTGGCGCTGCGCTCGGAATCGCAGTTCACCATGACCATGCGCGGCAGCGACGACGGCGCCACCGGGCTGTGGGACATCGGCGCGCTGGTGCCGGACAATTTCTTCGGCGTGCTGGCCTACGGTTCGCTGCCGTCGGTGCTGATCGGCGTGCTGTGCTTCGGCGCCGCCGTGTCGGTGCAGGACCCGCAGCGGGCGGCCCAGCTCAGCGGCATTTTCGAGGGCATGTACCGCGCGCTGGAATCGCTGGTGAACCGTTTCAATACCTTGCTGCCTGCCGCCGCCTTTGTGCTGGCCGCGGCCGCCACCGCCACCGCCGGGGTCGAGGCCATCGTCCTGCTGGGCAGCTTCCTGGCGGCCTTCTTTGCCGCCGCGCTGGTGGTGTGCGCGGCCGCCATCGCCATCATCTGCTGGAAGCTGAAGAAGGCGCCGTGGCTGGTGTTGCTGGCGCTGCGCGAACCGATCACGGTGTGCCTGTTCTCGCCGGTGGCGGTGGCGGCGGTGCCGGGCTTTATCCAGGGCATGAGCGTGCGGCTGGGTTTCAGCCGCGGCATGGTGGAGCTGGTGTCGCCGATCGCGCCGGTGTTCATCAAGGCCGGCGAGGCGATGTTCTTCGCGGTGCTGGCGATCTTCATCGCCAACCTGTACCACCATGGTTTGAGCGCCAGCGACATCGCCTGGATCTGCGCGCTGTCCTGGACCGCCGCGCTGTGGTCGGTGGGCATTGCAGGAGTGAAGTCGGTGCTGCTTGGCGGCTTCGTGATGGCCTCGCTGGGCCTGCCTCTGGAGGCCGTGCTGCCGGTGTTTCTGCTGGTCGAAGTGTTGTGCGAGGGACCACGGAATTTACTTTCCTTTCTTATATCATCGGCTCTGATTGCCTTGGTGGCGGATGGTCTGTATATTAATAATGAGCAAGATTCCGAAGTGTGGCATCCGTCCACGCTGAGGTTCGTCTTCACCCGCAAGCAAGCGCTGTCCGTGTTGTTCCTGTTGTTGATTGCTCTGTTCACAGTGTTTTGCGCCGGCGTGGGCTACGGCCTGCGCCAGGCACCCGTCATTCCCGCGAAAGCGGGAATCCATGCTGAGCGGCTGATCCCAGGTTCTATGGGATTCCCGCCTGCGCGGGAAGTCATTTCCGCCAGTGGCGGGAACGACGGATCTGTACTGGCTGCTTTGAAGACTGACTTAGGCAACTGATGATGACATCGATCCTCCGCCGCTGTGTGCCGCTCCTAATGCTGCTGGGCCTGTTTGCCGGCTGCGGCGCCACGCGCGCGCTGTTCGGCCCCAGCATGGCCTCGCCCAGCTGGAAGACGCTGACCCTGCGCGCCGCCGAGGACGCCAACGGCAATAGCGCGGTGGCGGTGGACGTGGTGCTGGTCAAGGACCAGGCCGTCCTCGACTCGCTGCTGGCCATGCCGGCCGCGAAATGGTTCGCCTCGCGCCAGGAATTGCAGCGCACTTATCCCGAGGGGCTGACGGTCTACCCCTACGAACTGGTGCCGGCCCAGACGATCAAGCTGAACGATAAAAAATGGAGCGACCAGAAGGCCTGGGGCGCGCTGGTGTTTGCCGGCTATGCCAATGCCGGTGAGCACCGCGCCCGCCTGCTGCTGAACGCGTCGGGATATGTCGTGCAACTGAACGCGCAGGGCTTTGTGGCGACCGAGCCCAAGTCCGGCGCCGCACAGTAAGTTAATGGAAGCCGCTCAATGACCGTACCTCAACTTTCACACCGCATCCAGTGGCACGAAGGCATGATGCTGACGCCACAGCATTTTCAGCAGGAGGGCGCGCGCGTCGACGCGCTGCTGGCCTGGCAATCGATGGCGACCAATCCCTACGGCTGGGGCGTGCGCGCGCTCGTCATCGACGAGGCGCTGCTGACCACCGGCCTGCTGCGCATCCAGCAGCTGGAGGCGATCCTGCCCAACGGCATGGCCGTGACCTACGACAGCGCGCTGGCGCAGGGCTTGCCGCTGGAGCTGGATCTGGCGCCGTGGGCGGAGGCGATGGCGCAGCAGGACTTGTCGGTGTATCTGGTGGTCGGCAACACGCGCTCGCTGCGCCAGCCGGGCCAGCCGGCCATGTTCCGCGGCATCGAGAGCCCGACGGTGGAGGACGAGGTGTCGCAGGCCTTGCCGGCCGACGTGCCGCGCATGGCGGTCAACCTGGCGCTGGCGGCAGGACCGGTGCCGTCGGCGGCCTACACCGCGCTGCGGCTGATGACGGTCAACAAGGGCAACGAGATCGTGCACCGCGGCGCCTTCCTGCCGGCGATGCTGGACATGCCGGCCGCCTCCAGCGTGCTGCAGCGCGCGCAGCAGCTGGCCACGCATATGCGCAGCAAGGCCGTGTTCCTGGCGCGCCAGACCGCGCAGCCGTCGTCGCGCACCGAGGACCGCATCAATATGCTGGAGCAGAAGGCCCGCTTGGCCAGCCTGATCCTGAACCTGCCGGTGCTGGAAGCCTTGCTGCGCTGCCCGGCCGTGCATCCGCTGCCGCTGTACCTGGCGCTGTGCGCGCAACTGGGGCCGCTGGCGACCTTGCGTCCCGGCGCCGTGCCCATCCTGCCGCCGGCCTACGACCACGCCGACAGCGGCCCGGCCTTCGACGCCGTGCTGACCGCGCTGAGCGACCTGGTGGGCGAGGTCAGCCAGGAATGGAAGACCTGCGTGTTCGGCTACGACGGCCAGGCGTTCTCGCTGGCGATGCAGCCGGACTGGCTGGGCGCGCGGCTGGTGATCGGCCTGCGCGGCCAGCCGGACCGCGAGGCCACGCAGTGGATGGCGGGCGCGGTGATCGGCTCGCAGACGGTGTGGACCTCGCTGACCGACCGCCGCGTGCTGGGCGCGCCGCGCACCCGCATCGACGCCGCGCCCGAGCTGGGCTTGCGCGCCAGCGCCGGCTACACCCTGTTCAGCGTGGAGGTGTCGGACGAATTCATCGTCGCCGATCAGGCTTTGTTGATCAGCAACGCCAACGAAAGCCTGCTGGCGCAGCGGCCGCAGGAAGTGGTGTTGTTCATAAAGGGATGAGGCCGTGAGCATGCTATCGAAAAACGCAAGCAATGCAGCGTCGCCACCGGCCTGGAGCGGCGGCATCAGCGAGGGCGTGGACCTGGCGTCGGTGCAGTTCCGCGATTTCTATGACGTGCTGTCGCGCTCGGCGCAGGCGGCCACGCGGGTGGGCGAGGGCGAGGCCAGGGCCGCCGCCGAGGCGCTCAGCCGCCAGCTGTGCCAGCTGATCGAGCTGCAATCGCTGGAGGCGCGCCGCATTGTCGGCAAGGCCGGCATGGAGGCCGAGGCGCAGGGCCGCTTCCTGAAGGCGGCGCTGGCCGACGAGGTGCTGCTCAACACCGAATGGGCCGGGCGCGGCTATTGGCGCCATGTGCTGATCGAGACCACGCTGTTCAAGTCCAGCTTTGCCGGCGAGCGCGTGTTCGATGACCTGGACCAGCTGCTGCGCGAGCGCGAGGCCTCGCGCCGCGCGGTCGGCCGGCTGTACCTGTATCTGCTGTCGCTGGGTTTCCAGGGGCGGTATCGCGGCCAGAAGCAGGACAAGATCGCCGAGTACCGGCGCGAGCTGTTCCAGTTTGTGTACCTGCGGCCGGCCGATCTGCAGGGGCGCGACCGCACGCTGTCCGAGCAGGCGTATGCCAGCACGCTGTCGCACCTGGCGGCGCGGCGCCTGCCCAAGTTCAATCGCAGCGGATTGATGTTCGTGCTGGCGCTGCTGATCCTGCTGGGGCTGTCCGAAGTATTGTGGCTGTGGCTGTCGTGGCCGGTGCGCACCGCGCTTGCCGCGACGGTGTAACTTGATGAGCATAACTCGTCATTCCCGCGCAGGCGGGAATCCATGCGCCGCATCGTGCCAGGCGCAGTATGGGTTCCCGCCTGCGCGGGAACGACTTATTCAAGGATGACTGAATAGTGTGGAACTTCTTGTCAGATAACACGGCCATCGCCACCTTGCTGGTGCTGACGCTGCTCGTCATGCTGCTGTTCGCCGTCGTCATCTGGGCGGCGATGAAGGGCGCGGAAAAAGCCGACAAGCCGGCCGACCAGAAACCGCGCCAGATCAGCGCCGACTCGCTCAAGCAATCGTTCCGCGTGGCGGTGGAGCTGATCGAAAACAATATCGCCGCGCGCTCGGAACGCTACGGCCTGGCATGGACGCTGGTGCTCAACGAGGGCGCAGCCGGGCGCGAGCTGCCGCTGCTGCAATCGGGGCTGCAAAGCGCGCTCAGCGCCGACAGCACGCTGACCGCCGGCGCCCATGGCATCAGCTGGAACTTCTTCGACCAGGGCATCGCGGTGCAGCTGCACTCGGACTCGCTGGGCATGCCCGACGCCGACGCGTCCGACGCCAACGCCATGGCCAACACCACCTGGGACGATTTCCTCGGCCTGTGCCGCAACTACCGTCCGGACCGGCCGTTCGACTCCATCGTGGTGGCGCTGCCGGCCAGCGCGCTGCTCGATGTCGAGGGCGCCGGCCAGCTGGACCTGGCCGCGCGCGCCAAGGCCATCCACCGCCGCCTGTGGCTGGCGCAGAACCGGCTGGCGCTGCGCTTCCCGATCTACCTGGCGATCAGCGATTGCGAAACCATCCCCGGCTTCGCGCGCTTCGCGGCCGCCTTGCCGGAACCGCTGCGCCGCTCGATGCTGGGCTGGTCCTCGCCGCACGAGCTGGTGGCGCCGTTCCAGGCGCAGTGGATCGACACCGCGATGAACGAGATCGGCCGCACGCTGTCCGACAGCTGCGCCGAGCTGTGCGCGCTGGAGCCGTCGGACTCGGACAGCAGCGCCTACTTCCTGCTGCCGAACCAGGTCGAGCGCCTGCGCGCCGGCCTGAAGATGTTTGCCGACGAACTGATGCGGCCCAGCGCCTATCACGAACCCTTCCTGCTGCGCGGCATCTACCTGACCGGCGACTGCAGCGACGAGGCCGCGCTGCTGGGCACCGGCCAGGTGCCGGCCTCGGCCGACGGCGAAGACATCATGCCGGCCGAGCCGCTGCCGGCCGCCTTGCCCGACTGGGCCGAGCCATCGCTGTCCAGCGACGCGCCGGCCTACCGGCCGGGCCGGGATAGCGCGGTGCCGGCCTTCCTGCGCGATATTTTCGAACGCAAGATCTTTGCCGAGGCCGGGCTGGTGCGCTCGTCGTCGGTGCACCGCATGCGCCGTCCGGGCATGCACCGCGCGGCGCGCTGGGGCGCCGTCGCGCTGCCGGCGGTGTGGGTGCTGGGGCTGGCGTTCGCCACGATCCGCCTGCACGGGCTGGGGGGCGAGGCGGTGGCGTCGCTGCAAACGCTGGGCCGCGACACCAACGCCAGCCGGCTGGCGAAACACCGCAATGTACTCGACACCCAGCAGAGCCAGCAGCGCGCCAAGGAGACCTTGAACGGTATCGAGCTGATCGCCAATGCCCGGCTGTGGTCGCCCTTCCTGCCCGGTTCGTGGCCGTGGTTCGACAATCTGCAGGACCAGGTGCAGCGCCGCATGGAACGGGACTTTGCCGAGAACGCCTTCGAGCCGCTGCTGCGCGCGGCCTACACCCACGTCAGCCAGCTGAGCGGCGAGCCGCTCGACGTCCAGTCGGGCACCTCGTTCATCGGCAGGCAGTGCGTTGCACCGGACGCCATGAAGCAGGCCGGCGCGATGCAGGGCGGTGGGCTGGACGCGGGGGGCACGCCGGAATATGCGTCGCTGAGCGCTTACGTGGACAAGGTCGACCAGCTCGACCGCGCCTTGCAGGCGATGAAGCGGCTCAGGTCGCTCGACAGCCCGGCCTCCAGCGAGGATCTGGAACTGGTGGTGCGGGTACTGCTGGGTACCGAGATGAGCGGCAACCTGAGCCGTACCGCCGAGCTGTTCCGCGACGTGGCCAGGCGCAAGCCGGCGCTGGACCTCGAGCCGATGCAGAAAGCGTTGACCTGTTCCTTCGGGCAGGGCGTCAAGGCATTGTCCCGCCGGCTGTTCTTCGAGAACGGATTGCTCAAGGCGGAAAAATCCATCGACCAAAGCCTGGCCGCGCTGTACCAGGGCGACCCGAAAGCCGAGGCCGACATCGCTCCCTGGCAGACGCTGCGCGATGCGCTGCAGACGCAGGAGGCGTCGCTGCTGGCGGGATCGGGCGGCTGGATGGGGCGCGAAAAACTCGACCTTGGGCCGGCCTGGGCCAAGCTGTTGCAGCAGGTGGAGGGCATCAGCCTGCTGGACCAGCCGGCGGTCGACGATGCGCGCAGCCAGACCGAGGACGGCTTCCGCTGGTTCAGCGCGCAGTGGGACGCGCCGATGCCGGACGCGGACCATGCGCAGCGGCTGAGCCTGGGGCTGGAATGGTCGGAGACCAAGTCCGCGTGGGGCTTCTCGGCCGACCGCAAGGCGCTGCTGGCCGCGCTCAACGGCCTGCTGTCGCAGCCCTTCATGAAGCCCGGCCACGTCAGCCACCTGCCGGAGGTGCCGCCCGCTGCCACCGTCAGCTGGGACGGCGCGCGCCTGGACCAGATACTGGCGCTGGCGGACCTGCGCAAGCGGGTGCAGGCCGAGTCGGTGCCGAAGTTCCCGGTCATGCTGCAGGGACCGGCCGCGCGCCTGGTCGACGCGGCGCTGGCCGATACGGCGCGCGACCTGCTGTCGCAGGCCTACATCGTCTCGGCGCAGGGCCTGCCGGCCCCGGTCAACGAGGCCGACCGCCAGAAGGCCTTGCATGTGCGCGCCTGGCTGCAGGAAAACGGCGGCACCGCGGTGGCGGCGCATCTGTCGGCCGTGCTGACGCAGGATGCGCTGAGCCGCCTGCACCAGCTGGACGAGGAGCTGATCCGCGCCGACCTGTTCGCGCCGCGCGACCCGCGCTTCCAGTCGTGGAACGGCGCCAAGGCGCCGCTGGTGGACGCCTTCGGCGCGGCGGATGCGGGTGGGCTGAACGCCTACCTGTGGCACCAGATGGACTTCATCGAAGGCGCCGGCAAGCGCGCCGAGACGCTGCTGGACCAGCTGGGCGGCGCCGCCGCCGAGCAGCCGTCGGTGCTGCGCTGGCGCGCCACGGTGGCCGACCTGGGGCGCTACAAGCTGAAGAGCCCGAGCAGCAGCCTGACCATGCTGGAGCAGTTCATCGTGGGCGCGACCGACCTGAGCATCGACAACTGCCTGGACAAGCTGTCGGCGCGCGCGGCCCAGCGCCGCGCCGGCGACCTGTTCGCCCAGCGCCTGCAGCTGTTGCAGGCCGGGCTGTACTCGCGCTGCCGCGAGCTGACGCAGACCCGCTACCAGGACACCTGGACCCGCTTTGCCGATGCCTTCAACGCCGGCCTGGCCAACCGCGCGCCGTTCCGCGCGCCGGCCGCCGACGCCAAGGGCGAGCGCGTGCCGGCCGCCGATGTCGAGGAGGTCGGCGCGTCGCTCAAGCTGTTCGACCAGGCCCATGCGCTGGCGCTGGCCTCCGACCGCGACCCGACGCGGCCGTCGCCGGCCAGCACGGTGCGCAAGGCCGACGACCAGATGCAGAAGGTGCGCGACTTCCTGGCGCCGCTGTATCCGGGCGAGGAAGGCCAGGCCGCCGGCCTGGACGTGATGGTGGAGTTCCGCGCCAACCCCGCCGCCGAAAGCGAGGGTAACAAGATCATCGACTGGTCGCTGACCATTGGCGGCCAGACCGTGCACCAGCACGAGGCCGCCCGTGCGCTGCGCTGGGAGCCGGGCTTGCCGGTGGTGCTGAGCTTGCGCGTGGCGCAGGACGGCCCGGTCACGCCGCAGGCCGAGCCCGGCCATCCCGGCATGACGGTCGACGGCCGCACCGTCAGCTACCGCTTCGACGATCCGTGGTCGCTGCTGAGTTTGGTGTCGGCCTACCGCGAGGCCGAGGGCGGTTCCGCCACGGCCGCGCGCTCGCCGCTGCTCAAGTTTGAATTCCCGATGACCGCCGTCGGCGACGGCCGCATCGCCACCCGCGACAGCCGCGCCAAGGTGTATGTGCGGCTGACCGCGAGCGCGGCCGGCAAGCGCACGCCGCTGGTGTGGCCGCCGGTGTTTCCCGTCAAGGCGCCGGCCTGGTAGGCCGGGTTTTACTGAGGTGATGCCATGTCCTCCTTGCCACCCCTCGTGCGTGTTGCCATGTTCGGCAGCTTCCACCGCGGCTTTCACGTGTTGAGCGAGCTGCTCAAGGGGCCGCTGGCGCGGCGCGTGCGGGTGGTCGGCGTGGCCACCGACGATGTGGCGTCGGACCATGTCAGCCGTGGGCGCCGGGTCTGGGCTTATCCGCACACGCCGGCGGAGGAGGTGATGGTGGAGCGGCTGGCGCTGTCGCATGGCATCGTGCCGTACAAGGGCCGCGTCAAGACGGAGCAGTTCTACCGGCTGTACGAGGAGCAGTGGCAGCCGGACCTGTGCATCACCGCCACCTTCGGCCAGCGCATCGACGCCCGCCTGTTCGAGCGGCCGCGGCTGGGCTTTTACAACCTGCATCCCTGCATCGACGACGGCTGGCCTTCGCACTACGCCGGGCCCAATCCCTTCCAGGCCTTGCTGGACAACGGCTCCGACCACGTGCTGATCGCCATGCATGAAATCGACGAAGGCTTCGATACCGGCCGGCTGCTGGCCCTGTCGGAGAAAATCTATGTGCCCACCGGCGCCACGGTGGTGGACCTGCACAAGCTGACCTCGCCGCTGGCCGCCAAGTTTTTTGCGCGCGAACTCGGCAAAATGCTACCTTAGGCGGAACGGCGTATGGCGAGCATCAAAGACAATCTGCTCAACCTGGTCGACAAGGCGCGCCACCTGATTGCCGATGACCGAACACCCAGTATCGAGACCCCGACAGCCCCTATGAACGCACCCAGCCTGCCGATACCGCTTTCCCTGATGAGCATGGAGCACCAGGAGGAGCTGGAACTGTTGCTCAAGCCCATAGCGGCCGACCAGCCCAGCGGTCCGGCGCTGCGCTACGATCCGATCTTCACCGAGATCCGGCTGGCGCGCGAGGAGGACGATCCCAGCCTGCCGATGGGGCAGTGGGAGCGGCCGCTGAAAAAGGCCGACTGGCCGCTGATCGAGGCGCGCTGCAAGACCATGCTGGCCAGCCGCTCCAAGGATTTGCAGATCGCCGCCTGGCTGCTGGAGGCGTGGACCCGGCAGTACGGCATCGACGGCCTGTATCGCGGCCTGAGCCTGGTGGACCGGCTGTTGCGGCAGTTCTGGGACAGCTTGCATCCGGTCATCCAGGACGGCGACGCCGACGCCCGCATCGCGCCGCTGGAGTGGCTCAACGAATCGTTGTCGGCGACGGTGCGGGTGCACGTGGCTATCCTGAAGATCAGCGGCCGCAAGCCGCCGGCCCAGAGCCTGTCCGACTGGGAGCGCATGACGGCGCGCGAGCTGGCCGGCCATCCGGGCGAGCCGCAGGCCGACGGCGAGGCGCCGCTGACCCGCATCGAAGTGATCGCTTACGCCCAGCAGCGGCTGGGGCGCGAGCTGGGCAACCGCTTGCAGGTGCTGCACCGCTGCCTGAACTGCCTGGAAACCATGCTGGCCTTTGTCGACCTGCAACTGGGCGCGCAGGCGCCGAATCTGTCTAAACTGAAGGGGACGCTGGTGGCGGTGGAGCGCGTGCTGCAGCAGCTGGTCCCCGAGCATAAGGAAGAAGAAATGACAACGCCGGAACAGCCGCAGGGCGGCGAGGAAGTGGTCGGCATGGCGGCGGGCCTGGCGCCGCCGGCGGTGGCCTTGTCAGGCTGGAAGAACCGCGACGAGGCCTACGCCGCGCTGGGCGCGATTGCCGATTATCTGAGTCTGGTGGAGCCGCACAGCCCGACGCCTTATCTGTTGCGGCGCGCCGTCAACTGGGGCCGCATGCCGTTGCCCGAGCTGATGGCCGAGATTATCCGGGAAGAGGGAGACTTGAACCGCCTGGTGAATATGCTGGGTTTGCGCGAATGACGGTTCAGCGCAGCTGATAGAGCGAGATGGTTTGGTCTTGCAAGGCGTTTTCCGTGCACAACACATAGGTCGATGCGCAGGCCAAGCTCAACAGCAAAGTGCCGAAGGCGATATGAAGATAGCGTGCCATGACAACCTCCCAACAGGGAACAGGGTTGGACTTCCACTGAGTCCAGAATACGCTGGGAGTTGTCTGATGGGCATCAGCCGAATGTCCGACACTTTGTAGGACAACTGCCCGTCCCGTCCGGATGGCTGGCAATTTGTATTTATGACAGGAATTGGTTTCTGACCCGAAAAGGAGTATCCGATGTCCGCACCGACTGCCGATTTTATCGAACTGAATCGCCTCGCGACTCAACATCAGGGCAAGGTTGTCGCCCGGATTATTCCTGAGATCGTTGCCTACAAGGCGCTGGTGTGCGAATGGCGGGATGATCCCAACAATGGTTTTGCAAACGTCTACATCAAGCAGTACGGCACCGAATATATCGTGCAGCAAACACCAGGCAAGCTGCGGCGCCTGATCCACGAGCTGACGCACGTTGCCGTCAACGAAGTCTACGATAACAATCTTCTCAACGGGCGTCCCAGCAACATCCCCAGGCCGGCCAGGATATTGCTGGATGGTGGGCAGAACAGTGGCAATCTGCGCCAGAACCAGTATATGGATCAGGCCGCGCTGGCTACCATCCAGCAGAACATCAACCGGCTCGGCGCCTTGCTGGTCAGTGCCCCGCATATCAACAATGAAGGCGGCTGGCTCGGCGGGCGTATCCAATACATGACCTTGAACCCCGGCTTTGAATATGACACCACGATCAACGAAATCCTGATCGACATGACACTGAAGGGCTTTCCCAAGCCGTCGAGTTTCTTCAAGAAGAATGAGATTGCGCGCGGCAATGCCTTCTTCACCGCCGTGGAAACGATGGCGCGGGTGGCGCATGAGGCGCGCCTGGCGGCTGTTGGCGGGTGAGCTGGCCACCCCATCTCAAGGCAGCAGCCAGCTTCCGTCCCGCAGGCTGACTTACTTGGTCTTCCAGACGATGAAGGAGTCGCTGGGCGCGGTGTCCATCGCGTTGGAGATCTCGAGCCAGTGGCGCAGCTGTTCCGGCTGCTTCAGCTGGATGCCGCTGCCGTCGATGTAGCCGATCTGCTCGACCATCTTCGGATCCATCTTGGCCTTGGACACGGTCGGCGCGCCGGCCACCATGCGGTCGTAGGCCTTGCGGGCCTTGTTTTCCCACTTGTGCAGGCTGCTCTCGTCGAAGCGATTGGCTTCGAAATAGACAGTCAGCGAGCCGTCCGGGTTGCCGTAGCCGACTATGCCGGCGCCTTTGCGGATGGTGGTGGAGCCGTTCACATCGAACAGCGCGGTCGGCACAAACACGGCGGCGCGACCGTTGACGTCGGGGCAACCGACTGGCGTGTCCTTGCTGTAGGTGCTGACTTCGTGCAGGGGTGTTCTCTCTTGGGACATGGCTGGGCTTAATCGTGAAATTTTGGGGGCGTTGCATGCGGATGCACCGGTGTTTATTGTAGCGCCAATCTAGTTCCCATTGGGCAACAGCCAACACAAAATTTTGTAACCATGCACACCGCCCACGCGACGCGGCTCGACAAAGAGCGGTAGAGGGATATGATGGTTGTCATTGATCATAGGAGGCTGACATGGCGATGAATTCCGAGAAAGAGGCCGACCAGCGCTTTGTGCTGCTGGAAATAGGCAAGCTATCCAGCAATGTGGAGCGATTGATCAGCGACGTGAAGACCATGGGAGAAAAGGTAGATGGCTTGCGCCATCAGGTTACCTTCGTGCGTGGAGCGCTATATGTGGTCGGCGGTATACTCGCTGCGGGAGTCTATTACGTTGCTGCGCTGTATCGATAACCACAACTGGAATCATATTCTTTATTTTTAAATAACTGCAAAACCAGTGTCCTGTTGCTCGCAAAAAGGGTTTAAATCGTTTAGCTAGTTATCACATTGCGCACGCGTGGGCTTCGGTTCACAATACATGCAAGCTAGCAACGAATGAGGAGCCAGGATGCTCACGATAGATGGCCCATGGATCAATCCATGGCACGCCGGCCTGGTTGCCGCCGTCCTCGTCTGCAGCGTGCTGCAGCTGCTGCTGACCCGCTCCGATCCCGACAGCCCGCACATGTTCCGCAACCACCTGCTGTTCGGCGGCCTGTGCCTGATCGTCAGCCTCTCCAGCAAGCTCCTGCTCGACATGGACCAGCGCCAGGCCGCCGGCCTGTTCGAGAGCGCCTCCATGCTCGGCTTCGGGCTGCTGCTGATACGCATCCTGGGCCTGACCGCCTTCCGCGTGCTGCTGCCGGCGCTGCGCATGCACCCGCCGCGCATCATGGAAGACATCCTGCTGGTGATCACCTACATCGTCTGGGGCCTGGTGTGGCTGCGCATCGCCGGCCTGGACCTGAGCGGACTGGTGACGACGTCGGCGGTCATCACCGGCGTGGTGGCTTTTTCGATGCAGGAAACGCTGGGCAATATCCTGGGCGGACTGGCGCTGCAGCTCGACAACTCGGTCCGCATCGGCGACTGGATCAGGATAGACGACGTGCGCGGCAAGGTGGTGGAAGTCCATTGGCGCCACACGGCAGTGCGCACCAACAACGGCAGCCTGATCGTCATCCCCAACAGCGTGCTGATGAAATCGAAAGTCGATGTGTACAGCCGCGGGAGCAAGCCGGAGTTCCGGCGCTGGGTGCATTTCTGGATCGAGGATGCGGTGCCGCCGCAGCAGGTCATCGCCACCGTCCAGACGGCGCTGCGCCAGACCCGGATCGAGCACATCTCGACGGTGCGCCCGCCCGAATGCATCGTCGTCGATTACCGCGAGGGTTTGATACAGTACGCGGTGCGTTACTGGCTCACCAACCCTGGCCACGACGACGGCACCGATTCCGCCGTGCGCATCCATTTCTACAGCGCCCTGCAGCGGCAGAGCTTGTCGCTGGCCCATCCCTGCATGGACATCCGCCTGAACGCCGACTCGGAGCGGCGCTCGCGCGCCCGCTTGTCGGAGGAAATGGCGACGCGCATGCAGACCCTGGGCAAGGTCGCGCTGTTCTCCGGCCTGACCGGGGAGGAGCTGGCCAAGCTGGCCACGGCGCTGCGCCATACGCCGTTCATCCAGGATGACATCATCACGCGGCAAGGCGCGGTGGCGCACTGGCTGTACCTGCTGGTCAGCGGCGAGGCCGACGTCTGGTTCGAAGCCGAGGGGCAGGAGCGCATCCACTGCGCCACGCTCCAGGCCGGCGACGTGTTCGGCGAGATCGGCCTGTTGACCGGCGCGCCGCGCGGCGCCACCGTCACCGCCAAAACCGATGTGTTGTGCTATCGGCTGGACAAGCAGAATTTTGAATCCATCCTGCACGACCGTCCCGCCCTGGCCGATGAGTTCGCCCACGTGCTCAGCGACCGCAACGAAGTGCTGAGCGCCCTCCGCAGCGACCATGCCGGGCATGGGCAAGTCCAGCAAGCCAACTACCTGTCGAGCATACGGCGCTTTTTTGGCCTCAAATGAGCCCGGCTGGCGAGCTTTTTTCGCGACTGTGATGCTGAAGCGACAAAAAATCGCGCCAGTCCCCCATGCGCGATGAATAATGCTACCCTGCCCCATAGTTATCGAAATGAAACTTAATTTCCTTAAGTAAATACCAATATTATCGTCGTTAAGTCTTTCAGATTGATTCTTTGATGCAACGCGCCGCCGCGCCGGCGTTTGGGAGAACACATGAAGAAATGCATGACAGCCGGCCTGTTGCCGCTGATGGTGCTGTGGTCCGCGCCCGCGTTCGCAGCCGATGCCGCGCCGTTCGAGATCAGCGGCTTCCGCTTCGAGGGCGCCAGCCTGCTGGGCGCCGAGCGCCTGCAGGCGCTGGTGGCGCCGTTTGCCGGCAAGCAGCGCGGCATGGACGATGTCGGGCGCGCCGTCGCGGCCGTCAAGGCGGCCTATGTGGCGGCCGGCTATCCCATCGTCCAGGTCTACGCGCCCGAGCAGACCATCGGCGCCGGCACGGTGGTGCTGCGCGTGAGCGAGGGCCGGCTGGCCAAGGTCGAGGTCCAGGGCAACAAGGTCTACAGCGCGGCCAATGTGCGCGCCAGCCTGCCGCCGCTGCGCGAGGGCGAGCCGCCCAATACCGACGCCATCGTCGCGGCCGTGCTGCTGGCTAACGACAACCCGGCCCGGCAGCTGGCAGTCAACTTTTCCGCCGGCGCCAGCGCGACCGAGGTCGACGCGCGCATCGACGTGGTCGAGGACCGCGTGAGCAAGTTCACCGTGTCGCTCGACAATGCCGGCGCGCCGGCGACCGGGCGCGAACGGATCGGCCTGGGCTACCAGAACGCCAATCTGTTCGGGCGCGACCATGTGCTCAACGTGCAACTGATGACCAGCGTGCAGCAGCCCGACAAGGCCGCCAGCGTGACGGCCGGCTACCGCATCCCGTTTTACCGGCAAGGCCTGTCGCTGGACCTGGTGGCAGCCTATTCCGACAGCAAGAGCAACGCGGTGTCGCCGGCCGGCCCGCTGTTCTTTTCGGGCAAGGGCGTGTACGCCGGCGCGCGGCTGAACCAGGCGCTGGCCAGCCGCGGCGAGTACCGCCACAAGCTGGTCTACGGCATCGACTACAAGGACTTCAACAACAACTGCAGCATCGCCGGCATCGAGCTGGCCGCCTGCGGCACCATCACCGACGTGCCGCTCAGCGTCAGCTATCTGGGCCAGCAGGCCACGCCGGGCTACCAGGCCGGCGGCAGCATCGGCTACTTCCACAACCTGCCGGGCGGGCGCCACGGCCAGCAGGAGCGCTACGGCACCCATCCGCGCAGCTGGCAGGCCTGGCGCGCCAGCGCCTACTACGCGCTGCCGCTGGGCCAGTGGCAGTGGCGCGCCACGCTCAACGCCCAGTACAGCGGCGACGCGCTGATCCCGAGCGAGCAGTTCGGCGTGGGTGGCGCGGCCTCGGTGCGCGGCTACGACGAGCGCACCGCGGCCGGCGACCGTGGCGCCTCGGCCAACCTGGAGCTGTACACGCCCGAGCTGGCGCCCAGGCTGCACCTGAGCGATCGCCACAGCCTGCGCGCCTTGCTGTTCTACGACGCCGGCTGGGTGCGCAACAGCGACGCCTCGCCCATCGCCAGCGGCCACCTGGCCAGCGTTGGCGTCGGCCTGCGCTACGGCTTCGACAAGGACGTCAGCCTGCGCTGCGACGCCGGCGCGGCCCAGGTGGCGACGGCGCCGGGTGCCAACGCGCCGCGCCAGACCAACCAGGGCTTCGTCCACGTGGCCTTCCAATACTCGTTCTAAGCGCCTCACCTTGCGTTAAACACCTTGCCGGAGATTCCGCTATGTTGCGCCTCGCATTCCTGACTCGTACGCTGTTTCCCCATCCTTGCGTCCAGGCCGGCGCCGTCCTGCTGACGGTGCTGACCCTGGCGCCGCCGGCGCAGGGTGCGCCGGTGGACCCGACGGTGCGCGCCGGCACGGCCAGCTTCGCCGTCAACGGCAATGTCTTCACCGTCACCAACACGCCCAACACCATCATCGACTGGCGCCAGTTCAACGTCGGCAACGGCGAGTTGCTGCGCTTCCTGCAGCAGAACGCGCAGTCGACCGTGCTCAACCGCGTGACCGGCGTCGACCCCAGCCAGATCCTTGGCGCCCTGCAGTCGAACGGGCGGGTGCTGCTGGTCAATCCCAACGGCGTGCTGTTCGGCGCCAACGCCACGGTGGACGTGGCCGGCCTGGTGGCCTCCAGCCTGCGCCTGTCGGACGCCGACTTCCTGGCCGGTAAATACAACCTCGCCGGCGGCGCCGGCGGCGTGCGCAACTTCGGCACCATCACCACGCCGCTGGGCGGCAGCGTCTACCTGGTGGGCGGCGACGTCAGCAACGGCGGCGTGATCCGCGCGCCGGGCGGGCAGATCCTGCTGGCGGCCGGCCAGCGCGTCAGCCTGGCCGACAGCGGCGCGCCCAACCTGTCGGTGACGCTGGCCACCGGCGGCAAGGCGCTCAACCTGGGCGAGCTGAACGCGGCGGGCGGGCACATCGACATCTATGGCGCGCTGATCGACCTGCAGGGCGTGGCGCGCGCCGACAGCAGCGCGCGCGACGCGCAGGGACGCATCGTGCTCAAGGCCAGCGGCGCGACCAGCGTGACGGGCACCGTGAGCGCGGCCAACAGCGACGGTGCCGGCGGCAGCGTGCAGCTGCTGGGCGACACCGTCAGCCTGGGCGATGCCGCGCGCATCGACGCCGGCGGCAGCCTGGGCGGCGGCACGGTGCTGGTGGGTGGCGACTATCAGGGAAAAAACGCGGCAGTGCAAAACGCCAGCCGGGTCGACATGGCGGCCGGCGCGCGCATCGACGCCAGCGCCGGCCGGAACGGCGACGGCGGCAAGGTGGTGCTGTGGTCGAACGAGCACACCAGCTTTGCCGGCAGCATCGCCGCGCGCGGCGGCGCGCTGGGCGGCGATGGCGGCCTGGTCGAGACGTCCGGCCACACGCTGCTGGCCCAGGGCCGAGTGGACACGCTGGCGCCGCATGGGCGCACCGGCAACTGGCTGCTCGATCCGGCGGTGTTCTGCTTCTACACCAGCAGCGCGACCGAGTGCACCGGATCGGCGGCGGCCGGCGCCACCGATTTCAATTCGCTGGGCAACCTGCTGGTGGCCAGCAACGGCACCCTGTCGGCCAGCGACTTCGTCACCTTCCTGCCCAGCGGCGGCAACGCCTCGGTCAGCCCGTCGATTCCGGCCGGCCTGACCTTGACGGTGCAGGCGCCCTACATCGAGGTGGGCCGTGGCGCCAACATCAACACCGGCGTGGTCGGCCTCAAGCTGGACGCGTCGAGCGCCTACGGCACCACCAGCCGGGTCGACAGCGGCGGCGCCAACCTGACCGGCGCCATCAACATCCTTGGCTATGTGGAATCGAACGCCAGCCAGACCCTGGTCAGCAATGGCGGCAAGATCTCGGTCGGCAATGCGCTGGGCAGCGGTACGGCAGGCCTGAACATGACTTCGGCCAGCGGCACGCAATCGTTTTCCGCCGGTTCGCTGAGCGTGGCCAGCAGCAATGGCGCCAGCCAGGGGAATTCCTACAACGCGCTCGTGATGTCGGCGGGCAACCAGACCGTCAACGCCAATACCGTGGAGGTCCTGGGCGGCAACGATTCCGGCGGCGCGGGCAACTTCGCCAGGATATTCAGCAGCGCCAACCAGACCATCACCGCCAGCGACGTCACCCTGACCGGCGGCGCGTCGGGCCTGGCCGAAATTGCCGTCAAGACGGACAATGGCAAGCAGACCATCAATGCCGCCAGGATCACGCTCACCGGCGGCGGTGCGGGCCTGTTCAATAACGCGGCCATCAACGCCACCGGGCTCAATGTCAGCCAGACCATCGGCGCCAGCGCCAGCCTGACGGTGAACGGCGGCAGCGGCGGCTCCGGCAACGGCGCGCAGATCCGCGCCGACGGCGGCTCGACGCAGGCCTCGGCCACGCAAAAAATCGATGCGGGCGCGATCACCATCAACGGCGGCATCAGCAACCTGGCCGACGAGAACCGCGGCAATAACGCCTCGCTCGATTCGGCCGGCAGCCAGGTCGTCAACGCCAACTCGATCACCCTCAATGCCGGCAGCACGACCGTTGCCGTGCCCAACTACGGCGCGTCGCACGCCTTCATCGGCGCCGGCTCCGGCGGCCAGAGCATCAATGTCACCGGCTCGATCAAGCTGATCGGCAGCAGCGGCGTCGGCCGGACGATGGCCAATATCTATACCTTCGGCAACCAGTCGGTCAAAGCCGACAGCATCACGGTCACCGGTGGCAGCGGGGGCACGAATAACGGTGCGGAAATCGGCTTGTACCGCGATACCAATGTCCCTGCGCCGCTCAACTTGAGCCAGACCATCGGCGCCAGCAGCATCACCCTGGTGGCAGGCCGGGACGGCACCAACAACACGGCCACGCTGAGCGCGACCGGCACGGGCGTGGTGCAGAAAATCAGCGCCGACAGCATCACCTTGGCCGCCGGCGCCGGCACCAACAACACCGCGGCCGTGTTCGCCAACGGAGCGGGCGTCAATCAGCTGATTACGGCGCCCGTGATCCGTATGACCGGCGGTGCGGGCGGCAGCAGCAACACCGCGCAGTTCTGGGCCAATGACGACAGCCAGACGGTGTCGCCGGTTCAGACCATCACCGGTGGCACGATGACGCTGACCGGCGGCGCCAGCGGCGTCAACAACAACGCCTACATCAGCGGCACCGGCACGCAGACGGTCACGGCCAACGACATCCTGCTGCAGGGCGGCGGCGCGACTAATCTGAACGCCTACATCAGCACCGGCAAGGATCAGGTGCTGACTGTGCAGAACGCCATTGCCCTGCAGGGCGGCAGCGGCGGCGTAGCGTCGATGAACGCCGATGGCAATCAAAGCATCACGGCGGCGTCGCTGTCGCTGACCGGCAGCGCGACAGGCAGCGGTGGCGGTAGCGATATCAGTAGCACCGGCAACCAGACCGTTGCGGTCAAGACGCTGGCGATTACCGGCGGCAGCGGCGGCGACCACAACCATGCCAACCTCAGCTTGAACAAGGCCGCCGGCCACACCCAGACGATCACTGCCGACAGCATCGTCATGCAGGGTGGCGTCGGCACCGAAAACTTCGCAGGCCTGCATGCGACCGGCGCCGGTGTCACCCAGCGCGTGACCGCCAAGACCTTGACGATCAAGGGCGGCTCCGGCGTCACCGGCGACTGGGCCCACCTCTGGTCCTTCGACGACACCGGCACGGTGGCGGCGACCCAGATCGTCAGCGCCGGCACGATCAGCGTTACCGGCGGCTCCAGCCAGGACAGCAACGCCATCATCGGCGGCAACGCGCACCAGACCATCACTGCCAATTCGCTGAGCATCGACGGTGGCGCCAACGGCACCAACGGCGCCGGCGTCAGCAGCGACCTCGACCAGAGCATCACCGTGCTTGGCGCGCTGACCATGACCGGCGGAACCGGGACCAACCAGAGCGTCTTTGTCAGCGCCGGGACGGCGCAAACCATCACCGCCGGTACCTTAACGATGAGCGGCGGCACGGGTAGCAGCGGCGATACCGCCAACGTGAACAGCGGCGGCAACCAGACCATCCATGCCGATGCCATCACGCTCAACGGCGGATCATCCGGCAGCAACAACCGCGCCCAGATCGGCTTGTTCAACAATGCCGGGCAGGGCGGACTGGTGCAGGAGGTGGTTGCCGCGTCCAGCCTGAGCTTGACCGGTGGCGCGGGCGGCAGCCAGAATAATGCCCTCATCACCACCGGCGCCAATGGCGGCACGCAAAACGTCACAGCCCCCACGCTGAAACTGACCGGGGGGGCTGGCGGCTCGAACAATGTGGCGCGCATCAACGCCATGGGAACCGATAGCACAACGGTATCGGACCAGAACATCAAGGCCGATAATTTGAGCATGGTGGGGGGCGGCAGCAGCGGCCCCGCCGACGCCCACAACTGGGTCCGCCTGTATGGCAGCGGTAAGCAAACCATCGCTGTCAGCAACAACCTGACCATCGCCGGCGGCACCGGGACCGAATCCAGCGCCGGCATCAGCAGCGGTGTGCTGCAGACCATTACCGTCGGCGACACATTGAGCATGCGCGCCGGCACCGCTGACCAGAGCGCCGTCTTCATCCAGCAGGCGCCCGCCGATGGGATCGCGAACGGTGCGCAGACGATCAGCGCGCATCGCATCAACATGGTGGCCGGCGCCGATGGCAGCGATCGTTATGCGACGATCTACGCGCAGGCCGGCACGCAAACCTTCAACCTGAACGGCGCCGGCTCGGAACTGACCCTGAACGCAGGCGGCAGCAGCGGCAGCACCAACAACCAGGCCGTCATTTACCAGGTCGGCTCGGGCGTGCAGAAATTCGTCATCAACGGCGGCGGCGCGGTCAAGCTGCACGGCGGCAGCGGCGACGGCCTGCTGGACGGCGATCCGAACGCCGGTTACTGCGCCGGCTGCCGCACCAGCAACAATCTGGCGGCGATCTACTCTTTCGGTGGCGGCGACCAGATCCTGGACTTCGTCGCTGGCGGCACGCTGGATCTGGTGGGCGGCAAAAATGGCTCGGACAACGGCGCCGTCATCCTCGCTGATCTCAGCAATGGCAATCGCCAGACCGTCACCAGTTCGGGCGGCGCGGTCAACTACCCGGCCATCACGCTCACCGGCGGCAGCGGTGGCTACTACAACGCGGCCGACGGCGCGATGAAGACCAACCTGGCGGCGCTGGCGTCGACCTCGCAGCTGAAGGACGTGCCGGCCGGCGCGCTGAAAACCATCAACGCCAAATCGATCACGCTCGACGGTGGCGGCACCCCCGGCACCCACGGCGGTGCCTTGCTGGGCACCGGCCGCGGCGATGCGGTGGTCAACGTCACCGGCGACCTGACCATGACGGGCGGGGCCAGCAGCGTCACGATGCTGGCGGCGGCCGATCCGGCCAAGGCGTTCTCGCGCGACGAGGGCGCGGTGGCGGCGATCAACCCGGACGGCAACCTGACGCTGAACGTCGGCGGCAACCTGAGCCTGACCGGCGGCAGCGGCACCAGCAGCGAGGCGCTGATCCTGGCCAACGGCGCCAATGCCGGCATGACGTTGGCGGTCGGCGGCGCCACGCGCCTGATCGCCGGCGCCTCCTCGGCCGCGATCGCCACGCACGTGACCTATCAGACGCCCAGCCCGGCGCCGGGCTCCGTGGTGGTCGACCTCGGCAGTGGCGGCAGCATGAGCACGTTGACGTTTGCCGCCAGCGGCCAGACGGTCGACCTGACCGGCACCATCAACGCCACCGGCTCGGCGCCCAACGCGACGCTGCTGCCGAACTACACGCCGAACGCGCCGGCCGGCGGCGACCAGGTCGACTGGACCGTGCTGGGCGCGAAGAACCTGCAGGCCGAGGTCTACGCCAGCGACGCCTACACGGTGCACAGCGGCGGCCTGGTCACGCCGAACGGCAACTGGATTGTCGCGCTCGGCAAGAAGGCTGCGGCCAGCCTGGACCCGGCCGGCAGCAGCACCCTGAGCTATGAGCTGATCAACGCCCACGGCTACAGCTGGAGCCCGGCCGTGTACGACAGCGCCAACGCGGCCGCGTTCCGCTTCCTGCTGCCCGAGGGCAGCCCGGTGGTCGACCTGAAGGTGGCCGACGCGGCGGTCCAGTCGACCTGCACCAACAACCCGGCCATGTGCGCCAGCACCGGCGTCAACGGCACCAGCGGCAGCGCGCTGCCCGGCGCCGCCACGGCTGCCGCGCCGGTAACCTACGACGTCAAGCTGGCCGTGGCCGACACCACGGCAGCACCGGCGCCGGCGCCGGCTGCGGCCGCTGCGCCAGCCAAGGCCGAGGACGGGCCGGCCGCCGGCGTGGCCGGCGCCAAGGTCGGCTTCGGCGGCAAGCGCGAGGCGACCCGCGAGAAGGAGGTGGCGCAGGCCGCCGACGACAAGAAGTCGACCCAGGAGCTGAAGCGCGAGGCGCGCGAGGCCAGCGGCGCCGCCAAGGCCGATCTGGCCGGCGCCCGCAAGGCCGAACTGGCCGCGAAGAAGGACGCCGGCGCGGCCAGGCAGGCCAGCGCCGAGGCGGCCAAGATCGAAGCCCAGGCCAAGCGCGCCGAGGCGGTGGCCAAGCGCGCCGAGGCCGACGGCAAGCAGGCCGACAGCGATGCGCGCAAGGCCGAGGCCGAGGTGCAGGGCGCGGCCACGCCGGCGCTGAAGGTGGCGGCGCAGGCCAGGAAGGCCGACGCCGACGCGCGCCGGGCCGGCGCCGAGGCCAAGCTGGCCGACGCCAACGCGAAGAAGGCCGAGGCCGGAGCGAAGCAGAGCGAGGCCGGCGCCAAGAGCGTCGAGGCCGAGGCGCTCGGGGTCGATGCGCGCGCGCGCACCGCCGCCGCCGAGGCCAAGATCGCCGACGCCGCGCGCAACGAGGCGCTGGCGCAGGCGCGCGAGGCCAAGTCGCCGCAGCAGCGCGCGGTGGCCGAGCGGGTGGCCGCCGACAAGCGGGTCGAGGTGACGCAGAAGACCGCCGAGAGCCGGGTGCGCCAGGAGCAGGCCGACGATCTGCGGCTGGCCGCGGCCCAGGCCAAGGACCAGGCCGACGCGCGGCGCAGCCAGGCCCAGGCCAGCGCGCTCGAGGCGCGCGCCAAGCGCGAGGAAGCGCTGACGCAGTCGGCAACGGCGCGCAGCCACAAGGAAGAGGCGCAGGTGCAGCGCGCCGAGGCCAGCGGTAAGCCCGAGCTGGTCAAGGCCGCGCTCGGCGCCAAGGCGGCGGCGGACCGGAAGCTGGCCGCCCAGGCCAAGAAGGCCGAGGCGCAGAAGGTCGCGGCAGCGGCCAAGGCCGAGGAAGCCAAGGCCAAGCAGTCCAAGGCCGACGCCGCCGCCGTGGTGGTGGCCAAGCGCGACGAGGGGCGCCGCACGCGGGCGCTGAAGGCCTTCGCGGCCACGGCGACGGCGGCGATGAGCGCCGAGCAGCTGGCCGAGCTGTCGGTGCTGCGCCACGAGCACAAGACCGCCGTGTTCAAGGAGGCGCTGAAGATCCTCGACCACAACTCGCACGCGGCCGACCTGCCGGCATGCGGTCCCGGCGCGGTCGGCGTCTGCGTGCCCGGCCAGGCGCAGCTGCAGACGCAGTTGCAGGCGATGCCGAACCGTCCGGCGCTGCGTCTGCCGAGCGCGGCCTTCCTGCCGCAGATCGAGCGCAAGGTGGCGGTCGTCATCGGCATCAATCACTACAAGGACGCGCGCATTCCAACGCTTGATTCGGCGGTGCCGGACGCCGAGGCGGTGGCCACGCTGATGGCTGAGAAAATGGGCTACGAGGTGCACGTGCTGCGCGACGCCACGCGGGCCGACATCGTCACCGGCATCGGCGCGATGTCGCGCGAGCTGGGGCCGAAGGACAGCCTGGCCGTGTATTACGCCGGCCACGGCTACATGACCGGCAACGCCAAGAGCGGCAAGCAGGGCTACTGGATTCCGTCGGACGGCAGCGGCAGCAGCCCGGCCAACTGGATCTCGACCAGCGACGTGTCGAAGTTGCTGGCCAGCGTGCCGGCGCGGCAGGTGATGCTGGTGTCGGACAGCTGCTACTCGGGCACGTTCGCCGAGGGCCAGAAGGTCGACGCCGCCGCCGATCCAGGCCAGATCCTGGGCCGCCGCTCGGTGGTGGTGATGTCGTCGGGCGGCGAGGAGCCGGTGTCCGACGAGGGCGTCGAGGGCCATTCGATTTTCGCCTGGAGCCTGATGAACGCGATGAAGCGGGTCACCCGCTACGACACCGGCAACACCGTGTTCGACGCCACCAAGGCCGGCGTGACCGAGGCCTATCCGCAGGTGCCGCAGTACGGTGCGGCGGTGTCGGCCGGCCACACCGCCGGCGGCGATTATCTGTTCGAGACGCGCAGCTATAAATGAGGCACTGAGCCGAGGAGGGATGATGTCGCTGATCCGAGTTGTTTTACTGGCGCTCGCATGCGCCGTTGCCGGCCCGCCGGCCGTCGCCGCCGAGGAGGTGGTCGGCATGGTGCTCGACGTGCAGGGCAACGGCGAGCTGGTGCGCAACACCCAGCACAGCAAATTGCAGTTGCTGAACTACGTCAAGCCGGGCGAGCAGCTGCGGCTGGACGCGGGCGCCAAGGCCTCGGTGTCGCACTACGGCGCCAAGCTGATCTACCAGCTGACCGGGCCGGTGCTGGCCGAGGTCGAGCCCGGCGCGATCCGCGTGCTGAACGGCACGCCGCTGGCCACCAAGTCGCTGGCCGAGAAGGTGGTGGCGGCGGCGCTGAGCCCCAACACCGGGCCGGCGGCGTTCAAGCTGCGGGCGATCATGCTGGACCTGACGCTGCTGGGCCCGAAGAACGGCACGCTGGTGCTGGGCACCCGTCCGCAATTCCGCTGGGAGGCCAACGAGGCCACCTCGTACACCTTCACGCTGGAGCGCGCCGACGGCACCGCGGTGACGCAGTTCAAGACCGACGCCTCGGCGTGGGAACCGCCGCCGGCCGCGCCGCTGGCGTATGGACAGAGCTACCGCTGGAGCGTGGCCTACACCTCGGCGGTCGACGGCGAGGCGCGCCAGGCGACGGCCCAGTTCCAGGTGGCCAGCGAGGCCGAGCACGCCAGCCTGCTGGCGCTGCGGCCCGGCGCGGGGGCGCCGATCGATGAATGGGTGCTGTACGCGAGCCTGCTGCAAAACCGCCAGATGCTCGACGATGCCCGCGCGATCTGGCAGGAGATCGCGGCACGCCGGCCGGACCTGAGCAAGGCCGGCAGCCTGGCGCGCTAGGCCTCCCTTGGCCGTGCTGCCACCCGCCCTTGCGCGCTGTGGGACGGCGGTGCGCGGCTACGTCTGCGTGCTGCTGGCGCTGGCCTGCGCCTTGCCGCTGGCGCCGGCCATCGACGCCCGCCTGCTGGACCTGCAGTTCGCGCTGAACCGCGCCTGGTTCCCGCAGCCGGTGCAGCGCGACCTGGTGCTGGTGGGTATCAACGAAGCCTTTCTTGACGGCGTCGAAGAGCCGGTCACGCTGAGCCACCGCTATCTGGCGCAGTTCCTGCGCGGGGTGGGCGCGGCCGGCCCGCTGGTGATCGGCATGGACCTGGTGCTGCCGGAAAAGCGCTACGACCAGCTGCAGTCGCGGCGCGACCCCGAATTCGATTTCCACCGCACGCTGCTGGCCGGCCTGCTGGGCGCCATCCAGACCAGTCCGGTGGTGGTGGCCAAGGTCTGGGACCACGACCGCCACCACTTCCACGAGATTCAGATCGACTACAGTTCGGTGCTGGCCAGCCAGGGCGAGGCGGTGCACGGCAGCGCCTCGGCGCTGTTCGCGGCCGACGACGACGGCCGCGTCCGCCGCTATCCCGACGCGACATTGCAGCCGGACCGCACGCCGTTCACGCTGTCGAGCGAGATCGCGGCGGCGGCCGGCGTGCGCCAGCCGTGGACCGGGCTGATCAATTACCAGCTGGGCGCGCCGTTCCAGTACATTCCGCTGCAGCAGGTGCTGCAACTGGCCAGCGAGGGCAGGCAGGACGAGCTGGCGCGCCGTTTCGCCGGCAAGGCCGTGCTGCTGGGCGCGGTGCTGGACGATGTCGACCTGGTCGACCTGCCGGTGCCGCTGGCGGCATGGCTGCCCGGCGCGACGCGGGTGCCGGGCATGCTGGCCCACGCGCAGGCGGTGCGCAGCATGCTGAACGGCGGCCTGATCGCGCCGTTGGCGCGCGCCGGCATCTGGGCCGGCGCGGCCGTCATGGCTTTGTTCTGGTTCGGCGCGCGGCTGCGGCGCAAGCTGGCGCTGCTGGTGCTGCTGTCGCTGGGCCTGTGCGCGCTGAGCACGGCGCTGCTGCTGCGCGGCGTGTGGCTGGCGCCGGCCGCGCCGCTGCTGGGCGGCTGGATCGCACTGCTGGCGCGCGCGGGCTGGCAGTCGTGGCAGCAGTTCCTCGAGCGGCAGCGCCTGAGCCGCTGCTTTGGCGGCTACGTCAGCCCGCAGGTCATGCAGAGCATCCTGGAGGGCGGCATCGACGCCCGCAAGTCCAGCCGCAAGCTCAGCGTGTGCGTGCTGTTTTCCGATGTGCGCGGCTTCACCGGCCTGAGCGAAGCCTTGCCCGCCGAGCAGGTGGTGGCCCTGCTGAACCGCTACTTCGCGCGCATGACGGCGGTGGTGCACCGCCACGGCGGCACGGTCGACAAGTTCATCGGCGACGGCATGATGGCGTTCTTCGGCGCGCCCAACGAGATGGCCTGTCCGGAGGCTGCCGCGCTGGCGGCGGCGCGCGAGATGCTGGCAGAGCTGGCGGCGCTGAACGCCGAGTCGGCGCGGCTGGGCGCGCCGTCGCTGCGCATCGGCGTCGGCCTGCACAGCGGCATGGCGGTGATCGGCTACATCGGTTCGGAGGAGCGCCACGAGTACACGGCGATCGGCAACACCGTCAACGTGGCCGCGCGCATTGAAAGCCTGTGCAAGGAGGTGGGCATGCCGTTGCTGTGTTCGCTGGCGGTGGCCGAGCGGCTCGACAGTACGGAAGGGCTGTGCGATCTCGGCCTGCGCGAGATCAAGGGACACAGCCCGGTGCACGTGCTGGGCTGGGCGCCGGCCCAGCCCGGATGATCACTCTTTTTTCTTGATGAAGACGATCTTGTCGATGACCGACTCGCCCGATTTATCGATGTGATAGATCACGTTGGCGTTGTACTGATTGGCGCTGTTCATGGCGCGCTCGGCGTTGGCCTGCTTGATGAACGAGTACACCACCGGCAGCAGCGCCAGGATGAACTTGGGCTTGAGCGCGGGATCGACCGGCTTGAGCGTGACCTCGCCCTGCTCGGCCACGGCGGTGATCCATTTGTCCACGCGTGGCGGAATGTTGTTGAGCGAGATCTTGCCGCTGATATTCACCTCCACCTCGTTCTTGCCCTTGCCCAGTTCGCGCGACAGCAGGTTGTCGAACAAGGTGGAGTCGAGGAAGGTGATGGATGGGCTGTCGGCGGCCGGCGGCGTGGGTTCCGTGGCCAGCGCCAGCGGGGCGGTAAATGTCAGCAACAGCAATGAGTGGCGGAGCAGGTTCATGGCGGGCCTTGTGGAGGAGGGGATTTATTTGACGATCAGCGTCAGGAGTTTCTCGTTGCTGCGGTTGCTGCTGTCTTGTATCTTCAGCAGCAGCCGGTGCTTGCCCGAGGGGACGTCCGCGTGGTCGATGCGCAGCTCGTTCTGCTCGAAGCTGGCGCGCTTGAGCAGGCGCTCGGTGATGTTGATGCCGAAGGCGCCGTAGTACACCTGCAGCGAGGCCGGCACCAGCGCGGCGCCGCCTTCGGTGCTGAAGCGCACGCGTACCGGGAACGGCGTGGTGACGATGTTTTGCGGATCGGCCGGCTCGACCAGGTCGATGGTCGGCGCGCCCGGTTGGGGCACGCCCTTGGCGATCAGGATGGAACGCGACAGCATCGCCTGCTCGGCCTGGCTTTCTGCCGGCGTGATCAGGGGTTCCTCGGCCCGGCTCAGCGCGGGGGCCAGCAGGGAGCAGCACAGCAGCATGGTGGACAGGTTCATCGCATCTCTCGTCGGTGGAACAGGGGCGGCATCACCATTCGGTGAATTCGACCAGGGCGGCGCCGAAGGCGTCGGAACACTGGGCGCTGCTGGCGGGCGTGCGCGCCGCGCCGCCGCGGCGGCATTGCGGCGAGGACGCGCGCAGCGAGGTGCCCAGCAACCATTGCAAGTTGGCGCGGCCGGCAGGATCGCTCAGGCTCTGCACGAACGGCCCGGCCTTGTTATTGCCCAGCACAGACAAGTCGCGCTCGGACGCGCTGACCACCACCAGCATGCGGTCGATGCCGGCCGGCCCCTGCGCCGTGATGCGCCAGTTGGGGCGCGGCAGCTTGAGCGTTTCGCCGGCCTTGATGGCGTTGGCGTGGTCCTTATCGTTGGGGAACAGCATGTAGTAGCTGCTGTTGTCCGAGCCCAGCAGCACCAGATAGACGTAGCCGTCGTGCGAGGACGTGACCGAGACGTCCAGCGCGTCCTTGCCGATGCGCAGCAGGTTCGAGGGCGAATTGAGCGCCACCGTGCGGCGCGGATCGCGCTGGGCCAGCACGTCGTTGAAGGCGGCGCCGGGCGCGGCCGAGGCGGCCGGCGCCACCGTCATCACGCTGGCTTGCTCGAACGCCGAGGCGAACCAGCCTGGCACGAAGCCGGTGTTGCCGCCCAGGGTCAGGTGCTGGGTGCTGTATTGCTGGCTGCCGGCGAAGCGCTGGTCGATCTTGCTTTGGGCGCAGGCGGCGATTTCATTGACGGTGATGGCGCCCGAGTTGTCCAGGTCCTTGCCGTCGCCCAGCATGCAGTCGCGCCAGGCCTGGGTGGCCAGGCCGCCGGCGCCCTCGTCGTCGAAGGAGATTTCCTCCGGCCGCGAGGAAGAGATCTGCACGATGTTCTGCGGCAGGGCACCGCTGCGCATGGCCTCGCCGGTCAGGCTGCGGGTGCGGATGTTGGCCGGCTTGGCGCAGGCCTCGGCCACGCCGCCCGGGCTGAACTTCGGCGTCAGTTTGGGGCCGTCGGGCAGCTTCAGGCTGCGCGTCAGCATCATCGGCTTGTCGACGATGCCGCCCGAATGGCAGGCGTCGTAAAACACGAACAGCTTGTCGGCCTTGTCGGAGATCGGCTTGAGCAGCGTGGCCAGCCGTTCGTTGGTCAGCGGGTGGCTGTCGGCCGGCAGCAGCGCCTCGACGCAGCCGTTTTCCTTGGCGTGCACGTCGTACCAGCGGCTGCCGTGGCCGGAGAAGTAAAAGAACACGCGGTCGCCCGGCTGGGTGCGTTCATTGAGGGCGGCGATTTCCTGCAGGATGCGTTCGGACGTGGCCTCGTGGTCGCGCAGGATGGTGATGTTTTCCGGCGGTATCTGCATTGCGACCGCCATCTTGCTGGCCGAGTCGATGTCGTAGCCGATGCCCTTGAGTTGCGGCACGGCCGGGCTCAGGTAGTCGCCGACGCCGATGATCAGCGCATGGCGGGTGGCGCGCGGCTGCACGCGCGCGCTGGCGGCGGCGGCCTTGTCCTGCGCTGGCGTGGCGGCCGGCGTGGCGGCTGGTGTGGCCGAGTGGGCCTGGCCGCTCAGCGCGCCGGCGAGCAGCAGCGGCAGCAGGGCAGGAAGACGCAGGGGAGAACGCTGTTGCGCCCTCATCTCATTTCCCCAACATGACGATGCGCACGCGGCGGTTCTCCGGCGCGCCCGGCATGGCTGGATTGAGCAATTCGCTCGAACCCTTGCCCTCGGTGACGATGCGTTTGGCGTCGATGTGCTGTTGCACCAGCGCCCGCTTGACCTGCTCGGCGCGCTGTGCCGACAGGCGTTTGTTGTAGGCCGGCTTGCCGTTGCCGTCGGTGTGGCCTTCGACCAGGAAGCGCATCGGCAGCAGCTCCGGCGTCAGCAGCGCCTGGGCCAGGTTGGCCAGCAGTTTCATGCTGGCCGGCAGCACGCGGTCGGAATTGACTTCGAACTGGATGGCCAGGTTAATCGATGGTACCGGGGCCGGCGGCTGTGCCGCGGCGCTGGCCGGCGCGCTGGGCGCCGGTTCCGCGCCCTCGGGCATGGTGTTGACTTCGACGGCCAGGTTGCGGGTCTTGCGCTGCGGATGGGCCGAAGCTGCCGGCGCCGCAGCCGGCGCGCCGACGGGGCGGGCGCTCAGCGCGTCTATCATCTGTTGGGTGGTGGGCGAGGCGGGAGCTGCCTCCTGAGCTACTGCGGTGGCGCTGGAAGCCAGCAGACATGCGTGTAAAAGCAACGACAACCATTGTTTGTTCGACATGAAAACCCCGCAGGAAGTGATGTCTGTATTGTACTGAAAATTCATCTCAGTCAATTCTTCTTTGCGGAAAATCTAGAAATATTCTTTGGAACTGTGTAAATCTGCAGACGAAAAAAAGCCGCATAAGCGGCTTAATGCCGTTCAGTTAAGGGTGGTCGTTCCCGCGAAAGCGGGAACCCATGCGGAGCTTGTCTCGCAGGCGCCGTATGGAGGGAATTCAAGCAATGCTTGGAGGGAATTCAAGCAATGCTTGGATTCCCGCTTTCGCGGGAATGACGGCGGGCGACTCAAGCTTAACTGAACGGCATTACGCGTAAGCGGCTAGATTTATACGGGACGTCACTTACGCAGTGTGCCGCCGTTCGATTGCGTGCTGATGGATATCGAACGGGCGGCGAGCTTGTATTTACGACTGCTTGCGGCGGCGGACAAGGCCAATCAAGCACAGCCCGCCAAGCAGCATGCCATATGTCTGCGGCTCGGGAACCGCTGGTGGCGAGTCGGTGCTCGGAGCGTCGATGGAGACGCTCGCGCCCAAGTAGGCGTCCAGACGAAGGCCCTGGTCGCTGCTGAACATATTGCTGTAGTCCAGCGTCAAGGTACCATTTTTTTCCACCGTTTTGGGCGTGGTGGTGTGATTGCCAAAAATGTCGTCTAGATAAGGATTTTGGAAAGAAAACTTGCCCGGGCCGAACACGCTTGTCAGAGTCAGGCCTGCGCTGGCCGCCACAAGGTTATCTTGATCAGCAATACCATTCCCCACGATGGTGGCACTCAGTTCGACAGTTTCGTTGATGATCAGACGGGTATTGGCGGACAGCCGGAAATAGTTACTAAAAATAGTCGTGCTGGCGTCCGCAACGCTACGGCCATATCCGGTGGTCGCTGCCGGCGTCGACGAATTGCTGGCCAGAAGGGATGCGGTTGCGCCGGAGAGGCCGAATGCGCCGCTGCCAGCATTGATGGTGCTATTGACCGAGCCGGCCAGCGCGGAACTCTTGGAGTAGCTGGAGCTGCTCAGGCCAGTGGTGCCGCCCTTGTAGGTGTCAATATCCGCGAAGTGGGCGACGGTGTCCATCAGAGTAAGCGTGGTGCGGCCAAATGCGGGCGAGGGCAGGCTACTGTCGAGCGTCAGCGACGGGGTAATCCCGTCAGACGTGTCCAGATCGATCAGCTGGATGGTAAAGCCGGTTATTTTGGTCGAGGCTGTTCCGCTTGAGGCGTAAGCGGCGCAACTGGTGAAAACTGCAATGGCGGCACAGGCGAGCCGTAGCGAATTTTTCATGGATATCCTTATGAGGTAGATGATTTCAAGATAAACTTTGTTGTCTTAAAAATACTAACATCACCTATAAGCTTGAATATTCACCAATTGTAACTTTATGGAAATATTAACTACTTGCCAGCGCTTACATGGCGGCGGAAGGGTGGCCCATAACGAAAAAGGGTTACAAGCCGAAGCGTGTAACCCTTTGATCTTACTGCGAATTCTGTGGGGTGGCTGATGGGGCTCGAACCCACGACAACAGGAATCACAATCCTGGACTCTACCAACTGAGCTACAGCCACCACTGATTTACTTCACTTTGTCTACTGTTTCGTAGACAGGTGCCGAATTATACAAGCCAGTTTTGAATCCTGCAAATCTAAATGCAAAGTTTTTTCAAAAAGTACCGGCTTGCTTAAACGTTAACCTTTTCCACTGCCGGATGCAGGCCCAGCAAATTGGCGAATGCCGGCGCCAGCGCGCTGACGTCCGCCGTCGTGTAGCCGCGCAGCGAGGCGGGCGCCTCACCGTCGCCGCGCGCCGGACGCAGCAGGCCGGCGGCCTCCAGCAGGCGCACCAACTGGCGGGCCACGGCGTCGCCGGTATCGATCAGGGTCACGCCCTGGCGGCCGTGCGTGTGCAGCACCCGTTCGATGCCGGTCTGGACGAAGGGATAGTGGGTGCAGCCCAGCACCAGCGTATCGGCGCCCTGGTCCAGCAGCGGCGCCACGTATTGCTCCAGCAGCGCGGCGATGGCGGGCGTTTCCAGATCGCCCAGTTCGATCTGGTCGACCAGACCGACGCACGGTTGCAGCAGGAACTCCGTCTGGGTGGCGGCGCTGATCTGCTCGCGCAGTTGCAGGAATTTTTCGCCCTTGAGCGTGCGCGCCGTCGCCAGGACGCCAACCTTGCCGCTGCGCGTGATGGCCGCGGCCGGCTTCAGCCCGGGCTCGACGCCGACCACCGGCAGATCGGGATAGCGCGCCCGCACCGCCTTGATGGCGGCCACGGTCGCGGTATTGCAGGCCACCACCAGCGCCTTGATGCCGCGCTCCAGCAGGAAGGCGGCGACCAGCAGCGCGCGGTCGACCACATACTGTTCGGTCTTTTCGCCGTAGGGCGCGTGGCCGGAATCTGCGAAGTAGATCAAGTCCTCCGCCGGCAGCTGCGCCCGGATGTGGCGCAGCACCGACAGCCCGCCCACGCCGGAATCGTAGACACCGATGGGAGCACCGGGAGTGCGGGCGGCGTGCATCAGGCCGTCACGACCGGAACGTTCAGCTGCTCGATCTTGGCTTTCCATTCCTTCGGACCGGTTTCGTGCACCGAGGTACCGGCGGCATCGACCGCCACGGTCACCGGCATGTCGACCACGTCGAACTCGTAGATCGCTTCCATGCCCATGTCGGCAAAGCCCAGCACCTTGGCGCCCTTGATCGCCTTCGACACCAGGTAGGCCGAGCCGCCGACCGCCATCAGGTAGGCCGACTTGTGCTTCTGGATCGATTCGATCGCCACAGGGCCGCGCTCGGCCTTGCCGATCATCGCGATCAGGCCGGTTTTCTCCAGCATCATGTCGGTGAACTTGTCCATGCGGGTGGCGGTGGTCGGGCCGGCAGGGCCCACCACTTCATCGCGCACCGGATCGACCGGGCCGACGTAGTAGATCACGCGGTTCTTGAAGTCCACCGGCAGTTCTTCGCCCTTGGCCAGCATGTCCTGGATGCGCTTGTGCGCGGCGTCGCGGCCGGTCAGCATTTTGCCGTTCAACAGCAGGGTCTGGCCCGGCTTCCACGAAGCGACTTCTTCCTTGGTCAGCGTGTTCAGGTCGACGCGCTTGGACTTCTCGGTGTCCGGCGCCCAGCTGACGTCAGGCCAGGTCGACAGCGGAGGCGGCGTCATGTAGGCGGGGCCGGAGCCGTCCAGCACGAAGTGGCCGTGGCGGGTGGCGGCGCAGTTCGGGATCATGGCGACCGGCTTGGAGGCGGCGTGGGTCGGATAGGTCATGATCTTCACGTCCAGCACGGTCGTCAGGCCGCCCAGGCCTTGCGCGCCGATGCCCAGCGCGTTGATGCGGTCGCACAGTTCGATACGCAGTTCTTCCAGCTTGTTCTGCGGGCCGCGCTGCTTGAGCTCGTACATGTCGATGTCTTCCATCAGCACTTCCTTCGCCATCAGCATCGCCTTCTCGGCGGTGCCGCCGATGCCGATACCCAGCATGCCAGGCGGGCACCAGCCGGCGCCCATGGTCGGCACGGTCTTCAGCACCCAGTCGATCAGCGAATCGGAAGGGTTCATCATGACCATCTTGGATTTGTTTTCCGAGCCGCCGCCCTTGGCCGCGACCTTGACGTCGACGGTGTTGCCCTCGACCAGTTCCATGTGGACCACGGCCGGCGTATTGTCCTTGGTGTTCTTGCGGTCGAAGTGCGGATCGGCCACGATGGAGGCGCGCAGCTTGTTGTCGTCGTAGTTGTAGGCGCGGCGCACGCCTTCGTTGACGGCGTCGGTGACGGTGCCGGAGAAGCCCTCGAAGCGCACACCCATGCCGATCTTCAGGAAGACGTTGACGATGCCGGTATCCTGGCAGATAGGACGCTTGCCTTCAGCGCACATGCGCGAGTTGGTCAGGATCTGTGCGATCGCGTCCTTGGCGGCCGGGCTTTGCTCGGTGTCATAAGCGCGTGCCAGATGCTGGATATAGTCGGCAGGATGGTAGTAGCTGATGTACTGCAGTGCGGCGGCAACGGATTCAATCAGGTCTTCTTGCTTTATGATGGTCATGGTGTTCTCGCGTGAGTGAGTGGAATGCTTGGTGGGATTCTTGACGTTGAATTGGGGCAGGCTAACGAGATGCCGACATTTTACACGTGCTGCTCAGCAATCGCAGCGGCATGTGAGGGCTACGTATGGTTGATGAAATATTGGTAAAATTGCATAGGGCATTACATCCTCCGCCGGGGATCATCAATCTGTAAGGGCTCAGTAAGCGACGAAGTTTATGTTTATGACAAACGATTACAAACTCTGGAGACAAGTATGAGCAGCACTACTACGCAACAAGGTCCACAGGAATCCCGCATCTTCACGCCTCCGGCGGCGTTTGCAGCTCAGGCCACCGTGGCCGGCATGGACGCCTACAACGCGCTGTGCGCGGAAGCGGCGGCCGACTACGAAGGCTTCTGGTCGCGCCTGGCGAAGGAAAACCTGGTCTGGCAAAAGCCGTTCACCAAAGTGCTGAACGAAGCCGACGCACCTTTCTACAAATGGTTTGAAGACGGCCACCTGAACGTCTCGTACAACTGCCTGGATCGCAATCTGCAAAACGGCAACGCCGACAAGACCGCCATCATCTTCGAGGCGGACGACGGCAAGTCGGTCCACGTCAGCTACAAGGAATTGCACGAGAAGGTCTGCAAATTCGCCAACGGCTTGAAATCGCGCGGCATCAAGAAGGGTGATCGCGTGATCATCTACATGTCGATGTCGGTGGAAGGCGTGGCCGCGATGCAGGCCTGCGCGCGCATCGGCGCCACGCACTCGGTGGTGTTTGGCGGCTTCTCCGCCAAGTCGCTGCAGGAGCGCATCATCGACGCCGGCGCGGTGGCTGTGATCACCGCCGACGAGCAACTGCGCGGCGGCAAGAACCTGCCGCTGAAAGCCATTGTCGACGAGGCGCTGGCGCTGGGCGGCTGCGACACCATCAAGGACGTGATCGTCTACAAGCGCACCGGCGGCAACATCGCCTTCAAGGAAGGCCGCGACTTGTGGCTGCATGAGCTGGTCGCCAACCAGCCGGCCGAATGCGAGCCGGAGTGGGTGGATGCCGAGCATCCGCTGTTCATCCTGTACACGTCGGGCTCGACCGGCACGCCGAAGGGTGTGCAGCATTCGAGCGGCGGCTACCTGTTGTGGGCGGCGCTGACGATGAAGTGGTCGTTCGACATCAAGCCGACCGATGTGTACTGGTGCACGGCCGACATCGGCTGGGTCACGGGCCACAGCTACATCGCCTACGGCCCGACGGCGGTGGGCGCGACGCAGGTGGTATTCGAAGGCGTGCCGACCTTCCCGAACGCCGGCCGCTTCTGGGACACCATCGCCAAGCACAAGGTCAGCATCTTCTACACCGCGCCGACGGCGATCCGTTCGCTGATCAAGGCGTCGGATGTGGACCCGAAAGTGCATCCGAAAAATTACGACCTGTCGTCGCTGCGTTTGCTGGGCACGGTGGGCGAGCCGATCAATCCGGAAGCGTGGATGTGGTACTACACGCAGGTGGGTGGCGAGAAGTGCCCGATCGTCGATACCTTCTGGCAGACCGAAACCGGCGGCCACATGATCACGCCGCTGCCGGGCGCGACGCCGATGGTGCCGGGTTCGTGCACCTTGCCGCTGCCGGGCATCATGGCGGCCATCGTGGACGAGGCGGGTGTGGATGTGCCGAATGGGCAGGGCGGTATCCTGGTCGTCAAGCGTCCTTGGCCTTCGATGATCCGTACCATCTGGAATAATCCTGAGCGGTTCAAGTCGAGCTATTTCCCAGAGGAGTTGGGCGGCAAGATGTACCTGGCTGGCGATGGGGCGATACGCAACAAGGATACGGGTTACTTCACGATCACCGGTCGTATCGATGATGTGCTGAACGTGTCGGGCCACCGCATGGGCACGATGGAGATTGAATCGGCGCTGGTGGCCAATCCGCTGGTGGCTGAGGCTGCGGTGGTGGGCAAGCCGGACGATACGACCGGCGAGTCGATCTGCGCGTTTGTGGTGTTGAAGCAGGCGCGTCCGACCGGGGATGAGGCCAAGAAGCTGGCGCTGGAGCTGCGCAACTGGGTGGCCAAGGAGATCGGGCCGATCGCCAAGCCTAAGGAGATCCGGTTTGGGGATAACTTGCCGAAGACGCGTTCGGGCAAGATCATGCGGCGTCTGCTGCGGGTTCTGGCCAAGGGCGAGGTGATTACGCAGGATGTGTCCACGCTGGAGAATCCGGCGATTCTGGAGCAGCTGAAAGAGGCTTCCTAATCAGCGTCGCGTCGTCCTAGCGAAAGCGGGGACCCATGCTGAGTTTGCCGTAGCCGGACGCTTAAGATTAGCGCCGAAAGTAGCAAAGAAGCTGGAGGGTTAAATAATGTTGGTACTCTCTGGAATCTTTGCTATAATTCGCGGCTTCTCCGAAAGGGGAAAGTGATGCAGGAGAGGTGGATGAGTGGTTGAAGTCGCACGCCTGGAAAGCGTGTATAGGTTCATAGCCTATCGGGGGTTCGAATCCCCCTCTCTCCGCCAAGGACACAAAAGCAAAAGGCCACCCTCGGGTGGCCTTTTTGTTTTTGTGTCCTTGGCGGAGAGAAGCAAGCCCCCTGCGGGGCTTGCGCGGGGATTCGAAGGCATCGCCCCTGCAGGGGCGAGCCGCTCCGAATCGTCTAATTGCCATCGCGTAGCGGTGGCGCGCCGAAGGCGCCGCGCGCAGCGCAAAATTCCTTAAGGAACTATTCCCTAACCATTTGTCAGATTGCCGGAACTGACCCTCTAAGCGCTGACCCTCTAAGCGCGCGCTGGGCCAGCTGCTTGGGTCGGCGCAGCTTTGCCACGCGAGTAGCGCTTCGGCAGCAGTGCGCCGGTGGCCTTTTTGTGTTGATGGCGCGGTGGTAGTGTTTAACACGGGATAAGTCGTAGATCGTGCTACTATTTTCCTTTTGTTAATAAAATGTGGACTATGGATATGACGGTCAAGCTCAGCGATCTGTTGATGGTTCTGGCGGCCCTCCTCGGACCGATTCTGGCCGTGCAGGCGCAAAAGTGGGTTGAACGCAGTCAAGCAAGAAACGCGATTAAGGATGAAATTTTCAAGTCTTTGATGGCGACGCGCGCAACTCGCCTCTCGGCAGAGCACGTGCAAGCTCTGAACATGATCGACATTGCTTTCTACGGCCGTAACGTGCGCGGCGAACGTAAGCAGACCAAGGCAGAGAAGAACGTCACCCGAGCTTGGCACGAGTACTTCGCCACACTCGAAGAGAGTGTCGGCCCAGACGGCACGCAAGATCAGCACGGGAGACTCACCGCGCGAAGAGATGACAAATTCAACGAGTTGCTCGTCGCAATCGCCACGGCTCAAGGCTACGATTTCGAGGCGCTCGAGTTGCGTAAGCGCAGGTACAATCCAGAGGCTCACAACAGTCTGGAAAATCAGGCGCTTGCAATCAGAACGGGCGTAGAGGCTGTACTATCTGGTCGGCAATCCATCAAAATGGAAGTGACGAATCTCCCGCCTCCCCCAAGCAACGATCGATAACATCACGCCATCATCGGCCCCATCTCATGTTTGTGTGTGAAATGGAGGAGAAAAGTTTTTAGGGGCAGGGATGGGGCATAAATATAATCTCGGCCTGTTGAGGTGGGCACTCATACGACGTATAGAGTGAGATTGGGGCGGGGCTCCCGCCAGGAACAAGTAGTAAGACATCCAAAGATGTCCAGAAATTCCCAGCGAGGTAGCGGTTTTTTTGTTTCGTCGCCCATCTGCCATAAAGACAGATCACGGGATACGCTTTGCCACCTGCCCGCAAAGATATGTCCACACCAGCGTCGCGGCCACATTCGCGGTCAATTGCGCATGGTCATAAGGTGGCGAGACCTCGACACAGTCCATGCCGCACCAGTTCAAATCCGCTAGCGCTTCAATGAAACTGAGAACCTGTGCCGACGTCATGCCACCGGGCTCCGGCGTACCGGTTCCAGGGGCATACGCAGGATCGAGACAGTCGATATCGAGTGACAGATAGACGAACGGGTTGCCGGCTGCCGTCATGCGGGCGCGGATTTCATCGAACACTTCCGCGAGCTGGCTGGCGCTTTCTCGTCCACGCAATTCGCGGGCGGTAAAGATGCGTCCGCCGATGTCATTGACGTATTCACGAGCGTCGCGCTCGCCTGACGAGCGGATGCCGACCTGGATCGTCGCCTGGGGAATCACAAGCCCCTCTTGCACCGCTTCGTAGACCCAGGTGCCATGGCCCGATGGTTCTCCAAAATGGCTGGTCCACGTGTCGCAATGCGCATCGAAGTGTATCAATGCCACTGGGCCATACAGCTTGTGCATGGCGCGCAGCAGCGGCAGGGTCACCGAATGGTCGCCGCCGAGCCAGACCATGTGATACTGATTTAACAGCGCGCTGGCGCGCGGCATCAGTGCCTCGCGCATCGCGTCGATGCTGGTGTTTGGCAGCAGCAGATCGCCGACATCGGACAAGGACGCTTGGGGCGCGATATCAAACAGCGGGTGGATGGCGTCGCACAGCATCTGGGATGCCAGGCGAATCGACTGTGGTCCGAAGCGTGCGCCCGGACGATTGCTGACTGCGCCATCGAAATTAATACCGGCGAGGCCAAACGGCGTGTCCGTGACGGTGGGCGCGTTTAAAAACGTGCCCATGGAACGGTAGGCAAAGTCATGATCTGGCATGGGCTTCTTTTTAAGTGAGTCGACGACCTGAAATAGTGCTCGACACTGGTCTTGCTGTATAGGTCCACAATGCCGTTTCAGATGGAACCACTTTGGGCGCGCGGCGGCTTAGCGGATACCGGCGCCAATGACGGAGGCCAGCAGCCTGCCGTAATAGGAAATTTTTTCCGGCAGCACATAGGCGTAGCCGATGAGCAGGCCGCGCCGCGCAGGCGCTTCCAGATAATAGGTCGACAGCGCCCGAACAAACATCCCCGATTCGGCCGCCAGCGCCGCGACGGCGACATCATCCACGTGCTCGGGCAACTCCAGCACGAGGTGCAGGCCCGATTCCTCGCTTGAAATGGCTACCCGCTGGCGCAGGTGCGCCGACATATGCGTCATCAGGGTGCGGCGGAGCATCTCGCGGCGCGCGCCATAGCTTTGCCTGAGCTTGCGGATGTGGGTCGTGAAATGGCCCAGTGCCATGAAATCGGCCAGGGTCGCCTGTATCGTCAACTGCCCCGGGCGCTGCAAATCATAGAGGGCGCTCTTGAAGCTGCCGGCCAAGGCGGGCGGTACGACCAGATAGGCGACCTTGATGCCGGGGAACAGAACCTTGGAGAAGGTACCCATGTAGAGCACCCGGTCGTTCTCATCGAGGCCTTGCAGCGCCGCCAGCGGGCGCCCGGTGTAACGGAATTCGCTGTCATAGTCGTCTTCCAGCACCCACGCGTTTTTTGCAGTGGCGACCTCAAGCAGCATGCGCCGCCGTACCAGGCTCATTACGACACCGGTCGGATACTGATGCGATGGTGTGACATAGATGATGCGCGGATTTGTGGCGAGATCTTCCTCCCGTAGCGCCATCCCTTCGCCATCGACCGGGATGGAATGGAGCTTCAGGTCGCGCGCCCGCAATACCCGCCGCGCCGCCCAGTAGCTCGGGTCCTCGATCCACACGGTGTCGCCCGCGTCGGCCAGCAATTGCGCGCACAGATCGAGCGATTGCTGGGTGCCCGCCGTGATCATCACCTGGTCGACCGAGACGTTGACCGAGCGCGACAACCGCAAATATTGGACGATGGCCTGGCGCAGCGGCAGATAGCCGCCCGATTGACCGTAGTCGAGCAAGTCGGCGCGGGCATCGCGCCACACCCGGTTTTGCAGCCGCAGCCACACCTTGACCGGGAACGAGGAGAAGTCGGCGTCACCTGGTGCAAACGGCTGGATTTCATAGCGCGGGCCCGCCGCAGAGGCGGCCAGCTCCTGCCCGCGCACCGATAGCATGGTCTCCTCGGCCTGCTGCGTCTGGCGCGTTGCCGTCGCATGCTGGCCGCCCATGTGTTCCCGGTGCGCGCGCAGATCCGCCACGTAGGTGCCGCTGCCAAGTTCGCTCCTGACATAGCCCTCGGCCGCCAGTTGTTCGAATGCGGCGATCACCGTGTTGCGCGCCACGCCCAGATCGCGCGCCAGGTCGCGGCTGGACGGCAGCTTGCTGTGCGCTTCCAGAACCTGTTGATAGATCGCCGCCTTGGCGGCCTCGTAAAGGCGGCGTTGCTGCGGCAGACGCGGGTGGAATTCCGCTTGCAGCAAGGTTTGCGCGAGCAAGTCCGCGGTTGGCGACATGGGGACGATCTCCAAGGTGGTTCTATCAATTATTGCAAAGTGGCACTCATCATGAGGCCCCATTGTGACTATGATGTCACAACTTTGTAGCGAAGCAAAATCAAAAAATGGCCAAACCGCTCGTCCTCGTGTCCGCTTGCATCCACCAGATGGATGGTCATGCCATCCGCGCCGCGCAGCTCATTCTTGCTGCCGTCATTGGGGCGCTGGCCCTGGCGATGCCGGCCTCGGCCCAAGAAGAGAAGGTGCTCAATATCTACAATTGGTCCGACTATATCGGCACCGACACCATCAAGAACTTTGAGAAGGAAACCGGGATCAAGGTGCGTTACGACGTGTACGACAGTAACGAGGTCCTGCATGCGAAGCTGAGCGCGGGTAACACCGGCTACGACATCGTCGTGCCTTCGGTGAACTGGGCGCCGCTCCAGCTGCGGGCTGGCCTGCTGCGCGAGCTCGACAAATCCAGGCTGCCGAACCTGGCCTATGTCGACCCGCAACTGCAAGCCAAGCTGGCCAAGGTGGACCCAGAGAACCGCCATCTGGTGATCTGGCTGTGGGGCTACACGACGCTGGGCATCAATATCGACAAGGTCAAGGCGGCGCTGGGGCCGCTGCCGATGCCGGGCAACACCTGGGAACTGCTGTTCAACCCCAAGTATGCCGCGCGCCTGCAGTCCTGCGGGATCTCGGTGCTCGACTCGCCCTCGGAGGTGCTGCCGCCGGCATTGAGCTACGCGGGCAGGCCGGCCTATTCGACCGTGCCGGCCGATTACCAGGCGGCGGGCCAGCTGTTGAAAAGCATCCGGCCTTTCATCACCTTGTTCAGCGCCTCCGGCTATATCAACGATCTCGCCGATGGCTCGATCTGCCTTGCCCTGGGCTGGTCGGGCGACATCAACATCGCGCGCCAACGCGCCATCGCCGCCCGCGATGGCGTTCGCATCGAGGCGCTGCCACCCAGAAAGGGTTCGACCATCGTGCTGGACTCAATGGGCATCCCGGCGGACGCTCCGCATCCGCACAACGCTCTGCTCTGGATTAATTACGTGCTGCGCCCTGAGGTCCAGGCCGGTTTGACGAATAAAGTGTTTTACGCCAACGCCAGCCTGGCGTCGTTCAAGTATGTCGATCCTGCATTGGCGCGCAACACCAGCCTGTTCCTGAGTGACGACGAGAAGCAGCAGCTGATCGTGCCGGAGGCCTTCACCCTGCCGATCAGGCGGCTGGTCAGCCGCACCTACACGCGCTTCAAGACGGGCTTTTGATCGACCAACGATGCGTCCACTTCCCTTTCCTTCGATTCCTGGTGTAACCCTATGACGACTGTTCCTCCTGGCACCGCTTCGATTGAACGCGGCCAGCCCTTCCTGCTGCTGCAGAATCTGATCAAGAGCTTCGATGGCGTACGCGCCGTCAATGATGTCTCTATCACTATCAACAAGGGCGAGATCTTCGCCTTGCTCGGCAGTTCAGGATGCGGCAAGTCGACCCTGCTGCGCATGCTGGCCGGGTTTGAAACGCCGACCTCCGGCGACATTGTGCTGGAAGGGAAGAGCCTGGTCGGCATCGCCCCGCATGAACGACCGATCAACATGATGTTCCAGTCGTATGCGCTGTTTCCCCACCTGACGGTATGGGACAACATTGCCTTCGGCTTGCGCCGGGATGGCCTCGCGCGCGACGCCATCGCCGAGCGGGTCGGGCAGATGCTGGAACTGGTGCAAATGCAGCGCTACGCCCAGCGCAAGCCGCATCAGTTGTCCGGCGGGCAGCAGCAGCGCGTCGCCCTGGCGCGCAGCCTGGCCAAGCGGCCCAAGTTGCTGCTGCTCGATGAGCCGCTGGGCGCACTCGACAAGAAGCTGCGGGAGCGCACCCAGACCGAGCTGGTCAACATCATCGAGCAGGTCGGCGTCACTTGTGTCATGGTGACCCATGATCAGGACGAGGCGATGAGCATGGCCAGCCGGGTCGCCGTCATGAGCGAAGGCCGGATACGCCAGGTCGACGCGCCCGGCGACGTTTATGAAACGCCATCCTGCGTGTTCGTCGCCGACTTCATCGGCAACATCAATCTGTTCGCGGGCCATGTGCAGGTCGACGAGGCCGATCACATCGTGGTGGCCGGCGAGGAGGCGGGCTTGTCCCTGTTCGTCCCGCATGGCATCACGGGCACCCTGGGCATGGCGGTGCACGTCGGCGTGCGGCCCGAAAAAATTGTCTTGCAGCTGGAGGCTCCGCAAGCGGATGCGCGCGCCCAGGCGTCCGAGCACGGCTACAACTGCGTCGAGGGCGTGATCGCGTCGATCGCCTATTTCGGCAACCAGACTCATTATGTGCTGCGCCTCGACAGCGGGATGTCGTTGAAGGCGACCCGCATCAACAACGCCCGCTTCGATAGCGCCAGCCTGGAACGCGAGCAACGCGTCCATGCCTGGTGGGATGGCAGCGATGCAGTGGTGTTGACGAGCTGAGGCGCCGATGATTCCTTTCCTGAACAAATTGACCCCGGCGCGTGCGCTGAGCGACCGCCGCTACGTCATCGGCGTGCCATTCACCTGGCTGGTGGTGACCTTCCTGCTGCCTTTCCTGATCGTCCTGCGCATCAGTGTCAGCGAGACAGAGGGCGAAGACCCGTTCGGCACGGTGATGAGCTATGCCGACGGTCTCATAGACCTGAAGGTGAAGATTGCCAATTACCTTTTCATCTTCAACGATGAACTGTACTTGTACACCTACCTGAATTCGATCAAGTACGCCGCGATCACGATGCTCTTGTGCCTCCTGGTCGGCTATCCCTTCGCCTATTTCATCGCGCGCTCGCGGGCGGCCATCCGGCCGGTCCTGCTGATGCTGGTGATGCTGCCGTTCTGGACCTCGTTCTTGCTGCGCATCTACGCGTGGAAAGGCATCCTCGCCAACCAGGGCATCGTCAACCGGGCGCTGTTGTCGCTGGGCTGGATAGACGCTCCCCTGCATATGATGAACACCGAGTTTTCCCTGTTGATCGGCATGGTGTACGCCTATCTGCCGTTCATGATCCTGCCCCTGTACGCGAACCTGGTCAAGCTCGACGAACGTTTTCTGGAAGCCGCGGCCGACCTGGGCGCCACCCCCTGGCAGGCATTTTGGCGGGTCACCGTGCCGCTGTCGCGCTCGGGCATCATCGCCGGCGCCATGCTGGTGTTCATTCCCGCCGTCGGAGAGTACGTGATCCCCGAATTGCTGGGCGGGCCGCGCACCTTGATGATCGGCCATGTGTTGTGGGACGAATTTTTCACCAATAACGATTGGCCGATGGCGTCAGCCGTGACCGTCGTCGTGATTCTTCTTATCCTGGTCCCCATGACTATCTTCAACAAGTACCAGGCCGAGCAGGCTGAGCGGGGCGCGGCATGAGGACCTTGCAGCGCTGGTTTGGCCGCAGCTGGCTCGTGATGGGCTACCTGTTCCTGTACTTCCCGATCGCCGTGCTGATCGCGTTTTCCTTCAATAGCTCCCGCCAGAACATGGCGTGGACCGGCCTGTCCCTGGTTTGGTATGGCGAGTTGATGAAGGACGTCGAATTGCTCACCGCCTTCGTGCTGTCCTTGAAGATCGCCTTCGCGAGCGCCTTCGCCTCGGTGATCCTGGGCACATTTGCCGCCTACGTCCTGGATCGCTACAAGCGCTTCCGTGGCCGGACTTTGTTCTCCGGCATGGTGAGCGCGCCGCTGGTCATGCCGGAGGTAATTATCGGTGTGTCGCTGCTGCTCATGCTGGTGTCCTGTCAAAAGCTGCTCGGCTTTCCGGGCCGCGGCAGCGCCACCATCTGGCTGGGGCACACCCTGCTGGGCATGGCCTACGCCGCCGTGGTGGTGCAGTCGCGCTTGCGGGAACTGGATAAATCGCTGGGCGAGGCTGCCGTGGACCTGGGGTGCAGGGCCTATCAGGTCTTCTTCCTGATCACCTTGCCGAATATTGCCCAGTCGCTTGCGTCGGCATTTCTGTTGACCTTCACCCTGTCGCTGGACGATGTGGTGCTGTCCGCCTTCCTGTCCGGCCCCGGTTCGTCCACCATGCCGATTGTCATATTTTCCCGGGCGCGCCTGGGCCTGGATCCACGCGTCAACGCGGTTGCCACGATCACGGTGCTGGTGGTGTCGTGTTGCATCATCGGTTCCAGTTACATGCTGGCGCGCGCCGCGCGACGTCGGGCCCTGCGTCTTCGATCAGATCGGGAATGCTGAGTGGTTCTATGAATGCGACGAAAGTGGTGCTGATCACGCGCCATAAATTGGATTAATATAAATTGTTTATACGCATCAAGTGCGTGCCACCCACGACGAGGCGCGGATGGGGTGATGGGATTGAACACCTGGTTTTTTATTTAGTAATTCTAATTTCATTCATTGGGAGAATACTTATGTCAATCACACCACGACGCCTGACACTGCTTGTTTCGCTGGCGGTGACTTCGATGGCCGCCACCCCGCGCGGCTGGTCGGCGGAGACGGATGCCGCACCTGGCGAGACGCCCGCCAACAAGGCCGACATCACGGAAGTGATCGTTACCGCGCAGAAGATCCGTCAACCGATCAGCAAGGTTCCAATGAGCATCAGCGCGGTGACCGGGGCGTCGCTGGAAAAAGAGGGCATCGCCAGCATCGGCGACTTGTCGCGCATCGTGCCCGGCCTGACGGTGCGCCAGGACAGCGAGCCGCAAGTGTCGATCCGCGGCCTGCAATCGACGGTGGGCGCCGCCACCACGGCGATCTACATCGACGATACGCCGATCCAGATGCACAATGTGCTGGCCGCGACCGCCAGCGCGTTCCCGCGTATTTTCGATCTCGACCGAGTCGAGGTATTGCGCGGGCCGCAGGGCACGCTGTTTGGCGCCGGCTCGGAGGGCGGCACCGTGCGTTTCATCACGCCTACCCCCAGCCTGACCGAGCGCAGCGGCTTCGCGCGTTCCGAAGTCTCGACCACGGCCGGCGGCGCGCCGAGCTACGAGGCGGGCGTTGCCTACGGCGCGCCGATCGAGGAGGGCAAATCGGGCTTTCGCGCCAGCCTCTGGCGCCAGCGCAGCGGCGGATATCTCGACCGTGCCGATATCAACACCGGCGCCACCACGGGAACCGATACCAACTCCGTCATTTCCACGGTGGGGCGGCTGGCATTCGTGTTCGCACCGACGCCACAGTTGACCATCACTCCGTCCATCCTGTACCAGCAGACCAAGCGCGCGGACAAGGATGCGTATTTCGAGGACGCCGGAGTCAACCGCAGCTATGCCAAGATCGCGCAGCCGTCCAACGACCGTTTCTCTCTTTCAGCGTTGACCGTCCAATACGATCTCGATACAACCTCGGTCAAATCGATCACCTCCTACTTCCAGCGCACGCAGAACCGCATCGACGACTATTCGTATTTCGAGGCTGCCGCTTACCAGGGCGGCCACGCCAGCGTTGACGGCTATCCGAATTACACGGCGGTGGAACATAACACCACGCCGCAGAAAAATTTCGTGCAGGAGCTGCGTTTTTCTTCGATCAACAAGCCCGGCGACAAGCTGAGCTGGATCGGCGGGCTGTACTACTCGCACACCAAGCAAAGCCTGCACCAGACCATCAACGAGCCGATCGGGCAACTGACCATGTCCGCATTCGGCGCGACGCCGCTGGAATTCTTCGGCGTGCCGGACACGGGTCCCTATCAATGGGTCGAGGATGAGAAATTCGTCCAGCGCGAAGCGGCGCTCTTTGGTGAATTCAATTACAAGCTCACGCGTCAGCTCAAGTTGACCGCCGGGCTGCGGGTAGCGCGCAATGCGTTCTCCTTCACCGACGTCCAGGATGGCGTGGAGGCGGGCGGACCTCACGTGTACGGCGGTAGCTCGTCGGAAACGCCGGTGACGCCGAAGTTGGGCGCCAGTTACGAGCTCACCCCGGACCACATGGTCTACGCCACCGCTGCCAAGGGTTACCGTCCGGGTGGCGCCAACTCCGCCATGGCCGGCAACCCGGCCTGCGTCAACGGATCGCCCGGCACTGTGAGCCTGACCAGCCTGGGGTTGAAGGACGCGCCCAGCACCTACGGTTCCGATTCGGTGTGGAGCTATGAACTCGGCGACAAGGTCAAGCTGATGGACCGCCGCGTCACCTTGTCCGGCAGCCTGTACTGGATCGACTGGAGCAAGATCCAGACCGGCGTATTCGTCAGCAGCTGCGGCCTGTCCTACACCACCAACCTGGGCAAGGCGGTCAGCAAGGGCTTCGACCTGCAACTCCAGACGCGTGTCGCGCAAAGCACGACCTTGACTGCCGCGATCGGCTACGGCGACGCCCACTATGTGACCGATGCCCGCCGCCCCGACGGTTTGTTGCTGGCCAAGAGTGGTGACCAACTCATCAACACACCCACCTGGACGGTAGCCCTGGGCGCACAGTACGACTTCCAGCTCAACGAAAATATCGCCGGCTTCGCCCGCCTGGATTACCAGTTTTCCGGACGCTACAAAGGCAGCCCGAGCGCCGATGTGACGGGCTACGATGCCAGATTGTTCGACGGTCCTTCCAGTTCCTTCGTCTCCGCCCGCGCGGGCTTGACGCGCGGCCCCTGGGAGTTGACGGGCTTCGTCAACAACTTGCTGAACGCGCAACCCATGCTGAACCGTCAAAACACCGGCATACCGGGCAACGATCGCCTCCTTAACGTCACGTTCCGTCCGCGCACCGTGGGCGCCAACCTTGCTTACCGCTTCTAAGGACACACGCAATGCGAATCTCAACTTACTGTAAGGCGCTGTGCCTGCTGCCACTGGCCGCTGCCATGGCGCTGTGCCAGGCGGCCGCGCCGGCGGCCGATACGATCTACCGCAACGGCTATATCTATACCGTGGACGCCAAGGACAGCGTTCAGCAGGCATTGGCCGTGCGCGACGGACGCATCGTCTACGTCGGCAAGGACGGCGGCGTCAATGCATTGCGCGGCAAGCACACCAAGGTGGTCGACCTGCACGGGCGCATGCTCATGCCTGGCCTGGTGGATGGCCACATGCATCCGATGGCGGGCGGCGCGCAGCTGCTTAAATGCAATCTGAACTATGAGGCGTTGACGATAGCCCAGTTTCAATCGCGCATACAGGCTTGCCTGGATCACGAAGGCAAGAATGACCCGTCCAGCTTGCTGGTGGTGGTGAACTGGTTCCAGCAAAGTATGCTGCCAGCCGGAACCGAGGCGGACCATGCGACGCTCGACGCGTTGAAGACCGCGCGTCCGATCCTGGTCCTATCGTCGTTCGCCCATTCGGCCCTGGTGAACAGCCGCGCTTTGGAACTGGCGGGTATCAAGCGTGACACGCCGGATCCCGCCGCCGGCAAGATCACGCGCGATGCCGCGGGCAACGCGACCGGCATCCTGGAGGACAGTGCGCAGCAACTCGTCGACAAGCTGATGCCGCAGGAATCGGCCGCTGACCGCGTGGCGGCGGTGCGGGCGGCGTTGAGCGTCATGGGCCGGCAGGGCATCACCAACTTCCTTGACGCCGCCGCCAGCGAGGAGGGTATCGAAGCGTTCGCGACGCTGCAGAAGCAGGGCGAACTGACTGCGCGGGCGCATTTCGCGGTGGTGATTCCGCCAGAGGCCGCAGCCAGTGACGCGATCAAAGCGGTCGACGCGGTGCGTTCCCTGGCGGCGCGTTACGACCAGGGCAAGCCGGTGCCGGCGCCGGCGCTGAACGTGGGCGCGGCCAAGCTCTTCATGGATGGCGTCATTGCCGCGCCGGCGCTGACCGGCACCATGCTGCAGCCATATAACGTCAATCAAGGTACCGCCAAAGATCCGCACTGGGTGGCCGGCACCAGCAAGGGGCCGAGTGCCTATTTCCAGCCCGAGGTGCTGAACACGGTATTGCTCGAACTGGCCAAGGACGGGCTCGATCCGCACATCCACGTCGACGGGGATGGCGCCGTCCATGAGGCCCTGAACGGTATCGCATATCTGCGCTCGACGGCGGCGGGCAAGGACGCGCGGCCTGCGCTGGCGCACAACGAGATAGTCGACGCGGCCGATTTTCCGCGCTTTGCGGCGCTGAATGCCTCCGCGGTGCTCTCGTTCCAGTGGGAAAAGCCAGCACCGGACACGCTCGGCGGCCTGCAGGGCTATCTGGATCCGTCCCGTTACGAGACCATTGAACCGGCCGCCCCGTTCCACAAGGACGGCGCACGGATTGTTTACGGCAGCGACTGGCCGATCGACCCGCTCGACGAATGGTTCGCGCTGAAGGTCGGTATGACCCGCACCAACGCGCCGGAGGCCGGACCGGAGTTTGCCGGCCGTCTGGGCCGCGATGCCGGTCTTTCCGCCGCCACCGTGATACGTGCCATTACCTACAACGCGGCCTACTCGCTGCGGCAGGAGCAGGAAACGGGCTCGCTGGAGCCGGGCAAACTGGCCGATCTGATCGTCCTGGATCGCAACTTCTTCAAGGTCAAGCCTGAGGACGTGGCCAAGACCAAGGTCTTGCTTACCGTGGTGGGCGGCAAGACCGTTTATCGGGACCCGGCCTTCAAGTAGCAGCTTCGCGCCAGACGGGACGCAAGCCTGGCATTGGATTTGAATTGAGAATTGCTGCCGCTGAAACGGCCGATATTTTTTAACCCGGGGACCAGTATGAGCCAGACCATGCGCGATTTTTTGCGCGAAAATAATATTCACGAAGTCGAATGCGTGATTGCCGACATGACCGGCATCGCGCGCGGGAAGATCCTGCCCAAGGACCTGTTTCTCGGCGAGGGCGAGATGCGGCTGCCGAAAAGCGTTCTGCTCAACACGGTCAATGGCGAACAGCCCAACAACATGCCCTACGTGGGGGCGACCGACCCCGACATGATCTGCGTGCCGGACCTGGCCACCATCCGCGTGGTGCCGTGGGCGGCCGAGGCGGTCGCGCTGGTGATCCACGACTGCCAGAATTTCGACGGCTCGCCGGTCGGCCTGTCGCCGCGCGCGGTGCTGCGCCGTGTGCTGGGCCTGTACGCGGCGCGCGGCTGGCAGCCGGTGGTGGCGCCCGAGATGGAGTTCTATCTGGTGGCGCGCAACACCAATCCGCACGAGCCACTGTCGCCGCCGCTGGGCCGCAGCGGCAAGCCGGAACTGGGGCGCCAGTCCTATTCGATCGACGCGGTCAACGACTTCGACCCGTTTTTCCTGGAGCTGTCGGCGTTTTGCAAGACCCACGAACTGGGCGTCGAAACCCTGATCCATGAGGCCGGCGCGGGCCAAATGGAGATCAATTTCTCGCATGGCAACGCGCTGGAACTGGCGGACCGCGTATTCCTGTTCAAGCGCGCGGTGCGCGAGACGGCGCTGCGGCACGGGATCTTCGCCACCTTCATGGCCAAGCCCATGGAGACTGAGCCGGGCAGCGCGATGCACATCCACCAGAGCATCCTCGACGTCAACACCGGGAAGAACGTGTTCAGCAACGCCGATGGCAGCCCCAGCGCGCTGTTCTTCAGCTATATCGCCGGGCTGGAAAAGTACGTGCCGCCGGCCACGCTGCTGTTCGCGCCGCACGTCAATTCCTACCGCCGCCTGTCGCGCTTCATGTCGGCGCCGACCAATGTGCGCTGGGGCTACGACAACCGCACCGCCGGCATCCGGGTTCCGAATTCGAACCCGGCCAACCGCCGCGTGGAGAACCGGGTGCCGGGCGTGGACGTCAATCCTTACCTTGCGATGGCTGCCACCCTGATCTGCGGCTACCTTGGCATGGTCGAGGAGCTCAAGCCGTCCGATCCGACCGAAGGCGCCGCCGTCCACGTGCATGACGAGCTGCCGCGCAACCTGGAGGACGCGATCTCGCGCCTGCGTCAATGTTCGCCGCTGAGCGAGGCGCTGGGCGAATTGTTCGTGCAGGCTTTTTGCGAGGTCAAGGAGCTGGAGTTTGCAACCTATAGCCGTGTCATCAGTTCGTGGGAACGCGAACACCTGATGCTGCTCGTGTGAGGTAACGATGATGAAATCAAATCTACGCAGTGGCGTCGACTGGACCCGCGCCCAGGCATTGCGCAGCGCGGAGCAGGCGCGCTTCGCACAGGACAATCCGCACTCCCTGGCCCTGGCCGGGCGCGCTCAGCAGCACATGCTGTTTGGCGTGCCGATGCACTGGATGAAGGACTGGTCGACCCCGTTTACCCTGACGGTCGCGCAGGCGCGCGGTGCCCATTTCACGGATGTGGACGGACACCGCTATCTCGATTTCTGCCTCGGCGATACGGGAGCGATGTTCGGCCACGCGCCCGCGCCGGTTGCGCGCGCCATCGCGCGCCAGGCCGAGCGAGGCTACACGGCGATGCTGCCGTCCGAGGACGCGGCCTGGGTCGCCGAAGAATTGGCCGCGCGCTTCGGCCTGCCCTTGTGGCAGTTCGCGCTGTCGGCGTCCGACGCCAACCGTTTCGTGCTGCGCTGGTTGCGCGCCGCGACCGGACGCAGCAAGATCCTGGTGTTCAACGGCTGCTATCACGGTACCGTCGACGACGTGTTCGTCGATCTGGTCGACGGCAAGCCGGTGCAGCGCGACAGCCTGCTTGGCCAGGTGCATGCGCTCACCGACCACACCGTGGTGGTCGAATTCAACGACCTGGCCGCGCTCGACGCCGCGCTGTCCGGCGGCGACGTGGCCTGCGTGCTGGCCGAGCCGGTGATGACGAATATCGGCATGGTACTGCCGCAGGACGGCTACTGGCGCGAGGCGCAAGCCATCATGCGCCGCCACGGCACCCTGCTGGTGATGGACGAGACCCACACCATCAGCAGCGGCCCGAGCGGCTACGCGCGCGCGCACGGCATCGAAGCCGATGCGCTGGTGCTGGGCAAACCTATCGGCGGTGGGGTGCCGTGCGCAGTCTACGGCTTTACGGAGGCGCTTGCGCGCCAGGTCGAACAGGCCAAGCGCACCGCGCCGCCCGGGCATTCCGGTGTCGGCACCACCCTGAGCGCCAACATGTTCGCGATGGCGGCGATGCGCGCCAACCTGGCCGAGGTGATGAACGACGAGGCCTATGGCATCATGTTTGCGCTGGCCGACCAGATGGCGGCCGGCTTGCGCGCCATCATCGGCAGACACCGGTTGCCGTGGTGCGTGACGCAGGTTGGCGCGCGCACCGAATTCCAGTTCACGCCGACCGCGCCGGTCAACGGCACGCAGGCGGGCGCCTGCATGGATGCCGAACTTGAGCACATCATCCACCTCTATCTGCTCAACCGAGGCATCCTGATCACACCGTTCCACAATATGCTGCTGGTGTGTCCCGAGACCAGCGCCGCCGACGTTGCGCACTTCTTGCAAGTATTCGAGGATTGCGTGCGCGCCCTGGTTTAGGGGCGCTTCAACTGGCCAATAACGCTCGCCACCTTGGTGGTGATCATATCGACTGCCGGGCCATTGGCGCCGTGCGGAATAATGACATCGGCGTAGCGCTTGGTCGGTTCGATGAATTGCTTGTGCATCGGGCGGACGGTTTCCAGATACTGGCCGACGACGCTTTCCACCGAGCGGCCGCGCTCGGTGATGTCCCTTTGCATGCGGCGGATGAAGCGGATGTCGGAGGCGGTGTCGACAAAGATCTTCAGCGACATCATGTCGCGCAAGTCCGCGTCATACAAGGCAAACAGGCCTTCGATGACGATGACCGGGGCCGGCTTGACTGGAATGGTCCGGTTGGAGCGGTTGTCGATCGTGAAGTCGTACTCCGGCATCTCGATCGCTTCGCCGTTGCGCAAGGCTTGCACGTGCTGCACCAGCAATGGCCAGTCGAACGCCTGCGGATGGTCGTAATTCTGCTGGCGGCGGACTTCCGGGGTGAGGTGGGTCTGGTCGCGGTAGTAGTCGTCCTGCATCACGACCGAGACCATTTCAGCCCCAAACGAAGCCAGCACGCGCTGGGAAACGGTGGACTTGCCACTGCCGCTACCGCCAGCGACGCCAATGATAAAAGGTTGGAAAGAAATCTTGTTCATGGCCGCATGATACCGGAACCGCGACTGAACTGACAGGACCGGCTATTTCCAATAAGGCAATCGGCGGTCCTGTGAGGATGTCAGCGCTGTGCGATACACCTTCAACGCACCATATCCCTCAAGATCTGCATGGAGTCGGGACTGGCCGCCAGCTTGCCCGCCGCCCCGTTGATTTTGTTGAAATAAATACCATCCCTGACGCCGCGATAATCCTTGTACGCCTCGACGATGGGGAATCTGGCACGCGCCGCCCGGTTCTTGTTGATGAGCGCCTGCAGATACGCGGTGCCGGTTCGGATGTTGGTGGCCTCGTCCACAAACTCCGGGCTGTCATGGAAGGCGTCGGCTTCGCGGTAAAGGTCGGCTTCCGGCCGGCGGTCCTTGGGCGGCTTCGCCAGATTGGCCAGGCGCGCCAGTTCGCGAACCGGCGCCTTCAGCAATTGCATGAGCCCGCGCGCGGAACTGCCTTGTGCGCTGGCATTCTTGTCAAACCGCGACTCCATGTAGATCTGGTAGATGATGAGGTCGCTGCTTTGCGAGCACTGATTGTTGGCATCAACCAGCGCGCGGATTTCGCGCAGCCTGGCGGAATCGTCGGAATCTTCCATGATGGTCTCCTCGTCGGCGTCGTACGACAGTGAGCCGTAGCAGGCGCGGTTGGTCAATTATTGAATGGACGTGCCGGCGCGATTTGAGCAAACGCAGGAGTGCGGGACGGGCTTTGTATTCGGTGCGCGCTAGAATGCGATATCGCCGACCGGGAGCTGAACATGCCTGCATCACCGCTGGAAATTCGTCAAATGAATGAGGCCGAACTTGAAGTCGCCTTGAGCTGGGCGGAGGCCGAGGGCTGGAATCCCGGCCTGCACGATGCCACATGTTTTTACGCCGCCGACCCCGGCGGTTTTCTGACCGGCGTGCTGGACGGTGAGCCAATCGCGAGCATCTTCGCGGTGAAATACGGCGCCGGCTTTGGCTTCATCGGCGGCTACATCGTCAAGCCGGCCTGGCGTGGCCACGGACATGGCTGGGCGCTGTGGCAGGCCGCGATGGCCCGCCTGGCCGGCCGCAACATCGGGCTCGACGGTGTGGTGGCGCAGCAGGCCAACTATGCCAGGTCGGGCTTCCGTCTCGCGCATCGCAATTTCCGCTACGAAGGGCGGGGCAGTGGACAGCCATTGGATGCGCACGACATCACGCCGCTGTCCGCATTGAGCGATGAGGAAATCCGCCGCTACGATCGCAGCTTTTTCCCGGAAGAGCGCGACCGTTTCCTGCAAGGCTGGGTGCGGCATAAGCAGCACATCGCGCTTGGCGTCGCGGGCGCGCAGGGCTTGACCGGCTACGCGGTGGCGCGGCCGTGCCGCATGGGCTACAAGATCGGTCCCTTGTTTGCCGATACGCCCGCCGTGGCGGAGCAGTTGTTTGCGAGCGTGCTGGGCAGGCTGGCGCCGGATACGCCGGTGTTTCTCGATGTCCCCGAACTGAACCCGGCGGCCGTCGCGCTGGCCGAGCGCCATCAGATGCAGCGTTGCTTTGAAACCGCGCGCATGTACACGCGCGAAGCGCCCGATATCAACATGGACAGGCAGTACGGCATCACCACCTTCGAGCTGGGCTGAGCACCGGCGAAAAAAAAGCTCGCCGAAGCGAGCTTTTTAATCACACGGGAACCCCGATCAGAACTGGTTCATGGTGTTGTCTTTACCAGCGGCCTTCAGCGCTGCTTCGCCGCTGAAGTAATCCTTGTGATCGTCGCCGATGTCCGAGCCGGACATGTTCTGGTGCTTGACGCAGGCGATGCCCTGACGGATCTCTTTGCGCTGCACGCCAGCCACGTAGCCCAGCATGCCCTGGTCGCCGAAGTATTCCTTGGCCAGGTTGTCGGTCGACAGCGCGGCGGTGTGGTAGGTCGGCAGCGTGATCAGGTGATGGAAGATGCCGGCTTCGCGGGCTGCATCAGCCTGGAAGGTGCGGATCTTCTCGTCGGCCGCGATCGCCAGTTCGCTGGTGTCGTATTCCACGCTCATCAGCTGGGCGCGCTCGTAGGCCGACACATCCTTGCCTTCTGCCTTCATCGCGTCGTACACCTGCTGGCGGAAGTTCAGCGTCCAGTTGAACGATGGGCTGTTGTTGTACACCAGCTTGGCGTTCGGGATCACTTTGCGGATTTCGCTGACCATGCCGCCGATCTGGGCGATGTGCGGTTTTTCGGTTTCGATCCACAGCAGGTCGGCGCCGTTTTGCAGCGAGGTGATGCAGTCGAGCACGCAGCGCGCTTCGCCGCTGCCGGCGCGGAACTGGAACAGGTTGCTTGGCAGGCGCTTAGGACGCAGCAGCTTGCCTTCGCGCTTGATGATGACGTCGCCGTTGCCCAGCGCGTCGGCCGACACTTCTTCGCAATCGAGGAAGGCGTTGTATTGGTCGCCCAGGTCGCCTGGCGTGTTGGTCACGGCGATCTGCTTGGTCAGGCCTGCGCCCAGCGAGTCGGTGCGGGCGACGATGATGCCGTCGTCCACGCCCAGTTCCAGGAAGGCGTAGCGGATCGCGCGGATCTTGGCCAGGAAGTCTTCGTGCGGCACGGTGACCTTGCCGTCCTGGTGACCGCATTGCTTCTCGTCCGACACCTGGTTCTCAACCTGGATGCAGCAGGCACCGGCTTCGATGAACTGCTTGGCCAGCAGGTAGGTCGCTTCGGCGTTGCCGAAACCGGCGTCGATGTCGGCGATGATGGGCACGACGTGGGTCACGTGGTTGTCAATTTGCGACTGGATGGCTGCCTTGGCAGGGCCTTCGGCGGCGTCCAGCTGGCGGAACAGGCCGCCCAGTTCGCGGGCGTCGGCCTGGCGCAGGAAGGTGTACAGCTCTTTGATCAGCGCCGAGACGGCGGTCTTTTCGTGCATCGACTGGTCAGGCAGCGGGCCGAATTCGGAACGCAGCGCGGCAACCATCCAGCCCGACAGGTAGAGGTAGCGGCGGTCGGTGCTGTTGAAGTGCTTCTTGATCGAGATCATTTTTTGCTGGCCGATGAAACCGTGCCAGCAACCCAGCGACTGGGTGTACTTCGACGGGTCCGCATCGTAGGCGGCCATGTCGGCGCGCATGATCTTGGCGGTGTACTTGGCGATGTCCAGACCGGTCTTGAATTTGTTCTGGGCGCGCATGCGGGCGGCCGACTCGGGATTGATGGCGTTCCAGGCGCTGCCTTGTTGCTCTTTCAAACCAGCAACTGCCTTGATGTCGTCTTGATATTGGGACATGTGTATCTCCTAAAAATAAAGCAAGTTTGAGAAAATCGTCGAGTGAGCCGCTGCGTCTTGGTTGAAGCAAACTGCATGACTAAATAGTAGGCCATTCTGGTGCACTGCATCAAGGTCTTATATAAGACATATAACTAAATTTAATCCCTTGTTTTTCAATGACTTGAGTATCGATTTTTAGGATGTGAAACGAATTTTCAAAAGGTGAGCTAAAAGCATCGTCAGGTTTTCTGCGATGATTTTGCAATGTGAAACGATTTTTCAGCTTTTGAGCTGGCGGGGTCTCGGCGGTGCCAGCAATATTGCGCGCAGGTTAATGAATCTTTAGCTGCAATGTGCAACTGCGTTGTCATATTTGCTCGTTATTCTTACTGCTTCCTTGCAAACGAGAGCCAGCCGATGACTATCAGCCGCCGTAAATTCCTCCGCTACGCCGCAGGCGCCGGCGCGACCGCCACCTCCATGTTCCCCGACCTGATCCGCCAGGCGCTGGCGGTGCCCGCCAACAACGTCACCGGCACCCTGGCCGACGTCGAGCACGTGGTCATCTTCATGCAGGAGAACCGCTCCTTCGACCATTACTTCGGCACCCTGTCGGGCGTGCGCGGCTTCGACGATCCGCGCGCCATCGACCTGCCGGACGGCCGTCCGGTCTGGTACCAGCCCGACGGCGCCGGCGGCTATGTGCTGCCTTTCCACTTCGACGCCAGGAACACCAGCGCGCTGTCGGTCGGCACCAACCACACGTGGAAGGGATCGCAAGCCACCTGGCAGGGCTGGGACGCCTGGGTCAAGCAGAAGACCCCGCAGTCGATGGGCTATTTCGACCGCGGCGACCTGCCGTTCTATTACGCGCTGGCGGACGCCTTCACCATCTGCGACGCCTATCACTGCTCGATCTTCGGCGCCACCGATCCGAACCGCATGTACTCGCTCACCGGCAGCAGCGAGGGCTGGTTGGGCTCGATGGGCGGCCTGTACAACATCAGCGCGGCCGGCTATTACAACGCCGATCCGGCGGGCGACAACATCAGCGCCAGCGTCACCGCCAGCGCGCCCACCTGGCGCACCTATGCCGAAGTGCTGGAGGCGAACCAGGTCAGCTGGAAGGTGTATCAGGAGTGGGACAACTACGGCGACAACTACCTGGCCTACTTTAAGAACTTCCGCGTCAACGCCGACGGCAGCCATCTGAGCCCCAACTCGCCCTTGTACCAGAAGGCGCGCACGATGGCGCCGGGCTCCACCGCCGCCAACTCCACCGGCACCAGCGGCGACTGGCTGGTCAACGCCTTCGCCGACGACGTGCGCAACAACCGCCTGCCGCAGGTGTCGTGGATCTGCTCGCCAAACGATTACACCGAGCACGCGCCCAACTCGCCCAACGCCGGCGAGAACATCACGGCGCGTTTGCTGGCCGCGCTGGTGGCCAATCCGGAGGTGTGGTCCAAGACCGTGTTCCTGCTGATGTACGACGAAAACGACGGCTTCTTCGACCACGTGCCGCCCGATATCGCGCCGCTCAACGACAGCATGGGCAAGACCACGCTGGCCGACATCGGCACGCACGAAAATTATCAGGGCGTGCCGGTGGGCCTGGGGCCGCGCGTGCCGATGCTGGTGATCTCGCCATGGAGCAAGGGCGGCCGCGTGTGCTCGCAGCTGTTCGACCACACCTCCAAGATCCGCTTCCTGGAGGAGTGGCTGGTGGCGGCGCGCGGCAAGGCGCGCGCGAACGTCCAGTGCGACCTGATCTCGCCGTGGCGCCGCGCCGTTTGCGGCGACCTCACCTCGGCCTTCGACTTCAGCGCGCCCAACAGCAGCTGGCCCGCCAGCGTGCCGAAGACTGCGGCCTACCAGCGCGTCTCCGGCAAGCCCTATCCGACGCCGCCGGTGGTGCAGACCCTGCCGAGGCAGGAGCCCAGCACCAGCGCGCCCGGCTTGCGTGTCGCCTGCGCGCTGCCGTATGAGTTGTCGGTGCAGGGCCGGCTGGCCGGCGCCACGCAGTTCGAGCTGAGCTTCGCCAACAGCGGCCAGGCCGGCGCGGCCTTCATCGTGTACTCCAGCCTGCGCGGCGACGGCCCGTGGTACTACACGGTCGAAGCGGACAAGGAGATCGCCCACGAAATGTGGAGCTGGACCGGCAGCGCCTACGAGCTCAGCGTGCACGGCGCCAATGGCTATCTGCGTCAGTTCAAAGGCGCGCTGGCGATTGCCGGCGGCGCGCGGCCGGAACTGCAAACCCGCTACGACCGCGCCAACGGCGACATCAGCCTGGTGCTGTCGAACCTGGAAGGCACGCAAGCCTGCAGCTTCACCATCACCGACAATGCCTACGGCGCGGCGGTGGCCAGCTACAGCGTGGCCGCCGGCCAGACCCTGGCTGTGCCGTGCAATCTGTCGGGCAGTTTCGGCTGGTACGATTTCAGCGTCACCTGCAGCGCCGATGCGCAATGGCTGCGCCGCGCGGCGGGCCACGTGGAAACCGGACGGGCCAGCCACGTCGATCCGATGATAGGCACCAATCGCGTCAAGGTCTTTCTCGGCACCGGCACGCCCAACGTATCGCGCGGCAGCGCCGCCGTGTTCGGCTACACGGCGCCACCCGGCAAGATCGATGCGAAGAACTGGATAGGCCTGTACGCGGCCGGCAGCTCGCCCGGCAAAGGCAATGCGGTGCAGTGGGCGTACGCGCCCAACTTCAGCGGCAGCGTGTCGTTCAACACCAGCACGCTGGCGGTGGGCGAGTACAACGCCTGGTATCTGTACCAGAACGCGTATGTGGTGCTGGGCGGTCCGGTTGCGCTCAACGTGACCCAGCTGACGGCCTCGGCCGCGAGCGTCAAGCCGGGCGTGGCGATCGTCTTCAACTATGTGCTGCCGGCAGCCAAGGTCAACAGCACCAACTGGATCGGCATCTGGAAGGCGGGCCTTGCGCCGGCTGGCGGCGGCTATATCGCCTGGCAGTACGTCACCACCGCCAGCGGCAGCGTCAGCTTCGACACCAGCAAGCTCGCGCCAGGCAACTACAGCGCCTGGTGCCTGTACAACGATGCTTACGTTTTGCTAGCCGGCCCCGTCAACTTTACCGTCGCCTGATCGGCGACCGGACCCCATCCGAGGTGTGGTGCGCGGTGTGACGAAATCGCACCACACCTCCGGCATCGATAGATTGACCACGCTTAATTGCTGGCGGAGAATGTGTCTCCTTGGCATGCATTTCATTTCAAAAATTTCCGTAGCAGGGCGCCAAGTTTTACCATCTCATCACATAGCATAAGCAGCAACACATAACGTTCCGTCCAGGGAGACATGATGTTTGCAAACATGAAAGTGGTGACCCGCCTGGGTCTGGGTTTTGGTGCCGTAGTGATTCTGCTGTTGGTGTTGTCGGTGGTCAGTACCTTGCGCCTCGCGTCGCTCAATGAGGGCGTCAAACGGATTACCGAAGATCGCTATCCCAAAGTGGTGCTGGCGAAAGATGTGATCCACTACACGATCGACAATGGCCGTCAACTGCGTAGCATGATGCTTGCGACAAGCGACGAGGAGCGCGAGAAGTTCCGCCGGTTGGTCGAGAGCAACCGCACTAAGGTGGCCGAGATGCTGGGAAAAATGGACAAGCTGATCACCAGTGAGAAGGGGCGCGTGATGTTTAAGGAAGTCGCCGCCAAGCGCGAGGTCATGCATGCCAGATATGATCAGTTGTATGGCCTGGTCAAGAGCGATCAGAAAAAAGCCATCGAATACCTGAAGAACGACTTTGCCGAAAGTAATAACAACTACGCCAGCGCGCTGGAGGCGTTGGCCGAGTTCCAGGGCGATTTGATGGAGAAGGAAGCCATCTCGGCTGACGAGACCTATCAGGCGACACGCAAGCTCGTCATCTCGCTGTCCATCGCGGCGGTACTGGCGGCGGTCCTGATCGCCTGGCTGATTACGCGCGACCTGGTCAAGCGCCTGGGCGGCGAGCCCTACTATGCGGCCGAGCTGATGGACCGCGTCGTCAAAGGCGACCTGAGCGTCGAAGTCCGCCTCAAGGCCGACGACCACAGCAGCATGTTGTACGCCATCGGCGAGATGATCGTGAAGATGCGCAAGGTGGTCGAAGGCCAGCGTGCCCTGGTGGCCGCCGCCAATCGCGGCAATTTCGACGCCCGCGTGGACCTGTCCGGCATGTCGGGCTTCCAGCAGGAGATGGGCGAGAGCCTGAACCAGCTGGCCATCACCACCGGCGCCAGCATCGCCGACGTGGTGCGGGTGATGGGGGCGATGTCCGAGGGCGACCTGACCAAGACCATCGACAAGCCCTACGAGGGCGCGTTCGGCCAGCTGAAGGAATACACCAACAACACGGTGAGCAAGCTGGCCCAGGTGGTCAGCGAAGTCAACAACAGCGCCGAGGCGCTGGCCGCCGCCTCCGAAGAGGTCAGCGCCACCTCGCAGTCGCTGGCGCAGGCCGCCAGCGAGCAGGCGTCGAGCGTGGAGGAAACCTCGGCCTCGGTGGAGCAGATGACCGCCTCGGTGGCGCAGAACACCGACAACGCCAAGGTCACCGACGCCATGGCCAGCCGCGCCGCGGTCGAGGCCAGCGATGGCGGCGATGCGGTGCGCTCGACGGTGGCGGCGATGAAGCAGATCGCCGCCAAGGTCCTGATCATCGACGACATCGCCTACCAGACCAATCTGCTGGCGCTGAACGCCGCCATCGAAGCCGCGCGCGCGGGCGAGCACGGCAAGGGCTTCGCGGTGGTCGCGGCGGAAGTGCGCAAGCTGGCCGAGCGCAGCCAGGTGGCGGCCCAGGAAATCGGCCAGGTGGCCAGCGGCAGCGTGGAGCTGGCCGAGAAGGCCGGGCAGATGCTGGGCGCCATGGTGCCCAACATTAAAAAGACCTCCGACCTGGTGCAGGAAATCACGGCCGCATCGGAAGAGCAATCGTCGGGGCTGGCGCAGATCAATTCCGCGATCAGCCAGCTGAGCCAGACCACCCAGCAGAACGCTTCCGGTTCCGAGGAGCTGGCGGCCACGGCCGAGCAGATGAGCAGCCAGGCCGAAGAACTCCAGCAGACCATGGGCTTCTTTGTCCTGAACGGCGCCGGCGTGCGCTCGGGGCGGCAGCGCGATGGGACCGGCCCGATCCGCGTGCGTCCGGCCGCCTTGCGCGCCATCGCGGTGGAAGAACCCGACGAATCGAAGTTTGTCCGCTACTGAGTCGTTGAAGATGGACGGGGCCGCCGCTAGGCGCGTCCCGTCGGCCCGGCCTTGATCGCCGCGACGATTTCCGCCGCGGCGGCCTCCGCGGCCTCGCGGGCCGAGGCCGCGTCCTCAAACCGTTGTATCACCGCCACCCGGTGTTTGCGGCGCACGTTCAGCCGATGCAGCGGCGTGGCCGACGGCGCGAACACGGCCACGTAGGCCCCCCAGAGCTTGCAGCCCTCCAACCGTTCCGCTGAGAACTCCACTTCAAATTCATCGATGTACTTGGTTGGCACGGCTCCCTCCTGCATGGCTGGCGTCATGTCACCAATGTACGCGCTCCGGGCCGGTACTGTCGCGCATTTTCTGCAATCCTTTACAATCGCTGCACCGCCGACACTACCCCGACCATGAACGATACCCAGAATGTCCGCCGGCGCTCGCTGATCGCCGCCTGCAGCGCCCATGCCATCCATGACGGCCTGACCGATGTGATCTACGTGCTGCTGCCGATCTGGCAGACGCAATTCGCCATCAGCCTGGCGATGGTGGGCCTGCTGCGCGGTGCCTACTCGGGCATGATGGCGGGCTTCCAGCTGCTGGCCAGCCGCCTGGCCAGGCGCTGGGGCCGCGAGCGCATGCTGATCGGCGGCACCGCGCTGGCCGGCATCGCCTACCTGATCGCCGGCATGGCCGGCGGCCTGACGGTGCTGCTGATCTCCCTGCTGCTGGGCGGCCTGGGCGCCAGCACCCAGCATCCGCTGGCCTCGTCCATCGTCACCGACACGCACGAGGCGGGCGGCGGCGTCAAGCAGGCGCTGGCGCAGTACAACTTTGCCGGCGACATCGGCAAGACGCTGGTGCCGGGTGCCGTCGGCCTGCTGCTGGTGGTGGTGAGCTGGCAGGCCAGCGTGGCCCTGATCGGCTGCCTCGGCCTGGCGGCCGCGGTGCTGCTGTGGTGGCTGCTGCCGAGCGCGGCGGAATCGGCGCAGCACCAGGCGGCGTCGGCCCAGGCCAAGGCCGTGACAGGACGCGGCTCGGCCGGCGGCCTGCGCGCGCTGGTCCTGACCGGCGTGCTGGACAGCGCGGTGCGCATGGGCTTCCTGACCTTCCTGCCTTTCCTCTTGCAGCGCAAGGGCGCGGGCACGGCCGGCATCGGGCTGGCGTTGTCGCTGCTGTTTGTCGGCGGCGCTTTCGGCAAGCTGTTCTGCGGCTACGTGGGCGCGCGCATCGGCATGATGAAGACGGTGTGGGTCACCGAGTCCGCCACGGCGGCGCTGATCCTGCTGTCGGTGTGGTTGCCGCTGGTTGCCATGTTGGCCATGTTGCCTTTGCTGGGGCTGGCGCTGAACGGCACCTCGTCGGTGTTGTACGGCACGGTGCCGGAACTGGCCGCGGCCGGCAAGCGCGAGCAGGCTTTCGCGCATTTCTACACCGGCACAATCGGCGGCGGCGCGCTGGCGCCGGTGCTGTTCGGCCGGCTGGGCGACGTGGCCGGCGTGCCCAACGCGCTGATGGCGCTGGCGGCCTTGCTGCTGCTGACGCTGCCCCTGTCGTACCGGGTGCAACAGTCGCTGGACAGCTGAGGCGCCGCGAATATCATTGCTTCCATTGGTGAATTTCGTAATTGCTGCGCCGGCGGCTAGCTTGCAGAATGTAGCGAGAAAAATATTCGCGAGACATTCCCCATGGCTTTTATCCGTTGGTACCTGGCTGCGTGCCTGGCCGCCGTATCGGCTTCCGCATGCGCGGCGCCGGCCCAGGACCTGAACGTTTATGCTGGCGGCCCGCAGCCATCGTGGCATGTCACGTTGACCGGCCTGACCGTGAGCATGCCGATGGACGGCGCCACCGCCGTGATCCCGCCGTCGACCCAGATTCCGGCCAGCCGCGTCAGCGCTGCCAGGGACGGCGAGGCGCTGACCCTGAATTTCAAGGAATCATGGTACGCCGGCCTGCGCGTGGAGGGCGGCAAGCCGCTCGATCTGCGGCCCTACCTGGCGCACGGGGTGCTGGCGCTGGACATCAACGTCAAGGACATGTCGGACGGCGGCATCGGCCTGGCGGTCAGCTGCGGCAACAACTGCGACCGCAATGTGCCCTTCGTGCTGCCGGCGCGCGCCATTGCCGGCAAGGGCTGGCAGCACGTGGTGCTGTCGATGAGCTGCTTTGTGCACGACGGCGACGACTTCAGCGCCGTCACCCAACCCTTCGTGCTCAATGCCACCGGCAACGGCGTGGTGTCGGTGGCCAACGTCAAATACCAGGACAGCGGCACGCCCAACGCCAGCTGCCCGGATTACCGCACCGTGTCGGTCACGCCGGACAAGTTGAACGAATCCTGGGCGATCAAGACCTGGACGCCGCGCCACGAGAAGAAGTTGGCCGAGGCAAAGGCGCTGGGCAAGTCGGCCCAGGTGGTGTTCATCGGCGATTCGATCACCGAAGGGTGGGAGAAAAGCGGCGCGCCGGTCTGGGAGCGCTACTACAAGCCGATGAACGGCCTGGCGCTGGGCTTTGGCGGCGACCGCACCGAGAACGTGCTGTGGCGCCTGCTGCACGGCGAGGTGGACGGCCTGGCGCCCAAGGTCGCGGTGCTGATGTTCGGCACCAATAACGCCGGCCACCGGCACGAGGATCCGAAGCTGACCGCGGCCGGCATCCGGCGCAATATCGACGAGCTGCGCCAGCGCCTGCCGGACACCAGGATCCTGCTGATGGCGATCTTCCCGCGCGGCGAAAAGCCGGACGACCAGCTTCGCCAGATCAACGAGAAGGTCAACGGCATCATCGCCGGCTTTGCCGACAACCGCCACATCTACTTCCTCAACATCAACCAGGCCTTCCTGGCGGCGGACGGCACGCTGTCGCGGGACATCATGCCCGACCTGCTGCACCCGAACGAGAAGGGCTACAACATCTGGGCCAAGGCCATGGCGCCCACGCTGGACAGGCTGATGGCGGGCGGCGACGACTACGCCTGGGACAATGTCGCCATCGGCGGCAGCGGCTATGTCTCCGGCATCGTCACCAGCAAGACCGAGAAGGGCCTGGTCTACATCCGCACCGACGTCGGCGGCGCCTACCGCTGGGACGGCGCCGCGCAGCGCTGGATACCGTTGCTGGACTGGGTGTCCGACCAGCAGACCGGCCTGCTGGGCGTGGAGTCGATCGCCATCGATCCGTCCGCGCCGTCCAAGGTCTACCTGTCGGCCGGCATCGCCTACCTGGACGGCGGCGCCAGCGCGATCCTGAAATCCAGCGACTACGGCAAGACCTTCACCCGGATCGACGTCAGCGGCCAGTTCAAGGTCCACGGCAACGGCCTGGGCCGCGCCACCGGCGAGAAGCTGCAGGTGGACCCGGTCAACGGCAAGATTCTCTATGTCGGCACGCGCGCCAACGGCATGTTCAAGAGCGTGGACGAAGGCCTGAGCTGGCAGCACCTGGACGGCCTGCCGGTGGCGGCCACGCCCAACCGCAACGGCGTGAGCTTCGTGCTGCTGGACCCGGCCAGCGCGGCCGGCGGCGCCACGCAGCGCATCTTCGCCGGCGTGTCGCGCTACGGCTCGGTGGGCGCGAATATGTATGTGTCCGACGACGGCGGCAAGAGCTTCGCGCCGATCAGCGGCGGCCCGGCGGCGCTGATGCCGCAACGCGCGGTGCTGGTCAAGGGCAGCCTGGTGGTGGTCTACGCCAATGGCGCCGGCCCGCACGGCGATGCCGATCATGGCGAGGGCATGGACCACGGCCAGGTGTGGAAGTACGATATCGCCGCCGCCAAGTGGCGCAATATCTCGCCGCCGCTGGACCGCGCCTACAGCGGCATCACGGTCGATCCGGGCAACCAGGACCGCATGCTGGTCTCCACCACCAATTACTACCGGCAGCCGGGCCGGATGGGCGACCAGATCTTTGAAACGCTGGACGGCGGCAAGCACTGGCGCAGCGTCGTCGACCAGGGCGTGCGCATCGACCCCAACGGCGTGAGCTGGATCGCGGGCAGCTTCATGCACTGGACCTCCAGCATCGAGTTCGATCCCTTCGACACGCGCACGGTGATGCTGGTCTCGGGCAACGGCATTTTTAAATCCACCGACATCCACGCCACGCCGGCGACCTGGAAATTCGACGACGCGGGGCTGGAGGAATCGGTGCCGCTGAACCTGGTCAGCATTCCCGGCGGTCCGGTCATTTCCGCCATTGGCGATTACGACGGCTTCCGCCACACCGATGTGAGCCGGTACGCGCCCATCCACACGCCAACCATGGGCACCACCCGGGGCCTGGACTTCGCGGCCGCCAATCCGAACATGCTGGCGCGCGTGGGCAGCGCGATGTACGTGTCGCGGGACATGGGTGTCAGCTGGAAGAAGACCGCCAGCATCAAGGGCAAGCAGGGACAGCTGGCGTTGAGCGCGGACGGCAGGGTGATCGTTCACAGTCCCGAGCATTCCTCCACCAGCTACTACTCCACCGACGGCGGCGACAGCTGGAACGCGGTCCAGGGCCTGAACGGCGCGCGGCCGGTGGCCGATCCGGTCAACCCCGGCAAGTTCTACGCGCTGAGCGGCGCCGCCATGCTGGTCAGCACCGATGCCGGCGCCAGCTTCGCGCCCGCCGGCCGCCTGGCCAGCGCCAGGGGTTCGGCGGCGGTGCGGGCCGCGCCGGGCAGGGAGGGCGATGTCTGGGTCGCGCTGTACGACGGCGGCCTGGCGCGTTCCACCGATTCCGGCGCCACCTTCGCCCAGCTCCCCAATGTCGCCTATGCGGCGGCGGTGGGTTTCGGCAAGGCCGCGCCGGGCGCGAACTACCCGGCGGTGTATATCTGGGGCACGGTGGACGGCGTGCGCGGCGTCTACCGTTCCATCGACAGCGGCGCCAGCTGGCTGCGGATTAATGATGATAATCATCAATACGGCGGCCCGGGCGATGCCCAATTTGTTGTCGGAGATGCAAATAAGTATGGCGTTGTGTATATGAGCACGGCCGGCCGGGGCATAGTGACTGGCAAGCCGATTGTCGCCAAATAAGGACGGCTTCGCCTTTTTCATCGGAACAGGATCGGAAACATGCCACAATACCCGGCACATCAGCACCACATAGAGGGTGTGACGAGACATGTACCGAGATTGAGGCCGTTGAAAATGCAGATGAAGTCCCATCGTATTGCGTTGCTGTTCAATGCAAACAAGATTTTTGACCGTGAAGTGATCGCCGGCATCGCCGCTCACCTGAGCGGCACCCGTGCCTCCTGGGATTTGTTCCTGGAGGAAGATTTTCGCTTGCGCCTGCCCGGCATCGAGCACTGGCAGGGCGACGGCATCATTGCCGACTTCGACGATCCCGCCGTGGCCTCCGCGCTGAGCCGCAGCCGGGTGCCGGTGGTGGCGGTGGGCGGCTCCTACGCCGACGACAGCAACTACCCCGACGCCGTGCCTTACGTGGCCACCGACAACTTCAAGCTGATCAAGATGGCCCACGATCACCTGATCGAGGCCGGCCTGCGCAATTTTGCGATGTTCAGCCTGCCGGAAGCGCGGGAGAACCGCTGGGCGCAGGAGCGCGAGACCGCCTTCCGCACGCTGATGCGCAAGGATGGTATGGAGCCGCAGGTCTACCGCGGCCTGGGCACCAGCGCGCCGGCCTGGGACGAGGCGGTGGAGCAGCAGATCCAGTGGCTGCACAGCCTGCCCAAGCCGGTCGGCATCATCGCCGTCACCGACGCCCGCGCGCGCCAGCTGCTGCAGGCCTGCATCATGGCCGGCATCGAGGTGCCGGAGCAGGTGGCGCTGATCGGCATCGACAACGATCCGCTGGCGCGCATGCTGACGCGCATTCCGCTTAGCTCCGTGATCCAGGGCGCGCAGGAGATGGGCCGCACCGCCGCCCACCTGCTGGACCAGATGCTGCACGGCGTGCGCCTGGGCGGCACCCGCATCCTGGTGCCGCCGGTCGGCATCAACGGGCTGACCTCGACTCGCCATGAGGCGCCCAAGCACCCGCACGTGATGCGGGCGCGCCATTTCATCCGCCAATACGCCTGCCAGGGCATCAAAACCCACCAGGTGGCCGAATACGTGGGCATATCGCGCTCGTCGCTGGAGTCCTACTTCCGCCAGGAGCTCGATTGCAGCGTGCATGACGTGATCCTGCGCTTCAAGCTGGACGCCGCCACCCAGATGCTGGCGCGCGCCGACCGCAGCATCACCGAAGTCGCCCTCAGTTGCGGTTTCACGTCGGTGCAGTATATGCACGCGGTGTTCAAGCGGGAGCTGGGGTGCACCCCGCGCGCCTACCAGGACCGCGCCATGCAGGGCGCCGCCGCCGCGCCGGCCGGCGACGATGGCGACGATCCGCCCGAGCTGCGCAGCGTCGCCTGAGCGGGGGCGCGTAAAACATGACCGGGATTGGTGAGTTTCATAATTGCCGTCATGGGTGAATCGGGTCAAAATCCTTCTCGCAGTTTGCTTGCCAGCCTGGAGAAAGAGACCTTGGAAAATAATGTGAAAACGATGCTGCCCGACGATATCGAACGGGCAGTGCTGGTGGGACGTGTTTGGCGCAATGGCGTTATCGACGGACCTTGTGTGGTCGCCGTGCGCAACGGCGAGGTGTTCGACATCACCGGCCACGCGCCCACCATGTCCGATCTGCTGGAGCGCGACGATGTCCTCGACATCGCCCGCAGCGCACCCGGCGAATCGCTGGGCAGCGTGCAGCAGCTGATGGGGCATGCACTGGACAGCAATACCTTCGTTGGCGCCGCGCGTCTGCTGGCGCCGTGCGATCTGCAAGCGATCAAGGCGTGCGGGGTCACCTTCGCCGTCAGCCTGCTGGAGCGGGTGATCGAGGAACAGGCCGGCGGCGACGCCTCCCGCGCCAGCGCCCTGCGCGCGGAAATCCAGAGCATCATCGGTTCCGACCTGTCGGCCATCCGTCCCGGTTCGCCGGAAGCGGCGCGCCTGAAGGCGGACCTGATCGAACGCGGCCTCTGGTCGCCCTACATGGAAGTGGGCATCGGCCCGGACGCCGAGGTGTTCTCCAAGTCGCAGCCCATGTCGGCTGTCGGCCAGGGCGCCGATGTCGGCCTGCACCCTGATTCGAAATGGAACAACCCGGAGCCGGAGATCGTCCTGGCCGTCAACAGCCGGGCGCGCGTACTGGGTGCCACGCTGGGCAACGACGTCAATCTGCGCGACATCGAGGGCCGCAGCGCGCTCCTGCTGGGCAAGGCCAAGGACAACAACGGCTCCTGCTCCATCGGCCCGTTCATCCGCCTGTTCGACGAACACTTCACCATCGACACCATCCGCAACGCGGAAGTGAGCATGCTGATCGAAGGCCGGGACGACGATTTCCACCTGGCCGGCGCCAGCCGTATGCGCGAGATCAGCCGCGATCCGCTCGACCTGGTGAGCCAGGTCTGCGGCCCGCATCATCAATACCCGGACGGCTTCATGCTCTTCCTCGGCACGATGTTCTCGCCGATCAAGGACCGCGACAGCGCCGGCGGCGGCTTCACCCATCACCTGGGAGACCGTGTGAGCATCTCGACACCATCGCTGGGTACCCTGGTCAACCATGTGCAGCGCAGCGACGCCATCGCACCGTGGACCTTCGGCGTACGCGCCTTGCTGGGCCGTGCACGCGGCGCCGCCGCGGCGCGCGCCGTGCCGGCCCTGCAGACCCGGGTGCAGCACGCGAGCTATCCTAGCCTGGCCGGCAAGCGCGTGGTCATCACCGGCGGCGGCAGCGGCATCGGCGCCGGCATGGTGGAGGCCTTTGCGCAGCAGGGCGCGCAGGTGCACTTCCTCGACATCGCCGAAGCCGATTCGCTGGCGCTGCAAGGCCGCCTGGCGACGCTGGCGGTACCGCCGACCTTTATCCGCTGCGACCTGACCAACCTCGATGCGTTGGCTGCCGCCTTTGAACGTATCGGCCCGGTCGATGTGTTGATCAACAACGCCGCCAACGACGACCGCCACAAGCTGGCCGACGTCAGCCACGAATACTGGGAGCAGCGCATGGCGGTCAACCTGCGCCACCAGTACTTCTGCGCTAAGGCTGTCGCCGGCGGCATGCAGCAGCGCCGCAGCGGCGTGATCCTGAACTTCGGTTCGATCTCGTGGCACCTGGCGCTGCCGGAGCTGACCCTGTACATGACGGCCAAAGCCGCCATCGAGGGCATGACGCGCGGTCTGGCGCGCGACCTGGGCCAGCACAACGTCCGCGTCAACTGCATCATCCCCGGCGCGGTGCGTACGCCGCGCCAGGAAGCCCTGTGGCACACGCCTGAAGAGGAAGCGCGCATCCTGGCCGGCCAATGCCTGCCGCAACGCGTGCAGGTGGACGACGTGGCCGCGCTGGCGCTGTTCCTGGCCTCCGACAACGCCGGCCGCTGCACCGGGCGCGATTACTTCGTCGACGCGGGATGGTACGGCGCATGAGTACCCCACGCCGCTACCGCTCGCAGGATTGGTTCGACAATCCGGACCATATCGACATGACGGCGCTGTACCTGGAGCGCTTCATGAACTACGGGATCACGCCGGAAGAGCTGCGCTCCGGCCGTCCCATCATCGGCATCGCGCAGAGCGGCAGCGACATCAGCCCCTGCAACCGCATCCACCTGGAGCTGGCCAAGCGCGTGCGCGACGGCATCCGGGATGCGGGCGGCATCGCGATGGAATTCCCGCTGCATCCGATCTTTGAAAACTGCCGCCGTCCGACCGCCGCCATCGACCGCAACCTGGCCTATCTGGGCCTGGTGGAGATCCTGCACGGCTATCCGATCGACGCCGTGGTGCTGACCACCGGCTGCGACAAGACCACGCCCGCGCAGCTGATGGCCGCTGCAACGGTGGATATTCCCGCCATCGTGCTGTCCGGCGGGCCGATGCTGGACGGCTGGTTCGAAGGCGAACTGGCAGGTTCCGGCACCGCGATCTGGAAGGGCCGCCGCCAGCTGGCCGCCGGCGAGATCGACAACGAAAAATTCCTGCAGATCGCGGCCGCTTCGGCGCCGTCGGCGGGGCACTGCAACACCATGGGCACCGCCTCGACCATGAACGCGATGGCCGAGGCGCTGGGCATGTCGCTGACCGGCTGCTCGGCGATCCCCGCGCCGTACCGCGAACGCGGGCAGATGGCGTATGAAACCGGCAAGCGCATCGTCGAGATGGCGCGGCTGGACATCAAGCCGTCCAGCATCCTGAATCGTGCAGCTTTCCTCGATGCGATCGTGGTCAACGCCGCCATCGGCGGTTCCACCAACGCACAGCAGCACATCATGGCGATGGCGCGCCACGCCGGCGTCGAGCTGCATTCGAGCGACTGGATGGAGTACGGCCATGCCGTGCCGCTGCTGCTGAACATGCAGCCGGCCGGTAAATTCCTCGGCGAGCGCTTCCACCGCGCCGGCGGCGTGCCGGCCATCATGTGGGAACTGGAGCAAAAGGGCATGCTGCGTTCGGACCGTCCTACCGTCACCGGCCGCACCATGCGCGACAACCTGGCCGGCCGCGAGACGCATGACCGCGAGGTGATCTACCCGTTCGACCAGCCGCTGAAGAAGGACGCAGGTTTCTTCGTCCTGAAGGGCAACCTGTTCGACTTCGCCATCATGAAAACCAGCGTGATCTCGGAAGCCTTCCGTGCCCGCTATCTGAGTACGCCGGGCAGCGAGAACATCTTCGAATCCCGCGCCATTGTGTTCGACGGCTCCACCGATTACCACGACCGCATCAACGATCCGTCGCTGAACATCGACGAGGACTGCATGCTGGTGATACGCGGCGCCGGCCCGGTGGGCTGGCCTGGTTCGGCCGAAGTGGTCAACATGCAGCCGCCCGATGCGCTGGTCAAGCGCGGCATCAACGCGCTGCCGACGCTGGGCGACGGCCGCCAGTCCGGCACCTCGGACAGCCCGTCGATACTGAACGCGTCGCCGGAGAGCGCGGTCGGCGGCGGCCTGGCATGGCTGCGCACCGGCGACCGTATCCGCGTCGACCTGAACGCCGGCCGTTGCGATGTGCAGGTCCCCGAGGCGGAATGGGAAGCGCGCAAGAAGGATGGTCTTCCGGCCATTCCCGCCAGCCAGACGCCGTGGCAGGAAATCTACCGCAGCACCGTTGGACAAATGGAAAACGGCGCCTGCATGGAACTGGCTGTACCATACCGTGGAGTGGCTAACAACCCGGCACGTCACAATCACTAGTAAGCTGGACATCGATCCATGCGATAACAGGAGACGACAATGAAGAAATTACTGAGCGCGGCGGCTGTCGCCGTGATGCTGGTGTGCGCTGGCGGGAACGCCATGGCGGACGCCAAGAATCCGAAGATCGGTTTTTCGATCGACGATCTGAGGCTGGAGCGCTGGGCGCGCGACCGGGATTACTTCATTGCGGCGGCCGAGCAGCAGGGCGCCAAGGTCTATGTGCAATCGGCCGACGCCAGCGAGCAGCGGCAGATCGCACAGATCGAGAACCTGATTTCGCGTGGTGTCGATGTGCTGGTGATCGTGCCTTACAACGCCACGGTGCTCAACAACGCGGTGCGCGAGGCCAAGAAGGCCAAGATCAAGGTGGTCTCCTATGACCGTCTGATCCTCAACGCGGATATCGATGCCTACATCTCCTTCGATAACAAGATGGTCGGCGAGATGCAGGCGCAGGGTGTGCTGGCGGTCAAGCCTAAGGGTAACTTCTACCTGCTGGGCGGCGCGCCCACCGACAACAACGCCAAGATGCTGCGCGAAGGCCAGCTCAAGGTGCTGCAGCCGCTGATCGACAAGGGCGATATCAAGGTGGTCGGCAAGCAGTGGGTCAAGGACTGGAATCCGGCCGAGGCCATGTCCATCGTTGAGAATGCGCTGACCGCCAACGGCAACAAGCTCGATGCGGTGGTGGCGTCCAACGATGCCACGGCCGGCGGTGCGATCCAGGCGCTGGCTTCGCAGAAGCTGGATGGCAAGGTGGCCGTGTCCGGGCAGGATGCGGACCTGGCGGCGGTGCGGCGCGTGATCGCCGGTTCGCAGACCATGACGGTCTATAAGCCTCTCAAATTGATCGCTTCCGAAGCGGCCAAGCTGTCGATCCAGCTGGTGCGCAATGAGAAGCCGGCCTTCAACGCCGAATACCAGAACGGTTTCAAGCAGGTCAGCACGCTGCTGCTGAAGCCGACCATGCTGACCAAGGCGAATATCGACCTGGTGGTCAATGATGGCTTCTACACCAAGGCGCAGCTCGCGGTCAAATAAACGTTCTGACTGGGACGCGTTCCATGGGTTCCCGCCTGCGCGGGAACGACGGTCGTTCCCGCGAAAGCGGGAACCCATGCTGAGCATGCGTCCCTCCGTATCTCACCTTCTGCGAGAACCAGTATGTCAGGCTATTTGCTGGAAATGAAGGGCATCGTCAAGAAGTTCGGCGGTGTCCCCGCGCTCGACGGCATCGACCTGCAAGTCAGGCCGGGCGAGTGCATCGGCTTGTGCGGCGAGAACGGCGCCGGCAAATCGACCCTGATGAAAGTACTGTCCGCCGTCTACCCGCACGGCACCTGGGACGGCGAGATCCTGATGGACGGCCAGCCGCTGAAGGCGCAGTCGATACGCGAAAGCGAGGCGGCCGGCATCGTCATCATCCACCAGGAGCTGATGCTGGTGCCCGAATTGTCGGTGACGGAAAATCTCTTCCTCGGCAACGAGATCACGCTGCCCGGCGGCCGCATGGACTACCCGGCCATGAACCGGCGCGCCGAAACGCTGCTCAAGGAACTGAAACTCAACGACGTCAACGTGGTGCTGCCGGTGATGAACTACGGCGGCGGCCACCAGCAGCTGATCGAGATCGCCAAGGCGCTCAACAAGAACGCGCGCCTGCTGATCCTGGACGAGCCCTCGTCGTCGCTGACGGCGTCGGAGATCGAGGTGCTGCTCGATATCATCCGCGGCCTGAAGGCCAAGGGCGTGGCCTGCGTCTACATCTCGCACAAGCTCGATGAAGTGGAGGCGATCTGCGACACCATCGTCGTCATCCGCGACGGCAAGCATATCGCCACCACGCCGATGCAGCAGATGGACGTGCGGCAGATCATCGCGCAGATGGTCGGGCGCGAGATGAACCAGCTCTATCCAACCCTGGAGCGCACGCAGGGCGAGGTGATTTTCGAAGCCCGCAACGTGGTGTGCTACGACACCGAAAAGCCGGACCGCAGGAAGGTGGACAACGTCTCCTTCTCGCTGCGCCGTGGCGAGATCCTTGGCATCGCGGGGCTGGTGGGCGCGGGCCGCACGGAGCTGGTGTCCGCGCTGTTCGGCGCCTACAACGGCCGTTGCGAGGCCGAGGTGTGGCTCAACGGCGCGAAGATCGATACCCGCACGCCGCTCAAGGCGATCCGCGCCGGGCTGGCGCTGGTGCCGGAGGACCGCAAGCAGCACGGCATCATCCGCGACCTGGACGTGGGCCAGAACATCACGCTGTCGGTGCTGGGCCGCTACGCGCGCTTCACCCGCATCGACCGCGAGGCCGAGCTGAAAACCGTCAGCGAGGAAATCGCGCGGCTGGGCCTGAAGACGGCCAGCCCCTTCCTGTCGATTACTTCGCTATCGGGCGGCAACCAGCAGAAGGCGGTGCTGTCCAAGATGCTGCTGACGCGGCCCAAGGTGCTGATACTGGATGAGCCCACGCGCGGCGTGGACGTCGGCGCCAAGTTCGAGATCTACAAGCTGATGCTGGAACTGGCCAGCCAGGGCGTGTCCATCATCATGGTGTCGTCGGAGCTGGCCGAGGTGCTGGGCGTATCCGACCGCGTGCTGGTGATGGGCGAAGGCCAGCTGCGCGGAGACTTCATCAACCAGGACCTGACCCAGGAAATGCTGCTGTCTGCGGCGCTCGATCATTGATAGCGAGTTTTGTAAAACCTATGCAAACCACCACACTCAAACAGCTGTTCACGCAGTACAAAATCCTTGCGCTGCTGATCGCCATCGCCATCATCTGGACTTTCTTCAGCTGGAAGACGGAGGGCGGCTTCATCTCGGCGCGCAACCTGTCCAACCTGATGCGGCAGATGTCGGTGACCGGCGTGGTCGCCTGCGGCATGGCCTTCGTCATCATCTCCGGCGAGATCGACCTGTCGGTGGGTTCCCTGCTTGGCTTGCTGGGCGGCGTGGCGGCGGTGCTCGACGTGACGCACCACATGCCGCTGCCATTGACGGTGGTGGCGGTGCTGGTCTGCGGCCTGCTGCTTGGCCTGTTCAACGGCTACCTGACGGCGTATGCGGGCATACCGTCCTTCATCGTGGGCCTGGGCGGCATGCTGGCCTATCGCGGCATCGTGCTGGGTGTGACGGACGGCGTGACGGTGGCGCCGGTGTCGGAGGCGATGGTGCAGGTGGGGCAGGGCTACCTGTCGATGGAACTGGGCGTGACCCTGGGCGTGGTGCTGTTCGCGCTGGCGGCGGTGCTGACCTGGCGCCAGCGCCTGAACCTGGGCCGCCACGGCCTGCCGGTGCCGCCGATGTGGCGCGACGGCGTGCGCCTTGCGGCCGTCGGCGCGGTGCTGTTCGCCTTCGTGCGGACCCTGAACAGCTACGAGGGCATACCGCTGCCGGTGCTGCTGTTGCTGGTGCTGCTGGGCGTCTTCAGCTACATCGCCACGCAGACCGTGTTCGGCCGCCGCATCTACGCGGTGGGCAGCAATATGGAGGCGACCCGCTTGTCCGGCGTGAACGTGCAGGCGGTGAAACTGTGGATCTTCGGGATCATGGGCTTGATGTGCGCGCTGGCGGGGCTGGTCAACACGGCGCGGCTGGCGGCGGGCTCACCGTCGGCCGGCACCTCGGGCGAGCTCGATGCCATCGCGGCCTGCTTCATCGGCGGCACCTCGATGCGCGGCGGCTCCGGCACCGTGTACGGTGCCCTGATCGGCGCGCTGGTCATGGCCAGCCTGGATAACGGCATGTCCATGCTGGACGTGGACACCTACTGGCAGATGATCGTCAAGGGCTGCATCCTGACGCTGGCCGTGTGGGTCGATGTGGCGACGCGCTCGGGCCGCCGCGTTGGGTGATCGATGCTGCCTTGCTGATTATCATTCAGCAGCTTGGTGAATTTTGCAATTGCGGCCTGCAGGCGTAGCCATGCAAAATGGCCGCATAATTTTGGATGGCCTGGTACCCCGCCAGCAAGCCATAACGATAAAAACCAAGAACGAGACACTATCAAATGAAGAAAAGCTATCTGCGCCGTTCAGCGCCGGAGGGTCTGTTCGCCTGAAGTTTCCGATTTCACCACCGTCGCGTGGTCGCGAAACTGAGCTACGACTTTTAAACTACGAAAGGCTTTAACCAGATGAAGCATACCGCTCGCCAGTTTGTCTCCGTGTTGAGTTTCGCGGCGCTGGCCGCAACTGGCGCGGCGGCTGCCGATCTGCCGCAGCTTGTGAAGAAGGACGGCCGCCACGCCCTGATGGTCGATGGCGCGCCGTTCGTGATGTTCGGCGCACAGGTGCACAACTCCAGCAATTATCCGCTGGCCTTGAACAAGGTGTGGCCGGCCATTAAAGACATGAACGCCAACACCGTCGAGATTCCCGTGGCCTGGGAACAGATCGAGCCGGTCGAAGGCAAATTCGATTTCAGTTACGTCGACACCTTGCTGGCGCAGGCGCGCGAGCACAAGGTGCGCCTGGTGCTCCTGTGGTTCGGCACCTGGAAGAACACCGGCCCGCAGTACACACCGGAGTGGGTCAAGTTCGACAACAAGCGCTTCCCGCGCATGGTGGACAAGGACGGCAAAACCATCTACTGCCTGTCGCCGAACAGCGAGGAAACGATGAAGGCCGACAGGAAGGCCTTTGTCGCGCTGATGGAGCACATCAAGAAGGCCGATTCGGCGCAGCGCACCGTCATCATGATGCAGGTCGAGAATGAGGTCGGCACCTACGGCTTCGCGCGCGACTTCGCGCCCAAGGCGCAGGCGGCGTTCGAGCAGAACGTGCCGCAGGCCGTGCTGGATCATAAAAAATCGCCGGTTCCGCTGGCGGCCAGCGGCAGCTGGAAGCAGGTCTACGGCGACTACGCCGACGAATACTTCCACGCTTATTCCATCGCCAGCTATATCGAGGAAGTCGCCAAGGCCGGCCGCGCCGTCTACAACCTGCCGATGTACGTCAACAACGCGCTGCGCGATCCGCTGGAGTCGCCGGTGAAGCCGTGGAAGGGCAACTTCGCCAGCGGCGGGCCGACCTACGACGTGATCGATATCTACAAGGCCGCGGCGCCGCACATCGACATCGCCGCGCCGGATATCTACGCGCCGGAATCGGACAAATTCAACGCTACGCTGAACTACTTCCAGCGCGCCGACAACGCATTGATGCTGCCGGAGATGAGCAACGCCTCACAGTACGTGCGCTATGCCTATCTGGTGCTGGGCCGCGGCTCGCTGGCGTTCTCGCCGTTCGGCATCGACTACGCGGATTACAGCAATTTCCCGCTGGGCTCCAAGGCGACCGACAAGAGCATGGTCACGCCGTTCGGAAAAATCTACGCGGCGTTCCGGCCGATGGAACGCCAGTGGGCCAAATGGGCGTTTGAAGGCCGCACGCACGGCGTGGCCGAGGGCGACGACCGCAAGCCGCAGACCGTCGCGCTGAAGAACTGGACGGCCACCGTCAGCTTCCGCCTGTGGCAGTTCGGCGATGCCGATTGGCTGGCCAAGATCAAGGACCTGCCGGCGGATACCGAACAGCCCAACGGCGGCGTATCGATCGCCCAGATTGGCGACAACGAATTCATCGTGGTGGGGCAGCACGCGCGCGTGAGTTTTGACAGCAGCGCCGGCAAGCCGACCATGCTGGCACGGGTGGAAGAGGGACATTTTGATTCGTCCGGCAAATGGATCATGGAGCGCAACTGGAACGGCGATCAGACAGATTACGGCTTGAACCTGACCGGTAACCCGGTGGTTCTCAAGGTCAAACTGGGTACTTACTAGAAACTACGGAGATTACATGCGATTCAAATCGATAGTGCCGGCAGCATCCTGCCTGGCGGTGATGGTGTCGGGCCAGGCGCTGGCCGGCACGTTTGAGAAGACTGCCACTGGCGTGGTGGTCAAGCCGGATTCGGGCGCGGCAAAAGAAGTGCGGCTGGAAGTTATGGGCGATAACATCATCCATGTGGTGAAGCTCGATCGTTCGGGTAAGGAGCTCACGCCATCGCTGATGACGGTGGCGGCGCCTGTCAGCGGTAATTTCAATGTCACCGCAAAAGGCAAGGACTCGGTCACGCTGAAGGCGAAGAAGATTTCGGTGGCGGTATCGCTGGCCACCGGCCAGGTTCAGTTCTTCAACGCCGCCGGCAAGGCTTTCCTGAGCCAGGCGTCGGAGAGCATGGCACCGGTCGATATCGGCGGCAAGCCGTTCATGGCGGTCAAGGAAGGCTTCAACCACGGCACCAAGGACGCCTACTACGGCCTGGGCCAGCACCAGAACGCGCAAATGAACATGAACGGCGAGGACGTGGAGCTCCTGCAGCACAACATGGCGATCGCCGTGCCGTTCATCGTCTCGGACAAGAACTACGGCGTTTTGTGGGATAACAATTCGATCTCGCGCTTCGGCGACGCCAAGCCGTATGGGCCGATGGTGCGCGACCTGAACCTGGTCGACGACGAAGGCAAGGCCGGCGGCCTGACGGCGCGCTACTACATCGGCGGCAAGCTGGTGCTGACCCGCCACGAGACGGACATCGCGTACAAGTACCTGAAGGACGTGGCCGAGAACTGGCCGAAGGAACTGGGCGACCCGAAAAAGCTGACCGATGCCAAGGTGGTGTGGGACGCGACGCTGAGCTCCGACAAGCCGGGCGTGCACAAGATGCAGCTGTACTCATCGGACTATGCGACGCTGTCGCTGGACGGCAAGCAGGTGATGGATGTATGGCGCCAAAGCTGGAATCCCTGGTATCACAATTTCGAGGTGAAGTTCGAAGCCGGCAAACCGGTCAAGCTGCACCTGGAGTGGAAGCCAAGCGGCGGCATGGTCTCCATCAGGCACAACGATCCGCTACCCGACGCGGAACGCCACTCGCTGACCTTCTCGTCGGAAGTCGCCGAGAGCATCAACTACTACGTCATCAATGGCGACAGCATGGACAAGGTCATCGCAGGCTACCGCCACCTGACCGGCCAGGCGCCGATGATGCCGAAGTGGGCCTACGGCTTCTGGCAATCGCGCCAGCGCTATGAAACGCAGGAGCAGCTGCTCGGCGTGCTGCGCGAGTACCGCAAGCAGGGCTGGCCGGTCGATAACATGGTGCAGGACTGGTTCTACTGGCCGGAGGATCAATGGGGCTCGCACGATTTCGATAAGACGCGCTTCCCCGATCCGAAGGGTATGCTGGACGAGGCCCACAAGTCGCATGCACACGTGATGCTTTCGATCTGGGGCAAGTTCTACGCGAACACGGACAACTACAAGGAGCTTGCAGCCAAGGGCCATATGTGGACCAAGAACGTCGAAAACGGCGCGCTCGATTGGGTAGGCCCAGGCTACAAGAACAGCCACTACGATCCATATACCAAGGAAGCGCGCGACATCTACTATCGCCAGATGAAATCGAAGCTGGTCGACATGGGCTTCGACGCCTGGTGGATGGATAACACCGAGGCGGACGTGCTGTCCAATACCCGCCTGGAGGACTTCAAGAAGCTGATCGGGCCTACCGTGTATGGCGCTGGCGAGATCACCTTCAATCCTTATAGCCTGGTGCATACGGAGGGCTTCTATCAGGGACTGAAGCGCGACCAGCCTGATAAACGCCAGTTCATCCTGACGCGCTCAGGGTTTGCCGGTATTCAGCGCAACGCCGCCGCGGTGTGGAGCGGCGATACGGCGGCCCGCTGGAATAACCTGTACGACCAGATCTCGGCCGGCGTCGGCATCTCGATGTCGGGCATCCCGAACTGGACGCAAGATATCGGCGGTTATGCGCAGGAGGAACGCTACCAGGTCGGCGATGTCGGCTCAGCGCAGGAGAACCGCGCTACCGGTAAGGCCCAGGGCAATCCGGAGGACATGAAGGAATGGCGCGAGCTGAATCTGCGCTGGTTCCAGTTCGGCGCGTTCTCGCCGCTGTTCCGTTCCCACGGCGAGGTGGTGAAGCGCGAGATCCACGAGATCTCACCGGAAGGCTCGCCGATGCGCGATTCGATGGTCTGGTACGACAAGCTGCGCTATCGCATGATGCCTTATATTTACTCGGCCGCCGCCGACACCCATTACGAGTCCGGCGCCATCATGCGCGGCCTGGTGATGGACTTCCCGAAAGACGACGCGGTCAAGAACATCAAGGACCAGTACCTGTTCGGCCACAATATCATGGTCGCTCCGGTGTACGTCTACGGTGCGCGCGAGCGCAGCGTCTACATGCCCAAGGGCGCGAACTGGTATGACTTCTATACCGGCGAAGTGCACAAGGGCGGCAGCACGGACACGATCAAGGCGCCGGAAACCCGCATGCCGTTGCTGGTGAAGGCGGGATCGATACTGCCGATGGGCCCAGTGACGCAGTACGTGGACGAGATGCCGGACGCGCCGATCACCCTCAACATCTACACCGGCGCCGACGGGAAGTTCAGCCTGTATGAGGACGATGGCGTGAGCAACGGCTACCTGCGCGGAGAATTCAGCCGCATCCCGTTGGGCTATAACGACAAGACCGGCGTGGTCACCATCGGCGATCGCGTGGGTCAGTACAAGGGCATGGTCGGCAAGCGCCAGTTCAAGCTGCGCTTCATCAAGGCCGGCGTGTCGAGCTCGGACGATTTCGATGCCGCCGACAAGGTGGTAGCGTATGAGGGCAAGTCGATCACGGTCAGGAAATAAGATGTATCGGCAAGCGATGGTGGCGGCGGGCTTGCTCGCCGCGCAGCTGTGCGGTGCGGGGGAGCTAAGCGACCTCGCGCTGCGCTACGACCGGCCCGCGCCCGACACGGCGCAGGGCTGGGAGCAGGAGGCGCTGCCGATCGGGAACGGCCGCATCGGCGCGATGATCTTCGGCCAGCTGGCGCGGGAGCGTATCCAGTTCAACGACATCACGCTGTGGACCGGCGACGACAAGACGATGGGTGCCTATCAGCCCTTCGGCGATGTCTACATCAACCTGCCGGGACACGATCAGGCCACCACCGCCTATGCGCGCCAGCTGGATATCGGCCAGAGCCTGCATAGCGTCAGCTACACGCACGGCGGCGTCAAGTTCAAGCGCGAGGCCTTCGCCAGTTTTCCGGCGCAGGTGATCATGATGCGCCTGAGCGCCGACAAGCGCGGGCAGTACACGGGATCGGTCGAGCTGACCGATATGCACGACGCGCGTATCGAAGCGCAGGGCAAGCGCATCATCGCCACGGGATCGCTGCGCGGCAAAGGGGACGCCTCCAGCAACGCGATGGATTACGCCAGCGAGGTGCAGGTGCTGAACGAGGGCGGGGCGATTGCGCTCGACGGCAACCGCATCACCTTCACCGGCTGCGATGCGGTGACGCTGATACTGGGCGCGGGCACCAGTTACGTGCTCGATCCGGCGAAGAAATTCCAGGGCGAGAATCCGCTGCCGCGCGTGAAGGCGCAGGTCAGCGCGGCGGCACGCCCGTGGGCGGCGCTGCTGGCCGAGCATCGGAAGGATTTTGACGCGCAGTTCAAACGCGTGAGCGTGGACTTCGGCACCGCCCTGCCTGCGCGCCGCGCGCTGCCGACCGACCAGCGCATCGCCACTTACACGGCGGAGGGCAATGATCCCGGACTGGAGGCGCAGTTCTTCCAGTATGGCCGCTACCTGCTGATTTCCAGCTCGCGCGATTCGCTGCCCGCCAATTTGCAGGGGCTGTGGAACAACAGCCTCACGCCGCCGTGGAAGTCGGACTACCACACCAACATCAACATCCAGATGAATTACTGGCCGGCCGAACCGGCCAACCTGTCGCGGAACGCGCTGCCGTTCTTCGCGCTGGTGCAGGGCGTGGCGCCGGTGTATCGCCGGCTGATCGCCGATACGGCGGCGCAGGCGATCGCGCATCCGGAATCGGTGCAGATGGCCAAGCCGGACCTGAGCGGCCTGGCTGTGCAGCGCGAGGAGACCTTCGTCACCAGCGCCGGCAAGCCGGTGCGCGGCTGGACGGTGCGCACGGAATCGAATCCGTTCGGCGCCATGGGGTATGTGTGGAACAAGACCGGCAACGCCTGGTATGCCCAGCACTTCTGGGAGCACTATGCCTATACGCAGGACAAGGCCTTCCTGCGCGCGGTGGCCTATCCGATGATGAAGGAGGCGGTGCACTTCTGGCAGGACTATCTGAAGCAGCTGCCGGATGGGCGCCTGGTTGCGCCGCTGGGCTGGTCGCCGGAGCACGGGCCGATCGAGGACGGCGTGACCTACGACCAGGAGATTATCTGGGACTTGTTCAACAACACAGTGGAAGCGGCGGATGTGCTGGGCGACGACCAGGCCTTCCGCGCCCAAGTCGCGGCCATGCGCGACAAGCTGGCCGCGCCGCGCGTGGGCAGTTGGGGCCAGCTGCTGGAATGGATGGAAGAGAAAAAAGATCCGGTGCTCGATACGCCGGGCGATACGCATCGTCATGTGTCGCATCTGTTCGGGCTCTATCCCGGCCGCCAGATCTCGCCGACGCAAACGCCCGAGCTGGCGGCCGCTGCGCGCAAGTCGCTGGAAGGACGTGGCGATGCCGGCACCGGCTGGTCGATGGCGTGGAAGACGGCTTACTGGGCGCGGTTGCTGGACGGCGATCACGCCTACAGGATGCTGCGCGGGCAGCTGGCCAAGCCGGGCGCGCGCGCAGCGCAGCAGAGCGGCAAGGGCAGCGAGGGTAACAACGCCGGCGGCACCTATCCGAATATGCTGGACGCGCATCCGCCGTTCCAGATCGACGGTAACTTCGGCGCCGTCGCGGCGATCTGCGAGATGCTGGTGCAGTCGCAGACCGGCGAAATCCATCTGCTGCCGGCGCTGCCGTCGGCATGGCAGGCCGGCTCGGTCAAGGGCCTGCGCGCTCGCGGTGGCTATGAGGTGGACGTGGCCTGGGCCGGCGGCAAGCTGACCTCGGCCACGATACGCCGCACCGCAGGCTCCGGCCCCGGCAAGGTGCGCTACGGCGACAAGGTCATTCCGCTGAACCTGAAGGCCGGCGAGAGCAAGCGCCTGGGAGCGCAGCTGTGATGCGCGGCCTGTTGAGTTGCCTGCTGCTGTCGCTGTGCGGGTTATGCATGGCGGACACCACGCAGGTCCAGTACCTGAGCGGTGCCGACAAGGATCATCGTGTGAACTGGGAGTTCATGGTCAACGGCGGCCGCAATAGCGGGACGTGGAAGACCATTCCGGTGCCGTCGAACTGGGAGATGGAGGGCTTCGGCACCTACCGCTACTTCAGCGACTGGCAGGACGATCCGGCGCCGGATAACACCGGCATCTACCGCCACACCTTCAAGGTGCCGGCCGATTGGCAGGGCAAGCGGATCGACATCGTCTTTGGCGGCGCCATGACGGACACGCTGGTGAAGATCAACGGCCAGCCTGCGGGGCCGGTGCACCAGGGCGGGTTCTACGAGTTCCGCTACGATGTCTCTCCGCTGTTGAAGCCGGGCGCGGAGAACCAGCTGGAGGTGACGGTCAACCGCTACTCCGCCGATGCGTCGGTTAACCGCGCCGAGCGCGCTGCGGACTTCTGGCTGTTCAGCGGCATCTACCGGCCGGTGTGGCTGGAGGCCTCGCCACAGCACCATATCGAACGCGTGAGCCTGGACGCGAAGCACAACGGCGACTTCGATGCAGACGTATTCACGGCGGGCGGCAACGGCAAGGTGACCGCGCGCGTGTTCACGCTGGACGGCAAGCCGCTGGGCGCGGACATGAGCGCCGCCGTGGCGGACGGGAAGGCGCATGTGCGCGGACATCTTGACCACATCGCTCCCTGGTCGGCCGAATCGCCGCAGCGCTATCGGGTGCGCTTCCAGCTGCTCGATGGCGGGCGCGTGACCCACGAGACCAGCAAGGTGATCGGCTTCCGTACGGTCGAACTGCGCCCGCGCGATGGCCTCTACGTCAATGGCACGAAGGTGCGCCTTAAGGGATCGAACCGCCATTCGATCTGGCCGACATCCGGCCGCACCACCAGCAAGGAACTCAGCTACCTGGATGCGAAGCTGATGAAGGAGATGAACATGAACGCGGTGCGCATGTCGCACTATCCGCCGGATGCGCATTTCCTCGACGTGGCGGACGAACTTGGCCTCTACGTGATCGATGAGCTGACCGGCTGGCAGAAGGCTTACGATACCGGCGTCGCCACACCGCTGGTGAAGGAGCTGGTGCAGCGGGACCAACATCACCCATCGGTCATCTTCTGGGCCAACGGTAACGAGGGCGGTTTCAATCTTGAGCTGGACAGGCTGTATCCGATGTGGGATGTGCAGCAGCGGCCCGTGATCCATCCGTGGGCGAATTTCGGCGGCATCGATACCGCGCATTATCCCGCCTACGATTGCTGCGCGACGTCGCTGTTCCACGGCCGTGACGTGTTCATGCCGACCGAGTTCCTGCATGGCCTGTACGACGGCGGCGCCGGTGCGAGCCTGGACGATTGGTGGAAGGCGATGCTGGCCAATCCGCTCAGCGCGGGCGGCTTTATCTGGTCCTTCATCGACGAGGGCATCGTGCGTGACGATAAAGGCGGCATGGTCGATGTCGCCGGCAACCAGGCGCCGGACGGCATACTGGGACCGTACCGGCAAAAGGAAGGCAGCTTCTTCGCGATCAAGAAGATATGGTCGCCGGTCTATTTGCCGCTGGCCGAACTGTCGTCGCTGGCGCCGACGTTTGACGGCAGGATCGTGCTGGAGAACCGCTACGACTTCAGCAACCTGAGTCGGCTCAAGCTGAACTGGAAGCTGGTGAAATTCGGCGCGGAGCTTGGCCACACTGTTGTTGCGCAAGGCAGCGCCAGGGCGCCCGATGTCGCCGCCGGCATGCGCGGCACGACCCGCATCGACCTGCCGCACGACTGGGCGCAGCAGGATGCGTTGTACTTGACCGCGACGGACGCCGACGGCCACGAAATCTATACGTGGTCTTGGATGATCGCCAGCGCGGAAAAGGTCGCGTTGCGCGTGCTGCCCAAGCAGCAGTCGGCAAGCGCCGCCACGCTGAAGGAAATTGCCGACGGCTTCCTGCTGCAAGCGGGGACAGTGAGCATCACGATCGACAAGGCCACCGGTTATCTGCGTGAGCTGAAGAAGGGCGATGTCGTCGCGCCGCTGACGAACGGCCCGCGCCTGGTGGCCGGCAGCGCCACGTTGAAGTCCATCCGCGCGGCGGGCGATGGCGGCGATGTGGTCGTGCAGGCAGAATACACCGGCAATCTGCACAAGATCAATTGGCGTCTGAGCGCAGCAGGTGCGCTGAGCGTCAACTACGCCTATTCCGTTGAAGCGGGCAAGCAGGTCGATGCGCTGGGTGTCAGCTTCGATTATCCCGAGCAGCAGGTGCGATCGATGCGCTGGCTGGGAAGGGGGCCTTATCGCGTATGGAAGAACCGCAGGCAGGGCGTGGAGTTCGATGTCTGGGAAAAGGCTTATAACGACACCGTCTCCGGCCTGTCCTGGAACTACCCGGAGTTCAAGGGCTTCCACGACCAGGTCTACTGGGCGCGCCTGGCGACGGCCGGGCTGCCGCTCACCTTCATCAATCATGCCGACGATATCGCGCTGCGGCTGTTCACGCCGCGCGAGGCGAGCGGCGATGGATTCGAGCCCAAGGCCACGCACGTGGACTTCCCGCCGGGCGATATCTCGTTCCTGAACGCGATACTGCCCATCGGGACCAAGTTCCACTCGCCGGCGGAACTGGGGCCTGCGGGCCAGCGCTCACGCACGCCCAACCTGGGCATCTGGCTGCAGAATACGATCGATATCGTCGTCGGAGATTAGGCGGCGCTTGCGCGCCAGGCCCGATAGCGCCTGGTCAGCAGCACCATGCGGAACTGGCCGGCGATCATGGTCAGCAGCGGCGAGTAGCGGGGCGCTGCCGCCGTCTCCCCATTCCCCAAGGCGCGCAGGCGGCGCTTGACCAGCGCCATCGCGGCCAGCGACGCCATGGTCTTGTCCTTCCACTGTAACGGCGGCGGCAGTGCCGCCGGCTCCTGGCCCGCGCGCCATTGCAGCGGCAAGTCCGGCACTTCGGCCAGCGCGGTGGCGATGCCGACCACGGCGACGCCGCTGGCCAGTACCTGCTCGGCCACGGCCCTGCGGGCGATGCCGCCGGTGGTCATGACCGGCATGCGCGCCACCGCCGCCAGGTCCTTGGCGAATTCCAGGAAGTAGGCTTCGCGCGCCAGCGTGCGGCCGTCCGCGGTGCGGCCTTGCATGGCCGGGCTTTCGTAGCTGCCGCCGGACAGTTCGATCAGGTCCACCGGCAGTTCATTCAGCAGCAGCACCACCTGCTTCGCGTCGTCCTCGGAAAAGCCGCCGCGCTGGAAGTCGGCCGAATTCAGTTTGACCGCCACGCTGAAGCCGGGCGAGACGCGCGCCCGCACGGCGCGCACCACCTCCAGCAGCAGCCGTGCGCGATTGGGCAGGTCGCCGCCCCATTGGTCGTGGCGGCGGTTGGTCAGCGGCGACAGGAATTGCGAGATCAGGTAGCCGTGCGCGGCGTGGATCTGCACGCCGTTGAAGCCCGCCTGTTCGGCGGCATGCGCGGTGGCGGCGAAGCGGGTGATGACTTCCTCGATCTGCACCGGGCTCATTGCCTCCGGTTGCGCAAACAGCTTGCTGTGCTTACCCAGGTCCAGCGCCACGGCCGACGGTGCCCAGGCGTTGCCGCCCATATTGGCCATCACTTGGCGGCCGGGGTGGTTAATCTGCATCCACACCTGCGCGCCCTGGCGGCGCGCGGCCAGCGACCATTGCCGGAACGGCTCCAGCGGCGTGTCGGCTTGCAGCGCGACGGTGCCAGGGCCTGTCATCGCGCGGCCGTCGATCATCACGTTGCCGGTGATGATCAGGCCCACGCCGCCGTCGGCCCAGCTTTGGTATAAACGGTTTAGCGCGGGACCGGGAAGCTGGCCGGCGTCGGCCATGTTTTCTTCCATCGCGGCCTTGGCCAGGCGGTTGGGGAGGGTGCTGCCGTTGGGGAGTGTCAGTGCGGTGAACATGGTGTCGGATCCGGACCTGGTGTAGGAAATGAGGTATCCTAAGGTTGAAGCCAACTTTAAGGTCAAGCGAAAAATGAAAATAGGCGAACTGGCGGAGCGCTCGGGCATCGCGGCGTCGGCGATCCGCTATTACGAGCGGGCGGGCTTGCTGCCGAAGGCGGCGCGTGGTGCCAACGGCTACCGCGTGTATCAGGAGGCGGCGCTGGAGCGCCTGAACCTGATCCAGATCGGGCAGAACCTCGGCTTCACGCTGGAGGCGATCCGCGCGGTGACGACGCTGCAAGGCCCGGCCTATTACGATGGGCTGCTGCAGAACCTCGACGCGCGGCTGGGGGAAATCGACCAGATGATGGAGACGCTGCGCACCCAGCGCCTGTCGCTGCTGGGTACGCGGGAGAGGCTGCAGCAGTCCTGGGAGAACAATGAGTGTCCGCACAGCGCCGGCTCGGCGCCGGCGCAGCGGACGGCTGCCTAGCTGGCGTATGCGCCGGTCAACCGGCGGTGACTTCGGCGTCGGCCAGGAAGTTGACGATGGCCGGGTTGACCACGGCGCCGTGGGTGATCGGCCCCATATGGCCGCCGCGCGTTTGCAGCGCGCTGGCGTCGGGCAGGGCGGCGGCCAGCGCCTCGGCCAGCAGGCGGGTCGAGGCCGGGCTGTTCGCGCCGGACATGATCAGCGACGGCATCGTCAGCGCCGATAAATCGTCCAGCGTGGCCGCTTCGCCCAGCAGCGCCTGGAAGTCCAGCCTCACCTTGGCGATCATGCCGGTCATCTTGTCCTGCGCGGCAGGCGGCGCGGCGTCGAAGGCGCCGGGACGGTTCCAGTAATCGATGAAGATGCGGGTGGCGTCGCGCTCCTGCTGCGGGCCGCAGGCGTTGATGCGCTCGACCACGCCGACGATCTCGGCGCGCGCCGGGTGCTGGGCCGGCAGCAGGTGGAAGGCTACCGGCTCGAACAGCGTCAGCGACAGCACGCGCGCCGGCATGCGGCGCGCCATGTGCAGCGCCGAGGCGCCGCCGAAGGAGTGGCCGATCAGGTGGAAGGCTTCGCCCGGCTCCAGGCGCGAGGCGACGGCGGCGTTGACGGCGTCGACTTCGTGCGCCAGCGTGTGGACGTAGCCGGCCCCGACCTCGGCCGGGAAGGGCGAGGCGCCGTAACCGAGCAGGTCGACGGCGATGCAGTGGAAGTTGGCGTCGAGTTGAGACATCAGGTCGGCCCATTGGGCCTTGGAACTCATGGAGCTATGCAGCAGTACGACAGCAGGTTTCATTATCGGGATGGCACGAAAAAACGGAGCGCATATTATACCGGCACTTGTGGAACTGGCCGGACGGCACCATGTGTGGCTGATACCACGCACGCCGCGATATTTCCTTATCGTGCCAGTGCGGAAGCAAGGTAAAGTAGAGTCATGAAGCATACGAAAAAAGTCGCGGGATTGGCCGGCATCGCCAGCGTGCTGTGGATGGGGCTCACGGCCGCGGTGGCGGCCAACCAGAAACGTTTACTGTTCAATCCGCTTGGCAGCAAGCGCGAAGTGCTCAAGCCCTACAGCAGCGGCCACCGCACGCGGCCCATCGTGGTGCGCTCGAACGACGGCACGCGGCTGTCCGGCTGGCTGATGACGCCGCCGGTGGCGGGGCCGCATCCGGGCGTGATTTATTTCGGCGGCCGGTCGGAGGAAGTGTCGTGGGTGGCGCGCGACGCCGGCAAGCTGTTCCCCGGCATGGCGGTGCTGGCGGTGAATTACCGCGGCTACGGCGATTCGCACGGCGATCCGGCCGAGGAGCATTTCGTCGACGACGGCCGCATGCTGTTCGACTGGCTCAGCGAGCGCCATCATGTCGACCCCAAGCGCATCGCCGTGGTCGGCCGCAGCCTCGGTTCCGGCGTGGCGGTGCAGGTGGCAATGGAGCGCGACGCCAATTCCATCGTGCTGATCACGCCCTACGATTCCATCCTGGCCATCGCCAAGCGCAAGTTCAAGGCGATCCCGGTGGAGTATGTGCTGCGGCATAAATTCGAGTCGGTCAAGTACGCGCACCACCTGAAGGCGCCGACCTATGTGCTGCGCGCGGCCTCCGACGACGTGGTGCCGCATTCGCACACCGACCTGCTGGTCGAGAAGCTGGGCCGGTTGCACGCGGACGAGATCGTGCCCGATTCCGACCACATGAACATCCCCTACCTGGAAGCCACGCAGGATCGCATCGCCAACTTCCTGCGGGGACGGTTCGGCCAGACATGAGGGGCGCGCTCATACATCGTTCCTCCGTGGCGTTGCTGTTCTGTTGCGCCGGCCTGGCGCAGGCGGGCGCGCCTGCCGTTGTGCGCAGCCTGGCGGTGCAGGGCAAGTCTGCCGATGGCCGGCCGGTGGCCGCCGGCGATATCGTCATGCCGCTGGTGCAGGCGGGCGATCCGGTGGTGTCGGCCAAAATCAACGACAAGCTGTTCCTCTCGCGCTTCGGGGTGCTGGCGCCCAGGCAGACGGGCAAGGCGGTGGGCGCGGCCGACGGCATTGCCCTGGACGGCGTCGCGACGCAGTCCTTCAAGGTCGGCCGCAACGATGGCCGCATCCTGACGATCGTCTTCGACAGCGAATTCTGCGGCGCCTATTGCGAGAGCAGCCAGGCGTACTACAGTTTCGACCTGGCCAGCGGACGCTCGCTGGAGGCGGAGGACATCTTCACCGCAGCCGGCATGCGCGACCTGGCGCGGCAGATGCACAAGCAGCGGCTGGTGAGCTACCGCAACGAGGCGGCGCGGCAGCAGGCTATGCTGGACGCGCTGCGCAGGAAAAAGAACGCCTCCAAGGAAGACATCGACGACCTTGAGCAGCGCGTGGCGCTCAATGACGACTGCGCCGACACGGAAAGCCAGCGGGCGACCCGGTCGGACGCCGGGCTGCTGGCGGCGTTCCGGTCCTATCAGCTGGAGGCGGGGCCGCAAAAGTACATCATCTATTCGCCGCGCTGCTCCAGCCATGCCGAGCGCGCGCTGGACGATGTCGACAGCGTGAAGCTGGCTTTTTCCTATGACCAGCTGTCGCCGCAGCTGAGCGGATACGGCAAGGCGCTGCTGCTGGGCACGGGACCGGCGCCGGCAGGCGGCGGCTATGCCGGCCAGGTGATGCACGGCAGCCTGGGGACGATGGCGGTCACGATGATGCTGGAAAAAGACAGCGAGGGCGGGGTTCGCGGGACGTATTTTTACGATAAGTTCCGCCAGCCCATCGCGCTCGATGGCGCCGAGCGCGACGGCAAGCTGGTGCTGAACGAACGCAGCGGCGACAAGGTCGGCGCGACGCTGCAGCTGGGCTGGTCGGAACCGGCCCGTGCGCTGCAAGGCCGCTGGGTCGGCAAGAGGGAGCTGGACGTCAGCGTCGCTCCCTGAGGCCGTCAGGCGTGGCGGGCCAGCGCGGCGCCCGGTCCGCTCAGCTGCTTGTGCAGCTTGCGCAGGCCCATCCACACGCCGATGAACACCAGCGGCGCCGCCAGGCCGGTGAGGATGTCGGGATTGATCGGCACGTTGCCGGCCTTCATGGCCTTGCCCGCGTAGCCGATCAGGCCCAGCGTGTAGTACGAGATCGCCACCGCCGACAATCCTTCCACCGCCTGCTGCAGGCGCAGCTGCTGGGCCGCGCGCGCGTCCAGCGATTGCAGGATCTTGCGGTTCTGCCGCTCCTGCTCGATGCCGACCCGCGTGCGCAGCAGGTCGTTGCTGCGGGCGATGCGCTTGGCCAGCATTTCCTGCCGCTGCGAGACCGAGGTGCAGGTGTGCATGGCCGGCGCCAGGCGGCGGCCCATGAACTCGGCCAGGGTCGGCATGCCGGCGATGCGCACCTCGCGCAGCTCCTGGATGCGCGATTGCACCAGGCTGAAGTAGGCCTGCGCCGCCGCGAAGCGGTAGCTGTTGTTGACCGACAGCTTCTCCAGCCGCGCCGCCAGGCTGGTGATGCGGTGGAGCAGCGCCTGCTCCTCGCGCGCCTCGTTGGGCGCGCCGTCCGGCTGGTCGCCCTGCACCAGGGTGGCGGTCAGGTCGGCCAGTTCGTTCTCGATGCCGTTCAGCAGCGGCTGGCTGGCTTCCGCCTGCGGCAGGCCCAGCAGCGCCATCATGCGGTAGGTTTCGATTTCCAGCAGGCGGCCGACCAGGCGCCCGGCCTGGAATTCGCGCAGGTTGAGGTCGCGCACCACGAAGCGGCTGAAGCCGTCGGGCTGGATCAGGAAGTCGGTCCATACCTCGGCGCCGCTGCCGACGCTGCTGCCGACCAGCGACTTGCCCTGGAACAGCTCGCGGATGGCGCCCACCGCGCCGGTGTCGTCCGGCTCGCCCTTGCACAGCAACACGTGGGCGGCGACGATGATCTTGCCGTGCAGTCCGGCCAGCCATTCCTGCGGCACGTGCTGCAGCGGCATGCGCTCGAACGCTGCGCCGCACGCCGCGCCCGGCTCGCCGCGTTCGACGAAGGTGTAGGTGGCGAATTCGGTGTGGCATTCCCACTTCAGGCGGAAGCGGTCGAAGTCATGGAAGAAGTAGCGCGCCTGCGGGGCCGGCGCGGCCACGCCGTAGTGCATGCACAGCTGCTCGAGGATCTGGTGCTGGGTGCTGCGGTGGGCCTTTTGCGACGGCTGGTCCTGCTGCACGTAGAGCGCGAAATGGGTCAGGCTTTCCGGCGCCTGCAGCTGCAGGAAGGGCCGTGAGTGGATTTCCGCCGACAGCGGCACCCGCATCGGATGGTTCAACTTGGCGAAATCGGCATTGGCGCGGTAAGCGAGAGACATGACCTTCCCCGGGTTTGGACTGCGATCGGATGTGAAAAAACGCGCGTTGTTGCGGTGCAGTATAACCAGCCCGCCGCAACGGCACAACCGCGATGTTACCGGGAAAAGATGTGCGGGCGATTACTTTTTGATCGCCAGTGATGCCGCTTACCCCGCACGGCCATACCGGGGTCGGACCCCGGCGGGGTCCGACCCCTTGATGGTACGGCCGGCGTGGGGCTACGGCGTGCGGGGCAGGCCGATGATCAGCTGCAGGCTGGCGTCCCAGCTGCGGGTGGCCGTGTCGAGGCGGAACACGGTGAACGGCACCTGGCCGACGATGTCGCCGACGCTGTCCCAGTCGATGTCGGCGTAGGCGCCGGCGTAGTCGACGTCCTGGCCGGCCCGCACCAGCGCCAGCGCGGCGCCGATGGCTTCCGGCCGCACCTTGGCGCCCGGCGCGTTCATGACGAAGCGCAGGCTGTCGCGCACCATCAGGCCGGTGGGGCTTTTGTTGTTGTTGACCAGGCCGGCGCGCTCGATGGCCAGCGCCATCACCATCGCGATGTCGTAGGTGGGGGCGGTGAAGTCCTGCGGCTCGCTGCCGTACTGGGCGATGTAGCCGCTGCGGAAGCTCTGGTAGGAGCTGTTGCCGTAGGCGCCGATGGTGGCGGCCGAGCCGCGCACGCCGCCGGCCAGCTTGCCCGGATCGGCCAGGTTGTCGAGGAAGGTCTGGTTGCCGGCCGCGGTGCCGGGCAGCAGCCACATGGCGCCGCTCTGGAACGGCAGCGATTCGTTGAGCACGTTGGCCGAGATGTCGGCCGCCAGGATGCCGTTCAGGATCACGTCCGGCTTGGCGTCGTAGACCTGCTGCAGATAGCTGGCGAAGCCGTTCTTCAGGCCGAACGGGATGGTGACGGTGGTGACCACCTGTCCGCCCAGCTTCTGGAAGGCCGGCGTGAACAGGCTGGCCAGGCCGGCGCCGAAAGCGTCGCCGGCGTTGATCAGCACCACCGCGCGGCGCTTGCCCGCCTCCCACGCCACCTTGGCCAGCACCGGCGTGGCGTCGACGTCGGAGACGCCGATGCGGTAGATCAGGTCGTTGTCGGCCACCGTGCTCAGCGACGGCGCGGAGCTCGATTCGGTCAGGATGGGCACGCCCTTGGCCAGCGCCTGCGGCAGCAGGTTCAGCACGCGGGTGGAGGTCGAGACGTTGAGCGCGATGACGCCGGCGTCGAGCAGCTGCTGGCCCATGTCCTGCGCCTCGGCGTTGTCGCGCGCGACCAGCGCGATGGCGTTGAGGCGCTTGCCCAGCACGCCGCCGGCGTCGTTGATCTGCTTGGCCGCCAGCAGGAAGGCGTCGCGCGTCGAGGTGCGCCAGCCCACCGAGCCGATGTTGATGGCGGCCGGATCGACCATGGCCTTGAGCGGGTTGGCCGGCAGCGGCGTGGTGGCGTCGCCGGTGCCGCCGCCCCCGCCGCCGCAGGACGCCAGCAGCGCCAGCGCGGCCGCGGCCAGCAGGCGGCCAGGGCTAGTAGCGGTATTCATATTGCACTCCATAGCGCCGTCCCAGCGAAGGATAATCGATGCCGCCCACGCCGGGATCGACATACTGGCTGTTCCACAGGTCGCGCACCTGCAGCCGCAGGCTGGAGCGGGCGTTGATGCTCCAGCGCGCGCCGAGCGTGGTGTCGACGTAGCTGGCCAGGTGGTAGGCCTGGTTGGCCAGCAGCACGTTGGCGGTGGCGGCCGGGCGCGGGCCGACGTAGCGGTTGTCCAGGCTCAGCAGCAGCGTCTGTCCCAGCAGGCTGGCGCTGGCGCCGGCGTTGGCGCTGTTGGCGGGGAACAGCTCGCCGTCGCTGCGCTGGGCCAGCGGCGCCAGCGTGTAGCGGTTGATGCCGCGGCTGCCGTTGGCGCGGCTCAGGTTGGCGTAGGCCTTGAGCCAGTCCTGCTGGTAGCGCAGCTCCAGTTCCACGCCGTTGACCTTGCTGTCGCTGGTGTTGCGCGCCACCAGGTTGAAGAAGGCCTGCTCCAGCGTGACCAGCTCGCTGACCTTGGTGTGGTAGACGGTCAGCGCGCCGTTCCAGTGCGGCCGCGGCGGGGTGCTCAGCTGCAGTTCCAGCGTGCGCGACTTCTGCGGCGCCAGCTCGGGGTTGCCCTTGATGTCGCCCGGTTGCACGGCGGTGCGGTACAGCAGCTCGGCCGACGGCGCCTGGAAGGCGGTGCCGCTCAACACCTTCAAACCCCAGTCGCCCGGCAGCGTGCCGACCACGCCGGCGCGCAGCGATTCCTGGGTGCCGTACACCGAGTGCCGGTCCTGGCGGCCGCCCACAATGGCCTGCCATGCGCCGGACAAGGGGAACTGCCATTGGGCGTACAGGCCGGTGTTGCGCAGCGTCTTTTCGCCGGACTGGCTGAGCTGGAAATTGCTGCCGTCGGCCAGGCTGTGGCGCTGGAACGATTCCAGCGTCTCGCGGTCGCGCAGCACGTCCGCGCCCAGCAGCAAGCTGGTTTGCGGGCCGGGCTGCCACAGCCATTCGACGCTGCCGTCCACCGCCTTGTAGCCGAAGTCGCGCAGCAGGTAGTAGTCGGCGGCGCCGGTGCGCAGGATGTCGCCGTTGCCCGGCTCGCCCTCGCCGTAGTTGAGGCCGGCGCGCAGCTGGTGCCGCTCGTTGAAGCGGTGGCTGGCCTCCAGGTGCACAAAGCCCTGTTCCAGCACCACGTGGCTGGGCGGGCGCAGCAGCGGGTTCAGATTGGCGAACACATTGTCGCTGTCCTGCCGCTGCCAGAAGGCGCTGGCCTGCACTTCGTCGCTGGCGCCGCGCCAGCCGCCGCGCAGGTAGAGGCTGCGCGGGTCGGCGTCGTCCACCGGGGCCGGGCTGAGCGCGGCGTAGCGTTGGTAGTCGGGCGAGACGCGCGGCAGCGGCAGGCCGCTGCGGTCGGCCTTGGCCGCCTGCACGCCCCAGGCCAGCCAGTACGGCGCGCGCGGTTCGGTGCCGCCGGCCGCGCCGAACTGCGCGCTGCCGCTGGCGGCCAGCAGGTCGGCGCTGCGGCCGCCGCCGGACCATTCGTGGCCCAGCGTCAGGCGCTGCTCGGTGCCGTCGCGCCGGGTGATGACGTTGACCGCGCCCAGCAGCGCGTCGGCGCCGTACAGCACCGACACCGGCCCGCGCACGATCTCGATGCGCTCGACCATGCTCATCGGGATGAATTCCAGCCCGGTCAGCTGCTGCTGGGTGCTGCGGAAGGCGATCGGCTGGCCGTCCAGCAGTATCTTGATGGCGCGGCTGGCCGACTGCGCGCCGGCGTTGATGCCGCGCACACCGAAGTTGTGGTTGAGGCGGTCGTCGCTCTCGACAAAGCCGGCCACGTGCGACAGCGCCTCGGCCAGCGTCTGGTAGCCGTAGCGGGCGATGTCGTCGGCGGTGATCAGCGTGACCACGGCGGGCGTGGCGTACAGCGGGGTGGCGGTCTTGGTGGCGGTGAGCACCTTGACGTTGCGCAGCTGGTCAAGGCTGAGGTCGAACAGGGCGTCGTCGTCGCTGGCGCCGTCGGCGCCGGCCGCGGCCAGGGGCCACAGCAGCAACGCCGCGCAGATGGCCGAGCGCAGCGGCAGGCGCGGGCGCGCGGGCCCGGACCAGGCGGAGGTGGGGCGATGCGGTGTGCGGTCGCTCAAGAGGATTCCCCTATGCTGCACTCAATATTTAACAAAGTATTCACCAATTCCGACACGATCACAAGCTGCAAGCTGGCCGGCCGCGCGATGCGTTGCGTTTGGAGAACAAGGCTTTCCCGCCACGCGAAAAAATATTGCATCGGGAGCTATTCGGATAAAATCAAGGTGCTTTGGACTGCGGAAACATGCGGCTGCGCTATCGGGAGGGGCGTGCGGGATGGGACGACTGGGCGCTGCGAAATTCAGGATGCTGGCGACGTTGCTGCTGGCCTGTTTGCCGGCCACGCTGGCGGGCGTTGCCGCGCGCGCCGAGCAGGCCATTCCCGAGCAGCAGGTCAAGGCCGCCTACATCCTCAACTTCACGCGCTACGCCAGCTGGCCGGCGCCGGCGCTGGCCGAGCCGCACGCGCCGCTGGTGGTGTGCATGGTGGGGCCCGGCGCGGCCGAGATGGCGCGCCAGCTGCAGAAGCGCGCGGCCGGCAGTCATCCGCTGGAACTGCGCATCGTCAACCGCGTGGAGGAAACCGAGCCCTGTCACGCGGTCTACCTGGCGCTGCCCGAGCGCAGCCGCCAGAGCGCCTGGCTGACGCGCATGCGCGAGCAGGCCATCCTCACCATCGGCGACTCGGCCTCCTTCCTGGCCGACGGCGGCATGATCAATATGATGCTGGTGGACGGCAGCATCCGCTTTGAAGTGAACCTGACCGCGGCCAAGCATTCCGGCGTCGGCCTCAATCCCCGCATGCTGGCGCTGGCCGAGCGCGTGGTCGGCGGAGACGCCAAGTGACCGGGCTGCCCCACCGCTGGCACGACCTGGCCTTGCAGCGCAAGCTGCTGATCGTCGCGCTGATGACGGCGCTGACGGCGATGCTGGCGGCGCTGGTGGCGCTGATCGCCTACGACTTCAGCGTGGTGCGGGTGCGGCTGGTGGAGGACCTGGCCAGCCGCATGGACCTGGTCTCGCTCAACCTCGACGTCGACCTGAACTTCGGCGACCGGCCCGCCGCCGTGCGCACGCTGTCGGCGTTGCGCGGTACGCCCGACATCCACAGCGCCTGCCTGTTCGACGCGCGGCACCAGCCGTTCGCCAGCTATGCGCGCAGCGGCGCCGCGCAATGCGACTGGTCGGAGGCGATGGCGCCGTCCGGCCACCGCTTCCACGGCGACTACCTGTCGATGCTGGCGCCGGTGCGCTTCCAGCACGAGGTGGTCGGTTACCTGCAGGTGGAATACGCCCTGCAGCCGCTGGCCGAACGCCTGAGCAAATACGGCCTGGTGCTGGCGGTGGTGATGATGACCCTGCTGATCGGCGGCGCCCTGCAGGCGGTCGGCCTGCGGCGGCTTGTGACGCAGCGCCTGCTGGCGCTGTCGAAGGTGGCCGACCAGGTGACGCGCGAGGAGCGCTACGACCTGCGCGCGCCGCAGTTTTCCAACGACGAGGTGGGACGGCTATCGGCCGCCTTCAACACCATGCTGGCCACCATCGCCGCGCGCGACGCGGCGCTGCGGGTGAGCCAGTCGCTGCTGACCAATATCGCCGACAAGTCCTCGGCCGTGATCTACGTCAAGGACCTGGAGGGGCGCTACCTGATGGTCAACGAGCGGCTGCGCAAGGTGCTGCCGCCAGGCTCGCCCGACCCGATCGGCCACACGGACTCCGACATCTTCGACGACGACGTCGTGCAGGTGATACGCGAGGGCGACCGCCGCGCGCTGGAGTCGACCCATTCCTACATCTACGAGGAGGGCGTGCCGGACGCGCAGGGCCTGGTGCGCACCTATATCTCGGAAAAATTCTGCCTGCGCGATGATCACGGCAAGGTGTGGGCGATGGGCGGCATCTCGACCGACATCACCGACCGCAAGAAGAGCGAGGTGGAGCTGATCCAGTACCGCGACAAGCTGGAAGAGCTGGTGCAGCTGCGCACCGGCCAGATGGTCGACGCCAACAAGGACCTGGCCGAATCGCTGGAGACGCTGCGGCGCGCGCAGGATGAGCTGGTGCGCAGCGAGAAGCTGGCGGCGCTGGGATCGCTGGTGGCCGGCGTGGCGCACGAGTTGAATACGCCGATCGGCAACAGCCTGCTGGCGGTCAGCACGCTGATCGACCAGACCCGCGCCTTCACCCGCCTGACTGCCGACGGCATGAAGCGCTCGACGCTGCAGGCCTTTGTCGACGATGTCGCCAGCGGCGGCGAGATCGTGCTGCGCAACCTGCACCGCGCGGTGGACCTGGTGTCGAGCTTCAAGCAGGTGGCGGTGGACCGCACCACCTCGCAGTGCCGCGAGTTCCTGCTGTGCGACCTGGCCAATGAGATCCTGCTGTTGCTGCTGCCGTCGTTCAAGAAGAGCGGCATCACGGTGCGCCAGGATATCCCGGTGACGATACAGATGAAGAGTTATCCGGGGCCGTTCGGCCAGGTGCTCATCAACCTGATCAACAACGGCCTGACGCACGCCTTCGAGGGCCGCAGCGAGGGCGAGATCCTGATCTCCGCCCGCATGCTCGATGCGGAGTGGGTGCAGGTGGCCATCCGCGACAACGGCGCCGGCATCGCGCCGGAAAACATGGGCCGCATCTACGATCCGTTCTTCACCACCAAGCTGGGACGGGGCGGCTCGGGACTGGGGCTGAACATCGTCTACAACATCGTCTACGGCCTGTTGCGCGGCAAGATCGAGGTGGAGAGCGCGCTTGGCGCCGGCACCCGATTTGTGCTGACCCTGCCCGTCACGAGCTGACCGGCAGCGCGTTGGCGCATGGCGCGCCGCGCATGTGGCAGGCCAGGTTGGCGAAGGTGACGGCGGCGATCTCGCGCATCGCTTCGACCGTGAAGAAGCCCTGGTGGCCGGTGACCAGCACGTTGGGGAAGGTCATCAGGCGCTGGAACACGTCGTCGGCGATGATGTCGCTGGAGTGGTCGTGGAAGAACAGGCTGGCCTCCTGCTCGTAGACGTCGATCGCCAGCGCGCCCAGCTGGCGCGACTTGAGCGCCTCGATCACGGCGGCGGTGTCGATCAGCGCGCCGCGCGAGGTGTTGACCAGCATGGCGCCGGGCTTCATGCGCGCCAGGCTGGCGGCATTGATCATGTGGCGCGTGGCTTCCATCAGCGGGCAGTGCAGGGAGACGATGTCCGACGCGGCCAGCAGCTGGTCCAGGCTCACGCGGGCGGCCACGCCGTCCAGCTGCGGCGCCGGCGCCGGATCGCTGGCCAGCACGGTGCACCCCAGCCCCTTGAAGATGCGCGCGGCCGCCGTGCCGATCTGGCCGGCGCCGACGATGCCGACGGTTTTGCCGTGCAGCGTCATGCCCAGCAGGCCGTCCAGCGCGAAATTGCCTTCGCGGACGCGCGCGTAGGCGCGGTGGGTGTGGCGGTTGAGCGTCATCACCAGGGCCAGCGCATGCTCGGCCACCGCCTCCGGCGCATAGGCCGGCACCCGCGCCATGAACAGGCCGAGGCGCGCGCCGGCGTCCAGGTCGACGTTGTTGAAACCGGCGCAGCGCAGCAGCACGGCACGCACGCCCAGCGCGTGCAGGGCTTGCAGCACGGCGGCGTCCAGCTGGTCGTTGACGAACACGCAGACGGCGCCGCAGCCTTGCGCCAGCGGTACGGTGTCCGGCGTCAGCGGGTCGGAGAAGTAGGTGGCGTCGACGCCGTATTGCTGACGCGCTTCGTCGAGGAAGCGGCGGTCGTAGGGCTGGGCGCTGTAGACGGCGATCTTCATAGGAGGTCAGGAACCATGACCAGCAAATCGGTGACGCCGATGTCGACGCCCGCCTGCGTCAGCAGGGTGCTGGCCTGGCCGCGGTGGTGGGTCTGGTGGTTGAAGAAGTGCAGCACCAGGCTGCCGAACTGCTTGCGATACAGGTCGCCCTTGGTGCTGCGGTATTCAAGGGGCTGCGCCAGGTCGGCCGCGCTGACCTGCGGTGCCCATTGCGTGATGATGGCGTCCAGCCGCTGGCGGTGGGCGAGCAGCGACGGCAGGTCGTCGCCGAAGCTGTGCGTCAGGCCGGACGGCGGCGGCAGGTCCAGCATCGGCGCCAGCGCGCTGAAGTTGGCCGGGTGCGTGGCGAAGCGGCGCAGCCAGATGGTGTCGCCCGCCAGCAGGTGGTTCATGGTGCCGAGGATGGAGCCGAAGAAGGCCTTGCGGTCGGCGGCCAGCTCGGCGTGCGGCAACTGCGCGGCGGCCGCGTACAGCTTGTGGTTCATCGAGGCGTTGTACGCCGCCATGAGGACGGTGGATTCTGGTGTCATTTAGGGATAGCGCCTGGTTTCGGTTGCGGGAAGATCGTCTTTATTATACGGCGGCCCATACGTCGGGAGACATATGGGCCGGTTCCCGCTGGCGCCGGCGTCAGTGCAGCTTCACCGGCGGCAGGATCTTCGCGCGCAGCCAGTCCACCAGCGCCTGGGTGGCGACGCGCGCCGTGCCGTGCAGATTGAGCAGGTGCTTCTGGTACAGCAGCTGATACAGCAGGCTCGCCATCGCACCGCCCACGCGGATGCTCTTGCCGGTGATGGCGCCGGTCAGCACGCCCACCGCGGTCTGTGGCCCCAGCGACACCAGCGAGCCGTAGTCGTGGTAGCGGAACTCCGGCCGCGGCGTGCCGCTGCGGCGGGCCAGCAGGTCGGCCAGGAACATCGCCTGCTGGTGCGCCACCTGCGCGCGCGGCGGCGCCGCGCCCTTGACCGGGCAGACGTAGCTGGCGCAGTCGCCCAGCGCGTAGATCTGGCTGTCGTTGGCCGAGCACAGGCTGGAGTCCACCACGATCTGCCGCAGATGGTTGACGGTCAGGCCGAACGTCGCGCACAGCTGCGGCGCCTCGACGCCGGCCGCCCATAACGTCAGGTCGGCGCAGTGGGTGTTGCCGGCGGCGTCGATGACGGCATCGCGCTGCACTTCGGCGACGGCGGTGCTGGTCAGCACATCGATGCCGAGCGAGCGCAGTTGATGCGCGGCGCGATTGGCCTGCTGCGGATGCAGCTGCGGCAGCAGGTGCTGGCCGCGTTCGATGATGCTGATGCGGATGTCGGTTTCCGGATTCAGCGTGTGCACGCGGTAGGCGGCCAGCGCGCGGGCGCTGTTGCTCAGCTCCGCCGCCAGTTCGACGCCGGTGGCGCCGCCGCCGACGATGACCACGTCGACCCCGGTCTTCTGTTCGCCGGCCCTGATGCAGGCTTCGATGAAGCGGCGGCGGAAGGCTTCGGCTTCGTCCACGCTGTCGAGCGTGAGCGCGTGTTTGGAGGCGCCGGGCACGTTGTAGAAGTTCGTGACCGCGCCCAGCGCCAGCACCAGCTTGTCGTAGGCGACGGTGCGGCAGACGCCGTCGGTGCCGCTGCCTTTGCGCGGTGCCAGCGTGATGGTTTGATGGGCGCGGTCCACGCACAGCACTTCGCCTTGCACGAATTCGAAGTCATGCTCGATGGCCTGGGCGGGGAAGGACAGTTCTTCCACGCGGGGATCGCATTTGCCGGAAGCGACCGTGTGCAGCAAGGGCTTCCAGAAGTGGCCTGGGTAACGGTCGACCAGCAGCACGCGGGCGCGCTTGCTGGCGCCGAGGGTGTCGCCTAAACGGGTTGCGAGTTCGAGTCCGCCCGCACCGCCTCCTACGATGACGATGGTTTCCATTTTGCGTCTCCAGATAAGTAAAAAAATCTGTGCCACGTCATTCCCGCGGACGCGGGAATCCATGCTGAGCTTGCTCAGAAGTGTTCTATGGGTTCCCGCCTGCGCGGGAACGACGGCGTTGGTCTATGCGGCCAGCTCGTGCTTTGCGCGCTGGTCCGGCGTGTAGGGACTCGAGCGCAGCTCGCGCAGCGCGTCGAAGGTGATGAACTGGCGCGGACGCACCACGTCGTTGCCATACGGGGCGACCGAGACGGTCCACAGGCCGGTTTCCTCCGCGGCGCGCAGTCCGGGCACCGCGGTGTCGATGGCGATGGCGTCCTGCGGCGCGACGCCCATGGCGTTGAGCGCGCGGGCATACGGGCCGGTGCCGGAAGGGCCGTCGAAATTGGCGCCGCCGGTGACCACCGCGAACAGGCTGTTGACGTCGGCGCCGAAGCAGCCGCTCAGCAGCGCCGAGGTGGCGGGCGCCGGCAGATCGGTCAGCACGCAGATCTTGCAGCCGGCGTTGAGCGCGTCGTCGATCAGGGCCAGCGCGGCCGGCAGCGCCTTCGGCGGCTGGGCGCTGATCGCTTGGTGGAACTGGCGGTGCTTGTCGGCGAACAGCTCGGCCACGCGGGCCTTGTCGCGCGAGAGCAGCTCGCAGGCGATGGCGGAACCGATGGCGCGGGCATAGCCGTGGGTGGCGGCGGCTGCGCGCACCGCCGGCAAGGTCCAGCGCACCGACAGGCCGGCGTTGGCAAACGCCGCATTGCAGGCTGCAAGGTGCAGCGCTTCGGTGTCGAACAGTACGCCGTCCAGGCCCAGGAAGATCACGTCGATGCTCATGTCGGTCTCGCTTTAAACGATGTCAGATGATTATGAATATACGGGTACAATGAACAAAAGAAAAATTAAACATTTTGGATAATCGATAAGGAATAACTTATGTATCCCGCCAGCTTTCGCCAGCTACAGTCGCTGGTACTGGTCGCGCGCCATGAAAGCGTGTCGCGCGCGGCCGACGCGCTGCACGTCACGCAGCCCGCGATATCGTTGCAAATCCGCACACTGGAGGAGATCGCGGGCATTCCGCTGACGCGCAAGGTGGGCCGCAACATCCAGCTGACGGCGGCCGGCGAGGTGATGGTGGAATTCTCCGAGCGCATCCTGCGCCTGTGGGAGCAGGCCGGCGACGAGCTGGCGGCGCTGCAGGGCGTCACCAGCGGTACCTTGCGCATCGGCGCGGTGACGACGGCGGAGCACTTGCTGCCGCCGTTGCTGGTGCCGTTCACCATCGAGCGGCCCGACGTGCGCCTCAAGCTGCAGGTGGGGAACCGGGCGGAGATCGTGCAGATGCTGGCGCGCCACGAGATCGAGCTGGCCATCATGGGCACGCCGCCGCGCGAACTGCGCACCAATGCGGCGAAATTTGCACGGCATCCGATGGCGTTTGTCGCCAGCCCCACGCATCCGCTGATGAAGAAGAAAAAGATCACGCTCAACGACGTCATGGCCGCCAACCTGATGGTGCGCGAGCGCGGCTCGGGCACGCGCACGGCGGTCGAGCGGCTGCTGCGCGACGCCGGCCATCCGCTGGAATTCGGCTCCGAGGTATCGAGCAACGAGGCGATCAAGCGCATGGTGTCGGCCGGGCTGGGGCTGGGCTTCCTGTCGGTGCACGCCTGCGGCCTGGAGTTCGAGGCCGGCCTGCTGGCGATCCTGCCGATGCAGGAGAACCCGGTGGAGGCGGACTGGCACATCATGCACCTGACCGGCCAGCCGATACCCAAGGTGGCCGCCGCCTTCCAGGATTTCGTCATCGAGAACGGCCAGGACCTGGTGCGGCGCGAGCTGGAAAGCTTCTACAAGCTGCTGGGCCGCCAGCGCAAGCGGGGCTGAGTCGTACCGGCCAAACGACCAATACACCTGCGTGCACTGTTTGCGTAAGTGTACTGGTACAGTCGGGAACACTTTCCATACAATGGAATTCCCTGCCTGCTACCGGATACGCCTATGTCGCCCGATCTGTTGTTCCCCCTGTGTGCCTTTGCCACCATCTCGACCATCACGCCCGGCCCGAACAACGCCATGATGCTGGCGTCGGGCCTGAACTATGGCTTCACGCGTTCGCTGCCGCATCTGTTCGGCATATGCTGCGGCATCACGTTCATGATCTTCGCCACCGGCCTGGGCCTGCACGCGGTGTTCGCGCAGGTGCCGATGTTGCAGGTGATCTTGAAGTATGCCGGCGCGCTGTACTTGCTGTGGCTGGCGTGGAAGCTGGCGCACGCGGCACCGATGAGCGCCAAGCAGGCCAGCGTGTCCAAGCCGATGAGCTTTGCCGGCGCGGCGGCTTTCCAGTGGATTAATCCCAAGGCCTGGGTGATGGCGGTCGGCGCGCTGACCACCTATCTGCCGCCCGGCTTCAAGGTGCTGGATGTGGCGTTGCTGGCCGGTGTGTTCGGCGTGATCGGGATATTCTGCGTTGGCTCCTGGGCCTTGTTCGGCGTGGCGATGCGGCGTGTGCTGCAGGATGCGCGCTCGGTGCGCATCTTCAATGTGGCGATGGCGTTGCTGCTGGTCGCCAGTTTATATCCTATCCTGATACCATGACGTTTTAACGCCAGCCTGGGATAATCGATGTTGCGTCAAATTGCCACTACCTTGATGTTGAGCGCGCCGTTGTTGGCCAACGCGGTCACCGTGCCGTCGGACCTGATGCGGCCGGTGCCGGAGGAAGCCGCGCGCGGCTATGCCGTCAACTGGTTGCTGAAGATCGCGCTGGAGTCGGATCAGCTGACCGATATCGAGCCGTGCCGCAAGATACTGGCCGAGCGCGGTTTTTATCCCTTGCTGTCCAAGACGGCCAGTTCCGCCATGCCGCAGCTGCATTTCAAGATCGCCGGCACCAAGCAGTATGAGCAGGCCGATGCGGACGCCGATGCGGCCTTGGCCGCCATCGAGCATGCCGCGTGTCCCGGCATGCTGACCTGGACGGTGGAATCCAGGCACCGTCTGCCGCGTTAAGCCGGGCCGCTACGGCAGCCGCAAGGCGTGCAGGTCGGTGCAGATCGTCGTCAGGTCGGCCGGCTGCGCGGCGTGCAGCGCTTGCAGGTAGCCGCGCGCGAACTGGATGGTTGCGGTGGCCGCATCGTGCTGCTGGCCCAGTTCCCGCAGCAGCCGGTCGGCAACCACCAGGTCGTTGTGCCGTCCCAGTTCCTCCTGTGTGCCGGACAGGGTTTTGAGATAGGTGCGCTGCGCCTTGCCGCTGTGCAGGGACTGAAAGAACTCCAGCGCGTAACGGGCCCGCTTGGCGGCGATGCGGGTGCGGTGGATGGTGTCCGGGGCGCCGTCGTCCATGCGTTTCGAGCGTTTCAGCAGCTTCTTGTGCAGCCGCTTCATGGTGCGGTTGGCGAAGTCGGCCGCCGGTTCGTCCATGCCCTCCGCTGGCAGCTGCATCCATAATCCCATCGCCAGCAGCAGACGCGTGTAGCGTTGCGAGAGCAGGGCTTGCGCTGCTTCGCCCCGCTTGGCCTGGGCGGTCTTGAGCGCCAGCGCCTGCAGGTCCAGCACGCTGTTGCGGCCGCCGGGATTGCCCTGGATATGGGTCAGCGTGGATGCCAGCAGCACATCCCAATCGCGCGCCGCGCCCAGCTCCGTGCCCAGCCAGCCTATGTCATCCTGCAACGCGGGCGGGCAGGGCGCGGCCGCGTCGAACAGCTTCAGCGCCGAGCGCAGGCGGCGCACGCCCACGCGCATCTGGTGCAGCGTTTCCGCGTCGTCGCCTTCGATGACGGCGTTTTCGTTGCGCTGGATGTGTTGCAGGCAGTTGTTGAGGATGGCCAGCCGCGCCTCGGCGGCGGTGGCGTCCGGCTCCAGGTCCAGGCTTTGCGCGCGCTGCGGCACGGTGCCGGTCTGGCGGCACAGCATGTAGCCGCGCTCGGCCTTGTTGGTGTTGCTGAGGCGCATAGGGATCTGCTCCTGCAGCTGCAGCGCGAAGGCGAACAGGCTGGCCGGGTCGCCGTCCTTCAGTTCCAGTTCGATTTCGTTGACGGGCACCTGCTGGCCGTGGCGCTCGATGTGGCCGTGGTCGAGCACCAGCTCGATGTGGTTGCCGTCGACGTCCAGGTCCCAGCTGTGGCGTTGCACCGCCACCAGGAACAGCGGCTCCAGCCGGGCTTTCAGGTCGTCGGCGGCCAGCACGTCCAGCCACTGCTGCTGGTCGCCGATCAGCTTGCGCAGCTTGCCCAGGCGCGGCCACGGGCGGTCGACCGGGCCTTCCCATTCGTTGCGCTGGTGCAGGCCGCTTTGCACGCTGCCGCCGGCCTTCATGGTTTGCATCCAGGTGCCGTCGATCTTGCGCACGCGCAGGCCGGCGCCGTGGCGCAGCAGGTGCAGGTCCGGCGTGTCGAAGTAGCGGGCCGACAGTTGCCGGGCGCGCACCGGCGCGCGCGCGTGGGCGGCGATCAGCGGGTGCTGGAGCAGCTTGTCGTTGTCGGCCGGCGAGAGCAGTAGTTTGAGTTCGACTTCCATTGCTTCAGTGTAGAGGAAAAGCCGGCGCGCGCAGCGCACGCCTATGCCGCTGTTGATGGATATCGAGTCTGGCGTGGATTCGGCAGATTCCGCAGAACTTGCGCCCATGCGGGCACGGCGGCGCGCCAGAAGGCGGCTATGTCGTCGGCCTGCAGGTCCATGCCGAGGAAGCGGGCGGCAGGCAGCATGGCGTCCTGCAACAGCTGTTGCGGCGCGGCGCCGTTGTCGAAGGCCGTGGCGCCGGTTTGCTTGGACAGTTTCTCGCCCAGCTCGTTGGTCACCACCGGCACGTGCAGATAGCTCGGGCGCGGCAGGCCCAGCACCTGTTGCAGATAGAGCTGGCGCGGCGTCGAGTCCAGCAGGTCGGCGCCGCGCACGATGTCGGTGATGCCCTGGGCGCCGTCGTCCACCACCACGGCCAGCTGGTAGGCCCAGAAGCCGTCGGCGCGCTTGATGACGAAGTCGCCGACGTCGTCGGTCAGGTCCTGGCTGACGGGTCCGGCCCAGCGGTCGTCGAAGTGCAGCACGCAGTGCGGCGATTGCGGCACCTTCAGGCGCAGCGCGCGGGCGCTCTTGCCGGCGGCCAGGCCGTGGCGGCAGGTGCCGGGGTAGATCAGCGCCTGCGCCTGGCGGCCGGTCAGGCTTAGTTGCGAATCGGCGATTTCCTTGCGCGAGCAGCCGCAGGGGTAGACCAGTTCGCCCAGCTGCCGCAAGGCTTGCTGGTACAGCCCGGTGCGGCGGCTTTGCCAGGTGACCTCGCCGTCCCAGTGCATGCCGCAGCGTTGCAGCGAGGCCAGGATGTGCTCATCGGCGCCGGCCACATTGCGGTCGCCGTCGACGTCTTCGATGCGCACCAGCCACTGGCCGTGGTGGGCTTTGGCGTCCAGGTAGCTGGCCATGGCGGCCACCAGCGAGCCGATATGCAGGGGGCCGGTGGGCGAGGGGGCGAAGCGGCCGAGGTAGGGAGTGCGGTCAGTCATGCCGCCATTTTAGCGTGGCTATCGCATACAATGTACGCGCGGCAAATTCAACGGACCGCGACCACCTTTTACGTCTCCAGGAAATCATGCAAAAAATGACCCCCTCCTATATTGCTTCCGCCGTGGCCATCAGCCTGGCGCTGGCATTCCCCGCCCACGCCGACAGCGCCAAAAACGCTGTGGTGAAGGAAGCTCCGCTGCGCGCCCACCTGGCCTTCCTTGCCAGCGACGTGCTGGAAGGCCGCGGCACCGGCCAGCGCGGCGCCGACCTGACCGTTGCTTATCTTGAAACGCAAGCGCTGGCGCTGGGCCTGAAGCCGGGCAATGGCGGCAGCTATCGCCAGTCGGTGCAGATCGCCGGCGTCAAGACGCAGCCGGCCGAGAGCACGCTGAAGCTGGAAGCGGGCGGCCAGACACTGCCGATCAGCTTTGGCAAGGACTGGGTGTTCGCGCCCGGCGATGCGACCACGTCGCACAACTTCAATGCGGACCTGGTGTTCGTCGGCTACGGCATCACCGCGCCGGACGAACAGTGGAACGATTACAAGGGCGTGGACTTGAAGGGCAAGATCCTGGTCATGATGGTCAACGACCCGCAGCCGACCGCCGAGCAGCCCAACCGCTTCAACGGCAAGGGTCTGACCTACTACGGCCGCTGGACCTACAAGTTTGAAGAAGCCAAGCGCCAGGGCGCGGCCGGCGTGCTGCTGATCCACACCACGCCGACAGCGTCGTACGGCTGGAGCGTAATCCAGAACAGCTGGTCGGGCGTGGAGCGCTTCCAGCTGGCTGCGGGCACGCTGGGCACGCAGCTGCAAGGCTGGATGACCGACGACACCGCCCGCGCGCTGTTCAAGGCGGCCGGTCAGGATATCGACGCGCTGCGCGCCGCGGCGGAACGCAAGGACTTCAAGCCGGTCCCGCTGGCCGCCAAGCTGAACGGCGAAATGAAGGCGGCCGTGCGCAAGGTCGAGCAGTTCAACGTGGCGGCCGTGGTGCCGGGCACCGATCCCAAGCTGAAGGATGAAGTGGTGATTTACAGCGCGCACTGGGATCACCTGGGCAAGCAGGGCGACACTGGAGATACTATCTTCAACGGCGCGGTCGACAATGCATCCGGCTCGGCGGCCTTGCTGGCGATGGCGCAGGAGGCGGTGCGCGCACCGGCCAAGCGCAGCCAGATGTTCCTGTGGGTGGCAGCTGAAGAGCAGGGCCTGCTGGGCAGCGCGGCCTATGCGGCAGCGCCACTGTGGCCGCTGGCGAAGACCGCCGCCAACCTCAACCTGGACAGCCTGAATTTCGTCGGCACCACGCGCGACATCGGCACGCAGGGCAGCGAGCGCACCGAGCTGGGCAAGCTGGCCGAGACGGCGGCCAAGGCCATGGGCATGCACATCGCCGAAGCGGAGCCGGATCTGTCGGGCGGCTACTTCCGCAGCGACCACTTCAACTTCGCCAAGAACGGCGTGCCGGCGTTCTCGATCGAATCGGGCCGCGAGTACGTCAAGGATCCGGTGGGTTCGAAAGCCAAGGCCGATGCGTACGAGCAGCGCTACCATCAGGTAAGCGACGAGTACGACGCGAGCTGGGACTTGTCGGGCATGGTGCAGACGGCGCAATACACGCTGAACCTGGGCCGCCTGATCGCCAACGGCGCCAAGCTGCCCGAATGGAAAGCCGGCGACGCCTTCGCCAAGCCGCGCAACGCCAAGTAATCCAACCCGGGGTCAAGTCTGACAATCGGACACGAGCTATGCCGTAGCGGCCGCCACGGCGCAGCTCGTGTCCGATTGTCAGACTTGACCCCACCGTCCTGGCGTCGATGCGACGGTGAATTTTTTATTACGAGATGGTAATTTTTTATTGCTGATTTTTCATGTCATGATGCTATCTTTGATTTCCTGGGATGCCGTGTTCATGAAGCGATTTTGTTTGATGCTGTGCCTGGCGTTGGCGGGGTGCGGCGGACCGGAGGTGATTGTGTCGCGAGGCGCGGGAGCGCAGCAGGCGATCGAGAAAAAATCGCTGGCGATTGTTTTTAACGGCAGTACCGCCACCGGCTGGACCAAGCACCAACGCGGCACCGGTCTGGAGAAGCCGTCGATCACCGACGAGGAAAAGCAGGCCACCGCGGTGCGCTGCAAGGACCTTGGCACCAGCATGGTCAGGAACCTGCGGCCGATGACACAGCCGCAGCTGGCGCCCTACCTGGCCGCCACCGACAAGGAATTCCGCAACGCGCTGACGGTGGAAATCAACCGCATCTCCGCCGACACCGACGGCTCCGCCGATATCGTCGTCACCCTTTACTACGGCGCGCGCGGCAATGAAAAGCCGGACTGGTCGCGCATCGTCCACATCCAGGCCAGCCGCTTCAGCACCGGCGAATCCGTCAGCCGCGAACTGGCCGACGCCATGCTGGCCCAGCTGAAGGCCAGCGCCCTGATTCAGTGATGGAAGGCCATCGTGATCGAGGTGCCCGTCAAGTCGATGCCCTTGATCGAGATGCTGCCGAAGCTGGCGCCCTCGGTGCCCTTGACGCGGATGTTGTTGAAGTTGATCTCGCCGATCGACGACGGCAGGTTCAACGTCAGTGAGCCGTCCTTGTTGATGGTGGCGGTGGCCTTGTTGGGATCGTAGACCACGTTCTTCATGCTGGTGTCGGCCTCCAGGAAACCCAGCACCGGGTTGAGCAGCTTGGCCATGTCGCCCACCACTTCCAGCCCGTTGTTCTTGGTCTGCTTGACCGCCTGCACCAGCTCGTCGCTGAGGCCCTGGGCCGAGGTGTCGCCCAGCTCCTCTTCGCTCAAGGCCTGCAGGCCCGGGCGTTCGTTGATCTGCAGGCCGCGCTGGTCCTTGCTCAGCACCACCGGCGTGCCCACCGCCAGCGACGGCAGCGCCTGCGCGGCATAGGTCTCCATCGGCGCCAGCAGCGAGGTGGCGATGGCCGCCGCCATCCGCAGGCGGCGCTGTTTGCGCAGCGCTTCTTCGATGTGCTGCTGCGTGATCAGGTTCAGCTCGGCGAAGATGTCACCGAGCCGCTGGCCGGTCGTGCGTTGCAGCTCGATCGCGCTGGCCAGCTGTTCTTCAGTAATCAGCTTCTGCTTGACCAGCAGCTGACCCAGCATCGACTTGCTTTGATTATTCGACAACCATCCCATAGCCCCGTCTCCTTGTTGTTGTTATGCCGATTTGCGCGGCGTGGTGGCGTGCATCGACTCGGGCTCGGGGCCCGGCTGATGCGCCATGTGCACGATGTCCGAGGGCGCCATGCCGAACCAGCGCTTGCAGGCCCGGTAGAACGCGCTCGGTTCTGAAAAACCCAGCTGGAAGCTGAGCATCTTCAGCGACAGCTCGCCGCAGCTGAGCGACTGCCGCGCCAGCTCGCGCCGGGTGTCGTCGACCAGGTTGGTGAAGCTGGTGCCTTCCTCGGCCAGCCGGCGCTGCAGGGTGCGCTCGCTCATCATCAGCTGGGCGGCGACGTCGTCGCGGTGCGGCGGGCCCTTGGGCAGCAGGCTGGCCAGCAGGCCCTGCACCTTGGCGCTGAAGGTCGGCGGCTCGGCGCGCGCCAGCGTGGCCAGCACGCGCTCGCCGCTGCCCGGCACCAGCGGCGGATTGGCCGGCAGCGCCATCACCAGGTCGGTGTCGGAAAACTCCATGACGTTGTGCGGCATCGAGAACTTGACCGGGCAACCGAACGTCTCTTCATACACGTGGGCGTTGGCGGGCTCCGGGAAGGTGTACTCGACCACCACCGGGGCGATGTCGTCGCGGCCGGCCGCGCAGCGCAGCGAACGCAGCAGCACGCACCAGACGAAGTCGTAGCGCTGCTGCGGCACGTCGCGGCGCGCGCCCGGCAGCAGCAGGCCGACCCGGGTGTGGCCGTGGCAGCGCTCGATCGAGCTTTGCACGGTGGGCGACACCAGCATGATGTGGCCCATCACGCCCAGCCAGCCGAGCCGGTGCGGCGAGGAGATCTTCAGGCCGATCAGCGGATCGCCGGATTTTTCCACCACCAGTTCCCACAGGTGGCTTAGTTTGTCGGACAGCGTGAGGGCGTCGCAGGCGAGGCCGTCTCCTTCGTCCAGTCCGGCTTGCGCGAACAGCGCTTCCGCTTCCACGCCGGAATGGGACAGGCGCGATTTGACGCCGCGCACCAGATGCAGGGCGGAGGAGTAGGTCATGGCGTGACCGCGGTGCGCAGACGCAGGCCGATTTTTTCCTTCAGGCCTTGCAGTTTGGGGTCGATCACGGCGCGGGTGTCGGCGGCCACACCTTCGCCCAGGGTCTTCTGCAGTTCCGGCAGCATCGCCTCGAATTTCTTCTTGACCGGCGATTCGAGGATGGCGATCAGCTGCTTCAGTTCCTCCTCGGTGTAGCGTTCGGCCAGCAGCGGGGCGATGGTGGTCGGGATGAGCTTGTCGGCGCTGCCCCTGGTGATGGGCGTGGCGTCGGCCATGAACTGCTTGGCCTCGCCGACGATGTCGTTCATGGCGGCGTCGCGCTTGTCCGGCGCGGCGCGGCCCTGCAGCATGGCGCGCGCCTGCTGCACCGCGTCGGCCACCGGCGCCTGCAGCATCTGCTGGCCGATGTTGTCCGGGTTCCACAGCTTCAGCACCTTGTCGACCAGCGCCTGCTTGGCCGGCGGCACCGGGGCTGCATATGCGCCGGCGCAGGCGGAGACCAGCGCCAGCAGCGTCAGGCCGCGCTTGCAATGGGTAGTGATGGGTGTCGTCATAATGTGCTCCTCAAAAAAATCAGTAGCGCTTGTTGATCTCGAAGCCAACATAGCGCACGTGGATGTCGCCCTTGACGTTCTGGCCGGCATACGGGTTGTAGATGATGTTCAGGAAGTTGCTGCAGTTCAGGTTGCAGTCGGTGTTGGCCGGTACCTCAAACTTGCCGGTCATGTAGGAAGCGGTGAGGCTGACCTCCATGTTCTTGCTGACCTGGTAGCTCAGGCCGGTGCTCAGCAGCTTGGTGTTGGGCAGCGGCGCCAGCAGGTCGAGCTTGTTGTTCGGGATCGAGGTCTTGCGCGGCTCGTAGCCGAAGCGCAGCGCCAGCTTCTCCATCGGGAACAGCTGCAGGCCGTAGGACAGGTTGACCACGCTCTTGTAGCCGCGCGGGATGACCAGCTTGGTCGAATCCGGAATGCCGTACAGCCGCGCCACCTCCAGCAGCTTGACGCTCTGGTCGAACTGGAAGCGCAGCGCGTCCCACTCGCTCCAGCGGGCGTAGCTGGCGTCGACGTTGAGCTGGGCGTAGCGGATGGGCTTGAGCTTGATGCCCAGCTGCAGGTGCGAGGGGAAGGGAATGATGGCGCTCATATTGCCCTTCTGCGTGGCCGGGATCGAGGTCGGGAAGCCCAGCACGGCGCCGGCGATCGGCCCCAGCAGCGAGGCGTTCATGCCGCGCACGAAGTTGCGCAGCATCGGCTCGGTGTCGAAGCGGTAGCTGCCGGTGTAGTGGGTCTTGGAGCCGCCCTGGTAGACCGCGCCCAGGGCCAGCCACGGCCGCGGTTCCCACAGCACGCCGAGGTTGATGGTCGGGTCGAACGGGGCCGTCAGTTCCAGCCGCATGTTGGCGGCCTTCTTGAACGGGCTGACCATGCCGTCCTTGCCGCCGCCGCACACGCCAAAGCCCAGCACGTCGATGATGTTGCCGCCGTCCTCGGGGCACCAGCCCTTCTGCAGCTGGCCGAACACGCCCAGCAGCTCGTTGGGGAAGCGCATATTGGTGTCGACCACGAAGGCGGCGTGGGCGATCGGGATGGCGACGCCGAAGCGCAGCGTGTCCGAATACTTGTAGCCGACCGACGGCGACAGGTAGACCAGGCGCTGGATCTGCTCCTGCCGGCCCTGGTACTGGCCGGGGTCGTTGTTGTCGGTGGTGCGGTCCAGGCTCATCGCCTGCGCCATATAGCTGTCGGTGGCGAAGGTCCACGGCGAGCCGGCCGTGTTCCAGTACATGCCGATGCCGGGCACGGCCACCGCCGGCAGGCGCCAGCCGGGCATGCCGTAGCCGGGCACGTACATCACCTGGCGCACCGGGCCGGTGTGGGTGTTGGACAGCGGGTCGTCCTTCCAGCCGCCGATGTCGAAGTTCGGCCCCGGCGTGAAGCTGGCCGCGGTGCGGATCGAGGCCACGAAGTTGTGGATGCTCTCGCCGTCGCCGGTCAGCCGCGCCAGGCCGGCAGGGTTGAAGTGGATCGAGGCGACGCCGGGCGGGTCGGCCGTCACGGCATTGCCGAGCGACATGGCGACCACGCTGGTGGTCAGGTTCTCGGTCAGCGCAGCCTGCGCTGAAAGGGGGCACAGCGCCGCGCACAGCGCCGCGGCTGCGGCGATGGCGCGACGGGGCGCGGGGACTGGACTGAACGGGCTCATGAAAGGTTACGCCGTCAGAAGTTCAGCGGGATGTTCATGCCCACCGTCATGTTCGGCGAATCCGGCGTCAGGCCAATGCCGACCGAGACGTTGACCGTGGTCTTGGGCGAGATGCGGTAGCCCAGGCCCATGTTGAGGATGCTGGATGTCTGCATATGGGTCTTGGCCTCCAGGCCGTCGGCAAAGCGCAGCTTGGAGCCGGCCGAGATCGCCTCCTGGAAGGAGATCGTGGTGGAGATGCCGTACGACAGCGCGTACGCGAAGCCCATGCCGAAGCCGAGGGTGCCGCCCGGCTGCACGCGGGTCAGCACGCGGGTGCCGTTGACCTGCCACAGGTGCTTGGCCGGCAGGCTGGCGGTGTAGTTCAGCGAACCGAACAGCGCGACCGGGTCGACGATCTTGTTGACGTTGAGGCCGGCCGTGAAGGCGCCGACGCCGCTGCCGGTGGCCTCGCCGCTGCCGGCGATGATCTTGAACGGGCTGCGGCCGGTGGGCAGGCGCACATTGCTGGTCACGGTCAGGCCGGGGGTGTCGCGGCGCGCCTCGAACGGCTGCCAGCGCGCGCCCAGCAGCATGTCGCCCAGCGAGTTGGAGACGCCGTTGGAGAGGTTGTTGTCCGAGTAGCGCGAGATGAAGGGCAGGGTGACGTTGCCGGTGACGTTGTCGAGCAGGCCGTAGTCGGCCGAGAAGGTGTTGGTCACGCTGTGCGAGCTGGTGTTCTCGATGTTGAACAGGGTGGTGCTGCCGTTGGCCAGGTCGGTGACGATGCGCTCCTCGCCGACGTAGGCGTAGGTCAGGTCGTAGGTGACGGAGAGCTGGTTGCGGCGGATCATCGAGTACTGCTTGTCGACGGCGGTCAGGGTCTGCTTGAGCAGCGCGCTCTGGTCGCCTTCGCCTTCCTTCTTGGCCAGGGCATCGCGGGCGGCGTCGGCGCTGGCCGGGGCGGCGGCCGGGGTGGTGGCCGCTGGTGGGGTCTGTTGCGCCACGGCGGGCAGCGCCAGCAGGGTGGCGGCAATGGCTGCGGCGATCGGCAGGGTACGGAAAATCATCTTGGTCATCCTTGAAGAGTGAGGGCGCTGCTTGGGTTAATTGCGATGCATCCAGGTGCCGGCGGCGCCTGAGTTGACGGCGCGCAGCAACAGCTGGGCCGAGTTGGACAGGCCGTCCTGCCGGCCCTTGCCTGTGACGCGGTCCATGTCGGCCACGCCCAGTTCCTGATCGGTCAGCGCCAGCTGCGCCACCGGTTTTTGATCCTTGGCCGGCGAGATGATGAACAGGGTGTTCTTGTCCCACCAGCGTCCGAACTCCTCGACCGAGAACACGATGTTGCCGGCCGACGGGTCGGCGATGAAGACCACGCCGTCGCGGATGCCGCGCAGCACCACGAAGTGCTTGGAGCCGGCGTAGTCGATCGGCACGATGGCTGGCTCCTCGAGCGTCATCAAGTCCTTGATCTCGGCCTTGAAGCCGGCGCCGGACAGGCCCAGCGAGCCCACGTAGCGCTTCATGTCCAGCAGCGAGAAGCCGCGCCGCTCGATGATCTTTTCCTTCTCGCCCTTGTCCAGCATGCCTTCCATGGCCTGCTGCTCGTTGACCATCACGCCCAGGTGGTAGTTGAGGATGGTGACCAGCGCGGCCGAGCCGCAGCTGAAGTCGAAGGCCTGGCGCACGATGTGTTTGTACTTGAGCTCGGAGAACGGCTCCAGCTTCACCGATTGCACGTAGGCGCCGCCGCCCAGCATGGTCTGCGGCATCGCGTACTGGTCCTTGGGCAGGTCTTGCGGCTCGTGGCGGGACATGACACCGGCGCCGCCGATGACGGCGGCGATGACGGTCAGCAGGATCATCAGCATGGCGTCAGCCCTCGCGCGCAGCGCGCGCTACACGCGGGAGCGTACCCTTGCGCGCGCGACACAAATGCTGGCGGGACTGCCGGGAAAAACTGCGGGCGTAGGCTGCGCCCAGAGGCGTCGGGCGCCCCGCTGTTGGGTTCATCTTGTCTCCAGTGGTTATATTAGAACGGTCGTGCTTTATTAAGGCGACAACTCGTCTTTCTTTTCTAGTAATTAATTAACGCATGATTTGGCAAAACCGAGCATCTGTTTTTTTAGAGCTGTGACTCTAGATGATCCGGGCTGAACTTATGCTACCCGGCGTGGCGTTTGTCGCAACTTTTTGACAACAATCGTGCAACAACGACCACACGCCGCATCCTCACTCTGCATGGCTCCCAGGGCCAAGTCGTTGGCTTTGCAAGTCAGTGCGACATGCTGGACCGGCGTCGGGAGCGACTCATATGATGGAATCAATTAATAGTCAAATATTAAGATTTTCACGGCACCGAACAGTGCGCCGCAGCTCCTACCCGGAGCCTGGGGACGGCCTGCCGGACGTGAGCCCGGACAAAAATTTCAAACACAACTCGGAGATAAAAAATGCAAATCGTAAAAACCGCAATCGCAGCAGCCCTGGCAACCCTGGCTTTCTCGGCATCGGCCATGACCCCGATCCAGGACGCGGAACTGAGCACCGTCAGCGGCCAGGACGGCGTGTCGATCGCTGCCAATCTGAACATCAAGATTGACTCCTTCGTCTACACCGACACCGACGCGCTGGACGCCAACGGCATGGGTGGCGGTTCGGTCAGCTTCAACGGCATCAAAGTTAACGGCCTGATCGCCGCTAACATCGACATCCTGTCGAAAAACTCCTTCCTGGCAGCAGCTGGCGCCGCCGGCGTGACCAACCCAGGCACCTTCTACAACGCAGCCTCCGGCGGCGACGTGGTGCAGATCGCCATTCCGGCCAGCGTGGTTGCTGACGGCCACTACCTGAACGTGTCGGTTGACGCGATCAAGATGGGCAACAACGCAGCATCGTTCGGTTCGGTAGCGATGAACCAGATCGACATGCGCGGCACCACCGTCTGGATCTTCGCGCACTAATCCAGGCTTGTCCGCGCTGGCTCGCCGGGTCTGTAGCTTGGCCTGAAAAGTCAGCGCGGCATGCTAGACGCTTGCAACTGCGTAGCCCTAAGATGGTTACGCAGCATTGAAAAAAACACAAATACCCAGACCAAAACCTCACGGAGACAGCACATGCAATTCATCAAAACCGCAGCAGCAGCAGCCCTGGCAACCCTGGCCTTCTCGGCATCGGCCATGACCCCGATCCAGGATGCAGAACTGAGCACCGTCAGCGGCCAGGACGGCGTATCGATCGCTGCCAATCTGAACATCAAGATTGCATCCTTCACCTACACCGATACCGACGCGCTGGATGCGAACGGTATGGGTGGCGGTTCGGTCAGCTTCAACGGCATCAAAGTTAACGGCCTGATCGCCGCTAACATCGACATCCTGTCGAAAAACTCCTTCCTGGCAGCGGCTGGCGCCGCCGGTGTGACCAACCCAGGCACCTTCTACAACGCAGCCACCGGCGGCGACGTGGTGCAGATCGCCATCCCGGCCAGCGTGGTTGCTGACGGCCACTACCTGAACGTGTCGGTTGACTCGATCAAGATGGGCAACAACGCAGCATCGTTCGGTTCGGTCGCGATGAACCAGATCGACATGCGCGGCACCACCGTCTGGATCTTCGCTCACTAATCAGTCGAGCAACGGCGGCCGCGCCCGCGGCTGCCGTTCCCACATCATGAGCCCCCTCACTTTCCTGCGTTCGCTGTGGCTGTGCGCGGCTTTGGCCTGCTGCACGCTGACGGCCTCGGCCCAAATGCAAGCGCTGAGCGAAGAAGAATTGTCCAACACGCGCGGACAAGGTCTGGTCGCGCTGAGCAACACCAGCCTGGGCGGCTTCGATTTCAGCAAGGTCGCGCTGGACGCCGACATCACGCTGAGTGCCAACCTGCGCAATATGCGCCTGGGCGAATACACCTACGCCGCGCGCAACGGCACCGGCGCCGACCTCGACATCGGCCTGCTGCAGTTCGGCCGCAGCGACGGCACCGAGGCGCAGCGCCTGGTCCACATCAGCAATCCGTATTTCGAATTCGTGTACAAGAACGCGGCCGACGGCGCCTCGCGCGAGGCGGTCGGCATGCGCTTCGGCTTTGAAGGCATCAGCGGCGATATCGGCCTGAAGATCAACAGCCTGTCGGGCTCGATGAAGGTGAGCGGCCTGGCGGCCGACGGCAGCGCCGTGCTGCTCGATTCGCACACCGACACCCTGGGCGGCAAGCGCTGGGACGGCGCGTGCACCGCGCCCTGCCTGTCGCTGGCGCAGCTGGGCGGCGTGACGGCCGGCGACGCCGCCGGACCGAGCCGCGATTTCTGGATCTCCGTGCTGAAGACCGGCGTGCAGTTCCCCAGCGCCGCCGGGGTGCCGGCGTCCGACGCGGCGCAGGCCGGCATCTGGATGAACTGGCGCGACAAGCTGCAAGCGATCAACACCAGCGGCCTGGTGCCGCCGAATCTGCCGAAGGGCCGCTGATGATGGCCCGGCGCGCATCCTTGCTGGCCGTCTCGGCGATCGTGGCCGCCGTGTGCGCGCCGGCGCCAGCGATGGAGCCGCTGAACGACGCGGCGCTGTCGTCGGTGCGCGGGCGCGACGGCGTCAGCTTCGACCTGAACGGTTTCGCCATGAGCGGCGACGCGCGCGTCAGCTACACCACGCCGGTCGGCTCCAGCCTGTACGTGGAAAAATTCAGCGCCTCGCGCAGCGACAATCCGCTGCCGTTCTCCGATCCCTACAAGCTCGACATCGTGGCCGGCGCGCCCGGCCTGGCCGATGTGATCAATATCGCCTTCCCCTTGAACACCAATGCCGACCAGCGCTGGCAGGCCGCCTACGACTGGGGCGTGATGGCGGACGGCGTCACGCGCGAGCAGGGCAGCGTGGTGGTCAAGGACCTGGTGTTTTCCGGCGGCGGCCTGCAGTTCTCCACGCCGCAGGTCAACGACGGCGTGGCCTTCGGCGCCGCGCTGCGCATGGATATCGGCCAGCTGTCGTTCCAGCCGCGCGGCCGCACCGACGCCACCGAGGCCATGGTGCTGAGCGGCGTGCATGTCGGCGGCGTCGACGGCAACGGCGTGTTCAACAACACGCCGTGGATGCTGGCCAATGTGGCGTCGCAGCCGGCGGTGATCAATGCGCTGACCGACGAGACCGGGCCGCGCCTGCACATCGGCATCGACTGGCCGGATGCGCGCTACGGCAGCGGCGTGGCGCCGGCGGGCGGCATCGTGGTCGATAATATTTCCTTCGTCAGCCCGGGGCAGCCGACGGTGGACCTGGGTTCGTCGCGCATCGGCTCGATCCAGATCCAGTATCTCGACATAAAGTTCAAGCACTGATGGCGCGCGCACTGTCCCTGGCGCTGCTGTTGGCGGCCGGCGTGGCGCGGGCCGGGTCGCTGCAGGCGCTCGACGACAAGGAACTGTCGCAGGTCAGCGGGCAGGACGGCATCAGCTTCGCGGCGCATATTTCGCTCAACGATCCGACCCTGGTGGGCGCGGTCAGCGACAGCCGCTTGTCGCTGGGCTTCAATGGCGACGGGCAGAACCGCTACATCGTGTTCAAGAATGTGCGCGGCATGGTGGACATGTTCGCCGTCAGCCTGGGCGTGCAGACGCGGTCCGACGGCGGCGGCGACTACATCGCCATCGGCTTGCCAGGTTACGTACGCTACACCAACTTCGGCTTCGAATCGCTGAGCGTGCAGATGGATCCGAACGCGCCGGTCACCGGCAACCTGGGCAGCCTCAACATCAACGGCACGGTCTCGCTGCAGGGCCAGGTCCGCCTCTGGTCGCACTAACCGCTGGGGTCAAGTCTGACATTCGGACACGGCCTCTGCCGTAGCGGGCCGTTACGGCAGAGGCCGTGTCCGAATGTCAGACTTGACCCCAATGTTATTCGGTGGCGAAGATGCACAGGGCGGTGAGGGGGAAGGCGAGGCCGGCCCACAGTACGCCGGTCCAGCCGTGCGCGGCGAACATCCACCCACCCAGCGATGAGCCCAGCGCGCCTCCCATGAAGAACAAGGCCATGTAGAGTCCGTTCAGGCGGCTGCGGATGTCCGCCGGCAGCGCGAAGATGGCCCGCTGCCCCGTCACCAGGTTGGCCGAGACGCCCATGTCCAGCACGATCGAGGTCACTACCAGCACGCACAGGTCGACCACGCGGCCGGCGTGGATCAGCAGCGGCATGGCGAAGGCCAGCGCACCCAGCGTCAGGGCGATGGCGGTGGTGGAGCGGCTCTTGCCGTGGTCGGCGCGGCGGCCGGCGATCGGCGAGGCGATCGCGCCGGCCACGCCCACCAGCGCGAAAATGGCGACGCCGGTCTGGCTCAGCTCGAAGCGCGGGCCGGTCAGCTCCAGCGAGACGCAGGTCCAGAACAGGCTGAAGGCGCCGAACATGCACGCCTGGTAGGCGGCGCGGCGGCGCAGGATGGGCGTGGTCTTGAGCAGCTGCCACATCGAACCCAGCAATTCAAAGTAGTGCAGGCCCGATCCCGGATGGCGCTGCGGCAGCCGCGCGCGCAGCAGGAAGGCCAGCGCCGTGGTGCCGACCGCGGAGATGACGAAGATGGCGTGCCAGCTCAGCGCGTCCGCCACCAGGCTGGCGACCGGCCGCGCCAGCATGATGCCCATCAGCAGGCCGCTCATCACTTTGCCCACCGTCTGGCCGCGCTGTTCAGGCCGCGCCATGTGGGCGGCGAATGGCACCACGATCTGCGCCGCCACCGAACCCAGCCCGATGCAGAAGGCCGCCAGCAGGAACAGGGCCGCGCTGCTGGTGAACGAGGCCGCCAGCAGGGCCAGCGCCGTGGTCAGCAGGGCGATGAAGATCAGGCGGCGGTTTTCCAGCAGGTCGCCCAGCGGCACGATGAACAGCAGGCCGAGGCAGTAGCCGAGCTGCGTCAGCGTGACGATCAGGCCGGCGGCTCCAGGGTCGAGGCCGGTGGCGCGGCTGATCGGGCCGATCAGCGTTTGCGCGTAGTACAGGTTGGCGACGATGAGCCCGGTCGCGGTGGCGAACAGCCAGACCATGCCGGGGGAAATGTCTTGCTGGGCGTGGGACTGGCTCACGGGTGCTCCTTGAATTTGCAGGTCGCAATTTTAACGGCGATCGCAAAATACTGCTGAGCACGGGGCGTTTGCCTAGCGGCCGGGCTGCGGCCCCTGCCGGACTTCGGCCGTGATTTCGTAGGAGCGCAGGCGCTGCGCGTGGTCGAAGATCTGCGAGGTGATCATCAGCTCGTCGGCGCCGGTGCGGGCGATGAATGCCTGCAGCTGGCGGCGTACCGTGTCCGGCGCGCCGATGGCCGAGCAGGACAGCACCGAGTCAAGCAGCGCCCGTTCCTGCGGCCCCAGCGCTTGCAGATAGCCGGCCTGCGGCGGCGGCAGGCGCGCGGGACGGCCGCTGCGCAGGTTGACGAAGGCTTGCTGCATCGAGGTGGCGCGGTAGTGCGCTTCCTCGTCGGTGTCGGCGGCAAATACGTTGAAGCCGAGCATGACGTGCGGCTTGGACAACTGCGCCGACGGCTGGAAGTTGCTGCGGTAGATGGCGATCGCCTGCATCATCATCTGCGGCGCGAAATGCGAGGCGAAGGCGAACGGCAAGCCCATGTGCGCGGCCAGTTGCGCGCCGAAGGTGCTGGAACCCAAAATCCACAGCGGCACCTTGGCGCCTTTGCCGGGCACGGCCAGCACGCGCTGGCGCGGCGTGTCGGACAGATAATCTTGCAGCTCCAGCACGTCTTGCGGGAAGGCGTCGGCGTCGCTGTCCAGGTTGCGGCGCAGGGCGCGCGCGGTGGTCTGGTCGGAGCCGGGCGCGCGGCCCAGGCCGAGGTCGATACGGCCGGGGAACAGCGCCTCCAGCGTGCCGAACTGCTCGGCGATCACCAGCGGCGCGTGGTTGGGCAGCATGATGCCGCCGGCGCCGACGCGGATGGTCGAGGTGCCGCCGGCCACGTGGGCGATGACCACGGCGGTGGCGGCGCTGGCGATGCCGGGCATGCCATGGTGTTCGGCCAGCCAGTAGCGCTGATAGCCCCAGCGCTCGCCGTGCTGCGCCAGGTCCAGGGTGTTGCGGAACGATGCGGAAGGATGGCTGCCTTCGGCGATCGGGGAAAGGTCGAGGATGGAAAATGGAATCATGGGTGCTTATCTCCGGCCGCTGTGGCCTTAATCAATGAAGTCCATGGAAAGAGTGTGGATATTATCTTTGCATAGGAATCAACAAGCATACACAATATGGCGGCGACGCGCTGGCGGCCGTCCATAAAATAAGGCGTAATAAAGAGATAATATCTAATCATTTAAACAGCATTTTTATTAAATGCTTGGCATTTAGTGTGTTTATTTCGCTGAAGTTTAGCTGCAAGTTTTAAAAAAATATTTCCTCGCGCATGGTCCTGATTTACCATTGGAAACAGTAAGGCGCATCGCATTACTAATCCCTTGTTCCGCTTTCAATCGTTCGATGGCATTCCCTGCTATCGCGGGGAAACTCATGCCGAAAAAAATTGTTATTCTATTTACGATGCTGCTGGCCTGCTGCCAGTCGCTGTTTGCCGCCGGGCTGACCGAGCCGGCTTCGGCCGTGCACCGCGGCCAGCTGTACCGGGTCACGCATGACGGCAAGACCAGTTATCTGTTCGGCACCATTCATGTCGGCAAGGATGGCTTGTACCCGCTGGACCCGGTGGTGTCGCGCGCGCTGCTCGATTCCAAGGCGCTGGTGATCGAGCTGGATATCCGCCAGGATGGGCCGTTCCAGCTGGCGCTGGCACGCCATGGCCGCTACCCGGACGGCGACAGCCTGCAGCAGCATTTGTCGCCGGCCACGCTGCAGCTGACCGTGCAGGCGCTGGCGCGGGCCGGCCTGTCGCTGCAATCGGTGCAGCAGTACAAGCCCTGGCTGATCGCCAATCTGCTGATCGGCGCGGAGATGGAGGTACACGGCTTCCAGCGCAGCCAGGCGGTGGAATACGCGCTGCTGGCGGCGGCCAAGAGCCAGGACAAGACGGTGCGCGAGCTGGAAAGCGCCGAGTATCAGCTGAGCCTGTTCGATACGCTGGACGAGCGCCAGCAGGAGCAGTATCTGCTGGAGAACCTGGCCGACCTGGCCGACGGCGCCTCGCTGAAGAAGTCCACCGCGCTGATCGACGCCTGGAGCGCCGCCGACGTGCCCGGCATCCGCGCGGCGTGGCAGTCCGCCACCAGCGGCGACACGATCTCCGCCGGCTTCATGAATCGCGTATTGCTGGGCAAGCGCAATCCCGAAATGGCCAGCAATATCGAGCGCATCATGCAGCAGGACCAGGTGGCCTTTGTCGGCGTCGGCCTGCTGCACCTGGTGGGCGACGATGGCTTGCCGCAGCTGCTCAGGAACCGAGGCTACCAGGTCGAGCAGCTGTATTAGTAGCTGGTCAATACGCCGTTGTTGTAGCGTACGCGGTCGCCGATCTTGTAGCTGGGCATGGAGTCGACCACCACCATCTGGCTGCTGCCATCGTCCATGTGCACGGTGACCCGGTAGACCTTGTCGGTCGGCAAGCCAACGCTGCCGCCGGCCGCCGCCGCGCCTGCCGCGCCGACGCCCACATCCTGGCGCTGCATCTGGTCGATGGCCTGCACCACGCCGTAGGAGGTCTGGGCGCTGGGGCTGCTGCTGGCCATGCCACTGGTGCCGCTGCTCGTGGTGCTGCCGCTGTTGCTCATGGTGCTGCTGCCGCTGTTCATGGTGCTGCCGCTGCTGCTCATGGTGCCGGTGGTGCTGCTCTGGTTGGTGCTGCCGCTCTGGCTGGTGCTGCTGGCGCTGGGACTGTTGCCGTCGCTCGGATAGCCGCTGGTGCTGCTGGTGCTGCTGCTCGCGCCGGGCTCGCTACTGCGTTCCGAGGCACAAGCTGCCAGCGTCAGAATAACTAGCGCAATGGTAGCGTTTCTGGTCATATTCATTTCATTCTCCCCATAGTCGATTAATCAAAATGGCTAGCCTTTGATTCAGAGGCCGACTATCCGGTTTTGTTCCCCTCCATCCTGCCGCAGTTGATATACATCAATTGCGGAGTGCTACTCACACGCAATAATTGTTGGGTATCACTTTAAAGGACATCGATATGTTGACACGCGTGACAGACATTATTATCGAAGATTTAATTAATTCAACCTATGGAAACGCGCCGGACCCTCGTTGCCGGCATTTATTAACGCATTCATTGCACGAACTGGTACGCGTGGCCAAGGCGGAGCAATTGCAGCAGATGCGTTGGGACGTGGAGCTGGCGATGGGCGCGCCTGGAGAACGCGCCGGAGATATCAGTGTGACGGCTGGATGCGATAGCGGGTCCACAGGCCCCACATGAATAGTGCCATCAGCACGGCGGCGTTGCAGTCGACCAGCCAGTCGGACACGGCACCATGACGATAGGGAAAGAAACTTTGTACATATTCGTCGAGTGCGCCCATCAGGGCGATGGTCAGTACCGCCTTGCCGGCGCGCAGCCGCAAGTTGCCGGTCCCACCGGTGAAAATCAGAAAGCTCAAGCCGGCATAGGCGATTGAATGCAGCACCAGTCCCGAGGCCACCTGGCCGATGTCCTGGCGGGCGCCGGGCAGTGAGCCCAGTATCAGGATCAGCAGGTACAGGACGATGGCGGTCCAGTAGCGAAGTCGGGCGTGGGAATTGGTCAGGAAGAATAGCTTGATCATGACCCGGACAATACCATGCAGCGCAAAAAAGGGGGAGTGGTGCACCGGAAGCCCGGTGCACCGTTCTTCCGTCATGCCTATCGGTTGCATGTACTGAAGATGCGACCAGTATAGGAAGCGAATATGACGCTGTAATGACAACGAGCAAAAAAAAAGCCCGCTGGTTAAAGCGGGCTTAAAACTATTTTCTTGGAGGAGAATAGTGGAGACAGGTGTAATTATGGGGGTGTGAAAGATATGTGTCTAATTTTGGTTTCAGATACCAGACATCATTAATGCATATAACTCTTTATTTCACCGGCACCGTGTAGTTCAGGGCCAGCCGGCCGCCGTCCACGTACAGCGTCTGGCCGGTCATGTAGCTGGCGTCGTCGCTGGCCAGGAAGGCGGCGATGGAGGCCACTTCCTCCGGCTCGCCGCAGCGGCCCATCGGCGTGCGCGACAGGATGGTCTGGCGCGCTTCCGGGCTGGCCATCACGGCCTGCTTGGCCAGTTCGGTCAGGATGGTGCCGGGGCCGATGCCGTTGACGCGGATGCCGTGCGTGACCAGGTTCAGCGACATCACCTTGGTCAGCTGGTTGATCGCGCCCTTGGACACCACATACGGCACCTGGTTCGGAATCGCCAGCTCGGCATTCACGCTGGACATATTGATGATGCAGCCGCTGTGCTGCTTGGCCATCTCGCGCGCCACCGCCTGGCCGCACAGGAACATGGATTTGAGGTTGATGCGCAGCACGCGGTCGAAATCGTCCTCGGTCAGGTCGAGGAAATCGGCGGCGTGGGTGACGCCGGCGTTGTTGATCAGGATGTCGATGCGGCCGAATTCGGCCAGGGTGGCGGCCACCAGCGCGTCGACGTCGCATTTCTGGCTGACGTCGGCGGCGAAGAAGCGCGCCTGCTCGCCCAGCGTGGCGGCGGCGGAGGCGCCTTCCGGCTTGATGTCGACCAGCATGACCTTGGCGCCTTCGGCCACCAGGCGCTGCGCGCAAGCCAAGCCTATGCCTTGGGTGGCGCCGGTCACAATCGCGACTTTATTGGTAAGTTTCATAGGAATTTGCTTTCTAAGGAATGAGGGCCAAATTTTAACAGGCCGGTGCAGGGGCGTTACAATAGAGGGTTTGCAACAAATTCGAAGGGTGCGTCGTGACTTTCATCAACAAATTATCTGCCGCCTGGGCGGCCAACGACTCCCTGCTGTGCGTGGGCCTGGATCCGGACATGGCCAAGCTGCCGGCCCAGTTTCAGAGCGACCCGCAAGGCATCTATCACTTCTGCCGCGAAATCATCGACGCCACCGCCGACCTGGCATGCTCGTTCAAGCCGCAGATCGCCTACTTCGCGGCGCTGAGCGCGGAAGACCAGCTGGAGCAAATCTGCCACTACGTGCGCGACAACTATCCGCACATCCCGGTGATCCTGGACGCCAAGCGCGGCGACATCGGCGCCACCGCGCGCCAGTACGCGCGCGAAGCGTTCGACCGCTACGGCGCCGACGCGGTGACCGTCAACCCCTACATGGGTTCGGATTCGGTGGAACCGTACATGGAGTGGAGCGACCGCGGCGTCATCATCCTGTGCCGCACCTCCAACGCGGGCGGTTCGGACCTGCAGTTCCTCAACGTCGACGGCCAGCCGCTGTATCAGCACGTGGCGCGCCTGGTGGCGGACAAGTGGAACGCCAACGGCCAGTGTGCGCTGGTGGTGGGCGCTACCTTCCCGGAAGAACTGGCGCAGGTCAGGGCGATTGTTGGCGACATGCCGCTGCTGGTGCCGGGTATCGGCGCGCAGGGCGGCGATATCGAGGCCACCGTCAAGTCGGGCCGCACCTACGACGGCACCGGCATGATGATCAATTCCTCGCGCGCGATCCTGTACGCGGCGCCGCAGGCCAAGGAAGACTTCGCCGCCGCCGCGCGCCGCGTGGCGCTGGAAACGCGCGACGCCATCAACCAGCATCGCGGCTGATAGCCGTCATTCCCGCGTAGGCGGGAATCCATGCTGAGCTCGCGTTCTATGGGTCCCCGCTTTCGCGAGGACGACGGCGTTTAGTGCGCTGGAGCGATCAGCTCCACGTACTCGTACAGCTCGGCCAGTATCTGTTCGGCGCGCTCATCGGCATCCTGTTGCAGATGGTCGATCTCGCCGAAGAACTGGTCGATGCTGCGGGCACCGCCTGCGCCTTCGTAGAAGCGCGCCGCGCGGTGCTGTTCCCAATGCTCCATCTCGGCTTCGGACAGCGTCTCCGGGAAGTTGCGCGCGCGGTAGCGGAACAGCAGCTCCAGCAGGCGCGGATCGCTGAACGACGGCGATGCCGTGGCCAGCCTGGCCGGCGTCTCCTTGCGCAGCGAGTCCAGCATGCGGCGGTCGTCCTTGCCGACGAAGCCGTTGTACAGATCCTCGTCCACATCCAGCTCGTCGCCGGCCGGACGGTAGAACACCTGCTCCCATATCGCATCCATGTTGCGCCCGGCCGCGGCCAGCGCCGCATAGGCCTTGCCTTGCTCCAGGTCGATGCCCCACCTGGCCGCCATCGCCGGCGACAACGTCTTCAGGTTGGCCACCAGCATCGGCGACTTGTTCAGGTGGATGCTCTTGACCGGCAGGCGCGTCACGCCTTCCGGCAGTGCGTCGCTGCGGCTGAAGATGCGGGTGCGGATGGTGTCGGCGTCCAGCGTGAACAGCTCGCTCGGATCGTAGGTGCAATCCCAGACGATCACCTCATTCTTGTTGGTCGGATGGGTGGCCAGCGGCCACACCAGCGCGATGCAGCCGCGCTCGGCCGGGAACATGCCCGACACGTGCAGGAACGGCGCGCGCAGCTGCGGCGCCAGGTGCATGCCGATCTCGTCGGCCACGCGGTCCTTCTTGTGCAGCGCCAGGCAGAAGTCGAACAGCTTGGGCTGCTTCTGCTTGATCAGGCGCGCCAGCGCGATGGTGGCGCGCACGTCGGACAGCGCGTCGTGCGCCGCCTCGTGCAGCAGGCCGTTGGCCTTGGCCAGGTGCTCCAGCTTGAAGCTGGGCTTGCCGTCCTCGCGCAGCGGCCATTCGATGCCCTCCGGGCGCAGCGCGTAGGTCATGCGCACCACGTCCAGCAAGTCCCAGCGGCCGCACTGGTTTTGCCATTCGCGCGCATACGGGTCGATCAGGTTACGCCAGAACATGAAGCGGGTGATCTCGTCGTCGAAGCGGATGGTGTTGTAGCCCACGCCGATGGTGCCCGGCTTGGAGAAGGCTTGCTCGATGGTGGCGGCGAACTTGTGCTCCGGCACGCCCCATTCCAGGCACTGCTGCGGCGTGATGCCGGTGATCAGGCAGGATTGCGGGTCCGGCAGGAAATCGTTGGCCGGTTTGCAATACAACATGATGGGATCGCCGATCTCGTTCAGGTCGGCGTCGGTGCGGATCGCGGCGAATTGCGCCGGGCGGTCGCGGCGGGCCTGGGCGCCAAAGGTTTCGTAGTCGTGCCAGAGAAAGGTCTGTGTGGTCATAGTTGCGGTCAAGGGGGCTACAGTTATTCTTAAATCTGCCGATAATTCAAAGATATTCCATCAGGAGCCACATCATGGCCACTCCCGTCTCTGCAACCTCCGGCAGTACTACGGCCGCGACGCCGGTCCTGGCCAAGGACGACAGCAATGTGAGCGTCGCGGCCAAGGCCAAGGCGCAGCTCAATGTGTCTATCGTACAAGCTTCGCTGACGGTGTCGCTGAATTCTTCCAACGATCCGCTGTCGGTGGTGCTGAAAACGGCGCTGACCGGCATTAACGAGGCGCTCAAGGACGATTTCGGCGACAACGCCATCCAGAACGCCGTGTCGCAGGATAATACGCCGGAAGGCACCGCGAGCCGCATTGTATCGCTGTCGACCGCGTTTTATGAAGCCTTCCAGCAGCAGCACCCCGGCGAGGAGGGCGATGTGGTGCTCAACAAGTTCATGGATACGCTGAAAAAGGGCGTGGACCAGGGCTTCAAGGAGGCGCGCGGCGTGCTGGACGGGCTGAAGGTGCTCAACGGCGATGTGGCCAGCAATATCGATAAGACTTACGAGCTGGTGCAGAAGGGCTACGCCGACTTCGCCGCCGCGCACCAGGCGTAGCCGGCGGCCGGCGCCTAAGCGTCATTCCCGCGCACGCGGGAATCCATACGGCGTGGAGGAGGCAAGCGGCCTATGGATTCCCGCCTGCGCGGCGGTCCGCCGCTGCGGAACGACGGCGTTAGAGTTGCGGTGCGTGATGGGCCACGCGGTTGCGGCCCTGGTCCTTGGCGCGGTAGAGCGCGCCGTCGGCGGCGGCGATCAGCGCGTGGTCGTCCTGTCCCGCCTGCAGCGTCGCCACGCCGAACGAGGCCGTGATCTGCGGCAGCGCCACCCGCATGTCGGCAAACACCACCGCCTGCTGCATCCGTTCGCACAGGCGCTCGGCCACCGCCACCGCGACCTTGTCGCTGGTGTCCGGCAGCAGCACCATCATTTCCTCGCCGCCGTAGCGGACCGCGAAATCGGTCGGCCGCAGCGCGCTGCTGAGTACGTGCGCGGCAGCGCGCAGGGCTTGGTCGCCGGCCAGGTGGCCGTGGCTGTCGTTGAATTGCTTGAAGTGGTCGAGGTCGATCATGATCAGCGCCAGCGGCGCGTGCGAGCTGTGCGCGGTGGCGATCATGGTCGGCAGCAGGTCGTTAAGCCAGGCGCGGTTATACAGCCCCGTCAGGCCGTCGATCATCGACAGCTGGCGGTAGAACTCGCCCAGCTTCTGGCGCCGGCGCAGCTGCGCGTTGGCGGCGCGGATGCGGAACGACAGCAGCCGCAGCAGGTTACGCGCCAGCACATTCGATTCGTCGATCAGCTTCCACACGATGTCGGCCTCGATCACCAGCACCTCGCTCCGCTCCAGCGCGGTGATGCTCGACAGGTTGGCTTGCTCGTCCAGCACCGATTGTTCACCCACGCTTTCGCCCGGCAGTATCTTGCTGACGGTGCCGTCGGCCATGCCGGTGCGGGTGTCGGTGGCCACCGACAGCGCGCCGCTCAGCACGATGTAGAGGCGGGCGCGGCTCGATTCGGCGACCGCCTGCTCGGCTTCCAGTTGCATCACGGGGCAGGGCGCCAGCAGCCTGGCGATGGCGGCGTCGTCGTCCGCGTTGCGCAGCAGCTGCAAGTCGCTGATCTGGTAGCGGGAGGCGCCGAAGGTGCAGATTTGTTTCAAGATGGTCTTTCAGGATGCTGATGGGCAAGCACAGCAATCATAGCTGAACTGTCCTGGCTCCAGTGTAAATTTCAGCCCGCAGTTGTTGCGCGATGTATCCGCAGATGCTTCAATGTCGGATTGCCTACACTGGATAACAATATGGACTATACCGACGCGATCGGCACCCGGCATCAGGCCGATCCGAACGCACGCATCGTCTCGCTGGTGCCGTCGATTACCGAGCTGCTGTGCGAGCTGGGCTTGGCCGGGCAGCTGGTGGGCCGCACCGGCTTTTGCATCCATCCGGCCGGGGTGGTGCAAGCCATCCCCAAGGTGGGCGGCACCAAGGATGTGAATATCGAAAAAATCCGCAAGCTGGCGCCGACGCATCTGGTGGTCAACATCGACGAGAACGAAAAGCCGACCGTCGAGCTGCTGGCCGAATTCATTCCGAACATCGTCGTCACCCATCCGCTGCGCCCGCGCGACAACCTGGAACTGGCGCGCCTGATGGGCGGCGTGTTCTGCCGCGAGCAGGCGGCGGCCGACTGGTGCGCCGCGTTCGAGGCGGAATACGCGCTGCTGCGCGCCATGCCGCCGGGCCGGCCGCAGACGCTGTTGTACTGCATCTGGCAAGACCCGTGGATGACGGTCTCGCGCGACACCTACATCGCGCGCATGCTGGAGGAAATCGGCTGGAGCGTGCCGGACCTGGGCGAGCTGCGTTATCCGCGCTTCGAATGGTCGTCGGAGCTGATCGCGCAGGTGGATGGGGTGTTGCTGTCGAGCGAACCGTATCGCTTCACGGAAGCCCATGCGGACGCGCTGGAAAAGCAGATCGGCAAGCCGGTGTTATTGGTCGATGGGGAGATGATGTCGTGGTACGGCAGCCGGTCGCTGCAGGGATTGCGGTATTTGCGGGAGCTAGCACAGCGCTAGCTCCGCCCGTTTCAGAATTATTCGGTGTCGTCCGTGTCGGCTTCGGCCGGCACGGCGCCGTCGGCGTGACGCTTGTCCTTGTCATGCAGGCGGCCCAGGGCGCTGTCGATGGCGCGCTTGAGTTTGTCCGCCGAACCGCCTATCGCCTGGTGCAGCGTGGCGGCGTGATCGCTGACGGCGATCGGTTGATATCCGGTGACGCGGGCTTCCATCAGGCAGCGGTTGTCGCCGTCGGCCGATTTCTGCACCAGGTTGTCGCTCAGGTGGACTTCGACGCGGGTGATCTGCTCGCCGAAGCGGTGGAGGGCATTGCTCACGACCGTTTGTACATGTTCATCCAGACCGGCATGGCGGTCGATGGTTTTGTCGGCATTGATATTGATTTGCATACGCTTGCTCCTGTTTGTTGAACTGCAAAACAATATTACTCCTTTTCTGCTTAGGTTCCCGTTAAGAAGCACATCACGGGCTAAGCATTGATGAGCGAAGCGGCAATATTGATCGACAAGCCGAGGATGGCCAGGTTGTAGAAGAAGCACAGCACCGACTGCGCCAGCACCACCTGGCGCAGGGCGCGGCTGTGCACGGACACGTCCGAGGTCTGCACCGCGACCGAGATCGTGAACGAGAAATACAGGAAATCCCAATAGTTCGGCGTCAGCTGCTGGTCGGGGAACTGCAGCGGTTTCTTGCCGTCGTTATTGATGTAGTACAGATGCGCGTAGTGCGAGCAGAACATGATGCCTATCATGAACCACGAACCGGTCAGGGTCAGTATCACGAAACCGTAGTGGTAGACCATGTCGGCCGGCGGCGAGTCCTTCAGGGTCGACAGCTGCGAGACGATGGCCGCCAGGCTGATCATGATGGCGATCGACAGCGTGGCCAGGATCACCGGTCCCTTTTCATCCTGGCGGCAGGCGGCGCGGCGGATGTCGTGCTGGTCGGCGCGCGCCATCATCCAGCCCATCGACAGCAGGTAGGTCCAGACGGTGATATTCCATGCCGTCAGCAGGCGCGGCACCAACGCCCAGGTGTCCGGCAGCAGCGGGCCGCTCAGGGCGCCCAGCAGGATGGCCAGGCTCAGGTGAGGGCGGCTGTGGATGATGCCCGGCAGGCGTATGCGCAAGGTCATGGTCGGTCCTCGTGGGGAAAGCGGTTCATGCGCGACAGCACGGGGAACAGCACGGCCCAGGCGCCGGTCACGGCCAGGGTGGCGGCGCCGCCGAACAGCACCGCGCGTGTCAGGCCCATCCAGCCGGCGGTCAGGCCGGATTCAAATTCGCCCAGCTCGTTCGAGGCGCCGATGAACACCGAGTTCACCGCGCTGACGCGGCCGCGGATGGCGTCCGGCGTTTCGTACTGCACCAGCAGGTGGCGCACGTAGACGCTGATCATGTCGCCGGCGCCCATCAGGAACAGGGCCGCCAGCGCGACGATGAAGGTGGAGGTGGCGCCCAGCACCAGCGTGCAGACGCCGAACACGGCGACGCCGCCCAGCATCCACAGCCCGACCCGGCGCGTGATCGGGAAGAAGGCCAGCGCGACCGAGCACAGGGCGGCGCCGACGCCGGGCGCGGTGCGCAGCATGCCCAGGCCGGTCGGGCCCACCTGCAGCACGTCGTGCGCCAGCGCCGGCAGCAGCGCGGTGGCGCCGCCGAACAGCACGGCAAACAGGTCGAGCGAGATCGCCCCCAGCACCACCGGTTTGGACCAGACGAAGCGCAGGCCCTCCAGCACCGTGTGCCAGGTGGCCGGCTCGCGGTTGCTGGGCTGCTTGACCGATTTGACCAGCGACATCATCACCACCGCGGCCACCAGCAGCGCCGAGGAAATCATATAAACCGTTTTCGGCCCGGCCAGGTAGAACAGGCCGCCCAGCGTGGGGCCGAGGATCACGGCGACGTGGAAGCTCGACGAGCTCATTGCGACGGCCTTGCTGAAGCTCTCGGCCGGCACCAGGTTGACCAGGATGGCTTGCGTGGCCGGCCCCATGAAGGCGCGCGCGCTGCCGAACAGCACCAGCACGGCAAACACCGGCCACACGGCGCCGAGCCCGGCGACGGTGAAGCCCAGCAGCGTCAGCCCGCACAGCAGTTGCGCGCCCAGCGCCAGCGCGACCAGGTTGCGGCGGTCGTAGCGGTCGGCGGCGTGGCCGGCGATCAGGATCAGCAGCAGGAAGGGCGCGAACTGCGCCAGGCCGATCAGGCCGAGGTCGAACAGGTTGTGGGTCAGCGCATAGACTTGCCAGCCGATGGCGACGTTTTGCATCTGGACCGCCAGGGTGGCGAGGGTGCGGGCGGAAAGGTAGAGGGCGAAGTTGCGGTGGCGCAGGACGCTGAAGCCGTTGCTGGAACTGGGACTGGCGGTCATTTGAGCTTTCAGGGAGCAGAGCCTTGGGACTCCGCATCCCTGTCTGCTCCCGGTGGAGATGGATGCTTAGGGCTGGTTGATGTCGGCTTCGGTGGTGAAGGCGTCGGCGTAGAACTCGTCCTCCGGCAAGCCGCATTGGGCGACAAAGTCGCGTTTGGCCGATTCGACCATGATCGGCGCGCCGCAGGCATACACCTGGTGGCCGGACAGGTCGGGCAGGTCGGCCATGACGGCGGCATGCACGAAGCCGGTGCGGCCGCTCCAGTGGTCTTCCGGCTGCGCGGCCGAGATCACCGGCACGTAGGTGAAGTTCGGCAGGATGGCTTCCCATTGGCGGCACAGCGCGTCCATGTACAGGTCCTGCGGGCGGCGGCCGCCCCAGTACAGGGTCATCGGACGCTGCGAATCCTGCGCGCGCAGGTGCTCGATGATGGCCTTGATCGGCGCGAAGCCGGTGCCGGAGGCCAGCAGCACCATCGGCTTGTCGCTGTCCTCGCGCACGAAGAAGGTGCCCATCGGGCCTTCGAAGCGCAGGATGTCGCGTTCCTTCATGGTGCTGAACACCTGGTCGGTGAACAGGCCGCCCGGCATGTGGCGGATGTGCAGGCTCAGCGGCTGGTCCTGGTCCGGCGGCGAGGCCATACTGTAGCTGCGGCGCTTGCCGTCGCGCAGCATGAATTCGATGTACTGGCCGGCGCGGTATTTCAGCGTCTCGTTGGCCGGCAGTTGCAGCGTCATGACGACCACGTCCGGCGCCAGTTTTTCCAGCGTCGCCACGCGCGACGGCATCTTGCGGATCGGGTAGTCGTCGCTGCCGGCCACTTCGCGCGCCTCGATCACCAGGTCGGCCTGCGCGGTGGCGCAGCAGAACAGCGAGTAGCCGGCCGCTTCCTCGTCCTTGGTCAGCGCGCGCTCCTGGTGCGCCTTGTGCGTGACCGAACCGGAAATGACCTTGCCTTTGCAGGAACTGCATGCGCCGTTCTTGCAGCCGTAGGGCAGGCCGACACCGGCGCGCATGGCCGCGGCCAGCACGGTTTCGTCTTCCTCGCAGCTGAATTGATGGCCGCTGGGCTGTACAGTGATTTGAAACGTCATACAATCCTTCAAATGAAAAAACTTACTATCCAAAAATTCAAGCTGCCGCGCCTGTTGATCGTGGGTTGTGGCGATGTTGGCATGCGGCTGCTGCCGCTGTTGCGTCCGTATTTCCGCGTGTTTGCCACCACCAGCCAGCCGTCGCGCTGCGCCGAATTGCGCGCGCTGGGTGCCGTGCCGCTGGTGGCCGACCTGGACCAGCCCGCCACATTGCGGCGCCTGGCCGGTCTGGCGGACCGTGTCGTGCACCTGGCGCCGCCGCCGGCCGACGGCGTGCTGGACCGCCGCACGCGCAATCTGACCGCCATTTTACCTGAGCACGCCCGGATGGTTTATGTCAGTACCACCGGTGTCTATGGCGATTGCGGCGGGGCCATGTTTGACGAGAGCCGTCCGGTGGCGCCGCGCAACGCGCGCGCGTTGCGCCGGGTGGATGCCGAGCGGGTGCTGCGGGGCTGGGCGCGGCGCGCCGGTGCGCAGTTGTCCATCCTGCGGGTGCCGGGCATTTACGCCGCCGACCGCCTGCCGCTGAAACGCCTGCAGGCGGGAACGCCGGCCCTGGTCGAGGCGGAGGATGTGTACACCAACCACATCCATGCCGACGACCTGGCCGCCATCATCGTGCGCGCGCTGTTCCGCGCCTTGCCCAACCGGGTTTATCACGCGGTGGACGACAGCGATATGAAGATGGCGGCGTATTTCGATGCGGTGGCGGACGCCTTCCGGCTGCCGCGCCCGCCGCGTCTGCCGCGCGCGGAACTGCAGCAGGTGGTGACGCCGGCCTTGCTGTCCTTCATGTCGGAATCGCGGCGGCTGAGCAACGGCCGCATCAAGCGCGAACTGGGCGTGCGCTTGCGCTACGCCACCGTGGCGCGGATGTTGAAGGGCTGATCAGGCGCGCGGCGGACGCTTTTTCTGCTGCACGCGCTGCTGCTGCTTCTTCTGGGTCTGCACTTTGTTCTGTTTGGCATCGTAGAGGGCGACGGCGTCCTGGCGGGCCTGTTCCACGGTGCGCAGTTCCGGCTTGTCGTCGTGGGCGACGAAATACTCGGCGTCCTGGGCGTCGACCACCAGCTTGATGGCGGCGGCGTCGTCGAGATCATAGATTTCGTGGAGCAAGGTGGTTACTTCGTCGAGAAATTCTTCGTAGGTCATGGGAGTAGGTAAAAACAAGTAAAGACGGAGTGGAACTTGCACTTTTGCAAGTCACTTCCGGGGTGTTTGTGCCAAAATGGCAACGTAATTTGTATGAGCTATATCAATCAAGTCCGCACATGATACGATATTGTTAGCCATCTCACGAAGGAGCCATGGGTATGACAGCCACTTCCCATCCCAGCAAAGAGCAGGTTCGCGCCTATATGCACCAGCGGGAGGGCGACCGCCGCCCGCCACCCACGCCGGACGAGATCCGCCGCCAGCTGGGCTGGCACTACAATTCTCACGACGTCGATTTCCTCGGTTCCTCCACACTTCTCCTCCCAGGCACTATCGCCCAACTGGCCGCTTTGATGGCCGTTGAATGGTGTTTTCGTGCCGCCGGCATCAGCCGATCCAACTGACTTTACCAATATTTATACCTTTTCTTGTAACAAATATCTTCCTAGCACAAGAAATAGGGGTAGAATCTCTCTAAATCTCACAGAAATGTCTGATGAGTTAGCCGTTCGTTAACGTAAACGTGTATTATCTCGGCTAAGCACTAAAAACCGGCATAAATGACTGTGTTTTGTAGTGCTTCATTGGTAATAGAGCTAAAAATTTTTTTTACCCATGTGTCGTTTTTTGTCTGAGACGGCCAGAAACCTACTTAAAAAACATTATGTCTATCAAAGAAATCACCGCGTCGCCGACCTACAACCCTAATCGCGTGCTGGACGCCATCATCGAGAAGTTGCAGCTGAAAAATGATGCGGCCCTGTCGCGTGCGCTGGAAGTGGCGCCACCGGTCATCAGCAAGATCCGTCACAACACGCTGCCTATCGGCGCGACCATCCTGATCCGCATGCACGAGATCAGCGATTTCAGCATTCGCGAACTGCGCGAACTGATGGCGGCCTGATGATGGCATAGCCCCAAAGAAAACGGCGCGGACCTGTTGGTCACGCGCCGTTGTCTTATGTGGCGAGGCTGGTCTGCGGTTGGCCTGTATCAGGCCGACGTGCTGATGGTAGTGCCGATGCGCTGGCCGCTGGTATTGACGGTCGGCGCGGCCGCCGCTTGCGGCGGCGCTGGCGGAGCCGGCGGCGTGACGCGTTCGGCAGGTTGGTTCGTCGCCTTCACCGGCTCAGGCTGGCGTGGCGGTGTCGCTTGTACGGCGGCAGTACTGGAAGCTACGGTATTGACAGCCATGATGAACTCCCATCATCCATAAATATCCCCAGAGTATGCCACTTATTTGAGCAGGCCGCCTGTTCGCTTTGCCTGGTGTGGTGCAAACGCCAGCGCTCAGGCCGACGGCGCCAGGCGCGGACGGTCGCTGTAGAAGCTGGCGACGCGGGCCTGCTCGATGATGGCGCCTGCGTCGGCTGCGGTTTGCAAGCCTTCGGCCACGTTGCCTGGTGCTGCCGAGTAGGCCGTCATACCCCGGGCGGCCGAATACGCGGTCTTCGCGGCAACACCGGGCGCGGCCGAGTAGGCGGTTCTGGCGGCAATGCCTGGGGCGGCCGAGTAGGCCGTCATGCTTGGCGCAGCCGAGTAAGCCGTCACGCCCGGCGCGGCCGAGTAGGCCACGTCCTGATGCGCCGCGCCGCGCAGGTAAGATACACCGAACGTTGCCTCATACAATTCCTGCATGCGATGGCCGAGACGCTCGTGCGCCGCCAGGTCATCCTCGCCACGCAGGCCGATGTACGGGAAATGGTGCAGGAAGTGACCGAACACGGCGTCGCAGTCGGCGGCGTATTTCATGGTGTCCAAGATATGGTAGTGCCAGAAGGTATCCACATCGACCAGTGGCGCGGTCTGCTCGTTCGGGAACTGCTTCATCAGGAACAGGAAACGGCGGTACTCCGTTTCGATGGCGTTGGCGCGCTCCAGCGTCCAGCCCTCGCCAGACTCCTTGTGCATCAGCTTGACTTTGATCGGCTCCAGGTCCAGTGCGTTGATCACATTCATGGCATTTCCTTTTGCGTTGATGAGGCGGGTTGAAAAAGTGGAATAAATGCAATTCTTGACCAGCGTCATGAAGTCGCCTTTGATATTTCTCAAGCTTTGTCAGGAATGTCCTAGCGGAGCTGGGAATGTGCTGACGCTCACGCGGTCGCGTCGGTCGCCAGGCGGGCAGTGGCCGGGTGGTCGGCCGCCGGGACCGGCTCGTAGTCGACCGGCACCGAGATCGACACCGTGGTGCCGGCGTTGTGGCCGCCGGTGACGGCACAGTGGCCGCCGAGCAGGCTGACGCGCTCCTCGATGCCGACCAGGCCGAAGGAACCGACCTTGTTGCGGCTGCTCTCGCGCAGGCCGACGCCGTTGTCGCTGATGGTCATGCTGAGCATGCCGCCAGCCTGGCGCAGCTCGACCCGCACCAGGCTGGCGCGCGCGTGCTGCAAGATGTTGCTCAGCGATTCCTGCAACACGCGGAAGAAGGCGGTGGCGCAGCGGTCGTCGATGCGGATGTCGCTCTGGTGCTCGATCAGTTCGCAGACGATGCCGGAGCGCTGGCGGAACTGGGCGATCTGCCATTCCACGGCCGCGTTCAAGCCCAGGTCCAGCACGGTCGGCCGCAGGTCGTTGATGATGTGGCGCACGCTCTTGATGGTGCAGTCGATCTGGGTCAGCGTGCTGCGCGCGCGCGCGTGCAGGCGTGGATGGTTGTGCCGGGTGCGCGAGGCCAGCACGTCGGCCTCGATGCGCAGCACCAGCAGGTTCTGGCCCAGGTCGTCGTGGATTTCGCGCGCGATGCGCTTGCGTTCCTGCTCCTTGATCTGGTCGGCGTGGGCCGCCAGCTGGCGCAGCTTGTGGTGCGACAGCTGCAGCTTGGCCTGGCTGTCGCGCAATTCCTTGGTCATGGCCTTGGCCATCTTGATGGCGCGCATGCGCGACGACGACAGCGTGTGGAACAGCAGGTAGAACAGCAGTGAGCCGACAAAGCCGCAGGCCATGGCCAGCCATGGCAGGAAGGCGTCGAAGCGGCTGTACCAGAGCGTCCTGGGGGCGCTGAAATGGGCCGACCATTGGCGGCCGTTGAAGTCCAGCGGCAGCACGATGGCGAACTGATCGTCCCGGCGCGCCGTGTGCCGCGCGTTGCTGCTGTTGTCGTACAACAGGGTGAGCGGCGAGGTGCTGCCATCGGCGTTCTTGCCGTCGTCGTATAGCATCAGGTGCACCTCGCGCACCTGCATTTGTTCCAGCGCCGCCTGCACCAGGCGCGGCACGCTGAAGCCTATGCCCACCGAACCGATGTAGGCCGCGCGGCGCTGCGCCACATTGTTCAGCGGTACGTCCTTGCGGTATAGCGGCAGGCGCAGCGCCAGCGCCCAGCCTTGCGCGGTGCGGGTGTTTTCGATCGGCATGCCGGAGGTGATCAACTGGCCGGTGTCGCGCGCCAGCGCGATGGCGTGCCCGGCTTGCGCCCTGGCGCTGATGTCGATGCCGAGCCGGTTGCGGTAGGGCGCGATCGGTTCGATCATGGTCAGCACCGAATACTCGTCGCGCCGGCCCTCGGGTTTGATGGTGAAGTTCGGGTAGCCATCCGGCCGGCCGTCGCCGCTATGGGCGGCCTGGCGCTCGAAGGCGTCACGCTGGGCATCGGTCACGTGTTGCGTGAAATTGACGTTGTCGAGCGCGGGAAACTGCTGATCCAGGTTCAGGCCGCTGACGTAGCGGTGAAAGCTGGCGCGGCTCACATGCTCGCTGGCGTTGAAGAAACTGGCGCTGCCGCGCAGCACGTCGGTGTAGGCGTTGATACGCGAGGCGATATTGTATTGGGCGTTGCGGGCCTGCTGGGTGAAGCGTCCGGCCGCGTCATGCTCGATGGTTTTATGCACCATCACATAGCACAGCGCGCCGATCCCCAGCGATAGCAGGACACCAGCCCACCAGACCGGCTTGGTCGGCGAGAATAATTGTTTTTGCGCAAAAAACGCTGCCATATCGCTTGCCTGAGGCAACTCCTGGTGCCAGATGTATGATGAGTGATGAATATAGGAAACTTTAGCGATGCCGGTCAAGTAAATTTGTAAATTTGCTATGTGTCCTATACCGTTTGAGACAACTGCCAATGCAAGAGGCCGGCGATCCCGTGGGAAAACGCCGGCCTCAGTGGTTACGGGCTGTGGCGGCGCTTACTTGGCAACCCAGCTGTCTTTCAGCGTGACGATGCGGTTGAAGACCGGCTTGCCTGGCGTGGAATCGACGCGGTCGGCGACGAAGTAGCCGTGGCGCTCGAACTGGAAGCGCTGGTCCGGCTGGGCCGCGCTCATGCCCGGCTCCAGGTAGGCGGTGACGACTTCCTTGGCGTTCGGGTTCAGCAGCGAGATGAAGTCCTTGCCGCCGGCGTCCGGGTTGGCGTCGGTGAACAGGCGGTCGTACAGGCGCACTTCGGCTTCCAGCGCGGTGGCGGCGGAGACCCAGTGGATGTTGCCCTTGACCTTGTAGTTGTCCGAGCCCGGCGTGCCCGATTTCGAATCCGGGAAGTAGTTGACGTGCACCGCCACCACTTTGCCGTTCTCGTCCTTGTCGTAGCCGGTGCATTCGGTCACGTAGCCGTGGCGCAGGCGCACGCGGCTGCCCGGCTTGTCGTCGACCGGCGGCGCGTAGCGGAAATAGCCCTTGCTTGGCACTTCCATGAAGTCCTCTTCCTCGATCCACAGCTCGCGCGTGATCGGGAAGGTGCGCACGCCCATTTCCGGGTGGTGCGGGTGGACCGGCGAGGTGCATTCCTCGCTCAGGCCTTCAGGGTAGTTGTCGATGATCAGCTTGAGCGGACGCAGCACGGCGGTGGCGCGCGGCGCCTTCGGGTCCAGGTCCTCGCGGATGCAGCCTTCGAGCGTGCTCATGTCGATCCAGCCGTCGGCCTTGGTCACGCCGATGCGTTCGCAGAACAGCTTGATCGCTTCGGGCGTGTAGCCGCGGCGGCGCAGGCCGACGATGGTCGGCATGCGCGGGTCGTCCCAGCCGTCGACGATTTTTTCCTCGACCAGCTGGCGCAGCTTGCGCTTGCTGGTGACCACGTAGGTCAGGTTCAGGCGCGAGAACTCGTACTGGCGCGGCACCGGCAGCTTGAAGAAGCCGCCCGCCGACAGGGTTTCCAGCAGCCAGTCGTAGAACGGCCGGTGGTCCTGGAACTCCAGCGTGCAGATCGAATGGGTGATGTTTTCCAGCGCGTCCGAGATCGGGTGCGTGTAGTCGTACATCGGGTAGATGCACCAGGCGTCGCCGGTGCGCACGTGGTGGGCGTGGCGGATGCGGTAGATGGCCGGGTCGCGCAGGTTCATGTTCGGCGAGGACATCGCGTCTGCGCTGGTCTTGGCGCGCAGGATGTGCTCGCCGTCGGCGTATTTGCCGGCCCTCATGTCGCGGAAGATCTGCAGCGATTCGGCGGCCGGACGGTCGCGGAACGGCGAATTCTTGCCCGGGGTGTTGAAATTGCCGCGGTTGGCCGCCATCTCGTCGGCCGACTGGCTGTCGACGTAGGCGTAGCCTTGCTCGATCAGGTACTCGGCCATCGCGTACAGCTGGTCGAAGTAGTCGGAGGCGTAGTGCAGGTGGTGCTCGACGCCGCCGTTGGCGGCCGGGTAGTCGTAGTCAAAGCCCAGCCATTTGACGCTGTCGATGATGGTGTCGACGTATTCCTGCTCTTCCTTGGCCGGGTTGGTGTCGTCGAAGCGCAGGTTGCAGCGGCCCTGGTAGTCGCGCGCCAGGCCGAAGTTCAGGCAGATCGATTTGGCGTGGCCGATGTGCAGGTAGCCGTTCGGCTCCGGCGGGAAGCGGGTGATCACGCTCGGCATCCCCGGGCGCACGTGGGTGCCGGCCGCCAGGTCGGATTCGACGATGGCGCGCAGGAAATTGGAGGTCAGGACGGGCGCTGGGCTGTTTTTGTCGTTGCTCATCTGAAAAGTTGGCTTTGCAAAAGTTCGAGTGAAGGGCATTTTACCGTATCCCCTCTATGACAGCGGCGAAAATGCTGCATTGCGGCGGGGGCACTGGGATTTTGCCTACCCGGCACAGGTATAATTCGTCTTTAATTGTTTCGGCATCACGGCCCGGAGTTTCCAAAATGGAAAATTACTACAACACGCTGGGTATCGCGCCTAACGCCACCGACGACGAGATCAAGAAGGTGTACCGCTCGCTGGCGATGCGCTTCCACCCGGACCGCAACCAGGCGCCCGGCGCGGAGGCGCGCTTCAAGGCCATCACCAAGGCCTATGAAATCCTGTCCGATCCGGTCAAGCGCGAGGAATACAACCAGAGCGTGAACCACCGCATCATCATCGACCCGGAAGCGGAAGCGTACCAGTTGTGGCGTTCGGTGTTCAACCTGCATGGCACCGTGCTGCCACCGGCCTGAGCCGGTCACACTACAGAAAGCAAGCAATGTCTAGAAAAGTACACCCTGAGTTCGCCTATCAATCGCGCGAGCTCGAAGGCCAGATCGAGGGCATCCTGGGCGACCCTCCCGACCGCAAGAACTACCAGCGCATGATAGACGCGCTGGTCTCCGAGTACGCCAGCGGCGGCGGCATCGAGGATGTCAACATGCTGGCCTTCGCGCTGGTCGACCACCTGGAGTTCAACAACCCGAAAGGCCTGCTGGCCGAGGCGGAAGACTACGAGTTCGGCGACGCCGGCCGCGTGTTCGCCATGGCCTCGTGCAAGGGGGAGGAAGCGGCGCGCATGTACGCGGCGCTGGAAGAGAATCTGCCGGACCTGGCGCGCCAGGCCATCATCACCGCTTTCCTGTACAAGCATCCGCGCAAGTGGGACGACGACGACCAGTCGCTGGACCAGTTGTCGGCCAACGACGACGGCGACGACGTCGAGGACGAAGACCAGGCGACCGACGACTTCGCCCAGATGTTCGATCAGGATGGAGACTGACCATGACTGAAAAAAGTAATCTGCCGGCGCTGAGCAAGCAAGTGACCGAGCTGGTGCTTGCCGGTTCGCTGAGCCACGCCGAACAAGCCTTCGCCGAGGCGGCCGACCAGTTCGGCGACCTGGCGGTGGTGGAAGTGCTCAACAACATTCCGCCGCAAGTGACGGCGCTGCACATGGCCGGCTTCGACGGCGGCAAGATGTCGCTGGCGACCCTGCTGGTGCCGCCCAAGGCCTGGGCCGACAGCCTGGCCTTCTTTGCCGCCACCTGGCCGGACGACCTGATCGAGGACGATCCCGAGCGCATCGCCGAGTCGTTGTTCGCGCACATCCACGGCGTGGTGTTTTCCACCGACGACGAAGAGCGCCGCAACGAGCTGCTGGCGGCCGCCTCGGCCACTGACCACGGTTCGACCGCGTTCGCCATCCTGTTCTCGATGGCGCCGAAGGAAATCCTGGAAGTGGCCGGCGAGATCATCTCCAAGGGCCCGTACCTGACCGGCCAGACCTCGTCCGACAACGACGTGGTTCCGCTGGCGATCGCGCTGGCGCAGGCCTCGGAAGACGGCTGGGACCGCGCGCTGTTCGAGCTGTTCCCGGAGTTCCGCCACAGCGCCGACCTGGCCGACGCCGAATTCAGCGACGACCCGGACGACGAGCCGACCTTCCTGCAGCGCTCCACCAAGGAATTGCTGTACCGCTTGCGCAAGCAGGTACCGTCCACGCGCAGCGCCGCCAAGCCTGGTTCGCGCCGCAGCCTGGGCACCGGCATTTTCTCGTGATGGATAACTGATACATGCTGCCAGCAATTGTCGTAGAAAATTTACCGCGCCTGACCCGCGCCATCCAGCAACTGGCGGCCCATCCCGACGATGACGCCGCCTACGCGCTGGCCGATGAACTGACCGGCATCACCGCCATGGTGGCCGAGAAGTTCACCAACGACCGCACCGCCGACGGCATCCAGAAAGCCATGCAGCTGACGGTGGGCGGCGTGTCGCTGGGCCTGGACCACGCGCTGATGCACGAGGGCGACCTCGCGGCACTGGACTTCCTGGTCGAGCACGGCGCCGAGCACGCGTTCCAGATCGGCTTCCGGATGATCAAGGAGCTGTCGGCCTTGCCGGAGGACGCGCTGGTCGGGGAGTACGATACCGATCCGGTGTATGCGGCACGGCGCCTGCGCGACCTGTTCATCGATTTGTGCCAGACCGATCCGAACCAGAACTGGAACGGCCTGGAGCGCTATGAAGTGCTGCTCAAGCAGCGCAAGGAAGTGCAGGCCGTGGTGCGCCTGGCCGGCTGGCTGCGCCGCCACAACAGCGAAGGCCCGGTCAGCGACACCGACCTCAACGCCGAGGGCGTGATCGCGCTGGCCATCATCTTCGCCATCGAAGGCGGCGGCCGCGTGGTGGCGCGCACCGGGCAGAAGGAGTTCGAGCGCTTCGTCAAGTCGGTGCGCAAGGCCAAGCCGGATTACGAGGAGGGCTGGGCCGCGCTGGTGGCCAAGGTGCCGGTGCAGCATCATCCGGTGCTGCTGGACCGCATCGCCAGCTACCGCAACAGCTGCACGGTGATCCAGAACATCAAAGGCCGCACGGCGATGAAAACGCTGTTTGCGGAACTGGAAAACTACGCCGGCTCCGAGCTCGACGCCGACTACAGCTGATACCGCGTCATTCCCCCCATTGGGGGAAATGACTTCCCGCGCACGCGGGAACCCATGCTGACTTGGTGTCGCCAGCGTTCTATGGATTCCCGCTTTCGCGGGAATGACGGCTCAGGCGGCCTCGGTCGCCACCGCGACGAAGGCCGCCACCAGCGGCGAGCTTTCGTCCTTGCGCTGCGCCAGCAGCAGCGTGGTGTTGGCTTCCGGATCGGCCAGTGGCCGGTAGCAGACGCCGCCCATGTGGATGATGTCGAACGAGCGCGGCAGCACCGAGATGCCGCAGCCGGCCGCCACCAGGCCGATGATGGTCGATGCTTCGTTGGCCTCCATCGCGATCGTCGGCATGAAGCCGGCAGCCCGGCACAACCGGAAAATCTGATGGTAGATTCCGGTGCCGGCCGTCTTTGGATACATCACGAACGGCAGGCCTTGCAGGTCGCTGATGGCGACCGCTTTCTTCTTCGCCAAGGGATGGCCCAGCGGCAGCACCAGCGTCAGCGGGTCGTGCCGCAGCACCGTCATGGCGACCGCGTCGGTCACCGCCACTTCCGGCGGGCGCACCAATCCCAGATCCAGTTCCCGCGCGGCGATGGCGTCGATCTGCGGCACCGTCGACATTTCGCGCAGGGTCAGCGTGACGCCCGGATAGCGCTGGCGGTAGCGGTTGACCACGGTCGCGAACAGCGGCGTCAACGGCGTGGAGAAGGTGAAGCCGACGCGCAGTTCGCCGGCCTCGCCGCGCTCGGCCCGGCGCGCGGTCTGCACCGCCTGCTCGGACAGCGACAGCACGCGGCGGGCGTCATCGAGGAACAGCTTGCCCGCTTCCGTCAGGCACACCCAGCGCTTGCTGCGCTCCAGCAGTTGCGCGCCCACTTCGGCCTCCAGCATCTGGATCTGGTGGCTCAGCGGCGGCTGGCCGATGTGCAGGCGCTCGGCGGCGCGGGTGAAGCTGAGCTCCTCGGCGACGGCAACGAAGTAGCGCAGGTGGCGGAGTTCCATTATCTTTTTAAAGTATGAGTAACGGCTTAAATATATATTGGACAGTGATTCGGTGCAATCCTAAGATGAAGACATCGTACCTCCCAAGAGATAGTCATCATGTCGTTGAGCGCCGCCGCCCTACCTGCCTTTCCCTCGCCATCCCGCGCCGTGCCGCACATTGCCGTCGGCAGTCCCGAATTCAAACGCAGCAGCCGTGCGCTGTTCTTCGGCGGCTTTTCGGCGTTTGCGCTGCTGTACAGCGTGCAGCCGCTGATGCCGGTGCTCTCGCACGAGTTCGCGCTGAGCGCGGCGCAGAGCAGCATGGTGCTGTCGGCATCGACCGGGGCGCTGGCGGTGTCGCTGGTGGCGTCGAGCGCGGTGTCGGAGCGCATGGGACGCAAGCCGCTGATGTTGGCGGCGATGGTGATCGCGGCGCTGCTGACGATCTTGTGCGCGTTTGCGCAGAGCTATACGCAATTGCTGCTGATGCGGGCCACGCTGGGCGTCGCGCTGGGCGGCATGCCGGCGATCGCCATGGCCTACCTGGGCGAGGAGATGGAGCCCGCTTCGCTGGGCGTGTCGATGGGTTTGTACATCAGCGGCAGCGCGTTTGGCGGCATGTCGGGGCGGGTGATCGCGTCGGTGTTGAGCGATTATTTTTCGTGGCGGGTGGCCTTGGCGGCGGTGGGTGTGGCTGGCTTGCTGGCGGCCTGGGAATTCTGGCGCTCGCTGCCGGCGTCGCGGCATTTCGTGGCAGTGCGCAGCGGCTGGCGTACTTTCCCGGCCGGCTTCAAGTTGCATCTGTCCGATGCCGGCATGCCCTGGTTGTTCTCGCTGTCCTTTTTGCTGATGGGGTGTTTTGTCAGCCTGTACAACTACATCGCCTACCGCTTGCTCGCCGCGCCGTTTCACCTGAGTCAGAGCCTGGTGGGCGCGGTGTCGTTCCTGTACCTGCTGGGGATTTACGGCTCGGTGTGGGCCGGGCGTCTGGCGGACCGCTACGGCCGCCGCCATGTGCTGTGGGCGGTGATGACCATCATGATCGCCGGCTTGCTGTTGACCTTGTCGAACTGGCTGCCGCTGATCGTGCTGGGCGTGGCGCTGTTCACCTACGGTTTCTTCGCTTCGCATTCGATCGCCAGCAGCTGGGTGGGGCGGCGCGCCAGCACCAACAAGGCGCTGGCGTCGGCGCTGTATTTGTTTTTCTATTACCTCGGTTCCAGCGTGGTTGGTTCGGCGAGCGGCGTCATGTGGGGGCGCGATGGCTGGCCTGGCGTGGTGATGGTGCTGAGCGGCTTCCTGGGCCTGGCATTCCTGGTGGCGTTGCGCCTGCGTCGCCTGGCGCCGCTGGGGCAGGCCGAGCGTTGATCATTTTGGGCAAAGGCCGTAACTCTTGGCGCCGTCCGGGCGGATAGAGATGCAGTAGGTGCCAAGGCCGGTGACGATCTTGTAGACGCGGGTTTTGTTTTCGCCGTCGGGCGTGGTCAGTTCGATGATCTTTGCGCCCTGGTACCACTTCGGCGGCACCGCGTCGTGCGCGGCGTTGATGCCGCGTTCCAGACGGGCCTGCTTGCTGTCCGGTGGCGGCACCGGCGCGCGCTCGGGATAGGCGGCGCGCAATTCCTTGTCGATTCTTCTCACGTCCAGCTTGGCCTGGCTCAGGATGTCGCTGGCGCTGGACGGATGCTGCGCGGCCGGCGCCTGGGCGAAGGGATCGTCGGGGATGCTGGCCGGTGCTGGCGTTGGCGCGGTTGCGGGTGCTGCCGGGCTTTCGTCGGCTTTGGGTGGCGTAATGGTTTTCGGCGCCGGCGTGACCCTGGCCGGGGAGGCGGGCTTGACCTGCGGCTTCGGTGGGGGCTTGGCCACCGGCCGTGCCATCGGCAGCAGCCACTGGATTGCGTCGCGCGGCGCGCGTGGCGTGTCGGCGGCATGCTGGCGCTGCAGGAATGCGTAGATGATCGCTACGTGCAGCACTCCGGTGATGAGTAATCCCGGCAGATGGCGTGGTCGATGTCTGATCATGCAGGGAGGATAGCTTGTAAATTGAATACGTGTTGATTTTGTAACAAGTCTTTACAAAGCCTGTAAGTTTGCCGCCGGCGGCGCGACCAAGTTGCATCACTTATCGCCCTGGAGACGCTGTGAGACATTTAATCCTGAGCCTGGCCGCTGCGGCCTCGCTGAACATTTCGCCGGCGCTGGCCGCTGCTTGCAGCGCGCAAAGCCCGGCCTACCGCATCGCCTTGCTGGAGTTGTACACCTCCGAAGGATGCAGCAGCTGTCCACCGGCGGATCAGTATGTCAGCGGCTTGCGTGCCGATGGCGTGACGGCGCAGCAGGCGGTGGTGCTGTCCGAGCATGTCGACTATTGGAACTACATCGGCTGGAAGGACCCGTTTTCCAGCAAGACCTACACCGATCGCCAGCGCTGGTTGAGCGACCTGGCCGGTTCGCGCACCATCTACACGCCGGAGATTTTTGTCGGCGGCAAGGAACATCGCGGTTGGCCGCGCGGCGTGGCTGACACGGTCAAGCGCATCAATGGTTTGGCGGCGCAGGCCGATATCGGCATCACGCTGGACGCGGCCAGCGCGGGCGGGCTGGCGGTCAGTGTGACGGCCAAGTCCGCGCGGGAAGGCAAGCTGTATGTCGCGTTGGTCGAGAGCGGCGTTGCCAGCCAGGTGAAGGCGGGCGAGAACAGCGGCCGTCTGCTGCGTCATGATTTCGTGGTGCGCGAGTGGCTGGCGCCAGTGCCGTTGGCGTCGGGCGGTGCGGTGCTCAGCCGGACGCTGGCGCTGCCGGTCGGCGCGGCGGCGCGCAAGCTGGGCATCAGCGCCTTCGTGCAGACGGACAAGGGCGAGGTGTTGCAGGCGCTGTCATTGCCGGTTTGCGGCGGCTAAATTTGACTGCGCGCTGATCTGCATCAGCGCGCCATGGCTTAGCGTCCGGTTCGCTGAAACCGGCGGCTGCCTCCACTGTCGAACTTCCTTGGCACGCCTGTGCCTGATAAAACAGAGGAGGAGTTCATCATGCTGCAAACGAACGATATCCATCACCGGTTTCATTTGTTGGAGCAAGCGATAGGGCAGGCTGCGCAAGCCTGTTCGGCCGAGCCGCAAGTACCCGGCGAACTGCGCGACAGCATCCAGCGACTGGACCGCCAGTCCGATACGGCGAAGGAAGTGCTGCTGTCGCAGGACCAGCTTCGCATCCACAAGCTGATGCGCGAAATGGAGCGGCTCTCCGAGCGTGCCCGGCAAGTCTGCATCAATGTCCCGTACCTGTCGTCGCACATGCGCGGCGCGGTGAGCTATATGCACGGACAAGTCCTGGAGCTGAAGCGGGATATGCGTATCAGTTCGTAGACAAAGCGCAGGCCGTCTGCGGACGGCCTGTTGCTTAGTGCGGAATCACATGCCTGAACGTCGGCTCGATGTTTTTGGCGTGCAGGTGCTGGATGATGTCTTCCAGCGTCGCATCTTTCAACAGCAGGCCGGCCGGGGCTGCATGCGCTGCCGGTTTGTGCGGACGTTCCTTGCCTTGCGGCGGATTCATGGTGTTGATGGCGTGCGTGAATTGCTTGTCGCTGATGCTTTGCAGTCCCTCCAGGAACGCCGTTTGCGCGGAGTAGGGCGGCATCATTTCCAATCCTGTTTCATCGGCGAACGAGGCGCCCATGCCGGGATTGATGAAGGCGGCCCATGTATTGCTGGCCACATGCAGACACGGCGGCAGCTCGGCCGTCGTGCTGGTCAGCGTATCCGGCCGCAGGCCGATCTCTTCGTTCGGTATGTCGGGGAAGTAGGTCTTGCGCAGCAAGTGCAGGAAGTGCTGCGCCTGGTTCAGCGGCACCGGCGTCTCCAGCGACAGCCACAAGCAATAGCCATTGCCGCCGCTGATGCTTACCGCCGGCGCCGGCAGGCCCAGCTGGTCTTGCAGCGCGTTCGCCACGCCGCACAGGCGGTCCCAGTGCTGCAAGGCCGGCGCGTCGCCCATGCGGTTGAACTCGACGATCAGCGCGCGCACCAGGCCGTTGTCCGAGACCAGGTTGATGGCGCGGGTCTGCTCGCCGCCCAGGTGTTGCGCCAGCATGTCCGGCGTCAGCGCGCCGGCCGGGAAGCACTCCTGGTCGTCGAGCAGGTACAGCCGCTTCAGTTCCGCGATCAGCTTGTCCATCACAGCACTCCCTGCGCGCGCAGCGCGGCGATGTCCTCGTCGCTCTGGCCCAGCAGGCCGCGCAGGATCTCGTCGGTATGCTGGCCCAGCAGCGGCGGCGCCAGCGCGTTGTCGGTTGGCGTGAGCGACATCTTCATCGGGCTGCGCACCAGCTTGGTGCTGCCTGCGGTTGGATGCGGCACATCCATCACCAGCTCGCGCGCCAGCACCTGCGGATTCTTGTAGACGTCGTCGAGGTTGTTGATCGGGCCGCAGGGCACGCCGACCGCTTCCAGCTGGTCGATCCAGAAATCGCGCGGCTGCGCCAGCACCATCTTGGCCAGCAGCGGCACCAGCTCGTCGCGGTGCTGCACGCGCAGCGGGTTGGTGGCGTAGCGTTCGTGCGTGGCGAGGTCGGCGCGGCCGCCCACTTCGACAAACTTCTGATACTGGCCGTCGTTGCCGGTGGCGACGATGATGTAGCCGTCCGCGCACTGGAATGTCTGGTACGGCACGATGTTCGGATGCGCGTTGCCCCAGCGCTTGGGCGGCTTGCCGCTGTTGAGGTAGTTGCTGCCCATATTGGCCAGCATCGCCACCTGCACGTCCAGCAGTGCCATGTCGATGTACTGGCCTTCGCCGCTGCGGTCGCGATGCGTCAGCGCGGCCAGGATGGCGATGGTGGCGTACATGCCGGTCATCAGGTCGGTCAGCGCCACGCCGGCTTTCTGCGGGCCGCCGCCGGGCAGGTCGTCGCGCTCGCCGGTGACGGACATCAGGCCGCCCATGCCCTGGATCAGGAAGTCGTAGCCGGCGCGGTGCGCGTACGGGCCGTCCTGGCCGAAGCCGGTCACCGAGCAGTAGACCAGGTCGGGCTTGATGGCCTTCAGCGATTCATAGTCGAGGCCGTAGCGCTTGAGCTGGCCCACCTTGAAGTTCTCCAGCACCACGTCGCAGTGGCTGGCCAGTTCGCGGATCAGGGCCTGGCCGTCGGCGCTGGCGATGTCGATCGTGACCGAGCGCTTGCCGCGGTTGGCGGCCAGGTAGTAGGCCGCTTCGGTGGTGTCGTGGCCTTCGGCGTCCCTGGCGTACGGCGGACCCCAGGCGCGGGTGTCGTCGCCGCTGCCGGGCCGTTCGATCTTGATGACGTCGGCGCCGAGGTCGGCCAGGTTCTGCGAGCACCACGGTCCCGCCAGCACGCGGCTGAGGTCGAGGACGCGGATATGGCCGAGCGCTTTTGGAGCTGTCATGATGAGTGTAACCTTTTGAGTAATCCGATCAGGCCGCTAGTGTAGTGGCTCAGTCGGCGCTTGCACATAATTTTTTTGCAAGGTGGCGGCCAGCTCGCGCGCGGCCTGCCAGCGTTGCAGCGGCGATGGATAGTCGGGCTTGCTGCGGCGCGGCGCGGCGCTTTCCCGGAACATTTTCCTGAAGTAGCCCGCCAGCTGCGCAGCCGGCCAGCCGGCCCGCCAGGCCAGCAGCATGCCTTCGCGGTCGGCTTCGACTTCCTGGGCATAGTTGGTGGGCGCCAGTTGGTCGATCAACGCGCTGTCGTGGTCGACCGCGTGTTCCAGCTCCAGGAAGGGGCGCCCGGCCCGGCGCGGCTCCAGCCGCAGCGCCTCGCGGTATTCCTTCAGGTTGTGGTGCAGGGCGGCGTGCTCGATTTCATGCGCCAGCAGCATGGCCAGCTCGGCGTCGCCCAGTTCCAGGCGCTGCACGTAGGCCAGGCTGACCAGGATTTTTCCGCCCGCCATGCAGTCGGCGTTCTGGTCGGGCTCGTTGGTGGTGTGGACTTCCCAGGCCCAGCCTGCGGTGTCGGGATAGTCGTGCCTGGCGCGGGCGATCAGCGTGGCGGCGATGGCGTTGACGCGGGTGGCGAAGCGCGCGTCGCCGTCCAGCACGTGGTCGTTCAGGCGGGTGGCGTAGACCTCGGCGGCGCGGGCGATGAGCAGTTGCTGCGTCAGGGCGGCGGCGTCCTGCGCGGCCACAGTGGCGGGCGCGCCGGCCAGCAGGGCACCCAGCACTGCCCAACACCGCGTATTTGCCGCGATCCGCATTCGTGATAATGTTGACATCGTTTCCCTAACTAGCTTTCGAGGCATCCACCATGTGGCCCTACCCAAAAATCGTTGCACACCGCGGCGGCGGCACGCTGGCGCCGGAAAACACCATCGCCGGCCTGCGCGCCGGCCTGGCCTACGGCTTTCACGCGGTCGAGTTCGACGTCATGCTGTCGCGCGACGGCATCGGCATGGTGATGCACGATCCCGAGTTCGGCCGCACGGTGGCGGGGCGGGGCAGCGTGGCCGGGACCGATGCCATCGAGCTGTCCGGCATGGATGCGGGCAGCTGGTTCGGGCCGCAATTTCGTGACGAGCCGGTGCCATTCTTCACCCAGTTCATCGATTATTGCAAGCAGCAGCGCATCTGGATGAACGTGGAAATCAAGCCGGCCGACGGTTTCGAGCGCGAGACCGGCGCCTGGGTTGCAAAAATAACACGGGAACATTATGCGGCCGAGATCGCGGCGGGCGACCCGGCCGCGGTTCCGCTGCTGTCCTCGTTCAGCTTCGAGGCGCTGGCCGCCGCCCGCGACGCGGCGCCGGAACTGCCGCGTGGCTACCTGCTGGACCGCATCCCCGCCGATTGGCAGGCGCAGGCGCGCGAGCTGGGCGCTGTGGCCATCCACACCAACCAGAAGCATCTGACGCCTGAGCTGGCGGCGCAGATCAAGGCGGCCGGCTACGGCTTGTTTTGCTACACCGTCAACGATGCCGAACGGGGCAGGGAGATCCTGTCCTGGGGCGTGGACGGATTCTGCACCGACCGCATCGATTTGATCGGCCCGACCTTCGCCTGAGACCCTGTGGCCCCCACGGTCATATATAATCAACCCTTTGCATTTGCCAGCTACCACTGCTTACGACATGAAATCATCTGAAATCCGCGACAAATTCCTCAAGTTTTTTGAATCCAAGGGTCATTCGATTGTCCGTTCCAGCTCCCTGGTGCCTGGCAACGACCCGACCCTGCTGCTGACCAACAGCGGCATGGTGCAGTTCAAGGACGTGTTCACCGGTACCGACAGCCGTCCGTACACCCGTGCCACCTCCGTGCAGCGCTGCGTGCGCGCCGGCGGCAAGCACAACGATCTGGAAAACGTCGGCTACACCGCCCGTCACCATACTTTCTTCGAAATGCTGGGCAACTTCAGCTTCGGCGACTACTTCAAGCGCGACGCCATCAGCTTCGCGTGGGAACTGCTGACCAAGGTCTACGGCCTGCCGGTTGAGAAGCTGACCGTGACCGTCTACCAGGAAGACGACGAAGCCTACGACATCTGGGCCAAGGAAATTGGTGTGCCGACCGAGCGCATCATCCGCATCGGCGACAACAAGGGCGCGCGCTACGCGTCGGACAACTTCTGGCAGATGGCCGACACCGGCCCATGCGGTCCGTGCACCGAGATTTTCTACGACCACGGCGCCGAGATTCCAGGCGGCCCTCCAGGCTCGCCTGACGAAGACGGCGACCGCTTCATCGAAATCTGGAACCTGGTCTTCATGCAGTTCAACCGCGACGAAGCGGGCGTGATGCACAAGCTGCCGAAGCCATGCGTGGATACTGGCATGGGCATGGAGCGCCTGGCCGCCGTGCTGCAGCACGTGCACTCGAACTACGAGATCGACCTGTTCCAGCACCTGATCAAGGCCGCCGCCCGTGAAACCGGCGCCACCGACCTGGAAAACAAATCGCTGCGCGTGATCGCCGACCACATCCGCGCTGCCGCCTTCATGATCGTCGACGGTGTGATTCCCGGCAGCGAAGGCCGTGCCTACGTCCTGCGCCGCATCATCCGCCGCGCGCTGCGTCACGGCCACAAGCTGGGCCAGACCAAGCCGTTCTTCTTCAAGCTGGTGGCCGACCTGGCGATCGAGATGGGCGCCGCCTATCCCGAGCTGGAAGAAGCCAAGGACCGCGTGGCCCAGATGCTCAAGGCCGAGGAAGAGCGCTTCGGCGAGACGCTGGAAACCGGCATGAAAGTGCTGGAAGCCCAGCTGGCCAAGGACGGCAAGGGCATCGACGGTGCCACCGCCTTCACCTTGTACGAAACCTACGGCTTCCCGCCGGACCTGACCGCCGACATCTGCCGCGAACGCAATATCGAGTTCGACCAGGCCGGCTACGACGCCGCGCTGAAGGAAAGCCAGGAACTGTCGCGCAAGGGCGGCAAGACCACCAAGGACGCCAAGGTCGAGTACTCCGGCGAGAAAAACAAATTCGTCGGCTACGACAACCTGAGCCACAGCAGCAAGATCGTCGCGCTGTACGCGGCCGGCACGCCGGTGCAGGAACTCAAGGCTGGCCAGGCCGGCATCGTGGTGCTGGACACCACGCCGTTCTACGCCGAATCCGGCGGCCAGGTGGGCGACCAGGGCGTGATCGGCACGGGCGCGGCGCAGTTCAGCGTCAGCGATACGTTGAAGATTCAAGCCGACGTGTTCGGCCACCACGGCGTGCTGGAATCGGGCTCGCTGAAAGTGGGCGACGCGGTCAGCGCCAACGTGGACGAAGCCAAGCGTGCGCGCACCATCCGCAACCACTCGGCCACCCACCTGATGCACAAGGCCCTGCGCGAAGTGCTGGGCTCGCACGTGGCACAGAAGGGCTCGCTGGTCGATCCTGACAAGACCCGTTTCGACTTCAGCCACAACGCGCCGCTGACGGCCGAGCAGATCGCCGAAGTGGAAACCAAGGTCAATAAAGAGATCCTGGAAAACCAGGCGACCAAGGCGCAGCACATGTCCTTTGACGACGCGGTCAAGCACGGCGCGATGGCGCTGTTCGGCGAGAAATACGGCGACGAAGTGCGCGTGCTTGACATCGGCTCGTCCAAAGAGCTGTGCGGCGGCGTGCACGTGCACCGCACCGGCGACATCGGCCTGTTCAAGATCATCGGCGAAGGCGGCGTCGCAGCGGGTATCCGCCGTGTCGAAGCCGTGACCGGCGAGGGCGCGCTGGCGCTGGTGCAGGCGATGAACCGCCGCCTGCTGGACGCTTCGGCCGCGCTGAAGTCGACGCCGGACGAACTGACCGCGCGTATCGGCCAGGTGCAGGACCACGTCAAGGCGCTGGAGAAGGAACTGGCCGCGCTGAAATCGAAGCTGGCTTCGGGCCAGGGCGACGAGCTGGCCACGCAGGCGGTGGACGTCAACGGCGTCAAGGTGCTGGCGGCGGTGCTGGAAGGCGCCGACGTCGCCCGCCTGCGCGAAACCATGGACAAGCTGAAGGACAAGCTGAAGACCGCCGCCATCGTGCTGGCCAGCGTGGCCGACGGTAAGGTGAGCCTGATCGCGGGCGTGACGGCGGACGCCACGTCCAAGGTCAAGGCCGGCGAGCTGGTGAACTTTGTCGCACAACAAGTGGGCGGAAAAGGCGGCGGACGCCCCGATATGGCGCAGGCCGGCGGCACCGATCCTAGCGGTTTGCCAGCGGCGCTGGCGGCTGTTCCGGGCTGGGTGGGCGAGCGCGCCTGAGTTGCCTGAAAGCCTTGTAATGCAGTAACTATGCGGCCTGCGTACCCCACGCAGGCCGTTGTTGTCTGGGACGAGCTGTTGTATACTTGCCAGTTCCCGTTGCAAACTTGCAACGTAGTACGAACTATTTTGGTGCAGCGCGTCATTCGATCCGTTTTGGAGTAGACTGGCGTCAGTCCTAACAAAACATGCGGGTTCTTGATGAGCGACACGATACTTGAAAACGAAATCATGGAATTCCACAAAGAACTCGACGCACGCGGCCTGAACTGCCCGCTGCCGATACTCAAGGCTAAAAAAGCCTTGTCCGAGTTGCAAAGTGGCGAAGTCCTGCGCATCATGGCGACGGACCCAGGTTCGGTGCGGGATTTCCAGGCGTTTGCCAAGCAAACCGGCAATGCCCTGTTGTCGCATGTTCAAACCGGCCGTGAATTTGTCTTTTTGATGCAGCGCAAATAAGCCTGCTGCATCTTTTTCCATAGAAACATCGTCTGAGAGATTTATTTTTTAGACGATTTCTACTAGCTAAAAAACGCACGATCGTGCTTTATTTTCTTGTGTGAGCTGAATTTCTCATATAATCTAGCCCACATAATTTAGTCCCGAATTCTTTAATTTTTCCAAAGGCACAGCTATGAAAGTCTTGGTACCCGTCAAACGCGTGGTCGACTACAACGTCAAAGTGCGCGTCAAGTCCGACGGCACTGGCGTCGATATCGCCAACGTCAAAATGTCGATGAATCCATTCGATGAAATCGCGCTGGAAGAAGCGATGCGCCTCAAGGAAGCCGGTAAAGTCACCGAAGTGGTCGCCGTGTCGTGCGGCGTGACCCAGTGCCAGGAAACCCTGCGCACCGGCATGGCGATCGGCGCCGACCGCGGCATCCTGGTGGAAACCGCTGTCGAGCTGGAGCCGCTGGCGGTTGCCAAGCTGCTCAAGGCGCTGGCTGAGAAAGAGCAGCCGCAGCTGATCATCCTGGGCAAGCAGGCCATCGACGACGACTCGAACCAGACCGGCCAGATGCTGGCAGCCCTGCTGGGTTGGCCGCAAGCGACGTTCGCGTCGAAAGTGGTGCTGGAAGACGGCAAAGTCACTGTGACCCGCGAAGTGGACGGCGGCCTGGAAACCCTGGCGCTGACCCTGCCTGCCATCGTCACCACCGACCTGCGTTTGAACGAGCCACGCTATGTGACCCTGCCGAACATCATGAAGGCCAAGAAAAAACCGCTGGATGTGACCAAGCCGGAAGACCTGGGCGTCGACGTGACCCCGCGTCTGAAAACCCTGAAAGTCGTCGAGCCGGCAAAACGCTCGGCCGGCATCAAGGTAGCAGACGTCGCCACCCTGGTCGCAAAACTGCGCACCGAAGCTAAAGTCATCTAAAGGATAAATCATGGTCGCATTAGTTATTGCAGAACACGACAACGCTAGCCTGAAAGGCAGCACCCTCCACACCGTGACCGCCGCAGCCCAATGCGGTGGCGACGTGCACGTCCTGGTTGCTGGCTCGAACGCCGGCGCCGCCGCTGCCGCTGCCGCGCAAATCGCCGGCGTGTCGAAAGTCATCGTGGCGGACGCCGCTTACTTCGCCGACGGCCTGGCCGAGAACATCGCCGAGCAAGTGCTGGCGCTGGCAGGTTCGTACAGCCACATCCTGGCTCCGGCCACCGCCTACGGCAAGAACATTCTGCCGCGCGTGGCCGCCAAGCTGGACGTGGCACAGATTTCGGAAATCACCAAGGTCGACTCGCCGGACACCTTCGAGCGTCCTATCTACGCCGGTAACGCCATCGCCTACGTGCAATCGTCGGACAAGATCAAGGTCATCACCGTGCGTTCGACCGGCTTCGATGCCGCTGCCGCCACCGGTGGTTCGGCCGCGACCGAGACCGTCGCCGCTGTTGCCGACATCGGCAAATCGGCCTTCGTTGGTCGCGAGCTGGCCAAGTCGGACCGTCCGGAACTGACCGCCGCCAAGATCATCGTTTCCGGTGGCCGCGGCATGGGCTCGGGCGAAGCGTTCAAGATCCTGGAACCGCTGGCAGACAAGCTGAACGCCGCCATGGGCGCGTCGCGCGCAGCGGTCGACGCCGGCTACGTGCCGAACGACTGGCAAGTCGGCCAGACCGGCAAGATCGTCGCGCCTACGCTGTACATCGCCGTCGGCATCTCGGGCGCGATCCAGCACTTGGCCGGTATGAAGGATTCCAAAGTGATCGTCGCGGTCAACAAGGACCCTGAAGCGCCGATCTTCTCCGTTGCCGACTACGGCATCGTGGGCGATCTGTTTGAAATCGTGCCGCAACTGGTTGCAGAACTGGGCTAATTTACGCAAGAAAAAGACGAGCCACGCTGGTTTGGGCGCTCGCCCGGCCACCGTGGCTTTTTTAATCGCCGCCACGTCGTTCCCGCGCAGGCGGGAACCCATGCTGAGCGAGCACGCTGGTGTTCTATGGATTCCCGCCTGCGCGGGAACGACGCCGGCGAATCTGGAGACATGAGATGCCATATCAAGCACCCCTGAAAGACATGCTGTTCGTGATGAACGAACTGGCCGACCTGGCCGGCGTCAACGCGCTGCCGGGCAATGAGGACGCCACTCCGGACACGGCCGAAGCCGTGCTGGAGGAAAACGCGAAGTTCGTCGCCAACGTGGTCGCGCCGCTGAACAACCCCAGCGACAAGGAGCCGAGCTTCTGGCACGACGGCCAGGTCACCACCTCCAAGGGCTTCAAGGACGCCTTCAAGGCGTTTGCCGAGGCTGGCTGGCAAGGTGTGCAGCATCCGGTGGAATTCGGCGGCCAGGGTCTGCCCAAACTGCTGGCGACGCCGTGCATTGAAATGCTCAACGCCGGCAGCATCTCGTTCGCGCTGTGCGCGCTGCTGTCGGACGGCGCGATCGAAGCGCTGCTGACCGCCGGCAGCGACGCGCAAAAAGCCATCTACCTGGAAAACCTGGTGTCGGGCAAATGGACCGGCACCATGAACCTGACCGAGCCGCAAGCCGGCTCCGACCTGGCCGCCGTGCGCACCCGCGCCGTGCCGCAGGACGACGGCACGTATAAAGTGTTCGGCACCAAGATCTTCATCACCTACGGCGAGCACGACTTCACCGAGAACATCGTGCACCTGGTGCTGGCGCGCACGCCGGATGCGCCTGCGGGCGTGAAGGGGATTTCGCTGTTCATCGTGCCGAAGTTCCTGGTCAACGCCGACGGCTCGCTGGGCGCGCGCAACGATGCGCATTGCGTGTCGATCGAGCACAAGCTGGGCATCAAGGCCAGCCCGACCGCCGTGCTGCAATTCGGCGACCACGGCGGCGCCATCGGCACGCTGGTGGGCGAAGAGAACCGCGGCCTGGAATACATGTTCATCATGATGAACGCGGCCCGCTTCGGCGTCGGCCTGCAGGGCATCGGCCTGGCCGAGCGCGCTTACCAGAAGGCTGTGGCCTTCGCCAAGGACCGCGTGCAGTCGCGCGACCTGGCCGGTTCGGCGGGCCCGGTTTCGATCATTCATCATCCGGACGTGCGCCGCATGCTGATGTCCATGCGTTCGCAGACGGAAGCGGCGCGTGCGCTGGCCTACGTCGGCGCCGGCATCAGCGACGTGGCGCACAGCCACGCCGACGCCGAAGTGCGCAAGGCCAACCTGGCGGTGTACGAGTACCTGGTGCCGGTGATCAAGGGCTGGTCGACCGAGATGTCGCAGGACGTGACCCGCGACGGCGTGCAGGTGCACGGCGGCATGGGCTTCATCGAAGAGACCGGCGCGGCGCAGCACTACCGCGATGCGAAGATCCTGACGATCTACGAAGGCACGACCGCGATCCAGGCCAACGACCTGGTCGGCCGCAAGACCGTGCGTGACGGCGGCGCCGTGGCGAAGAGCATCATCGCCCAGGTGCGCGCGACCGAGGCGCAGCTGGCCGGCGTGGATAACGTTGATTTCAAGGCCATCCTGGCGCAGCTTTCGTCCGGCAGCAAGGACCTGGAAGCGGTGGTGGACTACGTGGTCGCCAACATGAAGAGCGATATCAAGGGTGTGTTCTCCGGCAGTGTGCTGTACCTGAAGCTGGCCGGCCTGGTGCTGGGCGGCTGGCAGATGGCGCGCGCGGCCCTGGTGGCGCAGCAGAAGCTGGATGCCAACGAGGGCGACGCCAGCTTCTACAAAGCCAAGATCGCCACCGCGCGCTTCTTCGCCGACCACATCCTGTCGCAAGCGTCGAGCCTGCGCATCGCCATCATCGACGGCAGCGCCGGCGTGCTGGCCTTGAGCGAAGACCAGTTCTAAACGCGTCCTAAAACGCCGGAACGCCGGGGTCAAGTCTGACATTCGGACACGAGCTCTACTCTAAGTGACTGCTTAGAGTAGAGCTCGTGTCCGAATGTCAGACTTGACCCCATTTTCGCTTATGTGGACATCGCGGCCTGATCTGGCTCCATCACATCGATGATGGCCTGATACACGCGCACCGGCTCTTCGGCGATGCGGTTGAGCACATACAGGAAGTGTTCCTCGCCAAAGACGGCGTACTCGCGCGTGGGGAAGCCGCGCGCTTGCAGCTCGGCGATCTGCTCGGTGCCCAAACCGATCAGCGATTCGAATTCGAACCAGCGCGGGTCGATGCGCTCTTTCAGGATCAGCGCGCTGACGTCTTGCTGGATGCCGCGGTCGTGCGTGGCGATCGAACACTTGTGGCCGCTCAGCAGCAGCTCCTGTGCGTAGCGGCGGTAGGCCGCGGCCAGCTCCGGGCTGTTGCGGTGATGCGAGACGTCCTCCGGCTCCAGGAAGGCGCCTTTCACCAGGTGGATACGGCCGGGGATCTTCATCAGCGCCGGCAGGTCCTGCGCCGTGCGGTGGCGCTTGGCCGGCACCGTGATGCCGACGTTGTGCAAGCCTTCCTCCTTGTGCAGACGCGCGTAGATGGCGTAGATGTCGTCGGCGCGGTCGCTGCCTTCCATCGAGATCATCACTTCACGGTTGATCTCGGCCGCCGCCAGCGCAATGCGGCGGGCGTTGCGGAAACCCAGTTCCCTGTCCACCGTCAGGCCCACGTGCGACAGGTCGAACGAGACCGAGCAGTTCAGGTTGCGCTGGCCGATGGCGCGCGTCAGCTCCATGAACACCTCGGTCTCGGCCATCGCGAAGCCTTCGTCGCGCACGCTCTCGCCCATGTACTCGACCGAGGCCGCATGGCCCTGGGTAATGATGTGCTCGACACGTTGCAAGGCCTCGGCCACGGTCTGGCCGGCCACGTAGCGCTGCGACACCTTGTGCATGTAGGGGCGCAGCAGCGGATCGTTGCAGAATTTTTCCTTGGCGCTCTCGTCGAGCGCCAGCGTGCGCAGGGCGGTGGCGGCCTGGTCTACCAGCGGCTGCCATTGGACGGGGAAGGCGGGTGGGTGCACGGGATCTCCAGTAGTGGTCGAATGAGCAAGATGTTGTGGCGAGGGGCGAAAAAAAACAGCCCTGAGGCTGTTTTTATTTTGTCTAGTTGCGGACCAGGTTGCCGTTGTCGTTGCGGACCCGGTCGCCGCTCATCATGCGCGGATCGTGGTCGAAGTTGAAGCTGACCTGCTTGCCGTCGTCGTACCGCACATGCACGGTCCACTGCTTGGTGGACTTGGCCTTTTCCTCGATCTTCTTGCCGGCGTAGGCGCCGCCCGCCGCGCCGGCCACGGTGGCCAGTTCGCGGCCGTGGCCGCTGCCGACCTGGTTGCCCAGCAGGGCGCCTGCTACGCCGCCGGCGATCACGCCTAGCGCGCTGCCTTCGCCTTCCTTCTCGCTGACCACCACCGAGGTGACCTTGCCGCATTCCATGCAGCTGCCCGGCTTGGCTGGGCTGGCTTTGAGCTGGGCCTTGGCCAGCGCCAGCGATTTGTCGTATTCGGATTTGGCGTCGCGCGTGCATTGCATGCGGGCGGCCGAGTTGCTTTCTTCCGCGCACAGCTTCTTGTCTTCCGCGTAGCGGGCGGCGATGCGCTTGGATTCTGCGTTGAATTGCTCTTTGGGTGTTTGCGCCTGGGCCGACGAGGCCAGGCCGGCCAGCATCAGTGCTGCCAGAATAGAACGGTTCATGCTTTTTCTCCTTATTTATTAACCGTAGGAACCGCCAGTGTACAACAAGTCAAATAAGCGGGAGATCGTGGCGATCAGGCTGCCCGCGCCCACCATCATGCTGGCCACCAGCACCACGGCCAGCGGCCAGTGGGTGTCCGACTGCTTGCCGGAGCCGGGGTTGAAGCGGGCATCCCATTTTTCGTCCGACATCAGGCCCAGCACCAACGCCTCCAGGAAGCCGGCCAGGCCGGAGACCATGATGGGCAGCAGCTTGTAGAAGCCGTCGGCGTCCGGCCAGGCGGCGGCGATGGCGGCGGACGCCGGCAGCGCCGCCAGGTGGGCCCACAGCCACGGGTCGCGCGGGCCGCGCAAGTACAGCCGCTGCAGGCCCAGGCCGCCGACCAGGAAGGCCAGCAGGGCGGCGAAGGTCTTGTTTTTGTGCGATGTGTGGTGCAAAACAGTCATAGTTGTCGGACAGTGGACGGAAAACATGCAGTATCGGTCATAATACGGCCCCCGGCGGAGCTTTTTTATGGACGAGGCTATTGCCCCGCACGCCGGTTCAGGGGATAATCTTCGATTACCCCAATCTGCCCGATTATTTCATTAACGCTTGCTGCTTCGCGGCAAAGCGCGCTATAATTTGCGGCTTTTTCCGTCCTAGCACACTTTTTGGAAATATTATGGTCGTTATTCGTTTAGCTCGTGGAGGCGCCAAGAAGCGTCCGTTCTTCAACATCGTTGCAACCGACTCGCGCAATCGTCGCGATGGCCGTTTCATCGAGCGCATCGGTTTCTACAACCCGATGGCATCCGGTGGCGAAGTGCCACTGCGCATCACCGCTGACCGTCTGGCTCACTGGCAATCGGTTGGCGCACAACTGTCGCCTACCGTGGCTCGCCTGGTAGCTTCGAACAAAGCTGCTTAAGTCTGGTTGCTGGTTTGACCGATAAGAATGCATCCGGGGTGCAAGTCCCCGACGATCTGGCACAGGTAGGCTTTGTCTTCGGTGCTTACGGCGTTGCTGGCTGGGTGAGGATACGTCCTTTCTCGGAAGATGCGGATGCACTCCTGTCGGTAAAAACCTGGTGGATCGACAAGCCAGGCTTGCGCGATGTCGAAGTCAAGCAGTGCAAGCTGCATGGCGGCGACGTGGTTGCACAGCTGGCGGGAGTGACCGATCGGGACGTCGCAGAAGCGCTGAAGGGCGCGGCTGTTTCGGTTCCGCGCAGTCGTTTCCCGGCCTTGTCCGACGACGAGTTTTACTGGGCCGAGTTGATCGGTCTGGATGTAGAGAATTTGCAAGGTGAGCACCTCGGTACGGTGACTGACATGATGAGCAATGGTCCGCAGTCGATCTTGCGCATACAGCCAGCCGCGACGCCGGATGCAGATCCCGAGGTTACGGCGCAGGAGCGCCTGATTCCATTTGTGGACGCGTTTGTCATCAAGGTAGACAAGGCCGCAAAGAAGATCACTGTCGACTGGGGCCTTGATTACTAAAGAACATAAGGGCGGCCCGCCATGCAATTCGATGTCGTGACCCTGTTCCCTGAAATGTTCGCCGCACTGACGCAGTCGGGTGTCACCCGGCGCGCGTTTGAACAGAATAAATGTGGCCTGTCGTTGTGGAATCCGCGTGATTTCACGACCGACAATCACCGCACCGTGGATGACCGCCCCTATGGCGGCGGCCCCGGCATGGTGATGCTGGCCAAACCCCTGGAAGCGACGCTCAACGCGGCGAAGCAGCGCCAGACCGACGCCGGTCTGCCGACGCCCCGCGTGGTGTTCATGTCGCCCCAGGGCAAGCAGTTGACGCACGAGCGCGTGATGCAGCTGAAGCAGGAGCCCGGTCTGGTGATCCTGTGCGGCCGCTACGAAGCCGTGGACCAGCGTCTGCTGGACCGCTGCATCGACGAGGAAATCAGCCTCGGCGATTTCGTGCTGTCCGGCGGCGAGCTGCCGGCGATGGCCTTGATGGATGCCGTGATCCGCCAGATTCCCGGCGTGCTGAACACGGATGCGTCGGCGATCGAGGACAGCTTCGTCAACGGCCTGCTGGATTCGCCGCATTACACGCGGCCGGAAACGTATGAAGGTGTGGGTGTGCCGCCGGTGCTGATGGGCGGCAACCACGCCGAGATCGAGAAATGGCGCCGCCAGCGCATGCTGGAAGCGACCGCGCGCAAGCGCCCGGATTTGCTGGTCAAGGCACGTGAGGCAGGGCTGCTCACCAAGCTTGATGAAAAGTTTTTGGCAGGTTTGTAAACCTGTTGTTGTAGCTAGCGGGCATGTCGCCCGCGTGTTTTAACCCCATCCTCTACTGGGCAACGAGCTTCGGCTCATAGCGCGCCAGCATGATGGTTTATGGAGTCATAAAAATGAATCTGATTCAACAACTCGAGCAAGAAGAAATCGCTCGCCTGGGCAAAAGCATCCCTGACTTTGCACCTGGCGATACCGTGATCGTCAACGTTAACGTAGTCGAAGGCACCCGCAAGCGCGCCCAGGCATACGAAGGCGTGGTCATCTCCCGTCGTAACCGTGGCCTGAACTCGAACTTCATCGTTCGTAAGATCTCGTCCGGCGAAGGCGTCGAGCGTACCTTCCAGCTGTACTCCCCGCTGATCGCTTCGATCGAAGTGAAACGCCGCGGTGACGTACGTCGCGCTAAACTGTACTACCTGCGTGATCGTTCCGGTAAATCGGCACGTATCAAGGAAAAACTGCCAAACCGTCGCCCAGTGGCGAAAGCAACCGCCGCTTAATAGCTGCGTTTGTGTTTGGATAGAAGGGGCGCCGGTGGCGCCCTTTTTTTTACCCCGCAATGCGGCCCAGGGGTCGGACCCCGTACGGGGTCCGACCCCGCCTCGGTTCGGGGGATCTTCTGGAGGTGACTTTGGCCAAACCGCTGTTCGACCCGCAACAACTTCCCGTGGACGCCATCGCCGGCGAGCCCGCCGTCGCGCCGGAGCGCCTGACGCCCGCGTGGCTGCGCGGCCGCTTCATCGAGCAGCCGGCCTGGACGCCCGAGGGCGCCGAGGAATCGCTGGGCAGCCTGTCGCAGCGGCCGACGCCGACGCCGGCCTCGGTGCTGATCCCGCTGGTGCCGCGCGAGGGCGGCCTGACCATCCTGCTGACCCAGCGCACCGCGCACCTGACCGACCACGGCGGCCAGATCAGCTTCCCAGGCGGTCGCGCCGAGGACTACGACAGCGACGCGGTCGACACGGCGTTGCGCGAGTCGGAGGAGGAGATCGGCCTGGCGCGCCGCCACGTCGATGTGCTGGGCACCTTGCCCAAGTATCTCACCGGCACCGGTTATTGCGTCACGCCAGTGGTGGGCCTGATCGCGCCGCCGTTCGAGCTGACCGCCGATCCGTCCGAGGTGGCGGAAATCTTCGAGGTGCCGCTGGCCTTCCTGATGGATGGCCTAAACCACCAGCGCCTGTCGGTGCAATTGCCGGGTGGGCGGCGCAGCTTCTACGCCATGCCGTATGGCGACTATTACATCTGGGGCGCGACAGCCGGCATGCTGCGCAACCTGTTCCATTTCTTGCGCGCATAGTCACACTTAGGCTATCGTAGCGGGCATCGAGGCATTGCCGACTCAAAGGATTCTTAATGACTTTTCTTTCCATTCTATGCGCGCTGCTGATCGAGCAAATGAAGCCGCTGCGCGCAGACAATCCGATCTACGCCGAAATCAAGCGCCTGGCGTTGCGGATGGAGATCTGGTTTAACGCCGGCGATTCGACCCACGGCCGCATGGGCTGGTTCCTGATGATGGCCATGCTGATGGTGCCGACCGCGCTGATCTACTGGGTGCTGAAGCACTACAACTGGTTCCTGGCGGCCTTCGCCTGGAACGTGCTGATCGTCTACCTGACGCTGGGCTTCCGCCACTACAGCCACTATTTCACCTCGATCCAGCTGGCCCTTAGCGCCGGCGACGAGGCCGCGGCGCGCGCGCTGCTGGCCGAATGGACGCGGCAGGACACGGTGGGCATGGAGGCGTCCGAGATCGCCCGCCTGGCCGTCGAGAAGTCGCTGATCACCACCCACCGCAACGTGTTCGGCGTGTTCTTCTGGTTCCTGATGCCGCTGGGCCCTGCCTGCGCCGTGATGTACCGCGTGGCCGAACACCTGGCGCGCGCCTGGAACGAGCCTGAGCACATGCGCAACGAGGCCTTCGGCCAGTTCGCCGCGCGCGCCTTCTACTGGATCGACTGGATACCGGTGCGCCTGACGGCCGTGGCCTTCGCCGTGGTCGGCAACTTCGAGGATGCGATCTACGCCTGGCGCAACTTCGCCCACCGCTGGGCGGACGAGGCGATCGGCATCATCCTGTCGGCCGGCGGCGGCGCCATGGGCGTGCGCCTGGGCTCGCCGGCGGAAAACGCTCCCAAGGTGCTGCCGGCCGACGCCGCCACCGTGGACAGCGGCGACGAGGAGCCGGACATGCTGCCGGGCGAGGAGCCGAGCGTGCGCGCGCTGCAAAGCACGGTGGGCCTGGTGTGGCGCGCCTTGCTGCTGTGGATGATGTTGTTATTGCTGTTGTCGGGCGCGGTCTGGCTCGGGGCGACTCCCTAAGCAGGTACAATAGCGGCATTGCTGTGGTGCGGAATGATGATTATTCTGCACCAAAGTGGTTAATCGCGTTGGAATGTGGATTGAAATCAATGACTTACGTATTCAGGTCTTCTATAAGATATAATACGTAAGAATCTTACAGAATGATATCCGCCCGACCCACTCGTCGGGGTCTTCCACGCATTCTTGTTACCAACAAGTACCTACTCAGAAGCAGCCGCCTATGGCAGAGTCAGCGCAAAAACCGTCAGAACAGCAGGATTCGTTCTTCATCCTCGGCCAGACCAGCAATGGCAGGCAGTTCCGTCCCAGCGACTGGGCCGAGCGCCTGTGCGGCGTGATGTCCTGCTTTAAGCCGGAAGGCTATGGCGGCGGCCGCGACTCCCATCTGCAGTTCTCGCCGTATGTCACGCCGACCGTCATCAATGGCGTTAAGTCGGTGGTGGTCAACGGCAAGCTGCGCCAGCTCGAACCGCTGGCCTATCACTTCGTCATCTCCTTCGCCAAGGATAACGACCTGCAGATGGTCGATGCTTGCATCCTGCCTGAAAAGGCCTGAGTTTTACCCCGCACCCCCATGCGGGGTCTGACCCCGCGGGGTCAGACCCCTAAGCGGTGACGCTGGCGTCTCGCTGGTCGCGTGCGGGGTTGGTCCCCCCCATTAAAATTTGCTTAAGCGTCTACCCACGGGGGCGGGGTAGGGCGTATGCTGCCTGTTCTTCAGTTTTTTTCGCGAGAGACCATGAACAACAGCCGTTTGAAACACGTCGCCGCCGCCAGCTTGCTGCTGTGCGGCTTGTCCTTTGTCGCCACCGGCAGCGCGTGGGCGCAGGCCTTGCCGGCCGGCGTGGTCAAGGGACCGTCGGTCGAGGGCATCAGCGAGTACCGGCTGCCGAACGGCTTGAAGGTGCTGCTGTTCCCCGACGCGTCCAAGCCGACGGTGACGGTCAACGTCACCTACCTGGTCGGCTCGCGGCACGAAAACTACGGCGAGACCGGCATGGCCCACCTGCTGGAGCACATGATGTTCAAGGGCGCGCCGAAGAACCGCAGCATCCCGCAGGAATTCGCCAACCGCGGCATGGAATTCAACGGCACCACTTCCTACGACCGCACCAACTACTACGAGGTGTTCCAGGCCGGCCAGGATAACCTGAAGTGGGCGCTGGACATGGAGGCCGACCGCATGGTGCACTCCTTCATCGCCCGCAAGGATCTCGATTCCGAAATGACGGTGGTGCGCAACGAGTACGAGAGCGGCGAGAACGATCCCTTCTCGGTGCTGCTCAAGCGTATGCAGAGCGTGGCCTATGACTGGCATGCGTATGGCCGTTCCACCATCGGCAACCGCAGCGACATCGAGAATGTGCGCATCGAGAATCTGCAGGCCTTCTATCGCACCTACTACCAGCCGGACAACGCGGTGCTGCTGGTGGCCGGCAAATTCGATCCCTCGCAGACGCTGGCGTGGATCAGCAAATCGTTCGGCGCGATCCCGAAACCCAAGCGCAGCCTGCCGCCGTTCTGGACGGTCGAGCCGACGCAGGACGGCGAGCGCAGCTTCGTGGTGCGCCGCAAGGGCGACATGCAGGTGATCGCGCTGGGCTACAAGATTCCGTCGGCCTTGCAGCAGGATAGCGACGCGCTCAGTTTCATGTCCGAGATCCTGGGCGATACGCCGACCGGCCGCCTGCACAAGGCGCTGGTGGAGAGCGGCAAGGCGGCGCAGGTGTTCAGCTTTGGCCAGACCGGCTATGCGCCGGGCTTGCAGATCATCGGCGCGGTGGTGAAGGCGGGCCAGCCGCTGGAGCCGGTGCGCGATGCGCTGATCGCGACGGTGGAGGGCTTCGCCGCGACGCCGCCGACGGCGGAAGAGATGGAGCGTGCGCGGCGCAACTTCGCCAACGGGATCGAGAAGTCGCTCAACGATCCGCAGCGGGTGGGCGTGAGCCTGTCCGAGGAGATCGCGCTGGGCGACTGGCGCCTGCTGTTCGAGGGCCGCGACAAGCTGCCCACCATCACGCCGGAGCAGGTGGCCGCGGCGGCGGGGCGCTATCTGAAGCGCGACAACCGCGTGGTCGGCAGCTTCGTGCCGGAGGATGCGCCGCAGCGCGCCGAGATCCCGCCCGCGCCATCGGTGGCGGAGGTGATGAAGGACTTCAAGGGCAAGGACAGCGTGCTGACGTCGGAGGTGTTCGATCCCAGCCAGGACAACATCAACGCGCGCACGGAGCTCAAGACCATCGGCGGCTTGAAGGTCGCGCTGTTGAGCAAGAAGAATCGCGGCGAGGCGGTGTCGGTGGACCTGCAGCTGCATTGGGGCGACGAGAAAAACCTGTTCAACACCGCGATCGTCTCGAACGCGGCCAACGAGATGCTGATGCGCGGCACCAGCAAGTACAGCCGTGAGCAGCTGGCCGACGCCTTCGCCAAGTTGAAGATCAGCGGCAGCCTGTATCGCTTCGATACCACGGGACCGAACCTGGACGCGGCCTTGCGGCTGGTCGCGCACGTGCTGAAGGAGGCCAGCTTCCCGGCGGCGGAGTTCGAGCAGATGCGCCAGCAATGGCTGGTGGGGATCGAGGCCTCGCGCAACGAGCCGCAATCGCTGGCGCGCACGGAGGTGGACCTGTATTTCAACCACTATCCGAAGGGCGATGTGCGCGCGCCGATGACGGTCGATGAGCAGCTGGCGGCGGTGAAGGCGCTCAAGCTGGAGGACGTGATCGCCTTCCATCGCGACTACTACGGCGCCAATCACGGCGAGCTGGCCATCGTCGGCGATTTCGACAAGGCTGCGATCAGCAAGACCATCGCCGACAGTTTCGGCGGCTGGGACAGCAAGGTCGCTTATGCGCCGATCAAGTCGACCAACGAGGACAAGGCGCCGCTGCACAAGATGATCAATGCGCCGGACAAGGAAAACGGGTTCTACACCGCGCGCCTGAACCTGGACCTGAACGTCAATGATCCTGATTATCCCCTGCTGGATCTGGCGAACTACATCTTCGGCGAGGGTGGCTTGAAATCGCGCCTGATGGACCGCATCCGCCAGAAGGATGGCTTGTCCTATGGCGGCGGCTCGGGCCTGCAGCCGGGCGAGATCGACCGCGCCGGCAGCTTCGGCATCGACGCCATTGCCGCGCCGCAGAACCTGAAGAAGCTGGAGGCGGCGATCCGGCAGGAGCTGGAGCGGGCGGTGAAGGACGGCTTCACCGCGGCCGAACTGGCGGGCGCCAAATCGGGCTTGCTGCAGCAGCGGGTGCAGAACCGCTCCAAGGACAACGTGCTGGCCGCCGGCTGGACGCGCAACCTGTACATGAACCGCACCTACAGCTGGAGCAAGGAGTATGAGGACAAGCTGAAGGCGGCCACGCTGGCGCAGGTCAACGCCGCCTTCCGAAAGGCCATCGATCCGGCCAAGCTGACGGTGGTGATGGCGGGCGACGAGGCCAAGGCGAAAGCTGCCGTATCTGCGGCGGCTGCCAAATAACTCGAATGCGTGCTGGCGTCCCGCTGTTGCGGTGACGTCAGTGATATCCTCGTGAACACTTGGTTCAACGCACAATCAAAGGATGCCATGGCGCGCTTCATCGATCGTCTCAAGTCGCTGCTTGGATATGGCGACTCTCCCGTGAGTGCTGACCCGTTAGACTACGAACAGGTCGTCATTCTGGACGCTGAAAATCTGGCGGAACAGGGCATCCTGACAGCGTACAAAGAATTGTCAGCGCGAATCGAACCGTACTCGCCATCACCGCTTGAAGTCACGGAAGTCATGGACAACGAGGGATTGGGGTACTCGGTATATGCCGGTGAGCAGCGATATGTCATCTGGGAAGTGATCGATGGCGTACAGAACAAAGATGGCTGGGAACGCGCTACCTGTGCCTTCTTCCAAATCGTGAATGCCAGGCTAGGCAATTCCTCCCACCGCTTCTACGCGCTCTACGGCGGCAATGATCTCTTTGGTATATTCCTCACCGAAGAGGAGTTCGCCGCCGCCAGGCGCGCCATCCCCAAGCGCTCCAACTGGCCCTGGATGCCAGATAACGCGCAGCCGGATTATGGCTTTCCTGTCGAGGATGCGGTCTGATCGGGTATTAGGCTATTGGGGTCAAGTCTGACATTCGGACACGGCCTCTGCCGTAGCGGCCGCTACGGCAGAGGCCGTGTCCGAATGTCAGACTTGACCCCCACCATTTTGGAGGTGCTGTGATACGACTGATGATAGAAGGCCGGGTGCAGGGTGTCGGCTATCGCGCTTCGTTTGCGGAGCAGGCGAGGGCGCTGGGCTTGGCCGGCTGGGTGCGCAATCGGCGTGATGGTTCGGTGGAGGCTGCGGTGGAGGGCGAGGCGCACGCCATTGAGGCCATCGTGACCTGGGCCAGGCGCGGGCCGCCTGCCTCCAAGGTGACGCATGTCGGCGTCGAAGATATGGCGGCGCAGACGGACATGGACGGCGACTTCAAGATCCTGCCGACGTTGTAAGTCAGGATTTTGGTTGCTGTGGACGGGCGTTTTGCAGCACGCCTTGCTTGTGCTCGGGGATGTGCGCGGACGGGTCTTGCGCCGGATCGAACACGTAGTGCCGGAAGATAGCGCCCCAGGCCGCGCGCAGTGCCGGCGGCTGGTGCTTCATGCTTTGCAGCGTGGCCACCAGCGCCTCGAAGGTGGTGCCGGCATCCGGCGCTGGCTCCTCATTTTTCCACCAGTAGTTCACCATCATGTTCAGGATGCCGTTGGACTGCACGTGATGCCACCACAGCGACGGGATGAACAACGCGTCGCCCGGCAGCAGGTCGGCCACCTGCGCCGCTTCCAGCGCCTGCCGGAAGCGCGGGTGCCGCGCGTAATCCGGATCGCAGAAATTGACCATGCTGATCGGCGTCGGCGTCGGCGCGAAATCCAGCGGGCCGATATACAGGTTGCCGACCTGCTCGGGCGGGAACAGCGTGAAGCGCCGCTCGCCGCTGACCACGCAGGCCAGGTTGTACGATTCATCAAAGTGCGCCGGCGTGGTGATGGTGTTGCCCAGCCAGATGCGCGGCCGCACCGACGGCGGCAGCGCGGGCGCTACGTTGTGCAGCGCGAATTGCGGCAGGCAGTCGTCGATCAGCGCACTCTGGATCGCCACCGAGGGCGGCGCCTCGAACTGCGAGTAGCGCGCCAGCTGTTCGATCACCCTCGATACCGGCACCTTGTTGCGGACGAAGTTGAAGCCCTCCATATCCGGCTTGTAGAACAGCCGGCCGCGCTGGTCCGGCGGCGTCATGACGGCGTCGACCTCGTGTCCGCTGTCGAACCCCATCAGGTACTGGCACAGCGCTTCCGGCGCCTGCCGCGCTTTGTGCACGGCCGGCCAGTGACGCACGAAGCCGCGCAGGATGGCGGGCCGGTAGCTGCCGGCGATCTCTTGGTCAAAGCGCGCCGGGTCGAGGTCCTGGTATTCGATGATCTGGTTCATGATCGTATGATGGCATAAAAAAACCCGCCAGGGCCGGGGAAGCCGTGGCGGGAACAGACTACACAATGAAGCGGTTACGGATTAATACTTGATATGCAGGCCAGCGTAGTACTGCGCGCCGTTGGCATAGAAGCGTGCCGGTTGATCCTTGTTGAAGATGTAGTTCTTCAGGATCGGGTTGTTCAGGTTCTGGCCACTGAGCGTCAGCACGATGTTCTTGCTGATGTTGTAGTTGAACGAGGCAGACAGGGTGCCCGATGCGTCCTGGTACAGCGGGGTGCCGCGGTCCTGGGCTGCCAGGAACGACGAGCGCCATGCGTAGCTCAGACGGACGTTGAACTTGTCGTTTTCGTAGTACACGCCGGCGTTGGCCGTGGTCTTCGAAGCGCCCAGCATGTCGCATGGATCGCCGGAGGTGGCGGTCTGCATCGCCGGGCAGGCGCCGAAGTCCAGGTGCGAGTCGGCGAAGGTGGCGTTGGCGTCGAAGCCGTAGCCCATGCCGACCGGTACCTGTGCCGCCAGTTCCATGCCCTTGACCTTGGCGCCGACGTTGATCGGCGAGGTGATGCTGTAGGTCGCGAACACTGGCTTCTTCTGTTCCTGCGAAGCGCGGGTGTCGATGAAGGTGCCGGTGCTGGTGCCGTAGCCGACGTAGTCATGCAGGTCCATGAAGAACACGCCGGCCGACAGCAGGGCGCGCGGTGCAAAGTACCATTGCAGGCTGGCGTCCAGGTTGTTCGACTTGACCGGTTTCAGCGCCGAGTTGCCGCCGTTGCCGGTGTGGGTTTCGTCGGTCAGGATCACGGCGCCGCCCAAGGCGCCGTAGTCCGGACGGGTCATGGTGCGCGACAGGCCGATACGGGCCACCAGGTCCGAACGCAGGTCGAACTTCAGGTTCAGGCTAGGCAGCGGGATGGTGCTGTTGTTGTCGATCGCGGTCTTCTTGACGAAACCGCCCCATGGATACGCCGGCAGCGTTTCGCCGCTTGGCTGGTTCGGCAGGATCTGGTAGCCGTTCGAGGTGCCTTCGGTGCGCACGATGCGCAGGCCGACGTTGCCGTTCCAGCCTTCGCCTTCCATCTCGCCCTGGACGTAGATCGCCTTGGTGTTTTCCTTCAGGTCGAACATGTCCTGGTAGTAGGTGCGCGAGACGTCGCGGTTCGAGTGCAGGTCGCCCCATGCGTTCAGGATCGCAGGGTCCAGCAGCCAGACGTTTTTAGGGAAGTCGCCGCCCAGGTCCTTGCCGAAGTTGCCAGGATAGGTGGTGCCGTTCCATGCCGGGTTGGTGGTGTTGCCGCCGACGTCGGTGTTGGACCAGTTAGGACCCTGCGCCACTTCGAAGTTGGAGCGGGTGTGGTGCGAGCCGCGCACGCCGAATTTGATTTCGCGGAACACGCCGCTGTCCAGCGCGAAGGCCGCGTCGATCTGGCCATAGCTTTCCTTGTCGTCGGTGGTGGCCGGCGAGACGCCGAACACCCAGTCCAGCGGGGTGCCGGTGAACTTGGAGACGTCGATGGCGGGGAACTTGACGTTGGCCGGGCTGCCCAGGCCATTCAACTGGTAGCTGGCGCCGGAGTTGTTGACGTCGCCCTCGAACACGCCCTGGCTCGGGGTCACGCCCTTGCCCTTGGTGGCGCCGGCCTTGGCGGTGAACACCAGCTTGTCGGTGGCGCGCCATTTGCCGTCCAGGTCGAAGAATTCGGTCTGCGCGTAGGCGCCTTCGCGGACGATGTCGTCGACGATGCCGTAGCGCAGCGGCTTGGCGGCCGTGCCCTTGTTGGCGAACGATGCCGACACCAGCGTGCCGTTGCGGATCACGTAGCCCGGATCAGGCGCGACGCCCGAACCCAGCATGCCGGAACCGTTCATGTCGGTCATGTAGTTGGTGTTGAAGTTGGAGGCGTCCATCTTCGAACGGAAGTAGGTCGCTTCCAGGCTCAGGTCGCGGCTAGGCTTGAATTGCAGGTCGACCAGGCCGCCCTTGCGCTTGCGCTCCTGCTGGAACAGCGAGGAGCCGATCAGGCGCGGGAACCAGACGTTGGCCAGGTCCGGATTGGTCTTGACGGCAGCGTTGGTCGGTGCGACCTGGGTCCACTGCAGCAGCTCCTGGCCGTCGCGGCGCAGGCTGCGTTTTTCCGAGAAGCCTTGCACCATCAGGCCGAGCGTGCCGGCTTCGTTTTTCCAGTTGAACAGCGCGCTCACTTGCGGATCGGTTTTTTCTGGCAGCGTGGCGTACACCGCCTGCACGGTCGCCTCCATCGCGATCGGCTGCTTGAAGTCCAGCGGGTGACGGGTGCGGATGTCGATCGAGCCGCTCGAACCGCCTTCGATCTGGTCGGCGGTCGGCGCCTTGTAGACCACCACCTGGCCGACGATTTCCGACGGCAGCAGCGAGTACGAAGCGGAACGGCCGACGGCGCCGCCCACCTGGTCCAGCACGAACCAGTCGCCCGACGAGACGGCGTGGCCGTTGATCAGGGTCTGGGTCAGCGAAGGGGCGGTGCCGCGCATCGAAACGCGGTCGTTTTCGTCGAAGCCGCCCGAACCGGCGCCCGAGGTGGAGATGTTCACGCCTGGGATGCGCTGCAGCGAGTCGGCGACGTTCTTGTCCGGCATCTTGCCGACGTCTTCGGCGGTGATCACGTCGACGTTGCTCGACGCGTTGCGCTTGACCGACAGCGATTGTTGCAGCGAGCCGCGGATGCCGCTCACGACGACGACTTCAGGCTCTTTTTCTGCCGCGGCCTGTTGAGCCTGAGCGGTCATCGAGACGCTCAGCGCCAGGATGGCAGCTGCGGTCGCGATGGGCGTCAGTTTGGACATTTTAGTGTTATTCGAATTGTGATACATGTTCCCTCCCGTTGATGCGGGCTCCGCCGAGCCCACTGATTGTTGATGCCGTTCACTTCGTTACAAACCACTTACAAAACCAATCCAACGCCAATATACCCGTCTTTTAATACCAGATCACTACCACTTTCAAATTCTTTTTTGTTATGTTGTATGCCGCATACAGAGTGTTTCTTCGGCAACATCATAATACCGCTGTGAAGCCGGTATGGACCACGCTTGTGGCGATCTGCAACAGGCTGTAAGCCAGTATTCATGTGGGTTTGCGGGGTTTTGTGAAAAATATTTGCGGACTCGGAGGGTTGCGGCTGCTGCGCGGTGGTCTTTTTTTGGTATTATCAATTGACAACGACGAACAGGATGCCTGCAGCCTTATGGAAAGCGATCCCATGACCCCACTGGTACACATCCGGGCGCACCTCAATGAGACCAGTAACCTCCCGCTGTACCAGCGCCTGCAACGGGCTTTGCGCTCGGCCATCGAGCAGCATCTGCTCAAGCCGGAGGACGCCTTGCCGGCCGAGCGGCAGCTGGCGGCGGACCTGGCGGTCTCGCGCATCACGGTGCGCAAGGCCATCGACGGCCTGGTCGGCGAGGGCGTGCTGGTGCGCCGGCCCGGCTCCGGCAACTTCATCAACACGCGCATCGAGAAGAACTTCGCCAAGCTGACCTCGTTTTCCGAGGACATGCGGGCGCGCGGACGCACGCCGCGCAGCGTGTGGCTCAAGCGCTCGGAGGGCACGGTCACGCCGGACGAGGCGATGCGGCTGCGGCTCAGTCCCGGCGCGGCGGTCTACCGCTTCCACCGCATGCGCTACGCCGACGACGTGCCGATGTGCCTGGAGTACGCGACCATCGTGGCCTCCTGCCTGCCGTCGCTGGAGGCGGTCGACGTGTCGATGTACGACGCGCTGGAGCGCGCCGGCAACCGTCCGGTGCGCGCCTTGCAGCGGCTGTCGGCGCTGCTGCTCAACGCCGAGCAGGCCGCGCTGCTGCAGGCGAAGGAGGGCGATGCCGGCCTGTCGGTCGAGCGGCTCGGCTTCTTGCGCGACGGCCGCGCGGTGGAGTTCTGCCGCTCCTACTTCCGTGGCGACATGTACGACTTTGTGGCGGAACTGAACGCCAGCTAACCTTGAAGGATCTATGAACACGCATCACCTGAAACGCTGGGCCATGGCGACGGCGCTCGCCGCCGCCTTGCCCGGCACCGCCACCGCCGCACCTGAAATCGTCGGCTACTATCCCGGCTGGAAGTCGGACGCCTTCCCCGTCACCGCCGCCAACGTCGACGCGGGCAAGCTGACGATGGCCTTGTACGCCTTCCTCGACGTCTGCTGGAACGGCCAGCACGGCAACCCCGAACCCTCGGTCAACTACGTGGCGGCTTGCCAGGACGCGGCCGGCGACGCTGCCTCGGCCAACGGCGCGCTGGTGTTCCGCGACGCAGCCAGGGACGGCGCCAACCTGCGCGCGCTGGTGGCGCTGAAAAAAGGCCATCCGCAGTTCAAGGTGGTGGTGTCGGTCGGCGGGTGGGACTGGTCGAATCAGTTTTCCAACGTGGCCGACAGCGCGCCGGCGCGCGCCAGCTTCGTCGCCTCGTCGGTGAAGCTGATGCGGCGCTTCGGTTTGGACGGTGTCGATATCGACTGGGAGTATCCGGGCGAGGCCGGCGTGCCTTGCGTGGCCGGCGCCGTGTGCGCGCGGCCGGCCGACAAGCAGAACTTCATCCAGCTGGCGCGCGAGCTGCGCGCGGCCTTCGACGCCGCCGGCCAGCAGGACCGCAAGCATTACAGCATCACCATCGCGGCCGGCGGCAACGCCAACTACGTCAACCACGGCGGGGCCGCCAGCGACTGGACCGCGCAGCTGTCGCAGAGCCTGGACTGGATCAACATCATGGCCTACGACTACCACATGCCGTGGGAGAAAAACAGCGGCCACCACGCGGCGCTGTCGGCCGACGCCGGCGACCCGGTGACGGCCGGCGGCCTGTACGCGGCGGGCTCAGTGCAGCGCTACCTGCAAGCCGGCGTGGCGGCGGACAAGCTGGTGCTGGGCGTGCCGTTCTATGGCTATGGCTGGAAAGGCTGCGCGCCCGGCGTGGCCGGCGACGGCCAGTACCAGCCCTGCGACGGCGGCGTCACCGACGGCGTGGATGGCGGCAATTCGTATGGCTTCGGCCTTCTGCTCAAGCGGGGCTACCTGACGGCGGCATACGAGGGCGGCCAGGGCTTCAAGCGCCACTGGAACGGCGCGGCCCAAGCGCCCTACCTGTACCGCGCGGCGGACGGCGTCTGGATCAGCTACGAGGACCCCGCCTCGCTCGGGGAGAAGGCCCGCTACATCAAGGCGCAGGGGTTGCGCGGCGCGATGTTCTGGGAGCTCAGCGCCGACGGCGGCCATCAGATGATGCGCGCCCTGTCGGCGGCGATGCGATAACCCCGCGTGCCTGAGCGATACGCCGGCTGCGCCACTTAGGGGGCGGACCCCGTACGGGGTCCGACCCCGCCTGGCGGTGCGGGGTAAAAAAAAACCGGCGCGAGGCCGGTTTCGTTGGATTACTTGGCTTCCGCCGGTGCTGCCTTCGGCGGGTTCTGGTACATGATCCAGTAGCGCGCCAGGTCGCCGCGGCCGTCGTTGCCGCTGATGGTTTCCAGCAGCTTGATCGACTCGTCCTTCTTGCCGGCGATGGCCAGCGCGTAGGCCAGGCGCAGCTTGGCGTCTTCAGGATTCTTGTTCACGCCCTTGGCGATACCTTGCTTCATCAGCTCGATGCCCTTGTCGGCCTGGCCCATCGTCACGTAGTTGTAGCCCAGGTTGACCAGGCCGACGCCGTCCTTCGACTTGTTCGCGGACTCGATGCCCTTGTCGATGTTCTTCGCATCGTCGGCGGCACCCTTGTTGGCGCTGTCGCGGATCTTCTGCAGCGCGGCCTTGTTCTTGTCGGCCGGGATGGCGCCTGGGTAGCCCTTGTCCATGGCGATCTTCGCTTCGGTGAAGAAGCCGCCCAGCACGGCCAGCTCGCCGATTTCCGCGTAGTCTTCCGGTTCCATCTTGCCCGGCGCGGTCAGCGCCTTCAGGCGGGCGATGTCCAGGTCCAGGCGCGACGCGTAGGCTTTCTTGCCGCGGGTGCGGTTCAGCAGGTCGAACCAGTAGTCTTCGCTTGGATAGAAGCGGACCAGCTCTTCCACCGCTTGCAGATACAGTTCGGTGTCCTTGGTCTTGATGCCGACGTTGCCCAGCAGGTTAAGCTCGTCCTTCGGTGGCGCGACGCCCGATTGCTTGGCGGCGGCGATGTCCTTCAGCGCCTCGGCCTTGGCGGTGGCGAAATCGTCCTTGAAGAAGTAGGAGCGCACGATGTACTGGCGCTGCTTGAGGGTGTCGCCCGACTCGGTGCCGTAGCGGGTGAACCAGGCGATGGCCTGGTCGTAGTCCTTGATGTTGCTGTAGTAGATGCCGGCGATGGCGTCGATGAAGCGCAGCTTGTCTTCCGGCTTGAGGCGACCGGAGTCGATCATGGCGCCCAGCGCCTTGACGGTGGCCTGGTGGTCGCCGGTGGCCTGGCCCAGCTGCACGCGCATCTGGTTCAGGATGAAGTCTTCGTACGGCGTCACGTTCGGCATCGCGGCGGCGCTGTCGATGCGGTTCTTGAATTCGGCGTAGTTCTTGGCTACCAGCAGTTCCTTGGTCTGGGCCGGGTCGATCAGCTTGTAGATCTCGGGACGCACTGCATCCTTCGGCGGCTCGGCCGGCTTGGCGGCTTCGGCGGCGTAGACAGGGGACATGCCCAGCATGGCTGGTGCGGCGTTCAGGCCGATGGCGGCCAGGATCAGGCTAAGACGAACGAGACGAATGTGGGACATGAATTATCCTTCTATCAAACAATTTAGAGGGCCGGCGGGTACGCCATGCCATCGCGACAGTGTAAACCTGCGTATTGTTACATAAAACCGCTGGTAAATACGAATTCAAGCGTGTGCCGGCCCGCGCGCCAGCGCCTGGCCGGCGGCGTTAAACAGCAGGCAACGGGACGGCGGCAAATGCACGCGGGCGCGGTCGCCGGCATGCAGCGGCGGCGCTTCGGCGCCCCGCTTGACGGCGACCATTTCGCCGGCGCCGGCCAGCGTGGCGTAGACGATGGACTGGTCGCCCAGATACTCCACGTGGCCGATGCCGACGTCGATGGTGTTGGCCGCGGCGTCGGCGCCGGCGATGGTCAGGTGCTCGGCGCGCACGCCCAGCGTGACGCGGTCGCCGCGCTGCGGGCCACGGCCGGAAGCTTGCACCTCCACCTCGGCAATGGCGCCGCCGGGCAGCAGCACGCTGGCGTGCCGCGCGGCGATCGCGATGATCTCGCCGGCGATGAAGTTCATCTTCGGCGTGCCGAGGAAGCCGGCCACGAACAGGTTGGCCGGATGGTTGTACAGCTCATGCGGCGTGCCGACCTGCTCGATGCGGCCGGCGTTGAACACCGCGATGCGCTGGCCCAGCGTCATCGCCTCGACCTGGTCGTGGGTGACGTAGATCATGGTGGTCTTGAGTTCCTGGTGCAGGCGGCTGATCTCTACCCGCATCTGCACGCGCAGGCTGGCATCGAGGTTGGACAGCGGCTCGTCGAACAGGAACACCTCCGGCGTGCGCACGATGGCGCGGCCGATGGCGACGCGCTGGCGCTGGCCGCCGGACAGCTCCTTCGGCCGGCGCTTGAGCAGCGGCGCGATCTGCAGGATGGCCGCCGCGCGCTCCACCGCCGCCGCCACCTCGGCCGGCTTGTGGCCGGCCAGCTTGAGCGCGAAGGCCATGTTTTCATACACCGTCATGTGCGGGTACAGCGCATAGGACTGGAACACCATCGCCAGCCTGCGCTGCGCCGGTGCGATGTCGTTGGCCAGCACGCCGCCGATGTGCAGCGTGCCGCCGCTGATGTTTTCCAGGCCCGCGATCATGCGCAGCAGCGTGGACTTGCCGCAGCCGGACGGGCCGACGAAGACCATGAATTCGCCATCGGCGATATCGAGGTCGACGCCGTGGATGACCGGGGTTTTGTCGTAGCTCTTAACGACGCGATGGAGGCTGACGCTGGCCATCCGCTTAACCCGCGCGCATGGCTTGCGGCGCCGGCTCTTCCTCTGCCTGCGGGCGCGCCGTCATCGGAATGATCTGCGACAGCACCGCCACCGGGATCGCGCACAGCATCACCCACACGAAGAAGTGCTGGTAACCCAGCGACAGCTGGATGTCGCCGCTGAACAGTTTGAACAGCACAAAGCCCAGCTGCATGATGCCGGTCGAGAAGGCGTAGTGCGCGGTCTGGTATTTGCCTGGTGCGACCACCTGCATCATGTACAGGATCAGGCCGACGAAGCCGAAGCCGTAGCCGAACATCTCCACGCTGAGCGCCACGCCGATCACCGACAGCTCGGTGGGCTGGAACACTGACAGCAGGTAGAACGCGACGTTGGGCAGGTTGACCGCGAGGATCAGCCACAGGATGGCGCGCTTGAGGCTGAGCCACGAGGTGAAGTAGCCGCCGGCGATGCTGCCCACCACGAAGGCCACGGTGCCGACGGTGCCGTACACGGCGCCCACTTCGGCGGTGGTCAGCCCCAGGCCGCCGAGGTTGCGCGCCTCGCGCAGGAACAGCGGGCCGATCGACTGCACCTGCGCCTCGCCGGCGCGGAACAGGATGATGAACACGATCGAGACCCAGATGCCGGGCTTCTTGAAAAACTCGACGATCACTTCCCACAGCGTGCGGGCGATGGCGCCGGCGTTGGTGTCGGCCGTGACGGCGTTCTTCGCGGTCGGCAGCGCCCAGCTGTTGTACAGGCCCAGCGCCACCATGATGACCGCCAGGATGCAGAAGCTGATGGTCCATGCCGGCACCACGCCCAGCGTCTTCTCGAAGTGGCCGGCCAGCAGCAGCAGGCCGCCGGTGGTCAAGAACTTGCCGGCGTTGAAGAAGGTGCCCGTCCAGCCGGCGTATTGGGCCTGGCCTTTTTCATCGAGGCTGGCGATGTACAAGCCGTCGCACGAGATGTCGTGCGTGGCCGATGAAATGCCGACCAGCGCAAGCATCGCCATGCAGGCCGCGAACCAGAACGGCGCGTGCAGCGCCAGCGCCACGCCGCCCAGGCACAAGCCGCCGAAGATCTGGAAGCCGACCACCACCAGCTTCTTGCTGCTGGCCAGTTCCATGAAGGGGCTCCACAGCGGCTTGAGCACCCAGGCGAAGCCGATCAAGCTGGTCCAGTGATTGAGCTCGTCGTTGGGCACGCCCATGCTCTTCAACATCTGGTTGGCGACGATGGCCACCGCGAAGTACGGCAGGCCCTGCGCCAGGTACAGGCTGGGGACCCAAAATCTCGGGTCGCGTATTTTGTTGTTGTCCATATTACTTCCTCCCCGTTGCCCGTCGTTCCCGCGAAAGCGGGAATCCATACTCAGCATGGGTTCCCGCTTTCGCGGGAACGACGGTGATCGTTGTACTTACTTGTCGAAGCCGGGCACCGGTGCGTTGCCGGTCGCTTCCAGTTCGCCGCACAGCCAGCCGTTGACCGCGTCCAGCGCCGGCTGGGCGAAGCCGTAGGTCATCAGCGATGGCGACTGGATGTCCAGCGCCTGGTACGGATTCCACAAGGCCAGGTGCAGGTCCGGCTTCCACGTCGCGCGGGCGTGCTCGCCGTAGCGCAGGCGCGAGGTCGAGGCCAGGATCGTGTAGCGGCCATCCTGCGGCAGCGCGCTCCAGTCGAAGGTGTCGGCGTCGGCGAAGGTGACCAGTTCGACGTCGTACAGCCGGCGCAGCGACGCGGCCACGCCTTCGGCCGGCACGCCGGCTTCGGACACGCCGTCGCTGACCACGTCCTGGCGCACCACCAGCCGCACCCGCGCGCCCTTGGCCGGGCGGGTGGGCGCGCCATAGGCGGTCAGGCTGCGGCGCCAGCCCTCGGCCATCACCACGCGGTCGGCGGCGTCTTCCTTGTAGGAGCGCGGCTTGCATGGATAGGCCAGCGCCAGCGATGCCAGGCGGTCCAGGCGCAGCTTGATCTCGTCCATGGACAGCTCGCCCGATGCGATGGCGGCGGCGATGGAGTCCAGCGTTTCGTTCTGCGTTTCGGTGGTACCCAGCGCCATCACCATGTCGGCGCCGGCGGTCAGCGCGCGCACGGCGGCGTTGCCCACGCCGTAGCGGCCGGCGATGGCGTGCATGTCCATGCCGTCGGTGATGACCACGCCCTTGTACTGCCATTCCTCGCGCAGCAGGCCGGTGAGGATGCGGCGCGACATCGTGGCCGGATTGTCCGGGTCCAGCGTCGGGTAGACGATGTGCGCGGTCATCATGGCCGGGGCGGCGCCGGAGGCGATGCGGAATGGTGCCAGCTCCATGCGGTCCAGTTCCTCGACCGGCTTGTTCACGGTCGGCAGGTCGCGGTGCGAGTCGACGTTGGTGTCGCCGTGGCCGGGGAAGTGCTTGACGCAGCAGGACACGCCTTCCGCATGACTGCCGGCCATCCACGCCATCGCCAGTTCGGCGGCGCGTTGCGGCTCGGCGCCGAAGGAGCGCTCGGCGATCACCGGGTTGTGCGGGTTGTTGTTCAGGTCCAGCACCGGCGCGAAGTTCCAGTTGAAGCCCAGCGCCTTGACCGCGCGCGCCACGGCGGCGCCGGTGCGGTAGGCCAGGTCGGTGTCGTTGGCCGCGCCCAGGCCCATCGCGGCCGGCGGCGCCGGCACCCAGGTCGAGCGCACCACGGCGCCGCCTTCCTGGTCGATGCCGATCAGCGATTCCGGGCCCATGACGGCGCGCAGGTCGGCGGTCAGCTTGGCCAGTTGTTCGGAGTCGGTCATGTTCCCGCGGAACAGGCAGACGGCGCGGATGCCGTTGGCCTTGATGAAGTCCGCGGTGGCGGCATCGAGCACGGTGCCGGGGAAGCGGATCATGATCAGCTGGCCGGCGATTTTTCTGAGGTCGTTTTGGGTTGGGGTCATTTCACAGCTCCGTCCATGCCACGCATGAAGAATCGTTGAGTAAAGAGGAAGGCTGCCAGCGTGGGCAGGATGGTCAATATGGTGCCGGCGGCGATCACGCGCGTGCTGCTGCCGAAGGTGCCGCGCAAATACAGCACGCCCACCGACAGCGGGAATTCGTCGGGCTTGCTCATCACGATGGATGGCCAGATGTATTCGTTCCAGGCCTCGACCGCCGTCAGGATGCCGACCGTGGCCAGCCACGGCGCGATCAGCGGCAGCATGATCTTGCTGAAGATGGTCCATTCGGAGGCACCGTCGACGCGCGCGGCGTCGATCAGGTCCTGCGGCACTTCCTCGAAGGCTTGCTTGAGCAGCAGGATGGCGACCGCCGTGACGACGTTGGGCAGGATCACGCCGGTGTAGGTGTCGACCAAGCTCAGTTTCGTCACGGTGATGAAGTTGACCAGGAAGTTCACTTCCGAAGGCAGCACCAGCGTGGCGAGGATCAGGCCGAACACCAGCTTGCGTCCCTTGAAGTGCATGCGCGCCAGCGGGTAGGCGGCTGCGGAGCACAGTGCCAGCTTCCAGAACACGGTGCAGGCGGCGATGAAGACCGAGTTGCGGAAGAAGGACCAGATAGGAATCGCCTTGAACACTTCGATGAAGTTATCGAACGACGGCTGCTTCGGCCAGAAGGTCGGCGGAAAGGCGAAGATGTTGCCCTCGGTGGAGATGGCTGTCACCAGCGTCCACCAGAACGGGAACACGCAGACCACCGCGATCGCGCAAAGCAGCAGATAGTGGGCTAGGGTCTTCATCATCGGTGCTTCGGCTTTATGTAGCGCAGGCAGAGCAGGGCGATGCCGATGCAGAAGATGGACATGACGAAGCTGGCGGCCAATGCGCGCGGCAGCTTCAGGTGCTTGAGGCCCTGGTCGTAGGCGTAATACAGGCCGGTGAAGGTGGAGTTCATCGGGCCGCCCTGGGTCAGCACGTCCACTTCCTGGTAGGCCTTCAACGCGGCCAGCACGGACAGGATGGTGCAGACCATGATGGTGGGGCGCAGCATCGGCACGGTGATCCGCCAGAAACGCTGCCAGCGGTTGGCGCCATCGAGGATGGCGGCTTCCTGCATGTCGGCGGGGACGGCTTGCAGCGCGGCCAGGTACATCACCATGTACCAGCCCAGGCCGCGCCACAGCGTGACGAACATGATGGCGAACAGCGCCAGGCTGTCGTTGGAGAGCCAGCCGACTGGTGCGCCGACCAGTCGCATCGTCATCAGCACGTAATTGAGCGCGCCCTGCTCGTGGAACATGAAGCCCCACATGATGCCGACCACCGATACCGTGGTCACCACCGGCACGTAGAAGGCGGCGCGGAAGTAGCGGATGCCGGGCAGCTGGTTGTTGACCAGTACCGCGAGACTGAGCGCGCCGATCTGCACGAAGGGCACCATCAGCAGGAAGATCAGCGAGTTTTTCAGGCCGGTGACGAACATCTCGTTGTCGAAGATGTAGCGGAAGTTGTCCAGGCCGACCCAGTGCGTTTCGCGTATCAGGCTGTAGTCGGTGAAGGCCAGTAGGGAGCCATAGGCCACGGGCCAGAACGAGAACACCGCTAGCAGCGCCAGCGCGGGGGCGAGGAACAGCCAGGCGGTGAGGTTCACGCGTCGCGAGCCGTCAGCCCCGTCAGCGCCGTCATTCCCGCGCACGCGGGAATCCATAGAACCTATCCGCTCAGGCTCAGCATGGGTTCCCGCCTGCGCGGGAACGACGGCGGTGGGGGCGCGTTCCATATCAGTGGCTCCGCTGCGCGGTGAGTTTCCTGTTCCAGATCGTCACCGCCTGGTCCAGCGCCTGCTTCACGTCCTGCTTGCCGGTGACGCCGGCTTCGACGGCCTTCACCAGATAGCGGCGCAGTTCGTCGTAGTCGGTGATGCCGGCCACGTACAGCGTGTGCGAATGCGGCATCGACACGGCGCCCGCAGATACGGCCTTCTCGGCCGCGCCGGCGCCCGGCGGCACGGTCCTGAAGAAGGGATCGTTGGCCGCCTGCGCCATCGCCGGATACACGCTGGCCTGCCTGGCGAAGGCCAGCTGGTTGGCGTCGTTGGTCAGGTAGCGCGCGAACTTGCCGACCGCCGGCAGCAGCTTGGCGTCGACGTTCTTCGGCACGGCGAAGTGGATCAGCCAACCGCCGTCGGCGATGCCGGTGGGACCCAGCGGCGCGGGGGCGACGTCGGTGATGGCGTAGATGTCCTTGGCGTCGCTCTGGATGCGCTTGACGGCAGTTGGCGGCGCCAGCAGCATGCCGAGACGGCCGCCCTTGTAGGCGTCGATCGCGGCGGGGAAGTTATCTTCGGCGAACAGCGCGTCCTTCAGCAGGCCGCCGGCCTTGTAGGTCTCGGCGAGCTTGTTGATCAGCGCGATGTGGGCGGGCGAGTTGAATACGGCCTTGCCATCCTTGATGACGGCCAGCCCCTGCTGCATCATCAGGCCGTCGATCTTGGACAGCGCGGGGCACAGGCCGGCCTTGCCGGTGCGGGCGGCGATCTGGCGCGCGAACAGCAGCTGCTCGTCGAGATCGCGCGGCGCGTGTGCGATGCCGGCGGCTTTGAAAATCTGGGTGTTGTAGGCGATGACGGCGACGTTGCTGTACATCGGGAAGCCGTAGGTTTTTCCGCCGAAGGTCAGGTCCTGCAGTGTGCTGGGTAGGTAGCGCGGACGGGTGTCGCCGAGCAGGTCGTCGACTGGCGTGAGCAAACCGTCGCGGGCGAATTCGTCGGCCCAGGGCACGTTCAGGTTGACCAGCGCGGGCGGGGTGCCGGCGACGATGCGCGTCACCAGCTTGGTCTGGATGACGTCCCACGGGAAGTCGACCCATTCCACTTTTACTCCCGGATTGCCGGCTTCGTAGTTTTTCACCAGCGTCTCGAAATAGGGAGTGAATTTGGGCTTCATGCTGAAGGTCCAGAATTCGATTTTCTCGGGCGCCGCGAGGGCGACGGACATGGCCATCGCCGCCGTCATTCCGCATCGGCGGACCGCCGCGAAGGCGGGAATCCATGCTGAGCGTGCACGCCGCTTCAGTATGGATTCCCGCGTGCGCGGGAATGACGGGGTTACTGGCAGCATTGCTTTAATTGGTCTTGGTGACTTTGCTCAGGTGGCGCGGCGCATCCGGGTCCATGCCGCGCGCCGCCGACAGCTGGGCCGCCATCACGTAGAAGGCCTGGATCGCCACGATAGGATCCAGGTCCGGCGTCACCGCCACTGGCAACGTCAGATCGCGCTCGGCGACGTCGGCCGGCGCGGCCAGCAGCACGCGCGCGCCACGGCCGCGCATCTCGGTCGCCAGTTGCAGCAGGCTCGCTTGCGTCGGGCCACGGGTGGCGAAGATCACCAGCGGATAGCCTTCTTCGATCAGCGCCATCGGGCCGTGCTTGATCTCGGCGCCGCTGAAGGCCTCAGCCTGCAGGGCCGACGTCTCCTTGAATTTCAGGGAAGCCTCCAGCGCCACCGGGAAGCTGATGCCGCGGCCCACCACCATGATGTTGCGGGCCGGCGCCAGCACTTCGATGGCCGAGGTCCAGTCTTCCTGGGCCGCTGCGCGCAGCGAATCGGGCAGGGCTTCCAGGCCGGCCAGCAGCTCGGGGTCGTTCTGCCATGCGGCGACCAGACGGGCTCCGGCCACCATGCTGGTGATGAAGCTCTTGGTGGCGGCCACGCTCTGCTCTTTGCCGGCGCGCAGCGGGATCGCCCATTCGGCGGCGTGCGCCAGCGGCGAGTCGATGTCGTTGACCAGCGCGATGGTGGTGGCGCCGCCGTCGCGGAAGTAGCGGATCGGCTCGACCACGTCCGGGCTTTGCCCCGACTGCGAGATCGAGATGGCCAGCGTGTCACGGGTGATCAGCGGCGATTTGTTCAGCGTCACCAGCGACATCGGCAGCGAGGCCACCACGCGGCCCAGGCGCGCCATGATCAGGTAGGCGGCGTAGGCGCAGGCGTGGTCGGAGCTGCCGCGTGCGATGGTCAGCGCGGTCGAGAAGGACGTGCTCCTCAATTTGCGGCCCAGCTCCGCGTAACGGTCTCCGTCGCTGGCCAGCTGCAGGGCGACGCAATCGGCGGCGGACAGGGCTTCTTTCAACATCATTGAGGTCACAACAATTCTCCTTCGATATAGACGGCTTTGAGATTCAGGTCACGGTCGAGCACCACAAAGTCGGCGTAGGCGCCGGGGGCCAGGCGGCCCCGCTCTTGCAGGCCGAGATAATCGGCCGCATACGTTGAGACCCGTGCCGAGGCGTCCGCCAGATCGAGGCCGAGTCCGACCAGGTTGCGCAGCGCCTGGTCCATGGTGAGGGTGCTGCCGGCCAGCGTGCCGTCGGGCAGGCGCACGCCGCCCATGCACTTCATGACGGTGTGGCGGCCCAACATGTACTCGCCGTCCGGCATGCCGGTGGCGGCGGTCGAATCGGTCACGCAGTACAGGTGCGGGATGCAGCGCAGCGCGGTGCGGATGGCGCCAGGGTGCACGTGCAGCAGGTCGGGAATGAATTCGGCGTACTGCGCATGGGCCAGCGCGGCGCCGACCATGCCGGGCTCGCGGTGATGCAGGCCGGTCATGGCGTTGAACAGGTGGGTGAAGCCGTGCGCGCCGTGCTCCAGCGCGGCCACGCCGTCCTCGTAGGTGCCGAGGGTGTGGCCGATCTGCACGCGCATGCCGGCGTCGGACAGTTCGCGCACCAGCGCCAGGTGGCCGCCGATTTCCGGCGCCACGGTGATCAGCTTGATCGGCGCGATCGCCTCCAGGCGCTCGACGTCGGCCAGCTTGGCGGAGCGCGCGTACGGCGGCTGCGCCCCCAGCTTGCCGGAGTTGATGAACGGGCCTTCCAGGTGCACACCCAGCACGCGCGCTTCGCCCTTGCCGCGTTGGGCGGCGGCCTTGCCGATGCCTTGCAGCGCCAGGTCGATGTCTTCCGGCGGCGCCGTCATGGTGGTGGCCAGCATGCTGGTGGTGCCGTGTCTGGCGTGGATGGCGGCGATGGTGTGGACGGCGTCGCCGCCCTCCATCACGTCCTTGCCGCCGCCGCCGTGCACGTGCAGGTCGATAAAGCCAGGCAGGATATAGGCGTCTGCGTTGTTGGACGGGTCGGTGCTGCTGCCGTGGATGGCGGCGATGCGGTCGCTGAAGGTGATCTCGCCGCGGACCCAGCCCGCCGACGTCAGGATATTGCCTTGGATTGCACTGCTCATCTGCGCGACTCCGCTACGAATTCATAATAATCACTGCGGCAATACGAGTGGGTCAGTTCCACCGCTGCGCCGCTGTCGAGATAACTGACGCGGGTGATGTGCAGCATGGCGGCACCCGCAGGTATGTTGGCCAGGCGCGCTTGCTCCACGCTGGCGTTGACGGCGCGGATATGCTGCAGCGCGCGCATCGGGATGGTGCCGTTGGCTTCCAGGTAGCCGTACAGCGAATCGATCACGCTGTGCGGGTTGGGCATGTACTGGGCCGGGATGGTGGTGGTTTCGATCGCCATCACCACGTCGTCGGCGGTGCGCAGGCGCTTCAGGCGCGCCACCGGCATGTTGGGCGACAGGCCGAGCGACAGCAGCTCCACCGGCGAGGCGATGCCGATGTCGCGCTGCAGCCAGCGCGAGCCGGCCGTGAAGCCGCGTTCGCGCAGCTCCTCGGAAAAGCTGGTCAGGCGGGACAGGGGCTGCTCCAGCTTGGGCGTGATGTAGGTGCCGGAGCCGCGCTTGCGGGTCAGCATGCCGCGCTCGCACAGCATGTCGATCGCCTTGCGGGCCGTCACGCGCGAGATGTGCAGCATGTCCGACAGCACGCGCTCGGACGGCAGTGCCTCGTTGGCGCGCCAGTCGCCGGCGGCGATCCCGTCGGACAGCTTGTTCGCCAGCTGCATGTAGAGCGGGGTGTCGCTGTCGGCATCGGGCTGGAAATCGCTCAACTGGGCTAGCACGGGCTTACTCCTTCAGGCGTTGTTGGATCAGCCGCAAGGCACCTGCTGCGGAATCGCCCTGCGGCGTGACGATTCGCTTCAATATCGAGGCCGGCAGGTAGGGGCGCAGGGGCGTAGCCAGTCCGCCGCACAGCGCGATCGGCAGCTGGCCGCCGGCGTCGAGCGCGTTGCCCATCAACTCCACCTGGCGTCCCGCCTCCAGCAGGATGGCGCGCGCGATGTCGTTCGATTCGCCGTGCTGCAGCACGATGCGCGCCAGTTGCGCGTAGCTGGTCTGGTTGGCCTTGGCCAGCCAGTTCTGCAGCGCGTCGCGGCCGTCGCCGCAGGCTTGCGCCAGGTCGGCGCTGAAGGCGTTGGCCGGCATGCGGCCGTCCAGCACCTGCTGCATGTGGTTGACGGCGCGCAGGCCGATCCAGGCGCCGCTGGCTTCGTCGCCGGCCGGGAAGCCCCAGCCGCCGACTTCGACGTGGACGCCGTCCGCGCGCTTGATCTCGCCGACGCTGCCGGTGCCCAGCGCGATGATGGCGCCCGGCTGGCCGCGGTGGGCGCCCAGCACGGTGGTGTGGCCGTCGGTTTCCAGCGCGACGCGGGCGTAGCCGGGATTGGCGGCGACGAATTCCGCCGCCCAGGCGCGGTTGTGCACGCCGGCCAGGCCGAGGCCGATGGCCACTTGTGCTTTGGCGGGGATGGGCAGTTCGGCGGCGCGGAAGGCCATGCCGGCCGCATCTTCGACGGCGGCCCAGGCGTTGGCGATGCCGTGGATCAGGCCGGACGGGCCGCTGACGCCTTCGGCCAATTCGAGGCCGTCGATGCGGGCCAGGCGCACCCTGGTGCCGGTGCCGCCGCCGTCTACGCCGATGAGAAATTCGATCATGATTATCCGAGAATGCTGTGCCGGGATCCCCCGTGTTGAGGGCACTATATGGTTGGCAAACCAGCTTGTCAACAGGTATTTAACTGGTATTATAAAATATTGAAGTGGACTGGCGTTGTTGACTTTGAATGGTTTTTTAAGTGTTTGTTTTTGTTGATTATTTCTGGAATTTTCGACAAGTGGTCGGGTGTCGTATTTGCATGCCACTTTGGTCTGGTTTTGGTAGGGGGAAGGGCGAGGGAGTACACTACGGCTTTAGTGCACTTTGAAAGCAAGATGATGAACGACTACTGGGACGACTGGCAGAAGGAAGCGTTGGCTGCCGGCGTAAAGGCGCCGCTGGCCAAGCTGGGGATGGAAGTGATGAAGGCGAACCGCAAGAATCGCTGGCCCAAGCATTTCCTGGGCCGCATGGAGGATGGGCCGATGATGCTGGCGATGTGTCTGGAAGAACCGGATGAGACGGAGCTGTTATTTGTCGAGAACCTCTATCCCTACGACGCCAAACTGATCGCCGCCACCAAGAAGCGCCTCTGCTTCGATTAAACCACGGGGGTCAAGTCTGACATTAACCACGGGGGTCAAGTCTGACATTCGGACACGAGCTCTTCCGTAATGCACGCTTACGGCAGAGCTCGTGTCCGAATGTCAGACTTGACCCCGTTTTTTAGTCGCGGCGGTTCATGCCTTTGCGGTCGTAGGTGACGGCTTTGTCGGCGACGTTGACTACCGCGTTGCCGGGACCGCTTACCTTGACGTCGGCTTGGCTGGTCCACAGCTGGCGGGCGTGCAGGCTGCCGGAACCGCTCAGCTGCGCGACCAGGGTGTCGGTCTTGCCTTCGAGCTTGACTTCGCCCGGTCCGTGCATGTTGAGCTTGACGTTCTTGCAGGCGGCGGTGGCGCTCAGGTCGCCTGAGCCGCTGAGCTCGGCGTCGAGCGCGTCGCTGACCTTGCTCAGGATGATGTTGCCGGGACCGCGGCTGCGCGTGACCGCGCGCGCCACCTGCAGCGATTGCCCCTCCAGGTCGCCCGATCCGCTCACTTCCGCGCTGAGCACGCCCACGCTGCCCGACAGGTTCATATTGCCCGGCCCGCTGAGCAGGGCGCGCGCGCTCGGCGCCTGCAGGCCGCGCACCGTCAGGTCGCCCGAGCCGTGCACTTCCGCTTCGAATTTCTTGATGGCGCCGGCCAGGCAGGCCTCGCCGGGGCCGTGCAGGATGGCGCTGGCCGCTTCGGTGTTGAGCGAGCACGCTTCCAGGTCGCCCGAGCCGGCCACTTCGGCGCGGATTTCCTTGCTCGAGCCCTGCAGCGACACCGAGCCCGGCCCGTGCATCGAGGCGTTGATCTTGTTCGCGTGCAGGTCGTTGAGGTCGAGGTCGCCCGAGCCGCTGACGGTCAGGTTGACATCCTGCGTCATGCCGCCGGCGTTGACGTCGCCGGGGCCGCTCATCATCAGGTTCAGGCTGGCCGCTTTCAGCGTGCGCAGGTCGAGGTCGCCGCTGCCGGAGGCGGTGACGGTCAGCTCGCGCACGCTGCCGCTGGCGTGCACGTCGCCCGGGCCTTCCGAGGTCAGGCTCAGTTGCTGGCCCTGGAACTGTTGCAGATCAACATCACCGCTGCCGGAGTTGCGAAGGCTTTTCAGGCCGGCCGCGCTGATGCGGATGGTCATCGGCGGCTTGTTGTCCTTGCCCCAGCTGAAGTTGAACACCCAGCCCTTGTTTTTGCGCGGCTGGCGCACGGTGAGGGTGTCGCCGCTGACCGAGGTTTCGATGTCGGCAAACTGGCGGCGCAGGCCGGACAGCTCGATGGCGTTGCCCGGCTGCGCCGTGACGATCACCTTGAACGGGCCGCTGATGGCCAGGTTGCTGAAGGCGGCGACGGTGCGGGTTTCGGTGCCGATGCTGTCGTCTGCTTTGCTATCCTGCTTGGTGTCGGCCAAGGCGGTGACGCTGGCCAGGGAGGCCAGCATCAGTGCGGAAACCAGCGCGGTGTGTTTGATCGTCTGCTTCATTTTTTATCTCGATTATCGGAAGTGGCGAGGATTGAACGATAAGACAAATGGCGCCGGCCGGCGCGCGGAATGGGACGGACGCGCGGAATGGGGGGATCAGCTGCAAAAAAACGGTGATGAACCGTCATTCAACTTCAGTGCGGCACGACCGTTAATGTCATAATGGACGTAAGGATGTATTGCCGGGGAACACCTGCGCAGATCAAAGGAGTGCACATGATCAGGTACATGGGGACCAAAAATACGGAAGATGGCTCGGTGCTGTATATTTTTTTGATTAACGGCTTGCAGAAGGAAATTCGGGAAAGCGCCTTGAAACAATATCCTGGCTGTTACGAAGCCCTTCCGGCCACCGCCAAGGCGCGCATCAGCGCCAACCGGTCCTGGCTGTCGAAATTATAATGCCGTCATTCCCGGGCATGTCGCGCGGCGTCCTGGCCGCCGTGCTGGTGGCGGTTTGCTGCGCCGCCGGCGCGCAGTCGGTGCCGACCACCTTCGGCACCATCGTCGGCAACGGCCTGCTGTGCCGCGACCAGACCGACAACCTGTACTACTACGACTACCTGCTCAAGGCCTTCGGCCCGGCGTACAAGCACGACGGCGGCGCCTACTGGTTCAAGACCGACGGCGCCAGCCTGTGGGGCACGCCGATTTCCGAGGTCATGGTCAGCGACGACACCAGCACCTATATCTTTGTCGGCGCCGTGGCCGAGGCCACGCCGGAGGCGCTGGAGCAGGCCATCATCACCCAGGTCGGCCTGCATTATGCGAGAATCGACAGCTCGGCCTATCCGGTGCGCGAGGCCAAGCCGGCCAGCCGCATCGTGTATTTCGATACCAAATCCAAGATTTACTGCGCCAAGTTCAAGCCCTTGCCGCCGGTGCAGCCGCCGCCGGTGCGCCAGCGCTTGAAGTAGCGCATCGCCAGGGTCTTCATGTACACGCATTTTTTTAATCTGAAGCAGTCGCCGTTTTCCATCGCGCCCGATCCCCGCTACCTGTTCATGAGCGAACGCCATCGCGAGGCGCTGGCGCATCTGCTGTACGGCGTCGGCAGCGGCGGCGGCTTCGTGCTGCTGACCGGCGAGATCGGCGCCGGCAAGACCACCGTGTGCCGCTGCTTCATGGAGCAGATCCCGGAGAACTGCAAGCTGGCCTATATCTTCAACCCCAAGCTGTCGGTGGAGGAGCTGCTGCTGTCGATCTGCGACGAGTTCGGCATCGCGCTGGCGCCGCCGGGCGCGGGGGCGGTCAGCGTCAAGGGCTATGTGGATGCGATCAATACCTATCTGCTGGCCAGCCATGCGCAGGGCCGCAACAACGTGCTGATCATCGACGAGGCGCAGAACCTGTCGGCGGAGGTGCTGGAGCAGCTGCGCCTGCTGACCAATCTGGAGACCAGCGAGCGCAAGCTGCTGCAGATCATTCTGATCGGCCAGCCGGAGCTGCGCGCGATGGTGGCGCGGCCGGAGCTGGAGCAGCTGGCGCAGCGGGTGATCGCCCGCTACCACCTGGGCTCGCTGAGCGAGGCGGAGACCGGCGCGTACATCGAGCACCGGCTGGCGGTGGCGGGCGCGGCGGCGATCGCGCCGTTTCCGCGTGGCCTGATGGGGCTGGTGCACAAGCTGGCCAAGGGCGTGCCGCGCCGTGTCAATCTGCTGTGCGACCGGGCGTTGCTGGGGGCGTATGTCGAGAACCAGGCGCAGGTGACGCGCACCATCCTGCGCAGGGCGGCGGCCGAGGTGTTTGCCCGGCCGGATGCTGTGATCGGCGGCGAGGGCGCGCGTGCGGGCGGCGCGCGCTGGCCGCTGGTGGCGGCCGGGGTGCTGGGCGGCGTGTTGTTGAGTGTGGTGGCATGGCAGTTGGCCGCGCATGATGCGAAGCCGGCTTTGCAGGGCGCGCAGGCGGCTTCGGTGGCGGCGCGCGTGACGCCGTCCAAGACGGCTGCGCCGGCGCCCGGGGCTGCGGCCGTGCCGGCAACAGCCGCTGCGTCGGCGTCTGCGCTGGTGCCGGTGGCTGCGCCGGTTGGTGGCAGCGCGCCGGCCTTGCGGCAGCTGGCGGCGATCTGGGGGCTGGCGTTGCCGGACGGCGAGCCTTGCCCGACGGCGGCGCGCCTGAATCTGCGCTGCTTGCAGGTCAAGGGCAGCGTCGCTGAGCTGCGTTTGCTGGATCGTCCGGCAATGCTGACCCTGCACGACGATCCCACCGCGCCCAACTATGTGCTGCTGACGGCGATGGATGAGCGCAGCGCGACCATCGCCGCGCCCGGCGGCAAGCCGCAAAGCATCAGCCTGGACGCGCTGGCGGCGCGCTTCGACGGCGAGTTCACGACGTTCTGGCGTGCGCCGCGCAGTTGGCGCGACGAGGTCTCCGGCGGCGATCACGGTCCCGATGTGGATTGGCTGGCGCGGCGGCTGGCGCAGATCTATGGCTTGAAAAAGCCGCAGGAGGATCAGCCGCTGAGCTCAGGCCTGCGCGCGCGCCTGACCGAGTTCCAGGCTGAACAACATCTCAAGGCCGACGGCGTGGCCGGTCCGAAAACTTTCATCCGGCTGTATCAGCTGGGCGGCGTGCAGGAGCCGCGCTTGCTGGCCCGCGCGGACGCCGGCGTCGACAGCGGAGCAGGGAAATAATATGTCTTATATTTTGGAAGCGTTGAAGAAGGCGCAGGCGGAACGTCAGCTGGGCAGTGCGCCGACGCTGCACGCGCCGACCCTGCATGCGGCGGACGGGGCGGCGACGGGCGGCGCCTTGAAGAAGATTATCGTGCTGTCGCTGCTGGCGATGGGCGTGGCGATCGTGGTGCTGCTGGTGCTGGTGCTGCGTCCCGCGCGGCAGCTGCAGCCGGCAGGCGCGGTGCCGGTCGCGCCCGTAGTCGCGCCCCCTGCGCCGGCAGTCGCGCCCTCCGCACCGGCGGCCAGTCCGCCGCTGGCGGCCGCCTTGCCGCCGCCGGTGGCGACGGTGACGCCGGTGCCGCGTGCGCAACCGGCGCCGGAGCCGGTCGAGGCGGCGCCTGCGGCCGATAAGTCCGCCAAGCCGGCGGTCGCGCAGGAAGAGCCGGTCCAGAACCTGCGCGACCTGCCGGAGCCGATACAGCGCGCTATCCCGCACATCACCGTCGGCGGCTACATTTACTCCAAGAATCCCGCCGACCGGCTGCTGTTAATCGACAAGATACTGCGTCACGAAGGCGAGGAGGTCGCCCCAGGCCTGATCCTGGACAAGCTGCAACCGCGCGAGGCGGTGTTCAACTTCAAGGGCTATCGCTACCGCATTCCGTATTGAAAGCTGTCACGCGCTCGTCATGTTGAAATGATATTTTCCTATCATTGATATTCATGCACGGGAAACACGATGAAATACCTGAAATTGCTGCCGCTGCTGATCGCCGCAGCCTTCTCCGTTCCGCGCGCCCACGCTGCCGGGCAGGCGCACCAAGTCCAGCAGGACACCGGCTATCCTGCCGCCGGCCTGATCAGCATCGGTTTGCTGCTGCTGGGCGCGGGCCGCACCCGCAGCGAACGTTTCAAGGCCTTGAACGAAGAGTAATCCGCCGCCGTCCCCGGTCCCATGTTGCTGCGTATAATGGCGGCAACAAGATGCTGTGGAGAGTCAGGCAATGCAGAGAGCAATTCCCGCGCGCGAGCGCACTGTGCTGGCGGTCACCGGGACCTCGGGCAGCGGCAAGACCACGCTGCTGGAGTTTCTCATCGCCGGACTGGCCGGGCAGGGGTTGAAAGTCAATGTCATCAAGCACAGCCACCACGACCTGGAGCTGGAGCCGCCGCACAAGGACAGCTCGCGGCTGCGCCGGGCCGGCGCGGCCGAGGTGATGGTGGCTTCGCCGTTCCGGGTGGCGATCGTGCGCGAACTGCGCGGCGCGCCCGAACCGTCGCTGGACGAGCAGCTGGCCCGGCTGGCGCCCGCCGACCTGACCCTGCTGGAAGGTTTCAAATCCTACCCGGTGGCCAAGCTGGAGGTGTATCGCGCCGCGACCGGCAAGCCGCCGTTGTATCCCGGCGACCCCTGCGTGATCGCGGTCGCCTCGGACCAGCCGGCGCCGGCGGACCTGCGGCCTGGCCTGGCCTGGCTGGACCTGAACCAGCCGCAGGCCGTGCTGGCCTGGCTGGGCGGCCATCTGAAAAAAGTTTCGGCAAACGCCTAAAGTTACGTCAGGAACGTCCGTAAAAGAAGTGATACGCCTTATTGGAGAATCACATGGACATTTCAGGCATTGCTCAAGTGGCAACCACAATCGCTGACACCGGCACCAAGCAGGCGGTCGGCGTCGCGGTATTGAAAAAAGCCCAGGATATCCAGGCGTCGAGCGCGGCTGCCCTGATCGAGGCGATTCCTCCGGTGCCATCGGCGCCGAATCTGCCTTCGCATCTCGGCAACACCATCAACACGACTGCCTGAACGGCATCGGCGCGGCCCGCCCGGCGCCGCGTGACCGCTCTGCGCGCCGGCCGGTGCGCGGCATGACGGGGCGCGCTTGCGCCCGCCGCATTCTCCCTCCCCCGCGTCTCCCGGTTTGAATTTAGTCAACAGAATGATGCGTGGACGCGTTATTGCTGGTACGCTGCAACTGCTGACGGACCTTGCGAAAAAAAATCTCAAAAAAAGTGTAAGGCCGTGGTGCTGTTTGCCGACTACCGTACAGTTGCAGACGATTTTCGTTGCACGTTGAACTTAACTTCCACCATTGAGGAGACTTACCATGAACAAACGTCAAGCCCTGATCGCCGCCGCCCTGGCAACCGTATGCGCCGCTTCCGTCGGCACCGCTTCCGCCGCTGCCGCGTCGGCCTCCGCTGAAAAAGAGAAGTGCTTCGGCATCGCCAAGGCTGGCCAGAACGATTGCGCCGCCGCCAATGGTGCGCACTCCTGCGCCGGCCAGTCGAAGACCGACAACGGCGCCGCCGAGTGGAAATACGTGGCCAAGGGCACCTGCGAAAAAGCCGGCGGCAAAACCGCAGCGCCAGCCAAGTAATCGCAGCAGCCGGTCGCGGAGCCATGTCCTTGCCAGGTCCAGCGCAGTCGTTGCCGGGCGTGGGCGTGGGGCTGAGGGCTCCGCATTACCGGCAGTTTGTCGAGCAGCGGCCCAGCGTCGCCTGGCTCGAGGTTCATACCGAAAATTATCTCGATCAAGCCGGCTGGGACTGGCACGTGTTGCAGCAACTGCGACGCGATTATCCGATCAGCCTGCATGGCGTCGGGCTCGGACTGGGCGCGGCGCGCGGCTTCTCCGAGCATCATCTCGAACGCGTGCGCAGCCTGGTGGACCGGGTGCAACCGGTGCTGGTGTCCGAACACCTGTGCTGGGGCGCCATCGGCGACCGCCAGCTCAACGACCTGTTGCCGCTGACCCTGGACCAGGCCGCGCTCGACCTGCTGTGCGCGCGCGTCAACCGCGTGCAGGACACGCTCAAGCGCCAGCTGCTGCTGGAAAACGTGTCGACCTATGTGCGCTTCCGCCAGGACGCCATGAGCGAGGCGGAATTCATGGCGGCGTTGGCGGCGCGCACCGGCTGCGGGCTGCTGCTGGACATTAACAATCTCTACGTCAATCAATGCAACCACGGCGAGGACGCGCTGGCCGCGCTGGCCGCGATCCGTCCCGGCATGGTGGGCGAGATGCATCTGGCCGGCCATCTGGTGACGCCGCAGGCGGTGATCGACCATCACGGCGACACGGTGGCCGAGCCGGTCTGGCACCTGTACCAGGCGGCCCTGCAGCGTTTCGGCGCGGTGCCGACGCTGATCGAGTGGGATACCGACATTCCCGAACTGAGCGTGCTGCTGGGCGAGGCGGAGAAGGCCGACCTGCTGCAGCGCCGCCACACTGCGCTGGCGCAGGCGGTGGCCGGGGCGCCGCGCGCGGCGGTGGCGATGGACGAGCAGGCGCCGGCGCTGGCCGCCAGCCAGCAGGTGTTCGCCGGCGCGCTGTTCGACGCGCGGCAGACGCCGGCGGCGCTGGCCTTGTTCAAAGGCGAGCACAACGAGCACCGCTACGCGCTGTATCGCGGCAATCTCAGCGCCACCTGGAGCAAGACGCTGGGCGCGGCCTATCCGGTGATCCAGATGCTGGTGGGCGAGGAATTCTTCGGCGGCCTGGCGCAGGCCTACGGCCGCGAGCATCCGTCCGACAGTGGCGACCTGAACCGCTTCGGCGCGCACTTCGCCGCCTTCCTGAGTACCTTCCCGCATGTGGCCGACCTGCCGTACCTGCCGGACATGGCGACGCTGGAGTGGACCTTGCACCGCGCCCATTACGCGCCGTCGGCCGAGGGCGTGACGGCGCAGCAGATGGCGGCGCTGACGCCGGAGCAGATCGAGACCGCGCGGCTGCAGCTGCATCCGGCCTGCACGCTGCTGGCGTCGGACTGGGCGACGGTGGCGCTGTGGCAGGCGCACCAGTCCGGCAGCGGCGTGGCCTTTCCGGACGAGCTGGCGACGCCGTGCCACGGCCTGGTCACGCGGCCGCGCTGGAAGACCCAGGTCCTGCCCTTGAGCGCGGCCAGCCACGCGGCGCTGTCGGTGCTGGCCGCGGGCGGCGAGCTGGGCGCGGCGCTCGATGCGGCGTTCGAGCTGGACGAGGACTACGATTTCGCCGCCAATTTGCAGCTATGGATAGATTTCGCCTTGATTGTCAGGATAGAGATCTGATGGCGACTAACTAATTTTGGAAGCGTTAAGATGAAAACTATCCTCGGACTGCACCAACAATTATCCCGCTACGACGCGGCACTGACCGCGTGGGGCGGTTCACTGATGAGCCTGGCTCTGCGCTGCTATGTGGGCTGGCAATTCTTCAAGGCCGGCATGATCAAGGTGAGCGACTGGAGCGCGACGCTGGCGCTGTTCCACGACGAGTACATGGTGCCGCTGCTGCCGCCCGACCTGGCCGCCTACCTGGGCGCGGCCGGCGAGCTGGCGTTGCCGCTGCTGCTGTGGGTGGGCCTGGTGTCGCGGCCGGCGGCGCTGGCCTTGTTCCTGGTGAACGCGATGGCGGTGATCTCCTACCCGCAGCTGCTGAGCTTTGAATGCCCGGCCGCGATCAACGATCATTTCTACTGGGGGGCGATGCTGCTGGCGCTGGTGGCCTTCGGCCCGGGCAAGTTTTCGCTCGATGCGTGGCTGGCCGGCCGACGGGCCGCTTAAGTCGTCCGGAAGGCGCGCATCAGCTTGGCCTCGCCGGTCAGGTCCCGGTGCAGGCGGCTGGCGGCGGCGGTCAGCTCGATCATGCGGGCGAGCTGGGTGTCCTCGAAGCGCGCCAGCTCCTCGGTCGCGGTCAGCAGCGCCTGCGCCAGCTTGGCGCGGGCCGCCTGATACAAGGTGCCGTCGTACTGGTCGGTGTTCTTGAGCAGTTCCTCGGCGTTTTCGATCACTTGCCGCAGGTCGTCGAGCAGGCGTTCCTGTGTTTGCATATTGTGTGCAGGATCGTCCATGACGTTCCCCTGGTCATAAAACTGGTTGAACAAGCCGGGTAGCAGGCCATCCCAATATATCGGCGCTCAGGTCCGCCCGTTTGCGCCGGATCAAACGCGCCTTCCCGCCATTCTCTTCAGCTTAGGTCGTTATTGCCCAAATGCAAGATCAATTCACGCGCCTTCGACGCTGATGCGGATGTCGGCCACGGTCACTTGCTGGCCGGCGCGGATCTTGGCGGTCTTGCGTAATTCCTGCTTGCCGTCGACCTTGACGCCGCCGCTGGCGACCATCATCTTGCCGGCGCCGCCGCTGTCGCACAGGCCGACCAGCTTGAGCAGCTGATTCAGCTCAACGAATTCCCCGCTCAATTCAAAACTTACTTTCTGCATTTTATCCTCTGTTGCTATGATGTGAAATCGGCGCCGGCGCCTGCTTTCAGTAGTGTAGCGGCATTCCGACAGGGTCGCAGTTTACTCCATGAATACCTTACGGTTGAGGTTGCCGTCGAGAAAAAAAATTGCTATTCTGAGTTAACTGCTGAATTTTTGTGCAGCGAGGTTTGCCCTCAGTGAGTTGCATCATGAATAAGCTCTATTGGCCAGTCGCAGTCCTGATTTGTCCGCTTTCCGGCTTGGCGGGCGCTGCCGCATCCGATCCCTTTTCCCTGCAAAAACCGCCACCCGCGTTTGAAAAACGGGCCAATTCGGCCTTGCTGTTCGACGCGGCGGACCGGCAGTCGGCGCTGAGCGAGCAGTTGCAGAACGACGCCGCGCCGCGCTACGGCGCCGCCTACGCCGGCGTGCCGCGCCTGCATTTCGGCGCCTTGCCGGACAATCTGGCGCTGCTCGATCCGCTGGGCCCCATGCTCAACGAATACAGCAAGCGCTTCCTGACCAGCGCGGATTTCGAAAAGAAAATGGGCCGCGCGGTCGGCATCCTGACCATCGGCATCCTGCGCGAGACCGGTTCGGCGCTGGGCTCGCAGCAGACGCCGGCGCTGGCCATGAACACCCGGCCGACCACCACCTTCACCTCGCTCTCGCTGGGCTATGCGCTCAGTTCGCGCAGTGCGCTGATGTTGATGGCGTCCTACGGCAAGACCGAGGGCATCGGCAATCCCGACAGCCTGATCGCGCAGGTGTCGTCGGTGCGGACCATGGCATTCAGCGTGGGCTTGTCGACCCGCCAGGTGTTCAACAGCCATGACCGCTTCGCGGTGACCTTGTCGATCCCGGCCAAGGTGCGCTCCGGCACGCTGCAATACAGCGGCTCGGCGCCGCAGTCCGGCGACCCGGGCGCGCCGGCCTTCGGCGCGCCGACCTTGAACCTGCGGCCGACCGCCACCGAGCGCGACCTGGAGTTCGGCTACACCACCTCGTTCGGCCGCGATGGCCGCGGCGGCAAGCTGACCGGCGCCGTGATGTGGCGGGTCAACCCCGGCCACGACGCCAGCGCCCGGCCGGACTGGCTCACCGGGGTGCGCTACTCCTACGGTTTTTGAGAAGGCGCCTCAAAATGACCGTGGCGTCGTTGCGGCTCCTTGCCGTGCAGGCGCACTGTCTTCGTCGCCGCGCCTAGCCACGCTCATTTTGAGCCACCTTCTTCTTAGTTAGCCTTTCGCGCCGGGACGGGTCATCTCCAGCGGCACGATCCACTGCTCGAACTGCTCGGCGCTGACGTAGCCCAGCGCCAGCGCGGCCTCCTTCAGCGTCGTCCCTTCATGCTGGGCCTGCTTGGCGATGGTGGCGGCCTTGTCGTAGCCGATGTGCGGCGCCAGCGCGGTGACCAGCATCAGCGAGCGTTCCATCAGCTCGGCGATGCGGCCGCGGTTGGGCTCGATGCCGTGCACGCAGTGCTCCTCGAAGCTGCGCATGCCGTCGGCCAGCAGGCGCGCGCTTTGCAGGAAGTTGTGGGCGATCAGCGGCTTGTACACATTCAGTTCGAAGTTGCCGGAGGCGCCGCCGATGGTGATGGCGACGTCGTTGCCGAACACCTGGCAGCACAGCATGGTGAGCGCCTCGCACTGGGTGGGGTTGACCTTGCCCGGCATGATGGAGCTGCCCGGTTCGTTTTCCGGGATGCTGATCTCGCCCAGGCCGGAGCGCGGGCCGGAGGCCATCCAGCGCACGTCGTTGGCGATCTTCATCAGCGCGGCGGCCAGGGTCTTGAGCGCGCCGTGCGCCGAGAGCAGGGCGTCGTGGCCGGCCAGCGCGGCGAACTTGTTGTCGGCGCTGCGGAAGGGCAGGGCCAGCGTGTGCTCCAGCTCGGCGGCGATGCGGTGCGCGTATTCGGGGTGGGCGTTGAGGCCGGTGCCGACCGCGGTGCCGCCGGCCGCCAGCTGCAGCACGCCGGGCAGGGCGGTGCTGATGGCGCGCTCGGCGAAGTCGAGGTGGGCGACGTAGCCGGAGAATTCCTGGCCCAAGGTCAGCGGCGTGGCGTCCTGCAGGTGGGTGCGGCCGATCTTGACGATGTCGGCGTAGGCCTCGGCCTTGGCGTGCAGGCTGTCGCGCAGCGCGCGCAGCGCTGGCAGCACCTTGCCGGCCAGCGCCTGGGCGGCCGCCACGTGGATGGCGGTGGGGAAGATGTCGTTGGACGACTGGCCCTTGTTGACGTCGTCGTTGGGGTGCAGCTTGCGCGCTTCGCCGCGCACGCCGCCCATCAGCTCGGAGCCGCGGTTGGCCAGCACTTCGTTCATGTTCATATTGGACTGGGTGCCGGAGCCGGTCTGCCACACGGCCAGCGGGAATTCGCTGGCGTGCTTGCCGGCCAGCACCTCGTCGGCGGCCTGGGTGATGGCGATGGCCTTGGCGCCTTCCAGCAGGCCCAGGTCCAGGTTGACGCGGGCGGCGGCGCGCTTGACGCTGGCCAGCGCGTGGATCAGCTCGGGCGGCATGCGCTCGCTGGAGATGTGGAAGTGTTCCAGCGAGCGCTGGGTTTGCGCGCCCCACAACTGGTGCTCGGGGACGTCGATCGGGCCAAAACTGTCACGTTCACTTCTGGTGTTCATGGTTTTTCCTTTGCGCGCGGAGGCAATCATGTGAGTTTGCTAAGTGCCTGCCAGTGTAGCGCAGTCCTGAAAAATTAACCTAGGGCTACAAAACCGGGAAAATCAGCCGTTATAGCTGATACACTTTAAGAATTCGCGTCCAAGCGACCCCGACATGCAGCGCACACCATTCCTGACCACGATTTTTGCTTGCGCCGGCGCCTTGCTGCTGGCTGCCGCCGCGCCGGCGGCGGAGCTGGGCGATATCGCCGTGCGCTCCTTTATCGGTCAGCCGCTGGCGGCCGATATCGAGCTGGTGCAGCTGGCGCCGGACGAGGTGTCGGGCTTGCAGGTCCGGCTGGCGCCGCAGGATGTGTTCCGGGGCGCGAGCATCAGCATGAACCCGGCACTGGCCACGCTGCACCTGTCGGTGGTGCGGCGCGATGGCCGGCAGTTCCTGCACATCACCACCACCCGCAATATCGATGCCGACTATGTCCATTTGTTCTTTGAGCTGAGCGCCGCCGGGCGCCAGGACGTGCGTGCCGCGACCGTGTGGCTGCAGGCTGATCCGAATCCGGCGCCGCCGCCACCGCCGGCCCTGACGGCGGCGCAGGCTGCCGCGTTGGCGCGCACCGAGCGGGCGGCCAGGGAGGCCAGGGAGGCTGCAGCGGCAGCGGCCGCCGCTCCGGTGGCGGAGGCGGCGCCCGTGGCACCGGTGCGCGACCGGACGCGGCCGGCGCCGATGCCGTCGACGCATGAATCCGAAGTGGGCGAGCCGGCTGGTTTGCATGGTGGCGCGCCATCGCGGCGGGCGGCACTGGCGGTGCGCAATTTGCCGGAACGCATAGCCGATGCGATGGGGGCGACGCCGCGCAAGGCGCCGGCCAAACCGTCGGCCAGCAGCGAGGCGGCGCAGGCCGATGGCGGCGTGCCGCTGGGCGTGGCGCAGGCTTTGTTGCCGTTGCCGCCGCTGCCGCTGCCCAAGGGCGTGAAGCGGCCGGCGGCTCCGGCTGCGTGCACGCCGTCGGGCATGAGCGCGAAGGAATGCGCGGCGCTGGATACGCACAGCGTGGAGTTGTCCAGCAAGCTGGTTGAGTTGGAGGGCAAGGTCAAGCTGCTGCAGGGCGCTTTGGCGGCGAAGGCCGGGGCGGCCAGTGCGGCGGCGCCGGCTGCGTCGGGAGCGCGCGGCGGCGGGGCGAACGGCGAGGCTGCGGCGAGACATGCAGCGGCTGCTTCGGCGTCGCACGCGGCATCGGCGCCGGCGTCGGCGCAGGCATCGGCACCGGCCGCCGCGCATAGTGCTTCGGCTTCGGCTTCGGCTTCCGCTTCCGCGCCGGCCTCCGCGGAGGCATCGGCGCCGGTCAAGAAGGTACGCGTGCTGCCCAAGCTGAAGTACAAAAAGGAAAAACCGCCGGAACCGGCCTCCAGCAATACGATGCTGGTCGCCGCTGGCGCGGGTGTGCTGGCCTTGTTGCTGGGCGCCGGCGGCTACCTGTATCTGCGCAAGAAACGCGGCAGCGGGCCGCTGCAGATCTGGCAGGGATTCCGCAAGAAAAAGCCGGCCGGCGAGGGCGATCAGCCGATGGAGGCGCCGCCGCTGCACGAAGTCACGCCGGAATCCATGATGCAGCAGTAATAAGTATATAACTGTACGCTCTTATCGGGGTCAGGCAATCTGGGGTATAGTATTCGACGCCCACCGTCTTCCCCATACTGAAAGAGCGCTATGACCGCAGTCGATCTCCCTTCTCAGCACCACGAGCAATACCAGGCTTTCAAACAACTCGGCCTGAAACTGGACATGTCCCGTGGCAAGCCAGCCCCCGAACAACTGGATCTGTCGAACGCCCTGATGGGCGCGCTGGACGGCTACAAGGCCGCCGACGGCACCGATGGCCGCAACTACGGCGGCACCATCGGCCTGCCGGAAGCGCGCGAGCTGTTCGGCAAGCTGCTGGACGTGCCGGCCGCGCAGGTGGTGGTCGACAGCAGCGCCAGCCTGTCGCTGATGCATGACGTGATCATCTACAGCCTGCTCAACGGCACGCCCGGCAACGCGCCGTGGGTGCGCGAGCCGGTGACCTTCCTGTGCCCGGTGCCGGGCTATGACCGCCACTTCGCCATCTGCGAGGCGCGCGGCATCAAGATGATCAACATCCCGATGACCGAAGCCGGCCTGGACATGGACCTGGTGGAAAAACTGGTGGCCGAGGATGCCAGCATCAAGGGCATGTGGTGCGTGCCGAAGTACAGCAATCCGGGCGGCGTGGTGTATTCCGATGCCGTGGTGGCCCGCCTGGCGGCGATGAAGACGGCGGCGCCGGACTTCCGCCTGATGTGGGACGACGCTTACCGTTTCCATCATCTGGGCGAGCAGAAGCTGGAAGTGACCAACATCCTGGACGCCTGCGCCAAGGCCGGCAATCCGGACCGCGCGATCGTGTTCGCGTCGTCGTCGAAGGTGAGCTGGGCCGGTTCGGGCGTTGCCGCGCTGGCCGCGTCGCCGGCCAATATCGCCTGGTGGACCAAGCATGCGGGCATCCGCAGCATCGGCCCGGACAAGATCAACCAGCTGCGCCACGTGCGTTTCCTGAAGGACCTGCCGACCTTGGAGGCCCTGATGGAGCAGCACCGCCTGCTGCTGAAGCCGAAGTTCGACGCGGTGCTGGCGCAGTTCGAGCACTACCTGGCCGATGTGCCGGGCGTGTCGTGGACGCGTCCGCAGGGCGGCTACTTCATCGACCTGGTGACGCCGGCCGGTTCGGCCAAGCGCACCGTGGCGCTGGCCAAGGAGGCGGGCATCACGCTGACGCCGGCTGGTGCGGCTTTCCCGTACGGTAATGATCCCAAGGATAGCCACATCCGTATCGCGCCGAGTTTCCCGTCGCTGGACGAGATCACCCAGGCCGCGCAGGGTATCGCCTTGTCGCTGAAGGTAGCGCTGGCGGGCTGATTGCCCTAAAAGCAAAAAAGCGCCTTAGGGCGCTTTTTTTATTGGGCTGACGGTTTTTACTGGCGCGGCATGCCGGGCACGTTGTTGGCCCAAGGTTCGGTGACGTCGCGGATGGCGCGGTCGTTGGCCAGGATTTGTTTCAGCAGGTCGATCTTGCGCAGGCGCGGCGCGCCGCTCAGGGCCGGTACGCCGGTGCTCACTGCGCGGGCTTCGCTGGTGCACTGCGCTTCCAGGCGGCTCAGGCCGTCGAAATCACCCAGACGTGCGGCGGCGGCCATTTGATTGGTCAAACCGGCAATGTTTTCGTACATCGAGAGGACTTCGGTGGAGGTCATGTTCTCACCCTGGCTAGTTATAACGGATTACCGCATGTCCTGATTAACGTCGCCTTAAATGGGAACTTTAGGGTGTTTTGAAAAAATATTTAAAAAAAAAGCCGCGCGGCACGAAACCGGCGGCTTTCCATAGTCTTTAAAACAAGCTGGCTTATTTGACCAGCTCTTCCAGGCCGGCGCTCAGTTCGTCCGGCGATGGCATTTCGTCGATAAGGGCGTTGTCGTCCAGGCCCAGTTCTTCGGCCAGGTCGGCCGGATAGCAGGCGGCGATTTCGTCCTCGCTCAAGCCGGCCTGCTCGACGCGCGCGCGCCAGGCGGCCAGCGAGACAACGGCGGCCAGGCGGTTCAGCTCGCCGTTGTGGTGCGGCTCGGGGAAGGCCAGGATGGTTTCCGAGAACGTCAGCGGGAACTTCCAGCGCTTGGCCAGCTCGGCGCCGACGTCGGCGAAGGTGTAGCCGAACGAGGCCTGCTCGGCGTCCAGGCGGCGCGCGTCCAGCGGGCCGGCCACCTTGTCGAGCGCCATCGCCTGCTCGGCCATCGCCGAGTGGATCACCAGCTGGCCGATGGCGTGCATCATGCCGATGGTGAAGGCGAGGTCGGTGTTTTCCTTGGTTTTCTTGGCAATCCACTTGGCCGACACTGCGGTGTGCAGGCTGTAACGCCAGAATTGCTTGAGGTCGAGGCCGGGCACGGTCTTGAAGCCGCTGACCAGGCCGGAGCTGATGACCAGCGTGCGCACGGTCACGAAGCCGAGCATCAGTACCGCATCCTCCACCGTGCCGATGCTGCGCGAGACGTGGTAGTAGGCCGAGTTGGCCAGGCGCAGCAGCTTGGCGCTCAGCACCGGATCGGTCGACAGCTTCTTCGCGATCTCTTCGGTCGAAACGCTGGCCTTGTCGAAACTGCTGATCAGCTCTTCCACGACTTTAGGCGCAGTGGGCAACGCAGTTGGATTCTGGAACAGGGCATCAAGTTTCATATTTATCTCCTGGGTAATTAGCGCGTTGCTATAGGCTAACTATATAGCGATTCGCCCAATGAATGAAGCGATTTGCTGGGCAGGCGTCTCTTTTCTGCCGAGTTGCTACCGTCTGTTCCGCCAAATCCGCCGTTCGTCGCAAAGCCGCGCCATCTGGCATGGCGCGACGATAAAGTGCAGGCTGGCGTACCACGCCTGCCGTTCAACCAGATCCACGACCAAGGGACATCCATGCACCCATCTGCAAGCAAGTTAAGCCTGGCCGTTTGCGCCGCCCTGATGCTGGCCGCGCCGCTGCGCGCCGAGCCGACCTCCGCCGCCCCATCGACCGCCGCCGCCAAAAGCGCCGTGCTGCCGGGCGACGATTTTTTTGACTACGTCAACGCCGACTGGCTCAACAGCGTCGAGATCCCGGCCGACCGCAGCGGCTGGGGCGTGGGCAACGCCCTGATCGAGGACACCAACCAGCGCATCGTGAAATTGATCCAGGCAATGGCGCAGCAGCCGGCCGACGCCGAGGCCAGGAAAATCGCCGACTATTACGCCGCCTTCATGGACGAGGCGGGCATCGAGGCCCGGGGCCTCGCGCCGTTGCAGCCGCTGTTGAAACAGATCGCCGCCATCGGCGACAAGCGCGCGCTGGCCCAGGCGCTGGGCGGCTCGCTGCAGGCCGACGTCGATCCGCTCAACGCCACCAACTTCTCCACTGAAAACCTGTTCGGCCTGTGGATCGCGCAAGGCCTGAAGGACTCGGCGCACTACACGCCTTACCTGCTGCAGGGCGGACTGGGCATGCCGGACCGCGCCTACTACCTGGACGACACGCCGGCCATGCAAAAGCTGCGCGGCCAATACCAGGCGCACATCGCCGCCACCTTCAGGCTGGCCGGCATCGCCGACGCGGAAGCGCGCGCGGCGCGCGTGGTCGAACTGGAACGCCAGATCGCGACGGCGCACGCCAGCCGCGAGGATTCGGCCGATGTGCTGAAGGCCAACAACAACTGGAGCGCCGCCGATTTCGCGCGCAAGGCGCCGGGCCTGGACTGGAGCGCCTTCTTCGCCAGCGCCGGCCTGGGCGCGCAGAAAAAATTCATCGTCTGGCATCCGACCGCCATCGTCGGCGCGGCCAGGCTGGTGCAGTCGGTGCCGCTGGAAACGTGGAAGGATTTCCTCGCCTTCCACCGCATCAACCAAGTCAGCAGCGCGCTGCCGAAGGCGCTGGCCGACCAGCATTTCGATTTTTATGGCCGCACGCTGAGCGGCACGCCGGAGCAATCGGCGCGCTGGAAGCGCAGCCTGGCCGCCGTCAATGCGGCGATGCCCGATGCGCTGGGCAAGGTCTATGTGGCCAAGTATTTCCCGCCGGAGTCCAAGCAGCGCTTGCAGCAGATGGTGGGCAAGATTGTCGACGCCTTCCACACCCGCATCGACCAGCTGGAGTGGATGGCGCCGGCCACCAAAAAAGAAGCGCATGCCAAGCTGAAGACCTTGTACGTGGGCATAGGCTATCCCGAAAAGTGGGCCAGCTACGACCAGCTGGACGTGGTGCCGGGCGATGCGCTGGGCAACCTGCTGCGCGCGCAACGCGTGCATACGCAGCAGCAGCTGGCCAAGCTGCACCAGCCGGTGGACCGCGCCGAGTGGTGCATGCCGGCGCAGCTGGTCAACGCGGTGAACATGCCGATGCAGAACGCGATCAACTTCCCGGCCGCGATCCTGCAGCCGCCGTACTTTGATCCGAACGCCAGCGACGCGATGAACTACGGCGGCATCGGCGCCACCATCGGCCACGAGATCAGCCACAGCTTCGATGACCAGGGCGCGCAGTTCGATTCGCAAGGCCGCCTGCGCGACTGGTGGACTGCGTCGGACGGCCAGCATTTCAAGCAGGCGTCGGCGGCGTTGGCGGCGCAGTATTCCGCGTACAAGCCGTTCCCGGACCTGGCCATCAACGGCCAGCAGACCCTGAGCGAGAACCTGGCCGATCTGGCCGGGCTGGCGGCATCATACGACGCTTATCACACCACGCTGGACAACAAGCGCGTGACGGCGGAAGCGGACCAGCAGTTCTTCATCGGCTATGCGATGAGCTGGCGCGAGAAGCAGCGCGATGCCGCGCTGCGCCGCGCGATCCTGACCGACGGCCACGCGCCGGACAAGTGGCGCACCGCCACCGTCCGCAACATGGACGCTTGGTACCAGGCCTTCAACGTGCAGCCGGGACAGACCTTGTACCTCGCACCGAAGGACCGGGTGCGCGTCTGGTAAGCCGGGCAGGAAGGGTTCCATGCAGCCGTATATACTGGCGGCATGGAATCCGACCCTATCGAGCAGATCACTCAGACCACGCTGCAGCATTACGAGCGCAACGCCGAGCAGTTTTTCGCCGGCACCATCGACCACGACGTCAGCCAGAACATCGCCGCCTTGCTGGAGGCGATACAAGCCCCCGCGCCATACCGCCTGCTGGACCTGGGCTGCGGCCCCGGCCGCGACCTGAAGACCTTCAAGAGCATGGGCCACGAAGCGATCGGCGTGGACGGCTCGGCGCGATTCGTCGAGATGGCGCGCGCCTACAGCGGCTGCGAAGCGTGGCAGCAGGACTTCGTCCACCTCGATCTGCCCGCCGGTTTTTTCGACGGCATCTACGCCAACGCCTCGCTGTTCCACGTGCCCAGCGCGGCGCTGCCGAAAGTACTGCGCGACCTGCATGCCGCGCTGAAAACCGGCGGCGTGCTGTTCAGCTCCAACCCGCGCGGCGACAACCGCGAAGGCTGGAACGGCCCGCGCTACGGCAGCTACTACGATTACGAAACCTGGGAGCGTTACCTGCTGGCAGCGGGATTTATCGCCGTCCAACATTACTACCGACCCCCGGGCTTGCCGCGCGATCAGCAGCCCTGGCTGGCCAGCGTCTGGCGCAGAGCCTGATTGCCGCCTTGGTGCGCAAGCGCACAGAATGCCAGCCGGCGTCTGCCTATAGTGGGCCTCATGCACACAGCATTGCGCTGCGTGTCCTGTAGCTTCATCACCCACCAAGGAGTGCATCATGAACAAGGATCAAGTGAAAGGTACGGCGAAAGACATCGGCGGCAAAATCCAGCAAGAGGCTGGCAAGCTGGTCGGCAGCTCGGAGCAGCAAGCCAAGGGCCTGAACAAGCAGGCTGAAGGCAAGCTGCAAAAAGGCCTGGGCGATGCCAAGGAGGCCGTGAAGGACATCTCCAAAGGCAACCGCAACTAATCGTTGCATCGCTGCGCTTGAAATAAAAACAGCCGCTTGCAGCGTAATGCCGTTCAGTTAAGCTTGAGTCGCCCGCCGTCATTCCCGCGAAAGCGGGAATCCATACAGCGCCTGCGAGACAAGCTCCGCATGGGTTCCCGCTTTCGCGGGAACGACTACCCTTAACTGAACGGCATTACCGCTTGCAGCGGCTGTTTTTATTATAAGAACGATTTATTTCGTTTCCGGCATCAGGTTCTTCTTGAAGAAGGCCTCGATGTTGCCGTACACATGGCGCTGCGGCGCGCGCCCCGAGATGCCGTGCTTGGCGCCCGGATAGGTCATCAGCTCGAAGTGCACATTGCGCTTGACCAGCGCGTCGATCATGCGCGTGGTGTTGGTGAACAGCACGTTGTCGTCGGCCATGCCATGCATCAGCAGCAGCGGCGATTTCAGCCCGTCCAGGTGCGAGTACACGCCGCCCGATTCATAGCCGGCCGCGTTTTCTTTCGGCGTGCCCATGAACTGCTCGGTGTAGTGGGTGTCGTACAGCGACCAGTCGGTCACCGGCGCCACCGACACGCCCATCGCGATCTTGTCCGACGCCTCGGCCAGCAGGCGCAAGGTCATGAAGCCGCCGTAGCTCCAGCCGAACACGCCCACGCGCCTGGCGTCGACGAAGCTCTGCTTGCCCAGCCACTCGATGCCGGTGATCTGGTCTTCGACCTCGACCTTGCCGAGGTTGTGGTAGTTGGCGTCGGTGAACACGCGCTCGCGGCGCGACGAGCCGCGGTTATCCAGGCGCCACACCACGAAGCCTTGCTGCGCCATGTACTGGTCGAAGAAGTTGCCCCAGCGGCGAGCCACGTGCTGCGAGTGCGGGCCGCCGTAGGTCGACAGGTAGACCGGGTATTTCTTCGAGGCGTCAAAGCCGCTTGGCTTGATCATCGAGTAGTACAGGGTCTGGCCGTCCTTGGCCTTCAGGGTGCCGTACTCGGTGTGCAGGTGGGCGTCCAGGTACTTGCCGTACGGGTGGGAGGCGTTGAGCTCGTTGTGCTCCAGCCAGCTGATCATGGCGCCGTCCGGGCGGCGGATGCTGACCTGCGGCGGGGTGTCCGGATCGGAGTAGGTGTCGACAAACACTTCGCCGTTGCGGGCGAACGAGGAGTCGTGCCAGCCGTCGCCCTGGGTGATGCGCTGCGGCTTGTCGGCGCTGCTGCCGTCGAGCTTGAGCGCGTAGGTCTGGCTGTCGATCACGGCGTCGCGGTTCGACTGCACGAACACGCGGCCGCCTTTTTCGTCCAGCGCCAGCACGCGGTCGATGCCCCATGCGCCGCTGGAGATGGCGTGCTGCAGCTTGCCGTTCATGTCGTACTGGTACAGGTGCTTGCGGCCGCTGCGCTCGGACGACCAGATGAAGCCCTTGTCGTTGGCCAGGAAACGCAGGTCGTCGAAGATGCTGACCCAGGTCGGCGAGGTTTCGGTGATCAGCACCTTCTGCGCCAGCGTGGCCGCGTCCACCGACACCAGCTCCAGCGTCTTCTGGTCGCGGCTCTGGCGCTGGAACAGCAGGGCTTTGGCGCTGCCGCTCCAGTCGGCGCGCACCAGGTAGATGTCGGCGTTGGCGCCGAGCTCGACGTTGCGGGTCTCGCCGCTGACCGGCGACACGATCTTCAGCTGTACCAGCACGTTGGCATCGCCGGCGGCCGGGTAGCGCTGCTCGACCACGTCGGTGCGGTCGGCGAAGATCTCGAAGCGGCGCACCACCGGCACCGGCGCCTCGTCGTAGCGCTTGTAGGCGATGGCGGAGTCGTCCGGTGCCCAGAAGTAGCCGCTGGTCTGGCCCATCTCCTCCTGCGCCACGAACTCGGCCTCGGCGTTGTGGATGGTGCCCGCGCCGTCGGTGGTCAGCTGCTTTTCCTTGCCGGTGGAAAGGTCGATCACGTACAGGTTCTGCTCGCGCACGAAGGAGACGTAGCGGCCGCGCGGCGAAATCTTCGGATCGATCACATTGCCCGAGGCCACCATGCGCGCGGCGTCCGGCTTGCTGGCGTCGATCAGGTACAGATTGCCGGCGATCGGCACCAGCAGCTGCTTGCCGTCCGGCGACCAGCTGTAGCTGAGGATGCCCTTCAGGCTGGCGGTGCGCTCGCGCTCGCGGCGGGCCTTCTCGGCGTCCGACAGCTGCTCCTCCGGCACCAGGATTTTGGAATCGACCAGGCGGTGCGTGGTCTTGTTCTTCAGGTTGTATTCCCACAGGTCGAGCTGGAACTGGTTGTCGTCGCGGCCGCGCAGGAAGGTCACGCGGGCGCCGTCCGGCGACACCTTCAGGCTGCGCACGCCGGGGCCGCTGAGCGACGGGTCGGCGTGCAAACGGTCCAGGGTGAGTTTTTCGGCGGAGGCGTGGGCGCCGGCCAGCAGGGCGAGGAAGCAGAGGATGAAGCGCATGGAGGGGAGTGTCTCTTGGTTATCGGAAGCCAAGACGATACCAGAGCGGCCCGCTCGTGGCGAGACGGCAATGTTCTGAATCCGCGCGGGAAAACCGTTTTTCCTTCGGTGCCGGTGCCGGCCATATTGCCTCAGCCGGTCCGCGCCCCGGCCGCCCGCACCTCGGTGGCCCGCGCCAGCGACAGCCGCTGCAGCGCCCAGCTCAGCAGCACCGCCGCCACCGTCAGCCCGATCACCAGGCCGATCCAGAAGCCGGCCGCCGCCATCGGCTGCGCCGGCGTCCACGGCAGCCAGCGCGGCGCCAGCCCCAGCCAGCAGCCCAGCGGCAGCGCGAAGCCCCAGAACGCCAGCAGCTGGATCTGCATCGGCTGGCGCGTGACCTTGTAGCCGCGGATCGCGCACGAGGTCGCGACCTGGGTGGCGTCCGACAGCTGGAACAGCGCGGCAAACAGCAGCAGCTGCACGCACACCGCCTGCACCGCCGGGTCGGAGGTGTAGGCCTGGGCGATCTGCTGGCGGAACACCACGATGAACAGCGCCGACAGCACGGCAAACGCCAGCGACATCGCCACCCCGGTCCAGGCCACGAAGCGCGCCCGCCCCGGATTGCCTTCGCCCACCGCCTGGCCGACGCGGGTGATCAGCGCGATGCCAAAGCTGAGCGGCACCATGAACACCAGCGAGGAAAAGTTCAGCGCGATCTGGTGCGCGGAGATCTGCACCACGCCGTAGCGCGCGATCAGCAGGCTGACCGCGCCGAACGCGCTGACCTCGGCGAAATAGGTGACGCCGATCGGCAGGCCCAGCCGCAGCATCGAGCGGATCTCCGGCCAGTGCGGCCACTCCCAGTGGGTGAACGGATAGGTGGCGCGGTAGGCCGGCGCCACCCGCATCCAGGCCAGCATGGCGGCCAGCATCAGCCACATGCACAGGCCGGTGGACACCGCGCAGCCCACCCCGCCCAGCCTGGGCAGGCCCCAGTGGCCGAAGATCAGCAGCCAGTTGACCAGCACGTTGAAGCACAGGCCCAGCAGGGCGATCAGCATCACCGGCTTGGTCTGGTTGATGCTGGTGCTGTAGCCGTACAGCGCGCGGTAGGCCGCGAACGGCGGCAGGCCGATGCTGATCACGTGCACGAACAACTCGGCCTGGCGCTGCACGTACGGCGTCAGGTACAGGTGCTCGAACAGCAGGGTCGCCAGGTTGGCCAGCAGCATCGCCGCCACGCCCACGCCCAGCGCCTTCCACAGCGATTGCCGCACCGCGTGCGGGATCCGTTCCAGCGCGCCGGCGCCGACGTCGTGCGCCACCACGCTGTTAATCGCCATCATGGTGCCGCTGACGGTGACCAGGATGATGGTCCAGATCGACGCCCCCAGCGACACCGCACCCAGCTCGTCGGCGCTGGCGTGGCCGGTCATTGCCACGTCGGCCACGCCCATGCCCACCGTGGCCAGCTGGCCGATCAGCATCGGCCAGGCCAGGCGCCACAGGGCGGCGGTTTCCAGTCGGAGCTTGGGCAGGGTGAGGGCGTGGGGCATGCGCGGCGGTCAAGGATAGGGCGGGGCGACAATTCTACCCCGGTCCGCTTCAGTCCGCCGCGCTGTATCATTACATTTTCTTGCAATTTAGCCATATTGACTTGTCGGCCGACGCGCTAGCATACGCGTTGTCCGTGCATGGCACTGACTGATCAACATTTTACCGGGGCTCCATCATGAAATCCATCCTGCACCGCCTGACCCGCGCCGCCCTCCTGCTGGCAGTGCCCTTGCTGGCCGCCGCCGCCCACGCGGGCGAGCTGACGCTGTACACCCACGCCAACTTCGCCGGCCCGCCGCTGACCCTGCGCGGCACCACGCCCGACCTGGGGCCGCTCGGCTTCAACGACCGCGCTTCGTCGGTGATCGTGCGCTCGGGCACCTGGCAGCTGTGCGAGCACGCCAATTTCCAGGGCCGCTGCATGCTGGTCGAACGCGGCGAGTATCCGGTGCTGGACGGCTTCAACGACGTCATCTCGTCGGTGCGCGAAGTCAACGGCGCCGGCCGCGACGAGCGCGGCGGGTATGGCGATCGTGATCGTGGCGACCACGGCGGCAGACGCTCGGACCGCGACGACGACCGCGGCTACGGCCAACGCGGCGAGGCGATCGTGCTGTTTTCCAAGCCGCGCTTCAACGGCGCCAGGCTGGAGCTGCACAACAACGAAGTGCGCACGCTGGACCGCTACGACTTCAACGACCAGGCCAGCTCCGTCATCGTCAACGAAGGCCGCTGGGAACTGTGCGAGCACGCCGACTTCGGCGGCCGCTGCATCGTGCTCGAGCCGGGCCGCTACGAGTTCCTCGACGACATGAACAACCGCATCTCCTCGCTGCGCCGGATGCGCTGACCGCCATGCGCTATCATGCAGGCCACCGCCCCGAAATGGAGACTTGGCAATGAACCGACTTCTGTGCGCCACCCTGCTGGGCGCCGCCGCGGCGGCGCAGGCGGGCGACATCACGCTGTACACGCGCGAGCATTTCGGCGGCCCGGCCCTGCAGCTGCACGGCTCCGAGCCCGACCTCGACAAGCTGGGCTTCAACGACAAGACCTCCAGCGTGATCGTGCAGAACGGCACCTGGGAGGTCTGCGAGAACAAGCACTACAAGGGGCGCTGCCTGGTGCTGGAAAAGGGCGAGTACGCCGAACTGAAAAATTTCAACGACATGATGTCGTCGGTGCGGGAAATCGAAGCCAGGCCGGCCGCCAGGGACAAGCGCGAGCGCAAGTGAAGAGGCGGACGCCGCCCGCGCCGGATTGGCGCTAGACTGTGACACACGCATGACGGGAGCGCGCAACGTGGAATACAAGGATTACTACCAGACCCTGGGCGTGGCCAAGACCGCCACCGAGGACGAGATCAAGAAGGCCTACCGCAAGCTGGTGCGGAAATACCATCCGGACGTCAGCCAGGAGGCCGACGCGCAGCGCAAGACCCAGGAACTCAACGAAGCCTACGGCGTGCTGGGCGACGCCGAGAAGCGCGCCGCCTACGACGAGCTGGGGCGCGGCCACCAGTACCGCGCCGGCCAGGAGTTCCGCCCGCCGCCGGACTGGGGCCGCGGCTTCGGCAACGGCGGGGCCGGCGCCGGCAGCTTCGGCGGCGACGCCATGGGCAGCGACTTTTTCGCCGACCTGTTCGCCAACCTGGGCGGCGGCCGCCGGCGCCAGGCGCCGCCGCGGCGCGGCGAGGACAGCCACGCCAGCATCACCATCGACCTGGCCGACAGCTACCAGGGCGCCACCCGCACCATCGGCCTGACGGTGGCCGAGCGCGACGCCCAGGACCGCATCATCACGCGCGAGCGCAACCTCAGCGTCAACATCCCCAAGGGCGTGACGGCCGGCCAGCAGCTGCGCCTGTCGGGCCAGGGCCAGCCGGGCGCGGCCGGGCCGGGCGACCTCTACCTGGAAATCCAGTTCCGCCCCAACGCCCGCTACCGCATCGACGGCCGCGACGTCTACGAGACCGTGCCGGTGGCGCCGTGGGAACTGGCGCTGGGCGGCGAGATCGACGTCGCCACGCCGTCCGGCAAGGTCACCGTCACGGTGCCGGCCGGTTCGCAGAGCGGGCGCAAGCTGCGCCTGCGCGGGCGCGGCATCCCCGGCAAGGAGGCGGGCGACCTCTACCTGCTGCTGGAGGTGGTGCTGCCGCCGGCCAACAGCGACAAGGCACGCGAACTGTATCAAACGATGGCGCGCGAACTGGCGTTCAACCCGCGCGCGGGAGGATGAACCATGGGACAGGCAATCTTGAACCCGGTGCTGGTCGATGAGGCCGCGCTGACCGTGGAGGAGCTGGCGCAGGCCTGCGCCGTCGAGCCGGACTGGGTGGTGCAGCGGGTGCGCACCGGCATCCTGCGCGACAGCGCCGACGGCGACCACATCGCGTGGCGCTTCACCAGCGCCGACCTGGTGCGCGCGCGGCGGCTGTGCCAGATCGAGCGCGACTTCGACGCCAACGACGACGTCGCCGCGCTGGTGGTCGACCTGTCGGAGGAAATCCGCCGCCTGCGCCGCAAGCTCAGCGCCGCCGGAGTGAAATAGGCGAGGGCGCGCCGGCCTGCTCCAGCTCCAGGAACTGCTGCATCAGCCAGCGCGTGGCCGGCCCCGGCTCCTCGTCGCCGCGCCAGATCACATACAGCGGGAAGCTGAACGCGTTGCCCTCGGCGATGTGCAGCTGCACCAGCCGCCCCGCGTCCAGGTCCGCCTGCACGAACTCGACCGGCATATTGCCCCAGCCGATGCCGCTGCGCAGCAGCGCGTGCTTGGAGCTGAGGTCGCCCAGACGCCAGTCGCGCAGGGCCAGCACGCCGAAGTCCTGGCCCTTGGTCAGCGTGCTGCGGTCGGTCAGCACCAGCTGGGTGTGTTCGCGCAGCAGCGCGCTGGGGATGATGCCGGCGATCTGCGCCAGCGGATGCCCGGGCGCGGCCACCGGCACCATGGTGACGAAGCCGCAGCTCTGGCGCTCGATGATGTCCTGGGTGCCCGGCATCCAGCCGCTGATGCCGATGTGGCACTCCTGCTCCAGCACCAGCTGGGTGACGGCGCCCAGCGCCTCGGTGCGCAGGCGCATCGCCACGGTCGGGAATTCCGTCTGGAAGGCGTGCAGGATGCGCACCAGCTTGCAGGTCGAGAACATCACGTCCACCACCACCGACACCTCCGCCTCCAGCCCGGCCGACATGGCCTTGGCGCGGGCCCGCATGCCGTCCACCTTGAGCGACACCGCGCGGGCGTCGGCCAGCAGCGCCTTGCCGGCCTCGGTCAGCACCGGCTTGCGCTTGCTGCGGTCCAGCAGCTCGACGTTGAGCTGCTCCTCCAGGTTGGCGATGGTATAGCTGATCACCGACTGCGTGCGGTGCAGCGCGCGTGCCGCGTGGGCGAAGCCGCCATGGTCGATGACGGCGATAAACACGCGCAGCTGGTCGAGGGAGGGCAGGCCGGGGTCGCGCATACAGTACCTTGTTGTGGGATTGATATCGAATATATCGATAGGTAGGATTTAAATTTACCTAGTTTCATCGATATTAAACTCGTTCTATGATGAGTGCAATCCCTCCCCACCCGAAAGGAAACAACATTATGGCAACCGTACTTCACATCAACAGCAGCGTGCGTCAAAACGGCTCCCTGTCGCGTCAGCTCGGCGGCGAGTTCGTGGCAAAATGGCAAGCGGCCAACCCGTCCGGCACGGTCATCACCCGCGACCTGGCCACCAGCCCGGTGCCGCACCTGACCGAGCAGATGATGGGTGCCTACTTCACCCCGGCCGAGCAGCGCAACGCCGAGCAGGCCCACACCATCAAGACCTCGGACACGCTGGTCGACGAACTGCTGGCCGCCGACACCATCGTCATCGGCGCGCCGATGTACAACTTCTCGGTCACCTCCGGCCTGAAGGCGTGGATCGACCACGTGGCGCGTGCCGGCCGCACCTTCAAGTACGGCGCCAACGGCCCTGAAGGCCTGGTGCACGGCAAGAAAGTGATCGTGTTTGTCGCCAGCGGCGGCGTCTACAGCGAAGGCCCTGCCGCCGCCTACGACCACGTCACCACCTACCTGCGCTCGGTGCTGGGCTTCCTGGGCATGACCGACGTCACCTTCGTGGTCGCCGAAGGCGTGGCCATGGGCGAGGAAGCGGTCGCCGCAGCGGTCGCCAAGGGCCGCTCGAAGATCGACGCCATCGCCGCCTGAAGCGCGGCTCCGCCGAACCCGCAACGCAAGGCGGGGTCTGACCCGTACGGGGTCAGACCCCTAAGCGGCGCAGCTGGCGCGGAGCCGAGGCCTCCCGGGGTTGATTTGTTGCGCAAATGCGCGCGGCTTAGCAGATAATCATCACTGTCTGCCCGCACTATCGGGCAAAATCATATACAGTGAAGCAAGCCTCGGAGCCCCAATGAAACGTAACCTGCATTTGCTGGTCATCGACCCGCAAAACGATTTTTGCGACCTGCCGGCCAGCTACCTCCCGCTCAACCCGGCCACGCGCGCGCCGCACGCGCCGGCGCTGCCGGTGCCCGGCGCCCACCAGGACATGCTGCGCCTTGCCGGCCTGATCAACCGCGGCCGCGCCGGCCTGACCGCCATCAGCATCACGCTGGACTCGCACCACCGCTTCGACATCGCCCACCCCACCTTCTGGATCGCCCGCGACGGCACGCCGGTGGCGCCGTTCACGCAGATCAGCGCGGCCGACGTGCGCGCCGAAAAATTCCTGCCGCGCCATCCGGCCGCCCTGCCGCTGGCGCTGAACTACCTCGACAAGCTGGAGGCGGCCGGCCGCTACCAGCTGATGGTGTGGCCGGTGCACTGCGAAATCGGCACCTGGGGCAACAACGTCCACGAAGACGTGCGCGCCGCCTACGGCGCCTGGGAAGACGCCGCCCTGGGCATCGTCGCCAAGCTGGCCAAGGGCTCCAATCCGTGGACCGAGCACTATTCCGCCGTCATGGCCGAGGTGCCGGACGCCGACGACCCGGATACCCAGCTCAACCGCAAATTCATCGCCACCCTGGCCGAGGCCGACCAGGTCTACATCGCCGGCGAGGCCGGCAGCCACTGCGTCAAGGCCACCGTCGAGCACATCGCCGAGCACCTGGGCCAGCCCTTGTCCAAGCTGGTCCTGATCACCGACTGCATCAGCCCGGTCACCGGCTTCGAGCCGCACTACCAGGCCTTCCTGCAGGCCATGCAGGCGCGCGGCGTGCAGCTGATGCAAACGGCCGACGTGCTGCCAGAACTGCTGGCCAACGCCAGCCGCGCGCTGGGAGCGGACCCCGCATGAACCAGCCCATCGTCCGCAGCCTGCTGGAAACGGACCTCTACAAGTTCACCATGTGGCAGGCGCTGCTGCACGGCCATCCGAACTCGCACACCGAGTACGAGTTCGTCTGCCGCAACGCCACCGCCTATCCGCTGACCGAGCTGTTGCTGGACGTCGAACGCGAGCTCGACCACCTGTGCTCGATGAGCTTTCGCGACGAGGAGCTCAGCTACCTGCGCTCGCTGCGCTACATCAAGAGCGACTTCGTCGACTTCCTCACGGTGTTCCGCTTCCAGCGCAAATTCATCGAGGTGCGCGCCGACGGCGCCACGCTGGTGATCCACGCCAGCGGCCCGCAGGTGCACGTGATGGGCTTCGAGATCTATGTGCTGTACATCGTCAACGAGCTGTACTTCCGCCGCTTCGACGGCGCCGCCGCGCTGGAGCAGGGGCGCGCGCGCCTGAGCGCCAAGATCGCCGCGCTGAAAGCCTTCGGCGCCGAGCCGGCCCGGCGCCACCCCTTCGAGTTCTCCGACTTCGGCACGCGCCGCCGCTACTCCAGCGCCTGGCACGACGAAGTGGTGCAGCGCCTGGCGCGCGAGGTGCCGCAATACTTCAAGGGCACCTCCAACGTCTACCAGGCAATGAAGTTCGGCCTGGTGCCGATCGGCACCATGGCGCACGAATACATGCAATCGTTCCAGGCCTTCGGCGTGCGCCTGCGCGACTTCCAGAAAGCCTCGCTGGAAGCGTGGGTGCAGGAATACCGGGGCGACCTCGGCGTCGCCCTGACCGACGTGGTCGGCATGGACGCCTTCCTCGACGACTTCGACCTGTACTTCGCCAAGCTGTTCGACGGCCTGCGCCACGACTCCGGCGACCCGCTGGTGTGGGGCGAGAAGGCGCTGGCCCACTACGGCGCGCTGCGCGTCGACGCCAACACCAAGCGCTTGGTGTTCTCGGACGGCCTGAACCTGGAGACCGCGTTCGCGCTGTACCGCCACTTCGCCGACCGCATCATGACCGGCTTCGGCATCGGCACCCACCTGACCAACGACGTCGGCCTGACGCCGCTGAACATCGTCATGAAACTGGTGTGCTGCAACGGCCAGTCGGTGGCCAAGCTGTCCGACTCGCCCGGCAAGACACTGTGCAAGGACGAGACCTTCCTGGCGTATCTGCGGCAAGTATTCAACCACCCGGCGGCCTGACATGGACAACATGAGCTACCTGTACCTGATCAACGCCGCCATGTTCGTCGTCATCGGCGTGGCTCTGTTGCTGGTCTGGCGGCGCCACCGCGGCCAGGTCTTCGCCCACCACATGGGCTGCTCGACGCTGTTCGCCGCGCTGATGCCGTTCGGTTCCCTGATCCACGCGGCGTTGCCGGCGCCGTTCAGCATGCTGGGCCTGCTGCTGGTGCTGGCTGGCGCCATCCCCAACCTGCTGTTCCTCGGCTCCGGCGTGATGCAGCTGGCCGGCCGCCGCCTGCCGCGCGGTGCCGCCGTCGGCATCGGCCTGGCCGCCGTCGCCGCGCTGGCGGTGCCGGGCGCCGCTGGCAAGCTTTTCTATTGGCCGCTGTGCGACCTGCTGGTGCTGTGCGCGCTGGGCATACTGGCCACGCGCTGGCTGTGGCCCACCCACGCGCTGGAGCGCCTGGTCGGTCCCCTGCTGATCCTGCTGGGCCTGAACCAGCTGCTGCCCATGCTGTACGGCGAGCAGGGCGTCGCCACCAACATCGTCCTCGCCACCGTGCTGCGGGCCGCGATCGGCACCGTCTTCGTGCTCAGCGCGCTGGACGGCGCGCTGCGCGAGGCCGGCAAGCTGGCCGCCCGCTTCCAGCTGCTGACCGAGCACTCGGTGCAGGGCGTGGTGGTCACCGACGGCCAGCGCATCCTGTACGCCAACCCGGCGGTGCGCGGCATCTACGGCATGCCGCTGGGGCAGGGCAACTTCGTGGTGATCGCCGACCTGCCGCCGGACAGCTTCAGCGACGAGCAACTGCAGCGCCAGCACCGCCTGCTGCAGCAGGGCCAGCTCGACATCGCCAACTGGGAGGGCCGGCGCGAGGTGGCCGGCGGCCGCGAGCTCGAGCTGCGCTTCGAGGCGTGGCGGGTGGAATGGGACGGCGTCGGCGCCACCCAGATCCTGATCACCGACGACACCGAGCGCAACGCCAGCGCCCGCGCGCTGGTGCACCAGGCCACGCACGACAAGCTCACCGGCCTGCCCAACCGCGCCGTGCTGATGCAGCGCCTCAAGGAATACTGCTACCTGGCAGACGGCTCGCTGCACTGCACGCTGGTGGTGCTCAACATCGACCGCTTCAAGCTGTTCAACCAGAGCCAGGGCCATGTGACGGGCGACCACGTGCTCAAGGCCTTCGCTGCCAAGCTCAAGGACGCGCTTGGCGCGCGCGCCGAGCTGATACGGCTGGGCGGCGACGAGTTCGCCATCGTCGACCCCGACGAGAGCAACGCGCACGACATCGGCGAGCGCCTGACCAACGCCTGCGTGCAGGCGCTCAAGGTGCCGGGCGGCGAATACTTCATCGACGCCTCGATGGGCATGGCGGTGTTCCCCGACAACGCCGGCAACGCCGAGGCGCTGCTGCGCGCTGCCAACGCCGCCATGTACCAGGCCAAGTGCACGCCGGGCACGGCGCTGGCGATGGCCGAGCAGCGCTTCGAGCAGATGTCGAGCCAGACGCTGGACAACGAGCAGGCGCTGCGCAAAGGCATCAAGAACCACGAGATCTACCTGGACTACCAGCCCAAGATCGACGCCGTGACCGGCAAGCTGCTGGGCTTTGAGGCGCTGGCGCGCTGGGTGCGGCCGGGGATCGGCTGGGTCAGTCCGGTGGAATTCATCGCCATCGCCGAGCGCACCGGGCTGATCCCGGAACTGGGCGCCATGCTGCTGGAGCAGGCCTGCCGCCAGATCGCCGCCTGGTGCGCCGAGCTGGGCGACTGCGTGCCGGTGGCGGTCAACGTCTCGCCGATGCAGCTGCTCAACCGCGGCTTCCTGCAGATCGTCGAGCAGACGCTGCGCGACACCGCCATCCCGCCGCGCTGCCTGACGCTGGAGATCACCGAAAGCGCCGCGGTCGACAACCTCGACGACACCCGGCTGCAGCTGCAGCATCTGAGCACGCTGGGCATCGACGTCGCGATGGACGATTTCGGCACGGGCTTCTCGTCGCTGAGCATGCTGCGCCAACTGCCCTTGAGCACGGTGAAAATCGACCGCGGCCTGATCGATCCGCTGCCTGCGGTGGACGCGGTGGCGGTGGTCAAGGCGATCTGCCAGCTGGCCGCCGCGCTGGATTTGCAGGTGGTAGCCGAGGGCATCGAAACGCTGGAGCAAGCGGTGGCCGCGCGCGACGCCGGCTGCCACGCCCTGCAGGGATTCTTCTACGCGCGGGCGCTGACCGTGGCGGACGCGGGCGAATGGATGCGGCGCCAGCAAGCCGAAGCGGCCGGCCTGCTGGCCAGTTGATCAGGCCGCGGTAGCGCCGAAGTCCTTCATGATGGCATCGGCCTTGGCGCCCTCGTCCTCATCGTAGATATCGATGGTCAGCATGGCGCCGCTGCGCTGGCGCGCGTGCGCGGCGGCGGCCGGGCCGCCCGGCGTCAGCGAGTCGAGCAGGTTGCCGACCATGCTGGTCGACACGCTGGGCGGCAGCGACAGATGCTTAGTCAGCTTGACGCAGGACGGCGGGAAGCCGCTCGAGAGCAGCGCGCTGCGGGCGCTCTCGGCGTCCGTCACCTGGTCGAAATTGCGATGGATGGTGCGTGTCATGATGAGCCTCCGTTTTGAGACTGGACATCGATGGGCGGCTTAAAAGCCGGGGACCACGGTTTCAAAATGTTCCACTTTCGGTGGCAGGGCGAAATGGCCGCCCACCAGCCCGCGCCAGACCAGGAAGCCCTGGCTGGCGCGGAAATCGACCAGATGGTTGTCCAGCGTTTCCCAGCCCACCACCAGATGATACGTGTCCGGCACTTCGATGTCGCGGTCCAGGCGCATCGACAGGCAGCCGGTGGCGGCGCGGAACACGGGCACCGCCTCGGCTACTGCTGCCTGGAAGGCGGCGTGGGAATCGGGTTTGATGTACAACTCGGCGATTTCATAGATCATGGGGCATTCCTTTTAAGATACGCCTCTATTGTGCCTCAAGCGCGGCCGGCGTGCGCAAGATGAAGCGCATTGCCTGCTGGGCCAGTTGCGGGACGTCGACGCCGCAGCCGGGCTTATACCACTGCACCGTCCAGTTCAGCGCGCCGAAGATCAGCAGGCGGTCGAATTGCGAGGGCATGGCCCAGTCGCCGGAGCGGTGCAGCGCGGCGATGGTGTGGTCCCACACGGCCTCGTAGCGGTCCTTGAGCGCGACGATGCGCGCGCGCGACGACTCGTCCAGCGAGCGCCACTCGTACAACAGCACGGCGACGAAATGGTGGTCGGGCGCCAGCAGCGTCTGCAGATGGGCCTCGACCAGCTGGCGCAGCAGGTCGCAGGGCGGCAGCGGCTGGCGGGCGATGGCTTCGATCTCGGCCAGCGAGCGTGCCAGGCCTTGCTCCATGACGGCGGCCAGGATCTCCTGCTTGGTCTTGAAATGGTAGAACCAGCTGCCGGCCTGGATGCCGGCGGCGGCTGCGATCTCGCGCACGGTGGTGTTGTCGTAGCCCTTGGTGCGGAACAGCTGGGCCGACTTCTCCAGCAATTCGGCGCGCAGGCCGCCGCCTTCCCCCTTGTGGGGCCGCCCGCGTTTCTTGGGAGAGGGAGCAGCAACGGCATCGGACATGGCGTAGGTCGGGTGCGTAGAGTGTGGCTTTCATTTTAATGCAGCGTCAGTCTCGCACTCAAAAAAACCATGCGGAACGCGCAGTTCTGCTGCATTGCAACAACGCCGCGCAAGGAGGGGTTTGAGACAGATCAAATGTGTCGTTTAAGGTAGGTATTAAGGTGGGTTCGGACTGCCGGGGAGGGCATATGGACGAGGATATTGAGATATTGAGGCGTGAAATAAGTGCCGGCTTCAGCGCCGTCATGGCGCGGATGGATTGCGTGCGTAGCGAAGCTGCGGAAAACCACAGACGGCTCGGGGAAAAGATCGAGCAAATTCGGATGGAGCAGCGTCGAATGGAGTCAAATGCGGCCACCAGGGCGGCAGATGCCAGGATCGAGGAAATCAGAAGAGAAGGAGACGAACGCAGTCGCAGAGTGCATGAGCAAATCTGCGCGATACAGGCGGAGAGCTCTCGTCACGTGGCTAGGTGAAGACGTCGATGATGTTCGGCTGGGCGGCCGTCTGACGAGTGGGGGTGTTGGTGCCGGTATATTTCCCGACCGCCGGCGCCGGTAGTAGCCGCCTCTGGGAGGCGCTAAAAAGTCGTTCTGTGTGAGAACTGCGCTTATCATAACGGGCAAATATGACCGGCGTTTGACGTGCTTTTCAGGGGAGGGTGCGTCGGTGGGCAAAGTGCGGTAGAATGGAGTTCTGTGGGGTCGACCTGGTTTCGACGTGGGTTGCAAAGCAGAGCAGGGCATACCGAGGGCTGGTTACCTCGTAAATACACCCAGAAAAACTTAACTGCAAACGATAACTCGTACGCACTGGCAGCTTAATTGCTGTTAGCTCCTAAACGCTTCTTCCCTGGGGCGGACCGTTAAAAGTCATGGAGTCATTTACAGGGAATCGCGCTGTGAGGGGTCACTTCAATCCGCGCTAAATCTAAGGTGAATCGCTAGTCCAAAACGTGCACGTCCGTGTTGTACTGGTTAAATTAAATGATAGTGCTAAGTATGTAGAACTGTCTGTAGAGTGCTTGCGGACGCGGGTTCGATTCCCGCCGACTCCACCACTGGATTAAAAATAAAGCCCTGCCAGGCGAAAGCCTGGCGGGGCTTTATTTTTAATCCTATTGCTGGCGCTGGTCGGGAATCGAAACCGCGTCCGGTACGGACGTTGGGGCGTAGCGGGGACTTCGCCCCGCATGCGGGGCGCCCGCGCAGCGGGTTGCGCTTGCAAGCGCAACCCTCTCCGATTCGGCTGATCTCAAAATCGCCTTTGGCGGTTTTGCGGTGGCGTCATCTATAAAAAAAACGCCGGAGGCGATTTTTACTTCTGGCATCAAATTCCACACAGAATCTATAGGTGGAATGGACGAGCTGCTATCGTTAGCCCCTGCTCTAGTGATACCGGGCTGACTAACGCTGGGGTTAACTGCTTGGCGGGGCACAGTGTTGCTCAGCGCAGAGAACAGTTGCGCAAGGAGAATTGATGCTAAAATGCTAGCACTAATTTCAACGGGAAGAATTCCTTCAGGCAACCACATGGCGACAAATATCACTTTCCGCACTCAGCTGCTTGGCGGGGTTGCTGAGTTCTGCGCAGCGTGCAATCTTGGCCTGTTTGGCAATCCGATCAATCTTGTTGAGATGATCGTATCCCTCTCTCGCTACACAGAAGAAGGAGTACGACTTATCCCGCAGGTCTACGTGACAAGTAGCATTGATGCTTTGACTGCAATGCTGCCTGATGGGGAACGACTCAAGATCGGCGTTTCGACCGCAGATGCACGCGGCATCAAAGACGCCTTGAAAAAAACTGCACCACTAGCAACTGATGGTTGGTCAATTTACTTGCAGGATTCAAACGGGATAGAGTTCGGTGTGTTTCGCGGGTCAGGAAATCCGCTGTCAGTAGCGATTGATGATATTCTTCTCGTGGGAACTCGCCCTCTTCTAATTGTCAAGGTGTTTAACGTGGCGGAGTCGTGTGTGGAAATACGTGCGAATAACGGTGAATTCCATCATGTTTTCCTCGACCATCGTAAAGATGACTCGCCGCCGCCACTTCAGTATCTTGAGAAGCTTGTCGCAGCTGTGGTAATAAATGCTTCATCAGATGTTAAAGAAGCTTTGACTAGTTTTCTAAAGAAATTACTATTTACTGCTTTGCGTGAATCGCATGGCTGTTTGATCGCGGTTACGAATATGAAGAAGATCCCTGAGTTTCTTGCTAGTGACGGAGTTATTCTGGATAACCCGATCGACTTCTCTGACTTCGTTCGCCAACTTAAGAAAGGCGATATTGATCCTACTGTACTGACAAATAAAGGATCGCTATTGAAAGGAATGCTGAATTCCGATGGAATTATTTTGTTTGACGACAAAGGCAGGCTTTTAGCATATAACTGTTTTGTAAAAGTAAAACAAGACAGTGCCGTTGTGGGTGGCGCTCGGCGTCGTGCGTTTGCTGCGATGCAAGGTAAAGTCGGATCTGGTTTGGCCGCAGCGTTTATGCAGTCGCAAGATGGTTGGACTGAGTTTAAAGGAGCAGAGCATGTCTAGTGAATTAGTTCTTTGGCAGCCAGATAGTGGACAGCTAATTCCTAAGGAAGCGAAGACAGCTACTCAGATAGCTGTCTTCGCTGCACAATTAAGTCCTAAAGATCGGAAGCAGATAGTTTCTGCTTTTGAGTCGGAACACTATGAGATGGGAATGACTTATCTCTGGGGGAAAACTGTAACTGCTTTAAAGAAGGAACTTTCTACAGTTGGCGTTGGTTTGTTAGGAGAGATGCTCGGACGATCCGATGTTGACGAAGATAGTGATATAGATGACATATTAACGACGCGTGATGCAATTCGGTTGGCCGGAGAGCTTGGCGTTGTTTCTTCTACCGATACACTAAGACTACAACATACTTATGAAATCGTAACTCATTTTTCGCAATTAAATCCAAATGAAAGCGATTTGGAAGATATAGACGAAACCGAAGCTCTCTCAGCCTTAAAGGCATGTATTAAAGGAGTACTTGGTCGTCCTAAAGTAGAGGTTGCAAAGAAATTTGTTGAGTTCCGTGACGCTTTGGAAGGTGAAACTTTATCTGCTGAAGATCCACATGTTGAAATGCTAAAAGGATCGCCATATTTCTTCTGTAAGCTGACAATAAATGTTTTGATGAGTGCGGCGAAACGTAATATTGGTGCACAATTAGAACACGTTCTTGCTAATATCAATACTTTACTCCCGGTGATTTGGGAAAAACTTAGAGATACTGAGCGGTGGCAAGTTGGTATAACTTACGCAGATGCATACGCAAATGGAAAATCTATAGCGGTAAGCGGTTTAAAAAGCGCACTCTTGAAAGTACATGGTTTCGATTTCGTTCCTGAAAATCTTCGTAGTGAGACTTTTATTAAAGCAGCGGAAGCGGTAATAAAAGCGCATGAGGAATTCAATAATTTTTATAATGAGGCCGCTCCCGTTAATAATTTAGCTAAGCTTGGAACGACCATACCTACTCCTGCGCTTCCTGCTTGTGCAACTGCTTTACTTTGTGTATGTCTAGGAAATCGTTATGGAATTTCTAGAGCTGCTCATTCCGATGCGGATCGATTGCTCACCCAGTTAAGCTTGGATCGTTGGCAATATTACTTAAATCAAGTATTGCCAGGGGATATAAGGATACTATCAAAGCTAAGTGATGATCGGCCTAATGCAAATTGGATCGCACTAGTTAAAAAATTGAACCTAATTGATTCGCAAATTAAACATAAGACTGTTCAAAAACTAATTCGCGCCTCTACTGCAGGTGAAGTTGCAAAAGTGAAGGATGCAGCAGGTGCCTTAGTTATTGAGTTTTATGGTAAAGCCAATCAGAAATAATATTTTTCACACGGAATAAACCCGCAGCTTTTTCGGCTGCGGGTTTATGTACGGTGCAGGAAAAATCTGATCTATCGTGACACCGGCATCTTGACGACTGGAGGCAATCTCTTCTCAGTTCATGTGAAGACCTTGTCCCGGCAAGCACAGCGATAGCGATGCACTGGTAGAATCCCCGCATGCTCAAATTCGCCCAACCCCAACTCGATGAAGACACCATTCAGGCCGTAGCCGCTGTGCTGCGCTCGAACTGGATCGCCACCGGCCCCAATGTGACCGAACTTGAACGCGCCTTATCGGAAAGCTTCAACGGCCGCCCAACGCGCGTGCTGACGTCGGCCACGGGCGCGATGGAGATCGCGCTGCAAGTCTGCGGCATCGGTCCCGGCGACGAGGTGATCACCTCCGCGCAAAGCTTCTTCTCCGCGATGAACATGATCGTCAAGGTCGGGGCCACGCCGGTGTTCGTCGATTGCGAGCTGCACACCCGCTCCATCGACCTGGCGCAAGTGGAGGAGGCCATCACGCCGCGCACCAAGGCCATCATGCCGACCCACTTCCCCGGCGCGCTGGGGGACATCGACGCCTTGTACGCGCTGGCCAAGCGCCACCAGCTGCGCGTGATCGAAGACGCCGCGCTGGTGCAAGGCTCGTACTGGAAAGACCAGCCGATTGGAGGCTTCGGCGACATCGCCACCTTCAGCTTCCACCCGAATAAGAACATGACCACCATCGAAGGCGGCGCCATCGTCGTCGCCAGCGAGGACGAAGCCAAACTGGTGGACCTGCTGCGCTTCCACGGCATCAAGCGCCTGCCGGACGACACGCGTGACGTCGCCGTCGCCGCCGGCAAATTCAATATGTCCGATGTGTCGGCGGTGATCGGCATCCATCAACTCAAGCAGCTGCCGCGCTTCCTGGCGCAGCGCGCCGCTCTGGTCGAACGCTACTTCGAAAAATTCCCGCAGGTGCCCGGCGTCGTGCTGCCGCCGCAAGGCGTGCCGCGCCAGAGCTGGAATATGTTCAACCTGCTGATCCCCTACGAACAGTTCGGCCACACGCGCAAGAGTTTCCGCGCCGCCTTGCAGGAGCAGGGCGTCGGCACGGGCATGTCGTACGAAGCCTGCCACCTGACCTCCGTCGGCCGCAGCTACGGCTACACCGACGGCCAGTTCCCCAATGCCGAACGCATCGCGCGCGAGACCGTCACCCTGCCGCTGCACGCGGCGATGACGCCGGAAGACGTTGAGCACGTCTGCGCCGTGGTCGCGCACGTCCTCAAGCTTTGATTACAAATCCTCAGATAAGAGTTGAATTCCTGCTGGGCGGACCAAACAAGCGGCCTACATTGATAGCAGGCGCCCACGTGTGCTATTCACGACTGGTTGTGTTATCGCCACAGAAGTTTCCGAAGATTTGGAACTGGAGTGTTGCCTAAAAATAACAATCGAATCATAATGGTCTTATATTTCTTATAGGATATTTATGGGTCTCGAACTTACGCACGCGATCATTCACAAGATAGTTAAGTTGAAAAATCAAACGGTGCTCGGTCCCGTCACGAAGAAACAAGTCCTACTTCCGACAACGAATGCTGCAGTTGTACACTTGGTGACCAGTGTAAACGGCATCTTGGGAAAACCTGGAAATATCCTCAGCTATGGTCAATTCGGCACGGACATGCGGCAGGGTACATTCCCTAACGATTTCTCTGCATACAATTTGATACGAGGCGACGGAGCTAGGCTGGCAGAGCAAATTGTTCCGCTTGGGGAAGAGAAGGAGGCATTAAAGCGCGCGGACGACGCTCAACGCGCAACCGCCGCTGCTTTTCTCGCTATCAGCCATGCTGCAGTGGACCAGCTTGCTGGACAAGCCGTGCTACAGTCTCTAGCGACTGGCGGACACATATTGGTCGCTGCATATTTAAGCGAATCAAAGCCATTCTTTCTGCTGGCAATGATCAAAGAACGCGATGGTATTCAACTTGATAATAATTTTGTGCCGAAGTCGATAGTTGAAGTAGACATTACGCATGTGCATCAAGCTGCCAGAATAAACATAACTCGGTATGACGAGGTAAGTGACCTGCCTCCTCCAATCGAAGAGGCTGATGTTCCTGCCGAAGATCGAACCTATCTATCTTTTTTGGGCGCTAAGTCTGAAAATGCCGCTGCAGGTTATTTTGTCCTAGCGCTAGGCTGTACCAAAGGGCTCCCCTCATCGCGCGCCACTAGCAATGTGATCACCGCTGTGAATGAGTTTTTTAAAGGCGATCTCCGACAATATCGGACTCAGGCACGTGATCTTGCCCCCGTATAACCGGACACAGCTTATCGCTTAGTTAGCGCCGCTTTCCTGAGCCCGGCGCGCCAGCTCCCTCCTGAACAAGCGAGGCGATTTCAACTTCAACGACGAGTGCGGATGAACCTCATTGAAATGCAAAAAAGCGTCTGGCAGTTGAGCGAGAACGACTTTGGCATTGCTGCGGTCCATCAGGCTGACGTAGTCCCGTTTAAACGTGTTCACGAAGCTCTCGGCGATCCCGTTCGACTGCGGGCTGCACACTGGTGTATGAATCGGCTCCAAGCCCAATGCGCGCACCAGAGCATGCGTTTCATGGGCCCGGTAGGCGCCGCCATTGTCGCTCAAGAATTCCAGCTTCGCAGAGCCGATGCTGGCCTGGCCAAACCGAGCCTCGACCGCTTCCACCAACATGTCGCGTACTGGCTCGCCAGGCAAGCCACGTTCAGCCCAGGCACGCCACGCAATGATTTCGCGATCACAGCAGTCCTTCATGAACACACCTGTGACCACCTCTCCATTGTCGCAAGCGATCTCGAATCCGTCCGAACACCAGCGCTGATTCGGCTCGGCCACGGCCACGACGCCGTCGTGAACGCGGTTGCTGACGCGGCGTTTAGGCGCCTTCGGCAGCAACAGGCGGTGCTCCTTCATTACCCGATAAAATCGCTTGTGGTTGATCGACTGCAGGCCCATCAAAGCACGTGTTCGATTCACCAAGGCACCCGCCCTGCGATAGCCGTAAGTCGGCAGTGCCGTGATTTCGGCGCGCACCGCGTCGACCAAGATGGCGTCGGCAGGCTGGTGGAACGTCTGCACGGTACGGCCGTCAACCCAGTCGGTCGGGCGCGCCGCCCTGGTGCATACATTCGAGCGCGCCACGCCCAGTGCCGAACAGACCGCCTTTACTGGCCGTCCTTGTCTAACAAGGGCGAGCGCGCAATCCACTTTTTTTCGCGAGCGAACTCGACTGCCTCCTTCAGGATCTCCGCTTCCATCGTCTTCTTACCCAGCATCCGTTGCAGCTGGGCGATCTGGGCGCGGGCCGCAGCCAGCTCGCTTGCCGGCACCACCGATTCACCTGCAGAGACCGCTGTGAGCGCGCCTTCGCGCTCCAGCTTGCGCCAGTTGAACAGCTGGCTGGCGCCGACGCCGTGCTTGCGGGCGACCAGCGAGACGGTCATGCCTGGCTCGTATGTCTCGCGCACCAGCGCCGCCTTCTCATCGGCTGACCAGCGCCTGCGGCGCTCCTGGCTAATCGTTACAACCTCGATTGTTTGCTTGTTCCTAGTCATATGCACAGTCCTATTCCTATCCGTAAGAATAGCGCATAGGCTGTGTCCGGTGAATCAGGGGGCTATTTCAGCACGCAACGCTGTCACGAACTATCTGCATAAGCAGTTGGAGTCGGGGCATGACGCCAAATTAAGTGATATCGCATATTGCGCGACTGGATTTCTCAAAGAAAGACAGGAAGAAATTGTAGAGACGTTACGAGTATATTTAAATAGTGAAGAGGTTAAGGTCCCAGCTGCTTTTCGGGTACACAAAACCACTTTGGTGAAGAACACTCGGATAAGAGCAGAGACTGGCGATTGGAGTATGCAGTTTGAAAGGCAGCTTCTTGGTGATACCAAGAATTCTGTGATCTATTTTGATGCCAAGAAGAAAACTCTTACATTTAGTGATGTGGCACCGGAAACTATAAAAGAGATTGAGGCCGAGCTTGCGCTTCGGAAGATTTGATGTTTAATCTCGTGGTGGACCTTTATAGATTGTTGGGAATGCCGAAAGTCGAAGGGAATTCATTCGAATACGTCGGACCGATGACTGCTGCACAATCAGAACTTGTGAAGTCGGTTAAAAATATCTCGGATGAATACGGTTATATTGAATACTACCAGTGCGAAAATGATCAGTGTGAGTTAAAGTTCAGGTTGCCTGGATCCGAAAGTGGACGATTTTATCCCGACCTAGGAAGATTTATTTCAACTTCTCCTTCACTGAACTTCGGAAAGTTCCCTGAAAACTATTACATTGTCGATCTGGATTACTATAGTGGCGATCCACAGCCAAATCCACGCATTGATGCTTTAGCAAAGTTGACTCGCTTCATTGATGCTCTGTCGCTCTTGGCCGCCGAGGGCGGTGACGCTAAGTCACAAGATGATGGCGAGAATCGTCTTCTTTTTGTCGTTTCCGCAGACGGAAAGTCTCCGACTAAGACTATTGGGATCGTCGTCAATATCGATGAGCAATTGCTCAATTCGGACTTGTATCATTTACGCTTGCTTGAGCTGATGGTTTCCAAGGATAAAAAAGATAAGTTGAATATGGAAGAGCGCCGCAGCATTATGCGCGCGGCGATCGCTGAGCTGATGTCTAATGTGGAAGATAAGGATGAGATGTTTGGAGTTCTGGTCAAACAATGGCGATCAGTCTTGAAAGATTACTGGCACAATTTCCTCGCTTTCGTCCATCAATATTCCTTTGAAAAAGTTCGCAAGGAGATAGCCGCCGCGCAGGTGGACCATGCGACGAAATTGAGCGCAGTGCTAGGTGATATAGCCGGAAAATTATTAGCTCTTCCCGTATCCTTTGCCGCGATACTATTATTGCGGAAAGCATCTAACCTTGAAGAGTTTTGGATTGGCTTCGCAGGCATGGTAACTGTATCCATAATATTTTTGGGGATATTGGGAAATCAATGGCTGCAAGTGAAAAGGATACGATCAAGTTTTGATTTTATATTTGGACAGTACAGCGAAGGGGCATTTCCGAAAAAACTGCAAGCGCCTGTTCAAGACGCGAAACGAAATATTAAAGTTCAATATTGCGTCTTGGGATGGACGTTCGCTATTTTTAGTTTACTTGCAATTGCTCCTGCTTTAGCAGCGATCTACGTTTTGATGACACCAGTGCCTTTAGCTTTAATAGATGCGTGCCTACTCTTCGCTAAGTGAGTTCTGAAATTAATCTTGGCTGGGCGGATGACCTCAGGTTTACGTATATAGGTTCAATCTGTTACGCGGTTATCGCCATGTGAGGGAGAAGCCCGGGCGTGCTCCAGAGCATGTTTATTCGCGTTGACTTCACTCACTGTATCTGATTCGGAAGAAAGTCCTGAGATAAGGGTTCGATTCCCGCCGTCTCCACCACTGGATTAAAAATAAAGCCTCGTCAGGCGTAAACTTGGCGGGGCTTTATTTTTAATCCTATTGCTGGCGCTGGACGACATCGACGCCTTGTACGCGCTGGCCAAGCGCCACCAGCTGCGCGTGATCGAAGACGCCGCGCTGGTGCAAGGCTCGTACTGGAAAGACCAACCGGTGGGCGGCTTCGGCGACATCGCCACCTTCAGCTTCCACCCGAATAAAAACATGACCACCATCGAAGGCGGCGCCATCGTCGTCGCCAGCGAGGACGAAGCCAAACTGGTGGACCTGCTGCGCTTCCACGGCATCCAGCGCCTGCCGGACGACACGCGCGATGTCGCCGTCGCCGCCGGCAAATTCAATATGTCCGATGTGTCGGCGGTGATCGGCGTCCATCAACTCAAGCAGCTGCCGCGCTTCCTGGCGCAGCGCGCCGCTCTGGTAGAACGCTACTTCGAAAAATTCCCGAAGGTGCCCGGCGTCGTGCTGCCGCCGCAAGGCGTGCCGCGCCAGAGCTGGAACATGTTCAACGTGCTGATCCCCTACGAACAGTTCGGCCACACGCGCAAGAGCTTCCGCGCCGCCTTGCAGGAGCAGGGCGTCGGCACCGGCATGTCGTACGAAGCCTGCCACCTGACCACCGTCGGCCGCAGCTACGGCTACACCGACGGCCAATTCCCCAACGCCGAACGCATCGCGCGCGAAACCGTCACCCTGCCGCTGCACGCGGCGATGACCATGGAGGACGTCGACCACGTCTGCGCCGTGGTCGCGCAAGTCCTCCAGCACTGAGAACTTACATGCCAGGTGCCGGTACTTCCGGGATCTGGTTGCGCAGGCTGGCGTTGATGGTGTTCCAACCCTTGATCACGGCGATGGTGTAGCTGATCTCGGCGATTTCGTTTTCGGTGAAATGCTGCTGCAGCAGGGCGAAATCCTCGTCGCTTGGATGGCTGTGAGGGATCGCATTGGCCGCCTCGGCCCAGTTCAGCGCAGCGCGTTCGCGGTCGCTGAAGAACGGCGCTTCGCGCCAGCCGGCGACGGCGTTCAGATGACGCGGATTGGCTTCCTGCTTGATCAGATCACGCCAGTGCATGTCGATGCACATGCCGCAGCCGTTGATCTGCGATACGCGCAGGTTGATCAGCTCCACCAGGCGTGCGCCCAGCGAACTTTTCTTGACGGTGCCGGACAGCGCGATCATCGCGTGCAGGTTGGCCGGTGCCAGTTGGAAGAATGGAATGCGTGCGGAGTGGTTCATGATGGCGCCTTTCAGTCAGTGGGAGGGCACACCATTGCGCCCTTCATACCTGTAAGACGCCCCGGCTTCGCGTTCTGTGACAGCTTTTTTAAAAAAATCTCAAATAAATTGCGGCACGCCGGTCAGCTTGTCCGGATTACGCACGATGAAGATCGCGGCGATGCGGCCATCCTCCACCTGGAAGGACTGCGCCGATTCCAGCTTGCCATCCACGTAGCGCACCAGTCCCGGCACGCCGTTGACGCGCGCCTGCCGGTAGTCGACCTTGTTCGGATTCTGATGCTCCAGCGACCAGTACGACCCGGCCACGCGACCGGCGCCGTGCAGGATGTGCAGATAGGAGTTGACCTTGCCGCCGCCGTCGGCCACCAGCTGCACGTCGCCGACCATCATCGCCTTCATGGCCGCGCGGTCGCCGACCTTGGCCGCCTCCATGAACTTGACCAGCAAATCGCGATGCTGCTCCTTCGGCACGTCGAAGCGCGGCTTCTGCTGCTGCACGCGTTCCTGCGCGCGGTGCACCATCTGCCGGCAGGTCGACTCGCTCTTGCCCAGCATGCCCGCGATATCCGCGTAATCCTGGTCGAACACCTGCCGCATCAGGAAGGCCGCGCGCTCCTCCGGCGACAAGCGCTCCAGCACCCACAGGAAGGCCATCGACACCTCGCTCGCCATCTCCGCGCTGCTCTCCGGCGTGCGCTCGTCCAGTTCGACGATGGGTTCCGGCAGCCACCAGCCGACATAGGACTCGCGCTCCGCCATGCGCGAGCGCAGGCGGTCGATGGCGAGACGGGTGGTGATGGTCACCAGCCAGGCCTCGGCCGATTGCACCGCCTGCTGTTCGCTGCCGTGCCAGCGCAGCCAGGCGTCCTGCACCACATCCTCGGCGTCGGCGCGCGTGCCGAGCATGCGGTAGGCGATGGAGAACAGCCGCGGGCGCAGCGCGGCGAAGGTGGCCAGTTCGGCGGAGGAGGTGGTCTCGGTCATGGCAGGTAAAAGTAGTGGTCGTCGAGCTTAGACGCGACGGCATCCGGTTTTGTGACAGGTTACAACACTACGCACGAAAATATTTTACGTTCTTCCCCCAAGCCGCGCCACTCCACAGTAGGCGGCGTGTGTCGTTATCCAGAATGTGAATTTAGATGTACGTAATGATTCGTGTGCACCGCAACAAATTCGCCTTACGCTGGCTTAACTCCTCAACAATAACAGGAATCGCCGTGGACAAACTACTGACCTTCCCCGACCAGTCCGGGATGACCTTGTCGATCCGCGCCAAGGCCATGCTGTTTCACGATCCGCGCTCGTCGGAGCTGTTGCAGCAAGTGGAGCGCATCGCGCGCAGCGACGCCACGACGTTGATCATCGGCGAGACCGGCACCGGCAAGGAGCTGATCGCGCGCCACATCCATACGCAGAGCGGGCGGCGCGGTCCCTTCGTCGCCGTCAACTGCGGCGCCTTCAGCGAATCGCTGATCGACGCGGAGCTGTTCGGCCACGAGGCCGGCGCCTTCACCGGCGCCACGCAGGCGCGCTCCGGCTGGTTCGAAGCGGCCAACGGCGGCACCCTGTTCCTCGACGAGATCGGCGACCTGTCGCTGGCGCTGCAAGTGAAGCTGCTGCGCGTGCTGCAGGAACGGCAGGTGGTGCGCCTCGGCGCGCGCCAGCCTATCCCGCTGAACGTGCGGCTGGTGGCGGCCACCAACGTCGACCTGCACAAGGCGATAGCGGCCGACCGCTTCCGCTCGGACTTGTACTACCGCCTCGGCGTGGCGACCGTGCACCTGCCGCCGCTGAGCGAACGCACCGGCGACATCCTGCCGCTGGCGCGTCACTTCATCGACGTCTATAGCGGCAAGCTCAATCTGGAGGGCGTGACGATCGCGGCGGATGCCAGGACGGCGCTGCTGGCCTACGAATGGCCGGGCAATATCCGCGAACTGGAAAACGTCATCCACTTCGCGCTGATCGTCTGCCGCGACAACCAGATCCAGGCCGAAGACCTGAAGCTGACCGGCATCTCGCACCGCCATCACAGTCATCACGCGCGGCAGGCGCCGTCCGCGCCGCCGCGTCCCGATGCAGACACCTTCCAGCAGCAGCTTTCCGCGCTGGTCAACAGCATGATCGACAGCGACCAGCCGGACCTGTTCGATCGCTTCGAGGAAGGCGTGGTGCGTACCGCCTTCGACACCTGCCATCGCAACCAGGTACAGACGGCGCGTGTGCTGGGCATCAGTCGCAACATCCTGCGCACTCACCTGAAGCGCTTTGGCCTGATCGGCTTCGAGACGGCGGGCGAGTTGGGCGCGGTGGGCGGCGCGGCCGGCCACGGCGAACTGCTGCAGCATTGATGGAGGCCGCGACCATGCGTCTGCAGGCGCACAGGCTGGCGTGCGCGCGCGGCGAGCGGCAGCTGTTCAGCGATCTGAATTTCGAGCTGCAAAGCGGCGAGGCCTTGTGGCTCAAGGGCGGCAACGGCAGCGGCAAAACCAGCCTGCTGCGATTGTTGTGCGGCCTGGGACGACCGCTGGCGGGTGAGGTGCGCTGGAACGGCCATCCCATCCAGCAGCTGCGCGAAGACTATCACCGCCAGTTGATCTACTGCGGTCACGCCAGCGCCGTCAAGGACGACCTGTCGGCGTGGGAGAACGTGGCGGCCGCCAGCACCTTGTCCGGCACCGCGTGCAGCCGTGAGCAGGCCGTGGTGGCGCTGGTCAGCGTGGGCCTGGGCCGCGCGGCGGATCTGCCGGCGCGCGCGCTGTCGCAGGGGCAGCGGCGCCGGGTGGCGCTGGCGCGGCTGGCGATCGATCCGCTGCCACCCTTGCTGCTGCTGGATGAACCGTTCGTCGCGCTGGACCAGACGGCGGTGCAGGCCTTGTGCCGCACGCTGAACCGGCACCTGGCGGACGGGGGGATGCTGGTCTACACCACGCACCAGGCGCAGGCGCTGCAGGCGCGGCGTCTGGAGCAGTTCGACCTGGATCGGTTGCTGCCATGCTGAACGCGCTGACGTATGTGATACGGCGCGACCTGCTGCTGGCGTTCCGCCGCCGCACCGACATTTTGAGCACGCTGACGTTCTTCGTCATCGTCTGCGCCCTGTTCCCGCTGGGCGTGGGGCCGGAGCCGGAACTGCTGCGAACACTGGGCCCCGGCGTGCTGTGGGTAGCGGCGCTGCTGGCCAGCACGCTGGCGCTGAACCGCCTGTTTGGCCTGGATCACGCTGACGGCACGCTGGAGCAGATGCTGCTGTCGTCCGAGCCGCTGGTGCTGATCGTGGCCGGCAAGGTGGTCGCGCACTGGCTGGTCAGCGGCCTGCCGCTGGTGTTGCTGACGCCTGTACTGGCCTTGCAGTTCGGCTTGAGCGGGGAGGCGACGACGGCGCTGGCGCTTAGCCTGCTGGTCGGCACACCGGCACTGAGCCTGGTAGGCGCCATCGGCGCGGCGCTCACGCTGGACGTGCGCGGCGGCGGCGTGCTGGTGGCCTTGCTGGTGTTGCCGCTGTATGCGCCGGTGCTGATTTTCGGCGCCGGCGCCGCAGTGGCCGATGCCGGCAGCAGCACGGCCGAGGCCAACCTGCTGCTGTTGGGCGCACTGCTGGCCGGCGCTGCGGCGCTGGCACCGTGGGCCACCGCATCGGCGCTGCGAATTTCGTTGGAATGACTGAAAAAGGAACACCATTGTGCTGAGCATCCGAACCTCCTACACCACTGGCGCCGAGCAGCAGCGCACCGTCAGCTGGCTGCGCTACGCCGCGCCGCAAGCCTTCTTCCCGGTGGCTGGCAGGCTGATACCGTGGCTGCTGGCCACCGCAGTGCTGCTGTCGGCGGCGGGCCTGTATATCGGCCTGTTCGCCGCGCCCACCGACTTCCAGCAGGGCGACGCCTACCGCATCATCTTCGTCCACGTTCCAGCGGCGTGGCTGTCGATGCTGATCTATCTGGCGATGGCCTTTTGGGCCGCCGTCGGGCTGGTGCTGAATACGCGGCTGTCGTCGATGATGGCCAGCGCACTGGCACCAACCGGTGCCTTGTTCACCTTCCTGGCCTTGTGGACCGGCGCGCTGTGGGGCAAGCCGACGTGGGGCGCGTGGTGGGTGTGGGATGCGCGCCTGACGTCGGAGCTGATCCTGCTGTTCCTCTATATCGGCTTCATGGCGCTGCAAGCGGCGATATCCGATCCGCGCCGCGCCGACCGCGCCGGCGCTGTGCTGGCGTTGGTGGGCGTAGTCAACGTGCCGGTGATTTATTTTTCCGTCCGGTGGTGGAACACGCTGCACCAGGGTTCGTCGGTGTCGCTGCGCAGCGCGCCGACGATGGCAACGCTGATGCTGCAAGGGATGCTGATCATGACGCTGGCGTTGTGGGCCTATGCCATCGCCGCCACGCTGCAAAGACTACGCGCCATCGTGCTGGAACGCGAACGGCACACGGAATGGGTACAACGTTACATCACGGAGCAACGATGATTTGGGATAGCTGGAGCGATTTGATCGCGATGGGTGGATATGCGAAGTACGTATGGGGTTCGTTCGCCGTCGTTGCGGCGGCGCTGATCGGCGAGCAGGTCGCGCTGGCATTGCGTCACCGCGCCGCGCTCAAGGCCGCGCGCGTGGCGGGAGAACGCTCATGACGCGCCGTCAACAGCGCCTGGTGCTGCTGGCTGCGGCACTGAGCGCGCTGCTGGTGGCGGCATGGCTGATACTGTCGGCCTTCCAGAAAAACCTAGTCTTCTTCTTCACTCCCAGCCAGGTGCTGGCTGGCGAAGCGCCGCGCAACAAGAGCTTCCGCATGGGCGGCATGGTCGAACCGGACAGCCTGAAGCGCGAGGCGGACGGCATCACCGTCAGCTTCATCGTCACCGATACCGTGCAGCGCCTGCCGGTGCATTATCGCGGCATCCTGCCGGACCTGTTCAAGGAAGGCAAAGGCGTGGTCGCACAGGGAAAGCTGGGCGACGACCACCGCTTCGTGGCCGACGAAGTCCTTGCCAAGCACGATGAAAACTACATGCCGCCGGACGCCGCTTACGCGTTGAAAAAAGGCAGGCAAACCGCCAAGGTGGACAAATGATCGCCGAACTGGGTAACTTCGCGCTGATGCTGGCCCTGTGCCTGGCGCTGGTACAGGGCAGCCTGCCGGTGCTTGGCGCCTGGCGCGGCAAGCAGCGCTGGATCGCGCTGGCGCGGCCGGCGGCGGCCGGCCAGTTCGTGTTTGTCAGCTTCGCCTTCGGCTGCCTGCTGGCCGCGTTTATCGGCAACGACTTCTCGGTCGCCTATGTGGCGTCCAACTCCAATTCCATGCTGCCGCTTTACTATCGCGTGGCGGCCGTGTGGGGCGGCCATGAGGGATCGCTGCTGCTGTGGGTGCAGATACTGGCCGTGTGGACCGCCGCGGTGACGGCATTCAGCCGCCGCCTGCCCGCCGCGATGACCGCGCGTGTGCTGGCCGTGATGGCGTGGATCAGCATCGGCTTCCTGCTCTTCATGCTGTTCACTTCCAATCCGTTCGACCGCCTGCTGCCCGCCGCCCGCGACGGCCGCGATCTCAATCCGCTGTTGCAGGACTTTGGCATGATCATCCATCCGCCTTTGCTGTACATGGGCTACGTCGGCTTTTCGGTGGCGTTCGGGTTTGCCGTCGCGGCGCTGCTGAGCGGCAAACTGGACGCGGCCTGGGCGCGCTGGTCGCGGCCCTGGACGCTGGTGGCATGGGCCTTCCTCACGCTGGGCATCTTCATGGGCAGCTTCTGGGCCTACTATGAACTGGGCTGGGGCGGCTGGTGGTTCTGGGACGCGGTGGAAAACGCCTCCTTCATGCCTTGGCTGGTCGGCACGGCCTTGATCCACTCGCTGGCGGTGACGGAGAAGCGCGGCAGCTTCAAGAACTGGACCGTGCTGCTGGCAATCGTCGCGTTCTCGCTGTCGCTGCTGGGAACCTTCCTGGTGCGCTCGGGCGTGCTGACATCGGTGCATGCGTTTGCAACCGATCCACGTCGCGGCTTGTTCATCCTTGTCTTCCTGGCGATCGTCATCGGCGGCTCGCTGGCGCTGTACGCGTGGCGCGCGCCGTCGGTGGGGCTGGGCGGACGCTTCGCGCTGTTCTCGCGCGAATCGCTGCTGTTGCTGAATAACGTGCTGTTGCTGACGGCGGCGGCGACAGTCCTGCTGGGTACTTTGTATCCCTTGTTCCTGGATGCGCTGGACCTGGGCAAGATATCGGTGGGTGCGCCGTACTTCGAGTCGGTGTTTGTGCCGCTGATGCTGCCGGTGCTGGTCTTGATGGCAGCTGCGCCTTTCGTCGAATGGAAGTCGGCGGCTCTGCGGCCGGTGCTGGCGCGGCTGTCGCGTATCGCGCAGACGTCGCTGCTGTTTGGCCTGGCGGCCTGGCTGGCCTGGAAGATGACACCCGCCGTGGCGGGCGGCTTGATGCTGGCGGTGTGGATTTTGCTCGGCACGGCACTGCATCTGTACCAGCGCGTTGCGGCGGCCGGGCAGGGCGCCACGCTTGGACACCATCTGGGCAAGCAGCCGTTGAGCTACTGGGGCATGTTGGCCGCGCACGCGGGCGTGGCGGTGTTCGTGGTTGGCGTCACGCTGGTCAAGGGGGGCGAGGTCTCCGAGGACGCCAGCATGCGGGTCGGCGACAGCATCGTCAGCAGCGGTTGGCGCTACAGCTTTACCGCGTTGGAGAAGGTCGATGGCCCGAACTATATCGCTGCCCGCGCAACCTTCGAGGTGCGCGTCGGGGATGGCCAGGCACTGACACTGCATCCGGAAAAGCGCTACTACACGGTGCAGCAAATGCCGATGACGGAGGCGGCCATCGATCGCGGCTTTACACGCGACATCTACCTGTCGCTGGGCGAACCATCCGATGACGGTGCCTGGGCGGTGCGCATGCAGCGCAAGCCGTTTGTCGGTTGGATCTGGGCCGGCTGCCTGATTATCGCCGCCGGCGGCTTGTTGGCCGCATCCGACAAACGTTACCGGCTGGCGCGGCAGGCGACAGCCTTGCCACCCGCCACAGCGATTCCCATTTAACCCGGAGCGAAGATGAAACGATACATACTGCCGCTGGGCGGCTTCCTGATACTACTGGTCTTCCTGGGCATAGGCCTGCGTCTCAAGCCCCAGGAGATACCGTCGCCGTTGATCGGCAAGCGCGCGCCGGTGTTCTCGCTGCCGCAGGTCGAGGACGCGGGGCGCAACTTCAATTCGAAGGACATGGAAGGCAAGGTCTGGGTGCTGAATGTCTGGGCGTCGTGGTGCGCACCATGCCGCGCCGAGCATCCCGTATTGCTGGAGTTTTCCCGACTGGCTGCGGCGCCGGTCGTGGGGCTGAACTACAACGATGCGCGCGGCGACAGCCAGAAGTGGCTGAAGGAGTTTGGCAATCCCTACCAGGTATCCGCCTTTGACGGCGACGGCAAGACCGGTATCGAGTTCGGCGTCTACGGCGTGCCGGAGACCTTCGTCATTGACAAGCAAGGGCAAATACGGCTGAAGCTTACCGGCCCGCTGACATCGGAGCTGATACGCGAGAAACTGCTGCCCATCATCCAGGAGCTCAATCATGCCTGAGCTGCGCCGCCAGCTGGCTTGCCTCGTCGTGGCGTGGCCGTTGCTTGCGCAAGCAGCGCCTTCTGCCGCCGATGCAGCTTTGGAGCTGCGTATCCAGCATGTGGCCGAGCAGCTCAGGTGCCTGGTTTGCCAGAACCAGACCATCGCCGACTCGCACGCCCAACTGGCGCTGGACCTGAAGAAGGAAGCGCGCGTCCAGTTGGCCCAAGGCCGTTCGGAACAGGACGTGATTGAGTTCATGGTGCAGCGCTATGGCGACTTTGTGCTGTACCGGCCACCGTTCAAGGCCGCCACCTGGCTGCTGTGGCTTGGGCCTTTTGCGCTGCTTGCCGCCGGTCTGCTGGCGCTCTTATACCAATTACGGCAACGCGGTCTTGCGGAAGGCGAGCTCGCAGCGGAGGAATACGAATGACACGCTTTATCCTGATCGCCGGCGCCATGCTGGTTTGCAGTCTGCTGTTTGTACTGCCTCCGTTGTGGCGCCGTGAGGCGGGAGGCGCCGCGCGAGCGGCACTGCCGCGCCAACGATGGCCAGTGATATTGGTGGCGCTGCTGGTGCCGCTACTGGCGGCGTCCCTGTATGCGGTGCTGGGCAATCCCAAGGGGCTGGAGCCGCCGCCCGAGGTCGTGGTTGGCCCGGAACAAATCGAAGGCATGGTCGCCCGCCTGACCCAACGCCTCGCCAAGGAGCCGAACGATGCGGATGGCTGGCGCATGCTGGCGCGCTCCGATGAAACACTGCGCCGCTTCGACCAGGCCGCCGACGCATATCGTCATCTGCTCGCGCTGGTGCCGGAAAATCCCGAACTGCTGGTGGACTACGCGGTAGTACTGGGCATGACGCTGAATTCTTCGCTGGTCGGCGAACCTGAAGCCCTGATCGCCCGCGCGCTGGCGATCGATCCGAATCATATTCAAGCGTTGGCGTTGTCGGGAAGCGCGGCACTGGAGCGCGGCGACTATACCGCTGCCGTGAAACCGTGGAAGAAGATACTGGCGCTGATACCGGCGGATTCGGATATGGGAAGGTCGATTTTGGAAAACATCGCCAAAGCGGAAGCGCAGGCGCAGCGGCGATAGCGCCGCGCCTGCGCTATTTTTTGCTTAACGGCGGCGGCGGGCAGCGACGCCGATCAGGGCCATACCGGCCAGCATCATGGCGTAGGTTTCCGGTTCTGGTACGGCGTTGGCGAACTGCACCTCGCTGGCGAACACCCAGGAGTTGTTGCGCACGAAGGTGACGTTCAGGTCGTTGCCGGTGAAGCCGACGCCGTTGGCGGTGAACCAGAAGGGCGCACTGCCGGCAGGGTCGGCGACGGCATAGGTGTTGCCGTTGATGATGACGGCGGCCGGTGCGCTGACGCCGCCAGCGCCATTGGCGTCGTCAAAATGGATCTTGACGGTGTCGACAGTGGTGGACGCATTGAAGTGGAACTTGATGGTGGGGTCGATTGTCCAGCCGACATACGGACCATGGCCCGGCGCTTCGGTGACATACCAGTTGTCGCTGGCGACGATACCGTCGGTCAGCTGGCCCAGGCCGCCGCTCAGGCTGGCGTTGTCGCAGGTAACGCAGCCAGCACCCGAATAAGTGTCATCCCAGTAATGATAGCTGCCGGTATTGCCGTTGAGCATCTCATAGGAATCCGCCACGGGAGTGGCCGCAGTAGCCAGGGTGGAGGCACAGCAAATCGCAAACGCGGTGCAAAGACGCACGTATTTCATGTTTTTATCTCCGTGGTAAGGGCGCCGGCATGGCAGGATTTCTGAAGGCTCGGCGCAGCAGAATTGTTTTTTTGACTGCATCCTTAGTGTAGAGCTGGCGCAGTCAATGTCAACCAGAACGCCAATCGAACAGGCCGGAAATTCTGGTGCTGTGGTGTGACCGAAACATGACCGCGCCGCCGGCGGAAGGCAATTGCTGCTAGGAATCTAGCTCACGATGCCCTTCGCCGTCGTTAGTTGGCGGCGAAGCAGTAGAGCAGGCCGGCGCCGCCGGTGGCCACCAGGTTAGGCTGGCCGCAACCACGGCTAGGATGCGCAGCGTTCCAGGACGAATTGCCGCCGCCGGTGCGGTCGAAGTGGCCCAGTTGCGTGGAACCGTCGGCGGCGCTGCTGGTGTAGTTCTTGCACGTATGGTCGGCTGCATCGGTAAAGGCGCGGCCGTCCGGCTGCGAGCCGGTGATGATGTCATGCTCGTTCGGCTTGTCGCCCGCTCCCTTCACCGGTTCGTTCTTTTCGGTGAAGACGGTGGTGCGCGTCAGGTTGTTGCCGATGCGGGCGGCGTCCAGCGTGTCGCCATGCAGGTGTGCTACGTCGCGGGCCACCACGGCGCCGCGCGTGTTGAACCAAGGCCCGTTGCCGATGCGGTCGCGCGCATTGATCGCCGGTTTGCCGTCCGCCGCCTGCGTGCTCAGATATGCGCGCCAGGTCTGCTTGCCCGCGCCGACTGATTCGGCTAGCTTCTGGCAGTGTGCATCGGCGCCGGCCAGGCCGCCGAGGTCCGCGCCTTTGCCCAGTCCTTCGCTGGTGACGAAAAAGCTCAGTGGCTTGGCCGGATCGGTGGAGCGCGCGGTGTTCGGCTGCGTGGGCGCGGGCGTTTGCGCCAGCGCGGCATGGGACAGGCACAGCGCCGCGATGGCGCCGCAAAGCAGGGTTGTTTTATGAGTGTTCATGGTCAGTCTTTTGATTTGAAATCGTCGTGGCAGGATTTGCAGGTACGTTGTACTTTGCCGAATTGGGCTTTGATGGCGGCGACGTCGCCGCCGCCGGCCACGGTCGCCAGCTCGGTGGCCTCCTTGCCGAAGTTGGCGCTAAGTTCAGCGAAGTGCTTGCCGTCCTTGAACAACTCCGGCTTGGCGCTGGTGTCGTGCCAGCCCTTGCCTTGCTCGGTGCCTGCCGCGAACAAGCCTCCCAGGCCGGAGTTGGCGATGGCGGCAATGGTATTGGCCGCCCGCTGCACTTCGTCCTTGTTGTACTGCCCCTCGACCGATGCCTTGATGCGGCCGGCGTTCCAGGCCACCACCTGAAACGCCGACTGGCGCCACTTGATCAGGTTCTCCGGCTTCGGCGCCTGCTGCGCCAGCACGCTGGTGGAACCGGCGAGGAGGGCAATCGCCAGTGTGGAGCTGAGTGCTTTCTTGAGTTTTTGTGTCATCTGCTTTCCTTCGTCGGGTTGAAAAATCTTGTTCATGTTTCGCTCTTCAGGATTTCTTGGCCAGCCGCTGGGCCAGTTGCTGCACCGCCGCCAGTGCTTTCTCCACATTGGCTTCCGGCGTCAGGCCGCCCACGGCGGCGGCGATCCGGCCGTCCGGGGTGATGACGAAGGTGGTGCGTTCGGCTGCGGCGTGGTCGATCTCGATGCCGCGCGTGTCCTTCTTGCCGGCGGCGATTTCGCGGATCGCCAGTTCATAGGATTTGGCGATGTCGCCGTTGATATCGGCCGCCACCGGGAATTTGCCGGCGCAGTAGTTCGGATCGGCGGAGAACTCGTTCAGCCGCGCGATACTATCGAGCGAAACGCCGACCACGGTGGCACCGGCGGCGCTGAATTTGTCGTGATTGACGGCGAAGGTATGCGCCTGGATATTGCAGCCCCCGGTGAAGGCGGACGGATAGAAGTACACCACCACCGGCCCTTTCTTCAGCGCGTCCTTGAGCGAGAAGGAGAAGGCCTTGCCGGCCTGCGATGCCTGCGCTTTGAAAGCCGGCGCCGCGTCGCCCTCCTTGAGCGCGGCGGTGGCCGGTAGCGCGACAACAGTCGCCAGCAGCGATGCGATTAACGTGCGTTTCATTGGTACTCCTGTTTGGTTAGTGGACTACATCTCGGATACATAGCGCGCCAGCGCTTCGATCTCGTCGTCGCTGAGCGGCGCCGCCAGTTGGTTCATCACGCCGCCGGCGCTGTTGTTGCGGCTTCCATTGCGCCAGTCATGCAGCTGCTGCGCCAGATAACGCTGGCCCTGGCCGCCGATGACCGGGCCAACACCCGCCGAGCCCTTGCCGCCTTCACCGTGACAGCTGGCGCAGGCGGGAAGCTGCCGCGCCGGATCGCCCTGCACGTAGAGCTGCTGTGCTGCCGCCGATACCGGCTGCGGCGCGGACCTGGCCGGCATCGGCGGCAGCGTGGCAAAGTAGGCGGCGATGTCGGCCAGGTCGGCGTCGCTGATCCCGGTGGCCATCATCTTCATGAATTCATGCTTGCGTCGACCGCTGCGAAAATCCTGTATCTGCTTGATGATGTACTCCGGGTATTGACCGCCCAACTTGGCGAACTTGCCGTCCGTGCCGACGCTGAAGCCCTGGCCTTCGCCGCTGGCGCCGTGGCATTCCAGGCAGCGTTCGGTGTCCGCCTTTTCCTTGCCAATCACCGGATCTCCCGGCCTGGCTGAAGCAGGAATCAGCACCAGCAACGACACCAGCGTGGCCGCTTGCAATGCTCTGTAAATACGCTACTCCTTCTTGTAGAACGTGTGGCAGGTGCGGCAGGTGCGTGACAGCGTGGTGGCTGCCGTGGTGGCCGATTCAAAATTATTGGCCGCCACGTAGCCGACGATTTCCGTCGACAGGTCCTTGCTCTGCTTCGCAAGGTCCACCGCGTTCTTCGCATCGCCCTTGTGGTCGAAGAAGGTCTCGACTTGCGCAAACATCTGCGTCAGCTCCTTCGCATCCGCCGTGGCGGCCTGCTTGTTACTGAGGGCGATATTCGAAGACAGGCTTTTGTTGGTGTCCTCAATCGACTGCATCAGGTCCACGCTCAACTCCTCCGCCGACCGGACACCGGCCGACAGCGCCATCGAGACTCCAAATAACAAAATGACTTTACGCATCGAAAGGTCAGGCCAGCAGCTCTTTGATCACTTTGCCGTAGACGACAGTCGGACGTTCCGAGCGGCCGTTGTTGAGGAAAGTGGTCTTCAGATGGTCGAGGCCCAGCAGCTGCAGCACCGTCGCGTGCAGGTCGTAGGTGTCGACCGCCTTGTCCTTGTCCGCCACTTGCAGGCCGATTTCGTCGGTCGCGCCATAGGTGCTGCCGGCCTTGATGCCGCCGCCAGCCACCCACTGCGTGTAGCCCCAGGGGTTGTGGTCGCGGCCGTTGCCGCTTTGGCCGTAGGAGGTGCGGCCGAATTCCGAAGTCCACACCACCAGCGTCGATTCGAGCAGTCCTCGCGACTCCAGGTCCGCCAGCAGGCCGGCGATCGGCTTGTCGACCATGCGGGCGTTGACGCTGTGGTTCTTTTCCAGATCGCTGTGCGCATCCCAGCTGGTGATCTCGGTCTGGCCGTCCGGCGCGCCGGATACCACCTGGATGAAGCGCACGCCGCGCTCCACCAGCCGGCGCGCGCGCAGCAGCGTGGTGCCGTAGCTGGCGCTGGTCTCGTCGTTCAGGCCATACAGTTCCTTGGTGGCGTCGCTTTCCTTGGTCAGGTCCACGGCTTCGGGCGCGGCGACCTGCATGCGATCGGCCAGTTCGTAGGAGCGCACGCGGGCTTTCAGCTCGGTGTCGGCCGAGTAGCGCGCGGCGCCTTCGCTGTTGAGGCGCTTGAGCAGGTCCAGCGATGCGCGCTGCTGCGACGCGGTGCGCAGCTCCGGGCGCTCCAGGTACAGGATGGGTGACGCGCCGGGACGGAAGGCCGTGCCTTGGTACACCGCCGGCAGGAAGCCGGAGTTCCAGTTGACCGAGCCTGCGCTGGGCTCGCTCTTGCCGTTGTAGAGCACCACGTAAGGCGGCAGGTCGGGATTGGCCGAGCCCAGTGCGTAGCTGACCCACGCGCCCAGCGATGGACGGCCGGGACTCAGGTCGCCGGTGTTCAGCTTGAGGATCGAGATGTCGTGGGTGGCGCCCACCGTCACGCTGGATTTGATGAAGGCGATCTTGTCGGACTGGGTGGCGATGTTGGGCACCAGGTCCGAGAACCATGAGCCGCTGTCGCCATGCTGGCTCCAGGTGCGGTTGGAGGCATACAGCTTGCCGACGCCGCCCTGGGTGCTGGTCTTGATCCCTTTCAGGAAGGAGGCCGGCACGTCCTGGCCCGCCAGCTTGATCAGGTCCGGCTTGTAGTCGAACAGGTCCAACGTGCTCGGTGCGCCGTTCATGTGCAGCCAGATGACGGATTTGACCTTGGCAGGGAAGTTAGGCTGCTTCGGCGCCAGCGGGTCGGCTAAAGGGTTGGCCAAATCCGCAGCGCTGGCCGCGTGCAGCAGGCCGCCGCCGGGCAGTACGCCGGTGAGGGCGCCGGCGCCCAGGCCAAGGCCGGATTTAAGCAGGAAGTCGCGACGTGTATTGATGCTCATGGTGCTGTCCTTTTTTAGTAGTGTTAGAAGCGGTATGCAAAGTCGTTGGAGTTGGAAACCGCATGCACCAGGTCGACGAAGGCCGCCGCCCGCACCGGGTTCACTTGCTGTTTCTCGTTCAGGCCGGACGGCACGGCGATTTCGAACTTGCCCTCCGCGTTCTTGGCCAGGATGATTTTTTCTTCCTTGTCGAGGAAGTCCCTCAGCGCCGCCTTCTCCGACTTGTTCGGCGCGCGGGCAAACAGGATCTCGTACAGCCGGTTCAGCTGCGCCGATTCATCCTTGCCGGCCTCGCGGATCACGCGGCCGGCCAGCGCCTGCGACCAGCCGAACACCACGTCGCTGTTGAACAGCGTCAGCGCCTGCAACGGCGTGGTGGTGACATCGCGCTTGTGGTGTGCGTGCGAAGGGTCGGCCAGGTCGAAGCTCTGCATCAGCGGATACGGCACGCTGCGGCGCACGAACACGTAGACGCTGCGGCGGTTCTGCTCAGCCGGATCGGCGGACGGCGTCCACAGGTTGCCGGCGTTGAAGTTGGTTGGCACCGGCGGGAATACAGCAGGGCCGCCGATCTTGTCTTCCAGCTTGCCCGAGGCGGCCAGCAGCGAATCGCGGATCTCTTCGGCTTCCAGGCGCTTGCGCGGGTAGACCGCCAGCAGCTTGTTGTCCGGATCGACCTTCAGCACATCGTCACGCTGGCTGGAGGACTGGCGATAGACGCTCGACAGCAGGATCTGGCGGTGCAGCTTCTTGACGCTCCAGCCCTGCTTGACGAAGTCGGTGGCCAGGTAGTCCAGCAGTTCGGGATGCGTGGGCTTCTGGCCTGCGCGGCCGAAGTCCGCCACCGTGGCGACGATGCCGTTGGCGAAGTACTGGCTCCACACGCGGTTGACGAACACGCGCGCCGTCAGCGGGTTCTCCGGACTGGCCAGCCAGTTGGCCAGCGCGGTGCGGCGGCCCGACGATGTGGCGGTAGGCTTGATTTCCACCTTGGCGTTGGCGCCGGCCCACAGCGCCGGCAGCGCCGGCTGCACTTCTTCTGTCGGACGCTCATGCACGCCGCCGAAGCGCACGAAGGTGGCCGGCGCATCGGCGTGACCCAGTTCGGTGGCGGTGGTCAGCGTCAGGCTGCCTTTTTCGGGCTTCAGCTTCTCGAACTTTTTCAGGTCCGCGGTCAGCTTCTGGTACTGCTTCCACTTGTCGACGTTGGCCGGGGTGAAGTCGGCGCTGTCCTTGTCTTCGGCGGTCAGCTTCAGGTAGGCCACCACGTCCTGCTCGGTGCTGACGGACTTCAGGCGGAAGTTAACCCAGCGGTCCATCGCCGTCCATTCGGATTCCGGCTTGAAGATCGCCTCGCGGCTGTCGGTCAGGTAGCGCTCCTTATGATATTTGACGGCCACCGTGCGGATGGTGTCGAGGATGGCCTTCTGCTGCGTGCGGATATCCTTGGTCGCTTCGCGGTAGGCGGCCTGCTGCTTCTCATACGCCAGTTCGGCCTCACCCTTGATGGCGGGCGCCTTCTCGTCGAAGCTGGTGTTGGCGAAGAAGGCCTGCAGCTGGAAGTACTCTTTCTGCGTGACCTTGTCCGCCTTGTGGTTGTGGCAGCGCGCGCAGCCGACGGTGGCGGCCAGAAAGGTCTCTCCCACCAGGTCCGTCATGTCGGTGGCGATCTGGTATTTGCGCTGCACCAGGTCGCGCGAGTTTGAGTTGTCCGGATAGCCGGCCAGGAAACCGGTGGCGATCTTCGCTTCCTGGCTGTCCGGCCACAGCTCGTCGCCTGCCAGCTGTTCCTTGATGAAGCGGTCGAACGGCTTGTCGGCGTTGAAGCCGTTGATGACGTAGTCGCGATAGCGGTAGTTGTTCGGACGCGTGGTGTCGTTCTGGAAGCCGGCGCTGTCGGCGTAGCGCGCCAGGTCCAGCCAGCGGCGCGCCTGGCGTTCGCCATAGTGCGGCGATGACAGCAGGCGGTCGGCCAGCTTCTCGTAGGCGTCCGGCGACTTGTCGTTGACGAAGGCGTGCACTTCCTCCGGCGTCGGGATCAGGCCCCAGGTGTCGAGCGTGGCGCGGCGGATGAAGGTGGCGCGGTCCGCGTCCGGCGACGGCTTCAGGCCTTTTTCCTCCAGCTTGGCCAGCACGAAGGCGTCGACCGGCGTGCGCACCCAGCTTTTCAATTTGACGATGGGCGCGGATGGCTGCTGCGGCGTGGTGTATGCCCATGCCTTGCTGCTGGCTGGCGCCGCGGGCTTGGTGGTGTCGTCTGGCGCAGCCGACAGCACTGCGGAAAAGCACAGCAGCACGGCGATCGATAGCGTCTTTATGGCGGGCTTGTTCACTGACTTGCTCCTTCTGTATGCGTGGACGAGATAAGGTGTTACTGCTTTAGATAGCAACTATCGGACCAGCAGTCGCATCGCATCCATGTGTTTGATTTGATTGGGAATTGCGTCGCAGGCGGGAAGGGCGCCTGCTGCTGCGCGGTCAGTTGCGGCGGCCTGCTGTTGAATCGGCAGCAGGCCGCTGCTGCGATTACAGCTTGCCGCTGAAGGTTATGCCAAACCAGCGCGGATACGGATTCGGCGCATAGCTGGTCCACGCCGGTTCGTGCGCGCGGTTGTCGGTGGCGTTCTTCACGATCAGGCTGACGTCGAAGCCGCTCTTGAAGGTCAGGCCCAGTGACACGTCGGTGATGGCGTTGCCCGGCACGTAGCCATAGTCCGACAGCGTATCCGTGTTGTTATAGCGGCTGGTGAAGGCCGTGGTGAAGCTGGTGTGGAACTGCTTGTCGCCCCACACCGGCAGGCGGTATTCGGCGCCGACGTTGCCGGTCCACTTGGCCACGCCCGGCAGCGTCAGGCCGCTCTGGTCGACGTACGGCGCCGCCAGGTAGGCCAGTTCGTCCGGCTTGGCCGCCAGCGGGAAGCTGATGTAGCGCGCGTCCGTGTAGGCGCCGGCCACGCGGATGCTGAGGTTCTGGATGCCGGAATAGATCGCGTCCAGTTCCAGCCCGCGCGCCCGCACCTTGGGCACGTTGCCTTGCGCCGTCACATACGCGGTCGGATTGGCCTGGCCGTTGGCGATGTTGGTCTGCGTGGTGAAGTCGTCCACCACCCGCACCGTCGACTGGTAGTCGCGGATATTCATCTGGAACAGGTCGGCGTTGAGTATCAGTGTGTTATGCAGCAGGCTCGATTTTAGGCCGACTTCGAAGGCATTGGTCTTCTCAGGCCGCACGTTGGCCGACAGGCCGTTGACGTTGAGCGCGGAGCCGGATTTCTCGCCATATTGCCACGACGTATAGCCGGTGACGTTGTCGCTGAAGCGGTAGCTGGGGCTCAGGGTGGCGGTAACCAGGTTGTCGTCGTAATGGCTGGTGATACCGCCGATGAGTTGTCCGACCTGGCCGGCGCGCAGCGCCTTGGCGGCGGCCACCTGCGCCAGTTGCGCGGCGCTCAGCGCGCCATACGAGGCGGCGCCGAAGTAGCGGTTGGCCACCGCGTCAGCCAGCGCCACCTGCGCGGCGCTGTTGCCGGCGGCGAGCGCGCCGCTGGCGGTGGAGCTGAAGCCGCCCAGCTGCACGCCGCGTACCGCCACCGGATTGAGCGCTGCGCCGGCGCCGTTGGCGGTCAGCACGCGCAGGTCGGTGGTGGTGCGGTTCTCGTGCGTCAGCCGCAGGCCCGCGTTCAGGCTGACGGCATCGGTGGCGTGCCAGGTGCCGTTGCCGTAGATGGCGCTGCTCTTGGTGTCGACCAGGGTGTCGCCCTTGACCAGCGTATCGTCCAGCGCATCCTTCAGCAGCGCCAGGCCGGCGCCGCGATTGGTGCCCGCCAGGCGGTCCAGCGTGTTGTATTGCGCGGTGGTGGCGAACCATGCGCCGGCGTCCGAGCCCCAGCCGGATTTCGAGGCGATATCGTCTTTCGTCTTCAGGTAGAACAGCCCGGCCACGTAGTCGAATACGCCGCCGGGTTTGGACTTGAGCTTGAGCTCCTGGCTGAACTGCTGGTAGTCGACTCCGCCGCCGCCGTTGCGGTTGATGTCGAACGGCGTGCCTTCGTCGTTATGCGCGTCGAAGGTGTATTTGCGGGTGGCAGTGATGGAGGTCAGCGTGTGGTTGGGCAGGTTCCAGGTCAGGTCGATCTGGCCGCCTTTGTTGTGGACTATCTGGCCTTGGTTCTCGTTGAAGTTCAGCTTGTTGTCGCCGATGTAGTTGTTGGCGTAGGTGTAGGGCGTGCCGTTGAAATCGCGGCCTGCGAACCACGCGCGGCCCGATGTGTAGGCGCCGCTGGCGTTGGTGTAGCCGGCCAGCTTGGCGCGCGTGGTGGTGCCGCTAGGGTCGGTCAGCGAGCCGTCGGCGAAGCGGTCCGGCTGGTCCTTGTAGAAGGTCAGGCCGTTCTGCACTTGCGGCGCGTGCGGCTCCAGGTCGAAGCTGATGCGGGCGTTGAAATCGGCGCTGGGCGTGAACAGGAACTGCGTACGGCCGCTGACGCGGTTCTTGTTATACAGGCTGTAGTTGCTGTCGAAGTTGTTGACGTAGTAGCCCCGACTGCGGTCGACCAGGAAGGAGCCGCGCCAGGCCAGCAGGTCGTCGATGATAGGACCGCCCAGATTGGCCTTGGCCATCAGCGTGTCGCGCTGGCCGTAGGTGATCTGGTAGTCGGCGCTTGGATAGAACGAAGGCCGCTTGGTGTTGATGCTGACCACGCCGGAACTGGCGCCCTTGCCGCCCAACGTGCCTTGCGGACCGCGTGTGACGTCGACCGAATCGACGTCGTAGAAATCGAAGTTGGCCAGCTGCGACAGGCCGTAACTGACGCCATCGACCACCATGCCAACGCTGGGGTCCTGCGTTTCGGTGAAGGAGCGCTTGCCCAGGCCGCGTATCGACAGCGAGGCACCGCGCGTGTTGTTCTGGTTGAACTGGATGCCGGCGCTGCGCTTGGTGATGGCGCTCAGGTCCTGCGCCAGCTCGCGGTCCAGCTCCGCGCCGGTGACCACGGATACCGACAGCGGCACGTCCTTTAGTAGTTCGATCTTGCGCTTGGCGCGCACGGTGACGGCACCCAGCGCTTGCGGTTCTTCCTCTGTGGCGGCAATGGCTGGCGCGGGGGCGGCTTCGGGCGCAGGCTGCGCGACCGCGCCTTCCTTAGCGGCCAAGGCCTGCTTGAGCCGCGCGATTTCGGCTTGCAGCTCGGCGATGGTCGGCGTGTCGGCGGCGCGCAGGGCGCCCGACGACAGCAGCCCAAGTGCGGCAACGACTGCGGCCGCCAGCGGCGCCGCTCGGAAGTGTTTAGGTAAGACGTTATGCGCTTTACTCATTACTTTGTTCTCCTGACGATGGCGGTGGTATTGACCTCCATTCCGCAAGTAGCGTGCCATCGCGGAGAAATCGTTTATACGATTAACACATATGGTTAAGCATCAGTATCTGGCTGGAATTTCGCCTTTGCGTCTGGCAGCGCCAGTGTAAGGAAGCGCCGAAAGGGCTGTTGAATTCGCAGCAGCCCTGTTTCCGTTTCTGGTGACCTGACAGCACCGGCGCTGCGACGGAAAATCCCACAAAGCCCGCCAATACAGGCTTTGTGCCACATCGGCAGGCTTGGCACGATAGTTGCGGAAGTGGCTGGGCAGGCATCTCACTCAATCACTTTGAAAGCATCGATACCATGAAAAAAATTCGCATCGCCGCACTGGCCCTGGCGCTGAGCGCCACCGTATCCGCATGGGCGCAACAAGCGCCGCAGCCGTGGACTTACAAGACCAAGCAACTGGAGCGTGCCGAAGTCGACGCGCTGCTGGCCAAGCCGGAGAAGCTGGTGGTGCTCGACGTGCGTCGCCCGGACGAGGTGACCACCAAAGGCAGCTTCCCGGTGTTCCTGAATATCCAGGCCAAGGATGTCGAAAGCCAGCTGGCCTATATACCCAAGGACCGCGTCATCGTCACCGTCTCCAACCACGCGCACCGCGCGGGCGCCGTTGGCGACCTGCTGACTGCCAAGGGCTACAAGGTTGCAGGCGCCGCCGGTTCCGAAGACTATGAAGCGCAGGGCGGCAAGATCGTCCGCATCGCCGCGCCGGCCAAGCAGGTCGCCGCCGCCGCGCCTAACTGAGTCGCATCATGAACAAGCGCGCCACCTTTGAGGAAGTGCTGCCAGCCGTTGCGGTGAAAAAGCGCATCCTGGTCTGGGATCTGCCGACGCGCGTATTCCATTGGTCGCTGGTGCTGGCAGTGACAGTCGCTGTCATCAGCGGCGAGATCGGCGGCGACTGGATGGAAGTTCATGGCAAGGCCGGACTGGCGATCCTGGGCCTGGTGGCGTTCCGGCTGGCGTGGGGCTTTGCCGGCTCCACGTATGCGCGCTTCGTCAACTTCCTGCCGTCCGGCGCCGGGTTGCGCGCCTATCTGCGCGGCCGCTGGAAAGGGCAGGGCCACAATCCGCTCGGCGCCTTGTCGGTGTTTGCCTTGCTTGGATTGCTGGTGGCGCAGGCGGGGACCGGCTTGTTCGGCAACGACGACATCGCCTTCACCGGTCCGCTGTTTGCGCTGGTGGAGGAGGGCCTGGCAAACCGCCTCACCGGCGTGCACAAGCTGCTGGCCTATGTGCTGCTGACGGTGCTGGCCGTGCATATCGCGGCGATTCTGGTCTACGTGTTCATCAAGAAGGACAACCTGGTCAAGCCGATGGTCACGGGCTGGAAAGAAGTACGTGCCGGCGCCTCGGCGGCCAAGGGCAGCTGGCCGGCGCTGCTGCTGTCGATCGCGTTCGCCTTCGCGGTCGTGGCTTTCGCCAGCGGTGTTGTTCGATGGTGAACAGCGATATCAACGAATTTAGTCACACAATCGAAAGGGCCTCTTCATGACCGCACTGACTTTTGAGAGCATTAATTATTCGCCACGACGCGCAGCGGTTAGGCGCCAGGCGCGGCCCGCGCCGGTGATCGCGCCCGCGCTGCCGGTGAGCGTGGCGATATCGCGAGCGGGTACCATCGCCGCCAAAGGCAACAAGCGTGGCCTGGCCGCGCTGGTCGGGGTGGCGGTACTGCTGCATGCGAGCGTGATCGTCGCCCTGCAGCAGGGCGGCCGGATCGATCCGCTGCCGCCGAAAGCGGCCGAGCCGTTGGCGATCGAGTTCGCACCGCCACCGCCTCCACCGCCCGAACCGCCTAAGGTGCAGCAGCAGGTGGCCAAGGTGGCGCCCGCGCCGGCCAAGGCGCCGCCGCAAGTGCCAGTGGTGGCGCAGGCGCCGGTGGACGACGGCCCGCCAGGCGCCAGCACGGTACAGGTGGCGACACCGGCCCCGCCTGCGCCTGCGCCTGTCGCCGCCGCGCCGGCGCCGCCACCGGAACCTGTGACCGAGCCGCGCGGCTACGCCGGCTACCGCAGCAACCCGGCGCCCGACTATCCGGCGCTGGCGCAGGACCGCGGCCTGCAAGGGCAGGTGGTGCTGAAGGTGCACGTACTCGCTTCCGGCAAGCCGGATAACGTCGCCGTCGACAAATCCAGCGGCCACAAGATCCTCGACGACGCCGCCGTCAAGGCGGTGCTGGCGTGGTCCTTCGACCCGGCCAAACGCGGCCAGACGCCCATCGACGGCTGGGTCAAGGTTCCGCTGAATTTCAAACTTTCCTAATCCTTTTTAACTGAGAGCGCTATCCATGTCTTCCTACTACTTAGATCTTATCGTCCAAGGCGCCCTTTACGCATTGGTGCTGTTCTCCGTCATTACCTGGGTGTTGATACTGGCCAAGGGCGTGCAGCACTACCGCCTCGGGAAACGGGATAAACAATTTACACGGCAGTTCTGGAGCGCCAGCACGCTGGACGCGGCCAGCGCATTGGCCAGCGACGCCAGTCCGAAATCGCGGCTGGCCAATGTCGGTTTCGCGGCGCTGCATGTGAGCGAATCGGGCGACGCCAGCAGCGACCTGGAACACAGCTGGGACAGGCAGGAGCTGCTGGAACGCCATCTGCGCCAGCAAATCCAGAAGGAGTACCAGTCGCTCGAAAGCGGGCTGGCGGTGCTGGCGTCGATCGGCAGCACGGCGCCGTTCGTCGGCTTGTTCGGCACCGTGTTCGGCATCATCCATGCGCTGGGTGCGATCGGCAAGAGCGGCTCCGCCGGCATCGACGTGGTGGCCGGCCCGATCGGTGAGGCGCTGATCGCCACCGGCGTCGGCATCGCGGTGGCGGTGCCCGCGGTCCTGGCGTTCAACTTCTATGTGCGCCGGTTGAAGGTGACGGCCGCCGAACTGGATAACTACGCCACCGACTTCGTCAACCTGGCGCAGAAGAACGGCTTCCGCGTCACGCGTCCCGCATCAAGGGCCGTGCCGCAGACGGCCCGTCCGTCCGGCGCGCCGCAACAGGGAGCATACGCATAATGGCCTTCTCGACCGGTAGAGACAGTAGCGACGTGGTCAGCGAGATCAACATCACCCCGCTGGTGGATGTGATGCTGGTGCTGCTGGTGACTTTTATCCTGACCGCGCCGCTGCTCAACAACGCGGTGCGCATCAACCTGCCCAAGACCTCCACCACCACGCCGGCCAATCCGTCGAAGACGGTGACGGTCAGCATCGACGGCGGCAACAAGATCTTCATCGACAAGCGCGAGGTGGAGCCGGCGGCGCTGGAGCCGGAACTGAAGGAACTGGTGACCAGGGACCCGGAACTGGCACTGAGTCTGCAAGCCGACCAGGGCGTGCCGTACCGCGCGGTGGCCAAGGTGATCGCTAACATTCAGCGCTCCGGCGTGACCAAACTGTCGGTGTTGACCGAGCCGGGAGGTTGAGGCCGGATTCCGCATATTCAAGCGCGATTAAATTCCTTGGCCCCTCCGCGATTTTGTTCTATTCTTAAAGATGATTTTTTTGTAACTTCATCGCGGAGACCACATGAAACTTGAAACCATCGCCGTCCACGGCGGCTACAAACCCGACCCCACCACGCGCGCGGTGGCGGTGCCGATCTACCAGACCGTCGCCTACGCCTTCGACGACACCCAGCACGGCGCCGACCTGTTCGACCTCAAGGTGCCCGGCAACATCTACACCCGCATCATGAACCCGACCCAGGACGTGCTGGAGCAACGCGTGGCCGCACTGGAGGGCGGCGTGGCGGCGCTGGCGCTGGCCTCGGGCCAGGCCGCCGTCACCTACGCGATCCAGACCATCGCCGAGGCGGGCGACAACATCGTCTCGGCCTCGGCGCTGTACGGCGGCACCTACAACCTGTTCGCCCACACGCTGCCGCAGTTCGGCATCAGCACCCGCTTTGCCGACGCCCGCGACCCGTCCTCGTTCGACGCCCTGATCGACGAGCGCACCAAGGCCGTGTTCATCGAATCGATCGGCAACCCGCTCGGCAACATCACCGACATCGAGGCCATCGCCGCCATCGCCCACAAGCACGGCGTGCCGCTGATCGTCGATAACACCGTCGCCACACCCTACCTGCTGCGTCCCTTCGAGCACGGCGCCGACATCGTGGTGCATTCGCTGACCAAGTACCTGGGCGGCCATGGCAATTCGATCGGCGGCGCCATCGTCGATTCCGGCAAGTTCCCGTGGGCCGAGCACAAGCAGCGCTTCAAGCGCCTCAACGAACCGGATGTGTCCTACCACGGCGTGGTCTACACCGAGGCGCTGGGGCCGGCGGCCTACATCGGCCGCGCGCGCGTGGTCCCGCTGCGTAACACCGGCGCGGCGATCTCGCCGTTCAACGCCTTCCTGATCCTGCAAGGCATCGAGACGCTGGCGCTGCGCATGGAGCGCATCACCGACAACGCGCGCAAGGTGGCGCAGTTCCTCAGCCGTCACGCCAAGGTCAAGTGGGTCAACTATGCGGGTCTGGAAGAGCACCGCGATCACGCGCTGGCGCAGAAGTACCTGGGCGGACGGCCGTCCGGCGTGCTGACCTTCGGCGTCGAGGGCGGTGTGGAGGGCGGGGCGCGCTTCCAGGATGCGCTGCAGCTATTCACGCGGCTGGTCAACATCGGCGATGCCAAGTCGCTGGCCTGCCATCCGGCGTCGACCACGCACCGCCAGCTCAACGAGGAGGAACTCGCCAAGGCCGGGGTGACGGTGGATACGGTGCGGCTGTCGATAGGCATCGAGCACAGCGACGATCTGCTGGCCGATCTGGAGCAGGCGCTGGGCGCCGTTTAAGGCTTGGGTTTGTCCAGCACGCGCGTGACCAGCACTTCGCCGTCGACGATGGTGCAGTCGATGATGTGGTTGCGCGACACCGGCGCGTGCTTGGAGTACAGGTCGTGGTACTTGCCTGGATCCTCCAGCCGCAAGTCGATGCGGAAGATGTCCAGCTTGTTGGCTTCCTTGATCTGGCGTATGCGCTGCTTGCGGATCTCGGCTTCCTTGTCGCTGCGGCCGTGCATCTCCGGGCCTTCGAAGTAGCGTATCAGCGCGCATTCGATGACGTCGATGCGGTCCTTCAGCAGCACGTCGGCCGCCACCGGGTTGTCGTTGGCCGGCAGTTCGGCCGGGTCGCCGTCGTCGGAGATCACTTCCACGTTCATGCGCTGGATCAGCAGCAGCATGTCGTTGCTGTCGCTGTTTTGCTGGTGGATGCGCTGCACCGCCGGCAGGCGCGCGCGCGCCAGGCGGCCGAGCGGGTCCTTGGTCTGGCCGACGTATTGCACCTTGCTCTGGAAGGTCAGCCCGTTCTCGTAGTGCTGCAGCACGTCGTGGATCGACAGCGCCTCGATCAGGCCGCCCCAGTTCAGGGTGATGAAGCGGTCGGTGACCACCACGGTCGGCTTCTTCAGCGTGGCGGCGAACGGCACTTCCAGTTCGATGGTGAGGCTGTCGCGCTTTTCCTCGGCGCCCACCAGGATGGGCACCGTCAGCTTGAGCGAGAAGAAGCCCCAGCTGGTGCTGCGGCTGGTGTCGAAGCGCACGCGCGGACGGTTGATGGCGAAGAAGATCAGCCGCTTTTCCATCGTCGCTTCCAGGTCGAACTGCATGCGGCGCAGGTGGCGGCCGACCGGGTCGCGGATGTCGGGGATCTCGGGGAAGCCGGCCACCAAGTCGTACCAGTGGAATTTGGCGTCGGCCACGGTCACCGCCCAGGTTTGCGGCGCGCTGGTGCGCTGCGGCATCAGCGGCAGCAGCTCGTCGAGCGGCTCGACCGGCGGGGCGATCAAGTCGTGGAACGGCTCCGGCGCTTCGGCGAATAGTGCGCCCACGCCCAATTCATCGGGCGAAGGATCGGGGTAGTCGTCATCAGCGATTATGGCTTTGTAATCGCTCGTCATGGCGTGCGCTCCAGGGTCTCGGGTATTGGTTGCCCACAGTATAGTACGTCCCTGCGAATATTTCCATATAGCAAGTAAGTACGGTGTGAATTCTCCTCACAATGTAACACTGCTACGGCCGGCGCGCACGCGCGCCGGCGAGCGGAACCTAGGCTTTGGCGTTTTTTGCCGCCGGCGGCAACGGCATGGGCGAGGCCATGGCCTGGCCGTTGACGATGTGGCAGCTCAGCAGGTGGCGCCTGGCGCTGGCCACATGCTCGGAGCACAGGTATTGGTAGCGGCCGGCATCCTCGTAGTGCAGGTCGATGGTGAACTGGTCAAGGTTGTGTTCGGCCTGGACTTCGGTCACGCGGGCGGCGCGCAGCAGGCGCTGCTCCTGGTTGCGGCTGCGGGCGTTGGCGCCCTCGAAGTAGTGGGACAGCGCCGCTTCGATGACGTCCATGCGTTCGGCCTGCAGGGTGTCGGCCGCCAGCGGGTGGGCGTTGTGCGAGGCGTCGGCCGGGTCGCCGTCGGCGCAGCTGACCTGCACGTCCAGCTGCTGCACCAGCAGCAGCGTGTCGAAGTGCTCGCTGTGCTGGGCGTGCAGCTTTTGCAGTGCCGGCAGGCGGCCTTTGCCCAGGCGGGCCTCGTCGTCGCGGGTCTGGCCGACATACACCACCTTGCCCGGGATCTTCAGCGTGTGGGCGTAGGTTTGCAGGATGTCATGGATCGACAGCGCCTCGACCAGGCCGCCCCAGTTGAGGGTGACGAAGTTCGGCGTCAGCGTCACGGTCGGCTTCTTCATGGTGGCCGCGAACGGCACCTTGAGCTCGATGGTGATGCTTTCCCTGGCCTCGTCCGCGCCCATCAGCAGCGGCAGCGTCAGCTTGAGCGAGAAGAAGCCCCACTGGATCGCACCCTTGATGTCGAAGCGCACGCGCGGGCGGATCACGGCGAAGAACAGGTGGCGCTGGGCCGCGGCCGCCTCCAGCTCGAACTGCATGCGGCGCTGGTAGCGGCCGATCGGGTCGCGGATGTCCGCGGCTTGCTGGAAGCCGGCCACCAGGTCGTACCAGTGGAATTTGGCGTTGGCCACGCTGACGGTCCAGCTTTGCGGGGCGCCCGGTGCGGTCGATGGAGAGGCTAAGACAGCGAACTGCTCAGAGTGAGGCTGCGAGGTCGTGGCAGCCAGCTCAGGAAAAGTCATAAAACTCCTGATTGGAAAGTTGAGATAGTGTGGTGACTGTCTCCCTTCCCATTCAGCGAGATTGTGGCTTGCAGGAAATAAGTAATACTACGCAGTCGGGGCCGATTATTGCGTAGTTAAACTGCCTGAACAACCGATTAGTGTGCCTGTTCAAATGGCAGCGTTTTCATTGACTCGTCTATACAACGGTTAGCGTTATCAAATGCAAAATCGCTAATCTTACGCGGCCAACTCGGATCCGCCGGACAACGCCCCTTGTAATAACAGTAATAATTGCGAAGGGCTATCAAACAGGTAGTCAGCCTGCCAGCCTTGCGGTTCGACCGGGCCGCAGTAGCCCCAGCCGCAGGCGATGGTTGGCATGGCGGCGGCCTTGCCGGCCTGGATGTCGCGCAGGTCGTCGCCCACGTACCAGCATTGCTCGGGCGCCAGGCCGAGGCGGGCGGCAGCCTCGAACAGCGGCGCCGGGTGCGGCTTGGCGTGCGCCGTGGTGTCACCCGAGACCACGCAGGCCGCGTGCGCCAGGCCGATCTGCGGCAGCAGCGGATCGGTGAAGCGGGACGGCTTGTTGGTGACGATGCCCCATTGCAGACCGGCCTGCTCGATGCCGGCCAGCAGCTCGACGATGCCGGGGAACAGCGTGCTGTGCACCGCCATCGCCGCCTGGTAGTTGGCGAAGAAGCCGTCGCGCAGCGGGATGAAGCCGTCGTCCTCCGGCTTCAGGCCGAAGGCCGCGCCTATCATGCCGCGCGCGCCGGCCGAGGCGGTCGGGCGCAGCAGTTCGTAGGCGGTCGGCTCCAGGCCGCGCTCGGTGCGCAGCAGGTTGACGGCGGCCGCCAGGTCGGGGGCGGTGTCGGCCAGCGTGCCGTCGAGGTCGAACAGGATGGCGCGCGGAGGAGTGATCTGGTTCATAGGGACTTTACAGCGGACGGGTGGTGGCGACCAGGTAGTTGACGCTGGTGTCGTCGTTCAGGGAATAGATCTTGGTCAGCGGATTGTAGCCCATGCCCTTGAAGCCCTGCACGTCGAGACCGGCGCTGCGGATGTATTGCGACAGCTCGGACGGCGTGATGAACTTGTCGTAGTCGTGGGTGCCCTTGGGCAGCATGCGCAGCAGGTACTCGGCGCCCAGGATGGCGAACAGGTAGGCCTTGGGATTGCGGTTCAGCGTCGAGAAGAACACCTGGCCGCCCGGCTTGACCAGGGTGGCGGCGGCGCGCACGATGGCGCCCGGGTCCGGCACGTGCTCCAGCATTTCCATGCAGGTGACGACGTCGAACTGGCCCGGCTCCTGGGCCGCCATCTCTTCGGCGGCGATCAGCTTGTAGCGCACCGCCACGCCCGATTCCAGGCTGTGCAGGTCGGCCACCTTGAGCGCTTTTTCCGACAGGTCGATGCCGGTCACGGTGGCGCCCTTGCGCGCCATCGATTCGCTCAGGATGCCGCCGCCGCAGCCGATGTCGATCACCTTCTTGCCGGCCAGCGGCGCGCGCGCGTTGATCCACTCCAGCCGCAGCGGATTGATCTCGTGCAGCGGGCGGAACTCGGAGGTCGGATCCCACCAGCGGTGGGCCAGGTCGGAGAATTTTTGCAGTTCTAAGGGATCGGCGTTCATGTGCGTGGTCGTGTTGGGTAGGCTCGTTATTTTACCCCGCACGGCACAAAAAGGGGTCGGACCCCTGTGGGGTCCGACCCCGGCGCGCGGGGTGCGGGGTAAAAAAAAACCCCGCCGGAGCGGGGCTTCGAACTGCGGGACAAGCAATTACTTGCTGGTGCCGACTACTTCGATTTCTACGCGACGGTTCTTGGCGCGGCCTTCTGCAGTTTTGTTGTCTGCAACTGGCTGCTTCTCGCCTTTGCCTTCGGTGTACACGCGGTTAGCTTCAACGCCTTTGGAGATGATGTAGGCTTTGACGGCTTCAGCGCGGCGTACCGACAGCTTCTGGTTGTATTCATCGCTACCAACGGAGTCGGTGTGGCCGACGGCGATGATGACTTCCAGGTTGATCGAACCCAGTTTCGAGGTCACGTCGTCCAGTTTCGCCTTGCCTTCTGGTTTCAGAACGGCTTTGTCGAAGTCGAAGAACGCGTCGGCTGCGAAGCTGACTTTTTGTGCGGTAGGCACGGCAGCGGCTGGCTTAGGTGCCGGTGCTGGGGTTGGTGCTACTGGTGCTGGAGCGACTGGAGCGGCTGGAGCGACGCACTTGCCGTCAACCAGTTTCTCTGGCTCGGTGCACAGTGGCAGATCGCAACCTGGAACGGCATCGGCCGGGGTCCAGTAGCCGGTGCGCCAGCACAGGCCGAACGGGTCACGGGCGATGACGCCGCGTGCATCCTGAACATAGGCGCTCTTAGGGGTTGCCGCTTTGATGTCCTGGGTAACAGGCGCATATGGAGGAGCGGTAGGCGCGGTTTGGGCGATAGCCGAGCCGGCAAATGCGGCCGACACGGCCAACATCGAAATCAGTTTCTTCATATTTTTCTTCCTTTCGGGGGTGATATCCGCAGAAAAACTGCGCGACGTAGTAATACGTGGGGCGAATTCTACCACGCAGGGGCGTCGCGCCTGTCTCCCGATTGCGAAACGAGCAATTAACTTCTAATCCATTTTGCCACAAGCGATCTTTGGGCGTGAAAAGGGTCCAACACGACTCCTTTTTGATTCCGACCAAAATGTTGTTTTGTTGCAACGTGATTATCGATAATAATTGAGTAATGTGTCATGAATATTACATGGCGTTACAACGTGCCGGCCCTGCGGCGGCGGGGCGCGGCGCCGGAATTGTGCTGGTTGCTGTGCGCGCATGCTAAAATCGCACGCTTGCCTGTCCGTAGTGAGGGGCGCTAGAAATGCAGTAAGTGCGGCATACATTGCTTAATAAACCACAGTCAAAGATCAGTCGACCCGCCAATGGATCAATTCGCAAAAGAAACAATCCCTATTTCCCTCGAAGAAGAGATGCGCAAGAGCTACCTCGATTACGCCATGAGCGTGATCGTCGGCCGCGCCTTGCCGGACGTGCGCGACGGCCTCAAGCCGGTGCACCGCCGGGTCCTCTTCGCGATGCACGAAATGAACAACGTGTGGAATCGCCCTTACGTCAAATGCGCCCGTGTGGTGGGCGAGACGATGGGTAAGTACCACCCGCACGGCGACGCGTCGATCTACGACACGCTGGTTCGCATGGCGCAGGATTTCTCGCTGCGCTACATGCTGGTCGACGGCCAGGGCAACTTCGGCTCGGTCGACGGCGACGGCGCCGCGGCGATGCGTTACACCGAGTGCCGCCTGGACAAGATCTCCGCCGAGCTGCTGGCCGACATCGACAAGGAAACCGTCGACTTCCAGCCCAACTATGACGGCAAGGAAAAAGAACCGACGGTGCTGCCGACCCGCATCCCGAACCTGCTGATTAACGGCTCGTCCGGTATCGCGGTCGGCATGGCGACCAACATCCCGCCGCACAACCTGCACGAAGTGATCGCCGGCGCGCTGCACGTGCTGCGCAACCCGGCCTGCTCGATCGACGAGCTGATCGAACTGATCCCGGCGCCGGACTTCCCGACCGGCGGCACCATCTACGGCGTCTCCGGCGTGCGCGACGGTTACCGCACCGGCCGCGGCCGCGTGGTGATGCGCGCCAAGACCCACTACGAAGAGTACGGCAAGGACGGCGGCCGCACGGCCATCATCGTTGACGAGCTGCCGTACCAGGTCAACAAGAAATCGCTGCTGGAGCGCATCGCCGAAAACGTGCGCGACAAGAAGCTCGAAGGCATTTCCGACATCCGCGACGAGTCCGACAAGTCGGGCATGCGCGTGGTCATCGAGCTGAAGCGCGGCGAAGTGCCGGAAGTGGTGCTCAACAACCTGTACAAGCAAACCCAGTTGCAGGACACCTTCGGCATGAACATGGTGGCGCTGGTCGACGGCCAGCCGCGCCTGCTGAACCTGAAGGAAATGCTGAGCTGCTTCCTGTCGCACCGCCGCGAAGTGGTCACGCGCCGCACCGTGTTCGAGCTGCGCAAGGCGCGCGAGCGCGGCCACGTGCTGGAAGGCCTGGCCGTGGCGCTGGCCAACATCGATGATTTCATCGCCATCATCAAGGCCGCGCCGACCCCGCCGGTCGCGAAAACCGGCCTGATGGAACGCTCGTGGGATTCGTCGCTGGTGCGCGAGATGCTGGCCCGTACCGGCGAAGGCGGCACCGTGGGCGGCATCGACGCCTTCCGTCCGGAGCACCTGCCCAAGCACTACGGCATGCAGACCGACGGCATGTACAAGCTGTCCGACGACCAGGCGCAGGAAATCCTGCAGATGCGCCTGCAACGCCTGACCGGCCTGGAACAGGACAAGATCGTCAACGAGTACAAAGACGTGATGGCCGAAATCGCCGACCTGCTGGACATCCTGGCCAAGCCGGAACGCGTGACCACCATCATCACCGACGAGATGACCCACGTGGTCAACGAATTCGGCGACCCGCAGAAGGACCCGCGCCGCTCCAACATCGAGCACAACGCGACCGACCTGGGCACCGAAGACCTGATCACGCCGCAGGACATGGTGGTGACCCTGTCGCACACCGGCTATATGAAGGCGCAGCCGATTTCCGAGTACCGCGCGCAGAAGCGCGGCGGACGCGGCAAGCAGGCCATGGCGACCAAAGAGGAAGACTGGATCGACCAGCTGTTCATCGCCAACACGCACGACTACATCCTGTGCTTCTCCAACCGTGGCCGCATGTACTGGCTCAAGGTGTGGGAAGTGCCGCAAGGTTCGCGCAACTCGCGCGGCAAGCCTATCGTCAACATGTTCCCGCTGGCCGACAATGAGAAGATCACCGTTATCCTGCCGCTGTCCGGCGATAACCGCACCTTCCCCGAAGACCACTACGTGTTCATGTCGACCAGCCTGGGCACCGTGAAGAAGACGCCGCTGAAGGACTTCAGCAATCCACGCAAGGCCGGCATCATCGCGGTCGACCTCGACGAGGGCGACTTCCTGATCGGCGCCGCGCTGACCGACGGCCAGCACGACGTGATGCTGTTCTCCGACGCCGGCAAGGCGGTGCGCTTCGACGAGAACGATGTGCGTCCGATGGGCCGCAACGCCCGCGGCGTGCGCGGCATGAACCTGGACGAGGGCCAGCGCGTGATCGCGCTGCTGGTGGCGGAAAACGAGCAGCAGTCGGTGCTGACGGCAACCGAGAACGGCTTCGGCAAGCGTACCCCGATCACCGAGTACACCCGCCACGGCCGCGGCACCAAGGGCATGATCGCGATCCAGACCTCCGAGCGCAACGGCAAGGTGGTGGCGGCCACGCTGGTCGATTCGACCGACGAGATCATGCTGATCACCACCGGCGGCGTCCTGATCCGCACCCGCGTATCCGAGATCCGCGAGATGGGCCGCGCCACGCAAGGCGTGACCCTGATCGCGGTCGAAGACGGCACCAAGCTGTCCGGCCTGCAGCGCGTGGTGGAGACCGACATCGACGAAGTCGAGCTGGAACCGGGTCCTGATGCCAAGCCAGACGAAGCTCAAGCTGAGTAAGTCCTAGCACACACCGCCCGGACCCAGGTCCGGGGAGAGCGGGGTCAGGTTTATTGCGCGGATAAATGCGACAATAAGACTGGTCCCGCTTTTTATTTTTGAACGAACTTCCGAGACGACTATGAAAAAAATTGTAGCAAGTATCGTTACCGCCTTCGCCCTGGTTGGCGCTCCAGCCTTTGCGCAAGCCGACGCCGCCTCCACCGCGGCCGCGCGCGAGCTGTTCGAGGCGATGAACTACCGCACCATGATGACCGGCATCATGCAGCAGATGTCGCTGAATATCGGCCAGTCCATGCGCGCCGGCGCGGAAGCCGCCATCAAGAACAATCCGAAGACCACGGCCGAGCAGAAGGCGGCGGAAACGGCGAAGATGGAGGCCGAATTGCCGGCCGTCGTCGCCACGCTGCAAGGCGTGATCACCGACCCGGGGATGATCGAAGAAATCATGACCGAAAGCGTGCCGCTGTATGCGCGCACCTACAGCGCCGACGAACTGAAACAGATCACCGCCTTCTACCGCACGCCGATCGGCGCCAAGATGCTGGCCACCATGCCCAAGCTGACGGCTGAAGCCATGCAGATCGGCCAGCAGATCGCCACGCGCCGCATCGGCCCGGTGATGCAGAAGCTGCAGGAAAAACAAAACGCAAAATAAGGATCGCAACGTGACTCATATCTATAATTTTTCGGCCGGCCCCGCCGTATTGCCGAAGGAAGTGCTGGCGCAAGCCGCTGCCGAAATGCTGGACTGGCATGGCAGCGGCATGTCCGTCATGGAGATGAGCCACCGCGGACCGGAGTTTATTTCGATTTACAAGGCAGCCGAGCGCGATCTGCGCGAGCTGCTGGCAGTACCGGACAATTACAAGATCTTGTTCATGCAGGGCGGCGGACTGTCGCAGAACGCCCTGATCCCGCTGAACCTCGTCGGCCACAAGCCGCAGCCAGCGACCATCGATTTCATCCACACCGGTTCGTGGTCGGGCAAATCCATCAAGGAAGCCGCCAAGTACGCCAACGTGAACGTCGCCGCCTCGTCGATGACGTCGGTGCCGCCGCAGTCGGAGTGGAAGCTCACGCCCGGCGCCGCCTACCTGCACATGTGCACTAACGAGACCATCGACGGCATCGAGTTCGATTTCGACGCCGGCGTGCCGGCGCCGCAGGAGGGCGTGCTGCTGGTGGCCGACATGTCCTCGCACATCCTGTCGCGCCGCGTCGACGTGTCGAAGTACGGCGTGATCTTCGCCGGCGCGCAGAAGAACATCGGCCCGGCCGGCGTCACCATCGTCATCGTGCGCGAGGACCTGCTGGGCAAGGCGCTGCCGGCCTGCCCGTCGGCGTTCGACTTCAAGCTGGTGGCCGGCAACGAATCGATGTACAACACGCCGCCCACCTACGGCATCTACATCGCCGGCCTGGTGTTCCAGTGGCTGAAACAGCAGGGCGGCGTGGCCGAGATGGAGAAGCGCGCCATCGCCAAGGCCAAGCTGCTGTACGACGCGCTCGACGCCAGCGATTTTTATGAAACCCGCGTAGCGAAAGCCAACCGCTCGCGCATGAACGTTCCCTTCTACCTGAAGGATGAAAGCAAGAACGAAGCATTCCTGGCCGGCGCCAAAGCGCGCGGCCTGCTGCAACTGAAGGGCCACAAGTCCGTCGGCGGTATGCGCGCATCGATCTACAACGCGATGCCGATTGAAGGTGTGCAAGCCCTGGTCGACTACCTGAACGAATTCGCCAGACTATGATTGAGCCCCAACGTCAAACCCGGCCAGGCGGGGTCTGTCCCCGTGCGGGGACAGACCCCTGGTCGCCGCAGTGCGGGTTAAACTGTGCCGCGGACGTCAGCAGATAAATACGCCAACTATGACCGATAAACTTACCCCCCTGCGCGAGCAGATCGACGCCATCGATGCGCAGATCCTCGACCTGTTGAACCAGCGCGCCAAAGTGGCGCAGCAAGTCGGCCACGTCAAGGCCGAGACCAACGCCCCGGTGTTCCGTCCCGAACGCGAGGCGCAGGTGCTGCGCGGCGTGGCAGAGCGCAATCCCGGCCCGATGGGCGACACCGAGCTGCAAACCATCTGGCGCGAGATCATGTCCGCCTGCCGCTCGCTGGAGAAGCGCGTCACCATCGCCTTCCTCGGCCCGGCCGGCACCTACACCGAGCAGGCCGCGTACCAGCAGTTCGGCACCGCCGTCGACGTGCTGCCTTGCTCGTCGATCGACGAGGTGTTCCGCGCCACCGAGGCCGGCACCGCCGAATTCGGCGTGGTGCCGGTCGAGAACTCGACCGAAGGCGCCATCGGCCGCACGCTCGACCTGCTGCTGCATACGCCGCTGTCGATCAGCGGCGAGGTGTCGCTGGCGGTGCGCCACAGCCTGCTGACGGGCACCGGCAATATGGACGGCGTCACCGCCATCTGCGCCCACGCGCAGGCGCTGGCGCAGTGCCAGATCTGGCTGAACAATAACTACCCCGAGATCGAACGCCGCGCCGTGTCGTCCAACGCCGAGGCGGCGCGCATGGCGCGCGACGACCACAGCATCGCCGCCATCGCCGGCGAGCGCGCCGGCGTGCGCTACAGCCTGGGCACGGTCAAGGCCAACATCCAGGACGACCCGCACAACCGCACCCGCTTCGCCGTGATCGGCCAGCTGCAGGCCGGCCCGTCGGGCCAGGACCGCACCTCGCTGGCGCTGGCCGCGCCGCACAAGGCGGGTTCGATCTACCGCCTGCTTGGTTCGCTGGCCCAGCACAACGTGTCGATGACGCGCTTCGAATCACGTCCGGCCCGCACCGGCACGTGGGAATACTACTTCTACGTCGACGTCGAAGGCCATGTGCAGGACGCCGGCGTGGCCAAGGCGCTGGAAGAATTGCAAAGCAATGCGGCCTTCTTCAAGGTGCTGGGTTCCTACCCGGTCAGCCTGACTTAATCGTTTATTCAATAGAGAGAGACCATGTCCAAGAACTACGGCCCGGAATACGTCCGCGCCATCGCTCCTTACCAAGCCGGTAAACCGATTGCGGAAGTCGCGCGCGAATTCGGCCTCGATGAAGCGGCCATCGTCAAACTGGCGTCGAACGAGAACCCGTTCGGCGTGCCGCCGTCGGCAGTGCAGGCGATGACCGCCGCCGCCGCGGACCTGGGCCGCTACCCGGACGCCAACGGTTTCGACCTGAAGGGCGCGCTGTCCAAGCGCTACGACGTGCCGGCCGATTGGATCACGCTGGGCAACGGCAGCAACGACATCCTGGAAATCGCCGCCCACGCCTTCGTCGAGCGCGGCCAGTCGGTGGTGTATGCGCAGTACTCGTTCGCCGTGTACGCGCTGGCGACGCAGGGCGTCGGCGCGCGCCACATCGTGGTGCCGGCCAAGGACTACGGTCACGACCTGCCGGCCATGCTGGCCGCGATCCAGGAAGACACCCGCCTGGTCTTCATCGCCAACCCGAACAACCCGACCGGCACCTTCATCCCGGCCGCCGACATCCAGGCCTTCCTGGACAAGGTGCCGGCCAACGTGGTGGTGGTGCTGGACGAGGCCTACAACGAATTCCTGGCCGAGGAAAACCAGTTCGAATCGGCTTCGTGGGTCAAGAAGTATCCCAACCTGCTGGTCTCGCGCACCTTCTCCAAGGCCTATGGCCTGGCCGGTCTGCGCGTGGGATTCGGCATCGCCCAGCCGGCGCTGACGGACCTGATGAACCGCATCCGCCAGCCGTTCAACGTCAACTCGATGGCGCAGGCAGCGGCCATCGCCGCGCTGAACGACAAGGCCTTCCTGGAGCAGAGCGCCAGCAACAACGCCGCCGGCTACCAGCAGTTCACCGAAGCGTTCGACAAACTGGGCCTGCAATACGTGCCGTCGTACGGTAATTTCGTGCTGGTCAAGGTCGGCGACGACGTGGGCGCCGGCGCGCGCGTCAACCTGGCGCTGCTGAAGCAGGGCGTGATCGTGCGTCCGGTCGGTAACTACGGCTTGCCGGAGTGGCTGCGCGTCTCGATCGGCCTGCCGCAGGAGAACGCGGTGCTGATCGCGGCATTGACCAAGGCACTGGCGCAATAATGCCCATGTTGAACAAGGTCGTCATCTTTGGCGTGGGCCTGATCGGCGGATCGTTTGCACGGTCGCTGAAGAAGGTCGGCGCCGTCGGCAGCGTGGTCGGCATGGGGCGGTCCGCCGCCTCGCTGAAGCGCGCGCAGGAGTTGGGCATCATCGACGTCATCGGCGGTGACATGCGTGAGGCGCTGGACGGCGCCGATCTGGTGCTGCTGGCGGCGCCGGTGGCGCAGACCGAGGCGATCTTGGCGGCGATTGCGCCGCATCTGCAGCCGGGTACCGTGGTCACCGACGCGGGCAGCACCAAGTCCGACGTGGTGGCATCGGCGCGGCGCGCGCTGGGCGGCAAGATCGGCCAGTTCGTGCCGGGCCATCCGATCGCCGGCCGCGAGACCAATGGTCCCGAGGCGGCGATCGATGATCTGTACGTCGGCAAGAAGGTGGTGCTGACGGCATTGGATGAAAATCCGGCGCAGGATGTCGAGCGTGTGGCCGCCGCGTGGCGCGCCTGCGATGCGATCATCCATCGTTTGACGCCGCAAGAACATGACAAGGTGTTTGCCGCCGTAAGCCATTTGCCGCATTTGCTGGCGTATGCGCTGGTGGACGACATCGCGAACAAACCGCATGCAGATTTACTGTTCCAGTATGCGGCCAGCGGCTTCCGCGATTTCACAAGGATCGCGGGATCGTCGCCCGAAATGTGGCGCGACATTAGCCTGGCCAACCAGTCGGCATTGTTGACGGAGCTGGATTCTTATCTGGCACAATTGACGGGCCTGCGCGCCCGTCTGGCCGCCGGTGACGGGGCAGGGCTGGAGAGCGTGTACGGCAACGCCCAGCGCGCCCGCCACCAGTGGATTACAGCGATCGAGGCGGCCGAGGCGCCGCCGTCGCAGGACAAGGCAGATTAACAGGAGGCCGCAACGCCGTCGTTCCCGCGAAAGCGGGAATCCATACTGAGCTAGCGTTCTATGGGCCCCCGCGTTCGCGAGGGCGACGGTTTTGGGGCCGCCGCATAAGGAAACAGTATGACCCACGAATTTATCGATCTTCCAACAGTCGCCCACGTGCAGGGCGCCGTGCGCCTGCCGGGTTCCAAATCCATCTCCAACCGCATCCTGCTGTTGTCGGCGCTGTCGCAGGGCGACGTCGCCATCGTCGACCTGCTGGCCTCCGACGATACCGCCGTCATGCTGGCCGCGCTGCGCTCCCTCGGCGTGCAGTGGACCGAAGAGAAAACCGCCACCGGCACCATCCACCACGTCAAGGGCGTGGCCGGCGTGCTGCCGAACAAATCGGCCGATCTCTTCATGGGCAACGCCGGCACCGCGATCCGTCCGCTGACCGCCGCGCTGGCCGTGATCGGTGGCGACTACACGCTGCACGGCGTGCCGCGCATGCACGAGCGTCCGATCGGCGACCTGGTCGACGCGCTGAACGCCGCCGGCACCAACGTCGAATACACCGGCAACCCGGGCTTCCCGCCGCTGCACATCAAGCAGGGCAAGATCCACGCGCAGCGCCTGTCGGTGCGCGGCGACGTGTCGAGCCAGTTCCTGACCGCGCTGCTGATGGTGGCGCCGCTGATGGCGCGCGAACACGCCATCAGCATCGACGTGGTCGGCGAGCTGATCTCCAAGCCCTACATCGAAATCACGCTGAACCTGATCCGCCGCTTTGGCGTGACGGTCGAGCAGAACGGCTGGGAGTCGTTCACCATCCAGCCCGGCCAGGTCTACCAGTCGCCGGGCACCATCCACGTTGAAGGCGATGCCTCGTCGGCCTCCTACTTCCTGGCGGCAGGCGCCATCGCCGGCGGTCCGGTACGGGTCGAAGGCGTGGGCAAGGACAGCATCCAGGGCGACGTGCGCTTCGCGGCCGCGCTGGAGCAGATGGGCGTGCAGATCACCATGGGCGACAACTGGATCGAAGCCAAATCGAACGGCGTGCTGAAAGCCATCGACGCCGACTTCAACCACATCCCCGACGCCGCCATGACCATCGCCATCGCCGCGCTGTACGCCGACGGCACCAGCACGCTGCGCAACATCGCCAGCTGGCGCGTCAAGGAAACCGACCGCATCGCCGCCATGGCCACCGAGCTGCGCAAGGTCGGCGCGATCGTGGAGGAGGGCGTCGACTACATCAAGGTCACGCCGCCGGCCGTGATCACGCCTGCTACCATCGATACCTATGACGATCACCGCATGGCGATGTGCTTCTCGCTGGTGTCGCTGGACGGCGCGGCGCGCAAGGGCAATGTCATGCGCATCAACGATCCCAAATGTGTCGGCAAGACCTTCCCCGAGTACTTCGCGGCATTTGCAGCGATAGCAAAATAAGCAAAATTAGCAAAGTGAATTAAATGGTAACTTCCCCAATTCCAGTCATCGCCATCGACGGCCCTACCGCATCCGGCAAGGGCACCGTCGCGCACCGCGTCGCCGATAAGCTCGGCTTCCACTACCTGGATTCGGGTGCTCTGTACCGTTTGACGGCGCTGTCGGCCATCCGCCGCGGCACCGATCTGACCGACGAGCACGCCCTGGCCAAGCTGGCCGAGCATCTGCAATGCAGTTTCCAGGGCGGCGACATCATCCTGTCGCACGAAAACGTCACCGAGGCCATCCGTGCCGAAGAGGTCGGCAACACCGCTTCAAAAATAGCAACCTTTCACGCGGTGCGCCACGCGCTGCTGGGGCTGCAGCTGGGTTTCCGCAAGGCGCCCGGCGTGGTGGCCGACGGCCGCGACATGGGTTCGGTGATCTTCCCGAACGCCGTGCTGAAGGTGTTTTTGACCGCCAGTGTGGCGGCCCGTGCCGAACGTCGCTATAAGCAATTGATTGGCAAAGGAATTTCTGCTAATATGGAAGACCTACTGATGGATTTGCAGGCGCGGGACGACCGGGATACAAACCGGGCCATCGCGCCGCTGGTCCCCGCAGAGGGGGCGCATGTGCTCGATACCTCGAATTTGACCGCTGACGAAGCGGTCGCCCAGGTGTTGCAGTGGTATGCGGCCATCGGTAAATAGCTGGTGTTGCGGTCGCTCTGATGGCCGCAACGTTTATTAACCCTAACCCAACTGAAGTCGCATATCGCGAGCCTTGTTGGTAACCTGGAAGTTACAATGTCTAATATGGAAAGTTTTGCAGCCCTCTTCGAAGAATCCCTGTCGCGTCAAGACATGCGTTCGGGCGAAGTGATCTCGGCTGAAGTCGTTCGTCTGGATCACAACTTCGTGATCGTCAACGCCGGCCTGAAATCGGAAGCATTCATCCCAGTTGAAGAATTCAAGAACGACCACGGCGAACTGGAAGTCAAAGTAGGCGACTTCGTTTCCGTGGCGATCGAATCGCTCGAAAACGGTTTCGGCGATACCATCCTGTCGCGCGACAAAGCCAAGCGTCTGGCTTCGTGGCTGGCACTGGAAAAAGCAATGGAATCGGGCGAAATCGTCGTCGGTACCGTCAATGGTAAAGTCAAGGGCGGCCTGACCGTTCTGACCAACGGCATCCGCGCGTTCCTGCCAGGCTCCCTGGTTGACACCCGTCCAGTGAAAGACACCACCCCATTCGAAGGCAAGACCCTCGAATTCAAAGTGATCAAGCTGGATCGCAAGCGTAACAACGTGGTTCTGTCCCGCCGCGCCGTCATCGAAGCTTCGATGGGCGAAGAGCGTCAGAAACTGATGGAAACCCTGAAAGAAGGCACCGTGGTGACCGGCGTCGTCAAAAACATCACCGACTACGGCGCGTTCGTGGATCTGGGCGGTATCGACGGCCTGCTGCACATCACCGACCTGGCATGGCGTCGTGTGCGTCACCCATCGGAAGTGCTGACCGTTGGCCAGGAAATCACCGCCAAGGTCCTGAAGTACGATCAAGAGAAGAACCGTGTGTCCCTGGGCGTTAAGCAACTGGGCGACGATCCTTGGACCGGTCTGTCCCGTCGTTACCCACAGAGCACCCGCCTGTTCGGTAAAGTCACCAACCTGACCGACTACGGCGCGTTCGTTGAAGTGGAACAAGGCATCGAAGGCCTGGTACACGTTTCCGAAATGGACTGGACCAACAAAAACGTCGCTCCAAACAAAGTTGTCCAGCTGGGCGACGAAGTTGAAGTGATGGTTCTGGAAATCGACGAAGAGCGTCGCCGTATTTCGCTGGGCATGAAACAGTGCAAAGCAAATCCATGGGATGACTTCGGCGTGACCCACAAGAAGGGCGATAAAGTCCGTGGCGCGATCAAATCGATCACCGACTTCGGCGTGTTCATCGGCCTGGCCGGCAACATCGACGGCCTGGTACACCTGTCCGACCTGTCCTGGACCGAAACCGGCGAAGAAGCCGTGCGTCGCTTCAAGAAAGGTGACGAACTGGAAGCCATCGTTCTGGCCATCGACGTTGAGCGCGAGCGCGTTTCCCTGGGCGTCAAGCAACTGGAAGGCGACCCATTCAACAACTTCGCAGCCATGAACGACAAGGGCGCGCTGGTCACCGGCACCGTTAAATCGGTTGAGCCTAAAGGCGCCGTGATCCAACTGTCCGAAGAAGTTGAAGGCTACCTGCGTGCATCCGAAATCTCCCGCGACCGCGTGGAAGATGCCGGTACCCACCTGAAGGTTGGCGATTCCGTGGAAGCCCTGGTCATCAACATCGATCGCAAAGCGCGCAGCATCCAGCTGTCGATCAAAGCGAAAGACAACGTCGAGACCCAGGAAGCCATGCAGAAGATGGCAGCGACCGACAACAACGCAGCTTCGGGCACCACCAGCCTGGGCGCGCTGTTGAAAGCCAAGTTCGATAACAAGAACTAAGAACTAGTCGATGACTAAGTCCGAATTGATCAACCGCCTGGCTGAGCGTTATTCTCAGCTGGTGGCCAAAGATGCGGAGTATGCCGTCAAGACCATTCTGGATGCGATGACCAACGCCTTGGCGACTGGTCAACGCATCGAGATCCGCGGTTTTGGCAGCTTTGCTCTGAACAGCCGGCCACCGCGTATCGGACGTAATCCGAAGTCGGGCGATAAGGTGATGGTGCCCGAAAAACGGGTGCCTCACTTCAAGCCGGGCAAGCAATTGCGCGAGCGGGTTGACGCGATGGTCGGGCAACCGATCATTGAGGACTGAAGCGTCTGATGAGTTAAAATAAAAGCGGCGTCTACGGATGCCGCTTTTTTTTCTTTTGATTGAGCGTTACCCCGCACCCCGGATGCCGGGGTCAGACCCCGTACGGGGTCTGACCCCTTGGGGCCGCATTGCGGGGTTGCACTTCTGGTGCCATACTGGCGCTCTTAGAAATCCAGAACAGGAACCAAGCTGATGAAATTCATATCCACTATCATTGGATTCGTTCTTTTCGTCTTGTTTTTTGGCTTTGCCTTGAAGAACACGCAGGAAGTCGACCTGCATTTCTTCCTTCACTATGATCTGCACGGACCGCTGGTCCTGATGCTGCTGGGCTTCTTTGTGGCCGGCGCCTTCCTGGGCGTGCTGGCGCTGACACCCACCGTGTTCCGCCACCGCCGCGAAACGAACAAGCACAAAACCACGATCACCACGCTGCAAACGACCGCGCTGCAGGCCAACGCCCAGCCGCAGCCGGACAGCGTCAACACACAATAAAAAAATACAAAGCATGGAATTCGAACTCTGGTGGTTATTGGGTATTCCGGTCTTCTTCGGACTGGGCTGGGTCGCCGCGCGCGTCGACATACGCCAACTGGTGTCGGAATCGCGCACGCTGCCGCGCGGTTACTTCAAGGGCCTGAACTTCCTGCTCAACGAGCAGCCGGACAAGGCCATTGACGCCTTCATCGAGATCGTCCGCATGGACCCGGAAACGGCCGACATGCACTTCGCGCTGGGGAATTTGTTCCGCCGCCGGGGCGAGACCGAGCGCGCCATCCGTGTGCACCAGAACCTGCTGTCGCGGCCCGACCTGCCGCAGGAGCAGAAGGAACACGCGCAGTATGAACTGGGCATGGACTACCTGAAGGCCGGCCTGCTGGACCGCGCCGAGGAGACCTTCAACGCCATGGTCAGCGGCCAGTACGCGGTGCAGGCGCGCCGCGCGCTGCTGGAGATCTTCCAGCGCGAGAAGGAGTGGCCGCGCGCCATCGAGGCGGCGCTGGGCCTGCAGGAGTCGGGCGCCGGTTCGCGCCAGAAGGAAGTCGCGCAGTTCTACTGCGAGCTGGCGCAGGACGCGCTGGTGCACATGCATCCCGAACAGGCCTTGCCGCTGCTGGAGAAATCGCTGCAGGCGGACCGCGTCAACGTGCGCGCCACCATGCTGAGCGGCGACGCCCAGCTGGCGCAGGGCGATGTCGAGGGCGCGCTGCTGACCTGGCGCCGCGTCGAGCAGATCAGCGTGCCGCACACGGCGCTGGTGGCGCAGCGCATGATGGACGCCTACCGCAAGGTGGGCCGTCCGCAGGAGGGCGTCAACCTGCTCAAATCGTATCTGGAGCAGGCGTCGTCGATCGACCTGATCGAAGTGGTGTACAAGGCGGTGCTGGAGCTGGACGGGGTGGACGCCGCCAAGCAGCTGGTCAGCAATGAGCTGCGCCGCACGCCGACCCTGCTGGGCCTGGACAAATTGCTGGAGGCGCGCCTGATGGACGCGCCGGCCAACCTGGTGCCGGAACTGTCGATGGTGAAGAACCTGGTACACGGCTATACGCAGAAGCTGGCGCGCTACCAGTGCAGCCACTGTGGTTTCAAGGCGCGCCAGTTCTACTGGCAGTGCCCTGGATGCAGCCGGTGGGAGACCTACCCGCCGCGCCGCACCGAAGAACTGAATGTGATGAATTAAATACGGCGCCATCGCAGTCGTTCCCGCGCAGGCGGGAACCCATGCTGAGTATGGAGGGAATTCATGCAGTGCATGGATTCCCGCCTGCGCGGGAATGACGGCGGGGCGGCGGCGCTCAACAAGAAGGCGGAACAAACATGAAAATTACAATTATCGGCACCGGCTATGTAGGCCTCGTCACCGGCGCTTGCCTCGCCGAACTGGGCAACGACGTTTTCTGCCTCGACGTCGACCAGAAGAAGATCGACCTGCTCAACAACGGCGGCATCCCCATCCACGAGCCGGGCCTGGAAGAAGTGGTCGCGCGCAACCGCGCCGCCGGCCGCCTGCAGTTCTCCACCGACGTCGCCGCCTCGGTCGCCCACGGCTGCCTGCAGTTCATCGCGGTCGGCACGCCGCCGGACGAAGACGGCTCGGCCGACCTGCAGTATGTGCTGGCCGCCGCCAAAAACATCGGCAAGCACATGACCGAGTTCAAGGTCATCGTCGACAAGTCCACCGTCCCGGTCGGCACCGCTGACCGCGTGAAGGCCGCGGTGCAGGCCGAGCTGGCCGCGCGCGGCGATGCGTCCAAGTTCTCGGTGGTGTCGAATCCGGAGTTCCTGAAAGAGGGCGCCGCGGTGGAGGACTTCATGCGCCCCGACCGCATCGTCATCGGCTGCGACAGCACGCCGGAGGGCGAGAAGGCCCACGGCCTGATGAAGAAGCTGTACACGCCGTTCAACCGCAACCACGAGCGCACCTTCTGGATGGACGTGCGTTCGGCCGAGTTCACCAAGTACGCGGCCAACGCCATGCTGGCCACCCGCATCTCGTTCATGAACGAACTGGCCAACCTGGCCGACCAGGTGGGCGCCGACATCGAGGCGGTCCGCCACGGCATCGGCTCCGATCCGCGCATCGGCCACAGCTTCCTGTACGCCGGCGCCGGCTATGGCGGTTCGTGCTTCCCGAAAGACGTGCAGGCGCTGGAACGCACCGCGCGCCAGTACGACCAGGACCTGCTGATCCTGCGCGCGGTGGAAGCGGTCAACGACAAGCAGAAGCTGGTGCTGGGCCAGAAGGTGGTCAAGCGCTTCGGCGACGATTTAAGCGGCAAGCACTTCGCGGTCTGGGGCCTGGCCTTCAAGCCCAACACCGACGACATGCGCGAAGCCCCGGCCCGCGTGCTGATCAAGCAGCTGCTGGACGGCGGCGCGACGGTGGCGGTGTACGACCCGGTCGCGATGACCGAAGCGAAGCGCGTGCTGGAGCTGGACCTGACGGCCGCTGAAATGGCGCGCATCCGTTTCGCCACCAGCCCGATGGACACGCTGACCGCCGCCGAGGCGCTGGTGATCGTGACCGAATGGAAGGCCTTCCGCAGCCCGGACTTCGACCGCATCAAGGCGTCGCTGAAGCAGGCCATCATCTTCGACGGCCGCAACCTGTTCGAGCCGGAAGTGATGGCCGAAGCAGGCTTCGAATACCACGGCATCGGCCGTTCCATCCTGACCCGCATTTAACGAGGCATCTGTGAGCACCAACGTCACGACGTATCAAGCACCGGCACTGGATAAAGTGCGCATCCTGGTGGTAGGCGATGTCATGCTGGACCGTTACTGGTTCGGCGATGTCAGCCGCATTTCGCCGGAAGCGCCGGTGCCCATCGTCCGCATCGAGAAGCGCGAGGCGCGCCTGGGCGGCGCCGCCAACGTGGCGCGCAACGCCGCCGCGCTGGGCGCGCGCGCCGGCCTGCTGGGTGTGGTCGGCGCCGACGAGGCCGGCAATGAAGTGGAGCAGATGCTGCAAAGCGGCGGCATCCACAGCTACCTCAAGCGCGACGACGCCATCTCCACCATCATCAAGCTGCGCGTGATCGGCCGCCAGCAGCAGATGGTGCGCATCGACTTCGAGGAAGCGCCGACCGACACCGTGCTGCGCGACAAGCTGCTGCAGTTCAAGGCGCTGCTGCCCGACTACGACGTGATCGTGCTGTCGGACTACGCCAAGGGTTCGCTGGTCAACGTGGCTGACATGATCGCCTCGGCGCGCGCCGCCGGCAAGGTGGTGATGGTCGACCCGAAGGGCGACGACTTCAGCCGCTACGCCGGCGCCACCGTGCTGACGCCGAATAAGTCGGAGATGAAGCGCATCGTCGGCAGCTGGCACAGCGAAGAGCAGCTGACCGCCAAGGCGCAGCAGCTGCGCACCGAGTTGAAGCTGGATGCGTTGTTGCTGACCCGCTCGGAAGAGGGCATGACCCTGTACACCGACGGCGAGCAATTCAACATGCCGGCGCAGGCGCGCGAGGTGTTCGACGTCTCCGGCGCCGGAGACACGGTGATCGCCACCATGGCCGCCATGCTGGGCGCCGGCGTCGGCTGGCACGAGGCGGTGCAGACCGCCAATCGCGCCGGCGGCATCGTGGTCGGCAAGCTGGGCACGGCGACGGTCACGCGCGAGGAGCTGTTCAGCGCTTGACCGTTGTCATAAAACCTTCATGAACGATCTGTCAACCGCCGTCGAGGTTGGCCGTTAAGGGTGTTCAAGGCGCGCTTGCCGCCTTTCACCCACCATGGAGATTGAGACATGTTCAAGAAAATTTTGCTGGCGGTTGCGACCCTGATCGCAACGATGGGCTTCGCTTTCGCGCAGGTCGACGTCAACAAGGCTGACGCCGCCGCGCTGGATGCGGTCAAGGGCATCGGCCCGGTCAAATCGAAAGCCATCATGGAAGAGCGCAAGAAAGGCGATTTCAAGGATTGGGCTGATCTCGAGAAGCGCGTGAAGGGCATCGGCGAGAAAAGCGCCGTCAAGCTGTCGCAAGCGGGCCTGGTGGTGAACGGCAAGCCGCTGGAAGGCGCGCCAGCCGCAGCGGCACCGGTCGCCAAGGCTGACAAGGCTGACAAGTCCGCCGACAAAACCGCCGCCAAGGCCGACAAGGCCGCGGCGAAGAGCGCCAAGGCAGATAAAACCGCAGCGCCCGCCGCCAAGTAATCCCCCTCCGCAGCACGCCAGCCCGCCGCCAGGCGGGCGTTCGGCTCTCTCCAGCGTCCGTTTCACCATCCCTATAACAAAATCAGCCAAGGGCGTTAACATATCCGCCAGTTCACGAATATTTTCTATATTTAATAAGAATTTCTATTTTGAAATAACATTGTCTTCATTTATATTCATGTTTGCGCGTAGCTCGCTGCCGTCGCCAGCCGTGCTGGTCCACCGAAGTGCATGATCATGAAGAAGCCTATGCCCCTGATCTTTCGACGCAGAGCGCCGAAGAGTTCCCTTACCCGCGGTCGTCTGGCGCGTCAGGCAACGCGTCTTCAATTACAGCAGCTCAAGCTGCAGGAACAACTTTCGTCCGTCGCTGCCGCTGTGCCGGGCTTCCTGTTTACCGTTCGTGTCGAGGCCGACGGTCATACCAGCTTCCCTTATGCCAGCGCTGGCGTGGAGAACCTGCTCGCCCTGAATCCCGGAGAGATACGCGCCAACGCTGCCGTGCTGCGCAACCGCTACCATCCGGACGATCTGGCGCGCGTCCGGAAACTCATGGCGGAAACGGCCAGCACGCTGGCGCCGTTCCGTATCGAAATACGCATCGAACATCCCGATAGGGGACAACGCTGGGTCGAAATCCGCTCCACGCCGCAAAGGCAGCCGGACGGCGCCACCGAGTGGCACGGGTTGATGATCGACGTCTCCGAACGCAAGGCGATGGAGGAGCGCCTGATCGCGCGCGAGGAACAGTTCCGTTCCCTGGCCGAGAACAGTCCCGACCCGATTTACCGCTATGGCCCGGACTGCCGCCGGCTCTATGCCAACCAGGCGGTCGACAGAATATTTGGCACGCCGGTGGCGGGCTTGATTGGCTGTCCGCCCAGCGATGGCATGGCTCTCGGAGCGACGCAGAGCAGCAAACTCATGGAGGCCATACGCGGCGTGTTTGCCAACGGTGCCGCCAACCAGATCAATCTCGACTGCATCGACCGCGACCAGCGGCGCCGCGACTACAACGTGCTGCTGGTGCCGGAACCCGGCACGGACGGTCAGGTGGCGACTGTGCTGGCCATCGCACGCGACCTGACGGCCATGCGCGAAGCCGAGCGCCGCATGGCGCACTTTGTCGCCAACGTGCAGGGCTTCGTCTACACCCTGCGCCGCTCGTCCGGCGGACATTTCAGTTTTTCCTTCGCCAGTCCCGGTATCGCCGACATTTATGGCTTGCAGCCGGAAGACGTGGAGCATGACATGGCGCCATTGCGCGCGTTGCTGCATCCCGCCGACCTGTCCAAAATCGACGCCGCCCTGGCCGAGACGGTGGTCATGCTCGCGCCGCTGGAACTGGTTTTCCGCGTCTGCCGGCCGGGATTGCCGGAGCGCTGGGTCGAGACGCGCTCCACCCCGCTACGCGAATCGGACGGCTCAACGGTCTGGCATGGCTTCATGTTTGACGTCACCGAGCGCAAGCACAACGAACGCGCGCTCGAGGAATCCAGACACCGTCTGTCCAGCGTGATGACGACGCTTCCGGATTACATCTGGTTGAAAAATCCCCATGGTGTCTACGTGGCCTGCAATCCGGCCTTCGAACGTTACTTCAATGCGCCGCAAGCCGACATCGTCGGCAAGACCGACTACGATTTCGTCGATGTCGCGTTGGCCGATTCCTTCCGCCAGAAAGACAGGGAGGCCATGCAGGCCGACGGCATCCGCATTTACGAAGAATGGGGCGGCGTCGACGGGGATGGCCAGCCCATGTTGTTGGAAACCCGCAAGGTCTCGGTGCGGAGCGCCGGCGGGGAGCTGGTCGGAGTCCTCGGCATCAGCCGGAATATCACGGAACGCAAGCGGCGCGAAGAGGAGCTGGTCCGGTTGAACTATGCCGTCGATCACATCGAGGAAGCAGTTTTCCTGATCGATGAAGCGGCAAGAATTACGTATGCCAATCAGCACGCTTGCCGGGGCCTGGGCTATGACAAGGAGGAGTTGAAGGGCTTGAGCGTTCTGGATATCGATGCCGACAGCGATCCAGCGACTTGGAGGGAACATTGGATCGAGCTCCAGGCCAGCGGCTCGCTGACGTTTGAGCGCCGCCACCGGGCGAGGGACGGCCGTATTTTTCCGGTTGAAATTGTCGCGAACTATTTTGAATCCGGCGGCCAGGGCTACAACATGGCCATGATCCGCAACATCACCGAGCGCAAGCGCATGGAGGCGCTGTTGCTCACCCGGGAGCAGGAATTCCGCACGCTCGCAGAGAACTCACCCGACACGATCGCCCGTTACGACCGGGACTGCCGCCGGATATATGCCAACCGGAGGCTGATCACAGACCTGGGGGGCGACCGCGAACGTATCCTGGGCACCACGCCGATCGAGTATCCCGGCGGCCTCCACGCGCAGGAATACGTGGATAAGTTGCGCGCGGTATTCGAGCAGGGCGAGCCGCGCGATTTTGAACTGCACTGGCAGGTGGAAAGCGGGGGATACTGCACCCATATCCGCCTGAGTCCGGAATTCGACGACGCCGGCCAGGTGGTGCGGGTGCTGGCGGTCGGGCGCGACATCACGGAAATCGACCAATATCGCAAGAAGGTGCGGCACCTGGCTTTTTACGACAGCTTGACCACGCTACCGAACCGCGCATTGCTGTTCGACCGTATCCGCCTGGAGATCGCTCATGCCCAGCGGTCTCCCGACCGGATCGGGCTGATGATTCTCGATCTGGACCGCTTCAAGCAAGTCAACGATACGCTGGGGCACGGGGCCGGCGACCGCTTGCTGTGCGAGGTGGCGCAACGCTTGAAATACGCCGTGCGCGCATCGGACACGATAGCGCGGCTGGGCGGCGACGAATTCGGGGTGCTGCTGCCGGAAGTGCATGACAAAGGCGACCTGAATACGATCGCGGGGAAAATACTGCAAGCGCTGGCCGAACCATTCCTGATCGAAGGCCGTGACCTGTTCGTATCGTGCAGCATCGGCATTGCGATGTTCCCCGACGATAGTGTCGAGATGGAGGCGTTGCTCAGGTATGCCGATACCGCCATGTATTTCGCCAAAAAAAAGGGGCGCAACAATTTCCAGTTCTACGCCAAGGAATTGGGGGCCCAATTCTCCGAAAAACTGGAGCTGGAGTCGGCGCTGCGCAAGGCTTGCGACAAGGGGGAGCTGGTCTTGCATTACCAGCCGCAGATCGATTTGCCGAGCGGGCGCGTGGTCGGGGCGGAGGCCCTGCTGCGCTGGAACCGTCCGGGACATGGGATGGTGCCGCCGGACCTGTTCATCCCGATCGCCGAGGAATCGGGCCTGATCGTCGGGATAGGCGAGTGGGTACTGGCGACCGCATGCGCCGCCGTGGCGGACTTGAACCGCAGGCTCGAAGCGATGTCGGCGACGCCGGTGAAGATGGCCGTGAACGTGTCGACCCGCCAGTTCTTGCGCAACGACCTGGTGGGGGCGGTACGCCGCACTCTGGCCGACAGCGGATGCAGGGCCGAATGGCTGGAGCTGGAGATCACCGAGGGGCTGCTGCTGGAGGATAGCCCGGAAGTGGCGGAAATGCTGACGGAGCTGGACCGGATGGGCGTCTCGATCTCGATCGACGATTTTGGTACCGGTTATTCAGCGTTGAGTTATCTGCACCGCTTCCCCGTGGCGCAGATCAAGATCGACAAGTCGTTTGTGCAGGGTATTCCGCACGTACGCCGGCAGTACGAATTGGTGAAGGCCATGCTATCGATTTCAACGGCGTTGCAGCTGGAAGTGGTCGCGGAGGGGGTTGAAACACAGGCGCAGGCGGACTACCTGTCGACGCATGGCTGCTCCCTGGTGCAGGGGTATTTCTTTAGCAGGCCGGTGCCGCTGCTTAAGTTCGAGGCCATGTTAATGGTGACGGAAGCGGCGGAATAGTTGTTTCTTTCCCGGTCGGCAACGCTGCGGGTTTTGTGTTTCCGTGAGAAGATATCGCGATCTTTTCACCGGAGACCGCCGATGTATTGCAAGTCCCTTATCCTGTCCTTGCTGGCCGTCGGGCCGGCCTTCGCGGCCGCGCCCGATACCAATCGCCACCAGGCCCAGATCGACCAGATCGTGCGGGAGATCTCGCCGGCCCGTATCGAAGGCTATATCCACAAGCTGGCTGGCTTCCGCACACGCCACACGATGTCGGACACGGTCTCCGAAACCGAAGGCATAGGCGCGGCACGGCGCTGGATCAAGAGCGAGCTGGAACGCTGTGGCGCGGCCCAGGGCGGGCGCCTGCAAGTGGCGTTCGACAGCCACATCGCGCCGGTCTCCGCGCGCATCAGCCGTCCGACCGAGATCGTCAACGTGGTGGCGACGCTGCCGGGCACGCAGCCTGCGTCCGTGGACCGGATGTACGTGGTCAGCGGCCACTACGACTCGCGCAACACCGACGTCATGGACGCCAGGGGCGACGCGCCCGGCGCCAACGACGACGCCTCCGGCACCGCCGCCGTGATGGAGATGGCCTGCGTGATGGCCAAGTATAAATTCGACGCCACGCTGGTCTTCATGACGGTGGCGGCGGAAGAGCAGGGCTTGCTGGGCGCGGCGCACTGGGCCGAGCAGGCCAAACTGAAGAACCTGAACATCGCCGGCATGTTCACCAACGACATCATCGGCAGCTCGCACGACGAGCACGGCAAGGTCGACAACACGCAGGTGCGTTTGTTCGCCGAAGGCCTGCCGGTGCAGAAGGAAAACAGCGACGTTGTGCGCACGCTGATCCAGACCGGCGGCGAGAACGATTCGCTGTCGCGCCAGCTGGCGCGGGCGGTGAAGGAGGCCGGCGAGCGTTATGTGCCGAAGTTCAGGGTCAACATCATCCAGCGCCGCGACCGTTATTTGCGCGGCGGCGACCACATGCCGTTCCTGGAGCGTGGCTACGCGGCGCTGCGCTTCACCGAGCCGGCCGAGGACTTCAACCACCAGCACCAGAACATCCGCACCGAGAACGGCGTGCTGATCGGCGACCTGCCTCAGTACGACGACTTCAACTACATCGCCCAGGTGGCGCGGGTGAACGCGGCGGCGCTGTCGTCGCTGTCGCTGGCGCCGGCCGCGCCGGCCAAGGTGCAGGTGCGCACAGCCAAGCTGCAGAACGACACCGAGCTGGTATGGCAAGCCAACGCCGAGCCGGACCTGGCGGGCTACCGCATCGTCTGGCGCGACACCTCGTCGGCCGAATGGCAGGGCAGCCAGTTCGTCGGCAAGGCCACCGAGTTCACGGTGCCGCTGTCGAAGGACAACTACTACTTCGGCGTGCAAGCCATCGACAACGACGGCAACGCCAGCCCGGCCAGCTATCCGACGCCGTTGCGGTGATAACATGGCGGGATGACGCTAAAAATCTCCCGCATCCTGCACGCAGGCTATGTCTTCGAATGCGACGGCACGCTGATCGCATTCGATCCCATATTTGAAAACCCGTTCAGCAGGAATTGCCACGCCTTTCCCGATGTGCGTTTCGATCATGCTCAGATACGTGGGTGGAAGCCGGACGCGGTCTTCATCTCGCATTTCCATGACGACCATTGCTCGCTGGAGAGCCTGGATCTGCTCGACCGCGATACGCCGATCTACCTGTACTGCCTGTTCGACGAACTGTTCGCGATGATACGCGCGCTGGGCTTCGTCAACGTGCTGCCGTTGAAGGTGGATGCGCCGGTGCAGGTCGGTGCGATCGAAGTCATTCCGCGCAAGGCTCTGGACTCCGATGTCGATTCGATGTTCCATATCCGCGCCGTCGGCCTGAATGTGTTGAACGTGGTTGATTCGTGGATGGACCCGGAAACGCTGGAGCAGCTCAAGCCCTATGCGCCGTGGGACATGGTGCTGTGGCCTTTCCAGACCATGCGCGAGATCGACGTCATCGCGCCGTCGCGCGCGGAGGGCGGCGCACCTGTGCTGCCGGAGGAATGGCCGGAGCAGTTGCAGGCGCTGGCGCCGCGCTATGTGGTGCCGAGTTCCTGCCAGTTCGTGCAGGAGCCGTGGTCCTGGTATAACCACGCGCTGTTCCCGATCACCTACCGCCAGTTCGCAGAAGAGGTGAGCGCCTGGCTGCCCGGTGCCGCCGTGGTGCGCCTGAATCCCTCGGTGTCGGTGGAGCTGACGCCGCAAGGGCTGACGCCGTCCGCGCCGCTGTCATGGGTGCTGCCGGTCGGCGGGCAGGATGTCGACTACGAATACGATGCCGATATCGCGCCGCCACCGACGTCCGACATCGCCCGTCACTTCGCTCCGCTAAGCGCCGAACACACGGCGCTGGCGCTGGACTACTGCCGCACCGGCCTGCTGGAAAAATACCGCGACATGGAGCTGACGCCGGACAGCTATTTCGAAACGCCCTGCATCTGGCAGCTGTCGGTCTACGATCATGAAGGCGTGGCGCAGCAGTTCCGCTACCGCAGACACGGCGACGCCATCGCGCTGGCCGGCGACGAGGAAGCGCCGACCTGGATGACGGAAATCCCCATCGCCAAGCTGTACGCGGGCCTGGCATTGGGCGAGTCGCTGACGTCGATGTATATGCGCATCAACGGCGCGCCGCCCGACGCCGACATCGTCGATGATCCGCTGATCCGCTGCCTGTTCAACGACGCCTTCGGCGCCTACCAGTCGGCACAACTGAAACGTATCAAGGAGAGAACTGCACAATGACGTCATTGATTCCGGCTCTGGGCCGCGCCCTGGTCATCGCCGCCGCGCTGTGCGCCGCCACCGCGCAGGCGCAATCGGTGGCCTTCACGTTTGACGACGGACCCAGGCTGGAAACGACGCCGCTGCTGTCGCCGCAGCAGCGCAACCAGGCGCTGCTCGATGCGCTGGCCGCGCGCCATGTGCAGGCGGCGCTGTTCGTCACCTGCGGTAACGGCGCCGACCAGCCGGACGGCTATGCGCTGGCCAAGGCATGGGGCCTGGCAGGACACGCGCTCGGCAATCACACCATGACCCATCCGGACCTGAACAGCGCCCAGCTCTCGCTGGCGCAGTACCAGCAGGAAGTGCGGGACTGCGACCGCATCACCGCGACCTTGCCGGGCTATCAGAAGTGGTTCCGCTACACCTTTCTGCGCGAAGGCAATACGCCGGAAAAGCGCGATGGCATGCGGGCGTTCCTGAAGCAGAGCGGCTATCGCAATGCCTACGTCAGTCTCGATACCAGCGACTGGCGGCTGGATGAAAAACTGAACGAGGTGCTGCGCGCCGATCCCAAGGCCGACATCGCGCCGATCAAGCAAGCCTACCTCGCGCATGTGCGCCAGCGCGCCACCGCCTACCGCGACCTGTCGCGCAAGCTGGAGGGGCGCGATATCCCGCAAGTCATGCTGATGCACCACAACCTGATCAACGCGCTGTGGCTCAAGGACGTGATCCAGCAGTTCGTCGACATGGGCTGGACCATCACCACGCCGGCGCAGGCGTTCGCCGATCCGGTCTACCAGCTGCAGCCGGAACGGCCGGCGCCGGGGCAGAGCCTGCTGCTGTCGATCGCCCGCACGCGCGGCCTGGGCAAGTTCGAGGGCTGGGAGCGGCTGGTCGATGACGGCGACTTCGAGATCGACGCGCTGGCCGCGTCGGCGCCGCCAGTGAGCGCACGGGACACGCCGAATATGGCCCGGTGCCGCGCGCTGCTTGCGGCGCCATTCCCGTTGGCGCAGCTTGAACGGCTGTTCCAGGCGTCGGTGATGGTGGAGGTCAGGAAGACGCCACGGGACTGCGTCTATAGCCTGGCCGACAAGACCAATGCCGCGGCCGGTCCGCTGGTAGTGTTGAGTTTTTCGCACCGCAAGGAGTCGCAGAAATATTACGAGGGCAGCAAGGATAAGCCGCGCGGCGACGGGCCTCACCCGGCGGGTGCGGTGTTCGATTTCAGCTACCGTCGATTTGACCTCTACTTTGTCGAGGCGCTTACCGATGAGCAGGACTGGGTGGTGGTGGCGACTTCGCGCAAGCAGTCCCTGCCTGAAGCGACTGCGCTGGTGATCGATTTCATGAAGACGGCGCCGATGCAGCAGTGGGCGCGCGAGCCGGAATAGCGCTCGTTAGCAAGGCGACAGCACTTGAAAGCAACAGTGCTGCCAGCCATTTCATGTAACGCGCCAGATTAGTGCGCTTGGGTCTACAATCATCGGAGAACCGATCATTGGGGGCTTTCATGAAAAGCAAATTCTCGATCAAGAATATTTTCATCGTGTTCTTCCTGGTCAGCCTCGCGCTGTCCAGCCTGACCTTGTGGGCGCTGATGCGCATCGCGACCAAGGAAGCCGAGCTGAACCGCGCCAACGAGGCGCGCTATCACTCCTACCTGCTGGCAGACGAATTACGGCAGAGCTCGGACGACCTGACCCGGCTGGCCCGCACCTACGTCGTCACCGGCGACCCCAAGTACGAAAAGGAATACCTCGACATCCTCGATATCCGCAACGGCAAGAAGCCGCGGCCGCAGCATTACGAGCGCATCTACTGGGACTTCGTCGCGGCCGGCATCGACAAACCGACGCCCGACGGCGCCACCATCGCGCTGGCCGAGCTGATGCGCCAGGCCGGCTTCACCGACGAGGAATTCGGCAAGCTGAAAGAGGCGCAGGCCAATTCGGACGGGCTGGTGAAAACCGAGGTCATCGCCATGAACGCCGTCAAAGGCCTGTTCGACGACGGCAGCGGCAAGTTCAGCAAGACCGGGCCGCCCGATCCCGAGATGGCGCGCAAGATCATGCACGACGAGCAGTACCACCAGAACAAGGCCAAGATCATGCAGCCGGTGAATGCATTCCTGGTGCTGCTGGACCAGCGCACCGGCGCGGCGGTCGCGGCCTCGAGCCACAGCACCAATATGGCGTTCTGGACCGCGATCGCCCTGCTGGCGCTGCTGGTCGGCGTGTCGCTGATCTGCCTGTTCATGATTTACCGCCACATCAAACTCAGCTTCGACCACGCGATCGACACCGCGCGCAATATCGCGTCAGGCGACCTGGACCACGACATCCGCATCGAGCGCGACGACGAGGTCGGCCATCTGATGGATGCGATGAACACCATCAACACCAACCTGACCGGCATGATAGGCCGCATCCGCTCCAGCACCGACGAGATGATGGTGGCCACCGACGAGATCGCGCGCGGCAATGCCGACCTGTCGTCGCGCACCGAGGCCCAGGCCAGCTCGCTGGAGCAGACCGCCAGCTCGATGGAGCAGCTGACCGATACTGTCAGGCAGAACGCCGAAAGCGCGCGCTCGGCCAATCAGTTCGCGGCCGACGCCTCCACCGTGGCGGTGCAGGGCGGCGCGATGGTGGCGCAGGTGGTCGATACGATGGGCTCGATCAAAGCCAGTTCCAGCCGCATCGTCGACATCATCGGCGTGATCGACGGCATCGCTTTCCAGACCAATATCCTGGCCCTCAACGCCGCCGTGGAGGCGGCCCGCGCCGGCGAGCAGGGGCGCGGCTTCGCGGTGGTGGCCTCGGAGGTGCGCAACCTGGCGCAGCGCAGCGCGGCGGCGGCCAAGGAGATCAAGCAGCTGATCGGCGCCTCGGTGGAAACGGTCGACGCCGGCAGCAAGCTGGTGAACGACGCCGGCAGCACCATGACGCTGCTGGTGAGCTCGGTGCAAAAAGTGGCCGACATCATGGCGCAGATCACCGCCGCCAGCCAGGAGCAAAGCACCGGCATCGGCGAGGTCAACCGCGCGGTGACGCAGATGGACGACATCACGCAGCAAAACGCCGCGCTGGTGGAGCAGGCGGCCGCGGCGGCGGAAAGTCTGCAGGAACATGCGCAGGCATTGGCGCAGTCCGTCCAGGTATTCCATCTGAAGGGGGAGGCGCAGACCGCCTTGCAACGGCAGCCGCAGGCGCGGGCGGCGCGGCCCGCCCGGCTGGCGCTGCCAGGCCGGGCCTAGCGCCGGCTTGGGCCGGACACTTTAGCTGAACACCTTGTCGGCCGGCAGGTTGGCCAGGAAGGCGTGGATCTGCGAGACCACGGCCGCGCCTTCGCCCACCGCCGCGGCGACCCGCTTGGTGGAGCTGGCGCGCACGTCGCCGATGGCGAACACGCCCGGCACGCTGGTCTCCAGCGCCGCCCGTGACGGCAGGTCGCGCGGATACACGCCGTCGGCGAAGTTGGCCCGGCACTGCGCCTTGGTGACGTCGAAGCCGGTGCGGATGAAGCCGTGGGCGTCGACGTCCACGCCGCAGTCGCTGAGCCAGTCCGTGTTCGGATCGGCGCCGATGAACAGGAACACGCGGCAGACGTCGTAGTCGCATTCCTGTTCGTTCAGCGCGTTGCGGATGCGGACCTGCTTCAGGCCGTCGTCATCGCCTTCCAGCGCGACGATTTCCGTGTGCGTGTGCAGCTCGATGTTGGGCGTGGCCTGGATGCGCTCGATCAGGTAGCTGGACATGGTGGAGGCCAGGCTGTCCTTGCGGATCAGCATATGCACCTTGGACGCGTGGCCCGACAGGAACACCGCCGCCTGGCCGGCCGAGTTGCCGCCGCCGACCAGCACGATCTCCTCGGTCTTGCACAGCTTGGCCTCGATCGGCGAAGCCCAGTAGTACACGCCCTTGCCCTCGAACTGGCGCAGGTTGGCCAGCGACGGACGGCGATAGCGCGCGCCGCACGACAGCACCACGGTGCGCGCCTTGAGCCGTTGCAGGCTGCCGCACATTTCCACCTGCAGCGGATAGGTGTCGCAGATCAGGCGGGCGGCCGGGGCGGGGATCGCCACCTCGACGCCGAACTTCTGCGCCTGCACGTAGGCGCGGCCGGCCAGCGCGCGGCCGGAGACGCCGGTGGGGAAGCCCAGGTAGTTCTCGATGCGCGCGCTGGCGGCGGCCTGGCCGCCGTAGGCGCGCGTTTCCAGCGCCAGCACCGACAAGCCTTCGGACGCGGCGTACACCGCCGTCGCCAGGCCGGCGGGGCCGGCGCCGACCACGATCACGTCCCAGATCTTTTCGCTGTCGATCTCGGGCAGCATGCCGAGGCAGCGGCCGATGTCGACCACCGTCGGATTCTTCTTCACCACGCCGTCCGGGCAGACCACCAGCGGCAGCTCTTCCGGCTTGGGCTGGTAGTGCGCCATCAGGTCGGCGGCCTGCTGGTCCAGTTCCGGGTCGAGCACGGTGTGCGGGTGGCCGTTGGCCGACAGGAAGCTTTGCAAGGTGTGGATGCGGCCGTGGCCGCGCGGGCCGACGATCACCGGCCCGCCGGAGTTCTGCTCGATCAGGCCGACGCGGCGCAGGATCAGCGCGCGCACGATGCGCTCGCCCAGGTCGGCATGCGCCACCAGCAGCGCGCGCAGCGACTCGGACGGCACCACCAGCACCTCGACCGCGCCGTCCGCCTTGCCGTTGCCCAGCGACGGCCGGCCCGACAGTTGCGATACTTCGCCGCTGAATTGCCCCGGCTTGTGCGTGGTGATGTAGGATGTGTTGCCGAGGCCGTCGTAGCGGCTGACTTCGATGCCGCCCTTGAGCACCAGCATCAGGCCGAAGCTGGTCTTGCCGGCCTCGAAGATCATTTCACCGTCGTTGAAATGGCGCACATGGCCGAAGCGCATCATGTGCTTGATGTCGGTCGCGCTCAGCGTGGGAAAGATCTGGTGCTGGCGCTTTTCCAGGTCGAGGTTGGATATCGGGGTCGGCTCGTCCGGCGTGTCTTCGGGGAGCAGTTCCATAGGGGTTGTAGCCATGACGATTCCGCGGAAATGAGGGTGGTGACAGGAGTGGTGCAAGTCTAGCGCAAGGCCGGCTCCCGGTGTAAACACTTAGGAGGGAGGCCGGCGCAATACGTGGTCCGCCAACTCGGATTAAAATGCCTGTTTTGGCGAAATAACTGAAGATAGAACACAATGGCTTACAAGACTCTGGAAGACACGATAGGCAACACGCCGCTGGTGCAGCTGACGCGCCTGCCGGGCGCCGACGCGCTGGCACGCAACAACGTCATACTGGGCAAGCTGGAAGGCAATAACCCGGCCGGTTCCGTCAAGGACCGCGCCGCCATGTCCATGCTCAAGCGCGCCGAGGAGCGGGGCGACATCAAGCCGGGCGATACGCTGATCGAGGCGACCAGCGGCAACACCGGCATCGCGCTGGCGATGGCGGCCGCGCTGCGCGGCTACAAGATGCTGCTGCTGATGCCGGAGAACCTGAGCGTGGAGCGGCGCCAGAGCATGGCGGCCTACGGCGCCCAGATCATGTTGACGCCCAAGACCGGCGGCATGGAATACGCGCGCGACATGGCCGAGCAATTGCAGAAGGACGGCAAGGGCATCATCCTCGACCAGTTCGGCAACGCCGACAATTCGCGCGCCCACTACGAAGGCACGGGCCCGGAAATCTGGCGCGACACCGGAGGCCGCGTGACGCACTTCGTCAGCGCCATGGGCACCACCGGCACCATCATGGGGGTGTCGCGTTATCTGAAGGAACAGAATCCCAAGGTGCAGATCATCGGCGCCGAGCCGGAAGAGGGCTCGTCGATCCCCGGCATCCGCAAATGGCCGGAGGCTTACCTGCCCAAGATCTACGACCGCGCGCGGGTCGACCAGGTGGAGGCGGTGTCGCAGGCGGCGGCAGAACGCATGGCGCGCCGCCTGGCTGCCGAGGAGGGCATCTTCTGTGGGATTTCGGCGGCAGGCGCCTGCGAGATTGCGCTGCGCATCTCGCAAACGGTGGAGAACGCAACCATCGTGTTCATCGTTTGCGACCGCGGCGATCGCTATTTGTCGACCGGGGTCTTCCCGGCGTAAGGTGTTGCTACCCTCTCCCCTGGATCAGGGGAGGGAGTCGCTGCAGGACGACGGCTAGAATCAGCTCTGGCCGCCTGGTTCGCCTTCTTTAGGCTTGAACTGCTTGTCGCTGATGCGGAACTTGTTGCGGCGGTCGCCCATCAGGTAACGCAGGTCGCGGATGCTCAGGTCGCTCACTTCGTGCATGCGGATCAGCAGCGAGGCGCCAACCGGCAGGCGGTGGTGGCGGATTTTGCTGATGACCGGCGGCGCGACTTCCAGCGCGCGCGACAGGGCTGCATCGTTTTTCAGACGCAGGTTCTCGATCAGGGTATCGAGCAGGCGGTTGGGATTGTATTGCAGCAGATCATCGCCATCCGCATCGTTGTTCATATCTATGCCGACTTGGTTTGTCATGATTTCGTCTTTTCCTTCTGTAAAGTTGTCCTGCAAAGTACAACACTCGGAGCTCGCTTTGCTGCGTTAATGTTCATCCTTACCAAGGAACGAATTCACACACGGACGGATTCCGGGATAACAAGTTTCATAATATATACACAATTGTACAACAACGCGCCTTCTAATACTCATAAGCAATAAAAAAACCTGATTGCCACGGGTTATTGTTGTCCGGTTGCAACATTGTGTGAGAATTATACACCCTCTTATATGCTAAGCTGCCTGTGCGCACTTTTAATGAACACGCAAAGTTAATTATAAATTAATTTTGTTGTAGAACGGCTTACGTTTGCCGTCCTGTTACCGCAAGTTTGTACAAATAATTTCCAAGTGTCAACTAAACAATACAGCCGGTAAGTCTGTACAGCAACACTCTTTACGCTTCCTTACAAACCGCCGCGCGCCAGACGCACGGCCCGCCCCAGTTCCACCACCGACATCGCATAAAAATAACTGCGGTTGTATTGCGTGATCGTAAAGAAATTATTATTGGCCAGCCAGTACTCGGTTGGTTCGGCGCCGTTCTGCAAGTCCACCAGGCCGTAAGTCTGCTGTTCCGGCACGGGCACCGTGGTGGTGACGCCCGCCGCCGCCAGTTCCTGCGGCCGGTACCTGGCGCTCAAGCCCTGGTTGGTCAGGCTTTCCCAGGCGCGGTTGGGCGAGACGGCGGCGGAGTATACCAGCGGGCCGCCGATGTCGCGTTGCCAACCGTGCGCGGTCAGGAAGGCCGCCACGCTGCCGATGGCGTCGGTGCCGGAGTTGAGCAGGTCGATCTTGCCGCTGCCGTCGAAATCCACCGCGTATTTCATCACGCTGCTGGGCATGAACTGCGGCATGCCGATGGCGCCGGCAAACGAGCCGCGCAGCGACAGCGGATCGATCTCGCTCTGGCGCGCGAACAGCAGCGTGGCCTCCAGCTCGCCGCGGAAGAAGGCCATGCGCTCGGCGCGCTGCGGCGCCTCGGGGTAGGAGAAGGCCAGCGTGGTGAGCGCGTCGATCACGCGGAAGCGGCCGGTGTTGCGGCCGTACACGGTTTCCACGCCGAGGATGCCGACCAGGATTTCCGCCGGCACGCCGTACAGGGCCTCGGCCCGTTCCAGCGCCTCGCGGTTCTCGTTCCAGAACTTGACGCCGTGGTCGATGCGCACCGGGTCGACGATCAGGCGGCTGTAGGCTTGCCAGTTCTTGGGCTTGCCCGGCGGCGCCGGCTTGACCAGCTGCACCGCCGAGTCGACGTAGCGCACCTGGCTCATCAGCGTATTCAGCGCGGCGCGGTCGAAGCCGTCGCGGGTGGCGATGTCGTCGAGGAAGGCGCGCACTTCCTTCCATTCGCCGAAGTTGACGAACTCGCCGACGTAGTCGATCGGCGGCGGGCCCTTCTTGACGGCCGGCGCTTTTTTCTTTGGCTGCATGCTGGGCGGCAGCTTGTAGCCGTAAGGGTCGACGGCGGCCTGTCCGGTCTGGCTTAAGGTGGCGGCGCCCAGCAGCAGGGCGGTAATCAGAGTCTTCATCGGCATAAGGCTAGCAGTTTTTTCAGCGTCGTCAGCGACGCCGAGCGTGATTCGGAACCGGCGACGCCATACTTCAGCGCGCCGTACAGTGTTAAAAATTTCTCCATCGCGGCATGCTTGTCCGGGCTGGCCTGCATGTCGCGCAGGCGGGCGGCGTAGCTGAGCGGGCCTTCGTCCGGGCGGCGCGCGTAACCGTGGCGCGCCTGCTGCCGGCAAAAACGCTGGTACAGCCCGTCCAGCGGCGCCAGCGGCCGCTGTTGCCGCCGCCAGTACCACCCCGCCAGCAGGGCGCACACCGCCGCCGCACCGAGTGCGCTGCGCCAGTTGGCGAAGGCCGAGCTTAGTTCCTCAAGGAAACCTCGCTGCCTCTCTGGATTGTAATCCAGGACCCATTGATTCCAAGCATTATTCAACGCGGCGTAGTGGAATCTGAGCTTGCCCAGCCACGAATTGGGGTCGTTTTGCAGGTTCAGCAAGGGGCCGAGGCCGAATCCGGACGGCTGCGGCAGCGCCTGCGCCAGGTTGTGGGCGATGCGCTCGGGGGCGACGGCGGCGGTCGGGTCGACGCGGCGCCAGCCGGCGCCGGGGGTCCAGAACTCGGCCCAGGCGTGGGCGTCGGACTGGCGCACGGTCAGGTAGCCGTCCACCGGGTTCAGTTCGCCGCCCTGGTAGCCGGTCACCACCCGCGCCGGCACGCCCATGGCGCGCATCAGCACCACGAAGGCGCCGGCGTAGTGCTCGCAGAAGCCGGCCTTGCTGCCGAACAGGAAATCGTCGACCGCGTCGCGCCCCAGCAGCGGCGGTTGCAGCGTGTAGACGTAGCCGCCGTCGTGGAAGCGCTGCATCGCCTGCAGCGCGGCGCCGGCGGCTTCGCGCGCGGACAGCGGGGCGTCGTCGGCGGTGGACGGGGCGGCGGCCCGGCGCAGCGTGCGCGCCAGCGCCAGCGTGCGCGGGTTGTAGCCGGACGGCAGTTCGGTCCAGCGCACCATGCGCTGCGCCTGCTCGTCGGCCTGCACGCGGAAGTCGGTCCAGGCGTTGGCGTCGTAGCGCACGCGCTGCGTGACCGGCTCGCTGGTGAAAAATTCCAGTTCGTCGGAGTCGCGCACGCGGTAGCCGGGCAGCGACAGCATCGGGCCGCTCAGTTCCAGCGCCGCCAGCCAGCGGGTGTTGGTGGGCTCCATCGTGATCTCGTGGCGCAGCGGCTGGCCGCGCGTGCTGATGCTCACTTCCAGGCGTTGCAGGCCGCGCCGGCGCGGCACGCGGGTCCAGGTGCGGCCGTCGTAGTCGCCCAGCACGATGCTGCGCCAGTACAGCTGGTCCTGCGTCGGCATCTTGTTGTCGAGGAAGCGCACGCGGAAGGCCACCGCGTCCGACTGCGCCAGCGAGGACAGCGTGCCCGGCGCCATGCTGTCGGAGATGCCGGTGTGGCCGCTGTGGGCGTCGCCCGGCAGGCCCCACAGCGGGCCCTGGATGCGCGGGAAGCCGACAAACATCAGCAGCGCCAGCGGCGCGGCCAGCAGCGCGGTCTTGGCGGCAGTGCGCAGGCGCTGGAGCAGCGGCGGCACGGCGCCGGTGTACTGGAACGATTGCTGCGCCGTCAGCAGCACGATCAAGGTGGCGCCCATGCACAGCGCGGTCAGCATGGTTTGCGAGTAGAAGAAATTCGTCAGCAGCACGAAGAAGCTGAGGAAGATCACCACGAACAGGTCGCGCCGGGCGCGCATTTCCAGCAGCTTGAGGGCCAGCAGCAGCGCCAGCATGGCGACGCCGGCGTCGCGCCCCAGCAGCGTGTGGTAGCTGCGGTAGACGCCGGCCATCGCGGCCAGCGACACCGGCAGCAGCAGCCACAGCGGCGGCATGCGCTTGCCGCGCCAGGTGATGGCGGCGCGCCACAGCAGCGTGCCGCACACGACGGCGCTGGTCCACAGCGGCAGGTGCTCGAAGTGCGGCGCCAGCACCATCAGCGCGGCGGCCAGCAGCAGCAGGGTGTCGGACTTGTCGCGCGTCAGGCGCAGCGCCAGGCGCGCGCGCGCGCCGGCGCCGGCGCTGGTGCCGGCGCTGGCAGGCGGCAACGCGGCGCTCATGCCTGTCCCTCGCGGCCGAACAGCGCCAGCGCGCGCAGGCAGGCGGCCTGGTGGGCGTCGCCCAGCGCCGGGCCGTATTCGTGCTGCGCCAGGCGGAAGGTGTAGGGCAGGGCGCGCCGCTCGGCCTCCAGCACCCAGCCCGCCATGCGCGAGAGCTTACGTTCCAGGTCCATCTGCAGCGGCAGTTCGGCGAAGTCGAGGCACAGCTCGGCCACCGCGCCGCCGTCGAAATGCTTGGTGACCAGCTGCCCGCCCAGCGCCGGATCGTGGCGGGCGATCTGGCGCCAGGCCAGGTGGCGCATCGGGTCGCCCGGCTGGTAGCTGCGGATGCCGGCGAAATTGTCCAGCCCGACGGTGCCGTGGCCGTCCTCGCTGGCGGCGCCGCTGGACGGCAGCGGTTGCGCCGGCACTTCCGGCGCCGGATACACCAGCGCCCTGAGCTCCGGCCGCCAGTAGCTCCAGGCGCGGAACAGGCCCAGCGGGAAGCGCGTGACCAGGCGGATGCGCGGCGCCTGCAGCCAGCCGCGCTCGGTGGTGGCGGTCGACAGCCGCACCGCGCTGGCGCCGCCGGCCGGGATGTCGGTGACCTGGCGCGGCTCGCCGTCGGCCTGGAAGCCCAGCCAGACGGCGTAGCGATCGAGCTTGCCGCGGTTGTGCAGGTGCAGTTCGAACTGCGCCTCCTCGCCGGCAAACACCGCCTGCGCGCGGCCGGGCGCGAGCTGCAGGCGGGCCAGGTTGCCGGCGGTCTGCACCATGTCGGCCACGGCGCAGGCGCCGGCAAAGAAGGTCAGCGCGAAGCCCAGGCCGAGGTTGTAGTTGAGGGCGCCGATCAGCATCAGCAGCAGCAGGCCGGCGAAGGCCAGGCCCGGCCGGGTCGGCACGATGAAGACGCGGCGCATCGTCAGCGTGACCTCGCCCGGTTCGCTGGGGCCCAGCTGGAACAGCCACTTGTCGCGGGCCTTCCGATAGAGCGATGACAGCGGGCCGCCCATGGCCGCCTAGACCGGCACCGACTTTTGCAGTTGCAGCACCAGGTCGCGGCTGGCCAGCGCCACGCCGTGCGCCGACTTCAGCGGCCGCAGCCGGTGCGCGCACACCGGCACCAGCACCGCCTGCACATCCTCCGGCAGCACGTGGTCGCGGCCCTCGAGCGCGGCCCAGGCGCGCGCGGCCTGCAGCAGCGCGATGGCGGCGCGCGGGCTCATGCCCTCGGCGAACAGGCCGTTCTGGCGCGAGGCGGCGGCCAGCGCCTGCACGTAGTCGATCAGCGCCGGCGCCGCGTGGATCTGCCTGAGCGACAGCTGCGCCCCGGCCAGCTCGGCCGGCGTCATGGCCGGCGGCAGGGCCTTGAGCAGCACGCGGCGGTCCTCGCCCATCAGCAGCGCGCGCTCGGCGGCGGCGTCCGGGTAGCCCAGCGACAGGCACATGAGGAAGCGGTCCAGCTGCGATTCGGGCAGCGGGAAGGTGCCGATCTGGTGGGTGGGGTTTTGCGTGGCGATGACGAAGAACGGTTCCGGCAGCGGCCGGGTGACGCCGTCGGCGCTGACCTGGCGCTCCTCCATCGCCTCCAGCAGGCCGGACTGGGTCTTGGGCGTGGCGCGGTTGATCTCGTCGGCCAGCAGCACCTGCGTGAAGATGGGCCCGGGGTGGAACACGAAGCCGTTCTTCTCGCGCTCGTAGATCGAGATGCCGTTGACGTCGGCCGGCAGCAGGTCGCTGGTGAACTGGATGCGGTTGAAGCGCAGCCCCAGCGAGATGGCCAGCGCATGCGCCAGCGTGGTCTTGCCCACGCCCGGCACGTCCTCGACCAGCAGGTGGCCGCCGGCCAGCAGGCAGGTCAGCGCCTGGCGGATTTGCAGGTCCTTGCCGACGATGATGCTGCCGACCTGCCGGGCCACGGCATGCAGTTTTGTGTACATGGTATCGATGGGAGTTGATCGCTGTACAGATTCTATGCGAGAAACTGCCCAGGCGATACCATGCGGCACGGCGGTTTGGCCTTCGTTTGGTAATTGCTTTTTTGTTCATTTAGTGGCGGCGGACGGGCCGGCCCGCGCGATATCTATGGTAGATTAGCGCCTACAAGCAGCAGATACCCGCCACATGACCACAGCCATCTACAGCCATCCCGATTGCGCCCGCCACGACATGGGCGACTGGCACCCCGAATCCCCCGCGCGCCTGCAGGCGATCGCCGACCAGCTGATCGCCTCGCAGATCAGCGACCTGCTGGACCATCGCGAGGCGCCGCTGGTGGACATCGCGGACCTGGAACGCAACCACAGCGGCAACGCCATCGCCATCGTGCGCGACAACGTGCCGGCGCCCGGCTGCACCTACCCGATCGACGGCGACACCTCGCTCAACCACTACAGCTGGCAGGCCGCCCAGCGCGCCGCCGGCGCCGCCGTGGCCGCGACCGACGCCGTCATCGACGGCGAGATCGACAACGCCTTCTGCTCGGTGCGTCCACCCGGCCACCATGCGCGGCCGGTGGAGCCGATGGGCTTCTGCCTGTTCAACAACGTCGCCGTGGCGGCCAAGCACGCGCTGGACGCGCGCGGTCTGGCACGGGTGGCGGTGGTGGATTTCGACGTCCACCACGGCAACGGCACCGAGGAGGCGCTGCTGGACGAGCCGCGTGCGCTGATGGTCAGCTTCTACCAGCATCCGTTTTATCCGTACACGGAGCCGCTGCCGGTCGGCGGCCACATGGTCAACGTGCCGGTGCCGGCCCACACCAAGGGCGACGCGGTGCGCCAGATCGTGCTGGAGCAATGGCTGCCGGCGCTGCACGCGTTCAAGCCGGAGATGATCTTCATCTCGGCCGGCTTCGACGCCCACCGCGAGGACGACATCGGCGGCATGGGCCTGGTCGAGGCAGATTACGCGTGGATGACGCAGCAGGTGATGGAGGTGGCGCGGCTGTACGCCAAGGGCCGCATCGTCAGCTGCCTTGAGGGCGGCTACAACCTGTCGGCGCTGGGGCGCAGCGTGGTGGCGCATGTGAAGGCGCTGGCCGACCTGTGATCGCAGATGTCGGTGCGGGATCAGTGATCGTCGCTCAATTGATCGACTTCGCGGCGATAGCGCGGCAGGCGGCGCTCCAGTGTGTTTTGCGATTGATGGTTGGCGTGTTCCACCAGCGCCAGTGCGGTGGTTAGCGCGTCGCTCATCGATTTCGCGGCGACGGTCATGGCGTCGGCGGCGGACAGGGGCTGCTTGGCGGCGCGCTGCTGCAAGCGGTCGCGCAGGCGGGCCGCATTGGCCCAGGTTTTTTTGCCGGGCAGTAGTATCCAGAGATCGCGCCACGCGTTGCGGCCGTCGCCGGCAATCTGCATGTGATGGTCGCTTCCACCGGCGACAGCGTGCTGCCGCTCTGGCGCAGAAAGTTTTCCAGTTCGGAGTATGCAGCGGGTGGCAGTTCACAGGTACGTGCGGCATTCATGCTCGTTCTCCTTGCGCGTTTGATCTTGTTTTGTCTCGTTCCGTCTCGTTAGACCTTGTGCGCTGCACAAAGTTCAAACGAGACAAAACGAGACAGAACAAGACACGCAAACGAGCACGAATGCCGCACGGGCTGATTTTTGCATGGGGCGTCTATACTGGCGGCATGAAAATTCGAGGCCATTCGAGCTGAACCTGTTCAAATGAAAACGCCCTGCGGACTGGCAGGGCGTTGGACTTCAGGCGGGGTGCCGCATCAGGCGGCGACGTTGCGGCCGCTGGTGGCCGACCAGCGGTACAAGCCCCACACCATGGCGACGCCGAGGATCAGCGCGATGACCATGGTCTGCGCCTCGCTCAGCGAGTTGGCGATGGCCAGCGGCTCGCCCTTGCCGGTGACCACGATCAGGCCGGCCAGCGCGACGTTGAACAGGCTCTCGCCGACGATGAAGCCCGACATCACCAGCACGCCCAGGCGCTTGGCGGTGTCGCCGCCGACCTTGTGCTCCATCGCGCGGTCGAACAGGTAGCCGGTCACGGCGCCGATGCACACCGGCGTGATCACGGCGCTCGGCAGGTAGATCGCCAGCCCCACGCCCAGCGGCGGCAGCGAGTACTTGCCGTTGCTGGACTTCTTCAGCGCGAAGTTGATCGCCACCAGCACCAGGCCGACCAGCGCGCCATAGCCCAGCAGGTCCCAGCGCAGCTGGCCGCCGATGACGCCCTTGGCCAGCGTCGAGATCAGCAGCGCCTGCGGCGCGGCCAGCGGCTGGTCCGAGATCGAATTGAGGTTGGGCGCGCCGACGAAGCCGTTCGCGTGATTGAGCAGCTCCAGCACCGGCGGCACCACGCAGGAACCGGCGATCACGCCGATCAGCAGGCCGACCTGCTGCTTCCAAGGCGTGGCGTCGACCAGCTGACCGGTCTTCAGGTCCTGCAGGTTGTCGTTGCCGATCACCGCCACCGCCAGCACCACGGTGGTGACGAACAGCGCGTAGGCGATCAGCGCCTGCGCCACTTCAGGACCCATGATGCTGCGGCCCACCATGCCCACGCTCAGCGCGGCGCCGAGAATGGTCAGGATGGCGATGCCGGACACCGGCGAATTCGAGGAGCCGATCAGGCCCGCCATGTAGCCGCAGACGGCGGCGGCGAACATGCCGGCGATCAGGATGTAGCCGATGCCGACCGCCACCAGCGGGAACGCCAGCGACGACAGCGGGCCGCCCTGCAGGAAGCTGGCCAGCAGCCAGCCGGCCGGCACCATCGACAGCAGCGTGACCAGGCCGACCACGAAGATCGGCAGGTCCTGTTCGGTGCGGTCCAGCACGCCGCCATTGAGCTTGGCCTTGCGGGCCGATTCCATCGCCGACTTCAGGCCGCCCAGGATGGGCTTGGCCAGGCCGGCCAGCGTGATGATCGCGGCCATGCCGATCACGCCGGCGCCCATCATGCGCACTTCCTTGGACCAGATGCCCAGCGCGTGGGCGCTGGCGTCGACGCCGGCGGCGGCCGGCGACAGGGACGTCATCAAGGGCACCATGATGCCCCAGGCGATGACCAGGCCGGCCAGCATCGCGATGCCGACCGTGATGCCCATCAGGTGGCCGGCGCCGATCAGGGCCAGCGAGCTCGATGCGCCGATGCCGGTGGCGCCCGCGCCAGTGCGGAAGTAGATCGCCACTTCGCCGGCCATCAGCTTGACGGCGGCGCCGGCGGCAAACACGGCGGAGGCCACGCTGCCCCAGATCACGGCCCACAGGCCGGCCTTGCCCTCGGCGGCGCCGGCGCGCGAGGCCATGCCGACCTTGAGCACTTCGGCGGCGGCCACGCCCTCGGGATACGGCAGGTCGGACTGCGACACCAGCGCGCGGCGCAGCGGCATCGTGTACATCACGCCCAGCACGCCGCCGATGGCGCAGGCGCCGAAGGTGGGCCAGAACGGCACCTTGGCCCACCAGCCCACCATCAGCAGGCCGGGCAGCACGAAGATCACCGACGCCAGCGTGCCGGCGGCCGAGGCGATGGTCTGGACGATGTTGTTTTCCTGGATGGTGGCGTCCTTGAAGGCGCTCAGCAGCGCCATCGAGATGACGGCCGCCGGGATCGAGGTGGCGAAGGTCAGGCCCACTTTCAGGCCGAGGTAGACCTGAGCGGCCGTGAATACCAGCGTTATCAGAATGCCCAGGATAATGCCGCGAAGGGTGATTTCCTTCGGGTTGGACGGTGCAGCTATGCTCATCTTCAGCACTCCGGTGGAGAAATAATATTGTTTATATAATCAGAAAAAGGGAAAAGCGCCTCATGATATCCGAAGTCCCGGCGGGCCAGCAGGTAAAATAGCGGATTGTCAGAACGAATTTGAAGGTCAGAGCATGTCGATACAATGGTACCCGGGGCACATGAACGCCGCCAAGAAAAAGGCGGCCGAGCAGATGGAGAACACCGATCTGGTGATCGAGGTGGTCGACGCGCGCCTGCCCGAGGCCAGCACCAATCCGATGGTGGAGGAGCTGCGCAAGTTCCGCCAGCGTCCGTGCCTGAAGATCCTCAACAAGATCGACCTGGCCGATCCGGCCGCCACGGCGGCCTGGGTGGCCTACTACAACGCGCAGGAGGGCGTGACCGCGTTCGCGATGACGACCAAGAAGCCGGCCGACGTCGCGCGCGTGCCGGAACTGGCCAAGCAGCTGGCGCCGCACCGCGGCGTGCCGACCAAGCCGCTGCGCATCATGATCATGGGGATCCCCAACGTCGGCAAGTCGACGCTGATGAACGCGCTGCTGAAAAAGCGCGTGGCCAAGGTCGGTGACGAGCCGGCGGTGACCAAGCAGCAGCAGAAGCTTTACCTGGACAAGAACACCATCCTGGTCGACACGCCGGGCATGCTGTGGCCGAAGATCGCGCTGCCGAGCGACGGTTTGATGCTGGCCGCCAGCCACGCGATCGGCTCGAACGCGCTGATCGAGGAGGAAGTGGCGGTGTTCCTGGCCGACGAGATGCTGAAGTATTACCCGCAGCTGCTGGTGGCACGTTACGGCTTCAAGGACATCGAGAGCTTCGACGGCATCGCGGTGGTGGAGGGCGTGGCGGCCAAGCGCGGCTTCCGCCAGAAGGGCGGCGACCTCGATTTCGAGAAGGCGTCGCACACCTTCCTGGGCGACTACCGCAGCGGCATCCTGGGCCGCATCTCGCTGGAGACGCCGGCCAGCCGCAAGGAGCGGCTGGCGGTGCATGATGCCGAGATGGCGGTCAAGGCCGCCGAGAAGGCCGCCATCGCCGCCGCCAAGGCCGAAGCCTACGCCAACGGCAAGCGCGGCACCTGACCCCCGTCGTTCCGCATCGGCGGACCGCCGCGCAGGCGGGAACCTATGCTGAGCTAACTGCGCAGGCGAAGTATGGATTCCCGCCTGCGCGGGAATGACGGCGCCTAGCCGAAGCGGAAGCTCGACACCGCTAGCGATCCCATGAACGCGTCCTCGTGATACGGCACGGACGCCGCGTCGTTCTCCGACGCGCCCAGCACCACCATCAACGGCAGCAGATGCTCCTCGCGCGGATGCGCCATGCGCGCGGCCGGCGCCTGCTCCCACTCCATCAACCGCGCCGTGCGTTCCCGCGGCGGCAGCGCCATCGTCGCGCGCAGCCAGCCGTCGAAGGCGTGCGAGGCCGCCGCGCCCTGGGCGTTGAAGGCGCGCAGATTGTGGTAACTCAGCCCGCTGCCGACGATCAGCACACCCTGCTCGCGCAAGGGCGCCAGCAAACGCCCCACTTCCAGGTGCGTCAACGGATCGAGGCCGCGCTTGAGCGACAACTGCACGATGGGCACGTCCGCATCCGGATAGACCGGATACATGGCGCTGAAGGTGCCGTGGTCGAAGCCGCGCTGCGCGTCCAGCTGCGCCGGGTAACCGCCCGCATCCAGCAACTGCTGGACCTGCGCCGCCAGCTCCGGCGAACCCGGTGCGCTGTAACGCACCTCATAGGTATGCGGCGGGAAGCCGCCATAGTCGTAGATCATAGTCGGCCTGGCCGACGACGACAGCGTGAAGTCACGCTCCTCCCAATGCGCGGTAATCACCAGCACCGCCTTCGGCGTCACGCCGAGCTGGCGCGGGATATCGCGCAGCGAGGCGTCCAGCTGGCCGTACAGATGGCCCACCTGGTCCATCATGAACGGCCACGGGCCGCCGCCGTGGGAGAGGAAATAGCTAGGCAAGATAGTCATGGCAAAACTCCGGTTTGAGTATGACCTCACTATAAAGAGCGCAGCCGTGGTAATCAATGCACGAAATATAGATAGGTCCTATCCAAAATGTGAATCATCCAGGACGCAAGCGTATAATGCCGGGGTTCTGGTGCTTGCCCATGTGCTCACATGCGCAGTTAAACGGGAAACACAAGGCCACCCGCGCAGACAGTGCGACGGCCAAGGTGTGCTGCCCCCGCAACGGTAACGCGAGGCTCTTTTCAGCCTTGCCAGCCCGGATATCGGCCAGACAGGGGGAAGCGCGCAGTGACAAGTTCCGCGCGGCTTCCGTACACTTCCGGCTTGCGGGGACGCAGGCGGATGTCTCTTTTGAAAATGACCTGACCTGACATGCATTCCTCCGCTTTCCAACCGCGCCTGCTGGCCGCCGCTGTAGCCCTGTGCTTTGCCGCCGCAGTTCCCGCCACCGTATCGGCGCAAGTTGCCGCCAGCAACAGCGCAGTCGCCCAGGTGCTCGCGCCGGTGGTCGTCGTCACCGGCTCGCGCTTCGACGCCGACGCGGCGCTGGCTCCGATCGGCGCCATCGTCATCACGGCCGAGGACATCCAGCGCGCTGGCGCCAACGACGTCAACTCCGCGATCCGCAAAGTGGGCGGCGTGTATGGCCGCCAAAGCCTGGACGGCAGCCCGGACTTCAGCCTGGATTTGCGCGGCTTCGGCGCCAACAGCAGCCAGAACATGGTGATCGTGCTGGATGGCGTGCGCCTGTCGGAAAATGAACTGAGCAACGCCATCCTGTCGACCATCCCGATCGACACCGTGGACCACATCGAAATCACGCGCGGCGGCGCCAGCGTGTTGTACGGCGACGGCGCCACCGGCGGCGTGATCAACATCGTCACCAAGCGGCCGGAAAAGAACAGCCGCCGCGGCAGCGTGTTCGTCGAGGGCGGCCAGTTCCGCGCCGGCGAAGCGCGCGTGTCCGGCTTCCAGGCCTGGGACGGCTTCGCCGCCGACGCCACGCTGGACACCCAGCGCACCGACAACTACCGCGACAACAACGAATTCAAGCAGACCCACTTCAGCGGCGGCGCGCAATGGTTCGACAACGCCGGCCGCGCGGGCTTCCGCTACGAAGGCGCACGCCAGGACATGCGCTTTGCCGGCGCGCTGAACGAAGCCCAGTACAACGCCAACCCGCGCCAGGCTTCGACCCCCAACAACTACGGCAGCCTCGATAGCGACCGTTTCACCGCCTTCGGCCAGCGCCGCATCGGCGCTTACGAATTGGCGGCCGACCTGTCGTACCGGAAGAAGACGGCAGAAGCGACTTACTTCGGCTCCCAAGGCCCTAGCACTTACACTCTCGACAGCAAGCAGACCCAGTTCTCGCCGCGCGTGCGCCGCCTGGGCGAGTTTGGCGGTCTGCTGAACGAGATGGTGGCAGGCTTCGACTGGACCGTATGGAATCGCGTCAGTACCGACAGCAACCATTTCTCGGCTGCCGACGCCACGCAGCATTCGAAAGCGCTGTATATCCGCGATGAACTGCGTTTCGACGCCGCCCATGAAGGCCGCGTCTCGGCCGGCGTGCGCCGCGAAATCTTCAACAAGGACTTTAGCGATCCGCTGAACATCTACGGCACCAACACCTACAAATTGGCGCAGGGCCTGAATGCGTGGGAACTGCAAGCGAGTTACATGCCGGTTGCCCACCTGACCGTGTACGGCAAGGCCGGCCAGAGCTACCGTGTCGCCAACGCCGATGAAAACGGCTACACCGTCGACACCAACAAGGTGCTGCTGGCACCGCAGCAGTCGCACGACCTGGAGTTGGGCGTCAGCTACGGCACCGTCGCGCAGAAGGTCACCGGCCGTGTGTTCCGCCACAACCTGACCAACGAGATTTTCTACGATCCGACGGCCAACCTCGGCAACGGCGCCAACACCAACCTGGCGCCGACCCGCCGCGAAGGCTTCGAACTCGATGCAGAACAGCGCATCAGCGCCGACTGGAACCTCACCGCGCATTACCAGCACGTGGATGCCAAGTTTACCGAAGGCTCCAACAACGGCAAGGAGATGGTGCTGGTGCCGAAGAACACGCTGACCGCGCGCCTGAGCTGGACCCCAGCCAGCGGCCACACCGCCGATGTCGGCGTGCAGTGGGTGGATAGCCAGCGTTACGGTGGTGACTTCAACAACGACTGCTCGGCCCAGATCCCGTCCTACACCACGCTCGACGCGCGCTATGCCCGCAAGCTGGGCCGGTGGGAGTTCGCCGTGTCGGGCCAGAACCTGGCCGACAAGCGCTACTTCTCCGAAGCTTACGGTTGCAAGTACGGCATCTACACCGCCGACGGCCGCCAGCTGAAACTGTCGGCCCGCTACGAGTTCTGATGCACGCCATGACCACGACCGTTCGCCACGCTCTGCCGCTGCTGCCGCTGCTGGCGCTGGCGTGCGCACCGCTCTGCGCCCACGCCGCCATCACGGTGCAGGACGACGCCGGCAACAGCGTCGCCGTCGCCAAGCCGGCGCAGCGCATCATCTCGATGGCGCCGCACATTACCGAGCTGCTGTTCGCGGCCGGCGGCGGCGAGCGCGTGGTCGGCGTGATGAACTACAGCGACTACCCGGAAGCGGCCAAGCGCATCCCGCAGGTGGGCAGCAACGCCACCATCGACATGGAACACGTGCTGGCGCTGCGCCCGGACCTGCTGGTGGTCTGGAAAAGCGGGAACACCGCGCGCCAGCTGGAACAGCTGAAAAGCCTGGGCATCCCGGTCTTCTACAGCGATCCGCAAAAGCTGGACGAAGTGGCCACCAGCCTGACCCGCCTGGGCCAGCTGATGGGCACCGAGGCCGCCGCGCAAAAGGCGGCACAGGACTACCGCCAGAAGATCGCCAAACTCTCGGCCACCTACGCGCAACGGCCGACGGTGCGGGTGTTCTACCAGATCTGGGAAAAGCCGCTCTTCACCCTCAGCGGTGAGCACATCGTCAGCGACGCGATCCGCGTCTGCGGCGGCCAGAACGTGTTCGCCGCGCTGAAGGTGCCGGCGCCCACCGTCAGCACCGAGGCGGTATTGCAGGAAAACCCGGAAGCCATCTTCGGCGGCGACCAGCACGATGCCGAATCCGGCATCAACATCTGGAAGCGCTACAAGGGCATGCTGGCGGTCCAGCGCGGCAACCTGTTCATGCTGGACGGTGAGCAGCTGGTGCGCGCCACGCCGCGCGTCGCCGACGGCGTCGCCTTGCTGTGCGAACGGCTGGAGACGGCGCGCCGGCGCCGGCCCTGAGGTTTAACGCCTCCTTAATTTGCACATCGTGGAAAAAGTGGTAATCTCGCGGCGTTTGCCACTCACCCAAGATGAAGGACTGTTATGCGTTTCCTGAGCTTCCTGCGCCCCCTGATTGCCACCGCCGCCTTCATGGCCGCCGCCGCCGGCGCCCATGCCGCCGATTTCAAGAACGGCCTGGATTTCAACACGCTGGACGGGACCAGCCGTCCGGACACCGGCAAGAAGGTCGAGGTGCTGGAAGTGTTCATGTACCACTGCCCGCATTGCAACGCGCTCGACGCGCCGCTGGCGGACTGGGTCAAGAAGCAGGGCGACAAGATCGTATTCCGCCGCATGCACCTGGGCGAGGACGCGCAAGCGAAGGCCTTCTTCACGCTGGAAGCGATGAACGCGCTGGGCAACGGCCTGCACGAGAAGTTCTTCCACACCATCCACGTCGAGCACAACCGCCTCAACACCGACCAGTCCATCCTGGACTTCGTCGTGAAGAATGGCGTCGACAAGGCCAAATATCTGGAATTTTTCAATTCCTTCGCGGTCCAAACCAAGATGAAACGTGGCGTGCAACTGGCAAACCAGTATAAACTGGACAGCGCGCCGGCCCTGGTGATCGATGGTCACTACGTGACCTCGCCAGCCATCGCCGGGCACGGCCTGGCGACCGTTCCCGAGGCGCACGCGAAGATGTTTGCGGTGATGGACAGCCTGGTAGCCAAGTCGGCCCAGGAACGCGCCGGCAAGAAGTAAGGGGAAAATATGAAAGAGATCAGCGACGAACGCAAGGCGGCCGAGGGCGAGGTCATGAAGATCTACAAGGAGTCTTCGCCGGTCATCGAAACCCTGTTCGAATGGGCCTACATCAACCACGTGGCATGGAGCCTGGCAGTGCTGGCGCTGGGCTTCATCGTCTGGTTGCTGATCGCGCTGACCAACGCCGAGAACCAGCGCAACGCGCTGATGACCAAGCAGTGCGCCGATCCCGTCTTCAAGGGAGAACTCGACAAGAAGTGCCTGCGCAGCGTGCAATCGCGCGAGCACTGGTGGCAGCACGTCGGCTACGCGCTGACCCACGTCAGCCCGGAAAAATAAGCATGACCTCGGCCCGCAACAGCGGGCTTTTTTACCCCGCACCGCCAAGTGGGGTCGGACCCCGGCGGGGGTCCGACCCCTAAGTTGTGCGGCTGGCGTGCCGCTTAGGCATACGGGGGAGAACTACAATGAAACAAGTGATACTGGTCACCGGCAGCAGCCGGGGCATAGGCGCGGCGACCGCGCTGATGGCGAGCCGGCGCGGCTACGCCGTCTGCATTAATTACCTGAACGACGCCCAGGCTGCCGACCGGCTGCACGCGCAGATCGTCGCCGAGGGCGGCGAGGCGATCGCCGTGCAGGCCGACGTCAGCGTGGAGGCCGATGTCCAGCGCCTGTTCGCCACCATCGACGAGGATCTGGGGCCGTTGACGGCGCTGGTCAATAACGTCGGCATCCTGGAGCAGCAGTGCCGGCTGACAGAGATGTCAGTGGAGCGCCTGCAGCGCGTGTTCACCACCAATGTGATCAGCTATTTCTTGTGCAGCAAAGAGGCGGTCAGGCGCATGTCGACCGCCCATGGCGGGCAGGGTGGCGGCATCGTCAACCTGTCTTCCGGCGCCGCCAGGCACGGCGCGCCCAACGTCTACATCGACTACGCCTCGTCCAAGGGCGCGATCGACGTGATGACCCTGGGCCTGTCGAAGGAAGTGGCGGCCGAGGGCATACGGGTGAACTGCGTCCGGCCGGGCATGATCTATACCGACATCCACGCCAGCGGCGGCGATCCTGGCCGCGTGGCGCGGCTCGAATCGAACGTGCCGATGCTGCGCGGCGGCCAGCCCGAGGAAATCGCGGAGACGATCTTGTGGCTGCTCGGCCCTCAATCGTCCTACGTCAGCGGCGCCATCGTCGACGCGGCCGGCGCGCGCTAGCAAACCTTAGCCGTGGATCACCACGGTGCAGGTGGTGCCGGCCACCAGTTCGAGCGCTTTCGGCTGCCGGTCGATGTGGATGCGCACCGGCACGCGCTGCGCCAGCCGCACCCAGTTGAAGGTGGGGTTGACGTCGGCCAGCAGTTCGCGGCCGGTGTTGGCGTCGCGGTCGGTGATGCCGTGGGCGATGCTTTCGATATGGCCTTGCAGCTGGGCCGCGCCACTCATCAGGTGCACTTCGACGGCGTCGTTCACTTTCAGCAGCGGCAGCTTGGTCTCCTCGAAATAACCGACCACGTAGAACGAGGCGCTGTCGATCATCGCCAGCTTGGCCGCGCCGACGGCGGCGAAGTCGCCCGCATGCACGTTCAGGTTGGTGACGTAGCCGGTGACGGGTGCGCGCACCACCGTGCGTTCCAGGTTCAGCTCCGCCAGCTTGCGCGTCGCCAGCGCGGCTTGATACTGCGCCGTCGCGGTGCCAACCGCGAATTCCGCCGTCTCCTTGCTCTCGGCCGAGATGATGGAATTATCCAGCCCCGCGCGGCGGCTGGCCTCCTTGCTGCGCCGGCCTTGCTCCACCTGCTGCGACGCCAGCATGGCATTGGCCTGCGCCAGCGCGCTTTGATAGCGGGCGTGGTCCACCACGAACAGCACGTCGCCCTGTTTGACCAGCTGGTTATCGCGCACCATCACTGCGGTCACGGTGCCGGCGACGTCGGCGCTGATGGTGACCACGTCGGCCTTGACACGGCCGTCGCGGGTCCAGGCGGATTCCATGTAGCGGTCCCAGGCCGAGCGTCCCATCCACAGGGCGGCTGCCAGCAGCAGCATGGTCAGGAAAAAACGGAAGATTTTGGATGCACTCACGGTGGGCTTTCTTTCTTATCGAGCTAAATTATTTATACTTATTTATACAGCGTCACCAGCAGGGCGCTGAAGATGCAGACGAACAGGCACAGACGCACCAGCGCCGGATGCCAGCTGCGGCGGTAGGCGCCGAGGTGGCTCAAGGCGCTGTCGAGCGCCACCTGCAGCACCAGGCTGACGAGGAACAAGGGCAGCACGCCGGGCAGCAGCACGCCGAAAAAATCGATCTCACGCGGCATGGCCGGTTTCTCCTGTAGTGATCTGGTCCAGCAGGGACGTGTAAATGGAATGCAGGTCGGTCAGCGCGGTGTGCAGGCGCAGCTGGCGCTCCGGCGTGGCGGAGGGCAGGGCGGCGCGCACGCTGGCGCCGGCATCGAGTATCGACTGCAGCGCCGCCTGGCCGCTGGCGGGCGCCGGTGCCCGCAGGTAGGCGGCCAGCTCACGCACCACCAGCTTGAGCGCATCAGGCACCGGACCTGGCTGCGAGCTGGCGATCAGCTGGCGCAGTTCGATCACGGCGTGCCCCAGTTCCAGCAAGGTCAGGCCCTGACGCACCACGGCGCGCGCGGCGGCATCGGGCGCCGGGCCGGAGGCGGCGTTCAGTTGGCTGAGCAGGTCGCGCACGCGATTGTCGAAGCGGCGCTTCAGCCGGTACATCGATGCCGTGCAAGCACCTTGCGCCTCGCGCCACAGGGCGGCGGCCACGTGGTCCTTCTGACCCATGGTGTGCTCCGGCAGGATCAGCTTGAACATCAGGTAGGCCACCGCCACGCCCATCGTCAGCGACAGTTCGCTGCTCATGAAGCTCTCCACGTCGTAGCGCATCAAGTTGGTCGGCACCAGCAGCGTAGCGCAGAACATGCAGATGCCGATGCCCACGCCGGCCCAGCGCGGGCTGGTGATCAGATAGCTGCCCAGCACGAAGATCGGCAGCGCGGCGAGGATCAGCGTCGGGAAGTCGTTGGCGCGGGCGACCACGAAGAATTCGGTGACGAAGGCCAGCGGCGTCGCCACCAGGAAGCCGGTCAGCACCTGCTGGACCAGGGCCGTCGGACGCGGCGACGATGAGGCCAGCGCGCAGAAAATAGTCGCCATCAAAATGGCGTTGCCGAGGAAGGGCCAGGCCAGCCAATACCACACGCCCGCCGTCAACAGCAGCGTGACACCGGCGCGGAAGCCGCTGGCGGCGATGATGGCCGGCGGCGTCTTCGGCGTGTAGGCACCGGGATCGCTGACCTGCTGCCGCTTCTCCTGCGCCAGGCCGTGATACAGACCGGCGAAGGCTTCCAGGTCGCGCACGTAGCGTTCCAGCAGTTCCGTCGCCGTATCGAAGTCGATTTGCTGCGCGCGTTCGGGTGGCACCGCCGCTGCCGCCAGCGTGGCGCGCGCGGCGGCGATGTCGCGGGCCAGGCCGGTGCGCATTTGCGCCATGCGCTGCGGCGTGAGTTCGTCGCCCATCGCTTGCGCCAGATGCGCGTGCATCGGTTCGACCAGTTCCAGTACCGGCTGCGCGTGGGCCACGGCCGCGCCGCGCAGGCGGTGGATCAGGCGGTGCAGCGTGTAAAAGGTGGTCAGCACCGTCATGAAGGCGGCGTTGAAGGCATGCAGCTGGCGCGTGTGCGAGCGCGGATGGTCGGCCTCGAAGAAGGCCGCGGCGCGGCCCGATTCCAGCGCGGCGATGTCGGCGGCGAACTTCAGGTGACTGAGTTCCGTCTCGGCCGGCGTCAGGCGCTGTTCCAGCACCTGCGTGCAAAAGGTGATGAAGCTGGCGTAGCGCGCCTGCACGGTGCGCATCACGGCGCGCGAATGGCGGCGCGGGAAGACCACGTCGTGCACCACGGCGGCGCAGATGATGCCCAGCCCGACCTCGGTCACGCGCGTGACGGCCAGCGTGAACACGCGGTCCGGCGCGTCGATGGCGGGGACGGCGATCATGCAGGCGGTATAGCCGGCCAGGACGAAGCTGTACGATTGCTGGTTGCGGTGCATGGCGGCGCCGCCGGTGCACAGGGCGATCCAGACCGCCACGCCGATGAACAGCAGCGGCGGCGATTGCGGGAACAGCGCCACCAGCAGCAATGCAGCCGAGCAGCCGACCAGCGTGCCGAGAAAACGGTAGAAAGCCTTTTCCAGCACCATGCCGCTGCTGGGCAGCGCCAGGATCACGGTGGTGGCGAGGGCGGTGTAGGGGGCGTCGAGGCCGAGGCGGAAGGCCAGCCACAGCGCGGAGAAGGAAGCCAGCATCGTCCTGGCGACGAACACCCAGCGCTCGCCCTCGGTGTTGAACCAGCCGGCGGTTTGCGCCGCCAGCCAGCGCAACGCTCCCCTTGCCGCGCTTGGGTCCTGGTGGGGAAGGGCGGCTTGGGGAGGGTTCATGGCGTCAGTTCAGGCTATGTCAGTGCTTCGAGATTATCCAGCTGCCGTTTCAGCAGCGCTTCAAGTACTTTAACTTCTTCAGGGCTGTAGCCGTCGTAGGCGCGGGTGGTGGTCGCCCAGACTTCCGGCAGCACCTTGGCGGCCAGCTCGCGGCCGGCGTCGGTCAGCGTGATCATCACGCAGCGGCGGTCGCCGGGGCGGTTGCCGCGCGAGATCAGGCCCTGGGCTTCCAGGTCATTGCACACGCGCGTCAGGTTGGCCGGCTTTTCCATGCAGGCCTCGCCCAGCGTGGACGCGGTCGAGGTCTCGTCGTCCGAGCCGTACAGCACGGCCAGCACCATGTAGCTGGCGTCGACCAGTTCATATTTGCGCAGCGCCGCGTTGCTCAGGTCTTTCATCCTTTTCTGGATGTGGTAAGTCATGCGCAGCACGCGCATCAAATCCTCTGGGAACTCCGGCATTCGGGCATGGATGTTTTTCAGGCGTTTTTTAGTCGCTTCAAAACTGCTCATTGCCTGCTCCTCATACGTTTTTCAAAGGATTTGATTGTACTATCTAAGCATCATGGCAAATCCAGTTTTATGCCGCCGCCCAGCGCGGTCATCAATAATGTGTAGTTATCTAGTTGTTTGCTAGCCACTTGCGCCATCTGCTGTTCTTCGTTCAATAGCGTCAGCTGCGCGTTGATCACGTTCAGCGCGTCGGTCATGCCGGCGCGGTAGGCGCGTTCGGCCAGCGCCTGCTGGCGGCGCGCCGAGGCCAGGGCGCGCTGCGCCAGCTTGTCCTGCTGCCGGACCGATTCGATCCGCACCACCGCGTTGGCCACGTCGGCCATGGCCTGCACCACGGCCGCGTTGTACTGCTCGACCGCACCATCATAGAGCGCGGTCTGGTTGCCGAGTTGACTGCGCAGTCGGCCGCCTTCGAAGATCGGCAGGCTGATGGCCGGCGTCACGCCGCGCATCGAGGAGTTAGCGTCCAGGAAGTGCGCGAACCCCAGCGACTGGAAGCCGACAAACGCCGCCAGGTTGATGTTCGGGTAAAAATCGGCCTTGGCGCCGGCGATGCGCGCGCTGGCCGCTTCCATCCGCCAGCGCTGGGCCGCGATATCGGGCCGGTGGCCGACCAGCTCCGCCGGCAGCGCGGCGGGCACCGCGTCGCCATGGCCGGCGTCGAGGGCCAGCATCGGCCGGGCGATCGCATCGCCGTCGCCCGGTCCTTTGCCGATCAGTGCCGCCAGCTGGTTGCGCAGCAGGGCGATCGACTCACCGATCTGCTCATGCTCGCGCCTTCCGGCCGGCAGCGTGGTTTCTATGCTGGCCACTTCGATCTCGCTGGCCAGCCCCGCCGCCTGGCGCTTGCGCGTGATCTCCAGGATGCGCTGGCGCTGCGCCAGGTTCTGCGCCACGCTGTCCTGCAGCGTGTATTCCAGCGACAGCTGGATGTAGCTGCGCACGACGGCCGATTCCAGCGTCAGCCGCGCCATCTGCGCTTCGGCCGACGCCATGTGCGCCTCGTCCAGCGCGGCGGCCAGCGCATCGCGGTTGCGGCCCCACAGATCGAGGTCGTAGGCGCCGGACAGCGCGGCCGTGTTCTTCCAGGCGTAGTTGCCGGCCAGCGGAGCGGGCACGGTGCTGTGCGCGGAATACAGTTCGCGGTCGGCGCTGGCGGATGCGGTTACCTGCGGCAGCGTGCCGGCTTTGGCGACGCCGGCCAGCGCCTCGGCCTGGCGCACGCGCGCCTGGGTGGCGCGCAGCGTCGGGTTGTCGGCCAGCGCGGCGGCCACCAGCTGGTTCAGCTGCTCGTCGTGCAGCGCCTGCCACCATTGCTGCTCTGGCCAGCCGACGTTGGCGCTGGCGGCGGCGATGGCTTTGCCGGGATTCAGTCCGGCCGGTTCCAGCGCGACCGCCTGCGGCGTGATCTTGCCCATGTCGGCGCAGCCGGCCAGCATCGCCAGCACGCAGGCTGCGAGGGCGAAGGGCTGGACGGCGCGTGGCGATGTCATGGGGCGTGGTTCCGATTACTTGGCGTTGTGCTTCCGGGTCTGGGCGACATCCATGTCGGCCTCGGTCTCGATCAGCGTGCCGTTCTTGCGCGCTTCCAGGAACTCCGCCTGCACTTGTGCGCGGGTCAGGCCTGCCGGTTGGGCTTTGGTGGCCGTGGCCAGCGCGCCGTTGGCCACAGCGGTTTGCGCGGCGGTGGTGGCTGTGGTGGTGGCCGTGGCGGTGGTCGCGGCCGGCGCGGTGGTTTGCGCAAACGCGTTGGTGACGGTGGTGGCCGTGGCGGCGATGGCAAATGCGGCGGTGGCGGCGGCGGTGATCAGGTTTTTAGTCGTGATGCTCATGATGCTGCTCCTTTGGGTTGGCTGCGGGATGAGTTAACTATAGAGATGAATAATACATTTGTAAAGTAAAAAATTCCTATTGGAACGATAGCTTTTATGCGCGGCCACGCACGGAACGGCCACGGCGGCGGTGGTCAAATGGAGGTTTCATAGGGAGGAACAGATCATGTCTGACAGTACCTTGGACCCGGACAACATACCGGTAGGCACCGACCGCACACTGGGGCGCGGCCACGGCACGCGGGCGCTGGGCCCCAGCGACAACTCCGACAGCGGCAGCGACGTCGTCGGCGAGCCGGATCTCGGCCTCGATAGCGACACCGACGCCGAAGGCACCGGCGAACGCGCCGGAGTGGATGTGGAGACCTTGCCGGCGGATGCCGACATCGGCTTCGATCACGTCGAGACGATACCGGTGGTGGACGGCGCCTTCCACGACGAGCTTACGGAGGAGCGTCCGGAGCGGCGCGACTGGTCGAGAACCAGCTCGCCGCCGGCCCCACGTCCGTAATCGAAGCGGCGGCCGGCATGCCGGTGACATTGTGCCGGGCAATCCAGTCGTCGATTTTTGCAAACCATCGCCGCTGCCGGCGTTTCGTCGCATTCCGGCGGCCGGCCGCGCCAGGTTTGGGCATGCTGCTTTTTTTATATCGAAAGCAGCGAGATGTTCAGACTGGCGTTTTCCATGTTGCTGCGCGACTGGCGTGCGGGCGAGTTGCGGTTTTTGCTGGCGGCGCTGATGCTGTCGGTGGCGGCGCTGTCGTCGGTGAACTTCTTCGCCGCGCGCATGGGCGCCGGCATCGCGCGCAACGCCAACCAGGTGCTGGCCGCCGACCTGGTGCTGGCATCCGACCAACCATTGCCCGTCGACGTGCGCGCCGAGGCGCAGCGGCGCGGCCTGCGCAGCGCGGACACGGTCGCCATGCTGAACATGGCGGTCGCCGGCCGCGACGAGCAGGGCATGTCGATGCTGGTTGCGCTGAAAAGCGTCAGCGATGCCTATCCCCTGCGCGGCCACGTGAAGCTGCGCCGCGACGGCCAGCCGGATGCCGTGGCCACGGCCGTCCCCGCGCCGGGCACCGTGTGGGTGGGCGCGACGCTGACGGCGGCGCTGAACCTGCACATCGGCTCCACGCTGCGCATCGGTGAACGCAGCCTGACGGTGGCCGGCGTGATCGCCGCGGAGCCCGACGCCGCCGCATCCTTCCTGACGCTGGCGCCGCGCGCCATGATCTCCAGCGTCGACCTGATGTCCACCCAGCTGCTGCAACAGCATGCCATCGCCACCTACCGCCTGCTGCTGGCGGGCGAGCCGGCGCAGGTGGCCGGCTTCGAACAATGGCTCAAGGCGCGCCTCGCGGCCGCGCCCAAGCTGGGTATCGAAATCAGTTCGCTCGCATCGATGGGCGAGGACAGCCAGTCCATGCAGGACCAGGTGCGGCAGTTCCTGTCGCTGGTCAGCCTGTTGTCCGCGCTGTTGGCCGGGATCGCGGTGGCGATGGCGGCGGGGCGCTTCATGCGGCGCCACCTCGACGCCTGCGCCGTGCTGCGCTGCCTGGGTCAGACGCAGGCGCAGCAGACGCGCATGTATCTGCTGGAGTTCCTGATGCTGGGCGTGGCCGGCAGCGCCGCCGGCGTGCTGCTGGGATTCGGCTGCCACTTCGTGCTGCTGGAGTGGCTGGGCAAGCTGGTGGCTGCCGACCTGCCGCCGCCCGGCTGGCAGCCGGCGCTGCAAGGACTGGCGGCGGGACTGGTGATGCTGCTCGGCTTCGCGCTGCCGCCGCTGATCCAGTTGCGCAATGTGTCGCAGGTGCGCCTGCTGCGGCGCGAGCAGGAAGCGCCGCAGGCGCGCACCATCGCAGGCTATGCGCTGGGCGCCGCCGCCTTCACTGCCTTGCTGGTGTGGCAGACCGACGATGTCATGCTTGGCCTGGTGGCGGCGGTCGGCTTCGCGCTGTGTGGCTGTGTGTTCGGCCTGGTGGCCTGGCTGGGCGTCGGTTCGCTGCAGCGGTTGCGCGGCCTGTTCAATCATCCGGCCTGGCGCTTCGCCATCACCGACATGCGCCGCCGTCCGATCGCCAGCGTGACGACGATCGTCGCGCTGGCGCTGGGCCTGACCGCCTTGCTGCTGCTGACGGTGGTGCGCGGCGACCTGCTGGCGGCCTGGCATCGGGCCACGCCGGACGGCGCGCCGAACCACTACATCATCAACATCCAGCCGGACCAGCGGCAGGAACTTGCGGCGCGCCTGAAAAAATACGGCCAGCCGCAAATGCATGTGCTGAGCCGCGCACGGCTGACCGCCATCAACGGCAAGCCCGCGCAATCGGCCGATCCGCGCGCGAAGGATCTGGTCGAGCGCGAACTCGAAATCGAGCAGGCCGACCTGCTGCAAGCGCCCAACACCCTCACCGCCGGCCGCTGGTACGACGGCGGCGCGGCGGAGGTGTCGGTGGACCATGGCATCGCAGAGATCCTCGGCATCAGGCTGGGCGACCGCCTGAGCTTCGACGTGGCCGGCGAAACGCTGGAGGTCAAGGCCACCAGCCTGCGCAAGGTCGACTGGCGCGCACACCAGGTGGGCGCCGCGTTCGAGGTGGCGCCCAGGCTGATGGCCGGCATGCCGATGACGCTGGCGACAACGGCGCATGTGCCGGCCGACGACCGGCGCTTCGCCTACCTGTTGGCGCGCGATTATCCGAACCTCAGCGTGTTCGATATCAGCGCCTTCATCCAGCGCATGCAGGATATGCTGGCGCAGGTCAGTGCGGCGGTGGAATTTTTGTTCGGCTTCACGCTGCTGTCGGGATTACTGGTACTGTACGCGGCGATGGCGGGATCGCTGGATGCGCGCAAGCGCCAGGCGGCCCTGCTGCGCGCGCTGGGCGCGACGCGCAGGCAGCTGTCGCAGGCCCAATGGATAGAGCATCTGCTGACCGGCGCCCTGGCGGGCTTGCTGGCCGCCGGCGGTGCCACCGTCGCCAGCTGGGCGCTGGCGCGCTTCAGCTTTCACCTGGAATGGCATTGGTCGCCGCTGGTGTGGATCGCCAGCCTGGTGGCCGGCGCGCTGTGCGCCATGTGCGGCGGTTGGGCGGGCCTGCGCGGTGTGCTGAACCAGCCGCCATTACTGAGTCTTCGTGAAAACTAGGAGTAGCAATGACCAATATGAATCTCGCCGCCAGCCTGTTGCGGCCTGCGATCGCGGTAAAAAAACTGAGCAAGCGGGTGGCCGACGCCACCGGCGAACTGACCATCCTGCATGATGTCGACCTGACGGTGCAAGCCGGGGAGACGCTGGCCATCGTCGGCGCCTCTGGCTCCGGCAAGTCGACGCTGCTGGGCATACTGGCGGGGCTGGACCTGCCGACCAGCGGCACGGTGGCGCTGGAGAACACCGATATCTTCCAGCTCACGGAGGACGGCCGTGCCGTGTTCCGGCAGCAGAATGTGGGCTTCGTTTTCCAGTCCTTCCAGCTGCTGCCGCATCTGACGGCGCTGGAGAACGTCATGCTGCCGCTGGAGCTGCGCGGAGAAGGGCAGGCCAGCGAGAAGGCGAAGGCGATGCTGGAGCGGGTGGGTTTGTCGGCCCGCTTGCGGCACTATCCGAGGTATATGTCCGGCGGCGAGCAGCAGCGGGTGGCGCTGGCGCGCGCCTTTGTCTGCGAGCCGCCCTTGCTGCTGGCTGACGAACCGACCGGCGCGCTCGACGCGGCCACCGGCGCGGCGGTGATCGAGTTGATGTTCGCGCTCAATCGCGAGCGCGGCTCGACGCTGGTGCTGGTCACCCACGATTTGTCGATCGCCGCGCGTTGCGGCAGAACCGTTACCATGACGGCTGGCCGTCTGGGCCACGCTTGAGAAAGAGGACTGAATGCGTTTATCGAAACTGGTATTGATTCCCGTGCTGGCGCTGGCCGGCACCGCCGCACGCGCCGACGGCCTGGCCGACCTGAAGGCCGCGCTGGAGCGCTTGCAGGAGCCGGTGCCGTTAAAGGCCTCGCTGGATTCGAGCGTGTGGCGCCGCAACGGCGAAGGCAAGGATGCCGATGAAACCAATGGGCAGGCCGTCGTCGCCATCGAGGACGGCCAGCGCGGCATGCAGCTCAGCTACAGCCGCGAGATGCTGGCCAGGCTCGATGCCGAGGCAACGACACTGGCCCGCAACCCCAACGCCAAGACGCCGACGCTGAACGCGGCGCGCGAATTCAGCCCGACCGATCTGCGGCCCATGATCTCGGCTGCCAGCAGTCTGTCGCACATGCTGGAGAAGACCAGCTTCGTGGCCGAGAAGGCCGATGTCTACCAGGGCAAGCCGGCGCGCCTGCTCACCTTCGCGCAGGGCATCGACGCGCTGGCCGATCGCGATCGCAAATATGTCAAGGAATTTGACGGCCGCCTGAACGTATGGATCGCGGCCGACGGCACGCCGCTGGCCAGCCGCGTGACGCAGAACGTCTATGGCCGCGCGTTCATCGTGGTGACCTTCGAGGCGAAGAATGACGAGTCCAGCGTCTACGCGCTGGCCGGCAACCGGCTGGTGTCGATCCGCAAGGAGAGCCACAACACCGCCTCCGGCGCCGGAGAGAAGAGCGAGTTCAAGGCCGTCAAGACCCTGCAGCTCCAATAGGCTCGTCATTCCCGCGAAGGCGGGAATCCATGCCGGACAAGCTCACTCGCGGTGTATGGATTCCCGCTTTCGCGGGAATGACGGCGGGCGACTCAAGCTTAACTGAACGGCATTACCCCACAAGGGGGCTTTTCAGCAGCAGTCCGGAATCGCTTAAGCGAAGTTCGCGGCTGCGAAGTCCCAGTTGGCCAGCTTGAAGAAGGTCTCGACATACTTAGGACGCGCATTGCGGTAGTCGATGTAGTAGGCGTGCTCCCACAGGTCGCAGGTCAGCAGCGCTTTGGCGTCGGTGGTCAGCGGGGTGGCGGCGTTGGAGGTGTTGACGATGTCCAGCGTACCGTCGGCTTTTTTCACCAGCCAGGTCCAGCTCGAACCGAAGTTGCCTACGCACGACTTGGTGAACTCTTCCTTGAACTTGTCGAACGAACCCCACTTGGCGTTGATCGCGTCGGCCAGCGCGCCCGATGGTGCGCCTTTGCCGTTCGGGGTCAGGCCGTTCCAGTAGAAGGTGTGGTTCCATACCTGGGCCGAGTTGTTGAAGATGCCGCCGGACGATTTCTTGATGATCTCTTCCAGGGACAGGTTCTCGAACTCGGTGCCCTTGATCAGGTTGTTCAGGTTGGTCACATACGTTTGATGGTGCTTACCGTAGTGGTATTCCAGCGTTTCTTGCGAGATGTGCGGCGCCAGGGCGTCGATTGCATATGGCAGTGGTGGCAGGGTATGTTCCATTGTTCTTCCTTTTGTTGGTTTGACGATGTGAAAAGATCGAGGTGATTTTTGCCGAAACGTCCGCCATTGTAAAGCGGTTGGGGCTTCGGTGCAGAAAAGGCCAGTTTTCCGTGTGGCTACTACGGTCAGCGCACGCGCCGCGTGGTTTCGCGCACGATCAGCTCCAGCGGCGGCACTTCGCCCCGCGCTTCCTCGCCGTTGATGATGCGCAGCAGCGCCTGGGTGGCGATGCGGCCGATGTCATACAAGGGCTGGCGTATAGTCGTTAAAGGCGGCGTGGTATATGAGGAGCCGGGCAAATCGTCGAAGCCGACCAGCGAGATGTCGTCCGGCACGCGGATGCCCTTGCGGTACAGCGCCAGCCGCGCGCCATACGCGCTCAGGTCGTTGGCCGCGAAGACCGCGGTGAATTGCTGGTGCGTGTCGAACAGGCGGTTCATGGCCAGCATGCCGCTGGACTCGTGGTAGTTGCCCTCGACGATCAGGTTCGGGTCCAGCTCGATGCGCGCCTCGCTCAGCGCGCGGGTGTAGCCGGCCAGGCGCTCGGCGGCGTCGATGTTGTTGGCCGGACCGGAGATGAAGGCGATCTTTCGATGCCCCAGCTCGATCAGGTGGTGGACCGCCATGCAGGCGCCCGCTTCGTTGTCCAGCTTGAAGCCCAGCGCGCTGCGGGTCTGCAGCGCGCGGCCGGTGGAGACGATGGGACGCTGGCTGGCAAAGCCCAGCACGGCCTGGTCCGACATGCGGCCCGACAGCAGGATGATGCCGTCGACCTTGCGCGCCAGCAGCAGGCGCATGCGGTCCGCTTCCTCTTCCGCGTTCCAGTGGCCGCTGACGATCACCGAGGCGTAGCCGGTGCCCTTCAAGCCGTCGTCGACGCCGCGCAGCGTTTCGTCGAAGAAGGGGGAGGAGATGTCCTGCACCACGATGCCGATGGTCATCGAGCGGCCCTTTTTCAGGCCCTGCGCCATCTGGTTGGGCGCGAATTTCATTTTGTCGATGGCGGCCAGCACGGCCAGGCGCTTGTCGTCCGACACCTTGGCGGTGCCGTTGAGGATGCGCGACACGGTACTGGGCGACACTCCGGCCTGGCGTGCAACATCCATCAGGGTCGATGGGCCGGAGGAGTGGGGTATATCTGCCAAGGCGAGTCCTAGTCTTATTTCTATTCTTATCTGAAAACCTTTTCCTTGCAAGATTACCATAAATTTCACGATTTCCAGCCAAAACCATGCCCGATGCTGCATTGACTTTCATCGCGATACGGTATTTAATGAAAAAGGCGCTTGAAAACGTTTTCATGAGTGACCTGACATATAATCGAGCCGCCGGTAATAACAAGGAAGAGACCCATGAAACGCGAATCTTTTTCGCACCTCGCGAACGGCCCCCGCCTGCTGGCCGACATCGGCGGCACCAGCGCCAGCTTCGGCCTGGAGACGGCCCCCAACCGGATCGAGGCGATCTGGGTGACCGAGTGCGCGGCCTATCCGACCCTCGGCGCGGCGCTGGTGGCCTACCTGTCGCAGGCGGCCACGGTGGCGGCGGGCGGCTACCAGGCGCGCTTCGCCGGCATCGCCATCGCCAATCCCATCGACGGCGACTGGGTGACGATGACCAACCACCACTGGTCGTTCTCGATCGAGGCGGTGTGTTCGCAATTCAGTTTGAAATCGCTGGTGGTGGTGAACGACTTCACCGCATTGGCCAGCGCCTTGCCCTACCTGGCGCCGGACCACAAGCGCCAGATCGGCGGCGGCGTGGCGCGCGTCGGCGCCACCATCGGCCTGGTGGGCGCGGACGCGGGCCTGGGCGTGTCCGGCCTGGTGCCGGCCGGCGAGCGCTGGATCGCCATCGACAGCGAGGGAGGCCACAGCACCTTCGCGCCGATGAACGAACGCGAGATCGACATCCTGCGCTATGCGCGCCGCTATCACGAGCACGTGTCGAGCGAGCGGCTGGTGTCGGGCATCGGCATCGCGCTGGTGTACCGCGCGCTGGCCGAACGCGCCCGCATCGAGCCGCAGAACCTGAACACCGCGCAGATCATGGAGCGCGGCCTGCATCGCCTGTGCCCCGTGTGCGAGGAGACGCTGGAGGCCTTCTGCGAGATGCTCGGCACCGTGGCCGGCAACGTCGCGCTGACCCTGGGCGCCAAGGGCGGCATCTACATCGGCGGCCGCATCGTGCCGCAGATGAGCGAGTTCTTCGAGCGCTCCGGCTTCCGCGCGCGCTTCGAGCAGAAGGGCCGCTTCTCGGACTACCTGGCGCACATCCCCACCTTCGTCATCACCGAACAATATCCCACGCTGATCGGCATGTCGGCCATGCTGTCGGCCGGCTGATCACAAATCCCTCTGCGGTGGGCGGGCCGGTATCAATTACTAACAGGGTGCGCCGCGGCGTCTGCAGACGCCGTGGTGTGCATCGATAACAAGGAGACGCTTTGAAATCTGTTTTGAATCTTCGTGTGCTGGCGATGGCGCTGGCGATAGCCGCGGCGCTGCCGGCCAGTGCCGCCGATACCGTTCCGACCAACCGCCCCTGGCTGGACGCCAGGCTTGGCGCCGACCAGCGCGCGACGCTGGCGCTGCAGGCGATGACGCAGCAGGAAAAACTGGGCTGGGTGTTGGGCTGGTTCGGTTCCGACTTCGCCGACAAGAAACGCAATCCGGCCTCGCTGCCTCAATCGGCGGGCTATATCGCCGGCGTGCCGCGTCTCGGCCTGCCGGCTTTGTTCGAGACCGACGCTGGCCTGGGCGTCGCCAGCCAGGCCGGCAAGGCGCCGCGCGAGCGCACTTCGCTGCCGTCCGGCCTGGCCACGGCCGCGACCTGGGACCGCGAGCTGGCCTACAGCGGCGGCGCGATGATAGGCGCCGAGGCGCGCGCCTCCGGCTTCAACGTCATGCTGGCCGGCGGCGTGAACCTGCTGCGCGAGCCGCGCAACGGCCGCAACTTCGAATACGCGGGTGAAGATCCGCTGCTGGCCAGCACCATGGTGGCGCAGCAGATCAAGGGCATCCAGTCCAATCACGTGATCGCGACCATGAAGCACTTCGCCGTCAACGACCAGGAGACCGGCCGCTTCATCGTCGACAGCCGGATCGACGATGCCAGCAACCGCATGTCCGACCTGCTGGCCTTCCAGCTGGTGCTGGAGCAGTCCGATCCCGGCTCCGTCATGTGCTCCTACAATCGCCTGAACGGCGCCTATGCCTGCGAGAGCGACTACCTGCTCAACCAGGTGCTGAAGCAGGACTGGGGTTTCAAAGGTTATGTCATGTCCGACTGGGGCGCGGTGCACAGCACGGTGGCCGCGGCCAACAGCGGCCTCGATCAGGAATCGGGCTGGGAGTTCGACAAGAGCGCCTACTTCGACGGCGCGCTGGAAGAGGCGGTCGCCAACGGCCACGTGCCGCAGGCGCGCCTGGACAATATGGTGTTCCGCATCCTGCGCACCATGTTTGAAAAAGGCGTGGTCGATCATCCGGTGGCGGAGGGCGGCGCGATCGACTTCGCGGCGCATGCGCTGGTCAGCCGCAGCGATGCCGAGCAGGGCATGGTGCTGCTGAAGAACGCCGGCAACGTGCTGCCGTTGAAGGCCGGCGCGAAGAAGATCGTCGTCATCGGCGCGCATGCGGATGTGGGCGTGCTGGCAGGCGGCGGTTCGTCGCTGGTGTATCCGGTGGGCGGCAGCGCCGTCACCGGCATCGCGCCGACCAGCTGGCCCGGTCCGGTGGTCTACCATCCATCATCGCCGCTGAAGGCGATCCAGGCGCGTGCACCAGGCGCCAGCGTGGTCTACCTCGATGGCCTGGATGCCGCAGCCGCAGCGCGCGCGGCCACCGATGCGGACGTGGTGCTGGTGTTCGCGCAGCAGTGGATAGGCGAAGCGCTCGACGCGGTCTCGCTGTCGCTGCCGGATAATCAGGACGCGCTGATCGCCGCAGTCGCCAAGGCCAATCCGAAGACGGTGGTGGTGCTGGAGACTGGCGGCCCGGTGCTGATGCCGTGGCTGGACCAGAGCGCCGCCGTGCTGCAGGCCTGGTACGCCGGCACCAGCGGCGGCGAGGCGATCGCCCGCGTGCTGTTCGGCGAGGTCAATCCGTCGGGCCGCTTGCCGGCGACCTGGCCGGCGTCGACGTCCCAGTTGCCACGGCCGGTGCTGGATGGCGATCCGAAGGACGAGAAAACCCGCTTCGCCGTCAACTATCACGAAGGTGCGGCGGTCGGCTACAAGTGGTTCGACCTGAAGGGACTGAAGCCGCTGTTCCCGTTTGGTCATGGCTTGTCGTACACGCGCTTCGCGTATTCCGGCCTGGCCGTCAGCCAGAAGGACGGCAAGCTGCAACTGCGCTTCAAGGTGACCAACACCGGTGCGGTCAAAGGCAAGGATGTGCCGCAGCTGTACGTGGCGCCGCAGGGCGTGAAGTGGGAAGCGCCGAAGCGCCTGGCCGGCTGGGACAAGGTCGAACTGGCGCCTGGCGAAAGCAGGGAAGTCAGCGTGACGGTCGATCCGCGCCTGCTGGCGACCTACGACAGCCGCAGCAAGAGCTGGCGTATCGCCAAGGGCAGCTACAAGGTGCTGCTGGCGCACAGCGCCGCGGATGCGGATGCCGCCAGCATCAACGTTGCGCTGGACGCCCGCACGTTCAAACCGTAAGGCTGGAACTAAGGGTCAGTCGCCTTCGATATGACTGGCCCAGTAACCAGGTTTTCTACGATGACGTACGACGGCAACTACCAGGATTTCAGTCTGACTCGCCCGATATACCACACTGAATGGAAAACCTTTTACAAGTCGGCGGCGAGTTCCACCCGTTGAAGGGGCTCCACCAGCAGGATTGGCGACGGCCATGTTGATGGCAGATTCCACCGCCCGTTGAAAAATTGACACCGAGGCCAGTACCGGCAGCCGAGAAATACGCTACTTCCTTCAGAAGCTCAGCTTCAGCATCGGGTAGAAACCGGAGCTTGATCACCGCGCAAGGCTACGCACTTTGGCAAAAACGTCTTCGCCTGTGACGCTCTGTATTTCTCCACTGTCGTATGCGGCCAGGCGCCGCTCGATCTCGATAGCCCAAGCCGCCTCTACCTCGTTTATAGGCGACTCGTGGAGCGATTCAAGCAATAGGTCAACGAGCCGCGAACGATCTTCGGTCGAGAGCGCTATGCCGCGCTGCGCGAGTTCTTTCACTTGGTCATTCATGATGATCTCCCCGGAGCTAATACCAATAGTCTATACCGTTTGACAGATGAGTGGTTGGTGCTCATTCGTGCAGCAGCTGGGATAAGGCTTTCTCGATATCGATGGCGTAGAACGCCGCGCGCATTTGATACGGCGTCTGGCAGGGCACGACCAGCTTGCTGCCGTCCTTCAGGCCGAACGCCACTTCGTGCCGCGCCACGCAGGCGTCGGTCATGGCAGGGCCGGTGGCGGCGTCGCCGAACACGGGATGGCCTTCGATGCTGGTCGCGTAGCTGTCCTTGTGGATCGATTTGCAGACTGCCATGCCATCGAGGATGATGCCCTCCGGCGTCTCGGTGGTGCCGCTGCGGCCGGCGCAGTCGTCGACCATCAGCTTGACCACGGCGCGCAGTATCATCCGGTCCTTCAAGGCCTGGCTGGGGGGACGCAAGGTCGCCAGCGCGGTCTTGGGTAGCACGTCGTTCCACTGTTGTTCCATGGTCGTGGAGGAGGTCAGCAACTGCGGCAGCAACTGCGGCTTGCATGCCGGCGTGTCGCCGCATTCCAGCGCCTGCGCGAAGTCGGGCACCTGGCCCTGGCGCAGCTGATGGTAGAAGCGGTCGAAGCGCGCCAGCGCGCTGCCGGAGCCCTGGCGCGCCGCCAGGCTGTAGACATAGGCCGGCAGGCCGCACAGGTATTCGAGCCGCAGGCTGCCGATCTGACGCGGCGTCAGTGCGCGCCAGCTTTTGCCTTCGGTGTACAGCATGCATTCGGCCAGCGCCTTGTCCAGTTGCGCTGCCGCCTCCGGGCGCGTGAGCCAACCCTGCTGCACCGACGTGAGCCAGCGCAGGAACTCGCCGCCGCCTTCGTTGATCAGGCGCGAATCGGGATAGACATCGACTGCGTCGCGCAACTGGAAGCGGTGGCTGAATTCGTGCGAGACCAGCAGCGTCAACTTGGCTTTCTCTTCCGGTCCCGGCGCCTGCGGCCAGTTGAACAACGCCAGCCGCAGGATATTGCCGGCGTCGCCGCCGACATTCGGGCCTCCAGGTTCGCTGGCCGCGATGGCGGCAATCACCGGCCGGGTGAAGAGCGCTTGCGGCAGCTGCTTGCTCAGATAGGCGATCGTGCCATCGGCCACCTCGCGGATTTGCGCGACGGTCGCCGCCGACAGGCGCGGATCGAAGTAGTCCAGCGTGGCCGAGGTCTGCGGCGTCAGCATCAGCATGGCGGGGGTGTCGCCGCCGGTGGCTGCATTGGGCGTGGCCGTGTCGCGGTAGCGGTGGCCGTCCATGACGATGTCCGCAGCCTCGAAGCGGTAGCGCACCGGGCCGCAGCTGTCGGCCAGCGCGTAGTTGGAGCTGTGGACGTACATGCCGCCGGGCGCGGGGAAGGAGCCGGGATAGCCGCTGATCTTTTGCATCGTCGCCGGCACGCGGAAGCGCGCGGTGCAGGCGCCGGCGCTCTTCAGCAGATCGCCTTCCGGCGCGGCGCAATCGTTTTGCTTCTGCCATGCGGCGCGGATCTCCTGGCCGCCACGCCCGTCCTTGAGAAAGCCGAGGGCGGTGCAATGCTCCGGCAGCGCGAAGCTGACCTCCAGGGCGTCGGCGGAGAGCAGCTTGATGTCGACGTCCACCGTTGCCGAGTGGGCGGTGAGCGGCAGCAGCGCTACGCCCAGCAGGTGCAGCCAGGTAGGTGATATTTTCATGTATATCGGATGCAGTAAGCGGTCGCAGAAAATATCATAAATGCAACCGGCACACAAGCAAGCGCCGGCGCCACCCGGCCGGCTTAGTCCAGCGAGGGCTGCACCGATGCCACGCCGACTTGGGCGCTGCCTTCCGCCAGGCGCACGGTCAGCGTGCTGCGCGGCTTGAGCTGCGCCGGCGCGCGCACGATGGCGCCCTGGTCGTCGGTGACGATGGCGTAGCCGCGTTCCAGCGTGCGCTGTGGATTCAACAGCTCCAGCTGCGAGGACAGGGCCGCCAGCGCGTCGCGCCGTTGCGCCAGCTGCGTGGCGACGCTCATCGTCACGCGGTGCTGCAAGTCCGACAGCTTCGAACGCGCCGCCGTCACATCCGGCTTGCGCGCGCCGAGCCGGCCGCTTAAACGGTCCAGTTGAAAGCGCGCCTGCGACAGCGGGGCGCGGTTCGCATGCGTCATGGCGGTCGACAGGGCCAGCAGCTTCAGGCGCTGCTGGCGGATCTGCGCGCCGGGGCTGAGCAGGCGCCGCGTGTAGTTGTCCAGGTTCTGCGTCGCTTCGTTGACGCTGCGCCGCATCGCGCGCCGCAGGTCGATCGCATCGGCGCGCAGCGACGCCATCCAGTCCGCGCGCGGCGTGACGGCCAGTTCGGCGGCCGCGGTGGGCGTGGCCGCGCGCAGGTCGGCGGCGAAGTCGCAGATCGTGAAGTCGGTCTCGTGGCCGACGCCGGAGATCACCGGCATGCGGCAGTTGGCCACGGCGTAGGCCACATCTTCCTCGTTGAAGGACCACAGATCCTCGATGCTACCGCCGCCACGACAGACGATCAGCACATCGCAATCGTTGCGCAGCGAGGCGGTATCGATGGCGGCGGCGATCTTGTCGCCGGCACCCTGGCCCTGCACCGGCGTCGGATACAGCACCACGTTCACATGCGGCGCGCGCCGTTTCAACGCGGTCAGCACGTCGCGCAATGCGGCGGCCTGCGGACTGGTGACGATGCCCACCGTGCGCGGGAACAGCGGCAAGGCGCGCTTGCGCTCCGGGTGGAACAGGCCTGCCGCGTCGAGTTTTTCCTTGAGCCGCTGGAAGGCTTCAAACAGCGAGCCGACCCCGGCGCGGCGTATCGCCTCCACGTTGATCTGGTAATCGCCGCGCGCGCCGTACAAGGTAACCAGCGCCCGCACTTCGACCTTGTCGCCTTCGCGCGGAATGAAGCCGGCATATTGGGCGCGTCCGCGGAACATCACCGCGCGTACCTGGGCCGCGTCGTCCTTGAGCGTGAAGTACCAGTGGCCGGAACTGGCCTTGGTGAAGTTGGACACCTCGCCGGAGATCCACGTGAGCGGGAAGCTGCGTTCCAGCAGCCGCGCGACGGCCTGGTTGAGCGCGGTGACACTCATGACAGGGGCGGCGGCAGGGGCGTTTTCGTTACGGTCGTCGAGGTTCATACATTTCAAAAAAAGAAACTATCCACACTTTGCGATTTGAGTCATACAGCGGTCACAGAGCATCTAAAGCGCTAGGTATTATAGGTAGGTATATGATTTTAAAGGGTAAACATTTCTGCCGTATTTGCGAGCAAAGAGGAAAAACCCTTACGGATCAAGTACTTTGCCCTGGCCACCAGCAGTTACGCACAAAGTTATCCACAAAAGATGTGTGAAACTTTTGTGATCGATAGCTATTTTCTTCTTGCTGATTTTATCATGCTCAAAATTTACGCAAGGCAAGTATATTGTGACAAATCAATGACTTAAGTAGTGACGTGCGGCATTACACACACTTTTATCCACAGAAGATGTGCAAAACTCCGGACTTGCCCCCAGGCGATGCATGACGGTGAATGAGGGTGAGATCGGCGTCCGCCTTGGCCGCCGGCCGGCCTGGGGATAAAAAACCGCCTGCTTCATTTTTGCGCAGGGCAATAAAAGCGATATAAATCAATGGCTTTGACTGCACTGTCCGGCCTTGCTAACAATCTTATCCACACAAAATGTGCAGAAGTGCCCGCTTTAAGGCGATAGGCGGGCGTTATCGCTCGCGGACGCGGCAGGGGCGGTGGAAAACTTGGTTTTAGCTATGAAAAGTGGTCGAAAACCGTGGGCTGCACTATTTTTACTCACGGCAAAAATTCCCTTATAAAACAACGGTCTTTCACCATGTGGGAGGCGTTGCTCACAATCTTATCCACATTAAGTGTGCAGAAGTCCACAAGCGTACCAGCGCCGCAAGGCTGCGTTTTTGTCGGGTTTTTCCTGCGGTTTTTTTACGCATGGAAAAAATATCCTTATGAATCAAGGACTTTGTATACCATCGGAGTCCTTGCTAACAATCTTATCCACATTTTTTGTGCAGAACTCGGCCAAGTTCAGCCGTTGGCCACTTTTGGTGGCTGAAATTAGTGAAAATGCAATGGTTGTGGTGTGGATAAGGCCATATGCCAGATTTTTACGCAAGGATATAAGTTTGATTGAAATCAATGACTTGAGTGATCGTGCAGTGCCTTGCACACAATCTTATCAACAGAATATGGGCATAACTGGGCACAACTTTTGCTGAGCAAAAAGCGGGCCTGAGCATGGAAACTGCGTCATTTTTAAGCTTTGAAATTATCCCGTTTAGAATCAACGGCTTGGGTGGGGTAGGTGGGCATTGCGCACACAATTGTCCACAGAAAATGTGCAGAACTCAGTTGCTTGTATGATGACCGTCTTGCGGCGACGTTCCCTCAGCCATCGGGCACTTGCCGTGGACGGCCCAACAAGATACATTGCGCCTTCGGGTGTTTATCTAGACAGGAGTTCCTTTTGCTCGCCTTATTACAAGCCGCCGGTTGGCCTATCTGGTTGTTGCTGGTCGCCTCGATCGTCGCGACAGCGCTGATCATCGAACGCTTGCTCTATCTGCGTCGCAGCAAGATCCTGCCGAAGAAGTTGCTCGATGAAGTGGTGCAGGTCTACCGCGGCGGCAATATCACGACGGACGTGATCGACAAGCTGGAGAAAAGCTCGCCGCTGGGCGTGGTGCTGTCGGCCGCGCTGCGCAATATCGATGCGCCGCGCGATGTGATGAAGGAGTCGATCGAGGAGGCGGGCAGTGGCGTGGCGCACACGCTGGAACGTTTCCTGACGACGCTGGGCACAATCGCAACCCTGGCTCCGCTGATGGGACTGTTCGGCACGGTGGTCGGCATGATCGAGATTTTCGGCGCGCAGAATGCGACCGGCGCCAATCCTGCGCAGCTGGCGCACGGTATTTCGGTGGCCTTGTATAACACCGGCTTCGGCCTGGCGATCGCGATGCCGACGCTGGTCTTCTACCGTCACTTCCGCGCGCTGGTGGACAGCTTCGTCATCGAGATGGAACAGCTGGCGGTGAAGTTTGTCGATGTCGTGCACTCCAAGCGCAAGTAAGGACGCCGCATGAACTTTCGCAAAGGCCGGCACCGTGAAGACCCTGAGATCAACCTGATCCCGTTCATCGACGTGCTGCTGGTGATCCTGATCTTCCTGATGGTGACCACCACCTACAGCAAGTTCACCGAGCTGCAGATCACGCTGCCAACCGCCGACGCGCAGAAGGCGACCGACAAGCCGTTCGAGCTGAACGTGACGGTGGACGCCAAGGGCAATTACACGATCAACGGCGATCCGGTGTCGTTCCATGACGTGGCCGGCTTCGCCCAGGCCATGAAGAACGCCGCCGACAAGGGCGGCGCGGGCGGCAAGTCGCCGGTGGTGATCGTCAACGCCGACCAGTTCGCGATGCACCAGATGGTCATCAACGTGATGGAAGCGGCGCGCATCGCAGGCTACGAAAAGCTGACCTTCGCCGCGCAGACCAGCGGTGCAAAATAACATGTGATCGCCCGTCATTCCCGCGAAAGCGGGAATCCATAGAACGCCGACTACGGACGTTCAGCATGGATTCCCGCCTGCGCGGGAATGACGGCGGTAGGCTAAGGCTCTGAATTGCCCAATCAATCTCCCACCAAATCGTCGGCGCTCGAAACGACGCTCACGCGTAACTGGCTGCGGCGCGGGCCGCTGGCTTGCGCCTTGTGGCCGGTGTCGCTGCTGTTCCGCGCGCTCAGCGGCCTGCGGGCGGCCCTGTTCCGCGCCGGCGTGCTGAAGTCCTCGCGGCTGCCGGTGCCGGTGGTGGTGGTGGGGAATATCTACATCGGCGGCACCGGCAAGACGCCGCTGACGATCTGGCTGGTGCAGGCCCTGCAGGCGGCCGGCATGAAGCCCGGCGTGATCTCGCGCGGCCACGGCAGCGACGGCGTCGGCGACGACGCGCGCGCGGTCAGCGCCGCGTCCACGCCGGCGCAGGTCGGCGATGAGCCGTTGCTGATCTGGCAGCGCACCGGCTGCCCGGTCATGGTCGGCCGCGACCGCGCCGCCACCGGCCGCGCGCTGCTGGCCGCCCATCCCGATGTGGACATCCTGCTGACCGACGACGGCCTGCAGCACTACGCCTTGCAGCGCGACGTGGAAATCATCTTGTTCGACGGCCGTGGCGCCGGCAACGGCTGGCTGCTGCCGGCTGGTCCGCTGCGGGAACCGGTCTCGCGCCGGCGCGACTTCACCGTCATCAACACGCCCGAGCTGACCGATGAGCTGGCGCGGTCGGTCGGCTGCGCGATTGAGCCGCGAAGCCACCCCGAAGAGCTGGGGTCTGACCCCGTAGGGGGTCAGACCCCTGTTCGCCGCAGTGCGGGGTTGAACGATTTCCGCCAGCGCCCGATCCAGATGACGCTGACAGGCCTGCACGCCGAGCAGCTGCTCGACCGTTCGCAGCGCCGTGCGCTGGCCACCTTCGCGCAGCCTGGCCTGCGCGTGGCCGCCGCCGCCGGCATCGGCAATCCGGTGCGCTTCTTCGGCATGCTCAAGGCGGCCGGCCTGCGCATCACGGAGCTGCCTTTGCCCGACCATCACGACTTCCAGGACCGCCCGTTTGCCGCGCTCGACGCGGACCTGATCTTGATGACCGAGAAGGATGCAGTAAAATGTGCGCAAATTGAAGAACTCAGAGACGACCCGCGACTATGGGTCGTCCCGGTGACGGCGCAGCTCGATGGCGCGCTGGCCGACCAAATTGTGGAGAAATGTCGTGGACGCTCGATTGCTTGATATCCTGGTATGCCCGGTCTGCAAAGGCCCCCTGGAGTACGATAAAAAAGCCCAGGAAATGATATGCAAGGGCGACCGCCTGGCCTATCCTATCCGCGACGGCATCCCCATCATGTGGGCCGACGAGGCGCGCACCCTGCAGGACAAGGCGGAATAAGCGGTGTCCTTCATCGTCATCATTCCGGCCCGCCTGGCCTCGACCCGGCTGCCGAACAAGCCGTTGGCCGACCTGGGCGGCAAGCCCATGGTGGTGCGCGTGGCCGAGCGCGCGCAGCTGGCCGGCGCCAGCCGCATCATCGTCGCCACCGACCATGAAGACATCCGCGCCGCCTGCGTGCAGCACGGCGTGGAAGTGTGCATGACCCGCGCCGACCATCCGTCCGGCACCGACCGCATCGCCGAAGTGGCGCGCGCGCTGAACCTGCCGGCCGACGCCGTGGTGGTCAACCTGCAGGGCGACGAGCCGTTGATCGACCCGGCGCTGCTGCAGGCCGCCGCCGCCCGCATCAACGCCGACGTGCCGATGTCCACCTGCGCCCACCCGCTGCACGACGCCGCCGACGCCTTCAACCCGAACGTGGTCAAGGTGGTGCTGGACAAGGCCGGCCGGGCCCTGTATTTCTCGCGCGCGACCATACCCTGGAACCGCGACGCTTTTGCGCAGTCTAAATCCACGCTGCCGGACGGTTACGTACCGTTGCGTCACATCGGACTGTACGCCTACCGCAACGACTTCCTGCAGGCCTACCCGGCGCTGGACGTGTCGCCACTGGAATCGATCGAAGCGCTGGAGCAGTTGCGCGTGCTGTGGCACGGTTATCCCATCGCGGTCCATGTGACCGACTCGGCCCCGGCGGCCGGGGTGGATACGCCGGAAGACCTGGTCCGCGTCCGGCAGTTCTATTGATTTGTATCAAACAGGCGCGTCAGGCAGCCGTCAGTTACGATTGATATAACCAAGACAACGGTGCGATATTCATACGGAATATCTCTCCATACCCCGGTTTCGGGAGCTAAGAACGGTCTAAGCCGTCACAAATTGGCGTTGAGACGAAGTTTTGTGGTAAGTTTCGTACGATCCGATACCAACTAACCCATCCATATCTGTTTTAGGAATTTTTCATGCGTCTTATTCTTTTAGGAGCACCAGGAGCCGGCAAGGGCACCCAGGCTAATTTCATCAAAGAAAAATATAACATCCCGCAAATCTCCACCGGCGACATGCTGCGCGCCGCGATCAAGGCGGGCACGGAAATGGGCCTGGCGGCCAAGAAGGTGATGGATGCAGGTGGTTTGGTATCGGATGACATCATTATCGGTCTGGTCAAGGACCGCCTGGCCGAGCCGGATTGCGCCAACGGCTACCTGTTCGATGGCTTCCCGCGCACCGTCGCGCAAGCCGATGCGATGAAGGACAGCGGCGTGGTGGTGGACTACGTGCTGGAAATCGCCGTGCCGGACGAATCGATCATCGAACGCATGGACGGCCGCCGTTGCCATCCGGGTTCGGGTCGCGTTTACCACGTCAAATTCAATCCGCCCAAAGTCGACGGCAAGGACGATGTCACCGGCGAGCCGCTGGTGCAGCGCGACGACGACAAGGCCGAGACCGTCAAGAAGCGCCTGGACGTCTATCACAACCAGACCGAAGTGCTGCTGAGCTACTACAACAACTGGGCGCAAACCGGTCAGCCGGGCGCGCCGAAGTATCGCCGCATCGTCGGCGTCGGTCCGGTAGAGCAAATTCGCGACAGCGCGTTTGCCGCGCTCGCGGAATAAGCGTTAAAGTAGAGCGGACCGAGTGTCCGCTTTTTTTGCGCCTGAAATAGGCTGGATGCCATCCCGTTTTTTGAAGTGTTGCAGTTCGCAGGTTTAGTTGGCTGCGCTTGCCTACCCGGCGGGCGTTGGTTTTCTGAAGTGTGGGTTTGTAGGCTCGATCAATAAAAATAAGGGGACACTATGGCAGCTAGCCTTTGGTTTGCAGTTGCGTGCGGCGTTATCGCCGTGATTTACGGATTATGGTCACGAAGCTGGATTTTGGGTCAGGATGCGGGCAACCCGCGCATGCAAGAAATTGCACTGGCCATCCAGCAGGGCGCCGCCGCCTATCTGGCGCGCCAGTACCGCACCATCGCGATCGTCGGCGTGGTGCTGCTCATCCTCATTGCCGGCCTGCTCGACATGAAGACCGCCATCGGTTTCCTGGTCGGCTCGGTGCTGTCCGGCGCCTGCGGCTTCATCGGCATGAACGTCTCGGTGCGCGCCAATGTGCGCACGGCGCAGGCGGCCACCAAGGGCATGAACGAGGCGCTCGACGTCGCCTTCAAGGGCGGCGCCATCACCGGCATGCTGGTGGTGGGCCTGGGCCTGCTGGGCGTGGTGCTGTTCTATATGTTCCTGACGGGGATGGCGCCGGGCGCGCCCAACCCGCCGCTCAATCCGCACGATGTGATCAAGCCGCTGATCGGCCTGGCCTTCGGCGCTTCGCTGATCTCGATCTTCGCCCGGCTGGGCGGCGGCATCTTCACCAAGGGCGCGGACGTGGGCGCGGATTTGGTGGGCAAGGTGGAGGCGGGCATCCCGGAGGATGATCCGCGCAACCCGGCGGTGATCGCCGATAACGTCGGCGACAACGTCGGCGATTGCGCCGGCATGGCGGCCGACCTGTTTGAAACCTATGTGGTGACCCTGATCGCCACCATGCTGCTGGGCGCCTTGCTGATCACCTCGGCGCCGACCTCGGCCATCGTCTATCCGCTGCTGCTGGGCGCGGTGTCCATCATCGCTTCCATCATCGGCTGCTCGATGGTCAAGGCCAAGCCGGGCAAGAAGATCATGTCGGCGCTGTACACCGGCTTGTGGTGGGCGGCCGGCCTGTCGCTGCTGGGCTTTGTCGTGGTGACCTGGCAGATCTGGCCGGACGAGGCCATGCGCATGAAGATGATGGGCTGCACCGTGGTCGGCATCGTGCTGACCGGGCTGATGGTCTACATCACCGAGTACTACACCGGCACCGATTTCGCGCCGGTCAAGCATATCGCCGAGGCGTCGACCACCGGCCACGGCACCAACATCATCGCCGGCCTGGGCGTGTCGATGAAGTCCACCGCCTATCCGGTGCTGGCGGTGTGCGCGGCGATCCTGGTGTCCTACCAGCTGGGCCAGCTGTACGGCGTGGCGATCGCCGCCACCTCGATGCTGTCGATGGCCGGTATCGTCGTGGCGCTGGATGCCTACGGTCCAATCACCGACAACGCCGGCGGCATCGCCGAAATGTCGGGCATGCCGGAATCGGTGCGCGCGATCACCGATCCGCTGGACGCGGTGGGCAACACCACCAAGGCCGTCACCAAGGGCTACGCGATCGGCTCGGCCGGCCTGGCCGCGCTGGTGCTGTTCGCCGACTACACGCACGCGCTGGAATCGCGCGGCCAGAGCATCACCTTCGACCTGTCGAACCCGATGGTGATCGTCGGCCTGATCATCGGCGGCCTGATTCCCTACCTGTTCGGCGCGATGGCGATGGAGGCCGTGGGCCGCGCCGCCGGCGCCGTGGTGGTGGAGGTGCGCCGCCAGTTCCGCGACATCAAGGGCATCATGGACGGCAGCGGCAAGCCGGAGTACGACAAGGCGGTCGACATGCTGACCGCGTCGGCGATCAAGGAAATGATCATCCCGTCGCTGCTGCCGGTGGTGGTGCCCATCATCGTCGGCATGTTGCTGGGAGCGGCCGCGCTGGGCGGCATGCTGATGGGGACCATCGTCACCGGCCTGTTCGTGGCGATCTCGATGACCACCGGCGGCGGCGCCTGGGACAACGCCAAGAAATACATCGAGGACGGCCACTTCGGCGGCAAGGGTTCGGATGCCCACAAGGCGGCCGTGACCGGCGACACCGTGGGCGACCCGTACAAGGATACGGCCGGCCCGGCCGTCAATCCGCTGATCAAGATCATCAACATCGTGGCGCTGTTGCTGGTGCCGCTGCTGCCCGCCTCGGGCTGGCTGGCGGTGACGGTAGCGGCGCCGGTGAGCGCGATCGTCGCGCCGCCGCCAGTCATGATGACGGCGCCTGGCGCGGGGATGATGGGGCAGGGCGCGGAGATGATGAAACCGGCCGACGCGCCGCCACCACCGCCGGCGTCGGCGCCGATGACCGAAGGTGCACAGCCGGGGCAGGGGGCGCCGGCCGCACCGGCCACGCCGGCCGATCAGCCACCGCCAGGCAAGTAAGCGTTACCAATTGTTTCAAGTGCTTCCCTCCGGTGCTACACCTGCTAATAATGAAAGGTGTAGCACTACGCGAGGTGATGCCATGAACATGTTGAAACCGGCGCTGGCGCTGGCCTTCCTGCTGGGAGTCCTGGTCAGCCCCAATGCCTGGGCGCAGCGAGGCGGCCATGGAGGCGGTGGTCATGGTCATTTCCACGGTGGAGGAGGTGGTGGTCACGGCTATCATCACGGCCACGGCCACGGCTACTTCCGCGGCGGCGTCTTTATCGGTGCGCCGCTGTTCTGGCCGCGCTACGGCTACTACGGTCCCTACTACGACGGTTACTACTATCGGCCCGGCTATTACGCCGATGCGCCGCTGTATTTACCGCCATCCGACGCGGCAATGTCGCCGACACGCTTGTACTACTGCGACAATCCGCGCGGCTACTATCCCAACGTCACCGCCTGCCTGCTGCCATGGCGCGCGCTGACAGCCACCTTGGTGCCGCCGCCATGACGCCGCGCACCGCGCTATGCCTGATGCTGGCGCTGCCGGGCGCGCTGGCCGCCGCCCAGGCGCCGGCACCGGGCGCTGCCAGGATCGCCGCCTCCGCCAGCCCCGAGTTACGTGAATACGCCAAATTGCCGGTCTGCACCTTGAGCGCCGACGGCCTGCGGCTGGCGGTCGAACCCTGCCGCACCGCGCCGGCGCGCAAGCCGATGCCGCGCCGCCCCGTCCCACAGATCATCCAGCGCATGCCGGTGGTCAAGCAGGCGCCGCAAGTCGCGATGCCCGCCGCGCCGCCGTCGCCGTCGCTGCAGACCCTGCTCAATCCTCCCAACGCGCCGAAAGCACTGAACAACTGCGGCCCCACCGGCTGCAACGACGCCAACGGCACGCACATCAACAACGCCGGCCCCGGCACGGCAATCTCTCCTGCCGGCAAAGTCTGCAACCGCAACGGCGTCTGGCTGCAGTGCTAGCGCGTCGTCCGGTTGATGCCCACAGCGGCTGCCACGATGATCATGGTCGAGATGATCAGGTCCAGCCAGGTATTGTGAGTGAGGCGCACAAACAGGTAAGTGTGTATCAAGAAGATTTCCAGGAGATAGACCTCGAATTCCGCTAGCCGCGCAAAGCCGTGCCAGCTGAAGTTGGTGGCGTTTGCCAGCCAGACGCTGCAGGCGATGCTCGTCGTGGCGATCAGCGCTGTATTGGCGCCGTTGAATCCAGCCCGGTTTGCCGCCAGCAAGGCCATACAGCCGAGCGCGGCGACCACGGACGCAAGCCAGGCGCGCAGCCGCGGTTCTTGCGCCCCGTATGCAACCCCGAGGATAAAGCCAAGCGATGTCAGCCAAAGTTCATGGCCGATGTGGGATTTGTCTTCAAGATAAACGGCGGCGATGGTCGCTCCCGCCGCGACCGCCAGCGCCCGCTGCTTCGACCGGCACAGCTTCGCCAGGAAGGGATAGAGCAGGTAAAACAGCAACAGCAGCGTGAAGAACCAAAGGCCCGCACCCAGTCCGCTGCGGTTGCGGATGTCCAGCCAGTTCAACACACCCGACAATCCGAAAAAATGCACGAGGGTGTGCCAATGCAGCAGCGTTCCTCCCCGGAGCACGACCACGACGGCAAGAAATCCCATGATGACCCAGTAGCGCATGCCCAGCCGCTCCAGCTTTTTCTTCCAAAACCGGCGCATGTCGAGGTTGGGCCCGTAGATGCGCGAAGTAAAGTATCCCGAAGAGAAGGCGAAGATGAACAGGCCCACAGTGACCGGTATCCACAGGATTGACGGCGAAAACCAATGGCCAAGGAGAACGATGAATATGGCAACAACCTTGGCGATGGAGAAGTTGAGGCTGATCCTGGGATCCAGCGTATGGGCTTGGTTTTTCATGGTTTCCCCCTCGAGGCGCGATTGAAAACCGTAACATGCTGACGAAGATGCAACCTTGCGCCGGATCCGCCTGCACAGCTTTTCCTCATCTCCGATAAAAAATTCGCTACAATTGCGATGTGACGTTAACGTAAACGTCAAATAAAAACAGATAGGGACACACATGCAAATTCAGAACAACGTATTCATCGTCACCGGCGGCGCCTCGGGCCTGGGCGCGGCCACCGCGCGCATGATCGTCGCGCAGGGCGGCAAGGTGGTGCTGGCCGACGTGCAGGTGGAACCGGGCGAGGCGCTGGCCGCCGAACTCAAGGCCGTCTTCGTCAAGTGCGACGTCACCTCGGAAGCCGACGGCAAGGCCGTGGTCGACGCCGCCCTCGCGCTGGGCACGCTGCGCGGCCTGATCAACTGCGCCGGCGTGGCGCCCGCCGTCAAGACCGTCGGCAAGGACGGCCCGCACCCGCTGGATGTGTTCCAGCGCACCGTCAACATCAACCTGGTCGGCACCTTCAACATGGCCCGCCTGGCCGCCGACGCGATGGGCAAGACCGCCGCCACCGACAGCGGCGAACGCGGCGTGATCATCAACACCGCCTCGGTGGCTGCCTTCGACGGCCAGATCGGCCAGGCCGCCTACGCCGCCTCCAAGGCCGCCGTGGCCGGCCTGACCTTGCCGATGGCGCGCGACCTGTCGCGCAGCGCCATCCGCGTGATGACCATCGCCCCAGGCATCTTCGAAACGCCGATGTTGATGGGCATGCCGGAAGAAGTACGTACCGCGCTGGGCAATATGGTGCCGTTCCCGCCGCGCCTCGGCCGCCCGGACGAATACGCCCACCTGGCCAAGACCATTATCGAAAACACCATGCTGAACGGCGAAACCATCCGCCTGGACGGCGCCATCCGCATGCAGCCGAAGTAAACGATTTACACGATTTCGTGTAGGATGCCAGAGTGATCGGGCGCGCGGCCCTGGCCGCGCGCCTCTTATTTTGGAGAGTCCATGTCCCGCAAGTTTCGTATCGAGCCTTTGGCGCTGAGCCTCGCGCTGTCCCTTCCGCTGCTGGCCGCACTGCACGCGCCAGCCTACGCACAACGCACCGGCGCCGACGTGGCGCCCGAAATCGCCACCGGCTACAGCGAGAAAGCCGGCAAGTCCGCGCAAAAATTCATGGTGGCGGCGGCCAATCCACTGGCCACCCAGGCCGGCTACCAGATGCTCAAGCAGGGCGGCACCGCCATCGACGCCGCCATCGCCACCCAGCTGGTGCTGACGCTGGTCGAGCCGCAATCGTCCGGCATCGGCGGCGGCTCCTTCCTGCTGTACTCCGACGGCAAACGCGTGCAATCCTATGACGGCCGCGAAACCGCACCCGCCGCCGCGGACGAACACCTGTTCCAGGACAAGGACGGCAAGGCCGTCTCGCGCGAGACCGGCGTGATCGGCGGCCGCTCGGTCGGCGCGCCCGGCGTGCTGCGCATGCTGGAGCTGGCGCACAAGGAGCACGGCAAGCTGCCATGGAAGGCGCTGTTCGCGCCGGCCATCAAGCTGGCCGAAGACGGCTTCAATGTCAGCCCGCGCCTGAACGCCTTGCTCAGCTACGACCGCTACCTGGCGCGCGACCCGGTCGCCAAGGCCTACTTCTTCGGCGAGGACGGCAAACCGCGTCCGGTCGGCTACCTGCTGAAGAACCCCGAGCTGGCGCGCACGCTGCGCGAGATCGCCGACGGCGGCGCCGACGCCTTCTACCAGGGCCGCATCGCGCGCGACATCGCCGCCAAGGTGGCCGGTCATCCGACCAATCCCGGCAAGCTGACCGCCGCCGACATCGCCGGCTACCAGGCCAAGGAGCGCACGCCGATCTGCAGCGACTACAAGGCGTGGACCGTGTGCGGCGCGCCGCCGCCGTCGTCCGGCGGCATCGCCATCGCGCAGATGCTGGGCATCCTGGAAGTGAAGGACATCAGCCCGTACAAACCAGTCAACGGCGCGCTGACCGCCGAAGGCATCCACCTGTTCACCGAGGCCGGCCGCCTGGCTTACGCGGACCGCAACCGCTACCTGGCCGACACCGACTTCGTGCCGCTGCCCGGCAAGGGCGTGGCCGCGCTGCTGGACAAGGCCTACCTGAAGCAGCGCGCGGCGCTGATCGGCGATAAATCCATGGGCCGCGCCAACTACGGCACGCCGGCGTCGGTGCAGGTCGCGTGGGGCGCCGATACCGCCATCGACAAGCCATCCACCTCGCACCTGGTGGCGGTGGACGCCTACGGCGGCGGGCTGTCGATGACCACCTCGGTGGAAGACGCCTTCGGCGCGCGCCAGATGGTCGACGGCTTCATGCTGAACAACCAGCTGACCGACTTCTCCTTCGATTCGCAGGACGAGAACGGCCCGATCGCCAACCGCGTGCAGGCCGGCAAGCGCCCGCGCAGCGCCATGTCGCCGACGCTGGTGTTCGACAAGGTCACGCACAAGCTGGTGCTGGCCACCGGCTCGCCGGGCGGCTCGACCATCATCAACTACGTGGCCAAGGTGCTGGTCGGCACGCTGGACTGGAAGCTGGACGTGCAGCAGGCCATCAGCCTGCCCAACTTCGGCAGCCGCAACGGCCCGACCGAACTGGAAGCGGGACGCGTGTCGCCGGCCGTGATCGAGCAGCTCAAGGCGCGCGGCCACCAGGTGCGCGAGTTCGAACTCAACTCCGGCTTGCAGGGCATCCAGCGCCGCACGGTCAACGGCAAGGAGGAGTGGTTCGGCGGCGCCGATCCCCGTCGCGAAGGTGTCGTATTAGGCGACTAATGGCTCTAAACTGACCCCGGCGCCTCCCCAAATCCGGCAGACCCTGCTAACCTTGTCGTATGGGAATTCAAAAGAAAACAGGATTGATCCTGACGGGCGGTGGCGCCCGCGCCGCCTACCAGGTCGGTGTGTTGCAGGCAATCTCGGAGATACTGTGGGAAGCGGGCTGGCCCCCCGCGCGCAATCCGTTCGAGATCATCTGCGGCACCTCGGCCGGCGCCATCAACGCCACCGCGCTGGCCTGCCGCGCCGATAACTTCGGCGAGGGCGTGCAGAAGCTGCTCGACGTCTGGCAGGAGATCGAGGTCGAACAGGTCTACCGCGCCGATTCGCTGGGCGTGATCCGCTCCGGCGCGCGCTGGCTGTCGCTGCTGTCGTTCGGCTGGCTGCTGCGCAAATGGCGCGCCGCGCCGCCCGCCTCGCTGCTGGACAATACGCCGCTGGTCAGCCTGCTGCACCGCATGCTGGACTTGCCGCGCCTGGACACGGTGCTGTCCGAAGGCCTGCTGCACGCGCTGGCCGTCACCGCCTCGTCCTACACCGCCGGCAACCACCTGACCTTCTACCAGACCGCCGCCGACATCGCGCCGTGGATACGCATGCAGCGCGTGGCCCTGCAGGACCAGATCGGCGTCGAGCATCTGCTGGCGTCATCGGCCATCCCGTTCATCTTCCCGGCCACGCCGCTGTACATGGGGGGCCACCGCGAATACTGCGGCGACGGTTCGATGCGCCAGCTGGCGCCGATCTCGCCGGCCATCCACCTCGGCGCCAGCAAGGTGCTGGTGGTCGGCGCCGGACGCCTGACCGAGCCGGCCCGCAGCGCCGCCGAAAAGAGCGCGGCCCGCTATCCCAGCCTGGCGCAGATCGCCGGCCATGCCATGTCGTCGATCTTCCTCGACAGCCTGGCGGTCGACATCGAGCGGCTGGAGCGCATCAACAAGACGCTGTCCATGCTGCCGCCGGAGCTGCTGGAGAAGACGCCGCTCAAGCCGGTGCAGCTGCTGGTGATCGCGCCGTCCGAACGGCTCGACGATATCGCCAGCCGCCACATCGCCAGTCTGCCGGCGCCGATACGCACCATGCTCTCGGGGATAGGCGCCACCGAAACCCGCGGCGCCGCGCTCGCGTCGTACCTGTTGTTCGAATCGACATATACTTGCGAGTTGATCCGCCTCGGACAGCGCGACACGCAAGCGCGCAAGGACGATGTGCTGGCCTTCTTCGAATCCTGAAGTGCGCCCCCCGAAACGATGGGGTCTGACCCCGTACGGGGTCAGACCCCTGCCCGCGGGGTGCGGGGTAAACGGTGCCGCATACTTTTAACGAGATTCCAGTGACGGTTTTTGTTCGCCTATTTTGCCGATTCCTGCTGCCCGTCCTGCTGTTGTGGGGCCTGGGCGCGGCCGCCGCATGGGCGGGGGCGCCGCCGCGCACGCTGCGCTTCGAGCAGCTCAGCGTCGAGCACGGGCTGGCGCAGGAATCGGTGCTGGCCATCGCCCAGGACAAGCAGGGCTTCATCTGGCTCGGCACCCAGGCCGGCCTGACCCGCTTCGACGGCTACCGCACCATCACCTACAAGAGCGCCGTCTCCGACCCGCGCAGCCTGGCCGACAACTGGGTGCGCGTGCTGCACCTGGACCGCTCCGGCCAACTGTGGGTGGGCACCGACGGCGGCCTGGATCGCTACGACGCCGCCACCAAGAGCTTCACCCACTTCCTGCCGCACGAATCGGCGCAGCGCGGCAACGGCAACCGCCACGTGCGCGCCATCGCCGACGACGGCGAGGGCGGCCTGTGGCTGGCCAGCGCCGACGGCCTGCATCACTTCGAGCCGGGCAGCCAGCGCTTCACCAGCTGGCACCACGACCCGGCCGATGCCGGCAGCCTGGCCAACGACCAGGTCAACGCGCTGGCGCGCGACGCCGCCGGCCGCCTGTGGGTGGCCACCGCCACCGGCCTCGATATGCTGGCGCCGGGCGAGGCGCGCTTCCAGCACTTCACCATCGACGCCAGCGGCGACAGCAAGTACAACGCGGTGCTGGCGCTGCAGGTGGACAGCGCGCAGACGCTGTGGGTGGGCACGCTGGGCGGCCTGGAACAATGGCGCCTGCTGGGCAAGGAGCCGCAGCGCCGCCGCCTCGGCCCGCGCGAAGGCATGAAGCCGGGCATGAGCATCACCACGCTGTACGTCGACGCCGAGACCAACGTCTGGGTCGGCACCCAGGCCGACGGCCTGCTGCGCTGGCTGCCGTCGGAGAACCGGCTGGTGCAGTACCTGCACCAGTTCAGCGACAGCCACAGTGTGGCGGACAACCAGATCTCGGCGCTGTTCCGCGACCGCGTGGGCACCTTCTGGGTCGGCACCTGGAACGACGGCGCCAGCCGGGTGGACCTGGGCAGCGGCGGCTTCGCCCGCATCGTGCGCCAGGCCGACATTCCGAACACGCTGTCGGACAACAAGGTGCGCGCCATCGTCGCCGAGGCGCGCGGCCAGCTGTGGCTGGGCAGCAGCGGTGGCCTGAATCTGTACGATCCGGTCAGCGGCGAGGGCAAGGTGTGGCGCCACGATCCGCAGCGCGCCAACAGCTTGAGCGACGACCAGGTCACCGCGCTGTGGCGCGAGAAGAACGGCAATATGTGGATAGGCGGACGGGCCGGCGTCAACCACCTGGACGTGGCGAGCGGCGCGATCAAGGCGCTGTCCTTCGTGCGCGGCGACCCGGCCAGCGACACCATCCGCAACATCGTCGGCGACCGCAGCGGCATCCTGTGGATCGCCTCGCGCGGCGGCCTGCACCGGCTGGACCCGCAGACCATGGACGTGCGCACCTTCCGCCACGATCCATCCGACATGAGCAGCCTGGCCGACAACGTGGTGCGGCCCATCCTGGAGGACCGCAAGGGCCAGCTGTGGATCGGCACCTTCAACGGCCTCGATCTGCTGGACCGCAAGACCGGCACCTTCCGCCACTTCCGGCGCGACCCGGCCGACCCGTTCAGCCTCAGTCACGACGAGGTGCACTACCTGTACGAGGACGGCCGCGGCACCATCTGGGTCGGCACCGCGGCGGGCCTTAACAAGATGGTGGTGGCGGCCGACGGCGTCATCCGCTTCCGCCGCTACCTGCGCAAGGACGGCATCGCCGACGACGCCATCGCCTCGATCCTGCCCGACGACGCGGGCAACCTCTGGCTGAGCACCAACAGCGGCCTGTCGCGCCTTAACACCAGCACGGGACTGGTGCGCAACTACAGCGGCGCCGACGGCACCATCGAAGGCGCCTACTTCGACGGCGCCGCGCTGCGCACGCCGGACGGCACGCTGTACTTCGGCGGCTTCAACGGCATCACCGCCTTCGTGCCGACGGAGGTGCGCGAGAACAGCGTGGCGCCGAGCGTCGCCATCACCGATTTCCAGATCTTCAACAAGTCGCTCAAGCCGGGGCAGGGCGACCATCCCGACGTGCTGAAGGTGGCGATCGAGCACACCAGCGCGCTGACGCTGCGCGAGAGCGATTCCGTGTTCTCGCTGGAGTTCGCGGCGCTGCACTACGCGGCGCCGCAGCGCAACCGCTTCGCCTACCAGCTGCAAGGCTTCGACGAGGACTGGGTGGTCACCGATTCGACCAAGCGCTTCGCCACCTACACCAACCTCGATCCGGGCCAGTACACCTTCCGCGTCAAGGCCGCCAACAAGGACGGCATCTGGAACGACAACGCCGCCACGCTGGAGATCACCATCCTGCCGCCGTTCTGGAAAACCTGGTGGTTCCGCGGCCTGTTCGGCCTGGCCCTGCTGGGCGCCGGCTATGCCGCCTACGCCGCGCGCGTGCGCAGCCTGCACCATCAGCAGCAGCGGCTGGAGGAACTGGTCGGCTCGCGCACGGCGGAAGTCGAGCACAAGAACCTGCTGCTGCAACAGCAGAAACAGGAGCTGGAGCAGCGCCGCCTGGAGGCGGAGGCGCAGCGCGCCGAGGCCGAGCAGCGCCGCATCGACACCGAACGGCAGAAGGTGGAAGTCGAGCGGCAGAAGGAGAATGTCGAACAGGCGCACCGCAACATCTCGGTGCTGAGCGAACTGGGTCGCGAGATGAGCGCCACGCTGGACATGGAGACCTCCATGCGCACGCTGTACCGCCACGTGCATCACCTGATGGATGCGCAGATCTTCGGCATCGGCTTCGTGCGCGAGGACGAGGGCGTGATCGACTTCCCGTTCGCCATCGACGCCGGCGTGCGCACCTTGCCCTATCAGCGCCACATGGATCAGCCCAACCAGCTGGCCGTATGGTGCCTGACGCACCGCAAGCCGGTGTTCATCAACGACTTGCAGGCGGAGTACCGCGACTACATGGACGACACGGGGCTGGACATGCTGGTGGCCTGCGTGCGCGAGGATGGCCAGCCGGCCGCCGTGGCGCAATCGCTGATGTACGCGCCGCTGGTGGCCAACGACAAGGTGGTCGGCTTGCTGTGCGTGCAGAGCGTCGAGAGGAACCGCTACCAGCAGGTGCACATGGACATGCTGCAAACGCTGGCCTCGCACGCCGCGGCGGGCCTGGAAAACGCGCGCGCCTACCAGCAGCTGGAGGAAACGCTGCAGACGCTGCGCCAGACCCAGGCCCAGTTGCTGCAGCAGGAGCGCCAGGTGCGGCTGCACACCGAGGAGCTGGCGCTGGCCAACCGCGCCTTGCAGGAGAACGACGAGCGCCTGCGCCTGGCCAAGCAGAAGGCGGAAGACGCCACCCGCCAGAAGTCCGAATTCCTGGCCAATATGAGCCACGAGATGCGCACCCCGCTGGCCGGCGTGATCGGCATGCTGGGCTTCGCGCTGCGCGACAGCCGGCTGGCCATCAGCACGCGCGAGCAGATCATGCGCGGCCAGGCCAGCGCGCAGTCGCTGCTGTCGATCATCAACGACCTGCTGGATTTCTCGAAGATCGAGGCCGGCAAGCTGACCATCGAGAATATCGACTTTTCGCTGTCGGCGGCGGTGGAGAACGTGGTCAGCCTGTTCGAGGAGCAGGCCGCCGCCCACAGCGTGCAATTCAGCCTGGAGTTCGGCGACGGCCTGCCGCAGTTCGTCGTCGGCGATCCGACCCGGCTGCGCCAGGTGCTGGTCAACCTGGTCGGCAATGCGTTCAAGTTCACCGAGCGCGGATCGGTGCGGATGCGCGTCGAGCGCGTGCCGCAGGAGGACGATGTACGGGCCCGCGCCGGCTACAAGGGGGCGCTCAACCGCATCCGCTTCAGCGTATCCGACACCGGCATCGGCATCGAGGCGGCGGCGATACCGCGCCTGTTCCAGCAGTTCGAGCAGGCCGACGCCTCCACCACGCGCCGCTACGGCGGCACCGGCCTGGGGCTGGCGATCTGCCGCCAGCTGGTCGAGCTGATGGGCGGCGGCATCAACGCCGTCAGCACGCCGGGCGAGGGCAGCACCTTCTCCTTCGAGCTGCCGCTGGCGAACGGCGTGCCGCCGCCGATGGTGCCGCATGTGCCGCGCGAGCCGCACAGCCACCAGCTCAAGGTGCTGTGCGCGGAGGACTTCCCGACCAACCAGATCATCATCCGCATGATGCTGGAGGACCTGGGCCACAAGGTCGACATCGCCGCCAACGGTGCGCTGGCCGTCAAGGCCTGCTCGCTGACGCGCTACGATCTGATCCTGATGGACGGCCGCATGCCGGAAATGGACGGCGCCAGCGCCACCCGCATGATACGGTCCGGCGGCACCGAGGCGGCGCCGGTGCGAGACCAGGAGCTGATGATCATCGCGCTGACCGCCAACGCCAGCGAGGAAGACCGCAGCCGCTACCTGGCCGCCGGCATGGACGATTTCCTGACCAAGCCGATCGACGAGGACAAGCTGCACTTCCAGCTTAGCCGCGCGATCGAACGCCAGCTGCAGCGGGGCGTCCAGCTGCCGCGCATGGAGCCGCGCCACAACCCGGCGTTGGGCACGCCGGAGCTGGACTCGCTGTTCGGCGTGGCGCCGGCGGCCGAGGAGCCGGCGCGGTTGGCGCAGCACAGCGGCGGCAGCGATCTGAAACTGCGGCTGCGCAGCGCCTTCCACCAGGACGCGCCGCTGCGCCTGGTGGAGCTCGAGCGCGCCGTGGAGTTGGGCGACGCCGATGCCGCCAGCCGTCTGCTGCACGGCATGAAGGGCAGCGCCGGTTATCTGGAGGAGCAGGAACTGCAGGCGCTGTGCGGGGAGCTGGAGCTCGATGCGGACCACGGCAACTGGCCGCGCATCGTCGAGGCCATGCCGCAGCTGCGCGCGTTGCTGCTGCGGGCCGGCGCGGCTAGCACTTTGTAAGCTGCGGCAATTCGTATAAATCCTTATCTGTCCAGGACGTATAAGCCCGGTTTTTCATGTAATATCGTTGCAAGTGCCGTACTAGGGTCACACTAAAGTAGTTGTTAAGGGCACAGGGAGTCTCATGAAAGTTCTGGTAGTCGACGACGATGTCGTCTCGCGCATGGTGTTGATGCATTTGATCGACAGCTGTGGCAAGTTCGATATCGTCGAAGCGGAAGATGGCGCCGACGCCTGGCAGCAGCTGGAAGACGGCTTGCGTCCTGCGATCTGCTTCTGCGACCTGCGCATGCCGCGCCTGTCCGGCATGGAGCTGCTGCAGCGCGTCAAAGGGCATGCGGAAATCAACACCATGCCCTTCGTGCTGGTGACCTCGGCCAACGACAAGGATACCGTGCAGGAGGCCTCCAATTCCGGCGCCGCCGGCTATATCGTCAAGCCGTTCCAGGCGGAGCAGGTGCGCGTGCACCTGACGGGTTTCCTCGACCAGGCGGCCAGCGGCTACGATCATCACGCCGAGGATCCCGCCGCCACCATGCGCCGGCTGGGCATCAATGGCGAGCGACTCCTGGTTTACCTGAGCGGTTTCCAGAACCAGCTGACCGCCGCCAGCGGCGACTTGGCGAGCTTGCTGGCCAAGGGCCAGCAGCAGGAAGCGCAGGCCCGCATCGACCGCCTGCACGCCGGTTGCGTCACGCTGGGGTTGGACGGCGCGGCCGTCGTGCTGAAGGGCTTCAACCCGGGCGGTCTGTCCAACGACGCGGTGCAGGCCGCGCTGGCCGACGTGGTGCGCGCCGTGATCCATCAATCCGGCCTGATACGGCAGGGCGCCTCCGCCTGAGCGATTGCACTTGATGTTGAGATAGTTTAAGTTTAAAGTATCTGTGGCGTGAGCAGCGGATACCGAACGACTTCCAACTCCAGGGCGACCATGACCAGACCGACAGCCAGTTCTGCCAGCACTTCCGTCACCAGCAGCGACAGCGCACACACCGACCACTTCGCGCGCGAGCACTTGCCGCCGCCGGAGCTGTGGCCGGAGTTGCGCTTCGACCTGCCGGAGCTCCAGTACCCGCCGCGCCTCAATTGCGTGGCGGAGCTGTTCGAGGGCGCGCTGGCCGGCGGCGCGGCGGAACGCATCGCGATCCGCGGCGAGCAGCTCAGCTGGACCTACGCCCAGCTGCTGGAGCAGATCGACCGCATCGCCCATGTGCTGCGCGGCCCGCTGGGGCTGGAGGCGGGCAATCGCGTGCTGCTGCGCGGCGCGAACAATCCGATGATGGCGGCCTGCGTGCTGGCGGTGCTGAAGGCCGGTTGCATCGCCGTGCCGACCATGCCGCTGCTGCGCGCGCGCGAGCTGGGCACCATCGCCGCCAAGGCCGAGATCAACGCCGTGCTGTGCGCGGACGGCCTGCGCGCTGAAATGGAGGCGGTGGATTTGCCCGCCGCCGTGAAGGCGAAGACGCTGTGGTTCGGCGGCGCCGGCGCCACGCTGGAGCTGCTGATGGCGCAGCAGTCGGCCAGCTTCGACGCGGTGGACACGGCGGCCGACGACGTCTGCCTGATCAGCTTCACCTCCGGCACCACCGGCATCCCGAAGGGCACCATGCATTTCCATCGCGATGTGATGGCGATCTGCGACTGCTTCCCGCGCTCGGTGCTGGATTCGCAGCGCAGCGATATTTTCATCGGCACGCCGCCGCTGGCCTTTACCTTCGGCCTCGGCGGCCTGCTGCTGTTCCCGTTGCGGGTCGGCGCCAGCGCCGTGCTGCTGGAAAAACTGACGCCGGAAACCCTGCTCAAGGCGATCGAACAATACCGGGCCACGGTGTGCTTCACCGCGCCGACCTTCTACCGGCAGATGGCGCCGCTGGCCGGCAAGTACGACATCGGCAGCCTGCTCAAGACCGTCTCCGCCGGCGAGGCGCTGCCGCTGGCGACGCGCGAGAGCTGGCGCCAGGCCACCGGGCTGGCGATGATAGACGGCATAGGCGCCACCGAGCTGCTGCATATTTTCATCTCGGCGGCGGGCGAGCAGATACGGCCGGGCGCCACCGGCAAGCCGGTGCCGGGCTACCAGGCCTGCATCCTCGATTACGACGGCAAGCCGGTCGGGCCGGGCGTGATCGGCAGGCTGGCGGTGAAAGGCCCGACCGGCTGCCGCTACCTGGCGGACGAACGCCAGCGCGACTATGTGCTCGATGGCTGGAACCTGACCGGCGACGCCTACGAGATGGACGCCGACGGCTATTTCTACTACCGCTCGCGTACCGACGACATGATCATCTCGGCCGGCTACAACATCGCCGGCCCGGAAGTGGAGGACGCGCTGCTGCGCCATCCCGCCGTGGCCGAATGCGGCGTGATCGGCCGGCCGGACGAGGAGCGCGGGCAGATCGTCGAAGCGCACGTGGTGCTCAAGCCGGGCCACGAGGCGTCGCCGGAGCTGACGGCGCAGCTGCAGGAATTCGTCAAGGGGCAGATCGCGCCGTATAAGTATCCGCGCGCGGTCCGCTACCTGACGGCGCTGCCGCGCACCGAGACCGGAAAACTACAGCGCTTCAAACTGCGTACCGAGTAAAGAGAACCGTATGAATATTGTATGCATAGGCGGCGGCCCCGCCGGCCTGTATTTCAGCCTGCTGATGAAGAAGCAGGACCCGTCCCACCAGATCACGGTGGTGGAGCGCAACCGTCCCTACGATACCTTCGGCTGGGGCGTGGTGTTCTCCGACCAGACGCTGGGCAACCTGATGAATTCCGACGAGGCGACCGCGCGCGCGATCCTGCAATCGTTCAACCACTGGGACGATATCGACGTCTTCTTCAAGGGCGAGAAGGTCACGTCCGGCGGCCATGGATTCTGCGGCATCGGCCGCAAGCGCCTGCTCAACATCCTGCAGCAGCGCTGCGAGGAACTGGGCGTGTCGCTGGTGTTCGAGACCGAGGTGGCGGACGACCAGGAAATCGCCACCCGCTACGGTGCTGATCTGGTGATTGCCTCCGATGGCCTGAACAGCCGCACCCGCACCCGCTACGCCGACAGCTACCAGCCGCAGATCGAAGCGCGCCAGTGCCGCTTCGTGTGGCTGGGCACGCGCAAGAAATTCGACGCCTTCACGTTTGCCTTCAAACAGACGGAGCACGGCTGGTTCCAGGCCCACATCTACCAGTACGACGACGACACCTCGACCTTCATCGTCGAGACGCCGGAGTCGGTATGGCGCGCGGCGGGACTGGAAGACATGAGCGCTGAAGAATCGATCGCGTTTTGCGAGCGGCTGTTCGCGGAGCAGCTGGACGGACATGAGCTGATGTCCAATTCGGCGCACCTGCGCGGCTCTGGCATGTGGATCAAGTTCCCGCGCATCGTCTGTGGCCAGTGGGTGCATTGGAACACGGTGGGAGACAAACGTGTACCGGTGGTGCTGATGGGCGACGCCGCGCATTCGGCGCATTACTCGATCGGCTCCGGCACCAAGCTGGCGCTGGAGGATGCGATCGAACTGGCACGCTGCTTCGGCCAGCATGCCGATGCCGACGCCGATGCTGCGCTGGCGGCCTATCAATCTGCGCGCGCGGTGGAGGTCATCAAGCTGCAAAGCGCGGCGCGCAATTCGATGGAGTGGTTCGAGAACGTCGAGCGCTACACGGCGATGGAAGCGCCGCAGTTTGCCTATTCGATGCTGACACGCAGCCAGCGCCTGTCGCACGAGAACCTGCGCCTGCGCGATGCGGCCTACGTGGCGGACTACGAACGCTGGTTCGCCGCCCGCGCCGGCATACAGGCGGGCCTGGCGCCGGCGAAGGCGGCGCCGCCGATGTTCACACCCTTCAAGGTGCGCGACGTGGTCTTGAAAAACCGTATCGTCGTCTCGCCGATGGCGCAATACAGCGCGGTGGACGGCGTCGTCGGCGACTATCACCTGACCCACCTCGGCGCGCGCGCGCTGGGCGGCGCGGCGATGGTGTTCGCCGAAATGACCTGCGTATCGGCCGATGCGCGGATCACACCGGCTTGTCCCGGCATGTACGCGCCGGAGCACACCCGGGCCTGGAAGCGCATCGTCGATTTCGTCCACCAGCACAGCGACGCGAAGATAGCGCTGCAGCTGGGCCATGCCGGCGCCAAGGGTTCGACCCGCGCCATGTGGGACGGCATCGACCAGCCGCTGCCGGACAGCCGGGACAACTGGCCGCTGGTCTCCGCCTCGCCGCAGCAATACCTGGCGGGCATATCGCAGACCGCGCGCGCCATGACGCTGGCCGACATGGACCGCATCGAAGCGGACTTCGTGCACGCCACGCGGGCCGCCGATGAAGCGGGCTTCGATTGGGTCGAGCTGCATTGCGCCCACGGCTACCTGCTGTCGTCCTTCATCTCGCCGTTGACCAACGAGCGCGGCGACGAATATGGCGGCAGCCTGGAAAACCGCTGCCGCTATCCGCTGCGCGTGTTCGCCGCGATGCGCGTCGCCTGGCCGCAACACAAGCCGATGAGCGTGCGCATCTCGGCGCACGACTGGGTCGAAGGCGGCATCACGCCGGACGACGCGGTGCACATCGCCCGCCTGTTCAAGGCCGCCGGCGCCGACATGATCGACTGCTCGTCGGGCCAGGTCAGCAAGCTGGAAAAGCCGGTCTATGGCCGCATGTTCCAGACGCCGTTCGCGGACCGCATCCGCAACGAGGCCGGCATCGGCGCGATCGCGGTCGGCTCGATCTTCGAGGCCGACCACGCCAACGGCATCATCGCCGCTGGCCGCGCCGACCTGTGCGCGGTCGGCCGCCCGCACCTGGCCAATCCGGCGTGGACGCTGGCCGAGGCGGCAAAGATCGGTTATTCCGCCGTCGCCTGGCCCAAGCAGTACCTGCCGGCCAAGCAGCAGCTGGAACGCAATCTAGAACGCGAACGCCAGCTGGCGGCGGCCAATACCGGCCTCACGCCGCAGCAGGTCGCGGCCAAGTTACTGGAAGGATGAAGCAATGAGCACCACGAACAAATCCCGGGCAGCCTATCTGGCGCCTGGTTCGACGCAGGTCGGCGCGAACCTGCCGCTGGCGGGCAAGCATGCGCTGGTGACGGGCGGCGCGCGCGGGATCGGCGCCGCCTGCGCGCGGGCCTTGCTGCTGCGCGGAGCGCGCGTTACGCTGGCGGGCCGCGATGCGCAGGCGCTGCTGGCCGCCGTCCAATCCATGAGCGCCATCGTTCCGCCGCTGGGCGGTGCGGTCGCGATGCAGGTGCTGGACGTGACCGATGAGGAATCGGTGCGCAGCGGCTTTGCGGCTGCCGCCGCATGCTTCGGCCGCATCGACATCCTGGTCAACAACGCCGGCCAGGCCGCGCCCGCGCCGTTCGGCAAGACCGACGCCGCGCTGTGGCAGCGCATGCTGGACGTGAACCTGACCGGCACCTTCCACTGCACCCAGGCCGCGCTGCCCGGCATGCTGGATGCGAACTGGGGCCGCATTGTCAACGTCGCGTCGACGGCGGGGCTGGTCGGCTATCGTTATGTGTCGGCCTATGTCGCGGCCAAGCACGGCGTGATCGGCCTGACCCGCGCGCTGGCGCTGGAAGTGGCGACCAAGGGCGTGACGGTCAACGCCGTCTGTCCCGGCTACACCGAAACCGACATCGTGCGCGAGGCGGTCGCCAACATCGTCGCCAAAACCGGCCGCAGCGAGGACGAGGCGCGCGCTGAACTGGCCGCCGGCAATCCGCAGAAGCGGCTGGTGCAAAGCGAGGAAGTCGCCAGCGCCGTGGCCTGGCTTTGCCTGCCGGAGGCGGGCGCCATGAATGGACAATCCGTCGCCGTCGCCGGCGGCGAGGTAATGTGAAGTACGAGGAAAACTATGCCACCATTTTCAGACAACGATAACGATGAAATCCCGGTCGGGGACGGCGATGCGCCGGTGCTGGATCTGGCCAGCCGCCTGACGCAGGACCATCACCAATCGCTCAAGCTGTGGCTGCGCATGTTGTCCTGCACCGTCAGGATCGAGAACGAAATCCGCAGCCGGCTGCGCGCCAGCTTCGGCATCACCTTGCCGCGCTTCGACTTGATGGCGCAGCTGGAACGCTATCCGCAGGGCTTGCGCATGGGCGAGCTGTCCAAGCGCATGATGGTCACCGGCGGGAACATCACCGGCATCACCGACCAGCTGGAGCAGGAGAAGCTGGTGGTACGAGTGCCGGACCCGAAGGACGGCCGCGCCTACAGCGTGAAGCTGACGGCGGCCGGCCGCAAGGCCTTCGCCACCATGGCCACCGAACATGAAGGCTGGATCGCCGAGCTGTTGCAGGACATGTCCGGCGCCGACAAGAGCCAGCTGATCGACCTGCTGTCGCAGATGAAGCAGCACCTGAATGCCTCGGACGAAAAATAAGGAACCACACCATGCGATATCTTCCCGGCGAAGCGCAGCAACTGCCCGGCAACCGTGCCGCGCTGACCGATTACCAGGCCAGTCATTTTCTGTTTGAAGTCAGCGGCGGCGTCGCCACGCTGACGCTGAATCGGCCCGAGCGCAAAAATCCGCTGACCTTCGATTCCTACGCCGAGCTGCGCGACCTGTTCCGCGCGCTGGCCTATGCGGATGACGTCAAGGCCGTGGTCATCACCGGCGCCGGCGAGAACTTCTGTTCAGGCGGCGATGTGCACGACATCATCGGCCCGCTGACCAAGCTGGATATGCCCGGCCTGCTGGCGTTCACACGCATGACGGGCGACCTGGTGAAAGCCATCCGCGCCTGCCCGCAACCCATCGTGGCGGCGGTCGACGGCATCTGCGCCGGCGCCGGCGCGATCCTGGCGCTGGCGTCGGACATCCGCCTCGGGACGGCGCGCAGCAAGACCGCCTTCCTGTTCACGCGGGTTGGCCTGGCTGGCTGCGACATGGGCGCCTGCGCCTTGCTGCCGCGCGTGATCGGCCAGGGCCGCGCGGCCGAGCTGCTGTACACGGGACGCTCGATGTCCGGCGCGGAGGCGGAGCGCTGGGGCTTCTTCAACAGCGTGCAGGAACCGGAAGCGCTGCTGGCCGCGGCGCGCGCCTTCGCGCAAGGCCTGGCCGACGGCCCCACTTTTGCGCACGGCATGACCAAGAAAATGCTGCAGCAGGAATGGAATATGGGCGTCGATGAAGCCATCGAGGCGGAAGCGCAGGCGCAGGCGATCTGCATGGCGACCAACGATTTCCACCGCGCCTACCACGCCTTCGTGGCCAAGCAAAAACCTGAATTCGAAGGCGACTGATGGCGGACAAATCTTATCTTGAATGGCCGTTCTTTGAAGCGCGCCACGTGGAGCTGGAGGCGCGGCTCGACGCCTGGGCGGCACAGCATATCGCCCAGCACCATGAGGCCGATGTCGATGCCGCCTGCCGTCAGCTGGTGCGCCAGCTGGGTGAGGGCGGGTGGCTCGCGCACGCCATCGGCGGCAGCGCATACGGCGGCGCCGGCGACGGCATCGACACCCGCGCCATCTGCCTGATCCGGGAAACGCTGGCGCGCCACAACGGCCTGGCCGATTTCGCCTTCGCCATGCAGGGCCTGGGCTCGGGCGCCATCAGCCTGCACGGCAGCGGGGCGCAGCGGGCCGACTATCTGCCGCGTGTCGCGCGCGGCGAGGCGATCGCCGCGTTCGCGCTGTCGGAGCCGCAGGCCGGCTCCGACGTCGCCGCCATGCAGTGCGCGGCGGTTCCCGATGGCGACCACTATGTGCTCAACGGCGAGAAGACCTGGATCTCCAACGGCGGCATCGCTGATTTCTACGTGGTCTTCGCCCGCACCGGCGAACAGCCCGGCGCGCGCGGCATCAGTGCCTTCATCGTCGATGCCGGCACGGCGGGCTTCGAGATCGCCGAGCGTATCCAGGTCATCGCCCCGCATCCGCTGGCGCGCCTGGTGTTCAGCGATTGCCGCATCCCGGCCGCCAGGCGGATCGGCGACGCCGGGCAGGGCTTCAAGGTGGCGATGGCGACACTCGACGTGTTCCGCACCTCGGTCGCGGCGGCGGCGCTGGGCTTTGCGCGGCGTGCGCTGGACGAGGCGCTGGCGCGCGCCACGCAGCGGCAGATGTTCGGCCAGGTGTTGGCCGACTTCCAGCTGACGCAGGCCAAGCTGGCGCAGATGGCGACCGGTATCGACGCCGCCGCGCTGCTGACCTACCGCGCCGCGTGGCAGCGCGACCAGGGGCGCAAGGTGACCAAAGAAGCGGCGATGGCCAAGCTGAGCGCCACCGAGACGGCGCAGCAGGTGATCGACGCCGCGCTGCAGATGTTCGGCGGCCTGGGCGTGGTCAGCGAACAGCCGGTCGAGCGGCTGTACCGCGAGATCCGCGCGCTGCGCATCTACGAGGGCGCCACCGAGGTACAGCAACTGATCATCGCGCGCGAACTGCTGCGCGAACTCAATCACAAGGGAGCATGATGGAATTTCTTCAACCGCCGGGCTGGGCGCGGCCGCGTGGCTATTCGAACGGCGTGGCCGCCAGCGGCCGCACGGTGTGCGTCAGCGGCATGATCGGCTGGGACGGGCAGGGCGTGTTCCACACCGACGACTTCGCCGGCCAGGTGCGCCAGGCGCTGCAAAACGTGGTCGAGGTGCTGGCCGAGGCCGGCGCCCGGCCCGAGCACATCGTGCGCATGACCTGGTACGTGCTGGACCGGAAGGAATATGTCGGCGCCTACAAGGAGGTGGGCGCCGCCTACCGCGAGATCATCGGCGCCCATTATCCGGCCATGACGGCGGTGCAGGTGGCGGGGCTGGTCGAGGACCGGGCCAGGGTGGAGATCGAGGTATCGGCTATCGTGCCGAATTAAACGCCAGCATTTTTCGGGTGTGGTTCAGGGAAATTGGTTGGATTATTGTCAATAAGTGATGCCGGACTGGCTGGTCCTCATTGCGGACGCGATGTGCCCGCCGGTTCGCCGGCATGACAAAAAAGCCGCAGTGCCTTACAGGCACGCGACTTTTTAAGGGGTGTATGCTGGTCCCCCGACTGGAATCACATTCCCCTATAAGGAATGAGGGAAATGGATAAAGATACCATCAAAAGTACCAACAAATCTCGTGATGATGCTCGTTGTCCTCCTCCTTCGCATTGATCTCCGAAGAGAGAAGGGGTATCACGGACCGATAATAGGCTAGTCCAGCTAACTTGTGTAAGATATCACCCAACTTGTGTGCGCTTCTGTTCTTGTACGGGGGTGTACTCTTACCTTGACATCTTGACTGGGCACGTGATTTTGTGGAATTAAAAAAACCTATCTACACAATCGAAGAAGTTGCAAGGTTGCTTGCATTCGACCTAGAACATTTCATTAATAAGGCTACGGTCGAGGACTTGGAATTGTTCGTTCATGTGCCAAAATCTTTAGATGTTTACAATGTCCGTCCGTCTGATACTAACTACTACCTTGGTCAGTTTGATGCGCGGGAGCGACCATCTGACGCCTATCTGATATCTGAACTTTCTCTGCTAAGAATTCCATTTCGTGGATTGAAACGCTTGGCCAAGACTCATGTACTCAAAGAGACTATTTTTGAATATGGTGGGTCAATTGACGAGAATGGGGATGTAGTTAGAGTATTTCCGTTATCGCCCCCATCCGAGAGCACATATGTCGGTCGAGATGCTTACAATCGCCGCTTTATTACCTTTCCCAAAGGCATAGAAAATATATATTTTCAAAATTCTATTAAGCATCCCAAGCGGCTGGAAGTCGTCATTCACGACGTTGTCGTACTACGCGACACACTAGAAAAGCTTCTGGAGTTTAAAGGTGATGTTGAAAACCTAGTACCTGCGCCAGTAAATTCCATTGCTCTTTTAGATTTTCCGCATGTCTCAGAGCCATATGTTGGAAAAGGTTTAAAGATTTTGCACGATGTATTTAATAGAGTCTGGTCTGGGTATGCAACGGCCAATTTTCTAAGAAAAGACTCAGATTTTGTTTCGGATTTACTACGTAAAGAGTTCAATTTTCCAAAATACAAAACAAAATTCGGAATACAGGTTGTTTTGAATGACGTTGAGATTAAACGCAACACCGAAGATGGTACCCTCCGGATAAGCGCACCGATGTTGGCTCAATTAATGGAAGCTTCATTGTATCATTGGTGGCCGAAGCCTGGCCAGGCTTCACCACGTCATGCGAATGACGATGTAGCGCAGTGGTTTTTGGACGTTGGATGGACTCCCAATGCTGCTGCTATCGGAGCAGCAATCATTCGTCCCGACTATGTCAAATTAGGGCGACCCTCCGTAAAAGATTCACCCATTTAACAGGGGAAGGCTGTGCTCTAAAAAATGGTTGGTCCAATAGTTTAAGTTTTATTGTGGCAATTCTTTTGCCAATATACCGTCATGTTTCCAACGCCTTAGGAGGCTTACATGACTGTACTAAAAATTATCCGCCGTAAAGAAGTAGAGGAGCGTATCGGTATGTCGCGCTCTGCTATCTATGACAAGCTCTCCCACGCTTCTCCCCGCTTCGATCCATCTTTCCCTCGTCCAATCAATCTGGGGCTGCATGCTGTAGGTTGGATTGAGGCTGAGGTAGACGCTTGGCTACATGCCCGAATCACTGCATGCCGATAGCTACCCAGTTACTCATCAATAAATTTTCTCCAGCAACCACTTACCGCGTAACTCTGCAAATCTCTGAGCGAGGATTTCGTCGAGTTATTCGATAAGGGCGTGTTGCTATGTACCGAAGCCCTCGATGCTTTCGTTTAGCTGGAGTTTTGGTTATTTATGTTATTAACAAAGAATTGAGTAGGATAAATTATTTATTATGGATGAATTTAATAACTTAGATGATGATTACGAATTCTGTACAGACGCTATCAATTTTAATAGTCAAAGCAATTTGACCCTGGAAGATGGAAGAACCTTACGTGTTCTAGGAAAGAACTACTCCGAAAGCCATTGGTACAACATTTACCAGTTTGTTAAAGCTATAGAAGAGACAAGCGACTCCACAATAAAAGCCATTATCAATCCAGATAACTCGATTCTGCCTAATAATGACATAACTGAGTACTATGACCAATTGGTTGGATTAAGCCGTAGCCATGATCCAGAGCTGGCCTATGGTCCCCATGTTCAGTTGTTCTATGACCTTGCGACCGATACGCATCTCAGTGCTGAAATTACAATTGAGAAATTTAAGAAGCTGGTTGAGAAGATAAAGCTAGAGACTCAGTCTAAGGAATTTAAGAAACAAGCCAGACGGAAATATGAGCGACTGAAGGAAAATGAAAAAGCTGCTATCAATTACATAGATAAAATTTTTGAAAACCATGCAAGGGTAATGTTACTTAGGATCGATTTGCACTTAAAAAATTCAGGTGAAGATAAAATCTGTCAGCTTGCTAAAATTAGGGATCTGTTTACAAAGTTCCTCAATGATCGGCGGAGTAATAAATTTTTCAATCATGAACTCGGCTACCTATGGAAACTTGAAGATGGTCAATCACGAGGTTGTCATTATCATTTAATCCTTCTGCTTGACGGATCGAAAGTTCAAAAGGATGAATTCATTGCAACACAAATAGGTGAATTCTGGAAGAAAATTACTGATGGCCAAGGTACTTACTTCAATGCAAATTCTAAGCAATATCTCGACAGCTTAACTGCGAAGGGCATTGGCATAGGTGTAGGCCGCATTGAGAGCCACGATACTGAAAAACGAGCTATTTTGATAAGGGTAGTGAAGTATTTCTTCAAGGCGGAGCAGTATGTCGAAGCTAAGCTCTCCTTAGGCATGCGGTCCTTCGGCAAGGGTACTTTCAAGGTGCGCCCAGGCCAAGGTGGTAGACCACGTAAGGTGAGGCACCAATGATGGCGGCAGTCGGCAAGGACAAGTCGAGTAAGTCGTTGCCGACTGCGGCTGTTGGGCCATCAATGGCTATTTCTTGCAGCCAGCTTCCCACTCCTGCATTACGTCGTTCATGATCGGAGCATCGTCGCCGTTCGCTTTGTGGAACGCAGCTATTTTTGAATCAAGGCAGGCATCACCTGTAGATGGGGCCGCTGCATTCGTAGCTAGTTGTTTGACTCCGTTGCTGTAGATAGTTTCTGTACACACTGCGCCGGACGGGTCGTCAACCAACGCGGGCAAGAAGTATGTGCCTCCTAGCTTTTCTGCTAAGGCAGCATATACTTGGAACTTTTCGTAGTTGGGCTTGAGCCGCTCCATTGGAATGTCGCGGTTCAACTGGCAGGACTTCCAAATGCCATCGGGTACACCGGCTTTGTAGTGTTCTTCCCGCTCGCCCGAACGGGAGACGCCGGTTTGTTTGCCGTTCTCCCAAACCAGATCAGTCAGCAAGGTTTCGCCGGTAATGTCCCAGCGCTTCTCTTCTCCGACTTTCTTACCCGCTTGATAGTTGATGCGACTGATGATTTTGCCAGTCTTCGGGTTGTAGCGTTCTTCAACACCGTCTGGCTCGCCGCCGTGAATTGTGGACGCCATCATCAGGTTGCCGCTGTCCGACGCCCAAAGTTTCAGGGTTCCGTCGATCCGGCCTTTGCTGTAGGCGAACTCACCGATCTGTTTGCCTTTGGCGTCCTTACACACGGCAGTTCCATCAAACAGACCATCCTTCACAGGCACGTTACAGCTACCTTCCCAGTCGCCATACTGCGCGGCGTATCGTTTGCCGACCTGGATAACGTCCACATTCGTCAGCGTGCCTGTGAAGGGATCGCTGGCGTCCTTCTTGTAAATCAAGCCTTGTTCAACGTGGGTTTGCCGCATGTCGATCTCGCGGCTACAGCCGGTGAGGCTCAATAACCCAGTGAGCATTAGCGCGGCCGCTGGGGCGGTGATTTTGGACATTTGTTTCCTTTCGTTAGGCGTTAATAATTCTTTCTAGAAACATGCAAATACTATCACGTGCTACTCAAACTCTGTAGACCCAAAGTCATCATGAAAGCAACCTATGGTCCGTGAACGCCCAAGCAAATACCTCCCAGCAGCAACGACAGCCAGCGAAGATTCTCTTCGGCGTCAGGTTGCGGCTCGCACGTGAGGAAATGGGGCTGTCCCAGGAATTGCTTGCGGAGAAGGCAGGACTACATCGGACCTACATTGGTCAGGTGGAGAGAGGTGAAAGAAACACGTCGGTAGATAGCATGGAGCGCTTGGCTGATGCCGTCGGCCTTCCGCTTTGGGAAATGCTGCGACCGTGAGAGCGCTGTCTTAAGCAGGCTGTGCCTTGAGGATGCGGTACACGCTGGCGATGCCGATAGAGCAGGCGTCGGCTATCTCCTGTTTGGTTAAGTCTTTCGCAGCCAGCGCCAAGACCTTGGCACGTTTCGCTTGTGCTGTTGGCACGCGGCCTGTATATGCCCCACGTTGTTTCGCGGCGGCTATTCCGACCCGCTGGCGCTCTAGCATGTTCTCCCGCTCGAACTGAGCAATGGACGCGAACAGATTGAACGTGAGCCGCCCAGATGGCGTTGCGGTATCTACGGCCAGATCAAGAATCCGTATCGTTGCGCCTGCACGCGCTACACGTGATTCAATCTCAACCATGTGCACCATTGACCGGGCGGCGCGGGACAAGCTGCTAAAGACCAGTACGTCACCAGGCTTTAAGGCGGCGAGCACCTTAGCGAACTCGATCCGATCCTCCATTTTGACGCTGCTGATCTGCTCCCGGTAGATCGACTGGTCAGTGCAGCCGGCTCCCTTGAGCTTTGCGATTTGATCTGCAAGCCCGGCAACCTGCTCAATTGTCGAGGTGCGAGCGTATCCATAAATCGTCATGGCGATTCCTTTCTATCATTAGGTTCTAGAAGTGGTGAAATTATCAATAGGCTCTGGAGGGATGAGCAGCATTGATAGGGTTTTGGTGGAGGGGACGGGCAGATCAGTTGACCCTGCTCTATTGGGAGTTTCTTTTTAGCAACTCCAACATGAAGTCTGATGATGTTGACTTGTCGTTACGATTTTCGTCGTACAATGTTTTTTTATAGTCGAATCGATAAAAGATGCCACTCTATCAAGCCCACCACGCAACGCTAACGGATTTGCTCAATAGCAGTAGCCATGAAGCAAATGTCCTTATCCCCAATTTACAGCGGCCATACGTATGGAATCCTGATCAGGTAATCAGGCTTGTCGACTCTTTGTTGAGAGGGTGGCCCTTTAGTACGTTGTTACTATGGAATCTCGGAGCGGTTAATCAAAAAGAGACCCTAATTCCATCTAGACCATTTTGGCGGTTAATCGATAGGACATACGAGAATAAGGCTGAGCAGTTCGGTGCTGCTGAAAAGCCAAATGAATTCAAGATGGTTCTTGATGGGCAGCAACGTCTTCAAAGCCTTTTGTTAGTTTTTGGTTCTGAGGCGTCTGGCCTTCGGCTACTGGACGCTGATTGGAAAATTTCGCTTACGGGAGCGAACAACCTTAGAGGTATTCTTGCTAAGAAACGTTGGACCGTAGGGCGGGTTTACCTTGATTTGCAGAAACTCCGAGAGAACTTAACAGAAAGTAAGTTTGGCCATCCCAATCTTCGACCGGACGCAGATTTTACTCAGATACTTGTTTGGGCCTTTAACGGAACTGATCCAATGTCCCGTTATGTCACTCCTAATGATTCTACTTATCAGTCGCCTCTGCCTGACGTAAGTTTACAGCCAGGGCGATACATTAGTATGGCGAAAATTTGGAAACATAGCATCGGTCTCGGCAGCAGAGACCATGACAGTCAGTTCGGATCTTCTTTAACATTACTTGAGCAGCACGATGTAAATGAGCCGCTTAGTTTGCTAAATGGATTCGTGCAATTTGCTTTAAAGATATGCCAAGCCCAAACTCAAAATGTAAATTTCTTGGAGCTAGGCACTCTCGCATCGTCCGGTTATACACAGCAGCATGAGTACAACGATGCGATTGTTAATATTTTTACGCGCCTTAATAGCGGTGGTAGAACTCTAACGCGGGAAGAAATTACATTTGCATGGATCAAAGTGTCTTGGGATCACAAGCCGTTGTCTGAGTTTGGCTCTGCTGAGAGCGCTATAGCAAAATTATCGGAGATTTGTGTTGATGCTGATCCGGAGTTGAAGCTTGCATCAGATGAAGTGGTGAAAGTGCTGTCATTCATCTGGTCGATTTTTGATACTAATCGGAAAGGTGCAATTGTTAAAGACCGTGACTTGCTAGATGGTGGTACAGTCCGATCTATGGCTGACTGGTTGTATCAAGAAATGGGTGCCATACGTGTTGCATTCGAAAAGGTTCTAGTAGTGTTAGCAGAGCAAGGTATCCGTTATGGTGAAGTTTATAGATCGACCAACGCTTTAGCTGTGCTCTTAGCTTGCGCTACAGGCTTTGAATTGCTGCGTAAAAAAATGCAAATCACGACGACTGATCGCTTAGGGGCTGACCTTGCCGTTACAAAGTTTTTAGAGTCTATCAGCGAAGCGTGGTTGGTTTTATCCCAATGGGCTGACGAGTGGGCAAAAGGTACTGATGAGACGATGGCGCATTACGCAAAAGTTATTGCTGAAAAATGGACTTCTTTGGAAAGCGAAGAAGTACTAAGTGCCGCTCAGCGTACTTGGACTGCTGTCCTCGAATCTAGCTTGGTGGAGTTGCGATCAAAGTCACTTAACTACATACGGAAACTAGAGGTCGAGGAGCGCGGTCAGGTGCGGGCCTATCGACTGCCGCTGTGGGTTTGGAATAGGCTAACTCCAGCTCGATCCAAATGCTCAGGAATACTTTTGCGAGACACGGCCAAAGGGAAGTCCACTGTCGAAGTCGATCATCTAGTGCCTTGGTCTTATTGGGAGGCGAAATTTAATGGAAATCTTGAGAAACTTAAAGTTGTAAATCAAATTGGAAACTGTGCGTTACTGGAAAAAACATTTAACATTTCTAAAGGAAAAAATAGCCTTGATAGCTGGCTGAGTAAAGTAGCAGACTTCCCCGGCCAACCCTGGAAGGATGCTCTTGCGATTCCTGAAGTAATGTCTAATTTGATTGTAGATGAAGAAAATTTTGAGTTGGAAATTACTAAGGTTATCGTTGGGAGAACTGCTCTAATAAAAGAGGAACTGAGTGCATATGTAGCTACGGCGGGTGTGCTTTCGAGCTAAACTGAAACTGGTAGTGCTTTAATTGAAGTTTTTTTGCGAAGCTGATATCAACCTCGCTGTTCAATTTTTTGTTAATTGAATGGTGAAAATTTATCAAACTTTATATTTTAGGACCTCTATCATGAGTGAGACTATTGTTAAGGTCAGTAGCAACGAATATGGTGCGTGCGCATTTTGCTCGGAGATAATCAATGGTGAAAATAACTTTGCAATTGGTGTAAATCATTATATTAAGAAGCATGGTTGCAAGATTTTGCACGTTGGAACCGAAACACTTGCTGATAATAATGGAGGCCCTTGGCACACAACGGTTGCGATTCTCTCGAAAGAAGTCTAAAAATAGAGCATGAAATGCAAGAGGTTTAATGTGTTCTGTTTTGCGGGAGGTGAGGTGTTTTCTACTGCAAACTGCCACACTTGTTGAAAATAAACGGTTTAATATTGCCGCCTGATTGATGCGGTCGCTGGCTTGTTTGGCGAAACAAGCCAGCAAGCATACGTTAGGTTAAATCCGTAGGCTCAGTGAAATGGGCCTGCACAACTTGAGTTGCATCATCCATTCTTCCAAAGCGGAACCGACAGGAAAGGCACAAGAAGCTGTCTAGGACGTTATGATCGATAATTTCGCCAAGCGCAGCACCAGCAGCGGCCCCGCTTACACTGGCAACTAGAGCGCCAATAATTGAGCCAGCGATGCCTCCCAAGGCGACTCCTGGAGGTCCTGCAATAAGTCCCGCAGTTGCTCCGATCTCTGCGCCGCCTGTGGCTCCTACAACTATGCTTGCGCCACCGCTAACGGCGCCGGCAATAGCACCGATAGAGCAGGCTATTCGTCTCGCATAGCCTCTGTGCGTAATGCTTTCGCTCCCGCAGTGCGGGCATAGGTTTGTCATTGGTCGATGCTCCTATTTTCGGTCAAGATGGTGGACAGTTTTGTTTCTGCATTGAGCCTTCTATAGTGGTCTCGGATAGCTCTGCGCCGGGCCTGAGCCATGAAAGTCACGAAGCTGGCTGCTGTGATAATTCCGGCGGCGAAGACGATGGAGAACGCTGTGAGATGCTCAAGAGGTGATGGGTGTCGGCGCAAAGTGAATCCTTCAAGAATTTGATTTCAATGAGTGGTTAAATCCGAGGCTTAAAAAGGCATAGTCCACGGCCTGATGGCCGTGGACTATGCCTGTGACAGAGATAGAATTAAACTGATTAATCTGGGTGTTTTGATCGATCAGGTTCCAGGCGCACGGTAGTAATATCGATCTGAAAATTTCTAGCTCAATAATTGATCGCCATGCAGCCCAATGGCTCGGGTGAGTGCTACCATTGTTTTTTTGCAAGTGGATACGTAATGAGTGTCACGAACCCTAACGATGCACGCTCGCCAGTCGGAGATTTGGGTGCTGCGTTTGAATTCGCCATGCGTCAGCGTGAGTTCGAAATTACGCAGTTAACGCAGAGAAACAATTTCTTCATGATCTTTCAAGGTGTCTTGATTGCTGGACTGGTACAGTCACAAGGCACTGCGGCGGCGGTAATCTCATTTGCTCTCTGCTTGCTTGGACTTGTGGTCTCATTGCTTCAGGTAGGGATGGCGGCCGGGTCGAAATATTGGCAGGTGCGGTGGGAGCGAGCAGCAAAAACTACTGAAATTTGGCTCTTGGAATCCTTAAAGGAACAGCCCCGAGTCAGTCACTTCCTGACGGCAGACGGAAAGCACCTTACCGCAGAGGAGGTTAATACGCTCAATTCAATTAACAGGACCTGTTCACGTCTTCTTGACCCGCTGACTTTCGCGCCCGATGCAATCAGGGAGGCTAATCGAAAAGAACTCGCAGCAGGAGACCCGAACTGGAGGGCTAAGTTCGGGAACTGGCTAATTTTACGAAAATACTCAGTGAGCAGAATCCCAATTTGGGTTGGGATCGTTCTAGCCTGCTTTTGGCTGTTTTTGCTCACCTTCACGGTATCTATAAATTTGCCTTCGTGGAATCCGCAGGACTGGGTTCATGTCGTAACGCTAGTGCCGTTCAAGACGTAACATCGTCCGCCTACTCGCGTCGGCAAAATTTGAATTCATCTTTGATCAAGTGACGAAGACAGGTGCTAAACGGCTAGCAGCGGAATGACCTGCGCACCGATCCTCAAGCTGTCCAAATAATCGGCCCACCGCTGCATCATTTCCCGACGGGCAGGAAGATGAGCCGTCCGGTTGTACGCTCGCCCGTTTGGATCTTTAACGGCATGGGCAAGCTGATGCTCGATCAGATCAACACGCTCCCCAAGCACCTCATCCATGATGGTGCGCGCCATTGCACGGAAGCCGTGGGCGGTCATCATTTCCTTGTTATAGCCCAAGCCACGCAATGCTGCATTGACGGTGTTCTCACTCATGCAGCGTTCCGCTGTCCTAATGCTTGGGAAAACAAATTTTCCGTCGCCAGACAAGGGGCGTATTGAAAGAAGAATCTCCACGGCTTGCTTTGATAATGGCACGATATGATCGTTGTCCATTTTCATTTTGTGGCCAGGTATGCGCCATTCGGCAGTGTCGAAATCAATCTCAGCCCATTCGGCTGATCGCAATTCTCCGGGGCGGACAAACACTAAGGGCGACAATTTCAATGCGGCTGTCGCGTAAGCGTGGCCTTGGTAGCCGTGAATGGAACGTAGAAGGGCACCTACCTGTTTCGGTTCAGTGATTGCTGCAAAATGCCCTTTCTCCGGTACTGCTAGCGCACCTTTCAGGTCGGCGGTAACATCGCGGCTTGCCAGCCCGCTGGCGACTGCGTAACGAAACACTTGCCCGCAAATCTGTTTGACGCGATGCGCGGAATCTCTTGAGCCGCGATCTTCGATTTTCTGGACGGTCGCGAGGACGTCTCGTGGAGTGATCGCGGAAATAGGCTTGCTGCCTATGAATGGAAATACATTTTTAGTCAGCCAGTTCACTACTTTTGCTTGCGTATTAGCGGCGCGGTCTGGCTCGGTTTTCGCTAACCACTGGCGGGCTACGACCTCAAAGGTCTGCGCGGCTTCTAAAATCTTTGTTCGCTTGTCTTCTTGCTTTGCTCGGCTGGGATCTATGCCGTCTGCAAGAAGCTCGCGTGCTTCGTCACGGCGCTTGCGTGCCTTTGCTAGTGATACTGCTGGGTAGACGCCTATGGCTAAAGTCTTTTGCTTGTCGGCGAAGCGATAGTTCATGCGCCAGTACTTGCCCGCTGCTTTTACCAGCAGGAACATGCCTTGCCCATCAGTGTATTTGTCGCCTGCCGGCGCGCCAGAATGCTTGACTTGACGAACGAATGTATCTGTTAAGGGCATAGTGCCTCCCGTTGTTGGTATCTGATTTGACGCCCGAAAAAGGTACCAACAAAAATACCAAGAAAATGATGGTATCTGATGCTACCCCGTCGGAATGCTTTGGACAATAAAAAACCCGCGCTCCTATGATGGAGGCGGGTTGTTTGGACTCGATTGGAATTCGTTGAACTAGTGGGTGGTCCCCCCGACTGGAATCGAACCAGTATCCCACGCTTAGGAGGCATGTGCACTATCCATTGTGCTACGGGGAGGACGCGAGACCGCGCTTCGCAGGCGGACGGGCGTCATTATAGCCGACCAACACCATCCCGTGACGACAGAATATGCCGGTCACCGGGCATTGCCGGTACAATACCGCTTCTTTCAATTTTCCGGTAGCGCCGCGCACGATGTTCCGCGCCTCAGCCGGGCATTCCCACACTCTTATGGCTGTCATTTCTCTTTCCTCCGCCCAACTTGCGTTCGGACACGTCGCCCTGCTTGATCATGCAGAATTTTCCCTGGAAACGGGCGAGCGCGTTGGCCTGATCGGCCGCAACGGCACCGGCAAGTCTTCTTTGCTGAAGATCATTTCCGGCCGCTTCAAGCTGGACGACGGCTTGCTGGTCATGCAGCAAAACCTCAAGATCGCCTACGTCGAGCAGGAGCCGGTGTTCGATCCGGAAATGACGGTGTTCGACGCGGTTGCCTCCGGCATGGGGGACCTGCAGGATCTGCTGAAGGAGTACGACGCCCTGACCGGCCAGTTTGGCCAGGGGAACGACGATGCCGTCATGGAGCGCATGCACGACGTCCAGGTGCTGCTGGACGCGGCGGACGCCTGGAGCCTGCCGAACAAGGTGGAAACCGTGCTCGACCGCCTGAACCTGACCGGCGACATGCTGATGAAGACCCTGTCCGGCGGCATGCAAAAGCGCGTGGCGCTGGCGCGCGCGCTGGTGTCGGCGCCGGACGTGCTGCTGCTCGATGAACCGACCAACCACCTGGACTTCACCTCCATCATGTGGCTGGAAGGCCTGCTGCGCGACTTCAAGGGCAGCGTGCTGTTCATTACCCACGACCGTTCCTTCCTGGATAACGTGGCCACCCGCATCATCGAGCTGGACCGCGGCCGTCTGTTGTCGTTCCCGGGCAATTTCACCGCCTACCAGGTGCGCAAGGCCGAGCAGCTGGAAAACGAGGAAGTGGAAAACGCCAAGTTCGACAAGGTGCTGGCGCAGGAGGAAATCTGGATACGCAAGGGCGTCAAGGCACGCCGCGTGCGCGACGAGGGCCGCGTGCGCCGTCTGGAAGCGCTGCGCCTGCAGCGCGCCGCGCGCCGCGAGCAGCAGGGCCAGGTCAAGCTGGAGGTGTCGTCGGGCGAACGGTCCGGCAAGATCGTGGCGGAGCTGGAAAACGTCAGCAAGCGCTTTGGCGAGCGCGTCATCGTCAGCAATTTCACCGGCACCGTGCTGCGCGGCGACAAGGTCGGCCTGATTGGCGCCAACGGCGCCGGCAAGACCACGCTGCTGAAAATGATCCTGGGCGAGCTGGCGCCGGACGGCGGCGTCGCCAAGCTGGGCACCAAGCTGCAGGTGGCGTACTTCGACCAGATGCGCACCCAGCTCAATGAGGAAGCCAACCTGATGGAAACCATCGCCCCGGGCAGCGACTGGGTCGAGATCAACGGTGCCCGCAAGCACGTGATGAGCTACCTGAACGATTTCCTGTTCGCGCCGGAGCGCGCCCGTTCGCCGGTCAAGTCGCTGTCCGGCGGCGAGCGCAACCGCTTGCTGCTGGCGCGCCTGTTCGCCAAGCCGGCCAACTGCCTGGTGCTAGATGAGCCGACCAACGACCTGGACATCGAAACGCTGGAACTGCTGGAAGAGTTGTTGGAAGAATACCAGGGCACCGTGTTCCTGGTCAGCCACGACCGTACCTTCCTGGACAACGTGGTGACCCAGGTGATTGTTGCCGAGGGGCAGGGCCACTGGCGCGAATTCGTGGGTGGCTACAGCGACTGGGAGCGCGTGCGCGACACGGTGAGCACGCCGGTCAAGGCCGCCAAGCCTGCCGCCAAGGCCGAGCCGGCTCCGGCCGCGGCCGCCGCGCCCAAGGTCAAAAAACTCAGCTTCAAGGAGCAGCGCGAGCTCGACGAGCTGCCCAAGCTGATCGCCGCGCTGGAAGACGAGCAGACCGCGCTGACGCTGCAGCTGTCCGATCCGGACTTCTACAAGAAGAACGCGGCGGAGGCCAAGCGCGTGAATAGCCGCATCGAGGAAATCGAGGGCGAGCTGCTGGCGGCGCTGGAGAAATGGGAGAGCATCGAAGCGCGCGGTTGAGGCGCTGGTTCGGCGTGCTGCACTGCAAAAAAAATTTAGCAAATAGTTGGTGTGCGGTGCGGAACGCGGGGTTGTATCAAATATAATGTGAGTAATTGCGTATTTTTGGATGCCGGATGGTACTTGTTTCCCAATTGTTGGTTGGCATGGGCGCCGCGGGCGGCGCCCATGCTTGAGCGGAGCGCGTTGGCCCGTATTGTGCCGTTTGCCATCTACATGGGTTTCATCCTGGTGGCCGATGTGCTGGCGCGACTGGGCGTGCCGGAGCCGCAGCTGCGCTGGCTGTACGCGGTCAAGATCGGCGCGGTGGTGGCGGCCTTGCTGTTCTACCGTCGCGAGTACAGCGAACTGACGGGCCGGCTGTCGCCGCGCGCGGCGCTGGTGGCCGTGATTGCCGGCGTGCTGGTGCTGGTGTTGTGGATTAACCTCAGTCTGCCCTGGATGCGGGTTGGCGCCTCGGGCGGCTTCGACCCGCGCAACGACGGCGCCATCGACTGGACCCTGGTGAGCATACGCCTGTTGGGTGCGGCGCTGGTGGTGCCGTTGATGGAGGAGTTGTTCTGGCGCTCCTTCCTGATGCGCTGGGTGCAAGCCCCCGACTTCTTAAATGTGACTCCGGCTCAAGTAAAAGTCCGAGCTTTTGTTGTCACGGTGATATTATTCGGTATTGAGCACAATTTGTGGCTCGCCGGCATGGTTGCTGGTCTCATTTATAACTTGCTTTATATCCGGAGTTCAACGCTCTGGTCACCCATCGTGGCGCATGCGGTGACCAACGGCTTGCTGGGCGTGTGGGTCATCCGCACGGCCAGCTGGACTTATTGGTAATATTTTTCAACCGCGATTAGCCTCTTTCAGAAGACGAACAATGTTGAAGCGACTGCACAAAAATTTAAATAACTGGCCTGCGGCACGTCAGTGCGCACCGGCCGCGTTGCTGCTGGGGATGATCTCCAGCATGCCGGCTTCGGCCGCGCTGAGTGATACCATCAAGCCGTTCGTCGGCGTGTCCTACAGCTACGACGACAATCTGTTCCGCCTGCAGGACGACAACCCGGCGAAAGAGAGCGACACCATCAAGTCGGCCGTGGCGGGCCTGAGCTTCGAGCGGCCGGTGGGGCGCCAGCTGTTTACCGGCTCGGCCAAGGTCACGCGCGTGAGCTTCGGCACCTTCCATCAGCTCGATTACAACGGCAAGGATGCGGCGCTGAACTGGCAATGGCAGCTCGGAAATCACTTTGACGGCACCGCCGGCACCACTTATTCGGAAGTGCTGTCATCGTTCAGTGACTTCCACTCGACTGAAAAGAATATCCGCAAGACGATAGGCGAGTATGCGTCCGCCAACTGGCGCTTTCATCCTAGCTGGCGTCTGCGCGGCCGTGTCAGCCGCGACAAATATACTTACGACCTGCGGTCGCAGCAGTACCTGGACCGCATCGAGAATCGCGGCGAAGTTGGCTTCGACTACCTGGCCGCCAGCGGCAGCACCATCGGCCTGCAGGCGCGCCGCAGCCGCGGCAGCTATCCGCATCCGCTGCAGTTCGGCGCCTTTGTCGACGACGAGGGCTACAGGCAGACCGATTTGCAGCTGAATGTCTACTGGCGCTACAGTGCCGTGACCCAGGTGCAGTTTGTTGGCGGCCGCGCCAAGCGTGAGCACACGCTGTTTTCGTCGCGCGACTCCAGTGGCGCCAATGGCCGCCTGACCGCGACCTGGACGCCGCGCGTGGCGCTGCAGCTGGTGGGCAGCGCCTGGCGCCAGTTTGAACCGTTCGAAGGTAGCCTGGCCAGCTACAGCCTGAGTACCGGCGCCAGTGTGTCGGCGGTATGGGCAGTCACGAGCAAGATCCAGACCCAGGCCGACCTGAAATACACCAAGCGGGATTTCCAGGGCATCGCCGGGCTGTCCGTGCCGTTAGCGGTCACCGACAACACCCGCAGCATGTCGCTGGGTGTCACCTATATGATTCTGCAAGATCTACAGCTTAGCGCCAGCGTGTTCCACGACACGCGCAGCGCCGGTTCCGTGTTCAGCACGCAGTATCGTGCCAATGGCGCCGCGCTGAACGCCAACATCCAGTTCTAGAATCGATGAAGCTCTGTAATGGTTAATGATATTCCCTTGATCCCTTTCTTTCAGCGCGTACTGGACCCGATCATCATCATGGGCACCCTGTATTTGTCGTCCATGTTGCTGGGGCAGCCGTTCTCCGGCTATGGACTGGTGCTGATGGTGCTGTCGTTTTTCATCTCGACCTCGGTTTACCAGCACATCGATCCTTACCGCACCTGGCGCAGCGGCCGCATGCTGGCCTATGCGCGCGATATCCTGACCGGCTGGGGGGTGACGGTGGGCTTGCTGATGCTGCTGGCGTCGGTCACCGGCCTGGGCGGCCACTACGACCAGTCGGTGATCGTGACGTGGTTTGTCGCCACGCCCGCGCTGCTGGTGCTGAGCCACCTGGCTGTTGCGCGCATGATGTCCGCCAACGGCAGGTCGAACGAGGTGCGCTCGGTGATCATTGTCGGCGCCAACGACGTCGGCGTGAAATTCGCCTCGACACTGGACAAGAGCCCGAACCTGTTCATGAATGTATGCGGGTTTTTCGACGACCGCGCGGAAGACCGTCGTCCGGCCAATCTGCGCCACCCGATGCTGGGCAACATGCCCGATATCGCGCGCTATGTGCGCGAGCACCAGATCAAGAAAATCTTCATCAGCCAGCCGATTTCGGCGCAACCCCGCATCCGCCGCCTGCTTGACGAGCTGCAGGACACCACCGCGTCGGTATATTTTTTGCCGGACATCTATGTGTTCGACCTGATGCAGGCGCGCTTCGACAACGTCGGCGGCATGCCGGTGATTGCCATCTGCGAAACGCCGTTTACCGGCATTAACAGCATGGTCAAGCGCGCCAGCGACATTATTCTCGGGCTGCTGATCCAGCTGATGCTGCTGCCGGTGATGGCGCTCATTGCCATCGCCGTCAAGGTCAGTTCGCCGGGGCCGGTGATCTTCCGCCAGCGCCGCTACGGCTTGTATGGCGAGGAAATTATTGTATACAAGTTCCGCTCGATGACCGTGGCCGAGGATGGGGCGCACGTGGTGCAGGCCAAGGTGGGCGACCAGCGCGTGACCAAGGTGGGCGCGTTCCTGCGCCGCAGTTCGCTCGATGAGTTGCCGCAATTTATCAACGTGCTGCAAGGGCGGATGAGCATCGTCGGCCCGCGGCCGCACGCCGTGGCGCACAATGAACAGTATCGCAAGCTGATCAAGGGTTATATGCTGCGCCATAAGGTCAAGCCGGGCATCACCGGGTGGGCCCAGGTCAACGGCCTGCGGGGCGAGACCGAGACGCTCGACAAGATGGAGGCGCGCATCAGCTACGATCTCGATTACGTGCGCAAGTGGTCGCTGTTGCTGGATTTGTGGATCATAGTCCGGACCGTGGTGGTGGTGCTCAAGCGTGAAAACGCGCACTAGCGCGCCTTAACCATTTGTTAAGGACGGCGGGCTATGATGGAAATGTGTCAATCTTTATAAGATTGACAAGTGTGTTGGCAGGACGCATACTTCTTGCGATAATTTTCTGCCGCCCGCGTTGGGTGGTAGAGTAGGGGGATGTGGATGCGCAGAGTCCTGTCATCGTTCCGCGGCGTAGCGTTGCAAATAAATATTGGGGAATCCATTTTGAAGCACTTTAAGATGACCACCGTAGCACCCGCAGTCCCTGCGGTCCGCCTGGCCTGCGCCGCGCTGGCACTGGTCGCCATGGCCGGCCTGACCGGTTGCGACAGCAAGGAAAAGAAGCCCGGCCAGGCCCTGGCCAGCGTCAACGGCGATGAAATCACCGTCTTGCAACTCAATGAGGAACTGCAGCGCGCCGGCGTCAATGCGAGCCAGCAGGAAGCGGCCAGCAAGCAGTTGCTGGAGTCGTTGATCGACCGCCAGTTACTGCAGAGCGAGGCGGCCCGCGACAAGACCGACCGCGATCCGAAGGTCATGCAGGCGATCGAGCGGGCCAAGGCCATGATCGTGGCCCAGGCCTACCTGCAAAAGCGGGTCGGCACCGTCGCCCGTCCCGACAAGGCCGAGCTGGCCGCGTACTATGAAAAGAATCCAGGCTTCTTCTCCCAGCGCAAGACGCTCGACATGCGCCAGCTGGTGTTGGCCACCAAGGATGTCGGCGACGAGCTGCGCAAGGCGATCGACGGCTTCAAGTCCATCGACGAGGCCGCCGCCTGGCTGGACAGCCACCAGGTGCGCTACAGCCGCAGCCAGGTCAGCCGCACCACCGCCGACCTGCCGCCGGAGTTCTCGGCCAAACTGCTGTCGATGTCCAAGGGCCAGCTGTTCATCGTGCGCGAGGGCGAGCGCACGCTGCTTAACGTCATCAGCGACGTCAAGGACACGCCGGTGACGCTGGAGGCGGCGGCGCCGCAGATCGAGCAATTCCTGTTCAATCAGAAGCTCAAGGCTGCCACCGACGCCGAGGTGGCCCGTCTGCGCGCGGGCGCCAAGATCGAATACCTGAACAAGACGATGGCGCCGAAGGCGGCCGCACCGGCCGCAGCGTCCAAGGCGGCGTCGTCCGCATCGGCTACGGACGACGCCACCGCGCGCGGCGTCGCAGGACTGAAGTAAGCGTCGCGGCGCGACGGCCATATTTATAATTTAACCGACTGGGCAAACAAATGATGAAACGTTTTGGACTGTGGATAATGGCGGCCTGCATGGCGCTGGCCGGCGCGGCGGCCTCGGCTTCCGACCTGCCGCTGGGCGCCAGCGATGTGATCAAGGTGACCGTGTATAACAACCCCGATCTGACCACCGAGACCCGCATCAGCGACAACGGCAGCATCACCTTTCCGCTGATCGGCAACGTGCCGGTGGCGGGCCTGGCGCCGGCCGCGGCCGAGCAGAAGATCGCCAAGATGCTGGAGGCGGGCGGCTTCGTCAAGAAACCACAGGTCAACGTGCTGGTCACGATGCAGCAAAGCCAGCTGGTGTCGGTGCTGGGCCAGGTCAATCGCCCGGGCCGTTATCCGATCGACGGCAAACGCAGCGTGCTGGACTTGCTGGCGCTGGCAGGCGGGGTGGCCGCCGACGGCGGCGAAACGGTCAGCCTGATCCGCAAGCGCGACGGCAAGGCCACGCGCGAACAGATCGACGTGGTCGACATGGTGCGCAGCGGCGATCTCAGCCATGACTATGAGCTGGGCGGCAATGACGTGCTGTTTGTCGAGCGCGCCCCGCGCTTCTACATTTATGGCGAAGTGCAGCGTCCCGGCGTGTTCCGCCTGGAACGCGCCATGACGGTGCTGCAGGCGCTGTCGACCGGTGGCGGCCTGACCCCGCGCGGCACCGAGCGCGGCGTGCGCATCAAGCGCCGCGACGCCCAGGGGCACCTGCAGGTGATGCAGGCCAAACATGACGACTTGATACAGTCGGACGACGTGGTCTACGTACAGGAAAGTCTGTTCTAATCCCTAGCGTCGGCCCCGGTGGTGGGCCTTTTCCAGCTTAGCAATGAGAGCGTTATCATGAACTTTACTCAATTCCTCTTGATCTTGCGTGCGCGCAAGAAAATCATCCTGCAGACCCTGATCGCGGTGGTGCTGGTGACGGTGGTCGTCAGCCTGGTGTTGCCCAAGACCTATAAAGCGACCTCGTCTGTGGTGCTGAACTACAAGGGCGTCGACCCGGTCACCGGCCTGGCGATGCCAGGACAATTGATGCCCGGCTATATGGCGACACAGATCGACATCATTTCGAGCAAGAACGTGGCGTTGCGCGTGATCGACGAACTCAAGCTGGCGCAAAGCGCGGCCGTGGTGCAGCAGTTCAATGAGGCGACCGAAGGCAAGGGAACGGTGCGCGACTGGCTGGCCGACCTGCTGCTGAAAAAACTCGATATCGTGCCGTCGCGCGAAAGCAGTGTGGTGGAAATCAGCTTCAAGGGCGCCGATCCGCAATTCGTTGCCGCGGTGGCCAACGCCTTCGCGGAAGAGTATCAAAAGGCCAGCATCCAGCTGAAGGTCGATCCGATGAAGAAGGCCTCCAGCTATTTCGACGCCCAGACCAAGCTGCAGCGCGACGCGGTGGAAGCGGCGCAGAGCCGCCTGTCGAAATACCAGCAAGAGACCGGCATCGTCAGCCTGGACAACCGCCTGGACGTCGAGTCCAACCGCCTGAACGACCTGTCGGCCCAGCTGGTGATGGCCCAGGGGCAGCAGATGGAGGCGGCCTCGCGCCAGCGCATGGCGATGGGCGCCAGCGGCGCCGAGTCGCCTGACGTGGCGGCCAATCCGCTGGTGCAGAACATGAAGTCCAGCCTGAGCGCGGCCGAGGCCAAATTCGCCGACGTGGCCCAGCGCCTGGACAAGAACCATCCGCAGTACCAGTCGGCCCAGGCCGAGGTGGAGCACCTGCGTGCCGACCTGAAGGCGCAGATCCGCATCGCCTCCAACAGCGTCGGCAACAACGCCCAGATCCTGGCCCAGCGCGAAGCGTCGATCCGCGCCGCCCTGGCTGCGCAAAAAGCCAAGGTGCTCGAGCTGAACCGCACCCGCGACGAGCTCAACGTGCTGCAGAAGGACGTCGAGAGCGCCCAGCACGCCTTTGACGCGACCTCGATGCGCCTGGCACAGACGCGCATGGAAGGCCAGTCCGAGCAGTCGGACGTGGCGCTGCTGAATCCGGCGGTGCCGCCGATCGAGCCGTCCAGCCCGCGCCTGGTGCTGAACGTGCTGCTGTCGATTTTTGTCGGCACTTTCCTGGGCCTGAGCCTGGCGATGGTAGGCGAGCTGCTGGACCGCCGCGTGCGTTCGGAAACCGACATCGTCGAAGTGCTCGGCATCCCGGTGTTCGGCACCGTCGAGTGGAGCGCCAAACCGCGCCGTCCGCGCACCTTGTTGAATGCCTTCCTGCCTAGCCGCCTCCGACTGAACTAACCTATGGACACTCTCATGAACAATCCAGCGCCAGCCACCACCGCCGCGCCTGCGCCGCCATCGCGTGACTCCAGCATTGGCGGTCTGTTGCTCGAATCGGGCAAGATCACCCCGGAAAACGCCGAGCGCGTGCTGCGCATGCAGCGCGAGCTGGGCATCCGCTTTGGCGAGGCGGCCCAGCGCCTGGGCCTGATCACCGAGGCCGACATCCAGCAGGTGCTGGCGCGCCAGTTTGACTATCCCTATCTGCTGGAAAACGAGGGCAAGTTCTCGCCCCAGCTGGTGGCGGCCTACCAGCCGTTCAGCGTGCAGGTCGAGACCTTGCGCGCCATCCGCAGCCAGCTGATCCTGCGCTGGTTCCAGACCGGCCGCAAGTCGCTGGCCATCATCAGCATCAATCCGGAAGACAATGCCGCGCTGTTCTGCGCCAACCTGGCAATCGTGTTCTCGCAACTGGGCGAGCACACGCTGCTGGTCGACGCCAACCTGCGGGCGCCGCGCCAGAGCGAACTGTTCGACCTGAAGGCGCAGCAGGGCCTGTCGGACATGCTGGCCGGCCGCGCCGAGGCCAGCAGCGCCGCCAAGATCGATTCCTTTGTCGACCTGTCGGTGCTGCCGGCCGGCACCTTGCCGCCGAATCCGCAGGAACTGCTGAACCGGCCTGCCTTCGGCGCGCTGAACATGCAGCTGGAAAACCGCTACGACGTGGTGCTGTACGACACGCCGGCGCTGACGCTGGGCTCCGAGTCGCTGGCCATTGCCGCCCGCGCCGGCGGCGCGCTGCTGCTGGCGCGCAAGAACAAGACGCCGCTGGCCGACTTGAACGCGGTGACCACGCAATTGACGTCGGCCGGGGTGCAGGTGGTCGGCTCGGTGCTGGTTGATTTCTGATGGACATGGCGCGCCCGGTCCCCGCATCGCGCATCGCGCTGCTGCAGCAGGCGTTGCCGGAATGGCTGCCCATTCTGGTCGGCCTGCTGTGCATGTACGTGCCGACGTTCTACGACCTGTTCCATGGCGTCTGGGCCAGCGAGGAGCAGGCCCACGGCCCGATCATCCTGGCCCTGTCGCTGTGGCTGCTCTACCGCCAGTGGCCGGACATGATGGCCCGCAGCGAAGGACGCGGCACCAGTGCGGCCGGCTGGCTGGTGCTGGCTGTGGGCCTGGCGCTGTACGCGGTGGGGCGCTCGCAGCAGATATTGGTGGCCGAGATCGGCTCCTTCATCTGGGTGCTGCTGGCGGTGCTGCTGATCAAGCGCGGCGGCAGCGCCTTCCGGGTGCAATGGTTTCCATTCTTCTTCATGCTGTTCATGGTGCCGTTGCCCGGCGCGCTGGTCGACATGCTGACCATGCCGATGAAGATGGCGGTATCCTATGTGACCGAGCAGTTGTTGTACTGGGCCGGCTTCCCGATCGCCCGCAACGGCGTGATGTTGCAGATCGGCCAGTACCAGCTGCTGGTGGCCAACGCCTGCGCCGGCCTGCAGACCCTGCTGACCCTGGAGGCGCTGGGTTTGTTCTATCTGAACGTGGTGCGCCACACGTCGGCGTTCCGCAATATCGCGCTGGCCGCGCTGATCGTGCCGATCTCGTTTACCGCCAACGTGATCCGCGTCATGGTGCTGACGCTGGTGACCTATTACTTCGGCGACGCCGTGGGCCAGGGCTTCCTGCACGGCTTTGCCGGCATGCTGTTGTTCATCAGCGCGCTGATCCTGATCCTCTGCGTTGATTCGCTGTTGCAATTGATCGTCAGGAGGCGCCAGGCCGGCGCGCTGGCGCAGACTGGAGTTCCGCAATGAAAAAGGTGATCGTGGCCAGCGTGGTGCTGGGCGCAGCGATGCTGTCGTCGGTGGTGTTGAGCAAGGTGTTGACGCCGACCGTCAGCCTGGCGGACCAGCAGACCCGCATCAACCTGGCGCAGCTGATCCCGCTGGACTTTGGCGATTGGAAGAACCTGGAGACCGATTCAGCCATGGTGGTCAATCCCGAGGTGGCGGCCGAGCTCAACGAGATCTACAGCCAGACGCTGAGCCGCACCTATGTCAACCAGCGCGGCGACCGCATCATGCTGTCGATCGCCTACGGCGACAACCAGAGCCGCCAGCTGCAGGTGCACCGTCCCGAGGTGTGCTACAGCGCGCAAGGCTTCAATGTGTCATCGCTGGAAAAAAAGGTGATGCAGACGAGTACCGGCGCCATCCCCGTGATGCAACTGGTGGCCCAGCAGGGCGGCCGTATCGAGCCGATCACCTACTGGGTGCTGATCGGCCAGAAGGTTGTGCGCGGCAACATCGAGCAGGGCGTGGCCAGGCTGGAGTATGGCCTCTCGGGCAAGATCGCCGACGGCCTGCTGTTCCGGGTCTCGACCATCACCGCCGACAAGCAGGATGCCTACGCGGTGGAGCAGTCCTTCGTCAACGCGCTGATGGCCAAGCTGCCGGCCCAGCAGCGCGCGCGATTGATCGGACACATCGGTGTCTGATCAGTGGCCGGAGCGGAGGTATAGGGTTTGTTAAGGCATACTTTTTTCATGGGCCTGTCCACCGTGCTGCGGTTGTTGACCGGCACCGTGGTGTTCATCATCCTGGCGCGGGCCTGGGGGCCGGAGCGCTTCGGTATCTTCATGTACGCGTTTACGCTGACGTCGCTGGCGTCGCTGGTGGCCGACTATGGCTTTTCCGCGCAGCTGATGCGTGAAGTGGCGCGGGCGCCGGCTCAGCTGGGCCATGCGTTTGCCTCGGTCATGAGCGCCAAGCTGATGATACTGGCGGTGGTGCTGGTGGCCGCGGTGCTCGCTTCGCTATGGCGCGGCGCCAGCGCCAGCGAGACTGCCGTCCTGTGGGTGCTGCTGGTGGGAGGATTGATCGGATCGTTTGCCGAAAGTTATATCGCGGTGTTTCGTGGCTTGAACCGCTACCACGAAGAAACCGTGATCATGGTGTGGGTGAACTTGTTGCATGTGGCCACCATCTGCCTGCTGTTGTGGCTGGGCAGCGGCGTGCTGGGCGTGGCCTGGGGCATCCTGGGCAGCCGGGTGTTGTTCCTGGCGATGGCCTGGCGCACCTTCCGCCGGATGCAGCCGCAACTGCCGGGATTCCAGGTTGGCAGCGCGGCCGAAGGCTGGCATTACATTAAGGTGGGTTTTCCGTTTGCGGCCGAATCGGGGTTCACGAATTTCCAGTCGCAGGCCGATACGCTGATTGTCAATTATTTCCTGGGACCGGTGGCGGTCGGCGTGTATCAGGCGGGATTGCGGCTGATGCAGGGCGCTAACAGCTTCGCGCAAGTACTCAGCAATGTGTACATGACGGCGATGGCCGGCAAGCTGGACGACGCCGGCGCGATGAAGCTGTTTGGTAACCGGCTGTTTTACCAGATGCTGTTGATCGGCATGCTGTGTTTCCTAGTGTTTACCATTGGTGCGGAGCCTATCACCAGATTGTTGTATGGTGCTAAATATTCCGCCCTGGTGGGCTTGATGCCGTGGTTCGGGCTGGTGTTGCTGGCACGTTATGTCGCGGCCAGTCATGGGGTGATCCTGTCCGCTATCGGCATGCAGAGCTACCGGGTCGCCGCCATCGGTGGCGCGCTGGCGGTGTTGTTTGCCGCCACCGCGCTGCTGGTGCCGGCGCTGAAGTTGAAGGGAATGCTGCTGTCCTCGCTGACGGCGGTGATCGTGTTGGAACTGTTGTATGTGTTGAGCTTGTCACTACGTGATATGCCGAGGGGGCTGAGCCGGCGCAACGTAGTGCTCCTAGTGTCGATTGTGGCCGCCAGCGTTTTTTTGATGCAATATAAATAAACATACCATGCTGACTATAGGCCTTTTGTGGCATTCGGTTACCTCGGGTAATCTTGGAGTGGGCGCACTCACTTTTTCTCAACTCGCGCTGGTGGAGCAGGCTGCTGCCCGGGCCGGCACGCCGGTCCAATTCCGTATGCTGGGCTGGATTCCTCCCGGCACCCGCGATCCCATCCCGCATGTGATCAGCGAATGCGGCATCACGCGCAGTTTCTTTGCGCCGTGGAAGTCGCCGTTCTGGTCGCATATCCGGTCCTGTGACCTGGTGCTCGATATCGGCGAGGGCGACAGCTTCACCGACATCTACGGCATGAGCCGCTTTGCCCACTTCACCGGCACCAAGCTGATGACCTGGCTGGCCGGCCGGCCGTTGGTGCTCAGTCCGCAGACCATAGGCCCGTTCAACCAGCCGCTGACGCGCATGCTGGCCAAGTTCGCGATGCGCCGCTGCCAGCGGGTGTTCGCGCGCGACCACATGTCGCGCCAGTACCTGCGCGAGCAGCATATCGAGAACGCCGACGAGGCCATCGACGTGGCGTTCGCCCTGCCGTTCCAGCGCCAGGCATTGGCCGGCAACGGCAAGATCAAGGTCGGCATCAACGTCTCCGGCCTGCTGTACAGCGGCGGCTACACGCGCGACAACCAGTTCGGCCTGACCATCGACTACGTCGCGCTGACCCAGCAGATGCTGCAGTGGTTCACCGGGCGCGACGACGTCGAGGTCTACCTGGTCTCGCACGTGATCGCCGACACCGTGCCGGTCGAGGATGACTACGCGATCAGCCGCACGCTGGCCGAGCAGTATCCCGGCACCGTGCTGGCGCCCAAGTTCAAGACGCCGGTGGAGGCGAAAAGCTATATCTCGGCGATGGACTTCTTCGTCGGCGCCCGCATGCACGCCTGCATCGCCGCGTTCTCGAGCGGCGTGCCGGTGGTGCCGCTGGCCTACAGCCGCAAGTTCAACGGCCTGTTCGAGTCGCTCGGCTATCACCACTACGGCGATTGCAAGGCGGCCAGCGAGGCGCAGTTGATGACGCTGATCCAGTCCTCGTTCGAGCAGCGCGCGGCGCTGCAGCAGGAAGTGGCGGCGGGCGTGCAAGAGGCCAAGCGCCGCCTGGCGCGTTACGAAGAGTTTTTGACCAGCCAGCTGCGAGCGCTCCATGCCAAGAATCATTAGCATCGAAAAGGTCGTCGACAGCGGGCTGTGCACCGGTTGCGGCGCCTGCCAGGCGATGTTCCCCGCCAAGGTGGCGGTGCGGCTCAATGCCGAGGGATATCTGCGGCCGCAGGCCTCGCAGGCGCTGGACGCCGCCGAGCGCCGCCAGTTCTCGCAGATCTGCCCCGGCGCAAGCCTGGAGCACAAGGCGCTGGAGGCGCCGTACGACGCCCTGTGGGGCCCGTTGATGACGATCCGCACCGGCTACTCGCTGGACGAGACGATCCGCTATGAGGGCTCCTCCGGCGGCGTGCTGTCGGCGCTGCTGGTGTATCTGCTCGAGAGCAAGAAGGTCGACTTCGTCGCCCACGTCAAGGCCGACCCGGCCGATCCGATCGGCAATGCGATGAGCATCAGCCGCAACCGCCAGGAAGTGCTGGAGGGCGCCGGCTCGCGCTACGCGCCGTCGGCGCCGTTGGCGGCAATCGAGAGCCTGCTGCGCGAAGGCAAGCGCTTCGCGTTTGTCGGCAAGCCGTGCGACGTCGCCGGCCTGCGCCAGTACCTGCGCGTTCATCCGCAGGCCGCGCCGCAGATCCCCTACATGCTGTCCTTCATGTGCGCCGGTATTCCAAGCCGCAAGGGCACCATCGCCATCTTGAACAAGCTCGAGGTCAAGCCGGAAGAGGTGGCCAGCTTCACCTTCCGCGGCAACGGCTGGCCCGGCATGAGCACGGCCATCACCCATCAGGGGCGCCGCTCGGAAATGGATTACGCCACGTCGTGGGGCACCATCCTCAACCGTCACCTGCAATTCCGCTGCAAGATTTGTCCGGACGGCATCGGCGAGTTTGCCGACGTGGTGGGCGCGGACGCCTGGTATGGCAAGGATGGCTATCCGGACTTCGCCGAGCGCGCCGGCCGCAGCCTGGTGCTGTCGCGCACGCGCGCCGGCGAGCAGCTGGTGCAGGAGGCGGTGGCCGCCGGCTATATCGCGGTGGAGGCGCTGGCGCGCGAGGAAATCGCCAAGATGCAGCCGTATCAGGAAAATCGCAAGAAGATGATCTTGTCGCGCGTGCTGGCCTTGCGCCTGACGGGACGGGTCATTCCCCGTTACCGCAGGTTCCGGCTGCCGCAGCTCGCGCTTACCGGCGGCTTGCGCGAGAACATGCGCAATTTTGTCGGCATGGCCCGCAGAACCTGGTTTTAGGTAGAACATTATGCAAAATCGTATCGCTTACGGCCTGTATCCGGCCCTGCCCACCGCCAAGGTCAAGACCACGGCCAAGCGCGACTGGTTGGCGCTGTTGTTCTTCATGCTGCTGTTCCTGCTGCCGCTGTGGCCGGAATTCGCCGAGGTGAAGCCGGGTGGCATACCGAACATCGCGCCGCCACGGCTGGTGCGGGCGGCACTTATTTTTCTGGCGACAATATATTTATTCCAGGACCGCGAGCGCGCGGCCGTGTTTTTCCGCCGGCTGCGTGAAAACTGGATGCCGATCACGCTGTTGCTGGCGTTCTTGGCGTTGCGCTTGGCCAGCGGGTTTGTCGCGCGGTTTCCAGTGCTGCAAATATTTGTCTTTGTGCGTAATGATCTGTGGTCCTACCTCAGTATTTTCTTCATCACCTTGTTTGTCTTGCGTGATGAGCGCGACGTCAAGCGGGTCATGGAGGTCATCGTTGTTGCCGGGGTGATTGTTGGCATGGCGGCTCTGCTTGAATTCTTCTTGAAACGAAATCTGTTTCAGCGGTTTATCTCGGTGACCAGCGACTACTTGATGGCTGTGCTGAGCGACAAGACACGCGACAATACCTATCGGGCGCAAGGGACGCTGGACCACCCGCTGTCGCTCGGGCAGTTCTTCGCGATGATTTTGCCGTGGTGCTGGTACTGTATGTTGCATTCCAAGCGCCTGCTATTTAAGGTGGCTGCATTCTGTTCTGGGGTGCTGGGTGTTGGGGCGATTTATGTCTGCGGATCACGTTCTGCATTTGCGATTGCGATTCCTGTGGTTGCCATAATGTTTCTCTGGGAATTGTGGCGATGGACACTGCGCTCACACAACCGGCCGGCGCAGTACCTGATCCTGTTGCAATTCCCGCTGCTGCTGGGCGTGTTTGCCGGTGTGCTGTATTACATCAAAAAAATTGCGGTCGGCACCACCCACGTGACGCAGGGCAGCGCCTCGATACGTATGGAGATGCTGAACTCCGGCATCGCCAAGCTAGGCGATGCCTTGTTCCTGGGTCATGGTCTGGGTGAAGCCACCAGTGTCGTCACCTTTGTCGGCGCCAGTGGTATCAAGACTCTGGACAACTACTACCTGATGATCGCTCTGGAATCGGGTATGGTCGCGCTGCTGCTGAACGGAGTGCTGTGGTTGTATTTCCTGTTCTTGTCGTTTTCGCTGTCACGCCAGAAGGATACTGCGAATGCCAGGATATCCATGCTGCTGGGACTGTCCGTGCTCGGGTACATCATCGTCATGACTATTCACTCGCTGCAAGGACTGACGTGGCTGCTGTTTGTCATCTTCGGCTGCCTGCTGGTTTTAAAAGACAAGCGTGGCGCCTGATATGCTGCTGTCCATCCTCATCGTCAACTACAACGGCCTGCGCTTCCTGCGCGACTGCCTGGAGTCGGTCGAACGCCACGTACACTGCGAGCACGAAGTGATCGTGGTGGACAACGCCTCGGCCGACGACAGCGTCGCCTTCATCCGCGAGCACTTCCCACGGGTCAAGCTGGTGGCCAGCGCGGTCAATACCGGCTTCACCGGCGGCAACAACCTGGCGGCCGCGGCGGCCAGCGGCGACTTGCTGCTGCTGCTCAACAACGACACCGTCATCCTCAGCGATATCGGGCCGGTGGTCGACGCCATGGGCGCGCCCGGGGTGGGCATCGTTGGCGCCCATCTGCAATATGCGGACGCCCGCAACCAGCCGTCGGCCGGCTATGCCCACACGCCGGCGCGGCTGCTGCTGTCCTGGCTGGGCCTGTCCAATGTCGGCTTCCTGCCCAATGTGTTCCGCCGCGTGGAAACCCGTACGGCGTTTTACGACGCCGACCAGCGCGGCCTGGCCTGGGTCTCCGGCGCCTTCCTGCTGACCCGCCGCGCGCTGTGGGAGCAGCTGGGCGGGCTCGACGAGCGCTACTTCATGTACGTCGAGGACGTCGACTATTGCCGCCGCGTGCAGCAGGCCGGCTACTCGGTCGACTACGTCGCCAACGTCCACGTGCTGCACTACGAAGGCGCCGGCAAGCCATGGATAGGCGAGGCCGCGCTGCTGCGCACGATGACCTCGTACGCGCTGTTCCTGCGTAAATATTACAGCCCCGGCATCGCGGTGCTGACCAAGCTGTCGCTGGGCCTGGTCATGATGGTCCGCGCGCTGGCCTACCAGTGCAGTTCGCTGTCGTCGCGTTCGCAAGTGCTGGCCGAGAAAAAAGCGGCCTACTTCAAGGCCGCGCGCTATCTGCTGACCGCTGGCTGAGCGCCGTCGCATTCTTCCGTACGCCCGGCCCGCGCCGGGCCTGGCTAGTCATGAGATTATGAAAAAAATTGTATTGTTCATTCACCAGGGCGCCGAGCTCTACGGTTCAGACAAGGTGCTGCTGAACCTGGCCGCTGGTCTGCGCGACAGCCCCTTCCAGGCCGTGGTGCTGCTGCCGTTCGACGGCCCGCTGGTGGCCGAGCTGGCGCGCGAGGGCGTGGAAACCCATATCGTGCCGGTGACCAAGGTCAGCCGGGCGCTGTTCAGCGTGCGCGGCTTGCTGGGCTTGCCGGGCGACCTGTGGCGCGCCACCCGCGCCATCACGCGCGTGATGGCCGGGCGCAAGGTGGCGGTGGTGCATTCGAACACGCTGGCCGTGCTCAGCGGCGCGGTATGGGCCGCGCTGCATCGGGTGCCGCATCTGTGGCACGTCCATGAGATCCTGATGAAGCCGGCGCTGATACGGCGCGGCTTCCCGTTGCTGGTGCGTCTGCTGGCCGACAAGGCCGTGTCCAACTCCAGCCTGACCACGCAATGGCTGGTCGACGAGCAGGCCGCTCTGGCGCGGCGCACGGTGACGATCTGGAACGGCATCAGCCGCACGGTGCCGCACGACGCCGCCCGCACCGCCCAGCTGAAGGCCGAAGTGAACGGCGGCGTGCCCGAGCGCCTGATTGCCGCGCTGGTTGGCCGTATCAACCACTGGAAAGGCCACTTGCTGCTGGTCGAGGCGGCCGGGCTGCTGTGGCAGCGCGGCTATCGCGACATCCGCTACCTGGTGGTCGGCAGTATTTTTGCTCAGCAGGAGCATTTCCTGGATCAGCTGAAAGAAGCTATCGCGGCCTCGCCGGCACGCGACTGCTTTGTGTTGCGGGGCTTTACCGAATCGATCTGGGACGTGTGGGACGCCTGCGATATCGCGCTGGTGCCCTCGACCGAGCCGGAGCCGTTCGGCATGGTGGCGATCGAGGCCATGTGCGCAGGAAAGCCACTGGTGGCGGCCGCCCATGGCGGCCTGCTCGATATCGTCGACGACGGCGTCAGTGGTTTCCTGGCCACGCCGCGCGACGCCCAGGCTCTGGCCGACGCCATCGCCCGCCTGGCCGACGACGCCGCGCTGCGCCGGCAAATGGGCGCGGCAGGCCAGCAGCGCCAGGCCAGCCTGTTTTCGCTGGAAAGCCAGGTGGCTAAGACCATCGATGTGTACCAGGAGATGCTCGCCGTCGCCCAATAAGGGCCAGTCGCCCGGTGTGCCGGGCACGCCCATCCCTATCCGAATCCATAGAAAGTGCCCCCATGTCGACTCCGATCTCCGACCCGAAGCAATTAAAGAAAATCCGCATCCTTGGCACCCGCGGCGTGCCGGCCAACCACGGAGGTTTTGAAACCTTTGCCGAACACCTGGCGCTGTACCTGGTGAAGCAGGGGTGGGAAGTCATCGTCTACTGCCAGGAAGACAGCGGCGACCGCATCTACGAGGACGACTGGCAAGGGGTGAAGAGGGTGCACATCCCGGTCACCCAGCAGGGGGCGGCCGGCACCATTGTGTTTGACTGGAAATCGAATCTGCACGCGGGCAAAAGCTCGGGCCTGATCCTGACGCTGGGCTACAACACCGCGGTGTTCTCGCTGTGGTTCCGCCTGAAGGGGATCAACAACATCATCAACATGGACGGCATCGAGTGGAAGCGCCAGAAATGGGGCATGCTGGCCAAGACCTGGTTCTACCTGAACGAATGGGCCGGCGCCTGGCTCGGCAATCACCTGGTGGCCGACCACCCAGCCATCAAGACCCACCTGTCGACCCGGGTCAACAGCAACAAGATCACGACGATCGCCTACGGGGCGGCCGAGGTGGCGCAGGCCGATGTCGGCCGCCTGGCCCAATACGGCTTGACGCCGGGCAGCTACGCGATCCTGATCGCCCGCGCCGAGCCAGAGAACTCGATCCTGGAAGTGGTCAAGGCCTGGTCGCGCAAGCCGCGCGGCGTCAAGCTGGTGGTGCTCGGCAAATACGATCCGCAACACGCCTACCAGCGTGCGGTGAAGGAGGCTGCTTCGGACGAGGTGGTGTTCCTGGGGGCGATATATGAGGCGGAAAATGTCGGCGCACTGCGGTTTTATTCGCGCCTGTACGTGCACGGGCACCAGGTTGGCGGCACCAATCCGTCGTTGGTCGAAGCACTGGGTGCCGGCAACCCGGTGCTGGCCCACGATAACCAATTCAACCGCTGGGTGGTCGGCGGCGACTCCTGCTTCTTCGACGGCGAGGAGGGCTGTGCGCGGGTACTGGACGAACTGCTATCCAATCAGGACTTGTTGGCGCGCTTGAAGGCGTCGAGCCTGGCGCGTCACCGCGACGCTTTTACCTGGGATCGGATCCTGGGGCAATACGAGCAGTTGCTGTTACCGCATTCGGTGGCGGCGCTGGCGCCGGGGGCGACGCAAAACACCGCAATCACGCGCTAAGCGCGGCAGGCATAAAAAAAGCGCCGGCAGTTCAATAGCCGGCGCTTTGGGCGGGACGACGTGAATTACTCTTTGTTCTTGATATTGTCGCGCAGCGCCGCCAGGCGCGTGGTGCCGATATCCGGTGTCGGCGTCAGCCAGCCGCCTTCGCCCAATTCGTTCCAGGCATAGATGAACACGGTGTTGTTGGTGACCGTCGGATAGCTTCTCAACACATTCCGCACCTGCGTCGCATGGGCAATGAATTCGGCCGCATTTTTAGGCGTGCTGTTGTCATGCAGTGGATCGGCGGTCGTTCCGCCCCAGGGTTTCTGATTGAAGCCAGTCATCACCGTAGGCCACCACACCTTGCCCGGGGCGTAGTTCTTCATGGCTGGGAGCACCAAGTCATAGTTTTGCTGGCAGGCGGTCATCATTTCCGCGAAGCTATGGGTCAGGCGCTTGGTCCCATTGAAGATACCCTGGCGGATATTGTAGACATACATGCCGGCCACCGTGGCGCAGCGTGCCCAGGCGCCCACGTCCGAGGTCGCCACCATCAGGTACATCGACGGCTTGAACGTGCTGGACGTGCCCGACTTGTTGATTTTTCCGGGCGTGCTGCCGACGCGGACCACCGTCGTGTTGAGCGTGCCGGAGATGCCGCCGGTGGTGTCGCCCGCCAGCACATTGGTCACGATGTTGTGGCAATCCTCCAGGAACGCGTCGTGCATCCCGACGGCTTCGGCGGCCGTCGCGTAGGCGTAGGTCGCGGGCAGACCGTGGGTCAGCTTGATGATGCGGTCAATTTGCGCCACGTCATAGATGGCAAACACCGGACGGTTGTCCTGCTTCCAATACGACGATTCCCCCTTCATGTGCATCGCTGCGCGGCGTATGCCTTCAAAGAAGTACTCGCGCGAATCCGATGGCGGCGCCTTGCTGACGTTGGCGATGTTCGACCATTGCAGGAAGAACTTCATCAAGCCCTTGTTCGGCGACTTTTTGAAGTTGACGATGGGGTGGTTGAGGAACTCGTCGCGGTACCAGTTCATGGCGAAGACGTCGATGCCATACGAGCTGGCGGTCTTGATTTCGCCATCGATGACGGTTTGCTGGGATTCATCGTAACCGTTGGGCCATGGTCCGGCGGTCGGGAAGCGGCCCGGATAAGCCTTCATGTTGTGAGTGACGCCGGGCAACGCGGTGGTGGGATAGGAACCCCACGGATTGTCGCCGTGGACGCCCCGCTGGGACGGATCCATCGGTACTTTCCAGCCGCCGAAATAGGCCGCGATCAAGGTGCGTGAACTGGAAGCTGCGAACGCCGAAGCTGGCAGCAGTGAACTAGCGATTGCGCTGCCGGCGCCAACCAACAGCTGCCTTCTCTTGATATAAATCATGTTTTCTCCAGTGGAGTGATGAACCGTTTCCGCGCTGCGCTTGTCCCCGCAGGCGTTTGTGGGGCTATTTTATAGCAGCCAGACCGCTGGAAACCGTTAGCTCGCATGCGAAATGACAAAATATTGCAAGTAGCAACTTGAAAGTTCCTTAAAGCAACAGCCAGTGACAAAAATGTCATCATTTCGTCGCATCCGAGCGACAGCGGCATTTCAATTTCGGTATCACAGCATGGAGCGGATAAAATGGCCGGCAATTTTAAAGGAATTAACGACAGAATGTGTACCCGCACCCAAGGCAAACGCCTGCCGTCGGCGCGGCAGCGTGGCGCCGTACTGCTGCTCCTGCTCCTGGTGCTGGGCATGGGGGCGTCGGCCGTGCTGATGAGTGTCGCTGGGCGTTGGGATGGCCGGGCCGCCCATGTCGCCGCCACCCAGCAGGCGCTGGGGCGGGCCCAGGATGCGCTGATTGGCTTCGCCATCTTGCATGGGCGGTTGCCCCGGCCCGCAGTGTCGGCCACCGACGGCCGCGAATCCGGCCTGCCCTGCAAGGATGACGCCGGCTGTACCGGCGTGCTGCCGTGGGTAACGCTGGGGCTGGCGCCGCTGGATGGCTGGGGGCATCGCCTGCGCTACAGCGTTGCGCCGGACTTCACCCGGTCACCCATCGATTTTTCCATCGCTGTTGCCACCAAGACCGTGCAAAGCCGCGTCGGCGGCGTGCTGCAGTATGTGGCGGGCCAGGCGCTGTGCGAGCGCTCCGCGCAGTGCCTGCCGGCGCTGGTCTGGTCCACCGGGCAGAACAATTTCGGCATCGGCGAACAGGGTATCGTCCAGGCCTCGGTCAGCGACGTCAATCTCGACGAGCGCGCCAACGCCGCCGCCACCGTCAACCTGATCCGGCGCGCCGCCGCGGCAGCCGGCGAGCCGGGCGGGGAATTTGACGACCAACTGGCATGGGTGCCGCTGCTGCCGCTGATTAACCGTATTACCGCCACCTTGCCCGGCCCCTAGGCGCTTACTGCGGTGCAGCAAACTGCGCGGCGCCGCGCCCTATGAATGACGCACATTTGCCTTTGTTTCATTTTTTTGATATTGTTTTGTACACTGCATACATGCTAGTTCCTGATGGAAATTTCTTACGATTCAAGGGCTTAGCACTTGTCAGGCGATGGGTGTGTCGTTGGCCGTAAATGCATTGCGGGCCGCGGCACCCTGCGCGGACGGGGCGGTAAGGGATACTGCGCTGCAATGGCGGGCGCGGGCATCGTCCAAGCATATACCTGAAGGACTTTTTTGATGATAATTCGCGCGCGCGCTCCGCTGCGTCTGGGACTGGCTGGCGGTGGTACCGACGTGTCCCCCTACTGCGACATGTTTGGCGGCTACGTGCTCAACGTCACCATCGATCGCTATTCCTATGCCGTGATCAAGCTGCTGCCGGAGCCGGCGGTGCGCTTCATCGCGGCCGATTTGCAGTTGCAGCAAGACCTGCCACTGGCCGAGCGCTACGAGCTCGACGGCAAGCTGAACCTGCACAAGGCGGTCTACAACATGGTTGTTCAGCGCTACAACGACGGCCGCCCGCTGCCGATCGAGCTGACCACCTTCTGCGACGCGCCGGTCGGCTCCGGGCTGGGGTCGTCGTCGGCGCTGGTGGTGGTGATGATCAAGGCCTACACTGAACTGCTGAACCTGCCGTTGGACGAGTACGGCATCGCGCGCCTGGCGTTCGACGTCGAGCGCAACGACTGCGGCCTGCAGGGCGGCCGCCAGGACCAGTACTCGGCCACCTTTGGCGGCTTCAATTTCATGGAATTCTCGGCGCAGGAGCGCGTGCTGATCAATCCGCTGCGCATCAAGAACTGGATCGCCTGCGAACTGGAAGCGTCGCTGGTGTTGTTCTACACCGGCGTGTCGCGCGAGTCCGCCACCATCATCGCCGACCAGAGCCGCAACATGACCGGCAGCGACAGCGGCGCGATCGACGCCATGCACGGCCTCAAGCAGGAAGCGCTGACGATGAAGGAGTGCCTGCTCAAGGGCGACTTCGGCGGCATCGTCGATTCCATGCGCCTGGGCTGGGAGAGCAAGAAGCGCTCGGCCAAATCGGTGTCCAACCCGCACATCGAAGGCATTTATAATGCGGCGGTCGATGCCGGCGCGCTGGCCGGCAAGGTGTCCGGCGCCGGCGGCGGCGGCTTCATGATGTTCTTCGTGCCGCCGGAAAAACATATCAGCGTGGTCAACACGCTGGCCAAATACGACGGCGTTGTCAGCAATTGCCACTTTACCCACCACGGTTGCCAAGCTTGGAAAATCTAATGAAAAACAGTATCGTCGAACAAATTGCCGAAGCCGAACGCGTGATGCACGCCATGCAAAACGATGCGGCCTTGCTGGCCAATGTGGAAGCGGCGTCGAAAGCCTGTATCGCCTGCATCCAGTCCGGCGGCCGCGTGCTGCTGGCCGGTAACGGCGGCAGCGCCGCCGACGCCCAGCACATCGCGGGCGAGTTCGTCAGCCGCTTCAATTTCGACCGCCCCGGCCTGTCGGCCATCGCGCTGACCACCGACACCTCGATCCTGACCGCCATCGGCAACGACTACGGCTACGAGCAGCTGTTCGCGCGCCAGGTGCAGGCGCATGGCGGCAAGGGCGACGTGTTCATCGGCTATTCGACCTCCGGCAAGTCGCCGAACATCCTCAAGGCGTTCGAGGAAGCGCGCGCGCGCGGCCTGGTGTGCATCGGCTTTACCGGCAACCGCGGCGGACCGATGCGCGAGCTGTGCGACCACATCCTGGAAGTGCCGTCGAGCCAGACGCCTAAAATCCAGGAAGGCCACCTGGTGCTGGGACACATCCTGTGCGGCCTGGTGGAAAGCACGATCTTCACCCCGCCGTCAGCATGAGGGAGGCGATCGTCCTGGCGGGCGGTTTCGGCACCCGCCTGCGCGCGGTGGTGCCGGACCTGCCCAAGCCCATGGCGCCGGTGGCCGGCCGTCCATTCCTGGAAATCCTGCTGACCAGCCTGGCGGCCAAGGGCTTTCAGCGGGTGGTGCTGTCGCTCGGCTTCCTGGCCGACACCGTGGTCCAGCACTTCGGCCGCAGCTACGCCGGCATGGAGCTCGATTACGAAATCGAAACCACGCCGCTGGGCACCGGCGGCGCCATCCGCGCCGCGCTGGGCCGCTGCCAGGCGCAAGCGGTGTGCGTGCTGAACGGCGATACCTATCTCGACCTTGAGGCCGATGCCTTGTGGTCGCTGTGGGAGCAGCGCGGCGAGCCCGTCATTGTCGCCCGCCAGGTCGACGACACCGCCCGCTATGGCCGGCTTCAGGTCGACGACGGCCGCGTGCGCCGCTTTGCTGAAAAGGGCGAGGCCGGTCCCGGCCTGATCAACGCAGGCTGCTACCTGGTGCCGCGCGCCTTGCTGGACGGCTTCCCGGTGGGGCAGGCGTTCTCGTTCGAGACCGAATTCCTGGCGCAAGCCGTGGCCCAGCGCGACATCTCGGTGTTCGTCAGCGAAGGCCATTTCATCGACATCGGCATCCCCGAAGACTATGCGCGCGCGCAGACCGAGCTGGCGGGAGTGTGCGCTTGAATCATGCAACATCGGCACGACCGGCCCTGTTCCTGGACCGTGACGGCGTCATCAACGTCGACCACGCCTATGTCCACCAGCGCGAGCGCTTCGAGTTCATCGATGGCATCTTTGAATTGTGTCAGGCCGCGCGCGCGCAAGGCTACCTGATCTTCGTCGTCACCAACCAGGCCGGCATCGGCCGCGGCTATTACACCGAGGCGGATTTCCATGCGCTGACCGCGTGGATGCGCGAGCAGTTCGCGCAGCGCGGCGCGGCCATCGACCAGGTGTATTTCTGCCCGTCGCATCCGGTGCACGGCATCGGCGCGTACAAGGTCGACTCGCCGTTCCGCAAACCGGGAGCGGGCATGATCCTGCAGGCGGCCGCCGAGTTCGCTGTTGACCTGCCGCGCTCCATCCTGGTCGGCGACAAGGAAAGCGACCTGCAGGCCGGCGCCGCCGCCGGCATCGGCACCCTGGTGTCGTTCCGCAATCCGGCCAGCGGCTTCGAGCATGCCGAAGTGCGCGCCGCCGCCCGCTTTGTCGACAGCCTGGCCGAGGTACAGGCTTTGCTGGCGCCGGTCAACCATGAGGACTGATATGCTGAGCGAGCACAAGCAGGACCAGCCGCTGGTCTATGTGGTTTTGCTGAACTGGAACGGCTGGAAGGACACCATCGAGTGCCTGGAAAGCGTGTTCCGCATGGATTACCCGAATTTCCGCGTCGTCGTGTGCGACAACGATTCGCACGACGGTTCGCTGGACCACATCAAGGCCTGGGCCGAGGGCCGGCAGCCTGCCGCGCCGTTTGCCGTGCCGCTGGCGTCGGCCGGACAGCCGCTGGCCAAGCCCGTGGCATGGGTCGAGTACGACCGCCAGCAGGCGGAAGCGGGCGGCGACCGTGCCGATGGCCACGCGCCGCTGGTGCTGATCCAGACCGGCGCCAACCTCGGTTTTGCCGGCGGCAACAACGTCGGCTTGCGCTACGCGCAGGCGCGCGCCGATCACGGCTACGCCTGGCTGCTGAACAACGACACCGTGGTGCAGCCCGATGCGCTGAGCCAGCTGGTGCGCCACATGCGGCGCCGTCCCGGCGCCGGCATCTGCGGCTCCAAGCTGGTGTTCTATCACCGCCCCGGGATGGTCCAGGCCTGGGGCGGCTCCTCCTACAACGAGGTGCGCGGCTATGTCACGCCGCTGGGCATGTTCCAGCCGGTCACGGCGGCGGCCGATGTGGACGACATCGAGCGTCAGATGGCCTATGTGGTGGGGGCGTCGATGCTGGTGTCGGCGGACTTCCTGCGCGACATAGGCTTGATGGCCGAGGATTATTTCCTGTACTCGGAGGAGATCGACTGGGCCTGCCGCGCCAAGGGCCGCTACACGCTGGCTTACGCCGGCGACAGCGTGGTGTACCACAAGGAGGGCGGCTCGATCGGCTCCAGCAGCACCGGCGCCCAGTCGTCGCTGGCCATCCATTACCTGTACCGCAACCGGGTGCGTTTCATCCGCCGTTTCTACCGCCCGCGGCTGGGTTCGGGACTGCGCCAGATCGCCTTTGAAATGCTGGTCATGACCAAGCGCCGCCAGTTCCGCGCCGTGCTGGTGGCGACCCGCGCGGTGGTGTCTGAACTAATCCATGGACCGCGGCAGCCCGCTGCCTGAGCGGCCACAGCCTTCAACCAAAAGAATCCCGTGAAAATACTCGTCCTTTCCCCGTTTCTCTACCACTCCAAGGTGGGGCATGGCGGCGGCGTTGCCTGCATCGAGCAGCTGCGCATGCTGGCCCCCCATCACGACATCCACTTCCTGAGCTTTGTCACCAAGGAAAGCGACGAGGAGTTGCGGGTGGCCCGCGCCGAGCTGGAGGGGCTGTGCCGGGCGGTGCATACGGTCAAGCTCGACATCAGCAAGGGCGCGGTCTTGCGCGCCAAGTTGAAATTCCTGCTGCGCCTGGCGCCCATCGACGCCGAGCTGTTTGTGTCGCTGGAAATGCAACGGCAGCTGCAGGCGCTGATCGCCAGCGAGAAACCCGACGTGGTGTTTGCCCAGTTCCCGCAGATGGCGCAGTACGTGGCGTTTTGCGGCGACACGGCCACGGCGATGGATGTGCAGGATGCGTTTTCCATTTCCGGCTTCCGCAAGTTCCGCTCGCAAACCTCGCTGCCCAAAAAACTGGGCATGTTCTTCAATTGGATTTCCTGGCTGCTGTACGAGGCCCGCTACTATCCGGCGTTCGACGCCGTGGCCGCGGTCACGGACCAGGACCGCATTGGCCTTGAAATCTTCTCGCCGGGACTGGGCGCGGACGTGATCAAGGCCGCGATCTCGCTGGAGGACGCGGCGCCGGCCAGTGTCGTGCCGGACACCATCGGGTTTATCGGTTCGTTCTCGCACTACCCGAACGTCGAAGGGGTGCGATACTTCATCGAGCAGGTGCTGCCAGCGATCGTGGCGCAGCGCCCGGGCGCGCGCCTGCTGGTCGCCGGCGGCAATCCGCCGCAGCAATTGCTCGACCTGGCGGGCAAGCATGTGGAGTTCCTCGGCTTTGTGCCGGACGCCAACGCCTTCATGCGGGCCAATGCGGTGATGGTGGTGCCTTTGCTGAGCGGCGGCGGCGTCAAGATCAAGACGCTGCACGCGATGGCCTGTGCCAGCCCGATGGTGACGAGCAGTATCGGCGCCGAGGAAATCGGCGTGGTCGACGGCGAGCACGCCTTGATCGCCGACACGGCTGCGGAGTTTGCCAGCGGGGTGCTGGCCTTGCTGGGCGATCCCGTGCGCGCCGGCCAACTCGGCGCGAATGCTCGCGCATGGGTCAGCCAGCATTTCTCATGGGACGCCAAGGCCGCCTCGGCGGAGCGGGTATTGCAGCACGCGCGCGCGCGGCGCCAGGATCGTTTGCGCGCTGCCGGCAAGCTTGCCATTGCGACGTCTGCTAAAGAAACGATTGATGCCTAACACCGATCACACTCCACCCGCATTGGGAAGGTTCGAATGAATTCGCAAGCACATCAAAATAAATATTATCCGGCGATTGACGGACTGCGGGCAGTGGCTTTCTCGGCGTTAAATGTTTCACGCGGATATGAGGCTATATCCGGCTTTCGTATCCTTACTCTCACCTAGATGGGGTGAGCATAATTGAAGCACGAGCATCGGGCTGGCTCAATGCCTCCGTTGACCGCGTCGCCGTCCCGGTTTTAAGCTAAAAATAATATGCTAGGCTGCAACGAAAAAACTCTCCGGGCGCCCTTGAATCTATGCGAGATTCTCCTTAACTCTAAGGCAAGCTGAATGAAAAATATGACAAGCGAAGTTGCGATTGAGAGTATCCCGCAAGATGGGAACTATTTCAATGTGCTTCCGAAAAACAAGGAAAGAATAAGCGAGTTGGAAAGTGTTCGGGGCATTGCGGCATTGTTGGTGGTGTTATTTCACATACCCAAGTGGAATATTTTGTTTGATGTCGGGATCGTGAATAATGGCTATCTGATGGTCCAGCTTTTTTTTGTTTTGTCTGGTTATGTCATATTTAGCGCCTATGATGGAAAAATAAATTCCGCTCGGGATTTTGTTAGGTTCCAGTTTCTTAGATTTGGAAGGTTGTACCCGGTACATATAATTTTTCTATCTCTATTTCTTTTGATTGAGATTGGTAAATACATCGCATTAAACAAAATCGGCACGCAAAGTATACGTGGTGTTCCATTTTCTGAAAACAGCGTGACGGCGCTGGTTCAGCAATTGCTGTTATTTCAGGCGATAGGCCCAACTGGGAACTCGCTGACGTTTAATACGCCGGCGTGGTCTATCAGCGTTGAATTTTATACCTATATTATCTTCGGCTTGATTACGCTGTACTTAAGAAAATTCAAATCGTTTGTCTATTTTTCGATTATATTTATTTCTGCTTTAATGCTTTTTTATAAGGCTACATTTGGTTTTTCAGGTCTGCTTCTCTGCTTGGTTGGATTTTCTTGCGGCTGTTTGACGGCGGATTATTTGAAGAGGGCAGGCGTGGAGATATCTAATCGTATATCAATACTGGTGTTTCTTGCTTTGATTGTATTTGTGCAAATAAATTCGGCAAAGGAATTTGATTTTTTTATCTTCCCTTTGACAATGATATTGATCGTGTCTATCGTGGCTTCCTCGGATAATTTTCTTAAGAGGATTTTAAGAAATAAGTTGCTGGTGTGGTTGGGTGTAATGTCTTATTCCATATATATGTCTCATTTTTTTGTTTTGTGGCTTATTTCGAATGTTTTAAAGCGTATTTTCAAAAGGCCGGAAGTGTTGACGATGGATGGTACATGGGCTTTGTCTCTGACCGCTGGTGAGGCAATTGGAGCACTGATTTTCACTCTATTGGTTATTTTTGGGGTTAGCCAACTTGTGTACAGTGTCTTTGAGAAACCGTTGCGCGAAAAATCCCGTAAATGGGCATTCAAGAATTTGGCTTGAATTTTGCGCTCGACTAGGGCGTAGGTCAAAATTATCAATTACCGACTTATAATTCGGTGAGTTCTTCAGGAGTAAGCATGAAAGCAATGATTTTAGCTGCTGGTAAAGGCACCCGTGTCCGTCCCCTGACCTACGATTTGCCCAAGCCCATGATTCCCATTCTCGGCAAGCCGGTGATGGCGTATCTGATCGAGCACCTGGCCAAGTATGGCATCAATGAAATCATGGTCAACGTCAGCTACCTGCACGAGAAGATCGAGGATTATTTCGGCGAAGGCCACCAGTACGGCGTCCAGATCGGCTACTCGTTCGAAGGCTATACCAACGACACGGGCGAAGTCACCCCGCAGCCGCTGGGCTCGGCCGGTGGCATGAAGAAGATCCAGCAGTTCGGCGGCTTCTTCGACGACACCACCATCGTGCTGTGCGGCGACGCGCTGATCGACCTCGACATCAAGTCCGCCCTGTTCGAGCACAAGCGCAAGGGCGCCATGGCCTCGGTGGTGACCAAGGAAGTGCCCTGGGATAAGGTCTCCAGCTACGGCGTGGTGGTGGCCGAGAAGGATGGCCGCATCAAGTCCTTCCAGGAAAAACCCAGCCAGGCCGAGGCAATGTCGAACTTCGCCAGCACCGGCATCTACATTTTCGAACCGGAAGTGCTGGACCTGATCCCGGCCGACCGGCCGTTCGACATCGGCTCGGAGCTGTTCCCGCTGATGGCGGAAAAGGGCTTGCCGTTCTTTGCCCAGACACGCGCCTTCAACTGGATCGACATCGGCACCGTCATCGACTACTGGGAAGTGTGCCAGAGCGTGCTGATGGGCGAGGTGGCGCACCTGGACATGCCCGGCATCCAGATCAACGACGGCCTGTGGGTGGGGCTCAACACCAGCATCGACTGGGAGGGCACGCGCATCGAGGGGCCGGTGTATATCGGCTCGGGCAGCCGCGTCGAGGCGGGCGCCACCATCATCGGCCCGACCTGGATCGGCCACGGCAGCCATGTCTGCCGCGGCGCCGAGATCGTGCGCAGCGTGCTGTTTGAATATACGCGCGTGTTACCGAATGTTTCATTTAACGAGAAGATCGTGTTCAAGGATTATAGTGTCGACCGCGCCGGCACCATGCAGCACGTGTCGGATTCCGATCCCGATTCATGGGCCAACGCGCGTGATCGGCGCAACAAGCGGCGGACCGAAAACAGCGTCTCGCCAGAACAAACTGAAAAGAGAAACAGAGCATGAAGATTTATCCGGTCATCTTGTCGGGCGGCGCGGGAACGCGCCTGTGGCCGCTGTCGCGCGCCGTGCTGCCGAAGCAGTTGCTGTCCATCGTTGCTGAAAAGACTATGCTGCAGGAAACCGCGCTGCGTCTGGCTGGCCGGCCGCAATTGATGGATCCGCTGGTGCTGTGCGGTAACGAACACCGCTTCATGGTGGCAGAGCAGCTGCGCGAAGTCGGCATCAAGCCGCTGGGCATTCTGCTCGAACCGTCCAGTCGCAACACCGCGCCGGCCGTGGCTGCGGCTGCCAACTTCCTCAAAGCCATCGACCCGGACGCGGTGATGCTGCTGCTGCCGGCCGACCACGTGATCAACGATGTCGACGCGTTTTACGCGGCCATCGGTTACGCCGCCGTGCCGGTCGCCGACGGCGCCCTGGCCACGTTCGGCATCGTGCCGACCGCGCCGGAAACCGGCTATGGCTACATCCAGAGCGGCCAGCCGGCCGGCGCCGAACATTGCTTCAAGGTCGATCGCTTCGTTGAAAAACCGAATCTGGAAACAGCCCGGGGCTTTGTCGCCGCCGGCAATTATTTCTGGAACAGCGGCATGTTCCTGTTCCGTGCCGACAGCTACCTGAGGGAATTGCAGACGTTCCAGCCGGCCATGGCCGAAGCTGCCGAAGCGGCCGTGCGCCTCGGCTACAGCGACCTCGATTTTTGCCGCCTGCATGAGGCCTCGTTCAACGCCTCGCCGTCCGATTCGATCGACTACGCGGTGATGGAGCTTACCCGCCACGCTGTCGTGGTGCCGGCCGATATCGGCTGGAGCGACGTCGGTTCGTGGTCGGCGCTGTGGGAAGTGCAGCCCAAGGATGGGCAGGGCAACGCCGTGCGCGGCGACGTCTACCTGGACAACGTCAGCGATTCGCTGGTGCGCGCCGAAAGCCGCATCGTGGCGATGATCGGCGTCCAGGACCTGGTGGTGGTGGAAACCGCCGACGCCGTGCTGGTGGCCCGCAAGGACCAGGTGCAGCGGGTCAAGCAGATCGTCGACCACCTGAAGAGCCAGGCGCGCACCGAGCATTTGCACCACACCAAGGTCTATCGTCCATGGGGATGCTATGAGGGCATCGACATCGGCGAGCGTTTCCAGGTCAAGCGCATCACCGTTAATCCGGGCGGCAAGCTGTCGCTGCAGATGCACCACCACCGCGCCGAGCACTGGATCGTCGTCAGCGGCACCGCCCGCGTGACCTGCGGCGATACCGTCAGCTTGTTGACCGAAAACGAATCGACCTATATCCCGATCGGCATGAACCACCGGCTGGAAAATCCCGGCAAGCTGCCGCTGCACCTGATCGAAGTGCAATCGGGCAGCTATCTGGGCGAGGACGATATCGTGCGCTTCGAGGACGTCTACCAGCGCAGCTGATGCCGCCGGGGAGGGGGGCGATGCGCGAGCGTATATAATCCGGTGCAGTGCTCCCCTTTGTCGTTACTCAGGATCGGTCCCCACAATTGCGTATTTCGATTTTGCTGGCGCTGGCGCTGGCCTGTGTGTCCTTCGCAGTCCGCGCCCAGATGGTGCCGGCTCAAGGCCTGTCCGCCAACCAGCTGGCGCTGGTGATCAATGATGATGAACCCAACAGCGTCGAGATCGGCGAGTTTTACCGCCAGGCCCGCAACGTGCCTGCGGAAAACGTGGTCCACGTCCGCATCCCCAACCGGCCGCGCAAGCTCGACGCCGAGCAGTTCAGCCAATTGCGCGAGCAGATCAATACCAGGCTGGGTCCGCAAATCGAAGCGGTGCTGATGGTCTGGACCGCGCCCTACGCGGTCGAATGCAATTCCATTACCGCCGCTTACACGCTCGGGCTCGATGCCGGCCTGTGCACGCGACCATGCGGCGCGGCCAAGCCCAGCGCCTATTTCAACTCCGCCGTCGGCCGGCCTTATGAACAGCTTGGCATGCGCTTGTCGATGCTGCTGCCGACCGATTCGGTGGAGGGGGCCAAGGCGCTGATCAACCGCGGCGTGGCCAGCGGCTTCGCCATGCCGGCCGCCACTGCGTTTTACCTGACCACCAGCGAGGCGGCGCGCAACAGCCGGGCGGCGTTTTTCCCGCCCAATGGCGTGGTGTCGTCCAGGAAGCTGACCATCAAGCGGCTGTCGGCCGACAGCATCGAGAATGAAAAAAACATCATGATTTACCAGACCGGCATGGCGCGCGTGGACAAGCTCGATACGCTGCAATTCCTGCCTGGCGCGCTGGCCGACAGCCTGACTTCGTTTGGCGGCGACTTGCTGGGCAGTTCGCAGATGAGCAGCTTGCGCTGGCTGGAGGCGGGCGCGACCGCCAGCTACGGCACTGTCACCGAGCCATGCAACTACTGGCAGAAATTCCCCCAGCCCACCGTGCTGCTGCGACAGTATCTGGGCGGCGCCAGCGCCATCGAAGCCTACTGGCGCAGCGTCGCCTGGCCCGCCCAGGGGGTGTTCATCGGCGAGCCGCTGGCGGCGCCTTACCGCCACCGCTGACACCGCCCGCAATTGCCGCCTGAGCCCGACTCAGGATTTCCTGTGTTTTTGTCGGCCTGCTCCTACTTGGCCCTGGCCCGCTCCACGCGGCAGCTCGCGCTGCCGCGTTTCTCCTATGAGGCCCCCTGATTGGCTTCTGTTTGCAACCTTGCCCGTCCGCGCAGAGCGTGTGCGCGGCGCAAGTTTCCAGTGCTAAATAGTCAATAGTATCAATTCAATCATGATAGGATCATTGTGCAGTTTCTGTACAACGAGGCGGCTCTGGGCTGCTTATTTCATGGAGGATGCGTATGAAGAAAACTACTACCATGCTGGCGGTGCTGGCTCTGGCCGGGGCTGGATGGGCGCCGTTGGCGCTGGCGGCCAATGTCAGCCAGGGGACGCAGGTACTGGACCTGAGCCACGGCGTCGCCAGCTTTTCCCGCACTATCGATGCCGGCAACGCCGGCAACACCTTTGCCGACCGCTACGATTTTCACCTGAGCGGTACGTCATCGGTCGCGGCCTTGCTGTCAGGATTCGATCTTGCGGATTTTGGCGGCGTCACATTCAGCAATTTCAGCCTGGTTAATTCGGCCGGCCTGGCGCTGGACGGCGTCAAGTTGCTCGATACGGGCGGTGTGCAGACGTGGCGCGTCACCGCGCAGCCACTGATGGCGGACACGTATCACCTGCTGGTCAGCGGAAGCGTGCTCAACGCGAAAGCCGCCAACTATGTGGGATCGCTGGTGGTGACGGCTGTGCCGGAACCGTTCTCGTATGCGATGCTGGCGGGCGGCCTGGGCCTGCTGGGCTACGTGGCGCGTCGTCGCCGGACTTGAGGGGAGCGCGGCGCTCAGGAAAAAACGGAGGCCTGGCCTCCGTTTCCGCGTTTAGCAGGCCTGCTTTGCCGCAGGCGTGGCGCGGCGCCGCAGCTGCCACGACCAGCCGCCCAGCAACAGCAGCCCGGCGGTCGTCATTGTCGCGCCGGCAGGTTCCGGCACCGACGGCATGGCGTTGTTCATCAGCGCGAGCGGAACGTCCGGCGTGCCGGTCGCGTCGCGGCTGTCGGCGTCCAGGCGGAAGTGGCGCGTGACCGGGTTGGACAACTGGTGTTCGTCGCCTTCGTTGTAATGGCGGCTCAATTCGAGCACGTCATCGGCTTTTTGCCATGGGTCTTCCCTGGATACGCCGGTGTTCACATACTGGTTGATTTCCTTGTCGGCGTCGACCAGCCCGCACTCGCGCGGCAACAAATGCAGACGCTGCCTGAGGCGCTGTCCGGGGCGCTGCTCGGTTGCCGTTTGCTCCGGGGGCTTCGCTTGCGCCTGCATGCCGCAGGACGCGTACGCCGGCGACGGGTCGGCCGGCGCGCCGGCCGCGTTGCACGCAAGTGCCGTCAGGGCGGTTCCGAGTAACAGCGCGGTGCGACTGGCGAGGGTTTTCATGGTGTTCATCCCTGGTCTGAACAGCAAGCTTCAAATATTGAAAATAGGGAATTATTATTTCATATTGGAAATAATTATAGCATGTAAAACACAAATTACTATCGTGTTGCGTCCGGCTGACAAAGGGCCGCCGGGCGGCGCGGCTTAGTCTGAACGGACTAAACCCACGTCATCACGGCGTCATGGCCGGACCTTAATATGTAAATTGCAAGCTTCAAAATCAATTTGCCAATATTCCAGGACTGTTCATGAAAAAACTCTTCCCTACAGCGGCCACCCAGGCTGCCGCGACGCCAGGCCGCCGCACCATCATTGCTGCCGCCCTGATGACCGGGCTGTCGGCCCAGGCGCTGGCGGCGACGCCCATCGTCATCAGCCAGGTGTATGGCGGTGGCGGCAATTCCGGCGCCCGGTACAAGAACGACTTCATCGAACTGTTCAACCGCGGCGACAGCGCCGTCGACATCAGTGGCTGGAGCGTGCAGTACGCCAGCGCCACCGGCAGCAGCTGGCAGCTCACCAAGCTGGCCGGCAACACCGTGCTGCAGCCCGGCCAGTATTTCCTGGTCCAGGAATCGGCCGGCACCGGCGGCACCGACGACCTGCCCACGGCCGACACCACCGGCACGCTGGCGCTGAGCGGCACCGCCGGCAAGGTGGCGCTGGTCAGCAACGTCAGCGCACTGGCGGGCGCGGCGCCGGCCGCAGGCTCCTATGTCGACCTGGTCGGCTTTGGCACGGCCGGCTACTTTGAAGGCAGCGCGGCCGCGCCGACGCTGAGCAATACCACCGCCGCGCTGCGCGCCGCCGCCGGCTGCACCGACGCCGACAACAACGCCACCGATTTCAGCGCCGGCGCGCCGACCCCGCGCAACCGCGCCAGCGCGCTGCACGCCTGCGGCGTGCCGGCCGCGCCGGCTATCGTCGCCACCTGTCCGCCCAGCTTGTCGCTGGCCTATGGCGTCAGCGGCGGCGCCGACCTCAGCGCCACCGACAGCGACGGCATCGTCAACAATGCCGTGATCACCTCGGTCGTCGTGCCGGGCATCAGCCTGGTCAATTTCCTGGCCGCGTCGGCCGCCGGCGGCAACGCCACCGTCAGCCTGAACGTGGCGGCCTCGGTGCAGGCCAACACCTATCCGGTGACGATCCGCTTCGACAACAACCAGTCGCAGCAGACCAGCTGCACCATCAACGTCAGCGTGGCCGCGCCGGCCGCGGTGACCCACACGATCCCGCAAATCCAGGGGCCGGGCGACACCAGCCCGTACGCCGGCACCATCCAGACCACCGAGGGCGTGGTCACGGCCAAGGTCGGCTCCGGCTTCTTCATGCAGGACGAGACCGGCGACGGCGATCCGACGACCTCGGACGGCATTTTTGTCTACACCACCGCCGCCAATCTCGGCACCGTGCAGGTCGGCGACAAGATCCGCATCACCGGCAGCGTCACCGACTACGCGCCGGTGGCCGGCGGCCATGCCTACACCGAGCTGCAGAACATCAGCGCCATCGTCAAGCTGGCCGGCGGCATCAGCATCACGCCGACCAACGTCCAGCTGCCGCACCCGAACCTGGGCCAGGTCGAGGGCATGCTGGTGCGCTTCACCAACGCGCTGACCGTGTCGCAGCTGGAATTCCTGGGCGACCGCGGCGAAGTGACGCTGTCGTCGGGCCGCCTGGAGGCGCCGACCAACCACTACCGCGCCGGCTCGGACCAAGCCAAGGCGCTGGCGCTGGCCAACGCCGGCAACCAGATCGTGCTGGACGACGGCATCTTCGTCACGCCGACCACCATTCCCTATCTGGGCGCGGACGGTTCGCTGCGCGCCGGCGACACCGTCTCCGACCTGACCGGCGTGGTGGACTTCGGCGCCAAGGGCGGTGGCGGCGCAGGCTTCAAGCTGCAGCCGACCGTGGCCCCGGTGTTCTCGCAGGATAACCCGCGCAGCGCGCCGCCAGCCCTGGTGGCCGGCAACATCAAGGTCGCCAGCGCCAATGTGCTGAACTACTTCACCACCTTCACCAACGGCACCGACGTCGAAGGCCACACCGGCCAGGGTTGCTCGCTGGGGGCCAGCGTCAGCAAGTCCAATTGCCGCGGCGCCGACAACCTCAACGAGTTCAACCGCCAGACCGCCAAGATCGTCGGCGAACTGAAGTCCATCGACGCCGACGTCTTCGGCCTGATGGAAATCCAGAACAGCGGCGAGTACACGGTGGGCTACCTGGTCAAGGCGCTCAACGAGGCGATCTCGCCGGGCACCGGCTTCCAGACCTACGCGGTCGTGCCCAAGCCGGCCTCCACCGGCACCGACGCCATCCGCGTCGCCATGATCTACAAGCAGGCCTCGCTGGCCATGGTGGGCATCGCGCTGTCCGACGCCGACAGCGTCAACAACCGTCCGCCGATGGCGCAGACCTTTGTCGCCGCCAACGGCGCCAGGTTCTCGCTGATCGTCAACCACCTGAAATCGAAGGGCAGCTGCCCGACCGGCTCCGGCGGGGACGCCGACCACGGCGACGGCCAGAGCTGCTGGAACGCCACCCGCGTCAACCAGGCCACCCGCCTGGTCACCGTGTTCGCGCCGCAAGTGGCGGCCGCCGCCGGCGACGCCAAGGTGCTGATGATCGGCGACTTCAACTCCTACGGCATGGAAGATCCGATCAAGGTCATCACCGACAACGGCTACGTCAACCAGCTGGAGCGCTTTGTGCGCGGTGGCGGCGGCATGCCGTACTCCTTCGTGTTCAACAGCGAAGCGGGCTACCTGGATCACGCCCTGACCAACGCGGCCATGAGCGCCTCGGTGGTGGACGCCGCCGAATGGCATAACAACGCCGACGAGCCGACCGTGGTCGACTACAACACCGACGGCAAGCCGGAGGACAAGTACACCGCCGCACCGTACCGCGCCTCCGACCACGACCCGGTCGTCATCAGCCTCAACCTGGCCGCGCCGTACAGCGACGTCAGCGCCAGCGTCAAGGCGGTCGGCAGCGGCCTGGTGTTCAACCGCGCCACCGGCAAGTACAGCTCGACGTTCTCGGTCACCAACACCGGCGCAGCCGCGTTGAACGGTCCGTTCCAGGTCGAGTTCGACGGCCTGCCGGCCGGCGTCACGCTGAGCAACGCCAGCGGCAGCCACGCCGGCGCCCCTTACATCACCGTCAACGCCGCCACGCTGGCGCCGGGCGCCACCGTCTCGTTCGCGCTGAGCTTCAGCAAGACCGGCACGGCCAACATCAGCTACACCACCAAAGTCTACAGCGGCACTTTCTAAGGATCTGACCATGTTCAAACCAAACTTCTCACTCACCCTGCGCCATGCCGCGATGGCGCTCGCGCTGAGCACCATCGCCGGCCTGGCCTCGGCCCAGACCCTGCATGTGGAACTGAACACGGCGTCGCTGGGCAGTAGCGGCTTCCTGGACTTGGAGTTCAATCCGGCGAACACCCCGGCCGTCTTCGCCAGCGCCACCATCAGCCACCTGAGCGGCTTCGGCGACCTGTCCGGCGTCAGCCTGATGGGCGACGTGCAGCAGCACGCCGGCGGTTTCGTGTTCGGCAACAGCACCGACTACAACGACCTGTTCCAGGCGATGTCCTTCGGCGGCAAGGTCAGCTTCGACGTCACCTTTGGTGGCCCGTCCGATCCGTCGCCGGCTGCGATCCCGAGCAAGTTCGCCGTGTCCTTCTACGGCGCCGATGGCATGACTGTCCTGGGCAACGCCATGCCGGACGGCAGCCTGATGTCGCTCAGCTGGCAGCCGTCCGCCGGCGCCGGCCTGGTCTCCTCGGACATCACCGACCACGCCGTCGGCAGCATCAGCGCGGTGCCGGAACCATCGGCCTGGGCCATGCTGGGCGCCGGCCTGGCGCTGGTCGGCTTTGCGCGCCGCCGCAAGCTGCAGGCCTGAGTCCGCACCCGCAGCAAAAAAACGACACAGCAATGTGTCGTTTTTTTATGCGCGCAAAATTTTAGATCGCTTCTTCTAAATGGCAAGCCACACAGCTGGGGACTGGATATATATAAAAAATATCTGAATTTTCAATAGAAATCATATTAGTAATGCCAGTTTGCCTATTGCATAGTATTTCCTTTACACGGATTTGCCATGCTACCCGCCCATCTCCTTGTTATTGAAGACGAACCTGCGATCCAGGAACTGATAGCCCTTAACCTGAGCATGGCCGGGCACACGGTCAGCCGCGCGCGCGACGCCGAGAGCGCCTTGATGCTGCTGGAGGACGGCCTGCCGGACATGCTGATGACGGACTGGAACCTGCCGGGCCAGTCCGGCCTGTCGCTGATCCGGCGCCTGCGCGCGCAGCCCGCCACGCGCGGCCTGCCGATCATCATGGTGACCGCCCGCTGCGGCGAGCCCGACAAGATCATGGCGCTGGAAAGCGGCGCCGACGACTACATGACCAAGCCCTTCAGCCCGCGCGAGATGGTGGCCCGCGTGCACGCGCTGCTGCGGCGCGGCCAGTCGCACGCCCGGCAGGACGACGCCGGCGCGGTGCAGATGAACGGCCTGCGGCTCGATCCGCACACGCTGCGCGTGACGGCCGGCGCCCGCGAGCTGGCCATGGGCCGGGTCGAATTCAAGCTCTTGAACTTCCTGATGAGCCATCCCGAGCGGGTGCACACGCGCGCCCAGCTGCTCGACCAGGTGTGGGGCAGCGACGTCTACCTGGACGAGCGCACCGTCGACGCCCACGTCGGCCGCCTGCGCAGCGCGCTGCAGCCCAGCGGCCACCAGCAGCGCATCGAAACCGTGCGCGGCAGCGGCTACCGCTTCATCGCCGGCGAGCGCGCCGCCCTGAGCGCCCGGGCCTGAGCATGGAACAACTGGTCATCCTGAGCAAGCTGGAGCAGGAGCATCTGCTGCACGCGATCGAGGCGGCGCTGCCGGTGCGGCAGGCGCGCCAGTTCTTCCTGTGGACGCAGGGCCAGCTGCAGGCGCTGCTGCCGCACCAGGTCATGCTGTGCCTGCAGTTCGGCCCGCAGGACGAGGTGCAGCATATGGAATGCGTGCACAGCACGGTGCTTGACGCCGGCCTGCTGGACCGCCTGGGCAACCGCGACGACGGCCTGGCGCTGCGGCTGGCGCGCCATTGCCGCCAGGGCGTGCGCCTGCCGGCCTGGCTGGACGCCATGCCGGACGCCGGGCACCATCCCCTGGCGCCGTTCCTGGGCGAGCTGCGCGACCTGGGCCTGGACAACCTGCTGCTGCACGGCACCGAGCGGCTGCCGGGCGGTTCGACCTTCTTCGTGCTGTTCGGCCTGCCGCACCGGCCGCGCCCGCGCCACGCCTACTTCTTCGAACTGCTGCTGCCGCATCTGCACCTGGCGCTGCAACGGGTCGGCCAGCAGCAGCGCCAGGCTCGCGCCGGCGCGCTGGCGCGGCCGGTCAGCGCGCGCGAGATGGACATCCTGCACTGGGTGCGCGAGGGCAAAAGCAACGAGGAAATCGGCCTGATCCTCGGCATCAGCGGCCTGACGGTGAAGAACCACCTGCAACGGCTGTACCGTCTGCTGGGCGTGTCCAACCGCGCCCACGCGATCGCGCGCGGCATGGCGCTGCACCTGTTCGAGCAGCAGCGCCTGCCGCTGGCCAGGGCCGCCTGAGGCAGCTTTGCGCACACAAGCAAGAAAAGATTGTCTGCTAAGCAAACCGCATGGTAGCCTCTGACTTCTTGCCGGTAGGCGTGGCGAATTAAGGGAGTCGTTCGGATGGAAGTCGCAAAGAATCACCGTCAGGCCGCAGCGCACAAGGCTGGCGGCTTTACCCTGCTGGAATTGCTGGTCGTTATCGTGATCATCGGTTTGCTGGCCGCTTATGTCGGGCCCAAGTATTTCGCCCAGCTGGGCAAGTCGGAAGTGACCATCGCCAAGGCGCAGATCGAGGCCTTCGAGAAATCGCTCGACACCTACCGCCTGGACGTCGGCCGCTACCCGACCACCGACGAGGGCCTGGCCGCCTTGCTGGTCGCGCCGGCCACGGCGGGCGCCAAGTGGAACGGCCCCTACCTGAAGAAGGGCGTGCCGCCCGATCCATGGGGCCATCCTTACCAGTACAAGGCGCCCGGCAGCAAGGCCGAGTTTGAAATCACCTCGCTGGGCCGCGACGGCCAGCCCGGCGGTAGCGGCGAAGACGCCGACATCACTTCACAATAAGTCTCGCCGCCACGGAAAGTCGTTTTCACCATGCAGTTCGATGTCCGCACCTTGTCGGCCGATATGGCCATTTCCCATCTGGTGATCGATGGCCGGGATGAGGCCGACGCGCGCCGTCAGGTGGAGGCGCGCGGCCTGTACGTCAGCGCCATCGCGCCGGCGCGGGGCGGGCTCGGCCTGCGCGGCGGCAAGGCGCGCGGCAAGGGCCTCTCGCTGGTGCTGTTCAGCCAGGAACTGCTGGCGCTGCTGACCGCCGGCCTCGGCATCGTCGAAGGCCTGGAGGCGCTGCTGGAAAAGGAAACCAGCCCCGTCACGCGCAGCGTGCTCGAGCGCCTGCTGGCCGGCCTGCGCGAAGGCCAGCGCTTCTCCGCCGTGCTGGCCGAGCAGCCGGAGCTGTTCCCGCCGCTGTACATCGGCATCGTCAAGGCCGCCGAGGGCACCTCGGACCTGCCGCGTTCCCTGTCCCGCTTCATCGACTACCAGCAGCGCATCGACCTGGTGCGCGGCAAGCTGGTGTCGGCCGCGATCTATCCCTGCATCCTGCTGCTGGTCGGCGGCGGCGTCAGCCTCTTTTTGATCGGCTACGTGGTGCCGCGTTTTGCCGAGGTCTACCAGGGCGCCGGCCGCAACCTGCCGTGGCTGTCGCAGCAGATGCTCAACTGGGGGCAGTTCGCCGGCGCCCACACCACGCTGCTGCTGGGCGGCATAGGCGCCGTGCTGGGCGCGCTGGCCCTGGGCGTGCGCCAGCTGATGGGCAACGGCGGCTTCACCCGCCTGCTGGGGCGCCTGCCCGGCATTGGCGAGCGGGTGCGCATCTACGAATTGTCGCGGCTGTACCTGACCCTGGGCATGCTCAGCGAAGGCGGCATCACCATCGTGCACGCCATCGAGACCGTGCAGGGCATGGTCTCGGCCGGCATCCGTCAGAACCTGCAGACCGCGCGCGCCGACATCGAATCGGGCCTGCCGCTGTCGACCGCCTTCGAGGCCAGCCAGCTGACCACGCCGATCTCGCTGCGCATGCTGCGCGTGGGCGAGCGCACCGGCGACATGGGCCCGATGCTGACCCAATCCGCGGCCTTCTACGACGGCGAAATCAGCCGCTGGATAGAACGCTTTACCCGAACCTTTGAACCGCTGCTGATGGCCGCCATCGGCCTGGTGGTCGGCGCCATCGTGGTGCTGCTGTATATGCCGATTTTCGATCTGGCCGGAGACATGTCATGACGGCCCAGGCCACCCCTCACGTTGTCGCCGCAGTGCCGGCGCTGGACATGGCCCTGGTCGCGCGCGCGCGCCACCTGCGCCAGCAATCGAAGCGCACGCTGGTCGAGGAACTGGTCGCGCTGAGCGATCTGGAACCGCGCCTGGTGGTGCAGGCGCTGGCGCAGCCGTTCGGCATGGCGGTACTGGAGACGGTCGACATGCTGGCCTACACGCCGGCCTTCGACCTGCTGCCGCTGTCGCAGGCGCTGGCGCGTCATTCTGTGCTGCTGCGCGGGCACGACGGCATGGTGGTCGGCGTGATCGCCGATCCCTTCGACCTGGACCTGCAAACCTGGCTGGGCACGCAGGCGCGCGCCACGCCGCACGCGCCGCTGCCCACCCGCCTGGCGCTGCAGGCCGACATCCAGGCCTACCTGTCCAAGCAGGAGGAATCGGCGCGCGCCACCGACACGCTGCTGCCCGGCGCCAGCGAGGGCCGGCGCGACGGCAAGACCGCCGCCGTGCTGTCGTTCGCCTCGGTATCGGAAGCGGCCAGTCCCGCCGTCCGCCTGGTCAACTCGACCTTGTACGACGCCCTGAAGGCCGGCGCCTCCGACATCCACCTGGAGAGCACCGCCGGCGGCCTGGCCGTCAAATACCGCGTGGACGGCGTGCTCGATCACGCCACCTCGGTCAACGGCATCGACGTCGCCGAGCAGATCATCTCGCGCCTGAAGGTGCTGGCGGAGCTGGACATCGCCGAACGCCGCGTGCCGCAGGACGGCAGCTTCCGCGTCGAGGCCAACGCGCGCGAGATCGACCTGCGCGTCTCCATCATGCCGAGCATCCACGGCGAGGACGCGGTGATCCGTATCCTCGACAAGCGTGCCATGATCGAAGCCTACGGCTCGCTGACGCTGGAGGCGCTGGGCTTCGACGCGCCGTCGCTGGCCACCCTGCGGGTGCTGGCGCAGGAGGCCTACGGCATGCTGCTGGTGACCGGGCCCACCGGCTCCGGCAAGACCACCACGCTGTACGCCGCGCTGACCGAGATCCACAACGGCCGCGAGAAGATCATCACCATCGAGGACCCGGTCGAGTACCAGCTGCCCGGCATCCTGCAGATCCCGGTCAACGAGAAGAAGGGCCTGACCTTCGCCAAGGGCCTGCGCTCCATCCTGCGGCACGACCCGGACAAGATCATGGTCGGCGAGATCCGCGACCGCGAGACGGCGGAAATCGCCGTGCAGTCGGCGCTGACGGGCCACCTGGTGCTGACCACCGTCCACGCCAACAACGTGTTCGACGTGTTCGGCCGCTTCACCCACATGGGCATCGATCCATATGCCTTCGTGTCGGCGCTGAACGGCATCTGGGCGCAGCGCCTGGTGCGCATCAACTGCCCGCACTGCGCGGCGCAGTACACGCCGGACGACCACGAGCTGGCCAGCGTGGGCCTGACCCGCGCCGACGTCTACGATTACCGCTTCATGCAGGGCAAGGGCTGCGGCGACTGCCGCGGCACCGGCTACAAGGGCCGCCGCTCGATCGCCGAGATCCTGACCCTGAACGACGAGATCCGCGAGCTGATCGTCGACAAGCGGCCGATCCGCCAGATCAAGCAGGCGGCCTACGAGAACGGCACGCGCAGCCTGCGCCTGGCGGCGCTGGAACTGGTCAAACGGGGCGGCACCACGCTGTCCGAAATCAAACGAGTAACCTTGCATGCGTAGAGCAATCGGACAATCCCTGCGCATCGGCGTCTCCGGCTTCGCCGTGAGCCTGCTGCGCGTCAGCCGCTGGCGCGGCGAGCCGGTGACGGTGCTGGCCGAACAGGCGTTCGCGCCGTCCTCCACGCATCCGTTCGACGCCATCGCCAATGCCTTGCGCGCGCTGCTGGGCGAGCAGCTCGGCGACAAAAGCGTGGCCGGCTGGCCGGTCAGCATCGTGCTGGCCGACGACCTGACGCGCTTGTGGCGCGTCACGCCGCCGCCGGAAGCGGCGCGGCTGGCCGACATCGAAGCGGCGGCCGGCTTCCGTTTCCAGGCGCTGTACGGCGAGTCGCCGGCGGCCTGGCAGATCTCCGGCGACTGGAACACCACCCAGCCGTTCTTCGCCGCCGCCGTGCCGCGCGCCTTGCTGGCCGTGCTGCGGCTGGTGGCGCAGGAATTCAGGCTGCACGTGGTCGGCATCGAACCGCATTTCATCAGCGCCTACAACCGCTGGCGGCGCGACGTGAAGCCGGGTGCGTGGTTCGGTCTTGCGCACGACAACCTGCTGACGCTGGCCGCCATCGAAGCCGACGGCAAAAGCATCCGCGCCATCCGCGCCTTGCCGATGCCGGCCGGGCAGGCCGCGGATCAATACTGGCTGGGCCAGACGCTGAAGCGCGAGGCGCTGCTGCTGGATATGCCGGAGCCGGAACTGCTGCAGGTGTGCGGCGCCGCGCCGGCCGTGTGGAGCAAAGCGGTCAGCAATCCCGCGCACATCGCCTGCGCCGTGCTGGACCAGGTGCAACGGGCGTCCAGCGACGGCCTGTCGACGATGGCGCTGCTGGCGCGCGGCGGGAGCGCGACATGAAGAATATGCATATCGATTTCGCGCCGCGCAGCCTGCGCCGCACCTTGTTCCATACGCATCCGGCGGTGCTGGCGCTGGCCGGCGCCGGCTTGCTGTTGTGCGCAGCCGCGGCGTTCGGCGGCTGGAAGCTGGTGGAGCAGAAACGCTTGCGCGAGCATGAGCTGCGCCACGTGCAGGAACGTGCGGCGGCCATCTCGGCGCGGCCGGTGGAGGTAGCGCAGGTGGCGATACCGGAAGGGCAGGCTGCCTTCGTCAACGGCGCCATCCTGCAACTGAACCTGCCGTGGCGCGATCTGCAGGACGCGGTGGCCGCCGCCACGCCGCACAGCGTCGCGTTGGTGGCGATGGAGCCGGACCCGCGCAAGCAGGTGCTGAAGATCACCGCCGAAACCAAAAACAGCGACGACATGGTGGCCTACGTGGCGGAGCTGAAGCAGCAGGAGCTGTTCAGCGGCGTGATCCTGACCCGACATGAAATCAATGAGCAAGACCCCAACCGGCCCTTGCGCTTCCAGCTGGAGGCGACATGGATAGCCCGATGACGCATGCGAAAGACAAGGTGAACGTGGCAGCCATCGTGCTGCGCGCGCGGCTGGCGTTGACGCGCCTGGGCGCGCCGGCCTGCATCGCCATCGCGCTGTGCGTGGCCGGCGCCGCCGCGTGGGCCTGGCTGCTGCCGCAACGCGCCGCGCAGGCGCAGTTGATGGCGCGGCCCTTGCCGACGCCGGCATCGCTGGTGACCGCTCCGCCACCGCCGTCGGCCAACCAGAACCTGGCCGGCTTCTACGAAGTGCTGGGCGAGAAGCGCTACGCCGAGCAGCAGGTCAAGGTGCTGTTCGACCTGGCGGCCAAGAACAAGCTGTCGCTGAGCCAGGGCGAGTACAAGGCCGCGTACGACAAGGCCAGCCGCGTCAGCACCTATCAGATACTGCTGCCGGTGAAGGGGCCGTATCAATCGATCTGGCAGTTCGCCATGCAGGGCCTGAGCGACATGCCGTTTGCTTCGCTGGACGAAGTCGGCTTCCGCCGCGAGGCCATCGCCGAAACCACGGTGGAAGCGCGCCTGCGCTTCACCCTGTACCTGAAGGACGGCGAGCCATGAAGCCTTATCAAATCGCGATGGGCATCGCCCTGGTCGTAGCCGGTGGCCTGGCGCTGTTCGGCGATAAATCGCCGGCGGGCGACATCGCCGAGCCGGTCACGCGCAGCCGCGCCACGCCGGCAAGCGCGCCCGCCGTTGCTGCCCCCGCACCGCGCGCCGGCAAGGACGCCAGGCCGCAGGCCGAGGTGGCGATCCTGCGCCTGACGCCGCGCGCCATGCTGGTGGGCGAATCCGGCGAGGCCACCTTCGCCTCGGGCGAGGGCGTGTTCCAGGGGCAGAATTGGAATCCGCCGCCGCCACCACCGCCACCCGTATCGACCGCACCGCCACCCGCGCCGGTGGCGCCGCCGATGCCCTTCACGGTGCTCGGCAAGGCCGTCGCCGACGGCGCCTGGGAAGTCTACCTGGCGCGCGGCGACAAGACTTACGTCGTTAAAAACCAGACCGTCATCGACGGCACCTACCGCGTCGACAAGATCGCGCCGCCGCTGATGTCCGTGACCTATCTGCCTTTGAATCAGGTACAACAGATTAATATTGGAGTCCTCGACTGATGGCTAGTCATCTGAAGAATTTGGGCCGCCGCGCCGCGCTGCCTGCCATGCTGGCGATCGCCCTGAGCGGTTGCGCCGGACAAATGGCCTATCGCGATGGCCGCGACCTGATCGCCAGGGACCAGCTGGAAGCGGGCCTGCTCAAGTACCAGGAGGCCGTGAAGGCCGAACCCGGCAACGCCGAATACCGCTCGGCCTATCTGCTGGCGCGCGACCGCGCCACGCTGCGCTTCCTCGACCAGGCCGAGCGCCAGCAGGCCGACGGCAAGCTCGATCTGGCGGAGCAGGGCTTCCGCCGCGTGCAGGCGCTGGACCCGCTCAACGAGCGCGCCCGCGCCGGCCTGCGCGCGCTGGAACGCGACGACCGCCAGGCCAGGCTGCTGGCCGGCGCCGCCGAACAGGTGAACAAGGGCGAGTATGAACTGGCGAAGCAAAAGCTCAACGCGCTGCTGATCGAAAATCCGGCCAACGAGAAAGCGCGCCTGATGCTGCGCGAGGTGAGCGACAAGATCGCGCCGCCGGTGGCGGAAGCTGGCCTGGCGAAAGCCTATAAGCAGCCGATCTCGATCGAGTTCCGCGACGCGCCGCTGAAGCAGGTGTTCGAGGTGATATCGCGCCGCTCCGGCCTGAACTTCGTGTTCGACAAGGACGTCAAGACCGATCAGCGCACCACCGTGCTGCTGAAGAACAGCACCGTCGAATCGGCGATCTACTTCCTGCTGCTGACCAATCAGCTGGAGCAGCAGGTGATGGATGCGAACACCATCCTGATCTACCCGAACGTGGCGGCCAAGCTGAAGGAATACCAGGAGATGACGGTCAAGACCTTCTTCCTGGCCAATGCCGAGGCCAAGCTGGTGGCCAACACGCTCAAGACCATCCTCAAATCGCGCGACGTGGTGGTCGATGAAAAACTCAACCTGCTGATCGTGCGCGACAGCCCGGAGGCGATCCGCCTGGCCGAGAAGCTGGTGGCCCTGCAGGACGCGCCGGAAGCGGAGGTGATGCTGGAGGTGGAGATCCTGGAAGTGAAGAAGAGCAGCGTGATGGACCTGGGCGTGGTGTGGCCGACCGGGATCGGCCTGACGCCGTTGTCGACGTCGGGCGGCACCGGCATCACCATCCGCGACCTGAATAACCTGAACCAGCGCACCATCGGCGTGACCGGCATTTCGGCCGGCATCAACGCCAACAAGAACGACCAGGATTCCAACCTGCTGGCCAATCCGCGCATCCGCGTGCGCAACAAGGAAAAAGCCAAGATCGTCATCGGCGACAAGCTGCCGGTGGTGACCACCACGGTGTCGTCGGGCGTGGGCGGCTTCGCCAGCGATTCGATCACCTACGTTGACGTGGGCCTGACGCTGAACGTCGAGCCGACCGTCTACCTGAACAACGAGGTGGCGATCCGCGTGCAGCTGGAAGTCAGCAACCTGACCAACACCATCACCACCAAGAACGGCGGCACCGCTTACCAGATCGGCACGCGCCAGGCCGCCACCATGCTGCAGCTGAAGGACGGCGAGAACCAGGTGCTGGCGGGCCTGATCAACAACGAGGAACGCGGCACCGCCAACCACGTGCCGGGCGCGGGCGACCTGCCCATCGTTGGCCGCCTGTTCGGCAGCAAGCGTGACGACAGCCAGAAAACCGAGATCGTGCTGTCGATCACGCCGCACCTGATCCGCAATGTGCAGCGGCCGGAAGCGGCGGCGTCTGAATTCTCGGCCGGCACGGAGGCCAGCTTCCGCCGCCGTCCGGACCTGAGCGCGCGTCCCGCCGTGGCGATGCCGCCGGCGCCGGGCGCCTTGCCGCCGCCGGCCGGCGTGCAGACGGCGCCGCTGCGTCCACCGGTGCAGGCGATGCCGCTGTCGCAAGGCCAGCCGGCGCCGCTGCCGCCCAGCCAGGGACAACAACCGCAGCCGGTGCCGCCGCCGCCGGAGCCGGCGCAGCCGCAGCAACAGCCGGTGCAGCAGTAAACCCATGATGAAACGCGGCCGCGGGTTCACGCTGATCGAACTGCTGGTGACGCTGGCCATCCTTGGCCTGCTTAGCGCCCTGGTGGTGCCGACCGCGCAAGTGGTGGTGCAGCGCCGCCAGGAACAGGAGCTGCGCGAGGCGCTGCATCTGATCCGCGCCGCGCTGGACGCCTACAAGCTGGCCTACGACCAGGGCCGGGTGGCCAAGACGCTGGCCTCGACCGGCTATCCGAAGACGCTGGAGTTGCTGGTGGAGGGCGTGCCGGATTTGCAGAGCCCCAAGCACGCCAAGATCCACTTCCTGCGCCGGGTGCCGCGCGATCCGTTCAACCCGGACGCCACGCTGAGCGAGGGGCAAACCTGGGGCAAGCGCAGCTATGCCAGCGAGGCCGACCAGCCGAAGGAGGGCGAGGATGTCTACGACGTCTACAGCCTGAGCGAGAAGACCGGCCTGAACGGCGTGCCCTACAAGAAATGGTGACCATGAAAACCAAAGGATTCACGCTGATCGAGCTGCTGGTGGTGCTGGGCATCGTGGCGCTGATGTTGACGCTGGCCGTGCCGCGCTATTTCCCCAGCATCGACAAGTCGAAGGAGGTGGTGCTGGCCGATAACCTGCGCAATGTGCGACAGGTGCTGGACCAATACTACGGCGACACCGGCCGCTATCCCGACTCGCTGGAGCAGTTGGTGGAGAAAAAATACCTGCGCGCGATGCCGGTCGATCCGATCACCGACAGCGATACCACCTGGGTCATCGTGCCGCCGGAAGACGCCGGCAAGGGCGGGGTCTACAACATCAAGAGCGGCGCCCCCGGCAACGACCGCAGCGGCAAACCTTATTCCGACTGGTGATGGCCGCGCGACGCCGGAGCCGCAACGGCGGCTTTACCTATCTGAGCCTGATCATCCTGCTGGCGATCATCGGGCTGGTGACGGCGTCGGCGCTGAAGCTGGGCTCGGCAATACAACGGAGCCGGGCGGAGCTGGAATTGCTGGACATTGGCGCGGCCTTCAGCGACGCCTTGAAAAGCTACGCCGACGCCACCCCTGCCGGGCAGCCGCCGCAGCCGCCTTCGCTGAAGGAGTTATTGAAGGATCCACGTTTCCCCGGCACCCGCCGACACTTGCGCAAATTGTTTGTCGATCCCATGACCGGCAAGGCGGAGTGGGGCATCGTTTATCTGGGCGACAAGGTTGGCGTGCTGGCGGTGTACAGCCTCTCCCCGGCTAAACCGGTGAAAATAGGGAACTTTCCCGATCGCTATTCTGGTTTCGAAGGCAAGAACCATATTTCAGACTGGAAATTTTCGATGGCCTTGTCTGGGCCGGAGCCAACCTTGATGACCGGGCCATCGCCGCAAATCTCGGCCAAGGGCGGCGAACCACTGCAAAAATCCAAGCCGGCTCCGGCTCCGGTCCCGGTTGCCCCGGTCGCACCGAGCCCTGCCGCGCCTTCCGTGCCACCCGAGCCACCCGAGCCGCCGGCCGAGCTACCCGCTGCGCCACCGCCGGCGCCAGAAGAGTCGCGGCAGCCCAAGGAGCCGGATTCGCCCGAGCCGCAGCCGGTGCCGCAAGATTAATGGCTGATCGCGCGCAACGACTTCCATCGAAGTTGGCGTCAGCTGTGTTAAATATGCAACAGCACCTCGTTGCACCTGCGATGCGACCGTTTACTGTCGGAATGCCCTGTATTGGTGCTCAATAGGCAAAAAATGTCATGAAACTGTGCATTGCTTTCATAAAACAAGCACAAAATTTATTGCGGTGCAGCGTGGTTTTTTGCACTGTGAAATAAGTTTCTCTCATGGCAACTAAGGTAAAAAATTTGCAATGACAGATCGTATTGTTATGCTATTATTTGTCCTGTAGCACTTCTACACTCCTATTAACAACACGGTGGTTGGCGAAAGCGCAGCCACAATTCGTATGATTAAGGAAAATCACATGAAATTGAAATCTATCGCTGCTGGCGCCTTGCTGGCCGCCGCATCTTTTGGTGCATCGGCTACCCAGATCTTTGCTCCTAACCCAGTCGTTGGCTCGTCGTTCGCCAACACGCTGATCGGTCAGATCACCGTCTCCGGCCCATCGGATATCGTTGGCAACATCTTTGCCGCTGAATCGGTGAACTACGGCTTCATCAGCCTGAACTTGGATCACGTCACCTTCACCAATGCTACCGTTGGTAGCCTGGTGGATTCGGATGCAACGGCTACGGGCTTCAACCTGCACAACGTTGCAGCTGGCACCTACGACATCCTGGCAACTGGCTCCATCGATTTCACCGCGACGAGCCCTGTGCACGGCGTGGGATTCCTGGGCGCGAACTATACCGTGACCGCCGTACCAGAACCAGAAACCTACGGCATGCTGCTGGGCGGTCTGGCACTGATGGGTGTTGTTGCTCGTCGTAAGGCAAAAAAAGCAGCCTAAGTTTCAGCTGCTCCTGAAACCCGCCTCGGCGGGTTTTTTTTCGTCCGTTGTTTTGGTTTAGCGGGCCGTGCGCTTGATGTCGCGCAGGCGGAAGCCCATCGCAAACAGCGCGGCGAAGTACACCGCGCCGCACAGGCCGATCAACAGCATCAGCGCGCCGATCCGCAGCAGCGTATGGTGTTGCATGCCCAGCCAGTCCACCTGCTGCCCGCCGAACCAGGCGGCGGCGCCCATCAGCGCGCAGGCGACGGCCAGTTTCGCGCAGAACACCGTCCAACCCGGCTTGGGCTGGTAAATGCCGCGCTTGCGCAGGCCGGCGTAGAGGAAGCTGGCGTTGATGCAGGCGCCCAGTCCGATCGACAGCGCCAGACCCGACACTTTCAGATACGGCACGAAAATCCAGTTCATCAGCTGCGTGGCGACCAGCACGCCGGTGGCGATCTTGACCGGGGTGCGGATGTCCTGGCGGGCATAGAAGGCCGGCGCCAGCGTCTTGACCAGGATGATGCCCAGCAGGCCGGCGCTGTAGGCGATCAGCGGGTAGGACGACTGCGTGGCCGCCTCGTCGGTGAATTTACCGTAGTGGAAGAGGGTGGCGATCAGCGGCTTGGCCAGCGCGGCCATGCCCACCGCCGCCGGCAGCGCCAGCAGGAAGGTCAGGCGCAGGCCCCAGTCCAGCAGATCGGAGTATTCCTGGGTGTCGCCGTCGGACTTCGCCTTCGACAGGCTGGGTAGCAGTACCGTGCCCAGCGCCACGCCCAGCAGCGCGGTCGGGAATTCCATCAGGCGGTCGGCGTAGGATAGCCACGAAATGCTGCCCTCGGCCAGGCGCGAGGCGATGCTGGTGTTGATCATCAGGCTGATCTGCGCCGCCGAGACGGCGAACACGGCCGGTCCCATCTTCTTCAGCACGCGGCGCACGCCCGGATCGCCGAGGCCGGCCGCCGGATTCCACGACAGGCTGGGCAGCATGCCGATCTTGATCAGCGCGGGAATCTGTATCGCCACCTGCAGGATGCCGCCGACGAACACGGCGATCGCCATGGCGTAGATCGGCTGCTCCAGGTGCGATTGCAGGAACAGCGAGGCGGCAATGAACGACAGGTTCAGCAGCACCGGCGTGAAGGCCGGGATCTTGAACTCGCGCCAGGTGTTGAGCACGCCCCCGGCCATCGCCACGAAGGCCATGAAGCTAATATAAGGGAACATCAGCCGCGTCATCCAGACGGCGGCGTCGAAGGCGCCTGGTTGCTTGTCCAGGCCGGTAGCGATGAGGTAGACAAACAACGGCGCGCCTATAATGCCGAGCGCGCTGACGAACAGGGTCGACCATACCAGCGTGTTGGCCACGTGGTCGGCCAGTGTCTTGCTGGCCTCCTGGCCGTGCTGGTTTTTGTATTCCGACAAGATCGGCACGAACGCCTGCGAGAAGGCGCCCTCGGCAAACAGGCGGCGCAGCAGGTTGGGAATGCGGAACGCGACGATGAAAGCGTCCGTGTAGGCGCCGGCGCCGAAGGCCCGGGCAAACAAGGTTTCACGCAATAATCCGGTTACGCGGGACAGCATGGTCATGCTGGAGATGGCGGCTAGAGTTTTAAGCAAGTTCATGGGGCATGATTATAGTTGCTCCTGACGGAAAACATCGCTATAATCGCAGGCTGTACAGAATTCTGTTACGCAGACACTAATGTTTGGCAGGCAGTAGTTTGACTCACATGGTTCGGCAGACGCACTGAACGCACCTGTTTGGCAAACAATAATGTTTGCAAACGCACCTTTACCCTGTTTTAGGAAATTCCATGGCAAATACCGCACAAGCGCGCAAACGCGCTCGTCAAGCAGTTAAGCAAAACGCTCACAACTCGTCCCAGCGTTCGACCCTGCGCACCGCTATCAAAGCAGTTCGCAAAGCGATCCAGGGCGGCGACAAAGCTGCTGCGACGGCAATCTTCCAATCGTCCGTGTCGACCATCGACAGCATCGCGGACAAGAAGATCATCCACAAAAACAAGGCAGCTCGTCACAAGAGCCGTCTGGCAGCTGCCCTGAAGGCACTGTCCGCTTAATTCCCCTCGCTGGGATTTAAAGCAAGAACCCGCCTGACCTCTGGTCAGCGCGGGTTTTTTCGCATGGGCGGGAAAAAACGGACGTAAAAAAGCCGGCCCGAGGCCGGCTTGCTGGGGGCGCAGCGATTACTTGGCTGGCATCGAAGCGGAGGCTTCTGCCGATGCGGCGGCTTTCTTGTGCTTGGCTTTTTTAGCTTTTGGTGCGGAGGCGGAGGCGGAGGCCGATGCGGAAGGGGCCGATGCCATCGGGGCCGAAGCAGCAGCCGAAGCGGACGCCGAAGCCGATGGGGCGGCAGCAAAGGCGGAAGCGGCAAACAGGGAGGCAACCAGGGCAGCGATGATCTTGGACATGATGAGTTCCTTTGGCAGTTGATTGAACCAGCTAAAAAAAACGAAGATTCATATGAATCTAGCTCATTAACGCTGCCCGAAATTTTCCAGTTGACACGAAAATGCGCAAAAAGAAGAATTTTATTTGCTGCGACGCATCAATCTAGCCGGCCAGGTCCTTGGCCGACACCTCCATCCATTCGCCCGGCATCAGCGGGTGGGTCGCCAGCGAGATGGCGCCGATGGCGCTGCGCACCAGCCGCAGGGTCGGCAGGCCGACCGCCGCCGTCATGCGCCGCACCTGGCGGTTCTTGCCTTCCTGTAGCGTGATCGCCAGCCAGCTGGTCGGCTGGTCGGCGCGGCTGCGGATCGGCGGATTGCGCGGCCACAGCCACGCCGGCTCGGCGATCCGCACCGCCTTGCACGGTTTGGTGACGAAGTCGCCCAGGTCCAGCGGCGCCTGCAGCCGGGCCAGGCTGTCCGCGTCCGGCACGCCGTCGACCTGCACCAGGTAAATCTTCGCTTCCTTATGGTCGGGGTGGGCGATGGTGTGCTGCAGCTTGCCGTCGTCGGTCAGCAGCATCAAGCCTTCGCTGTCGGCGTCCAGACGGCCGGCGGGGTAGATGTTCGGGATCTTCAGGTGGTCGGCCAGGGTGGCGCGGCCGTCTTGCGGCGAGAACTGGCACAGCACCTGGAAAGGTTTGTTAAATAGAATGAGGGACATACTTCTCTTAAGATGATTTTGGTGTAGGCTTGACGGCTTGTGAAGGAAAACCTTGGCGCCTACTAAAATACTGGTGCATAATGCGAAACACTGTCTTATGTCTTATAGAAGACCTGGGAAAATGTATTAAACCGGCAATGTCCATTTCGGAGAACACGATGTATCAGCATATCAAAGTACCTGCCGACGGCCAAAAAATCACCGTCAACGCCGATTTTTCCCTGAATGTACCAGATAACCCGATCATTCCCTACATCGAGGGCGACGGCACCGGTGTGGATATCAGCCCGGTCATGATCAAGGTGATCGACGCGGCGGTGGCCAAGTCCTACGGCGGCAAGCGCAAGATCAGCTGGATGGAAATCTTCGCCGGTGAAAAATCGACCACCGTGTACGGTCCGGACGTCTGGCTGCCGGAGGAAACCCTGCAGGTGCTGAAGGATTACGTGGTCTCGATCAAGGGCCCGCTGACCACGCCGGTCGGCGGCGGCATCCGTTCGCTCAACGTGGCGCTGCGCCAGCAGCTGGACCTGTACGTCTGCCTGCGTCCGGTGCGCTACTTCACCGGCGTGCCGTCGCCGGTCAAAGAGCCGGAGAAGACCGACATGGTGATCTTCCGCGAGAACTCGGAAGACATCTACGCCGGCATCGAATACCAGCAGGGCTCGGAAGGCGCGAAGAAACTGATGGACTTCCTGGTCAAGGAAATGGGCGTCACCAAGATCCGCTTCCCGGCCACCTCGGGCCTGGGCATCAAGCCGGTGTCGATCGAAGGCACGCAGCGCCTGGTGCGCAAGGCGATCCAGTACGCCATCGACAACGACAAGCCATCGGTGACCATCGTCCACAAGGGCAACATCATGAAGTACACCGAGGGTGGCTTCCGCGACTGGGCCTATGAACTGGCGCAAAAGGAATTCGGCGCCGAGCTGATCGACGGCGGCCCATGGTGCAAGTTCAAGAACCCGAAGACCGGCCGCGACATCATCATCAAGGATTCGATCGCCGACGCCTTCCTGCAGCAGATTCTGCTGCGCCCGATCGAGTACAGCGTGATCGCCACCCTGAACCTGAACGGCGACTACATCTCGGACGCGCTGGCGGCGCAGGTGGGCGGCATCGGCATCGCGCCGGGCGCCAACCTGTCGGACTCGGTCGCCATGTTCGAAGCCACCCACGGCACCGCGCCCAAGTACGCCGGCAAGGACTACGTGAACCCGGGTTCGCTGATCCTGTCCGCCGAAATGATGCTGCGCCACATGGGCTGGACTGAAGCGGCCGACCTGATCATCAAGGCGATGGAGAAAGCCATCGATTCGAAGAAGGTCACCTACGACTTCGCCCGCCTGATGGAAGGCGCGACCCAGGTGTCGTGCTCCGGCTTCGGCGATGTGATGATCGACCAGATGTAAGCAATGCGCGCCGGCATTCGCTAGCGCAGCCCCGTTCCAGCGATGGAACGGGGCTTTTTTATAAGGACGACGATGACGCCTGCTGACGCGCCGACCGCGCCAACCCTGTGGCAAGCCTTCCGCTTCTGGCTCAAGCTGGGCTGCATCAGCTTTGGCGGGCCGGCAGGGCAGATCGCCATCATGCACCAGGAGCTGGTCGAGCGCCGGCGCTGGATTTCCGAGCGCCGCTTCCTGCACGCGCTCAACTACTGCATGCTGCTGCCCGGCCCCGAGGCGCAGCAGCTGGCCACCTATATCGGCTGGCTGCTGCATCGCACGCGCGGCGGCATCGTTGCCGGCGGCCTGTTCGTGCTGCCGTCGCTGCTGTTGCTGGTGCTGCTGTCGTGGCTGTACATGGCGTTCGGCCAGCAGCCGCTGGTGGCGGGGCTGTTCTATGGCATCAAGCCGGCGGTCACGGCCATCGTGCTGCAGGCCGCGCACCGCATCGGCACGCGCGCCTTGCGCAACGGCTGGCTGTGGGGCATCGCCGGCGCCGCCTTCGTGGCGATCTTCGCCTTGCAGTTGCCGTTCCCTCTGATCGTCGCCGGCGCCGCGCTGGCCGGCTATGCCGGCGGCCGCTTTATTCCGCAGGCGTTCAATACCGGCGGCCACGGCGCCGCCCAGGCCTCGTATGGCGCCGCCGTCATCGACGACGAAACGCCACCGCCGCCGCACGCGCAGTTCCGCTGGAGCAGGCTGGCGTGGGTGGCCGGCTGCGGCGTGCTGCTGTGGCTGCTGCCGATGGCGCTGCTGATGCTGACCGTCGGCTGGCAGCACACCTACACGCAGATGGCCTGGTTCTTCACCAAGGCCGCCTTGCTGACCTTTGGCGGCGCCTATGCGGTGCTGCCCTATGTGTACCAGGGCGCCGTGGCCAACTACGGCTGGCTGACCCCGCCGCAGATGATAGACGGCCTGGCGCTGGGCGAAACCACGCCCGGCCCGCTGATCATGGTGGTGGCGTTCGTCGGCTTTGTCGGCGGCTGGGGGCAGGCGCCGTTCGGCGCGGCGCTGTTGCCGCTGGCCGGCGCGGTGGCGGCGGTGCTGGTGACGTGGTTCACCTTCCTGCCGTCGTTCGTGTTCATCCTGGCCGGTGGTCCGCTGGTCGAAGCCACGCGCGACGACATCAGCTTCACCGCGCCGCTGACCGGCATCACGGCGGCGGTGGTCGGCGTGATCCTGAACCTGGCGCTGTTCTTCGCTTACCACGTGTTGTGGCCGGCGGGCTTCGGCGGCTCGCCCGACTGGATGGCGGCATTGATCGGGGTGGGGGCGGCGGCGGCCTTGCTGCGCTACCGGCAAAAGGTGCCGCGCGTGATCGCCGCGTGTGCCGTGGCGGGCCTGCTGCTCACGCTGCTGGCGCGCTGATCGGGGGTCGTGATGTTCGTTCAGGTCGGCGCGCGGTTGTGCGCATTAGCGACACGTGGTGTGGATTCTATGGAACTGTCACGCGGCGGCCGGGTGTAGGGGTTCTGCAACACTTGCCGGAAGATAGGGACGAAAAAAAACCCCGCGGTGCGAGGTTTTTCACATCTGCTGCTTAATAAATTAAGCCGATTGGATGTTGGAAGCTTGCTTGCCTTTAGGGCCTTGCGTGACTTCGAATTGAACTTTTTGACCTTCTTTGAGGGTCTTGAAACCGTTCATGTTGATTGCGGAGAAGTGAGCGAACAAATCCTCGCCGCCGTCATCTGGAGTGATGAAGCCAAAACCTTTGGAATCATTGAACCACTTAACTGTACCTGTTGCCATAAAAAGAACTTTCAAAATTAAAACGGATCACACGAGCCATAAAAGCAAGAAGCTTCTTGCCCCCTCCTCACGCCTCACTTCTTATCACCTTGTACATTTCTGCACGCAGTCGATAACGCATTGTTAGCGGACCAAATTCTAAAGTCAAGCAGATTTGTATGCATTTTGCTACTTTTAACCCAATTGGCGAAAAAGCAACTCTTGATTTTGGCATATGGGTCGCCATCTGCGTCAAGTTCAGAAAACGCGTAAGATGGAAAACAATTGGATGTGCATAGTGAAATGCACATTGCATCAACCCCGAAAGCATTAGAATATAAGCGTATGGCAACCAAGCATGACACCGAAACCCTCTTGGAGCGGCAAACGCTGAAGCCGCCACCTCTGTACCAGGTGGCGTTGCTCAATGATGACTACACCCCGATGGAATTCGTGGTGGCCATCATCCAGGAGTATTTCAATAAAGACCGTGAAACGGCCACGCAGATAATGCTCAGTGTTCATCGCTACGGCAAAGGAGTGTGCGGCGTGTTCTCAAAAGATATAGCCTGTACCAAAGTGGAGTTCGTTTTAACGCATGCACGCAAGGCGGGGCACCCCCTGCAATGCGTGATGGAGGAAGTATGATTGCGCAGGAATTAGAAGTAAGTTTGCACATGGCGTTTGTCGAAGCTCGGCAGGCACGGCACGAATTCATCACGGTGGAGCACTTGCTGCTGGCCTTGCTTGACAATCCTTCGGCTGCCGAAGTGTTGCGCGCTTGCGCCGTCAACATTGAAGACCTGCGCAAAACCCTGACCAACTTCATTGGCGACAACACGCCGACCGTGCCCGGCACGGGCGAAGTGGACACGCAGCCCACGCTGGGCTTCCAGCGCGTGATCCAGCGCGCCATCATGCACGTGCAGTCCGCGTCCAACGGCAAGAAGGAAGTCACCGGCGCCAACGTGCTGGTGGCCATCTTCGGCGAGAAGGATTCGCACGCGGTCTACTACCTGCACCAGCAGGGCGTGACCCGCCTGGACGTGGTCAACTTTATCTCGCACGGCGTGCGCAAGGACCAGCAGACCGACGCCGCCAAGGCCTCGGAAGGCGTGGAAGAGGGCGCACCGGGCGGCGAAGGCCAGACCAAGGAGTCCCCGCTCGACCAGTTCACGCAAAACCTGAACAAGGCCGCAGCCGAGGGCAAGATCGATCCGCTGATCGGCCGCGAGGACGAGGTGGACCGCGTGATCCAGATCCTGTGCCGCCGCCGCAAGAACAATCCGCTGCTGGTGGGCGAGGCAGGCGTGGGCAAGACCGCCATCGCCGAAGGCCTGGCCTATCGCATCACCCAGAACGACGTGCCGGAAATCCTGTCGAATGCCGTCGTGTATTCGCTGGACATGGGCGCGCTGCTGGCCGGCACCAAGTACCGCGGCGATTTCGAGCAGCGCCTCAAGGCCGTCCTCAAGCAATTGAAGGACAACCCGAACGGCATTCTGTTTATCGACGAGATCCACACCATCATCGGCGCCGGTTCGGCGTCGGGCGGCACGCTGGACGCGTCCAATCTGCTGAAGCCGGCCCTGGCCAACGGCCAGCTGAAGTGTGTCGGTGCGACCACCTACACCGAGTTCCGCGGCGTGTTTGAAAAAGACCACGCGCTGAGCCGCCGCTTCCAGAAAGTGGACGTCAACGAGCCTACCGTCGAGCAGACCGTGCAGATCCTGCGCGGCCTGAAGTCGCGCTTCGAAGAGCACCACGGCGTGAAATATTCGTCGTCGGCGCTGTCGACCGCGGCCGAGCTGGCGGCCCGCTTCATCAACGACCGCCACCTGCCGGACAAGGCCATCGACGTCATCGACGAAGCCGGTGCGGCGCAACGCATCCTGCCGAAATCCAAGCAGAAGAAAACCATCGGCAAGACCGAGATCGAGGACATCATCGCCAAGATCGCGCGCATCCCGCCGCAGACCGTCAACCAGGACGACCGCAGCAAGCTGCAGACCATCGACCGCGACCTGCGCAACGTGGTGTTCGGCCAGGACCCGGCGATCGAAGCGCTGGCCTCGGCGATCAAGATGGCGCGCGCCGGACTGGGCAAGACCGACAAGCCGATCGGCTCCTTCCTGTTCTCCGGTCCGACCGGCGTCGGCAAGACCGAGGTGGCCAAGCAGCTGGCCTTCATCCTCGGCATCGAGCTGATCCGCTTCGACATGTCCGAGTACATGGAGCGTCACGCCGTGTCGCGCCTGATCGGCGCGCCGCCGGGCTACGTTGGTTTCGACCAGGGCGGCCTGCTGACCGAAGCCATCACCAAGAAGCCGCACGCGGTGCTGCTGCTGGACGAGATTGAAAAAGCCCACCCGGACATTTTCAACATCCTGCTGCAGGTGATGGACCACGGCACGCTGACCGACAACAACGGACGCAAGGCCGACTTCCGCAACGTGATCATCATCATGACCACCAACGCGGGCGCCGAGAGTTTGCAGAAGACCTCGATCGGCTTCACGAATTCCAAGCAGGCAGGCGACGAGATGGCCGACATCAAGCGCATGTTCACGCCGGAGTTCCGCAACCGTATCGACGCCACCATCAGCTTCCGTGCGCTGGACGAGGAAATCATCCTGCGCGTGGTCGACAAGTTCCTGATGCAGCTGGAAGAGCAGCTGCACGAGAAGAAGGTCGAAGCGGTCTTCAGCGAGAAACTGCGCAAGTTCCTGGCGAAGAAAGGTTTCGACCCGCTCATGGGCGCACGTCCGATGGCGCGCTTGATCCAGGACATGATCCGCAAGGCGCTGGCCGACGAGTTGTTGTTCGGCCGCCTGGTCACCGGCGGTCGCGTGACGGTCGACCTGGACGACAAGGACCAGGTCAAGCTGGAATTCCCGGAACCGCCGGACGCCGCACCGACGCTGCCACCGGAAACCGTCGAAGTCGAATAAGCTTTTTAAGCTTCATCAGAGACCCGCCCACGAAAGTGGCGCGGGTTTTTTTTATACCCCGCACCCCCAAGCGGGGTCTGACCCCGTACGGGGTCAGACCCCTAAGCGGCGCACCTGCCATATCGCTAAAAGCATACGGGGTGAAAAAAGCATTATCCAGTTTATGTTCAAGCTGTGCCAGAATTGTCGTTCCATTTGACAAACATTGAAACTGTCCCATGACCCTGTCACGCCCGCTTTCCCTGATGTTCCTGTCCGCCGGCCTGCTCACCGGCACCGCCTCCGCCACCGACGCCTACTACCGATACCCCGCCATCCGCGGCGACGCTGTGGTCTTCACCGCCGAGGGCGACCTGTGGAAGACCGGCGTCCACGGCGGACCCGCGCAGCGCCTGACCACCCACCCGGCCGCCGAAACCAACGCCGCCATCTCGCACGACGGCAAGTGGATCGCCTTCTCGGCCTCCTACGAAGGCGGGCAGGAAGCCTATGTGATGCCGGTGGCCGGCGGCCTGCCCAAGCGCGTCACCTTCGAGAACAGCGCGGTGAATGTGCTGGGCTGGACCGCGCAGGGCGAAGTGCTGGTCACCACGCTGGACAGCAAAGGCCCGTCGCGCAACAACGTCATCGCGGCGGTCAAGCCGGACGACCTGCAACGCCGCGTATTCGCCGTGGCCGACGCCAACGACGCCGTGCTCGACGACGCCGGCAAGACGCTGTACTTCACCCGCAACGGCCTGGCGCTCACCAGCGACAACGTCAAGCGCTATCGCGGCGGCGCCCATGCGCGGCTGTGGCGCTACGACCTGGCCGGCACCGCGGAAGCCGTGCCGCTGCTGGCCGACGACGCCGGCAACAACAAGCGCCCCATGTGGTGGCAGGGCCGCCTCTACTTCATCAGCGACCGTGGCGGCTCCGACAACCTGTGGTCGATGGCGGCGGACGGCAGCGATCCGCGCCAGCTGACCAGCCACACCGACTGGGACGTGCGCAACGCCGCGCTGGGCGACGGCCGCATCGTCTATCAGCTGGGCGCCGACCTGCATGTGCTGGACCTGGCCGCGGCCAGGGATGAACAGCTGGCCATCAGCCTGGTCTCCGACTTCGACCAGCAGCGCGCCCGCCAGATCCGCTCGCCGCTGGAGAACCTGACCAACGTGCAAATCTCCGGCAAGAACGAGCGCCTGGTGCTGACCGCACGCGGCCGCGTCAGCGTGGCCGGCACCGGCTCCCAGCGCCGCGTGGAGATCGCCGTGCCGGAAGGCGCGCGCGCCCGCGAGGCCGTGTTCAGCCACGACGACAAATGGGTCTACGCCATCGTCGACAGCACCGGCGAAAACGAAATCTGGAAATTCGCCGCCGACGGTTCCGGCAAGGGCGAGCAGCTGACCAGGGACGGCAACAGCCACCGCTGGCACCTGTATCCATCGCCGGACGGCCGCTGGCTGGCCCACACCGACAAGAAGGGCCGCCTGTGGTTGCTGGACCTGGCCACCAAGGCCAACACCGTCATCGACGACGGCAGCAAGGCCGGCTCCGACCGGCACGGCGACGTCCTGTGGTCCGGCGACAGCAGGAACCTGGCGCTGGTGCGCGTCACCAGCACCGAGCAGCGCAACCAGATCGGCCTGTACAACCTCGAATCGAAGCAGCTGGCCTTCATCACCGGCGACCGTTACCATTCGGTCTCGCCGGCGTTTTCGCCGGATGGCAAATGGCTGTACTTCCTCTCGGCCCGCAACTTCCAGCTGGCGAATGGCTCGCCCTGGGGCGACCGCAACATGGGGCCGGTGTTCGACAAACGCACCGTCGTGTATGCGCTGGCGCTCCAGCCGGGCAACCGCTTCCCGTTCAAGCCGGACGATGAACTGAACAAGCCGGGCGACAAGCCGGCCGAGGGCGCGGCGGAAAAAGCCGTCGAGCAGGCTGCGGAGAAGGCGGTGGAAAAAGCCGTGGCCAAGGCCGTGCCGGAAAAGAAAACCGGCAAGGCGCTGCCGGCCATCGTCTATGCGGGACTGGCGGACCGGCTGTACGAAGTGCCGCTGGCCGCCGGTAACTACCGCGACCTGCAACTCGACGAGAAGCGCCTGTACTTCCTCGACGTCGATGGCAGCGACGGCAAGGCCAACCTGAAAACGCTGGCGATCGCCGCCAACGGCCCGCAGCCGGAAGTCTTCGTCAGCGGCGTGCGCGAATACGACCTGGCCTTCGACAAGAAGCACCTGTACTACCGCACGTTCTCCGCCGGCGGCGCCGGCGACATGCTGGTGGTGGAGGCGGGCGCCAAGGCGCCGGCGGACGTCTCCAAGGCCAAGGTCAAGGTGGACGACTGGACCTTCACCTCCAATCCGCGCCTGGAATGGACACAGATGTTCAACGACGCCTGGCGCATGCACCGCGACTTCCTGTACGACGCCAAGATGCGCGGCGTGAACTGGACCAGCGTGCGCACCAAGTACGCGCCGCTGGTCGAGCGCGTGACCGACCGCGCGGAACTGAACGACGTGCTGGGCATGATGATCAGCGAAGTCGGCGCGCTGCACTCGCAGGTCGCCCCCGGCGAGTTGCGTCGGCCGGCGCCGGAAGGCTCGCCGGCCGGCCTGGGCGCGCTGCTCACGCGCGGCGCCGACGGCTACCGCGTCGATCATGTCTACCGCAGCGAACCGGAGCTGCCGTCCGAACGCGGCCCGCTGCTGCAGCCGGACGTGGACGTGAAGGAGGGCGACGTCATCACTGCCGTCAACGGCAAGCCGGTGCTGGAGGCGCGCGACATCGCCGACCTGCTGCTGAACCAGGCCGACAAGCAGATGCTGCTGCAAGTGAAGCGCAAGGAAGGCAAGGGTGACGCTGCACGCTCGGTGATCGTCACGCCGGTCAACATGGCGAAGCAGGCCAGCCTGCGCTACAGCGACTGGGAGCAGAGCCGCGCGCGCCAGGTGGACGCCGCGTCCAAGGGCCGCATCGGCTACCTGCATCTGCGCGCCATGGGAGCGCGCGACATCGCCTCGTTCGCGCGCGACTTCTACGCCAATGTCAACCGCGAAGGCCTGATCATCGACGTGCGCCGCAACAACGGCGGCAATATCGACAGCTGGGTGATCGAGAAGCTGCTGCGCAAGGCCTGGGCCTTCTGGTCGTCGCCGGGGGCGCTGCCCGCGCCGAATATGCAGAACACCTTCCGCGGTCACCTGGTGGTGCTGGTGGACGAATACACGTATTCGGACGGCGAGACCTTCGCGGCCGGCATCAAGGCGCTGGGACTGGCGCCGCTGGTCGGCAAGCGCACGGCGGGCGCCGGCGTCTGGCTCAGCGATAGCAACCGCCTGAGCGACAACGGCATGGCGCGCGTGGCCGAAAACGGCCAGTTCAACACGGCCGACGGCCAATGGCTGATCGAAGGCGTAGGCGTGTCGCCGGACGTGGAGGTGGAAAACCCGCCGCATGCAACGTATCAAGGCCAGGACCGCCAGCTGGAAGTGGCGCTGGACCTGCTGGACAAGAAGCTGAAGGCGCAGCCGATCAAGGCCTACCAGCCGCAAACCATCCCCGCGCTGAGATAAGCAAAGTGTTCGGAAGTGAACAGCCATAACGTCCGCTTCCGGACAGCGGCCGCTCGAAAGCGGCCTTGCAAGCGCCTGAGCAACCGTGGCATGGATGTTGCAAACGCTATGGGTTTTCCAACCACGGATTTTCGACCACATGAAGCTAAGAGACTTTCGCATTGGCTGGCGCGCGCTGGTACAGGAGCCGGCCTACACGCTGGCGGTGGTGCTGGGGCTTGGCGCCGGCCTGGCCGCGTGCCTGCTGCTGCTTGGCTTTGTGCGTTACTCGATGGAGTACGATGCCCATTTTCCGGATGTGGACAAGGTCTACGTCGTCAAGCAGCATTTCAATGTGGATCCCACGTCGCCGTTGCAGGATGTGGTGCCCATGCTGCTGCGCGAGCCCGCGCTGAAGACGTCGGGCGTGGCCGACGCTGCGCTCTATATCCCGGCACGGCCGGAGATCACGCCGCTGACGGTGCGGGTCAACCGCAGCATCTTCGCGGTGCGCGGCCTGACCGTCATGCCAGGCTTTACGGAGATGCTCGGACTGCGCGCGGTGCAGGGCAACCTGGCGGATGCGCTGGACAAGCCTGATCGCTTTGTCGTCACCGAGGCCGGTGCGTTGCGTTTGTTCGGTACGGCCAATGCGGTGGGCCGCACCATGCTGGCTGAAGGGAACACCGTGCAGGTAGGCGCCGTGGTGCCGACGCCGCCGGCCAACACGACGATCCCGTTCGAAGTGATTTTCGGCGTCAACTCGGTCGTGGCGGGGCCGGATATCCGGCACGAGATGATGACCGGCGAGCATGGCTGGATGGGCAAGATGCTGATACGCGTGCAGCCCGGCGCTTCGCTGCAGGCGATCGTCGACCGCCTGCAGAAAGTGGTGGACACCGCGCCGAGCATGCAGAACTTCCCGCCGGAGACGCGTGCGCGTCTTGGCAAGCGCAAGGCGATAGAACTCACCATGTCGCCGCTGCGCGATGCCTACTTCGACTACAAGATGCAGAACAGTTTTTTGTCCGCGCCTGGCGACCGCGCCAATCCGGTGCTGGTCGCAGGCCTGGCGGCGCTTGCGCTGCTGATCCTGGTCATGGCGGCGATCAACTACGTCAACCTGAGCATGGTGCGCGTGCTGCGCCGCCAGCGCGAGGTGGCGATGCGCAAGGTGCTCGGCGCTGGCGTGGGGCAGCTCATGCTGTTGTTCCTGCTCGAATCGCTGCTGGTGGCGATGATAGCCACCGCGCTCGGACTGATGCTGGCCTGGCTTGCGCTGCCGGTCTTCTCGCAACTGGTCAACCGCCAGCTGGATGGCCTGTTCTCGTTGCAGAATATTGTCGCCGCATTCGGCATAGGCGGTTTGCTGGGCGCGCTGACGGCGATCTACCCGGCATGGGTCGCGCTGCGCGTGCATCCGACGCAGGTGCTGGCAGGCCGTCCCGACGCTGAGTCCCGCGCCAGCATGCAATGGCGGCGCGCGTTGACGGTGCTGCAGGTGTCGGTCGCGATGGGTTTTGCCAGCGTGACGATCGCGATGGTGTGGCAAACGCGCTATGCGATGCATGCGTCGCCAGGCTTCGATACGTCGCCGTTCGTTATCGTCGATATGCCGGAGCGGGTCAAGGACAGCGAGAAGGCGCGGCGCTTCTACTCGACCCTCATGGCGCAGCCAGGCGTGGAGGGTGTCGCGATATCGGAAGACCCGGTGGGCCGGCTCGATTGGATCTGGACCCATGAACTCAAGCGCCCCGGTGGCGAGAGCGCGATCATGGAGATGAAGTCAGTCAGCGCGAACTTCTTCGAGTTGTATGGCATAGCGCCGCTGGCCGGCCGCCTGTTCCAGGCCGCTGTCGACAAGGAGGACGACCGGGTACCGGTGGTGCTGAATATGGTCGCAGTGCGCAAGCTGGGTTACGACAATGCCGAAGCGGCCATCGGCCAGACCGTGCTGTTCAAGGGTTTTGACAATAAGGTGATCTCCAAGCGGATAGTCGGCATCGCTCCTGATCTGAGATTCCATTCGCTGCGCGATGCGCCCGGTGCCACGGCCTACGAACTGTGGACCGCGGGGACGGTGTTGAGCGTGCGGGCGTCGAGCGATCCGGCAGCCGTCGAGCGCAGCGCGCAGGCGTTGTGGGCCAGCTTCTTCCCGGATGCGATCCCCAAGATCGTTCGCGCCGGCGATGTACTGGCGGCCAATTATGCCGACGACGCGCGCCTGGCCAAGTTGATGTCGGTCGCCACCGGCATCGCGCTGGCGATCGCCGCCTTCGGCACCTATGTGCTGTCGGCGAACACGGTGCAGCGGCGCGCCAGGGAGATCGTCATGCGCAAGCTGCATGGCGCGCGCGGCGCCGACATCGGCCTGCTGGTGGTGCGGGAAATCGGCGCGCTGGTGCTGGCGGCGGCGGTGATCGCCTTGCCGGTGGCGGTGATCGCGATACGCCGTTACCTGTCGGGCTATGTCGAACACGCGCCGATAGGCTACTGGACCTTGCTGTTTGCCTTATCGCTGACGCTGGCCATCGCCCTCGTCGCCATCGCCCGCCACACCTGGATCGCCATGCGCATGGTGCCCGCCGAGGCATTGCGAACGTAGCTTTACATCGGGGGTCAAGTCTGACATTCGGACACGAGCACAACCGCAACGACGGTTTACGGTTGTGCTCGTGTCCGAATGTCAGACTTGACCCCCTCCGGTTTTTAGAGGCTGGCCAGGCTTTTGAACTGGGCGGCACGGCGGCGGGAGACTTCGACTTCGAGGTCGTCGCGCAACAGCAGATCGAGGCCGCCGGCGTCGTTGGGCGTGACCTGGTCGACGTAGTCCAGGTTGACGATGTGGCGCCGGCTGGCGCGGAAGAAGCGTTGCGGGTCCAGCCGCTCTTCCAGCTGGTTCAGTGAGCGCAGCATCAGCGGCTTGTTATCGTCGAAGTAGACGCGCGTGTAATTGCCGTCCGATTCGAACAGCCTGACGTCCTGCAAGCCGACAAACCAGCATCGCTCGCCGTCCTTGATGAACAGCTTCTTGGCCGCTGTCGGCGCCACCGCCGGAATACCCGCCGCCGCATATGCCAGCGCGCGGCTGTGACGCAGCGAACAGCGCTGCAGGGCCGCCGCCATGCGCGCCGCCTGGATCGGTTTTTGCAGATAGTCCAGCGCGTTGACTTCGAAGGCCTGCAACGCGTACTGGTCGAACGCCGTGGTGAAGATCACCTCCGGCGCTTCCTCCAGCGCGGCCAGCATGTCGAAGCCGCTACCGCCCGGCATCTGCACGTCGAGGAACACCAGGTCCGGCCTGAGCGCGGCGATCTGCTGGATGCCGTCGGCCGCGTTGACGGCCTCGCCGACGATTTCCACTTCAGGGTGCGCCGCCAGCAAACGGCGCAGTTCTGCGCGCGCCAGGCGTTCGTCGTCGATCAGCAGTGCGCGCATCAGGCGGCCTCCGGTAAGGTCATCGTGGCGCGTACCCAGCCACTGTTTTCAGTCAGATCCAGGCTGGCGTTGGAACCCAGCGCCAGCGCCAAACGCTTGCGGGTGTTGACCAGGCCAACCTTGGTGGAATTCGCAAACGGCAGGATCGCGCCCAGGTTGGCGATCTCGATGTGGATCTTGCCGTCGTCCATGCGCTGTGCGCGGATACGGATCTCGCTGCCGGTGGGGCTGGCCTCGACGCCGTACTTGACGGCGTTTTCCACCAGCGTCTGCAAGGACATCGGCGGAATGCGCACCTGCTCCAGTCCCAGTCCGATCTCCACGCTGACCCGCATGCGTTCTTCGAAGCGGATTTTTTCAATCGCCAGATAGGCCTGCACGGCTTCCATTTCCGCCGCCAGCGGCACAGTGTCGTGCTGGCCCGATTGCAGCGCGTAGCGCATCACGCTGGCCAGCTGGTCGATCATCTGCGCGGCGGAGTCCTGGTCCTCGTAGATCAGGGCGCGCACGCTGTTCATGCTGTTGAAGAAAAAGTGCGGGTTGACCTGCGCCTGCAGGGCGCGCAGCTCGGCGTCCTTGGCGCTGATCTCCAGCCTCAGCGCCTCCTGCTCGAAGCGATTGGCGCGGCGCAGCGACAGCACCGCCATGTAGAAGGTGTTCCACACCAGATAAACCCCCCACCAGAACATCAGCGCGCCCGGCACCCAGTACACGCCGTGGACCTCGCCGAAAGGCTTGATGACCAGGTAGCCGACCGTCTGCACGCCGGTATGGATGGTCCCCAGGATCAGGATGGCCACCATCATCATCTTCCAGCTGACCCGCACGCCGTTGCGAATCTGGCGCTTGAGCAGCCGGTGCCAGGTATCCGAAATCGCCAGCCCGGCCGCCACGCCCCAGAACGAAATGGCGATCATGCGCCCGGTGTGGCTGTCGCCCGGCGTCATGGCGATCAGCAGCAGCGGCAGGAACAGCCAGCCCGCCAGCTGGAACAGCCAGTACCAGTTCAGGCGCGCGAGCAGTGGACGGTCATTGGTCATGATGGGCTTATTTCAAAAAGTTATCGATGCGATCATACATCCAAGCCGGATCGTCGTACATGATGAAGTGGCGGGCGTTGTCCGCCAGCTCCACTTTGACGTTGGGCAGCTGCTGGTACTGGCTCTTGTACATCTGCTCGAAAATCGGCTTGGTGCCGTAGTCCTTGTAGGCGATCCAGGAGCCCAGCACCAGTGTCGGTGCCTTGATGCGGCTCACTTCAGTGCGCAAGTCCTCGCTCATCATCTCGACCATCGCATTGGTGATCGTGGCCGGGTCGGATTGCTTGCCCCAAGCTGCGACACGGTCGATATCTTCCTGCTTGGTGATCATGGAGTGCAGCGTTTTCATCTGGCTGGTGCGTTTGGTTTCCGCGTCCATGGACTCCATGCGGGTCCGCAAGCCGGCCGCCATTTCCTTCATCTGCGGGCCGGTAATGCTGGGCATCTGGACCGCTGCCAGCGCCGGCAGGGTGTCGACGATGACCAGGCGGCCCACTTGGTCGGGATGGTCGACGGCCAGCTTCATCCCCAGGAAGCCGCCGAGGCTATGGCCGATGACAATGGGATGATCGAATTTATTGGCGGCGATGTAGTCGCTCAGTTGCTGCTCCACGGCCGGCAGCAGCGGGCCTTCGACGGCGGGTACGCCGGCAAATCCGGCCAGCGTGACAACGTGGCACTGGCGGTTGCCGCAATAGTGGGCGACGGTGCCGTTCCACACTTCGCCGGACGAGGCCAGGCCGGGGATCAGGATCACAGGTTCGCCCTTGCCGGTCACTTCGACCTTGAAGGCAGGGTGGGCTGCGCCGGCGGCAACGGCCGGTGCAGCGGCGTAAGCCAGCGCCAGGCTGGCGGCGATGGTGGCGATACGTTGGATGAGCGAGCGTGGCATGTTGACCTCCGTTGTTGTGATTAAGTGAGGCCATGCTATCGAACCGGCATCGCACCGGCGACGACTACTGGATGAGCGGTTTTTTTGAAAGGATGAACGGTAGTTGTCTGTTCTCCCGGCCTCACTCGCCGGTTTCGGCGCGCAGTTTGCGCCACAGGGTGGTGCGGCTGATGCCCAGGTAATCCGCCGCCGCATCCCGGCGGCCGCCGAAGCGGGCCAGCACGGCTGCGATGCTTTCGGCCGCCGGGCGCTGCGCGACGGGCGGCATGGACGTCGCGCCGGCATTGGCATGGGCGCCGGCGACGGGCAGGGCGATGGTGCGCGTCGCCAGCTCCGGCGCCACGCTCAGGACGAAGGCCGGTGTCAAGGCCTGCAGGGGCTCGGCGGCCAGGAACAGCGCCAGGCGCTCAGTCAGATTGCGCAGTTCGCGCACGTTGCCGGGCCAGTCGTAGCGCTGCAGCAGCGGCGCGCAGGTCGCCATCTCGGCATGCAAGTTGGGATGCGGACGCGCGCCCAGCGAGGCCAGCGCGTTCTTCAGCGACCATTCGGCCAGCGTCATCACGTCGTCCTGCCGCGCGCGCAGCGGCGGCAGCGACAGGCGCAGCACCGCCAGCCGGTAGAACAGGTCGGCGCGGAAGCGGCCTTCGCGCACGCGCTGCTCAAGGTCGCAGTGGGTGGCGCTGATGATGCGCACGTTGACGGCGATCGGCCGCGTGCCGCCCACCCGCACCACCTCGCGCTCTTCCAGCACGCGCAGCAAACGGGTTTGCAGCGTCAGAGGCATTTCGCCTATCTCGTCGAGGAACAGCGTGCCGCGGTTGGCCGCCTCGAACAGGCCCGCGTGGCCGCCGCGCCGCGCGCCGGTGAAGGCGCCTTCCTCGTGGCCGAACAGCTCGGACTCCAGCAGCGATTCCGCGATGGCGCCGCAGTTGACGGCGACGAAAGGCCGGTTCTGGCCCAGCGTGCGCGGGCTCTCGCGATGGATGGCTTGCGCCACCAGTTCCTTGCCGCAGCCGGTTTCGCCTTGTATCAGCACGGTCGCCGGGGATTTCGCGTACAGCACGACGGATTGGCGCAGCGCCTCCATCGCGTCGGAATCGCCGCGCAGGTCGTTGATGCCGTGCTTGGCGCGCAGCGTGTCCGCCACCACGGCGCCGCGTGTGCGGCTGCGGTTCGATTCGAGCTGCGCCAGCCGCGCCATCTCCAGCGCGTCGTCGAAGGCGTGGCGGATCGAGGCGGCGGAGTAGACGAATATGCCGGTCAGTCCTGCTTCCTCGGCCAGGTCGGTAATCAGGCCGGCGCCGACGATGGCCCTGATGCCTGCCGCTTTCAGGTCGTTGATCTGGGCGCGCGCGTCTTCCTCCGTCGCGTAGGTGCGCTGCTCGACGTCGAAGCCGAAGGTGCCGGCGAATTCGGCCAGCTCCGGCAGGCGCTCCTGATAGGTGACGATGCCGATGCGGTCCGACACGCGGCGCGCCCGCGCCAGGGCCTGCATCACGTCGAAGCCGCTGAACTTGGCGATCACCACCGGCACCGACAGCCGGCCTTTCAGATAGGCCGCGTTGGAGCCGGCGGCGATGACGGCGTCGCAGCGCTCGGTGGCCATGCGTTCGCGGATGTGGCGCGCCGCCTCGTCGAAGCCGAGGTTGATCGGTTCGATGGTGGCCAGGTCGTCGTATTCCAGTGTGATGTCGCGGAACAGGTCGTACAGGCGCGAGACGGACACCGTCCAGATCACGGGTTTGTCGCTGGCGTCGAAGGGCAGGGGCGTGGAATGGCGCATGTTTCAATTGTAGTTCATATGTTTCGCTGTTTCAAAGTGAAACGTATTTGAAACATGGTGAAAGCCTAAGTGGTTGATTTATATAGGGTGACTATCTGGCATGCCCCTTGCACTAGATAGCCCAACTTCACTGCAACATTGAAAGGTCATAACATGAGTTCATACTCCGCAGGCGCCGCGTTCCGCAAAGCCGTACAAGAAGAATCCCCATTGCAGGTGGTCGGCGCGATCAACGCCAATCACGCCCTGCTGGCCAAGCGCGCCGGCTTCAAGGCGATCTACCTGTCGGGTGGCGGCGTGGCGGCGGGTTCGCTCGGCCTGCCGGACCTGGGCATCTCCAACCTGGATGACGTGCTGACCGACGTGCGCCGCATCACCGACGTGTGCGACCTGCCGCTGCTGGTCGACGTCGACACCGGCTTTGGCGCTTCCGCCTTCAACGTGGCGCGCACCGTCAAGTCCATGATCAAGTTTGGCGCCGCCGCGATGCACATCGAAGACCAGGTCGGCGCCAAGCGCTGCGGCCACCGTCCGGGCAAGGAAATCGTCACCAAGCAGGAGATGGTCGACCGTATCGCCGCCGCCGTCGATGCGCGCACCGACGAGAACTTCGTCATCATGGCCCGCACCGACGCGCTGGCCGTCGAAGGCCTGGACGCCGCGATCGAACGCGCCGTGGCCTGCGTCGAAGCCGGCGCCGACATGATCTTCCCGGAGGCGATGATCAGCCTCGATATGTACAAAAAATTCGCTGCCGCCGTCAAAGTGCCGGTGCTGGCCAATATCACCGAATTCGGCTCGACGCCGCTGTTCACCGTGGACGAACTGCGCGGCGCCGATGTGGGCTTGGTGCTGTATCCCTTGTCCGCGTTCCGCGCGATGAACAAGGCTGCGGAAAACGTCTACGGCGCGATCCGCCGCGACGGCACGCAGCAGAACGTGGTCGACACCATGCAAACCCGCGCCGAACTGTATGAACGCATCAACTACCACAGCTTCGAGCAGAAACTGGATGCCCTGTTCGCCGCACAGAAGAAATAATTTGCCACCACCGTCGTTCCCGCGAAGGCGGGAACCCATGGAACGCGTGCAGTCACGCTCAGCATGGATTCCCGCCTGCGCGGGAATGACGGGCTCACTGGAGACTTAAATGACCGAAGCTACCTTCAAACCAAAAAAATCCGTCGCCCTGTCCGGCGTCACCGCTGGTAATACCGCACTGTGCTCCGTCGGCAAAACCGGCAACGATCTGCACTATCGCGGCTACGACATCCTGGACGTCGCCAGCACCTGCGAATTCGAGGAAATCGCTTACCTGCTGGTGCACGGCAAACTGCCGACCGCCGCCGAACTGAAAGGCTACAAAGCCAAACTGCGCTCGCTGCGCGGCCTGCCGCAAGCGCTGAAGTCCGCGCTGGAAGCACTGCCTGCGTCGGCGCATCCGATGGACGTGATGCGCACCGGCGTCTCGGTGCTGGGCTGCACGCTGCCGGAAAAGGACGACCACAATGTCCCCGGCGCGCGCGACATCGCCGACCGCCTGATGGCCTCCTTCGGCTCGATGCTGCTGTACTGGTACCACTTCAGCCATAACGGCAAGCGCATCGACGTGGAGACCGACGACGACTCCATCGGCGGCCATTTCCTGCACCTGCTGCACGGCGAGAAGCCATCCGAAAGCTGGGTACAGGCGATGCACACCTCGCTGATCCTGTACGCGGAACACGAGTTCAACGCCTCCACCTTCACCAGCCGCGTCATCGCCGGCACGGGTTCGGACATCCATTCCGCCATTACCGGCGCGATCGGCGCGCTGCGCGGCCCTAAGCACGGCGGCGCCAACGAATTCGCCTTCGAGATCCAGAAGCGCTACGAAAACGCCGACGAAGCCGAAGCGGACATCCGCAACCGCGTCGCCAACAAGGAAGTGGTGATCGGCTTCGGCCATCCGGTGTACACCATCTCCGACCCGCGCAACGTCGTCATCAAGGAAGTGGCGCGTAAGCTGTCGCAGGAAGCCGGCTCGATGAAGATGTTCGACATCGCCGAGCGCCTCGAAACCGTGATGTGGGACATCAAGAAGATGTTCCCGAACCTGGACTGGTTCTCGGCCGTGTCCTACCACATGATGGGCGTGCCGACCGCGATGTTCACGCCGCTGTTCGTCATCTCGCGCACGTCCGGCTGGGCCGCGCACATCATCGAACAGCGCATCGACAACAAGATCATTCGTCCAAGCGCGAACTACGTCGGTCCTGAGGACCTGAAATTTGTGCCGATCAAGGACCGCAAATAATGAACACCCAATTCCGCAAATCCCTGCCGGGCACCAAGCTCGATTACTTCGACGCGCGTGCCGCTGTCGACGCGATCCAGCCAGGCGCCTGGGCCAAGCTGCCGTACACCTCGCGCGTACTGGCTGAAAACCTGGTACGTCGCTGCGATCCGGCGACGCTCAACGCCTCGCTGTCGCAGCTGATCGAGCGCAAGCGCGATCTGGACTTTCCATGGTTCCCCGCGCGCGTGGTCTGCCACGATATTCTCGGCCAGACTGCGCTGGTCGACCTGGCCGGCCTGCGCGACGCCATCGCGCTGCAAGGCGGCGATCCTGCGCTGGTCAACCCTGTGGTGCCGACCCAGCTGGTGGTGGACCACTCGCTGGCCGTTGAATGCGGCGGCTTCGATCCCGATGCCTTCGACAAGAACCGCGCCATCGAAGACCGCCGCAACGAAGACCGCTTCGACTTCATCAACTGGACCAAGAAGGCGTTCAAGAACGTCGACGTGATCCCGCCGGGTAACGGCATCCTGCACCAGATCAATCTGGAGCGCATGTCGCCGGTGATTCAAGCGGTGGACGGTGTGGCCTTCCCGGATACGCTGGTCGGCACCGACTCGCATACTCCGATGGTCGATGCACTGGGCGTGATCGCCATCGGCGTCGGCGGCCTGGAAGCGGAGAGCGTAATGCTGGGCCGCGCATCGTGGATGCGGCTACCGGACATCATCGGCGTCGAGCTGACCGGCAAGCCGCAAGCCGGCATCACCGCCACCGACACCGTGCTGGCGCTGACCGAATTCCTGCGCAAGCAGAAGGTCGTATCGTCCTATCTGGAGTTCTTCGGCGAAGGCGCTTCGCACCTGACGCTTGGCGACCGCGCGACCATCTCCAACATGGCGCCGGAATACGGCTCCACCGCCGCGATGTTCTACATCGACGAGCAAACTATCAAGTACCTCAAGCTGACCGGCCGCGATGATGAATTGGTCAAGCTGGTGGAGACCTATGCGAAGGAAACCGGCCTGTGGGGCGAAGCCCTGAAGACCGCCGAATACGAGCGCGTGCTGAAGTTCGACCTGTCGTCTGTGGTGCGTACCATCGCCGGCCCGTCGAATCCGCACAACCGCGTGCCGACCTCCGAGCTGGCCGCGCGCGGCATCAGCGGCGTGGTGGAGAACGAGCCTGGCCTGATGCCCGACGGCGCCGTGATCATCGCCGCCATCACCAGCTGCACCAACACCAACAACCCGCGCAACATGGTCGCCGCAGGCCTGCTGGCCCGCAACGCCAACGCGCGCGGCCTGACCCGCAAGCCGTGGGTGAAAAGCTCTCTGGCGCCCGGCTCCAAGACCGTGACGCTGTACCTGGAAGAAGCTGGCCTGATGCCGGAGCTGGAGCAGCTGGGCTTTGGCGTGGTTGCTTACGCCTGCACCACCTGCAACGGCATGTCCGGCGCGCTCGATCCGGTGATCCAGAAGGAAGTCATCGACCGCGACCTGTACGCCACCGCCGTGTTGTCCGGGAACCGCAACTTCGACGGCCGCATCCACCCATACGCCAAACAGGCCTTCCTGGCTTCGCCGCCGCTGGTGGTGGCCTACGCCATCGCCGGCACGATCCGCTTCGACATCGAGAAGGACGTTCTGGGCCTCGACGCCAACGGCCAACCGGTCACGCTGAAGGACATCTGGCCGACCGACGAAGAGATCGATGCGCTGGTCGCGGCCAGCGTCAAGCCTGCGCAATACAACAAAGTCTATATTCCGATGTTCGCCAAGCAGGAAGACGACGGCGTGAAAGTGAAGCCGTTGTACGACTGGCGTCCGCAGACCACCTACATCCGCCGTCCGCCGTACTGGGAAGGCGCGCTGGCTGGTGCGCGTCCGCTGAAAGGCATGCTGCCGCTGGCGGTCCTTGGCGATAACATCACCACCGACCACCTGTCGCCGTCCAACGCCATCATGTTGAACAGCGCGGCTGGCGAGTACCTGGCGAAAATGGGCCTGCCGGAAGAGGACTTCAACTCCTACGCCACCCATCGCGGAGATCACCTGACCGCGCAACGCGCCACTTTCGCGAATCCGACGCTGAAGAACGAAATGGTGCGCGACGCCGACGGCAAGGTCAAAGCCGGTTCGCTGGCGCGCGTGGAGCCGGAAGGCAAAGTGACCCGCATGTGGGAAGCCATTGAGACTTACATGGAACGCAAGCAGTCGCTGATCGTGATCGCCGGCGCCGACTACGGCCAGGGTTCGTCGCGTGACTGGGCGGCAAAGGGCGTGCGTCTGGCTGGCGTGGAGGCGATCGTGGCCGAGGGCTTCGAGCGCATCCACCGCACCAACCTGGTCGGCATGGGCGTGCTGCCGCTGGAGTTCCAGCCGGGCGTGAACCGCCTGACGCTGGCGCTGGACGGCACCGAGAGCTACGACGTGATCGGCGAGCGCACGCCGCGTTCGACGCTGACGCTGGTGGTTAACCGCCGCAACGGCGAGCGTGTCGAAGTGCCGGTGATCTGCCGCCTCGATACGGCGGAAGAAGTGTCGATCTACGAAGCGGGCGGCGTGCTGCAGCGCTTCGCCCAGGACTTCCTTGAATCCGCCAAAGCGGCCTAACCTGCGTCATTCCCGCGAAAGCGGGAATCCGCACATTGCTTGGATTCCCTCCATACTCAGCATGGACTCCCGCTTTCGCGGGAGTGACGGTAACGGATGAATGTCATGACACATAAACCGCAAATCAAGATCCCCGCCACGTATATGCGTGGCGGCACCAGCAAGGGTGTGTTCTTCCGCCTGCATGACCTGCCGGCAGCAGCACAACAGCCGGGCGCCGCGCGCGACGCCTTGCTGCTGCGCGTGATCGGCAGCCCTGACCCATACGGCAAGCAGATCGACGGCATGGGCGGCGCCACCTCCAGCACCAGCAAATCGGTGATCCTGGCCAAGAGCAGCAAGCCGGATCACGACGTCGACTACCTGTTCGGCCAGGTCTCCATCGACAAGGCCTTCGTCGACTGGAGCGGCAACTGCGGCAACCTGTCCGCCGCCGTCGGTGCCTTCGCCATCAGCGGCGGCCTGGTGGACGCAGACCGCGTCCCGCGCGACGGCGTGGCCGTGGTGCGAGTGTGGCAGGCCAATATCGGCAAGACCATCATCGCCCACGTGCCGATGACCAATGGCGAAGTACAGGAGACCGGCGACTTTGAACTCGACGGCGTGACCTTCCCGGCTGCCGAAGTCCGGCTGGAATTCATGGACCCGGCGGCGGAGGAAGAGGGCGCAGGCGGTTCCATGTTCCCCACCGGCCAACTGGTCGACGAACTGGAAGTGCCAGGCGTCGGCACCATGAAGGCGACCATGATCAACGCCGGCATCCCGACCATCTTCGTCAACGCGGAAGATATCGGCTACCTCGGCACTGAGCTCCAGGACGCGATCAACAGCGATCCCAAGGCGCTGGCACGCTTCGAGCTGATACGTGCGCACGGTGCGCTGCGCATGGGGCTCATCAAGCATATCGACGATGCGGCCACGCGCCAGCACACGCCCAAGGTGGCCTTCGTCGCCAAGCCGGCGCCGTACACGTCCTCCAGCGGCAAGCAGGTCGCCGCCACGGATGTCGATCTGCTGGTACGCGCCATGTCGATGGGTAAGCTGCATCACGCGATGATGGGCACTGCGGCTGTGGCCATCGGCACCGCCGCGGCGATCCCTGGCACGCTGGTGAACCTGGCGGCGGGCGGCGGCGCGCGCGATGCGGTGCGCTTCGGCCACCCATCCGGCACGCTGCGGGTCGGCGCGGAAGCGACGCAGCAGAACGGCGAATGGAGCGTGACCAAGGCGGTCATGAGCCGTAGCGCCCGCGTGCTGATGGAAGGTTGGGTACGGGTTCCCGGCGACACGTTCTAAGCTGAATACACGATAACGGAGGAGACATGAAATACGCTGATTTTTATCAGCGCTCTATCGCCACGCCTGAACAATTCTGGCAGGACGAATCAGCGCTCATCGACTGGAACGCCCCGTGCACCAAGGTGCTGGATTATTCCCACCCTCCGTTCGCCAGGTGGTTCGTCGGCGGACAGACTAACCTTTGCCACAATGCCGTGGACCGCTGGTGTGCCAGCCAGGGCGACCAGCCCGCGCTGATCGCCATTTCCACCGAAACCAATACGGAGCGCAGCTACTCCTTCAACGAACTGCGCACCGAAGTCGAACGCTGCGCCGCGATGATGCAGGCGCTGGGCGTCGGCCGTGGCGATCGCGTGCTGATCTACATGCCGATGATCGCCGAGGCGGCGTTCGCGATGCTGGCCTGCGCCCGCATCGGCGCGATCCACTCGGTGGTGTTCGGCGGCTTTGCCGCCAACAGCCTGGCCAGCCGCATCGATGACGCCAGGCCGGTGCTGATCGTCTCCGCCGATGCGGGCTCGCGCAACGGCAAGGCGATCCCTTATAAGCACCTGCTGGACGAAGCGATCTCGCTGTCGTCCGCCAAGCCGGCCAAGGTGCTGCTGGTGAATCGCAACCTGGCGCCGATGGACCTGGTGCCAGGCCGCGACGAGGACTGGGCCAGCCTGCGCGCCGCCCACATGGATGCGCGCGTGCCGGTGACCTGGCTGGAATCGAACGAGCCGTCCTACATCCTCTACACCTCCGGTACCACCGGCAAGCCGAAGGGTGTGCAGCGCGACGTCGGCGGCTACGCGGTGGCGCTGGCGTCGTCGATGAAGTACAACTTCTGCGGCAAGGCCGGCGAGACCTTCTTCGCCACCTCCGACATCGGCTGGGTGGTCGGCCATTCCTACATCGTCTACGGCCCGCTGATCGCCGGCATGGCGACCATCATGTACGAAGGCCTGCCGGTCTGCCCGGACGCGGGCATCTGGTGGAGCATCGTCGAGAAGTACAAGGTCACGCGCATGTTCTCCGCACCGACGGCGATCCGCGTGCTGCGCAAGCAGCCGCCGGAGTTCATGCGCAAGTACGACCTGTCGTCGCTGCGCGCGCTGTACCTGGCCGGCGAACCGCTGGACGAGACCACATCGCAATGGATACACGGCGAGTTGGGCGTGCCCATCATCGACAACTACTGGCAGACCGAAACCGGCTGGCCCATCCTGTCGATCGCCAAGGGCGTCGAGGACATGCCGACGCGCCTGGGCAGCCCCGGCGTGGCGATGTACGGCTACAAGGTCAAGCTGCTCAACGAATCGACCGGCGAAGAATGCGCCGCCAACGAGAAGGGCGTGGTGGTGATCGACGGCCCGCTGCCACCGGGCTGCATGCAGACCGTGTACGGCGACGACCAGCGCTTCGTCGATACCTACTGGTCCACCTTCGACGGCCAGCAGGTCTACTCGACCTTCGACTGGGGCGTGCGCGACGCCGATGGCTACTACTTCATCCTCGGCCGCACGGACGATGTGATCAACGTCGCCGGCCATCGCCTCGGCACGCGCGAGATCGAGGAATCCATCTCCAGCCACGCCAACGTTTCCGAGGTGGCGGTGGTGGGCGTGGAGGACAAGCTCAAAGGCCAAGTGGCGGTTGCCTTCGTCATCGTCAAGGACGCGACACGCACCGCCAGCGAGGAGGGGCGCGCGGAGCAGGAGCGCGAGATTCTTGGCGTGGTCGATCACCAGCTGGGCGCCGTCGCCAGGCCATCGCGCGTGTACTTCGTGCCGCAGTTGCCGAAGACGCGTTCCGGAAAACTGCTGCGCCGCTCGATCCAGGCCATCTGCGAAGGCCGCAACCCCGGCGACCTCACGGCGATCGAAGATCCAGCTTCGCTCCAGCAGATACAAGGTGTCCTGCAAGCGGGTGTGGCGAAATAGTCTGCGCGTAAGGGGCCGGTAAGTCTCGCTGTTTATTGTGGTGACAAACAACACAGGAGACAAACCATGCATGACGATCTGGTTCAAAAAATAAAGCGGGACCCCAACTACCATCAACTGGTGAGGGCCCGCTCCCGTTTCGGCTGGGCGCTGACGGCGGTAATGATGCTGGTTTATTACGGCTACATCCTGCTGATTGCTTTCGACAAGGAGCTGCTGGCGTCGAAAACCGGTGCCGGCGTCATGACGTGGGGGATGCCGCTCGGCCTGTTCGTGATCGTGTTCACGGTGCTGGTCACCGGCGTCTATGTACGCCGCGCCAACCAGCGCTTCGATGCGTTGACGCAGGCGATCCACGACCGGGTGCAAGCATGAACGCCGCCAAACCCATGCTGCGCGGGCTTGCCGCGCTGGCGCTGCTGGGCGCCAGCGGCGCGGTGCTGGCGGCCGGCGCCGATCTGGGCCAGGCGGTGAAGCAGCCGGTTAACTGGACCGCGATCACCATGTTCGGCGCGTTCGTCATCTTCACGCTGTTCGTGACCAAGTGGGCGGCTGCCAAGACCAAGTCGGCATCCGACTTCTACACCGCCGGCGGCGGCATCACCGGCTTCCAGAACGGCCTGGCCATCGCCGGTGACTACATGTCGGCGGCGTCCTTCCTCGGCATTTCCGCCGCGGTCTTCCTCAACGGTTACGATGGCCTGATCTACGCCATCGGCTTCCTGGTGGGCTGGCCGGTGATCACCTTCCTGATGGCCGAGCGCCTGCGCAACCTGGGCCGCTTTACCTTTGCCGACGTTGCCGCCTACCGCTTCAAGCAGGCGCCGATCCGCATCTTCTCCGCCTCCGGCACGCTGGTGGTGGTGGCCTTCTACCTGATTGCGCAGATGGTCGGCGCGGGGCAGTTGATCAAGCTGCTGTTCGGCCTTGAATACTGGATCGCGGTGGTGCTGGTTGGTTCGCTGATGATGATCTACGTGCTGTTCGGCGGCATGACCGCCACCACCTGGGTGCAGATCATCAAGGCGGTGATGCTGCTCGGCGGCGCCACCTTCATGGCCTTCGTGGTGATGGCGCAGTTTAACTTCAGCCCGGAGGCGCTGTTCGCCAAGTCGGTCGAAGTCCATGCCAAGAAGGACGCCATCATGGGGCCGGGCACCTTCATCAAGGATCCGGTGTCGGCGATCTCGTTCGGCATGGCGCTGATGTTCGGCACCGCCGGCCTGCCGCACATCCTGATGCGCTTCTTCACCGTGCCGAGCGCGAAGGAAGCGCGCAAGTCGGTGTTCTGGGCCACCAGCTGGATCGCTTACTTCTATGTGCTGACCTTCATCATCGGCTTCGGCGCCATCGTTTTGGTGAGCACCAATCCCGAGTTCAAGGACGCCGCCGGCAAACTGCTGGGCGGGAACAACATGGCGGCGATCCACCTGGCCAAGGCGGTGGGCGGCAATGTCTTCCTGGGCTTTATCTCGGCGGTGGCCTTCGCCACCATCCTGGCGGTGGTGGCCGGCCTGACGCTGTCCGGCGCCTCGGCGGTGTCGCACGACCTGTACGCCACCGTCATCAAGAAGGGCAAGGCCAGCAGCGCCAAGGAGCTGTATGTGTCGCGCCTGACCACCGTCGCGCTGGGCGTGGTCGCCGTGGTGCTGGGCATCGTGTTCGAAAAGCAGAACATCGCGTTCATGGTGTCGCTGGCGTTCGCCATCGCCGCATCGGCCAACTTCCCGGCGCTGTTCATGTCGGTGCTGTGGAAGGACTGCACCACGCGCGGTGCCACCATCGGCGGCTTTGTGGGCCTGATCACCGCGGTGGTGCTGACGGTGGTGTCGAAATCGGTGTGGGTCGATGTGCTTGGCCACGCCGACGCGCTGTTCCCTTACGCCTCGCCGGCCATCTTCTCGATTCCGGCCGCCTTCCTCAGCATCTGGCTGTTCTCGTTGCTGGACCAGAGCGCGCGTGCGCGCATCGACCGCGCCGGCTATGAGGCGCAAGAGATGCGCTCCGAGACCGGCATCGGCGCCGCCGGCGCCAGCGCCCACTGATATAATTGACAAGTGGTCAGATAACGACAATGCCCGGCTCTCCGGGCATTGTCGTTTTTAAGGGTGCCGCGCGGCGCCCGCGATGGCTAATGCGCCCAATGTGGTTTATGATCTGCCAACTATGCTGCCGGGAAGTAACGGGCGAGGCGGCGGCTTTCTTGGGTGCCTTTGGTGTACATGAATCGAGTTTCGACCAATCCGGATTTCGTCGCAGACGCGCTGGCGCTGATCGGCGTCCCCGCGTGCGCTTATGGCGCCGATGGCGTGGTGCTGGCCGCCAATCAGGAGCTGGTGGACTTGCTGGGTTTCGATCCTGGCGCAAGGCCGCTGGCCGACCTGTTCGCGCGCCATGTGCGCGGCGCCAGCGTCAAGGCGCTCGAGGCGGCGCTGGAGGCGGCCAACGCGGGCCAGCGCTGGGACAGCTGCCTGACCTGCGCCAACGGCCGATACCTGTCGGTGCAGGCATGGTGCAAGCCGCTGCCGGCCGCTTCGGCGGTGCGCGGCGCCACCGTCGTATTCCACGACATCAGCGCGGTGGAGCGCGATCAGCGCGCGCTGCGCAAGACGCTGCTGGAGCAGCAGGCCATCCTGGAGAATGCGGCCGTCGGCATCCTGTTCACCAAGGACGGGGTTATCCAGGAGTGCAATATCCGCTGCGCCGAAATGCTGGGCTACAGCCGCCAGGAGCTGGAGGGCATGGCCAGCGTGACTGTCTATCCGAGCGAGGCGGACTTCCTCGACCTGGGCCGCAAGGCCAGCCCGCCGCTGTCGCAGGGCCTGTCCTTCATGCAGGAGGCGCAGTTGCGGCGCAAGGACGGCTCGCTGTTCTGGGCCCGCCTGTTCGGCCGCGCCATCGATCCTATCCAGACCGCCGAAGGCACGGTGTGGATCATGGAAGACATCAACGAGCACCGCATCGACGAAGAGAAGCTGCGCCGCGCGCTGCTGGAGATGCAGGCCATCATGGACAGCGCGCCGTTGGCGATCGGCTTCCAGCGCGATAACCGCATCCTGCGCTACAACCACCGCTTCGCCGAATTCTTCGGCTTCAGCGACGATGGCGGCGTGGGCCAGCTGACGTCGACCCTGTATCCGTCGCAGGAAGCGTTCGAGGCGGTGGTGCGCAAGGCGCGGCCGCTGCTGGCGCGCGGCAAGCCGTACCAGGCGGAGATGGAGATGCGGCGCCAGGACGGCTCGACCTTCTGGGCGCACGCCTTCGGCTACGTGATCAATCCGGGCCGCACGCAGCAGGACACCATCTGGATCTTCGACGACCGCAGCGCGCAGAAGCGGCATGAGGAGGCGACCCGGCAGCTGCTGCTGGAGCAGAAGGCGATCCTGGACAACGCCTCGGTCGGCATCCTGTTCAGCAAGGCGCAGATCATGTTGAGCTGTAATCCGCGCATGGCGGAGATGTTCGGCTACGACATCGACGAAATGGTGGGGCAGCCGTCGGCCATGGTGTTCCCATCGCCGCAGCATTACGAGGAGTTCGGCCACGAGGCGGCGCCGCTGCTGGGGGCGGGCATGCCGTTCGAGAAGAAGGGCTACCAGTTCAGGCGCAAGGACGGCACCTTGTTCTGGTGCCGCGTGCGTGCCAAGGCGGTGGACGACGAGCATAGCGAAGGCGGCACCATCTGGATCCTGGAGGACGTGACCAGCACGCGCAGGACCCAGATGGAGGTCGAGGCCATCATGACCAACGCCTCGATGAGCATCCTGTTCACCAAGAACCGGCTGATCACGCGCTACAACCGCGGCTTTGCCGAGATGTTCCGCTACGAGGGCGATTCCGGCCTGGGCATGCCCGGCCGCGCCTTATATCCCTCACAGGAATCCTACGACAAGCTGGGCGAGCTGGCCTATCCCTTCCTCTCGGTCGGCAAGCCGTTCCAGATCGAGATGGAGTTGCGCCGCTCCGACGATACGACCTTGTGGGCGCAGGTGATCGGCTACGTCGTCAATCCCGAGGAGCCGAGCCAGGGCACGATCTGGGTGATCGAGGACCGCACCGAGCAAAAGCGCGCCGAGGAATCGCTGCGCAACGCGCTGCTGGAAAACCAGGCCATCCTGGACAGCGCGGTGCTGGGCATCTCGGTGGTGGAGCAGGGCCGCAACCTGCGCTGCAACACCAAGATGGAGGAGCTGTTCGGCTATGCGCCCGGCGAGATGAACCAGCTGAGCGTGCAGGCCTTCTACGCCGACAAGGATGCGTGGGAAGCGGCGCGCGCCGCCACCGCCGACGACTTCCACGCCGGCCGTGTGCACGCCTCCGAATACCAGCTGGTGCGCAAGGACGGCAGCACGTTCTGGGGCCGCTTGTCCGGCCGGCCGTTCGACCTGGCGCGGGCCACCGGGCGCTCGGTGTGGCTGGTGGACGACATCACCGAGCGGCGCGAGGCGGCCGAAGCGGTCAGCCGCGCGCGCGACGAGCTGGAAGTGCGGGTGCTGGAACGCACCGCCGAACTGGCCGGCGCCAACGCGCTGCTGCAGGGCGAGATCGTCGAGCGCCGCCAGGCCGAGGCGCGCGTGCACCACATGGCCTACCACGACAGCCTGACCGGCCTGCCGAACCGCGCGCTGCTGTCGGACCGACTGGACCGCGCCATGCTGGCGGCGCAGCGCTCCGAGCGCCGGCTGGCGGTGATGTTCATCGACCTTGACCGTTTCAAGACCATCAACGATTCGCTGGGCCACATGACCGGCGACCAGCTGCTGAAGGAAGTGGCCAGCCGCCTGTGCCGCGCGGTGCGCGCCAGCGACACCGTGGCCCGCCTGGGCGGCGACGAGTTCGTGGTGCTGGTGCCCGGCATCCGCTCGTCGGAAGAGGCCAGCCACGTGGCGGAGAAGATCATCGAGGCGCTGTCGGACAGCTTCCCGCTGGAAGGCCGCAACCTGCACATCACGCCGTCGATCGGCATCTGCGTGTATCCGGACGACGGCGGCGACGTCGAGACGCTGATGCGCCACGCCGACGCCGCCATGTACCACGCCAAGGCCAGCGGCAGGAACAATTACCAGTACTTCAAAGAGGCGATGAACCAGTCGGCGGCGGCGCACTTCGAGCTGGAGTCGAGCCTGCGCGGTGCGCTGGCGCAGGACGAGTTCGAGCTGCACTTCCAGCCCATCATGGACATCGGCACGCGCCGCCTGCACACGATGGAGGTGCTGCTGCGCTGGCGCCGCGGCGGACAGCTGGTGCTGCCGGACCACTTCATTCCCATCATCGAGGAGAACGGCCTGATCGTGCCGATCGGCGAGTGGGTGATACGCCAGGCCTGCGAGCAAAGCATGGCGTGGCTGCGCGCCGGCCTGGCGCCGGTGCCGCTGGCGGTGAATCTGTCGCCGCGCCAGTTCATGCACCGTGGGCTGATCGAATCGATCCGCGCCATCCTCGACGAAACCGGCATCGATCCGTCGCTGATCGAATTCGAGATCACCGAGACGGCGCTGATGCAGCACGGCGAGCAGACACTGGACATCCTGGGGCAGATCAACAACATGGGCATCCGTTTGTCGATCGACGATTTCGGCACGGGCTATTCCAGCCTGGCCTACCTGAAGCGCTTCCCTGTCAAGAAGATCAAGATCGACCGCGCCTTCATCAAGGAACTCGAAGAGAGCGCGGAAGACCGCGCCATCGTGGCGGCGATCATCGCGCTGTCGGACAGCCTGCAGCTGTCGGTGGTGGCGGAGGGGGTGGAGACGGAAGGGCAGTATGCGCTGTTGCAGCGCAATGGCTGCCAGTATGCGCAGGGTTATCTGTTCTCGCAGCCGGTGCCGCACGCGACGGCCCAGCTGCTGCTGCCGCGGCTTTAGTCCAGCGTGGCGATCACGGGAGCGTGGTCGGACGGTTGCTCCCACTTGCGCGGCACGCGGTCGATCACGCAGGCGCTGCAGCGCGCCACCAGCGCCGGCGACAGCAGGATGTGGTCGATGCGCAGGCCCTTGTTGAGGCGGAAGCCCAGCGCGCGGTAGTCCCACCAGCTGAACGATTTTTCCGGCTGCTCGAACAGGCGGTAGGAGTCGGTCAGGCCGATGTCGAGCAGGCGGGCGAGGGCGGTGCGCTCCTTGTCGGACACCAGCACCTGGCCGGCCCACGCGGCGGGATCGTGGACGTCGCGGTCTTCCGGCGCGATGTTGTAGTCGCCCAGCACCGCCAGCTGCGGATGCAGCGCGGCTTCCTCGCGGATCCAGTCGTGGAAGGACGACAGCCAGCCCAGTTTGTACTCGTATTTGTCGGAGTCGACGCTCTGGCCGTTGGGCACGTAGGCGCACACCACGCGCACGCCGTCGATGGTGGCGGCCAGGATGCGCTGCTGCGGGTCTTCGTAGCGCGGATTGTTCTTGACCACGTCGGCCAGCGGCAGCTTGGACAGGATGGCCACGCCGTTGTAGGTTTTCTGGCCGCTGTAGGCGACGTGGTAGCCGGCGGCCTCGATGGCGGCCACCGGAAACTTGTCATCCGTTAATTTTGTTTCTTGAATACAGAGGACATCGATGGGGTTCTCCTCTAGCCATTTCAAGACGTGCGTCAGCCGAACGTTGAGTGAGTTAACATTCCATGTGGCTATTTTCATCTGAGTCAGTGTCCTTGCGGGTTTGGGGGAGGCGTGAGCCTGCATACCGGAATCTTACAGCATCCTGATTTAACACATGAGGTTGCTAAGTTGACGATTTTTACTAAAAACATGGAAAAGTCTTTCGTGCGGGCACTGTCAGCGCCTAAAATGTTGCAAAATATGTGAAATCAAAAAAAAATTGCTAGGGGTGTCTCATTGTTGTCAGAATATAACGGTAAATAAAGACAAAATAAGCAAAAGAGAAATATACTGATACAAATTACGTGGAAAACTTGTGTTTCCTTCGAGCAATCAAAAATAGTGGTGTCCCGAGTGCATTTTTGTGTTGTAGGTGAACAATAAATGGTACTATACGGAAATTACTTGTGGTTTTAACAGTGAATTGCGCGTAGCGCGTTTGCAAAGGAATAAAAATGCGAGCTGCATTTGAGACATGGGCGCAGAAAGACGGTCACATCGTCCGGCGCCGGGAAGACAAACCAGAAGAGTATCTGGTTTTTGAAACGCAACGCCGTTGGGTCATCTGGCAGGCTGCGTTAGAGCACGGCAAAACGCCGGGCGGCCGCAAGACTGCCGCGCAAAAGGAAGCCGCCGCGCTGGAAAAGGCCAAGGCCGCCGTTCAACGTCCGCCGGTCATCAATTCCGACGAGGCAGCGGTGCGCAACCAGGTGCTGAACGAAGTGCTGGACGCGTTCTCCTCCCTGGGCGGCGAACGCGGCATGGACGACATCCTGAAAGTGGTGCAGGGTTTGAAGAAGAAGCAGCAGGAGCAGGCGGAAGAGCGCATTGCCGCGGCTGAGCCGGTACGGCATAACGCCTGACCCGGATGCGCTTCAGGCATTACAAAGGGGGCCTCTACGAACTGGTATGCGAGGCCACCCTGGAATCCGATCTCAGTACCATGATCGTCTATCGCGCCGCCAACGGATCCATCTGGACCCGGCCGAAAGACGTGTTTTTTGAAATCCTGGAAGTCGATGGCGTAAAAGTGCAACGCTTTACGCCTCTTGATTGACCATATAGAACCGCTCGCGGGCTGCTACACTGGTCTGACCCACTAACCCTGAGGCAGACCATGTATTACCGCCCCGTTGCAGCGGCAATGGCGCTGCTGGCCCTGATGGCCGGTTGCGCCTCGCTCACTGAATCCACCCAACAAAACGTGCTGGTGCAAACCGTGCTCGATCATCGCGAGATCGCCGGCGTCGGCTGCGTGCTGTACAACGACGTCGGCAAATGGTTCGTGACCACGCCGGCGCGCATCACCTTGCGCAAGAGCGCGGGGCCGCTGCGCATCGACTGCCAGAAAGAGGGCGCCGGCTGGGCCTATGAAAAGGTCGATTCCAAGGCGGACGCTAACCTGTGGGGCAATCTGGTGTTGACCGCGGGGGTGGGCTACTTCATCGACAAGAATACCGGCGCGGGCTACGACTATCCCACCACGCTGACCGTGGTGATGCACGCGGACGCCCAGCGCGACGGCCTGCCGCCGCCGGCGGCCGGCGTGACGCTGTATTGATCGTTCGTGCTCGCGATGTAGGATTATTCCTACGAGAATCATCCGATTCCCACAGCTGAATAAGGATATTCCTATATTTCCAATTTGCAATGCTTGTTACTATCCGTAATGCTACATTAATAAAAATTATTTAATTATTACGGATATGGGACGGTGTATGCGTTTTGCGAATATGAAAGTGGTAACCCGGCTGGGTTTGGGTTTCGGGTTGGTTGCGTTGTTGCTGGGCGTCGTGACGCTATTCGGCATCCTGCGCATGGGGCAGATGCAGGAGCGCGTGACGGATATCGTCGACGTCAACAGTGTGCAGTCCAAGCTGGTGGCGAAAATGGATTTGACGGTGACCGAGCGCGCGCTGGCGCTGCGCAACCTGATCCTGTTGCCGGAGGAGCAGCGGGAGGAGGTCCAGATCGAGCTCAAGCGTATCGTCGCGCAGAGCGAAAAGTACGAACAGGCGCAGAGCAAACTGGGCGAGATGTTCGCCACCCTGCGCGGCACCTCGCCCGAAGAGGTGGCGCTGTACCAGAAGATCCGGCAGCAGGCCCTGTTGGCCGCACCCTTCGTCGCCCAAGCCCAGGACCTGATCCTGCAAAAGAAAAACAGCGAAGCCTACCACTTGCTGCGTTTTGAATTCCGTCCGGTGCAGAAAAAATGGTGGGAGTTGCTGCGCGAGCTGGCCGCCATCGAGGAAAAGCAGAACGAGGAAGGGGCGGCCGCCATGAAGCAGGCCTACCATGAAACCCGTACGCTGATGCTGGTCATCGGCGCGCTGGCCCTGCTGTGCAGCGTGATCGCGGCGGTGCTGATCACGCGCAGCCTGGCGCGGCAACTGGGCGGCGAACCGGCTTACGCGGCCGGCATTGCCGCCCGCATCGCGGCCGGCGACTTGAGTATCGCGATCGACACCGCGCCGCACGACAGTTCCAGCCTGATGTTTGCAATGAAAACCATGCGCGACAGCCTGGCCGGCATGGTCGGCCAGGTGCACGACCGCGCCGGCGCCATCGAATCGGCCTCGGTGCAGATCGCGGCCGGCAACCTGGACCTGTCTTCCCGCACCGAGCAGCAGGCCGCCGCACTGGAGGAAACCGCATCGTCGATGGATGAACTGTCGTCCACCGTCAAGCAGAACGCCGAAAGCGCGCGCCAGGCCAACGAACTGGCCGCCTCGGCATCGGCCATCGCGCAAAAAGGCGGCAGCGTGGTGGCGCAGGTGGTGGGCACCATGGGCTCGATCAACGAATCGGCCGGCAAGATCGGCAACATCATCGGCGTGATCGACGGCATCGCCTTCCAGACCAATATCCTGGCGCTGAACGCGGCGGTGGAGGCGGCGCGCGCCGGTGAACAGGGGCGCGGCTTCGCCGTCGTCGCCACCGAGGTGCGCAACCTGGCGCAGCGCAGCGCGGCCGCGGCGCACGAAATCAAGGCCCTGATCGGCGATTCGGTGGAGAAGGTGGAAATCGGCACGCGCCTGGTCGACCAGGCCGGCGCCACGATGAGCGATATCGTCGGCAGCATCGAGCGCGTGACCCGCATCATGGAGGAGATCACCTCGGCCACGCAGGAGCAGAGCGCCGGCATCGATCAGGTCAGCCAGGCGATCATACAGATGGATGATGTGACCCAGCAAAACGCCGCGCTGGTCGAGGAAGCCAGCGCCGCCGCCGTATCGCTGCAGGATCAGGCGTCGGGACTGGTGCAGATGGTCGACGTGTTCAAGCTCGATGGCGCCCATGGCGGCGCCACCAGGTCGGCCGTGGTCCTGCCGCTGGCGCGGCGCAAGGCACCGGCCAGGATCGCGGCGCCGGCCAAGGCGCCGGTCCGCCGCCGCGCCGCTGCCGGCGCCGACGAGTGGGAAGAGTTCTAACCGTGCTTACGCGCGGCCGATCAGGAAGTTCGACAGCAGCGGCACCGGACGGCCGGTGGCGCCTTTCGCGCCGCCCGACTTCCACGCGGTGCCGGCGATGTCCAGGTGCGCCCAGGTGTACTTGCGGGTGAAGTTCTCCAGGAACGCCGCCGCCGTGCACGAGGCGCCGCCCGGCGTGCCGATGTTGGCCAGGTCGGCGAAGTTGGACTTGAGCTGCTCGTTGTACTCTTCGCCGATCGGCAGGCGCCATGCGGTGTCGCCGGCGGCTTTGCCGGCGGCCATGATCTCGTCGGCCAGCTTGTTGTGCACCTCGTCGTCGCGCGTGAACAGGCCGCTCTTGTGGTGGCCCAGGGCGACGATGCAGGCGCCGGTCAGCGTGGCGATGTCGATCACGGCGGCCGGGTTGAAGCGCTCGGCGTAGGCCAGCGCGTCGCACAGCACCAGGCGGCCTTCGGCGTCGGTGTTGAGGATCTCGATGGTCAGGCCGTTCATCGAGGTGACGATGTCGCCCGGCTTGGTGGCGCGGCCGGAAGGCATGTTCTCGCAGGCGGCGATCACGCCGATCACGTTCAGCTTCAGGTTCATCTCGCCGATGGCGCGGAAGGTGCCCAGCACCGACGCCGCCCCGCCCATGTCGTACTTCATCTCGTCCATGCCGGGACCGGCCTTGAGCGAGATGCCGCCGGTGTCAAAGGTGATGCCTTTACCGACCAGCACCACCGGCGCGTCCTTGGCCTTGCCGCCCATGTGCTTGAGGATGATGAACTTCGGCGGCTGCTCGCTGCCGTTAGTCACGGACAGGAAGCTGTTCATCTTCAGCGCTTCCAGCTGTTTGCGGTCCAGCACTTCAACTTCGAACTTGTAGTCCTTGCCCAGCTTCTTGGCGGTGTTGGCCAGGTAGGTCGGGGTGCAGATGTTGGCCGACAGGTTGCCCAGTTCCTTGGTCAGGTCCATGCCGTTGGCGATCGCCTCGGCCTGGGCCAGCGCCAGCTTGGTGGCGGCGGTGTTCGGCACGGCCAGCGCGATTTTCTTCACGCCGGTCGGCGCCGGGTCCTTCTTGCTCTTCTGGGCGTCGGTGCGGAACACGCTTTCGTGCGCGCTTTGCACCACGCAGCGGATCGCCCAATTCACGTCGCGCTCTTTCACTTCGGTCATCGGCAGTGCGATAATAGCGTCGCTCGCGCCCAGCGCGGAGAAAGCCTTCAACACCGCGGACACGCCGCTGGCGAAATTCTTCTCGCTGACGGCATCGTCGCTACCCAGGCCGACCAGCAGCACGCGTTCGGCGCTCGCGCCTTTCACGCCGCGCAGCAGCAGGGTGGTGCCGGCCTTGCCGGAGATGTCGCCGGACTTCAGCGCAGCCGTGATTTCACCGGAGCCGTCCAGCGCCTTGGCGGCCTGCGACAGCTTCTTGTTCTCAAAGACCGCGACGGCGACAACGCCGGCTTTGGCCGAAGCGATGGTGTTTTTTGTGTCGAATGCTTTTATGCTAAAGTCCATTTGATTCTCCGTGTCGTGTACGAATTGCCAGCCTGTTTGACAGGCTGTTACTTAAACTTGTGGCCCTGTGAGGCCCTTAACTACCGAATTATAACTTTCGAATGATCTTTCAACGCGCCCTGAGACGTGAAATGGCAAGTGCCGCCGGCGCCACCTTCACTGTGCTGTTCAGCATATGTGTCACCTGGACCCTGATTGCCGTGTTGGGCCGCGCCGCCGGCGGCAAGGTCGCCTCCAGTGATGTCGTCGCGCTGATCGCATTCGCAACGCTGAATTATCTGCCAACTATCCTCATCCTCACCAGCTTTATTTCAGTGCTGATGGTGGTCACGCGCACTTACCGCGATTCGGAGATGGTAGTGTGGTTCGCGTCGGGCCTGAGCCTGACCAAATGGATAGCCCCGGTGCTGACCTTCGGCCTGCCGATGGTGCTGCTGACGGGCGCCCTGAGTTTCGTCGCCACGCCGTGGGCCAAGCAGAAAAGCTCGGAGTACGTGGAGCGCTTCGAAAAACGCGAAGACCTGCAAAAGGTCTCGCCCGGCCAGTTCAAGGAATCGGCGTCGGCCAACCGCATCTTCTTCGTCGAGGGCGTGGCCGGCAAGACGGCCGTGGTGCAGAACGTGTTCGTCAACACGGTCGACGAGCATGGCACCGCCGTCATCGTCGCGCGCGAGGGCGTGATCAACACCGGCGACAAGGGCGAGCGCTATCTGGTGCTGAAGAACGGCCGCCGCTATCAGGGCATCCCGGGCCAGTCGGACTTCCAGACCATGGAATTCGAAAGCTACAGCATGCGCGTGACCAGCCAGACCCAGGACCTGGAATCCGAACGCAACACCGACGCCGAACCTATCATGGCGCTGCTGTCCGACACCACCGCGTTCGGCAGGGCTGAACTGTTGTGGCGCATCTCGTCGCCGGCCACCTGCCTGATCCTGATCCTGCTGGCGGTGCCGCTGGGCTTTGTCAATCCGCGCGCCGGCAGTTCGGCCAACCTGATCATCGCGCTGCTGATCTTCTTCAGCTACAGCAACCTGGTCAAGCTGGTCGAGGCCAGCGTCAAGCAGGGTAAGTCGACATTCGCGCTGTCGTGGTGGCCGCTGCACCTGGCCGCGGCGCTGCTGGTATTCGGGCTGTTCGCCTGGCGCCTGAACCTCAACCATCGCTACCATCCGCTGGCATTGCTGGCGGCGCTGAAGCGCTCGCGCGCCGCCGGCAAGAAAGCTGTCACGCCATGAAAATCCTGCAACGCTATTTCGCCGTCTCGATCCTGCAGGCGGTGGCCTTTGTGCTGGTCGCCTTCCTGGGCCTGCAAGCCTTCATGGACCTGACGGGCGAACTGCCGTCGGTCGGCAAGAACGGCTACGCCATCCAGTACGCCTTCCTGTATGTGCTGGTGCAGCTGCCGGCCCACGTGTATGAAGTGATGCCGATTGCGGCGTTGATCGGCACCATCTACACGATGGCGCAGTTCGCGGCGACGTCCGAGTTCACCATCATGCGCGCGTCCAGCATGTCGACCGGGATGGTGGCGTGGATGCTGGCCAAGATCGGATTCGTGCTGGTGATTGTCACCTTCATATTCGGCGAGTTGGTCGCGCCGCGCACCGCGCCGCTGGCGGAAAAAATTAAACTCAGCGCGCGCGGCGCCGCGATCTCGTCGGAGTTCCGCTCCGGCCTGTGGACCAAGGACATCGTCAAGTCGGACGGCATGAGCGGCACCGTGACCGGTTCGCGCTTCTTCAACGTGCGCCAGGTGAAGCCGGACGGCACGCTGGTCGACGTCAAGCTGTACGAGTTCGACACCAGCTTCCGCCTGCGCTCGATCACGCTGGCCAAGCTCGGCACCTTCAAGGGCAACAACAACTGGCAGCTGTCGGACGTGACGGAAAATATCTTCACCAATCCGGCGCTGCTCAAGCCGGGCAGCGAGGCCAACCTGGCCAACAACTTCGCCCAGGACACCAGCCTGATCGAAACCCGCCACAGCGCCACCAAGGACCTGCTGTCCGAGGTGACGCCGAAGATCCTGTCGGTGGCCGGCTCCGATCCCGAGCGCATGTCGGCCAACGAACTGGCGGTCTACACCCGCCATCTGCAGGAGAACAAGCAGGAGACCGAGCGCTTCAAGATCGCCTTCTGGAAGAAGCTGTTCGACCCGCTGGCCATCTTCGTGCTGATGGCGCTGGCGCTGCCGTTCGGCTACCTGCACACGCGCAGCGGCGGCGTGAGTCTGAAGATCTTTGTTGGTATCATGATCGGTGTCGCCTTCCAGCTGGTGAACACGCTGTTCTCGCATCTGGGCCTGCTGAGCACCTGGCCGGCGGTGATCACGGCGATCGCGCCGAGCCTTTTATTCCTGCTGCTGGCGCTGGGCGCCTTGTGGTGGGTGGAGCGACATTAGATGAGCAAGCAAGCACTGGTTCTGTTCGCGCACGGCGCCCGCGCCGCATCCTGGGCGGCGCCGTTCGAGCGCCTGCGCGACCTGACCCAGGCGCGCACGCCGGAGGTGCGCGTTTCGCTGGCCTTTCTGGAGCTGATGACGCCGCGCCTGCCGGAGCTGGTGGCCGAGCTGATCGCCGACGGCGTCACACAGATCACCGTGGTGCCGGTATTCCTGGGGCAGGGCGGCCATGTGCTGCGCGACCTGCCGCTGATGATCGAGCAACTGCGCATCGATCATCCGCGGGCGGCGATTAACGTGGTCGAAGCGGCCGGCGAGAACGCGGCCGTGCTCAACGCCTTGTCCGACTACTGCGTCGCAGCGCTGTCAACGCAGGCGGCGCCAGACTGACAGCGGAATCTGCCCGTCCGGCCTGGCCGGTACGCGGTAGCTGAGCTCATCCCCGTTCATCTCGTAGCTGCGTTTCTGCTGCGTCCCCTCCCAGTTTGAAAAGGCCGCGCCGGCGATGCTGAAGGTCAGCGTGCGCGCCTCGCTGTCGATGGCGATGGTGCCGAAGTGCGTGCTCGATCCGAGGACCGCGGCCTCGAATTCGGCCGGCGTGCCGGTCTTTTTGTCGCCGCCGGCGAAGCGCGGGCGGTCGGCACGGTAGATTTGCACGCTGTAGCGGCCTTGTTTATCGATCGTCATCAGGCCGGCCGGTGTGTCGCCGTAGTCGCGCACGCGGGTGCCGTCGGGGAGGATACGGTCGGCCGCGACCAGCGTCCAGGTGCCGGCCAGCGGAAAGTCCGGCATGGCGCCGGCGGCCTGCGTGGCCGGCACCCACATGACGAGGCAAAATAATCGGTTCAGCAGTTTCATGGCGATCTCCCAGGTGGCGATGCAGTCACGATAGCGCCAAACGCACCCGAACGAAATTAGCGAAAACCGCCCGATATATGTGCATAATTGCACAATGGACCAACCTGACTGGGATCACCTCCGCTATTTCCTGGCGCTGCACGACGCCGGCACCTTGAGCGGCGCCGCGCGCGCGGCCGGCGTCGAACACACCACGGTGGCGCGGCGCATCGATGCGCTGGAGGCCGCGCTGGCGGTGAAGTTGTTCGACCGCTTCCCCAAGGGCTGGTCGTTGACGGCGGCCGGCAAGGCGCTGGTGCCGCACGCGCGCAAGATGGAGGAGAACCTGCACGGTTTGATGCGGGCAGCCAGCGGCGCAGCTACCCTGAACGGCAAGGTGCGGGTGTCGGCACCGCCCGCGCTGGCGGCATACCTGCTGGCCCCGCGCCTGAAAGAGGCGCTATTCCGCTTGCCCGGCATCGAACTGGATTTGCGCGGCGAGGCCCGCGAAACGGACCTGATGCGGCGCGAGTCGGACATCGCACTGCGTTTCAATCGCCCTGTGGCGCCGGGGCTGGCGGTGCGGGCGCTGACGACGGTGGCCTATCGTTTGTACGCCAGCGCTGCCTATCTCGCCGCGCGCACGCCTGACCAGTGGGAGTTTGCGGCCTACGATGAACTGATGCAGGACACGCCGCAACAGCAATGGCTGGAGAAGATACGCCACGGGCGCCGCTACTGCCTGCGCTCCAACGACCTGGGCACCTTGTACCAGGCGGTGGTGGCTGGCTGCGGCGTGGCCGTGCTGCCTGAGTACTTCTTCGATATACGGCGCGGCGACCTGGTCGCCATCGACACGCCGGCCTGTCCGGTCAAGCGCAAGCTATGGATCGTCATGCATGAAGACGTGCGCCGCGCCGCGCCGGTGCGCGCGGTGGCCGACGAGTTGATCGCGCTGTTCACTTCCTGAGCCTTGGTGCCCGCCGTCCTCCTGGGCACCGTCGGCGTGCGTCAGCGCACCGACAGTTAGCCGAGTGGTTGGATACTGTACAGGAATGGTGGCGTGTAATGGTCGGGACACGGCCTGCGGCCACGTTCCGGAGGCTGGCATGGAATCTGTCCTACTTTTGCAGACGTCCACAGCGCTGTTGGTCGTCGCCGCTTTGGGCGGTGCGGCAATGGCTTACATTCGTTTCAGCGGCAAGCCCCATCCACCCTCGTGGCTGGCCATGCTGCATGGCTTTCTGGCTGCCGCCGCGATCACCTTGCTGGCGTATGGCGCGGCGACGATAGGCTTGCCGCGTCTGGCGAACCTGGCGCTGGTGTTGTTTCTTATCGCCGCGGTGGGCGGCGTTGTACTCAACCTGAAATTTCACCTGCAAGCGATCGCGCTGCCTATATGGCTGGTACTGGCGCACGCGGGCATCGCAGTCATCGGTTTCCTGTGCCTGCTACTGGCGACGTTTGGCCGTTTAGCCGTTTAGCTGGGAGCGGCGGTCACCTCCTGGGCACGATCTTGATCTCGTACAGTTTGGGCCACAGCTTGCCGGTGACGAACAGACGTTTTTTCTCCGCGTCGTAAGCGATGCCGTTCATGACGTTTTCGCCGTTGAGGCCTTTGCCGGCATCGGGGTACAGCTTGCCCAGGTCGATCCAGCCGGTGATCTTGCCGTTGGCCGGATCGATGCGCGCGATGGTGTTGGTGTGCCACAGGTTGGCGAAGATCTCGTCGCCCACCACTTCCAGCTCATTGACCTGGTCGACCGCGATACCGTCCGCCGTCACCTTCACGCGGCGCACTTCGAGGAAGGTCTTGGGATCGAGGAAGCGCAGCGTGGCCGTGCCGTCGCTCATGATCAGTTCCTTGCCGTTCTGGGTCAGGCCCCAGCCTTCGCCGGGGTAGGCAAACTGGCTGCGCATCTCGAAGGTGGCGAGGTCGAATACGAAGCCGGTCTGCGTCTGCCAGGTCAGGCCGACCAGCGTGTCCTTCCATGCCGTCAGGCCTTCGCCGAAATACTTTGGCGGGATGTCTTTGCTCTGCAGGACCTTGCCGGTCTCCAGGCTCACCTTGCGGATCGACGATTTGCCATTCAGGCCGGTGCTCTCGTACAGGAAGCCGTCGCGGTACAGCAGACCCTCGGTGAAGGCTTGCGGATCGTGGGGATAGGTGTGGACGACCTTGAAATCGTAGGTCGGGATGGCGGCGGCAGCGCTGCCGGCGGCCGACAGCAGAAGGATGGCGGGGAGGAGCAGGGTCTTGGCGTAATTGGTTTTCACTATTCGGTCGCTGATGAGTTTTCGAGTTCGATCATGGCGTCGAGCGTCGTGCCGGGGGCGTCGAGTTCCGCCTGGACGCAGGCGCGCGCTTCCGGCGACTGCACCAGCGTCACCGCCTGCGCACGCGCCGCTTCCGCCGCAGCAGTATCGCCGCAGCCGCTCAGCAAGTCCAGCACCAGCGCAAGTTCGGTGACGTAGTTGTACACCTCGGCCAGCAGGGCGGCTATGCCGGCGGTGGTCAGCACGTTGAAGTCGGCTCGCCGCTGGTTGAGCAGGGCGGCAGCCTGCGCCAGGTGCTGCATCGGCTGCGGCAGGTGGCGGCTGGCCAGCGCGTAGTCGCCGCAGGCCATGATCGACGGCAGTGCCGAGCGGGCGCATTGCCGCGCCAGCGCTTGCGGCAGCTGCTGGAACAGATGGTAGGTGTTTTGCAGGTCGCCCAGCTTGTCGTTGATGGCGCGGATGTCGTTGAACAGGGCCTCGGCGGCGTCGCCTTCGGCTTGGGCCAGCAGGCGCTGGCTGTCGCGGTCGCGCAGCTCAACCAGCGCGCGGCGCGCCGGCAGGTGTTCCTCCGCCAGCTTGGCCCAGGCGCTCAGCACATAGGACAGGCGCAGTGGCGCGGTTTCCGCATCGCTGGCGGTGGCGTCGAAGAGCCAGATGTAGTCCTGCAGCGCGCTATCGAAGGCGCCCTCGGAGTGGGCCTTCCATGCGCGTTCCAGCACGTCGTGAACTGTGTCCATTACTACCTCGTTTGGTATGAATGGACATTCTATTACGGATCAGGCGCGCAGTTGCTGTACAGCTGAAGGGAGTTGTGGTTCGTCGCTGTGCTGGTGGGGGCGGGTTTTCATCGCGTCGCCCAGCATCACCAGCACCGGGCCGTGGGCCGCGCCCAGGCCTTGCGCCAGCGAGGCGACGGTCAGGCGGCGGATATGCTGGTCCGGGCGGCTGCAGTTCTCGATGATGACCACCGGCGTATCGGGATGGCGGCCCTGTGCCAGCAGGCGTTCCGCCGTGGCGATGGCTTCGCGGCCGCCCATGTACTGCACCAGGGTGTCGGTGTCGGGGATGGCGTCGTGCTCAGTGTGTTCCGGCGCGGTGGAGGAGGTGAAGAAGGCCACGCTGCGCGCCACGCCGCGCTTGGTCAGCGGCTGCTTGCTGGCGGCCGCCGCAGCCAGCGCGGTGGTGATGCCGGGGACGACTTCCACCTCGATGCCGGCTTCTTCCAGCGCGCGCAGCTCCTCGTCGGCGCGGCCGAACAGCATCGGGTCGCCGCCCTTGAGGCGCACCACCAGCGGGAACTTGTGGGCGTTGTCGATCATCTGCTTGTTGATGAACTGCTGCGCGGTGGACAACTGGCCGCAGCGTTTACCGACCAGGATTTTCTCGGCCTGAGGGCACAGCGCCAGCATCTCGTCGGTCACCAGGGCGTCGTGCAGCACCACGTCGGCTTGCGCCAGCAGGCGCGCGCCGCGCAGGGTGATCAGGTCCTGGGCGCCGGGGCCGGCGCCGATCAGGTAGACCTTTCCGGGGGATGACATGGTTATTCCTTTGTTGGCTTGTCGTTCCCGCGCAAGCGGGAACCCATGCTGAGTATGGAGGGAATCCAAGCAATGCGCGGATTCCCGCCTGCGCGGGAATGACGGCTATTCGCCCAGGCGGATCATGCCCGCTGCGACGGTCTGGTGCGTGACTTCGTCGATCAGGATGAAGGCGCCGGTGGCGCGGATGTCGGCATAGGCGTCGGCCGCCAGCGGCTGCTGCACGGTCAGGCCGATGCGGGCGATGTCGTTCAGCTTCAAGCCCTCGGCGCTGTGGCGCTGCTGGGTGTTGATGTCCAACAGCGATTCGATGCCGGTGATCTTGGCCGAGGTCTGCTTGGTGCCGTGCTTGATCCAGTACTTGCGGCGCTGGTCCAGCGACTCGTCGGACATCCAGCACACGTCAGCCTTCAGCTGCTTGAGCAGCGTCGCAGGCTGCTCGGCGCCGGCCAGCAGGTCGCCGCGCGAGATGTCCAGGTATTCGTTCAGCAGCAGCGTGATCGACTGACCGACCACCGCCGATTGATGCGAACCTTCCAGCGTGACGATGTCCTTGACGGTGGCGGTCTGGCCGGACGGCTGCACCACCAGCTTGTCGCCGACCGATACCTTGCCGGCCTCGATGCGGCCCATGTAGCCGCGGAAGTCGTTGGCTTCGTGGCCGTTGTGGCGCGCCACCAGCTGCACCGGGAAGCGGAAAGGCGCGTTGTGCGATTCGTCGTACACCGACAGCGATTCCAGCAGCTCGATCAGCGTCGGGCCTTTGTACCAGCTCAGTTTTTCGCTGACGTCGACGACGTTGTCGCCGGTCAGGGCGGACAGCGGAATCGGCGTGATGTCCTTCAGGCCCAGCGTGGCGGCGAACTCGCGGTAGGCCTTGACGATGCGGTCGTAGATCGCCTGGTCGTAGTTCACCAGGTCCATCTTGTTGACGGCGACCACGATATGCTCGATCTGCAGCAGGTGGGCGATGGTCGAGTGGCGCTTGGTCTGGATCAGCAGGTCCACGCCGCCATCTTCGCGCAGCTTCACTTTCGAGACGTCGATCAGGATGATGACGGCATCGGCGGTCGAGGCGCCGGTCACCATGTTGCGGGTGTACTGCTCGTGGCCCGGCGTGTCGGCGATGATGAACTTGCGCTTCGGCGTGGCGAAGTAGCGGTAGGCCACGTCGATGGTGATGCCTTGTTCGCGTTCGGCTTCCAGGCCGTCGGTCAGCAGCGACAGGTCGACGGCGTCGCCGACGGTGCGCTTGTGCTTGGAGCGCGACATGGCGTCCAGCTGGTCGGCGAAGATGCCTTTGCTGTCGAACAGCAGGCGGCCGATCAGGGTGGATTTGCCGTCGTCGACGGAGCCGGCGGTGATGAAGCGCAGCAGGCCGCGTTCAGTCAGATTCTCAGAGGTGTTGTCTATGCGAGCGTTCATCAGAAGTATCCTGCTTTTTTACGTTTTTCCATCGATGCTTCGGAGGTCTGGTCGTCCATCCGGGTGGCGCCGCGTTCGGTGATTTGGGTGACTGCGGTTTCGGCGATGATCTGCTCCACCGTGGCCGCATCCGACGATACGGGGCAGGTGCAGGAGATGTCGCCGACGGTGCGGAAGCGCACCACTTGCGTTTCGACGGTCTCGCCTTCGCGCGCCGGGGTCAGGTCGGTCAGCGGCACCAGCAGGCCGTTGCGCGGAATGACCTGGCGTTCGTGGGCGAAGTAGATCGGCGGCAGTTCCAGCTTTTCGCGGGCGATGTACTGCCACACATCGAGTTCGGTCCAGTTCGAGATCGGGAACACGCGCATGTTTTCGCCTGGGTGGACGCGGGTGTTATACAGGTCCCACAGTTCCGGGCGCTGCGATTTCGGGTCCCACTGGCCGAATTCATCGCGGAAGGAGAAGATGCGCTCCTTGGCGCGGGCCTTCTCTTCGTCGCGGCGGGCGCCGCCGATGCAGGCGTCGAAGCCGTGTGCGGCGATGGTCTCCAGCAGCGTGACCGCCTGCGCGGCGTTGCGCGAATCGGTCAGCGGATTACGCAGGCGCACCGTGCCTTTTTTGATCGACTCTTCAACCGAGCCGACGATCAGGCGTTCGCCCAGTTCGGCCACGCGCTTGTCGCGGAAGGTGATCACTTCGGCGAAGTTATGGCCGGTGTCGACGTGCACCAGCGGGAACGGGAATTTGCCCGGACGGAAAGCCTTCTCCGCGATGCGCAGCAGGACCACCGAGTCTTTACCGCCCGAGAACAGCAGGGCAGGGTTGCTGCATTCGGCCGCAACCTCGCGCATGATGTGGATCGCTTCCGATTCCAAAGCGTCGAGGTGGCGCGAATTCACGTGCGCGGCGTGGTTTTCAACTAAAGCGTTCATATTGGGACTAGCCTATCGTTATACGTCGTCCCCGCGAAAGCGGGGACCCATGCTGAGTAACTGCGGACGCGGTCTATGGATTCCCGCTTTCGCGGGAATGACCCATCAGGCCACGGATTTAATGCGTATCAGTTTGCCGTCGACCATGTGCAGGCCGCATTCCTTCGAGTCCGGATTCTCCCACCACCAGCGGCCGGCGCGGACGTCTTCGCCCGGCTCGATGGCGCGCGTGCAGGGTGCGCAGCCGATCGACGGATAGCCCTGGTCGTGCAGGGCGTTGTACGGTACGCCGTTGTCGCGGATGTAGTTCCACACGTCCGCCTCCGACCAATCGGCCAGCGGATTGAACTTGGTCATGAAGTGAGCCGGATCGTCTTCCTCCACCATCAGCGAGGTGCGGGTGGCCGACTGTGCGCGGCGCTGGCCGGTGACCCAGGCCTTGTTGCCGGCCAGGGCGCGGCCCAACGGCTCGACCTTGCGGATGCGGCAGCACTCGCGGCGCATCTCGACGCTGTCGTAGAAGGCGTTCAGGCCGTTCTGCGCGACGTAGGCGTCGACCGCCTCGGCCTGCGGCTTGTACAGCGCGATCTCGTAGCCGTCGTAGTGCTCCTTGACGCGGTCCAGCATGGCCAGCGTTTCAGGATGCAGGCGTCCGGTTTCGAGCGAGAAGATGCCGATATCCAGTTTGCCTTTCAGGATCAAGTCGGTCAGCACCATGTCTTCGGCCGCCAGGCTGGAGGCGAAGACCGCCGGGCTGTGGTCCTTGACGATGCGGGCCAGCGTGGCGTTGGTGTCGGCAATTAGTTTGTTCAGCTCACTCATGGCGGCCCCGATCAGATACCGTAGCCGGCGTCGCCGGCGTTGACGCCGACGTTGCGGGCGTGGCGGCGGAACAGCGGCGCCTTCTGGTCCACCGATGCCTGGTAGGTCTCCGAGAAATCGGACAGGCCCTTGAGCGCGTCGTGGATGCTGCGGTCCGGCCGCGTGGCGTAGGCGTTGAAGCCGACGCGCTGCATCGAGAACAGCTGGTCGCGCAGCACGTCGCCGATGGCGCGCAGTTCGCCGGTCCAGCCCAGGCGGGTGCGCAGGTTGTAGGCGATCGAGTAGCCGCGGCCATCGGTGAATTTAGGGAAGTCGATGGCGACCAGGGCGAGCTTGGACAGGTCGTCCTTCAGCGTTTCCGGGCGTTCGTCGCTGGCGATCCAGACGCCGATCTCGCCGGCGGCGGCGCGCGCCGACAGCAGTTCGCGCTGCACCAGCCAGAGGCTCAGCGGGACGATGAATTTGCCCGCCGGGACGGCGACGGTGGCTGGGTCGTGCTTGGGCGCGCCGTCGACCGGCTCGGCCAGGCGCAGCACCTGCCAGTCGTCTTCGACGATTTCACGGCCTTTGATGATCAGGTTTTTCACGGCTTCAGACATATTCATCCTCTCCAACCAGGCGACCGGCTTCGACGATCGGCGTGGCGTACACAAATTCCTTGAACGGCGCGATGCCCAGGCGCTGCGCGCAGTCGGCGAACGACTCGTCTTCGTAGCGATCGCGCACATACACTTGCAGCAGGCGGCCTATCACTTCCGGCATTTGCAGCGCGGAGAACGATGGTCCGATGATCTTGCCGATGGCGGCGTTGTTGCCCTGCGAGCCGCCGATCGACACCTGATACCATTCGCTGCCGTCCTTGTCGACGCCCAGCACGCCGATGCTGCCGACATGGTGGTGGCCGCAGGCGTTGATGCAGCCGGAGATATTCAGTTCGATCTCGCCGATGTCGTGCTGGAAGTCGATGCTGTCGAAGCGTTCCGCGATGGCGGCGGCGATCGGCAGCGATTTGGCGTTGGCCAGCGAGCAGAAGTCGCCGCCCGGGCAGCAGATCATGTCGGTCAGCAGGCCGATGTTCGGCGTCGCCAGGCCCTTGGCCTTGATCTGCTCCCACAGCGTAAACAACTGCGACTGCTCGACGTCGGCCAGCACGATGTTCTGCTCGTGCGTGACGCGCAGTTCGCCGAAGCTGTAGCGGTCGGCCAGGTCGGCCATGAAGTCCATCTGCTCGGCGGTGGCGTCGCCCGGCGGCACGCCGGTCTTCTTCAGCGACAGCACCACGGCGGCGTAGCCAGGCTGCTTGTGCGGCTTGACGTTGCGGTTGACCCAGTTGGCGAAGGCCTTGTTGCCGGCCTGCGCGGCCACCACGTCGCTGTCGTCGAGCTGCCTGTAGGCTGGCGGCTGGAAGTAGTCGATCACGCGCTGCATCTCTTCGACGGTCAGCGTTTCCGGACCGTCCTTCAGGTCGGTCCATTCGGCTTCGACCTGGCGGGTGAACTCCTCGACGCCGATGGCCTTCAGCAGGATCTTGATGCGGGCCTTGTATTTGTTGTCTCGGCGGCCGTACTGGTTATACACGCGCATCACGGCTTCGGTGTAGGTCAGCAGGTGCTGCCACGGCAGGAAGTCGCGGATCACGCTGCCCAGGATGGGCGTGCGGCCCATGCCGCCGCCGGCCATGAACTTGAAGCCGATCTCGCCGGCGTCGTTGCGCACCACGGTCAGGCCGATGTCGTGCACCGCGATGGCCGCGCGGTCTTCAACGGCGCCGTTGATGGCGACCTTGAACTTGCGCGGCAGGGCGATGAATTCAGGGTGGAAGGTGGACCACTGGCGCAGCACCTCGGCGTACGGACGCGGATCGATGATCTCGTCGGCGGCGACGCCGGCGTACGGATCGGAGGTGGTGTTGCGGATGCAGTTGCCCGAGGTCTGGATGGCGTGCATCTCCACCGAGGCCAGGTCGGCCAGGATGTCCGGGGTCTGCTCCAGCTCGATCCAGTTAAACTGGATGTTCTGGCGGGTGGTGAAGTGGCCATAGCCGCGGTCGTACTTGCGGGCGATGTGCGCAAACATGCGCATTTGCTTCGATGCCAGCAAGCCGTACGGCACGGCGATGCGCAGCATGTAGGCGTGACGCTGCATATACAGGCCATTTTGCAGGCGCAGCGGCAGGAATTCGGCTTCGGTCAGCTCATCGGACAGGCGGCGGCGCACTTGATCCCGGTATTGGGCGATGCGTTCGCGGACGATGAGATGGTCATATTGGTCGTATTGATACATATTCTTCCTAGATAGTCGCTTGCTAGAACCCCCAAACTAGCGCTAATAGTAATAAACTTCGTCTTTATTCCATACGACTTAGTCTTTATTTGCTTATATACGTATCGGGTATAAGCAAGCTTAATAATTTTTGATGGGCCTGGACCTGCAATGAACCTTCACCAACTGCGCTTCGTGCGCGAAGCTGTACGCCAGAACTACAACCTGACCGATGCCGCCAAGGCGCTGTTTACGTCGCAGCCGGGCGTGTCCAAGGCGATTATCGAGCTAGAGGAAGAGTTGGGCGTCGATATCTTCACCCGGCACGGCAAGCGCATCCGCGGCCTGACCGAGCCGGGACGGCTGGTGCTGGAATCGGTAGAGTTGATTATGCAGGAAATCGACAGCCTCAAGCGTATCGGCAAGGAATATGCGGCCCAGGACAGCGGCAGTTTTACCATCGCCACCACACACACGCAGGCGCGCTACACGCTGCCGCGCGTGGTGCAGGCTTTCATGCTGAAGTTCCCCAAGGTGCGATTGTCTTTATTGCAAGGCAATCCGCAGCAGATCGCCGAAATGGTCCAGCGCGACCAGGCCGACCTGGCCATCGCCACCGAATCCATCGCCGGCGTGACGGGTTTGATAACCTTGCCATGCTATCAATGGGAGCACGTGGTGGTGGTGGCGCCGGACCATCCATTGCTCAAATCCAAGCAGGTGACGCTGGAAGAAATTGCCGCTTTCCCGATTATCACTTACGATGGCGCCTTCGCCGGCCGCAGCAAGATCGACCATGCCTTCTCCCTGCGCGGCCTGAAGCTGGACGTGTTGCTGGAAGCCATAGACGCCGACGTGATCAAGACTTATGTGGAGTTGGGCATGGGGATTGGTATCATAGCGGGCATGGCCTTCGACGCCGAGCGCGACAAATCGCTGCGCGCCATTCCTGTGGGTCACCTGTTCGGCATGAATGTGTCGCGGGTGGCGGTCAAGCAGGGGGCTTACCTGCGCAGCTATATCTACACCTTTATCGAACTGCTGGCGCCCACGCTCAACCGCAAATTGATCGAGCAGGCCATGAGCGGTGAAAAAGAACACTACGAACTGTAAATTAGAAAGTAAGACATGATTACCAATCAGTTGGCACAATTTTATGCCGTCAACGCCGACAACTACGACCAGGTCTACGCGCAGGAAGAGCGCTTCGACGATCTGGATGACTTGCAGGAAATGGTCGCCGAGCTGTTCCAGGGCCACAAGGTGCTGGAACTGGCCTGCGGCACCGCCTATTGGACCGATTTGATCGCCGAAGTGGCGGAATCGGTGCACGCCACCGACCTGGTGCCGGAAATGATCGCGCTGGCCGAAACCCGCGGCCTGGACGAGGACGTCGTCAGCTTCGGCGTGATGGACGCCTTCAACCTGCCCGACGGCCTGGAAGGCAAGTACACGGCGGTGTTTGCTGCCGGCTTGTGGGCGCACGTCAAGCGCGAAGATCAGGAAAAATACCTGAAGACCCTGCGTGCCAAGCTGGGCAAGGACGTGCTGCTGGTGCTGCTGGACGAGACTTATGTCGATGGCAACAGCATGGTGTTCGCCCGCACCGACATGGAAGGTAATACCTTCCAGATCCTGACCGCCGACGACGGCCAGCGCTACGAAGTGATGAAGAACTACCTGACCGACAGCACGCTGCGCAAGCGCTTCGCGACGTCGGCGCGGCAGATCCGCGTCGAGCGGCTGGAGTATTACTACCTGCTCAGCTGCCGGTTGAAATAAGTCCTGAAAGAAAGTCCGAAAAGCCGCTTTAAGCGGCTTTTTTCATCTTGGTGCCGATTTACAACAAATGGTTGATGTCACATTGTTGAAGTAATTGATAGGCAAGATACGCCCCGTAGATAAATTACAGGCAGTTACTTCTTTCAACCTCAAGTAGAGAACATCAAGTGAAAAAACTTACTCTGGTAGCAATGATCATCGGCGGTTTCGCAGCCCAGGCCCAAGCTCAATCGAATGTCACGATCTATGGCCTGGTGGATGCCGGTCTGGTCAGCGAGCGCGGCGGCGCTGCAGGCAGCGTGACCAAAGTCACCAGCGGTATCGGTGGCCAGTCGCGTCTGGGCTTCCGCGGCACCGAAGACCTGGGCAACGGCCTGTCGGCTATCTTCACCCTGGAAACCGGCCTGAAAGTGGACGACGGTTCGCTGGACAACGCCAACAGCGCGCTGTTCAACCGTCAATCGTTCGTCGGCCTGAAAAGCAAGGACGCCGGCACCCTGACCATCGGTCGCCAATACACCATGCTGTACAACGCCATGAGCCAGGTCGCCGACCCGTTCGGCGCCGGTTACGCAGGAAGCATCAAGAACTTGTTCCCGGCAGCCGGCGCGAACACCCGCACCAGCAACGCCCTGGTCTACTCGACCCCGGTGATGGAAGGCTTCAGCGCGGACGGCCTGTACTCGCTGGGCGAGCAGGCTGGCAGCTCGACCGCCGGCCGTCAGTTCGGCTTCGGCCTGAACTACGCCAACGGCCCGCTGAACGCGCGCCTGGTGTACAACAACCGCAACAACGACACCGCCGCAGTCGGCGCCACCCCGGCCAAGCTGCAGGACAGCGGCCGCAACACCCTGTTCGCGATCAACTACGATTTCCAGGTTGTCAAAGCCTTCTTCGCCTACGGCGCGGACAAGGGCGTGAACAGCGCAGCCCTGCCATCGGCTAACGCCTACGGCTACACCGTGGCGCCTAAGGCCAGCCTGGACAGCAACGACCTGCTGATCGGCGTGCAAGTGCCGGTCGCTCCTGGCGGCACCATCATGGCGTCGTACGTGCGCAAGAACGACAAGACCGTCAACAACCAGGACGCCGACCAGTGGGCGCTGGGCTATCTGTACTCGCTGTCGAAGCGTACCGGCATGTATGTCGCCTACGCCAAGATCAAGAACAAGAACGGCGCCGGCTACACCGTTGGTAACAACAACGAAGCTGGTAGCGGCGACAAAGCCTTCAACGTCGGCATCCGTCACGCGTTCTAAGCAGGATCAGGCGGCGTTTTCCTGAGGCGGCAGCGGCAGCCGGATCATGATCCGGGTGCCGTTGTCGCTGACGATGGAGATGTCGCCATGCAGTGCCCAGACGCGTTCGCGCATCCCGATCAGGCCGAAGGATGAAGCTTTGTCCATGTCCTTTTCGGCGATGCCGCGGCCGTCGTCATGGATGGTGATTTGCAGCAGACCGTCGATGCGGTACAGTGACAGCAGGACATTGCGCGCTTCGGCGTGGCGGGTGATATTGGTCAGCGCTTCCTGTGCAATGCGGAAGATGGCCGTGCTGTAGGCGTCGTCGAGTATCAACTCTTCTTCATTCGCGTCCAGCGTGCAGGCGATGCCATAGCGCGAGACGAATTCCTGGCGCAGGCTTTCCAGCGCAAAGTACAAACCTCCCTCATCGAGCGCGCGCGGCCGCAGGTTGCTGGCGATGCGCCGCAGCGAAGTGATGGCCGACATCAGCAGCTCATCCATGCCGGCCTGTAGCTTGCGGGCGACTGTGTCGTTGCTGCGCTGTTGTTGCAGCAGCGCCAGGTCCACGCGCAACGTCGCCAGCAACTGGCCGAGGTCGTCGTGCAGCTCGCGGGCGATGTACTTGCGTTCCTCCTCCCGTATCGTTTGCAGCGCGGCCGACAGTTCGCGCAGCTGTGAATAAGACTGTTCCAGCTGCTCCTGCACCTGCTTGCGTTCGGTGATGTCGCGCAGGATGATGGTGTAGACACGGTGGCCGTTTTCCGCCAGCGACGAAATCGACCCCTCCAGCGGGAAATGCTGGCCGCTGGCTTTCAGGCCGGTCACGGCATAGTCGCTGGCGCGCCGCCCCTTCATGCGCAGGCGGATGCCGGTGTTGCCGAAGTAGCGCGTGCTGGCCGGCTCGTTGCTCAGGCGTTGGTCGCGTGGAATGAATTGCTGCAAGGGCGAGCCTTCCATGGCCTGTACCGTGGTGCCGAACATGGTGGCGGCCGACGGGTTGGCTTGCAGGATGTACTGGCGTTCGTCGGTGGAGATGATGGCGTCGCTGGCATGCTGGATGATGCCGCGGCTGCGTCGGTGCGCGGCGGTCGAGCGCGCGCATTGCCAGCCCATGCGCCAGGACAGGCGGCTGGCCAGCGCGACGGCGCCGGAGAGTAGCAATAGTGATCGGATACGGGCCATGCGCTTCCCCATGCGGCAGGGGGCCGCGTGGGTACACACTAAAGTAAGCGCGGGGCGGGAGCTTGATGTGCCTCAGACGCACTCGGCGTCTGGGACACGATTACATCTGTTTGAACAGGTGCAGGAAGCTGCGGCTCACTTCCAGCTTGTCCGGCTTGCCCTTGATCATGACGAGATGGCGGCCGCGGATATCGCGCGTCACGCCTTCGATGGCGTTGACGTTGACCAGTGTGGCGCGGTGGATCTGCCAGAACAGGGCCGGGTCGAGTTCCTCGGCCAGGTCGCGCACCGGCTTGCGGATCAGCGCCTCGTAGCGTTCGGTCTGCACGCAGGTGTATTTCTCGTCGGAGCGGAAGAACAGGATTTCCTCGACCGGAATCATGCGCAGATCCTGGCCGATGCTGGCCTGTATCCACTGCAGGTAGGTCGGCTTGGGCGCGGTGATCTTTTCCGCCAGTTGCGACAGCATCGCCGTCACGCTGGCGTTGACGTCGGCGGCCGCGGCCGGCTTGCTCATGCGGGTCTTGAGGCGGTCTACCGTGATTTGCAGGCGCTCCTGCTCAGGCGGTTTGAGCACGTAGTCGACCGCGCCGCGCTCGAAGGCTTCGACCGCGTAGGCGTCGTAGGCGGTGACGAAGACGATGTGGCTCTTGTTGCCGATCACTGAGGCGGCTTCCATGCCGGTCTTGCCCGGCATGCGGATATCGAGGAAGGTGAAGTCAGGCTTGAGCTGGTCGACCAGTTCGATCGCCTCGTCGCCGTTCTTGGCTTCGCCAATAATTTCCAGCTCGGGCCAGACCTGGCCCAGGCGCATGCGCAGTTGGTCGCGCATTAATCGTTCGTCGTCGGCAATAATTGCAGTAGGCATCGTGGTCGGGTGTGTAGTGTTAATTGTTTAGTCAATTATTCAACGAATTATTCAACGAATCGCCGTAATAATCAATCGATCTTATTTGGACAGCTGGTACGGGACTTCGATCGTGGCGATCACGCCGCTCGGGCTGTTGGCGGCGATCAGCAACTGGCCCTGGTCGCCGTGCAGCAGCTTCAGGCGTTCGCGGATGGTCATCAGGCCCAGGCCGGTGCCGTCGCTGGGCACGGCGCCGAAGCCGAGGCCATTGTCGGTGACGATCACGCGCAGCTTGTTGTGGGCCACGTCGGCGCGCACCTTCAGCGTACCGCCTTCGGGCTTGGCTTCCAGGCCGTGTTTGATGGCGTTTTCCACCATCGACTGCAGCATCATCGGCGGGAAGGCGGCGGTGCGCAGGCCGTCGGGAATGTCGAAGTCCACGGTCAGGCGTTCTTCCATGCGCATTTTCAGCAGGTTCAGGTAGGCTAGCACCATGTCGGCCTCGCGGCCCAGGTTGGTGATCAGGGCGTTGTCACGCATTTGCGGCAGCACCGCGCGCAGGTACTTGATCAGGCTGCGCTGCATGGCGGAGGCGCGTGGCGGGTCGGTTTCGATCAGGTGTTCGACCGAGGCCAGGGTGTTGAACAGGAAGTGTGGCTCGACTTGGGCCTGCATCATCTGCATCTTGGCTTCGCTGAGCTGGCGCTGCATGGATTCGCGCTCGACGGCGGCGTTGGCGGTCAGGGTTTCGGCTTCGGCGCGTTTTTTTCCGCCCATCAGGGCCTTGGTGCCGAACAGCGCAAGTACCAGCAGCGAGACGAAGCTCTTGAACCAGGTCGATGCTTGGCGATGGTAGCGGGTGACTTTTTGCTCGGCCGCATCATCGACGGCTTCTTCGATGGCATTCGACAATTCTTCGCCGATTTGTGGCGGCAGGTCGATGTGGACTTCTTCGCCCGGCAAGGTGGGCAGGGCGGGGACGGATGCTACGCCCGGCTTGCCTGCTTTGGCTGGCGGGGCGGGAGGGGCCGGTGGCGCTGCAGGTGCGGCGTTCGCAGGTTCGGCCGGTGGTGCTACCGGCGGCACGTGGGGAGTGTTGTTGTCCTCGCTGCTGGAATCGGAGGAATCGTTTTTGTCAGTCTTGTCGGCATCCTTGTTGCGGATCTTGCCGCGCGGGTTGAAATGAATGCCGCTGTCGTCGATCAGGATATTGGTGTCGCCGTTTTTGCGTTTCGAGTGCTTGTCGTTTTTGATCACGACTTCTTCGTCCGGGCTGGATGAGAACAGCTCGTCCTGCAGGATGGAGCCTGCAATCAGCGTCAACACTGCGAACACCAGGAACTTCCACCACGATAGCTGCGTGACCCAGGTGGCGGTCGCATCGAAGCCGCGGTGCAACCAGGCGCCGGCGGTTTTCAGGGTATCTTGCGTTTTAGGCATCGGAAACATGTGAGGCTTTCGTTCTATGTTGTCATGCAAGCGGCAGTGTAGCCTAACGTCAACTGTCCAGTCTCCGCATTGTTTTAGATGACAAGGCTATTGGGACGATGCAACTGTAAGGGATCGCTGCCATGGAAGCTAATGCCGTGCGACAGTCTGCAGAAAAACGGGAATGGGTGGCGAGGATGGGGGTAGGGATGCAACGAGGCCTTGCGCAATTCGTATTCGTTTGCTATAGTTCGCCCCCTCGCAGAACACAACACATGTTGCTGAGTGAAGCGAGAGAAAAAGAAGGGGGTTCATGCTCTTTCTTCTTCGCTGACGGACACAACGCTCCGCAGCAAACGCAGTACCGAATTGAAGTTCTTTAAAAATTAACAGTCGATAAGTGTGGACGTTTGATGAAAGTGCACACGCTGCTTCGGTAGCGTGAAACTTAAAATATCAAATGTTCACAAGAAGTAATGAAATAGGCGCTACGAAAATAGTGGCCTGTCAGTATTTTGAGTGAGCGACCCGTCAGCAATGACGGTGACACGCAAGTGTCAAATAAACAGAGATTAAACTGAAGAGTTTGATCCTGGCTCAGATTGAACGCTGGCGGCATGCCTTACACATGCAAGTCGAACGGCAGCGCGGGGCAACCTGGCGGCGAGTGGCGAACGGGTGAGTAATATATCGGAACGTACCCTGGAGTGGGGGATAACGTAGCGAAAGTTACGCTAATACCGCATACGATCTAAGGATGAAAGTGGGGGATCGCAAGACCTCATGCTCCTGGAGCGGCCGATATCTGATTAGCTAGTTGGTAGGGTAAAAGCCTACCAAGGCATCGATCAGTAGCTGGTCTGAGAGGACGACCAGCCACACTGGAACTGAGACACGGTCCAGACTCCTACGGGAGGCAGCAGTGGGGAATTTTGGACAATGGGCGCAAGCCTGATCCAGCAATGCCGCGTGAGTGAAGAAGGCCTTCGGGTTGTAAAGCTCTTTTGTCAGGGAAGAAACGGTGGGGGCTAATATCCCTTGCTAATGACGGTACCTGAAGAATAAGCACCGGCTAACTACGTGCCAGCAGCCGCGGTAATACGTAGGGTGCAAGCGTTAATCGGAATTACTGGGCGTAAAGCGTGCGCAGGCGGTTTTGTAAGTCTGTCGTGAAATCCCCGGGCTCAACCTGGGAATGGCGATGGAGACTGCAAGGCTAGAGTTTGGCAGAGGGGGGTAGAATTCCACGTGTAGCAGTGAAATGCGTAGATATGTGGAGGAACACCGATGGCGAAGGCAGCCCCCTGGGTCAAAACTGACGCTCATGCACGAAAGCGTGGGGAGCAAACAGGATTAGATACCCTGGTAGTCCACGCCCTAAACGATGTCTACTAGTTGTCGGGTCTTAATTGACTTGGTAACGCAGCTAACGCGTGAAGTAGACCGCCTGGGGAGTACGGTCGCAAGATTAAAACTCAAAGGAATTGACGGGGACCCGCACAAGCGGTGGATGATGTGGATTAATTCGATGCAACGCGAAAAACCTTACCTACCCTTGACATGGCTGGAATCCCTGAGAGATTGGGGAGTGCTCGAAAGAGAACCAGTACACAGGTGCTGCATGGCTGTCGTCAGCTCGTGTCGTGAGATGTTGGGTTAAGTCCCGCAACGAGCGCAACCCTTGTCATTAGTTGCTACGAAAGGGCACTCTAATGAGACTGCCGGTGACAAACCGGAGGAAGGTGGGGATGACGTCAAGTCCTCATGGCCCTTATGGGTAGGGCTTCACACGTCATACAATGGTACATACAGAGGGCCGCCAACCCGCGAGGGGGAGCTAATCCCAGAAAGTGTATCGTAGTCCGGATTGTAGTCTGCAACTCGACTGCATGAAGTTGGAATCGCTAGTAATCGCGGATCAGCATGTCGCGGTGAATACGTTCCCGGGTCTTGTACACACCGCCCGTCACACCATGGGAGCGGGTTTTACCAGAAGTAGGTAGCTTAACCGCAAGGAGGGCGCTTACCACGGTAGGATTCGTGACTGGGGTGAAGTCGTAACAAGGTAGCCGTATCGGAAGGTGCGGCTGGATCACCTCCTTTCTAGAGTAGCACTGGTCTTCGGACTACTCATCAAGCGTTCACACTTATCGACTGTCAATATTAAAGAACAGCATTTGGGGCTGTAGCTCAGCTGGTTAGAGCACCGTGTTGATAACGCGGGGGTCGTTGGTTCGAGTCCAACCAGCCCTACCAGTTTCTGCCTGTAGTAAATCTCAGGGGGATTAGCTCAGCTGGGAGAGCACCTGCTTTGCAAGCAGGGGGTCGTCGGTTCGATCCCGTCATCCTCCACCAAAAGTTCAAACGTAAGTCAGCCAAATAAACGGTTGCGATTTAGGTTTGATCTTTTAGAGATCAAGTGCTGTACGTTCTTTAACAATCTGGAAGAAGTAAGTAAATTTTTATGTACCCATGCGGGGAACCGCGTGGGTGGGTAATGATTGTATGTATCAACAAACGCAACAACGTAGTACTTCTTATTCCTATGACCGCTCCTTTGTTTAGTCGCAAGGGGCTAACGTTATAGGGACAAGTGAATAAGTGCACATGGTGGATGCCTTGGCGATTACAGGCGATGAAGGACGTAGTAGCTTGCGATAAGCTGCGGGGAGCTAGCAAACAAGCTTTGATCCGCAGATTTCCGAATGGGGAAACCCGGCCTTTTAGGTCATTGCATACTGAATACATAGGTATGCAAAGCGAACGCGGCGAACTGAAACATCTAAGTAGCTGCAGGAAAAGAAATCAACCGAGATTCCCAAAGTAGTGGCGAGCGAAATGGGATGAGCCTGCACGTTTTAGCATGACGCATAACAGAATCCACTGGAAATTGGAGCCATAGCGGGTGATAGCCCCGTATGTGAAATGCGATGTGTGGAACTAAGCGTGCGACAAGTAGGGCGGGACACGAGAAATCCTGTCTGAATATGGGGGGACCATCCTCCAAGGCTAAATACTCGTAATCGACCGATAGTGAACCAGTACCGTGAGGGAAAGGCGAAAAGAACCCCGGGAGGGGAGTGAAATAGATCCTGAAACCGTGTGCATACAAACAGTAGGAGCGGACTTGTTCCGTGACTGCGTACCTTTTGTATAATGGGTCAGCGACTTACATTCAGTGGCAAGGTTAACCAGATCGGGAAGCCGTAGAGAAATCGAGTCCGAACAGGGCGATAGTCGCTGGGTGTAGACCCGAAACCAAGTGATCTACTCATGGCCAGGATGAAGGTGCGGTAACACGCACTGGAGGTCCGAACCCACTAATGTTGAAAAATTAGGGGATGAGCTGTGGGTAGGGGTGAAAGGCTAAACAAACTTGGAAATAGCTGGTTCTCTCCGAAAACTATTTAGGTAGTGCCTCAAGTATCACCATCGGGGGTAGAGCACTGTTATGGCTAGGGGGTCATCGCGACTTACCAAACCATTGCAAACTCCGAATACCGATGAGTGCGAGCTTGGGAGACAGACGTCGGGTGCTAACGTCCGGCGTCAAGAGGGAAACAACCCAGACCGCCAGCTAAGGTCCCAAAGATTGGCTAAGTGGAAAACGAAGTGGGAAGGCTAAAACAGTCAGGATGTTGGCTTAGAAGCAGCCATCATTTAAAGAAAGCGTAATAGCTCACTGATCGAGTCGTCCTGCGCGGAAGATGTAACGGGGCTAAGCCAGTCACCGAAGCTGCGGATATCCGTAAGGATATGGTAGGAGAGCGTTCTGTAAGCCTGCGAAGGTGTCTTGTAAAGGATGCTGGAGGTATCAGAAGTGCGAATGCTGACATGAGTAGCGATAATGGGGGTGAAAAGCCCCCACGCCGTAAGCCCAAGGTTTCCTGTTCAACGTTCATCGGAGCAGGGTGAGTCGGCCCCTAAGGCGAGGCAGAGATGCGTAGCTGATGGGAAGCAGGTTAATATTCCTGCACCGTCGTATGATGCGATGGGGGGACGGATCGCGGAAGGTTGTCTGACTGTTGGAATAGTCAGTTTCTGGTTCATAGAAGGCGCTTAGGCAAATCCGGGCGCGTAATTCAAGGGACTGGGACGAGGTGCTTAGGCACTGAAGCAATCGGAAGTGGTTCCAAGAAAAGCCTCTAAGCTTCAGTCATACGAGACCGTACCGCAAACCGACACAGGTGGGCGAGATGAGTATTCTAAGGCGCTTGAGAGAACTCGGGAGAAGGAACTCGGCAAATTGGTACCGTAACTTCGGGAAAAGGTACGCCCTTGTAGCTTGGCTGATTTACTTCAGTAGGGCGAACGGGTTGCAATAAACTGGTGGCTGCGACTGTTTAATAAAAACACAGCACTCTGCAAACACGAAAGTGGACGTATAGGGTGTGACGCCTGCCCGGTGCTGGAAGATTAAATGATGGGGTGCAAGCTCTTGATTGAAGTCCCAGTAAACGGCGGCCGTAACTATAACGGTCCTAAGGTAGCGAAATTCCTTGTCGGGTAAGTTCCGACCTGCACGAATGGCGTAACGATGGCCACACTGTCTCCTCCCGAGACTCAGCGAAGTTGAAGTGTTTGTGATGATGCAATCTACCCGCGGCTAGACGGAAAGACCCCATGAACCTTTACTGTAGCTTTGCATTGGACTTTGAATCAATCTGTGTAGGATAGGTGGGAGGCTTTGAAGCGGGGACGCCAGTTCTCGTGGAGCCATCCTTGAAATACCACCCTGGTTCATTTGAGGTTCTAACCTTGGCCCGTTATCCGGGTCGGGGACAGTGCATGGTAGGCAGTTTGACTGGGGCGGTCTCCTCCTAAAGTGTAACGGAGGAGTTCGAAGGTACGCTAGTTACGGTCGGACATCGTGACGATAGTGCAATGGCATAAGCGTGCTTAACTGCGAGACTGACAAGTCGAGCAGGTACGAAAGTAGGACATAGTGATCCGGTGGTTCTGTATGGAAGGGCCATCGCTCAACGGATAAAAGGTACTCTGGGGATAACAGGCTGATTCCTCCCAAGAGTTCATATCGACGGGGAGTTTGGCACCTCGATGTCGGCTCATCACATCCTGGGGCTGTAGCCGGTCCCAAGGGTATGGCTGTTCGCCATTTAAAGTGGTACGTGAGCTGGGTTTAAAACGTCGTGAGACAGTTTGGTCCCTATCTGCCGTGGGCGTTGGAAATTTGAAGGGGCTGCTCCTAGTACGAGAGGACCGGAGTGGACAGACCTCTGGTGTACCGGTTGTCACGCCAGTGGCATTGCCGGGTAGCTAAGTCTGGAAGAGATAACCGCTGAAAGCATCTAAGCGGGAAACTTGCCTTAAGATGAGATTTCCCAGAGCCTTGAGCTCTTTGAAGGGTCGTTCGAGACCAGGACGTTGATAGGTCAGGTGTGGAAGTGCAGTAATGCATTAAGCTAACTGATACTAATTGCCCGTACGGCTTGTCCCTATAACCTTAGCAGGTTATGGTGAATGAGAAGTACGTTGGAACGTTCGTTGATACACAACTTCATTACCCCATTACTTACTTCTCCAGATTCGGAGCGTCGCTGAAAGCGTCGCTCGTACAAGTCAATGCCTGATGACCATAGCAAGTTGGTCCCACCCCTTCCCATCCCGAACAGGACCGTGAAACAACTCTGCGCCGATGATAGTGCTGCAACCAGTGTGAAAGTAGGTTATCGTCAGGCTAGTTATATTAAAAAGCCC